>NZ_CP037755.1:0-4804510 GCF_004347775.1 Pseudocnuella soli
ACTACCACCTTTGAATACGCGGCTCTTGTCGCTGACCAGGGTAGTTTGGCCATAACCGTACGATGCAGTGGAAAGCGAGTCACCATCTAGGAAGTTGATCACGTTACCGCGCTGATAGTTGCGGCGGCTGCGGCTTTCTTCATCGGTCACCTGTACCATTTTCACACGGCCGGTGCTGTCCACTTCGGCTTCGCCGCTTTCATTTTTATACAACTTCATGAACTTGTTACCACGGAAAGGCGATACGTCGTCGGCATCGAGCATGGTCAGCGGACGGTAAACGTCGGCTACCCATTCGCTAACGTTGCCGGCCATGTTGTACACACCAAAGCCATTGGGGTAAAATGATTTAACCGGGGCAGTGTAAATAGCGCGGTCGTTCAAACCACCGGCCACACCGGCGTTATCGCCTGAGCCGCGTTTGAAGTTGGCCAGGAACTGACCGTGCCAGCTGCCGTGCTTGGTTTCACGCAGGCCGTTTACGTTTTGGCTCCATGGGTACACTTGCTTTTGCGAAATCAGTTCCTCGCCACGCTTGCCTTCTTTAACCGAAGGGCGGGGGTTGTTGTTGATCAGGCCATAAGCGGCGTATTCCCATTCTGCTTCAAATGGCAGGCGGTAGTCGGGCAGCAGGTAGCCGTCTTCCATCGAAACGGTAGTACGGGGTGTGCCCTGCGGAGTTTTCAAGCCCGCTTTTTTAGCGTCTTTGCCCGGCTGTGCCTGGTACAGGCCCAGCAGGTAAGATTTTGTGGTAAAGTTGTTTTCCTGCTGCTGGCCCTGGATGCCTTGCTTGGCAACCAGTCCTTTGTTCATCAGGATGCCTTCGTTTACACGGTCGGAGCGCCACAGACAGAAGTCGTACGCCTGCCTCCAGGAAACGCCCACCACCGGATATTCGTTAAAGCCGGGGTGACGGAAATAATATTCAACGAGGGGTTCGTTGTAGCTCAGCTCACTGCGCCATACCAGGGTATCGGGCAGTGCGGCGTCGATAATGCGTTTGTTGTTTTCGTCCGCTTCGGGGTCAAATACGCGGTGCAGCCAGTGCAGGTATTCGCGGTAGTGCACGTTGGCCACCTCGGTGCGGTCGATATAAAATGAGGGAACCGTAACACGGCGGGGAATGTTGTTCCAGTCGCCCATTACGTCTTCTTCGGTTTGGCCCATGGTAAAGGTGCCACCCTGAACAAATACAAGACCCGGTCCGGTTGCCTGGTCTCTGGACTTGGCCACCTGGTAGCCGCCCATGTTTTTGTCGTCGTAGTTCCAGCCGGTTACATCCGATTTTTCCTTTTTCTTGTTAAACAGGCTGCAGGATGAAAGCAGCACCGTTGAGGATAGCAGGATTAGAAAATTTTTCACTTGCATGTTAAAGAGTTTGTCTTTCAAAAGGACACCAGAAATATTGGTGCGGTGCCCCGGAAACCCAAGTTTTGTAGTGAAATAAACGGCAGGTTTTGCCCTTTATTGTGGCCCAAAACAAAAATTAGGGACATCGCCCGGCGAATATAATCAGTTTGGCTAAAATCTTTAATGCGACCCCTGAAAATGTTGATGAATGGCGGCGTGCTGTGAATAAATGAACTGTTTGTAAGGGGAAAATACAAGCCTTTTTTCTGCCATATAAGTGTTTGCACTGATGGGCTTTTTACACAATTGTTTTAGAACAAGCCGTTCGGTTGGCAGTTTCACAAGCGAGTGTTCGATTTTGCTTAATCAAGACTGCCCAAAACGTGAAGCCGTTGATTTGGTTGGGGAAACATATTTTTTCTTTAACAAAACAATAAAAAAGTGCAGCTGCCGTTGAAGAGGGCAACTTGGCAAAGTAAAATCCAGAGTATCCTGTGCGGGATCAGTTGCCGGCCTGTTGAGGCTGGAGTAAACCCGGAAGTTGCTGCATGCATTATTTTACCTGCCGCATTTTAAAACCCTATAATTTCGCCAACTCTTCCTCATGACAATCGCTTTAAAAATGAGATCAACTGCTCTGAAGGCTGCCGCGCTATGTTCACTTTTGATTGCGGGAGCTGCCCACTCTGTGAAAGCTCAGGAAAGAATCAATATTGTAACCACTGCCGTTCCGTTTTTGCGTATTTCGCCTGATGCCCGTGCCGGCGGTATGGGCGACCTGGGCGTGGCTACCAGCGCCGATGCGGCTTCTTCTTTTTTCAATTTGGGCAAAGTGCCATTCAATACACAGCGTGCCGGCGTAAACGTAACTTATACGCCATGGCTCAAAAACCTGGTGAACGATGTGTACATGGCATCGGCATCGGCTTTTTATAAACTCGATGACCTGCAGGCCATTTCCGGTTCGCTCCGCTACTTTAGCCTGGGCAACATACAGTTTACCGACCAACTGGGCAACTCGCTGGGCTCCAACACACCCCGCGAATTCGGCATTGATTTCGGTTACTCACGCCGCCTTTCCGACCAGATTGGTTTGGGTGTGGGCATTAAGTACATCAACTCGGCGCTGGCTACGGGCCCCGCTGCCGGTGGTGGCAATTACAAAGCCGGTAGCGCTGTAGCCGCCGACCTTGGATTTTACTACAACAATACCGACGAACTGGGCGACGGCTGGGCATTTGGCGCAGCCCTGCAAAACCTGGGTTCGAAAATTGGCTATACCGACAATACCGATCAGCGCGACTTTATCCCATCGAACCTGGGCCTGGGAACTTTTTATACCAAGGTGATTGATGAAACCAACAAAATTTCATTTGGTGTGGATGTAAACAAACTGCTGGTACCTACGCCACCGGCCGTAACGGGCGACCCTGCTGTGGATAATGCCGCTTACACCGCTTACCGCCGCAAAAGCACGGTTAGCTCCTGGGTTTCATCGTTTGGCGATGCGCCGGGCGGCATGAGCGAAGAGCTGCGTGAGTTTTCTGCATCGCTGGGTGCCGAGTATATGTACAACAACCAGTTTGCGGTACGTGCCGGTTATTTTTACGAAGACAAAACCAAAGGCAACCGCCGCTACCTTACAGCCGGCGTTGGCGTAAAATACAATGTGTTTGGCCTCAACTTTTCGTACCTGCTGCCTACGGGCTCGGGTGTAAACCAGAACCCGCTGTCGAACACGCTGCGTTTTTCGCTGGTGTTTGACCTGGATGGCGAAGCCGCAGAATAAGGCAAAACGTACAAGTCAAAAATTAAAAGAGGTCCTGTTAACGCGGGGCCTCTTTTGGTTTTTGGCTTTTTACTTTTTACTTAACCCGATAACTGGCCTTTCTTTGCGCAAAACAAAGAGACATGGGATTCAGAATTGGATTAGGCGTTGATTTTCACCAACTGGGCGAAGGCCGCAACCTGATGATCGGCGGCGTACACATTCCGCACGACAAGGGCGGCATTGGCCACAGCGATGCCGATGTGCTGCTGCATGCCATTTGCGATGCCATACTGGGCGCCGCCGCACTGGGCGATATCGGTGTTCATTTCCCCGACACCAGCGCCGATTATAAAGACATTGATTCCAAAATACTGCTGCAGCGTACCGCCGACCTGATTCAAAAAGAAGGGTACCGAGTTGTGAATGTTGATTCTACGCTTTGTTTGCAGGAACCTAAAATCAAACCTTTTGTACCCCAGATGCAACAAGCTATTGCCGGCATTTTGGGCATCCGCGAAAAAGACGTTTCCATAAAAGCTACCACCACCGAGCAAATGGGTTTTGTTGGCCGCAAGGAAGGACTGGTGGCCTATGCCACGGCGCTGCTGGAAGGGTAGGAACAGTTTGAATGTTCGCGGGTTCACAAGTTCACAAGTTGGTTGAAAGGGCAGTTGTTTGAAAACTGCGTGAGTTTATAACTAGTGAACCCGTGAACCCGTAAACCCGTGAACTTTTAACGAACCCGCCACCGGCGAACAGGCAAACCCGAACTCGATCACCCTATCTTTGGCGCAATGCCCCTGAACGTAAAAATCATCAACCGATCCGGCAACCCGTTGCCCCATTATGCCACTGCCGGCGCTGCCGGTATGGATCTTCGGGCACACCTGCAGGCACCCATTGAACTGGGGCCGCTGGAGCGGGCCCTGGTGCCCACCGGCATTTTTATTGAACTGCCACAGGGCTACGAGGCGCAGGTGCGGCCACGCAGCGGGCTGGCCATCAGGCAGGGTATTACCTGCCTCAATTCGCCGGGCACCATCGACAGCGATTATCGTGGCGAGATTAATGCTATTCTCATCAACCTGTCGGCCGAGCCACAAACCATCCACAACGGCGACCGCATTGCCCAACTGGTGGTGCAGGCCGTGGAGCAGGTGCAGTGGCAGGAAGAAGCAATTTTATCACCAACAGAACGGGCTGCCGGCGGCTTTGGTTCTACGGGAAAAAAATAAACTTATGATGCGCATTTTATGCATTTGCGGTATGGCGGCACTCCTGGTTTCGTGCCGCTCCACGCGAAAAATACAAACGGCCATTTCGCAAAAAGATACCACCGCAACCGCCGTAGTGGCTCCGGTTGCCGAAAGCGACTCGGCCCGGCAGGTGCGCCAGGTATTTCGTACGCTGGACTCCGGCCGCATTGATTTCAAAACGTTTTCGGCAAAAGTAAATGTAGACTACCGCGATGCCGATGGCAAACGTTACGACCTCAATGCTAATATGCGGATGGTACGCGACAGTGCGCTTTGGGTTTCGGTAAATGCCATCCTGGGCATTGAGGCGTTGCGCATGCTCATTACCGCCGATTCGGTAAAAGTGCTTGATAAGCAAAATAAAGTGTACACCGCCCGACGCATCGATTACCTGCAGGAGGTAACGGCACTGCCTTTGGATTTACGCACCGTGCAGGACCTGCTGATTGGCAACCCGGTGTTTGTAGACAGCAACGTGGTTTCGTTTAGCCGCAGTGCAGATGCACTTTCGCTGGTTACTTTGGGCCAATGGTTTAAAACATTATTGAATGTGGCTGCTGTCGATTTTTCACTGCAGCGCATTAAGCTCGATGATGCCAATATGTCGCGCAGCCGCACTGCCGAACTGGGCTACAGCGATTATGAAAGCCGCACCGGGCGCCGCTTTGCTACCAAGCGCCGCATTACCGTGGTAGAAAAGAAAAAGCTGGACATCGCACTGGATTTTAAACAGTACACATTCAACGAGGAAGTAAGTTTTCCTTTCTCGGTTCCAAAGAATTTCAAGCAGCCATAAAATTTAAGCCGGGCTGCGCCGTTAGTAGTGAACCTTGTAAATGTTTTTGAATGAAGAAATGGAGTGCTTTGCTGTTTTTTCTTTTTGTAGCCGTTACCTCCTTTGGGCAGGTAGTGGCCGACCGTAGCCGCATGGAGCGGGAACGTGCCGCCATTCAAAAAGAAATCAGCGAAATACAATCGCAATACACCAAAGTAAAAGGACAGCGCAAAGAAACCCTGGGCCAACTGGCCATTTTGCAAAAAAAGCTGGCCCTGCAAAACCAGTACATCAACAACATCAGTAAGGAAATAAAGGTGGTGAATGATGAAATTTACCTCAGCACCCTGGAGATCAACCGGCTGCAACGCCAGCTGGATACCCTGCGCCAGCAGTATGCCCGCAGCGTAACCTATGCTTATAAAAACCGCAGCAACTACGATTACCTGAATTTTATTTTTTCTGCATCTTCTTTCAACGATGCATTGAAGCGGGTAAAATACCTGAAAAGCTACCGTGGCTACCGCCAGCAGCAGGTAGATGAAATTGTGCAAACGCAGCACCAGATCGAAGACCGCAAAAACCTGTTGCTGGGTAAAAAGAACGAAAAAAATGCAGCCCTGGCCAACCAAACAAAGCAACAACAAGTGCTGGCCGAGCAGAAAAAAGAAACTGATGTAGTGGCCAACAAACTGCGGTCGCAGGAGTCGAGCCTGTCGAAACAGCTGGCCGAAAAACGCAAACGCGACCAGCAGCTGAAAGGCGCCATTGCCGCCGTGGTGCGCCGCGAAATTGAAGCGGCCCGCAAACGTGCCGAGGAGGAAGAACGGCGCCGCGTAGCCGCTGAAAAAGAACGCCTGGCAAAGGAACGTGCCGCAAAAGTGGCTGCCGATAAAGCCGCCGCTAACAAAGCCGCTGAAGCCCGCAAAAATACCGGCACCGCCGCTGCCACACCAGCCCCGGCTGTGGAAGAAGAGGAACCGGTGGTGAAGGCCACACCGAGCAAGCCGGTAAAAAGCTACCTCGATCTGAACGAAAAAGACGTGGCGCTAAACGCAGGTTTTGCCAACAACCGCGGCAAGCTGCCCTGGCCGGTTGACAATGGCGTGGTGAGCATTCCGTTTGGCACTTCAAAAGTAGGCTCCCTTACATTCGATAACCCGGGCATCACCATTGGTACGCCATCGGCAGGCGCCTCGGTAAAAGCGATATTTGATGGCGAGGTAAGCTCCGTAGCCAACCTGGGCGATGGCATGACGGTGATGGTGCGCCATGGTAAATACTTTACGGTGTACAGCAACCTTTCATCGGCCACAGTGAGCAAAGGCATGGCTATTAAAACCGGACAGGTTATTGGCCGCTCGGGCCCCGCCGAAGACGGCAGCGGCGGACAGATTGACCTGCTGCTGATGGTGGAAAGCAAGAACGTGAACCCGGAGCCGTGGTTAAGGTAGGAAGGATGGGTTGGTAGTTGCCAGTTGATAGTCTGGACTTGGGAGTGTGTGGTTGAAGAATTTTAGTGGATAAATTTTTAGAAATAGTTTTTTCCTGATCAATGCGATAAAACAAATAAGCCGCCCAATGGGCGGCTTATTTGTTTTATCGCGGTTTGTGTTTTCGGCTATGCATTCGCTTTAGGCTTTTTTATTTATTAAATCACCAATCAAAAATATCCGGTGCCCGTCATTGCGAGGCGCAGCAGTGGCTAATAATAAAAATGCACCTGGTGCGCCGAAGCAATCTCCTGCAGCATTGGATAAGCTTCCAAACCGGTACTTCAATTGGTGTTTTAAATAAATGGAGATTGCTTCGGCGCACAGCATTTACTCAACTACAAAACCACCGCTGCGCCTCGCAATGACGGCCACTGTCGCCAAAGCAGCAGGGTTGTAAAAACACAGCTTTTGCAAAAACGACAACTCCCAAACAACAAATTATAAACTCCTAACTCTGTACTCCCGACTGCCAACTATCAACTCCCAACTGGCAACTCCCAACTACCAACTTCCTCCCTACACCACTGCCTTTTCCAAAAACCGCTCATACAGCGCTTCATACAGCGGCACAATGTTGTGGATATCGAACTTGCGGGCATGTGCCGAAGCGCCTTGCTTGAACTGCTGCAGCGTTTCGTCGTCGGTTAAAATAGAAATGGCTTTAGCGGCAAGCGTATCCACATCGCCAATATTGCCCATGTAGCCCGTCACACCTTCTTCAATCACTTCGGGCAGGCCGCCTGCATTGGTGGTCACCACGGGCACACCGGCCGCCATGGCTTCCAGTGCCGCCAGTCCAAAACTCTCGTAATCCGATGTCAGCAAAAACAAGTCGGCAATAGCCAGTATGTCTTCCATTTGCTCCTGCTTGCCCACAAAGCGGATATCATCGCAAATGCCCAGGCGGCGGCCCAGGTCCTCCGCCACCGGCCGGTCCGGACCATCACCTACAAACAGCAGTTTGCTTGGTATTTTTTTACGCACTTCGTTAAAGATCAGCACCACATCCTGCACCCGCTTGATGCGCCTGAAGTTGGAGGCATGCAGCAGCACCCGTTCGCCGTTGGGTGCAATTACTTTTTTAAACGCATCAATGGGCTTGCGGGCAAAGCGCTCCACATCCACAAAGTTGTGGATCACCTCAATGGGTTTTTTGATATTGAAGGTGCGGAACGTTTCATCGCACAGGTTTTTCGAAACTGCGGTAATGGCATCGCTCTGGTTGATGGAAAAAGCCACCACCGGTGCGTAGGTTTTGTCTTTGCCCACCAGCGTAATATCGGTGCCGTGCAGCGTAGTAATGACAGGTATGTCGATACCGTCCTGCTCCAATATTTTTTTAGCCATATACGCCGCCGATGCATGCGGAATGGCGTAGTGTACATGCAGCAATTGCAGGTGGTTGTTTTTGATCACATCCACCAGCGTGCTGGCAAGCGCCGTTTCGTAGGGCGGATAATCAAACAAGGGATAAGTGGGTACCTGCACTTCGTGGTAAAAAATATTGGGCACAAACACATTCAGCCGCACGGGCTGCTGGTACGTAATAAAGTGCACATGATGGCCTTTGCCGGCCAGCGCTTTGCCCAGCTCCGTTGCCAGTACGCCGCTGCCGCCGTAGGTAGGATAACAAACTATGCCGATGCGCATAAGTGTTGATGATTGTTTGAATAACGTGAATAAATGCTGCCATTTTTGTTACCGGCTGCAGCGCTCCGGTGAAGCTTTGCTTGCGACGCTCCATTCATCTTCCTGCACACTATTGGCCAATCAACATGAGGCTTCGCTGCAAAAGTAGGCCCAGTTTCCGGCCCATCATTAAATTATTGTACAGGCGGAATCTTTACTTTTAAAGCTGATTACACTTTCACATGAAGCGAATACTTTTTTCCCTGGCACTATGCAGTGCTTCTTTTATGTCTTTTGCCCAAAACACCGATTCTGTTTTTCTGCGCCGCCTGGCCAATGAGGTGCTGCACAACAGCCGCGCCTACGAAAACCTGCGGGTGCTGACCAAGCAGATTGGTGGCCGACTGGCCGGCTCGCCGCAAATGGTTCAGGCCGAACAATGGGGCCTGAAAGCAGTGCAGCAGGCCGGTGCCGAAAAGGCATGGCTGCAGGAGTGTATGGTGCCGCATTGGGTGCGTGGCGGTAAGGACGAAGCCACGGCCCTGAACGTGCCGCTGGCCAACGGTGCCCGCCGCGGTGCACGCATGCTCGATGTGGTGGCGCTGGGCAACTCGCTGGGCTCCAACGGGCGGCTCACTGCGCCGGTTATCGAAATCAAATCGTTCGATGACTTGGAAGCCAAAAAAGATTTGGTGCGGGGCAAGATCGTGTTTTACAACTATGCGTTTAATCCAACTTTCGTAAAAACGTTCCAGGCCTACAGCGATGCCAATACCTACCGCAGCACCGGCGCCAGCCGCGCTGCCAAGTACGGTGCAGTGGGCGTTATTGTGCGCAGCTTAAGCCACAGCGTAGACAACCATCCACACACCGGCGGCATGCGTTACGACAGTGCCTATGCGAAAATTCCGGCACTCGCCATTGGCCTCCGCGATGCCGACTGGATGAGCAGCCAGCTGGCCAAAGCACCGTTCAATGTAGCCATGCGCACCAACGGCCGCTTTTTGCCCGACACTATTGGCCACAACGTGATTGGTGAACTAAAAGGCACTGAATTTCCCAACGAATACATAACCGTTGGCGGCCACCTTGATAGCTGGGACAACTGCGAAGGTGCACACGACGATGGCGCCGGTTGCGTGCAAACCATCGAGATATTGCGGGCATTTAAAGCATTGGGTTACCAGCCCAAACGCACCATTCGTTTTGTGTTGTTTGCCAACGAAGAAAACGGGCTGCGCGGCGGCACCAAGTATGCCGAGGAAGCACAGACCAAAGGAGAAAAACACATTTTTGCGCTGGAAAGCGACGCCGGTGGATTTACACCCCGCGGTTTTGGTTTTACCATTACCAACGATAAGTGGGCAAAAGTGCAGGGGTGGCAAAGCCTGGTGGCACCCTACGGTGCATCGGAGTGGAGCCTGGGCGGCGGTGGCGCCGATATTGGCCCGCTCAACCGCACACAAGGCACGCCTGTGGCCGGTTTGCAACCCGACTCGCAGCGTTATTTTGATGTGCACCATGCCCGCAACGATGTATTTGAAGCCGTGAATAAAAGAGAGCTGGAACTGGGCGCATTGAACATGGCCGCACTGATATACCTGGTGGACCAGCACGGGCTGTAAGCAGAGGAGTTTGAAGTTTAAGGTTTAATGTTTAAGGTTCTTTAACTTGTTCAATGAGTTTGATAGGTTCAATTGTTGCAATGGACAAACTCAGTGAACAGCATTGAATCAATTGAACGAATGGAACCCATATAACCTTAAACATTAAACCTCAAACCTTCAACGTATTTGTAACTTAGTTTAACCAAACACAAACCATATGCAATCTGCACCGGCGCGGGATTATAGTAGGGCAGGCCGTGCGGCCCGCCGTATTTTTTCCACCATATTCCTGCTCATTATTCTTGGACTGGGCATTTTCTTTTACTGGAAATATTTTTATACCTACAGCAGCGGCAACCGCTATGGCTTGTTGCAGAAGTTTTCGCACAAAGGCAACTTGTTTAAAACTTATGAAGGTGAAATGATCCTGAGTTCGGTGCGGTCGAACAACAACATTGCGCTGGCTTCGGAAAAATTCTTTTTTTCTGTGGCGGATGAAGGTGTTGCCAACAAACTGATGAACC
This sequence comes from Pseudocnuella soli, assembly GCF_004347775.1. Classification (GTDB taxonomy): domain Bacteria; phylum Bacteroidota; class Bacteroidia; order Chitinophagales; family Chitinophagaceae; genus Flavisolibacter; species Flavisolibacter aquaticus. The sequence continues at coordinate 10,409 of NZ_CP037755.1, forward strand.
TGCAGGGAAAAGAAGTAACGGTGCATTACAAAGAAAAAAACGGCGCCCTGTTTTGGCGCGGCGAAACACCATACCTTGTAGACAGCGTTGTATCGGTGGAGCAAAACAATCCTGATTAGGGCTTCATGAAAAGAGCGGGTGTGATCAACACCCGCTCTTTTGTTTATAAGCTTCCTTAATTCGTTAAGCCTACAGTATCTGCTGTGCAAATATTCAATTCTTGCTTTTATCTGCTTCGCAATTTGCTAGATGGATCAGGAGATGCCGACATGCTTCGGCATGACAACCTGAAAAGTTAGATATGTATTTGTAATGCCGGAGCGTTTCGTTTCTTACACACCAATTAAAAAAATAGCGGGGCGCTTGTGCAGTTGCGGCATGGAAGCTTTCCACTGTTGCGCGGTTTTGGTTTGTACGTTTTCTGTAGGTGCAGTAAGGTCAACCGCTACGCAAATTTTTGTTTGCGGCGCCAATATTTTGGTGAGTGTTTCCAGTAGCTGGTTGTTGCGGTAAGGTGTTTCAATAAAAATTTGCGTAGTGCCCCGCTGTCTTGATTCAGCTTCCAGTTCTTTAATCAGTTTGGAGCGCTGCGCCACATCGATGGGCAGATAGCCTACAAACTGAAACCGCTGGCCGTTCATACCACTGGCCATCAGAGCCAGCAAAATAGAAGACGGGCCTACCAAAGGTTTTACCACTGCACCCATTTCCTGTGCTATGGCTACCAATGCCTGCCCGGGATCGGCTACGCCGGGGCAGCCGGCCTCGCTGATGATGCCGATGGTTTTGCCCGTTTTGATGGCCTGCACCAATGAATTACGAACATTGGGTGTTACTTCCTGCATGTTGTGCCATGCATAATCATCAATCACCATTTCTTTCCACAACAACTTCAGAAAGCGGCGGGCAGTGCGCTCCTGCTCCACAAAAAACGCACTGCATTGTTGTATATGCGGCAACAGGTATTGCGGCAAACAATCAGTCTGGCCTTCGTGCAGCACGGTTGGAATCAGGTATACAGTTGCAGACATATGCGATTTACGATTTACGATTTGGGATTTACGATTGTAGCTGTCGCCGTTATAAAAGCATTCACCATTCACGATTGACGTTTCACGTTTGACGAACACACTACGCTGCAAAAATCGTCAATCGTAAATCCTTTCAGGCTTTATCTACTGCGTGCAAACTTAGTGTAGCAGCCACTACGGCATAGGCAGGCGCCAGCACCCAGCCCACAACGGGCACGCCATGCATGAGGTAAAATACAGCGCCGTTGCCAATGGCCAGCCCGCGGTGGCGGCCAATAAAATCAATGGAAGCAGTCATGGAAAGCTTGGCCCGTTCGCAGCTGTAATCGATCATCGAAAAGCCGTAATAATAGCACTCAACAAACAAGGCAATGATCGGTGCAATCCAGCCGGCCAGCGGCACCAGCGACAGCAATAACAGAGATACCGCATACACCGTTTGCCACAGCGCATTGCGCAGCGCCATTACCGATCCGCGCCAACTGTCTTTCAATAATTGTTTGAACGAAAAAGGAAAATCGCGGCCTTCGAGTATGCTTTCTGTTTTTTCGCTGAGGTAAGCAAACAAGGGCGAGCCGATGATGAGGAACAGGTATTTAAACAAGGAAAAATAAAAGAACACCAGGATCAGCCGCAGCCCGATGCCGGCCATCACAAACAAAAAACTCAGGATCTCGCTGCTTTGCTCCTGCAGCCAGCGCTCCAGCCCAATGCTGCGGCTAAGCAGCGTTACGGCATCGTTGGCCGAATGCCAAAAAAAGTACATGCCCGTTACAAACAGCAATGCATACACAATACCCGGAATAAGGATCCACTTCCACAGCCGGTGCTCTTTAATAAACCTGTGGGCCTGTGCATACGACTGAATGGCGATAACGATTTCTTTGAGCAAATACTAAGTTTTGGGCTAAATATATCGAAAACAAAACAGTATGGCTGCAGGCATTTGCGTAGCAAAGCAATGCGCTATGCCAGCGGGCCACAACTATTGTGTATATAACAGCAATTGGGTATTTAAATTGCGCAGCATAAATAATGATGGCTCCATTGGATATAATGAACCTGCAAAAACTTCCGCTCCCTTTTTACCTGCGGCACGATGTGGTGCAGATTGCCCGTGAGCTGCTGGGCAAAGTGCTGGTTACGGCATGGAATGGCGAGCTTACTGCAGGCCGAATTGTGGAAACAGAAGCTTATGCCGGTGAGGTGGATCGTGCATCGCATGCATACCGCGGCCGCACACCCCGCACTGCCGTAATGTATGGCGCCGGCGGCGTGGCGTATGTGTACCTGTGTTATGGATTGCACCAGATGTTCAATATTGTTACCAACACTGAAGGCATGCCGCATGCCATATTGATCCGTGCAGTGGAGCCCCTTGTTGGCGTGGATGTAATGCTGCGACGTACCGGCAAAAAAGTACTGGATCATTCGCTAACTAGAGGGCCGGGCAATGTGGGTAAGGCCATGGGATTTCATACATCACAAACGGGCTGGTCGCTGCACAGCGATGAAATGTTTATTGGCAGTGATGGTTTTTTACTTGATGAAAAAGACATCATAGCCACGCCACGTATTGGTGTGGCTTATGCTGCTGAAGATGCGTTGCTCCCGTACCGGTTTTTGTTTCGGGACAACCCGTTTGTGAGTGGCAAAAAAGTGCCGGATGTTGGGTCGTGTTGAGGATGCTTAGTTTGCAGTAAAGGACTTTTAATTTTTTCCAAAATAAGTAATTTTTGGTCTTTGAGAACTGTCATGCCGAACTTGTTTCGGCATCTCCTTGTGCTGAGATAAACTCCGCGAAATGTAGGAGATGCCGAAACGAGTTCGGCATGACATACACTGGTTAACAAAATGCTGCGTTAATAGCAGTATCGTTTTACACCCTTAGATAGAAAATCAAATACCTCCACTCCAACCGGGTAACGTATGCATCGCTACGGCCAACTCCTGCCAGTTGGTAACATCTTGATCTATTGCCAGCATGCGGGCCACAGCCCGGTACACTGCAGCTTTTGTATAACCCTCCTTACGCATCCCAAAAACCGAAGTGGCACCTGCCGATTTAGATAACTTATCACCCCCTTCCGATACCAACAGCGGGTGGTGTACAAATGTGGTGCGGGCAAATTGAGGAACATCCAGTAAAGTTGCTAAATACAACTGCGCTAAAGTAGAGTGCCACAGGTCGGCGCCCCTTACCACCAAGTCCATACCAAAATGAACATCATCCATCACAGAACAAAGTTGGTATGCCGGCATGCCGTCCTTTTTGCGCACTACAAAATAGCGCAGCGCTTCCGGGAATTGCGGCACAGACTGCACGCCGTTGAGTGTATGCATCTGTATCAAAACTGAACCCGGAGTTTTCAGGCGCAATGCGCTGTTGGGTGTATTCAACGGCAACCCTTTGTGCAAGCAGGTGCCGGGATAAATGGCTGCAGCATTTTGCCGCAACACATCGGCTCTTGAGCAGGTACAGGCAAACACATGCCCGCCATCGATTAATTGTTGCACCGCATTTTGATACAAAGGCAGACGGTGGTGCTGTGCAAAATGCAGCGCAAAATCGCTGGCATCGACAGGCCCCTCCTGCCAGGGAAGCTCGAGGAAGTGGAGTGTATCAAAAATATCTTCAATGAAATGCGGTGCGGCCCGGTCGCGGTCCATATCATCGATGCGCAACAATACTTTGTCGCCATGCCGCGCTGCCAGCGCCTGTGTGAGTACAAACGACAAGATGTTGCCCAGGTGCAGGTAGCCGCTGGGCGTAGGTGCCATGCGTGTTTTTAGAAAATGTGGTGTGGCCATGTTGCGTGGCTGCAAATCAACACAATTCTATGGGCATAACCGCGGCCTCTTGCGCCAACCGCCAACAGCCAACATTTTTTATAAAATTGGAACAAATTGAACCGAACACATTATATTTGCCGTCCGAAACGGATTGGTAGTTCAGTTGGTTAGAATGCCGCCCTGTCACGGCGGAGGTCGCGGGTTCGAGTCCCGTCCAGTCCGCAGAAAAAAGCCCCGGATGCCTGTTGTACAACAGTCCGGGGCTTTTTAATTTATACCAGTTGGCTGTTGGGTTGGCGGTTTTCCTTTTATGTAAATGGAAATTGATGAAGCTTTAAGACCAATCACCTTCAAAACTCAATCTTCACAGTTGGCGCATCGCTGGTATTTAGTCCATAATAAAAAATATACAAACTGCCATATTTGTACATACCGGGTCATCCAGTTAGCTTAGAACAATAAAAGAGCAATTGCTGTATATTAGTTGACTGATCAACCGCAAACTCAACTCTACGCTGTTAAAACATTTTATTGCATTTCCCACCGAAATAAAACTTAGTCCATGGCTTTTCTTGGCAGAAGAAATTTTTTAAAAAGAGGAACAATAGCGTTGCTTCCAACACTGCTTCCTGCCGGCAAACTCATGGCAGCTGATGATGCTACGAATGCAGGCGCAGCGCCCAGCAATCAAGCCATCAAGCTTTTTGGTGATGGCGAAATGTTTGCTCCGGATGCATACATCGCTGAACTATCAAACGCATTTGCTGCAACTAAATTTGAGCAGGACCGGTATGGCGTTGGCGGTGCAGTAGCAGCGTTGGAAAACAAGTTTGCAGCCATAACCGGCAAAGAAAAAGCCATCTTCATGCCTAGCGGCACCATGGCCAACCAACTGGCGCTTTCGGTATTAGGTGGCGATAAGTCGAAAGTGTTTGTGCAAGACACCAGCCACGTGTACCGCGATGAAGCCGATGCAGCACAAAGCATTTTTTATAAAAGACTGATGCCACTGGCTCCCGGCGAAACCTATTTTACCGCACAGCAACTGCAGCACAGCATTGAAGCATTGGCAGAAGCGGAAGTTTTTGAAACAGGCATTGGTGCGGTGAGCATCGAAAACCCGGTGCGAAGAACAAATGGCAAGACCGTTCCGCTGGCAGAGATCAAAAAGATTGCAGACTATTGCCGTGCAAAAAACATCAGGCTACACCTGGATGGTGCACGCATCTTTATGGCAGCAGCGTGGACGGGTGTTTCCGTAAAGGAATATGCAGCGCATTTTGATACGGTTTATATTTCGCTGTATAAATATTTTGGCGCTAGCGCCGGAGCAGTGTTGTGCGGCAGCAAAGAGGTGATTGATAAAATGCCGCGCCTGATGAAAGTGCATGGGGGCTCGATGTACGGCAACTGGACCAATGCCGCGATGGCGCTGCACCGGCTGCAAGGGTTTGAAGAACGCCTGCAAAAAGCAATTGAAACCTGGGGTAAAATATCCGGTGCGTTGAATAAAATTTCTGGGATTAAAATAGCACCAATGCCTGGCGGCACCAACATCTACTCGCTGGCCCTGTCAAAAGCAATTGATGGCACAAAAATGCATGCGCAACTCAACAAGGAGTACAATATAAAAATGCCCCGGCCCGACGAACAAAACCATTCATTCGTATCGGTCAATGAAACGCTGCTTTATCAACCTGCCGACTATGTGATTCATGCATTTAAAACAAGCATCGGCTAACAGGCCAATTTAAATCCAGGCACTTTATTGGTTAAAAAAAACTTCATCCACAAACACCCACCCCTTATCGCCTTTGCCGCGATGCCATGCTGGCAATTTGCCTACCGGCACCGCCACCAGTTTTATTACACTTACCTGCGTCGCATCAAACAAAACCTGGTATCCCTGCATGTAGCCTGATGTATCCTTTAGGGGCTGTTGCGGACGCAGTCTGCCCAACAACCGCAACTTCGAAGGATGTTTGCCACCCCACACTTCAAGCTGTTGCGGCGGCATAATGTAAGAGCCAATGTCAACAAGGGTGCTCACTGCTACTGATGATAGTGTTACCGGTTGTTTGAACAACATTTGCACAGTGAGTGCTTGTTCCTTAAACCCTAACCATTTACCGCTGCGAAAATTCTGATCACCTTTTTGGGCGTCGAATAATGTGCGGGCCCCATCGCCTTTATACTGCTCGTTGGGCGGGTGTACCAACAGTACCGAATCGGGTTTGTAACCGGCTTTGTAAAAACTTCGTTCCACTACATCGCTGCTGATCCAGCCTTGCTTGAATGCCTTTGCTTTGATGGTCATGCTTTGGTTAATCATTGCGCCGCTGGTAAATACCGGTGCATGCAGGCTGTCGGGAATGGAACCATCAGTGGTGTAGCGAATGGTGGTGCCTTTGATGTAATGTTTTAATTGCAGCGGCACCGGTTCCGCAATAATCTGCGCTTCATTTTGCAGCAGTGGCGGGTTTAGTTTTAACACCACGGTATCGCCTGTATATCCGCCTTCAATTTTTAACTGCGGGTATCGTGCAGCAGCTTGTTGAATACCTACACCGCCAATAGGTGTGTTCCACAAAAACAGGCGGGATAATTTGGGCAATGCTGCCAACGGTGCCACTTCATTCCATTCCACTCCTGTGCCCGATAATGAAAGCTGTTTTAACTGTGCCAAATCCTTTAATGCGCCTAGTCCTGCACCAGAAATGGCTGTAAAAGAGAGGTTCAATTTGCGCAGGTTTTTGAATTGCCCCACCATCTTCAGGTCGGCATCCGTAATTGGCATTTTACTGAGGTTCAGCGATACCACCTGCTCTTTAATCGGCAACAATTCTTTTAAGTGCTCCGCATTAAAATTTGCAGCGCTAAAAAACGCCACACCAAGTGCCGGCGATGCCGCAGCAAGTGGGCTGATCACCCGGTAACTTGTATTGAGGCTTTTGATTTTTGTTTCGTCGGCAGCAGCAAAACTGTATTGATCCGTTTCAATGGTTTGAAACAAAAAGCCGGCAAGTATGCGCAACGTATCGGTAGCAGGCAGGTCCGCCACTTTTGCGCTAAAATCGGCACCCCTTTTTACCCAATGATAAATGATGGCCAACTCTTCGTCGGTAAGCTGCGGCTTGCCTTTCGGCGGCATGTGCTTTTTGTTTTCCAGGGGCAAATGAACACGCCGAAACATCAGTCCAAAATCCTGTTCGTTACGATCCCACAGCGGGCCGGTTTTACCGCCTTTGAGCAATGCAGCCTGTGTGGTCATCACCAGGTTGCCTTTTGCTTTTTGCTCATTGTGGCAGCCCGTGCATTTTGTTTCCAAAATAGGCTGCACCATGTGGGTAAATACGACTGCATCATCCAGTAAAATTGCGGGCTGGCCTGTTCCTGCCATCATGGGCGCCAGCAAAAAATTGTCGCCATGCGTGATGTTTGCACCCTGGTGGCCGGTCACTAAAATAGCAACCAAGCCAGCACCGGTTATAACAACTAAAAGAGGTTTTGCCTGGCGCACCTGCCGGCGCAGCATGTACCACACCAACGTAAGCAGCGACAGCGCAACGCCACCCCATTTATGCCACAGCAGTACATCAGGTGCATACCCTTCTTCACGCGAAAGAAAGAGGCCCAATAGCGAAGTAATTGCCGCACTCAACGATGTCGATAAAAGAAGCACATCACCGATGTATGTTTTGGCCGCTGCACCGGTTTGTTCGCTATGTGGTAACAGTTCCCAAAAAATGGTGAGCACCAGCAATACAATAGGAAAATGCAGTACCAGTGGATGCATGCGGCCCGCCACCTGCAACCAAAGCGGCACCTGCAACTGCTGCTCCAGCAAGATCAAAAAAAAGAGCAGGCAATTGAGTGCAAAAGCAATATTGAACAAAACCGTTTTCCAGCGCATCATGCAATACTTGCAGGGTTCAGAGATTCATCAAAAACAATACAAATCAAATAACAGGAGTAAGCTTATAAGGATAAATATTGCCCGAGTTCCATTGCGCTACATACATATTCTCTTCATCATCGATACATACATCATGCGGGTATTGAAATACTTTGTCCTGTTGCATCAACTCCTGCAACATTCCATTGTTGTACACCGGTTCGTTGCCACCTAAGTTGGAAACCACTTTAAAGTCTTTATCCAGAATGGTTACAAAACCAGATTGCTTCCATGGATTTGCATTGCTTTGCAACACAGCCGCATACAGGTAATCGCCCCTGATAACCGGGCGGCAAACCCATGCACCCGGCAGCGCCACTGTATTAAGGTACCGGCCGTCCAAAGTATACCGTTTGAATGCATGTTGTTGCCGCGAGGTAACGATCAGCGTGGGCTGTGCGGCATTACGCATATCCACACATACACCATGCGCATTGAGCAAGTATTGATCGCCTTCACCCCTGCCGCCAAAATGCCGGATGTATTTGCCTGCTGCATTGTATTGTATCACGAAGTCTTTACCATAACCATCTACTACATAAATGTCGCCATTAGGCGCAATGGCGGTTTCCGTAGGTACGTATTCTTCGGCTTTTGTGTATTGGCCGGTTTCTTTAGGATAATCGAGTGTCAGCAGCACCTTGCCATCCATCGTGGTTTTAATTACCTGGTGGCGGTTGTTGTCGCAAATGAATAAAACATCAGTGCCATTTTCATTGAATAAAGTAAGGCCATGTGCGCCGGGATATTCGATGCCCCAACTGCTTAATAATTTTCCGCCTTTATCATAAATGAGCACATTGTTTTTTGTTTCGTTGGTCAATAAAATAATGCGGCCCTTTGCATCCTGCACCATTTCGTGGCAATCTTTTACCGGATACCGAGATACATCGGCACTGCTCCATTTTGTGTTGATGCGATACCTTTTGTTGTTGTGGCCCAACACCACTTCGCTTTGCGCTTTTAGCGGCGCCTGCAGCAAAAAACCGGTGATGCCCAACGAAGTGTTTCTGATAAAATGGCGGCGGTGCATGAACATTTTTTTAAGTGAAAAAAGGGAAGCGGTGGTTTATGCAATGATGTCTTTTACTACGTTGCCGGCAACATCGGTAAGGCGGTAGCGGCGCCCTAAATGTTTGAACGTAAGCTGTTCGTGGTTGAGCCCCATCAGGTGTAAAATGGTGGCGTGAAAATCGTGCACGTGCACACCGTTCTCGGCAATATTGTATCCAAATTCATCCGTCTCGCCATACACACCGGGCTTCACACCGCCACCTGCCATCCACACGGTAAAGCAACGCGGATGATGATCGCGGCCGTAATTGTCCTTTGCCAGCGGACCCTGGCAATAATTGGTGCGGCCAAATTCGCCACCCCAGATCACTAGTGTTTCGTCGAGCATACCGCGCTGTTTAAGATCGGTAATGAGTGCTGCAGATGCCTGGTCGGTGTCGAGGCACTGTCCCCTGATTTCACCGGGCAGGTTGCCGTGGCCATCCCAGCCCTGGTGGTATAATTGCACAAAGCGCACACCGTTTTCCGACAGCTTTCGCGCCAGTAAACAGTTGGCTGCATAAGTGCCCGGCACCAGGCAATCGGGGCCGTATAGTTTAATGATGTCTTCCGGTTCTTTGCTCAAATCAGTGATCTCGGGCACCGCGGTTTGCATGCGATACGCCATTTCATATTGCTGCACTTTGGCGGTAATTTCCGGGTCGCCAAATTCCTTGTATGTTTCTTCGTTCAACGCCGCGAGGTGGTCCAGCATGGCCCGCCGGTCTGTGGTGGAAATGCTTTCGTGGTTGCCCAAATAAAACACCGGGTTTTCACCACTGCTGAATTGAACACCCTGGTGCACGGAGTCTAAAAATCCATTGGTCCACAGCTTTGAATAAACGCCCTGCCCGTTGCCTTTTCCTTTCGATAGCAACACACAGTATGCAGGCAAATTTTTGTTTTCACTGCCCAAGCCGTAACTGAGCCAGGCACCCATGCTGGGGCGGTTGCCTACCTGTGCACCGGTCTGGAAAAAAGTAAGTGCAGGATCGTGGTTGATGGCTTCGGTATGTAAGGTTTTGATGATACAAATGTCGTCCACCACTTTTGCGGTGTATGGCAGCAGTTCGCTAATCCATGCCCTTGCCTCGCCGTATTGATTGAACTGGAACATGCTGCCCGCCAGGGGAAACTTTTCCTGTTCAGCCGTCATGCCGGTAAGGCGTTGTCCCATGCGGATGGAAGCGGGCAAATCCTGCCCAAACATTTCCTGCAATTTGGGTTTGTAATCAAACAGGTCAAGCTGTGATGGCGCACCGTTTTGAAACAGGTATATAATGCGCTTGGCCTTGGGTGCAAAATGCGGCAGTCCTGCCATCAGCGCTTCTTCATCCGGCTTGCCACTAAACAGGTCGGGAATTAACAGGGAGCCCAACGCTACACTGCCAATGCCCAGGCTCAATTTCGACAAAAACTTACGCCGGTTTATGTTGAGGGTATGTTCCAAAAATTCTTTTGCCATGACTATGTTTTTATAATGGCTTCTTCCATGTTATAGATCATATTCACCACTTTCATCAGCGCTGCAGCTGCCGCTTTATTTAATTGTTCATTGTGCGGATATTCACCCACGTTCAGCGTTTTGACAGCATCTAATTTTCCCTGCCGGAACTGCGCCAATTGCGCATCGTGATAGTTTTTCAAAATGGAAAATTCTTTTTGATTTGCATTGCGGCAAATAATGCGGCGGAACGCTGTGCGCAGTCGTTCATCGGTTGATGCTTTTTCCACCAAAAGGCGTTGCGCCAACACACGTGATGCTTCTAACACCGTGGGATCGTTCATCATTACCAGCGCCTGCAATGGCGTATTGGTTTGCAGTCTTTTTACTTCACACTGGTCGCGGTTGCTGGCATCAAACATCATCATGCCCGGTGGCGGCACAGTGAGCTTGATAAACGTATACATGCCGCGCCGGTACAGCGCTTCGCCGGTATCTTGTTTGTAGGTAGCCAGTTCGCCACGGCCCGAAGTGGCTGCTTCCCAAATGCCTTTGGGTTGGTAGGGCTTTACACTCGGCCCGCCGATGGTGGGCACCAAAAGACCGCTGCTGGCCAGCACCAGGTCGCGAACAAATTCTGCCTTCAGCCGCAGGCGCGGTGCCCGGGACAGGTATTTATTTTCGGGATCTTTTTTGAAGCTTTCTTCAGTCACCTTGGCTGATTGCCGGTACGTGGCGGAAGTAACAATTTGTTTTACCAGCCGCTTGATGTTCCAGCCGTTTTCCATAAAATCAACCGCCAGCCAGTCGAGCAGTTCGGGATGGGTGGGCAACTCGCCCTGCATGCCAAAATCACCGGATGTTTTCACCAGCCCGCGGCCGAATATTTCCTGCCACACCTGGTTTACAAACACCCGGGCAGTCAACGGGTTTTCTTTATCTACTGTCCACAGTGCCAGATCTAACCGGTTACGCTTCACCGTTGTATCGGTTTTCAATACTGCCTGCAGCGGCACGGGTTGTACTTCAACCGTTGGCCGGTCGTACACACCCCGGTCCAAGATATAAGTTTTACGCAGGGTATCATTTTCTCCCATTACCGAAACGCTAATTGCTCCTGTATCCTTTTTGTTGATGAACGTGTATATGCTTTTTACTTCTGCATCACTTAAACTCAAAACCGGAGTCTTAGCTGGCTTCGATTGGGTAACATCCCCTTCATAACCTACTTCTTTGGTGTTGTTGAAAAATGCAAACAACTGGAAGTATTCCTTTTGCGAAATAGGATCATACTTATGATCGTGGCACTGGGCACATTCGGCCGTCAATCCAAGGATGCCTTTGCTGTAGGTTTTTGTTTTGTCGATGATGTATTCAATGCGGTATTCTTCGGGCACCACACCGCCTTCTTCCGTGTATTTGTGGTTGCGAAAAAATGCAGTGGCCAGCACCTGTTCTTTAGTAACGTTGGGCAACATATCGCCGGCAATCTGCCAGGTAATAAACTGGTCGTACGGCATGTTTTTATTGAATGCATGTATTACCCAGTCGCGCCATGCCCACTGCGTTCGTACATTATCATCCTGGTAGCCATAACTGTCCGAGTAACGCGCCACATCCAGCCAATGCACGGCCATCTTTTCACCAAACCGGGCCGATTGCAACAGGGCATCCACTGCTTTTTCATAAGCACCGGCACTGCTGTCTTTTTGCATTGCATTCATCAGTTCCTCGGTTGGCGGCAGCCCGGTAATGTCAAAAGAAAGTCGTTTCAGCAAATACGCTGTTGTTGCGGGTTCATTGGGCGTAAGCCCGGCCTGCTGCAGCTTTTCTGCAATAAAAAAGTCGATCTCGTTTTTTGCCCACTCCCCGTTTTTGATCTTGGGCAGTGCTGCTTTTTGCGGCTTTTGAAATGCCCAGTGCGGCTCATAGGTTGCGCCTTGTTCAATCCATTTTTTGAACAGTTTTATTTCATATTTGGTCAATGCACCTAAATGCGACTCCGGCACCGGCATCATGTAAGTGGAATCGGTAGAAGAAATACGTTTGAACAGCTCGGACTGTTCGGGCTTGCCCGGCACAATGGCAAAAGCACCCTTTGTTTCGGTGAGCGGCGCATAGGCATACTGCGCTGCATCAAGGCGCAGGCCGGCTTCCAGCGTGTTGCCATCGGGACCGTGACATTTAAAACATTTATCGGAAAGGATGGGCCGGATGTGAAAATTGTAACTCACTTTTCCGGGTAGTTCCGGCGCATTGTTACCTTCCCGGAAACAGGCGATCCAGGTGCAGGAAAGGGCCAGCATCAAAGCAATTACAGATAATTGCTTCCGGTTCATACAGCGTTTGTTTTCGTTAGAATAGAGAAGGTAGCAATTTCCCGCGACATGAAACCCGGCAGCCGGTTGAACGGTGTTTTACTCCCCACCGACGTTTTTGATAAGTCGTGGTCGCCGGGGATTGTTTCTCGAACAACCAAAACATGCGTTTCAGAAAATCTTATCTTCAGGAACAACATTGCCATCATGAAAACAATACTGCTCCTTTTGCTTTGCTGCGCAATGGCCGGCACTGCCACTGCACAATCTTCCAAACCCATTTTTAACGGTAAAAACCTCGACGGCTGGACGGTGCACGGCACCGAAAAATGGTATGTGGCCGACGGCCAGCTGATTTGCGAAAGCGGGCCCGATAAAGGCTATGGATACCTATCCACCAACAAGCAGTATAAAAATTTTATCCTCACGCTGAAGTTCAAACAGGAAGCCAACGGCAACAGCGGCGTGTTTATCCGCTCGGGCATCGAAGGCACCAAAATCAGTGGCTGGCAGGTAGAGGTGGCGCCGCTAAACAATCATACCGGCGGCATTTACGAATCGTATGGCCGCGGCTGGCTGATACAACCCAAACCCGAAGACGAACAACACCTGAAAGTAGCCGACTGGAACGACTTGAAGATTGAAGTGATTGGCGACAAGGTTACCACATGGCTCAACGGCCACCAGATGGTGCAGTTGAAAGACGAAAAGATTGGTGCGGGCAACGGTTTTATTGCCCTGCAAATACACGACGGTGGCGGCATTAAAGTGCGTTGGAAAGATATCCAGATAAAAGAACTCTAAAGCGCTTTATCAGCTTCAACAAACGTTCGTTGTATTTTCTTTCACTGCGTTACCAACCCTTTCTCCCATGCATAGAAGACAGTTTTTACAACAGGGCGGAACCGCTGCCCTGGGCCTTGCGTTTTTACCCGCATTTACACGGAAAGCCGCCGCCAGCGACCGGGTTCGAATGGCCATTGTAGGCGTTGGCCAAATGGGCAACAACCACCTGAAATGGTTTGCAGGTTTGCCCGATGTAGAAATTGTGGCGCTGTGCGATGTGGATGCAGATCATTTAGGGCAAAGCCTGAAAACCCTCTCCGGCCTGCAGCCGCAACACAAGGCGCAGGGCTACAGCGATTTTAGAAAGGTGCTGGACCGTAACGATATTGATGCTATTTCCTGCGCCACCCCAGATCACTGGCATGCGCCGATTGCAACGCTGGCGTTCAAAGCAGGCAAAGATGTATATGGCGAAAAGCCCCTCTCCTACGATGTTTGGGAAGGACAGCAAATGCTGAAAGCACTGAACCGGCACAAGCGGGTTTTCCAGATGGGTACGCAAATACATGCCGGCGATAATTACCACCGCGTAGTGGAAATCATTCGCTCCGGTGCTTTGGGGAAAGTGCATACCGTGCGGCTTTGGAAAACCGGTGCGCCGCCCGATTTGGGTCCGGCACAGATTGGGGCACCGCCGCCATCGCTCAATTGGGATATGTGGCTGGGACCGGCGCCATATGCAGACTACACACCGCAACGCTGTCATTTTACTTACCGGTATTTTCTTGATTATTCCGGCGGCGTGTTTGCCGATTTCTGGTGCCATATTGCCGATGTGGTGTATTGGTCGCTCAACCCCAAGGGCTTGAAAAAGATCAGTGCAAAAGGCGAAGCGCCAAAAGGCATCAACGATGCGCCGCAGTGGCTGGATGTAGATTACGAGTTTGATGACCTGAAGCTTTACTGGACCCATGAAGTGCCCGATGTGCCCGGCGCTGCGGGCCGCGGCATTGGTGCCTATTTCGAAGGCGATAAGGGCACGCTGCTATGCGACTATAATTCGCGGCTCATTACCATCAATGGCGAAACGGTGCCGGACCTGTCCAATGTATCCATCACGCTGCAGCGGTCGCCGGGCCACCAGCAAAATTTTATAGATGCGGTAAAAAGCAGAACCCAACCCCAATCGAACCTGGAGTATGCTCGGCAAATGACGCTGCCCATGCACCTGGGGCTGATCTCGTACCGGCTGGGCCGCCCGCTTGCCTGGAACAGCAAAAAGGAACGATTCATCAACGACGATGAAGCCAATGCATTGCTGCACCGCGAATACCGCAAGGGCTGGGACCTGTTGTAAAAAACTAGGGCTTGTTGCGGTTTATTTTATTGAAATGAGATGCACTAACAACTGTTGCATAAAATCCCTGCCCCATTTGGCAGGGATTTTATCATTATAAAAAAACATGCAGCAGCAGAACGGACATAAAGAAGCTTTTGTGCTGGAAGTACACCGCCGGCTCAGCGAGGTGTATGGCACCGCCATCAAATATTTTCACGACCTCGACCCGATGAGCGAACTGGTTTCTGCATTACTATCACACCGCACCAAAAACAGCAACTCGGGCAAAGCTTTTGGCAACCTGAAAATTACATTTGGCTCATGGGAAGCCGTGCGGGATGCGCCTACCAACGAGGTGGAAGCAGCGATCAGCCCATGCACCTGGCCCGAACAAAAAGCACCGCGCATACAGCAGGTGCTGCGCATTATTTCAGAAATGCGCAACGAATTATCACTCGATTTTTTGGCCGATATGGAAGTGGCCGAAGCGAGGCTCTGGCTGGAAGCGCTGCCCGGCGTGGGGCCCAAAACAAGTGCGGCCGTAATGTCGTTCAGTACACTGCGGGCAAAAGCACTGCCTGTCGATTCTCATCATTTTCGTGTGGCTGTGCGGTTGGGTATTATTGAAGCTAAAATTGGTGAAGCAAAAGCGCACCGCGTATTGGAAGATTTATTGCCCGTAACATTTTCCGCGCAGGAAGTGTACGACAACCACCAGGTGATGATGCGCCACGGGCAACGTGTGTGCACGCATTTTCAACCCGACTGCAACCACTGCGTTTTGCTGGACATTTGCCCCACCGGGCAAAGCATTGTTGGCAATGATGGCAAAGGCTAACCATCACTTTATGCGCTGCATTTTACTACTGTAGCAACTTCTCGATATCGGGCATGTAATTACTTTTAAATATTTCAATACGCAATGAATTTGCAATGTTTAGTGAGCTGTCATGCCGAACTTGTTTCGGCATCCCCTTCTATTGGCAGTGTTAAGGATGTTGTAGGAGATGTCGAAACAAGTTCGGCATGACACTCCTCTGCTGAAAAAGCAATCTGTATTGAGCAACTAAAAACATTAAAAATCCAGTACGAATAGCATTGCAACAAATACCGTTCGGAACTGCTGAAACAAGCTTGGCATGACACTCCAGGAGATTGTAAGTGCATTTTGTCCAAGCTCAATTAAAGGCATCAAACAAAAAACGGGAGTAGCGTACACTACTCCCGTTTGCTATTTAATACTGTTTCCTTAGTCCTGCTGTGGCTTCAGGATCTTGTTGATGCGGTCTATTGAATCATCAATGTGGAAACGGGTAATATCGTTGCTATGCTTTGGTGCAGCAACGGTTAATTGCTGCCGTAGCTTTACCAGGTTGGCCCTTGCAATGGAACGGATATCCGACTGGCTCAGGTTAACCGGGGTTGCATTGGGGTTGGTAGTGCTTGCTGCAGCAGACGCTGCAGCCGGCGGGTTCAGCAATTGCGCCATGCGGTCGATATAAGCTTTTTGCAGGTTGCGGCGATAGATGTCGATCTTGCTGCCGCTTGCCAGCTCACTCCAAATGCCGCGTTGCAATCCGCTCACCAAATCAACCGCAGTAAACGGCACACCCTTCACTTCATTCTCCATCAGTCTTGTCAAGCGGTCGGGCGACAACAGTGCATTGAGATGACGCACTTGCACCGAACGAATATTGTCCACATGAGCCGCATGGTGAATGTTGCGAACGATCCTGGCCTGGTTCAACCATTCCATCGATCCGAATGCATTTTTCAGCAACCAGTCCAGCGATGCTGCTTGTTCTTTTGCCGGTACCGGCGTGTAGATATCGCCTTTTTGATTGGGCTTTAAGCGTTCATATTTTACCCCGCCAATATTGGTTACCACATGACCAATGTACCGGCTCAGCGTACCGGTAAGCTCACCATACAATTCCGAAAGATCTTCGTAATCGTTGGTGGCGCCTGCAGTCCAGTCGTATAGTTTTGGTGCAACCACCTTCAGGTTTTGCACGCCATAGTTGCTGGCCTTTACCGGGTCGTCGCCAATGTTTTCGGTCTGGCTTTCGGGATCGAACGGATCACCTGCACCAAACCGATAGATAGGATCGCCGGATTTTTCATCAATCCACTTCGATAGTGTTGGCACTTCATCTTCGGCCGAGCGGGCATCGGGTAAATAGCGATAGCCCCAGTTGATCACATAATGATCGTATGGCCCAAGCTGGCGCACAAAACGCAGGCCTTTATCACCCGGTTGTGCCACATAGTTGTAGCGGGCATAATCCATGATGGTAGCGGCAATACCGTTTTTGTTGGTAAAGCTGGCACTGCGCAACGAATCGGTTGGATATGCCGCACTGGCTTTCATATTATGCGGCAGGCCAACGGCATGACCCACTTCATGCGTGATCACGTATTTCATCATTTCACCCAGGTCTTCCAGGTCCGTATTGAGCGTACGTGCCTTGGGGTTAGCCGCACCGGTTTCCAGCATATAGCGGTTGCGGTATGAACGCAGGTGATTGTGGTACCAAATAATATCGCTTTCAATGATCTCGCCGCTGCGTGGATCGGAAACGCTTGGGCCAACTGCGTTGCGTGTGGTGCTGGCCACATAACGGATCACCGAGTAGCGCACATCTTCGGGGTTAAAGTCCGGATCTTCAGCAGCGGTTGGCGGGTCTTTTGCCAAAATTGCATTTTTAAAACCGGCCGATTCAAAAACCGGCTGCCATGCTTCTACACCGGCTTTGATATAAGGCCGCAATTTGGCCGGTGTGGCAGGATCGAGGTAGTAAACAATGGGCTTGATCGGCTCTACCAGTTCCCCGCGTTTGTACGCTGCTACATCTTTAGGCTCCAGTCGCCACCGCCGGATATACGAAACAACATCGGCCTTGTATGCTTCGCTGCCGTAGTTGATGCGCCGCAGGTTGAAATACCCTACGCGGTAATCGTTTAGGCGTGGCTGCATCGGCACTTTTGGCAACAGCACCAGCGACTGGTTCATCAACACACTAATGGTGCCACTCGATGCATTGGCTGGCGGCTCGGCTGCATCATAAGTAAGGTCCTGCCGCACTTCCACATTCATGGGGAAGCTTTTCATGCTGTTGATAAAACTGCGGGTTTCATCAAGCCTGTTCACTTTATAATCCCGACGAATAGCAGCGGTCATGCCGCTGATGGCTTTTACATCGGTCAGGAAAAAACGTGTTACATCCACCACGCTGGAGGCCGTTTCCTTATTGTATGCAGCAATGTCAAATGCAAAGATCACCGGCATGTGGTTGTTGGCCACAACAGAGGTATTGATCGGTAGCGAATCGGCTGCAAAGCTGGATGTGCTTTTGCTTTTCAGTAAAACGCGGTTATCGAGCCGCTCCCAAACCACCAACTGCTCGTTTACCGAAGAACCGGCGTTGATAAAGCCGCCACCCAAACCGGAAGGAATGGCTGCAAAGCGGGTAATCCACAGAAACTCGCGGCGCAGCAGGCTGTCGGGGATTTCGAAGTAATACTTATCGGCCACTTTGTGCACGGCAAACAGGCCCTTGTCGCTGATGGCATCTTTTGTAATAACATCGTTGTAGGCCCGCATGCCGCCCCGCGGGGCAGTGCGCCGGGCCGTATCTGCCGACCGGGCTGCATCTTGTGCAACGGCGCTGTAGCCGGTTGCTAGCAGTACGCCGGCCACCATTGCTTTCAGGAAAAGCTTCATTTTTTTCTCATGTGTTTTATGTGTGGAATATTCGAGGCGATATCGTTGTTGCAATTTAGGATAGAATAGCGTTTTTGCCCATCACAATATCGAAGGCATTGGGTTTTGCTTTATCGGCAGCAGTGCTTAGGGTTGCAGCAAATGCATTGAAAAATTCGGAAATAAAGTTTGACTATTTAAAAGAATACAGGCCTTCCACTGATAAGAGTTTAACGTCATTATTGTAAAATCTCTTTTAACCCATCGTCGCACTAATATTTACAAAAAACATTATAAACTTGCGAAACCGAATAGTTGCATTTATATTTGCAACCATATGGTTTCATAAAAATATTTGCAGCACTATGAGAAGGGACATTTTCCAGGCCATAGCCGACCCAACAAGGCGGGCCATCATTACACTGATTGCCTTGCAGGCAATGACCCCAAACGCCATTGCAGAAAATTTCAATACCACCCGCCAGGCCGTTTCCAAACACCTGCGCATACTAACCGAATGCGAATTGGTACAACAGGAACAACAGGGCCGCGAAATCTATTACTCACTCCAGGTTGAAAAGATGAAAGAGATTGACAAGTGGCTCGATCAATTCAGAGCACTTTGGGAAACCCGGTTCAGCCAGCTTGACAACGTATTATCCACACTTAAAAAAAAGAAGAAATGACAACCAGTTTGCTTTTCGATTTTATCGTTGACAGGGCAACAAGTACAGTGTACGTCAACAGGGAATTTGCGGCCAGCCAATCATTGGTTTGGGATGCGTTTACCAAACAGGAAATCCTGGACCAGTGGTGGGCACCCAAACCTTGGGTATCCAAAACAAAAGTGATGGACTTTACCGTTGGCGGCCGGCGCTTTTATGCCATGGTAAGCCCCGAAGGCCAGGAGCATTGGTCGATTCAAAAGTATACATCCATTACACCCAAAACCGGCTTTAGCATGATGAATGCTTTTGCCGATAAGGATGAGAATCCGCAGTTGCCCGGCTCCAACTGGAACCTGACTTTTAGCGAGCAAAACGGCACAACAACGGTGAACATTGTGATCCATAACGAATCGGCTGAACGATTTGAGCAGATGCTCCAAATGGGCTTCCAGGGCGGATTTACCATGACCCTGGATTACCTCGACCAGTTGTTGGCAACATTATCAAAACAGTAAACGGAAAGTAGTATCGCAGCTGATATCAACCGGGCAAATGCGGATTAACGTTGCACTTTTCACCGGGTAATCTTTTTTTATACGTATGCCCATAATTTGGCAGGTAATTTTAAAAAATCCACCTGCACCCCGCATCATAGTTACTTGTATGTGCAGCCAACCACTGGCTGCACTTTTTTTATAACCAGGTGTTTACAATTGCGGTATGTCCGCTTTTAGTAATGGGCAAATATCCATTTGCTTGCTCCCCGCTAATATTTTGTTTAACCCACACGAATTCACTTACTTTTATTCCTCAACGTATTAACATGAAAATAGACATTGCCAGACTGCTTCAAAAGAAAAGAAGCCAAATACTCGAAGACTGGATGACGAATCAGCTGGCTGATGCCGGCCTGCGTGAAGACCTGATGAGCAACGATGATTTGCGGGAGCAGTCCGATGAATTGTTGAACAATTTTTTAAATGTAATCAGCGATAAAAACATAGGCGACAGCCAGTCATCCGACTTCGAGCTTGTGTACGAAATCCTTTCCGGTATTTCCATGTCGCGGGCACGCCAGGGATACTCGCCCCGCGAAACCGGCGTGTATGTCTTTAGCTTAAAAGATGCGCTGCTGCGCACCCTGCAAACCGAGCTGAAAGACGACCCCGCAGCAATGATGGATGCGGTGTTGAAAATAAACCGCTTGATGGACAGCATGGGCATCATCACCTTCGAAACCTTCATCAAAGGCCGCGAAGAAGTGATCCTGCGGCAAACCGACGAGATTACAGAAATTTCCACACCCGTTATCCGCGTTTGGGATGGCATTCTGGCCCTGCCTATTATTGGTACGTTGGACAGTGCCCGCACACAAGTGGTGATGGAAAGCTTATTGCAGGAGATAGTGGAAAGCGGAAGCACCATTGCCATCCTGGATATTTCCGGCGTGCCGGCAGTTGATTCGCTGGTGGCCCAACACCTGATTAAAACCGTGGCGGCCACCCGCCTGATGGGCGCCGAATGCATCATCAGCGGTATTCGTCCGGAAATTGCACAAACCGTTGTGCACCTGGGCATTGATCTTTCCAATATTGTTACCAAGGCATCGCTGGCAAGCGCACTGAAATATGCTTACGGCCTGCTGAAACTCGAAGTTAAAAAAGTTCAAAACAAACACGCTTTCTAGCCTATGGATCGTATCCCAATTCTCCGCATGGGGAAATTTTTACTGGTTACCATACAAATTGATCTCTACGATCGGCTGGCCACCAACCTCGAAACCGACCTGGTGCAAATGGTGAGCAAAACCGGTGCAAGAGGCGTATTGATCGACATCTCCGCACTGTCTATTGTCGATTCGTTCATGGGCCGCATCCTTGGTAACATCGGCAGCATGTCGAAAATTATGGATGCCGAAACCGTGGTAGTGGGCATGCAGCCTGCCGTGGCCATCACGCTGATTGAACTGGGCCTCGAGCTCAAAGGCGTACACACGGCACTCAACGTGGAAAAAGGCATGGAATTACTCACCACAAAAATTGGTTCGTACGAAGATGAAGAACTAGAAGAAGATGAAATTAGTCCTGAATAAAGACAAGATGCTGATTGAAAAAGAGCAGGACGTTGTTCCCTTCCGAAACCGGGTGAAAGAACATGCAGTAAAGATCGGGATGAGTTTGCTGAACCAGACCAAACTCATTACAGCAGCATCCGAGCTGGTTCGAAACATGCTCAAATACGGCGGCGGTGGCGTGGCCATTATCGAGGTCATCAGCCAGGGCCGCGACAATGGCATACGCCTTATTTTCCAGGACCAGGGTCCGGGAATCAAAGACATTCCGCAAGCCATGAAAGACGGCTTTTCTACAGGCAAAAGTTTAGGACTGGGTTTGCCGGGCACCAAGCGCCTGGTGAGCGAATTTGACATTAAAAGCAAAGAAGGCGAGGGTACCACCGTCACCATCATAAAGTGGAAGAATGGGTAGGAGAACACATGTGGCGTTGCGGGCCGACGACCGGAGTTATTTCGCCATGCTGAAAAAAGAAATCCATGCAATGGCGGTGGAGGCAGGTTTCAGCGAAACAAGGGTGGGAGAAACCGATATCATTGTTGCGGAATTAACCAGCAACCTGGCAAAACATGCAGGCGGCGGCACCATTTGGGTAAAAGCCGTGGAAGAAGACGGTGTGCCGGGCATCGAACTTATTTCGGTTGACAACGGCCCGGGCATGCAGGATGTAACCCGGATGATGACCGATGGATTTTCTACAAAAAATACATTGGGCCATGGCCTGGGTGCCATGAAGCGGATGGCCGATGTGTTCCAGGTGTTTTCGCAAAAAGACTGGGGAACAGTGTTGCTGGTTCGGGTTTTTGCCGAACCATTTGCGGCTTTTAGGCGTCCGCCGAAAATTGAAGTGCGATCGGTGGTGCTGCCCAAACCGACCGAAGAAGCATGCGGCGACGGATTTTTTTACAAAGAAACCGACGACCATTACCAGCTTTTTTTAGGCGATGGACTGGGCCATGGTGCCGATGCCGCCGCAGCGGTGATAAAAGCAGGCGAAGCATTTGAAACCTGCACGGAAACCGACCCGGTAAGCATCATCCGTTTTGTAAACGATAAAGTAAAAAAAACCAGGGGCCTTGTGGGCACGGTGGCGTCGTTTTGCAAACAGCGGCGGGTATGGCAAATTGTTGGCGTGGGCAACATCAGCACCAAAGTGTACGGCCCTTCGCTGTTGAAAAGTTATATGTCGTACAACGGCATCATTGGCCTGAACGTACCCAACACACTCAATGTACAGGAGGTAGCGTACGAACGTGGACAATACCTGGTGATGTGCAGCGATGGTTTGAAATCACGCTGGGATACCATTAAATATCCCGGCATTGTGCGCTACGACCTTTCCTTGCTGGCGGCGGCGCTGGTAAAAGATTTTGCCCGCTATACCGATGATATGTCGGTAGCGGCCTGTAAACTAAACTTGTAATCATCATGCACGAAATAGCCCGGGTTACGCTTGAAAATGAGATGGACCTGATTTTAGCGCACCGCCGCTCCATGCGCCTGGGCGAAGTGGCCGGCCTGTCGCTGGCGGCGCAAACCAGTTTTGCCACCGCCGTATCAGAAGTGGCACGCAACACCATTGAACACGGGAAAAGCGGCTGCCTGGTGTTGCAGGTAGAAGTGGAAAGCCGCGACAAATACATTGTGGCCTGCATCAACGACGAGCAGCCCGAAGATGATTATAACCGGCAGGGTTTATCCTATGCAAAAAGATTGGTTGACAAGTACAATGTGACCACCAAAGGCGCCGAAACTTCCATTGAATTGTTCTATTCCGTTTCGCCTGCATTTAAAATTGATATTCACAAGCTGGATGAATGGCGGCAACTGTTTCGCAACGAGCCGCCGGTTTCGGCATATGATGAAATAAAACGAAAGAATGAACAACTGCAGGAGCTTTCGGAAAAATTAAAAAAGAGTGAAGCGCAGTACAAAACACTCACAGGTTCGTTACCGCTGATTATTTTTTCTATTGATACGGAAGGGCACTTGCTCTACGCCAACGAATGGCTTACACGGCTCACCGGCTTTACCGCAGATGGGTTAAATACCAGCGGATGGAAAGCCATTGTGTACGAAGAAGATTATCCTTCTTTTTCGCTGTTGCTCAAAAGCAACATCCGGCAGGGTGCTACCACGGTAAAAATGCAAACCCGCATCCGGCACAAAGAAGGCGACGACTACTTATGGCACCAGGTTTCACTTTCGCCGTTGACCGATGACAAAGGCGCATTGCTTTATTGGATCGGTTACATCGTTGACATTCATGCGCAAAAGGTGGTGGAAGAAACCCTGAAGGACAATGCAGAATTAAAACAAACGCAGGAAGAGCTGAAAAGAAACCAGCAAACGCTGGAGCAATACATTGAAGAACTGAACCGCAGCAACCACGAGTTGCAACAATTTGCGTTTGTGGCGTCGCACGACTTGCAGGAGCCTGTGCGCAAATTGCTTTTTTATAGCGATTTCCTCATGAGCCGTTATGCATCGGCCATTGATAAAAAAGGACTTGATTATTTAAACAGCATGCAGGCAGCGGCGCAGCGCATGCGCAACCTCATTCACGACCTGCTTACCTTTTCGCAAATCAACCGCGAGGAAGTGCGTTTTAAAGACGTGGACTTAAATGGCATTGTTGCGGATGCCAGCCAGGATCTGGAAATGGTGATTGAAGAAAAAGGCGCTACCCTCCATATTGCAACGCTGCCCACAGTGTGGAGCGATGAGCGGATGATGCGGCAATTGTTTGAAAACATCATCAGCAATTCACTGAAGTACAGCAAGCCTTCCGACAAGCCGGTGATTGATATTTCCTGCGCGGTAAAGGATAAAACAATAGAGCTGCGCTTTAGCGACAATGGCATTGGGTTCAACCAAAACTACCTGCCGCAAATGTTTACGCTGTTTCAGCGGCTGCACACCCGTGAAAATTTTGAAGGCACCGGCATGGGCCTCGCCATCTGCAATAAGATTGTGGAAATGCACGGCGGCAAAATATGGGCGGAAGGAAAAGAAGGCGAAGGCGCAATCTTTTATGTTTCGCTGCCGGTGAAAGCCGCTGGCAATTAAATTTGTGCCATGACTGCAAAAAATATTTTGCTGGCCGATGATGATCCGGAGGACAAATCGATTATCCAGGATGCGATGGAAACGCTCCACTCCGCGGACGTAATGCGCTTTGCCGACAACGGGCAGCATGCCTGGGAATTGCTGGAGCAATACTGCGCAAAGGATTTTGTTCCCTGCCTGATTGTGCTGGACCTGAACATGCCAAAAATGAATGGTGCGCAAACCCTGGCAAAGATCAAAGACGACAGCCGGTTTAAAAATATTCCCGTCATTATCTATTCAACCTCCATCAATCCACTTGAAAAAGAACGGTGTCTTTCTTTGGGTGCACATGCCTATTTTACCAAACCTGTTTCTTTTAACGAAAGCGTTGAAACGGCAAAAAAGTTTTTGGCTTTTTGTGAAAAGGAAAGCTTAGCGCAGGAGTAATGTTGATGCAGGCATCAATGTGCGCCATTTGCGAAACAGAATTTTGCCATAAAAAAAATTAACGCATCCGATTGGAGATCGGTAATGGGGTTAGGCAATCACTGCAGATATGACTCTGCCAGGCCTACCCAATAGGTAGCACCAATGGGCAAAATTTCCTGGTCAAAAATATAAGCGGGATGATGCACCATTGGCGTATCGCCATTGCCCAACATACAATAAGTGCCCTTTTTCTGTTGCAGCATAAAAGCAAAATCTTCGCTGCCCAAATAAGGGTGCAATGCATCATCAACGGCTGCCGCCCCAAAAACGGCGCGGGCCACACCTGCCGCCCACTGTGTGTTTTCGGGAGTGTTGACCAGCACCGCACCGGGAATACCCTCCCGTATTTCGTATTGACAGTTGAATGATGATGCCTGTGCTTTTGTGATAGCGCGAATTTTATCCAGCACCATCTCCCGCAACTGCGGGTCCATATTTCGTATGCTTAAACGCAGGATGGCATTTTGCGGCACCACGTTGCCCGCATTGCCGGAAACAAAAGCACCCACCGAGACAACGCAATGCTGCCACGGCGACACGTTGCGGGAAACAATGGTTTGCAAAGCCATTACCAGCGACGATCCGCAAACGATAGGATCAATGCTTAGTTCGGGCATGGAACCATGACTGCCCTTGCCGGTCAATTCAATTTCCCAATTGTCAACCGCTGCCATTGTCTTCCCTTCGCGGAAATAGAGTTTACCCTTTTGCAGACCGGGCATGTTGTGCAAACCATATACAGCATCTACCGGGAAACGTTCAAACAAGCCGTCTTTGATCATAGCCGGACCGCCTTCCATCGTCTCTTCGCCGGGCTGAAAAATAAGCCGCACCGTTCCCCTAAAGTTTTCCGTTTGTGCTAAATAGTTAGCTGCGCCCAGCAGCATGGCGGTGTGCCCATCGTGACCGCAGAGGTGTGATCTGCCTTCAACTTTGCTTTTGTACGGAAGGTTGTTTACTTCCTGGATGGGCAGGGCATCAAAATCGGCACGCAGGCCGATAGCTTTATTATTGCTGCCAACAGTTAAGGAAGCCACTATGCCCGTTTTACCAATGCCTTCGGCAACTTCAAAGCCAAACGACCGCAGCTTTTCGGCGATGAAGCCTGCGGTTTCGGTTTCTTCCATGGCCAGTTCCGGATGCTGGTGCAAATGATCCATCCATGCCTTCATATCATTATGCAGAGCCTTTGTGCCGGCTACAATTGCAGTGTTCATACCTGGGGCTTTTATCAAGCTTTAATGATACAACTGTCATGCTACTTTTTAAAGACCATTGCCCTGTCTGCAGTAAAAACAAAAAGTGCAAACAACTTTTTACAGCTGTTTGCACTTTTACTATTTCTGCGGAGAGAGCGGGATTCGAACCCGCGATAGAGTTACCCCTATACACACTTTCCAGGCGTGCTCCTTCAACCACTCGGACACCTCTCCTTTTCCGCTGGCGGGCAGCAAAGGTATATATTGTCAGCTTAAATTGAACAACCGTTGTGCATTTTCTGATGTAATGCGGCAAATATCATCGGCAGGTTTTCCGGTAATCTCCACCAACTTCGCCACAACATGCTCCAAGTAGGCCGGCTCGTTGCGCTTGCCCCTGAACGGAACCGGTGCCAGGTACGGCGCATCGGTTTCCAGCACCACGCCATCCAGCCCCACTGCAGCAACAACTTTATCCAAACCGCTGTTTTTAAAACTTACCACGCCGCCAATACCCAGGTACATGCCCATTGCCAGTATCTGTTCGGCCTGCGCCACATTTCCCGAAAAACAATGAAAAACGCCCCTGAGGCCCGGGTGCTGCTGTACCACTTCAATGCACTCGTCGGTAGCATTGCGCGAATGAATAACAATAGGCAGACCGGCGGCCTGCGCCATTGCTATTTGCTGGTGAAAAGCTTCGTACTGCTGCTCCACGTAGGTTTTATCCCAATAAAAATCCAGCCCGATCTCCCCTACCGCTACAAATGACTGTTGCTGCAGGTACGTGGCAATGGTTTCCAGTTCTTTGCCAAAATCCTGGTTTACCGAGCAGGGATGCAGTCCCATCATCGGGAGGCACTGCGGGTAACGGGCCGATACCGCCAGCATTGCCTCATGCGTGCTGCTGTCGATGGCGGGCAGCAGCATTTGCCGCACACCTGCGGCTGCGGCGCGGGCCAGCATACCCTCCATATCGGCACTAAACTCGGGCAGGTAAATATGCGTATGCGTATCAATTATGTTCATCATCGCTTTTTCATTATTCAAAAATACCCGGCTGCACCCATTCACCGCTTGCAACAAACGAAGTTAGCCGCTAAAAAATGAAGCGGTTTTATGCCCCGATTGCACACCCATTTTTACCTAAAATGCTTGCTAAAAAATCAAGGAAAATGGCCTGAATTTGTGGGCAAATATGGGCAGATTTTGCTTTAACAATCCTGAAACCTGCTGTGGTACAAGCTTTTAAGCCATTTAGAAAAACCCTATCAAATTACTTGGCATTAATTCAAAAAAAACTTTATACCTTTACCCCAGTTTTCATAGGGTACGGATTAAAAACGGGCCAGGGTTTCTACCCAGGCCCTAACTTTTTTATAGACCTACTGCAATGGCATCAAAACGAAACCCTTTCCCCGCCAACACTTTCAGCGCCTTCGGCAAAATCTCTTTTAAGTTTGGATACGCTTTTTCGCTGTCGTGAAATACAATAATGCTACCCGCTCTTGTATATTTCAATACGCGGTTCAGGCATTGCTCCGGCGTTAGTCCGCGGTCGAAATCAGCACTCAGCACATCCCACATAATGATGTGCGAACGAGGCCCCAGCATGCGTTTTATTTGCGTAGCCTGTATGCCCCGGATGCGGCCATACGGCGGCCGGAACAGATTGCTTTGAATGACTCCGGTTGCCTGCTGCACATTTGCCAAATACTCGCTGTTACGCACCTTCAGGCCGTTGAGGTGGTCAAATGTATGGTTGCCCACTGCATGGCCTTCGGCCAAAATGCGCTGGTACACATCGGGGTGTTGCTGCACATTTTTACCAATGCAAAAAAACGTGGCTTTAGCGCTATATGTTTTCAAAAGATCCAGCACAAACGGCGTGATCTGCGGATGCGGGCCATCATCGAATGTGAGGTACACTACCCGCTCACTGGTGGGCAGCCGCCAGGTGTAACGCGGAAAAATGAGGGGAATCCAAAACGGGATTTTAGGCACAAGCCGGTGCATGAAGGCGAAGGTAGGATTGAAGACCGGAAAGACGGGAAAAACAGTAGAGTCTGGAAAGAGATTATATAAAACACACAAGCCCCGTTTTGACAAAACGGTCCCTGGATCATCGTAGTACATTTTCTTTTTTTAAATTTCTTTTCTGTCCTTCCCGTCTTTTCGGACTTTACCGTCATTACCGTCTGCTCACTTTACCTTTGCCCTGCTATGAACCGAAAAGTAAGAGTAAGATTTGCGCCCAGTCCCACAGGCGGCCTGCACCTGGGCGGCGTTCGCACCGTGTTGTACAACTATCTTTTTGCAAAACACCACGGCGGCGAATTTGTGTTGCGCATCGAAGACACCGACCAAACCCGCTTTGTGCCCGGCGCTGAAAATTATATTTTTGAAACCCTTGCGTGGTGTGGCCTGGAGCCCGATGAAAGTCCACGCCACGGCGGACCATTTGCGCCATACCGCCAAAGCGAACGCAAGCCGCAGTACCGCCAGTATGCCGAGCAACTGGTAGCGGCAGGCCAGGCTTATTATGCTTTTGATACGCCGGAAGAGTTGGAAGCTATGCGCAACCGCCTGCGTTCGGAAGAAAATCCCAACCCGCAATATGATCATAAAGTGCGGGGCGAAATGCGCAATTCGCTCAACCTTACCGAAGCGGAAGTACAATCCCTGCTCGATAGCGGCACGCCGCATGTGGTGCGCATTAAAATGCCGGAGGGCGAAAAACTATCGTTTACCGATTTGATACGCGGCGAGGTAAGTTTTGATACTGCGCTGGTGGATGACAAGGTTTTGCTGAAAGCCGATGGCATGCCTACGTACCACCTGGCCGTGGTGGTGGACGATTACCTGATGGAAATTTCCCACGCCTTCCGCGGCGAGGAGTGGCTGCCCAGTGCACCGGTGCATGTGCTGCTGTGGCGCACCCTTTTTGGCGAAGACAAGATGCCGCAATGGGCGCACCTGCCGCTGATTTTGGGCCCTTCGGGCAAACTGAGCAAACGCGATGGTGCCAAGTATGGTTTCCCTGTTTTTGCGGCCAATTGGGCCGATCCCAAATCGGGCGAATTGACCGAAGGCTTCCGCGAACGGGGCTTTTTACCGCAGGCTTTTGTAAACCTGCTGGCCATGCTGGGCTGGAACGACGGCACCGAGCAGGAACTGTTTTCGCTGGACGAACTGGTGCAACGTTTTGATATTGCCAAGGTGCATAAAGGCGGTGCCAAATTCGATTTTGAAAAGGCAAAATGGTTCAACCATGAGTGGATTAAAAAGCTGCCCGTGGCCGAATACAGCGGGCAGGTACAAACCATTTTTGAACAGCGCGGCATAACGGTTACGGACAAGGGCTTTTTTGAAAAAATACTGGAGCTGGTAAAAGACCGCTGCACGCTACTCACAGAATTCTGGGAGCAAAGCGCATTCTTTTTTACGGCTCCAAAAGAGCTGGACACAACAGCCATTAAACCCAAATGGACCGAAGCAAAAACCCAATTTTTCCAAACCTTTACCGGTGCATTAGCGCAGCTCCAAACATGGGATGCAGCATCGCTGGAAGCCCTGTTTAAAGAGCAGGCAGCAGCGGCTGGCATTAAGCCCGGCGAGTTGCAACTGCCGCTGCGCATCATGCTGGTGGGCGGCAAATTCGGTCCGCCGGTATTTGATATTGCAACACTCATTGGCAAAGAAGCAACAACATCCCGCATTGAATATGCGCTGACGCAGCTTTGATTTTTTGTAGCTTGGCAGCAACGACACTGCTATGCGCAAAAAAGACTGGCTAATCATATTGTTACTGGCAGCACTGAAAATGGTGCTGCCATTTTTATTGAGCCACCCTGCATTTGGCCTACACCGCGATGAATATCTTTATTACGAACAAGGCCACCACCTTGCATTGGGCTACCTCGAAAACCCGGCGCTGATTGGCTGGCTGGCCAGCATTTCATCGCTGCTTGGCGGTTCGTTTTTCTGGATCAAATTCTGGCCCGCTGTTGTTGGTGCTGCCACGCTAATTATTACCGCAGGCATTGCCAAAGAACTGGGCGGTCGCAGTTTTGCTTTGCTCATTGCGGGCCTCGGCATTATTTGTAGCGGTTACCTGCGGGTGCATTTTCTATTCCAGCCCAATTTTTTAGAAATCTTTTTCTGGACGCTGGGTGCCTACTTTTTACTGCGGTACATCAATACACAACAGCATCGCTATCTATACCTTTTGTTTGCTGCTTTAGCGTTGGGTTTGTGGAGCAAATATTCTGTTGTGTTCTTTGCAGCATCCATGATGTTTTCCATATTGCTTTCACCGCATCGTAGAATGCTGACGCAAAAACATTTCTGGCTGGCGGTGTTGTTAGGTGTGGCACTTGCAGCGCCCAATATTTACTGGCAGGCAACACACAACTGGCCGCTCCTGCACCATATGAAAGAGTTACGCGAAACGCAGTTGCAGCATGTAGACCGCACCACATTTTTTAAAGAACAATTACTGATGTTGTTGCCGGTTGCCTTTGTGTGGATTGGCGGTTTGATCTGGTTGTTGCTGCACAAAAAATACCGCTTCATAGGGCTCACCTATTTGTTTTGCGTGGGCCTGATTGCAGCGGGCAGCGGCAAAGGATATTACACATTGGGTGCTTACCCCATGCTATTGGCGGCAGGTGGTGTGTGGCTGGAGCAAAAACTGGCCCGTACCGCGTTTTGGCGAGCCGCATTCGTTGTACTTATCATTGCACTAACACTACCCATCATTCCACTGCTGCTGCCCCTGCGTGCACCGCAGGATATGGCGCGGAGAAACGAAGAATTGGGGCTAAAAAACATTGGCATCCTGCGCTGGGAAGATTTGCAGGATCACCCGCTGCAGCAGGACTTTGCCGATATGATCGGCTGGGATGAACTGGCGCACAAAGCGGAAAAAGCTTTCCTTGCAATGCCCGATTCTGCACAGCAAAACACAGTGGTGTATTGTCGCAGCTACGGGCAGGCCGGTGCATTAAAATACCACGCAAAAGACCCGCTGTTTCGCAGCAAAATCATTTGCGACAACGGCACTTTTTTGTTGTGGATACCTGATTCGCTTTCGCTGCAGCACCTGCTGTTTGTAGGGCATAATATGCCCGATAAAGACGATGCCGTATTTCAACAGTTTGCCTCAGTGCACATGATCGATTCGGTAACCAACCCGCTTTCGAGGCAGCATGGCGACAAGATCATTTTATTTAAAAATGCCAACGAACGGGCAGCCGCAATGGCCACGCAGGGGCTGGAAGCAATGAAGGCCCAGTTTGGTGAATAAGCGCAAAAAGGGAATCGCTATTTTTGAGGCTGAGAAAACGATTGCATGAATATACTCAACCGACCGATCCGTGTGCTGGTAGCAAAAGTAGGCCTCGATGGCCACGACCGTGGCGCTAAAGTAATTGCCACTGCCTTGCGCGATGCAGGCATGGAAGTAATCTATACCGGCCTGCGCCAAACCCCTGAAATGGTGGTGGCAACCGCCTTGCAGGAAGACGTGGATGCCATTGGCATCTCTATTTTGTCGGGTGCCCACATGACTGTTTTTCCAAAGATCATTGCGCTGATGAAAGAAAGGGAAATGAACGATGTGCTGCTGACCGGCGGCGGAATCATTCCCGATGAAGACATGAAACAACTCAATGACCTGGGTGTGGGCAAACTGTTTGCGCCGGGCACTTCCACTGGCGACATTGCAACTTATATACGCGAATGGGTGCAGCAAAACCGCAGCTTCTGATGCGCAGGCCATTATTAATATTGCTGCGGATTATCGCCATTGCGGGCCTGCTGGTTTACCTCTATTTTCTATTTACACAGCAACCAGTACCCAAATGGACACTCTTTGTTTTTGCGGGCAGCATGCTGCTGGTATTGTTGCTTAATTTTTATCAAAATTTAAAAAGCCGAAAATGAAACATACGACCCTTTTAACGGCCCTCGAAAACGGCATACTCACGGTTACCATTAACCGACCTGATAAATTGAATGCACTCAATAAAGACGTATTTACCGACATCGATGCGGTGCTGCAGGAAATTGAAAGCAATAAGGAAATAAAAGCCGCCATCATTACCGGCAGCGGCGCAAAAGCATTTGTTGCAGGCGCCGACATTTCGGAATTTACCGGCCTGAATGGTGATGAGGGTATGGCCTTGGCCAGACGCGGACAAAATATATTTTTCAAAATCGAACAGGCCACCAAACCAATTGTGGCTGCAGTAAACGGGTTTGCCTTGGGCGGCGGTTGCGAGCTGGCCATGGCCTGTCATTTCCGCATTGCCAGCGAAAACGCAAAGTTTGGCCAGCCAGAAGTAAACCTGGGACT
Source organism: Pseudocnuella soli (assembly GCF_004347775.1). Classification (GTDB taxonomy): domain Bacteria; phylum Bacteroidota; class Bacteroidia; order Chitinophagales; family Chitinophagaceae; genus Flavisolibacter; species Flavisolibacter aquaticus. The sequence goes on from NZ_CP037755.1 coordinate 42,668, forward strand.
GGTACCCGGCTACGGCGGCACGCAACGATTGGTGCAATTAATTGGCAAAGGCCGTGCATTGGAACTGCTGCTTACCGCCAACATGATTGATGCGCAAACAGCGTTGCAATATGGGCTGGTAAACCATGTGGTGCCACAAGATCAATTGTTGGAAAAAACAACCGCACTGCTGCAAACCATTTTGCAAAAAGCACCGCTTGCCGTGGCCCATTGCATTCGTGCAGCCAACGCAGCTTTTGAGCCAAACCAGCAGGGATACGAAGTGGAACTGGAAGCGTTTGGTGCCTGCTTCAACACAGCAGACATGAAAGAAGGTGCGACCGCATTTTTGGAAAAACGCAAAGCCAACTTTACGGGCAGTTGATTACCGCATACATGAAATTGCGGCCACTGTCCACTGCATGTAACCAGTGAAATGACAGCAATGGCTTTTATTTAAATGCCGGGGTAATTTTCACAAACGAAAATGCCCCGGCATTTTTTATAATCATAAACAAACATGACAGCAACCAACAAATCGATGATGATTTTAGTAGCCGGACCTTACCGCTCCGGCACCAACGACGATCCTAAACTTATCGAAGCCAATGTGCAGGCCATGACGCAAACTGCACTGCAATTGTACCGAATGGGCCACATGCCCGTGCTGGGCGAATGGTTTGCATTACCCTTGATTGATGCAGCAGGTTCCAAACAAATGGGCGATGCCATTTTTAATGAATTGTTTCACCCGGTTGCGGTTAAACTGATAAATCATTGCGATGCGGTGTTGCGGATTGGTGGCCCATCTTCTGGCGCCGATGAAATGATCAACACGGGGAAAGCCAAAGGCAAGATCATTTTCCAAAATATATTGGAGATACCGCAGATTGTATAAGATTTAAATAGCAAATACAGACGTTACTTCCATTTTAGCTTTCCGCTTTCATCGCCGCTGACAATTGCTTCCGCCTGCAGAAAGTGCAGCACTTCTTTGGCTTTATCTTTTGGTGTGCCGTGCATTGCATCGAGCAATTCCGATAGCATTTTTGGTTGCTGTAATTGTTGCTGAATGTGCTTGCTGATGGCATCAAATTCGGCGGGTGTCATTGGTGTTTTTTTGCGTTGCAAACAAACATCGCAAGTGCCGCAATGTTGCGCAGCGCCATCGCCAAAATACTGGTTGATAAACCGGCTGCGGCAATCCTTTGTGTGTACGTATTCCAGCATTTTTTTCACCCGCGCAGCAAACGATTCCCTGCGTTGCCGGTATGCTGCATGGTCCATTGTTAACTCCGCTGCAGGCACCCGGTGTTTGCGCCAAAATATCTTTGGTTGGTCGTTGGCTACCGTGTATTGGATGATGTGCAGCGACGCTATTTCCCGCAGCTGTTGTTTTACATCATCTTCCTTCAGGCGCATTAGTTTTGCAAGCAACGCCTCTGAAATATTTGCCGGAAAATCAAATATGCCGCCATAGGTACGTAGCAGCATGGTAGTGAGCGGCTCATATTTTGGATACGATTCGTAAAACTCGTGGAGCAGTTGCCGCGATGCGGTAAACACCACCGTTGCCGGTGCAAAACTGCGTTCATTGAAATCAAACCAGCCATCACTTTCCAAAGCTTTCAATGCATACAATGCAGTAAGGCTATCGAGCTTAAAGTTCTTTACAAACGCATCAAACCGAAAATCAAAAGCCTGGTCTTCGCCGGTGTAGGTGGGCATTTGTAAAAAATTAACCAGCGCACCAAACACCGTTTTTATTTCGGTGAAAGATGGATAACGCTTTTCGGGTAGTGCATCCAGTTCCTGCAGTTCCCGTTCGGTATAGAGCAGTACTGCATAACTTTTATTACCATCGCGGCCGGCACGGCCTGCTTCCTGGTAATAATTTTCCAAACAATCGGGCACATCGTAATGCACCACGGCCCGTACATCGGGCTTATCGATGCCCATACCAAATGCATTGGTACAAACCATCACCCTTGTCCTATTTTGGATCCATGCTTCCTGCCGTGCGGCACGTTCTTCATTGCTCAATCCTGCATGATAAGGCTGCGTTGAAATGCCCCGCAGTTGCAACAGGTCGGATATTTCCACCGTACGTTTCCGGCTTTTGCAATACACAATAGTAGTGCCCGGCACTTTGGATAAGATCTGCGTCAGCTTGTTGATTTTTGCATCAACTGCAAAAGCGCTGTAGGATATATTTTTCCGCTCAAAACTTTGTCGCAGTATATGCGGTTCTTTAAACCCGAGTTGGTTGCAAATGTCCCCTTGCACACTTTCGGTAGCCGATGCAGTCAGTGCCAGGAGCGGCACATCACGCAGTTGTTTGCGCAGTTGTGCAATGCGTAAATAGGCTGGCCTAAAATCATAACCCCATTGCGAAATGCAATGCGCTTCATCAACAGCAAGCAGGTTTACATTCAATGCAGGTAAAAACTCCTGGAAGAGATCGGTTTCCAGCCGTTCCGGCGAAACGTACAACAATTTATACGGGCCGTATGCCACGTTTTTGAGCGTTTGTACAATTTGCCTGCGCGATTGTCCGGAGTAAATGGCAGCGGCTAAAATGCCTCTTTGCTTGAGCCCTTCCACCTGGTCTTTCATCAGCGCAATGAGCGGCGACACCACAATGCAAATACCTTCCTGCGACATTGCCGGCACCTGGTAGCAGAGCGACTTGCCGCCACCCGTGGGCAGCAGGGCCAGCGTGTCCTTTCCTGCCATCACCGATTCGATGATCTGTTGCTGCAAGGGCCGGAACTCGCTGTAACCCCAGTATTGGTGGAGTATGTCGTGGATGGGTTGCATGGAAGTCAAAAGTAAAAAGTAAAAAGAGGAAAGGGTGTCTTTTAATTTAGACACCCTTTCCTCTTTTTACTTTTCCCGGATCGAATAAGGCAATTTCTTGCATACCTAGCTTGCCAGCAGTTATGTTCTTTTTTGCTCCTGCAAAAAAGAACCAAAAAAGCAGGCCCGAGATCAAATGACAGCCTGATCTCGGGTTCGTTCCATGATTAAGCTTTTGTGCTACTGTGGTAAACGGCTATCGGCCCTTGATTGGGGGAGTTAGTGATGTAGTATGGTCGATGATGATAGTTGACGGTCCTTAAATCGTAAATCCGAAATCGTAAATCATAAATCGCAAATCCCATCACACAACTTTCTTCACAAACAACCTTCCCGAATTTATTGCCAACACCACATCGCTCAGGCCCATGACCAGTGCGGCAAATGCCGGACTTAAAAAGCCCAACGCTGCAATGGGGATGGCAACGATGTTGTACGAAAACGCCCAGAACAAATTTTGTTTGATGGTAAGGTAAGTATTGCGACCGAGGCCCAGTGCTTCGGGCAGCTTTTTAAGGCCGCTGTTCATCAGCACCACGTGTGCACTTTGCATGGCCAGTTGCGAAGCATCGCTCATAGAAATACCGATGGTGGCTTTTGCCAATGCCGGTGCATCGTTGATGCCATCGCCAACCATGATGGTGGGCTGCTGCTCCGACAGTAACGCGATCTTGGTCAGCTTTTGTTCTGGTGTTTGCTCGGCAATCACTTCATCGATGCCCAGTGTATCGGCCAGTTGCTTGCATTTTTCATAGCGGTCGCCCGAAAGCAAAATGGTTTTAATACCACGGACACGCAGGTAGTTTACCACATCGGCTGCTTCGGCCCTGATCTCGTCCTGCAGGTCAATCCAGCCAAGCAGTTCGCCATTGCGCAGCACGTAAATGTTATGGCTTTGATCGTTGGTTACATGCGCCGCTACATTGTACGAACCGGCTTTGTATTCATTGCCTTCAAAATCGGTGGCCACCATGCCTAGGCCTTTTACTTCATCGATCTTTTTCCAGCGGATGGGCGCTGCACCTTTCCAGACATCGACAATGCTTTTTGCCAGCGGATGGTTCGAAAATTTTTCCAGCGACCAAACAATGTTTTTAAAATCAATTTCGGCAATGTTGGTAAACGAGTAGTTGGCGATCACAAATTTGCCTGTGGTTAGTGTGCCTGTTTTATCAAACACTACCTGCTTAATATTGCGGAACAACTCCAGGCTTTTCGCCTGCCGAAAAAGAATGCCGTTGCGGGCACCACGGCCCAAACCTACTGCAATGGCGGCAGGCGTTGCCAAACCCATAGCACATGGACAGGCAATAACCAGCACCGCAATGCTGCGCATCATGGCGGGGGTAAATGCGCCTAAAATAATCCAGTTGGCAATCAGCGTAACGGCTGTAATAGCGAGCACCACGGGCACAAAAATGGCGGAGATGCGGTCGGCCAGTTGCTGCACGGGAGGCTTTTCGCCCTGCGCTTTTTTTACCATGTTCAAGATGCCCGAAAGCACGGTATCGTTGCCGGCGGCCGTAACAATGGCTTTTACCGAACCGCTTTCCAGTACCGAGCCGCCAATAAGCATGTCTTTTTTGCCTTTGGCAACGGGCAGGCTTTCGCCGGTAAGTAAGGCTTCGGAAACCTCGGCGTCGCCCCACAATATTTTACAGTCGGCAGGCACCTGTTCGCCGGTGCGAATCAGGAGCAGATCGCCGTTTTTTAATGCCGTGCTTTCCACCGGAAAAACATGCTCCTGGTGCTGGTCGTCGTAGGCAATCATGTTGGCCATCACTTTTTGCGATTTCACCAAAGCCTTCAGCGAACGCTGTGTGCTTTTCATCGTGCTTTCTTCCAAAAACTCACCAAAGAACACCAGCGTAATGATGGTTGCTGCGGTTTCAAAAAACAGGTAATCATCGCCCAGGCCCATCAGCGCACCAATAAGGCTGTACACAAAAGCCGCTGTGGCACCGATGGAAATCAGCACGTTCATATTAGGAATACCATTGCGCAGGCTTTTGATGGCTGAACGGCCAAAATGCCGCATGCCTACAAAGTACACGGGCAGCGTAAGCCCCAGTTGCACCCAGGGGTTCATGAGCCAGTGAATGTGCAGGCCCGGAATCATGTGCAGCATCAGTATTAGGGTAAAGGGCAGGCAAAACCAAAAGCGCTGAATGTTGTTGTGTAAAAATGGCTTTTTAGTGTTTGTTGCAACGCCGCCTTCCGAAGCTACTTTGTAGCCCAGTCCTTCCATGCCTTTGGCCAGTTGCTGTTTGGTGGCAGCGCCGTTGATGTCGAAAGAAACATCACCGTCAATTGGGTTTACCGAAACGTTTTGTGCCCCGCTTTGCTGCAGGTATTTATTGATGGTAAGCGCACAGTTGGCGCAGTGTATGCCGTCTACTTTCCATTGTATCTTTTCCATGCTCGCTGTGTCTTTGCTGCAAAGGTACCAAGGGGTGAAAAGGTGATGAAAGATCGCATGGGCTATCTTTTCAACGAGGTTGCAAAAGGGGGAATTTTAAGGAAATATTTTTGCAGTAGCGATGCAGATTTCCCGCGGCGGACGCGGTGGTACGGCGGCGCAGCGGGTTATTTGTCTCTAATGTGTTAGTGCGTCATTGCGAGGCGCAGCAGTGTATTAGTGTAAAAAGTATTTCCTGCGCCGAAGCAATCTCTTGCTCCTTAAGCGGCTCTGCTAAAAACGAACTAGCGACCAAGCTGATTGGGGGAGATTGCTTCGGCGCACACCGCTCATTTTACAACAACGCTTTCGCTGCGCCTCGCAATGACGGTTTACCGGCTGGCTGGCTGCGGCGTTTGCCACGCCAAACTATCTTTGCCGCATGAAACAGGAATTAAGCCTGCACGAACTGGAATCGTTTGCCGCCCATTTTTGGCAACAGGTGGCCCATGCCAAAGTGATCCTTTTCTACGGGCAAATGGGCGCCGGGAAAACCACCCTTATTTCGGCCCTGTGCCGGGCAATGGGCGTGCAGGATACGCTGAGCAGCCCCACGTTTTCCATCATCAACGAGTACGCAGACGGGCAGGGCCGCCCCGTTTACCATATGGACCTCTACCGCCTCAACTCCTACGAAGAAGCCGTGCAGGCCGGCGTGGAAGACTGCATTACCAGCGGCTACACCTGCCTGGTAGAGTGGCCCGAAAAAGCCCCGCAGCTTTTTGATGCCCAAACGGTGCGAGTGCACCTGTCGGTATTGGAAGGAGGCAAGCGGCTGGTGGAAGTAAAAGGCCTGTAAATCATTCACATGGGTCTGGCATAACATTCGTATTTTGGGCACTCAAAATAGAGTCCCGGCTCCCATGTCGCAGCAGAAACCATTAATCAGCACTTCATTTTCTTATGAAACGCTTGAAGAAACCCTGGATATAAAACCCAAGGGTGCTCAGCTACACATCGGCATTCCCAAAGAAATTGCTTTCCAGGAAAACCGCATTGCGCTTACCCCCGATGCCGTAAGCGTGCTGGTGAGCAACGGCCACCAGGTAACCATCGAGCACAATGCAGGCGAGGCCTGTCATTTTTCGGACCGCGACTACAGCGAGGCCGGCGCCAGGATTGTGTACGAACGGGAAGAGGTGTTTAAAGCGCCCATCCTGGTAAAAAGCGCTCCGGTAATTGAGGAAGACCTGCCCCTGCTGCAGCCCAATCAAATGATCGTTTCGCCCATTCACCTGAGTGTGCTGAAATCGGAGTTGCTCCAGAAAATGATGGAGAAACGCATCACGGCTATTTCGTTTGAAAACCTCAAAGACGACAGCGGCAATTTTCCCATTGTTCGCGGCATGAGCGAAATTGCGGGCTCCGCGGTGATGCTCATTGCAGCGCAATACCTTTCTTCCGCTAATCATGGAAAAGGTGTTTTATTAGGCGGCATTTCGGGCATTGCGCCAACAAAAGTCATCATCCTTGGTGCGGGCATTGTGGGCGAATATGCAGCCCGTGCGGCACTGGCACTGGGTGCTTCGGTAAAGGTGTTTGACAACAGCGTGTATAAATTAAAACGCCTGCAAAATAATATTGGCCAACGCCTGTGGACCTCCGTAATTGAGCCCCGCATGCTGGCCAAACAACTCAAAACCTGCGAGGTGGCTGTAGGTGCACTTTCATCGGAAACCGGCCGCACTCCTATTGTAGTAACCGAGGAAATGGTGAGCAGCATGCGCAAAGGCAGCATCATCATTGATGTAAGCATCGACCGCGGCGGCTGTTTTGAAACCTCAGAAATTACCACGCATGAATCGCCCATTTTTTTGAAATATGGCGTCATCCATTACTGCGTGCCCAATATTCCTTCGGGCTTTGCCCGCACGGCATCGCAGGCCATTTCCAACGTGCTGATGCCGCTGCTGCTGGAAGCCGGCGACGAAGGCGGTTTTGAAAAACTGATCTGGCACAATGTGCACCTGCGCTCCGGCATTTATATGTTCAAAGGCGCCCTCACCAATTTTTACTTAAGCGAACGCTTCGGCATCAAATACACCGACCTGAACCTGCTGATTGCCAGCAGGCGATAACCCTTGCCACTACATACCTGTTTTTCCTGGTCCTCAACCGTGCATTCCCGGGTTGGGCGGTATGGGTATCAGTATGGTATCGGGCAAAGGTTTGATCGGCTGGGAAAGGTTTACATCTACGCTATCCTCCCTCAGGTCCTTTGAGCACGCCGCCAGGCTCATCATCAGCAAAATCAAAGCGTATTTCATAACCAAAAGTTTAGTGGTTAATACTCACCCTTGGCTATACAAGTAAGGTACCAAATGACGCTCTGCAGTTACGGCTGTTTTTGGTATAGGATGGAAAGGCTTTGATAAATGGATCAGCACCGGCAAATGCTGTTCTTATTGATCCTTGAATAGCTGCATCGTAAAATCGAGCAGTTCGCTATTGCCATAACTGCCATGACCGGGTACTACAATCCGCACATCGGGATATGCAGCTTTTACCTTCTGCACTGTGTTCGACCAACGCTCCACGTTTGCATCGCCTAAGTATCCCTTTCCTGCATTCAATTCTTTTATAAGGCATCCGCCAAACAGCAGCCGGTCGGCCGGGAAATAACCAACAATATTGTCGGCGGTATGGCCTTCGCCAAAAAATTTCGTTACGATATTGGCGCTGCCCACTTTAAGCAAAAGCGAATCATCAAAGCCATGTTGAGGCACTGCAAAATTGTTTGCCCTGGCAAGTGCAATGGTTTTACTACTGGCATAAGATGGAATGCCTGCTGCCGTAAATGCCTGTAACCCGCCTAAGCAATCATCATGAAAATGCGTTGGAATAACAGCATTGATCTTACACTTCAAGCTGTCATTGATCCATTGGATCAACGAGGTTGCAACGGTATCGTTTGTGGGTGTATCAAACACGATGGTTTCGCCATCATGGCGCACAACAAGCCCGTTACATGGCACATTTCCAAAGTCATTCGTTTGTTTAAACGATGTATGCTGGAAGGAATTTTCAGCGATTTGGGTAACGATCAAATCACCGCTTTGGTACACTTCTTTTGCTTGGAACTCAACCGGCTTTTGATTGGAACAGCCCGCAATTATTACCGCAAAAATTATAAAGCCGAAGTATTTAAACCGAAACATACTGAACTGGATTGGGACTATTGTTGTTATCTGGATTACTTGCTTCTACAAAGGCTTTTGCATCATGCAACAGGCAGCCAAAAGTGTTAACCTACCGGTGTACAAATTTCAATAAGAAAACCATCAGGGTCCCTTACGTAAGCCACTGTTTGTCCCCATGGTTTTGTTTTGGGTGGCTCCAACAATGCTGCTCCGGCGGCCACCGCTTGTGCGATAGTTGCGGCTACATCCAGTGTTGCAAAACCGATCTCAATGCCAAATGGCTGCTCTGATAAACTGCTTTGCCTGAAACCACCTTTTAAGTTGGATTGTGCCAGCGAAACCGATGCAAAAGAAAGTGTTGTTTCGCCCACCTGCAACTCGCCATAGTCGCCATCGGGTGATATGAATTTCCTGGCAAAGCCAAAAGCTGTTTCGTAAAATGCAATGGACTTATCTACATCTGCAACGTACAGTATGGTGTATGCAAATTTGATCATGGTGATGTTGTATTTATTATTTTTTTCCGAGATAAACCTGTGTGTCCGCTAAATTAAAATCGGCATCATCGCGAAATATACTTTTCAGCGAACCAATGTGAGCTGCACCGATGATCAACAATGCCCTTTTAGCCTTTGTGCGCAGCTGCATAGTAACAATGTTTGAGTAAATTTTATAGTCCCTGTTTTTGAAAACGGAAATCAGTTCCGCCCCGATATATTTTGGGTTGATGAAAGCTGTATCCACCATCGCATCAGGATTTTTAAAAGTACCATTCGTTACCCTTGCAGGCGTCATGTATCGCAAACGATAAACTTTATTGTAAGTACCAGGTTGATTGATAAACCGTAAATAATCTTGCAACGACAACTTGTTTTCCTGCAAAGCCTGCTTTTTCTCCATCACCATTGCTCTTAAGGCCAACCCTTCTTCTTTATACAGATGAATGTTTTCTCCATTGTCTAAAATTCCCTGCGATGTTCCGCCGGGTGCATTTACACAATGGATCTTTGACAGGCCCAATTGCTTACCCATTCGAAAGGCCAATTGGTACACTTCGCTCCTACCGTCCTGCAGGTCTTCCAGTTTTATTTTATTGGCAACATACAACGCGTACAAGCTATCGATCTTCCCTTGTTCTTCAGGCAGCACTTCCACCATGATCAGGTCGGGTTTATACTGCATAACCGATGCAACGAATGCCCCGATTTCTTTTTGCCTTTGCGGTATTAAAACATCAGTACCGGGTTGGTTGCTGTTGTATAGCTGTACTAAATGATCCGAGCCTAAGATCATGATATCAGTCTTCTGACCCTTTGCATCAAGCGTACACAACAATACAATCAGCAGCAGGAAGCGGGAATTTTTAACTGGCATTCTTTGTTGAATGGAAGATTATTTTGAAGGCGAAAAGCTGCATGATACAGGCGCAGCATTTCGCATCCCAATATACACCGCTTGCTAACCCAAAGATGATGTGTCGTCAAAAACATTGATTGTAATAATGCAAGCACCAATCTTTTGCCCACTGCATTTTCAATACGATAAACACTCAGTTTTTTACACAAAAAAGCCCCGCATCACTGCGGGGCTTTTTCAAAAAACAAGTCCAATACTTATTTAGGTTCCAGTGCCAGGCTAATGCGCTGGGCCAGATCTTGGTAATGGTATTTTGTCATGCGGTCGCCGGTTCTTCTGGCGGCTGCATCAATTTCGGCTTTCAGTTCCGTCAGGTGTCCACGTGCAATGGAAGGCAGGTCGGTGTTCTTGGTGTTTACCAAGCCGCCGCCACCGCCAATGCTGATGGTGATGCCCATCGATGGCTGTGCCGCTGTTGGCATCAGTGCAATCATGCGGTCAACGTATGCCTTCTGCAAATTGCGGCGGTACATGTCGGCTGCACGGCCGCTGCGCAGTTCCTGCCACACGCCGTTCTTTACATCGGCCAGCAGCTCCAGCACGCTGTAGGTGCGGTTGCCGTAGCGGTTCGATGATTCGAGCATGCGGGTAAGGCGCGACGAAGCCAGCAGGTTGTTCAGCGCACCGCTTTGCAGCGTGCTGACGCGGTTTTCCGTCGGGTCGGAAATTTTATCCAAAATGTTGCGATCGAGCATCCAGGTTGGTGTGGCAAAAACCTGGCGGTTCAGCCAGCTAACGGCTTCTTTCTGCACTGCCTTTGGTGTAGGCTCGTACACATTGCCCGATTCTTCAACGCTTTTGAATGTTTCCTGCACACCACCAATGTTGCGCATTACGTGGTTGGCATAGCGGTTAAACTGACCGATCACCTGGCCGAAAATTTCATCCAGGTTCTGGTAGCGGTCGCCTTCTTCCTTGGTCCACTCGGGCAGGTTCTTGGTGATGTATTTCAGGTTCTTTACACCATATTCGCTGGCCTTCATGGCGTTGTCGCCCAGGTCTTCGGTTTGTGCACGGGGGTCGTTGCCAAAGCCTTCGCCGCCAAACCACAGGCGTGGGTTTTTCGACAGGCGGTCCACAATCATGCGGTTGCCTTCTTTGCGGTCTTCTTCCTCGCTTTTGTCGGTCCAGCGGTAACCCCATTCAATGGCCCACAGGTCGTACTCGCCAATGCGGGGATAAAGGCCATTGCGGCCAATGCCGTCTTCGGGTTGTGCCACATAGTTAAAGCGGGCATAGTCCATGATCGACGCAGTGTGGCCATGTTTTTCCACCCACTCTTTATCGCGCAGTTTTTCTACAGGCGTTTTGCTGCTGCTGCCCATGTTGTGGCGCAGGCCCAGCGTGTGGCCTACTTCATGCGACGATACAAAGCGAATCAGGTCGCCCATCAGCGCATCATCAAAACGCATTTTGCGGGCACCGGGGTCAACGGCTGCTGTTTGTACAAAATACCAGTTTTGCAACAGCTTCATTACGTTGTGGTACCAGCCAATATGGCTTTCCAAAATTTCGCCGGTGCGGGGATCGTGTACGTTGGGGCCATAAGCGTTCGGGATGTCCGAAGCCAGGTAACGCACCGAAGAGTAAGAAGCCGACTCAAGCACCATGCTGCTGTCTCCAGGCCATTCTTTACCAATCACGGCATTTTTAAAACCTGCTTTTTCAAAAGCCACCTGCCAGTCGTTAATGCCCTGGATGATGTATGGCTTCCACTTTTCAGGCGTTGCGGGATCGATGTAATAAACGATCGGCTTCCTGGGTTCTACCAGTTCGCCACGCTTGTATTTTTCTACATCTTCGGGCTTGGGCTCCAGGCGCCACCGTACAATGTATGTTTCGCGATTAGCACGCTGCGATGTGTCGGTAAATTCAGAGATCTGGTCGGCAAAATAGCCCACACGCGGATCAAAGAAGCGGCGTTTGTGGCGCAGCTCGGGCAGGCGGATGATGGAAGTATTGATTTCAATAGTTACCACACCTGCAGTGTTTGCGGCGGGCAGCGAAGCGCTGGGGCCGGGGCCGCCTGCACCCATGGGCGATGCCGGGGTAGCATTGAATGTTTTTACGGTCCGTACCTCGGTATTGTTTTGAAAGCTGCGGATGGTTTCCACATAAGAGCGGTCCATGGCAATGCTGGAAAGACCCAGCTGGCGTTTGGAACGTGGGTTGAGGGAAACGATCTGGTTGTCTCCTTTAAAGAAATCCGTCACGTCAATCACCACACCGGTCGTATCGCCATTGAATGCTTTGATGTCGAACGCAGCAGCAATGGGATCGAGGCTGGAGTTGCGCACCGCCTGGTAAATGGGCTTGGTACTGTCGGGCGAAGAAACCACGTTGAGCACCGAACGGATGAACACTTTGTTTTCTGGTCCACGCTCAAAACGCAGCACGTTCTGGTTGGTCATTTCGCCGCCATACACCGGGGCGCCTGCCGTCATCCGCACAAAGCGGGTTACAGTGAGCAGGTCTTTGTTCATCAGGCTGTCGGGGATCTCAAAATAATATTTGTCGTCCTGCCAGTGCGTGGTGATGAGGCCTTTTTGGGTACGCAGCTTTGTCGCGTCAAAAAAGGAACGGAAACTTTTGGGTCCGCTGGATGGCCGCGATGGCGTGCTGCCACTGCTGCCGGTGGCACTGGCCGATGGCGTGCCGGCGGGTGGAAGGGTTGCTTTGGTTGTAGTGGGTGCCTGCTTGCTTTTTTTGACTGTGGCACAGCCGGATACAGCAAGCACTAAACCCGCACATACAATGGGCTTTAAATAATTCATCTACTCGGGGAAATTTGGTTTAGATATAATGCGTGAAAAAAATTGCAACAAATAAAGGAAAGGGAAAGTTGTATCCCTGAAGGGCCGGAAGAAAGCGGTCTCGTTTGCATGTCCCGGTAAATTTACCCCCTCGGCGGCAAATGGCAGAGAAAAAGCTGTGCACCCGCTGCAAAAACCTTTTATGGTTTCCAAAGCACCCTTCCGGGCAAACTTTGCCGTGGTGTTCGTAAGCTTGATTTTTGGCGCAATGTTCTACACCGCAGTAAAATGTCGAACCGGAAACAACACTATTGAACCGGAATAACCAGTGATTTTTTTACCCCTGCATTGTCCTCCACATCAAAATGGAAAGCGGTGGTGTTGCTCTCGGGGGCCAGTTCCAAAGTGGTTCCAAATTCTCTTTTGAGCAGGTCGGGCGATTGAAGCTGGATGTTGTTTTTGAAATAAACAATTTCGGGTTCGCTGTTTTTTGAAAGCCTGGTTACCGACAGTAAAAACAAGGAAGAGGTACTGGTTGCGGCAACATGCACAGTTGTTTTTTTATTCACTGGCAAAGAAGTTACTGCCTGTTGCCCATCCAACACCACCACATCCACCGCGGAGTTGGCCACTTTAATGACGATCGTTTTAGATGCACTTCGGTTTTTTTTATCCCGAACAGTGATGGCGTATTGCAGGTGCTGGTTAATTGACTCGAAACCGGTGCTGTGCCCGAATTCCACGTGATCAAAGGTTGCCGTTTTAAAATCAGTCCCCTTGCTGATTACCGCATTTTGCAGCACGTGCCTGATTTCTATTACCGCCAGTCCTGCTTCTGCTTTTGCATCAAACCTAAAATGCACCGGCGACAAAACCGGAATTGTTTCGGGGCTATGGGTTATGATGATTTCGGGCGGCGCCAACACATGCTCTTTTTTACAACTGCCCAAAATGAGTGATAAAAAGCAAAAGACACCGGCGGCAACGGATACGGCCTTGCGTTGGGCAAAAATTAGCAGTGTATGGTTTTGGTTGGAAAAAGATTGCATGTGCACCCGTTGCTTTGGTTAGGAGCAAAAATAGCAGGCGGCAAAAAGGAACAGTTGGAAATTACAGGAGCGGAAAATCTAAACGACTTTCCAATGCGCTACTTCGAGTACGGTTTGGCAAAAGCTATACTCCACCGGGTCGTTGGAACTAACCACCACCAGGCGGTCGGTGCAAAACTGCGACACCAACTGGTGGTACAGATCGATGCCCTGTTTATCGAGGTTGGAGGTAGGCTCATCGAGCAGCACAATGGCGGCATTGCAAAAAATGGCCTGTGCCAGTTTTACCCGCTGCTTCATACCCGAGGAGTAATAACGGATTTGCTTGTGCTGTGCGGCTTTTAACCCAATAAGTTCGACGGCCTGCGCCACATCGAGGCCGGGCAAAAAAGGCTTGAACGAAAAATGAAAACGGAAAAATTCGAGCAGCGTCATTTCTTCAATCACATCCAGGTAAGGAGCGCAAATGGAAACGTGCTGGTGGGTGGCATCGGCAGCAACGGGTTGGTCATTTAATAAGTAATCCACTTTGCCTTCGCTGAGGTGCAGCATGCCGCCAATGCTTTGCAGCAGCGTGCTTTTGCCCGACCCGTTGGGGCCGGTGATGGCATAAGAATGCCCGGAGTGCAACTCCAGGCTTACTTTACGAAATATCCATTCGCGGTTAAAGCGTTTGCCCGCACCGGACAGTTTAATATGCATCCTCCGCGTTTTTGGAAAAGCGTTTGATGATGCCGATGGAAGATGATTTTACAAAATCAAGAATAACCGATTTCATATCGCCGTCGGGCACCTGCTCTTCGGCCAGCTGCACCGCCACTGATGTGGGGTGGCCCTGCACAAACAGGATGTGGTAGATCTGCGAAATGGCGGCAATCTGCTCCGGCGTGTACCCGCGGCGCTGCAGGCCCACTACGTTTACACCGGCATAGCTCATGGGCTCGCGGCCTGCTTTTACAAACGGCGGCACATCTTTACGCACAACGGTGTGACCCGCAATATAAGTGTGGGCGCCAATGCGGGTAAACTGGTTGGCACCAGCCAGGCCGCTGATGATGGCATAATCGCCCACCTCTACGTGGCCGGCAAGCTGCACCGAGTTGGCCAGGATCACATGATCGCCCAGCACACAATCGTGGGCCACATGCGCATAAGCCATCAGCAGGCAATGGCTGCCCACTACGGTTTTCCATTTATCTTTTGTGCCCCGGTTGATGGTCACACATTCACGGATGGTGGTGTAGTCGCCAATTTCGGCAGTGGTTTCTTCGCCCACAAACTTCAGGTCCTGCGGAATGGCACCAATTACGGCGCCGGGAAAAATGCGGCACTCTTTACCAATGCGGCTAAACTGCATGATCACTGCATGCGACATGATATGGGTACCATCGCCAATCACCACATTGTCGTGGATAACGGCGAAGGGTTCGATGGTTACATTGTTGCCCAGTTTTGCACCCGGATGCACAGAAGCCAGAGGAGAGATCATACTTTAACTTTGGGTTTCTTTACTATTTGAGCAACCATGTCGGCTTCTGCAACTAGCTTTTCGCCGACAAAAATAGTTCCTTTCATTTCACAAATACCACGACGCACCGGGTTCATCAGCTCCATCTTCAAAATGAGGGTATCGCCGGGCACTACTTTGTTTTTGAACTTGCAGTTGTCGATTTTCAGGAAATAAGTATCGTAGTCGTTCTCCGGATCGTCGGGGATGGTGAGCAGGCCGCCGGTTTGCGCCAGCGCTTCTACCAGCAATACGCCGGGCATCACGCAGTTGCCCGGGAAATGGCCCTGGAAAAAAGGCTCGTTGTACGTCACGTTTTTAATAGAAACCACGTGCTTTTCGGTGAGCTCAATGATCTTATCTACCAGCAAAAACGGGTAGCGGTGGGGCAGTTTTTTTTCAATGGCATGCACATCCATCACCGGCGGTATGTTGGGGTTGTACACCGGGATGGCCTGCTTGTTCTTATTTTTCTTGATGTGCTCTTTTATCTTTTTGGCAAATGCCACGTTCGACGAATGCCCCGGCCGGTTGGCAATGATGTGGGCTTTGAACGGAACACCTACCAGCGCCAGGTCGCCAATTACATCGAGCAGTTTGTGGCGGGCCGGTTCGTTTGGAAAGCGCAGGTCGAGGTTGTTGAGGATGCCGCCTTCGGCCACCCGCACATTTTCTTTTTTAAATACTTTGGAAATGCGCTGCACCTGCTCCTCGGTTACGGGACGGTCTACCACCACAATGGCGTTGTTGATGTCGCCGCCTTTGATCAGGTTATGATCGAGCAGGTATTCCAACTCGTGGAAAAACGAAAAAGTGCGGCAGGGCGCAATGTCCTGTGCAAACTGGTCGAGGTTGGTAATGGCCGCATGCTGGGTGCCCAGCACCGGTGAGTTGAAATCGATGAGGGTATTGATGCGGTACTCGTGGTATGGCAGGGCCACCATTTCCACTTTCTTGCCTTCATCTACAAACGAAATATTGTGCTGCAGCGTGTACCACACCTTTGGCGCATCCTGCTGGCGGGTGCCCACGGCCAGGATAGCTTCCACAAAAGGCGCCGCCGAGCCATCGAGGATGGGCACTTCGGGGGCATTGATCTCAACCACTGCATTGTCTACGCCACAGCCTACCAGGGCGGCCATCAGGTGCTCGATGGTAGATACCCGGGCGCCATTGGCCTCGATGGTGGTGCTGCGGGTGGTGTCCACTACATTGTCCACATCGGCCTTTACGGAAGGGCTTCCGGGCAGGTCCACACGCTGAAAATAAATACCGGTATTGGGTTCGGCGGGCTTGAGCGTCATTTCTACTGTATGGCCGCTGTGTATGCCTACGCCGTTGATGGAGATGTTGGCAGCAAGGGTGTGCTGAAACTCACCGTTGGTGTTAATCTGCAATTGCATGGCGCGAAAGTAGGAAACCGGGACCAGAGATTTGAAGGATTAAGAATGATTCGTATGATTAGCACTTGCCGTGGCAGTTTTGTTTGAGGCCTGGTGTTGAGGTTTAATTGAAGTTTCGGCTTAATATATAAAACGTGTTTCAGGAAATAAACATGGAAGTACGGCAATCGATTTAGCTTTTGGTTGGTGCTGCTCTTTAGTATCACGACAATTTAAAATCCAATTTCATATTTACCATTAAACTGAATTTTCCATCAAGTTCATTTGCATTACCCAACAATAAAACAACTAGCTACACACAGCCACCCATCATTTCCATCCTTTCAAATCATACCCTTCACCGGTTATTTTTACTTTTCTATGAATGTTAAAACACCGGTTTATCACCCTCCCTTCCGTATTTTTGCAGGCCATGCAACCTGTTCTCAGCACATTTAAATGGATCACCGAAGGCCCCGAAATGGCCGGACTGCTGGTGCAGGAATCCGGCCGTTTGATCCCTGAATCGGTGCAATATTCCATTCGGCGCTATGTAAAGCCGCAGGGCTGGATGGCCGAAGACACGGGCATGCTGCAATACCAGGTGACGAAAAACGGCGCCGGCGACAACAAGCTAGAGCTGCGTTTTTGTGTGAGTGGCAATATGTATTGCCGCGATGCACAAGCCAAATGTGCCTGCAAGGCGCACCAAAGCACCAATTGCAACGAAAAGTTTGAAACCGTAGACCTGCTCCAGTTTTCGTTTACGCCAACGGTGCTTACACAGTTTGTAAAACCCCGCACCACCGGGCCCGCTACGCTGGCCGATGATGTGCTCACTTTTACACATGCCGTTTCGTTCTCTCAACTGGTGCCGCTGTGCAACCGAATGCGCCTGGTGCTGGAAGGCCTGCTGAACCACAACTACAGCGATACGCTGGAAAATATTTTTGTCAATGCGCAAACCCAGATGCTGCTGCTGTACAGCATGGATTGCATGCTGGGCGAAAAAGAGATCGACATCATTGCCTGTAAGTTTTTGGCCAATGAAGCCGACCGCGATAAAATACTAAAGGCCCGCGAAGTGCTGCTGGAGCATATTGGCGAGCCCATTACCATTAAAGAACTTAGCCGCAAGGTGGCCATGAACGAATGCTACCTGAAAAAAGGCTTCAAGGAAATGTTTGGCACCACCATTTTTGATTTTTATCAAAACCAGCGGATGGAACATGCCAAATACCTGCTCTACGAAAAAGGATTGAGCGTGACCGAAGTGTCGATGATGCTGGGTTATTCTTCCATCTCGCATTTTTCCACCGCATTCAAAAAACACACGGGTTTGAAGCCTTGTGAGTTGCTGCTTCGATAATTGGCTATTAAGCCAATGAACATTGGAATGATGAATTATTGAACACGAATTATTAATCATTGGATTGTTTCTTCCAAATTCATCATTCATAATTCGCTACTTCCTTCGTCGGTTCGATATTCCTTGTTGATCTGTTCGATATTCTTTCTCTTTGCCACTTAATTAATTGTTCTCCCCGCTGATGTTTACTGTTGTTGCCGGTACTGTTTTGTTAGCTTTTGTGCATGCACTGATTCCCAACCATTGGCTGCCGCTGGTGGCTGTGGCCCGTGCCGAACGGTGGAGCCGCCGCGAAACCAACACCGTTACCTTGCTGGCTGCGCTGGCGCATGTGCTGGGTACGGTGGCGCTTGGGCTGGTGCTGGGTTTTATTGGCAAAGAATTGCAGGAAGAATATGGCGAAGTGATCAATGTGGCAGCAGCCGTGTTGCTGATTGTATTCGGGCTGATATATTTTACGGTCAACCTGCCGCACCACCACCATAGCAGCCAAGAAGATGTATCGGCATTCAAACGCAGCAAACGCAGGTGGATTCTTATTTTCATCGTGATGATGTTTCTTTCGCCCTGCCTGGAAGTGGAGAGTCTTTTTCTTTCGGCAGGCGCCTATGGCATGGGGCTGGTGGTGGCGCTGAGTGTGATCTATGCTATTGTCAGCATCACCGGCATTTTATTGCTGGTAAACCTGGGCGTAAAAGGCACCAACCTGCTCAATGCACATTTTATTGAGCACAATGAAAAACGCATCAGCGGTGCGGTGTTGATACTGGTGGGTATTATTACGTTTTTTATACATTAAGTTTTACTTCTCTCCTCTTTCTATGTAAAAGCAAAAATTAAGTAGCGTAGTTATTTACTTTCAATCTCATTTCCATAAACGAAGTGCACTCTGTTTGTCATGCTGAGTGCAGCGAAGCATCTGAGTGTTGTAAATGAGGAATGATTAGATAAAGCTAAACTCTTTGTTGGTTCGAAGTTTTTTGCTGGTGAAAACTCAGATCCTTCGCTGCGCTCAGGATGACAAGGGCGAAAAGCTTGATTGGTGGGCAAAGGGCATTATAAATAAAGTGCATAATGGTAACGATAGTGTAGGCAACTTTTTACAATTAGACACTGTCATGCCGAACTTGTTTCGGCATCTCCTTCGACCCTCGGAATTTTCTTAATAACAAGGGGATGCCGAATGGAGTTCGGCATGACAGTGCTTAAAGGGCAGCAGTTTACTACAGGTGAATGGGCAAAGCACAATAGTAATACAGAACGTACAAGTGTGCGACGCAACAGGAGCACAACAACATTACCACGGGTGGCTACATAAACAAAGCTTCCATCTCTTGAAGAAGATGGAAGCTTTGTTTGAAACGATCACTTTTATTTAGCGTTCAAAAGAATAATTCGCTAGGCTTGCTCTTGTATCTCCAGCAAACTTTCACCCGCAGCCAGGATGGTTGCATCGAGGTCTTCGTAAGTAAGTGCGTTGTTGAGGAACCAGCTTTCAAACGCCGATGGCGGCAGGTAAATACCGCGGCGCAGCATGGCATGGAAAAACTGTGCAAACATGGTGTTGTTGGCCGATGCGGCAGTAGCAAAATCAGTAACGGGCTTATCGCTGAAATGCACCGATATCATCGAGCCCAACTGGTTGATGACATAGGGAATGCCACTCTTGGAAAACACGCTATCAAGGCCACCGCGCAGGTACAAAGTTTTGTCGTCGAGCTCTTGGTAGTATTGTGGATTGCTGTTCAACTCGCTGAGTAAAGTGTAGCCTGCGACCATCGCCAGCGGGTTACCGCTGAGGGTTCCGGCCTGGTACACATTACCCAATGGCGCGATGTATTCCATGATCTCACGCTTGCCGCCAAACGCACCAACAGGCATACCAGCGCCAATTACTTTTCCGTAGGTAACCAAGTCGGCATCAACTTGCAGGCGTTGTTGTGCGCCACCCGGAGCCAGGCGGAAACCGGTCATTACTTCATCGAAAATGAGCACGATGCCTTCCTGCGTACACAGCAGGCGCAGTCCTTCGAGGAAACCCGGTTCAGGTAAAATGCAACCCATGTTACCGGCCACCGGCTCGATGATGATGGCTGCGATTTCGTCTTTATTTTGATCGACGAGTTGCTGCACTACTTCGAGGTTGTTGTAGGGCGCTACCAATGTATCGTTGGCAACGCCGGCAGTTACGCCGGGCACTTGCTGAATACCAAATGTAGCCACACCGCTGCCGGCTTTAACCAGGAACGAATCGGCATGGCCGTGATAGCAACCTTCAAACTTGATGATCTTGTTTTTGCCGGTATAACCACGTGCCAGCCGCACGGCACTCATGCATGCTTCGGTGCCGGAGGAGGTCATGCGAATCAGGTCTACGTTGGGCGCCATGCTCCTAATCAGTTCGGCCATGTCGATCTCCAGTTCGGTGGGTGTGCCAAATGAAGTAGACTCGGTTGCTTTTTGCTGAATGGCTTTTACCACCAAATCGTGTGCATGCCCCAGGATCATGGGGCCCCAGGAAGCGATGTAATCGATCAGGCGGTTGCCATCTTCATCGTATAAATAAGCGCCTTTTGCCCGCTGAATAAAAACAGGCGAGCCGCCTACACTTTTAAATGCCCGGACGGGAGAATTGACGCCCCCCGGAATGGAGGCCTGCGCTTTTTCGAATAGTGCTTGGCTTTTGGAAAATTTCATCTGTATGGTTTTATTTAAACCACAAAGACACGAAGGGACAAAGTTGCACGAAGCCCTTTGTGTACCTCCGTGTCTTTGTGTCTTAGTGGTTCAAAAGTCTAACTGCATCTTTTGCAAAATACGTTGCGATCAAATCGGCGCCGGCACGTTTCATCGAAGTGAGTGTTTCGATGATGGCTTTGCTTTCATCGATCCATCCCATCTTTGCGGCGGCTTTGATCATGGCGTATTCGCCGCTGATGTTGTAACAGCTTACCGGTACATCCACCGCATTTTTTACTTCGCGGATGATATCGAGGTAAGACAGCGCCGGTTTTACCATTACAATATCCGCGCCTTCTTCTACATCCATAATGGTTTCCTTGATGGCTTCCTGCCGGTTGGCAAAATCCATCTGGTAAGTTTTTTTATCGCCAAATCCTGGCGCACTGTCCAGCGCATCGCGGAAAGGGCCATAAAAGCAGGACGCATATTTGGCGCTGTAGGCCATGATGCCGGTTTTGGTAAAATTGCTTTGCTCCAGCGCCTGGCGAATGGCGGCAATACGGCCGTCCATCATATCGGACGGGGCAACGATATCGGCACCGGCTTCGGCATGGCTCACACTCATTTGCGCCAGCACTTCCACCGTTGCATCGTTTACAATTTCGCCGTTTTCTACAATACCATCGTGGCCAAACGAAGAGTATGGATCCAGGGCCACATCGGTCATCACCACCATTTCGGGTACGGCATCTTTAATGGCGCGGATGCTGCGTTGCATCAAGCCATTGGGGTTGATGGCTTCGGTGCCCTTATTGTCTTTTGTGTCGTCGGCGGCTTTTACAAACAGCAGTACGCTTTTGATGCCCATGCTCCAAAGCTCTTTAACCTCTTTTACAGTAAGGTCAAGCGAGCAACGGAAGTAATTAGGCATGGAGGCGATTTCCGTTTTAATGCCTTCGCCTTCATCGATAAATATGGGTACAATAAAATCATTTGGTGTAAGTACAGTTTCTGCAATCAAACTACGTATGGCCGGAGACTGTCTTAATATCCTGTTTCGTCTTTGTAAATACATAAGATCTCTGATGTCTGATTTTAAGATTTCTGATTTGCGATGCTCGTTTTTGCTGTTTTATCTGTTGCAGCAAAAATTGCAGTCAGTTCATTTGCCTCAATCAGCAGGTATTGGATCGTTTGGCCCAATCCAACCGTTCTTCTTCGGTAGGCCCGTTTGCAACCCACTCACGGGGATGCATACACGCATCTTGCAAGTCGGCTTCCGGTGTGCCGGGCTGGGGCTGGTAGTTGTATTCAAACCGTACGGTTGGTGGCAGGCTCATTAAAATGCTTTCAATACGGCCATTTGTTTTTAAGCCAAACAGCGTTCCGCGGTCATGTACTAAATTGAATTCGGTGTAACGGCCGCGACGTATTTCCTGCCAGTGTTTATGTTCGGCTGTAAAAGGCAGGTGTTTGCGCTTCTCTACAATGGGCACATAAGCCGGAATAAATGCATCGCCGCAGGCCTGCCCAAAAGCCATCCAAAAATCGACGCCGCGTTCCTCATTAGGCTTTTGGTAATCGTAAAAAATACCACCAATACCGCGGCGTTCTCCATTGCGGTGGTGGTTTACAAAGTAATCATCACACACCTTTTTGAACTTCGGATAGAATGCAGGATCAAAGCGATCACAAACATCTTTGTATGTCTGATGAAAATGTTTTGCATCTTCTTCAAAAAGGTAGTACGGTGTAAGATCGGTGCCACCACCAAACCAGCGATCGATGGTTTCGCCCCCTTCATTATATAGTTCAAACATCCGGTAATTGCAATGCACGGTAGGCACAAAAGGGTTTGCCGGATGCAGCACCAGCGAAAGGCCGCAGGCAAACCAGCCATGCCCGTTTATCTTTAATTGCGTACGCATGGCATCGGTTACCTCTCCATACACAACGGAGGTGTTTACACCGCCTTTTTCAAACACAGCACCGTTGGCAATCACACGGGTTTTGCCGCCTCCGCCTTCGGGGCGCTCCCACTTATCTTCTATAAATGTGGCGCTCCCATCCGCAGCTTCCAGCGCCGCGCAAATGCGGTTTTGCAAGTCGTGGATGTAGGAGATCCATTGTTCTTTTATAGTGCTCATGGATGTTTTTATTCGTCAAACGTGAAACGTCAATCGTCAATGATGCAGCAATTTGGTGAGCATGCTAAAAGTTCTATTGACAAGTTCCGACAAAGACTTTTGGTCAAAGCCGGAGAAATAGCCAAGGCTTTCTGCCACATCAAAAGCCGCATCTATCTCGATCAACGATCCACGCGATATTTCAAAAAATCTTTTCCGCTCTACTTCTGATTTACGAGAGGCTCCTTCTGCTATATTCAACACTACCGACAGTGCAGCTCTCCTGATTTGCTGCACCATATTAAATCGCTCCTCCGGAGGCAAGTGCCTGGTAAACCTGTAGCACTCATGAGCAAATTGCTTCGCTGCGGAGTATACGTCAAGCTGCTGATGATTTAGTTGCAAAAACATTTTTTATCCAAAATAGTAATAGCGAAAATGTGGTGCAACCTTCACCTTTCACGTTTGACGTTTCACGCCTCACGATCCGTATTCCTTCACCGCTTCCACAAACGCCTTGGCATGGTCCACCGGCACATTGGGCGTGATGCCATGCCCCAGGTTGGCAATGTATCGTTGGGTGCCAAAACCGTCGATCATTTCCTTCACTGTTTTTTTGATCTCGGGAACGGGTGCCAGCAGTTTTGCCGGGTCGAAATTGCCTTGCAGTGTTATGTTGCCGCCGGTCCATTCACGGGCCAGTTTTGGATCAACGGTCCAATCCAATCCAATGCCCGAAGCGCTGCTTTGCGACAGATCTTTTAACGCATACCAGGTGCCTTTGGGAAACAGGATAACCGGTGCATGCTTGCTCACCGCATCGGAGATCTGCAACAGGTAAGGCTGCGCAAATGTTTTAAAATCAGCAGGGCTCAGGGAGCCTGCCCAGCTATCAAAAACCTGCACGGTGTCGGCGCCAGCCCCAGTTTGTGCAATGAGGTAATCGATGGTGATATCCGTAATTTTTTGCAACAGGCGATGCGCTAACTCGGGCTGTGTATAAGCAAATTGTTTTGCCTTGTCCCATGTTTTGGAACCTTTTCCTTCTACCATGTAGCAGAGGATGGTCCATGGTGCACCTGCAAAACCAATGAGTGGTGTGCGGCCGTTCAACTCTTTTTTTGTCAATGTCAATGCATCGAGCACATATTTCAGGCTTTCCTCCGCACCGCTGGTAATCAGCGCATCGATGTCGGCGGCGGTTTGCATTACTTTAGGCAACGATGGGCCTTTGCCTTCTTCCATCAACACTTCCACACCCATGGCCTGCGGAATCACCAGGATATCGGAGAAAATAATGGCCGCATCCACACCAACCTGGTCGATGGGCTGCAGCGTGATTTCGGTAGCCAGTTCCGGCGTTTGCACCCGGGTAAAAAAGTCGTACTTGGCTTTTAGCTTCAGGTAATCGGGCAGGTAGCGGCCGGCCTGGCGCATCATCCATACGGGCGGACGTTCAACTTGTTCGCCACGCAGGGCACGGAGCAGCAGGTCATTTTTCAGTGGAGTCATGCTCTATTTGGTTTTGATTGCTGAAATAATCCATCATGTCTCTTACGAGGCCTTCTTTCGACGGACTATCGGCAACGTATATGCGATTTTGTGTGTACGTGTTCAATGCAGCGGCAGTGGTGTGTCCAATGGCAAACAAAATGGTGCTTTCGGGCAGGCCATTTTCTTCGAAAAATGCATGTACGGCACTGGGGCTGTAAAACAGGATGCCGTTGTATGCCTTGGTCAATTTTTGCGGCAATGAAATGGTGCGGTAAACAACCACCTCATTCAGTTCAATGCCTGCGTCCTGCAACTTGCCGGGTAGTTCATCGCGACGAATAT
Organism: Pseudocnuella soli; assembly: GCF_004347775.1. Lineage (GTDB taxonomy): Bacteria > Bacteroidota > Bacteroidia > Chitinophagales > Chitinophagaceae > Flavisolibacter > Flavisolibacter aquaticus. Next base: position 67,224 of record NZ_CP037755.1, read on the forward strand.
CGCCGCAGAAAAAAGTAACCGCCGTTTCACCGTTTCTTATAATAGCATCGGCTAGGTCGCCGCCATATTCTGCCGTGCCCGATACGGGCCCGAGGTGCTGTTCCACCAGTTGTTTGGTGGTATTGCCAATGGCATAAATACGCCAGTCGGGTTTTTGATCAATATGCTGACGCACTACATCCACAGCGTTCATGCTGGTGAATGCAACGGTGCCGCTTCGTGCAGCAACTTTCCTTATTCGTTGCGCCACTTTATCGCTTTGGATGGGCTCGGTATCAATAAACGAAAGGCATTCGATGTGAAAGCCTTTTGCTGCCGCTTCGTTCAGTAAATCTTCCGAAAGCGGCCGGGTGCTTAATATGGTCCAATCAGTTTTTTCCATTCCGTACCTGCTGAACAATTCCATTGACTAAAGGTTGGTTCAGTAGCTCATTTGCAAGAAGCACACCCAATGTGCTGGCATCACCCGGCGCAGCTTCTTTTTCAGCTTCTATCATTTGGCCGCCATCCGGGGCGCAAATATTGCCCCGCAAAAGCACCTTGCCATTGCGCATTTGCGCCAACGCACTGATGGGTGTAGAGCAGCCGCCCATAAGGGTGCGCAAAAAATCACGTTCCGCTTGTACGCAAACTGCTGTTGCTTCGTGGTGAAAACCCTGGCAGGCTTCAAATGCACGGTCATCCTCTTTACGGCACACCACCATGATGGCACCCTGTGCGGGGGCCGGCAACATCCAGTCAAGGTTAATGGCTTTTTCGGGACGCAAATTAATGCGCTCCAATCCGGCAGCAGCGAAGATGGCGCCGTTCCAATTGTTTTCGGCCACCTTGCGCAAGCGGGTATTTACGTTGCCGCGCAGGTTTGCAACGTTGTGGTTCGGATAGCGATGTTTCCATTGCGCAATGCGACGGATGGAGGAGGTGGCGATGATGAAGGGAGTCGTGAAACGTGAAACGTCAGACGTCAAGGGACTAGCTACGGCGGAAACGACTTCACGTTTCACGTTTGACGATTGACGATCGACGATTTGCCACTCACCATTTGCAAACCCCAGCGCTTCGAGGTCTGCCTCATTTTTATAAACAAAAATGTCTTTGTACGATGCCCGTTCCAGAACGGCGGCCTGTTGCAGGCCATTGGCCAGTTGGGTGGGCACGTCTTTCATGGAGTGCACGGCAATATCGATGCGCTTTTCCAGCAGTGCAATATCCAGCACTTTGGTAAACACACCGGTAACGCCAATCTCGTAGAGCGGCGTAGTGAGGTTGATATCGCCTTCGCTCTTCATGTACACCAGCTCGGAGGCAATTCCTGCTTGCTTGAGTAAATCCTGCACCAGGGTGGCCTGCCACACAGCCAGCTGGCTGTCGCGGGTGCCAATGCGTAAAGGTTGTTCTATCATGATTGGGCTGCGCCGGAGGTCATAAATTTATTGATGGCTTCGAAGTAATGGCAGGCTCCGCCGTTTTTTACGCGGATTTTGCTGGCCATATCGTTGATCACACGCTGGATGCGGGCTTCGGCCTCTTTGCTGCAACCGTGCACACAACTCAGGTATTCGGGGTTGTTGTGCAGTTCCTTCATCTTCAGCTTGGCGGCTTTCAGCAGCGGCGCATGGCGGCGCATTTGCTGCCAGTCTTCAAACTCGGTCATGCATTCGGCAATAATGGCTTTTGCCTTGGGCACTTCGGCTTCGCGTTTTTTCAGCGTTTCATCTTTCAACTTCGAAAGCTCATCTACGTTTACGAGGTGCACGTTGGGCAGGGCCTGTGCATCGTCGGCTACATTATAAGGAATGGAAAGATCAATGATTAATTTGTTGGAACCACCTTCCAGGTGTTCTTTCAAAATAGTGGGTTCGGCGGCATTGGTAGCCACCAGGATGATATCGGACTGTTCGATCTCGGCTTTCAGGTCAGCAATCGGTGCCGACTTCAGGCCCAGTTCAGCAGCCAGCTCGGCCGCTTTTTCCGGTGACCGGTTAATAAGGGTAATATTGGTGGTGCCGATATAATCGACCAGGTTTTTGCAGGTGTTGCGGCCAATTTTACCTACACCTAACAGCAAAATATTTTTCTCTGAGGGGTTGGCCACCAAGTTGCGGATGTACTGCACCGCGGCAAACGAAACAGAAACAGTTCCACCGCTCAGCTCGGTATTATTTTTAACCAGTTTTGAAGATTGCAGCACCGAATTGAGGAGGCGTTCGGTAAATGCGCCTACAAAGCCGCGGTCTTTGGCAAACTTCGATGCGATCTTAATTTGACCTACAATTTCATAATCACCCAAAATCTGCGAGTCGAGGCCGGCGGCCACGCTATACAGGTGCTCAATAGCGGCGCAGCCATTTTTTACATATGCTAATTGGGAAAATGTTTCGGCGGAACCAATGGTTTGCGAGCAAAGCAGTTGGATCAGCTGGCCCGCGTGGTGGGCAAAACCATACACCTCGGTGCGGTTGCAGGTAGACAAAACAAACAATTCGCCCAGGCCGTTGCTTTTGGCTGTGGCCAGCAAAGCTTCGTATTGGTCGTTATTGATGGCAAACTGGCCGCGGATGGAAGCGTCGGTTTTTTTATAGTTGATGCCTACAATAAAAAACTGATTGAGGTGCTTGTAGTGGTTTGTATCCATTCTTCGTCGTTGGTAAAGTCGCAGGGCAAAGGTAGTTTGGTGCGCCCTTTAAGGCTAATCCGAATGTCATTGATGTGTCATTTCGCCAGTTGATTTTCATCAGGTTGCGCATTAGCAAGGATCAATTGAACAATTTTAGGCACCAAATGTCAAAGGGATTTCGGATTACCGATTTCGGATTGCAGTTATTGCTCATAAATTAAAACGCACTGAAATTTTCAGCGGTTCTGAATTCCGAAATCGGCAATCCGAAATCGCCTTTACTTTTGTTCCACCTAAATGTTACCATGAAAAGAGCTGTTGTACTGATGAACCTGGGATCGCCCGACTCTACCGAGGTGAAGGATGTAAAACGATACCTGAACGAGTTTTTGATGGACGAGCGGGTGATTGACAAACCATGGCTGCTCCGCGCTTTGCTGGTGCAGGGCATCATTGTTCCGTTCCGGGCGCCCAAGTCGGCGGAGGCTTATAAGTCCATCTGGACGGATGAGGGCTCGCCGCTGCTGGTCATCAGCCGGCAACTGCAACAGGCTTTGGATAAAGAAATTGACGAGCCGGTAACCATTGCCATGCGCTACGGCAACCCCTCGCCCAAAATGGCGTACGACGAACTGCTGCAGCAAAACAGCGACCTGGAAGAAGTGATCCTGGTGCCGCTGTACCCGCATTACGCAATGAGCTCGTATGAAACAGCCGTGGAATACGCTAAGGAGCAGCACCGCAAAGGCGGCTACAAGTTTAAACTGACCACGCTGAAGCCTTATTACGACGACGAAACATACCTCAACGCCTTATGCGAAAGCATGAAGCCTTACCTGGAGCAGGAATACGACAAAATATTGTTTTCGTACCACGGGGTGCCCGAACGCCATATTAAAAAAGGCGACATTACCGGGAAGCATTGCCTGCAAGTAGCTAATTGCTGCGATGTGGCCTCGGAGGCGCACCAGTATTGCTACCGCCACCAGTGCTGGGCTACCACAAAAGAAGTGGTAAAACGATTGGGCATCCCGGAAGGCAAATGGGGCTTTTCGTTCCAGAGCCGCCTGGGCCGCGATCCGTGGCTGCAGCCCTACACCGCCAAGCGGCTGGAGGAGTTGCCGGGTGAAGGAGCAAAAAAATTGCTGGTGGTTTGCCCCGCGTTTGTAAGCGATTGCCTGGAAACCCTAGAGGAAATTGCCGAAGAGGGGAAGGAAAGCTTTATCCATGCCGGCGGCGAATCGTTTACCATGATTCCCTGCCTCAATGTGCACCCGCTTTGGGTGAGCGCCCTCAAAAAATGGGTGGGTGAACTGGCCTCCGGCGACACCAGCATGAAGCTGGGCAAAATGGTGCACGAGTTGGCGTGAAACAGTTGAAGGTTTAAAGTTGTTCGATTTGTTCAAGGACGTTCAACGAGTTGTTGACACATGTACCTTTTGAACATATTAAACACGTTGAAACATTTGAACAACCTTAAACCTTAAACTTTAGACTTTAAACACCCAAACTACAAACCCAAAACGCCCCTCCCGTGTACCTCTACCTAAAAGCCTTGCACATTATTTTCGTGGTAACTTGGTTTGCCGGGATGTTTTACATTGTCCGCTTGTTTATTTACAACACCGAAGCACAGGAGCGGCCTGAGCCGGAGCGGAGCATTTTAGGCAAACAACTTGCGCTGATGACGCAACGGCTGTGGATGGGCATTACGTGGCCCTCGGCCATACTTACATTGATTTTTGGGCCTTGGGTAATGTGGCAGGGCGGCTGGTTCAACACCGTTTTTACTGAAGGCGGCCGCTGGCTGGCCGTGAAGATCCTGTTTGTGGCCGGGTTGTACGCTTACCATTATTCGCTCCACGTTATTTATAAGCAGGAAATGCGCGGCGTTTTTAAATACAGCTCGCAAAAGCTGCGGGTTTGGAACGAAGTGGCCACCATCTTTTTAGTTACAGTGGTAATTTTGGCTACGGTTAAAACCAGCGTGTCCTGGCTTTGGGGCCTGCTGGGGCTGATTGCATTTATAGTGGTGCTGATGAGTGCCATTAAAATCTACAAGAACATCAGGGCCAAAGGGGCCTGAGCGGCACAAAAACATCGCACCATTTTCCTTCTATTACTTTTCCGGCACTGCCGCCGGGCTCACATGCGCCAAATATTGCAAAAATTACAACAGCGAAAGCGGCCAAACAGGTGGCCCGTCGCAATTCTTCCCCTTTGCTTTCCTTACCTTTAGCCCCATTTTCAAAATCGTATTATTGTCCATATGGCCAATCGTTATAAAGAATTCAAGCACCTGAACCTGCCCGCCATCGAAAAAGAAGTACTCGACCGCTGGGAACGTGAGGAGGCTTTTCAAAAAAGTGTTTCGCTACGCGAAGGCGCACCTTCCTTTGTTTTTTACGAAGGCCCGCCTTCTGCCAACGGCATGCCCGGCATTCACCACGTTATTTCCCGCACTTTAAAGGACTTGGTGTGCCGCTACAAAACGGCCAAAGGTTTCCAGGTGGAGCGCAAGGGCGGCTGGGATACCCATGGCCTGCCGGTGGAACTGGGCGTGGAAAAAGAGCTGGGCATTACCAAGGAAGACATCGGCAAAACCATTTCGGTGGCCGAGTACAATCAAAAATGCCGCGAAGCCGTATTGCGTTACAAAGACAAGTGGGACGATCTGACCACGCAAATGGGCTACTGGGTGGACCTGAAAAATCCATACATCACGTTTACCAACGAGTACATTGAAAGCCTGTGGTGGTGCCTGAAGGAGTTGTATAAAAAAGGCCTGCTGTACAAAAGCGTTTCCATCCAGCCTTATTCGCCTGCTGCCGGCACCGGCCTCAGCTCACACGAGCTGAACCAGCCCGGTACTTATAAAATGGTGAAAGACACCAGCGCCACGGTTGGATTTAAAGTGGTACAAAACGAAAAAAGCCAGTTTCTTTTTGAGGCTGCGAACTCCGAACTTCAGACTGGCGACTTAGAACTCTACTTTCTCGCCTGGACCACCACCCCTTGGACACTTCCTTCCAACCTGGGCCTCACAGCCGGGCCGGATATTGATTATGTGCTGGTAAAAACATTCAACCCCTACACCTACCAGCCGCAGCATGTGATCCTGGCCAAGGCGCTGCTGCACAAATATTTCAAAGCCGAAGGCGAAAACGCCGACTTTGCTGCCTATGCCGAAGGCGACAAGGTGATACCTTATAATATTGTATCCCAGTTTAAAGGCCGGCAGCTCGAAGGCGTTGCATACGAGCAACTGCTGCCTTACGAGGCTAACTCACTGGAAGCCATCCGTGCCATTACCCCCGATGCGCAGCCGTTCCGGGTGCTGATGGGCGATTTTGTAACCACTGAAGATGGTACCGGCATGGTGCACACCGCCCCTGCCTTTGGTGCGGATGACTATAAAGTGGGCAAAAAGTACGGCATCGGCATCCTAACGCTGGTGGACCGCGAAGGCAAATTTGTGGACGGCCTCGGTGAGTTCAGCGGCCGTTTTATCAAGGATTATAAAAATCAGCCTGATTACCAGGATGTGAACGTGGACATTTCCGTAAAACTGAAACGGGAAGGCCGCGCCTTTAAAGTAGAAAAATACGAGCACAGCTACCCCCACTGCTGGCGCACCGATAAGCCGGTGGTATACTACCCGCTGGATGCTTGGTTTATTAAAACTACGGCACTGAAAGACCGGATGGTGGATCTGAATAAAACCATCAACTGGAAACCAGCCGCCACAGGCACCGGCCGTTTTGGCCAGTGGCTCGAAAACATGGTGGATTGGAACCTTAGCCGCAGCCGCTACTGGGGCACACCGCTGCCCGTTTGGCGCACCGAAGATGGCAGCGAGGAAAAATGCATTGGCTCCATTGCCGAGCTGAACGAAGAAATTGTAAAAGCCAACCAAGTGCTGGGCGGCGATGTAAATAAAGCCTACCTGCACGATGGCATTTTGGACCTGCACAAACCTTATGTAGATGAGGTGGTGCTGGTTTCGTCAACCGGCCAGCCCATGCGCCGCGAGCCTGACCTCATCGACGTGTGGTTTGATTCGGGTGCCATGCCCTATGCGCAGGCTCATTTTCCGTTCGAAAACCGCGAGTTTTTTGCCAAAAACTACCCCGCCGATTTTATCTGCGAAGGTGTGGACCAAACCCGCGGCTGGTTTTATACCCTGCATGCGCTAGCTGCTATGCTTAAAGAGTCGGTGCACGAAGTGCTGAAAGAAGACGCCTACCTGGGTGATGTAGATAAAGAATATCCCGGCCTGGCGTATAAAACGGTGGTTTCCAACGGCCTGGTGCTGGATAAGAACGGCAACAAAATGAGCAAACGCCTCGGTAACGTGGTGGATCCGTTCAAAACCATCGCCGATTTTGGCGCCGATGCCACCCGCTGGTACCTCATCACCAATGCTTCGCCCTGGGATAACCTAAAGTTTGACCTCGAAGGCATCAAAGAAGTGCAGCGCAAGTTTTTTGGCACCTTATATAATACCTACCAGTTTTTTGCACTTTATGCCAATGTGGACGGTTTTGCCTTTAAAGAAGCGCCCATCCCCGTAGCCCAGCGGCCAGAAATCGACCAGTGGATATTGTCGAGCTTGCAAACATTGGTCCAGAAGGTAACCACCGCATTTGATGAGTACGAACCTACCCAGGCTGGACGATTGATTGAGGATTTTGTGGACGAGCAGCTCAGCAACTGGTATGTGCGCCTGTGCCGCCGCCGGTTTTGGAAAGGTGAGTACGAAAGCGACAAAATTGCCGCGTACCAAACCCTGTACGATTGCCTTGAAACAGTGGTGCGGCTGATGGCGCCCATTTCGCCCTTCTTTGCCGATGAGTTGTTCCTCAACCTCAATGCGGTAAGCGGCCGCTTTACCGAGGCTTCGGTACACCATGTGCTATTCCCCGTTGCCGACGAGTCGCTGATCGATACGCTGCTGGAAGAACGGATGGCCCTAGCGCAGGATGCTTCCTCGCTGGTCCTGTCGCTGCGCAAAAAAGTAAACATCAAGGTGCGGCAGCCGCTGCAAAAGATACTGGTGCCCGTGCTCAACGGCTCCATGGAAGACCAGCTGCGGCAGGTGGAAAGCCTCATTTTGGCCGAGGTGAACGTAAAAGAAATTGAATACCTCACTGATACCGAAGGATTTATTAAAAAGAAGATCCGGCCCAACTTTGGTGCGCTGGGCAAAAAACTGGGCCCGAAAATGAAGGCGGTTTCCGGTGCTTTGGCCCAATTTGGTCAGCACGAGATTGCTTTATTTGAAAAAGAAGGCCGATATTCACTCCCCATTGACGGCGATTTTGTTGAGCTTGTTTTAAGCGAAGTAGAGATTACTTCCGAGGACATCCCGGGCTGGACCGTAGCCAGCAAAGGAGCCCTTACCGTGGCATTGGACATCAACATTACGCCTGAGCTGGAACAGGAAGGCAATGCCCGGGAATTTGTGAACCGCATCCAAAAAGTGCGCAAAGACAGTGGGTTTGAACTCACCGATCGCATTTTGGTAAAAATTGGAGGCGCCGACGGGCTTGAATCATCACTTATTAGATTTGAAAACTATATTTGTACGGAAATTTTGGCAGACAAGCTGGAGTTTATTCCCCATCTAACCGATGGCACAGAAATAGAAGTGAATGATAAAACGCTGAAAGTCATCGTTTCTAAAATTTAGCAACCGTATGGCCACAAAGAAAGCAGCCTCAAAGAAAACAGCCAAAGCTGCAGCACCGGTAAAAAAAGCCGTTGCAAAAGCAGCCCCGGCAAAATCTGGTGCATCAAAAACCGGTAAAGCCACAGCAGCCAAGCCTGCCCCTAAAGCAGTGCCTGCTCCAAAAGCGGCTGCTAAAAAAGCTGCGCCGGAAAAGGCCGATAAACCCGCCGCTCCGAAAAGTGCAGCACCCGCCAAAACGGTAAAGGCTCCGGCCAAAGCGGTTGCTGCCCCTAAAAAAGCTGCGGCTAAAACAGCACCGGCCAAAGCTGCCCCTGCCAAGGCAGCCCCTAAAACCAGTGCGCCTGTGCAAAAACCAGTAGTAGCTGCGCCAACAACAGAAGAAGTGAAACCTGCAATAAAGCCGTTGGAAACCACCCCCGCCAAAAAAGCGGTGGCCGCACCGGCTAAAAAGGCTGCGAAAGAGCCCAAACCTGTTGTGATTCCTAAAACCAGCACCAACAAGGCTGTGAAGTACGAGCCAGAATTTACCAAATCCGTTTTAGACACACAAAATCAGGAGCCATCAGGAGGACCCACCATGAGATATTCAGACGCCGAGCTGCAAGAATTCCGCGACCTTATCAACCGAAAACTGGACGCTGCCAAAAAAGAACTGGCTTATCTGCAAGGACTGATTACCCGCAAAGACGGTAGCGGCGACCTCGACGAGGGCAGGTATATGACCATGGAAGACGGTACCATGAGCATGGAACGTGAACAGCTGAGCCAGATGGCCAGCCGCCAGATCCAGTTCATCGACCACTTGGAAAAGGCCATCATGCGCATCGAAAACAAAACCTATGGCGTGTGCCGCGTAACCGGCAAACTCATTGAAAAAGCCCGCCTGCGTGCCGTGCCCCACGCCACGCTGAGCATTGAGGCCAAGCAAATGATGAATAAATAAGGACCACTTTAAAAAATACGGAAGCCCTGCACCTGCAGGGCTTTTTTTTGCGCCGTGCTGCAACGGGCAAAAAGTTATGACGGGTGTTTGGCGGTTCAATGATGCATTTAAATAACTTACAGGCCCGCTTAATAACCACCTTTACCGCCCGGCTTATGACCATCAATTTTAGCTACAATAAAAAGCAGGTGCTGCAGGCCCTGCGCTACCATTTTCTTTCGCGCCGCGAAATAAGGCTGATGATCATCCTGGTAAATGTATTTGCGTTTGTGGCCGCTGCCTTATTTTATTTAAAACAAGTAACGCCGCTGGCGTTCCTGGTGAGCTCGCTGCTGTGGATCGTGCTGATGATCACTTTTTGGTTTTTACTGCCCGGTGCCGTTTACCGCAGGGCTTCCACTTTCCGCGATCATTTTACCATGCGGTTTACCGACGAGCAGTTTTCGCTGGGCAACGAGCGGGGCTCCCGTGCCTGGCCGTGGAATGCGCTGAAAACATTTATGGAAACCCCCAACTTTTTCCACCTCTATTTCGATAGCCGTTCCTTTTTCCTGGTGCCCAAAGATTCCTTTGCCAGTCGGGACGAAGTTTCGGAAATGCGGCAATTGTTGAAAAACAAGGTGGCAGCATAGGGAATGTCGAACAGAAGGCCAAGGAATTTCGAACAGACGAAGTCGGAGGAGCATATCGAACAAGGAACAAGGAATGTCGAACCGCAGAAGGGAGTGATGAATTAGAAATGATGAGTTATGAATTAGCAAGCCGGTTTGTTAAAGGAGAAATGCAGAATGTTGACACAAAGAAATGAGCAATAAAAAAGTGGGCGTAGCCCACACCCGTTGGTAGCGCAACATTTAAACAGGGAAATATCTGGGCGTAGCCCAAACCCATCGAGTGGGCTGCTTGCTGCAATATTTCGGTGGTTCACCGGGTTGTTCTACGATCAACCGAAATGATGGCAACCAGTAAATCCATTTTCTACAAACAGGTTTGGGCTACGCCCAAGTGTTGGATATCAAAAAGAATATCGAATACAGGAACAAATGAATTAAGAATGATGAGTGATGAATTTACCAGGAGCCCGATAATTAATAATCCATAATCAATAATTCATCATTCCCCTTTATCATTCAACATTCCTTGTTCATCTGTTCGACATTCCTCAGAGTTCTTTCTCCATCACATAGTGCGGAATGGTGATTTCCTGAAATTCGGCTCCGCTTACCCGGTAGCCCATTTTTTCATAAAAGCCAATGGCATTCTTACGGGCATGCATGGTTATTTTTTCGTACCCCTGGTCGCGGGCCAGGTTTTCGGCAAATTGGATGAGGGCCTTGCCCACCCCTTTTCCCTGCAGGTCGTTGCGTACCGCCATCTGGCGCAGCCGCACGGTTTTGGGTCCTTCTTCCACCAGCATGCAGCAGCCCAGCATCTTGCCATCGTCCAGTGCGGCCATCATCAGGTTGCCCTGTTCGCGTTCCAGTTCTTCCGGCGTAAACGTAAGCCCCAGCGGGCGGCGTAATATTTCATCGCGCAGCCGCACCATTTCCCGGTAATCGCTAGTGCCGTAATCAATTATTTTCAATGCCATGCTGTATGTTTGTGTGCCGTCAAGTTACAAATATCTCGGAAACGGGCCAATTGAAAATGACCTTGTTAAAGGCTGTAATCCGCCATAGCAAAGGATTTGGCGGGTATTTTTGCACAAGGGGCTAATTATTTTAAAAACTTCTATTTTTGCACCACTATAACCAAACTTTTACATCATGTCAGACATTGCAGCAAGAGTAAAAAAGATCATTGTAGACAAGCTGGGCGTTGACGAAGCGGAAGTGACAAATGAGGCTTCTTTCACAAATGACCTGGGTGCCGATTCGCTCGACACGGTTGAACTGATCATGGAATTCGAAAAAGAATTCAACATCTCTATTCCCGACGAGCAGGCTGAAACCATTACCACTGTGGGCCAGGCTGTTTCTTACCTTGAAGAGCACGCTAAATAAGAAAAACATCATTATCAGCTCCGTTACCCAAACGGAATAAACTTAATTACCCGCCTTTGACTGAAAAGCAAAGGCGGTTTTCACTTAGTAAATCCGAAATAAATTACCCGGAATCCAAAGCACAGCCAGTAACATTGTTGGCTTCGGATTTCGGACTTTATTTCTTTTTCCTTAAAAAAACAGGGTGCAGGCAAATATGCAATTAAAGCGGATTGTAGTAACAGGAATGGGTGCTCTTACACCATTGGGCAACACGGTTTCCGAATTTTGGGACAACCTACGCAATGGCGTAAGCGGTGCTGATTTCATCACACAGTTTGATGCGTCGAAATTTAAAACAAGGTTTGCCTGCGAAATAAAAGACTTTGAACCCACCAACTTCCTCGACCGCAAGGAAGCCCGCAAAATGGACCGCTTTACACAGGTAGCCATCGTGGCTTCCGACCAGGCGGTGCAGGATGCCGGCATCAGCGCCGACAACGTAAACCCCGACCGCGTAGGCGTTGTATTTGCCTCGGGCATCGGCGGCCTTATTACGTTTCAGGAAGAGGTAACTAATTTTGCCAAAGGCGACGGCACACCCCGATTCAACCCATTCTTTATCCCGAAAATGATCCTGGACATTGCAGCCGGCCACATTTCGATGCGGCATGGTTTCCGTGGGCCCAACTTTTCGGTGGTAAGTGCCTGTGCCTCGGCTACAAATGCCATGATGGAAGCCTTCAACCTCATTCGGTTGGGCAAGGCCGATATTATTATTACCGGTGGTGCCGAAACGGTTATTTCCGAAGCAGGCATTGGCGGCTTCAACGCCATGAAGGCCCTCAGTGAACGCAACGACGACCCCAAAACGGCCAGCCGCCCTTACGATAAAGACCGCGATGGTTTTGTAATGGGTGAAGGGGCCGGCGTGCTGGTGTTTGAAGAACTGGAACATGCCCTGGCCCGCGGTGCTAAAATTTACTGCGAAATTGGCGGCGCCGGTGCTACAGCCGATGCGCACCACCTCACCGCTCCGCACCCCGAGGGGCTGGGCGCCAAAAACGTAATGCTGCAGGCACTGGAAGATGCCGGTATGCAACCCACCGATATCGATTACATCAACACCCACGGCACCTCAACCCCGCTGGGCGATGTAGCCGAAGTAAAAGCCATCCAGGCGGTGTTTGGCGAGCATGCATACGAACTCAATATTTCTTCTACCAAATCAATGACCGGACACTGCCTTGGTGCCGCCGGTGTTATCGAAGCCATTGCCTGTATTCAAAGTGTGCAGCACAATGTGGTGCCGCCTACCATCAACCATTTTACCGACGATCCGGAACTGGACCCACGGCTGAACTTTACTTTTCACACAGCGCAAGAACGTGTGGTAAATGCCGCCCTGAGTAATACATTTGGTTTTGGCGGGCACAATGCTTGCATGATTTTTAAAAAATATTCTGCTCCAACGGTTGGATAGGCAGGAAGTATTAAAAAGCGCATGTCCTTTGTGGGTTTCTGGACCAGTTTGTATAAAAAGCACGCAGGCTCTTCGTTCAAGAAAAGCCTGAAAGCAATATTGGGGTACACACCCGGCAACGTGTCGCTGTACCGCATGGCCCTTACCCACCGCTCCATTAAAGAAACATCGGCCGAAAACAATGAACGCTTGGAGTACCTGGGCGACGCCATCCTTAGTGCCGTTATTGCCGATTACCTGTTCAAGCGCTATCCTTATAAAGAGGAAGGTTTTTTAACCGAAATGCGCAGCAAGATGGTGAACCGGTCGCAGCTCAACGATATTGCGGTAAAAATGGGGCTCAAAAAAGTTACCGTTTTCAATAAGTCGGACGCCTCGCTGAAAGCCAGCCAGATTTTTGGCAACACGCTGGAAGCCCTGGTGGGCGCCATTTACCTGGACCTGGGTTATAAAAAAACAGCCAAGTGGGTGGGCGAACGCATCATTATGCCCCACATGTTTGTTGACGACCTGGAGGTAAAAGAAATCAACCACAAAAACAAGCTGTATGGGTGGGCCAACAAAAACGGCAAAGCCCTGGAGTTTGAAACCCTGAACGAACAAATGCAAAGCGGCCGCAGGCTATTTACCGTAGGTGCGGTGATCAACGGCAAAGTGGTGGCCGAAGGAAAAGCCTACAACAAGAAAGACGCTTCGCAAATAGCAGCGCAACTGGCCGTGGAAAAACTGGGCATTGTTAACGCCGACTCGCCTACCAACTCATTGTAACCAACTTATTGCCTTTGGGCAAAACGGATGCACTCGCTGCATCCGTTTTTTTATGCATCATACTTCGTGATTGCACATAATATGCTTGCAGCACGGCCTTCCCGTTTCACCAAAACTTATCACCTGATTTTACTTAGGTAGCTAAGTGTTTTTCTAAGGGTTTGCCCAATTCACTTAGTGGGCCATTATGCATGTATTTAGATAAAAACAACGTCAGCCTGAAATTTTTTTAAGCTCATCAATAAACATGGGCTTTTATTCACCTATATAATCATCTGCAGGAGCATTTTTTAAATTTTACGTTTAAATAAATATGTGTTTTTACTATGCAACTAAGTAAAATCACTTTCCTAAGTAAAAACCCTAGCTATATTTGCATCAGCAAAGTAAAGGAGCTACTTAAATACCCTTAGAAAACGATCAGCACTTTACTTAGAGCCCCTAAAGAAAACTTTAAGATCAATCCGTACTCATGAAGAAATTTTACACTACCCTCGTTGCTATTGCCCTCTTTTTTGGTGCTAATGCCCAACAAGTAAACCAACTGCTGAAAGCATCGAACATCTCCGATAGCAAAAGCTGGAGCCAAAAGCGTGTGCCTGTTTCCGGCGATACTGTACTGATCCCCGCAACCGCTGTTTATACCATTAGTGAAGACGTAGACCTTTCGAGCCAAGATCTTTATGTAAAGGTGGAAGGCAAGGTTACCCTGCAAAAGGCTACCATTAAATTGAGCAACAACTCCGAGCTGGTACTCACCAGCAAAACAGCCTCCATCAATGCAACCAGCGGCAAAGGCAACAGCATCATTTTTGTAGGCGGCGCCGAAAAATACAAAGGCAGCCAAGGCCTGGAAGTTGGCCCGGCTTACATCAACAAAAACGTAAGCGCTTTTACCGAGTTTGCCCCCACCACCTTGCCCGTAAAATTCATTGGCTTTTCTGTAGCCCGCGCCACTACCGGCACCATGGTACAGTGGGCCACTTCCGAAGAGATCAACGCCAGCCACTACGATGTGGAGCGCAGCGAAGACGGCACCAACTGGAAAAAGATTGCAGCGGTATTTGCCATCGGCAACTCCACCAATGTAAACAGCTACAGCTACACCGACCGCAGCTCGGTAAACCGCATCGCTTATTTTCGCATCCGCCAGGTTGATATCGATGGCCGCTTTACTTATACTGCAGTAAAAACCATCACCACCGCCAACACGGCTGCTGCACAGGTTTCTATCAGCAGCACCACCGGCAACTTTGTACTCATCCAACTGGCACAACAAATCAGCACCCCGGTGCAAGTGCGCATCATCACGATGAACGGACAGGTGGTGTCGCAGCAGGAGTTTAAACAAACCGGCAGCCAAATCATTCTGCCAAAAGGTGCCGCAGCTTCCGGCGCTTACATTGTAAGCCTTACCGGTGGCAGCAACCTGAACGTATCAAAGCAGGTAATGCTGTAAAGAAATTGAGGATTGAACTTTTTCGATAGGCGCGTTTAACAAAAGATGCCCCGGCCGAGTGCCGGGGCTCTTCATTATAGAAGGGCTTTTAGTGCCGGTCCTGGCAGAGTTCAATAAGTACGCCGTTGGTATCTTTGGGGTGCACAAAACAAACCAGCTTGCCATCAGCACCGGGCTTGGGCACTTCATTAAGCAGCGTAAAACCTTCGGCTTTCAGCCGGGCCATTTCGGCTTCGATATCTGCTACCGCAAATGCAATATGGTGCATGCCTTCGCCGCGTTTTTCAATAAACCGGCTGATCACGCCATCGGGCCGTGTTGATTCCAGCAGTTCGATCTTTGATTCGCCCTGTTGGAAAAAAGCAGTCGCCACATTTTCTGCGGTTACTTCTTCGGTTTTATAACAAGGTGTGTTCAGCAATTTTTCGAAAAGGGGAACGGATTGCTGCAGCGACTTTACGGCAATACCAATGTGCTCAACTTTTAACATGTGCATTTGTTTAGGAGAATGGTAAATTTACAGTCATAGATAGTTTCTATAAGCATAGATTGCCGTATAATGGGTAATTTTGCACTCTGAAACGAATACCTATAATCTTTAATTTTTATGCTGCAACGTCCTATTTACCTCGACCATAATGCTACCACGCCCTGCGACCCGCGGGTAGTGGAAGCAATGATCCCATATTTTACCGAAGCTTTCGGTAATGCGGCCAGCCGCAACCACCCTTTTGGTTGGAAGGCCGAAGAAGCAGTGGATTATGCCCGGGAGCAGGTAGCCAAACTGATCAACGCCGATCCTAAAGAGATCATCTTTACGTCCGGCGCTACCGAAGGCGACAACCTGGCGCTGAAAGGCGTTTTTGAAATGTATGCTTCCAAAGGCAACCACATCATTACCTGCAACTTCGAGCACAAAGCCGTGCTGGATACCTGCAAGCACCTCGAAAAAGAAGGCGCTGAGGTAACTTACCTGGAAGTAAATGATAAAGGCCTCATTACTCCTGAGCAGGTGGAAGCGGCGATCAAGCCCAACACCATCCTCATTGCGCTGATGTATGCCAACAACGAAATTGGCACCGTGCTGCCCATCCGCGAAATTGGCGCCATTGCCAAAAAACACGGCGTGCTGCTGTTTTCCGACGCAGTACAGGCAGTAGGCAAAATCCCTGTGGACGTTAAAGCCGACGGCATTGACCTGATGGCATTTACCGCACACAAAATGTATGGACCTAAAGGCGTTGGTGCACTGTATGTGCGCCGCAAAGGCCCCCGCGTAAAAGTTACCGCCCAGATGGACGGTGGCGGTCACGAACGTGGCATGCGCAGCGGCACCCTCAACGTTCCGGGTATTGTTGGTTTTGGTAAAGCATGCGAGCTGGCGCAAAACGAAATGCAACAAGATGCAGAGCGCCTGAGCAAGCTGCGCGACAAGCTGGAAACAGCCCTGCTGCAACTGGAAGAAGCTTATGTAAACGGCGACCCAGCACACCGCCTGCCCCACGTTTCCAATGTTTCGTTTAAATACGTGGAAGGTGAAGGCCTGATGATGGGCTTTAATAAAGACATCGCACTTTCATCCGGTTCGGCCTGTACCTCGGCTTCGCTGGAGCCCTCTTATGTGCTGAAAGCACTGGGCCTGGGCGATGATCTGGCACACAGTTCGCTCCGTTTTGGACTTGGCCGCTACACCACCGAAGAGCAGATCGATTACACTATCGACGCCGTTTCGAAAACCGTGTTGAAGCTGCGTGAAATGAGCCCGCTTTGGGAAATGTACAAAGAGGGCATCGATATGAATTCTATTGAGTGGGCACACCATTAAGGAAATTGAAAAGGGTTCAATTTGAAAATTTGAAAATGGTTTTTCAGATTGAACCCATCCCAATAAAGACAGCACCATTTTCAAATTAACCAATCTTCAAATTTTCAAATTAGCATACTATGGCTTACTCCGACAAGGTTTTAGACCATTACAATAACCCCAAGAATGTGGGTACGCTTGATAAAAGCAAAAACAACGTAGGCACCGGCCTGGTGGGTGCACCTGAGTGCGGCGACGTAATGCGCCTGCAAATTGAAGTGGACGACGTTACCGGCGTGATCAAAGACGCTAAGTTCAAAACATTTGGCTGCGGTTCGGCTATTGCTTCTTCCTCGCTGGCAACAGAGTGGCTGAAAGGCAAATCCATCGACGAAGCCGTGAAGATCGACAACATGGTGCTGGTGGAAGAACTGAACCTGCCGCCTGTGAAAATTCACTGTTCGGTACTGGCCGAAGACGCCATCAAAGCAGCCATCAACGACTACCGCAAAAAGAACGGACTGGAAGAGCTGCAGTTTGAAGAAAGTGTAGTACACTAAAATAGCTTCAAGCTTTTAGCTGCAAGCCGCAAGTTATTATTGAAGGCTTGTAGCTTGTAGCTAATGGCTTGCGGCTCAAAGCATTTACTATGGTAGCAACAGATAATGCCATTTTCGTAAGCGATAAGGCAAAGGAAAAAGTACAGCAGTTGATGAACGATGCCGGCATTGCAGGCGACACGTCCTATTTTCTGCGGGTAAGCGTGGTAGGCGGCGGTTGCTCGGGCCTGAGCTACAAGCTCGATTTCGACAACGAGTCGAAACCGATGGACCAGGTGTTTGAAGACAACGGCGTTAAAGTGGTCACCGACCTGAAAAGCTTTTTGTACCTCGTAAATACAGAACTGAAGTTTTCGGACGGCCTCAATGGCAAGGGCTTTTATTTCGAAAACCCCAACGCCAGCCGCACCTGTGGTTGCGGTGATAGCTTCGCTGTATAACCAGTGATGTGTAAGATTTGAAATGATTTTTTATTATGGGCGTACTTGTAAAATAGGCCGCTGATATAAATATAAAACCCCGCAGCAAAGCGGGGTTTTATATTTATAGAAAAAAGGTGAAAAGTATTGCTGCTGCTACATTTTACAACATTAAAAAAAGCACATCTGCATTTAAACAACACCGCAACAAACATTTGCGCATAACCCCCACCGTCACTTCTTTCCTGCCTTTTATCTTCGTGCTCCTTCCTGTCTTTGTGTCTTCGTGGCTCAAAAAAGCAGCCACGCTTTCAACTTTAGCGTTCTGACTCCCAACTATGGCCTATTTTGCAATCACATCTTATATCCCACTACTAACCCGGATTTGCACACATGTGGTCAATTTGTAAAAAAGAATTCAGCCAGTTTTTCAGCTCCCTCACGGGTTATATCGCCATTGTGGTGTTCCTGCTCATCAACGGGCTGGTGCTGTTTGTTTTTCGCAACAATATATTGGACAGCGGCTTTGCCACGCTGGACGAGTTTTTTTCCTTTGCTCCCTGGGTCATGCTGTTCCTCACGGCGGCCATCACCATGCGGTCGTTTGCCGATGAATTTCGCAGCGGCACTTTTGAAGTGCTGCGTACCCGCCCACTTACAGCATGGCAACTGGTGTTGGGCAAATTCTTCGGATCCTTTGCCGTAGCCGTTATTGCGCTGCTGCCTACGCTGGTATACTTTGTTTCCATCAACAACTTGGCAGCCACCACGGGCATCGACGCCGGCGCTGCAGCGGGCTCTTATTTAGGACTGCTATTTCTCACTGCTGTATTTACTGCCATTGGCATTGCCGTTTCTTCGTTTACGCCCAACGCGGTTATTGCATTCATCATCAGCCTGGTGGTGATGGTGCTGTTTTATTTTGGATTCGAAGCGCTGAGCCAGCTATCCATTTTCGAGAACGGCGCCGATTATTATATCGAAATGCTGGGCATCCGGTTTCATTACCAAAGCATCAGCCGAGGCGTTATTGATACCCGCGACCTTGTTTACTTTATTAGCCTGGTGCTGTTCTTTTTACTTATCACCCGTCAAAACCTGCAGCAACGATAGCCATGTTCCAAATTCTTGCAAAAAAACGGGCCGCGTGGCTCCTGCTCATTGTAGGGTTGTTTTTGGTAAATGGATTGGCTTCGCTGGTGCATTACCGTGCCGACCTTACCGCTGAAAAAAGGTACTCGCTGAGCGAACCCACCAAAAAATTATTGGGTGGTTTAGATAGCACCGTGCAGATCGATGTGCTGCTGGACGGCGGCGACCTGCCCGCTGTGGTGCGCCGCTTTCGCAATGCCATTGGCGAATTTCTTTTTGAAGCAAGGCAATACGGCGGCAGCAATTTGCAGGTGCGTTTTATAAACCCTTATGCCGATGCAGCGGACACGGCAACTACCCGCCGGCTCGAAGATTCGCTGCAGTTGTATTACGGCCTCAATGCCGTGCTGTTTAATGCACCGGAAAAAGTAGGCGATGAACTGGAAGTAAAAAAACTGATTCATGGTGCCGTGGTGCGCCAAGGCGACCGTGCCATTGGTGTGGATTTTCTGAAAGGTGCCCGCTCGTTTGGCACCGAAGCAGAACAACTGGCAGCACTGTATAACAATGTGGAAGCTTCGCTGGAGTACAATTTTGCTTCGGCCATAGAAAAAGTATCGGCCGCAAAAAGGCCTTTTGTTGGCTATGCCATGGGCCACGGCGAAGGTTGGGGCTATAATGTAGATGATGCGGTGCGTACCCTGTTGGATAATTATGATTTTGATACCGTCAACCTGAAACAGGTGCCGTATATACCTAAGCAATTGGATGCGCTGGTGGTACTGAAACCCACCCAGCCTTTTTCCGATGGGGAAAAACTCAAGATCGACCAATATGTAATGAACGGCGGAAAGGTGTTTTGGATGATCGACAACATGTACGCCGAGTTTGACTCCTTGTATAAAACCGGCGGCTTTGTGGCGTTTGATCGTGGGCTAAATTTGGAAGACCTGCTGTTTAATTACGGCGTCCGCATCAACCAATCTTTATTACAGGACATGCAGGCCGATCAACTGCCGCAAGTGAGCGGCGAAGGCGAGGGCCAACAGCGCCGCCTGGTTACCTGGCCGTTTTTTCCCATTCTCAATGGCTCGGAGCATCCCATTTCCAAAAACCTCGATGGTGTTCGCAGCATGTTTCCCACCACGCTGGATACGGTAGCGGCCTCTGGCATTCAAAAAACATTTTTACTCAGTTCCTCTGCCAATGCACGGGTGCTGCAGGCACCGGCCCGCATCGACTTTGAGTTTTTGCAAATTGCCCCCGACGAAAAGTTGTTTACCCAAAAGAATGTGCCGGTAGCAGCCCTGCTCGAAGGCGATTTCCGATCCCTGTACACCGGGCGGGTGCCCAAAGCCGTGGCCGACTCGTTTGCGGCAGCAGGCCAGCCGGTTAAATATAAAGTGGGCGGGCAAAACAAAATGATTGTGGTGGCTGATGGCGACGTTGCCCTGAACCAGTACAGCGAGTTTTCGGGGCCGCTGCCCATGGGCCGCAACCTGTTTACCCAATATACTTTTGCCAACAAGGACTTTTTCCTCAACAGCCTGGAGTACTTGGTAAACCCTTCCGATATTTTGCAATCCCGCGCCAAAGAGTACACCCTTCGGCTGCTCGATCCGCGGGCCGTAAAAGAACAGCGGGCCAAATGGCAGGCCATCAACGTGGCGATGCCCGTGGTGCTCATTGTGCTATTTGGCGCCGTGTACCAGCAGTGGCGCCGGCGCAAGTATGCGAAGTGAGATGATGGATGATAGATGGTGGATGATAGTAAACATCAGGATCTAGAACAAGGCATCAACCACCATCTATTAACTATCATCTATCATCCGTCATCTACCATCATTCCTCCCTTACCTTTGCTCGTTTAAGAAACACCGACATATGACACCGGATCAGATAACGTATTTGGTTTTTGGAATAGTTGTAGTGATTGCCCTCATATTTGATCTGGGTCTTTTCTCTAAAAAAGATACAGAAGTAACGCTGCGCACCGCCTTGTACCAATCCCTGTTCTGGGTAGGTTTGGCACTGGCTTTTTTTGCGTTCATGTGGTGGATCGAAGGCTCCAAAGCGGCACTGGAATACCTCAGTGCTTACCTCATGGAAAAAAGCCTGAGCATCGACAACATCTTTGTCTTTATCCTTATTTTTTCCTTCTTTAAAATACGCACCGATCATATATCCCGGGCGCTGCTCATTGGCGTGCTCATGGCCATTGTGTTCCGCATCATCTTTATTTATGTGGGCGTGGTGCTGGTAGAGCGGTTTGAGTGGATCCTGTACATTTTTGGTGCGTTCCTGGTGTACACCGGTTTCAAGATTTTTACCGCCAACCAGGAAGCAGAATTCGATCCGGCAGCCAGCCCCGTGTATAAATTCCTGAACCGCTTTTTTCCCATCATTCATGAAGATGTAGGCGGTAAGCTGACGGTAAAGCGAAACGGCAAAAGATATTACACCAACATGTTCCTGGTGATTGTAATGCTGGCCACTACCGACCTCGTGTTTGCGGTGGACAGCATACCCGCCGTGTTTGCCATCGTAACCGAATCGCACAACAAAGAATTGATCATTTATACCAGCAATATTTTTGCAGTGCTGGGGTTGCGGGCCTTGTTCTTTTTGCTGCGCGGCGTGGTCAACAAGTTCGATTACCTGCAGCAGGGCATTGCCATTGTGCTCATCTTCATTGGCCTGAAAATGCTGGTGGCCTTCTTCGACATACATATTCCCATTTACGTGTCGCTGATATTCATCGTAGTTTGTCTTGCCGGTTCAATTTTTTACTCTATTTACCACAAACGCAAAGGCGTGCCCGCCGATGTGGAAGATGGCACCTTGTAAATAATTTGAAGATTTGAAAATGTAGTAATGAAGGGAAGGGTGGTAAAAGGTGATTTACAAACTGCCTTTAGGCAATCATAATTCATCATTTCCTAACCCGCCACTTTTCCACTGCACTGTAACCCATTTTCAAATCTTCAAATTGTAAAATTTTCAAATTCACAATGCCCTACACCGCCGCCCAGATCGCCCAGTTGATTGCGCCCCACGCGGAGTTGCCCCAACCGGCGCTGGTAGTGCGGCAGTTGCTCACCGACAGCCGCCACTTGGTGCAGGCCGATGAAACCCTGTTTTTTGCACTGCCCGGCCCGCGCCGCAGCGGCGACGCTTTTATCGCTGATTTGTACGAACTCGGTGTCCGCAATTTTGTGGTGCAGGATGCGGCCATTGCTGCATCACTGCAAGATGCTAACGTACTAATAGTGCCTGATGCGTTGGCCGCTTTACAACAGCTGGCTGCACATCATCGGCAGCAATTTTCCTTTCCGGTCATTGGCATTACGGGCAGCAATGGTAAAACGGTAGTAAAAGAATGGCTGTACCAATTGCTGCAGGAAAGCTTTGCCATTGTGCGCAGCCCGCGCAGCTACAACTCGCAGGTGGGCGTGCCGCTTAGTGTGTGGCAAATGAGCGAACAACATACGCTGGGCCTTTTTGAAGCAGGCATTTCGCAGCGGGGCGAAATGCAGCGGCTGGCGGCAATCATTCAGCCCACCATTGGCGTATTTACCAACCTGGGCGAAGCGCACAGCGCCGGATTTACCAGCAATGCCGACAAGGCCGCCGAAAAATCGCTGCTGTTCCGGGATGCGGACGTGGTTATTTGCCAGGAAAAATATGCACCGCTTTTTGCGGGCAAAAACCTGCTGGTGTGGGGCAGCAGCGCCAATAGCGGGTTGCAGGTTTTGGGCATCAAAAAAGAAAGCACTACATCCGTGCTGCACCTACAGGCGGCAAGGCAAACGCTGGAAATAACCATTCCATTTACCGACGAAGCTTCTGTTGAAAATGCAATTACCTGCTGCGCCGTGCTGGTGTATTTGCAAAAAAACCTGGAGCTGTATAAAGACCGTTTTGCAACCCTGCAAGCGGTGGATATGCGCCTGCACCTTTTTGAAGGCATCAACGGCTGCAACATCATCAACGACAGCTACAGCGCAGATCTTACTTCGCTGTCCATTGCGCTTAATTTTTTAAAACAACAACAAACCGGCCAGCCACGCACCGTTATCCTGTCGGATTTTGTGGAAAGCAAAAAAGCCGACGAGCGGCTGTACCAGGACATTGCCAAAGCGCTCCGCCGCAGCGGCGTGCACAAGCTGGTGGGCATTGGCGAACACATCAGCGAGCAATTGCCCCAGCTGCTCGACGAACAAATTACCGCAAGCTTTTACCCCACCACCGAAGAAGCGCTGCGCCATTTTCGCACTTCGCAGTTCAGCAACGAGCTGGTGCTCATTAAAGGTGCCCGTCGTTTTGGGTTTGAACGCATTGCCCGCCTCTTTGAACAAAAAGTGCATCAAACGGTGCTGCAGATCAACCTCAACGCCATGGTGCACAACCTGAAGCAGCACCAGCGCCTGCTGCAACGCGGCACCAAACTGATGGCTATGGTCAAGGCTTTTTCGTACGGCAGCGGCGGCGCCGAAATTGCCTCGGTGCTGCAGGCCAACAGCGTTGATTACCTGGGTGTGGCCTACACCGACGAAGGTGTGGAGCTGCGCCGCGAAGGCATTTCGCTGCCCATCATGGTCATCAACGCCGATGCATCTTCGTTTGATGCGCTGGTAGACTACAACCTGCAACCCGTTATTTACTCCGAAGACCTGCTGCAGCGATTTGGACAGTACATTGCTGCACAGGGCCTCAGCATGTGGCCGGTGCACCTGGAGGTGGAAACCGGCATGAACCGCCTGGGGTTTGCCGTAGGCCAAATGGCTGCTGTAGCCGAAAAGATCGCTTCAGAAGGACTGCTGAAAATAGAATCGGTATTCAGCCACCTGGCCGCCAGCGAAGATCCTGCGCAGGATGCGTACACACTGCAGCAAGCCCATTTACTGCAAGAGGCCGTTGGCATTTTGCAACAACATATTGCCTATCCGTTTATCCGGCATATTGCCAACTCCGCCGCCATTTTGCGCCACCCGCAATTGCAGCTCGATATGGTGCGCCTGGGTATTGGATTGTATGGTGTGGAAACTGCTACCTCTGCGCTTGAGCTCCAGCCCGTGGCCACGCTCCGTTCCACCATTGCACAGCTCAAAACGCTACAGCCCGGCGAAACGGTGAGCTACAACCGCCGCGGCGTTATTGATCATCCCACCACCATTGCCACGGTGCGCATTGGCTATGCCGATGGTTATGCCCGCCGCCTGGGCAACGGCGTGGGCAAGATGTGGGTGCAGGGCCGGCTGGCGCCTGTGGTGGGCACCGTTTGTATGGACATGACGATGATTGACGTAACCGGCATCGGCGGCGTGCAGGAAGGCGACGAAGTGATTGTATTTGGCCCCCAGCTTTCAGTGCAGCAGGTAGCCGCCTGGGCGGGCACCATTCCCTATGAAGTAATGACCTCTATTTCGCAACGGGTAAAGCGGGTGTATTTTCAGGAATAAAATGCTGCTTTATCGACGATAGGAATACCGCCGAATGTTTGGGAAGCTTCCATCTCTTCAAGAGATGGAAGCTTTTTTATGTAGCCACCTGTGGTAATGCTATTATGCTTTTGTTGCGTCGCACACTTGTACGTTCTGTATCACTATTGTGCTTCACAAATGTACCTGTAGTAAACTGTTTCCTTTTATTAGCTGTCATGCCGAGCTCCATTCGACATCTCCTACATCTATCGGAGGCTACAAGAGCACAAGGGGATGCCGAATGGAGCTCGGCATGACAAACCCTGATTGTATTAAGTGTCCTACAGCACCACTGAAATCATACTCTTCGATTGTAATACCATTTACCCAATCCCATCTTCCTTAGCCCGAAGGGCTGCCGAAAATGCTTCAACGCACTCATTTCCTAAATTCTTTTGCTTGTCATCCTGAGCGCAGCGAAGGATCTGAGCCTGCACCAGCAAAAAACTTTGAAGCATCAAAGGATCTGCCTCTTATCCAACCATGCCTCATTTGCAACACGCAGATGCTTCGCTGCGCTCAGCACGACAAAACACTAAGCCCTGATCAAACAATGAAATATCCACCTAAAATCTTAACACCTTGCTACCATGTTGCGCCGGTACACCTGCAGGAGGTATTGTCCCCGCTTCCCTTATCTTTGAAACCCTAATAAACTTAATGTGAAACTGCGTTCTGCTGTATTGTTGATTTTGCTGGTGATCCTTGCCGACCAGGCGCTGAAGGTCTGGATCAAGACCACCTTTCCGTTTGGACATATTACCAATGTGTTGGGCCTGTCGTGGTTCCGGCTGTATTTTATCGAAAATGAAGGTATGGCCTGGGGCTGGAAATTTGGCGGCGAGTGGGGCAAAATGCTGCTGACGCTGTTTCGCCTGGTGGCGGTTGGTTTTGGTACCTGGTACATCGCTAAAATTGTTCGCGAACGCTACACCACCGGTTTCATTGTTTGTGCCGCTCTCATCTATGCCGGTGCGTTGGGCAACCTGATTGATTCGCTGTTTTACGGCTTGATTTTCAGCCAAACCACCTACACCCAAATTGCCGAAGCCCTGCCTCCCGGTGGCGGCTATGCGGGCTTTTTGCACGGCCACGTGGTTGATATGTTGTATTTCCCCATCATCCAAACCAACATGCCCAGCTGGGTGCCGTTTATTGGCGGCAAGCCGTTCGAGTTTTTCAGCCCTATTTTCAACATCGCCGATGCCTCTATCTCAATTGGCGTACTGGTGCTGCTGGCTTTTCAGAAAAGGTTTTTCCATAAAGAAGAAGATGATGCGCCACTTGCCGAGCCCGAAACTACTACGGCCGCAGAGCAGGAGGCCACCATTACCGATGAAACTATTGCGCAGCCCGCTGTACCCAACGATCCTTACTATGAATACGGTCCACGCACAACCGACGAAGGGCAACAGGAAAAGAAGCAGGATTAAAGATCAAACCCGTCTGCAATTTCACAAAACGGATTCAGACAAGCCATAAACAAAGAGCGGCGTTGCAAATGCAACGCCGCTCTTTGTTTATGGGCAATAGTTTGAACTTTGGTACTGTCATGCCGAGCTCCATTCGGCATCCCCTTATGCTTTCGTAAACGCCGATAGATGTGGGAGATGCCGAATGGAGCTCGGCATGACACGTACTGCGTGACAAGATTTTATATTGGTTGCAATATTGTATTCATTCAAATCACTTATCCCTTCCCGTCTTTCCTGACTTTACTGTCTTTCCTGTCTTCCTTTCTACCCCACCCGCTCCGGGTTTTGCTGAATAAACTGGTCCCAGCCCGCTTTGCTCCGCGACCGCTTATTGGGCGTAGCGCTGGCTGCATAAGGCCGCTGCGCCGAAAAATGATGACACACCGCCACCGCCAGTGCATCGGAAGCATCAAACACCTGTGGCCGGTCTTCCAGTTTGGTGATGCGCTGCAGCATTTGCCACACCTGCTCTTTATCGGCATTACCGTTGCCGGTAATGGCCTGTTTTACTTTTTTAGGCGAGTATTCGGTAACGGGCATATCACCAGCCATGGCAGCCGCAATGGCCACGCCCTGTGCCCTGCCCAGCTTCATCATACTCTGCACGTTTTTACCAAAAAACGGCGCTTCAATAGCAAACTCATGGGGTTTGTACAGGCGCACCAGCTCGGTAATTTTTAAGTAAATGAGCCGCAGGCGTTCGTAGTTGTCTTTTTTGGAGGAAAGTTTCAGTGCATCGATGGCCAACACTTCCAGGTCTTCGCCGGAGGCGGCAATAATGCCATAACCCATAACCAAGGTTCCGGGATCGACGCCTAAAATAATGGTAGCAGGTTTTTTCATAGGAATCAAGTTGCCGCAGTGGCTCAAAGTAGGCGTAAAAAACGGTGTATTGTCGTGTTTCCTATTTCTGCCTTTTGAATTTTTACTTTTGCCTTCTTTTTATGCCGCCCAACAAAAGTATCAAAATCTTCATCAACTATTTTTTAGGTCCGTTGCTGGCGGTGTGGCTTGGCTTTTCCATTTACCGGCAAATAGTGCAACAGCCTCACCTCGAGGCTTCGTGGGTTGCGGTAAAACGATCATTTTCCTCATCAAGAGTTTTGCTGTTTGCAGGCGCCGTGTTGCTGGTGGTGGCCAACTGGGGCATCGAAGCCCGTAAGTGGCAACTATCGGTGCGCAGCATACATCCTGTTTCATTTGGCAAAGCATTTAAAGCGGTACTCTCCGGCGTTTCGTTTGCCGTAAGCACGCCCAACCGCATGGGCGAATACCTGGGCCGCATGTTGTTCCTGCCCGATGGGTTCCGGCTGCGCAGCATTTCCGTTACGTTGGTGGGGAGCATCGGGCAGTTGCTCATTACGCTGTATGCAGGTTTCGCCGCATTGATGGTGCTGAAAAATGCGTTAACGGCAACGCCGTACTATTCAAAAGTGTTGTACCTGTTTGCGCTGTTTGGTGTGGGCGCCAGCGCCTTTTTTTTAACCCTTTTTTATTTTGAAACCGGGGCGCTTGGGCGTTTGTTAAACAAGTGGCTGAGCAAAACCCGGTACCGATACCTCATTGAAAGCCTCGAGGCGTTCAGCAACCGGCTGCTGCTCCAGTTGCTCTTACTATCGGCGCTGCGCTACGCGGTGTTTGTGCTGCAATACCTGTTGCTGTTCCGGTTTTTTGGCGTGCAGGTAGGGTTGTGGGAGGGCACCCATGCCTTGGGCATGCAGTTTTTAACCATGGCCGTTATTCCATCCATCGCACTGGCCGAAGTGGGCCTGCGTGGTGAGATCAGTCTGACGCTGCTCGGGCTTTTTTCAACCAATAGCCTGGGCATTGGTTTAACCACGGTAAGCATCTGGTTCCTGAACTTAGTCATACCCGCAGTAGCCGGAACTGGTTTAATTTTGAGCGTTCGTTTTTTTAATAAACAAAATGAAAAAGATTAGTGTTGCGATGGTATTGCTGCTGTCCTGCTGGGGCATGGTGTCGATGCGGAAGCCCGTGGCCCCGCCCGATGAATTTTGCGGCATCCGCAACTATACTTTTTCCAACGGCGAACAAATCAGCTACACCGTTTTTTACAACTTGGCTGGTGTGTTTGTCAATGCCGGCGCAGTTTCGTTTACCACCACGCTTCAACAACTCAATGGCCGCCCGGTATATCATGTAGTGGGCGATGGCCGCACCCACAACTCTTACGACTGGATCTACAAAGTGCGGGACCGCTACGAAACTTTTATCGACACGGCCACGATGCAGCCCTTAAAATTTATCCGCAACGTCAACGAAGGCGGCGATAAGATTTTTGAAACCATTGCTTTCAACAAAGCCACCAATACTGCCGTTACCAACAAAGGATCATTTAAAGTGCCAGCCTGCGTGCAGGATGTGTTGAGCGCTATTTATTATGCCCGCAATATTGATTATGCCCGCTACAAAAAAGGCGACAAAATTCCGTTCAGTATGTTTTTGGATGGCGAGTTGCACAACCTGTATGTGCGCTACCAGGGCACCGAAGAAATCAAAACACGCTACGGCACATTCAACTCCATTAAGTTTAGCCCGCTGCTGATCAAAGGCACCATCTTCGAAGGCGGCGAAAAAATGACCGTGTGGGTAAGCAACGATGCCAACCGGGTGCCGGTGCGCATTGAAAGCCCCATCATTGTGGGTTCGGTAAAAGTGGACATGATGGGATACAAAGGCCTGCGCTACCCGATGGGTGCATTGAAAAAACTGCGCAAGGATTGATGCATACACGAAAGCGGCGAACGCATTTTTACCCATAGGTTAAGGGCGGGTACATGGCGAAGCTTTTATATATTAGCGAAACCATTGGCCAGCGGCCGGTGGTCTCCCCTTAAAAATGCGCAACCATGACTTACTTACTCTGGACCATATGCAACATCGCCCTGCTGCTGTTCTTTATCTACGTTTGTTTCCGCGCAACCAAAGTGATCCGGGAAAAAATCGGTGGCCTGGCGGCACTGGTGTTTGTGATTGGGCTGCTTTCATTTGCCAACAGAAGCAAAGACCTTGATTCAACACTGGTACCGAATCAACAGTATCCAAACAGCTTTGTGCAGCAAACAAACAGCGATGTGCTACCCAAATCCGAAGCTTCGGCCCAGGTGGTCATTGCAGATTATGTTGGAACCGACCTGCATATGTCTGTTGGTTTTAGCCGGACAGGCACGCAACAGGCCATGGCTGCTACAAGGGTATACTTTTCATTTGAAGGAATGGTGGGCGGTCACCAGTGGCAGCCCAGAGAAGTGTCGTTTAATCGAAATGCAGCAAACGGAACCATCAATTATGCAGGCAATGGATTACTCAAGTGGTGCATTTTAGGCATACCGGTATATACGCAAAACAAATTGTTCACCGGGGCGATCAACCTACAATAACGCAATTGTTCATCCTCATTTTACATGCACCAACTTACCCCGCCCATTGATGTTGCCCACCTGCTGCCGGTGCTGGATGAACAACTGATTACTTTACTGAAATCCTTAACTCCTGAAGACTGGCATAAACAAACTGTTGCCAAACTTTGGACTGTAAAAGACGTTGCAGCGCATTTGCTCGATGGCAACATCAGGATATTGTCGATGCTGCGCGATGGCTATTTTGGTGAAAGTGCAAACGTTCAGTCGTACGAAGAGTTGGTGCAGTTTTTAAACCGCCTCAATGCCGACTGGGTGCAGGCCATGAAGCGGGTAAGTCCCGATATGCTCATATTATTACACCAAATAACAGGGCCGATGTTTTGCCGCTATTACCAATCGTTGAACCCCTGGGATACCGCCACATTCTCGGTGGCTTGGGCCGGCGAAACGGAAAGCAAAAACTGGATGCATATTGCACGGGAGTACACCGAAAAATTTTTGCACCGGCAACAAATAAGGGATGCGGTAAATAAACCCGGCATCATGACCCGCGATTTCTTTTATCCCTTCATCAACATATTTATGCAGGCATTACCTTACACCTACCGGCATGTTGATGCACCATGGGGAACCGTTGTGCAGCTTACGGTGCTTACCGATATTGGCGGCACCTGGCACATACAAAAAGAGGAAATGGGCTGGCAGTTGCACCACGGTAGCGCAGCCAGTGCCGTTGCAGCATTAAGCATTGACCCGGAACTGGCATGGAAACTTTTTTCGAAAAGCCTGCGACCCGATGATGTTCGGCGCAGCGTGGCCATAGCGGGTAACGAAGCCCTTGCCGAAACTGCTTTGTCGATGGTTTCGGTAATGGCATAATTACTGAATGGAAGCAACGATCAACCCAATACAAAAATAAAAATGCAACCAACAAAAGTTACTGTAACAACAACAGTTGCAGCACCGATCGATCAAGTGTGGGCGTATTACACACAGCCCGAACATATTACGCAATGGAACTTTGCCACCGACGAATGGCAATGCCCGAGGGCCGAAACCGATCTGCGGCCAGGCGGCAAACATTCGGCCAGGATGGAAGCAAAAGACGGCAGCTTTGGTTTTGATTTTGAAGCGGTGTATGACATCATCAATCCTCCCAACCAACTGAGTTATACCATGGCCGATGGCAGGCAGGCCACTACACTATTTGAAGCAACCAGCAACGCTACAAAAGTTACCACTACTTTTGATGCAGAAACAATGAATAATGTGGACATGCAACAGCAAGGCTGGCAGGCGATCTTGAATAATTTTAAAAGATACGCGGAAGGCAAATAATGCGCATACCTACAGCTAACCGCGAACAGATATCATGTTGTTTTGAACCACCGATTTAAATGAGCAATCCAAAGACGCAATATCAGCAACAGTACTCTCTAATTCGATTTTTTATTGAAGGATTGGGTTGGTTGCAAATTCTTGCATCGCCATTACTTGCGGGCATTGTTGTTGGATGTTTAGTTTACCTCGCACAACCCAATCCCGTTGGCATGATGATCGGCGTTGCCAGCGCCATAATGGGGCTGGTTGTTGGCATTGTTTGGGCAACAAAAACATGGAAGAAGAAAGGTACTGTTCGTTTTATGTCAAGGGTTATTGCAACCCCTGAACTTGATAAAAAGTTAGAGGAGCAAAATGATGTTCCTGTTTGAAAATACCGGATTATCCCAACGTTGATAATGCAAACGCTTCCTTCATCCTGATCCCTTTTTCCGTTTGCTCCAGCGTGCAGCATTCCCACTTAGGATCGTGCTCAAAAAACAGGATGTAATCATTTGCCAGCGCTTCTTCAAGAAAGACCTTTTTCTCGCCCAAAGTAGTCAGCGGAAACATATCATACGCCATTACATACGGCAGCGGTATATGCCCTGCAGAAGGCAGCAGATCGGCCATATACACAATAGTTTTTCCTTTATATTGTACCTGCGGCAGCATCATGCTTTCGGTGTGGCCGCTTACAAAACGCAGCGATATATTTTGCGCAAAAGGCGCCTGCGGCAAACGATCTTTTGCAGGCTGCGGCATGGTGATGAATGCCAGTTGCCCGCTTTGCTGAATGGGCAGAATATTGTCCTTTAAAAAAGAAGCTTTTTCGCGGTCGTTGGGATGCACGGACCAATCCCAGTGTTGTGCATTGCTCCAGTATTGCGCATTTTTAAATGCAGGTAACAAACGATCACCTTCGCGGATGATGGCACCACCGCAATGATCGAAATGCAGGTGCGTTAAAATAACATCGGTAATATCATCGCGGTGAAAACCGTGTTTTGCCAACGACTTGTCCAGCGTATCATTTCCATGCAGGTAATAGTGGCCAAAAAACTTTGCATCCTGTTTATTGCCAATGCCGGTATCCACCAGAATCAGCTTTCCTTCATCTTCAATCAGCAGCAGGCGCATGGCCCAGGTGCACAGGTTATTATCGTCGGCAGGATTGAGCTTTTGCCAAATGCTTTTGGGCACCACACCAAACATGGCGCCGCCATCTAGCTTAAACAGTTCGGTATCGATGGTGTATAGTTTCATGCGTGCAATTTGAAAATGGGCTGATTTGAAAATTTGAAAATAAATGAATTAAAAAATGAAGCAGTAAACGGCAAAAAAATATCTCCTTAAATGATGCATCAACAATGCAACGATTCGAACGATAGTTCACCAATTAATTACATCTTTTCCCCCTCCCATTTTCAAATTTTCAAATACTCAGATTTTCAAATTTTTTCTGCGTTCGCAATGTATGCAACAACAACAGCAAACCGACGATGAAAAACACCACCAGCGCCAGCACGGAGGTACGCTGAGAGCCGGTGAGTTCGGTAAGGTAGCCAAACGAAAACATCCCGATCACGATGCAGATCTTTTCCGTTACATCGTAAAATGAAAAGAACGAAGTAGTGTCTTTTGTTTCGGGCATGAGTTTGGCGTAAGTGCTGCGGCTTAACGATTGCACGCCACCCATTACAAAACCAATAGCAGCAGCCAGCGCATAAAACTCGTACACGCCATGCGTGGGCACATAATAGCCAATGATGCAGTTGATGATCCACACAAAAACGCAAACCATCAAGGCTTTGATGTTGCCGATTTTACCCGAAAGCCATGAAATAATATAAGCACCCGGAATGGCGATCAGTTGTATGAGCACAATGGCAATGATCAAATTGGTGGTGGGTATCTGCAACTCGCTTTTGGCATACAATGCCGCCGATAGCATGATGGTTTGCACCGCCATGTTGTAAAAGAAAAACGCAGTGAGGTAGCGCTTCAATACTTTGATCCGCTTTAGTTGCTGCCACACGGTGCGCAACTCTAAATATCCATTAATCAATGCACTGCGCTTGGGATCTACCAGGTGCATTTGGTAACGAGGCAAGCGCCGTAGCGGCACCTGCGCAAAGCCAAACCACCACAGGCCGGTGAGCAAAAATGAAAAACGGAATTGAATGGTGCTGGCCTCATCGCCACCGAGCAACTCGGGCTTGAACACAAATACAAAACAAATGATCTGCAGCAGCACCGAACCAACGTAACCATACGCAAAACCTTTTGCTGAAACGCGGTCGCGGTCTTGCGGTGCGGCAATCTCGGGCAGAAAGGAATTGTAAAAAACAAGGCTGCCCCAATAGCCGATGCAGGCAATGATCAAACAGGCTATGCCCAGTGCCAGGCGGCCCGGCGTAAAGAAAAACAGGGCCGAGCAGGCAAGGCTGCCCATGGTCATAAAAAAGGCCAGGAAGTTTTTCTTGTTGCCCCGTGTATCGGCAATGGAGGAAAGCAGCGGCGAAACCAGCGCCACCACAATGAAAGCCACGCCCAGCGCATAGTTGTACAACGCCGTATTTAAAAAGCTGCGGCCCATAAAACTAACGCGGTCAACGGTTGCTTCGTTGCCGTCGCCGGTGATGGCTTCGAAATAAGCAGGAAAAATGGTGGACGTAATAACCAGGTTGTAGGCACTGTTGGCCCAATCGTACAGGGCCCAGGCATTTACCACTTTTTTAGGGGCGGTTTGCTGCATCAGCAAACGTAATGTGATTTTGCGAAAAGCGGTAGTTCACTGAATAATTTACCGGCAACTAATAGACAACATTTGGCAGGGCTGCAGAAATGATCCAGTGCACCAAGCCTATTCATCACTAATGCGCATCCTGTTGTTGTCATGCTGAGCGCAGCGAAGCAACTGATCCCACCCATTCAAACATCTTTTCACTGCAATGATCACCCGAACATCGCTTGATGCAATTACGAGTGGCCGTCAAATCCGAAAGCATCATTTTTAAATAAGCCGTCTTACCCTTTTTTGATACTGCATATATTCCGCACCATGTTCCCGCACCAGAAATTCTTCTTCCAGCCTTATTTGCACCTGCATCAGCATATAACCCACCACCAAAAACAACAACGTGCATGCATTGGGTGTAACCAAAAAAACACCCACGAGGCTCCCGATCATGCCCAAGAAAATAGGATTGCGTGAAAGGCCGAACAGCCCCGCGGTAACCAGCTCCGTTTTGTTTGCAGTATCAATGCCAATACGCCAGGAGTTGCGCATATGGCTTTGCGCTACCACCGTCCACACCAGTGCCAGCACCAACAGCAGCAAACCTGCATACTGCACTATTGGATTTTGCAACCATGTAATGGGTAAAAAATAGGTGTGCATGCCCGGCAGAAAACTGTACAGCAGCACATACACAAACAGCGCGATGAGTGTTATTTTAAAATACCGCCCGATCAGCCCATATGCGCTATCGTCTTTGGGCAGCACCAGCGGATTGGTACCCGTGCGGCGCGCCACCAGCAATGTTTTTATCACAAAGGCAACGCCGAAATAAACCAAAAAATAAAGGGGCAGAATAATGCGCAATGCCGTGTCCATGTTCCAGATGTTTTAAAAAAGAGGAGGTGTTTTCATCTGAAAACGTAAACTAATGATGAATGATAAATGATGAATCCGGCTACTGCCTAAACAAGCACAACTCATAACTCATAATTCATAACGCATCATTCCCATCATCCCAGCCACCCCATGGCATACATGCCCAAGAGCACCAGGCCGGCAATGATGCGGTAAATACCAAAAACGCGGAACCCATATTTTTTTAGGTAGGAAATAAAAAAACGGATGGCCAGCAACGCCACTACAAAAGCTACCACGTTGCCCACTGCAAAGGCTTGTATATTTTCCTGCGTGGCAAAAATGATTTCGTAGCCTTTTACTTCCACACCCTCCTCGGTCCAGTCTTTCAAAAAAAGCGAATACCCCGAAGCGGCCACCATGGTGGGCACTGCCAGGAAAAAAGAAAACTCCGCGGCAAAATTGCGCGTCAGTTTTTGCTGCATACCGCCAATAATGGATGATGCGCTGCGGCTTACGCCGGGCACCATAGCCAGCAGTTGCCAGCAGCCAATAAAAAATGCTTTTTTAAACGTCAGTTGTTCGTCGGCTTCTACCAGTTCGCTGCGGGTGGTTTCGGCGGCCAGCAGGTCGGGGGTGGTATTTTGCGGAAACAACCGATCGATGTACACCAGTATGATGCCGCCCAGGAGCAGGGCAATGGCCACGATCAGCTCGGAGCCAAGCAAGGCTTCAATAGCATCGTTGAACAGGTAGCCGGCCACCAGCGCCGGGAAAACACCAGCAATAAGCTTGGCGTAAAACAGCGGGTTGGTAAACTGGAAAAACTTTTTCCAATACACCAGCACCACGGCCAGGATGGCACCCAGCTGGATGGATACTTCAAAAATTTTGGTGAAGGTATCGTTGCTGTGGCCCAGCAATGAAGAAGCAATAATCATATGTCCGGTAGAGGAAACGGGCAAAAACTCGGTAAGCCCTTCCACCACCGCAATAATGATTGCGTCGAATAAGGTCATGGGTGATATATAAGAAAAGCGCTAGGCTTTGGGATGGCGAAAAATAGCGTAGATCTCGATCACCAACCCGGCCAGGATGAGGATGGGTGCAATGGTGATGCGGGTGGTGCTGTACACCTCGTTGGCGTCAAACACGTTGGGGTCGGCGCTGCGGCCGCCGCCCATCAGCAAAAAGCCTACAACCATTACGGCTGCTCCAATCAGCATCCAGGTATAGTTGCTGCGGTCGAACATGCTGGCCCGGTTGGTTGCGGGCTCATCAATATGTAGGGGCGATCTTTTTTCTTTCATGATGTGTTGCACTTAAGCAGGGCAAAGAAAAGGAGAAAAAGGGAGAACTAGGTTAGCATACAGTCTTAAGGAATTATAAATTATAAATGATGAGTGATGAATTAGCCTGCATCTTCTTATTCATGATTCATCATTTATAACTCATAATTAATACAATTCATCCAGCTTCATGCGCAGGTATTTTACCACGCTGCGGTGGGTGCTGAACAGGGTAATGGAAATGCCAATAATGAGCAGCATCAGGAACAGGAGCAGCAGCAGGCTGTTGTCGCGCAGGGCCTGCAGGTCTGGTAAAAAGCGCTCCGCCACCACAATTACCACATAAAGCAGCGCAATAGCAATGACCGCCGAAATGCCGCCATTAACAATAGCCCGCACATTGAGCGGCTTGGCAATAAACCAGCGGGTAGCGCCCACCATTTGCATGGTTTTGATCAAAAACCGGTTGGAGAACATGGCCAGGCGGATGGTATTGTCGATGAGCACGATCACCATCAGGGCAATAAGTGCCGCCACGCCGGCCAGCGTAAGGCTGATGAGGTTGAAGTTGCGCTGCATTTTACCCACCACTGCGTTTGGGTATTTTACTTCATCCACCGCCGGGAAACGAGCCAGGTCGGTTTTAATGCCTACCAGCCTTGCCGAATCCACGAAATCGGCCTTAAGGGTAAAATCAATGGAAGTGGGCAGCAGCGCATTGTCGAGGAATTCGGTAAAATCCTCGCCGCCGCTTTTCATCCATTCCTTTTTCGCGGTTTCTTTATCGGTAAACTTCACGCCCTTGGTGTAGGGCTGTGCGGCAATATATTTCTGCAGGTTTTCGCGGGCCGTGTCCTGGATGTTTTGCTTTAGAAACACCTGTACCTCCACGCTTTCCTTAAAATACTGAATCAGCTTTTGCGAGTTGATGGTGATCCAGCCCACCACGCCCAGCAGAAACAGCACCAGCGTTACGCCGAGGATGGACATAAAGTATGAGGGTTTTCCGCGTTTGGATGCAGCTTTGCCAAATTGCGCCATGAGGATTCAGTTGTTTTGAAGTGCGGCAAAAATAGCGGTTTGCGCCTTACGGGCCGGATGGCGGCAGCAGCTTTAGTGGCTACTCAGGGCGCAATCCCATATTTTTGCCCTTCTTTAACGGCGAACGCCCCGGCTTATTGCCGGTGGTACGTGAAACGTCAATCGTCAATGGTGAAATGGCTGTTGGTACAGGCATTTCACCATTGACTGGTTCTATTCACGTTTCACCTTTCACGTTTCACGAAAAATTACAGCGCATCAATGGAATACAACTTCAGGGATATTGAACAAAAATGGCAGGCACAGTGGGAAGCATCCAAGGCCTACCAGGTGCCTAACAGGAGCAACAAACCCAAATATTATGTGCTCGATATGTTTCCCTACCCCAGCGGGGCGGGGCTGCATGTGGGCCACCCGCTGGGGTATATTGCCTCCGACATTTTTGCCCGCTACAAACGCAACCGCGGCTACAACGTGTTGCACCCCATGGGCTACGATGCCTTTGGCCTGCCCGCCGAGCAGTACGCCATCGAGCATGGCGTGCACCCGGCCGTAAGCACCGCCAAAAACATCGACACCTTCCGCAAGCAGCTCGATAAGATCGGGTTTTCGTTTGACTGGAGCCGCGAGGTAAACACCTCCCAGCCGGGCTATTATAAATGGACGCAGTGGATTTTCCTGCAACTGTTCAACAGCTTTTACAACCGCCAAACCGCCAAAACCGAACCCATCGAAGGGCTGGTAAAAATCTTTGAAGCGGAAGGAAACGGCAATCATCCCATACCTAACGCTAATTTCCAGCTGGCGTCAATCGTCAATCGTCAATCGTCAATCGGAAATAGCTTCACTGCAGAACAATGGAAAGCATTCGACGAAAAAACCCGGCAAACCATCCTCATGGAATACCGTGTAGCCTACTGCGGCTACGGCGAGGTAAACTGGTGCGAGGCGCTAGGCACCGTACTGGCCAACGATGAAGTGGTGAACGGCGTAAGCGAACGGGGCGGTTACCCGGTGGAGAAAAAACGCCTCCGCCAATGGTACCTGCGCATTACCGAATATGCCGACCGCCTGCTGCAAGGCCTGCAAACCGTTGACTTTTCCGACGCCATGAAGGAAATGCAAAGCAACTGGATTGGCAAAAGCACCGGCGCCGAAATTGATTTTGCCATTAAAGGCACCAATCAAAAATTGCGGGTGTACACCACCCGCCCCGATACCATTTTTGGGGTGGACTTTATGGTAATTGCCCCCGAGCTGGATTTGGTGCACGAAATAAAATCGAATGGGCAGGAAGGCGCCGTAGATGAATATATTGCCTATGTAAAAAGCCGCTCCGAACGGGAACGCATGGCCGAAAAAAAGATCACCGGCGTGGCTACCGGCGCTTATGCGGTCAACCCGTTTGATGGCCGCGAAATCCCCATCTGGATTTCGGAATACGTGCTGGCCGGCTACGGCACCGGCGCCATCATGGCCGTGCCCTGCGGCGATGAACGCGACCACAAGTTTGCGCAGCATTTTGGCATTCCCATCACCAATATTATTGGCGATGCTTACAATGGCGAGGAAGCCAATCCAACAAAAGATGCCATTCTTACCAATAGCGACTTTTTGAATGGCACCGTAATGCGGGATGCCATTGAAATTGTGGTGGGCAAACTGGAAGCGATGGGCATTGGCAAACGCAAAACCAATTTTAAAATGCGCGACGCTGCGTTTAGCCGTCAGCGTTACTGGGGCGAACCGTTTCCTATCAAGTGGATTGATGGCGTTGCTTACCCGCTCTCCGAGGCTGAACTGCCGCTGGAGTTGCCGCATGTGGACAGCTATGGCCCCGGTCCCGAAGGCGAAGGCCCGCTGGCAAACATTGAAAGCTGGACATCGCAGCAACTGGAAACGAACACCATGCCCGGTTATGCCGGTTCGTCGTGGTATTTCCTGCGCTATATGGACCCGCAAAATGATGCTACATTCTGCGATAAAAACGTTTCTGATTACTGGAACCAGGTTGATCTATATGTAGGCGGCACCGAACACGCTGTTGGCCACCTGCTCTATAGCCGCATGTGGACGAAAGCTCTGTACGACCTTGGGCATATTTCTTTTGACGAACCGTTCAAGAAGCTGTTGAACCAGGGGATGATTCAGGGCTCGTCGCGTTTTGTTTATAGAATAAGTGGTACAAACATTTTCATTTCTAAATCGTTTCAACAAAAATTACTAGAGGGTAATTGGGAGGAATTTGAGCAAGCAAGAGAGGAAATAAACTCTCAGTTAGGTTATACCGCAATTACAGTTGATGGCACAATTAGCGAAGATCTATTAAGAAAAAAGTACACTGAAGAAGAACTAAGTTTAGTTGACATACATGACTTTTTTAGGGCAAGTAAAATTGATGCCCTTCATGTTGACGTTAACATTGTTGATGGAACAACTCTTGATTTAGAGGCATTCAGAATCTGGAAACCTGATTTTAAAAATGCGGAGTTTATTCTTGATGAAGATCGAACTAGGTACATCTGCGGCTCGGAAGTAGAGAAAATGTCCAAATCCAAGTTCAACACCGTTAACCCCGACCACATCGTTAAACAATACGGCGCCGACACCTTCCGCATGTACGAAATGTTCCTCGGCCCCGTGGAAATGAGCAAGCCCTGGGAAACCAAAGGCATTGAAGGCGTACACCGTTTTCTTAAAAAGCTTTGGCGCCTCTATGTGGATGAAATCAAAGGCACCATCGTTACCAATGATGCACCCACTGCTGCCGAACTAAAAGTGCTGCACCGCACCATCAAAAAGATCGAAGACGATATTGAACGTTTTTCGTTCAACACCTGTGTGTCGGGCTTCATGGTTTGTGTGAACGACCTGAGCGATCTTAAATGCCACAAGCGGGCCATCCTCGAGCCGCTGCTGGTGCTGCTCACGCCTTTTGCGCCGCATATTTCCGAAGAACTTTGGAAGTTGCTGGGCAACGAAGGCTCGGTGCTCGATGCGCCCTTCCCCAAATTTGAAGCACAGCACATTGCCGAAAGCAGCAAGGAATATCCCATTTCGGTAAACGGGAAGCTGCGCACCACCCTCACCATTTCGCTGGACGCCGCCCAAGCCGAAGTGGAAGGCCTGGTGCTCCAAAACGAAGTGGTACAAAAATGGCTCGAAGGTAAGCAGCCCAAAAAGATCATTTTTGTAAAAGGCAAAATGGTGAACCTGGTAGTGTAATAAGCGCAGAAAAACTGCTTGTTCAAAGGATGCATTTGTCCAGCCGTTCAATACGTTCAAAGCCACAAAGATTTTGTCTTTGTGGCTTTTTTATTTTTTATGTAAACGGCTGTAGTATTGCCATTGGGCGCCTGTTGCGTCGCACACTTGTGCGGTTGGTATCGCTATTGTGCTTTACCCATGTACCTGTAGTAAACCATTTCCTTTCATTAGCTGTCATGCCGAACTTGTTTCGGCATCTCCCTGTGCTTTAGGAAACCCTGCTTATAAAACGGGATGCCGAAACGAGTTCGGCATGACAAACCCTGATTGTAATAAGTGGGCTGCACAATCACTAAAATTTTGCCCTTTCCTTCGGATATTCTTTACACCCAATCACGCTTTTTGCCTGTCATCCTGAGCGCAGCGAAGGATCTGAGCCTGCACTAACAAAACACTTCGAAGCATCAAAGAGTCTGCCTCCTATCCAATCATTCCTCATTGGCACCACCCAGATGCTTCGCTGCGCTCAGCATGACAAACAGCAACCGAACTGCTCAATAAAAAAGACCTGAAAGCAAAAATCGAATAACTACTTAAAAGCCATAAACAACCAAACCCTCACACCATTTCTGCATCACCCAAAACACCCCAACACCACCAACAATTAAACAACTTAAACCCGTCAACATCTTGAACCCATTGAACATATTGAACCCATTGAACAAATTCAACAATGCCCCAACCAGCCCACAACAACACACCCCGCTTCCAACCGCAGCAAATATCTTTGCACCATGCGCCGCTTTCTCCTGCAGCCTTATCCTTTTGTGTATCATGTTGGCCGCAAACTGCGGGTCTGCGCCGGCATCGGGCTGTTCATCACCCTGTTCCTCGGCGTGTTTCAACCCTTTGGCCTGTCCACCCTACCGCAGCAAACGGTATGGCTGCATGCCCTGCTCTTTGGCCTGGTTACATTTGTGATTAGTGGTTTGCTGCAAGCCGGCCTGCCCCGAATTTTTCCACAGCCTTTTTCCGAAGCCCACTGGAAAAGCTGGAAAGAGCTGCTCTACCTTTTTATCATCCTTCTTTTTGTAGCAGCCGGTAATTATGCATTGCTCGAAGCGCTGTATGGCAACACGCATGGCCAGCGCTCCTTTTGGAGTGTGCTGCTCATTACTGCGGAGGTGGGTGTGTTCCCGCTCATCTTTGTGGTGTTTTTAAAACAACTGATGCTGTACCGCCGGTACGCAGCAGCAGCGCAAGAGGTAAACGTGGAATTAAAAGCGCCTCCTGCACCCCAAACACCTGAAGCGATTGCAGCACCACAACCTGCCCTGCTCACCCTGCGTGGCGAAGGACAAAAGGAGCAACTGGACCTGCCGGCAAATGCTATCCTTTTCATCGCCTCCTCCGACAACTATGTGCGGGTAGCTTTTTTAAAAAATAAAGCTGCCGCCAGCCAGCTGCTGCGGGCCTCGCTGAAAAGTATGGAGCAGCAGGTAGCTGCCCATCCACAACTGTTCCGTTGCCACCGCATGTATCTCGTCAACCTCGACCAGGTGGTGCAGGTAAGCGGCAACGCACAGGGCCTGCGGCTACACCTGCAGGGCAGCAGTGAGGCGGTTCCGGTGAGCCGTAGCCTTACCCAAACGGTGAAAGACCGGCTGGCGCACCTTTCCCATTCGCCCCAATAGCGCTGATATTCAGTGCATTTTACCCCAAAACGGGCCGTTGGCCCCAAACGCTTGCACCCCGCCCCTCCGGTTTGGAAAAGGCCTCACCCATGTTGTTGCTTTGTCCCTGAAACGACAAACAAACAACTATGGCAACCTTCACAATTGTACTTCTTGTCATTCATGTCATCGGCGGTTTTGGTGCACTAATCAGCGGCTTTATTGCTTCCGTTACCCGCAAAGGCAATGGCCGCCACCGGGGCAGCGGACGGGCCTATTTCTGGAGCATGACTGCCGTATTTATCACCGCCGTTGTGCTAGGCGTTTTGAAAGAAAACTGGTTCCTGTTCATGGTGGGCTTTTTCTCCTATTACCTGGTGGTGCGGGGCTACCGGATATTACACCTCAAGCAATTGTGCCGCGGACAAAAAGCTCCCGTTCTCGACTGGGCCGTAGCTACCATAGGCGGCTTATTTGGCCTTGCGCTGATCGGTTCCAGCCTGCGGTTGCTGCCCAACAGTTTTGCGCCGGTGCCGCTGGTGTTTGGTTTGATCTGCGTTGGCTTTGCCGCTAAAGATGTGCAACTGTTCATCAAAGGTCCGAAGGAAAAAGGCCACTGGATCTTTGGCCATATTGCCGGCATGGGCGGCGGCTACATTGCCACCTGGACGGCCTTCCTGGTCACCAACATCACTTTTCTGCCACCGGTGGTGGTGTGGCTGGCGCCCACCGTAATTGGTAGCGTTTGCATCGGGTACACCATTTTTATTTGGAAAAAGAAACTGGCACCCCGCAAGCCTGCGGCAGTTGCTACATCACTGCATTCGGTTTTGTAAAAAAACAGTGGGCGGCAACAAAT
The DNA here is from genome assembly GCF_004347775.1 of Pseudocnuella soli. Taxonomy (GTDB): domain Bacteria; phylum Bacteroidota; class Bacteroidia; order Chitinophagales; family Chitinophagaceae; genus Flavisolibacter; species Flavisolibacter aquaticus. The sequence continues at coordinate 109,371 of NZ_CP037755.1, forward strand.
GCACGGCTTTTGCTGTTTACTACAAAAAGGATCCAATATGGCTCATCCCAACCTTACCCTGATTAGTGCACTGCGGCAGGCAGCACAAAATTTACGCGATGGCGCCCCGTACGCCTGGGGCCACCATGGCTCCTGCAACTGCGGGCACCTGTTGCAAACCGTAACGCACCTGAGCAAAGAAGAAATTTTGCGCCATGCGCATACCGGCATTGGCGAGTGGACGGAAATTGCCGAAGATTACTGCGGCGTCACCTCAGCCCCTGTTTACCTGCTTATTTCGAAACTGGAAGCTATTGGCCTCACGCCACCCGATATTCATCAGCTTGAATACCTCAATAACAAGGAAGTATTGCACCGGCTACCCGGCGGCTTCAGGTGGTTGAAAAAAAATGTGCGGGACGATGTGGTGCTCTATTTTGAAACCTATGCGCAGCTCCTGGAAGAACGGCTGCTGGCTTATATCGACATTCCAAAACCGGAGGTACAACAAAGCATGCAGGTAAGCTTGTAACAGGCTTGAAAACATCGCTGTAATTGCATGTTCACCAGTAGTGCGAATGGAGGTTTAACAGTTTGTTTGTCAGCGGTTCTTAATTTTACGGCCTGTGAAGCAACTGCTGGCATTCATACTACTCCTTTCGCACATGAACACATCCATGTTCTTCCCCGTTATGGAAGAAATGGATTTGTATGATGCCCGTGGCGTGCAGGTAGATGATGTAAACAGCGTGGTGGAATATATTGTGCAGGATGTGCTGATGAACGAACACGACAAACAGCTGCCTGCCGATGACGAAGACAACGACCAGCCGCATTATTTTCACCTGCATAAAGAAGTAAAAAAAATCGTTCCGCCCGAAATAACATTGCTTCCCGAAATACTTCCTGCAGCTAAGCCTCATTTCTTTTCCCCCGATTTTTTACCCCTGCCCAAAGGCTGCAGCAATATCGTTATCCCTCCTCCCAAAGCGTGATTTAAGACGCCGCATGACCGGCATTTTATTGATTCAGCAGGAGCATTGATGCGCCTGCTCATTTCCCTGTTTTCTTAAATCGCGAAACGATATGTCTCTATTGAAAAGAGGCATCCTGTACGCATGGGTCATCCTATGGGGTGGATCATTGTGTGCACAGGATAGCCTGCGCATTTCCCTGCCCGGGGCAGAAAAACTTTTTTTACAAAATAACCTGTACATACTTGCCGCGCAGTTCGATATTGAACAGCAACAAGCACTTGAAGTGCAGGCAAAACTTTATCCCAACCCTGTTGTAAGTGCCGAACTAAACCTCACCTCCTCCGAAAACAACAAGGTGCTGCGTGTAGGCAACAGCGGGCAAAAGATGTTTGCAGTGGAACAATTGCTGCTGCTGGGTGGCAAGCGTGCCCACGCAGTGGCCATGGCCCGCACCAGCACCGATTTGGCAAATCAATCGTTCCAGGATTTGCTGCGCAACCTGAAGCTGCAGCTCAGCACCAACTACTATGGTGTGTTGTTCGATCTGCGCACCTTATCGAAATACGACCTGCAACTGCAGCAACTCGATACCCTCATCAGCCTTTATGAAGTGCAGGCCAGGCAAGGCAATGTGGCGCTGCGCGATGTGGTGCGATTGAAAACCGCTTATATCGACATCAGCAACGACAAAGCACAACTGATGCAGGGCGTGCAGCAACAGCAACGCAACCTGCAATTGCTGTTGCATACCGATGCGGTGATTGTTCCCGATTTTCCGGGTGTGCAGCCGGAGCAATATACCAACCTGCCTTCGCTGGACTCATTGTTTTCGCTGGCGTATCAAAACCGCTCGGACTGGAAAATGGCGGCACTGCAGCAAGACCTTGCCGGCATCAACACCCGCTACCAGCGCAGCCTGGCAGTGCCCGATCTTTCGGTGGGTGCCGTGTACGACCAGCAGGGCGGTGCTTTTCGCAACCAGGTAAACCTGACGCTGGGTCTGCCGCTGCCGCTGTGGAACCGCAACCAAGGAAATATAAAAGCAGCAGCAATACAGCAGCAGCTTTTTGCAAACGAAAAGGCGATGCGCCAGGCAGCAATACGTGCCGAAGTACAGGAAGCATGGCGCAACATGCAGCGCAGCATACAGGAGTATCACAAAATACACAGCCTGTACACCGACGACTTCAACACCGTACTGAATGGCATGGGCGAGAATTTCCGCAAACGAAACATTTCGCTGGTGGAGTTCATTGATTTTTTTGAATCCTACTCCGAAAGCATGGCCGGCGTAAGCCAGGTGCGCAAGCAACTGCTGCTGGCTGCCGAACAAATCAACTACGCCATTGCACTTCCCATCTATCAATAATTACAACACATGAAATCTTTATACAGCTTACTAATCCTGGCTTCGGCCTTAACACTATTTGCATGCGGCACTAACACCCATGCAGTACCGGAAAAAACATTTTCGCTGAGCGATACCATGCTCCAGCAAATGGATTTTGCAAAAGCAACCACGCAACCCGTGCAAAGCAGCCTGAAATTGTTTGGTAAAATCACCGCCGATAACAACCGGCAGGCGCAGGTGTTTCCGCTAGTGGGCGGCACTGTTACCAAAGTGGCTGTGGAACTGGGCGACTATGTGCGGCAAGGACAGGTGCTTTCGGTGATCCGCAGCGGCGAGGTGGCTGGCTTCGACCGCGAACGTATGGATGCCATCAGCGATGTGGCGCTGGCCGAAAAAAACCTGCAGGTAGCACGAGAACTCTACGAAGGCAAACTGAATACCGAACGGGATGTGGCCGCTGCAGAACGGGAGTTGGAAAAAGCCCGTGCCGAAAAAAAACGCACCAATGAAATGTTCCAGGTGTACCGCATCAGTGGCGGATCGAACTACAACGTAACGGCACCCATCAGCGGTTTTATCATCGATAAAAACATCAACCAAAATGTGCAGTTGCGCAGCGATAATACGGAGCCGCTTTTTTCAATTGCACAGATCGACGAGGTGTGGGTGCTGGCCAATGTAAACGAATCGGACATTGGTAAAATACATATGGGTGTAACAGCGGAAATCAATACCATTGCCTACCCCGATAAAACATTTGTGGGCAAGGTGGATAAGATCTTCAACGTGCTGGATCCGGAAACAAAAGCCATGAAGGTGCGCATCCGGATACCCAATGCCGACCTGTTGCTGAAGCCTGAGATGAGTGCTACCGTGCACATTCAATACCAGGAGGCACAAACGCTGGTGGCCATCCCATCGGCTGCCGTAATTTTTGATAAAAGCCGCAACTGGGTAATGGTGTACCACAGCCGGACCAAAATCGAAACGCGGCCTGTGGAAGTGTACAGCCAGTCGGGCAACATTACTTATCTAAAAACAGGTTTGCAGCCCGGCGAAACCATCATCACCAAAAGCCAGCTGCTGGTGTATGATGCGCTAAATGATTGAGGGACGTGAAACGTGAAACGTCAATCGTGAATAGTGAATGGTGAATTGAGTGATGTCTGATCGCTCATGTGGTGATGTATGATTTGGGAAAATCAGCGATCACTACATCAGACATCAGCACATTCCCTTTGCACGATTGACGTTTCACGATTGCCCATTCACCATTGACGTTTCACCATTCACGTTTCACGACAACTTCCCCGCAACAAACCTATTTCCCTACAACACCAATTAATCAATGAACAAGTTCATTCGAAATATCATTGCCTTTTCACTCAAGAACAGGGCCTTTACCTTTTTCTGGGTAGGGCTGCTGGCTATTGCAGGCATTTTTAGTTATATTAAAATTCCGCTCGAAGCATTTCCGGATGTTACCAACACACAGATCATTATTGTAACCGAATGGAGTGGCCGCAGCGCCGAAGAAGTAGAACGTTTTGTAACCACCCCCATCGAAATATCGATGAACTCGGTGCAAAAACGTACCGATGTGCGCTCCGTTACCATGTTCGGGCTGTCGGTGATCAAGATCATTTTTGAAGATGGCGTGGAAGATTTTTTTGCACGCCAGCAAGTGAATAACCAGCTGCGCAATGTGCAGCTGCCCGATGATGTAGAACCCGAAGTGCAACCGCCATACGGACCGACCGGCGAGATCTTCCGGTACACCTTGCACAGCGATGTTCGCGACAGCCGAGACCTGCTCACCATTCAAAACTGGACCATCGACCGGCAGCTGCGTGCAGTGCCCGGTGTGGCCGATGTTGTAGCTTTTGGCGGACAGGAAAAGATCTATGAAATAAATGTAGATCCGGTGCGGCTGCAAAAATTTGACCTTACACCATTGCAGGTGTACGATGCTATTTCGAAAAGCAACCTCAACGTAGGCGGCGATGTAATTGAAAAAAACGGGCAGGCTTACGTGGTGCGGGGTTTGGGTTTGCTCAATTCCATCGCCGATATTGAAAACACCATCATCAACAACTACAACGGAAACCCCGTGCTGGTAAAAAATGTAGCCGATGTAGCCGAGGGCAGCGCACCACGGGTGGGCCAGGTAGGCCTCAACCACCAGGACGATGTTGTGGAAGGCATTGTGGTGATGCGCAAAGACGAGAACCCCAGCGTAGTGCTGGCTGCGGTGAAGGAAAAGATCGAAGACCTCAACACCCGTGTGCTGCCTAAAGATGTACAACTGGTGGCCTTCTACGACCGCGATAACCTGATTGACTATTGCACCCGCACCGTGATGAACAACCTGTTGGAAGGCATTGTGCTGGTAACGGTGATCGTGTTCATTTTTATGGCCGATTGGCGTACTACGCTGATTGTTTCCATCATCATTCCGCTGGCGCTCCTGTTTGCGTTTTTCTGTCTTCGGTTAAAGGGCATGAGTGCCAACCTGCTCTCATTGGGTGCAGTGGATTTTGGCATCATCATCGACGGCGCAGTGGTAATGGTGGAAGGCTTGTTTGTGGCACTCGATCATAAAGCACATAAGGAAGGAATGCCGCGGTTCAATAAGCTGGCAAAGCTGGGCCTCATCAAGCGAACGGGCACCGAAATGGGCAAGGCGGTTTTCTTTTCCAAGCTCATTATCATCACGGCGCTGCTACCCATTTTTTCTTTTCAAAAAGTGGAAGGTAAAATGTTTGCGCCGCTGGCATGGACGCTTGGTTTTGCCCTGCTGGGTGCGCTGCTGTTTACGTTAACCCTGGTGCCTGTATTGAGTTCCATTTTGCTGCGCAAAAATGTGCGGGAAAAAAACAACCGCTTTGTAAACTTCATCAACAACAGTGTGGCAAGTGGCTTTGGCTGGACTTTTCGCCACAAAAAATGGAGCATGCTGGTGGCAACAGCGGTGCTGGCCATTACCATGTTTTCGGTGCGCTGGCTGGGCACCGAGTTTTTGCCACCGCTTAATGAAGGCGCACTGTGGGTTACGGCCGAACTGCCCATGAGTTATTCGCAAACCGAAAGCGTAAAGGTGGCGGGCCAAATAAGAAAGGAACTCATGAAGTTTAGCGAAGTAAAACAAGTGTTGTCGCAGGAAGGACGAAGCAACGACGGTACAGATCCGAACGGTTTTAATTTCCTGCAGTTCCAGGTTGACCTGAAACCAAAATCGGAATTGGGCGGAAAATCAATCGATGACATTATTGGTGAAATGGATGCGCAGCTTTCCAAATTACAGGGCATTACGTACAACTACTCGCAACCCATTATCGACAACGTTGCCGAAGCGGCTGCAGGCATCAAAGCATCGAATGCAGTGAAGATCTATGGCGACGACCTGGACGAGCTGGATAAAATTGCCAACAGTGTAATGGCACAAATTGCCGATGTGCCCGGCATCAAGGATGTGGGCATTTTGCGCAACATTGGCCAGCCCGAAATCAGTGTGCTGCTTGATGAAGAAAAGATGGCTATTTACGGCGTTACCAAAGCCGATGCGCAGGCAGTAATTGAAATGGCCATTGGTGGTAAAACCGCGACCGCCAAATACGAAGGCGAACGCAAATTTGATGTGCGTGTTCGGTACGAACAGCAATACCGCAAAGACGAAGATGACATTGCCAACCTGATGGTGCCCAACCTGCGCGGCGAAAAAATTCCGCTGAAGGAAATTGGGCAGGTACAAAAACTAACGGGCCCTGCATTTGTTTTTCGCGATAATACCCAACGCTTTATAGGCGTAAAGTTTTCGGTGCGGGAACGCGACCTGGGCAGCACTATTGCCGAAGCACAGCAAAAGGTAACCAACAACATTAAGCTGCCCGCGGGTTACACCATTGGCTGGACCGGCGAGTTTGAAAACCAGGTCCGGGCATCGGAGCGGCTGGCGCAGGTAGTGCCCATTTCGCTGATCGCCATTTTTGTGCTGCTCTTTATCATGTTTGGCAACATCAAAGATGCAGCATTGGTATTGGTAAACGTTCCGTTTGCACTCATTGGCGGCATTATTGCGCTGCATTTTACGGGCATCAATTTCGGCATTTCGGCCGGCGTGGGCTTTATCGCATTGTTTGGTATTTGTGTGCAAAACGGCGTGATCCTGATCTCGGAATTCAATAAAAAGCTGCGGCAAAAAATGTCGCTGGAGAAGGCGGTGTTTGAAGGCGTAAAAGTGCGCACCAGGCCCGTAGTAATGACGGCCATGATGGCGGCGCTGGGCTTGTTGCCCGCGGCACTGTCAACCGGCATTGGGTCTGAATCGCAAAAGCCATTGGCCATTGTGATCATTGGCGGACTGGTTACCGCCACCGTGCTCACGCTGCTTATTTTCCCGATTGTGTATTGGTTTTTTACCGCAAAACATTTGCACACCACGATGCCATGTAAAAGCGCATAAACAATTGCTGGCTGTTCATTGCACGGTTGTTTGCGCTTGCATTTGGAAGCATATATTTTCTAAGCAGCCGCATTCAACATCTGGAATGAACAGCCACTTGTTTTTTTGTGCTTTAGCCACTTTGGTATTCTTTGGTATCTTTCGGCCCACAAATCACCGCTGATGCGTACCACCTTTTTATTGCTTGTTTGTTTTTTGCTGGCTATAGGCGCTGTGGCGCAGGAGCCGCTGCATGTAATGAGTTTCAACATACGGCTCAACACCACATCCGACAGCCTTAATGCCTGGCCTTACCGCAAAGACAAAGTGGCGCAACAAGTGTTGTTTTACCAAACACACCTGCTGGGTGTGCAGGAAGCGCTGCACCTGCAAATGCAGGAACTGCAACAACGCCTGCCGCAGTTTAAATACATTGGCGTTGGCCGCGATGACGGAAAAGAAAAAGGTGAATACTCCGCGATTTTTTACGACACCACCCGATTGCAGGCTTTACAATCCGGTACGTTCTGGCTGTCGGAAACACCCGAAGTGCCCGGCTCAAAAAGTTGGGATGCAGCCATTACGCGGGTAGCCTCCTGGGCACGTTTCCGCGACCGTAAAGCAGGCAAAGAATTTTTTGCCATCAACACCCATTTCGATCATATGGGCAAAGTGGCCCGTGCCGAAAGTGCACGTTTGCTGCTGCAGCGCATACACCAAATGGGCGGCAACCTGCCCGTGGTACTCACCGGCGATTTCAACGCAAAGCCATCCGAAGAACCCATTAAAATATTAACCGACAGCACCGCGCTGATCTATGTGCAGGACGCCAAAGCCCTTTCGCAAATGCCGCATTTTGGCCCAACCGGCACCTTCAATGGCTGGGGACCGAAAGAAACCGACAACGAACCGATCGATTTTATTTTTATCCGCAATGGCTTCCGGGTGCTGCGGCATGCTACGCTGTCGCAAAGCTGGCAGGGCCGGTTTTCTTCCGATCATTTCCCCGTGTTTGCAGCACTGGTGTTTTAGGTGGGTAAAATGATGTTGTGCACTATCTTGATCGCATAAAAAATTTCAATTAAAACTTCTTTCAATCAATCGCGCTAACCAACATAGCTGCTGAGCTATGAATTACCCCTTTTTTGCAGTAGGTTAGAACCACACCCAACTGCAATGATGATGCGCTATTCCATGCTGATGCTGCTGGCGCTTACCGCCTGCGGCCAAAACAACACCGCCACAACACCAACCAAGCAAAGCAACGCTACACTGGTGCGCCCCGCCAGCCAACAGGAAGCCACTGCCAAGATCCGCAACAACATTGAAGTGCAGGCCAGCGGCGTAACGTTGGAGCAGGCTTATCTTACTTACGACGATGGCACACTGGTAAGCGAGGATAATGTTACCAACGTGAATAAAAAACTGGTGCTCAACCTGGTGGTGGATGGTTGGCAGGTGCAGGATGGAAAAGTGCACCTAGAGGCTTCGGAAAAGCTGGCCACCAGCGAAGGCGAAGTGCTGCTGGATGAACCGGCACTGTTTAGCAAAAGCGGCTTGCAGGCGCTATCACCGCAAGATGCACGCTACCTGCGGCTCAATATTGTTGTTACCGGCATCAACGAACTTTCGGATTATTACGAGGTGACCTTTAAGGTTTGGAACACCTACACGCAACAATTTATTTACGGCACTTACCGGTTTTTTATCGGGTAAATGGTTTACTCCTTTTTAGGTTTCTGCAGCCGGATTAATGCGCTCACCTCCTCGGTGCTTTGCAAGTTGGCTTCGTAGCGCATGTCGCCTACCAGGGCCACCATGTATGATGTGTTGGGTGGAATTTTGCCCAGGTTTTCCGCCACCATCACCAGCTCGTTTTCATCCTGCATATCGGCCACAGCTAGTTTTACCACATGCGCTTTTGCCGTAAGGCGGATGTGCTGGAAAATAAGCTGCTTGTTCAGGAACAAGGAAATGGAATCGCCGTCGATTTCGGCATTGTCGTAAAAACGCAATTCAATGGAATCGCCGCGCAGCGGTATGTCCATGAAATGCTTGGGTGTGCGGGCAATAAATTTTTCTTCAATGGTTTTGGGTGGCGCTGCCACTACTACCGCAGGCTCGGGCTCCTTTTGCGCCGGTGGTGGCGGTATAGATACCATGCCCCTCCTGGGCGGCATTTGCACCACCACGGCAGGTTGCGGCGTGGCCACTTTTGGCTTTTGCCCAAATGCAATCAAGGAAACAGAATCGATGATGCGCGGATCATTAGCGCCTATGGTGTAATTATCAATCACAAAATCCCATTCGTCGGGAAACTGGGAGTTGGTTACTTTATCGAGGTGTAGCGCTGTTTCTTTACCGCCATCTTCTTTCGGCGCTGTTTTGCCATCCAGCATCATAATGCCGCCTCCGGGGCAATTGAAATCGGCGGCCGATGCCAGCGGCACTTTTCCCGGAATCCCCATCATGCCGCCTTTTGTTTCCAGCAACTGGTCGTCCCACCAGGTAACGGCATTGGTTTGCGCATCGCGGTAGCCGCGGATGCTGTAGCGCCGAAAGCCGCCGCCAGCCGCAACATAGTACGAGGTGCCGCGGATGCTGTCGCCCTGCTGCACAAATTTCACTTCCGCCCGCTGGCCACCAATACGCCCTTTCCATACACCGGTAAGGGGCTGTGCCCAAAGGTTGCCGGAGCAAAAAAGAAGCAAAAAGGCGAGGAAGATTTTGGAGGGCATAGCAGTAAGAACGAATGGAGGGGGGATATATTTTATTGTGAAGCTGTTCTTCTGTGGTTTGGTCTGGAAAAGGGAAAGACTTCATTGCGGTTTAATTGGCCTTGCCATTAGGATTTGCACCATAACAAACCAACTTGTACCTGTCATCCTGACGAAGGAAGGATCTGAACCTTTCACAAACAGTTGCTTTGCGCCACTCAGATGCTTGGCTGCGCTCAGCATGACAAAATGTAGCGTGTAAATTTTTGCATTAATAAAGCGAAACATCGAGTAGCACAATAGCTGAAACATGTGGGTCATTTAATTAAAAAGCAACTCCAGTTCTCCACCAGCTACCCGCTCCCAATGATTTTCCAACCCAACTTCCCCGTATTTGACAAGCGGTTGTTAATCCGTTCTAATCCGTTGTATTTTGGACCAAAATCAAATTGGCATGAGAAAAATCTTTTGCGGCTTGTTGTCTGGACTATTGACAACGGCGGCAAGTGCACAAAGCAGTGAAACCTATTTTTTATCACAGCCTACCCTTACCCCCGACGGGCAAACGGTGGTGTTTCATTTTGAGGGCGACATCTGGAAAGCAGCCCTTGCCGACGGGCAGGCCCACCGGCTTACCGCCATGCAGGGATACGAAACCAACGCCAAGGTATCTCCCGACGGCAAATGGATTGCATTTACCGGCCGCCAATACGGCAACCCCGATATTTATGTAATGCCCATTACGGGCGGCGACATCCGCCAAGTAACCTACCACAGCGCAGCCGATGAAATGAGCAGCTGGGGCTGGGATTCGAAAACCATTTATTTTACCAGCGGCCGCTCCGGCCAATTATCAGGCTTTAGCGTACCGCTTACAGGCGGCACACCGCAACGGGTATTTGGCAACTACTTTTTTCAATACGACCACAATCTAGTGGCGCACCCCACCAGCGGCGAAATATATTTCAACGATACCTGGGAAAGTGCCAGTCAGGCGCACCGCAAACGGTATAAAGGCGCCTTTAACCCCGACATACAATCGTACAACCCAGGCACTAAAAAATTCACCAAATACACCACCTGGGAAGGCAAAGATTTTGGTACCACAATCGACAAAGCGGGCAACGTTTATTTTATGTCGGACGAGGCCAATGGCGAGTATAATTTATACACCATGGCCGGCGGCAAAAAAACAGCGCTGACGCGGTTCAATACTTCCATCAAAGCGCCATCGGTAAGTGCCAACGGCGCCAAGGTTGTGTTTGAACGTGACTATCAATTATGGCTGTACGATGTAGCATCGAAGAAAACAGAAAAGATCAACCTGGCCATTTACCGCAATAATGTACTCACCAAGGAAAAAGATTTTGATGTTCGCAACAACATCACTTCTTTCGATGTGTCGCCCGATGGAAAGAAGATGGCATTCACATCGCGGGGCGAAATTTTTGTGAGTGATATTGAAGGCAAATTCATCCAGCAAATACAAAAGGGTTCGGCAGAACGGGCCGAGGAAATAAAGTGGCTGAGCGACAACAAAACCCTGTTGTACAACCAAACCATTGGCGGCTTTCGCAACTGGTACACCATTGCAGCCAGCGGCAGCGGCCAGCCCAAGCAACTTACTGCCGATAAAAAACACAACCGCAATATTGTGTTGAATAAAAAACGCACCATGGCGGTGTACCTGAGCGGCCGCGATGAAGTAAAGCTGCTCGACCTGAAAACCATGCAGCCTAAAACACTGGCCAAAGACGAGATCTGGGGTTTTCAAAACAGCGATCCCGGCTTTTCGCCAAAAGATGATTATGTGTTGTTTACGGCCCGCCGAAATTTTGAAACAGACATCTTTATTCACGACCTGAAAAAGAACAAAACCACCAACCTTACCAACACCGCTATTTCAGAAGCCGATCCGCTTTGGTCGGCCGATGGCAAATACATTTACTTTACTTCGTCGCGGCTGAAGCCTGCCTACCCCATGGGCATGCAAAGCCCGAAAATTTACCGCGTGGCGTTGGAAAAGCTGGATGATCCGTTCCGCATCGACAAGTTCAACGACCTGTTTAAAGAAGAGAAAAAAGACACAACTGCCGGTAAAAAAGATACGGCTGCAAAGCTGGCACCGCAGGTGGATAGTTCGGCGCTGGTGATGGATCTGGAGAACGTAATGGAACGCATTGAACTGATTTCTCCACGCTTTGGCGACCAGTTTTTACAAACCGTATACACCAAAGGCGATAAGACGCAAGTGCTGTACTGGAGCAACCACGGCGAAGGCCGCATGGCGCTCTGGAAAACCGTGCTGGAGCCTTTTGAAACCATCAAAACCGAAAAGATTGCGGGCACCGATGGCACCAATGGCGGCGGCCTTGTAGAAGTTAGCGACAAATTGTATGTGCTGCTGAATGGAACGGTACACAAACTAAACCTGGACGGCAACAAAGTGGAGGCCATTGCTACTTCGTACGCATTCAGGAGATCGTTGCAGGAAGAGTTTGCACAGATCTTTGAAGAGATGTGGGCCAATGTGCAGGAAAACTTTTACGATGAAAAGTTTCATGGCATTGACTGGGCAAAGATGAAAGAAAAATACCAGCGCTTTTTGCCTTACCTCAACACCCGCGCCGACCTGCGCACCATGATGAACGACATGTTGGGCGAATTGAATTCATCGCACCAGGGCTTCAACACCTTTGGTACGGAAGAATCGGTGCAGTTGCAAAACACCACCATGGAAACGGGGATCATTTTTGAAGAGGCGTCGCCCTACAAAGTAAAGTACGTGGTAAAACGCAGCGCTGCCGACCGCAAGGGCATCGACATTCAACCCGGCGATGTGCTGGTGAAGGTAGCTGACCGCAGCGTGGAGCAAAGCATGGATCGTGCTTATTATTTTACACGGCCCTCGCTGGATAAAGAGTTGAAGCTGACGTTTAACCGTGGTGGCAAAACATACGATGTAAGGCTGCATCCGCAATCATCGCTGTACACCAATTTGTACGACGAATGGATTGACAACAACCAAAAACGTGTGGATGAACAAACGGGCAAACGCATTGCTTATGCCTGCATGAAAAACATGGGCACCGACGAACTCGAAAACTTTTTTGTAGATATGACCAAAGAGCTGGTGGGCCGCGATGGATTGATATTGGACCTGCGCTATAATACCGGCGGTAATGTGCACGATGAAGTGCTGAAGTTTTTAAGCCAGCGCTCTTACCTGCAATGGAAATACCGCGAGGGACAATTAACGCGTCAAAGCAATTTTGCACCTTCCGACAAACCCATTGTGCTGCTCACCAATGAGCAATCCCTCAGCGATGCGGAAATGACCGCCGAAGGATTTAAAGCGCTGAAGCTGGGTAAGATCATTGGCAATGAAACATACCGCTGGATCATCTTTACCAGCGGTATGGGACTGGTGGATGGCTCGTTTGTGCGGATGCCATCGTGGGGTTGTTATTCGCTGGATGGAAAGGACCTGGAAATGAGTGGCGTAACGCCAGACATTATGGTGATCAACTCTTTTGAAGACAAGATCAACGGCCGCGATCCGCAACTGGACCGCGCCATCCAGGAAATTACCAAAGGATGGAAGCAAACCGAAACAACGAAAAATTAAGTATAGCTTTTCAATAGTGAAAACAGCCCAATCTTTTTGATTGGGCTGTCTTGTTTAGTGCCATATACACTGGCAATATGCAATGTGCATGTAAAGCAGGTTCTTAGCCTACTTAGTGTCTGTCATGCCGAACTCGTTTCGGCATCCCCTTGTGCTTTGATAAACTCCGCAAGATAAAGGAGATGCCGACATGCGTCGGCATGACAGTGACTGTATTTCACAGACACCGCATTTATTGAAACGACTTTATTTATAACCATAACAGCCATTATTTACAAACAACCTACCCCATTAATTTTGCCCCATAAAAACAAACGATGCAACCCGCACACAACCTGATCAACATACTACAACAACATACAACCAGCTTTCACCCGGTGGTGCCCTTCGAGCCACAAACCGACCGCCTGCTGCCGCTTGATTTTACTGCAGCCAACACCGACCTCACTGATCAAATTTTAAACGACAACAACCGTTTTATTCAATACATCAATCAACAACTGGCCAATGCCGGTGCCCGCTATGGCATTGGTGGCTATGGTGAACACCGCACCATTTACAGCCGCAGCGAGGTGTTTGATAACAGCACCGGCAGCGAGCCGCGCCGCCTGCATCTGGGCACCGATATTTGGGGAGCACCCAACACCAAAGTAATGGCACCACTCGGTGGCATCGTGCATTCCTTTGGCTTTCACCCGGAGCTGGGCAACTATGGCTCCGTGATCATTTTATCGCACCAATTGGAGGGCGTTAGTTTTTACACGTTGTATGGGCACCTGTCGCTGGGTTCCATTCAGAACCTGGGCGAAGGACAGCGCCTTGCAAAAGGCGATGTGTTTGCCGAGTTTGGCATTCCGCAGGAAAACGGCTGGTGGCCGCCGCACTTGCATTTCCAGGTGATGCGCGACCTGCAGGGATGGAAAGGCGATTATCCCGGCGTATGTGCATTTTCGGAGCGGGAGCAATGGTTGGAAAACTGTGTCGATCCCGACCTGATTTTGAACCTGAATCAATACCGGTTAGCGCAGAGTGAATAATCTTTTGCGAAAAATTGAACCACCAAGACACGAAGAAAAAAAGGGGCACTAAGTTGAATTTTACCAGATAAAAAGAGAAGTGATTTTATAAAAAACGCCGCTGGTTGCAGCGGCGTTTTTTTTGTGCTGTTATAGCGTTGCCATATCAATCACAAACCGGTACTTCACATCGCTTTTTTCCATGCGGTCGTAGGCTTGGTGTATGTCCCTCATGGCTATCAACTCAATGTCGGCAGTGATGTTGTTAGCAGCGCAATAGTCCAGCATTTCCTGTGTTTCGGCAATGCCGCCAATAATGGAACCCACCACTACACGGCCCTGGAACTGCAGCGGATACCAATGCAGTTCTCTTGGTTCTGCAGGCACGCCGAGGCAAATTAGTGTGCCTTTCGATTTCAGCATTTCCATGTAAAAATTATCATTGTGTTTGCTCGAAACCGTGTCAAGAATATAGTCAAATTTTTTGGCCACCTTTTTCACTTGCTCTTCGTTGGTGGTAACTACAAAATTGTGAGCGCCCAGCCTCCTGGCATCGGCTTCTTTATGCGGCGATGTACTGAGCACCGTTACATCCGCACCAAATGAAGCAGCAAATTTTACCGCCATATGGCCCAGTCCGCCCAAGCCCAGTACGGCTACTTTATCGCCTTTACCAATTTTAAACCGGCGCATGGGCGAATACGTGGTAATGCCGGCACACAGCAGCGGCGCTACCGCCTCCAGCGGCAGCTTTTCCGATACCCGCAACACAAAATCTTCATTCACCACAATGTTGTTCGAATAGCCGCCATAAGTAATGTTGCCGGTACCTTTTTCAGTACCGTTATAAGTTAGTGTCATTCCATTGTGGCAATACTGTTGTTCACCGTTGTTGCAGCTGTCGCAAACCCTGCACGATTCTACCATGCAGCCCACGCCTACCAAATCGCCTGCTTTAAATTTATGTACATGATCGCCCACATGTGTTACTACGCCCACAATCTCGTGGCCGGGCACCATTGGATAAACAGAGATACCCCAATCATTGCGCAAAAAATGCAGGTCGGTGTGGCAGATGCCGCAATAGCGGATGTCGATTTGCACGTCGTGCGGGCCAGGCGCCCTGCGTTCAAAGTTCCATGGAGCCAATTGTGCGCTGGCTGCGCCGGCCGCATAACCTTTTGATGGAATAGTGCCAATGGCTGTGCTTGCTGCTGAAGTTTGGACTTGTGGCATGAGCAGATGTTTTTGAGGTTAAAAGATGGATGTGTAGCCGAATTAGCGGGAGCATTAATAGGGAGGGTTAGATAAGGTAGAAAAGTTTGCAGCGGAAAGCAATAGCACAGCCAACATATGCCTTCCATGGGTATTAAGCCTGCAGCAGCGCAGGGCATTAAGCAAAAGGCAACATGCTGCCGCAAACCGACAGGCCTATCAACAAAATAATACCGATTGCCAGCAGCATGGCCTGCCCCAATGGCCGGCGGCGGGGCTGGGTTACAAATACAATTCCAATGACCAATTGCACCAGCAGCGAAAGGGCTGCAACTACCAGCAAAGCAAGGCCCCAGTATATACCGGCATCGTCTGATTGTAAAAATAAAAACGGCGTACACAGCACGGCTCCGGCCAGCAGGTTCAAACCAAGACAGATCAACATGAGGCGGGTTTGCGAGTGCATAGGCATAATTAGTGAAAATTGACGTTGCCAAAAGCAAGGCCTGCACTGCAGGTAGAAAACCCAAGCAGCAGCAACAAGCCCGCAGTGATGACAAAGGCCATACCATCGGGCTTTTTGTTTCGGTTGCGCACCATGCCCACCACCAGGTTTACCGGTGCCAGCAGTAGCATACCCGTTCCCAAAATAAACGGCGCATCCCGCATACTTGCCGAGCCGGTACCCGCTAAGGCTAACAAAAAAAATACGGCCAGCATGATGGCATTTACCCGGAGCGGGTTACGAAAGCGGTTCACTGCAGCAATGTTTTGATGGTACTTTCTTTGGTGCCGCGCAGCGCATGGAGGTAAGCTTCTTTTTCGTCCCGGTAAAAAAGATTCATTGTTTCAAAAGGAATGATGCGCCCATCTTTATGCACAATGTGCACACAACTTTTTTTAATGGCCCGCACATCAAAATCCCATGCATCAATAAAGCGCATGATAATGATGCGAAACAGGTTGTTGTAGGTAAGTCCGGGTGCATAAAACTGCGGCAGGCAACAAAGCAATTGCTGCACATTTTGCTCCACACGTTCCACCGAAATGCCGGTGCTGAAAATATCGAGCAACTGCCCATGCAGAACAGCGTCCTGCTCGTACACAATGGTATTGCGGCTGTTGTTCAACAGGTGCGCAGGATCCACATAACGCGTCATGGGCAGCACCTGCCCGTTTAACTTTAATGCATAGCCCATAGCCAGTGCATCGGGGTTGCAGGGCACAGGAATGATATCGTTGGGTTGAAATACGCTTGTTTGCTCCAGAATACTTTTACGTACAACCGTCAGCGTTATACGGTCGGTGGCAGGGTTAAATCCGTTGGTTCTACCTGCCACTTGCGTGGGCTGGAATGTAACCCCGCGAACACAGGGCTGTTGCAGTGCAAAGTCGATGATCTTCCCGATCTCATCGTCGTTCACGCCTTTCTGCAAGGTTACTACCAGCGTGGTAGATAAATTGAGTTGATTGAGGTGCTCCAGCGCCTGCATCCGCGTAGCGGTAAGGTCTGCGCCGCGCAGTTGTTGCAGCGCCTCGGGCTTGAATGAATCGAACTGCAGGTACAGCTCAAAATCGGGCATGTAAGTAGCCAGCCGTTGGGCAAAATGAAAATCCTTGGCAATGCGAATGCCGTTGGTATTCACCATCAGGTGTTTGATGGGTTTCGTTTTTGCAATGTCCAGTATTTCAAAAAACTGTGGGTGCACTGTTGGTTCGCCACCGCTGATCTGCACCACATCGGGTTCGCCTTCGTTGGCTACTACGGCATCAAGCATGGCTGTTACTTCTTCCAACGTTCGGTGCCGGCCATAGTGCGGCGAGCTGTTGGCATAGCAGGTAGGACAGGAAAGATTACACCGGTCGGTTATCTCTACAACGGTAAGGCAACCATGTTGCTCATGATCAGCACAGAGGCCGCAATCATATGGGCATCCATAATGCGTTGCCGTATTAAACCGCAGCGGCATTTCGGAGGGCTTGTTGTAGTTGCGGATGTTTTTATAATATTCCACATCCGAAGCAATCAGCACTTTTTGAAAACCATGTTCGGCGCAGCGCTTGAGCATAAACACTGCGTCGTTTTCAAACACAATTTTTGCGTCTACCCTTTTGAGGCAGTGGGGGCAAAGCGAAATGGTAAAATCGTAGTAAGTATAGTTACGTTCGGGCATAGCGGGGTTGCAGTAGCTTTTTGGGTTGCACAATAAATGGCGTATAATACAGCAGCCCCAGCAGGCTGCAGATTTGTATGGCCGATAAACCAATGGGATAGTTGTAATGAGGCTTGATAAAATCCAGTTGAAAACGAAAGACGAGGTACGCAATCATGAACAGTTTGAACAAGGCGCCATTTGCCAGCAGCACGGTTTGTTGCACATTGCGCAGCAACACCCATAACAGCAGCAGAAATAAGATTTCGTACAGCGCTACCGGGTGGCGCAATTGCCCATCTCCCAGGTTCATGCCGGTGGGCAATTGTGTGGGCAGGCCATAAGTTTCTTCATAAACGCCCATGCTAAAGCAACCCAGCCGGCCAATGCACAAGGCAAGGATCATGGGAAAAACAAAAAGATCACCTGATGCACGGCGTTCGCCCATTCGCTTTTTGGCCAGTTCCACACCGGCAATACCGCCTAAGAATCCACCGAGTACAGTTTTGTTGGCGTACAGGTACAGCAGCGGGTTGGCCGACTGCCACCAAAGCACCGGTTGTTCCAATGCACCCACAATGCGGGACCCTAACAAGGCTCCAAATATGGCCCCGATGATGATGAACATCCGGCTTTCCGAACTAAAGGCATCGCCCTGCTTGCGGCGCAGGTGCAGGTAATAGCGGAAGCCCGTAAAAAATGCGGCCGCTTCCAGCACTGCGTGCAGCGGCAGTTGCATGCCGCCAATTGGTATGGTCAGGGGAAATTCCATGATCTAAGATGACTGGTCGTTGTGCCGGCACTCCGCCCGGCGATTGTTGTTACCGGCACGGTTTTGCTGGTAACCCCAATGTATAAAAAATGTACTGCAATGTTTTTGTTTGAACCCGTGAAATCGAATTGCGCTACAGGATGTGTTGCGGATGCCGTTGTGCCGGTAAATTTTATTGACAATTGTATTGCTTGGATGCGCAGGTACGCTTTGGCTGGGCAGCTTGTGCAGGCAATGCGCAGCGTGTTTTTTGCCGAAAAAAAATTAACTTGTTAGGCATTCGCTGCCATCCATTCTACCGACACACGAGTTTTTATACCGATCATACCTGCCCGATATTTTTTTGTTTGCCCTTCCGCCCTAAGATAACAGCCGTCCATAACCGCTTTTATTCTTAACCTTAAATCAAGATTCATGGCTATCAATCTCCTTGCCTCGGTTCGGGATTTATTTACGCCAGAAGTTACTGAGCGTGCAGCAACCCAGTTTGGCGAAAGTTCATCGGGTATCTCCAAAGCTTTATCGGGTGTAGTGCCCACAGTGCTGGCGGGTTTTGTTCAGCGGGCCGAAACCGGCCATGCCGACGAACTGCTGCGGGATGCACGTGCAGCCGACGACAACAATGTTTTGGATAACCTGGGCGGTATGTTTAGCAGCGCTGCCGGCGGAGCAGCAGGTGCCTCATTGCTCGGCGGCATTCCGGGCTGGCTGTCGCAGTTGTTTGGCGACCGCAACAATTCGGTAAACACCAATATTGCACAGTTTGCAGGTGTGCGGGAAGGCACCGTGCAATCGCTTATTGGCATGATTGCACCGCTGGTGCTGAGTTTTTTAGGCAGGGAAGCCAAACAAAAATCCTGGACGGGTGCCGATCTGCGCGGCTATTTATCCAACCAAAAAACCTCCATCATGGGTGCATTGCCAGCGGGCCTTTCTGTGGGCAATTGGTTCCGGTCGGATAGCACAGTGGCCGATCCCGTTATTGCCGAACGCACTGTAGCCGAACCCGTTACCCGCACCGAACACCGCGAAACCGTGGTAACGCCAACCCGCGATGTGGAGCCTGCCCGCAAATCGAACTGGGTGTTGCCGGTGCTGCTAGGCCTTGGCGCGATTGCATTGATTGCCTACCTGGTAAACCGCAACGATGACGATGATGACGATGATGAAGTAATGGCAACCACCACCATGACCGATACATCAACTGCCGCGGCGCGGCAACCGGCAGCAGCGGCCACAACCCGATCGTACACCAAGGTGCGCCTGCCCAATAATACCGAGTTGGATGCATACCAAGGTGGTGTAGAAGACCAACTGGTGGCCTGCCTCAACGATGCGGCCTGCGAAGCAAACAAAGACCGCTGGTTTGATTTCGACAACATCAATTTTGAAACCGGCAGTGCCCGGCTCACTGCCGAAAGCAATGCGCAGATCGCCAACATTGCGGCCATTTTGAAAGCTTACCCCGATGCCCGCATTAAGATTGGTGGCTACACCGATAAAGTGGGCAATGCCGAAGCCAATGAAGAGCTGAGCGAGGACCGCGCCGAAGCAGTAATGGCTGCGCTAAAAGCGGCTGGTGCCGACAAGCAGGTAACGGATGCAGAAGGATACGGATCAAAGTTTGCGACCATGCCGGAAACCGCTACCGACGAGGAGCGCCGGGTGGATCGCCGTATTGCCGTGCAACTGCACAAGAAGTAATGATTTGTGTTTTTAGTAAATAACAAACCCGCTGCGGCATGTTGCAGCGGGTTTGTTAACAGTTTTGCTGCTAAAATTTTTAGGAAAAAGGATATCTTTACACGTCTGGCCGGCGCCTGAAAACAACACAATCATGTAGCCCTGCCAGTTCTTAATTTTGAAGCAGTTATGGCAAATCCAAATCTTCTTTCCGGCAAGGAAACCTTAACGGCCACCGAGAAGGAATTTGAAAACAATATTCGCCCGCAGGGCATCGACGAATTTACCGGCCAGGCGCAGCTGATCGAGAACCTGGTCATTTTTATCCGTGCCGCCAAGCTACGCGGCGAGGCGCTGGACCATGTGCTGTTTCACGGTCCTCCCGGCTTGGGTAAGACCACGCTTTCCCGCATTGTGGCCAATGAGTTGGGTGTGAGCATTAAGGAAACTTCGGGGCCGGTGATTGAAAAGCCCGGCGACCTGGCCGGCCTGCTCACCAGCCTGGGCCCGCGTGATGTGTTGTTTATCGATGAAATACACCGCCTGAGCACCGTGGTGGAAGAATACCTGTACTCGGCCATGGAAGATTACCGCATCGACATTATGATCGACAGCGGCCCATCGGCACGCAGCATCCAGATCAATCTGAACCCGTTTACACTGGTGGGCGCTACCACCCGTAGTGGTTTGCTCACAGCGCCGCTGCTGTCGCGTTTTGCTATTAAATCAAGGCTGGAATATTACAATGCCGAAACACTGAAAAACATCCTGTTGCGGTCGGCAGAAATCCTGAAAGCAGAGATCACCACCGAAGCAGCCGGCGAAATTGCCCGCCGCAGCCGCGGCACCCCGCGTATTGCCAACGGCCTGCTGCGCCGCGTTCGCGATTTTGCACAAGTGCTCAACGATTCTCAAATTGATATGGGCATTACCCAACATGCGCTAAGGGCCCTGAACGTGGATGAGCACGGACTGGATGAAATGGACAACCGCATTCTTTCGGCCATCATTGAAAAATTCAAAGGCGGGCCGGTGGGCATCACTACCATTGCCACTTCCGTGGGCGAAGAGCCGGGAACTTTGGAGGAAGTATACGAGCCGTTCCTCATACAGGAAGGTTTTATCAAGCGTACGCCTCGCGGCCGCGAGGTAACGGAAAAAGCCTATGCGCATTTGGGGAAAACGCCACCAATGCATGGAACCACGGGAACGTTGTTTGGATTGACCTAATGTTCTTGTTTGTTCAATAGTTCAAGTTGTTCAAATAGCTGATTTAAGCCATGGAGACTTCGTTCTCTATGGCTTTTTATTTTTATGCTTTTTGATGGGTACGGATGCATTCTGGTTTGTCATGCTGAGCGCAGCGAAGCATCTGAGCGTTGTAAAGTGAGGAACTATTGAGTAAAAGGCAGACTACTTGTTATTTCTACGTTTGTGCTGGCTCAAACTCAGATCCTTCGCTTCGCTCAGGATGACAAGGGCAAGAGCATGATTAGTGGGTAAAAACATTGCAATTAAAGAGTATAATTTCAACGGTGTTATAGGCGACTTATTACAATCAGGGTTTGTCATGCCGAACTTGTTTCGGCATCTCCTCCATCTCGCAGAGTTTACAAAAGCACAAGGGGATGCCGAAACAAGTTCGGCATGACATTGCCTTAAGGGCAACGGCTAACAGCAGGTAGAGAAGTAAAGCACAACAGCAATACAGAACGTACAAGTGTGCGACGCAACAGCAGCCCAATAGCGATACTACAGCCGGCTACGTAAAAAAGGCCACCCCGATGGGAGTGGCTTTACAATTGAAAAGTATCGTTCAATGAAATGTTACTAATGCTGAAACCGGATGCGGTGAGCACTTACGCAGTAGCACCCGCATTCTGCACCACCAGCCTAAAGCCGTTGCCGTGAATGTTCACGATCTCGATGTTTGGATCGTCTTTCAGGTATTTGCGCAGCTTGGCAATGTACACGTCCATAGAGCGGCCGTTGAAATACGTGTCCGAACCCCAGATTTTTTTCAGCGCCTGTTCGCGGGGCAGCAGGTCGTTGAGGTGCTCGGCCAGCATTTTCAGCAATTCGTTTTCCTTGGGCGAAAGCGTTTGTGTTTTACCGTCATGCGACAGTTGGCGCAGCTTGGGGTTGAAATGGTAAGAAGCCAGGTCAAACTCGCGGTTCTCGCTTTCTTTATTCAGTTCCTCGTTGCGTTTGAGGATGGCTTTGATCTTGTGCAACAGCACTTCCGAATCAAAAGGCTTGGTAATATAGTCGTCGGCGCCCAGTTTATAGCCCTGGATGATGTCTTCCTTCATGGTTTTGGCGCTGAGGAAAAACAGGGGAATATCGGGGTCCACATCGCGGATCTCTTCGGCCAGCGTAAAGCCGTCCATGTTCGGCATCATTACGTCGAGCAGGCAGAGGTCAAATTTTTCGCGCTGAAAAGCAGCCAGGCCCAGGCGGCCGTCCCGCTCCAGCGTTACGTCGTAATCGTTCAGTTCCAGGTAATTCTTCAGTACAGAGCCCAGGTTGGTATCATCTTCGCACAACAGGATTTTAGGTTTCTTTCCTTCCATGACGATTGGTTTAAAGTGGTTTAAAATTAATGGTTTTGCCCCAACCGGCTAAGCCCCTGCAAATCTCTTTCCGTTTTGCTTGCCTTAAATTTGCGGCCCCGCCCCTGCAGGCGGCCAAACCTAAATATTTTGTTTGTATGCTGATTACGTCCGATAACAAGCTCAAAAAGCTCATCATCATTGGCGACCGGGTACTGGTGCGCCCCTCCCGCCCTACCGACCGCACTGATAGTGGCCTGTACTTACCCCCAGGTGTAGGCGAAAAAGAGCGGGTGCAGCAAGGCACTATAATAAAAACCGGGCCGGGGTACGCCATCCCTAATCATATTGAAGAAGAACCATGGAAGGCTGCCGAAGAACAGGTTAAATATATACCCCTGCAAGCCCGTGAAGGTGATACCGCTATTTTTCTGGTAAACGGTGCCACCGAAATTCAATATGCCGGCGAAAAGTTTTTCATTGTACCCCAAAGCGCCATCCTGATGCTGGAGCGGGAGGAAGAACTGTAGATAAACCATCGAACAACAAAAATGTTGTACATCTTTTACGAAATGTTGTAACAAAGGCACCTGCCGCAAGCGCCATCTTTGTGGCAGGCAAATGGGCTGGCCTGTTAAAAAAATGAAAACGGGCCGCCTTGGGTTGAAAGATGCGCCTTCTACACTAATTTTGCAAGAGTAATGAAAAAGCTGCTGGTCATAATGCTTCTTTGCGTGTACGGTTTTTCCGCTACCGGCATGACCCTGCATTTTCATTTCTGCTGTGGCAAACTCGATGATGTATCGCTGGTGGCTGCCGAAGAAAGCGCCTGCAAAATGAAGGCGCCCAAGCCCGAAAAAGCGCATTGCAGCAAAATGGCCAAACCGGCTGAGAAAAAGCAATGCTGCGATGAAAAGCAGGTTTCTTTTAAAGTAAAAGATGCCCACAGCCATGCACAGGCGCTAAAGCTGCTGGCCGCAGTTTACACCGTGCCCAAGCCACAATTCGGGTTTGATGCCGTAACCGAGCCGCTAGCTTCGAGCTACATCGAGCCCACCATTTTTGCACCGCCACCACTACCGCGTCCCCTCCACCAGTTATACTGCACTTACCTTATTTGATTGTAACCCGTTTTCGCGTAGGCCATGGTGTGGCGTGCCCCGCTATGTGCCCTTTTGATATTGCACTATTAGCAAGGTTTACAATCAACTGAACAATGAAAAAGATCCGCTCCATTATATTGATGCTGCTGTGCATCGCGTTTACCCATACATATGCCCAAACCGCTACTCAGGACAGTTCCGCAACCTTTAAGGTGTCCGGCGCTTGCGGCATGTGCAAACAGCGCATCGAAAAATCGCTGAAAATAAAAGGCGTTTCCAAAGCCAAATGGGATGTGCCCACCAACATGCTTTCGGTAACCTACAACCCGGCCGAAATTTCGCTGGATGGCATTCATAAACATATTGCCGGCATTGGCCACGATACGGAAAAGGAAAAGGCTACGCAAAAAGTATATGAATCCCTGCCCGACTGCTGCCGCTACCGCGACCTGCAAGGCACCCACGGCGAAGATGAAGGTGCCGAACACCACGACGAAGAAGCTCCTGCAGTGGTGCGTGGCGTAGTGCTGGAAGAAGACAGCAAAGGAAATTTTAAGCCGCTGGAAGGCGCCACGGCCATGTGGCTGGGCACCACCAAAGGCGTGGCCTCTAATGCCGAAGGCGTGTTTACCCTGCCTTACGAGCCTGGCCAAGAAAAGCTCGTTATTTCCTATGCCGGCCGCAAACCCGATACCCTGCAGGTCGATGACCACGGGCAGGTAAAAGTGGTGATGGCTTCGGGCAAAGAGCTCAAAGAAGTGCGGGTAACTTCTGGCCGCGCATCAACCTACATCAATGGCTACAACCCGTTTCGCACCGCGGTAATGACGCAAAAAGAACTGTTTAAAGCCGCCTGCTGCAACCTCAGCGAGAGCTTTGAAACCAACCCTTCGGTCGACGTTTCGTACAGCGATGCGGTGACCGGGTCCAAGCAAATACAGTTGCTGGGTCTTTCGGGGGTGTACACGCAGCTAACCGTAGAGAACCTGCCCGGTCCGCGTGGACTGGCCACTTCACTGGGATTGAATTCCATTGCCGGCCCGTGGGTAGAATCTATTGAACTCACCAAAGGCATTGGCTCGGTGGTAAATGGTTATGAAAGCATTGCCGGCCAGATCAATGTAGAGTTGAAAAAGCCCGCCAATACCGACCGCCTGCACGTGAATGGTTATGTAAATACCATGGGCAAATCGGACCTGAACCTGAACTATGCCCAAAAGCTGGGCTCCAAATGGAGCACCATGCTGCTGCTGCACGATGATTTTTTATACAATAAAGTTGACCAGAACAAGGATGGCTTTGTAGATCTGCCCACCGGCAACCTGTTCAGCGGCGTCAACCGCTGGCAGTACCAGGGCACCAATCTGATGGGCCAGTTTGGTGTAAAAGTACTCACCGATAACCGCATTGGCGGCTCAATAAACTATGATGAATCGAAGCACAAAGGCGGCACCAACGAGTATGGCCTGGGCATTGATACCCGCCGCTACGAAGCCTTTGGCAAACTGGGTTATATTTTCCCGGAGAAAAAATACCAGAGCATTGGCCTGCAGCTCTCGGCATTCAACCACAAGCAGGATTCTTATTTTGGCCTGACGCAATACAACGGCCGCCAGCAGAATTTTTACGCCAACCTGATCTATCAATCCATTATTGGCAATACGGCGCACAAGTTTAAAACCGGCCTCAGCTTTTTGTACGATAAATACAATGAGCAGCTGAATACAGCGAACTACCAGCGCAGCGAAGCGGTGCCCGGCGGCTTTTTCGAATACACATTTGAGCCGGTAGATAAATTTACCGTGGTGGCCGGTATGCGTGCCGACCACAACAGCCTGTTTGGCGCTTTTGTTACGCCACGCCTCAACGTTCGGTACCAGCCGGTGAACAACACTACCATCCGGGCTTCGTTCGGCCGCGGCCAGCGCACCGCCAATATTTTTGCCGAAAATAATGGCGCACTGGTAAGTGCCCGCCAAGTGCAGATATTAAACCCGGCTGCCGGTGGCGCTTACGGCCTCGATCCGGAAGTAAGCTGGAACAAAGGCATCAGCGTGGACCAAAAGTTTATATTGTTTGGCCGCAACGCCAATGTGGGTATTGATTTTTACCGCAACGATTTTCAAAACCAGGTGGTGGTGGATTATGAAAACCCACGCCTGTTGAAGTTTTACAACCTGGAAGGGAAATCCTTTTCCAATTCGTTCCAGGCCGAAGTATCGGTGATGCCGGTGGCGCGGTTGGAGTTGCGCTTGGCCTACCGCTATTTTGATGTAAAAACAGAATACAGCAACCAGTTGCTGCAAAAACCGCTCACCTCCAAACACCGGGCTTTTGCCAATGCGGCCTACGAGGTTTCGGGTTGGAAGTTTGATTACACCTTTAACCTGATCGGGCCAAAAAGACTGCCCTCCACCGAAGGCAACCCGCATCATTATATGCTCATGAACGAGTCGCCATCGTATGTGCTGATGAATGCGCAGATAAGCAAGACTTTGGGCAAATCGAAAGCCGTTGACCTGTACCTGGGTGGTGAAAACCTCACCAACTTTATGCAGCACGGCGCGGTGCTGGCGTCGGATCAGCCCTTTGGGCCTTACTTCGATGCATCCATGATTTGGGGCCCTGTAAACGGCCGCCAGATCTATGCTGGCTTCCGCTATACAATTAAGTAAAAGTTGAACCACGGAGACACGAAGGGCACGGAGTAGCACGAAGTAAATTCTTAGTGCCCCTTTGTGTCCTTCGTGTCTCCGTGGTTCAAAATCTTTTTATGGCATTTTTTTCAATCCTTCCCACCGCACCTTCCATTGGCCGTTTTTAGGGATGCCGGGTAATGAATCAGTTGCACCATCATAACCGGCCACCATCATTGCTATGGCAGTAAGCAGCCCGCCGTTGCCGGGCAGGTATAACCGTAAACGGCTATCTTGGTAATTGTGTCCGTTGCGCAGGTAGGTATTGGTTGGCACATCCATCAGCAGGGCATCAATCGCGCTACCGGGCATACCTAACCGCGTAGCGGTCATGGCCGTCATGGGAAAATCCCAACCCCAGGTTTCAGGCCAGTGCCATTTTTCCCAAATAAGATCAAAGGTGCGGCGCATGGTTGCCGTATCTGTAATGCTCATTTGCGGCAGCATGCCCAATGCGCCCAGCACTGCGGGATGATCCGTCATAAATTCTCTTCGGGTGTACGAATCCGGCGCAGATTCAGTGGCGAGGTAAATCCCGTTCTGCACCGGCAGCGGCGATAACTTTTGCAGTACTGCATCCCATTGGCTATTCCGCGACATATTTAGTCGCAGGCGCCATTGCTGTGCTGTTTGCAACGCCCAGTGCCAATACGCCAGTTCAAACGTTGGGTTGATTGTTTCTTCCGGCTTAAAACGTTCCTGTGCCGGTATCAATGCAGGCCCTAAAATGGAGCGGCCTTTTGCGCTGTCGAAACAGGCATAGGATGCCATAAAATCGGCGGTGGCAAATAATAGGTCTTTGTATTGATTTAATGTTGCGGTGGTTGGTTTGCTGCGGTACATCAGCTCGGCGAAATAAATAAAATGCGGCTGCTGCCAGATCAAAAAGGCGCCGATAGATGAAGGCCCTTCACGGCCATCGTGATCAGTCATTTTTTGCCAGCGTACGCCATCAAAACCTTGTCGTGCAGCCAACGCTTTGGCTTCTGCTGCGGCCTGTTTGTACCAGCCCAATGTATTTTGCAACAACTGCGGCCGGCTCCACAATGCATAATGAACGCCGTGCCACCAGTGCATTTCAAGGTGCGGCTTGCCAAACCAGCTATTGTAAGTTAAACCGGTTTCCTGTGGCGGAAAAGACCCCGCACATTGAACGCGGGTTAGGTATTGCGACAACACTACGCGGCGCTCAATTTCTGCAGCCCGCGGATCGGTGCTGCCCGAAAAATCAATAGCGCCGCCACTTTGCCAAAACTGTTGCCATTCTTTTTTGCTGCTGTTCATTGTTTGTTTAAACGACGGTGTAAAAGTTGGCTTTCGTGGCGAAAAGGTGCAGCTAAAAGAAAATTGGTTGCTGCCCGAATTGGGCTGCAATACAAAGTAGTGTGGCGCTTTTGCTTGCACCGCAGCATTGCCCTCCCAGCCAAGTGTAACCGAATATTGGGTAGTATCCAGCTTGCGTTGTATCAATGCGCTATTTGCACCTTGCGGCATCAATAATGTTGTATGTTGTTCGGCGTGATTGTAATTCGTGCCGGCATCCGTCCAGTCGCCGGTGGGATAAGGAAACTGCAGAAAAACTTGCAGCCGGCCTGTAGCCACCAGGGGCGATTCGACGGAAGCTGCAATGGCATCGATATCAGGATGTGCTGCGGTAATTACTACAACTGGAACACCTTCCAGTGTAAACCGGCTGGTGATGAGGCCGGTCCATGGATTGAGTTGCTGCGTTATATTTTGCAAGTCGTTTAACCCGGCTGGTACGGCATTTTCTTTCAACAACAAAAAACCAACATTGCCTAATTGCAGCCGGTGTGGATTTGCGCGGAACCAATTGGCTGCAGCCTGTTTTCTACCTCCTTCCGGCCATTGAATAGCATAAGTTACTTTGCGGCCCGCCTGGTTGTATTCTTTAAATGTTTCTTCGAGCCGGTAATTGGCTGTGTCTGGAAAGCTGTGCCAGCCCCACTCCGATTGTGTGCCTAATGGAATGCCATTTCCATAGGCCTGCGGGAAACTTTGCAGCCCGGTAACATCCACCGTAAACGCAAAGCGGCCATTGCCCACCGAAAGTGCACCAAGGCTATCAAAGCACGTGTTGATAACAACATGCCGCTCTACCAACGCTTTGCGGTTGATGGGTTGTGCCCGTAATGTAATGGTAAGCAGCAAGCTGCAAATAATAGGAAACAGGCGCATATGGCAGGCGGAAGGTTATGATCAGTTTACCCAACCAATCGGGTCTGTTCAGGAAATTAAACACCAAATGCCATTGCACCAAAATGTACATGTGTTCACGTGTACATATGTTCACGCATGTAGGGTAGCTATACCAGATGTATTGGTTCAATCACTACTTACTCAATTACCCAGCACCATTTTACCTAAATGCCGCATCATCCTTTAATTTCTTAGTGCTCCTCGGTGCCATTAGTGTCTTCGTGGTTCAAAAACCTACTCCGGGAAAACGCGAATTGTTTTTACAAAGCGGCCCCGGTAATATCCATTCAGCGGCGTTTCCGTTACCCCCATTGCCTTGCCCGATGTGGCATGAATAAACTTCAGCGTATCGGTGGCCGGCGCTATCACAATGCCCATATGACCCACATTTCGATCGGCGCTATCGGTGCCAGTAAACAAAATCAGGTCGCCAGGACGCGCCGCCGTTTCCGGCACTTCTTTACCCACGTTGGTAAAATCAATGGACGACCGCGGCACCGCAATACCAAAATGATTGAACACGTATGTAATGAACCCCGAACAGTCGAAACCAATGGTTGGATCGGTAGCACCGTATTTATAGGGCACACCCATCTGGGTTTGTGCAAAAGCCACCACCTGCTCGGGCTTTACGCCACGGGTATCAATGGCTTGCCCGGGCTTGGCCTGCGGCAACACCACCGGCGCTTTGGCGGCAATGCTGTCGGCTGCAATGGCTGCACTTTCCTCACCGGCGTCGGCGTAGGCCCCCGAGCTGTCCACGCTGATCAACCCTTCGTCTTTTTGTTCCAGTTGCAGGTTGCAGGCGGCCAAAAATAATGCGGCACCTGCGCCCCAACAGTATCGTAGCTTCCTCATTACAGGCTTTTTCCCTTTCCCTGCAATTTTGAAGCTAAATTTGCACCCCAAAACCCTTTTAGTATGGAGTTCAGGATTGAAAAAGATACCATGGGCGAAGTGAAAGTGCCTGCCAATGCTTATTTCGGCGCACAAACACAACGCAGCATCGACAATTTCAAGATTGCGCAGGACATCAACCGCATGCCCAAAGAAATCATCCGCGCCTTTGCCTATCTCAAAAAGGCGGCAGCCATCACCAACTCCGAAGCAGGCGTGCTGCCCAAAGAAAAATCGGACTTGATTGGCCGTGTTTGCGATGAGATCCTGGAAGGCAAATTGGATGATGCCTTTCCACTGGTGGTATGGCAAACCGGCAGCGGCACCCAAAGCAATATGAACGTAAACGAAGTGGTTGCCTACCGCGGGCATGTGCTCAACGGCGGCCAATTGGGCGATAAAGAAAAGTTCCTACATCCCAACGATGATGTAAATAAATCGCAATCGTCGAACGATACCTTTCCTACCGCCATGCACATTGCTGCGTACAAAATGCTGCTGGAAGTAACCATACCCGGTATTGAGCAATTGCGCAATACGCTGGCGCAAAAAAGCAAGGAGTTCATGCACGTGGTGAAAATTGGCCGTACCCATTTTATGGATGCCACGCCACTTACCCTGGGGCAGGAATTCAGCGGTTATGTGTCGCAGTTAGATCATGGACTGCGTGCCATTAAAAACACGCTGCCACACCTGAGCGAGCTGGCACTGGGCGGCACCGCAGTGGGCACAGGTATCAACACACCGGAAGGTTATTCGGAAAATGTGGCCAAACATATTGCTACCCTTACTGGGCTGCCATTTGTTACGGCCGAAAATAAATTTGAATCGCTGGCAGCACATGATGCGATTGTGGAAGCACACGGCGCACTGAAAACTGTTGCCGTTAGCCTGATGAAAATTGCCAACGACATCCGCATGCTTTCCAGCGGACCGCGCAGCGGCATTGGTGAAATCTTTATCCCGGATAACGAACCCGGTTCTTCCATCATGCCGGGTAAAGTAAACCCCACGCAATGCGAAGCACTGACCATGATTGCTGCACAAGTATTGGGCAATGATGTAGCCATTAATGTAGGCGGCTCGATGGGTCATTTTGAACTGAACGTGTTCAAGCCGGTAATGATCTACAACTTTTTGCACAGTGCCCGCCTCATCGGCGATGGCTGCGTAAGCTTTGATGAAAAATGCGCCGTAGGCATTGCGCCAATCGAAGCCAACATCAAAAAACACGTAGACAATTCGCTGATGCTGGTTACTTCGCTCAATACCAAGATCGGTTATTACAAAGCAGCCGAAATTGCACAGAAAGCACACAAGGAAGGCACCACGCTGAAAGAGATGGCCGTGAAACTGGGTTATGTAACTGCAGAGGAATTTGACCAGTGGGTGATCCCGGCCAATATGGTGGGTAAGATCGATGCATGATTACATTTTATTGATACAAAAAGAGCAGCTCAAGGGCTGCTCTTTTTATTTGACGGATGCTGACTGTTTTTATTTGGGGTTTTACCAAACCAGCCTCTTGGCTTCAATATTAATGTCCGACCCGGAGGCTGGTCCAATTTTTATAACAGTAAAAAAAACTTCCACTAAAACCAAAGTGTATGAAAAAAGTGTTTACTCGCTTGCTGTTTCTGATGCTGTGCTTTTCCGTAATGCTGCCGCAAACATTTGCAGCCAGCCTTCCCGCACCAGCACGGCCAGCAACGTCCACACCAGATGAAGCAACCGTACAGTCGGCTCTGAACGATTTCCGCAACCTGTCGGCCAAAGAAAGAAAAGAGCGCCTGAAAGACGCCAAGAAAGTAGTAAAGCAAATGAAGGCGCAAAAAGGTGCCGACCCCATTGTTGATAACCAACTGCTGCTGGTGATCATCACCATCCTGCTGCCACCACTGGGTGTGTACCTGCACG
Source organism: Pseudocnuella soli (assembly GCF_004347775.1). GTDB lineage: Bacteria > Bacteroidota > Bacteroidia > Chitinophagales > Chitinophagaceae > Flavisolibacter > Flavisolibacter aquaticus. The sequence continues at coordinate 140,688 of NZ_CP037755.1, forward strand.
AAGGTGAGATCAACACCCGCTTCTGGATCAGCTTGCTGCTTACCCTGCTGTTCTACATCCCCGGCCTGATCTACTCGCTGATCGTGGTACTGGGTGCCTAATAGTCTTTGCAATCACACAAACAATAAAAAGCTCCCTGCATGGCAGGGAGCTTTTTATTTACGGCCATTACTGCGCAATGAATGCCAGTACAACAAATCGTTATCTTTTTCAACCCATTAAACTTTTGCCCCCATTCCCTTTTTAATTAATGTGGGCACTGCCAAAACTCAGCCACTATACTGACGGCAGTACCCGCAAAACAGCTTAGGCATTATAGAAATTTGCACTGCCCGTTGCCTACCACCGGTTAAAAATGGCGCTGGCGGCCAACTTTAAGACAAATTATTGATGAGTTAAATAAAATAACTGTACCTTAAGCATACTATTTTTTTGAACACTAAAAGTTCCGTCCATGAAACAGAACAACACAACACCAGCAGTGGCCAACGAGCCAAAACTGCAACTGGTTTACTCCAGTAAGCACGAGCTGGCTGCCGTACACCTGATTACGCCCAACGGCATCATCAGCTACGCCAGCCTGGGCACCGTGCCCAAGCCCAAAAAGCAGGCTTCTTAAGCTTGCTGGCAAACCAGTAACCGCACCGGAGCCAGTGGTTCCGCATTTAATAAAACAAAACGCACAGCTCAACACTGTGCGTTTTTTTATTGGAAAAAATCATTGAAGTAAAGGCAGTAACTAAACTATCAGCCGCGGTTCAGTTCCGCTAAAATAAGTTGCTGCACCTTTTGGAGTGCATCGTCGGTAGCGCGGGGTTTTGATTGGGTAAAATTCAGGTCGTTGGAATTGTTGATGGGCACCAGGTGCACATGTGCATGCGGCACCTCGAGGCCGATAACCGAAATGCCGCAGCGGTTGCAGGCAAAAGCCCGCTCAATGGCTTTGCCAATGGGCTGCGCAAATGTGAGGATCCCCGAAAGGTATTCAGGCTCCAGGTCAAATAGATTATCCACTTCCACTTTGGGTACCACCAGCACATGCCCGGTGCGCAACGGAAACACATCAAGAAAAGCAAAGAACCGGTCGTCTTCCGCAATTTTATACGACGGAATTTCGCCGGCAATGATCTTGGAAAAAAGAGTCATGGGAGTGTGCTTTTTGAAAAACTTGGGAGTATTTACGATGTACGATTTGGGATTGACGATTGTTGGGCGTCCCCCTTAACCGGCTGCGACTCCTGAAATCGTCAATCGTAAATCCGAAATCGTAAATCCCTAGATTGATATTTCTTCCACTTTAAACTTCAGCACGCCGGCAGGCGCCGTTACCTCGGCTACCTCGCCTACGGATTTGCCCAGCAGGCCTTTGCCAATGGGCGAACCCACAGAAATTTTACCGGCTTTCAGGTCGGCTTCTTTTTCACTCACAATCTGGTAGGTTACCTGTTTTTTGGTGGCCAGGTTGGTCACTTTTACCTTGGTCAAAATAGAAACCTTGGAAGTATCGATGGTCGATTCGTCTACTATGCGGGCCGTAGCAATCTGGCTTTCCAGCAGGGCTATGCGGGCTTCCAGCAGGCCCTGGGCCTCTTTGGCGGCATCGTACTCCGCGTTTTCGCGCAGGTCGCCTTTTTCGCGGGCCTCAGCAATAGCGCGGGAAGCCGCCGGACGGTCCACGCCACGCATCTGCTGCAGTTCGGCTTTCATTTGCTCAAGTGTTTCCTTAGTCACGTACTGAACACTGCTCATATGGATGGGCTTTTGGGGGTATAATAAAATAACCGGCACCTCCGAGGCACCGGCAGCTTATATGGTCTTCATTAAGTTGTGCCCGCAGAAAAAACCGTTGGGGCATACACGAAAAAATAGCAACGCTCCAGAATTAACCGAAGCGTTGCCAGGCCGTAAAGATAGAAAATATTCTTTGCGAAAGAAATTAGTTACACGGCATGCAAAATATTTTTAATGAGTAACGCCGGATACCGATAGTTTTTGCACCAGCCGCCCCGTGGCCGTTTCGGCCACCACCACGTAGCTACCCGGCACCCACTGGCCCGCCTCTGCAATAACGATGCGGTTTTGCCCCGGCACCACCGGCACGGTTTGCTGCCACACCTCAGCTCCAGCCAAGTTGAGCACCTTTACCCTTGCGGTGCCTTTTGCACCCACGGCCAGCCACAGCTGCGCCTCGCTTTTTACCGGGTTGGGGTAAATGTGCAGGCCTTCCTCAAGCGGCATGTGCACCTGCGCCACGGCACTATAAATGGCACCGGCATCCAAGTTTACCCGTACCCGGTAATATACCTTTTGGCCTTGCCCCGCTACGGTGCTATCGGTAAAATAATAGGTGGCTGTGGTGCTGCCCCGGCGGTTGTTGGGCTGGCGGTGCACGGTGGTAAAATGCACCCCGTTGGTGCTGCGCTGTACCTCGTAATGCATTGCTGCCCTGTTTTCGGTGCAGGTCCATTGCAGCTTCGGCCTGCGCTCATACAAGGCAGCTTTTATGTCAATGTTCTGCACGGCAAGTGTCGAACATTTGGTATCGTGGGTAATGTAAACGGTGTCCTGCGCATAGTTGCTGCAGCCCGCCATCAATTTTTGCGTAACGATGTACATGCCGTCCAGTTCGCCGTACACTTCAGGTCCTTCGGTGGTGCCCAGGATGTTGCCATCGGGTGTGCTCCAAGTGTATACAGATGTAGGCACCGGGTTGATCACCGACAGGCGGCTGGCACTGGCCCTGCCGCAAATTTCGGGTACTTCGGCGGCGGCCTGTACCCGTTGCGCCAGGAAGAGGTCGGTGGGCGCTACAAAGTCTTTTAATTCGGCTGTGAATGAAGCGGAAGCCCTTGTTTTTACCACCATCCGGTTGAACGGCGTGCCGCATACATCGGTGCCAAAAACAGTAACCGGATCGAGGCCCAGCTTGGTAAGGTTTACCGAGAACTCCATGAACTGCCGTGCCGTGAAATTGGTGGCAATGGAGTTGTCTTGCAACACCAGCCCAAACGGGCCGGCCCATTCGCTGTTGCCGCATTGCAGGCCGGTGTAAAATGCGCCGTTTGTTTTGGGTAAAATGCTGGCGTAGCCATATGTGGCACCCGAGCCGGCACCATCAAATTTACCCGACCAGGTAAACGCCACCGGGTTAGTGTTGAGTGCATCTTTATGCACCCAAATGCGGGCTTCAATGCTGGTGAGCGAAGCGCTTTGGTATTCGGCAGAAAAAATAATATCGCCCGGTGAAATGACCCTGCCGGCCGCGTCGAATTTCCAGCTGGTATGTCCTGCATCGGGGCCGTAACCGTACCAGCCTGCCGAGGCGCGGTCGTAATAAATATCGGTCTGGTACATTTCAAAATCGAAGTAGCGGTTGCCGGTTACGTTGTCCAGCGCCAGCCCGCCAAACATCCACAAAGAGTCGGTGCTGCTGGGCCCCGATCGGCGCACATGCATGTACATATCCAGTATATCGTTCTTGTCGGGGATGCTTTGTATGCCACCCGACCAACTTGCAGGGCTCATACCGTTCTTATCCGAGCCGGCTACAAATACGGTAGTGTCATTGCCATGATAATCGCGTACAAAAAGCGCATCAAGCCACAGCCTGCTGTTGACTACACTAAATGCAGGCTTGCTCATGGTGCGGTAAAACGAAGCCATGCGTTTGCGAAACGGCGATACATCGGAAGCATAACCGGCACGTATAGCCGCAGCTCCTGTAGTATCAATTACGGCTTGCCCGGTGCCGGAGGTGCTGTTGTTAAACCAGTCGTCGCCTGGCTGCAGTTGCCCGTTGTAAGAGTTGGCCCGCAGGTCGCCATCAACACCAAAGTTGGCCCGCATTACCGGCGTGGTAATTTGCGCCGCGACGGGCAACAAACAACAGCAAGTAATAAGTAGGAGTAGAAATGTTTTCATAAGCATGGATGAGGGTAGGGATTATAAAAGCATTGCTATGACGGCGTGATGATTGAAAAGTTTAGCGGCGCATTTAAATAAACGACAACTGGTGGCACACTGCAATTGACTATTTATATAAAATGGATACAACACTGTGCAACAACAAACCTGCTGTTTAAAAACAGGAATCATTACCGGGCGGCAAGGCACCACCCGGTAATGATGAATAGTTAGCCACGCTTCATGATGCGCACATCGGCCACTGCCGAAAACAACACTGCACCGCTTGCATCGATGGCCGAAACACGGTATACAATGGTGCCGCCAAATGCAGTTACATCGCGGTAACGGTTGGTGCCTGCATGCGCCGGTGCTGTTGTTACGGGTTCAAAAAACTCGCCGCCGTCATAAGATTTTTCCACCAGGAAATGGTCTACACCAGTGGTAGGTGCAGCCCAGCTCAATGCTGCATCAGGGCCCTGGCGGTGCACCCGCAAAAAATCGAATGAAGTGGTTTGATCAGTGCTTACGACGGTTGGTAACGCAGGTTTGCTAAACGAAGAAAAGGCAACAGTTGCCAATGCCAAAAAGGCCATCGTACGAAGTTTCATAAGGGTAGATTTTGATGCACAAGTTATGTGGATGCACAACCTTGCACAAGAGCAAATCTACCATTGCGGGCACCTATTTTCCGGAGGTGTGGATGGGGCTTTTTACGAAGGGGTAATACCTTTTTTTAATATGGAATATCCAATTTATCCAACAACACCTCACCCATTTTGCGGTAACCTTCCACGCTGTAACCGGCTATGTGCGGAGTAATTAAAACATTGGGCTGGCTGGTTAAAAAATCCAGCTGTTGCTTTTCGGCATCGCTGTATGTCTGCAGTTTTTCATTTTCCAAAACATCCAATCCTGCACCGGAAATTTTGCCCGATTGCAATGCATTAATCAAAGCGGCCGTATCGGTGACGCCACCGCGGCAGGCAGTCAGGAAAATGGGTTGTTGCTGCAGGCTGTTAAAGAACGAAGCATTGGCCATATGCTTTGTTTCGTGGGTAAGCGGCACATGAAAAGAAACAACATGCGCCTGTGCTGCGATGGCTTCCAAGGTTGACTCCTCGATATAATCGCCACCAAAGCCGGTGCGGTATTTATCGTATGCCAGCACTTCTACACCAAATCCTTGCAGCAGTCGGGCAAACGCTTCGCCGTTGTTGCCAAAGCCAACAATGCCCACGGTTTTGCCGCGCAACTCAATGCCGCGGTTTTCGGCACGGCGCCATTTGCCCGCTTTTACTTCGTCGAAAGAAGACGCGATCTTATTCAAAAGGCACAACAACATGCCCAGCACATGTTCGGCTACGGCATTGCGGTTGCCCTCCGGTGTGCTGATGCAGCGGATGCCTTTTGCTTCGGCATAGGCCGCATCAATCAGTTCCATGCCACTGCCCAACCGGCCAATCCACTGCAGTTGCTCTCCGGCGTTCAGCATTGCTTTATCGATAGGCAGTCTTGTGGTAACCACCAACCCGTTTGCACCGGGAATGCGCTGCAACAATTCGGCGTAAGTGATATCCGGTGCATACTCCACTGCATAGCCTTCGCTTTTAAACGCTGACAGCAACATTTCGTGCACCGGTGCAGTAATCAGGATGCGGGTTTGTTCGGTAGCCATAAGTGGGCAAAAATAGGGAATCGTGCAGAGTACATGGGCAACAGGTCGTTACTGCATCCTGAATGTAAGCGCTGCAAAATCGTGCACCGAAAGTTGCTCGGGCCGCTTATTGAATATTTCGTCTTGCAAGGTAGCCGCATCAAACAAACCGCGGCAGGCATTGCGCAGGGTTTTGCGGCGCTGCTGAAATGCTGTTTTTACAAGGTTGAACAACCGCTTTTCGCTGTGCATGGGCACGGGTTCTTTTTTAGGCAATAACCGAATCACGCCACTCTTTACTTTAGGCGGCGGATTGAACGCATCTTCATCTACCGTAAACAGGTATTCGCCATCAAACCAGGCCTGCGCCAGCACCGAAATAACGCCGTACACCTTGCTGCCTTCTTTGGCCACAATGCGCTCTGCCACTTCTTTTTGAAACATGCCGATCATACACTCAACGCTGTCTTTCCACTCCAATACCTTGAATACAATTTGCGTGGAGATATTGTATGGAAAATTGCCCACCAGCGTAAACCGTTCAGCAAAAGGCGGCGTGATATCGAGCACACTTTGGTGAATGATCTTATCGCTCAACTGCGGGTAGGTTTGCTTTAGGTACACCACCTTTTCATCGTCAATCTCAACAGCTAAAAAATCAATGCCTTTTAACTCCAATAAGTGCTTGGTGAGTGCACCGCCACCAGGGCCCACTTCCAGCAACCGTTGAAACGGGTGCTGCTCCAATGCAGCCACAATGCGGCGACAAACGGCCTCGTCCTTTAAGAAGTGCTGCCCGAGTGATTTTTTAAGCGTGTACATGGGGCAAAGGTAGTAAATGAAAAGGCGCCCGGTGGGGCGCCTTAAATTGAAGTTTAGTTCTTGACAACTTTCTCTACCCATCGTTGCCTGTTGAACGTGGCCTCGAGGTAGTACACGCCTTGTGGCAGAGATTGCAGATCGGAAAGATTGTAGTTGCTGGTGCCTGCCTGCAACGATGCCTGCGCAGCCCGAATGACTTGGCCGGCATTATTTACCAACCTCAATGCAACCGTACCTTTTTGCAATACATGAAACTGCAATGGAATTGTAGTTGTTACCGGGTTTACCAGCAAGGTCATTTTTTCGCCATTGCTTCGGTTTAAGAAAACAACCGAGGAATATTGATAGGTACCGTCCAGATCAACCGATTTGATTCGGTAATAAAACGAGCCGCCAACCTGGTAATCTTTATGTTCGTATACCTGAGTGCCGTCCAAGTTTCTGGCACGAACGGTAGCCACTGTTTTGTAGGCGATACCATCTGTGCTTTTCTCTACCTGATAACTTTCCAGTTGCGACTCTTCCGAAACCGTCCACTGCAGCAAATTGTGTTGTTCCTGCTTTTGGCCTTTAAAAGAATTGAATGTTACTGGCAGTGCGGAGAGTTCAAGCAGCGGTGAATCGAAGATGCCTTTGCCATGAGTTACCGCCCGTAGTTTTTTGCTTCCAGGCGTTGCTCCAGGCGCCACCACCAAATCAATCACATAAGTGGCATCCCAAAAGCCATTTCCGTAGTCAAGCCAGGTTGCTCCTGCATCCGGACTTACATATACACCCAAATCTGAACCAGCATAGATAATGTTTGGATTGTTTGGATCAAGCATCACTGTATTGATGGGCACATCCGGCAACATGCCTGTGCCCAAAGGCGCCCAAGTTGTTCCGCCGTTTTTGGTAACGTAAACATGATCCGTTCCAAAACCACCTACCGCAGCATACACGATCTCGTCGTTCGTAGGATGAATGGCGAAATCCATTACAAAGCGATCCGGAAGGTTGGAGGTTACTTTTGTTTTTGCAAAAGCAACAGTATTCTTAGAGCCGTTGGTTATTTTCCAAACATTTGCCGGAGGATTATAGTAAAGGTTGTCATCACTATAACTTACTTGTGCCAAAGGGGAAAGCGATATATAAAGCTTGTCTGCATTTGTAGGCGAAACGGCTAATGCTAAAGCTGTTTTATAGTTCTGCTCAATAGGCTTCGTCATCGTTGTTGGCCCATCCCTGTCGAAAGATCCTCCACTATTTAAACTCACGTGCAGATTATCGGAGGCTACATACATGATTGCAGGGTTTGCAGCACTCACTGCCATCGGTGCCATGAATCCTGTACGGGCATCAGCATCATGCGTTTGACCCAAGTTGGACAAGCGTTGCGTAAATGAAACACCTTTGTTTATCGATTGTAAAATATTGCGTGCATCACGGGATGCAATAACAATATCATCGCCCCCAGGCTTAAACATGCTGGGCCCACCATCGCCCCCTATTACCCTTGACCATGCAGTGCCGTTAAACCTGATGGTATTGTTATCCTGAAGGCCACCTATGAAAAGTGGACTTATCTGCGACTGAGCAGACGGACCATAAAACTGGTGTACCTGCAACCCTCCGTTGCAAGAAGTAAATGCACACGAAGAAAAAGCGCCATCAAATACACCTTTGAATATGCCACCATCTGAGGCAACGTACATTTCTGTGCTGCTTCCGGGCACAAATTCTATATCATGAATATCATCGTGCAGATATGTGTTGGGTCCCTCCTGGTCGCCGGCGTTTTTTGATATATTCATATCTGCGTTGCCTGTTCCAATTTGGGTCATGGTGGTTCCTCCTATGGTATAACGGAACGTGTTAACGCCACCTAATACAACGCGGTTGGGCGATGCAGGGTTGATCTCCACATCATGTGCAAACCAAAATTGATCACTTGGACCCGTAAAATTGGTGCCGGATTGTGCTGTCCAGGTTGCACCAAAATCGGTAGAGGAATAAAGCTGCTGAGTTGATGCACCTCCAACACTGGCAAGCAGCCTGCCACCGCCTACATCAAATTTGATAAAGCCTCGAAATGTCGGCAGTCCACCAGTTGTCCCAGTAGATACTTTCGTAAAACTGGATCCGCCATTTGTTGATCGCCAAACACCTTTATCCGTGTTTACCAAATTACCTGCTGCCACAACAATTGTGTTGCTATTAGTAGGGTCGATTGCAACATCAGAAACATATATTTTATCCCAAATTTTCGTCCATGTTAGTCCGGCATCCAACGAACGGTATAAAGCATTAGTAGCACATGCATACACCCTACTGGGATTATTAGGATCAAACCTGATTTGTTGGATTCCAAAAAGATCGTCCATATCGCTTGACAACACTTTGGTCCAGGTATTACCGCCATCGGCACTACGCAATATGCCAATGCCGTAGGTGCCTCTTGACCGCCAAACGTTAAAACCTATGTTCCCCAACTGATTATTCTGATAGCTGGTACTGCCAACGGTTTTCGATAGGCTTTGAACACGATAAACTTCTCCAGTACCAGCCAGCAAAACCTGGGTATTTGTAGGATGATAAACTAATGCGGAAACTCCCAATACAGGAAAACCTGTGGGAACCGGACGCCATGCAGTGGCACCCTCGCCGCTTACATCAGTACGCCAGATGCCGCCACTTGCGCTTCCGGCAAATATGGTCCGCTTTCCATTGGCGTTTAAGTTTGGATTAATAGCCAGACAGAGGATACGACCACCAAAAATCTTTGGGCCAAATGCTGTCCAATTACCAAAACCACCTGTACCACTGACAGTTCCAGCAACAGTTTCCTGAATTGGTGACAGACCTTTCAGCTTATTGCCCATCAATATCTCCTTAGGGTTTTTGCCTCCGGTGGATTTGCTTAACAGTTGTTGCGTGTAAGCTTTTAACGCCAGGTGCTGCTCCCAGGATCGCTCATATTTTTGCGCAAGCCCCTGCGGGTTAGGATAGCCTTTACTCAAAAACCAGGTGCCCAGTTGCTGATACACACCTGCCAATTTATTTTCACCCCGCTCTTCCTCATATTCTTCCTCATCTGATTCTATAGATTGTGACCATTGGTTCCACAAAAAGGCGCTGGAGGCCAACAACACAATTACGCTGGTTATACTTACGAACCGCACTACACTCCTGTTCATAGTTCTTCTTAGGATAATTTGGATTTTGGATTTGGATCTAACTAACGATAAGCGATATAATACTCCTTATTGCTTTATCAGCTTCATTTGTTTTACTTCAGTGGATGTTTGCAGTTTCACCATGTACATTCCAGGTTTTAAGCTAGTAATACCATCCAGAACAATGCGGTTCCATCCCTTGTTCAGGGCAACTTGCTGTTTGCTGATCACACTTCCGTTTAGTTGGTGCATAGTTACGACTGCACCGGTTGCCTGGTAAGATTTTAGGGATAATACCGCTTCATCCTTTGCCGGGTTGGGAGTTAAATGCATGGCACCCTCAATATCGGTGAGGTCAATGCCCTTTATTTCACTGTATTCATATTTACCTGAAACGTCTTGCATCAATAACCGGTATGTAACCTGGCCGGTGCCCGGCTGGCCATCTGTAAAGCTATATTGCTTCGATGTTGCAGCCAATGCCTCATTTGCGGCTACTACACCAATACTACTCCAGTTTTTCCGGTCACTGCTCCGTTCAACAACAAAACGGTACCATTTTTTACTACCATTTATAGTCCAATGCAAGCGTACTGACTGGCGCTCTTCCCTTTCCAATGAAAGTTTAGCAGCTGCTGATGACAATACGGTTTTGTCAACTGTTACCAGATAGTCCTCCACTTCACCATCAGGAAAGTAACCGGTGGCATTATTTACACCCATATTATTGGACTTCGAAGTAATCCGTATGCGCAAATAGGTTACCGCTCCATCTTGCAGCGTGTTAGACAAACCCTGCCAAAACAAACTCAGGCGCTGCATGGATGCGCTGCTGGGCACATCCTGCACAATTCCCTCTGATAGGTCGAATACATTATTCTTATTAAAGTCAAGCCACGCAACAACAGTGGCTACTGTTCCGGTGTTGTTAAACACATCAACCTCCGTAAGATAATTAGTACTTGTAGTGAGCAGCGTAACATACCGCAATCCATCTTCATCTCCTCCATCTGCATCTGCATTTACATAGGCATTTGCCGATGGTTCCTTAACCCATTCCAAGTCCAGAGTACTGCCAATGCGTAAGTTGGCCTTTACCTCATGGGCTGCCTGATTTCGATTGCTCCCTTCATACACAAAAGGCGCATCGCCAAAATCCATTTTCGGACGGAACGGTTCCGAAGCGTCGCCGGCACTACCCACCCAGGCTGGCCCGCCACCCAATACGGTTATGGCTTTGGGAGTACCTAAAGTTCCGTTTCCATTATACCGCACCAGGTTATTACGGACAGCCCACAGGTTTCCATGGTAATCCATCCCTCCTTGTCCAGAATATACTGCCCCTACCGTTAATCCAGCAGGATTGGTGTATTGCACGGTGTCGCCTGTGGTAAGATCAATATGGTGAAATGCACTTTTTTCATACCGATAGGTGGAGGCACTGGTACCAGAACGTGCTGTATTAAAATCAATCAGCTTGCCATCCTTGATTAAAAAATCACCCCAGTCGTGGGCAGATGCGTTCGTAGTGCCTAAATAAGCCGGAATGGCCCATGTTTGATAAGCTTTATAAGTGGCGAAACGAGAAATTGTTGTATCTGGAATGTCGATGCGGTATACTATGCTTTCTCTTGAAGTGTACGTGTCGGGACTTGTTGAGAAGTTTGTATGAAGCCCACCTTCTATGCCCAGGTACAATGCACCATCGTAAAAAGCAGCACCTCCTGATTGTATTCCTTGTTCGAATGTAGGAATACCCAATAAGGCTTCTACATCACCAATAACCTGAATAACATTTGTGTTGAAGTTATATCGCTTCAATGTTTTCACGGTACTATCAGGACTGCTTCTTTCTGTAACATAATATAGCAGGTGATGCTTATGATCGTAAGCAAATGAGTTGATGTATCCACTGGTACCATACTGTGCATCAGTAAATAAATGCCATGCCCTACCCAACGTATCCATCATGTAGGCAGACTGGTTGTCGGGGGTAACCAAGAAGTATGGCTGTTGGCCGGCAATGGGCTCCAACTCAGGCACCTGGTAATAGTTTACCGGAAAGTTTCCATCGGGTACGCAGGCATTCACCCGCGATAACCAGAATGATGCATCTGAACCCAAAGTTGGGATGGTCAATACAATTTGTTTTACCGGACCGGGAATGTTCACCCGAACGGTAGCGTTGTTACTGGTACTTGCAATAGAGGCAGTGGTTAATGAAGCGATATATGCGCTGGTACCGCCACTACCAAATACAGGCGTATTTACAACATTTGATGGAATAAGCGTAACCGGAACCAACGCGTTTGCATCATTCCTTGCCATAAAGTTTATTCGCTGGCCTGCATCTACATCGTACAGCACAAAGGAAACGTCTGTTACGTTTTTATCGAAATCAAGGGTAATGGTCTGGTTGGCTGCTGTTGGATTATACTGTACATCGGCTCCGCCAAAACCAGCAAGGTCGCCTGTATGCGTAGTATTCTCTCCTCTTGCAATACCAATAGCAGAAGTAGTGAATGTGATGCCTGTACGGCCTATTGTGAACCGCTGAACGGTTTCCTGCAAATTGTTAATGTACCCTCCGGTTGGCGGTGTAGGAGACCCCCCATTATTGTGACCATAAGGCGCCAAACGGCTGCCACTGTTGTAATAATAATCACGCTGGTCCCAATTCAAAACAGAACTGGTACACTGCGCATGCACCCGGATAAATCCAACAAGGCCAAGCAGCCCGGCAAGGAGGGTAAACAATTTTTTCATAAGATGGATACGGTTCGGTTTATTGGATATTTGGATAACTGATGGACGCTAAACGTTACACACAACAATCAATATCAAATCCGGAAAGCATAAAGAGGAGGAATGTAACTAAAGAAGATAAAACAGGTAGTTACCACCTACAATTCATACGATAACGGATTCGGAATGCTAAAGTGCAACAAAATTAATGCACAGCCAAAACTTACATTATTTTTTTATAAGTTTTCCTGCTTACCGCTAAGCAATTTTCCTTAAATACGGATAGGGGTAAGTAGCTTTACGCAGCGCCCATCGTAAAACTGCGACGGCCTGTTCCGAAAGCTTACGCACCAGAATAAAAAATCATATCAAAGCGGTTATTTCAGAAAAGTGCCGGAGCCACAAAAGCACTATTCCCGGGCAACTTGCCGCTATTAATTGCCGCTCCTTAACTTTAACCCCAATACACCATACAATGAGCAAACCCATCATAGGCATTTCCTGCGGCGACGTTAACGGCATCGGGCCCGAAGTGATCATCCGGGCACTAAGCGATGTTCGCATCCTGGAGCATTGCACCCCGGTTATTTTCGCATCACATAAGCTGATTAATTTTTACCGCAAGGCCGCAGGAGAGCACAACCTGAATTACCAGACCATCAAAGATTTTTCCCGCATCAATCCAAAGCAGGTGGCGGTGTTCAACTGCTGGGAAGAAGACATTACCATCACGCCTGGCCAGCTTAATGAAACCGGTGGCCGCTATGCAGTGCAATCCCTGATGGCAGCAGCCGAGGCCTTAAAAGCAGGGCACATTCACGGCCTGGTAACGGCACCGCTGCACAAAAAAAATGTGCAGTCGGAAGCGTTTAACTATACCGGCCATACACCGTTTTTGAAAGACGTTGCCGGTACCAGCGATGTGCTGATGTTGATGTATTCCGAAATGCTGCGGGTGGGATTGGTAACAGAACATGTGCCCCTGAAGGATGTGGCGCAGCATATCACAAAGCAAAGCATCATTTCCAAACTCAATATGCTGCACGGCAGCCTGCGTAAGGATTTTGGCATCGATAAGCCACGCATTGCCGTGCTGGGCCTTAACCCGCATGCAGGCGACGAAGGCCTGATCGGCACCGAGGAAGAAACCGTGATCAAACCGGCCATTAAAGAAATGAAACAGCACATGCTGGTGTATGGTCCTTATAGCGCCGATGCATTTTTTGCACGGGGCAGCTACCGCCAGTTTGATGCCGTGCTGGCTATGTACCACGACCAGGGATTGATTCCTTTTAAAACACTCGCTGGCGGCGAAGGCATTAATTTTTCTGCAGGTCTTCCTTTTGTCCGTACCTCACCCGACCACGGCACCGGCTTTGATATTGCGGGTAAAAACGTGGCGGACGCAGGCTCTTTTATTGCCGCCCTGTTTGGATGCCTCGACATCATTGAGCAGCGTACAGGTTATGAAGAACGCAACCGCAACCCGCTGCGCAAAATAACCGCCGAAGTGCTGAAAAACGTTGAAGACGAAAAGATCGAGCAACAAGATTATTAGGAATGACGAACAGACGAACAAGGAACAGGAGAATGTTGAAGTTGATTGAGGAATTATTGATTATGAATTATTAATTATTGGGATTTCTTCCACATTCATAATTCATAATTCTCATTTTGCGGTTCATCATTCCTTGTTCCTTGTTCGATATTGTCCTCCTCAACTTCTTCTGCTCGGCATTCCTTGTTCATCTGTTCGTTGTTCTCAGAATTCACTTAAACACCCTTTCGTCAACAGGTTTATTGATCGCGTAGTTGGCATAAACCACTGTAATCACACCTTTCTGGTCTTTGGGTGGTGCAGGCTTTTTGGCACCACCTTTATCATACTCCATAGCAATGCCCTTCGGCAATTTGTATTCCCGCGTATTGAACGTAAATACCACTTTATCGGGCAGGCCCCAGGTTGCATAGCGGCCATAGCTCAGGTCCACTTCATAGCTGCCGTTGTTGCGGGTGGTTACCTGCGCTTTGTGCACCACTTCCTTTTTCACATCAATATACAGCGTGCTCAAAACCACGTCGGAGTTGGCATCCAACGGCAGCAGTTTTACAATGCGCACCGGCGTGCCCCGCACCACTGCATTGCCTGCACCAATGGCAGTAGAATTTTCATTACCCAACAGCGTTGAAAAATTAATGCTGATGCCGCCCTTCGGCAAAATAGAAAGTCCATCTCCTTTTTTAATAGCAAACTGGTCGGGCTTTTTAAAATACGCCGTGATACCCGATGCCGGCGCTTTGATGAATGCAGCATCAATGGTGAGTGTGCCGGAGGCCTGATAGGTATTTACCTGATCAAGCCTGGCCTTTACAGCACGAATCAGTGCCGCTTCATCCTGCGCATGCAATAGTGTGCAACAAAGGAGGAGTAAGGTTAGTAATTGAAACTTTTTCATGTACATATTTTGCAGTCCCGCTCATTTTCAACAACACCCAATAGCATAGACGATAGAATGTTATCAAAGGATTATTCACTTACGATAAAATGTCTTTTTTCCGAAACACAAAGATCGTTATCGATACAAAGGCTATGATGTGCCCCAGCAGCATCAGCATCGACTTTAACAGTTCGCTGTAATCCACCGGGTCTTCAAAAAAGCCCTTCCAGTTGAGCATATGGTTGGTAAACAAATAAGGTTTCAACACGTTGAAAAACGGAATGTCCATCGTGGTGAGAATGGTAAAAAGGATAATGATGCTCATGGTGGAAATAATGGGCCCAATGCTGTTTTCAGCAAACACCGACAACAAGAATGCCAGTGCCGCCACGGTGGTCATGGCCAGCACTGCAAAGCCGAATGCACCAGCGTAGCGCCACATTACATCGTGCTGCGGCAGGATCAACAGCATGTCGCTTTTAAACACCATCAAATCGCTTTTACCAAATATCAAAAGCGAAACAAACAAGGACAGCACCGCCATAAAAAACAACAGGCTTACTGTGTAAATAGTTGATGCAGCAAATTTGCTCAACACCAACTGTGTGCGGCTTACCGGCTTTGCGGCCAGCAGGCGCAGCGTGCCCATGTTGGCCTCACCGGCAATGGCATCTCCGGCCACCAGTGCAATGAGCAAGGGCACATGCACCAGCAGCGTTTGCAGTATGGTGTAGCAAACAAAATAGCCATTGAGTTTTTTGCCTTCGATGGCAAATGTTTCGGCTACTGATTGCATCACAAACTGCAAATAAGTTTCGCCATCTACATACAACGCCAGTTGCACCAGCGCAATGATGGCGGCAATGGCCGCAAATGAAATATAGGTACGCGGTTTTTTAAAAATTTTGAACAGCTCAATGCTGGTAAGTTGCCACATGCCTGTTTTCGGTTGTAAGGGAAAGGAAATAGTTTTCCAACGAATGCTGTGCCTGCAGTTGCAATACATCGATGCCTGCTGCCACCAGTGCGGCGTTCAGTGCGGGCACTTTTTGCCCGTGCATTTGCAGGCGTATGCCATCTGCATTGGGCAGCAAAAACTGTTGCCAGTGCGATGTTTGCAGCCATTGCAACGCCGCTGCATCGTTGGTGGTTTGCAGCGCCACAATGGTATCGGCGGGGTTGAGCAAACTGCTCACACTGCCTTCGGCCACTTTTTTACCGCGGTCGATGATCAGCATCGAATCGGCAACAAGTTCCACTTCACTCAACAGGTGCGATGACACCAGCACTGTTTTGCCTTCGTTTTTACTCAGGTGCAAAATAAGGTTGCGGATATCGGCAATGCCCTGCGGATCGAGGCCGTTGGTGGGCTCATCAAGTATAATAAGTTGCGGGTTGTGGATCAGGGCGCAGGCAATGCCCAGCCGCTGTTTCATGCCCTGCGAAAAAGTTTTTACCCGGCTTTGTGCCCGCTGCGTTAAACCCACTTGCTCCAGTTGCTGCATCAGTTGTTGCCTGCCGGCATGTACCCCACTGAGGCGGGCCATGATGCGCAGGTTTTCGTACGCCGTGAGGTAGGTGTACAAATCGGGGCGCTCAATAACAGCACCCACCTGGCGCAGTATGGTATGGCGTTCGGTGGTCAGGTTTTGCCCAAACAATTGCATGCGGCCCGAAGTGGGCTGCACCAATGTTAGCAGCATGCGAATGGTGGTGCTTTTGCCTGCGCCGTTTTGCCCCAAAAAACCATACACTTCGCCTTTGGGCACGGCAAAAGAAAGCGCGTCCACTGCACGTAGCGCACCGAATTGTTTTACCAGGTTTTCAACAATAATGATGTGTTCTGTCATGTTATAAAAAGTTCCAACAATCGGGACCGGTTGATCGTTCAAAAAGAAAAGTAGTCCGGGACCACAACTGCTTCTTCCTGCTCTTTAATACAGTCTTTTTTTATTGAAAAAACTTTGATCAAAAAAAAGCTTTCAGGTTTCGGCACAAGATAATTGCAACCAATTGTACCAAACCTGATTGCTTCACCGCGCTTTTGCTGCCGCTCACCGGCAAATGCCCCTATTTAAACGAAGGTCAGGCATTTACACTTGATAAAGCGGCGGGCACCTTTAGTAATTAACAGTAAAATAAATAAGTGAAAACACCTGTTTTATGGTTGAGCTGGCATATATTTGCACCATCCAACTGAATAACCACCCAACGATCCTTAGAAATCTACCACGGGTGTTTTAAGAATAGTTTCCCTGCATTGTACAACGGCCAGAAACTGCGCTCATTCCCGCCATTCCCTCTTTCCTGAAAGCCAAAGGTTTTTGCAATCATTAATTCTATCGCATGATAAAAACTTTACGCAATCTATTGGCATGCGCATGTGCAGCCACAACCCTCGCAGCTTCGGCACAAACCATCAACCCGCTGGCGCCAGCATTGGGATTTAATGTAATGACCAGTGGCGATGTTACTGCTACCAGGGGCGACACCCACGGCCCGGTGGCCATCGGCGGCAACCTGATACTGAATGGCCAGACCATTTTTACGATGAACAATTCAGGTACCTTTCCCACCGGTGCAGAAAATAATACGGAGAACTTTGGAATGGTGATTGGCGGTAAAATTGTTTACAACAACGGAAACCAATCCCAAATCAATAAAGGTGTACTGCGTATCCGTAATACCGAAGGTTCAAAGCTTTGGTACAAAGACAACAACGGTGCTAATACCAATCTTAAACTCAATAAAGATGGCGCCGGTTTTGATGCAAATCCCTCGCTGATAGTTCAACGGCAACAAGCAGAAGGAAGTGCAACCTTACCAAACGGAATTGACTTTGGAGGCACCTTTGAAGATTTCAAAGATTATTCGGATTGGATCAATAGTTGGAATACCAATACAACTGCTTTGATCACGGGTGTCCTTAATAAAGTCAATATTCCAGGCTCGCAAAACCCAAAAATCAACCTGGTAAAAGATAAAATA
This sequence comes from Pseudocnuella soli, assembly GCF_004347775.1. Taxonomy (GTDB): domain Bacteria; phylum Bacteroidota; class Bacteroidia; order Chitinophagales; family Chitinophagaceae; genus Flavisolibacter; species Flavisolibacter aquaticus. The sequence continues at coordinate 158,396 of NZ_CP037755.1, forward strand.
AACTACATCAATCTTACCGGCGAACAGCTGAACGCATTAAGAGATCGCGGTTCCATTGATTTCGATAACAAAGCACCTGCTGCAGATCGCATCCTAGTCATAAACGTTCAGGCCCCGGGTCATTTTGCCTGGAAGACACCGAACTTCGCAGGCGTACAGGAAAGCAACGGCAGCTATATTATCTGGAATTTTCATGGCACCACTTCACTTACACTTGGTGTGGATGGTGGCGAGTCGACCTACGGAACTTTGTTTGCGCCGCTAGCAGTGATTAACAAAGTGGGTGGCAACAATACCAACGGGCAGGTAGTTGCAAAATCAATAGACATTGCCTACGGCGAAATCCACTACTGGCCTTTTAAAGGATTCCTTCCCGAACTGATTGAAGAAACAACTCTCCCCCTCCGCGGTATGGAACTCTCCGCTGGCTTGCAGGATCAAAAAGCAAAGCTGACTTGGAAAGTACTGGGCGAAGCGGACATGGATCATTACATCGTAGAACGCAGCACCGATGGTAAAAACTTTACCAATGCTGCCATGGTGTTCAGTGCCGGCAACAACGAGCAGTTTACCTACCGCTTCAACGACGACCTGAAAACCGCAACAGCACCGGTTGTGTATTACCGCATCAAAGCGGTGGAAAACGGCGGCAAACTGTACTACTCCAACCATGTTACCGTACGCCTTTCCACACCGGCCACAGCAGCCGTGCAAGCATGGCCCAACCCATTCAAGGATGGCATTGCCATCAGCTACACTGCACCGGCATCAGGCACCGTGCAAGTACGGCTTAGCGATGCATCGGGTAAAGTAGTGAAATCGGTTGTGGCTGCAGTAAGCAAAGGAGCCAACCAGATTTCGCTTTCAGAACTGGCACAACTGGCACCGGGCCTATACCTACTGCAATTGTGGGATGCGGCAAACACCAATATTGCTACCAGCAAGATCATGAAATAAACACCAATTGGCTGTTTATAAAATAGCGTTTTGATTGATAAGGAATGCACCGATCATTTGGGGTTGTCATGCCGAACTTGTTTCGGCATCTCCTTCAAATAGCAGGATTTATGAAAGCATAAGGAGATGCCGAAACGAGTTCGGCATGACAGATGCTTAAGGTGGATGACTATTACGTGTCGCATATTTTAAAAGCTATAATACACTACACTAGTTTGTATAATTAAAAACCCTGCTCCATGGAGCAGGGTTTTTAATTTATGAACCAGCAAAAAAATAACATCGTTATTGCGGCCTCATGCCCTTCCTAAATAACCTTTCAAATCTTCCACATACTGCGCAAACGCATCAATGCCTTTGGTGGTGATCTTGCACAGGGTTTGCGGGTAGTTGTCTTTAAATTGTTTGACCACCTCTATATAACCCGCTTCCTTAAGTTTTTGCACCTGCACACTCAGGTTGCCTGCAGTGGCACCGGTCTTTTCTTTTAAAAAAGTAAACTCAGCTTCCTGCACGCCAATCAGTAGCGACATAATGGCCAGCCTCAACTGCGAGTGTAATATAGGGTCCAGGTCTTTAAACATCCAGTGCTGCTTTTTCCTTTGTGTATCTGCTGCGCAAAATTAAGCCAGGAATGAGCCAGTTGCAGATGGCCGCCAAACCGCTAAACAACAGGTCTGTTTTGGAATTGGTAAACAAGGAGGCAACAAAAAAACAATAACACAACACCGCACCAACGATCATGGGCTTGAAGCGAAACGTAAGCCCTGTAACCAGCGTAGGAATAGCATACAGCAACAAGAGCAACGAGCTGCTGCTGGCAATAAAGTACCGGAACGGCGCCTCGATACCGGTGATGGGCTCCCGCTCCACCACCTGCCGGCCTTCCTGCAACAACATTCTCTCGGTTATACCCGGCACCGCGTTGAAATAAAACATCAGCGCAAAAATCGACAGGCCAAACACCAGCCATACATTGTTCATGGCAGCCTGCATATGCGTAACCACGTTGCGCTGCCGCGCTTCTTTTACCGAAATAAAAATCTGCGGCACAATGGCTACCAGGGCCAGCAGCCACACATCAAAACCAATGTAAAAATTCCATTGCCGTTCGGCAAAAGCCACCAGGCCGCAAAAGCCAATAACGCTGCCCCACAGTATGGACGATGTGCCCCGTTCGTGCACATCTTTTTTAGCCTTCTGGATCATCTCGGTAATGAGTTGCAGGCTTTGCTGCTCACTAATGGGCTGGTCGTACATGGGCGTTTTCATTTTTCAGTAAATGTCCGGGAATAATATAACTCAGTAGCAGTGCCACAGCGGTCAACAGCATTTGGTAATCGTACGGCAGCCACGGGCAAATAGCCGCCAGCACCCAGTTGGCAATGCCGCCCAACACCATTGGTTTGAACCGCAAAATGCGGCCCGATACAAATGTGCCCAAACCATACAGGAGGATAAAGAACGGGTATGAATTCATCCATCCGGCAGGGCTGCTGGTAATGATCACCGATAAGATAAAAAACGAAAAACACATGCCCGTCCACAGGTTCGACATGCTTTCGCCAATGAAGGTGCGGGCCGATTTGTGGCGGTGTTTATTAGTGTAAATAATTGTAATAACAATGGCAGGTATGGTGATGGTCCACACCAGGTAATGATAGCGGTACTCAAAGATGGCCTTTAAAATAAACTGGCCCAAAATGGCTGCAAATGCCAGCCATCCCCAAAACAAAAAATAAATGCGGTTTTCATGCATATTGCTTTTTGTTTTGGCAATCATGGCCTCAATCAATTCCAGGCTCTGGAGCGGCGTCATGGGTTGGTTCATGTGTAAACGCTTGAATGGACTTTGGGCAACTTACAACTGTTCGCTGTTTGCTGCCCAAAGCCGGTTGACTATTTTGCAAATTGACCTAAAAAATACTGCGCTGCAGGGCGGCCCCAGTGCGGGTGAATGCTGGTTTGCGGCTTGTGTGCATCCAGCCGTTTTACCGTTTCTTCAAACAGCTTTTTGGCTTCATCTTTACTGCCACCAAATTGTTCCGGTGTATAAAATTTATCCTGTGCTTCCAGCAAGGTTACACGCGGGTTGGCCGGGTCCAGCTCTTTTGCTTTTGCCAATGCACGGGCACCTTCCTGCCCATAGGTCATGTAGCGGTTCATGGGGTCGGCCATCATGCGCAGGTTGGCAATCATCTTGCGGACCACGTGCAGTTCGGCGTTATCGGTGGTCAGTGCAGCAGCTTTGTTGAGAAGGCTTTCAGCCCGGTCAGCAATAGGATCTGTTTTCGATGCATCGCCACCATTCATGTTACCACCAGTCATCATCATGCCGCCGTTTACATGCGCCAGTGCCGCATAATAATACGGCAGCCATTGTGTTTTTTCGGCGTCGGCAATGCGTTCAAAATCGTTGGCCAATGCAGTGAGGCCGTTCACGCTAAACGTGGTATCAAACGCTGCTACTTTTTGCTGCATGGCAGCCATAAAACGATCGCTTTGTGCCTGCACGGCACCATAAAAAAACAGGAGGAGCAGCAAGGAATAAACCTTTTTCATGTTGGTATTTTTAAATGTGGTGATGTCAATTTTTATTTTGTAAAAAAACAGTTCACTCCTGGTCGCGTTGGGCCAGCAGCTTTTGGTATTCACGTTCTACATTGTTGGTTTTGGGCGCCATAAATGCACCCATGTAATGAAACAGCACGCCAATGCCCCAACCCAGCATGGGCCATACCGGCCAAGGCAAACCGCTGTTGTAGCGCGGGCCGTTGGAGGCAAACCAAACTAGCCAGAAAAAAGCCGAAAAAATAAGGTAGGTAACTAAATGCCCGCGGAACGAAGCCCGGCGCTTGGCCAGCTCCCATAGCTGCGGGTCGCGTGGCGTGTTGGTGTGTTGTGTTTCCATGTATGTATTTTTAGCTGGTAAAATATCGAGGGTAAAAAAAAGTGGTTTACAAATTACTGTTGATCACTTCCTGGCTGCGGTCTACACCAAACGAAATGAATGCGCCGATGAAAATAAACCTGCGGCTGGGCGGCAATATGGGCTCAAAACGCTGCCCGTTGAACGAATACCTGCGGCCATACTCCTGGTCGAACCCGAACACATTGCTTACCGAAAGCACCAATACGGTAAACTTTTGCGCATTGGCCTTGCCCAGGTTGGGCAGGTAATTAAGGCTAAAGCTCACGTTGTGGTACGGCGGTGTTTCGCCACGATCCACAAACTTCGTGTGCCCGGCGCCGTTAGGTGCAATAAAAAAGAAAGGCCGCGGACTGCTGAAATTATACGCTGCGTTGAAACCCGTTTTCCACGCCGTAACAAAACGTTTCATTACAACCGACGCCGTGTGCCGCGCTGCAAAATTGGGCTGTATGGATGTGGGGTAATCGAGGAAATCCCGTTTGGTATCAAGGAACGAATACGAGATCCAGTAATCCAGGTTGCGCACCGTTTTTTTATCGCGCCAAAATGCTTCAAAGCCTTTGGCATATCCAAAGCCGCCATTGCTGATAGCCATGCCGCGGGTTTGTTCCGTCCTTGTTTTCACCAGGTTGTCGTAGTCTTTGTAAAACACCTCCAGCCGCAACGTACGATCGCTGGCTATGTGCTGGTATTGCGCTATATAGTGCGTTGCTTTTGAAAACAACAAACTTGACGGACCATTGAGGTAACGCGTTTCGGGATTTTGATAAAATTGCCCATATGCCAGCGAGGCTTGCCCGTTGGTGCCCACCTTGTAAGCCAATGACAAACGTGGCGCCCAATTGGTGCGTTGCAGCAGGCTGCTGTGCTCGGCACGGGCACCTATTTTTGCAGCCAGGTTATTGGTCAGGTACATATCCGCTTCGGCAAAGACTGCGGTTAAATCATCGGTGATGGCGCCGCCCAGTTTGTCTCCGTTGTACAATGTAAACTGCGGCTCTTCTTCGCTGCGGTTATACTCGGCACCCATGCGTAGTGCACTAAGCCCGCGCAGCTTTTTTTCAAACACCAGCTTGCTGTTGAAAAACCGGCTCCGGTTGTTCCAGCCCATATTTTTATACTCCATGCCCTGTACCAGCACTTCCTGCTGCTTGTCATCGGCAAGGGCCATTACTGCTGTATCACGGTTATATGTAAACGAAGTGCCGATGTTTACTTTCCAGCCGCGGCCCAGCACCTCGCGATAAGAAAGGTTGTGGTAGGTATTTTCATTGCGCAGCCGAAACAGGTCGTTGAATCCCAACGTATCGAGGCTATTGGTGGTAAAACCAAGGTCGCTCCAGTTGAAATAACCATAGTATTTCAGCATGCCCGTTGCCGATGTTTTGATGCGGAAATTGGCATCGGCATTGTGGAAAATGGGCATTTTAAAAAAATCCTGGCGTTGTTTGATCACGGCAAATGCGGGCCGCAGATCGCTGTAGGAATAGTTGCCACCCCAGGACCATTTTTTATTTTTAGCCAGTTGCTGGTAACCGCCACTCAGGCCAATTGCCGAAATGCCCACGGTGGCCGAAGTTTCCTCGGGCAGGTCGATGCTTTCGAGGATAAGTGCCGATGACAGTGCCTGCCCGTACAACGCCGAATACCCGCCGGTGCTGAACATGGTGCCCTTAAAAATAAACGGCGAAAAGCGGCTGCGCTGCGCCACGTTCGGCACTGAGGAGAAAAAGAAATTGTTGACCAGCGTGCCATCAATAAATGTTTTGGTTTCGGCTGCGGTACCGCCCCGCACAAAAAGGCCTTCGCTTTCGCCCACCTGCTGGGCACCGGGCAGCGTCTTCAGTGCGCCGGTTACATCGCCTTCACCCGATGCGGTAGTGGCAATATCAATGGCGCTAAGCACCGTGCCCTTTTTGCGGTCCGATGCTTCGAACGAACCGGCAGAAATCACCACAGCCGACAGTTCGGTAATGGCCTCTTTCAAAATAATGGCGATGGGCGCCTGCGAACCGGCCAGGTTCAGCTGCTTTTCGCCGGTGTTATAACCAATAGCGGAAACGGTTAGGAGTTGTGCACCTTTTTCCGAAGTGGTAAATGAAAACGATCCCGTACTGTCGGTAGTGGCCCCATCGTAGCTATCTTTCAGCGAAACGCTGGCACCTGCTACCGGCCGCGATTTGGCGTCTTTTACAGTGCCGCTGAGCGTTGTTTGCGCAGCGGCTTTCAGGGTAAAAAAGGCGCAGAGTAAAAGCAGCAGGGGTTTCATTTTGGTGTAATTGTAGAACAAACGTAAAGTAGTTTATTTTATAAACCAAGTTTTATAAAAAATAAATTTTATACTTCCGATGCTGAAAAGATGTCGCGTTGTGATCTGGAGATTGAAGAATGCCGTGCCGAATTTGTTTTGGAAAACCTTTGTCATTTACAAAACTCCAGCGTTGGAACGGGATGCCGAAACGAGTTCGGCATGACATCTCTGGATGAACAGAACATTGCCTTGATAGAGGTTTGAATTAAAGTCTGGTGCAAAGCAAAAAGCCACCCGTTTGGGTGGCTTTTCTATTGTGTCCTTTGCGTCGTTATTTGATCAGTTTTACCTGTTGCTTTTGCCCATCAACTTCGGCCAGCAGCACATACATGCCTTTTGCAAATGGTTGCACCAGGTTGGCCGGGAGTACATTGCTGCCCTTTTGTACCTGCACCGTTTGGCGAGCTACCACCTGGCCTTTACCATCTACCACCATTAGTTGCACTTTTTGTGCCTGGCGGGCTTCCACAACAATTACGGAAGCTGGTGTAACCGGGTTGGGATAAACCTGCAGTGCAGCCGGTGCAACCGCATTGTTGGCCCGCACCATTACTGTGGTGCTGTACATGGCTTTGCCATCGATATCAACCTGGCGGATGCGGTAGTAACGGGCCTGTTGTGCAGGTGATGCATCAACAAAGCTGTAGCTGTTTTCGGTTGTGCCTACCTGTTGGTATGCCACTGTACCTATTTTTTCAAAACGGCTTCCGTTGAAGCTGCGTTCCACTTCGTAGTGCAGCACATTTTGCTCTTCGGCTACCTGCCATTCAACCAGCGTACCGTTGCTGCGTTGTGCCGCCCGCACCGATACAAAACGAACCGGGAGTGCCTGTGCACTAAGGCTGAAGGCACTGTTGCGCCAGTCGCGTTCGGTGAATGAAGTTAGCGTACGCTGCGCGGTACTGAGGCCACCGGTGCCATTTCCAAATCCGGCAATGGTAACATTGGGCCCAACTGCATTGTCAAAGAAATCGAGCAGGCCGTCGCCATCGGTATCCAACGTAGTGTTGATGCCGGATAGGTCATCGGCACGAGCATTTTTGTTCAGGTCATTGCCTTCAATGCGGTCCGGGTCGCCATCGTTGTCGCTATCGGAGTCTAAATAATCGGGCTCATCGGTTAAATCGTGATTGTTGGGTGTAATGCCGTTGTTGGCACCACCACCAAAAGCTGCGTTGTTATTGTCGTAACGGCTGTCGATACCATCTTTATCTGCATCGGTACCTAATGGTGCGAGATAGGCTGCGGTAGATTGTCCTTCCACGTTATCAGTGATACCATCATCATCGCTGTCTATATCGAGGTAGTTGGCCTTTCCATTGCCGTCGGTATTAGTTAAATTAAGCGTAGCTAATGCTTTAACAGCGTCGCTCCAACCATCTTTATTGGCATCAACATATCCTCCATCATCATTGAGCACACCGTTATTATTTAAGTCAAACCCTAACCCACTTTCACGGGTATCCAGGATGCCATCGCCATCGCTGTCGAGGTCGCGGAAGTTGGGCAAACCGTCGCCGTCGAAGTCGGCAGCAGCTAAACCGGTTGCACCAGCCGAATCGCGCAGGCCATCGCCATTGGCATCGGTGGCATTATCAATTTTACCATCATTGTCTGCATCCAATCCACCGGCTTCCACAACATCCGGAATGCCGTCGTTATCAGAATCCAGATCAAAGGCATTGATGATGCCGTCACCATCGGTATCAATTGAGCCTCCTTCAACGACATCGGTTATGCCATCATTATCATCATCGATGTCTGTGGTATCCGGAATGCCGTCACCATCATTGTCGGCAACTTCTCTCCAGTCCCGCTCGGCGGTGGCTGGTTTATCCATATTGGGGTAGCTTACCGGCGTAGTGCCGTTGGTTGGATTGAAGCCTGCTGCGTTGTCGTATTCATTGAGCAAGCCATCGCCATCGGTATCGGTGGTACCCACATAAGCCTTTTCGGTACCATCTATTACTTTGTTGCCGTTGGTATCCCAGCCTTCGAGCCGGTCGGAGTAGCCATCGTTATCGCTATCAAGATCCAGGTAATCGGCACCATCAGCACCATCCGTGTTTACAGGTGTGATACCCGAGGCACCAAATACTGAGTTGCCATCGAATGCATTGTCCACACCATCACCATCAGTGTCGGTACCCGAAGGTGCTAAATATCCACCAGTGGTTTGTGCTTCGATATTATCTATAATACCATCATTATCCGAATCGATATCCAGGTAATTGGCCTTGCCATCACCATCGGTATCCAGCCGTCCTTCCACACTGTCTAGAATGCCATCATCATCGGAATCCAGATCAAGCATGTTGATCAGGCCTTTGCCATCAAAGTTGTCGCCGGTTGAATATACAGTGGGCAGTTTGATTGTTGCATCTGGCGTGCTGCTTGTGATCAATCCCGTACCGAGTGCTGCACCATTAGTGTTGTTTACCGGGTCGTATGTGTCTACAAAACCATCTTTGTCAACATCGGTTGTTGCATCTACTTTTCCATCGTTGTTGCTGTCGGTGCCGCCTTGTTCAATGATGTCGAAAATGCCATCATTATCACTATCAATATCCAGGTAGTTAGCAATGCCGTCGCCATCAAAGTCGAACACCAAACCGCCAGCAGTTGCACCATTTACATCCAGCGTTCTCAGGTTGATACCTCCTGCAACTGTAGGATCATAAGCATCTGTCCAGCCATTTTTATTGGCATCGGTTGCCCCATCAATTCGGCCGTCGCCATTGGCATCTACACCGCCTTGTTCAATCAGGTCCGGAATACCATCGTTGTCGCTATCGAGGTCCAGGAAGTTTGGCTGGGTATCGCCATCGGCGTTGGCTGTACCTAATGCCGTACCGCCGTTATTTGGATCGTAGGCATTGGCAAGTCCATCGCCATCGGTATCAGCAAAAACGCCATCTACACGGCCGTTAAAGTCCGCATCGACGCCGCCTGCCTCAATAATATCAGGAATGCCATCATTGTCGGAGTCCAGGTCCAGGGAGTTGATGATGCCGTCCCGGTCAAAGTCGAATACATCCGAAATGCCATCGTTATTTGCGTCAACGAATGTAGGTAGGGATCCGCCGGGTAATCTATCGGTATAGTTAGGAATGCCATCGTTATCGGCATCTCCCAGTGGATCTATGCCGCCCGATTCCATCAGATCGGGAATACCGTCGTTATCATCGTCCGTGTCAGTACCATCCGGAAGTGGATCGCCATCTGTGTTGACTGCTTCTCTCCAGTCGCGTTCCGGAGTGCTCGGCACCACGATATTGGGATAACTGGCTGGCGCAATACCATTGACTGGAGTATAGCCGGTAGCAGTATCGTATTCATCCAACAGGCCGTCGCCATCCGAATCAGTATTACCTACGTAGGCTTTTTCAGTGCCATTGATGTTTCTGTTTCCATCGGTGTCCCAACCTTCCAAGCGGTCGCCAAAGCCATCGTTATCCGAATCCAGATCTAGGTAATCGGCAACATCAGTGCCGTCGGTATTTACTGGTACAATGCCCGGTCCACCAAATGCGCTGTTCGTATCATACGCATTACTAATGCCATCGCCATCGGTATCGCCACTGACAGGAGCTATAAATCCAGTTGTAGATTGGCCTTCTACATTATCCAGTATGCCGTCATCATCGGCATCAATATCCAGGTAGTTGGCGCCCCCTCTTACATCTGTATTGGGCAAAGAAATACCTGCCAGGTTATCTATGGCATCGGCCCATCCATCGCTGTTGGTATCGGTAAAGCCAGTATCGCCGGCACCGATGGTGCCGCTGCTATTTGTGTCGTAATTGTTGAGGCCTGCTTCGCGGTTGTCTATAATTCCGTCGCCGTCTGTATCCAGATCCAGATGGTTGGGCAAAATATCGCCGTCGAAGTTATCTCCCGCAGAATATGCCGTTGGCAGGTTGTTGATACCAATAGTAGCAGTAGTGATCAAAGGAGTTGCACCGGCTATTGCAGCATTCGTACCATTATTAATGGGATCATAATTATCCAGAAAGCCATCATCATCCGCATCGGCCGTAGCATCTGCCCTGCCATCGTTATTAGCATCGGTGCCGCCGGCTTCAATGATATCGGGAATGCCGTCATTGTCCGAGTCTAAATCTAGGTAATTGGGTATGCCATCACCATCAAAATCGAATACGCCACCGCCGGCTGTTGCACCATTTGCATCAAGGGTCCGGATGTTGATTCCGCCCTGGGTGGGATCGTAAGCGTTTTGCCAGCCGTTGTTGTCGGCATCGGCTATATTATCAATTCGGCCATCGCCATTGCTGTCAATGCCGCCGGCTTCAATCAGGTCGGGAATACCATCACCATCGCTGTCCAGGTCATAAGGATTTGGCCTGCCTCCGCCATCCGCGTTTGCTTTGGGATAAGAGTCGGCATGTCCGTCATTATTGATATCCGGCCCTGTTGGCAGCCAGGCCTTGGCTATATTTTCAGCAATACCGTCATTGCCCACATCGGTGTCGCGGTCATCGGTCAAACCATCTTTATCCGCGTCTACAAAGTTGTCTACCTTACCATCGTTGTTGGTATCGGTGCCGCCTACCTCAATAATATCGGAAATACCGTCATTATCAGAGTCCAGGTCGTATGGGTTAGGCAATGCACGACCATCGGTATTATGTACTCCATAGGGATATGAGTCCGGCCGTCCATCGTTGTTAGCATCGGCATTGGTTTTCAACAGCACGCTGGCTGCGTTTTCGGCGGTACCATCATTGCCCACATCACTATCGACAGTGTCATCAAAGCCGTCTGAGTCCGAATCATTATAGTTATCGATGCGGCCATCGCCGTCCTGGTCCACGCCGCCGGCTTCGGCAACATCTGGAATACCATCGTTGTCCGAGTCCAGATCAATAAAGTTTTTCACGCCGTCGCCATCGGTATCTAGGTTGAATGTGTTGGTGATGGCGATGCCTCCGCTTTGGGCGTCATATTGGTTATACAAACCGTCATTATCCGAATCTATAGCTACATCCACCAGTCCATCCCCATTGGTATCCACACCACCGGCTTCTACCAGGTCGGGAATACCATCGTTATCCGAATCAAGATCGATCTGGTTTACACGACCATCGAGATCGGCATCATACACGTCGTTTACGCCATCATCATTGATATCGATGAACGCTGGCGCAACGGTAGCAGCACCGGGAGTTTGGTCCACATAGTTCAATATACCATCGCCGTCACCATCGCCAAATGCATCCAAGTTTGCAATATTCAGATGTGCATATTCAACAATATCCGGAATTCCATCGTTATCGTCATCCTGATCTAAGTTATTGGGAATGGGATCAAGATCGTTGTTGAAGGTGCGGAACACACCGGTGATCGCCGAAAAGTCGAGACCGCCTTCCGCTCCTGAGTTGGTATTTAATGGGAAATTGGTAGCATTGGTAACATTCACCATTGCCGACCCGGCGGCACCGGTGGGAAAGTCGCCACCTGCAAGTGAGTAGCCATAGATCTTGGTACCGGCTGCAATGCCAAAATCGGCAAAGCGAAAGAAGATGCCACCGATGCCTTGCGTATTAACCTGTGTGGATGCTTGCAGGTCGCCGGTTCCATTGTCACGGCGCAGTACAAAATAATTGGCGTCGGCCAGGGGGTTGGCCGCCGTATTATAGTTTGTTGCCGCCATACGTTTTACAGCAGTATAGGCACTGGGGTTGCCCACAGCATCAACGGCAGTGATCACTGCTACCACAAAAGGGTCGTGACTCGCTGCGGCACCACGTTCAAATACCGCAAATCCTTCTAGCGAGGGGTTACCTATCTGGTAGCCGCCTGTAGCGTTGATCAGCACATCCAATCGCTCAATATTGTTGTTGTTACCCGATCCATCGCCGGTGTTACCAAACAAGTTATCAGTGCCCGAACGCAGGTCGTCGTTGCCGATGAATACGGTGGCCATGGAGGCCACATAAGGGGCATTTACATTTATCTGGTTGGGAGTAGTAGCGGTATTGAGGTTTCCCTGGCTGTATAAAAGATCACGCTGGCCGGAAACAACCGTATTGTTTACCCTGCGCAGTACTACATTGATCGGGTAACCATATTCAAACGCATAGGTGGTGCCACCTGCCACAAAATTGTTCAAAAACACCTTATTGGCTGTTGAACCTGAGGCAGTGCCAAAGCGATAAGCGTAGTTATTAGACGCCCAGCCGCTGCCGCCTGCACCGGTAGCATTATAAGTGCGGCTGCCCGTTGAAACTGAATTGATGGTTGTACTTGCAGCCGTAACAGGTTGTTGCGCCATTATACTACTGCTAATTAGCAGGGAAAAAAGTAGTAAAGCGGGTTGACTGCTCAAAAGGGCAAAAGACGCCAGGCGTACATTGGCTTTTCCGAATACGTCCGGTCTGAGAAAACTCCTCATGTAAAGATTTTCAGTAGGTTTTGAATTTGATTTCACAAGAATTGGAATAACAAAAAAAACAAACTCCCCATCTTCAAAACCATTTGTTACGCCCAAACAGTGATTTATCTCGGTGAAAGTTCTTATTCACCCCATAAGTGTTTATATAGAAGTCCGTCTATTATTGCGTTGCCATAAAAAGCTCGGTGGCAAAAGGGAGACGGAACAAAAAGTTAGGGCACAAAAAAAGGCGGTCGAAACGACCGCCTTCCATATTAAAAAGATGACTATTTATTTGAACTGTACTGCCAGGTTCTGTGCCAGCTCGGTCATTTTCTTCAGACCGTCTTCCGGCAAATTACCCCGCTTGAATTCAGCCAGTACTTCCGGCAGTTTGTTTTCCATTTCCAGCAGGAACTGTTCTTCAAACTCCTTTACACGGCGTACAGGCACATCGCGGAGCAGACCTTGTGTACCCAGGTAAATGATCGCTACCTGCTTTTCCACAGGCACCGGCGAATACTGCGGCTGTTTCAGCACTTCCACGTTGCGGGCACCCTTGTCAATTACCGACTTGGTTGCGGCATCGAGGTCGCCACCAAATTTAGAGAAGGCTTCCAACTCGCGGTAAAGTGCCTGGTCCAGCTTCAGGGTACCAGCTACTTTTTTCATCGATTTGATCTGGGCGTTACCACCTACGCGGCTTACCGAGATGCCTACGTTAATGGCAGGACGGATACCGGCGTTGAACAGGTTTCCTTCCAGGAAGATCTGTCCGTCGGTGATCGAGATCACGTTGGTGGGGATATAAGCCGACACGTCACCAGCCTGCGTTTCAATGATGGGCAGCGCCGTCAGCGAGCCACCACCTTTTACCAGGTGCCGGATGCTTTCCGGCAGGTCATTCATTTGCTTGGCCACTTCATCGTTGCCAATTACTTTGGCGGCACGCTCCAGCAGGCGGCTGTGCAGGTAAAATACGTCACCGGGGTAGGCTTCGCGGCCTGGCGGGCGGCGCAGCAGCAGCGATACCTCGCGGTAAGCCACAGCCTGCTTCGAAAGGTCATCGTAAATGATCAGTGCCGGACGTCCGGTATCGCGGAAAAACTCACCGATGGCTGCACCCGAAAACGGAGCATAGAACTGCAGCGGAGCCGGATCGGACGCCGAAGCGGCTACGATGATCGTATAATCCATAGCGCCGGCATCCTGCAGGTTTTTCATTACACCTGCAATGGTGGAGGCCTTCTGGCCAATGGCTACGTATATACAGTAAACAGGATTTCCTGCCTGGAAAAACTCCTTCTGGTTGATGATGGTATCGATGGCGATGGCGGTTTTACCCGTTTGGCGATCGCCAATGATCAGCTCACGCTGGCCACGGCCGATGGGGATCATCGCATCAATAGCCTTAACACCGGTTTGCAGCGGCTCTTTTACCGGCTCGCGGAAAATTACACCGGGCGCCTTGCGTTCAATAGGCATTTCGTAACGTTCGCCTGCAATGGGGCCTTTGCCATCGATCGGCTCGCCCAAGGTGTTCACCACGCGGCCTACCATGCCGTCGCCCACTTTAATGGAAGCGATCTGGCCGGTGCGGCGCACTTTCGAACCCTCCTGGATGGCACCCATTTCGCCCATCAGTACCACACCCACGTTGTCTTCCTCGAGGTTGAGGGCAATGGCGCGAACGCCGTTTTCAAATTCTACCAGTTCACCGGCGCGAACATTGCCCAGTCCATACACACGGGCAATACCATCACCTACCTGCAGTACCGTACCTACTTCTTCCAGGTCAGCAGCGGCGTTGAAGTTGCTCAACTGCTGGCGCAGTATGGCACTTATTTCATCTGGTTTTATCTCTACCATATAATTGGTTTGTCTTGATTTGCGGAACTTGCTGGGTGGGCAAAAGGCCGGGCCATTACCCTCCAATTTTCAGGGTGCAAAAGTAGGCCTTCGCATCCGACTAACAAAAAAGAGATTTGTTTTTAACCGGCTTGTCAGCCGTCCGTTTAAAGTTTTATCATTTTGCCCCTACACCGCTATTGCACCACCAGTTTTTGCACCCATTTGGCGCTGCCGCTCCGCACCTCCACCAAGTACAATCCCGGTGTTAGCCCCTTCAGGTCGAGGCGGTGGCGTGTGCCCGCTGGCAGCACAGCCCATTGTCGCACGGTTATGCCGCGGCCATCTGTAATCCACACACTGGCGCCTTCGGTTGGGGTGGGCAGGGTTATTTCGGTAAAAACAGTTGCGGGGTTTGGTGCTAACGTCAAACGAGTGGTTGTTCCATCCAACCGGGCAGTGCGATGGGGTGAAAATGAATACCGGCCATCCACATCCACCTGCCGCAGCCGGTAGGTGTACAGCACGCCGGGTTGTGCAGTTGCATCTACATACCCATACTGCGCCGATGTTGCGCCATTGGCAGGCATCCAAGCCAGTTGTTCAAATGCGCCGCCGCTGCTGCGCTCCACCCAAAAGCCCTTGTTATCCTGTTCGCTTTCAGTTTGCCATTGCAGCTTGATGGCTGTGCCACTGGCCTGAGCTTCAAAATGCACTAGCCGTACGGGCAGCACCGAGGCCTGCGATACCAGCATGAATTGCGAAAAGCCGGTAAAATTTCCGGTAAAAGAATAGTACCCACCCGTAGCCGAACGGTCTTCAATTACCGGCGTCACCATTTGTGCATCGGCGTCGTCAATCGGCATATTCAAGTCTGCGCCTTCCTTTATTTTCAACAGCTTCAGGTTGCCTAATTCCGCGGCGGGCCACGCGGCCAGTTCGGCAGCGGTAAAATAAAAAGTAGCAGTATAGGTCGCGGTGCTGTTGGGTACTGCAGGTTTTAAAGCAATAACCTTGGCACTGCGCAGGTACGATTTCCCCCCTACCTGGATGGGCGCTGCACCGGCACCGCTTTGCGCCAAGCCGGCACTCAGGCATTCCACTTTTGTACCGGCGTTGGCAATGCGGGCTACCAGGTTTTTGCCGCCACCCGTAGCGATGTACGACACAGAATTGCCCTGCACAATATTTACAGTGTTGGTGCGGCCAGTGGTCGTTTCCACCGAAGCGCCTGCCCGGGTGGCCACCACCACTACATCATCTACCAGCAGGGGTTTGCCGTTTCCGGCAAATGCATCATTGAGCCAGCGGAGTGCCAGGTAAACAGTGGGTTTATTTTCTAAAGTCGTCGGCAATGCCGCTGCAAACTGGGCCACATTGGTACCGTCGCCAAAAAGCACAAAAGGCATTTGTGTTGCCGGGTCGGTCAATAGGGTAAAACTGCTGCCGTTGGTGCTGTACATCACTTGGGCGTAGTCCCAGATTTCGGCGCTGCTGGTGCCGATGGCGTCAAACTCGCCGCCCACTTTATAATTAAACGACAGCCGGATGTTTTTTAAACCGGTGGTATTGATTGCCGGCAGCAGCAGCAGCCGGTTGGTGGGGTTATTGGTATCATAGGCAAAACCCTGGGTGGTGGCAGTGGCGTTGGAAATATAAGCGGCCCTACCGTTGATGCCCGCACCGCCATTGGCACCAATCATCCAGCGGTTTACCGATCCGCTATTGCTAAATGCAAGACCGGCCTGCCAACCGGCAGGGAAGGCGGTGCCCACTGGGCTGTTTTCAAAATTTTCCGCCACAAGCGTTACATCGGCAATGGGCGTAGCGGCAATGGACTGCGGTGCACCATCATCATTTTTCAGGTAAATAGTATGCTGGAAATTGTTGCCGCTTACGGCAGCATCGCCGCCATTGTTGTTTACCGTGTAGTTCAGGATGATCGTTTTGTCGCTGCCCGGCGTGGCGTTGTTTTTCAGGTAAATGTTGAGCGTAGCTACACCTGCTGAGTTAAAAGGCAGCTTGGTTTGGGCAACGGTGTAATCAACATTCTGCACGGCAGTGCCGCCAAAACTGAAAGCTATTTCCGCCGGTTTACTAGGCGTTGCGCCCAGCTTTAATTGAATCGGCACATGGGTATCAGCGCAATTGCCCGCAAGCCCTGCGCCTTCGCTAACGGTAGTGGCAATGGTTTCAAACTCCACAACAGGCAGGCACGATGCGGTGCCGCCCACTCCAACTGCAAACCAGGCATTGGTTACCTGCACCACTTCGTTGGAACAGGCGCCGTACAAAAAGGCGGCTACGGCAATGGAAGTTTCCCGTGCATCGGCAAAAGTGGAATTGGGGGTTAGGTTTAGTTCGGTGAGGTAAGCAATATCCTGCGAACGCTCAAAACCCAGCGCCGATACTGCATATCTGCTGCCCAGATCATTCACTCCGTTTTCGCCCTGTGTAATGATGTAAAACCATTTATTGAGCACGCTGCTGTTGATGTGTACGCCGCAATAATCGTTCGTCTGATCGTTGGGGTTGGTACATCCGCCCAGCGCCACCGTCCACCAATTGTTACCGCCATACGTATCGGGGTAGCCATATGCATTGGGGTTTTGCATGGTGCGCAGCCCGTAGCCGTCGGCGGTAAGCTCTTCGCCCACCAGCCAGGGAGCCTTTCCCAAGTCGGCATACGCCTCTATACAAGCCGACCAGATGTCGGAAAAACCCTCATTGAGGGCGCCCGATTCGCGGCGATACACCAGGTCGGCGGTGTACTGGCAAATGGCATGGCCCAGTTCGTGTGCCGATACATCCAGCGCCGCCAGGGGTTTAAAGCCACTGGCGTTGGCCACCGCACCGCTGCCATCGGTGCTGTAATACGAACCATCGCCATAATACATGGCGTAGCCATCCCAAAAGGCATTGTCGAAACCGCTGTTGGGTGCACCCGGTGCCCGCACATGCAAAAAGCTGAACATGGCACCGGTATCATTGTCAAAGCTGATGCGGTTGTGCACCGTGGCCCAGTAATCCGAAATGTATTGCATGGCCATGTGCACATCCAGGGCCGCATCGTCATAGTTAAAGGTGTGCTCGGCCGAAGTCCAGTTATTATCGTCGTCTACAAAATGCGTGTTGTAAGCGGTGTTAAAATTTGCACCATAACCATCATAAGAAAGCCGGCTGTGGTTGAGGGTAACAATGCCGTGGCTGTTGCGGGCCTGCTGCAGCCGAAACGGTTTGCCCGGCACGGTGCTGCCGTTGTCGGTTACCAATGCCATATTGCCCGAGTAACGCGTAGCTGCACTGCCCATGCTGTTCACTGGCGGCAGTGGCGATTGCTCTTTTGCCTGCGGCGCACCTGTACTATGTTTGTGGCCATCGCCATCCACGTGTTTAATGAGCGGGTTGCGCAGCAGCAGCTTTCCATTGTGTGCATCTACATACACCAGCGACCGGGAAAAAGGCTGTAGGGCGGTTATTTCAAAACGGTACGCCAGGCGCAGGGTGCCGGTGTCCTGTACAAAATCTTCAATGATCACCAATGTGCCTACAGGCTTTTTGCCGGCGCTGTCGTGCCATGCATAACGGGTAGCGCCAACATGGGCGGCGGCCCGCTCCAAAGCTGCACCCTCGGTAAGCGATGGCGTGGTGCTAAAATTATCGGGGATGGGGTAAAATTCCAGTTGCACAGCAGCCAGCCTTCCGCCTTTGCCCGAAAGGTGCACGGTGCCATGTTCCACCGCAATGCCTTTGTAATACTGCCGCAGTTTTTCTACCGTAGCCCCGGAGCGGTGCTGCACCGGTTTGCCTTTTGGTGTCAGGTCGTCTTTGCCGGGGCGCAGCCCCAGTTCTTTGGCAACCCATGCCCTACCATTGGCCTGTGGCGGTCGTTCGCTTTCCGAAAAAGAAATGGTGCCACGATTGGGGCCGGAAAGCTTTACCTGCCAGCCTTTTGCTTTGCCTTCTTTTTTCCATCTTTTTTCCAAGGCCTGCAATGATGGCTGTGCATGAGCAGCATGGAAAAGGCAAAGAGCCGTTAGCAGGATTAATATTCGGGACATGGAGGCGTGCAGTTTATTTAGGATTGGATTGGGAGCAGTTGGGGCGGATCAATGCCGCAAACAAGAAGCTGTGTGTTTGTTAAAACGGGGAGGTGCACCAACATGCGGTGCAACGGAGGGGATCGGCGCAAAGCGGGCCGGGTACAGCGTTTTCATTTGCGGATTGGATTGGAGCACAAAAGTAATGGCTCTTAAATTTTTATGATATGGTATTTACCCTTAGCGCATTAAAAAAGAAAGCGGCAATGCCGCTTTCTTGAACATCAACTTTTTAAACAAAATCAATAAATCACCACCATCCCTACTTTCAACTGCCAACTCCCAAACACCATCCATCATCTCCTCCTAATCCTTCATATTCATCAAATCAATCATCAGGTTGAACGAATCCATTGAAGTGCGGTTATTGAGCTTGAATGGTTTGACCACATACCCCGAAACACCCAGTGCTTTGGCGGCTTCTTTATCAATACGGTCTTCCGAAGTGGTGATGATAAAACACTTAAGTTTTTTCCATTCCTCGGTGTTGCGGATGATGCTCAAAAACTCCAGCCCGTTCATTTTGGGCATGTTGATGTCGATGAGCACAATATCGGGGCCTTTTTCGCCGTCGCGGCGCATTTGCTCCAACAATGCCAGGCCGTCTTCGCCGTTTTTAGCCACCTGCAGCCGGTACAGGATATTCATTTTATCGAGGGTACGCTGAATGTCGATAATGTCCAGGCTATCGTCTTCCAACAACAATATGTGCACAACCTTCATGATGCATTTTATTTTGACCAGGTGAATGAAAAAACAGAGCCTTTGCCCGGCTCCGAACTTATAATGATCTCTTCCTTTTTTGCGTCGAGTATTTTTTTAACAATAGCCAGGCCAACACCGGTGCTTTCCAGCGAATCGCGGTCCTGCAGGGTCTGAAAAATACCAAAGATTTTTTGGTGGTAATGCTGCGCAATCCCGGGCCCGTTGTCTTCCACAAAAAACTGGTGGTACCCTGAAAACTCCCGGTGGTACACTTTAATATAGCCATCCGGCTTGTCGTGGTATTTCAGCGCATTGCCCAGCAGGTTGGCAAACACCTGGAACAGCGGGTATTTATCGGTATGGATCACGGGCAGGCCAGTGGCCAGTTCCAGCCTGATGCCGGGCTGCGGCGCCAGGGTATCGTACACCTCCTGCACCAGCATGCCCACGTCCACGGCCTCTTTCTGGCTTACCTCGCTGCCGGTGCGGGCATAAGTTAAAATGCCGTGGATCAGCGCCTCGCCGCGCCGTACCCGCCCTTTGATGGTTTGCAGGTACTGGGCCACCTTGGGCGAAATTTCGGTGCTGTGGTCTTCTTCAATCCAGGTAATTACGTTGTCGATGCCTCGCAGCGGGCCTTTCAAATCGTGCGACACCACATGGGCAAACTGGTCCAGCTCTTCGTTTTTGCGTTTTAGCTGTGTAATGCTTTCCGATAGCACCTGCGCCATATGGTTGAGGGCACGGGCCAGGCGGCTCAATTCATCACTACCCGTGTCCTTGGTTTGTACCTGGTAATTGCCCTGCGCAATGGTATCGGCCATGCGCACCATTTTCATGATGCGGCGCGAAATGCTGTAGGCCAGCAGCCAGGCAATAAAAAAGCCCACGATTACGGAAAGCGAGGTAAATGTAAACGAAAGAATACGGGTGCTGCGCAGGTCCTCGGCCAGTTGGGCAATGCGTACCTCACGGGCATTGTACTCGTAGTTACTGAACTGTTTGAACCGCTCCTGCAGGCTGTCGTTGAGGCCTTTTTCCTCGCCATTCACCATTTTTTCGAGGTACAGCTTGTTGTAAGCCGCCATGCTGGCGGCCGACTGCGCCGATTGCTGTTTGGCCCGCTTCAGCGGGTAAGCATAGTTGTTTACCCAATCATTGTTGAGTGCCACAATCCGCTGCAGCCGCTGCTTTTGAATATCGCCCTCCGGTATCAGCGTGGCCAGTTCTTTGAGAATGGTAGCATTTTCGTTTGCAGCCGAATCGAACGCCTGGAAAAAATAAGGGTCGGCATTGAGTAAATAGCCGCGGAGGTTGCCCTGCATGCTCAGCACATTGCGCTGAAAACGGCTGGAGTTGCGCACCACCGTGCTCGACCGCAGTAGGAAGTCGGCATTGTCTTTTACATCAATCGACAGGCGGAAATTGAGGTAGGTTGTCAGCGAAAACAGCAGCAGTATAAACAGGAAACTAAAGAAAATATATTGCGATATTTTCATGGTCAAAGGGGTATAAAGGTGTATGCCGGGTGTAGCCGCGAAGAAAAGGAATTTTACCTAAGTGGCGAGGGAGAGATGATTGATGAAGGATGATGGATGGTGGTGGTGAGTTGATAGTTGACAGTTGGTAGTTGATAGTTAGAGAACTGGCAAACGATGCTGGCAGTAGTTAAAAGAGGAGTGGCATTTTTTAGCGCAAATAAAGTATCAGCAATTAATAAAGTATTTTCCAGTGAGCCGTGCTGCCACACTCCTGCTGAGCAAAATGCATGAGTCTAAAGTCTGTCGTCTAAAATCTACAATCTTCTTCTTTCCCCCTACGCACAAAACTTCAAAATATCCCGGATCAGCGCTTCCAGTTCGATGTAGCTCGATGGTTTGGTAAAATAGCCCTGTGCGCCCCGCTCCATGCAGGAGGCTTTGTAGTAAGGTGAGGAAGAAGTGCTCAACACCACTTTTGGAATGCCTTCGTAACGCTGGTAGCGGGCCAGCGTTTCCAGCACTTCGGCGCCGTTCAGTTCGGGCATATTGTAATCCAGGATCAGCAGGTGCGGCAGCGCACCGTCGGGGCAGGCCTCGAGGGCCTTGATCGCTTTTAGCCCGCTCGATACCAGCACCACCTCTACAGAAGGGTCTACCTCGTGCATGGTTTCTTTCAAAATCTCCTGGTCGTCACGGTCATCTTCGGCAATCAGCACACGCAGCGGGGCAGCAGTATCTCCTGGTTTTTGTAACACTATGGGTTTTTCTTGTGGGTTAAAAGTAGGCGCTTTTGTTGAGGTTTTACCCAAACTTTAGCCGCTTTACGTTTAAACCAAAGCTTTGCTTTTCTACGCATGCAAACTTTTTTTTACAAAACTGTTTTTATGTAGGTTTGGCTGTTACAATCACACCCTCAATGAGTACCATTAACGAAAATGCAGGTGCTGCCTCTGGCACGCCATTGCCTATAACAGTGCCCGATGTTGCGGCCACCGATGCAGCCCTGCCTGCAGATAAAAATCCCATTTTAAAGGAAGAGCTGATCAAAGCGGCACTTACCGAAGACCTGGACAGTGGCATCGACAGCCGCGAGTTGCTGCGGGTGCTTTCGGAGGTGAAAAACGGCAACTTCAATGCACGCATGCCCGTGGACCGGGTGGGCATCAGCGGAAAGATCTGCGACACCCTCAACGAGATCATTGCCCTCAACGAAATATTCATGCTGGAGCTTTCCGATGCCAACAAAACCATCGGCAAGGAAGGCAACCTTACCCACAGGGTAGAAATCCCGAAAAACAGCCGCGGCGCCTGGCGCACCGGTGTCGATTCGGTTAACTCACTCATCTCCGACTTGGTGCACCCCACCATCGAAATTGCCGCGGTGATTTCTTCGGTGGCCAAGGGCAACCTATCGGAAGAAATGCCGCTCCAGATCGGCGACCACCGCCTCCAGGGCGAATTTGCCCGTATTGCCCGTGAGGTAAACGACATGGTAAAACAGCTCAACTTGTTTTCGATGGAAGTAACCCGTGTGGCCCGCGAGGTAGGCTCCGAAGGTAAACTGGGCGGGCAGGCGCGGGTAAAAGGCGTGGCCGGTGTATGGAAAGACCTGACGGATTCGGTAAACGGCATGGCTGGTAACCTGACCACGCAGGTGCGTTCCATTGCGGAAGTGACTACGGCCGTGGCAAAAGGTGACCTGTCGAAAAAAATTACGGTAGATGCGCAAGGGGAAATCCTGCAGTTGAAAAATACCATCAACACGATGGTGGACCAGCTCAACTCATTTTCCTCGGAAGTAACCCGTGTGGCCCTCGAAGTAGGTACGGAAGGAAAGCTGGGCGGGCAGGCAAAAGTGCCTGGAGTAGCCGGTACCTGGAAGAACCTGACCGATTCGGTGAATGGTATGGCCTCCAACCTTACCAACCAAGTGCGGAACATTGCGGAGGTAACCACCGCGGTAGCCAACGGTGACCTTTCTAAAAAAATTACGGTAGACGTTCGCGGCGAAATGTTACAACTGAAGAACACCATCAATACCATGGTGGATCAGCTCAACTCCTTCTCGGCTGAAGTAACCCGTGTGGCAAGGGAAGTGGGCTCCGATGGTAAACTGGGTGGACAGGCTACAGTAAAAGGCGTGGGGGGCGTTTGGAAGGATTTGACCGACAACGTAAACCAGTTGGCGGGCAACCTTACCGTTCAGCTCCGCGACGTATCGAAAGTGGCAACGGCCATTGCCAACGGCGACTTGACCCAAAAAATCACCGTGGATGTAAAAGGCGAGATCCTGCAGATTAAGGATGTGATCAACACCATGGTGGACCAGTTGAACTCTTTTGCATCCGAAGTAACCCGTGTGGCCCTCGAAGTAGGTTCAGAAGGTAAACTGGGTGGACAGGCCAAGGTGCAGGGCGTAGGTGGTGTTTGGAAAGATTTAACCGATAACGTAAACCAACTGGCCGGTAACCTCACCACGCAGGTGCGCTCCATTGCCGAAGTAACAACCGCCGTGGCAAAAGGCGACTTGTCTAAAAAAATCACGGTAGATGCCCAGGGCGAGATCCTGGAATTGAAGAATACCATCAACACGATGGTAGACCAGCTCAACTCCTTCTCTGCCGAGGTAACCCGTGTGGCCCTTGAAGTGGGAACAGAAGGAAAGCTCGGTGGGCAGGCAAAAGTGCAGGGTGTGGGAGGTACCTGGAAGGATCTGACCGACTCGGTGAACGGTATGGCCTCGAACTTAACCGGCCAGGTGCGAAACATCGCTGAAGTAACCACTGCGGTGGCGAAAGGCGACCTTTCCCGTAAGATTACGGTGGACGTTCGGGGTGAAATGTTGCAGCTCAAAAACACCATCAATACGATGGTGGACCAGTTGAACTCATTTGGATCGGAAGTATTCCGGGTGGCCCGTGAAGTAGGTACCGATGGTAAACTCGGCGGACAGGCCGACGTACCGGGTGTGGAAGGCCTCTGGAAAGACTTGACCGATTCGGTAAATAAAATGGCCGTAAACCTTACGGCGCAGGTGCGGAACATTGCGGAAGTAACTACGGCCGTGGCCAACGGTGACCTTTCCCGCAAAATTGAGGTGGACGTAAAAGGCGAAATGCTGGAACTGAAAAACACCATCAATACGATGGTAGAACAGCTTCGCTCATTTGCATCCGAAGTAACCCGTGTGGCACGGGAAGTAGGTACCGATGGTAAACTCGGTGGGCAAGCTTATGTACCCGGTGTGGGAGGTACCTGGAAGGACTTGACCGACTCGGTAAACGGTATGGCCTCGAACCTTACCGGCCAGGTGCGGAACATTGCGGAAGTGGCCATTGCGGTGGCAAACGGCGACATGAGTAAGAAAATTACCGTGGACGTTCGTGGCGAAATGCTGCAGTTAAAGGAAACGCTGAACACCATGGTGGATCAGCTCCGTGCCTTTGCATCCGAAGTAACGCGGGTAGCCCGTGAGGTGGGCACCGATGGTAAACTCGGCGGACAGGCATTTGTGCCGGGCGTTGCGGGTACCTGGAAGGATTTAACCGACTCCGTAAACCAAATGACCGGTAACCTTACCGCCCAAGTGCGGAACATTGCCGAGGTAACCAAGGCCGTGGCATCGGGTGACTTGTCGAAAAAAGTAACTATCGACGTAAAAGGTGAAATGTTTGACCTGAAAAACACCATCAACACGATGGTGGACCAGCTCAACTCTTTTGCCTTTGAGGTAACCCGTGTGGCTCGTGAGGTGGGCACTGAGGGTAAGCTGGGCGGGCAGGCCGAGGTACAGGGCGTGGCCGGTACCTGGAAGGATCTGACCGACTCGGTGAACTCCATGGCCTCCAACCTCACCAACCAGGTGCGGGGCATTGCCAAGGTGGTAACTGCCGTTGCAACGGGTAATTTGAAACAAAAACTGTCGATCGTATCCCGTGGCGAGGTGGCCCAACTAACCGATACGATCAACGAAATGATTGATACGCTGGCGCTGTTTGCCGACCAAGTAACCAACGTAGCCCGTGAAGTGGGTGTGGAAGGCCGCCTCGGCGGGCAGGCATCGGTGCCGGGTGCATCGGGTATCTGGAAAAACCTGACCGAAAACGTAAACCAGCTGGCGGAAAACCTAACCATCCAGGTGCGGGCCATTTCCGAAGTGGCGCTTTCGGTAACCAAGGGCGAACTGACCCGGACCATCCGCGTGGAAGCGAAAGGTGAACTGGAGGAGTTGAAAGACACCATCAACCAGATGATTGCCAACCTGAAAGAAACTACGCTCCGCAACCAGGAGCAGGACTGGCTGAAGGGCAACCTGGCGAAATTTACCCAAATGCTGCAGGGCCAGAAAGACCTGCACACCGTTACCCGCAAGATCCTTTCGGAACTGGCGCAGGTGGTAAATGCCCAGCAGGGTATGTTCTACATCCTAGAGCAGGACGAAAATTTTGAGAACCAAAAGCTCAAACTATTTTCTGCTTATGCCTACGGCCAGGAGCTGGAAATGGCCAAAGAATTTGGATTGGGCCAGGGCCTGATTGGCCAGGTGGCATTGGAAAAAGAACGCATTTTACTGACCAACGTCCCGAAAAATTATATCAAGATCGGTTCGGGCCTTGGCGAAGCGGCCCCGGTAAACCTGATCGTGTTGCCAGTATTGTTCGAAACCGAGATCAAGGCGGTAATTGAGCTGGCCTCGTTTGACACGTTCTCCGAAACCCAGCTCGACTTCCTGGGGCAGTTGACCGATTCGATCGGTATTGTATTGAACACCATCGAAACCAACTCCCGCACCGAAGACCTACTGGAACAATCGCAATCGCTGGCCGATGAGCTGCGCCGCACCAACGAAGAGCTGCAAGACAAGGCACACCTGCTGGTAAAACAAAAAGAAGAAGTGGAAGCCAAGAACAAGGAAGTGGAAGAAGCCCGCCGTTCGCTGGAAGAAAAAGCCGAACAGCTGCAGCTTACCTCCAAGTACAAATCGGAGTTTTTGGCAAACATGTCGCATGAGCTGCGTACGCCGCTGAACTCGCTGCTCATTTTGGCCCAGCAACTTTTTGAAAACACGGAGGGCAATCTCACCGAAAAACAGGTGCGCTACGCCAAAACCATCCACTCCTGCGGCGATGATCTTATTCAACTGATCAACGATATCCTCGACCTGTCGAAGATCGAATCGGGTTACATTTCCACCGACTTTATCAAGGTTCGGTTCAACGAGATCACTTCGTTTGTAGAAAGCACCTTTAAACACGTATCGGAAAGCAAGAACCTGCGCTTTGGCATCGAGGTAGATAAAAACCTGCCCCATGCGCTGGAAACAGATATCCAGCGGCTGAACCAGATCCTGAAAAACCTGCTGTCCAACGCGTTTAAGTTTACCGAAAAAGGCGAGGTGAAACTCAAGGTGTACGAAGCGCACCGCAATTGGAAATCGGGCATACCCAGCCTTGATGGGGCCCGTCGCGTGGTGGCGTTCGAGATCAGGGATACGGGCATCGGCATTTCGAGGGACAAACAAAACATCATTTTCGAAGCGTTCCAGCAGGCCGAAGGTTCCACCTCCCGCAAATACGGCGGCACCGGCCTGGGACTGTCCATTTCCCGCGGCCTGGCCGACCTGCTCGGCGGCTCCATCGAGCTGCACAGCGAGCCGGGCAAAGGCAGCACGTTTACCCTGTTCCTGCCTATTGATTACAACCCCAACATGGTGAAGCGGGAAAAACAAAGCAACCTAACCATCACCGAATACAAGCTGTCCGACAGCGGCGAAAACCTGTCCATACAATCGGTGCCCACCATCAAGGTGGCCGAAACAAAGGACCTCGATGTGCTCAACGAGATCATCAACGAAACCGGCGACGACCGCAACAACATTTCTTCTGATGACCGCGTGGTGCTGATCGTGGAAGACGACCTGCGTTTTGCCAAAATCATGATCGAAAAGGCACACGAGCTGGCGCTGAAAGTGGTGGTAGCCACCAACTTCGGCGAAGTGTTTGAGCTGGCCAATAAATACAGCCCCGTTGCCGTAACGCTGGATGTAAAACTTCCCGATGCCAGCGGCTGGCGGGTGCTCGACCTGTTTAAAAACGACATTAATTTCCGCCACATCCCGGTGCACCTGATTTCGGGTGAAGAAAACCGCCTGCTGGCCATGCAGCGCGGTGCCCGCAGCTTTAGCCTGAAGCCGCTGAAAAACGAGGCCCTGGCAGTGCTGTTCAACGATATCGACCAATACAACCAGCGCAAGCAGAAAAAAGTGCTGATTGTGGAAGACAATGAACTCGACTCATCGCAGATTGCGAAGATCCTGGACAACGGCGATGTGATTTCCATCGAGGTGGCCTCGACCGGAAAAGAAGGCCTGGAGCTGATTGCCCGGGAAATGTACGACTGCATTATTGTGGATTATATGCTGCCCGACATCAGTGGCATTGATTTTTTAACCCAGGTAAACAGCAGTAAGAAAGTGCAGCTGACCCCGGTACTGATTTACTCTGCCAAAGATTTTTCGGCACGGGAAAAAACACAACTAAAGCAATATGCCAGCCGCATTTTGCTGAAAGATGTGGCCTCGCTGGAACTGCTGCTGGAGGAAACCGTACTGCACCTGCACATCGACCACAAAGCGCTGCTGCCCGAAAAACGCAAGTTGATCGACAACCTGCGCTCCAGGGAAGATGTGCTGGCCAATAAAAATGTGCTGGTAGTGGACGACGACGTACGCAACCTGTTTGCTTTGACCACGGCTTTTGAGCGGTATGGCATCAATGCCATTACAGCCGAAAGCGGGCAGGAAGCCATCAATATTCTGGCCGATAACCGCAATATTGATATTGTGCTGATGGACATTATGATGCCCGAAATGGACGGCTACGAAACCACGCAAAAGATCCGCAGGGAACACAAAAACAACAACCTGCCCATCATTGCGGTTACGGCCAAGGCCATGAAAGGCGACCGGGAAAAATGTATTGAAGCCGGCGCTTCCGATTATATCACGAAGCCTGTAAAAATTGACCAGTTGCTTTCCCTGATGAGAGTGTGGCTGTACAAATAGGAACAAAGCAATGGAAGCAAAAAACGTTAAAAAGTCGAACGTAAAAATTCTGGTGGTGGACGACCGGGAGGACAACCTCTTTTCGATCGAAACCATACTGGAACGGGATGGCTATACGCTGGTGAAGGCAAATTCGGGGCGGGCTGCGCTGAAAATTCTGCTGCACGACCACGATTTTACCCTCATCCTGATGGATGTGCAGATGCCCAACCTCAACGGCCTGGAAACGGCTGCGCTGATCTATGAACGGGACAAGCTGAAGCATATTCCCATCATTTTTATCACGGCCAATAATTACGACGAGCACTTTATTTTCCAGGGCTACCAAACCGGTGGCGTCGATTATATCTATAAACCCATCAACCCCGAGTTGTTGCGCCTGAAAGTGGGCATTTTTGTGGAACTGTACCGCAAAACCCACGAGCTGCTGCAACAGGAAAAAAGCCTGATGGCAGCTAATATGCGGCTAGAGCAGGAAATAGAGGAACGGCGCATTTCGGAAGAAAAAGTGCGGCTGCTGAACCAACAGTTGATCGAGAAAAATGCGCACCTGAAATCGACGGTGGAGGAGCTGGACCGCTTTGCCTATGTGGCCAGTCACGATCTGCAGGAACCGCTTCGGAAGATCACTTTTTTCAGCGACCGGATCTCTAAAAAATACCAGGGCGCCATTTCCCTCGACCTGGACGGCGATCTGCAAAAGATCATCCGGGCATCGGAGCGGATGAACCTGCTGATCAACGACCTGCTGCAGTTTTCGAGGCAGTCGGCCGAGGCAAAGGATTTTACATTCATCAGCCTCGAAGACATTGTCCGGGATGTGCTGTCCGACCTGGAAGTGCATATTGAAAAAGCTGGCGCCAACATCGAGGTGCGCAGCCTGCCGGTGATCTGGGGCGTGCCCAGCCAACTGCGGCAGCTGTTTCAAAACCTTATTTCCAACGCCATCAAGTTTTGCAAAAAAGACGCAACACCGCAGGTGATCATTTATGCCGAGAAATCAAAAGGCTTTGGCCTAGAGCGGGATGGCGAACTGGCGCGGGACCGTTTTTACGAAATTCATGTCAAAGACAACGGCATTGGCTTTGACCCGCAATACGCCGAAGACATTTTCGTGATCTTCAAGCGCCTGCACTCCTACCACGATTTTGAAGGCACCGGCGTGGGGCTTTCTATCTGTAAAAAAATAGTGGAAAACCACAAAGGCATGATCCGGGCGGAAAGCCGGCCCGATGAAGGCGCTTTATTTTCGTTTTGCATCCCGGAAAAACTGGTGCGGGAAGCGGCGATGAAAGACCTGCGGCAGCTGGGCCTGACCAGTTAAATGAACTTTACGTTATTTGCATTTATTATAAAAACCGCTCCACTCCGGCAGCGGTTTTTTATTGGGTAAAACATGCCGCCGTGAGCCAGTGCATTTACCTGCAAAAAAGAAAGGCCCCTCGAACGAGGAGCCTTTCTCAATATCACGTAGTGTTTATCTTAATGCAGTTTGTACAAAAAGTCGTTGTTCTGAAACTGGCGGGCTACTTCGTGCAGCTGGTTGGCAACCGAAGCATCTACCAGCTTATCGCCAGCCTGCAGGGTAAAGCCACCAATCAGGTCGGGGTTTACTAAGGTTTCCAGCTCTATTTGTTGCATGTCGCTGGTTTTGCGGATCTGGTCGATGATAGATTGCTTTACGCTTTCCGTTACCGGTGTGGCGGTGGTCAGCTTAACGGTGTGGATGCCTTTCAGCTTTTTGTATTGTGCTACAAATGCCACTGCAATTTCGGGCAGGTTGCTTTCGCGGCCCTTGGTTACCAGCAGGCGGTTGAACGCCGCAGTAAGCGGGGTAACGCGGCCCTGGCCTACCGCAGCCAGCACTTTTTCTTTTTTATCGGCCGGGATCACCGGGCTGCGCAGCATGGCCGCAAACTCGCGGTTGCCTTTGATCAGGCTTTGCAGCATCAGCATATCGTTGTACACCGCTTCCAGGCTGTTTTGCTCAACAGCCAGGTCGATCAGCGACTTGGCATAACGGGCGGCGAGACGTGGGTTGGGCATTTGTGTATAGCTTTTGGCTATTGGCTTTTAGCTTTTAGCCAGTTTATACTAACGGCTAACAGCTAATGGCTAACAGCTGTTTTTAGTTCAGTTTTACTTCGTTCACCAGGCCCTGGATATGGGCTTCCTGCGCAGCGGGGGTAGCCAGCTCTTTGCGCAGCACTTTTTCAGACACTTCGATCACCAGTTTGCCTACCTGGTTTTTTACCTCGGTAATAGCGGCCATCTTTTGTGCCTGGATGGCTTGCTGTGCATCGGCAATGATGCGGTTGGCTTCGATTTTTGCCTGCTCTTTTGCCTCGGCCACAATGCGGTCCTTGGTTTCTTTAGCTTCTTTAAGCATGGCTGTGCGCTCTTCACGGGCACGGGCCATCAGGTCTTCGTTTTCGCTTTTCAGCTGTGCCATTTCGGCTTTTACCCTTTTGGCGCTTTCCAGCGAATCGGCAATGCCTTTTTCCCGCTCGTTCAGCGAAGCAAGAATGGGTTTCCAGGCAAATTTCTTCAGTACAAAAAGCACAATCAGAAACGCCAGCAGCGTCCACAACAGGAGGCCGAAGGAGGGAGTTAACAGTTGCATATAAATTCAAAATTTAAAAGTCAAAAGTCAAAACTGTGTACGAAGCAGTTCTGGATTTTGCCTTTTTACTTTTTACTTTTTAATTGTTAAGGAACTGCACCCGCCGCCCTGTGCTTTGGATGCAGTAACTTTTTTGTGTTGAGGCTTAAACGAACATCGCCAGGATACCTGCGATTACGGCAAACAGGGCAACACCCTCAATGAAGGCCGCAGTTAGGATCATGTTAGCGCGGATGTCGTTGGCAGCTTCCGGCTGGCGGGCAATACTCTCTACCGCACCTTTACCAATCTGGCCAATACCGATACCAGCAGCAATAGCAGCCAGACCAGCACCAATGGCACCACCTGCGTTAGCCCAGGGAACTGTGCTCAACAAAACAAATAACAAATCCATAGTTGTGGGTTTATATTGATGATTAAATCCGTGGTTGAAATGAGCTTTGAGCATTTAGCAGTGAGTTGTGAGAAAACTGGTTTACTCGTAACTGTAGCTCGCCACTCGCAGCTTAAATAATTACCGGCTCTGTGGGTGCCGTTGTATGGTCCACATGGCCGTGCTGTAAATGGTCGTCTTCATGGTGGTGTCCTTCTTCTACCGCCTGGCCGATGAATACTGCCGTAAGGTTGGTAAAGATGAACGCCTGGATAAAGGCAACCAGCACTTCAATTACGTATATGAACGCAGCAAAACCAACCGAGATGGGCGAAAAGCCTACACCGGCAACAGTGCTGATAGAACCGAAAATAAAGATCAGCGAAATCAAACAGATGATGATGATGTGGCCCGCCAGCATGTTGGCAAACAAACGGATGATGAGGGCGAAGGCCTTGGTGAAGATCGACAGGATTTCAACCGGCACCATGATGAATTTTACAAAACCCGGAACCGGCGGATTGAAAATGTGGCCCCAGTAATGCTTGTTGCCGCTGAAGTTTACCACGATGAAGGTGATGACACCCAACACAATGGTAAAGGCGATGTTCCCGGTAACGTTGGCGGCACCTGGAATCAGGCCAAAGATGTTGTTGATCAGGATAAAGAAAAAAACGGTGAGCAGGAAGGGCATGAACCGAACATACTTATGTCCCAGGTTGGGCTTGGCCACTTCGTCGCGTACAAAAGTGATCACCGGCTCGATGGCGTTCTGGAAACCTTTGGGGGCACGGGTTACGCCCTGGCCTTCTTTATAACGTTTGGCAACGCCCAGCATCAAGAATACCAGCAGGGCCAGCGCAATGAACATCTGCACCACGTTGCGGGTCAGGGACAAGTCGTATACTTTTTCGGAAGCGTCTACCGGAACAATATGGTTGCCTTCCAGCTTATAGCCATTTACCTCTTTGTGGCCGTGCTCAAAAGCCGACGACATAAAACTGCTGAAACCGCGGGTAGTAGAGTACAGGATCACCGGCAACGGAATGGTGGCATGATGCTCGTGGCCGTCAGCGCCTTTCCAGCTCAGGAAGTGGAACTCATGAGCGTCCATAACGTGGCCGAAGATCACCTTATTGGCGTCGAATTTTTGCTCGTCGGCTTCTTCTGCACCTTCCAGGTGCACCTGCTCCTCGTGGCCGGTTTCGCCATCGTGGTGCTCCTGTGCCGAAGTTACATTAGAAAAAGTAAGGGTAAGAAGGCTGAAAGCCGCTACCAATAAGCCTTTTACGCGTCTGCTGATCATACTGTTCCCCAAATTTGGCGCAAAGATAAGGAGGCAACGGCAATATAGCGGACTGATTTTGGTCTTTAAGATTTTGGGTTATCAAGCCCCTCTTCTTCCTGGAGTTTTTTGATCTTCTTGTTATGGGGCTATAAGTAAATAAGCCTCCTAGATGGGGTAGGCCATCCTTTTTCCATCGATGGTTTCCTTCAATTCAAGCAATTATCTATTTACGTTTGGTCAAACCGCGAAGTCGCTCCCTCTGTCATCCTGAGCGCAGCGAAGGATCTGAGCCAACCCTGGCAAACTGCCTGGAAGAAGAGAGGGCTTTCTTTTTATGATAGTGTCTTCTAATGCACGTTCAGATCCTTCGCTGCGCTCAGGATGACAAAGCAAAACCCAACGTTTGCGATAAAAAAGTTAGGATACATCTTTTTTAGCTGCCTGCATCAATCGATGCATGCGCATCAACTCCATTAAAAAGGCAAATCTTTCCTCCGGTGTTCGTCGCAATGCTTCTCTAAGCCGGTCTAAATCCTGTTCTTCGGCATTTCTATATTTGCGGATGCCAGTTGCGGCTTCTTCAGAAGTTAGCGCGGTAGAAGGATTGTCATGCTGCGCCATACACCGTCTATTCATACAATAATCGATTTCTTCTCTCCCTGTGCTCCCTGCAATTTAGCATAAAAGCCGCCGCGCTGCATCAGCTCGGTGTGGCTGCCCATCTCCTTAATCTCACCTTTATCCAGCACAATGATCTTGTCGGCACGCTGGATGGTACTGAGGCGGTGCGCAATAATAATGGAGGTGCGGCCGGCAATCAGCTTTTGAATGGCCCGTTCAATCAGGAGCTCGCTTTCGGTATCGATGGATGAGGTGGCTTCGTCGAGGATCAGGATGGCGGGGTTGTACAAAAGGGCCCGGATAAAAGAAAGCAACTGCCGCTGCCCCAGCGACAGCGTGGCGCCCCGCTCCATTACATTATAATCGTAGCCACCGGGCAGGCGCATGATAAAATCGTGCATGTCTATGAGGCGGGCGGCTTCCTCCACCCGCTCCTGCGGAATATCGGGGTTGCGCAGCGTGATGTTGTCGCGTACCGTGCCGGCAAAAAGAAATACATCCTGCAGCACCACGCCAATGTTTTTGCGCAGCGCATCCAGGTCCCAATCCTGCACCGACACATCATCGATCAAAATGCGCCCCTGCTGAATATCGTACAGCCGGTTGAGCAGGGAAATAATGGTGCTTTTGCCGCTACCCGTATGGCCCACAATGGCCACCGTTTCGCCGGGGGCCACCGAAAAGCTAACGTTTTTTAGCACCGGTGTTTGCTCCACATATCCAAAACTCACCTCTTCAAAATCGATCTTGCCCCGCACCAGCGGCGGGTTGAAAGCGCTTTTAGCCGAAGGCGGAATAAAATCATCGTTGTCCAGCACCTTAAACACCCGGTCGGAGGCAATGATGCCCATTTGCAGCACATTGAATTTATCGGCAATGATGCGCAGCGGCCGGAACAGCAGGTTGAGGTACATGATAAAAGCCACCACTTTGCCGTACTGGCTTTCGTTGAGGCCGATGGCTTCTTTGGAGGTCCACCACACTACCAGGCCCATGCTCAGCGCCAGCACAATTTCTACGATGGGAAAAAATACGGAGTAAGCAAAAATGGCTTTGATGTTGGCGTTGCGGTGTTCTTTGTTGATCTCGGTAAACTTTTGATATTCTTTTTCTTCCCGTGCAAACGCCTGCACGATCTGCATGCCGCTCAAGTGTTCCTGCACAAATGCATTGAGGTTGCTCACCGCATTGCGTACCCGGTGAAAAGACCGGTTCACGCTTTCCTTGAAATAATATGTCGCCACGATCATGATGGGGAACGGGATGAGGCAGATCAGCGTGAGCTGCCAGTCGGTCCAGAACATGATGCCCAGGATGCAAAGAATGGAAAGCAGGTCGGCCACGATGGGAATAAGGCCGTCGGCAAAAATGTCGTTTACCCGCTCAATATCATCTACGGTGCGGGTAGTAAGTGTACCGATGGGCGTTTTGTCAAACTGACGCAGGTTGAGGTGCAGCACTTTGTGGTACACTTTGGTGCGCAGGTCGTGCACCACCCGCTGGCCCAGCCAGGTGGTGATGTAGGAAAAATAAAACCTGAGGCCTGTTTCCACCAGCAGCAGCCCAATCTGGATGACGGTAATGGTAACCACCATCTGCGCCACCTGGTTGGTGATGTATTTATCAACCGTAAGCTGGATGAGGTAAGGGCGCACCGGCGCAAAAGCAGCCAGCACCACCGACAGCACCAGCGACTGAACAAACCGGCCCCGGTAAGGATTGGTAAAACGAAGCACCCGCTTTAAAAGGGCCACATCGAAAGACGGCTTTTTGCCTGAGGTGCTGCTCAAAATGGAAATGGTTTTAGAATGCAAATCTAAGTGAAGACAGGAAAGTCCGAAAAGACGGAAAAGTCAGGAAAGATAGTTGTTGCATGAAACAATCCGCAACAACTGTGCAAAGTGTAGTTAAAAAGATAATCAGCAGGTTTTACCCCAAATCTCTTTTCAGTCTTTGCAGTCTTTTCTGACTTTTCGGTCTTTTCAGACTTCCAACTACTCCTCCTCCTCGCCCATCGAGGTGCGGTAGGCTTTTATAAAAATGGCACCCAGGTTTTTGTGGGGCGGAATATAATCTTCAAAACCTTCGGCGCCGCCGGCAGTGCGTTTAAACTCGTTCCAGAATGGGATCCAGTCGATGTTGTTGCCGTTGCGCATTTTTTCGGTGAGCAGGTTAAAAAACGGCTGGTTGATCACCGTGCGGCCAATTTGCTTGGAAGCAATAATATGCGCATCCGGCGAATGTTTCAACACATCGTGAATGAGGTGATAGCCGCCGCAACTGCCCATGAACACAATTTTTGCCGAAGGCTGAATATGCTCAATGGTACTGTTGGCGTAATAGCTGTGCCCGCGGTGAATAACAATGGAAGGCTCCATGCCTTTCTCCGATAAAAACTGGGTCAGTTCGGCCTGTGCTTCTTCGTCCTTGCCGGTTTCTTCCGGCAGGGGTTTGTTGGCAAAAATGAGGATGGGCTTGCCTTTGGTGGATGTGATTTGCACCCATTTGTCGGAGTAGGTCGTTTTCCAGTTGGCGTTGTTGTACTGCCGCAAAAAGCCCTGGTAAATGTTCATGCCGTCTTCATCGCCATAAAAAAACACCTGCATCACCACGCGGTTGTTGCTATCGGCCAGCGAGCCATAACTTACATTGTACACGGGCGGTATGCCAAACTCTTCCGACAGGTTGATGTTGCTGGTGGTATCGGCCGAAAGAAACAGCTTGTACAACAGGTTGTACATCACCATGCCGCGGCGGTTGTTGGCCGACAGGTTTTTATCGTAGTTGTGCTTCGACAGGTCCAGCACGTAACGGGCCAACTCTGGGTTGCCCTCCGAAATGCTTACATAAGAATCGGCCACATCCACGCCGTCTTCAAGGCCGCCGCTGCGTTCGAGGTTGTTGACAAATGCCGCCATCAGCGCCTTCGACTGCTCGGGTCCAGACAGTGTTTTCAAAAACGGGTTGAGCGTATTGAAGCCTGCGGCAATTTTGATGAATTTGCGGAAACGATCAAATTTCACCGACATCAGCAAGGAGTCGCCGCGGTTGCCGATCTTCTGCATCATGATGGGAAATACACCGCGGGTGTAGCTGGAGGTGTAAATTTCGTTTTCGCCGGAAACAATGAGGTAGTACAACTCCTGCGGCGTTAGCTGGTGCAGTATGCGAAACCGAACCCCATCCGACTCATTGTGCAGGGCGTTGATGGTTTTAATAAACACATCCTTAGCCCGTTTTTCCAGCATGGCGGTTAGCGCAGCCAGTTCCAGCACTTCTTCTTTTTTCTGCATCCGCTGTATGTAATCGAGCCGCGTTTGCACCAGCAGGCGGTAAAATTTTACATCGTCGGCTTTTACCGCATCAATCTCGGCAAGCGTCATGCGGCCTTTGAGCAGGTTATCGAGGAACGCAAAATAGATTTGTCCCGAGCCGCCGCTGGTCGCCATTTTGGAAACGGTTTGCACCAGTGGATCGTCGATTTTGCGAATAGCATAACCAAGCTTGTTGTTGGCCGCGGCATAATCGTACAGCAGGCGCGGGTAGCGGCGGCCCGCAGCCAGTATCAGGCTATCCCGAAAAGGTACTTCCACATTGTCTTTCAACATCTCGAACGACCGCTGCGGATGGAGGTGCACGTATTTGCGCAGCAGCTCCAGTTTGGCCGCATAAAAACCTTTGTTTTGGTCAAATGCGCCGCTGCCCACCACCAGGTCGCCCACGGGGTAGGCGGCACTGCGAACCAGGCCTTCAATACTTTCAGCCTTACGGCTGGCGGCAATGGCTGCTTCGTACAGGCCAATGGCTTCGGGCATATGGCTGGGCAAAAACCGCTTGCTGCGGTAGCCAGTATTAAAGCGTTTAAGCAACACCTCCAGCCCACGGATATAGGCCACTTTTTGTGTGTGGGTAAATGCCGAATCTTGCTCGATCTGCTGCTGCAGCCGGTCGGTGGTAGTGGTAAGGGCTTCAGTTACCAGGTAGTTGATATCGTCATCGGCCGAGGCTGCCAGCAGGGCATCGGCCTTGCCATCGGCGGCGAGTGCAGCCTTTTGTTCGCGGTCTACATAATCGTGAAACAACTGCCGTTTGATGTCGGCTTTAAACTTCTGTGGCGGAGCGGCGCTGCCTTGTGCATCTGCAATATTTGCCCACACAATCAATCCGCACACAGCAAGGGTTCGTACTAACATGCGCATAGGCCTCATAAAGCAAATTTAATACCCATAGCCCAACCGCATGTTCAACAGAATGCAAAAGCCTGTGGCAGAAGGGGATATTTTATTTGTGCCTAAGTGGTTTGGGGGATGAAAACTGCTGATCGGCAGCTTCGCTTTTTGGCAAATTTTACTGAGCGGAGGACTTACTCAACCCTCGGTCTTGTCATGCCGAACTCGTTTCGACATCCCCTTGTGGTTTATTTAAACTCCGCGAGATGTAGGAGATGCCGAAACAAGTTCGGCATGACAACTCTGGGAGTTACAGTTTTTCCTAAATAAACGCGGGAAAAATACAGCCATAAAAAAACCTCCCGGCTCCGGGAGGTTTTCAATCGTATCAAAATGCAGTTCAATTCAATTGCGCATTCACCATTTGAAACAGTTGCTTGTCTTCTTTCAGGCGCAGCTCCCATTTCCAGGCGGTGTCCATCATTTCTTCGAGGCCGTATTTTATTTCCCAACCCAGGCGTTCTTTTGCCCGGTCGTTGTTGGCATAAATGGCTACCACATCGCCGGGACGGCGCGGGCCGGTTACATAATTCAGTTTCTGGCCGCTTACTTTTTCAAACATCTGGATGGCCTCCAGCACCGTAACGCCGTTGCCGGTGCCCAGGTTCAGCACCTCGCAGCCGCCGCCGTTGCGGCCTTCCTGCAGGTAGCGGATGGACAGCGTGTGGGCATGGGCAATATCGCTTACGTGGATATAATCGCGAACACAACTACCGTCGCGGGTGTCGTAGTCGGTGCCGTGCACGGTCATTTGCGGCAGCTTGCCAATGGCGGTTTGCGTAATGGCGGGCACCAGGTTCATGGGGCGGCCAATGGGCAGCTCACCAATTTGGATCGACGGATGCGCACCAACCGGGTTGAAATAGCGCAGCAGGATCACCGAGGTTTGCGGGCAGGCCTTTTGCCATTCGCTCAGGATCTGTTCGCCCATTTGCTTGGTATAGCCATAAGGCGATGCAGCCGGCTTGGGTGGCGTTTCTTCGGTTACCATTTGCTCGTCGGGGTTGCCGTACACCGTGCACGAAGAGGAGAACACAAACCAGGGCGTGTTGAATTCCTGCACGCATTTCAGCAGGTTCATCAGCGAGCTCAGGTTGTTTTCAAAATACATCAGCGGCTTTTCCACC
The DNA here is from genome assembly GCF_004347775.1 of Pseudocnuella soli. GTDB lineage: Bacteria > Bacteroidota > Bacteroidia > Chitinophagales > Chitinophagaceae > Flavisolibacter > Flavisolibacter aquaticus. The sequence continues at coordinate 196,448 of NZ_CP037755.1, forward strand.
GATTCGCCAACGGCTTTGTATGCAGCAAAATGGATGATGCCCTGGATGTCGGGGTTTTCCTGGAAAATGGCATGGGTATCGTCGAAAGAGCACAGATCGACTTTATAGTTTTTTACCGTTTTGCCGGTAATGCGTTCTACGCCCTGCAGAATGTTGGGGTTGGAGCGGGAGTTATTATCCACGCACACCACGTCGTATCCGTTTTCGATGAGGTCTACCAGCGTATGCGAACCAATGTAGCCGCAGCCACCGGTGACAAGAATCTTGGCCATGAGGTAAAGGTTGAAGGGCAAAAGTAGGAGTTATGCCACATTTTTAAACTATTCGGGCCAATGCTGCGCAACTGCGCTCAGGCGGGTGGTGCAGCAGGCAGGTCGCCGGCGCGGTGCGCCTCGGATAGATATTGTTTTTTCAGGCGGTCGTAAAATGAGTGTTTGTCAATAAAAATGGCAGCAAGGTTGGCCACCATGGCAGCCAGCAACAGGTGAAAGATCACGCTGTGGCGGTCGGTCATTTCCAGCACCAATATGGCCGATGTAAAAGGTGTGCGGGTAACGCCGGTTAAAAAGCCCACCATGCCGCCAAGTACCAGTATGTTGGCATTGGAACCTACAAAGTCCATCAAACCCGCCACCAGCGCACCAATGCCGGCACCCGCGGCCAGCGATGGCGCAAACACGCCGCCTGCCGCACCGGTGGTAAACGATATAACGGGACCAGCTACCCGCATTAGCACCGCATGCCATTCGGCGTCTTTGTTTTCGGTAAACAATAATCGCGTCATCAACTCTTTTCCCGAGCCCATGATCTCGTAGCTCACAAAGTTGGCCAGCACTGCCACCACCAAACCACAAGCCACCAGGTAGGCCACGTTTTTGTTGCGCAGCCCGCTGCGCCATTGCATTAGTTGTAAAATCAGCCGGCTCATGCCGCTGCCCGCCAGCCCCGAAATAATGGCTACCAGCATCACTGCAAAAAATACAGAAAACTTCAGGTGGCTAACATCGGGGTAGCCCAGGTAGAGGTAAGGACCCAATATGCCCTGTGCCGTAAGGCCAGCAATAATGACGGCCGAAAAAAGCGCGGTGCGGAAATAACGAACATGAATACGTGCCAACTCCTCCACGGCAAATACCAGCCCGCCCAACGGCGTGTTGAAGGCAGCGGCCAAACCGGCTGCTGCACCGGTGAGGATAAAACTTTGCCCCGACAGCCGGGGCCAGCTGGCAGGTATGCCCCGGTTTACAATGCGAAAAACCGAACCCGCCAATTGTATCGTCGGACCTTCGCGGCCAATGGCGCCGCCGCCCAATACCATTACCAGGCTGGAGCAGATTTTTACCACGATAATGCGCAGGTTGAGCAGGCTGTCTATTTTATGCTGGTGGCGTGGCGTGGATAATTCCAAGGCAGCCATTACCTGCGGAATGCCGCTGCCCCGTGCATTGGACGCCCATTTTTTTACCACCCACCAGGCTGCTACAAAACACAGCGGCGTGATGATAAAAAAAGCCCATTTATAAGCATGAAAAATGCTTTCCGACAGTTTTTCGGCGTAACTAAACAACTGCGCATAGCCCACCGCCAGCAGGCCGGTAAGTATGGACGCCACCCAGAAAGGAACGCCTTGCAGAAAAGTACGCTTCAGGCTTTCGCTGCCAATGAGGTCGAACAGGTACTTGGCCCGGCGCCGCAATAGTTGAAACAAGCGTCCTTTCATACTGCAAAGTAAGGGGGCTGGGCCGGCGGCTCTTGAATTGATTTGCGCAGCAGGCTAAAGTTCATCTTCCATTTGGCATCTTTAAACCAGTTATAGCCGTTGCATTTTTACCTAAAAAACAAAAGGCATTTTGCCACGGCTGTGCAAAATGCCTTTTTATAAAACTGTATAAAAACCTGCAGCAAACCTTTTGGGGCATGCAGCAGGCGCCGGTTATAAAATCATATTAGCGATCCAGAACACAAACGCCGCCAGCAACGCACTAACGGGAATGGTCAGGATCCAGGCCCAAAGCAGGTTGATGGTTACACCCCAGCGAACGGCACTCAGGCGCTTGGTGGCACCCACGCCAATGATGGCACCGGTGATGGTATGCGTGGTGCTCACGGGTATTTTCAACGCCTCGGTGGTGAACAGGGTAATGGCACCGGCCGTTTCGGCAGCTACACCTTCAAACGGGGTAACCTTGGTGATGCGGGTACCCATTGTTTTTACAATCTTCCAGCCGCCACTCATGGTACCTATGCCAATGGCTGCATAACAGGCCAGCGGCACCCAGGTAGGCATTTCTTCAAATGTCGTAATGCTGCCGTGGGCAATGAGTGCCGCAGTAATGATCCCCATTACTTTCTGCGCATCGTTGCCGCCGTGCCCAATAGAAAATGCCGCTGAAGAAACCAGTTGCAGGCGCTTGAACCACACGTTTGCTTTAGCCGCATTCAGCGTGCTGAGCCAAAGGGTAAACACCGCCAGCACCACCACTATAAAAGCGAGCAGGATCCACTTAAAGTTTTTGGAGTAAAAGATCACCTTCATGGCATACGACTCGTAGTGCGATTGCAGCTTGGCCGGGTCGGTTTCGAGGTGGGTGGCCAGGAACCAGCTGATTAATCCAAGTATTACCAGTGAAACCAATTTGGGCGCAGCCCCTTTGCGAAAGGAAAAAATAAACCACAGCGAAATAACAAAGGCAAAGAGCATCCCCACAAACGGCGCCAGCAAAATGAACGCAGCGGTGTTGAGTACCACCGGCGCATTTACGGCATCGAAACCACCGGCAGCAATACCGGCACCCGCAAAGCCACCAATAAGTGTATGCGAAGAAGAAGACGGAATGCCAAACCACCAGGTAAACAGGTTCCAGGTAATGGCGGCCACCAGCCCCGAAAAAACAACGGTGAGCATGATGGTGGGCGCTACATGATCGGGCTTAACGGTTTTGGCAACGGTATCGGCTACGCCGTGGTCTTTAAAAATAAAAAAGGCTAAGAAGTTGAACAAGGCCGCCCAAAGCACCGCCTGGAACGGCGTGAGCACTTTGGTAGACACCACGGTGGCGATGGAGTTGGCGGCATCATGAAAGCCGTTGATATAATCGAATATCAGTGCCAGCGCAATGATGACAATCAAAAAGGTCATGGTAGGAATGTGATTATATAAAAATGCAGTGTTGCTTGAAGTGTAAGCGAAACCAAGGTTATTGATTATTTATTATTGATTATTGCAGATGAACATTACACCAAATAATGAATAATAAATAATCAATAAACCAACACACTACTAACAGCAATGCTTATGCGTATTTTACAATAATGGATTCGATCACATTGGCCGCATCCTCGCATTTGTCGGTTGCGGTTTCCATTACCTGATAAATTTCCCGCTTTTTGATCACCTCTTTTGCATCGGGCTCGGTGGCAAACAGGCGTTCAATACTCATGTCGAACATATCATCGGCCTGGTTTTCAAGTGAGTTGATCTTTACCAGCGACTCGGTGATGAGGCGCATGTTCTTCATGTTGCGCAACTCGCCTACGGCTTTGCGCACCTCGCAGGCACTTTGCTGGATGATCTCGGAAAGTTTGAGCAATCCGATATCGTTTGGATTAACGCGGTAGAAGTTGATTTTTTTGGCCGATGCATAAATGTAATCGGCAATATCATCAAGTGAAGAAGCGAGGTAGTGAATGTCTTCGCGGTCGAAAGGCGTGATAAAGTTGCGACCGAGTTCGGTAAAGATGCGGTGGGTTAATTCGTCGTTGGCATGTTCCAGATCTTCCATCTGGGTAATGAGTTGCTGTCGCTGGTCAAAATCGGGCTCGTTGATCGACTGGCAAAGCAACTTTGCCATTTTTTCTACATTATCTGCACATTCTTCGAACAGACTGTAAAAGATCTTATCCTTTGGCATGAACAACTTCATGAAGGAATTTAACGCCATAGAGTAATATTTTATAAAAGGTGCGCAAAGTTATGCCACCTTTTAGTGGCAACATTTACAATGCCAAACTTAATGATTTGGTAACATAGCTTTCTGCCCAAATTTTCAGCATCGTGCCAACTTCGCATACAGAAAAAATGAAATAGGGCTCTTTGGGTCCCATACATCGATTCATGAGAAGTATCTTTTTGGCCATATTATGCTGTGGTGCCCTGTGTGCCCTGCCCGGTAGTGTGCAGGCACAACGATACCTTACAGAGTACGACTCTACGCTGTTTATACGCGATACAGTGCGGCCTGTGGTGAAGCGTTTTGAGAACCTGCATTTTTCCGGCTACATCCAGCCGCAGTACCAGGTGGCCGGCTCGGAAGGGGCCGCTACATACGACGGCGGCAATTTTTCTGAATACTCCAGCAACCGGTTTATGCTGCGCCGGGCCCGGGTAAAACTCGATTATATTTTTCGCGATAAGGCCGGTCATGCACCGCTGGGCCTGTTTACTTTCCAGATCGACGCTACCGAACGGGGCGTGAATGTACGGGATATGTTTGCACGCCTTTATGAGCCCAAAGGACAAAATCTTTCGCTTACCATGGGCCTTTTTGCACGGCCATTTGGTTACGAGGTAAACCTTTCATCGGCATTCAGGGAAACGCCCGAGCGGGGCCGCATGTCGCAGATACTGATGCCCACAGAACGGGACCTGGGCGCCATGATCAGCTTTGAACAACAAGGGAAAAAGGCAAAAAAATTACCGCTCCGGCTCGACGTGGGCCTGTTCAACGGGCAGGGCCTGGCGGCTGGCGGCATTACCGATTTTGATTCGTACAAAGACCTGATTGGCCGCCTGACGGTGAAGCCCATTAAGGTAGGCCCGGTAAATGTTTCCGGCGGTCTATCGTTTTTGAACGGCGGCTGGCGGCAGGCCACCCGGTACCAGTGGGAAATGGAAGAAGCGGCGGATAAATACAAGTTTGTAGTGGACTCGAGCCTCGATAATATTGGTGCAAAAGCCCTGCGCCGCTACCATGGCGCCGATGTGCAGGTGGCCTACAAACACCGCTGGGGCAAAACCGAAATCAGGGGCGAATACTGGCGGGGCACCCAGCCCGGCACGGCACACAGCACGGCCAACCCCGGCATTTTGCCGCAAGGGCCCACGTACCTCCGGCCTTTTGACGGAGCTTTTTTCTATTTACTGCAAAACCTGGGCAACCCTAAAAACGAGTTGATGCTCAAGTACGACTGGTACGATCCAAACCGCAGGGTAAAAGGTGCGGAAATTGGTGGCGCCAATGCGCAGTACACATCGGCCGACATCCGCTACCATGCATTTGGCGTTGGGTTTACCCGGCATTTTACCGACAACCTGAAGTTTTTGGTGTACTACAATTTTGTACGCAACGAAGCCACTGCCCTTTCCAAATTCAACTCCGATCTCGACGACGATGTGTTTACTGCCCGTTTCCAGTTGCGTTTTTAAAGGCTGATGCCCACCCCCTGCGAATCATTTGCCTGAATGAGTAGCGTTACCTGCCGGCATCCTATTTTTACCATTCTTTGCGGCGCCACTCAAGTCATTGCATATGCTTACAGGCAAACAACAAAACAATGATGTGCGGGAATTGGGCAACCTGCTGCTCGAAACCGGCTCACTGCTGCTGGCCTCCGGCGCCAATACCGAACGGGTACGCACCACGCTGCTGCGCATCAGCACGGCGCTGGGCCACCATACCGAGGTACTCATTTCCTACCGGTCCCTGTCCATCACCATTACCAGCAGCAACCACGAACACCTGTTCAACTCGGTGCGCCGCACATCGCACCACGGCGTTAATTTCCGCACTGTATCGGGTATCAGCCGCATGAGCTGGCGGGTGGTGGAAGAAGGCTGGAACATCGCACAAATCAGGGAAGAAATGGCGCGGATAAAAGCATTGCCGCATTTTCCGCGTTGGGTAACGCTGGCCATGACCGGGCTGGCAGGCGCCGGCTTTTGCCGCTTTGCAGGCGGCAGCCCCACCGACCTGCTGATTGTTTTTACCGCCACCGTGGCGGGCTTAACAGCCCGGCAGGAGCTGACCAAAAAGAAATACAATCCATACCTGTGTATTTATGCAGCCGCCTTTGTAGCATCGCTATTGGCCGGACTGCCTGCATGGCTGGGGCTTGGCAGCAGCCACGAAATTGCATTTGCCACCAGCGTGTTGTTTCTGATTCCGGGTGTGCCGTTGATCAACTCTTTTTCCGATGTTATTGATGGCAATTTGCAAAACGGGATCATCCGTGGTGTGAACGGGCTGGTGATTTCTTTTTCCATTGCACTGGGCATGCTTACTTCAATGATGTTGTATCAATTGTATTAAAAATGGACTGGACGCTCATCGAAAAAGTAATTTGGTTTGGCATTGCAGCCATGGGTTTTTCCGTGTTGTTCAATGTGCCGGCCCGTACGCTGCCTTCCATATTTTTGATTGGTGCCATGGGCGGAATGACGCGGCTGTTGCTGTTGCAGTTTGATACAAATTTTATCATTGCTTCTTTTCTGGGTGCCATTGTTATTGGCGTATTGAGCATTCCGTTTGCACACGGCAAACATGCACCGCCGCTGGTGTTTTCCATACCTGCAGTAATACCTATGGTACCGGGGCTTTTCGCCTACCGCATGATGCTGGGGCTGATCCGCCTTTCGGGTGATGTGCCACCCGAAGCATTTACACAAACCCTGTACGAAACTGTTAGCAACGGCCTCAAGGTGATGTTTGTATTAATGAGCCTGGCTGGTGGTGTTGCCGTTCCGATGCTGGTTACCCGCAAGCAATCGGCCAAACATTTGCGGTTTGGAAAAAGGGGCCATTAGCCACAAAGCAGCAATGAAAAAAGAAAAGATCATTGGCAACCATTGCAAAACACAATGCCTGCTGTTTTGATGAATAGCGATAAAATGTACTTCACTACAGTACCACCAAAGCCAAATCAAGGCGTTATCCCGAAATCAGGCTGTCATTTGATTTCGGGCCTGCTTTTTTGTTACTTTTTTGCAGGAGCAAAAAAGTAAAAGCAATCAGAACAACTTTCGAAAGCAGATGGCATTTTCAAAACACTTTAATATATCAAGAGGTGTAAGTTACCTTTATCGTTTACTCCTACACGTTATAACACACCACCCAACACCCACAAGCCCCATTCAGATTTCCTTACGCAACGCCAACCCATAATACCCCGGTAACAATTCGTTCACATTCCCTTAATCTTGGCGTAACGCCGGGGTAACATTGCGATAATAGTTTTGCGTCCAAACGACATTTAGGTGAAAGTATTATTTGCATTATGCTGCTCTTTGATGATCTGCACTTCATTGTATGCGCAAAACGGAACCCTTGCTGGCCGCATTCTGGACGGTAAAACAAACACACCCATGGCCGGCGTAACGGTAACCATTGCTGCAGATAAAAGCAAGGCTTCCGACCTGGAAGGCAGGTACCTGTTCAATTTACCCGCAGGCACTTACTCCATCAGCTTCCGCTCGGTTGGCTACAACACCAAAACCATCAGCGATGTAGTGGTAAAAGCCAACAGCACCGAAGAACTCAACATTGTAATGGAACAGCAGGCACAGGAAATGGCCGGTGTAGTGGTTACTGCATCATCGCGCCGCGAGTCGGTGGCTTCCATGCTTACACTGCAACGCAACAATGCCGCCATTTCCGATGGCATTTCGATTGAAGCCATCCGCAAATCACCGGACCGCAACATTGGCGAAGTGCTGAAAAGGGTTAGCGGCACTTCCATCCAGGACGATAAGTTTGTGGTGGTGCGTGGTCTTTCCGACCGCTACAATGTGGCCCTCATCAATGGTGCGCTGCTGCCCAGCACCGAGCCCGACCGCCGCGCATTTTCGTTTGATATTGTTCCCTCCAACCTCATTGATAATATCCTCATCAACAAAACGGCATCACCCGATCTGCCCGGCGATTTTTCCGGTGGCATTGTGCAGGTAATGACCAAAGACATCCCCTTCCGCAACTTCCTTAATGTGCAGGTTGGCGGCAGCTACAACTCTATTTCCACCGGCAAGCGCTTTGATATTGGCCTGCTCGAGGCTACCGACTATTTGGGCTTTGACAACGGCACCCGTGCACTGCCCGGCAAGTTTCCCAGCCGCCGCCGCTACCTGAGTTATAATGCCGATGCAACGGCTGATCGCCGCATTGCTGCATCGCGCATCATGCGCAACAACTATGGCAGCCGTTACGATGGCAATGCACTGCCCGGCCTCAACTTCCAGGCAAACTGGGGTGGCCGCAAAGAGCTGAACAACGGCGGTACACTGGGCGCTGTGTTGGCCCTTATTTACCGCAACAGCCAAAGCATCCAGTTCAACGAACGCCGCGATTACCAAACACCCGATAAAACAGAACTCACTCCGGGCAACCTGTTCTTCAACTATCGCGATACGCAGTATTCGTTCAACACCAACATTGGTGTGCTGGCCAATTTTGCATACAAAAAAGGCAACACTAAGATTGTGTTGAAAAACATTGTGAACCGCTTGTTTGAAAACAACAACCTGGTACGCAGCGGCACCAATTACGACAACCAACAGATAGTAAATGCAAACGCAGCCATTGCTGTTGAAAAGTCGCTTATTTCATCGCAGCTGGAAGGCGAGCACCTGCTGAGCAACCGCAACGACCGCCTGCGCTGGAACGTAAACTACGGCCTTACCATGCGCAACCAACCCGACTATCGCGTATTGCCTTATGCCAAAAGTTTGTCGGAAGAAAACAACAAAGCGGAGCCGATGAAAATTGTGTTGCGCGACACGTATCGCTTTTGGAGCGAGCTGTTGGAAAATGCATTTGGCGCAAACGTGAACTACAGCATCCCGGTTACTTTTGGCGGGCAAAAACAAACCTTTAAAGCAGGTGGTTTTGCGCAATATAAAGTACGTGATTTCAGTACCCGCATTTTCCGCTACGAGCAGGCATCTTCAACATTGAATCCTGCGCTGCCCTCATTGCCTCCCACCAAGATTTTTAATGACGGCAATATTTACCGCGAAGGTTTTGTGCTGGGCGAAATCACCAACAACACCGATAAGTACGATGCAACATCTGGCCTGTATGCAGGCTATGCCATGATTGATGGACGCATTGCCGAAAAGCTGCGTGCTGTATATGGCGTGCGGGTTGAGGCGTTTAATTTTAATGTAAACACTGCCGACTTTTCGGGCCAGGCTGTAACGGTTAACCGCAACTACCTTGATGTGTTGCCTTCGTTGAACCTGACCTACAACCTAACTGCAAAAAGCAACCTGCGTTTCTCTGCATCACGTACGGTATCGCGTCCTGAGTTTAGAGAGGTAGCCAACTTTGCTTACTTCGATTTTGTTCGCAATGCACAATTAAAAGGCAACACAGATTTGAAGCGTAGCCAGAACACCAACTTAGACCTGCGTTTTGAAACATACGCCAAAGCGGGTGAAGTGATCTCGGGATCCGTTTTTTACAAACACTTTAAAAACCCCATTGAGCAGGTAGTGGTAAATGGATCGACGCCGAGCAACCTGTTGCTTTCGTACACCAACCCCAATGCGGCCACCACGTATGGCGTAGAAGTGGAAGTACGCAAAAACCTGGGCTTTGTGGGCGCTTCGTGGATGGAGAACCTGATGTTTAACCTGAATGCGGCATACATGAAATCAAAAGTGGATTTCAATGAAAACTCTAACCCGTTCGATCCGGCCAGGCCATTGCAAGGTTTGTCGCCTTGGCTGTTTAATGCAGGCCTGCAATACGCACTGCCCGAAAACAAAGTAACCTTCAGCGCATTGGTGAACCGCATTGGCCAGCGCATTGCTGCAGTAGGTTTCCAGGGCTACCCCGACATTTATGAAAACGGCCGCACCGTAGTGGATGTGCAAACTGCAGTGAAAGTGCTGAAAGGAAAAGGCGAAGTAAAACTGAACCTATCCGACCTGTTGAACCAGCGTGCCGTGTTTTATCAAAACGTAGACCCCAACGACAGCAGGGCATATAACAAAGGCACCGATCGTGTGCAGTACAGCTTTTTGTATGGCCGCAACATTTCGGTTGGATTTACTTACAACTTTCAATAGCTCAAACCGATCCTTATTTATCCAGCCCGGCTTTGCAGCCGGGCTTTTTTGTGCACAACAATCATGCACCAAAAACATACACCATGTACACCACGCATTGCTTAACGATAGCTTAATCTATACATAACATTGGGGTCATATTACACTGGTTGTTTTGCAGCATAATAAATACGAAGCAATATGCTGTTACAGAAAAAGTTTTTTCAATTGCTGGTTGTTGGTTTTGCAGCCCTTACCCTTACTGCATGTACCAAAGACGAAGATGAAGATGAAGACCTGATTGACCCACCCACCAACAGTGTGCTTACCGGTTCGCTCACCGAAAGCAGGACACTGACCGCAGACAAAAAATGGACCCTGAAAGGATATGTGTACGTACCCAATGGCGTTACCCTCACCATTGAGCCGGGCACTACCGTTGTAAGCGATGTAACTGAAAAAGGCGCACTGTGCATTGAACGTGGCGGCAAGATCATTGCCAACGGCACTGCCGATAAACCTATTGTATTTACTTCCGGAAAAGCAGAAGGATCAAGGGCTCCAGGCGATTGGGGCGGTGTTGTGATCCTGGGCCGTGCTACTACAAACAGAACTTCTACGCCGGTTATTGAAGGCGGCCTCGACCGTCCTTATGGCGGCAACGATGATAACGACAACAGCGGTTCGTTGAAATATGTGCGCATTGAATATGCCGGTGTTGCCGCATTTGCTAACTCCGAGATCAACGGCCTTACACTGGGTGGTGTAGGCAGCGGCACTACGCTGGAAAACATCCAGATTGTATACGGCAACGATGATGCATATGAGTTTTTTGGTGGCACTGTAAATGCAAAGTATCTGGTAGCATATGCCACTGCCGACGACGACTTTGATTTTGATTTTGGCTACCGTGGTAAAATACAATTTGGCGTGGCTATGCGCGACCCGCAGTTTGTAGACAATGGTGATGCAGGCAATGGTGTTGAAGCCGATAACGATGGTACCGGTTCTACTGCAGCTCCGTTTACCAAGCCTGTACTTTCCAACTTTACCTGGATCGGGCCTAACAATGCATCGGGCACATTGGCCAACCACAACTTTGGCAACCGCTGGCGCCGTGCAGCACAATTTGTTGTGCGCAACTCGGTGCTGTTGGGATGGCAAAAAGCCGGCTTGTCAATTGAATCGGATGCTACTGCACAAGCCTATAAAGATGGTGCTGCTGAATTCAAAAACAACGTAGTTCATTCCAACGCAGCTGCTGATATTTTCAAAAGCAATTCGTCGGTAATGACTGCTGCTGCCATGGAAACAAAAGCACTTGCTGAAGGCAACGTGAAGCTCACCAGCCCTGATGGTGTGCTGACTGCACCTTTTAGCCTTACTAGCCCCAACCTGGCCCCGGTAGCAGGCGGCGCAGCAGCCGCTGGTGCCGACTTTGCTGGCCTGGATGCATTCTTTACACCTACTGCATATAAAGGTGCTGTAGGTGCTACCAACTGGCTGCAAGGCTGGACCCGTTTTCCTGCAAAAGGCCAATAACCATTGCACACCGTCCATACCTTTTATACGTTTGCCCCGGGTTATCCCGGGGCATTTTTATAATATTGAATACCTAAACTATTTATGCACAAACTATTTATTTCCATAGCACTCATTGGCCTGGTTACTGCTTGTAAAAATGCATCCCATCCGGAGCAAAATATTGGTGCCGACACAACAAAAAATGCAACAGCAACTGCGCTGCAACTGGACGGCGTTGACCGCATTGAATTGTTTTTTTATCCCGATCCTGCGGATCGTAAAAACTTCCAGCAGTTGGATGTTACCGACACGGCCATCATCCATGCATTGACGCGAAATGTGGAGCAGGAGCCCGTCACGCAAGCTGAATGCCCGCATGATGTAAAAATGTTTTTGGTGCGCAATGGCGAGGTGTTTAAAACGGTGTATGGCGCTACAGCCGATAGTTGTAATTACTTGGCGTATGCCATCAACAGCAAGCCGTTTTATACAAGACTCCATAAAGATGCAAAGACATTGCTTGATTCATTGCGGGGTGTAGCCAAGTAAAATAGTACCTGTGTATTTTAATTATGCTTTTTTACAAAAGCGTTTGGTATTTGTTTGTCATGCTGAGCGCAGCGAAGCATCTGAGTGTTGGCACTTTAAGTACTGTTGTAAAAAAGCAGGCTCGCTTTTATGTCAATGTTTGTCTAGGTGCAGGCTCAGGTCCTTCGCTGCGCTCAGGATGACAAAGGCAAGCGGCTATACGTAATGAAAAAGCGTGGTTGTAATAGTTGTAATGTTTGCTGAACGTAAATCCAACCGCACAAGTGTGCGACGCAAGTAAAGCCCGATCAATGTACAATAGCCGGCTACATAAAAAAGCTCCCATCTCTTGAAGAGATGGGAGCTTTGAGTTTTACTCACAATCTTATTTCCTTAAAAATGCAACAACATCAACGCAGGTTTAATGCCGCTTTGCCATCAATGCCCTGGCTTGTAGGCATATGCTATTTCATATGCCTGGTTCTTCAGCTCAGGCAGCATTTGGCCCACTGATAAATCCAGCCGTTGCGGGCTTGGCTCACACACCGAATACTTCATGCCATTGTACTCAATAGTATTGCCAAAAGGCTTGTCAAACTGCACGGCCACCGTTACATGTTTGGGATAAGTGATCACCAGCATCGGCAGGTTGTAAATTTCTTTTACCAGAAAAAAGAATAGCGCCGCACGGTCTTCGCAATCGCTGAACTCCGATAGCAATGTTTGCTCCGCCGACATGCGTTTTTCGCTGCCAAATATTTCGCTGTCGTTCTTGAATAAAAAAGCATAGCGGGTAAAGCGCATCAAAAAGTCCACGCCTTCTTTTGGCTTCAAACCCTTTACCTCTTTTTGCAACGATGGGATAAGCGATTGATATGTGGGGCCGCTCAATGGAATGTTGAATTGCAAACTGTAATCGACCACCGGGTAATTGGTGAACAGCGTTTTGATCTGCGGGTTTACTTTGATGCGAAACCGGTAGCGGCTGCCGCCGTCTTCATACTCCACCTGCCGCTCTGTATAATCGGTGCTGGCAAACTGCGGCAGGCGCACCACTTTGTAAGAAAATGGCCGTGCATCGGCAACTACGTGCACCGGGATTTGATGAAACCGGTTTTGCGCAAAATCGATCGAGCCGTAATCGTGGTAGTTGAGGCAAACATATTGTTTGCCTTCCTGCATGCGGTAGGGAATATTGTAAATGCTTTCGTTGCTCTGCACATACAGCAACAAATAATTGCCCGAATAAGTAAGCTGTGCATCGTAGCCCGAATGCAGCAGCAACCAGTATTTGTAAATGGTGTAGCGATAATAGTTGGCAGCCTTTGGGCTGAGTTGTTGGGCCATCCGCCGCACCAGTTGGTAATACAGCCAGTCGTCGGTTTCGGCCTTTTGCGTGTATGCTGTCAGCGCATCCAAGTAAGGCTGCATCTGCTCTGTGTTTATTGCAGCTACTGCAGCTTCAATGCTTTGTTCAGATAGTTCATTAAACGCAGGTGTTGGCGTATGTGCGGGCACCGTAATGTTTTCGCCAAAAAAGTCGATGTAAATGCTTTTTTGCTGCGCGGTTACATTCAACGCAAGCAGGAGCAAGAGGGAAAATAATATGCGGTGCGGTGCTTTCAACAGTAGCTAAAGTTACCGAAATAACTTAACCATAAGATAATATTGAAAGCCCGATCCGGATCAGTTGACGAAAATCATTTGAGCTTTTGCTTGGTGCTGTCCAGCGTAAAACCAAAGGTGGTGCCGATGCCTTCCTTGCTGCGCACATGCAGGCTATGGCCATGCGCTTCGATAATGTGCTTGCAAATGGACAGGCCCAGTCCGCTGCCTTTTACATCGCGGCCGCGGCCCTCGCGGGTACGGAAAAAGCGTTCAAAAACGCGGATCAGGTGCTTTTCGGGGATGCCCATGCCGTCGTCGCTGATCTCTACCAGTATGTGCCGCCCGTCGGTGTTGTACACCGATGCCACGGTGCTGCCGTTGGTTTTGCCATACTTTACCGAGTTGTCTACCAGGTTGAGCACCACCTGCCGGATGCGGTCTTTATCGGCATATACCACCAGTGGCTGCTCGCAGCCTTTTTTAATGGAAAAAGAAATGTTTTGTTGTTCGGCTTTTAGCGCCAGCGTTTCAAATGCTTCGCGGATTACATCCTGGATCACAAAAGGTTGTGGATGGATCTTCAGCTCGCCGCTTTCGAGGCGGGAAATTTCATCAAGGTCCTGCAGCAACCGCGACAGGCGGGTAACGTTTTGCGCGGCTTTTTCCAAAAAACGCCGGGTCAGTTCGGGGTTTTCCATAGCGCCTTCCAGCAGCGTATCTACATAACCCTGTATGGCGAAGACCGGGGTTTTAAATTCATGCGACAGGTTTTGCAAAAACTCCTTGCGAAACTCGTCGTTTTTTTGGAGCACTTCTATTTCGCGGCTGCGCTGACGGGCCCAGGCTTCCACGTCTTCCCGCACCTCGTCGATGCTTTTTTGGGGCAGTATGTATTTGTTGTAGGTCTCTTCTTTTTTAGAGGCTTTGGTTTGGTAGATAAACTTGTAGATCAGCTTGATCTTTCGGTAAATAAAGTACTGGAAAATGTATTGGATGAGCAGGTAGCTGCCGAGGAAGATGAGCACAAACGCCACCGCGGCCACCTTCCATTTCTGCTCCATGAAATAGATGCCCACGCTGATGGGTATGGCCAGTACCGCAGCGGTAAACGCCGAAAGTTGCCGGGGAGTGAGGTTTTTTGTTTTAAACATAATGAAGTCGGAAGACGGAAGTCCGATGTCCGAAGATGTGTAGAGGCGGCCTGCGTTTAAAGTTAAATTTGATTTTGGAAACGGGCGTCAGGGTCGGCATAATGCCCCTAATGTCTCTCTTCTTCGGACACCGGACTCCCGTCTTCCGACCTCCTCACAATTCAAACTTATACCCCACGCCTTTTACCGTAGTAATACAATCAACGCCCATTTTCTGGCGGATTTTGCGGATGTGCACGTCGATGGTGCGGTCACCAACAATCACATCGTTGCCCCATACCTGGCTCAGGATCTCGTTGCGCAGAAAAACGCGGCCGGGCTTGGAGGCCAGCAGGTGCAACAGTTCAAACTCTTTTTTTGCTAGCACAATTTCCTTGCCTTCGTATTCCACCAAGAACTTTTCGGGATCGATGGTAAGGCTGCCAATGGTGATGGCGTGCTGCACTTCGGGGGAGGGCAGGCGGCGCAGCAGGGCGGCCACTTTGCTTAAAAATACCTGTGGGCTGATGGGCTTGCTCACATAATCGTCGGCGCCGGTGGTGAGGCCTTTGATCTGCGTGGCCTCGTCGCTGAGGGCGGTTAAAAACAGGATGAGTGTGTTTTTAAACTGCGGCTGTGCCCGCAATATTTCGCAAACCTCTACGCCGTTTTTGCGGGGCATCATAATGTCCAGCACCACCAGGTCGGGGCTAAACCGGCGAGCCGCATCCAGCGCATCGTCGCCATCTTTGGCGGTAGCCACTTCGTAGCCGGCTTTTTCGAGGTTGTATTTCAGGATTTCGAGAATGTCGGGCTCGTCGTCGGCAATCAGTACTTTTCTTGCCTTTGTGCTCATGTAAGGGGCTTTTTCGTTGGGGGCAAACCTACTCAATTCCATTTGGTAACGGCCTGTTTACGCAGAGTTAATAATTACTTAACCAACAGGGCGGCTGCTAACGGCCCCGCTACTATTTCCATAAAAATCTATCTTTGGCGCCCTAAATAGTCCAATACCTGCCAAACCAAACCCCGCTCATGCCGATGAACGAACTTACTGATAGCGAACTGTTGGCGCAGTTTCGGCAACCCCAAAGCAGGGAGGCCGCTTTTACCAAGATCATCAAAAAATACCAGGAGCGCCTGTATTGGCACATCCGCCGGCTGGTGGTAACCCACGACGATGCCAACGATGTGCTGCAAAACGTATTTATCCGGGTATGGAAAGGTCTGGACAATTTCAAGGAAGAATCACAACTCTACACCTGGCTGTACCGCATTGCCACCAACGAATGTCTTTCGTTTTTGGAAGGCCAGAAAAAACGGGCCGCGGTATCGCTCAGCGATGTGGAAAGCGGTCTCAGCAATACACTACACGCCGAAAAAGGCTTCGACGCCAACAAACTGGAATGGAAACTGCAACTGGCCATCCAGCAACTGCCCGAAAAGCAACGGGTGGTGTTTACCCTGCGGTATTACGATGAAATGCCTTACGAGGAAATGAGCCGGGTGCTGGACACCAGCGCCGGGGCGCTTAAAGCCAGCTATCACCACGCAGTAAAAAAAATTGAGGATTTTATACAAAACCGTTAAACCACGGAGCACTAAAAGGGTCTTAGGAACGCAAACATGAATAGCCGTATAGACATACACAGAGAACTTGAACAACTCAACAGCAGTTTGCCCCTGAATGCAAAGATGCCCGTTTTTGATCTGCCCCAAGGTTACTTTGAAAACTTTGCCTCTGCTGTACTGGCTATTGTGAAAGGCAACACTGCTGAAAGTGCCTCTGAAGAACTGGCTGCCCTGTCACCCCTGCTGGCGGGCCTGCCTAGGCAAACACCCTTTGCTATACCCGAAAACTATTTCCATGAAAACTTGGTGCCGCCGGTAACTGCAGCGGAAGAGTTACCGGCATGGATGCATCAGGCCCGTACCATGCCCCATGCTGTGCCCGCAGGCTATTTCGACAACTTTAGCGCGGCTGTGCTGCGACAGGTGGCCCCGAAAAAAGAGCAGGGCCGCGTGGTTTCGATGTTTTCGCGCAATTGGGTACGCTACGCAGCCGCGGCTGTGGTTACAGGCGCCATCGTGCTGGGCGGATTTTTGTTCTCCGGCAACAATGGGCCCAGCCTTTCCAGCCAGCCCGAAGCATGGCTGGAAAATAAGCTCCGTAATGTAAGCAGCGAGGAACTGGACGACTTTATTGAAGTAGTGGAAATCGCTGGCACAGAAACTGCCTTACAAAAAGGCGCCAGCCGCCCCGAAGTGCGGCGTATGCTGAAGGATGTGCCGGTTAGTGAGCTGGATGCGTTTTTGGATCAGCTGCCTGCCGACACGGAGCAATTAAACTAACAAAACCTATGAAAAAAATTTTATACAGTATTATTCTTTCCCTGCTCTTTTCCACAGCCGCCCTTGCGCAAGACGATGATGGGCCCGGCGGACAGGTACGGGAACGGATGACCGAATATATTCAGAAGAAACTGGGCCTGAGCAAACGCGAAGCCGACCAGTTTGGACCCGTTTTTCTCAACTACTTCAACGACCTGCGCAAGACCACGCAGGACAACCGCGGCGACCAACTGGTGCTGCAGCAAAAGGTAGCCGAGCTGCGCCTCAACTACCGCGGACAGTTTAAAAATATTGTAGGCGATAAACGCAGCAACGACGTGTTCAAACATGAACGCGACTTTGTGGACGAGGTAAAACGAATGCGTGAAGAACGTGCAAGGGAGCGCACAAACAACCGACCCAACAATCGCCCAAATAAAAGAGGAAACGAGCCGTTGTAGAAAAACACTTTTTCCCCTATATTTGAAACTGGTGTTTTTCATAGGTTAGCAACGGCCGGCCCTTTTCAGGGCAGGCCTTTTTTTATGTCCGCACTTTTCTACAACACGTGATTTTGTTTTTGGTTGCGCTTGCACGTCATCACATATAAAATGCTCTTCCGGGTAAATAGCGCAGCAGCAATATTTTAGCCCAAATAAAGCGGTGACGATGCGCTACTCGCTATAACAGGCAATGGGCAACGCATAACTACAGCCACGCGGCAAATTCAATCTTTCGCTTTCACAAAAACGGTCATCAGCATTTGTAAAAACATGCCTAACCCGCTGCACGAAGCATTTTTGTGATGTACGCAATCTGGCCCAGGTGGTAAATATCGTGCTGAACAATGCCGTGCAGCAAGTGCCTGAATGTATAATTGCGCCCCGCCACCAATTCATCAAGCAAACTATCTTCTAAGGTTTGCAATGTCCGCAGTAGGTCGGCTTGCGATGTTTCCAATTCTTGCAATCCTTTGGCAAAGGTATATTCCGAATCGGGTGCTGCAGGGCGCCAATCGGCAGTTTCAAAAAGCGACACATCCGGGCTACTGTCCGGTTGCAGCCGGCTGATTGTAAACTGCCGCCAGTTGGCCATATGCCAAATCAGCTGCGCAATACTGTGCTGGCCCTGCGGTTGTTCGTATGCTTCCTGTTCAGTAATACCTGTAAGCAATTGTTGCGCAGGTTTGCCAAACCAGGGGTCGCCGGCCCAGGTATCTTTCAGTTGCTCCGCAATGATTTGTATTTCGCGGTTATTCATGGCTGTGGGTTTGTGGTTGGGTGAATACAATATTTGAATGGCGTAAAATTAAGCGCAGCCACCGTGCTGCTTTTTTCAAAATGATGAATGGCGATGGGGAAGACCCGCTAACCAGCAGAGTTGTCATGCCGACGCATGTCGGCATCTCCTTGTGCGGTAGTAGACACTGATAAAAGAAGGAGATGCCGAATGGAGCTCGGCATGACAGACACTAATTGTTTTGTAGTCACATCGCTTTGGCTAAACCATAGAGCAACAAAATCGTGCTACAAAAAAAGCCCGCGGCAACCGCCGCAGGCTTTCCATATTAATCATATTCAATCCAAATTATCCTAGTTCTTCCTACTTCGACAGGTACATGCTCCGGTCTTTATACAACTGGCGGAAATAAGGATCCCTCAGGTCTTTAATGAAGCGGATGGCCTCGCCGGTCGATTTCATCTCAGGGCCCAGCTCTTTGTTTACGCCTGGAAACTTGTTGAACGAGAACACCGGTTCTTTGATGGCAAACCCGTTCAGCTTTTTCTCAAAAGTAAAATCGGTGAGCTTGGCCGCTCCCAACATGATCTTGGTGGCGATGTTGAGGTACGGGATATCGTACGCCTTGGCAATAAACGGCGTGGTACGCGATGCGCGGGGGTTGGCTTCAATTACATACACTTTGCCGTCTTTAATGGCAAACTGGATGTTGATCAGGCCTTTGATGTTGAGGGCCCGCGCAATTTTTTCGGCATAGTACTCCATGGTGGTAACGGTAAGCGGTGGCAGGTTAAATGCCGGCAGCACCGCGTTGGAGTCGCCGCTGTGGATACCAGCCGGCTCAATATGCTCCATCACACCCATTACGTGGAAATTCTCGCCGTCGAACAGGGCATCAATCTCGGCCTCCTGGCAGCGGTCCAGGAAATGGTCGATCAGGATTTTGTTGCCGGGAATATGTTTCAGCAACGAGATTACCGCTTTTTCCACCTCGTCGTCGTTGATCACAATCCGCATCCGCTGACCGCCCAATACATAGCTGGGGCGCACCAGCACGGGGTAGCCCACTTTGTTGGCCACGGCCACGGCTTCATCCACATCGTATGCAGTGCCGTACTCGGGGTACGGAATTTCCAGTTCTTTTAATTTATCGGAAAAACGGCCGCGGTCTTCGGCCAGGTCCATGCTGTCGAACGAAGTACCAATGATCTTGATGCCTTTCTCGGTCAGCTTTTCAGCCATTTTCAGTGCCGTTTGCCCACCCAACTGCACAATCACACCTTCGGGTTTTTCGTGCTCGATGATTTCCCACAGGTGCTCCCAGAATACGGGCTCGAAGTAGAGTTTATCGGCAATGTCGAAATCGGTGGAAACGGTTTCGGGGTTGCAGTTCACCATGATGGATTCGTAACCGCATTCCCGCACTGCCAGCAGGCCGTGCACACAGCAGTAGTCGAACTCGATGCCCTGCCCAATGCGGTTGGGACCCGAGCCCAGCACAATGATCTTCTTTTTATCCGTCACCTTGCTTTCGTTGGCACCCCCTTCTTCAAACGTGCTGTAGAAATATGGGGTTTTGGCGGCAAATTCCGCAGAGCAGGTATCTACCATTTTAAACACCCGGGTAATGCCTGCAGCCTTGCGCTTTTCGTACACTTCTTCTTCGTTGCCACCGCGGCTGATGCGGGCAATCTGGTCGTCGGAAAAACCGTTGACCTTGGCTTCTTTCAGCAGATCCAGCGGAATGTCTTCCACGTAATATTTGGCCAGTTCCTTTTCAATGTTCACGATCTTTTGGATCTCGTACAGGAACCAGCGGTCGATGCCGTTCGTTACTTTAGAAATGGTTTTTACACTCACACCCAGCATCAGCGCATCCTTAATGCGGAAGATGCGGTCCCATTTCGGTGTTTTGATGTATTCGATGAGTTCCTCGGCGTGCATCTGGCTTTTGCCATAATAGCCCAAACCAACGGCGTTGTTCTCCAGGCTCTGGCAGGCTTTCTGGATGGCTTCGGTAAACGAGCGGCCGATGCCCATCACTTCACCTACGCTTTTCATTTGCAGGCCCAGCGTATCGTTGGCACCTTTGAATTTATCAAAATTCCAGCGTGGAATTTTTACAATCACATAGTCCAGCGCGGGCTCGAAATAAGCCGAAGTGGTTTGAACAATCGGGTTGGTCAGCTCGTCCAGCGTGTAGCCAATGGCCAGTTTGGAAGCGATCTTGGCAATGGGGTAACCCGTGGCTTTGGAAGCCAGCGCCGAAGAGCGGCTTACGCGGGGGTTGATCTCGATAGCAATGATCTCTTCGGTATCGGGGTTGAGGGCAAACTGCACGTTACAGCCGCCGGCAAAATTGCCCAGGTCGCGCATCATCATGATGGCGGTGTTGCGCATTAATTGAAACGCGGTATCGCTCAGCGTCATGGCCGGCGCCACGGTGATGGAGTCGCCAGTGTGCACGCCCATGGGGTCGAAGTTTTCCACGGTACAAATAATCACCACGTTGTCGGCGGCGTCGCGCAGCAGCTCCAGCTCGTATTCTTTCCAGCCCAGCACGGCTTGTTCCACCAGCACCTCGTGTATGGGCGATGCCTGCAGGCCGCGGGTCAGCGCCTCGTCCAGGTCGTCTTTATCGTGTACAAAACCACCGCCGGTACCGCCCAGGGTAAACGAAGGGCGGATTACCAGTGGAAAACCGATTTCCTGTGCAAACTCTTTGCCTTCGAGGAAGGAGTTGGCTGTTTTTGCACGGGCCACCTGCACACCCAGTTGAATCATCCACTGCCGAAACTTTTCGCGGTCTTCGGCTTTATCGATGGCTTTGATGTCCACACCAATCAGGCGTACGCCATATTTTTCCCAAATGCCCAGGTCTTCGGCTTCTTTGGCCAGGTTGAGGGCGGTTTGGCCTCCCATAGTGGGCAGCACGGCATCGATCTGGTTTTCTTCCAGGATCTGTTCAATACTTTCCACGGTCAGGGGCAACAGGTACACCCGGTCGGCCATCATGGGGTCAGTCATAATGGTGGCGGGGTTCGAGTTGATCAGGATCACTTTGATTCCTTCCTCGCGCAGGCTGCGGGCAGCCTGCGTACCGGAGTAATCGAATTCTGCGGCCTGCCCAATTACAATGGGACCGGAACCGATGATGAGCACTGTCTTTATGGAGTTGTCTTTAGGCATCAGCGTTGAAGAAATTTAACGGGTTCTAAAGTTCGAAAGTTCACCAGTTCACGGGTTCAGCAAGTTGTTGTGTATGGGGTTCAATAAAACTTAAACCACTTAGCACCGGAACTTGCGAACGTTCCTTATTGGGCATAAAAAAACCGGGTTTATGCCCGGGGTGCAAAAGTAAGGGAAAAGAAAAACCAGCAGCATAGAAATTAAAGCATTCGCCAAACTTTATGGAAATGGCGCCGGGGGCAACTTTTTTGGCGCCTGTTTTTCCCGAATATTCAAACACTCCGGTTGCTTAATATTGTGCTATGGGAAGCCGACCATTTTTCCGCTGCTTACAAATTACCGCTGGTATTTTTTGGGCCCTGGTCATTGCTAAGAGCATCGCAGGCTTTGTGATACCTGTTGGCATCACTTTGGCGTTCATGGGATTGATGCTGTTGTTCATGACCCTTTCCCATTTCAGGGAGCGGAAGTTGGCAGCTTATTATCCTTCACTGTTCATGGCAGCGTTAGTTGCCGCGGTGTTTGCCTGGATACACTTGGGGCAGGCGCAATAAAAAAGGGCCTTTCGGCCCATTTCCTTACATCTGCGAAAAACCATCGGTTCCGCCGTTGTAGTTGCCGCCAGTAGCGCCGGCAGTTTGGTGGTGTTGGCCACCTTGCTTGCCATTGATCATGTCGCGAACATTTTGCGGAACATTGTCTTCATACACTTTCATTGCCTTTTGCTTCAGCTGATCTTTCTCGGCTGCGGTCATTTTGGAGTACTTATAATATCCAAAAGCAGCGGCGCCGGCCAGCAGCAGGGGGCCTAATCCAAGACGTGCCATAGTAATGCGGTTTAAAAAGGTTTATAAAATATGGTTAAGTCAGCCTTTAGGGGCTTGCATCATTACGTTATAAAATATCATACCGGATTAGGCAAACGGGTGGCCGGAAATGGTTGGGCGTAAAAAATATACTTTTGCTGGCCCTTGTTGGGCCCAATTGCCGCATTTACCGGTGGGCCGCCCTAACCTGTGGAATAAAGATTGCTGCCCTTTATACACTTAAAAAATGTGATCCCTGATGATGAATTGCAGCCGTGCCGCCATTGCCCTTTTTTGCCTACTGCTTTCCTGCCCTGTTTTTGCCCAAAATAAGTACCCGCAAAATTACTTTCGGCACCCGCTGAATATACCCATGGAACTGGTGGCCAACTTTGGCGAGCTGCGTTCCAACCACTGGCACATGGGGCTCGACATCCGCACCCAGCAACGCGAAAACCTGCAGGTGTTTGCATCGGCCGAAGGTTATGTGGCCAAAATAAAAATAGAGCCCGGCGGCTTTGGCCGTGCCCTTTACATCAATCATCCCAACGGGCTCACCACGCTGTATGCACACCTCAACGACTTTGCGCCGGCTATTGAGCAATGGGTGAAGGCAGAACAATATAAACGTCAGTCGTGGGCTGTGGAGCTGCAGGTGCCGCCCCAGCTTTTCCCGGTTACCAAAGGGCAGTTTATTGCTTACAGTGGCAACACCGGTGGCTCTCAAGGGCCGCATGTGCATTTCGAGATCAGGGACACCCGCACCGATAAATGCCTCAACCCGCTCTTATTTGGTTTTCCGCTGCCCGATGCGGTGCCACCCACCATCAGCAGGCTGGCCCTGTACGATCGCAACCGCAGCGTATACCACCAAACGCCGCAAGCTCTTTCGCTGAAAAAAACCGGTGCGTTTTTTAGCCTTGCTACAGGCGGCGTGTTGCGCAGCGCATCCAACCGCATTTCGTTTGCCCTTACGGCCATCGACCGATTTACCGGCTACACCAACCCCAATGGCGTGTATTGCGGCCGCATTTGGATGGACGATGTGCTGCAATCGGAGTTTGTGCTGGACAGCATTGATTACAATGAAACGCGGTACATGAATGCCCACACGGATTACCGTTACAAGGCAGTGGGCGGGCCATGGCTGCAGCACCTGAGCCGCATGCCCGGCGATACTACCAATGTATACCACCGCACACCAGGCGATGGCGTGCTGTACCTGCAGGACACCGGTACACACCCGGTGCGCATTGAAGTGCTCGACGCCGCGGGCAACGCTACGGTGGTGCAGTTTTCGGTGCGCTACGATCCGCTGTTGCAAAAGCAGTACGGCACTGCCCCGGAGCAATTGGTACCCGGCGAAGTGAATGTATTTGAGCGGGATTCATTTGAACTGTACACGTCGGAATTTGCGCTGTACGATACGGTGAATGTGAGTTTTACCCAATCGAACGGTGGTGCCACTGGTGGCCTTTCGCCACTGTATACTTTTTTGAGCAGCAGCATTCCCACCCACGATTCGGTTACGGTGCGCATTCGGGTGCCGCAGCAGCTACCGGCGGCGCAGCTGAACAAACTGGTAATCAAAAGCGTTGCAGGTACCCGTACCGTGGTAGAAAAGCCGCGGGTATTGGGCGGCTGGGCGGTTGCCAAGTTCCGGCAGTTTGGCACGTTCCAACTACTGGCCGATACCTTGCCTCCTACCCTTCCGGCTCCGGGCCCAGGTGCGGTTGTGGATGCCCGTAAGTTGAAGCGCATTTTGTTTACACCCAAAGACAATATGGATAAAATCGCATCGTTCAGGGCCGAAGTGAACGGACAGTGGTTGCGTTTTACCAACGATAAGGGCCGCACCTGGATCTACAATTTTGATGAAAAATTTCCAATGGGCGAAAGCACACTTCGGGTAGCCGTTACCGATATTGCCGGCAATGAAACACTGAAAGAGTGGCGGATCTCGCGGTAGCAAAATGTGATTGATTAACGATGCAATTGGGACAAGACGCGAACATCTGCTAAAACCTTTTTGACTTTTACCTTTTGAATTTTGACTTAAAATAAAAGACAATGGCTACAACACTTAAGGCTGGCGATGCGGCACCGCAGTTTACCGCAAAAGATCAGAATGGCATTGATGTATCGCTGAAGGATTTCCGGGGCAAAAAGTTGGTGCTTTACTTTTACCCGGCTGATGATACGCCAACCTGCACCCAGCAGGCCTGCAACCTGCGCGATAATTTTTCGGCGTTGAAAGCGCAGGGCTACGAAATTATTGGCGTGTCGCCGGATGATGTGGAAAGCCACAGCAAGTTTAAAAACAAATACCAACTGCCGTTTACGCTGCTCTCCGACCCCGACCGCAACATCATTGATGCCTATGGCGTGTGGGGGCCGAAGCAAATGTTTGGCAATAAATACGACGGCCTGCACCGCACTACGTTTGTGATTGATGCAGATGGTGTGATCGAGAAAATATTGAAGCGGCCGAAGAGTAAGGAGCATGCAGCGGAGATTATGAAATAACATTTCGATTTTATCCACCTCAGCACCGCAACAATTGAACACAAAAAAGCCGCCTCACAATGTGGGCGGCTTTTTCTATAGCTCATGTACCTCATTCTAGTTGTAACCAGCGTTTTGAGTCATTGCCTTGTTCGCATTCATTTCTGTTTGCGGAATTGGCAGAACAAAACGGAAGTTACCAGCAGGCAAAGTTGTTGCATTTGCGTTAGGTGCGTCTTCGGATGAACGTGTCACTGGCAAATTGCGACGTTTGAGATCGAACAGGCGGTGGCCTTCGTATGCAAGTTCCTTGAAGCGCTCTTGAAGAATGTTATTGATTGCTTCGTCTTTTGAAGCAAAGGTTACTGCGGTATTATTGGCGATACGATTGTCGCGCAACAAGTTGATATCGGCAGCAGCACCAGCCAGATCACCTGTTTCTGCTTTAGCTTCAGCGCGGATCAACAACATTTCTGCTGTGCGGAAAACTTTAGCGTCAGCAACGTTTTCGCCGGATGTTCCGAAGTCTGTGCCTGCATATTTATTGATCAACCTATTATATGCCGAACGGTTGGCTGGCAGGCGTGTTTCCACTTTGAAGTATGCCGGAAAGCGGACATCGTTTGTTTGATCAAAGCTGTCCCACATCTCATTCGATGGGTTCCAGCTAATTTGACCAATGTTGGAAGCGCTAGCGGAAGTGCCACGGAACAATGAACCCAGTTTTGACCCAATGGCATTGGTGCGACGCAGTTTGAATGCCGATTCAGTGTTTGCTGCGTCTGTCCAGATGGCCGGAAACTGAGCACGGGTGGCCAGTGGCACTGCATTGATAAACTCCGTTGCATAGGTAATGGCATTAGCCCAATCCCGAGTGTACAATGCAACACGTGCTTGTAATCCGGCAACCGTAGCAACGTTTGCACGATATACATCATTTAGGTTGTTCGGCAATAAAGCCTTTGCCGCAGCCATATCGGCTTTAATTTTCTCAAAATATGGTCCTTGTGTAATACGGGCCTGGCCTTTTAAGGTTACAGTTTCCATATAAGGCATCGCTATTGCTGCAGGGTCATAGTTGGGGCTGTAGTAGCGAAACAATTCGAAATGTGAATAGGCACGGATAAAGAGCGCTTCACCTTTTACCCGGTTGCGCAGCGCATTGTCGCCTGCTTTCATTGAGTCTGCATTGTCAATTACTGCCAACACGCGGTTAACCCGGTCAATAAGGGTATACTGTGGATAAATGGCGGTGAAGTTATCACGAATTGACACGTCGTTGATGCCGAACTGCCATTCGTGAACTGTAGCAGCGTTGTAAAACTCACCTTTCTTTACTTCGTCGGTCATTACGGCATTGAACAGGATGCTCATATCAGTGCTCATACCGGCATATGCACCAATTACTGCCTGCTCATTATTAGCTACAGTTTTAAGGGCGATGTCACCACCCACAAAGTCAGTTTCTCTAACCTCAATCACCTTTGAGCATGAAGCTGCAGAAAGGGCCATGAGGGCACAAAATGCTATTTTGATTCTTTTCATTGTCTTGTAAATTTTTCAGATGTATCCCATCCTTTCCCTAAACGTGGAAACGGATGGGATCATGCTTTGACAGTCTTATTTAGAAGTTAATATCGATACCACCCACGAACATGGTTGGGTTAGGGTATTCGTTCAGACTGATGTTGTTGTTGTCTTCAGGATCAATACCTCTCCATGGGCTCCAGATTGCCAGGTTTTGACCTTGGGCATAAATACGAGCCGATTTGATGATGGTAATACCCTTGATGCTGATTTGTGGCAGTTGGTAAGCAACTAGCAGGTTACGGAAACGCAGGAATTTAGCGTCTTCGAGATCAGCTGACGTAAAGTCGCGATCATACAGCGGCGACTGGAACCAGGCATTGTCACCAGGCTTTTGCCACTGGTTGGTCAGCAACTCACGTGAAGCGTTCACTGAAGTGTGGTAACCAGGAGTGCCACGGGTAATCCAGTTACGGGTGTTATTGCTCCGTACTACGTCAAATTGGTAAGAAAACAGTGCACTTACCGAGAAACGCTTGTAGCGAATGTCAGCGTTGAAACCACCAACATGTTTGGGCAGATAAGTGCCATATGTTGCAAAACGGGCAGCCTTAGAAAGGTCGTTTGTTACACTACCATCGGGTGCTTCATAACGAGGACGTCCGGTTGCTGGGTCGGCACCAAGATATCGCTCATCGTAGTGTGTACCGTAAGGCAGGCCAGCACGAATCAGGAATGTACCTGCAACGTATTCTGAAACACCACCGAGATCTTCGATCTTATTAACGTTGATGGAGTGGTTTGCACCCAAGGTTATCTGCAGGTCGCGGTTTCTTACTACGTCTACAGCAACTATAGCTTCCAAACCTTTGTTGCTCATACGACCAGCGTTAATATTCTGGCTGGTCGGACCGGTTGTGCTGATGCCGGCGTTAGCGGGCAGCACTTGGCTAACAAACAGATCAACGGTGGTATTTTTATATGCATCAACCGTGAAACGAGCTCTATTTTTCCACAGTGCAAAGTCGACACCTGCGTTAGCCTTGCGGATAAACTCAATCTGCAAATCAGGGTTGCCTGGTGAAGAAGGGTTCTGGCCAGTGATGGACGAACCTGCATATGCCGATGAACTGTACGAAGGAACCTGAGGACCTTGGTAGTTAGTTACCGAAGTAATGCCGCCACCGCCAATGCTATAGGATGAAGTACCGATCGAACCAATGTTAGGTACCATTCCGTACGAACCACGTACACGCAAGTCGGTCAGGATATTCTGATCTTTCAGGAAATCTTCTTTGATTGCGTTCCAGATCAAACCGGCAGACCATGTTGTGATCTCGCGGTTTGCTGCGTTTGCGATACGAGAAGTTCCGTCGCGGCGAATACTTGCAGTAGCAGTATACCGTTCGTTATATGAGTAACGGGTATTAGCAAAATAAGAACGGATGCCGAATCCGGATTTAGCAGAAGAAGCATATTGGGGATAGGTGGCTGCACCATTGGTGGGCAACGTACCTGCGTTATTGACCGTACCGGTCAGACGCGGGTCGAGGTTATAGGCATCAAAACCAAAACCTTTTTGATATCCACGTACTACTTCAAAATAAGCACCGGCTTCTATATCGTGCAATCCAAATTTCTGAGAGAATAGGGCTGCAGATGTATTGATCAGCTGAACAGCCTGACGGTTTGCTTCAATGCCACGGCCCATGTTGAACGTTTGCAACGTACCGATGTAGGAGTTGGCGTTTACATAACGGCTGTGGTTTTCGTTTGCGTAATCCAAACCTGCAGTGTTGCGCAGGGTAAGGAATGGCAACAACTGATAGCTCAGTGTCAAACCAGTATTGGTTTTCACCTGATTTTGGCGCCACTGCGAGTTTTGGATACCCTCCAACAAATTACCTACTTGCTTCAGGGCCACGTTGCTGCTTGCACCCCAATTAGGTGAACCGTCTGCATTGAATGGGTTCTCGTAAGGCTTGGCACGATATACCATCTGGAATGGGTTACGTGCACTGTTGCCCAGCCACTCGCCTTCCGACAAACGGGTACGGCTATATCCAAGCAATGAGTTGAGCGCTACTGTAAGCTTTCCAGTAGTATGCTCCAAGTTTAAACGAGTTGTATAACGGGTAAGCGAAGAACCACGGTCAATGCCTTCTTGGTCAAAATAGCTGCCCGATACAAAAAAGCGTGTCTTGTCGTTGCCACCACTCATGTTTACTTCATGAGTTTTCGAAACGCCTTGACGGAAAAGGATGTCGCGCCAGTTGCTGTTGATTCCGCGGAGACTGTCTAAAATAAAATTGTAACGTGCTTGGCTAGCAGCAAAAGGATTGCCTGCTGGAGATGTAGCGGGCAAAGTAGCATTTGCAGGGTTGTTCAGCGAATAAACCCAACCTGGAGTGCTGGTAGCAGCACCTTGAAGACCCATGCGTTCTTCATAGCTCAGGATCTCTGCTGTGTTCATCAGGTTAAGGCGATCGAAGTTGGGCGGTGTGGTAACACCATATTGGGCACGGTAGGTAACGTTGGTAGCACCTGCGCGGCCTTTTTTAGTAGTAATTACAATTACACCAGTACCGCCACGAGCACCATAAATGGCAGCAGCGCTGGCGTCTTTTAAAACAGTAATTGATTCAAAATCGTTAGGGTTGATGCTTTGCATGTCAAATGAAGGCATCGGGATACCATCAATTACATACAGTGGTTGTGCACCAGCACCAGAAATCGACTGTACGCCGCGAATGATTACGTTTGCGCTGGAACCTGGCTGGCCCGAACCGGAGTTCACCAAAAGGCCGGGAGCACGTCCTTGGAGTGCCTGGTCAAACGCACCTACGGGTACCGCGTCTACCACACGGCCGCTGAGCACGTTGGCAGCACCAGCAAAGTTGCTGCGGCGTTCACGGGTGTAACCAGTGTTCACCACTACTTCCTGCAGGCTTTGTTCGGCAGCATTCAGGGTAACGTTCACCGTGGTTCTGTTACCGATGTTTACTTCCTGTTCGGCCAGGCCTACTGAGGTAACCAACAAAGTGCGGGTGTTTGGTCCAACAGAAATGGTGAACTTACCATCCGCATTGGTGGTAGTACCGGTGTTGGAGCCTTTTACTAGGATAGATGCATTAGGGATGGGGTTACCCTTGTCATCTGTGATCGTACCGGAGATGGTACGGTTCTGTGCGAATAGCTGTACACAAACGAACAGCATACCCAGCACCAAGCAGAGCAGTTTTCTCATGTGATTGTGTTGTTTTTTGCCTGGATGGTTCGTCCTGATGTAATGCTAAAAATGCGGGGCATTTGTCAACATTTGCACCAAGTCTCATTTTCAAGACGGCGAATATATTTCTAAAAAAGACAAAACCCTTTGCTCATCAGGTTTTTTTTCACATTTATTTTTTTATAATCAAAATGGGGTTTGTTTAAAAAATATCTATTAAACCTGTTCTATTGTCACTCAAATACATCATTTATCCAAAAAACGCTGCTTTTTTGACTTATTTAACCGATTGAAAATTTTGAAAAATCGCTACCTATTTTCGGTTCATTTCTACAGATTTCTGAAATGTGCTGTATAAATCCGACAGCCCATCGTTGGTTAACCATTGTTTTTTGCAGGCCGTTTTTACCGATAAAAAAAGGCCACTGCAGAAGCAGCGGCCCACCATTAAAAGGCAGAGAAAACAAAACAGGTTTACCTAATTCTAGTTATCCTCCATCAATGGATTTAATAAAAGCTCGGTTGAAGAAATCGGCCAGATGTATTGCTGGCTATTGGGCTCCACAGCAGTAGTACCAGGCTTTGCCGGCAGGGCCAAGCCCAAGCGGGTCAGGTCGGTACCAGCGAGGCCTTCGCCCAGCAGTTCAATACGGCGTTCGGTCAGGATCAAATTGATCAGGGCATCGGCCGATGCCGGGGCAAATGTGGTAGTTGGATCCGAACGGCGGCGTACTGCATTGAGCAGGTCCACAGCACGCTGATCCAATCCATTTACCCGGGCCAAGGCTTCGCTTAGGTTGAGCAACACTTCGGCATAGCGGATCACCGGTGCAAAGTCGACGAACAAGCCGCTCTTATCGGCATATTTAGCCAGCCATGTTTTGCTGCCCACTACAGTAGTGAGTGCACGGCGTGCATCGGTAGCTTTCCAATCAGCATTGCCAAGAATGCCGGCAGGATTGAGCGAGTACTCGCCATTGCCACCGTTAAAGGCCGAAGGACCATAATAGTAACCCAACTGGTTTTGGGTGCCCGGTGCTTCTGCCGATGAAAACGGCATCGACAAGATGTTTTCGTTGGTGGTAGATGCTACGCCAAACAAGGAAGCAAAAGTGGGCTCCAATGCATGGGGCACGCCGGTTTCGGCACGGAACGGTGCTGCAGCACTTACAATTTTATTGGCTTCTGTAATCACATCTGCATAGCGGCGCATGCTTAGCAGCACCCGGGTTTTCAGGGCAATGGCTGTATTGCGGTGTGCACGGGTTGTATTGAGCACAGCAGATGAATAATTCAGCGGCAGGTTTTGCTCCGCAAAATTCAGATCATCCAGTATCTGGTTGTACACTTCGCCAACGGTGGCGCGGGCCAGTGCATAATCGCCAGAGCCGGTATTTCCTTTCAGGCGCAGCGGCACACCGGGCTTGCTGCCATTGCCATCCCAATAAGGACGTGCATACAGCTGCAGCAACGAATAATAACTCATGGCCCGCAGCAGGCGTGCTTCGCCCTGGAAGTTTTTGCTCAAGGCTTCACCTACAACAGGTGTGCCTTTGCTGGCCATACCATCCAGAAACACGTTGGCCAGGTTGATGACATAGTATGCCCGTGACCAATGGTTTTGCACACTGTTGGTAGAGGAGTTGCTGGGTGTGTAGTTCCACACATCAAAACCGGTAACCACGTTGGTACGTTCGTTTAAAAAGTCGCCACCGCGGATGTCATTGAAAATCTGGTAGCGCCCACCATACATGCCCGAGTTTTTAATGCTGGCATAAATGGCCCGTACTTGTCCTTCGATGCGCAACCGCGAATCAAAGGCCGAAGCCTCGGCAATGCTGTTGGTGGGTATCGGGTTGAGCCGGTCTTTTTCGCAGGCCGTTAGCTGCAGCAGCGCCGCTGCCGATGCTATATATAAAAAGCTTTTTTTCATTGTAATACTTTAGGGTTCTTTAATTATAAACCTACGTTCAAGCCAAATGTGATGGTGCGCTGGTTGGCAACGGTGTTACGGTCGATACCAAAGTTGGTAGTGCCGTTACCATTACTTGAAACCTCGGGATCAGGACCGGGGTAATCGGTGAAGATCAGCAGGTTGTTGCCATTCACATAAAAACGCAGACTGCTCAGGCGGGCTTTGCTCACCAGGCTGCTGGGCAGGCTGTAGGCCAGCGTCAGGGTGCGCAATTTGATGAAGTCGCCTTTGAACACGTTCATGTCAAGCGGGAACGAAGAACCATTGGAAATGTTATCGCCAAAGATGGCTTTCGGAACGTCGGTTTGGTCACCGGCTTTTTGCCACCTTCTCAATACGTCGGTTGAGTTGTTCCAGAAACGCTGGTCGCGCAGACCGGCATTGGTACCAAAATAAATGTAGTTGCCGCCCTGGAAGGTAAACAAGGTGCTGAGCTCAAAGTTTCCATAGCGGAAAGTGTTGTCGAAACCACCGTAAAACTTAGGCTGCGTGTTGCTGTGCACTACGGCATCGGCCGAGCTTACTGCAGGGGCAACCGAACCGTCGGCATAAGCCCAACGGGGCTGACCAGCAGGTGCGATGTGCTGGAAGTACACTTCGCGGCCGGCTTTGTTGATAAAGATCCGGCGGCCAGTGGCAGGATCAACGCCATTGGTGCGGGTTACAAACAGCGAAGCAATAGGCTCACCCACAACGGTGATGCTGGGGCTTTCCAAACCGCCGGTGGTACCAATTACGTTGGTGATGCCCGGTGCCAGTGCAGTTACTTCATTTTTATTAAAGGAAATATTGAAGTTGGTATTCCAGGAAAACTTCTCGCGGTTGATTACCTGTGCACCCAGGTCAATCTCAACACCTTTGTTGTACATGGCACCAATATTCTGTGGAATGTTGGTCGGCAAACCCGCAGAAGGAGGCTGCGGCACAAACAGCAGCAGGCCGTCGATGTTGTTGCGGTAGTAGGTAACCTCACCGGTGATGCGTTCGTTCAGGAATCCAAAGTTCACCCCGATATCCAGCTTTTTGCTGGTTTCCCAGGTCAGGTCGTCGTTACCAGCCTGGTTAAAGGCCACGGTACCATTGCCGCCATACAAACCGGAACCAAAAGTAGACAGGGAAGCAAAGTTGCCCAAGCCACCGATGTTGCCCACTTTGCCATAGCTACCGCGCAGCCTGAAGCTGCTGAAAATGCGGTCGAGGCCGGCACCTTGCCAGAAGTTCTCACGGGTAATTTCCCAACCCAATGATGCACCCCAGAAGGTACCATACTTGCTGTTGGCACCCAATTGCGAAGCACCATCACGGCGGAGGTTTCCAGAAAGGAAATATTTGTTGTTGTACGTGTACTGGGCACGGGCAAACTCAGAGTAGAGGTAGCTTTCGCCAATAAACAAACCGGCGTTGTTGGGAGTAGACCAGCCACCCTGGATGTTGGTAAATGCAGGGTCGTTTACGCTGGTGCGCTGCAGGCCATAGCCCGAACCATCGGTTTTTTGCTCTTCCACACCCAGCAACAAGCTTGCGTAGTGTTTTTCTGCAAACGTGTTCCGGAATTCGGCGGTGTTGGTCCAAACAGTGCTTTTGTTTTTACCCAGCTGGCTCAGGGCTAAGCCATTGGATGCAAAACCTTCACCGGAAATAGGGCTCCAGTAAATTTCGTTGTCGGTCCAGATGTTGTCGATGCCATAAGCCGAACGCAGGGTCATCCACTCAAACGGCTTTAATTGCACATAAGCGTTGGTCAAAATGCGCTGGTTCACCGCGTTGCTGCGGTTTTGATCCAACTGGATTACCGGGTTGTTGAAACCCACCTGGCCTTGCAGGTTGTTCATTACCCCAATGAGGGCACCGGAGTAGTTGTAAGAACCATCGTTGTTGTATGGCGAAATGTTGGGCGCAGTTACCAGGGGCACACGGCCCAGGCCTGCAGTAGAAAATGCATCGCCCAATGCACCCGAGCTGGTAGCGGCCAGGTTATCTTCATTGGAGTACTGCACTTTACCACCCACACTCAATACTTTACCTACACGGTGGTCGAGGTTGGCCAACAGGCTCAGGCGCTTGAAGTCGTTGCGCTTGATAATACCCTGCTGGTTGGTAAAACCACCCGAGAAATAATAAGAGGTAGCATCGCTGGCACCGGAAACGCTCAGCGTGTTGCTGTGCTGCACACCCTGGCGGTATACGTAATCGTACCAGTTGGTGTTAATGGGCTGTCCATCGGGGCCGTTGGTGAGCCTGAACTGGTTGGTAGCGCTAAATGTACCTGCATTGCGCAGGGCTTCGTTTTTATAGTCCGTGTATTGGAATGCATCGAGCAACTCGGGCAGGCGCTGCACGTTGCTGAAACCTACCCAGCTATCCAGCGTTACACGGGCACGGCCCGATTTGCCTTTTTTAGTAGTTACAAACACTACACCGTTGGCAGCACGGCTACCATAAATGGCGGTAGCAGCAGCGTCTTTTGCAATGTCGATGCTTTCAATGTCGTTGGGGTTGATGCTGGCCAGCACGTTGCTGGCAGCGTTGGTGGCGCTTACGTCGCCGGTAAATGTGGGCACACCGTCAATTACCACCAGCGGGTAAGACGACAGTGAAATGGAGTTGGTACCACGTACCCGGATTACCGGGGGCTGGTTCAGCACACCGCTGGGAATGGTGATTTGCACACCGGCTGCACGGCCACCGAGGGCCTGCTCAAAACTTTGTACCGGCTTGTTGGCAATTTCGCCGCCTTTAATGGTGGCAATGTTGCCGGTAACATCCCGCCGGCGTTGGGTACCGTACCCCACCACTACTACCTCGTCGAGGCTGCGGTCGGCAGGTTGCAAGCTAACATTGAACGATGTGTTGTTGCCAATGGTCAGTTCCTGCGCGGTGCGGCCCACCGAGGAAAACACAAGTATCCGGGCATTGGCCGGTACACTGAGTGTAAATGTGCCATCGGGGCCGGAAACCGTGCCCTGATTGGAGCCACGAACCTGAACTGAAACATTGGGAAGCGGGTTGCCCCGGTCATCGGTAACCGTACCGGAGACGGTGCGGGTCTGCGCTAAAAGCAGGAGGGAATGGCATAGCAATGCCACCAGCATAAATAGCAGTTTTCTCATGTGCATTCAATTGTTTAGTTACACCTAATTGACATCTGCCATGGTACAACTGCTGCATCCGGATGGTAAACACAGGCGCAATACCCTATGCACGAATAAACCGTTGGGCATGCATGTTGGTGGCAGAATGCACATCAACTTGCTGCTTTTGATCCGGAAACAGAAGGAGTACACGGGGCAGCGATCAGATGACCAATTTACAACTCAACAGCACATTTTGTATCAAAATGTTAATTATTTTTTATTTTTTGAAAAACTAATAAGAAGCGCGGGCAGCAAAACAAGGTTGGTAATAGTGGCCACTACCAGCGTTAGCGAGGTGAGCCAACCAAGCGCCTGCGTACCGCCAAACCCGCTGAAGCAAAAAATCACAAAACCCGCCACCAGCACGATGGAAGTGTAAATAATGCTCAGGCCCGTGGAGTGAATGGTTTGCACCACGGTTTCCTTTGGTGATTTTCCGGCTTGCAGGTCTTGTTTATAATTCACCAGGAAACGAATGGTAATATCGATGGCAATGCCCAGCGCCACGCTGAAAATAAGTACCGTGGAAGGTTTCAGCGGCACGCCGACCCAGCCCATAACACCAGCGGTAATCACCAATGGCACCAGGTTGGGTATGAGTGAACACAGTAAAATGCGCCCCGAACGGAACAGGTACAACATACACAGGGCAATGAGCAAAAACGCCCAGAAAATGCTTTCCTTCAGCCCTTCGATGATAAAGGTGGTGCCTTCCAGAAACGTGACCGATGTGCCGGTGAGCGACACTTTATACCGCGAAGAATCGAACAGCTGGGAGGTGCGCTGTTCAATGCTGTCGAGAATCAGCGGCAGTTGTGCACTGCCTACATCCTGCATGTTTACCGAAATACGGGCCACTTGGCGGGTGCTGTCCATAAACGAAGCCACCAGTTTACCCAGCGATGCTCCCTGCGCGTCGCTTCCACCCTTCATGGACAAGTAAGGCTGCAAGGCAGGTAGGTCGTACTCGGAAGGCACCGAGTAGTTAACACTGTCGCCTTCAAAGAATGCCTGTTTTACAAACTTCAATCCTTCAACAAAAGAAATGGGCTTGCCGATATACGGCTTGGCTGCCAAAAACTGCGTTAGGGAATCAATACCATTAACGGTGCGCAGCATGCCTTTGCGGATGCCGTTCTTTTCTTTTGTGTCGATGGTTATTTCCAGCGGCATCACACCCCGGAAATGTGTTTCAAAAAACTTCAGGTCGGTAACAAGGCGGTCGGTAGCGGGCAGGTCATCTACAATATATCCCACGCTTTTTAACCGGAAAATGCCCATAACTGCTGCCACCAATAACACGGCGGTTGCGGCATAAATCAATTTGCGGTGGTTGAGCGACCAACGCTCCAGCCGGTCCAGCCAGCGCTGCAGGCCGCGGTTATCCAAGTAGCGCACATGCTGTTCTTTGGGTGGCTGCATCAGGCTCAGCACCGCCGGAATCAGGATGAGCGAGATAAAGAACAACATCATGATGTTGATGCCGGCCACGGCACCAAACTCTTTCAGGATGGCGCTTTCGGTAAGGGCAAACACCGCAAAGCCAATGGCCGCGGCAATATTGCAAAACAGGGTAACTACGCCCATTTTTGCAATCATCTGCACAATTGCTTTTTCGCGGTTGCCGGTACTTCGGTAAGCCGTGTGGTATTTATTTAGAAAATAAATGCAGTTGGGTATGCCGATGACCACCACCAGCGGGGCAATCAGCGCAGTGAGCAGCGTAATGCGGTAGCCCATCAGCTCCAAGGTGCCAAAGCTCCAGATAACGCCAATGACCACCACCGCCAGCGATAGCAGCATGGCGCTGAACGACCGGAAAAACAAAAAGAGAATAATGGCCGACAGCGCTATGGAGCCAAACGTAAACCATTTCATTTCGGCCGAAATGCGGTCGGCCAGCACGGTGCGGATCAGCGGCAGGCCGCTCAGGTGCACTTCCATGTTCTGTTTGCTGCCAAATGCTTCGGCTTCTTTGGTAATAGCGTTTACAATTTCGGAGCGGGCTTTGGAGGCCAGCAGCTGACGGTTGATGCGCACCCCCATCAGGTAAGCTTTCGAGTCGGGGTTATAGAGCAGACCCTGGTAAAAAGGCAGGTTTAAAAACACATCGCGGGTACTGTCAATTTCGGCTTGCGTTAGCGTGCCTTCTGGGAAAATGGCCGCGGCCTGCAGCTTTTCGGTTTCCCAGTTTTTTACCAAATTAACCGCGCCGGGCACCGACAGGATATCTTCTACCCCATTGATGGCTTTGATTTTTTGCTGCAGCTGGCGGAAGTCGTTGAATACTTTTTCGGTAAAAAACTGGTCGGTTTGTATGCCAATCACCAGCATGTTGCCATCCTCGCCAAAACGCTGCTTGAACTGCTGGTAGGTTTGGTATTTGGGGTTATCGGTTGGAATGGCTTTAGCAAACTCGTAGCTGAGTTTTACTTTGCTGGCCTGCCAGCCCATAAAGCCGGTAAGCACCAACAAAATTGCCAGCAAAATCATTCGATTGCGCAACACCCAGCCGCCTAAAGCTTGCCACATAGAAAAAGTAATTAGGTGGGCAAAAATAGGAACCGCAGATTTGTATGGTTTAAAATGATTTTTTTGAGCTGGTGCATAGCGTTAAATATGCCGCTGTTCATCGGCGCATTATCACTGGCCCGCTATTTTTGTACGATGCCAGTTAAGCTGTCATCAATTGGAGTAATTGAGGGATTATTAGTTCAATCCCGTTTTTGAAATAATCATTTTAATCTTTCTACACCACACAAATCCGCGGTTTTGATTGCAAAAACAAAAGGCATTGTACTGCGCTCCGTGAAGTTTGGCGAAACCAGTTTG
Organism: Pseudocnuella soli; assembly: GCF_004347775.1. Classification (GTDB taxonomy): domain Bacteria; phylum Bacteroidota; class Bacteroidia; order Chitinophagales; family Chitinophagaceae; genus Flavisolibacter; species Flavisolibacter aquaticus. The sequence continues at coordinate 234,047 of NZ_CP037755.1, forward strand.
GTGGTAAACATGTACACCGAACTGTTTGGGCTGCAATCGTACCTGGTAAATGGCGTACGCACCGCCAACCGCCGCAGCAGCGCCAAAGCGGCCTTTTTCCAGCCCGCATCCCTGCTCGAGCTGGTGGTATACCACAACGATTTCAACAACCTGCAGCGCATCCGCGAGTTTAAATGGGCTGTGTTGTACAACGCAATTCTTTCGGATGTGATCAAAAACGCGGTGGCCGCTTTTATGATTGAGCTGCTGAGCAAATGTGTGAAGGAACCGGAAGCCAACCCCGACCTGTTTTATTTTGTAGAAGATGTGCTGCTGCACCTCGATGCAGCATCGCCGCAGGCTACGGCCAATTTCCCGCTGTTTTATGCCCTGCACCTGGCCTATTTCTTTGGCTTCCGCATTGGCGATGAATATTCGGATGAAAATTCTTACCTCGACCTGCAGGAAGGCGTGTTTGTGCCGGTACAACCGCGCCACCAGTTTTACCTGCACGACCGCGAAGCCGAGGTTACCTCGCATATTTTAAAAGCACAACACCCCTCCGAGTTGGAAGACCTGCACCTGAACCAGGAATTCAGGCGGCGCCTGTTGCAGGCCTACGAGCAATATTATGTGCTGCACCTGCCGGAGTTTGGCGCCCTCAAATCGCTGCCGGTGTTGCGGGAGATGATGGGGTAAAAAACAGAACATCGAACAGACAAACAAGGAATATCGAACCGAAGAAGTTGATTAGCCAATGAATATTGAACATCAATAAACATTCCTATCTGACTTCTACATTCATCTGTTCCTTGTTCGTCTGTTCGATATTCTTTTAAAGCACTTCTGCCAGTTTCTTCGACAGGTCTTCGCCGCGCAGGTTTTCGGCAACCACCACGCCTTCTGGGTTTACCAGCACGTTGTACGGAATGCCTTCGATGTTGTACATCGGTACCACGGCGCTTTCCCAAAACTTCAGGTCGCTGGCGTGTGTCCACGCAAGGCCGTCGGCTTTGATGGCTTCTTCCCACTGGTCTTTTTGTCCGGGCCGGTCAAGCGATACGCCAAGTACCGTAAAGTTTTTGTTTTTAAATGCATGAAATGCCTTTACTACGTTGGGGTTTTCCATGCGGCAGGGGCGGCACCAGCTGGCCCAGAAATCGACCAGTACCCATTTGCCTTTAAAAGAAGAAAGCGAAACGGGCTGGCCGTTCAAACCGGGCAGGGTAAAATCAGGCGCGGGTTTGTTGAGCAGCGATGCAGCGGCAGCCTGCGGTGTGCCAGCGGGCTGTTGCAGGCTTTTGTTGATCTGCGCCAAAGCTTCGTGCTTTGGATGCGCAGCCGAAGCCTTGCCAATCATGGCTTTTATTTCGTCCGGCGAAAAAGGCTCCACGCCCAGCGCCGGGTTTTGCGACATGCTTTGGTACGATCCCAGCGCAAACACGGTCAGCGAAGGACTTTTGCTTTTGCCGATAAAATCGGCGGTATAATTTTTCAGGTCCGTGATCTTGAGGCTGCGTTGCGCCAGGCGCAGGTTTACCAGCGAATCGGAAGATCCGGTCTGCTGCATGCTGTCGATGGAGCGACCTTCGTTGAACAAGGCACCCAGTTTTTCGCCGGAGGTAAAAAAGTAGCTGCGCAATGCCTCGCTGGCATCGGAGCCTTTTACCGTGTACACATCTTTTGAAGTAGGATCAATATTGATGGTAACGTCCGACTCATCGTTGATGACGGTAGCCACCGGGTACTCCTGGTTGTTGAGGCGCAGGTTGTACACCGATTCGCCTTTCGAAAGGGCGCTCAGTTCGTATTTACCGTCTTTATCCACCGTAGCCGAATCAACGAGCACCGGCGCACCGTTGTTCAGCGGCGTTTCTTCGAGGTACACTGTTTTAGCACTGGTATTTTTTATGGTACCCGAAACGGTAAAACTGCCCTGGCCCGACTCTTTACAACCGGCCAGCAACAGGATAAATGCAGGAACAAAGATTTTTTTCATGAATCGATTTTTGGAATTGAACCACGGAGACACAAAGGCACAAAGCACCACGAAGTAAACTGTGCGCCTCTGTGTTCGCCGTGTCTCCTTGGTTTAAAACTGGTGCAAACTACAGCAAGCGGTTAAAATATGGCTTTGGCAAAAGCCCGAATTAACGGGTCTTTACCACGAATTATGCCTTTAGTTTTTCGGTAAATTTTTCTGTGATCAGTTGTGCATCGGCTTTGCCGCGGGCCATGCGCATGGCTTCGCCCACAAAAAAACCGATAAGCCCTTTTTTGCCCTTGCGAAACTCGGCCACTTTTTGCGGATGCTTGTCCAGCACGGCTTGCACCCACTCTTCCACTTCGCCCCTATTTTCTGTAAGCAATAAATTATTGACCGCTAAAAACTGGTCCACATCCAGCGCACCCTGCTCAAACAGGGCCGGCAGCACCTGCTGCACCGCCATGCCGTGGGTGGTCCGCTTTGCTTCAATGGCATTGACCAGCGCCGCCAGCGAGGCTGCATTTATCAGCACATCATCCGATGACAATTCCTGCTCCGTCATCCGGTTGCGAATGGGGTTTAGCACCCAATTGGCCACAGCTTTTGCGTGGGTGGTGTGTGCACAGGCGGCGCGGAAAAGTTCTTCCAGGCCGGTATCGGCAGCCAGCGCTTTTGCATCGTATTCGGGTAAATTAAATTCCGACACAAGGGCCTCCACCCGCTCTTTTCGGCTGGGCGGCATCGTTAGCCTGATGCTGTCGATCATTTCATTGCTAATAGAAAACGGCGGCAGATCGGGGTCGGCAAAATAGCGGTAATCATCGGCGTCTTCCTTTGTGCGGATGGCGTATGTGGTGTTGGTTACTTCATCGTAGCCACGGGTTTGCTGCAGCACGGTGCCGCCACTTTCCACCAGCGCAATCAGGCGCTCCCTCTCCACTTCAATAGCCTTGCGAATAAAGCGTACCGAGTTGAGGTTTTTGATCTCCACCTTGGTGCCCAGTTCTTTTTCGCCCCATTTGCGCACCGAAATATTTACATCGCAGCGCAAGCGCCCCTGCTCCATGTTGCCATCACAAACGTTGAGGTAGCGCAGCAGGCTGCGCAGTTCAGTTACATAAGCATAAGCTTCCGCACTGCTGCGGATATCGGGCTCGGTTACAATTTCGAGCAGCGGAATACCGGCCCGGTTAAAATCCAGCCCGGTATAGTTTTCAGAGGCATCGTGCACACTTTTGCCGGCATCTTCCTCCATGTGTATGCGGTTGAGCCGGATGGTTTTTACTGCTCCGCCCACTTCCACATCGAGGTGGCCGCCCTGGCAAATAGGCGCAGTGTGCTGCGAGATCTGGTAGCCTTTGGGCAGGTCGGGATAAAAATAATTTTTGCGGGCAAAATAGTTGTGCCGCACAATGGTGCAATTGAGTGCCAACCCCAGTTTGATGGCCAATTGTATGGCTTCGCGGTTCATTACCGGCAGCGTGCCGGGGTGCGCCAGCGATACGACGCTTACCTGCGTGTTGGGCGCTTCGCCAAACAAGGTGCTGTCGGCACAAAAAAGCTTGCTTTGTGTGGTCAGTTGGGCGTGCACTTCAAGGCCCACCACCATTTCATAATTTTTATCCGCACTCATGGGCGGCAAAGATAGAGAAATTGAGGGCCGGCACCGGTTTTAGCAAAACTGCCGTTGGCAGCGAACAGCGTATTGCACCAACAAAAAACCCGCGGCATCACTGCTGCGGGTTTTTATATATCCAACTCAAGCTTGTTACAGGTCGGCTGTTTTCAGTTTTTTGGGTGTTTTTATTTCCACGGTCTGCTCTTTACCATTGCGCAGCATCTTTATTTTGTTCGATGCGTTCTCGCGGTTCTTGGCCAGTTCGCGGCGCATCTCGGTTACGTCGTTTACAGCTACATCGTTGAAATGGGTGATAATGTCGCCTTCTTTAACGCCGGCTTTTGCAGCAGCGCCATCTTCTTCCACTTCTTTTACGGCTACGCCTTTTCCATTTTCAGTGTCTTGTATGGAAATGCCCAGGCGTGGACGCCCACCGGCAACCGACAGGTTGAAATCGCGAAAATCAAACGACTCGTTGGGGCCAAAAGGCGCTACGCGGCCGGGTACCATCACCCTGAAATTGTCGCCGTTGGCGTTGATGCGCAGGCCTTTCCACTGGCTTAGTTCGGCAGTGGTTTTTTGCTCTTTGCCATCGCGCAGGTAAGTAATGGCAACTTTGTCGCCGGGTTTGCGTTTGCGCACCTCTGTGGTTACGTCGCTGGCATCATCAATCTTTGCATCGCCAATGCGGGTAATTACATCGCCTGCTTTCAGGCCAGCCTTTTCAGCACCGCTTTCTTTGTTCACGCTATTGATGCGGGCACCACGTTCATCTTCCGACGTCATCACACCCAGCATGGCGCGGGTGGAGTCTTCCGCAAACAAGGTAAATGCATCTTCATTCATGCGGAAGTTGAAGTTGTTGCCGGCGCGGGGCGGCATAGGCGGCTGTCCTGGAGCCATCACCAGGGCATCCACATCGCGGAGCCGATGGCGCTGCACCGACACAGCCCCTTTCAGTTCCTTCACGTTTTTACCATTTACCGTAATTGCCTCTCCGTTGATCTCGATCACGGTTTTTTCGTTGCGGTCGCCGGTGCGGGTAATAATGATCTGTTCGCCTTCCTTACGGGCCAGCGCCTTTTCTTTTTTAGCCAACTCTTTTTCTTTGTTGGCCAGTTCTTTTTCGCGCTTCACCAGGTCATTGTCATTCTGGGCCAAAGCCGCTGTGGGCACGGACAGCACCAGCATACCGGCAATAAATAGGTATGGGTTAAAAACACGTTTCATAAGTTGATATTTTGTCTACGTTAAATTTCGTAGTTCAAATATAATGAGGTTTTCCAAAATACGAAGCTTTTCGCAAATGTTAAAATAGGCGGTTCGGGATGTGTGGGAATGCGGCCGGATGAAGGGTGAGAAAAGGGCGGTGGAAAGGAAAAAATATTGGAAGCGCATGCTTGCTGCTCCGCCTTTGGCTCAGTTCGGTCTTTGTGTTTGTCATCCTGAGCGCCGCGAAGGATCTGAACCAGATAACTCAGGGTATTGGATAAAAAGTAGCGACCGCATGATAGCAGGTGGCGGTTTGCACAAATCCCAGATCCTTCGCTGCGCTCAGGATGACAAAGCAGAGTGTACTCACAAAAACACGTGGCTTAAAAAGCAGCAGGCTTCCCCGGTAGGAGAAGCCTGCAACAATTGAAAATTATATTTTTAAAACCTATCCGGCAATCTGCGAACGCACTGCTTCAATTACATCGGCCAGTTGCGCCACGTTTTGCCCGCCGGCTGTTGCCAGGCTTTTTTGCCCGCCACCACCGCCTTTAATGAGCGGCGCCACCGTTTGCTTGATCAGGGCACCGGCATCCAGGTTTTTAGCCGCTACCTGTGCCTCATCCAGCAAAATAACCACTTGCGCTTTGCCGGCTATGTCAGCGGCAAGCACCACCAGCAGGTTGGGCACCGCAGCTTTCAGTTCAAAAGCCAGCTTTTTCAGCGCATCGGCCGAACCCACCGATACCACGGCACCAATAAACTGGGCATCGCCCATCGGCTGCGCCTGGCTTTTCAGTTCATTGCGCAATTGCATCAACTGCGCATTTTCAGCTAACTCAATTTTCTTTTTCAGCACCGCCGATTCTTCTTTCAGCGAGGCTATGGATTTTAAAATGTCTTTTGGATTGTTCAGGGCTTCTTTTGCGGCAGCCAACTGCACCAACTGCTCGTTGATAAAGTTTTCGGCAGCAGCGCCACACAAGGCTTCTATCCGGCGTACACCTGCAGCCACGGCCGCTTCCGAAGTAATTTTGAAAAAGCCCAGCTCGCCGGTGGCGCCCACATGCGTACCGCCGCACAATTCCACCGAATATTCCGGGTCCATCGTTACCACCCGAACGGTGTCGCCATACTTTTCGCCAAAAAGCGCCATGGCGCCCAGTTTCAGGGCTTCATCCTTGGGCATTTGCCGGATGGCGACAGGAATGTTTTCGCGGATCTTTTCATTTACCAACACCTCTACCTGCGCTGCCTCTTCAGCCGTCATTTTACTAAAATGCGAAAAGTCGAACCGCAGGTAATCGGCTGCTACCAGGGAGCCTTTTTGCGCCACATGGCTGCCCAGCACTTTGCGCAACGCCGCATGCAGCAGGTGTGTAGCGCTGTGGTGCAATGCCGTAGCCTTGCGTTTGGCCACATCCACTTCGGCACGTACCTCGCCGCCGGCAAACCCTTCGGGAATGCGGTCCACGAAATGCACAATCAGGTCGCCTTCGCGTTTGGTATCAATAACCTTTAACTCCTGGCTGCCGGCAACCAGTTTGCCCGTATCGCCCACCTGTCCGCCACTTTCGGCATAAAACGGTGTGCGGTCGAGCACCACCTGGAAAGCCTCTTTGCCCTTTGCTTTTACCTTGCGGTAACGCAGCACATTAGCCGATGCTTCCAGCAAATTATAACCGACAAATTCGGGCAGACCGCCCTCCTGCAGCACTACCCAATCACCAGCATCGGTGGCCGAGGCTGCGCGGCTGCGGTCTTTTTGCTGCTGCATTTCCCGCTCAAAACCGGGCTCGTCCACCGTCAGGCCCCGCTCGGAGGCAATGAGCCGGGTAAGATCAACAGGGAAGCCGTAAGTATCGTAGAGTTCAAAAGTTTCTTTACCGCCAACCAAGCCGCCGCTAATGGCAATGATGTCTTCGATGCGGCGCAAGCCTTTTTCCAAAGTGCGGAGAAAAGCTTCTTCTTCCTCGCGGATCACCCGGGCCACAAAAGCTTCCTGCTGGGCCAGTTCGGGAAACACATCTTTTAGCTGTGCTGCCAATACCGGCACCAACTGGTGCAACAAGGGCTGCTGGTAGTTGAGATAAGAATAGTAATAACGCACCGCCCGGCGCAGAATGCGGCGAATAACATAGCCGGCGCCGGTGTTGGCGGGCAACTGGCCGTCCGCAATGGTAAACGAGATGGCGCGGATATGATCGGCATTAACGCGGATGGCAATATCGGCCTTGCTTTGCGAGCCGGTGTAGGGTGTGCCGGTGGTTTTCGAAATGCTATCGATCAGGCCACTGAACACATCAGTATCGTAGTTCGAGGCCTTGCCCTGCAGCACCCGCACCAGCCGTTCGAAACCCATGCCGGTGTCCACGTGTTTTTGCGGCAGCGGCTGCAGCGATCCGTCTTTGAGGCGGTTAAACTGGATAAATACGTTGTTCCAGATCTCGATCACTTCGGGGTGGTCGTTGTTCACCAGCGTTTTACCATCTACGCTCAGGCGCTCCACGTTGGGGCGGGTGTCCACATGTATTTCGGTGCAGGGTCCGCAAGGGCCGGTGTCGCCCATTTCCCAGAAATTATCTTTTTTATTGCCCAGCAAAATGCGGTCTTCGGCAATCCATTTTTTCCACGATGTATAAGCCTCCTCATCACGGGGCAGGCCTTCTTTTTCATCGCCTTCAAAAATGGTTACATACAAGCGGTCCACCGGAATTTTGAGCACAGAAGTAAGCAGTTCCCAACTCCAGGCAATGGCTTCTTCTTTAAAATAATCGCCGAAGCTCCAGTTGCCCAGCATTTCAAACATGGTGTGGTGGTAATGGTCCACGCCCACTTCTTCCAGGTCGTTGTGTTTGCCGCTAACCCGTAGGCATTTTTGCGTATCGGCTATCCGGGCCGATGGCGCCGGTTTGTTGCCCAGGAAATAATCCTTGAATTGGTTCATACCGGCGTTGGTAAACATCAGCGTCGGGTCGTTTTTTACCACAATGGGCGCCGAAGGCACGATCTGGTGCTGCTTGGAACGAAAGAACTGGAGAAAGGCGGCACGGATATCGGCTGCCGAAAGATTACTGCCTTCCAGGTTGCTGCTGGAAATATCGTTTTGGGTCATAACGCTAATTTTGTGTGCGCCGCCACTGGTGCGGGTTGTTGCATTTTGGGGCGGTATCCACCCCTATATTTGTCCATTCCCGCCACAGCGGGGCAGCAAAGGTAACGACTGGGGAATTTTGGATGTACGATTTACGAATTACGAATGCATACCACCGGGAGAAAACCATCGTTAATCGTAGATCGTAGATCGTCAATCCATTTACGCCGATGAAGAAAATCAAGTATTACTACAACACCCATACGCTGCGCTACGAAAAGCTGATCACGCCCCTGCGGGTAAAACTGCTGCGGATCTTTGGCTTCCTGGCCGCCGCACTGGTTACGGCGGTGATCGTTTCTTATTTCGCTTTCCAGTTTGTGGGCTCGCCCAGCGAAAAACTGCTGCGGGCCGAAAACGAACGCCTGAAAATAAGCTACCAGGATCTGCGGCGCACTGTAAACGGGCTGCAGCAGCAAATGGTGGAACTGGAGCGACGCGACAACAGCGTGTACCGCTCCATTTTTGAAGCCGAACCCATACCCGACAGTGCCCGCGCCGAAGCTTTGGAAAAACAAAAGCAGGTAGCGATGGTCGAAAGCATGCAGGAAATGGAACTGGTGCGCTCCATCCGTAAAGACCTGCAGGTGCTGAGCAACCGGATTCTGGCGCAGGATAAATCGTACAAGGAGCTGGACAACCTGTTGTTGAACAAAGAAAAACTGATTGCCGCCACTCCGGCCATCCAGCCCGTGAGCAACCAGGACCTGAACCGAATTGCATCGGGCTTTGGTTTCCGCATTGATCCGATTTACAAAACCATAAAAATGCACGCCGGACTCGATTTTTCGGCGCCGCAGGGCACGCCTATTTATGCCACGGCCAATGGGCGGGTGAAAATTGCCGGCTTTTCGGATGGCGGCTATGGCAACCACGTGGTGATCAACCACGGCTATGGCTACGAAACGCTGTATGGCCATATGGTGCGCATCAAAGCACGGGCGGGCCAGCAGGTTAAGCGCGGCGAACTGATTGGTTACGTGGGTTCCACAGGCAAAAGCACCGGCCCGCACCTGCATTACGAGGTGCATAAAAACGGCAACAAGCTGGACCCGGTTTACTTTTTTTACAACGACCTGGGCCCCGAGCAATTCAACGAGTTGCTGAAACGGGCAAAGGCATCGAACCAGAGTTTTGATTAACGGCGCTTTTTACCACTGCCATTCTACAGAGATTTATTTTCCATGAGCCAACCCAGCAAGAACAACCGCGTTTTTATCCTGCTCCTGTACGCCGCGTTTATTGTGTATAAGGGCATTGATGCAGTGAAAGCCTATCGGCAAAATGATGATTTCCGGCTATACTGGTCGGTGGCGCTGGTGGCCATACTTACCGTGCTGTTTGTGGTGCTGTTGCTGCGCTATAAAAAGCAATCCGACGCGAACCGCAACCCGTTTCAATAAAACCAAAGCCCTTTTGGTGCATTAATTGCATTTGTGCCCGCATGAAAAAGGCACTACTACTCACCGGAATTGTTTTTACCCTGATGAGCTGCGGCGACAGCAGCAACGGCACTACCAGCACCGATACTTTGGGCACCAGCCCCGGCGCTATTGATGAAGAAACCCAGCATCCCAGCGGTGTTTCCAATCAGAACGTGATCAGCACCGACACATCGGCCATGAACGTGGAAAAAATGAGCGACACCACGGGGAATCAGTAGTTTGTTGTTTGTAGTTTTTAGTTTGTCGTTGGTAAAATCGACTTTGAACTGGAGACTCATAACTGATTACTTTTGCCTCCATGGCCGGCCCGCTTTCGCAAATTTTATTCGACTTTTCCGACGAGGAGCCACAGCAGCCCAAAGAGTTTCTTTCGGGCAAGCCTCTGCCTGCGCCAGAGCCGCCTAAAAGAACCCGCGGCCGCAAGCCGCTAAAGCCTACCGAAGCTGGCCCCGACAAAGTGCTGGTGCCGGAAGACGCCATTTTGTTTCAGAAACAATATTGGGGCATTTCGGAAGTGGCGGCCATGTTTGGCGTGCCCATTTCGCAGATCCGTTATTGGGAAAATGAGTTTCCGCAACTCAAGCCGCGCAAAAACGGCAAGGGCGACCGCCTATTCCGCCCCGAAGATGTAAAAACGCTTGTGTTGATTCACGACCTTATCCGCCGCCGCAAATACACGCTGGAAGGGGCCCGCGAATACCTGAAGCGCGGCGCCCAAGCTGAAGAACAGTTTCACATGATACAATCGCTGCAAAAGCTGCGGCAGTTTTTGCTGGAGGTAAAGGCGCATTTGTGATTTCGGATTTCGTGAAACGTCAAACGTGAATGGGCAATGGTGAATGGTGAATGAGTGGCGCTAAATCTCAAACGATCCTGCAATCAATTACTGACAGTCGAATAAAGAATCAGCCGGTATAAATCAGCAATCGAAATTGATTGCAATCCAATTTCACCTTTCACGTTTGCCGTTTCACGAAACACTATTCACCACTCACCATTGCCCATTCACCTTCTTTAACTTCCCATTGTCTACCAAAATGCTCAACTGTTTTATATTTGAGTCATGCGCACTTCTGTAAAACACCTGCTGGCTACTGCTTTGGTCCTTTGCTCTACCACCCTTTTTGCCCAATCCGAAATTGGCCGCAGCACGGAAGGCCAGAAAATCATCAAAGGTTTTTTAACCCCCGAAGTACTGACCAGCGATACGGCATTCAACTGGTTTGCCGCCAACCAAAAAGGCTACACGCCACAGTCGGCAGCGTTGAAGGCGCTTACGACGCAGAAAGACTCTGTGCATTTCCTTGTATTTGCCGGTACCTGGTGCCACGATACGCAGTTTATTTTACCTAAATTCTTCGCCTTCGCCAACGCCGCCGGTGTGCAAAAAGATCATATCACCACGGTTGGCGTAGATGAGGCCAAAAAAAGCCAATACAACCTTACTACCATTTTCAATGTAGACCTGGTGCCCACGATTATTGTGTTGAAAGGTGGTAAGGAAATGGGCCGCGTGGTGGAATATGGCCGCTATGGCATGTTTGATAAAGAAATTGGCGAGATACTGGCCGGAAAGCTTTAAGGAGTTGCGCCAAATAGTTTTACCGCACCGCCGCAGATGGCCAGCCAGCCCTTTCCGCTCCAACGGATGGGTGCACAATCTTGTAAAATTGAGGGCAATGGCTGCGTAGCTTGCATCAGCGTAGCCAAGTTGTAGGTGTGCAAGGCGCCTTCCGAAATGCCCAGTACCGCACTATCGGTTACCTGCAGGTGGCGCCAGCCGGCCACGGGTATTTTCCGCTTGAACGATCCAAAATAGTCAAAGGCAAACAGGCCCTGCGCTGAATCGGCGAGGTACACCCAGCCGTTGTGGTCGATGATCTGCTGCGGCTGCACGCCGCCGGCAAACACCTGCCGCAGGTCGGGGGTTTCCAGCAAAACCTTCCCCGCGTCATCCAGCTTTTTCAGCTGGTTGGTAACGCCGTCAAACACCCACATTTTATTGTCGAAACTCATGGCAGCAGCCAGCGGCTGCGTAATGCCCTGGCGGCGCAGGTCCAATGTAGCCTGCACGGCAAGCAGGCGGTCGAGCAGCACCACCTGGCCATAATCGCGGTAAAAAAGCAGCGGCCGCAGCGGGTTTGACACATCAAGGGTTTGCAATTTGCCGTTGCGCCGCACACTGTTGTACACCGAAATAGAATCGCCTTCGGGACCGTATTTTTTTACCTGCCCATTTTCCGATACCAGGTACAAATTGCCCAGGTTATCCAATGTGGCATCGGCCACTGGTGCGGGGTAGCTGCGCAACAGGCGCAGCCCGCTGCCGCTTTGCGCAGCAGCCGCCAGCAGCGCCAGCAGCAGGCAAACGGTAAAAATAGCCCTTACCAATTGCGTATTATTTTATGTTCCATACCGGTATAAGATTGAACCGACACCTCCACTCCATCAAAAGTAGCGTAGGTGAAGTAACGAATCCAGTCGCCGAGGTTGATGTATCGGCTTGTATCATTCAGACGAAAATCGATGGGCAGGTGTCTATGCCCGAACACAAAAAAGTCGAAGTTTTTTCTTGAAGCTATCAACTCTTTGCAATAAGTAATCAGCCATTCCCGCTCCTCGCCCAGCCACACTTCTTCTTTACCGCCGCCTTTTGCGCGGCTTTTGCGGCTAAAATAATCGGCTACGCCGATGCCAATGGCCGGCGGAATCATGCCGAACAGTGTTTGGCAAACAGGGTTGCGAAACACTTTTTTCAACGCCTTGTATCCTCCGTCGCCGGGGCCCAGACCATCGCCATGCCCGATCCAGAACTTTTTACCACCCAGCTCAAAAGCCCTGGGTTCAAAATAAACGGGGATGTTCAGCTCCTGTTGCAGGTAATTGTTCATCCACATATCGTGGTTGCCCACAAAAAAATGAATGGGAATGCCGCTGTCGGTAAGCTGCGCCAGTTTGCCCAAAATACGTGTGTAGCCGCGGGGCACCACCTTGGTGTATTCGTACCAAAAATCAAACATATCGCCTACGATAAAAATGGCGGCGGCAGTGGGTTCAATTTCGTTCAGGAAACGCACCAGCAGCTTTTCGCGTTGCAGGCTTTGTTCGGCGTTGGGTGCGCCCAGGTGAAAATCGGATAAGAAGTATATTTTTTTGCCGGGAGAAATATGCATGCTCATGTACCAAAGGCCGAAAATAGGCAGGAATGTTTATTTACCCGAAAAGCCGGGCTGCCTGCAGCCTTACTTATGGTGTTTACAAAAATGGCCTGTTCCCCTATTTAAGTAAGCAGGAAACAGGCCATCAATATTTGAATAGGTTACAGTCCTTCGTCGTCGATCAAAAAGCAATACACTTCCTTCGGGCCGTGCACACCCACCACCAGCGTTTTTTCAATATCCGCCGTGCGGCTGGGGCCGGTAGCCAGTGTAATGAGCGAAGGCAGGTTTTGGCCGTATTTACCCTGCGTTACATCCAGCGCATCGCTTATTTCGTACACCATTTGCGAGGTGCGGGCAGCACACACATGCACGGGTGCATACACGCTGGCCACACGCCCCGCTGCCGAACTAAGCAGCATGCTGCCGGTGCGGGCCACCAGGCGTTCGCAGCTGGTGAGCGATACATCGCAGCTAGCCACATCGGGGTGCCACTGCATGGCTGGGAACAGGGCCATTAAAGCGGGCTCGGCACAATACACCTTTTCCCACTTGTTGGCGGCACACAACTGCACAAAGCTGCTGGCAAACTCGGCATCGCTGAGGCAAAAGCTAAACTTGCCGCCCAGGCCGGTAAACTGCTCCGCAAAAAGCACGGTTGGGTCTTCGGGCGGTGAGTGAAACAGGGGTTTATCTACCTGCTCTTTAAAAGGCAAAGGCGTTGGTTTTGCCAACGCCGCCTTTATTTTATCCAAAATGTTCTTTCTAGCTGAAGTCTCCTTCATATTCCGGAACGGATTACTGGTTCAACACATTAGGGTTGTAGGGCGGAACGCCTTCCGAAATGCCACCGTCGGGGTGCTTTTCGCCGGGCTCCACATCCAACAGGTGCTTGTCCTGGAAAGGACGCGGCCCGATGAGGGCTTCCACATCGCTTTGGAACAGCACTTCTTTATCCAGCAGGGCTTCGGCAAGCTTTTCTACGTCGGATTTTTTGCTTTGCAGCAACTGCTTGGTGCGTTCGTAAGCACTGTCAATTACGGCCCGAACTTCCTCGTCAATCAGCTTCGAAGTTTCTTCGGAATAAGGCTTGGTGAACGATTGGTCCTGCTGTGGATCGTAAAAGGAAATATTGCCCACTTTATCGCTCATGCCGTACACCGTTACCATGGCGTAGCCGATGCGGGTAATCTGCTGCAGGTCGTTTTGTGCACCGGTAGAAATTTTACCAAAGAAAATCTCCTCCGATGCGCGGCCACCCAGCGTCATGCAGATCTGGTCCATCAATTGGTCGGTATTGTACAGGTACTGCTCTTTAGGCGTGTACTGCGCATAACCGAGGGCTGCGGTGCCGCGGGGCACAATGGTTACTTTCAGCAGCGGGTAAGCATGCTCGAGGTACCAGCCGCAAATGGCGTGGCCAGCCTCGTGGTAAGCAATGATCTTTTTCTCGTCGGGCGAAATGATCTTGTTCTTTTTCTCCAAACCACCAATCACCCGGTCCACTGCGTCCTGGAAGTCTTCCATGTCCACGCCCTGCTTGTTTTTACGGGCAGCAATCAGGGCCGCTTCGTTACAAACGTTGGCAATGTCCGCACCGGCAAAGCCCGGTGTTTGTTCGGCAATTTTATGGATGTTGAGGGTTTCCGAAACTTTAATGCCTTTGAGGTGCACTTTAAAGATTGCTTCGCGACCTTTCAGATCGGGTTTGTCGATGGTGATCTGGCGGTCGAAACGGCCGGGGCGTAGCAGGGCCGCATCCAGTACATCGGGGCGGTTGGTGGCTGCCAGCACAATAATGCCGCTTTCACCGCTAAAGCCGTCCATTTCTACCAGCAACTGGTTGAGGGTGCTTTCCCGCTCGTCGTTGCTCATCATCATGTTTTTACCACGGGCACGGCCAATGGCGTCGATCTCGTCGATAAAAATGATACAGGGCGATTTTTCGCGGGCCTGCTTAAACAGGTCGCGAACCCGGCTGGCACCTACACCCACAAACATTTCCACGAAATCGGAACCCGACATGGAAAAGAAAGGTACCTGCGCTTCGCCGGCCATAGCTTTGGCCAACAGGGTTTTACCGGTTCCCGGAGGACCTACCAGCAGTGCACCTTTTGGAATTTTACCGCCCAGCGCCGTATATTTTTTGGGATTTCTTAGAAAGTCAACGATCTCCATTACTTCCACCTTGGCTTCGTCCAGGCCGGCAACATCAGAGAAGGTGATGTTTACACGGGTGCCTTTATCGAAGAGGGTGGCTTTTGATTTACCAATATTGAAAATGCCGCCCGGGCCGCCGCCGGCACCGGCGCCACCGCCCATTTTCCGCATCAGCAAAATCCAGATGGCAATAAAAATGAGGATGGGTAAAAGGGTAGTAATAATGGGGCTAAACCAGTCGCGTTCCATTTCTACGCTTTCCTTGCTTTGCACCGTTGGGTTGTCGGTGTAAAACTTGCGCATATCGTCTTTGAACGAATCGCCGGAAACGATCTTGAAAAAGTAATGCGGGCCGGCTTCGTTGGTGGCTGCGGTTTTGCCCAGCTTGTTGGCATATTTAGGCAGCGCCTCTTTATCGAGGGTTACCCGAACGAGGCTGCGATTGGGCACAATTACGTATTTGTCCACCTCGCCCTGGCGCAACATGCTTTCAAATTCATCGCGGCTCAGTTCTTTTGCCGGAGTGGAAAAGGGGCCAAATACCTGAAAGCCGATCAGTATGGCAAAGATGATGGCGTATACCCAGTAAATGCTAAAACGCGGCCCGCGACGAGGGTTGTTGTCTTCGTCGGACGACCGGTTGGAGAATTTAGGTAAACGGGGCTTGTTGTTGTCTTTATATGGTTCCTGTGACATTTTCCTTTCTTAAAAATGATGGCGAAAACGCAAATGTAAGCGAAACAGGAGGAGGCCTCCCGTACAATTAACAATTGCGGCTACTCCTGGTTGTGCTCCTGTGCAGCGGCATCGCTCCACATTTCTTCCAGTTTATAAAACTTACGGGTTTCGGGAAGCATGATGTGCACCACCACATCCACATAGTCGAGCAGCACCCACTGCATGTTCTGGCGGCCCTCCTGATGGTAGGGGCTGTCGCCGCATTTTGCTTTTACCTCTTCCTCCACATGATCGGCAATGGCCCGTACCTGCGGCGCACTTGTAGCTTCGCAAATAATAAAGAAGTCGGCAACGGCTTCGTTTATTTTGCGCAGGTCAAGCGATACCACATGCTCGCCTTTTTTATCGCTGATGGCTTTGAGAATGGTTTTGAGGATTTTCGAGTTACGGGTCAACCGGGTAACGGTGCTGCGTTTGCGGTTGGCTAAAACATCTAATGGTTCCAAATAATCAATAAGTTTTAGTAAAAAAATGGGTGTTGCACAGGTTAAGGTAAGCCCGGTTTTTGGCGTGTTGTTTACTTTTGCCCAAATTTAGCGCAATTGTCCACCATCGCAAAACCCATCGGCTCGCCTTTTATAGAACTCAATTCGGTTGAAAGTACCAACAACTATGCCATGGCCCTGGTGCATGACCGGGTGGCACAGCATGGTACCTGTGTGTTTGCACACGAGCAAACCAAGGGTAAAGGCCAGCGCCAGAAAACCTGGAATTCGGCGCCCGGCGAGAACATCCTGATGAGCATTATCGTATCGCCATACGAGCTGGCGCCGTCGCAGCAGTTTAGCCTGAGCATGGCAGTTATCCTGGGCGTTTACCAATTCTTTAACCATTATGCCCTTTCCGAGGTCAGCATCAAGTGGCCCAACGACCTGTATTGGCGTGACAGAAAGGCAGGCGGCATCCTCATTGAAAACAGCATGCAGGGCACTGCCTGGCAATGGTCGGTAATTGGCATTGGCCTCAACATCAACCAAACCGATTTTAAAAAGCTCAATAAAAAAGCTGTTTCCTTAAAACAGATCACCGGCAAAACCTTTGACCCTGTGGCTATGGCGCAGGAACTAGTTGGCTACGTGCAACGCTCTATGGAACTGCTGGTGCGCAACGAGCAGGAAGTACGCCAGCAATACCGAGCGGCGCTGTACAAACTCAACCAGCCCGTGCATTTCCGGCAGGGCAGCCGCAGCTTTACCGGCACCGTTGCCGACGTAACGCCTACCGGCGAACTGGTGGTACAATCGCCGCTGGACGAACGCTTTGGCATTGGCGAACTGGAATGGGTGCTGGAGTAATAGGTTTTTACTTAAAATCCACCCTGCTGGATGTGCCGGTAATGCCACCGTCTTTGTTGGTATGCAAAAGGGTTAACCCCGGCCGCAGGCCCACTTCCAGCCGTCCTAAGTCAGTCCAGCCGAAAGCCGTGGCGCCGTTGCGGGTGGCTGCTGCCAGCCAAACCTCCAGTGGTACTTCGGGAAAATGATCGGCCAGCGTTTTTATTTCGGCAGCAATACTCAGTTGCCAGTTGCTGCTGTAGCTGTCGGTGCCCAGCAGCAGGCCCGCGCCTTTTTCCAAAAACATAGTTGCCGGCGGCAGGCTGTCTTCAATATAGCGGTTGGCATTGGGGCATAAACAAAAATGAACCTGCAGCCCATGCTGGGCGGCATGCACCTGCGCAAAGGCAACATCTTCGGGACTTGTAAAAGTATTGTGCACCAAAATGATGGTTTGCCCTTCGGTAAAATGGGGCAGCCAAGTTTGCAAACTGCTCCGCCCCGATGGACCGAGCGGCGCTGTGCCGGTGAGTGCATACAACTGGTCAAATTCGCTTTTGCCCGTTACAAACAGCGCATCTTCTGCCGGGGTTTCTTGGTTGTGCACCGAGATAATATTACCCGCGGTAGCTTTGTTGATGGCGTCAAACGTGGCAGCGGTTACGCTATACGGCGCATGTGGCGTAAGGGTGCTGCTGGTAAGGCCTGCGGCCAAATGCGCATCCAGCACTTGCTGGTTGTGCGCCATGCGGGGCGCAAGGGTTTCATCGGTAAAATTGAGCACCTCCACCAGGTTGTGCCAGCGCGGGCCCGAAGCGAGTTTTGTTTCAATGGCGTCGGCTGTGTTACAGATATCACCAATGGCTACAATGCCGGCGGCTTTCATTTCGGCGGCAGCATTTGCAATCTGCTCCCTCTTCAACTGCTCGTCCCAAGGCTCTTTCCGTTTCCCCACCACCGAAAGCAGGAACTTAGCCAGGCCGCCACCGGGCGGGATGATGCCCTTAAAATGGCTTAGTTCCAGGTGGCAATGTGCATTGATGAGGCCCGGAAGCAAAATGCCCTGCAGGTGCTTAACCTCGCCACCAGCATCGGCTGCTGGTACCAGCGCTTCAATGGCTCCGGCGCCATCTACAACCACCACCGTGTCCTTTTCCAAAAACCTACTACCGTCGAAAACAAGGTCTGCACTGAACTTTTGCCGCTCCATGCGGGCTAAAATACGTCCTTAACGTTTGCATTGGCCGCGGGTACTTAATTTTGCCCTCCAATTTTCATCATGCTCGACAAATTAGAATCGATAAAGGCCCGCTTTGACGACCTGGGCGTGGCCCTGACCAACCCCGAGATCATTGCCGACAATAAACAGTTTGGCGCCCTCAGCAAAGAATACCGCAGCCTCGAAAAAATTGTAACCGCATATAACGATTACCGCAAGGTGCTTGATGATGTTGCTTTTTACCGCGAGGCACTCAACGGCAACGACGAAGAGCTACGCGAACTGGCCAAGCTGGAGCTGCCCGAAACAGAGGAGAAGCAGGAAAAAATGGAAGCGTCCATCCGGCAGATGTTGATTCCAAAAGATCCACAGGATGAAAAGAATGCGATTTTGGAAATCCGTGCAGGTACCGGTGGCGACGAAGCTTCGCTTTTTGCCGGCGACCTGGTGCGGATGTACCTGCGCTATTGCGAACGCCGCGGCTGGAAAACAGCCCTGCTGAGCGAAAACGAAGGCGCCGTGGGCGGATACAAGGAAGTGCAAATTGAAGTAACCGGCGATGATGTGTACGGCACACTGAAGTTTGAAAGCGGTGTGCACCGCGTACAACGTGTACCCGACACCGAAGCCAGCGGCCGGGTGCACACCAGTGCCGCAACCGTGGCCGTGATGCCCGAAGCCGAAGAAGTGGATTTTGAATTAAAGGAGAGCGATGTAAAAATGGAAACCTCCCGCAGTGGCGGCGCCGGTGGCCAGAACGTAAACAAGGTGGAAACAAAGGTGATGCTGACCCACATACCAACGGGTGAAGTGGTGATCTGCCAAACGGAACGCACCCAGCTGGGCAACCGCGAAAAAGCGATGCAAATGCTGCGTACCCGCCTGTACGAAGCACAGGTGCGCAAGCAGGAAGAGGAAATTGCCCGCCACCGCAAAAGCCTGGTGAGCACCGGCGACCGCAGTGCCAAAATCCGCACCTACAATTTTCCGCAGGGCCGTATTACCGACCACCGCATTGGTATGACGTTGTATAACCTGCAGGATGTGCTGGACGGAAACATCCAAGAACTAATCGAAGCCCTTCAATTTGCCGAAAATGCTGAGAAAATGACCACCCAACAATAAGGGCTGGTGTTTCGACTTATTTAAAAGTAAATTGTTGGTATAGGAAAGCGGAAATAATGCGTTTGGTTATTTTATGACTGATAAAGCCATCTGGAAAACGGTTTTTGAAATTGGCACCATTTTTTCTAATTAATCAGCAGTTCTTACAACAGTATCGATCTTTTCAAATTTTGGAAGTTTAGATGTCGTTAACCACACCTTCCAATTTTTGGCAGCATATTTGCCATTAAGAAATTGTTCTTCTTAATAGCAGTCAATTTTCTCATAAGCAGTTAGTTTTGGTTGCGACCCCTGTTTCCACAGGGGTTTATTTTTTTATATACCGCCACCAAACAAACGCCGCCATAATGCCTACTGCATCAGCCACTATATCAAACAAATCCATACTGCGGTTGCCAACAAACCGGTCCTGTACCAACTCCACCAGGCAGCCATATAAAAAGGCTGCAAATGCCAGCGCCAAAATTTGCTTTCTTGTAGTAATGTTCAATGCAATAATCCACAACGCACAAAGCAGGAAAAAAATCCCCATATGTACCCATTTGTCCACCTGAAGTTTGCCCATCCACCCGGCCGCCGGCAACTTATTGCCTGGCAAAAAAAACAGCACGGCTGTAATAAGGGTAAACAAAATAGCTGCGGGTAATGCAAACCTTTTTATCTGATCCACATCGATTGTTTTTGGGTCAATAAAAAAGGCCTTCCGAAGAAGGCCAATAGTGTATTTTGAAACGCTTGCTTATCCAACCAGGGAGCCGTAAGCTGCGGCATCCATCAGGCTGTCTACATCAGCAGGATCTTTTAGTTTAACGCGTACCATCCAGCCTTCGCCATAAGGATCGTTGTTCACCAATTCGGGATTGTTGTTGAGGCTGGGGTTTACGCTGGCAATGGTTCCGGAAACGGGCAAATATAGGTCACTCACGGTTTTTACCGCTTCTACGGTACCAAACACGCTGCCGGCTTCCAGCTCCTGGCCAACGGTTTCAATTTCTACATAAACGATATCGCCCAGTTCGCCTTGTGCGAAAGAAGTGATGCCGATCACGGCTTCGTCACCTTCCAGTCGTACCCATTCGTGCTCCTTGGTATAGCGCAGGTTATCCGGAAAATTCATAGCTAAGTTTTAGGGGTGCAATATAGAGAGAAGTCGGGAAAGACGGAAAAGACAGTAGAGACGGAAAAGACGGAAGTCCGAGGCCGGAAGACGGAAGACAGGAAAACGCATTTACTATCAACTACCAACTGTCAACTACCAACTTTTTCCATCATCCACCATCCATCATCTCCTCCTCACCAGCCTTGCCTTTACAATCCGCACATCCTGCTCGGGGCGGTTGCCCAATGTAGCTGATACCGGTGCAGAGGCAATGGCATCTACCACTTCCTGGCCTTTTACCACGTAGCCAAACACCGTATACTGGTTATCGAGCTGCACAGTGCCGCCGGTGGTTTTGTACACTTGCCGGTGCGCATCGGGCACTTTTGTCTTAATGCGGATGGTTTCCAATGAATCAATCTGCGCATCCGTCCAGGTACGGCCGTGCACAATATAAAACTGCGCTGCACTGCTCCTGCGTTCGGGGTTTACATCATCGCCCATGCGGGCTGCGGCCAGTGCGCCTTTATGGTGAAACAGATCGCTGCGGATTTCGGCAGGCACCGTATAACCCGGTCCGCCCGAGCCCAATGCCTTTCCTGCAGCTGCAGTTTTTGATGTTGGGTCGCCGGCCTGGATCATAAAATTTTTCATGACGCGGTGAAATAAAATGCTGTCGTAATAACCCGTTTTTACCAGGCGCAAAAAATTATCGCGGTGCAGCGGCGTGGCATCGTGCAGGCGCAGCCGGATGGTGCCTGCAGTGGTTACCAGTTCCACATCCCGCTTACGATCGCGTTTGCGTAGCCGGATGTTATCCTGTGCATCGGCCGCTATAAGTAGAATTAAAAAAGAAGCAAGGAAAATGCACCGCAACAGTGCAGGCAGGCGTAGGCACAACATTAAAAATCCTGGTTTTGGAAATACAGCAAAATATGGTCTTTTAAAAATGCTTCCTGTTCAAACGGCGCCAGCTCGGGCATTGGTTTCAGTTGCTTGAAATGCGGCCAGCCATCGGCATCCACACGGTCCAGTTCGTAGTATCCGCTGGGCGACAGCACGGTGCAAATGGCCACATGCATCAGGTCCTGCTTTTGTTCTTTTGAAAATTTTTTCCGTATATCGCCCAGCTCCTGCACGCCAATCAGGAACAAAACACTTTCCACATCGGGCTTTTTGCCGAAGCGCTCCATCATTTTTTGCTCCAGTGCAAACCAGCGCACCTGCAGATCGTCTCCAAAATTCATATTTGCAAAACAACTCCCTTTTATGACATGGACAAAAGATGATTTTACCATCACTACCAGCAAAGACCTGATCGATGTGCCGTATGTGCACCGCTTTTTAAGCCGGTCGTACTGGGCGCAGGATATACCGGCGGAGGTGGTGGCTCGTTCCATTGAAGGCTCTTTGTGCTTCTCGGTGCTGCGGCAAAATAACCAGGTGGGCTTTGCACGGGTCATTACCGATGGGGCCACGTTTGCTTACCTCGCCGATGTGTTTATTGACGAAGCTTTCAGGGGATTGGGGCTGAGCAAATGGCTGATGGAAACAATCGTTGCCTACCCATCGCTTACAGGGCTGCGCAGGTTTTTGCTGGTAACCCGCGATGCGCATGGATTGTATGAGCAATTTGGATTTACCCCCATTGCCCACCCCGAAAATTTTATGTCCATTCACCGCCCCGGATTGTACAGCGCCGGTGCGGGCAGCAATTCCTGAAAATCATGTGGCTGCTATAACCAGCGGTTTATCTTTGCAGCCTTTACAACAAATTAACCGATATATGCTGCAGGTAGCTTACATCAAACAGAACACGGAAGAAGTAAAGCGCAAACTGGCAAAAAAACATTTTGCCGAAACAGGCCTGGTGGACCTTATTGTAGCCAAAGATGAAGAACGCAAATCGCTTACGTTCCGGTTTGATGAAACAAAGGCAAAGATCAATGCAGCATCCAAGGAAATTGGTGGCCTGATGGCCAAAGGCCAAAAGGAAGAAGCCGAAAGCCGCAAGCGGGAAGTGGAAGCACTAAAAGCCGAACTGCAACCCGTGCAGCAACAATTGGATGAAGCCGAAAAAGCCGTGCACGACCTGCTGATTAAACTGCCCAACCTGCCGGCCGATGCGGTGCCCGAAGGCCGCACTCCTGCCGATAACGAGGTGGTGCGCACCGGCGGCTCCAAGCCCGAGTTGCCTGCAGGCGCTGTGCCACATTGGGATCTGGCCAAAAAGTACGATCTCATTGATTTTGAGCTGGGCAACAAAATAACCGGCAGTGGTTTCCCGGTGTATAAAAATAGGGGTGCCCGCCTGCAGCGAGCCCTGATCCAATACTTTTTGGATTACAACACCGCCGCCGGCTACACCGAGTTTATGCCGCCGCTGATGGTCAACGAAGCATCGGCGTACGGCACCGGCCAGCTGCCCGATAAAGAAGGACAGATGTACCACGCCACTGCCGACAACCTGTACCTGATTCCTACCGCCGAAGTGCCGGTAACCAATATTTACCGAGATACAATTTTAAAAGAAAGCGAACTGCCCATTAAAATGACGGCTTATACGCCTTGCTTTCGCCGCGAGGCAGGCTCGTATGGCAAGGATGTTCGCGGACTGAACCGCCTGCACCAGTTTGATAAAGTGGAAATTGTGCAACTGGTAGCCGCAGAACGCAGCTACGAAGTGCTGGAAGAAATGGTGGTGCATGTGGAAAAGCTGGTGCAATCGCTGGGGCTACCTTACCGCATTCTTCGGTTGTGCGGCGGCGATATGGGCTTTGCATCGGCGCTTACTTACGACTTTGAAGTGTACAGCGCTGCACAGGAAAAATGGCTGGAAGTAAGTTCGGTTTCCAACTTTGAATCGTTCCAGGCTAACCGAATGAAAATTCGCTACAAGAACAACGAGGGTAAAACCCAATTGGCACATTCGCTCAACGGTTCTTCGCTGGCACTGCCCCGCATCCTGGCCTGCCTGCTCGAAAATAATCAGACCGAAAACGGCATCCTGCTGCCACCGGCTTTGCAGCCGTATTTTGGCGGAGAAATGATTTAAGCAGTAGACAGTTGGTAGTTGATGGTTGGTAGTAAAACGCCACTGTCAACTATCAACTGTCAACTACCAACTTTCCCTTTTTATGAACGCCACCTACTACTGCAACGGCATTGAATACCCGGCTGCCATCAGGCTGGACAAAAAGCGTTTGTCCATTGCCGTGAGAAGCGACAACAACAGCAACGAAGTATTTTGGCAATACGATAAAATAAAGCCCGGCACGGCACCGCGCAGCTTTATTTACGACGACTATCCGCCACAAACATTGGAGGTGTTGCAATCATCGCTGTCGGCCGATTTATCGGCAATGATCACCGCACAAAAAAAGGGTGCGGGCCGCAGGCGCCTGGCGCCCTTTATCCGCGTGGCTGCAGCGGTCGTTTTGTTCCTGGTGTTCATGTTTGTGGCAGTGCTGCCCTGGCTTGCCGGCTTGTTGGCCAACCGCTTTCCACCCAGCTACGAGCAGCAATTGGGCGACCAGTTGTTTGCCCAAATGAAAACCGGGTTTGCTATTGATGCACCGGCCACCCGGGAGATCAACCGGTTTTACAATGCATTGCAAATTCCATCGCCCTATCCCATCCGCATTACGGTGGTAAAAGATGATGTTGCCAATGCTTTTGCGCTGCCTGGTGGCCATATTGTGGTGTACAGCAAACTGCTCAATGGCATTGGCAGCTACGAAGAACTGGCTGCGCTGCTTACCCACGAGGCGGTGCATATTACCCACCGGCATACGGTGCGAACGCTGTTCAGGCAAATGAGCAGTGCCGTTTTTTTATCGCTGCTGGTAGGCGATGCCGGTGCTATAACGGGCATTATTTTAAACAACGCCAACGAACTAAAAAACCTCTCCTATAGCCGGAGTCTGGAAACCGAAGCCGATACCGAAGGTGCCCAGCTGCTGGCGCAACGAGGCATTAGCTGCAATGGTTTTGTGCGCCTGTTTCAACTGCTGGGACAGCAAAGCAGCGGCCCCGAACCATCGGAGTGGTTGAGCAGCCACCCCGATCTTAAAAAGCGCATCCGGCAGGTAGCGGAAAACAAGGCTTGCGCAAATGCCGAGGCCAAAACCAATGAACAACTGCGTCACATTTTTTTACAAATAAAAACCGCGGAATAACGAACCCGCTGCACAGCGGTGAAGGCATTCTACAAACAAAACAAACTGCATCGTAACTCCGACCTTCTTTTCGTTAACGCTTCCTTCTGAAAAACTGCTGTTAATACAAATGATGCCCCTTGCATGCAATGGGTGTTGCCGGCATCTTCGTTTTCCAAACTAATTTTTTATGAGCAAGTGTTACACCCTCGCAATCATTGCCTGCATTTTATCCATAGCCGCACAGGCCCAAATCACCAAAGGATCCGTTTTGCTGGGCGGCAGCATCAGCTTCGAAAACACCAATGAGGAACAGCGACTGGGCATCAATGAAACACGCTACTTTTCGATAGCGCCGCAGGTAGGTATTGCGGTAAAAGACAACCTTGTAGCCGGGGTAACTTTTGGATATGGCGGCTTTAGAAATACGGTGAGCGATGCACGGCAAACATTGGATGCTTTTGATGCCGGTGTTTTTCTGCGCCGGTATTTGGAACTGGGCAAAAGTTTTTACCTGTTTGGTGAAGCGGCCCTTGCCTACATCGGCAGCCGGCAAAACTCCGATGAGCACAGCGCCAACAATACGGTGATCAAAACAAGGGGCGGCGAGCTGTCCTTAACGCCGGGCGTTGCATACGCCATTAACCGGAAGCTGCACCTCGAAGGTGCCATCAACAGCGTGGCATCGGTGGGTTTTAACCGCCAAACCCGGACGGCCGACACCGGCACTGGTATTATGTTCAATCAGAAAGACCGGTTTACGGCCGCAACCAATGTCAGCGCCCAGTCACCGCTGTCGCTGGGCATACGCTTGTTTTTTGCCCGATAAACGAGAGGATTTCGGATTGACGATTTCGGATTGGCGGGCTGCTAAATCAGGCTTTTGCCCACAAATCGTCAATCCAAAATCGTTAATCGTAAATAAATCTTCCCCAGCTTTGTTCCCGTTTTAGAAAACTCCCTTACTTTTGCGGTCCTTTCACAAACTACGGGTGTGGTGACCTGTAGCGGACTGGAAACAACCCGTCTTCTCCACGGGCATTTAAAGAACGTAGAAAAACTAATTATAATGAAACGCACATTTCAACCGCATCGCCGCCGCCGCAAAACCGTTCACGGTTTCCGCAAACGCATGCAAACTGCCAATGGCCGCAAAGTACTGGCCAGCCGCCGCGCCAAAGGCCGTAAAAAGCTGACTATTTCCGACGAACGCAAGCTGAAATAAACAGCCGCAGGCCCAGCCTGCCGTTTCAACCTTTTTGAATAGCTCCGGCCTCCGGGGCTATTTGTTTTTGCACCCGGGCCGGCGGCCACCCGTTGCTATTAATCGTCAATCCCAAATCGTAAATCGTACATCATCCATGCCTCCGCGCCACGGTTTTCCCAAGAGTGAACGGCTGAAAAGCCGCAAGCAAATCGATGGGCTTTTTGCCGGCGGCAAAAGCTACAATGCCTTCCCGGTGCGGATGGCTTACCGGCTGTTTGCCACCCCGGAGGGAGCACAGCCTGCGCTGCTGGTGGGTGTATCAGCGCCCAAGCGGCATTTTAAAAAAGCGGTGCAACGCAACCGCATCAAACGCCTGCTGCGCGAAGCTTACCGCTTGCAAAAACCCCAATTGTTGGCCTTATTGGAGGGCGCCAATATTTCGGGGCATGTTTTTTTTCTATACACCGATAAGGTGTTGCCCGATTATGCCACCATCGAAGCATCGGTGGGCAAATGTTTGCAACAGATACAACGCAAAGCGCATGAAATCACTGCTTAAAATACTGGCCCTGCCGTTTATCTGGATCATCCGGTTTTACCAACTGGCCATTTCGCCGTGGTTGGGGCCATCGTGCCGCTACACGCCTACCTGCTCGCAATACGGGCTGGAGGCATTTAAAAAATACGGCATCTTCAAAGGGTTTTGGCTGACGTTGAAACGCATTGGCCGCTGCCATCCGTGGGGCGGCAGCGGGTTTGACCCGGTGCCCTAGAAGGATACAATTTGTTCGGGTTGATCAATATGTTCGATGCGTTTTTATAAAGCCGTAAGCCTTTGGTTTTGCGGCTTTTTTGCTGGGTGGCTTGGGCAGAAAACGGCAGATGCTTCGCATTTGTCATGTTGAGCGTAGCGAAGCATTTGAGGGGTGCAGAAGAGGGTTAATTAAATAAAAGACAGACTACTTGTTATTTCTATGTTCGTGCTGGTGCAAGCTCAGGATGACAGAAGCAAAAGCGTGATTGGTGGGCAAATACATGAGAAGGAAAAAACACAATAACTGCGGTGGTGTAGGGCACTGAGTACAATCAGTGTCTGTCATGCCGAACTTGTTTCGGCATCCCCTTGTGCTTTTGTAAACTCTGCGAGTGAAGGAGGTGCCGAAACAAGTTCGGCATGACATGTAATAAAAGGCAGCAGTTAACTACAATTGCATAAGTATAGCACCATAGCAACACAGAACGTACAAGTGTGCGACGCAACAGCAGCCTAATAGCAATGCAAAAGCTGGTTACATAGAAAAAGCCACTCCCATTGGAGTGGCTTCGTTATAAAAGAGTATGCCGCACTTAAGTTCCCCTTAAAGGGAAAGGGGGTTACTTCGCCCCTTCGTACAGTTCGTTCACCTTGCTCCAGTTCACCACGTTCCAGAACGCACCGAGGTACTCCGGGCGGCGGTTCTGGTACTTCAGGTAATAAGCGTGTTCCCACACGTCCACACCCAGGATGGGCGTGCCTTTTACTTCGGCTACATCCATCAGGGGGTTGTCCTGGTTGGGGGTAGAGGTTACTTCCAGTTTGCCGTCTTTTACAATAAGCCAAGCCCAGCCCGAACCAAAGCGGGTGGTGCCGGCAGCGTTGAATTTTTCTTTGAACGCATCAAAAGAACCAAAGGTGCTGTTGATGGCTTCGGCCAGTGCGCCAGTGGGCTGCCCGCCGGCGTTGGGGGCCAGTATCTCCCAGAAAAAGGTGTGGTTCCAGTGGCCGCCGCCGTTGTTGCGTACGGCAGGCGAAATAGAACCGGCAGCTTTTACCAGCTCTTCAATGCTTTTGCCTTCGTATTCGGTGCCAGCAATGGCTTTATTGAGGTTGTCTACATAAGCCTGGTGGTGCTTGCCGTGGTGGATCTGCATGGTTTGCGCATCGATGTGCGGTTCCAGGGCTTCATGCGCATAAGGTAATTGCGGTAAGGTAAATGCCATAACAATTGTGTTTAAGAGTGAACAATGTATTATCTCGTCTATTGTTTCCGTAGGAAGCACGAATTTACACCGGATTAGGGATAGAAACAGAAGCGATAGAAACTAGTTGACAGCCGATAGACAACAACAAGCCCCGCAGTGATCAACTTTCGGCGTTGTATAACCGAATTTTATCTTTTCGACCGGAAGAACTCGCGGATGAGGCTGCTGCACTCTGCCTCTAACACACCGCTTTGCAGCTCTGTTTTGGGGTGAAAAGGCGAGATGCCCGGTTGCACCCTGCTGAACCCGTTTTTGGGGTCGGAAGCGCCCCACACCACGCGGCCTATTTTGCTCCAATATAATGCGCCGGAACACATTACGCAGGGCTCCACGGTTACATACAACGTGGCCTCGGGGAGGTATTTGCTACCCAGGTAATTAAATGCCGAGGTCAGCGCAATCATTTCGGCATGTGCGGTCGGGTCGGCCAGTTTTTCTACCTGGTTGTAGCCCCGCGCAATGATGCGGCCGCCCAACACCACGATGGCGCCAACAGGCACTTCATCTTCGTCAAAAGCTTGCTGGGCCTGCCTCAGGGCCTGCCCCATATAATGTTCATCGTTGTGCATACAGCGCAAAGGAAGGAAATATAGGCAAGTAAAAACAAGGGTGGTTGGCGGCAAAATGCGATTGCAAAAATGCGGCGCCGGCACATGGCAGGAAAATTGAACCGGCAGCACTAAAATTTTGTATGAAAAAAATAGTTTGCGCCCTAGCCACGGTAGTGCTGCTGGCCTCCTGCGGTAATGATGCCGATACCACTGATACCGTTTCCGATTCGGCTAATACCACCATCCGCGGTGTGGAAAATGTAAACGGAAACATTCCCGACACTGCTGCCACCGGTGCACAGCCCAATGCCAGCATGCATACCGACTCGGCACAATAATGCATTTGCCCTTGTTGCACTAAATTGAACCAATGAATTTTTCCATCAGGGAAGCTACCGTGCAGGATGCGGCCCTTGTCGCCGACCTGAGCCGGCAAACATTTTACGACACGTTTGCAGTGCACAATACGGCCGCCAACATGCAGCAGTTTCTCGACCAGCAGTTTACCCGCGGCCGCTTGATGCTGGAAGTGGGCCGTCCGGGCAATATTTTTTTGCTGGCTTATTTTAACGATGAAGTAGCCGGTTATGTAAAGCTTCGCGAAACGCATACGCCGGCAGCGCTGGTGGGCACGCCGTCGCTGGAGATTGCGCGGCTCTATGCCTGCGAGCAATTTATTGGCAAAGGTGTGGGTAACCTGCTGATGCAAAAAAGCATTGACTTGGGGCGCCAAACGGGCAAAAAGCTGGTGTGGCTTTGTGTTTGGGAAAAAAATGAACGTGCCATCCGCTTTTACCAGCGCTGGGGTTTTACCCGCTTTGGCGATATTGATTTTATACTGGGTCAGGATGTGCAGAACGACTGGATGATGAAACGGGATATTTAGCTTAAACGGCATTTGTCGTTTTTGCTTTGCTGGCTGTTGGTGCCGTCAGTTAAGTGCATTGGTCGGGCAAATAAACTGCGGCCGTAAGCCTCTGGCAACTTATTTGCCTGTGGTAACTGCATTAAAAATTGTGGATATGAAAAAGGCTTTGTTGATCGCTTCTGTGGCATTCCTGGGTTTGATGAGCTGTAACAACGATGCAAACGATGGCGACGCCACTACCGATACCATGAACACATCGGGCACGGTACCCGAAAGTGCAGCGCCTTATGGCGACACGGCCCGCGACGTAAACAACGAGGGCACGCAAACCGACATGAACATGCGTACCGATGTGGACAGCATGGCCAACCGCACAGGCGACAGTTCGGGCAGGCAGTAACAAACGAATGGCTGCTGCCTTTTACCGCAATACTTTTTTAAACAGGTTCAGCTTGCCTTTGAACGGCGGGTATTTAAGCGCCGGGTCGAACCAGGTGGGCGTTTTCATAATGCCTTTGAGGTGACTGAACGTGTTGAACGAAAAGGCACCGTGGTAAGCGCCAATGCCGCTGTTGCCGCGGCCGCCAAAAGGCAGCCGGTGGTTGGTGAGGTGCCAGCTGCAGTTGTTGATGCAACCGCCGCCAAAGGCCACGTTCTGCATCCACCAGTTGGCCGTTTCGCTGTTTTCTGTAAACACGTATAGCGCCAGCGGGTTTTTGTTTTGCTCAATAATCTGCACTGCCTCATCCTTAGTGTTCCAGGTAATGATGGGCAATACCGGACCAAAAATTTCTTCCTGCATCACCTTTGCATTGGGCTGCACATTTCCCAGCAGCGTTGGCGCCAGGTGCAGTGTGGCCGCATCATGATCGCCACCGGCCCATATTTCACCCTCTTCCAGGTATTGCAGCAGGCGGCTGAACTGCCGCTCGTTGATCACTTTGCCAAAATGATAATCCCGCACGCCATCGGCGGCATAAAAATCCTCGATGCTTTTTTTTAAAAAGGCTAAAAACGGCTCCAACACCTGCCGGTGTACCAGCAAGTAATCGGGGGCTACGCACATTTGTCCGGCGTTGGAAAATTTGGTCACCGCAATTCGGCGTGCAGCCACCTCCAGTGCTGCATCGGGCTCAATAATGCAGGGGCTTTTTCCGCCCAACTCCAGCGTTACCGGCACCAGTTTTTTTGCCGCCATTTGATACACCAATGTGCCCACCGCCGTGCTGCCGGTGTAAAACACATGATCGAACCGGAAGGCTTCCATCATTTGCGGAATCACCACGGCACCATCGCCCTGCACCAGGGCCACTTCGGCCGGATCAAATGCTTCTTTTACAATTTGCTCCAATACGACAGCTGTTGCAACAGCATATTCGCTGGGTTTTAGCACCGCACAATTGCCGGCAGCCAGGGCGCCCACCAGCGGCGCCAGCACCAGTTGCAGCGGGTAGTTCCACGGCCCGATAATGAGCACCACGCCCAGCGGCTCGGGCTGCAGGTAGCTCCGCGATGGAAAGTTGAGCAGGTTGGTGCCCACACGCCGCGGCTGCATCCACCGTTTCAGGTGCTTCAGCACATAGTTTATTTCGGAGATCACAAAACCTATTTCCGTGATCCATGCTTCTTCGCGGTTCTTTTTCAGATCGGTGTACAAAGCCGTGTAGATGGCGGCTTCGTGCCGGAGCAAAGTTTCTTTTAGGCGCAACAGCTGCTGGCGGCGCCATTCGTAGCTATGGGTGTGGCGCCGTGCTGCAGACGCCTGCAAAGCTTCCAGTTGTATGTGCTGCATGGGGCAATTTATACAATTAAAAATGGCTGCACCCGAGGGCACAGCCATTGAATAAAATGTTGCACAACGGATTATTTACCGTTGTTGTCCGATGTATTTTATTTCACCGAAACAGGCACTTCCAGGTCGCCCCATGCCAGTGTAAAGCCGTCTTTACC
Source organism: Pseudocnuella soli (assembly GCF_004347775.1). Classification (GTDB taxonomy): domain Bacteria; phylum Bacteroidota; class Bacteroidia; order Chitinophagales; family Chitinophagaceae; genus Flavisolibacter; species Flavisolibacter aquaticus. The sequence goes on from NZ_CP037755.1 coordinate 264,970, forward strand.
TACGTTGTAAGCAAGGCGCTCATTAAACGAAGCGGCCTTGCGTGGCTTAGCTGTTACACGCAGTGCATCCTGTCCCTGATCGTAATTAAAAGCGCCCCATTGCTTCGATACTTTGTTGAATACAATGGTCCACTCGTTCTCCTGCGGAATAGCAAACAATGCATATTTGCCGGCGGGCAGGGTTTTACCTTCTACCTGCACAGCCGATGATGTTTCAAAAGTGGTAGCATCGTTGGCACCGGCACGCCATACTTTGCCATAAGGCACCAGTTGGCCCCAAAGGGTACGGCCTTTTACGGCGGGGCTGCTGTAGCTGATGGTTACATCGGCGTTGCCCAATTTGCCTTTAGCGGTTTGCGCCGGGCTGGCAGGTGCATTTTGCGCCTGCACTGTCGATCCACATAAAAATGCAATGGCAAAAAAGAATGCGGAAAGAACAAAAAGTTTTTTCATGGTTCTGTATTTAAAGTAATGGATGTAATAATACAAAAATACGTGCAGCCGGGTTGGCAGTGGCCGCATATAAATTTAGCCACATACATTTTAACAGCTGCATGCATGCACGTTTTTAAAATGCTTCGTTAAGTTTCATACATTATGCCCTCAATCTATGTTTATCGCATGAAGAAAACTTCTTTTTTGCTCCTGCTGACCGGCCTGGCGGTGCTAACGGGTTACCTGTTGTCCAAAGCCACGTTGATTGGCCGTACCGGCATTTCCTTGTTTTACAAACAATATACTTTTTTAAAAACCTGGTGGCAGGGCGCCGGTGTGGTGCTGGCGGTGTGGCTGTTGCTTTTTTGGCTGCACGGGTTGGTGCAGGCACGTGCCAGGGCAGCCACTGCCCGGTACATCCATGTGTCGGCCATTATTGCGGCGGCCATCGGACTGTTCATTACCTACCAGGATTTTCGCAATACACTCTCGTACCGCCTCATGGGCGAACGTTTTCATTTAGGTGCATACCTATTCTGGATCGGGTGGATGCTGGTGAGTTTGTATTATTTAATGACAAGGAAGCCGGTACAGAGGATAGACAGTAGACAGCAGACAATAGATGGTAGACAATAGATGATAGATAATAGACAACAGCCATCTATCGTCTGTCGTCTATTACCTATTGTCTATTGTCTTTCTCCCAGCCTATTCAAACACTATTTTAAACACCTGCCGTTCGCCGCTGATGCGGTTGGTGCAATGCAGCAGGTACACGCCGGGTTTAACTGAAGCAGGGCGTTGCAGTGTGTATTCACGCTGGTCAAAGGGCTCGATGCGCTGGCTGTGCACCCGCTGTCCTACCGCGTTGTACAGTTCCAGTTGGTAAGCATCCTGCACAGGATCTTTCCAGGCCAGGCGCAGGAAACTTTTTGCCGGGTTGGGCAGCACTTTTACCAGCGTAGCAGGCACCCCGGTTTGGATAATGTTGGAGTATTTCTTTTTACCCCCTTTACCGGTGATGCGTAACCGATATTGCACTTTACCGGCACCTGCATTTTTATCTTCATAGCTATAGCTTTCCAGCACCTGCGAGCCGCGGGCCTGCACCGAATCGATCAACCTGAAATTGGTGGCGTTATTGAGTTTGCGTTCAATGCCGTACCAATATACTTCCTGCTCTTCGGTGGCATCCCAATACAGTTGCACTGCAGCTTCGCTGGTGCGGCGGCCCCGCAGTTGCACGGCCACGGGTAACGTAGCATCATCACATTTACCGGTAAGGTTAAATGTAGCCACGCGGGTAATACAATCATTGTTTACCGAGATATGGCACACATATACGCCGGTTTGCTCCGGCATCAAAAACGGAATGGTAAAACCGGCGTTGGTATTGACCAGCACACTGTCTTCATCGCTTTGTTTTAGATACCATTTATACGTGGCATTCGGGATGGGATCAACCGTAAGTTCCACATCTTTATACAGGCAGGTTTGCGTAGCGGTAACGGCAATATTTTGCAGCGGCAACACGCTGATGTCGTTAAGCGTTGCATTGCCGCAGGCATCTACCGAACGCAGGCGTACCAGCGAATACACGGTGCCGTTGTTGATGGAAAACACGGCGCTGTTTTGCGGCGCGGTGATGATGCTCGGCGTTTCGGGCAGGCTGCCAATGATCTCGTATTTAAAAGGCCCCACACCACCTTTTACTGAAGCACCGAGGCTAAAGCCATTATCATTACACTGGTAAATAGCCGAACGGTCCTGCACCGGGAATGTATAAGGCGGCACCACCACGGTTTGCTGCTCTTTGGCAGTGCATCCCTGCAGGGTATATTCCACTACATAGGTGCCCGGCTCCAGCGATGCAAACAGGAAGTTGTTGCCCGTGTTGGTAGAGTAAGATCTATTGAATGCAACACCATTTTTTGAAATAATAGCCGGTGTTACCAGCGCTTTATTGGAAGAGCAGGTAACCAACAAATCGCCCGAGCCATCTTGCGAAGTGGCACTGGGGCATTTTGGTGCTACCGATGCCGAACGGGTGATAACCGTAGCATCGGGCACAACGGTTTTTTCATCGCCCTGCCCACAGTTGTTGGTGCCCACCACGCGGTATGCAGCACCTGCCGGCAGTGCAGGCAGGTTGGCAAGGTTAATCATAGCCGTGTTGGCCGTTGCTTCCCGCACCAGCGAGCCATCGGGGTGGTACACCTGTACGGTAAACGGGCTGCCGCTGCCGGCAAACTGTACCAGCATATCGGTGGTGTTGAGCGTACAGGTTTTGCCGGTAAGTACCGTAAACGATTGCGGGTTGCTAAAGGTTTGGCACCGGCGCAACTCCTGGTTGGTGCAGCCATCTTTTACAACAAAACAGTAATAACCATATCTCAGGTTGTTGAATACATTGGATGTACCTGTAAATACCAGGTTATTCCCGGCATCATACACATAATAAGTAGGCGCTGTTAAATTGGTACCGGTAACCGTTGCAGTAAATGTAGCGCAGGTTGCGTTGGAAGTGCCAATGGTAGCGTCGATGGCAGGTGTTGGCCGGGTGGCGGATACGGTGCGTTCGATAGTTCCGGTAGCGCAACCACCGGTGATGCGTATGGTGTAATTGCCATAAGCGAGGTTATTAAATACGCCGGTAGTATTGCAGTCGCCAACCTGCACGCCACTGCTGTTAACAATACAATACTGTGCGTTGGTGAGGTATGTTTTATTGGTAACCGTTGCGGTAAAACCGCTGCAGTTGAGATTGCTGGTGCTTACTCCCGGGTTGGGCACCGGAGCATTTTGTGTAAAACACCTGTCGGCAGTTATATCGCCGCACGAAGTGGTTGCCCGGATGCAATAGCGGCCATAAGGAATATTCGTGAACAGGCCGGTGTTGTTGCAGGCAATTCTATTTCCTGCATTATCGTACAAACAAAATTCAGGATTGGCCTGCAGGTTGCTGCCGCTTGCCTGCACGCTGAATGTAGAACAGGTTTGATTAGATATGCTGTGGTTATTGACAACAGGCACTGGCCTGCTTGCGGTAACACTAACCGACACAACAGCATTGGAGCATGCATCCTTTACCCTGATGGAATAAGTGCCGTAAGGAACGTTGGCAAAAATGCCCGTGTTGTTGCAAAGGCCTACTTGCACGTCGCTGCTATTAAACAAGCAGAATTCTGGGTTGGTAAAATTCTGTGTTCCCTTTACTGTAGCGGTAAAGGTGGTGCAAGAGTGATTGGTTACATCTACTGCGCTGGTAATTGAAGGAGTAGCCGCCGATGCAGAAAAGCTGCGAACAATTGTGGTATCATAACAAAGATCCCGTACCTGCATGGTATAGCTGCCATAAGGCAGGTTGGGGAAGCTGCCCGTGGTGTTGCAAGCTACCTGCACATTGCTGCTGTTGAACACACAGTATTGCGGGTTGGTGAGGTTAACCTGTCCCGATGTGGCAGCAGTAAACGTAGAGCAGGCCCTGTTGCTGATGCCAACATTAGCGCCCATTGCAGGTATGGTATTGGCACCAACACTGGCGGTTTTAGTGCGCACATTATTGCATGCATCTTTTGCCACCAGTGTTACACTGCGGCGTTTGCCCAAAACAAACCTGAAACTGCGCTGCGTGCCCCACAAAGTATCGCCAACAGCTTGTACCACGCCGTATTTAAACCCATTGAATGCAGTGCCCGATGTGTTGGTGTTGCCCTTATTATCCTTGAGGGTAATTATTGCATCGCCATCGGCACATCCATTTCGGGTAAGCGTCGCCGTTTCCAACCACCAATCGTAAGCTTCAATGCGAATGGTGCGCACTTGGATGCCGCCGCATGAATCGGTGAGGCGGATGCTGTACTCGCCACCAGGCAAGCCGGTAAATTTACCCGAGCTGTTGCTGGTACCCACACCGGATGGTGAGGGTGCAATGATGGTGTAGGTAAAAGGCGCACGTCCGTTTTGCAGCCCGTTGGCCGTTATCGAACCATCGTTGCCGGCACAGGTGGCATCGGTGGCCTGCAGGCCAAAACGCGGGTCGGAGTAAGTGCCGGTTACCACCACATTTGCAACCTCTATTTCTTTGTTTTGCACCACATCTTTTACTACCACCGTATACGTGCCAGCCTCGAGGCCGGTGATGGTGCTGGAGGAAGTGAATGGTGTGGCAATGGGCCCGACAGCCTTGTAGTTGTAACTGCCCGAGCCGCCTGTTGCAGTAATGGCAATGGCGCCGGTAGAACGACACCTCGATTCAAAAGTGGTATAGGTGGCGCTCAGCCCCGCCGATTGTGCCCAGGCACCGGAGGTGCCGGCAAAAAGGGTGAGCAGTAACAATACAATTGGGTAAAGATTTTTCATGGGCTATGGATATTAGAAAGCAGTTAGGGTAAACAAACACCAGGAAAATGGCGATGAAGATGGCCGTTGGGCGGCCGTAGCGGTGTTAAGCAGGCGGCATGTGCCTGCATGCAGTTGGGGTTGCTCATTTTCATGGGATTTGGAAGGCGGATTGCTGTGCAGGCCGCCACGGATACAAGGGCAAGTTATTCAATTTAAACCTGATTCGTGCAGTAAGCTTACTACGGAAATGTACGCCCCGCAACAATTTCAGGCCTATACATGTTTTCATATGCAGGCGGTGCAGGTTTGTACTTAATAAACGGCTGTGCGCAATAAGAAATATGTGGGCAGGCAAACCCCCAAAACCGCGGAATGTGCCCCGTTGTTGCACCGAAGGTTTGTATTTCACTAAAGGCAACGCGGCCGGTTTTGGAGTATAAATTGCAGTTAATGCTTTGAAACGCATTAGCAACGCGACATTGGCCGCTGCACATTTTGCTTAGGCATTAAAACAAAAGACATGAATCTGAAACAGCGTTTTTTAAAATGGATTTACCCGCTCCTGATGAAAACCGCAGGCAGCACTGACAAGCATGGCCGCAAGCTGACCAACACCACGGGCAAACAACCCGCACAAACGCTGTACGACCTTGATATAACCCTGAACAACGGCACAACGTTGCCGCTGGCATCGTTAAAAGGCAAAAAAGTATTGCTGGTAAATACCGCTTCGGAATGCGGCTACACCGGCCAGTACACCGAACTACAGCAACTGGCCGACCAATACAATGGCAAGTTGGAAGTGATTGGCTTTCCGGCCAACGATTTTAAAGAGCAGGAAAAAGCCAACGACGAGGAGATTGCACAGTTTTGCACCCGCAATTTTGGCGTGCAGTTTCCACTGGCCAAAAAGACCAGCGTAGTGCCCGGCCCCGGCCAGCATCCGCTGTTTGCGTGGCTCAGCCACGCCAACCAAAACGGCTGGAACAACCACCCGCCCGACTGGAATTTTTCGAAATACCTGATCGATGAACAGGGCCGGCTTACCCATTATTTCGGTCCGGCCGTGTCGCCGCTGGGCAGCGAGGTAACTTTGGCCATCAAAACGCAGTAACTTTTTGCTCACCACGCTTTTAACAGCCCTTTTGTTGACATGTGGCGCTGATGCCTTTTTTTTGTGCCCTTAATGCAGCAACATGAACTGGATTATCCTGATTATTGCCGGGTTGTTTGAAGTGGGATTTACTACCTGCCTGGGTATGGCCAAGCAAACCAAGGGCATGACGGCCAATCTTTGGTACGGAGGATTCTTTCTGTCGCTGGTATTGAGCATGTTGCTGCTTAACAAGGCCGTACAAACGCTGCCGCTGGGCACTGCTTACAGTGTGTGGACGGGCATCGGCGCCGTAGGCACCGCCCTCATCGGAATATTATTGTTTAAAGAGCCGGCGCATTTCTGGCGCATCTTTTTCATTTTTACCCTCATCGGTTCCATTATCGGGCTAAAGGCCGTTTCGGCGCATTAGTTTGCTGCTGGCTACTGGTCAGGCCACTTGGAAAAGACTTAAAAATACAAAGTACTCTAACCAGTGGCCAGACCAGTAACCAGCACTTGCATTTCTACCCGCAAATAGGTAGTTTCCGCCCATGCATTTCGAACCAAAACTACCTTACCACGTGTACAACCGTGGCAACAACCGCCAACGCATTTTCTTTCGCCCGGAGCACTACCTGTTTTTCCTCCGGAAAATCAGGCGCGAATGGTATCCCCACTGCGATGTATTGGCTTGGTGCCTTATGCCCAACCACTTTCACTTTGTGCTGGTACCCAAGCCAGCTGGCTGCACATTTTTATTGCAAAAAGGAAAAGAAGTACACCTGCAAGCACTGGCCTATGCCATTGGCAAAACCCTGAGTTCTTACACCCGCGCCATCAATAAGGAGCAGGAAAAAACCGGCGTTCTTTTTCAGAAAAAGACCAGGGCAAAATGCCTGTACCAGGAAGAGTTGTGCAACTGCAGCGACCAATACCTGTTCAATTGCATCTGCTATGTGCATCAAAATCCGGTAGAAGCGGGGTTGGCTACTACCGCTGCGGACTGGCCCTTTTCTTCCGCTGCCGACTATCTGGGCAAACGAAGCGGCACGTTGTGTAATAAAGACCTGCTGTATGCATTAGGCGGATTTACAGAGCATGATCTGCAGCACTCCGTAAATTACAATCCTGCTTTGCTGCCTGAGCTACTGGTCAGGCCACTTGGAAAAGGCTGACAATACGATATACACCATCGAGTGGCCAGACCAGTGGCCACCCATCTGCTATCAGCTATCGCAGCTATAAGCCATCGCATCCATATTCAGCTGCCGCGGCGTAAACTGGTAGCCATCATACTGCCGCACCACCTCATCCAGTACCGCATCAATTTCTTCCACCGAAGGCAGCGTTACTAGCTTAGTACGAAAGTCGCGGATATTGGGTAGCCCGCGCAGGTAATTGGTGTAGTGCCGGCGCATCTCATTAATGCCCGGTTTCAGGCCCTTCCACGCCACAGACTGGTGCAGGTGCTGGCGGATCACTTCCACTCGCTGCTGAATGGATGGCGGCGGCAGGTGCTGGCCGGTTTGCACAAAATGCTTTATCTCGTTAAAGATCCACGGGTAGCCAATGGCGGCCCGGCCAATCATAATGCCGTCCACACCATACCTGTTTTTATACTCCAAAGCCTTTTCCGGCGAATCAATATCGCCGTTGCCGAAAATAGGAATCTGGATGCGGGGATTGCTTTTTACTTTGGCAATATAGGTCCAGTCGGCCTCACCTTTGTACAGCTGTGCTCGGGTACGGCCATGTATGGCCAGCGCCTTAATGCCCACATCCTGCAGGCGTTCGGCCACTTCTTCAATGTTGATGCTGTCGTGGTCCCAGCCGAGGCGGGTTTTTACCGTTACAGGCAGCGAGGTAGAATTCACCACTGCTTTGGTCAGGCGCACCATCAGGTCCACATCGCGGAGCACGCCGGCACCGGCGCCTTTGCTCACTACTTTTTTTACGGGGCAGCCAAAATTAATATCGAGCAGGTCGGGGTTTACGGTGTCCACAATTTTGGCGCTGAGCGCCATAGCTTCTTCGTCACCGCCAAAAATCTGGATGCCCACGGGCCGCTCGGCTTCAAAGATGTCGAGCTTTTGGCGGCTTTTGATGGCATCGCGGATGAGGCCTTCCGAAGAGATGAACTCGGTGTACATCAGGTCGGCGCCATTGACCTTGCACACGGCACGGAAGGGCGGATCGCTGACGTCTTCCATAGGCGCCAGCAGCAGCGGGAAATCGGGGAGTTGTATATTGGCTATCTGTACCAAAAGGTTGGGTTTATAAATGAGCACTTAACTTGCAGCCTTTTACCCGGTGTTTTAGCCCCGTTCGTTCGCTTTATTTGCCCTGTGGGCAAACGCAGTAAACGCAGGTGTTGAACAAGGGATCGGAACCCTGAACGGAGCGTCGCAACGGCGGTTCCATCAGGGTGCTGCAGCCCGTTTACACACCTGTTTTTGTTCTGCAAAAAAAGCTGGGCAGGCAAATTCACGGGCACGCAAAAATACGGTACCTAATTGGAGGCGCTATGCAAACGTATCTTAAAACAAAGCCCATAGGGGTGCAACTGCTGCTTTTTGTGGGCCTGGCTATAGGCCTTTGGGTCATTATTTCCTTGATGGCCATGAGTTTTGGCGCACAGGCGGCAGGTATCAACCTGGCCGAACTGTCGAACATGAACAAATGGGACAGCTCGAACCTGGCCAACAAACTAATCATCATCCGCAGCGGGCTCATTGCACAATTCCTGGGCATGTTTGTGTTGCCCTCGCTTCTGTTTGCCTACTTTTCCGACCCGCAGCCCCGCCAACACCTTGGTTTGCGGCAGCCGGCACACGAAGCCTACTGGCTGGTTGGATCGCTGCTCCTGCTAATGGCGCTGCCGCTGGTAGAGTACACCGGCATGCTGAACCAGCAGCTGGACCTGGGCCCCGCCCTGAACGAATGGATGCACCAACGGGAAGCGGAAGTGAGCAATGTGCTGAAGCTGGCGTTTGTGGAAAAAACCACCACCAACCTAGTTGCTAACCTTGTGTTTATTGCACTGTTTGCAGGCATTGGCGAGGAGCTGTTTTTCCGTGGCATCATCCAGCGCATGATGATCCAAGGCACCCGCAGCCCATGGGCGGGCATCATCATTACGGCGTTTCTTTTTTCCTTTTTTCATTTCCAGTTTTTGGGTTTTGCGCCGCGGCTGATCCTCGGCGTTTTGCTGGGGCTCCTTTACTGGTACAGCGGGTCCATCTGGGTGGCTATTCTTGCCCACTTTTTATACGATGCTACGCTGGTAACGATCCTGCATTACAACCCGCACCTGCTGAACCAAACGAGCGGCTTTTTGCCACAGGCCACTTTACCCTGGCTGGCCCTGGGCAGTGTGGCCCTGCTGGCAGCCATTGTGTGGTGGATGAAACGCAACAGCGCCACCTACACCCCCGACGAGCCGGTAACCGTTGCGCCGCCACCTAATTCAACCAACGACTTTATTGCTTAAGCATGGCTTTTAATTGGCAAACCTTTCGTACCCGTGCCCTTTCATCGGTAGTGTTTGTAGCGGTGATGGCCGCCGGGTTACTGTGGAACGAATGGTCGTTTCTGCTGCTTTTTTCAGCAGTGCATTTTGGCTGCTGGTGGGAGTATTACCGCTTGGTGAAACACATGCATCAAAGGGAAGACGACGGTGCTAAATCTCTCATGTTTTGCTTTGCGCTGCTGGGCTGGGGCCTGATGCTCATTTTTACCCAACTGCAATTGCCTGCGCTGCTCTACCCCCTGCCCGAAATAGGCCTCGGTATGGTGATGGCAGCACTGGCCGCGGCGCTGGCCATGCTGGTGTCGCGCAAAAACAAATATGGGAGGCTGGTACCGGCATTTTTTGCGGGCCTGCTTTATATTTCCCTTAGCCTGGCCCTGCTGATGGGGCTGCGCACAAGGCAGGATTATCCGCAGGCGGCTTATGCAATCACCATTCCGCTGCTGGTGATTGTTACCAACTGGATCAACGATACCATGGCGTACATCGTCGGGTCATTGATCGGCAAAACGCCGTTCTCGCCTATTTCGCCTAAAAAAACATGGGAAGGTACCATTGGCGGTGCCGTGCTGGCCGTGCTTACCATTAGCCTGGTTGCTTATTTCAGCGGGTTGCTGCCCGTAGGCCATGCTGCGGCACTGGCAGCGCTGGGCGCTATCAGCGGCACGTACGGCGACCTTTTTGAAAGCAAGCTGAAACGCATGGCCGGTGTAAAAGACAGCGGCAGCATGATGCCCGGCCACGGCGGCTTCCTCGACCGTTTCGATTCGCTGCTGTTTTCCGCCACTGTTTGCGCGGTGTATGTGGGAGTGGTGATGTAGGGAAAGTCGGAAGACGGAAGTCAGAGGTCCGAAGAACTTTGCACTTATTCAAATGGGACTGTATTAATACGCAAATTTTTTTTGGCAAGGTGAAAAAACCTAGTAAACAGCCGGCTCGTCTTCGGACGGCCGACTTCCGTCTTCCAACTCTTCTGGCACTCTATTAGCGGCACCTATCCCTATGAAAATAGGCGGTCAACTACTGAAGAAACTGGCCAAAAAATACGAGCCTTCGAGCATGGTGCACACCCACTTTCGCGATTATGACTTGGCCATCAAAACCGATGAAGAAGGCAATCCCATTTTATTGTTTATCGGCACGGCCAATGAGGAAGGCATCATCAAAGGCGACCGATATGCCCGCAGGCTGTTGAAAGATGCTGAAGGAAAAGTAGTGAAGGACCATTGGGATTACAAGGGCAAAATATAGGTCAACCGTCGATCAATTTGCATCCTGTTTAATGGCTAACGCAGTTCCAAAACGCAGCAAAAACCGCCACCTTTTGGCATGATATTGCAAGCCATAACTTTCTAAATCTTAGGTTATGATGCTGTTTATCATTGTGCTGATTTTGTTTCTGGTGGGCCTGGGTACGTTTATGGTATTTGCAGCTAAAAAAGAGAAAGGACATGGCAGTCTTAGCGATCCAAACGCCGGTACCCAACGCGGTCCACAGTAGTGATGGAACGGCGGGCTGCAGAACACACAAATTTGTTTGCTGCAGCCCGCCGTTTGATGTTTTAATTGCGATACACCCGGCACGCAAATTCCTGCCCGTCTTCTTTTTCACCAATCACAAAACGCACCGGGTCGCCGGGACGTAATTCTTCAAAATTGCAATCCTGCAGATTGGTGTAATGAAAGAACAAATTGTTGGGTGGATGTTTGATAAAACCAAAACCATCCTTCAGCGAAAACACATAGCTGCTGTGCAACTCGGCATCTTCATACACCACTTCTTCCTCCTCTTCGGTTTCATCGGCTTCAAAACTGCGGTCGGTATTTTCGGCTCTTGATTTTTGCAAAAACAACTGGTTGATAAAATCTTCTTCGGAGCGCCGATCATTAATTAATTCGTGCATGCGCACCGGGTAAGTAGCTTCGTTCAACAGTTCGCGGCTAACGCGGTGCTGGTACCTTGCGCCTTCTTCATCCGTGTATTCATAATCCCAACCCAGCACCATCACCCGCACGCCCAATGTATTGAGTTTGCGCACCAGCGGCACATAATCACTGTCGCCCGACAGGAGCACCACCATCGTAAACTTTTTATACACCGCCATTTCAAACGCTTCCAGCGAAAGCCATACATCAATGCCTTTCTCCAAGCGCTTTGAAAATTGTTCTTTTACCGGCAGGTAATGCGTGGTTACGCCTTCACTCATCAGGATATCATCAAACAGCCGCTCGTAGTACAAAAGCTTTCCTTTTTGCGCTGCTTCCTGCGCCGAGAGGCGGCCACGGAAATAATGGGCATCTACAATATGCGATAGCGAAGCAGGCGTGCCCAATGCAGTAGCCACCTGCTCTTTTATAAAACTGTGCAAGCCGCGAATAGAAATGCGGCGGCGCAATGAATGCTGGTAATTGTAAAAATTAGAAACGCCGGAAAAATAGTTTCCATCGTAAAAAACCCCGATGCGGATCAGGTTCTCAAATCCATTGGTCATAATAAAAATATTATCTAAGTAAAAATGCAACCGTGCCGGTGCATACTTGTCCTCTGGAGCGATAGTTCTGGCGATACGGATCAGTGAGCACTAAAACATGCTATAAAAACGACATCTGTAACCTTGCTATATATCAACATGCCTGCGCAAAAGCAGCGGCATACTGCGTAAAAATGCTATATCTGTATAGGTACAAATGTAACAAAAAAGCGCCCCGAGTCAGAACCGGGGCGCTTTTTTAACCTATTCCTAATGCAGGATGGGACGACGTTACAACATTTAAGTAAACACGATCATTCCATTTTCGTTTAACCTCCGACGTTAGTTTACACGTTCACCCATCCTGCATTCTACTAAAACCAACTACCGATAAATGCTTCATTTACTTCCTTGCCTTTAAGCCTGCGCCGGCGGCGGCGCACTGCTCTTTGGTGCAGCAACATAGTTACTACCATCAGCGGAATAAACAACAGCGTAAGTGGCGGTATGCCCAGGAACGAAATCCATTTACCACCATACTGCCGGCGCATGGGCCTGCGCAACCGTTCGGCAATAAGGTACATACCGGGCAGTATAAACAAGGTCATGAAAAATGCAAAGATCAACCCAAAGATGAGCGTCCATGCAAGTGGTGCCCAAAACCGTGCACTATCGCCACCAAAGAACAGGTGTGGATTCAATTCCGAAAACAGCGTAACGAAATTGAGGTTGAGGCCAATAGCCAATGGAATCAATCCAAAGATGGCTGCCAGCGCTGTAAGCATTACCGGGATGATCCTTGTTTTGCCTGCCTGTATAATGGCTTCACGTATACGCAAGCCACGCATCCGCAATTCTTCGGCAAACTCAATTACAAGGATGCCATTTTTTACTACAATACCTGCAAGCCCCACAATGCCCAAGCCTGTAAATACACCCGATACACTGAAGCCTGTAATGCTGAAGCCAAGCAACACACCAATGATGGAAAACAGTATTTCCGTTAAAATGATCACCGGTTTTGAAATAGAGTTGAATTGCAGCACCAGTGTAAGCAAAATGATCATCAATGCAATGACCAGCGCCTGTCCTAAGAAGGCCACTGTTTCGGCTTGCTGTGCGGCCTCGCCAGCCTGTGCAATGGTTACGTTATCGGGCTTATTTTGAAAGCGGTCGAGGTGGCCTTGCAGTTCGGTGTTTACCGCCTGCGCCGTATACCCCTGCGATTCCAACACATTCGATCGCAAGGAAATCAAACGCTTGTAGTTCTTACGTTTTACACTGCCCTGCGTGCTGGTATAATCTACTTTTACCAACGATGAAATCGGGATGCGTTTTACCTGCCCGGTGGCCATATCCCTGAACGTGATGGTCATGTTCAGCAGGTCGGAAAGATTGTTGCGCTGCAGCTCCTGGTTGCGCAATTGTATCTTGTATTCATCTTCACCGTCTTTGATCTTCGATACCTCGCGACCAAACAATGCAGTGCGAATTTGCATACCAATTTGTGCACTGCTCACACCTTCCGCCAGTGCCCGGTTTCGGTCAACCATCAACGTTATCTCCGGGTTGCTCAGGTCCACATCCATCTTTAATTCCTCTATGCCCGGCACCTGTATCGAATCAAGATAGTTTTTCAAACTTACCGCGGTCTTGATCAGGTCGTCAATGTCTTCGCTGGCCACTTCAATATTTACCGGCGGATCGGTGGGCGGGCCGCTGCTTTCCTGTGCCACCGATATTTCCGCACCGGGTATGCCTTTCATTACTGCACGGATGCTATCGAGATACGGCGCGGTTGATTTGCCGTGGCGTTTTTCAAATTCCACAAACGACACCTGTATGCGGCCCAACTCGGAGCGGGTACTGCGGTCGCCGCTCATAGGATCGGCAGCACCTACCGCCACGTTGGAGATCACACTTTCCACCAACGGGTTTTCCTTGCCTCCTTCCATGTCCAACACTTTGTACACCCGCTTTTCCAACAGGTTGGTAATAGAGTCGGTATACTCCACATCGGTACCCACCGGCAGCTTGATGTAGGTGTAAATAAAGTTGGGATCGGCATTGGGAAAGAACACCACTTTTACCCATTGCGTGGATGTGGCAATGAAAAAAACAACCAGGCTGAAAATAAACAGCCCGAATGTTGCCAGCAGCAGCCACACCGGCCGCCAACCTTTTAAAGCCCAACGCAACAGCTTTTCGTAACGGCGCATGAGGCCAGGTAAAAAGCGGTTTTGAAAACTGTGGATTACATCGTTGAGCACATACCTGTTGAACACCACCAGCAGTACAATGAAAATAAGCAGGTTGCCAAAAAATGTAAATCCAATGATGTCGAGTAAAATGCCCAACCCCAGTCCAATCCAAAAGCCTTTCTTTCTAAAAATGGCCGATTTTGGCTCACCGTTTTCTTCATCATGGTTCATGAAATCCACTGCAAAAACAGGGTTCATGATAAACGCAACGATAAGCGATGCGGTAAGGGTAAAAATGAGCATCGTAGGCAGGTAAATCATAAACTTACCAATGATGCCCGGCCAGAATAACAGGGGTAAAAACGGCGCCAGCGTTGTAAGCGTACCAGCCAGCACCGGTATGAACACTTCGCCTGCAGCCATCATGGCGCTTTTTTCGGCAGAGATACGGCCACGGCCTTCTACAAAAATCCGGTGCGTGTTTTCAATCACCACAATGGCATCGTCTACAATGATGCCGAGGCCAAACAGCAGGGCAAACAGCACAATGAAATTGAGTGTTACATCAGAGCCTGCAATTACTTCGGCACCGGGTATAAACAGGAAGGCCACAAAAATGCTCAGGGGTACACTCAGCGCCACAAAAAACGCATTGACCACACCCATAAAAAACATCAGGATCACCAACACCAGTATAAAGCCAATGACGATCGTGTTCACCAACTCGTTGAATGAGTTGCGAGCATTGATGCTTTGGTCGCCAGTGATCACTACATCGAGGTTGGGCGGGAACACGGACTTTTTTAATTCGGCGACAATGTTGTTTACGCCTTCGGCCGTTTCAATCAGGTTTTCGCCGGAGCGCTTTACTACGTTGAGTGTAATTACATTTTTACCATTGAGCCGCGCATAGCTTTCCCGCTCTTTTATCGTATCCCGCACATTGGCCACATCACGCAGGTAAACCGGCGCACCAACGTTGTTGCGTACAATAATGTTTTCAATATCCTGCGCTGTTTTCAGTTGTCCTTTCAACTGCAGGTTGCGCCGCATGTTGCCCACTTCCAGTTGCCCACCCGATATGTCTAGGTTTTCCCGCGCCACGGCATTGGCCACATCATCGAAGGTGATGCCAGCCGTTTGCATGCGCAGGTTATCTACGTTGATCTGGAACTCTCGTTCCGGTGCACCTACAAGATCCACGCGGTTTACCTGCGGCAACTCCTCCAGCCGGTCCTGCATTTCATCGGCGTATTGCTTTAGCCGTGCAGGGTCGTAATCGCCGCTCAGGTTTACATACATAATGGGCTGCTCCGACAAGCTTACTTCCAGCACCACGGGTTCCTGCGTTAGGTCGGTGGGCAGGTCCTGTTTTGCTTTGTCCACTGCATCTTTTACTTTTTGCAACGCAATGTCCGTATCCACATCCGTGTCGAACTCAACAATGATGATGGAAAAATCCTGCTGCGATGTGGATGTAACTTTATTGAGCTTAACACCGGTGATGCTTTTGATCTGTTTTTCGATGGGCTGCGTTACCAGGTTCTCAATATCGCGGGGCGTGTTGCCTGCGTAAATCGTTTGTATGTAAATGTTAGGTATAACAATGTCCGGGAACTGTTCTTTAGGCAGCGTTATAAATTGAAACACACCCGCCAGGCTCACAAACAGCATCAGCAGGTAGATGGTGGTTTTGTTCAGGATGCTCCAGGTGGTGGGCCTGAAGTGCTTGAACGGTCCGTTGGGATTTTCTAAAACACTCATGGTTTTTATTTGGAGAAGAGGCGGTTATGAATGTCGAACAGAGGAACAAGGAATGTCGAACAGAAGAAGTTTGTATAGAATATCGAACAAGGAACAAGGAATTTCGAATGATGAATCATTAATTATGAATTATTAATTATTCGGGTTGATCCAAACTCATAATTCATAATTAATGATTCATCATTCTACTTCGACATTCATCTGTTCCTTGTTCGTCTGTTCGTTATTCCTTACGCTGTTTTAATCGGTTGGCCGTCGTACAGGCTTTGAAAGCCGTCGGTGATCAACTGCTCGCCACCCTGTAGCCCGCTTTTTACTTCTAGTTGGTCCTGGTATAGTTCGCCCACCTGCACATATATTTTGCGGGCAATCATGCGGTCGCCTTCTTTAATGGCCACCATCACGTACTTGCCTTTATCATCGTTTTGCAGCGTATTTACCGGGATGGTTACAGCGCCGGTGCGGGTATAGTCCTGCACTTTCACCGAGGCCACCTGGTTGGGCTTCAGCCCGGCACCCGATGGCACTGGCGCTTCAATATAAAAGGTACGGCGTGCCGCATCAATCGTTTGCCCGGCCACATTCACTTTTGTTTCAAAACGCTTGTCAATATCGGGCAACTCTACCTGCAGCTTGCTGCCTTTCCCAATGCGGCCAATATAGTTCTCCGGCACTTCGGCAGTGATCTTCAAACTACCGGTATTTACAATGCGGATCTGCGGACCTGCAACACTGGTACCCGTAAACAATTCGCCCACCCGCACATTCACAGCATCGGCCACACCGCTGCTGGGTGCAGTTACGGTCATCAAGCCGGCTTGTTTTTGCAAAATGCCAATTTGCTTGCGCAGCGTTTCCACTTGTGTTTGTGCAGTCAGTACTTGTTGGTAGGTACCAATGCCCTGGTCAAACAAATTTTTGGTGCGTTTGTACGTGTCTTCTGCTGTGGTAAGCTGTACCCGCAGCGGCTCAATTTGCTGCCGAATCAACTGGTCGTCGAGGCGTGCCAGCACCTGCCCTTTGCGCACCGCATCGCCTTGTTTTACATACAGCGCCGTTACCACACCGCCCTGCCCATTGGGCGGCGCCACGTACGAAATATTGGTGGCATCAACCCTGCCCTGCAAGTCTACATAGTGTACAAAATCGGCTGGCTGAATGGGGCTCAAAGTTACCAGTTTTGCATTTTGCGCAGTGGCAGTTGCGGGGTCGGCGGCACCCACTTCTTTTTCCAACGCATCTATTTGCGCCGTCAGCTCTTTTTGCTCTTTACGCAATTTTTCAAGCTGCACTTTTTTATCGTTGATGTTTCCTTCTGTATCTTTTTTCGCATTGCCGCAGGATGCAACAATTATTGCCAACAGCAATGCGGTGATGATCCGGTTCATTGATTTATATTTTGTGGTTGTGTGGTTGTTGTTTGCTGGTAAAAACAGCGCTTGTTTACAGCTTACCTGTGGCTCTTAAAAAATCGACCTTTGCATTGATGGCATCATACAACGCCAGTATGTAGTTGCTTTGTGCTACCTGCAAATCGGTTTGCGCCGTTGAAATTTCCGTTGCCGATCCAAGACCTTCTTCCTGTTTCAATTTGGTTTGGCTATACACCAGTTCGGCCAGTTCTATATTGCGCTTTTGGGTTTCCAGCGTAGAGAGTGCCGACCGGTAATTGTTCAATGCTGCCGCCACATCCTGGTCGATGCTCAGACGCAAACCTTCCATTTCGTTTTCGGTTTGCTGCAATTGCAGCTGCGCCCTTTTGATGCGTGCCGCCCGTGCAAATCCATCAAATATGGGCACCGAAATATTGAGCCCGATGGACGATGCTGGGAACCATTGCGCCCCGCTGAAATAGTTGAACTTATTGGTTTGCGTCAGCCGTGAATAGGAGCTGGACAGTGCAACGGTTGGGAAATACGTAAGCTTGTAACGTTTGATGTCGTATTGACGCAGCCGCTTGCCCAGTTCGGCCAGCTGGTATTCCTTGCGGTTGTCGTAATTGTATTGCGTGTTCTCAAGTACACCATCGCGGATCTGCGCTTCCGTTACCGAATCGGTCAGCACCAGCGTATCGCGTATGGGCATGCCCATGAGCAGTTTCAAACCGAGGTAGCCGTTTTCGATCGTGTTCAGTGCCCGCTGCTTTTCGGTTTGCAAGTTGGCCAGTTGCACGGCGGCACGGTTTACATCCAGTTTTTCTGCAAAACCATTGTCGTACATGATCTGGAAATCGTTGCGCAATTTTTCGAGCCGTGCAATGTTGGCATCCAACAACTGTAACTGCGCTTTGCTGGCCGAAAGCTGGTAGTACACTTTGTAAATATTGGCCTTGATGCCCTCCTCGGTTACCTCCACATTTTTTTGCTGGAAAGCAATGGAAGTAGCCCGCGCCTGCAGCCCTACAAACACCTGCCCTTCAAACAACAACTGCTGCAACGATACACCTGCCGATGCGTTGAACTTGGTACCGAACGCTGCTGCCACCAGTCCAAAATCGTTGGGCGAAACAATGGGTGCACCACTGCCGTTTTTTACCCCTTCATTTTGCAACACACCATAAGTGGCTGCGGCGATAAAGTTGGGAAACTGCTGCACCGCCACCCGCGGGTTGTAGCCAAAAGCAGCGTTGCCATTGATCTGCGGGTAAGCGCTGGCCGTTATTTCGCGGTTGGTTTGCTGCTGTATCTGCACATCCAGCAAAGCGTTCTTTACCTGTGCATTGTTTTTTTGTGCATAAGCCACTGCTTCGGTTACCGAAAGGCTGTGCCGCTGCTGCGCATATGCATCGCCGTTAACAGCCAGCAGGCCTGCCAGTATGCCTATTGTTATGCTCCATCCGGGTTTCATTGTGGTTGCCCTTTTTTTGTGCGTTGATGTTGATACTTCTGAAGCAGCCTGCGGCCTTTTGTGGTGGCCAGTCCATTCAGAAACAGTTCCAGTAACTGGTGTTCGATGTGAACAAGATGGGTGCGGTTGTTGGGAAATACTTCTGCATTAAAAGCCAACATCATGCTGTGGATGCGGTAACGGGTCAGCACGTCAATGTCAATCTCCGGGCGGTACAATTCTTCGGCAATGCCCCGTTGCAGGTTCTGGCGAATCATGTGGTACAAAAACCCGTCGCGGTATTGTTTGAATTGCTCAAAAGCGCCGGGGTGGTATTTCTCCATTTCGAAGAGTACGGACGGATTCATTTCGGCAAACATTTCCTGCACCATATCGAAGGCAAGAAACACTTCGTGGAGGGCATTTTCGGCCCGGCTCCGGTCCTGTTGGCACTGGCACTGGTTGTGCGTCATGATGCCGTTGAATACGGCGCAAACCAGTTCATCTTTATCGGCAAAATACAGGTACACCGTTTTTTTGGACATGCCTACCTGTGCAGCAATTTCATCCATGGAAACCGAACGGATGCCGTAGCGGTTGAACAGCTCGTGGGCCTTTTGCAGGATGCGCTCTTTTGGTTCCATAAAACAGGGGCAAAACTATGGAAACTTTTTTCGGAGCCAAAGTTTCCGAACCATATTTTGGGATAAGTGGCAATTATTTGTGGTGAGTGGCAACAGTAAATCCTAACACAGCCAAGCTTGAACAAATAACAATTTTGCCTCTATATCAAACCACAATCAACTCCCATTGTTGAATTTTCGAGTTGTCATGCCGAACTTGTTTCGGCATCTCCTGCTGCTTTAGTAAACTCCGCAGATTGAAGGAGATGCCGGAACAAGTTCGGCATGACATGTACTACTGAACAGACGCTTCCGAAAAGGCCGCTTTGTATATCCCACAAATGAAAGGGCGCCTGGAAAGGCGCCCTCTTTTCTACTATTGCGTCAACTTCACCTATTCGAAACCGTTAGGCTCCAGCAGCGGGTTGGTATTGAGCTGCCTGGAGGGTATGGGAAATGCGGTCCGGTCTTTTGCATCCTTTGGTTTGGCCCACCATTCGTCGCCAAACTTGCCCCAGCGTACCAGGTCGGTGCGGCGGCGGTGCTCGCCAATAAACTCGCGGCCCCATTCGTCGACAAACTCGTTGTCGGTCAGCATGGCCGGGTTTTGCACATAGCTGTGCGCCGGCCATGCAGCATCGGTAAAATTGCGTTTGCGCACCGCATCGAGCAATTGTGCTGCGGTGGCTTTATCACCACTGCGGTACTTACATTCGGCCAACGAATAATAAATTTCCGCCAGCCTTATTTCCGGTGCCGAGTTGAACTGGAACAGGTTGGCGGTCATCGACAGCCACGGGAATTTCAGCAGCCGCACACCCGAGTTTTCCTCGCCGGTCGTTACGTTCGAGCCTTCGTTCCAGCGGCCTCCGGGCCTTTCTGAAAAACGGCCCACCTGGTCAACAAACGCCAGCGGTTTACCATTGTATTCCTCTGTGCCGTTTACCATTTTGGTACTGTCAAAACCATAACCCCGCGATTTATTGAACTCGTATTGCTGGCCAATCAGGAAAAAGCCTTCATACTGCCCATCGGCCGATGTGGTTCGGAACGGTTGCTTGCGTTTATCGGCAACGGCATATTTCTCGTAAGGCTTGCCCAGGTTGTAAGTGAGCAGGTTGCCGTCCAATCCCCTCGATGGTGTGAGGTGAATACCGTTCCAGCCACCCCAGTCATTATCCAGCGAGTAGCGGGCCTGGTAATGCATCATCGAATTGTAGATCCAGCCAAACTCGTAGATGTTGCGGGCATGCGGAAACTCGAACAGGTTTTCCGGCGAACGATAAGCCCTGATGCCCGAACGGAACGGACCGCGGTAATCGGCATCGATGCTGTAGGTGCCATAAGCACCGTCAATGATCTGCTGCGCCACCTGTGCACACTCGGTGAACTTTGGCGTGCCGGTCCATTTTTCTGCATTCAGGTACAGGCGCACCAGCAGTGCTGCAGTAGCAGCCTGGTTCCAGCGGCCCACCTTTCCTTCTTTAGGCAAACCCGGGATCGATTCTTTTACTTCTTTTTCAATAAAAGCAAATACTTCCTGCGGGCTCGACTGACCCACTAATTGCTGCGGCTCGGTGATGATGGGTATTTCGCGGAAAAAGTCGATGAGGAACAGGTAAAACCAGGCACGCAGGGCACGCAGCTCTGAAAGGTGTTGTGCCTTGTCGGCCTCGGTGAGGCCATACTTGGTATAGTCCAGTGCGCCAAGGTCTTTTAAAAACACGTTGCACTGTGCAATGCCCTGGTAGGGGCCCACCCATCCGCCGTTCACGTGATTATCGTCTACGGTCCAGTCGTGTGCATGCAGCCGCACCCAGTCGCCGCCATCGTAGCCGTGTTTGCCTTTTTGTGTCCACACAAACTGGTCGGCGGTCAGCTCCTGCAGCAGCCAGCGGTCGCCGTCCCATGCGTTCCAGTGGGCATGTTCGTAAGGCCGCAGCACCGCGGCAATGATGGAATTTTTATCCTGGAAATAATTTTCCGAAGGCAGAATATCGAATGCTTCTTCATCCAGCTTAGTGCAGGAAGAAAGGAGCACCGTTGCTGCCAGTGCGATGTATAGCGATTTTAATTTGTTCATGTCAATGCAGTTTTTCGGTTAAAAATTAACCTGTGCGCCAAATGAAAAGTTTCGGGTGATGGGATAAACGTTCAGGTCGCCATAGCCGGGTGTAAGACCGGTGATGCCTACTGTGGTAGGATCGAGGCCCGAATACTTGGTGATGGTAAATACATTGCGCACCGTGCCGTACAACCGCAGGCTGCTCACCACTTTTGAGTTGACCTTGGGCGACCATCCCAGCGTCAGGTTGTCCAGTTTGAAGTAGTCGCCTTTTTCGAGGAAATAATCCATGATGACCTTACCCGAAGTGATCTGGCCATTGCGTTCGTAAGCATCGCGCAACAGGTTTACGTTGGGCTCTGCCTGCAGGCCGTAATACATTTGGTACAGGTTGAGGATGTTGTAGTCAAACCGGCCGCGGAAAAACAACGTCAGGTCGAAATTGCGGTAACCCAGCGAGTTGCCCCAAGCCAGCTCGTAGTGCGGTGCACCGTGGCCAATATAAGTGCGGTCGCGGTCGCGGTTGGCCTCCGAGGTAAGGATGGCTTCTTTGCCCACCTCGCCATCTTTCCACACCAGTATTTTGCCTTCGTTGTTTACACCGGCATATTTATACCCGTAAAAGGAACCCAGTTCCACACCATCTTCCATGCGGAAGGCGGGGCCGGGGTTACCGGGCGAAGGCAGGTCCTGCAACTCGGTAAACTCACTTTGGAAACGGTCGTTCGACCAGCTATCCAACTTTGCCTTGATGTATGAAGCGGTTACGTTGGTGCTGTACGAAAAATCCTTGCGTTTTACTGCATCCCAGTTCAGGTTCAGCTCCACGCCACGCGATGAGGTAGTACCCACGTTCACGGTCATGCGCTCATGCAGGTATGGGCCCACAGGCACGCCATAATCCGAGATAAGGTCGCTGCTTTTGCGTATAAAGGCGTCGATGCTACCACTTACACGGTTGCGGAACAAGGAGAAGTCGACCCCCAGGTTATAAGCAATGGCTTTTTCCCATTGCAGGTCGGGGTTGTAGTTGTTGGCAGGCCCATACACACGGGTCCAAACACCTTCATCGTTGGGATACTGGCCATAACCGGTGTAACGTGCCAGCGAAGTGTAGCGGCCAAAACCAGAGCGGCCGGTAACGCCGTAGGATACCCGAAGTTTCAGATCGTTGATGGCATCGGAGTTAGCCAATGCATCGAGGCTGGAAACACGCCATGCTGCCGACACCGCGGGGAACAAACCCCACTTGTTGTTGACACCAAACTTGGTGTTGCCTTCGTAGCGGAACGAGCCGGTAAGAAAATAGCGGTCGTTGAAATTGTAAATGGCACGGCCCAAAAACGCAATGGTTTTTTCCTTGCTGCGCCAGCTGTCCATACCCAGGCGTCCGTTTTCGCGGTTCCAGCTGCCTGCATCCAGGTTGTTCCAGTTAAAGGCATCGGACGGGAAATTCATGTTCTCGGCAAAAAATCCCTGGTTGTTGAACTCCTGGTACGAGTAGCCACCCATCAGCCGGATGTCGTGCAGCTTGATGCGGGTGTTGTAATTGGCGGTCCACTCCAAAGTATAATCCGTCCATTTTTCGCTCTGCACACGGGCACGGCCGGTGCGGTTGCTGTTTACCGATTCGGCGGCAGCGGAAGTGTAATACTCACGGCGCAGCAGCTCCTGTCCCTGGCGGGCCAGCTTTAGTTCGGTCGACAGGTTGCGCAGCAAATTCAGGCGAACGTTGAAGTCAACGATCGAGTAGTTTCGGTCGGCACCGTTTTCCCTTGCCAGCAGGTCCTGCACCGGGTTGTAGGTATCAAAACCCTGCAGCGTATTCCATTTTGCCGGGTCGTTGGGGTTCATGATGGGAATGGTAGGATTGAGTTTTACTGCCTGCTGAAAAGCACCATAGTTGGTGTACTCTTCGTTGGCTACGCGTTGCGATAAATTGCCCGAAAACTCCAGCACGCCATCGAGTGCTTTTTGCAAAAAGTTGGCGCGGTAACCATATTCTTTGCGGTCCGATGCAATATCGATTGCGGTCTTTTTGCGGTAGTTGCCCGACAGGCGGAACTGCGTGTTTTCGCTGCCGCCCGAAACGGTCAGAAACTGGTTTTGGCCAAAATTGTTTTCACGGATCAACTCATCGTACCAGTTGGTGCGGGCACCGCGATCCACATCGCGGTTGCGGGCCAGAAATTCTTCCGCTGAAAGTATGGCGGGTTTGTTGGCAATGCGGTCGTGCTCAATAAAGCTGTCGTAAGTAACCTGCACCCGGCCGGCACGGCCTTTTTTGGTTTGCACCAAAATAACGCCGTTGGCACCCCGCGAACCATAGATGGCCGCGGCCGATGCATCTTTCAGTACCGTGATGGATTCAATGTCCTGTTGCGCCACGTTGCGCAGGTCGCCACCGGGCATGCCATCAATTACAATCAGCGGACCGTTGCCTGCACTCAGCGAGGCAGCACCACGCACCTGCACATCGGCACCGCGGTTGGGGTCGGCAGCAGCGGGGTTGGAAATAACCACACCGGCCACTTTACCTTCAATGAGTTGCAGCGGGCTGTTTACCGCGCCTTGTATAAAATCCTTGCTGCGGATGGTGGTTACTGCACTGGTCAGTTCGCGTTTTTGCACCGAACCATAACCCACTACCACCACCTCGTTCATTTGCTGGTTGGTAGTTTGTAGTTGCAGGCTGATGGAACTTTGATTGCCCACGGTTATTTCGCGGTTTTCAAACCCAACAAAAGATACCACCAGCACCGATGACGGGCCGGCAACATTTAGTGAAAATGATCCATCCTCGCGGGTGGTGGTGCCGTTGCTGGTGCCTTTTTCCAACACCGATACACCGGAAAGAGGCTTGCCTTCGCTGTCGGTGATTTTGCCGGTTACGGGCACGTCATACACCACTTCCTCGCGGGGCTCGTCGGCCCTTGAAATCACCACCAGCCGGTCGTTCATTTGCCGGTAGGTAAGCGATGTATTTTTCAGCAGGTTGGGCAGTACTTCGTTCAGCGGTGCATCCTGCACCTGGATGCTTACTTTTTGGCGGCGCGGCAAAATTTCATCTTTATACACAAAGCGGTAAAAGCCCTGTGATTCGATGGCGTGCAGCGCCTGCTTTATGTTCACCTTATCCAGGTCGAGGCTGATATTGTTTTGCGCATGGCCTTCATGTGCAAACGACTGAAAGGTGCAGGCAATGATTAAAAGCAGCGTAAACTTTGTCATCAATAAATATTTGACGCATAACCTAACGCTCCCCGCAGGGGCGTTATGTCCAAATGATTTCATACTTTGGGTTTGTAAGGTGATGATGAATGGGTTTCCGCCCAGTGCGGGCAACCCTTTGTCAAAGCATAACAGCGGGGCATGTTGCAGCATGTTCCGCTTTCTTTTTTTGGGGCGTCAGGTAGCAGGAGCTTGTTTCATATGCAGGCAATTAAGGTGATAAAAGCAGTATCCTACCATGCACCGCAGCACAGGTAATCACTAGTTGACACTTAGTATTAAAGGGTAGCTATAGTAACGGCATCAGGGCATGATGCGCACTTCTTTTTTATTGATTGTAAACGAAAAGTCGCCTGAGGAAAAAGCTCCGGCATATTTCAAAGCGTTCAATACATCTTCCAATGATTCGCCTTCAAACGTGGCTTTATATCGTTCCCTTTTCAGCCCTTCGTCAGTAATGGTGATGCGTACATCGTACCAGCGTTCGAGCTTTTGTGCAATGGTTTCGAGGCTTTCGTTTTCAAAAATCAGTTTGTTGTCCACCCAGCTGGTTTCCAGCACCGTGCTGTCTTTTTCCAAGTTGTGCACTTTCGATATTGTTACCAGCGGAACGGCTTCGCTTGTGGCCCGTTGCGGCCTGGCTTCAGCCGTGTCCTGCTTATTCTGCACCACCAGTTTTTCGCTGGGCTTGAGCACTATTTTCTTATCCGGGTTGTGGAGCAGCATTACCTCCACCGAGCCGCGGATCAACGCCGTTTCTGTAGTTTGTTCATCGGGGTAGGCTCTTACATTGAATGCCGTTCCCAGCACTTTTATATCCACCGCATCGGTGTGTATAATAAACGGCCGGTCTTTGTTGTGCGCCACATCAAAAAACGCTTCGCCACTCAGCCGCACTTCGCGGATCTTTCCATTAAATGCCTGGTCGTAGGTAAGCAGGCTGCCTGAGTTGAGGTGTACCACCGTACCATCGGGCAACTGCACTTTTGATTTAGATCCGAACCGGGTGCTCACTACGTTTTGCGACGGCAGTTTGCCGCCCTGCTCCTTTCCCGGCATAAAGAACAACACCACGCCAATCAGCAGCGATGCAGCTACGCCACCCATCCACCACCAGCGGGTACTGCGTACCGGCACTGCCATTTCTTCTTCGGGCCATTGCGGCGTTTCGTTTTGCGTGTATTGCAATGCCGGCTCCGACAGGTGGTTGCTCAGCCGCTGCAGGTGCCTGCTGTATGCTTCGTTGATCTTTTGCTGCGGCAGCTCTGTTCGTTGCCGCCACAACTTTTCCAACTGCTCTACCTGAAACACCGCTTCCGGCGCCTCTTTCAATAGCCGGTCCAGCTCGGCCAGGTCGTCCGGACCTGCCTCACCAGAAAGCTTGAGGCTTACTAAATACCAAAGATGTTCGGAAGAAGGCTGCATTTCATTAAAAGAAAGACACAGTATTTAACTGCATGTACCAAAGGGGCACAAAAAATTTTTTACAACAGTAAAAAAAGCCAATCAGGAGCGGGAAAATTTATCGGTGCTGGCAAATTGCCGCCGGAGGCTTGGCGGCAGTGCAGCTGCAATTTTGCGCACCGCAATAGACATTTGATTGCGTACGGTAAGCACCGAAAGCTGCAGCACTTCGGCCACTTCGCGGTACTTGAGGCCATCTTCCCGCACCAGTTGGAAAATAATGCGGCACTGCGGCGGCAACTGGCGGATGGCTTCCTGTATGCGCTGGTGCATATCAGCCGAAATGGCCAGGTCTTCGGGAGTAACGGGGTTCATAAAATCGGCTTCATCAAAAGCCTCCAACGACTCCCAGTGATGCTTGTGGTTGCGGGTAATATAGTTCAGCGAAAAATTGCGGGTAATGGTGTAGAGGTACACTTTCAGTGCGGCCACCTTGCCCAGCTCGTTGCGCATTTGCCAGAGCTTGATGAACACATCGGAAACAATTTCTTCGGCCGCTTCCCTGGACCGCACCATGGCATAAGAAAAATGAAACAGCCGGCTGAACAAAAGTCCGTACAGTTCCTGGTAGGCCCGCATATCCTCGTACAAAGCAATGCGCTGCTGCAATGCGGTAATGGTGGCAAGTTCGTTCATGGTCAGGTAGGGTGCAATATTTCGGTATGAAGGTATCAGTTTACCTAAAAGAAACCAAGTGCACCGCGCTGCAAATTGTTGATGCCGCAACATTAAGTTTTGATCAGCCAGTATTTACAAACGCATATTATTTGCTATAACTGGCGCCAAACCACCCAACACCAAACTCTCCTACTTTTGCAGCATGAGTGGTGGCAATCAGTCCAACAGGTTTCAGTTCAGCAGGTTGTTCCAGTATTTTCTGCAGGGGCTTTTGGTCATTGCACCCGTAACCATTACGGCCTATACCATTTACTGGGTGGTATCGTCGGTTGATAGCCTGGTGCCCATTTTTACCGAAAACGGACCCGGCGGCCGGGTGTATGTGCGCAACTATGGGCTGGGCTTTGTGGTGGTTATTTTATCCATCTGCATCATTGGTTACCTGTCTTCTTTTTTCCTGAAGTTGCGCCTGTTCAACCTCTTTGATTCTTTCCTGGAAAAAACACCGGGAGTGCGGCTTATTTACACCACGGTAAAAGATTTTTTTGAAGCCTTTGCCGGTGAAAAGAAAAAGTTTAACCGTCCCGTGCTGGCCAATGTGGACGACAACGATGTGTGGCGTGTAGGGTTTGTTACCAGCGATGATGCGCATGAACTAGGTATGGATGGCTATGTGGTGGTATACATTCCCTTATCATACTCTATTGCGGGCAACGTGTATGTGCTGCCCGCTAACCGCATCAAACCCATTGAAAAAATAACCGCTGCCGAAACGATGAAGTTTGCCATCAGCGGAGGCGTTACCAACGTAGAGGAAGGGAAGAAGTAAAAGTAAAAAAGGTAAAACGGGCACAAACAAGCGCTGCGATTGTTGACTTTTTGCCTTTTACTTTTTACTTTATGGTGCATGAAACCAAAACTACTGGCGGCACTCCTGTGCCTGTGTACTTACACGGCGCAATGCTGGGGTTTTTATGCACATCGGCAAATCAATTACTACGCGGTGTTTTTGCTGCCGCCGCAAATGCTGCAACTATACAAACCGCATATCCTTTTTTTAGCCGACCATGCCGTGGACCCCGACAAGCGCCGTTACGCCGTGCCGCAGGAAGCACCGCGACATTACATCGACCTGGACCGATACGGTGCCTTTCCTTTTGACTCATTGCCCCGCGGCTGGAACAATGCCGTAACCCGCTACACCGAAGACACGCTGCAGGCACATGGCATTGTGCCGTGGTGGATTGCCATAATGCAGGCAAGATTGACCGAAGCCTTCCGGCAAAAAGACGCAGCCCGCATCCTTAAACTTTCGGCCGAACTGGGCCACTACGTGGCCGATGCACATGTGCCGCTGCATGCCACCGCCAACTACAATGGGCAGCTTACGGGGCAGCAGGGCATTCATGGTTTTTGGGAAAGCCGGGTGCCAGAGTTGCTGGCCGCATCCGAGTGGAGTTTTTATTTGGGCAAAGCAGTATACATAAGCAACCCACAAGATTTTATCTGGGAACGGGTGCTGCAAAGCGCTGCTGCCGCCGACACTGTTTTGCGCACCGAAAGAGATTTGAGCGCCACTTTTAACCCCGATCAAAAGTTTGCATTTGAACCGCGCAACGGCACATTGGTGCGGCAGTACAGCACCGCATTTACCAAGGCATTTAACCAACGCCTCAATGGCATGGTGGAGCGCCGCATGCAGCAGTCCATTGCAGCGGTGGCCTCGCTTTGGTTTACCGCTTGGGTGGATGCAGGGCAGCCCGTTGTGCAACCCGGTGCACAGCCCCTGTTTACCTTGGAAGATGAGCAGGAATGGGAACAGTTGAACAATGCATGGAAAGGCGGAGGCACGCTGCAGCGGGCACACGAATAAGGGGCGCAACGAACGATTGCAAGACTTATATTTGTAAGCGAAACGAAGAACAGATATGCAGCCATCTGAAACCAACCTGAATAAAGCCGCCGTTAAAGCTCCCGAACACCGCGACGAGTGTCTTTCTTTTTCCGAATTATCGCAAATTGTGGGCAACCGCACATCGCAATTTGCCATGGAAGAATGTGCCGCCGACCGGCCCGCACCCAAAAGGGCCTGGGCACCTACAGCCGATGAAAATGCATTTACCCTGATTGCCTCCGGCAGGTAATTAACCCCTGTTTCTATTGCTGTTTTATCAGCGCTGTTGGTGCAATTTATTTGCGCTTAAATGGGCTTGTGCCCGGCCATATAAACTTTTTACTGCACCTGTTTCCGCACTATCTTAGGTGTTCAAATGGCACCTAAATGAAACCACTGATTGTACTGCTGGTGTTGCTTACCAGCATCACTTCATTTGCGCAACACGATACTACTTACAAACTGCGCGACCACTACGACAAAGCCGAATATTTTATTCCTGCACGGGATGGCGTAAAGCTGTTTACCATTGTGTACACGCCCAAGGATAAATCGAAATCTTATCCCATGCTGATGAACCGCACCTGTTATAATGCTTCATCGTATGCCAATTTCAACACGCAGGGCCACCCTTCCGATTACCTGGTAAAAGAGGGCTATATACTGGTGTTCCAGGATGTGCGGGGCCGCTATATGAGCGGCGGGCAATTCAACAACATGACGCCTAACATACCGGGCAACAACCCCAAAAACAAAAAGGACATTGATGAAAGTTCCGATACCTGGGACAGCATTGATTGGCTGGTAAAAAACATCAAGGGCAACAATGGCCGCGTGGGCATTTTCGGCATTTCATACCCGGGTTTTTATAGCGCAGCTTCGCTGCCCGATGCACACCCTGCACTAAAAGCAGTGAGCCCGCAGGCGCCCATCTCCGATTTTTTCTTTGATGATTTTCACCACATGGGTACGTACCTGCAAAGCTACACGCCGGCCTTCCCGGTTTTTGGTGTGCAGAAAAAGGATACAACCCGCCAGGATTGGTACATGCCGCAGCTGATGAAGATGTACCAGAACCAACCCAAGAATGCCTATGATTTTTACCTGGCAAAAGGCCCGCTGAAAAACATCACCAAAGAATATTACGACAGCAATTTTTTCTGGCAGCAAATTATTGATCATCCCAACTACGATAGTTTCTGGCAAAAGCGATCCATTTTGCCGCACCTGAAAAGCGGCATCAAACCCGCGGTGCTTACTGTTGGTGGCTGGTTTGATGCCGAAGACCTGTATGGTCCGCTCAATATTTACAAAACCATTGAAGCCGGAAACCCGGGCACTAAAAACCGCATTGTGATGGGCCCCTGGGCACATGGCGATTGGGCCAACGAATCGGCCAAGGCCATTCACAACCACATTTATTTTGGCGATTCCATTTCTTCTTTTTACCAGAAAAATATTGAGCTGCCGTTTTTTAATCACTACTTAAAAGGCACCGGCAACGATACGCTGCCCGAAGCATGGATGTTCAACACGGGCACCAAGCAATGGCAGCAGTTTGATGTGTGGCCACCCAAAAATATTCCGCCGGTGCAATTGTACTTTGGCCCCAACGGGCAGCTGTCTATCAACAAACCTGTTGATCCCAATGCGAAGTTTGAATACATCAGCGACCCCGCCAAGCCGGTGCCTTACACCTCGCAGATTGAAGGACTAACGTTTACGCCCAGGCGCTTTATGAGCGACGACCAGCGCCACGCCAGCACCCGCCCCGATGTGATCACATTCCAAACCGAACCGCTAGCAGATGCGGTGACTGTGGCCGGTGAAATACTGGCTAAGTTAAAAGTGGCACTCAGCACCACCGATGCGGATTTTGTGGTAAAACTGATTGATGTGTACCCCGACAATCATCCGCAGTACGAGCACAATCCGAAAAACATCATCATGGGCGGTTACCAGCAGTTGGTGCGGCACGAAGTGTTCCGTGGCCGCTTCCGCAATTCGTTTGAAAAACCCGAGCCTTTTGTGCCCGGCCAGCCTACCGATGTGTCGGTGCCGCTGCAGGACATTTTACATACGTTTAAAAAAGGCCACCGCATCATGGTGCAGATCCACAGCACTTGGTTTCCTTACATCGACCGCAACCCGCAGCAATACGTGGAGAACATTTACAAAGCCGATGAAAAAGATTTTATTAAAAGCACCATACAAGTATTTGGCTCATCGACCGTTGGTGTTGGCGGCGCACAACACAATAGCACCAACACCAGCACTACACCGGCTAAAACGTTTTAGGAAACATTGGTGAAATAACTACGATTGTGTAACGATGAATGGATAAAGCGTTCAACACAATTTGCCTCTGTCATGCCGAACTTGTTTAGGCATCTCCTTGTGTTTTGATAAACTCCGATAATAGAAGGAGATGCCGAAACAAGTTCGGCATGACAACACTAGTGGTGCAATAGTTTAATGAATGAGGATAAAGCAAAATTAGTTTTGCATGTTTAAGTCTTAACCCATGACGTATTTAAACAATCATTCCAATACAAAAATCCCCCAACAGGTGTTGCGGGATTTTTGTATTGGACTACTGCAAATGAAAAACTACACATCAAAGGCAGCATTCACTTACTGTTATTCCACAATTGCTTTATCCCATTTGCTGCGCCATGGCCGGTGTGGCTTTTGTTTCGCCCAGGCAGCCAAACACCTCGCGGTAAAACTCGGGGTGTGATTGCCAGGTTTGGCCCGTGACAATGCGGCCATTACGCACCGCCTGCTGGTCGGCAATATAGTTGCCGCCGGTAAGTTCAATTTCGCTGCGCACATGTTCGTAAGCCGTCACGTTGCAGCCCTTTGTAAGGCCCGCGGTTACCAGTATCTGCACACCGTGGCAAATGGCAAACACCCATTTTCCCTGCTGATGAAACTGCTGCACGGCCTGCAGCAATTGCTGGTTGTGGCGCAGGTACTCGGGTGCACGGCCACCGAGCAAAAGAATAGCGGTGTAATCTTCGGGCACTATTTCCGAAATGGTGATTTGCGCTTCCGAAACATAACCGGGCTTTTCGATGTATGTGTCCCAGCCGGGCTCAAAATCGTGGATCACCAGGTTGAGCCTGCCTGTGCGGGGCGCCGCCATTACAGCCGGGATGCCGGCTTCGGCAAAACGCTGCACGGCATAAAGTGCTTCAAAGCTTTCTCCGGCATCGCCGGTTACAATCAGGATCTTATGTTGCATGATGGTGGGTTTTAAAAGTTTATAATTCAATTTTCCAGCGCTTCTTTTTTGCAGGCAAAGCCTGCGCTTTTGTAAATCCGTGCTCCTAAAGCACACAAAGCAAAAAGAAAGGCCCGCCGAAGCTTTTTGATGCGCCTAAATACAAAAGCCGTTTGCTTTTAGGCGCATTGAATATAGCCAACCGGCGGCGCACCGAAAAATCTGGTGGGCATAAATGCCAATTTTTCCACAAATGGCCTTTGCTGCACCACCGTTGGAAATAAACCGCCACACTTGTCGTTAATGCCCTTGGTCCGCTGTTGCACACCGGGAAAAAACACCGCCGCTAGTTTGATGATGAACAAAACGTGTTGCCTGCTGCTGGCAACTTTTGCCGCCTTTTCGCTCCATGCACAGGAGCCATTACAGTTTGCACTGCCGCAGGAAAACCTAGGTGCCGCCGGCAAATTGCTGCTGCCCAAAACCACGCTGCGCCAGCACAACTACGGCGCCATCATTGGTTTACAAAAAGGCAGCTCCACCGCTATTGAGCTGGGCTACGAAATGCACTGGCGGAAAATCGGCCTCAAAAAACCAAATATCTGGGGCGCCACCGCCAACCTCGAATACAGTTTTTCCAACAATATTATTGGCTATAAAGCCGGCGTTTGGCGCAAGCAGGGCCGCATCAACCTCACCTACGGCGGCAACCTGGTTTATTTTTCCGACTTCAAGGGCGGGCAGCAATTTGGCATCGGGCCGGCCGTTGGCTTCCGGCTGCTGGGGCTGCACCTGGTAAACGGCTACAACATTTTGCTGGGCGATATGAACCGCACCAAACGCGGCGTGCCTGTGGGTGCCAACACGCTGTACATCAGCCTGCGTTATTATTTTCCGACGCACAACAAATTTGTTTGGGACCGCAACGGCGAAAAAAGCCAGGGCCTGATTCCGCGCCGCAAAAAAGGAGAAGAACGTAAAGGGCTGTTTGGTAAACGCGAAGAGGAAGAGCAGCGCAGCGGACTGTTTGGCCGCAAAAAAGAACCGGTGAAAGAAGAACGCAAAGGTTTGTTTAACCGTAAAAAAGAAGCGCCGGAGCCCGAGCCGGAACCCAAAGGCCTGCGCAAGTTGTTTCCCAAAAAATCAGACTAAGCCTGCCGGCAAACGGCAGCAGCTTATGGAACGGTATTGGCAGTTTTGTTGTAAAAACAGCATGCAATTCATTCCACTGGATAGTGCCCAACAACTGGCCAAAATCAAACAGAGCCCTGCGCCTGTTGTTATTTTCAAACACAATACTACCTGCCCCATCAGCAAAGGGGTTCACCGCGGCCTGGAACAGGATGGATCCGAATTGGGAAATACACCGGTGTACCTGCTCGACCTGATGGCCCACCGCGACCTGTCGGATGCGGTGGCGGAGCAGTTTCAGATTCCACATGAATCGCCACAAATCCTGGTGATCAAAAACGGCGGCTGCACCTACAGCGAATCGATGCTGCATATTTCGGCGGCAGCAACAGCAGAAGCGTTGCAGGATTGATTTGTAAAAACCCCGGAAGATTTTAGGTACAACATGCAGTTGTTATAAAAACACCTGCATGTTGTATATCCCCTTTATTAGGAGGCTGTTTTCACGCTTTTCTCCACACCCAGCGCTTTCCTCACAGCGGGTGCCACTACGGCGCCCAGCAACTCAATGGAGCGCATCAGGTATTTATGCGGCAGGGCGCCCACATCCATCTGTGCCAGAAAACGGGTATGCCCGAACAACTCGTGTTCATACAAAATTTTATCGATCACTTCCTGCGGGCTGCCTACCAGCAAAGCGCCATGCGGGCCGGTGCTTTGGTCAAACTGCTGGCGGCTCGACGGTGGCCAGCCCCGTTCGCGGCCAATGCGGTTCATGGATGCGGCGTAGGTGGGGTAAAACTCGTTGCGTGCAGCCTGCGAATTTTCGGCTATATATGCATGTGAGTTGATACCGAGTTGCATGGGCGCTGCATGACCCGCTTTTTGATACAACTCGCGGTATAGTTTTGCAAAAGGCGCAAAACGAGCCGGCTGCCCGCCAATAATAGCCAGCGCCATGGGCAGGCCATAATCTGCAGCCCGCACCACCGACTCCGGCGTGCCGCCAACGGCCACCCAAATGGGCAGTTTGCCCCGCACTGGTTTTGGATAAATGTGCTGCATGTGCAAGGGCTGTGTATGCTTGCCACTCCAGGTTACTTCGCCCGAATTGTTGATGTGCACCAGCATGGCCAGCTTTTCGGCGAACAGCTCATCGTAGTCTTCGAGTTTGTGGCCAAACAGCGGAAACGATTCGATAAACGAACCGCGGCCCGCCATGATCTCGGCACGGCCGCCCGAGATAAGATCAACGGTGGCAAACTGTTGGTACACCCGCACCGGGTCTTCGGACGAAAGCACGGTAACGGCGCTGGACAACCGAATATTTTTGCTGTGTGCAGCTGCCGCAGCCAGGGCCACTGCCGGCGCCGACACGGCATAATCGGGGCGGTGGTGCTCGCCAATGGCAAACACATCCAGTCCCACTTCGTCGGCCAGTTTTACTTCTTCCATCAGGTTGGCCAGCCGTTGCTGTGCACCCAACTCCTCTCCGGTTTCGGGGTGGCGGCCAATATCTGCAAATGTGTACACGCCTATTTCCATAATGTTGTGCCCATTGCTTGCTGCAATGGAGCTATAAAGTTGCAGAAAAAAGAGCGCCCTTTGCAAAAGGGCATCCCGTTTGCCGCTAAAGCGCATCAGCATTATGTTGGGCGAAAAAATTCCGTTGTTCTATACCGCGGCATCCGGCACCTATGTGTGTACCCGGTGTGGCCATGCCCTGTTTGGCGCACACCAGCAGTTTGATGCGGGGTGTGGGTTTCCATCGTTTTAGCTGCACTTAGCCAACGGCGTAACGCAAAAGCAATTGGATACTTATGGGCGCAGCCGCATCCAGTTGTTGTGCACCCATTGCGGCCAGCACCTGGGTCATCTTTTTCCCAACAAACATACGCCTACCGGGCTGCGTTATTGCATCAGTCACACAGCAATTTCCTTACAGGATTCAGCAGATAAAAACATTTCCATGAACGATAACACATCACACTTCGACGAGCTGAAAGAGTTTATTAAAACGCAGCGCAGCAACGAAGGCAATTTTGAAACCGTGCATCAAAAATTAAGCGAGGAACAAGCGTTTGCACAGCAATCAGCAATGACCGGTTATGCAGATAGCCTGCAGGAGATCTTGGACAAACAGGTGGCTGATTACCGCAGTGCAAAGGAAAGTGCCGGGACGGCATGGCCGGAGTACGAGAAGCTGGTTACGGCCTGGGAACGGGCTATTGCAGCGGTTGGTAATGGTGGGTAAAATGGCGGGGTTCTCGTTTAAAAATAATTGCACCGATTAGGTGGCGTTACACATCTTTTAGTGTTTTTCATTTGATAAAAAGAAAGCATTACGGCTTGAAGAAATGTAGCAAACAACTTTCTCTGCGACTCTTCTTTTACTTTTTTGCCCTTGCAAAAAAGTAACCCCGCAGGCCCGGAATCAAATGACGGCCCGATTCCGGGATAGTGCCTTGATCAAGCTTCGGTGCTACTGTGGTTAAAAGCAGCAGAACGTTATTCGACACTGCTGCCGATCATTGTTGAACAAGAAAGCATTTCAAATAGGCATTGCATCAGCGCAATATCTTATCCAACCATACCCCTACTTCTTCAACTCAAACACCACCTTCGCATTTTTCTGCTCCGATGAGGAAATGTGCACCTGGTAGCGCTCCTCGCCTGCATTAACAATCATCAGCGATGTATTGGGCGGAATGCTGCCCAGGTTGTGGGCCACCATGATCAGTTCGTGGTGCGGGTTGTCGGCATCAATGCGCACCTTAATGCGGATAGGCGTTTGCGTTAGTCGGGCTGCCGCCACCACCTGCCGGTTGTTGTGGTATACGCTTACCGTATCGCCATCAATTTGCCCGTTATCATACAGGTCAATCAGGAGTTCGCCTTCGCCTGTTTCTATCTGGCGCACCAGCGGGTTGGCACGGGTACGCAGTACGGCGGGCACGGGCACCGCCGTTACGGGCCGCAACTGTGGCTGCGGCACGGGCTCCACCGCCACCGCTTTTCGTTGTGGCGTTGTAGCCACCGGTTCGTCCGGTGTTGTTGCCACCGGTGTTTTAGCAATGGGCTTGGCAGCCACAGGCTTTGCTGCTGTCGGTTTTTGGGCGGTTGTAGTAATGGGTTTCTTTTTAGGCGCAGCCGCAATTACCGGTTTGGGCGGCACACATTCCCTGAAGGTGATATCATCCACCGCAAAGTCGTTGCCGCAGCCGCCAATGGTGCTGTTGAGCAGCGTCAGCATCACCGCCGTTTCGCCGGCAGGCACGGTAAACATGCCGGCAAATTTGCGCCACTGCGGCGTGGTGCGTTGCGGCAGGTCGCCAATACGGTACGAAGCCAGTTTGCGTCCGCTGGCGGTTGACAACTGGAATGAAATGGTGGGCGACAGCGACGAGCAGCAAATATGCAGGCGGCATACATTGATCATCCACAGCGCCACCTCGTAAGTGCGGCCACCAGTAAGGCCACTAATGGGTCTGCTGAAAAATACGCCGCCGCTCGGCGATGCATTTACCAGCAGCATATTTCCGTTTACATCGCCGGGTGTATGGTCCTGCGCAATGGTAAACCAGTCGCCGCGAAAACAATCGTAAGTGGCCGGTGTGTAGGTGTAATGTCCATCGGTGGGGCAGGAGCCCAGGATGCGGTCGTAATTGGAAAGCGAAGCTGTGTTAAAATCGTCTACATCGGCACTGCGGCCAAAATCAATTTGTACTACCGGTTCTTTCAGTGTGCAGCCTGCAGGTTGCGTAAAACAGGGCTGCATCTGTGCAACAAAAAAGGCGCACAGCAAGGTGTAGCGTAAGGTTGGTGCTTTCATACAAAAGCATTTCGTTGGTAAAGGGAAATTGCTTTTTAAAAGGTACCGCTATTTCCGCTTATTTCATCACCGGCAGCAACCCTTTCCACCCGCTTAAATAATACACCCTGAACAGCTTGGCCTTTTGCCCGCTGCGGCTTACCTCCATGGTTTGCTGCAGCCTGATGTTTTGGTAATACCGGCTGTAATGCGCTGCCACATCAAAATATTCATCCGCGGGCACAACTGTAAAAGCCCGCTGTATCGCCACTTCATCTTTACGCTGGTGGTTGAGCCAGGCATAGTGGTGAATGTCGCGGATCGGACCCAAGCCAATCATGGGTATATCGTGTGGGCGGGCAAAATAATATTCCACATGGGCGCCCCACCAGGTGTTGCACACCAGCGGCGTGCCCTCCGGTATGGCACCGGAGGCCACCATGCGGTTGTAATAAGTGCCAAATTTTTCGCCGCTGTCTTCCCAGCCCAGGCGGTCCAGCGTTACATCGCCGCTGCCAAAATCGTCGGCCCTTTTGCTGCCCCAGGTGCCGGGATAAAAATGCGTGACCAGCGGCCAGCTCAACGAAAAAACGAGTAATGCACCCAAGCTCCAGCGCAGCCACACCGGCTGCCGACCGGCGCCCCTTATTCGGGCCAAATACAGCGCGGCAATGGGCATGAGGGTAACATAGGCCGGGCCGCTCCAATGCGGGTACACCGTTCTAAAAAGGGAAAGAAACAACAGCACGGCAGCCAGCGGCAACCCAATGCACACAAACAGCCAAAGGTTGGGCCGCACCTGCCGGATTCGCCTAAAAAAAGCCGCCAGCGCTACGCCGGACAAAGCAACATTGACCGGGTTGTTGAAAAAAACCTGGCCCCACACTTCGCCGCTAAAGGTGCGCCAGTTAATGCCTTTGCCGGCCACCACCACCCGTTCGCTATGAAAGCGATAGGTAACAAAATCGTACTCGGCATTCCAGATAAGGATGGGACTGATTACCACCAGCGACACCAGCGCTGCTGCATACAACTGCGTGAGGCGCAGCCAAGCCCTTTTTTGCCACAATATAAACAGCCCCAGCCCGCCCCACAGAAATACGCCGTGCACCTTGCTCATGATGCAAAGCCCGGCGGCCAGCCCAAATAGCAGCCAACTGCTCCAGCCCCGTTCGTTGCGGAGCAGGCGTGCCAGCATCCACAGGCTGGCGGTCCAAAATACCATTTGCGGCGAATCGGGCATCAGCAGCAGGCCAGCCACCATGCCTGCGTAAAAAGAAGTGTTGTATAAAACCACCGCGTACCAGCCCGCCTTAGGCGAGTGCAGTGTGGCGGCTGTTTGGTACATAAACAGCGACGACAGCGCACAGCAAACAATGGGGCCCAGCCGCACGAAAACTTCATACTCCTGCAGGGCGTTGTTGGCAGTAAACAGGCGCCCCAGCAGGGCCACCATCGGCGGATGATCGAAATAGTTCCACTGCAATTGCTGCGTGTACAGCCAGTAATATGCTTCATCGTTGCCCAACTCGATGATACCTGCAAGTAACAGGCGCAGCAGCGAGCAGGCCAACACCAGCCAACCTGCGGCACGGCCATAATGTAGGGTTTTGGGTACAACGGCGGGTTGCAAAACCAGCGTTTGTTCGGCAGGGTGTGTCAAGTACTACAAAATTTGTTGATAAGGGCGAACGTCTTGCTTTTGCAATATACGGGCCGTTCAAATGGCCTGCTGCCAGCTGGCCGCAAGGGGAGCAACACCGTAAACAGTAAGAATGTTCTTTTTGCAACAACAATTGCAGCCAGCCGCTCCAAACCGTTACCCGGTGCGGCATGCGCCAGAGGTGCCTCGTGCCGCAATCAAAATGCGGGCACCTGCGGCGATGCTATGGCCTCAACTTTGTATAGATGCCCAAAAAGAATTATGATAGAAAAGCAATCCATAAACGGCAAGGAAGTGTGGCTTAAAGTGGACGCACACCCCATGCAGCGCGACAACCCGAATATTATTCCCCGCGAATATTTTACCGCTACTTATTACACCGAAGATCCCAACGGCGGCCCCATCCACGGCGAGGTGGTAACCGACGAAACCGGCGAACCCAAATTGTTTGAATCGCCGGTGGCGGCAATGTCGTTTGCCCGCAGCCGCATGGAAGGTGAGAACGGCCGCCAGCGATGATGGTGGCC
This sequence comes from Pseudocnuella soli, assembly GCF_004347775.1. Lineage (GTDB taxonomy): Bacteria > Bacteroidota > Bacteroidia > Chitinophagales > Chitinophagaceae > Flavisolibacter > Flavisolibacter aquaticus. The sequence continues at coordinate 303,889 of NZ_CP037755.1, forward strand.
GCAGTGGCCTGTTTTCATTAGATCGCTTTTTTGGGGAAAAACAAAGGGGCATTGCCTGTTGGTGCTGCCCCTTTGTTTTTTGTGCTTTTGTAAAAAAACCGGGCGGCTGCCCTGCGCCGCCCGCCACAGGCCCAACCATTTACCCGCAAAAATGTTTACCTTCTTTACTTAAAACCCAACGAACCATGTCACTAACTTTTCGGCTGGCAGCCCTCCTGTTGACTGCTGCCAGCATCACTGCCTGCAATAATGCACCCATTAAAGAACCCACAACAACCGATAGCACCGCCAGCGCCATGAACAAAAATGCCGACATCAGGGAAGAGCCCGTAAGCTATACATCGGGTGGCACTACGCTAGCCGGGTTTGTGGCGTATGATGCGGCCCGCAACGACAAACGCCCCGTGGTGCTGGTGGTGCATGAGTGGTGGGGCCTTACCGATTATCCCCGCATGCGGGCCCGCCAATTGGCGCAAATGGGCTACCTGGCAATGGCGGTAGATATGTACGGCGATGGCAAGATTGCCGCCAACCCCGACGAAGCGCAAAAAATGGCAACGCCTTTTTACCAAAACCCGCAGGAGGCCAAAGCCCGCCTGGATGCAGCCCTGGCCAAAGCCCTGAGCATGCCACAGGCCGACACTACCAAAACTGCCGCCATTGGCTATTGTTTTGGCGGATCGATGGTGCTGAACGCAGCCAAACTGGGCAGCAACTTCGATGGCGTGGTGAGTTTTCATGGCGGGCTGGAAGGTGTGCCGCCAAGCAAGGAGGCACTGAAAGCAAAAGTGCTGGTGGCACATGGCGGCGCCGACAATTTTGTACCCGAAACACAGGTAGCAGCATTTAAAAAAAGCATGGACTCGGTGGGCGCCGATTACGAGTTTAAGGTGTACCCCAATGCCACCCACGCTTTTACCAACCGCGATGCCGATAAAAAAGCAGCCGAGTTTGGCATGCCCATCCGCTATAATGGGGCGGCCGACACCGCATCATGGAACGATATGAAGGCGTTTTTTACCCGCATTTTTTAAGCCTGCGGCAAAACGCATTTTCATCTAGTAGCCATTTTGGGTGCAGTAAAACGGGCCGCATCTTTTGGCAATGTACTTGTGCTGTATTTATGGGCAGGGTTGGTAAATGGCCTTGCCCGGCCGGGAAAAACCGGTCTGTTGTTAACCGGAAAAATAATCAGCTATGGAACAGAACAAAGGAAATGAAGCGGTGCGCCGCGATGACCTGCGGCAAAAGAACGAAGACGGAGTGGAATCAACCCGCACGGGCTCGACCGGCGGCGACATACAGGCCACAGAGTGGACGCCGGGCGGCGATGCGCAAAAAGTAAGCGAAGACCCGCATGCCGGAAGCTATACAGGCAAGGGCACCAATGCCGGGAACGGCGGCGATTATACCGACCGTTAGCAGGCAAAAAAATATGCGGTACCGTTTGCAGCTTTTTATTGTCGCCGGTTGTCATTATTTGCACCCATTGGGCGACTACGATTGCAAACCTGCCGGAGCATGGCGATTAGCTACAGCTTTGTAACTTTCCGTAATGCTCCGGTATTTTTTTGCCCTCCTTATTGGTCTTTTATTGTTGAACGGCGTGCAGGCACAGCCCGAAACCGACTCCTTGCTGCAACGCATTTTAAAAGCCAACCCCAGCCCTGCCCTGCAGCACGTGCTGCGCAACCCGCAGGCCTACCGGTGCCAGATCATTTACACCCAGATCAACCGCAACAAAAAAAACAAACCCCAGTTCAGGCACTACTATTTCAACTACGACCCCGACCTGTATTTCAATCCCGCCTCTACAGTAAAGCTGCCGCTGGCCGCACTGGCGCTGGAAAAGCTGCACCGCATGGAAAGCCAGGGGCTGGATAAACATACCACCGTGCTGTTCGACAGTAGCTACCCCGGCCAGCGGCGCCTGCTGCGCGATACCACTGCGATCACCGGCCTCCCATCGGTGGCGCATTTGATCAAGCGGGCCCTGCTGGTTTCGGAAAACGATCCGTACAACCGGCTGTACCAGTTTTTGGGGCAGGGCCCCATTAATAAAAGCCTGCGCAGCAAGGGTTATAAAGAGAGCCGCATTACCCGCCAGTTTATGCCTTTTACCGACGAGCAAAACCGCCACACCAACGCGGTGCAGTTTGTGGGCGCCGACGACCGGCCGCTGTACCTGCAGCCGCCGGCTTACAACAAGGATTCTTTTAAGTTCCGGAAAAAGTTTTTGGTAGGCAAAGCCCACATCGACCGCAACGGCCGCACCGTGCAGGCGCCCCTTGATTTTACCCGGCACAATTACCTGCCGCTGCAGTCGCTGCAGCAAATGCTGCAGTCCATTATTTTTCCGTACTCGGTGGGGAAAAGGGAACGCTTTTATTTCAGCACCGACGACCGCGAATTTTTGCTGCGCTACCTGTCGCAATACCCTTCCGAAACGCCGTGGCCGCTGTACGATACGGCGACGTATTACGACAGTTATGTGAAGTTCTTTTTTCAAAATGGCACGCACCGGATGCCGGCCGGTGTGCGGGTATTTAACAAAGTGGGCTGGGCCTATGGCTTTATGACCGACGTGGCTTATGTGGCCGATTTTGCCAACGGCATTGAGTACATGCTTGCAGCCACTGTGTATGTAAACAGCGATGGCATTTTGAACGACGATAAGTATGAATACGAAACGGTGGGCATCCCGTTCATGCATGCACTGGGGCAAACCATTTACCAGCACGAACTAAAGCGGCAGCGCAAGTACCGCCCCAACCTGTCGGACCTGCAAATTCAATACGAACAACGCGACCCGGCCGATAAAAGAACAGCCATTTCGGTGGTGGATAATTAATGAAAAATGCAGACCATTTTTGATAACAATCAGGCTGTGAAAATGTCCCTCCTACATCGGGATGACAGTGCACAAAAGGATTGATGATGTAATACAAAAAGGGGTGGTGAGTTAATGCAGCACAGAGCTGTATTTCATCTATATCTGCGATGTGTGTTAAGCTCTTCTTGGCAACGCCTGCAAACACTGGTGCACCCGCTCTTTTACGGTATGATACAAGCCTGCATGCCCCAGCGGCATGGCCTGCAACAACATGCGGCATTCTTTTAAAAAACGCGGTGCAAACTGCGGGTCGGCTGCGGTTATTTCGTGGCTGTTATCGAGTATATCGGCGTACTTGATGGTTTGCGCATAGGGGCTGATGCGGCGCATCCGTTCCCGCTCCTCTTCTTTACGTTTTTTGCGGTTCCAATTCGGGTAGCGTTCCTTGGTGTATTCGTCGGTCAGATCATTTACCAATGCAATGGTCGTTTCGGCATCTTCGGGCGGCATAACAGTGTGCAAAAACCGGAGCAATTCTTCACTGGTTACAGGTGTGTCTTCCAGCACATCGTGCAGCAGGGCTGCAGCCAGCACCGGCACTGAATTGTTGTAGCGGCTGCATATTTCCATTACCCTGATCGGGTGCACCATGTAGCGCTCCGGCGTGTATTTGCGGGTTTGGCCGGCATGTGCTGCTTCGGCAAAATCGAGCACCTGTTGTAGGGGTTCCTGCATGTGTATAATCTTTCAAACGGCGGGCCGGAATGGGGGGCGATTACAGTTTTAATTTAATGTCTAAAGTTTAAGGTTGGGTCGATTTGGGGAGGGTAAAAAACAGGAGTTTGGTGTGCCGTCGGCGCCATGTTTTTATACAAAAAAAACGCGATGGTGTGTGCTATTTGCGGCAACAATTTTGCAGCGCCAATGGTATAAAATAAAACATCATGGAGCAGCAAAAAAACGAGGAGCAACTTGCAGGCAAGCACCGCAATGCGAACGATAAAACAGTGGAAGGAAGGGAAGCTGAAGGAAGCCTGAAAGGCAGCAAGAAAAGCGCCTTCAACGAACGCAACATGCAGGAGCACGAACGCCCCGACAAGCACGAACTGGACCACCTCGATGCGCGGGAAGATGCTACAAACACCGGGCCTGCGGGTATTTAGCGGCAGGCAAATAAGGTGTTAAATAGCGATGCCGTTTGCAACGCAACCTTAAGCCCGCATTGTGTTCAACAAGCTTGTGTGCATTGCAAAAAATTGATAGTCCAATTTACTTTTTAGGAGTCGTGGCCGGCAGCAGTTTGAAATAGGTGGCTACAAAACGGTCATTGGCAACTTTGCCTTTTACTTCGGCTTTGCGGATGGCATTGCAAAAACCATCAGTGGCGTGTGCATCGCCATGATCGTCGATGTTGGAGCCATCAACAAAATATGCCTTGCCATCAATGCGCACTGCAAGGCTGCAGCCATCGCCTTTGAGGCCAAAACGACACTGACCGCACGATGCTTCCACGGTTTTTATTTGCTGCGCCGTATCGGTGGCGGGCTTTTGCGGCCCGCTGCTTTGTGCGGCAGCACCCAGTGCACCTCCCATTACCAAGGCCAGTAGCCAATGCTTCATAGCGGTTTATTTTATAGCCGAATATAGCCCATAATGAGCAGCGCTGCCACTTGATTATGATCAGCCGGTTATTGATCGCCCAGCTTTTGCCGCAGCAATAATTTATTGAGCATAGAGGCAATGCGGTTGGCCTTCGTGCTTTCTGTTTTGGCGGCGTAGATCCACTCAATAAAAGCCTTTTGTGCTCCTTCGGGATAGCTTAAAAAAATGGCGTGCTCTTCGGGATAATCCTGCAGGCACAAGATCAATTCTTCCGGGATGGCCAGTGGCTCATTGTCCCGCTCCAGCACCAGTTGCACGGTGTCGCCCTGCCGCTTGCCTATTTGCTTCCGGATAGCGGCTTTTACCGGTAAAAACAACACGCCGTTGCCCAGCGGCATCAGGCGGCTGCTGTGCAGCGGGTGGTTGTCGATGCTGCCCTTTACTTTGATCCATCCGAAATGTGCATACTTATCGGGCGGCACTTCGGGCAGGGCAATATAAGTCCAGCCGCCCTTGCCTTTAAACTGCTCCAGCAGGTATACTCCGTTGACCAGCATCGTTGAATTTTCTGTGCGTTTAATTTTTTTAAATGCGCTTCACTCCAGCACCATGCATTGAAAACCGCTGGCCTCCACCAGTTCAATTACCTGGCTGCCGTTTACTGTTTCACCTTCCACCCGCAAAATGCGGTCACAGTCTTCCAGGTCGAAATTGATTTTGCTGCCGGGAAGTTGTTGGCCAAATGCAGCCAGCAGTTGCCGCGCCACCTGTTGGTTCGGCACGTTGGTTTTAAAAACTTCTACCATAAAAATGTGTTGCAGCAGGCCGTTGCCTGCCGTAGTTAGGCAGAATGGAAACCGCGGGGCTCCCATGCTTTTTGCCCTACAAACCTAATTGCATTTTTGGTATCATACGGTATACAACTACGACATTCGGGGTGGTATTTTGCGACAAACAGGCGGCAATAAATCAATGGTTAAACATGCTGCCCGCCTGGCTATTACCAACTGATCTTTCGGATCATTTTATTATCCGTATCGGCCACAAAAAAATGGATGTTACCCGCTGCATTTTGCACCAGCACCAACCCTTCGGGATGGCGCATGCGGCCCGCTTTTCCGTTCTCGATGCCGGGATCACCCGTACCGATGACATCGGTTTCCACGCCAGCAGGTGAGTATTTTTTAAGGCGGTGCAAACCGCGGTAGAGCACATACAAATTGCCATCGCTATCCAGCGCCATATGACTGGGATGATTGTTTACGCTGAGGTAGCCGCCAATGGTGGATACCTGCCCCGTCAATGCAATTTTGCGGATGCGGCCACCGCCTCTTTCGGCTACGTAAATATTGTACGCCTCATCCAACACAATGCCGCCGGGCCACGAAATGCCGGCCTCTGTATCCATGCCGTCGCTGCTGTTGCTCGACCCATTACCTGCAATGGTGGTCACTACTTTTCCCGGTGTTATTTTACGGATACGATGATTGGCATGATCGCCCACATAAATGTTGCCCACATCATCCACGGCAATACCATATGGCGTACTGAACTGTGCGCTTGCAGCAGGCCCATCCCTGTATCCATAAGTGCCTGTGCCGGCCACCGTGCTCACCACGCCGGCCGGTGTAATTTTCCGGATGGCGTGGTTGCTGCCATCGGCCACCAGTATGTTCCCATTCATATCTATTGCTACGTTGAGCGGGTTGTTGAACGTGGCTTCAGTGAGTGCATTGCCATTGTTCATGCCCCGTGCACCGGTGCCGGCAATGGTGCTCACTGCGCCTGCCGGTGTTATTTTGCGAATGCGGTTGGCTGCAGCATCGGCCACATACAGGTTGCCTGCGGCATCCATGGCCATGCCCTTTGGTGTGCGAAACGTAGCTGAGCCTGCAGGGCCATCGGCATTGCCTGTCGCGCCGCTGCCCGCAAAATGACTGAGCGACCAACCAGCTGGTGGCTCACCGGGTTGCCCACTGGCAGGCACAACCGAAAATGTAGCTGTGCTCATGTGCTCTTTATCGCCCCTTGCTATTTTGATCTTACCTGTGGTGGCAGCTTCCGGCACCGTGGTAACGATGGTATTTCCATTGATGGAAAGAAACGTTACCGGAACATTGTTGAACGTTACCACAAGGCTGTTGGTGTTGTTGCCAAAATGCTGGCCGGTGATGGTAACTGTAGTGCCCACCGGTCCTTGCTGCGGTGTAAAGGATGTGATCACCGGTGCCTGCTCTTCTTCGCCTGTGGGCTTTTCGGGTTGGGGTTTGGTGCAGGAGGCAAACAGGGTGAAAATAAATGCTGCAAGCACGACAACGGGTCGGCGGGCAGCAATGAAGCATTGAAGTTGAAACACGTCAGTTGGTTTTGGGTGTGTAATTCACGGCAGGCATGTTGCCGCCGGTTTTGCTAGTAAGGCAAAGAAAGAAACCCACCATTGCACCACACCCTAAAACCTGGATGAACAGCCGCACAAACAAATAAATGGAAAAGGGCTGCCCTCAAATCGTCTCATTTTTACAACAGCATCAAAAGTTGCTACACTAACCTGTATCACCTGCAGCCCTTTTGCAAAACATTACCTTCGCCGCCAAAACAGAACAATATGAAAGAAGCAGAACTGCACCAGCGCAGCGGCGGCAAATGCGAACTATGTGGCGCAACAGAAGGCCTGGAACATTTTGAAGCCGGGCCCGAATCGGCAGCCACTGCCGATGCCAGCGTGCTGCTGTGTGCAAAATGCAGGGCACAAATAGAAAAGCGTGAAGAATTGGATGCAGCGCATTGGACCGTGCTGTCGGAAAGCATGTGGAGCGAAGTGCCTGCCGTGCAGGTGGTGGCCTGGCGCATGCTCAACCGGCTGCGCAATGAAAGCTGGGCCGCCGATAACCTGGACATGCTGTACCTGCCCGATGAAACCCTTGCCTGGGCTAAAGCCACCGGTGACCACGAAAACGATGGCAGCGTGGACCTGCACCGCGATGCCAACGGCGCTGTGCTGCAGGCCGGCGATACCGTGGTACTTACCCGTTCGCTGGATGTAAAAGGCACATCGCTCAATGCCAAGTTGGGTACCGTGGTGAAAAACATACGCTTGGTGGAAAACAACACCGAACAAATTGAAGGAAAGATCGAAGGACAGGTGATCGTGATCCTGACGAAGTATGTGCGGAAACAGGGGGCGTAACATCAGCCTTCTACCGCATGCATATTTCATATCGAAACAATACAAAGCCATTGCTTCAATAAAATTCCTTTGTTGGGAATTGGTATATTTAGCTGCTGTTATTTTTGCATGGCAAATAGTAAAATGTAGCCTGTTAGCAACAGTAGTTAGCGGCAAATGAAACTTTTACTATATGGTTAGGTGCTTATGAGAAAGCTTCTATTATTACTTGTACTCTTCGTATTTAGCTGCCACTCTAAAAAGGAAGTTTTTGACGAAGCCGATTATGTTTTGGTGAAGTCTGATTCATTGAATGGAATTGTTGGTACTGAGTGGTTGGTATACAAATATGATAGCTTGCGGATGCTCCAAGTTGACTATTATGGAGACGGCAAGCTGATGGGCAAAGCATTTTTATACAACGGAAAACTTGATGGCAGAAGAGTTGTTTATGATTTTGACGGAAAGTCGTTGCTGGCTGTGGACTCTTACAGCATTGGCAAGAAAGTTATTCCGACAAAGTATTTTAAACCGGCTGATACTACTGTCAAGGGGTTTTCAGATGGTAAGTTAGAGCCATTTACAAGCTTAGATTCGCTGAAGTAGTCTACGATGCCGCTAACAGAGCGTTTGTAAAAGAATGGCCGACAAACTATCTTTCAACGATATAATATAATCTACGACACCGCAAAAGTGAAGCTGAGGAAACACAGTAAACCACTCCTTCACAAACGCTTTTGACGTTAAGTGTAAATATGGCGGAGTGTTGTAGCAAAAAAATGTGCAGCAAATAAGTATTGGCAGATCAATCATTCAAAACATTTCGCAAGCGATTGGCAGTGTTCCTAATGCAGAAAATATGAAAAGCATTCTGAGTAAGATTCCCTATTTGCGGTACGCATATTTCTACCGGGAAAACTGCGCACAGCGACCGGGCCATTATTATTCGCCAGTTGTAGATCTGGCCGATCTATCAGCCAGGAAGGAAACTATTTGGAAAAAAGGTAAAAAGCTTCCGGGAATCGATTTGAATACAGCAGGCCAGGAAAACGTTTTAGACCAGATTGTAGCACACAGCCAGAAGATTCCATTTTCAGATAATAAGACGCAACAGTACCGGTACTACTACAACAATAAAACCTATGAACATGCCGATGGATGGGTGTTGTTTGGTATGCTCAATGCTTTCAGGCCGCGCAGGATTATTGAGGTTGGTTCCGGCTTTTCTTCTGCGCTGATTCTGGACACAAAAGATGAATTTTTAGATTACCCGATTGACCTGACGTTTATAGAACCCAATCCACAAGATCGGCTAACCGGGCTTTTGAAAAAAGATGACTACAAGAACACAACGATCATCAAAGACATTGTGCAGCATGTGCCGCCAGAAACGTTTCAACAATTAGAAGCCAACGACATTTTGCTGATTGACAATTCGCATGTGTCTAAAACCGGGAGTGACGTCAATTATTTAATGACAGAAATTCTGCCCGTTTTAAACAAGGGAGTGATTGTTCATATTCACGACATCTTTTACCCGTTTGAATACCCGGAAGAATGGCTTTTTGAACACCGGCTTAACTGGAATGAACTGTACTGCGTGCACAATTTTCTTTTGTTCAACAATGCCTTTAAAATAATCTTCTTCGCAGATTTTATACAACAGGAATACAGCGCAGTATTGCAGGAAAAAGTTCCCTTGTTTTTTAAAGGCAGGCCCGGAAGTTTGTGGATTCAGCGAGTATAGCCAGTTGCGCTTTTCGCCTCTATTTGAATGCTGGCAAAAGATGAAATCTAATGAAGCTTGCAAAAGCTAATAACAAAAGAAGCCGCATCCCTCGATGCGGCTTCTTTGTTTATTGATATACTTAACTACATTGCTTTTGCCGTAGTAGTCTTCGCTCCTTTCACGTATCGCTCCAGCCATTGAAACTGCTCCCACAACACATGCAGCAGGTTTTCCTTGCCACGGTAGCCATGCGCCTCGTAAGGTAGCATCACCAGGCGCACCGTGCCGCCATGGCCTTTTACGGCGTTGAACAGTCTTTCGCTGTTAATGGGGTAGGTACCGGTGTTGTCGTCGGCCTCGCCATGGATCAGCAGCAGCGGCGTTTTAATTTTATTGGCGTAGCTAAACGGGCTCATCTCGTAGTATAGTTGCGGCGCCTGCCAGTAGGTGCGGTCTTCGTTTTGAAAACCAAACGGCGTCAGCGTACGGTTGTATGCACCGCTGCGGGCAATGCCGGCTTTAAACAGGTTGGTATGCGCCAGCAGGTTGGCCGTCATAAAAGCGCCATAGCTGTGGCCGCCCACTGCCATGCGGGCCGTGTCGCCCACACCCATTTCGGCCAGCTTGTTGATGGCTGCACGGGCATTGAGCTCCAATTGAGCGATAAAGTTGTCGTTGGGTTTTTTGCCTTGCGCTGCTACAATGGGCATTTCGGCCGCATCGAGCACGGCGTAACCTTGTGTTACATAAAAGATCGGCGAGCCAGCAGCAATGGTGGTAAACCTCGATTGTGAACCACGCACCTGCGCTGCATCATCAGCCGAATTAAACTCACGTGGATAAGCCCAGATCACTGTTGGCAGCGGCCCGTCTTTTTCCTTGTTGTATCCTTTGGGTAAATACAAATTGCCGGTCAGGTCCACACCGTCGGCACGCTTGTAGAATATCTTTTGCATGCTCACGCCTTCCATTTGCGGGTATGGATTGGTGAAGGCCGTAACAGGCTGGTCGGCAATGCGCCGCACCAGGTTTTTGATGTAATAATTGGGCACATCTTTTTGCGATTCGCGGCGGGTAAGCAGCACCAGTTTATCGGCGTCAATTACATCCACTACGTACTCATACACCCCTTCGTTGCTGCGCCAGATCACCTCGCTTTTTTTAGCGGCCAGGTTATATTTTGCCAAAAACGGCAAGTCGCCCTTGGGCGATGCGCCGGTGGTGTTGTTCATCAGCAGGCTGCTGCCGCCATCAACCGTAAAAATTACGGGGCGGCCAAAATTGTTTTTACGTGTCGCCGCCGTGCCGGGGTTGTTATACGCATCATTCTGGCTCAGGTCGTACAGTGTTTCCAGCTTGCCTGTAGCGGGGTTGAACAGGCTGGTGCGGGATACCTGTTTGGAGCGCAGGCCTTCCATTACCAACGCCAGTTCGGCATTGCCCCATTGCACGCCGCGGTAGCGCATGGCGGTGCGGAATATTTCTTTTGGCTGCCCGCTAAATGGTGCCGCAAGTGCATATACGGCATCGTGGTGCGGCACTTCTTTTTTGATAAGGCCGCTATCCAGCGGATGCGCCCATACCAGCGTGGCCGCTTCATCGTCGCGCCAGTCAAAGCCGCGGGGCAGGTTTTGCGTGTTGTCGTAACCGCTGGGCGTGCCTTCGGCCGAGGGCAGCTCAAACAGTTGTTTTACCACCTTGCCCGATGCATCTAAAATGCGGATGCTGGAAGGAAAACCGTTGGCCGTAACGAGGTAAGAAAACGGTTGGTTGAGGGTGCGGGTCAGCAGGTATTTTTTATCCGGCGATAGGGATACGGTTGTGTAAATGGCCGGCGTGCCCAGTTTTGTTTCCACGTCATTCCTATTTTGCACCAATTGCGACGTGGCATAAAACTGGAACAGGTCTTCGTCGTACGGCGATTTGATCAGATCCTGGTAAGTGGGGCTGGGTGCGGCTTTGCCCAGTGCTTCCTGCACGGCAGGCCCTTTGGGTGTAAGCGATCGCTTGGGTGCCGCAGTGGCCGGTTGCGTAGCTGCTTTATACAACACCGTAGCATCATCTACCCACTGGTATGCGGCGCCCAGTGTGGCGTTCACCGCACTCTTGCTGATGCGGGTAGCTTTTTGCGTAGCCACATCAATCACGTACAGGTCAACGCGTGTAGGATTGTTTTGCAAAAAGGCAATCTTTTTTTCGCCGGGGCTCCACGAAACGGAGGTGGCCCGGAGGCCAGCGGGCAGGCCGGCAACCGGCATTTCCTTACCGGTCTTTATGTTTTTGATGCGGAAATTGTTGATGAAATTCTGGCGGCTCGGCGAAAAGTTTTCGGGGTTGAGGCGCAGGCCTGCAAGGCGCAGTTCGGGCTGGCCCAGCTCTTCCACATCGGGGTACGAGGCCCGTTCGCTCAGCAGCATCCACTCGGCCTTGCCATCCACGCTAACGGTAGGTGTAGGCTTGGCCAGCAGCAGGTCGGTAATGTCTTTGGGTGGTGTTTGATAGGTGGCTGCGGTTTGCGCCTGCAGCGGTCCGGATAAAATCAACAGGCCGGCAAGGCACCAAACGATTGGTTTCAATTTCATTGCGGGTGAGCTTTTCTGTATTTAAATCATGTGTTGCGGGCAAAAGGTACGAAATAGGCCCAACACCGCACTGATGCTTCATTAGCAGCCGCTGGAACCTGTTGTTTTTTGCCAACGGCAAAGACATTTGCAGCGGTAAATATTGTATAATTCTTGCGGGTAAAGCCGGGCAGATGGCGCTAATTTTTTAAATTGTAGCCGAAATGAAAAAGTCAAAAAGTATTGTGCTGTGTAGTGTGCTGGCGGCTGCCATCAGCAGTTGCGGCGGCAAGGAAAAACAAGACGACTGGATTGTAGGCGATGAAGGCGGCCGTACCCGCGACACGACCCTCAATGGCCAGCAATACCGCCACTACGGCGGCTTTTGGTATCCCCTGCTGCTGGGCCGCATCAGCCCCGCATCATACAACGGCGCTACGGCATCACAAATCAGCCGGCCCGGATTTACACCCACCAAAATACGCACCGGCGGTTTTGGTTCTTCTTCCCGCACCGTTTCGGGATAAGCGCCTGCCCGCATTTCAGGCACATCGCAGTTTACCAACAGCAATCTATTTTTTTATAAAAAAAGGCGCATGGCCAACAGGCTTTGCGCTGCTTCCCTTTATGCAACGCATTGCTATTACACCCCGCCCCGACTGGACCCAAAAAGTAGAAGAGCAAGGCTTTCTTTTTTACGACCTCAATAACTACTACAACGAAACAGCGGCTTATGCATTCAGGGCCGATGAAATAGATGCGTTGGAAAAAGCCACCGCCGAAATTTTCGACATGTGCCTGGCGGTGGTGGAGCATGTCATTGGAAATAAATTGTATTCCGATTTTCACATACATGCTGCTTTTGCCGATCTCATTGAACGGTCGTGGGAAGAGGACCAGCCGTCGTTTTACGGACGCCTTGACCTGGCATACAACAATGGGCAAATCAAGCTGCTGGAGTTTAATGCCGATACGCCCACTTCACTGCTCGAAGCATCGGTGATACAATGGTACTGGCTGCAGGAGTTTGACCCCGTGTACGACCAGTTCAATTCCATACATGAAAAGCTGGTAGCACACCTGCAGGATTGTACTGCGCACCTGAAACCCGGCACGTTGTGGTTTACTTCGGTAAAGGACAATGTAGAAGATTTTATGACCGTGAAATACCTGCAGGATTGTGCGCTGCAAGCAGGCCTTGCCAACGATTTTGTACACATCGAAGACCTGGGTGTAAATGAGTTGGGCGAGTTTATGACCGGTTCGGGACAGCCGGTGCCCAACATCTTTAAGCTATACCCGTGGGAGTGGATGTTCAACGAAGAATTCAGCCCGTACCTGGGTCACAACATGGAAAAAACGTTGTGGATCGAACCGCCGTATAAAGCCATTCTATCCAACAAAATGCTGCTGGTGTACCTGCACAAATTGTTTCCCAACTCACCCTACATTCTACCGGCCCACTACAACGGGCCCGGCGGCCTGCAGCATTATGCAAAAAAGCCCGTGTTCAGCCGCGAAGGCGCCAACGTTAGCATCATTCAAAACGGTGCCGTGGTAGAGCAACAGGGTGGCGATTATGGCGAGGAAGGTTTTATTTACCAGCAATATGCACCACTGCCCGAGTTTGGCGGCAACAAAGCCGTAATAGGCAGTTGGCTTATTGGCGGCGAACCTGCCGGCATTGGCATCCGCGAATCAGACGGATTGATCACCGGCAACACCAGCAGGTTTTGCCCGCACTATTTTGCCTAACCTAACGGCAACCCACAACCGGTTAATAGTGAAACGTGGATTGCGTGGGTGCCTGCTCCACACCGCCTGAGGCATTGTACTGTTTGCGTTGCTGTGGCAATCCTTCCGCATTGTAGGTGTACTCAAACCTGCTGGTTGCTTCCACCGTATTATTGGGCAGCAGTGTGGATACCTTCAGTGGGTTGTCGCGGTGCAGCACCACACCCGGAAGCACTACGCCCAGCACGCCATCCGGCTCCGGGTTGGGCTTGTTGTCGTATGTTTCAAACAGCTTTGAAAAATTGGTGGTAAACGCCTCGGTCAGTTGGTAGCGATAAGCAAAATCTATGCGCCGCACATTGCCGTTGGGATGGTAAGCATAACTCACTTTTGTTTGAAGCACATCATCGGGCATGCGCAGTTCGTTGTGTTCAATTACCCACGCCAGCTTGCCCCTTTCAAACCCGTATGTCATGGAGCTCAGTTTGCGGCCGTTGGATAAAAAATGATCAGAACTTTCCAACTTGCCATCTGTATACACAAACGTAGCGTGGCCGCTTTCATTTTGCCAGCGGGTGATCTGTCCTGCATCGTTGTATGTATACACGCTGTTGAGCCGGTTAACACTGCCTGCACCATTGGCCCACTGCGATACATGCCGGGTGAGCAAGCCTGCTGCATTGTACTCGTAGGTAGCAAAGTCCTGCTCCGACCAACTCACCTTTTTTACCGTCTTTGCCGGCAGTGTTTCGGGCGGTGGCACAGGATCTTTTTGGCAGGCAAAAAGGCCAAAAAGCAAAACGGAAAAAAGCAGTAAGGAGTTGGTTGCTGCCCGCATAACATTGGTTTTTGGGGTGAAATATGTTTTAGCTACTGACAACGCCACCACGGCCGGCCGCATGAATTTGGGATGAACGGGCCTATTGTGTGATGGCCATGATTGTACTGGATTGCCTGGCAGTAATATGCCGCAACATAGCGGGCCTAGAGCACAAAAATCTTGGTGTGCGCCAAGATTTTTGTGTGCAGCACTCAGCAGCTTTGTGCAACAAATAAAACAAACTGTTTATGAAAAAATCATCCATTATTCCAATGCTCTCCAAAGGATTTATTTTATTATCGGCCTGCAGCCTGCTGTCGGTAAGCCTGATGGCCTTTGCCAACCCGCAATCGGTAATGGACATGGTAGAAGTAACGTTGGAAAACAACGACGCTGCCAGCTCCATCCGCGGTGTGTATGGCGGCGTGGGGCTTACATTGGTGTTGGCCTTGTTGTACACCATCCGCAAAAATGTACAGGAAGGTTTGGCGCTGCTTTCCCTCTTGTGGGGACTTTATGCCGTGTCGCGCATCATCACCATTTTCAACGAAGGCAGCCTCGGTGCATTTGGCACCAAATGGCTCACCATCGAGTCGCTGTTTTTTGGTATTGCGCTTACGCTGTTTTTATTGGGCAAACGATCGTATGCAAAGCAAACACCGGCACTGCGTTAATTAAAGCTGACACCATTTTCCCGCAACCAATACAAACCAACATAAAGAGCAACTCCGGTTGCTCTTTTCTATTTGGAACAGGCAAAAAAAATCCCTGTCCGCATGGCGCAGACAGGGATGTTCCAACAAAAAATAAACGGGTTACTCTCTGTCGTTATCGACAGCATTTTCAATTTTGTCGCCTGCTTTGCGGGCAGCATCGCCTACTTCTTTACCGGCTTTTTTCACACCTGATTTGGTTTTATCCCAGGCGTTTTCAATAGCGTTACCGGCACGGTCAAAAAAGCGACCGGTTTTCGACACTACTTCACCGTCTTCCAGCACTACTTCATTGCCATCTCGGGTTACACGGCCATCACGATATACTACTACACCATCATCCAGACGCACATCGTTATCAGCTTCTACCCATGCACCGTTGCGGTACACCATTACATCATCGCCGCGACGGGTAACGTCACCTTCGCTAGGGGCATAAGCATAGCTGTCCGATGTTGTGGCAGCAGCGCCCATTGTATCCATGGTTGTTGTTTCGGGCACCGTTGTGGTTTCGGTGCTTACAGTTGCGTTTTCGCCGTCGTTGCAGGCGGCAAGGGAAACGGCAGCAAATGCCAATGCAAATATCTTTTTCATAATGACTGATTTTGAAGCGTGGTTTAAGGCAAACTGTACCATGCATATGCAGGGCAATATTGCACGCCACACCTTTTGTTTGGTGTGTATAAAAAATGTGTGCCAAAACTACTGATCGGGGAAATTTTCAACGTGCAAACGGCTCTGTTTAGCTTGTTTAAACAGGACACAACCGTTCAATGTTGCTGCATTTTTTGTGTAAAAGCTGCAACAAAGAATATCGTGTTTCATTGAAATTAAAATCTGTTGCATACCATGAATAATGCACAAACGGCAGCAGGTAATTCGTTTTGATGTCCGAAAAATTTTGGCTGCGTAAAGTCACTTGTCGTTGCACATCTGCTTGTTTCCGCAGCGCATCTTTTTTATTTTTTAGCCAAAACCAACAGCATGAAGCCAACAGTCATTTTACTCTTGTCGCTTTTGAATGTGTTGCCGCTTGGTGCACAACAAACTGTTGCCCATACAGTCAACAGTGCCGGTGTGCAACTCCTGTTTAAAGGCGTTACCACCAAACTCACCGCGGCCGATAAAGAAAGCATTTTTAAGCAACTAGGTTTTTCGGTTGCGCCAGACCGTAAACAATTTATAGCCGGTGCCGATGCAAAGGAATTTCCGTTTACCGCGGAGGTATTGCCCACGGATTTGAACCGGGATGGTGTTGAGGAACTGTTCGTGGTGTATGGCAACTCGTTTACATCGGGGCATACCGGTTCGTCGGTAGTGTTGTTTATTAAAAATGCCGCAGGCCGATATGAAAGCAACCTGGGTTTTCCGGGCACAGCACCCGATGTGCTGCCCACAACCAGCAAAGGCTATCCCGACCTGGTGATTGGCGGTCCCGGGTTTAGCTACCCCGTTTGGCGATGGAACGGGAAAAAGTATGACCTGCTGCGGCAGATTTCCGACAAAGCGCTGACTGCAGCCAAAGCCAGGAACATAGCCGAGCTGAGCGCAGCTCATACCAGGCAATAGACTGCATTTATACAAACGCATTTTTCAGCCGGATCACTTGCAGCAAATGTTTGCCAAACGGCGTACATTACAATAAACAATAACCCTTCAATGCTCGCTGCAATGCAGCGAACAGAAGCCATTTTAATAAACCCACTAAACCTGGATCCATGAAAAGATACTTCAGCTTGCTGCTGTGCAGCGCTGCGTTTACTGCTTGTGCACAGCAAAAGGTGCCCATTGCGGAAGTGCAGATCAAACAGGCGCTGCTGGCTGCACCGGCCGACAAGCGGGCCGGCGCTACCGTGTATGGCTATGATGCCAACAAAGAAGTGGTGGTGCTGCGCAAAGGCACCAACGAACTGATTTGCCTGGCCGACAATCCTTTTGAGGCCGGCTTTTCGGCGGCTTGTTATCACCGCGACCTGGAGCCGTTTATGCAACGTGGCCGTGCCCTGCGCAAAGAAGGCAAACAAGGCCGCGAAATATTTGATCTGCGGGAGCAGGAAGTAAAAGCCGGCAAGCTGGCGATGCCCAAACAACCCACTACGCTGTTTGTGTACACGGCAAAAGATGAAGATGTGGAAGGCGGTGGCGGTGTAAAAAACGGCTACCTGCGCTACGTGGTGTATATACCTTATGCCACCGCCGAAAGCACCGGCCTGCCGCTAAAACCCGAAGGGCCTGCAATGCCATGGATCATGGACCCCGGCACACACGGCGCCCATATCATGATCTCGCCGCCGAAGCAATAATACCTGTTCTTTAATACAAGTTGATTTAAAAATAACGCCTTGCAACCGTGATGAATCATCGCAGTTGCAAGGCGTTTGCATTGGAGCAATATTATCTATTCGTCGATGCCGAGGCCGGAGCCGACCACTACAAAACCGTCGTCTTCTTCTGGTGTTTCGCGTGGGTCGGTTGACGGATTTTGTGCATCCGCATTTACCGGCTGAATGGGTTCGTTGCTGGTGGTTGCCGGCATATCCATTGGCCCTTTTTTATCCGTTTCTTTCATAGTCTGTTTTTGCTGCAAAACGGTACTAAAACCATGCCCCTGCGGCAAAACAGCACCGACGGAGCAACTGGCTAAATGCTTTGTTGCTGCAGCATTTGGGACATCCACATAACGGCGCTGGCGCAACAAGCCCGGCTGAATGTCCAAATCGGGCACAGAAAGTGGCAACAGGCACCGATTGTTGTTGTTTCTGGTGGCATTCTTGCGGCCGATGGGCATTCAATAAATATTACACCTAAAAACAACACCATGAAAAAGCTTTTGCTATTGGCCATACTGGCCACTGTTTTTGTACAATGCAATACACCGCAACCCACTACTACGCCCACTACCGATGCAATGGATACTACTACAACAACCACAACCGACACAACCCGCCAACAACCCTAAGCAAAACATAAAGGCGCAGCCTTCCGGTTTGCGCCTTTATTATAGAGCTGCTTTTTCCAAAACAAATAGTTTCTGACTACAACTGCACAACACTATAAAACTGCAATGCCGTTTTGTATTTTAACCAAAACATTTAACCATGAACAAGATCGTTTTTACCCTGTTGCTGCTGGCAGCTACTACTACAGCTTTGGCACAGTGCGACAAAAATGTGCTTCTTTCTTCTTCTAAAACTGAATACATTGATGCATCGGGCAACGTGGACCGCACCGTGGAGGAAAACAGCACGGTTGCCATCAACAAAGATTCGATCGTTATTACACCCGGCCACGACCAAACCATGACCGGTACCATTGTATCAAAAACCTGCAATTGGACGGTGCCTTTTAAAGAAGGTAAATCGGTAATGAAAGTGCAGCTAAAAAACGGCACCGATAGCGAGGTACGCAACCTCACCATCACCGTGGAAGGCAAAGAGGGAAAAGTAACCCTGCTGGCAGTAATGGACGAAATGCCCGACCGGCAGATCAGGGTTCCGATTGACAGTTTTGTAGAGCAGCAGTAGCACCAACTTTTCTACCTAAAAAGATGGAAAATGGCCACCCTTGAGGAAATATTCGACAATATAAAAAAGGAATTACAACAACTATTTTCTGATGCTCCCAAAACAACGAACAGGGAACAGCTCCATTCGGGTACCCGAATAAGAGCAGTGCGGGAAAAGTTATTGATTCTTGAAGACGAAGTGGACCTTTGCTTATTGGTGAAGCAATACTTTGTACGCAAGAATTTTGAAGTGTACATTTCCCACACGATTAGTGACGCATTGAGCCGCGCAAAAGAAATTAACCCAGACTTTATCATCGTTTCAGCTCCCTTTATACATTCTCCATATTGTATAGAGGCACTTCAAAAAGCAGCACCCAATGCCCGCATTTCTGGTTACCCGAATGATAAAGCAGACATGTAACTGGCATTAACCATATTGGTGCAAAAATTGAGTAACCTCTTGTTCTAAACATCACCGCATGAAGAACATGAGCTTGCTGCTGCTGGCCCTTTTTGCAGCCGCAACGGTAATGGCGCAAGCCGCCAACTATCCGCACCCCGTTCGGTTTGTATCACTCACCATAGAAGGGCAGCCGGTAAAAATGGCTTATATGGATGTGGCGCCGGCTGCACCCAACGGCAAAACCGTTTTGCTGCTGCACGGCAAAAATTTCAACGGCTATTACTGGAAAGAAGTGATCCCTTTTTTACAACAAGCCGGCTTCCGTGTGGTGGTACCCGACCAGGTAGGGTGGGGCCGGTCAGACAAGCCCAATATTCATTACAGTTTTCACCTGCTGGCCCACAATACACGGCAAATCCTCGATACGCTGGGCGTGCAGCAGGCCACTGTGTTGGGGCACAGTATGGGCGGCATGCTGGCTACCCGCTTTGCACTGATGTACCCGCAACGGGTGGCGCAGCTGATTTATGAAAATCCGATCGGCCTGGAAGATTACAAAACCTTTGTTCCCTACCAACCGGTGGATGCACAATACGCCACAGAACTAAAAGCAACGATGGCATCGCTGCGGCAATACCAGCAAAGCTATTACCCCCAATGGAAGCCCGAATACGAACAATACGTGACGGCACAATATGATGCCTTGCAACAACCCGATTTCAAACAGGCCACTTGGGCCAGCGCACTTACCTACCAGATGATTTACGAACAGCCGGTAGTGTATGAGTTTAAAAACATCGCCGCGCCTACGTTGCTCATTATTGGCCAGGAAGACCGCACGGTAGTGGGCAAAGCTTTGCTGGAAAAAGCAGTGGCTGCGCAACACGGCAATTATCCCCAACTGGGCCGCTGGCTGCAAAAGGAAATTAAAGGCGCAGAACTGGTGGAACTGCCCGGCGTGGGCCATATACCGCACATACAGGCACCCGAAGATTTCAGGAAAGCAGTGTTGCAATTCATCGCTAAATAACTCCCGAATTAAGAAGCGAAAATTTTACCTGTATAAATGGCTGCAGCAAGATATTTTTATACATAAACCAACAGCAATGGATAACCGCAATACAAAAGAAAAGCTCGGCATAGCTCTGGTAGGACTTGGATCGTACAGCGAAGGACAACTGGCACCGGCACTGCAGCAAACAGCGCATTGTTACCTTGCAGGTATTGTTACCGGCTCGGAGGAAAAAGCCAAGAGGTGGCAGGTGCAATACAACATCGCGGAAGCCAACACCTACAACTATCAAAACTTCGAAGAAATTGCCAATAACAGCGACATTGATATTATTTACATCGTGCTGCCCAATTCGATGCATGCCGAGTATGTGATCCGTGCCGCTGCTACGGGCAAACATGTGATCTGCGAAAAGCCTATGGCCCTTTCGGTGGAAGATTGCAACCGCATGATTGATGCATGCAACAAAGCAGGCGTGCAATTGTCGATTGGTTACCGTCTGCATTTTGAGCCCTTCAATGCCGAAATGATGCGCATTGGAAAGGAGCAGCCGTTTGGCCCGTTGAAAAAAATAAAGTCCGATCATGGCATGGCCGACACGGACGGATGGCGTATTGAAAAAGCGCTATCGGGTGGCGGCCCGCTGCAGGATCTGGGCATTTACTGCATACAGGCATGCCGCTACACTACCGGCATGGAACCGATTGCTGTAACAGCACAGGAAGGCGCCAAAACAAAGCCTGAAAAGTTCAAAGACGTGGAAGAATCAATGACCTGGCAAATGGAATTTCCGGATGGCATCACCGCCGAATGCAGCACCACATACGTCAAGCGCATGAGCTACCTGCGGGCTGAGGCAGAACGGGGCTTTGCCGAACTCGACCCCGCATTTGATTACAACGGCCTGCAGGGTAAAACCAGCGACGGGCCCTTGCAATTTGCCGACATCAACCAGCAGGCAGCGCAGATGGATGATTTTGCGCTGGCCTTAAAAGAAGGACGTCCCACACCGGTACCGGGCGAAATGGGCCGGCAGGATGTGGCGATCATACAGGCTATTTACAAAGCAATGGAAACCGGTCAGCGGGTGGAGCTAAAATAGTCACGAGTAGTTACTGCCACGCCGCATTGCATGCAGCCCATTGCAAAACATCAACCCTTTTCAACTTTATGCCCAAAGTTCACATCAAGGCCAATGAGATACTTTCCAACGGACATTTTAAGCTGAAAAAAATCAGTTTTGACATTGGCAAAAAAGGCGGCAGCATTGAAACACAACACCGCGAGGTGTTGTTTCGCAATGATGCGGCCACCGCATTGCTGTATAACAGGAAAGCACAAACGATTATACTCACAGAGCAGTTTCGTATTGCAACCTATGTAAACGGCAATGCAACCGGCATGCTCCTGGAAACGCCTGCAGGCCTGCTGGAAGATGGCGAGGATCCAAAGGACAGCATTATCCGGGAGATCAGGGAAGAAACGGGTTATGAGGTAACGGAAGTTCGCCAAGTGCTTTCGGTGTATTCATCGGCCGGGGCACTTACGGAGTTGATCCACCTGTTTGTGGGCAAATACAACAAAGAGCAACAGGTTTCAGATGGCGGCGGATTGGAAGAAGAAGGCGAAGAAATTACGGTTCGGGAAATACCGTTTGCCGAGGCGGTATCGATGATGAACCGTGGCGAAATAAGAGATGCGAAAACGGTGCTGTTGCTGCAATATGCGCAGATAAATGGACTGTTGGAACGGGGGAATGAATGATGAGAATGTCGAACAGATGAACAGACGAACAAGGAACAGATGAAGTTGGTTGGAGCATATCGAACAAGGAATAAGGAATAATGAACCGCAGAAGGGAACAGCCGGTGGGGAATGCTTGAATATTGATAATTAGGGTTTATCAATGAAGTGGATGGTGAAGAAATAGCGCAAATATTTTGCATTGAAAAAAGTGGGCGTAGCCCACACCATTTGGTAGCAACATGTAAACCATGAAAATCATTTGGGCGTAGCCCAAACCGGTGCACGGGCACACGCTGTCCATATTGCAAATGGCTGCAGGGTTGATCTACGATCAACGGAAATGAACAAAATGTTTAGCGGGTTTTGCTACCAACTGGTTTGGGCTACGCCCAAAATATTCTATTCATTTTTAAAATCTCCCACAACGGGTTCGTTCGTAATTCACAATTCACCACTCACCATTCACCATTCCCCTCACGACGCCATTTTTGCCAACCGCACCGGCCGCCATACTGGCATGGACGCAAACACGATATAACCCAACCCTACGGCGATCATGGAAAAAAACAGGAGCAGGAAAAAATCGCGGAAATAAAAACTCAATCCAATACCGCCCAGGAAATAACAAAACACAGCAACTTCCAACACATATACCCAACTGATCTTTCGCTCCAGGTAAGCGTTATTGCTGGATGCATCGCTCATTTTGGGCGTACGCACAAACTCGGATTTGGAGCCCCAAAACCCCTGCATCACTGCACAGGCATTTTGTACCGAAAGGCCCATATACACCACCAGGAAAATAGGGTAATGCCTAAAGAACTGCACCACACCCTGCCTGCCACCAACAGCAGCGCCATTGTAATAAAATACTGTTAGCGCCACCAGGTTCAGCCCAGTAATAACGGTGTATTTGCTCCACTCCATGATCTCGGGATACATGTTGCGAAACACAAGCAGCGGCACCGTAAGCAGCGCATTTACAAACAGGCATACAAACAAAAACGACGACAGCAGGTGAAAAACACCGTGCAACTTTTTATCAATGGGTAGCGCTGCGGCCAGTAGTGTCCGCACATTTTTGCGCAGGCTTTGCGCCATGCCTTTTGTCCACCGGAACTGCTGCACCTTAAATGCCTCAATCACCGAAGGCAACTCCGCAGGCACTTCTATCTCCTGGTCGTACACCAGTTTCCAGCCCTTCATCTGTGCCCGGTACGACAGGTCCAGATCTTCGCTCAATACATTGCCATCCCAGCCGCCGGCAGCCTCAATACACTCTTTGCGCCAGATGCCTGCAGTGCCGCAAAAGTTGATGAAATAACCGGCATTACTGCGGCCGGTTTGCTCCACCGAAAAATGCGTGTCGAGCAAAAAAGTTTGTATGCGGGTCAGGTGGTTTTGTTCGCGGTTGAGGTGGCCCCAGCGGGCCTGCACCAGCCCCACATTAGGGTCGGTAAAGTAGGGCACCATTTTATTTAAAAACTGCGGGTCTGGCGTAAAGTCGGCATCAAAAATAGCAATGAGGTTGCCTTTGCAATGGGCCATGCCTGCCTGCAGCGCACCGGCCTTGTAACCCTTGCGGTCCGGCCTGCGCAGCACGGTGGCATCAATGCCATTTTGCCGCAGGCGCCATACCGCCGCATCAATAATGTTGGAGGTTTCATCGGTGGAGTCGTCGAGCACCTGCAGCTCAAATTTATCCTTTGGATAATCCAGCTCCGCCAGGTTGTGCATCAGCCGCGCAATCACATATTTCTCGTTGTATACGGGTATTTGTATCGAAACAAAAGGCAGCGCACCAGGCAGTGCAGCGTCCGGGCTTTTGCGCCGGCTCTTTTTTTTATAATGCCACAACAGGTGCAGCTGCACCAGCCCATTGATGAGCAGCCATGCGGCTGTAAGCACATAAACTCCAAAAACAACGTACGCCACAATTTTTACTGGATCGGCCACAGAGCAACTGTATTAGGCCAAAACCCCAACAAAACTGGTGCCCTTTAATGATTGGCGGAAAAGTAAAAACAGCTATTGCTCCAAATACCGCTCAATAGCCTGAACAATACGGGAGATCAATTCGTACGACGGACCGTTGGTTTCACGCTGCAGCGATGAAAGCCCCTCGGTGCTTTTGTACATAATGGTGCCGTTTGGGATAAGGTGGTGCAGGGTAGTATCGGGCACTTGTATGTGCACCGAAAAAAGATCGGAAGCTGTGGTGATTTTTACAAAAGCAGTGTATTGCCTGCCTTCAAAAGAAAAATCCACGGTAAAGATTCTACCCATATAATTTGGTTATCAAAAACAGGTATCGGAGTTGCCAGCGCCGCTTCGGTTAAGCATGGCTGCGATAGCAAGCTAAACAAATAAAAATATAATTCGCAGAAATGCACCCTTTTGCACTTCATATTTATCCACCGATAGATGTTCGATAATGAAAACCATCTTCCATTGATTTATGTTCATTTTGCAAATATGACGCCCCGCCACCGCCCACTCACTATTGCTTAATTGCGCTATTTTGCCCTTTTTATTGGAGGGATGTTTGCAAACCCCAAAGGCCGCAATACATCCATTGCAGCTAGCACCTATGACCAAAATTCTCATTATATATACCGGTGGCACCATCGGCATGATGAACGACACCAATACTGGCGGGCTCCGGCCGTTCAACTTCTCGCAGATTGTGGAAAATGTACCCGAGCTTAAGCGGCTAGATTACGAGATCACGGTGGTTTCGTTTGATCCCATCATTGACTCATCAAACATGGAACCCGCCATTTGGGTGCAGCTGGCCAAACAGATTGGTGACCATTACAACGAGTACGACGGCTTTGTGGTCCTGCATGGAACGGATACAATGGCATACACCGCATCGGCACTGAGCTTTATGCTCGAAGGGCTCAATAAACCAGTGGTATTTACGGGGTCGCAATTGCCCATTGGCGAAATTCGCACCGATGCCCGAGAAAACCTCATCACGGCGCTGGAAATTGCTTCAGCTAAAAAAGACGGCAAGGCCCGCGTGCCGGAGGTAAGCATTTACTTCGACTTCCAGTTGTTCCGCGGCAACCGTACCTTTAAATACAGCTCTTATAAATTTGAGGCGTTCCGGTCGCCCAACTACCCGCCGCTGGCCGAAGCCGGCGTGCACCTCAGGTTCAATGACAACAACATCAGGCCCTGCCCCAATTGCAGCCTGCATGTGCAAACCGAGATCAATCCTTCTATTGCCGTTTTAAAATTATACCCCGGCATACAGCCCCGCACAGTGGAAGCTATGCTGGATGTGGATGTGGCAGCTATTGTGATGGAAACATTTGGCTCGGGCAATGCGCCCACCAATGGCTGGTTTTTGCGGGCCCTGCGCCGCGCTATTGATGATGGCAAAACGATCCTCAACATTTCGCAGTGCCCTGTGGGCTCTGTTGAGCTGGGCCGCTATGATACCAGCCGTGCCCTGAAAGAAATGGGCGTGGCCAGCGGCTACGATATGACCTTTGAAGCGGCCGTGGCCAAACTGATGTACGGCATGGGCAAAGGCCTGCGCGGCCGGCGCCTGGAGCTGCTGCTGGAAGACGATATTGCAGGAGAGTTGACGAAAGAAAAAGGAACGCGATAATTCAAAATTCAAAAGTAAAAAGGCACAATTGGCTACCGAATGAGGCAAGCCTTTTTGACTTTTGAATTTTTACTTTTTACTTATTGCCCGCCACCCACTACTATTTATACGCTGCTTCGATAACTTAGCTATTCATTGATCATACAAAAACCAATAACATCATGATTCGTAACGCAACAGCCGTATGGACCGGATCCGGTAAAGAAGGTAAAGGAAACCTGAGCACCCAGAGCGGAGTGCTGCAGGAAACGCAATACTCGTTCAACACCCGTTTTGCCGATGGCATTGGCACCAACCCCGAAGAGCTGGTGGCTGCCGCACATGCAGGCTGCTTTACCATGAAGCTGAGCTTTGTATTGAACGAAGCAGGCTTTACTGCCGACCGCCTGGAAACCAAATGCGACATTACTTTTGAAAACGGCTCGGTTACTAAATCGCACCTCACCGTGTCCGGCTCCGTGCCCAATATCAGCAAAGAGCAATTTGACGAAGCAGTGAAAAATGCAGAGCAAAACTGCCCGATTTCCAAGCTGCTCAATACCGAAATTTCTTCGGAAGCTACCTTGTCTTAATTCGTTTTTTATAAACGCAGTAAAAGCCCCGCAAGATGCGGGGCTTTTTGCTTCCGGCACCATTTTAGAACCGCTAACAGGCAGGCCGCACCGCACAACCGGGGCGGCTCTTTATTCACCCTTAAAAATGACAACCATGAACACGAAAGACAACAATGAACGCCTGGATGGCCAGCAAAACGAATCGGGTTCGGACAACTACACTAACCCTAATGACCAGGTTAAAAACGTAGGCAGCGAAAGCAATGCAAACATCCGCCGCGGCCAGTCGGCCGGCATGAGCGAACGCCCATCGGAAGGCACTGTGGGCAGCACGCACAGCTCGGGCATCAGCACCAAGCGCAGCGTTACCGGCAGCGATTTCGACGGGCAAGTATCGCCGAGCTAGCGCTCCAGTTTAAGGTTTAAAGTCTAAAGTTTAAGGTTGGGTTTTACCATACAACATTGAACCTTAAACTTTAAACATTAAACACCAAACCCTCATGGCACAATGTTTTTACCAACAGATCTGCCATATAATTTTTTTGATCTAAAAAATGTACAACTATGTCAGAAAACAGAAACGAGGACATGGGCCGCAACCAGCGTTCGGACAGCAGCATGAACGACCAGCAAAACACATCGGGCATGCAAGGCTCCGACATGGGCAACACCCGCAGCTCTGAAGGCCTGGGCGGACAGGGCCAGCGCTCCGATATGGAGCAGGAAGGCCGTCGCCAGGACACCAGCAGCGGGCAGCAAAACCTTGGCCGCTCCAGCGTAGCCGATTATGGCTCCTCTGGCCAGCCGCTCGATAGCGGTGATGCAGGCCGTGGCGGTAGCGCAGGCTCGGGCCGCACCGATACTGGCGGCATGGACGACATGGATGACGAAGGCATGGGCCACAGCCGCAACGGCGCAGGTGGCATGTAATGCATCCGATTGCTTGCAGCCACCGCGGTGGCTAAACCAGTGCGCCTTGTTTTTACGGACAAGGCGTTCTGGTTTTTACAAGGGCAACAAACCATGGCGTTTGCTGCTGCGCAATTCATTGAACCGATAAAAACATGATCATGTCAGACGAAAAAAATAAACAACACCGCCCCGAATCTTACCCCAAACCCACCGAGATGGACAGTGCACTGCGCCAGCAGGATGAGTACTCCACGCTGAAGCCCAACGAGCAGGGCCACATCAGCGGTGTAAGCCAGGACAACAACCCCGGCGAAGACAACGCCGCCAACCAGGAAGATGTTCGGGAAAACTTTGACAACTACCGAAAAAACAGCGAAAGCGGATCTTGAGGAAGATCGAACAGACGGACAAGGAACAGATGAATGACGAAGGGAATGATGAATTATTGATGATGGATTATTGATTATTGGGCTCGTTCCAAATTAGTAACTCATCATTCATCATTCCTAATTTTCTTTCTGCGGTTCATCATTCCTTGTTCCTTGTTCGATATTCTCACTCAACTTCTTCTGTTCGTCTGCTCCTTGTTCATCTGTTCGAAATTCTTCCCCTCAAACCTCTGTTAATCCCGCTGAAACGGTGCGGTTTCACGGCAGGTTTTCGGTAAATTTGCACCCTTATGGAGTTCTCAAGTGCACTGCTCGAAACGGCGGTAAATGAGTTTGCAAAACTGCCCGGAATTGGCAAAAAAACAGCGCTGCGGCTGGTGCTGCACCTGTTGAAGCAAGACGCCGAAGAAGTGCAGCATTTCAGTGAGATTGTGGCCCGCATGCGCAGCGAAATCAAGTTTTGCCAGCGCTGCCACAACGTGGCCGATACCGATACCTGTTCCATCTGCGCCAACGCCGCCCGCAAGCAGGATGTGATCTGCGTGGTGGAAAATATCCGCGATGTAATTGCGTTGGAAAGCACGCAGCAGTTCAATGGCACCTATCATGTAATTGGGGGTGTTATTTCCCCGCTCGATGGCGTGGGCCCGTCGCAGCTCAACCTCGATACATTGATTCATCGAACGCAAAAAGAAGGCACGGCCGAAGTGATCTTTGCGTTGTCTCCCACCATTCAGGGCGATACCACCATTTACTACATTCAAAAGAAATTGCCGCCCGGCATCAAGGTTACTACCATTGCCCGCGGCATTGCCTTTGGCGGCGAGCTTGAGTACGCCGATGAAATGACCCTTGCCCGCTCCCTGCAAAACCGCCTTCCGGTGGAAAGCTATGTGGGCAGCAGGTAGCCCGTTTCCTTGTGAATGACGAACATTCGAACACCAATATTTTTTAATAGCAAAGCCGCTCTGTTCCGGGTGGCTTTTTTATGTTACCAGCATTTGTATTGCTATTGTGCACCGGTTGCGTCGCACACTTGTACTGCTGGTAATACTGCGCAACAAATAATCGTTTCAAACCATTTGCAACCCAAGCCCGAAAGGCTTTAACCACCAATAGCCGACGGTGCAACCGGTGGATAACAATTCCGCGTGGTGCACTCAACCCCGAAGGGTTGCACCTGTTCTGCGCCTTACGCATGTTCAACCCCTTCGGGGTTGCACGTTACCGACTTACTAATTCATTTCTGTAACCGCCGGTTGCCCCGGCGGCTAATCATATTGCAGCCCTTCGGGCTGCTTGTCATCAATCAACTCACTCTTTGCCCATCAAACAATTTGCTCATCTGCCAAACACTCTGCCTGTCATGCTGAGCGCAGCGAAGCATCTGAGTGTTGTAAATACGTACTGTTGCAAAAGTAGCAGGCTCCTTCTTCCATCAACATTTCCCCTAGTGCAAAGCTCAGATGCTTCGCTGCGCTCAGCATGACAAGGCCGGACCCTGTGGTTTTGCAAACACCGATTTTACTCCATTGCCGCCACCCAACTTCCCCTCCAATCCCCACCATAGCGCATGATACTTTTTACCCCTATCTTTGCCCCTGCTGGCGGATTTGTTTATTGTTCGGCCAAAACCCCGTAGTGGGAACAGAACTAATAAACGTGTGAACATACTCCCCTGTAGTAGTTTCCCCTCGTTTACCTGTTCCTGCCGTGGAAATGCCTTTCCGCCACACCAAACCTCCCGGAGATTGGAGCAGAAAATTCTTTGTGATCCTTTATGCCTTCCTGTCTCCGTGGTTTAAAACAAAAACTATGGACATCCGCAAACAACTCGAACAACGCATACTGGTGATTGATGGCGCCATGGGCACCATGATCCAGCGTCATAAATTAGACGAAGCCGATTATCGCGGCGACCGCTTTAAAGACTGGCCCTCCGACCTCAAAGGCAACAACGACCTGCTTTGCCTCACGCAGCCGCAAATCATCAAAGGCATTCATAAAGAATACCTCGCTGCCGGCGCCGATATTATTGAAACCAACACCTTCAATGCGCAGCAGGTTTCCCTGGCCGATTATGGCATGGAGAGCCTGGCCTACGAAATAAACGTAGCGGCAGCGCGGCTTGCCAAAGAGGCCATCACTGAATATGCGCAGGAAAGCGGCAACACTACGCCCCGCTTTGCTGCCGGCGCCATTGGCCCGCTCAACAAAACCCTGTCGTTGTCGCCCGATGTATCCAACCCCGGGTACCGTGCCCTCAGTTTTGACGAAGCGGTGGCTGCTTATTACGAGCAAATCCAAGGGCTGGTTGCCGGCGGCGCCGACCTGTTTTTGATCGAAACCATCTTTGATACCCTCAACGCCAAGGCCGCCATTTTTGCCGTAAAAAAATGGAGCCGCGAAAGTGGTCGCGAGTTGCCCGTAATGATTTCGGGCACCATCACCGATGCATCGGGGCGTACGCTGAGCGGGCAAACGCTGGAAGCTTTTTATACTTCCGTAATGCACGCCAGGCCGCTGAGCATTGGGTTGAATTGCGCATTGGGCGCCCAGGAAATGCGGCCGCACATCGAGGAGCTGAGCACAATTGCCTCCTGCTACACTTCGGCTTACCCCAACGCAGGCCTGCCCAATGCCATGGGCGAATACGACGAGGCGCCGGAAGATACCGGCCACTACATCGAGGAATGGGCAAAAGAGGGCTTTGTAAACATTGTGGGCGGCTGCTGCGGCACCACCCCCGATCATATCCGCCACATAGCAGAGCATGTAAAAAGTTTAAAACCCAGGCCGTTGCCGGAGGTGGAAGCAATTAATTGAACCACTAAGGCACCAAGAAACAAAGAAACACAAAGCAAATGTTTCAGGCATTAAGCACACAACAGGAAAGCACAGCAAAAGCGATTGTGGATATTGCATTTAATATCCATAAAAAGCTGGGGCCTGGCTTGTTGGAAAGTGTTTACGAAAAATGCTTTTGTTATGAGTTGGAGCAAAGAAGCATTGACTACGGCCGCCAGATATTTGTACCCATCCGGTATAATGATCTGGTGATCGACGATGGATTACGCTTGGATCTTTTAATCGACGAAAGCATTATTGTTGAATTAAAAGCGCAGGAAAATTATCACCCGGTTTGGGAGGCACAGTTACATAGTTATTTACAACTTACCGGCCATCGGTTGGGCTTTCTTATCAATTTTCATGTGCCGCTGATCAAGCACGGAATCAAAAGAATCATACACTAAACTTCGTGACCCCTTTGTGCCTTCGTGCCTTAGTGGTTCAATTAAAATAAACATGAGCGACAGAGCAACCATAAAACCTTATCTCCGCCTCTCCGGCCTTGAGCCGCTGGTGGTGCGCCCTGAGTCCAATTTTGTAAACGTAGGCGAACGCACCAACGTAACCGGTTCGAAAAAATTTGCACGCCTCATCCGTGAAAACAAGTATGAAGAGGCGCTTTCCGTTGCCCGCCAGCAGGTTGAAAACGGTGCGCAGATCATTGACGTAAACATGGACGATGCGCTGCTCGACGGCGTGCAGGCCATGACCACCTACCTCAACCTGATGCAAAGCGAACCCGACATTGCCAAAATCCCGGTGATGATCGATTCATCAAAATTTGAGATCATTGAAGCGGGCCTTAAATGCGTGCAGGGCAAGTGTGTTGTCAACTCCATTTCGCTAAAAGAAGGTGAAGAAAAATTCATCGAGCAGGCACATATTTGCCTGGCATATGGCGCAGCCGTGGTAGTGATGGCATTTGACGAGGCTGGCCAGGCCGATACGCTGGAACGCCGCATTACTATTTGCGAACGGGCCTACAAAATACTCACCGAACAAGTGGGTTTCGATCCGCAGGACATCATCTTCGATCCCAACATTTTTGCGGTGGCCACCGGTATCGAAGAACACAACAACTACGCGGTTGATTTTATCGAAGCCACCCGCATCATCAAGCAGAAGATGCCGCTGGCCAAGATCAGTGGCGGCGTCAGCAACGTGTCGTTCTCGTTTCGCGGCAACGATCATGTTCGCGAAGCAATACATTCTGTGTTTCTTTTTCATGCCATCAAAGCGGGCATGGATATGGGCATTGTTAATGCCGGCCAGTTGGTGGTGTACGATCAAATTGAAACCCAACTTCGTGAACTTTGCGAAGATGTGATCCTCAACCGCAGGCCCGATGCAACAGAGCGGCTGGTAACGTTTGCCGAAACCGTAAAAGCAAAAGGCAAGGAAGAAGTAAAAGACGAAGCATGGCGGGCTAATTCGGTAGAAGAACGCCTGAAACATGCGCTGGTCAATGGTATTACCGAATACATCGATGCCGACACCGAAGAAGCAAGGCAACAATATCCGCGTCCGCTGGAAGTGATCGAAGGCCCGCTGATGGCCGGTATGGATGTAGTAGGCGACTTGTTTGGTGCGGGCAAAATGTTTTTACCGCAGGTGGTAAAAAGCGCCAGGGTAATGAAAAAAGCCGTGGCCGTTTTAACGCCATACATCGAAGCAGAAAAAGAAGAACGACTGAAAGCGCATGCTGCTGCGGGCACTACCGCTACCGAAACGGCAGGTGCTGCAAAAGTATTGATGGCCACTGTGAAAGGCGATGTACACGACATTGGTAAAAATATTGTGGGCGTAGTGCTGGGTTGTAACGGGTATGAAGTAATTGACCTGGGTGTAATGGTGCCTGCCGATAAAATACTGGACACCGCGCAAAAAGAAGGTGTTGATATCATTGGGTTGAGTGGACTCATCACACCATCACTCGACGAGATGGTGCATGTGGCCCGCGAAATGAAACGCCGCGGTATGAAGCAACCCCTGATGATTGGCGGCGCCACTACCTCACGGACACACACAGCCGTAAAAATTGCACCAGAGTACGATAACGGTGTGGTGCACATTCTTGATGCATCGCGTAGCGTAACTGCCGTAAGCAGCATGCTGAGCAAAGAACAAAAAGAAGGCTACCTGCAACAAGTTTCGGAAGAATATGATGGGCTGCGCAAACAGTTTGCCGCCAAACAGGGAACCAAGGCCTCCATTACATACGAACAGGCAGTGGCGCAAAAAGAACAGTTCGATTGGGCTGCATATACGCCAGTTAAACCAGCCCTTGATGATGTGCAGGTGTTCCAGGCCTTTGACCTGGCAACCATTGCACGCTACATCGATTGGGGCCCGTTTTTTATTGGTTGGGAAATGCCTGGCCGCTTTCCGCAAGTATTGAGCGATCCGCAGTTTGGCGCGGAAGCAACCAAGTTGTACAACGATGCTCAAAGAATGGTGGAGCAAATCATCAATGAAAAATGGTTTACCGCCAGAGGCGTGATTGGTTTTTGGCCGGCACAAAGCAACAACCGTGATACGATTTCCCTGCAAACAAAAGGGGGCACCGTCAACCTCGAATCGCTGCGGCAGCAAAATAAAAAAGCGGCCGGGCAACCCAGCTTTTCGCTGGCCGATTTTGTAAGCCCCGTAGCGCAGGATTATATGGGTGCATTTGCCGTAACTGTTGACGGCGCTAAAGCACATATTGACCGCTTTGCCGCCCAGCACGATGATTACAATAAAATTTTGGTACAAATCCTTGCCGACCGGTTTGTGGAAGCCTTTGCCGAATGCCTGCACCACCAGGTGCGTACGGAGCATTGGGGTTATGCAAAGGACGAACAGCTTTCGAACGAAGAATTGATTCGCGAAGGCTACCAGGGCATTCGCCCGGCACCGGGTTATCCGGCCTGCCCCGACCACACCGAAAAGCTGAAGCTGTTCTCACTGTTAGGCGTAACCGAAAACATAGGCATCGAGCTTACCGAAAGCCTTGCCATGAACCCGCCGGCATCAGTGTGCGGTTGGTATTTTGCACATCCCGGCAGCCATTACTTTGGTTTGGGTAAAATTCAGCGCGACCAGTTGCAGGATTATGCACAACGAAAAGGTATGAGTATTGAAGAAGCGGAGCGCTGGTTAAGGCCCGTGCTTGAATAACATTTAATAACATAAAAAACGCAGCTCAAAAGGCTGCGTTTTTTTTAAAAGCGCTGTTTGCTATTTCTTCAGTACAATCTTGCGCATCATCCGTTGGCCATCAATCACGACTTCAAGGAAATAAACACCGTTGGCCCATGTATTTCCGTTAAGCGTAAACTGCTGGTTACCCGCATCGCGTTTTCCAGAATATATTTTCTGCACCAGGCCTCCTTTTGCATCATACACATTCACCGCCACTGTTGCTGTTTGCGGCAGGCGCAATGCCACCGACAGCTCGTTGCTGAATGGGTTAGGCGATACCTGCAGGCCTACTTTTGTTTCCAGTTCAATGGGTGCATCTTTTACCTTGTTGGTCATACCAGCGCCCACCATATTGCCCACATAATAAGGCCGCATCATTTCATGGTCTTCATGCGATAGAATATGGCAGTGCCATGCATATTCGCCGGCGCGGTCAAACCGTGCAATCACCCTTGTTACCTGGCCTGAATACAATACATAAGTGTCCTTCCATCCTGCTTCACCCGCGGTTGACCACGTAGGCTCACCCACTAGTGTAACACCTGTTGGCTTGCCCGTTTCAGCATCGATGGTGGCTGCAGTAAACTCCTGCCTGTTGATCAGCAACATGGTTACCAGGTGCAGGTGAATGGGATGCGCATCTTCGGTTTCATTGTATATCTCCCAAATTTCGGTACTGTTCAACGCAGGGTTTTCGGTTACCGGGTCATCGTATTTCAATGCGCCATGCTCCATTGTGCCCAGCATCGGCATCAGCCTGCCGTATTGATCCATGCCTTCAAATAAAATCAGCTTGCGCCGCACCGTTTCATCGTTATAAGGCAGCATTTGTATGGGCGTACGCAAACTGGCCGGCAGCGCCGCTTTCGGGATCTTTGTGTTCAGCTGTTTCGATACCCGGAACGCCATCACCTTGCCTGCCGTGGCAGGATCTACAGCATCGCCATTGGGAAAAGGCGTAGCCGCATCGTTGTGCACAATAATCGTTTGGCCCTGCCAACCCGAGAAGTCGATCACCACATCTCTACGTTCACCGGGGCCAATCAGCATTTGCTGCAGCGGCACCGGAGCAGGCAGCAAACCATTGTCGGTGCCAATTTGTGTAAAGCCTTGTGCATTTGACAAGAACAAATTGTAAAACCGCGAGTCAGACCCATTGAGCATACGGAACCGGTACGGCCTGGGCTCCACCTCCAGCACCGGCCAGATGGCGCCATTGACCAAAATAAAATCACCGAAAAACTCGGGGAGGATGCTGGGCGTTGGCGCACCCGGTTCCTCTGGTGTAGCCGGATAATACAATTGCCCGTCGGATGTAAACATACGGTCCTGTATGGCCAGGCCTATATCGTATGGCCCCGAAGGAATCTTTTGCTGCGCCTGCAATTCCGCTTCGCGGTCATCGGTAAGCAAGTAAAAACCGGCAAGCCCCGCATACACGTTCAGCCGCGTAATGCCCATTGCATGATCGTGGTACCACAGCGTGGCCGCATCCTGGTCGTTGCTGTATTCGTAAGGCTGGTACTGGCCTTTTTTAAAGTCGGGGCCTGTGCGTGTAAAATTGGGTGTGTACCATGCTTCGGGCAGTCCATCGCTGGCCGATTCGGTATGTCCGCCGTGCAAATGGGTAACCACGGGCACACCAAATTGTTGCCAGTTGGGCACGCCGTGCAGCGCCCAGTTGATGGACGCATCCAGGGGCAGCAAATGCGGCAGCGGGCGGTTGCCCTGCATTAATTTGTTTTGGTAAAAAACATGCACCGGCACATCCTTTTTGGCCACAATAGTAGGCCCGGGATACGACCGTTCGTAACCCCATACGGTTGTCTTTAGCGGCTTATGTTTGTTGCGCGGGTCTCTAAGTCCAAGCTGTTGATCAAACTGGCTGATCTGAAGGGTCAGCGTTTTTCCACTGGTGGCATCAATCACTGCGGGGATAGGCAATGGCGTTTCAAACTGCGGTTGCGTTTTGGGATCGAGCAGCACCTGGGCCACTACTATGCCGGGGAGTAATACTGCCCCTAGCATCACTAAATGGTTCGATTTCATAATGGCAGTTATTTAGGTAATAGATGTATAAAAATTACAATACATATTATCCTAATACAAGTGACCAAAGTCGCCCGAACCAGTGACGCAGGTTATGTATGGCAGCATGCAAAAACAGCGCACACAATAATGGTGAATATCAATTTTATGCACGCATGGGCTCGTTGCACCATGCTGCTGCTATTGATAAAAAAACATTTTGCAGGCATAGAATAGGTACCAAATCAAATGCTGCGTATATGACGCAGCATTTGATTTGGTACCGTAAAAAGGCAGTAGCTTATTTAGCACTGGTTACAGCACATTGCGCTGTTGCAATGCTGCCTGCAATTGCTCCGGGCTTTCAAACCGGATGCTGGGAATGCCCATAGCTTCTGCGGCTTTGATGTTGCGCAGGTTATCGTCGATAAATAAGGTTTCTTCGGGTTGCAGGCCGTAGCGATCAAGCAGTACTTTGTAAAACTCGGGTGCAGGCTTGCGCATCTTTTCCTCGCCACTCACTACACGGCCATCAAACCAGTGCAGAAACTCGTAGCGCTCCAATGCAATAGGAAACAGCTCGGCACTCCAGTTGGTGAGTGCATAAAATTTGTAGCGGCCTGCTTCTTTCATTTGGCGGAACAATTCAACCGAGCCTTCAATAGCACCGCCGAGCATTTCCGTCCAGCGGCCGTAATAAGCTTCAATTTCTGTTTTCCATTCGGGGTGTTTTGCCGCCAGTTCGGTAGTGGCTTCTGCAATCAGGCGGCCGGCATCCTGCTCCTCGTTCCAATCGGAAGTGCAGATGTTGGCAAAAAAATATTTGC
This sequence comes from Pseudocnuella soli, assembly GCF_004347775.1. Classification (GTDB taxonomy): domain Bacteria; phylum Bacteroidota; class Bacteroidia; order Chitinophagales; family Chitinophagaceae; genus Flavisolibacter; species Flavisolibacter aquaticus. Next base: position 340,081 of record NZ_CP037755.1, read on the forward strand.
GGCGTTCTTCGTCTTCAATCACCTTTTCAAATACATAGGCCGGGTTCCAGTCGATGAGCACATTACCGAGGTCGAATATGATGGCTTTGGGAAGCATATTTTTGATTTACGAATTACGATTGACGATTTTAGATTGGGGTTACAAAGAAACAAAGAGCCGCAAGAATACAATCATTTTGTTTTGGTAACCCTTGATCGTACATCCAAAATCGTCAATCGTCAATCCCCTCATCTTTTCTCTAGCAGCCACCACTGGCGGCGGCGCGGTTTTACTTTGTAGTTTGCCTGTATGTATTTGTAAATATGATCCATTGCTTCGCCCACATCATCGGTGAGCAGCACCAGTTTCAGGTCTTCTTCAGAAATGGTTTTCTTTTCGGCCATCATTGCCATCACTTCCATCAGCGGTTCGTAAAACTCTTTGCCAAACAACACAATGGGAAAACCATGAATGGTTTTTGTTTGCACCAGCGTTAGCGTTTCAAACAGCTCATCCATGGTGCCAAAGCCGCCGGGCATGATGATGAATGCGTATGAATATTTTACCAAAATAGTTTTACGCGTAAAAAAATATTCAAACGTCATGGAGCGCTGCACATAAGGGTTGCCGCTTTGTTCAAAAGGCAGGCGGATATTGCAGCCCACCGACATGCCGCCGGCTTCAAATGCGCCGCGGTTGGCGGCTTCCATAATGCCGGGGCCACCGCCTGTCATGGTAGTAAAGCCAATGCCGGCAATGCGTTTGCCAAACTCCCGGGCACATTCATACCACTTGTCGTCTTCTTTAAACCGCGCCGACCCAAACACAGTAATGCAGGGCCCCACAAAATGCAGGGTGCGAAAAGCAAGGATCAACTCGCGGAAAACTTTCCATGCAAACCTCAGTTCGTAGCCGCGGCTCTTGGGTCCTTCGAGGTACACGTGCTCTTTGGGCGGAATGATAGGGTCGTATTTTTTTACAGCCATAATGGTAAAATAAGATGCTCCGAAAAATACAGTTTATGCAAATGTAAAGCCGCTTTATTTGGGAGTATATTGCAAGCCGCATTTGGTCAATCGTCAATCGTCAATCGTCAATCGTCAATCGTCAATCGTCAATCGACCATAGACCATAGACCTTGTACAAGTTACAACCATTCTTTTTCCATGAAGATCATTTCGTACAACGTAAACGGCCTGCGTGCCGCAATGAAAAAAGGTTTTGCCGAATGGCTGCAAACACACCCGGCCGATGTGGTGTGCATTCAGGAAGCCAAGGCGCAGCAAACCGATGTGGATGCTTCTGTGTTTCGTGATCTTGGATACAACGATTACTGGTTTTGTGCACAGAAAAAAGGATACAGCGGCGTTACTGTTTTTTCTAAAATAGAACCCGATGCCGTGCAGTGCGGCACCGGCCACGAAGTAAGCGACAGCGAAGGCCGCGTGATACAATTGCAGTTTGGAAAACTGCGCCTGATCAATGCCTATTTCCCATCGGGCACGGCTGGCGATGTGCGCCAAACTTATAAGTACCAGTGGCTCGATGAAATGTATGATTACCTGCAACACCTGCGGCAATCGGAACCCAACATCATCCTGTGCGGCGACTATAATATTGCCCACCGCGAAATAGACATCCACGACCCGAAAGGCAATAAAAAGAACAGTGGCTTTTTGCCTGAGGAACGGGCATGGATGGACAAACTATACAGCAACGGATGGGTGGATGCATTCAGATGTATGCGCCCCGATGAGGCGCACCGCTACAGTTGGTGGAGCCAGCGCTTTCCAAGTGTGCGGCAGCAAAACAAAGGCTGGCGTATTGACTATATTTCGGTAACCGAACCGCTGCAGCCACACATCAAAGAAGCAGACATTTACCCAGATATTAAACACAGCGATCACTGCCCGGTGTATATGGATATTGCGGTTGATGGCGGCGGTTTGTAGTAAGTTCAATAAGTTTAATTTGTTCAATAGGTTCAATGCTGTAAAACATTTTAAACTTATTGAACCAATTGAACTTTATTGAACGCATTGAACAAACCCAAACCCTACCACAATGATCATTTACAACATTACCACCAAAGTGCATAGCGCCATAGCAACAAACTGGCTGCAGTGGATGCAAACCGAACATATACCTGAAGTAATGGCCACTGGCTGTTTTACTGAATTTAAAATAGTGCGGCTGCTGGAGGCGGACGACAGCGAAGGCCCAACATACGCTGTGCAATACCATGCAGCCGATTTGGAAACGTTGCAACGTTACAGGCAGCAACATGCGCCGGCCCTTGCCGCAGCGGCATTCGACCGTTGGGGTGATGGTTTTATTTCTTTTCGCTCAGTAATGCAAGTGATTTCTTAAATAGCAGCAGGCTGTAAAAACAACGGCGTCAAACGCGGGCCCCACCTGCATTTGGTGCAACATCAATTAAGCAAACACAGGCGGGGCAAGGGTTTGAGCCAATGCATGGAAAATACCGCAATACAACAAAACAAGCCCACACCGGCAAAACCTTTATCCCGCAAGGGTTTTGCCTTATATAAGCATTTTGCAGCATGATGAAATTTATTTTGCTGCTCTAAAAAACCGGCTATTTTTGTTGCACTCAATTTTAAAAAAACCACTATGAACAAAGCTGAATTGATAGCCAAGATCTCCGAAGACGCTGGCATCACCAAGACCCAGGCGAACGAAGCGCTGGATTCTTTTGTGGAAGCCGTAACTAAAACCCTGAAAGGCAATGGTAAAGTAACATTGGTAGGTTTTGGTACTTTCTCCGTATCCAAGCGTGCTGCCCGCAATGGCCGCAACCCGCAAACTGGCGAAGTGATTAAAATCAAAGCCCGCAAAGTGGCCCGCTTCAAAGCTGGGAAAGAGCTTGCCGGAAAACTCTAACCGCTGCATCAACCTCATTTCAGCTCCGTTTACCGCAGTGCGGCAAACGGAGCTTTTTTTATGTGCCGAATTTTAAGCAATTTGCACCCAAATCAATACAATCATGGGTAGAGGAGATAAAAAAACCAAAAAAGGAAAGATTTTCAAAGGTTCTTTTGGCAAGTCGCGTCCGACTTCGAAAAAGAAAAACCCCAATACAGCGCTGACCGCTGCCGCTCAGGGATAATAGCGGGTTTTAGAATATCGAATATGGAACAGACGAATGTTGAAGTTGAGTGATGAATTATTGATTATGGATTATTAATTATTGGGAACATTTACCCAATTCATAACTCATAATTCATCATTCATAATTTTCCTTCGTCATTCAACATTCCTTGTTCCTTGTTCGATATTCTTTCCTTACTTCATCTGTTAAGCATTCCTTGTTCGTCTGTTTGCCATTTCCTACGGTGACAGGCGTTCAATTTTCCAGGAGCCGTTTTCCTGTAAAGTATATTGTATGCGGTCGTGCAGGCGGCTGGGCCGACCTTGCCAAAACTCCACCACCACGGGCTGCACCAGGTAACCACCCCAATGCGGCGGCCTTGGAATTTCGCCGCTGGCAAACTCCCTTTCTTTTTGTGTAAACTGTTCATCCAGCCACTCGCGGTTGGGCACCACGCTGCTTTGCTGCGAGGCCCATGCGCCTATGCGGCTGCCCGCAGGCCTTGAATGGAAATAGGCATCGCTTTCTGCTGCGGCCACTTTTTTTACCACGCCGGTAATACGCACCTGCCGCTCCAGCTCGGGCCAAAAAAACACGAGGCAGGCTTTTGGGTTTTCGGCCAGGTGCATGCCTTTAAAGCTGTTGTAGTTGGTAAAAAATACAAAGCCTTCAGGGGAAAAACCTTTGAGTAAAATAATGCGTGCTGCGGGCAACCCGTCGGCCGATGCGGTGGCCACCGTCATGGCATTGGGCTCTATCACCTCGCTGTTGAGCACCTGGTGCCACCAGGTACTGAATTGTGCAATGGGATCGGGGGCAACATCAGATTCGTGCAGGCTGAGGGCCGCGTAATCTTTGCGGATATCGGCTATGCTTGGCGTCATATGCAGTACAATAAAAGTGAGGCCTAAAGGTAAAGGCCCCGGTGTTTGGTGCATATGATTTTTAGCAACAACAACGGGAAGTAAAAAGCAAAAAGGCAACAATCAAAAGAGATGGCTTTATGCTTTCCTCTTTTGATTGTTACCTTTTGAATTTCTATTTAAAAATAATTTTCAGCCTTACGACTGCTTTTTTCCCAGGCCTTTGCTGCGGTCCCGCTCTTCCGCCATCAGGTTGAGCATGCTTTCCAGTTCGCCTATGCGGCGTAGTTCTTTTTGCAGCTTGCTCTGGCTTTCCGATACGCTTTGCGATTCGATCTGTGCGTCTTGAAGGTATTTGGTGCGCTTCATCAGTTGCTGGCGCTGTGCGTTGGCTTCGGCCAGCTTTTCCTCCGTCAGGTTCAGCTCCGACCGCAAACGGCGGTTTTCGCCCACCAGTTCTTCTATTTTATCCTGCTTACGCAGCAGGTCTTTGTGCAGTTGTTCGTAGCCCTGCTTCATGTCGTCCAGTTCCAGGCTCAGGCTGGTGGCCTTATTGGCCTGTGCTTCCAGCGAGGCAATTTTATTTTGCAGCAATTCAAACTCGCGGTACACTTCGTCGATGCGGCCGGCCATCTGTTGCGCCACGGTTTCCTGCTGCTTGGCGGCTTTCAGTTCCTGCTCTTTGCGCATCAGCGCCAGTTCCAGTTCTTCAATGCGCCCTTGCAGTTCGTCGTTCTCCTCCCTGTAGCTGTTGTTGCCTTCCGTTTCGCCCTGCAGTTCCTCCACCTTTTGCATCAGGTTTTCCAACGTTTGCTGCTGCATAAATAGGGTTTCCTTTAATCCAGCTACCGATGCGGTACCGGCCGGTGCAGGCGCTTCGTATTCCAGTGGCTCGGGCCACGAGACCGCCGCTTTTTTCAGGTTGGGTGCTGGCGTGCTGCGCTGCTGTGGCCGCTCTTGTTTGGTGGCTATTTTTTTTACTGCCTTTTCCTGCGGCAGCTTTACCGGCCGTTCGTAGGTGTTCATCATACGCCGCAATGACTTGCGGGTGGTGTAAACAAAATAGATGGCGCAGCCCAAAATAAGGATGCTGGCAGGCAGTATAATAACTTCGAGAAGGGACAGGTTAAACAAAATAAGGTACATGCAGGGTACTTAATTGCGCTTCAAACTACATATTTTTTAGTTATGAAAAAGCAAGCTGAGCAATATTTGCTTTTTGCAATTATAAATAAAGAAAAAACCCGCTGTTCCACCCGTATTTTACAGGTATCCAGCGGGTTAGATCGTTTATAATTTGGCGGGCGGCGGTTAGCCGTGCACCAGGGTGCCTACTTTTTCGCCGGTTACCACGTCTTTCAGGTTGCCGGGCTGGTTCATATCAAATACCACAATGGGCAGGTTGTTTTCCATGCACAGCGTAAATGCGGTCATGTCCATTACATTCAGTTTTTGCGTAATGCACTCCTGGAAAGTAATGGTGCCGTATTTGGTCGCGGTCGGATCTTTCTCGGGGTCGGCAGTGTAAATGCCATCCACACGGGTGCCTTTCAGGATCACATCGGCTTTTATTTCAATAGCCCGCAGGGAGCCTGCAGTATCGGTGGTAAAATAAGGATTGCCAGTGCCGGCGCCAAAGATCACCACGCGGCCTTTTTCGAGGTGGCGGATGGCGCGGCGGCGAATGTAAGGCTCCGCAATCTGCTCCATTTTAATGGCGCTTTGCAAGCGGGTGTACACGCCTACTTTTTCGAGGCCGGCCTGCAATGCCATGCCGTTAATAACGGTGGCCAGCATGCCCATATAATCGCCATGTGCCCGTTCAATGCCGGTTTCTGCTTCGTTCATACCGCGGTAAATGTTACCGCCACCAATTACCACTGCCACCTGTACGCCCAGTTCGGTAATGGATTTAATGTCGAGTGCATACTGGTTGATCACACCGGGGTCCATTCCAAAACTCTTATCACCCATCAGGCTTTCGCCGGAAAGTTTCAGCAGAATGCGTTTGTATTTAGGAAGCATAAAGTGGTTGAATTAAGTAAAATTTTGCAGCGCGGTGCGAAGATAATGGATTGAACAATGCCGCATGGACGTTGCTCCTTTTGCATGCAGTGCTTTTGCTTTTTACAGCGATATAATTACCCGATGGAGCGGGAATAAAAATCATGCAGCCAGCTTTATCAAAGTGGCTTACTTTGTTGCAGTGCTGTTCCATTTACTCAAACAATATTCCCGCCTGATGCTGCGCATTTATTGCCGCAGGCTGGTTATTAATAAACCTGAATATTTAAACCTGAAAGGGCCGGTGTTGTTCGCCGCCAACCATCCCAATTCTTTTTTGGATGGCATCATCCTCACCACGTTGATGCAAGGAAAACTGTACTCGCTGGCCCGCGGCGATGCATTTAAAGGCAAGTGGAATGGCCTGCTGCGGCGCCTGCGCCTGCTGCCTGTGTACCGCCCATCAGAAGGGGTGGAAAACCTGGCGCACAACTACACTACTTTTTCCGAATGCAGAAAGGTGTTTGAGCAGGGAAGCATGGTGCTTATTTTTAGTGAAGGCAAATGCGTAAATGAGTGGCACCTGCGGCCGCTGCGCAAGGGCACGGCCAGGCTGGCTATTTCGGCGTGGGATGCAGGCATTGATGTAACCGTTATACCGCTTGGGTTTAATTATAGTTCATTCAAAAAGTTTGGCAAGTCGGTGCACTTACTTTTTGGCGAACCACTCCAACGCAGTGCCATTACGGCACATGCGCAGGAAGGCCGGCAGCATTTTTATTTTAACCAGCAATTGCGCCAGCAGTTGGAGCAACTGGTGTATGAAATTCCGTTGGATGATGTGGCGCAGCAAACAAGCGTTTTTAACACCAATGCGCCCATTGTAAAAAAGGTTTTGCTTGCGCTGCCGGCGGCCGTTGCTGTTCTGTTGCACCTGCCTTTTTATTGGGTAGCTACGGCTGTTGCCGGCAGCTTTAAAGAAGTGGATCATTACGACAGCATACTGGTGGCGATGCTGCTGATATTTTACCCGCTGTACCTGTTGGCTGCTATTGGTATTGGCTGGTTCTTTATTGGGTCAAATGCATTGTGGTTGTTACTGTTGATGCCAGTGTGTGCATGGGCTTATGTGCAAATTAAACGCAGTTAAATTGCAAGGGCGCCTTTTAGCTATGTGCAAATTCATTGCATGATTCATTGAATAAACTTAGCTATCAAACAGGCATTTTGCTAATGCAAAAGGTTGCGCAATGCAGTTGGTGGGTGTATTGCATTTACGTAAAAGGAATTTTACTTTTATAGTAGTTGAACAATTGAACGCTGCGCTGCGGTTTTATCGTTAAATGCAAAGGCCTTGTTGCTAAGCCAATAGCTGCCTCTACCCTTCTCCATTCTTTTCGATTACCTATTCGATTCAAGAACTGAATCCTGTACCTGTTGCCTTTTATGCTTTCGAAAAAATCATGGTTTATGAAATATAAGCTGCTTTTGTTGTGGATGCTTATTGCGGCAATGCCTGCTACAGCACAACACGCCGACTCGCTGCTTTTACGCCAGCAAGCAAATCATTTTCTGCAAAAAGGCAAGCGGCAACACACGGCAGGTTGGGTGTTGCTGCCGGCAGGCGTGGTGGGCCTTATTGCTACCGCTTCAGCAGACGTTGCAGACGAAGTTTATGGAGAGGTGGTTGTGCCGCTGTTTACCGGTGGTCGGGAATCGTATGACTCAAGATCGTATACCGGCTATTATCTATTGTCGCTAGGCATGATTGGAACAGCCATTGGCTTTTTTGCGAGTGGCGATGAAAACAAGAAAAAGGCCCGCAGGGCAGGTGTTTCATTTAAAATGGAAACAGCACCCATCCAATACAAAGGCCTGCATGGGCAACAACATTTCCCGGCAGTAGGCGTGAAGGTTCCGTTGTAGCGAGGAGATCAGGGAATTTAGAGATTGCGGATTTCGGATTTTTATAGATGGTAGATAATACAATAGCCCCGGCATAAGCCGGGGCTATTGTATTATTGTTTAAAGCAAGTGCGGCAACTGGAATTATCCCAGCGCTACACGCTTGAATTCGATCACTTTCAGATCGCTGTCAACCGACTTCAGGTAATCGCCAACAGACTTGCTGTTGTCTTTTACATAAGCCTGTGCAGTGAGGGTGCTTTCTTTGAAGAATGCATTCAGTTTGCCTTCAGCAATTTTAGAAATCATTTCTTCGGGCTTGCCGGCCATTTTCGGATCGGCTTTCATTTGCTCCATTACGATGTCGCGTTCGCGGGTAACCACGTCGGCAGGAACCGAAGCAGCGTCAACGGCAACAGGGTTCATGGCAGCAATTTGCATCGCCACATCTTTACCAGCGTCGGCAGCTTCTTTGTTGAAGGCAACCAGCACGCCCATGCGGTAAGCACCGTGGATGTAAGAAGCTACATAAGGCGCTTCAACACGCTCATAACGGGCAATACCAATCTTCTCACCAATAGAAGCCAGTTTGTCGTTGATCAGGTCCGATACTTTACCACCGTTTACAGTGGCTTCGTTCAGTTCCTCGGCGCTTTTGGCGTCGGTGGCAACGGCTGCATCGGCAATGCTTTGTGCAAAGGCAACGAAGTCGGCGTTCTTGGAAACGAAGTCAGTTTCGCAGGAAATGGTGAGTACATAACCGATCTTGTTGTCGGCAGATGTACGGGCAATCACCACACCTTCTTTTGCTTCGCGGTCGCTGCGCTTGGCGGCAACCTTCTGGCCTTGCTTGCGCAGCCAGTCGATAGCAGCTTCAAAATCGCCGTTGGTTTCGGTAAGGGCCTTGCGGCAATCCATCATACCGGCACCGGTAGCCTGGCGCAGTTTATTGATATCCTGGGCTGTAATTTGTACAGTAGACATGGAAGTAAATTTGAAGATTTGAAAATGGGCACATGTGCAAATGGCGGGAACCGATAGCTTACATACTAACGGGTACCGGTATGCGCATGATGCCGAATAGTGTTATAAAAGCACAAGTGTGCGACGCAAGGGACGCCAAACCGGAGTTCTGCTGCCCACTACCACATCACACACTTGTTTTATAAAGAACTACTGAATAACGAAGTGTTGGGTTTGCACCCTGATTGCTCCGTTGGGAAACGGGAAGAATTATCTTCTGCCACCACCGCCACCAGGACGGCTGCCACCACCACGGTTGGCACCACCGCTACGGCCACGGCCCGGACCACCGGAACCTTGCTGTGCACCGCCACGGCCCTGACCAGCTCCCTGGCCAGCACCACGACCACCACGGCCACGGCCACCAGCTTCGGCTTGTGCTTCAGCCTCGAGGCGTGCTGCGCGACGTTCGTTTTCTTCGTCGTTTGCAGCGTCATCTCCGTCGATGTCTTTATCAGCCTGACGCTCGGCCAGACCTTCTGCAATAGCAGCAGTGATGTAGTTTGTAACGATTGCGATGGACTTGGTAGCATCATCGTTTGCAGGGATCGCAAAGTCTACCTTGTTGGGATCGCAGTTGGTATCAACAATACCAAAAGTGGAGATGCCCAGGCGTTTTGCTTCGGCCAGTGCGATGTGCTCGTGACCGATATCGATGATGAACAGTGCGGCCGGTACACGACCCAGTTGGGCGATACCACCGAGCACTTTTTCCATTTTGTCTTTATCGCGGGTAAGGGTCAGGCGCTCTTTCTTGGTGATTGAGTCGAATGAACCATCGCCCAGCATTTTTTCGATGCTCTGCATCTTCTTCACGCTCTTACGAACGGTGTTGAAGTTGGTAAGCATGCCACCCAGCCAACGCTCGGTAACATAAGGCATGTTCACACGCTGAGCGCATTCGGTAACGATGTCTTTAGCCTGTTTTTTGGTACCAACAAACAGGATTTTTTTACCGCTGCGTGCTACCTGTTTCAGGGCAGCTGCAGTTTCCTGCATGCACTCGGTGGTTTTGTTGAGGTCGATGATGTGAATGCCTTTCTTTTCAGCAAAGATGTAAGGCAACATCTTCGGGTTCCACTTCTTCTTCAGGTGACCGAAGTGTACACCTGCTTCGAGGAGTTGTTGTTGAAGGGAAGTATTTTGTTCCATGATTGTAGTTGAAATAAAATAATACAATGGTTGATAAGAGCTGCGAGTAGTGAGCTTCGAGTTTCGAGAAAACATCCCGCAGCCCGCAACTCTTGCCTCGAAGCCAGATTAACGTTTCGAGAACTGGTAGCTGCGACGCGCTTTTTTGTGACCGAATTTTTTACGTTCAACAGAACGGGGATCACGTTTCAGCAGGCCTGCTGCTTTCAGTGCAGGGCGAAACTCGGGGTTAACGTCGACCAGCACACGGGCAATACCCAGCATGGCGGCTTCTGCCTGACCTTTTACGCCACCGCCGGCAGCGTTGATCTTGATGTCGAATTTATCCAGTCCTTCCACAGCCTTCAGCGGACGCTCTACCTGGTTTTGCAGGTATACCAGCGGGAAGTACACTTTGTAGTCTTTATTGTTTACGGTGATGTTGCCGGAGCCTTTGGAAAGGAATACACGGGTAACCGCTTCCTTACGACGTCCTACACCATTCTTTTGCTTTTCCATGTTTGTATAAGCTTTGAGCTGTTAGCTGCAAGCTGCAAGCTTGTGGCTTGTAGCTTGTGGCTGGTAGCTGATTTTTTAGAATTTCAGTTCTTTAGGTTGCTGTGCAGTGTGCGGATGCTCGGCGCCGGGGTATACAAACAGCTTTTTGTACATCTGGCGGCCCAGGCGGTTTTTAGGCAGCATGCCTTTAACGGCACGCTCAATCAGCACCTCAGGACGACGCTTCAGCAGATCTTTTGCCAGCTCTTCTTTACGGCCGCCGGGGAAACCGGTAAAGCGGTCGTAAACTTTTTCTTCCATTTTGTTGCCGGTCAGTTTCACCTTGTCGGCATTGATTACGATGATGTAGTCGCCGGTGTCAACGTGAGGGGTGTAGTATGCCTTGTTCTTACCGCGCAGGATTGCGGCGATACGGGCACACATACGACCCACGGTTTGATTGGTACCGTCCACAACGTGCCAAGCCCGTTGTACGGTAGCCGCATTCGCATGCTTGGTTGTAAAATGTAGTTTGCTCATAAAAAAAGATAATGTTTTGCCACTGCCATCCCGGTGGCTTTTTAAAAAATGAGCCGCGAAGGTACAGGGCAGTTTTCAGTTGGCCCAAAAAATGGGGCACAATTTTACAGGTCACCTTTGTAATTGATTGATTTTTAATAAAATTTTTGCCTTAAAGTTTTCAACATGGGGTGGAAAGGGGAGTATTTAGAAGGATTTGGGGGCCGCGAAGGCAGGAAGACGAGAAGCGGCACGAAGATTTGATGCACTGCGTTGGGTATGGCGGCCTGGAACCAGTGGCGGCAAGAAAGTGTTTGATGTTGTCGGTTATACGACGGCGATCTACGGCGCCCGGGCAACGTTTTCTGTTGGCGGCATGGGGCCTTTCCATCAAGCTTACCATGGTCCCCGGGCCACGAACCTGAGGGGCTGCGCACTGCCCTTTTGCCCGATGCTTGCTGGTGGCAGGCATACCCTTACTATTCACGTACTATCCATTAAGTATCTATTTAGTATCGATCTATTATCTATTTACTGTTCGCTTACTTTCCACACAATTATCTTAAGGATGACAGCGCATATAAAAAGCGGTTGCTCTTGCTGGTTTTGCTGTGCTCTGGGCCCGCTTATACAATACTATTTCGCTGCGGGCTATTTGGGGCAAAGGGCTTTGTGGTGGCACACCAGCAGCCGTTTTCTATTTTACTTTTTTGTTTGCCCAAAAAAGTAACAAAAAAGGCACCCGAGATCAAATGACAGCCTGATCTCGGGTTTTGGCCTTGATTAAGCTGTGGTGATACTGTGGTGAAGCGCTGGAAGGCCCGGATTGGGGAATTAGGTTGGGAATGGATGGATGGCAGTTGGGAGTTGGGAATTTGGAGTTCAGAGATAATCGTCAATCGTACAAGCCCCGGTTGACAGATAACAGCAAGTACAGGCACTCACCATTCTCCATTCACGTTTCACGTTTGGCGGTGCCACCATCGCTTGATGGTTATATTGCCCAGTTTACTTACTTTGTAACCTTATACCATAGCTTTTGGCCAACAGCGCTCATGAACCAAAACCCTGAACAGCTTGCCCGCGACCGGATCGACAACCAGCTAACTGCCTGCGGATGGATTTTACAGGACAAGAAATCCTTTAACCTGGCAGCCGGCCTTGGCGTAGGTATCCGTGAGTTAAATACGTCTGTTGGTCCTGCTGATTATGTTTTGTTTGTAAATGGCAAGCCTGTTGGCATTATTGAAGCGAAGCGGGAAGAAGAAGGCGTACGGCTGACAACCGTTGAAGAACAGTCGGCCGAATATGCAGCGGCAAAGTTCAAATACATAACTACCGACCCGCTACCTTTTGTATACGAAAGCACCGGAGAACTCACCCGCTTTACCGACTACCGCGATCCCAAGCCCCGTTCACGTCCGGTATTTACCTTTCACCGGCCACAAACCTTTGAAGCTTTACTCAAAGAAGGAAAAACATTAAGAGCCCGGGTACACGACATACCGCCACTGCAGCCTGATGGCCTAAGAGACTGCCAGGTAACAGCCATCACCAACCTGGAAAAATCATTCCGGGAAGCGAGACCCAAAGCCCTTGTGCAAATGGCTACTGGTAGCGGTAAAACATTTACCGCCATTACATCCATCTATCGCCTCTTAAAGTTTGCAAGGGCCAAGCGCATTCTTTTCCTCGTAAACACCAAGAACCTGGGCGAACAGGCCGAACAGGAATTTAAACGCTTTGAACCGCAGGATGACAACCGCCTTTTTCCCGAGCTCTACGGCGTAACAAGGTTAAGCTCCTCCTTTATTCCACCCGATAGCCAGGTCTACATCAGCACCATCCAGCGCCTTTATTCCATACTCAAAGGAACCGAACTGGATGAACGCGATGAAGAAGAAGACCCTGCAGAAAAGAAGTGGAAACCCAAAGAACCCATGCCCGTGGTGTACAACCAAAAGGTACCGATGGAGTTCTTTGATTTTATTGTGATTGACGAATGCCACCAGAGCATTTACAATTTATGGAAACAGGTGCTCGATTATTTTGATGCGTTTCAAATAGGCCTCACGGCCACACCCGACAACCGCACCTTTGGTTATTTTGACCGGAACATTGTATCCGACTATGGCTATAAAAAAGCCGTGGAAGATGGTGTGCTGGTGCCGTATAATGTGTTCGAAATAGAAACGAAGATCACCAAGGGAGGGTCTAAAATATCCATTGGTGAATACATAGGCCAGCGGGAGAAGCTCACCCGCAAAGAGTTTTGGAACAAACTGGATGAAGACGTTGAATACAGCCAAAAGCAACTGGATGATAAAGTGGTGAACCCAAACCAGATCACCCTTATCATTCAAGCGGTGCGTGACCAGTTGCCCCATATGTTTCCCGACCGCATCGATGCCGAAGGAAAATTTGAAGTGCCCAAAACCCTCATCTTCGCCAAGAGCGACTCCCACGCCGATGACATCATCAACATCGTGCGCCGCGAATTTGCTGAGGAAAACCGCTTTTGTAAAAAAATCACCTACCGCACGGCGGAAGGCCCGGAAAAAGAAGATCCCAAGACCGTGCTGCAGCAGTTTCGCAACTCCTATTATCCACGCATAGCCGTAACGGTAGACATGATCGCCACCGGCACCGATATTCGTCCCCTCGAAGTGCTCCTCTTTATGCGGGACGTAAAAAGCCGCTCATATTACGAGCAGATGAAAGGCCGTGGCACCCGCACCTGCAGCCTCGATGAACTCCGCAGCACCGGCACACCGGCTGCCAAATTCACCAAAGATCATTTTGTGATCATTGACGCCATTGGTGTAGAAAAAAGCCAGAAGACCGACAGCCGCCCACTGGAAAAGAAGCCGGGCATGAGCCTCAAAGAAGTTGTTGAAAGAATAGCGATGGGTCAGAAAGACGAAGAAATGCTTTCCACCCTTGCTAACCGGCTGATACGATTGGATAAACAGATCAGCGAAAAAGAAAAATCCCTCTTTGCTGAAAAGGCCGGAGGCAAAACAATCAACAGTGTGGTCAAAGACCTGCTGAACGCCTACGATCCCGATACGATAGAAAGTCAAAAAGAAAAAGTCAAAAGTCAAAACCCCGAAGCGACCCCCGAACAGTTGGAGACCCTATTCACCACTCACCACTCACAACTCACGGAAGCGGCAACTGCCGTCTTCGACGACTTCGAGCTCCGCCGCTTCCTCATCGATGTGCGTAAAAAATACGACCAGTACATTGACCATATCAACCCCGATGAAATCACCAGCATGGGTTGGATGGCCGACAGCAAGGCCGCAGCCGAAGCCCTGGTGCACGATTTTGAGCTGTGGATAGAAACGCATAAAACGGAGATCACGGCCCTGCAAATCTTTTATGCGCAGCCTTACCGCCGCCGGGAGCTTTCGTACGCCATGCTGAAAGAACTGGCTGAAACCGTGAAGATGCAAAAGCCTGGGCTGGCGCCGCTCCATGTATGGCAGGCCTACGAGCAGTTGGAAATGGTTAGTGGCCGGCCAAAAGGCGAACTGATGGCCCTTGTAGCCCTGGTGCGACGGGTAAGCGGGATGGACGCCACCCTTACAGCCTTTGATAAAACGGTGGACCGCAATTTCCAGGACTGGATCTTCCGCAAGCAGGCCGGCACCCTCAAGTACACCGAAGAACAGGTGCAGTGGCTGCGCATGATAAAGGATTATATCGCCGCCTCCTTTCACCTGGAGCGGGACGATTTTGAGCTCGACCCCTTTAACAAGCAGGGCGGGCTTGGAAAAATGTGGCGCCTGTTTGGCGAAGAAACCGATGCGATTATTAATGAATTAAATGAAAGTTTGGTGGCGTAGAAGGGTGTACCAGGCAGCATTGCTACTATGTAGCGTCTGTTGCGTCGCACTCTTGTACGTTCGGTAACAATATTGAGCAATGAAGGAAGAACAATCGATGAATGGATTACCAAGAGATTGGAGGAGAGTTAAAGTAAATGATGTTTGCTTAAACATTGTTGGCGGCGGTACCCCATCTACGCAAAAGCCTGAATATTGGCAAGGTGATATCCCTTGGATTTCAAGTGCTGACATCTATGGAATTAAAGATCTAAAGCCACGAAGAAAAATCACATTGGAAGCGGTGAAAAATTCTGCAACAAACGTTTTACCAAAAGGTGGAATCGTTGTTGTCACAAGAGTTGGATTAGGTAAACTGGCTGTTGCCCCTTACGAGTTATGTTTTAGTCAGGACAGCCAAGGTTTGATTTTGAAGAAAGACCTGATAAGCACCGAATACGCATTGCTGGTGCTGCATCAAGAGGTTCAAAATTTCAAACACCAAAGCAGAGGAACCACAATCAACGGTGTGACTAAAAAGCAACTTGCGGAGTTAGAAATTGCTTTACCACCATTAGAAATCCAAAAACAACTTGTTTCAAAAATAGATGAACTCTTTAGCGAATTAGATAAAGGCATTGAAGAATTAAAAACAGCACAACAGCAATTAAAAGTTTACCGGCAAGCTGTATTAAAATGGGCTTTTGAAGGAAAGCTAACAAATGAGGAAGTAAAGGATGGTGAGTTGCCGGAAGGATGGAATACATTAAGGTTCAGCCAATTATTTTCAGGAACTCCACAAAATGGGCTTTATAAACCTTCCTCTGAATATGGTTCCGGTACACCAATTATGAGAATAGATGGATTTTACGATGGTCTAATTCTAGATGATTATGAATATAAGAGAGTAAAACTAGCTGCAGCAGAAATTGAAAAATATGAACTATGTGTTGGTGACATACTGATTAATCGTGTAAACAGCATGTCTCACCTAGGTAAGTGCGGACTTGTTAAATCATTGAAAGAGCGAACCGTCTTTGAGAGCAACATCATGAAAGTGCAAGTGAAGACAACTGAGGTTTTACCAGAATATATTACATTCTATTTGTCCTCGAAAAGAGGGGTAAAGGAGCTTACAAAAAATGCCAAGCATGCTGTAAACCAAGCAAGCATTAATCAAACAGACGTATCAAACAGCCTTATTCCAATTTGCTCAATTGAAGAACAACAACAAATCGTTCAGGAAATAGAAAGCCGACTTAGTGTTTGTGATAAGATTGAAGAAACTATAGCTGATAGTCTAAAACAGGCAGAGGCTTTACGGCAAAGTATATTGAAGAAAGCATTTGAAGGAATATTACTTTAAACTTAAAGTCACCAATGATTAAATACGAGGACTTAAAGCTGTGGGATCATCAAAAAGAAGCTATTGCCAAAGCTAAGAACTACTTGGAAAGCACAAATCCAAACAGTTTTTTATTAAAACTCCCAACGGGAGCTGGTAAAACCGGCATCTTTTGCATATTAGCAAGAGTTATGTTCCCGAATAAAAATTTTTTAATTATTGTGCCTTCGGTTGCTCTTAAGCACCAAGTGTATAATGAACTAACTAAAGATTTTTGGTTTAAAGTAGGTGAGGATGAAACTAAATTAGCTTCAAAGGAAGTTCACACATTTACACCGACGGAGTTTGACGAACTTAAGAACAAAATTGATGGAAAATCACATGTTTTAATATGCGTCGTTAATACGATTCATACATTGAAGACAACGTCGCCTGATAACTATAATTTTCTCAAAGCAAATATAGACGTCGTTATATTCGATGAAGGTCATAAAGAGCCTGCTTTTTCATGGGCACTCGCTGTCAGAAATCTGAATAAAAAAACATTATTGTTTACTGCTACTCCGTTTCGAAATGACTTGAAGTTCTTTAATGCAGATAAAGAACAATTTTACTTTTATCCTCATCTTGATGCAATAAATAATAATGTAATCAGAGATGTAAAGTTCAAGGAACTGAAATTTGTCGATGATCCGAAGAAATATATTGCAGAAATAATTAAAACAACTGAAGCAGAGAAACAGAACTTGAAATCTGAAAAAGAGCCGTTAACACCGAAGGTGATAATTCGATGTGATGACAGCGATAAAATTAGAATTATTGTTGATCAACTAAAGAAACATAAGGCAAAAGCTGTAGGGGTACACGAAGACTTCAATAACAAGGAGGGTTTATACAAGGAAATTCCAAGCTCTGATTTACTCAAAGACTATGACTATGTTGTTCATCAATTTAAACTAACTGAAGGTATTGATTACCCAGCTTTCCTAATATTATACATTGTTGACGATTATAAAAACGATAGATCACTTATACAACAGATTGGAAGGATTACAAGGAACGGCACTTTATCGCCACTATCCGACGCGGTTGTTTACTCAGGAAACAAGGCTCGATACGAAAGCATTTGGGAGAATTATCGGAATTATGATAACAATGTCGTCGAGTATAAAAGACTATATGATTTAAGTGATTTTTATTCTGTAAACAAAGAAATAAAGTGGATTTATTTCAATGGCGAATTCAAGGCAGTAAGTAATAAAGACTTAATTGATGAGACAAAAATCAAAGTCCCTGCGAGGGTTACGATAAAGCTAAATCAAAGTCGTTTAACTTTTGATCAAATAAGGCAGAATGTTGAGAATGATATTGAGAAATTTGATTTGATGCCTTTTAAGACAATTACTCTTGCAAACGATGGTTTTCTGATTTTGTTTGAAATATTTAGCAACAGTCCTTACTTAAGCGAAGAAATTTATATTGAAAACAAGTTTGGTTTTTTTCTCTTTTATTTAATCGATGATAAGGTCTATAGCTTCAGCACAGATAACATCTTACCAGATTGCATCAGTGAGATGCCAAACATTGATTATAGTGTACTGCTAAATGCATTAAATGATAGTAAAAGACTTACACGAATAAATCTCATTAACTCCGATATCAGTAGAAATACAGTCCGTGCTTATAATTTATCATCTTATGCGTTAGAGAAGACTCCCATAGGTTTAATGGATCATAATCAAGTAGCAACTTTAACGGAAGGTTTTATAAGAAAAGGTTCTGTTAGAGCAAGAAGATATGTTGGACTTTCAAAGTCCAAGGTATCTGATTATAGCAACGACTATTTATCAATTTCTGATTATTATAAATGGCTAAAAGAGTTAAACGAAAGCTTAAAGACTAAATCTTTCAAGAGTAATTATCTCAGAAGATTTGCTCAAATTGTAAAAAGTCCAACTAACACTCAGGCTGTGCACATTCTCATAGATATAGATGATGACACTTTGAACGATTTTAAATATGACGGGAAATATAAAATTCAAATAGACGAACTCTCAAAAGAAATTTCAAGAAATTCTTTTAAGTTGAAAGTTTTCTATAACAGAACTGAAGTTGAATTCAACTGTGAAATACATTTTGATACCAAAAGTTCAAAATACAAAATCCGTAGTTCTGATTTATCCAAACAGATATTTGACCCTAATACACGTCAGTCCTTAGTTTCATTTTTAAATAAAAACCAGCCTCTAAGAATAGTAACCGAACACAATCAATACTTCTATGCGTTGGGTAATTTTTACTCACCAAAATTAGATTTGTTAAAGCGGGGCGATGATTTAGACATATTGAATCTATTTGAGGCGGTTCCACACTTAGAAAATATAAAGAGCGAGAAGGGAAACAACACAGTCTTATGTCCTACTGCTAAGGCTTGGCACAAAGACACTTTGTTTGGGTTAGTTGTAAGGAAAGGAAATAAGATTGCCGGACTTCAAGAATACTTTGGGTTTGATTATTTAGTCTGCGATGATTTAGATGACGAAAATGCTGACTTTATTGGAATAAACACTAAAAAAGGTGAAAAGCGCATAGTGCTAATTCATGCTAAGGCAGGTGATTCTCGACTTTCTGCAAGCCAATTTCAGGAAGTCTGTGGACAAACAATAAAGAACTTGGATTTATTATCTCCTTTCTACGAAAAAACTCCGCTAAACAAATTTAAAAAGTGGGACAGTCCTTGGAAGGAATCACGAGTTGGTAAGATTGATTCAAGAATCATATTTGGAAAAAAGAATGGCAAAGATCTCTGGGAATTGTATCATAAGCTTCTTTCAGACCCCGATACGAAGAAAGAAGTGTTCATATTAACGGGTTCGCTTTTCTGTAAGGCTGACCTAAAAAGAGAATTACAAAGTAAAAAAACTATTGAAGAAGTTAAGCCTGAAGTAATTCAACTTGTTTATTTAATTAGAAGCACTTGGAGCGCAGTCACGAGTGTGGGTGCCTCATTAAAAATATTCTGTTACTAAATGTCCACCAACCAAATCATATCCAAAGTCTGGTCTTTCTGCAATACCCTTCGTGATGTCTTGAACTATGATTTATTTGATTAAATGAATACTATGAAACAAAATAATCATAGCCACTCAATCAATCATTACAATCATAGTTCAAGACCATGAGCATCGTCAACGAAAAATATCCTGAGAGCGAGCTAACCGGAAAAGTTATTGGTTGTTGTATGGAAGTACATCGCATTCTCGGAAACGGCTTCCAGGAAGTTATTTATCAAAGAGCACTTGCAATAGAATTTAAAACACAAAACATTTCCTTTAGCCGCGAACATGAAATGGACATTTTTTACAAAGGTGAAAACATCGGCACACGGCGGGTTGACTTTTTTGTTGACGGGAAAGTTATGGTAGAACTGAAAGCAATCATCCGGTTGGAAGATGTGCATTTAGCACAAGCCATCAATTACCTGGAGGCCTATGGCTTGCAAACAGGCTTGCTGATCAACTTCGGTGCAAAGAGCCTGGACTTTAAACGGGTTATGAAACCGCTTAAAAAATCATAGCCCATCAAACAATCATTCCAATCACGGTTCAAAGACAATGAGTACACATCAAATTATATCGAAGGTTTGGTCATTTTGTAACACGTTACGAGACGACGGTGTAGGCTATGGCGACTATCTAGAACAGTTAACCTACCTGTTGTTCTTAAAAATGGCCGATGAATACAGCAAGCCGCCGTACAACCGTGCCATCAATATACCCTCGGCCTACAACTGGCAAAGCCTAACCCCTTTGCGGGGTGCGGAGCTGGAAGGGCATTATACCGTGGTGCTTCGGGAGCTGGGAAAAGAAAAAGGGATACTGGGCCAGATATTTACCAAGAGCGGCAACAAGATTCAGGACCCGGCCAAGCTGTATAAGCTGGTGCAGATGATAGACGCCGAGAACTGGGTGCTGATGGGCGCCGATGTAAAAGGCGATATCTACGAAGGCCTGCTGGAGAAGAATGCAGAAGATACAAAGAGCGGCGCCGGCCAGTACTTCACGCCCCGTGCCCTCATCCGGGCCATGGTGGAATGTGTTCGTCCCGAACCGATGAAAACCATTGCCGATCCGGCCTGTGGTACGGGTGGTTTCTTTTTAGCAGCGTATGATTTTATAGTCGCCACGCATAAAGATTTCGACAAAGAAGGAAAGCGCTTTTTAAAGTTCAACACCTTTTGGGGCAACGAGATTGTAGCCGGTACCCGCAGGCTGGCCCTCATGAATTTGTTCCTCCACAACATTGGCGATATCGACAGCGACAACTCCATTTCACCCGCCGATGCACTGATAGCCCCTCCTGCGGAGCGGTACGATTATGTGCTGGCCAATCCACCCTTTGGTAAAAAAAGCAGCCAGACCTTCACCAACGAAGAAGGGGAGCAGGAAAAGGAAGACCTTACGTATAACCGCCAGGACTTCTGGGCCACCACCTCCAACAAGCAACTGAACTTTGTGCAGCACATCCGCTCCATGCTCAAGCCCACCGGCATGGCCGCTGTTGTTATCCCGGACAATGTGCTCTTTGAAGGCGGGGCGGGAGAGACGGTGCGCAAAAAGCTGCTGGAAACAACCGATGTGCATACCATACTTCGTCTGCCCACCGGCATCTTTTACGCCAACGGCGTAAAGGCCAACGTGGTGTTCTTCGACAACAAGCCTTCGAGCAAAGACCCCTGGACAAAAGAGATCTGGTTTTACGATTACCGCACCAATGTGCACCATACGCTGAAGAAGAACCCGCTGAAGCTAAGCGACCTGCAGGATTTTATTACTTGCTATAATCCTTCTAATCGGCATAAACGAAAGGAAACCTGGAGTGCCGAAAACCCGGAAGGACGTTGGAGGAAGTACAGCTATGAAGAGATCATTGCAAGGGATAAAACGTCGCTGGATATTACCTGGCTAAAAGACAAATCACTGGCTGATTTGGATAACCTGCCCGACCCGGATGTGCTGGCGGAGGAGATAGCAGAGAATTTGGAAAGTGCGTTGGGAAGTTTTCGGGAAATTATTGCGCAGTTGAAAAAATGAGGCAAGATTTCGAAGTTTCGCTACGGTATTGGCGCACAGGGCCAGTAGCGCAGACACCAGGCGGGTTTCGTACCAAACAAGGAGTTGCCGGCAGGCTGCATGCACCAGCGCTTTTTCTTTGCTCATCAACACCGGTTGCATCAACCAGTTTTTGATGAGCCGGCAATAAAAGACCATTTCCGTACCGGGCTTTACAGCACCAGTTTGTCCAGCTCTTCCATCATGGTCCTGCGTAGCTTGTACTGCTGGCGAAAGGTTTGCACCAGGTCTTTTACCAATGCATTTCCACCGGCCTGTTTTTGCAGCGCTACAAGCACTTTCCGGATCCGCACATAATGCGCCCGGCCCTGTTGTGCGGCGGCGTATTCCAGCAGCACCTTTTTGTACAGCGCCAATAGTGCTGCAGGGTAAAGGGGCCATAAGTGCTGATCGTACTGCAGCAAAAAATCAATGTTGGCAGCGGCTTCACAGAGGTGCAGCAGTTCGGGCCATAGCTGCTCTTCTACATAAAGCGGCGCCAGGCCCGAAGCAAATGACCAGGGGCCTGCACTCTTTTGTACCATTGCCAGCAGGCGTTGCCGCTGTGGGGGCCACTCTCCTGCCGGAAAGGCTGACCGGTACATGCGGAAGTAGGGAAGCGAATACTGTGTTTCGAGGAACAGATTGAGCGACCATTTGCGGATGCCTTCCACATCCTTACGCTGCTGCGCTATCTGCAATAACCATTCACACCAAAGGGTTTGCTGCCCGATGTTTTGCTGAAGGGCTTCTTCACAAAGCATGGCAGCCTCCGTAATGTTTCCCTGCCGGAGGTGATCCGCTACTACCTGGCGGCGAAAGTCCGGAATGTCGAGGTGCTGTAGCAGCATGGCGCGGGCCTCCTCCGGCCTGCCCATCTTTTGCAGCACCGTGCACTTCCAATGGAGCAAATTTTGCCTGGTGTACTGGCCCATCCAGCCATGCCGGACCGCGCTGGCCTTGCCCAGTTCCGTGTCCACTTCAGTCAGCAGTTGCCGGTACTGTTTTTCCTCCGAAGCAGCGGCTATGGCCAGCTCAAAAAAATCATCGGGCCAGTCCCAACCACGGTATTTTTTCTTTTTTCTTTCCTGCAGGGCCTGTTCAAACAATGCCTCCTTTAAGGCAAAGGGTGCTTCGCTTGTTACTACCCCGTACAGCACATCAAATGCAGCGCTGCTGATGTTGGTTGTATAACCGGCACTGTCATCCATACAGTCAATGATGCCGGCAATTTCTTCTATTAGTGCCATGGCGCCATCAGCTGCTTCGCGGAAAAATCCTTTTGCCAGGTTATTTTCCGCTTCACCGGCCAGCGCCAACAGCGGCTTCATGGCTTTATGGCTATCGGCATATTCTATAAATCCCCGGCGCATATAGGGCTTTATCGCAGCCTGGATGGCCTGGCGGTAGCCTTCTTTACCGGCCCCTCCTTTTTGAGTGAGCAGGTGAATGGTGAGAAAACTTTTAAACTCCCGGCTTTGCGCGGCGTAGGATAGCACCAGGGACAGCAGCTCTTCTTTTGAAAGCTGGTGCAGGGCCGTTTTTATGTCGGGGCCCTCCTTTTTAGCGCGGCCTTTTTTTGCTGCTGTTGCGCCAGCGGCAGGTTTGTTTTCTTCTTCTAGAGCTTCTTCCTGCTGCAGGGCCAGCAAAGCCGCCACGATGTGCTTGCAGATGTCGGCATCATGCGGACAGGTGCAAGTAGCCTTTTGCAGGTCGTTGCCGGACAATTGGATATGAACTGCATAATCGTCGGTTCCCAGCACCAGGGCCTGCCATTTACCTTCGCCCTTGTGGTACAGGTCCGCTACCTGCTGCTGCTGGTAGTATGCCTTGCCCCGCATATAAATTTCGGGCGAAACATGATTTTGTAGCTGCCTGATATCGAACATAAGTAAAACGGGTGTAAAGGTCCCCCTTTCCGAGTAACCGGTTTTGTTTGAAAAAGGATGGGCCTCTGCTTAAAGTAAAAATATTTTCCTGAGTTATGTACAGGCATTCGTGGCCGGTGCGGTTAACGTAAGGCCCGGAGGTAATAACTGTTACATTGAAAGCTGTAAACAACGTTGTGGCATGATGGTACGAAACCGGAAGCACCCGTCTGTACTTTTTTTAATGGACTTGGGGTTTATAGTGGCTGATTGACACAAGGATTTGTCGGGTTCAATGATATTTTTTTGCAGTTGCCTTAAACCCGCCACTCGGTAAGCAACCTGTATGCGCTTTGGTGCCGTCTTTTCGCAATCAAATTAAAATTCCCCGGCTGCTTACAATACTAACTTTTCTTTTCCGCCGCTTTGGGCCAACTTTGGCCCCATGAACGAACACATGGATCAGGCCATCTGCTCTATTGCCCGGGGTGATACCCGCTTGGCGGAAAGCTTTTTCCGCCGCCCCGGTGGCCGCCGTTACTTGGAGCAAATTTCCCTGATCCTGATCAACACGCTGGCGCCGCATGCCACCGAAAAAGAAGAAATGTACCTCGGCTTTGTAGCCGTGCTGGATCAAATGGAGGAGCGGGTGCAACGCCAGTGGGAAGGTGCCGATATATTGGAATCGGCAATACAATCGCCGGGAGGAGAAGAGTAAGGTTCTGCTGCTGGCAACAAAACCTCATTACACAATTAAGTAGTCTTAAAAGCTTGCGTTCTTTAAAAAACCAATCTTATTTTCCGACAGTATCTATATATCGTGCATGCACAACCGAAAAAGTTTATAGTGTTGTCATAATTAAAACCCCACGTATTCAAGTTGTGCTTTTGCCCACTAGAGTTGTCATGGCGAACCCGTTTCGGCATCTCCTACATCTCGTGGATTTTACAAAAGCGGAAGGGGGATGCTGAAACGAGCTTGGCACGACAGGTACTACTGCGCAGGACGCTGCCCTGATCGCGGTTTAGTACTACACTTTAATAAAACAAAAATGCCGTGGTGCAAACCAGCGGCATTTTTTATTGCAAACAAAAAATTTTAAACAACACTTACAACTTCTTACCAAAGCCATAAGCCAGCGTCAGCTCGGCGGAGCGCACCTGATTGTAGTGCCGACGCACCGAGCCCGTTACGGCATCATAGCTCAGGCCCACAGAAAGCTTTTCCCACTCCAATTGCACATACGGGAAAAACGAATCACCGATACGGCTGCCCAGTCCAAACGTGAGGCTCCTCCCCGCTTCTTCGCCAATAGGAAAGCGATAGTCTACCGCTACCTGCTGCACTTCGTGCTGGCCCTGCCATTGCGCATTGGCACGCAGGGTCCACTCGGCGCCTTCGGCATTGATGTAGCCCATTGTTCCTTCGGCCACCTTACGCTGTGGTATGCGGTAGCCATTGCCATAATTGTAGGCACTTTCCTCGGGCCTTGCTGCATGAAACAGCGCACCACCCAGGTGGGCACTCCATTGGGCGCCTTTATAGCTATAGCCGATGCCGGTTTGCACATCCCAATAGCGATGCTTTTGCACCGTTACGGGATCGTGGGCCACACCGCGCATAAACCCAAATGAACCAAAACCATTTTGCATGGTAGCCCCAGATGGATCGAGCAGGCGGTTGGCAAAGGTTCCGAGCAGGCCCACCGAAAGGCTGTGGCGACCGGCCCGGTCCAGCGCATTGCGGTACGCCGCACCAACCGATGCATAGTTGTTTTTTAAAATGCCGCCGTTGCTCACTTCGCTCTGAAAGCTTCCGGCAAGCGTTAAGGCGCTGCCAGGCTGGCTCATATCAATGCGGTGCTCCACGGTAACGGCACCTGTTTTATAAGGCTGTGTGCTGCCACCCCACCATTGCGACCGCATGTTACCCTGCAGGCGCCAGCTGGTGGTTTGTCCTTCGCCGGCAAGGGCGGGATTAATGGCCAGCGGCGAGCGGTGTGCCTGTGAAAAAAACGGGTCTTGGGCCGAAGCCGATTGCTGTATTAGCAGCAGTATGATGGCGGTGGATATTTTGCGCAGATTCATTTTGTTCCGGTTTTTATTGGATATGGAAATAACATTGATTTGGTGCGGAAAGGCCTCCTTAGCGGGCCAGTGTTACCGATCCGCTCCGGGTAATGGGTTTGCCGTTTTTGTCGACGCCGCTCAACACCCAGGTGTATGTAGCCATTGGCTGCACCTGTCCGCCAAACGTACCGTCCCATCCTTCATTCAGGTTGTTGGTTGAAAACACCTGTTTGCCCCATTGGTTATAAATCCTGAACGCGTTCAGGCTGCGCAGCGCCACTGCATTGAGGCGCAGTACATCGTTGATGCCATCGCCATTGGGCGAAAACAGGGTTGGTACAAATACATCAGGGCGTTCAAAAAGGCGCACCAGTACGGTATCCACCACCACGCAACCCGATGCCTCTGTAATGGCCACCTGGTATTTCTGTTCGTTCTGCAGCCTTGTTCGCGGCGCAGGGCTGTTGGCATTGGTGAGGCCGTTGGCTGGCGTCCATTGGTATTTTACACCAAAGCTGCGTGCCTGCAATGGCGTGGCTTCATCTTGCAGCGCATCTACATTGGGCATGCGTTGCGCAGTATGCTCGGGGTTGGCTACCCGCAGTGTGCCATCTATATAGTTAAATGTATAGTTGGCAGCAGCAGCACCGCTGGCGTTAATGGCATAGTTGCCTGCAACACTGGTGTTGTTTGCGGCGGTAGTTAGTGTTGGTGCTGTTTGCAGCACCGAAGCATTTTCACCCCTAACAAAGCCGGTGATGGTGTAAGTAAATTCAGGATTGGTGTAGCCCACGCAGCGTACTTTATCTGCCGCTTTTACAGTAAGCACCTTAGGTGCAACAGTAAGCGATGCAGTGATGGTGCCGCCGTTGTAATTGGCTGTTGCCGCCTGTGTTGCGGTGATCACTACCGTGCCTGCCCCGCGGATCGTTGCCTGCGTACCCGAAACTGTTGCCACCGCACCGTTGGCGCTGGTGTAGGTAAATGTGCCGGGACTGGTTGATGTTGGTTTAGCCAATGCAAAGGCAGCATCGCCATAGGTTTTGGCCAGGTTTTCAAAATTGGCGAGCACCGGGGCCGCCTTCGCTACAGTGATGGTGGCATTAACCGATGCACTGTTATAATTGGCATCTGCAGCTTGCGTAGCAGTGATAGTGGCGGTACCTGCACCTACAATAGTGATGGTATTTCCCGACACAGTAACCACGGCCTTATTGCTGCTGGTATAGGTAAATACACCCGTGCTGGCTGACTGTGGCTGTTGCAGGTTAAATACTGCATCGCCATAGGTCTTGTCCAGGTTTTGGAAACCAGTGATTGCAGGTGTTGCTTTTGCTACGGTAAGCGTTGTAGCAACACTGCCCTGCAGGTAATTGTTGTCAGATGCCTGTGTAGCTGTGATGGTAGCAGTACCTGCGCCAATAATTGTTACCGTGGTTCCATTAACTGTTGCTACCGCAGTATTGCTGCTGCTGTAAGTAAATGCGCCTGTGCTGTTCGATGTTGGTGCTACCAGCGCAAATGCTGCATCGCCATAGGTTTTATTGATGGCTGCAATGGTGTCGATGGCCGGAGCTGCTTTTGCTACCGTGATGGTTGCAGTAACCGATGCAGCTTTGTAGTTCGCTGTTTCGGCCTGTGTTGCTGTAATGGTGGCGTTGCCTGCACCGGTGATGGTTACCGTGTTGGCGTTGATGCCGGCCACACCAGCATTGCTGCTGGTATAAGTAAACGATCCGTTGCTGGCACTTGTTGGTGCAGTAAGCTCAAACGCAGCATCACCATATATTTTGTTGATGGGTGCAAATGCACTCAATACCGGAGTGGCTTTGCCAACAGTGAGCACAGCGGTAGCAGTGGCAGCATTGTAGTTATCGGTTGCTGCCTGCGTAACAGTGATCGTTGTTGTGCCTGCGCCTGCAATAGTAACCGTGCCACCATTGATTGTAGACACCGAAGCATTGCCGCTGGTATAGCTAAAGCCGCCATTGCTGATGCTTGCCGGTGCAGTCAATACAAACGGTGCATCGCCATAGGTTTTATTCAATGCAACAAAACCGCCAAGCACAGGGTTGGCCTTGGCTACAGTAAGTGTAGCAGTAACCGAACCGGAAAGATAATTGGCATCGGCGGCCTGTACTGCAGTGATCACTGCGGTGCCTGCACCTATAATGGTAATGGTGTTGCCATTTACTGTAGCCACAGCGTTGTTACTACTGGTGTAGGTAAATGCACCCGTGCTGTTCGAGGTGGGCGCAGTCAACTGAAATGGTGCGTCGCCGTATGTTTTATTCAGCGCTGCAAAGCCCGAGATCGTTGGGTTTTTGAGTACGGTAAAATTGCCGGTGGTGATAGAGGTGCCACCCGCGGTTGTAATTTTTATTTTACCCGTAGTATTGTTGTTGGCCACTACTGCCGTAATGGAAGTAGCACTTACCACGGTAAACGAGTTAACCGCTACATCATTGATGGAAACCGCGGTAGCACCGGTAAGGTTGGTGCCGGTAATGGTAATGGTGGCGCCAGCAAGTGCCGACGTTGGTGTAAACGATGTAATGGCCGGGGGCAGTGCCGAACTAAACGATGCACTGCTGGTGCCGGTGCCTGCTGCAGTGGTTACAGCAATGGCACCATTGATGGTACCTGCCGGTACGGTGGCAACAATACGTGTGTTGCTTTGCACGGTAAAACCGGTTACAGGAACGCCACCAATACTTACGGCAGTAGCGCCGGTAAAGTAACTACCATCAATGGTAATGGTGGTGCCTGCCGGCCCACTGGTTGGACTAAAGGAACTGATCACTGGCTTTTGCGCATTTACCGTAAGGGTAAATGTTTTGGGCGTTGCCAGGTACAAACCCGAAGCCGCCTGCGTGGCGGTAATAGTAGTATTTCCTACACCAACAATGGTAACGGTATTGCCGCTTATGGTAGCCACTGCGCTATTGCTGCTGGTATAGGTAAATGCACCCGAACTGTTCGATGTTGGATCGGTCAATTGAAATGGTGCGTCGCCCACATTTTTAGTAAGATTGCTTACCGTAAAAGTAGAAGGACCATAGACCGTTACATTAAAGTTTTGCAGTGTTGCAGTAGTTCCGTTGTCGGCTTTGATGGAAACTGCGTGTACACCGATGTTATTAATTGTAGGCGTACCCGAGATTGTGGCGCCTGTTTGCAGTTTGTGCACCTGACTAGACTCCTCAAGCCCAAAAACCAATGCACCTCCCGGAGTCAGGGACATACCCCATACAATTTGGTTGCCTGACCAAGCACTCGTGTATGTACTTAAATCAGGCGTGTATTTACGGACAAAGCCGTAGCCGCTCACATATACATAGCCATTTGCATCAACCTTTACATCACTTGCACTGCTTGGCAACGTGATTTTTTCAATCAATGTACTTTGCGGATTAGCAACCGAGGGATTTATGGTGTATACTTTTGAATAGCTCCAACTTGCAGCATACAGCAAACCGGACTGATTGAAGCCCAAACCAAAGACATCATATAGCGTTGCTACATCAGTGGTTGTCTTACTAGCTAAATTATGCCTTCGAATTTTCCCCGCCCCATAGTCGGCTATATATATAAAACCATCCCTATATGCCATTGATAAGGGATTATACAAAACTCCTTGAGCTACTACAGTTGTTTCTGTGGGCGTACCGGTGAGGTTTATTTTGGTGATGGAACCATTACCATAATTTTGATTGTCATAAAAGTTGGAAACGTACAGGTCATTTCCATGTACCATCATAGCATAGATATAAACCCCTCTGTTTTTGAACCAAGGAGTGGTGGTGCCATCCGGCGTTATTTTGTAGATCTGTTGACCGGTAAGGTCTGCCACATAAACATTTCCTGAGGCATCCCCC
The DNA here is from genome assembly GCF_004347775.1 of Pseudocnuella soli. GTDB lineage: Bacteria > Bacteroidota > Bacteroidia > Chitinophagales > Chitinophagaceae > Flavisolibacter > Flavisolibacter aquaticus. The sequence goes on from NZ_CP037755.1 coordinate 369,218, forward strand.
GCAATTCCTCCTGGATGACTAACTGCGCCACCAAACTGGGTTGATGTACTTTGCCCCGAGCTGCTAAATGTAAGCCATGAAGGAACAGTAACGGGGCTGATTGTTAGCGGCTTATTAGATGGCTCTGTTGCAGATGCGCCATAGGTATACGGCTGCCCAACTGTAGCGGTAGTAACAGGCGTACTGTTAAACGTTGGCCCTTGTGCAGTGGCAAAAAAAGCGGCAAATAGCAGGATAAAAGTAGTGGCCAGCTTGAGGCTGGTGGCCGGCGCATTGCTGTACAGGAATTGGCGCACAGCAGCCTTTACTACCCGGAGGTAAGTGGTCATCATAAGCAGAATGGATCTATACGTTTATTAAAGGATATTGGTTAAGCTAGTGCTAGCTGTATGGAGCGGGGTGTTGATACACGTACATCACAAATCAATGCAACAACGGTATTTGGTGCGGCAAAGAAATAATAAAACAGAAATGCAATAAGCAGGGCGCATCAGTTATTTAAACAATTAAGTGATTGCTCCTATAACTACTTAGCTTAAGCGCTTTTATAATGGCATCACATAAAATATTTGCACAAACTGTAGTTGGGAAATAAATAAAAATTTCATCACGTTATCGATTATCGAAAGCAATGCATGCATTCAGGTGGATCAAATTTAATAAAGCTGCCATGTAACCATCAAGGTTGCTTAGTAATGGTTAAATTGCCCTTGGTCAATTCAATATTTAAAATACTTTTTACAACACTATATGGCTGAAACCATTCAACCGCTGGGCCGCACCGAGTTTGGCAACCCCGCCGATAAAGACAACGTGCTTACCGAAACGGAAGCCTTCGAGCTGCTGCACCAATGGGTGGAAAACGACCGGCTGCGCCTGCACATGAAACAGGTGGCCGCAGTAATGAAAGCATGGGCTTTGCAGCGGGAAGGCCTACCCGAAAATGAGGCACACAAATGGTGGCTGGCCGGGCTGCTGCACGATGCCGATTGGGAAAAGCACCCCACCGAACATTGCCGCATCATTGTGGAAGAATTGGAGCGCCGTCATATTGATCCGTCCATTATCCGCTGTATTGCTTCGCATGGGCCGCGCCATTTTGGTGTGGAGCCCGAAAGCAGCATGGAAAAAATGATCTATGTGTTCGACGAGCTTTCCGGCTTTATACATGCCGCTGCACTGGTGCGGCCGCAGCGCTACGATGGCATGGATATAAAAAGCGTGCAGAAAAAATTAAAAACGCCTGCATTTGCCGCACAGGTTAGCCGCGAGGATATTATGGATGCGTTGAGCCGCACTTCGCTCACATTGGATGAGGTCATCATTTTTATCATAGAACACCAGCAGCATGTGCAATGATGCAAAAAGCATCGATATTTTTGGTATGATCAAACACAAGTGGCATCTAATAACATTGTTGCTTGTTTAACCGGTTAGTGCGTTGCATTCAATGCTCCCATTCATGAAAAAATTCCTGCTCCTACTGCTGGTGTTGATGTTGGCGGTCTTTGCTTTTTTGCTGTTTTTTATCCCTGCACAACAAACCATTTCGGGCACCATAGCTATTGATAACAAACCGGCATCGGTGGCACGGGTGCTGCAGCAACCAGAGCAATGGCACAAGTGGTGGCCAGGCACCGTACGCAATGGGGAATACTTTATGGACGAGCATGCATTTGTTGTTACAAAGGAGCTATACAATAACACGGTGGTGCACATCCGCTCCGCAAAAGACAGCATCGCCAGCCTTATTACCATGATGCCGGTAAACAAAGGCACTGTTGTAAAATGGGAATACACCACCAATAAAGCCGGTAACCTGTGGCAGCGGTTTAGCCAATGGCGGACAGCAAATGCAGTGGAAGAAAAGATGGATCAAATCCTGAACAGCATGCAGGCATTTGCATTGTCTGATACAAATATTTACGGCCTCGACATTGCCTTGCAAACCATTACCGATACTGCATTTGTAGCACTCCGATTTCAAACAGCGCAGTATCCCACCACTACCGACATATATAACAAAGTTGCCAAATTGCAACAATACATTAGCCAACAAGGTGCTGCTGCAACCAACGCCCCAATCCTGCATGTAAGCAAGAGTGCCAATGGTAATTTCGAAAGCATGGTGGCCGTTGCCACCAGCCGCACACTACCGGCAAAAGATTCCATCATGTATAAAGCCATGGTGCGGGGAAATGTATTGGTTGCTACTGTCAACGGCGGACAGGCTACCGTGGAGCAGGCATTGGTGCAATTGGATCATTATGCACAGGATAAGGACCTGCGGGCACCGGCTATTCCGTTTGCCCTATTGGTTACCGATCGGCTGCAACAACCTGATACGGCGAAGTGGGTAACAAAGGTTTATTACCCGGTATATTGAGCGATCCCTGAATTATGTGGTGCTTCTAATACTCAAACGCTATCAAGTTTGCTTTTGAACATTGGGGTTGCCGCCCGCTAGCATTACCCAAAGGGCCACCGCCACCCAACTGCCCGCCTGTTTCATTACCCTGAATTTCATCGCTGGCTCCAATTTTATTGATTGCGCCGCTGCGCGGTTTGCGCCTGCTGCAGGTTGTACAACACCGGCCGGTCGCCGTTTTGCAAAAACAACAGCGATACGCCATTGCGCCGCCTGATGGGTGCAATATCCCGCACCTGGCCCCGCACCGCCACACCGGAGGTTTTCGCATCCAACAACTTAAACTTGCCGCCTTCGTTCATCAGCACCCAGCCGTAAGATCCATCGAGCCGCGAAAACTGCGGCAGGAGGCCAAACTCGTTGCCGCCCAGCACCAGGTCGGGGCGGCCATCGCCGTTGAAGTCGGTGGTAGCAATAGCCCGCACCGAAGAAAGCTGTACGGGCATGGGCAGCGGCTGGATGGTAAATTTTCCCCCACCGTCGTTGCGGGCGACACAGGAGGCTGCATACACAAATTGCTTAACCGTGCTTTTCTTGAGCAGCGGCTCGGAAAAAAGATCCTGGACCGATTTGCGGGCAAAATCTTCGTGCTTGAGGTTGCCCTTGCGTAGCGAAACCACCTGGTCGGTGAGGTCGCGTTTCAGAAACACTGGCATGTCGCGGGCATCCACGGTTCGGGAAATGACTTTGTCCACCACGCCATTGCCGTCAAAATCGTTGATCCAAAGTTTTACCGGCTCTTTAGCAGAGGGTTGCAGGTAAAAGTTTTCACCAATATTGCCCAGCACTAAATCTTCGTCGCCATCGCCGTCGAGGTCGGCTGCGGCGGCCGTTTGCCACCAGCCTTCCAAGGCGGCCAGATCGGTGGCTATTTCCTGTATGCCGTTTGAAGAAACCGAAAATGCTTTGGGCGCCATCCATTCGCCGGTCACCACTAGTTGTTTTTTACCATCACCGGTAATATCTATCCACACGGCACCGGTGATCATGCCCATGCGCAGTTGTTTGTTGTTTACGGGCAGTGGGGTAAATCGGCCGGTACCGTCGTTTACCAAAAAGGCGCTTTGCGGGTCGAGGCCATAGTTTTCTACAATGTTGCGGGCACCTACAAACAAGTCCAGGTCGCCGTCGCCATCCCAATCGTGGGGCGCAATAACCGAAGTGTTGACGTTGGAAGCGGGCAGTGCACCTTCAACAAAACGAAACCCTCCGCTACCGTCGTTCTGATACAAACGATTGTTGAGGCTGCCGGCATCCTGGCGGTTACCGCCCGAGCCCACCAACAGGTCAGCGTCGCCATCGCCATCGCAATCAAAAAAAACGGCCGCTACATCTTCAGATGCGGCATGGGGCAAAAAGCCGAGTACTTGTTTTTTTACAAAACCACCCGCCGTTTGCAGATACAACTGGCCCGCCTGCCCCGATGCGCCGCCAATGAATATATCCTCCAAGCCATCGCCGTTTACATCGGCCGCGGCTGCCTTGGGCCCTTCCCGCGATAGCAAAACCGGTATATTCCGTTCATTGTAAAAATCCACGTACTGGTCTTCTACATGGCGCTCAAAAACATGGCTAACAGTATCGAACATTGGAGCCGGGGCCGGCTGCACCGCCAGAACCCGCGGGGTTGCATTGTCCTGTTTCAGGCCGTGCACTTTGTTTAGTTCCGGCTTTTGCAGCACGGTTACCGCACCGCCAGGCCACAACACCTGCGCCGAATCTACCGCAGCATTTTTACCCAGCCCAATAACTGCCCGGTAATCAACCGACGACTGGAAACTCCTGCTGGGCACCAGTTCGCGGGTTTGCACACCGCTATTTGTAAACACTTTAATGGTGCTGCCAATAGCAAAACTGTTGGCGCCTGTGCCTTTTAGCTGAAAGGCAATATAGTTGTTGCCGGTTTGCTCCCTTGCTGCATTGCGGTACACAAATGCGGGCATGTTTACATTGTTCACCACCAGGTCCAGGTCGCCGTCGTTGTCGAGGTCGCCGTAGGCTGCGCCGTTGGAAAAAGAAGGCTGGTCGAGGCCCCAAGCCCCTTCTTCCGAAGAAAATTTCAGGGCGCCGCGGTTGCGGAACATTTTATTGGCAATAGGCCGCGAGGGCATCCGGTCGATGATCTGGTCCACATCGCTTTTTTGACCCGTCATCACCATTTCCTGGATCATTTCGTTGGCGAAAAAATCAATAAAATCCTGGTCGGTAATGTCGTGCCTGATGCCGTTGCTTACAAAAATGTCGGAAAGGCCGTCGTTGTCGGCGTCAAACATAAGGCCGCCCCAGCTCCAGTCGGTGGCTGCCACGCCGCTGTAAAACGCCGTTTCCACAAACTTGCCGCTGCCATCGGCCACCTGCAAACAGTTTTGCTGAAACTGGTTGTAAAAACCGGAGCGCAGCTTGAGTTGGGTTACGTCCCAGCTTTCGAACGATGTGGTGGTGCGCAGGCGCAGGTCGTTGCCAGGCAGCATATCGGTGGTAAAAATATCGAGGTGCCCGTCGTTGTTGATGTCGCCAATATCGGCACCCATCGAAAAGTTGGACACATGCTGCATCCGGTTTTCGAGGTCTTCTTTAAAAGTGCCGTCCTGCTGGTTAATGTAGAGGTAGTCGCGTTCAAAAAAGTCGTTCGAAATGTATAGGTCGGGGTAGCCGTCGCCGTTGATATCGCCCACCGTTACACCGAGCCCAAACCCGATCAGCGAGCCATAAATATGGGCGGCTTCGCTTACATCCACGTATTTGCCGCCATCGTTGCGCAGCAGTTTGTCGCCACCACCTTTTACCGCCTCGGGCACATCCCAGTGTTCGGCCCGCAGTTCCCGCTTATTGGCGTAATTGAGCGTATTTACCGGTATAAAGCTGTTTTTCAGCACATAGCAATCGAGGTCGCCATCCAGGTCATAGTCGAAAAAAGCAGCGTGGGTGGTGTAGCCGCTTTCGGCCAGGCCGTATTGCTTTGCCGCCTCGGTAAAAGTTCCGTTGCGGTTGTTGATGTACAGTTCGTTTTCGTTGGAAATGCCCTGCTGGTAGCCGGCATTGCACACATAAATGTCCAGCCAGCCATCGGCATTTATATCTGCCATCACCACGCCGGTGCCCCAGCGGCCGCTGTTGCGGATGCCGGCCTTTTCAGAAATGTCATCAAACTTGAAATTGCCCTTGTTTAAATATAGCTTGTTGGCGCCCATATTGGCGGTAAAAAACACATCGCCCAGGCCATCGTTGTTGATGTCGCCAATGGCCACGCCGCCACCGTTGTAAAAATTGCGGTATTGAAAAATATTGAACTCCTGTGTGTTGCGGATGTTGTTGGCAAAATCGATCCCGGTGTTTTTTTCCAGCACAAAAAGCGTGTCCTGTTGCGGTTTGCCACAGGAAAAAAGGATCAACAAGGCAAGCCACCAGGTCTTATTCATACAGCACATAGTCTTGTTCGTAATTACAAGAAAAAAGGTCATTATGCAATGACCTTTTTTCTTTCGTTCAATTTAGGGCAAAATACAATTAATAGCCGGGATTTTGCGTCAGGTTGGGGTTAACTGCCAATTGGTTGGCTGGGATGGGAAACAGCAGGTTCCGTGGGTCGGAGGCTGCTTTTTCCTGCCAGGGTTGGAGGAATTTACCAAAACGGATCAGGTCCTGGCGGCGCCAGCCTTCCCAGTACAGTTCGCGGCCCCGCTCATCGAGCAGGTTGGCTTCGTTCAGGGCAGCCAGTGGGGTAGCACCACGAGCCGCACGGATCTGGTTTACAATCACCAAGCCTTCGGCAGCTTTGCCGGTGCGGAGCAGTGCTTCGGCCTTCATCAGCAGCACATCGGCATAACGGAAAATAACCCAGTCGTTTTCTTTCTGATCGGCATTGGTAGCATAATCAAAGGGATATTTCAATACCCGGATACCGGTTCTTTCCAGTGTGTTTTCGTCGGTCTCCCTGATTTTTACCTCGCGGCTAAAGGTCAGCGGGTTGCCTTTACGGTCTTGCAGGGCTGCGCCGGTGGTCAGGTTATATTGCTGGCCAATGAGGAAGCCTACGTTGGTACGGTTGCCGGGGTTGGGCAAAGCACCGGGATAGCGGTAGTTGTAACCCCTGCGCTTATCTGAATCTTCAAACTTGTCGTAAAAATCGGACAGCGTAGAAAAGCCGTTCCAGCCGCTTGGGTTCATGTTGTAGTGCGAAACCTGCATGGCCACACCCCGCACATCGCCGCCGCTGGTGGCGCCTATGTTGTGCAGCGTAAAAATGTTTTCCCGCGAAATATTCTCGTTGTTCGGTGCAAAATGGTCGAAGTATTCGTTGTTGTTGATGCTGTACCGGCCCGAACCAATGATCTGGTCGGCCAGAGCAATTACCTGCGCCATATCGGCAGGCGCAAAAGTGGGCGCCGCACGGTTGGCAAACATGCCCCTGTTGAGATAGGTCTTCATCAGCAATGCACGGGCAGCATCTTTGTTGGCACGGTAGGCCGGCACGTCGGGCAGTGCATTGATGATGCCGGTAACTTCACTGATGATAAAATCGGCGGCCTCCGTGTTGGACAAGGTTTTCGGGTCAATGCGGTAGTCGTTCAGGTCTTCGCGGAACGGCACCTGGCCCCAGCCATCCAGCACGGTAAACACACTCAGTGCACGGATAAACTTGGCCTCGGCAGCCTGTTGCGGACTGGGGTTGTATTGCAATACAAAAGAAGCATTAAACTGTATGCTCAGCAGGCCCGAGAAAGCGCCGTTGATCTGGTTTTGGTTATTGTCCCAGGTATGCGCATGCAGTGCACGCCACTGCCCGTTATCGTCCCAGTCGGGGCCGCGGGTAGGCGCAATGGTTTCGTCGGAAGTGTGTTGCTGAATGTGCCAGAAATCGCCGCGTTGGAATGGTCCATTCATCGAGTTGTAGGCCGTAGTCAGCAGTTCTGCGGCAGTGGGCGTAAAGTCGTTTTGCGACAGACTGCTGCGGAAATTCTCGTCGAGCTTCGTACACGAAAACAGTAGGAAGCTGAAGAAAATAATGAGGTATCGCTTAATCTTTTCCATGATATTTCAATAACGTTTATAATGAGAAGTTGATACCAAACAGGATGGTACGGGCCGATGGGTAAGGGATGTACTCCACACCCAGCGACGGGATGCCGTTGGCACCTGCATCGGTGTTTACCTCGGGGTCAAATCCGGTGTATTTGGTGATCACAAAGAGGTTCTGCCCGGTAAGCGTCAGGTTTACGTTGCGGAATGTTCTGCCAATATCGCCAATGCGGTAGTTCAGCGACGCGTTGGCCATTTTCAGGTAATTGCCTTTTTCCAGATAGCGGGTAGATGGTGCCGGGGCGCTGGAAATGGCTTCTTGCGCATCGGTGTTGAGTACGCTTTTGGCCAGGTTGCGGTTGCCCAGGTTACCAATCGACAATACGGTTGCTGCAGTGTTGTTGAACAGGTAGTGGCCAAATGTGCCGTTCATGTTTAGGGTAGCCGTCAGCTTTTTGTAGGTAAAGTCGGTAGAGATGCCCACCAGGGTTTTGGGGTTGGGGCTGCCGGCGTATGATTTTGCACCGTTATCGGCATAAATAGCCTGGCCGGTGGTTTTATCGATGCCTTCAAAACGCTGCAGGTACCAAACGTTGATCGGTTGGTCGTTGATCACCCGCTGCGCCAGCACGTTGGAAAAGCCCTGGCCGCGCAGTGCGCCGGTTTCATAAAAACCAGCAAGTCCGCTCACCGTGTTTTGCAGGAAGGAAACGTTGCCACCTAGGTTCCACGAGATGTCTTTGGAATTAAGCAGCCCAGTATTCAAGGTTACTTCCACTCCTTTGTTCAGCACATAGCCATCCAGGTTTACCCAAATGCGGCCGGCAGGTGCCGGTGCAGCCAAGGTACGCTCAAACAGTACGTCGGTGGTTTTTTTATAGAAGTAATCCACCGAACCGTAGAAGCGATTATTGAACAGGCTAAAGTCAACACCTACGTTGCTGGTGGTAGAGGTTTCCCATTTCAGGTCGGGGTTGCCGTAGTTGGTACGGGCCACGCTGTAAGGGTTGCCGTTGAGCGAAAAGCGGTTGAGCGAAGCGCCGGAAGGAAACTCTTGGTTGCCGGTGCGGCCCCAGCCCAGGCGCAGCTTCAGGTTACTGAGCACGGTGTTGCCTTTCAGGAAATTTTCATCCGACATGTTCCATGCAAAACCCAGCGATGGGAAATAGCCGTAGCGGTTGTTTTCACCAAAACGGGTAGAGCCGTCGGTGCGGAACGTTCCGGTAAACAGGTATTTATCCTGGATGTTTACAATGGCCCTTGCAAAGAAGGATTGCAGCTCGGTGGTTGGGTTGGCAAACGATCCCGACTCGCGGTTGGCGCGGGTTGATACACCCAACATATCATAGTAGTTGAGGCCGTTGTTTGGAAAATCAAGACCTGATACAAAAGTGGTCCGCTCGTCAAACTTCAGGTACTCGTGGCCCACTACTGCGTTCAGGTTAAAGTTCGAATTTACCTGCTTGTTGTAGCTCAGCGTGTTGGTAAACTGGGCGTCGGTTCTTTCGTTGTTGCTGGTATATGCCGCACCCCGGTTCTCGATGTTGGCCAGGTTCAGCAGGCGGTTGATCTGCCCGCGGCGAACACCAGCCTGCCGGTTGATGCTCATTAAAAAGCGGTACTCCAGGTTGTTGGTAAACTTATACGACGGCGACACGCTTGCCAGGATGGTATTTACCCGGGCCAGGTCGCGGTAGTACTGCAGCTGCGCTAGCGGGTTGATAGTAGTATTGCTGCCCGGGTAGCGGGTCAGTGTATCCACACCAGCTGCATTGCGGCCGGTGAGCGGCAGTGTTGGGTTCCATTGCAGTGCCTGCGAAATCAGGTTTCCTTCAAAACCCACGTTGGCCGATGTAGGCGCAATCGACTCATCGGTTTGCGTGGTAATCAGGTTAATGTCCAATCCCAGTTTTTTGCTTTCCAAAAAGCGGAACTGCGTGGTAAGACCGGCTGAGTATTTTTTAAAACCCGAATTTTTGACAATACCGTTCTGATCGAGGTAGCCCACCGAAAGGCGGTACCGGCCGTTCTCGTTGCCACCGCTTACAGCCACGTTGTGGTTTTGGGTAAGGGCAGTGCGGGTAATGGCATCAAACGCATCGATGTTGCTGCCAAAGTTGCCGCTGGTTTGGTTGTATTTGGCCAATGCTGCACGGTACTCATTGCCGTCCAGCACCTCCAGGCGCTTCAACACGTTCGAAACGCTGGCGGCGGCGCTTACGTCAATTTGCGGCGCACCTGATCGGCCCCTTTTTGTAGTAATAAGCACTACGCCGTTGGCACCACGCGAACCGTAAATGGCTGTTGCGGAGGCATCCTTCAAGATTTCCATACCGGCAATGTCGTTGGGGTTGATAAAGTTGAGCGGGTTGCCACCATCGTTGCCGTAGGCTGCGCCGTTGCCACCCGGACGTGCCGAGCCGCCCGACAGGGGCACACCATCCACCACGTACAGCGGCTGGTTGCCGGAGCGAATGGAAGATGTACCGCGGATGCGTACGGTGGTGGAACCGCCGGGCTGGCCGGTGTTGTTGATCACCAATACGCCTGCAGCCTTGCCCTGGATCAGCTGATCCGGGGCAGTAAATACGCCTTTATTAAAATCTTTCGCCTGAACCGATGCCACCGAGCCGGTAAGGTCGCGGCGGCGGGCGGTACCGTAGCCCACAACCACTACTTCGTTGAGGCTGGAGGTGGCACTTTCAAGCGTTACGTTGGCAGTGTTGCCGGTAATACTAACTTCCTGTTCGGTAAAGCCAACGGCGGAAACCACCAGGCGGCTGGCGTTTTCGGGCACGGAAAGGCTGAAGCGTCCATCGGCGCCGGTAACGGTGCCTGTTGTGGTGCCTTTAATGATCACCGAAACATCGGGAAGGCCTGCGCCCTGCCGGTCGGTAATACGGCCCGATACCGTGCGGCTTTGTGCAAGTGAAGACTGTGCATACAGGAGCGTAAGCACAAGCAGCCCTAGGGCTGTGAGCAATCGTTGTAATTTCATATAGCAGAGGTTTGCGTTCCAAACGTTATTGCAGTCCAATAGGTGGGCAAACAATAATTATGTACAAAATACATGGTTTCGGTAGCACCGAAAAAATATTTTATAAATAATGTTAATTTTTCTTTTAAGGACAGTATTAAGCAGCAGTATGCTGCATGGATGGCAATGGTTTAGCTCGATGATTTTGTTTCTAGCAAAGCCGCTCTTGCTAAAATTTCCCTCTTCGCACCTTAGTGTTTCCCGTCATGACAAAACCTGTGTGACTGCATCCAGTTTTAAAGACAGCAACAACCATTAGTTTGTTCAAATAAAAAAACGCAGGTCGACCCTGCGCTTTTTTATTGAATAATCGTTATTTTAAATTGATACCAAGCCGCCATTAAGGCGAAGTCTTACTACCTAGTACGTGTCATGCCGAACTTGTTTCGGCATCCCCTATAATCTTCTGAGCTGCTGATTGAAGAAGGAGATGCCGAAACAAGTTCGGCATGACAGAGACTGATTATACTAAGTGTCCTACACCACCATTGGAATGATGTTCTTTGTCTATAATGTCTTTATACGCCATCACGCTTTTGCCTTGTCATCCTGACGAAGGAAGGATCTGAACTTTGTGCAATTGAACTCTTTGCACAACTCAGATGCTTCGCTGCGCTCAGCATGACAAACACAAAGACCCAACAAAAAGCACCAAAGCGCAAAAGAAGAAAGAGAAATATAACCAATACCAACCCCATTCCTACCTGCCATTGGCGTGGCCCGGCCTTTGCTCGCTTTATCCGTATTTTTATCGTTGAAAATGTAGTGCACTATATGCTGGATAAATCGAACAAGATCAATAAAGAAGAACGGGCCGTGCTGGTAGGCGTGGTGCAGAAAGATCAGAAAGAACACCAGGTGCAGGAGTACCTCGAGGAGCTGGCTTTTTTGGCCGAAACGGCAGGAGCAGTAACCGTAAAGCGTTTTTACCAAAAACTGGCGCACCCCGACAGCCGCACTTTTGTGGGCAAGGGCAAGCTGCAGGAAATAGCCGAATACATCAAGAGCCGCGAAATAGACCTGCTCATTTTCGACGATGAACTGAACGGGTCACAAATTTCCAACATCGAAAAAGAAGTGGGCATCAAGGTTATTGACCGCTCCGATCTTATCCTCGACATATTTGCCCGCAGGGCAAAAACGGCACAGGCCAAGGCGCAGGTGGAGCTGGCGCAGTACCAGTACATTTTGCCCCGCCTGCGGGGTATGTGGAAACACCTGGAACGCCTGGGTGGCGGTATTGGTACCCGTGGCCCCGGTGAAACGGAAATTGAAACGGACCGCCGGATTGTGCGGGATAAGATTTCCTTGCTGCGCAACCGCCTCAAGGAAATAGATAAGCAGGCATACACCCAGCGCAAAGACCGCGGCGAATTTATCCGCGTATCCTTGGTGGGTTATACCAACGTGGGCAAAAGCACCATCATGAACCTGCTGAGCAAAAGCGAGGTGCTGGCCGAGAACAAATTGTTTGCAACGCTGGACACCACCACCCGCAAGATTGTGTACGAAAGCACGCCGTTTTTGCTGAGCGATACGGTGGGTTTTATCCGCAAGTTGCCGCACCATCTGGTGGAAAGTTTTAAAAGCACCCTCGATGAAGTGCGGGAAGCCGACATACTGCTGCACGTGGTGGATATTTCGCACCCCAACTACGAAGACCAGATTGGCGTGGTCAACAAAACGCTGCAGGAACTGGCAGCTTTTGAAAAACCCATCATCACCATTTTTAATAAAATGGACCTGTACGAGCAGCACACCTTCGACGAGTGGCTGGAGGACGATACGAAAAAAGAAATTCTGCGTGACCTCGAAGAGCGCTGGCAGCGGGCCACCAACGACAACGCCATCTTTATTTCGGCGCTGGAGCGCACCAATATTGAGCTGCTGCGCAAAACCATCCTGGATAAAGTGCGGGAATTGTACCGGATACGCTACCCGTATAAAACTGAGTTTTTTTATTAATTGCGGCAAACAGGATTGTAGCGCTCAACCGGATTGAAATAAATGGCGGATCAAATAAACTGGGTAAAGGTGGCCGAAAGCCCAGAAGAAATTGCTTTTGGCCCCAACAACCTGGCCGAGGCTATGGCAGGCGACAAGCGGGTGTGTATTGGCAGGTTTGGCAACGAATATTTTGCGTTTGCCCCCAAATGCCCGCATGCTAGCGGCCCCATGGCCGACGGTTGGATTGATGCACTGGGCAACGTGGTGTGCCCGCTGCACCGTTACAAGTTTTGCATGAAAAACGGCCGCAACGTGTCGGGCGAAGGTTATTACCTAAAGCACTGGCCGGTGATGGTGGATGAAAATGGCGTTTTTGTGGGGCTGAAAACCGGCTCTTTTTTGGGTTTATGGTAGCGGCAATAGGTTTTTCAGGAATTTTATTGATAAATAAGGCGTTGCTGTTTTGAGAAGAATTGAAAAACCCTATTTTTGCCCTCCCAAAAAGGGAAATTCCTCCTTAGCTCAGTTGGTTAGAGCATCTGACTGTTAATCAGAGGGTCGCTGGTTCAAGTCCAGCAGGGGGAGCTTTAAAAGCTCAGGTTCGATAAACATATTTTCCTCCTTAGCTCAGTTGGTTAGAGCATCTGACTGTTAATCAGAGGGTCTCAGGTTCAAGTCCTGAAGGGGGAGCCAAAGTAAAAGGGTTACAGAAGTGTAGCCTTTTTTTGTTTTTATGTTGCACGGACCAGGGTGGTTGCCGTGAATGTTCTTTTCTGGTGCAGGATGCCTACGGGAACCGTACTATTGTTTACTCTTATCATTTTTGGTTCCGGCCTTTCGTTAAACTCTTAAACGCCGCGGCCCATGCCCCGCATCAATTCGGGACTCTTACGGGCACCAGGGGAGTGAACAGTCCCTTTTCTATGGCGACACTATAAAGCCAGGCTCCTCGCCTGCCGTGATGCCCCGGCAAACAGGCATTTTTTTGGATTCCGGATTGCTTCACTCATTGCAAAGCGACCATAATCTTTGGTGCCAGCAGCTCTGCCCACTTTTTATACTCGAGGGCGGAGGGGTGTAGCCCATCACCTGCAATAAGGGTGGGATTGGTGGCTCCTTCGCGGGAAGAAGGGGTGATGTTGGTATAACTAACCCCATAGGCAGTCGTGATCCGGGAATTGATGGCATTGAATGCATCAATTTCTTTGCTGACCCTTTGCTTACTGGCTGCCGGCACAAAAGGGGTAACGCTGTAGTCGGGGATGGACAGTACAAATACCCGATCCCTCTTGCCCTTGGCCAGCAAGATGGCCCTTTCCAGCAGTTGGGTAAAACGAACGGTATAGCCTGCAGTGTCCACACCCTGGTACTGGTCGTTCACGCCAATCAGGAGTGATACCATATCGTAAATGGGAGCAGGGTTTTGTGTGTTGATAGCACTTTGCAGGTTGCCGGTGGTCCACCCGGTTCGGGCAATATAAACCGGGTCGGCTATGCGGAGGCCGTTCTGCCGCAGGAGCGCCGCCGTTTGTGCCGGGAAACGTCCGCCCTCTGCCACCGCTTGGCCAATGGTGTACGAATCGCCTAATGCCAGGTAGGTTTTGCTGGAGTCGGCAGGCAGGGGTGTCCCAGCTACTGCAGTAACCGGCATGCCAGCGTCTGCTGTGTTTTTACTGCAGGAAAAAAGGGCACTAAAGAAACAGACAAACAAGAGTGTACGCATCATGGTGGATATACGTACAAAGAATGGTACCAGTTTGTTGCTGCCTATTGTGGCGCATTGCGGTGACCGCATGGCTTCACGGTCACTCTAGGGTTGTTGGTGCAGCTGCAGCCCCGGTCTGGGCGGAACACCAACAACGGCTTAAATTTCAGAAACAGAAAACGGTAGAAAAATGCATTAATCAGGAAATCATTGAACAATTCCTACTTAAATTGCTAATACCTTCTCAGATAATTAATTGGTTGAACCACATTACATAAAAGGACAAGTTTACAAGCGGTCAAATATCCATGACGTGTACGGCGGCAATAGACAAAGTGGGATATCTGCATCTGCAAGTTTCCCTTACATATTTATATTTTCAGGACAAACAGGCCACCAACATGGTTATAAGGACCAATGGGAGAACCCTGATGTTTTCTCTTACACGGGGGAAGGCCAATTAAATGACATGAGCTTTGTAAAAGGAAACTTAGAATTGAGGAATCATGTCGAGAATGGAAAACAAGTGTTTTTGTTTATTTATGTACAGAAAGGTTATGTCCGATTTGAATCAGAGTTGGTTTTAAATGACTTTGACTTTTTTGTGGGAAAGGATAGGGCAGGAAAAGACAGAACTGCAATCAAGTTCTTTTTTAGGAGAGCTGGGGCGAACTTAGCCTATTCAGTAAGAGATGATATTCCTGCTTCTTTGACAGCTGAACCAGAAGCTGTTTACAAGCAAAATATTCCAAATGAAACTGAAAGAACAGGACTTGTAGTTTCAAGGGTGGGACAAGGCGCCTATCGAAAAAGTATATTGTATAGATGGCAATTTAAATGTGCTGTAACCAGCTATTCTAAAAAGGAAATACTGATTGCATCACATATCGTGCCTTGGAAGGATGCGAATAATGAAGAGCGGCTTGATGTCAGTAATGGCATCTTATTATCCCCAAATTACGATGCTCTTTTCGATCAACATTTAATCAGCTTTGAGAACACTGGCAAAATCATATTTTCTGATTCATTTGCAAAAACTAATTATCGGACTTTAGGTATAACTGGCCAAGAAGTGGTGAAAAATTTTTCACAGGAAAACAAAGTCTATCTCGATAGGCATCGTATTCAAATGAACAGTAAATTGTAGACTGTCCTTCCTCTAGATAATTTCCTTTGATAAGTTCAATTACGGCTCTCAGCAAGTGTCCAAATGGTGTTTTGATCAACAACTAAAAATTAGTTAACCATTTTGATTCTTTAGCCTACTTAAATTAAACTACACCTTATACTCACACCCCCCATCTTCCTACCTCCTTCCGTACCTCATTCTTAAAAAGACTAACCAATAAGTGTAAAACCTACAATTAAAATTTCTACCTTTTACCGGCAAACAATACTCATACGCCATATGCACAGCAAAACCATTTTAACCTCCATTGCAGCCGCTGCTATCCTGTTGGGCTGCGGCACAGCAAAACAAACCACCGGTGTACCGCAATCGTTCAAATACAATACTGCGGTACAGGCAGTGGGAACCAGCCCCGAAAAAATAGCGGGCCTCGACTCCCTGTTGCAGTCGTTTGTACAGCAGAAAAAAGCCAGCGCCGTTACTGCATTTGTTGCCAAAGGCGGCAACGTGGTGTACAAAAAAGCATTTGGCTGGAAGGACATCGAACGCCAGATCCCGGCATCGCCTGAAGATTATTACGTGATGTTTTCGCAAACAAAAGCCGTGACCACCGTGGCCTTTATGACGCTGGTTGAAAAAGGCCTGGTTGGTGTGGATGACCCGGTATCAAAATATTTTCCCGAAATACCCGACAGCGTGGTGACCAAGGTAGCCGAAGACGGCACTTATGAAGCCCGCCCCGTAAAATCGCCCATGACCTTTGCGCACCTGATGTCGCACAGCTCGGGGCTGAATGCCGGCCCCGTGGGACAGCTGCGGAGGGCCCGCATGCAGGGCGGCGCAGCAGGCAGAAATGCCGGTGGCGCACAGCCGGCAGCAGCGCCTGCAGGGCAACGCACTGGCGGCGGCAATACCAGCGCAAGGTACCTGGCTGATGAAATGCAGGCGTTGGCCAAATATCCCCTTGGCTTCGATCCCGGCTCGCAATGGAATTACCACATCAGCACCAACATGCTGGCCTATATGGTGGAGCGCATTTCGGGCAAGCCCCTGCGTCAATATGTAAAGGAAACGATCCTCGAGCCACTGGGCATGAAGAACACCGACTGGTATTTTGCGCCTGAAGCATTGGACCGTTTTGTAAAACCATACAACCTGGTGGATGGCAAGCTGGAACCGGCTTCTACCATGTTTAGCGAAGGAGCGGTGAGCACGGTGCAAACCTATGCCGAAGGCGCCATTGGGCTCAACGGGCCCATTGAGGATTATGCCCGTTTTTGCCAGATGCTGCTCAATAAAGGGGAGTTTAATGGCCGGCAGATATTGAAGCCGGAAACCATCGAACAAATGACCACCATCAACCGGCTGCCCGAAGAAAATGCCGGTGGCAAGGGCTTTCGTTTTGGGCTCGGTTTTGAACTGTACAATGCACAAAAAAAGCCGGCACCGGAAGTGTCGAACACGGCATATGCCTGGGGCGGTTTGTATGGTACCGAATATGTGATCGATCCCGAAAACAACATGATCGTGCTATTCTACCTGAACATGCCCAAGCGTGAAACCATTTACCCGAAATTTCTGAGCAAAGCATACCAGTTGTTTAAATAGCGGAGATGGACAACCGCAATTACCGCATCAATTGATTAAATATCGCCGGCCTTATGTTGTAGGTAAAATTGTTGCCTGTATTGCCAGCTTAGATAAACGTTTCCCTTTCTTATTTTTCATCAAAGAAGCCCATGCTCCAACATGGGCTTCTTTGATGAATGGATGTTTTAAATTGCATATCAGTTTAGCCTGTTTAAAAAAGGAAACGCTGTGTACCACGTTGGTTTTTTAGCTGATGTGTTGCATTTCTTCTTTTCAAGAGTAGCAACATTTATAACGCCTGTTTAAGCCATCTAGGAAAAGGCTTTTTATCCCGCCAATCCCACTGTCTGTCCTGCGCCAGGTGCTGTATGTCGCATTTGTTACCTGCACCCTTGCTGCATGTGTAATTTTATACGTTCTATGCACACCTTAACGCTGCGGTAATGAAAATAATAAAATCCCTTTTGCTGTTACCCATTGCTGCTTGCCTGTTCCTGCTGCAAATGGGATGCGCCAAAGACGAACCGCCTTACAGGGCGCCAAGGATCATACCCATACCAGTGCCGCCGCCATTACCGCCACCACCCAGCCAGCAGCTGCCGCTCCGGGTGTGGGCAGGCAACAACCTGCACATTGCTTACCCGGCCGATTCGGTTCAGTTGCGAGCTTATGCATCCGGCGATCATGGACCGCTCACCACCCAGTGGACGAAAATCATTGGCCCTGCCAGCTATCAAATTGCCCAACCCAATAGTTTGGAAACAAAGGTTACCAGGCTGGAAGTGGGCGAATACCTGTTTGGGATTAGCGTCAACAGCACGGACCGCCAAACGCACAGCGATACCGTGTCGGTTTTTGTGATCAAACCCGGCGCAACCGAAACCATTTTTAAAGAACTGGCCTGGGAATGCCCGATGGGATGCGGCCTGGTGGTGTACAACATCTATTCGTTTATCCCGGCAGGCAAGCCCATTAAGGTTTGGGTAAGGCCCGCTGGCGAAGTTGTATGGACTGCAGTAAAAGACGGCAATCAATGGACTGTTCAGGATCGGTTTAGCTATTACTTAGATAGAGAAACCATCCAGGTTTATGCAGACAACGAAATAGGATATGCCGATCTGAAAATTGAATACTAACGTGTTGCTTATTTAAAAAAAGTCCAGCGGTTTTACCGTTGCACAATGAGTCCAAACCGTTGTTGACAACAGTTCAAAAAAACAATTCAACATACTACCACACCATCAGCTTTTCATTGATGCAGTTACTTAAAAAAAGACCGGCTACATAATGCAGCCGGTCTTTTCTAAAATGCCTGTTTGTTGTCAACACCGATATAGCATCACATTGCAAACAGGTGAATTCAACATACACAATCTTCCTACTTGCAGCTTGCAACTTGATGCTTGCAGCTTAACCTCCCTCACAAAGAACAACTACGCCAACTGCCACTCGGGCCGGATATAATGGCAGGTATAACCATTGGGATGTTTTTGCAGGTAGGCCTGGTGCTCTTCTTCGGCATTCCAGAAATCGCCGGCCGGCACCACTTCGGTAACAATAGGCCCGGGCCAAATGCCGGATGCATTCATCTCCGCAATGAGTGCTTCGGCGGTAGCTTTTTGCTCTTCATCGAGGTAAAAAATTGCGGAGCGGTACGATAGGCCAATATCATTTCCCTGCCGGTTGCGGGTAGTGGGGTTGTGTATCTGAAAAAAGAACTCGAGCAACTTCCGGTACGAAAGCACTTCGGGATCGAAGGTAATAGCGATGGCTTCGGCATGGGTGCCATGGTTGCGATAAGTGGCGTTGGGCACATCGCCACCGGTATAGCCTACTACTGTTGCCGATACTCCCGGCACTTCGCGGATCAATTCTTCCATGCCCCAAAAACAACCACCTGCAAGGATCGCCTGTTTATTTGCCATTATATTTTTTTGGGGTAATCCGACAAGTTTGGCGCCAAACCTTTTTCCGCTTCCTCTTTCCGCCGTTTTGTCGGCCAGCGGTGCGGCACCTGCCTTTGTGGACGGCAACACACAAAAACCAAAAATTGGGGTAACCGGTAACATAAGCTGCGACTAACTGTGCAATCTTTTGTTTACCTAAATAAAAACACCGCGTTTAAGGAAAGCCTGCTTTCGATAAAAATGATGATACAAAACAGGCAACAGGAGGCGAAAACTATCGCTGCGAAATGACTTCATACCAACGTACATCGTGCAGCAACTGCGGCCCGTTTCCCAAATACCATTTACTGCCGGGCTAGCACAGTTTTTTTATATAACGGCCTGCACAAAAACAAACCACCATGCAGAACGGAACCATGATGCAGTACTTTCACTGGTACTACCCCGCCGACGGCAGCCTATGGAATAAAGTAAAAGAAGAAGCACCAACATTGGCCTCGCTGGGTATTAACGCCGTATGGTTGCCGCCTGCTTATAAAGGCACCGAAGGCGACCAATCGGTGGGCTACGATGTGTACGACCTGTACGACCTGGGCGAGTTTGACAGTAAAGGCTCCATCCGCACCAAGTACGGCACCCGCGACGAATATATTGATGCCATTAAAACCCTGCACGAGCACCAGATACAGGTGTATGTAGATATTGTGCTGAACCACCTGGGTGGCGGCGACGAAACCGAAACAATCCAGATCCGGAAGATGGACCCGGAAGACCGCAACGCCTGTATTTCCGAAGATTGCGAAATAGAAGCTTATACAAAATTCACCTATCCTGCCCGTAAGGGCCAATACTCCTCATTCCAGTGGGACCATACCTGTTTTACCGGTGTGGATTACGACCACCGCAGCGGTGAGAACGGTATTTACAACATCCTCAACGACTGGGGCCACGATTGGGAGGAAATGATCTGCGACGAAAAAGGCAATTTCGACTACCTGATGTTTTGCGATGTGGAATTTCGCAACCCCCATGTACGGGAAGAGCTGAAGCGCTGGGGCAAATGGTATTTCGACACCACCCATTTCGACGGGGTGCGGCTCGATGCGGTAAAACATATTGCGCCGCAGTTCTTCAACGAGTGGCTGGGCCATATGCGGCATGTAACCGGCAAAGATTTGTTTGCCGTGGCCGAGTACTGGGCACCGGGCAACCTGGAAATATTGGAGCGTTATATTGATGCTACCGAAGGAAAAATTTCGCTGTTTGATGCACCGCTGCAAAACCGCCTGCACCAGGCATCGCAAAGCGGCAACAGCTACGACCTGTCCACCATTTTTAACGACACGCTGGTAGATGTGCAGCCGCACCTGGCCGTTACTTTAGTATCCAACCACGATACCCAACCCCTGCAGGCGCTGGAGGCTCCTGTGGCACCCTGGTTCAAAGCCATTGCCTATGCGCTTATTTTGCTGCGCGAAAAAGGGTATCCGTGCATTTTTTACCCCGACCTGTACAGCGCCGAATACACCGACTACGGGCAAGACGGCAACGAGCACCACATTGTGATGCCGGCCCTTGCCGCACTGCCCATGCTGTGCAAGCTGCGCAAAGAAGCCGCTTACGGCCCCGAGCACAATTATCTTGATCACCCCAACTGTATTGGCTGGACCCGCGAAGGCGTGGCCGAGGTACCCAACAGCGGCTGTGCCGTGGTGATATCGAACAGCGAACCGGGCAACAAGTGCATGTATGTGGGCAGCCAGCATGCCGGTAAAAAATTTGTGGATGCCATTGGCAACGCGGCCGAAACCATCACCATCAACGAGGCGGGTGAAGCGGAATTTTATTGCGCCGGCGGCACCGTGGCCGTGTGGATTGATGAGGCGTTGTGGGAGCAATTGGTGGTGCCCGGTATTACCGGGCTGAATAGCGAAGGGGCTGAATAAGTGCTGTTTTAATTTTCCCTATACGGATTACCATTTCAGCAAAGAAGTAGTGTCATTCCGTGCCGAATCCTTTAAAAAGGGTATTACAGGTCTTTATTTGATCAATACAACGTTCGTGGGGTTGGAGAGCTTGAAGTCTTCTTTTTGGGGTTTCAACAGCTCCAGCCCGCGGCCTTTGTAGCCTTTGGTGTATCCTTTTACACGGGCTTCAAAAGCAACTCTTTTGCCCACATGGTGCACCACGGTGGCCAGTTGTTTGCCAATGGTAAACCACACATGGGCCGTCATCAGCTCGCTTGCTTCATTGCGTACATCGGTAAACAGAACCGTTTCAGAAGCGCCGCCTTTAAAATTGCTTTTGGTTCCAAGCCGCGCAATGGTGGCGGTAAATTTTGTTCGTATGCCTTCAATCCTGCCCAACTCCCTGCGCATAGTAATATTGCTTGTATCCTGAACAAAAAATAGCAAGTTGCACAACCGAAAGCCCTTTGCTGGTTGCTTATGGCTTTTCCGGCTTGCGGCCATCTTTGCCTTCCTTAAATTCCCGGGCGCCTTTGCCTATGCCCCGCATCAGTTCGGGGATTTTGCGGGCACCAAACAACAGCAGCAACACCAGCAAGATCAGCAGTATTTCAAAAAAGCCAAAGCCCATACCATTCAATTTAAAATGAGGAATGAAAGTAATCAA
Source organism: Pseudocnuella soli (assembly GCF_004347775.1). GTDB lineage: Bacteria > Bacteroidota > Bacteroidia > Chitinophagales > Chitinophagaceae > Flavisolibacter > Flavisolibacter aquaticus. Next base: position 390,614 of record NZ_CP037755.1, read on the forward strand.
TAACGTATTGGCCCGTGGAAATATTTGAAAGCCTCATTTTGATAAAACCGGTCCATCTGTGTCCACAGCAGTTGCACAACAGCACAACAAGTTATGCTTAAGACTAAAAAGAAAATGTTCCTGTTGAACAATGATCTGCCCGCAAGCACAAAAGGCAATTTATACAAACACTTCACTGCGGGCTAAAATCCAACACTCACCTGCATATAAACATTCCTGCCCGGCCGGGCAATATTGCCCCAGTCCAGGTGTTCGCGGTAATAAGCATCAAGGATGTTTTCCACGCCGGCGTTTAGTTGCCACAGCACCCGGCCCTGCTGCAATTGGTAACCTGCCCGCAGGTGCACCAGCGAAAAAGCCCCGGTGTTTCGTTCGTTTGCGGCAATGCTTACCCGGCGCTGTGCTGCTGCCAACTCCATTTCGGCCTGCAGCCAAAGGGCGTTGAAATGCTGCCGCAATGTGCTGATGTTGCGCAGCGGCGCAATCAAGGGCAGCGGGTTGCCCCTGTTGTCCTGTGCATGGGCATATTTAATCGTTGAGACCAATTGGGTACTTGCAAATGGCTGATACACCACGCTGCCTTCGCCGCCTGCAAGCAGGGCATGCGCTGTATTTTCATAAGTTTTCACGCCCCTTGCACCGGGTGTCATTACACTCAGACCGGGGTTTATTTTACCAAAAATATAATGGCGCACTTTTGAAATATATCCGCTGGCCTGCACCTTCCATTTTTGTTGTTGCCACGAAAGCGTCAACTCGGCCTGCTGTCCAGTTTCCCTTTTCAATTTTGTATTGCCAATATAGTCGTGCCCGTCGAACTGGTTGAACAGGTAAAAGCCAAACAGCTCACCGGCACTGGGCGCCCTGCCATTCATACCCAACGAAAAGGATGCTTTTAAACTTGGATATAATTTTCGGCTAACCTGCACCGATAGAGCGGGTATTACAAAGCCCATTTGCTCACCACTATAGCCAAACACCGCCAGTTGGTCTTTGCCGCCCTGGCTGGTCAGCGCATAATCAGTCACATCAACCCGGCCGCTAACCTGCACTTGTGTGGCACTGTCAATGCGCAACTGGTATTGTGCCGCCACACCGCCCTGCACCTGCCGGTTATCGGGCCAAGTAAGCATGTACATATCGGGCTGGCCCGGCTGGTACATGGTCATCGATGCTTTGAGCATAGTAGCAGATGCATCGGCACGCAGCTGCAGTTTTTGCCCAACACCCAGGCTGCGCACCGCCTCGGCATACATGCCCGATGTGCGGCTTTCGCCGGGCATATCCATATGCATGGGCACTGCGGGCCGCTTTGTATCATCCATATAGTGCTTTACGCGGTTGGCATACAGCTTTGCCTCGGCCCGCTCCCAGCCACGCCAGCCACTTTCCTGTACAAACGTTACCGACCCGATCCGTGCATTGGCATAGCCCACATCCATGGGCAGCGCCGGGTAGCCAATATTCCAGCCATCATCGGCCAACAGGTCTACCCGCAGGTAAGCGCCATCGTTAAGCTTCAGTTTGCCATGCAGCGTGTAGTTTACTTTTTCGTACTGCGAAAAAGGCACCCGCTGGCCGCTGCCATCGCGGTAGGCGCCGCTGTTGCGGTACGTGCCGGTGGCCCGCAGGCCAAAACGCGACGTGGCATAGTTGAAGTTGGCCGAACTAAAAAAGGCCCGCGATGCGGAATGGTAGCCGGTGCTGGCGCTGCCCGAAAAGCGGCCTTCATCGTGGCAGCTGGCTTCGGCCAGCTTCATATTAATACTGCCGCCAACCGAGGAGCCCACCAGAAGGCTGCTGCCGTTGGTGCGCACCTCCATGCTGTTGAGGTTTACCGGCTCGATGTAGATCGAGGTCGGGTCCATTTTATCGGTGCAGGCGCCATGAATGCGCATGCCATCGAGCAGCAGCGCTACCTGGTTGCTGTTGAACGACCGGATGATCGGCTCCATGCCATAGCTGCCGCGGCGCACCAGGGACAACTCCGGGATGCGGGCCATAATGTCTTCGGTGGTGGCGGCTTTGTTGGCAGTAAAATATCGATATAGGTGTTGCTGCTGGCCCCTTTGTTGCGCAGTCACAGTTACCTCCTGCAGCAGCACGGTTCGTACCGAATCGGTTAGGTCTTTTTCCTGTGCAGCGGCGGTGCCCACCAAGAGCAGGCAACCAATGAAAGCGTATAGGCTTTTCATGCTGATATAGTTGATGTATGGAAAACAAGACGCTGATGCAAGCGGGCAACAGGCTCTTGTTTTAATAGGGTTAAAAGTTTACTTCAAAAAAAGTGGCGCTATCGGCTACTGCATCGCCCTTTTTAAAATTGAGATTGAGGTACCACAAGCCGGTCATGGTAAAATTCACCTTGCCCTTATAATGCCCGTTGCCGGTATGCACCGGGTCGATGTTGTTGGGTGAACCATGGCCCATGGTGGGCATTTCGGGGGTTACTGCAACGGCAAGACTGCTATCGGTAGGAAAGGCCATCATGCCCTTTGCTTCGTAAATAGCCAGCTCCAGGTCGTTTACACCAACTTTAGGCGCAGTGGGCTGCACCAAAGCTACCCAGTATTTTTTGTTGTCAACTTTTGATACAAACGATTTGAGCTTGCTTTGCCGCGGCTCGGTGATGGTTACCGGCAGCGTTGCCTTGCCATGGCGGCCATTTACAGTTACCACTACTTCCACGGTCCAGGAGCCCATGCTGCCCGATGGCATGGTAAATACCATTGCCCCGTTAAAGCGTTTGTTGGAAGCCTTCAATAATGGGTTTTCTACCGGCGCACTGTGTTTCATGGTGCCCATATCCATCATGGGCATGATGGTGATGGGTGCTTCTTCAATGGATTGACCGCTTACCGAATCGGTGAGGGCAATGGAAACGGAATTATAACCGGTAGTAAGTGGTGCGGCAGCGTATAGCTGTACCTGCACACCGGCGCCAATAGCGTAGCCTTCGGCAATTTTTAGTGCATCATTTGTATCCTTGTTGGGCTCCATATTGTCTTTGGCGCAGCCAATAAATAAGAGTGTTATTACAGCAGCAGTGATCAGCGAAAAATATCGGTTCATGATTGATAAAACATGGGTGAAAGAAAGGGGCATGGGCATGCAGCACAGCGGCGTGCAATACACATTTAGCATGAGTGCATCATGCCGCGCTGGGCAGACTAATGGGCCGCCAGCACAAAGCAGTGCACTACACCGGCAGGTGCCGGATAAAGTATTTAACTACAAAAAGGGGCGTTAAGCTGCAGGTGGCCGCAGGCAGGAAGCGCTGTGCTGAAAAGCGTAGTGATTGGGCTTTTCTTCGGGGTAAAAATGTGTTGCGTTATCGGCGGAAAAAGGCAACTCCAATGCAACAGGCGCAGCAATGTATTCAACTATTTCAATCGTCTTGGAAGGTGCTTCTTTCGAGCCTTCAGCTTCGCGGGCTTTACTGAGTTTCTTTTTCAAAAAACATTTGCCCTTACACTCCAGTATCGGCTGGTCTTTGTTCTCGCAAAGCTCCGCGGCGATGTAACTCCTGTTTGCATAAAAAAGGGAGTAAATAGCCACCGGGTAACATGCCTGTATGGCCAGCAAAAGGAGCAATATGATACAACGCAACTGCTTCACTACAGGTGCAAAGCTAACCAACACATATTATCAGGATGTGATTTTTGTCAATATGAAAGCTCATTGTTGTTGTGTACCGAATGATGTGTAGTAATCATTGTTTGAAAACTGCAACACAACAACGCATAACTTGCTCCATCATTTTACACAATAAAAAAGAAGGTGCGCCAAAACACACCTTCTTTAAAACACCATACTTATGTTTTCAATTACTCCTGCCCGTTTTTCAACGATGCCATATCAATTACAAAGCGGTATTTCACATCGCCTTTAAGCAGGCGCTCATACGCTTCATTTATTTGCTGTATGCCAATCAGCTCAATGTCCGAAACAATGTTGTGCTTGCCGCAGAAGTCCAGCATTTCCTGTGTTTCGGCAATGCCGCCAATCATAGAGCCGGCAAAGCTGCGGCGGTAAGGAATCAGGCTAAAAGCCGCCACCGGCAGCGGGTGCTCCGGTGCACCAACTAAAGCCAGCGAGCCATCTACACGCAACAAGCCCAGGTACGCATTAATATCGTGCTCCGCCGAAACCGCGTCCAGCACAAAATGCAGTTTGCCCCGGTAGCGCTTCATTTGCGCTGCATCTTTCGATAAGATCACATCGTCGGCACCAAGGCGTTTTGCATCTTCAAACTTGGAAGCCGATGTGGTAAATACAATCACTTCGGCGCCCATGGCTTTGGCCAACTTTACACCCATATGGCCCAGGCCGCCAATGCCCACCACGCCTACTTTTTGGCCGGGGCCCACGTTCCAATGTTTTAAAGGAGAATAGGTAGTGATGCCGGCGCACAAAAGCGGTGCAGTGGCCGCCAGGTCCAGGTTTTCGGGTACCCGCAGGACAAAGGCTTCATCCACCACAATGCTTTCTGCATAGCCGCCATAGGTGGCCGTGCCCAAGTATTTGTCCGGCGAATTGTATGTGCCGGTATTGCCCGCTTCGCAATATTGCTCCAGGCCTTCATTGCAGTAATCGCACTGGCGGCAGCTATCCACCATACAGCCCACTGCGGCCACGTCGCCCACTTTAAATTTCTTTACATGGTCGCCCACACTCACCACGCGGCCCACAATTTCGTGGCCGGGCACGCAGGGATAAATGGTACCATGCCATTCGTTGCGGGCCGTGTGCAGGTCGGAGTGGCACACCCCACAAAACAGGATCTCAATCTCTACATCGTGGGGCGTTGGCTGCCTGCGTTTGATTTGCAATTGTTGCAGGTCGGCATCGGCCGCTTCGGTGCCAAATGCTTTTATTTCTTTTGCGGGAACGGTGGTGACACCTTCCGGCGTTGTACGTGTTGCGTCCATATCGTTGCTGTTTTAAATATTCGCATCAATTGTTGCACCGGGGCAAAAGGGGTGCCCGGTATCATACAACAACCATACAAACTTTCCGTTCAGCGGGACGGTTCATCTGAGGCTTTAGTTGCTGCAACTTTGCGTCATCCGGCATAAAGCAACAGTTTCAATTGCTCACTGTAAACAGCACAGGATGTTGCGCCATATGTTTTGCAATAAATGATTGCAAATGCTCCGCGCTTTCAGCCGACCAATGATTTTTTAGTGGAAATAAAATTGCAAAAACGCAGTTACACAAAAAGCTCCGACAGGTCAATTTGTTTGAGGTAAGGTTCTAAAATGCCTACTTCGCGGGAAGCATGCACGGCAACGATGCTTTTTCTTTTGGTTACAAAAACCACTTCCACGTAAAAGTCGGACACTGCGTAGAGGTGCATGCTCCGCGGGCCCTGGCTCCGGTGTCCAATCAGGGTATCGTGCCGAACGGCCAGTTTTACCTGCTCCAGGGTATCGAGTGTATTGAATCTTTCGGCGGTCAACATATCCTTTTTCAAGGTACAAAAAACGGGCTACAACATTGCTGTGCCGGCCCATTTGCAGCGGCTGTTGAAAACTGGCCTGTTAATGTTCACAACCCTTTGGTGCATCATTTGCAACGGCACGGGCATGCAGCCCTGGAAAAGTAAATTATTGAACATTGCCCGCACCATCGATACCAGTACCGACAATCTTGTTTTGCGCCTGCGCCAGCGCTTGAGTGCCGGCAAACCCGCACATATTGTTGCATACCGCACCTACGGCACGGCCCGCAAAATATTTGTCCGCGGCCGGGTGCTGGAAGATAAAAATATTGCCACCGCCACCGAAGGCGACAGCCTTTTTACCAACCTGGTAAATATGTACAAACGCTTTGAAAGCAACGAGGTGCCCGGCGCACAAGTGCAGATTGATGTGCAGGGAGCCGAACACTTTGTAACCACCGATAAGGAAGGTTTTTTTGTGTTCGACATCCACCCCGAGGAGCCTGTGATCACCGAATCACTATACCATGCCGTGGACCTGAAACTGGTGTATACGCCGCATAATTTTCAGCCTTTTGAAACCACCGCCGAAATCATGATACCGCCGCCCGATGCAGAATACGGCATCATCAGCGATATTGACGATACGGTGATCCGCACCGGGGCGCACAACCTGATGGCCATGGGCAAAACGGTGCTGCTTTCCAATGCCCGCACCAGGCTGCCTTATCCCGGTGTGAAAGAGTTTTACAAAGCGCTGCAACTGGGCCGCAACGGCCAGCGCAACAACCCGTTTTTTTATGTGAGCAGCAGCCCATGGAACCTCTATGACCTGCTGGTTGATTTTCTGGACCACAACGAAATACCGGCGGGGCCGCTGCTGCTCCGCGATTTTGGGTTGCAAAGCGATTCGTTTGTGAGTGGCAATTACCTGGGGCATAAGTTCAAGGAAATAGCGCAGATACTGGATATGTACCCGCACCTGAATTTTGTGCTGGTGGGCGACAGCGGCGAACAGGATCCGCCCATTTACCTGGAAGTGGTGAAGCGCTATCCCGGCCGCATCCTGGCCATTTATATACGAGATGTAACCATCCCCGAAAAACATAAAATTGCGCAGGACGTGGCTACCGAATTGCGCAGCCATGGCGTGGAAATGATTCTCACCGAACACAGCGTGCAAGCTGCCGAACATGCCGCCGCAACCGGTTTGATTTTCTCCAACGCACTGCCCGAAATTGAAGCAGACAAAGAACAAGATCAGGGAGAGCTATCTGGTAAAGAGGAAGGAGTGTAGAAGGAGATGATGGATGGAGGATGGTAGATGATGGAAAGTAGATGATAGATTTTAGACAATAGATGATAGACGTAAGGCGTAAGAACGTGTTTGATTTGTCCTAGTTGACAACCAATTGCCTTTTGTCTATCATCTACCAACTATCATCTATTATCTCTAACTGAGATGCTTTTTGAAAAAATCAAGCGTACGCTGCCAGGCCAGCTTGGCGGCTGCTTCGTTGTAGCGTGCTGCTGATGTATCGTTGTGGAAGGCGTGTTGTGCGCCTTCGTACACGTATTGTTCGTACGGAACGTTGGCTTTTTTCAGCGCCGCTTCGTATTCGCCCATGCCGGCGTTTACCCGTTCGTCGAGTGCCGCATAGTGCAGTTGCACCGCCGATTTTATTTTGGGCACTTCTTCCAGCGCCGGCTGGCGGCCGTAAAACGCAACGGCTGCTTTCAATTGCGGCTCATTTACCGCCAGGTTGTTGGCCATGGCCCCACCCCAGCAAAAGCCCACACAGCCGGCTCTGCCGTTGTAATCTTTGCGGGAGGAGAGGTAGGTAAACGCATTGCGGAAATTTTTCAGGCTGTCTTCCGGTTTTAGCTCGCCAAACCATTGGCGGGCCTCATCTTCATTGGCGGGTGTTTTGCCCAAAGCCGACAGGGCATTGGGTGCAATGGCCAGGTAACCGGCCTGTGCTGCACGCCGCGCCACATCTTCAATATGCGCATTCAGTCCGCGGTTCTCGTGGATCACCACCACGGCGGCATACTTGCCTTCCTTTTTAGGCCGGGCCACATAAGCCGTCATTTCGTTGGGCACGCCGGGGTATTTTACATACTCGGTCATTAGCTCATCGGCGGCGGTTTGTGCGGCCCGTGCATAGTTGCCTTCCAGCATGGGCAGCAGCGTCATGGCGGCGGCAGTGCTGCCGGCCAGCAGCGTCAGGCGTTTTAAAAACTCCTGCCTGGTGAGTGGGCGGTGGGTATATTCATCATACAAATTGATGATCTTCTGGTCCATATGGCGTATGTGTTTTTAGGAAGATACAAAAAGCCCGCATGTATTTATTTTTTCTCGGTAGCGGCAATGACGCGGCTTACCAGCCCGGCCAGTGCAGCGGGCTCCAGCCAGCGGGTTACAATCAGGAGGTCGTGTGCTTCGTCTACCACTATGTAATTGCCGCCAAAGCCGGCGGCATAGTAAATGTTTTTCGGAACGCCTTTTAATTCCTCATCCGCGTTGGTCCACCACATCAGCCCGTACGATTTGTTGGCGGCAGATGGCTGCTGTGCGGCGGCCACCCAATTTTGCGAAAGGAGCTGCTGCCCCTTCCATTTGCCGCGACGCAAAAACAGGTAGCCAAACCGGGCCTGGTCCAGTGTGTTGATGAACAGGCCGCCGCCAAAATGCCCGCCGCCGCTCACCGACTGCACCTGCGCCCCATCGAGGGTTACAAACGAATTGTGGTAACCATGCCAGCGCCAGGTGGTGGAGGCGCCAATGGGATCCATGATCTTTTCTTTAAGCACCTGTGGCAGCGGCCTGCGCCACACCTGCAGCAAGGCATAAGCCAGCACATTTACCCGTGCATCGTTGTATTCAAACTGGCTGCCGGGCTCCAGCAGTTTGCGGGCACGCCATTCGTCGGGGCCACCTTCGCGTGGCGGACGGTCAGCCCAGTCGCACACTTCAAACTGGCAGCCGCTCCAATCAGATGTTTGATCGAGCAGGTGACGCCATGTAATTTTTTCGTTGTGTGCCCCGGCAAAAGTTTCGTCCCACACATAGCGGCTTACCCGCTCATCTATATTACGAATGAGGCCGGCATCCACGGCCAGGCCCGCCACGGTAGATAAATAACTTTTGGTGGCGCTAAAGGTCATGTCCACCCGTTTCACATCGCCCCACTGCGCTGCAATATATCCGTCTTTGATAATGAGGCCGGCCGGTTTTCCGCGGTGCTTCATCGGGCCCAGTATGGTGTAGCCCGGCTCCCGAGCATACGATTTCATATTGGCAATGCGCAGGTCTTCTTCCATTTTCACCTCGTTGCGCAGCGCAAAACTCACGGCACTGTCAAGGGTGGCGGCGTCCAGTTTAAGTTGCGCCGGGCTACGTTTTTGCCAGGCGGTATCGGGGTAATACCATTGCTGGCCCTGGGCAATGCCGGAGGCCATTAGTAAAAACAAAACGCAGAAGAGTCGGGAGGAAAAACAGGACAACATGTAGGTAAAAGCATTGGTGCAGCTATAAATATAACCCGTGCTGCAATGAGGTTGTGGAAAATAAACCGGGGCCATTGCAATAGATACAAGCAACCAAACGTAGCGTTCAATACTACACGGAAAAAGTTGTCGAATAGCCCCAAAGCAAGTGCTGTAGCACAATGCCTAAAAAAGGTTTGTTTAACGGCGCTTGCATCAGTTTACAATTCGCTATTATATTTGCGCACCAAACGTACCCCACATTATGAGAAAACTTTCTATGAGCAAGGCATGCCTTGCCTTGTTGCTTTTTGCGGCATGCAGCATCTCCTCCTGCGAAAAGTTAGCCGAATTAAACGAAGACATTGATGAAGCCGTTGACGAAATGCTCGGTATCCGTGCACTGACCGAAGACCTGAGCAAAACCTCCACCAACTTCAACGAGATCAAAGATTTCCTGATCAATGGAAGGGATGCCTCTTCCGAGATCAAGGTAAATGTTACTTCAAGTGTGCCTTACCGTTATGAGCATAAACGTTATACTTTATCGGGCTCCATGTGGAGCATTAAGACCACCACTTATTCCGGCTCTATTCCCAAATCGTACCTCACCAACAGATCAAGCGCCAACATTGTAAAAGTGAGTGTGCAAAACAATGTGCCCAACCTGTATGTAAACGGAACCAAGATTGCCAGCGGTACCTCATCGGGTTCATCGGGCAGCACGGGTGGCAGCACCGGAGGATCGGGCACTACCACGCCTACATCGCAAACGCTGGTGGATAAGGATCTTTCCGGCGATTCGTACGAAAAGAAAACCATTTCTTTTACCGTGCCTACCGGTGTAAAAACCATGGTGATCCGCACCACCGAAAGCAATACCGCTTACCGAAATACCGCCGACCTGTTTGTACGCAGGGGCTCGGCGCCCATTGTAAACGGGCCCAAGCCACCATCGTGGACACCGGCTTACTCCTGGACGGCCGATTGCTCGGGCATTCAGCCCAACCGCGTTGACGAGGTATGCACGTTTAACAACCCCGGCTCCGGCACCTGGTATATTACGCTGTATGGTTACAATACGTATTTCAGCAGCCGTGTGCTGGTGACCATTACCAAGTAATTCGATACATCCTTATAAAGTAAAAACAAGAGCGGTTCCTGTGCAGGAACCGCTCTTGTTTTGTGTACAATTTAACGGTATGGTACAAACGAATTTTATGGACCCCTTTTGGCTGCGCTGATAAAAGAAACAGGACCTATATGTGTACAAACACTCGTTTTGTTGCAGCATTTTATAAAGAAGCACCACAACTGATCAATCCCTTTTTACCGGAAAGATCAAATGGATCAAGGTTGGCAGTGGTGAATGTGCTTACACCTTCCCTGATGTGGATGTTGTTATCGGGTTGCACGGCTTTAAATACCTGCACCTTGTTGCTCACCGGCCACTTTATTTCAATGCTTTCAATGCGGGTGGCGCTGCCTATGCCAATATGCTGGCGCAGTGGGCTGGCGCCAAAACTACCGCCCGAATTTACATCGCGATACACCGAACGCTGCACGCCGTTTTCACTAAACGTTACTTTAATTTTTGCACCGATAGCAGCCTTGTTTCCGTTTACGCCTTCCAGCGAAATATTGATCCAGTGGTTGTTGTTTTGACCTGGGTTGAGGTACAGCGAATTTTGATACGCATCGCCCTGGTAAGCACCGCCCACTTCAATGTGAATGTCTTCATCACCGTCGTTGTCCAGGTCGGCAAACGAAACGCCGTGGCCTTTTTGCAGGTTGCCCACACGGGCAGCGGCAGTAATGTCGGCAAAATGTTTTCCGCCCAGGTTTTTGAACATTTTGTTGGGCACCAGGGATTCGTAATTGGGATTGCCGGTGCCCAGGTAAATATCCAGGTAACCATCGTTGTCGATGTCGCCAAAGTTGGAGCCCATAGCAAATGCCACCTTGGCCAGCCCCGATTGTTCGGTGACATCGGTAAACGTGCCGTTGCCATTGTTGCGGTACAAAAACTGTTTGCCTGCATTGCCCGTGGGCAGCCCTAAAGCCTCCGCAGCGGCATACACACCCAGCGTAGAATTAAAATCGTAGTTGCACACAAACAGGTCGAGCCAGCCATCGTTGTTATAATCCCAAAACCAGGTGCCAAATGTTTTTGCCGTGCAGGTCTCCAGTCCCGCCGCTTTGGTTACATCGGTAAAACGAACGACGCCATTTTTGACGCCTTCATTCTTCAGCAGCACTTTTTTGTTGTGCAGGGTTGAAATAAAAATATCGGGTTTGCCATCGTTGTTATAGTCGCCGGATGTAACGCCTTTTACAAAGCTTTTGATGTTGGCGCCGCTTTCAACAGCCATGTTTTTGAAACCGCCTTTGCCGTTGTTGATGTATAGTTCGCAAACATTGTCGTCGGCCGCATCAGTCGATTCATTTCCGATAAACACATCCAGCCAGCCATCGCCGTTAAAGTCGTTCCAGGTGGCCGTTTGCGTGGGATGAAAGGAAAGTAGTCCTGCCGCTTTGGTCACGTCGGTAAAAGTGCCGTCGCCATTATTGCGCAGCAGCGAATTGGGCTCCCGCCCAAACTTGCCTTTCCAGCCACCGCGCAGCACAAAAATATCTTTGAGTCCGTCGTTGTTATAATCGGTTTGCAACAGGTTGAGCCCGCCTGTAAGCTTGCTCAGGCCCGATGGTTCGGAGCGGTCTTCAAACACGCCTTTCCGGTTGCTCACAAAATAATGCATGGGGCTGGCCAGGTCCCAGCCAGATGTAATGATGTCGAGGTAACCATCGCCGTTGAAATCATCTACAATGCTTCCGCCGGCCATGTCTTCGGTGTTGAGGCCGGTGCGGATGGCCGCATCGGAAAAAGGTTTTACCAGGCTCGATGTATCCTGATCAAGGCCGGGAATAAGGTAGGCCGTTGGCACACATTGCGGGTAGCTGCCCATGGTCATGTATGCAATATTGAGCAGCCATTTTGTTTCCAGGTCGGCAGGGTTGCGTTGCAAAATACCACGGTACAGTTCCGCAGCCCTTACCGAGCCCCATTTGTCGCGGTGAACGCCGCCGCCTTTTATGGGAAAAATGCACGACTCGGCGCTGTGGTTGTTGCGGCAGTTGGCTTTTTCGCCCATGCGCAGGTACGTCAGCGCCAGGTCTTTTTGCACCGCTGCGGGGTCGGTGTACAGCGACAGCACCTCGTTGCGCATCAGGGTTTCCAGTATTGCCTGTGATGAATCTTCGCGGCCCAGCTGCAGGTACATGCGGGCTTTGTTTACCAGGTACCCCGATTGTTCATTGGTGCTGCCCGAAACACGCAGGAAAGAATCCATTTGCACCAGCACTGCCGCAGGCGCAAAACCATTGGCGCTGTTGAATTCTGTTTCCGCCACCGATGCCAGCAGCGTGGTCATTTCGTGGTTGGGGTCGCTATTGCTGTTGCAGGCAGCGCACCATACAGCAATTAGGGGCAGCAGCTTTCGGCACAATCGTTTCACCATCATATCGGGTTGTTTGCACTGCATCGGGTTTGCAGCGGCATTGAACAATTTAACTTTAAACAGGTTTGCCAAGTATTGCTGTGGTGCTCCGGTAACCCAGGCCTTTTTGCCTGCTTTGTGTTTGGGCCGGCGCGTATTTCAAAACGTTTGATTGCCTGCGGGAAGCTTAGCGCCCCACCAATAGCGCTGTTGAAAATACAAAAAAGGCCACAATTTGCCGTGGTATTAGCTTTCGGTCTATGCTTATATCAAACTTGAACCTTAGTCTGCAATAAACGCATGTAGCTTTAGACTATTTCCGCGATAGCATCAATTCTGTAGATCTCATCGATGGTTTTGTTGTCTTTATTTTTCCACTCTGTCCAGCCGTTTGCCCTACGCCCCAAGATTGCTGCGGCAGCGGCGCTTGGCGACCCAAAAACAAAATCTTCTGTAAAGATTAATACACCTTCTTCCGGTATTAGAATTTTATCATCAAGCAGTTTTTTGCGCATACCGGTCACCCATGTTCCCGCAGTCTTGGTTTCATCCTTATTTGCTTTTGAGCCTTTCAGTACAACAAATCCGTCATCAATCATTTCACCTTGCGCACTTGCTTCTTTTCCTTTGCAATAAAGCAAATCACGCTTTTTCGATGACTTTCTAATTTCTTCAAAAATGGGAAATCCAAGTGTTGAAAGAAGCACTTTTATAGTGTCAAAGTTGTCCAGTAAATCTGCTTCCATACTCTCAGTAATGTATGGCTTTGCAGGTACTGCCAGATTATCTGTTTCATAACGTCCCACTTCGTTTGCTGCCTTAATACAAATGTGTTCCAAGTATTTTACATGAGATTTGGTAAAGGTGTTTGATTTGGAAGTAATCACCACTGCATAATTCCAAAACTCCTTTGACCTGTTGTGCATTTTAAGGCGCTCAAAACAATCTTCTGTTTCACCGATATAAGAAATCGGCTTTGCTTTGTCTTCATTAACGCCGAAAAGAAAATAGATACCATACTTTCTAACCTCGGGCCTTACACCACATTCGGTCAATTTATTTCTTGGAATCAAAACAGCCACAATCATTCTGTTCGTCAAGTCGGCAATTTTAATACTGGTAGGATTTCCGTCGGGTAAAAATATCTGAATCGTTTGTGGTCTTTGCGTCATAAATAAGGTGTAAGAATTGGTTGCCTACAACGGAACGGGGCTTTACGCAGTGCGGGGCTCCGCTGCTCTGTCGTTTAGATAAAGGTAAGCACCCATCACAATTGCACAATAGCTCGTAAAATGTTCTTCAGCCCGCATTGCGAGAAGCCCATGTTCGCCGCCTTTGTCATTTTGCCACATTACGAAGGAGAAAGTAAAATTCCGATTAATTCCGTCCGGTCAAAGTCTGAGAAGATGATGAAAGTGCCACTAGGTATCTCGAAAGAAGAAATACATATATGGGTAAGTAGGGTTTTTTGAAGGTTCGGCACTAAAGTGTCATACCCAATGATAGGTCCGCCAGGAGGATAGCCAACTTTGATCCGTTGAACCTCGAATTTGGCACGGGACTGATAAATATCAAGGATGTGTTCTTTCGTAGTCCCTTCAGATGGGCCATCGAAGTCCCAGAAAGTTCCCTTCACCTCAGGTCGGATTGGAAAAAGGTCTTCCAAAATCGGATAGTTTACCAGATTATTTTGAAGCAATAAAATAGTTCTTTCAAGATTTTGGGAAGTGGTCATGGGATGGCGGCTAACATGTAATATACGAACCAAATAGCGCCAACAACCACAGTTATAAACCAACCGCTTAAACAACCAATGTGCTGCGTTAATTAGGTTAAACACAAATGCAGTGATAGCGCAGATGCATGCACAAAGAGTATCATTGAACGTTTATCCTGTCAATTCCGAAAGCGTTATAAATAACTTACTGCGTCACCGCATCCACCGTAAACTCATTTTCCCAATCGCCTTTTACGTTTATTTTCCGGCCCAGCGGCTGCACCAGTTCGGGCTGGCGGCGTACGCCAAAAAACTGGCCGGGGTCCCATTTGCCATTGCCATTGCGGTCGTATAGCAGGCGCAGGTCGTACTCGCCGGGCAGGAACAATTGCTGCACAAAACGGCCGCTTTTAATAGGCACCGAAAACACAACCTTATCAGCCTGCACAAACTGCAGCACCGGGTTCAGGGTGGTATCGGCGCCGTTCAGCGCCAGGTTGATGGAACCATAATCTTCGGTGCGCTTAGTGCGGAACGAAATCGTATCTGCCTTCAGCAGTTTGCGGCCCAGGCTGTCTTCGGCAAAATCCTGCTGCGCAATGAGGTGGTAATCGCGGCCCGGCGTCCAGGTGTGTTGCAGCTGCAGCATTTTTCGCGATGAATCGAGTATCCAACGGTAATTGGGCACGGTGTTATAAGCACTGTCGGCCACCAGCACAATTTTGCTGAAATCCCACTGGCGCAGGGCCCGTTCAAAAGTGATGGTCAGCGGCGTCAGCAGGTCTTGCTGCCCGTTTACCAAAGAGTTGGATAGCCTTAAGCGGCGGTCAGCAGCAGTGTTGCTGGCTGACGGTGTAGTGGTGGTGGTTCGCGGCGCATTTTCGGCCACTTCGTTGTAGGCATAAAGCCGGATGGAATCGGCACCGGAAACCACCGGGCCATCGGCAAATGCAAATGCCTGCGCTGGGTTGGTGTAGCGGCGCAAAATACCGGCATCGCCAATGGCGTAAATGGCAAACGAGTCGCGGGGCAGGTTGGTAAAGCGGAAGTTGCCGGCATTATCCACCCGGCTCACATAGCGTGGCCGCTGTTGGTACACGGCCGAGTCGTCCATGCTGCGGTGCAGCACCACAATCATGGTAGTATCTATTTTACCGCTTTCCGCCATCACCACGTTGCCCGAAAGCTGCAGCGAATCCAGCACGGGGCCGGTGGAAAAACGGTAGGTAAAATTGCGCAGGATATTGCCTTCGTTTTCGTCGCGCAGCGCATTGCCAAAATTGAAAATATAAGTGGTGTTGGCTTCCAGCGAATCGCGGAGGCGAATGCTAATAGTGCGGAGGCGCGACTCTACAATGGGAGTGTTTTCGAAAATGGGCATGAACAGCAGGTTGCCCTGCACCTCTTCCAGCTTTACAAATTCGTTGAAGTTGAGGGTAATGCGGTTGCCGCGGAAATTAACGGTACTGTCGGCCGGGGTGGCCTCCACCAGCACCGGCGGCAGCGAATCGCGTGGGCCGCCCTGCGGCGGAATAATATTGGCGCAGCCTGTTGTAACCTGCAATACAGCCAGGGCACCAACTATAGTGAGCAAAAAAATTAACTGCTTCATAAAGTGGCAGCAAACTTAGCTCGTTTGCTGTTTATACTGATGTTAATTGAACCACGAAGGCACGAAGGGAGAAAGGACAACAAAGAAAAATTTAGCGACCGTTTAATTTTCGTTGCTGCAACGTTACACTTTAGTTGCTGCTTTTTTACCCGTTAAGATGAAACCCAAACCTTGAACGTTCAGATCCCTCCTTCGTCGGGATGACAAAGGCAACTTCACTGCTTTTTCAAGCACTGCTCAAAGCACAACTGATTTATTTTATCAACTCCTTAGTGCTCCTTTGTTTCTTAGCGCCTTCGTGGTTCAAAAAACTTACACCACCCGCAGTATGCCGCCGCGGTGGCTTTCGGGTTCTTCTTCTACTATTTCGTGCAGGGCAATGGCCAGCTTGTTGGTTTTTACGAAGGTGCACCAGTGGCAATCGTCTTTGCCGCAGCCGGTGTAAAAATCGTGGCGCTGCACTTTTTCCCACACGGTTTTGATCTGCTCTTTCACGGTTGTGATATCCGCATCAGTGATCACCACTTTTTCCTGGCGGTATTCCTTTTTTTTATCCGGCTCAATAAAATCGAACACCACGCCGGCCACCTGCCAATCTTTGTTGTGCAGGTTGTCGATGAGCAGTTTGTAAAACACAGCCTGCCGCCAGTAGTCGCCGCCGGCCGGGTTGCGGTCGTTGGGTGGCTGCAGTTTTTCGCGGGCCTTTTCGGGGTCGCCCGATTTGTAATCCACAATGGTGGCCAGCTTGCCGTTGAACTCAATTTTATCCAACTTTCCTTTCAGCGGTATTTCATCCACCACCACGCCCCGCACATTGCGTTCCACCGCCACAATGGTGTTCCATTTACCTTCATAAGCCGCATAGTATTGTTTTAAAATAACCTGTCCATATTCCAGGCGGCGGGCAAATTCTTCCCGCGTAAAACTTTCGCGGTGGCGCTTCATGTACCAAACAAAATCCTGTACAAATTCATCGGCTGTAGGAAAGCTGCCGCGGTCCTGTGCCTTGCGAAACAGTTGCTCCAGCGCATGGTGCACCGCCGATCCAAACTCCATGGCCTCGTTGCGCGGCGATGGAATGCGCACCACATTTTGATAATAAAAACCAAGCGGGCATTTCAGGTAGTTGTTCAGCGCACTTACGTTCATTTGAAAATGCTGCACGGCGCGGGTCTCCCATTCATCCTCCAGGTGGGCCACTTCGGGGGCCTGCGGCGGTGCCAGTTGCAACACCTGGAAATCGATGGCCACTTCGGGCTGTAGCCGCGGTCTTTCGGTAGGCAGAATATGTTGCTCCAGCACTTCGGCAATAAACATCGACGGCTCCAGTTGTTTGCCATCGGCGGCGTACTGCGGGTATGAAATATAAAGGTGGCGCTTGGCGCGGGTAAGCGCCACGTAAAACAAACGTCGTAGTTCTTCCATGTCGGCAGCTTTACCCCGGCCTTCGCCAGTGCTGGCAAACAAGGTATCGGGGAAAGAGAAACCGCTGAACGGCTTGCGCTTTTTTTCCCAGCAACCCGAGGTGCAGCCTACAAAAAACACGTACTCAAACTCCAGTCCTTTGGAGCCGTGTGCCGTCATCAGGTTCACGCCTTTATCGTTGCCGGCCACCTGCACCAACGGCAGCACCAGGCCCTCGCGGCGCATCAGGTCCATGCGGGTCATAAAGCCTTCCAGGTCAATCATCGGATGTCGGCGGGTTTCTTCTTTTACATGGTCAAAAAAGCCGGTGAGCAATTGCAGCAGCCAGCCTTTTTCGGGGTGGTGCAGCGTATGCGTTAAAAACTGTCCTTCACGAATCACTTTTTCCACCAGGCCCTGCAGGGTACAGTTGCTAACCGCACCGATCAGGCTTTCCAGTATGCCGATGGCTTCTTTCAGTTCTTTGGAAGGTGGCTGCCAAAAAAGATCGGTGGGTTGCTCCACCAATTTTTCGGCCAGGTATTGCCGCAGGGAAGTGGCGCCGCCTTTATACCGCTGCTCCGATACTTGCATGCTGGCTTTTGCAATTTCGATGGGTTGAATTCCCCACCATTCAAAATGCAGGATCTCGAACAGCATTTCATCGCCGCTGTAGGCCTTGTCGTGCTCGGCACGCAGGTAATTGAGCACTTGCAGCAACTGGCCAATCAGCGGCTGCTCCAGTATATTGAGGTTGCGCTTGGTGTAAAAAGGCAGGCCTTTCAGGCGCAGGTAATCGGCCAGTTCTTCGCCGTATTTGTTTTCGCGGTAAATAATGCCGATTGCGTTGCCGGGCACGCCCTGCGCAATCAGCTTTTCTATTTCCAGCGTGATGTGGATCATTTCATCGCGGCCTGTTTCGTACTCGCGGATGGTGGGCGAATCGAGCAAATGAAGCAGGCCATCGTGGCTGCAGCGCAGGTCTTTGCTCAGGCCTTCAATTTGAGCCACCAATCGTTCATCATTGCGGTCGATGAGGCTTTTGGAAATGTCCAGTATCGGTTGCGTGGAGCGGTAGTTGTTGGTGAGCACCACGGTGAGCAAATCATCGGCATAGCTTTTTGCAAAATGCAGCATGTTTTCCACGTTGGCACCCTGGAAGCGATAGATACTCTGGTCGTCGTCGCCCACTACAAACACGTTGGGCTTGTCCCAAAAGTTGATGAGCAGTTCCACGATCTTGTTTTGCGAGCCTGAGGTATCCTGGTATTCATCCACCAGTATGTATTGAAACTGCTCCTGGTACTGGCGCAGCAGCGCTTCGTTGGTTTCAAACGCCTCGATCACCCAATTGATCATGTCGTCAAAATCGTAGCGGTTGCGGCTGCGCATCATTTGCTGAAAGCGGGCAAACTCGGTGCAGGCGGCCCGCAGTTTTTCCATCTTTTCCTTTTGCTCCTCAATTTTATCCCAGCGCACATCGCCTTTCTTGTATTCTTTGGTAGCACGCTTGCAAATGTATTCGTCGCGGGTGGGCAGGTCGTTCAAATATTCATCCACTTTCTGGCAGATGTAATCGGCCTTCCAGCCTTCGCGTTTCATCATTGAAAAAAGAGACTGCAGGCTGTTGATCTCAAAATAAACATCACCGCGGTAGCGCTTCAGGGGGTGGTCTTTTGGAAAAGAATCGATCAGCTCTTTCATCAGTTCGATGCGCTCCAGGTCGGAAATAGGATCGAGGGCTGTTTTTTCAAAAAGCGACAGGTTTTCCTGGATTACATCGTTGCAAAAAGCATGGAAGGTATAAATGTGCACCTTGTAAGCATCGGGGCCAATAAACTGCGACAGGCGTTTGCGCATGGCCACCACGCCGGCATCGGTGTAGGTAAGGCACAAAATGTTTTGCGGCTCGGCGCCATTTTCACCGAGCAATATTTTACCAATGCGTGCCGACAGGATCTGAGTTTTGCCCGTACCCGGCCCGGCAATCACCATTACGGGGCCTTCAATCTGGTCCACGGCGCGGCGTTGCTGCTCGTTAAGGCGCTTGTATTCGGTTTCGAATTTTTGCAGGAGTTTTTCGCGGGGCGTCACGTTTATGGGGTTTGGTGTTGTGTATTATTTTGTTCCGGTTCAGTCACTGTTCCGGTCCGGTTTTCCAGTTCTTTTTTGAGCTCGGCTACCAGTTGGCCTTCGCTGGGCAGGTACAACTGGTACTTGCTGGCAACAATCGTTTGGTTGCCCTCTGGCAGCGAAATGCGCACCATTGCATCGTTTTTATCGGTGCACAGCAAAATGCCAATGGTTTTGTTTTCGGTGGGCTGCTTTTCAAAACGGTCGTAATAATTTACATACATCTGCAGCTGGCCCAGGTGGCCATGCGTCAGCTTTTCGGTTTTGAGTTCCACCAGCACAAAGCATTGCAGCAGGCGGTTATAGAATACAAGGTCCACAAAAAATTCGTCGCCGTCGATATGAATGCGTTTTTGCCGCGCCACAAAACAAAAGCCGTTGCCCAGCTCCAGCATAAACTCCTGCAGGTGGGTGATGAGTGCACCTTCCAAGTCACGTTCGTAATAAGCAGCTTCCCCTTTCAGGCCCAAAAACTCCAGTACCATCGGGTCTTTGATAATGTCGCGGGCATCGGCAGGCTGTTGTTCGGAGCGGGCCACGGCCAGCACTGATTGCACATCTTTGCTCAGCAGCAGGCGTTCAAACAACTGACTGTTGATCTGCCGCTCCAATTGGCGGGCCGTCCAATTATTTTTTTCGGCTTCGGCCATATAAAATGCCCGTTTTTCTTCACTGCTAATGCTGATCAGCAGTTTGTAGTGGGTCCAACTGAATTGCGTCCGCAGTGTGGACGCAATTGGAAAGGTGCGGTAAAACTGGCGATAACGCTCCAACTGGCGGCGTGAAAAGCCCGATCCGTAAGCAGGCTCCAATTCAGCAGCCAAGCCTTTTATAAGGTACGCACCATAATCAGCACGGTCTTTTGCGCCCTGTTCTTCTTCAAAAATCTTTTGTCCTATTTTCCAATATAGCAACACCCGCTGGTGGTCCACGGAGCGGATGGCTGCATCGCGGGAAGCGGCAATGAGTTGTTGGATCTCGGTAATAAGATTGTTGCGGAGTTGCATGGTGGCAAGTTTAGTGGCGTGGCGGCAAAATGCTGAGCATGTGGGCAAAGGTAGCCACCATTTGCTACGAATTTTAGCAATGTGGATAACGGCCCAAACCAGTTACAATCCAAGGGCGGGGAAGGCAAAATATCCTTTGTGTTATCTTTAAGATGTTTTTACGGTGGTGTATAAACTAAAGGTCTATATTTGCATAGTCAATTTGAGCCTCGCATCAGTAATCGTTAATTAGTCTGCCAGTTAGCCTTGCATCTTAGTTAATTCTCTTACTTCTTGCCTTTCTCAAGTATTTTTCAATTTTTTTTCAATCAGACCGAACATGAACATTTATGTTTCCAATTTGAGCTTCAACGTACAGGATGAAGACCTTAGAGAATTTTTCACTCCTTATGGCGAAGTAACTTCTGCAAAAGTTATCACCGACCGTGAAACCGGCAGGTCACGTGGTTTTGGCTTTGTAGAAATGAGCGACAATGCTGCTGCTCAAAAAGCAGTTTCTGAGCTCAACGACGCTACAGTTGACGGCCGCACCATTAAAGTAATGGAAGCTAAGCCGAAAGAAGATCGTCCTCGTGGCGGTGGCGGCGGCGGTTTCCGCGGCGGCAACAGCGGCGGCGGTTACGGCGGCGGTGGCTACAACAAAAGGTATTAATCCCCTTTGATAATAGCATTGCGAAAGGCCCCGGTTTTCCGGGGCTTTTTTTGCCCCTACGTTAATGATATTGCTTTCATCAGGGTAGGCTTTTGTCATGCCGAACCCTATTCGACAACCAACTTCAAATTAGAGCTACGGACAAAAAATGCAGTAGTTTTTATTTATAAAAAATCTATTAGGTGTGGGAGATGCCGAAACAAGTTCGGCATGACAGTCGTTTATAGAAATAAGCTCCAGTTCTCTGCTATTTGACCAATGCTTTATTGCAACTGCAACCGGCGCAGCAATTCCTCCTTGTATGTATTGCCCACAGGAAGGGCTGTTTTACCCAACTCCACCATGTTTCCCTGCAGCGCAGTGATCTTGTTGAGCGCCACAATATAGGACCGGTGAATGCGTAGAAACAGCGCCGGAGGCAGTGCATCTTCCATGCCTTTTAAATGAATGCTCGCCAGCATGCTGCGGTCTTTCAAATGCAGTCTGCAAAAATCCTTCAACGCTTCCACGTACACAATCTCTTCAAACAACAGCTTCACCATGCGGCTGTCCTGTTTTAAAAAAAGATGATCCTTGTTGGACAATGCAGCGTTGGGCATTTGCATTTGCAGCAACCGCTCCACTTTTGCAAGCGCTTCGCTGAAACGGGCTTCCGTAATGGGTTTTACAAGGTAATCAACTGCATTTAAATCAAACGCTTTGGCAGCATACTCGGCATAGGCTGTAGTAAATACCACCAGTGGCGGTAGGCGCAGTGCCGACAAAAATTCAATGCCAGTCCTGTCGGGCATGTTAATGTCTAGGAACACTACATCTACATGATGTTGGTACAAGGCTTCATACGCTTCGGCCACGGAGCGGCATGCAGCCACTACCTGCCAGCCCGCAGTGCGGCCGATGTAGCGGTGCAGGAGGTCGCGGGCCAATGGCTCATCGTCAACAATAATGCAGGAAACATTTTTCATTGTAGCGGGCAACTTAAGCGAAACAAATAAACATCATTTACAGCGCCTGCAGTGCAGGCTGCCTGTGCACCAAAATAATGCGCCACACGTTTGTGCAGGTTGTGCAAGCCAATACCACCGCCGCCTTTATGATGGTACGTCTGTACCGGGTTTTCAATGGTTACCTCCAGCTTTCCTCCATGGGCCAAAATGCGCACATCAATGGTATTTCCGGCCGCATCAGGCGTGTATTTAAATGCATTTTCCAATGCTGGCATAAACAGCAGCGGCGGTATTTCGTAATCGTCATTGTCTGTTGTAAACCGGAACAAAACCTGCGTGTTGTTTAGCCGCAGTTGCTCCAGTTCTATATAATCCTGCAGGAGCTGCACCTCTTGCTGCAGCCTTATTTTTTCAGCACCGGTTTCGTATAAAGTGTACCGCAAAAAGCCTGATAACCGCGCAATGGTAGCCGTTGCTTTTTCTTTATGATCGGCTTCTACCAGCGCATAAATATTGTTGAGGGTATTGAATAAAAAATGCGGGTTTACCTGCGCTTTTAAAAAATTAAACTCCAGTTGCAGGTTGTCTTTTGCCAGCTGCAGCGACTGCACCGTTTTGCGGAAATTGTTTCGTGCAAACTTGATGGCTACCGGCAAACTCAATTGCAAAATGAGCATGTACAAAAAGCCACCCGATAGAATGCGCACCACTACGATGTTGGAGAAGTGGGTTTGCAAAAACCCG
Organism: Pseudocnuella soli; assembly: GCF_004347775.1. Lineage (GTDB taxonomy): Bacteria > Bacteroidota > Bacteroidia > Chitinophagales > Chitinophagaceae > Flavisolibacter > Flavisolibacter aquaticus. Next base: position 413,259 of record NZ_CP037755.1, read on the forward strand.
TGGTAATCGGGGTTTGCAGCCGCCAGCCGCTCAGCGCAGGCAGCACATTTATGAAAAACCAACAGGTCGCCCAGCGAATCGAGGCAGGCGATCAGCACGAACCATAAAATGCCCAGCAATATAACAGGCACCCATGACCGCTTTTTATTGAACAGGGGCAGCAGGCCATACATCAATGTATAAAAAGCCAGTGCCGAAACAAGCGTTGTTTTTACCGACAACAAATAAGTGGCCGCCGTGCCCCGCATGGTGTTGAAAGAAATGGTACCGAAATAATAGCCGCTGGCAAAAACAAGCAACCAAAACAACACGTGCAGCAGCAGGCGGTACCGGTTATCGGTATAGGTATAGGCCAGTAGATCTTCTTTACGTTTCATGATATAAAGCTGCAGTGCGGAAAATTTGTTGCGCTATAAAATCGACCAACATATGCTACGGGCCAACGAACTGAGCTCCGCCGGCAACAAGCGGTTTGCGCCAAAGGCCCGTTGCCCGAAACGCTGCTTTTGTAGGCAGGCGGCCGCTGTTCGTCGATCATTTTTCTACCTTCCTTAAGTTCTTTTTCTTTTTGTGTATTCCTAAACATACAACATGAAACAGATGATACAACGGGCCCAGTTTGCCACCCGCATTATTGCCGCCCTGTTGCTGGGTATTGCAGCCATTGTGTTGAGCCAGGCCGTTTATAACATTGTGCCCATAAAGCCCTACTTCCCCTTGCTTGGCGAAGTGCTACTGGTATTGGCCACGTGGCTGATGTACCGAACCGATAACCAAACCTTGCTGCCACTGGGCTTGCAACCCAATTTCAAAAACCTGGGCTTACTCCTATTGGGCCTTGCTATTGGTGCCGTGGCAGTAATGGGTTGCACCGCGCTGCGTACGGCCTATACCGGTGAAGTATGGCACCTATCCACCGCTGTTGATGGCTGGGCGCTCCTGAAAAGCCTGTATTATATTTTGCCTACGGTGGCGGTGCAGGAGTTGATGTTTCGCGGGTACCTGTTTACCAAAAGCATTGCCTGCTGGGGCGTGGTGCGGGCCAATGTGTTGTTTGCAATTTTATTCATGCTGGTGCATGTGCTTGACCGCGATGTGTTGCAGCAACCGGCGCAGGCCCTGTTCCTCCTCATCAGCATACCAGTGGGGCACCTGTGGTTTGCCAGCGGGCTGTTGCGTACAGGTTCACTGCTGTTTGCTATAGGCCTGCATTGGGGCAACAATTGGGCAGTAAGCCACTTGGCCGGAAATGGGGACACCACAGGAACCATGTTTTACCTCACCAACCAAAAACTCTTCACCACATGGCTTCCGTTCATTGTGGTGATTCTCCTGTTCAATGGCTTTTTCCTATTGGTCACCTGGGCCACCTGGCGTTGGGGTAAAAAAGAAAACCTGCCGATGGCAGGTTTCTAAAAAATATCGCTTGCAACTTTACTCTTTGGTAAGCGTCAGGTTGTGCTTGCGGGTTACTTTACGCGGTGTGCCGCTGCTGTTGAGCACAGGCTGCAGCTTGGGTGCTTCCAGTGTAATGCGGTCTTTTGTTTGCTGCTGCAGGTAGCTGTTTTCGGGCATTACAAACACATCACTTACGGTAAGCTGTCCGTCGGTTTCAATGGCGTATGAAACGGTCACATAATAAGTGCCTTTTTTCACTTTTTTGTTGGGCAGCGCTTCGGCAGTGAGTGTTGCCGCCACGGTAGTCATATATTCTCTTACCAGTGCATTATTGTCTTTGGGCTTGGGTGCCGGTGCTGTAGGTGCAGCAGTCGCTTCAGGTTCGGCAGTGGCTGTTGCCCCAGAATCAATTACCGCCACATCGTTGGCATTTGCCGCAGTTGCTGCAGCGGAGCTCCGGGCTGAATCAGTTGCAACCACTCCGTTACGGGCTGCACTATCCATTGCTGTGGAAGCAACCATTGCAGCCGAATCACGCACTGCTTTTTGCTGCACACTGTCCACCATCAACGATTTCAGGTCATCGCCCTTGCGGATAACGGTGCCGGGTTGGGCCTTTAGTCTGCCGCTGTACAACGCATCACGGAGCGACTGGCCCTGAACGGCCAGGGAGCCCATCAACAAAACGGCGAGGATTCCTTTTTTCATGGTTTCTGTGGTGTTTACAAGCAAGTTAATCAGCAATGCTGTTAGGGTGTTCCTAAATAAATCGTGCCCACCGGGATAGAAGCAACGCAGCAAGCCCTATTTAGTTGCATTTCATAACGTATGTCAGGGCAGCCGTAGTATGGAAACGGCAACGCAGTTTGTAAAAAATCTAAGCGCCAACATTACCATTTTGCCTATCGTGTATTTACATAGCTCCATCAATTTTCCGAAGCAATAAATATTGCTCTGGTTTTAGTCCATGCATCAATTCAGGTACGGATTTACGCAGTTCATTTGGTCCGTCCGGAGCTTCATGGCAAACGTCATCAATGATGGGTTGATGCCCGCTATTTTTATACTTTCACATCAACCAAACTAACCACAAACCATGTACAAGTATCTGCAATTAAAATTATGGCCGTACACCCTGGCCCTGCTGCTCGCTTTCTCTTTTGCTTCCTGCGAAAAAATAACCGATCCCATTGAGGAAGGCGGTAAACTGGAACCCAACACCGTTACCGGCAAAGTAACCGATGCGCAAGGCAACGCCCTGGGTGGTGTAAAAATAAGGGCCGAAAACCCGCTGGGCAACAACATGCATGTGGATGGCACTACGGGCGCCGATGGCAGGTATTTATTAAAACTTACGGGCATTGGCGGCTGGAAAATCTATGCATGGAAAGAGGTAACCTACAAAGGCAAGGTATACCACCTGCGCCTGGGCATGAAAGAGGCTGCTGATTATGATGCATTTGCCACCAACGATAAATCGGTAACCAAAGATTTTGTGTGGAAGTTAAGCGGCCGCATTCCCGACCGCTCGGCCAGCCACGAAAACGGCTGGGGATATTTTGGCGGTTCGCTGCGGTTTGTAAACCTCAACAACCTGGTGCCGGCCATGGCCGCAGGCACAAAGGTTACCATTACACTCACGCCGGTAAACGGCGCCAAGTATCTTGATGGCACCCCGGCAACCCAACCGGTGGTGAACACCTTTACGCTACAGGAAGGAAACACCAATTATTACATCGGCGACATACCGGTAGCCGAATACCGCATGACCGCCTCCAGCTTGCTGAACGGCGTAACCAAACAAGTATACATTGGCGGCAACAGCACTACCGCTTTGTTTGAGTGGCTGGAGTTCGATTTCGATCCCGCCACCAACTCAACAGGCACTTATGAAAACGGCCTGAAATCTCCGAGTGATTTTCCTTTTTATATGGGGCAAAAAAATTGATCTTTTTTGCGGCGACGGTTTAAGTAAAAGGAGCGGCTGTAATGGCCGCTCCTTTGTTATGCTACATCATCTATCAAGAGTAAAATAAAAGTTGTCTATTTTTTAGGCAGGTGCGCAATTACTTCGATTTCTACCATGGCCTGCGGCATCAGCAGGCGGGTGATTTGCACCCAAGAGGCTGCCGGGAAATCGCCTTTATAAAATGCCTTTCGTACCGCGTTGTGCCGTTCTACTGCGGCAATATCGGTGGTAAACAGTGTTTCTTTTACCACGTGGGCAAATGTGGCGCCGTGGGCTTTGAGCATGGCTTCAATGCCGCGATAAGCATTTTGCAGTTGCGTAGCCATATCGGGGCCGTGGCCGGGCACACCGGAAATGTACAGCACGTTATCCACCAACAGCGATTGTGCACAACCGTAAGTAGTGTCCTGCTTGCTGCCGGTGCCCCAGTGCATTTTAGTTTTGGCAATGGGGGCTTTTTGTGCATGTACCAGGCCTATTGTAAGCAGCAGCATGGAGGTGGCGTAAAACTTTTTCATAAGCAAGTTGATGAGTGCAGTAAATATGCAGTGGATGGATTGGTTGGTCAACTATAAAAGTGCCGAACGGCGGCAGCTACACTGCAAAGGGAAATGCCTGATTGCGACAGCTGCTTCCCTCATAATTGGTAGGATGTTTGAACAGTAAGCCGCTCATGGTTGTTGAACAGCCAACAAAAAAGAAACAAGATGATCAAATCGGTATATACAGCAGTGGCCACAGCCACGGGCGGAAGAAATGGACATGTACAATCGGACAATGGCGTGCTGGACCTGCAGGTAAGAACACCCAAAGCCATGGGCGGCGCCAACGACGACTACACCAACCCCGAACAGATTTTTGCCGCGGGTTATTCGGCCTGCTTTGACAGTGCACTGAACCTGGTGGCGCGGCAGCAACGGATCAAAACCGGCGAAACCGCCATCACCGCCAAAGTTTCCATCGGGCCCAATGAGGCCGGTGGCTTTGGCCTTGCTGTGGAACTGCTGGTGAACATACCTGGCGTAAGCATGGAAGAAGCACAGCAACTGGCAGATAAAGCACACCAGGTGTGCCCTTATTCCAATGCGCTGCGCAATAATGTGGAGGTAAAGATTACGGTTACCAATAACGAGGTGGTAACTGCATAATATGTGAGTTCAAAGCCACTGCTGAATGAGGCTTTTTTGACGTATCAGCGGCTTTGTTATGCTGAGCGCAGCGAAGTATATGAGCGTGGTAAATAAATGGTTGGTTGTGTAAACGGCAGGCTCGCTATTGATTCAATGCTTATACTGCTGCAGTTTCGGATGCTTCGCTGCGCTCAGCATGACAGGCGCAAGAGGCTGAGCAATGGGCAAAGAACATTACAAGCAAAGTGCATAAATTCAGCGACGATGTAGGTTGCTTTTTGTCGTTAGTGTATGTCATGCCGAACTCCATTCGGCATCTCCTTACATCTGGCGGAGTTTACAAAAGCACATGGGGATGCCGAATGGAGTTCGGCATGACAGCTAATATGGAGCAATGGTTTACTATAGTTGCTTGAGAAAAGCACAATAGAAATACAGAACGTACAAGGGTGCGACGCAACAGGCGCCGAATAGCAACACAAAAGCCGGTTACAAAAACACCACTTACAAATAACTCAGCCACCACCAATCTTTGCGCTTTTTCAGGTTGCCGTACCACAGGCACAGCGGGTACAACAGGGCCACCACGGCCAGCCACGTAAGGTAAACCTGCCACAGGTGCAGCCCCACACCCGGCACCACAAATTTGAAGGGCACACCTTCGGCGCCTTTGAGGCCCTCGGCAATGGTGCCGCCCTTGGCCAGAAATATCATCGCCGCAATCCCGTGCAGGATGTAAAAATGCAGGATGTAGTAAAAAAACGGCACCCGGCCATACACGGTGGTGATGCGGGTAAATGCATTGCGCCAGCCATCGGCAAGGGCCAACAGGAGCAGCGCCGGCCCCAGCGTCATGCAGGTAAACAGCAATGAAGGCGGGTATTTTTGGGTGTTTACAAAAGACAGTGCCGTACGCAGGGCATTGACCTGCGGTGCCCAGGGCAGTGGATCGCCGTAGGCATTGGTGGCCCGCAGCAGTATAAACAACAGCACGGCACCAGCGCCCAACCCGGCCAGCCATTTGCGCCGCAGCGCCGCTTCAAGTTGATATAGTTTTCCCAAACAATAGCCCAGCAGCATGATGCCCGTCCAGGGTAAAAACGGGTACAGGATGCCCAGCACATGTCCGTTGCCAAACGGGATAAACGCCTGCTGGTGCAGTAAACTATACAACAGGTTTTGCGGCGCCTGCCCCGCAGCTTCGGCGCTGTCCAGCGCATTGTGGCCCAGCAAAATAAGAGCGCCCAGTGCCAGCAACACACCAAAAGGCAGCCAGATAAGACCCGCCAGTATCACCATCGAAATACCAATAGCCCAGATGACCTGAAGGAAAATAAAAGTCCAGCCGGGATCGAACGAAATGCCAAACGTGACCAAGGTAATTTCCACAAGGATCAGCCACAGGCCGCGTTTTAATAAAAATGCACTGAGCTGGCCCTTGCTTTTGCGGCGGCTTTGCAAATAAATGGAAGTGCCCGAAAGGAACACAAATACCGGCGCACAAAAATGTGTGATCCAGCGGGTGGCAAAAAGCCAGGGCGTGGTGGTTTGCAGGTTGGTGGGATCTTCGGTAAGTGCGCCAAAATGCAGCAGGTCGCGGGCATGATCGAGTGCCATGATGATCATGACCATTCCGCGCAGCGCATCGATGCTGCTGATGCGGTAGTTGCGTAAAACGGGCTGTGGTGCGGGGGCTGTGCTCAAAGCAGTGGCTTGCATGTGTGGGCAGTTGTATTGTTTAGTTGGCGGTGTGCTACCAGGCTGGTGCTGTCATCGGTTGCTATAAATGTAGTTGTTTACCCGCCGGGCTGCAAGCCGGTTTTGCCCTGCTCTGTTTTCTTTTTAAAAAAGCCTGCGGCAAAATTTAAGGCCGGCAGGCCGGGCGGTGCCTACCTTTGTGGCGCCGGGGCCGGGCTGCGGCTTTTTTCCAATTACAGATACATGAGTGAAACAACTTTACGCGGAACCATTTCTTTTGTACACTACGATAAACATTTTGCCACCATCGATTACGATGCGAAAGGCAAGGCAAAGACTGTGAACTTTAAAACCCGTGGCAAGGATGAAGGCCAAAAGCCGCAGCATTACCGGGTGGGCGATGAGGTAACTTTTGAGCTTAAGCTCACCGACCGCGGCGACCGCATGACGGCGCACAATGTGCGGGTGTTGTTTAACCCGCTGCTGGAAAAACTGGTGCAAAAATCAAGACATGAAAACCGCTTTTCGGGGTATTTGAAAAAGGTGGATGATGCGCTGTTTATTAAAGAAGTGGAAACCTACCTGTTTTTTCCGCTGCAGCTTTCGCCGTGGGAAACACATCCTTCGGAGGCATCGTTCAATACGCCTTATTCGTTCCGGCTGGTTAATGTGGACAAACAAAAAACGATTGCGGCCGAGCTGGCTTTCCCGGTGTACAAACCCGAGTACCGCCAGGCCGAAGCAGCCATGGAAGCTAAAAAACCCTTGATGGCCGTGGTGACTAAAGTATCGCCCTATGCGGTGTATGTAAGCTTGTTTGATGGCGCCATGCAAAGCAAAATGCCGCTGCCCGCCGAAGGGCTAAACGAACTGAAAGAGGGCGACGAGTTGGAAGTGCGCATCAGTTATTTAAGCCCGCAAAAAGTGGTGGTGGTAAAAGCGTAGTTATGTTTTAGCAGACTATCTGCATTCATATATAATCGTCAGGGTCTGTATGTTGTCATGCTGAGCGCAGCGAAGCATCTGAATGTTGTAGAAAAAGAATTGATCAATTACCAGCAGACTTCTTGTTAACCCAAAATTTGTGCAGGTGCAGGCTCAGATCCTTCGCTGCGCTCAGGATGACAGGCAAAGAGGATGACGATGTTTTAACGGAATATCATTAGCACGATACATAAAAAAATCCCCGCCGTAACGCGGGGATTTTTTTATGTAGTAAAACAAAATTAAAACGGCCTTGTATCCGACAGAGGCACCTGCTGGATGTTGAATACATCGCGGCCAGTGGCCCGCTGGTTGAGGTAGGCGTAGAGCACATACACGTTCTTGCCATCGCTGGTGGCCGTGGTAGGAAATACGGCGCCGGTGGCATAAGTATCGGTTTGGGTACCACTTGCCCATTTGTTGTTGGTGGTAAACGATTGCACCCGGGCCGCATCGGTACCGCCGGCATTGCTCACCACAATCAGTTGTTTGCCGTCTTTGCTCAGCAACAGCCCATCGGGGCCGGCCAGCAGCGCATCCAATTGCACTACGCTGTATTGTGCAGGGTCTTTTGCACTAAACTTGATTACCTGGTTGCGGGCACTGAATGCCACCAGCAGGTAACCACCGCCATCGGTGCCCCATTCAATGCCATTAAATCCAAAGCCGCTGGTCAGGGCAAATGCATCGCTTTGGAAAAAAATGCTGGCCTGGCCATCGGGGGTTATTTTATAAATAATGGGACTGGCCGAGTTGGTAACATAAGCGTTGCCCTGTGGGTCCAGTGCCACATCGTTGATGAAGAGCGGTGCACCTGGAGCCAGTGCAGCCAGGTCGGCGTACCAAAGGCGCTGGCCGGTGCGGAGGTCGTATGCACCAACACCGCCCACATTGTTGGTCACCAGCAGGCGCTTGCGGGCAGCGTCGAGCTCCAGCCCGTTAGTGGCCACTAACGCAGGATCGTCGATGAAGGTGGTGTAGCTGCCATCAGTTTTCACAATGCCAATATCGCCACGGGTCAGCGAGCTTACATAAAACCAGTTGTTGAATGGGTCGTACACCACGCCTTCCGGAAATAGGTTGGTTTGGGTAAAATCAATGCGTTGGGCAGTGGTGGCTTTTTTCTTTGCTGCCGAAAGGGTTTCGGCGGCAGTGGTGATTTCGGACTGTTGCGCTTCACGGCTGCAGGAAGCCAGCAGCAATGTAGCTGCCAGTGCCAGGCTCATTTGCTTCATGTAGGTATTGTTTAAGGGTGAAAATGAATTGTTTCAGAAAGGCATGGAGTACTGTGCCAGCAACAATTTGCAGACCACTGAAGCGTAGTGAAACCGGTTGGGTTCTTATCAACTCTTTTCATGCTCAGCTATATTGGTAAATGGTTGTGTGCACCATCAATCATAACAACTAAGGGGCAAATCGGTTGGATGGGTAATGATTGAGTGCAATAAAGATTTTTACTAACAAGCGGTTCTATTGGTTTTTCGGCGCAGGTAGTCTTTTGCCTTTGTCATCCTGAGCGCAGCGAAGGATCTGAGTTCGCACTAACGGGCTTCATAAAAAACAAAATAGACCTTCCTTTATTCAGGTAATGACTTTCTATACAATATTCAGATCCTTCGCTACGCTCAGGATGACAGGCGACGTGTTTGCTTTTAAAACGATGCTCTGATAGATGACGACATCACGTTATAATTTCATCGACATCAAACTTTTTATTGCAGAAAGGAAATACCATTGACAAACACATAGCGGCAACACATCACACCAATACCAACCACTCTTAAAACAAATAGCCCCGCAAATGCGGGGCTATTTACTAACTATAAAAACATTTATCACTGCACCGGCGTGTATTCTTTAAACAGGCCCAGCTTTGTTCCTTCCACCAACTGGCGGTAAGGTTTCCAGGCGCTTTCATAAAAACGGTTGATGCGGGCAACGGCAGTACCAACCATTGCTTCGGCATTGCGCACCAGCACCGCTTCCTGCTCGGCAGGTGCTACACTTTTACCTAAAATATACTGCTGCGCGGTTTGCAGGCTATTCATCACCGTTACCTGCTGCGGGCGGAAGATGCCCTGCTTATCTGTCGTGCGGCCGTTTACAAATTCACGGATGTTTTTAAGCGAATCCTGCAGGCGGGTGGTGAGTTTGCGTACCGAGTCGGCATCCTTACCTTCCAGGCCACGCAGTTGCGCCTGCATTTTGGTGAGCACTTCTTCCCAGTCGCGGAGGCCATCCATAGCGGTTGCTAGGCGTTCGGTGCTTTTACGAAGGCGCTCCACTTCACGGCGCTGTGCCTGCAGCACGGCACCATCGCGGCTGATCCGCGGATCGTCTTTGATGGTGATCATGGTCGAGTCCCTTTCAGCACCCATTTGCAACACTACTTTATAGGTTCCGGGCAACACGGAGAGGCCGCCGGGTTCGGGTGCATTGGGCCTTGGCTTGGGCGCATTGGGGTTGCGGATGCCCCGCTCCTCCATGCCCCACCAGCCACGGTTAAAGCCTGTATCGGCTTTCCATTTCAGGTTGCGAATGATTTCGTTGCGGTCGTTGTAAATGCGCACCTGCACCGAGTCGGCCACGGTTTTGGCTGCCGCACTATCCATACGGGCACCGGCCGCTCTTTGGCCTGCAAAAAGAATGCTGTCTTCGCCCTGCACCGGCTTTTCCAACACTGGTTTTGCAGCACTGGCATTACGTACCACTGCACCCTTGGCGGATGTTTTTGCAGCAGCTGGCTGTTTAGCCGCTACCGGCGATTGTACCAAAAATGAAATGGCGGCACCACGCTGACGGTTGTCGGCATCGTAGAGGCCATAAGTGCTCCATTCGTAGCCCGGCGCTGCGCGGTAGCTGGCCAGGTAAGCATCGGGGGCAGGGAAAACAGTGAGCCGGCGGCCGGCAATATTGTTGGCTGCAGCCATGCGGCGCAGGGGCCTGATATCATCCAGCACCCAAAGCGACCGGCCAAAAGTGGCAATGGCCAGGTCGGCTTCCCGCTCCTGGATGGCCAGGTCGTAGGTAGAAACGGAAGGGTATCCATGTTTCCATTGTTCAAAGGTAGCGCCGTTATCCAGCGAAACCCAGAGGCCATTTTCGGTGCCCAAAAACATCAGGTTCGGCTCTTCGGGATCCTGCAAAACGGTCAGCGCATAACCAGCCACTTTCTGCTCATTTACCACCCGGCTCCAAGTGCGGCCATAATCGGTGGTGCGGAACACATAGGGCTTGAAATCGCCGCGGCGATAATCGTTGACCACCACCAGTGCTTCGCCGGCATTGTGCCGCGAGGCACGGATCTGCGGGATCCAGGCGCCTGTTGGCATGCCCGGAATTTTACCCCTGAAGTTGGTCCAGGTCTTACCACCGTCGCGGGTCAGTTGCACATTACCGTCATCGGTGCCCACCCAAATAACGCCCTGCTCTTTATACGAAGGTGCAATGGTGAGGATGGTATTGAAATTTTCGGCGCCGGTCACGTCAAGCGTAAGGCCGCCGTTTTCTTCCTGCTTTTGCTGCTCGGGGTTGTTGGTCGTCAGGTCGGGCGAAATGATTTCCCAACTGGCGCCTTTATTGGTGCTTTTATATAAAAACTGGCTGGCAAAATAAACGGTTCCCTTTTGCAGCGGGTCCACCGCAATGGCCGAGTTCCAGTTAAACCGCAGTTGCGTTGCTGTGTCCAGCGCCGGCGGCTTAATGTTCCAGCGTTCGCCGGTTTGGTAATTGTATCGGCCCAGGTAGCCCATCTGGCTCATGCTGTACACCCAGGATGGATCCTGCGGATCGGGCACTACATCGAAGCCATCGCCACCACCCACGTTTTGCCAGTAATAGTTGCGAATCCCGCCATTCATCCAACTATATGCCGGACCATGCCAGCTGCCATTGTCCTGCATGCCGCCCATTACATTGTAGGGAACCTGGTCGTCGACATTGATGTGGTAAAACTGGCCCACTGGCAGCTTTTCATCAAACACCCAGGTTTGGCCGCGGTCGCGGCTGATGCCGATGCCACCGTCGTTTCCTTCAATGATAAAGTTGGGATTTGTGGGATGGATCCACCAGGCGTGGTGATCGGGGTGGATGCCCGAGTAAGGCAGCATGGTTTTAAAATTGCGGCCGCCGTCTTCGCTATACGTTACTGTTGAATGAATGTCGTAAATGCGGTTTTCGTTGGCGGGGTCCACATAAATTTCCTGGTAGTAAAAAGGCCGGTCGGTTACTTCATCAGGCTTGTTGTTGACTAACGTCCAGGTAAAGCCGCCGTCGTTGGAAGCATACAACCCGTTTTTGGCAGCCTCCACTTTTGCATACACCCGGCTGGGCATGCTGCGGGCAAAGGCCACGCCAATGCGGCCCAGTTCGCCGGCAGGCAGGCCGTCTTTGGGCTCCAGCTTTTTCCAGTTGCGGCCGCCATCAATGGTAATGTAGAGGCCACTGCCCTTGCCGCCGCTTTTAAAACTATACGGCGTGCGGCGGTGCTGCCACATGGATGCAATGAGCTTGTTGGGGTTTGATGGATCCATCACCAGTTCGGCTGCGCCGGCGGTATCATTTACATACAAAATGCGGTTCCAGGTTTCACCGCCGTCGGTCGATTTGTATACACCTCTTTCGGCATGTTCTGCATAAGGGTTGCCGATGGCCGCGGCATATACCGTTTGCGGGTTGGCCGGGTCGATCACAATGCGGTGGATGTTCCTTGTTTTTTCGAGGCCCATGCGCTTCCATGTTTTGCCGCCGTCGAGGCTTTTGTAAATGCCCTCGCCAATGTTCAGCGAGTTGCGGGGGTTGCCTTCGCCGGTGCCCACCCAAATAATATTGGGATTACTTTGCTGGATGGCCAGCGAGCCGATGTTGAGCGTGGGCTGTTCATCGAAAATGGGCGTCCAGGCGGCGCCGGCGTTTTCGGTTTTCCACACACCGCCCGATGCGGCACCTACGTACCAGGTATCGGGTTGGTTGTGCACCACGTCGATCGAGGTGATGCGGCCGCTCATCCCCGCAGGGCCAATGTTGCGGGGTTTCCATGATTTTAGTTGGGCAATGGATGGTTTCTGTGCCGATGCGCCAAGGCATAGCAACAGCAAAAGGGTCAGCGTAGCTGTAATTCTCATGCGATTTTTTTTACATGGTAAACATAAAGCAAACAGCGGCCGCAGCAAAAAGGGAATGATGAAGGGTTGTTGCGAGTGCATTGGGTTTTTGTCCCTGTCATCCTGAGCGCAGCGAAGGGTGACAAAGGCAAGAGGATGCAACTACAGAAAATGGCAAAACACCTTCGTGTTCCTCCGTGCTCTTCGTGCCTCCGTGGTTTAATTCCGTGCCCGGTCACCCCGCTCATAACATTACCGCCGCCAGAGAAAATTTTTCTGATAAAATTTGCGGCGGTAAATAGGGGTAAAGCGCTGCTCAGTTGTAGTTAAAGAAAAAACCGTTTTGGCCCAGCCCGTTTTACATATACCCATTTACCCGCGGCTGCACATGGAGGTAAACGACACGGCACTCGTTGCACAACTGGCAAAGCGGAACGAAGCTGCTTTTGAACAGGTTTTTAAAACGCATTTTAAAAACCTCCATGCCTACGCCTGCTCCATACTGAAGGACGATGCAGCGGCTGAAGAAGCGGTACAAAACGTGTTTTTTAAATTGTGGGACCGCTCCGATAACCTCACCATCAGCGGCTCGCTGGCTGCTTACCTATACCGGGCTGTAAACAACGAAAGCCTGAACCAGCTGAAACACCAAAAGGTGCGGGCCAATCATGCATTGCACGTAGCTTATATTGCGCCTACCCACCGCGAAACACCTTCCAAAACCCTGCAGGCAAAAGAGCTGGAAAGCCGGCTGCACAAAGCCATGAACGAGCTGCCCGAGCAGTGCCGCACCATTTTCCAGATGAGCCGTTTTGAAGAACTGCGCTACCGTGAAATTGCCGATCGGTTAGGCCTCTCCGTTAAAACCGTGGAGGCGCAAATGGGCAAGGCATTGCGTGTGCTGCGCGAAAAACTGGCCGACCTGTTGCCGCTCATCATCTGGCTGTTGCTAACGCTTGCGCCGCTGGCAGCAAAAACCGCCAGGCCACAAAAACGGCAGGCAATTCATAAGTCTTCGTGCAAGTTTGTTCCTTCGTGCCTTAGTGGTCCAACCTTCCTTTTCCCTAACCCTAAAAAACAGACCAGTTGAGCCCACAATACAACGATATGATGCAGGAGCTGCTGGTTAAACTGCTGCTGAGAGAAGCCACACCGGAAGAGCAGGCCACCGTGCAGGCATGGATTGCAGCCAGCGAGGAAAACAACCGGATATTTTTACAAACAAAAAAACTGTGGGAAGAAAGCCGGCAACTGGCCGCAACCCGTCCCGTTGATGTGGATGCTGCATGGCTGCGCATGCAACAACGGCTGCAGCCAAAAGATACAGCCCCTGTAGTGCCGGTAAAAAAAGCATTCAACTATTCGTGGTTGCGCATTGCTGCCCTCTTTATTGTGTTGGCCGGTGGCATTTGGTGGGCATTGAGTACCCAGCAGGAAGGCGCCGAACCGGTGCGCAGCCTGGCCCTGCAAACCACTACACAACCCATTAGCGATACGCTGCCCGACGGTTCCATCGTTACACTGAATAAAGCATCACGCATCAATTACCCGTCGAAGTTTAGTGGCAACACCCGCGCCATTGCGCTACAAGGCGAAGCGTTTTTTAATGTGGCACCGAACAAAGACCAGCCGTTTGTGATTACGGTAAACGATGTGACGGTACGGGTGGTGGGCACATCGTTCAACATCCGCAGCGAAGGGGGCAAAACAGAAGTGATTGTGGAAACCGGTATTGTGCAGGTAATGCACCACAACAAAGTGGTGGAGTTAAAACCTAAGGAAAAAATATTGGTGCAGCCGCAGGATTCTGTTTTGCAAAAAGAAGCGGTAGCCGACCAGCTGCATAATTATTACCGCACCAAGGAATTTGTATGCGATAATACACCGCTTTGGAAGCTGGTGGAAGTGCTGAACGAAGCTTACGACAGCAACATTGTAATTGGCCGCAACAGCCTGCGTAACCTGCCGCTGAACACTACTTTTTACAATGAGCCGCTGGATAATATTCTTACCGTGATCAGTGCAACATTTGACATTGAAGTGGTGCGGAAAGACGATGCAATTGTATTGCAATGATGATTGGCGCATTTGACAAAAGATGCAGTTCCGCTGTTCTGTCATCCTGAGCACAGCGAAGGAGCTGAGCCAGAAACAGCAACAAACTAACTAAATGAAAATCCATCATTGTAGCAATATGCTTGAGTAGGACAACTCAGATCCTTCGCTGCGCTCAGGATGACAAAGTCATAAACTAAACTAATTGCAATGCAGCAACTGTGGCAAAATTGCTCACGGCGCTGCTTCACAAACCTATTTTCAAACAAACATGTTTTACCAAACATCCATAAAAAAATGCTTGTTGCTTGGGCTTGCGCTGGCTGCTTATGTAACTGTATTTGCGCAAAGCAACCTCGATAAAGTGGTGCCCGTAAATGTTACCCGCCAGCGCCTGGACCAGGTGCTGGAAATACTGAGCAACCGCGGAAACTTTTATTTCTCCTACAACTCCAACATTGTAAAACGCGATAGCCTCGTAACACTGGCTGCAGCCAACCGTTCCGTGCGTCAAATATTGACTACGCTGTTTCCCTCCGATTATGAATTTCGCGAAAGCGGCAACTACATCATCATCCGCAAAGCACCGGTAAAGTTGACCATTGTTACCAATAAAGCGGTAACGGTAGACAACCAATATATTGTTAGCGGCTATGTGCTCGACGACCATACCGGCATGCAAATACCCGATGCCAGCATTTATGAAAAGCGGCTGCTTGTTTCTACAATGACGGATAGCAAAGGCTATTTTAAACTGAAGTTTAAAAACAAAGTACAAACGGCTGCACTCACCGTCAGCAAAGAGTTTTACGAAGACACAACGGTGCTGATCGAGCCCCGGTACAACCAGCAAATAACGGTAACACTGCTGCCCGAAGGTGCACCTGATATCACCATTGTAAAGCCGGAAGATTATTTTGTGCCCGACTCACTGCGGGTACGGGTTACCTCGCCATCGGGCACTACTGAGTATACTTATGTGCGACAGGATTCGGCACGGGTGGAGCAAACAAGAGCAGGTGCTTTTCTTGTTTCATCCCGGCAACGCATACAATCCATCAACCTCAAAAAATTCTTTACTGACCGGCCGTTTCAAATTTCACTCACACCGGGTTTGAGCACTCATGGCAAATTGAGCGGGCAGGTAATCAATAATTTTTCGTTCAACATATTGGGTGGTTATTCAGGCGGTGTAAATGGTTTGGAAATCGGCGGCTTGTTTAACATCGATAAAAAAGATGTGCGCTTTGTGCAGGTAGCTGGCCTGTTCAATATAGTTGGCGGACAGGTGCAAGGCCTGCAGGTGGGCGGCATAACAAACAATGTGTTGAACAACACCTATGGCCTGCAAATTGGCGGCGTTAGCAATTACGTTAAAGGTGATCTTGACGGGTTGCAAATTGGCGGCGTGTACAACCACGCAGCAGGTTTTGTAAAAGGCATGCAGATCGGTGGCGTGGGCAATTTTGCAAAAGAAAAAGTAAGCGGGATGCAGGTGGCCGGCGTGGGTAATGTTGCCAACCGCGACATGAGCGGCGTGCAGATCGGTGGCGTGTTTAACTACGCTAAACGCATGAAAGGCGTGCAAATTGGTTTGATCAACATTGCTGATACATCCAGCGGATACAGCATTGGTTTGATCAATATTATTTTGAAAGGTTACCACAAATTTGCGCTGTCATCGAACGAAGTGACCAATATAAATGCCGCTTTTAAAACGGGTAGTCATCGCCTGTATAGCATCTTGCAGGCAGGCATGAACATCAGCGAATGGAATGCAGATGCACTCAGCAAAGAGCAGGCATACAGCTTTGGTTATGGCCTGGGCAGTGAGCTTTCGTTGGCCCGCTGGCTGTCAATCAACCCCGAAGTAAGCGCCAACTATTTGTACCTGGGCGAATGGAAAGATTTTAATTTCCTCGGTAAGGCCGCATTAAACCTCAACCTGCGGCTGGGCAAATATTTTTCCATTTTTGGTGGGCTGGTGTTCAACGTTTATTACACAGAACAAACAAGCGGCGTTCCGGGTTATCGCTTTCCCATGCCGCCATCAGGATATAATAAATACCTGGTGGGCAAAGAGTGGCCGGGATGGATTGGTTGGAATGCAGGCATCCATATTTTTTAGCAACGAAGCCCTCTCTTAATATATTAAAACGCAGTTGTACGAATAAACGTGGCTGTTTTATCTGATCAGCTTGAGCCGATTATTTATTGCTGCATGAAGCATGTAGGTAAAACGTGTGCATTGCATGCGCAGGTAATAATTAGCACATATCCATCAGCTACATTCATCCGAAAGTTCATCACTCATCACATGGGCGTAGCCCATACATGTCGGTAGCAAAAAATACAACATCGATTTTAAGTTGGGCATCGCCCAACCCTGCTGCAACAATTAATCTGTTCGATGCGTTCGTGTTGGGTTGGGCGATGCCCAACGGGTATCCTTAATCTTGTTGCTGCTACCAACGGGCATGGGCTACGCCCATGATGCAATTGCAAGAGGCTTGCAGCAGTGTGTATTTATAAGTATGTAAAAACACATGGCACTTTGAAACCTGGTAGCAAATGCAGTTGCAACATCCCCATTTCATTTCGCTTATCCAAACCATCTGCCGCTTATCACAGACTACAGGAAAAAAGCATCTTTTCATGCGGTGCGCATAGGGGTAAAATAGCGTTGCGTTGTCGTTCTAATAAATACGCAATTACAATGACACCAAAACCAATACTGACACAACCCGCAACCATCGGCTCATCTGGCGCTTTCTGCCACTCAGGATGCAACAGTGCCGCTCTATCCAATTTAACTTCTAACAAGAAGCGTGCGCTGTTTACTTTGAACCTACGGCAACACAAGCGCTTCAGCGCAACAACCAAAACGATTATGTTTTTTCTGTGCTTATTTTATTTGCAGGCATCTGCGCAACTTACCCAGTCGGTTCGCGGCACCGTTACCGATGCCGTATTGCAATCGCCTGTAGCGGGTGCTACGGTCACCATTGCAGCCCTGCAAAAAACAGTCACCACCGATGCACAGGGAAGCTTTCGTTTTAGTGGCGTGCCTGTTGGTTCGCACCAGATCCAGGTTTCACACATCGGCTATCAATTACAAAGCCTCGACAACATAACCGTGATTGCAGGCAAAGAATCGGTGCTAAATATTTCATTGCAACACACCGTACAATCGGAGCAGGAAGTGGTGGTAAAAGCAGCAGGCAAAAAGAATCGTCCGCTGAATGATATGAGTACCGTAAGTGCCCGTGCATTTACTGTGGAAGAAACACAGAAATATGCAGCCGCAGTAAACGATCCGCTGCGCATGGCCACCGGCTTTCCGGGTGTAATGGCTGCCGATGATGGCGCCAACAGCATCATCATTCGCGGCAATGCTCCTACCGGTTTGCTCTGGCGCATGGAAGGCATTGATATTCCTAACCCCAATCATTTCAGCGAAGCTGGTGCAAGCGGTGGCGGCATTTCCATACTGAGTGCACAACTGCTGGCCAACTCCGATTTTGTTACCGGCGCATTTGCATCGGAATACGGCAATGCATTGAGTGGGGTGTTTGACCTGAAGCTGCGCAAAGGCAATAACGAAAAACGTGAGTACACTTTGCAGGCTGGTTTGCTTGGATTGAACGCCGCTGCAGAAGGCCCGATTGCACCGTTCTATAAAGGTTCGTATGTGATCAACTATCGCTATTCAACCTTGCAATTATTAAGCAAACTGGGCCTGCCGGTTGACCAGGGCAGCAGCACCAATTTCCAGGATCTTTCTTACAACATCCACCTGCCAACTTACAAGCTGGGCACCTTTGGCATCTTTGGTTTTGGCGGCTTGAGCAGTGTAAACGATAAGGCGGTAGAAGATTCGGCAAAATGGGAAAATAGCTACGACCGCTATGCGTCTAAATTTATTTCCAACACGGGCATGAGTGGTGTGACGCACAGCATTTTGCTGGGGCAAAAAACACATGTTCGATCTGCGGTTGCTTATTCCATCAACAAGATTGGATACAACGAGTCGCACATTGAAGACGACCTTTCTGTAGCACCCAGTTATAAGGAAGCATACATCACCAAAAAGTGGACGGCTACTACCACTGCCAATCATAAGTTCAACAACCGGCACACGCTGCGTGCAGGCGCCATTGCCAACCTGATCAACTTTGATTTTTACCGCAAGTCGAAAGAAAATCCATTCGCAGAATTAAAAGAAACCATCAACACGCAAGGGCAAACACAAACAGTGCAGGGCTTTGCACAATGGCAATACAAACCGTCCAATGCAATCACTTTCAATGCAGGTGCACATTACCTGGCCTTATTGCTCAACAACACCAGCGCTATCGAACCAAGGGCTTCGGTGAAATGGGATGTGGGCCGCAGAACCAGCCTCTCAGCCGGCTTCGGCCAACACAGCCAGATACAAGCCCTCGGTGTATATTTTGCGCAGGTAGCCGATGCCAACGGCAGCGTTACACAACCCAATAAGGCCCTGGAGCTCACCAAAGCCAGACACTATGTTTTATCGCACCAATATGCACTGGCCAAAAACCTGCGCCTGAAAACAGAACTGTATTACCAGCAACTGTTCAATGTGCCGGTAAGTGCTGATCCGGCAAAGACTTTTTCCACCCTCAACATTCAAAGCGACTATGTAACCGACCCATTGGTGAACAAGGGCAAAGGCCGCAACTATGGTGTTGAAATATCGCTGGAAAAATACCTGAGCAATCAATTTTATTACACGCTCAGCAACTCGTTCTACCAATCGAAATACACGGCTGCCGATGGTGTGGAACGCAACACCCGTTTTGCCGGAAACCACATCAGCACACTGCTGGCGGGTAAAGAGTTTGTACGCAGCAACGGCAACAAAACATACGGCATCAACATCAAAACCATTTATGCCGGCGGCCTGCGCACTACACCGGTAGACTTGGAGCGATCCAAGGCAGAAGGCTACACCATCTTTCGCGAAAAAGATGCATTCAGCCAGCAAAACAGTGCTTACTTCCGCACCGACCTGCGCCTCAGCATGAAGTGGAACAAACAGAACCGCACCTCCACGCTTTCATTGGATATACAGAATGTAACCAACCGGCTGAACACACATAGCCAGTGGTTCGACAGTGAAAAAGGCGAACTCGTTTACGCATACCAAACCGGCCTGCTCCCGGTACTCAATTACAAAATCGAATTCTAAACTTTTAAACAAAATAACATCATGAAAAATCTCAGTATTGCATTAATGGCCCTGGCATTGGGCTTTGCATCTTGCAAAAAAGTAGTTGGCGATGGGCCAATGGTTAATGAAACACGCAACGTTACCAACTTCACCGGCATCGACCTGCGCATGGGCGCCGATGTAAACTTTAAAATCGCACCGGAGTTTAAAGTGGAAGTGCGGGCACAGGATGAAATTCTGCGGGTGCTGGACACTTATGTATCGGGTGAAAAACTGGTGATCAAATTTGAAAACGATGTGCGGGTACGGCTGCACGATGGCGTATCGGTAACGGTAACGGCACCAAGTCTGCGCAGCTTGCGGGTAAGCGGCTCCGGCGACATCCGCACCACCGGCGATATTCAAAGTGCGGCCATGGAAATGGACATCAGCGGCTCGGGTGATATAGACATGCAACACCTGGCTACTGATTACCTGGATGCTACCATTAGCGGCTCGGGCGATATTAAAGTATTCAATGGCACCGCCACCGAAGAAAAGCTGAAGATCAGCGGCAGTGGCAGCATTAACCTGGCAGGTGTGGCAGCTAAAAATGTGCAAACCCGCACCAGCGGATCGGGTGATACAAGGCTACGGGTATCGGATAGGCTGGATGTAACAATTGCCGGCAGCGGCTCGGTTTATTATACCGGCACACCGGTAATCAATGCATCTATTTCCGGCTCGGGTAAAGTGCGTCAGCAGTAAATAAAAGGTTGGCGGTATTCATCAAAAAGCACAAAGAGGAAACTTCTTTAGTTTTCTTCTTTGTGCTTTTTTTTGCGCTGATCTTTATGAGTCGATGGTTCCGTTTTACAATTGTAAAAACAACACTTCCAGCAATTATGGTCATGCAAACTTTTAGTTCATGGCGTGTTGCTGATGCTCATTACCTTTTAATAGTAAACGAACCGCAACAACCGCAATTTTTTTCAATAAAAGGGATAAAAAACGGCCGGGCTTGTTTGATTATTCAAATAAGTTTTTACCTTTACCTCGGTTTTTCATAGGATATTGGATTTTACACGAGGCTGGGTTTCTACCCGGCCTTTATTTTTTGCCATAAAAAAAACCGGCGTTGTGCCGGTTGTGCTATAGAACTTCCAATGTATTTAATCCAACGGAATGATCACCGATATCAGACAGCCCTGCCCCGGTGCTGTATCTACATACACTTTACCATGATTGAGTTCGGCACGTTTGAAAATATTGTTTAGCCCCAACCCTCTTTTTACACCATTCGGATTAAAGCCTTTGCCATCGTCTTTTATTTCCATGTTGATGGCATTTTTGTCGGCCTGCAACGCGATATGAATGGAAGCTGCATCGGCATGTTTTACAATATTGTTCAACTGCTCCTGCATGATGCGGAATATGTTGGCAATAATGGCAATGGGCGCATTGTTCAATGCATCTTTGCCGGTAATGCTCAGGCGGTAATTAACACCGGTTGCCAGCTTTATTTCTTCCAGTGAATTTTTTAACGACAATTCAAAATCGCTGAACGTAAGCGAGCCCGAACTAATGCGGTGACTGAGGTTCCGGATCTCGTTGATGCTTTCTTTTAAAATGGTGTATGCTTTCGATACAAAGGGCAGCGGCGTGTGGCCCTGCAGCTCCTGCTCCAGCAATAGTTTGCAGGTGGTCAGGTTCTGGTTGATGTTGTCGTGCAGTTCCGATGCAATTTCATCCCGTTCGCTGGCCCTTGCCGTTTCGATGGCGCGGTTCAGGGTGGAGCGGTTAACCGACTCCTGGCTCAACAGCTTTTTCAGCAAAATCTTTTTATCGGTAACATCTTCGCCAATGGTGATGATGCCTTGTACACTTCCGGCCTCATCGAGCATCAGGTTGCTGTTCCAGCTCACAAACAATACCCCGTCGTTAAAAGAGCGGATGCAATTTTCAAAATTGCCCATGATCTTTGTTTCCTGCCGCATAACCTGGTTGAAATAACTTTTTACTTCAACCTTGTTTTCCGACACTACAAATTCATCGATCCAATCTTTATTCAGTACTGTTTCTTTTGCTGCGCCAATAAGCTGGCAACCCCATTGGTTGATGTAGGTTACCCGCCCGTCCACACCGATCACCAAAATGATCACGGGGGCTTTGTCGAGGATAGTTTGGGAAACCTGTATGTTGGGAAGCATCATTGCAGAGGATATTAGGTATACCGGATTTTCCACAAAAGTATATTTTCTTATAGAGAATTTTTTAATTTATATAGCCCGTTTTAAAAGAATTTATTAGCACTCAGCAGCAACAGCTGATAAAGCTATTCAATAACCGGAAAAGTTTTGATGAAAAAGCGGTTTGTGTAAGCCATATTATGGATGAGCAAATAAATCCACAATGGATGAGCTGATTTACTCGCCTCCACGTTTACAATTTTCCGGAATGCTGTTTGTACTTACCTCTTCGGTTTTTCATAGGATATTGGATTTTAGACCGAAGCCGGGTTTCTACCCGGCTTCTTGTTTTTATGATGGTGTATGCAAAAGGCTGTTCTAACGCATCGCTTTATCTGTTATAAAAGTTTTTATTGGGGCCTTGGTGCTCTTCTATTTTTTACAAGTTATTCTGCTTACGGCTCCTGCCTTTTTTCAAATCAAGATAGTCGAGGTAATACAGCACTTTAATGGACAGGTTGTTGTTTTGCGGTGCATCAATAGTGCGGCCCAGGTTGCGGAAGTATTTAAAATTTACCGCATCGTTGGAACTGTAAATGGCATTTTTCCAAACAACATTGATAAAGCTGCCTGGTGCAAACTGCAACGTATAAATAGCATCGATGTTGAAGAAGTTGATGTTCTGATATTGAATGGTGGTGCCGTTGGCGGCACGTTCTTTCAGGTGGCCATCGGCCTGCAACTGGTACAGTTGCTGCGGCTCCACTTTGCTCCAATAATGCCTTGCCCGGAACGTTATGCCCGACTTGTTGTTGAAATTATATTTAGCCCGCAAAATGTTTTCCCAGGTGAGGCGGTTGCGCCTTGAAAAAATAATCTCATCGCCATTGAGTTTATAAAAGCCCGCTTCGTTTTTCGATGGCCCGCCCATTACGGTATGCGTCAGCGAAAATTTATCGTTGAACCGGTAGCGTTGCTCCAGGTTGGCTTCTACAAGTTTACCCGAAAACATTTCCGGGAAAGCCATGAACGTACCGGCACTTACGTAATACTTTTTAGCGTTGTTGCTTTCCACCCACACATTATAGCGCCACGATGGCGGTGTGCGGTAAAAGCGGCCGGCAGTGCGGGCTTCGTAAAAATCGTTGCCATTTGCATTGCGGCCCACAAATACACCGGCCCACCACAGGTTTTTGAATTGTATGTTGGCGTTTACATTGGTATAGAAAATCTGGTGGTCGCCGGGCTGAAACCTGCGGCTTAATGTAGCGTTGTAGTTTACCTGTATGCGGTTGTAAAAACTTTTGGGTTTCAGCCAGCGGTAGGCCGTCCAAAAGTAATGGTCCATGTAATTGTTGTTGAACAGGATGCCCATGTCGTTGATGTCGTACTTGGCATCGGCCACTTCCTGCTGCAGTGTAAACAACCAGTTGCCGCCTGTTTTATTGAACGATACATTGTGCGAATAGCCCGTACTGCTTTTACCAGCAATATTGGTGAGGTGGCTTGCGGCAAATTTTCCGTACCAGTTAAAGCGGTTCTTTTTGTTGTTGATATCGAGTATGACCGCACTTACGTTGGCATCATAGTCATTGCCGCTGCGCAGCACATTGGTGTTGATGAACGACACCGATGAATTGTTCTTCAGCGTTTGATCCAGCACCATGATGTTGTAGTTGGTGAGCGGGCTTGTTTCTACGGTGCGGCTGTGTTTTGCATCATCTTCAATGGTGGCCCGCATGGGTTTGGTAATGGCATTGAAAAAACCAATACCCAGCCCGCCTTTGGTGCGCCCCGAAATTTTGGTGGCATTGAGCAGCTTGGCTTCCTGCGGGTTTTTTACGATGCGTTCGCCGCTGCCCAGCCTTCCTTCAACGTCATAATAATGCAAGGGCTGGCCGCCAATACGCCGCGAATAAAACAGGTTGCCTTTGCTGAACAGCTCGGTGCCTTCAGTAAAGAACGGGCGGTTCTCGTTGTACTTTACTTCAAACGGCGACAGGTTCAGTACCTGGTTGTCGCTTTGTACCTGGCCAAAATCGGGCACCAGTGTCATATCGAGGGTAAACGCATCGGAGATGCCGTATTTCACATCCATGCCGCCGTTTACCGAAGCGGTTACATTTTTACTGCCTGCGGCATTGGCCGGGTAATGATTGGCATACGCCGAAAAATAAGGCGACAGCGAAAGCCGCACCGGCGCTTTTATTTTGTCGATGCCCACCCATGCCCCTTCCTGACTCATAAAGTTGTTGATCTTCTGGTCCACGGGGCTCCACATGTATTGCTGGCCGCTTTTGTTGCGGCGGCGGGTGATGTTCAGTCCCCAGGTTTGGTTGGCAGCGCTGCTAAACCGAAGGGCCGAGTAAGGTATACGCATTTCAAAACTCCACCCCCCTTCCATCAGCTTCGATTCCGAATCCCAAACGCCGTTCCAGCTGCCGTCTTCGCCGGCAGTGTTGGAGTATTTGGCATCAAACTGTTCGCCCAGCGGCGTTACATAAAATCCAAAGCCGTTGATCTTATCGTTGTACGTATCGAAAATAACACCCACAAAATCGTTTACGCCCACTACATCGCGGCCCACCAGTTCGGTAGATACGCTGTCTTTTGATTTTTCGTAGCAATAGCCGCCAATGTACACGGAGGTGTTATCGTACAGCAGGTAAATTTCGGTGCGGTTGGTGTTGTCTTCGGGCTTACCGGCAGTGGGCCGCCACTCTACAAGGTTGGTAGCAGGCTGCGCGGCTTTCCACAGGGCTTCATCGGGCACGCCGTCAATTTTAGGCACGGCCACGGTACGCACAGCGGGCAGTTGCCTGGCCACCCGGGGCACATCCTGGCCTTGTACACCAAACGAAAAAAGCAGCAAGGCAAATAATAGCAAGGCACTGAATTGCATAAAAGAACAGCAGGTTTTTGTTGGCAACGGAATCCTGCATTTATAACGGCAAATAGAGCACAGGGGTTACTGTGCTGGAGCAAAATAGACCGCCTGTTTGGCAAGCGGCAAACTACCCGGATAAATGGCAAACGGTGGTGGACAACGGCGGCCCGCCAACAAATGATGAGTGCCCTGCAACAACAAAAATGCAGCACCGGGTGAGTGCTGCATTTGCATAAAAAAACAATTTGACCTGTTTACTGTTGTGCCTCTTTGCCCTGGTACAGCCGCAAATAATCTACTTTGCCATCGCGGTTGATGCGCCAGATGTGGTGAAACTCGGTGCGGTTACTGGTGCCGCCCGAATTGCCCCAAACCAGCACCCAGTCTTCCATGCGGTCGGTGCTGCGCATGGGCACCACTGCCGATACATTGATGGTCATATCCGGCTCGCTGGTACGCATTTGCTTAAAGGCACCGGTCAATGCCTCAATGCCCCGCACCGTGGTGCCATCGGGGAAAAATACAATGGCAGTATCGGCAAAAGCATCGGACATGGAAAAAAGATTGGTTTCATAATCCTTGATCAGGTTCAGCACCATGCGGCTGTGTGCCGGGTTGCCCATGGTAAACTTGCCGGAGTAAGTGGGCACATAAGGGAGTGCGCTGTTGTTAGCTGTTTCCATGCGGGCAGCCGGCATGGCTTCTTTTGCGCCTTTGGCTTTTGCTTTTGTTTTTTCTTTGGCAACAGGGTTGGCGGTGCCGCTTTGCTGGCTATAAGCTGTTGTGCCGGTGCCGAGGCTTGCTGCCGCCAGCAGAACAAATAAGAGCTGCTTCATGTGTTTTTGTTTATGGTGAAAAAAGAATGGACAGTTTTGAAAAAGGCACGGGTTAAAAGCGTAGCAGACAGGAAAGGATCACCAATTAAATTACCCTCTTTTTTTACCGATTGCAAGCAGGGCTATATTGTTTACGGCAACGGTATTGGGGATGTACAAATGATTGCAGCGCATTTGGGTTGCCTCCAATCAATAAACCAATAACACTGCCCGGTTTTGGGTGGCCTGTTTGCCCTAACTTCAACGCTGTTACCAACATTGCAATACATCATGAACCGCCGGCACCTGCTTTCACTGATGGGCGCCGCCGCAGCCACCAACCTGTTGCCCCGCGTGGCAGGAGCGGTGCCGCAGCAGCCCAAGGCCAATGCCTTTATTCCCTGCCTCAACATGGCCACCATTCGCGGCCACAATCTTGGTTTTGCAAAAGAGCTGGAAGTGGCTTCCAAAGCCGGTTTTGGCGCGGTGGAAATCTGGATGGACAGCTTTCAAAAGTATTTGCAGGGCGGTGGCAGCACCACGGCAGCAAAGGCCCTTTTAAAAGACCTGGGCATTGAAGTGGTCAACAGCATTGGCTTTGCCGAATGGGTGGTGGATGATGAAGGCCGCCGCAAAAAGGGCGTAGCGCAACTGCAAAAAGAAATGGAACTGCTCGCCGCCATTGGCTGCAGCCGCATTGCCGCACCGCCCATGGGCGCCGTGCAGGAGGCAGGCCTCTCGCTGCAACGTGCCGCCGAACGCTACCGAGCCATTTTGGAACTGGGTGAGCAAACCGGCGTGGTGCCGCACCTGGAGTTGTGGGGTTTTGCCAAAAACCTGCACCGCCTGGCCGATGTGGCTTATGTGGCCATTGAAAGCGGGCACCCGCAAGCCAAAGTGCTGCTCGATGTGTACCACCTGTACAAAGGCGGCTCTGCCCTGGAAACGCTGCCGCTGATCAGTGCCGGTGCGGTGGAAATATTTCATGTAAACGATTACCCGCTGTCTATAAAGCCCGCCGATATTACCGACGGCGACCGCGTCTATCCCGGCATGGGCGAAGCGCCCATTCTGCAGCAATTGCAGGCGCTGCGCCACCCCGATCGGCCGCTCATTGTTTCAGTGGAAGTATTCAACAAAGGCTATTACGGGCAAGACCCGCTGACCGTTGCCAAAACCGCATTTGCCCAAATTGGCAAGATCACTGCCGGCGTTTCGTAGGCTTGTTTTTTTGTAAAAAATATTGTTTGCATGTTGCTATTTCGACTGTTTGGCTGGTGGTTTAAACTCAAAGGCTGGCGCACTGCCGAAAGCATTCCGCCTTCGGTAAAAAAATGCGTGGTGATTGCGGCGCCGCACACTTCCAACTGGGATTTTGTGTATTCGCTGGGGTGCGCTTATCTCACAGGAACGCGGCTGCGCTACCTGGCCAAAAAAGAGCTGTTTCGTTTCCCGCTCGGTGCCGTTATGCGGGCCACCGGCGGCATGTCGGTAGAGCGCAGCCGCAGTACCAAACTGGTGGATTATATCATCCAGTTGTTTCGCAATACCGACGAGCTAAGACTGATGATCCCCGCCGAAGGCACCCGCAAACGCGTGGAGCGCTGGAAAACCGGTTTTTACCATGTAGCCCTTGGCGCCGGCGTGCCGGTGTACCTGGGTTACCTCGATTATAAAAACAAAGTGGCGGGTTTTGGTAAAGAAGTGATCATGACCGGCGACCGCGAAAAAGACGCCGCCGTGATCCGCGATTTTTATAAAGACAAACACGCCAAGATTCCGGAGCTGTTTAACCTGGATGCGATCCGGTTTGATGAAGTGGGTAAATAAGGATTGAATTAGAATCCAGATCTTAAAAGATGATATTAGAAAACTACTTGTATAAATTTCGTTTTCTGATTGTTTAATATCTGTACTGTAATTATGCATTATCTGTGCGATATCTGTGTAGTATCTGTATTTCTTCTGTGTGATTATGTGTTATTTTGTTTAGCTTCGTGTTACAAAAGAAAAAGAACCACAGCTGGAACTGTGGTTCTCAAGGTTGAAGAAAGATTAAGCTACTGGAATAGCTCTTTTACCAACCGAACAAATACGATAGCTAGTTTTAGCCATCGCGTAAGCCTATCAGGACAGTCTTTCTTTCTGTCAGGCTTTTTTAAATCGCACATCTACTTCAACCGCTGGCTAATGCCGGCGGTTGGCTTTTCGCCCATTTCTTTCTAAAAAATGACTTTAATTTCTACTAATTGTTATCTAGCTGTCTAATGTTCTAAAATCATTAATCCTTTCTATCGTTTCCTCATTTTACCCAGTACAAATATAACCGTTGATGGCTTGGATTCACCGGAATGGGGATAAGTCGGCTGTTTATTAGCATAGCCGTTTGTCTACAGTAAAATTTCGTGTTCCGATGCGATCCGGTTTGACGAAGCGGGCAAATAATTGCAGCTGCCTTTATGCGCATAACTTTGCCGCCTCACCATGAAACCATACACCCTTAGTGCGGCACAGGTGCTGCTGATGGCGTTGTGCACCGGATTGATCGTAGCCAACATCTATTACTGCCAGCCCCTGGTGGTGCTCATCAGCCGCGAGTTTGGCGTGGCCGAAAGTACCGGCGGCACCATTACTTTTTTTACACAACTGGGCTATGCCCTGGGCCTCTTGTTTTTTGTGCCCCTGGGCGATATGTTTGAAAAACGCAGCCAGATCGTGGTGACCACGGCCCTGGCCGTAGTGTTCCTGGCAACTGCCGCCCTTTCCACATCACTAGCTATGCTGAGCGTGGCCTCCCTGCTTATTGGCGCCACCTCGGTAGTGCCGCAACTCATTTTACCCCTCGCCGCCTACTGGGCACAACCACACCGCCGCGGAAAAGTTATTGGCATCATTATGAGCGGCCTGCTCATTGGCATATTACTGTCGCGAACCATCAGCGGGCTTATTGGTGCCTGGCTGGGTTGGCGCGGCATGTTTTGGATTGCGACTGGTATTTCGGCGCTGCTGCTGGTGCTGATGCAAGTGCTTTTTCCAAAAACACCATCTGCATTTAAAGGGCATTACGGACAATTGATGCAGTCGCTGGTTACACTGATTAAAGAGCAGCCGGTGCTGCGTGAAGCCACTGCCATCAACGCACTAACCTTTGCGTCTTTTGGCTTGTTTTGGACCACCATGGTGCTGCATCTTTCGGGGCCGCCCTTCAATTTTAATTCCGGCGCCATTGGCTTGTTTGGATTGGCGGCTGTGGCCGGCGCACTGGTGGCGCCGCTTGTTGGCGGCCGTGCCGATCGCGGCAATCCGCGGGTGGCCATAGGCTATGGTTTATCAGCCGTGTTGCTGTCCTACCTGGTGTTTTACTTTTGGGGCAATGCTGTGGTGGGCATGGTCATCGGCATTATTTTGCTCGACCTGGGCCAGCAGTCGGTACATGTAAGCAACCAAACCCGTGTGTATGCGCTTTTACCCGAAGCCCGCAACCGCCTCAACACCGTGTACATGACCGTGAGCTTTATAGGCACGGCGGCAGGCTCGGCACTGGGGCTGTGGGTATGGCAGGGCTGGGGCTGGAGCGGCGTGTGCATTACCGGCGCACTGTTGCTGGGCGGGGCATTTTTTATTTATAGCCTTACGGCAAAACATATTGCCACAAAAGCCACGGTTTCCCAACCCTGACCGCATTCACTTAAAGCAATCCGCTACCGGTGTTTTTTGTTTTTATAAAAATAAAAGCGCTACAAGCATGTAGCAGCTACAGCCATTGCAAGCCGCTTACCTTTGTTTACATTCACGCTCCCTAATCAGAACACAACCGAAGTATATGTTTTATCAATTTGCCTTACTCTTTTCTTTAGGCGTTGCGGCATGCAGCGCCAACACCAGCAACGAGCCAGCCGATGGTATAAACGAAGCCACCACCACGGCTGCCGATACCACCAGTTTTAAAGTGGTGAAATTATACGAAGACCTTTCCAACCCCTGGGGCATGACTTGGCTATCCGATGGCCGCATGCTGGTAACCGAACGCAACGGCGACATCCTTGTATTCAAGGGCGATAAGTTTACCGGCGAAAAACTGAGCGGCGTGCCCAAAGTAGTGGCGCAGGGCCAGGGCGGCCTGCTCGATATCCAGGCGCATCCGGCCTATGCACAAAATGGCTGGATCTACATTACCTACAGCAAACCCATGCCCGGCGGGTCATCCACCGCGGTTACGCGTTTTAAACTGCAGGGCAACCAGGTGGTAAATGCGGAAGATGTGTTTGTGGCCAAGCCCGCACTCAACGCCGATTACCATTTTGGCAGCCGCATTGTGTGGGATAAAGCCGGCTTTATGTATGTAAGCGTTGGCGAACGGGGCACACAACCTAAAGTGCAGCAGCTCGACAACGATCATGGCAAAATCCACCGCATTTACGACGATGGCCGCATCCCCGAAGACAACCCATTTGCCAAACAGGCAGGCGCTTCTAAATCCATTTGGACTTACGGCCACCGCAACCCGCAGGGCATGGTGTACGATGCTGCCGGCAACCGCATCTGGGCCATTGAGCACGGCCCCAAAGGCGGCGATGAACTGAACCTGATTGAGCCGGGTAAAAACTACGGCTGGCCCAAAACCTCGTACGGCATCAACTACGACGGAACCATCCTTACAAAAGATAAAGAGCTGGCCGGCGTTACCAACCCGGTACGTTACTGGGTGCCTTCTATTGCGCCCTGCGGCATGGCCATCATTACCTCCGACCGCTACCCGGGTTGGAAAGGCAACCTGCTGGTAGGTGCCCTGTCGTTCCGTTATGTGGCCCGTGTGCAATTGGACGGCGCCGGCTATAAAGGCGAAGAAAAACTGCTGGAAAATATTGGCCGGGTACGCCATGTGGCACAAAGCCCCGATGGCTACATTTACGTGCTAACCGAAGGCCCCGGGCAACTGATCAAACTGCAACCTTAACCCACTTATTTAAACGGAACAGTTATGAACGCACAAATCGACGCCGTTCGCAAAACCCGCAATTACTTGCTGCAAAATATTGCCGACCTGAGCAACGATGCACTCAACGAAGTACCTGCCGGTTTTAATAACAATATTATTTGGAACCTGGGGCACCTGGTGGCTGCGCAGCAAGGCATTTGCTACCTCCGCGCCGGGCTGCCCGCCAAAGTGGACGAAAGCATTATTGCCGCTTACCGCCCCGGCACCAAGCCCGAAGGCAAAGTAGATGACGCCGGCATTGCCCGCATCAAGGAACTCCTGTTTACTACACTCGACGAGCTGGAAGCCGACCTTGCTGCTGGCACCTGGACGCAATACCCGGCGTGGAGCACCCGCTATGGTGTAGACATTGATTCCATCGACAGCGCCATCAGCTTTTTGCAGTTTCACGAAGGGCTGCATTCGGGCTACATCATGGCGCTGAAGCGTGTGGTGCAACCGGCAGTGGCTGCAGTGTAATGCAACACATTTTTATAAAAAAAGCGGCACCTGAACAGGTGTCGCTTTTTTGTGTGCAGCTTTCAAGGGATCAATTAAAAAGTAAAGCCCAGTCCCACTTTTACACTGCGGTTGTAGGCATTCATATTTTGTCCGGCATCTACCCGCGACAGGCCATGGTCGTATGCCGCGCTGATGTTGACGCCGTTGGCAAACTGGTAGCCTACGCCACCGGTAATGCCTGCATCCCAGCGGTTGAACTGTTGGGTAGCATCCATTTTTTTATTTAAAAGATTAAAACCCAGTACGCCTGCAGTGGTGCGCAAACCGGCGCTGGCTAGGTACGAAACCTGCGGGCCGGCAAACACCTGGAACCCGCCCAGGTCGGCTTTCAGCACCACGGGCAAGTCGATATAATGGGTGGTTAAACGGGCTTTTGCATTGGCACCGATGAATTCAGCGCCTTTGATGCCCAGTTCGCCACGGAGCTCGTAACCTTTTTGCGCATAATAAAGTGCAGGCTCTACCGATATGCCGTTACCCAGCGGTATGTTGACATAAGTACCGCCGTAAAAACCAGTGCGGTAAGCTTCGTTAATGGCGCCGTTGGTATAATCCAAAAGGCTGTTGAGGCTGGAAGTTGCATCGCCTTTGAGTGTGCCGATGGAGGCACCGCCACGAATACCAAAAGAAGGCGTTTCCTGTGCAAAGGCACCAAGGGAAAAAATAGAAAGGGCTGCGAGTAAAATTTGTTTTTTCATAGTGAGCAGAACGGGTTTGGGGCGTTCATGCTTTTTAAGAAGGAAGGATGTCTTTTGGGATTAAAAGCCCATAGGTAAGGTTGTGTTAAAGGAAAATTGGGGTATAAATGGGGCAACTTTTTATTGATGAGGTAAAAATACCTCAATAGTTGAGCTTAATAGGTTATTTCGCAGCTTTGAAAAATTTTGGAACGCGGTTTGCAAATTCCTAATCGGTTTTTCATAGGATATTGGATTTTAAAACGAAGCTGGGTTTCTACCCGGCTTTTCTTTTTTGCTGATGTCTACTTCGTCAACTGCACGGCATTTTCCAAAATAAAAAAGGAACACCCTGGTCTACCTGCAAATTGCAAAAACAGCACGCTGCAAACACACTACAAATAACGGAATGTTGCTATATTACAAAGCGGCCTGGTAAACTTTATAGGCCACGAATAACCCACATAGGGCTTTGCTTTGCCGCCTTACACATTAAAATTTTAATGATATTGCACCGGTGAGTGATCAACCAAACAACACAAGCTTGCATACTGCGCCGTATTATCCCACCATTCAACAGTTTCAGCGGCTCTTCGATTATTCGCTGGATGTGCTTTGCTATTTCGATGCGGCCGGCCGCTTTGTACAGGCCAGCAAGGCTTCGGTGCAGCTGTGGGGTTATGCGCCGCAAGAGCTGGTGGGCAAACCCTTTACCGACCTGGTGGTGCCTGAAGATCTGGAGCGATCGCTGCACACATTTGCCGAAGGCAAAAAGGGCGGCAAAGTGGTGGGTTTTGAAAATAATTTTCGGCGCAAAGATGGCTCAATTGTACCTGTAATTTGGGTAGGCGAATGGGACGAACAGGAGCAAATGGTGATTGCGATAGCCCGGGACGCTACCGAAAAAAGAGCCGCCGAAGCTTACCGCAGCAAACAGGACCAATTACTCGAATCGATTTTGGAGCGGATCCATGAAGGGTTTGTGGCTATGGACCGCAACTTCCGCGTTACCTTCTGGAATAATGAAGCCGAAAACATTTTGCAAGTCCCAAAGGACGCTGTGATGTACAAGGTTATCTGGGATTGCTTCCCGCCGGAAATCGCCACGGTATTCAGGCCGCGTTACGAACAGGCATTGACCACACAACAGCCGGTTCATTTTGAAACATTTAGGCCGCAGGTAAATATGGCCTTCGATATTTTTATTTATCCTTCGCCTGATGGCCTTGTTGTATTCATTCGCGACATAACCCAGCGCAAACAAACCGAGGAAGAACTGCGCCGCCTGTCGCTGGTGGCCCAGCAAACCGACAACATCATTGCTATTTCTGACCTGGACCACCGCGTCATTTGGGTAAACGAAGCGTTTACCCGCATTACCGGCTACCACCCCGACGAAGCTATTGGCAAACCCATCGGGAGCATTTTTGACGGGCCCGGCACCGGCCCGCACACATTTTCCATAGCGCAGGAAAAAATGGCCCAGTGCGAACCTTTCCGGATGGAAGTGCCGGCGTATAAAAAAAGCGGTGATACTTATTGGGCCGAAATCCTGTGTCAGCCGGTGTTTGACGAAGCGGGAAAACTGGTGCATTTCTTTTCAATGGCCACCGATATTACCGAACGCAAAAAACTGCAACAGGTGCTGGACCGCGAACAACAGCAGCGGCAGCAAATGATTACCACGGCGGCCATAAAAGTGCAGGAGCAGGAGCGGTCGCAGGTAAGCCGCGAGCTGCACGACAATGTAAACCAGGTGCTCACCACCGTTAAACTGTACCAGGAGCTTTGCCGAGATGGCATTGGCGATACCGGCGAGCTGGTCAATAAATCCATCGGGTTGTTGCAGGATGCCATCAACGAAATTCGCAGCCTCTCCAAACGGTTGTCGGCGCCTTCGCTTAACCGCCTCAACTTACGCGAATCGGTAACCGAACTGATCGAAACCATCGGCATTACCGACAAACTGGAAATTGAGCTCGACACCAACGGTATTGAAGCGCTGGAGGTAGCGCAGGATGTGCACCTCACCATTTACCGCATTTTGCAGGAGCATTTTACCAACATACTCAAGCATGCCGAAGCCACCAAGGTATGGGTGCGCCTGTACCGCGTAGATAGCGTGCTGGTTTGCCAGGTTCGCGACAATGGTAAGGGCTTTGACCCGGGTCAAAAACGCAAAGGCATTGGAATCGGCAATATGGCCACCCGTGCCGAAAGTGTGAAAGGCCAGCTCCTGATCAACAGCGGCCCCGGCCAGGGCTGTGAGCTGGAAGCATCCATTCCTATTTACGAGGAATAGATAAACGGGAAGCCAAGATTCAAAAGTAAAAATCCCGGTTTTGGATTTACAGCCCTTTTTACTTTTGAATTTTGGCTTTTTACTCCTTACGCCACTGCAGGCTCAAGTGTGCTCACCACTTTTTTAGCAGGGCTTTTTTTACGCCGCCGTCCCCACCAAATGGCAAAGCCTGTAACCGGCAGCGATGCTGCAATAAGGCTGGCAAAAAACATCAGTATTTTACCGGCAAGGCCAATAACAGCTCCGGTGTGCAGGTCGTAATTCATGCGAAAAAGCTTGTCGGCAAAGGCGGCTTCGCCAAACCGGCCAAACACATGATCCACTGGCAGTTCTTTTAAAGTGTACTGGTCAAAATAGCGGTAGTCAATTTTCCAATACGTTGCGCGGTCGGGGTTGGCGTTGGCCGCAATAGGCGATGCGGCCGACTCTGGCGGATGCACTTCAATAGCTTCGGCGGTGGGATACAACACCTGCATTTTTTGCCACACCTGGTCAATGGCTGGCGCATTGGCCACTGCGGCCCGGGATGCGGTTGTGTCGGAAAACGGCTCGGTGTACAGCAATTCCTTTTGGCCACCGGCCGCTGGATAAGCGCCATTTGCAAACCACTGAAAGCCCCACACCAGCCCGGTAAACGCGAGGATAATGGCCAGCCAGGTCATGTAAAAACCCAGCACATTGTGCAAATCATAATTGCGGCGGCGCCAGCGCACATTCCATTTAATGCTGAAGCGCTGCTTGCGGGCGGCTTTGTTGCGCGGCCACCACAGCACCAGCCCCGATATCATCAGCACCACAAAAATGAGCGTTGCCGACGCCACAATGGGCTGCCCGATGTGCGCCGGCAGCCACAGGTAATAATGCCCCATAGTGACCACGCGGAAAAAATCGGTGTCCATGTTTTTCACCTTCAGCACCTCACCGCTGTACGGGTTTACATACACGTGGTAATAGTAGCTGATGGTGTTGGTGGCCAAATCGTAATGGTAAAAAATCACTTCGGCGGCCCGCTCCCTGCCCTGGTACATCACGGCATGCACATGCTTGCCGGGCAGTTGTTTTTCGGCAATGGGCTGCAGCACCGATGGGGCTAGTTGCGCCCTGGCCTCCGCCTGCACGTAGCGATAAGGCTGCGTTGCCGATTCAATTTCCCGCTGAAACGCCAGGATGCAACCGGTAACGCCGAGGAACAAAATCACCAGCCCGGACAGGAGCCCGAGCCAGAGGTGTATCTGCAGCACAATTTTTTTCGTGGTCATGGTCAGAACTTGTATGATACAGTAATGCGGGCATTGCGGCCGGCTTCGGTTTGCCAGTAAAACATATCACCGTACGGCGCACCGGAGTACAGGTATTTATCCAAAATGTTATTCATGTTAAACGCCACGCCAAATGGCCCGCCGGCGTAGGATATGCCGCCATCCAGCCGGAAATAATCGGGCAGCGCATTGGCCGTTTTGTCAAATACAAACCACGAGGAGCGACCTGCCTGGTATTGATATCCCAGCGAAAACTTAAACCCGCTCAGTGCCCCATTGCCAATGCGGTAGCTGGCCCATGTATTTTGAATGTGCCTGGTGGCGCCGGCCACTGGTGCACCAACCAGTTTGGGATCGCTGTCCTTGGTGGTTTTGGCTTCGGTAAATGCATAGTTCACAATCAGTTCCAAGTTGCGGGCCACCTGGCCTTTCAGGTCAAACTCAATGCCCTTGGTTTGCTGCTGCCCGCTTTGGCGGTTGTACACAAACTGGCCTGCTGCATTTGGGTGTTCGAGGTCGGTGGTCAGCACATTGTTTTTAGTGATCTGGTACGCCGAAACAGCCGTGTTCCATTTACCGCCAAACCAATCGCGTTTGATGCCCACTTCCAGGTTTTCGCCGGTGATGGGGTCAAATTTTTTGCCCTGCCAGTCGGCGCCGTAGTTGGCCAAAAAAGCCTGGTCGTACACAAAATAGGCAGCCGTTGAGGAATTGATGGAGTAGCTCAAACCCAGGCGGGGCGTAAACTTGCTATCGTCGGTGCTGCCGCTGTATGGGTTCAGGTCGGTGTTGGTGGTAAAGCGGCCGGCAAGGGTCAGGCGCAATTTGTTTTGAAAAAACGAAAGTTCATCCTGCACGTACACGGCACTATAGCCATTGTTGTACCGAACGCCTCTTTCGCGTATGTCGCGGCTGCGGTCCCATTTAGGCACATCGGCTGCGGCAACAGTACCAAACACCGGGTTGTAGATATTAAAGTTGGGAGCACCCAACGCGGCGCCCTGGTTCCAGTCGGCGTAATAATCCCTATTGCCCATGTCCAATCCCGCCAGCACTTTATGACCAACCGCACCAGTAGCAAACTCACCGTTCACGAACATCTGGCCGGTTTTGTTCAGGGCCAGTGCATCCCAGATGGAGATGCCGCGTTGCATCAGGCTGTCGTTGGTCATCGAAATGTTCCAGGGCCAGATGCTTTGGCCTTGCATGTTGTAATTAAAATAAGCGCCTTGTGCCGTAAACTTCCACTGGTCGTTGAAGCGGTGTTCAAAAATTGCCAACACACTGTTGTCTTTAATTACCGACGGATCTAGATTCGGTTCGGCAGTGGTGTGATTACGGGGCAAGTCGCCATAGCCCTTTTTTGAAAAAGAATAATTGCTGCCGATCACATTCATTTGCGAATACTGGTGGGTGTATTCCAGCGTTACCGATGTTTTGTCGTCGATCAGGTATTTCAACACCGGCGCAATAGAATAGCGGTTGTTGTATTCAAAATCGCGGTGTGATCCTTTAAGCTGGCCCATTACATTGATGCGGTAGAGCAGCTTGCCGTCTTTGGAAAATTTGCCATCCACATCGGCAGTGGCGCGGTACAAGTTGAACGATCCAAGCGAAACGCTTACCTCACCCCTGTTGTAGCCACTGGGCTTTTTGGTTACCACGTTATAAAACCCACTGGGTTCGCCATTGGCCAGCATAAAACCCGCCGGCCCTTTTACAAACTCAATGCGCTCCACCATGCTTACATCTTCGGTAAGCGGGCCCCAAGGCATCGATACGTTCAGGCCGTTGCGAAAAGCGGTGAGGGCGCTGCCCCGCATATTGATACGGGCATAATTGTCCCAATGCTCCAGTTTTTGCGCACCGCTTACATTGCGTTGTATGCCATCCAGCATGTCAAACGATTGCTGGTCGGCAATGATGCCTTTGGAAATAACCTGTATGTTTTGCGACAGCTCCAAAATGGGCGTGGTGAGCCGCAGCGATGGCGATACATTGCCGGTGCGGTACTTGCGGTTGCCGGTCACTACCACGGCGTCGAGTTGCTTGGAGTTGATGGCTAACTGGAAAGAAATGTTTACCGATTGTCCATCGGCTACCTGCACGGTTTGTTCTTCCCGCTCAAAACCCTGCAGCGAAGCGACTACCGTGTAGCTGCCGGCTGCCAGTTTTTTTATTTCAAAAAAACCCTTTTCGTCGGTGATGGTACCCCTTGCTGTGCCTTGCAATTGTATGGTTACTTCCGGTGCGGCCTTGCCCTCGGCAGTGGTAACAGTGCCGCGAATGATGCCGCTGTTTTCTATGTTGTTGAATGCAGCAGCCTGCAGGCCCGTAAGCAGTACGGTTAAAAAGATCAATGCCCCTCTCATGGTTTTCGTCTCAATTTTGAAGTGCAAAACTGTTTCGATGCCGCCGCTTTGACTATCGCAAACCGGAATTTAGGCTTACGCATTCCGGAAAAACGAAATACCTGTTTGATGTTTGGGCAAAAAGATGGAGCAGCCGTCGAACAAAACGGAACTGCTCTATTGTGCTATTTTTAACCCATGGCTTGCTACGAATTCAACGGCATCAAACCGGTGGTGCACCCTTCTTCTTTCATACACCCACAGGCATGCATAACCGGGAATGTTACCATTGGCCGCGATGTGTACATTGGGCCCGGTGCCGCATTGCGCGGCGATTGGGGCGCCATTGTTATTGAAGATGGTTGCAACGTGCAGGAAAGCTGCACGATTCATATGTTCCCGGGCATTACCGTGTTGCTGAAAGCAGGCGCACATATTGGGCATGGCGCCATTATACATGGCGCTACCATTGGCCGCAATTGCCTCGTGGGTATGAACGCCGTGATCATGGACGAAGTGGAACTGGGCGATGAGTGTATTGTGGGTGCGCTTTGCTTTATCAAACAAGGCGAAAAAATTCCGGCCCGCTCGATGGTGGTAGGCAACCCGGCAAAAATCATCAAACAGGTAAGCGATGAAATGATGGCCTGGAAAAGCGAAGGCACCCGGCTGTACCAGCAACTGCCGCAATGGTGCTTTGATACGCTGCGGCCCTGCGAGCCGCTGCAGGAGCCAGTGGCGCAGGTGCCGCTGCATACCGTGAATTATGGACTGATGGGTCGGAAGTAATTAGTTGGGAGTTTCAAAGTCAGGTGTTTAAAGGGTTGAAGCAATTCTAAATCAAGCGCATTTTGATAATGACAAGCATCAAAACTTCTTGCTTCCATCCTGCAAATACGGACGGCCCTTTCTTCAATCTTCGGACCTCGGTCTTCCGTCTTTTCCGACTTTCCCGTCTTTTCGGACTTTACTGACTTATTTTTGCCCCGATGGAGAAGAGCAATTTTGTAGACCAGATTCGGATATTTTGCCGCAGCGGCCATGGCGGTGCCGGCATCAAGCATTTCCGCCGCGATAAAATAACCGCGTTTGGCGGCCCCGATGGCGGCGACGGCGGCCGTGGTGGCCACATTATTTTGCGGGGCAACCGCAACCTGTGGACCTTGCTGCACCTGCGCTACCACAAAAACGTGCTGGCCGAAAACGGTGAGCGGGGCGGCGATAACAACCGAACCGGTGCTGATGGCAACGATATTGTGCTGGAAGTGCCTCTCGGCACCATTGCCCGGGATGAGGAAACCGGCGAAAAAGAAGCCGAGGTACTCCACCACGGCGAAGAAGTGGTCTGGCTGCCGGGTGGCAAGGGCGGCTTGGGCAATACCAATTTTAAAACCCCCACAAACCAGGCGCCAGAGTACGCCCAGCCCGGACTGCCCGGTATTGAAGGCTGGAAAGTACTGGAGCTTAAAGTGCTGGCCGATGTAGGACTGGTGGGCTTTCCCAACGCCGGAAAATCTACGCTGCTATCGGTGATGACGGCAGCCAAGCCAAAGATTGCCGATTACGCTTTTACCACCATTACCCCCAACTTGGGCATTGTTGAATACCGCGATAATAAAAGTTTTTGCATTGCTGACCTGCCCGGAATTATTGAAGGCGCTGCCGAAGGCAAGGGTCTGGGGCACCGCTTTTTGCGGCACATTGAACGCAACTCTATTTTGCTGTTCCTTATTCCTGCCGACAGCAAGGACCACCGCAAGGAGTTCGATATTTTGGTAAATGAGCTGGAAGAATATAACCCCGAGTTGCTCCACAAGCAATTCATCATTGGCATCTCGAAAAGCGATATGCTCGACGAAGAATTAATGCAGGCCATTGCAGCCGAATTGCCCAAAGGCGTCCCGCACCTGTTTGTGTCTTCGGTGGTGCATAAAAACATCCAGCAACTAAAAGACCTGCTCTGGGAAACGCTGAACCGGCAGGAGGCGTAGTGGCTATATCGTGAAACGTCAATCGTCAAACGTGAAAGGTGCTATTTGGATTTTGAAGTTAGGAATTTGCATCAAGGGCTATTAATGTATATAATGCAAACCTGCCCTAAACTTTGTGCTCCTTTGTTCCTTAGTGTCTTCGTGGTTCAAAAAACGCTCCTTCACATTTCACGTTTGACGTTTCACGTTTGACGAATTTCACCATTGACCATTCACCACCCCCCACTCACCTCCTCACGCCACCCGCACCGCGGTGCCGCAGGCCACTACCATCAGCATGCTGCCGTTGGCGCCAATGGTTTCAAAATCCAAGTCGATGCCCACAACGGCATTGGCGCCCATGCGCTGTGCTTTTTGCACCAGCTCGTTCAGCGCATTTTGCCGCGCTTCTTCCAGCACCCGCTCATAGGTGCCGCTGCGGCCGCCCAGTATATCGCGCAGGCCGCCCAGTATGTCTTTCAAAAAATTGGCGCCGATAATCACTTCGGCCGAAACAACACCAAAGTATTGCTGTATGGAGTGCCCTTCAATGGAAGGCGTAGTGGTAGTGATCATAACATTGATTTACCATGAAGATAAGAAAGCTTGCCCGATGCATTTGGCGCAGCACATTTACCAAATACCTTTTCCAAAGCATGGGAAAGGGCCACACAACAGGCTGCAGCATTCGTTAAAACAAACAAGGCTCATTTTCCTGCACCCGATTTTCCGGTAGGTTTGCTTTAAAATTTAGCGTTCACATGAAAAAGATCCTGCTCCTTTTAACCCTTAGCATCAGCATGGTGTTTCGGGCCGCTGCCGACGAAGGCATGTGGCTGCCCATGTTGCTGGGCCAGTCGGTGTACAACGATATGGTGAAAAAGGGACTCAAGCTTTCCAAGGAACAATTGTACAGCATCAACAAAGCTTCGCTGAAAGACGCCATCGTGATTTTTGGCGGCGGTTGTACCGGCGAGGTGGTGAGCCAGCAAGGCCTCATTTTTACCAACCACCATTGCGGCTACAGCGCCATTGCGGCTGCCAGCACCGTGGAGCGCAATTACCTGCGTGATGGTTTTTATGCAAAAAATAAAGGCGAAGAAATCCCGGCCACCGGCCTGTCGGTGCAGTTCTTGCTCCGCGTAGAAGATGTGACCAAGGAAGTGGCTGACTCCCTGAAAGGCCTGAGTGGCGCCGAGCGGGCACAACGCCAAAGCGCCGTGCTGGCGTCCATCAATGGCCGTATGTCGGATGCTTCGCAAAGTATTATTACCCGCATCTCTCCCCTGTTTAAAGGAAACCAATATCTGGCGTTTGTGTACCAGGTGTATAACGATGTGCGCCTGGTGGGCACGCCGCCCGAAAGCATTGGCAAATATGGCGGCGATACAGACAACTGGGAGTGGCCCCGCCATACCGGCGACTTTTCGGTGTTCCGGGTGTATGCTTCAAAAGATGGTAAACCCGCCGCATACAGTGCCGACAATCAGCCCTTGAAACCCAAGTGGCACCTGCCCGTTTCGCTGAAAGGTGTGAAAGAAGGCGACTTTGCGATGATCTACGGTTACCCCGGTAGCACCAACCGGTATGAAAGTTCGCTTGGTGTGCAACTGGCCACCGACATTGCCAACCCCACGCTGGTAAAGCTGCGCGACATGCGCCTCAAATACATGTTTGAGGAAATGAAGCGGGACCCGGCCATCAAGCTGCAACTGGCTTCCAGCTATGCTTCCATTGCCAACTACTGGAAATTTTACGACGGCGAAACGAAGCAGTTGCTGAAGTACGATGTGTATGGACAGAAAAAGAAAAGCGAAGAAGCTTTTCAAAAATGGGCAGCCAACAAGCCCGAGTACAAAGACATTTTTACCAATTTGGAGCAAGCCTACGCTGCATGGCGGCCTTATGCCAAGCAACGGGTGTACATCAACGAAGGCATTTTTGGCTCACCGCTGATTTCGTTTGCTGCAACGCTGCAACCCGTGGAAACTGCGCTGGTGCGTACCAATGCATCGGGTGCCGACATGCAAAAAGCTGTGGCTGCCGCCAACGAGGCCCGCACCCAGTTTTTAAAAGAACACAACAAGGCTTCCGACCAAAAAATCTTGGCGGCAGTGCTGCAGATGTTTTACACCGATGTGCCCAAAGACCAGCACCCCATTGGGCTATTTGAGGCCATCCGCAACGAGTACGGCGCACTGGACAAAACATCGACGTACGAAAAATACGCAGAGGCCGTTTTCCGCAATACCCTGTTGCTGAACAACAACCGCTGGGCTGATTTTGTAAAAAGCCCCGATGCCAATGCGCTCCAGGGCGACCTGGCCTATAACCTGGCATCCTCGTTTTTGAAAAATTACCAAAGCAAATACCTGCCCCTGTTCCAGCAGTTTACCACCCGCAATGCCGACTGGGGCCGGCTGTACCTGAAAGGTATCATGGAGCAACAGCCCACCAAAGTGATGTACCCCGATGCTACGTTTACCATGCGCCTCAGCTATGGCAAAGTGGCTAGCTACCAGCCCCGCGATGCGGTGAAATACGATTACGTGACCACGATGAAAGGTGTGCTGGATAAATACAAACCGGGCGATTACGAATTTGACCTGCCCGATAACCTGCTGAAACTGGCCCGTGCCAAGGACTACGGGCAGTACCGGGATGCCCGCACCGGCGAGCTGGTGGTGGGTTTTATTACCTCCAACGACATTACGGGCGGCAACTCGGGCTCGCCGGTAATTAATGGCAATGGCGAGCTGATTGGCCTGGCATTCGACGGCAACTACGAGGCGCTGAGCCACAAGCTGGCTTTTGATAAAGACCTGAACCGCACCATCAATGTGGACATCCGCTATGTGCTGTGGTGTATTGATAAACTGGGCGGCGCCTCCAACATCATCCAGGAGTTGACGCTGCGGAAATAAGCGCTTCGTTTTACCGTAAATAAAAAAGCAGCCGAGTGTTATCGGCTGCTTTTTTATGTATAGAAACTTGAAGTCTTTCTTACAGATCGAGATTGAAGGAACTCAGGTTTCGGAAATGGCCATTGAGTTTTACTTTTTCTTTTAGCTGCTCCATTTCGGCAATCATCGGGATCACCTTGGTGAGGTGGCGCTTGAGGTACTCCTGCCGCTGGCGTTCGTCAAACAGGTTCAGCAGCTCGTATTCTTCCTGCAGCGACAGCCCGATGTGGTGCGCCAGGTCGTAAGTTTTTAGTTCCTCGTCGCTTTTATTAAAATCCTTTTGCACATTCAGCATGCGGTGCAGTTCGCGGATGGAGGCCACCAGCCGGCGCAGCACTTCGGGGTTGCCGCGGTCCATATTATCGGGGTAGGTAACAATGGCGCCGCTGTACAGTTTTTCCGGTATTTCCTTGATCACTTCCAATATGCGAAACACTTTTTCGCCCTTGGTTTTAATGTCCATCTCACCGCCTTCATACACTTTCGAAATCTCGGAAATGGAGGTGAGTGTACCAAAATCCTGCAACTT
This sequence comes from Pseudocnuella soli, assembly GCF_004347775.1. Classification (GTDB taxonomy): domain Bacteria; phylum Bacteroidota; class Bacteroidia; order Chitinophagales; family Chitinophagaceae; genus Flavisolibacter; species Flavisolibacter aquaticus. The sequence goes on from NZ_CP037755.1 coordinate 456,213, forward strand.
GTTTTCGATTACTGCCGGTATGCCAAACTGCTTTTTCTGGTCGTAGCAGTCTTTGATCAATTGTTTGTAGCGTGGTTCAAATATGTGCAGGTTCAGGCTTTCGCCGGGGTACAGCACCACGCCCAGCGGAAAGATCGGGATGAAATTGGTCATAGCGCCAACGTACAGCAAATATGGTGCAAGGGAAGACGGAAGTCAGAGGTCCGAAGTCGGAAGACAGGGAAGATGGCTTAAAGAGGTCATGTTCTTATCGTCATGAAAATGTCGTCTTCCACACCCCATAGCACCCTCCTCATTGGCATAAACGTCTTCGGACTTCCGACCTCCGACTTCCGACTGTCCTATTCCACCCCCTCCCGCTCCGGATTGAAGCCCAATGCCTGCCAGGTGCCCTGCCACACGGCTTTGATAAACGGCCAGCGGGCCTCTTTTCGCTTAGCCATGATGGTGAGGGGCAGCACTACAAAACGCTTGGCCACATTGCGCAAAAACGAGCCGTAACCTTTGTTGATGCGCCGCACATACAGCTCATTGCGGATGCCATAGCGGTGTTTCCAAAGATTGGCGGCACTGTCGGTAAACAAATTTGCATGGTAGTTAGTGGGCGTTTTGTGCAACACTACGCTGCTGGGCACATAGCCGCCCTTAAAACCAAGCCGCCGCAGGCGGGTGGTGTATTCAAAATCGTCGTTCCAGATAAACAGTTCTTTTACCGGCAGCCCGGCTTTGCCAATAGCTTCCCGTGATACCAGCAGCGAAACAAAAGAGCAAAAAGCCACCGGCAACACACCCTGCTCCTCGTACCAGGCAGCGGGGTGTTTACCCGAAAAATGCTGGTCCACCTGCGGAATATTCATCAGGTGTGGCGCACCGTCGGTCCACACCGCTTTGGACGCAAAAAAATGGAACGGCTCGCCAGCCTGTTCCATTTTTTGCGCAGCCTTTACCAGCTGCTCCAATGCATCGGGGCCCGGAATGGTATCATCGTCCATCAACCATACCCAATCGGCGCCGGCGTGGTAAGCCGTTTTAATGCCTGTGTAAAAACCCCAAGATCCGCCCCTGTTGGGCTGGTTCACCACCAACAGTCCTCGCTGTTGCTGCAGCCATTCGGTGGTACCGTCGGTAGCGCTGTTGTTTACCACCAGCACCTTTGCCGGCGGCAGCGTTTGTTTTTTCAGGGCCGAAATACATTCCTGCAACAAGGCTTTCCGGTTGTAGGTAACCACTACGGCTACAATGTTCATGCAACAGTTTTGGGCGAATCTACGCCCAACTCCTGTTTTGCTTTTACAAAAGCCGAACCGATCACCTGGTGCATATCGTAGTACCGGTACTCGGCCAGGCGGCCGCCAAACAGCACGCCTTCTTCTTTTTCCGCCAATTCCTGGTATTGCTTCATCCGGCGGGTGTTTTCCTCGTCGTTGATGGGGTAATAAGCTTCTTTGCCGCGGCTCCACTGGTCGGGGTATTCGCGGGTAATGATGGTGTGGGGCTGTTTGCCAAACTCGAAATGTTTGTGCTCGATTATGCGGGTGTAAGGCACCTCGGCTTCGGTGTAGTTGACCACCGCGTTGCCCTGGTAGTTTTCCACTTCGTGGCGTTCATGCTCAAAGCGCAGGCTGCGGTACTCAAGTTCGCCAAACTGGAAATTGTAATACTCATCCAGCGGACCGGTAAATACCACTTTGTCGGCAATGTTGTTGAAGTAGTCGCGGTCGGAAAAATAATCCACGTTCAGCCGCACATCGCTGCCTTCCAGCATGCCTTCGGTTATTTTGTTATAACCGCCAATGGGAATGCCCTGGTATTTGTCGTTGAAATAATTATTGTCGTAGGTAAAGCGCACCGGCAGCCGCTTGATGATGAATGCGGGCAACTCGGTAGCCTTGCGGCCCCACTGCTTTTCGGTGTAGCCTTTGATCAGTTTATAATAAATATCGGTGCCCACCAGCGTCAGTGCCTGCTCTTCCAGGTTTTGTGGCTCCTTAATGTTGAGCGACTGGATTTGTTCCGCAATTTTATCTTGGGCCTGCTGCGGCGTGGTTACACCCCATAGCTGGTAAAAGGTGTTCATGTTAAAAGGCAGGTTGTACAGCTTGCCTTCGTGCAGTGCCACGGGGCTGTTGGTGTAGCGGTTAAACTCGGTAAAGGAATTGACAAAATCCCAGATGGGTTTGTCGTTTGTATGAAAAATATGGGCTCCGTACACATGCACATTGATGCCGTCCTGGTTTTCGCAGTAGGTGTTGCCGCCAATATGGGACCGGCGGTCAATGACCAGGCATTTTTTTCCGGCCTTGGTGGCCAGGTGCGCAAAGGTGGCGCCAAACAACCCGGCGCCCACAATCAAGTAATCAAATTCAGCCATTCGATTTGGTTAAAGGTTCAATTATGTATTAAATAAAATAAAGTGTTGGCCCGGCACCCTTATTTTCGCAATGGTGGGTATGCGGGCATAGAACTACGTATTGTACAAATATTTATACCACGTAAAAATCAAGCTCAGGCATGCTGGCACTCCCTGTTGACTAATGAATGCTTCCACACTTTTGGCACAAATTGAGCAAGGATCGCAAAAAGCGCTGGCCCGGGCCGTTTCTTTTGTAGAAAACGAGGCTCCCAGCTACGATGCGCTGCTTGCCCACCTGCCGCACCGGCAGCAATGCCGGGTTGTGGGCATTACCGGTCCGCCGGGTGCTGGCAAAAGTACCCTCGTGGATGGACTTATTGGGCAATTGATCAATAAGGGTAAAAAGGTGGCCGTGCTTTGTGTGGACCCTTCTTCACCGTTCAACCTTGGTGCCGTGCTGGGCGACCGCATCCGGATGAGCCAATGGTACACCCATCCGCAGGTGTTTATCCGGTCGCTGGCCACCCGTGGTTCGCTGGGCGGGTTGCATCCCAAGATCATTGAAATTACCGAACTGATGCGGGCCGCCGGCTTCGATTATGTGCTGGTGGAAACGGTGGGTGTGGGCCAAAGCGAAGTGGAAATTGCCGGCCTGGCCGATACGACGCTGGTGGTGCTGGTGCCCGAAGCAGGCGACGAAGTGCAGACCATGAAAGCAGGCCTCATGGAAATTGCCGACCTGTTTGTGGTAAATAAAGCCGACCGCCCCGGTGCCGATGCTTTTGTAAAAGCTCTCCGGGCCATGCTGGCGCCTACTTTTGGCACGCACCGCCAGGAAGTGCCTATTGTAAAAACCGTTGCCGCTACCGGCGCTGGCCTCGATGTATTGAGCAACCATCTGGAAGAAGCGGTGCCCGAACAACTGGGCTCGGACCGCCGCCTGTGGCTGCTCACCGAAAGGGCTTACCAGTTGGTGCAACGCCACCGAATGCAATCGTTGTCCAAAGAAGTGCTGATGGCCCGGCTGCGTGCCGCCAGCACCCAACCCGATTTTAACCTGTACCGATTTGCGCAATCACAGTTTTATGAAACAGCCCTGTAGCTTGATCATTGCTACCTACAATTGGCCGCAGGCCCTTGAGCTTTGCCTGGAAAGCGTGCAGCTGCAAACCGTGCTGCCGCAGGAAATTATTATTGCCGACGATGGCTCCGGCGACGAAACCCGCCTGTTGATAGAACAGTTTGCCGTCAAAAGCAAAGTGCCCATTGTACATGTGTGGCACCCCGACGAAGGTTTTCAACTGGCCAAAATCCGCAACCGTGCCATGGCCCGCGCCGCTTTTCCCTACATTATTCAAATTGATGGCGACCTGATCCTGCACCCGCATTTTATTGAAGACCACCTGCACCTGCAGGAACCCCATTTTTTTGTATCGGGTAGCCGCGTGTTGCTGTCGGCACGTACCACGGCGGCCCTGCTGCAGCATCGCTCCCTTAACGTGGACAAGCACCACCAGGGCAGTAAAAATTTTTTCAACAAGCTGCGCAACCGTGCTTTGCGCAACCTGCTGTCGCGGCACTACAAAACCGAGGGCAAAAACAAATACTACGTAAAAGGCTGCAACATGGCTTTTTGGCGCGATGACCTGCTGCTAGTGAACGGCTACAACGAAGCTTTTACCGGCTGGGGCCGTGAAGACAGCGAGCTGGCCATCCGCCTGATCAATGCCGGGGTAAAAAAGAAGTTTCTGAAAATGGGCGGTGTTACTTATCACCTGTATCACCGCGAGGCAAGCAGGGACAACGAAGCCGAAAACATCCGGATGATGGATGAGGCCATCCAGCAAAAGACGAAATGGGGCCCGGTTGGCATCAGCCAATACCTGAATTTTTAATGCTATTAGCCGGCAGATTATAAAGGATTTTATTTTAGTACAAGATCGATTTTTGACCACCTGAAATATGCAGGACAAAGGTTGGCGCAACGAGCCGTCCAGCCAGAATACCAGTTTAAGTTCGCCGATTATGGATTCAAGACATGAGGAGTATGCCATTGCGGCCGCGGTTATTCTCTATCACCCCGACGACACATTTATCTATAACCTCGAAACCTATTACAGTGCCGTTGCGCAGATTTTTATAATCGACAATACCGAGGATCAAGCATTGCAGGTTGATTGGTCGCGCTATCCAAAAGTTTCCTATTTCCACGACGGCGAAAACCGTGGCCTCGCGGTGCGGCTCAATGCAGCGGCAGGCTATGCAATGGCGGCGGGTTACCACTGGCTGCTCACCATGGACCAGGATTCCTGGTTTACGCCACAGTCGATCACGCAATACCTGCAATGTTTTGCGGGCTTTGCCGAAAAAAAACAAGTGGCGCTGTTCGGTCCGAAATTTTTCAGGGAAATCCAGCCGCTGCCCCTAACCTGCAGCTGGCAAAAAGCCAGACGGGTCATTACTTCCGGGGCGTTGATGAACCTGCAGCTATTTCATCAAATCGGCGGGTTCGATGAAGCCTTGTTTATCGATTCGGTTGACCACGAATACTGCATCAAAGCAAACCTGGCGGGTTATTCCATCATTGAGTTTCAATCGGTGGCCATGGTACACAAGGTGGGCTGCCTCATCAACAGGTCATCGATCAAAACTATGTTTTTGGTAAAAAAGAAAAAAGAAGTGCACCCACCGCTGCGTTGCTATTATATGCTGCGCAACCTGTTGTACCTGCAACAGAAGTTTGCCGGCCAAAAAGTGCCCCTTATGCCAGTCATTAGAAGAGATGTGCTGAAACGGATTGAGAAAGCGCTTTTTTACGGCCGCAACACCCGCAAGCTGGCTAGCTTTCTACTGCTGGCCTACCGTCATTTTAAGGAAAATAAAATGGGAAAGCTGGAAATGTTATAACCTACTCTTTGGTGCAAAATTCAAAACACCAAGTGGATTCAACCTTACGCCTTTTGCCGCTTCCACCAATACCAGCCAATGCCGCCTGCCAAGGCCAGCGGTGTCAGGGCCAGGTACAAGATGCCGGCGTTCAAACCACGGGCGGGTTTTTCGCCCAGTTGGGCTGCCGTTTTGGTACAAATAGAACACTGAGCATCGGCAGCAACTCCAAGGCCCAGCGATAAAGCCAATATAAAAAATCCTTTACGCATGCCGGTTTCCGCTTTTTTGCAAAAGTAAGCCAACGGCATACACGGAAGCGTTAAATAAACCCGGGAAAAAATGAGCCGTCAGCGGATGCGGTAAAACATCTTGAGGCAAAAAATGTATTTGCGCAGCCCGTTGCCTTTTTTTACCGCAAGCAACTGGCTTTGGTTGTTCATAAAAACCTGCACCCGCTTCAGGTTGTGCCGCAGTGAAAAGCTGCCATAGCTCTCGGCCAGGTTTTTCAGCACACCTTTTTCCTGCACCAGCGTGTCGGGGCAGGTTTTGTAAAAAAGATTCATGCGGCACCTGATGGCCTTTACCTCCGACCATTTGCGGTGCAGCGCTGTGCGGTGGCCGCTGTGCCGGCTACGTTCGCCAATGGCACCTACTGCGTTGTTGTCGTGCTGGCGGTAATGCACCAGCACCTCGGGCAGGTAAGCAATGCCGCCGTGGTTGGCCGCCACAAAACAAAGCCACCAATCGTGGGGCAGCGCCGGCGGAAAAGGAGCAGCCTGCTGCAACAACTGCCGCACAAACAGCGAGGCATGACCGTAAACCCGGCACACCACCGCCTGCTGCAGGCAACTGGTGATCTCTATCATTTCGGCCCGGTCCGATGCCTGCACACCGGTAGGCTGCAGGTCTTCGTTGCAAATGGCCGAATCGCAATAGATCATGGGATGGTTGCCAATGTTGGCCGCCAGCCGCTCCAGCTTTTGCGGCACCCAGTAATCGTCCTGGTCGCACAGCGCTATAAAGCTGCCCTGCGCCAGGCTGCAGGCCCGCTCAAAATTTTTGATATAACCCAGGTTTTCCTCGTTGCGGTACACCCGCATATTGGGGTGCCGTTGGGCATATTGTTGTAAAATCCGGTAGCTGTCGTCGGTGCTGGCATCGTCTACGGCTATTACTTCTATGTTGGGATAAGTCTGGGCAAAAACAGAATCGAGTTGCACCGCCAGGTACCGGGCGCCATTGCAGGCAGCCAATACTACAGATATCAGGGAGGGGTCCAACTGTGTGTTCATTGTAATGGTTTGCTTCGCCGTTTGCCTACCTTTGCGCAGCGCTGTTTTTCATAGTGACCATGGAGCGGCCCCTGTCGTTGTATGAGCAATTTTATTGAGGCGCAAGTAACAAAAGATAGCGCAGTTAAAAAAACGAACCGCCCGATGCCGCTTTTTTCCCTGCAAAACCTGCCCCGTTGATGATGAACGCAATACAGCGTGTATCGGTAGTGGTGTGCACCTACAATGGTGCCGCTTTTATCGAAGAACAACTCCTTTCCATACTGGCACAGGTCTACCCGCTGCACGAGATCATTGTAGCAGATGATGCCAGCACCGACGGCACGCCTGCAATTGTGGCCAGGATTGCGGCCGACAACGGGGTTATTTCATTGCATCAAAATAAAACCAACCTCGGTTACAACCGAAATTTTGAACAGGCCCTGCGCCTGGCCTCGGGCGATGTTATTGCCATTGCCGACCAGGACGATGTATGGCACCCCGAAAAAATCAGCACCATGCTGGCGCAATGGAGCCCGGAGTGCCCGCTTATTTATTGCAACTCGGCGCTTTTTACCGGCAACGACCCCACCACGGCGCAACCGGACAACATGATGCGGCGTTTTGCAGGCACCGACCCGCGTAGGCTGGCGGTGTACAACACGGTGAGCGGCCACGCGGTGTTGTTTAGAAAAGAGCTGCTGGCATTGGCGCTGCCTTTTCACCCACAAGTGTATTACGACTGGTGGCTGGCTATGGTGGCCGCATGCAACGGCGGTGTGCAATACTGCCCGCAGGTGTTGGTGTACCAGCGCTGGCATGGCGCCAACGCTACCGAAAAAATTCAACTGAGCCCGGCCGAACGGTACCGGCAGGAAAAAGAAATGGTGCTGCGCAACCTGGAGCAGTTTTGTACTACGCCGGGAATGAAGAGGCAACAGAAAGCATTCTTTAATCAACTGCATACGCTGTGGCAGGATGGATTGAATGGCGCCAACCGTTGGCAACTGTTCCTGTTTTTGATGCAGCACCGTCACGCAATTTATTTCAGCAAGGTGCGCAAAGCGGCATTTATATCGCACCTGAAAAGAAGCTTTCGATATGCATTTAGATAGGTTTTTTACTCAAACAAAAAGCCCCTGCAAGCAGGGGCCTTTTGCGAGAAAAACACACCACTATATGTATGAAGCATCTTGAAAAATCATGCTTGTTGATAGCTAGTCGTTAGGCGCAAGCCGTTTATAGCCACTTTTCAAGCCAGTCAGACGATTTTGTAATTTTATGACATGGAATTACAAGAACTTATCAGTATTGACCCGGAAATCTTAGGCGGACAGCCAGTTTTCAAGGGAACAAGAGTTCCTATTGAGTCGCTTTTTGACCACCTGGAAGCGGGTATTTCGTTGGAGGAGTTCTTAGACGACTTTCCGACAGTGACCAAGGAACAAGTTGTGGCGACACTTGAAATTGCCAATAAATTCCTGACTTCTAAAAACGTCGCAAAGCTGTATGAAATTGCTGCTTGACGAGAACTTGCCCAAACGCTTGAAGAATGATTTTCCTGACCACGAGATTTACACTGTTCGAGATAAAAGCTGGAACGGTATTAAAAACGGTCAGCTTTTGGCACTGATGGTGGAAAATGGTTTTCATGCTTTGCTGACGTTTGACAAAAACCTCCAGCACCAGCAAAATTTTCATAAATACACCTTTTCTGTTTTTGTACTTTCTGCCGTTAACAATACCTATTCGGAACTGACCAAACTTTCATCTATAGTTTACGAACATTTGAAAAAGGAGCCGTTGCCGGTTGGACCCATCATCATCAAAGCGGACGAAGCCAGCGCCTAAAAGTGAATTGGCGCATGTGGCGGGCAACGTGCAAGCAATTTGCAATAACTCGCTAATCATCACCTTTCCAATCAGACCGAATAATACTGAGCATTTGAATAAAATTTTTACAATAGTTCTTAATTGAGCATCGGCTATGGGTAGATGAATAAACTATGCCGCCACATCGCTAATGCTCAAACGTTATCAAGTAAAGCCTTACTTATTCAGAAAACTCCGAAGCGTGAAGGGGATGCCGAAGCGAGTTCGGCATAACAACCCAACAGTTCAAAAGATCTTCCCGGTAACGGGTAGGCATAAGCGAACAGGCATTTAGATGATGAATGCAGGCCGAAGTTCGTTTTGCCTCAATACACCGCTTCCATTGCCCGCCGCTTCTTGGGCTGTTTTTGCAGCAGTTCTGCAACGTATTGCACAAAAAGCTCCTGCGGGTTGTACTGCCCAAACTCTTTGCTCAACTGCACCACGTTTTGCCGATACGTGTCGTTGTTCAACACTGCTTCCACAGCCTTTTTCAGCTGCGCCGGTTTGGGCTTTTCGGTTTTCAGGTTGATGCCCAGCTTGAAATAGCCCACCCGTGCACAGATTTCGTTTTTGCCTTCGTTTACGCCGGCCACTACCAGCGGCAGCTTGTGCTGTATGCCCAGCAAAGTGCCGCCATAACCGCCATTGGTTACATAGGCATCGCAGTAAGGCATTACATCGGCAAAGGGGATAAAATCTTCAATGATAACGTTGCGCTGCGGAAAACGCTGGCGCAGGCTTTCGGTTTGGTTGCCCGATGTGGTTACAATCACCAGGTGATCGGTGCCGGCAAAAGCCTCCAGCGTGGGCACGATGAGTTTTTCCACGTCGGCTTCGGCAGTGCCTTGTGTGCACAGGATCACTTTATTGAATTGCAGCAATTTTTCGCTGCTCCAGGGCTTTTGTTTTTTGCGCGACGGGGCAGGTAGCAGGGCGCCGATAAACCGGAGGTTCGGGTTCATATCGGTACGCGGATACTCGAAACCCGGCGTGCCGCTTTGCAGCACCAACGTGCTGGTGCGGTAGGCTGTGTCAAACAGGTTGCCGTTGCGTTTGAGGCCTTCCACAGCCATCAGTTCGTCCATAACCTGCATGGGTTTGCGCAGCAATACCTGCTCGGTGATCCAGCGCAGCGCTGCCTGTTTCAGGCGGCCTACCAGCGAGTTGCTGGGCGTCATGCCCAGTCCCATCGGCGGCAGGTCTTTCGAAGTTTCGGCAATGGGAATAATGCCGATGGTGACCACCGGGATGTTCATTTTTTGCTGCACAAAAGGAATGGCGGTAAACGACACTTCGGTTACCATCAGTTCAAATGGAAATTCCTGGTGCAGCTCTTTGATGTCGGCATAAAAATCGGGGCCGCGGCGGATAAAAAAATGCTCCAAGTCGAAGCGCAGTTTGGGGATACCGCTTTTCAGCTTATTTCGTTCGGGGTAAATTTCTTCGAGGTTTTCGGCGGTTACATCTACGGCTTTTTTCTGCGGAAAATAGCGGATGCCCATGGCCTCCACTTTTTCGGCAAAAGCCGAACCTACGTACCAGCCAATGTCGCAGCCCATAGCCTGCAGCTGTAGGGCCAAACTGGTAAGTGGGTTAAAATGGCCATCGGCGGCCATACAGGCAAATAGGATTTTGGTTCCGGGTTCAATGTGTTGGTTTTGGATGCTGAAGCTCATTGCAGTTGGTTTTGAGGCACAAGATTACCAACCAACGGGGCCAGTGAACAGCCCAAAGAGCATGGGTTGCGGATTTTGGATGATGAACTGCGGGAGGAAAAGCGACGAGTGGTATTTGCCTACAAATAATTCAAAAGTAAAAAGCCAAAACGGGGTTACTCATTTTTGACTTTTTACTTTTTCCTTTTGCCTTTATTTCAAAACTGGTTTTTCTTCCACCTGCGGTAGTACACCTTTTCGGTTTTCGCCGCAGGAGGTGCCAAAGTTGGCCATGATATGGTCTTCAAGGCACTGGGCCCGCAGCCCCGAAAACGGGTGGGTGCGGAAAAAATCCTCCACCTGGCTGTAGCGGTTTTCATTGCTGGCCATTTCGCGCCAAAACTTTACGGCCGAACAAACTTCCTGCTGCAACTTGTGGGTAAGCTCCACGCCGTAGTAGTCGGCTTCCAGTTCGTTTTTTTGGTTAAACGACGCGGTGATCAGCTTCATTACCTGCAAGGCAAAACCGGCGTTGGCTTCTCCAAAAATGTTGTTGGTGAGTTGCAGGTCCTGGATGGTTTTTTTAATGTGGCCTTCCTCGGAGTGGCCAATTTCGTGGCCAACGATGGCGTACAGCAGCGGTGTGTTGTTGCCTATTTTGCGCAGCATGCCCTGCGTTACATAAATGCGGCCGCCGAATGTAAAAGCGTTGATGGCCGTGTCTTTCAGCGCATAAATATGATAGTCGATTTTGGAAGGGCGGGTTCGCACCGCAAGCAGCTTGTTGAGGGCCGTTTGCAGCCGGCTTTGCACCGCGGCATCTTTCAGCAACACAAATTCTTTTTGCTCCACCACCATTTGCTGGTGAAAGGTTGCCCCGTATTCGCTTTGCACTTCGTCGGTAATCCTGTCTTCGTTCACCGCAATATCGCGGATCAGGTCGCCGGCCCGGCCCAGGGTGCGGTTTACGCGGTTGCCGCTCACTGCGCTGTCGAGGCAGGCGTAGGAGTAAGTGCGGGGCCGTTCGGTGGTATCGGTGGTCTTGTATTTGGGTATAAAACGATCCAGTTCCTGGCAGGATACGAGCTGTACAAAGAGGGCAATAATGGCGATCATACGGGTCATGAGTGTAAAAATGCAAAGTTGCGGCCAAAGGCAGCCCATGATAAACGGAATTGCACACCGGATATTTTGCAGCATTGTTTAAAGTGGAGTGTAAAGGAGCAGCAACAACTAAGCTGCAATCAACCCTTATAATAGCCTGCACAAAAAAAGCAACAGGGGTTTACCTGTTGCTTTATAAATGGCGGCCTGCTACAAATATTCATCGCATTATTCAACCAGAATCGTTGTCGGCTACCATTTTACGGACATCTTCCACACTACTGTTTTGCAATGTTTCAATCTTAATATGTTTGCCTGCCATGCCCGAATGCCCATCAAAGGCAAGAAACAGGGAGCCCTCCGGCATTTCATTGCCATACAGGTCGCTTTCCATCAGGTACACATTGTCCATAGCCGGATATTCAAATACCCTGGCGTTGGGTGCAATCTGTGCGTTGATGGATTTGCTGGCTGGCTTCAAACCCAAATGCTTGATTAGTGCATCGTTCAGGCCCTGCGGTTGTACCTCTGACATGGTTAATATTTTATAACACCTCTTTTTTAAAACAAGATGAGTGGTGCGGTAAAAAGTGATGCAGTCCAATCAGCATTACTGGCAAGGATTGCGTTTATTAATTTGCCGATCACTGCTGCGGATACTGCACACCAATAGCAGTGCGCATAGCTGTTAGTTGGTCCAGCCGCTCTTGCTTTTTGGCCAGCTGGCCTTTGAGTGAAGCAATCTTATCATCCTGGTCGCCGATGTCCTTGTTGGCCGATCGTGCATCCTTTGCCTCGCGATAAGATTTTTTGGCCTCACGTTTTGCCTTGCGGGCTTCTTTTACTCCGCCCTTGGTGGTGGCTTTGTCGGCTTGGTTGCTGCTGGAAATGGCTGCATCCTGCGCGTTTGCATCAGCAGAGTTGGCTTTAGCGCGATAACCCGGCATGTTGTTTTGTGCTACAGTAAGTTTTGCCGTAAGGGTAGCAATATCGTTGCTTACTTCAGTAAACTCTTTGTTTAGTTTAGCGGTATCTTCTATCGTTTTATATACCTGTGCAAACGCTGTGGTGCCTGTAAGCGTCAGGGCAAAAAGAAAGATTGCGTACATGATCTTTTTCATAATGTATTTTTTAAACTATTATTCAGCAGGCACCCGCTTTTTTTGACAAAAAGAATTTCGGCGCCTGTATCCACACGGCATTTTACCGGGATGTATCTTATTTATTGGTAATAGTATTCAGAGAAAGTTGCTGCAACAATGGAAACCGGGTAGGAAGTGGGTTGGAATGTGCACCACGAACTTTGGGAGAATACCTGTAAGGTAACCTATTAATATGAATGGTGCAGATATATTATGCTAACAAAACCTTTGGTAAGTATCTGATAAAATGGTCTGGCACAAAAAAAGCCGCCGGATAACCCGGCGGCTTTACTATAAATTATTCGGCTATTTAAATCGCTTCCGACTTCATTTGCTTGGCGGCGCGGATGCGGTCGTTTTCGTCCAGCATCACTTTGCGCATCCGGATAAAGTTGGGGGTTACTTCAATGCACTCATCCTGCTGAATGTATTCCATACACTCTTCCAGCGACAGCTGGCGCTTGGGCGGCAGGCTTACGGTACCATCGGAGCCGGAGGCACGCATGTTGGTCAGCTTCTTGCCTTCGTTGGGGTTTACCACCATGTCGCCAGGCTTGTTGCTTTCGCCAATGATCATGCCTTTGTACACCTCTTCGCCCGGATCAACAAAGAAGAAACCACGATCCAACAGCTTGTCGATGGAGTAAGCGGTAGTAGTACCGGCTTCTTTGGCAATCATCACACCGTTGTTGCGGCCGGGGATGGGTCCTTTCCAGGGCTTGTACTCGTTAAAGCGGTGGTTCATCACGGCTTCGCCGGCGGTGTTGGTCAGCATTTGCGTACGCAAACCCAGCAGGCCACGCGAAGGAATTTCAAACTCCAGGTGCTGCATGTCGCCCTTGGTTTCCATCACATGCATTTCGCCCTTGCGGCGGGTAACCAGGTCAATTACTTTCGAAGCGTATTCCTGCGGCACATCTACCACCAGGGTTTCAAACGGCTCGCTTTTTACACCGTTGATTTCTTTTACGATTACCTGCGGCTGGCCAATGGTCAGCTCGTAGCCTTCACGGCGCATGGTTTCAACCAGTACACCCAGGTGCAGGATACCGCGGCCATAAACCAGGAACGAGTCGGCGCTGTCGGTGTCTACCACGCGGAGGGCCAGGTTCTTTTCGGTTTCTTTCACCAAGCGGTCGCGCAGGTGGCGAGAGGTAACAAACTTACCGTCTTTACCAAAAAACGGCGAGTTGTTGATGGAGAACATCATGTTCATGGTAGGCTCATCCACCGAAATTACGGGCAGTGCTTCGGGGTTATCGGCATCGGCAATGGTATCGCCAATGTTGAAATCTTCAATACCCACAACGGCGCACAGGTCGCCGGCAAATACTTCCGAAATTTTCTTTTTGCCCATGCCTTCAAAAACATACAGCTCTTTTACCCGCTGGCGGCGGCTGCTACCGTCGGCCTGCAGGAGCATGATGGACTGGCCTTCTTTAATGGAACCGCGGGCCACTTTACCAATGGCAATACGGCCGAGGAAAGAAGAGTAATCCAGCGAAGTTACCTGCAGTTGCAGTGCACCTTCGGCAATTTTAGGCTCTGGTACGTATTGCAAAATACCGTCCATCAGCGGAGTAATATCTTCCGACTGCTCCAGGCTGCTGTTGAACCAGCCGTTTTTGCCCGAACCGTAGAAGGTTGGGAAATCCAGTTGCTCCTCAGAGGCGTCGAGGTTAAAGAACAGCTCAAACACCGCGTCGTGTACTTCGTCGGGGCGGCAGTTAGGCTTATCCACTTTATTGATCACTACAATCGGCTTCAGGCCAAGGGCCAGTGCTTTTTGCAGTACAAAACGGGTTTGGGGCATGGGGCCTTCAAAGGCATCCACCAGCAGGATCACGCCGTCGGCCATTTTCAGCACCCGCTCCACTTCGCCGCCAAAGTCGGCGTGGCCCGGGGTGTCAATTACGTTTATTTTTACGCCTTTATAGGTTACGGCCGCATTTTTCGAAAAAATGGTGATGCCGCGTTCCCGCTCCAGGTCGTTGTTGTCCATGATCAGGTCGCCGGTTTCCTGGTTGTCGCGAAACACTTTTGTAGTGTGGAGGATACGGTCGACGAGGGTGGTTTTTCCGTGGTCAACGTGAGCAATGATTGCAATGTTTCTGATGTCCATAAGTAGAGTAGAGCTGCGAGATTTGAGTTATGAGCTACGAGAAAAGCTTTTCCCACGACTCGTAGCTTAAAACTCGCTGCTTGTTTTAAAGAGTTCGCAAAGGTAGGCGTTTCCGGCCGGGAAACGGCCGCGGTGGCGGAGTTTACAAAAACTTTTTAATGAGTTGCAGCACCAGAGAAAGAAGCAGGCTCAGCAGGATCATGGTGGTAATGGGGAAATAAAAGCGAAAATTGTCGCGTTCCACCCGGATATCGCCGGGCAGGCGGCCGAGGAAATTGAGTTTATCGCCGAGCAGGTAAAACAGCAGCCCGACAATAATGATGACCGCGCCAATAATGATCAGGTATTTACCGGTGGTGCTCATTTGAGGGTTTGGGGTGAAGCTATAGCGTCCTGTTTAACTGGCGTATCTTATTAAGAATCGTTCATTTTATGCATGCGGCAAAAACACATTTTCGAAAACAAAACTACAATCATTCCCTTTGTTGCATGACGGAGCAATTGTGCTTAGTGCGCCCTTTACCGTCATTTCGAGGCGCCGAATAAACTCCATTCCAAAATAAATTTTGTGCGCCGAAGCAATCTCCTGCGTTAATAAGAAATGTCGTCAATCATTTAAAATGAAGTCTGTTTCGGGAGGAGATTGCTTCGGCGCATAAGTTCGTTTGAATACGGGGTGACCAATGCGCCTCGCAATGACGGGGTAATTGCTGGTCCGAAACCGGCCGCACAAGCGCAAACGCATTTTCCTAATATTGCGCATTAACTTACCGCATGCCGCGCCACCTTCTTTTTCTCATCAACCCTATTTCCGGCACAGCCAGCAAAGCAGGCCTGCAGGAGCTGATCCGGCAAAAAATGGAAGCCGCCGGTCTTTCTTATGCAATCCGCCCCACGGTGGCCTCCGGCGATTACAGCTACCTGGACAACGAGATCAGCAACTATTCCGAAATCATTATTTGCGGCGGCGACGGCACCATCAACAGCGTGGTGCAGGGCATGCGCCACCACGGCCTGCCGTTTGGGCTGCTGCCCATGGGCTCGGGCAATGGGCTGGCCCTGAGTGCCGGCATATCGCGCAACCTGCCCACAGCGCTGGATGTAATTGTTAGCGGCACGCCGCAGCTAACCGATGCATTCTATATTGCTGGTCGTTTTGCCTGCATGCTCAGCGGGCTGGGCTTTGATGCGCAGGTGGCCCACGATTTTGCCAATGCCGGCAAACGCGGCCTCACCACGTATGTGCAAAAGATCATTGCAGGTTTTTGGAGTTGCAGCACTTACCCGTTTGAGTTGGAGCATGGGCAAAGCAGCCTGCAGTTTGATGCGTATTTTATTTCCATTGCCAACAGCAACCAGTTTGGTAACCAGTTTACCATTGCGCCCCGTGCCTCACTGCACGATGGTTTGCTGGATGTGGTAATCATGCTGCGGCAAAGCAAGTGGAGTGTGTTGCTGCAAACCTTGCTACAGATCAGTGGCCGTACCCAACTGCAAAGCGTGGAGCAAATCAGCGCCGATGCCAGTGTGCTGTATTTTCAAACGGATAAACTGCGCATACACAACACCGGTAGTGCACCGCTGCATATTGACGGCGACCCTGCCGAAACCGCCTCGGTGCTGGATGTAGAAGTGATCCCGGGGGCTTTTCAGTTGATTTATCCGTGAGGGAGGCGAAGGGCGTAAATGGTGAATGGGTAATAGTGAATGTCGTGAAACGTCAAACGTGAGGGGGGAGATTTGTTGAACCACGAAGACACAAAGGGTAAAAGTAGCACGAAGTTTAGTGGTGGATTGATAACGATATGCTGCATGCGTTTGAATAAATTTTTATTCACCATCCACTATTGCCCATTCACGTTTCACGTTTCACGCCCACTATTCACCACTCCCCATTGACGTTTCACCTTGCACGTTTGACGCTGCTCCAAACAACGCCTTTACTGTTTTAAAACCCGCACGGTTTACCGGCGCATGCAGCGCTTCCTCAATGTTCTTTTTTTCGCTGCGCGTCAGGTGAAAACTAAGGGCTGCTTTTTCTTTTGTTGCATCCGATACGTATTGAAATACGACGCGGTTGATGGGAAAACCATTGCCTGCTACGAAATACGAATACATGTCGTTTTGAAAATACTCCATCATATCGCTCCAGTTATGCTGCAGCAGCACAATGGGCTTGATGGTATGATCGGCAAAACCTTTTAACTCCAACGGATCTTCCCATCCGCCGGCCTGCCGGTCGCGTATTTGAATGAGCAACACACCACGCGTATTTTCTTTTATCCAATTGTTCATCGCCGTTAAAAAACGCAGGCTGTTTTCCACGCCAAAATTATCGCGCAAACCGCCATCCATAATATCTACTACCGGCTTCGACGGTAGCCAAACTGATGGCATCACAATGGGAAAAGTGGCGTTCATGCGCAATGCCGTAAGCATGCGTAAACTGTATGGATCCTGCCCTGAAAAAAACTGTACAAAGTCCACTACATCGACATTGCCGGCTGCAACACTATCGCCTACTGGCTGCATCATAAAACGCACCGGCTGTGTACTGATGATGAACTTTTTTGCATCGCGGTTGATGAGCGAATGAAAAAACATCATCGGTATCACGGCCTCATGTTCGTCTTTAATATAGTCGCGCAACTGGCGGTTAAGAATGCCCCCGGTGTTTTGGTTCAACTTGTTTTCAAATGCAAAACCACGGTCTTTGATGTAGCGGTAGGGACCGATGTTGAAGTACTGTGCCGGAGCAAATACATCGCGGGCCACCAACGATGAAAATATCGGGTTGAGCAGGTCCTTGGAAATGTTCTCTACATAGCGGCGGCTTTGCAAATTGATAGGAGCGCCACGCAATTTCTGCCGGTACAATTCCCTGAAATAAGCGGCACCAATCATGCCGCCCGAAGCACCTGATATCAGCACCGTATTGCGCATGATGCGGCCGCCGGTTACCGAGTCCAGCCCGCGCAACGTGTTCATGGTAAATGTGGCGCTGCGGTTGCCACCACCGCTGGTAGCAATCAGCACCAACAGTGGCTTTTCTTCGCCCTGCCGCACCTTCCAGTTGTTCAGCACCGTTTCCATATTGCGGTAATCCGCTTCGCGGTGCTGCGAGCTGGCCATCGAGTCGAGGCATTCGCGGCCGTATTCGGGCCACTCCTCTTCGTTGTTATAACTGAGGCCATATGCTTTATTGCGCGGATCAATGATATCGTTTTTATACAGCGCATTTAATCCCAAAAGGAGCAGCAACAACACGGGCACACTCCAGCTTTGAAAAAAATAAGCAATGGCACCGGTGGCACCGATCATTACGGCAAACAGCAGCGTGATGGATGCACCCGCAGGCAATTGAAACAGCGCATACTCTAGGAAAAAACCAATGACGATCAAAAAACAAATGGTGGCCATGATCGACACCACTGCAGCGAAATGATGCCGCTTAAAAATCTTGCTCATCAACTCCTCGGAGTAGTGCGATACATCGCGGCAGCGGCGTACCGAATTGAAGGAGGTAAGAAACCATTCGGGCCGGATCAGTGCGTTTGTTTTGGGTGCGGTTTCGGGTTGCAGTTGTGATACTAATTCTGTAGCACTTTTGAACAGCGGTTGCAACCGGCGCAGGATGGATTTATCAGCACCAAAAAAATAAAAAAAAGATAAGGCAAGAGTGAGCAACAGGCCGGTAATAAAACCCACAGATATAAACAGGATCTCCACCCAGTGTACCAGCTCTTTGTGGTGTAAAAACAAGATGGTTTTAACGAGGTAATAAATGATAAAGGCAACTGGTATGATGCTGTTGTTGATGCAGTATTTAAAAAAAGGATATTGCGTTGCCGCAAGGAAAGGCACATGCCTGCTGAACAGGATGAATGTGGTGATGTTCCAGCACATGATGAACACACCAATGGACATGCCCATGATGCCGGCGCTGAGTGCATTTACATCGCCCAAATATTCGGGTGCTAAAAACAGCGCATCGGCGCCCATCATTTTTAAAAAGCTGCCGCCAACCGTTGCAAAAAGTATGAGCCAGAAAATAAGCAGCAACTGGTATTTACGAAAATGCAAAAACACCAGTTGCACCGGAAGTGAGTAAAATATACCTCTGAGATAGTCCATGGGTGGCGGCTTGTAGTTACTTCTAATTTACTACAAAATGCCGGGCCAAGGGGTAAGTATCAATGAAAACAGGAAAGTTAAAATGTGTGTTGCTGCGGCACCGCGCTGTTGGTGGTCAGGCCACTTGGAGTGGCCAGACCACCAACAGCAGCAACCGGTTTTTTGCGCAGCACATAAGCCGCCATTGCCAGCGACATCAGCAGGAAAAACGAAACAACCTGGTGCAGTTGCGCCATCCATTCAAAAGCGTTCCATTTACCCGCACTGATGCCGATGCTGGTGAGCACTGTAAGCACGCCCAACGTGGTTTGCAGCAATGCAAAAATTAGTGGCAGCCAGCGCACCGTTGCAAACAGTGGCGTGGCCCGTTGCTTCCATGCCTGCACCGTCCATGCAACGATGAGGGCCACCAACAGGTAAGCCAGGCTACGGTGCACAAAATGCACCATGATGGGATCGTCGATAAAACCAATGAGGCCGTGCGGGTTGATGAAAATATAATCGGGTATGAAGCTGCCGTTGATATCGGGCCAGGTGGGTGCAGCCGAAGCGGCTTTGTGCCCGGCCATGAGTGCACCGTATACGAGTTGCACAAACAACAATGCAATAATGGCAACGGTAAAATTTTTCAGCCTGGGCGCAACCACCAGTTGGCGCTGCGGCACCAGCAATTTTAGCGCAGCCCAAAATGTATAAAACAGCAGCACCAGCGCCAGCACAAAATGGGCTGCCAGCCGCGTGGGCTTTACATACACCGCATCGCCGGTGAGGCCCGATGCTACCATGATCCAACCCACGGCACCTTGCAGCGCACCCAATATAAACAGCACCACCAGCGGCCGCACCATTTCCTTACTAAAACGGCGCTGCGCTAAAAATATAAGGAACGGAATGGCAAACACCACCCCAATGAGGCGGGCCCAAAGGCGATGGAACCACTCCCAGAAATAAATGAATTTAAAATCGCCCAGGCCAAAGTCGAAATTGAGCAGGCGGAACTGCGGCGTTTGGCGGTATTTGTCAAATTCGGCCAGCCACTGCGTTTCGTTGAGCGGCGGCAGCGTGCCGGTAATTACGTCCCACTCGGTAATGGACAGCCCCGAACCGGTAAGGCGGGTAATGCCGCCCAATACAATTTGCACCATGATCATGAACACACCAACCAGGAGCCATACCGCTACCGGGCGGGAAGAACGGGACGTTTTCATGCCGCAAAAGTACAGCCGCCGCCATGTACCCCCGCCTGATTTTGGTCTATTTTAGCGATTGTGCAACGAAGCGCGGGGAAAGAATGTCGAACAAGGAACAGTTGAATGACGAAGGGGAATGATGAATTATTGATTATGAATTATTAATTATTGGGTTGCGGTGCGGTGAACTATTACAGCATAGTATTCTTGGGCGTAGTCCAAGGCCGTTGGTAGCACTACAATCATTATTTCAATTTACCGGTTGATCGTAGATCAACCCTGTAAACGGATGTTTATTCCTAAAATAATTTAAAGCGCAGGTTTGGTCTACGCCCAAATTAATGTACCGGTTAAAACTATTACTACCAACAGGTGTGGGCTACGCCCACATTTTACTTTATGATGGCTTTCCTTGTTGGGGGGAAATGAATTTTACCTTTCGACTAACCAGCAAATCAATTCATCATTCATTATTCCTCAACCATTGGCTGTTCCCCTTCGGCATTCAATATTCCTTGTTCCTTGTTCGATATTCTTCCCCCACTTCCTCTGTTCGCCTGTTCCTTGTTCGTCTGTTCGATATTCAACGTAGTATTGCACCCATGCCCCCCAAAAAGCGTAAGAACAACCGCTTGGTGCCCATTTTTGCCCTGCTCATGGCGCTTGCCGCCTTGGGCTTTTTGGCGTGGGTGTTTTGGCAGTGGCGCAGCACCCGCGATATACAGTTTGTGCGCTACCCCGAGTTTGGCATTGCCCTTCCGGCCCGCTATTCCATTCACGGCATCGATGTATCGCGGTACCAAGAACGCATCAACTGGACGGCCGTGCGGGATATGCAGGTGCAGGATGTAAAACTTTCTTTTGCCATCATCAAAGCCACCGAAGGCACCAGCCGCGTAGACCCGCAGTTTAAACGCAACTGGCGCAAAAGCAAGGAAGCCGGCATTACCCGCGGTGCCTACCATTTTTTTATTGCTACCCGCGATGGAAAAAAGCAGGCGGAGAATTTTCTGAAACAGGTAAAGTTTACCACCGGCGACCTGCCGCCCGTGCTGGATGTGGAAACCACCAACGGCGTGGTGGCTTTTGAGCTGCGCAAACAAGTGGCCGCATGGCTCGATGCCGTGGAAGGGGCCACCGGTGTAAAGCCCATTATTTATACCAACGTGGATTTTTATAAAAATTACCTGCAGGGCTTTTTTGATGCGTACCCGCTGTGGGTGGCTCACTACCTGGAGGCGCACCAGCCCCGCATCAGCCGCAGCTGGGTAATGTGGCAGCACAGCGAAAAAGGCCGGGTAAACGGCATCCGCAGCCGGGTGGACTTCAATGTGTTCAACGGCGACTCGGTGGCTTTCCGTTCTTTATTGATACCGTAAATGGCTATACCAGAAAACCGGATGGTGAGGTTTAATTTATATAACCCCTTTAGTCCGATGAAAAAGACACTGCTATTTATTTTGATTTTAGGATTATTGTTTTCTTGCGAGGACAGGAGTGCAGCTACTGAATATAAATGGGAACGAGACAGTAATACCAGAGCTATTCGTACAACAGACCAAGCTTACCTTTATTCTGTTAGCAAGGCACAAGCTGAACTGGCAACATTTACAAGCATTTTTAGCCAAAGGCACGACAGCCTTGACTTTTATATAAAAGCAAGCTTCACCGACGAAAACGGAACGGAACATATGTGGGTTGACGTTTATTCGATACTAAAGGATACAGCATTCGGCACCCTTGGCAATGACGCGATCAAAGTGAAATATTTGCAGTTTGGAGACAGTGTGAATATTGCACTGAATAAAATTGAGGATTTTACAATCTATAAAAATGATTCGGTTATCGCAGGCGACTTCTTGAATCAAGCACTTAGTAAATGAGCGCATTGCACTAACTTGAAGTACTAAATAAAAATCGACCAATTGAAGAGTGCTTAGACCATAGCATTATGCTCTTCAGTTATTGAGTATTCTTTGTAATAGCATACCAACTTTTACTTGCAGCTGATTGTTGTTTTAAGTGCTAAAATAATAAACCATGGACCCCGAGGTAAAACGCTATTTCCTAAAAATCCTGTCCACCTTCAGCATGGGGCTGTTGTGGATGTTTTGTGTGGCTACTGCAGGTTTTTATTTTAAGCTGGCGCTGGTAGCAAATGGCTGGCTGTGGTATCATTTTGTTTTTTATGCTATTGCTTTTATTTCCTTTTTATTGTTGCTGCGCTATTTTTTCAGGCTGTGGAGCGAGCCGCACAGCGCACAGCCATAAGGCGCCACACCATTTACTTATAAAAGACAACTTTTTAGAGCCCGGCATACCGCCGGGCTTTTTCTATTTCCCGCTATTATTTTCTGGTATTGTATGCTATTGGCGGCCAAATGCTTTAACCACAACACATTAGTAATGATGTAAAAAGGCGGCAAGGCTGCGCCAGCGCGGTTTTGTCATTGCCCGAAACAATTAAAGCTACCCGGTGATATGTTTTAAATCACCGCATGTTTTGACGCAACTCACAGTGGGGCGGATTTCAGCAGACCATCTTTGTGTCATAGAAAAACATAATACCATGAAAAAGTTCTTCACCTCACCCAAATTAATACTCGCTGTTTTATTCCTTGCTCCGCTGCTCACTATGGCCCAGTCTAAGTTTACTGCTGCAGCCGGCAACATTACTGTAAAAGGCACTTCTACCATGCACGATTGGGAAATGACTTCGAAACAAACTGCCATTGAAGCCAGCTTTGCCACCAACGCTACCGGCGGCCTGGTTGATCTTGCAACGCTTTCTTTTTCCATCCCTGCCGAAAGCCTGAAAAGCGGCAAAGGCGCCATGGACAAAAACGCTTACAAAGCGCTGAAAACTTCATCGGCACGCAACATTTCGTTTACCTCTACCAATGCTACTGTAGCACCTTCCGGCGCCAACACTTACACGGTTAAATGCACTGGCAAAATGACCATTGCAGGCACCAGCCGCGAAACTGACCTGGTAGCAACCCTCAAAGTGAACCCCGACAAAACCTTGTCGATCACTGGCATCAAAAAATTGAAAATGACCGATTATAAAGTGGAGCCACCCTCCTTCATGTTTGGCTCGGTAACCACCGGCGACGACATCGCGATCAACTTCAATGTAACCTTGAAATAATATAACACGAACCGGACACGCACCAATTAAAAACACATCTGCTAAAACATTTTTTATGAAACTCAATCAAATCTCCCGCATAGCCTTGGCCGCCGCCCTGCTGGGAAGTGTAACCGCTGCCAATGCACAAGACCGCGAATTTTATGGACGTCCTTCTTACTGGAATCCTTACGACCAACGCGGCATCAACACTTTTGAAACCTCTAAGAAAGCTGATACCATTCCGTTTGAAGGCCTCCGCATCCGCTTCGGTGCTGGCTTTACACAACAGTATCAAAACATCGAGCACAAAAACACAGCCCTCAACAACACCGGCGCCGGCGCCAACAGGCTTTATCCCCTGACTCCCGGTTTCATGACCGCCCAGGCCAACCTGTTTACCGATGTGCAACTGGCTGATGGTATCCGCCTGAATGTGACCACTTATCTTTCTGCCCGTCACCACAACGAGGCTTGGGTAAAAGGCGGTTACATCCAGTTCGATAAACTGCCTTTCAACACACCATTCTTCAACAAGCTGATGGAAGTGGCTACCATTAAAGTGGGCCACATGGAAATCAACTACGGCGACCAGCACTTCCGCCGCTCCGATGGTGGCCATGCACTGCAAAACCCCTTCATGGAAGGTTTGATTGCCGATGCCTTTGCAACCGAAATTGGTGGTGAAGTGTACCTGCAGAAAAATGGCCTCTTTGGTATGCTGGGTGTTACCAACGGTATGATCAAAGGACATGTTGACTCGGTATATGCTGCTAAAAACGCCGAAGGCACTATCCTCGACAACAAAACTACCCGCCGCCCGTCGATCTATGTAAAAGGTGGTGTGGACAAACAACTGGCCGAAAAACTGCGGGTACGCGTTTCCGGTAGCTTGTACCACAACAGCGGACAGTATGGTAGTGGCCTGACCCTGTACAGCGGCGACCGCGCAGGTTCTAACTACCAGAACGTAATGGAAAACAAACCCCTGGGTACCGCTTACACTGCTATGTACTCTTCGGGCCGCTTCAACCCTGGCTTTAGCAACAAAATGACTGCAGCAATGTTGAACGGTTTTGTAAAAGCTGGTGGACTGGAACTGTTTGGTACTTACGAACTGGCAAAAGGCCGCAGCAAAATGGAGCTGAAAGAACGTAAAATGAACCAGATTGCCGGTGATGTGATCTACCGCCTGGGTGCTAAAGAAAACGTGTACGTAGGTGCCCGTTACAACAAAGTAAACGCTGAGCTGGCTGCTGGTGGTGCCATCCGCGACGTATCGATCAACCGCACTGCTTTTGCCGCTGGTTGGTTTGTTACCCGCAACGTACTGCTGAAAGGCGAACTGGTAAACCAGAAATACAAAGATTTTGCTCCTGCTGATTTCCGCAACGGTGGCAAATTCAACGGATACGTAATTGAAGCAGTAGTTGGCTTCTAACCGCCTCATGTGTTTTTCTTCTACAACCTCAGGATAGCCTTCGGGCTATCCTGAATTTTTTTAAGCCTGTTTCATTTGCACTATGTTATTGCAACAATGTTATTGGGTAAATGAAACGCACCGGCCAACAACAACGCATGCTATCTTATTTGCTTTATGAGGAACAACCCAAAGGCCGCCTGCAACAGGTGGCTTTTTCTTTTTTGCATGATATACTCGATGCAAGTATTGCTGTTGGGCTGATGCATGCAGTAGCTTTGCACTTGTTGCTACCCGCCTTCCATTACCTTTAATAAAAGCAGTTATGTTTCGGCACAAAGGCAAAAGCAGAACCCTGGCGCACAACCTGAAACTGGCTTCCCTGCTGTCGTTTGTGGCAGGCATTGTCAATGTAAGCGGCTTGTTTGCAGTGCAGCGGCTTACCACCAACGTTACGGGCCACTTTGCATTCTTTGCCGATGAAATGTCGCAAAAGCATTTTGGACAGGCACTCATTTACCTGCTCTATATCCTTGCTTTTTTCCTGGGCGCTTTTTGCTCCAACCTGTTGGTGGAGCTTATTTCAGGCAAAAATGCGCGGCTGGTAAATACAGTGCCGGTTGCCATTGAAATAACCATCCTTTCCTTTGTGGCGCTGCTGCATCCGGCGCTGGTGCTGCAACATGCCGATGCCATTGCCTGCCTGCTGCTGTTTGCCATGGGCCTGCAAAATGCACTGGTAACATCCTTGTCTAATGCAGTGGTGCGCACCACGCATCTTACCGGCCTCTTCACCGACCTGGGCATTGAGTTGTCGCAGGTATTTTTTTATACAAAACCCGAACAGCAACAAAAACTGTGGGCATCCATCCGGTTGCGGCTGACCATCATTTGCTGCTTTTTCTTAGGCGGCATTGCCGGCGGGCTGGGCTATACAATTGCAGGCAATTATATTTTGCTGCTGGCGGTAGCCACGCTTCTTGTGGCCCTTATTTACGACAGTGTAAAAGTGCGGGTAGTACGCATTCGTAGAAAGTATTTGAGCTAACGGCTACCTGTATGCGCAGATCCGCGGGCTTTTGCAAATGATGTTTGCGGTTGCACGCCGTTCGGTTGCCGCAGGCGCTTGATCCCCTTTACCAGTTCGTACCAAATCACCGAAATAAAGCCGGTAACGATACACACCAGCAGCTGGTTTTTACTCAACGGCGCAAATTCAAAGAAGTTGGTAAGCGGCTGCACCAGCAGCAACAAAGCAGTAAGCACCACGGTGCCACCAATGATCAGCGGCACCAGGTTATTGCGGTAGCGCAGCGTGGTAACAACAGAATAATAGAAAGACCGGTTGACAAGTGTAAGAAAAATATTGGCGGCAATAAGCACGGTAAATACCATGGTGCGGGTTTGTGCTTCATCTAAACCCTGCCCCACTGCGTACTGGTATGCGTATAACGTGCCTGCGGTAATGGCCAAGCCCTGCACAATGCTGGTGGCTAGTTCTTTTGCATTGAAAAAAGTATTGGTAAATGGCCGCGGTGGCTGCGTCATAGTATTGGCTTCCATCGGTTCGTTTTCAAACACAATAGAGCAGGTGGGCCCCATGATCAGCTCAAGAAAAATAATATGCACCGGTGAAAAAATATTGGGATACACCCAGCCCAATGCCAACGGAATAAACACCGTAAGGATGATGGGGATGTGTATGGAAATAATGTATTGAATGGCCTTTTTGAGGTTGGTATAAATGCGGCGGCCCATAGCCACCGCATCCACCATTTTCGATAGATCATCTTCCAGCAGCACCAGCGATGCGGCCTGCCTTGCTATTTCGGTTCCTTTTTTACCCATGGCAATGCCAATATGCGCCGCTTTCAACGCAGGCCCATCGTTCACGCCATCGCCGGTCATGGCCACAATTTCTCGGTTGGCCTTTAGTGCATTGATGATGCGGAGTTTTGCATCGGGAAACATGCGGCTGAATATATTGGTGCTGGCCACTTTTTGTTGCAACTCATCCTGCGAAAGTTGCATCAACTCATCGCCGGTAAGTGCATGCTCGTGGCCTCTGAAATTTATTTGCTGCGCAATGGCTGCAGTGGTGGCTGCATTATCGCCGGTAATAATTTTTACGGCAATGCCGGCGGTATAAAAATCATTCAGCACTGCACCGATATTTGCTTTTGGCGGATCGTAAAATGCCACGAGTCCTTTGAATACAAAAGGCAGTTGCTGTTGCTTTTCGGGATAGTATTCGCCTTCAAAAAAACTTTGACCTACGCCCAGCACCCGGTAGCCCTGCGCTGCCAATGTTTTGATGGCATTTGAAACTTTTTGTTGCAATTCGGCATTTGGATTGCTTACGGCCAGCAGCGCTTCCGGCGCACCTTTGGCGGCAATGACGCGCTGCCCTTGAGCATTGCCCAACACATGCGTCATCATGGGTGGTTTGCCACTCAACGGGTACTCGTGCTGCATTTGAAACTGTGGCCGCAGGTCGGGCGTAGGCAGGTTGGCGTAGGCGCTGTGCAGTGCCAGTTCCATGGCATCAAACGGTATGGGCTCGCTGGCCCACATGGCCAATTGAACTACAGCTATTTCATCTGCATTCAGTTCTTTTTCTGGGTCGGCTATCCTTCCGGATTCGACCGAAAAAACTTTAGCGAGCCGCATTTTATTTTCGGTGATGGTGCCGGTTTTATCTACGCAAATGGTAGTGGCGCTGCCCAGTGTTTCCACCGTTTTCATTTGCTTCACCACAATGCCCAGTCTCATCAACCGCCAGGCACCAATGGCCATGAACGTGGTAAACGCAACCGGTATTTCTTCGGGCAAAATACTCATGGCCAGCGTGAGTGCTTTGAGCAAGCTATCGAGCACTTGCCGGCTTTGGAAATAATTGATGCCCCAAACAACCAAAAACACCACAACACCAATTACCACCATGCGTTGTACAAAATGATTGATCTGCAGTTCCAGCGGTGTTTTTTCTTCACCAATTTCTTCGAGGCTTTTGCCGATCTTGCCCAGTTGCGTTGCATCGCCAATGGCCGTAACTTCAACAATGGCCAAGCCGCTGGCAACCGTAGTGCCTTTGTACACTAAATGGTCTTCCTGCGCAGCATCTTTCGCCACCGGCAACGATTCGCCGGTGAGTATGGACTCGTTGACCGAAAAATCGTTGGATTGAATAATGGCGCCATCGGCTGCAATGGCGGTGCCCTCCGAAACAATTAGGTTGTCGCCCACTACTAAGTCGGCGCTTACAATGTCTTGCTGCTCGCCGTTGCGGATAACGGTGCACATAGGTTGTGTAAAGGCCTGCAGTTTTTCAAGCGCCATGCGGCTCCGCGAATCCTGGTACAGCGAAATGGCGGCCACCAGGATAATGGCTGCTGCAAGAAAAATACCATCACCAATTTCGCCACTGATAAAGTGTATGGCAGCGGCAACCAGCAGGAGCACTACCATCGGTTCCTTTGCCAGGCTTTTAACGGTGTTGAGCAACCGGTTTTCCTTTCGATGTTCCTGTGTGTTGCGGCCAAACTTATTTCGTTGCACCAATACCTGTTCGTCGGTAAGGCCCT
Organism: Pseudocnuella soli; assembly: GCF_004347775.1. Taxonomy (GTDB): domain Bacteria; phylum Bacteroidota; class Bacteroidia; order Chitinophagales; family Chitinophagaceae; genus Flavisolibacter; species Flavisolibacter aquaticus. The sequence goes on from NZ_CP037755.1 coordinate 484,082, forward strand.
GTATATTGAAATGAGTTTTGACCATGCAAGTGTGGGTTGTTGTACAGCGGCATCAACTGGAAATCTTATTTACGGAACAATACCGCTGTTGTTAAGTACCAACAATTTAACGCAATCGCTTGAGCCGGTAAAGTATAATGGCCTGAATGACTGCCATCAATGAAATAGGCAGCACATTATCCTGCACACCGTTGCACCATCATTTACACATGTGGCTTTGATCAATACCTTTTCAATAACCGCCGCGCCGAATCAGATGCGCAGATCAAACCTGCAGCCATCATGATCACATCTTTGATCACCAGCCGGCCGGCCCCCGACAGGTATGGAAAGCCGTACTGCGGCGTAGGAAAATCGCCGCCCAGATTGGGCACATATACTTCGGGTGTAGTGATCAAAAACGAAAGCGTAACGACCGACATACCAAACGTAAGCAGGCCACCAATCACACCCAGTTTTGCATTCCAGATGCCCATCAACGTAATGATGCCAATGATGATAATAACTGCACCCAAGCCATACGAAAAAATATAAGTGCCGTTTGCCCGGTGCCAGTCAATATTTTTCTGAACGGTCTTGCCTTCGGGGTTTTTATACTGGTTGTATTCCGGTGCTTTTTTGGCATAAAAAAAACTCATGAGCGGACTATTGGCCACGAAGGGCACAATGCCATCGGCCTCGTATTGAAACGCTTTTAACCCACCAATCCAAACCATTACAATAAAGATGGCTACACGGGCCAGGTGAACAAAATTGGCCTGGCTACGTGCCAGCATTTTCAAAAAGTTTTTCATCGTGTTCCGTATTAAAAAATAGAATGCAAGGGTGCACAGTAGCGGCTACCAGTTGTTCTGCTGCTCTTTGTTTACGTTGTATTGCAGCACCACATCACCCTTGTGCCAATTGGTACTGTAGCGCACAAAAAATAAGAGCCACACGGTGCGGGATATGCGCATCAGTGGCGGCTGCAGTGCCACCAGCAAAACAGCATTCACACCAATCCACCAGAAAAAGCGGCTGTCCTGCAGGCTAAACCCGATGAGCAGCCACCAGAGCGTAAAAGTGAGCACGCTGAACAGCACTGCCAGCACATAACTGATCATGTTGGTGCCGTAGTAAAACCCCGGTTCCATGTCAAGCGGCTGGCCGCAAACGGGGCAGCTTTCGTGCATCTTCATGGTGTGTTTTAGGTTGTACGGATTTTTGTATTGAAACATATCGCCCCTTCTGCAGCGGGTGCATTTCGATTGCAAAATGCTCCATACCAAATTGGGTTTATGATCGAGGTTTTGTGCGCACATAGGACGTTAATTTATTTGGTTTAAAAATGTTTGCCGGAACGCCTCAGGTGTAACACCTGCATTTTTTTTAAAAAAGCGGTTGAAATAAGAATTGTCCTGGAAGTTGAGGTCGTAGGCAATTTCGGTAACGGTCATTGATGCATTGGTGAGCAGCCTTTTTGCTTCCAGCAAAATGCGGTCGCGAATCAGCTCACCGGCGGTTTTGCCCAACAGATCCTGGCACAGTGCATTGAGGTGATTGGGCGTAACGTAAAGCAGATCCGCGTACTCTTTGGGCAGCCTGATGGTGCGGAAATGCTGGTCGATCAGTTGCTGAAAATTGCGCAGCAACATTTGCTTTTGCCGCGGCACGCTGCTCGCTTTTTTGCCACCACAATTACGGTCGATGGTGATGAACAGCTCCAGCAATTTTAAGCGGATGATGTCGATGTGTTGTGCATTGGTCGTTGCCAGTTCGGCAAGCATGCCTTCGAACAAAGCCACTACCTGCGGCTGCAATGCATGCGGCAACCGGCAAACACCAGCGGTTGCATTGCCGCTGAAAAATGAAAACTGGTCGAGGTACCGGCTGTTGTGTAAAAACGAGGAAAACAGTGCTTCGTTGAAATGTACAATATAGCCATCTACGCCTTTTTCAAAATGCCAGCTGTGCACCTGGCCGGGAACCATAAAATAGATCTGCATCGGCTTTACGGCAAACTGTTTAAAGTCGATGGTGTGGGTGCCGCGGCCCGAAGTAAACAGCACCAGGTGAAAAAAAGAATGGCGGTGCGGCAGGTGCAGGTTTTGGTAATGCTTGTGCAGGTAGGCCCCAAAACGCTCAATCAACAGGTCTTTTTGCGACCGTTGATCAATGGTACAAATATCGTACACCGGAATGGAAGCCTTCGCCATAGCCCTTTCTGTTTACTACGCAAAGGTACCAATGAACCCGTGGAAAGGGTGGCACTTTACACCGGTAAGATGGCACTTTTTACTGATCGGGCGATTTTTAACGATTGCAACCAAAGGTTCGCTTTGGTGCTTCACTACAATGAAGATGAATGATACTGAAATTATAATGCTAACCAGGTTATTATAGGTAAAGTCGTGGCTTCAGAAAGTTATCCCATTTAGAAAAGGGTTGGAAATTTTATATTTTGAGTAACCTCATTTACCCCAACCTACTAATTGCCACTAACTAAAACTACGATAATGAACACCGTTTTAAAGCTAATTGAAGAAGTAGCCACAGCCCGCACTTCGTACCTCAACATCATAGCCAATGTAACCGAAGCACAAGCTTCTTGGAAACCACAGCCTGATGTCTGGAACATCATAGAGATTACGGAACATCTTTTCTGGGCCGAACAGGGAGGCATTTTAGGTATGTGGAAAACACTGCATGCCATTAGAGCGGGCAGTATGGACCGAACATATGCATCGATCCATAAGGACATGCCTATTGAACAAATAATAGCATTGACATGGCAACCCAAAGAACAAGTGCCCGCTGTGGCTGCGCCCCGACTTGGTGGTAACATATCATTTTGGAAGCCATCGCTACACAGCTTACAGGAAGTTCTTGCCGCATTTGGGGAAGATTTGCAAGAAAATGAATTAAGGCTTCAGGCACATCCTCACCCCATCTCAGGACCTATGGATTTTCAGCAACGCATCGAGTTTTTACGCTTCCATATCAACCGCCATGCTGACCAGGCTTCCCGCCTGATTGAAGGCGTTGAATAATTAGTAGATGATCATTTTTTTAGAAACAAAAATCCAGAATAACCGTAACTGATCTTAAAAGTTCTGAATTGATGCATGGCGTGGTGACAAGCCGTTATTGAGTTTGCAATGGGTTAAAATAATATTCATATACCTGTCCAATTTCATAGCCTTTCCTAAACCCAGCACATATTTTTATCGTAATCATTATTTCGGAAACAGCGATGCATCCAATCCCGGTATCAGTTTCAAAGCATTTTTGTAATACACTTTTTTCAATACTTCATCGCTTAAGCCCATACCATACATTGGCCAGAATGCGTGGTACTTTTTGTGGTACGGGAAATATTCATCTTCCGTTTCTAGCACCCGGAAGTAAGTAGCGTATTCGGCCGGTACCCAGCTGTCTTTGCCAAACAAAATGCGGTCTTGGTATTTGTTGAAAAATTGTTTGGCCATGCGTGGCTGGCGGCCCAGTTCGGCAATCACGGCGCCAAATTCCACATACATGTTGGACATGGCATCGAGCAAGGTGCCCAAGTGGGCCAGGTCGTTGGGGTACCAGCCAAAATGCGCTGCAATGAAGTTGGTTTTCGGATGCCGCTTGATGATGTTGTGCTGCTGTTGAATGAGGTCGGCCCAGGGCGCAGGATCGGTGTCGGTACGTTTGCGGCCGGGGTTGGTCAGCAACTCCAGCAGTCGTTCGTTGTGTTCGTCGGTGTCTTCCCAAAACTGTTTCGGATCGGCGGTATGTATCAGCACCGGGATGGCCAGCCGGCCGCATGCAGCCCACACCGGGTCGAGCCTTGGATCATCAACCCGCAGCATTTTACCATCGGTGTCTTTAAACGAAAAACCCAGGTTTTTATACACTTTCAGGCCTTTGGCGCCTGCCTTTACATCGGCTTCCAGTTGGGCCACTGCATTTTCGGCCCAGCCCTTTTCGCCCACACCTGCAAACGATACATTTGTAAACACCACCAGCCGGTTAGGTGTTGCTTTTTTTGCATTGGCCACAGCACTTACCAGGTACTGGTGATCGTTCACATCAAACACGCCATTGGTGTTGCGGAAGCCGCGACCACTCAGGTTTACCATCACCTTCATGTTGAGTGTATCCATTTGCCGCAACAGTGCAGGCAGGTCTTGGTTGGGCATATTGTATTGATGATTGTGCACATCAATAAACGGAAACTTGGCCTTGGTTACCACCTTGCCCGGCACCACCAGCGATGAAGGCGGATTGTATGTTTCAAAATCTATAGAGCGCCTGGCGTTTTGTGCGTTGCCCTGGCTGGCTAGCAACGCTATTGCCATTGTGCATGCAATTGCAGTTTTCATCATGCAGATTTGTTTAGGAAAGAAGATAGTAAAGTTGATTGGATGTTTTTTTGTTAAGCTACATAGCAGGCCACACTTGCATGAATGCCATAATGTAATTATTCAAGTGTTTAATCATCGAGCCTGGTTTCTATGTCCATGCGCTGGTGCAATACCCTGATGACTTCGATTTCGTTTTGGTTTTCGAGGTGTCGATAGAATACAATGTGTGATTTTACCTTGGAGCGACGGTAGTTCTTTCGAACCTGGCTGAAATCTTTTCCTGAAGTTGGATTAGCAGCCAAGTATTCGATTTCATCAAAGATCAGGTCTACATACCTGTCTGCCTGTTCCAGAGACCAGTTCTCAAAAGTGTACAGCCAGATGGTTTCAATGTCTTCTGCCGCTTTAGCACTAATCTTATATCTCATCCTTCACATGTTTGGTGTGAAGGGATTTGACAAACGCTTTTCTGTCGAAGCCATGGACAAATCCAGACTTTTCGCCTTTCACCAACTCTTTTACCAGCTCACCTTTTTTCCGCTCCTCTTCTTCAAAGAGGCGCAGTGCTGCCCGCACTACCTCGCTGGCCGAATTGTAACGTCCACTTTGCACTTGGTCATTGATGAACTTATCGAAATACTCGCCCAAAAGAATTGATGTATTCTTTGCCATTGCGTCACGGTTTGACACTAAGGTACCAATTATTGGTATTTACAAAAATACCATCTATGCTAATTTCTGCGTACAACATAACGCAAAAAGAAGAAGCCAAAAGACGAAATTCATTTACTAAAAAGGCAGCCCACAAGCCCGCTTTTTGTTTTTGACTTTTGCCTTTTGACTACTCCTCAAACCCTCACCAGCATTAATTCCTAATGCGCTTCCAGCCAATTGCTGCCTTCGCCAACTTCGGCCAGCACCGGGATGCCGTTGGGCAGTTCCATGGCCGATTGCATGCATGCTAGTATCACAGGCTTCACGGCTTCCAGTTCGTCTTTGCATACATCAAACACCAATTCATCGTGCACCTGCAGCACCATGCGGCTTTTAAAACCATGTTGTTTAAATGCAGCGTGTACCCGCACCATTGCCAATTTGATCATGTCGGCGGCAGTTCCTTGTATGGGCGAATTGATGGCGTTGCGTTCGGCAAAACCACGTACGGTAAAATTAGCCGAGTTGATGTCGCGCAGCCAGCGTTTGCGGCCCATCACCGTTTGCACATAACCATGTTTGCGTGCAAACTGTATCATCTCGTCCATGTACCGCGTAACGCCGGAAAATTCTTTCTTATAGTTGTCGATGATTTCCTTTGCCTCGCTGCGACTGATGCGCAGGTTTTCGGCCAGGCCAAATGCGCCTTGCCCGTACACAATACCAAAGTTTACACTCTTGGCTTTGTAGCGCATTTCCTTGGTCACTGCATCTTCGGCTACGTTGTACACTTTGGCCGCAGTGGCGGTGTGTACATCCTTGCCTTTGCGGAATGCATCGCTCATTGCTTCATCGCCGGAAATGGCGGCCACAATGCGCAACTCTATTTGCGAATAGTCGGCGGAAACAAGTATGTGGTCTGCATCGCGTGGAATAAACGCCTTGCGTATTTCGCGGCCCCGCTCGGTGCGGATGGGAATATTCTGCAGGTTGGGATTGTTGCTCGACAAGCGGCCCGTAACGGCCACAGCCTGCGCAAAAGTGGTATGCACCCTGCCCGTTTTTGGATTGATCAGCTGCGGTAACGAATCAACGTATGTAGAGCGCAGTTTGGTGTACTCGCGGTACGCCATGATGTCGTCGGCCACTTTATGTTCGGTGGCCAGTTTGGTCAGCACATCTTCGCCCGTTGCGTATTGACCGGTTTTTGTTTTCTTGGCTTTGGGGTCCAGCTTCAGGTGCTCAAACAGTATTTCGCCCAGTTGTTTGGGCGAGCCCAAATTGAATTTTACACCAGCAGCTTCGTACACCGCTTCTTCGTGTTTGCGGGCTGCATCTTCCAGCACTTTGGAGTAATCCTGCAAAAACTGCATGTCGATGCGGATGCCTTCAAACTCCATATCCACCAGCACCGGCGCCAGCGGGTTTTCCACTTCATCAAAAACTTTTTGCACGTCCATTTTTTGCAGCTCCGGCGCAAACACCTGCTTCAACTGCAACGTAATGTCGGCGTCTTCAACAGCGTATTCTTTTATCCTATCCAGCTCCACATCCCGCATGGTTTTTTGCCCCTTGCCTTTTTTACCAATCAGTTCCTCAATGGGAATGGGCTTGTAGTGCAGGTATTTTTCGGCCAGCAAATCCATGCTGCGCTTGCCTTCGGGCTCAATCAGGTAATGGGCCAGCATGGTGTCAAACTTTTTGCCCACCAGCTCCACATCGTACCATTTCAGCACCAGCATATCGTACTTCAGGTTTTGCCCAATCCATAGTTTGGATGGATTGGCAAACAGGGCTGCAAAACGATTCAGTACATCTTTGGCGGCCGCTTTGTTAGCAGGCACCGGCACATACCAGCCGTGGTGCGGTTTTATGGCAAACGAAAGCCCTACCAGCTCAGCCTGGTTGGCATCTATGGAAGTGGTTTCGGTGTCAAACGAAATTTCGGTTACACCTGCCAGTGAGTCGAGCAATGCGGCAAACTCACCTTCACTTTCTACCAGCTCGTAATTGTGTTCGGTATCGGCAGCTGTACGCAGTGCACCGGTAAAGGCAGCCTCTTCGCTTTCCTCACCACCGGCATTGGCTTCCTCTGTTGGCGCACTAAACAAATCGGCCTGTACGCCGCGGCTTTTGCGCGGAGCAGCGTTTTCAAATGCGTCTTCGCCCAGCAGCCTGCGGCCAATGGTGCGAAACTCCAGTTCGCCCAGTATTTCTTTTAACCCTTCCTTGTTCCACTCTTTCAACCGAAAATCTTCTTCATGAAACGCAACCGGCACATCGGTAATGATGGTAGCCAGGCGTTTGCTCATGATGGCAGCCTCGCGGCCGGCGCGGATCTTTTCGCCCAATGCACCCTTAATGCTGTCGGCATTTTCGAGTATGGCTTCCAGTGAGCCCCATTCGCCAATAAGTTTGCAGGCCGTTTTTTGTCCCACCCCTGCAATGCCCGGAATATTATCCACCGCATCGCCCATCAGGCCCAGCATGTCTATTACCTGCTGCACGTTTTGTATGCACCATTTATCGCAGATCTCCTGCGGCCCCAGCACTTCGGCATCGCTGCCCTGGTAGCCCGGTTTATAGATCTTTACCTTTTCGGTTACCAACTGGCCATAGTCTTTATCGGGGGTAACCATGTACACATCGTAGCCCAGTGCTTCGGCCTGCTTGCTGAGGGTACCGATCACATCATCGGCTTCAAAGCCGGCGCTGTCGATCATGGGAATGTTGAGTGCGGCCAATATGCGGCGTATGTCGGGGATGGATGCGGAAATGTCTTCGGGAGCTTCCTGCCGGTTGGCTTTATAATCTGCAAAATCGGAAGTGCGCCCCACCGGTTCGCCGCCTTCAAAGCATACGGCCATGTGCGTGGGCTTTTGGTTGTTGATGAGGTCAATGAGGGTATTGGTAAAGCCAAATTGTGCGTTGGTGTTTTTTCCTTTCGATGTAACGCGTGGGCTGCGGATCAGGGCATAATAAGCCCGGAAGATCAGCGCCATCGCATCCAGCAGAAATAGTTTTTTCTCCATAGGTTACGAAGGTAGCATTCGAGGCTGCATTTTGGTACAGGAGGTTGCGGTGGGAATTTTGAGCCACAAAGGCACGAAGAAGGGAAGGAGCACAAAGAGATTCGCTTTGCAAATGCTAGATAATACCGATTGGGGTTTTTGAGTTCCGCGTAGCATTTTACCAATAATATGGAACTACTGAAACGAGTGCAGCATGACAACCCTAGGTATTTTAAGTGCACGCTTTACGGCATAATTTACTTGCCTTTTAATCTTCCCTTCGTGGCTCTTTGTTGCTTTGTGTCTTCGTGGTTCAGCTATCACACAAATGAAAAACCCCGCATCGCTGCGGGGTTTCCCTGGTATCGCTTAATTAGGGGGAAGGGACATTGTTTATTTCGAGGCTCAGTACTGTTTGCCCATCGAATCTGCCGCTTTTGTAACGGTCACTCGCGGTGTTGTATCGTGTTGGCCTGTCCATTGCCGCACCGATATAGGTTCGGGCTTGTTCAGGTCTACAAAGTTTAAGTAAAGTGCCAGCAGCAATAAGCCAAAGGCGCACAGGTTCAAAATTGAACGAAATGGGTTTTTCATAAATGCAGGAGTTGGATATGGTTGTAAAAATAAGGGAAACAACTTATCCGCGGCAAATGGTGTTTGCCTATTTTTCGACAAAACCCCTTTTTTACAGGTTGATGCCGCCCGAAACCTCGATGCGCTGCCCGTTGATCCATTTGGCGTCTTCGCTGCACAAAAATGCCACCACCCCGCCAATATCATTGGCTTCGCCTACGCGTCCCAGTGGGCTTTGGCTCGATAGAAAACCTTTCATCTGCGGGTTGTTGCGGATGGCTGCATTGTTGAAATCGGTTTCGATGGGGCCCGGTGCTACCACGTTGCAGCGGATGCCGCGGCCGCCGTATTCTTTTGCCACGTATTTCGTAAACGTTTCAATGGCCGATTTCATAGACGAATACACCGAATAGCCCGGTACGCAAAACCGCGTGGTACCGGTGGAAATGTTGACAACGGCGCCGCCATCGTTCATGATATTGAGTGCTTTTTGCGTGAGAAAATACACGCCTTTGAAGTGCACGTTTACAAAATTATCGAAGGCATCTTCGGTCATTTGTGCAATGGGAATAGTGCCGCCGTGGCCGGCATTGTTCACCAGGTAATCGAAGGTTTGCACACCCCAGTTTTGTTGCAGGGTTTGCTGGAGCAGCTGCAAAAAACCATCAAACGAACCGATGTCGCCTACATTCAGTTGCAGTGCCTCGGCTTTGCCGCCAAACATCTTGATGGCTTCAATCGTTTCCTGTGCGCCTTCGGCCGATTGGTTGTAAGTGATCACTACATCCATGCCTTTGCGGGCACAGGCCAGCGCCATGTCTTTGCCCAATCCGCGGCTGCCGCCCGTGATCAATGCGATGCGAGGTATCATACGGTTGTCTTTTATTGTACCACTACAATGCAGCAAACGCTTGCCGAAGGACCAGCATGGGTAGCACTGTTGTTGGTCTAAGTTAAGCCGTTTACAAATTATCTGTCCGCCTCATAATAGTTCGCCTCCCGTTCTTTTGGCAAGCTATTGTTGTGCGTTCACACTTTACTTAACTATTGCAACCCATATTTCTTTTCAATACGATTTTTTACTCCCTCCCTTATTCCGATAAAGCGGAAGTGATAGCGTTGTGCCAACTCAATGCATAGCGCTTGCAATGAGGTGCTGACCCTAATCTTTATAATAAGTAAATATCCTTCTTAAAATAATAGTTGGCTTTCCTTTGTCATTATACGCTGTACGCTGTGTCCAGTTTCCTTTGTCGTCGTAGCTGTCATATTTATAGGTAAGATTTTTCGTCGTGATGGAATCATTTTCCCGCGAGGTAGATTGTTCTTCTATTGGATCGCCTTTTTCGTTCAGTTTTACCGTGCCCTGGTAAGAGATTTTACCAGTACTGTCAGTGGAGGCACCTCCTACAAAATTTGCTCCCTCGTACTTCATGTCGAAAGTGCTTTTTATGTTGCCGTTCATGAAATGCTGTTTGCCGGCATATACGATGCCATATTCATTGGTTTTCAGATCTGTGTAGTAGCCGTCCTGCTTGCCGGTAGAGTCGTATGTTTTGCCGCCAGAGTACTTTCCGTTTTCATCTACTTCCGTAACAAGACGATAAATCTGTTTACCATCTTTTGTGTTCTTTGCTTCGCTGAATGTTCCGTCTGGATTGCGCGATATAGTTTGTTCAAGGATTGTTTGTCCTGTCGAATCTTTGGATGTGTATTTTGTAACATACCCTCCTTCGTTAAAGCTGGTAGTACTTACTGTTGAATCGGCCTTCAGTTGTCCGGTGCTGTCTAGGTTTACAGTTATTTCTTCAAGGTTCTCGACCCTTCCTTTCAAATTTTGTTGAATAAGGTCTGTGTTTTTGCGTACTGCAGTTGTTTTTTGGTCGCTGTTGCAGGCAATAAGGCTTACAGCAAGCGCAGCAATGATGACAGGCTTCAGAATGTTAGTTTTGCGTTTTAAAAAATTGAATATGATTGATCAAAATAATAAAATATTATAAAAAAACGTACTGTTATAATGCACTATGTGCCTGGGCATACTTGCCTGTATTGCCGGTCCAATAAATTGAAATCTTAAGTGAAAGTTTCCCCTAAATCTATCCTGCCAGCCAATTCGCTTAATTCAAATTGAGTTATCAGAACTGTGCGTTCGATGTCGCAATACGCATAGCGCACAACATCATGCTTGCCGCATTTTAATAAAGCATCGACATGTACTATACATGTAAAAACTATGCATCGCCTGCAGCGGGTTCAATCAGGTCCCACAAGTTGCCATAGAGGTCGGCAAACACCAGCACCTTACCAAATGCCTCCACCGAAGGAGGGCGCACAATGGTGATGCTGTGCTGCAACAGGTTTTGGTAATCGCGGTCCAGGTTATCGGTGTGCAAAAACAGGAACACACGGCCGCCGGTTTGGTTGCCCACTCTTGATGACTGTTCTTCATTGGCCGCTTTTGCCAGCAGCAGCCCGCACCCTTCCGATCCTTTGGGCCGTACCCGCACCCAGCGTTTGGTTTCCGAAAGCACGGTATCTTCCAGCAGGTCAAAGCCCAGTTTGTTTACATAAAAATTAATGGCTTCATCGTAATCGGCCACCACCAGGGCTATTTGTGTTATTTGTTGTTGCATGATTCTTCTGTTAAGCACAATGTTACGGAATGTGGCTGCGGCAATAAAAAAAGGAAAGCATGGTGGCTTTCCTTTTTTTATTAAAACTTATTGTCTTTACTGCGTAATGTTCAGGCGATGAATTTGAACATCTTCAATCGATATAACACTTACAGCTATACATGCCTGTTAGTTTTATAAAAACCAACTGCAGTTCCAATTAGCGCCTTTCCTTTACCGCGCCATCGTTACCGAAGTAGCTGCCTTGGGCTGCACATCAATGCTGTTGATCTGCACAATTACCTGGTTGGGACCGGCCTTTTCGTTTTTAAATACAAAAAACAATTTATGCCTGCCCGAGGCGCCGGTGATCGGCAGTTGAATCGTCTTTGTTGCCTGCCCTGCCGCAATTTCAGCGGTTTGCCCGGCAAGTGTGCCGTCGGGGCCGTCCAACCTTAGTTCGACCACACCGCCAGCTGCCGCTGCGCGGGTACCAGCCGATGCTTTTATCATAAACGCATTGACGCCTGTAAGGTCAATATCATCAAAAGCCAGGTAGGCACCATTGCCTTCCATGTACAGCGCTTTGCCCGGTGTGATCACTTTATTAAAGCCTTTAGTTTCATCAGCCAGTTCCGGGTCGAGGCTAGGGTGACGCAACACCAATATTTCTTCGCCCACCAGCGGTGTCATGGCTGCGGTGCCTTTATCGCGGTAAGCGGCCCGCAAAATATAAGTGCCCCGCTCTTTTTGTTCTTCCGCCGGTTTGATGGCATAAGTGCTGCGCACCGGCGCCGATTTTACCGCCCCTTTTTTATCGCCAATGGCCAGGATATATTCCACCATGGCGCGGCTGTCGGCGGTGCTCAGTTGCGGGTGGGCACTCATGGCATGGTTGCCCCAAACGCCGCTGCCGCCCTTGATGATCTTTTGCGCCAGCGTTTCTACTGCGCCGGCTTTGCCCTTGTACTTCTGCGCCACTTCCAGGTAGCTGGGCCCTACCGAACGCTTGTTGGGCATGTGGCAGCTTTTGCAGTCATTCTTGCCAATCAGTATCTGGCCGGTGGTGGCAAATGCCTGCATGTCGGTGCCGCGGTGCGTAGTGGCTGCATCAATCTGGTCGTAGCCAAGGGGCAGGTAATCAATAGAAACCCCCACCTGCTGCGGCAGTATCTTGCCATTTTGCAGCGAGCCGTCTTCTTTATCCTGCACTTTTACGGCGTATTTCAGTTGTGTGCCGGGGAAATAAAAAGTTCGGTTTGCACCACTTAAATCAAAGCTTACGGCAGGCGGCTCGTTGCCCACTTTCAGGTCGAGCGACTTGGTGCTTTTGGCACCCTGTGCATCGGTAACGGTCAGTGTTGCTTTGTAGGTGCCGGCTTTTGCCAGGGATAGTTGCGGGCTGGCTTCGCGTAAAATTTTCGTTTGTCCCCCACCGGTAATTTTCCATTCATATTTTAGTTCATCGCCATCATAATCTTTAGTGCCGGTAGAAAGCAATTGGGTTTTAAACGGCAGCGCTCCGCTTCGCTTCGTTGCCAACACTTCCACCACCGGTTTGCGGTTGCCACTGTTGTATTCAATGCGCACCAGCCTGGCGTTTTCGTTGCCTTTGAACCATGCCGATCCGTACTCCAGCACATACAGGTCGCCGTCGGGGCTAAAATCCATATCAATGGCCGAGGAAAAATTTTGGTCCGGTAAAAAGCGCTCCATACCCTTATAATTACCGTTATCATCCATACTCACCGCCATGATCCAGCCGCGCATAAAATCAACAATAAACCATTTGCCTTCGTAATAATCCGGGAAAGGGCGTTGGGCTTTTGTAAAATCGGCTTTGCGGTAAACCGGCCCGCCGGTGGCACTGCGGCCAGCAGCACCCAGCATCGGAAATTCGTCGGAAAGGCCATAGGGATACCAGATCATAGCCGGTTGTGCCGGAGGCAATTCGGTAAGTCCGGTATTGTTCCTCGAAGCATTTACTGGCTTTGCCGCATCAAATGGCGCACCGTACGAACTGTCTTCGTGGTTGTAAGCGATGTAAGGTTTGTTGTCGCCAATGAAATAAGGCCAGCCAAAATTGCCGGGGCCTTTTGCCTGGTTGAATTCATCATATCCACGCGGGCCGCGTTTGCTGTCGTTCGATGCATCGGGGCCCACTTCGCCCCAATACAAAAACCCGGTTTTGGAATCAATGGAAGGGCGCCACGGGTTGCGGTGGCCCATGGTATAAATTTCGGGGCGGGTTTTGGGTGTGCCCTTCGGAAACAGGTTGCCCTCCGGGATGGTGTACGAGCCATCGTCTTCGGGGTGAATGCGCAGGATCTTGCCGCGCAGATCGGCCGTGTTGCCGGGTGCCCGCTGGTCGTCGTTGTTTTCGCGGCCGGGCCGGTCGTCGAGGTTGGAGGTGCCCACCTGCGGGTTTACCGTGTTATTCCCCACGGTCAAAAACAGGTTACCCTGCTGGTCGAAGGCCATGCCACCGCCGGTGTGGCAGCATTCTTCGCGCTGCGTGGGCACTTCCATCAATACTTTTTTGCTGGCAGCAACCAAGTCATCGCCTTTCAGTTCCCACCGGGCCAGTACGTGCTTGCTGTCGGATGGGTCGGCGTAATAGAGGTACACCCAGTTGTTTTGGGCAAATTTGGGGTGGGCCACAATGCCCATCAGGCCTTCTTCGGCTTCGCGAAGCTGGCCTTGTTTGTTTTTGTATTTCGTATTTACCGGGATGGTTGCCAGCAATTTTACCGCACCAGTTTTGGGGTCAACGGCTTTTACACCGCCCTTGCGTTCCACAATAAGCACACGGCCATCGGGCAAAAAAGTCATTTCCATAGGCTCGTCCAGCTTACCCGCATCGGTAAGGGCCACTTTGGAAAAGCGGTTGGCATCGGGTGGCGTGCCTTCGGCCGGAGGTGGTTTATACGCAGCAAAACCAAAATAAAGCGCAGCAGCAAATGCAGGCAGGAGCAGTAACCGGGCCGCTGAGTGCAGCTTGCGGTGGTGGGCAGCAAATCGTTTCATGTGGGATAAATGAGGAATCTAAATTTATTGTTTTTACGCCATGCCGCAGATTCCGTCGGCAGCGGGTTGCCAGTTTTTTTACAGGTAAATAAAACTACAACAGCCTATGCGTTGAATTTACACAATGTAAACAAATTAGGTTATTTCTCTATGCTCTGCTATTCGTTTGTTTGCTTTTCTTTGTTCCATGTCACCAACCGAGCTTGCCGCCCCTTCTTTTTTTACCGAATACCTGCCCCATGTTTCTGTGGATTGCGTGGTTTTTGGCTTTGATGCCAAAGGGCTGCAGGTATTGCTGCTAAAAATGAAACACTGCAATGACTGGGCGCTTCCGGGTGGCTTTGTGCGGCAGCAGGAAGGGGTGGAATCGGCGGCCACGCGGGTGTTGCAGGAACGTACGGGGCTGGAGCAGGTTTTTTTGCAACAGTTCCGCGTGTTCAGCGAGCCGCGGCGGTCGGCGGCCAATAAATGGACCAGCGAAAACGAGGACCTGCAGGCATGGCTGAACCAACGCTTTATCACCATCGGGTTTTATGCGCTGGTGCCTTTCGAAAAAGTGGCGCCGCAGCCTGATTCTATTTCGGACGCCTGCAGCTGGTGGAACCTGGCCGATGTGGGTAAACTGATGCTGGACCACAACGCCATTTTGCACAGCGCCCTGGAAGCCCTGCGCCTGCAGATGCGCTACCAGCCCATTGGCTACAACCTGCTGCCCGAAAAATTTACGATGCCCGAATTGCAAAAGCTGTACGAAACGGTGCTGGGCCAAACCCTTGACCGGCGCAACTTTCAGCGCCGCATGCTCGATTTTGGACTGCTGGAAAAACTGCCCGAACGTAAAACCGGCGTGGCCCATAAAGCGCCCTTTTATTACCGATTCAATAAAGCGCAATACGATAAAGCGTTGGAAGAAGGCCTGGCGGGGGGATGGTAAGATGAGTCGGAAGACGGAAGACGGAGGTCGGAAGAAAGACCGGAATGTTGGGAAAGACAGTAAAGACGGAAAAGTAATGCACTCAAAATAAAAGTCCTGCAAGTAGCAAAGCAAATGCTGGCTATCTGCAGGACTTTATTTCTTTAAAAAGCCGGTTGTTGTCTTCGGACCTCTGTCTTCCGTCTTCGGTCTCTTCTGTCTTTACTGTCTCCTTAGAACAACTTCTCCTGCGGCGGCTTCACGCCTTTCATGCGCAGGTACAGCGTGGTTTGGCCGCGGTGGTGGGTGCCGTGTTCAAACAATTTGTCGATAGCGCCACCTTTGGTTACATCCATGTTGAACAGCTTCATGTTCTCCGTCATTTGTGCTGCCGACAAGCCTTTGATGGTGTTGATCACGTAATCGTAGCTTTCGTTTACAAGTGTGGCCAGTGCTGCCTTTGTTTTAAACTTGTCCATGGTTTCGAGGTTTTGGCCCTGGTATGGGTTGGCCTTGCCTGAAACCTGCGAGGCAAACATAAAGTTGGCGCCGGCAATATGGATCATTTGCTCGGCAAACGAACGTACATCGGCGGCTGGTTTGTAATTGGTGCCGTCCTCGGGCATGGCTGCCAGGTACTCGGCGGTGTAGGCTTTGGCCCGTTCCCAGTCTTTGATCATGCGGGCAGCATCCTGCGCCTGCAGGCTGCTGGCAAAAAAGCAAAAAAGGAACAGCGCTAACAATTGTTTCATGGTGCTTGGTTTTTATTATAAACAATTAAAAATGACTACGGTTGGGGTTGTTTGGGGCATCGGAAATTGGCGGGAAAAATAAAGAAAATATGCCATGTATAAAATAGAAAGGCACCTGCAAAAAGAAACGGCTGTCGATTAAGACAGCCGTTCCGTATGCACTTGATAATAGGCTTTGCGCTTATTTAGGCATTTCAAAAACCTTGGGATCGATTGCTTTGTTGATCTCCATTTTGTTCACCTTGGCAGTGATGGCAAACTGGCCACCCATGTCGGTTTCGGTAGTGTGGGGATACACAAAGCCGTAGTCAGATTTTTTGAAATCAGAGAACGTCATGGCGATGTCCATATTCTGGCCCATCATGTTGGCGGTGCGTACCACTTTTACCACGTAAAAAGTAGCGGGGTCGATAAAGTAGGTAGCTGCTACACCGTCTTTGTTGGTAACAACCAGTTTGTGGGCATTTACCGCGCCTACTTTTTCCTGGCCTTTCAGTTCAACCTTGTTGCCTTTTACTGCATAATCTACCAGCGGGCCGGCAATATCCAGTTGGTCTTTCGCCATTTTAGCCGCTTCCTCGGGCAGTGCCTGCGCTCCCTCCCCTGCCATGGGGTTGATGGCCCAGCCGCCTTTATCGGTAACTACCTGCACCATTTTAGAACCCATCACTTCGCCTTCGGTTTTAAAACCTTTGCCGTTGAGGATGGTAGTGGTGGTGGCCATTTCGTTGCCCATTACTTCGGCAGTGCTTTCGAGGTACAGGCTATTGATGCCTTTTAATTTATCCATACCACCGATGGCCGCAATATGCTTGTTTATGATTTCATCAGCTGTTTGGGCCTGTGCGCCAAAAGCAACCGCCACCGTGGCAGCAGCCAGAAAAACAGATTTTACGATTTGCATTTGATGTGAGTTTGTTTGAATATGATTAAAGATAAATAGAGCTGAGGTACTTAAAAGTTAAGAGTTTTTGTCGTCAAACGTGAAACGTGAATAGTGAACGACGATTAACTTTTCCGATCATTTTTCACGATTGACGTTTCACGTTTGACGAGCAATTTCACGCTTACATTCCCTGCATAGCGCCCTGCATGCCTTCGTTTTCGGCCTTCAGGTTTTTGCGTTTGAACAGCGACATATCCATTTGTCCAAAGCGGAACGAGAAGGTAAGGCGAACCATCGGCGCATCGGAGCGGCGGCGGGTGTTTTGAATAATGTACTGGCTTTCGGTGTACTGGTCAAATACCCTGGTGCGGAACATATCGTTCACGGCCAGCGTTACCGAAGCAGCCTGTTGCTTCAGGAATGTTTTGCGCACTGCCAGGTCGAAGCCGTAGTTGGGCTTGATGTAGCCTTGTGCTGCGCTGGCTGCACCGCCGCCACCGGGAGGGCCAAAACCGCCGCCACCGCCCTGGCCTACAGCCATGTTGGTTTTGCTTTGGTAAGTACCCGAAAACTGTATGGTGTAGTTCTTAGGCAGCTTGAAGTTGGAGTTGAATTTGGCAAAATAACTCCAGATGGCGTCCTGCGAATAACCCAGGATGTTATCGGTATTGATATACGAGTTGTACAGGTTCAGGTTGGTGGTCAGGTCCCACCATTTTTTCAACTGGTTTTGCGAGGTAAACTCGGCACCAATCGAACGGCTGTTGTTGGCGTTGATATACGTGTTGATGCCTCTTTTTACACCACCGCCAATATCGATGGTATCGAGGTAGCGGGTAATGAGGTCGGTGCTCGTTTTCATGTACACCGAGGCCAGGAAGCTGTTGTTGCCTTTGAATGTTTTGGCATACGAAACCTCCAGCGAGTTGGTAAACTCGGGGCGCAGCGCTGCATTACCACGGCTCCAAAACTGCTGATCCGTTGAGTCGATGAACGGAATGATCTGCATAAAGAACGGGCGGTTGATGCGGCGGGTATAGCTCATCTGCACTTCCTGGTTCTTTTTCAGTTTCTGGCTCAAAAACACCGATGGGAACAGCGAGATGGGGTATTTCACCTCAAACTTGTTTTCCTTCTGCGTAGTGGGGTCGAGCAGGTAACCTACATAGTCCGAGCTTTCGCCGCGCAGGCCCAGTTTGTATCCAAAGTCTTTTACCTGGTTGCCGTACGAAACATAGCCGGCATATACATGATCTTTGTTGCGGTAATCGCCGGTGGCCGATGGAATTTTTACATACTCACCGGTGGTCTGGTTCATGAAATAGTTGCCCTGGTTGTTTGCCAGTTCGCGCAGCTGGGTACGCAGGCCTGCTTCCAGTTTGCCGGCCTTACCAATGGGGCGCACATAATCGGTTTGTACGGTCAGCTGGTCGCTGGTGCCGTTGCTCAGGAGCTGCTGGCGGCGTTCGCCGGTTTTGATGCCACCGGGCTGGTTGTACACGTCGGTATTAAACCGCGAGTAGCCATCGTTGGTGCTCGAAAAATAGTTGAAGTCGCCGGTCCACTCTTCGCCCTGGGTGGGGAAAATGTATTTAAAACCACCCTGCGCACCTTTTGCTTTAAACTCGCGGTGCGAAATGGTTTGGCGCTCCGAATAGCTTTTCAGCATACCGGTGTTAAAGCTGGTGTCAATGTATTGCCTGTCGGATGGGTCGAACTTACCATTTACCAACACACCGGAAAGCGAAAGAGTAAGGCGGTTGGTGGCAAAATAATCGAGCCCGGCGCGGCCAAATACAAAGCCGCCCTTGGTAGTGCCGCGGTTAAACTGGTCGATTTGGTATGAAGGCTGTCCCGGGATGCGCAGCAGTTGATCGGTGTTGCCGGTATTGCGGTTGCGCATCTGGTTGGTAAATGCAGCCACCGAAGCATTGATCTTGTTCTGGCGCACATTTAATGATGCAGTGCCGTTCATGCCGCCGCGGCGGTCAACACCTACGTTTACCGTACCGTTGTAGCCGGTCTTTTTATTCTTTTTCAAAACTACGTTCAGGATACCGGCACCGCCGCCCGAAGCATCGTACTTGGCCGATGGGTTGGTGATCACTTCCACGGTTTCAATAGCGTCGGCCGGAATTTGCTCCAGCGTCAGCGTGGTGGGCCTGCCGTCCACAAAAATCTGCGGGCTTTGGTTGCGCAGGGTTACGTTGCCGTCAATGTCCACGTTCAGCGAGGGTACGTTTTTCATTACGTCCACCGCGGTACCGCCGGCGCTTACCAGGTTTTTATCAACGGTAAATACTTTTTTATCGATGTCCATACGCAGGCGGCCGCTGCTGGCGGTCACCGTTACATCCTGCAGTTGCTGCACATCGGTTTGCAGCGTTATGCGGCCCAGGTCTTTTTCAAAGTTGTTGGCCATGGCCGAAATAGCCGACATATCGGGCTGTCCGCCGCCACCGGTTGCGGGGCGTGTGCCGCCACCGCCCTGGGGCATGCGCATTTGAAATGCAATGGCCTGTTCTACCGGCTTGTAGCCGGTAGCCGAAATCTTGAGCTTAATGCCCATCAGGGGCAGTTCGTTAAAAAAGAATTCGCCGTTGGCTTTGGTGGTTACCCCTTTTACCAAAACGTCTTTGCGTTTTTTGGTAACGGTATCCAGCTTGTTGTGCAGCATCACCACCGATGCATCGGAAATGGGTTTGCCGGCGCTGTCCACCAGCTTGCCAAACACCACGCCGATGGAAGGAATGGATTGTTGTGCACCGGCACGGCTGCCAGGAGCCATGGCCGGAAATTGAGCATGCAGTGTGGCCGTTGCAAAAAAGAGTGCAGTTGCCAGTAAAGTTTTTTTCATAAACATGTGTCTTTCTTTGGCCTAGTGGCCAGGGGCAAAACTATGGCGGCTTAGGCCGGCCCGGGGTGCATTTGCGATGATTGCGAAAAAAGCTGCGACGAACGGCAAAACGGCTGATGAGCGGTAAATAAGCTGGATGAAATGCAGCGCCACAGGTTTTTACCACAACAAAAATTACCGCGCTATTATTGTGCAGGCTTTGGCGGAGAGAAAAGGGAAAACATGAAACAAGAATGGGGAAATACGCTACAACTCGCCACCACGGCCGCCCTGCACCAGCGCATACACAGCCTCGCGGTAGGCTTCGCCAACGGGCAGCTCCATGGTGCCCAGATAGACGCTGTTTTTGCGCAGCGCCGTAATGGCTGCCTTGGAAACAATGTAAGATTTATGAATGCGGAGAAAACCATCCTGCGGCAACTGGTCTTCCAGCCCCTTCATGCTCATGCGTGTAATAACGGGATGTGCCTCGCTGCGCAAATGAATTTTTACATAGTCCTTCAGTCCTTCGATCCAGACAATGTCATCGAACACCACTTTGAGCATGCGGTAATCGGCCGGCACAAAAAAGTAGGTGGGCTGCGCAGTTTTTTCGCCGCCGCTAAAGCCGCCCTGCTGTAGCCGGTGCAATTCCTGTGCACGGGTGCAAGCCAGCACAAACCGGTCGAAGGCAACGGGTTTTACCAGGTAATCAACCACCTGCAGGTTGAAGCCTTCCAGCGCAAAATGCTCGTAGGCGGTAACAAGTATGAACAGGCATTTTTTGGAAACGCTTTGGATCAGTTGCAGCCCCGTGATGCCGGGCATTTGAATGTCGAGAAAAACCAGGTCGATGCCGCCCCCTTGCAGCACCTGCAAGGCTTCCAGCGGGTTGCTGAAAACGCCCACCAATTGCAGGCCCGGCACTTTGCGGATGTTGTCTTCGAGCAACTCCAGCGCCAGCTCTTCGTCGTCAATGGCTATGCAACGCAGCATTCTAGTGCAGTTTTATGGTCAGCGAAACGATGAACCAACCTTTGTCCTCAGTAATAAGTAGTGCGTGCTCATCGGGGTACAGCAAACTTAGCCTGCGGCGCACATTCTGCAACCCAATGCCCGAACTTTTATCTTTTTCGCCGCTGCCGGGGCTGTATTGGTTGCGCACCTCCAGGTGCAGCATGCTTTTTTCGGCCCGCAGCTCAATATCCACCGATGCGCCGGGCTGGCCCGTGGCGCTGTGTTTGAATGCATTTTCCACAAATGGAATCAGCAGCATGGGCTCCAGCAGGTATTGCCCGTCGATAGCGCCCACGGTATAATTTACCTGCAAAGCTTTCCGAAACCGCTGCGTTTGCAGGTCGATATAACTTTGTAAATATTCGAGTTCTTTGTTGAGCGATACTTTTTCTTCGGCCGCCTCGTACAGCATGTAGCGCAGCAGCGACGACAGCTTGATCAGCGAGGGCTCCAACTGGTCCGATCCCTTTCGGGCCAGCGCCACCATGTTGTTGAGCACATTGAACAGGAAATGCGGGCTTACCTGCGACCGCAAAAACAGCAATTCGGTTTTGAGGTTTTCGTTTTCCTGCTCTTTTGCCAGCCGGTCGGTGCGCAGCTTTTCCAGGAAAAACGAAATGGCGGTACTTACGGCAATAAAAAAGATAGAGGGAAAAAGAAAGAACACCAGCGACATGGCCACCCGGTCGGGCGAAGTGGGTACCGCAGGCATGAGCAGTTTAAAAACCAGCGCGTTGAAGGCAAACAAAACCAGCACCAGCGTGGCCAGCCAAAAAGCGTAGCGGCCATACTGCCGGCGGTTGAGCAGCCGCGGGATCAGCAGCCAGCCATTGAGGTAAAACAGCGCAATCCACGAAGCAAGGTTGCCCGCATACTGCAGTACAAACTGCCACTGCTGTGGCTGGTTGGGCCTCGGCTCCGCGTTTTTGTGCGACGACTGCAGCAAAAAAGGCAGCGAAAAAATAAATGCCCAGGCAGCAAACTGCAGCAGCACCGAAAGCCACCTGCGCGACGATACTATTTTGAGGTAACGGTAAAAAAAACTCATACAAGGCCCCGAAAGTAGGTTTTGGCCCAGGTACACCCATTCTTTTGCGACCAATAAAAAAAATGGTGCGACGAAACAGTGCTTATGACATGGCGTTCTCCAACAAAGGTTTCACTTTTATGTAACCGGCTTGTATATCGCTAACCAGGCGCCTGTTGCAGCCTGTCCTGGACTCGTTTCAGGATCGCACACTGCAGCGTTCGGTAATGCTACTGGCCAGAATAGCAACACGCGGAACCCATGCAGCGTTGGCGCAGCAGCACTTTTCCCCGCCCCTGTGCCTTATCTTGCGCATATGTCCTCTTTAACTTTTACCCTTATTCAAACCGCGCTGCACTGGGAAGATAAAGCTGCTAACCTCGCCATGCTGGAAGGAAAGATCCGCAGCATTGCGCAGCCCACGCATATTGTGGTGCTCCCCGAAATGTTCACCACAGGCTTTAGCATGAAGCCCGAGCAGTTTTCCGAAACCATGGACGGGCCTACCGTTGCGTGGATGAAAAAGCTGGCTGCCGAAAAGCGGGTGATCCTAACCGGTAGTTTGATGATTGAAGAAGGGGGGCAATATTTTAACCGGATTATTTGGATGCTGCCCAACGGGCAATTGGGCCAGTACGACAAACGCCACCTGTTTGCCATGGGTGGCGAGGATGCGCATTACACCGGCGGCACACAGCGCTTTATTGCATCGGTAAACGGCTGGAAGATCAACTGCAATATTTGTTATGATCTGCGCTTTCCGGTTTGGGCACGGCAGCAAACGGCTGAAGGCCCGGAATACGATGTGCTGCTGTACGTAGCCAACTGGCCCGACCGCCGCAACCACGCCTGGAAAACCCTGCTGCAGGCCCGCGCCATCGAAAACCAGTGCTATGTGGTGGGTGTGAACCGCGTGGGCACCGATGGCCATGGTGTGTATCATACCGGCGACAGCATGGTGTGCAATGCCCTCGGAGAACCGCTGTACCACAAGGCCGATGACGAAGACATTTTTACCATCACGCTGGAAAAAAAGGACCTGGAAGCGGTGCGGGAAAAGCTGCCGTTTTGGAGGGATGCAGATGATTTTAAGATGTTGCTGTAAGCGGGCAAATTTTTAGTGGCATATTAAAACAACGGCACTATTATACACTTGCATGAAGGTGCAGTGTCTTTGTCATCCTGACGAAGGAAGGATCTGAACTTTGTGCACTCGTTCGCAACGCAACACTCAGATGCTTCGCTGCGCTCAGCATGACAAAGGCGAAGCTGCTGCAAATGATTGCAATAGATTGCTAACAAAATCGGCTTTATTTACCGCCGCCCTTCGCTGATGCGCTCCTGGTGGGCTTCTTCCAGCAGGTAATCTTTACGTTTGAGTTCAAAGTTGCGGCCGAGGTACAGGCGTTTTACCTGGTCGTCCACAGCCAGTTCTTCGGCGGTGCCGTGTTTGAATATTTTCCCTTCAATCAGCAGGTAAGCACGGTCGCAAATAGAAAGCGTTTCGGTTACGTTGTGGTCGGTAATGAGGATGCCGATGTTTTTAAATTTCAGTTTCGCTACAATGGCCTGGATATCTTCCACCGCAATGGGGTCGATGCCGGCAAAGGGTTCATCAAGCAGGATGAACTTTGGATCCACCGCCAGGGCACGGGCAATTTCGGTACGGCGCCGTTCGCCGCCGCTCAACACATCGCCGGGGCTTTTGCGCACATGGTGCAGCCGAAACTCATCGAGCAGCGCCTCCAGTTTTTCCTTTTGCTGGCTACGGGTCAGCTTGGTCATTTCCAGCACCGCCTTGATGTTTTCTTCCACGCTCAGTTTGCGAAAAATAGATGCTTCCTGCGGCAGGTAGCCAATGCCCATCTGTGCCCTTTTGTACATGGGCAGTTTGGTAATATTGGTATCATCCAAAAACACTTCGCCTTCGTCGGGTTTGATGAGGCCCACGGTCATGTAAAAAGTAGTGGTTTTACCGGCACCGTTGGGGCCTAGCAAGCCCACAATTTCGCCCTGCTTTACCTCTATTGACACATGGTTTACCACCGTACGGCTGCGGTAGCGCTTTACTAACTCGGTTGTATGAATGGTAATGCTCACCCTTTTGAAAATGTTTGGGCAAAAGTAAGCCAACCGGGGCACCGCCCTTTACCAATGAACGGCTTTTATATTTCCTTTAGGGTGTATGTTTGCATCCCGAATTGAAACAAGCCCGGGGTTTCATTGTTATCAATCCATTATTTAGGCCCCGCAAAACACCGCTACAACAACGTGAAAGTTATCGAACACCTGCGGCAGGCAAAGGATACGCTGGTTTCCTTTGAAGTGCTGCCGCCCCTGAAAGGAAAAGGCATCAATGCGCTTTGGGAACACCTCGATCCCCTGATGGAATTCAAGCCTTCGTTTATAAATGTTACCTACCACCGCAGCGAAAGCATGTTCAAGCGCCGCATTGATGGCGTGTTTGAAAAAGTGGAAGTACGCAAACGTCCCGGCACGGTTGGCATTTGCGCCGCCATCATGAACCGCTATAAAGTGGATGCAGTGCCGCACCTTATTTGCGGCGGCTTTACCCGGCAAGAAACCGAAGACGCCCTGATTGACTTGGCGTTTTTGGGTATTGATAATGTGCTGGTGCTGCGTGGCGATGCAGCCCGCAACGAAGGCAGTTTTGAACCCGAGCCCGGCGGCAATAAATTTGCCACCGAGCTGATGCAGCAGGTGATCAACATGAACAACGGCCTGTACCTGGAAGAAGACCTGAAGGGTGCCGTAAAAACAAACTTTTGCATTGGCGTGGCCGGCTACCCCGAAAAGCATTTTGAAGCACCCAACCTGGCTTCCGACATCCAACACCTGAAAAAGAAAGTGGACGGCGGCGCCGAATACGTGGTGACGCAAATGTTTTTCGACAACCAGAAATATTTTCAATACGTGCAGGCCTGTAAAGAAGCCGGCATCAATATTCCCATCATCCCGGGCCTGAAGCCGATCACTTCGAAAAAACAGTTGACGGTAATTCCCCGCACATTTCATGTGGACATCCCGGTGGAGTTGTACAGCGCCATCATGGCCTGCAAAACCGATGCGGAAGTGGAGCAAGTGGGCACCGAGTGGCTGCAGCAGCAAAGCAAGGAACTGAAAGCTGCCGGCGTGCCGGTGCTGCATTATTATACGTTGGGCAAGCCGCATGTGATTGCCAACGTGGTGCGGAATGTTTTTTAAACCGTACCCCGGCCCCGCTCCTGAAAGGCGAGGGTCGCCTCGGTTTGATTTTGATTTTTTATACAAAGAGCCCGTAACAATTAGTTGTTACGGGCTCTTTGTATTAGCACTTATATGGGTAAAATCTTTTGAGTGTGCCGAAGTTTTCTTTAACCAACCCGCTCCTCCAAGATCGGGGCCAGGGTGCGGTTACATCACAATCCAATACGCCGCCACCTGCGACAAGGCGCCGGTTACAAACCCTGCATACACATCAAAAGGCCGGTGGTCGTTGTTGATGAGGCGGGCGGTGCACACCAGGCCTGCAGCCAGCATGGCGCAGGAAATGTACACGCCAAAATCCGTGTCGCTCATAAGGCCCAGCATGAGTACAAACGTAACGGCCACACCGGCAGCCAAGGCATGCATGCTGATCTTAAAATAATTGTTAGCCATCAGGCCAGCACTGGCCGCAAGAAAAATAGCCATGCTAAACAGTTCCAGTACTTCGGGTACCTGCGGCTGGTTGCGCAGCACATACCACATCCAAAAATAATAGAGGCCGCAGGCTACATAAGGAATAATGCGCTCCTTTTGCGTACGCAGGTACACCGATTGCACAAAGCCCAGCCCGCGCAGCAGCAAAATGGTAAAGAGGGGAAAAAGCGCATACATCACCACAAAACGCAGCAGCATCAGGTTCTGGTCGTATGGGCGTGCAGCCGGAAACACCTGGTGGATGTAGATGAGAAACCAGGCAATATACACCGGCACAAACAGGGGGTGAAAAACCACCGAAATGGCACGTGCAGCAAAGCGAAGCGCCGGATGAAACAGGTGGTCCTGCGCCTTTTGTTCTATGTCAGACATTTTGGAAAATTTAGGCCGAACCGGGCGACATGCAAAGGTTTTAAGTCCTTTTGCCTGCCGCCCGTTGCTTACAGCTCTTTGCGCAGCCTGGCTACCGGTATGTTCAGTTGTTCGCGGTATTTGGCCACGGTGCGCCGTGCAATATTATAGCCTTTTTCCTGAAGCAGCTCGGTAAGCCGCTCGTCGCTGAGGGGTTTCTTCTTGTTTTCGTATTCGATCAGGTCGCTCAGGATCTTTTTTACCTCGCGGGTCGAAACTTCCTCGCCGCTGTCGGTGGTGAGCGATTCGGAGAAAAAGAATTTAAGGCGGTAAGTGCCAAATTCGGTTTGTACAAACTTGGAGTTGGCCACGCGGCTTACGGTAGAAATATCCAGACCGGTGCGTTCGGCAATGTCCTTCAAGATCATTGGCTTCAGCGTGGTTTCGTCGCCGGTCAGGAAAAATTCGTACTGATGGTTCATGATGGCCGTCATGGTGCTGAGCAGCGTGTGCTGCCGCTGCTTGATGGCATCAATAAACCATTTGGCCGCATCAATTTTTTGCTTGATAAACAACACCGCTTCTTTTTGGCGGCGGTCTTTTTTGGTGCCGCGGTCGTATTCGCGCAGCATATCGCGGTAGCCTTCCGAAATGCGGAGCTCCGGTGCATTTTTCGAGTTCAGCGTCAGCTCCAGTTTGCCGGCATTGTTGTAAATAAAAAAGTCGGGCACCACGTAGCTTTCGGCTTTGTTCAGCTCGCTTACCGTGCCGCCGGGTTTGGGGTTGAGGCGGGTAATCTGGTGCATCACATCCTTCAACTGCTCGTCGTCGAGGTTGAGGCCGCGCTGTATTTTTTCGTAATGCTTTTTGGTAAACTCATCGAAGTAGCGGCTGAGGGCGGCAATGGCGGTATCCACTTCCTTGCCTTCCAGCTTCTGGCGGTTCAGCTGCAACAGCAGGCACTCCTGCAGGGTGCGGGCCGCCACGCCGGGGGGATCGAACTGCTGGATGCGCTGGATCAGTTTTTCAACATCTTCTTCGGTAACAAAAATGTTTTGCCTAAACGCCAGGTCATCCACAATGGCCGAAGTTTCGCGGCGCAGGTAGCCGTCTTCGTCGATGGAGCCAATGATCTGTTCGGCAATTTTATACTGCGCCTCATCCAGTTTCAGCATGCCCAGTTGTGCTTCCAGCACTTCGTAAAAAGAAGTTTCCACCTTGTAAGGCATCGTCTGCTTTTCTTCCTGGTCGCCGTAGTTGTCGTCGCGCAGTTTGTAATCGGCAATATCATCGTCGCCTTCCGACACGTAATCGGAAATATCAATGTTGTCGTAGCCCTCGTCGGTAGCCGACTCTTCGTAATCGTCGCTGCTGTCGGATGATTCGGCAAACTCGTCTTTCATATCGCCATCGTAATCCTCCATACCTTCGTCGGTCAGTTCGAGGGCCGGGTTTTCTTCCAGCTCCTCTTTGATGCGTTCGTCGAGTATGGCTGTAGGCACCTGCAACAATTTCATTAACTGAATCTGTTGCGGCGATAGCTTTTGCAGTAACTTTTGCTGTAAACTCTGGTTAAGGCTCATCAGGGGTTCCGTTTTTAAGGGGCGGCTAAATGGGGCCGCCGGCTTCACAAAAATCGAGCCGTAAATTTATTGCAAATATCAATCCATGGGGAAAAAGGCATTTTTTATTGGGCTGGCGTTAACGGCTTTTTGTCGCCCGGGCTTTGCGCAGCTTAATCCCAAGCCGGATTTGGGCCAGGCATTGCCCGTTCATAAAATATCCCCATTGCCGCAAAACTTCTACACACAGCACCTTTCATTTTTCTGTAAAAAAGAAGACCAGCTGCAGCGGCGCACCGGCCTCAACCTGTTTTTCAGGCTGGGCACCAAAGATTATGTGGACTACCTGGAGCAAAAGCCCAATACAAATAAATATCCGGCACCGAGGTAAGCGGCGGTTACTGGTCTGGCCACTCCAAAGCGGCTGCCTGCCAGAAAGTGTACCTGCCAGTGGCCAGACCAGTAACAGCATCATCTTCCCATTTATAATTCATTGTTAAGAACCGTCCCCACATTATTGCGCCACCCTTTTGTTCGGAACTTTAAAAGAAAAAGGAGGGGCGATGAAAAAATGCTACACGCTGGGCCTTGTGTTCACTTTATTGCTGCTGGCCGGTTGCAGCAAGGATGTTTTAAAAAAATACGATAAGCGCATTGTTGGCACCTGGCGCATTGCCGCCATCAACAACTACAGCATCGGTGGCGACCGCGACAACCTGGCCTTCCGCAGCGGCAATTTTACTTTTAATGAAGACGGCTCCCTAAGTTATGTAGATGGATCGGGTACTACATACCAGGGCAACTGGGACATCCGCAAAAAGTACGTGGATGACGATCTTATTCGCGCCATGCAGCTTACCGCGGTGGGCACCACTACTCCGGAGGTGCTAACCGAGTACTACGACGACATTGTATTCCTGGGAAAAGATCATTTCCGCGCCACCACTGTTATCGGCTTCCGCACTTATATGACGCATTTCCGCAGGTAAGAGAACAAGAAAAAATATAAAAGGCAAAAATCAAAAGCCCTTGGCGTGAAAACGCCTTTTTGACTTTTGAATTTTGCCTTTTTGCTTAAAACAGCTTTTAAGCCTTTAAGCTGCTGTTTGCGCCAATGCAGCTGTTGCAGCCTGCACCATTTTTTCGCCTTTTTCCTTTATCTGCTCCTCGCTCCACAACAAGGAAATGGAGGTCGAAATGCAGCGGCTCATGATGGCGTCCGATGCGGAAAAATCCTGCTGCTGCAGTTTCAACAAAGCTTCCTGCTGTTCAGCGCTCATGCGGTTGTGGGTGGAAGCATTCTTCAAATGATCCCACTTGCGGATATAATGCCAGTTGTTGTCGAACCAGTAAAACGAACCTGCCATGGCACCGGCCTCTTTCATGGCGGCTACCACTGCACGGGTAGCTTCTTCGGTGGGCAAAAACCAGCTGATGAAAGAGCAGCTGTCGCCGGCCTCATCGGGTACGCGGCGAAACTGGATGCCCGGGATCTGCGACAGTAAAGCCTTTAGCTGCGCGTGATTCTTTTTTTGCGTAGCCAAAAAATCGGGCAGGCGGCGCACCTGCGCCAGGCCCACCGCTGCATGCAGCTCGGAAATCCGGAAGTTGTAACCCAGGTGGGGATGCAGATCGGCGCCGCGGTCTACGCCTTTGTGGTCGTGGCCGTGGTCGGTATAAGCATCGGCGTTGATGTACACATCTTCGCGGTTGGTCATTACCACGCCGCCTTCGCCGCAGGTAATAGTTTTTACAAAATCAAACGAAAATGTGCCCGCATCGCCAATGGTGCCCAGCGACTTTCCTTTATAACTGCCGCCAATGCTCTGGCAGGCATCTTCGAGCAGCACCAGGTTGTGCTCTTTGCAAATGGCCTGCAATGCATCCATATCGGCCATGGAGCCGCACATATGAACGGGCATCACACATTTCGTTTTGGATGTGATGGCGCTGCGCACTGCATCGGGGGCCAGTGTCAGCGTGTCGTCCACATCAACCAGCACGGGCACAGCACCCACGCTCAGCACGGCTTCAAACGAAGCCACAAACGTGAAGGAAGGCATGATCACCTCGTCGCCGGCGCCAATGCCCAGCACAGCCATAGCAGTGGTAAGGGCCGTAGTGCCGCTGGAGGTAAGCTGCGCATACTGGCAACCAAATGTTTCGCAAATGGCAGTTTCCAGCTCTTTTGCTTTCCACCGGCCCTGGCGGGGGCCGTCAAATCCATAGCGCATGAGCACGCCGGTTTCCAGCACTTCCATTACTTCTTTGCGTTCGGCATCGCTCCACAATTCGTATCCGGGCATATAAGGAGTTTGGGGTTTAAAGTTTGAAGTTTAAAGTTCTGCGCAAAAGTAAGCCGGAAGACGGAAGGTGAGGTCGGAAGTTGGGAGGATGAAGGTTAAAATTGACGCTGTTATGTGATGATGCATTTTAGTGTTTTGCATTTTGTCATCCTGACGAAGGAAGGATCTGAACTTGCAGCAGTACAGATTTAGAAGTACTAAGGCGTCTGTCATTTATTTAAAAAATCACTCATTCTAATTCTCAGATGCTTCGCTGCGCTCAGCATGACAAAGGCAGGAGCATGCGTATTATGTAAAAAGCAACTTCATGCCAATGCATCAACCCACTGCGGGCTTTGCACCTCCGCTGCGCCGCTGCGTGAAAAGAAAGCTGCACAGCGAACAGGACGTACAAGTGTGCGACGCAACAGCAGCCCAATAGCAATCCCAAAGCCGGCTACATAAAAAAGCCCCCGCAACTGCAGGGGCTATGATACATCCAAACTTTGCAAACAGGGCCTAAGCTTACATTAACGCCGTAAGACTTTTGAGCACGGCGCCCAGACGCACCGCATCGTGGATGCGCTGCTTGCTGGTGCCGTGGCCCACCAGTGTTTTTTCATGCGAGGTAACGCAGAGTTCGCAGCCGTTGAGGGCACTTACCACCAGGCTTACGAGCTCGAAGAACTCTTTGCCCAGCACGGGGTTGGCCATGATGCTCATGCGGATGCCGGCCTGCGCCGTGTTGTAAAATTCTTCGTGCATGAAGTGGCGGAAACGATAGTACACGTTGTTGGCATTGAGCAGCGAGGTGCAGGCCAGCACTTCGGCCACTTCTTTATCGGTTGCGCCATTGGCAGTGGCTTGCGCAGTAAAGGCTTCCTGCAGGGCGGTCACTTTTTCGTTGGCAGCAACGGAAAGGGCCAGCAGGTACGCTTCTTTTTTGTTCAGCGTTTCGGCGCCCAGGGCGTTGGTAACATTTATTTTAAGGTCGCGCAGGTATTTTGAGTCGGCAGCGGCCAGAGCCTGCAGGTTGGAGCTCAGGTGGCTTTCGGCCAGGCCCAGTTCCTGCAGCAGCGACAGGGCTGCGTTGCTTTCGGTAGCGATTCCAAACATGGAGGGAAAGTTTTATAGTTGAAGGAGGAAGAAAAGCTTCAAGCCGCCAGCTGCAAGCCACAAGTAGAGAAAACCACTTGCAGCTTGTAGCTAAAAGCTTGCTGCTTATTAAGCGTTCAGCGTTGCTTCGCCTTTCTGCCAGTTGCAGGGGCAGAGTTCGTCGGTTTGCAGCGCATCCAGCACACGCAGTACTTCTTT
Source organism: Pseudocnuella soli (assembly GCF_004347775.1). Classification (GTDB taxonomy): domain Bacteria; phylum Bacteroidota; class Bacteroidia; order Chitinophagales; family Chitinophagaceae; genus Flavisolibacter; species Flavisolibacter aquaticus. Next base: position 514,935 of record NZ_CP037755.1, read on the forward strand.
TACGTTGCGGCCTACGTTCAGGTCGTACATCGATACCCAGCGAACGATGCCTTGCGGATCAACGATAAATGTGGCGCGATAAGCAACTTTTTCTTCACTTTCCAAAATGCCCAGTTCAGTAGCCAGCGATTTGCTGGTGTCGGCCAGCATCGGGAACTGCAGGCCACGCAGGTCTTCATGATCGCGGCGCCAAGCTACGTGTACAAACTCGCTGTCGGTAGAAGCACCAACGAGTACCGCATCGCGGTCGGCAAAATCCTGGTAGTGTTTATTGAATTCGGCAATTTCGGTAGGGCATACAAAAGTGAAGTCTTTAGGCCACCAGAACATCACCATCCACTTGCCGCTGTTTTTGATTTCTTCGTAAGAAAGGTCGTAGAACTCTTTACCTTTTTCGATCGATACAACTGCCTTCTTATTGAACTCGGGGAAGGACGCACCCAGCGATAATACCTTGTTGCTCATCATATTCTGATTTAATTCGGGGTGCAAATGTCGGTGCGGCAGACATTACCGACAACTGAATTAATTGATGAGCCGATAGAGAAAATTTATTTCGTTCAGCCGTAGCCGTTAGGTGGTTAAGCGGTGTGCATTTTAATAAAAAAACATATGAACTTTTGCCCATTAACCCAGTGCCGAACCGCGGGCTTTGTCGAGCAGGTTGCTTAGCTGCTGCGCTTCTTCTTCGCTCAGGTTGCCCAGGATATTGTCCATTTCTGCATCCCGCACATCCAGCTTGTGCAGCAGTTGCTGGCCCTTTTCGGTGATCAGTACATCCACCAGTCGCTTGTCGGCGGGGTTGGTGGTCTTTTGCACCAGGTCTTTGGCAATGAGGCGATCAACAATGCGGCTGGTATCGCTCATTTTATCCAGCATGCGTTCCCGTATTTGCAGCGTGGAAAGCGGCACTGGAAAAGAGCCGCGCAAAATGCGCAGGATGTTGAACTGCTGCGGTGTGATGTCCTCAGCTGCCAGCAACGACTTGATGCGTTCCATTACCCATCCATGCGAATACAAAACATTAATGAGTGCCTTTTGGTGGGTGTTGCGGAAATGCGCCTGCTGGATGTCTTGGTCGATGCTCATGCTGTAAAAATAGTTTCGATTGACGATTTTGGACTGACGATTTTAGATTTACAAACATCGGCATAGCGTTGTTTACGCTGCAAAACAATTTACCATCGGTAACAAGCAATCGTAAATCCGAAATCTACAATCCGAAATCCCTTAGTCTCCCCACACTTTCACGCCTTCGGAGCAGTTGGTGCAAATGTCCACATTGCTGCGGCTGTGCAGCACTTTGCCGCGAAACTCGCGGTAGGTGGGGCTGTTCCAGATTTCGCTAAAGCTTTGGCCCTGCAGGTGCCCCAGTTTGTGCTGCGCATCTTTATCAAAACAACAAGGCACCACAGCGCCATCCCAGGTTATTACCGGATCGTGCCACAGGCGCCAGCAGTGGCGCTGGTTGTTGCCTTTAAACTCCATCACGCCGTTGCTGTTTTTGCGGTAGCGGCTGTATTTGCCCGTGGTTGGGATCAAGGCATTGGGATCGTTTTCGTAATCGTACACCTGCGCTGTTTTTAACCACACTGCATCCACGCCTATTTCTTTTCCCAGCCGCTTTACTTCTTCAATTTGGTGCTCGTTGTGGCGCACCACCAGGAACTGAAACACCACGAACGGCGTTTTGCTACGGAGTTCCCGCTTCCATTTTACAATATTGGCAGCGCCTTCCAGCACCTTATCGAGGCGGCCGCCCACACGGTATTGCTGGTAGGTTTCCTGCGTGGTGCCGTCGATGGAAATAATGAGCCGGTCGAGGCCGCTTTCCACGGTGCGGCGGGCCACATCATCTTTGAGGTAATGTGCATTGGTGCTGGTGGCGGTATATATTTTTTTGGCGGCGGCGTATTGCACCATATTTAGAAAATCAGGATTGAGAAAAGGCTCGCCCTGGAAATAAAACACGAGGTAAGTAAGATGCGGCGCCAACTGGTCGATGGTTTCTCGGAAAAAATCTTTGCGCAGCATGCCCGTGGGGCGGGTAAAAGCCCGCAGCCCGCTGGGGCACTCGGGGCAGCGCAGGTTGCACGATGTGGTGGGCTCAAACGAAATGGAAAGCGGCATGCCCCACTGCACTGCGCGGCCCGTAAGCCTTGACAGGTGGTAACTGCCCCACACTTTGGCCATATTGGCCACCCGGCGTGGGGTAAGTTTGGATAAAAAATTAAGGCTGTCGTTCCAGTTGAAAGCCGCCATGCCGCGAAGATACACGAACCGGTGATGTGCAGGATTTTGGAAGGATGGCAGCGGCAAGCCCGCGGCGGAGCAAAGCGACATAAAAAAGGTTTTATTCAACGCGTACCTTGCGCTAAATACCGGGTTGCATTTCAACACAACCTGCCGTAATTTTTAGCCACCCATTTATCTAAGTACAAAAACAAGCATCATGAAAACATGGATCCTTTTTGCAGCGCTGCTTACCGCCACTGCGGCCGCGGCACAAACCAGACCTACTTCCGTTAAATTCAATAAAGCCAACACGCCGGCCATCCAGTTGCAGGTGCCTTACTCCGAAGAAATTGCCGAAGGCGCCATTATTCAAAAGCTGAAGGAAATTGGCTACGAGCCTGAAACCAGCGGTGCCTTGCTCTGGAAAAAAAATACAGTAGACGGATATTATGTGTTTAAAAACGTATCGCTGCGCGACCTGGATGGTAAGCCGGTAGACCTGTATTTTAAAGTGGCCCAACCCAGCCGCAAGGAAAAAAGCAAGGCCGATATTTATATGCTGGTGAGCAACGGCCTCGACCAGTTTTACTCTTCCGAAACCGACCCAAAAGTGTACGAATCGGCCAATCGTTTCCTGAGCGGTTTCCAGGATTACAGCGCCAGTTACAAGCTGGATGTGGACATCCAGGCCAGTGAAGAAACCGTGAAAGCTGCCGAGAAAAAATACAGCAAGCTGAAAGACGATGAAAAAGACCTGGAAGAAAAATTAAGAAACAACCGCAAGCAACAAGAGGCGCAGTTAAAAGCCATCAACGACGAACGGGCCAAGCTGGAAGAACTGCGGCGTAAGAAGCTGCCGGCATTGTGATGCAATTGCAACAATAATTTTAAAAATGGCTTGTGTTCACAAGCCATTTTTTGTTAGCCCAATGTGCTGCGCTAATCAACATAAGCCTGAAAATCGGAAGACCTAACTTTTTGATACAGCAGTTCAATCTGGCTTTTTAATATCCTGTCTTCGGAAAGCTCCGGCAAACGGTCTATGGCAAAATATTGTATATCCAGCACATCAAATCCTTTTGCAAATTTAAAGGAAGTAAGCTCGCAGTAAAAAACCATTTTATATACATGAAAAGGTTGCGGCGGATGAGCATGAAATCTTTTGTCAAATACTGCTAATAGTGCTTTAACCGCAACGCTCAAACCCGTTTCCTCCCTGAACTCTTTGATAATGGTTTCTTTCGGGCTGCAACCAACATCGGCCCAACCACCCGGCAACGACCATTTGCCATCAAGGCTTTCCCTAACCAGCAAGATTTCATTTTCAGGAGAAATGGCTAGGCCCCTGATGTCCACCTTCGCGGTTGGATAATCGGCGGCAGCAGGAAAAATAGATTTTATAATTTCCATATCGTGGCCGCTTACACCGCTCAGCAGCCTATGGCTCATCTCTTGCAATTCTTGGTATCGCTCTTTGTCGTAATCGTTTTTGGCGTAGAGCAAACCAACATCTGCAATTGCTTTTAATTTCTTCAATTCTTCCAGCAGCTCAATATTATTCATGCGTTAAATGTGACTTTGTTGAATAGCAGTAAAGTTCGCTGCCAGCTTAACATACATACAGCAGCCTTTACTGTTGACGTTTTGTGGTATTATACCATTCAATTTACTGTTTCATTGCTACATAAATTTTTTGCGGCTCACCACGGCAGTATGAAAGCTTCATCAGCGAACTATTCCGACATCAGGCTGTCATTATTTGGGCCTGCTTTTTTTGCAGCAACAAAACAGTAAAAGCATCAACCAAACGATGCGCATGAAATGTAGCATTGCCGGCAGCAATAAAAGCAGGGCTGCATTAAAACCGGCTGCCATTGCCACACCCAATGCACCCCATTGCATTTTTGCGTAATCCTTAGCATCTTAGCCCGCCGGCTAACCCTGCACTTTTCTTACTTTCACGCTTTTCTTTTCGCCCATGTCTGCAACCGATTTCAACTCCATGTTTCGCCTCGCTGCAGGCTTTGTGCAGCACACCTCGCGGCATGTATTTCTTACCGGCAAGGCAGGCACCGGCAAAACCACTTTTCTGCGGTATTTAAAAGAAAACAGTTTTAAAAATATTGCCATTGTAGCGCCCACCGGTGTGGCCGCCATCAATGCAGGCGGCGTTACCATGCATTCATTTTTTCAGTTGCCCATGGGCACTTACCTGCCCACGCGGCAATACGTGCCCGGCGATGTAGGCGGCGAACTAAACAACGAGATTACCCTGTTTAAAAACCTGCGGCTCAACAAGCAAAAACGCGAACTGATGCGGGAGCTGGAGCTGCTGGTGATTGATGAAGTGAGCATGGTGCGGGCCGATATGCTGGATGCGGTGGATGCCATTTTAAAAAGTGTGCGGCAGGCAGCACACCGGCCTTTTGGCGGTGTGCAGGTGCTGTTCATTGGCGACCTCCACCAGTTGCCGCCGGTGGTCAACAACCGCGAGTGGCCCGTGCTCAAAGATTTTTACCGCAGTCCTTATTTCTTCGATTCGCTGGCTGTGCAGGCAGCGCCGCCGGTGTACATCGAGCTCAATAAAATTTACCGCCAAAGCGATGCGGCATTTATTGAAGTGCTCAACAACATCCGCAACAACACCGCATCCACCACCGACCTGCAATTGCTCAACAGCCGCTACGACCCGACCTTTGTGCCACCGGCCGATGAAAGTTATATCACGCTTACCTCGCACAACAACAAAGCCGACACCATCAACCAGCGGGAGCTGGCCAAGCTTTCGGGTAAAGTGCACCATTTTGAAGGCACCATTGCCGGCGATTTCAGCGACAAGGCTTTTCCCGTAGATAAATCGCTGCGCCTGAAAGTAGGTGCGCAGATCATGTTTATCAAAAACGACAAAGGCGACTCCCGGCGTTTTTTTAACGGCAAAATAGGCGTGGTAAGCCGCATTGAAGAAGACAAGCTTTTTGTAACCTTTCCGGGCGAAGAAGGCGAGCTGGAAGTGGAGCAGGAAACATGGCACAACATCCGCTACACTTACGACCGCGACGCCGATAAAATTGAAGAAGAAGAACTGGGCTCATTTACCCAATACCCGGTGCGGCTGGCATGGGCCATCACCATCCACAAAAGCCAGGGCCTCACGTTCGACCGCGCCGTGGTGGATGCCGGCGAAGCATTTGCCGCAGGCCAGGTGTACGTGGCCCTCAGCCGCCTTACTTCAATGGAAGGCATGGTGCTTTGTTCGCGCATTCCGCAGCACAGCATCCGCATCGACGAACGCATCCACACGTTTTCGCAAACGGCCCAAAACGAGGCCGACCTGCAGGTGCTGTTGCAGGAAGAACAAAAAGTATTTGTAACCCAAAGCCTGCTAGCCACATTTCAATTGGGTAAACAAGTGGAGTTGCTGGAAGGCCACCTCGAATCGTATGGTGGCCGCACCATTCCGGATGCCGACGAAGCCGTGGAATGGGCCAGCGGTCTGCTGCTCAAAGCCCGCGAACTGCAAGGCGTGGGCATACGCTTTATCCAGCAACTAGAAGGCATGCTGCCCACCGCCGAAGAAGACGGCTTTCAGCAACTGTCGGCCCGTATTGAAGCGGCCGCTGCATTTTTTGTAAAAGGCATTGAAGAAGGTCTGCTCCAGCCCATTCGCGATCATGCCACAGCATGGCGCATCAAAACAAGGGTAAAAAAATACGGCAAGGACCTCGAAACTTTGGCCACTGCCATTGAGCGGAAAAAATGGGCTATTGAACATGCGGTGCACCTGGCCAAAGGCCTGACGCAGGGCCTTGATGCCATTGCCTTATTACAGATTGTAGAGCAGCAGCGCAAACGACAGGTGCAGGAAGTGGTGGTAAAAGAAAAAGCGGCCAAGGGCGAAACAAAGGCTATTTCGCTGGAAATGTTCCGCAAGGGAAAAGATATTGCCTCCATTGCCGCTGAACGCAACCTTACGGTTTCCACTATTGAAGGCCACCTGGCCGCTTATATTGAAACCGGTGAAGTGGACGTAAGCGATGTGGTGCCGCCGCACAAAATCCCGGTTATTCTTTCGGCCATCAAAAAAGCAGAACCGAAAACTTTAGGCACACTTAAATCCAGGCTGGGCAACGATTATTCCTACGGCGAAATCAAAGCCGTGATGAGCTATATGACCCGTTTGGAAAAAGAATCCGTAAACGAGCATCCATAGTTTTTGAGCCACAAAGACACGAAGGACACAAAGGGCCACGAAAGGTTTTCTTGGTGCAACTTTGTCCCTTCGTGCCTTAGTGGTTCACAATCGCAATGCGCTATTTTTGTTTTAACCCCACAAATAGAGCGCATGCCCACAGTATTGTTTGAAGTAAAAGAAAACGTGGCCGTGATCACCCTCAACCGGCCCGAAAAATACAATGCCTTTATCCGCGACATGGCGCTGTTGCTGCAGCAGCACCTCGATGTTTGTAAAAAAGAAAAAGACATCCGCGCCGTGTACCTCACCGGTGCCGGCAAGGCCTTTTCAGCCGGCCAGGACCTGGACGAAGTGGTGGACCCGAACGGGCCCAGGTTGCCCGCTATCCTTGCCGAACATTATAACCCCATTGTGCGCATGATCCGCAAGCTGGACAAGCCGGTGGTGGCAGCGGTAAACGGTGTGGCGGCTGGCGCCGGTGCCAATATTGCCCTTTGCTGCGATGTGGTGGTGGCAGCCGCTTCGGCTTCGTTTATACAGGCTTTTTCCAAAATAGGACTGATACCCGACAGCGGCGGTACGTTTTTTCTGCCACGGCTGGTGGGCTGGCAAAAAGCCTCGGCCCTGATGCTCACCGGCGAAAAAGTGCCCGCAGCCGAAGCCGAACGCATGGGCATGATCTATAAAGTTTTTGCCGACGAGGATTTTGCCACCGCTTCAATGCAGCTGGCGCAAACGCTGGCGCAAATGCCCACCAAAGGACTGGCATACACCAAACAGGCCCTGAACGGCGCTTTTCAAAACCATTTTGAAGACCAGCTCCACGACGAAGAAGTGCTGCAACAGCGTGCCGGCACCACCGCCGATTTTGCCGAAGGCGTACATGCGTTTCTGGAAAAAAGAGCACCGCGGTTTAGGGGAGAATAAGGGCGATTTACGATTGACGATTTTGGATTGACGAATACGGAGATCAGCAATCATTAATTCGTTTGAAAGCAACCCAGCTATTATTGCAATCGTAAATCCGAAATCGTCAATCGTCAATCAACATTTGTACACTATGATCAAAGAAGAAAATACATCCCCAAAAACAGTAGTGGCTCACATGATGCAGCACGACGCCTTCAGCCAATGGCTGGGCATAGAGGTGCTGGAAGTGCGGGAAGGCTACAGCAAAATTCGCATGACGCTCCGCGACGACATGCTCAATGGCTTTGGCATCATCCACGGCGGCATTGCTTTTTCGCTGGCCGACAGTGCTTTTGCTTTTGCCTGCAACAACCGCAACAACCTGTCGGTGGCGCTGGATACTTCCATCAATTTTACCAAAAGCACCCTGCCCGGCCAGGTGCTTACTGCCGAAGCCACCGAGGAGCACAACGGCCGCAGCACCGGCCTGTACCAGGTGCGCATTACCCGAAACGATGATGAAGTGGTGGCCCTTTTTAAAGGTGTTTGCTTTCGAACCGGAAAAGCATTAGTTTAACGATACACCGGGATTTTCCCGGCGTAAACATGCCATAATGAAAAGCTTATCCTACAAGGCCAGCCGCCACCTGTGGGCGGCCCGCCTGGTGCTGGTGGCCGGCCATGTGTTGCTTACCCTGCTTGGTATCTTTGTAGGCAAATCGCTGGCACTGCTCCAAGTTACGCTGCCTTTTTACCTGATTTATTTATTGATACTGCCCTTTGCCGCGGCATGGCTGCTGCACCCGGGCGGGCACAGCGGCCACACCTATGCGCTGCGCAAATGGTGCGAAGGCACTGCCGGCGCCATCAGCTTTTTGCTGGTGGTGTGCCTGGCCAACCAGCGGCAGCCTGTCCTAGGCCACGCCGCTTCTGCATGGTCCAACACCGCTGTTGAATATGGCATCCCGAAACAAAAGCTGGAGCAGCCATCTGTAGATAAAAAACCTTTATTGCAAAAAAAGTCTGTAAGGCAGCAGCTGCGCAGCTTGCGCCGAGCCTACCGGCAGGGACCAATCGGAACCAGGATAGCACTTATATTATTGGCGGTAGCTGGTGCTTTTGTTTTACTCTATGCTCTGGCGTTGCTTTCCTGCAGCATTGCCTGCGCCGGGGCTGAAGTTTTGGCATTTATTGTTGCAATACTAGGTACCGGGGCTATTGCATTTTTCTTTGTCCGGGCAATAAAGGCTATATCCCGCCGGTACCGAAGGGAAATGGAACAAGAAGCACCACGGATAAAACCGCTTCCCGATTCGTAGAGGCTGCATCTTTGCAGCAGTGAAAGAACAAATCCTCCAGCTATTTGGCCAATACCCCGAAGCCGCACTGTTCATCAGCCTGCTGGTAAGCATTGTGGTGGCTGTGCTGGGCCTGGTGCCCAGCGTGTTTGTAACGGCGGCCAATATCCTGTTTTTTGGGTTTTGGCGCGGCACACTCATTTCTTTTCTGGGCGAAGCCTTGGGTGCCGTGGTTTCTTTCTGGCTGTATCGCAAAGGATTTCGCAACATGATGGGCGGCGCATTGAACCGTTACCCCAAAGCCCGCCGGCTGGTTGGGGCCACGGGTATGGAAGCAGCCATGCTTATTCTTTCCATGCGCCTGCTACCTTTTGTGCCGTCGGGGCTGGTCACCTTTGCGGCCGCAGTAGGCACCGTGCCGGCGTGGCTGTTTGTTACCGCATCTTCGTTGGGAAAATTGCCAGCCCTGCTGCTGGAAGCTTATGCAGTGTACCAGGTAACAGCTTTTGGGTGGCAGGGAAAATTATTGCTTACAGTTGCTGCGCTGGGGCTAATTATTTGGGTGTGGCGGCGTATGAATAAACCAAAGGGATCAGGCGAAGAATCTGCATCTTAATATTTGTCCAAATCAATGGAAGCGTCCGCATTTACATTCAACTGCGGCGCCTGCAGGCTAGCCGCAAAAAGCAGCAATGCTCCTGTAAACAGCATTATGGCCGCTACCCACAGCAGCCAGTTGTACAGCGGGCTATTGGTGCCTAGCAACAAACTGGTGCCCTGTACGGCCAATAGCGCTTCCTGCATCAGCACGCCTGCAGTAAACACCCACACCGCCAGCCGGGTAAAACCGAGCCGTGCCGGCAGGCCTTTCCACTGGATGTAGTGCGCCAATAAATACAGGCTGACCAACCCCAGGAAAATAAGGTGCAAAAAACCAATGATGATGGAGCGGAGCCCAAACACGGCTTGTCCTAGCTCGGGTACCAGTGTGCCGCTTTGCAAAATTGATTTTACCACAAAAGAAAGCAGCACCAGCCGCCACAGGATGCGGGCAAGGCGGTGCTCCAAAAACGATGCGTGAAGCAACTGCTGCCGCAGTTGCCACAGCGCCGCCAATGATGCCAGCAGCAATACCACGCCAACGGCCGAAGCCGCATCGAACCAAAGCGGGTGGTGGTGCCACAGCAGCGACAAAAAAAGGGTGGGCACTACTGCCGCACATTGCAACATGGCAAAACGCCAAGCGGCAGGCGGTGCATTTTCCCCAAACAATCGCTGGAACACCAGGGCAAAAACGCCCAACGTAAACAACCCATTGTACTGGAAATGGAGGTAATAATATTGCGCATCGCGGTGCAACACGGCATCCACATTGCCCGAGCCCCACAGCCAACCCAGCATGATGGGCCCGGCCACCGACAGTACCATGCTGCCCAATGCCCCGGCAACTAATAGCAGGGCCGGATTGTTTGAAGTGACCCGCGGCATTTTTTTAAAAAAAAGCACCACAAACCAGGCCGCAGCCACCACGTACACGCCGGCAAAAATGAGGGCTGCCGCACCAAAGCCTTGCAGCAGCAACGCCACCAACATGCCCCAGCACGAAATAGCAATGGCCCACAACAGCGGCACAAAGCGGGCTCGCTGCACCGGCGGTATAAAAGTGTAGGTAAACAGCACAAACAAGGAAAACGAAACCCACCCGTTGAATGCAAAATGGGTATGTGCTGCCAGCAGGTTGCGGTAGTCGATAAAGGGGATGGAAAAAACGATTTTGCTACGCAACAACAACCCAAGCATGGCCACCACGGCAAGGTGGGCCAGCGAAATATTGATCCATAACTTTTGTTTGGTCATGCCTGCGGTTGAACAAATAATGCCGTTGCAAAACGGGAATGCGCAGCACAAAAATAACAACGGCGGCGCCATTGCAGCCGTTGCCTAAAACAAAAGACACAGCCAGCCCACACGTTGCCGTGTTGTAGCCGCTGTGCCTTTTTATCCGTTATAAGAAACCCGGGGTGTCGTTAGCTTTTGCCGTCGTTGTTACGCATGAACTCCAGTATGGCCCTTGCATCCTCATCGGAGAGGTTTTGGTTGGGCATGCGCACCAGGCACTCTTCCAGCATTTTCTGTGCGGCAGGGTCCTTTTGCAGCATCTCATCCACGTTGGTGGAAAAGTTCATGATCCATTCCGGTGTTCTGCGGTCGGTAACGCCTTTCCAGCCCGGGCCCACCATTTTTTCATCGGTAAGTTTGTGGCAGCTCTGGCATTTCATTTCATATATACCCTTACCTGCGGCTACCATTTTTTGATCGAGGGGGTGGGTAAGCTCCACGTTTTGAAACTTGCCAATGCCTTTATCGCTGGCAGTTGCATCTGTTGTAGTGGGTGCCGCATCGGTAGTTGTAGGTGTGGTGGCAGCGGCATCGTTGTCTGTTGTGCTTGCTGTATTATTGCTGTCGTTGCCGCAACCCACGGCTGCAGCCAAGAAGCCCCATCCAAGCAGCAAGCCCAAAAATTTTTGCTTTGTCATAAAATGGATTTTGTTAGAAATGTACAGGGAGGGGTTGTAAAAAACATGCCAGCACAAGTGTAGCGCCCAATAGTTTGCGGCTGTTGCCATAGCATTTTATGGTGGTAAGACAATTGTCCGGACGCAAAAACAGCCATTTGAAACATGACGCATTTATTTAATAAAAATAGAAACGCCCCTTCGAAATCCTTTTTGTTTAATTATCACCCATAATATTATAAAAATCGCTATGGGAGAAGGCGGATGACTGAATAGAAACTAAATTATTGCCGGGCCTCTTTTAAAGCCGCTTTTAGGGCGCCTGTATTGGATTTGAAGGTAATTTTGCCCACCAATATCTAAAGACGGTACCTATGCAAAAGCAAACCCTCCAGTTCCCTAACATAGAAAGCCTTGCGGCATTTGCCCGCCAGGTAAGTGCGGGCTACCTGATCAACACCAACAAGCTTACCCTCACGGGCGGCTTTCGCGATGCCGATATTGAACTGGCCCAGCTTCGGTTCGATGCATCTCTGGTGGAAACCAATGAAAAAACTTATCAATACTAATACTGTAGCCGCCATTGTTATTGTGGCCGCAGGCTTTTTGTTTGACCAAAAAGTTTAGCGAGTTTCATAAAAACCAGCCTCCGATAAGGCTTGCCGTTTCTCTAATTTTTCCAAACCGCCTTTCGTATAGCCGTCCTTCTGCACGGAATGCTTTTCTTTCAATAAATTCTTTTTTTCAAACCGCCGGTTCCGGTCTATTCCCTGCCTGATTTAGCTGTTGCATTTTCCGCCACACCGGCCTCATTTGGCGTGTGGTATTTTGGCTTCATCAACTTTCTTTCTCGCAGGTTGGTTTTAATGATTGATAGCACTTTTGCGGCGATCTTATCATCTACCCGGCCGGCCATAAACGCAATCAGTTTATCCACCAAAAAGTTGGAATCGTAGGCATTGCGCACCAGCGTGTTTGCCCGCTTTTTCACCTGGTCAAAATAGTTGTCGATATAAGCCTCTTCCGGCAGGTCCATTTTGTACAGCGGCAGTTTGGCTTTTTCGGTGTACACTATTTTGCGCAGCGAATCGGACACCTGCACTTCTTTTACTTTCATGGGCTCGGGCAGGTCCACATCCGGTATCACCGGCACCCATTTGGCGCCTTTTTCATCGGTGTAGCTAAAGCGGTCTAGCGCCTCCTGGCTGCCATAACCTTTCAGCACGGCCTCCACGCATTCGTAATGTTCGGTGCCGGGTGTTTCGGCCACGTTTACCACAAAATATTTCCGCAAAAAGCTCTGGCAGTTGTGCCGGCCCAGAAAAAAGTCGTGCACCCGGTACTCGCGGCTGATGAAGCCGCCAAAACCGCCCAGGGCACCGCAGGCAATGGCGTGCTCCGGCTTTTCCACATCGCTGCGCGATGGTGCCACTATATGCAGCCCATAGCTTTTCTTGTCGTAGGCATCAATAGCTTCCTTGGCATCAAACAGCAGTTGGGCCCGCATGGCGCCCACTAGGTTCAGGCCATAGCGCAAGATGGTTTCCGACTGGTGGCTGGGCTCTTCGATGTCGAAATCATAACTCGGGAACGGGTCGATCAGCAGCACGGAATAGTTGGTGAGCTTGCTTTTTTCCGCCATCCGTTCGGTGTCGCTCATGGCGTTCACTGCCTCCAGCATGGCGTCCATGTTGCGTTCTTTCAGCCTAATCTGGAGCATCATGTCGCGCAGCATTTCCACCGGCTCGTTGTTCGATGTGCCGCCATCGGCGTTGAGGCTGCGGTACAGGTCCTCCCGCTCCCTAATGTTTTTACCCAGGCCAATGGTTTCCTGGTCAAACTTGTCGTTTTTACGGAAAAAAGGGTTGTCCCAAATGTATTTGGCCTGGCGCTCCACGATGCGGGGCCGCAGGCCAATGGGAAATGCGCCGGTGGCCTTAGATGCTTGGATTACCTGCTTTAGTTTTTCCAGGTTGTTGAACGACACTTCCATGCGGCCGTCGCCCTCATAAGCATCGCCCCACCTGAAGTGCGCCATATCGCGGTGCTCCGATACATATTGTTCCGTGGCGGCGCTGGCCCTGCTACTCAGTTGGTATTTAATGCCCGTTACATTGAACAGGGTCATGAACAATTCCAGGTCGCGGCTAAGAAACGGCGGCGTGGTATTGCCTTCGGTTTTCGACCGCTCGGCAAGGCGGCGCACATACTGTTCAAAATTGTCGGCCACCGCATCAATAAAACGCGAGTTCATGGCCGAAGGGATGTGGTAATCCTGAATGTCGCTGTCGTCGAGCATTTCGGAAAACACATCGCTATTGCCCGTAAGTTCCACCCATGTTTTCCAAAAAATATTCTTGTCGGAGTTAACGGTGTAGCTGTTATCGGGGTTCAAAACAGGATGTTCTACCTGGTCGCGCATGCCAAAAAAGGCCATGCCCGCGGTAATACCGCCGCCCGATGAACCGCCCAGCAAGTCGATCTCTACACGATGGTTGGGGATGCTAGGGTCCCGGCCTCGGGCCGCTTCCCATTTGGTCAGCGCTTCCAGCAAAAAATCGATGACGCCAGCGGTATACGCACCAGCCGATACCGAGCCGGCCATACACAAACCCAGGTGAAAAGTAGGTTGACTCATAAAAAAATGATTTGCAATCCAGTAATTGAATGATTGTATTGCGAGGCGGTGCAGGATGTTGGATGGCGGGTTCGGGTGGTCGTTTTCAGGCCTGTTTTGGCGGCGGGTTTGGAAAAGTGGCGGCAATAGCGAGCAGGTGCCCCTAATTGCCTATCTGCAAGATTGCCAAACAGATAGACATTAAACCTACAATGCCCCTTTTATAAATGCAATAGGACATCGAAAAAAACCATCCGCGATGGCCGCCAATCAATAGCTACCGAACCAGCAGCACCATGCCCTTGAGGTGTGTTTTTTTGCCATCTGCCTGCGTTATGGTCAGCAGCCACACATAGTTTTCAGAAGGCAGTTTTTTATTGGCAAGCGTACCGTTCCAACCCCATTGCGGATCGTTGGGCGCTACGCCCTGCACCCCAAATACCTGCTGGCCCCAGCGGTTGAAAATGCGGAACTCATTTACCCGCACCACGTCGGGGCCGGCCATTACATAAAACACATCGTTCAGGCCATCGCTGTTGGGCGTAAAAGCATTGGGCATATTTACCCCGCCGCCGCTAAAGGTGCGCACCGTGGCCAAAGCCGTGTCGGTACAGCCATATTCGTTGGTGGCGGTAAGCACATACTGCATCGTGTACTGTGGCGTAGCCACCGGTGCCGGGCAGGTGGTGCACGACAAAAACAGGCCCGGCGTCCAGTTGTACAAAGTAATGGTGCCGCCGCTTGCGCCAGCTTGCAGCATCACCGGTTGCAGGCGGCCCAAGGCCGTATCGGACGGCGTAATGCTGGCCACAAAAGGTATGGTGAACACAGCATGGGCGTTGTTTGTAAAATCGGATTCGGTAAATGAGGCGCTGCTGCTGCCACCGGTACCGCCTTTATCATTGACCACTGCCACCAACTGGTTGCTGCCCGGTGTTTGCACAATATGGGTGTACACCTGGCAGCTATCGGCTGCAGCAGTTTTTGTATAAAAAACCGGCTGCAGCAATTTGCCCGAACCCGAAGCGCCATCGTAAAAAGAAACCGGCAGCCCTTTGGGCACCGAATCGTAGCGGTTGCCCACACAAATGCGGAACCGCACCAGCGTAGTGCTGCTGCTGTAGCAGGCCGTTTCCAAAATCTCAATCCTGAAATCAGGTGGCAACACTTTTACCACCGCAGTACCCCTGATGGGGCAGCCGTACCGATTATTGGTGGTCATGCGCACCGTATCGGTGGCAAATGGCGTTACCTGCGGCTGCAGGCAACTGGTGCAGCTTAGCGTATAACCAGCACCGTTAGTCCACCGGGTGCTGGCGGGGTCCACCACTGCCGATGTAATGTTCATCATCACTGGCGATTTGCGGAGTACGGTGGTATCGGCGGGTTGCAGTTGCACCGTTTGGGGCTGGTAGGCAAGCTGTGTAATATTGTTGGTGTAATCTTTTTCCTTGAAGGTTGTATCCGGCCCGTTATTCATGGGCAGCGTAGCACCGTCGCTGTTTACCGCAGCAAACAAAACGCCTGCATCCTTGCCGCTTACTTTGTGCACATACGATGCTTTTTGCGCAGCTACAGGCACCGGTGTATAAAACAGCGGGCCCGACAGTTTGCCACCGCCGCTTGGATTGCCATCGAAAAACGCCACCGGCAAACCTTTACGCAAGGTGCCCCGCCTGAAGCTGTTATTAATGGTAAACCACACCACCAGGCTGTCGTTGGCAGCGCAGATCACGCTGTCGATCACCACTGTGTAATCATCAGCGGGCGGCACTTTGATGAATACAAAAGCCGTATCGGTACAGCCCCAGAAATTGACCGCGACCACCCGCTTAGTTCGCGAGGTATCAGCCAGGAACTGTGGGTTGGGGCAATCGGTGCAGCTTAGTTGTGCAGCATCGCTCCAGCGATAACTGTGCACCGAATCGGGGCCTGCAGTTGCACTTAATTGCAATGTATCTCCGGGCTCCAGCACCGCATTAGCCGGGGTCACCAAAACCCTAAATCCTGCGTAATTGGAGGAGTGCACATTGTTGGTGTAATCTTTTTCCAAAAGCGTTGTAGCAGGCAGCACCCGCGGCAGCGCCCCGCCGCCGTCATTTACCAACATAAAAAGATCGCCGCTGCCACCTGCGGCCAGCCTAAAGTTGAATACTTCCTCTTTTTTCCGCACCGTATCCTGCAGCACAAAAGCGGGCAGCAGCGGGGTGGCATTTGCCGAAAGGGGATCGCCGCGGTAAAACCGCACCTGCAGCCCTTTGGGCAAAACACCGCGTTTAAAACTATTGGTCAGGGAAAAAGATACCTGCAGGCTGTCGGCATTATCGGCACACTCCACCTTGTTGATGCGGCCCGAAAAATCGTTGTAGGGCGGCACTTTAATGGAAACCGCGGCACTATCATAGCAGCCGTAAATGCTGGTTACCAGCACCTGGCGCACTGCATCGGCGGTATCGGCAATGAAACGCGGGTTGGGGCAGGTAACGCAACTCAGGTTTTGCGCCGGACTCCACCGGAACGACCGCAGCGCATTTGGCCCACCCGATGCAAAAAGCTGCAGCGTATCACCGGGTTCCATTACAGCGTTGGCTGGCTGCGCTGTGGCGCGGAACCGGAAACCGGAGTACACCGCAAAATTGTTGTCATAGTTTTTTTCAAACATGGGGCTGCCCGGCAACTGCACCGGCACCACTGCACCACTATCATTAAACACGGCATACAGCGTATTGAGGTTGGGGCGGCCTACATCCAAAATAGTGGTATACAGGTAACTGCAGCAAAAGCCTTCCACCGGCTGCTCCAGGAAAAATGCGTTGCCTATTTTTTTAGCGCCGGCAACCTTTGGATCCGCATCGTAAAAAGCAATGGGCGTACCCGCTGGTATGGCGGCATAGCCCGAGTTGCACACAAAAAACGAAACGCGAATTTTGGTTTGCTCAAAACAATCAACCCGGCTGATGTACACCTGGCCGTCCTGCGTGGCATCGAACACATTTACCGGGAACACATCGGTGGTATCGGCGCAGGCATCCGATGTGGCCACCAGCCGGAAATAATACATGCCCGGTTCGGTAAACTCGTAGAGTAGGTTTTTAGAGGTAGCAATAGGCTGCTCCATACCTGTTTGCGTACGCATCAGCCAGGTGTAGGATTGTGCGTTTTCGGAGGTATTGGTAAACAAAACCGTGTCGAGGTAAATGGGTGCCTTTGCGGCAAGGGTTCTTTTATCGGTAAAAAACCGGGCGGTCACGCCACAGTTCACCACTACATAGCTTGTTTGGGTGGCAAAACAATTGGCCCCGTCGGCGGCCTTCAGCGTTATTTTAAACCGGCCCGTCCGGTTAAACTGATGGGCGTAGTTGGTGGAAGTAGCCACCAGCGTATCATTTACCAGCCATTGGTATTGTGTAGCGCCGGAAGAGTTGTTGGTGAAATCCAGTTTGTCGCCAACCACGGCATGTGGGCCACGCCAGATAAACCGCGCCGCAATATTGCCGGTACAGGGCTTTTCGCATTTGTTTTCGAGCAAGCCCTTGCGCACTGTGGCCAGCACACCGCGCATCCGTTCGGCCTGGCCTTCGGTAAACTCATTCTGGCAAGACTCAAGGCTGTAATCCATAAAATTGTGGATGGGGTCGGTTGTGTCCCGCGCAAACCCCGACAGCGTATCGGTGTTGCATGAGTTCATCGGGTCGTTGCACGAGGTAACGCCATTCATCACCACATCGGGCGGCGTATCGCAAACGCGGTCGCCGTTGGTGCTGCAATCGGCATTGTAGCAGCTCATGCTTTCAAACGTGTGGTACAATCCAAGGTAGTGGCCCATTTCGTGCACCAGCGTTACGCCATAGCCCGTAGAAACAATGCCATCAAGCGGGCTACCACCGGGCGGCATAGTGGCATAAGCACCGATGGGGCCCAATATCCATTTGCCGCAGGCATAGGTCATAAAACCCTCGTAGTCCATCGTGTCCACCATCCAAATGTTGATGTAATGCTGCGGGTCCCACTGCACCAGGTTTTTGAGTTTGCGGTCTTCAATTACGGGGTTGAGGTGGCCGCCAAAAAAAGACGGTGTGCGGGTAATGCCGGTGGTAATGCCGCCTTCGGGATCGGTTTGAGCCAGGCAAAAACGAATGCGGGTATCGGCACCCTTACTGGCCGCATATTTTCCTGTTCTGCCAAAGGCGTCGTTCAGTTCTTTTACCGCATCGCGGATAATGCCGTCGGTTACGGCTTCGGGCTTGCGGCTAACGATGTGAAACACCACCGGCAGCGTTACCACTTCATCTTCGAGCAGGCCGGTGCCGGATAACACCCGTGTGTTGAATGCTTTTTCCTGTTGCACGTATGCGGCGCTTTGGCGCATTTGCTCCAGTATGCGGTCGGTGCCGCACGAAATGACGCCGGCTGGCGGCTGCGTTATATTTTGCGGAAATGGCTTTGATGGCGCCTGCGCCCCAACTTGTTGAACAGGTAAGGAGGCCAGCATGCACCAAAGTATCAGCAGGAAAAGATTTGCCTTCATGTTTTTTGCAACAGGCTTGGGCAGGTTGTACATGCGGTGCAAACCAGCCGGGCAGCAGTGTTCTGTTTTTGGTAAAAAAGAAAACGATGGGTGGGCTTTCAATAAGATTGGGGATCAAAGCAGCTCCAGGCAACCACCACGATGCATGCGCCTGTTGGATAATGCCACAAAATAAAAACTGGCCACTATTTTCCCAATCTTTTATTCTTACAGTAAAACATGCAATTAGTAAACAGTCCTTTTAGGCTTTACACTTTGGGTGGGTAATGAGACAGGTGGGCTTTGAGCCACATGTTTTTAGAAACACAAACCCACTACCCGCGGCGTTGCGTTTGCCGGCCAAACCAATGCGTTACCATACGGCAGTTCTATTTACTATTTTTGGCCCGCTGCTGCCAAAGCAGTTCCATTTTACCCCACTTTACAAAATCAACAAAATGATTGATGCGTTTGAAAAGATCCCGGTAAACATTTACCCCACTTACCAGGAAGGTGCAAAAGCCGCGGCTCAGAAAATAGCCGAAACCATCCGCGAAAAAGAAGCCGCAGGTCAGCCTTGCGTGCTAGGCCTGGCCACCGGCGCCACACCCAAGGCCATGTATGCCGAGCTGGTGCGCCTGCACCGCGAAGAAGGCCTGAGCTTTAAGCATGTTATTTCTTTCAACCTCGATGAATATTACCCCATCGAGCCGGAGGCGTACCAAAGCTATTACAGCTTTATGCACCGGCACCTGTTCAGCCACATCGACATTGATCCTAAAAACATACACATCCCCGACGGCAGCCTGCCGAAAGAAGAAATCAAAGCGCATTGCCTCGAATACGAAGCGCAGATAGAAGCCCTGGGTGGCATTGACCTGCAGGTGTTGGGCATTGGCGGAAACGGCCATATCGGGTTCAACGAACCGGGCTCTTCCATTTATTCCCGCACCCGCCTCATCAACCTCGAAAACTCCACCCGCCTGGCTAACGCTTATGAGTGGCCGAACATTTCGCAGGTGCCGCGGTTAGCCGTTACCGTTGGTATCTCGGTTATTTTGCAGGCAAAAAAAATCATCCTCATGGCCTGGGGCACCGGCAAGGCAGCAGTGGTGCGCCAGTCGGTGGAAGACCAGATGACCGAAGCGGTGCCCGCTTCCTTGTTGCAACAACACCCCGATACGGTGTTTTTCCTCGACGAAGGTGCGGCCAGCAGCCTTACCCGCTACCGCAGCCCCTGGCTTACCGGCGACATTCAGTGGACGCCCAAAATGATTAAAAAAGCGGTGGTAAATATGGCGCTGCAGCGCAATAAACCGGTGCTATCGCTTACCGATACCGACTATATGGAAAGCGGGCTTTCGGACCTGTTGGTGGAGCTGGGCGATGCCTACGAAGTAAACCTGCAGGTGTTTTATATGCTGCGCGATTCGATCACCGGTTGGCCTGGCGGCAAACCCAACGCGGTGATACCGGCACACCCCGAACGGTCGGAGCCGTACCCCAAGCGGGTGCTGCTGTTTTCACCGCACCCCGATGACGATATTATTTCAATGGGTGGCACTTTTCAGCGCCTGCACGACCAGGGCCACCAGGTGCATGTAGCTTACCAAACCTCCGGCAACATTGCCGTAACCGACGAATTTGTTACCCGTTTTCTGGATTTTGCCGTAGGCTTTGAGGAAATAGCCGGCATTGATAATACGCGGTCGCAGCAGATTTTGGGCGATGTGCAAACCTACTTGAGCCAGAAAAAACAAAGCAGCATGGATACGGAGCAGATTCGCGCCATCAAGGGCCTGATCCGCCGCGGCGAGGCCCGTGCTACTTGTCGCTACGTAGGCATTCCCGACGAGCATATCCATTTTCAAAACCTGCCTTTTTACGAAACCGGAACCATCGAAAAAAAGCCGATGGGCGAACAGGATGTGCAGCTAACTGTGGAGTTGTTGCGCCAGGTAAAACCCCACCAAGTGTTTTGCGCCGGCGACCTGGCCGATCCGCACGGTACGCATAAAGTGTGTTTGGAGGTGGTGTTGGAAGCGCTGCGCCGCATTAAAGAAGCCGGCGATGATTGGATTGGCAACTGCTGGTTGTGGCTGTACAAAGGCGCCTGGCAGGAGTGGGATATTCATGAAATTGAAATGGCCATCCCCATGAGCCCCGACCAGGTGCGGAAAAAGCGCTACGGTATTTTCATTCACCAGTCGCAAAAAGACATGGTACCGTTCCAGGGATCGGATGCCCGGGAGTTTTGGCAGCGTGCCGAGGAACGCAATGCAGCCACCGCGGCGGAGTATGCCCGCCTGGGACTAACCCAATATGCGGCGATGGAAGCGTTTGTGAGGTGGCAGTTTTAGGGATTGACGATTGACGATTTGGGATTTACGATTGCCTCAACTGCAAGATGCTATTTTTAAAGAAAGCGCTCTGCGGGAAAGAAATCGTAAATCCGAAATCGTCAATCCAAAATAAAAAAAGGTTACACAAACTGCGTAACCTTTCCTTAGGTATCCATTCCCTTATAAACCAAGGGAATAAGCCCATAAAATATCTGCGCTCTTTCCTGATTAAAGCGGATCGCGAACGCCACGGCCACGGCCGGCAATTAAGCTGATCACAAACAGCACCAGGAAAATGTAAAACAGGATTTTAGCAATACCAGCTGCACCGGCAGCAATACCACCGAAACCGAAAATCGCTGCAATAATAGCGACTACCAGGAAGATAATTGTCCAACGTAACATATTCGTAGATTTTGGGTGAATAATGCTTATTGAAAGGCAGAAAACGTGCCAGCCCGCAACCCGGCGTTGCGGAATGGGGTTTGCACCCCAATTTGTATGACCCCAAAAAATGCCCGGAACCTGGCCATTGCGGGTGCTTCGGTTTTTATGGCCATAGCCATTGCCATCGGCCAATGGATCAGAAAAGCATAACCGCAAAAAGGCCAGCTACTGTTGTAGCTGGCCTTTTTTATTGGGGAGTAAAAAAACTGGTCGCTTAATCGCGGTAGTTGAGCGCCGGTGGGCGGTTGCCCAGCAGGGGCTTGTATTGAAAACTGTTGCCGCGGCTCCGGTTGAATTCTTCTTTTGCTGCCTGTATCAGCGCCGGGTTGGTAAACAAATCCACCGCGGTAAACGCCAGCACTTTTGCCGCATTGATCATGCCCTTGGTGCCTATTTCGGTGCCCCCGCTGGCCACCGCCTGCCAGCTATGCGCCGGCACACCGGGCACCCAAGTGGCAGTGCGCAAACCCACGGTGGGCACGGTCCAGCTTACATCACCCACATCGGTCGATCCGCCGCCTGCATCCACCACGGATTGCAGCGGCTGTACTTTTTCTGCCTCCGAAATATGGGGCACATCTGCACCCAACGACTTTTGCAGGGTTTGGGCAAAATCCCGTTCCCCGCTGGTATAGCTCACGCCGCCCACTTGTTGCAGCGCCTGCTGCATGGCTGCTGCCAGCGTTTTATTTACCAACAAGTCATAAGTGCCGCCAATGGTTTCATAATCGGTGCGGGTTTCGGTGCCGGTGGCAGCGCCCTGCGATGCTTTCACCACGCGGTCGAAAATCTGGCGCACCACTTCGCGGTTGGGGTGGCGCACATAGTAATATACTTCGGCAAAATCGGGCACCACGTTGGGCGCTTTGCCGCCTTGTGTAATCACGTAATGAATGCGGGCATCGGATGGAATGTGTTCGCGCATCATGTTCACCATAAAGTTCATGGATTCCACGGCATCCAGTGCCGAGCGACCCCGCTCCGGTGCCGCCGATGCATGTGCTGATGTACCGTAAAAACGAAACTTAGCCGACGAATTGGCCAGTGCGCTGGTCATGGTTACGCTGTTTTCCGAGCTGGGATGCCAGTGCAACACGGCGTCTACATCTTTGAACAAACCTTCCCGCACCAGGTACACTTTGCCCGAGCCGCCTTCTTCGGCCGGTGTGCCGTATAGTTTTACCGTGCCTTTCAGTTTACCCGATTCAATCAGTTTTTTTACTTCAATGGCTGCTGCCACCGATGCGGTACCAAACAAATGGTGCCCGCAACCATGTCCGCCAGCCTGCCCGGCAATGGGCTTTTTTTCGGGTACTGCTTCCTGTGAGAGGCCGGGTAGCGCATCGTATTCGGCCAGTATGCCAATGACCGGTGCGCCACTGCCGTATGTAGCAATAAATGCGGTGGGGATGCTGGCTACGCCCCGCTCCATTTTAAAACCTTCCCGCTCCAGCGCCTGCGCTAATAGTGCGGCGCTGCGTTCTTCTTTATAACCCAGTTCGGCCCAGTTCCATATTTGCAAGGCAATGTCTTTGTACTGGGGGTAAGCAGTCTGCAGGTTTTGCGCAGCAGCGGTTTTCAGCGGTTGCGTAGCAGGTGTTTTTTGTGCCTGCATGTGTAGGGCACAAGAAAGTAACAGGGTGGGAAATAACAAACGTTTACTCATGTGAAATTTTTATGGTGATGAAGGCAAAATTGAAAAGGGTTTGTTGCTTTTCCTGTTGCTTCCAATCATTCTGTTTGTAGCATTACAGCGGTGTGCCGCCGATGTTATTCGTCTATAAAAATATCCTGCATCAATTGCTCGGATGGATTGACGGCATAATGTGAAAAATCGGTTGTGCCTGCCTGTTGCAATACCGTTTCATCAATGAAAAAATTGCCGGTGCAACTTGCTGCTGGCCTTGACAATATTTCAAATGCAGCATCGGCAACGATCTGCGGCGTGCGGCTTTTTTGAATAAGAAAATCGCCACCCAGCAGGTTTTGTACAGCGGCCGTTGCAATGGTGGTTTGCGGCCACAATGCATTGGCGGCAATACCAAAAGGTTTCAGTTCTTCGGCAAGCCCCAGCACCACCATGCTCATGCCGTATTTGCTCATGGTATAAGCCAGGTGTGCACCAAACCATTTGGGATTTAAATTAAGTGGCGGCGACAGGTTGAGTATATGTGGATTGCTGCCGCCCTTCAAATAGGGAATGGCGTGTTTGCACATCAAAAAAGTACCCCGCACATTGATGCTGTGCATCAGGTCAAAACGCTTGGCTTCCATGTCGGTTGTGGGCGCCAAGTGAATGGCCGATGCATTGTTCACCAGCATATCAATGCCACCAAATGTTTCCACAGTTTTGGCAACGGCAGCAGCAATTTGATCTTCGTGGCGTATATCGCATTGCAGCGCCAGCGCCTTGCCGCCGGCTGCTTCAATTTCCTCAGCAGCGGTGTAAATGGTGCCTTCCAGTTTGGGGTGTGCTTCGGCGGTTTTGGCGGCAATGGCCACGTTGCAACCAGCAGCGGCCAGCTTTAGCGCAATGGCTTTGCCGATACCGCGGCTGCCGCCCGAAATCAGCACGGTGCCGCCTTTCCGTGGATTGGTAGCTGCAGTGTTATTGCTGTTTTGTTCATTCATAAATTTATTGTTGGTGCCCAAAATGCTGAAGGAAGATAGCCCATTTTTTGGTGCGGTTGTGTGCAGTGGAGGTCGTCTTTTTATAAAGAAAATGCGGCTTCAGGAGCCGCATTTTCTTTATGGTTGTTTTGCAAAAATGTATTGCATTATTGAGCAAAGTAGTAAAGTGCATCCATAAATTGCTCACTTTTTAAGCTTTCCTTTCAGTAAGTAAAACGATCGCAAATACCTTAAAAAGATTGCCTCACCGGCTTCGTTTGCATGATTCCTTCAATGCGTTCCATGATCTCTGGAGTAAGCAGGGGCAGCACATCCAGCGACCGCAGGTTTTCTTCCAGTTGCTCCCGGCGGGTAGCACCCAAAATGGCCGTAGTTACATTCGGGTTTTTGAGCGTCCACGCAATAGACAGGTTGGAAACAGGCACACCCAGTTCACCGGCTAATGCAGTGAGGCTTTTTACCCGGTTCATCTTTTCTTCGGCCAGGTAACGGTCTTTCAGCCAATCGTAACCTTCCAGTGCAAAGCGGCTGCCTTCCGGAATGCCGTCGTTGTATTTACCGGTAAGCAGCCCCGATGCCAAGGGGCTCCAGATGGTAGTGCCCAGGCCAACATTTTTGTACACAGGATCGTAATCCACTTCTACTTTGTGGCGCTCCAGCAGGTTGTATTGCGGCTGCTCCACCACGGGGCCAATGAGGCGGTAATCGGCGGCCACGCGGTGGGCTTCCATTATTTCGGCTCCGCTCCATTCTGATGTGCCCCAATACAGGATCTTGCCCTGCTGCAGCAACATGTTCATGCTCCACACCACTTCTTCAATGGGCACATTGGGGTCGGGGCGGTGACAAAAATAAAGGTCGAGATATTCTACCTGCAGGCGTTGCACCGCTTCGTGGCAGGCCTCGATGATGTGCTTGCGGCTGAGGCCGGTCATGTTGGGTTTGTTGGCCGGGCCACGCGAACCGAAAAATACTTTGGAACTAACGGTGTAGGATGACCGATCCCATGCTTTTTTGCGCAGCACCCGGCCCATCAGGCGTTCGCTTTCGCCACGGGCATACACTTCGGCGTTGTCGAAAAAGTTGATACCGCTATCGTAGGCTAGCCCCATCAGCTCATCGGCCAGCGAGTCGTCAACCTGTTTGGAAAAAGTAACCCAGCTGCCAAAAGACAGTGCACTCAGTTGCAGGCCACTGCGGCCCATTCTTCTATATTCCATGTGGGATGTTTGATTAAGGTGGAGTGAAGTTAAGCTAAGTCGAGAAAGACGGAAAAGTCAGTAAAGTCGGGAAAGACAACCCCAATAAATCGAGCTTTAAAACCTTAGGGTCAGAACCGCTGGAATTCCATTAATGCTATCTAAAACTGCGTAAACATCTTTCCGGACTTTTCCGTCTTTTCCGACTCAAACCTACATCCCCGGCGGGGCGGCAATCACACCTTTCGGCTCAAAAATGTAGGTGTTGCTCAGGTCTTGGTCGGCTTCGAGGCCGCGGCCGCCATTTACCGTTTTATCGGAGGTTTTGATGCGCACCACTTTATCGGTGTAAAACTTACCGGTGGCCTGGTTCCACCACAGGTCGGGGCTGCGCAGCGTATCGCCCTGCACGTTGGCCACCACTACGCTGTCGCGCAGGTACACGCGGTTGGTGGTTTCAAAATATTTGCCGTACAGCGCATCCAGCTCGCTTTCCTTTTTACCCGTGCTGTCATAAAAATCAACATGCAGGCTTTTGGGAAATTCCACGTACACCGTATCGGTGCTGTAGCGCAGCATTACCGGTGCGGTAAGGCGGGCACGCATCCGCCCGCCCTGGCTAAACAAGGTGTTGATGTTGTGGGCTTCTTCCACTAGCACCTTGGTGCCGGTCCATTCCTGGATGGCTTCTTCGCTGTTTTCGCAGGCGGAGAAGAAGAAAATAGATGATAGACAACAGGCAACAGACAATAGCCGATGGTTGTTAAACCATCGGCTACCGAAATGTACTTTCTTTTCGTTTGTGCGTTGCCGTTTAATCATATTTACGTTTGCTAAACCAGGCATCGGAGAAGGAAAGACCTACGGAAACGCGGAACAGGTTTTCGCGCAGCGTATTGTCGTTGTTGCCGCGGCGCATGGCCTCAAAGCCCAGGTTGATCACCGTAAACTGGTACGGTGCCATGCGGCTGGATGGAATGGGCAGGCCCACACCCAGCGTAATGCCGTATTGGGGCAGCTCGCGGCCCAGTTTTATATAATCGGGGCCGGTAAAAAATCCGGCGCGGTAAGCTACGTTGGTAAAATAGCTGCGGCCCGGTTTGGGGCGCAGTTGGCCGCCCACACGCAGTTGCCAGTTGTCCTGCACTGAATCCTGCTGGCCGAAAAAGCGGTATTGGCTCCATTTGTTTTGCACCAGGTCGGCACCCAGCATCCAGCCGGCGCCGGTTTGTTGTACATTTTCCAACACAAAACCATAGGTAAATGATGCAGGGAAAGTAACCTCGCCGGGGCGGTCGGTTTCGGAGTAAACCGAGTCCAGCTTGCTGTCGCCGTTGTTCGGGTCGCGGATAATGGTTTCGCGAATGATATCGCGGCGGGCATTGATCTGCTGTTTTACATTACCGCTGGCGCCCAGGCGCAGCGCGGTTTCTTTACCTACCTTGATCTTGTATTGCACACCGGCATTAAAAAACAACCCGCCCAGCGATGTGGCATCGGTGTGGTTGGAGCTGTTGTACGCCAGCGAATCGTTCATGATGGAGCGCTTGGTGGTGTATTCTTTGCGGCCAAACAGGTAGCCCACGTTGGCACCCACGCTCAGGTTTTTAATGGCAAAACCGGTACCCACCGAAGGCAGGTACGTGCCGCCGTTGCCCGAAAATTCGGTGTAAGCGCTGTCGATGCTCATGCCGGTTTCGGGGTTTACCAGCAATTCGTTGCGGCCCACTTTATAACCAATGCGGGTCAGCGGCCGCAGGCCAAAGCTCAGGCCCCAGTTGCGGCGCAGCGGAATGCCCATCTGCAGGTACGAAAAATATGAGTTTGTGGTTGAGAAGTTGGCGGTTTGGTTGGGATTGCGCAGAGTGCGGTTTTCCACGTTGATGCCCACATCGAGCAGCACCCGGCCGTAGAGCATTTTTTTGCTTCGCTGCTCCAGTATGGCGCTAAAGCCCGAGTAAGATGCTGGGTTATTGAAATTGACATAAAGCTGTTCCGAGTAACCTGCCGAAATACCACCCATGCCCCTGTTCAGGATATTTGTGTTTGGCGACAGATCACCCAGGCCATAGCGGGAGTAAGGCGAGTTGCCCTGGGCAAACACCGCAGACTGCCCCAGAAAAAGGGCGGCCGCCAAACCACAGGCTTGTAAAGATTTTTTACTGGCCGCGGTTAACTTCACTAATTGCATATAATCCTTTAAAAATGAGATGAGGGTCGGCAAATATCTTATTTTTCAAATGGGGCGCCAAAAAGGGTATATCACCCCCGGTTAACAGCACGTTAAAGTTGGCATACCGCGCTGCATAGGCTTCAACAATGCCATCGATCTCTTTAGCCATGCCCAGCACAGCGCCTGATTGCAGGTTTGTAGCAGTATCGTAGCCCACCAGCGGCACATTCCAGGTGGCTTCCACCATGGGTAATTTGGCCGTAAACTGGTGCATGGCCCGCAAGCGCATCTCCAGCCCCGGCGAAATGGATCCGCCCAAAAACTGGTGTTCGCTGTTGATAAAATTAAATGTGATGCAGGAGCCCAGCCCAATGGCAAGGTTGTGCCCGTTGGGAAACAGAAAAACCGCTGCGGCGGCCAGCGCCAGGCGGTCGGCACCCATGGTTTCGGGTTTGCCCACCGGCACGGTAAAAGGCAGCTGCGACAGGTGCGACAGCTTATGAAATCGGGTTCGGGCCGCCAGCAAAGCTTCCAGCTCGGGCGGGTGGTTTACCACCGACGACAAAATGGACGCTTCGGGGCCGTATTGGTCTATCAGCGCAGCCACTTCGGCCAGCACCCCGGCCTCCGAAAAGTGAAAGGTCTGTACCAGTTTTTTATCGGTAAAAAGGGCGGCTTTCCACCGGGTATTGCCAAAATCGAAACAAAGAGTTGGGTTCACAAGCTGGCTTTAGCAGGCGGCAAGATAGGGCAAGAATGCCGAACAGCAGGACTTGGGCGGTGGCGTAAAAGTTGCCGCCCATTTACCGCATTGGCGCAAAACCGTATTATTTGTGCTACGCCCTTTAAAATACACCCATGGCAGCCGCACCAATCATCACCGCTGTTTCGCTTTTCCGCCTCGATATTCCGCTGAGGGAGCCGTTTGTAATTTCGCTGGGGCCTATTGAGCGGGTGCAGAATGTGGCAGTGCACATACAAACCAGTGCGGGCCTGGGCGGCTGGGGTGAGTGCAGCCCTTTTGCCACCATCAATGGTGAAACGGCCGAAACCTGCCTGGCCGTAGGGCGCCTATTTGCCCGGGCACTGCACGGAAAAAATGCACTGGATATTGCAGGCAATGTGGCCCTGATGGACCGGCTCATTTGGGCCAACAGTTCCATCAAAAGCGCCTTTGATATGGCACTGCACGATATTGCGGCGCAGCATGCCGGCCAGCCGCTGTACCAGTTTTTGGGTGGCCAAAATGACAAGCCTTTACATACCGACATGACCGTAAGCCTAGGCCCTGGCGAAAAAATGGCGGCCGATGCGCTGCGGTTTCAACAGGAAGGGTTTACCGTCATCAAGGTAAAACTGGGCGGCCACCCCGATGAAGATATCGCCCGGATGGGGGCCATCCGTAAAGCCATTGGGCCGCACCTGCCGCTGCGCATTGATGCCAACCAGGGCTGGCCCGATGCGCCAACCGCCCTGAAGGTTTTACAAGCCCTTGCACCTTTCGGCATCCAGCATTGCGAAGAACCCATTCCGAGGTGGCTTTTTACGGAACTGCCGCAGCTTTCTGCAGCATCGCCCATACCCATTATGGCCGACGAAAGCATGTGCAGCCCTCATGATGCGCAACGGCTTATTGCACTCAACGCATGCCCGCTGTTCAATGTAAAGCTGGGTAAATCGGGTGGGCTGCACCATGCGGCCAACATTGCCGGGCAGGCGGCCAGTGCCGGCATCGGGCTGCAAGTGGGCGGTTTTATGGAAAGCCGCCTGGGCATGACCGCTGCGGCACACCTGGCGCTGGCCAGCCCCGCGGTACATTTTTGCGATTTTGATACGCCGCTGATGTTTACGGAAGACCCGGTGGAGGGCGGGTTTCAGTTTGGCCCCAATGGACTTATCCAAATGCCACAGACTCCCGGCTTGGGCGCTGCATTTTCACCGCGGTTTTTGGAAGCGGTTTTTTCGATTTAACCAGTTCTTTTTTGGGCCGGATAAAATTGATATGGTGGAAAACGGCAATTTTTATTGATGGGCTAGAAATTTTACGCGTATCCGCAAAGCGAAAATTGTTGCTGCTCTTCAATTAAATACACATATTATTTTTCCCAAAACCAAAATGGCTTGAACAATATTTTGTATGTAACCGGTTACTTTTTTCCTTTGTGGGGCATTAACCAGCAAAACACCAACCTCCTAAATACCTTAAAAAATGGTAACAAAGACGTATTTCAAAACAAAGGATTACTGTAAAGTGAAGTTTTCCTTTAAGGTAGAAAACGCCGAAACAATTGAGATCCTGGGACTGAACAGCGACTGGGAAAACTCGGTGGTGATGAGCCGCAAAAAAGACGGCACATTTTCCTGCGAACTGTCGCTGCCCAAAAATTCGGAGCACGAATTTAAATACCGCATCAACGAAACGGAGTGGATGAACGACCCCGATGCAGACGATCAGAAGATCAATGAATTTGGCACCAAAAACAGCGTGATCGTACTGTAAGCCTCCGTTTTCGTAAAGGCCGTTGACTGACCGAACTTTTATTTTACTACATATGCTTGCCGGTGACCGGTGGTGCTTTAGTGCCAGACCGCACCGGCATTTTCATGTGTAACCGGTGATTTGTGGGATTGGAAAGGATTTGAATGATTGGAGGCTGCGTGTGGAAAAGGCGCTTAATTGATCAACATTTGATTATTTAAAATTGAGCGTTTTCACCTGCGTACCAATCCATTTATGCTTTGATCATGTCAATCCTTTTTAATCTTACCAATCACCGGTTCATCTTTCCATCGCCACAGGTGCAGGCAGGCGTATGTGCGGTAGGGAGCCCAGTTTTCGGCCACTGCCGTCATGGCCTGGCGAAAGGCTTTTTTGTTGCTGTCGTCGAGGCCGTACAGGCCCTTTATGGCCACCTGTATGCCGTAATCATCGGGGGCAAAAACATCCTCGCGGCCAAGGGTAAACATCAGGAGCATTTCCACCGTCCAGC
This sequence comes from Pseudocnuella soli, assembly GCF_004347775.1. Taxonomy (GTDB): domain Bacteria; phylum Bacteroidota; class Bacteroidia; order Chitinophagales; family Chitinophagaceae; genus Flavisolibacter; species Flavisolibacter aquaticus. The sequence continues at coordinate 544,991 of NZ_CP037755.1, forward strand.
GGCCCACGCCTTTGATTTGCGTCAGCAAGTCGATGAGTGCTTCATTTTCCATCTTGCGCAGCTTGGCATCGGTCAGTTTTTGGGCGGTAAAAAATTCGGCTACGTTCAGCACATACTGCGCCTTTGCATTGGACAAGCCAATACCCCGCAGCGTTTGGTGCGGCGTGGCCGCTATCTGCTGCGGCGTAGGCTCGGTGCCGCCATACAACTCCAAAAACCGGCGAAACAACACCTCGGCCACCTTGGTGCTCAGCTGCTGGCTCATGATGGAAGCGCACAGGCGCAGGCAAATATTTTTGCGCTGCTTTACTTCGAGTGGGCCTTGCCGTTCTATCAGGGCTGCAAGTTTGGGATCGGTGCTGAGGTGGGCGGTATAGTGCATAGAGGCAAGATAAGGAGGAAGTGGGAAGACAGCAGTCCGCAAAGTCCGAAGAATGAGCCCCAAAAAGTCTGAAAGGTGCAGAAAGAATTTGATGCAGATGCAAAAGGCTTTGCGGAAATAAACGTTCTGTTTAGCAAAACATCTTTCCAGCCATTTTCTTCTTCCATCTTCCGACCACGGACTTCCGACTCCTTCTTAACTTGCCTCATGATTCGCCAGATCATTTCCACAGCCGATGGGTCGCATACGGTGGCCATCCCTCAAATGGGGGTTACCTATCATTCGCACCACGGCGCCGTGCAGGAAAGCCTGCATGTGTTTATTGAAGCCGGGCTTTATTGGCGGCTGGGGCTTACTCGTCAGGCCACTGAGGCAGGCGCCCACAACAGTAGCGAGCCGGCAAGTGGCCAGACCAGTAAGCAGCCCCTGCACATTTTTGAAATGGGCTTTGGTACCGGCCTCAATGCCTACCTCACGGCCCTTGCCGCCGAGCGGCTTCAATGTCCTATTCATTTTACCGCTGTAGAAAAGTTCCCGCTGTCGGCCGAAGAAGCCTCCGGACTCAATTACGCCACTGAAAATCCCGAACTATTCCGCCAACTGCACGATGCACCTTGGGAACAACCTGTTGCCATCAATCCCCTGTTTTCCCTGCGTAAATCCAACACCGACCTCCTTGCTTTCTCACCCAACCAGCCCTTCGACCTGATTTATTTCGATGCCTTTGCACCCACCGCCCAACCCGAGTTGTGGACCGAAGCGGTTTTTTCGCAACTATACCAACAAACCAATCCTGGTGGCGTGCTGGTAACTTACTGCTCCAAAGGTGTGGTGCGCCGCGCCATGCAGGCAGCCGGTTTTACCGTTACCAAAATACCCGGCCCGCCCGGCAAGCGCGAAATGGTGAGGGCGGAAAGGAGGAGTTGAGAGTTGGTAGTTGACAGTTGATAGTCCGGAGTCTGAAGTTGGTAACTACTTGTTTGTTTTGAAGCCTGATAAAAAAGATTTAGCCGTAAATAAAAAAACGAGCACTCCCAATGGAGTACTCGTTGTATAAAGTGCAGGTCTTTTTACCCGCTAAAAATTAATCTTTAAAATCCTTTCCAATCCTCAAATCACTGGTTTAACATCAGCGGCATCACCAGCATCAGCAGGTCTTCGCCTTCTTCCTGCTCCATCGGTTTCAGGATGCCTGCCTTGGTGGGTGTGCTCAGCTCAATGCGTACTTCGCTGCCGTCGGCGGCGTTCAGCATTTCAATCAGGAAGCGGGCATTAAAGGCAATGGTCAGGTTTTCGCCATCGTACTGGCACTGCATCCGCTCATTTCCTTCAAAAGAAAAATCCACGTCTTGTGCGGCCAGCTGCAATTCCGAACCTGAAATGTTCAGCGCTACCTGGTTGGTGCTTTTGTTCGAAAACACGCTTACCCGGCGCAGGGCACTTTGAAACAGGCTTTTTTCCAGCACCAGCTTATAAGGATTGTCGGCGGGGATCACCACTTTGTAATCGGGGAAACGGGCATCGATCAGGCGGCAGCTCATTTGCGTAGTGCCATGCACCACAAACAGGTGGTTGGGGTTGTACGAAATCGTCAGCTCGTCCTCGTTGTCGGGCAGGGCCGATTTCAGCAGGTTCAGCGGCTTTTTGGGCACAATAAACGAGTCGGGGCGGGGGCAGCTTACATCGGTACGCTTGTACCGCACCAGGCGGTGCGCATCGGTGGCCACAAACTGGATGTACTCTTTGTTCAGTTCAAAAAACACACCGGTCATGGCGGGGCGCAGGTCGTCGTTGCTCACCGCAAACAGGGTTTTATTAATAGCCGTTACCAGCGCTGTTGAAGGCATGGTAAACGATGTGGTATCATCAGCAGTGGGCTCTTTTGGGAAATTATCCGGGTTTTCGCCCATCACCTTGTACTTACCATTGTCGGAGGTGATCTCTACACCAAAGTTCTTATCAATGGTAAAGGTCAGCGGCTGGTCGGGCAGGTTTTTTAGCGAGTCCATCAGGATCTTGGCTGGAATGCACACCCGCCCGGCCTCGCGGGCCTCCACGTCCATTTGTATGCGCATCACCGTTTCCAGGTCGGTAGCCACCACCGTAAGGCGGCTGTTGGCCACTTCAAACAAAAAATCTTCGAGGATGGGCAAAACGGTATTGGCATTGATCACGCCATTTATATGCTGCAGTTGTTTCAGTAGCTGCGAAGAGGAAACGATGAATTTCATAAACCTTTTTTCTTTTGCTGTATGGCCAGAGCTGTTCTTTTATATACAAAACGAACAGGGGGCGAAACTAAGCATTTTTGATGCAAATGAAGGGTGCCGGCCCGCGGGTGTTGATAAGTTGGTTTTTGATAAAAAATGGAAGCAAACCAATATTTCGTGACCTTTTTTGAAGCGGCACTTTCGGCGCAGCCACTGGCTAAAACCAGCACAACAATAGATCAAGCTCATGTTTGGGGCAAAGCGCATCCCCTTATCTTTAATGCCCACTGGTTGCGGCCCATATTTTGAAGCAAACCATTTTCCCTGCGTCGCCCCGGTGCCCGCAGGGTGCTCAACAAGGCTTGCATACTATGTTGGAAAAGTTGTTTAAAAGATCAAAACCCGAAGATTTGGACGAAACCACACCCGCCATCCGCTTTGGCCGGTACTCCGATAACAACAAACCGGTGGAGAAAGTAGCCAAGTGGAACGAAGCCGATGCCTTGTTTAAGGAAAAAAAATACCACCAAAGCATCCGCACCTTTTTCGACTACCTCACCGATGATGCGGAAGGCAACCTGGTGCACCAACCCGATGGCGACACTGCGGGCAGTTTTTTGATTTACCAGGGCTCGCAGGTGGTGCGTGGCCGCTACGATGCCGAAAAGCTGGAAGCCAGCACGGTGCTGGCACGCATGCCGCAGCCTTCGGTGCCCGTGATGCGGCGCCTGCTGGAGATCAATTTTAAATTGTATTACTCCTCGTTTGCGCTGGACGGCGAAAACCTGTGCATGCTGTTTTCATCAGACATTGAAACAGCCAACCCCAGCAAGCTGTATTACGGCCTGAAAGAGCTGGCCACCCGCGCCGACAAACAGGACGACCTGCTGGTGCAGGATTTTACCACGCTGCAGCCCATGGATAAAGACCATGTGCTGGGCATACCGGAAGAGGAGAAAGAGGTAAAATATAAATGGTTTCAAAAATGGATCCGCGAAACGCTGGAACTGATCGAAGGCGTGGATGCCGATAAATATTCGGGAGGCATTGCCTATGTGCTGCTGGCGCTGGCTTACCGCATCGATTTTTTGATTGTGCCCGAAGGCAAGCTGCTGCTGGACCTGGAACGAATTGTGGAAACTTATTTCCGCAAAGACAACCGCCCCGTGCCGGAAAAGAACGGCGAAATGATCGAGTGTTTCCAAAAGATGGCGGGCCGCACCAGGGAGCAGTTTATGCCTTACCTGTTCCGGTCGCGGTACACGTTTGCCATTGTATCGCCGCAAAGCTACAAGTCGGTGGGCGATGCCATTTACAACGCCAATCAAAACATCAACTGGTACAAGGAAAACAAACAGGCACGCATAGCCGCACTTATTGCGGAGTACGGTTTTGCCTATTGCCAGTTTACGTATAGTTTGCCCCGTCCCATTACCGAATTTTTTATCCTGTTCATGCAGGTGTCGTACAGCGGTTATTTCAATGACCTTGGGTATAATATCAAATTCACCAACGAAGACGGCACCTATAACCAGGAGGCCATCACTGCCGAAATTGCCCGCATACAGGAAGCATGGAAAGGCAAATATGGGGAAATGAAATTCCGCACCGACCGCCTGAAATGGGACAATGCCGTGGCCTTTAACCAGTCGTTTACGAATGAGATTGAGTCCTTAAACATGGAAACAGCTCAGTAATTGTTGCCTATGACTACTCAGCAGATCATCGAACTATATCGCCCCGCTATTATCCAGATTGCTACGCAAACGAGCACGGGTACGGGCTTTTATTTAAAAGAGTTCAACCTCATTGCCACCAACGAACACGTGGTGGGGCAAAATGCGGAAGTAACCATTGCGGGACGCCTGTTTGAAAAGCGCATTGCACGGGTGTGGTACACCGATAAAAAACACGACCTCGCATTTTTGCAGCCGCCCGAAGATGTGGCCCTGGCCGAAGTGCGGTTGGGCAACTACGCACAGGTACACGATGGCGAAGTGGTGGTAGCCATTGGCCACCCGTATGGCCTCAACTACACGGCCACGCAGGGTGTGATCTCAAAAGTGGACCGGGTACGCGATGGCGTAAAATACATCCAGATCGATGCGGCCATTAACCCCGGCAACTCGGGCGGGCCGCTGGTGAATAAACAGGGCGAGATCATCGGTGTCAACTCGTTCATCATTCGCGGTGGCGATAACCTGGGTTTTGCCCTGCCGGTAAGTTACCTGCGCGAAGCGCTGGAGCTGTACCAGTCGCACCGCGGCGAGCCCTCCACCCGCTGCCACAGCTGCAATTACCTGGTGGTGCCTTCCAACATCGACGCCACGCGGTATTGCCCGTTTTGCGGCACCGAGGTAAAGCTGCCCATGCCGCCTGAGCGTGAACGCAAGCCGGTGGGCATTGCCAAAACAGTGGAAGCCATTTTGGAGGACCTGGGCAAAGATGTAAAGCTGGCCCGCGACGGTGCCAACAACTGGAGCGTAAAAGAAGGCGCTGCCAAAATAAAGATCAACTACAACCCCGAAAATTATTTTGTAGCCGGCGATGCATACCTGTGCCAGCTGCCCTCCGACACTACCCAAATCAAGCCGCTGTACCAATTTTTGCTCACCGAAAACTTCAGGCTAGATGGACTGGTATTAAGCTGCACCAAGCAAAACATTGTGCTCTCCTGCATCATGTACGACCTGGACATGACCCGCGAAAACGGCGCCGATATGTTTCGGCAGCTGTTTCAAAAAGCCGACTATTACGACTCCCTGTTGGAAAAAGAATTTGGCTGCCAGGAACTGCTGGAGGAATAAATAAAAATCCAAAAGTAAAAAGTAAAAAAGAGCAGCGTAAGTACCGGCCACTTTTGAATTTTGACTTTTTACTTTTGACTTCCCCTCCTTCCTACCTTCGCAGCGATGAAAAAAGTGGTGGTCATTGGCCCGGAAGCTACCGGCAAAAGCACACTTTGTGAAGGCCTTGCTGCCCACTACGGCACCTTGTGGGTGCCCGAGTATGCCCGTGAATTTTTGTTGCAAAACGGAACGCACTATACGTACAACAACCTGCTCACCATTGCACAGGGCCAACAAGCACTGGAAGAAAAAACGGCCACGAAACTGGTTAATCAAAATCCGAAGTCCGAAATCCGAAATCCGTCAACTCCCAACCCTCAACTCCCGACTATTCCTCTCATAATCGACACCAACCAATACGTGATGAAAGTGTGGAGCGAAGTGGTGTTTGGCACCTGCCACCCCTGGATTTTAAAACAGGCGGCAATAAGCAATTACAACCTGTACCTGCTGTGCAACGTGGATTTGCCCTGGGTGCAGGATGGCCTCCGCGAACAGCCCGACCCGGAAATTCGGCGGCGGCTTTTTCTGGAATACAAAGACATTTTAGTAAACGACGGCACTCCGTGGGCCGTTATTTCCGGCAGCGGCGAGGAGCGCCTTTCCAACGCCATCAACATCATTAACCACCACCTTACTAACCCCCAGGCATGAACGCTTTTGTATCAAAAAATCACCGTGCACTTTTTTACACCGCGTGGTTACTCATTGGGCTGCTGCAGGCGGGCCTTACGCCGCTGCAGGATGATGAAGCTTATTACTGGACCTTTTCCCGCTTTCTGGATTGGGGCTATTTCGACCACCCGCCCATGACGGCGCTGCTCATTAAAATCGGCTATGCATTTTTCCCAAATGAGCTGGGCGTACGGCTAATGGTGGTATTGCTCAACACCGCCACCGTAGCGCTTTGCGAAGGACTTACCGAACGTAAAGCGCCGTTCCTTTTTTATGCACTGTGCGGCGTGCTGGCCGTATTGCAGCTGTCGGGTTTTATGGCCGTGCCCGATCTGCCGCTCCTGTTTTTTACTGCGTTGTTCTTTTATGTCTACCGCGATTTTGTGCGGGATGCTTCGCCGCGCAACATTGTGTTCCTGGCACTTGTTACCGCCGCACTGATGTACAGCAAATACCACGCGGTACTCATTGTATTTTTTACGCTCATCTCCAACCCCAAACTGTTTACCCGCTGGCAAACCTATGTCGCAGGCATCATTGCGCTGGTGCTGTTTCTGCCGCACCTGTGGTGGCAGTACGGGCACGACTGGATCTCGTTCCGCTACCACCTCTTTGAAAGCAATGTAAACCCCTACAAATTCAATTACACCACCGATTACATCCTGGGCCAATTGCTCATTACCGGCCCGCTGGCAGGGTTTATTTTATTGCCGGCGCTATTTATTTATAAACCCAAAAGCACCACCGAACGGGCATTGAAATTTACCGGCATCGGTGTGCTCCTTTTTTTCCTGCTCAGCACTTTTAAAGGAAAAGTGGAAGCCAACTGGACGGCGCCCATGGTGGTGCCCATCCTGGTGCTGTGCCACCAGCACTTGCAGCAGCGCACCAAGGCCCGCCGGTGGATTGGGCGGCTGGTGTTGCCTACATTGATATTGGTTGCAATCATCCGCTTTGTGATGGTGGTGGATGTGGTACCGGCCCGCGTGGTGCAGGAGCGGTTTCATTACTATCATGGCTGGCCCAAAGAGCTTAGCCAGCGCACCGGCAGCCTGCCGCTGGCTATTCCATCGTCGTATCAAAAAGCATCGCAGTACTGGTTTTACACGGGCAAACCTACCTACTCGGTAAACGAATATATCTGGCGCCGCAACAACCATAACTTCTGGCCGCTGGAAGATTCGCTGCTGGGAAAACCAGTGGCGGTAATAGATGGCGCCCAACCCTGGATCGACTCGTTGCAAACGCCAATGGGCACCATTCATTGGAGCGTGGACAGCGCCTTTCATTCTTTTTCCAAAATAATGATCCGCCCCGGGCAAAGCGCTTATGAAGTAGCTGCCGGTGCGCCGCTCAACATCACTGCCCGGGCCGATGTGCCGCTGCATTATGCGGCTTACCTGCAACAGCACCCCGATGTGGATGCGCCGGTAAAAATTGGTTTGTTTAAAGAGGGAAAATTGGTGCAAGACCTGCCGCTGCAATTGTCGGTGCAAGGACTTGTAAAAAGCCCGCAGCAAAGTTTTCAATTGCCGCTTTCGGTGCCGCCGGGTACATATTTCCTGCGCTTTGCCATTGGCTCCGATGCGGGTTGGTTTACGCACAACAGCGATAAGATCAACCTGGAGGTGAAGCCGTGAATGGGCAATGGTGAATGGTCAATAAAAAATTCACCATTCCCCATTCACGCTATTGCAGCAGTTTTTGGATATCGGCATCGCCATCCAGGGCGGCCATCTGGCGCTGTACCCATGCACTGCGGCGCAGCACCTGCGGGTGCAGCGGTTTTACCGTAAACTTCTTGGGGTTGGGCAGCGAGGCTGCGATCATGGCCGCTTCGCGGCGGGTTAGTTTGGATGCCGGTTTTTTAAAATAAGCCTGCGCTGCTGCTTCGGCGCCATAAACGCCGCGGCCCATTTCAATCACGTTGAGGTACACTTCCAGTATGCGTTCTTTACCCCAGATCCATTCAATCATTTTGGTAAAATAAACCTCGAGGCCTTTGCGTACCCAACTGCGGCCCTGCCACAGGAAAACGTTCTTGGCCGTTTGCTGGCTGATGGTGGAAGCACCGCGAACCCGCTGTGGTTTTTTCTCGTTGTGCTTGCGGGCCTTGCTGATGCTTTTCCAGTCGAAGCCGCCGTGGTCGGGAAAAACCTGGTCTTCGGAAGCCATTACTGCCAGCTTCATATTGGGCGAGATTTCGGAGCCGTCCACGTAGTCGCGTTTAAGCCCATCTCCGCCGAGCAGGCTGCCCAGTTGCGTAAGCGTAATGGGCGGATCAATCCAGCGCAGCGCCACGATGTACACCAGTTGCACAATAAACAGGGTGATCACCACCCGTTTTACCCATCCCCAGAACGACCGCCTGCTTTTGGGAGCAGCGGCTTTTTTTTGTTTTGCCATCGATGCGGCAAGTTACTCCTGCAAAATAAAGAGCGGAAAAAATGTTTGCTGCAGCGGCCCATTTTGGCGCAGCCAAAAACTGGCGCAACCCGCTTAAAACCGGCATGCAGCAAGCAATACAAAGAAGTGGATAAAAGGCGCCATGCCAAAAATGCATTATACGGCACTTTGAGTATTATCATCATATGGCATCTCTGTAGTCATTAAAAATGTCGTTCATGTATCGGTCCTTTACCCTTTAAATTATTTTCCTATGAACAAGATATATAGGAGCGCCATATTGCTCTTTTGCCTGGCCACATATATGCAAAACACGCAGGCCCAAAACGCCACATTTACATCTGCCACAGTACGCACAAGCGCCGCCTCTTTGCCCGTAGCTACCCAGCCCAGCCGGGAAGCATTGGTACCGCAGGTAAGCCTCCGATCCGCGAACGACGCACAATCCATACTCCGGCCCGCCTCCGGCCTGCTGGTGTACAACACCAATGCAGCACTGAGCGGCGGCAGCGGCTATTATTACAACTCCGGAACGCCGACGGCACCGGTATGGGCCAAGCTGGTAGCACCTAATGTGGATGAGGCAGCCGCTGCGGCCCCCGCCGAACCCGAGCTGTTCCCGATGGGCGAATTGTCGATGACCAGCAACGTGGTGCCTACCGATATTTCCGCATCCGGAGTGTACCACAAAGTGGCCGGCGGCACGCAGTTTACCGGCAAGGCCTACAGTTTTGCTAGCGCAGAGGCCAACACGCTTACCTACACCGGCAGCGTCACCAAAATGTTTCATATTTCCTGCACGCTGGCTGCATTTTCGGCGGAGCCCAACCAGGTGCTGAAAGCAGTGGTGTATAAAAACGGAAAGCCCCTTTCGGCCGGTACCATTCAAACAAAACTGGGCGACAGCAACGAGGTAACCTCTACCGCCATCCAGGTAATGACGCCGCTGAGCAAAGGCGATAGCCTGGAAGTGCGGGTAATGAACCTGAGCAGCCACAGCAACATTACGGTGACCGATATGAACCTGTTTGCAATGGGTGTGAGTATGGGTATTAAATAAGGCTTGCAGCAATCCGCGGATTGAAAAGGTTAGCTATTTGGCTTGGGGCTGAATGGGTGACCTTTTTTGTTTTCCAATAGCTTCTTTTGCAATTACCAAATTTTGGTAATTTTAGGCAAACCGTGTAGCATGGGACGCAATACATCTGTTTCGCTGGGCGACTATTTCGAAGACTTTGTAGAAAATCGAATTGCCGAGGGCAGGTATAAAAATGCCAGTGAGGTGATCAGGGCGGGATTACGACTTTTGGAAGCAGAGGAAAACCGGGTTGCTGCTTTGAAGCATGCAATTATTGAAGGAATAAACAGCGGCATTGCGCAAGACTTTGATGCAGATCAGCACTTGCAACAATTAAAAGCAGCAAAGCAGCGGAATGCCTAAGTATTTTCTTACCCAAAAAGCCGTTGAAGACCTTACTGCAATTTGGGAATATACCTTCGAAACCTGGTCGGAGCGGCAAGCGGATAAGTATTACGCAATGCTGGCCGCAAGTTTTGAGCAAATCCTGGAGCATCCGGAGATGGGAAAAAGGTACCCAGAGGTTGATGCCGGGTTGGTGGGCCTTCGCGTAGGAAAGCACATTGTATTCTACAGAATGATGCCTGCCAATGACATTGAAGTGATCAGGATTCTGCATCAAAGCATGGACCTAAAAAGCCGGATGGAGGAATAGGTTTTTTTAAGAATACAATTTGCGGGTTTGTTGGGTTGAAGTTTCCTAGTCCACCTTTTGTTATAAAACATGCATTAAAAAGCAATGGCTGCACAGAAACGTTTTTGTGCAGCCATTGCTTTTTAATGCGCTCAATTTTTTTACATCATCCACCTTCGCCAGCCGTCGTTACCGTTTCGATCTTACTCACCGGTTCGCCAACTGCCTGGATGGGGCTGTAAAAAAGCAATCCCCACAGCAACGCAATGCCAAAACCCACAAGAATCATCCCGTTGAGCCGGTTGATGAGCAGGATGTTTTTGGGCGTCAGCCGCCGGCGCAGTTTGCCAGCCAGCACCACTTTCAGCACATCGCCGGCAAAAACCAGCACCAAGGCCAGGCTGAAAATAACAATGCGTTGCTGCACCGTGTTTTCGATAAATGCCGTGGACGTGGTGAGCCAGAACAGGATAATGGCCGGGTTGAGCATGTTCATGAAATAGCCCGCCAAAAAGAGTTTCAGGTAATCCCTTTTCCGCACCTGGATGATCTGCTTGCCTTCCTGGTTGACCTGCACTTTTTTGAAGAAAAGAAAATACACACCCACTGTAATGAGGAACAGGCTACCACCAATGCCAATGTACTTGCGGTACTCGGTCAGGTTGGAGAACAGCTCGGTAAAAATATTAGAGGCAACAGCCAGCGAAATATCGGAAAACGAAACGCCGATAATAAAAGCAAAGCCGCCTTTGATGCCGTTGTTGATGCTTTGTTTTAAAATAGAAAATATGACCGGCCCCACCGATATGCTCAACAACAGGCCCAATAAAAGTCCTTTCCAGATAGCCTCTGCCATAAGTACGAATAATATAGTCCGAAAAGACGGAAAAGTCAGTGAAGACAGCAAAGCAATTGCTTTCGACTAAAAGCCTTCTACTTGCAAATTTGATGAAACTACCGCTGGTATAACTGTCTTTTCCAACTTTACTGACTTTCAGTCTTTTCTGTCTTTCCCGTCTTCTCCAAATACTCCTTCCAGTCCTGCAGCATTTTGCCTTTCAGCACCCGCGGAAATTTGTGCTGGCTGCCCAGTTTTCCTTTTTGCGCCATAAAGCCCATAAAGGTTTCTTCGGGTAGCTTTTCCAGAAAAACTTCTTTCAGTGCGCTGGTGCGCTCCACGGCGTAGTCATCGTTGAGGGCACACAGGTGTTCGTCTATACGGCGGCCCAGCAGCGCGGGATCAATGGGATCATCGCAGGCCACAAACCATTTGTGGGCAAAAAAGCTTTGGTGCGGAAAACCCACCACCGTGTATTCGGGGATGGAAATGTTGAATTCTTCGCTCACCAACTGGATGGCGCGGTTCATGTTTTCCACACTCAAGTGTTCGCCCACCAGGCTCAAAAAGTGCTTGGTGCGGCCTGTGATCACCACTTCGGCCCGCTCCAGGTCCACAAAGCGCAGCGTGTCGCCAATAAGGTAGCGCCACGATCCGGCGTTTGTGCTCATCAGCAGGGCGTATTCTTTACCCAACTCCACTTCGTGTATCATCAGCGCCTCGGGCTTTTCCACCATTTTGCCATCGGCATCAAAGTTTTTGTCGTTAAACGGCACAAACTCCATGAAGATGTTGTTGTCCAAAATCAGGCGCATGCCTTTGGCATGTTCGCGGTCTTTAAACCCGATGAACCCTTCCGAGGAAAGATAATTTTCAATATAAACAATGGGTTTGCCCAGCAGCTTTTCAAAGCCTTTTTTATACGGCTCAAACGCCACGCCGCCGTGCACAAAAAACCCGAGGTTGGGCCATATATCGTGTATGGTTTTTACCTTGTAATGGCTCACCACCATTTCCATCAGCATCTGGCACCAGGCGGGTACGCCCACAATGTAGCCGATGTCCCACTCGGGGGCTTTCTCCACTATTTCGTGCAGCTTTTCGTTCCAGTCTTTAATGCGAGCAATGCGGCCGCCGGGTTTGTAAAAAGTCTGGAACCAGAACGGGCGGTTTTTCATTAAAATACCCGACAGGTCGCCGGCATACCAGCCTGCCTTGCCTTTTTGCAGGTCGGTGGCGCCGCCCAGCATCATAAAATCTTTGGTAACGGCATGCCGCGGCAGGTGCTCGTAGCTAAACAGGGAAATCAGCTGCCGCAGGTAATTGATGCGGTTGCTGCGCAAAATTTCTTTGGTAACCGGGATGTATTTAGAAGCCGACTCGGAAGTGCCCGACGACAGCGCATAAAACTTGATCTTGCCCGGCCAAGTTACATCGGGCACGCCATCGAGTGTTTTTTTCCACCACTCCTCGTAAATCTTGTTGTAATCGTGCACCGGCACACCCTCCTGGAAAGCCTTGCCTGCGTGGCGGCTCATCAGGATCTCATCGAACCGGTAGCGCTGCCCAAACTCCGTAAAGCGGGCCCGCTTCAACAGTTTTTTCAACACCTGCAATTGCTGCCGCCGCAGGTCGTTCTGTGGCAAGCGCAGTGCAGTGGCAATCCGTTTGGGAATTTTAAAATCAATAATACTCGCCATGCATCCTGTTCGTTAATCGTCAAATATAAAGGTAAAGACAGGGGATTTACGATTTAGGATTTTGGATTTACGATTGTTTTAGGAAGCGGAGCGGAAGGGATGAGGGATGGGGATGTGGTGATGGCTGGCCGGTTCAGTGCAGCAAATGACGATCTGAAAATCAGCTGGCCAGGTTGATGATGGTGCCGCGGTCCGAGCTGCTGTCGCTGCCCACCACGCTGCCGCTGCCCGCTGCATGTAGGCGGTACCGGAAAGCCTTTGGGTGGCGGCGCATGGCTGCAATCATTTCTTTAAAAGAAAGCACTCCTTCGCACAGCACCAGCGTTTGTGCTTGCTGCGCGGTTGTTGCGGCCAGGTTTTCAAGGTGCTGCACAGGCGTTGTTTTGTCAAATGCTGTAGCTATCTGGCGGAACTGATCTTCCGTGCCCACAACAGCAACCGGCCCGGTTGCGGGATGCAAGGCTTTCGACTCTTTTTTCCGTAAACCACGGCCCAATATGGACAAGAAAGCACTGACCCCGACGGCGGCACCCAACGCCATCCTGAGTAGGCTGGCACCCAAGCCACGGTAATGCTTGCGCACAAAAATGACCATGGCACCATAAAAACGCCGCACATATTCAAGGCTGGCCTTGCGGGTGCTTTCGCCTTTAAAATGAATAATGGACGTTTCGGCCAGGTAATAGTTCTTATACCCACTTTTTTGGATGCGGTAGCTTAGGTCGATGTCTTCGCCGTACATAAAAAAAGCCTCATCAAAAGCGCCTACCTGTTGCAGCACCGCTTGCGGTATCATCATAAAAGCACCGGCCAGAACATCAACTTCATTGGTCCCATTTTCTCCTAAATGACCCAAATAATACCGGGCAAAAAGGGGCGATTGCGGAGAAAGGGTAGCTAGCCCAGTCAACTTAAAAAGGGAAGTCATCGGATGGGGAAAGCCGCGTTTGGATTCTTTTAAAAAAACGCCTGCGCCATCGATCATGTGCACGCCAACTGCACCAGCCTGCGGGTGTTGTGATAAAAAATGGAGGCAAATATGCAGCGTGTCTTCGGCAAGGATAGTATCGGGGTTGAGGAATAGCACATTTTCCCCACTACTGGCTTTCCAGCCCAGGTTGCAGGCCCGTGCAAAGCCCACATTTTCATTTTGCCGTAAAAAAACAACCTCCGGGAAACGCGGCTCCAGGTACGCCATACTGCCGTCGGTTGATGCATTGTCCACCACAATCACTTCCGCCTCCAGACCCGCAGTGGCCCGCCGCACCGATTGGAGGCACTGCTCCAGGAAGTATTGGACGTTATAAGAAACAATGATGATGGAAAGTTGCACGGGGGCAAGATAAGTAGGAAGACCGAAGTCCGACGTCCGAGGACAGTTGCCACTATTGTGGTTGTCTTCCATCTTCGGACTTCGGACTTCCGACCTCGGTCTCCAGTCTTCCGACTTCAAACCTACCTTTGCCCCATGCACAAACAAACCCTCTTAACCGCCATCGAAGCCGCTGCTGCCGTTATCCGGCGGTTTGATGATATTGCCTTTGATATTGCCTCGAAAGACGGCCGCAACGACCTGGTGACCGAAGTGGACCATGCTTCCGAAAAAGCCATTATTGAAACCATCCGGGCCCAGTTTCCCGACCACCATATACTCACCGAAGAATCGGGCGACCTGCCGCAGGCATCCGAATACAAATGGATCATCGACCCCATTGACGGCACCATCAATTTTGCCCACCGCATTCCTATTTGTGCCGTATCCATCGGGCTGGAATATCAGGGGCAAATGGTGCTGGGCGCAGTGTACAACCCATTTATGAACGAAATGTTCCTGGCCGAGCGGGGACAGGGCGCCACCTTCAACGGCAAACCCATCCAGGTAAGTAAAAAAGAGCGGGTGGAAAATGCCTGCCTCGTTACCGGTTTTCCCTACACCTACCTCGATCAGCCCAATGGGCCGCTGCAGGTATTTGAACGCTTTATCCGCCGCGGCATTCCGGTGCGCCGCCTGGGTTCGGCAGCCCTCGACCTGTGCTGGGTGGCTTGTGGCCGCTTTGATGGTTTTTACGAACACAGCCTGAAACCCTGGGACAGCGCAGCGGGCTACCTGATGGTGCAGGAAGCCGGCGGCATCGTTACCAACATCCACGGCGAGCCCTACTCAGTTTATGAACCCGGCATCATTGCCGCCAATGACATAATGCATGGTGATTTGGTGAAATGGGTGAAAGGAGAAGTCGGAAGTCTGTAGTCCGAAGACGAAAGATAGATAGCACCATTACAAATGTCTTCGGACCTCGGTCTTCCGACTTCTGACTTTCCCTCTACCTTCGCATTTTACAACTATGGAAGAACGCACCGAAATAGCATCATTGGGCGAGTTTGGCCTGATTGAGCACCTGACCAAAAATTTTGAGATCCAGAATGCATCCACCATCGTTCCGGTGGGGGATGATGCGGCCGTGATCGACCATTACGGTAAGCAAACTGTACTCACCAACGACCTGCTCATCGAAGGCGTGCATTTCGACCTGATGTACACCCCGCTGAAACACCTGGGCTACAAAACCGTGGTGGTAAACGTCAGTGATATTTACGCCATGAATGCCACGCCTACACAGATTCTGCTGGGGCTGGGCTTTTCCAACCGATTTAGTGTGGAGGCGCTGGACGAGTTTTATGCCGGCGTGCATGCAGCCTGCGACGAATATGGCGTGGACCTGATTGGCGGCGATACCAGCACTTCGCAAAAAGGATTTATCATTTCCTGCACCGCCGTTGGCGAGGTAGCGCCGGATAAATATGTGCGCCGCAATGGCGCCAAAAAAGGCGACCTGCTGTGCGTGACCGGCGACCTGGGCGCTGCGTTTCTGGGTCTTACTTTACTGGAGCGTGAAAAACGCATTTTCCTGGAAAACCCACAGGTGCAGCCCGACCTGGAAGGCGAAAAATATACCGTAGGCCGGCTGCTGAAACCCGAAGCCCGCAAGGACATCATCCGGTTTTTTGAAGAAGCCGAACTGACACCCACGGCAATGATTGACGTTAGCGACGGGCTTTCTTCCGAGATCCTGCACATTTGCAAGCAAAGCAATCTGGGCTGTGTACTATACGAAGAAAAGATCCCGATTGCCGAAGAAACAAGGGAAGCAGCCTTTAAATTTAACCTCGACCCCACCACCTGTGCCCTCAGCGGCGGCGAAGATTACGAACTGCTGTTTACCATCAGCCAAAGCGATTACGATAAAGTAAAAGAGCACCCGCAGATCAGTGTTGTGGGCTTTTTGAACGAAGCCGAAGAGGGCCGCATCATTTACACTAAGGGCGGCACCAAACACGCATTGACTGCGCAGGGATGGAACGCGTTTAATAAAGGAGGCGCCTGAGCATGAAGGGATTTACGATTGACGATTTTGGATTGACGATTTGTGGTAAAAGCATTTCCCTAAATAGCGTGTATAGCACCAGCAGCAGCCCCAATCGTAAATCGTCAATCCCAAATCGTAAATCCTTTGTATTTGCCATCAGTTTACTCCTGCTGCTATCTGGTTGCCGCGCAGTAAAGCCTTTGCCGCAGAATAAAAAATACAGTGCGGCGGCGCTGCAAAAGGAGTTTGATCTTTTTAGGGAGATACTGGAAGATGCCCACCCTGGCCTGTACTGGTACTACACCAAAGATTCGGTGGATCGCCGCTTTGACCATGCCCGCAGCATGATCCGCGATTCGATGAATGAAATACAATACCGCAATGTGCTGTCGTATGTGGTGTCGGGCATTGGTTGCGGACATACATCGGTGCGGCCATCGCTGGCTTATGCCAGGGCCAGCCGCAGCAGCAGCCGCTTTTTTCCGCTGGTGCTCAAAATATGGCCCGATACTGCTTACCTCGTTGCCAACCTCAACCGCCGCGACAGCCTGCTGAAACCGGGCGCCATCATCCATTCCATCGACGGGCGGCCCATGCAGCAAATTATCGATACGCTGTTTCAGCACCTGCCTACCGATGGCTACAACCTTACCCATAAGTACCAAACGCTGAGCAACCGCGGCGGATTTGGCAATGCCTATACTTCCCTTTTTGGCTATAAAACAAGGTATAGCGTCGACTTTACCGATATTACTACGGGCCGCAGGCAAACGGTGCAAACACCGCTGTACCGCATCATTCGCGACAGCACGGCCCGCGCCAACGAGCCGCCCCGCCCCATTGGCCCCAACCGAAGGGAGCGCCGCAAACTGGATTTGCAAAATACCCGCAGCCTGCGCTTTGATAGCGCCGCTAACCTGGCGGTGATGGACCTCGGTACATTTACGCACAGCTACCGGCTGCGCCGTTTTTTCCGGCAATCTTTTCGGGAGTTGGATAAAAAGGGCACGCCCAACCTCGCCATCGACCTGCGCGGCAATGGCGGCGGCATCATTACCTACTCCAACCTGCTGACGCGGTACCTGGCCGATAAGCCTTTTAAAGTGGCCGACTCGCTGTACGCGGTTCGGCGCTGGAGCCGCTATGGTCGTTACCGGAATGAGCGCCTGTTCAACAGCATGTTTTTGGTGGCGTTTACCCGCAAACGCAGCGATGGATACTATCATTTCCCGTTTTACGAACGCAAATACTTCAAGCCCCGCAAACGGCACCATTACAATGGACAGGTGTTTTTGCTCACGGGCGGCAATACTTTCTCCGCAGCCACGCTGGTGGCAGCAGCGCTGCAGCCGCAGCAAAACGTGCAACTGGTGGGTGAAGAAACCGGTGGCAGCGCCTATGGCAACAATGCCTGGCTGATACCCGATGTAACGCTGCCGGTAACCAAGGTAAGATTCCGACTGCCGCTATTTAGATTAGTGGTAAACAAAAACACGCCGAAAGACGGTCGTGGCGTGCAACCCGATGTGGAAGCGCTGCCTACAACCGAAGCGTTGCGCAAAGCCGTTGATTTTAAAATGGAGCAGGTGCGCACCATCATACAAGCGGGTGCCGACAAACCATAAAAGCGGTTGGCCTTTGCCGTTATATTTTATTGAGTAAAAAAAAGCTACACGGTAAGCGTTTTCGGGTCCCAAAACAGCCGGTCAAAATCCTGCACTTTATCCGCTTGTACCTCGATGCCTTCGCTTTCCAGCAACTCCTGCATTTGTGTAGGCGTGGCAAAATGAATTTTTCCGGTAAGCAGACCCATGCGGTTGACCACGCGGTGTGCGGGTACCGGCGGGTGCACGGCATGAGCGCCGTTCATGGCCCAGCCCACCATACGTGCCGATGAGCGGGTGCCGAGTGCCGCCGCAATGGCGCCATATGATGTAACCCGCCCTTTAGGAATTTGCCGCACTACGTCGTACACCAGCTCAAAGAACGATGCATCCCTTTTACCCGAAGGGGTTACTTTATTGAGTGCTTCGCGGGTAGTGGGCCGGCGGGGCATAGGCTATGTTTTAAAATGAGTTAGCAACAGATTTATTGGCTATGATTTCTTTTTACGCTTCGCCGGTTCGGCAGCTTTTGGTGTTGCTGCATCGTCTTCCGCAACAGTGTAATCCACTACATCGAATTGCAGTTTCGAAGTATCGTCCGGCGTGGAGCTGAACGAGATTTTTGTCTGACCGTTGGTGCTTTCAATTTCAATGTAGGCGTCTTGCATGCTGCCGCCTTCCGGGGTAACCTTGCCTTTGTACCTCGTTTTACCGTTGTGCAAGTATTCGGTCCATTCGCAGGTAAGCACTTCTGTTATTTCGCCCTGTATCGTTGAGGTAGCCCTGTCCATAGCCATGTAAATATTCATTTTACCTTTATCAATAGTCATGGTCATTTCAAAGGGCATCTCTTCTTTTGCACTGCCATTTTTGAACTGCCGCCCTTTGTAACATTTAAAAGTTACCGGTTTATCGCATTGTGCGGTGGCGAACAGCCCAAAGAATACAAAAGGGAGGAGCAGTAAAATCTTTTTCATTGCAGTTAGTTTTTGGAGGAATTGTGCGGGTTTCCAAATATAAAGTTCTTTGGCTATGATTGGATGCGGCTGTCTTTTATTAAGGACAAAAACGCTGCGTTGTTGGCAAACTATTTAATTGATGATTCCACCTTTTAATACTGTAAAAAGAGATTCGAAATCAGGCTGTCTTAGATTTCGGATTGATCTTTTGATGAAGCCTTTGTGTTGATGAATTGAAATTCTATGTGCCGTTATTCAACTATGTTTATGTCATTGTAGCTGCAGAAGCCACCATTAACTCAAGTGTTGCCAACAATCAAATGCATGGCTTTTTCCATTCCACATCTGTATAAAAAGCTTGAAACTTTCTTTTTTGAAATGCAAACACAACAACCCCAACGATGTAAATATTTCTTTGTGTTGCTCCGTGTTCTTCGTGCCTCCGTGGTTCAGATAAAAACTATTCTTCTTTCTTATCCCCGGCTTCACGTTCCGCCCTTTGCTGCAGCAATTCCGATCTGCGCGGCTCCCGCACAGCGGAGTAATTGAACGGGCAATGCAGGCACCCACGGCCGCAGCAATAGCCCCGTGCCCGGTGGTATTTTTCGGTAAACACCAGCAAGCCCTGGCTATTAATATAATATTCTTCGCCCTCAGTCAACACCGGCTTCTTCTTTTAGCATTTCGTGCAGCCGCACATCCAGCTCGGCGCCCGGCAGCATTGCCGGCAACGAAAAACATACATAGTGCACCTTGTTGCTGCCCGCAATATCCAGCCCTTCGTAATGCGTTTTAATCTGCAGCTCCGGGTCTATTTGCGGTTGTGCATATACGTTATCGGTAGATTGGTGCAGCGTGCAGCCGTATATTTCAATCACCTTCAGGGTAAATTCGTACAGCACCGGGCTGTCGGTTTTGAGGTTGATTTTTCCACCGGGCTGCAGTATCTGCTGGTACAGCCGCAAAAACTTGGGATGCGTTAAGCGTTTTTTATCTTTTGAAATACGCAGTTGCGGATCGGGGAATGTGATCCAAATTTCCTCCACTTCGCCGGGAGCAAAAAACTCGTGGATGCGGTCGATTTGTATGCGTAAAAAAGCAACATTGCTGAGGCCCGCGGCGGTTGCTTTTTTGGCGCCCACCCACAGGCGGTTGCCTTTAAGGTCCACACCCACAAAGTTGCGCTGCGGGTGCATTTGCGCCAGCCCCAGTGCATACTCGCCTTTGCCGCAGGCCAGCTCCAGCGTTAGGGGTTGGTTGTTATTGAAGTACTGCTGCCACGTCCCCTGCATGCCTTCGGGGTTTTGCAATACGTTGGAAAACTGCAGCAGCTCGGCAAATCGCTTTAATTTTTTTTGGCCCATAATACACGTCTCTTTCTACAGCCGGACGACCTGCCCAAACACCGCAACTGCATTGAAAACAGTTGCGGTGTTTTTGCTGTTCAGGGCACAAAAATATGATTATGCTCTTTTGTCGCCTTCTTTGCTACTGGCAAACATCAGTTCCTCGACTTTCCGCTTGTCTTCTTTTTCTGTATTCAGGTCGAACATGGTACCAAACACATGATCCCACAGCGTGGAGCTCACGCCAAAACCTTTGTGCTCGTTTTTGTAATGATGCAGGTGGTGGTTGCGCCACAAGGGCTTCATCCATTTAAAGGGCGGGTTCCATGCATGAATGGCATAGTGCATGGAGGCATATAGCAGGTAGCCCAGCAGGTAGCCCGGAAAAAAAGCAAAGGCGGCTCCGCCAAGCAGTAAGTACAGCACTAAAAAAATAGTAGAAGTTATCATCAGGCTGGGCACCGGCGGCATAAACAACCGTTCCCTGTCGCGGGGATAATGGTGATGGTTGCCGTGCATGATGTAAATGATTTTTTGTGCCCGCTTGCTGTCGGCAATCCAGTGAAACAGGTAGCGGTGCGCCAGGTACTCAAACAGCGTCCAGGCAAACATACCCGCCAAATACAACAGGCCGATGTTGAGGCCGCTGTAGTTGTAATTGCGGGCAGCATAAATAGGAAACCCGATCATTACCGGCATGTACATGCCCCAGATCACCAGCGGGTGTGATTTGGTGAGCATTTCCAGGTAAGGATTGTCGAACAATTTCGCTTGTCCCTTGTTGTGAATTTTCTCGAATTTCATTGTTAAGGGCTTTTTGGGTGGTGAAAAAAGAATCTTGGCTGGTGCATTTGTAACACTGCAACAATTGCACGTTATACAATGGGCACATATCACCACAAAAATTTTGCCTGTATTGATGCAACTGCCATATAAAACATTTGGCGCAACTGTATCATGCTGGCCTTTTTACTAAATGCATACCTTAGCCGTTTTTCAATTTCAACGCTTGCATTTATGAAGTTGCTTTCTTACCGCAAAGAACATGTGGACCAACTGGCCGTGCTTGTGGGCGGCCGTGTTTACGATATCGAAACACTGCACCCCGACCTGCCGGGTTCGATGGGGCTTTTTTTACAATACTGGGAAGATATGCTGCCGGTGGCGCTGCACGGGGTGGAGCTGATTAAAGCGGGCAAAATAAGTGAAACCAAAGGCCAGCCGCTGGAAACTGTGGAGTTGCTAGCGCCGGTGCCTTTTCCTACATCCTGCCGCGATGGTTATGCCTTCAGGCAACATGTGGCGGCCGCCCGCCGCAACCGTGGTGTAGACATGATCCCGCAGTTTGACGAATACCCGATCTTCTATTTCACCAACCACCACAGCATTACCGGGCCGGGTACCCTGCAACTGATGCCCGATCATTTTGAAAAACTGGATTTTGAACTGGAGGCGGCCATTGTTATTTGCAAAAGCGGTCGCAACATCCGTGCAGAAGAGGCACACGAATATATTGGCGGCCTCATGATCATGAACGACTGGAGTGCCCGCCGCCTGCAAATGGAAGAAATGCTGCTGAACCTGGGACCCGCAAAGGGAAAGGATTTTGCCACCACCATCGGACCGTGGCTGGTAACGCTGGACGAACTCAGGAGTTTTGAAACGGCACCCAAAGAGGGCCACCGCGGACAGGCCTGGAACCTGGCCATGAGCTGTAAAGTAAATGGCATTGAAGTAAGCCGCGGCAGCCTGGGCGATATGGACTGGACTTTTGGCGAGATCATCGAACGGGCATCGTATGGTGTGGACCTGCTGCCCGGCGATGTGATTGGCAGCGGCACGGTAGGCACCGGTTGTTTTCTGGAACTCAATGGCACCGGGAAATTCAATGACCCCAACTATACCGAGCAGTGGCTGCAACCCGGCGATACCGTGGAAATGGAGATTGAAGGCCTGGGCACATTGCACAACGTGGTGGAGCAGGAAGACACTGATTGGAGCATTTTGAACAAAGAGATAAAGAACAGATGAACAAGGAACAAGTAATGTCGAATGAAGAAGGGAACAGCCAATAATTAATAATTGTAAATTATTGGAGTACAGTTCAAGATACTTCATTATTCGACATTCCTTGTTCGTCTGTTCGATATTCTGGTCTATCCAAAAAAAGGAAAGGTTTCCACCGAAACTGTAGGAAGCCTGCACCTGCTGTTTCCGGTATCCGCCTTTCCCTGCTATATGGAGGAGTACTTGGCTGTTAATCCCAGTTCTTTACTTTTTGGCCGCGGTTGCGAACACTGCCCAGCGTGCTGCTGTGAAAACCAGTGATCTCTGCAGCGTTTATCTCGGTGTTGCCGATGCCGCTGTTGTCGATGTCCATTTTGCTTACTGCAAAATCAACCGCTTTAATGTTGCCGATGCTGCTGTTGCGCAGCACTGCATCTTTTGCACTGCCCGCCAGTTCAATATTGCCCACGCTGCTGGCATCAAGCCGAAACTTTTGCGCCTCCAGTTTCAGGTTGGTGTTGCCCACGCTGCTGATCCGCAGTTTTACATCATCCAGCTTTAGTGTACCCTCGTTGCGAACATTGCCCACCGTGCTTAACGACACATCGTTGAGGTTGCGGAAATAAACCGTAACGGCCAGCTTCCAGTCGCCCTTTAACTTTTTGTTGCTCAATTTCTTGGTGTCAATTTCCAGTGTGTTGCCGTTGTTGGCAATGGTGATAAAAGCCTGCAGGCCTTCGTCGCCTTCAACAGTCACGCTTTCCTTTGTGCCCTGCACCAGGGTTAGCTCCACTACGCCATTGGCTTTAATGGCATCGAAACTGGCCACCGGGAAATCGCGGCTTACTTTATTGCCGGTAATGGTTTGTGCAACGGCTTTGCCCATGGTAAAAACAAAGAGCAGCAGGGATAAAATAATTGCTTTCATGCTATTGGTTTGGTTGGTTATGTGTCGGTTTGTAACTGCAACGGAGCAGCGCACCGGGATGTTACAGCAAAACGGCTTTTCCCGTATGAGTGGCGGTATGTATGGAGCAGCGGCAATTATTGCAGCAAAACGGGCCGCAGCCGATACCGTTAGGGGCAAAGGGTATGTTTCTATTTGCTACTTTCACGCCCATGCGTATTGACCTTGCCCCGCTGAAGGCTGCCGAAAAACAATACTGGCTGCAGCACTTGGTGGCCCCACGGCCCATTTGTTTTGCATCCACCATCGATGCTGCCGGCAACGTAAACCTGAGCCCGTTTTCGTTTTTTAACCTGTTTTCTTCCAACCCGCCCATTGTTATTTTTTCGCCGGCCCGCAGGGTGCGGGACAATACCACCAAACACACGCTGCAAAACGTACAAGAAGTTCCCGAAGTGGTGATCAACATCGTTACCTACGATATGTTGCAGCAGGCATCGCTGGCTTCATGCGAATACGGCAAGGGTGTGGATGAATTTGTAAAAAGCGGTTTTACCAAACAACCGGCCAGCCTGGTGCAGCCGCCCATGGTGCAAGAAGCCAAAGCAAAACTGGAATGCCGGGTGTTGGAAATAAAATCGCTGGGTGCGGAAGGTGGCGCCGGTCAATTGGTGATTTGTGAAGTGCTGTGCGTTCATGTAGATGATACGCTGCTGGACGAAAACGGCAAAATAGACCAGCGCAAACTGGAACTGGTAGCCCGCCTCGGCGGCGATTGGTATTGCCGCGTAGGTGCCGATAATTTATTTACGGTGCCCAAACCCAACACGCAACTGGGCATCGGCATCGATGCTTTGCCGGAAAGCATTCGCCGCAGCAAAATACTTACCGGCAACCACCTGGGCATGCTGGCTAATGTGCATAAGCAGCCCGTGGTGCAGCCGCAGTTTGAAGACGATCACCTGAAAAACATTGTGCAGTATTATTCGCTTAACCCCGAGGAAATGGAAACGGAAATGCACCGCCATGCCGCCCAACTGCTGGATGCGGGTAACGTGGAAGCTGCGTGGCAGGTGCTGCTATCGGTGGTGTAAGTTGCTCCTGTAAATGAGCAGATGCACTATTCAGGAAGTTTTGGTCTTGCGGAATAGTCTTAATTTTAAAACAGGAATGTCTACCGCTTACAAAATATTGCCCCATTACACTTACGCCGATTACCTGCATTGGGAAGGCAAGTGGGAACTGATTGATGGTATTCCGTATGCAATGAGTCCGGCGCCAAAGCCGCGCCACCAGGCAGTTGCGGGCAACCTGCATGCAGAATTCAGGGCTGCGTTGAAAAAGGGGAAATGCGGTTGCACTGCATATCAACCCATTGATTATAAAATTTCAGAAGATACGGTGTTGAACCCCGACTTGCTGATAGTTTGCAAACCCATCGAAAAAGCTTTTCTTGACTTTCCACCCGACCTGGTTGCAGAAATTCTTTCTCCTGCCACTGCATTAAAGGACCGCCATACAAAATTTGAAATCTACCAGCAGCAACAGGTTCCTTACTACCTGATCATTGATACAGACCGGAATACATTAGAAGTATTTCAGTTGGTGGAAAATGTGTACCAGCAGTTAGGAGTGGACGAGATGGCCCCATTCACTTTTCAATTTTCCGGCTGCAGTGCCAACATCGTATTGAACGATATATGGCAATAACACCTGCTGTGCGCAATCTTCTTCTATGTTCTACCAGTATCAGCGTATTGAATTAACAAGAGACATCAATCCAGTCCTTAAGGTTGGAATGACAGGAGTTATCCTCGAGGTTTGGGATGAAGAACATTATGAAGGGGAGTTTTTAGACGAAAATGGCTTTAACTATGAATACAATGGCGCAGGAATATTCACATTGAAGGCAACTGATATTGCCCCAGGAAAGCAGACATAACACTTCCTATACATTCGATGATCGAAAAATTTTGAGGTGAAGGGAACAACGCAAGCAGGCTTTTCGGTTTTTTAATGGCGTATTATGAAACTTATATGGCGGCAACTTTGATATTTCAATTGTATTAAGTGCATGAGCGCCTGAACAGTGAACGATTTGTTTTCAATAAAAAAGCCGCAGGCACTTTACCTGCGGCTTTTTTATTGAAAATATATTCAGGCTATCCTCTTCCAAACACCCGCTTCAAAATCTGCGAAGTGCGGGCCGATGCATTGGTGCGGATGTTGGCTTCTTCTTTCGCCACCTGGTCAAACAGCGCACTGATTGCTTTTTCGGTTACATAGGCCGTTAGGTCGGGGTTTACCTTTTTAAGCGTCGTTGGAAAATTGTTGTACGTGTTGATCATATCGCCATAATATTTGGTAGCGCTGAACTTGTCCAACGATTGTTTGATGATGGGTGTAAATGCAGTTTTCAACTGCGTGGTGGTGCGCTGCTGAAAATATTGCGTGGCCGCATCCTGCTGGCCGCGAACAATACCCAACGCATCGGACAGGGTCATCTGCCGGATGGCATCGCCAAAAATTGGCGCAGCCGTACCCACGGCATCCTCGGCCGCACGGTTGATCTGCAAAATGGCGCGATCTACCATGGCGCCCATACCCATTTGGCGCAGCACGCCTTCAATACGCTGCGCTTCCTCGGGCAGCAGCACTTTGTATGCCGTGTTTTTAAAAAATCCATCTTCTTTGTGCAGCAGCGAAATGCCGCGGCTTACGCCCTGGTCCAAAGCTTCACGGATGCCTTGTGCAGCCTCGCCTTCGGAAACCGGGATGTTCATCTGTGGTAAATTGGAAAGCGTATCGCAGGAAAAAAAGGTAAGCGCAAATGCAAATATTGCCAGGTAAGAACGGATCATATAAGGTTTTTAGGATGGTTTCAAATCTTTTGCCAGAATCTCAACAGTATGCAAAAATAACCTGCCGGAACCAAATCGGGGGTAAATAGGCTGCTGGTCCGGGCCTTGCATAAAAAAAGTGCATGACCAATGCGCAATTCGATATCGTTATTGTTGGTGCCGGTGCAGCCGGGCTAATGGCTGCCATTGAATTAAGCAATGCCGGGAAAAGGGTAGCCGTGGTGGAAGCCACCGGCCGCACCGGCGGCCGCATGCTGTGCGTGCCGGATAAGGAAAACGGCACTTTGGTGCAATTGGGCGCCGAGTTTGTACACGGCGATCTGCCGCTAACCCAGTTGCTTTTGCAGCAGGCTGGCGCCACCACACACCAAATTGAAGGCAGCATCTGGCAGCGAAAAGAGACAGGTTTGCAGCCACAGGAAGATTTTATTGAAGGATACGATATACTGGAGCCCAAACTCAAAGCCGTTACAACCGACCTTCCGGTCCAAGAGTTTATACAACAGCAGCTGGCCGAGCCGCAGTGTGCCAACATGCGGCAAGCGGTGCAGGATTACGCCGAAGGATATTATGCCGCCGACACCAGCCGCTCAAGTACATTGGCCCTTGCCGAAGAATTGACCGGCGACGACCAGCCGCAATACCGCATTGAAGGCGGCTACCTGCAATTAACCCAATACATGGAAGCGCAGTGCCGGGAAAAAGGTGTGCAGTTGTTCTTGGGCCAGCCGGTAGAGCAAATAAACTGGCAAAGGGGAAGCGTTTCTGTTACCACTGATAAAACTGTATTTCAGTGCAGCCAGGTGCTGGTTACGGTTTCGTTGGGTGTGTTACAATCGGGAAGCATCCAATTTGTGCCGCAGCTGCAGCAGCACATGATGGCGGCAAAAGCATTGGGTTATGGTCATGTGGTAAAAATCAATTTGCTGTTTCGACAGGCGTTTTGGAAAAACAGCACGCTGATCCATGAAAAATACCTGGCCGACCTGCAGTTTCTTTTTTCCGATGAACGCATACCCACCTGGTGGAGCCAGCACCCCATGACCACCAATATACTGACCGGCTGGCTGGGCGGCCCCAAAGCACTATCCCTGCAGCATGCGGTTCACGACGAGCTGTTGCAAATGGCCCTTTCTTCACTTGCCAAAATATTTGATTTGGAGCCCGCCTACCTGTGGCAGGATCTGCTGGGTGCCTGGAGCCACAACTGGTCGGCCGACCCTTTTTTCCACGGTGCCTATTCATACGAAGTAGTAGATGGCGCTACACATCAAAAAACGCTGCAGCAACCCGCCGAACACACCGTGTATTTTGCGGGCGAAGCCCTGCACCACGGCCCCGAACTGGGCACGGTGGAAGCGGCCCTGCAAAGCGGCAGGCAAGCCGCGGCTGCAATGCTTTCGGCAGGTAATGAACTGCCTGCAGCAATGGGCAAATAAAATCCTGAGCGATTGCTTTCAAAGCGGTGGGCTGCGCATTACTTTAGTAGTGGCTGCTTTTTGCTGTGGTAAATGCAGCTGCCAAAATCTTTGCAATGCGCTCCAAACTGCTGGCCGGCCTGCTGTGCATTTTATTTGCTGTAAATGGCCAGGCCCAGCCTTACCTTGATGTGGCCTCCATCCGCTTTCACAAAAGCCCCGATGCCGGTTTGGTGCGGCGCAATTTTAACCGCAACAGCTTTGAATATGGGCAGGCACAGGTGCAGTTGCCGCTGGTTTCGCGGGACAGCAGCATTATTTTGCTCAACCCCATTGCCGAACAATGGAGCATCAGCAGTACGGCGCTGGCATCCGCACCGCAGTGGCTGCGCGGCTTAGCAATGGTGGGCGGTTATATCAAACCGTGGAGCCCGCAATGGACCACCACCACATTGTTGGTGGCCCGCTGGAACGGCGCAGGCGATTTTGGTTTCAACAACCGCTTTCAATTGGGCACGGTGCTGCTGGCTACCCGCACAGTAAACCCAAAGCTCAAATACAAATTCGGGCTGTATTACAACCGCGAGTTTTTTGGCAACTTCTTTATTCCCCTCGCCGGCATTGAATGGACCATCAACCCCCGGCTGCAGCTTTTTGGCACCCTGCCGGGTAGCCTGGTGCTCGAAAGGAAAGTATCGTCGCGGTTGTATTATGGTGCTTCGTTCCGGGCCATCACCACTTCATTTCGCTACCGGGCCGGCGCCGAAGATCGATTTGTACGCATTGATGACAACCAGGTGCAAGCCTTTACCGACCTCTATTTACAACCTAAACTCGTGCTCACCGCCGAATTGGGCCATTCCCTTTTCCGCCGGTTCCGGCTGGGTGCAACCGATGGTTTTTCGAAATATTTTTTTGCGGAAAAATTCAATGATGGCGTTCATTTCAGGTTGTCGCTGGCGTACCGGCTCCGGTTCGACGAAGCGGCCACCCGGTAGCTCCTGCGTCTTATTTTTTGTAAAAAAACCGCACTAGTTATTCACCCGCCACTATTCGTTTCATAAAGTGCAGCATTCCCTTCATCGCCGTACTTTTGCACCTCAATTGAAAAACATGCAACAACAGCAGCTTTCAGAGCAGGAGCAGATACGCCGCGACAAGCTGGCGCAACTGCAGGCCCTGGGTATCGACCCGTATCCTGCCGCTTCTTTCCCCGTTTCCCATTTTTCTACCCCTATCAAAAATGCTTTTTCCGACGATAACGCCACTGAGTTTAGTGAAGTGTGCCTGGCAGGCCGCATCATGAGTGTGCGTATTATGGGTAAGGCTTCGTTTGCCGTGCTGCAGGATAGTGCCGGCCGCATTCAGGTATATGTAAGCAAAGATGACCTGGCCCGCGGCGAAGACACTTCGATGTACGACACGGTTTGGAAAAAGCTGCTCGATATTGGTGATTTTGTAGGCGTAAAAGGTTTTGTGTTTCGTACCAAAACCGGCGAAATATCGGTGCATGTAAAAGAGCTGACGGTGCTGGCAAAAGCACTGCGTCCGCTGCCTATTGTAAAAGAAGCCGACGGGGTGGTGTACGATGCCGTGACCGATCCCGAATTTAAATACCGCCAGCGCTATGCCGACCTGGTGATCAACCCTACGGTAAAGGAAACATTTGTAAAGCGCTCCAAACTGATTAACTCCATCCGCGAATTTCTGAACAGCAATGGTGCGCTGGAAGTAGATACGCCGGTGCTGCAAAGCATTCCGGGTGGTGCCGCTGCAAGGCCGTTTGTAACGCACCACAATGCGCTGGACGTGCCTTTTTACCTGCGCATTGCCAACGAGCTTTATTTAAAGCGCCTCATTGTTGGTGGCTTTGATTGGGTGTATGAATTCAGCCGCAACTTCCGCAACGAAGGCATGGACCGTACGCACAACCCCGAGTTTACCGTATTGGAGTTTTATACTGCGTATAAAGATTACGATTGGATGATGCAAACCACCGAGGCGCTGCTTGAAAAAGCAGCGGTCGATGTAAACGGCACCACCGATTTTGTGAATGGCGACAACACCATTTCGTTTAAAGCACCGTTCAAACGCATTTCTATTTACGATGCCATACAGGAACACACCGGCATTGATGTAAGCGGGCTGGATGAAGCAGGCCTGCGTGGCGTGTGTCAGCGGCTGGGCATTGATGCCGACCCGAAAGTGGGCAAAGGCAAACTCATTGACGAGATCTTTGGTTCAAAATGCGAGCACCATTATGTGCAGCCAACGTTCATCATTGATTACCCTATTGAGATGAGCCCGTTGACAAAAAAGCACCGCAGCAAACCGGGGCTGGTAGAGCGTTTTGAGCTGATTGTAAATGGTAAGGAAATTGCCAATGCATACAGCGAGCTGAACGATCCCATCGACCAGCGGGAACGTTTTGAAGACCAGGTGGCACTGATGGAACGCGGCGATGATGAAGCCATGTTTATCGACTATGATTTCCTGCGGTCGCTTGAATATGGCATGCCGCCTACAGCCGGTATTGGTTTTGGCATCGACCGGTTGTGCATGCTGCTCACCAACCAGCCTTCCATACAGGATGTGCTGCTGTTTCCGCAAATGCGCCCAGAGAAATGGGGCAATGAGGAAGCTGCAGAAAGTGCTGAATAATTAAATAACAAGGAAGTCAAAATTCAAAAAGTAAAAAGTCAAAAAGGGGTTGCAAGCAAATGCAACCAACACTGACTTAAATGCTTTTGAATTTTGACTTTTTACTTTTGACTTACACCATGATCGTTTCCGCATTTACATACGTTCGCAACGGGTTTACCTATGCTTATCCTTTTATCGAATCCATAAAAAGCCTGCTGCCCATAGTGGATGAATACATCGTGGTAATTGGTGCAGGAAACGACGGCACCCGCGAAGCTGTTGTTGCCCTCAACGATCCTAAAATCACCATCGTGGATACCGTGTGGGATGAGCAATTGCGGGTAGGCGGAAAAGTATTTGCGCAGCAGGCCAATATTGGTATGGATTATTGCCGCAAGGATGCCGACTGGCTGTTTCACCTGCAGGCCGATGAAGTGGTGCACGAAAAAGATTTGTCTGTTTTACAACAAGCCATGCAGGATCATATCGGCAACAACAACATCGACGGATTGCTGCTACCGTTCATTCATTTTTATGGTGATTACAATCACTACTGCCCATCGAGGCGCTTTCATAAATATGAGATCCGCATTGTGAAAAATAATGCTGCCATCCGCAGTTATAAAGACTCGATGGGCTTTCGCATTTATGAAAATCCACAAAACCAGGATGGCGAAAAAGGCACTAAGCTGCGGGTACTGAAAGTGCCGGTGCCCATTTATCATTACAGCTGGGCAAGGCCACCGAAAAAGATGACGGCAAAACGCATCGAGTTTCATAAAAAATATACCGATAGCGATGCGTTTATTGCCGATGTGCAACAAAAAGAAGCCGAAGGCTATAGCTACCGCGAATACGATTACCTGAAACGCTTTACCGGCACGCATCCTGCCGTGATGCAAGATGTAGTGGCCGCACAGGACTGGACCTTTGTGTACGATCCAGCCAAGAACAATATGTCGGCAAAAGAAAAGGTGATGAAGGTTGTAGAAGACCTGACCGGCCGGCAGTTTTTTACGTATAAAAATTATAAGATCGTGGGTTAAGTCAAAAGTAAAAATTCAAAATTCAAAAGCGTCCGAAATCACGCAGACAGCCAACGTTTACAACATCCCTTTTGACTTTTTACTTTTGAATTTTGACTTACTTAATCACATACCCCAGCTTTACCGAAATCGGCACTACCGGCAACCACATCTTGTTCTGCGTGGTGTTGCCGAAAAAATTATCGGTCGGCATGTAGCAGCAGTTGGGTTCATCTTTTACTTTTTGCTGGCGGTATACCAATCCCAAACCCACCGATACATCGAGCAGCCAGTGCTTGCCCAATCTTTCGGTGCCGCCGGTAACTACAGCAGTACCAGCCTGGCTTTTTTGAAAAGTAAAATCCTGCAACTTCTCGTAAGTAGGCACGCCATTAACGCAGTTCTGGCCCAGCCATCCGTGCAGGTCGTAGTTCATCAGCCGGTAGTGGAGCTGTCCCTGTACATAACCCGCACCCTGGCGGGTGTAATAGTAGCGCAGTGCTGGACGCAACTCAAAACCTCTTGCCTTTTTTGCTTCATCGAGGTAACTCGATTGTACCACCAGGCCCACATCGCCCACCAGCGAAAAGCGGCCACTGAATCGGTGTTCAACGCCCATCATCAGGCGATGATCGGCATTGAGCATGGCCAACGGGTTGATGGTAACCACCAGGTTGTGCGGCGTGTATTTGAGCCGGCCCGATGGTGCTTTTTGCGCAGCGGCACCCAGTGCCCACAGCAGCAGTACAACACAACAAAATTTTTTCATCAATTGATACGGGTTAGGAACTGTGGGTTTTTATTATCCGAAATATCGTACAGGATCATACCATTGCGTACCCAGCAAATAAGCGTGTTGCCATAAGGTATCACATCTATAAAACTGCCGTCTCTAAGGCTTGTTACATACTTGGGTTCAAATGCGTTTTTGATATCAAAAACCATCAATCCCTGTTGGTTGTCGCATACATACAACACCGTGTCTGAATAACCAAGGCCATATGGTTCTGTTAATGGAAAACTGGCCCGCTGCACGGGCTTAGCCACATTGCGGATATCGTATACCGCCAGTATGCTTTGGATGCCACCACACGGACCATTGGTGCGCAATGTTGCAAAAGCCACTGTGTCTTTTGCCACCACCGGGTCGCAGCGGCGCATTACTTCCGGCGAAATGGCTTCGCTCAATTTCTCCGGCTTCGATGGATCGTCGAGGCTAAAAATATGCACTACGCTGGTAGAGCCAATGAACAACCGGTTTTTGAATGGAAAGATGGTTTCTATTTCAAAACCCACCGGCACCGTACGCTTATATACCGGGTTGGCTGCATCCGATATTTCATACACTTTTAGGTCTTCGTTATCCACCGTGTACAGGTAATTGCCTGCAATGGTAAAACGTGCCAGCGAACCGCCCTGGCCCGTGCCGCCGCCGTTATATAGTCTACTGTCCGATGCCGACTTATCGCAGCCGAGCAGTGTTATACAAAGAAGCGCAAACAAAAGCAAACGCATGATATTTTGTTTTGGCATTGTTTAAAAATGAGCCGATACCAATGGGCTAATCATTTTGAAAAAAGATCATTGAACTTGAATTAACGGCGGCATTTGGGGTTGGCTACCGTTTGCTGCACCCAGTCTATCACCATGCCTTTTGCAGGGTCGGGGCATTCAAACATTACGTTCGAAAATGGTGGATGCTCCTGTATGGTGTTCATTGCCGGGAAGGCATCTTTCAGGCGCTTTACCAGTTGGGGTGCCGTGGGGTTGGCCAGGTTAAACACCACCATATCGTTGTTGTGATTGGTGTAGAGGTAACTGTTGCGGATGGCTATTTCGGTGCAAAACGGTATTTGTAAAAACCCGATCTTTTTGGCGCCGGCACTTTTAGCATTGTCAATGATATGGATGCCCTTGTACTGATCAACCTGGAAAGCATAATCGCGGAACGCATAAATTTTTCCGGCGGTAACAGTGGGCTTGGCGGGCTGCATTTGCACAGGTGCATCCCATTCCACGCTGGCATACACAGGAACAAAAGCAGGACCGGGCGGAAAATCGTCACTCATGTTCATATCGGTGCAAGCGGAAAAAAGCAGCAGTATTGGTAAAAGCCGGCGCATACATTTTGGTTTATCACTATAGGCAATAAAAAATGCAAAAACGTTGCATTTTTTATTTCACTGGTAAAAATAAAAATGGCCAACGGCCGGCTGCAATCGGTGCAGCGGCTGTTGGCCATTAATGTTGGTAAAAAAAGATTGGCTTCTTAAGCAGCCCTTGCAGCGTGGCGGGCCACCAGTTGCCAGCCTTCTTTTTTCTTTTGCCACACCAGCAAAATATGCAGCTTCACTTTCGAAGTCCCGTTGTTGGCGTTGATCTCACCTTCCAGCAGGTGGCGCACAATGGCTATTTCGCCCAGCACCTGCACGGTTTGGTTCGACAGGTTCATGCTCACAAAATCCGACGAGCCGCTCACCAACGATTTGATGAATGCAGCTTTATCTTCTACCAATCCGCTGGAGTGGCCATAACTCAAATCGTTTGAAACAAGTTTTACCAATGCGCTGCTGTCTGGTGTGATCATCAACTGGCGCAATTGTTCCACCGCGGCGGTTACGGCTTTTTCATTGTTGGTTTGTGCATGCAATTGTGTAGTAGTCAATAACAGGGCAATCAGTAAATATTTCATCCTTGGTTTATTTGTGCAAACAATGTTATGATTGAAAGATATGAATTGTAGCTGCAGCTTGTTGCATGTGCCGTCATTTCAATTGCAGATCCAGTGCATGATCGGCAGGCATATCCCCGCCGCTCCACACTTTTACGGAGGTCCACGGTGCAGCAGGTGCAGCCCAGAAAGAATCTGTTTCTGGTAAACCTAAAGCCACCAGCACCGTGCTGCAGATGTACAAGCTACCGGTGTTGATATAACGTTCGGCCAGTCCCGGCTGGTGCCCATACAAACCTATGTTGAGCCAGCCGCCTGTGGTAAATGTTTGCGGCGCCTGCATGGTT
Organism: Pseudocnuella soli; assembly: GCF_004347775.1. Taxonomy (GTDB): domain Bacteria; phylum Bacteroidota; class Bacteroidia; order Chitinophagales; family Chitinophagaceae; genus Flavisolibacter; species Flavisolibacter aquaticus. The sequence goes on from NZ_CP037755.1 coordinate 578,919, forward strand.
TTATTTAAAACAGCCGTAAGTGCACTGCGTACCTGCGCAGGCTGCAACGAAGCGGGCAACGCTTTGCGCAGCGCCATATCGGAAAGGTGGTGAAACACGCCGCCGCGGTATGCAATGGAGCGGCCCAGCACCGGGTAAGATCCATCGGTGTGAATGTAGCGCTCCTGCACTTCGGCATAGCGCTGGTTGATCTGCAACATTTGCGGTGCAAACCATTTGTATGCGCCACGTTTTTGCACGGCAATATCCACAATAGCCGCCAGGTAAGGTTGTATCACAATGCTGTTGTAATAATCCAGCGCAAACGCCTGCCCGTCGGAAAACATGCCGTCGCCCACATACCAATGATTGGCAAATTCGCGGATGCTGTACTCAATGCGCACCGGGTCGTAGTCAAGCCCATACTTGCAAAAAAATGCTTCAATCATTCCCGAAAAAAGTATCCAGTTGCTGTATACCGGCACGGTGCCACGGGTGGTTTTAAATGCATCAATTATTTGGGCCTTTACCACTGTATCGCTATGCTCCCAAAGCCACGGACAGCGCACCAACGCAAAGGCTACAAATGAAGCATCAACCAGCGGCTGGCCGCCGTTCCACACCATATAATCTTTTGCCGCGGGGTTTACTGCATTGGCCAATGCCTTCAGCGACCACTGCCGGTATTGGTTGCGCAGCGCCACCTCGGCTGCGTTGCCGCCTTCGCTATTGAGCCAGGGTGCAATGCCACAAAGCGTACGGCCAAATGCTTCGAGGTAAGCCACTTTGCCGCGGTGTTCGGCATTATCCACATGTTGCGGCAACACTATGGGCATGGTTTCTTTCAACCGGTCTGCAGCGAGGTTGGAGAGTACAGGCCGTGCAATTTTATTTAGGTGTTGCAGCCAAACCTCGCGGTCGGTTGGTGCTGTTTTTCTTTTTTGTGCCTGTATTTGTATACTGGCAAATACCAGCAACAGGAGCACAACTGTTCGATATGATTGGGTGGTGAACATCGCGGTTGTTTATAGCTACGGATGTAATGGTTGTGAAATGAAATGGTGTTGATTCAGGGCATATAAAAAACTTCCTGCAGCGGACTGGATACCGGCGAGCCATCCGCGTTTGTTTCCATCAGGTCGCGCATGTAAGCCCACCAGTTTTGCATCGCGGGTTGTTGCGGCAGTGCATCCATTGCTGCCTTGTCAGCCACTTGCAGCACACCAAAAAGCGTATGGGTTTCGCTGTCTAAAAAAATGCTGTACGCACTGATGCCCGTTGATTTTAATAGTGCTACTAACTCGGGCCAAATGGCATCGTGCCGCTCTTTGTATGCAGCTTCATTACCCGGAAAAAGTTTCATTTTAAATGCTACGCGTTGCATATGCCCATTTGTTTACCCGTAAATTAAAATAGCCCTTGCATGTATTGCTTTCGTTGTATTGTATTTGCATGTCGGCTACGCTAAAACGTTAGTCTTTTACCTGCAGCCAGTTGCTGGTAGCGCTTCATCGCTTCTACAAAATAATAATCACCATAGGTAAGCGGCACATCCACTTCGGTGCCGGCGGGTTTGTGGCCCACACCATGTTCAATAATAAATCCACCATTGGTGCCCACGGCAGCGCGGTAAGGCGGCTTCGATAAATTGCGCAGCATTGTTTCAGCTGCCTGCAGGTATTTTGTTTTATTGGTGCCGCTTACATAGCCCTGCAACTCCAGCAATGCGGAAGCCGTAATGGCCGCTGCCGAAGCATCGCGCAGCGCAGTGGGGATGTCTGGTGCATTGAAATCCCAGTACGGAATTTTATCCTGCGGCATGTTGGGATGGTTGAGCATGAACTGCGCAATGCGCTCCGCCACATCGAGGTATTTTTTGTCGCCGGTCTCGCGGTACATCACCGTGTATCCATACAGGCCCCATGCCTGCCCGCGGGCCCATGCCGATTCATCAGCGGCACCTTGGGCCGTACGTTTTTGCTGCACGGCACCGGTTTGCGGGTTGTAGTTAATTACGTGGTAAGAGCTGCCATCGGGGCGGAAGTGATTAGCGATGGTTGTGTTGGCATGTGTGATGGCTGTTTTATAAAAACTGGAATCGCCGCTGACCTTAGTGGCCCAAAAAAGTAATTCCAAGTTCATCATATTGTCGATGATGACTAGGAAATCCTCGGGCTTTGAATCCCATGATTTGATGGTGCCGGTTGTAGGATTGAAGCGGGTAGATAGAGACCGTGCACTGGTCAGTAAAATATCGCGATACTCCGGCTTTGATGCTATGCGGTTGGCGTTGCCAAATGAGCAAAACATCATGAAACCAAGGTCGTGTGTGGACTTATTATTTTTTTCTTTTTCCAACACCTGCATGATGCGCATCGCCTCGTTGTACAATTCCTTGTCGCCGGTTTGCTCATACAGGTACAGCAATGTGCCGGGATAAAAACCACTGCACCACCAACCCGAATTACTGAATTCGTATTTACCGGTTTTGGGAAAATATGTTTTGGGAAAACGATCCGGCGGCAATGCTTTTGCCAGCAGTTTGTACTGCGCTGCTGCATCCGTGTATTGCTGCTTAAAAGATGCAGCAAGTTTTGCATCGGTTTTTACCGGTTGCGCTTTTTGTGCCGTAGCACACAGGGTGGTGGCTGCCAGCAGCAGCGAACCTACAATCGTTGGCAAAGCTTTCATGTTAGTGCAACGGATTTTGCGTCCGTTTTCTAAATGTAAACCATGCAGCCCTTTGCGGTCCGTTTTTTTACCGAAATAAAAATGCAACACTTGCTGCACCAACATTTTTGATAATGATGCAGCAAGTGTGCAGCGGATTAAGGGGCCAATTCTTCCAACACTTTTTCCACCCTTGCCTGCAGGGTTTCATAATCGGTGTAGCCGCGGCTGAGGAGGTAAAATTTTGCGTCGCTTACCTGCATCAGTACAGTAGGGTACCCGTTTACCTGCAATTGTTTTACCAGCGCCATATCGTAATATGCTTTTTCGAGGTACTCCTCGCTTTTGAGCTTGGTGTAAAAGTCCTCTTCAGCCAAATTGTACTGGGGCAATAGGTGGCGGTATGCTTCATTGTCGGTAAGGTCGCGGCCTTCGTAATTGAGTGCATACTGCAGGTCGGAGGCAAATGCCACAGCTTTATCGGGATGTTGTTCTTTTAGAATAGAAAGCGCAATAGCAGGCTTGGTCGAATCGGGGTACCAGTCGGTTTCTTCGGGATGAAATACATGCCACAGAAAATCCTGCCCAAACTCGATGCCGGTGGTTTGCTCCACTTGTTTGTACGCTGTTTGAATGTATTTGGCCATGGTGCCAAAATGCGTGGGCTCTTCCGGCAGGATCATACCGCCGGAGAGCACATCAAAAGAAAGACGGTCTTTGTATGCGGCTTCCAGTTTTTTAATCACCGGGCTAAATCCGTAACACCATCCGCAATAAGCATCGTAACAATAGTATATCGTAGGCTGCATGTGTTTGTATTGAAGGTGCAAAGTTAGCCTTGAATGTATGTAAGCAACACACCAGATCCTGTTGATTGATTTTTGTTTGTCATCCTGAGCGCAGCGAAGGATCTGAAAGTGTCCCTATAGTTTCTATTGTAAAAGAACAGGGTACTATTTGTTTACCAAGCTTCTTTTATGCCAGGCTTAGATCCTTCGCTGCGCTCAGGATGACAGGCAACGATACTTAAAGTGCATAAAAAAGCCCGCAACGTTTAATGTTGCGGGCTGGGATATTTTAAAACAAAAAGCTATTAATAAAACTTAGACCTGTTGTCTTTGATGTCGGCCGATTTGCGCAGTGCCTGCAGCGGCGAACGATACATCATTTGCTGGCGAGCCTGCATTTCCAGCATCTGGCGCTGGATGTTGATGTCGGCGGCACCTTGCGGAACAGCGCTTACGTTGTTCACCTGCACCACATATACACCAGCCTGGCCTTCCAGTGCTTCGGGCACTACCTTGCCTTTGTTGGCGGGGTTGAATGCAGCACCTACCACTTTCAGCTCGTAGCCAAGGGCCGCATTGCGGGCACCGCCAAAGCTCAGGCTGTCGGCCACCTGCACGGGCTGGTTGGCAGCAGCGGCAGCGGCCTGCAGGGAAGTGATCTTGCCCAGTTTTGTTTTGATCTGCTCGGCTTTTTTCTTGTTGCGCAAAATGGGCTCTACCACGTTGCGGGCTTTGGCAACACTCACCACGCCTTCTTTTTCTACTTCGGTAACTACTGCTACCACGTAGTTGTCGCCAACACGCTGCGGCTCCAGCACATCGCCTTTGTCGGCTTCAAAAATGGCTTTTACCAGAGAGCGGGATGCACCGATACCGGCCACCTGGAAATCGTTGGGGCGGATGTCGGCAGCCAGCAGGCGGTTGTAGCCTTTGCTGCGCAGGTTCTTGTCGTAGTTTTCGTTGAAGGCCTTCAGGCTGCGGCTGTCGCCGGCAAACTGGTTGGCAGCATTGGCAGCGGCATTATCGGTTTCGCTGCTGGGCACGATCTCTTTACCCAGGTAAGCAATCTTATAGTTCATTTCACCGCCTTTTTGGCCCAGCACTTCAATCAGGTGGTAGCCAAACTCGGTTTTAACCACATCGCGGGTGCCTACGGGTTTGCCAAAAGCAAAATCGTTGAAGGCAGCTACCATCTGGCCTTGTGGGAAATATTCATACACACCGCCTTTGTCTTTTGAACCCGGATCTTCGGAAAAACGCTTGGCCAGCGAATCGAAATTGGCACCGCCGCGGATGGCGAGGGCAATAGAATCGATGCGGCGTTTGGCAACGCTATCGGGCTGCGCCTGGTTGGTGATCAGGATGTGGCGTACACGGGCAGAATCGGGGAGTACTTTCTGGTCCAGCTTTTTAGCCAGTACATAAGAGTTACCATCCTGGTAGGGTCCGTACACACCGCCGATGGGCAGGGAAAAAATAGAATCCTTAGCAGGAATCTGGATTTTGGAACCAGCCAGGTAGCCGTCAAAATAAGGAAGGGTAGTGCCTTGCTGGGTCAGGTATTGCTCTGCATTGGTGGCAGTGGCAAAACCTTCTTTCAGCCCGCTGATGGTGTTGAGCACTGCGGTGCTGTCGGTAGCCGAAGGCGATGCATTGAACACGATATAATTAATAGAACGTGTTTCCACATCCTGCTTGAACTCGTCTTTACGTTCGTTGATATAGCTCTGGATATCGCTGTCCGAAACTTTTACGGCGCTGTCCGACACCGTAGCGTACGGTACAGTAATATAAGATACGTTGGCCACCAGGCTGTTGTCGGCATTTTGTTTTTCAACAAACCACTTGGCGTAGTAGGTGCTGTTACCCAGCAGTGAAGAATATTTTTCCGACAGGCGCTGCAGCTCCAGGCTTTCCAGGTACTGGTTCATTTGGGCTTTCTGTTCGGGGGTGCCGCTTTTGCGCAGGTTGGCAAAATACTGCTGCGCTGCCTGCACGTTGAACTGGCCGGTTTGCGGATCGGTAAAGCCCTGGCGCAGGTCCTGGGGCGGGTTGGCACCAAACAGGATGTCGTTGATTTCTTTTTTACCAATAGCCAGTCCCAGCTCGTCAATTTCGCTTTGCAACAGGGCCCGGTCAATTTCGCCATTCCAAACAGACTCGATGATCTGCTGGCGGCTTTCCTCACCCAGCGCCATATTTTGCTGCTGGGCCATTTCTTCCTGGGCCTTTACTTTTTGTTCAAACTCCTGCACATCTATTTCCTGGCCATTGATGACACCGAGGGTGGTGCTGTTGTTGCCCATCACGCTGGTGCGTCCGGCAAAGGCGTCCATCATAATAAAACCAAGCAAAGACAACGCAATGGCTACTACGGCCCAACGGGCATATTTGTCCCTGATTTGCTGAATAACTGACATAAGGTGGTACTGTGGTATTTTAAGAGTGGGCAAAAATAGGGGAAATCAGGTTATCAACAAATTGGGGAAAACCCCTGAAAGCCGCATAAATCAAGGGTTTCGAAATGCCCACCCTGTTAATATCGCTATATTTTGCATTGTTTTAAGCCTGCCGCCTCCGCGCCATTCCTGCACACATGGTTCAACCCCGAAAGTTAGGACAAGCCACGGCACCTAGGCCTGATTTTGCTGTTAATTGTTCACTTTTTATGTGGATAAAGGGGTGGCCGGGTGGGAAAGCCGATGTGGATGGATGGCTTATAAGTTTCGGGAAAGGGGGAGGGGCCCCTGCCGGTGTCCAAAACCCACCCGTTATCCCGATGCTATTCACAGGTATTAAAAACCGTATGTAAACATTTGTTGTTACCAGTAGGTAATCCACACCGGTGTGGAAACTGCACCAAAAGAGGCGGTATGCGCTACCTTTGTTGTGAACAAACTGTGGGTAGCTGTGTATAACTGCACCATATTTGTACGGTTGGTTCAGTCGGTTTGGGGTTATCCACTAATGCACACCCCTAATAGTAATAGCTTTTTCTTTTAAATAAATAAACTATTATAAATTATTAGATGGATACGGATATGTTGATAGCGCAAAAAAACGAGGTAGAAGAGAAAGGTTTTCTCGACGTGGACATTGACCCCACCCTTGATCTTTTTGCCGAAATCGAAAAACTGAAAAAAGAAAAAAACGCAATCATCCTGGCGCACCTGTACCAGGAGGCCGACATCCAGGACATTGCCGATTATATTGGCGACAGCTTGGGGCTGGCTCAAAAAGCGGCGCAAACCAACGCCGACATGATTGTGTTTGCCGGCGTGCACTTTATGGCCGAAACCGCCAAGATCCTGAACCCCACCAAAAAAGTGGTGATCCCGGATCTGAAGGCCGGCTGTTCGCTGAGCGAAAGCTGCCCGCCGCCCCTGTTTAAAAAGTTCAGGGAGCAGCACCCCGACCATGTGGTGATCTCGTACATCAACTGCAGCGCCGGCATCAAGGCTTTGACAGATGTTATTTGCACGTCGAGTAACGCCAAGGCCATTGTGGAAAGCTTTCCAAAAGACCAAAAGATCATTTTTGCGCCGGATAAAAACCTGGGCGCCTGGATCAATAAGGAAACTGGCCGCAATATGCTGCTATGGAATGGCGCCTGTATGGTGCATGAAATATTTAGCCTGGAGAAAATTACGCGGCTGCAGGTGCGCCATCCGGAGGCAAAACTCATTTCGCACCCCGAGTGTGAAGAGCCAATACTGCGTATAAGCGATTTTATAGGGTCTACAACGCAATTACTGGCTTACGTGAAGCAATCACCCCACAAAGAGTTTATCGTGGCAACAGAGGCCGGCATATTGCACCAGATGGCCAAGCAGGCCCCGGATAAGGTGCTGATTCCGGCTCCGCCCGACAATTCCTGCGCCTGTAACGACTGCCCACACATGAAGCGCAACACATTGGAAAAAGTGTACCTGTGTATGAAATACGAGCAGCCCGAGATCCTGATGGACGAGGAACTGCGCCTGGAGGCGAAGAAAAGCCTGGACAAGATGCTGGAGATCAGTGAACGGGCGGGGTTGATTTAGTTGGCAGTTGGTAGTTGACAGTATTGAGGCCTGCGGTTGCGGGCCTTTTTTTGTTTGAAGGCTGCTCGTCATTGCGAGGCGCGGTAGTGGCTTGTTAGCATTTGTGGTTAAAGCGCCGAAGCAATCTCCTGCTACTTTGGAGTTTATTACAATAAGCTTTCAATTGTAGTGTTAATAATTCGAAGGAGATTGCTTCGGCGCTTTGGCTTTATGATATTTCAATGTGTCAACTGCGCCTCGCAATGACAGGAACCACCTGTTTCATTCTAAACGCGTCTAGGTAAATTCAGTTTGCCACAAATCTTTCCATTCCGGGTTTTGCTGGGAGATTAAGTGCACTTTATCCATCCGGCTACTGCCTTTGATTCTTTTTTCTTGCTGTATGGCATCCATCATAGTGGCGTATGCGCAGTAATACACCAGTTTGCTACAATTGTATTTGGCCGTAAAAGAATGAGGATAAATATGATTCATGTGTTGTTGCATGCGCTGATACAGGTTGCTGGTAACGCCAGTGTACAAGGTGGTGTGATGTGCATTAGTGAGGATATACACCCAGCCTTGCTTGTTCATGCGGTTTAGTTTTGGTGCGTACAAATTAATGACCGAATACATCAATTGCAAGTACCAATTGCAAGCATGGTTGTCATTGCGAGGCGCAGCGAAAAGTAATAGGCAAAATCATCTTGTGCGTCGAACCAATCTCCTGCCCGTATAGCTTTAACTATATAGCGTTTTCAAAATGGTTCAAAACAAGGCAGGAGATTGCGTCGGCGCAGAAGATACCGCATACCACAAGTCACTTCTGCGCCTCGCAATGACGAGCAAGCACAAACAAAAATGCCCGCAACTGCGGGCATTTCTTATTTCACGGTTGGATAACCTTTATCAATCCAGTCCGTTTTTAAATTCTTAGGAATGTTGAGCAGGTAATAATTCGTAAAGCCGCCGTCTTTCAATGCCTGTATGGCCGGCCGCACATTGGGGCATTGTGCAAAAGGGCAACATCCGCAATACACCACTATTTTATCTTCCTTTTTTTTACCTGACAGCAGTTTGCCAAATGCTGCAATGTTTTCTTCATCGCTGCCGGGGCCGATATCCACAGAGTTGGGAATCAGCGCACCGGGGCCTACCGATACAATCAGCGGAAACTTGCTGTTTTCTTTTAAAACTGTGGCCAGTGCAGCAGGTTCCATCAATTGTTTTTCGGTCCAGTTAATGGGCTTTTGCGCCCCTGCTGGCAGCGACGTGCACAAAAAAGATATAACGAGTGTGGATAAAGTTTTCATGATTGTTCAAAGTTAAAGGCTGCGTTTGCCGCAAAGACAGCAAGGCGCCAAGTTTCACAAAGTATTCTTAGTGCTGCTTTCTGTCTTTCTGTCGTGGTGGCTCTTTTTCAGGATGGCTTCAATGATCTTGGGTGCATGCTCTCTTGAGTTTTCAATAAACCAGCTATGCGTATCCATACCGCCACACACTACACCGGCAAGATAGAGGCCGGATACATTTGTTTCCATGGTGTCTGGGTTATAAGCTGGTGCTAATTTGTCGTCATCAGAAAGCTGCACACCAAATGATCGCAGCAGGTTAAAATTGGGTTGATAACCGGTCATGGCCATTACATAATCGTTCGGTATGGTTACTATTCCATCCGCTGTTTGTATGTCCACTTCATCTGCACGGATAGCCACCAGTTTCGAATTAAAATAAGCCTTGATGCTGCCTTCTTTAATGCGGTTTTCAATGTCGGGTTTTACCCAGTATTTTACCCGCCTGCCTATTTCACTTTCACGCACCACAATTGTTACCTGTGCACCCTTGCGCCATGTTTCCAGCGCCACATCCACACTCGAGTTATTGGCACCTACCACCAATACGTTTTGGAATGCATAAAAATGCGGATCGTAGTAATAGTGGCGCACTTTAGGCAGGTCTTCGCCGGGTATGTTCAGTAAGTTGGGGATATCGTAAAAGCCGGTGGCAACAATAATATTTTTCGCTTCGTACGTTGCTTTGTTCGTTGTAACAGTAAAACCATTTGCATCTTTTTGCACACCGGTTACGGGTTCAAACAAACGGATATTGAGATCGTAATTGATGGTTACGCGGCGGTAGTATTCCAACGCTTCCGAGCGGGTAGGTTTTGGTTGTATGGAAACAAAAGGAACACCGCCAATTTCCAACCGTTCAGAGGTGGAAAAAAAGGTCATGTTCAATGGGTAATTATACAGCGAGTTTACGAGGCAACCTTTTTCCACAATCACATAACTCAGTCCCGCTTTTTTTGCTTCGATACCGCAAGCCAGGCCAATGGGCCCACTACCAATGATCAGTATATCCAATGCGTTGTTCATGTTGCTGCTTTTGTGAAGGTCTAAGGTTTAAAGTTTAAGGTTAGTGTAATGGTGAATCCAACTTTAAACATTAGACTTTAAACCTACATCAATCCTGTTTTGTTCCTACTATTTCTACAAGTGCCAGTTCTGTCAAGGCTTTGCGGCGTGTGGCCGGATTGATGAATGTGCCGGTCAGTTGTGTTACGCTGTAATCTCTGTGCCGCATGATGTTGCCCAGGCGGTATTTGCTGCGCAGTGCTGCAATGCCGGTACTGTCGGCCAGCACCCATGCAGGTTTGCCGCTTTCCACCCATCCTTGGGGCAATGGTTTGGCCAATGTTTGTGTATAAAAATCAAAAGAAAATGCACGGATGCCGGGTTGTTGAAACAGGTTTTCCCGATAAACACCGGTTGCTTTTTTTGCCAACTCGTTGCCGCCCTGGTAGGTTAACAACTGCGGGTAAAAATTGCCATTGAGCAGGCTCCAAACCAGCACCGATGTAACCGCCGAACCGGTGATGATGCGCTGCCAGCGGCCGGGTTCATTTTTCAAAATCCAGTAACTCAAACTTACCAGCAACAAGAAGCCAGCAATCACCCAAATGTTATACACAGGAAATGCCCAGATGTTGATCAAACCCACTGCGAGCAATAAGATCACGCAGATCACTGATTGCAAAATGGCGTAGGGTTTGGGCCTGCGGTCTTCCCGCTTCCATTGTTGTATAAAGCCCGCCAGCAATACCGCAGCGGCAGGAAAAGTGATGTTGAGATAATGCGGCAGTTTGAACCCGGAAAACGTTAGGATCAATGCAATGGGAACAATGGTGCCCAGTGTAAACCACTCCCATCGGCGGGCGGTAATAGAGCGGAAGCGGTGCGCCATGGCCACAAATGCCCAAACGCTCCACGGTGCAAAAGCCCACAGAAAAGAGTGGATAAAAAAGAAGTAATCATTCTTTGCATCGGAGCCGAAAGAGTCGCCCTGGAAGCGTTCGGTGTTTTGCTGCCACAGGATAAATTTTACACCCGAAATGTTGTTGCGGCCCCGTACAACAGTTTCCGGGTGCATGTCGTATTGCAGGTAATAAGCATATACAACAGGCGAAATAAATAAGGCAAATGCAGCAAGGATCAGCAACAGTTGCGGATGATAAAAGCTGCGCCAATTTTTGGTGTTGAGGATGTAAAAAAATGCGCCTGCTGCAGGTGTTACTACAGCAATATGGCCTTTGGTGCAAAAGCCCAAAGCCAGTCCCAGTGCGGCACCTATGGCAAACTTCGCTTTTTTGTGTTTGATCCATTCCACCAGTTGCCACGATGATAGCGCCACACATGCAGTTAGAATCGCATCCATCCGTACGTCCATGTTGGCCAGCATATAAGCCAGTGCGGATGCTACAATCAAAGCAGCCAGTTTACCTGCTTCGTTGTTATATAAAGCTTTGCCCAACCGGTAAGTGGCATAGGTGCCCATAATGGTGAATAAAAACGAAGGCAGTTTGTAAGCAAACGTGGTAACGCCAAATATTTTATAGCTCAGGGCTGCCAGCCAAAAGTGCAGGTGCGGTTTATCGAGGTAAGGCACGCCGGCGTCAATGAGGCTTACATAATCGCCGGTGAGGTGCATGTGCAAGGCAATGACGGCATGGTGCGCTGAGTCGTTGTCCATGAGCGGCACAAACAGCCCAATGATATAAACAATGCCCAACAGCGGAAATAAAACACGGTAACTGTTCTGCGACAGGAGCGGAGTGGTCAATGCACAATGATTTGTGCAAAGGTAGGAACCGGGGGAGCAGAATAACGAACAGACGAACAAGGAACAGATGAATGTAGAAAGCAGGTGAGAAGGTTGAATTATGAATTATGAGTTATGAATTGGGCATCCATCCCAATAATTAATAATTGGCGTAGCCCAAACCTGTGGGTAGCAGAGGTAAAACTAAAATCAATTTTATGCTGTTGATCGTAGATCAACCCTATGGATTGAAATGGATGCCCCAAAATTGTAACCAAGTTCTCAGGGTTGGGCTATGCCCAACAGGATGCTTAAAACTGATTATTTGCTACTGTTTTAATGCTACCAACGGGTTTGGGCTACGCCCAATATTTATACAGCTTATCAATCCTGTTTTTATTTAAATCCACAATCGTTTTCCTTCCGGTTACATTTCTTTCTCCTCATGAAATCAATAATTCAATAATCAATCATCCAATAATAAATAATCATTCAAATAGTGATCATTGGCTGTTTCCTTCTGCAGTTCAACATTCCTTGTTCCTTGTTCGGTTTTCTCCCACCCACTTCCTCTGTTCGAAATTCCTTGTTCGTCTGTTCGTTATTCTACAGGCTCACCAATCGTTCCACCGCTTGTTCCAGCGTGCTGTCTTTTTTTACAAAACAAAAACGAACCACGTTGTTATTCACATCATCCTGGTAAAAAGCAGAAAGCGGAATCACAGCCACACCGTGTTCCCGCACCAAGCGCTGTGCAAACTGTGCTTCGCCTTCGTCGGAAATATTTTTGTACGAATAACATTGAAAAAAGCTGCCCTTGCTCGACATCGGCTTGAAGCGGGTTTGCTGCATCAGGCCTTGCAAAAAATCGCGTTTTTGCTGCATGAACGAGCCCAGTTGCAGGTATGCATCGCGGTCTTTTAAATACTCGGCCAGCGCCACCTGCTTGGGCATATCGCAGCTAAAGCAATTAAACTGGTGCACTTTTCTAAATGCTTTCATCAATGTGGGTGGTGCAATGCTGTAGCCAATCTTCCAGCCCGTGCAGTGGTAATTTTTACCAAAGGAAAAAGAAACAAAACTGCGCTGCCGCAAGGCCGGGTACCGCAGAATGCTTTCGTGTTGTAGGCCATCCATCACCGTGTGTTCATACACTTCGTCGGAAATAATAATGATGTCGGTATCCTGCACCAGGCTTTGCAACTGCTGCATATCGTTTGCCGAAAGAATAGAACCCGTGGGGTTGTGCGGCGAGTTGATGATGATGGCCTTGGTGCGCCGGTTGATGCTTTCTTTTACCTGTTGCCAGGGCACACTATAGGTTGGAAACACCAGTGGGATCCGCACCGCTGTTGCGCCCAGCATTTCAATAGTGGGAATATAACAGTCGTACGCCGGTTCAAATACAATTACTTCATCGCCGGGATGCAGCACCGTGGCCATAGCGGTAAACAGGCCATAAGTGCCGCCTGCAGTAACGGTGATCTCGGTATCGGGGTTTACTTCCTGGTTGTATAAAAAAGATATTTTTTCTGAGATGGCTTCGCGCAGTGGCATATAGCCGTTCATGTGTGCATACTGGTTGTGGCCGTTGCGCATGGCCTGACACACCAGCGAGGTAAGCTTTTCGCTCATGTCAAAATCCGGAAAGCCCTGGCCCAGGTTAATGGCTTTGAGCTCGGCGGCCAGCACACTCATTACGGTAAAAATGGTGGTGCCCACATTGGGCAATTTGTCGGTAATCTGCAATTGGTGCATGTGGTGAATAGCTGATAAAGAAATAGCCCGCTGTAAAACGGGCTATGAAAATTAGGCTAATAAATCTATTCGGCGATGATTGCGGTGGCTTCTATTTCTATGAGGTATCCGGGCTCTATCAATGCACTCACTTCTACCATGGTGTTGCAGGGTTTTATTTCCTTAAAAAATTCGCTGTGTGCACGGCCATATTCCTGCCAGCGGCTGATGTCGGTTACAAACATGCGTACCCGCACCACATCTTTCATATCGGCGCCAGCACGCTTCAGCACTTCTGCTATTTTCTGGTAAATAAATCTGGTTTGTGCATACGCATCATCCGGCCCCACCACGGCACCATCGGGCCCCGAAGCCACCGTGCCGGTAACTTCAACCGTGTTGCCCACTTTTACGGCGCGGCTATAGCCTACTATGTTTTCCCATTTGGAGCCCGATGCGTAATTGGTGCGCTGCATGTTTCTGCTTTAAATAAAGAATCCATCTCTTTAAGAGATGGATTCTTTTTATGAAATGATGTCCATTTGCTGCACGTACTTGATCGTTACATTTTCAGGTTTGACCAGGGGCTGGCAGTGCATCCGCAGCAATATCTGTGTGAGTGTTACCACGTCTTTCTGGCAGTAAGTGGCAATGCGCTCCAGGTTTTTTTCTTTGTAATAAACCGAGTACACTTGGCTGCCATCAATGTCGTCTTTTGGCGATGGAATGCCGAGTGCCTGCGCCAGCAATTTCAGCGATGTATAACTCTTATAATCGCCAAATTTCCACATCTCCAAAGTATCGAGGTGGCGCACTTCCCAGGGTTTGCGGCCTGCAATTTTTAATGCTTCGGGTATTTCAATACCGTTGATGATCATGCGGCGGCACAGGTAGGGATAGTCAAATTCTTTCCCGTTGTGGGCGCACAAAAACTTTTCGGAACTGCCCGACCATTTTTGCAGCATGGCCGCAAACTGTGTGAGCAACTTGTGTTCATCGTCATCAAAAAAAGATTTGATGATCAGTTTTTTGTCGTCGCCCCCGCCTTGAATGCAACCGCACGAAATGCAGATGATTTTGCCAAACTCCGCGTAAATGCCGGCACGGTCGTAAATGCTTTCCGGTGTGTCCTGCTCTGGGTTGCGAATGAGGGTGCGGGCTTTATGGTCCCACAGTTCGCGCCACGATTCGGACAATTGTTCATAGTTCTCCGACTGCGCCACGGTTTCTATATCGAGGAAAAGTATGTTGTTGAAATTCATGACCGGTAATTATTCCAAAGTTCACTTACAGTTGCCACAATTCAAATTACTGGTTGGCAATGTGGAAAACAAATTTGGTTTTGGGAGGTTGATTAACAGCAGCCTTCCTGTCATTCTGAGCGCAGCGAAGGATCTAAGCTTACATTCAGTTTGATCTTGAAAATTGTAGGTAGCCTGTTTGTTTGCCAATATGTTTATTTGCAACACTCAGATCCTTCGCTGCGCTCAGGATGACAAAGGCAAGGGTCCTCTTAAATAGAAAAAGCACCAGAAGCTGGTGCCTTTCTTTTAACATTCAAGCGTATTTGCGGATAGCTTTTTTACAAAAACTTGTCACCAATATTGCGTTTTACTTCGGCAGTGTATTCTTTTATTTCCTGCTCTTTTTCTTTCTGGCAAATAAGCAGCACGTCCTTAGTGTCCACCACAATAAAATCATCTAGTCCCTGCAGCACCACCAGCTTTTCGTTGGAGGTATGCACCACGCAACGCGTAGCATCTACCACCATTACTTTTTTGCCGGCAACGGCATTGCCCAGGTAATCTTTTTCCATGTTTTCCCATGCGCTGTTCCAGGTGCCCAGGTCGCTCCAGCCAAATGAGGCCGGAATTACAAACACGTTATCTGCTTTTTCCATGATGCCGAAGTCGATGGAAATAGATGTGCACTGCGGGTAAATGTTTTCGAGTACGGCTGCTTCTTCGCTGGTGTTGAACTTGTCTTCATCGGCGGCAAACACTTCGTACATCTCGGGCAGGTGGCGCTGAAATGCAGCCAAGATGGTGCTCAGTTTCCAAACAAAAATGCCGGCGTTCCATAAAAAGTCGCCCGATTGTATAAAGGTTTCGGCCAGTTCGCGGTTGGGCTTTTCGGTGAATGTTTTTACGCGGTACACATCGGTGGCCACAGCTGCATCTTCATGCTGGATATAGCCATAACCAGTGTTGGGATACGTGGGTTTAATGCCCAGTGTTACCAGTGCATTTTTCTCTTCCACAAACTCCAGTGCACCGGCGCACACCTGCATAAATTTTTCTTCATCCAAAATCAGATGATCGGCGGGAGCTACAATCAATTTTGCATTAGCATCCAACTGCTGCAGCCGGAAAGAAATGTAGGCAATACAAGGTGCCGTGTTTTTGCGATACGGCTCCGCAATGATGTTGCTTTCGGGCAGGTGGGGCAGTTGTTCGCGGGTAATGTCCACATAGTCGCGGGCCGTTACCACAAAAATATTTTCGATGGGTACAAACTTTGTAAACCGCTCCAGTGTTTGCTGGATCAGCGTTTTGCCCGTGCCCAAAATGTCGAGGAATTGTTTGGGGTGATTTACCCGGCTGATGGGCCAAAAGCGGCTGCCGATGCCCCCGGCCATGATGGCCACGTATGTGTGTTTAGTGTCGTTGTTTACCACGTCGGATTGTTTTTAAGCCGGTCTTTTTTAGCAATGCAATAAAAGGCGCAGCGGGTTTTGGTTGTTTGTATAAAAATGTATTGTTTGTTTATTTAGATCAAACCTTCTTTTACCAGGTCGTGCAGTTGAATCATGCCCAGGTAGCGGCCGTCTTCTGTAACCGGCAAATGCGTGATCTCGTACTGGCGTAAAATGCCCAATGCGTTTACCGCCATTTCTCTTGGACCGATGTTCTTTGGGTTGCGGGTCATGATGTCGGTGGCTCGGATTTTATCGAGGCCATCACGTTCCAGCATGCGGCGCAGGTCGCCATCGGTAATGATGCCTACCAGTTCGCCGTTCCCTTTGGTTACTGCGGTTACACCCATGCGTTTGCGGGTCATTTCCACAATCACTTCTTTCAGGGTGGCGTCTTCCCGCACCTGCGGCTTTTCGTTGTCGCGGCACAGGTCGGCTACACGCAGGTATAGTTTTTTACCCAAAGTGCCGCCCGGGTGCAGCTTGGCAAAATCATCTACCTTAAATCCCTTTTGCTGCATCAGGCACACGGCAATGGCATCGCCCATTACCAGTTGTGCAGTGGTGCTGGTGGTGGGCGCCAGGTTGTTGGGACAAGCCTCGGCATCTACCGTTGTGTTGAACACATGATCGGCATTTCGGGCCAGGTATGATGCGGTATTGCCCACCATTGCCATCAGTTTGTTGCCAAAATTTTTAATGAGGGGTACCAGCACTTTTATCTCCGGGCTTTCGCCGCTTTTGGAAATAATGATCACCGCGTCGCTTTGCTGCACCATGCCCAGGTCGCCATGGATGGCATCGGCGGCATGTAAAAAAATGGCTGGCGTGCCGGTGGAGTTGAGTGTAGCCACGATCTTTTGTGCAATGATGGCGCTTTTGCCAATACCGCTAATCACGATGCGGCCTTGGCAGGCAGCCAGCGTAGCAATGGCCTGTTCAAAATCCTCGTTTACAAACTGCGCCAGCCTACTAATTGCTTCAGCTTCCATTGTAATGGTGCGCAGTGCTTCTTGCTGTATGGAGCTAATCTTTTCCAAGGCCGCAAAAATAGCGCATTTCCGGTGCAGGCCCTTCACCGGTTAAAAAGCCGGTTTTAACCTTTTTAACAATTGCATTGCCCGCCTACTTCGTTAAATTCGCATACTTTTCGAAACGCCCTACGGGCCGCCATTCTCTACCCTCCGGAAATAAAACATTTTGCGAGTTGTAGCAAGCTTTTGTAAGTGGCAATACCCTGCGGGCTAATATCAATTTGCACCAACACCAATATATGGTTGCTTTTTTTAAAGCAATAAACAAGAATCAAAATGGCCACTACGCGAAAAAGAGTTTCTACCCGAAAAACCAACACCCCGGCTGTTGCAGTTGCTTCCCCAACACTTGACCTGGAAGCTGCATTACAGGAACATTTCGGTTTCAAAAAGTTTAAAGGACAACAGGAAGAGATCATCCGCTCCCTGCTTTCGGGCCGCGATACATTTGTGATCATGCCCACCGGTGGCGGCAAAAGCCTTTGCTACCAACTGCCCGCCATTGTAAGCGAAGGTGTGGCCATCATCATCAGCCCGCTCATTGCACTGATGAAAAACCAGGTGGACCTGGTGCGTGGCTACAGTGAAAAGGACGATGTGGCGCATTTCCTGAACTCCACACTCACCAAAAAAGAAATTAAAGTGGTGCAGGATGACCTGCAGGCCGGCCGCACCAAAATGTTGTACGTTGCCCCGGAAACACTCACCAAGCAGGATAACCTTGATTTCTTCAAAGCATTGAAGATTTCATTTTTTGCGGTGGACGAAGCACACTGTATTTCGGAGTGGGGCCACGATTTCCGCCCCGAGTACCGCCGCCTGCGCGATATGATGGATGTGATTGCGCCTGAGTCGCCGGTGATTGCGCTGACGGCTACCGCCACGCCCAAAGTGCAGAGCGATATTGTAAAGAACCTCGGCCTGCGCGACCACAACACGTTTATCTCTTCGTTTAACCGCACCAATCTTTACTACGAAATTCTGCCCAAGGTTAAAAAAGACGATACGCTGAAAAGCATCGCCAAGTTTATTGTGCAGAACAAGGGCAAGAGCGGTATCATTTATACCCTCAACCGCAAAACCACCGAAGAACTGGCCGATATGCTGATGGCCAACGGTGTAAAAGCGGTGGCTTACCACGCCGGCCTCGATGCCAAGCTGCGTGCCGACCGGCAGGACCAGTTTCTAAATGAAGACGTGCAGGTAATTGTAGCAACCATTGCCTTTGGCATGGGCATCGACAAGCCTGATATCCGCTTTGTGATCCACTTTAATATTCCAAAGTCGATTGAAAATTATTACCAGGAAACAGGCCGTGCCGGCCGTGATGGACTGGAAGGAAAATGTATCCTCTATTATTCGCACAAAGATGTGTCGAAGCTGGAGCACCTGATGCGCGACAAGCCGCTGAGCGAACGTGAAGTGGGTGCCCAACTGATCAACGAAACAGTGGCTTATGCCGAAAGTGGCGTGTGCCGCCGCAAAGTGCTCATGAGCTATTTTGGCGAGGAGTACACCACCGAGAACTGCGGCCTGTGCGATAACTGCAAGCATCCGAAAGAACGGGTTGAGGCTAAGGAAAACATAGTACTGATGCTGCAAACCATCATGGCGCTTGATGAGCGTTTTGCTACTGACTACGTGGTGCAGATCACCAGTGGCATTCTTACACCCAAGATCAAAATGTTCCGCCACGAAGGGCTGGATGTTTTTGGCAAGGGCAAAGAGCAACCGCAGCATTTCTGGAATTCACTTATCCGCCAGATGTTGCTGGAAGATTTGCTGCACAAAGACATTGAAGAATACGGCGTGCTGAAGATCACCGACAAAGGCCACCAGTTTTTGAAAAAGCCCAAGTCGTTTTCCATTGTGCTCAGCAACCTGTTTGAAGAAGCCAATGCCGACGACGATGAAGCCGCAGCAGCGGCCGATGCTGCGGGTGCTGCCGTTACCGATGAAAAGCTTTTTGAGATGCTGAAAGAACTGCGTCAGAAAGAAGCTAAGCGTAAGGGTTTGCCGCCGTTCGTTATTTTCCTGGAAACTTCGTTACAGGATATGGCCACGCTGTTTCCTACCACCATTCCGGAGTTGGAAAAATGCAGTGGCGTAAGCAAAGGAAAGGCTGCTCGCTATGGCAAGCCGTTTATAGAAATGGTGGCCAGCTACGTGGAGGAAAACAACATCACCAAGCCGGATGATTTTGTGATGAAAAGCGTGGTGAACAAAAGCGGCAACAAGGTGCACATCATCATGCAGGTGGACAAGAAAATTCCGCTGCCGGATATTGCCAAGGCAAAAGACCTGCGCATGGATGCACTGCTGGAAGAAATGGAAACCATTGCGGCCAGCGGCACCAAGCTGAACCTGGATTACGCCATCAACGATATGCTGGATGAGTACGAGCAGGAAGAGATCATGGAGTATTTTAAGAGCTGCGAGGTATCGTCGCTGCAACTGGCGCAGGAAGAACTGGCCGACAGTAACTACAACTGGGAGCAGTTAAAGATCATGCGGATCAAGTTCCTGAGTGTGTATGGCAACTAAGTTTTTCTAAGCAAAGCAACGCTGTATAAGCTATTGGCGTACAAAGGGAAAGCAAACTATATTTAAAAACTCTTGCTCTTTTTTGCGCTTTATATCCCTGAGTTCCTTATTTTTGCTGCCCGTTCAGCGGTAAAATGCGGAACACGGATGGTGCGGTAGCTCAGTCGGTAGAGCAAAGGACTGAAAATCCTTGTGTCGCCGGTTCGATCCCGGCCCACACCACAGAAGAAAGCCTGGTACTTTTGTATCGGGCTTTTTTTAATCCTGCAATTCATTCAAGCAAACTACTTATTAGGGTTTGTCATGCCGAACTTGTTTCGGCATCTCCAACTATTATTTACATCTTATTGAAAAATGTCGGGGCGTATTCAGCACTTATGGCACTTGCGAATAATGCAGGAGATGCCGAAACAAGTTCGGCATGACAAGTTTTCAACGCTAGACATCTATTGCAAAAACATGCTGTTTTAATAGTTACATCCATCTGGATAACCCCATAAAAAAACTCCCCTGCTTTACAGCAAGGGAGCAATTTCTTCAGGCGTTTAGGTAATGGTTCTTTTCATGGATTGGACGCCTGGGGTCTTTCAACAAAGGATTGGATCTGGACGGCTTTCTTAGGACAATCGGTTTGGTTTTTCTATAACTGTATTGGATAATTGAATGTAGCGCCATTTTCAATGCTGCAACGCTGGTCCGTTTTCTTTCTTGCAGCAATACCGGAACACTTTATTTGTGCATAAGTGTTTTCTCTCAATTATTTTCGGTTGTGGCCGGCCGTTAGTTCCTCTAATGTTTCCGGTTTCAAAATCATCGTTGCAATGTGCACCCGCCTCGATTCACGGATCACATCATTCGCGTTGTGGCGGGCATCACCATAGTATTTTTCATCGTTGCAGTTGAAGCAACTGAATACAAAACTAAGTTGCGACAGGTCGAGTTTACCCGCAGTTGAAGTGCTGCACAACATGCCTGAATTTTCAGCGCCCCAACCATAGAAGCTTACCGGCGATTCGTTGTGTGCCACCAGTTGGTCCAGCGTCATGGTTGGATACACGCCCTGCTTCGATACCCAGCGATTTTGCGATACAGAATTACTGTACTGCAGCGATGATTTGGTGTGGGGATTGCCGCCTACACGCACCTGCTCCAGTAGGCGCATGTTGTTGCCATCGTTCCAAATAAATACAGCTTCGTACGGGCTTTGTGGAAAGATCACCGAGCATGGCTGCTGGCTTTCATCGTCGGCTATAAACGCATCCTTGCGAACGTTGCCGGCACCAAACACCTGCACCAATTGCTGGTGCGAATCAAATTGCAACAGGTCTTCGGCAAACTGCAGGTCTTTTGCTTTGGGCAGCGGTTTGTTTTGTATAACGATGTTGTATAACCGCTTTCCTTCTTCCAGGTCTATTTCAGGCGAGGCAGTGATCAGCAATGAACCTTTTTCAAAAAGTTCGGTGTGCACTTTTGCTTTTAATTCGCCGGCTACAAAACCATCTGCTTTTATGCGCTGCTTCAGTAGGTCGTAATCTGTGGCGGTAATTTTTTCCAGGCGCAGCCAACCGCCGCGTCCGTTCCATTGCCGCGAAATAAAAAAGGCGTTGGCCGTGTCGCGGGTGTATTGCATGCGAACAAAATCCTGTTGCCGCTCTTCCGTCTGAAATCCTTTACGCGAAGCGTATTGCTGGAATTTTCTGGCACCGATGCCGGCCATGTTCAACAATTCGTTGAGCGATATGGTTTGGGCAGATAAATTTTGAAGCCCAGCTAACAGGGCCACCAGTAGGTAAAATTTTTTCATGTGCACAAGGGTTTGGTTAGCTATTGATGCATGCATTCAGCGCCATTGTTGGCGGGTATCGCCAACAATGGCCGTAAGGGTATGGGCATAAAAAGGGTGCCAACGAACGCTGGCACCCGCGATATATTATTGCAATTGAGTTGCGATGAATTTTTAAACGGCAATTATTGGAAAAAAATTTAGCCGTCAGCCATCGTCATCGGCCCATATACACCATCAGTATCTGCACATCGCTTGGGTTGATGCCCGAAATGCGGCTCGCTTGCCCCAATGTTTGCGGCCTGATCCGGTCCAGTTTTTCGCGGGCTTCAATGCTGAGCGCCTGAATTTTGCGGTAATTAAAACCTTCCGGTATCAGCAGGTCTTCCATTTGCTTCATGCGGGCAACCAGTTCGCGTTCCTTGTCAATGTACACCTGGTACTTGATCTGGATTTCGGCCTGCTCTTTCGATTCCTGGTCGAAAAGGGCGAGGTCGGCAGCTACTTTTGGCTGTGAGCTTTCTATTGCTTCGAGCCCAATATTTGGGCGCAGCAATATTTTTTCCAATCGCTGCTTTTCCTGAATCGGTGCACTGCCCAATGATTCCAGGAATGGGTTGGCTTCCGAAGGGTCCAACTGGGTAGCGCCGATTTTTTCCTTGATGGCTGCAACGGCAGCATTTTTTTCAATAACCCGGTCCATACGCTCCTGCGATGCCAGTCCCATGCGGTAACTCATTTCAGTCAGGCGCAGGTCGGCATTGTCCTGGCGTAGCAGGGTGCGGAACTCAGCCCTGGAAGTAAACATGCGGTAAGGCTCCTGTGTTCCTTTGCTGATCAGGTCATCAATCAACACGCCGATGTACGCATCGCTGCGGCGCAGGATAAACGGCGCTTCTCCCCTCCATTTCAGGTGTGCATTAATGCCCGCCATCAAGCCCTGGCAAGCAGCTTCTTCGTATCCGGTAGTGCCATTGATTTGGCCGGCAAAAAACAGGTTATCCAATCCTTTTGTTTCCAACGAATACCGAAGCTGCGTTGGCGGAAAGAAATCGTATTCAATAGCATAGCCTGGCCGGAAGAATCGAACGTTTTCAAAGCCGGGTACCATCCTTAACGCGGCGTGTTGCACCTCTTCCGGCAATGAGGTTGAAAAGCCATTTACATAGATCTCCACTGTATTCCACCCTTCTGGCTCAACAAAAATCTGGTGGCGTTCCCGCTCGGCAAAGCGGTTGATTTTGTCCTCAATACTGGGACAGTACCGTGGACCAGTTCCCTCAATGCGGCCGGCATACATTGGGCTCCGGTCGAAGCCGGTTTTCAGCATGTCGTGCACCTGGTTGTTGGTGTACGTGATCCAGCAACTGCGTTGTTGTTTGGGCTTGGGTGTATTGAGGTAAGAAAAGCCGGTGACTTCTTCGTCGCCTTTTTGCTCTTCCATTTTGGTGTAATCCAATGAGCGGCCATCTACCCGCGGCGGCGTTCCGGTTTTCAGGCGGTCGCTTTCAAAACCCAAGGATACTAGTTGCTCCGTAATTCCTTCTGCTGCCCGCTCAGCTACGCGGCCGCCGCCAAAGCGTTTTTCACCAATATGAATAACGCCATTAAGGAACGTACCGTTGGTGAGCACCACGGTTTTTGCCTTGATCTCGTGGCCTAGGCCGGTAATTACGCCGGTTACCCTATTTCCTTCTACCAGCAGGCCTTTCACCATATCTTGGTAAAACTCGAGGTTCGCAGTTTCTTCCAGGTGTTCGCGCCATTTTTGGGCAAACAACATGCGGTCATTTTGGGTTCGGGGGCTCCACATGGCAGGGCCTTTAGACCGGTTCAGCATCCGGAACTGGATCATCGACTCGTCGGACACAATGCCGGAATAGCCACCTAGCGCATCCACCTCCCGCACAATCTGGCCTTTGGCAATACCGCCCATGGCAGGGTTGCAACTCATTTGTGCAATGGTCTGCAGGTTCATGGTAATGAGCAAGGTTTTTGAACCGAGATTAGCTGCCGCGGCTGCGGCTTCACAACCGGCGTGGCCGGCACCAACTACAATAACGTCGTACTGCGGAAACATAGGTGCAAAAGTACCTGCAAAGCAGCGCAACTGCTGTTATTGCTTACGCAAACTTTTTAAAAAAGGTCTTTTCAAAAGCCAAGTCTTTAAAGGATATGCCGGTGTTCAGCCGCTCAAAGTCGGCTGCATCCCATTGGCGCATTGTTTCAATTTGCTCTTTGTGGCTGCTGAGGAATTGTGCCGTTTTGGATGCGGCGGCTTGTTGTGCGGCTTCCTGTATTTTTATCTTTTCCAGCATTTCCCCGCATTGCGCCAGCCCTGTGTGCTCAAATAGATTGGTGAAATAGGCCTTGGCCGTGAGTGCATCTACTTTTGATGGGCCTTCAGAATCCTGAATGTTGCCGGGCCGGATGTTGATGAAGTTCCAGCAAAGCTTAAGGTCTTGTTCATCTTCTAAGTTGAAGTAGTGGGTTGGGATAACGTGGTCGAGTTGCCAGACCGCCGAGAAATTATCCCAATTCATGTGCTCGTCGAACTGAACTTCTATCCATTGGCGGAATAGTGATGCGTCAAGGCCGAAATATGGTGCGTATTGCGTGGACTTCTGGCCTTCTAAAAGGTAACGGCGTAGCGCGATTTGCCATTTCTTTTTTTGACGGGTGTTTTGAATCTTGTTATTTACATTTTCCGCTGGTGTCCAACGTTTTCTTGCCATCGTTCAGGTTTCAAGTTGAAACTGTGTTATGTGGAACATTCCGCCACAAATGTAATATCGGTGTTTCGGTTTGAAACAGTGCTACGTGAAACATTATAAGAACATGCTCAGGTATTTGTCTTCCATCTGGCGCATCAGCTTCTGATCCTTCGTTGTTTTGTCTTTATAGCCGCAGAGGTGCAATGCCCCATGAAAAATAACCCGATGCAGTTCCCGCCGGTATGTTGTTTTGAAATTAACCGCATTATCCTTTACGCGGTCCCAGGAGATGTAAACATCTGAGTGAACGGGATCACCTTTTTGGTGGTAATGAAAGGTGATAATGTCTGTAAGTGTATCGTGGGATAGATATTGTTGATTCAGACCGAGTAGGTATTCATCCGTACAGAAGATGTAATTGATATGTTCAATCTCAGTCTCTTCCTGTTGAAAAAGATTGATCACCATTTCTTTGGTAGTGGTTCTGTTAGGAAACGAAAACTGTATGTCCGCGAAGTGAAACTGAATGGGAAAGGAAGCTTGCATTTCCAAAATTCGGTAATGAGCCGCAATTGAATGCAGTAGCTTTGCACTTTGATTATGGAAATGAAACTATCGAAGCTAAGACAAGGGCAGCGGGGAAAGATCAAGGGTTTTGCGAGTTCAGATCTGGAGCTGAAGTTGATGGAAATGGGCTGTATCCCGGGTGAATGGGTAGTGGTAGAACAGGTAGCGCCTCTTGGCGATCCCATTTCTATCCGTGTGGCGGGTTACTCGTTGAGCCTGCGCCTGAACGAAGCTGATCAAATTATTCTCGAAACCTTGTAGCAGCAATAGATGAAGACAGGGCTGTATTTCGGATCGTTTAATCCTATTCATATTGGGCATCTCATCATCGCCAATCATGTGCTCAATGAAACGGATCTCGACGAGGTTTGGTTTGTTATCTCCCCGCAAAATCCATTCAAGCCGTCTGCTACCCTCCTCAACGAATATGACCGGTTGCACCTGGTGCAAAAAGCAATCGATGGAGATCCACGACTAAAAGCGTCGGATGTGGAGTTTGCCCTACCGAAACCGTCTTATACCGCTGTAACGCTGGCCTATCTTGCGGAGAAGTACCCGACGCGGCAGTTCTCCATTCTAATGGGGAGCGACTCTTTTCAAAACCTACACAAATGGCACAACTATACAGCCATTACAGAACGTTATCCGCTCCTTGTTTACTTGCGTCCTGACTTTCCGGTTCGGGACAAATTGGGCGCAGATGTAACTATCCTTAAGGCGCCTTTGCTGGAGATATCCGCCACCCATATCCGCCAACTTATTTCAGAGAAGAAATCCATAAAGTACCTGGTGCCTGCGCCAATTGAGGCGGAGTTGGCCGAGAACCGCTTTTACAAAGTTCAAAGAAAGTAGCCCAACAGCAGACTGGCAACCACAATTACAGGCGACGGCAGGCGGGTAAATTTTAAAAGCAGGAATGTGGCCGACAGGATGCCAATGTTTACCATGGCTGTGGGAGTAAACTCCATCAGGGTAATATCTTTCAAAATGTAAAAGGTGGCCGCAATCATCACCCCTACTACTGCCGCATTAATACCTTCCAGCGACCGGTAAACGGCTGCGTATTTCTTCAAGTTATTCCAGACCGGGAAAAAGAATAAAACCAATAATGTGCTGGGTAGGAAAATAGCAACAGAGCCGATCACACAACCCAACACCTGCATTTCTTTTCCCAGATCTTTTAACGCCATGCCACCTGCAAAAGAGGCGATTGAGAACACAGGACCAGGAATGGCCCGCACAATGCCCATTCCGGTAGTCATATCCTCCTTACGGATGCGGATGGCCTCGGGGTTTTTTTCCTGTACCGCCTCCGGCCGCACCGAAAACTGTTCATACATCAGCGGCATCAATACGTGACCGCCGCCAAAAACAAATCCTCCCATCCTATACACATTCTCAAACAGGTTGATAACCTTTCGATTATGCCAGTTATTCACACGGGCTGTTTCACTAATGGTTCCAGTAATGACGAAAATGGCGACAAACACCCAGAGATTGCCCCATTTCAGCTTTTTGCGGGTTATATTTTGCTGTGGAATGCGTTTATGGCTCAGGTTGGTGGCAATGCCGCTCAGTACAATCAGGAGCGGAAATATCCAAGGTGACCGGAAAAAAGTATAAGTGGCTGCCGCAGCAACCAGCATAATGACCCAGGTAATAGTATTTCTAATAGACACTCCAAAAGCTGCTGCAGTTCCATATGCCAGAAAGCCAACAGCCATGGCCGGGATAAACTTGAAAATATCTGTGTGTAGCGAAGTCTTGTCGAAATAGTGGAGCAAAAACGAAAAAGCGCCCATCAGCAGGCATGCGGGCAGTATCCACACCAGCACCGTCAATGCCGCCAGCGGCAATCCTCCCCGCTTGTAGCCAATGAGCATTACGGTTTGCGTAGACGAAGCGCCGGGTAGCAGGCTGCAAAACGCGTTGTACTCGAGCAACTCTTCCTCGGTTACATAAGGGGTGCGGTGTACAAATGTTTTCAGCATCATGGCAATATGTGCCTGGGGCCCGCCAAATGCAGTTAAGCTGTACAGTAAAACACTTTTTAGAAAACGAACATGTCGCAACAAGGGCATGGGCTAAAATAGAAAAAAGAGAAAACTAAGCCCTTGATAATTAGCAGCTATCTTTAAATTGACCTAAATGTTCAACTAAATGATGCGTTTGTTCTTATCCATTTATCTTTTTCTGCTGAGTTCTGTTGCTGCTACAGCCCAAAGCAACAACTCCCCTGCCTGGCTCGCTACCGATGTGGATGCGCTTTTTGCCAAAACAGTCAGCTGGCGCAGGCAGCTCCACCAAAACCCGGAGCTATCTAATCGGGAAACCAATACCGCTAAATTAATTGCCGCTCACCTGAAATCGTTGGGCTTGCAAGTGCAAGAAGGCGTGGCCCACACCGGCGTGGTAGGTATTTTAAAAGGCGTAAAACCCGGCCCGGTCATCGGGCTACGTGCCGATATGGATGCCCTGCCCGTAACGGAAGAAACCGACCTGCCTTTTGCCTCTAAGGCCACCGCTACGTACAATGGACAGCAGGTGGGCGTAATGCATGCCTGCGGCCACGATACCCACGTAGCCATGCTGATGAGCGCCGCTGAGATACTGAGCAAACGCAAAGGGGAAATAGCCGGCACGGTAAAATTCATTTTTCAGCCGGCCGAGGAAGGTCCGCCCGCTGGTGAAGAAGGCGGTGCGCTGCTGATGATCAAAGAAGGCGTAATGGACAACCCTAAAGTGGATGCGATGTTTGGCCTGCACATCAACGCACAGACGCCGGTGGGGCAAATCCGCTACCGCGCCAGGGGCATGATGGCCGCAGCCGATTGGTTTACCATTACCATTAAAGGCAAGCAGGTACACGGCGCACAACCATGGCTGGGCGTAGATCCTGTGGTGGTGGGTGCCCAGGTAATCAATGGCTTGCAAACCATTGTGAGCCGGCAAATGGAGCTCACCAAGAACGCCGTGGTTATTTCCACTACTATTTTTAAAGGCGGTGTGCGGGAAAACATCATTCCTGAGCAGGCCCAGCTGGCCGGCACCATCCGCACCCTCGATACGGCCATGCGTACCGACGTCAAGCGCCGCATCCAGGTTATGGCAACGAACATTGCCGAGGCATCGGGTGCTACAGCCACGGTTTCGTTTGAGCCCAAAACCGCTATTGTATACAACGATCCGCCGCTGCTCCAGAAAATGATGCCCTCGCTGCAAAAAGCTACCGGCGGCAATTTGGTGGAGATGAATGCCGCAACCGGTGCAGAAGACTATTCGTTTTTTGCTGAAAAAGTACCGTCGCTGTTTTTGTACGTAGGTGGCCGCCCGCTCAATACTACCGAGCAACAATCGGCGCCGCACCACACCCCCAAGTTTTTTGTAGATGAAGAAGGCATGAAAACCGGCATCCGGGCTTTTTGCCAACTGGTGCTCGACTATCCTAAAGTGGCTAAATGATTTTGAATCAAAGGCGCAAAGCAATCATCCCGCTATACCATTGTTGCAAAAAGCTGCTCCTGAACAGATGGTGGTTGCCCATCCTCTTGCTCTGTATTACTCCTGCCCTACAGGCGCAGAAGCGGGATAAAAAACTGCAGCAGGCCATTGAGCAAATGGCAGTTGGCTTTGGCGGCCAGGTGGGTATTTATGTGAAAGACCTGCATTCGGGGAAGGTAGCGGCCTATAATGCCGATACTATTTTCCCAACCGCCAGCATTGTAAAAATTCCCATCGCTGTGGGCATCATGCAAAAGCTGGAACGCGGTGAGCTGACGTATCATCAGCCGTTGGTTTATAAAGACTCGTTGCTGTATCCCGGTGTTGATATTTTAGGCTCGTTTAAAAATGGGGAGCAAATCGACCTCAGCAAAGTGTTGATGCTAATGCTCACCACCAGTGACAATACCGCCAGCCTGTGGCTGCAATCGCTGGCAGGTGGCGGCACCACCATTAATGTCCTCATGGATACGCTTGGTTTCCCGCAGCTAGGTGTCAACTCCAGGACTCCAAGCCGCGAAGCAGACCGGGAAGTATACGGCTGGGGCCAAATGACGCCCCGCGCCATTGCGGGCTTGATGGAGGAAATCTACCGGCGCCGGGTGATATCGCCCGCTGCTTCCGACCGAATGCTGCGCCTGCTGAACCGCAACTATTGGGATGCCGAAGCGCTCAGCGAAATAGCTCCATATGCTGCTGTTTTTAGTAAAAATGGTGCGGTAAATGAGTCGCGGAGCGAAGTAGTGCTGGTGCGTGGAAAAAAGTCTGCCTACCTGTTTTGTATCGCCACCAAAAACAACCACGACCAAAGCTGGACACCTGCCAACCAAGCCTGGACCTTAACCCGGAAATTGTCGGCTTACTTATGGCAGCATTTTGAAGGAAAGGATTGGACGCCTGCCGACGGTGCGGACAAGTTTCAATAAAAATTTGAACCACAAAGACACGAAGACTTAAAGATGCACTAAGGAAATTCTTTCGTGTTTCTTATTTTTCTTTGTGTCTTTGTGGTTCAAAATCAAATCGTTATGAAAAAAGTTGGAATGCGGCCCAGCTAAAGGCATAGGCCAGTGCAGTCATATACACCAGTTGAATGGTGGGCCATTTCCAGCTGCGGGTTTCCCTTTTGGTAATGGCCAATGTACTCATGCACTGCATCGCAAATACATAAAATAGCATCAGCGACAAGCCGGTGGCCAGCGTAAACACCGGCGTGCCATCGGCACGGGTGGCGGCTTTCATTTTATCGCGCAGCAATTGCCCTTCGCCATCTTCTTCGCCTACACTATACAGGGTAGCCATGGTGCCTACAAACACCTCGCGGGCAGCAAACGACGTAATTAGCGATATGCCGATTTTCCAGTCGTAGCCCAATGGCGCAATGGCCGGCTCCAGCGCTTTGCCCAGCAACCCTGCGTATGAGTTTTCAAGTTTAGCCGTATTGTATTCTGTTTCCAGCTCTTCGATCGGACGGGTACCTGCTGCTGTAGCTTGCGCAAATTGCGCCTCCACGGCTTCCATTTTACCCGCAGGCCCAAATGAGCTTAGCCCCCACAACACCAGGCTAATGATGATGATGATTTTGCCGGCATCGGTTACAAAAATGCGGGCCTTGCTGAACATGGTGTGCAGGATATTGTTCCATCGGGGTGCCCGATAAATGGGCAACTCCAGGATGAAAAAGCTTTTCTCTTTGATGTGTATGAACCATTTGGCCACATACGAAACCAACAGGGCCACCACCAGTCCAAGCAGGTACAGCCCCATCATCACCAAGCCTTGCAAGCTGATCCATCCCCAATAGTACGTGTTCGGGATAACCAGGCTAATAAGAATGGCATACACCGGCAGCCGTGCAGCGCAGCTCATCAGCGGCGTAATCAATATGGTAAGCAGGCGCTCCTTGCGGTTTTCAATGCTGCGGGCACTCATAATGGCCGGCACAGCACAGGCAAAACCCGAGATCAGGGGCATCACGCTTTTACCATTGAGGCCCACGCTGCGCATGAGCCGGTCGGTAAGGAAAGAAACACGGGCCATATAGCCGGTATCCTCCAGCAGCGAAATCAGTCCAAAAAGGATCATGATCTGTGGCACAAAAATGAGGATGCCGCCAATGCCCGCCATCAACCCATTTATTAAAAGGTCGCTCCACCATGCCTCCGGAAGCACCTGCGCCAGCCAGCCCGAAGCCGCCGAAAATCCGGTGTCGATCCAGTCCATGGGGTACTGAGCCAGCAGAAACACGCTTTGAAACAAGAGGAACAGCACACCCAATAAAATCAGGTAGCCCCACCGCGGGTGCAGCAGCACATTATCCAGTTTATCGGTAAAAAGGGTTTGCTCCAGCGGATCGGGTTCGGCCACGGCTACCTGCATGATGTGCTTGATGCGGCCATAGCGCTGCAAAATTTCGGCTGCCTGGGTTTTGGTTGGATTGAACCCATGCGTTTGTTCGATGCCTTCAATTTTTTGCTGCGTGGCAGCATCCAGCTCAAAACCTTCATGGTTGATGAGCAGGTGCAGGGCGCTGTAGTCGGAAACTCCGGGGAGCATATGCTGCAGGTCGGTGATGGCAGCGCTGGCCAGTGCCTTGTTTTCAATAAAGTCACGAACCGGCACTTTATACTGCCCGCCCAGTGTTTGCTCAATTGCTTTTTTTAGCTGCGCAATACCCTTGCCTTTGCGTGGGTTTACCGCCACAACGGCCACACCCAGTTCCCGCTCCAGTTCCGCAATGTCAATGCGGATGCCTTTCTTTTTGGCCAGGTCGGCCATCGTCAGGGCAATCACCACCGGTTTTTTCAGGTCTAGGATCTGGGTGCAAAACAGGAGGTTGCGCTTTAGGTTGGCGGCGTCAATCACCACCACGTAGGCATCGGCATGAATGTCTTTATCCTGGTTGAGCAGAACCCGGTAGCTTACCCACTCGTCGAGGCGCTTGGGGTACAGGCTATAAGTGCCGGGCAGATCAATGACCTTTACTTCATTGCCGTTGCCAAGGTCGGTAAAGCCGGTTTTCTTGTCTACGGTTACACCCGGAAAGTTGCCCACTTTTTGGTTCATACCGGTAAGGCTGTTGAACAGCGAGCTTTTACCGCTGTTGGGGTTGCCTACCAGTGCTATATGTAAATGTTGAGGTATCACGTATGGGCCGCAAAGTTAACCATACCGGCCGCCCGGCCTTTACGAAAGGCGGAAGTTTTACAAAACTTTCGGGCGGGCAGATAAAAAATGGTGTTTTGCAAAATTTACAGCGGCGGTATTCGTTCCTTGCTTGTGCCTGGCGATTGATGAAAGGTATTTTTCTAATCATATCATCCTTGCACATCATACCCGGTACCTACCTTTGTAAGCACTTTTGAAGCCTGTATCAATGCGGAACCTGTATATCATAATTCTCTTGTTTTGTGCGCTGCCAACTGTTGCCCAGAAACTTAAAAAAGAAGACCGGGCTGTGCTGGAGCATTTAAAAAAACACATTGGCTTCCTGGCCCACGATTCGCTGGAAGGCCGCCGCACGGGCACACCTGGCGAGGCGATTGCTGCCCGCTACCTGTCGGAGCAATTTAGCGCCATCGGCTTGCAGCCAAAAGGCACGCAGCAGTTTTTGCAGCCCTTCGAAGTGTACGAAGGCCGGCAGGTCAATACGCCCACACACC
Organism: Pseudocnuella soli; assembly: GCF_004347775.1. Taxonomy (GTDB): domain Bacteria; phylum Bacteroidota; class Bacteroidia; order Chitinophagales; family Chitinophagaceae; genus Flavisolibacter; species Flavisolibacter aquaticus. Next base: position 610,716 of record NZ_CP037755.1, read on the forward strand.
TGACGGTTGCGGGTAAACTGCTGGAGCTGCACCGCGATTTTTTTCCCCTACCCTATAGCGCCAATGCATCGCTGGAGGCTTTGCCTTCCATGGCGCTTCACGAAGAAGGCATGCCCTGGTTTGTGGACCTAAAGGAAACGCTTGAAGCGGCCAAAACAAACCCGCACTTCGACCTTGATGCCGCCATTTTGAAAAAAGCGCAGGAGGTGGCTGCAAAAGGTGGCACCGCATTGTTTGTGTACAATACCACACCGGCCGCCGCAGATATAAAGTTTAAAGCTGCAGACCGCAGCGATGCCGCAAAGATCCCGGTGGTGTACCTGACAAAAGACGCCATTAAAAAATATTTCAACGATCCTTCTGCCACGCTGGATATAGACCTGCGTATCGACATTGGCCCTAAAAACAGGACGGGCACCAACGTAGTGGGTTATATCAACAACAATGCTGCAACTACGCTCATTTTTGGCGCCCATTTCGATCACTTGGGTTATGGTGAGGACGGCGGTTCGCTCAATGCCAGCGGCACACGCCTGGTGCACAACGGCGCCGATGATAATGCCAGCGGCACTGCGGCCTTGCTCGAATTGGCTCGCATGCTCAAGGCTTCGGGGCCGCGCCAATTCAATTACTTGTTCCTTGCTTTTTCCGGCGAAGAGTTGGGATTATTTGGCTCAAAATATTTTACCGAAAACCCAACGATTGATTTAGCTACGGCAAGCGCTATGTTCAATATGGATATGGTAGGCCGGTTGAATGCTGCTAGCCCTACCCTCACCATTGGCGGCTACGGCACATCGCCGGTGTGGAGCCAGGTATTGAACACATCGGGCAAACGTGGCGTGTACAAAGCCAATATGCAATTCAGGTTTGATAGCAGCGGTGCGGGCCCCAGCGATCATACTTCGTTTTACCGCAAAAACATACCGGTGCTTTTTTATTTTACCGGCACACATGCCGATTATCACAAGCCCACCGATGACGCCGATAAAATAAATTACGAAGGCACACTGCATATTGTAAAACACATTTACAGCGTGGTGCAGCAACTGGAAAAAACAGGTGGCAAAATAGCCTTTACACCTACTCGCGAAGTGCAGATGAATACCGCATCATCATTCAGGGTAACACTGGGCATTATGCCCGATTATACATTCAGTGGAAAAGGTGTACGTGTAGAGGGCACAACGGAAAACCGGCCGGCGCAAAAAGCGGGCATCAAGGCCGGCGATGTGATCGTACAAATGGGTGATCTGGATATATCGTCCATGGAAAAATATATGGAAGCACTGGGCCGTTTCAACAAAGGCGAAAAAGTAACGGTTACGTATATGCGCGGTGCACAAAAGCTGTCGGGCGTGGTGGAGCTGTAAAACGCAGGCTGGGTAACGGTTTTAGCGTATGGATGGGTTTGTAAAAACAGCACTGAAATACTGCACCCTGTTTTTGAAATTGCGTGAACAAATGTGCCGATAAAATTGTGCGTAAAAGTTTATGCACGCCGCCAAATGCACGGTAGTCAAGGATGTAGATACATTGGGCATATTGTGGACATTTATTCCCGCATATAAACCTGATTTGAGCACCCTACATTTGTGTACTTAGTAACTTGGTAATAATGAAATTAGTACTTGATCCTAGAGAAATGACCGACTGCTTTTTTGCAGAAACACGCTTGCTGGGCATCATGGCGCCAATCAAGGATTACCAGTTTTGCTGGCAACTCAATCACAAGCTTGGCATTGATTTCAGAATCAACAACGAAATCGAAATACAGCTCACCAAGAAAAAGCGCAATTACTTTTTTGCCATTTACCAATACTGCGAGCCCTACAACTCGGTGGAGCATTACTTGTACAACAACCAGTTTGATGGCGAATACTTGCTGCCCGAATTCAGGCACCTGGATTTTTTGTGGTTGCTGAAAGGCGATGATGCTGAAACCACGCAACTCGATCACCTGGTGCACTCCATCAAACAAATTCGCGGTGTGCAACTGGTTACCGAATTAAACAACGAAAAGATCCGCAACAAGGAACACCTGGTGTTTTAATTAAGACTGTTTCCATTTTCAAATCCCCTCATTTTCAAATTACCCCCATGTGGCAGGAACAAAATAATGCGCTATACCGCAAGTTTGAATTTGCCGATTTTTCGGAAGCATTTGCGTTCATGACCCATGTGGCGTTGTTGGCTGAAAAAGCCGATCATCATCCACGCTGGACCAATGTGTGGAATACAGTAGAAATTTGGCTGAATACACACAGCGCCGGCAACACCATCACCGATAAAGACCGCAAGCTGGCCGCGCAAATTGATGCCATAAAATAGCAGTGTAATAAACGATATTCGAACCCATGCAGTGTGTTTACTGCATGGGTTTTTTTGTGCGCTCCTATTTATCCTTTCTTCTTCTAAACTCGATGGCTGCATTGGTTTGCAGGTCGGCGGTGAAATGCACCTGGTGGCGCTGTGTACCATCCTGGATTACCAGCAGTCCGGTGTTGGGCGGAATGGTGCCCAGGTTTTCAGCAACCAGCACCAGCTTATGCACTTCAATGGAAGGATCGAGTTGAATGGTTTGCTTGGCTGCTGCTGCAGTAAGTTTCGTTTTGCTGATGATATTGGTCCCATTGAGGTACACCGAAATGGTATCGCCATCCACCATACCGTTGTCGTAAAAATGCAGCACCAGGCTATCGGTGGTGGCCACAAAGCGTTCGGCCACTTGTTCGGAACGTTTGTTATAAGCCAATACCGGAGGGGCAACAGGATTTTTGTTTTCCGCTGCGGGCTTGGGTTCTGTAGCTTTCGGCGTGGATTGTTTTGCCGCCGGTGTTGGTGCAGCAGCAATGGTTTGCGGTGCAGGCTGTGCAACGGGTTGTTGCCATTCGCCCAGGTCTTTCAAATGCCCAAGCAACGCCATGCGGCTACTGTCTGCTTCGCGGCGCATTTCCATAGCACCACCAATTGAGTAAAAGCGATGTTTTTTCGATTCAGTGGTTTTCCAGGTGCCTTTTATTTCGGTAATGCTGTCCCTTTCGTTCAACGGAATGATCATCACCTGCCGCACACCTTTGTCGGGTGCCTGCGGAAAATTATTACCCAGCATTTTTACATCTTCCACTTCCAGTGTGCCATTGTTGCGTTGTGCTTTCACACGTTTTACACTGTAATAAAACTTGTCATCTACAATAAAGGTGGTGTAGGAGTAGCCAGTGATCTTGCCGCGGTATTCGCTCAAGGCAAGCTCGTATTGTTGTTCTTTGCCGGTGCTGTCGTTTAGCAACGTGCCGGAGTAAAAGCCGCTGATATTTTGGGCATGAAGGGAGCAGGCGCTAAATAGAAGTATAAAACAAAAAAGGTTTTTCATGTTGGTTGGCGGATGGCCGTTTTTCAGGAACTGGATCAGATTGTAAAAAAACGTATTCTTTTCCGGATTCTTGCCCGGCGGCTAAAAAATTCTTGGCTGCTGGTTTTGCCACCATAAAAAAATGCCCTTCGGTCAGAGGGCATTTTTACAATATAATGCATTTGATAATTATCGGTTCATGCTAGCCAAAAACTCTTCGTTGCTTTTGGTGCCCCGCATCCGTTTCAGCAATTCGTTCATTGCTTCTTCGGTGTTCATATCGGTAAGATATACGCGCAGCAGGTTCATGCGCTGCAGCACGTCTTTGTCCAACAGCAAATCATCTCGGCGGGTGCTCGATGCCGTAAGGTCGATGGCCGGGAAAATCCGGCGGTTGGCCAGGCGGCGGTCCAGTTGCAGTTCCATGTTGCCGGTACCTTTAAATTCTTCAAAGATCACTTCGTCCATCTTCGAACCGGTATCCACCAGTGCTGTTGCAATAATGGTGAGCGATCCGCCAAATTCAATTTTGCGGGCTGCGCCAAAAAATTGTTTTGGCTTTTGCATGGCATTGGCTTCCACACCACCCGACAATACCTTACCCGATGAAGGCGCCACGGTGTTGTGTGCACGGGCCAGGCGGGTAATAGAATCGAGCAGGATCACCACATCGTGGCCACACTCTACCAGGCGCTTTGCTTTTTGCATGGCAATGGTAGAAACCTTTACGTGTTTTTCAGCGGGCTCGTCAAACGTAGAAGCAATTACCTCGGCACGAACAGAGCGTTCCATATCGGTAACTTCTTCAGGACGTTCGTCAATCAGCACCACCATCAGGTACACATCGGGGTGGTTGGCTGCAATAGCGTTGGCCACTTCTTTCAGCAGCACTGTTTTACCCACTTTTGGCTGCGCCACAATCAATCCGCGCTGGCCTTTACCAATTGGGGTAAACAGGTCAACAATGCGGGTGCTGTAATTGGTGGGCGTGGTAAACAGGTTCAGTTTCTCAAACGGAAACAGCGGTGTGAGGTAATCAAATGGAACGCGGTCCCGTACATCTTCTGGTTTTTTACCATTGATGGTATCCACTTTCAGGAGGGCGAAATATTTCTCGCCTTCTTTTGGTGGACGTACCGATCCATACACCGTATCGCCGGTTTTCAGACCAAACAATTTGATCTGTGAGGGCGACACATAAATATCATCGGGAGAAGAAAGGTAGTTGTAATCGGAGGAGCGAAGAAAGCCATAACCATCGGGCATCATTTCCAAAACGCCTTCGCCAATGATGATGCCATCAAATTCGATATTGAACTGTTGTTCGCGGCGTTTTTCAAAAAGCTTGTTGGTGGCCTGTAAAAATTTTTCGGCGCGGGCTGCATCCGAAATCGCGTTTTCAGGCGCTTGTACTTCTTCCTGAACGGGTTGTTCGGGTTGCTGTGCTGCTTCGGGTTCGGCTACGGGCAGTTGCAATTGCAGTTCGGGTGCAACGGGTGCTGCTTCGTCCTGCTTTTTGCGGCCACGCTTTTGCGGTGCTTCCTGTTTTTGTGGTGCTTCTTTTTTTACTGGTGCGGCTTTGCGTACAATGCGTTTGCCATCGGCTTGTTGTTGGGGCGCTGCTGCCGGCTCCGGGGCTGGTGCCACAACTGCTGCTGCTTCGGGTACGGGGTCCGGTGCAATATCTTCCACCACTGCCTCTTCGGTGGAGTTGGCCGTAGACGCTTTGATGATGCGTTTGCGGCGCGGACGGTCGCCTTGCGGAGCAGCCTTGCCTTCGCTGGCCACTACAGCCTGGCGATCCAGTATTTTATAAATAAGTTCCTGCTTATCTAATTTGTTGGCGTTGTCAATGCGAAGTTGTTCGGCAATGTCCAGCAATTCAGGAACGATCATATCGTTCAATTGCAAAATATCGTACATACTAAATGAAAGTTCTTTTTTACGCCCTGGTATGGCAGATAGCTATGAGGCGTTGCTAAAAATTGAATGGAAAAAAATTGAAAACCGGTTGTTGCGAGAGAATAAGGGATTGATCGCTCAACGCATTCCGCTGCAATTATACGCCTAAAAAGAGAAAACCAAAAATTTTTCGGTCGCCGCCAATATCAGGCTCATGCTAATTATCAGGCGCAAATTGCTCCTTTTGCTCCATTATCTTTGCCCCTCATTCTAATTTTATATGTTCAATAACAGGACCAAAATAAAAGCGCTGTTGCAAATGCAGCCCGAAGGACAATCGGTGACGGTAATGGGCTGGGTGCGTACATTTCGCAACAATCAGTTTGTAGCCCTCAACGATGGCTCTACCAACGCCAACCTGCAAGTGGTGCTGGAGCTGGGTAAGTTTGATGATGCGCTGCTGCGGCGCATTACCACATCGGCATCGCTGAAAGTCACCGGTACTGTTGTGGCATCGTTGGGCAAAGGACAGGCTGTGGAAGTAAAGGCCGAACATGTGGAAATACTGGGCGATTCGGATTCGGAAAAATACCCGCTGCAACCCAAAAAACACAGCCTCGAGTTTTTGCGTGAAATAGCGCACCTGCGTTTTCGCACCAACACATTCGGATCGGTGTTTCGCATTCGCCATTCGCTGGCATTTGCGGTGCATAAGTTTTACAATGAAAAAGGTTTTGTGTACCTGCATACGCCTATCATCACTGCATCGGATGCAGAAGGTGCCGGCGAAATGTTTCGCGTTTCTACATTACCGTTCGACAACCCGCCGCGCAAGGAAGATGGCACCATTGATTTTGCAGAAGACTTTTTTGGCCGCGCCACCAACCTTACGGTGAGCGGGCAACTGGAAGGCGAACTGGGTGCTACTGCTTTTGGTGAGATCTATACATTTGGGCCTACGTTCCGTGCCGAAAACTCGAACACTGCACGGCACCTTGCGGAGTTTTGGATGATTGAACCGGAGATGGCTTTTTGCGATCTGGAAGACAACGCCAACCTTGCCGAAGAATTTATTCAATACCTCATTCGGCATGTAATGGAGCACAACGCAGAAGACCTTGAGTTTTTGCGCCAGCGCCTATTGGACGAAGAAAAAAGCAAGCCGCAAGCCGAACGTAATGAAATGGATCTGATCCAGAAATTACAGTTTGTGGTGGACAATAAATTTGAACGCATCACCTACACTGAAGCCATCGATATCTTGCTGCAGTCGCCGCATTATAAAAAGAAAAAGTTTCAGTACGATGTGGCCTGGGGCATCGACATGCAAAGCGAACACGAACGCTACCTGGTAGAAAAGCATTTTAAAAAACCAGTGATTGTTACTAACTACCCGGCTGCTATCAAAGCGTTTTATATGCGCCAGGATGATGGTTGTGCACCGGGCCGCGAAACCGTTGCTGCCATGGACATCTTGGCACCGGGCATCGGTGAAATTGTGGGTGGCTCGCAGCGTGAGGAACGCCTCGATAAACTGGAGCAACGCATGACCGCCATGAACATTCCGCACGAAGAATTGTGGTGGTACCTCGATACCCGCCGCTTTGGTACCGTGCCGCATGCCGGCTTTGGCCTTGGCTTTGAACGCATGGTGCAATTTGTCACCGGCATGGGCAACATCCGCGATGTGATTGCTTTTCCGCGTACGCCGAAGAGTGCGGAGTTTTAGTAGGAGACGGAAGACGGAAGTCCGGAAAGTCGGAAGACGGGTACTGTTGTACTGAGCGTCTTTTGGCTTTCCGGACTTTTTTGTTTGAAGCAATTTGTATTTTACTTCAAACTAACTGCAATGCCATTCAAATTTGAAAAACTTACGGTTTGGCAAAAAGCGCTTGAATTAACAGGCGTTGTTCATGATGTTTCCAGAAAATTTCCTAAGGAAGAAATGTTTGTACTGGCAACGCAAATAAAACGTGCCGCTGATTCTATTTGTTTAAACATCGCAGAAGGTTCCACCAGTTTATCAAATAATGAATTCGGTAGATTTCTGCAAATCGCTTTGCGTTCAAATATTGAAGTTGTCGGCTGCATTTTCATTGCACAAAAACGCAACATCATCAGTCATGAAGACTTTTCTATGATTTATTCTTCGTGTGAAGAAATTCTGGCCATGATCACCGGTCTGCGCAGGTCATTGAGTTAAACCACAAAACATAAAATCCGGAAAATCAAAAGACACTTACAACTGCAAATCTCGTCTTCCGACTTTCCGGACTTCTGTCTTCGGACTTCTCTCAACACCTGATCGCCATCACCGGCACGGGTGCATGCCGCACAATATCTTCGGTGTGCAGTTTAAAAAACAGGCGTTCAATCAGGTTGTGTTCGTGGGGTAACACCATCAACAGATCAGCCTCGTAGTCGAGCAGGTATTGCACCAAACCATCACGAACATTTTGGTGCTGTACGGTATGAAAACTGGGTTGCAGCGGCTGCAGCTTTTCCAACAGTTGGCGCGATGCATCGGTAGTGGATGCGTTGTTGATGGCCACATGCACCAGGTCGAGTGATGCACCGAGTTGCTGTGTTACTTCAATGATGCGTTGCGTGGGAATTTTCGATTGATCCAGGAGGTCGGCAGCCAGCACTATTTTGCGCAGCCCATATCGTTTATGGTCTTTGGGCACGGCAATTACGGGCAGTTGATTGTGGCGCATAACCGACGCAGTTGTACTGCCAAAAAGCATCCGCTCCAGCCCGCTGGTACCATGCGTACCCATTACCAGTGCCACTGGTTTTATTTCCTGGCAAAGATCGTCCAGCTCGTCGTTGATGTTGCCGAGGCGGCTTTCTGCTTCTATCAGTACATCGCCAAACTGTGCCTGCAGATCGGTGCGCTGGCGGGTCAGTTGCTCGTCGGCGCTGCGGCGCAGTTCATCGGCCGATAACACCATTACCGGCATGTCATTCATGGTTACCGGTATTTGATACACATGCACCAGCAGTAAGCGGGCCTGCACCTGGCGTGCCAGGTGTGCGGCGAACACCGCAGCATTTTCTGCACTGGCTGAAAAATCGGTAGGAATGATGATCGTATTCATATAGCGTTTTTTGGGTGGCAAAAACGGCACCACGGCACCACGGCACCTGTTGAAAGCTACAAACAAAAATCGGGTCTGAAATGATGTGCATTTTGTGCCGTACTGAATCTTATCATTAAAAATAAACCATGGCCAGCTTACCCACACCATCTGCCAGCGGCAAAGGGCCCCGAATGTACCGTCCATCGTTGCGTGTAGACATGACCCCGCTTGTTGACCTCGGCTTTTTGCTCATCACCTTTTTTATTTTTACTACCACTATGGGCAGCCAGGCAGTAATGCCCCTGTCGGTGCCGGCCGATGGACCACCCATGGATTCGGGCGAATCGGTAACACTAACGGTGTTGCTTGGCCGAAATAATGAAGTGGCCGCGTACCACGGCTTTTGGGACGATGCTGTGTACAATAAAAAAATCATGCACAGCAACTACCATATCACCAAAGGTGTTGGTGCCCTCATCAGGCAAAAGCAACAACAGTTGTTGTCTGCAGGCCGCTCCGCCAAAGATTTAGTACTGCTGGTAAAACCTTCTGCTGATGCATCCTACAAAAATGTGGTGGATGTACTCGATGAAGTAACCATCAACAGCGTAACCCGCTACGCATTGGTGGCACCAACCGAAGCAGAATCTGCATGGATGAAAGGCGAACCTATTGCTGCACAAATGCCCTGATGCGTTCGGCAACATTTTGCCGCACATTTACATAAAACAGGTTGATGTCGCCAATGTGGTAATTGGATGTATTGAGTAAAAAAGCCCCCGGAAACCGCAGCTTGCTTACCCACAATACACCCTGCGGCGCAATGCGTGCATCGGCCACTTGTGGCACCACTTTATTAAACTGGCGCAACACGCTGCCTTTGTTCATGCTGTACGGCGCCACATCTTCCGATATGCGCCAGTGCAGCGGGTTTACCACGGCTGCGTTGCCTTTTTCCAAAGCAATATAAGGAGGCACATAGCCTTCTTTAAATGTGCGCCAACTGGCAAAGCAACCGGTTTGCCCCGGTGTGCTGCACACTTGTATTTGTGCAAACTCGTTGCGCTTTACCGGCCAGCCAACAATGTATGCAGCCACCAGGTGTTGTTGCAAAGGTTTGCCATCAAAAAAATCGTGCAGCAACCTGATGGCGAGCAGTGCGCCCTGGCTGTGCGATGCAATAACAATGGGACGTTTGTTGTGATGGTGTTGCAGGTAATATGCAAACGCTGTTTTCACGTCATTATAGGCCGTATCAAAAATGGGAATGGCTGCAGCTGAATCAAGAAAAAATGAACCGTAGTGCGCCTGCCGGTAGCGGGGTGCAAACACCCGTGCATGCTGGTTGAATGCCGATGCCTGGAACAGGATGCTGCTGCCATCGGTTTTGCGGTTCAGCCCGGTATCGTGCAGCAAAGCATTTCCCTGCAATCCTTTTTGTGTAAACGTAGTGGGGTGTATAAAAAATACATCGGCAATAGTATCGCGTGGTTCGCTGCGCAGGGGTTGCGGCACACTGTCCGACGGATCCCATTTGTGCGGGTGTGCGGCCCAGTAAAAAAGATCGCTGTATTGCGGGGCAGCAGCCGGCGTGCTGGTGGACTGCTCATGTGTATAACCCGCTCTTTGCGCAGTGCATGCCATCAGCCAAAATGCAGGGAGGAAAAGGAACAGACCGCGCATAGGTACAATAAATTTTGTGTGAATAACCGGCGGTGTAAATTTGCCCTCATTTCCCTAAATAAAAAATTGTGTTATGACGATACCTGTGGTAGACCTGTCCGATTTTCTGAGTGGCGATGCTGCCCGCAAGCAACAATTTGTGCAGGCGCTGGGCAATGCCTATGAAGAAGTGGGTTTTGTAGGGGTAAAAAACCACGGCATCCCCGATGATTTAATTGCCGACCTCTATCAATATGTGCAGCAGTTTTTTGCGCTGCCTACCGATGTAAAATTATCGTACGAAAAAAAGGAGCTGGCCGGCCAGCGGGGCTACACTTCTTTTGGCCGCGAACACGCCAAAGGATTTGAAGCACCCGACCTGAAAGAGTTTTTCCAGTTTGGTCAAACGGTGGAAGACGGTGATACTATCAAAGCACAATACCCCGACAACGTAACGGTGGACGAAGTGCCGCAGTTTACGCCTACACTGCTGGCTGCTTATAAAAACTTTGAACGCAGCGGCCGTGCCCTGCTGCAGGCCATTGCGCTGTACCTGGGCCTCGACGAACAATATTTTGAGCAGTATGTGCACAACGGCAATTCCATTTTGCGGGCCATTCATTACCCGCCCATTATCGGCGAACCCAAAAGTTCCATCCGCGCCGAGCAGCACGAAGACATCAACCTCATTACTTTATTGGTAGGCGCATCGGCCGATGGTTTGCAAATATTGACCAAACAAAATGAGTGGGTAGGTGTAACCTCGCTGCCGGAGCAGATTGTGGTGAATGTGGGCGATATGCTGCAGCGGCTTACCAACAACAAACTGCGCTCCACCACGCACCGCGTGGTAAACCCGCCGCGGGAATTGTGGAATACCAGCCGTTATTCCATTCCATTTTTCCTGCATCCCAAAGCATCGATGAATTTGGCTTGCTTGGAAGGATGCGTGGATGCCGCTAACCCTAAAGCTTATGAAGATGCTACCGCCGGTGAATACCTGGATGAGCGACTAGCGGAGATCGGGTTGAAGAAATAGGAACCGGTGATGTTAATGATTAGGAACGATTGACAAGAAGGCGCTGCAAGGCGCTTTCTGTATTTTCGGCCATGAGGCCGATTCGGTCTATTTTTAACTTTGCTTTTAAATTCAAAAATGCACAATGCGAGCAGTCGCGTTCAAAAAAATTAGGTTACTGCTTATGATGTTCCTGAACATTGCTGTTATAGATGCAATGGGTCAGAGTGACGGCAGTTTGTTTCGGGGTGGCGATGCAAGGTTAAGACGAACAATAGACTCTTTGATCGCTAAATCACCTCCTAATTATTCAAAGAATACATTTCATTTGATTGCAGCAACAATCGAAAGGGGCGAAATAAAACCGGTTACAACTTTTAGTAAGGATACTACTGAGGGTTATACAGACCTGCAACGAATTATTTTGTCCACAAGTGGACAATGGTTGGAAAGTGCAGAAGCCCATGTTTTGCTCTTTCCGTTCTTTTTATATCATACTAAAGATGAAGGGCCGGTCGAAATCAAACGGTGGGAACTGAGCAATGATTTGTATCAAAGAAAGAACACAATGCTATTGTCGCCAATAACGCTGTTGATTGGCTGGGATCCCATTCGGTGATCTTTTTGGTCATTGTTAGTATACAGCATCAGGGACCTCGTAGAGTATAGCATCAACTGTAGCCCAATGGCATGTTGTATATACTTTGTGATTTGTTTTGTGTCTGTTGATTTTAATTACGCTACCTTCACCAAGTCAATTTGAGCCTCGCACTAGTATTCAGTAATTATCCTGCTCCGTTGCATCTTAGTTAGTTTTTACTCTTCGCCTTCCTCAAGTACATTTTAATTTACTTATTTTTTAAGAATGAACATTTACGTTTCAAACTTAAGCTTCAACGTACAGGATGAAGACTTAAGAGAATTTTTTGCACCTTATGGTGAAGTAACTTCTGCTAAGATTATCAACGACAGGGAAACAGGCCGCTCCAGGGGATTTGGCTTTGTGGAAATGAGCGATGATACTGCCTCCAAAAAAGCAATTGCTGAATTAAATGAAGCAAACGTTGATGGCAGAACCATTAAAGTAATGGAGGCGAAGCCTAAAGAAGAAAGGCCCGCCCGCAACTTTAATAATAGCGACAGTTATAACAAGAACAGGTATTAATACAACGATACAATAAAAAACCCCGGTCATCCGGGGTTTTTTATTGTATCGTTTTTTCATCGTTTAAACAATACATCATGGATCGATTTTCAAAGGAAATATTAGTGGACAATGAAAGCAGGCTGTTTGTATTTACAAGGATGGAGAATATGAACGGCGTCAAGTTTTTTATTACATCGAAAGATGAAAAACAAAAGCCTATTTCTTTTAGCCTGAGCCGCGCTGCAGAAAACAGGTGGAAACTTAACCCCGGTTCACTGCGCTGGCTATATGCCATCGAATCACAGTTGTCTGATGCCATTCGCGATACGCGTTTGAACTAAATATTGTTGATTAAAACAGGGCACGAACAAGGCAACGTTTACAAGCGGTTGGTAATCGTTTTCCTGTAATTGATATCAAAACATGCTCGTGCCGGTTCATATGGAGCCGGTGTTGATGCGGCATACCAGCAATTCGTTTTTTTTGCTATTATTCCGTAAAGCCCAAGTCTAAAAAATCATTGTTTAAGCCCAAAAGCGTCCATCCAGACGCTTTTTTGGTGTCCATCCATCCCGTTTTATTGCCGCCCAAAAACTTCTTACTATTTGATAAACTCCTTTAGACATTGATAATCAAGGCAAATATGATGTTGATAATACTCGGCAGCGTCAGTTACCATAAAAAAACTGGTACTTTAGTTTGCATAGTACTAAAAATTCCATTAGCTTTGTTTCAACAAAACAAAAACCCAGAAGGAGGTTACCGATATGAATATCGAAAACACACAAAGCCAAATGCGGAAGGGGATTCTGGAGTTTTGCATTCTTTCCATCATTCGCCGGGGTGAGGCCTACCCCTCCGATATTGTGGAAGAAATGCGGGCCGCCAACCTTCAAATCCTGGAAGGCACATTATATCCCCTGCTTACCCGCCTCAAAAACGCCGACATGCTCACCTACCGGTGGGTGGAAAGTTCTTCGGGGCCGCCCCGCAAATACTTCTCCCTCACTGAAAAAGGAGCCGCCTTTTACAGCGAACTGGAGCAAACATGGCAGGAACTCTCCAACGGCGTCAATGCACTTACCAGCCAGTCAACGATCGAAACTTCAACCAAACCGCAATAACAATGAAAAAGATTATTAACATCAACCTTTCCGGCAGGGTAATTCCCATCGAAGACGCTGCTTATGAAAGTTTGCAACGCTATATCGAAAGCCTGCGCCGCTACTTTGCCGCCGAAGAAGGCCGCGACGAGATCATCAACGACATTGAAAGCCGCATTGCCGAACTGATGAACGATAAAGTGCGCAAAGGTGCCGCCGCCGTTACCGAAGCCGATATGGACGAAATCATCGGTTCCATGGGCCGCGTAGAAGATTTTGAAGCCACCGAAGGCGAAGCCGCAAGCCAAACTGCCGGCGCCCCTTACGAGCCCAATTTTACTTACAGCCAAAGCACCGGCGGCAAGCAGCGCTTCAAAGGCCGCCTGTACCGCGACAGCAGCGATAAAATGCTGGGCGGTGTGTGTGCCGGTATTGCCAACTACATCAATGTCGACCCCGCGGTGGTGCGCATCCTGTTTGCCATCATCACTTTTGGCGGCTTTGGTTTTGGCTTTTTGCTCTACATCCTTGCCTGGGCTATTTTGCCGGCAAGCGATCTGGACGGTTATTCTGGTAAACGCCTTTTTCGCAACCCCGAAGACCGCATCATTGGCGGGGTAGCCGGTGGCCTGGGTGCTTATTTCAACAAATCGGCCAGCACCATCCGCCTCATATTTGCCGCACCGCTGCTGCTCAACATTGTGATCTCTGTACTGAATGGTGTTTTTGATCCATTTGATGGACCCAATTTTCCCAACTTTTTTGCAGGATCACTCACCGGCACGTTCTTCCTCGCTTACATAGTGCTGTGGATTGTGCTGCCCGAAGCCCGCTCTCCGTTTGAAAAAATGGAGATGCGCGGCGAAAAGGTGGATGTAAACTCCATCAAGCAAAACGTGCAGGACCGTGCCCAGGCTTTTGGCCAGGAGGTACGCGACTCTGCCCAGCGTTTTAGCGCCGAAGCATCGGAGTTTGTAAACACCCGCGGCCGCAGCTTTGCCGCCGAAGTGGCCCAAACTGCCCGCCCTGTAGCCAGCGGCATCGGCCATGCAATAGGTGTGCTGTTCAAAGCCTTCTTTATTTTCATTGCCGGCTCCATTGCCTTTGGCTTGTTTGTAGGCCTGATCGTACTGATTTTTGGCGGTGGACCGGCCTTGTGGCCAATGAAGGAAAGCATAATGGATTTTGTGCTCGATGGTTTTTGGCAAAAAACATTTTTCTGGGGCACCATCATCCTGTTTCTGGCCGTGCCGCTGGTAGCTTTTATTACCTGGCTGGTGCGCCGCCTCATGAAAGTTCGTTCGCAGCGCCACTACCTGGGTTGGACCTTTGCGGGCCTCTGGACCCTAGGCTGGATCAGCGCTTCGCTGCTGGCTGCATCGCTGGGAAAAGATTTCAGGTTTAAAAAAGAAGTGGCCCAGGATGTGGTGGTAGCACAGCCGCTCAACAGCCGCATGCTGGTGAACGTAGCCGAGCCTGCCATTGAATACAGCGGCGACTGGTGGTGGGTAGACGACAACGAAAACATGGGTTGGGACCTCACCGAAGACAGCATGAAGCTGGCCAATGTAGACATCCGCGTGGTAAAAAGCGAAGACTCGAACTACAAGGTTACGGTGTATAAATATAGCCGCGGCAACAGCCGTCGTGCAGCCGAAACAAGAGCCGGCAACATTAAATACGCCGTGAACTACGCCGACAGCGTGCTGAACCTGGGAAGCGGTTTTGCCATCGGCCGCAACAACAAGTTCCGCGGACAGGAAGTAGTAGTGGAAATACGGGTGCCTGTCGGCAAAAAGCTCCGCTTCGATCCTTCGGTTACCGATAAACTGGAACCCATGAACGTACGCATTGGCGAGCCTGGCCGCCGCAACCGCGACTGGGATTGGGACGACCGCTCATTTGACTGGCAAACCGGTGTGGATTATGTGATGACCGAAAACGGCGACCTGGTTTCTACCGATGTACAATCGAGCAGCACTACTACCGAGCAAAGCGAAGGTGTTTACGAATACAAAGGCGGCAACAGCGGCGACAGCCTGCGCCGCAGCATTGAAGAAAAAGAACGCCAGCTGCAAGAAGAGCGCCGCCGCCTCGAAGAGTTGGAGCGTACCTCTACCAGTGCACCCATCCGCATCAAACCCGAAACCACAGCCTTTGCACTGATGCCTACATTTCCGTTTATGATATAACATAAGGCAGTGTTGCCCCGCCAGGCGGCACTGCTGCACTTTCCCGCTCCCTGTGTTATGCCTTGCACACCCATCAAAACACCAGCATTATGAAATCGTTCAGCACACCCATCATTGCCGCAGTTACCTTGTTTTTAGGTTATGCGCAACCGGTAGTGGCACAGGCGCAGCAGGGAGATATCAGTTCGACTATTATTCAAAAAGACAGCGCCTTTTGGGCTGCATACAACCGCTGCGATGTTGCGGGCATGGATGCACTGTTTACCGAAGACGTAGAATTTTACCACGATAAAGGCGGCGCTACAACAGGCCTGGCCACGCTTTCGGCCAACGTAAAAAAGGGCATGTGCGGCACGCCGGGTTATAAGCTGCGCCGCGAGGCAGTGGCCGGTACCGTGCAGGTGTTTCCCATGTACAGCAACGGCGCGGTGTACGGCGCCCTTATTTCCGGCGAGCATGTTTTCTATGTAACGGACGGCGGCAAGCCGGAGTACCTCGACGGGCATGCACGTTTTACACAACTGTGGGTAATGCGTGGCGGTGAATGGAAAATGTCGCGGGTGCTGAGCTACGACCACAAACCCGCGGTGTACCAAAACAAACGGCAGGAAGTGCAGCTATCGCGGCGAACGCTGAACAAGCTGGAAGGAACCTACAACAGCAACGCAAAAGGTCCCATCGTTGTAAAACGCAGCGGCAGCAATTTACACATCACAGTCGGTGATCAATCGTTTGCGCTTTTTGCAGCAAACAACCACAGTTTTTTTATAAAAGAAAGAGACCTAACCTTTGAATTTGGCCCCGAAAGCGGGCAAAAAACAAAACACCTCACCATACGCGAAAACGGTGCAGTGGTGGAAAGGGCCACCCTGCGGCAGCTATAAAATTTGCCGCATCGCAGCGCTATCGCAGCATACTTGCGGTTTGTATGCAGTGGCGCTTTTGCACGGTGCACCACAACCTTGGTTGAAGTTAAATGGCCGGCTGGCCATTTGCTTAGAAGGTTCCCATTCCTGGGAACCTTTTTTTATCGCAACTGCCCAAATACCAACCTGCAGGAAACCCCGAACTAACAGTTACTTTTGCCCTTCAAAAATGCGTTCATGAAAAATACACCGTTCACCCACAAGCATATTGCGTTGGGCGCTAAGATGGCTCCGTTTGCAGGCTACAATATGCCCATTTCTTATTCCGGTATCAACGATGAACATGCCACCGTTCGCAAGGCTGCCGGCGTGTTTGATGTAAGCCATATGGGCGAATTCATGCTCAAAGGGCCGGGTGCACTCGAGCTGATCCAGCGCATTACCACCAACGATGCATCGAAGCTGGTGGCGGGCAAAGCGCAGTACAGCTGCCTCACCAACGAGCAGGGCGGCATCATTGATGACTTGCTCATTTATTGCATTGAAGAAGGAGCTGTGTACATGATTGTGGTGAACGCATCGAACATTGAAAAAGACTGGAACTGGTTTGTGCAACACAACACCGGCAATGTGGAAATGCACAACATTTCGGAAAAAACTTGTCTGCTGGCCGTGCAGGGCCCCAGTGCTACCAAGATACTGCAGCCGCTTACCAGCATGGATGTGCTGAACCTGAAATACTACACGTTTGTTCGCGGCGAATTTGCCGGCGTAAAAAACGTGGTGATATCCGCAACGGGCTACACCGGTGCAGGCGGCGTTGAAATTTATTTTGAAGACAAAGACGGCGCAGCCGATAAAATATGGGACGCCATTTTTGTAGCGGGTGGCCCGCAGGGATTGAAGCCCATTGGCCTGGGTGCCCGTGATACGCTGCGCCTGGAAATGGGTTATTGCCTGTACGGAAACGACATTGACGATACCACATCGCCACTGGAAGCCGGCCTGGGTTGGATCACCAAATTTGCTAAGCCTGATTTTACGGCCAAAGACATTTTGCAACAGCAAAAAGAAGCCGGCGTAACGCGTAAGCTGACGGGCTTTGAAATGGTAGACAAAGGCATTCCCCGCCATGGCTACGAGATCTGCGATGCCGATGGCAATGCTATTGGTTATGTTACTTCCGGCACACAGTCGCCCAGCCTGGGCAAAGCCATAGGCCTGGGTTATGTGCAAACGGCCCATGCCGATATCGACAGCACCATTTACATAAAAGTGCGGGACAAACAACTGACCGCAAAAGTGGTGAAGCTGCCGTTTAGCTAAACATTAAAACTGCCGGCCGTGCCCCAGATTCATTTAACCACGTTTATTGCTGCCCCTGTGGAAAGGGTTTTTCAATTAAGCAGGAGCATTGATGTGCACAAGCATTCAATGAAGCAGTTTGCGGAACGGCCGGTTGCAGGAAAAATAAGTGGGTTGATCAACATTGGCGAAACAGTTACCTGGCAAGCAAAACACCTGTTTAAAAACAGAACGCTGCAGGTAAAAATAACGGCGATGGATGCCCCGCATTTTTTCACTGACGAACAAGTTGCTGGAGATTTTGCTTCCATGAAACATGCGCACTATTTCAAACCATGCGACAATGGAACCATCATGATCGACAAGTTTTGTTTTGAAACACCGTATGGTGTTTTGGGGCATTGGGTAAACAAGATCTGGCTAACCAATTACATGACAAGATTGTTAGAACAGCGCAATGAAATCATCAAGAACATTGCAGAAGGCAATCTGTGGAATCAATATATCACACAATGAACAAAAAACCCTCGTTATATACCTGCCTTTCGCCGGCGCTGCTGCCGCTGTACGATGTAAAAGACACCATTGTTGTAGTGATCGATGTACTGCGGGCAACCAGCACCATTGCCACGGCAATGTACAACGGCGCTAAGCAAATTATACCGGTTGATACCGTGGAGCGCTGCATACAGTACGGCCGCGAAATAGAATGCATCACTGCCGGTGAGCGGGATGGGCAAATTGCGCCTGGCCTGCAATACGGCAATTCTTCGTTTGAGTATCCCCGCGATTTTATTGGGGGCAAAACCCTGGTGCTCACCACCACCAACGGCACCAAGTTGTTGCACATGGCGCTGAACCGGGGCGCACAGGAAATTGTTACCGGCGCCTTTTTAAACCTGTCGGCGGTATGCGATCACCTGGTGGCGCAAAACAAGGCCGTGATCTTGGGCTGCGCAGGTTGGAAAGACCGCGTGAACCTGGAAGATACCCTGTTTGCCGGCGCTGTGGCCAGCCGCATTGGCGAACATTTTTCCATTAACTGCGATGCCACCGCCATGGCCCGCAACCTGTATGGCCTGGCAAAAGACGACCTGTTTGGGTTTATGCAGAAAAACAACGCATCGCACTACCACCGCCTCATGAACTTTGGGCTGGAACGCGATATACGCCATTGTCTTACCCCCGACCTGGCCAATGTGCTGCCTTACTACCAGGATGCAAGGCTGGTGATTTAACCGCCGGCCCCACGCTGGCCCGGTAGCAGCGCTATGTTGTTGCCGGGCCAATAAATTTCAAATTTTCTTCAAGTTTTTCTCCCCTACTTTCTTTTACTTTTGCAAATTGCCCTTTCCGGATTGTGCAGGCATTTGCAGCGTTGTTTTGGGTCCGGTGGGTGGCGAATGTAAAAAACAATACAAGTACCCCTTACACCCTTAAAAGAACGTCGTTTGGCCTTACCACATTTACTAAAATACATCTATACCCAGGGAACAGATGAAGTGATCCGCCGCGGAAAAAAGATCCATGCCATGGGCTTTGTTGACATGGTGGAACACGACCCGCTGTTTGGTACCGCAGTTTTTCGGGTAAAAGACGATAACTACGGCACCTTTTACAAAGTGCACATCCAGCAGTATAAAGATCCCAAAGGGCTTTCGCTGCGCTGCGCCTGCCCGTACAACCTGGGCGACATTTGCCGCCACGAGGTGGCCGGCCTGCTGCGCCTGCAGGAGATGTTGGATAAAGGCCTGCTCGATACCGCCGATGCTGCATACGACCAGCACCACACCGTGGCCAAAATGCGCAGCATTGAGCTGAAAACCCTGCGCATGATGTGCTCGCCGGAGGTAATGATGGATGCCGAAGCGTTTTTGAAAAAGGGCAAGCCCAAAATTGAAAGCGCAAAAGACGAAACCGTAAAAGCCACCGTAACCCTCGATGGCCGCGATTATTACGTCATCATCCGCCGCAACGAAGAACGCACCTTTGATACTTCATCCGATTACGAAGATGAAGAGCACCCGCTGTGTTTGCCCAAGATCATTGTATTCCTCTATTTTTTGCAAAAAGAAGGACCGTATTATTTCGATACCATCCGCAACTGGGACAAGGAAAAAAACAAGCTGCTGGAAGCCTATGGCTACTCGCTGAGCGATGACCTGAAAGGCAAGTTTGAGTTTAACTACAAAGAAGGAAAGCCTTACCTGCGGGTGCTTGATCCCAGCATCAAACGCATTATCGCACCGGCGCCGCTGCCCACTTATCGCCGTGCCGAAGCACCTGCGCCGGTGGCGCAGCCCCTGCCCGTACAAAAAGAAGTGGCCACCGCCACACGGCAACTGGGCGTGGTGTTTAACCTCAACAGGCCTGCATACCCGCATTTTTTTGTGGATGTGGTAGAAGGTGAAATGGACGAAGAAGGCCAATTTTTGGGCACCGTGCAAAAGCTGGAACTGTCGAAATATATTGACCTGGACGGGTACGATGAACGGGGCCGCAGCCTGATCAGCAATGCCCGCAAACTGCAGGAGGCGGATGTAAACAAATACATCAACCGCAACTCGCCGTTCTCGGGTTTTTGGGAAAACATCGTGCACCAGGAAGGCGATGAGCTGCCCGAGGAAACCAAGACACTGATCCTTGAATATTTTGTGCCGAAACTGAAAAAGATCTGCATCGAAAACGAAGCAGCCATTTTTGTGTTGCCGCAAGGGCAGGCTTTTAAAACGGCCAACCTGCAAAAAGTAGAGTACAACAACAACACCCTGATGCCGCAGTTTTCGGTGGAGCGCCAGGGAGCAGATATTGCGGTGGAATGTTTCATCAAGCCCGAAGCCGTTGCTTATTCGCTCAGTGATAACGAAGTGCCTACGCCGCTGTTTTTTTTATACAACCACCAGGTGTACCTGTGGGAAAATACCGACGGCGCCACCATTGCTATGCAATATGGCACCGGCGTAAAAACATACAGCGCCGAAGCCTGGCCGCAGGTGTTGGAAAAAGAAATGCTGCCCCTGAGCCGCGACTATAAAGTGGACTTTAGCCGCGAGCTGATTGGCGAGGTAAAAGACGGCGAACCGGATGTGCGCCTATACTTGCAGGAGAAGGGCGACTACCTCGTGTTTCAACCCATTTTTAATTACAAAGGTTTTGATACACGCCCCAAAGACCGCGACGAACTAATTGTGCCGCAAGGCGGCAAAGTAATGGTGGTGCACCGCAACCGCGATGCTGAAGAAGCATTCATGCACAAGCTGCGTACGCTGCACTCCAACTTTGTAGTGTTTGAAGATGGCGCTGCGCTGGCCTTGAAAGGTGCCGATGTACTCAAGAACAACTGGTTCTTTCTTTTTGTGGACAGCATGAAGGACCACAAGGTTCCCGTGTTTGGCTTTGAATCGCTGAAAAACTTTCGTTTCAATACCGCAAAGCCTTCCACACACATCTTTATCAGCAGCCATACCGATTGGTTTGATGCAAAAGTGGACATACTTTTTGGCGACCAACGGGTAACAGTAGCCGAAGTAAAAAAAGCCATTGCCAACAAGCAACAGTTTGTACAACTGGCCGATGGTACGTTGGGCATTTTGCCCGAAGACTGGCTGAAAAAATACTCGCTCCTGTTTCGGGTGGGCGAAGGAAAAGGCAATGCGCTGAAGCTTTCCCGCTATCACCTCAGCGTGATTGACGAACTGTATGAAAACCGCGATGAAGAAGAACTGACCATACAACTCGAAGCGAAATACGAAAAGCTCCGCGACTTTCACGACATCCGCGAAGTGCCGCCGCCACAACAGGTGGAGCGTATTTTGCGCCCCTACCAGGTGGCCGGTTTTCAATGGCTCAACTACCTCCGCGAAGTAGGCTGGGGCGGCATCCTGGCCGATGACATGGGTTTGGGTAAAACCGTACAGGCACTTTCGTTTTTACAACATTACCACGATGACCAGGATGGTGAATTAACAGCATTAGTTGTTTGTCCTACCACGCTTATTTACAACTGGGAAAACGAGATCAAGAAGTTTACACCGGGGCTTACATACTACATACATCACGGGCCATTGCGTAACCGCAGCGTGGATGCATTGCAACACCACAACATCATCATTACCACGTACGGCACATTGCGCAGCGACATCAAAACTTTTGTGGCCACAAAGTTTGATTGTGTAGTGCTTGATGAAAGCCAGGCTATTAAAAACCCTGCATCGAAAGTAACCAAGGCCGTGGCCCTACTCAATGCAAAAACCCGTGTGTGCATGAGTGGTACGCCGCTGCAGAACAACACGTTTGATATTTATGCGCAAATGAATTTCCTCAACCCCGGTATGCTGGGTTCGATGGAATTTTTCCGCCAGGAGTTTGCCATACCCATTGATAAATTTGGCGAAGCCGAACAAAAAGATCACCTGCGCAAGCTGTTGTACCCGTTCATATTGCGCCGCACCAAAGAGCAGGTGGCTAAAGACCTGCCCGACAAAACAGAGATGGTGCTTTGGTGCGAAATGGAAGGCGAGCAGCGCCGTATTTACGACGCGTACCGCAACGATTTCCGCAGCCGCATTATGGGCACCATCGAGGAGCAGGGCATTCAAAAATCGCAGCTCACCATTTTGCAAGGTTTGATGAAACTGCGCCAGATCTGCGATTCGCCCGCTATCTTGAACGAAACGGAGCGGTTTGAAAACCACTCCATCAAGTTGGAAGAACTGGGCCGGGAGATCACTGAGAATATTTCGAACCACAAAGCGCTGGTGTTTTCGCAGTTCCTCGGCATGCTGGCACTGATCCGCGAAAAGCTGGATAGCTTGGGCATCAAGTACGAATATTTTGATGGCAGCACCACGGCCCCCGACCGCGAAAAAGCGATCCGGAGTTTCCAGGGCGATGATGAAGTGCGGGTGTTTCTTATTTCGCTGAAAGCGGGTGGCGTGGGTTTGAACCTGACTGCGGCCGACTATGTATACATTGTTGATCCATGGTGGAACCCCGCCGTGGAGCAGCAAGCCATTGACCGTACGCACCGCATTGGACAAACAAAAAACATTTTTGCTTACCGCATGATTTGTAAAGACACAATCGAAGACAAGATCATGCAATTGCAGGAGCGCAAACGCCTGCTAGCAAAAGACCTCATTGCCGATGATTCTTCATTTGTAAAAACGCTGACGAAGGAAGATGTGGAGTACTTGTTCAGTTAATAACACAAGCGATATAAATACCACGTTGAAAGGCTGGTATTTGTATCGCTTACCTAGCCACTAGCATACCACTTGGAAAAGGTTTGAATATTTTTCAAATATGAAACAGCCGGCTAACTATAATGAATTTGTAGCGCAGCTAAAAGCTGAAATTCAGTCGGCCCGGCTAGAGGCAACACTTACTGCAAATGTGCATTTGCTGGTGCTGTATTGGAAGATGGGAAAAGCTATTGCTGACAGGGAAGGTAGCGTAGGCTGGGGCGGAAAAGTAGTAGAGCAATTAGCCAGCGACTTGCGCAGTGAGTTTCCGGATATGAAAGGCATTTCATCGCGAAACTTGCGGTACATGCGGGAATTTGCAAATGCTTATCCTTTGTTTTTACAGCCTGCTGTAGGTGCTCACAGAAAAGATGGAAATAAAATTTTGCAAGTGCCACTTGCAAAATTGTCCGATGCACAAAAAGTGCAAGACCCGCTTGCAAAAATTACTTGGTATCATCACATCACGTTACTCGATAAAGTAAAAGATCCCGAAGAACGATTGTTTTATATAACCGAAACAGCTGTTCATGGCTGGAGCCGCAATGTGCTGGTACACCAGATAGAAAGTGGTTTGTACCGCAGAAAAGGTAATGCAGTCACTAATTTTGCTACTACGTTGCCGCAGCCTCAGAGCGACCTAGCGAAGGAACTCATGAAAGACCCATACAAGTTTGACTTCCTGAGTTTGGGTGAAGCATACAAGGAGAAAGATTTAGAAAATGCATTGGTTGAACATATAACCAAGTTCTTGCTGGAGTTGGGCGCAGGTTTTAGCTATGTAGGCCGCCAATATCATTTGGAAGTAGGCGGTGAGGATTTTTATATTGATCTTCTGTTCTATCACCTGAAGCTCCGCTGTTTTGTGGTGATTGAATTAAAAACCGGCAAGTTCATTCCTGAATACGCCAGCAAGCTTAATTTTTATCTCAATGTTGTAGATGACAACCTGCGGCATCCAACTGATGGGCCTTCCATTGGGATATTAATTTGTAAAGAACGAAATAAAGTGATAGCCGAATATGCCTTGCGGGGCATCAATCGGCCTATCGGTGTTAGCGAATATGAACTAACAGAAAACATACCTCCATCATTGAAAGGGAAGCTGCCAACTGTTAAAGAAATTGAAGCAGAATTGGCTGACAAAATTGATTAGAATAATGCTCAAGTAATTTATCTAGTCACACAAATTGCGGGTGATATCTTAGATAAGTACAATGGAATTGGTGCAGTAATAAGCTACACCTTTGTTATTTTATTGATAGAAAGTGGGCTTTGGATGGTGCCGTATTTAAACTTAGGTAGGTCCAAGCAAAGCTAAATTCCCTGTTGCAACATCATATCAATCAACATATTAGCGGCCAAGCATAAACCCGGTATAAAACCGACTTCTCCAAAAAGCCATCATTGCAGCTCATGTCCTTTTCCCTTCAACTCAGCCCCTCATTTTTACCGTTCGTTACCAAAGTGGTTGTGTGCAGCAAACACACACCGCATCTTTGCCAAGCAATCAAACGACAACCAAAACTAACCAGCACCAGTAACCGAAACTAACTCCATTCAAAAACACCAAACACCAACCTCACAACCAAAAATTTTTAAAAACAAACCAAAACTTCTTGTTTATGACCACAACCTCTATGGCCACACGTGTGCCCTCCATCGCCAAAAAATTGACCCGCAACCTGCTTGCTGTAATGGCAATGGGCATGTTGCTCACTGCTTGTGAAAAAGACGACGACACACCCGGAAATGGCGGCGGCGGTGGCAACCCTCCCGCACAGGAGCAAAGCTATTTTCCAACCGCTACCAACAAAGTATGGAAATACCGCTCTGATGATGCCGGTGAGATTTCGGAGCACAACCTGCGGGTGTTGAACCAAAAAGATTCGGCCGGCGGCAAAGTGATTCACTACGAAACGGCTTTCGACGATGGTACCAAACTGAACCCCTTTGTACACCACACCAACAGCCAGATCGTTTATGCCAACACGTTGCCTGCCGATCTGAAAGAAGTGTTGGCGGAGATGGAGCAGGATCCGGATGTGTCTGATTTCTCCATCACGGGTTTCCCGCTGCTGCAAAAGCTGCCTGCCAACCCCAAAGTAAACGACGTGATCCAGTTTTCTGATCCCATGCACATTGGCTGGATCCAGCACGATGAAGAAGATGAATACGAGATCTCGATGGACTTTACTTTTAGCGATGGTAAAGTGCTCGGTTTTGAAGATGTAACAACACCTGCCGGCACATTCAAGAACTGCATGAAGTGGTCGTTTAAAGGCACATTGAGCATGAAAATTGGCGAAGCAAATGCTACTAACACGGTAATGCAAAACACCATGTGGTATGCTAAAGGTGTGGGCCTGGTAAAAAGCGCCGAAACTACCGGCAATACTACATCTACCACTACGCTGATAGCTGTTCAATAAGCCGTTTCCCGAGTTGTAATCAATAATGTTTCAATCTGGCCGGAGCCTTCACCATCAGTGAGGGCTTTTGGCTTTGCTGGTGGCGCCAGTGCCGCTCATCAAGGTCTTAACGTTCTTTAACCCTTAATGATGCGGCTTGCGAATAACTTCGTAGGCAATTCACCTGCTTATGTACCGCTTTATACTTTTGGCCGTCTTTGCTTTTTGCAGCGCCCAGTCGCTGTTTGCACAAAAATTTCCGGGCTCAGTCCGGGGTACCTTGCTCGACTCTGCCTCCAAGCAGGGCCTGAACGATGCAACCGTTTCGGTAATGGGCGCCAAAGATTCCTCGCTTATTTCTTTTTCGCTTACCTCTAACAGTGGCTTTTTCGAAATAAAAAACCTTGATACCGGTGTGTATATACTGCAGGTTTCTTACCAGGGTTATCCCAGCATTCAAAAGCCATTTAGCTTAACGGTACAAGCGCCAGTGAAGGATTTCGGTAACATTTATGCCGACCAGGAATACAAGCAACTGGGCGAAGTGGTGATCAACAGCACGCCACCCATCCAGGTAAAAGGCGATACACTCGCCTTCAGGGCCGATGCATTTAAAACAAAACCCAACGCTACGGTAGAAGACCTCCTGAAAAAGCTGCCCGGCGTGCAGGTGGAAAAAGACGGTACGGTAAAAACGCAGGGCGAAAACGTGCAAAAGATTTATGTGGATGGCAAAGAGTTTTTTGGCAATGACCCCAAAATGGCTACCCGCAACCTTACTGCCGACATGATCGAAAACGTAGAAGTGTTTGAAGAAGGCAGCGAGCAATCGAGGTTTAGCGGCGTGGACGATGGCAACCGCACCAGGGCTATTAACCTGAAGCTGAAAAAAGATAAAAATAAAGGCGTGTTTGGCCGTGCAGGTGCAGGCTATGGTACCGACAACCGATATGAAGCGAATGTAAACGCATCTTACTTTAAAGGTGCTACTAAGCTGTCCTTGGTAAGCCGCTCCAATAACGTAAACAACCAGGGCTTTACGCAAAACGATGTAACGGGCATCAACACCGGCGGCAGTGGCCCCGGCATTACCCGCAATACCATGGCTGGCCTCAACTACAGCGATCTGTGGGGTAAAAAAACCGAAGTAACCAGCTCGTATTTTTTCAACAACACCAATACCGAAAACAACAGTTCGAGCTTTCGCCGCACTTTTGGTGGCGACTCTACGGTGCTGCGTCCGCAGTCGGTGACTTCAAATAACCAGGGCACCAACCACCGCCTCAACCTGCGCTTGACGCATTCGATCGATTCGTTCAACTCGATTGTGTATACGCCCAACGTATCGCTGCAGCAAAGCGAAAGCTACCGCTCAAGCGAGCAACAGAATTTGGTGGAAAATGGAAAGCTAACTTACAAGCAACTGGATAATACCACGCTGCAAAAAAATAACGGTACCGGCAACAGCTTCAACAACAACCTCCTGTTCCGCCACCGGTTTGCCAAGCGTGGCCGCACATTTTCCATCAACCTGTCGAACAGTATTTCCAACAACGACCGCAACGGCAGCACGTTTTCAAATATTGGTTATTACAGGGAAGGCATCAAGTTCCGCGACAGTGTAGTGAACCAGATCAACATCGTGGATAATAAAAGCAACAACTATGGTGCATCGGCTTCCTACACCGAGCCCATTGGCCGCGACAAAACGCTGGAGCTGAATTACCAGTATAACAACAACTCAAGCCGCAACGACCGGCAGGTGTACGATTTCAATAACGGCACCGGCAAGTTTGATGTGTTGAATGCATTTCAAACCAACCTGTTTGAAAATGTAAATGAAAGCAACCGCCTCGGCGCCAACCTACGTGTGGTGAAAAAGCAATACAACTACCAATTTGGTTTGGCTGCGCAAAGGCTAACGCTCAACAGCAACAACCTGTCGCGTAAAACGCAGCTGTCGCAAACCTTTACCAACCTGTTTCCCTCGGCGCAGTTCAACTATCGCTTTGCCCGCTCTAAAAACTTCCGCTTTGAATACCGCGGCCGCACCAACCAGCCAAGTGTAACGCAGTTGCAGCCCATCCGCGATGTAAGCAGCCCGCTGTATCAAACAGAAGGTAACCCATCCCTGCGCCAAGAGTACAGCAACAACTTTACAATGCAGTACAATTCATTTGACATGATGAAGTACCGCAACCTGTTTGCACGGTTTACTTTTTCGAACACGTACAACAAGATCGTAAACCAGGTGCTGCAATTGGACTCTGGTATCCAATTGAGCCGCCCGGTTAACGCCGACGGTGCATTTAACATGAATGGTATGATCAACTTTGGTGTGCCCATCAGCAAAATCAAAGGCGGTAATATCAATACCACTACCACCATGAATATGTTCCGCAACATCAGCTATGCAGGCGAGTTGAAGAACTATACCAACAACCTGATACTGGGCGAGAACGTTCGGGTGAATTATAACTACAAAGAGAAATTTGACATTGGTTTCAGCGGTGGTGTTACGTACAACCTTACCCGCAATACGCTGAACACAAGGGGCAACAATGAGTATTATACTTATGTTACCTCGGCCGACATCAGCTACATCTTTAGCCAGAAATGGGTGCTGAGCACCGACCTCGATTACACAACTACAACCGGTCTTTCGCAGGGCTACAACCAAAGCTTCTTTTTGTGGAATGCTTCGTTTGCCCGCCAGATGCTGAAAAACAACCGCGGCGAGTTGAAGCTTTCTGTATTCGACATCATGAAGCAGAACCGCGCCATCAGCCGCAACGTGGCCGACAACTATATTGAAGACATCCAGAACAGTGTGTTGCAGCGCTACTTCATGCTCACCTTTACCTACAACCTCAATCGCATGGGCAACACGCAGGGCAACCAGCGTGGTGGCAACCAAATGATGCGCATGGGTGGCGGTAACTTTGGTGGCGGCAGGGGCATGCAATAAATGCAGTCCGCAAGCTTCAGGCTATTGTTGCCTGAAGCTTGCTGTTCGTTGCAGATACATAAAATGTGCTGCGCATAAAATAGCTGTGCATAAAATAAAAACACCCCGCATTTGCGGGGTGTTTTTATTTTAAAAGTTACAGTCTAGGCTATATGCAGTATGCTTATGTCGAGACTAAAAAACAATACGGGTAAAAAATAAAGCCGGTTACAGGCCCCTGTTTTTGGGGTTATAACTATTGGCTGCTGTGCCCGATCCAAAAAACAGCACACCCAGTACGGATTTCAAAAACCGCAGGGGGTTGATGGATGGACGATAGTAATCTTTGTAGATCTCAGCTTTCTGACGGGCATGGACGATGTTTTTGTTTTTCATACAGGTATATTTTATATGGCGATATGATGAGCTTTCAAGATATGAATAAATGTGGATAAAACGGCTTTTGACTGTGGAAAAATTCTATAATTTACGCCAAAATCCTGCTTATGAAACGAAAATGTACCCTTTGTATTACATTAATTCTATTTATTTCCCAGATTTCTTTTGCACAAATTCGTTTCCCCGTTCCAACCGGCATCCGTGCCGATCTGCAAAAAGTAGTAGACGACTACCCGGCTCAGTTTGCAGCCATCCGCGGCGAGGTGGTGGACCGCAACCCGCAGTCTACCGAGTATCGTTCCAAGATTAAGATCGCTGATGCCGACCATTGTTCCATCATTGCTTATTCTTCGGGCAGCAAACCAGTGTATAGCTGGCAGGCCTTGTTGTACACCACCGAAGATTATGTGGCGGCAGCCAAAAAATACAAGTGGCTGTACCAGCAGATCAAGGGTGCCAATCTTTTTTACTTAAAAGACCAGTACACCTTGCGGGGCAACTACCAGGAGGCGGACGAAAGCCGCGGCTTTGCGGTAAGCACACTGGCACTGGTGGCACCGCCTACGCAGTACCAAAAGCTGCGGGTAGATGTGTCGATGCAGTTTGAGTTCCCGGAGTGGAAAGTGCAGCTGCTGGTGTACGACAAAGAGCGGGACGATGACGAAGCCGGCGCCGGCGATGAATAGAGCAAATGCTGTTCAGTAAACGCAGCCAATAGTTGAAGCAATGTTGATGGCTGTTGGAAAAGCCTTGGTGCTATTTATTGGCTTAAAAGAAAAAGGGAAAGCTGAATGCTTTCCCTTTTTTTAGCTTTTGTAAACCAAATTCTAATTGCCTTGAATCACAATGCGTTGGCCACCGCCACCGGGACCACCACGTGGCATATTGCGGCGCATTTCTTCAAACATCTTATTGCGTTCCAGCGCAAAATCCGCTGCTGTAATAGATTTGCCGCCTTTCGGTTCTTTAATGTTTCCCGCATTTACCTTGGGGCTGATCTCCACTGCTTTGTACACCATGCGGCCTGCATTCATTTCCAGCTCCAGGATCAGGCCGGGCAGTTGCCCGTTAAATTCGGGCCCGGCCGGCACCGGAATTTCGGTGGTAAACCAGGCAGTGATGCTGGCCGTGTCGGCCACTTCCTTGCGTTTCATTTCACCGTTTTCCATATTCATCACAAAGCGGGTTCCAATGCGTTGGGCCACGGCTTTGCGGGCTTTATAGTTCAGGATGGGCTTTGTTTCGTCTGTTAATTTCCAGGCCAGCCTGCGCAGGCTGTCGGTAACAATATAGTTTTTCGATGCCAACTCCTGCTTGGCTACCGATACGCCGGTTTCGAGGTTGGTGTACACATAATCATCGCCGCCAAAGCGCATAAACATGCCGCCGCCGGGGCCACCACCGCCTTCGCCTTCTTCCATATCGGGCAGCGATTCCCAGAGGGTTTTAGCCGGGGTAAATGATAGTTCAAAGCGATCGGTGCGGCTGCGGGGCAGGTTGTTGGCCACCGCCGGATCCACATTTTGCAAACGCATCTGAAACTGCATGGTACGTTCGTACACCACTTTTCCTTCTTTCATCTGGGCCAGCGCCGGCATAGCAAAAAGCAGCGTGCCCATGGCAAGTAAAAATCGGGTCATGAAACAAAGTTTACGAAAAATTTCGGTGCCTGTTAAAATGCGGGATTTCAGCTACGTTAATAATGGTTAACATCAGGATGAACGGTAGGCGAATAGGATACATTTGTAACTATGCGTCGCATCAGTCATATCAAATGGTTGCCGGTTTTGCTGGGTGTAACCATCGTGGGCATTGCCGCCTTCCAAATTTATTGGTTGTACAATACCTACGATCAGGAACGGCGTAACCTGGAGATGCGCACCAACTGGATGTTTCGTGAAACGGTGCACAGCCTGCAGGCTACTAAGCTGAAGCTGAACACTGACAGCAGCCACGTGAACCAAGATCCGTTGCGTACGGTGGTAACGCGGCCAATGGGCCGAAACCAAAAAACAACGGCTATGATGAATGTGCTGCGCGAACGCATCACCGACTCGCTGCGGCAAACCAGCATGCCGCTCGACAGCCTGGCCCAAAAAATACCACGACAAGATCGCCTGTTCCGCATTTTATACGAAATGGACGCAGCGCAGGATTCGGTAAAACTTTCCGAGGTAAGGGCTGTATATGCACAGCGCCTCGACTCGCAAAACATCCATGTGTCTTTTGTCATCAACCGTTTTGAACGCGACCGCGAACGCCGCGCTTTTAATGAAGTGACGCTGGGCTTTTTGCACCCGGTAACGTACCAATTGGAAGTGCAGCAGGCTGGCCTCTACCTGATGCGCCGCATTATGGCGCCCATTTTTCTTTCCTTGTTTATTGTTGGATTTACGGCCCTTTCATTTATCCTGCTGTACCGCAACCTGCGGCACCAGCAGCGCCTTACCGATATTAAAAACGAGTTTATCTCGAACATTACCCACGAGCTGAAAACGCCCATTGCTACGGTTAGCGTGGCCATTGAAGCACTCCGCTCGTTCAATGCCTCGATGGACCAACAGCGCACTAAAGAGTACCTCGATATTTCGCACAACGAGTTGCAACGTCTGTCGCTGCTGGTGGATAAAGTGCTCAAGCTTTCCATTTTCGAAACCAAAGAAGTGGACCTGAAATATGAGCGCCTCAACATGCGGGAACTGGTGGATGAAGTAACGGCATCGATGCGGCTGCAGTTTGAAAAGTACCACGCCAACGTAACCGTGGAGCAGGAAGGCGATACCGTGCTGGAAGGCGACCGCCTGCACCTCGTCAGCGTATTGTTTAACCTCATGGACAATGCACTTAAATACAGCAACGGCAAGCCACAAATTGACGTGTTGGTAAAAGACGCCGGCGGCTCGGTGCAGCTGTGCGTGGCCGACAACGGCATCGGTATTCCAAAAGAGTACCGCGATAAAGTGTTTGATAAATTCTTTCGGGTGCCCACCGGCAATTTGCACAACGCAAAAGGATACGGCCTGGGCCTGAGCTATGTGGCCCACGTGGTGGAAAAGCATAAAGGCACTATTCGCGTTGATTCGGAAGAAGGAACGGGCAGCCGTTTTGTAATTACCATACCCAAACAACCCGCATGAGCAAGCCCCGCGTTTTGTATGTAGAAGACGAAATGTTTATGGCCCGCATTGTAACCGATACGTTGCGCGATAAAGGTTACGATGTGATTGGCATACACGACGGCATGGAAGCCGTGAACGCTTTTGTAAAAGAAAAGCCGAACGTGTGCCTGCTGGACATTATGCTGCCGGGCAAAGATGGTTTTGCCATTGCCGACGAGATCCGGGAGTTGGATGCATCGGTACCCATTATTTTTCTGACAGCAAAATCAGAAGTGCGGGATGTGGTGGCTGGCTTTAAACTGGGCGGCAACGATTATATCCGCAAGCCGTTTAGCATGGAGGAGCTGCTGGTGCGCATTGAAAATGTGCTCAAAAACAGGGGTGCTGATCCCGACCTTCAGGCGGAGGAAGTGCGGTTGGGTAAACTGGTGTTTAACCTGCGGCGCCAAACCCTTTCCGGAGATGAAGAAGAACGCAAACTATCGTACCGTGAAAGCGAATTGCTGAAACTGTTGTACCAAAACCGCAACAATATTGTGGAGCGCCGCGATATCCTCATCCTGCTCTGGGGCTCCGATTCTTTTTTCAACAGCCGCACTTTAGATGTGTATGTGACCAAACTGCGCGGCTACCTCAAAGCCGACCCCGCTATTGAAATCATTACCATCAAAGGCATCGGTTACCGGTTTGTGATGGAGTAGGGAATGTCGAACAGAGAAAGTTGTTGAAAGAATAATGAACAAGGAACAAGGAATGGCGAACCGCAGAAGGGGAACAGCCGATTATTGATTATTCGGAAATTGATTATTGGGTGGAGTGGTACAAATGGCGGTACGGTATGGACAAAATAATTTCGGTTAACAAAAGGTATATGGTTTGTAGCCATTGGGCGTAGCCCATACCAGTTGGTAGCACGACATTTTATCGGCATCAATTTGGGCATAGCCCAAACCTGCTCTTATCGTCTGTCGTTGCCGCATCTAACCATTCCACAGGGTTGATCTACGATCAACGAAAATAATTTTTACCGAAAACCATTAATTGCTACAAACAGGTTTGGGCCATGCCCACTTTTTTATTGTTCATTTCTTTGTGTCAAAATTTTGCATTTCTCCTTTAACGAACCGGCTCACTAATTCATAACTCATCATTCCCATTCGTCATTCAACATTCCTTGTTCGTTATTCTCCCCTCAACTTCCTCTGTTCGTCATTCCCTATCCCTCTGTTCGACATTCCTTCCCGCTTCTGGCATGCCAATTTCATCACTGGTGCATGGCGTGGCGAAACAGGCGGTGGAAAAAAATAATCGGGATAGCTGCGATCTTTCTGGGGTTGGTTTTTGCCATACTCCTGCTCATGGCCAACCGGCTGGTAACGCCCATGCTCCGCGAACGCCTGCATACCCTCATCATCCAGGGCTCCGACAGTTTGTACCGCTACGAACTGGGCAACCTGAAAGCAAACTTTTTTGGCGGCAATGTAACGGTCGAAAACCTGCGCATCGACATTGACAGCAGTCATTACCGCCGGCTCGATGCGGCCCATGCACTGCCGTCGCTCACCATGGAGCTGCAACTGCAGCGTGGATATATCAGTGGGCTCAGCGTGTTCCGCCTCCTGTTCAGTAAGCGTATAGAAATCACGGAAATCGGTTCAAAAGAAGCAAACGTTCGGCTGTCGCGGCATGTGCGGCCCAACAATATTGCCAGCAACGCACAGCCGCTGTGGAAAATGCTGCAGCCGGCCATCCGCAGCATTCAGGTCGACCGCATCAACCTGGACGGAATAAAACTGCTCTATGCCAACGCCGATACATCCGAATCGGTGCAACTGCAGTTCGATCGCTGTGTGGCCCAGTTCAACAATGTGCGGGTAGATTCGGCGGCCGCTGCTGATACATCGCGTATTGTATTTACCAAAAACATCACGCTGCGGTTTGCCGACCTTTCTTACCGCACCCCCGATTCGTTGTACAACATGGCGGCGGAGCAGCTTTACTATTCGTCGGGCGACCGCTACCTGGAACTGGCCAATTTTACCCTGCAGCCAACCCTCGACCTGGCCACATTTTACAAAACCATGGGCCGGCGCATGAGCCGCTACGAGGTGACTACCAACAAGGCTTATTTTACCAACCTGCGACTTGATCGCTTTATTCACGACAATATTATTGTGGCCGACAGTGCCGTGGTGGTGCAACCGGACCTAGAAATTTACCTGGATAAAACGCTGCCGCCGGAGTATGTAAGTAAACTGGGCACTTACCCTCACCAGCGGCTGCTGCATGCACCCATGGCTATTGATGTGCGTACGCTGCATGTAAAAAACGGCGACCTGAGCTACACCGAGCGGGGCGAAAAAACAGACAAGGAGGGAACACTCACGTTTAGGGGCACCAACCTACTGGTAAACAATGTAACCAACCTGCCGGCACGAATCCAGAAAGACCCCTTGTGTGTGGCGCAGATGAACACCAACATTTTAGAAAATAGCCCGCTGGAGGCCCATTTTACTTTTTACCTCGACTCGGCTGATGGCGAATGGGCTGTATCGGGCAGGGCCAGAAATGTAACGGCCGCGCAGCTCAATACGGTGGCCATGCCGCTCGGCAACACCGAACTTACATCGGGCAAAATCGACGACATCAAGTTTGCACTGCGCGGCGACAGCTACCGCGGCTACGGACGGGTGGAAATGCGCTATTCAAACATGGCCGTGATCCTGCGCACTATTGACGATGAAACCGGCGCACTGAAAACCAAAAAACTGCTCACTAAACTGCTCAACAAGTTTACACTCTACCCCAGCAATCCCGGCCCCGATGGCGTGGTGCGGCACGGCAACGAAGTGGTATATGCCCGCCCCTCCAACCAATCTTTTTTTGCCACCATCTGGAAAACCATGCTCAAAGGCATGCAGGAAGTGATGCTGAAAAGCGGGGTGTATGAGTAGTTGGAAGACGGAGGTCCGAAGACGGAAGTCCGGAGAGACGGAAAAGACGGAAAAGACAGGAAAGACAGAAAAGACTGGAAAGACGGGAAGGAAGGCGGCAGTTGGCGCTAGGGTTAGAATGCATTTCCCAGTTAGTAACTGAAAGAGATGTTTGGAAAATTGAGCTATTCTATTGCAAACAAAAACGCAAGGCCATTGCTTTTACCACAACCAACACTACTCCCAACTCTAAACTCCCGACTCTCGACTTTTCCGTCTTCGGACTTCCGTCTTCCAACCTCCGACTTCTTCTCTCTCCCTTCTTTGCTATCTTGCCCCTATGTCCCGCACTTATTTTTCGGCGCCCAAAATTTTTACCGGCGAAGCATGGCTCCACGATCATGCACTTATTGTGACCAATGGCCGCATTGAAGCCCTGCTGCCCGCCGATGAAATACCCGCCGATACTGTTCATACGCATTTTGAGTTGGCCAGCATGGCACCCGCCTTTATCGACCTGCAGATTTATGGCGCCAACAGCAAATTGCTGGCAGTACATCCCACCGTTGATGCGCTCCAGGATCTGTATGCATATTGCGCAGCCGGCGGGGCGCCGCTGTTTCAGCCCACAGTGGCTACCAACACCATGGATGTTTTTTTCAAAGCCATTGATGCAGTGCGGCAGTACCAGCAACAGGGTGGCAAGGGCGCCATCGGGCTGCATGTGGAAGGGCCTTGGATCAGCATGGCCAAACGCGGTGCGCACCTGCCCGAATGTGTGCACCCGCCAACGCTGGACGAAGCCCGCCAACTGTTGGAGTACGGCAAAGACGTGATTACGATGATTACCCTGGCACCGGAAGTGTGCAGCGATGAAGTGATTCAGCTGGTGCAATCTTATGGCGTGGTGGTTTCGGCGGGGCACAGCAGTGCCAGCTTTGCGCAGGGCAACCGGGCTTTTAACGAACAAAACATCGGTGTAGCCACGCATATGTACAATGCTATGAGTGCATTGCAACACCGCGAGCCGGGATTGGTAGGTGCGTTGCTGCTGCACCACTCGGCAAGGGCCAGCATTATCCCGGACGGGCACCATGTTGATTTTGCAGCCATCCAACTGGCGCACCAGATGATGGGCAACCGGCTGTTTGCTATTACCGACGCGGTTACCGAAACCACCGAAGGCGGCTACCGCCACCAAAAAGTAGGCGATAAATATGAAAGCAACGGTGTGTTGAGCGGATCGGCGTTAACCATGCATGCCGCATTTACCAATCTGGTGCAGCATGCGGGTATTAAAACAGAGGAAGCGCTGCGCATGTGCAGCCTGTACCCGGCGCAGGTAATGGGGCTGGATACGCAGTACGGCAAGCTGGCGGCGGGTTTCGCCGCAAATTTTATCGTGCTGGACCAACAGTTGGAACTGCAACATACGTTTGGCTAAAATAGCTTGAGGCTTGCTGATACATGCACTCTATTTTACAACAAAAAGGGCATACCCATGCAGGTATGACCTTTATAATTATTGCATTACAAACCATTTTTGCCGTTGTAAAAACTATTACCTCGTGGGCTGCAGGTAAATGGTTTTGCTCCCCTTAGGCTGTGTAAAATACTGATACAGCCAAGTAAGCGTAAACGTGGGAATAAAATCAAGCCCGGGCAGGATCTCCTCCACGAAGTTGAAAATACCACCGAAGAAACCTTTGGTACCGCCAAACATCCGCATAAAAATCATGGCCGAAACGGGCGCCCACACAATATCGAACACCTCACCTACTACCGGCAGCGCAAAAGAAGCATAACCCAGCAGGTCCATCACAATACAGGCACCCAGCGAAGGCAATTTTTGAGGGGTTGCCAACGGCAT
The DNA here is from genome assembly GCF_004347775.1 of Pseudocnuella soli. Classification (GTDB taxonomy): domain Bacteria; phylum Bacteroidota; class Bacteroidia; order Chitinophagales; family Chitinophagaceae; genus Flavisolibacter; species Flavisolibacter aquaticus. The sequence goes on from NZ_CP037755.1 coordinate 647,268, forward strand.
ATTCCTTTTGCCACGGAACAGCAAACGGTTGAGCAAAAATTTTTTCATGTAGTTGCAAATGCCGGTTTGCGGGCATCGCTACAATTGACGAGAAAAAAGTGCCAGTAGTTGGGTGGCGCTGTTAGTGTTTCGTTATAAAAACCGGATAAGGGTATCGGCCCCTGAAGCTGTTGCAAAAGGGTAAAAGGGAACTGTACTGCACTAAAGGAGCGCAGCAGCACGGGGTAATAAAGTATGGCAAACAGGAAGGGAAAGGGCCGCTGCTGAAAATAGTGCGGTGCAGTGAAACAGCAGCCGGGATGGGCAGAATAGCCAGTACCCCGGCTGATTTGTTATGATGCAAAAAGTAGATTACAGGGTGTCGTCCTCGTCTTCTTCATCATCATCGTCCAATGTCAGATCGTCGTCCAGATCTTCATCATCCACATCCTCGATGGCTGCATCATCAATGTCTGCGTCATCGATATCTGCATCATCCAGGTCCTCGTCGTCAAGGTCTTCATCATCCAGGTCCAGGTCGTCTTCATCTTCATCCAGATCATCATCGTCGGCAGCCGAGCGGGCAATAACCGGTTGCAGCAAAGTTTCTGATCCAAAAGGGTTCTGTGCTTCCATATCAGCAGTCATCAGGGCGTTCCGTGCATTTTCCATGACTAAGAGGTTTTAGAAGGTTAGGTGTTTAAAATAATATGCCAAATAAAAAAGTGCAATAGGTGCGGTGGTGTGATGCAGTTTTCACAAAGCAGGAATGCGGTGCAACAGCGTTGCGGCAACCAAGATACCAACTAAGCACCAAATTGCAGCCGCGCCGCTTTGTAATTTATTTTTCTGCGCCGGCGGGTTGCTGCAGCAGCATATCGCTGTACGATTGGGCCAGGTAATCGCTATCGGCAACGCCAAATAAGCTGGCAAAATAGCGGCATTGTTCCTGTAGCTTTTCGGCACCAATGCTGCCGTCCGCATCAATGGCTTCCACCTCTAAAAACTGGCCCAGGCCGGCCACTTCGTCGAAGTGAATTTTTACGTTGTCAACAAAATAAATACGGCGACGCTTTTCTACAACTACTTTAATGCCGAGGGCAGCAGTGAGCAGTGCTTTCAGTGCCGCATCGGGCTGGTGCTGGTACAAGATCACATCGCTTTGTTTGGCGCCGGCAATATTGCTGCGCTGGTAATGGATGAGGGCATGTTCAATATTGCCTTCACGCAGTTTCATTCGGCCGTGCGGCACATTGAAGTACGTGTCTTTTTGGTGGTCTTCGCCGGCAAAACGTGGATTGTGATCGGCCAGCAATTGCTGCAGTTCCTTGTTGCGGCTGCTGCGGGCTTTGAATTCTATGTTCAGGTGCATGGCGGCAAGATAGGGAGAGTTTGTAGTTGAAGGTTGGTAGTTGAGAGTTGGGAGTTGAGAGTTGGGAGTTGAGAGTTGGGAGTTGAGAGTTGAGAGTTGAATGAAAATAGCGGTGAAGGTAACCCGTCATTGCGAGGCGCAGCCGGAGCTAATTACAGTTAGTGTTTGCGGCGCCGAAGCAATCACCCGTTTATTCGTAAACACTAAACTTTGCGACAAGTAAAACATCCGCCCACCACACAAGGAGATTGCTTCGGCGCACTAATGAACTTATATTCACAATCTCACTCTGCGCCTCGCAATGACGAACTCCGCCAACTGAACCATTAACTCCAACTCTGAACTGTCAACTCCCGACCGCCAACTCCTTCCTCATCATGGCACAATTTTTTTCCACCTTACGCCACAGAGCAAATGTCAATCAACCAGTATGGAGCAACTATTTACTACCCAACTCAAACAAGGCGGCGGCACCATGGCCTACCGCGTGGCATTTGCCGACGAGCAGTATCATTTTATCCCCGACGGCATGCAGGGCAGCCCGTTTGCCCTCCGCCGCGAACACGATGAGTGGCACCCCGTAGAGCCCCTGCCCGAAGATGTGTTGCAGCAAGCCATTGCAGCATTGGAGCAGTACCTGTTGCAGCAGCACTAAGCCTCGCTGCAACTATGGCGCCCCTCATTCTCACCCTTACCATCGAGGCCGAAGCACAGACCTATTTCAATCAATTGCGGCAGCAATATTTTCCGCCCGAACGCAATTTCCTCGATGCGCACCTGACCCTGTTCCACCACCTGCCGCCAGCGCACCCCGGTATTATTCCAACTATTCAGGCCTTATGTGCCGCCCAGCCCCGCATGCAATTGCTGGCTGCCAAAATGGTCAACATCGGCAAAGGCGTAGCTATCAAAATTGTATGTCCGCCGTTGCAAAGCCTGCATGGCCGGATGCGCAAGCTGTGGCTCGAGTTGCTTACGCCGCAAGACCGGCAGGGCATCTGGCCGCATATTACCATTCAAAACAAAGTGGCGCCCCAGCAGGCAGCTGCCTTGTTGCAGCAATTGGCGCCCACATTTTCCTCCTTTCATTTTTGGGGCACCGGCCTCACCCTTTGGGAGTACCGGGGTGGCCCCTGGCACCAGTTGCAGCAGTTTGCATTTACCGGGGAAGAAATGGCGCAAAACAGCTGGGCAACCTAGCATTATTCCAGCGTTTCTTGCTTGCATGCTTTTTGGAGTTATGCAGGTAAATGCGAAACATGAAGTGGCTAATGGGTTGTGTACTGGCGGGGCTGTTACTGGCGGCCTGTTCAAGCAAAGTGTATGTGCTGCGCAGCGAAGGCGCCAATATGGCTAAATACCGAACCTTTAGATGGGTAGACACCAAGGCCGCAGCAAACAGTACCGAAATGCGGCAGTCGGTATTTGCCGAAATCAGCATCCGCAATGCCGTGCATGCAGCACTGGAACAGGCAGGCTGGAAAGCAGCAGCAGATGGCGCCGAAGTATTGATTGGCTACGATATACTGGTGGAGCGGACCATGGAGCAGCAGCAAAACCCGGTGAACACACAGCCATTTGCCCGTTTATACTACAACCCTTACCTGCAGCACTGGGGCCGCATTTATTACCCGGCACACTTTGCAGGTTATGAAACCCAAACCGTTCCGGTAAAAGAAGCCACACTTACCCTTTCCATGATGGACGCCCAGACCGACGAAGCCCTGTGGCAGGGCTGGACCACACAGCGCATCAGCACCACAAGGCTTACCGAAGAGGAGATTGAAAAAGCAGTGCACCGGATATTGGAAAAACTGGAAGCACCCTAACGGTAAAGCACACCTGGAGCAGTGCAATCCCCCATTTTTTATGGGTATATTAGATAGAACATCGTTTAGCCCTACAATGAATATCAACTACGAAATCATTTCTGCCACGGCACTCGGCATTGCGCTCAGCGCCTGTTGCGGTTTCCGGGTGTTTGTACCCGTGCTGGCCGCTTCGCTGGCGGGGCGCATGGGCTGGGTAGGCCTGCCGCAGGATATGGCCTGGATGGCTACGGTCCCGGCGCTTATTTGCTTTGGCCTAGCGGCCGTGCTCGAGGTGCTGGCCTACTATATTCCCGTGGTTGATAACCTGCTCGATGCCATTGCCACGCCGCTGTCGGTAGGGGCAGGCACGCTGCTGGCCTCGTCGCTGCTGCCCACTGCCGATGCCGAACCCCTGCTGCGTTGGACCACGGCCCTGCTGGCTGGCGGTGGAGCTGCCGGCACCATACAAATGGGCACGGGCCTGCTGCGGCTGCTTTCTACCAAAACCACTGTAGGCACCGGCAATGCCGTGGTGGCCACCGGCGAAAATGCAGCCGCCATCACCGGATCGGTAGCCAGTTTTTTCTTTCCCATCCTATTGGCCATCTTGATGCTGGCACTGGCGGTATGGATCTTATCGGGCCTGAAACGGCAGTGGGCCAAAATGCGCCGGTAATGTGCCTGCATCGCCTTTGCTCCTTTCGCTTTACGGCTGTGCTCCGAATTATATTATTTTTCCCGCATGAAATGGATTTGCTTTTTCCTGGCCGTTGCATGCTCACTATGCACCGCTGCGCAGACAGACAATTACCTGATCCGTGCCGGTAAATTATTCGACAGCGAAACAGGCCGTTTCCTCACCGGCCGCGTGGTGCTGGTAAAAGGCAACACCGTTGAAGCCGTTAAGGAAGAATCGGCACTCACCGCCCAGGAAAAGAGCACCTTCAGCCGCGTGGTCGATCTTTCGGCGTACGCCGTAATGCCCGGCCTCATTGATTGCCACACACACCTGCTGTACCGCGAAAAAGTGTATCCCCGACAAATGGAGCTGGAAGGCGCTGTGGATATGAGCCGCATGCTTACGCTGGAAGGCGATGCTTACCGGGCGGTGTACGGCACCGCCAGGGCAAAAGGCTACCTCGAAAATGGCATTACCTCCGTGCAGGACCTGGGCAACTCGGGCCTGTTTGCCGATGTGGCCCTGCGCCGCGGCATTGAAGAAGGCCTGGTGCCGGGCCCGCGGATGCGTTGCTCCGGTCCCGGTTTATCCACCGAAGGTGGGCAGCTGCCCGGGCTGGTGCATAAACACCGCCATCTGGCCGGCGATGAATACCGCGTGGTAACCAGTGCTGCAGATGGCATCCAGGCCGTGCGGGAAAACCTGACGCAGGGCGCCAGCGTGATCAAGATTTTTGCCAACAACACGCCCAACAACACCATGCTGAGCCGTGCCGAAATAGAAGCCATTGTGCAGGAAGCGCACCGCTATGGCGTAAGGGTAACGGCACATGCTACCAGCAACACGGCGGTGTGGACTGCAGTAATGGGTGGCGTTGACGGCATCGAACACGGCTACCAGATTGCCGATTCGACGATGGAACTGATGGCCCGCAGGGGAACGGTGTGGGTGCCTACATTTGGCGACAGTGCGCAATACGCCGAATACATCAGCATGGCCAACCTGGGCAACGTTGAGGAGTTAAAAGAGATCCCGCAAATCGTTTCCGGCTTTCAGCAATACAGAACGGCGCTGCTCAAACGCGGCCGCCAAAAAGGACTGCTGATTGCCGCAGGCAGCGACGATTACCTGGACGTGTCCTTCCCGATGGGCGAAACATCAAAGCGCAACCTGATTGGCTATGTAGAAGCTGGCGTGCCCCTGCCCGAAGTGCTCCAATGGGCTACCCGCAATGCAGCCAAACAACTGGCTTGGGAAGGAAAAATTGGGGTGTTAAAAAAAGGCGCCTGGGCCGATGTGGTGGCTTTTGACGCCAGCCTCGATACCAACATCAATGCACTGCTGCAAACGCATTTTGTAATGAAAGAGGGTAAAATATATGTGGGTGCCGAACACGTGAAAGGCGCCAGCCACTAGGCTCCTTATCCGGCTTTGTTGAGCAGGGTAAACAGGCGTACCAGCTGCTCTTCGTTTTTCAATTTTAGTTTTTGCTGCGCAGCTATTTGCTCAATGGTGGTTGCAGCATCGGGCATTTGCGCCAGCAAATGGGCCTTGTCTTTTTTTACCTGCACCAGCTTGCCATCGGGCAGGTAGGCAAACAGCAATTCTTTTTGATAAGTGCGCTGCTCTTCGGGTACTTCTTCTTTTACCAGGTAAATGGTTTTTGCCTTGCAGCGCAGCAACTGGTAAGGCCCATCCACCAACACTTCGTAATAAGTGGCGTCGGTATTTTTTTGGAAAACAGGATAGCCCCTGCGGTACAGCAGGTCCACGCTGTCGTTTTTGCGCATGATGCGCATGGTAAACTGGTGCACCGGCTCGAGGAACTCCATTACCAGCCCGGCTTTTTGGTAATACAGCTGGTTGCTGTACACATCAAAAAGAAGCGGAAAGCGAAGGGTATTATTGTTGTTTTTCAGTACAACGGTGCCGGGCACCCATTGCTGTTTGATAAACAGGCGCTGTACATCGTCGGAGATTTCGGTGGGGGGCAGCGAGCCCATTGCCAGCGGCCGCGAATGCCGCGCCGCTTCAATACTTTGGGCCATTGCCTGCTGCATTGCACAGGTCAGCAACAGCAAAAGCAATCCTCTCATGTGCAAAAGTTTTAATGAATGTAGGCATTTTCAAAAACATAAAACAGGACCAATAGCGTAAAATGGAACGCATAAAAATGCCCCGCAGTTGCAGGGCATTTTTTATAAACAAGACTTGAATTCTTTACTTTTTTATAATTAAAAAAAGAGACGCAATACCTCTTTGTTCAATTTCAATAAAGCACCATTTTTCTTAATAATCCACCACCTGCTCCACGATCGCTTCCGGCAGTTCGCGCCACTCGTATTGCTGGTTGCGCAGCTGCGGCTCAAAGCCCGCTTCGCGGATGGCATCCTGGATGGTGCGGCTGGTAAACCGGTGTGGTGCACCAGCAGCACTTACCACGTTTTCCTCGATCATGATGGAGCCAAAATCGTTGGCGCCTGCATGCAGGCAAATCTGGGCCGTTTGTTTACCCACTGTAAGCCACGAAGCCTGAATGTTTTTCACATTCGGCAGCATGATGCGGCTGATGGCCACCATGCGGATGTATTCTTCGGGAGTGGTCAGGTTATGCACGCCGCGGATGCGGGTTAGCAGGGTATCCACATCCTGGAAGGTCCAGGCAATAAAGGCAAGGAAGCCCTTTGCCGATTCGGGTTTTTTGGCCTGCACCTCGCGGATCTTTACCAGGTGCTCAAAACGTTCGCGGAGCGTTTCCACATGGCCAAACATCATCGTGGCCGATGTGGTAATGTCCAGCTTGTGCGCTTCGTGCATGATGGCCAGCCATTCGTCGGCACCGCATTTACCTTTCGAAATCAGGCGGCGCACCCGGTCCACCAGTATTTCGGCGCCGGCACCAGGCAGCGAGTCGAGGCCCGCTTCCTTTAGTGCTTTCAGCACTTCGTGGTGGCTTGCTTTTTCCAGTTTACAAATGTGCGCCACCTCGGGTGGCCCCAGCGCATGCAGCTTAATTGTAGGAAACTCCTGCTTGATCTGCCGGAAGGTGTTGGTGTAAAAATCCAGTCCCAGCCCCGGGTGGTGACCGCCCTGCAGCAGCAGCTGGTCGCCGCCATAGCGGATGGTTTCCTCAATTTTGCGGCGGTACACGGGCATATCGGTAATGTATGCCTCGGGGTGGCCGGGTATGCGGTAAAAGTTGCAAAACTTACAGTTGGCCACGCAAACGTTGGTGGTGTTTACGTTGCGGTCTATTTGCCAGGTAACCTTGCCATGCGGCACCTGCACCTTGCGCAGGTTGTCGGCAATGGCCATCAGGTCGGTGAGCGGTGCCTGCTCAAACAGCTGCATGCCCTCTTCGATGCTCAAAAACTCGAAGTTGAGGGCTTTATCATAAAGAGTGGAAAGCGACATAAGGCCACAAATTTACGGCGTGCCGCAGCAATTAATCCTGATGGCGATCAAAGAGCAGGTTTTTGATGAAATTTTAGAAAAAGGATTTCGGATTTGGGATTTACGATTTGGGATTTACGATTGGGGTGACCTTTTTTCCGGTTGGGTTTGTTGTTTTGGAAAAACGGATGGGTTTAATCAATCGTAAATCGTAAAACCAAAATCGTAAATTACAACTGCCATATGAATGCCACCCGGTTGCTGCTCATTTGCATTTTTCTGCTGCAAGGCTTTGGGGCCGCTGCACAGGAAGAGTTTATCCAGCCATCGCGCCGCATTACCCGCATGCCCATGGAACTGCTCACCGGCGGCGTTATGATTTTGCAGGCCCGCTACTCCGACAAACCCGACACACTCAATTTTATCCTCGATACCGGCAGCGGCGGCATTTCGCTGGATTCCACCACCGTTGAATATTTTGGGCTCAAGCCCACGCCCTCCAACCGCACCATCCGCGGGGTGGCCGGCATCAGGGAAGTAAGTTTTTTATACAACCAACAGTTGCACCTGCCGGGGCTTACCGTTGACAGTCTCAATTTTCATGTAAATGATTACAGCCTGCTCACCTCGGTATATGGCATGCGCATCGACGGCATCATTGGCTACTCGGTGCTGAGCCGGTACATTGTCAAACTCAATTTCGATTCTTCGTACGTAGAGTTCTGGACCCGCGGTGCTATCCGCTATCCACGGGGCGGTTTTTTAATGAAACCTTTTATCAACACCTTGCCCATTACCACGGCAAGGGTTAGGGACGAGGAAGCCGCCAACACCCGGTTCCTGTTTGATATGGGCGCCGGCCTCAACATGATGCTGAGCACCGATTTTGTAAAAGACAGTGCGCTGCTGCACCGCAAACGCAAGCTGTGGGCCAAGCAGGCACAGGGCCTGGGTGGTAAAATAGACATGCAGCTAACGGTGATCCGCGAGGTAAAACTGGGACCGTACCGGTTCAGGAATGTGCCGGTATATGTGTTTGAAGACGAATTCAACATTACCTCGTACCCATACATGGGCGGCCTTATTGGCAACGACCTGCTGCGGCGGTTCAACATTATCCTTAATTACGACAAGCGGGATTTTTACCTTGAACCCAACAAACATTTTACCGATGCCTTTGATTATACCTACACCGGCATAGAACTGTATTACGACCGGGGTGTTGTATTACTGGGCGATGTTGCCAAAGATTCGCCGGCGGAGGCGGCAGGGCTGAAAGAAGGCGATGTGGTGATTGCCATCAATAAGAATTTTGTGCAAAGCCTGCAGTCGTTCAAGGCCGAACTGCAGCGCAACCGCGAACGCATCAAGATCATTGTGCTGCGCAACGGCGTGCTGCAGGAATTTGATTTTAAAATGCAAAGCATATTGAAAAAGAACCGGCGGCGGTAAAAGCGGGATAATTATTGCAGGGTAGCATCGGCCCGGCCTGCAACAGCGGCGGCGCCATAACTATTGCATGCGTAAACGCTTTCCCGCTTTACCTTTGCCCTCTGTTTTACCTAAAAAAATAAAAGCTTTTCCATAGTGGTACATTTTGACCGATTTGTATTGAATAATGGCCTGCGGGTGCTGGTGCACCAGGATACCTCTACGCCCATGGCGGTGGTAAATGTGATGTATGATGTGGGCGCCCGGGACGAAAACCCCGCCCAGACCGGTTTTGCGCATCTGTTTGAACACCTGATGTTTGGCGGCTCCGTCAACATTCCGGAGTACGATGAGCCGCTGCAAATGGCCGGCGGCGAGAACAATGCGTACACCTCCAACGACCTCACCAACTATTACATACAGCTGCCTGCCGAAAACCTGGAGACCGCGTTTTGGCTGGAAAGCGACCGCATGCTGTCGCTGGCTTTTTCCGAAAAAAGCCTCGACGTGCAACGCAAAGTGGTGTGCGAAGAATTTAAAGAGCATTACCTCAACAAGCCTTACGGTGATGTGTGGTTGAAAATGCGGGAACTGGCCTATACCACGCACCCTTACCGCTGGATGACCATCGGCAAGGAATTGTCGCACATTGAAAATGCACAACTGCAGGATGTAAAAGATTTCTTTTTTCGTTTTTACCGCCCCAACAATGCCATACTGGTAGTGGCCGGAAACGTAACTACCGAGCAGGTGCGGGAACTGGCTGAAAAATGGTTTGGCCCTATTGAAGCCGGTGAGCCTTATGTACGCAACCTGCCCGGCGAGCCTGCACAGGCCGCAGCACGCAAGCTGGAAGTGTTTGCCAAAGTGCCGCTCGATAGCCTGTATAAATGCTGGCATATATTTTCGCGTACCGATCCCCGCTATTATGCAGCCGATCTGATTACCGAAGTTTTGGGCGGTGGCGGTTCATCAAGGCTGTACCAGGCCTTGGTAAAAGAGCAAAAGCTGTTTTCCAATATCGAATGCTACCACCACGGCACCGTAGACCCCGGCCTGCTGACCATTGAAGGCAAGCTGGTAAAAGGTGTGAAAATGGAAGACGCCGAAGCGGCCGTGAATGCCGAAATAGAAAAGCTCAAGGCAGAAGTGATTGCCGAAGCCGAACTGCAGAAGGTAAAGAACAAAACCGAAAGCATGATCGCTTTTGAGGACATGACCATTATGAACCGCGCCAACAGCCTTGCTTTTTATGAGCTGCTGGGCGATGCCGGTTTGATGAATACAGAACTGGACCGCTACCAGCAGGTAACGGCGCAGGACATTCACAGCCTGATGAACGAAGTGTTTACCGAAGGCAACAGCACTACGCTGTATTATTTTGCGAAGCAATAAAGAACAAACCAACAGATGAACAATACGCTGGATAGAAAAAATCCGCCCCGCATAAAAGACGCTGTAGAATTTGACCTGCAGCTGAAACCTTACGAAAAAGCAGTGCTCGATAATGGCGTGGAAGTATACGCCATCAACGCCGGCACCGAAGATGTGTTGCAGATTGAATGGGTGTTTTATGCAGGCAACTCGTACGAGCATAAAAACCTGGTGGCGGCCAGCACCAACTTTTTACTTAAAAACGGCACTTCGCAGAAAAATGCGTTTCAGATCAATGAGCACTTTGAATACTATGGTGCTTACATGAACCGCAACTGCTACAACGAAACCGCAACGCTTTCCATTCACACGCTGTCGAAACACCTGCCGCACCTACTGCCGGTGGTAAAAGAGCTGGTTACCGATTCCGTTTTTCCGCAGGAGGAACTGGACACTTATAGGCAAAACATGAAACAGCGCCTGCGGGTAAACCTGAAGAAAAGCGACTTTGTGGCCAGCCGCCTGATTGATACGTACCTCTATGGCGAAGACCATCCTTACGGCAAGTACAGCAAGTTTGAAGACTTTGATGCACTGGAACAGGAGGAGTTGAAAAAGTTTTTCAGCGAATATTACCAACAGGGCAAACTGATCATATTTGTGGCGGGCAAGCTGCCGCAAAATATTTTCGAGTTGCTCAACCAGTCGTTTGGTGACCTGAATATAAAAACGGTGGATGTGCCCGAGCCGGCTATTGTTCCTGCAACGGAAAGAAAATACCGCGTCATTAACGACCAGCAGGGCGTACAGGGTGCCATCCGTTTGGCATCACCTTTTCCCAACCGCCACCACCCTGATTTTATGAAAGTGCAGGTGCTCAACAACCTGTTTGGCGGTTTCTTTGGTTCGCGGCTTATGAGCAATATTCGTGAGGACAAAGGCTATACATACGGCATCTATAGTTATTTGCAAAACCACCTGCAGCAAAGTGCCTGGGTCATCAGCACCGAGGCGGGCCGCGATGTAAGCGAAGCCACTGTTGCCGAAGTATACAAGGAAATGGAACGCCTGCGCAACGAGCCGGTGGATGACGAAGAACTGCTGCTGGTGCGCAACTATATGATGGGTTCGATCTTGGGCGATTTGGACGGTCCGTTCCACATCATCAACCGCTGGAAGAACATCATCCTCAACGGGCTTACCGGCCAATATTTTTACGACCAAATCAATACCATCAAATCCGCTTCGGCCGAGGAGTTGCAGGCTTTGGCCAACAAATACCTGAAGCCAGATCAGTTTTACGAATTGGTAGTGGTATAATACAAGCTGTTAGCAATTGGCTGTTAGCTATTAGTTTGTACTGATGTTAACTGCCCATGGCTGATGGCTCACAGCTAATAGCTTCCCCTATGGGCATCATCTTCAACATACTGGCAACGGCTGCAGCGGCACTCATTGCTGCTTATATTATTCCCGGCGTTACCATTGCCGATGTAAAAACGGCATTGCTGGTGGCCCTGGTGCTGGCCTTGCTCAACACTTTTGTAAAGCCCATCCTGGTGGTGCTCACCATCCCCGTTACCATCGTTACGCTGGGATTGTTCCTGCTCGTTATCAACATACTCATTATCAAATGGACCGCCAGCATTGTTGATGGCTTTAATGTAGAGGGCTGGTTTGCGGCGCTTTTATTTAGCCTGGTCGTTTCCGTCGTCAATTCCATTTTTACGGGGCTGGCAAAAAAAAGCGAGGCATAAGAAATAGGGCAAGAAGTAAAAGTAAAAAGGCAAAAGTGGATGTTGCTAATTGCGTTGCTCGATGTTAGCAAACAGTATAGCAAAAGACACAATCATTTATTCTTTATTCAAAGTTTCACAGCACTTCACCACTACACCATCAAAGCATTTTCCCAAATGCGCCGCAATCAATCGCGGGTAGTTTTTTGCGCCTGCAAAAAAGTAAAGGCAACGAATCCACCAAAGAAGCCGGAATCCTGCTAACTTTTGCCTTTTGAATTTCCACTTGTTGTATGATGCAGTTTCACCGAAAAGACCTGACCACCGAAACCCTTGTTTCGCTGTACCAAAAGCTCCTGTGGCCGCGCCTCATCGAGGAAAAAATGCTGGTGCTGCTGCGGCAGGGACGCATTTCCAAATGGTTCAGCGGCATTGGGCAGGAAGCCATTTCGGTGGGCGCAACAGCTGCATTGGCGGCCGATGAATGGATGATGCCGCTGCACCGCAACCTGGGCGTGTTTACCGGCCGCGGTATGCCGCTGCATAAATTATTCAAGCAATGGCAGGGCGCACAGGATGGCTATAGCAAAGGCCGCGAACGCAGCTTTCATTTTGGTTCAAAAGAGCACCATGTTTGCGGCATGATATCGCACCTAGGGCCGCAGCTTACATTGGCCAACGGCGCTGCACTGGCGGCCAAACTGCGCGACGAAGAAAAAGTAGCGCTGGCATTTACAGGTGATGGCGGCACTTCGGAAGGCGATTTTCATGAAGCGCTCAACGTAGCCGCTGTGTGGGATCTGCCTGTCATTTTTATTATTGAAAACAACGGCTATGGGCTGAGCACACCGGTATCGGAACAGTACCGCTGTGCATCGCTGGCCGACAGGGGCCGCGGCTATGGCATGGAAAGCATTGTTATTGATGGCAACAATATCCTCGAAGTGTATGATACCATCCGCGGCATTAGGGAATATTGCATCCGCGAACAAAAGCCTTACCTCGTTGAATGCACCACTTTTAGGATGCGTGGCCACGAGGAAGCCAGCGGCACCAAGTATGTGCCTGCCGAACTCTTTGAGCTGTGGGCCCAAAAAGATCCCATCAAAGCATACGAGCACTGGTTGCTCCAAGAAGGCATTATTACTGAAGCTGAAATTGCCGCCATCCGGAGTGAGCAAAAACAACAGATCGAATACGAATTAAGCATTGGTTTTAACAGCGCACCAATCGTGGTAAGCGCAGCAACAGAAGCGGCAGATGTTTACACGCCACACCAACCCGCCGAACAGCATAATGGTGAAATGCCCTCGCGGCCGGTGCGCTTTATCGACGCCATTTGCGAAGGGCTGCGCCAGAGCATGGAGCAGCACTCCAACCTGGTACTGATGGGCCAGGACATTGCCGAATATGGTGGCGCATTTAAAATTACCGAAGGGTTTGTGGAGCGGTTTGGAAAAGCGCGGGTACGCAATACGCCGCTTTGCGAAAGCGCCATCATTGGTGCGGCGCTGGGCCTGAGCCTCGAGGGCTTTAAAAGCGTGGTGGAAATGCAGTTTGCCGACTTTGTGTCGGTGGGCTTTAACCAGATCGTAAACAACCTGGCCAAGATGCATTACCGCTGGGGGCAGCCGGCCGATGTAGTGATTCGCATGCCCACCGGCGCCGGTGTGGCAGCCGGCCCTTTTCACAGCCAAAGCAACGAAGCCTGGTTTGTGCACACACCGGGGTTGAAAGTGGTGTACCCATCCACACCCGAAGATGCAAAAGGCCTGCTCATTGCCGCCTTCAACGATCCCAACCCGGTTATTTATTTCGAGCACAAGGCACTGTACCGCAGCATCAGCGGGCCCGTGCCCGAAGGTTATTTTGAAACGCCCATCGGCAAGGCCCGCACTGTGCAGCCCGGTAGTGACATTGGCATCATTACCTATGGAGCCGGTGTGCATTGGGCAATGGAATACGCATCCGCCCACCCCGAAATTTCGTTGTACATACTGGACCTGCGCACCCTGCTGCCGCTCGATTACGAAGCCATTGCGGAAACAGTGCGCCAAACCGGCAAAGTGTTGATGCTGCACGAGGACACGCTTACCGGCGGTATTGGCGGCGAAGTGGCTGCTTGGATTGCGGAGCATTGTTTTGAGTGGCTGGATGCGCCGGTGCTCCGCTGTGCCTCGCTGGATACGCCGGTGCCGTTCAATGCCGAACTGGAGCAAAGCTTTTTGGCAAAAAGGCGGCTGCACCAAACCGTGCAGCGCTTGTTGGCTTACTGAGTAAAATAGGCGCAATCAAAGGGTATTGTTTTTGATAAACCATGTGATAAAAAAATGGACAGCATCAACCAACAACAGCCCGAAGAAAACCGCGCAGACCTGCAGGGCGCAAACGCGGCAGAAAAGATTAAAGAGTTGACGGGCAAGGCAGGCACCTGCTTTTTTTGCACCGAGCCCATTGGCGGCGGCGCCCTTGTTACCCGCCCTATGGCATTGAAAGAAACCGATGAGGACGGAACACTGTATTTTTTAAGCTCGAATGACAGCCATAAAAACCAGCAGATCGCTGCCAATCCTTCGGTGCAGCTGATGTTGCAGGGCTCCGATTATTCCGACTTTTTGCACCTGCGTGGCAGGGCCACCATCAGCACGGACAAAGAAAAAATTAAGGAACTGTGGAACCCCATGCTAAAGACCTGGTTTACCGAAGGTGTGGACGATCCGCGCATCACCGTAATTGCCGTGCATCCGGAAGAAGGATATTATTGGGATACCAAACACAACATGGCCATTGGCCTGCTGAAGCGTGTGGCCGGCGCCATTACCGGTACTACATTGGATGATTCGATTGAAGGAACATTGAGTGTGTAAAGCATCCACATTAAAAAGATGAGCAGTGCTGTTTGAATGCATTTTGAATGATGCATTTAAACAGCATTTTTTATTGCTGAATAATAATCTGCTGCCCTTCGCCACAGTAGCAACAAAGCTTCATCAGGGTACAACCCCGGAATCGGCCGTCATTGATTCCGGGGGCCCTTTTTTGTTACTTTTTTGGGCAAACAGAAAAGTAAAAGAACAAGCCGCCTACAGGTAACTCACTAACCTGTTGTTTGTGGGCCATTCGCAAAGCTTCACCGCACACCAACTATTGCGAAAGCTTATACTATTGTTGGTGAACTGCTCACGAACTTCTGATCCGCACCAATAAAGCCAGCAAGGCCTGCTGCACTTTAACCGCATATTATCTTTTGTTCTCCTACTTTCAGTGCACAACCAACGCCTATGTTCCGGCAGTTTGCTTTTGCTTTGATGCTCTTGTTTTTGGTTACTGCAACAAATGCACAGCAAAGAATGGTGGGCGGCTATTTGCGCGACAGTCTTACCCAACTGCCCATACGCGGCGGCACCCTCACCAATGCCGCTACAAAGCAGAGGGTGCAAACCGATAGCCGTGGGTTTTTTGTATTGCGTGCCGCACCCAACGATCTTATTTATGCCCGTGCCCCGAAATATAAACAGGACACGTTGCGCTATTCAGCGCTGTTTGCAGATACCATTACCATTTTACTGGCGCCGGCGGCAATAGTGCTGCAAAACGTAACGGTTGAATCGGGGTATGCACAATACAAGATGGACAGCTTTAGCCGCAGGGCCGAATTTGAAGAAGCAAAAGGCTACCCGCTAACTGCTTTGGACCGGAGCCGCCATGAAGGCTTTGGATTGGTGATCAACCTCGACCGGTTTTTTAAAAAGAAATACCGGGGCAAAAGGGCGGCCGAACGGATGTTCAACAACATGGAAAAGCAGGCTTACATTGATCACCGTTTTCCCCCACAGATGGTCGCTTTTTATACTGGTTTGAAAGATGGCGAACTGCTCGATTTTATGCGGCAATACACACCCAGCTACGAGTGGCTGCGGCAGCATCCGTCGAGGGAAGAAATGGTAGGTTACCTCAGCGTGCAATTAAGAGCCTATCGAAAAAGCAAAGTCACCGGCACTCTTAAGTAAATTGCTTTTTTACAAAAAAGAATAACAGGTTCTTCGTTCATTTTTTACGAAGCAGGTCCAAAAATTTGCGCATGACCTGGTTGGTATAATCTACCTGCGCTTCCACCCGCTCTTTGCCCGTGCTGATCTGTTCGCAAAGCAAAACCTCGTTGTGGTGTGCAATAGCATACCAGGCATACAATTCATTCAGTCCTTTTTCGGGCATGGGTGCCGCATAGCCGGTAATGGCAATGCCGTAGTGGCCGGCAAACATGGGGGCCACTCGCAGCGCCATGGTGCGGGCCACCGTTTCATCCACACAATCGCAGCCGTTGGCTAAGATGGGATCTACCTGCAGGTGCCGGCATTTCTGCCCCAGGTTGTAGGCCGTAATGCCGCCCTGAAAGAACTTCGAAGCTTCTACGGCGGCCGACAGGGCTGCCTGCATGTGGCCGGCGGTTACGCTTTCGGCAACGGCCACGGTTTGCGCCTTTTTGGTGAGTATATCCTTGATTTCATTCACTACATCTTCGTTGTACTGCATGCGCTAAAAAGGTTTGGCAACATTGCTGAAAAAAGTTTGCCAGCTATTGCAGCCGGGCGGCTTAACTTAAAACAATGGCCGCTAATGCCAGCATGTTGGTCGGCAAACTGCACTATACTATAGTTTAATTCTTGAAGAAAACGCTCATAAAAAGAGGTTGTCGTTTAAGCTACATTTGTCTTACACAGCCAAAACTGTACATATGAAAACGACCCTTCTTTATTTACTCTTTTGTTTGAGCACCTCAGTATTTCATCATTTTGCCGAATGGTTCCTGTACAAGAACCAGCAAATGAGCATCGAATTTCCGCAGGAGCCCAGCATCACCACCCAATCGGTGCCAACAGCGGTGGGCGATATCGAAATGAAGATTGCTTCATTTGAAAGTAAAAATGAAGCAGACAGCAACCTGGCTTATGTTTTTATTGCCAGCGATTATCCCGATTCGCTCATCAACTCCGGGAAAAAAGAACTGCTGCCTCAATTTTTCAGGGCCAGTGTTGATGGCGCCGTAAAAAATGTAAATGGCAAATTGATTTCCGAAAAAGAAATCAGCATCGAGGGCTTTCTGGGCCGGGAGGTAAACGTGGATTATGGCAATGGGCAGGCCATCATTTGTTTTCGCATGTACCTGGTGCACAACCGGGCTTATTTTATACAAACCCTTTCGGAAACAGAAAAGGCGGCAAACAAGGATGCCGTCCGGTTCATGAATTCGTTTAAGCTACAACGTTAGTGCGCTTTTGTTGCAAAGGTTATTCAGGCAGGATGGTGCAGGTTTGCTGCAACATTTTTTACAAAATAAAATGTACCAGAAACAAAAGATTTTTTGAAACTCCTCTACACCACGCCGGTAGCAGTAGGGCGCATTTTTCGCAAATAAGCCACCTGCTTGCCGCAATTATGTTGCTGCCTTTACAGTAACTCCTTACCCATAACGCGTATCTTTCCACTGGTACCTCACTAGTCGAACAAAGAGGCAAATGAAATAAGGACCTTCGTTCGTTTTCATTTGCTTCGCAAAAAGCATGTATAACACACAATGCGTTTTAGTAATTTTTATTTTGCCTGCTGCCTGCTGGCCTGTTCGGTAACTGCACAAGCCCAAAAACTAACATTCAATTCCCCCAATCAAAAAATTTCGGTTGCGCTGCACAGTGAGCAGGGCACCGACCAGGGCAGCTGGTATTTAAAAGTATTTTTTACCGATAGTGGCCGCACTACCGAAGCCGTTTCGCGGATCGACCTTGGTCTTTCGCGGGCCGACCAGGATTTTGCAAAAGCGCTGCGTTTTTTAAAAGCTGCAAAGCCCAAACCCATTACAGAGCAATACACTGCCGTACACGGCAAACGATCCCAATGCAGCAACAGCGCCAACGAGGTAACTGCCTATTTTGAAAATGGGAGCAAAGCAAAGCTGAACCTGATTGTGCGGGCCTATAACGACGGCGTTACTTTTCGCTACGAGTTTCCCGAAAAAGGGGGAACATTCGTGATCAAAGATGAATACACGGCGTACAGTTTTGCGGATGATGCGATACGGTGGCTGGAGAAATGGAATCCTGCAAACGAAGGGCTGTACACCGCAATGAGCGGCGATAAATTACAGCAGCAGGAATGGTGTTACCCGGCGCTTTTCAACAGCAGCAACAAAGCCTGTTGGGTGCTGCTGCACGAAGCCGACCTGGACAGAAATTACTGCGGTACCAAGCTGAGTAACGTGGCTGAAAAATCGAAGTACAAGCTTAGTTTTCCCAACCCCAAAGATGGTCGCGGCATGGGCGAATCGGCGCCTACCATAACGCTGCCCTGGAAGTCGCCGTGGCGGGTAATGATCCTAGGCAACCTGCAGGATGTGGTGGCTTCTACCCTTACCGATGATGTATCGACGCCTTCGGTGGTGGCAAATACTTCTTGGATAAAACCGGGGCTCGTTTCCTGGAACTATTGGTCGAGCAACCACGGCACCAAAGATTATAAGATCGTTACGGCATTTGCCGACCTAGCCGCCGAAATGAACTGGCCGTACACCCTGCTCGACTGGGAGTGGGACAGCATGACCAACGGCGGTAATATGGAAGATGCCTTGAAGTATATTTTATCAAAAGGTGTAAAACCGCTGATGTGGTACAACTCCGGTGGCAATCATACCTGGGTATCTTCCACTCCTAAAGATCGCATGCTGACCCACGAGAACAGGGTAGCCGAATTTACCAAGCTGAAAAAGCTGGGCGTTGCCGGTGTGAAGATCGATTTTTTTGAAAGCGAGAAGCAGGACATGATCAAGTATTACCTCGATATACTGGACGATGCGGCGAAGTATGAAATGATGGTGTATTTCCACGGGTGCCTGGTGCCCCGCGGCTGGGCCCGCACCTACCCGCACCTCATGACCTATGAGGCGGTGCGGGGCGCTGAGTGGTACAACAATGGCCCCGACCTGACCACAACGGCTCCGGAACACAATACCATTTTACCCTTTACCCGCAACGTAGTGGGCTCGATGGATTATACGCCGGTAACTTTTACCAACTCGCAGTTTGCCCACATTACATCGTTTGGCCACGAGCTGGCGCTGGCGGTGTTGTTCGAGTCGGCGCTGCAGCACCTGGCCGACCGGCCCGAAGGATACTACCAGTTGCCGGCTGCGGCCAAGTTTTTCCTGCGCGATCTGCCCGCCTCCTGGGACGATACAAAGCTGGTTGATGGCTATCCCGGCCGCGATGTGGTGATGGCCAGGCGTAAAGGCACCAACTGGTACCTGGGCGGCATCAGCGCCGGCAACCGCGAACGGGGTAAAAAAGTAAAGCTTTCTTTTTTGCAGTCCGGCGTGCAATACAAGCTTACGCTGATTGCCGATGGAAAACACGACAGGGAATTTAATGTGCAATACCATAAGGTAACTGCCGAATCGGAAATAGATGTGTGGTTGTTGCGCAGGGGCGGGTTTGCTGCTTCAATAACGCCGGTGCAATGATGATTGGTCGGTGCAAAGTCATGGTACAATGAAGCGTCAAAAATTAGTACGCCGCCTTTTATGGACTGCACTGGTGCTATTCATGTTGATGAATACCGTTGCCTTTTTTCATGCTTATAAGTTCACGCATTTTGATGCGTCGCCTGTAAAAACAAAAAGCGCTGCGCAGCTTTCCATTGCAGATAAATTGCACCTGGCCCTTTTCGGCGTAAGCAACCCGCGGCCCAAAGCCAAAGCATTGCCCGATACCGCTTACACCACCATCAGGCTCCGGAGCAATAAGGAAATTGAATGCTGGTGGATGAGGGTTCAAAACCCCAAAGGTACCGTTGTGCTTTTTCATGGTTATGGCGGCGAAAAATCATCCCTGCTCGATAAAGGCGCCATCTTCCGGCAATTGGGGTACAGCACTATGCTGGTTGATTTTATGGGCAGCGGCGGCTCGGAGGGCAATCAAACCACCATTGGTTTTAAAGAAGCGGAACAGGTAAAAACCTGTGTGCGATTTCTAAAAGAGAATGGTGAAGAAAACATCATGTTGTTTGGTACTTCGCTGGGTGCGGCCGCTGTTATGAAAGCAATGAACGATGAGCCACTGCCTGTAAGCACGCTTATTTTGGAATGCCCGTTTTCCACCATGCTGCAAACGGTAAAAAACCGCTTTGCGACTATGGGTATTCCTGCGGTTCCCATGGCCCACCTGCTGGTGTTTTGGGGTGGCGTGCAAAATGGGTTCAATGCATATAGCCACAACCCGGTTGCATATGCCCGCAACATCCAGTGCCCGGTATTGTTGTTCTATGGCGCAAAAGATGAAAAAGTAACGGCAAGCGAAACGGCAAACATCTTCAACAACCTGGCAGGCCTCAAAAAGCTGGTAACTTTTCCGCACGCCGGACATGAAAATTATTTGACAAAATACAAACGGGAATGGACAACCGAAGTAGCCCAATTCTTGAATGGTGATATACCGGTTCCTGCACCTTATTTACAACAATAGCAGGCAAAGCTTTGGCAACAGTCGATTGCTTTTTTACCACCTGTTGTTTTAAATTGAAGCAATTAAAACCAACAGCTTTGTCCCAGTTCAGTCGCGTTTTGATACCAACAGTTTTATGAGGTCAATCGATGCCATTATCAATGCAATAGACCACCGGCCGTGGGAACTGCCCGCTACACGGTGGACCTATTGCCAGGAATGGAACCGGGCCTTGTTCCTGCATTGGAAAGTGCCTCAGGATTTGCTCCGGCCATTGGTTCCGCCGGGCCTCGAGCTGGATATGCATAATAGCGAAACGTGGGTGTCGCTGGTGGCATTTACCATGGAGCAGATTAGGCCCAGGGGGCTGCCCGCCGTGGGCTTTGTTTCCAATTTCGAAGAAATAAACCTGCGTACCTATGTGCGGGTGGACAACAAGCCGGGTGTTTATTTTTTAAGCATCGAAGCAGGCAATGGGCTCTTTGCATTTATTGCACGAAACCTGTCGGGGCTGCCTTACGAAACCGCTGCGATGCTGCGCCGCAACGGGGCAAACCAACCGTATACATCCATCAATAAAAGGCGGGATTTTCAATTGCAGGCATCGTTCAAGATCGGCAGCGGGCAAAGCCAAAAATCGGCGCTTGACCATTTCCTTACCGAGAAGTATTGTTTGTACCTGCAAAAAGGGAACACCATATACCGCTACGACATTCACCACAGGCCCTGGAATTTATATACTGTGGAGCAGCTCCAACTGAAGGTTGCATACCGCGTTGGTGGCATTGCCTTGTCGGATCAGCCCGATATAGTTCATTATTCAGATGGTGTGCAGGTACTTGCCTGGAACAAGGTGCCGGTAGTTTGATAAAATTATAATTGCATGAGCCGGATGCGGCGTGACAGCATGTACATGTTTCACAAAAAAATAAAGGCCGGGTAGAAACCCAGCCTCGTGTAAAATCCAATATCCTATGAAAAACCGGACGCAAGATAATCCATTTGGTCCTGCGTGGTACAGTTAAACTGTTATTATCGCCCAAACGGGGGAGAAAAAAGCCGGAAGCATGAAAAACCGGGGTTAGACCATCTTTACAAAAAGCCGGCGTTATGGGACAGGCGCAATTAAAAGCAGATATGTAGTGCTGTTCTAAATCATGCTGTCTGGGATGCGCTTGCAACGCCTAGGCTTTTCATGCTAAATTCGTTTCAGCAGCGCCGAACTTATTTGTTGTAATCCTACATGGTCCACGATGAAGGGAAAGTTTATGCAGCTTGTTTATATTTATGCAGCTTGTTTATAGCAACAACTAAAATCCCCTTTCAAAAGAAAGGGGATGATTAGGTTAGACGCGTTGGACGGTTCAGTACATTTTCACGGATACAGACGTCTAGACAGTTTTCATTGGATACAAGGATAAAAACGGGGCCGGTTTTTCAGGATTACTGGATTGGTTTGTTCAGGATTTGGATTGCTTTACTTTTCTTTTTTCTAGGATTGTTTGGATTTGTTACACAAAGCTATGTTGCGGTTAAGTGTTTTAAAAACGCTTTACGTCCGCAAGGCAGTAACCCTCGGTGAACACCCTGTTTTTATAGATTAAAAAATCCAATATGTAATAACCCTTAGTGGCTGGTAAAACGCTTTTGTAAGGGGCAAAAATGAGTGGCAGGCCGTTTCTAAAAAGGTATCTAACAAGCTAGCTATCAACTGCTTGTTATGCAATTAGATTGGATATAAGAACCGCAGTGAAGAAAGCTGTGTGTTTATTTGACCGCAATAACCTTCCCTCCGAAATCCCAAATCCGCAATCCGAGATCCTGCCCAACCACAGCTTTTCATCGACGAACACCCTCCTCCGGCGTTATTCCTTTTTATCGCCCACAAACCACTGCTCCTTGTTTTTGAACAGCACATTGAACGTGGTCATGGAGCCGTAGCAGCGGGTAATGTATTGCTGCAGGTTTACCTTGTCTTCGTCGGTGAGTTTTTTGTGCGCATTTACCTGCTGCTCCAGCACCCGCAGGCGGTCGCGCAGCATTACTATTTTATGAAAGAAATCTTCGATGGGCACTTCTTTTGGCTTCAGGCTTTTATCGGCGGGCTGCAGCAGCAAGGTGCCGCCCTGCCAGCGGTCACCCAGCGGCACCACTTCGCCCACGCCATTCCACAGGCGCAGCACTTTCAGCAGCGACCGCTCCACTTCCGAAACGGTTTCCAACTCCTGCGTCACATTTTCCGGAATAATCTCCTCCAGGTTGTCGTCGGTTTTATCCACTTCTTTAATACCGTGATGGATAAACGAAATAAGGTAAGTGGCATACCGGATGCCCACAATTACGCCGGGGCCAAACTGGGTGTGCTGCAGGCGGGTGCCAATGCCAAGGGTCAATGCGTCCATGAACCAATCGGGGGTTTTTTAGGTAAAAAGAAACGGCCCAAAGTTATGCGGCTAATGAATTAAGGCGGCATGCCCGCATGGCTGGTACTATATTAAAAAGCTTTTTGCTTGCTGTACATTTTGTATGCCTCTTTGATGTACAGTTGAAAGTCGTAGTCGTTGCTATACACGGTAAACTCGTAGGTGGGCCGGTAGGTGTTCATGAATTTTTCCAACTCGGTATCGGTGAGGCCGGTAAGCCGCCGCACCAGGGCTTTGCTGAAGCGGTAGTCCACATATTTTTCCTGCTCCTGCGCCACCAGCCGATCGCGGAAGCGCTCCATGCTTTTGTTTTTCCGGAACTGAAATGCACGGATCAATTCGTTTACGTCAATGCCGGCGCCGGCCGGCCCCATGTTGGTCATGGTGCCCATGTTGGGTTTTTGAAAATTAAATGCCTTGGCGTAGTCCTCGCGGTTTTGTGCCGAATCCTGCCGGTAGTTGCGCGGCCGTATTTTCAGATCCTGCATCACGGTTACCCGCACCTGCAGCGACAGGTTGAACTGGCTCAGGTCGCCAATTTTGGCTACCGGGAACTTCATGGTGGGCTTGCCGAGGTACGAAAACCAAAGCGAATCGGTGTCGCTTACGGTAATGCTGTAATGGCCGTTGGCATCGGTAAAAGTGCCGCCGCCACCCGTGCTGAGCACACTCACCGCCTCCAGCGGAAACAGCCGCGATGAATCGTACACGGTGCCCTGCACCCGGTACTGCGCCGATGCGGCACCGCTCAGGAACACAAAAAGCAGCCCTAAAAAAAGTCGTGTGTACAAAACCCGTATTGGCACAGTAAAATTTGGATCAGCAATTAACGAAACAATACGCAAAGGAAATGGTAAAGAGGAGTTGGGAGTTGACAGTTGATGGTTGACAGTTAATAGTTCATAGCCGGGAGTTCAGAGTCATAAAAATATAATTCAGCAAGAATCGGAAAACATCCGATTCAATATAAACTACTATCAACTACCAACTACCAACTGTCAACTCCCAACTACCAACTTTTCTATCACCGCCGCGTAGTGCCGGTGTTCCAGCACATGCACCTTTTGCGCCAGCGTTTCGGGGGTATCGCCGGGGGTAACAGGGCAGGTGGCCTGGAAAATCACATCGCCGTGGTCGTAGTGTTCGTCCACATAATGTATGGTGATGCCGCTTTCCTTCTCAGCCGCATCGATCACCGCCTGGTGTACAAAAGCGCCATACATACCTTTGCCGCCCCACTTGGGCAGCAGCGCGGGGTGGATGTTTACAATGCGCCGCGGGTAAGCATCAATCAGGGTTTGGGGCACTTTCCATAAAAAACCCGCCAGCACCACAAACGAAATCTGCGCCGCCTGCAGCTCGGGCACATAGCCATCGCCGCGGAAAAAACGTTCCCGCTCAATAATCAAGGTGGGTACGCCGGCCTTTTCGGCAAGCTGCAGCACACCGGCCCCCGGTTTGTTGCACACCACCAGGGCTACGCGGGCCTTGGCGGAGTTATTCACATTAAAATGTTCGATGATCTTTTGTGCATTGGAGCCGGCACCCGAAGCAAAAACGGCAATCTGAATCATGCGTGAAAGTAAAACCTGCAACGAAAACGGGGCGCAGAAATAAATGGAATGGCAAGGGGCTTAAAAAGTTTCAGCAATCAATTTTGCAACAAAAATTGCGGGCACAGTTGAAAACCGATGATCATATGATGGGGAGCGAAATATGCTAACTGCCTCAAAAAGCATCATCAACAGATAGCAAAAAACAACCGTGTATTCAGGGAGTGAAAAAATTTTTGTTTTGAAAAAAATGGGTTTTCAACAAAAAAATAGAACAGCTATCAACAATGTTGAAGCCTCCAAAAATTGTTAAAGCAACCCCATTGAACAAAAATTACAAACATTGCAAAAACCGCTGAAACTCAATAGGGACAAGGGCTAAAAAAAATTTTCAAGGCGTGGGTTTTTGTAAAATTCCTGTCATATTTTTGCACCCAATTCAGGAAATTATCCACAATTTAGATCACCAGCATCTATGATTTTTATCAAGCCAAAGATGAAGAAGACCATACTGGCAGGAATCATTTCGCTTCTTTCTTTTACCTCCATATTTGCCCAGGATGGCAAACAGATCTTTCAGGCCAACTGTCAGAGCTGTCACGCAATCAATAAAAACCTGACCGGCCCTGCGCTGCAAGGGTTTACCGAACGTGGGCCCTGGACCGACCGCGCAAATGTGTACAAGTGGATTCACAACCCCGCTGCATTCATTCCTACCACTCCTTATACCAAGGAGTTGCAGGCGCAGTTTGGTGGCCAGATCATGCCTTCGTTCCCACAACTGAGCGAAAAGGACATTGACGCCATTGTTGATTACATCAACACTGCAGCCGCTGCTGCAGCAGCCCCGGTAGCCACAACCGACACCGCCGGCGGCGCAGCTACCGAAGATGACGGCACCAACGCCATCACCTTTGGTATCATCTCCATTGTACTGGCCATCATTGCGCTGGTGCTGATGCAGGTGAACAGCAACCTGAAAAAACTGTCCGACGACAAAGAAGGCATTCTCCGCCCCGACCCGGTTCCTTTTTACCGGAATAAAATTTACATCTCCCTGCTGGCACTGGTGCTGTTTGTAATGGGTGGTTACTTTGTAAGCAAAGGCGCCATCAACATGGGCCGCCAAAAAAGCTATGCACCCGAGCAGCCTATTTACTACTCGCATAAAGTGCACGCCGGCATCAACCAGATCAACTGCTTGTATTGCCACGGCAACGCATGGGAAAGCAAGCACGCCGCAATTCCGTCTATCAACGTATGTATGAACTGCCATAAGGCAATCTCTACCTACGAGAAAGGACCCAAGCTCTACACCGAAGACGGCAAGGAAGTGAACGGCACCGCCGAAATTGAAAAGCTGTACAAGTATGCAGGCTACACTCCAGGCCAGCCCTGGGATCCTTCCAAAGCAACTCCCATCGAGTGGGTTAAGATCCACAACCTGCCCGACCACGTTTACTTTAACCACGCACAACACGTAAACGCGGGTAAAGTAGC
This sequence comes from Pseudocnuella soli, assembly GCF_004347775.1. Taxonomy (GTDB): domain Bacteria; phylum Bacteroidota; class Bacteroidia; order Chitinophagales; family Chitinophagaceae; genus Flavisolibacter; species Flavisolibacter aquaticus. The sequence goes on from NZ_CP037755.1 coordinate 673,008, forward strand.
TTGCCAGTCGTGCCACGGAAATATCCAGGAAATGGACGTGGTATCGCAGCAAAGCGACCTGAGCATGGGCTGGTGTATCAACTGTCACCGCGAAACAAAAGTGGATTTCTACAACACTGCTGACAGCACCGGCAACAAGTTTTACAGCATCTACGAGAAGTTCCACAACGACATCAAGACCGGTAAAATGGACAGCGTAACTGTAAAAGATATTGGCGGCCTTGGATGTATGAAGTGCCACTATTAATCATAGCATACTGCAATCATAACCGGACCAACCCATTTAACGTACAAAAACAGACCCCTGAAAACGGGGAGTAACAATATGGAAAAAAAGTATTGGCAAAGTTTCGCTGAGCTTACCGATAAAGAAGGATTCCAGAGCAAGAACAAAGACGAGTTTCGTGAAGAGCTGCCTTTTGGCGAAGCCGATGACAAAGGGCTGCTGGATGCCAAGGCACCCCGCCGCGATTTTCTGAAATACCTGGGCTTCAGCACGGCCGCTGCTTCGCTGGCAGCTTGTAAACAGCCGGTGCGCAAAGCCATTCCTTATGTAAACCGCCCCGAAGAAGTAACGCCGGGTGTGGCCAAATACTACGCCACCACTTTTGTAACCGACACCGAAGTGGTGCCGGTTGTAGCAAAAGTTCGCGATGGCCGTCCCATTAAAATTGAAGGCAACAAACTGTGCTCGTACACATTAGGCGGTACTTCGCCCCGTGCACAAGCCTCAGTACTGGACCTGTACGATACTTACCGCCTGACCCACCCGGCCCGCAAAGCTGGCGAGAAGTTCCAGGAAATTCCTAACTACGACCAACTTGACACCCAGATTTCACAAGACCTGGCTGGTCTGGGTGGCCGCTCCGTGGTACTGCTTACCGGCACCATCGTATCGCCTTCCACCAAACAAATCATTACCGACTTCCTAGGCCGCTATCCCGGAAGCCGCCACGTACAATACGATGCTGTTTCGCATGCAGGCATGCTGCTGGCCAACGAAGCTTCTTTTGGCCGCCGCGTACTGCCCACATACGAGTTCGACCGCGCTGATGTAATTGTAAGCCTTGGCGCCGATTTCCTCGGCACTTGGGTAAGCCCTGTAGAAAATGCCCGCAAATACTCGGTAGGCCGCAAGATCAACGAGGCCAACCCCCGTATGAGCAAGCACTACCAGTTTGAATCGTTCATGAGCATGACCGGTGCCAACGCCGACGAACGCTATGTACACCGCCCGTCGGAGCATGGTGCCGTAGTGCTGGCCCTGTATGCCGCACTGGGTGGCGCAGTAGCTGCCCCTGCCATTACCGATGCAAAACTGAAAGCCGGCATTGCTAAAGCTGCAGCCGACCTGCAAAAAAGCCGCGGCCGTGCACTGGTTGTGTGCGGATCGAACGACCCGAACGTGCAGCAAGTGGTAAATGCCATCAACAGTGCCATTGGCGCCGTAGGCACCACGCTCAACTTTGGCCAGCCCAACCTCACCAAGCAAGGCATCGATAAAGACATGGCCGACCTGGTGGCCCAAATGAATGCAGGCACCGTTGGCGCTGTGCTCATTTTTGGTGCTAACCCGGCGTACGAATACCACGATGCACAGGCATTTGTAAATGGCCTGAAAAAAGTAAAGCTCTCCATTTCGTTCAACGAAAAAATGGACGAAACCACCGAGCTGTGTAACTACTCCATCCCGGCGCACCACTACCTCGAAAGCTGGGGTGATGCCGAACCCAAGGCTGGTTACTTCGCCTTTTTGCAGCCAACCATTGCGCCCCTGTTCAAAACACGTCCGTTCCAGACTTCGCTGCTGAAATGGGCCGGCAACAATACCGATTACGATACTTATTTCCGCACTTTCTGGCAAGGCCGTTTGGGCAGTGCCGCAGCAGTAGACAAAGCACTGCAAGATGGTGTAGTAGAAGGCGGATCAGCAGCACGCAACCTCGCAGCTGCAGTGGGCATCACTGCCACAGACACCACCGCCGCTCCGGCGGCACCTGTAACTACAGGTGGCGGCGCAGCATTCAACAGCAGCGGCGTAGCTGGTGCAGCGGCAGCCATCGGCGCAGCACGCAAAGCGGGTAAAGACGAACTGGTAATTTACCAGAACGTAGCAATGGCCTCCGGCAAACAATCGGGCAACCCCTGGTTGCAGGAGCTTCCCGACCCGATCACTAAAGCCACATGGGGCAACTATGCGCTGATCTCTACCGACAAAGCAAAAGAACTCGGCATTGATTTCACTTCGTCGGATTATGAATACTACCCCGACAAGCCCGTAATTAAGCTGAGCGTAAATAACAAAGAAGTGTCGCTGCCTGCAATGGTTATCCCGGGTATGCACCCCAACACCATTGCGGTGCCTGTAGGTTATGGCCGCAACGCTGCTTTCTCGAAAGCCGCAGAAAACATCGGTCAAAATGTTTACCAGTTTGCCCGCTTCAACGGCACTACTGTTGACTACCACACCGACATCACTGTAGCTGGCGAAACCTTTGGTAAAGAAAAGATCGCACAAACGCAGATCCACAACTCATACGAAGGCCGCACAGAAGTAGTTCGGGAAACAACCCTCGCCACTTTTGTAGCCAACCCAACCATGTTCTCTTCGTTCCGCAAGGAGCTGACCGAGAACTACGCCAAGAAAACAGGCGACTACCGCAAGGAAGGGACCCTGTATGGCGACCATGTACAGCCCGGACCCAAGTGGGGCATGTCCATCGACCTGAACTCCTGTATTGGTTGCCACGCCTGCGTAGTAGCCTGCCACACCGAAAACAACGTGCCGGTGGTAGGTAAAAGCGAAGTACTGCGTTACCACGACATGCACTGGCTGCGCATCGACCGATATTTTGTTAGCGATAACGAAAACCCGAACGATGTAAAAGCTGTGGTGTTCCAACCAATGCTTTGCCAGCACTGCGACAACGCCCCTTGCGAAAACGTTTGCCCCGTTGCGGCAACCGTACACAGCGAAGAAGGCATTAACCAAATGGCCTACAACCGTTGCATTGGTACACGCTATTGCGCCAACAACTGTCCTTATAAAGTACGCCGCTTCAACTGGGCCGACTACACCGGAGCCGATTCATTTGGCGACAACCAGGATCAAAAACTGGTAGGTAAACTGGACCCAGTAGTATTTGAAATGAACGACGAACTGACCCGCATGGTGTTGAACCCCGACGTAACGGTGCGCAGCCGCGGTGTAATGGAAAAATGTTCGTTCTGCGTACAGCGTACCCAGGAAGGCAAGTTGAACGCCAAACTGCAAAACCGTTCGCTGGGTGGCGATGACATCCAGTCGGCTTGTGCGCAGGCCTGCCCCACCGGCGCCATCGTATTTGGCAACGCCAACGACGAAACCAGCACCGTGGCACAGCAGCGCAAAAACAACCCGGGTCGCCTGTTCTATGTAATTGAGCAAATTCACACACTGCCCAATGTGAACTACCTGGCCAAGGTGCGCAACACAGAAGAACTGGTACAGGTGGTGCGCAAAACCGAAGGCGCCGAACACCAAAACCAAAAAGAAACGCCCGGTGTAAACGCCAACCGCGAAGCAGAAGGCGCCGTAGCACCAGCTGCACATTGATAAGGACCAAAACAAAGAGCAAAATAAGATCAGCATAAAGCCAGCGGCCCGGCCGCTAAAAGCTAAAAGATATGGCAGTACTTAGATACGAATCGCAGGTAAGACCACCCATTGTAGAGGGCGGAAAGGATTACCACCAGGTAACAGAAGACATCTGCCGCCCGGTGGAAGCCAAACCAACCAAACTGTGGTGGATCGGTTTTATTATTTCAGTTGCCCTGCTTCTGTTTGGCGTTTACTCCGTTTATGCAGAAGTAGTATACGGTACCGGGCAGTGGAACCTGAACAAAACCATCGGCTGGGGTTGGGACATCACCAACTTCGTATGGTGGGTAGGTATCGGCCACGCAGGTACACTGATCTCGGCCATCCTGCTGCTGTTTCGCCAGGGATGGCGTACCGGTGTAAACCGCGCCGCAGAAGCCATGACCATCTTTGCGGTAATGTGCGCCGGCCAGTTTCCCATCTTCCACATGGGCCGGGTTTGGAACGCCTTCTTTGTATTGCCTTACCCCAACACACGCGGCCCGCTGTGGGTAAACTTCGACTCGCCGCTGCTTTGGGACGTATTTGCCATCTCTACTTACTTCACTGTATCGCTGCTGTTCTGGTACTCGGGTCTGCTGCCCGATTTGGCCACCCTGCGTGACCGTGCCAAGCTGAAATGGCGCAAAGCGTTTTACGGCGTAACCGCCTTTGGCTGGACGGGTTCCACCAAGCACTGGCAGCGCCACGAATCCCTTTCGCTGGTACTGGCCGGTCTCTCTACGCCGCTGGTACTTTCGGTACACACCATCGTATCTTTTGACTTTGCCACTTCGGTTATTCCCGGCTGGCATACCACCATCTTCCCGCCATACTTCGTAGCTGGTGCCATCTTCTCCGGTTTCGCCATGGTGCAAACCCTCCTGCTCATTACCCGTAAAGTGCTGGGCCTGGAAGAATACATTACCATGGAGCACATCGAGGTAATGAACAAGGTAATTGTACTCACGGGTTCCATCGTAGGTATCGCTTACCTCACCGAGCTGTTCATGGCCTGGTACTCACATGTAAGCTATGAGTGGTTTGCTTTTAAAGAAAACCGTGCAAACCTGTTCTCTCCTTACGGCTGGAGCTACTGGCTGATGATGGGCTGTAACGTGATTTCCCCGCAAATCTTCTGGTTCAAGAAAATGCGGCGCAATCTTACCGTTACCTTCTTTATGTCTATCATCGTAAACGTAGGGATGTGGTTCGAACGTTTTGTGATCATTGTTACCTCACTGTACCGCGACTACCTGCCTTCGAGCTGGAGTACCTATTACACTCCCACCATCTGGGAAGTAGGTTTTTACCTCGGCACGTTTGGCTTATTCTTTACCTGTTTCTTCCTGTTTGCCAAATTCTTCCCGGTTATTGCCATCGCGGAGATCAAGCATATCCTGAAGAAAAACGGCGACCGGTATAAAGATGAAATGACACCGATCGAAAAAGAAAAAGTAGAAGACTTTGCGCATGCACATGTGCACTAAGCGCACCGAGTTTTGCAGCAAAAAAAAGGATCAATAGAATTAAACATACAGGCGAAGGGCCAACAGGCAATCGCTAACAGCCAAAAGCTTATTTATGCCAGTTAAAAAATTTATTGTAGGCAGCTTTTACGACGAGCAGGTGTTGTTCCCGGCAGTAAAGGCGGTACGCAAATCGGGTTACAAAATCCATGATGTGTACACACCGTTCCCGATCCACGGGTTGGATACGGCAATGGGTCTGCGCGATACCAGCCTGCACACTGCCGGCTTTATCTACGGCATCACCGGCACCACCACTGCATTTTCTTTCATCACCTGGGCATTCACGACCGACTGGCCGCTGAACATTGGCGGTAAGCCGTTCTTTGCACTGCCAGCGTGGATTCCCATTATGTTCGAGTTGACGGTGTTGTTTGCAGCAGTAGGTATGGTACTTACTTTTTGCTACCTGTGCCAGCTGGCGCCTTTTGTAAAAAAAGACCATTTCAACCTGCGCTCCACCGACGATACGTTTGTAATGGCTATTGAAGCCAACAGCAAAACCAACGTTGAGGAAGTCATCCAGTTTTTGCAAAGCGTAGGCGCACAAGATGTGGTGGTAACCGAAAAAGAAACCGGCTGGTGGATTGGCCGCTACGACCAAAAGAAACAACTGGCAACAAACCAACCGCATATAGCATAAACCTTTGTCAAGCGCAAAAAAATGAAGAAAGTATTCTTAGCAACAGGTATATGGGCCATGGCTGCAGCAATGACAGGATGCGGTGGTGCCGAAGGCAACGATCCCGGAAGGGCGTACATGCCGGATATGTATTACAGCCGGGCATATGAAACCTATGGCTACAACAATATCGACGACTACCAGAAACTGAAGGAGCGGGGCGTTACCTACAATGCCACACCGGTAAAAGGCACCATGGCCCGCGGCGACGCATCGTCAATGAACCTGCCCGCAAATGATAGCGGGTACGCACTGGCGACAAATTATCCAAACCCGCTGGCCAATGTGCAGTTGACTCCAACGCAAATGAAAGAGGCCGACCGCATTTACCAGGTAAACTGTGGTATTTGCCACGGCTCGAAGCTGGATGGAAACGGACCGCTGTGGAAAGACGGCAATGGCCCATACCCGGCAGCGCCGCGCAACCTGCTCGACGATTATTCGAAGGCACTGTCGGATGGCAAGATGTTCCATGCCATCACTTATGGCCGCGGCCAGATGGGATCGTACGCATCGCAGGTGCACCCCGAGCAGCGCTGGTGGATCATTAGCTATATCCGCAGCAAGCAGGGTGGAGGCACAGCCACTACAGCATCGGACAGCGCAGCAACTACTGCAGCGGTAAATGCTTCAACGGCATCCACCACCGATACATCAAGCAACGCGTCAAACTAATTAGTGCAGCTATTTTAATTGAAACTAATGGCAATCAGAGACCAGTTCGTCATTCCTAAACGGTACAATACCTTCTCCCTGCTTTTGATGGGTGTGGGCATCGTATCTGTATTGATCTTGTTGTTTACCCATGGCCTGAGCGCAGATGAACATGACCGGGCCCGCTTCTGGGCATCGCTGCTGCAAAACAGCGTTTACTTTTTGCTGGTGGTAAACTCGGCTATGTTCTTTATCTGTGCCACTACGCTGGCATGGGGCGGATGGCAAATGTCGTTTCGCCGGGTAACAGAAGCCATCTCCACTTGTGTGCCCGTTATCGGACTCATTAGCCTGGTGGTGTTGCTGGCCATCGTGTTTGGCGGCGACCATACCATTTACCATTGGACCGATGCACACCATGTAGCAGAAGACGAAGTGCTGTCGGCTAAATCCGGCTTTTTAAATAAGCCATTCTTCGCCATCTGGACCATCATTACCATTGTGGGCTGGTGGTTGCTGGGCCGCAAAATGCGCCACCTGTCCCGCGAAATCGACAACCAGCCGCTGAGCGTTGCAGAAGGCAAGCGTTATATTTTCAAAAACACCGTTTGGGCTGCCATCTACAGCGTGCTGTTTGCACTCACTGTTTTGTCGTCCATTCCCTGGTTCTGGCTAATGTCGATTGATGCACACTGGTACTCTACCATGTACAGCTGGTACACATTTGCCTCTTCGTTTGTTGCAGGCATCGCCCTCATCACCTTGTTTGTGGTGTACCTGAAAAACAACGGATACCTGGAATACACCAGCCGCGAACACCTGCACGATTTGGGCAAGTTCATGTTTGCGTTTTCAATCTTCTGGACCTACCTGTGGTACTCGCAGTTTATGCTGATCTGGTACGCCAACATTCCGGAAGAAACCGTTTACTTCCAGCCCCGTATGAAAGGCGTTTACCGCGGCATCTTCCTGCTGAACCTGGTGATCAACTTCCTGGCGCCGCTGTTCATCCTGATGAAACGCGGATCAAAACGCAACTACGGAACCATTACCATGATGGCGGTGCTGATCATCTTTGGCCACTGGCTGGATTTTTACCAAATGGTATTCCCCGGCATTTCGCCAGAGCATGTACCGTTCATGCTGGTAGATATGGGTATAGGTTTGGGCTTTGTTGGCGTTATCATGTTTGTAACAGCACGTTCGCTGGCCAAGCATCCGCTGATTGCACGCAACCACCCGTTCCTGAAAGAAAGCATTATTCACCATACTTAAGATTTTGGATTCGGGGTTTTGTTTCCAACATCAAAACCTCGAATCCGGGGTCGCGATTCGAAATCCGAAATAGTTTTAAAGCATGTCATCTAATACTTGGATAGTTATTGCGTTAATCCTGGGCTTTATCATCACTTTCCAGATAGCCAAGGCCAGTGAGTATGTGGCTGTACTGCGGGGCGAGGATAAAACCCGCAAGGAGAACAACCGCATCAACGCGTTTTTGTTGCTGGCATTCCTGGTGCTGGGCCTCATTGGTGTGTGGTGGTGCAATGAAGAGTTGAAAGGAAAGATCCTCGGCGAAGCGGCGTCGGACCACGGCGAACGCATCGATACGATGTTGTACATCACCATCGCCATTACCGGCATTGTGTTTTTTATCACGCAGATCCTGCTATTTTGGTTTGCCTATAAATACCAGGAAAAAGAGAACCGCAAGGCATTCTTTTTCCCGCACAACAACAAGCTGGAATTGATCTGGACCGTAATCCCGGCCATCACCCTCACCATCCTGGTAGGTTTTGGTTTGTACTATTGGTTCCAAATCACCGGCGAAGCGCCCAAAAATTCGCAGGTAGTAGAAGTGACCGGTAAACAATTTGGCTGGGAATTTCGTTACCCCGGTGTGGATGGTGTTTTAGGTAAAAAATATTACAAGAACATCGACGAGGCTGCCAGCAACCCCCTTGGCCAGATTTGGGACGACAAAGCCAACCGCGATGATATTTATGTAAGCCAGGAAGTACACGTGGTGGTAAACAAACCCGTAAAGCTGGTCATCTACGCAAAAGACGTGATCCACGACGTTGGCCTGGTGCACTTCCGGATGAAGATGGACGCCGTTCCGGGCATTCCAACCACTATGTGGTTTACGCCTAAGTTCACCACCAAGGAAATGAAAGAAAAATATGGTCCCGATTTCAACTACGAAATCTCCTGCGACCAGATGTGCGGATCGGGCCACTTCTCTATGAGGGGAACAGTGGTGGTGGAAACACAGGAAGAGTTTGACCGCTGGATGGCCAGCAAAACACCGCAGTACATTGCAGCCCTCCAGGCGCAGCGTGCAGCACAGCCGGTTCCAACGCCAACATCAACAATCGACACGGTAAAAACACCAGTGGCCAGTGGACAGCCGCAGGAGTTTTCAAAATAAAATATCAGGAACCTTCCGTTTCAAAACAAAGAAGTTATGAATCACGACAACAATCAGCACGTTCATCCCGAAGTACACGTGACACACGGTGGGCACCATGTGGAGCATGATGGAGACGGACACCACCATCATAAGGAAACGTTCCTCACCAAATATATTTTCAGCCAGGACCATAAAACCATCGCCAAGCAATTCCTGATCACTGGTATGATCTGGGCGATTGTAGGTGGTTTGATGTCGGTGCTGTTTCGCCTGCAACTGGGCTACCCCGACCAAAGCTTCGAGATCCTCGAAACATTCTTTGGCCGTTGGGCTCCGGGTGGACAGATCAATCCTGAATTTTACTACGCCCTCATCACCATGCACGGAACCATCCTGGTGTTCTTTGTATTGACCGGTGGCCTGAGCGGTACATTTGCCAACTTACTCATTCCCCTGCAGGTAGGTGCCCGTGACATGGCTTCGCCCCTGATGAACATGCTGAGCTACTGGTTCTTTATGTTGTCGAGCCTCATCATGCTGGCCTCCCTGTTTGTACAAACCGGACCTGCAAGCGGCGGCTGGACCTCTTATCCTCCGCTGAGTGCCCTGGCACAGGCATCGGAAGGTTCTAAAATTGGTATGGACCTGTGGATTGTGTCGATGGCCATGTTTGTGGTGATGGGCCTTTTAGGTAACCTGAACTACATCGCTACCATCCTGAACATGCGTACCAAGGGTATGACCATGACCCGCATGCCGCTGACCATTTGGGCCCTGTTCTTTACCGCCATCCTGGGTGTACTTTCTTTCCCTGTACTCCTGTCTGGCTTTATCCTCCTGTTGTTCGACCGTAACCTGGGTACCTCTTTTTACCTGAGTGATATTTATGTAAAAGGACAGATCCTGCCAAACGAAGGCGGTAGCGCAATTCTCTACCAGCACTTGTTCTGGTTCCTGGGCCACCCCGAAGTATACATCATCATCCTCCCGGCGATGGGTCTGGTATCGGAAGTAATGAGCGTCAACAGCCGCAAGCCAATCTTTGGTTATATGGCGATGGTGGGTTCCTTGTTTGCGATCACCGTACTGGCGTTCCTCGTTTGGGCACACCACATGTTCGTGAGTGGTATGAGTCCGTTCCTTGGATCGTTCTTCGTACTCCTGACGCTGCTGATCGCCATTCCTTCGGCCATCAAAGTGTTCAACTGGATCACCACCATTTGGCGCGGCAACATACGGTTTACCCCGGCCATGCTGTTTGCCATCGGTTTTGTGAGCCTGTTCATTTCGGGCGGTCTTACCGGTATCTTCCTGGGTAACTCAACCATCGATATCCACGTGCACGATACATACTTTGTAATTGCGCACTTCCATATTGTAATGGGTGTATCGGCTTTCTTCGGCATGTTTGCCGGTGTGTACCACTGGTACCCAAAGATGTACGGCCGTTACCTCAACAACACATTGGGTTACCTGCACTTCTGGGTTACGCTTGTTGGTGCTTACCTGATCTTCTGGCCCATGCACTATATGGGACTGGCAGGTGTACCGCGCCGCTACCTCGACTTCCGTTTGTGGACTTCGTTCAACCAATTCGATAACCTGAACAAATTCATCTCTATTGTAACCATCATTGTGTTTGCAGTACAGTTGATGTTTGTGTTCAACTTCTTCTACTCGATCTGGAAAGGACGGAAAGTACGTTCGCAGAACCCGTGGAATGCAACCACGCTGGAGTGGACCACGCCCATCAGGCCTGGACACGGCAACTGGCCTGGCGAAATTCCGGAAGTACACCGTTGGGCATACGATTACAGCAAAGACGGCCGCGACTTTATTCCGCAAACGGAGCCTGTAAATCCCGACGAAACGAAACATTAATTCAATACGCCTTTTGAGCAAACAAATAGTGGTAACTGTGACCCAAGCAGCCAATGAGGCCAACCAGGCGCAGCAGCAGTATCTGATAAAAGATTACATGCAGCTGATGAAGCCGTCGTTGAGCATCATGGTAGTGTTCTCGAGTGTTATTTCTTATTTGCTGGCGCCCAATGTGGTTTTTAATTGGGAAATGATCTTTTGGCTGTTCCTGGGCGGCATGCTCGTTACAGGATCGGCCAACACCATCAACCAGGTGGTGGAGCGTGACACCGACGCGATGATGAAACGCACCGCCAAAAGGCCGGTTGCTTCAGGCCGGATGTCGGTGCAGCATGGATGGGCATTTGCGGCGGCAACGGGTATTGCCGGTGTGCTCATTCTTGGATTGCTCTTTAACTGGCTCAGTGCTTTGCTCGGTGCTTTTAGCCTGGTGTTGTATGCATTTGTGTACACACCATTGAAAAAGCAAAGTGCAGTGGCAGTGTTTGTTGGCGCTTTTCCCGGCGCATTGCCCTGCCTCATTGGCTGGGTGGCCGGTACCAATGCTTTCTACCCGTGGGAAGAAATAGTGGTAGCCGGAAAAACATTCACCAACCTCGGTGGCTGGGTGCTCTTTATTTTACAGTTCCTGTGGCAGTTCCCGCATTTCTGGGCCATTGCATGGGTAGCGCACCGCGATTACAGTACGGCTGGATTTAAGTTGCTGCCCAATGAAACGGGCCCGACGAAGTTCACCGCTCTACAAACGATCGTTTACGCATTGCTGTTGGTGCCGGTGGGTTTGCTGCCATATTACATTGATATGTCGGGCATCACCAGCCTCATCATCGTAATGCTGACCAACCTTTTCCTGGTAATACAATGCCTGCGGCTGTACCGGAACATGGATGTAAAATCGGCAAGGAGGGTAATGTTTAGTTCTTACCTTCACCTGCCCGTTATTTTGTTGGCGCTGTTGTTGGATAAAGTAATTGTGGGTTAACGAAAAATGAATACAATGGTGGTAGAAGCAGAAAAGAGAACCATTCACCCGCACAAGTTTGCTTTGTGGGTGGCCATGGCCAGCATCATCATGATGTTTGCCGGTTTGACGAGTGCTTATATTGTAAAAAGTAACCAGGCCAACTGGGAAGAGGTGCGCATCGCACCGGCGTTTTGGTACTCTTCGATCGTGATCATTGCCAGCAGCATCACTATACAAATGGCGCTGCGGGCATTTAAGCAACGGGAGAGGCCAAGATACCGAACGCTGATTGTGGTAACCGGTGTGTTGGGCCTGATCTTTTTGGTATTGCAGTATTATGGATTTACCTGGATGTGGGACCACGGCGTTCGATTCCAGGGATCAGGAGCAGGACAGTTCTTGTACATCATTGCCGGCCTGCATGGCCTGCACGTAATCGGGGGCATCGTTGCCTTGCTGGTAACCATCATCCGGGCATACACCGGGCGGATACAGCGATACAACAGCGTGCCGCTGGAAATTATGAGCACCTACTGGCATTTTGTAGATGTACTGTGGATTTACCTGTTTCTCTTTTTAGTAATCATGAAATAAAGGCCGGTAGCGGCGAGCAAAAACGGATACAAACAGAAACTGACCTAAAACATGGCAACAACTGCTGTAGCAACAAAATCGAATTGGTGGAGTGGCGGTAAAAGTCCCTTCAACGTGGAGTACGGAAAGCTGATGATGTGGTACTTCCTCATGAGTGATGCTTTTACATTTGGCGCATTCCTGATTTCATACGGTACCATCCGCTTTTCGCAAAACTATTGGCCCGATCCCAACGACGTGTTCAATGCCATGCCCGGCTTTGGCCACGCCAATCTGCCGCTGGCTTTTGTGAGTGTAATGACCTTTATCCTCATTGTGAGCTCGGTAACAATGGTACTGGCTGTACACGCCGGCCACCACAATGACAAAAAAGGTGTAGTAAAATGGATGACCTGGACGGTTGTAGGCGGTATCGCCTTCTTAGGCTGCCAGGCTTGGGAATGGACGCACCTGATTGCCGGCGAGCATGCAGTGCTGGTAGGCGATAAGCTGGAAGTAATTGGCACCACTATGCGCACCAACCCCTGGGGTTTTGACGTAGCAGCACCAATAGCAGCCGATGCTTTGCAAAACACGCCAAAGGAAACCCTTATTAACCTGATCCACATCAACGACCACTCGATGAGCCACGACCAACTGGCCGCAATGAGCGAAGAAAAGCTGCGTACAATGGTAAACGTTGCCGAATTGCATGTGCGGGAACAAGGCCCGGTAGCATTTGGTGGATTCTTCTTCGGTATCACCGGTTTCCATGGCTTCCACGTATTTTCTGGTTTGATCATCAACGTAATTATGCTGATCATGGCGCAGACCGGGGTGTTCGAACGCCGCGGCCACTACCTGATGATCGAGAAAGCGGGTTTGTACTGGCACTTTGTAGACCTTGTTTGGGTATTCGTGTTCCTGTGCTTCTATCTAATCTAAATTGATCCCTTAAAGAATAAAGAAATGAATCCACATAGCGAATTACAAGAAGTTACGTTTCACCACGAGCCATCAGAAGGAACCGGCCGGATCTGGAAAACATTCTGGCTGCTGCTGATCATCACCATCATTGAATTGGGCCTGGGTCTGCTCATGTACGCCGTAGCCATGCCGGGCTGGATGCACCTGTTCATCAAAGGCGTGGTTGTGATCCTTTCCCTGGCCAAAGCATTTTACATCGTGTCGATCTTCATGCACCTGGGCGATGAGCTGCGCAACATGATCATGACCATCGTAGTGCCACTGTTGCTGTTCATTTGGTTCATCGGCGCATTTTTGTACGACGGCAGCGTGTACAAATCACGGCGCAACACATACGATCCTTATTTCCAGGAGCGTACGATGAAAACTGATAAGGCAAATATTCCTGCAGGCGACACCACAAGAAAGCCGCTGGACTAATACGCCATTTTTAAGAATATTGTTTGAGCATCGCCGCATACATTTGCGGCGATGCTTTTTTTTACTGGTATGTTTTACCAAAAAGCATCGCGCAGCCAAACTTTCTGCAGGGGTAGTAAAACCTAAGCCAAACCGCAAAGAGGCGGATCGGACATGAATAAAAAAACATTTCTCGGGATCATGTTGGTGGTGCTGGTGCCAGTGCTGCTATACCTTGTAATGAAAGAAGTAAGCAAGGACGCTATTGAAATGCCTCGGCATTACATCTTCGACTCGGTAGCTACCCGCGAAGAAAAAGGCAAGCTGGTGACAGACACCGTTTGGCACCAATTGCCCGAATTTAACCTCACCAACCAGTTGGGCCAGCAAGTGGGTTGGAAAGACCTCGAGGGCAAAATAGTGGTGGCTAATTTCTTTTTCACCCGCTGTCCAACCATCTGTCCGCAGCTTACGAAAAATGTAAAGCTGTTGCAGGACAATATTAAAAGTTCCCAAAAAGTAGGCAGCCGCGAGCCCGACTTTATCCACTTCCTTTCTTTCTCGGTCGATTCTGAGCGGGATAGCGTCCACAACCTCAAACGCTGGGCCGACCGTTTCCAGGTAAACCCGGAAAACTGGTGGCTGCTGACGGGCCCCAAAAAAGAAATCTACGATCTGAGCATCAATGATATGAAACTGGGTCTGGTGGATGGGCAGGGCATCGACACCTCGTTTTTCCATACCGACTACCTCGTACTCATTGACCGCAACCGAAATATTCGTGGCTATTACCACGGGCTGGACACAACTGCGGTGGCCAAATTGTCGCGGGATATTATTTACCTGTACCTGGAAAAAGACCCCAAGCGTAAAAGTGCATTTGCGGGCAAATTTGAACTGTTGGCCGTAACGGCGTTGTTAACCATCGCAGGCCTGTTTTTGTTGTTCTACGTACTAAAAAGAAACAAGCAATGAACCTGACCCTGGAGAAAAATGACCGCTTGGCAAAATGGTTGATCTATTCGTTTTCGGTAGTAGTATTTATAGCTGTAACCGTGCTGGAGCGCATTACGCTGGATGTGGACCTTGGCTTCAACCCGCACATACTGGCCATGGTCAATGCCATTATCAACTCCATTGTTTCGGTACTGTTGATCGCTGGGTTGATCACTGCAAAACGCGGTGCTTACGAAGCTCACAGGAAAATCATGATGGCAGCGATCCTTTTATCCGTGCTTTTTTTACTTACCTATATTGCACACCACCTTTTTGCCGGCTCCACCTGGTACGGCGATACGGATAAAAACGGCATTGTGAGCGAAGCTGAAAAAGCCGCTGCCGGCGCCAGCCGCACCATTTACTTTTTCATTTTAGGCACGCATATTTTACTGGCGGGTGTGTCGCTGCCGTTTATTTTGTTCACAGCCTACCGGGCATTGACCGGGGAAAATGCTAGGCACCGCAAAATTGCAAAAATCACTTGGCCCATGTGGTTTTACGTGGCCGTAACCGGTCCCATCGTATACCTGATGATCAGCCAATATCATTAAACCATACATATTTCGGTAAAAAGATATAGCGGGGTAACCAATCATTTTAACCTTTAGCAATCCTATTTCTGCAAGCCTAAAGCCTTATCTTGCCGCCTTAGCATGAAATTGCTCAGCCCAGCCATATCAACCTTTGCCCGCATGCGCCTCTGGTCGATGGAGCAGTGGGTGCTCAATGCACCCGCGGCGCAGTTTGCCGTGTGGCAGGATCTGTTGGCGGCGGGCCAATATACCGAGTTTGGCCGGGCCCATCATTTTTCGGCTATTCAATCCATTGCCGATTATAAAAGGGCCGTTCCCATTTCGGGGTACAACGACCTGAAGCCGCATATTGAACGCATGATGGCAGGCGAGGAAAATGTGCTCTGGAACACACCGGTAAAATGGTTTGCCAAAAGCAGCGGCACCACTTCCGACAAAAGCAAGTTTATACCCGTAAGCGAAGAAAGCCTTGCCGACAACCACTACCGCGCCTCCAAGGATGTCCTGTCTTTTTACTATGCATCACACCCCGAAAGCGACTTGCTGACCGGCAAAGGCCTGGTCATTGGCGGCTCCCACCAGATAGCGCAGGTAAACGAGGACGTACAATACGGCGACCTCAGCGCAGTGATTTTACAAAACTCGCCGTTTTGGAGCGCTTGGATGCGTACCCCCGATCTGTCCATTGCACTGATGGACGAATGGGAAGCAAAAATTGAAGCGCTGGCGCAAAGCACCATCCAGGAAAACGTAACTTCAATGGCCGGCGTGCCCACCTGGCTCATTGTTTTGCTGAAACGTATTTTGGAAATAACCGGCAAAGCTAATATCAAAGAAGTGTGGCCGTCGCTGGAGTTGTATATGCACGGCGGCGTAAGCTTTGTGCCCTACCGCCAGCAGTTTGAACAACTAATTGGTGCGCCCATTCATTACCTCGAGATGTACAACGCATCGGAAGGGTTTTTTGCAGCGCAGGACGATATTGAAGCCGACGGCATGCTGCTGATGTGCGACCACGCCATTTTCTACGAGTTTTTACCGGCTGAAGAATGGGGCAACTCCCAGGGCCGCACCATTCAGCTGGACGAAGTGGAGTTGGGTAAAAACTATGCGCCGGTGATCACCACCACGGGCGGCCTCTGGCGCTACCTGGTTGGCGATACCATCCAGTTTACCTCCTTAAGTCCTTTCCGGGTAAAAGTTTCGGGCCGCATCAAGCATTACATCAATGCCTTTGGAGAAGAAATCATTGTGGAAAATGCCGACGCCGCCATTGCCGCGGCCAGCACAGCCACTGGCGCCGTGGTAACCGATTACACGGCAGCGCCCATTTATTTTTCCGACGGTGAGAACGGCGCCCACCAATGGCTCATTGAATTTGCACAGCAACCCGAAAGCCTGCAGCATTTTGCACACGAACTCGACGCTGCGCTCCAACGCGTTAACAGCGACTACGAAGCAAAGCGCCATAAATCCATCGCCCTGCGGGCACCGGAGGTGCAGGCCCTGGCCAAAAACACGTTCAACAACTGGCTGGCCAGCAAAGGCAAACTGGGCGGCCAGCACAAAGTGCCCCGCCTGAGCAACGAACGCACTACGCTGGAAGAAATACTGCAATTCAGTAAGCAATAAATGGTGCACCCAGCGGCGCTGTGGGGCAGCGGGCACTGCAAAAATCGCCAGGTACAATTGTTTTCTCAAAACGCATAGCTCGCTACTCGTAGCTTTCGCTAAATGCTCTGCCAACTCGTTGGCTCTTTTCGTGCAAACGCTGCTTACATTTGCCCACCACAAACACACTCAAATGAAGCTTTTACAAAATAAGGTAGCCATCATCACCGGCGCAGCCCGCGGCATTGGCGAAGGCATTGCCCTGAAATTTGCCGAGCAGGGCGCAACCGTTGTATTTACATACGTTAGCGAAAGCAGCGCCGAAAGGGCCGCAGCTTTACAGCAAAAGCTGGAAGCCCTGGGTGTAAAAGCAAAAGCGGTGCGCAGCAACGCCGGAGATTTTGCCCAGTGCGAAACCTTGGTGAACGATGTAGTAAAAGAGTTTGGCACCGTTGACATCCTGGTGAACAACGCCGGCGTGTCGAAAGACAACCTGCTGCTGCGCATGACCCCGGAACAATGGGACGAAGTAATGGACATCAACCTAAAAAGTGTGTTCAACATGACCAAGCAGGTGATCCGCCCCATGATGAAAGCAAAAAGCGGCTCCATTATCAATATGAGTTCGGTAATTGGGCTCATGGGCAATGCAGGCCAGGGCTCATATGCGGCTTCCAAGGCGGGCATTATTGGATTCACGAAAAGCGTGGCTAAAGAACTGGGCAGCCGCAACATCCGTTGCAACGCCATTGCGCCGGGTTTTGTAGAAACCGATATGACCTCATACCTCAAAGAAGGCGAGCAGGCCGATAAATACAAAGCGGGCATTCCGCTGGGCCGGTTTGGCACCTCCGAGGATATTGCCAACGTTACCCTGTTCCTGGCATCCAACCTGGGTGCCTATGTTACGGGGCAGGTGATTGCAGCCGATGGCGGTCTTTATATGTAATTAAAATTGCCTGATAGCGGATGAGAAGTCAATGGTGAAACTGCGAAAGTTGTTGCGCCATTCATGATTAAAATCTTCCATCCGACAAATCATTCCATTCATCGAAAAGAGCTGCCAATGGCGGCTCTTTTTATTAGGTTTGCAGCACTAAAAAATGCATAACTGCGTTAAAAGCAATATTTAATACAGTGTTCGGCTTACATTTGCGCCAACTAAAACACTGCTGACAAATTTTAAAGATCTTGGACGGGCCTGACGGTTAGTGCAAACTTGCCGCCCCGGTTCCCGGAAATCCAATGTGAATTATGAACCTGTTAAACCGCCTTTTCCTCCTCCTCCTTTGTTTTGTTGCCTTGAACACTGCTGCACAGTTGCCCGCCGACCTGAGCAACGTTCGCGCTGCGCAAATAACCGACGCGCAGTTGCAACGGATTGTAACGCAGGCCCAAAGCAGCGGCATGACGCCGCAGCAACTGGAAACCGAACTCCTGCGCCGCGGTTTGCCCCCTGCCGAACTTGCCGAGATCAAACAGCGCATTGAACAGCTGGGCACCAACAACGAAGAAGGCGACATGGAAGATGAAAGCGGCAACACTTCGGATAAAGGCAAGCGTACTGCGCCCAAAAGCAAAAACAATCCACCCAATAAAGAAACCCTGGAGGCCAGCCTCAAGCGGTCGCGCATTTTTGGTTCCGAGCTTTTTGCCAATACCAATCTCTCCTTTGAGCCCGACCTGCGCATGGCTACGCCCAAAAATTATGTGATTGGTCCGGACGATGAATTGATCCTGAATGTATACGGAGTAAACCTGTCGCAGCAAAACTTAAAAGTAAGCCCCGAAGGGACGATCAATGTAAAATACGCAGGCATCATCCCGGTGGCTGGCCTTACCATAGAAGCCGCCACTGCCAGCATTCGCAGCCGCCTGGTGCGTTTTTACCCGGGTCTTTCCAGTGGCCAAACCAGGCTCAGCGTTACGCTGGGCAACATCCGCAGTATCCGTGTTATTTTAATCGGCGCCATCAACCGGCCCGGTACCTACACGCTGCCTTCATTGGCTACGTTGTTCAATGCGCTGTATGTAAGCGGCGGCCCTGCCGAAAATGGCTCATTCCGCAATATTGAACTTATTCGCGGCAACAAAGTGGTAGCCAACGCCGACCTGTACGATTTTTTGCAAAAAGGCGATCTGAAAGGCAACCTCCACCTCGAAGACAACGACGTGATCAGGGTGCCTTATGCACAAAAACTCATTACCCTCAATGGTGAATTGAACCGCCCCGGTATTTTTGAACTGCAAAGCGGCGAAAGCCTGCAGCAGGCGCTGGAGTTTGCCGGCGGATTTAAAAGCAAAGCGTTCAAAGGCCGCATTACTGGCAACCGGTATGCAGGCATCGGCCGCCAGGTGCTCGATATTGCCGGCGATTCGCTGCGGTTTTTCCAGCCACTCCACGGCGATGAATTTGTCGTTGATTCCGTGATCAACCGGTATCAAAACCGAGTAATGATTACCGGTGCTGTGTTTAAACCCGGTGCTTATGCGCTGGATGGCACTGGCATGACCCTGAAGCAACTGATTGCCAAAGCACAGGGTTTAAAAGAAGACGTATACGGCGGACGGGCCATTGTGGTGCGTACCCGCGAAGACCTGTCGAAAGAATATGTGGCGGTAGAACTGAAGCCCATTATTGCCGGTGGGCAGGATGGCCTGCTGCTGCGCCGGGACGACAGCATTCATGTGGCTTCCATTTTCGACCTGCGCGATACCACTAACGTAACCATCAATGGCGCGGTGCGCAAACCGGGCACCTTCCGGTTTGAAGAAGGCCTTTCTTTAAAATCGCTCATCATCAAAGCCGAAGGTTTTGCCGACAATGCCACAGGCCGGGGTATTGAAATCTCTCGTCGCAAACGCAACGTTGATGTGGCTAAAGCCGGCAGTGACATTGTAGAGATCATCCGCATTGACGACGATAAAGAACTTTCCAACAGCAGCACTGATGTGGTATTGCAGCCATTTGATATTGTAACGATTAAAGAAGATCCTTTTTATAAAAAACAAATCAGCGTAAAAGTAACCGGCGAGGTGTTGATGCCCGCCGTATACACCCTGCAAAGCCGCGAAGAGCGATTGAGCTCGTTGATCAGGCGTTCGGGTGGGTTGCTGTATACCGCAAGTGTAGGTGGTGCCAAATTGATTCGCCAGAAAAAGGCAGAAGTAGACACCTCTGAAGTAAAGCGCCTGTTGGCTACGGCATCAAAAGATACATCTGTATCAACAACCAAAGTGGAGCAGCTTGCAAAAACCACCACTGAAGTGGCCATCAACTTGGGTTATATTTTAAAGCACCCGGGTAGCGCTGATGACATCACATTAGAAGAAGGAGATGAGCTGATCATACCGCGCATCAACAATACGGTAAGCGTGAACGGTGAGGTGTTCAAGCCGGTAGATATCATGTACGAACGGGGTAAAAAATTGAGCGATTACCTGAGCGATGCCGGTGGTGTAACCCAACGAGGAAAACGCTTCAAAGCATTCGTGATATATCCGAATGGCGGATCGGCCAAGACCAGGAAGATATTGGGTATTTTCCCTAAAGCACCAAAGATCCAACCGGGCTCCAGCATTTTTGTGCCGGAAAAACCTGAGCGGCAGGGGTTTGATGTGGCAAAGGCTGGGATATTTATTTCGGCACTAACGGCGCTGGTTACTGCCGTATCGATCATTAGTCGTTAGATTTTGCATTGAGTAAACAGCTTGAATGGTTATTGGGCAGGCACAAACCGGAAGGCATGGTGCACTGCTTTTTTTGTAAAATATATAGATGGAATGCCAGGTTACCGGTACATGAAAATGTGGCTGAGGTGGCGAAGCCATGTGGCTTTATGCCGGTATAACCTAAGTTGACTCGTGGGCTACGAAAAACGAAGAAAGAAAAATTTCTATGCAATCGAAAAGCGAGGCTGCCTATACATTGGATGACGTATTAAATCCTTTGCGGGCTTTTTTCTTGTTTCTCCGTAAAAGGTGGTATTTCTTTTTATTGGCTGCTATTGGCGGCATTGGTATCGGCGTTTATGTTAATAGCAAGCAAAAAGCAAAATACGAAGCCGTTTGTACGTTCATTTTGGAAGAGAAGTCGGTCGGCGGTGGCGGACTGGCAGGGCTTGCATCGCAATTTGGTTTAAATATGGGTGGCTTGGGTGGCGGCAGCATTTTTTCAGGCGACAACATCCTGAACATTCTTCAATCGAAAAAAGTCATTCAGGGAGTGCTGTTGAGCAAAATCGACAACACGCCAAATAGCCAGTCGGAAACACTGGCGGATTTATACCTGTCCTTTTCCGGAATAAAAAACCAATGGCGCAATGATCCTGCTTTATCGCAAATAAATTTTGCGCAAATAAAAGGGCAAACCACACCGCTGCAGGACAGTATATTGAACATGGTGTTTGAAACGGTTGTCAAAAACAACATATCGGCAGAGCGGTTGAGTAAGCAAGGATCGATCATAAAAGTGCAGGTAGTAGCGCAGAACAGCCTTTTTGCACGGTTGGTTACACAGCGGTTAGTGGAAGAGGCGAGTAAACTTTTTTTAGAAGTAAAAACCGGCACTGCAGAAGCTAATATTAGGGAGTTACAGCGCCGCGCAGATTCTCTTTTGCTGCTGCTCAACCGAAAGTCTTTTACGGCGGCGGCCAGCCAGACGCTGGATATCAACCCGGGCTTGCGTACAGCCACCGTGCCTACAGAAATAGCTACCCGTGATAAAACCGTTATCGCCACTTTATATTCGGAGGTAGTAAAAAATCTGGAAGCAAGCAAGTTGATCCTTTCACAACAAACACCCGTGATACAAATGCTGGACATGCCGGGTTTGACATTAAAAGATACACGCAAAGGGCTTTCATTTATCCTGGTAGTAGGCGCCATGGTTGGTTTGCTGGCGATGTTTGCGGCTTGTTCCGTTTATTACTTTTTCAGCCCGGGCCGAAGACTATAAGCAAGGATGAATATTGCTATTGCCAAGCAGCGGTTTAAGTCGTACCAGAAAGTAATTTTCAATTCATTCTGGATCATTTTCGACAAGGTGATCCGGATGGCGGGTGGCCTCTTTATCGGGATATGGTTTGCACGTTACCTGGGTCCTTTTGAATTTGGCGTCTGGAATTATGCCTTTAGTATTATCAGCATGACCATCCCCTTTATTAACCTGGGGCTCAATAATGTGCTGCTCACCGACCTGATCCGGAAGGAAGAAAAAGGCAAGATCCTGTTCAATGCCCTGCTGATAAAACTATTTACCGGCACGGTTGCTACCCTAAGCATCATTGTTTTTGCGCAGCTACTTGGCAAGGAACCGCTTACAAGGGTACTGCTGATTATTCTTTCTTTTCAATGTATTCTGTTTGTATCGGATGTTTTTGACATCTTTTACCAGTCAAGAACAGAATCCCGTTTGACCGTTATTGTAAAGTCAAGCGCTTACCTTTTGTTTAGCATCTTCAAAGTATTTGCCCTGTTGGGCAATTACGGCGTGGTGTTTTTTGCATACATAACGGTGCTGGAGCTGCTGGTTGTGTTTGTGCTGCTGCTGGTGTTTTATTTCAACGTTTCAAAGCAAAAGCTTCATCACTGGCGACCCGACTGGGTGCTGATCAAAGACCTAGTGCGGCGGGCGTTGCCTTTTATGGCCGCCGAAATATTGATCACCATCTATACCCGCATAGACCAGGTAATGCTCAAAAACATGGTGGGCAATGTTGAACTCGGAAAATACAGTGCAGCGGTGCGCATGTCTGAAATCTGGTATTTTATAGGCAGTGCCATCAGCGTTTCATTTTATCCAACCCTAATCCAATTGAAAGAAAAAGGACCGCAAGCGTACCTGGAAGGCTTTCGCAAACTCTTTGGCGTGCTTTCTGCCATCGCCATATTGTTGTCGGTTTTGATCACGTTTACTGCCAACCCAATAGTCCATTTTCTCTACGGTTCGGAATTCGAGGGCGCAGGCCTGGTCTTAAGCATTCATATCTGGACAGGCGTGTTTGTTTACCTTGGCGTTGCGGCCAGTAACTGGTTCATGATCGAACAAAAACAAAGCCTGCTGCTGGTGCGGACGGCTGCCGGTGCTGTTATGAATGTGCTGTTGAACCTGTTGCTCATTCCTTATTTTGGCGGTGCAGGTGCCGCTATTGCTACACTTATAGCGCAGATCTTTGCCTCTTTTTTAATGAACGCATTTTCTGCACAAACGCTGCCTATATTTAAACTGCAACTGGGTTCATTATTGGTGTATAAACTGGTTGCCAAATATCGAAGTTAAAATGCCTACTCCCCCCGTACTGATCATCGCTTTTAATAGGCCGGAACATGCAGCACGTGTGTTTGCAGAAATTGCCAAAGCACGTCCCCAAAAGTTGTACATCGCCATTGATGGACCCCGGCAGCATGTGGAAACAGACCAGGAAAAAGTGCAGCAAACCATAACAGTTTTGAGCAACATTACATGGCAAGTAGAGGTACAATGGCTGGTAAGAGATCAGAACCTGGGGTGTAAACATGCGGTTTCCAGTGCAATTACCTGGTTCTTTGAACAGGAAGAATATGGCATAGTACTCGAAGATGATTGCCTGCCTTCACCATCCTTTTTTACTTTTTGTGCCGATTTGCTGGAGCAGTATAAAGATGTGGATGAAATTATGCACATAAATGGAGTCAATCTGCAGGAAGGCCAGATCCGCGGCAGCGGCACTTACTATTTATCAAGAATATGCCATGTGTGGGGATGGGCATCCTGGCGAAGGGCATGGCAGAAGTATGATATTTCCATGAATGGGGTAGAAGCATTTCTGGAAAGTGCAGCATTTAACGAGATAGCCAACTATCCCACTGCGAAAGCATTCTGGAGTGCCAACTTTTTGCCTACCATGCGGGGCCAAATCGACACATGGGACTACCAGTGGGTGTATTCGATATGGAAGAACAACGGCAAGTGCATCGCACCAAACTTTAATCTTATTCAAAACATCGGCTTCGATGAAGCTGCAACACATACCAAATCAAAAGATCCGGTATTGAGTAATTTAATTGCCCATGTATTGGAAGGAGCCGTCATCGACCCGGCAGATAAGGCTGTGCATCAAGCTGCCGATCAATTTACGTTCAAGAAGTTTTGTAAAGCACCTTCTTTATATGCAAGGTTGCGGGCAGGAGTAAAACGCCGGTTAAAGTTTAGTGCCTGAAGGCCGGCATAGAACCATACATTTATGAGAATGACGCCCAATCACATAGCTTGTAAGATTTGTGGTCAACATACTACTCCGGTATTTTCTAAAACCGTGTTGGGTAAGTACGACGTTGTCTATTTTAAATGTAGCGCATGCCAGTTCATTCAAACCGAAGAACCTTATTGGCTTTCGGAATCGTACCAAAGTGCCATTACAAACCTGGACCTGGGCTTGGTAAGCAGAAATGTGGTTAACAGTAGGTTTGTGGCTACATTGATCCAAACAATGTTCGATGGAAAAAAAAAGTTCATTGATTATGGCGGCGGTTACGGAATGTTTGTCCGAATGCTAAGGGACCGCGGGTTTGATTACTATCGTCAAGACATGTATTGCGCAAATATTTTTGCGAAGCACTTCGATGTTTCCGACCTCGCGCCGACGACCAGGTTTGAACTATTAACGGCATTTGAAGTGTTCGAGCACTTGGTTGACCCAGCCATGGAACTGGAGCAGATGCTGCAATATTCCAACAACATTTTATTTTCAACAGAGCTGCAGCCCGAGGGCGAAAACATAAGCAACTGGTGGTATATAGCGCCGGAAACCGGCCAGCATATTGCCTTCTACACGCTTCGTTCCCTTCAGGTACTGGCAGAGCGGTTTGGTCTTTATTTACTGTCGCATGGCACCTACCATTTATTTACCAAAAACAAAATGCATTCAACGCTGTTCAAACTGTCCACTAACAGAAAATTTCAGATTTTATCCGGATTGTTTGCGCAGCCCAAAACATTGCTGGATGCCGACTTTGATCAGGTAAGAAATGAGTTAAACCGGTCATTTATTCAACAGCAATAACTCGTTTCAGGAGCCATCGCTATGAAAGTGCTATACGACCATCAAATCTTCCTGTTTCAAAAATTTGGTGGTATTTCAAGGTATCATTATAAACTGTACGAAAGCCTGCGCCAATTTTCACCAAAAGATCATTTCGAGGTGGTACATAATGGCTCAGACAATGCTTATTTAACCAACCCGAATAAGCGGTTTAACTGGTTGGGCTACCGTTTTTGGACCAATATAAACAAGCAGGTAGTTAATTGGAAAGTGAAAGATTTTGACGTTTTCCATCCAACCTATTACAACCCATATTTTCTTAAAAGCTTTGATCCTGCACGTTGTGTACTTACCGTACACGATATGATTCCTGAACGGGAAGCTGAATCAGGAAACAGCAACTTTCAACACCTGGTAGCCAGCAAACGCGAAATGATCAGGAAGGCGGCAGCTATCATTGCTATTTCAGAGACCACGAAGCAGGACATTCTGCATTATCTGGATACAGACGAACGCAAGATTGCAGTGGTCCATCACGGCGGCCCGGATTATTTCGGCAATCAATCAGGCGAAGCGGCGGACCACAGCCCGGATGTGGCACCTTACCTGTTGTATGTTGGCGAACGCAACGGCTATAAAAATTTTCGCCTGGTAATTGAAGCCTTGCATTCTTTTATGAAAAAGAACCGGGTGAAACTACTTGCTGTAGGTAAACCTTTCAACCCGACGGAAAGCGAGTTGCTGGCGCAATATGGTGTGGAAGACCTGGTAACGCCGGTCACAAATATTACGGACGGGCAATTGCATCAATTATATAAATACGCAGTCTGTTTTATTTTCCCTTCTACAATGGAAGGTTTTGGCATTCCTATACTTGAAGCATTCCAGGCGGGCTGCCCGGTAGTGTGTAGCAATACCGCTATATTTAAAGAAATAGCTAGTGATGGCGCTTCATATTTCAATCCGGAAGAACCCGAACCACTACTGCAGGCCGTTGAACAAGTGGCCGCAGATAAGCAACTCCGCTGCCATTTAACAACCGAAGGAACAAAACGGCTACAGGCTTTTTCATGGGAGCATACCGCAAGGTTGACTTATGAAGTGTACCAAAAGGTGGCCGACGCCGCCCGTAATTAGGCTGGAAGCACAAATTGCCACTGCGATATTTTCGATACCAACATAAACCAATGACTAAAGCATCGAGGAAATTAAAAGACAGCATCAAGCAAATTTTTTCCAGGGCTGATCTGCTCGTTGAAAAAAAGACACCGCTCAACTCGGAGCAAAAGCTATTGGATGTATTGCAAAAGCGGTTCAATATTGATATAGTGATCGACGTGGGTGCAAATACAGGTCAGTTTGCATTAGAGCTTTTGAGCGGTAATTTCAACGGATCAATTTATTCGTTCGAGCCGCTGCCCAAAACCTTCGAGCAACTTGCACAACGGGCAAGTGGTACAACAAAATGGAAAGCAGAAAATAAAGCGGTAGGCGACAAAGACGGAAGTATCGACATTAACATTGCAGCCAACACCGAAAGCAGTTCGGTATTACCCATGTTGGATTTACATGCGGAGATGGCGCCGGAGTCGGCTTATGTAGGCACAGTTACGGTACCCATCATAAAGCTGGATACTTATTTTAAAGATGCCGACCTTATGGGTAAAAACGTATTCCTAAAAATTGATGTGCAGGGATACGAAGAAAGTGTACTTGATGGCGCCACCCGGATCCTGCCCTTTATCAAATTAATTCAACTCGAACTTTCATTTGTACCGCTGTATGCAAATAGCCAGTTGTATTACAAAATGATGGAGCGGCTGGAGCATGCAGACTTTTCCTTTTATACTTTTCTGCCGGCTTTTACAAACTACAAAACAGGCGAGATTTTTCAAGTAGATGCCGTTTATGTACGCAGATAAAATTGCTCCATCGGAAAAGAAGCCGCTCATTTCTTATGTAACGGTAGTGCTCAATGGGGCGAACGATTTGCATGCAACCATCGACAGCATTGTTCCACATGTTTGCAATGAAGTGGAGTATATTGTTGTAGACGGTGGATCGAGTGATGGTACCGTATCAATTATAGAACAATACGGAGCAAGCATCAGTAAATGGGTTAGTGAAAAAGATACGGGCATCTATGATGCTATGAACAAGGGCATCCGCTTGGCAAAGGGCGACTATATTTGTTTTATCAATATTGGCGATCGCTTGTTGCATTGCCCGCTGCAACAGTTGAGGTGTGCTGCGAGCCAAAATGCTGCTGCTGTTTCCTTCCCGGTTAAGTTATCAAATGGACAGTTGTTTTCACCAAGCTTTTCTCTTAAACTAGTGTTCGAAAATACAATGCATCACCAAGGAACATATTACCTTAAAGATGCGCTGGCATTTTTCGACATTTCATACAAAGCGTTTGCTGATTTTGATATAAATCAGAAATTATTTAAAGCAAATGTAAAAGTGGTCACCAATCTTGAAATAATCAATGCACTGCATAGCCTTGACGGCACCTCCAACTGTGCTACTAATTTTCCAGAGATTTTCACGGTAGTACGTAAAAATTTTGGAACCGTTGCCGCTTGGGGGTCATATCTGCACTTTCGGTTTAAATATGGCTTGGTGCCCAAAATTAAACGATTCATTTCCTAAATTGATTTTGTGCAGTTCTTTATCGACCTGTTTTTCTTAACCGTCTTCGTTCTCATTTATCTAGTTTTTTTTCTTTCCTTTTTCTATAGGCATAAAGGGCTTTTCTTAGTCATGCTTCTTAGTTTTATAACTTTCTATGATTTTATATTTATAAACATAGCACCTTACTTATCTACCATCATTTTTTATCTCATCAAATCTTGGCAAGAGTATTTAGTACTATTTCTGACTTCAGTGCTTATAATAACAATAAAGTCGCGTCCAGTAAACTGGCACAAATTTGATGCAATATTTTTGATCTCTTTTATAGCATTGACTCTAACGGGAATTATTACCGGTATAGTTCAGAAAAACGAAATCAGTCAGGTGTTTTTAGGCTGGAGAATGTATCTGTTGCCCTTTCTATGGGCTTTTTTACTTTACAAAACATCATTTTTTAAGCATACTAAAGCAGTCACAATTGTGCGGTACCTTGTATTTGTGCCTGTATTGATTGTGCTAGTGGCGCTATATTATAATGAGGTTTACAGGCAGGATTTACGAATCCTCTGGTTCTACAACTTCATCGATGAAATTAACCCAATTGAAAGTCATGCTTTCGATTTTATCAGAGACGATAAGCTTAGAGCAACAGGTATTTTCGTAAGTCCGCTCATATATGCCACATACCTTTCGATTTCATTAATTATACTATTTTTTTACCTGCTTTTTAGCCGCAGAAGCTTTTTAAAATCTTTTGGACTTTTTTCTATTTTACTGCTACTGGTATATGGACAGTACCTTTCGCGGACCCGAATTGGGTTTATTATTTTTGCAGTGGCGTTAATTGGCTCTGCGTTAGCATATTTCAAGCCTTCTACCAGATTTTCAGTGTTTCTATCGGTTCCTCTTATTTTATTGTTATTTACCTTTTTATCGTTGGGTTTGGGCTTCTCTGAAGATCCTTCCGCCTTAGGGCGCCTGCTACAATATGCCTCGGTACCGGAGCATTTTATATTATTTGGTGTAGGCTTTGGCAGTGAGTTGACGAATGTCCGCTTTGATTCATTTTATATTTCAGTTTTACTACTCTTTGGAGTGCTTGCCCCTTTATACTTTAGGCTATATTTCGTCCTGCTGAAGAAAATGCATCGCTGTTTACCATACTTCAAAAGTTGCGAGCATGATATTCATGAACGAATTATTTTCTATGCGGGATTTGGCTACTGTTTGTCATTTTTGTACACGTTTGGTTTTCACTTCACCGCAGGGTCGGCAACAATTCAGATGTTTTACCTGCTCCTTTTCTATTCCATATCAAAATATAGCCATCAGGTAACAAATGACACAAGGGTAAAATTAACAACATCAGTGGACAGTTATGGCAAATGTTAGCTATTGTGTTTTGGTAGTTTTGTACAAAATGAAAGCTGAAGAAGCGCCTACTCTTCAATCATTGAAGCAAAGCAGGGACCAACTGAATGGCTCGCATATTGTAGTGTGGGACAACTCTCCTGTTGCACAAGCAGAGGAAAGTATCAAATGGTTACAATCTGTGTTCAGCTCTTGTGAATACTTTTTTACTTCAGAAAATACAGGCCTCTCGAAAATTTATAATACAGTTTATCGTGCCTATCATTCCTATAGTCATTTTTTTATTCTAGATCAGGATAGTCGGTTTGATGGATCTTACCTGCAGAAACTTAAACAAAGCATCGTCGACCACCCATGGATTGACTTGTTTGTTCCCCTTGTCAGATATAAGGATACCATAGTAAGTCCCGGTAGATTTTTACTTTTTAAAGGGAATTACCGCAAGAAGGTGTTATTTGGCCCCAATTCTACTAAAAGTATGTGTGTTATATCAAGTGGAATGTGCATCTCATTCAGATATCTTAATTTTACTTTCAAGGGGTTCGATGAAGAACTAGATTTCTATGGTATTGATACATCATTTTCACTCCAATACCGCAGAAACAAGAGTTGGTTCTGCGTGATAGCTGCTGATTTCGGCCATTCTTTATCAATAAATGAAAATGAAAGCCCGGAGGTAAAAAAAAGGCGTTTTAATAACCTGCTTGCATCAACTAAGATACTGGTCAAAAATGAAAATTATCTGATCAAGGCTGCCACGCAATTGTATCTATGTTACCGCAATATAAAGTTTAAAATTACCTCAAAATAGTATGTAATAATTCTAGGACGTTGCCTGTATTACAGCTTTGAAAAATGAAATAGAAGATTTTTTATCGTATGCGCATACTTATGATCAGCCGCGCCACCTTATTTTCTACTCCTGGTGGAGATACAATTCAAGTATGTGGGACTGCAGAGCATCTGAGAAGGTTAGGGATAGATGTAGACATCAGGCTCGCTGATGAAAATAACATTGATTATTCACAATACGACCTGCTGCATCTGTTCAATTTGATCCGGCCTAATGACCTTTTGAAACACGCCCTACAATCAGGGAAACCGTATGTTTTATCAACAATATATGTCGATTACTATGAGTATGAGGTAAACGTAAGAGGGGGTGTTTCTAAAATATTTTTGAAATTATTTGGCCGGTTTGGTGCTGAATACATTAAAGTTCTTGGAAGGGCTGTGAAAAACGGTGAAAAAATCGTAAGCCGTAGTTATTTATGGCAGGGCCAGCGAAAAGCTATGATCAATTTGGCGTTAGGAGCAAGTTATTTGTTACCTAATTCATTGAGCGAAATGAGGAGGATTGAGCTGCTTTTAGGTATGACAAACAAATACAAAGTAATCCCTAATGGTATTGATGAAGAGCTTTTTGCAGAGCCTTTAAGAAAAACCAATCGTCAAGGCGTAATTTGTGTGGCAAGAATAGAAGGAAGAAAGAATCAGCTTAATCTAATTCAGGCGATGAATGGCCTTGACATAGAGCTTGTGATAGTTGGTAGACCATCGCCGAATCACCAACTGTATTATAACGAGTGCCGCTCTATTGCTGGTGCTAACGTAAAGTTTCTTGATCATATGCCCCAGGCCGAACTTAGGCAACTTTATGCGGCAGCAAAGGTGCACATTTTACCAAGTTGGTTTGAGACAACCGGACTGTCGAGTCTTGAAGCTGCGATTATGGGATGCAATATTGTGGTCACAAGAAAAGGTGATACAGAGGAGTACTTTGGTAATTTGGCGGTCTATTGTGAGCCAGACAATATTGAGTCAATCAAGGGCGCCATCATGGAAGCCTATAACAAGCCAAACAGCGAGCTTACTAGATTGAGGATTGCAAAACATTTTACCTGGAAAATCGCTGCCACAAAAACTCTAGAGGTTTATAAATCTGTATTAGGCAGATGCTAACTATTATGCATAGAGTAATTTTTAAATGAATTAATTACAAAACTGTTGCACTTATATCAGTCAACAGCTTATTCTGTTTATCATGAAGGTTGCGATTATTGGTTCAAAGGGGTATCCTTACGTGTATGGTGGGTATGAAACATTTGTATCGGAAGTGGCAACCCGGTTGGTTAAACAAGGTGTAGAAATCCATGTTTACTGCCACAAGCAACTGTTTGCCGATCGGCCTAAGCAAGTCAATGGCATCTATCTTCACTATCTTCCTTGCATCAACACCAAAAGCTTTAGCCAGTTATCCAATTCCTTTTTGAGCACGATGCATGCCTTGTTTCAGAACTATGACGTAATACTTTATGTCAATTCGGCAAACGGCGTATTTGGTGTGTTAACAAAATTGTTCAGAAAAAAAACGGCTATCAATGTCGATGGCCTGGAGTGGATGCGTCCCAAATGGAAGGGTTTGGGAGCTAAAGTATTTTACTTTACTTCCAAAATGGCTACCCGTTGGATGAGCCGGATCGTTACTGACGCTGATGCAATGCGGGATGTTTATATAAAGGAGTTCAAAACCGACTCTACAGTGATCGCGTATGGCGCTAATATTCGTTATTCTTCCGACCCATCGTTGATTTCCAAGTGGGGCCTGACACCGGGCACATATTATTTAATAGTTGGCCGCTTGATACCTGACAATAATGCATTGCTTCTTTTGCACGAGTTTTCCCGGTCGGTTTCCGGTAAGAAGCTGGTAATTGTAGGCGATGTGCCCTACAAGGATGAATATGCGGAGAACATAAAAAAAGTGAGGGATCCGAGAATTGTTTTTACTGGTTATGTAAATAACCAAAATGAGTTAGCGGAACTATATCACAATTGCTTCGCGTATCTACACGGCCATGAATTTGGCGGCACCAATCCTACATTACTGAAAGCTCTTGCTTATGGATGTCCGATAATGGCACTGGAAACTGTATTTAGTAGGGAAGTGCTGCTGAATGGAAGGTATGGCCTTTTCTTCTCGAAAGATTTGGGAAGCTTAAGTACCCTGATTGACAGGTCAGAGCAGCAAATTGGCTTGCTGGAACAATTGCGGGCATTGTCAAGAGAACGGATAAATGAACAATACACCTGGGAGAAAATTGCGCAGCAATACTACAACCTCTTTAACTCGCTGTTAAAAAGTAGAGTATAATATGCCGAGGTCTGAGCGTGATTAACCTGTAACAGAAAAACAAAAAAATAAATGCTAAAGAAAAAGCCGGCTACTAGCCGGCTTTTTCTAATTGTTGATGAAACGTAAATTCATTTAACAGCTCTTTCTTTTCATGCAGATGCAGTGCATTGCTATTTCCAAAAATATGCTGTCCATTGTTCGAAACGATAATATTTGCGGGCAGCAGTGCACCACTATTTTTCTTTTCTTCCGCCAGCATGGCCTCTCTATTCCTAAGTTGTTGTAGCGCTAACATTATGGTTTGTGTAAACGTTTTGCTAATGATCGAAATATCAAACATCAAGGAAGCCTTCTGCACATAAAATAGATCCATTCTGTACCGGTGAATAATATCATGAATGTTGGCAGTATTGCCTCGAAAGCCTCTAACTTGGGCCAGCCCTGTGATACCAGGCTTTACAAAATGACGGTTGTTGTAGGCGGGTACCACCAACTGAAAGTCCCGACAATCTTTCTCCATATGAGGTCGCGGACCCACAACGCTCATATCACCCATAAGCACATTTATAAATTGTGGAAGTTCGTCAAAGTTTGATTTACGCAAGAACCTGCCAATGCGAGTGATACGACGATCGTTTTCCTCGGCTTGCTTGATATCGGCAACGGAATTGACCACCATTGTTCGCAACTTGATGCAGGCAAATTTTTTTCCTCTATAACCTACACGCCGCTGTATAAAGAATATTGGACCTCTAGAGTCAAGCTTGATGAATAACGCAAGAACTGGCAGTAGCCAACAAAGCAAAAACAAAATTGTGAAGATGGCAATCAAGATATCAATCATTCGTTTCGCGTTTGATAGCTTATTATACCTAGAAGAAGGAAGTGGCGATCCGTCATATCCTACAAGAGGAATATATGTGCCCTTGCAGTGTTTGTTTTTCACATTCATAGGAAGTTGCTAAGCTTTAGTTTTGGAAATTGTTCGATTAAATATTTGAGGCCGTTATTACTCTCTACTGCCATAAGTATATCACAAGTGAAATAGGCGGCACTAAGGTAGTGACAAATTTAAATGAATAACTACTTATCACTTAAAAGTTTATACGTAATTTTTATGGTGCTTTATAATTAACGCCATCCAACCCCAGATAACATTGTTAGATTGTATGGAGCATAAAGCATTATCTCTTTGCACACTAATTGTTTCACCTTTTCAGATAGACTGGTCCAGAAAAAGTAAGTGGCTGCATTAGTTATTTAAAAAAAATAATTGCTTCCATTAGTGTCAATTTGCTTGTAAGTGGTATCGTGAATGGATGTAGGATTTTACAAAGACTATATAAAAAATAGTACAATGTCTTAAAGCTTTCTTCTTGTTACTCATAATGCGCCACACATCGCCTATAGTTGAACAGCCAAGCAAACACACGTTCTACTTTCTATCTTATTTTGTAGCGCCTCAGTTTGCAGCCATCCTATTTTTCGTTTTACGGACCGTAAGGTGCGATCCGATCAACTCCATGCTGTTTTTCGCAAGCCGTTCATCCGAAAGGCCATTATCCTAAGCCTTGTCGCCAATGAGTTATTCTAGTAGGTCTTCAATAAAACGCTCGCCTATAGTCTTTTCCACTAAGCGATTTCATGGGCACTTGTAGAATAATCCGGAAAGATAAAACAACACCACCGTTCGTGATGGCGATGACTCTACAACCTTTACCCCGCTTAGGCTTTCCCGTAGAAAGCCCCTTTTTCGCCAGCGAGAACGTGCTGCGGGCAAAGCATTTACGCATGTAAATGCCGCCTCTTTACCGAAGTTCTTTAGCCGGCCAAGGCTCTTATCATCCAATCAAGGTCCCACCATCCACCAATGCTGGAAAAGCCTTTGGCAAGGCCTGGCAGCGGACATCCGTCTTTACAATCTCCAGACAGCTCCTTCCAGCACCCAGCGTTGATTCCTCCAGCAGAGGCTTTTGCTATCACTTCTGCCAGGGTCATCACGACCAATATCTTGGATATTCCCATTGCCTGCATGTCAACATTATCCTATAAAATACTCATCCAATATTTATGAGGCCACTCTTAGAAAGAAATGACAACAAAATAATATTAACCGTTGCATGGACTCTATCTTTGTTTTTAGGAGTCCAAAAGGATATTTCAAACCAGCATGGTGTCATCTTTGAAAAGTTGAAATTTTGGGTTTAGAGATCGCCAATCTGTCGGCGCAGGCCGCTGGTGTTTCCAGTGGAATGTGCATTATTTTGACGTAATAGCCATATGGTTATAACCGAAATCTTATGAGAAAAGTACTTATCCTGAACCTGCTTCTGGCAGGTTCATTTGTTCATAGCCAATCCCTGCCCGTCGGAACACCCTTGCTCGAGGAGGCGCTGCGGCGTAGCCAGCTCGATGGCCGGCTTGATTCGAATTTTTCCTTTATGGTTCGGCCACTTATTGCAAACAGGCTGATGCCTTTCGATTCGCTTTTTTACCCCGATGGATTGGCACATCATGCTCCGCTACAAAAAGGTAAACTGTCCCTTCGTTTGTTGCCAGCAGGCCTGGGTCAGCAAGTCAATACCCACCATCCTTACGGCTGGAATGATGGCGCCATGATCCAGGCAAAAGGCTACCAGTTAAAAGCTTCAGCCGGCATGTATGCCCGTTGGGGCCGCGTTAGCCTGCAGCTACAACCCGGACTGGTATGGGCGCAAAACGCATCGTTCGAAACTTTTCCTACCTCGCATACCGATAGCACCTGGCGCAATTATTATTACTTCCTCAACCGCATCGACAACCCAGAACGATACGGCACCGGTAGCTATGCTAAGGCTTTTGCGGGACAGTCATCGCTGCGGGTGCATTTTGGTAAATTTTCCGCAGGCCTTTCCACCGAGAACCTTTGGTGGGGACCGGGCACCCGTAATGCGCTCCTGATGAGTAACAATGCTCCGGGTTTTTTGCACGCCACATTCAATACCACCACGCCGGTGATCACCCGGATCGGTTCGTTTGAAGGGCAAATCATTGCTGGAAGGCTGCGTGCAACTGGCATACTGCCGCCCGACACCGGCCGCACCTTTGAAGGCACCCAGCTGTACCAGCCCAAGCCGGCGGATGGCGACCGGTACATTAATGGTGCAGTGCTCACTTGGCAACCCCGCTGGACTAAGGGCCTGTTCCTGGGTGTAAGCCGGATGTTTTACCAATACAGCAACGACGTGCCCAATACGCTGGATGGCTATCTGCCACTTGTGGGCGGCTTTTTTAAGAAAAAAGTGCGGGATGAAGATCGCTATGGCCGCGACCAGCTTTTTTCGCTGTTTGCACGCCTGTTGCTACCCGAAAGCAAAGCCGAATTTTATGTGGAATGGGGCCGCAATGACCATGCGCTGGATTTAGTGGACCTCGTAGGCGAACCGGAGCACACCCGTGCTTACACGCTAGGCGGACGAAAAATTTTTACCGGTCCAAAGGGCAAGCAGTGGGAACTTTTTGGCGAAATGACGCACCTGCAAAACCCGGCCACCGGCTATGTGCGGGCGCTGGAAGGCTGGTACACACACTACCAGGTGCGGCATGGTTATACGCATCGGGGGCAGGTGCTCGGTGCCGGTATTGGGCCAGGTGGCAGCAGCCAAACGCTGGGCATCAACCGGTGGAAAGGTATTGCTAAAACAGGCCTGTACCTGGAGCGGGTAGTGCGGCACAACGATTTTACCCTGCAAAATTTTGTGCCCTCCCGAAAGTTTGATGTGCATTGGGTGGATCTGTCGCTAAATGGCACCAAAAGTTGGGTGCGGGGCAATTTCCTGTTCAATGCCCAACTGTCACTGGTTCGCTCCATCAACTACCAGTGGCGCTATATCCGCGAAACCCAGGGCTCTAAATTTGCAAATAATATCCACGCCGCGTTTTCTGCGGCCTATAGGTTTTGAGGGGAAACGTGAAAAGTCAAACGTCAACGGTGAATGGTGAATGGGTAATGGTGAATTTTGGTGAAACACAAAGTCACGAAGGGTATAACCAGGCACAAAGGCCAGCATGAAAATGATTTGTTTATAGCATAAAAGAGATTCAGGTTCAAAAGATTTGGTCACTCAAATTCACCATTGCCCATTCACCACGCCTCACCGCAACGCCACCCTACTCTTTCGCCTGCTCAGGTAATAATGCCACAACACCATCGTTGCTACCGAACGGTAAGGCCGCCACGGCTCGGCAAGCACCAGCATCGTTTCCTTTGAAACGGATTTATCCAGCCCTTTCACATCCCGCAGTGCCAGCACCAGGGCCAGGTCACCTAAGGGGAAAATATCGGTGCGGCGCATGGCGTGCAACAGGTAAATATCTGCCGTCCACGGCCCGATGCCTTTAAGCCTGGTCAACTCCTGCCGCACCTGCTCATCGGGCATGGCTTCAAATTGCGCCAACACCATTTGCCCGCTGTAAATGGCAGTGGCCAGGCCCCGCACATAACCCGTTTTTTGCCGGGTAAAATAACACGCCCTCAATTCCGCATCGCTCATCGCCAAGATCTTTTCCGGCGTAGGCTCACCAATGGCAGCCTCCAGTTTGGTGTATGCCGCAAATGCCGCCTGCAGCGAAACCTGCTGCTCTAAAATGGTGAGCACCAGCGTGGCAAATGAGTTGGGCCGCGTCCAAAGCGGCGGCATGCCATAAGCTTCCACAATCCTCGTCAGATCCTCGTCGATGCTGCACAGCTGCTGCACCAACGCTTCGTAATTGCTTTTATCAAACTGCTCCATTATTTTTCCCGCCTAAATTGGTGGCAAAGATGAAAGGCTTATTTATTTTCCTCTGCATTTTATTACAAACAGCGGCTTGGGGCCAACAGCCACCGCCGGTGGTGTCGCTGGCGGGCATTGGCGTCATCAAACTGGGCATGAAAAAGGAGGCACTCGACAAGCTGCTGCCTGCGCCGGTGCAGTTGAAAAACCTGTTGCAATCGGAGTGGGAGCCCGACACCGTTCAGGTGCAACTGGCAGGTGTTGATTACCAATTGGTACTGAATAAAAGTATAGATGAAAGGGATAAAAGCGCCATTGTGGTGTATGCCGTGCACAGCCGCAATGCCCAGCTCAAAACCCCCTCAGGTGTGGGCATTGGCGATGATAAGTTGAAGATTGTTAGCACCTACGAAGATTACATGCTACACCTGGCGCCGGAGTATGATGCGGAAAGCGGCGCCAAAATCAAAGGAAAATCAACCATCATGCTCTACGGCGATGAAACGCCTGCCATGATCGTGTTTGAGCTGGAACGAGGCAAGGTCGTTGGCTTTTGGGTAGCTTATGCCGAAGGCTGCTAAATGGCAAGCGCCGAACGAATTAGCTCGTTCGGCGCTTGCCATTTATGCTTTTACCCGCAATTTACTGATGGCCTCCTGTGTAAACCGGCTCAACGCCAGCCAGCCACTGATCTCGGCCCGCTGCGGCAACAACTCGTTCCAATGCTCGGTGCCGCTCCAGAACATTTTTTTCATTTCGGCCATAGCCTCGGGGTTGCTTTGCGCCAGCTGGTTGGCCAGCCTGCTGATCGATTCGTCCATACCTTCCACGGTGGGGTGCACTTCGGCAAACAAGCCTTTCTTTTTAGCCCAATCGCTGTTGCGCCACATGGTAGCGTCAATGGCCAGCTGCGCAAAGGCCGAAGCGCCAATTTTCCGCTCCACCGCCGGCCCAATTACAAACGGCCCGATGCCAATGGCCAGCTCGCTGAGCCGCACATCGGCGCCGTCTACTGCAATGGCATAATCGGCGGCTGCCGCCAGCCCCACGCCGCCGCCCACGCAGCGGCCATGCACCCGTGCAATGACCAGTTTGGAAATGCTGCGGATGGCATTGATGACATGGGCAAAACCGCTGAAAAACTGGAAGCCTTTTTGCGCATCGGTAATGGCCGACAGCTCGCTGAACGATGCCCCGGCACAAAATGCTTTTTCGCCACCCGACCGCAACACAATTACCCTTGTGGCTGCATCGCCGCCACAGGCATGTATTTCATGGGCCAGCCCATCGAGCAGGCGGCGCGGCAGCGAGTTGCCCTGCGGGTGAAAAAATTCGATGGTGGTAATGCCCTGGTGGGTTTCGGAGGTGACATATCCGTTGTCAAAATCGGGGATCATATGGCGCAAGTTTTCGTTTTTATACGCTGGGTTTAAATTATGCAACAATAAGCGGAGCCACAAGGTTGTGCGGCTTTCTATTTTAAAATAAAACGCCGTGCCGCGCCAACCACGTTAACTGCGTTTGCGCACCATCGTTAAAATAGTGCCCGCTGCCACGTGTTCGCCGGTTTCGTCCAGCACTTCTACCAGCCATTTTACAATTCCGCGGGGTATTTCGCCTTCCTCACGGTTGTCTTGCGGCAATTTTTCTTTACAGGTAAACCGCACCCAGATGGCAGCGCCGGGGTAAACCGGTTTGGTAAAACGCAACTCGTCGATGCCATAGTTTAGCAGCACCGGCCCCAGGTCGGAGCCATCTACAAACAAGCCTGCAGCAGCGCTCAGTATGAAATAGCCATGCGCCACCTGCCCTTCGAACATGGTGCCGCTAAAATCCGTGTCGCGTTGGTGGGCATAAAAATGATCGCCGCTCAGGTCGGCAAAGCGGTCAATATCATCGGCGGTAATGGTGCGCTGTTCCGTGATCAGCTGGTCGCCCACCGACAGGTCTTCAAAGTATTTGCGGAAAGGGTGTTCGCTGCCTGCATTGCCCCGTGCACCGGTTTGATAGGTGCCGGTAATGGCCGTCAGCACATTGGGCGAACCCTGCACGGCCACCCGCTGCAGGTAATGCTTTACGCCCCGCAGGCCGCCCATTTCCTCGCCACCGCCGGCCCTGCCGGGGCCGCCATGCACCAGCATGGGCAGCGGAGAACCGTGGCCGGTGCTTTCCGCCGCACATTCCCCGTTGAGCACCAGTATGCGGCCATGGTGTGTGGCGGCACCTACCACAAAATCGGTAGCCTCGCGGTTATCGGCTGTAACGATGGAGCAGCACAGCGAGCCTTTGCCCATTTTGCTTAGCACAATGGCTTCGTCCAAATCTTTATAAGGCATCAGTGTACTTACGGGGCCAAAACATTCCACTTCATGCACGGCTTTGCTTTCCAGCGGGTGTTCGTTCAGCAGGAGCAGCGGTGAAATAAATGCGCCCTGCTTCGGGTCCGCATCCAGCAGCTCTACGCTGTCCAGCGAGCCATAAACAATGCCCGATGTGGCCAGCAAGCGCTGCACGTTTTGCTGCAGACGGTCCCTTTGCGCAAGCCCCGCCAGTGCGCCCATCCGCACTTTTTCGTTGTGCGGGTTGCCAATGGTGGTTTGCGCCAGTGCCTGCCGCAGTGCATCAGATGCCGCTTCCAGCATGTTTTCGGGCACAAAAATGCGGCGAACCGCCGTGCATTTTTGCCCAGCCTTTGCTATTATTTCCCTGCGCACTTCTTTGATGAATAGTTGCCACTCCGGCGTACCCAGACCGGCGTGCTGCCCCAGCACCAGGGCGTTGAGCGAATCGGCTTCCATGGTAAACGGCACGCTTTCCTGTACGATGCGTGGATGTGTTTTTAAGCCAATACCCGTTTGGTGCGAACCGGTAAACGTAACCACATCCTGTGCGGTTACGCCATCGAGCAGATTGCCGGGTGCACCGCAAAGAATTTGCAAAGCGCCATCGGGCAGGATGCCGCTGTCAATGATTTCTTTGGCCACAGCCTGAGCCAAATAGGAGCCATACGGCGATGGCTTTACCACTGCAGGCATGCCCGCCAGCCAGTTGACGGCGCATTTTTCCAACATACCCCATACGGGAAAATTATAGGCATTGATGTGTACCGCCACGCCTTCGCGGGGCACCAGCAGGTGGTGGGCCATAAAAGTGCCGCCTTTGCCCAAAGGGATGGGGTCGCCGTCGGTGCAGTAGGGCAGGTCGGGCAGCTTGCGCCGTAGCGATGCATTGGCAAACAGGTTGCCGATGCCGCCTTCAATATCGATCCAGCTATCGGCACGGGTGGCGCCGGTATGGTAGGAAAGTTGGTAGAAGCCTTCTTTTTTACTTTGCAGGTGCAGTGCCAGTGCTTTAAGCCTGCGGCCCCGTTCGTGAAAAGTGAGTTTGCGCAGGGCAGGATTGCCCACCGTGCGGGCCCAATGCAGTGCCGCTTCGGTATCAATGCCTTCGGTATCGGCAAGGGCAATGGGTTCGGAGGTTACGGCATCGAGCAGCAGCTCGCCGTCGCCGGTACCCGTTTGCCACCGGCCGCCAACGTAGTTGGCTATTTTGCCCACGCGGGTGGGGGTAATCAAGGGTGTCATGTTGCAATCGTTAAGAGGGGAAAGTTACACCGGTATCGTCATTTGCGGAAAATGGTAAGACATAAATGCTGACTTGTCCAAATGGAAACAAATGTTTGTCTTAAATGATGCAATTCAAAAGCGCACCCGTCATTGCGAGGCGCAGCAACAACATTGCAAAGGGATACATGAAATGCACCGAAGCAATCTCCTGATGTTGGTTAGGAAATGAATCAAGTATTGTTAAACCGGCACTGATAAAACAGGAGCTTGCTTCGGTGCAACAAATGTAGTTAGGGACAGCGCATCTCCTGCGCCTCGCAATAACGGGCAGCGCTGGTTCAGGCTTCAGTTGTTACCACGGCACCAAACTGCCGCAGGTGGTGCACTGCATGTTTGTAGGTAAACAGCACGTTGCCTTCGTAATCGAGGTTGCCAAAAAACGGGTTGAGTGTAGTGAGGTTGGGGTTGGCGGCAAACACCGCAAAAAAATGCTGTAATTCTTCCTCCAGGTTATCAATCGCTTCTTCCATGGTGGTAAACCTGGGCGGCGCTGGCGACTGCGGCACCATCGGGTTGGGTATGTTTTCGCGCAGCGGTTGGTTGCTTTTTAAAAACGCCTGCATCTTCGGCAGGTCGGCTTCGGGGGTAAACAGGCGGGGCGCCGGCAACCGCCCCGACGATAAGCGCACCGCATCGCTAAAATGCTCGATCATTTGCTGCAAATTCATTTTGCCCCATTGTGGCGGCGTGTGGTGCGGAATGCTGCGCAGCATCGGGATAAACTGCTGTTGCAAAAACCGGATTTTATGGGAAAGGCTCATGGTGGGTGGTTTTGAAGTCCGATCCGAAGTCCGAAGTCCGAAGTCCGAAGTCCGAAGTCCGAAGTCCGAAGTCCGAAGTCCGGAAAAGTTCAGCCTTTGAAGATACTGCTGAAAAAGAAAAATCCCACAGGCCAACACCTGCAGGATTCTATAAAAATAGGTACACGTCTTCGGTCTTTCGACACCCGTCTTCCAACTCCACCCTACACCGCCGAGGCAGCTTCTTTTTCAATAGAAGCAGAAAGGGCGTTGAAGATATCGTCGATGGAGCCTTCGCCTTTGATGGCTTCAAAACGGCCCAGGGCTTTGTAGTGCTCGGCCACTGGTTCGGTTTCGGCTTTATATACGGCAAAGCGTTTGCGGATAACGGCCTCGTCGGTATCGTCGGTGCGCCCCGATGTTTCGCCGCGTTTCAGCAGGCGTTGCACCAGCTCTTCTTCCGAAACTTCCAGGGCAATTACTTTCGTGATGCTTGTTTTGCGCAGCGCCAGCAGCTTGTCCAGCGCCTGGGCCTGTGCTTCGGTACGCGGAAAGCCATCGAACAGAAAACCTTTTGCACTGCTATTTTGTTCCAACATGGTGTCGATCATGCCAATCACTACCTCGTCGGGTACCAGTTGTCCTTTGTCGATGAAATTTTTGGCTTCGGTGCCGAGGGGCGTTTTTGCTGCAATTTCGGCCCGCAGCAGGTTGCCGGTAGAAAGGTGCACCAATCCAAATTTTTCTACAACTCTTTCCGATTGGGTTCCCTTGCCGCTGCCGGGAGGTCCGAACAGTATCAAATTAAACATAAGCGCTAAAAATGCTGTTGAGACAAAGATAGGGAACCGGGCAGAGAATTCAGGTTGCGATTTGGCGCCCCTGTTTGGTAAAAAACAACAGTGTGCCGTTTTCTTTAAATAAACATCAATGCAGCCGCCGGTTTATTGAAGGTATTTGCAATGCTGGCAGGTGTGCAGCGTGCAGGGAAATGGCGGCATTCTTTAACAAACCAAACTTTTAGCACCTGCGTACATTTGTAACAACTTACCAATATGAAACAGCTGTTCCTACTGTGCATACTGGCCCTGGCGCTGCAAAGCTGCACCCAGGCGCAATCGTCAAAACAAAATGCCATGAGCGTACAACCCTCCAAAAACCCGGTTTACTCCAATACCGACACTTCGAAAGTAGAGCTAAGCAACGATGAGTGGCGCAAGATTCTGCCCACGGAAATGTACCAGATAGCCCGGCAAAAAGGCACCGAACGCCCTTGGACCTCGAAGTTTGAAAACTTTAAGGAAGTGGGCACTTATTACTGCGCGGCCTGTGGCAATGCGTTGTTTAAAAGCGACACCAAGTTCGACAGCGGCTGCGGCTGGCCTTCGTTTTACGAGCCCGTTGGCAAAGGCAATATTATTTACACCCCCGACCACTCGCATGGCATGACCCGCACCGAAGTGCAGTGCGGCCGCTGCAAGGCGCATTTGGGCCACGTGTTTGATGACGGCCCGCCGCCCACCGGCCTGCGTTATTGCATCAACGGCGTAATTCTCGATTTTAAAAAAGCTGAGGCTGCCAAAAAGAATTTCGAGCAAAAGCAGTAGGCTTTTGCGTTCATTTTTATTGTAAAAAAATTACGGCTACTGCATACTGTTGGGTTGATTTAACAACGCCCCGGTTTGCAGTAGCCGTTTGCTTAACCCAACCATTAACCGAAAATTGCGCAAACCCGCAACAATAGCGGCTCGGCAGTTGTTGTAAAACCTTTTGCAGGCTACGCAACGGCACGAAATTTATATTATTATTATACTGGATTTGGGCATGTTGCCTGCACCCTTTTTTCGTTCACCTTTAAATTGTGAACATCATGATCAAGAAATTACCGGGAGAGGTTTGGAAAACAATGAAGTTCAGTGGCAGCGCCGCTTTGCGCAACCGGTATGCAGTATCCT
Source organism: Pseudocnuella soli (assembly GCF_004347775.1). Classification (GTDB taxonomy): domain Bacteria; phylum Bacteroidota; class Bacteroidia; order Chitinophagales; family Chitinophagaceae; genus Flavisolibacter; species Flavisolibacter aquaticus. Next base: position 716,089 of record NZ_CP037755.1, read on the forward strand.
CGCATGGCCGGATAGCCAGTTTTAAAGATGACGTGCTGGAAGATGGAAAGTTGCTCAACGGTTCCATCACCACCGGCTACCGCACTTTAAACCTGCACCGCCCCGACAACAAGGGCACCTTGTACATTCACCGCGAACTGGCCAAGCTGTTTTTACCCAAAACATCGCCGAAGCATAAGTATGTGATCCATAAAAATCACGACAAGCTGGACAACAGTGTAAAAAACCTGAAGTGGGCCACGCTGGAAGAGATGATTGCCCACCAGCAAAAAAGCCCTGCAAAAATGGCCTACAAAGAGCGGCAGGCCAACCGCACCGTGGGCCTGAAACTAACGGCAGCGCAGGTGCGCAAAATCAAGGACATTTTGAACAGCGAACGGCGCAAGCTTACCATCAAACAACTTGCCGACAAGTACGCAGTGAGCGAAATGACCCTTTACCGCATCAAAAGCGGCGAGAATTGGGGAAGCGTGTAGGGAGAGAGGGTTGGTAGTTGACAGTTGGTAGTTGATAGAATTGCTTCGCCAATCGAAATAATTTTTTGAAGCATGCAATAAGTGCATGCTTTTTTCATTGGCAACTACCAACTACCAACTACCAACTACCAACTACCAACTACCAACTACCAACTAAATTTGCCCATGCTTGAACCTCAAACCCTGCGATTCCTGTCGGGGCTGGAACTGAACAACAATAAGCCCTGGTTCGACAACAACCGCCCCGCATACGAAGCTGCACGCATTGACTTTCAAAATTTTATACAACTGGTCATCGACGACCTGCAACGCACCGATGCTACCATTGCCGGTATAGCGGCCCGAGATTGTCTGTTTCGCATCAACCGCGATGTGCGTTTTGCCAAAGACAAACGGCCCTATAAAAACAACATGGGCGCTTCTATAAAACGGGGTGGCAAAAAGTCGCCGTTTGCAGGCTATTATTTTCACCTGGAGCCGGGCAAAAGCTTTGTGGGCGGCGGATTGTGGATGCCCGAAGCCGCGCAATTGAAAGCAGTGCGGCAGGAAATTGATTATTGCTGGGACGAGTTCAAATCTTTGGTGGAAGCTCCCCATTTCAAACAAACTTTTGGCGACCTTTGGCGCAGCCCCGAAACAGAACTGGTAACCACACCCAAAGGCTACGAAAAAGACCACCCGGCCATTTCTTATTTAAAGTTCAAAAGCTTTATTGCCGAAACGCCTGTTGCCGACGCCGAGTTGACATCAGCCGCATTGCACAAAAAAACGGTAGCAGCATTTAAAACCTTGCATCCGCTTATTTGTTTCATTAACCGGACAGTGGAGGCGTGATGGTAACGAGAATCGTGAAAGGTGAAACGTGAATGGTCAATGGTGAATGGTAAGTTATTGGCGTCAGACGTGAAACGTCAAACGTCAAAAATGAACTGGCGGTTGATGAGTGTATTGATTGGTAAAAACGGAGCATCTATCAATACTCACGATCCATTCACTTTTCACGTTTGACTTTTCACGACAAATCACCACGCACCTAAAAACCCAATTGATTTTTCCATGAGCAAAGTTTGGTTGATAACAGGCGCCAGCAGTGGGCTGGGTGCAGCACTGGCGGCAGCAGCTTTACAGAATGGGCACAAGGTTGCCGCAACATTTCGGAAACCGGAGCAGGCTGCAGATTTTACCACACAGAATAGCGGCGCAGGCCTGGGCATTGTGCTGGATGTGACCAGCCAAGAACAGGTTACCGCTGGTGTACAGCAAGCCATTGAGCATTTTGGCCGTATAGATGTGCTGGTAAATAATGCCGGCTATGGCACCATTGGCGCCATCGAAGAATTTAGCATGGAGGAGGTCCGCCAGCAGTTTGAAGCCAATTTTTTTGGAGCCGTTGCGCTAACTAAACAGGTGCTGCCTGCTATGCGCCAGCAAGGCTCGGGGCAGATCCTGTTTATTTCCTCTGCCGCAGGATTTAAAGCCACCGGCGGTTTTGGTGTGTACAACAGCAGCAAGTTTGCGCTGGAAGGTTTTGCCGAAGCGTTGGCGCAAGAGGTAGGGGCTTTAGGCATACGCGTAACCATTGTGCAGCCCGGTCCGTTCCGCACCCAGTTTGCCGGCAGTTCGGTAAAGCTGGCGCAGCAGCGCATGGACGAATACAAGCAAACACCCGTGGCGCAGATGTACCACTATATTTCCCGCATCGATGGCAAACAGGAAGGCGATCCCGAAAAAGGCGCCCACGCAATCATCGACTTTGTAGCAAGCGATAGCAAAACCCTGCGCCTGCCACTCGGCAAACATTCGCTGGATGCCATCCGCGCCAAGCTCCGTGCCGTTGCCAGCGATCTGGATGCCAATGAGCGCATTGCGCTGAGCACAATGTATGAAGGGAAGTGAGGGAAGTTGACAGTTGGCAGTCAGGAGTTGATAGTTGGTAGTTGATAGCTGATAGTGAGCAGCGCTCCATCAAACACTACTGTCATTGCGAGGCGCGGCAAAATCATTTTTATATAAAACAACCTGTGCGCCGAAGCAATCTCCAGCCACTGATAAAACAGCAAATCCAAACCGCATTACACAAAAAAGACCGGCTTTTTACCGCCGGTCTTTTGTTTACAAAAACAAACTATTATCATCATCAACTACTAACTATCTACTGTCGACTCCTGACTGCTGACTTTTACTTGTCAACTATCAACTGCCAACTGTCATCTATCATCCCCCATCCATCATCTCCTCCTACAGCAATCCTTTCTCCGACAAATACTCCGCAATCTGCACCGCGTTGGTAGCGGCGCCTTTGCGCAGGTTGTCGCTCACACACCACAGGTTCAGGGTATTGGGCTGGCTTTCGTCGCGGCGGATGCGGCCAACAAATACATCATCTTTTTCATGCGCATCCATCGGCATGGGGTAGCCTGCATTTGCAGGGTCGTCAACCAGCGTTACGCCAGGTGAAGTACGGAGCAGCTCTTTTACTTCATCCAGGTCAAAGTCGTTTTCAAACTCGATGTTGATGGCTTCGCTGTGGCCACCCATTACCGGGATGCGCACCGTGGTAGAAGTTACGCGGATCGAATCATCACGCATGATCTTTTTTGTTTCATTCACCATCTTCATTTCCTCTTTGGTGTAACCATTGTCGAGGAATACGTCGATCTGCGGAATCACGTTCAGGTCGATGGGATATTTATAAGCCATCGGGTATTCTTCCTGAGCAGCGCCGGCAGCTTTTGCACGTTCGCCCATCAGTTGGTCCACGGCTTTTTTACCGGTGCCGGTTACGCTTTGGTAGGTTGATACCACGATGCGTTTGATGCCGTATTTTTTATGCAGCGGGTTCAGCGCCACCACCATCTGGATGGTAGAGCAGTTGGGGTTAGCAATGATCTTATCGTTGGCGGTGAGGGCATCGGCATTTACCTCGGGCACCACCAGCGGTTTGGTGGGGTCCATGCGCCAGGCCGATGAATTGTCCACCACGGTAATGCCGGCTTCGGCAAACTTGGGCGCCCACTCCAGCGAGGTGCTGCCGCCTGCCGAAAACAAGGCCAGTTGGGGCTTTGCGGCAATAGCGTCTTGCAGGCTCACCACCTTATAAGGCTTGCCTTTATACATTACTTCTTTGCCTACCGAACGTTCGGAGGCTACCGGCAGCAGTTCGCTCACCGGGAAATTGCGCTCTTCCAATACCTGCAGCATTTTGGTGCCCACCAGGCCGGTGGCGCCCACAACAGCAACTTTCATTTGTTTGTTATTCGGGTTTTTGTTTGACAATAAAAAAAGCCTTCCCGGTTTGGGGAAGGCTTAGTATTATGCTGACACACACGCAACGTCAGGCACCTTCCCCGGTGGAAAAATGTTTCTTAGTGCGTTTAATGTGTTTTATGATCATCATTGCGGAAGCGAATGTATTATAAAAAATGCAGCAGGGCAAAAAACGTACAGCTTGCCCCAAATTATTAGACAAATGTTCAGTTTGCCCGGCCATTCAACGCCAAAACTGAACAAAATACTGTTTGCAGTACAGCCCCCTATTGCATTTGCGAACAGCACCGTTTATCTTTTAGTTGATAAAGCCGGGCTTGCCACCATTTTATTTTAAGTAAAATAATGGCGACCCACCCAACACCAAAACATGACTGCTGTTACCACCAACCTGCTCCTGCTGCTGTTGCTTTTTTGCCTGCCGGCAAACGCGCAGCGCCACGCCGTTGTGATCCACGAAATCATGGCCGATCCGCAGCCTTCCATTGGCCTGCCCGAAGTGGAATACATCGAATTGCGCAACCGCAGCGCGGCGCCCATCAACCTGCAGGGCTGGCGCCTGCAAACGGGCAGCAGTACCAGTGGCGCCTTTCCCATTTACCTGTTGCAACCCGATAGCTTGGTGGTGGTTTGTTCCCGAACCAATGCTGTGTTATTTGGGCAAAATACAATTGGCGTCACGTCTTTTCCGGCACTGTCCAACGGCGGCACCACACTGGTGTTGGTTAATGGCACCGGCAGCCTTGTACATGCGGTGCCATATACTACCGCGTGGTACGGTGCGGCGGATAAAGAAGGTGGCGGCTGGAGCCTGGAAATGATCGATGCGGAAAACCCTTGCGGTGGCGCTTTCAACTGGAAGGCTGCGCATCATCCTTTAGGCGGCACTCCGGGAGGGCCCAACTCTGTTGCGGGTAAAAACCGGGATCACACGCCGCCAGCATTGCTATCCGCCACGGCGCCTGATAGCCTGCACCTGTTGCTACGTTTTGACGAGACGCTGGACAGTGCTGCTGCGGCAAACGGCCAGTCGTATGAAATGTCACCCGGCATAGCCATCATGGCTGCAGTACCGCAGCCACCGTTGTATCAGCAAGTGCTGTTGACGCTGCAGACACCCATGCAAACGGCAACGGTGTACATCGTAAAAGTGCAGGGTATTCAGGATTGTGCTGGCAACATTGTAGGCAGCCGCAACAGCGCACAAGCCGGGTCGCCGCAAACGGCTATGGCAGGTGATGTGGTCATCAATGAAGTCCTGTTTAACCCCAAACCTGGCGGCAGCGATTACGTGGAGTTGTATAACCGGGGTAAAAAGATCATTGATCTTTCGGGCCTCTCATTGACCCATAGTTCCACAACTGCAATTGGAAGTCAGTTACCGAAATTGACCAAAGAGCCACATTACCTTTTCCCGGGCCAGCACGTTATAGTAACCGAAGACCGTGATGCCGTGCTGCGCTATTTTTTAGTAAAAAATGAAGCGCAGTTGTTGGAGGTGGCGGCGCTACCCTCTCTGCCCGATGATAAAGGCACCCTAACCCTTTGGAACGAAGGGGGCCAAATAGTAGATGCGCTGGCTTACCAGCACAACTGGCATTTTGCGCTGCTTACCGAAAAAGATGGTGTGGCGCTGGAACGTATCAATCCGGCCGCACCCACGCAGCAAAGCGGCAACTGGACCTCGGCCGCCGCAACTGCCGGATTTGGCACACCTACTTACGCAAACTCGCAGCTCCACCAACAATCAACTGCTGCAATGACCTGGAGCATTGCCCCACAGGTGTTTTCGCCAGACGGTGATGGCTTTGAGGATTTTTGCACCATTACATATCAACTGGATGCACCGAACTACGTGGCCAACCTGCAGGTTTTTGATGCCGGCGGCAGGCTGGTGCGCCACCTGGTGCAAAGCCAAACGCTGACGCAAAGCGGCTCTTTCCGTTGGAACGGGCTTTCGGATGCCGGTAGCGCATTGCCCACCGGCAACTATATTTTGCTAATCGACATATTTAACCTGCAAGGCAAAAAGCAGCAATGGAAACAAACGGTGGTGCTGGCCCGCAGGCGTTAGCAACGCATCATTCAACATAAACAACACCGCTTTTATCCTGCATTATCCATAACCCGGCTATTTTATGCAGGGCGCATCGAAATTTCAAGCAGTTTTGGAGGTAGCCAAATGGCATTGCCGGCGTTATACACTTGCGCCGTTGCAAGCTTTTGATCCAACTTTATGAAGCACCTGCGTTTTTTTTCTATACTACCCACCCTGTTGTTGTGCACAGCAGCCTTTGCCCAGCCCAAAGATTCGTTGCACCAATCGGTGACGGTTGGTTACGAGCATTATCATTTCGACAAACAGTTTTCGAACGACTGGCGCATTGGGAGCATTGAATACAAACGGGAAGCGGGCAAGGCCACTTACCTCGGCCGCTTTAATTACGCCAGCCGGCTGGGCCAAACGGGCTGGCAGGCCGAAGTAGAAGCTTATCCAAAACTTACTTCTAAAATTTATGCGTATGTGGGTGCAGGCTACTCGCCTTCGATGCCGGTGTTTCCAAAATGGCGCAGCGGCGGCACCCTATTTTTTGTGTTGCCCAAAGGCTGGGAGGCAGAGGGCGGTGTACGCCACCTGTATTTTAACCAGCATGTGTGGATGGGTACGGCAGGCATCAGCAAATACGCCGGCAACTGGCTCCTCAATGTTCGTTCGTTTATTGGCAGCAGCACACCGGGCAGCAACCATTCCCTGTTTTTTACCGCAAGGCATTACCTCAAAAATGAGCGGGACTTTGTGTGGATGCAACTGGGCTCCGGCATATCGCCCGACGAAAGCCGCAACGTGCTGATTGAGAAAGGCGCAGTGCTGTCGTCGCGCAGGATTACTGCAGGTGCGCAATTATCCGTAGGCGGGCGTTATATGCTTGCACCACAGGTTGGCTGGGCGCATGATGAAATTGGTGGTGGAAGAAAGGGCAACCAGTTTTTGGGCGGGTTGCGGGTGGGGTATCGGTTTTAAATGTTCAAATGTAAAAACCAATGGCAGTAGATTAAAAGTAGATCGGGCTATATAAGTCTAATCGACTTTTTAAAGTAATCAAATTCTTTGTCCGCAAGTTGGTTTTGGGCTTTTGACTGGTGACAGTTGAAGTCATAATAAAACCCGTTATGTTCGGCTTTAAGCGTTTTGAGTTCAACTTTTATGGGCTTTTTAAAATTTATGTGCTCAAATAAATATTCAGCGTCAAATTCATAAATTTTGCAGCCACTGATCAGGTATGGGTCATAACGTTTTGTTACCCTAAATTTTTTCAAAATTTTAGAAACGCCATACTCTGACATTCCAATAAGTTCTTCAAATGTTTCGAATCCTAATTCGTCAATTTCTGCTTTAGGTGTAGCGTTGAAAGTTATTGTTGGTGAGAAGAGATATTTATTTTCAGGCAGGTCTTGGTAGTATTTGGTTGCAACACAAACGGGATCACCTAAATCTTCCCAAATTTCATCTACTGTTTGATCTAATCCTTCTCCAATAATTTGTTCAGATTTGATCTTTCCAAATTCCTTAACTGATACAAAGCCCCAATCCTGTGGCTTATAAAACAAGATCCCAAGCTTTTTGTTTACATAAGCATTGTCATTAATAACAACGGCATTTAGTGGCGCAACAGCTACCCCTGCCAACGCCAATCCGGATAACCTTAAAAATTCTTTTCTTCCTACTCCCATCTTTAAAGTATTGCTTTTCTGAAAATCCCAGACGTTGGGTATTTAAATCAGTTTAGGTTTTTTGATAAATCTATTCCCTTTTTGTTTGAATATATATTTTGGCAGATGATTAATTGCTTTCAAAAACCGGTCTATGATTGCTTGTCGGGTCATACTTGAAAGTTTGATGCTAAGGTTAACCCATTCTATCCTTTTGCACCAGCAGCCACCGTCGGCTTTGTCGCAAACCCCTGGCGGCTCATTTCACCCCATGCGTTCTTTTTGCGCAGCAGGTCAATGTTGCCCATGATGGCGGCCCACACCACAAAGGGATGAAAAATAAACGGCTCCACCATAGCGGTGATGAATAAGCGCAATATTTCCGAACGCTTTTTATACTGGTTGTAGGTCATCACTTCCATTAAAATGGCAAACACCGAATACAACACCGAAAAGCTATAGACGAGTAAAAACAGCGCCGCAAAAAAACTCCAGTTGGTTGCACCCAAAATAATGCAGATGATAAAAAAGATCAGCCCCGAGGCCTCCACGATAGGCGCCAGCAACTCAAAGAAAAACCAGTACGGGTAACTGAGCAAACCCAGCACACCGTAGCGTGGGTTGAAAAACATTTTGCGGTGCATCTTCAAGGTTTCAATGGTGCCACGGGTCCAGCGGTTGCGCTGGCGGCCCAGGATTTTGAACGATGCAGGTGCTTCCGTCCAGCAAAGCGGGTCGGGAATATAAGCCACTTTGTAAGCTAAATTTCGTTCTTCCATATAGCGGCGCATGCGCACCACCAGCTCCATGTCTTCACCTACGGTTTTATGGTCGTAGCCGCCGGCGGCAATCACTATTTCGCGGTCAAATGCACCAAAGGCACCGGATATCAGCAGCAGCCCGTTCATACGGCTCCACGCCATGCGGCCCAGTAGAAATGCACGGATGTATTCCAGCGTTTGCACCCGCGGCAAAAACTGCTGCGGCAGGTGCACCTGCACAATCTTTCCATCCCGCACTTCGCAGGAATTGGCAATGCGCACCACGCCACCGGTAGCAATTACGCGGCCGCTGCTGTGGTCCATAAATGGCTTGATCAGTTTCAGCATTGCATCCTGTTCCAAAATGCAATCCACATCAATACATACTATGTATTTGTTGCGGGCCACGTTGGTGCCCACATTTAATGCATCGGCCTTGCCGCCGTTGGCTTTATCTACCACCATCAGTTTGCGAAACACCGGGTCTTTACTTTGGTAAATGCCCCGCACTTCTTTAGTGGCAATATGCTGTTGAAATGCGTAGTCCTTTTTTTCCAGGTCGTATTCGGCAATCAGCTTTTGCAGCGAATCGTCTTTGCTGCCGTCGTTGACGATGATGACTTCAAAGTTGTTGTAATGAATGCTGAGCAGCGAACGCACATTTTCAATGATGGTAGCACCTTCGTTATACGCCGGTGCAATAATGGAAATAGAAGGCGCATAGTCGGATGTGGCCAACTGGTTGTAATCGGTAAAGCTGCTGCGGTGGCGGTACTGCCTTGTTTCGCCAATGGAGTACACCGCAATGAATATGTAAAAGCCTATGATCAGCAAGGAGTAGATCATAAAGCCATAGGTGAAAAAATCGAGGATCAAAGCCGTGTAATTCATGCCGTTTCTTTTAAGGGCAGCCTTGCTATTGTGGTGTGCTGCTCCTGTTGCAGCAAAAGGTTGGTAGCGTCGGGGTCCAGTTCATTTAGCGTACGCAGTGCCTCTTGTTGCACTGCTTCGCTGCGGTGTTGCAGGCAAAGCTTTACTGCATCAAGCAGGCTGTAAAGTTTAAATGCACCCACTATTTTCAGCGCCAGTTCTCTTACCGTTTCGTTGCCCGATTGTAGCCAGCCGGCCACTTGCTCCGGTGCCACATCGGCCTGCATGGATAGCTGCTGCATGAGGCAAACCTGCTGCCATTGTGTAAGCGGGTGTGCCAGCGCATTTAAAAAAAGCAATCCCTCAAAACCGGTCATTTTTACCAAGGCCAACTGCGCTTCGGTACGTACGTAAATGTTTTTGTGGTTGGTAAAAGGGTAGATGCGGGTGATGTGTTCTTTACCGCCCATTTGCGATAGCTGCTGAATGGCCGCAGCCTGCAAGTGCCATTTCGAAGATGACAATCGCTTTAGCGAATCCTGCTGCAACTCCAGGTTTTGATACAACCACTGAATGTTGGCAACAGCGCCACCCGAAAGGCCCTTACGGATCTTGAGCAGTTCGGAGATGAAAATTTTGCGGCCCAGCCGGCTGCGCAATGCTTTTTGTATGCCGCCATCGGCTGCCAGAATAACCCGCACTTCTTCGATGTTTTCGGCAATGGCTACTTCGCTAATGAGGTTGCGGGTCAGCTCTTTTAGCTGCGCAATTTTTTTACCCCTAACCATATAGCTCCACAGGAAAAACAGCATGTACAGCAACATGGCCACAATACATGCAGCCAGCAAAAAGGAAGTATCGAGCAGGTAGCGTACCGGCATGTCGATGCGCAGCCATATGTTATGGCCGTGCCATTCCCAGTTTTGTATGTGCAACCAACTGTTCATGCTCTGTTACATGCGTTGGCCCAGGCGCTTTACGCGGATGGAAAGTTCGTTGGGGCTAAAAGGTTTGGTGATGTAATCATCGGCGCCGAGGTTGAATGCTTCGAGCACCACGTTTTCCTGGCCCATGGAAGAGAGCACAATCACGGGAATATATTTTTCGCCCTGGCGCACCTTGCCTACAATTTCCAATCCCGAAGTGTAAGGCATCATAATATCGGTAATGATCATGTCGGGCTGGTGTTGTTCAACATACTCCAGCGCTTTACGGCCATTGTCGGTGGCCATCACTTCATGGCCATCTTTTTTCAGGCGCAGCTCAATTGTTTTGAGCATGATCGGTTCGTCTTCTGCAACAAGGATCTTCATCGTTTATTTTCTTTAGGATCGTGTGGATTTTATTTTATTGCGGGCACAGCACTTTCTGCCGGTCGGCTTCCAGCATGGGTTGTACCAGTTCAAACTTTTGCTGGAGGCGTGTTACTTTTTGCAGCACCAGTTCCAGGTCCTGCCGGTTCTTTGCACAGTTTTCGATGGTGGCGGCCAACTCCAGCATGCTATTCATTTGCAGCATGCCCAAGCTGCTTTTGAGCTTGTGTGCCCGGGCCTGCACTTCATCCCACTGCTCTGTTAGCACGCTTTGCCGCAGTTCTTCCAACTGGCCCGGTGTGGTGTCCAAAAACAGGGTCAGTGTTTCGGCCAGGTAGCCATCATCTTCCAGCTCGTGCAGGTATGAAAGGTTGTACATTTCGGCGGGCCTGGCTTTATTGCTTACCACCACCCGCTCCTGCACCGGCACGCCGGCGCAGCCCAAAAAGCGGCACAACTGCCGGAACAATTCGGCAGGCACAAACGGTTTGGTGAGGTATTCGTTCATGCCCATTTCAAAGCAGCGTTCCCGTTCGTTGCGCAGGGCGCTGGCCGTCATGGCAATGATGGGCAGTTGCAACTGCAGCTTGTTGCGGATGTATGCTGTTGCCTGCAGCCCATTCATTTCAGGCATTTGCAGGTCCATGATCACAAGGTCAAAAGTTTCGCCGCTTTCCAGCCGGTCTACAGCCTCTTTGCCATTGCCGGCAATGGTTACCACCACACCCACTTTTTGTAGCAGCAGGCAGGTTACTTTCTGGTTAATGAGGTTGTCTTCTACCAGCAATATTTTTTTGCCTGCCAGCATGCTTTTATCGGCGGTGTTGGTGGCGCCTGCCAGTTGCTGTTGTGCCTGTGGCACTTCGGCATGTTGATACAGCACATCAAAGAAAAACAGAGAGCCTTCGCCGGTGCGGCTTTCCACGCCAATGGTACCGCCTTGCAGTTCCACCAGGCGTTTGGTGATGGCCAGCCCCAGGCCAGTGCCGCCAAACAGGCGGGCCGTATCGTTGCCGGTTTGTGCAAAGCTTTCAAAAATATAATCGCGGTATTCCGGTGCTATGCCCATGCCGGTATCGGCCACGCGAAAGCCCATGCGCAGGCTTTTTTCATTTTGCTCCAGTATGCTAACGGTTACGGATATGCGCCCTTGTGCGGTAAATTTTACAGCATTGCCCAGCAAGTTGTTGAGCACCTGCACCAGCTTGTGCCGGTCGCCCTGCAACAGTTGCGGCAGGTTGCTGTCGATGGTGGTAACAACAGCCACGTTGCTGGCTGCCGCCTTGATGCGGAACGTGGAAACCACCTCTTCCACCACTTCCCGAACGCTGAACGGAATGCGCTCTACCGACATGCGGCCGGCTTTTATTTTGGATAAATCCAGGATGTCGTTGATGAGGGCCAGCAGCGTGTTGGATGAGTATTTGATCAGTTGTACAAACTCCTTTTGGTCTTCGGACAAGGCCGATTCTTCCAGCAGGTTGGTCATGCCAATGATGCCATTCATTGGCGTGCGGATCTCGTGGCTCATGTTGGCCAAAAACTCTTCCTGCAGGCGTTCGGCCCGTTCGGCACGCAGCCGTGCATCAATCAGTTGCTGGCGGCCCGCCACCATTTCGGTGATGTCTTTATCCACGCCGCAAATGGCAAAAATGTTGTTGGCCTGATCCAGCAGCGGAAACTTGGTCACCAGCATGTGGCGGTTGCCTTGGCTGGTGTTGATCATGTCTTCAAATTCAACGGGCTGCAGCTTATTAATCACCTGTCTGTCTACCGATGCCAGCACACGGGCCATATCATCGTCGGCAAAAACTTCGCTGTTTTCTTTACCTAAAACCTGGTCGTCGTTGAGCAGGAAAGTTTCGCGGAACCTGCGGTTGACCATCAGGTAACGGCCTTCCAAATCTTTGATGTACACGATCATTGGGATGTTATCCAAAATGGACTGCATCCGGTATTGGTACTCTTCTTTTTTGGCTTCAATTTCCTGCGCGGCAATTTTCAGGGCTTCTTCGGCGAGGCGTTTTTCAGTAATATCTTTTACCACGCTTTGAAAGCCGCTGGCTACGCCTTTTTCGTTTAGCAGCAGCACCATGCTTTGCTCCACCCATTTAATGGCGCCATCTTTTGTGCGGATGGGAAATACATGCAGTGTTTCGTGGGTTTTGTTGCGGATCTGTTCCTTGTATTGTTGGGCCACGCTTTCCTGCCAGTCTTCCAGCACCAGGAATGTGATTGGTTTGCATTTGAGTTCCGCGGCATCGTAGCCGGTTAGCTGCATGCATTTGCTGCTCACATAATCAATCTGCCCGTCGAGGCGAGCACTGTACATCACCACCGCCGAATTTTCAACCATGCTGTGGTACCGCACTTCGGTTTCCCTTGCTTTTTGTTCGGCTGCTGCCCGCAGCTGGTTGGCCCTTGCTATTTTTTGCAACGCAATGGTGATGGCCACCAGCGACAACACAATAACAAACACCGAAAATATAAACCGGTTGTGCGTGGTTTCGCGGTTGTCGCCAATACGTAGTTGCAGCAGTTGCCGCTCGTGGCGCTCCATATGGTGCAGCAGAGCACGTGCCGTATCGGAAAGATTTTTTCCCTGCAGGCTGGCAATCAGTTGCAGCGCATCTTCCGGCGAATGGTTATAAGCGTTCAGGATTCTTTGCTGGAAACTGGATTTGTCTTCAATGGTTTGCTGCAGCTTTTGAATGTGGCTTTGCTGATCGGGATTGTCTTTGGTAAGCTGCTGCAGCAATTGCGACTGCTCGTGCAGCGAGCTGGTGGTGGCTGCAAAATCTTTGATGAATGTGCCGTTGCCGGTAATGACATATCCCCGAACGGCGGTTTCCAGCGACAATACGGTTGTATTGAGGTCGTTGATGGCACCGATTACTTCGTGGGTATGATTAACGAGGTTGAATGTGGCGTTGGTGCGCTGCGCATTTTGGAAGAGAGCCACCACAACGGAGGCGGCACCAATGAGCAGCACGGCAAATAATATGCGGATATAGCTTTGGGTTTTCAAGGGATTACGGAACTATGGGTAATGACCAATAATACTAAAATCGGGTGAAAGCTACTGCTTTATACAGTTGCAGCAGCTTTTATACACCGCTTTGTACGCCTCTTTTCGACGAATTGCTTTTATGGGCCGTTGAACCGGAGCGCCGCACAAAGAGGCAGGCAGAAAGGGGTTGGATTTTTGTACCCTACATATGCTTTAATTTCCGGCTATGTCTGTTCGATTACAACGCCTGATCAGAATTTATAACCGCCTGCGCCGCGGGCCGGTTACCATCGAAATTGTATCGAGGTGGGCAAAAGGAGCCGGCATACCGGTAAGCGACCGACAACTGTACCGCGACCTGAACACGTTGCAAAACCTGCACATCGCCAAGGGCGAAAACGTCATCACATTTACCGACGAAAAAAACCGCAAAACCTGGAAGCTGGAGTACGATGCGGGTGAAGAACCCATTTCGCCATACGATATCAACTCGTTTTTTTTGCTCAAAGCATTTGCGCCATCCACCATGGTGCACCAGCGTAAAGATGCCATCGAAAAGTTTGAGCAGGTTATTTACAAAGCCCTATCCAAAAGCAAGTACCAGCAATACATCCAGGCCAACGAGCTGTACCTGCACCGCACCAATTTTTTCGACCATACGTACGGCGAGGCAGAGCACCAGCAGATTGAAGAACTGATTTGGGCGCTGCACAACAACCGGGTGATCGCTATTGAAAACGTGGGCATCAATTCGGCCAATGTGCACCTGCCGCCCGGCGCATTCCCTTTGGAGCTGTACCCTATGCAACTGGTATTTCACCGCGGCCGGTCGTACATTTCGGGGCTTGATGCAGCGCACAAACTGATGCTTTTCCCGGTGGATAAGGAAACGCAGTTCCGGCTTACCAACACCGTGTTTAACCGGAAAAATATGGAGGCTGCCTATAACGGCCAGATGGAAATGCTGTTTGGTGTTTCGGACCCGGTTGACGACCAGGTGTACCGCATTGAAATAGAATTTACCAAAGGGTTTGGCGAATCGTGGATGCGCTATTTCTGGCACCACTCGCAGCAATGGGTGCCGCTGGAAGGTGGCAATTATATGCTGCACCTGCACTGCACCATTGGCCGCGAGCTGATCGGCTTTTTGGCCTATGGCCTGGATAAAGTAAAAGTGCACCAGCCCGAAGTGCTGAAGCAATTGATCTGGCAAAAACTGCAGCAGGCTGCCGAAGTGTATGCGCACAACCTCGATATTGATGAAGAGCAGGCCAACAAGGATTATTGAATGCAGTGCTATTGCAAGCCGGCCCGGGCAAATGGCTTAAGCGCCTCAATGATCAGCGCAGCGTATTGTTCGTCGGCGGCATCGTCCATGTCCACGCATTGCAGGTCGTTTTCGCCTTCTTCCCGGCTCAGGTACACCACGGTATCGGCGGCGGGGATAAAACATTCAAACAGGTGCCAGCCGTCCATTTCAATTTCATAAACCGTTACGGTATGCCGCTGGCCTTCAAAGTGTATGAACAGGGTATAGTAAGCTATAGGTTCTTCGCTGTGGTGCGGCATGGTAAAGCCTGTATCCTGAGTGTGGAAAGGGAAAGAAGCCATAAAAAGACAGTTAGTTTTGGTTGCCCTACAAATCAACTAAAATGCCTTGTCATTTTCTGTCAAACAGCTATTGCATTTGCCCGCTATTATAAAAACAGGAGCACCCCAACCGGGATGCTCCTGTTTTAGATTTATCATATTGTCTTTTCCGTCTTCTGACTTCCGACTTCCCTACACCAACTCAATGTCAAAATTCACCAGCTCCTGGAACTGTTGCAGGCGGCGGTCAATATCGGCGCGGGTAATTTCTTTCAGGCGTTCGGGGCCGAATTTTTCCACGCAAAACGAAGCCATGGCCGAACCCACGATGATGGCAGTCTTCATGTTTTCGTACGAAATGTCTTTGGTGCGGGCAATGTGGCCAATAAAGCCTCCGGCAAATGTGTCGCCGGCGCCGGTGGGGTCAAACACATCTTCCAACGGCAGAGCCGGGGCAAAAAACACGCTATCGCCATGAAACAGCAGCGCACCGTGTTCGCCTTTTTTGATGATGAGGTATTTGGGGCCCATCTTCAGGATCTTTTTAGCAGCTTTTACCAGCGAAAACTCGTTGGTAAGCTGGCGGGCTTCGCTGTCGTTTACCAGCAGCACATCCACCATAGTCAGCACTTCCTTCAGGTCGTCCAGTGCAATTTCCATCCAAAAGTTCATGGTGTCCATTACAATCAGGCGGGGCCGTTCTTTCAATTGCTCAATCACCTTTTTCTGAAGGCTTGGCATCAGGTTGCCCAGCATCAAAAACTCGGCGCCCTGGTAGCTTTCGGGGATCTGGGGGTCAAAATCGGCCAGCACGTTCAGGTCGGTTACCAGCGTATCGCGGGTGTTCATGTCCATGTGGTAGCGGCCGCTCCAGAAAAACGAGGGCTTGTCGGGTACCACTTCCACGCCATCGAGTTCCACGCCGCGGCGCGATAGTTCGGCCATTTCCTCCTGCGGAAAATCGTTACCTACAATGGATACCTGCTGCACGGGCTGCACAAAGTTGGCAGCGGCATACGCTACATAAGTGGCTGAGCCTCCAATAACACGGTCGCTTTTGCCAAAAGGGGTTTCAATGGCATCGAACGCCATGGTGCCCACAACAATTAAGGACATAAGTAATTAGTACAAAGTTTGAAGTTAGGAGTAGGGAATACCAGCCGGTGGGCAAAAAGTGGGCAGCAGTAAGCAGTGCAGCAAAACAGAACCGTGAACCAAAATATGAATACCGGTTATGCCCGGCGGTACTGAACCTTTTTTCTGATGCTGCGCCGTTCGGGCCGCTTTCTTCGATATTCCTATACTGTTTACGGGGTGCAAACCTACAGCATTTTGGCCTTGGCCCAAAAAGGCTTTTGCGCCCCGCACCTTGCCGCCGCTCCAATGCTATGCGCCAATCACATAATATTTGGCTGCTGCGCTTTTGAATCACCACGGGCTTTTATATTTTGTCATGAAAATTTAACTGCATATGAAAAAACTCCTGCGGTATGCATTGTACCTGCTGGCCGCCATTGTGGTGCTAGTAGGTGCTTTTGTAGCCTTTATTGCCATCCGCGGCATCCCCAGTTACGAACCAAAAATTACCGAAACCAAAGTAGTGGCCACCCCCGAACGGATTGCACAGGGCCATAAGCTGTCGGCTATGTTGTGCAATGGCTGCCACCTCGATCCGAACACCAACCGCCTTACCGGCAGGCTCATGAGTGATGTGCCGCAGTTTGGCACCATTTATTCAAAAAACATCACGCAACACCCCGAGCTGGGTATTGGTAAATGGACCGATGGAGAACTGATTTACCTACTGCGCACCGGCATCAAACCCGATGGTACGTTTTTGCCCGTTATGGCCAAACTGAGCCATGCCTCCGACGAAGACCTGCAATCTATTGTGGCCTTCTTGCGCTCCGAAGATCCCTGGGTGAAAGCGGACGATACCCGCCACCCCGATTCCAAATATTCGCTGCTGGCCAAGTTCCTGTCCACCATCAACGCTATGAAACCCGGCAGCGTACCTGCCACCCCGGTGGCCCAACCCGATACTTCGAACACGATTGCCTGGGGCCGTTACCTGGCGGTGGACCAACTGGAGTGCTTTAGCTGCCACTCGCAGGATTTTGCCAAAAACAACTACGACGAGCCCGAAAAATCGGCCGGTTATTTTGGCGGCGGCAATAAAATGCTGAATGCCAGCGGGCAGGCCATTTATACCCGCAACATTACCATGGACGAGCAAACGGGCATTGGTCACTGGACCGAAGACCAGTTTGTGCTGGCCCTGAAATATGGCCGCACCCCGCAAGGCCAGGCCCTGCGTGAGCCCATGATGCCGTACACCTACCTAACTGACGGCGAAGCAAAGGCCATTTACGCTTACCTGAAAACATTACCCAAAATTCAAAACAAAGTGGAACGGCAATAAGCTATTTTCAAAGCTGGCCGCATTTATACAAACATTTTGCGTGTCATCCCGATGAAGACTGATTCAAGCCCAAAAATTGAATTGCTAAATTATCGGGATGGCCATCACATCATCGGTCTCATTTTTAAAAACAACTACAAACAGGAGCTTGAAAAAGCAAAACCGGTGGGGCAAACAGCCTTTCACCGGTTTGCTCTTTTCGGGCCAAAAAGCAGCGAAGCCTATCTTTACGGCTTACGATTGCTTTTATTATGATCCACTTTCACCCCCTGAAGGTTGCCTCCGTACGCCGCGAAACCGACGAATGTGTTTCCATTGTTTTCCATGTTCCTGATGACCTGCAACCAACGTTTCGTTTTGCGCCGGGCCAAAGCCTCACCATTCGCACCACGCTGCATGGACAGGAACTGCGCCGCAACTATTCTATCTGCAGCAGCCCGCTCGATGGCGAGTTGCGCATTGCGGTTAAAAAAGTAGCGGGTGGTGTTTTTTCCACTTGGGCAAATGAAGCGCTAAAGGCTGGCGACGTGGTGGAAGTAATGCCGCCCATTGGCAAATTTGGCGCAGCAATCAGCGCAGGCGGGGCAAAAAACTACGTGGCATTTGCCGCCGGCAGTGGCATCACGCCAATTTTGTCGCTGATAAAAACAGCACTGCACACCGATCCCCACAGCACTTTTACGCTGGTGTACGGCAACCGCAACCGGGGCAGCATTATTTTTAAAGAAGAACTGGAAGCTTTAAAGGACAAATTCTTGCACCGGTTCCGGGTGTACCATATCCTCAGCCGCGAACAGGTGGAAACGCCACTGAACAGCGGCCGCATCGACCGGGAAAAAACGGAATTTTTACTGGACAAACTGATCGATCCAAAAACAGCCAGCGCCTTCTTTTTGTGCGGCCCCGAGGAATTGATCTTTACCGTTCGGGATGTGCTGCAGGAGCGGGGTGTAGCGGCAGCCAATATTCATTTCGAGTTATTCACCATCCCGGGACAAACCCAAAAATCCGCAATCCGCAATCCGCAATCTGAAAGTCCTACTGGTCCGCATGCTACTGTGCAGGTAACGGTGGATGGCCACAGCTTTCAGTTTGGTCTGGCAAAAGAAGGCGAGAGCATACTGGATGCGGCACTGCAACAGGGAGCAGATCTGCCCTATGCCTGTAAAGGCGGTGTGTGCTGCACCTGCAAGGCCCGCCTGCTGGAAGGGGCTGTGCATATGGATGCCGCCTGGGGCCTCGAGCCCGATGAAATTGCAGCCGGCTTTATCCTCACTTGCCAAAGCCATCCCACAACGGACAGCGTGGTGGTGGATTTTGATGCGAAGTAAGATAATGGTTGATAGATGGTGGATGATGGTAGAGCAAAGAGTTTTAAAGAGTGCTTATAAAAACGACAGAGGCCGCTGAAAAATCAGCGGCCTCTGTCGTTTTTATAAGCTACTATCATCTACCATCTATCATCCATCATCTGTTTGCCCTACCACACAAACGTGCCCACTGCGCCGGCTTCCAAAGTTGCCAGCGCTGTTTGCCCTTTGTGGCGGATGCCAAAACTCCGCGCAGCAGTGCCGTCATTCAAAACAACCAGCACATGCTTGCCATCGGGGCGGCGAAAGGCTACGTTGGGCAGCCCGCCGATTTCGTTGGAGCCCACCCGCACCGAACCGGGCCGCACAAATTTGGCGGCATGCGCCACAATGTAATAAGCAGGGTTGCGGGTAACGGCATCGCCGCTGATGGTAATGCCGCCGAGGCAGGCCGTGCAGCCGCCGCGGTCGGTGTGCGGCTTGTTATCGGGGCCGTTGGCCAGGTTCCATTGCAGCACATTGCGGGCCCAGTTGCGGGTGGCGCCTACAATCAGGGTGCGGATATGCCATTTCAGGTCTTCCGAAAAATTGCCCGGTGCACCAATCCATTGTTCGGTAAAATAGATATGCTTGTCGGGGTGGGCGTCGTGCACCTGGCCCAATGCCGTGATGGGGCCCGCATACAGGTGAAATGCGGAGCCGTCTACATACTTCTTGGCTTCGGGATCGTTGAGGATGGCCAGCGGGTAATCGGGGCGGTCGGCATTGTGGTCGTAGATAATGATCTTTGTATCAATGCCGGCTGCTTTAAACTGCGGTCCCAAGCTTTGCTTGATAAATGCTGCCTGTTGCGCTGCGGTCATCAGGAGGCTGGGATTATTGCCGGGGTGCAGCGGCTCGTTTTGGATGGTAATGGCGTCGATGCGAACACCCTCTTTTTTCATTTCCTGGATGTAGCGAATCAGGTAGCGGGCATAGGCATCGTACCACTCGGGCTTGAGCGATCCGCCACGGGTATCGCCGTTGTCTTTCATCCATACCGGCGGCGACCACGGCGAACCCATGATGATGATCTTTGGGTTGATGGCCAGAATCTCTTTCAGTACCGGCAGCACGTCCTGCTTGTCGGGGCCAAAATCAAACTTCTTTATTTCCGGGTCGGTTTCGCCAGCGGGCAGGTCATTGTACGAAAAAACGGTTTCGTTCAGGTCGGATGCGCCAATGCTCAACCGCAGGTACGAGATGCCGATGTTGCTGCCGGTGGTATCAAACAGTTCGCGGAGGATGGCTGCCCGGGCCGGTGCCGACATGCGGATGAGGTGCTGGGCACTGCCGCCGGTAAGGGTAAAACCAAAACCATCCATTTGCTGGTAGGTTTGGGTGCCGGACACATCAATCACTGCCTGGCCGGTAGCCGGCGTGGCGCCAAACCGTGGCTTGGGCTGTTCTTTAAATTCGGTGGTGCGGTTGCCGGTGGTAAGCCAAAAGGCAACTTCGGCGCCGGTAGGTGTACCCGGCGTGGTGGGCGGTTGCGGTGTTTCGGGTTGGGCAGTGCTGCCGGTTTTTTTGCAGCTGGCCGCAGTGCAAACCATGATCACGGTAAACAATGCCAGCAGTTGCCAAACGCGTTGTTGAATCGGGTGCTTCATACGGCTAGGTTTGAAAGGCGAAGCTACAGCAGTAATACGGGAAAAATGGCAGATCCGTTGCCGACTAGCGATACAGCCGCACAAGAGTGCGACGCAACCGGTGCTGAATGATGTTGCTGCAGCCGGCTACATAAAAATTGCAACAACCAACTTTACCATACCCTTGCCAACCATCAGGCCCCTATTTTGTACATTTGGTGACAAACGATTGCACATGCTTGTACCCCCACCCGAACAACTTTTCCAGGAAAAGATTGATGCGGAAATCCGCATTGAGCCCAAAGACTGGATGCCGGAAAAGTACCGCCAAACGCTTATCCGCCAGATTTCGCAACATGCGCACAGCGAAATTGTGGGCATGCTGCCCGAAGGCAACTGGATCAGCCGGGCACCTTCGCTTAAACGCAAACAAATACTGCTGGCCAAAGTGCAGGACGAAGCCGGCCATGGGCTGTACCTGTACAGCGCTGCCGAAACCCTTGGCATCAGCCGCGATGAAATGATTGAGCAGCTGCACAGCGGCAAGGCCAAATATTCTTCCATTTTTAATTATCCCACGCTAACCTGGGCCGATATGGGCGCCATTGGCTGGCTGGTAGATGGTGCCGCCATCATGAACCAGGTGCCGCTGTGCCGTGCATCGTACGGGCCGTATAGCCGCGCCATGATACGGGTGTGTAAAGAAGAAAGTTTTCACCAGCGCCAGGGCTTTGAAAGCCTGCTGGTGCTGTGCCAGGGCACGCCGGAGCAAAAAGCCATGGCGCAGGATGCCCTGAACCGCTGGTGGTGGCCTAGCCTGATGATGTTTGGCCCGCACGACAGCGACAGCACCAACACGGAGGCCAGCATGAAGTGGAAGATCAAACGGTTTTCGAACGACGAGTTGCGCCAGCGCTTTGTGGACATGATTGCCGAGCAGGCAAAGGTGCTGGGCCTTACCCTGCCCGACCCCGACCTGAAATGGAACGAAGAACGCAAGCATTATGATTTTGGAACAATCAACTGGGCCGAGTTTTGGCAGGTAGTGAGCGGCAACGGTCCTTGCAATAAGGAGCGGTTGGATGCACGCCGCAAGGCTTGGGAAGATGGCGCCTGGGTGCGGGAGGCCGCGGTGGCGCATGCAAGGAAAAGGGCGGAGCGAAAGAGTTTGCAGGCTGCGTGAGGTTTTTGAACCACGAAGGCACGAAGAATGGAAGGAGCACGAAGAAAAGGCTGCGTTTCAGTAATTAGCTACAAGTAAAACAGCAACAATGAACCAATCAATAATCAAATATTATTACGGCGATTACGACGCCATCAAAGGCGGCGGAGATATGCCGAACGTATCAGATAAAAACAGCCAGAGTGGAGGTCTTCAAAACGCCCCCCGCGCCGGGGAGGGCCGGGGTGGGGCCGAGTGGCCGCTTTGGGAAGTGTTCATCCGCAGCAAGCAGGGCCTCGATCATAAACATGTGGGCTCGCTGCATGCAGCCGATGCGCAGATGGCTATTGAAAATGCCCGTGATGTATATACCCGCCGACTTGAAGGGGTGAGCATTTGGGTGGTGGAAAGCCGGTACATCCATGCATCGAACCCCGATGATGCGGAAAGTTTTTACGAACCCGCCAACGACAAAGTGTATCGCCATCCAACATTTTATGACCTGCCCGACGAAGTGGGGCATATGTAATCGGGGATGGACAGATTTCGTTTGGATTATTGGATTTGGAACTTTTTAAACTCTACGCTTGTCAAATTATACGCATTTTTCTTACCTGTTGCACTTGGCCGACAATGCGCTGATACTGGGCCAGCGCAATGCGGAGTGGACCGGCCACGGGCCGGCGCTGGAGCAGGATATTGCCCTCACCAATATTTCGCTGGACCTGGTTGGCCAGGCCCGAAACCTGTATGCACATGCTGCGGCCTTGTACAATGAAATGGATAATGATGCAAAAGCATCGGTTGATCATTTGTTACCCCGGTCGTGGAAGGCTTATGGCCGTGAACTGCAGGAAGATGACCTTGCTTTTTTGCGTGATGAACGCCAGTACCTCAATCTGCTGATCACCGAATTGCCAAAGGGCGATTGGGCGTTTACCATTTTACGTCAGTGCTTTTTCAGTTCTTATCAAAAAGCCCTGTACAACCAAATGCTGCAATGCAACGATTACCAACTAGCAGGCATAGCCGAAAAATCGTTGAAGGAAGTGGCTTATCACCTGCGCTGGAGCTCGGAGTGGGTGATCCGGTTGGGTGATGGTACTGATGAAAGCAACCGCCGCATCAAGGATGCAATGCAGGAACTATGGCCCTTTACCGGCGAACTGTTTACCGAAACTGGCCTTGAACGTGATGCAGCGCAAACCGGCATTGTTGTGCACATGCAGCGCATCAAAGACCAGTGGCTGCAAACAATCGAGACGGTATTTGAACAGGCAGGCCTAACCGTTCCGGAAACAACTCCCTTTCAACAGGGTGGCAAAGAGCGAAAACATACCGAGCATATGGGTTACCTGCTGGCCGAAATGCAGTTTTTGCAACGGGCTTATCCCAATGCCGCATGGTAGCAAATGAGTGCACATGAATTTTTTATCACACGATATAAAAGCAGTTGATGCGGCCCAGATCTGGCCGATACTTGAGGAAGTAAAAGACCCAGAAGTGCCGGTGCTTTCCATCATTGATTTGGGTATTGTGCGGGATGTGGTGTTGGAAAACACGGAAGTGGGCCAGACGATCCGCATCGTGATCACACCCACTTATTCGGGCTGTCCTGCAATGGACACCATCAGTATGGACATTCGGCTAAAACTGATTGAACGAGGTTTTCGAAACGTGCATATTACCCAACAACTTTCACCCGCATGGACCACCGACTGGATGAGCGAAAAGGGAAAGGAAAAATTAAAAGCATTTGGCATTGTGCCACCGCATTACAAGCCGCAGGTGTGCAACATGGATTTATTTTCCGATGAAACCATTCAATGCCCGCGCTGCAATTCTTATCACACCGAATTAATCTCACAATTTGGCTCCACAGCCTGCAAAGCGCTGTACCGCTGCAACGATTGCAGGGAAGCTTTTGATTATTTTAAATGCCATTGAGCAAGTAAAATATTAAAAGTAAAAAGGCAAAAAGGGTCAACCAATTCAAATCACATTTTTGACTTTTGAATTTTTACTTTTGACTTCAAAATGCTGCAACCCTATTTCCAAACCACCCTCACCGAAGCCGGGTGCGATGAAGCGGGCCGCGGATGCCTGGCCGGGCCGGTGTTTGCGGCGGCTGTTATTTTGCCACACGATTTTTACCACCCATTGCTCAACGATTCCAAACAGTTGAGTGAAAAGGACCGCTATACGCTGCGGCCCATCATTGAACAGCAAGCCATTGCCTGGGCCGTTGCCAGCCTTGATCATGAGCAAATTGATGCGATCAATATTTTAAAGGCTTCATTTAAATGCATGCACCTTGCGGTGGAGCAGTTGCTTACCAAACCCGGCCTGTTGCTCATTGACGGCAACCGTTTTACCCCATACCCGTTTATTCCGCACCAGTGTATTGTGGGCGGCGATGGCAAGTATGCATCCATTGCGGCGGCATCGGTGTTGGCCAAAACTTACCGCGACGATTTTATGAACGGCCTGCACGATCAATTTCCGCAATATGGCTGGAGAAAAAATAAAGGCTATGCCACCAAAGACCACCGGCAGGCACTAAACTTGCATGGTCCCTGCACTTACCACCGCCGTTCGTTCCGGCTCGATTACACCACTACTGAACCATTGCCGAAAGATGGTTGTTAAAATTTTTTATACGAAGCAGCGGATAGCAGTGGATGTATTGTCTATCATTTTGCTGCACATCACACGATCTGCTGTAAAAGAATGGTTGAAGGTTAACAAAGGCACCGCTCATGTTGGGCGGTGTTTTTGTGACCGGTGATTTGTGTGGTGGAGCAAGATTTTTATGATTGATGCTGCAGTTGTGTGGCTCCGTGCAATACCGTTGTGAAAGGCTTTAATCAGTCACTGTCGGTTGCTTATCAGTGCGGCAAAACATATAATTATTTTTGGGCGTAGCCCAATCCTGTTTGTAGCAAAACAATCATCATCATTTTCAATTTTCCTGTTGATCGTAGATCAACCCTGTAACCGCGAGATGCTGGGTAAAAATTGGGCACAGGTTTGGGCTACGCCCAAAATAATTTCATTGTAAATGCTTTGCTACCAATAGGTGTGGGCTATGCCCACCACATTATTTTGTGATGACCAACTTCGTTTGAAAATATACTTCCCTTTTGATCGCCCGACGCACCAATTCATCACTCATCATTCCTCATTCATAATTTTCTACCGCCGGCTGTTCCCTTCTTTATTCTATATTCCTTGTTCCATATTCTTACCAAACTTCATCATTCGTCTGTTCCTTGTTCTTCTGTTCAAAATTCCCTATCCATTCCATTCGCCTGCGCCCAGCCGTATTAGCTCCGGTTCATCCGAGGTAAAATCCACCACAGTCGAAGGCACAATGCCACCAATACCACCGTCAATCACCAGGTCCACCAGGTTGCCAAACTTGTCATGAATGATCTCCGGGTCGGTATACTCCTCCACGTATTCGCCGGGCAATGAGGCGCTCAATATGGGGTTGCCCAGTTCCTCTACAATGCAGCGGGCAATGGCATTATCCGGCACCCGGATGCCCACCGTGTCTTTGCGGGTTTTCAGCATTTTGGGCACCTGTTTGCTGGCACCCAAAATAAACGTGTAAGGCCCCGGCAGGTACTGCTTCAGGGTGCGGTACACCGGCGTGCCCAATTGCTTGGCATAGCCGCTCAGGTGGCTCAGGTCGTGGCACACAAAAGAAAGCTGCGCTTTGTTGGGGTCAACGCCTTTGATGCGGCAAATGCGTTCCACCGCTTTTTGCTGTTGAATATCGCAGCCCAGGCCATAAATGGTATCGGTGGGGTAAATAATAACACCGCCCGACCGCAGCACGTCGGCTATCTGGCGCAGCAAACGCGGCTGCGGGTTTTGCGGGTGCACATGTATGAGCATGAGGGTAATTTTTAAGTAAGCAATTGGATGGACAAAGATGCATATAAAACAACCGGCAGCTCGCTAGCCAATAATCAACATACTGACAACAAGCCACCGGCGCAAATACATTTATTTACCGGCAGCTTTTTGCCGGCACATATTGATAAAGGTGCTGGCCAGGTGCTGCAAATCATCGAACGAAACGGGCTTGGTAAAAAACCGTGCATTCCATTGCTTGGCCAGCTCCGCATCCGCATCGCGACAAGATGTGGTAAACACAGCTACCGGCAAGTGGCTGGTTGCATCCGACCGGCGAATACTTTGCAGCGCCTCCCAACCGTCCATTACCGGCATGTTGATGTCGAGCAGTACCAGGCAAGGTTCCTGCCCGCCTGCACACAGCCGGTCAAGGCACGAAAGCGCACTGCCGCCATCGGTAACATGCACCAGGTTGATCTGGTCGGCAAACGGTGCAAACGCCTGCTCCACAATGTAGAGGTCATCCAAGTCGTCTTCTGCGTATAAAATGGTTGATTTAGCCATAAAAAAAGCGCAGGCTGTGCTGCGCAGTTTTTAAGGAAAATGGTGTGCCACTTTCTGCACTTGCTTGAAAATGAACCCTCAAACAAGCAAAATGGTGTTTAAATAAAATTGTCCGTTGCCATTTTAAAACGCAATAATAAACCCGAATGTAGGCGTGATGTTACCATCGTCTTCGCGCAACAGCAGCGGTACGGCATTGCTGCCATCGGGTTTTACCGCGGTACCATCGGTTGTTACAAAAGCGGTGTTGTCTGCATTTCGGGTAAATGTAAAACGCGGGTACGATGGCTGCACGGCGCGGTAAAAATTACTCAGGTCCAGAAACAGGTCCAGCGTCCAGCTCGGGAAGTTCCATTTTTTGTCGATGCGGATATCGGCTGCATGAAATGCTTTCAGGCGCAGTGTGTTTAGTTGCGCATAATCAAGCAGGCCCGAGCCCAGCGACAGGTAGTTGCGCTGCGAAGCCACCAAATCGAACGGGGTATATGGAACACCACCCTGGTAACGGAAGCGCAGGCCCAGCTCCCAGTTGCGCGGCAGCTTGTAGCCCAGCGTAGTGCTCAGCAGGTGTGTATTTTCCCAGGCACTGGGCACAAACACGCCGTTGCGGCCGCTGTACAGGCTTTTGAAATACGTGTAGCTGATGATACCAAAAAATTGCTTGGTCAGTTTTTGCTGCGCAAAAAATTCAAAACCATACGCCTTGCCCTTACCGTTCGTTTCCACAGCTTCGTTACCCAGCACGCCAAAATCGCCACCCAGGTTGGCCAGCGAAATACCATAGCGGATTGAAACGGGCACATTTGCGTAGCGCTTATAAAAACCCTCCAGCGTAATGCGGGTAGCATCGGTGGGCAAAAATTCGATGCCGGTTACGTAGTGGTCGCTGCGTGTATAATCGGCGCCTTTATTTACCAGGTTGCCGTTGTTATCGGCAAAGCCCAGAACGGTGTACGGCGCAATGCGGTAGTAGCGGCCCACCGACGAGTTCCAGGTCCATTTGTCGGCCAGCACATAGCTCAGCGCCACCCGTGGCGAAAAAGTGCGTAGCGGGTTGGCGCCATTGGTGGTAAACGTGTTGCCATCGGCCCGAACGCCCATGCTGATGCCTACACGGTCATCAAACAGGCGGCGGCCTGCTTGTGCAAATACACCATAGCGCAAAAACGGCTTGATGGGCGAAGTGAAATTGGCCGTTTGCTCGGGCTGCACCAGGTTACCGCTTTCGTCGTACAAGGCTTTGCGGAAACGGCTGAATGTGTTGTTTTGAAAATCGGCTACCTGTGCCACGCCACCCCAAGCCCATTTCCAGGCGCCGATGGTTTTGTTCCAGTCGTAGCGCAGCTTGGTTTCGGCCTCCTGCGACCGCACCCTCAGGTTGCGTTCCGATTCGATGGGGTTGCGGTTGTTTTCAAACTGGTCCAGGCTGTTGTTTAACGTGTTGCGGCTAAGAGCCAGGTTCCAGAACCCGTTGTTGATCTGGCGGCGCAGCGTGGCACCCACCGTGTAGCTCCATTGCTCAATATTGGGATTGGAGTTGATGACATACAGTTTTTCCGGCGTAGCCTCACGGGGAGCCGCAAACGAAAATTCATCAATAGCGCCTACGCCCAGAAAAGTAAGCGTGGTTTTGGGATCGATGCGGTGTGTGATCTTTGCCTGGAAGTCCCAGTAGTTGGGCCTGATGGGCAGGTCAATGGCTTTAAATAAAAATTGCAAATAGGAACGCCGCGCCGATGCAAGAAAAGTTGTTTTTTCCTGTTTGATGGGCCCTTCCAGCGTGGCGGCCAGCTCGGTGGCGCTGAGGCGAAAATTGCCCTGCACCCGGCGCGGGTTGCCGTTTATCTGCCTGAACTGAAACACAGAAGAAAGCGCATTATCGTAGCGGGCATCAAAAGCCGAAGTGCTCAGTTTTACATCTTCGATAAACGATACGTTGAGGATGCCCGTGGGGCCACCGCCGCTGCCTTGTGTGGCAAAGTGGTTAATGTTGGGGATTTCAATGCCATCGAGGTAAAATACGTTTTCGTTGGGTGCGCCGCCCCGGATGATGATATCGTTTCTGAAACCGCCCACCGAACCAGATGTACCGCCCACTCCGGGCAGGGTTTGGATCACCCGGCTGATGTCGAAGTTGCCGCCAGGGTTGCTCCGGATCTCTTCGGCCGTGAGGCGCTGGATGCTCAGCGGGCTTTCCAGCGTAGCGGCTCTTGCCGTACGGCGGTTACTCCGCACCGTTACACCGGTCAGTTCGGTAGCTGCACTTTCCAGTTCTACGGTTACTTCAATTTCGTTACCCGATGTAACCACCAGGTTGAACAGGCTTTGCGGCCGGTAACCCACGGCTGTGGCCGTAAGGCCGTAGCTGCCCACCGGCAGTTGGATGCGAAAACGACCCAAGCTATCAGTAACAGCGCCGGGGCCGCCGTTAATTTGTACCGATGCGCCGGTGAGCGGCTGCAAGGTATTTTTATTCACTACCGAACCACGCAGTATGCCCTCGGTTTGTGCCTGTAATAACAAAGGAAATAAAAACAGGATAAGTAAAAAAGACCTCATGATATTCATTTGCTGAACAATGCAACAATGCTGTGCTGTAAAAGTTGAACAGGAAAAAGGAAACAGCCTTTATTTAACCAATTTAATGCCTGACTGTACGGTCGCAAATTTAGGAAGACCGGTTTGGTTGTGTGGCGTGGTAGGGGTTGAGATGTGTCAGGTGAGCTGTTTAGAAAATGCGAGGAATGTACAGCGTGAGAAAAAATGATGTTCCAAGCTTAGTGCCTTTTATTTGATGCTTTATTTAAAAAAACACTGACTGCTTGCTGAATAATGATCTGCAGCACTTCACTACAGTCGTACAAGTTGCATCAGGGAACCGCCCCGCAATCAAGCTGTCATTGATTGCGGGGCCCCTTTATTGTTACTTTTTTGGGCAAATAAAAAAGTAAAAGCAACAGCTATGCGTACAATTGTATTTTATTAATTGCACGCATAGCTGTTGGGCTTGCATTCTATTTTAAAAAAGCATCACGATTCCACAGCCGCAGCCCCGCTCTGCACCATGTTCAAAAACTCATCTTCCGAAATAATGCGGATGCTGCTGATTTTTTTTGCTTTTTCCAGTTTGCTGCCGGCATCTTCACCCACCACCAGGTAATTGAGCTTGCTGCTAACCCCCGATACAATGGCGCCGCCGCCGGCTTCCACCATGGCTTCGGCTTCGCTGCGCTTGAGGCGGGCCAGCGTGCCGGTAAACAAAAATGTTTGTCCCTGCAGGTTGCCGCCAACGGCAGCGTGTGTTTTCTTTTCGTTTTTCAGGGACAATCCAAGTGCTTCCAGTTCTTTCAGCAGCGCAATATTATCGTCGTTGCAAAAAAACTGCTGTACGCTAGAGGCCACTTTCGGCCCCACATCTTCCAGCGCCAGCAGGCGCTCCTCGCTAAAGCCGCACAGGTCGAGCAGGTGATTGATGGAATGTGCTAAAGTCTTGGCCCCGGTTTCGCCCACAAAGCGAACACCCAAGGCAAAAATGAGCCGGTGCAGCGGCTGGCTTTTCGATTTTTCAATAGCGTTGCGCAGGTTGTCGATCGACTTTTTACCAAAACCCTCCAGCGTACCTATTTGTTCAAAATCAAGCCGGTAGATGTCGGCAATGGAGCGCAGCCAGCCCAGGTCGTAAAACTTTTTGATGTTGGCATCGCCCAAGCCTCGGATGTCCATAGCATCTTTCGAGGCAAAATG
Organism: Pseudocnuella soli; assembly: GCF_004347775.1. Classification (GTDB taxonomy): domain Bacteria; phylum Bacteroidota; class Bacteroidia; order Chitinophagales; family Chitinophagaceae; genus Flavisolibacter; species Flavisolibacter aquaticus. The sequence goes on from NZ_CP037755.1 coordinate 745,781, forward strand.
CATCAGCCGCTCCAGCACCTGCTCGGGACAGGCCAGGTTGGTGCAGCGCCAAGCCGCTTCTTCGGCGGCACGGTACAACTCATCGCCACAGGCTGGGCAATGCGTGGGAAATTGAATGGGCTGCTCGGTGCCGTTGCGCAGCTCGTGCAGCGATTTTACAATGTACGGGATCACATCGCCGGCACGTTCCACCAGCACGGTATCGCCTATGCGCAAATCTTTTTCGCGGATCACATCTTCGTTGAACAGCGATACCGAGCCCACCATTACGCCACCAATGGCCACTGGTTGTATTTTGGCCACAGGCCCAATATTGCCGGTGCGGCCCACCTGGTATTCTACCCGCAAAAGCTTGCTGGTGGCCTGCCGCGCTTTAAATTTATAGGCAATGGCCCAGCGGGGGTGGTGGGTGGTCATGCCCAGTTTATCGTGCAGGGCAAACTCGTTTACCTTGATCACCATGCCGTCGATCTCGTAGGGCAGGTCGTCGCGTTTTACTTCAAACTCGTTGCAGTAATCCACCACAGCCTGGATGCCATGGAGCACTTTCAGTTCCTTAACCGGGCTGCGGAAGCCTTGCTCCCAAAGCATTTCCAGGGCTGCCGAATGGGTCAGTGGCTCCTTTGCGTCGGGGCCGGTAGTGGTGTAATAGGAAATTTGGTAGGTAAATGCCTCCAGCCTGCGGCGGCGTACTTCTAGCGGGTCTTTAATCCGCAGCGAACCTGCGGCGGCGTTGCGTGGATTGGCCAGCGGCTGAATGCCTTGTTCCACCAGCGCTTCGTTGAACAGCTGGAAATTTTGCTTGTTGATCAGCACCTCGCCGCGGATCTCCACGTTGTTCAGGCCATATTTCGAAAAATCGGCGTTGAGCGGAATGGTGCGGATCTGGCGCACATTGGGGGTAATGTCATCGCCCTGAACGCCATCGCCACGGGTGGCGCCGCGTACCAGTTTGTCGCCTTCGTACACCAGCGATAGCGATGCGCCGTCGAACTTAGGCTCCACGCAATATTCAATCTCAGAAAGGCCTGTGCCTTCCCGCACTTTGCGGTCAAAATCAAACAGGTCTTCACTGTTGTACGAGTTGTCCAGCGACAGCATCGGCACCAGGTGGGCCACCGTTGGAAATTCTTTGGTCAAACCCTTCGCCACCCGCTGCGTAGGCGAGTCGGGCACAATGAGGTCGGGGTTTTCCTCTTCCAGCTTTTCCAGCGATTTATATAAGGTGTCGTATTCAAAATCAGAAACCAACGGGTCGGCCAGCACATAATAACGGTACTCGTGAAAACGCAGCACGGAGCGGAGTAGATCGATATCGGCCACCTCGATGCCGCCGGTCTGGGCGGCTTGCAGCAATCGGTTGGTTTGGTCCTGTATGGCGTGGAGTTGGGAGGTCATAAGGCCTCAAAAATAAGCAGTGCAAGATGCTGCGGGAGGAAAAAATCGGAATAAGATTGTGGTCGGCGCAATCCATTTTTCAAAAAATACGAAATGGGAAATAGGAGGGGTGCCGCAAAACGGATCAGGGTTCTGTTCATCATTTTCGTTGCCGAAAGGCTGGAGGGAAAAATCTTTTTCCTTTCCTAATGTGTTTTAAGTACATAACCTATCTTTAGCGTTTCAAAGAGTTTTATGAAACGATTGCTGCTGCTGTTGGCCCTGTTTGCCTGTACCCTTTCCCATGCCCAGTTGCTCCGGTGGAGCCCCCCATTTATAAAAGAGGCCGATGCGGCCCAAGCCCTCACCATTACCCTTGATGCTGCAAAAGGAAATAAAGGCCTGCTGAACCATGCGGCCGGCGATGTATACGTGCACATTGGGGTCATCACCTCGCTGAGCAGCGGCGCCAGCGACTGGAAATATTCAAAGTTTGCCTGGGCTACTACACCTGCCGAAGCCAAAGCGACAACAGCCGGGGCGGGCAAATGGACCTACACCATCAACGGAAGCCTGCGGAGTTTTTTCGGCATCACCAACACAACAGAAACCATTCAAAAGATCGCCATCCTGTTCCGCAGCGGCAACGGCAATGCGAAACAAGCCAACAGCGACGGTAGCGATATGTATATCCCGGTTTCGGATGGTTCGCTGGCAGTGCGCATTACAGATCCCTACTCCGAGCCGCGTTATGTGCCCCAACTGGAGCAGCAAACTTGGAAGCTCAACTCCACGTTTACTTTGGCGGCTGCAGCTTCGCGGCCGGCGAATCTGGCGCTCTATCATAATGGAGCCAAAATCAGTGCGGCCAGTAATGCCACCGAAATAAGTGTTGATGCCTCGGTAGTGGCGGAAGGCCAGCAGGTGCTGGTAGCCGAAGCGGTGGAGGCCGGCGTTACCCGCCGCGATACGGTGCGGGTGTTTGTGGCACCAACCGCCCTACCCACGGCGGCACTGCCGGCCGGTGTGCGGGATGGCATCAATTACGAGCCCGGCGATACATCGGCAACGCTGGTGTTGTTTGCCCCCGGTAAGGGCACGGTTTCCGTTTTGGGCGATTTCAACGGATGGGCGCCCGATGTGAAATACATCATGAACAAAACCCCCGATGGGCAGCGCTTTTGGCTGCGCCTTACCGGCCTGGCACCCGGCACCGAATACGCTTATCAATACCTGGTAGATAACACCCTGCGCATTGCCGATTACTACACCGAAAAAGTGCTGGACCCCTGGAACGATCAATATATTTCCGCAACAACCTATCCGGGACTGAAGGCTTACCCAACCGGCAAAACTACCGGCATTGTAAGCGTGCTGCAGACCCGCAAGCCGGCATACAACTGGGCGGTGCAAAATTTTACCCGGCCCGATAAACGCAGCCTCGTTATTTACGAACTGCACCTCCGCGATTTTGTAGCGGCCCACGACTGGAACACATTGATAGACACCATTTCCTACCTCAAACGGTTAGGCGTAAACGCAATTGAGCTGATGCCGTTCAACGAGTTTGAAGGCAACAACTCATGGGGCTACAACAGCTCGTTTTATTTTGCCCCCGATAAATACTACGGCACCGCCAACAGCCTCAAACGTTTTGTTGATTCGGCGCATGCCAATGGCATGGCGGTGATCATGGACATGGTGCTGAACCACTCGTTTGGTCAAAGCCCCATGGTGCAACTATATGCCAACAGCAACGGCGAGCCTACGGAAGCAAACCCCTGGTTTAATGCCGACCAGAACCCATCGGAAGCGGGCTACCAGGGCAAGCACCCTTTTGGCGTGGGCTACGATTTTAACCACGATGCTGCACCGGTGCGCTATTTTACTGGCCGCGTGGTGGAGCATTGGCTGCGGGAGTACAAGCTGGATGGTTTCCGGTTCGACCTGTCGAAAGGTTTTACCCAAAAATATACCGGCAACGATGTGGGCGCCTGGAGTGCTTACGATGCCGACCGGGTGGCGCTGTGGAAAGGATATTACGATACCGTGCAGCAAAAATCGGCCAGCGCATATGTGATCCTCGAGCACCTGTCCGAAAATAAAGAGGAGCGGGAACTGGCCGATTACGGCATGATGTTCTGGGGCAATATGAGCCACAATTACCAGGAGGCGGCCATGGGTTATTTGCAAAACTCCAACCTGGAAGGTGGCCTGCACACGGCCCGCACCTGGAGCAAGCCGCACCTCATTACTTATATGGAAAGCCACGACGAAGAACGCATTGTGTATAAAAACGTGGCTTTTGGCAACAGCGCCGGCGCCTATAATGTAAAAAGCCTGCCCGTGGCGCTAAAGCGCATGGAACTGAATGCAGCCTTTTTGCTGACGCAGCCCGGCCCGAAAATGATCTGGCAGTTTGGTGAGCTGGGTTACGATGGAAGCATCAACCGCTGCGAGGACGGCACCATTAAAGACGATTGCCGCACGGCGCCCAAACCCATTCGCTGGGAGTATTACTCCGATGCGGCCCGCAGGTCGGTGTATGATGTGTATGCAAAAATGATCGGCCTCCGGATGCACCCTTCTTTCAGGCAGGCGTTTATGGGCGGGCTGTTCGAGTCGGGCCTGGGTGGCGGTTTCAAATGGCAGCAATTGCTTACGGACAGCTCCAAAGTAGTGACCATGGGCAATTTCGACGTGGTGCCTCTTTCGGGCTCGGTGAGCCTTCCCGGTGGCGGTACCTGGTACAACTTGCTGGACGGAACGCCGCTGCAGGCCACCGGCCAGGCGCAAAACTTTACGCTGCAGCCCGGTGAATACCGCGTTTATGTAAACCGCAACCTGAGCCAAGTGGCCCCACCACCACCGCCTCCGGTAGCGGTAACTGATTTTGATGTAAGTGCCTTTCCAAACCCGGCTGTGGCTGATGTGCAGGTAAAGATCAGCAACCCCGAGGCAGGCCGCGTTACCGTTCGCCTGTACAATGCCATGGGGCAATGGGTAGCCACCCTGCAAGATGGTGTGCTGGCAAAGGGCACACATGTGCTTACCTTTAACCGCAGGGGCCTGGCCGCAGGCAGCGGCATGTATTACCTGAAAGCCGTTTCCAATACTGGTTCCAAAACTATTGACCTTTTATTTCATTGATCATGACCGAACAAAAGCTGGCACAAATGAAAAATGCAGCCCTTGAAAAAAGCAGCCACCTCGAGTATTTTAATATTGCCATTTCGGTCGACTGCGTCATTTTTGGTTACGAAGAAAAACAACTGAAAGTATTGCTCATCAAGTCGGATCTGGAGGAGTTTGAAGGCATGTGGTCGCTCCTCGGTGACCTTGTCCGCCCCGACGAAGATTTGGAGGCTGCCTCGTACCGGGTGTTGCAGGAGCGTACCGGCCTCGACAACCTCTACCTGGAGCAGGTGTATACTTTTGGCTCCACCGGCCGCCACCCATCCGGCCGCGTTATTACCACCGCTTATTACTCCCTTATCGATATCAACCGCTACAAACTGCGCACCTCCGGCAACGGCCTGCACTGGCAACCGGTGCACGGGCTGGAAAGCATGGCGTTTGACCACCGCCTGATTGTGGACACCTGCCTCAAACGCCTGCAGGATGCTGTGATGGAACACCCGGTGGTGTTCAACCTGCTGCCCGAAAAGTTTTCGCTGCGCGAACTGCAGGATGTGTACGAAGCTATTTTGGGCGTGGAGTTGGACCGCCGCAACTTCCGCAAACGCATCAGCCTCAAGGGCTGGCTCGAGGATTTAAATGAAATGGAATCCGACGTGCCACACCGTCCAGGCAAGGTGTATGGCCTGAAAAACGACTTCCGCAGCCATGGGAAAAAGGGCGCCCATGCCCCCCAACCCATTGTGTGACAATCCCTTTTTAAGTCTGGAAAAAAATAAAGATCAAAATCATAAAGGGCATTTCAAAATTGTCCTAAATTGTGTCCTTAATACACGATGTTAACGTGTCTTTAACACACATATCGTGTTTTATTTCAAGCATTTAAACTTCAAAGCTTGCTATCATGAACGTGAGAAAAATGATCCGGGCAATTATATTGCCTGTGTTAGCCTTGCTCCTAACCCTCCAGTTATCTGCACAAAATCGAACTATTAATGGCCGTGTAACCGATGCCACCGGAAAAGCCCTCGCTGGTGTAACCGTGTCGGTAAACGGTACCGCAGCCACCACCACCGATGCCGAAGGCAACTACACCATCAGCGTGCCCCAAACGGCAGGCACATTGGTGTTTACCTCGGTTGGCTTTGAGCGCCGCGAAATCAGCGTAGGCGACCAGGCTACGGTTGATGTAACCCTGCAAAACACTGCCGGCAGCCTTGGCGAGGTAGTAGTGGTGGGCTATGGTACCCAGCGTCGCCGCGACCTGACCGGTTCTGTAACCTCGGTTACGGCAAAAGACTTTCAAAAAGGCGTGATCCCCACCCCCGAGCAACTGATTGCCGGTAAAGTGGCCGGTGTGCAAATCACCACCAACGGTGGCGCACCAGGTTCGGGCAGCACCATCCGCATCCGCGGTGGCGCATCGCTCAATGCCTCGAACGACCCGCTGATTGTAGTGGACGGCGTGCCCCTGACCTCGGGTGGTATTTCCGGTGCTGCAAATGCGTTGTCGCTGATCAACCCCAACGACATTGAAAGCATGAACATCCTGAAAGATGCATCGGCTACCGCCATTTACGGTTCCCGTGCCTCTAATGGTGTAATCATCATTACCACTAAAAAAGGGGTGAGCGGCAAACCGCAGTTTACATTTAATACGCAGTTGTCGGCTGCCAACAATACCCGCCAGGTAGAAATGCTTTCGGCTAACCAGTTCCGTGAGTTTATCAATGCCCGCGGCAACTCGGACCAAAAAGCACTGCTGGGCGAAGCCAATACCAACTGGCAGGATGAGATTTACACCACTGCCCTTTCTCAGGACAACAACCTGGCGGTGCGTGGCTCGCTGGGCCGCATGCCTTACCGTGCATCGGTTGGTTTCCTCAACCAGGATGGTGTGCTGAAAGGCGGCAACATGAAGCGTACCTCGGCTGCGCTGAACCTGAGCCCCAAGTTTTTTGACGACCACCTGCGTGTGGACATCAGCCTGAAAGGCGCCATGACCAATAATAAATTTGCCGACGAAGGTGCCATCGGCGCTGCCGTAACCTTTGATCCAACGCAACCGGTAACTACCGGCAGCAAGCGTTATGGCGGTTATTTTGAGTGGCTCGACCCTACAGCGCTGACGCCCAACTCCAATGCACCCCGCAACCCTGTTGGCCTGCTCAATCAGCGCGACGATAAAAGCACCGTATACCGCAGCATTGGTAATGCGCAATTTGATTACCGCTTTCATTTTCTGCCCGAACTGCGTGCCAACCTGAACGTAGGCTACGACGTGATGCAGGGTAAAGGCACCGTGTTTGTTCCGGACAGCGCCGCATCGCAATACCTGCGCGACGGCCAGAACACCGAGTACAAGCGTGGCCGCGAAAACAAAGTGCTGGAATTTTACCTGAACTACGCAAAAGACATCGATGCCATTGACAGCCGTGTGGATGTGTTGGCCGGTTACTCGTACCAGGATTTCCTGGACCGGATTTACAACTACGCCGACTACAACGCAGCCGGTGGACTGATTGCCGGTTCGGAGCCCAACTTTGCTAGCGACCGTCCGCAATACACCCTGCTTTCGTACTATGGCCGTTTGAACTATACCCTTAAAGGAAAATACCTGCTGACCGCAACAGTGCGCCGCGATGGTTCTTCACGTTTTGCCGAAGAAAACCGCTGGGGTATATTCCCATCCGTGGCCCTGGGCTGGAACGTCCGGGAAGAATCCTTCCTCCGCGATGTGCGTGCCCTCAACTCCCTGAAGCTGCGTGCCTCTTACGGCATCACCGGCCAGCAGGAAGGTATCGGCTACTACGACTATATCTCTTATTACAACCTGAGCTCGCCTACAGCCCGTTACGAGTTGGGCAATACATTTTACAACATGTACCGCCCCGGTGGTTATTACCGCGATCGGAAATGGGAAGAAACCAGCACCTACAACGTAGGCCTGGACTATGGTTTCCTCAACAACCGCGTTTCGGGTACCATTGATTATTACTACCGCGAAACAAACGATCTGCTGAACAACATTGTGCAGCCGGCCGGTACCAACTTCTCCAACCGCATTGTGGCTAACGTAGGCAGCATGGTAAACAAAGGTTTTGAGTTTGCCGTAAACGTGGTGCCGGTGCGCAACAGCGACTGGAACTGGGACGTGAACTACAACGTGACCTTTAATAAAAACGAGATCACCAACCTCACCATTGCTCCCGATCCTTCTTTCCCCGGCAACGAGTACGGCGGCATTGCAGGCGGTGTGGGCAACACTGTTCAGATCAACTCGGTGGGCAGCCCCCGCGGTGCATTTTACACTTACCAACAGGTGTATGATGAAGCGGGTAAACCAGTAGAAGGTTTGTTTGTTGACCGTGATGGCAATGGTGTGATCAATGAGCGGGACCGCTACCAGTACCAGCAGTCCGATCCAAGAGTGTTCATGGGCCTGAGCTCCAACGTATCTTATCGTAAGTGGAATGGTGGTTTTGTGGCCCGTGCCAACTTCGACAACTACGTATACAACAACGTGTACAGCAACCTGGGCCGCTTTACCGCAGTGGGCGGTTTGCCCAACATCCTGAACAACGCTTCGGTGAATATCCTCGAAACCGGCTTTGGCGGTGGCAACATCAACCAGCTGATGAGCGATTACTATGTACAAAACGCATCGTTCCTGCGCATGGACAACATTTTTGTAGGATACAATGCCGGTAAAATTTACCGCGACGTATCGCTGCGCCTGAGTGCCACCGTGCAGAACGCGTTTGTGATCACCAAGTACAAAGGTTTGGACCCCGAGATCAGCGGCGGTATCGACAATAGTTTTTACCCACGTCCCCGCACTTATGTATTGGGCCTAAACCTGGATTTTTAATTAATAAAGAGATTGAAGCATATGAAACGTAGCTTTTTCAACATAATGATGGCTGGTGCCGTAGCCGTATCCACGTTGGCATCCTGCACCAAAGACCTGGACCGCCTGCCACAAAACGAGATCACTGCCGAGCAGGTATATGCAACCCCTGCCGGTTACAAACAGGCATTTGCCAAAGTATACGGCGCCTTTGCGCTCACCGGTAACCAGGGCCCTGCGGGCAATGGCGATATCCAGGGCATTGATGAAGGTTTCTCCGACTTTTTGCGCCTGTACTGGAATGCACAGGAGCTGCCTACCGATGAAGCGGTGATTGGTTGGGGCGATGCCGGCCTGCCCGATTTTCACAACATGAGCTGGGGCTCGAACAACCCGTTCCTGCAAGGTTTGTACTACCGTTGCTACTACCAGATCACACTGGCCAACGATTTTATCCGCCAGTCGTCTGACGCCAGCCTGAGCAGCCGCGGCATTTCAGGTAACGATGCCGAGGAAATCCGCAAGTACCGCAACGAAGCCCGCTTTTTGCGTGCCTACCAATACTCGGTGCTGATGGACCTGTTTGGCAACGTGCCGTTCATTACCGATGCCGATGCATTGGGCAGTGTATTGCCCCGCCAGATTCAGCGCGGCGAACTGTTTACCTGGATTGAAACGGAGTTGAAAGAACTGGAAACCGTGCTGGCCGATGCCCGTGCCAACGAGTACGGCCGTGCCGATAAAGGCGCCGCATGGGCGCTGCTGGCACGCAACTACCTCAACGCACAAGTGTACACCGGTACTGCCCGCTACAACGAGGCAGTTACTTATTCCAAAAAAGTAATCGACGCAGGATATTCGCTGATCCCCAATTACCAGCACCTGATGCTGGCCGACAACCACCTGAACCGGGATGAATTTATCCTCACCATCAACTACGATGGCCTGAGCACACAAGGCTATGGCGGCACTACTTACCTGGTGCATGCAGCCGTGGTAGATGGCATGGATGCTACCCGCGATTTTGGTATTCCCAGCGGTGGCTGGTTTGGCCTGCGCACCACCAAGAGCCTGGTACAACTGTTCCCGGTGGTGGATGGTACCGGCGACAAGCGTGCCCAGTTTCAAAGAAATAAACTGGAGATTGATGATGTTAGCAAATCTTCGGAAGGCTATGGCATCCGCAAGTTCCGCAACGTAAACCGCGACGGCAGCATTGCCAAAAACATCGATGCCCGTGGCGATTTTGTTTCGGTTGATTTCCCCATCTTCCGCCTGGCAGAGCAGTACCTGATTTATGCCGAGGCAGTGCTGCGTGGTGGCACCGGCGGCAGCCAAACGTTGGCGCTGCAATACATCAACGACCTGCGCGACCGTGCCGATGCATCGGCTGTAACCAGCATCAACACCGATTTTATTTTGGATGAACGTGCCCGTGAACTGTATTGGGAAGGTTTCCGCCGCACCGATCTGATCCGCTACAACCGCTTTACCACCGGCACTTACCTGTGGCCCTGGAAAGGCGGCGTACGCGATGGCCGTGCTGTAGAAGCATTCCGTTCGGTGTATCCCATTCCCGCATCGGATGTTACTGCCAACCCCAACCTGGAGCAAAACACAGGCTATTAATACCTAACGATTACTTCTAAAAAGAAATAAAATGAGAAACATACTTCAGAAACTGCTCTTGCTGTCGGTAGCCTCCATGCTGCTGTGGGCATGCGAAAAAGAAGAAACAAGGGCTGTGCTACGTTCCGGCGTTAGCCCGCAGCTGGCTGTTTCGGCCACTACCCTGGAACTAAAGCAGGAGGATGCCGATAAAGCAGCCGCCAGCTTTACCTGGCCTGCGGTGGATTATGGCTTTACCGATGCTATTGGCTATGTGCTGCAGGTAGCAAAATCGGGAACCAATTTTGCCGGTGCATCCACTGTTGAAATTGGCGTGAACAAAAGCGACCTGAAGAAAGAATTCAAGGTGGCCGAACTGAACGCCGAACTGAATAAGATCCTGACTCCCGGCCTGAGCCAGGAAGTGGAAGTGCGCCTGAAAAGCAATACCATCAACCCCATTTATTCCAATACGGTTAAAATGATGGTGCGCCCTTACCGGGTTCGTATTTTCTACACATTCCCGCAAGCCATCAATGTGGCCGGCAACTTCCAGGACTGGAACCCCGGTGCCGCTCCGCAACTTGTATCTGTAAACAACAATGGCGAATACGAAGGATTTATCAATTTCTCCAATGCTGCCAACCCCGAGTTCAAGCTGGTTAAAGGGGCCGAGTGGGGTGCCGGCGACTTTGGTTCGCCCAGTGCCGGAAAACTGGGCAATGGCGGCGATAACCTGAAGATCACCACCGGCGCAGGCATCTACCTGCTCCGCGCCAACACAACGGCAATGACCTGGAGCGCCACTAAAGTAAATGGCATTGGCCTTATTGGCAGCGCTGTACCCACCACCGGTTGGGACAGCGACCGCGATATGGCCTTCGATGCAGCTAGCGGCACCTACAGCATTACGCTGGACCTGAACGCCGGCGAGATCAAGTTCCGTGCAAACGATGCATGGGCGCTTGACCTGGGCGATAACAGCAACCCCAATGATGGCCGCCCCGAAATTGGCGGCAGCAACATCAAGATCGATGCGGCTGGCAACTACACCATTACCCTCGACCTGCTGGTTGGCGGTAACTGGGTGTACACCATCAAAAAGAACTAAGCAAGACACCTTCCCCTGATAAAGGCCGCTCCAACAGGGGCGGCCTTTTTACTTACCTAAATTTTTGATCATAACGCTGCAGCATAGCCGTAAAAAAAAGACGGTTGGGTGGCAGCAGTACATTTGCAGGTATGAGGATACTGATATTGATTTTGTTGTGTGTGCTGGCCGCGGCAAGCGGCTCTGCGCAGAAAAAAGGAACGGCGGCCAACCCGGTTTTTGTAGATAAGAGCGGTGTTTTAAAATGGACCGCAACGGGTAAGGAAGCCCAGTTTTTTGGCGTTAACTACACCGTGCCCTTTGCCTATGGATACCGGTCGCACAAGGCACTGGGCATTGATCCCGAAAAAGCCATCGATGCCGATGTGTATCATATGGCCCGCCTGGGTTTCGACGCATTCCGGGTGCATGTATGGGATACTGAGATTGCCGACAGCGCCGGCAACTTGTTGGAAAACGAACACCTGCGGCTGTTTGATTACCTGTTGTATAAATTAAAGGAACAGGGCATTAAAATCCTGATCACACCGTTGGCTTTTTGGGGCAACGGCTACCCCGAACCGGACCAGAACACCGGCTCATTTTCCAGCATTTGGAACAAACAAAAAGTGTTGGTAACCGAAGCCGCCATCAAAGCGCAGGAGCGGTACCTGCAACAATTTTTCAGGCATGTAAACCCATACACCAAAACCACCTATGGCGCCGACCGGGATGTGATTGGCATGGAGATAAACAACGAGCCGCACCATAGCGGTCCGCAGCAGGGCGCTACCAATTATGTGCAACGCATGGCCGCAGCAGTGCGCAGCACGGGCTGGACCAAACCTATTTTTTACAACATTTCCGAATCGCCCAACTATGCCGGTGCGGTGGTTAAAGCGGACGTGGATGGGCACAGCTTTCAATGGTACCCCACGGGGCTGGTGGCCAACCGCACCCTGCAGGGCAACTACCTGCCGCATGTAGACCGGTACGCCATTCCATTTGGGGATACGATTGCAGCTTTTAACAAGCGGGCTAAAATGGTGTACGAGTTTGATGCCGGCGATGTGCTGGGCTCGTATATGTACCCTGCAATGGCCCGTGCATTCAGGGGTGCGGGTTTTCAGTGGGCCACGCAGTTTGCCTACGACCCGCTGTACACTGCCCATGCCAATACTGAGTACCAAACCCATTATGTAAATATTGCCTACACGCCGGGCAAAGCCATTTCCTTGATGATTGCCGGCCATGCCTTCCGCAACTTGCCGCGCAACCGCAGCTATGGCGCTTACCCGGCCGACACGGTGTTTGGCGCTTTCCGAGTATCGTATGCGCAGGACCTCAGCGAAATGAGTGCCGGCGAAGCCTTTTTGTATTCCAACAATACGGCAACACAACCAGTAAACAAGGCAACACTAAGGCAGATAGCTGGCGTGGGCAATTCGCCGATAGTGCAATACAGCGGCACCGGCGCTTATTTTTTAGATAAGGTAAAAGACGGCGTTTGGCGCTTGGAAGTGCTGCCTGATGTGTTTCAACTGAGCGATCCTTTTGCAAAAGCGTCGCCGCGCAAAACAGTGCGCCGCCTGGTAGTTGCGCAGCGCACCATGAAACTGCAACTGCCCGGCCTGGATGGCGGCTTTGTTGTAAAGGATGCTGCTGGTGCGCAACAAGCGGGGAGCAGTACAGGCTTTTCTGTTTTACCCGGCGTGTATTATTTGGTAAAAAACGGAACCACTTATGTGCCCGAACAGAAAGCATTTAGCGTAGCGTACCCGGTGGCCGCATTGCCTGCCGATTCGGTGCTGCTGACCCATACGCCGGCGCTCTATGCCGATGAAGGCGGCAGCCTGCAAATAGCTGCACAGGTAGCCGGCGCCGATACGGTTCGGCTGGAGCTGCGCCATCCACAAGCCGGCTGGCAAACGGTAGTGATGCAGCAGGGCGACGGATTTTTATACACAGCCCGGGTGCCCCAACAAATGATGCAAGCGGGTCCGCTGGCTTACCGCATTTTAGCAACGGCCAAAAACGGAACGACCTGGGCTTTCCCCAGCGGTATCGCTGGTGCACCTTATGGGTGGGATGCATTGCCTGCCCAAACATGGCAAACGGTGATCCTGCCCAAAACGGCACCGGTCAGCTTGTTCCAGGCTGCTACCGATGAAGCAGCCATCCGTGTGTTTACCACCAATTGGCAGCAAAATAGCTTGCAGTACGGCGCAGCCACCCAATACCCGTACATCACCCAAGTGATGCAGGTGAGCCATACCGATGCCGCTGATAAGCGACCACCGCTTGCCTGGCAAATGTTTGTAGGCAATCAAGTAGAGCAGCGCAGCCAGGCAGCCGCCAGCGCCAGCAAGGTAGGGGTGATAGCACAGGGCAGCCCAGGATCAACGGTGCAATTGCACCTGGTAACGGCAACCGGCGCAGCATACACTGCCTCCATCAATTTTACCGACAGCACCATGCGGTTGTACGAGCTGCCGCTTTCCGCATTCAAGCCTACGGAAATGTTGCTGCTGCCGCGGCCGTACCCGGGCTTCCAGCCGCTGCATTTACCATTGGTAAAAGAAAGCCGCCTCGCACCGGAACGGATAGAGCTGTTGCAAGTGGTTGTTGGCGATGGGGCGAAACAAACTTCGCCGGTGACAATTCAATTGCAATCGATTGTGCTGCAATAGAAATTTGAAAGAAAGGAGAAATTGTTGGTTAGCAAGTGGCCGAAATTGGAGCACTGCCAAATTGATAATAGGTCGTGTTTTTGACCTTTTGGGTTGTCATGCCGAACTCGTTTCGGCATCTCCTTGTGCTTTGGTAAACTCCGCGAGATGACGGGGATGCCGAAACGAGTTCGGCATGACAGCTAACAACGGTAAACGTTTTCCTACAGATGCACGGGTAAAGTTCAATAGCGATACAGAACGTACAAGTGTGCGACGCAACAGCAGCCCAATAGCATTCCCGATGCCGGGTACATAAAAATAAAACAGCCACTCAGGTGAGTGGCTGCAAATAAAATACCGTTGCAAATCTGTGCTGCTTACAAACCGCTGATGGTGAGGCCAACGGTCAGCGGACGGATTTGTGCGGCTACGCCTTCTTTAAACAGCGGTGTGGCGGCGTAGGAGCCAAAGAGGCTGAAGTTGCCATAGCCCACGCGGCCGGTCAGCGAAATGCGGTTGCTGTTGAAATATTGCTTGGAATGCATCTTTTGGGTGTGGTTGCCAATGTCGTTGCCGTTGCGGTTTTCGAGGCCTTTGCCCTTGGTGTGGGCATTTACCAGCAAGCCCACTTTTACGCCAATGGCTGCTTTAAAGCTGCGGCGGTCGTTTTCGGGGTTACTGCGAAAACGCAACTCGATGGGCGCCTCAATGTAGGTGGTGTGCACCTTGTATTTTTTATAATGGTTGGTATCGGAGAGGTCGCGAAACTGCAGGTTTGTGGAATTGCCTGCGAGTTCAACGCTCATTTTGTCGAAAAACACGTTGTCGGTAGCCACGCCGGCGCCAATGGCGGTGCTGAAGCGGGTGTTGGTTTTAAACGGAAAATCGAACAGGAAATACATGTTGAAGGTGCGGGGCAGGCCGCCCAGTTGCAACGAATCGGGGGCACCCAGCCAAGTGGTGTGGCCTAGCTGCAGCATAAAATGATCGTTGGCGCGGGGCAGGGGCACTGTGGTTTTGGGCCGCGGGGTGGTGGTATCGGTTTGGGCAAAAAGGGCCAGCGAACAAATCATTGCTAAAGCAGTAAGCGCAAAATATTTCATATCAGGTGTTAAAAATCAAATGTAGGGGCCGTGCCGTTAAGGAAAGGTTAAGCAGCCGCAAAGCCTTTGGCGGTGCAGCATGCGGGGCAAAAGTAGCATATTTGGGCCTGTTGGCGAAAGTGCTTTTGCGGTGGCTTTGGCTAAATGTTGGTTTGGTGCGTTAGCGGGCAAAAGTTTAAATAGCGCAATTTCCGTCAGCATTTTTTGCAAGGGAAGAATGAGTGGTGCAAGCTGCAGGAGATGCTGTTGTTGGAACGTCTGATCCATTTTATCAATAAAATGCACCTGTTGCCCTGTGCTGATTGCACAGCCATATTTTCGGTTGTCCGTGCCCGTTTATTAACATGCATTTAATACCGTGCTTGCCCCTATGCCGATACATTTGTCCCTGCAAAACGTTTTTCTCATGTGAACCCCTGTTTCTACAGGGGTTTTTTATGGCGGTGCCCCCAACGCGTTTGGCCCATTTTTCGAATCATCATTTTTAAGCCCGGCTTTCCCGGTTAACGGAGGGGTTTGTATATTGCACCTTCCAAAAAACTTTAGGTATGGAGTATAACAGAATTGTAGCGATCACCGGCCTTTCCGGATTGTTTGAAATACTGAGTAGCAAAAACGATGGCGCACTGGTGCGTTCGCTGGCCGATAATTCAACAAAATTTGTGGCTTCGCGGGTGCACAACCTGTCGCACCTCGAAAGCATTGAAGTTTATACCATTCGCGACAACGTGAACTTGGCCGACATTTTCCTGGCCATGAAAGAAAGCAGCGAGGCCCTGCCCGATGCCAAGGACAACAAAGCCCTGAAAGCTTATTTTGAAAAAGTGTACCCCGACCTGGATTTTGAGCGGGTTTATGCCAGCGACATGAAGAAAATGGTGAAATGGTTTGAAGTGCTGCGCGATGCCAACATTGAAATTAAAGCCGCAGAAGCTGAAACTGATGAGGCCGAAGCCGAACCGCTGGAAACCGAGAACGTACCGGAGCCGGTAACCGCCGAAGCCAAACCGGAAAAAGCCCCCAAGAAAGGAAAGAAAGCAGAATAAATTAAAACGGAAAGGAGAGAAAAGAGGCACACTCTTTCACTCCTTTTCTTTTTTCAGGGATTTTTTATTGTAAGTAAACCCGCAACTATATGACCTATACAGCCGATATAGAAAAGCTGCCGCGCAAATTTTTACCGGCAGATTTTACCATCACCGACTGGCCGTCGCTGGAGCCTTTTTTGCAAAACCTGCTCGACCGGCCCATCAACAACGCCACTGAGCTGGAGCACTGGCTGCAGGACCTAAGCGAAGTGGAAGCCGTGATTGGCGAAGACGCCGCGTGGCGCCAGATCCGCATGACCTGCGACACAGAAAACAAAGAGCTGGAAGAAGCCTTCAATTATTTTGTGCTGCAGATACAGCCGCATATTCAGCCTTATGCCGATAAAATAAACCGCAAGCTGATGGAAAGCCCATTTGTTTCCGAGCTTGAAGGCGAAGGCTATCAAACCTACCTGCGCACCGTCAAGAAAAACATCGAATTGTTTCGCGAAGAGAACATCCAGCTGCAGGCCGATATTGCCGTTCAGGCGCAGCAGTTTGGCGTTATTTCGGGTAAAATGACCATCGAGGTAGATGGCAAAGAATACACGCTGCAACAGGCCGCCAAGTTTTTGGAAAACCCCGACCGCAGCCTGCGCGAATCGGTTTATCGCAAAATTCAGGAACGCCGTCTGCAGGATAAAGAGCAGCTCAATGACCTGTTTACCTCGCTGGTGGAAAAACGTACGCAGGTGGCCCGCAACGCCGGTTTCGACAATTACCGCGACTATAAGTTTGTGGAACTGGGCCGCTTTGATTACACCAAGGAAGATTGCCTGCAGTTTCATGAAGCAGTAAAAACAAGCGTGCTGCCGCTGGTTGATTTTATTTACGACCGCAAACGCCAGCGCCTCGGCCTCGATGCACTGCGCCCCTGGGATGTGGATGCAGAGCCCGAAGGCGTGCAGCCGCTGCGGCCATTTCAAACCGGCGAGGAACTAACGGAAAAGACCATTGATTGTTTCCGCCGCATGAACCCGTTTTTTGCCGAATGCCTGCTGAAGATGCGGGAAATGGGCCGCCTCGATCTGGACAGCCGCAAAGGCAAGGCGCCAGGCGGCTACAATTGCCCGCTGCCCGAAACCGGCGCACCATTTATTTTTATGAATGCCGCCGGCCAAATGCATGATGTAACCACTATGGTGCACGAAGGCGGGCACGCCATTCATTCGTTCCTGGCGCATCCGCTGCAATTGACGGCGTTTAAAGAATATCCCATGGAAATTGCCGAAGTGGCCTCCATGACCATGGAGCTGTTCAGCATGGATTACTGGGATACATTTTTTGACAATGAAGAAGACCTGCGCCGCGCAAAGGAGCACCAACTGGAACGGGTACTGACCATTTTCCCGTGGATTGCCACGATCGATAAGTTTCAGCACTGGGTGTACGAACACCCCACCCACACACTGGAAGAACGTGCCGAAAACTGGCGCCGTATTGTAAACGAGTTTACCTCTATTGCCATGGATGTAAGCGGGCTGGAAGAATACCGCCGCTACGGCTGGCAGCGCCAGTTGCACCTCTACGAAGTGCCGTTTTATTATATTGAATACGGCATTGCACAACTGGGTGCCATCGGCCTGTGGAAGCAGTACAAGGAAAACAAAGACGTAGCTGTTCAAAACTACATCAATGCACTAAGTTTGGGCGGCACCCGCACCCTGCCCGAGTTATATGAAGCTGCAGGTTTGCGTTTCGATTTTTCGCCTAACCATATCAGTGAGTTGATGCTGTTTGTGCAGCAGGAAATGGAAGCCATTTCGCGGCCATCGGAATCGGGTGTGGCTTGATAATTTGATGTTTTGAATGTGTTATATAAAAGCGGGATAAACTGATTGCGGTTTATCCCGCTTTTTGTTTTTACATAAATACAAGCCTGCCGGCCCGTCATTGCGAGGCGCAGTAGTGTTGGTATAGTTGGATTAATTCGGTGCGCCGAAGCAATCTCCTGCAACAGCAGGTTTCATTTAATAAATGCCGACGGCAGTTATTGTTGTTGGAGATTGCTTCGGCGCATAAGATGCGGGAATTAACCAATCCTCCTCGGCGCCTCGCAATGACGGATGCAAGGCATCGCATTGATGGCGGCGATTGCAGCGCTCATTTTTCAGTTGCTTCAACAGGCATTGCTACCGGTTGTTGCAGGTTTGTTTCCACACCCGGTTTTTGATGCACCACGTCCTTGATGCCTTTAAAAGGCGCCGCCATCAGCCGGCCAAAATGTTCGTCGTGTTCGTTGGGATAATACCGGTCCAGGCCGTAGCGAATCTGGTCGGG
The DNA here is from genome assembly GCF_004347775.1 of Pseudocnuella soli. Taxonomy (GTDB): domain Bacteria; phylum Bacteroidota; class Bacteroidia; order Chitinophagales; family Chitinophagaceae; genus Flavisolibacter; species Flavisolibacter aquaticus. Next base: position 763,987 of record NZ_CP037755.1, read on the forward strand.
TTCCAGTTTCATAAACGTACCAAACATGCGGTCCCAAATGGACAGCACTGCGCCGTAGTTGCTGTCGGTGTACGGCTGCTGCCAGTGGTGGTGCACCTTGTGCATGTTGGGCGACACCAAAAAATAACTCAGCACCGCATCGAGCCGGCGGGGCAAATGAATATTGGCGTGTGTAAACTGCGTGGCCAGCACCAGCGCTGTTTGAAAGATCATAACGGCATACATGGGCGCACCGGCCACCAGCACACCGGCCAGGAAAAACACACCACGCAACACGCTTTCAAACGGATGATGCCTCAGGCCAGTGGTTACGTCCACGTTGTTATCGGAATGGTGAATAACATGAAAGCGCCAGAGCGGTGCGGTCTTGTGCTGCACCAGGTGCACCAGCCAGCCGCCAAAAAAATCGAGTATGAAAAAAGAAATAAGGATGGCACCCAGCGTGCCGGCACCCAGCCATTGAATCAGGCCCCAGTTGTGGGCACGGCTCCAATCAGAAAGCAGCACGATGACTACCGCAAAGCCGGTATGGATAATCAAGTGGATGAGGGTAAACGAAAAGTTGATGCCTGCATGGCGCAACTTGTTTTTCTTATACTGCAACGACAGCAGCGGAATAGCGCCTTCGAGCAGCCACAACAGCAACATACCGCCCACCAAAAAAGCGAGGCGCTCCAGCGGCCGCTGCTCCAATGAGTTGAAGTATTCGATCATATGGGAGCAATTTGAAAATGTGCAAATGACTTGAAGCAAAGGCTTCACCATTTATTGTCAATAAGAAATTTACAGATATTTCTGCAGCAAAGGAAATGGGGCTGCGCCATTTGGCGCAGCCCCATTTCCATATTTTCAAATATTCAAATTACCTGGGTAATTCTTTAAAATCGTAGCCGCAGGCCTCGCATTGATACATTTTTTTTACCTCCACGGCCTGGCCGTTGAGCAGCATGCTGGCCAGTGCGCCTAGGCGGCATTTGTACTGCTTGTGCACCGAAATGGCTTTGAGTGCATGGGCATGGCAAACAGGGCAGGCAAAATTTTTCAGGTATTGCGCTTCGGCCTCATCCATCAGCGACCAGGCACGTTCCGCATGGGCGTGGTGCACCATCAGCTTCATGCCGCCAATGGCGGGGCTCAGCAGCGGGTCAATGGTAACGGTATGTTCGTCTTTAAGGTGGCAGTTGATGTGCGCCGACTGGAGCATTGCCAGCACAATGTTGGCTTCAATATAATTATCGAAAGTGCGTAGCTGAACGTAATTCATACCTTTTCCCTCACGGCCTCCGCTGTTGGCATAATTGGACTTTTCCAATGGCTCCTGTTTTTAGTGTAGATAACATTGGTTACACCCTGCACTAACTATGGCAAGTGTACAAATTTACAAATAGCCCACTTTGCACCACCCACCAAAAAGCACCTGCAAGAGGTGCTTATCGCCCAGCGGGCTATGATTTTTGTCAGGGGCTCGCTGCTGGTGGTCTGGCCACTTGGAGTGGCCTGACCACCAGCGACCTGCCATTTAAGCTACAGTCCACGCCATGCCGCCGTCTTTTTCGTCTTTCAGCTGGATGCCGATGGCGGCCAACTGATTGCGGATAGCGTCGGATGTGCCCCAGTCCTTGCGGGCACGGGCTTCCTTGCGGATGTTGATCAGCACCTGCATCACGCCTTGTAATTTATCGTTATCGGCTGCCGTTTCGGGGCGCAGGCCAAAAATATCTTCCACCCACAACTTTAGCTCCTGCTGCAGTTTGGTAAAAGTGGCTGCCGTCAAGGCGCCCGGCGCAATGGCTTTATCTTTAATGCCGTTGATTACCGGCACCAGCTCGAACATGGATGCCAGCACCCGCGCTGTGCCAAAATCGTCGTTCATGTTGTCGGCAAACGAAGCCAGCAATGTGGTTACTTTTTCCTCCAACTCGTTGTCTGGAGTGACAGTTGCTGCGTCATCGGCTGCGGGCTGTTTTTGCAGCCACTCGTATGCTTCCATCAGGCGCTTCAGGCCTTTTTCGGCAGCTTGCAGCGCTTCGTTGCCAAAATCGAGGGTACTGCGGTAGTGTGTTTGTAAAATAAAAAAGCGCACCGTCATCGGCGAGTATGCCTTTTCCAGCTCGGGGTGGTCGCCGCTGAACAACTCCGTTAACCGGATCACGTTGTTGTAGCTTTTGCCCATTTTCCGGCCGTTGATGGTGATCATGTTGTTGTGCATCCAGTACCGAACGGGAGGCGTATGGTTGCAAATGGTGCTTTGTGCAATCTCGCTTTCGTGGTGCGGAAACTGCAGGTCCATGCCGCCGCCATGAATATCGAACTGTTTGCCCAAGTATTTGGTGGCCATGGCCGAGCACTCGATGTGCCAGCCCGGAAAGCCTTCGCCCCAAGGGGAGTTCCACCGCATGATGTGCTCCGGCGGCGCCGCTTTCCACAGCGCAAAATCGGCTTTGTTGTGTTTTTCGTCCTGCCCTTCCAGTTCGCGGGTGGTTTCCAGCATTTCGTCAATTACGCGGCCGCTGAGTTTGCCATAGTCGTGGCCCTCGGCATATTTGCGTACATCAAAATAAACGCTGCCGTTTACCTCGTAGGCATAACCCTGGCGGATCAGTTCCTGTATCATCCCGATCTGCTCCACGATGTGGCCGGTAGCCGTGGGCTCAATAGAAGGCGGAACGGTATTGAACTGGTCCATGGCCCAATGAAACAGGTTGGTGTATTTCTGCACCAGCTCCATTGGTTCCAGCTTTTCGATCACTGCTTTTTTCGAGATCTTGTCTTCCGCTTCGCGGCCTTCTTCTTCAAAATGGCCGGCATCGGTAATATTGCGTACATACCGCACTTTATAGCCCAAGTGGGTAAGGTAGCGGTACACGAGGTCGAACGTAATATAAGGCCGTGCATGGCCCAAGTGGCTTTCGCCGCTAACGGTGGGGCCGCACACATACATGCCTACGTGGCCGGGCACCAGGGATTCAAATTTTTCCTTTGCTCTTGAATAAGAATTGTAAACGTGCAGCTCCTTCATATTGCGCCAATAGTTGGGAGGGCAAAAGTAGCTATTAGCCGCTAGCTATTGGCTATTAGCTTGGGGAGATTGGGTTCATCAGTAAAAATGAGCTTGCTGCGCTGGGTGTGTATTAGGCTAACTGGTAAAATCCAACAACTACTTTTTCCACTTCAGATCGGTCACCAGCGCATAGTGGTCGGACAGCTGGCGCACAATGCGCTGAAACTGCACCACCTCAAAGCTTTTGCTGGTCAAAATATAATCGATGCGGAGGGTAGGCGAAATGCCGGAATACGTGCGGCCAATGCCGAATCCTTTTTTCAAAAATGCATCCTGCAGGTCTTTGCCAATGGTGTAATAGGTGTAGGAGTTGGGCACATCGTTCAGGTCGCCGGTGATGATGATGGGGTGCGGGCTCCGCTCCATTTCGGCACGTACCAAAGCAGCCTGCTCGCCACGGATCACAGCGGCCCTTTTCAGCTTGGAAAAAATGTTGCGGGAGTTTTGCAGCATGCTGTCTTCACGGCTTTTTATTTCTTCCAGCGATTCGTAGTCTTCTTTTTTAAACTGCACCGATTGCAGGTGCGTGGTCATTACCCGCACCGTATCGCCGCCAAAAGCAATATCGGCACGCAGCAGGGTTTCGGGCAGGCCCGGTTTGGGAAACACCAGTTTGGCAGTGTCTACAATCGGGAACCGCGAAAAAATAGCCTGTCCAAACCATTGTTTGCCGCCGTCTTCCATCCAGGTAAAATATACATGCGGGTAGTTCAGCTCTTGTTGTATGTAATTGAGATTGTCATAGTACTGTGGGTCGGTTGAGTGGTAAAATTCCTGGAAACACAGCACGTCGGCATCCTGCCGTTTGATGATGTCGAGCATGCGGGCACGTACCCGGCTTTTGTTGTTATCGTTGCGACGCAATTCCAGGAAACGGGCCACATTCCAATGCATTACCCTAAGGGTGTCAGGGGCTTTTTGCGCCACAAAATCGGGCAGGGGCCGCAGCGTGATGAACGAGGTGATGGCCTTCCAGCCCAGTGCCATGGCCAGCAGCGAAATTAGCATGTAGCGCGGGGCAAACACAATCCAGAAAAAAATAAAGAAAATGAGCACGGCCAGCAGTATGGCAAAACCCAACCCAAGAAAAGACAAAAACCACCACCGCTCCGGCGACAGGTAGGGGCCATAGCAAGCCAGTAAAAACAGGAGGGCAGCTGCTACATGAAAGAATACAAACATCTGTTTTGCAAACCGCGTGAAACTAACTGCCATTCATGCAATTTAAAAGACAATGGTCAATTTTGAAAATGAACAGGCCCATCCGTCCGCTGCAATTCATTTACTTATAACAGCAACAGGTAACGGAGTGGCCAAACCGGTTTTCTGTTTGCTAAAAAATAATGCCCACAAAACAAATGGCCCCGGGAGGAGCCATTTGTTTTATCGATCATCAAACATTGCAGCGGGTTTACATCAGGTCTTCCTGGCTGGCCCGTTTCAGGATTTCTTTTTCTTCTTCGCTCAGCGACTGGTAACCTTTCTGGTTGATCTTGTCTAGTATATCGTCGATGCGCTGTTGCGTTACATTGCTGCGTTTTTTAAAAGGCTGCACATTGCTCTTGTAAAACAACTGCGTTTTCAGTTCCTTGCCTTTTTTCGGTTTGTCGGGGTTGGCCAAATTGTTGGCCCAATCGTACACATTGTTCATCCACAGGCTCCAGTCGTAGCCTTTGCGCAAAACCACGATCAGCAAAAAACCGGTACCTGCACCGGCTAAGTGGGCTATATGCCCGCCTGGGTTGTTGTACGGTATTGTAGCCAGGTCAATGATTGCAAACAGCATGGTAAGCACCCACAACGGTATGCCGCCATTGATCATGGGGAAAATGCGGTAATTGGGCGCCAGCGCAGTGGCGGCAATGGCAATGGCCATTACACCAGCTGATGCACCAATGGCACTGGCCTCAGACAGGTGTTCGCGCAGCGGTGGCAGCAGGTTGTACGAAAGCATGAACGCCACGGCACCTGCCAGTGCGCCGTAGATAAAAACGGGAATCAGTTTGCGGTTGCCGGCCAGGTCCTGGAAAATATAGCCAAAGCACCACATCCATAGCATATTGGCAATGATGTGCCACACGCTGTCGTGCACAATAAAATGGGTGATCAGCGTCCAGGGGCGGGTAATAAAAGTCGAGAAATCGGCCGGAAGCGCCACCCAGTCCAGCACCTGGTCGTGGTAAATGGGCACCCCTTCTTTTCCGTAGGTAAAATAGTAGATGACCTTGATAAAGGCCAGCAGGACAAAAGCCACCAGGTTGATGGCAATCAGCATTACCAATGAGTTACCGTCCTGACCCACTGTTAGCCTGCTTCTGTTTTGTTGTCGGTAATAGCTCATGATGAAAATAAAGTTACAAGAAACAGTCAAAAATTGTTTAATAAAACCGCCTTTTGTCACGGTTCCAAATCCATACCATGATAAATCCGGTTAAGGCTCCGCCCAGGTGTGCAAAATGCGCAATATTATCACCACCCCGGATGCCCCCAAATACGTCAAAAGCAATCAGGCCAATCATCAGCCATTTGGCTTTGATGGGCACCGGAAAGAACAACAGCATCAATGGCGTGTTGGGAAACAGGTAGGCAAAGCCGGCAAAAATGCCCATCACAGCACCCGATGCGCCAATGGCAATACTGTAGGTGCCCATTACCTGCTGCACCAGCAGGTGGAAAACTGCTGCGCCAATGCCGCTAATGAGGTAAAAATTCAGGAAACGCTTGCTGCCCCAAATATTTTCCAACTCCCGGCCAAACATCCACAGGCCAAACATGTTGAACAGGATGTGGCCAATATTGGCATGCGAGAACATATGGGTAATGACCTGGTAGGGCGAAAAATCAGGAGCGTCCAACGGGTGCAGCGCCAGATAATTTACAGTCAATCCAATCTGCGGATCGAGTAATACCTGTGCTATAAACACCACCACATTTACGATGACCAGATATTTAACAACCGGGGGCCACGGATTTCGTCCATACGATCTGAAATTACTCATCTTGTTACTCCTTGCTTCTTAGTTTTAACTGCACTACGTTTTCAATATGATGCGTATGCGGAAACATATCCACCGGCTGCACTTTGGTTACCCTGTATTTGGCATCCAGCAGCGCCAGGTCGCGGGCCTGTGTAGCCGGATTGCAGCTTACATACACCACTGTGGGCGCTGCAATCTCTAAAATTTTGTGCACCAGCTTTTCGTGCATGCCGGCACGGGGCGGGTCGGTAATGAGCACATCGGGGCGGCCATGCTGCGCAAAAAATTCATCGTTGCACACATCAATTACATCGCCACTAAAAAACACGCCGTGGTCTATTCCGTTCAGGGCCGCATTTTCCTTGGCATCCGCCACGGCAGCTTCAATCACTTCCACACCGATGATTTTTTTAGCACCACGGCTGCAAAAAATACCGATGGAGCCGGTGCCGCAATACAGGTCGTAAACGGTTTGGGTGCCATCCAGTTCGGCAAAGTCGCGGGTGATCTGGTACAGCTTTTCGCCCTGGCGGCTATTGGTTTGGAAAAATGATTTGGGCCCGATCTTAAAGCGAAAATCTTCCAGCGCTTCCACCACAAAACCTTTGCCTTTGAACACCTGCGGCTCCAGGTCGTGCAAGGAGTCGTTCCATTTTAAATTGATGGTGTAGAGCAGCGAAGTGATCTGCGGAAACTGGTCGACCAGGAACTGCAACAGCGGTTGCAATTTTTTTGGATTGTCCTCACCCACCACCAGGTTCACCATTACCTCGCCGGTGGTACAGATGCGAACCTGCATGGTGCGCAAAAAGCCCACATGTGCCCGGATGTCGTAAAAGGTGAGTCCTTTTTCGGCCGCGTATTGGCGGATGGCATTGCGGATCTCGTTGGTGGGTTCGGGCTGCAGCCAGCATTTTTCAATGTGCACCACTTTGTCAAAAAAGCCTTTGGCGTGAAAGCCCAGTGCGCCTGGGTTTTGTGCTGCCGGTGCAGCGGTTGCATCCCCTTCACCGTCGTCGCGAAATGTAACGCCATTGGCATCGCCTTCGGGTTGCGACCACACGCCGCCTTTGAGCAGGCGCGGCCGGGGCGGCGGTTTGCTGGCGGTAAATTCTTTAGTGCTGAAAGTATATTCCAGCTTATTGCGGTAAAATCGGGTTTCGCCGGCGCCGGCAATGGGCAAAAATTCAGGGAGTTCTACTTTGCCGATGCGCTTGAGCACTTCTTCCACCTGGCGGTGTTTGAACTGGAGCTGTTTTTCGTACGGTAGCATTTGCCACTGGCAACCACCGCAAATACCAAAATGTTGGCAAAAAGGTTCCACCCGTTCGTTCGAGTACTCCCGGATGTTGATGACCTGGCCTTCGGCCCAGTCTTTTTTCGATTTTCCCAGCCGCACATCTACCACATCGCCGGGAACGGCCCCTTCAATAAAAATTACTTTTCCATCCTGCCGCGCCAACGATTTGCCTTCGGCGGCGTAATCCTGCACCAGCAGGCTTTCCAAAACAATATTTTTCTTTTTTCTCACGGCTCCAAAAGTACGCCCTTTGCCTTAGCTGCAGGGAGGTGCCGGTTGGTTTAAGAGGAAACTAACAACCCTTTTGCAGCAGCGGTGCCCGGATGTATTATTTTTACGAGCCATTTTAGCAGTTCACAAGTTTACAGGTTCACACGTTGACTAACTTGTGAACCTGTAAACTTGTGAACTCTTCAAACAACCCATGTATTCCATGAAGCACCTGCTGATCCTAAGCCTTTTTGCCACTGCTGCATACCAACCTTCTTTTGCCCAAAGCAAACCGGCTGCAAAGCCCGCCGCCGACGGGTATGAAATCAAGGTGACGCTCAAGCCCCTCAAGAACGAATACATTTACCTCGGACATTATTACGGCAAGCAGTTGCCCATTGTTGATTCGGTAAAACTGAACGCACAAGGCGAAGGCGTTTTTAAGGGCAGTAAAAAACTGGGCGGCGGCATTTACCTCGTGGGCTTCCCCGACCGGTCGCGCAACTTTGAAATATTGGTAGACAAGAACCAGCGCTTTTCGGTAGTGGCCGATACGGCGCAAATGGAAAACATACAATTTACCGGCTCGCCGGAAAACGTGGCTTTCCTCGATTATCAAAAAGCCATGGGCCGCAGCGGCCGCGCCATTGATGCGCTGATGCGCCAGCGCAGCGACAGTGCTCCCGCCGACTCGGTGCGCCTGAGCGGTGAAATCCAGAAGCTGCAAAAAGACGTGCAGCAATACCGCACCGATATCATGACCAAAGATCCCAATGGTATTTTGGCCACGTTGCTCAAAGCCATGCGGGAGCCCGAGGTGCCGCAGAACCACCCCGATGCCGCAAAAGATTCCCTGTTTGGTTACAAATACTACAAGACCCACTATTGGGATGGCGTGAACTTTTGGGATGAACGCTTGGTGCGAACCCCGTTTTTTGAGCCGCGGCTCGATAAATATTTTGCGCAGCTGGTGTACCCCGTGGCCGATTCAGTGAAAAAAGAACTCGACTGGATGCTCGGTTACGCATCCATCAACGAGGAGATGCAAAAGTTTTTGCTGCTGAAATTTGCCAACCGCTACCTCAATCAGCAATACATGTGGGAGGACGCCGTGTTTGTGCACCTGTTTGAAAAATATTTTTCCAACAAAACCTACCCCTGGCTTACCGAGCAGGGCAAAAAAGTAATCACCGACCGGGCATACAGCCTGATGGCCAACCTTACCGGCAACCCTGCTTCTGATATTGAATTGCCTGGCCTGGATGGCAAACAAAAATCGCTGTATGGCATCAAGTCGCCTTATACGCTGGTAACCATTTGGGACCCCACCTGCGGCCACTGTAAGGAAGTGGTGCCGCGCATCGACAGCCTGCATGCAGCCAAATGGAAAGCGCAAGGCGTGGCGCTTTTTGGCATGGCCAAAGAAAGCGAAGGCACCAGGGAAACCTGGACCAGTTTTATCAAAGAGCACAAGCTGAACGACTGGACGCATGTGTACTACAGCCGTGCATCGGAAAAGGCCCGTGTGGATGCGGGCACACCCAGCTACTCGCAGCTGTACGATGTGCAGAGTTTTCCAACCCTTTATTTGCTGGATAAAGACAAACGCATCATTGCCAAAAAACTAACCGAACAACAGGTAGACGAAATACTGGAACACCGCCGAAAGGGCGGAAAATAAGATCGAATAGAGGGCGAAAATATAGTCGTCCGTACCTTGAAGACCGCACAACATTCTTATGAAAAAACTGCTTATCCCCGCATTGCTTTTTGCTGCGCTGCAGGCGCCGGCCCAAACGCTGTTTACCATCGGCAACGACAGCATTTCGGTGCAAGAGTTTTTGTATGCGTACCGCAAAAACAACACAAGCGGCCATTCGGCCAAAGCCTTGAACGATTACCTGCAACTATACATCGCTTCAAAGCTCAAAATAAAAGAGGCCCGCAGCCGTGGCTACGATACGTTGCCGCAGTTTAAAACCGACCTCGAAGGCCTGCGGGCACAGGTGCTGCCCGGCTACCTCAACGATCCGCAGGGTGTACGGCAACTGGCGGAGGAAGCATTCAACCGGTCGCAAAAAGATTTAAGGGTAAGCCACATTTTTGTTGCGCTGCAAAATGCCGCCGGCGACCGCGATACGGCAGCCGCATTTAAAAAAGCAACAGAAGCATACAACAAACTACGCAGCAGCGCCCCGTTTGCGCAGGTGGCCCGCCAATATTCCGATGATCCTTCGGCAGCGGCCAACGGCGGCAGCATCGGGTTCATCACCGTTTTTTCCTTGCCTTACAACATTGAAAATCTGGCGTATGCTGCTCCTGCCGGTGGCTTGTCGCCGCTGCACCGCTCCAGCGCCGGTTACCACATCATAAAAGTAGATGAGCACCGCAAGGCCCTGGGCCGCATGCGTGCTGCGCAGATTTTGCTGGCTTACCCACCCGATGCCACACCTGCCGAAAAAGCGGCGTTGCGTAAAAGGGCGGACTCCATTTATGCCGCCATTAAAAAAGGTGCATCATTTGAAACCCTTGCCGAACGCTGGAGCAACGACCCGGTATCGGCTGGCGCCGGTGGCCTGATGCCTGAGTTTGGCGTGGGCCAGTACGATCCCCTTTTTGAAAAAGTAGCTTTTGGCCTGGCAAAAGACGGCGCTATCAGCACACCTTTTGAAACAGCGCATGGCGTGCACCTGGTAAAAAGGATAAAAAGAATTCCGGTGCCTGCCCAACAAACCCAAGCAGCTCTTTTAGCGCTCCGCGAAAAGGTACAGGCCAGCGACCGCATGGCGGCTACCAAAGATCAATTGGTGCAAAAAGTATTGCAACAGGCTGGTTATAAAGCGCCCACTGCCGTGGTGATGGCTGCGCTGGAAAGCCGCACCAAGCGGACCTTGGCCAACACCACTGGCCCCGACGAATTGAGTGGCACTGCAGTGCTGTTCCGGTTGGGCAACGAGCCCTACACCGTTGATGCCTGGCTGGATTATGCGCGGAATTTTCATGTGCAGGAAGATGGCAGCGGCACCAAGCCGTTTGCACAACTGTGGCGGGAGTATGTAGCCGCCCAAGCCATGGATCATTATGCCGAAAACCTGGAATCCTACAATGATGATTTTCGCAACCAGATGGCGGAGTTCCGGGAAGGCAACTTGTTTTTCGAGATCATGCAGCGGGAGTTGTGGACGCCAGTGCAATCGGACAGTGGTGGACTGCGCCGTTTTTACGATGCCAATACTGCTCAATACCGTTGGAGCCGCAGTGCCGATGCGGTGCTGTTTTATGCCACCAGTGCAGCCGATGCGCAAAAGCTGGCGGCACAAGTACAAAAGGCCCCTGCGCAATGGCGCAAGCATATGGCGGCGTATGAAGAAAGCATCACGGCCGATTCGGCCCGGTTTGAATGGAGCAGCCTGCCCGGTGCCGCCAGCCTGCCTTTTAAGCGCGGTGCGGTAAGTAAGGTGCAGGTTACCGAAGGCGACGGCTCGGCTTCTTTTGCGCTGGTGCTGCAGGTGTACAACCAGCCGGTGCAGCGCAGTTTTGAAGAATCAAGGGGCGTGGTGACCAATGATTACCAGGCATTGAAGGAAAAGGAATGGGTCGACAGCCTGCGCAAAAAGTACCCAGTTTGGGTGAATGAAGCGGAACTGAAGAATATTGAACAAAAGAACAGGTGAGTAAGGGGAAGAATGTCGAACAGCCGGACAAGGAATGTCGAACAGAGGTAATTGGGAAAAGAATATCGAACAAGGAACAAGGAATGTTGAACCGCAGAAGGGAACAGCCAATGATTGAATGATTATTAATTTCTGATTATTGGATTATTAGGTAGTGGCAATATGCCTAAATGCTGTTGGTACAAATATTAATATTTGGGCGTAGCCCAAACCTGTTGGTAGCACAGGGGAAACGCAAATCAATTGCGGATTGTTGATCGTAGATCAACCCTGTGGATTGAAACGTTATTGCTGCAAAAATGCAATGCTGCTTTTAGGGTTGGGCCATGCCCAACGGGATACTGATATTTATCTAATTGCTACCAACGGGTTTGGGCTACGCCCAATATTGACACGGTTTATAGATCCTTGTTTTATCGAAACGCAACTGCTTTTCCTTTTTATTTTGCTCACCGAAAAACAATAATCAATTATCAATAATCCAATAATTGCCTTCCTGGCTGTTCTCCTTCGTCATTCAACATTCCTTGTTCCTTGTTCGATATTCTTTTCCCAACTTCAAAATTCCTCTGTTCGACATTCCCCACCATTCGTTTCCCAAAAAAACAAAAGCCCAACCATAGGGTACGGCGGGCTTTGTTCATCCATCCTTGTTGCGTCCAAATCAGGCGTTGAGTAATTTGCTTCCGTGCAGGTAACTCTTCGAAGGATGGTAAATAAATAAAACGGATCCGTTTTTAATTGTGTTGATCACCTCTGCCGACTCGGCCTGCGGCACTGCGGGGCAGCCAAAGCTACGGCCCATATAGGCGGCCTTCAGGCGGTGCGCACCAATATAATCGGCGCCGTGCATTACAATGGCACGTTCCTCGGCTTTGTGGTTAATGCCCACTTCCTTGCCTTCCAGGCGCAGCGACAGACCATGTTTGCCGCTATAAGTGCCTTTGGTTACAAAAAAGCCCAGGCTGCTTTGCAGGGATTCAGGCGTATTGGAAAAATTGGTGGCATACTGCAGGCCGGTGTTTTTGCCATGCGCCACATAGGTATTTTTCAACACCTTGAAGTTCTTGACATCAATGATGTACAGGCGCTTTTTAAAAGACGACTGGCTGAAATCGCAGATGGACAGCAGCGCATCATTTTGCAACGCACCTTTATCTTTCAGGTTGAGGTATCCGGTATAAGCATATTGCAGGGCATCGAGTGAAAGACCCAGCTTATCCAGCTGCAGGCTGTCGAACAGCTCTGTGGCGGCAGCGGCGGCAATGCTTTTATTATCGAGGTTGGCTACAGGTGCAGCAGGCGCAACAATAGCGGCCGCGGCGGCCAAGCGTTTGGGGGCGTCCTCACTGCCAGCCTTCAGCGCAGGGAACAGCGAAGCTGCAACCGCTACGGTGGAAAGGATGATGGGCAGAAACTGTTTGCTCAAGGCTTTAGGTTTTTAGGATTATTGGAACGCCGACGGTGTGAAAGTAAAAAGCTGTCCTTGTTCCAGAAAATTATTTACTCGAAAACTTTATCATTTTCAATAAATTAAGCACAAACACGCTGCAAGCTCAGGTGTTTCCCCTTAAGCCTCTCGTATTTATACTCCTTGTTTTATTTGAAAATGTAAGCTGATGACCTAAAAGCAGGACTGCTTTTTTGGTAGAGCAAATGTCCGTTTTTTACCCCAAAAATGGTCATAACAATATCAAAAATATTGTTTAAGTAGCGGAAAATCAATGTAATGGTAAAGCTTGTTTCCGCTTGAATAGCGGATATTTTGCCACACCCCGCCTTTATTTTACGCGGCGGCTTTCCCTTTTTTTAATAAAAAATTCGGAGGAGTAAATGCGCAGCAGCAGGATGAACATGGAAATGAGCAGCGGCCCGAAGATGATACCGATGAACCCAAACAGTTGCACACCGGCAATAACGCCAAAGATGGTAATGAGCGGGTGAATGTCGCCCAGCTTTTTATTGAGCACAAACCGAAACAGGTTATCTACCAGCCCAATAAGCAAAAAGCCCCAAAGGCCCATGATCACGCCTCTTACCGTATCGCCCTGCACCAGCAGCATGATGGTGAGCGGCACATACACCAGGGCCGCCCCCACCACCGGCACCATGGCTGATACACAGGTGGCCACAAACCAAACAAAAGGTTCATCGATACCTAAAATAAGATAACCAACCAGCCCCACCAGGCCCTGGATAAGGGCAATGAGCGGAATGCCAATGGTGTTGGTTACAACGTTGCGGCGCAGCTCGTTGCCCAGCAGTTCCACGTTGCCGTCCTTCAGCGGAATGTACTCGTACAGCGAGTCTTCCATGCGGCGGCCATTGACCAGCATAAAATAGAGCACAAAATACATGACGGCAATGATGGTGATGGTATTGGCTGTTACGCCCAGCACCTTGGGCAGAATGCGGCCCAGGTATGGCCCCAGTTGATTAATGGCGTTGGGGTTGATGAGTTGGTAACCAATTTTCTGGTGAATTTCGGCAGCGAGTTTTTTAATGGAAGCTAGCACTTCGCCGGAATGGGTAACTACGTAGCTGATCTTGGAATAAAGTATGTTGCCCAGCAGGCCAATAGGCACCAGGATCACAAAGAACGAAAGCAGCATGAGCACCCACGCCGCGGTGGCCGGCCGCCATTTACGTTTTTCGGTGAGGTAAAACATGCGGTCGCGCATAATAATGTAAAACGTAACCGCACCCAGCAACGCCGACAGGAAAAACGCCAGCTCTCGAAACAGCACAATGCCCAGGAAAAGAATCAGAACAATAAAGAAAATCTGCCGCAGCAGGTTGGAATCGATGGTGTTGTTGGGGTTCATAAACTGATCCGTAAGCCGGAATAGTGAAAGTACAAAAAATCGGGCCGGGAACAGGTGGCATAACACCCAACGCTATTGATACCTGATGGGCAGCAAGTTCATCTTCAATAGAAATAAAAACAAAACCAGCATAGCGGTGACAATCGTGGCCAGCACATTAATGAATTGTTGTGCCTTGCCGCGATTGCCAAATGCTTTTTTCATTGCATAAAATAGCGCCAAGCCGATCAGCCCGCCGGTAGTGTTGGTGATGATATCGGTAATATCAAAGGCGCCAATAGCTAATACAAACTGAATGCTTTCAACCAACACGCTAAAGCCGCAACAAAACAATAATATCTTACCCCAGTGCCAACGCACAAACAGCATTGCTGTATAAATGCCCAAGGGTACAAAAGCCAGCACATTTAAAACCATTTCGCCGATATCCGCTTTGCTGAACGGGATCAGGTTAAAACTCCACTCATGCATGTAAGAAAACCGAACGCCCAATTTCAACAGCAATATCCAGCAAAGTATTGCCAGGTAAATAACCAAAAGCGCAACAGTTAGCTTGTTGGCGATATTGGTTTTGCTTGATTTTTGTTGGCTGGATGGCTGCATAGCATTTTGTGTGAAAAATAAACTGTTGTTGGCATTGCAATACCAACAACAGTTGAACGCTAAGTAGCAAGGGATATTTTCTGATCAGGCAATTATACTATTGGCCAACAAGTTTATCGGCTTAAATACTTTTTGTTTTCCATTTGCCCTTTTTAAACAATACGAAAGCGGTTATGGCAATAGCCGTTTCCGCCACCGGGATGGCAATAAACACACCCAGCGGACCCATGTCCAGCACAATGGCCAGCAGGTAAGCCAGCGGAATCTGAAACGTCCAAAACCCAAAGAAATTGATGATGGTAGGCGTTTTGGTATCGCCGGCGCCATTGAATGCATTGGCCATCACCATGCCCACGCCGTAAAAAATATAACCCAGCGAAATTATGCGCAGGGAAAGCACCGCGTAACGAGCCACTTCAGGGTCTTTATTCATAAAGCCCACAATGCCTTCGGCAAACAAGAGGAACAACGCCGTAACCAACGCCATAAACACCGCACTGAAGCGGGCCGTTTGCCACACACTTTGTTCGGCACGAAGCGGGTCTTTTGCACCCAGGCTTTGGCCCACCAGCGTAGCGGCTGCATTGCTCAGTCCCCATGCGGGCAGCAGAAAAAACATCACAATGCGGATGGCCACACCATAACCTGCAAAAGCTGCATCGTTTTCAAACGAGGTCATGATGCGGGCCAGGAAAATCCAGCTGGCTGATGCAATAAAGAACTGCACAAAACCTACCCATGAAATGGAAAACAAGGAGCGGATAATGGGCCAGTCGAGCCGGTAGTGGAGGCCCAGCAACTTCAGTATTTTGCCGCCTTTACGCAGGTGGTACAACTGGTAGAATACACCAATGCTGCGCCCTGTGGCAGTGGCCATTGCAGCACCCGATAATCCCCAGAAATGTATGAGCAGCGGGCACAGCAAAATATTGCAGCCATTGGCCAGCCACAATGACCGCATGGCAATGGCCGCATTGCCTGCTCCACGAAATACACCGTTGATAAGGAACAGCAGTAAAATGGAAATGCTGCTGCCAAATACAATGCGGGTATAAGGCACGCCCACCTGCAGCACGGCTTCGGAGGCGCCCATCAGCACCAGCATTTCGCGGGCATAAATAATACCCAGTACCGTTACCACCAGCGCCACCATCACGCCCAGGTTAATGGCCTGTGCGCCGGTATGCGATGCGGCTTCGCCATCTTTTTCGCCTACGCGGCGGGCCACCAGCGCCGTGGCGCCTACACTAAATGCAATGGCCGCCGAGTACAATAGCGTTAAGATGCTTTCGGTTAAAATAACGGTAGACACGGCCTCTTTGCCCAGTTTGCCTACAAAAAATATATCCACCACGGCAAACACCGATTCCATCATCATTTCCAGGATCATGGGGATGGCGAGCATAAAAATGGCCCGCTTTAAACTGCCGGTGGTAAAATCATGGTCTTCGCCACGCAGGGCCTGTTTGATCAGACCCATCCAATGCGCAGCCTTTTGCCGGCGCATTACTATTTGCGTCATAAAAAAGTTCGTTGGTTGTAAAAAAATAGAAGTGTCACGGGTATGTGTACCCGTAAAAATGGAGATGGAGTAAAATGGTCTTTTGGTGCAGACCTAGAAGATGAGCTTCATAATGCGTAGCATTGAAGCGGCTAAAGTAGAAAATGTTTTTATATGATGCAGCGCAGTTGGATAAAAAAGATTTTTTAGGGGATGAACGGCAGGCGTAACTGCATCAACCGGCAATTGCTTGCAGGTATTGATCAATAAACTCCGCCTTTTGCCGGCGGCGGTATTGCATCACAAACCGCGGATGCGGCACCGGCACTATTTCATCGAACCACTGGTGCTGCGCATTCCAGCGTAACAAGTGTTTGTAGTTTTTTTCGCCGCCAATGCACACGCATCTTTTTCGGTGCACCCTAAAATCCACCAGTTGCTGGATGCTGTCAATAATGAACGGTTCCACTGTTTGCAACAGCGCTTTGTCGTCGTAGTAATTCAGGTTTTTACCACCCTGCACAAAACCCAGCGGGCATACTGATCCAATGAACACATCTTTGTGAAAATGGGTCGGGCCACCGTAGGCTGCAATCATGTCGTAAATAAATTCTGCCGACAGTTCGCTCTGGTTCTTAAACGGGTGGTCGATGCCGCAGATTTGTGTAAGCTGGCGTGGCGCGGTAAAGTTTACACCGGTAACCCCGGCACCAAACCTGCCCGGGTTGATGCCCAGCATAAGGGTGCGCTTGCCTTTGTCGGCAAAGTAACGATCAAAAAAGCGGCGGGATGTTTCCTGCACTTCGGCATGCTGCTGCGGGTACAGCCATTCTATGCCATTGGGCAGCGGCCGCGGTGGTTGCAGTTGCAGGTAATACTGCCGTAAAAATTTGGCCCAGGTTTCCATACACACATGCCGCACATGGGTTGCAGCAGGCGCAATATAACGAAACCCGTTTTGGATGAAAATGGGCATCCTAATCCTGATGAATGCCTGCCGAAGCATGACAAAGCCATCCTGAACCCTTATTTGGCAAGCCCGGCCGTGAAATGCAGGCCAGGGGCGGTTTGCCACTTGTAATGCATATCCTCCTGTAAACACAATATGGCTCCATTTGGCCCAACCGAAATTTAGCTTTGAAAGGAGGGCCGGCCACTACGGTTGCTGGTGTATACCTATGATTAGAGACGGCATTTTTAAGGCAATATGCATCCCGCTGCTGGGGGTAATCATTCCCTGGGTGGCACATTTGCTTTGTTGCCCGCAGCCAACAACAGGCCGTTTACTTATTACGCTGCTGTATTTTACCATGGCCTCGCTGGCCGTGTGGCAAACGGCTGCCACCATGATTGCAAGGCTCCGCACTGCACCATTGCTGCGCGATGCTTTTGCCCGTAAAATATTAGCGCTGGCGGTGGCTTCGGTAGGCTTATCGTTTGTGTTGGGATGCGCAGCAGGCGGCTTGTGGCAGCAGTTGGCTTTGGGTAGCCATCAAATTTCGGTTACTCTTACCTGTGGGTTGCTGTACGGCGGCCTTGGATTATTATTGGCACTGTTGTACGAAGCTATTTTTTTATCGAAAGAGCGGGAGTTGGATGTGAAAATAGTTGACCAGCTTGACCGCGAACGGGTACAAGCCGAGATTACCGCACTGAAAGCCGAACTCGATCCGCATTTTATTTTCAATGCACTCACCACCGTTTCACATCTTACCGGCGAGGCGCCGGAAACGGCCCGCGCATTTACCCAAAAGCTGGCGCAGGTTTACAAATATTTTCTCATCAACAAAGACCGTGAGCTGATCTCATTGCACGATGAGCTGCGGTTTATTGAAGATTATTTTTACCTGTTGCAAATACGCTATGATAATGGTGTACGCCTGCACCTGCAATTGCCCAGCACTACCGAAACGGTGATGATTGTGCCATGCTCCCTGCAACTGCTGGTGGAAAATGCCATTAAGCACAACCGCTTTTCGGAGCGGGAGCCCCTCAATATTTGTGTAAAAGTGATCGACTCCAACGTGGTGGTGCAAAACGAATTGCGCCGGCATCCGTTTGCAGTGGAAAGCACGCATATTGGGCTGCCGCATCTGCGCCAGCACTACCGTCTGTTGTGCAATCTGGATATTGTGGTGCAGGAAACCGAGCACCACTACAGCGTTACATTACCCTTAATCAAACAACAAAACCTATGAGCCGCATTGTAATTATTGAAGATGAAAAAGCGGTAAGCACCGAACTGGTGCGCACTCTCAAAGAGGTAGCCCCCGATGTGGAAGTGGAAGCTGTGCTCACCAGCATGGCGCAGGCAATGCATTATTTGCTGCACCATCCCGCGCCGGATCTCATCCTGAGCGATGTGCAACTGCCTGATGGAATTTCGTTTCATATTTTTCAGCAGGTGCCGGTGGCTGCGCCGGTCATTTTTATTACCGGGTACGATAAGTTTATGCTCAGCGCATTTGCACACAACGGCATTGATTATTTATTAAAACCCGTTTGTGCCGACGACCTGGAAAAGGCGTTGCAAAAATACCGCAGGCTGCAGCAGCATTTCAACTCGAGGCAGCTGATGGAGCCGCTGCTGGGACAATTGGGTGTAAAAAAACGCAACCGCATTTTGGTAAAGCGCGGTGTGGAATATGTGTCGCTGCCCTGCGCCGATATTGTGCTGTGCTACACCGAGAACAAACTGGTATACGTGCTGGATAAATGTGGTAAAAAATACTTGTCGGATAAGAACCTTGGCGAGATGGAAAGTGAGCTCGACAACCAGATGTTTTTCCGGGTAAACAGGCAGTACATTGTCAATATCAATTTTATCCGTTCGTTCAAGTCGTATGAGCGGGTAAAGCTGCAGGTAGAGCTTACCTTGCCCGAAGTGCAGCATGTGGTAATTGTAAGCCAGGAAACTGCACCCGAGTTTCGCAAGTGGATTGCCGGCGCTTGATTATAACATGGATTAATAAAAATAAAAGCGGCACTTTCTGGGTGCCGCTTTTATTGTATGTATGGTTGATGATTAGGCTTTGCGCAGGCGTTTTACATGGCTCAGGTAGCCACCGGAGCTGGACTCAATAAACGTCCAATGTTTTTGGTCTTCGAGTATGATGTGGTAGTTCAAACCTTCGGGTGTGGTGATCTCGGTAACACCGTATATTTTTTTGCTGGGGTATTGTTTTTTTACATTGCCAATAATGAACAGCGGCAGCCCGTCTTCATTATAATCGCGGCGCATGTGCTGCATGTTTCCTTCCAGGTCGTACTGAATGCGGCACTGCACCTGGTTGTGGATGAACAAAACCTCGTAACCATTCTGGCGATCGTACCACTGCACTTTGCTGGCGGTAGGAAAGCTTTCGCGAAACAGTTTTTCTACTGCTTCATCAACTGCGGGTGTATGGGCAAATGCACTGGCTGAAATAAAAAGCGCTGCTGCTAAAAGAAGTTTTTTCATGACCGGGTGAATTGAGTGTTAGCAATAATGTTTGTTGTTGCAGCTAAATTACCTGCTCAATGCAACGGTAAAAACCGTTTTTGCACCAGCGGTAAGCAGTTTTGCGCCTATTGGCTGCCGCTTATTTTGCCGCATTTCCCCAAACCTTATTTGCATGGCCCGAAGCACGTAAAAGTGGCAATAAACAATGACGGCGGTACAAGCGGTAAGTGCTGTTAAATGTGTTTAACAGTTGCCTTTCGGCGTGATGAGCGGTAGGGAAGAGTTGGGAGTTGACAGTTGAGAGTAGTGAGTGGTGAGTTATGAGTTGTGAGTAGGCAGCTATGACTGTTGAAATATTTGGTTATTTGTAAATATTGTTCTGCTGTAATCACCACAGTAACACCAATGCCGCATCAAAGAGCAATCCCAACGTTTGCCTGACATTAATTTTGAGCTTGTTTGCTCGGCTTATTTCCCAAAGTGAAAATGGAAAAACGTCAGAAGAAAAGGAATTTCCTGTTTGCATTATCTCGACCTAGTACAGCACTTTGCTGTTATTCAATTAAAGTCTTCAATACTTAACCAACTTATTGCCTACTCATAGCTCACAACTCATAACTCGCTACTCTGAACCCTCTACTCCCAACTGCCTACTCATCCACTCCCAACTTCCCTTTCCCCTGCTTCAGTATGCTTCTTTCACGCCTCGGTAAATAAGTGCGCCGGTGACATCAGCAAATCAAAGAGTTTGCTTGTCCTTTTTGCAACAATCATCTAAATCAACGTTATGCGGAATTTGTTTACCCTTTGTTTATGCATGTTGGTCAGCCTCATGCTGATGGCGCAGCAGCGCACCATCAGTGGCCGTGTAACCGATGCCAACGGCAACCCATTGAGTGGCGCTACGGTATCGGTTCAGGGCACCAATGTGGCTACCCAAACCGCTGCTGACGGCAGCTTTTCCATCCAGGCCGCAACCGGAAACACGCTTATCTTTTCATCCGTTGGATTTGTAACACAGCAAACAAAGCTGACAGCTGAAAGCAACGTCAACATTTCGCTGCAGGTGCAAAGCGGCCAGCTCAGCGAAGTGGTGGTAACTGCATTGGGCGTTCGGCGCGAACGGCGCGGGCTGGGCTACGCCATTGAAGAAGTAAAAGGCGAACAGCTCACCAAGTCGAACAACCAAAACCTGGTGAACAGCCTCAACGGACGTGTGGCTGGTTTGCAGGTAGTATCCAGCGGTGGCGCACCAGGGCAGGCTGCCCGCATCACCATCAGGGGCGGTGCCAAATCCATTACCGGCAACAACGAGCCGCTGTTTGTAATTGATGGCATCCCTGTATCCAACGCCAACGACGGCAGCGGCGGCTACACCGAAGTGGAAGGGGTGAGCACACCCAACCGTGTGGCCGATGTAAATGCCGAAGACATTGAATCGATTTCTATTTTGCGGGGCATTGCCGCTTCTGTGTTGTATGGCAACCGCGGCGCCAATGGCGTTATCCTCATTACTACCAAATCGGGGCGTGGCCGGCAGGGAGCGCCGGTTATTACGTTCAACAGCACCACTGGTTTTGATAACCCTTTAAAGCTCCCCGATTTTCAAACTTCATTCGCGCAGGGCGGTACGGCAGCCGCATACCAGGAGGGCGGCTCCCGTTCGTTTGGGCCACGCATACAGGGGCAAAAAGTATTCAGCAATGCAGTTGGCGACAGCATCACGCTGCGGGCTTACGATCCCCGCGCCGATTTTTTACAAACCGGTGTTACCATCAACAACAACCTGTCTGTGGCGCAATCGCGGGAAAACGTAAACTACTTTTTATCGCTGGGCCATTCGCGGCAGCAATCCATTGTGCCCAACCAGGATTACAACAAAGCCAGTGCACGCCTCAATGTGTCGAACCAGGTAACCAGCCGCCTCAATGTGGGCTTGAATTTAAATTACATCCGCACCTGGGGCGATGTGCCTTACCTGGGACAAAGCGGCAACAACCCGTTCTTTGCCCTGTTCAATATGCCCATTTCGTGGGATATAAACCGCTTTGGCTATGTGCGGCCAAATGGTTCACAGATCAACTTCCGCGGCGGATCGTTCGACAACCCGTTGTGGACCGTGAACAAAACTTTTTTCAACACGCAAAACGATCGCATGATCGGTGCGCTGACGCTTGGTTACAAGCTGGCGTCATGGCTTGATGTTACGTATCGTTTGGGTTTAGATCAACTCAACGACGACCGCAAATCATTTCGCGACATCAACACCGGCAGCTATCCCAACGGCGCATTGTACAACGATAATATCAATCGCCAGGAAATCACTTCCACTGTATTGCTCAACATCAACAAGCGCTTGAGCGAAGACTTTGGTGTTGCATTTACCGGCGGACAGGATTTTAACCAACGCAGGTTGAAAAATTATACGCAAACGGGTACTGCACTTATTTCTGCAGGCATCCCGCACATGAACAACGTGTCGTCGTTTGATCCCAATTACGAGTTCACCACCTTGCGCCGCCTCATTGGTGTGTTTGGCGACCTGAAGTTTGATTACCGCAATATGCTGTACCTCGGTCTTACGGCACGCAACGAATGGTCGTCGACACTGCCGCAGCAAAACCGCAGTTATTTTTATCCCGGTGTCAATGCATCGTTCATCTTTACCGAAGCCATCAAGGGCAGCAAAAACGTGCTATCGTATGGTAAAATCCGCGCCGGTTTTGCACAGTCTTCACGCGATCCCAATCCATACCAGGTCATCAACTATTTTGTAGTGCCGGGCAATACGGTGGCTGCAGGTTTTGGTGATGGTTTTGTGGCATCCAGTGCGCCGCTTTCTTTTCCGTTCAATGGCGTTGCGGGTTACACCACCAGCAACATCATCAACAATCCCAACCTAAAAGCAGAAACCACATCAGAGGTGGAGATTGGAACGGAACTGCGCTTTTTCCGCGACCGCATAGCGCTGGAAGCAACCTGGTTTAGCAATAAAAATGATAATGGTATTGTGCCCCTCGATGTGTCGCCTGCAGCAGGCGCTACTAACTTTGTAGTGAATTCCGGTGTAACGCGTGTAAAAGGTATTGAAGTAAGCCTGAATGCAACGCCGGTGCGTAGCCGAAATTTTGGTTGGAACAGCACCATTACATTTAGCCGCATCCGCTCCAAAGTAGAAGAAACCTATCCCGGTGTGGACCAGATTTACCTCGGTGGCTTTGATGGCAATCCCGCCATTTTTGCAGTAAAAGGCCAGCGCTATGGCTCCATCATTGGTACGGCTTACCAACGCGATGATGCAGGCAATATTTTGGTGGATGACGATGGCTTTCCGCTGTTTGCCGATGGTGTAAACCTAGGTTATATCGAGCCCGACTGGACCGGTGGTTTGCGCAACACGGTTACGTTTAAAAATTTCTCCCTCGACTTTTTGATCGATACTCGCCAGGGTGGTTATATCTACAACGGCACCGAGGAGTTGCTCGACTTTTACGGCGTTACTAAAAAAACCGAAAGTCGCGAGGAAGATTTCATTTTCCCGGGTGTGCGCCAAAGCGATGGCAAACCCAACGAAACCGCGGTGAAACGCAACGCGACCTGGTGGAATTTTGCGCAAGGCAACGAAGAGTATGTGTATGAAAACAACTGGGTGCGGCTGCGTGAAGCCAACCTAAGTTACAACTGGTTACTTCCCAATAGCAAATCCATCAAAAACGTGGTGGTAGGCATCTATGGCCGCAACCTGTGGATGCATACCAATGTGCCGCATGTTGATCCCGAATCAAGCTCGTTTGGTACCAACAACGGGCAGGGTGCTACCCGCATGGCTTTTCCCACGTTGCGCAGCGTAGGCTTCAATGTAAAACTGGTTTTTTAAAACATTAATGCATACAGCATGAACCGATTTATATACAAGGGGCTTGCAGCCATTTTGCTACTGACAGGGGCAACTAGCTGCGAGAAAACCCTCGACATCAATAAGGATCCCAACTTTCCAACTGTGGTAGATAAACGCCTGTTGCTGCCCGCAGCGCAGGTGCAACTGGGTTATACCATTGGCGGCACAGTCAATCGTATTGCAGGCAACATTATACAACATTATGGCGGCCACCGCAACCAGCCGTTGCAATACAACCAATACGATATTGGCCCGGCAGAATCGGATGGCATTTGGTCGGCGATGTACGCTGTGGTGCTGCGCGACCTGAAAGGCGTGCAGGTACAGGCAAGGGCCACCGGCGACTCGATGTATGTGGGTGTATCGCAACTGTTGATGGCTTATAGCTACAGTGTGCTCACTGATTTGTACGGCGATATTCCTTTTAGTGAAGCGCTGATGGATGATGCGAACCTGACACCGAAATACGACCGCCAGGAAGACATTTACCCGGCCCTCGTTAGCATGATCGACGCGGGTGTGGCCAATGTGCAATCGGGCACTGGTGGCAGCATTGGTACAGACGACCTGGTGTATGGCGGCAATATGCAACGCTGGGCAAAATTTGGTAATTCGCTTAAACTGCGCCTGCTCAATCACCTCAGCAAACGGCAGCCCGGCGCAGCTGCAGCATTCCTCAATACTTCGCCGGCATTGATCAGTGCCAACAACGAAAATGCTCAGGTGGTGTATGGCAGCAGCAGCGCCAACGCGAACCCGGTGTATGGCTTTGATGTGCTTTCCGGCCGTAAAGACATGGCGGTTGCAACAACCATCATTGATAAAATGAAAGCGTTGAGCGACCCGCGGATACCGCGTTATTTTTTAGCAGTAAAAACAGGCACCAATGCCGGCCAATACCTGGGCAACATACCGGGTGGCGATGAAGATGATGCCGGTGAAAGCCTATATTCAAGAGTGGGCCCTGCTTATGCTTCCATTAATTCGCCGGTGGTATTGTTAAGCCTTGCCGAGGTGCAGTTTATCATTGCCGAAGTGCGGCTGCGTGAAGGTAAAACCGCAGAAGCTGCCACTGCTTACAACGCAGCCATCACTGCCGATTTCAATGCACTGAGCATTGGTTCGGAAGCAGCGGGTTATCTGGCAAAACCAGCCGTTGCTTTCAACAATACATTGCAGCGCATCATCCAGCAAAAATGGATCACGATGTTGCAGGGTTCTTATGAAGCATGGGTTGACTGGCGCCGCACTGGTTTTCCTGCACTAACGGGTGCTGCAGTAAGCCGCACCAATGGCATCATTCCACGCAGCCTGCCGCTGCCGCAACTGGAAATAAACCTGAACCGCCAATCGCTGGAAGCCGGTCCTGGTGTGCCAGTACCTATTGAAGCATTGAAAGAGCGGGTGTGGTGGGATGCACCCTAGTGCAGTTGTTTAAGCAACAAATAATACGGCTTCGATAATGTATTATGCTCGTTGAGTTGATTGCCTGGACGATGCATTTCAATGAAGATGTAATTTGGATTTGCAAACAACAGCTAGCGTTTATTTGGTGTTGTTTGCAATCATCCAGTAATCATAATCAACAGGTTCATATTTTTCTCATGTGCAACTCTGATTGTACAAGCGAAGGCAGTTTCTACTGCCTTTTTTTATTTGCAATAAATACGAGCAGTGAGATGATCTGTAGTACGCATTCAAATGCCGCCCAAGTATTACAATCAAGTGATTAATGGCAACAAAAAAGCGGAGCCTTTCGGTTCCGCTTTTTGCATTCGTATAAAGAGAAAATGAAGCGCTGTGTTCTGTAAATACCATTCACTTAAAAGGGCAACTCCTGCAGCAAACCATCCAGGTTGATATCGGCTAGGTAGTGTTCCAATGCATCGCTGTTGTGCAACACTTTGAAATAAGCCACGCGGTTGGTTTGTTTGTAAAAAGCGGCCTCAACATAAAACCCGTTCAGGTCGTACAGCATCAGGTCGAACGCTGCGGTGCTGCGCTCTGCCAGGAAGGTGCCTTCGGTGAGCAGGTACACCCGTTGCTGCGCTCTATCCATCGATGCAAACTTTTTCTGGGTCATGTTGGTGATTTACAGGTTGATAGATGACACAAAAGGAGTGCCGTAAACAATAGTGTACAGAAACAATAAGGATCAGCCTGTTTTAAAGGGGTTGGGATGCTTGCGATGGATTCTAAGGTAGTCAAATTAATTTTAATTTGTGGAAAACATACCTCAGCCGTGGGCAATATTCATCACAAAATATTTATTATAAATAAATTATATTCTTTTCAGCGCAGCAGTTTTTATGTGCACAACTCGTAAGGAACAAATCGTTTTTGGGTTGGCAGCGAGTGAAGGATATTTATGAAAAGGTGATGTGCGAACACATTACAACAGCTTAAAGAGCTGGTTTGGCAACCAGAAAAAGCAGTAGCGTTTTAATCAAGGTTTTAGCACAATGGTACGCACATACACCCTGCGGGATTGTTGCAGCAGCACCGAAGAATTGAGCAGCGGTTTGTCGGAATAAAAACGGTCTTCGTTGCAATCAATACAATGCAACTGCACGCCCAGTGTTTTAAAATTTACCGCACCTTTATTGTGCAAAGCAACCAAGCCGGGTTCTTCGGTTTCCCAACCAAAAAATTCAAGCGGGCCGCCGTTGATTTCATGCAATTGGCGCAGCGGCAATCCTACAAAAATTCCTTGTTTCGATTGCCATTGGTTCTGGCCATTTTCGTTGAAATATGCCGGCGCCGATCCGCGACCCTGCATGGTGCCGCCCACAATCAACAGCGATATGCCACGGCTGTATAATTCATCTTTCCACACCACAATTACCTGCCGCGATGTGTTGGGAAAAAGTACCGAACATTTGCTCAGTTCATTTTCGGTAAAATAAAATACATCGCGGCGCACCAGCGATGGCCCAAACACTGCAGCCAGTTGTTCATGCGATTGTAACAGGGCCAGGTCTTCCAGGTACCGGATGTCGGCAGGCTGTGGCAGTTTGGTCAGTTGCAGTGCCATGCGGTACCAATTGCGGCCATCCTGTTGCACCACTGCAGGCGTTGCCGTCCACGGTCCTTTTTGATACCATTCAAACACACCGGGCATCACCGTTTTTTGCGGTGCGTGTTTAAAGTCCTGGCGCACCAGTTCCTTATTGAGCTGGGCAAATTCTTCGGTGTTGGTAGTGGCCAGTTGCACCCAAATGTTTTGCTCTGTACGCACAAGCGAAATGGATTTTTCCAGCACACCGTTTTTGGAGCGCTTTTCAAAATGAATGGCCGTATCCATTTCGGCCAGTTGGAAACCGCTTTTAGCCAATGTTTTTTGCAGCGCCGCTTCGTTAAGCAAGCCCAGGTCCATGAGCTTTTCCAGGCTCATCCCTTTTTGCTGCGCCGATGTGATATTTGCCACCACCAAAAAACAAAGCAGCAGCCGGAACTTCAATAAGTAGTTTTTACCAAACGCCCTTTTGATGCCTTGTGCAAAGGCATCTTGTTGTGTAGTGTGGTCAGCAGCAGTAGTGCGGAGCGGCATTTTTATCCGGGCGGTTTTTGCGCACCAAATATAGCACAACCGCGCAGGTGCAAGCCTTGCTGCACGATGGATGCGCCAAAATGAACGGTGAACATGAGTAATTGGTAAAAATGCAGGCGCAGTTACAACGGTGCAGCCCGTTCGTACACAAACCGTACAAAAGCGCTTTTGGTGGGGCTGGACGCAAGAAATAACTGGTAGCGCTTAACGCCGGCTGTGATGATGAGCACCGCCGTATTGGGCGGAATAGATCCAAGATTTTCGGCCACCATTTCCACTTCAAAAAAAGTGGTGCTGGCCGTTACTTGCAAATAAGTAGTAATGGGCTGGGCGGTAAGTTTTTGGTGCTGCAGCACCATTCTTTTGTTGACCAATACGGTAATGGAGTCGCCGTCAATTTCGCCGTTATCATAAAAATCGAGGCGCACCTGGCCAGTGTCTACGGCAATTTCCGGTATTTCCTGAAAGGCTGATTTGGCAATGCGCCGCAATACGATGCTGCCCGGTTGGCAAGGTGCGCTGCTGTTCATGATGGTACCGTTCCATACGCCGGTGAGCAACTCTTCATCGCCCTGGCGGCTGTACACCAATGTGTAGTTTTTGATGCACACAATACAATGCGGTGGAATTTTGAACGTAGTCACCATCCCTTCGTTCACCGTTATTTTTTTTTCGCCAGGTGTGTAATCGCCGGTGAAACTTTTCTTTACGTAATTGTGTACGTCGAGGTAGTGATATGAATTGCCTGATACGGTGCCGCCGTTGATGTTGATCTGTAGTTCGATGTGGTTTTCGGGAAAACAACCGCCGCTCATAGTAAGCGTGCCTTTCCAAAATCCGCTCAGGTCTTGGGCAGTAGCATGCATGGTGCAGCAAAACAGCGCTATGGTGAGCAGCCGGAACATTATTGAAATTAACGCCTTTGCTGCAGAAACATTGCTGTGCGGGATGCACCCGTTTTTCGGCACAAATGCTTCGCCACTATAGCAATACCAATACCAGCGTTTGCCGGTGCCGTGCAGCTCCGTAATTTTGGGGCGTCTATGACCGAAACACCTAATATTACCCGGCCCGTTTTTTCGCCGGATGTTACCATCGAAGTGGACTTTCTGCAACAGGAAGAACGCACCACCATTGTGCACTGCACGCTGGTAGAAGATTCATTCATCCGCATTTGGCCCAGCACATATTTGGTGCAGCAAAATGGTGTACGCAAACAGCTGGTGCAGGCATTCGGTATTGCATCTTACCCCGACTGGGGACTGGCACAGGCCGGCCACCGCTTTACGTTGGTGTTTGATGGGCTCGACCGCGACTGCAGCACATTTACCCTGCTAGAAGAAATACCTGAACCCGGCGGCCTGATGATTGGGCCACTTACCCGCAATGGCTCGGATGTGTACTGGCTCGAAGTTTCGGAATAATCAAAGCCGCACTTCGGTGCGTTACGAACGTTGCACCACCTGCTCCGACCGCTCAATCTTTTTGTCGAACCAAAGTGTACCAAAGGGGAAAAAAGCTGCAACACCACCCAATACCATTTTACCAAACGACCACCGCAAAATGCCCTTGGCCAGCAACAGGTGCAGGCAATACAAAATAAACAGGATGCCGTGTGCCCAGCCCACATAACGCACCATCAGTGGTATGTCCCAGATGTATTTGAGGGGCATGGCAATAAATAACAGGAGCAGCCATGAAATAGCTTCGAGGTAGCCCAGCACACGCAGCCGCTTTACGGTTGGATGTTCGTTCATGTGGCGAAGATAAGCCCCGCCGCCATGAGGCAGGAGCGGCCTTATTTTTTACCTTGTTAAAGGGCTGCGAAAAAAGACCTGCGTATATTGGGGCAAACAAGTTTTTTATGCAGCTCAAAATATTTTCGGGCACGCCCCAGGCCCTGCAAACAGAAGTGGTGGACTGGATGCAGCAGCAGCGCAGCCGCATATCGCATGTGCTGCAATCGCAAAGCACCGACGCCAGTGGGCAGGTAATCCTCACCATCACCATTTTTTACGAAGAAGCCAACATGGGCACGGGCCTTGGCTTTCGCATCAGTACACCTTAAATCCTTTTTGTTTGTTCAACAGTAAATTACCCGTTATGCGAAAGTTGTGGTGTGTTTTAATAGGTATGCTTATTTGCGGCAGCAGCATATTTGCACAGGCTACACAAAAGCCGCCGCTGCACGGCCGGCACTGGATGGCCATTACCGGAAAGCCGCTGGCAGCACAGGCTGGCGCTATGGTTTTTGGCAAAGGCGGCAATGCCGTAGATGCGGCCTGCGCCATGCTGGCCGCCACCTGCACCATGTGGGATGTATTGAGCTGGGGCGGCGAAACGCAGGCGCTTATTTACAATCCAAAAACCGGGAAAGTAATTGCCATCAACGCCATGGGTGTAGCACCCACCGGCGCCACGCCGGAGTTTTTCAAGGGCAAGGGTTACAATTTTCCGCCCGAGTACGGCCCGTTGGCGGCCACTACGCCGGGCACACCGGGCGGCATCTGCTACATGCTGGCGGAGTACGGCACCCTAAGTTTGAAAGAAGTGCTGGCGCCTGCCATGCAACTGGCAGCAGGCTATCCTATTGAAGCGCAAACGGCCAACCAAATGGAAAACAACAAAGCCCGCATTAAAGAATGGCCCTATAGCAAGAAAGTGTTTTTGCCGCACCTGGGGCAGCAACGTGAAGCACCGGAGGCCGGTGAAATTTTTGTGCAAAACGACCTGCTGCAAACACTGACCAAAATGGTGGAGGCGGAGCAGCAAGCCCTGCGGCAAAAAAAGAGCCGCAAGCAAGCCATTTACGCAGCTTACGACCGTTTTTACAAAGGCGATATTGCCAAAGAATTTGTACGCGGTGCACAGGAGCAGGGCGGCCTCATCACGATGGAAGACCTGGCCCGTTGGAAGCCCATTGAAGAAGAACCGCTGAAAACCGCATACAAAGGCATTGATGTATACAAACTGCAGCAATGGACACAAGGACCGATGCTGCTGCAGGCCCTCAACATTCTTGAAAATTTTGACCTGAAAAGCATGGGGTATAATTCGGCGCAGTACATCCACACATTGTACCAGGCCATGAACCTGGCTTTTGCCGACCGCGATTTTTATTACGGTGATCCCGCCTTTTCAACACAGCAGCCCATTAAAGGTTTGTTGGATAAACGTTATGCAAAACAACGTGCAGCGCTTATCAATCCAGTGCGCAATGATCCGAAGATTGGGCCGGGTGATCCTTATCCTTTTGAAGGACGCACCAACCCATACCTGAACTTGCTGCGCAGCCGCGGCTTTAGCATGGATACCACGCCGGTGCGCAACCGAAGCGTGGTGCCGGTGCACGATGCCACATCGGCTATTTTGAACAATGCCTACATGGACCGCTACCTGCGGGGCACCACTACCGTAGAAGCCGCCGACAGTGCAGGTTGGGTAGTGAGCATTACACCCAGCGGTGGCTGGCTGCCGGCCACTATTGCTGGCAACACCGGCGTGGGCATGAGCCAGCGCATGCAAAGCTTTGTGCTTGATTCGTCGCTCAACCCATTCAACGTAGTGGCGCCGGGCAAGCGTCCCCGCGTTACGCTAACGCCATCGCTGGCGCTGAAGGGGGGTAAGCCATTTCTTTCTTTTGCGGTGCAGGGCGGCGATACGCAGGACCAAAACCTGCTGCAGTTTTTCTTGAACATGGTGGAGTTTGGCATGACGGTGCAACGAGCCACCGAGGCGGCTAATTTTAATTCGAACCAACTGTGGCTCTCGTTGGGTGGCGAAAAAACCGCCGACCGCCAGCCGGTGCCCGGAAGCATTATTGTGCAGGAGCAAACGCCGCCCTGGGTGCTTGCCGTACTGCGCAAAATGGGCTACCGGCCTACCATGCAATCACGTACCAGCGGCCCCATCAATGCTATTTACTTTGATTGGAAACACGGAACGCTGTGGGGCGGAAGTTCGAATCACGGGGAGGATTATGGCATTGGATGGTAGCAGGGGAACAGAAGAACAGATGAACAAGGAACAGACGAATGATGAAGTTTGGTAAGACTATCGAACAAGGAATGTAGCATGAAGAAGGAAGCAGCCGGCGGTAGAAAAATATGAATTAGGAAAGATGAGTGATGAATGATTTGTAGTGCGATGAATTGCAATGAAAGAATTTGAATCTGTAACGGAAATAATAATCAGTATCCAAGATGAATTATGGCAAGATGATTTTAGTGCTTGCAATTGCATTATCGGCAAGCAGTGCGGCCCAGGCACAGGTAAATGAAGTAAAGGTTGTAGGGCAAATGAGGGATGTAATGTGGAAAGGCGAACTGCAGGGAAAAATCTACCTCGACACGATTGCCGACAAAAAGGCCCTGTACGGCTTTGGGCCGGTTGAATACCTGTCAGGAGAGATCCTGGTCATTGATGGCAAAGCGTATAAGTCGGTTGTTGTGGGCGACACGGCCATGCGGGTAGAAGAAACCTATAACATCAAAGCGCCCTTTTTCGGTTACGCCAATATTACTGAATGGAAGGAACAATCGTTGCCCGACAGCGTTCAAACCATTTCCCAATTGGAACAATACCTTGACGGGATGACAAAAGGAGCAAAGCGGCCTTTCCTGTTCAGGCTTTCCGGTACGGTAAAAAGTGCAGCCATCCACATTGTAAACCTGCCCAAGGGCGCCGCCGTTTCATCGCCGGATGATGCGCACCGCGGACAGCAAAACTATACGGTTACTAACGTTGCATCCGATATTATTGGCTTTTTTTCAACAACACATAAAGCGATATTTACTCACCACGATACTTTTCTGCACATGCATTTGATTACTGCCGATAGGGCGAAAATGGGACACGTGGACGAACTGTTGTTTGAAAAGGGAAGCATTAAACTTTATTTGCCTGCGGAATAAAACGCAGCTAGCAATGCATGGTTCCTTTCACAGGATGCAATTGCTGTTGCTGTATCGTTTAAGCAAGTATTTATAAAACATTTTTTTGGTCATTCTTATTTCATCTGAATTGAGTGTGGCCAAGATGAAACAAACCAACTAACTGCTCATGAAAAGCACCATTTTACACAACCCCATAATGTTGTTGGCGTGTTTGCTGATTTGCGCTGTAAAAGCAAACGGACAGACTGCACCAGAGCGAACGCTTTATATTATCGATTCCATCCCGATTCTTCAGGACCCGGAGGAATGGAACGTTATTACAAGCGAAGATATCTCCGACTCAAGGGAATTAAGAGATAAGGACAGTTTAGTGCTGCTTGGTTGGGCCGACATAGATAAGATCGTCTATGTTTTTACAAAAGAATACAGGGCCCGGCCCGATAGCCTTAAGAGCATCCCGGGCCTGAGAAACATGAAGGTGCTGCAAGGCGTGTGGACGCTCAACGGCCGGCCCTACAGCGGCACATACATCGACTATTACAACAGCGGTACAATACAAAACAGGGGCACACTGGTAGATGGCCTGCTGGATGGCGAGGTAGGGGTTTATTTTAAAAACGGAAATATAAAGCAAATTGCCAATTACCAGAAAGGCTTGCTACACGGCACCTGGCAGGAGTATTACCCAAATGGAGCATTGGTCCAACGCCGCCAACTTGCCAATGACGAAGTGGTGTTTCAAGGCAGCAGCTATTACATCACCGGACAACTGCAGGATACGATGAAACGCAAACAGGCTACAGCTTTCGACACTTCCATTGTTTACTATTCAAGCGGCAAAATAAAGCAGCAGCAACTGGTTCAATACGGGGTACAGGTTCCGGATGAGCGGCAATACACAGTAGCGTATCAAACAGCGACTTTTTATACAAAACTCCAGGCCGGTTCGCTTCGGGAAGCCAACAAAGCAATGCTGCGCATTATAAAAGCAGATAGTGCCAGCAACGACACCCACTTTAAAGAAGGCTTGCTGATGATGGTTGAAAGGCGTTTCGACAGGGCTGTGGCATCTTTCGGCCGCGCTTTACAAATAGAACCCCTGATGCTGGAAGCACTGGTGCACCGGGCAATGGCACGCATGTATCAATACCGGCCTTCAGATGCAACAAAAGGAAATGCAAAAAGCAGTACAACGCTGGCTCCATTAACCGTTGCAGATATGGAGCGTGTTCCGCCGGCGGAACGGGATCTTATTTGCCAGGATCTACGGGCAGCAAAAGCACTTGACTATTCCGAAACCTATGTATCGAAATTAATTCCAAAAGAGATCCGCAATTACTGCCAGATACAATGATCCGTTTTGATCATTGTATCTGGCACACCATGATGCTTCTTACGCAGCACGGCCATTTTTTAATGCAATCTTCTTTCCTTTGTTGTTATGAAAAAGATCGCCATGATTCCGGCACGGTACGCCGCCACGCGTTTTCCCGCAAAGCTGATGCAGCAACTGGGAACCAAAACCGTGATTGCACATACCTATCATGCAACGGTGCGCACCGGCCTGTTTGATGAAGTAGTGGTGGTAACCGACAGCGATATTATCCGCGAGGAAATAGAACGTGAGGGTGGCCGGGTAATCATGAGCAAGGGCGAACACGAAAGCGGCACCGACCGCATTGCAGAAGCCGCTGCGGGCCTGGATGTGGACGTGATTGTAAACGTGCAGGGCGATACGCCGTTTGTGGCCCGCGAACCACTGGAAAAACTGTTGCAGCAATTTGAAGAACCTTCTGTTCAGGTAGCTTCGCTGATGCAGGTACTGCACGATGAAGCTTCCATTGCTGATCCGAACTTTGTAAAAGTATGTGTGGACAAGGCCTGGAATTCCCTGTTCTTTAGCCGCAGTGTGATTCCTTATCCGCGCAATAAAGAGGCGGCAATTACTTACTACGAACATATTGGCGTGTATGCATTTCGCAAAAGCGCTTTGATGGATTTTACCGCATGGCCCATGTCGCCACTGGAGGCTGCCGAGAAAATAGAATGCCTGCGCTACCTCGAAAATGGCATTACGCTGCGCATGGTGCTCACCGATTATATGGGCGTAGAAATTGACACGCCGGAAGATTTGGAAAAAGCAGCCAAATTGCTGTAACCAACTGCTATTTTATTTCCAGCACCACATCGCCGCCCACCGGGTGGGCCACGCAGGTAAGTACCAGCCCGTTCTCTAGATCCCGCTCCGTAAGCACCTCGTTGTACGAGTGCCAAACGGTGCCACTGGTGCACCGCGCCACGCAGTTGCCACAGCGGCCCACCTCGCAACTATAAGGCAGCTGCACGCCTGCTTTTTGCGCCGCTTTTAAAATGGATTGCGGAAAAGCAACAGCTACATTTTGCACAATACCGTTTACTTGTATTAATGCATGGTGTGTGGCTGCATCGGGGGGCAAGGCCCGGCCGGCACTATGGGTGTGGGTAATGAAATTTTCGCGTTTGATTTGGTGGGCCGCAATGCCTGCGCCCTGCAGCGTAAACACGCAAAGACGCATATAGCTTTCAGGTCCGCAGGTATAAAACAGCGTGGTATCCGCATGCGGATGTACCAGCGTTTTTACATAAGATAAAATCAGGTCGCGGTGCAGGTGGGCACGATAGAGATCAGGGTTGTTGCTAAATATTAACTCCAGGTGAAACCGGTTGCCAAACTGCTCTTTTAATTGCTGAATGGGGTGTAGAAAAAGTGCCCGCTCCGGCGATGGGTTGCTGTACACCAGCACCACCGAAAGGTGTGGGTGTGCATGGAGTGCAGTTTTGAGTAAGGATAAAATGGGCGTGATGCCGCTACCTGCAGCGAAAAAAAATACCTGCCGGTACTGGTTGATGTTTTCGGGCAGTATAAACAAGCCGCCGGCCCCGCTGGTATGCAGTACAGATCCCGGCTCCACACGTTCAAACAGGTAGCGCGAAAACACGCCGTTGGCAATGCGTTTTACCCCAATGGTCAGTGGCTCGTTCAACACCGGCGCCGAAGTGATGGAGTAGGAACGCCTGATTTCGTCCGGCTCGTGCAGCGCCAATGTAAGGTACTGGCCGCTTTTATACACCAGGTCTCCATCGCTTTCGAGCACAAAGGTTTTAAAGTCTTTTGCTTCTTCGTGTACGGCTGTTACGCGAAGTGTTTTGTAGTGATAATGTTCCCTGTGCTCCATAAAATGTAAAACGGGTTCGCAATGTTGTATGCAAACTTATGTGCTTAAAATAAAGTGCCGGACAGGGGAAATTTTTGCAACTTGAATATTGTTGATGATGAACAGGGCAGCGGTAAATGCGTTACACCGCCATTATTTTGGAAGAATATGTGCCGCCAGCGTTTGATACAAAATTTTATCACCTTCCATGATGAATGTATCGGTGCCCAACGGAATGGTTACAAAATCGGATTGGCCGCTCCATGCAATGTAGGCAACGCCATCTCTAATCAATGTTTGCTTTACTTCGAAAGTTGCGCCTTTGGGAAAAATGGTAAACACTTCAGCAAAAAAAGCCTGGATGGCGCTCTTTCCTTTCATAGCCCCGTTGGGTGTTAGGAGCTCGGAGCTGTCGCTGTAATCTTTTACAATTTCCTCGAGGTCTGCGGCAACAAATGCGGCAAGATGATGATCCAGCGTTGCCTGCATTTTTGTGGTTGTAGTGGCTTCCATAATTATAGCATTTTGGTAAATACAATCTTCTAAAGTAGCAACTAGCTGCATCCCATCAAATAGCCCGTTGCTTATAATGGGTAATTGTTTTGTTTGATGGCTGCAACCATGGTTTCCTGTCTTCACACTACATCATCACGCTTACAGCAGGTGTTTGGCTGACGAATGCATGCCTTTGAATTGACGCAACTCAATACGCAGCCCGCAAAACATTGCTACCCTTGTTTGGCCGCCAGTAAAGATGGCCATTGTTGAACAGCGTAAAACCATGTAGTGATGTTATTAGCACTAGCCTGTATTTTTTGCCTGCCTTACTTCCGGCCACCGCAAGTGCACCAGCAATTTTATGCGATCACGAATTTGCCCAGCACCGTCTTGATTGGCCAACCCGGCATCATGGATTTGAAAACAAGGTAACCAAACACAGGGTACAACCGGCTGCAAACGGGCCTTTCATTGGTCCTCAACAAAGCAACATTCACTCGTGGTGCCTTTTAATACTGCCCATTAAAAAAGGGCCTGCACCTGCAGACCCTTTTCAAATATCCTGATTCTTTTATTCGATCACTTTATACATCATGCCTGCATCCAGGCGGTCGGTAAGCGCCATGCCGTTGAGGATGGCTGTTTCCTCCATGCGTGCCTGCGGCACCCGGTGCTGTTGCAAGGCGGCCTGTAGCGTCATGCCCGATGCTGCGGTTTTAATGCGTACCCTTTGCGGCTGTTTGTTCAGCTTCGATGCATCGGTGAGTTGCCTGAAGCCCTGCATGGTGCTTTGAAAAAGCGCCGAGTAGTTGGCAAAATTGGCCGCACTGCTCAGGCCCACCAGGTGATACACGGCACCGCCGTACTGGATAAAATAATTGAGGGTGCGTACGCCTGCCGCCTGTTGGGTTTGCTGCTGTTGTTGCTGCGCCTGCTGGTCGGCCACCACTGCAATGGCGGGCAGCCCGTTTACCGATACTTCACGGCTTTCCAGCGGTTTCAGGTTGTATTGCTGCAAGGCGGTTTGCGCAGCCTGCTGCAGGTTGTTGCCCGGAGCCAGCAGCAAAATCATGGCTGCACGGCCATTGGGCTCGCCCCATTGCACCTGTTGCGGCGAGTTGGCATAGCGCCAGCCCGATGGGGCAGCCAGTTGAAACTTCATTTCGGGGTGATAAAAAACGCCGCCTTCCATAAAGCCACCTTTCGGATCTTCGCCATAAATAATGCCGTCGATGCGGCGCAGGTATTCGTTGCGGCCCACTTTGTAATTGGTGCCGGGTGTTTTAGCTTTCCACTCACGGGCCAGTTGGGCCACTGTGGCATTGCGTTCGCCCGGGTCGGGGTGGGTAGATAAAAAGTTGGGCAATTCCTCGGCGCCGCTGGCCTGGCTTTGGCGCTTGAGGGTATTGAAAAAGCCTGCCATTTCGGTGGCGTCGTATCCTATTTTGGTGCTGTACTCCACACCCAGCTGATCCGATTCACGTTCGGCATCGCGGCCAAATTTCAGGAACAGCAGGCTTAGGCCCTGCATGGCCTGCTCACCCATTTGGGCCACGGTGGGTGACAGGATCATGCCGCCAATCAGGCCAATTTGCCCCAGGATCTGTTTGCTTTGCTGCGATACGGTGTGGCGGGCCGTGATGTGGCCAATTTCGTGGCCCAGCACGCCGGCAAATTCTGCCTCATTGTTGAATGCGGCCATGATGCCGCGGGTAAAATATACATAGCCACCCGGCACAGCAAAGGCGTTGAGGATGTCGGAATCAACAATGCGGAACTGGTAGTTGAGGCCGGGCCGGTGCGACACGGCAGCCATTTGTTTACCTTTTTCGTTGATAAAAGCCTGTAGTGCCTGGTTCTCGTACAAACCATACTGGGCAATGATTTGCGGGTCGGCCTCTTTGCCCATGGCTATTTCCTGCTCTTCCGAAATAAAGGCCACCTGGCGTTTGCCGGTTACGGGGTTGCGGGCACAGTTTTCAAACACAAGCGGCACTGCGGCAATCAGCGCTGCAAGGCAAATGGTTTTCATATGCCGGGGTTTCTGTTTCATGCTATTTTAGATTGAGGGTTTTCGGCTGCAAAATATGCAACAGCAATGCCACGGAGAACAGTCGGAAGTCGGATGTCAGAAGTCGGAAGGGAAACGTCAGGCAGCTGTCTTCGGACATCCGACATCTGACATCCGACTTGCCAGCCATTTTCCCGACATTTGTGGCCTCAAAAAAACTCTTTTCCCGATATGAAATTCCGCAACTTCAAAATGGTGGATTACGTGGTGTATGGCCGCGGTTCCTTTGATCAGCTCGACGAAATTCTGGCGCCGCACAGAAAAGAAGGCCAGCCCATGGTGTTTTTGGTAGACCACTTTTTTGAAGGTAAACCGCTGGTGGCCCGCATTCCGCTGCGGGGCAACGATAAAGTGATTTTTGCCGACGTAACCTACGAGCCCAAAACTACGCAGGTAGATAAGCTGGCGCAAAGCCTGAAGGACGAGTTTGGGCAGGTGAGCGGCGTTATTGGCATTGGCGGCGGCAGCACCATGGACCTGGCAAAAGCCGTTTCCTTAATGATGACCAACCCCGGCTCCTCGGCCGACTACCAGGGCTGGGACCTGGTAAAACTGCCCGGCGTGTACAAAGCCGGCATTCCCACCCTCAGCGGCACCGGTGCTGAAGTAAGCCGCACCACGGTACTTACCGGCCCCACCCGCAAGCTGGGCATGAACTCCGATTTTACCCCATTTGACCAAATAGTGCTGGACCCCGAACTGACCACCAACGCCCCGGCCAACCAGCGTTTTTATACCGGCATGGACTGTTACATCCATTGCATCGAAAGCCTGCAGGGCACTTACCTCAACGAGTTCAGCAAAAGCTACGGCGAAAAAGCCCTGGAGCTGTGCCAGTACATTTTCCTGGAAAAAGATACCTGGGACGAGGAGTGCGACGATAAACTGATGATGGCTTCCTACGCCGGCGGTATGAGCATTGCCTACAGCCAGGTAGGCGTGGCGCATGCCGTAAGCTATGGCCTCAGCTACCTGCTGGGTACCAAGCACGGCGTGGGCAACTGTATTGTAATGAACCACCTCGAAGAATATTACCCGCAGGGTGTGGCCGAGTTCAAACGCATGGTGGAAAAGGGCGGCTTTGATATTCCGCAAGGCATTACTAAGGGCCTCACCGATGAGCAGTTTGATAAAATGATTGATGTGTCGCTGGGCATGAAGCCGCTGTGGGAAAACGCACTGGGCAAGGATTGGGAACAAATCATGACCCGCGAAAAACTGCGGGCACTGTACGAAAAGCTTTAAGCTTTATTCAAAAGTAAAAAGTCAAAATTCAAAAATGCGTTGTACCATTAGCGCACCCTTTTGCATTTTGACTTTTTACTTTTGAATTTATATGAGCCCTGAAAAATACCTGCGTTACCTGGTTCCTTCGGTATTGTTTGGTACCCAGCGTACCAAGCAAATATTGCAGGCCACACCCAGCGATGACATTACCCGCACCGACGCCGAACGTACCCAGATTACGGTGTACAACTACGATGCGGCCAACCTGCACCAAACCGAGCTGAAGGCGGTGCATGAAAGCTTCGACCTTCGGGATAACGACCAGGTAAGCTGGATCAACATCGACGGGCTACGCAAGGGCGACGTAGAAACCATCGGGCTGCATTTTGGCATCCACCCCCTCATTATCGAAGATATTTTAAGCCTGCACCAGCGCCCCAAGATGGACGAGGTGGAAGGCACGCTGTACTGCCTGCTTAATATGCTGTACTACAATGAAAAGCAGCACGCCGTGGAGCAGGAGCAGGTAAGCATTGTGTTGGGTAAAAACTTTGTGCTCACGTTCCAGGAAGACCCCAGCCGAGATGTGTTTGACCCCATCCGCGATAAGCTGCGCCTCGCCACCAGCAAATTGCGCCAGCGCGGTGCCGATTACCTCTGCTACACGATGCTTGACCTGATTGTAGATAATTATTTTATCGTCATGGAAAAGCTGGGCGACCGCATTGAGCATGCCGAAGAAGAAGTGATACGCAACAGCAATACCCGCTCCCTGGCCCGCATCAACTACCTGCGCAAGGAGCTGATTGTTTTAAAAAGAAACATCGCCCCGGTACGCGACCTTATCGGTGGCATTATTCGCTCCGAAAGCGAACTGCTCGACGACCGCACCACCAAGTATTTTAAAGACGTTTACGACCACATCATACAGGCATACGACCTCAGCGAAAACTACCGCGACATCATGATTTCGATGCAGGACCTGTATGTAAACAACGTGAACCTGAAGATGAACGAGGTAATGAAGGTAATGGCCATTGTTACCTGCCTGATGGCGCCGGCCACCGTTATCGGCGGCGTGTTTGGAATGAACTTCGACGTGATTCCCACCGCCCACAACCAGTGGGGTTTTTACACTGCCGTGGGTGCCATGCTGCTGATACCTGTGGCCATGCTGGTGATGTTCAAACGGCGCGGCTGGTTCTAAAAACGACCCTGTTTCCAATTTGTAATACAGGCAAAAAACGTCTACTAAAATGCAGGAAAATATCGTTGACAAACAAACAGCACCGCACTATTTATGGGGCAATAACTGCGATAGTTGGGTGTTGGCGGATACTCCAAGCTTGTCGGTAAAGCAGGAAAGCATGCCGGGCGGTACCAGCGAAAAGCTACATTTTCACAACAAGGCGCAGCAATTTTTCTTTATCCTCAAAGGCTCGGCAACTTTTTACCTAGGCGAAAAGAGGCTCAGTTTAACCGAACAAAAAGGGCTGTTGATTCAGCCCAAAACCGAGCACTACATAGCCAACGAAACCAACGAACGACTCGAATTTTTGTTTATTTCCCAGCCATCCACAAACGGCGACCGGGTAACGGTGGAGCAATGATCAATGGAGGAAAACCATGCGGGCATTGAGTAAGAATTGGTTATCTAACCTTTTCCGATGTGCATTTATGTATCAAAAAAAGCCCGCACGGGGCGGGCCATTATCTTTTATCTAACATTCATTTTTCTATAAACTGCCCGAAGGCCAACAGAACTAAGTCTTTTATTTCTCCAGCCGGCCTTGCAAACTATCGGCATAAGTAAACCGCTGCAGGCTGGCTTCCTCCAAATTAATGCGCACCAAAATAGGCCTGATGGTGTTGGGGCTGAGGCTTTCGGCGCCGCCCAGCAGCACGGTGTTATCATCGAGCCACTTGCCCTCGCGGATGGTGGTGGCCGGCCCGCTGAAGAAAATGCGGGTACGCATATTTGTTTGCAGGTCAATTACGCCAATTTCGGTATCGGGGCCGGCGGGCTCCAGCACCGGCTGCCCGCCCCCTTTTTTGATGATATAGTTGTACGAAACCATGTCGATGGCTTTGCTGCTGTCCTTGTTGTACACCAAGTAGGGGCGGAAAGGCTCCAGCTCTTCCGGTGCAAAAAAACGTGGCGGCAGGGGCGTGGCGGTGCCACCTTCGGTTTCCTGGAACAGGGCCGGGTCAAACGAGGCGTCCTGCGATTTCAGCAAAGTATACAGTTCGGGAAATGCACTTTTTGCCCAGGCCGCTTCCGTTTCTTCCGCCGCAGCAACGGTGTCGATGCCTTCGTTTTTGGTGGCCGCATTATTGC
Source organism: Pseudocnuella soli (assembly GCF_004347775.1). Lineage (GTDB taxonomy): Bacteria > Bacteroidota > Bacteroidia > Chitinophagales > Chitinophagaceae > Flavisolibacter > Flavisolibacter aquaticus. The sequence goes on from NZ_CP037755.1 coordinate 805,252, forward strand.
CACAGGCGGTAAGCAGCAGTGCGGAAAGGAGGACAAAAAAAGTTGGTTTCATACATGCATGTTTGTAGTGTGCGGCGCTGAACACCGCGCAATAATAGGGCAAAATAAAAGGAGCCGTGCCGCTCCTTATTTTTTCTTGTAAATGGGCACTGTGCTGCAGGGCTCGCCATACATGATGCTTTTGGCCACCGGCCGCAGCACCTTGGTGATGGCTGCATACGCTACGTTATCGATGGGCGTTTCGCCACAGCCTTTTACCACAATGCGCTGTTCGGTGTAGGGCTCCACAGACACTCCTTCAATATTTTTCAGCAACAGGTGTTTGTGCATTTCCTCAGCGGTGCCCAAAAACACGTCTTTGGCTACCGGCACTAGGTAAGTTACCGCAAGCATATACGCCCATACCGGGATGATGGCATCGGTGGTGCAGGTAACGGCTACATTTTGTCCTTCAAACTCCTCCCAGGTGCGGGCTTTCAGTGCCTCGCGGTAATCTTTTTCTTTCAGGATCAGGCCCATGAAGAGGAAATCCTTCAGGTCAAATACCTTGATCTCGCCTTTGGGCAGAAACTGCTCCAGGTCGAGGGTAATGAGGCCGCTGTTGGCCACTTTGTTTACCAATAGATCGCTCATGGTGCAAAGGTAACCAGTGATGGGCAGGATTGGATAAGGATTAACAGGATCTGTTGGGTGCGTTTTCTGCTGGTGTGGGGAGGTGGCTGCTCGGTCATTGCGAGGCGCAGCGGCCGCGTTGTAGTTGGTTGTGTTTGGGGCGCCGAAGCAATCTCCTTTGGCTGGCTGGTACACCTTGTGGTTAGCGATTAAAGCCAAGCGGTAGCAGGAGATTGCTTCGGCGCACTGGTGCGCTTAAAAACGTAGCCGCCGCGGCGCCTCGCAATGACCGACCTATCATCCTCGCAATAACGTGGCATTTTGAACAAACCACCTAAGAACTATGATCCGCCACGATCTTCCAATCCCGGCCAAAGCGGCGGAGCAGCAGCGTAAAATGCCCACTAAGGTTGCCGGCGGTACGCTGCAGCATCCATTTGCCCACCACAAAATAATGATCCGCTGAAAGGCGCCTGAACTCCAGCAGGTTGAAATTGAGTTGGCCCATGGCTGCGGTATTGGGGTAGCCGCGTTTGTAATTGTCGAGGGTGGCCTGCCAGCCGCGGGTGGGGCCGCTTTTGCCTACAAACAGCAGCGAGTCGCTTTTCCAGTAGGTTTGCATAAAGCCTTCCAGGTCGCCGCGGTTCCAGGCCGCGGTTTGTTGCGCCATCAGCGCCCGGATGGCCGCTTCATCGGTTTGGGCAAAAAGAGCAGTGCTGCAAAAAAGCCCGAGCAAAAGCATCATTGTTTTCATAAAAATGGCGTGCAGGGTGGCAGGCAGCGCCGTAATGGGCATTCCGCTCCCTTTTTGTTGGTAAATTTGCACCTATTATGAAATCCCGCAAGCCCATTTTCTACATTATTTTCTTCGCCATTCTCGTTGTTGGATTTTTCCTGGCCCTTTCGGCTGTTATTCCTGGTTTTTCCAAAGTAACCATTCCGCCCATCGGTCAGGTGCAGCCTTTTGTTTTTGAAAACCAGGACGGGCAGCCCGTAACCGAAAAAGATATTGCCGGCAAGGTGGTGGCAGTGGAGTATTTTTTTACTACCTGTAAAGGCATTTGCCCCAAAATGAACCGAAACCTGCGGGTTGTGTACGATGAATTTAAAGACCAACCCGGCTTTATGATCCTGTCGCATACCAGCGATCCCGCTACCGACTCGGCAGCCCGCCTGAAGCGCTATGCCGATTCGATGGGTGTAAATACGCGGCAGTGGGTGTTTCTTACCGGCCGAAAGGACAGCCTGTACAACCTGGCGCGGCATGCCTATAAAATTGATGATCCGCGCAACGACGTATCGAACGTGAAAGATGATTTTTTGCATACACAGTTTATTGCGCTGGTAAACCGGCAGGGCAACGTGGTAAAAATTTATGATGGCCTGAAGCCCAGCGAAATGAAAGAACTGAGCCGGGAGATCAAAAAGCTGCTGGAGCAGCAAAGCTGACGGGATTGACGATTTACGATTTTGAATTGACGAATTTGAGGTCTCACGAAATTAAAGTCCTTTTGAGTTAAGCCCAATCGTCATTCGTAAATCGGCAATCGTAAATTGAACATGTATTAATCATGAGCACTACAGAAACCATTATACAGGAAACTAAAATAGCCGACCTGCTGCGGCGCAAAAACCTGAGCGTAACCGACAGCCGCAAAAAAATCCTGTCTTTATTTATGAACAGCCATGATGCATTGGCGCATGGCGATATTGAAAAAAAAGCAGGCGAAAAATTCGACCGCGTAACCATTTACCGCACCCTGCAAACCTTTGAAGAAAAAGGCATTGTACACTCCATACCCACTGCCGACAACATGGTGCGTTATGCGCTTTGCCGCGACTGTACGGAGCACCATCACCACGACGATCATGTGCATTTTATCTGTGCCAACTGTAATGTTACTACCTGCCTCGATCATGTAGTGTCGCCGGCGATGGATTTACCAAAAGGCTATGTTGCACAAAATGTGCAGGTAGTGATTCATGGGATTTGTAACAATTGCAATAAGTAGGTGTGGGAGTCAATAATTACTTCGATTGTCAATCGTAATTACTGCGCCTCCTGCCGTTGATTGTATGGAATATAGTTTTGCCAGTGCCACGGTGTAAACGTATCACCGATGGCTGTTGCCAGCAACTCTTTAAAAATACTTTCCCCGTTATCGCTGTTGCTCATGATGATGATGCCGGTTCCGCTTTTTGGAAAAATAATGGAGTAATGCTGAAAGCCATCGCCATGACCTTCCTTGAATGCGCCCCAGCCGTAAGGCGATTTGAGCAGCCCCCAACCCAGCCCATAGCTCAATTCAATATGATCATTTGCAGCAGTATCAACCTGGCTGAACGGGCCAAACTGCTGCACCGATCGTAGCCTGATTTGTGGTGTAAACATTTGTTGTGTAGTAGCTGGCTTTAGTATGCGTTTGTTAAGTACAGCGCTGGTAAAAAGTATATAATCCTGCAATGTTGTTTCCAGTGTGCTAGCAGATCGTGGTTCGTTGTCTTTGTCTTTTTCATACAGTTCGCCATCGCTTTTATGGCCCATACAATAGTCCGCTTCAAATGCTGGCTGCCAGGTATACGATGAACGGGTCATGCCCAGTGGGGCAAAAATTTTTTCCTGCATCAGTTGCTCTAATGGCCTGCCCAGCATGTGCTCCAGCACTACCTGCAGGTACACCAGGCCTTCGCCGGAATAATGATACTTCGAGCCGGGTGTAAATTTTACCCGCAGCTTTTGATCAGGTTCAAACCACCGCCAGTTGGGCATTCCGGAAGTATGATCGAGGCACATTCGTGCCGTAATATTTTGGTACAGCGTATCACCTTTCAGATCGCTGTAGTTGTCGTGCCATTTCTTTGTGGGTGTATAATCATAAATGGGTTTGGGCAAATACGCCTGCAGTGGTTTATCTAAATCCAGCACACCTTCTTCCGCCAGTTTCATTACCAACACTGCAAAAACGGCCTTGCTGAGCGATGCACCATAAATGTTGGTGGTGGGTTTTATGGGCTCTTTTGTTTGCAGGTTTTTATAGCCAAAAGTTTTGGTGTATACCGGTTTGCGGTTGTTGAATACGGCAACGGCCAATCCCTGCACATGGCCGGCTTGCATCAGGGCTTGTATCTTTTGGTCCAGTGCCTGCACACTGATTTTACTGTTGTTGATTTTGGTAATGCTTTGTGCCCGAACGTCAGCCAGGGAAGCAATGTACAAGAGCAGAAAGAGCAGGGATTTATTACGCATGGTTTGTGGGTTGTAGTTGGGTGTAGTGTTCTTATCGGAAAGCAGCAAGTTTTTTTGAACGGGCGATTTATTTACTTAGAATTGATGCGGTAAATTATTGTTCGGCTGGGTTTGAAAAAACAACTGCCGGCTATCGGTATCGTTAATGAGTCATTGCTATTTGCCTTGCAATGGCCAAAATATGTTCTTCGTCGGTGCCGCAACAACCACCAAAAACGTTCAGGTGTGGAAACAGATCCTTGAGTTTTTTATACTCGTTGCCAAGGTCATGTGGGTTGCCTCTGTCCAATTCTGTTGCTTCATCCAGTTCGGCATGGCTTTTACAAGATGCATTTGCGCGGACCCCTCTGATGCGGCTCGTCCATCCCTGCTCTTTGCCTTGCATTAATTGCTTTGAAAAATGTGTGGGATGGGCGCAGTTGATCATATAATAGATTGGTGGCTCCAATGTGCTGTTGTCGACCACTGCAATAGCTTCCTGCAAACCCATTCCCTCGGGAAGCGTTCCGTCCGTTTCTACCGTAAACGAAATCACTGCCGGTAGGCCTACGGCACTTGCTGCATTGACAATGCCAATGGCTTCTGCTGCATAGTTCATTGTGATTGCCGAAATCATGTCAACCCCGGTTTTGCTCAGCACCGCTATCTGGCCGGCGTGGTATTGTGCAGCTTCTTCAGCAGTCATTATTTGGCTTGGGATGTAACCATCGCCGCGTGGACCGATACAGCCACTGATCAGAACATGGGGTACATCGTTATGCACTTCATTTTTTAGCGAAAAGAGGAGCTGCACTGCTTGCTCATTTACATCCACCAATGCATTGGGCGGAAAACCAATTTTAGCCATCCAATCGGGGTTGGCACGCCATGTAGGGCTTTCCAGAATAAATCCTGTTTTAAAGCTTTTGGCGATGTTCAGGTAACGTTTGTAATAATCTTTGATGGCCCTATATCCTTGTTCGTTTTTCAAAAGATCGAAGGCAGCAAAACAAGGAAGCTCGTAGCCCTCAATAAATACCAGTGTTGTTTCCAGTCCGCCGTCGGTTAAAAACAACTCGTTTGATACATGGGGTAGTGCTGTTTTATGGATGGCCATGGTTATGGATTTATAAGTACGCCGGATAAAGGCGTCGTCATGATGCGGAAGCCATTGTCCGTGCCCGTTCATGCATAATATAGCTACGTTTTACCGCAATTAAAACTGCCCGCTTCCCATTCAGCAACCTGTTTCTTTGATGCCAGCACACGCCAGCTGGCTTCCAGTATTTCCTGCAGCAGCTTTTTATTGTATCCCTCAAGCCACATGGCTATGTATGGATAGGGCTTGAAATGCTCGGGCAGGTGAAAAATTTCCGGGTGGCTGTCGAGGTATTGATCCCTGAGATCGAACGTGAGCCGGATGGAAAAGAATGCGCCGCTATCGTGCAGCCGGCACATCAGCTTGCCCCGCACTTTAATGGATGGTGTGCCTTCGTGTGATGTGCTTTCTTCTGTGCCGGGAAAGCGGAGTGCAACATCGCGCAGGGGCTCAAAGTCGGCGTAGTTGAAGCGCGGTGGCTTGGCGTTCATATGGATGGTTTTAAAGTGTACATGCTACGCAAGATTTCTGCATGATCGAAACAGTGTCACGTTATTCAAGGTAGTAATTGAAACTGTAAAAACTGCGGCATGTGCTACCATTTTTACATTGCTAAAACCACAACCTGCCTATGTTTTGGATAAAAATATAAGTAGCTTCATTAAAACTAGTGCATGAAAAAGATCCTGATTGTTTGCAGCTTTCTAATGGCGTTTATTTGCGCCCATGCGCAAGGCAAAACACCTTCGGCTGCGGAAGTGCTGCAACCGGTGTACGCACAGGCCGCACAAGAAGGCAAGAATGTTCTGCTGATTTTTCATGCATCCTGGTGCGGCTGGTGCCATGCAATGGACACATCGTTGCAAGACAAAGCCGTTAAGCCCCTGATCGATAAAAACTATGTAACCACGCACCTCACGGTGTACGAATCGAAGGATAAAAAAGCATTGGAAAATCCCGGCGCATTGGAACTGCTGCAACAAAACGGCGGCGGTGATGACCAGGGCATTCCTTACTGGTTGGTGATGGATAAAAATGGAAAGGTATTGGCCAACTCGCAGTACAAACCCGGAAGCAACAGCGGCTGCCCTGCTAATGAAGTGGAAGTGGCTTATTTCATCAGTGTGCTGCGCAAAACATCTTCGCTGAATGAAGACCAGTTAAAGGTCATTGAAAAAAGATTTCGGATGAATGAGCGGTAGTGGCGATTAAGTACTAAAATAATGAACGGTTGGTATAGAAATGAATGTTCATAGATCAATTTCGGCATTGAAGTAAATGCACTTACTTCTAACCAAACTTCTGTTTTAATTGTGCATGCGTTTTGTGCAAAAAGCTATGAGTTTGGAAGGCTAGTGCTATTATAAGAGAATTCGTTCGCATTTACCTATTCAACCCTCAAAACTATTGACGAATTCAACCCACTTTCGATAATTACGGGGTTCGAAGGAGTCATGCTGCCATCTCATTTCAACGATCTCTAAATCAAATGTGTGAGCGTATTGAAGCAAATCTTTCTTTTGCTTTTCGTTTGCGAAGCTTGAAACGAAAATAGCCTTTACGCAACCTGAAATATCAAGCATTATATTCTGATCAAAAATCATTTCATCACGAACTGTTTGAATACTGCATTTTTCTTTATTAAAGAGGGTTCCAATTCTATATTCACATTCACCGGAATAATCAACGTGTTTACAAAAAAGCGACTCTTTGATCATTTGCTCAAGTTGTTCTTTATATCTTGCTTTCCCAACTGTCGCCAAATAATTTCCTTGGATATCACCGATCTTTTTTGTTGATAGATCTTGGAAGGTCAGATATTTTACATCACCTGCTATTAATTCAATTCGTTCTGTATTGAGAGATAATATTTTCTCTTTTGAAAATGCAATGCAAACACCTGAAAAGTGATCTGCATACTGATCCCACATTCTTAATTTAGTAAACCCAAATAATTCTTCGTGTCCTTGAAAGGTTGAAAAGTAGTATTCGCTTGCAAAGTCACTACCCATTGTATTTTGGCAAAAGCAAACTTGAAGAAATTGCCGTTCTATATTGTCGATGTAAGCATGTAACTCGCCTGCATCTTGCGAGTGTTGCTTATCTCTCTGCTTGTTTACTTCCGAGTCGTGGTAAACAGTGCTTCTATGTGCTTTTCTACTTTCTATCGGATCATATGATTTATGAGCATTGCTAAACTTTAACTGGTTATGAAAAAGGATGAAGTCAATTGCTGTTGACGCTTTAGTATAATGGTAGATCGTATCGTTGTTATAGATGCTTTTAAAAAAGTCAATATTCATTTTATGTAGTTTGGGTATTCGTAAGGCATAAGCTTCAGGTGTTACATCCTAACGTATCTTTCCTTGCTCAGAAATATGAGGTTTAAAATTGTCTTCTACCAATAAAATAGTTCTAAGTTTAACTATAGCAGAAGTAATGTATTCAATCCACAGAAATTTTAAATAAGAGTCTCAACAAAAAAACCAGAAAGCCCCGCATCACACGGCTTTTCCATAAAATAAACAACAACCTACTCCGTGCCTTCCTCGAGTGCCAATCCCTCTGCAGCATCGGGCAGCACTTCCACGCCGCGTAGCTTGCGCTGGATGGCACGGGTACGAACACCTACCACGCCTTCCAGGTCATTGAGGCCGCGCTGAATATTGGTTTGTGCTTTTTCCAGCAGGCCGCCAAACTGTTCAAATTCCTTTTTTACACCGGCCAGCACGGTCCATACTTCGCCGCTGCGTTTTTGAATGGCCAGGGTTCTAAAGCCCATTTGCAACGAGTTTAAAATCACCGCCAGCGTGGTAGGCCCGGTAATCACCACGTTGCAGGTGCGCTGCACTTCTTCCAGCAGGCTAGCCTTGCGCACCACTTCGGCAAACAGGCCTTCAAAGGGCAGGAATAAGATGCCGAAATTGGTGGTGTTGGGCGTGTCGATGTATTTTTCGCAAATGTCTTTGGCCATTTTTTTGATCACGTTTTCCAATGCTTTCTGCGCGGCTTCGATCTGCGCATGTTCGCCAACGTCATAGGCATCCTGCAGTTGTTCGTAAGCATCTTTCGGAAACTTGGCGTCAATGGGCAGCCACACATAGTTGCGGTCGCCGTCCTTATTCGGAAAACGAATGGCAAATTCCACCCGCTCCGCACTGCCCGGTTTGGTGGCTACGTTAGCGGCGTATTGCTCCGGAGCCAAAATGTTTTCCAGCAGCATTTCCAGTTGCACCTCGCCAAAGCCGCCGCGCATTTTTACATTGCTCAATACCTTTTTCAATCCGCCCACATCCTGTGCCAGGTGCTGCATTTCGCCGAGGCCTTTTTGCACACTTTCCAGTTGGCGGCCCACTTGTTCAAACGAATGCCCCAGCCGCTCGTGCAGGGTTTTTTGCAGCTTTTCCTCCACCGTTTCGCGGATGTGTTCCAGCTTTTGGGCGGTGTGCTGCACCAGTTCCTGCTGTTCGCGTTGCAGGTGCTCAAACTTTTCGCGTTGCAGGTTATTCATCCGGTCCACGCCATCGGTAAATGTTTGGTTGAACCCTTTAAACGACGTTTCCAAAGTTTGCCGCATCAGGTGGGCATCGGCGCGGGCCTGTTCATTTACGGCAGTAAGTTTTTCCTCTACTTTTTGCGCCATGCGTTCCAGTTGAAATAAGGTGCGGTCGGCGCCTTCCTGCTGGCTTGTAGTGAATGTTTCGAGCCGGGCGTTTTGCTCGGTGCCAAAGGTTCGCAGGCTTTGTGCCAGTTCGGTGCGGCTGTGGCGGCCCGTTTCGGCAATGCGGTCCAGCAGCAGGTCAATTTGTTCTTCCAGCGTGGCGTGGATGCCTGCCATGGCCGTGCGGTTGCCTTCGGTAATGAGGCCCAGCGTGTGGGTCAGTTCGGTGCGCAGCCCTTGTATGGAAGCCGCCAGCTCGGTACGGGTGTCGCGGGCAGCGGCAGCCATTTCTGCACGGTTGTCGCGCAGGTCGGTGTGGAGCGATTGGGTAAGCTTGTCCAGCCGGTCGGACAGCGCATCGAAGCGGGCATTGAGCGATTCAACGCCGCTATTTTGCCGGGGCCGAAAAATAATGATCAGCACAATGGCCAGCGAAACCAAAACACAAAGCAGGAGCAGCAGCGGGTCCATAAGCGGGATGTTTTTGCTAATATTTTTTGCAAAATACGCATGCTCATCCAAACGGCTGCATCCCCTTTTTGTTGCGCCGGGGAGCAGGCAGCATACTGCCACGGCTTATTTTACTAGAAACAAAAAACAGGGTGCCCCACCGCCGCGCAATGAATGGTTCCTAAACCAAAATCCGGCCTTTATCATGCCAAAGGGGCTGTTCATCCTTTTCCGCATTTGTGGTGCCGCTATAGTTGCCACATTTACGCCATGAAAAATGTGCTTACCCTTATAGCCATACTTTTTACCACTGCCGCCCTGGCCCAGGAAAAGTTGCATATTACCGGCACGGTGCATGGCGCTGGCAACCCGTTACCCGCCGCATCGGTGTCGCTGCTACAAGCAACCGACTCGTCGCTGGTAAAGCTTTCGGTAACCGATAAGGAAGGCCGTTTCGAATTTGCCGCCATGCCGGCAGGCAAGTACCTCATCATGGCCTCTTCGGTGGGTTTTGCACCGGCCTATGTGGCTGCCGAAACGGGCAAGGCCACTGTGCTGCGGCTGGAAGCTGTTGCTGCCGCCATGAGCGGTGTAACCGTGCAGGCACGCAAACCCATGGTGGAAACCAAGCTGGATAAAATGGTGGTGAACGTAGATGCTTCGCCCACCAATGCCGGCGCCAATGCACTGGAACTGCTCGAAAAATCGCCGGGCATTTCGGTGGACCGTGATGGCAACATCAGCCTCAAAGGCAAGCAGGGCGTGATTGTGCTGATGGACGGCAAGCAAACTTACCTCAGTGCACAGGAACTGGCCAACCTGCTGCGCAGCATGCCCGCCAGCCAACTGGAGCAGGTAGAGATCATGACGCAGCCTTCGGCTAAATACGACGCGGCAGGCAACGCCGGTGTTATTAACCTGCGTACCAAAAAGAACAAACAAACCGGTTTCAACGGCAACATCAGCCTCAGTTATGTGCAGGGCGATTATCCCAAAGCACCCAACTCGTTTGGCTTTAATTACCGCAAGGGGAAAATAAATGTATTTACCAACGGTGGCTACTCGCTGTGGCAGGGTGTGAACACACAATCCTTGGTGCGCAGGTTTCATGGCGCCGGTGGCACTTCAGTGTTCGACCAGATTGGTTTTGATAAAAATACCAGCCACAACTACAATGCACGGGTAGGTATCGATTATTCGGTTGATAAAAACACCACGGTTGGTTTTGTAGCCGGTGGCCGCATCAACAAAAACGAAGGATTTAACACCAGCGATGGCCGCCTGTTTCAACTGGGCAGCAATGTAAATGACTCGAGCATTACGGCGCTGGGTTGGGACAATAGCACCTGGAACAACCTGACCCTGAACGGCAACTTTCGGCGGGTGCTGAACAGTGCCGGCCGCGAAATCACTGCCGACCTGGACTACATCAGTTATGTTTCCAAACTCGACCTGATGGTGGATAACCGATCACAGTACCCCAACAAGCCCGAAGCGGTGTACCTGCTGCGCGGCAACCTGCCTTCCAACATTTCTATTTACAGCGCCAAGGTTGACTATGTGCACCCGCTGAGCAAAGAAACCAAGCTGGAAGCAGGCCTTAAATCGAGCACCGTTAACACCGATAACAACGCACCATACGAAACCTACGAGGCTGGCTCGGGCAAGTGGGTGGATGATGTACGTAAAGATCATTTTGCATTCCGCGAACAGATCAGTGCCGGTTATGTAAACTTCAGCACACAGTTAAAAAAATGGGGTTTCCAGGCAGGCCTCCGCGGCGAACACACCGCCAACAAAGGCACGCAAAAGCTGTTGAAAAAAAGCATTTCGCGCAGCTATTTCCAGTTGTTTCCCACGGCGTACATTTCATATGCAATGAACGAGCAAAATTCGTTTGGTCTCAACTACGGCCGCCGCGTGGAGCGCCCCAACTATGCCGACTTGAATCCATTCCAGCGCTTTTTGGATCTCTATACTTTTAACCAGGGCAACCCTTACCTCACCCCACAGTTTACCCACAATATTGAGTTGAGCCACGTATATAAAAGCAAGCTCAATACGACGCTGAACTATACGTACACCACCGATATCATCAACGATATTTTAAAACAAAACGACGTTACAAAAGTGACGTTTCAAACCAAGGAAAACGTAGCCACCCGCCGCAACATTGGCGCTGCCGTAAGCTACAATGCACCCCTCACCAAGTGGTGGACCACCAGCCTGTATGGCAACGTGTACAACAGCCTGTACAAGGGTTTGGTGAACAACGTATCGCTGCAAACCGACATCACTACTTTTTCGTTCAACGCCAACCAGCAGTTTCGTTTTGCCAAAACCTGGGGTGCCGAAGTGAGTGGTTTTTACCAAAGCAAATCGTTAGCCACCAGCATGTTTGTGATACAGCCGGTGTACGTGGTTTCGTTTGGCGCCAGCAAGCAAATACTAAAGAATAAAGGCAGCATCAAGCTGAGTGTGATTGATCCGTTCCGCATTCAAAAAGTAAAAGTGCTGATCAACCACGATAACATCGACATGCAGGTAAACAACCTGTGGGACAACCGCCGTGTGGGCCTGACATTTACTTACCGGTTTAGCAAAGGCGAAAACGTGCAGCAAAGCCGCCGCAGTGGCGGTGCGCAGGAGGAGCAGAACCGGGTAGGACAGTAAACAATTTTATAGCCCAATAAAAAAGCAGCGCACTGTTTGGTGCGCTGCTTTTTTGTGTGCCTGTATGTAAGGCGCGGTTACATTTATTTGCGGCCATGTTTGGCAAAAATGAGCGCCATCGTTTTGGGATCAAGTGCATCCATATCTACCAGCTTCAGTGATTTGACCATTTGCTGCGTGCCCGTTTTATATTTTTGAAAATGCGGTGTTTGCAGGTGTGCTTCGTATGCTTCGCGGCTGGCATATATTTCCAGAATGCGCACTTGCGTTGGCGCTCCTTTTTGAAACATTGGGTAGATGCAAATAACGCCCCGCTCCAGTTGTACCGATGCGCGGGCTTCTTCTTGTAAAAAGGTTTTGTAGGCTTCCAGATGGTTGGCGTGCACTTCTATTTCGGCTATGCGAACCATCATGCCCGGATTTTGCGCAAGTGTAATACTGCTGCTTAAAAAGGCCAACAGGATTGTGATGCAGAATTTCATGTTTTAAAATTAGCCTTTCCGCACTCATGCCGCTGCTACATCTTTTTCGAAGCAAAATGCAATAGCGGCGCGGTTGCATTTATTTGCGGCATTTGGTTGCACAAGCAAATTGGTACGTTTTTCTGATAGCTTTATACAACAGCCGTTGCGCCCAGCCGGTGGCCCGTTTATTTATGCTATGTTCAAAATCCTGATCACGTTTTATATGACCCTTTTGCAGGCAATGCACACCAACGGCCAGATTCCTCCGGAGCTTTTGATATTTGGGCACAACAAAAAAATCCCCGGACCCATTGAACGGAATGTGCTCATTGCGCTGTCGCATTTTCCTGAATTAAAGCATGCCCGCATCGACTTCCGGTTTAAGCGCAACCTCAATAAATCGGTGATGCAGGCACAGCCGGTGCCGGCCACGCTGCTGCAGCGTCGGGGCAAGCGCCGCTACCGCATCAACATCAGCACTGAGTTTAAATTGATCAATGCACGCCTTTCTATTTTGGATATTCCCGACCAGGTGCTGATTGGCTGGATTGGGCACGAACTGGGACATATACTTGATTACGAAGGCCGCACTAATGCGCAGCTGGTGGCGTTTGGTTATCGGTATTACCTGTTTCCCGATTTTATTAAAAAAGCGGAACGCACCGCCGATACGCTGGCCGTGGTGCGTGGGCTGGGCCACCACATTATTGCCACCAAGCGTTTTATACTCGATCATGCCTCGCTGCCGCAGGCTTATAAAGACAAGATTTCGCGGCTGTACCTGTCGCCGGATGTGATTTTGGAACAGGTACAAAAGCTGGAAGAAAAGGCCGCGGAGGAAAAAGACGATTAGCCGTTTTGCTGTTGTTTAACACAAGTACGTTTTACTGCCATATCAAACTTCTAGTGGACTCTACATTTTTTCTTCTAGAAAAATAAAAATGAGCGACCTAAAATCAAGCTTTTATTGATTTTAGGTCGCGTTTCAAGCTTTATTGTAATTGCAGTCAACACCAGTTCATTGGTGCGGTAAAAATAATTGTTCAAATATTTTTACCCCAACGCAATATCCATCACTTATCTCTTGTTTTTCAACTACCAACTACCAACTACCAACTACCAACTACCAACTACCAACTACCAACTACCAACTACCAACTACCAACTACCAACTACCAACTACCAACTACCAACTACCAACTACCAACTACCAACTACCAACTACCAACTACCAACTACCAACTACCAACTACCAACTACCAACTCCTCAATCATCCACCGCCTGGCCTACCAGCATGCGGAACCTGCCGCCGGTCTGGTCGCCGGTGGGGCCTTGTGTTTGTTTCATTAAAATGCCGATGATCTTTTCTTTGGGATCGGCAAAATATTGCGTGTTGAAATAGCCGGCCCAGTCGAAGGTACCCACGCTGCCTTGCCCGCCAGCGTTCTGGCCCGTTTCGTTGAGCACACCGAAGGCTATTCCATAATGGCGGTTCGGGTCGTTAAACAGGTTTTTGACCTGGTTGCCCATCATGCTTTGAATGGTGGTGCGGCTGAGGATGCGGGTGCCATTCAGCTCGCCGCCATTGAGGTACATCTGTAAAAAAGTAGCGTAATCTTTTGCCGTGCTGCTCAGCCCGGCGCCGCCGGAAAAGAAAGTGCGGGCACCGGTTGCGGGATAAGCCGGATCGTAAAAAGTGGTGGGGTAGGGCACCCATTTGCCGCCTTCCTTTTTTTGCACCGTTACCAGCCGGGCGGTTTTTTGCTGCGGCAGGTAAAACCAGGTGTCGTGCATGCCCAGCGGCTCAAACAGGTGGCGGCGCAGGTATTGGTCAAACGGTTCGCCGGAAACAATTTCGATTAAATAACCCAGCACATCCAGGCCTTCGCTGTACGTATATTTTTCGCCGGGGTTGTGGTGCAGCGGCAATGCAGCCAGGCGTTTTACGCTTTCGCCAATGCTGATGTTTTCGGTGGTAAACAGGTCCATCACACCCGCTTTTTGATAGATCATTTTCATCCGTTCATCGCCATCAATCATGCCGTAGCCCAGCCCCGAGGTGTGGGTAAGCAGGTGGCGGATGGTAATTTCCCTGGCTGCCGGCACCGCGGTAAAACTGGTATCGGCGTAGCGAAAGTTTTGCAGCACCCGCGGGTTTTTAAATTCAGGAATGTACCGTGAAATGGGATCGTCGAGGCCAAATTTACCCTGCTCCCACAACATCATCACCGCGGTGGCCGTGATGGCTTTTGTTTGCGAAGCAATGCGGAAAATGGCGTCCTGCTTCATGGCTTCGCCCCGTTCGTTGTTGGACATGCCAAATGCTTTGTGGTACACAATTTTACCATTGCGGGCTACCAGCGCCACGGCACCCGGAATTTGCGCCTGCGCCACTGCGCCGCGGAGCAGGCTGTCGATGCGGGCCAGCCGCTCGGGCGACATGCCCACCGCTTCGGGCGATGCTTCGGAGAGGGGCGGCGATTTGCGGGCAGAGCCTGTTTGCGCTCCAGCAGTAATTACTATGGCAAGGGCAATGGCAGTGAACCGGTATTTCATTGTTGTAGCTAAAAGGTTTTGGTCGTATCCAATAGCTTTTAAATATAAGATGAAGCGGGCTAAAGAAAGCTGCGGCGTTTTATTTACCGTAAAAAAATTAGCCATAAAAAAACCGCTGCATGCAAGTGGCAGCAGCGGTTTAATGAGTTGTGTTATTTGTAAAAGGGGCTTACACTTTTTCCATGGTGTTGTTGTAAATCTTTTCCACCATGTCGCTATATTTTTCCATCACCACCTTGCGTTTTAAGGATAGCTTGGGCGTCATTTCGCCGCCTTCAATGCTCCATTCCTGCGGCAGCAGTTCAAAACGTTTTACCTGCTCCACCTGGCTGAAATAAGTGTTGTAACTATCCACCAGCCCGCGGTATAGCTCCTGCACTTTGGCTTGTTTGATCAGTGCATCGTTGGGTGCATCGGGCACGCCGTGCTGGCGGCACCAGTTGCGCAGGTTGGCAAACGAAGGCACAATGAGTGCACCCACAAATTTGCGGTCGGAGCCCAATACCATTACCTGCTCAATAAAAGGCGATTCTTTTAGTTTGTTTTCGATGGGCAGCGGCGCCACATACTTGCCACCGCTGGTTTTGAACAGCTCCTTTTTTCGGTCGGTGATTTTTAAAAAATTATCTGCCGATAGTTCGCCAATATCACCGGTGAGGAACCAGCCGTCCTGGATGGCTTCGGCCGTGAGGTCGGGGCGTTTGTAATAACCCATCATCACGTTGGGCCCCTTGGTAAGTATTTCGCCGTCTTCCGCAATGCGTACTTCCACGCCATCAAGTATTGGCCCCACGGTGCCGAAGCGGCGGCCCGTTTCTTCGTATTTGTTTACCGCAATTACCGGCGATGTTTCGGTAAGACCATAGCCTTCCATGATGGGGATTTGGGCCGCTGTGAAAATGCGGATGAGCCGCACCTGGCAGGCAGCGCCACCGGTAACAATGCATTTAAGCTGTCCGCCCAGGCCTTCGCGCCATTTGCTGAACACGATCTTATTGGCCAGCGCCAGTTGCACGCGGTACAAAATATCCTGATCCTTATTGATCTCGAATTTAGTGGCCAGTTCATGCGCCCAGTCGAACAATTTCTTTTTGATGCCGGTTTGCTCCGCACCTTTCTGCATGATCTTGTCGTACACTTTTTCCAGCAGCCGCGGCACCGTAGTAAACATATGCGGCTGCACCTCCTTCAGGTTGTCGCCAATGGTTTCAAGGCTTTCGGCATAGTAGATGCTGGTTTGCTCAAACAGGTACACATAGGTTACCATGCGTTCGAAAATATGATTGAGGGGCAAAAAGCTCAGCGAACGCATTTCCTCGCCAGGCGGAAACACGGGAAAGCTGGCCAGCACGTTGCTCAATATGTTGTGGTGCGACAGCATCACGCCTTTGGGTGTGCTGGTGGTGCCCGATGTGTAGATGATGGTGAGCAGGTCTTCGGTGTTGATGCGCTCCTGCGCCGTGGTCATTTGCTGGTAATGCTCCTGTGTGCCCAGCGGCAGCAGTTCTTTCCAGTGGCGGCAACCTGGTACGGGTTCAAACGAAAAAACCTGCTGCACCGAAGGTACTTTGGGCAGCACCAATTGCACTTTTTGAAACAGGTCGTCGTCGTTTACAAACACCATTTTTACCTGTGCATCGTTGAGCACAAAAGCCAGGTCGTTGACATGCACGGTAGGATAAACAGGCACCAGCACTGCACCAATTTTTTGCACGGCCAGATCCAGGAACACCCACTCGGGGCGGTTTTTGGAGAGGATAGCAATTTTATCGCGGCCCTCCACCGTCATATCGTTGGCCGAAATGCCGCTGGCCAAAAGGCCCGTGGCCAGCTGTTCTACAATGGTGATGGCTTCGGCAGTAGGGTACTTGCGCCACTCGCCACCTTCTTTAGCTGCCAGCATGGCCGGCAGGCCGCCTGTTTTCATTTGTTCTTCAAGGCAGTCAAACAACCTGCGTGGCTTGCTCATAATAAGTAAGTTTTTAATGTTGGCAACAATCGTTTCCCGAATTTAAGTTTTAGCCCCGAATGGACAAAGATGGTGGTTCGGAGGGAAATGATAAATCTTAGTTGGTGCGTTATTGATTTAAAATCTGATTGAGAAAATCCGAAAAGGAAAATTCGAAATCCGAAATCTAGGATGTGCGATGCCGCACTGTTGGATGATGTGTTGTTTGGGAAAATGCATCGCTGTAATAACAAGCTTGCTGCCCGTCATTGCGAGGCGCGGCGGTGTTACTGTATATTGGTAAATGCTGTGCGCCGAAGCAATCTCGTATAATCATTTGACGTTTTGCAGCAGCAGCATTCGTGATCGATGTAGCGGGAGATTGCTTCGGCGCACCAAACATAATTGGGATTCTATTGCCCGCTGCGCCTCGCAATGACGGCTATGCGCCATCAGTAAATAAACGCGCAGGCAATTGGAAATAAAAAAAGCTACGCACTGCGTAGCTTTTTAAAATATTAAAGTCATTTAAATTATAATCCATTCATCTACTCGAAGCTCCCAACTCCTAACTCTAAACTCCCGACTCCCAACTCCTCCTACCGCTTCTCTTCCTTCTTATAATACTGTCCTGCCGGCATGCGAAACACACGGCCACGCTGAAACGTGGTGAATTTGTTATACGCTTCTTTGTTGGCTTGTGTCCAGCTTTCGTAGGCGGGCAGGTTTTCTACGGTGCCAAACAACCATTGGTTGTAGGCTTCAAACATGCCGTCGCGCAGCAGTTGCTGCTGGTAGTCGAACAGCTTGTAAGGAAATTTGGTGGCGTAGGTAGCAAACCAATCCAGCACAAAGCGGGTACGGATGGCCGTTAGCGACTCGGTAGTGAGCCCGCGGCCGGTCAATCCTTCCTGCTTTTTGTAAGTGGCCAGCACGGCTTTTTCAAACTCGCTGGCATTTTTGTTTTCGGTGCCCAGGTCGGTAAACAGCTTTTCCTTATACATATCCAGCAGCAGCTTTTTCATGGCTGTTGCCCGTTCGGTGAGGCTTTCTTTGTTTACAAATATTTCGCCGTAGAGCAGCGTCCAGATCTTGTCTTTGGTATAAGAATAAAACAGTGCCGCATTGTAATAGTTACCAGCAAATGCAGGATCAACCTGAATGCCTTTTTCCCACTGGTTGATGGCGTCATTGTCTTTGGTGGCCCAAAGCAGTTCGCCGTATTCGCTGTAAAGCGGGCCACTGGTCGGGAACTTTTTCAGTGCCCGGCGGTACATTTTGCCGGCTTCTTTGGCATCTTCCAAAGCCTTGTACACGTTGCCCGCAATTTGAAAGCTCACCACATCAACATCATTGCGGTCGATGAGCACTTTGGCGCCTTCCAGTGCACGGCTGTAATCGCGTTTGTAATAATGGGCCAGCACCAGGTCCTTTTGCAGGTCCAGGTTTTCTTTATCGGAAGCCAGTGCCCGGTTGAGCACCAGGATGGCGTTGTCGAAATCGCCGCTGCGCATAAAGGCGCGGGCCGTTTGCTGCATATCTTGTTCCTGCGCACCAGCGACCGTGGCCGCTGCCATAAGGGTAGAAAAGAAAAGGCTTTTCAGTCTGTTCATGGGTCAAATATACCGCCTGTGGCCGGATAGGGCGGACTTAGGCCGATGTTAAAAATTTTGGACGGTTGCGGGGAAGGGGATTTTTTGAACCACGAAGACACGAAGGCAGGAAGGTGCACGAAGATTTTTGCTTTAGGAATTGAACGCTGAATTGGTTGGGGTTAGTAGATGTATTTGAAACGGCTTTGATGTGTTGAGTAGCGAACAGAACGTACAAAAGTGCGACGCAACAGCAGCGTAATAGTATTACGGCAGATGGGTACATAAAAAAGATTCCATCCCTTGGAGCGATGGAATCTTTAAAAATATTGATGCGTGGTGCTTTGTTATAGCGGGTGGGTCAGCAGGCCGTCGCGCAGCTTTGGTTCAAACCAGGTGCTTTTGGGCGGCATTACGTTGCCGCTGTCGGCAATATCAAACAACTGCTGGATGCTTACGGGATGCAGGCTGAATGCCACCTGCACATCGCCGCTGTTGACGCGTTTTTCCAATTCGGCCAGGCCACGGATGCCGCCTACAAAATCGATGCGCTTGTCGGTGCGGGGATCTCCAACAGCCAGGTGCTTGGCCAGCACATTGCTTTGCAAAATGCTCACATCGAGCACGCCAATGGGATCGGTGGTGTAGGTGCCTTCTTTAGCGGTAAGCGTGTACCAGCGGCCGCCGAGGTACATGCCAAACTGGTGCAGGTCGGCGGGCTGTACCGGATCGGAGCCGGGTGTTACGGTAAAGTCTTCTTCCAGCTTTTGCAAAAATTCGGCTTCGCTTAGGCCGTTCAGGTCTTTTACCACGCGGTTGTAATCGAGGATGGCCAGTTGGTCGGCAGGGAAAATGGTGGTGAGGAAATATTGCGCAGCCTCACTGTTGGGAAACTCACGGCTAACCTTAGCCGCAGATGCAGCGCGGTGGTGGCCGTCGGCAATGTATGTGTATGGGATCTGCTCTTTAAAAATATTGGTGATCACATCGATGGTAGCAATGCCATTGACCACCCAGATGGTGTGCTGCACGCCATCGTCGGCAGTGAAATTGTACACCGCAAGGTTGTCGCGTTTCCACTGCTCCAGCGTGTTGGTGAGGTCCAGATTGTCTTTGCAGGCCAGGAACACATTGCCGGTTTGCGCCTTGATGGTGCGCATGTGTTCGATGCGGTCCTGCTCTTTTTCGGGGCGGGTAAATTCGTGCTTTTTGATTACGTCATCGAAATAATCCTGCACCGAAGAAACACATACGAGGCCTGTTTGGGTGCGGCCGCGCCAGGCCAACTCGTAAATATAGTAGCACTCGGTTTCTTCCTGGAAGATGATGGACCGCTCAATGAGGCGCTGCAGGTTTTCGGCAGCTTTTTCATACACTTCGGCCGTGTGTATGTCGATGCCTGCAGGCAGGTCAATTTCCGACTTGGTTACATGCAAAAAAGAAAGGGGATTGCCGGCCGCTTCGGCACGGGCTTCTTCGGAGTTGAGCACATCGTAAGGTTTGGAAGCTACCTGTGCTTCGTATCCGATATGTGGGCGCAGTGCCCGGAAGGGTTTGATGATTGCCATGCCTTTGGTTTAGTGAAGGCAAAAGTAAAAGGCTTTGGCGGAGAATGCCAAAGCCTTTTACTTTATTAAATAGCAACAGCGCTAGAAAGTGATATTTATAAATGGATACAAGGCTACTGATTCAGCATAGCCCGCACTGATTGTGTAATAGAACTGGCCACGAATTCCCAATCCTACTTTTGGCTGGAATTGATATTGATAACCGGCCTCAATAACACTGCCCAATTCCTCTAATTGGCTATTTTCATATGTCCGTTCAAGGTTCATAAAGAAATTGGGCTGCCTGATTTCAACTTCTTCCTGCTTCGGCCGCAAGTAATAAAGACCTACCCCTGCATGAAATTCATTTTTTCCTTTCTTAAATGACCTGTTGACAATTCCGTACCAAATGTAATCGCGGTGATGTATTTCATGGTCTAGGAATATCTTGGTGGTGCCAACCACTTCATCAACAACTATCTTTTTGGTAAAATGCTGAAACTGTAACCCGGCGCGAATACTGATTTTTGGCGAAAGCTGCCAACCAAAAGCTATGTTTTGTGCAGTGCCTAAAAACCGCTTGTTACTAAATTCACGATAACCTGAAAATTCTGACGGCTCGTCATAACTTCTCACAAAAAAGGAGCCTGCAAGGCCATAACCGGCATCAATAAAGAATTTTTTCTTCTGTGTTGTTTGTGCAAAAATTGGCACTGTGAAAATAAATAGAAGAAAAAAAGTGGATACTGATTTCATAATTGTAATAACCTGGCAAAACGGATTGTTTGCCAGGTTATTTAATTGAGCGCTTAAAAATTAGAAAGTCTTGTATGACCAAGTATAGCTCCAACTGGTACCTTCATCATACTTTGGCCAATATGAACCAGATGTTAAGAATGTGTCATCATACCTACAACCTTTATCATCACACATTTGAAATCCCCAAGCTTGATCGTTCTTGGCATCACGGAAATACGCATTTCTCGAAATTTTTCTTTGTGTTATGATATCATCCTGCGTTTTTACAGATACTGTAAAGCCTACAGTACCAGTTCTACTTACTTCCGTACCGTCAGCAAGCTTCGCTTTTATCGTGGTTGAAAGGCTTCCTGTGAGTGATTTGGTTCCTTCTGTATCATCCTCCCAAGCTGCATAAACCTGTTCCAAGTTCGCCGTAGGCCATTCTGGGTCCCATACTCCATAAACTCTTTTCCAACGTTTTTTCTTGATCTCCTTACGTGTATATGAGATGCTAATCCTGTCGTCAGTAGTAGTTGTGATTTGTTGATTCTCAATTGTCAAGTATCCACTTATTCTTGAAACTTTTATTTCAGATCCACCACCATTTCCGGTAAAGCTTACAAGCTTATCATATTGCCTTGTCAATTTAGACCAGCCATGATAAACACGGTTTATTTGGGAGCCAACTGGAGGATTTGGAACTTCCATGATTGTCTGTCGAGCAGGTTCAGCTCCTACATTTACAATATGGGTGGGCTTTATATCGGCATAATTATCATCGACAGTTACTAACCGGTAACGGATTTCTAGATAAGAATCTTCAGGGCCATTGCCCATTTCCTTAAATTCATGATAGGTTTGGTTTAAAAATTTACCAGACCAAAATTGGGAGCAAAACTCATCACTACAGTCAGGTGTTTACACCCTATTTATATTCGGGAAATTACTATGTATTGTTTGCAAAATGCTTCATGGCATCGGTCAGTGCCACTACGCTTTCATAAGGCAGTGCATTGTACATCGATACGCGGAAGCCGCCTACGGTGCGGTGGCCTTTTACGCCTACAAAACCTTCCTGCTGGCACAGCGCTGCAAAGGCTTCTTCGCGGCCCTTATCCTGCATTACAAAGCAGGCATTCATTAAGCTGCGGTCTTCTTTGGCCACAGTGCCCTTAAATACTTCGGGTAAGGAATCGAGGGTGTTGTAAAAAAGATCCGCCTTAGCTATGTTTTCCTTTTCAATAGCTGCAACGCCACCTTTGGCCTTGAGCCAGCGCAGTGTAAGCATGCAGATGTAGATGGCAAAAACCGGCGGCGTGTTGAGCATGGATCCGTTTTCAATGTGCACCCGGTAATCCATCATGGTCGGGAGTTTGCGCTGCACCTTTCCCAATATGTTTTTATTTACGATAACCACGTTGACACCCGCTGCGCCAATGTTTTTTTGCGCACCGGCATAGATCAGGTCGAAGCGGTTAAAATCCATGGGCCGGCTCAGGATATCGGAGCTCATATCGGCAATAGCGGGCACGCCTGCCCGAAAAACAGGCTCGAAGTTGTGCCACTGCGTGCCGTAAATGGTATTGTTGGAAGTAATGTGCAGGTACACGCTGTCGGGCTGCACGGTAAAATCTTTGGGGATATATGTGTAGGTGGCTTCTTTCGACGAGCACACCACATCTACATTACCATACAACTTTGCTTCTTTAATGGCTTTGGCGCCCCATACGCCAGTGTCAGTGTAAGCCGCGGTGCGGCCTTCATCAAGCAGGTTCATGGGCACCTGGAAAAACTGCGTGGAGGCACCACCGTGCAAAAACAGCACTTCATGATCGGCATCGAGGCCCATCAGCTCTTTCATCAGGGCCACGGCTTCGTCCATAATGGGCTGAAACAGGTTGGTGCGGTGGCCGATCTCTAAAATGGAAAGCCCGGTGTTGTTGAAATCTAAAATGGCCCTGCTGGCCTCTTCATATACTTCGCGGGGAAGTACGGCAGGACCCGAATTGAAATTGTGCTTCACTGGCGATGGTTTTTTGGCGAAGCCAAAGGTAACGGATAAGGCAAAAGGCTCAGGCAAAATTCAAAGGACTTCAATACATGGCGATATGTTTTTGAACCACGAAGGCGCGAAGACCGGAAGGAGCACAAAGGGTGGACGCTTATAAGCTGCACTTATTTTGGTGCATTATCCACCCGTTCCTACCCTTGCTTTTTCATCATCGGCGGCGCTGGAACCACGCCGGCTGTTTTTTATTGCTTTGCCAAAACGATAGGTAAAGTTGATGGTAGCCACACGGGTATCGCGGGTCAGTTTAAAATATTCATCGGCCTGCTGAAAATAAGTGTTGCCCTTCATCCACTGCGTGTACAACATATCGCGTACCGCCAGTTTCAGCGTTCCTTTTTCTTTCAGCACCATTTTGGCAATGCCTGCCGATAGCTGCCCCGACGGGTCCACAATTTCCTGTATGTCGTGCTGGCTGCGCGAAGTATAAAAGCCCGTGAGTTCGCCGCTCCAGCCTTTGCCCAGCTTAAACTGGTTATTCATGTTGAGGCTTACCTGGCTGATGTCGCGTTTGAGCTGTGTGCCCACAAAACCTTCCAGTTTTTTGTAGTTAAAAACACCCTGCGCATTCAGGCTCCACCATTTGGCCGGTGCCAGTTGCACACTTGCCGACAGGCCCCATACCTGCAACAAGTCCAGGTTGCCTTCGGTGTAAAGGATGATGCCGTTTTCTTTTACCGGGAAGATCTGCGCAAAATAATCCGAGGTGCGGCTGTAGCTCAGGCCGGTAATGAGTTTGCCTTTATACTGGTGCTCCACGCTCCAGTTCCAGGTGTATTGCGGGCGGTAATAAGGGTTGCCCTGCTGAAACGTGTATTTATTGATAATGACTAGGAACGGATTGAGTTTTTGAAATGCGGGCCGGTCGATGCGGCGGCCGGCACTGAATGAAAAACGGTGCACTGAGTCGGCATCAACCGAGGCCAGCAGGGTAGGAAACAGCCCATCGTAAGTACGGGAAAACGACGAATCCTTTTGCGCCGCATTGCCCAACTGGCGTGCATCGTAGTGGGTCAGCTCGTAGCGCAGGCCTGCCTGCAGGTCCCATCTGCCTCGCTTTGTTTGTGCGCCGCCATACAGCGCATGTATGTTTTCGGTGTATAAAAAATGATTGCTCCGGCCCAAGTCTTCGGTCCAGTTGCCGCCGTTGTGCACCTGGTACCGGGCTTCGTTGTCGGTATCGATGTGGGCCGATTTCCAGCCGCCTTCAAGGCGCAGGCCGTGCAGCTGCGCAGTGTAATCGGCTTTTGCCGAAAAAATATTGATGCCCGATGGAATCTCGGCCCGGGATGCCTCGCGGTAAGTGCGGGGGAAAAGCAGCCTGTTTTCAAAAAACTGCTCCGCATCGAGGCGGTAGCGCAGCGCATCCACATCGGCCGACAGTTCATGCTTTGCATTGAACTGGTGGCGCAAATTGAGGTTGATGCCGCCGGTTTGAAACTGGTTGTTGTTGCGGCTTTCGGTTTGGATCACCGAGTCCTGCACGCCGGCTGCATTCATCCACACTGCATTGTTGGTGCCGCCGCTGGTGCGCTTAAGATGCGTGCCGGTAAGGAGCAATCCTACCGTTGTTTTTTTGCTCCACGCATAATCGGCGCCGGACCGCAGGGTGTGGGTAGTGTTGCGGCCGCCGAAAAATGTGGGCTGCTCCAGCATCGAAGCCACTGTATGCCCATCGGGTTCAAAGTAGCGGCGCAGCGCATAAAGGCGCATGAACTGCTGCACCTTGTTGAGCGTGTAGTTAAACGAGAAATTCCATTTACCGCTGCGGTAGTTGAGCAGCAGGCTGTTGTTGAATTTGGGATAAAACCCCTGGCCGGCCGCCAGGCTGATGTTGCCGTTGAAGCCCTGTTGGCGGGTTTTTTTTGTTTTGATATTGATGACCCCGGCATTGCCCGCTGCATCGAGGCGGGCCGGCGGTATATCCATCAGTTCTACCTGGCTTACACTGTTCGAGCTCATGCCTTGCAGCATGGTAGCCAGCTCCGAGGCACCGAGGTAGGTTTGTTTGCCATCAATGAGTACCAGCACGCCGCTACGGCCTTTGAGGCTGATGTTGCCGTCTTTATCCACCGTAATTCCCGGCATTTTCTCCAGCGCCTCCATTACCGAGGTGCCGGTATTGGTAATCCCGGCATCTACATTTACCACGGTTTTACCGGGTTGCAGTTCAATGAGGGGTTTGCGGGCCGTAACGGTTACCTCCTGCATGGTGCGGGTATCGGGCACTATGGTAAGCGCCGAAAGCTGCAGCGGCTCATTTGCCGTATAGCTAAAAAACGGGGTAAAATGGGCGGCATAGCCCGTAGCAGTAATGCGGATGCGGTACGTGCCAGTAATGGCATTGCCAAAAAACACTTTGCCCTCCTTGTCGGAAAGCGCAAGGGCTACAATGGATGAATCCGGGTTGAGGAGTGCCGCTGTAGCGGCCGGAAGCGGCTCGCCGCTTGCATTATTGAGGGTAACAGAAATGCCGGCAGCGCCTTGGGCGGTAGCTGCCCAACTGGTAAAAACTGCTGCACAGAACAAAAGGCTCCTTTGCATCGGGTTGGGGGTAAAAGGGCAAAATACTTTGTGCCGCCACACCACCCCTCCATTTTTTTACTAATGGTAATATGGGAGGCCGGTGCGGCGCATTTTTTTGACCGAATTTTACAGGCCCCAACCCGATCGGAATGTGGCTGTTAACCACAGCCACCCTGTCCCAGGATCCAGTACAACACGAAGAAAATAAGAATGGTGCTGATGCAGCCGCCGCCTAATTTTTTGGCACCGTAGCCGGCAATAAGTGCTCTTAACCAATTGGGCATAGTAGAAGGTTTTTGCCCAGCAGTTCAAATAATTATGCCACAGCAATGGGCCGCGGTTGTGCTCGCAACGCGTTTGTTCATTGGGGTAAGTTTATCTTTACTCTTCCTGCTGTGCTTGTTTAAACTTTTCTTAAACCGGCATAACACTTGAACGATAAAGAACAAAACTGCGTTTGTACATCAAATGACCCTTACCATGAACCTACGAATAACATTGGCAGCATTGGCCCTGGCTTGCATTGGCGTTACCGGCTGCCGCAAAGATCCTGTGGATGCGCTCAGCAACGAGGAGCGCCGCATTTATATCACCAACCGCGACAGCACTGTAAATTTTGCCAGCTATAAAACCTTTAGCATGGCCGAAGATGTGGTAGTAGTGGACGGCAGCAACGGCAGCCGCCAGCTTACCACTGCCGACCGGGCTTTTATGCAGGCATTTACCAGCGCTATGGAAAGCCGCGGCTACACTTTGGTCACCAAATCGGCTACGCCCGACCTGGGCGTGCAGGTTAGCCGCATTATCCGCACCAGCACTGGCGTTATGTCGGTGCCCGATTATTACGGCTATTGGGATCCCATGTTTTGGGGGCCGGGCTTTGGATCGGGATTTGGCGGCTGGGGCGCACCTACCTTTTGGTACACCACAACTTACCAGGTGCGTGAAGGCATGCTGGCTGTGGACCTGGTGGACCTGAAGAATGCCAGCACCAACAACAACCTGCGGGTAGTGTGGAACGGCCTGATCCGCGGAGCGGGCCTCAACGATGCTTCGGCTGCGGCCGGCCAGGCAGCGCAACTGTTTGAACAGTCGCCGTACCTGCAAAGCAATTAATACAGGGTAGCCGTTGGTCTTTTTCTATTTCATTGAGCAAACAAAAGCATTTACATGAACAAGATATTTTTTCTCAGCATTATTTGCGCTTGTGCCCTGCTGCCGGCAGCGGCGCAAGACCGCAGCACAGTGGGCATACAATACCAGTATGCGCTGCCCATGGGCAGTTTTAAAAACGATTTTATTGACAAGGGCAGCGGCCGCGGCGTTGCGGTGGACCTGATGTATGCCATTAACCCGAAGTGGCGTGCAGGCGGCGGTTTTGCCTACCAGGATTTTTACCAGAAATACCCCCGTGCTACTTATAAAATGCAAGACGGCTCCGACCTGTCGGCAGTATTGGGCAATAACCTCCAAACCACCTCGCTGATGGCCAAGGGTATGTTTCTGCCCCGCGGTGCCGACAGCAGCAGGCTGCAGCCTTTTATTAGCGCCGGTGCCGGCATCAACATGCTGCAGTACAGCCAGATGTATGGCGAGTTTGCGAACCTGGAGGATGCAAGCTTTAAACCCGCGGTGCAGGCCGGTGTAGGCGTGTTGTATGCAGTGGGTGCCAAGCGGCGTACGGCCCTTTCGCTGGGCGCCACCTACAACTATATGCCACTTAACCAGTTAGGGGTAAAGGCTGCCAACAATCTGGCGGTGCAGGCAGGCCTCAGGTTTACGCTGCGCAATGATGGCGGCCGTGGCGGCAGCCGTTATGAGGACGGAAACCGTTACCGCAGGCCCAACCACTACGGCGGACGCAATTACGGCTGGTATTAAACGGCATTTTCAGTCATAAAGGTTTAATTATATAACAATCCCGGCGGCAAAAAGAATTTACCCTTTTTTCCACCGGGATTCATTTATTTTTACCGGACGCTACTGTACCCGAAACAAAACTTTTTCGGGCAAGTCTTTTGAGGCTTGCGTTTTAGGTGCAGTAATTATGTGTGTACCTTTGATCTTCAATTTTCATTATGAAACTTTTTGTTGCCGGCCTTCCGTACGATCTGTTTGACGACGAGTTGGTGGAAATTTTCGAAAAATTTGGTCCCATCGTTTCTGCCAAGGTTGCCATGGATAAAGAAACCGGTAAAAGCCGCGGGTTTGCTTTTGTAGACATGCAAAACGACCAGGACGGGCTGGACGCAATTGAACACCTCAATGATATTTCGCTGGGTAAAAAGCCCCTGGTGGTAAAACAGGCCGATGACCGTCAGGGACCTCCCGGAGGCGGCGGTGGCGGTGGTTACAATCGTCCCGGAGGCGGTGGCGGTTACCAGGGTGGCGGCAGCGGCGGTGGTTACCGTGGCGGTGGCTCCGGTGGTGGCGGCGGTTACCGCGGTGGCGGCGGCTACAACAGCGGTGGCTCGGGTGGTGGTTACAACCGCGACAAGCCGAAATACTGATCTTAAGCTTGATTGACATAAAGAAAAAGGCACCTGTGCAGGTGCCTTTTTCTTTATGTGGTTTTTTTTGTAAAAAAATCAATACGCTGCTGCAGCCAAGGCTTGTATTTCGGGCTGCGGCCCGGCTGCCCGCAGCGGCAATTTTACCAACAGCCTGCAGCCCTCACCAGGAGCCGTTTGCAGCAACAGGCGGCCGCGCAGTGGTTTGAGCCGGTTGCGCATGTTGTGCAACCCAATACCGGTATGCTGGCTGCCCGGATCAAAGCCAATGCCATCATCGGATACCTGCAGCATGATGCCTGTGGGTGTGGCCTTTAGCGCCACCGTTACGGTTTTGGCGCAAGCATGTTTGATCACGTTGTTCAATTGCTCCTGCACAATGCGGTACAGCAGTTGCCGCAGCTCTTCGGAAAGTTCCACATCATCGCCAACGCTGTTGTGCAGGCGCAGGGCAAAGGGCACCACCGGCCGCAACGATTCGAGCACGTTTTTTAGTTGTTCGGCAAAAGAAGGCGGCTGCACCCGGCCGTGCACCATGCGTGCCGAAAGCTGGCGTATTTCTTCAATGGCCGATCCCAAAAAAGTTTTGGCATGCGCAATGGCTGATTGCGGGCTGAGCGATGTGCCCGACATGGTAAGGTACAATTTGGCCGTAGCCAGCAACTGGTTGATGTTGTCGTGCAGTTCCTCGCCAATATGGCGGCGCTCTTCTTCCTGGGCTTCGCGGATCAGGCGGGCAATGGTTTGCTGCTGTTGCAGCGACTGGCTCAGGGCCTCCTTATCTTTTTGGTGGGTAATATCTTCCTGGATGCCGATAAAATGGCGCAGCACACCGGCTGCATCAAATATGGGTGTAACGGAGAGCCGGTTCCAAAACAGGGAGCCGTTTTTGCGCCTGTTTTGTACTTCTACCACTGCCGCTTCGCCGTTGCGGATGGCGTGACGCAGGCGGTCGAGGCCGGGCTGCTGGGGCAAATGGCTGTGTAAAAACCGGCAGTTGCGGTTGATGACTTCTTCGTGGCTGTAACCGGTGAGTTGTAAAAAGCCCCTGTTTACATAAATGAGCGGGTTATCGGGTCGAGTGGCATCGGAAATGGAAACGCCTTCGCGGACATTTTCCAGCGCCACACTCATGATTGCTTGTACATTTTCCAGGGTCATGCGGTACAACAGGTTTCTGCTTTCGAAGGGGAGGTCAGGAAATTGAATTGGAACACAAGTTTCCGCCTTTTTTACAGAAAAACCATTAGCAGCTCATGCTTATTTACCAATATTCGGCGAAGCCCTGAAAATTGTCGATTAAAGTAGGTGGGGTTGTATGGGTGATGATGGGGAAAAGCAAGTGCATTGCTTTAGTCTGTCGACTCATCCGGGAATCCACTTAATTTCAACCTGCGTTTTGCCAGGCTGTCCAGCCATTTAGCTTGCAGGTTCATCATGATAAATTCCAACGGCCTTTTTCCTTGTGCACCTTCTGCTCTGCGGTTACCTGCTGCAGAATCAGCCTTTAAATACTCGTTTTGTATCGTTGTTAAGCTGTCAATGAGGCGATCGTCGGCTGCTGTAAGTATTGGTTCTGTAAAACCGCTGTAGTCAGATCGGATGATTTCTTTGATTGCATCTGAGTAGTTGTAACTCTTCAAAAGCAGTTGCCGGAAATAGGTCAATTTGAATTGTTCTATATAGACGGATTTGAGCTGTTCCTTTTTCGATGGCGTTCGCCATGTGCTTACACAAGACAACGCACATAGAGCAGTAAGGCAAAGGATACAATAAAAGGTTCCAGTTTTGCGCACCATATAGTTGATCGTAAAGGTTTGGGAATTGGAGGAACCTCCATTTACGCTTTTAAAATTGACTGTGTTAGTGCCGCTAACGGTTGCAGCAACAGGTATTAAACCTCATTGTCCGCCACTCGTTATTCCTCTTAATCTTCCACTTCTGCTACCGCTTCCTGCAATGCATCAAACGATTGTTGCAAACGGGTGTTGGCGGGAACATTGCCCCATTTTTTACAATATTGTTCTGCCCGTTTGATGCGGGTTTTGGTGAGCGGGTGGGAGCTTAAAAATGAAAGCTCGCTAGGCATATCGCCCACGGTCTGCAGCGTTTTCATCAGTTGCACCATACCCTGTGGTGCCACGCCGTTGCGGCGCATCAGGTCCATGCCCAGTTCGTCGGCTTCGGTTTCCAGGCTGCGGCTGTAGCGCAGTCCGCTCAGGTTTTCAAGGTTGCCGGCCAGTGCACCGCTTATGCCGGTGGCATCGCCAAAAACAATGGACACCAGCAAGCCGTTTGCACTGCTGCGCAGCAGCGACCGCATGCTGTGGCGGCTGTTTACATGTGTGCTTTCGTGGGCCAATAGTGCAGCCAGCGCTTCGGGGGTTTTTAGTTTGCGCAGCAGGCCGGTATACACTACTACCTGCCCACCGGGCAGCGCATAAGCATTTACTATATCGCTGTGCACCAGCGTAAGCCGGATGGGGTATTCTTTGCTTAGTTGCAGGTTTTTGGCAAAAGCCTGCAGGCGGTAAGTGCCGGCGGTATCGGGTGTGTTGCCTACAAAGCTCAGTTCTTCCATCATTACTGCATGCAGCTTATTGCCGAGGGTGATTTCGCTGTCGCGGCTGATGAGGCGCAGCCCAATAAAAGGCACCAGGCCTACCAGCAGAAAATACAGGCCTACGGAAAGCGCCAGCATGATGGGAATAAGCAGCACCAGCTTTTGCCGCATCAGGCGGCTGGCCCAGCCCCGCTGGCTGGCAGAAAGCTCCCGCAGCAGTTGGGGCACCAGCGGATGGTCTTCTTCAAACTTCAGGTAAATAAGTCCTTTGGGATCGAGGTAAAAAAAATGGTAGCGGCCCACGCCATTGTGGCTAATGCCCGCCAGCGGAAAGCTTTGAATGAACACATCGTCGTAGGGATCGTGCAGGTGCAGCCGCCCATCGGCCAGCACCACCCGCACCGGCGCCGGGCGGGCACTGTACCCATCGTAGAAAAGCGCAGTGGTGGCTATTTGTTCCATGTGTAGCGAAAGACGGTTTGGGGGTAAAAGTTTAAGGTCTAATGTTTAAAGTTATGAGCACCAACGGTGGCTAACAACCTTAAACATCAGACCTTAAACCTTGAACTTTTATTAAATCACAAAGCCAAAATCCAACAGGTCGGCCATGTCTTCGGCAGTGGCGTCGCTGTATTCGGCCTGTGATTGCAGCAGTTGTTCAAACGAATAATAACCGTTGGCTTCAATATGGTTGGCGCCAAAGGCCATGGTGCGGGTAACCACCCAGGAGTAACCCAGGCCCAGCGTGAAGATCATGATGAGGAAGTTCACGATCATCAGGCCGGCAAAATCGCCGCCGGTGGCGGTGGAGCGGAAAAATACCGCGTCGTCTTCCTGCTCTAGGCGCAGGTTATTTACATAATATTCAAACAGGTCTTTTTGCCACCAAAACGAATAGATGCCAAGGGTAACCAGCGTTAGCAAATAGCCTTTGAAATTGATCCAGAAAAAATCGGAACCATCGCCGGAGTATACAAATCTGGCGTTGCCTACCCGCACATGGCCCAGCACATAATTGCGCAGCGAAATGGTAAACCAGGCGCCGTAAATGCCAAAGGTGACCAGGGTAAGAAAAATGCCTTTGAAAAACAGTTTTACCAGCTCGCCGCGGTTGCCGGTATAACCAAAGCGGATGCCGCGCCAGCTGGTTTTGGCCATGCGGTAGCGGTACGAGCCGTGGATGGCCAGCGGCACCAGGGCCAGCAAACCACCATAAATAACGAGGATGCCCCAGCCATTGTGCCCTTGCAGCACCAGGTAAAAAAACAAGCCGTAAATCACTGCCAGCACAGCCACCGCTTTGATAAAGCCGCGGAACATTTCGCTGCCGGTGCCCGAAAAAACAAAGGGCGTTTCTTCGAAAGTGCTTTTGCCGTACAGGAATTTGAGGCTTTTTTCTTTGGCCCAGGGATAGTAGAGGCCCAGGGTAAGAATGGTGAGAATGGTGTTGACGATCTGGATCTTAAAATAGTCGAATCCACTGCCCTCAAAGGCAATAGGGTAAGAACGGAATTCTTTCATAAACAGTTTAGTTTTGATGTGTGTGGAGCCGGAAAATAGGACGCGGATTTCATTTGCGCAAATATTTTACGCCCGAATCCGGGTACATGAGTGCAATGCCTTATTGCGCTAAATGCTGCGGCCGATGAAGCTTAGCGGGTGAAGCAGGAAAACCGGAGGGAAAATGTTGTTGCAAAAAGGAAGCTTCGATGGCGGCTTGGCCCCTATTGTTTTAGCTTGGTTGCAGCTGTTGGCTTTACCGCATTGGGTTTAAAATAAAAACGGGTTTGGTAAAGGCCTTGCAGCTTTTACCAAACCCGTACAAAAAGTTCAATCGTCTGATTATTCTTCCGGCAGCGGATTTCTGCGGGTAGGGATCACCGTTTTTTCGTCTTCGCTCAGGTACACCCAAAAGTCGTGCAGCTCGTAAATGTCGCCCGGCATTTTAGTGCCCTGTTCGGTATTGCGTTCGTAGGGCCCCAAAAGGTTTCCGTTGTGGCGCAGCTCGGCCAGTTTCTGGTCCAGCGTTAATGTTTTGAATTGATCGATATCCATATCCCTGTTTTTCGTGCCACAAAAGTAGTGAACTCCCGCTACGCTTTGCCAACAGGCCCATAATTGCCTGTGGCGCTTCCTTTTTATTTCTTTTAACGAAAGGCCATATAACCCGGGCACCGTTTTTTAGTCTGTGTGGTTATAAAATTTCTGTTCCATGAAAAAAATCATCCTGCCGCTGCTGATCCTGATTTCGATGCCGCTGGTGTGGTCGTGCGCCGGGCTGGGCAAAGGATATATGCTTACCGAAGGCGATGCCGCTGCCGCCATCCGGCAAATGCTGGGGCTGGGCGCCCGCCAAAGCGTTTCGGGCTCGTTCAGCAAAGAAGCCATTATGACCACCCTGTTTCCCGAGCCGGTGCGCAAAGCCCTCAACACCGTGCAGCAACTGGGCCTTACTCCCGAGGTCGACCGGTTTACCAACACACTGGGCACCGCGGCTGAAAAAACGGCTACCGCCTCCATGCCCGTTTTTATGAATGCCATCGACAACCTGAAATTTACAGACGCCATCCGCCTCATTAAAGCCGGCGGAACATCGGGCACCGACTACCTCCGCTCTGCTGCCGGCGACAGCCTGCGCCGCGCCATCCGGCCCATTATGCTGGCCGCCATCGATGAGTATAAATTGAACGATGAATGGAACAAAATTACCAAGCCGGTGTCGTCGCTTACTGGTAACCGTTTGAACCTGGACCTGCCCACCATTATGGCCGGTATGGTGAGTGAAACCATGTTCCGGAAAATGGAAGAAAAAGAGCGGGAAGTACGCAGCCAGGCATCGGCACGGTCTACGGTTTTACTGCAAAAAGTATTTTCCAGGAACTGGAATTAACTGCTAAAAATGGGCACAGCTACAAGCCGTGCAGCTGATTGGCATTATTCCTGTTTTATGGTCCGCAAGCAGTTCTTTTCCTATGCACTAACCAACGGGATACCGCTCATTGTTACTGTGCTATTATAAGTGTTAAATTGACATTAAGTGCCTGACCTTCAAAGTTTTGTTAAGGCACGCCGATTAACATTCATTCACGTTCATTGGCACAGGATTGGACAATGAGGGATAACAAACAAATTAATTCGCCTATTTAAAAACTTTACTATGAAAAAGATTCTTTCTGTTGTAACAATTGCCGCCGTAATGGCCTCTTGTACCAGTAACCCCAATACCTCGGTAACTGCAGCGCCCCAGCAGGCTCCTGCAGTAGACACCACTGGTTTGGCACAGTTCCAATCCTGGAAGCGCCAGCAGGAACTGATGCAACTGAACGAAGGTTTTATGCCTGAAACAGCTGCCCCCGTTGCCGCTGCAGTAGCAGCGCCTGCAGCAGTAGCCGCTACCCGTCCCGCCCCGGCACGCCGTGCCACTACCTCGCGTAGCTCAAGCGGCAACAGCGGTTCGATGAGCTCTACTTCGGGCAACACCGCCCGGGCCAACAAAGGCTGGAGCAAGGCTGCTAAAGGTACTGCCATTGGTGCTGGTTCGGGTGCCGTACTGGGTGCGGTGATCAATAAAAAGAACCGTGTAGTGGGTGGTGTTATTGGTGGCGTGGTTGGCGGTGCCGTAGGTTATGGCGTGGGCCGTGGTATGGACAAACGCGATGGCCGTTATTAAGCAAACGCAACAAACAAAATAGCTTTTCAAAAAGCGGGACTTCGGTTCCGCTTTTTTTGTGCGCCAACTTTACGGCTGCCATAAAACTATTCGGAACCTTTATTGTTGTTAAGAGTAACATGAGCAAGGTAAACACATTGCAAACCGTACAGATATTGCCGGTGTCGCTGGAAGAGGCGTGGCATTTTTTTTCGCACCCCAAAAACCTGGCGGTGATTACCCCCGATGCGCTGAACCTGAAATTTACCAACCAGCTTTTTGGCGAGGAAGCCTATGCCGGGCAGGTAATTACGTACACGGTAAAGCCGCTTCTGGGCATTCCGTTTTTCTGGATGACGGAAATAACCCACATGGTGCCGCTGCAATATTTTGTGGACGAGCAGCGGCGCGGGCCTTATGCCTTGTGGCACCACCAGCACCATTTCAGGGAAGTGGCCGATGGCGTGGAAATGACGGATATTGTGCACTACCAGCTTCCGTTTTACCCCTTTGGCAACCTGGCCTTGCCGCTGGTGAAAAAGAAGCTGCAGGAGATTTTTGATTTCCGCTACCAAAAGATTGAAGCTTATTTTAAACGGCCGGCTTTGCAAAGAGGATAGGAGCAGAATGGTTAGTTTGGCGAAAAGCTCAATAGCGTTACCAGCCGTACAAGAGTGCGACGCAACAGGGGCCCAATAGTATTACTACCGCCGGTTACATAAAAAAAATCCATCTCGTGGTGAGATGGATTTTTTTATGTTGGTGTCCAACGGTGGTTAACCCGGGATGCGGGCAATATATTTTTCGATTTGTTTGATCTGGTCTACGATCTGCGGCGTGGTGGGCTTTAAGGCCTTTGCCTTGCGGAAAAAATCTTTAGCGGCCCGCAGTGAGTTCATGTCGCGTTTGTTCATCATCAGGCTGCACATCTGCAGGTAGGCGGCTGCCTGATTTTCCTTGTCAGGAAGGCCCTTGCGGATGGCTTCGCGGATGTAGCGTTCGGCAGTGCGGAGGTCGTTTTTTTGCATGGCCAGCATGCCCATTTGCAGCATGGAGGCGCCTTCGGCTTCTTTCATGGGCATGCCCAGGTCGAGGCTTTTTTTCATGGCTATTTCGGCAGCGTCGTAGTCCTGGTTCATCATGGCCATATTGCCCTTGAGGGTGTAATACACCGAGCGGATGGGCTTATAAAGCAGGTTGGGGTATTTGATGGAATTGACGATGCGCTGGGCTTCTTCCATATTGCCGCTTTCCATATGCTCCTGGATGAGGCGCAGGGGGCCAAAGAAAAAGTGCCCAAAAATAAGAATGGCGCCAACCAGGTACAGGGGAAACACCGGCCAAAAGCCGCTTACGGTAACATTCAGCACAATACCGAGCACAATGAGGAGGATGCCGATGTACAAGCGGTATTTGATCAGCCAGTTATAAAATTTCATAGTCAAAAATAAAGGTGGGCAAAGATAAGCTGCGGTATGAACAAATGTTCGTTATTTTGCCACCCTACCGTAAAGTAGCCGGGAGTTTGGTGGTCGTTGGGGGGTATTTCTCCAACTGTAAATTGCCGGTTGCAACCTGTTTTTGGCCCTGTAGTTCAACGGATAGAATAGGAGTTTCCTAAACTCTAGATCCAAGTTCGATTCTTGGCGGGGCTACTTATTTAAGTCGTAACACATTGATTGATGAGGTGTTACGACTTTTTTATTGGTGCAGGTAAAACATAGGTAAAACAAATCAAACAATTTTGGCTGAGTGATAGCATTTACATCTTGCTAATTAACTCAGATAAGGTGATAACACCTTCTTTTAGGACAAACAGATTATCCGGTTCTGAAGCAAACCAAATAAATGAGTTCCAATCTACATCAGAAATGGTTTTTTTGAACCCTGCTGATTGCCTATCCATGTATGCAGTTACAAAAGCGATTTGATTTCTTTTGAATCCGGCTGCATCCGTTATATTAAAGATTGCTTGTTTCCTTCTTGCAGTGATAGCCCCATCGGTTGCTACCACTTCTACAAATACGATTAAAACATCCTGAGGTGCTGTATCCACTAGAATGATATCCGGTAAATCCAATTTTACATCAATGGTTAATCCTAACCTGCTAGCCAATTGATCATCTCTGTGCGGTTTCTTATTTCCGCTTTCACTTAACCATAAAACGAAGGGCCTGATTAGGTATTTTCGTGCAAACACCTCAACTACATGCTTAGAAATAACAGAACTTGCCCCTACGTTCATGTGCCTAGTTTCACCGTTGGGAAAAGTTACAATGATACTATTCTGTGTGTTTCCTCCTGTTGCATTTATTGCAATCCTAGCTAAAGCGCTTTTTGATAGATTTTCTCCTTGCCATTTTGCTACTGCGGATTCTAGTTCTTCGCCACCTAGATCAGGGTTAAATAATTCAGCAAAATTTTTCTGAAGGAAATATCTACCTTTCCCTGATGTAGTTGGAATACTTGTGTCAATTAATGCGGCCCCAACCTGTACTAAGCCATCTCTGAGAGTTTCATCCCTAATTGGTTCCCTTGTAGTATCCTCATACCATCTTTCACCTTCCACCTTACAGTTGTTTTTTAATACACATTGGTGGTAGGCTAACCGTTCATCAGTTTCAACTTTATGGGATTGCTCTTCAGTCATTCGGTACACATGCTTCGGAGCAAGCTGTATACCTGATCCTTCTACTGCGTTAACATAAAGCATTGTAAACACTGTGCTTGAAGCAATATCCCTGATACAATAAGTCCGGTTTGGGGTACCTACAGGGAAGATAATAGGCAATCGTTCAGTAATAGTTCCTATACTAGGAAGTGGTGGTAAGCTCATTATAGGCCGTAGATTTGCCTGAAAGCATTTTGAACTGCTTCCTTGCTGTTATTTGTGTTAATCATGTTTTCTATGCCTTTCAGTCCTTCAGGATTAGGAACAGGCATAGATTCCAATTCGTATGCGGATACTGCCACACTTCCACTAATGCATCTGAACACCATATCTGCCACTTCACTATTTAAAAAGGCGGCTAACAACTTCAGTGATACTTTAGGTGTGGCTGTAACCGGTTTAATGATGTTAATATGATTTTCAATCACAACAGCGCCATGCTTCTGAATAAAGTGTTCCGGTATCAATGCTGCCATCAGTCTCCTATCTTGCTCCTTTGATGTTGTCCGTTGTAGGACAATACAAGGATAGTTCACTAGTACCCAGTCTTGCCCTTGTTTATAGGTATAAAACAGTGTATGGTTCTTTTTATCAGCCTTCCATTGGAACTTTCCATCTGTACCGATTGCTTCTGCCCAAATCAAAGGAAAAGTATATTCGGAAGGAGTATTGGTAAGCTGATCTTTATGCCTATTCCAAACTAGTTGGCCTGTTTTTACTTCATATCCCCAATCCTTTAGGGTAAACCGCAGTTTTTCAAAGGAATGTATGAAACTTGATTGTTCAGGGGTTCTTGGCAAAATCCAAACCGCTGAACCATTTACAGGAAGTTTATGCCTGCCAATGTTATTTGTTTCCAAACTATTGTTCTGATTCGGATGAATCTCATTGATTTCAACCCAATGATTTCCAGCTTCCTCTTTCTTGTAACACGCTAACATAGTTTCCTGTAATACATCTTCAAACACCCCTTTTCTAAACGAAACGAAATCAAATGCCCTTGGTGAAGCTTGGCTTAAAATCAGCTTCCGTAAATTTTTAAAGTATTCACCCGCTAAAAAACCTGTAGGTGTTACATAAGCGATTACGCCGCCTTTTTTTACCTTCTGAAGTGCTAGGTGGGTAAATAGTCCATACAGGTTTGCATGGCCGTACAAGCTATCCCTGTAGCGTTCCCTTAATTCCGGTTCCAGTGTGATCTTTCCGTATGGGGGATTGCCAATAATCACATCATATTGATCCTTGGAATCCCTTTCAATGCTATTACACACATCAACAAGCGATTTTAGTCTTCTATTAGCTTGTAAGCAGTATTTACTAACTACAATTTCTACAAAAACCTGAGATAGCCATGCTGAAAAGAAATCTATTTCATAGCCCTTCAGGTTGTTTTCCAAAATAGCTAGTATCCGATTAGGATCATCTTCAGATACACTTGATACAATTTGCAGTGCTACAGGTGCTAGAAAAGCACCACCACCACAAGCCGGATCAAGAATGCGCGCAGTTCCCCATTGGATTCCCTGCTGTTCTATTAGTTGTAGTAAGCGATTGGTAAGGAGGGGTGGAGTGAAGTATATGCCTTTTTCTGCTCTGACCTTATTTGGTATGGTGGCTGAGTAGATTGCACCAATGTGGAAATTTGCTTCAATCAAACTGAGTTTTGATGCAGAATTGCCTAGAGATTCTGCAAGCGAATGCAGCGTTACATTCAGCTTTCTGAATTTTAGTTCCCCATTGAAATTTGGTAAATTGAACTTTAAATCAGATGCAGGATAGAATTTTTCCCAATATTGCTTAATCAAGTAGTAAACAAAGCTTCTGCCATAACTCAACCGTTGGTCTTCAGGAAGGCTTTCTGACCATGCTTTTAACATAGTTCTACCGGTTGTCAAAGCTTCATAAGGTGAACTCCATGCCTCCACTGCATCTAAACTAATCCTGAAGTTCTTTTTATTTACGGTTGGCATTGTAGATTGATTTTCCGGTTCTAAATTATTGATTAAACAGGTGTGAATCAATAAATGGGGAAACAAGAACTATTTCCCGTTAAGTAAACCGATTTGAAGCTTACAGTGCTTATTCAAATTGCCACATATCTTTTTGTTCAGGATTCTTTTCTTCAATCCATGCTGAAACTAAAGATGAAAATCTCATTGGATCCGAATACTTGTTTGGATGGCTATCATTCATTAAATGTTCAACAAATTTTTTCAGCCCTTCATATGTTGGCAGAGTTTTGAACTCTTCAGATGTTAAC
Source organism: Pseudocnuella soli (assembly GCF_004347775.1). GTDB lineage: Bacteria > Bacteroidota > Bacteroidia > Chitinophagales > Chitinophagaceae > Flavisolibacter > Flavisolibacter aquaticus. The sequence goes on from NZ_CP037755.1 coordinate 844,069, forward strand.
AGTTTATAGGCAGAAAAGGGCTTGTCGGTTTTAAACCTTTTATCAAAGTAGTATCCTTCAAAATCTGGAATGTGAGTAATGCAATATGCGCCTTTTGGATTGTTCAAAGTTACTTCTAAGATGTTTTGATTCAACTTCCAAGCGGGATTATTCACCCATTTATCTGCACGCAATGCTTTAGGGCAATCACTATCATGGACTGCCACATATTTAATATTAAAATGATTTAAAATCTTAGCGAAAAGTTGAATGTTCCCTTTGCCTAAACAATTTACCACATGGAAGTTTTCAACCTTAGCTTCCTGAAATAATATTGTAAATACCAGGTGCTCTGTTTCACCTTCTACAAGGATAATAGTATCAGCAAAGAAAAATTCGTTTACCGTGGGATGGCAACTTCTTACCATCGCTAACCTAGCTCTTTCCTCTTCACTAAAGTTCAGCCGATCAGTTGATACTACTTTGGTGCTATGACAATCATTTCGCTCTAATCGTATGATGGTTGTATGTGGCTTAGAAACATCAATGAAAATCGGTGAATGTGTACTTGCCATTACTTGCCAATTTTCTATTTCGGCTAGCTTGTAAAGAGCCTCTCTTGCTGATCTAATACTTTGAGGATGAAGAAATGCTTCAGGCTCATCAATTAGTAAAATTCTTGGCTTATCAGCAGATAGTGCGGCTCTTCCTTGCTTTAATTTGCCGATTTCAGCTAAAGCAGAAATGGCAGACCAAAGAAACGTTCTTTGCAGACCTGAGCCTTGTGTTTTTAAAGGAAGTGGTGGTCTGTTGTGCTCAAATAAGCGGATATGGCTACCTGCACCTAATATTTTCTCTGCTTCCAACTTTCCATCAGGAACGAACTTTACACTATAAGTAGGAAAAACAGATTGAAGTTTAGATGATATTGAATCACAAGCAGCACCTATTTCATCTTCGATTTCAATAGCGTACTGTTCAGAGATTTTACGTACTTGTTGTACAAGGGCTTCTATTTTGGAGTTATCACTTTTGACCCGTTGTTTAATTGCAGCAATCAAAATATCGGTTACAACTTTCTCAAGCTCAGCAGGCGTATCAGTTGGTCTGATTCTTAATGGTGCAGGAATCCTGCTTTGCAAAAGCGTATCCCACCCACCTGATCCACCTAACTTGTAACCACCCCTTTCACCATCATAGGTGTACTTCTTACCATTTTCATCAGGCTTTAGCCACTCAAATTTTACTTTAATTACTTCACCGTAATCCAGATCATTATAAACGCATGCCTTACCTAAAACTTCAGTATCCGCCTCTTCAATATTCGTAAAAATGCCTTCAATTGAAATTGGGTTATTGGAGTTTTCATCTTTAAAAAAGGTTATCGGAAGTTTACTCCCCATAGATGCAAAAGCTTCATACGCATCTAAGATGGAAGATTTGCCGATGTTATTTTGCCCAATTAAAACAATAATATCATCAATTTTAATTGTGCAACCTTCTTTGTCGAAACATCCGAAGTTTCTAATTGTAAGTGCAGCTAGTTTCATTATCCTTGCTTGGTTTGCAGCTAATGTATATATTGTAGTGAAGCGCTGCAAAGAAATAACTGGCTCCTAAATTTATTTGTGTATAAGATGGGGATACATTATTAATAATTGAACTGTATCTTTCATTCCAAAAGCATATGTATTATGAGGCATTGGTTATTTGCCGCTTCAAGCTCAGTAGCTTTAATTCTACCACTTCGACCCTGTTCTGTTTTTTTGTTTTTTTAAGCCCATACCACTCCTTGTAATACGGTCTAAACTGTGCAACTAATAACTCCCTATACTTTTTGCTAACTCTTCCCATTTGGAAGACACTTCTGTCCTTTACTGGCACTGTTTGTTGATAATAAAGCAAAACCCCTATACCTTTTCTGCTTTTGAAGTGGCCTTCATGTAAATACAATTTCCGGCAATTCTTGCCTGTTTGTGGGCAGATGAAGAAATATACAAATCCCTTACCTAGATTGCTCTTAATGGCCTGCAAATGAATTATACAGCTAATTTCTTGACCTCCATACACGTAATCTAATTTCAAGTAATCATTGCCAAATTCACTATTAAATGTTACCTGTAGTGATGCAGTTATTTCCTTGTTGCCCGTTAATGGATTTACTCTGTAAAAGGTTAGTTCCTTGGCTTTTCTCCCCTCCAATTCCAACGGTTTAAATTTCTTCAATATTGCTGTGGAAAGGCACAACTGATTCTCTACAATTGTTGGTGAATATTTTGTCCTGTACATTTTGAATCTAAATTTTTAAGGAATATCTATACTACTAATGCGGTTAATGCTATACTTATTAAACTACTCTTATCCTTGCTACCTTGACTTCACATTCTCTACTTCAATTGCTTTTGCTTTTTTCATTACCATCCTGATTAATGCTTGTGGTACTATCTCCTTAGTTACCGTTATGGTATCTGTAATCTGCTCAGAATTTATTTGTTTTTCGTTATGTGCTTTCATGTTATTTGTAATATTGAAACTATTATTAATATTTACTTCTTGATTATTCAATTCTGAATTATTACATGTCAACCAAGTTGTAACATCTCGGAATTTTTCCCCTTCTTGTATCATCCAATTTCTTACTGTGGTGTGCAAGCCTTCACCCCTACTGAAACTCAGTTCTCTGTACTCCTGTATCCTTTCCTTTCTTGTTTTATCAGATGCAGTAAGTGGAAATTCGTTCAGCCAAAAATCAGCTTTGCTTCCCTTCCTGATCATTTGATTTAGGTAAGTAGAATAGTATTTGCTTCTCCTAAGGGCTGGATCATGGATGATGGTATCATCCCACGCTTTTAGTACCAATTGGTAACAGTGGTACATGCTTTCTCCCCTTAGCAAATCTGCCCATGTATAGATTTTTGTCCTTTTGCAGAAGGTGTTAATCCTATTATACTTAAGCTCTACCCGTAGATAGTTCAGTGAAGGATCGCTAAATTTTACAGAGGGTAGGTACGTTTTGGTGCAGTAATGGGCGTTGTTAGCCCTGTAACCCATGAATTTATCTTGCCAGTTGTTCATCTCTTTATGTTCTGAACCCTGATAGATAACTAGCCTCCCCTTCAATTTTTGCTCAGAAATTATAAAATCAAGGGGTTGAAGGGCCACCGTGATGGATGGTTCGAAAGGTGCTGTGATCCTGATTTTGTTGAGATCAAGATGTAGAGATGTTGCAAAGTCAGATAATAACGCTTTAAATGCAGCAAAAGGAATATTGCGGTAATTATTGCCACCAAAGTAGATGGCTGATGGATTTGCCTTAATTCGAAGCCTATATTCAGTTGTTCCGGTAAATCTATTTTCTTTCTTAGTAAGTTTTAGTTCTGAACCCTGATATTTAAAAGAAGAAGTTCTGCTAGTTTGACTATCTGTTTCTATATCATACAAAAGCCTACCTGTTACATCTCCATAGCTATCCCCAAACTCCATCCCGGTGTTTTCGTATACCTTACTTTTCCAACTTTCATAGTCATTTATGATTGCTTCTCCGGCAATCTGATCAACAAATGCCAATGCCATTTTTACAATGCTGTAGAACCACTATAGCAGTGTCTTGTACGATCTTCATTTGCGATTTTTCTAACATACAATGAAAGGCACGGGTGCCGCGCCTCCCATTCAGTTTCAACCTTATCGAAGTTTTATCCATTGCGCTAATTCTTCTGAAGAAAAGAATAACCCATTAGCCTTCCTGATAAATGGAATTTTATCGTTTATTAAATCTTCCAGTACCGTTTTCAGCTCAATTCCAAAGTTTACCGATACTTGCTTGGCTGTAAGTAGATTACAATGAGTTCGCATTGCTAATACGCTTAATGTTTAGCGATCAAGCGATTTTCTGTTTGCGATCTTTCCTTAGAAGCTAGGCATTTAGAATTTAGCTACCGATTTTCTTCGGGATGTAAAACCTGTTGAAAAAATCTTCTATATCTGATTCTTTGAAGTATTTTTTTGTTCCAACTTCAGTGTAGCCTATCCAGCCTTTTTTGTAGTAGCCTTTTAGCGTTTTGTCTGATACATCAAGAATTGCCATAGCTTCCTCAAACGTGTAACGTTTTTCAATTCCACCTATTTCTAAGGTTGTAAGCTGCTGTTTCAAGGAATCAATTTGATTACTGAACACAGAAAATTTTTCGGAAAGCCATTCCTGACTAACGACAATAAAATCGGGAGCTTGATTGTTTGAATTGTTCGCACAGTGGTACTTTGTTACCATTTAATAACATTTACTGCAATTCGGATGTGCGATTTTGAGGAAAGATGGCAGATGCCTAATAGCATTGCCTCCTCTAGATGAGGATACAAAGGTAGAATTTTCTTGGAATTAATTACCAAAAATATTAGCAAGGGTTGGAAACGGTAGTGCTTTGCTACTTTTTGTCGGGTTAGAACAGTTTAAAGGCTTCCAATAATGTTTTCGTGTGCTGTATCTTGGCTATCATAATCAAAGCCTGCCATATACCCCTCTGTTGTATTTAAGCGGGAGTGCCTCAGCAAATTTTTAATGTCATGCATTCCCGTACCTTTCTTCCTTGCTAAATCTGCAAATGTGTGCCTTGCTATGTGCGTAGATAGGTTTTTTGCAATACCTGCTGTGGCTGCAATCTGCTTCAGACACTTATTAATTAAACTTGTTTTTGCTTGCACCTGTTTGGATACAAACTGTTCGTTGTTAGGGTTTAGTTCATGTGTGAAGAAAGGGAAAATGTATGCGCCACCATGATTAGATTCCCTGTATTCATCAATGATCTTCATGGCAGGTGGTAATATCTTCATTGATACCGGCTTTCCAGTCTTATCCATTTCGTATTCTAATCTTCCATCTACTATGTAATCCCACTTCAGTTGTAGCAAGTCACCAATCCTGATGCCTGCATGATAAAAAGCAAACAGAAATATATTTCGTGCATCATTCAGCCGCGTACCTTTTCTAAGTTCAACGTTTTGCAGGAGATTAATCTCATTTTCGGTTAATCGCTCCTTCCTTTTATGTTTATCCAATTTGAGCCTATGTAGCAGAAACGGGTTTTTACTGTAATCAACAAATCCCTTCTTTACCCCCTTATTGTATATTGCTCTAAGGTTTTTCAGGTGCTTATGGATCGAATCTGTTTTATAGCTTCTATCCGTCTTGATAGTTCGGTTTTTCAGGTAAATTTCAAATTTTTGTAAGAAGTCAAGGTTGAAATCGCTGAAAGCCAAATCTTTACCCTTCAGATATTGTTCATTTATAAGGTTAAGTGTTCCGTTGTAATTTCTGTAGGTGTTGTATTTGTTACCAGCTTCAATTAGCTTCAGTTCCTCTTTAAAGAAGCTAATGAAGCTAACCTGCTTCGGTTTTTCCTCAATTACAGGTTTCATGGCCTTTTTTATGTTTTGGACATCAAGGCTTTCACCATTGGCATCTAGCCTTTTGATTATCTTATCAATCTTTGTAAGCAGGTTTTCAATAGCTCTATTGATTGTCTTAGCCTGAGGGTTTACCGTTGCATCCTGATATTGTTTTTTTAGCTTTTCCAACTGCTCCTTACTGAGTTCACCCTTTTGCTTTGTAGTGATTTTCGGTTTCACTTCCCATAGGTGTTCACCGCCTCCATTCCATTCGCATATTAAACAGCCATGACCAACTGAGACATAGATTGATTTGCGATTATATGTTATTCGTATAAATAGGGGAAATGTTCCATTGGAAAGCAATTTATCTTCCCGAAGTACGGTTTTCAGCTTTGGCAGTTTCATCCAATAAAGGTATGAGGTAAAACATAGGTAAAACAAAATGGGGGTGTTTTTTTCTAAAAATCTGAACATTATTCCCTAGTCAAAGCATTGAAATATAATAGAATAGGGCTGTAGATTGGAAATAACAGGAAAAATCAAGAAACTATTTATCATTGATGTAGTCTTGGCGGGGCTACCCAAGCCGCACTCTCGAAATTTTTCAGAGAAGTGCGGCTTTTACTTTTCTGTAAAAGCCGCTCCTGGACTGCAAAGTAGGCGAAAGCATCATTTAGCCCTGTGGTTCGACACCTGTCTTCCGCCCGGTTATAGAAAATTCCTTCCGGAAAGAGCAAAAATTGAAGCCTTTGTTTATCGGTGTAACTCGCAGAACTCCACACCGGAGCGAGTTTGCTGGAATAAGTAACGGCAAATTCAACACACAATTCAGGGTTCGACACCCCTTGTGAGCCTGGTGTCAATTCTTCCTTTATTTTCTTCTTTTCTTTTTCAAAATCCGCCACAAATTCCAGGTAAAGCTCATAAGGTATTTCTTCCTTTTTGAGCCTTGTTTTTTGTCTTTCAATGTTGTGATCAATCTCTTTCAGCCTGTTTTCATAAATGGACGCATCATCCTCTCCTTCTTCGGTTAACTTAAAGTAAGTTGCCAGTGTTTGCTGTTTAATAAGTGGTGCTAAAGAGCTGGAATTTAAAGAGTATTGCTCCAGGATATGAGTAAACTGATCATGAAGTTCTTCAGCATTCCTATTGCAGTTGCAGCCTTTGGTATTGCATTTATAATAATGAATACCCTTTGCTTTTACCAAATAGCCTCTCAAAAAGCAGCCACAGGTTTCACAGCGTAAGAATCGTTTTAAAGGGATAGCATCGTTTTCTTCTGTGGTCGTATAGCCATAAGCATTTCGCTTCTGCACTTCATTCACTTTTAAAAAGACCTCTTTTGAAATGAGCTTTTCGTGAGCTCCTTCTACCACCTGTCCTTCCAGCAGATTATGCGATAGCAGACCACAATAAAATGGATTGCGAAAAATGGAAGACATCTGTTGATGGGAAATCCTGAGCCCTAGCTTTGCCAGTCTTTGTCTTGCCTCTTCATTGGAAACTTGTTCCATTGCCTTCCACATGAATGCCTTTTGGAGCAGTTTCCCTTGTTTGTTCACGACCCATGACTTCTTTCCGTTTACCTTGCCACGTTCGTAACCAAGAGGTGGGCCCTAGCACCAATCGCCTCTCAGTAGGGCTTCCTTAATGCCTGTAATACATTTTTCCCGCCTTAGCTGATTGTCGTATTCACTAAATATGAACTGGATATTTTGTTGAAGCGACCCGCTGGCGGTAGATGTGTCAGTTGGCTGGGTAACGGAAAGAATGGTCACACCTTCCTTTTTGAGCTGTTGAGCAATATAGATCGCATTGGCTCCGGAACGGCTAAACCTGTCCACGCTGTAAACAACGATGTAGGAGATTTTGTCCCTCGTTTTCTTGACGAAGGACAGCATGTTATTAAACTCTTTGCGTTCATCGGTTTGGGCACTTTCATAAGTACCCCCGAAATAACCCATGATAGTATAGCCACTCTTTTGGGCAAACTGCTCGCAATACCTTCTCTGGGTTTGCAGGCTCATATTATTATCCGCCTGCTCCTTGGTAGAAACCCTTGTGTAGATAACGCAGTTGCCGGTTTTGACCTTTTCTGTTTTGGTTCCTTTACCAAATTGACTAAAATTGATTAATTCGCTCATAGCGGTACTATTTTGAATTAGGCTGCTTTTTTGTATTCTTCTTTGCTTATGGATATGACTTTGGCTTTTTGTTCTTCTAACTTTCCTTCCTTAAAGCAATTGTAAACGATCTCGGTATAAACCCGGATGGCATCGGCAATTTTCTGTGCCAGTTCATCGCTTATATCCTCGTAGCCTTTACAGGCTTTTATATCGGCTGCTGTCACATCTTTAAATCTTGTTTTTGTTGGTTGCTTTTCGTTTTTCATAGGTAGTCAAATTTATAACATGTTGATTATCAATGCAAATAGTATTTTTAATGGGTAGCAGTCTTCTCTTTCTTCTTTGGTGGGATTATGGCAAAGCCAAGCTGCTGTAAACTTTCTTTATCCTTTTCTTTTTGCCTTTTTTCAACGATTCCATTAGATACTTTGGCTACTGTTGAAGTAAGAAGAGACGTAAGCAAGGAGCCAGCGAGGTTGTTTACATTGAAGTCCTTTATGAAAGCTCCCATTTGTAGTAGCAAGTCCACTTTTGCCTGGGCATCTGCCTGGGAGTAGGCCGCAACTTTGACCGAAACGGTAAATTGTTTTTTCATAGGTTATTATTTTGTTTTTGATTTATGGAGTTAGAAAATTAGAAACGGCCCGCATTTTCCATTACATCTTCCTCTGTCGCCTGCGAGTTTTCTGTTTCTCCTTCACCATCTTCTTTTAGTAGGTCTAACACGGATGGAATGCATTCTTTGGTATAGGAAAGTGTGCTGATGATCTCCAGTACCTGTAAGAGTTCGGGTTCGGTAAAAGCCTGCCTTAAAGATTTGAAATAATCCAGCGTGTCCTGATCTTCTTTTGAAACGCTATTGCTTGAAGTAGGGTTCTCATTCTCGTGCATTTTTTTGAAGGTTACCTGTCGCTCCTCAATAGCCTGGGGCGAGTTGGCAATTGCTTCTTCCAACCTTTTGTTATCCTGCTCCACCACACCGGTAAGACCTTGACCGACCAGGGGAATGCCACCCAGAAGATGGGTATTTCGCCGTATCATGTTTTCGAGCGCCAGCGAAAAAACTTCGCCCAGATTTTCTTTGGCAGTGACTTTGGTGTTTCTGGTTTCTTCCAGCTTCTTTTCCAGTTGTTCAATGTAAGTATCGGATTCTTCCAGTTCCTCCTTTAGCTGGGCAATTTCTTTTCTAAGCAGCTCGGTGTTCATTTTCTCTCTTTCCTGCTGAACCACGGAATGAATCTTCTCTTCGATCTCGATACCGGATAGCTCCTGCTTTCGTCTTTCATCCCTTTCTTTTTCAGGTGAGGTTACTGTAAATATGAACTTGTCATTGCGGGGGCAATTTTCGGTACTGGTGTAGATCAATATTTTTACCATTCGGGTATCTTCTCCCATGTACACCAGATATTCATCGAAGACTTCCGGATCTGAAGTCTTGTCTACGGCCTTTAGGTTGTCCACAAAAACTTCATAAAACTTCGGTTTTCCTTTTTCATAGGCGGATTCCAAAAAGTGCTTTAGCCTTTCAATTTTTACCAGGTCATATTTTTCCTGGGTGATTTTTGAACTCATAAGAATTAGATTTTGGAAGGCTAAGGATCAAATAGTGGGCCTATGCCAAAAAAGTCAAACACCAAGCGGAAAACCCGAACCTGCGGATTAATTATGGAGGAATTGCGGAGGGATCAGGGAGGAATTAAAATGTCCGCATAAGTATTATAAAGTCTTTCTAATTTCCAGTTAAGGCCATGGGGATAATTAGCTCTATTAATTTATTAAAAGCATTGTGACAAAATAGCAAAGTCCGATGTTTTGCCAAAAATGTCATGACAAAGCCGTGTGGTTATTGTAATGCTTTTATGCAGGTCATAATGTTGAAGTAATGCGACCTGCATGAGAATTACATGGGATAGAATGGTAATAGGATGTATGTATGTCTAATATACTTTTGCAAGCAACGAATAAAAAACATCTATTCATTGAAGCCGAATTTCTTCAACTGTTGTAAATTAAGCATTACGTATCGCTTAGCTTGATTTGACATTGACACTTTGCCTTCTATCAGGTCAACCATGTATTTAAAATGATGATCTTTGAGCTTTTTATTTTTCCTGTCCCAAGCAACCATTTTTTTGACCAGCTCAATACTTACATCGTAAGCAGGAGCATCATCTTGGGTTAAATTGATATCAACATCATCAATTTCAAATAGAATTTGTGGAGCATGATCTATTACGGTGTCTAATATGCGCACTCCTGAATTACGCTCATAATTTGAAATTTTACTGTTGTTTCTTATTCTGGCAGGCAAATTCCACGCAACACTTTGTTGTTGCATAGATAGCATTCCAGTAGTTTTACCCCATTCCTCTATTTTGTTCCAGATTTTGGCTGGAATGGATTTCAGCTTTTCCAACTCTCCCATAGCGTGATTTACTTCAGCCTCTTCGTCAGTCAACTTTTTCCTGATAGAACGATTTTTGGGATCTTCTATATCCGCCTTGATGCTTTCCAAATCAATATCAAATGACTGCTTTTTTACTTCCTGCCAGCATTCCTCTTTCTTTGCCCATTCCCCATATAAAGATCCTGGTGCATTCTTCTTTATGAATTCTTCAACTTGAACCATTAGGGAATATAAAGCCTCTTTTAGGCTTTCAGAAACAGCTTGAGCTTTCCATATTTTATACAAATCAAGTTTACCTTTCAACTTGTTAGAAAGATAGGCTATAGTGTACGGAACTGTTACATATCGCATATCACCTATTGAATAAGGTTTAACACCATATTTCTTTTCCGCAGCACGAAAGAGTATTGCTTTTGAAATTACATCTTCAAAGTAAATACTATCTACTTTTTTAGGAAGATTATAATTAATAAACTGGACATAGTTTTTTTGATTTCCCCTTACAACAAAATGAGGGCCGATCGTTATCTTTTTGCCTTCACTTACCTCTTCAAATGAATTAACATACTTTGCCAGATCCTCCTTTGTAAACATTTGAGCTTTTGGATTTTTCATATCAAAAGCTTTTTGCTTTGCCTTTGTAAATCCTTCCTTAATTCTCGCATTCTTATACTGTCCCCTTGCTCGCTCATAGAACCATCGGGTCTGCCCAGCCTGCCCCGAAGATGGTGGTGCCCATATACTTCTGGATATTTTTTCCAATTCAATATGAAATGGCCTGTTGGAACTAAGGTCTGATACTGAGACCTTGTTTTGCGTGTTGGCATATTCAGAAATACGACTTACGATATCACTGAACTTTTCTTTGTTCTTGATGACTGATAACTTGACTTGAACATTAATTTCAGAAATTTCCTTTTTATCCTTTTTCCAGGTATGATAAATAGATGCGGTTGTCTGGCCGCCGTTAACAATTTGTAGGTCGTTAACCTTTGTAATAAAAAGACCTGTTCCATCATCTGATTTCTCTATTTCAATCGAATCGGCGGTAGCAGCAATACCGTTGTTAAACGCAAGAAACATATGAGGCTCAGTCAATATAGTTTTTCTTATTCCATTATTTACTTTTCCTGTAAACTGGAGAAATGAACGCACATTTTGTTCTAGTAATCTTGATCCAAACCTTTCATATATGTTTACCAATGCCTCACCTGGAATTATAGCCAAAAAGGATTGATATTGTTCATTAAAAGAAGGTGACGGTATGCAAGGAATTTTATAACCATCGGATTTGAAATTAATCTCTATTGGAATATGTGACTTTTCGGAAATATTATACAAATAATTGACATCAACAATCTTGAAGAAAATTGGATATCCGGATATTGTTTGACTTAAAGGATTTTCTCCCTGATAAATACCGTCTGTCAGAATTATTGCGTTCACTCTAACCAAAGTTTCCTTTATATCCTTCGATTCGCTCATGGCATAAGCTAATTGAAAGATTTCCGATGATTCTTCAATTTCGTTCCAAATCTTTCTATTGAAAACCTTTTCAAATGCCCATAGTAGTAGATTGGCGAACTTTTTAAAGTCCATATCAGGAAAAACTTTTGGATACCAATTTTAGTTTTTCATGGCATCTTCGTTGCGTCGCAATCCTTTCATCTGCAGAATATAATTGAGCAATTCACTTATCAAAAATTTCATCCAAATGATATTCTAAGAACTCTTTCTTTGGTTTATACTTTCCATTGAACTGAACTTCAAATCCATCAAGGTTTCTGAAGAATTTTCCGTAAAAGTTTTCATTCACCTTCTTTTTTATTCTTTGAGATAAAACGACTTTATTGTCAATTGTTATTCCGATAAAACCTTTATCGAAAGCCTTATCGTAAAGATTGGATAAGCATAAACCATTTTCAGGATTTAAACGTTCCATTTCATTTTTTGACCAAGGTATTATGTGGCTTGCGACCAATAATTCTTTAAGATTTATACCTGTAATTAAGCAGCGGTTTTGATAGGCGGATAAAATCATTTCACGAAAGACATTTTGATTAACCCTCGTTTTTACTTCTCTGATTTTCGTTTCTCCTTTTAAGTCTGATATGTCTTTTAGGATTTCTGAATACTTTTCTTCAATTGTTACATGCTCTTTTTCTGCTAAAATTCTTTCACTTTCAAAAACAAGTGTTTCTTTATTATTTATAAACTCATCCCATATTGGTTGACACTGTTTCTTTCCGCCAGGCAAACCTCCTACGCCTCTTTGTTGATGATAAGGGTCAATGCTTGCAAAGTTTGTTAACCGCATTGCAACGGCGTCTGGCGTTCTGTTGATTAAGCCTGCAAGGTGAATAACATCTGCATTGCCTTTGTGCATCTTTCCGAATGGCAACTTCAAATACAAATTGAATGCAAGTATGAGTTCCTCCTTTGTCCAAAGATTATTGGCCATTGACTATGATTAAATAAGAGTGCTTAATTTAAAGCATCTAATTGATGAATAGAATTGTTACAGTACAAGAGTGCGACGCAACGGAAGTTCAATAGTAGCATTGTTGCTTAGTTCATAATCTTCTCAGGCATTTTAGTTATACCAAAAACAATCCCGAACATCTATAATGGTTTTCAACTTTTTGATTACGATATCGGGTTTGCCGGGAAGAGTTTTATCATGTAGCCTATACCTGATTCCATTTGCAAATAGATATTTCCGAACAATCATTTCAGGTTTTGTGTCTTTACCTTTTATTCGGCTTATGTTGTAGCGCCTCGTTTCCTTATCATGCACATCTGCCATAATCATGATTATTACTGAACCTTTTTTTCAACTACGGAAATATCAAAGTTGAGATACCAGGCAAATTTTACGAGGTAGTCAATACTAACCGAAAACTTTCCTGTTTCAACTTTTGAAATAGTAGATCGGTGTACATCCATTATTTCTGCCAGCTCATCCTGACTATATCCTCTTTTTTCACGTAAAGCCCTGATACTTTTGCCTATCGATTCACGATGTTCATATATATATTGATCCGTTGGCTTTTTACTTTCATTCATAATTTATAGCCTTTAAAATAATGCTTTGCTATCAAGGCAAAACAATAAGGTATTTCGTGGGTACAGGCAAATCCCATCCGTCAGCATAAGACATGGTTGTTAAATTGCCGCCCAAGTCCTTTACTATTCCAACCTGATTTACACCACCCAATACGAGTTTCTGGTATTGTTGTACTGCTTTTTCAGTACTACTGGTTTCTGCTTTAAAAAGTTCTATTTTATCATTATCGAATGTTACTTTATCACCGACATTAAGTTTCTTGTTCATGATTCTATGCAGTTTGTATAACGTTGCCCTCGCTTCGTGTAGTGCAATATATTGAACTTTTAATTGAGAAAGCTAACTTTTATTCATTTATTTATACCCTTTAGGGTACGTTTTGACTTAAATTTAATATATTATACCTTATAGGGTATATTTATGGTTGAATGATTATTTTTTATACCTTTAAGGGTATAATATGGATGTGATGAAGAGATTACCAGAATTTTTAAAAGAAAAACGAAAGCAAGCGAGACTAACGCAGCCTGAACTTGCAGAAAAAGCCGGTGTTGGCCTTCGGTTTATCAGAGAATTGGAACAGGGAAAAACTTCATCGCGTATGGACAAAGTAAATCAAGTGCTTAAGCTATTTGGGCATGAACTAGGCCCTGTGCCTTTAAACCGTCAAACTTTGATTGATGAGGAAAGCTGATGTGTTTATGGTGGATAAACTAGCTGGATACCTATCTGAAACTGAAGATGGGTACAACTTTATTTATGACCGGGATTATTTACAAATGACGGGCGCCGAAGCGGTAAGCCTGACGCTTCCATTATCAGACAAAGCGTACGTTAGTTCAGTAATGTTTCCCTTCTTTGATGGGCTGATACCGGAAGGTTGGCTATTGGAAGTAGCTGAACAAAACTGGAAACTGAATCAGCGGGACAGAATGGGGCTATTACTGGCCTGTTGCCGGGATTGCATTGGAGCGGTGAGTATTGTGGAATCACAAAATAACGAAGGATAATGCGCTGCCTATATTGTTATAAAGAACTGGAGCCCGGTCAGATCGACTTTCACCCGGCCTGTAGTCGCAGGATGTTTGGAAAGCCGCAGCCTCCCCAGTTGCCCTACACAGAAGAGCAGATGCTTGAGTTGGGTGAGAAAGTAATCAAAAGTCAAATAGCTGTAACAGGGGTACAGCCCAAACTTTCACTCGATATTGAAAAAAGGTCTAAAGAGGATACAGAAGCCAAAACGCCTGGGCGGTTTACCATCGTCGGTCTGTGGGGTGGATATATATTAAAACCTGCTACAAAACAATATCCTCACTTGCCGGAAGTTGAAGACCTGACGATGCACTTAGCGGAGCTGTCAGGTATTGCAACAGTACCCCATTCTCTTATCAGGTTGCAAAATGGAAGCCTTGCCTACATTACCAAACGAATTGACAGGGCGAAGAAAACAAAGTTGCACATGGAAGATATGTGCCAGTTAACAGAACGGTTGACAGAAGACAAATACAAAGGGTCGTATGAACAAATAGCAAAAGCTATTCTAAAATATTCTGAAAATCCAGGATTAGATCTGATCAACTTCTTCGAGCAGGTTATCTTTTCTTTTTTAACCGGGAATGCCGATATGCATTTGAAGAATTTCTCTTTAATCAAACAATCACAAACTGGCTATGTTTTAGCACCCGCGTATGATATGGTAGCTTCTGCGCTAATTGTAAAAGGAGATACCGAGGAACTGGCATTGAATCTTAATGGGAAAAAAAGAAAATTAGGGCGGAAAGATTTTGATGCAGTTTTATTCTCTTTTAAAATCCTGGATGAGAAGGCAATAGAAAACCTTTATCAAAAATTTTCTACCAGCATTGAGAAATGGATACAGTTTATAGCGATAAGTTTTCTTCCGGTGGAATTGAAAGATCAATATAAACTTTTGATAAAAGAAAAAGCTGCGAAGCTGAATTTATAATTGGTTTCCGATGAAGATAACGATTAGAGCAACCAATTCTGCATCGACTAACGGCTATGGACTTGAATGCAAAAGATGACGGCGGTAAAGCAATCGCGAATAAGCACAAGAAACAGGTAGTACAGGCCTCAGCGACAAACAGAACATATCAAATGTCAACTGTTCATAATTATTAGTCTATTCAATTATGACTAACTAACAATAACAGGAATTGAATGCATAAAGATGTCTGATAATAGCAGCAACCATATATCACTTTTTCGCTCCCTCTTCAAAGGAAGAGAAGATTTATTTGCCATTCGCTGGGAGAAAGGAACCAAAAGTGGCTATATGCCGGCCTACTTTTATGACCCATATCGGTATAAAGCGCATGTATTGAAAGGTGGCACGTTTCAAACCTTCACCGAAAAGAGCTATCTGCCGTTGACCGATGAGCAGATTACAAAACATTTAAACGGAAAGCAGCATATAGGATTATACCCGCTACTGACTGATAACACATCCTGGTTTATTGCAGCAGATTTTGATAAAGAGAACTGGGCAAAAGAATGCAGGAGCTTTCTGAAGGTCTGCGCAGCCAAAGGTGTCCCTGCTTATTTAGAGCGCTCCCGTTCTGGAAAAGGAGGGCATGTATGGGTCTTTTTCGAGCGTCCTTATCCGGCGAGTAAGAGCCGGAAAATCATGCTTTCTCTACTACGCGAATCAGACATCTTATCGGCCTTTGACAAGACATCGAGTTTTGACAGGTTATTTCCCAATCAGGACACCCTTTCCGGAAAAGGACTGGGGAATCTGATTGCCCTGCCTTTACATGGCCCATCGGTTGGGCAAGGAAATGGTTATTTTATTGATCCGGAAACCTTGATTCCTTTTGAAGACCAGTGGGCATTTTTGTCAGGTGTAAAAAAGGTGAGTGTAGAAAAGTTAGACGAAGTACTCAGAGTATTAACCGGCCAAGAAGTATCAAACGAAACAGGCTTTACGCAAGCACCTGCCGGAGCAATGGTGATCGCTCTTACCAATTGCCTGAAACTAAAGCGAAACGAAATACCTATTCCGCTAATAAATTACCTGAAAGAAGAATTGAATTTTTCCAATACTGCATTTATCATCAAAAAGAAAATCGGTAAAAGCACGTTTGGCACAGAACGTTACTTCAAGCTAATTGAGGAGCGGGAAAATGAGGTCTTTCTGCCAAAAGGGTTTGCCGGTAAGCTCCTTCGGTTTTGCAGAGAGAAAGGCATAGCAGTTGACTTTAATGACCACCGCCGAAAAAAAGAAAACGTCCCTTTCCAGTTTGCAGCAGCTTTAAGAGAACACCAGGAAGTAGCCGTTGTAGCTGCAGCAAAAAAAGACATGGGAGTAATTGTAGCTCCACCCGGCGCCGGTAAAACAATCATTGCGCTAAAGATCATCGCAGATAAACAACAACCCGCTCTAATTGTTGTGCACCGCAAACAATTGATGGAGCAATGGATCGAGCGGGCACAGACCTTTCTCCAAATTCCCAAAAATGAAATCGGCAAAATCGGACAGGGTAAGTCGAAGGTCGGGAAAAGGCTCACGGTGGCTACCATTCAAACACTGGCGAAAGAATTAGAAAAAGCGGAACAAAGCGGAATGGCCAAAGCTTTTGGAACCATCATTATTGATGAGTGCCACCATATCCCGGCAGAGTCGTACAGAAACACCATTGCCCAATTGGACAGTTACTACCAGTATGGCCTGACAGCAACTCCCTTCAGGAAATACAATGACGGCAAACTGATTTTTATCCATTTGGGAGAAATCATTGCTGAAATCAAGTCCCAGGATATAGGCGAAGCTAAGCAGCCAAAAGTAATAATCCGCAATACGGAACTGGATGTTCCGTTTAACGCCAAAACAGACAAATTTGAAACCCTTTCAAAAATTTTGGTGCATGATTCGGCAAGAAACAAGTTGATTTTAAAAGATATAGTAGAGGAATTGAATTCCGGGAAGAAGGCTGTCATTCTTACTGAAAGAAAGGAACATATTTATGCGCTGTATCAATATCTGAAACAATCATATGAGGTAGTGTCGTTGAGCGGCGAGGATAGTGAAAGCAGCCGGGCCGGAAAATGGAAGTTGATTAAGGCAGGATCTTACCACGCACTCATCACTACCGGCCAGTATTTTGGAGAAGGAACAGATTTAAATAATGTGAGCTGTTTATTTTTAGTGTATCCGTTTTCATTTGAAGGAAAACTAATTCAATACATTGGTCGTGTTCAGCGCTCTGAAATCAATCCTATAATCTATGACTATAGAGATGGTAAAATAGATTACCTGAATAAGCTCTTTCTGAAAAGAAATACCTACTACAGAAAGCTTCAACGTCAGGCAACCTTATTTGATGATCCCAAAGAAGAACTTCCAGAAACAAGGGATGTCATCACTATTGAAAAAGAAATAAAGGTACCAATTGAGTCACTAGTGTTCAAATATGGTAGCATTGCTTTTTCATATGAGGCTGCTGAAACGGCGGCAATGCTGGAATTTGAAATTGAAAATGATGAGATCCGCCCGGAGTTTGACGTGTTAAAGCCTTATTTTCAAAAAGCTTTGAAATCAAAGAATGTAAGCGTCTCGATCCATGCTGAATTTGAGAACCGCAAATTGGTTTCGCAGTCAGCAGTTTCGGAGGATTTCAAAAAAATCAACAAGGAAGTGATTGAAGGGATGCGCTTCCGATTCGCCTCCAAATACATTTTGAACGGCCAAGTCCTGGAAAGAAAAGAAAACCTTCTCGACATCACTCATGTTCAATCCGGCCACCAGATCTATGAAACCAGCGAAGAGCTTTTGGAAGACTTGCTGAAGAACAACCAGTTCAGGCACCATAAGCAGCTTCGCTACCTTGCTGAAAGGCATGCCGGTAATTTGCTGAAAATTCGTTTTGTTCTGCGTCCCTTTTCGTTTGTGTTTTTGATTGCAGGAACAGAACAATACCACATTATACTGGAAACATTGGATACCGAAGAAGCTACCTATTTGTGGCACTTCAGTAAGACTGTGTCATTATTGCCCTCAAAGCTGAAAGAAATTGATGCCCACCTGCAAATTATTCGCAACCAGGGCCGGCAGCCATTTCTTGATTCGAAGCCGGAAAACTTCAGCCGCATTCTTCATGATTATTCCAATGCACAAAAGGGCTTTGTTCTATGGAAAGATATGTTAGAAGAACGACTGGCTTAATCGCTGATTTCTTTTGGAGAAGGGAAGTTCCCAAAAATGCGGAAATGGGTGCATTAGGTGTTTTGTGTGTACCCGAAACGTAAAAAATGGGTACATATCATTCGGCATATGTCCAAAAAAGCGCAAAATGGGAACATATGAAATGGCATCTGTACCCAAAAGTGCAAAATCCCGCCCAAGTATTTTTACCCAAGATTGAATCATAAATGCATCAATTGCATCCAGATCGGTTCAAAAAGTGCTAAATGGGCTCATCATCGGCTCAATTGCTTACAATGCGCGGATAAAAAAATGAGACGATTTGAGCCGAAAACGATGTGAAATGATTTGAATCGTTGGAACTAAAAAATAGATCTGGATCCACAAGCTTTTGTCCTCGAAAGGGTATGTTCATTTTTTACTCCTGTTCACGTAACGTGTACACTCAATAAAAATGAACATACGTTTCCACGACTTTTTTTTAGTTCAAATAGAAACCTTCTCAATACCTGCCCACTTGCATATAGTCTTCAATAAGCTTAAGGCCCTTAATGAAGTTCGACCTGGTACAACCCGCTTCTACAAAATTTCAATCAAAAGTCGAACATTCATTGTTCGACTTTTTGCTTTTTCTAAAATAGATAGCGGACGCAAACACTCCAACTGCTCCATCATATTCCTCTACCCAATCTTCGCCGATGTCATCGTCAATGAACCACCCACCGCTTTATCATTAAAAAACGAAACGCCATCGCCTGCACCTTGTACACCCAGGGTATACATCAGCGGCAGGTAATGCTCTGGAGTGGGTATGGCCAGCATTGCGTCTTTACCTAAACTGGTATAGTTGATCAGCGGCTTATGGTCGCCGTCCAGGATGAGCGATTTGAATTTTTCATTGATGGCTTTTGCCCAGTCGAAGCCGTATGCATCATCATTCAACCGGTCCCAGGCCACCATGCGCAGGTTGTGCACCATATTACCGCTGCCAATGATCAGCACGCCTTTTTTGCGCAAGGCAAACAGTTCTTTGGCCAGGTCGTAGTGGTATTGCGGACCTTTGGAATAGTCGATGCTCAATTGCAGCACCGGAATGTTGGCATCGGGGTACATGTGCCGGATGATGGTCCACGCACCATGATCGAGGCCCCAATCGTGGTCGAGTTCCACATGTGCCGAATGCAGCAAACCTGCTGTTTCCTTTGCCAGTGCAGGGTTGCCCGGTGCTGGGTACTGCACATCGAAAAGGGCCTGCGGAAAGCCGCCAAAATCATGTATGGTTTTTGGAAAATCCATCGCTGTGATTTTGGTGCCTTTTGTAAACCAATGCGCCGAAACCACCAGTACCGCTTTGGGCATGGGCAGTTCTTTCGCCATCTGTGTCCACCTGCGGCTAAACTCTGTGTCTTCAATGCCGTTCATGGGCGAGCCATGGCCCACAAACAGCACAGGCATCACCTGCTCCTGTGTTGACAGGCCGCTGGTAAAATTTCTAAATGCTGATAATGTTGTCATGCCTATTGCTCCTGTTGCTATTGTTGTAATAAATTGTTTTCGTTTCACTGCTGGCTGTTTGATCGTTTCCACAACGGGCCGGCTTTCGCATCCAACCGGTTTATTTTACCCCCTTCTACCAAACTGTTCAACGTTTTTTCCGCCGCTGCTGTAGTAATGTCGTAAAACACGGCAAACTCTTTAAGCGTAGTGGTTTCGTACACATCAAAAATGGTTTCAAAAGAGGCGGGCTTTTTTTTCGTTGCTTCGCCGGGCACCAGCTTTAGCAAGGCCTGCTCGTACACAGCATAAGGTTTGCTGCCATATACTTTAAAGCGGTTGTCTTCTTCGTCAATGAAATAGATGGTAGGAAAGCCACGTACGCCCCATGCCCTTGCCATTGCTAAATCGTCTTCAAACAACAGCGTTGCCCTTTGCTCATAATCATTTTGAAATTGTGCAGCGTCCAAGCCTGCATCTGTTGCGGCCTGCACCAAGTGCTCTGTTTTGGTGATGTTCTTGTTTTCCAAAAACACCATTTCCTTGATGCGCCTGAGAAAGCGGTTTGCACCTTCGTTGCCCTGCAACTGTGCCGATTTAAATGCAACCGATGGCGGGTATGATGAATGCAACGGATCTTCCAGCCACACATCGCCATCAATGGGCATTTCGTAAAATGTAGCGGCTTCTTTCCAATGCGGTGCCACGCTTTGTGGGCCGTTTACATCCCTGCCGCCATATTCGCTCCAGCTTTTCAGCAAGCCGCCCATCCGGTATTCAATGTCGAAATAGTTGCCATACTCCTGCTTTAGTTTGCGCAGCTGCGGCTCAATGCCCCAGCACGACGAGCAAATGGGATCGGTGAAATACAGCAACTTCACCGGTTTGGCTCCTAATTCCGCCGCTTCTTTCTGCGTTGCCTGCGGCACTTCGCAAATGCCTGTTTCCATATCGCACAGTAGGGTGTCCACTATCTTTTGTTCCATCTTTTATTTTTTAAAATGATCGCTGCCGCATCGGTACGTTTCATTTGTTATTGATCTTTTGTTGCTTTTGCCAATCAATTTTTAAACTGCTACACTCAACCAAATTTGCTGATTGTTGCTGCATAGCCGAATTACAAAGCTACCCACAGTTCATGCCTTACCTCATTGCTTAGGCGCAAGAAATAGCATTGACATTTGTCAAGTTTTTATTGAAGTATTTATTGGCTGCAGCAAGATTTGTTGATACGAGTAGTAGCCCACTATATTCAGTGCAATGACATTGTGTTCAATAAAAAAAGTGCGTTTGCCTTCATGCATTTGCTGTGCATGCTAAAGCTTTAATTGCTGCGCTCTGTCCAGCAACTTTGCATATTCCAGACTGGCGTTCATTCATTTTTTGTGTGGGTAAACGAAGGGAAAGTTTTACATTACTTTCCGGTAGTTGTGGTTACATTAAAAGCCGATCCAACAGCAAGAACAATCGGTTGGACCACAACACCCGTAGCACTCAATCCATACAGCATGCAACAACGATTCTTTGCACTTATTTTATTTGTATTGCTATGTGCGCCTGTATTGTGGGCACAAAGCGGGCAGCAGTCCATCCGGCAAAATGTGCCCACCGATTCCATTCGCCTGAGCGATCCGTTTATGCTGGCCGACAAAAAGACGGCCATGTACTACATGACCGGCACCGGCGGAAAACTTTGGAAAAGCAAAGACCTGAAAACATGGACCGGCCCCTACACCGTGGTGCAAACTGACCCAGCATCGTGGATGGGAAAAGCGCCCATGATATGGGCTGCCGAACTGCACGAGCACAAGGGTAAATACTATTATTTCGCAACGTTTACCAACCGCGATGTGCACATCGATACGGTAAAAGGAACCGCTATCGAACGTCGTGCTTCGCATGTGCTGGTGAGCAACAATCCTGATGGTCCTTATGTGCCGATGAAAGATGCCGAATACCTGCCTGCTGATAAGCCCACACTCGATGGAACCTTTTGGGTGGATAAAGACGGCCTGCCTTACATGGTGTATTGCTACGAATGGCTCCAAAACTGGAATGGCACCGTTGAAAAGATTCAGCTTAAAGGGGACCTGAGTGGTTCGGTGGGTAAAAGCCGCCTGCTGTTTTTTGCCAGCGATGCACCCTGGAGCCGCGAACGAAATGAACACGGGATGGTGGTGCCCAACAAGGTTACCGATGGCCCTTTTTTGTTTTACACCAAGACAGGCAAACTGGGCATGCTGTGGACCAGTTGGGTGTTTAACGACTATACGCAAGGCGTTGCCTACTCCAAAAGTGGAACGCTTGACGGGCCGTGGATACACGAGAAAGAACCCATTACACCACCCAACTTTGGGCACGGTATGATGTTCCGCACATTTGAAGGAAAATTGCTGATGGCGCTGCACAGCCACCGAAGCGAGAACGGCCGTTTTATACGGATACCCAAGCTGTTCGAAGTAGATGATAGCGGCGATAAAATCACCATCGGGAAAGCAGTTAAATAAGGCATATGTCGGTACAAAAAAGCATACTGGTTTTGTTGTGTTGCCTGCTTACAGGCAGCCTGTTTGCCCAAAAAGGCAAAGTAGCAAACGTAGTGATTGTAACCCTCGACGGCATGCGCTGGCAAGAGGTGTTTGGCGGCGTGGATTCGGCACTGATGAGCGATCCACGTTTTACCTACGACAGTAAAGAAATTGCAACAACATTCTGGCACAATGATGCAGCCATCCGGCGCAGCAAGCTGTTTCCTTTTCTGTGGGGCACTGTTGCAGCAGGCGGCCAATTGCATGGCAACCGGGCCTTCAACAATTTTGTGGATGTAGCCAACCCCTACAAGTTTTCCTATCCCGGTTACAACGAGTTGTTTACCGGCTTCCCCGATACGCTGGTCAACAGTAACGACAAGGTGTGGAACAAAAATGTAAACGTGCTGGAATGGATTAACCGCCAGCCCGGGTTTGCAAACAAAGTGGCAGTGTTTGCCACATGGGATGTGTTTCCATACATCCTGAACCGGCAGCGCAGCGGCATGTATGTTAATGCCGACCGCGATTCTTTTCCAACGGGCACAAAGGAGATGCAACTGCTGAACGACCTGCAATACCTCACTACGCGGCCCATTGGTGTGCGGCCAGATGTTTTTACGTATGTGGCTGCCCGTGAGTACCTGAAGCAAAAGACACCCCGTGTGCTCTACATCGCTTTAGATGAAACAGACGATTTTGCCCACCGTGGTAAGTATGACCAATACATTAAAAGCGCCCATGCGCAGGATGCGATGATTGCCGACCTGTGGCGCCTGTTGCAATCAATGCCGCAATACAAGGATAAAACCGCGCTGTTGATTACCACCGATCATGGCCGCGGCGATATACAAAAAACGCAGTGGCGCGACCATGGTGCAAAAGTGGACGGCGCTGCGCAAATTTGGCTGGCCACAATAGGGCCGGTCATTGCAGCCAGCGGCGAGGTAAAAGCGGCCGCGCAACTGTACCAAGGGCAGGTGGCGGCTACGATTGCAGCGTTGCTCGGCCTCAAGTATCAACCGGCGCACAAGCCCATGCCGCCACTTGCGCCGGTGACCGGAAACCGTTGAACCTTGTTGTGTAAATATGCACAAAACAGCACGCCGGTTTGCTATCATTTGAGTAAATAGAAAGGCTTCATTTGTAGCAACAATAACTACAAATGGAGCCTTTATCATGAATGAAATCAGCAACAGTAACTAAGCCGGCTGCAGCACAAAATCGCGGAACTCAAAGAAATCTTCTTCTTTCATTACCCGCGGGATCTTTGCCTGCCCGCCCAGCTTTTTAAAGGTTTCGCTCCAGCTATAAAACTGCTCTACCGGCACCGCTTCCACTTCCACTGCTTTCAGCGCTTTGGTGCGGGCCACTGCGTAGTTTTTATTATTGTCGCACAATTCCTTGTCAATTATTTCGGCGGCTTTGGCAGTATCAATATCGGCGCTGGTGCCAATGATCCATTTCATTACATACTGCTCGTTTTGAAAAACAACCGATGCAATGAACTCTTTTACTTCAATGTCGAAGCTGTGCTCCAGTTGCTCAATGGCGCTGTTCATTTTTTGCACCGAAAGTTGTTCGCCCACTACATTGAGGTAATGCTTGGTGCGGCCACTGATGCGGATCTCCGAACGTTTCTTATCCGTAATGGTTACGGTATCGCCAATCATATAGCGCCAGGCTCCAGACACTGTTGAAATCAGGAGCACATATTCCGCACCTTCCTGCGCTTGCTCCAGCGTCAACACCGGTGCGTCTTTTTTTACCCTTCCGTCTTCGTCAATATTTTCTTCAGTAAAAGGCACAAATTCAAAGAACACCCCGTTGTTCAGGATCAGCGCCATGGCATTGGTGTCGGGCCTTTTTTGCGTAGCTAAATAACCTTCCGATGCCAAGTAAGTGTCGATATAAATAAGCGGCCGGGCCAGCAGTTTTTCAAAGCTTTTTTGATACGGCTCAAACGCCACGCCACCCGAAGTGTACACCTGCAGGTTGGGCCATATATCGTGAATGGTATTGAGCTTGTTGTACTGGATGATCTCTTTCAGCATCAGCTCCACCCACGATGGAATGCCCGAAATCGAACCAATATCCCAGCCCGGTGCTTCCTCGGCAATGCGGCGCACTTTTTCGTCCCAGTTTTCAATGGAAGCGATCTCGATGCCGGGTTTGTAAAACTTGCCAAACCAGCTTGGGATGTTGGCTGCACTGATGCCGCTGATCTCGCCTTCCTGGTGGTCAATTTCTTTAATGAGCGACGTGCTGCTGCCCAGCATGAGGATGCCTTTTTCAAAAAAATCGGGCGGCAGGTCAAAGTTTTTCAGGCTCATTACCTGCTGCATCCCGGATTTGCGGATGGCAGCGATCATATCGTCGGTAACGGGGATGTATTTTTTATTGCTGGTGGTGCCACTGCTGAGGGCAAAATATTGCTGCCCGCCGGGCCAGGTTACATTCTGGTGTCCTTCCAGCAGGTAGTGCCACCATTCGGCATGCAGCGTGTCGTAATCGTACACGGGCACGGCCTGCTGAAAAGCCGCCACCGGGTCGGGCGATGCCAGTATTCCGGTAAAATTATATTTCAATCCAAAAGCCGTAAGCCTCGCCTTTTTCAGCAGTTGCAGCAACACTTTGCGCTGCGCTTTGGCAGGGTTGGGTTCGCGGCTTACCAGTCCGTTGAAATCGATTGCTTTTTTGATCACTCCACCTAACAGGGCCATCTGTACATGTTTTGCTCTCCCTTGAATCAAGTTTTGTACCCGATTGTACAGCCGCAATATCATAGCCCTAAAACATGGGTAAACATGAATCAGTCATTGGAGGTGTTAAGCGTTGCTGCCGCAGCAGTTGTGCCGGTTTAAGTGGCGCTACGCAGTGTGGTAAAACTTGCTTTTGCAAAACAAAAAGCCGAATCCCTACTTTTAAGCATGCGTTTGATTGTTTTGCCCATTCCCCAAATGGTGGTGCGCCGGCTGTGCGCCGCAGCCATCGTTGCACTGTGCAGCCTTCCCATTTTTGCGGCAGCACAAGGGGATACCTTGCAGCTGGCCGACCCCGCGCTGTTTTTCCACAAAGGCACTTATTACCTCTACGGCACTGTGGAAGGCCGCACCAGCGAAGGCTTTTTGGTGTACACCTCCACCGATCAAAAGGCTTGGCAACGCTCCACGCATACGCCGGATGGCTTTGCGCTGCGCCGCGGCGATGCTTTTGGCGACAAGGGGTTTTGGGCGCCGCAGGTGTTTGCCCACCGCGACAGTTTTTACATGGCTTACGTGGCCAACGAACAGATTGCCATCGCCACCAGCACCCACCCGGCCGGTCCGTTTCGGCAGGTGCAACCAGCGGCCCTGCAGGCACCGGTAAAACAGATCGACCCATTTATTTTTATGGATGATGATGGTAAAAAATACCTGTACCATGTGCGGCTCGACAGCGGCAACAAAATTTTTGTAGCCGAAATGCGGGACGATTTTTCCGGCATCGAAGAGGCAACCGTAAAGGAATGCATCCGCGCCGTGGAGCCTTGGGAAAATACGGCCAATGCGCCGTGGCCGGTAGCCGAAGGTCCGTCGGTGATCAAGCGCAACGGCGTGTATTATCTTTTTTACACGGCCAACGATTTCCGCAACAGGGACTATGCCGTGGGCTATGCGGTGGCCACATCGCCCTACGGGCCGTGGCAGCGGTTTTCGGGCAACCCGGTTTTAACGCGGCAAACGGTTGGCTACAACGGCACCGGCCACGGCGACTTTATCCCGTCGGGGCGCAACCAGTGGCTGTATGTTTTTCACACGCATCATTCGGCGGCCAGGGCCACACCGCGCAAAACAGCACTGATCGGCGTTACATTTGACCGCAAAACCGGCGCTTTTAAAATGGAGCCCCGCAGTTTCCGGTTTTTGACCGCTGGAGGGGACAAGGCGTTGTAACAAATTTGAACCGGCAGCAGTGGCCATGTGTTGAAAGGGGTGCACCTGTAAACCCGGTAACGTTATTGCAAACATGTATTTTTTAACCCTGAAATAAAAAACCAAGTGATGAACATTCCATCAGTAACCAAGTCATTTATTGCACTGCTGGCCCTGCCTGCCTGCCTGCTCACGGCCTGCGGCAACAGCGAAAACACCGCCGGTACCGATGTATCTACCGATACCTCTGCGCTGGCCACTGCACCATCCGACACATCCAGCATGGCTGGTGGCGCCATGGCTACCCTGAACGGTACGCACCCCGACACCGCCCTCAATGGCTCGGTGCGCTTTCAAGAGTCGGGTGGCCGCGTATCGATGAACCTCGACATCACGGTGCCTAAAATGGCCAACAAAACCGTAGCGGTGCACATACACGAGCACGGCAGCTGCGGCGATATGGGTAAAGAAGCCCACGGCCACTGGAACCCCACCAAAATGCAACACGGCAAATGGGGCGAAGCACAGTTTCACCGCGGTGATATCGGCAACGTAACCCTCGATGCATCGGGCCGCGGCACGATGCAACTGGATACCGACCTGTGGAGCATCAGCGACAGCGATACTACCCGCAACATCATCAACCGGGCCATCATTGTACATGGCGGCGCGGATGACTATAAAACCCAGCCCACCGGTAACGCCGGTTCGCGTTTGGGTTGCGGTGTGATTACTAAGATGTAATCAAACTGTTTTATAAAAAAGGCTGCTCCGGATCGGGGCAGCCTTTTTTGTTGGGGAGTATTGTGTGGTTGCCTGTTGTAAATGTGGATGGAGCAAATTGGGGTGTATCTTCGCGTTCCTCAGCGATACGCCTCTTACCTACTATGGAAATGAAAATTTATGAATCCCAAAGTTCTAAGCTATGGATGCTTGCAGCTGCATTAGGATTAATATTGTTTGGTATTATTTCTCTTTTAATCGACGCTGCTTTCATAGGTTTTTGGTTTTTGTTTCTTGGAACCGTCACTATTCCTTATGTGATCGTAAGATACAGGTATAAGTTCCCAATTATTGAAAGTGATGAAAGCCAGATCCGAATTAATTATAATGCTCAGAGGCTGAAAATACCATGGAGCGCCATTCAGGATTGTATGCTGAAACAGGGAATGCCGAGAAATGGCTACGTTCCAATTTTTCTTTTGATACGTTTAAAGAGTGGACTTAATCACCAGGTTAGCCTTCCCGCATTAACGATTGAAAAAAAGGAATTAGTGAGTCTTATAAATTTAGGTGCTGCCGTCATGGCGTCGGCAGCACCTAATAACATGTCCTAAGTTGAAAAGGCACAAACCTCCTGCATTAGCCAAACACTCACCCTTTGCAACCAATGGTGAGCCAGCCCTGAAACTTTAGATTTAAATGAGTATTGCTTGTCTTTTATTTTACTAGGGCCATCACAAAAATAAAGAGTCGCTATTTTGCTTTTGAACAGGGTTTTATGCACACATTTCAAAACTAACAAGCCTTAATTTTCTTCCATGCAATCTGCATCTCCAAAACGACCCAGAAAACCGGCACCTAAAGCGACCAAAGCAAAAAAGAAGAAAGCTGGATACAACTTAATGCCCTATCTAATTATTGCAGCCTTGATCGGGCTGACGTTAACGTTTTACATTGGATACCGTGCGTCGATAAGCGATAGGCAATTATTCTCTGTTGGTTTACTTGCACTAATCGCCGGACTGATGTTTGAGACCTTTCGGGTTTCGGACAACTGGAAGCTTGTCATCTTAATTTTTGCCGGCACTTACCTATTTAGCCTGATAAGTTTTTTGCCAGGCAGGCGTGAACAGGTATATAATTTTGAGAACCATATTGAAATGTGGCCCTACTTCTTCATTTTTTTCTTTGCACTTTTTTTTGGAATTGCACATAAGGACAGGGTTACAGCTAAACTTACAGAAGGAATCACGTTGCTGCTTTCTATTTCAATAATCTATTGGGCATTTGATTATGGATTCATGAACTATCGAAACTGGTTCGCATTTTCCCTATTGGCCACAGGGCTGTTTTTCGCGTTGTTCTCAATTGTGCATGCCTTAACACATATACAGCTTTCAAGATCAAGCAGGCTTACATTGAGTGTGTGGAGCACTGTTGTCATGTTTGCTTTTGCCATCGACAATATCATACATGTATTTACCAGTGCCGACATGGAGCGTTCAGAATATTTTTCAGACAGACTGTACATCGGAATCCAATATTTTTTATTGGGTACTTCAGCGGTTTATATAGTGCAGAACTATTTGCTATTGGCTGGTTTTTTACCCAGTAAAAACGGGAATTACAAAGAAGAGCTAAAAGAGAATAAGCTGGATCATATCAATCGCTACTCAGACAAACAGGTATCTATCGGACATTCACTTTTTTGTATTGCTTTTACCGGTACTGTTTACTGGCTCAATCATCAATACCAATTGCTGCCAAGGCATACGATGATCTGGCTTGTGTTTTTTTCTTTTCCTTTCATTTTGCAATCAACAAGGTTGTTTGGCCGGCAAGAAGCCTATCGCTAAGAAAGCATTGGCCAAAACCGTTCAGCACCGAACAGTATCAGCGTGGTCGTGAGATTCATTCCGTAACAAATGATTCCCAATTACCATGTTTTTCGCTGCATTGCTGGGATGGTTCAGCCGGGTTGTGTAAGTTGGGTGAAATTTTGTTTGCCATATGCATCAGCGAAAAGTCTTTTTGTGGAGCATTGTTGTGGCCCTGGGCGGCTTCCTGTTTGGCTTTGATACGGCCGTTATTTCCGGTGCCGAACAGGCCATCCAACAATACTGGGCGCTTACCCCGGTGCAGCACGGACTTACCGTTTCCATTGCCCTGATCGGTACCATCATTGGTTCGTTGTTTGGCTCCATTCCTTCCGACGGGCTGGGCCGCCGCACCACCCTCATGATCATTGCTGCACTGTACCTGTTGTCGTCACTGGGCACTGCACTTGCTACCGATTGGTATTTGTTCCTTTTATTCCGGTTTATGGGTGGCCTGGGCGTTGGCGCATCGTCGGTTACGGCGCCGGTATATATTTCAGAGATTGCCCCTGCACACCGCCGCGGCCGGCTGGTGGCCCTGTTCCAGTTCAACATTGTGTTTGGTATCCTCGTGTCGTATCTCTCCAATTACCTCATTGGGCAGAACGGCGAAAACGCCTGGCGGTGGATGCTGGGCGTGCAGGCCTTTCCATCGCTCTTGTTTTTGGTGTTGCTGCAGTGGGTGCCCGAAAGTCCGCGGTGGCTGATTTCAAAAAGGGGCAAGGTGGCCGAGGCAACCGCTATTCTACAAATAGCCAACCCGGAAGGATATGTGGAAGAAGTAGCCAGCATCCAGCGCAACAAGGCCGACGAGGAAGCGGGCAATGTTGCCGGCGACAGGAGCAACCAATTGTTTTCCCGCAGGTATAAATTTCCTATTTTCCTGGCCGTCACTTTTGCCTTGTTCAACCAGGTGTCGGGCATCAACGCCATCATTTATTATGCGCCCCGCATTTTTGAAATGACGGGTTTAGGTCGTTCATCATCCCTGCTGTCAACCGTGGGTATTGGTGTGGTCAATTTCCTGTTTACATTAATTGCCTTGCAATTCATTGATCGCATTGGCCGCAAAACTTTAATGCTCATCGGGTCGGTGGGGCTCATCACTACACTGGGGCTGGTGGCGCAGGCATTTTACACACAGGATTTTAATGGCTGGGCCGTAACGGTGTACCTGCTGGTGTACATTGCTTTTTTTGCGTTCAGCCAGGGTGCTGTTATCTGGGTGTTTATCTCCGAAATTTTTCCCAACCAGGTACGGGCCAAAGGGCAAACTTTAGGCAGCACCACGCATTGGGTAATGGCTGCTGTTATTGCCTTTGCTTTTCCCATGCTGGCCGAACGGTTGGGTGGCGGGCATACATTCCTGTTTTTTTCCATCATGATGGTGCTGCAGCTCCTGTTTGTTTGGAAACTGATGCCCGAAACAAAAGGCCGTTCGCTGGAAAACATTGAGCGGACGCTGGTGTTGCATTGATTGGTGTAAAAAAAGAAGTTTACAAACAACAGTTATGAGCAATGCTTTTGTTTAAACCTGCCAACTGCCACCGTTGCAAATCGCAGTTTTGACCATTTGTATTTAAAGCAAAACGTTTTTACAACAGAATAATAATGACTGAACCCAATATCATAATCGCGGCGCCCAGCAGCTTTTTGCGGATGTCCCGCTCTGCAAAAATTTTATAACCCAGCAACACGCTGATCAGCGTGGACAATTGAAAAAGCGACAGTGCATAGCCAACGGGCATGTGGTCAAAAACATAGTTGGTGGTGTACTGCATGGTGCCAATGCACAACACCAGCAGCCCGTATTTGCGGTAGTCGGCTGGCTGTATTTTTTTTACTTCATTACGGAACTGCACCTGGTACAGCAGCAGGAGCAAAAAAGAAAATAGGGCGCCAAAAAAACACCAGCTGGCAAACGCAATTGTGGCGGATGATGCAAGGATCACTTTCTTAATGAACACCGCTTCGATGGCTGTTAGGATCATGGCCCAGATGCGGAACTGGATGGCCGGCTTTTTCAGCAGGCTCCACGAAAACCGTTCTTCGGTGGTATCCAAAACAAAGTAGCTGCCGTAAATGATCAGCACCACACCCAGCACACCCCAAAAGCCCGGAATTTCGCCCAGCAAAAAAATGCCCACGATCATGCCTATGACCGACTTGTAAGCGTTGATGGGACCAAGCACCGAAAGATCGCCGCCCTGCAGTGCCTTTACCAGAAAAGCATTGCCCAATGCACCCGCGATGCCCACCAAAATGGAATACCACCAAAACGCCGGCGGCAATGCTGTTTTATCCATTACTGCAACCAGGCACAGGCAGGCAACCGACAACAGCAGGTAGGTAAGAAAATTAACCAGCAATGGATGTTGGCCGCGGTTGGTGAGTTGCTTCTGCACCACGTTGGCCACGGGGTTGGACAAGATGCGCAGCGCCACGGCCAGTGCCAGTAAAATAGCGGGTATCAACTGCTGTTTGATTTTATAAAGATGAAAGTCTTATGCGATTGAGTCATCTAAGCAATAGCGCACTTGGTGAGTAAAGTTATATAGCACTTTACCACAGTAGCACAAAAGCTTAATCAAGGCACAAACCCGAAATCAGGCTGTCATTTGATTTCGGGCCTGTTTTTTTGTTACTTTTTTGCAGAAGCAAAAAAGTAAAAAGATAAAGGGACAAGCTTGTATAAAAGGCGGGCTACAAATAAATTTTTAATAGCACCACACATTAAAGAAAAGCCGCTACCGGTTTTAATAAATACTACACTTGCAGC
This sequence comes from Pseudocnuella soli, assembly GCF_004347775.1. Classification (GTDB taxonomy): domain Bacteria; phylum Bacteroidota; class Bacteroidia; order Chitinophagales; family Chitinophagaceae; genus Flavisolibacter; species Flavisolibacter aquaticus. The sequence goes on from NZ_CP037755.1 coordinate 875,515, forward strand.
AAACCCGCTTTGTACAAGGTATTCACCGGCTTATTATCCCAAAAAAGTTCAAAGTCTTCGAGGCCTGCAGCTTCATAATCCGCTTCAATCATTTGTCGTGTCATTTGCGCAGGGTTGGCCACGCTGATCCTGGGCAGCAGGCCCGCCAGCCAGGCGCCCTTGTCGGGGTCCACGCTGATGCTGAGTGCCGTTTTCTTTGTTTGAAAAGTAAGCGACAATACCGTCCATTGCGCTCCTTTTTTCGATTTGGTGAGGGCTTCGGTTTGGGGCTGTTTGCCCAGCCAAACCACCTTGCTGTTTTTGCCCGAAGAGATCTCCGGTTCCTCGATGGCACTGCGGATATAATCGGGTGGCACGCCGGTTTTGGGCACTTTAAAATCAAACCATTTTTGCAGTGGAAAATCAAAGCAGGCACCGTGCATATAATTGAGCAGCGCTTTTTTTAACCCAAATCCAAAGCTTTGGTGATCGGCGCCGGTGGGGTCGATGTGCTCAATATCGTTGTTGGCAAAAGAGCCCACGAGTTCCGTTACTTTTTTTACTTTATACGCTTCCGGGTTCAGGCCCACTGGGCTATGTGCCGTCATGGTAAACAAGTGCCAAAATGCCGACTGCAGCACACCGGTTTGAAACAGCTGGCGCACCATTTCCAGCGAGTCGATGGTTTCCTGCGCCGTTTGCGTTGGAAAGCCATACATCAGGTAGGCATGCACCATAATGCCCGCTTCCGAAAAATGCTGGCAAACCCGGGCCACCTGTGCCACCGTAATGCCTTTGTTGATCAAACCAAGCAACCGGTCGGAAGCCACTTCCAGGCCGCCGCTCACTGCAATACAACCCGATGATTTGAGCAGCAGGCAAAGGTCGCGGGTAAAGCTCCGCTCAAACCGCACATTGGCCCACCAGCTTACCACCAACCTGCGCCGGATGATCTCCAGCGCCATGGCTTTCATCAAGGCCGGCGGTGCGGCTTCGTCCACAAAATGAAAACCGTTCTGGCCCGTTTGCTCGATCATCTGCTCCATGCGGTCCACCAGCAACGAGGCCGCAATAGGCTCGTAGTTTTTAATGTAGTCCAGCGAAATATCGCAAAAAGTGCATTTGCCCCAATAACACCCATGCGCCATAGTGAGCTTGTTCCAGCGGCCATCGTTCCACAGGCTGTGCATGGGGTTGATCACTTCAATTGCGGAAATGTATCCATCCAGCAACAGGTCGCTGTAATCAGGCGTACCCACCTGGCCCTGCCGGTAATCGGTGCAAGCCCTGTTGTTGATATAACTAACGGCGCCGTCTATGCGCAGAAAGGTGCGCTTCAGTTCGTGCTGCTCAATTTGCCCATTAACAAAAGCAATCAGTTGCTCCATGGGCGCCTCACCATCGTCGAGGGTTATGAAATCAAAAAAATCAAATACCCGTGCATCGCTCAGCGACCGCAGTTCGGTATTGGCAAAACCACCGCCCATAGCCACTTTTACCTGCGGATAATTTTGCTTGATCCATTGCCCGCAACGCAGTGCCGTGTATAGGTTGCCCGGAAAGGGCACCGAAAGCGCCACCAAGGCCGGTTGCACCCGCTCCATTTTTTGCTGCAGCAGGTTTATTAAAATATGATCGGTAAAAGTGTAGGGCTGTTGCAATTCGGCATACAGGGTATCAAAGCTGTTGGCCGAACGGGCCAGGCTTTCGGCGTAGCGGCTAAAACCAAAATGCGGGTCCACCGTTTCTTTGATCAGGTCGCTCAGGTCCTCGAGGTACATGGTGGCCAGGTGTTTAGCCATATCCTGTATGCCCATGCTGCCAAAGGCCCATTGCAGGTCGGGGAGTTGTGCAAAACGGTCGGCCTCGGGCAAAATCTCACGTTTGCAAATCAGGTGTGCCAGCGTAGGCCGTTTGCCTTGCAGAAACAGGATTACTTCATCAACCGTGTGGATGTAATCTTCTTTAAGTGCAATCATCCGCGCCGCATTGGCTGAAGGCTGCCCGCTTGCTCGTTCAATATGATCAAAAAGTTTAGTGAGGCCCGCTTTGCTGAACAGCGCCAAGGTTACTTCAATGCCCAGGTCGGCCTGGTGCGTAGGAATGCCTTTGGTGTTTAAAAAACCCTTTAGGTAGGCCGTGGCCGGGTAGGGGGTATTGAGTTGGGTAAACGGAGGCGTAATAAGTAAAACGGGCTGGTTCAAACGGCTGATTTAAGCCGCAAAAGTACTGCAAGGTTGCTGCAAGTGCCAACCGGCGTTGGTTTTATAACAAGTGCAATGGCTATAAAGCAGCAGGCACAAAAGAATATTAACAGTTATTGTACCTTTTAATGGTTCCTCTTGTTGGCATGTGTTGCTAAAAACGCATCGATTCGCGCCTTTTGCCGCAAGTGATGGCGCAAATGCATGGCGGCGAATTGTGCCCATTGGCCTGCATTGAGATAACCCAAACCGGGATGCGTTGTTTTACCAATACCTGTATTTCCCTTGATTTGAGCGTTCAGGTTTTGCAGCGTTTGCAGCAGGTTATCAAATGCGGTAATCAATTGTGCCTTTTCTGCCGGTTGTTGCACCAAGGCATTGGTTGGCGGGCCTTCAATGCGCATATCCGGAAAACTATTTGCCGCCAGCATGGCCTTGCCTTCGGCAGTGGGTTCCTGTTCGTTATTTTGCAGGCTGCATAAACATGCTTCAACCTGCGTGAGGTAAAAAGAGGTTTCATCTATCAGGTGCATGTACAGCTGGCCCATCGACCAGCCCCCTTCTGCAGGCTTTTGTAATAACATCACATCGTTGTATTGCGCTAATGCGTGCTTCCATTCAATCAGTGCATCTTCCAGTGCATCCATCATAGCCGGTTAATATTTTTGAATAGAAAGATAATGTTTATGAAAAGACACATTGCCGGTATCCATAGCTTGCTGTTTGGCAGGCAAGCCCTTTGTATTTAGCTTTCAGCAAAAGAAGGTGCTGCCAAAACATTTGTTATGCGTACATCCATATTTCGTTTTCTGCTGGCCATTCCAACAAGCCTGTTGCTTTTTGCCGGTGTTGCACAGGCACAAGAGGCAATACCTAAACTGGTGCTTACTATTGATGCAAAAAAACCGGCGCAAACCATCGAACACATCGGCGTATCGGGTTGCTGGTATTCGGAAGGAATAGGCAAATATTGGCCCGCCGAAAAAAAGGAGCGCATTGCGGAGTTGCTGTTTAGCAAAAAGATGGATGCGCAGGGCAATCCGCTGGGCATTGGTGTATCGGCGTTCCGATTTAATGCTGGTGGTGGCACCGCAGAGCAGGGTGTGGCCAGCGGCATCCGCGATCCGCAGCGCCGCGTGGAAAGTTTTGTCAACGCAGATGGCAGTTACGACTGGCGCAAACAGGAAGGATACCGCTGGTTTTTGCAAAAAGCAAAAGAACACGGTGTGGAGAACCTGATTCTGTTTTCCAACACGCCGCCGGTGCAGTTTGCACAAAACGGCCTGGGTTTTAAAACGGCAAAAGATTACCGCGCCAATCTTAAAGCAGACAGCTATGGCGCATTTGCAGGCTTCCTGGCCGATGTGGTGCAGCACTTTGACCGGCAGGGACTGCATTTTAAATATGTAAGCCCGGTAAATGAGCCGCAATGGGATTGGACCGGCGAAATGGGCAACGCAAAACAGGAAGGCACACCGTGGACCAACAGCGAAATACACCGCGTGGTGCAGGGGCTGGACAGTGCGTTAAGAGCAAAACGCCTCACTACAAAGATCACGGCGCCGGAAGCGGCGATGCTTACCTTTTTATACGAAGGCAACACGGCTGCATCGCGGCAGATACAGCAATTTTTTACCGATACTTCTGCGCTTAGCTTAGCCCACATGAGCACCGTGCCTAAAGTAGTGGCGGGCCATAGCTATTTTACCGATACCGGCGACAGCACCCTCATCAATATTCGGAAAAAGCTTGCCGATACGGCCAAAAAATACGGCGTTGATTTCTGGCAGTCGGAGTACTCCATGCTGGGCGACGGGTTCAGGGAAGGAGCCAGAGGCCGCCGCACACCCATGGACTGTGCTTTATTTTTAGCCAAAGTCATCCATACCGACCTGGCCGTAGCCAACGCCACTGCTTGGCATTTGTGGAATGCTTATGAGCCCGGCAGCGCTGCATTTGATACCCGTTATTACCTTATTGCGCTGCAACCCGATTCGGGCTTTGTAAACGGCTCGTATGCCGTTACCAAAAACCTGTGGGCCTTGGGGCATTACAGCTTGTTTGTGCAGCCCGGCATGCAGCGCCTGCAAGTGTTGCGCAGCGATGGCCTGGATGATATAGCCGCAGCACAGCAAACCATGTTTACCGCCTATACTAACGGCAAGGGACAAACGGTATTAGTGGCCATTAATTATACAGAAAAGGAACAGCCGCTGCAAGTGCAGCTGGCCAATGGCGGGAAGGTAAAAAAGCTGCAGCGTTATGTAACCACGGCAGTGGGTGAAGATAACATGCGGAGCAGTGGGTTGCGCAGCCTCAATGATGTGGTGCTGCCTGCAAGGTCCATCACTACGGTGGTGGTAAATTAAAGAGCGGAAATTAGCTTAGCGTTTTATCCGCAGCTTTTCAATCATTTCCTGCGTCAGGCTGTCGGCGTACACGCCATATGCATCAACCAATGTGCCCTTCAGCCCGCTGGTAGAGGAAATTGCATACACAATGGCATTGTCATCGGGGTTGCTGGCGCCTTCAAATCGGTAAAACCGGTCGATGATAAATTCATCGGGATGCAGTTCCAGTCCTTTGCATTCCACGCAATCCTGCTTCAGGTTAAAATCAAGGTCGTAGCCTTCTTTTTTCAAAGCATTCAGCGTTTGCGAAACAGTGGTGTAGTTACTCATGGCTAATTATTGTAGGTGTGTTTTCGAATTACGATTTGCTTTTCGGCGCATGCCACACATCGGCATAAATGTCGGGGTGGCGTTTGAATTGTGCATGCACAAAAGGGCAAAGCGGCACCACTTGCAACTGGTGCGTTCTTGCATGATCCACCATTGCGTGTAGCAGCGCTTTTGCAAAGCCGCGGCCTTCCGCCTTTTCCGACACTTCGGTGTGGTATGCCCTAAGCGTGTTGCCGTTTACACCAACTTCCATCAGTGCCAGCTGCTCGTTGTTTTCTGTAATGTAAAAACTGCCTTTGCCTTGCTCGTCTAACTGTAGTTGAACCTGTTCCATAAAATTATTTTGAAGGATTGTTGTCATATAAACAAAACCGCACCTGGTCATCCAGGCACGGTCTTGCACTATTCATCACTGCCTGTTTCTTTAGACGTTGCCATAGCTGTTTGATTGGCCGCCATCAATGGCAATGGTTTGTCCGTTTACATAAGAGCATTCTTCACTCAATAGGAACGATACCACTTTTGCCACTTCATCGGGCAGGCCCAATCGCTTGGTTGGGTTGGCTTTGGCGTATTCGGTTTCTGCCAGTTTAGGGTCTTCGGGGTTCACCTGCTTAAAGGCTTCTGCCACCATCGGTGTAAGAATGGCGCCTGGCGCAATGGCATTGGTGGTGATGCCGTCCTTGCCATATTCCAGCGCCGCATTCTTCGTCATGCCCGATACGGCATGCTTGCTGGCCACATACGGCATTTGGTGAAACACGCCACGGATGCCGCCTACCGAAGCCACGTTTACAATGCGACCATATTTTTGTTTTTGCATCACGGGAATCACATAGCGCAGGCCATAGTACACACCCATGAGGTTAATGTCGATCACTTTTTTAAACACATCTAAATCGTACTCGGTAATGCTCGCCTGCCTGCCTTCAATGCCGGCATTATTATACAGGCCATCAATGCGGCCAAATGCTTTTACTGTTTCATCAACATAGTTTTTTACCGCTTCTTCCTTCGACACATCGGCAACGATGGTGATGATCTTTGCATTGGGAAAATCTTTGGTGATGCCAGCCTTTGCTTCTGCAAGACTGCTTTCGTTATAGTCAACCAATGTAAGGTTGGCACCACGGGCGGCCAGATCTTTAGCCGCGGCCAAACCAAGGCCCATAGCTGCACCTGTAATAATAATGGATTTGTTTTCAAAACTGTTCATCATGTATTATTTAAAGATGAATAATAAGTGTAGTGCCCTGCAGGTTTGCTCAAATCAAAATAGTTGTATTTACGGGCAAATGCAAGCACACACGTTGTCAGTATCTGTCGTTAGTACAGCAAAGTTACTGCGGTGCATACCTGCAATGCGTTGCCTAAAGGCAAGAAATTGCATTGACTATAATCAATTTGTTGTGGTTGTATCTATGTAAAAAATGGCAACAGTGCTTGCTTTTGCACCAGGCAAATGCCGCCTCTTTCTTTTCCATTTGAAAACAGTAAATTAATACTTCGGTAACATGGGTGCGGTGCCGGTTGCCCATATTTGCACCGCCGATAGGAGCACATTTGTTACAGAGGCAAATGATTCATACAACATGATTGTGCTGCAACTGGCGCAGTGTGTTGTATGATGCATTGCAGTGCTGCGTTGTTGTTTGATGAACTGATCTTTTTTACACCACCATAACCATGCTTTTGTATGTTCAACAGAAGAGATTTCCTTAGATCCTTTGGCCTGCTGGGTGCAGGCATTGCAGCGCCGGCAGCGGCAGTTCAGGCAGCATCTGGCATTACAAAACAGCACAGCGCAGGCATCGTTACCATCCGGGGTAAAATAGCTGCGGCAGGCAAAGGCATTGCCGGCGTGGCCGTTACCGATGGCAGCAGCGTGGTGCGCACCGATAGCCGTGGTGCGTACGAGCTTGTTGCAAGCAGCGCAGCGGAGTTTGTGTACATCAGTGTGCCATCAGGATACGCATTTCCGCAGGAGCGGGGTGTGGCCCGTTTTTACCAGCGCATTGCTGCGGGCAGCAGTGCCTTTACCGCCAACTTTATTTTGGAAGAACTCCCTGTTGACGATACCAAACACAACTTCGTGGTGTGGGCCGATCCACAGGTGATTTCGGAAGCCGATGCTACGGAATTAAAAACCACTTCGGCCCCCGACCTGAAAGCATTGGTGCAATCTTATCCAAAAAACACGCTGTTTCATGGTATTGGTTGCGGCGACCTGGTGTGGGATAAATTTGACCTGTACGAAGATTATAAAGAAGCCATTGCTATTTCCGGCGTTCCGTTTTTCAATGTACTGGGCAACCACGATATGGACCTCGATGCCGCAGGCGATGAAGCTTCGGCTAAAACATTCAAGAAAGAATTTGGCCCCACTTATTATTCCTTCAACCGCGGTGCGGTGCACTACGTAGTGCTCGACGATGTGTTTTTTGTAGGCACTGCAAAAAAGTATATTGGCTACATCACCGAAGCGCAGCTATCGTGGCTGGAAAAGGACCTGGCGTTGGTGGCGCCGGGCAGCACCGTGGTGGTAAGCCTGCATATACCTACCAATACAGGCGCTGCACGCCGCAACGGCAAGGAAGAAGAAATGGGCGGCACAGTGCAAAACCGCAAGCAATTGTATAAACTGCTGACGCCGTTCAAAGCGCATATTATGTCGGGGCACACGCATGTTAGCGAATCGTGGACCGAAGGCGCCATTACCGAGCATGTGCACGGAACGGTTTGCGGTGCGTGGTGGACCGGGCCCATCTGCAGCGATGGCACGCCCAGCGGCTATGGTGTGTACGAAGTAAATGGCAGCGAATTGCAATGGTATTATAAAGGCACCGGGCTGCAGCGCAACGAACAATTGCGGGTGTATGCGCCGGGCCGCGATAAGGCCAACAGTGCAGCAGTTGTCGCCAATGTTTGGAACTGGGATCCGCAGTGGAAAGTAGAGTGGTTTGAAGACGGTGTAGCTAAAGGCACAATGAAGCAACAGGTAGGACTGGATCCCTGGGCTGTGGAGTTGTTTGCAGGCCCCGAGCTACCGCAGAAACACAAGTTTGTGGAGCCCACCAAAACGGACCATTTGTTTTATGCGCAACCTGCAGCCGGCGCCAAAGAAATTACGGTAAAAGCCACCGATCGTTTTGGCAATACGTACACGGCACAAACCAAGTTGGCTTAGGTAAATAAAATGCCGGCGGCGTGCAGGCTTTTTTTATGGCTGCACCTGCCGGCCTACATTTTTCCACCACTGCGAAAATTGTTGCGCCGTGTCGTTGAGGTTTACGGCTTCACCAATCTTTGGCGTAACAAGCGGCAACCCAAATTGATCGTTTAACCTTGCCATTTCCTTGAGGGGTTCATCCCAATCGTGAAGGGCCAGCGAAAATTTTCCGGAATGCACCGGCATCAATCTTTTTGCATTCAACTCTTTTGCGGCCTGCAGGTTTTCGCCGGGTAAAAAATGAATGGCTTTCCATGCTTCGTTGTACTGGCCATTTTCCAAAATGGCTAGGTCGATGGTGCCATGCTGCGCACCAATGTTTTTAAAATGTCCATCATAACCGCCATCGCCGCCAATGTAAATTTTTCGGGTGGGTGTTTGCAACAGGTACGACATCCACAGCGTTCCGTTGCGCTTTAGTCCGCGGCCGGAAAAATGCCTGGTGGTATGTCCAAAAAGTTTGCTGCCATTAGCCAGCGCAACATCGGTATCCCAATCCATTTCAATGATGCTTTCCGGTGCAAAGCCCCAGCGCTCCAGGTGTGCGCCCACGCCCAGGCCGCAAATCACTTTGCCCACCTTGCCTTTTAGCTCCAATATGGTTTCATAATCGAGGTGGTCGTAATGATCGTGTGAAATAAGCAGGTAATCCACAAAAGGCATATCAGCAGCGGTATACACATCGGTGCCTTTAAACGATCGTGTAGTGCCCGGCATTGGCGAAGCATTGCCGCTGAACACAGGGTCGACCAATATCTTCAGTCCGTCCGTTTGAATAAAATAAGATGAGTGCCCAAACCAAAAAAGCCAGTCGCCGGCGGGCAGGTTTTTAAGATCGGTGCGTACAGAAGGTATAGCGCCTTGCGGTGTGGTATTGGGGCCTTTGCCAAAAAAGAAGTTGAACATCACCTTGGTCATGGAGTGCCCTTCGGTAAGTGCTGACGTATGGGAGCGGTTTACAAAAGCACCGTCTTTATAATGCCGCGATGCCTGCATTCGTTCCAGTCGTTTGCCTTTTGGCGCTGCACCAAACTTTGGATGCTGCATAAAGATCAGGGCCGCAACCACCATTATCAATACAATCGAAACCAGTAGGATCATCATCCGGGTAAACAGCCGTAAAGCCTTTTTCATTTTTTATAAAAACGCATCAATGCGGTGGCAAAATTAGTTGCTGTACCGGCTCCGTTTGCCGCAAACTTGCGGCAGCGCTGCATTTTACGCAGTATTTGTGCTGCATTTAACAGCAAAGAGCAACGCTTTGTTTAGCCCAAGGCAAAATGCGGTGGTTTTATCGCTGTTTATTTGGCTACAGCCATGTTGTTACCGCCATTGGTTGCTTTAGTAAATGATGCTTCAAGCAATTGCTATAAAAATGAAATGACCCGTTCCTGTTCACTGATCATCATTGTCCGCTTTTGATTAGCGCAAACGTTTGTGCAGCCCGCGGCGGTCCAATGGGTACAATCATTACCTACTTTCAGCGGCCAAATTCATTTTGTTTATGTCTGCGCGTAACACAGGTACCGTTTCCCCGCTTGCCATTATGGGCATCTTGTTTTTTGTTTTTGGTTTTGTTACCTGGCTCAACGGAACGCTGATTCCTTTTCTTAAACTTGCTTGCCAACTGGAAAGCGATGTGCAGGCATTTTTTGTAACGTTTTCTTTTTACATGGCTTATTTTTTCCTGGCGCTGCCGGCATCGGCCATACTGCGCAAAACAGGATACAAGAACGGCATGGCGCTGGGCCTGGTAGTAATGGCCATTGGCTCTGTGGTATTTATACCTGCGGCTTATGCCCGCAGCTTCCCGCTGTTTTTGCTTGGTTTGTTCATACAAGGTGCGGGCCTTGCCTTGTTGCAAACCGCCAGCAATCCGTACATCAGCATCATCGGGCCAATGGATAGTGCGGCAAAGCGCATCAGCATCATGGGCATTTGCAATAAAGTGGCGGGCATTGTAAGCCCGCTGGTGTTGGGTGCGCTTATATTAAAAAATGCCGGTGCCATCGAAACGCAGATCATTGCGGAGCAAAACCCACTGGTGAAAGCTGGCCTGCTACAGCAACTGGCCGACCGGGTAATCACGCCCTACATTGTTATTGCCATTGTTTTGTTGCTGCTCGCCATCATGATCAGCAAGTCGTCGTTGCCCGAAGTAGCAACTGAAGAAGAACCGCAAACGGGCTTGGGCAGCAAGCAAAATGTATTTCAGTTTCCGCACCTGATGCTGGGTGTGCTTTGCCTGTTTGTGTACCTCGGTGTGGAAGTGCTTGCAGGCGATGCCATTGGTATTTACGGCAACGAGTTGGGCCTGCCGCTTGATGAAACAAAGTATTTTACTTCGTTTACCCTTTTCGCTATGCTTGCCGGTTATGTAGTGGGCATTTTTGCCATTCCGCGGTTGCTGTCGCAGCAAATGGCGCTTAAAATTTCTGCCATCCTGGGGGTCGTGTTTAGTGTTTGCATTTTCATCAGCAGTGGCTATACGGCTATTGTTTTTATTGCTTTGTTGGGTTTAGCCAATGCATTGATGTGGCCGGTCATTTTTCCGCTGGCAATTGATGGCCTGGGGCGTTTTACACAAACCGGTTCGGCATTGCTCATCATGGGCATTTCGGGTGGTGCGCTGATCCCGCTGTTTTATACTGCACTTAAAGACAGCGGCCTGATGTCGAACAACGGTGCGTTTCTTTTGTGTTGCCTGCCTGCCTATTTGTACATTTTGTATTATGCGCAGCAAGGGCATAAAGTGGGGCGCAGTAAAAAGTTGCGGGCCGCAAAACCAGCAGCTGCAGTGGTAAGCAGTATGTAATATGTTTTTTAAATAATAAACAATTAATTAATGCCTTTCAATGGGCAATTAATAAAAGATACAACGTGCAATCAATACTCGCTTTCAACAACCGGGGTGCTGCTTAGGCACCCCTTTTTTTAGTGCTGCATTTTTTGTGAATGTCACTGCAGTAATGCGTAATGCTTTGTTTGCATTGAGGTATCGATTGGTTGCGCAATAGCAAATAGGGTAAGGGCAGGTAGCGGTCAGCAATGAAAGCAAATTCATTTGCGCAAGTCTAAACTGATGCAACCGTTTGCATGCAACTACAGCGTTCTTCTGCTATACCTTTAAACAACAGTTTTAAGATCCACACTGATTGCTCATGCGATTTAATACCCAAGGTTCTCTTTTTTTGTTGATTGCCTTTTTGTTGCTAAATGTATTGCGGGCCAGCAGCCAGCAATTCGTTGCAAAAGCAAAGGATGACTCCGTTGCCATTGTAAGTGCCCGCAAGGTAAATGCCACTACAGTTGAAATACAATTAAGCAACGGGCAGAAAATCATCCTTGATTTTTATGGCAATCATATTTTCCGCTTGTTTCAGGATGCCGACACGGGCAGCCTGCGCGACCCGGAAGCAAAGCCACCGGCACGCATACTGGTGGATGAGCCACGTACAAAAGTTTCAAAACTTGTCGTTGGCAATAGCGCCAATGAGGTCAAGATTGCTACCGGCGCAATCAGTGTGTTGATAGACAAACGCAGCAGCCGGTTGCGCATTTTCAATAGGCAGAAAAAGCTGGTTGCCGAAACACTTGCGCCGGTGCAGGTGGGCAGGAAAGGTGCCACGCTGAAGTTAACAGAAGGGCAGCACGAATACTTTTATGGCGGCGGTGTTCAGAACGGACGATTTTCGCATAAAGGCAAAGCCATTGCTATTGAAAACCAAAACAGTTGGACCGATGGTGGTGTGGCTTCGCCAACACCTTTTTACTGGAGCACCAATGGATACGGGCTGTTGTGGCATACGTTCAAAAAAGGAAAGTACGATTTTGGCGCAGCCGAAAAAGGTGTGGTGCACCTGCATCACGATGCAAATTACCTCGACGTATTTTTTATGATCAACGAGCGGCCGGCCGCGCTGCTCAACGATTTTTTCCAACTTACCGGTAAGCCTGTTTTATTGCCCAAGTTTGCTTTTTACGAAGGACATTTAAATGCCTACAACCGCGATTACTGGAAGGAAGACTCAATAGGCATTTTATTTGAAAACGGACGCCGGTATAAAGAAAGCCAGCGTGAAAATGGCGGTGTGAGGGAGTCGCTCAATGGCGAACAAAACAACTATCCTTTTTCGGCACGTGCCGTAGTGGACCGCTACAAGGCACACGATTTGCCACTGGGCTGGATCTTGCCCAACGATGGATACGGTGCGGGATACGGGCAAACCGGTACGCTGGATAGCAATATTCTGAACCTGCAATCTTTTGGCAATTATGCACGCAAGCAAGGCGTGCAAATTGGGTTGTGGACACAGTCGGACCTGCATCCAAAAGACGGCATCAGTGCACTGCTGCAACGCGATATTGTAAAAGAAGTGGGCGTTGCGCAGGTGCGGGTACTAAAGACCGATGTGGCTTGGGTTGGACCCGGCTATTCGTTTGGGCTAAATGGCGTGGCCGACGTAGCCAACACCATGCGGCGGCATGGCAATAATGCACGGCCGTTTATCATTACACTCGATGGCTGGGCAGGAACGCAGCGCTACGCCGGTGTGTGGACGGGCGATCAGACCGGCGGCGTGTGGGAATACATACGTTTTCATATTCCTACATATATCGGTTCGGGATTGGCCGGGCAGCCAAACATTGGGTCGGATATGGATGGCATTTTTGGTGGTAAAAATCCGGTGGTACTGGCCCGCGATTTTCAATGGAAAACATTTACGCCCATGCAACTGAACATGGATGGCTGGGGCAGCAATGAAAAATATCCGCATGTACTGGGCGAGCCATACACCTCTATCAACCGGACTTATTTGAAATTAAAATCAATGCTGCTGCCGTATGAGTATAGCATTGCACGGGAGGCGGTAAGCGGCCTGCCCCAGATCCGCCCTATGTTTTTGTACGATGCAAATTCATACACATTGGGAAAAGCCACACAATACCAATACCTGTATGGTCCCAACTTTTTAGTGGCGCCGGTTTACCAGCCAACAAAAATCGATTCCGCCGATAACGACATCCGCAACGGCATTTATTTACCCAAAGGGACATGGATCGACTATTTTACCGGGCAGGTGTATGCTGGCGGCAGCATTTTAAATCATTACGCTGCACCGTTGTGGAAGCTGCCTTTGTTTGTAAAGAGCGGCGCCATCATCCCGATAACCAATGCCAACAACAATGTTTCCGAAATTGATAATGGGCTGCGTATTTATGAGGTATACCCGGATGGTAACAGTTCGTTTACCGAGTATGATGATGATGGTTTAACAGAGGAGTATAAGGAAGGTAAAGGCGTTACTACGCTGATTCGATCTTCGGTGGTGGCCAATAGGGCAATCATTACCGTGCATCGGGCTAAAGGTGATTTTAGTGGCTTTGTAAAAGACAAGATCACTGCGTTTCGCATCAATGTAACGCAGCCACCAGCAAGCGTTTCGGTATCGGTAGGCAGCCGGCAAGTTGTGTTGAAAAAAGCAACATCAAAAGAAAGTTATGTAGCGGGTACCAATGTTTATTTTTATGAAGCCGCACCCAGCCTGAATAATTTTGCAACAACAGGCAGTGCGTTTGAGCAGGTGGCCATCACGAAAAATCCACAGTTGCTGGTCAGGGTTGCCGCAACCGACATCACCCAAAAAGACATCCGGTTGACGGTAGCTGGATTTCGTTTTGCGCCAGCCGACCATTTGCGTACAAAAACAGGTGCAGTACAAGCGCCGGCAAATGTGCAAGTTGTGGATACATATAGGCAGGCTTATACACTCCGGCCCAGTTGGAGCGCAGTAGCAGCTGCTGATTTTTACGAGATCTTGTTTAACGGGCAGGTGTACACGAATATCCGAGACACTTCATTTTTGTTTGAAGATTTGGAGCCGGAAACAAATTATGCATTCCAGTTGCGTTCGGTGAATAAAAGCGGTCATTCGGCATGGACAAAGTTTGCCGCTACAACTGGTAAAAATCCACTTCAATTTGCCATCAAAGGAATTGTTGCAGAAAGCACTGCACCGGCGCAAGGTGGCAGCGGCATCGAGCAGTTGTTTGACTTTGACGAAGGGAATATATGGCACACTGCATGGAGCAAAAAAGCAGTGCCTTTTGAACTGGTGATCGACCTAAGATCGGTGAACCAGTTGGATAAGTTCAGGTACCTGCCCCGCGACCGCGGCAACGGTTTTTTATTGCGGGGAACGGTGTGGCACAGCATGGATAAAAATGAGTGGAAAGAAGCCGGTGCATTCCGGTGGGAACGTAATGGCGACACCAAAGAATTCGTTTTTACTGGCGCCCCAACAGCGCGGTGCATCAGGCTTTCGGTAACGGAAGGCATTGGTGATTTTGGTTCGGGCAGGGAACTGTATGTGTTTAAAATCGCAGGTTCAGCAAGCCTTATTCCCGGAGACATTAACAATGACGGAAAGGTAGATCAGGCCGACCTGACGGCATATATCAATTACACCGGTTTGAAGCGGAGCGACAGCGATTTTGAAGGGTATATTTCGAAGGGCGATGTAAACCACAATGGATTGATCGATGCATTTGATATTGCACATGTGGCCACCCGCCTTGATGGTGGTGTAAATGCGAAACGGCGCGATTCGATTGGTGGCACGGTAAAGCTGGCGATGGATGCCCGCACCTACAACGACGGTGAAATAATCGAGATAACAGCGCATGGTATCGGGCTGAGAGCGGTGAATGCGCTCAGTTTTACATTGCCTTACAATGAGCAGGAGCTCGAGTTTGTAGGCATTGTGCCCACAGGCATGCAACAAATGGAAAACCTGACCAACAACCGGCTGCATACCGATGGCAAGCGGGTGTTGTATCCAACATTTGTCAACATCGGCGACCAGCCCGCATTACAAGGAAATGTGCAGTTGTTTGTAATCAGGTTTAAAGCAAAGGGGCAGGTAAAATTAACGCTAGAAACAAGAGGTGGCATGTTGGTAGATAAAAAGATGAATGCGGTGTCGTTTTAATAAACGTTACAGCTAAAATTTTGATAAGTACAGTGCTGCATTTCGCTTCGGATGCAGCACTGTTGTTTAGTATCGGTGATGATTTGCATGCATTGCTGCTGCAAGCATTTTGGAGCAAACGTTTGCATGAAATTTACACTGGCTTAATGACTAGCTTGTCCACCATAAACGGCGTGCCGATGCGGACCGGCGTTTCCACACCAGGATAGAAATACAGGCCATGAAAAAATTCTTTTTTGCTCTTGCCCTCTTTACCGCATGCGCTGCATTGGCGCAGCAAAAACATGCATTGATTCCTTTACCTAAAAACATTGTTGAAGGAAAGGGAAGTTTTTTATTGACCAACAAAATACAACTGCACCATGGGAAAGGAATTGCTGCATCGCTAACGGATTTAGCACTGGCCGGCATACGCGATGCAAGCGGCCTGCAGTTGCAGGCTAAAGTGGGCAGCACTGCAAAAAATGCAACAGGCATTGTGTTGCAACTAAGCCAGGATGTGGCGCATGACGAAGGATATGTGCTGGATGTAACGCCGGCAGGTATTGTTATTAAAGCTAAAAAGGAAGCAGGCTTGTTTTATGGCGTGCAAACCCTGTTGCAACTGATTCCGGCCGAAGGCAAGAAGACTATACCCGCCGTGCATATTGAAGACGAACCCCGGTTTGCATGGCGCGGTATGATGATGGATCCATGCCGGCATTTTTGGTCGGTGGATTTTGTAAAAAAATTTATTGACCAACTGGCTTATCATAAGCTCAATAAAATGCACTGGCACTTAACCGAAGACCAGGGCTGGCGCATTGAGATCAAAAAATACCCACGCCTGCAAACAGTGGCTGCGTACCGTAATGGCACGCAGGTGGGGTACGACCGCAAAAAAGCCGACAGCATTCGCTATGGAGGTTATTACACGCAGGAGCAGATCAAAGAAGTAGTTGCGTATGCTGCTGCCCGCTATATAGAAGTGATCCCCGAAATTGAAATGCCGGGCCATTCGGTAGCAGCTGTTACGGCCTATCCCAACCTGGCTTGTAATGCTGTAAGTTTTGAAACCGGAAAACCACACGAGGTGCGCCAGACATGGGGTGTTTCCAAAGACATTTATTGCGCCGGCAACGATTCGGTGTTTCTTTTTTTACAGGATGTGTTGAAAGAAGTAATGCCCTTGTTCCCATCAAAATTTTTACACATTGGCGGCGACGAAGCACCGCATGAAGCATGGGCAAAATGTGCTAAATGCCAGCAGCGCATGAAGGCCGAAGGTTTGAAAAACGAAGCCGAATTACAAAGCTGGTTTGTGCGCCGCATGGAACAATTTATCAACGCCAACGGCAAGCGCATTATTGGTTGGGAAGAGATCATGCAAGGTGGCTTGTCGCCAACGGCCACGGTGCATTCGTGGCTGGGCACGCAAAGCGGCATTACTGCATCGAAGATGGGCAACGACATTATCATGTCGCCGTATTCACACCTGTACTTCGACGGTTACCAGGCCGAATCGAAAATAGAGCCGCAAGCCATTGGCTACTGGGTGCCGCTGGATACAGTGTATGCATTTGATCCGCGCCATCCCAACATGACCGATGAAGATGCAAAGCGGCTGTTGGGTGCACAGGCAAATGTGTGGGCCGAGTTTATCAAAAGCGAATCCACGTTTCAATACATGGTGTTTCCGCGCATTGATGCACTGGCAGAAATCACATGGACGCCGCGGGAAAAGAAAGACTTTACCGATTTCCAGCAACGCCTGCAAACGCAACTAAAACGCTACGACCGATGGAATATCAACTACCGCATTCCAACGCCTTTGCCCACAGCAAAGTTTGACGCGGACAGTGCTGCAGTTGTTTCGCTAAGCAACCGTGCTGGTAGTGGTGTTGTTCGTTATGCGGTAAATAGCGATGTAATAACGGAGCAGTCGGCGGAATACAAAGGGCAGGTTGCAATTAAAAGGGGCGATGTGCTGCATTTTGCTGTGTTCCTGCCCAACGGAAGAAAAAGCCCGACCGAATATTTTCCGAAGAAAGCCAGGAAGAGGTAGGGTGTTTTGATTTGTTTATAGTTAGTTCTCGATGAAACAATAGGCAACCATTGGTTGCCTATTGTTTTGGTGGGTATGCTTATAAAACTTGGTGAATTTGTTGTGCTAGCTGTCCTTGGACATGCCGGCTTAGTGCAGTAGCCTTCACCTTTTATTTAATCAATATGTTCGTGTGAATGCTTGTTCGATCCAAACAAAGCAACAACTTGAATCTTTGTTTGCAAATAACAAACGCCCACAGAAGTGGGCGTTTGAAAAAATAAAAATCAATCAATTACCTGTGGACGTTGTAGGGATCGAACCTACGACCCGCAGATTATGAGTCTGCTGCTCTAACCGACTGAGCTAAACGTCCGGTGCCGGTCACCGTTAGGTGCGGTGGCGGCGGTTTGCAAAAGTAGGCAAATCGGGTGTACAACCAACCAGCCCCACCAAAGAACTTTTTTAAACCGTGCAACGAAACGGAGGGAACTTTTGCCTATAACTTTGTGTTGTTATTTGTATGCCAACCATTTAGCAGAGCTTTTAAAAAATGGGGCATGCACAATTAAACTACAATTGCTATATGTACTTGCACTCCAAACCAACTGGCTGGCGCCAGCCCCTGTGGGCTGCCCGTGCCAGAACTTTATTTCTTTTTTCCCTATTTGCATTTTTGTTCATGTGGCTGCCCGCAGCGGCGCAAAACCGACAGCTGACCGGGCAGGTTATTTCCGGCACCGGCCAGGCCCTTTCCGGCGCCTCCGTTCGGCTGAAAAACAATCCTTCCATCGGTACTTCCACTGATTCGGCAGGTAATTTTTCGCTGTCAATTCCGCAGTCGGCTACGCTGGTGGTGAGCTATGTAGGCTATGGCAGCCAGGAGCTGGCCGTACGCCCCGATCAAACCACGGTGGTAATTACGCTGCAGCCCGAAGGCGCCCAACTCAACGAGGTGGTGGTAATTGGTTATGGCACCGCCAACCGGCGCGACCTTACCGGCTCCATCACCAAGATCTCGGGCCGCGAAGTGGCCGACCGGCCCAACGCCAACCCCCTTGCTTCATTGCAGGGCAAAGTGGCCGGCCTTTCGGTGGTTAACTCCGGCACACCGGGTCAGCAGCCCGATATCCGCATCCGCGGTACATCGAGCATTGGCGCCGTGCGTCCGCTGTATGTAGTGGATGGTATTTTCCAGGACAACATTGATTACATCAACCCCAATGATATCGAGTCCATCGAGGTGTTGAAAGATCCTTCTTCGCTGGCCATCTTTGGTGTACGCGGTGCTACCGGTGTAATTGCCGTTACCACCAAGCGGGCACGTGCCGGCCAGGTGGTGGTTAATTTTAATACCAGTTATGGTTTTAAAAAACTGGTAGATAAAATCAAGCTGGCCGATGCTTCGCAGTTTGCAACGCTGTTCAACGAAGAGCGGGCCAACAACGGCGAAACCGACCCTTATGATTTTGGCCCACTCAATGCCAACACTGATTGGATAGATGCCGTAACCCGCACCGGAAAATTCAGCAACAGCAACCTGAGTGTGTCGGGTGCATCGGAACGCAACCGGTTTAACTTCAGCCTTGGCTACCTGTACGATGAAGGCATTATTCGCCGCGAAAAACTGGACCGCATTAACCTGTCGTTCAGCGATGAATTTAAGGTAAGCAATGCCATCCGCATTGGGGTAAACTATAACGTAAGCCGCCAGAACAACCCATACAACGCAACCTGGGTGTTGGATGCAGCCCGCAAGGTAATGCCGCAGATCAATGCCGGCACGCAGCGGTTTTTTGTACGCAACCCATACGGCGCCGACAGTATGTTTATGGACCTGTACTCCACGCTGGATGTAGGCCTGCAAAACTCCGGGGTGATCAACCCGCTGCTGCAACTGGAAAACGAGTGGGATAAAACCAAAAGCATTGAGTACCGCCACGTAGGTAGCGTATTTGCCGAACTGACCTTTTTGAAAAACTTCAATTTCCGCTCTACGCTGTATGGCGATATGAGCCAGCTAAACCGCCGCCAGTACACGCCGCTGTATTATGGCTACAACCCCCGCACCAACCTGCCCGAGTTGTACAGCCAAAATACCCGCGTATCGGAGAACGATGAGAACTGGCGCAAATGGCAGCAGGACCATGTACTGACGTACCGCAAGAATTTTGGCGGTCATAACCTCACGGCTACCGGTGGTTTCACTACCTATTATTTTGGGTATGCCGGCCGCTTTGGTAATGTAAGCGGCACCCGCCTGCGCCCCATCCCCAACGATCCCCGTTTCTGGTACATGAGCACCGGCTTCCAGGATCCGGCCAACACGTCGGTTACTTCGGGTCAAAGCGAGTACACCACCGTTTCATACCTGGCGCGGGTGCTGTACAATTATAAGAACACATACTTCCTCAACGCTTCGTTCCGCGACGATGCTTCTTCCCGCATTCCGCCCCGCAACCGCAACCAGCAGTTCTGGTCGGTGGGTGCAGCATGGGATATTTCGAAAGAAGCATTCATGGAAGGTGTTGAATTCATCAATTACCTGAAGCTGAAAGGCTCCATTGGTGTATTGGGTAACCAAACGGCTTCCAACATCGAAGGCACTTCGCTGGACTATCCGTTTTATCCCAACCTGCTGGGCGGTACCCAGGCGGTGTTTGGCTCCAACGTGTTCCAAGCGGCACGCCAGCAATACCAGGCTAACCCCGACCTGAAATGGGAAACCGTTCATGCACAGGAAATCGGTATCGAGGCCAATGCGCTGGGCAACCGCCTGCACATTGAGGCCAACTATTTTAACCGCACTACCAAAGACCTGATGACCTATGTGGACCGTAGGGCGCTGGCGGGCCAGGAAGATAAATTGATCAACGGCGGTAACCTGCGCAACTGGGGTACCGAGTTGATGGCGAGCTGGGTGCAAAACTTTAGTCGCGACCTTACGCTGAACGTTAGCGGTAACATCACCTTCCTCAACAACAGGGTAGAAGAGCTGAGCGCCGAACTGCCCACCGGTGTGTTAATCCGCGGTTTCCAAAACAACGGATCGGCCGAAGCCCGCACCTTGCCGGGTTACCCCATTGGTTCATTCTTTGGCTATGTGGTAGAAGGCATTTATCAAAGCTATGCCGACATCCTGCGGTCGCCCAACGCTGCCGCGGTAGGTGCTTACCGCCCCGGCGATTTTAAATTTAAAGACGTAAATGGCGATGGCGTTGTTACCCCCGACGACCGCACCGTGATTGGTAACCCCACCCCCGACTTTTCGTATGGCGGCACTGTTAGCCTGGCCTTCAAAGGCCTGAGCCTGGCGGTAGATGTACAGGGTGTTTATGGCAATGAGATCTTCCGCACCTGGGGTTCGCTGGAGTCGCCTTTTCAGCGGGTAAACTATGCAGCTGATAAAATTGAACGCTGGAATGGTCCGGGCACATCCAACTGGGTGCCGCTGGTAAGTCAGGCCGATCGCATCAACTACAATGGCTCCACGTTCAACATCGAAGACGGTTCTTATTTCCGCATCCGCAACCTGCAGCTGGGCTACAATTTTGCCCGTGCACTTACCGACCGGCTCAATATGAACAACCTGCGGGTATATGTAAACGTGCAGAACCTGAAGACCTGGAAAAACAACCAGGGTTATACGCCGGAGTATGGCGGCAATGCTACTGCTTTTGGATTTGACAATGCAGGCGGTGCCATCCCCATGGTTACCACCTTTGGCCTGAACGTAACATTCTAAATTGAACAATTGAAGCGCATGAAAAAGCAAAAGATATTTTACTGGACGATGTTACTGCTGTTGCCGGCCTCGGTGCTGGTGGCAGGCTGCAGCAAGTTCTTGGATCGAAAACCACTCACGGCAACACTGGAGGATCTGAACCAGGGCCAGCTGGAAGGACAGGTGCTGGGCCTTTATTCAAACCTCCGCACCCTGCCCGGGTTTTCCACCCTGCCCTGGGTCGATTTTCACTCCATTCGGGATGACGATGCGCAAAAAGGCAGCGACATCAACGACGGTGCGGAGATCGTGGCCGAGTTCGATAATTTCCAATACTCAAAAGACGACTGGGCGCCCAACACCTATTGGAACGATCACTATACCATGATCAACCTGGCCAACGAAGCGGTGTACACCGCCGACTCGCTGGATGTGCAGGATGCAGCCTCGGTACGCAACCTGGGTGAAGCCTGTTTCTTCAGGGCATATGCTTATTTCGAACTGGTAAAAACCTATGGCGATGTGCCGCTGTTCAAACAGCCCATCCGCAACCCCAACGACGGCATTCGCGATAAATCGCCGTCCGCACAGGTGTATGCATTCATTGATTCTAACCTGCAGGTAGCAGCTCAATTATTACCGGTTACATCTGCTGCTTACGGCGAAGGATATACCGGCCGCCTTACCCGCGGTGCCGCCAACACGCTTTGGGCACAAACGCAATTGTTCCGGGGCAACTGGGCACAGGTAGTGGCCCTCACCAGCGACGTGATCAATTCGGGACAATACAGCCTCGAAGCTGAGTTCTCCGACATTTGGCGCGACCGCGGCGAAAATGGCAAGGAGTCGATCTGGGAAATGCAGGCTTACTCGGGTCCGGGTGCCGCCACCAACAGCGCGGTAAACTATGGCTCCGATTGGGGCACCATGCAGCAGGTGCGGCGCAATGGCGCACCGGTGGAATGGAACTTGGGCTGGGGCTGGAATACGCCTACCGATAAACTGGAACGCGACTGGCCCGCCGATGACCCGCGCAAACGCAAAACCATTTTATACTCGGGCCAGAACGATGGCGGAGCAGAGTTTGGCGGCTATGGCGCCACGCTGCCGGCCTACACCAACCCAAGCGGTAACGGTGGCCTGGCACAACGCTATTGGAACAAAAAAGTATACACCGGCAACGATCCGGCTATTCGTCAGTCCACCGGCTTTATCAACAACAATGGCGCTTCGCCGTGGATCAACCACCGCATCCTGCGCTATGCAGATGTGATCCTGATGCTGGCCGAAGCTGCCAACGAACTGGGCCAGGGCGATGTGGCCGCTGCCAACCTGGAGCTGATCCGCAACCGGGCCAGCGGCAACCGGGGCCAAACCCGTACCGTTGTGCCGTACATTCCATTCCAGAACCAGGCACAAATGCGGGCAGCTATCAAGGCAGAACGCCGTTGGGAATTTGCCATGGAAGGCTATCGTTTTTACGACCTGGTGCGCTGGGGCGATGCACAGCAGGAGCTGGGGCCGCAGGGCTATACCAACCGGGCCCGTTTTTATCCCATTCCGCAAAAAGCCATCGACCTTACCGGCGGTGTGCTGACACAGAATCCGGAGTGGTAGTACTAGCTTTTCTAATTATTGTACAACAAAACAATTACAATGAAAATATTACATAAGGCAGGTCTGTTTGTTTTTGCGCTGTTTGCTACAGGTGCTGCAATAACAGGCTGTCAGAAACTGGATCGGCCTGGCATGACCGATTACCCGCAAGATGCCAACCCGCCGGGCGGTCCGCTGAAATTCTATACCGCATTTGACGGTACAACTTCCGACCCAAAAATGAATGCGGTTGATAGTGTACGGGTAAACTTTCCAGCCGATAACCCTCTTGCTGCAATAGACGGTATAAGTGGTAAAGGCGTACAAGGTGAATCAAAAAAATACATTCGCTACGCATCATTCAACGACTGGGCACAAAGCAAAAGCTTTACTGTTTCTGCTTGGTTTAAAAAGAACGGCCAGACCACCAACAATACAGGCGGAAATGGCCCAGAGTACATTTTTTCATTACGATCGTCGGACGCTAGCTACCATTGGAGCAACGGCATCATGTTTTTGTTTCTCGAAGGAAATAATAACGCATGCGCCGTTAAAGCAATGTGTGTAAGTCCTTCCGACCCAGCCAATGGTAACAGTTCTGCCACCGATGTATGGTTTACCTGGGAAAATGACCAAATGATTCCAGGCCTTTTGGACAACAATTGGCACCACTTGGCGTTGGTATATGACGAAGCCACCAGCCAGATGAAATTGTATATCGACGGTGTGCAAAACCCTAATGTAAAGTCATGGGCTAATCATGGACCGATTCGTTTGGCTAATTTAAAAATTGGAGAAGCAAGGATTGGCAGAGGACCAAGAAACGATAGCGACGGTGATGGTGAAGGTGGCTGGCTGCAAAGCTCGTTCAAAGGCGGCCTCGATCAGTTTCGCTTGTATGGTACTGCATTAACTGCTGCCGAAATAGGCACGATTTTTACCAGCAAAAAGTAGAAGTGTAAGCTTCTTGAAAAAGGGTTGCGTATTCATTTACGCAACCCTTTTTTATGAAAAATAATTACCGCTAAATGCAAACCCACCGCTATCATGTAGCGTTATTGAAGGTTAGCGTTGTCATGCCGAACTCGTTTCGGCATCTCCTTATTTTTTCATGAACCCTGCAAAAAGAAGGGGAGATGCCGAAACGAGTTCGGCATGACAGACGCTGCGTGATAAAAAATTACCTTGATAATTAATCGCAGCCTGTTCTGAATTGCACTAACACCAACCAACAACAAATCATTCTTTTTTCTTCGTGCCCCTTTGTCCACTTCGTGTCTTCGTGGTTCAAAAAATCATCGCTCCAAACTACCCAATCCCCGAAGTCCATTACCGGCATTCACACTAATGTAATGCGACCGGATCATCGCCGCTGTTGGCGATGCCTTGCCGGGTAAAAAAACAGCGATGGCGCGGGATGGTTGCTCGGGCATATGGCAATCGATACAGTTGGCGGCGAGCTTTGCCGCAGGCAATGTTTTGTTGGTGCAAAAATGATCACCGTCTTGCTGATGGCAGGACATGCAACGTTGCGAGAACAACACTTTATTACCCCGCTCATTCGCGTGGGTGTTGTGGCAACTGTTGCAGGTAAGGGTGGTACTGGCTGTAAAACATTTACTGGCCCGCAGCAAGCCATATTGGTTGCCGTGTACATCGATGTTGGCAGGATTGGGTGCAGTGGTGTCCGGCACAAAAAAATCAGATAGGTTACTGCCAGCAGTAAACGAAAAAGAAGGTGCCGTTTTTTGCAGCGCACCACCATGGCACAGGGCACACAAATCGAGCTGTTGCTGCCGCGAAAGCCGGGCCGGATTCACAATAAATTTCGCCGCGGTTGCATTGGGGTTTGCCTGTTGAAAAGCTACATGCTGCGCCGCAGGTCCGTGGCATTTTTCGCAGTCCACGCCAAAAATAATGTTGCCCGCATCAAAACTTTCCGCTGCGCTACCGGCAGTGTTGAGCGTTTGCGCAAAAGTGGTATGGCACTCCATGCACCGCGACGTAATGACCCGGTTGAACACCACTTTGGGCGGAAAGCCAGGGCTGTTGGACCAAGCATTGGCTGCCGCAAAAAATGTAATGGGCAGTTGAAACAGGTTTTGCCCATGCCAGTGCAAAAAGCTTTGCCCCATAGTGCCCGACCCGATGACCAGGTCCATGCGGCGGGCCAGCTTTTCTTCGCCGTATTGGTAGGCCGCCTGGTACAGGCCACTGTCGCGCCGCTCCATCACCACGCTCAGGTGATCGTTGAAATGAAATGCATTGCTGCCCTTTTTAAACGAACCCAAAACAGTACTGTCGCTTGCCGGTGCCGATGTGCGGAAATGTGCAGTTTGCAGATGGCTTTTATATACATCTGCATGGCAGGAAGCACAAGCCTGCGAACCGGCAAATTGTTCCAACGAAACCGCAGGTTGTGTCACCGCTTTTACTTTGTCTGCCGCGTCGCTTTTTTCGCCATCCATGCATTGCGACAGCAGCAGCACAACCACTACCAAAAGCAGCGGCAGCAGCAGGGACCGGCGGGCAAATAAAAGCTTTGTGTGCATGCAAAATGGATGGAAGTTGCAAACTACGTTTTTAATGCATTGCAACGCCCAAACGGCAGATGCTACGGGGCCGGGGCTACCATGGGAACGGTGTATCTTTGGTGCCCGATAAGCTTACCCGCTATGATTGTGAAAAAGTTAGGCGCCTTCAATTGGTTGGTTGTGTTACTCTTGCTTGCCCTTTGCTCCTGTGAAAAAAAGGAAACCTTGTTTACCTCGCTTTCGCCAAAAGAAACGGGCATTACATTCGAAAATAGCCTCGAAGAAAAGCGCCTGTTTGGCATCCTCTATTTTTTATACTACTACAATGGCGGCGGCGTGGCTACCGGCGACGTAAACGGCGATGGTCTGCCCGATATTTATTTTACCGCCAACAGCAAGGGAGGCAATAAACTGTATTTAAATAAAGGCAATTTTCAGTTTGAAGACATCACTGCAAAAGCAGGCGTGGCGGGCACATCCGACTGGTGCAGCGGCGTAACCATGGCCGATGTAAACGGCGATGGCCTGCTCGATATTTATGTTTCTTCGGTCAGTGGCATGCGTGGGCTGAAGGGCCGCAACGAACTTTTTATCAATAGGGGCAACAACACATTTACGGAAAGTGCGGCGCAATATGGATTGGACTTTTCGGGCTTTACATCACAGGCCGCTTTTTTCGATTACGACCGTGATGGCGACCTGGATTGTTACCTCGTAAACCAGTCGCATCACCCGCATGCCAACATTGTAGATACGGCCAATCGCCGCCGCTACGATTCGCTGAGTGGCGACCGCCTCTACCGCAACGAACTGAGTGCCGGAAAAGCAGCTTTCACCGATGTGTCGGCGCCAGCCGGCATTTATCAAAGCAACCTCGGTTATGGGCTGGGGTTGGCCATTGCCGATCTGAACAACGATGGCTGGGATGATATTTATGTAGGCAACGATTTTCATGAAAATGATTATTACTACGTCAACAACGGCGATGGCACATTTAATGAAAGTGGTGCAAAACATTTCCGTCATTACAGCCGCTTCAGCATGGGCAACGATGCGGCCGATTACAACAACGATGGCCAGCTCGATCTTATTACCGTAGATATGCTGCCCAACGATGAAAAGGTTTTGAAAACATATGGCAGCGATGAAAACCCCGACATCTACAATGTAAAGCTGCTCATGAACGGCTACCAGTACCAGTTTTCACGCAACTGTTTGCAACGTAACAATGGCAATGGCGAAAGCTTTTCGGATGTGGCCCTACTGGCCGGCGTGTCGGCTACTGATTGGAGTTGGGCGCCCTTGTTTGCTGATTTTGATAACGATGGCAATAAGGATCTGTTCATCAGCAGCGGTATTGTAAAGCGGCCGGTTGACCTGGATTATGTTCGTTATGTATCGGACCTGCAGGTAAGAAAAGGCATGAACCAAACCGACAAGTACGACGATGATGCGTTGAATAAAATGCCCGATGGCAGTGCGCACCCGTTCCTGTTCCGCGGCAGTGGCAGCAGCGAGTTTGAACCCGTTAGCGAAGCCTGGGGTACATCGGGCATGAAAGGATATTACACCGGTGCAGCCTATGCAGACCTGGATGGCGATGGTGCACTGGATATGGTGATCAATGCCATTGATGCACCGGCCGTGGTGTTGAAAAATAGCGCACCGAAAAAGAACAGGATCGCCATTTCATTTAAAGGCGCTGATGGCAACACCTTGGGTGTTGGTGCCAAAGCCTATGTATTTGCTGGTGGTAAAATGCAGTACCAGCAATTGATGCTGACGCGGGGCTTTCAATCGTCGGTGGCGCCGATACTGCACTTTGGCCTGGACGATGCTGCAACAGCGGATAGCGTGCTAATAGTGTGGCCAAACCAACGATACCAGGTGTTGAAAAACGTGCCGGCAAACAAGCCATTGGTTGTTGAACAGGATGCTGCTTCCGGCCAGTTTGTGCATGCTAATTTTTTCAAAACACCCGAACCATTACTACAACCAATTGCTGATTCGCTGGCCCGCTGGCGGCACATGGAAAACCCGTTCATTGATGTCAACATTCAATACCTCATTCCACATGCACAAAGCAGCCGCGGTCCCAAACTGGCAGTAGCCGATGTGAACGGCGATGGGCTCGATGATTTTTATGCCTGCGGCGCCAAAGACCAGCCCGGTGCGCTGATGCTGGGCCAGCCCAATGGTGGTTTTTTACCCGGCAACAATGCACCGTTTGAATACGACAAACACAGCGAAGATGTAGATGCATTGTTTACCGATGTAAACGGTGATGCTTTTCCTGATTTGATTGTAGTGAGTGGTGGCAACGAGTTTCTGGAAGGCGATGCGCGGCTTTGGGACCGGCTGTACATCAATGATGGAAAGGGCAACTTTACCAAAGCAAAAGGACTTCCGTTTATCCCCAACAACAAATCATGCGTGGCCGCAGCCGATGTGGATGGCGATGGCGATACCGACCTGTTCATTGGTGTGCTGGCCAACAGCCGTGCCTATGGCGTGCCCATGTCCTCTGCGTTGTTGATTAACGATGGCAAAGGGGCTTTTACACAAGATGATACCCGCATTTCGTTGACCAATATTGGCACAGTTACAGCGGCGCAATTTGCCGATTGGGATGGCAACGGAACACCTGATTTGCTGGTGGCCGGCGAATGGATGCCGCTGACCGTTTTTGCCAACAACAGCGGCACATTTATCAAAAAAGAATTGCCCGCATCAACCGGATGGTGGCAAACGCTGATGGTGCAGGATGTAAACGGCGATGGCAACTTGGATGTGCTGGCTGGCAACTGGGGGCGCAACAATAAGTTCTGGAGCGAAAAAGATGGCAAGCTGAGCCTCTATGTTTCCGACTTTGATCGCAATGGCAGCACCGACCAATTGCTGGCGTATTCAATTGGCGGAAAAGAGTATCCGTTCCTGGCAAAAGACGAAACCGAAAGGGCGCTGCCGGTGTTGAAAAAGCACTACCTGAAATACGCCGAATATGCCGGCGAAGAAATGAAAGATGTGTTTTATGGTTTTGTGGACGACATGAAGCCCCTGCGTGCCGAGCAACTGGCATCGGTAGTGCTGTATGGCGATGGAAAGGGCGGTTTTCACATGCAGTCCCTGCCCAACGAATTGCAACTGGCACCCATTTTTTCTTTTGCAAAAGGCGGTGCTGCCAACACGTTTGTAGCCGGCGGCAATTTCTTTGATGTGATTCCTTACGAAGGTAGATACGATGCGCAGCCGATGGCAATGGTAAGGTTTGAAGGCAAGTCGGCTCGTTATATTCATCAGCCCCTGCTGTCGGCAGTTGCCGGGCAGGTGCGGGATCTGCGCTGGCTGCGCCGCCGGGCTGATTCGGTGCTGGTAGCTGCCCGCAACCACATGCCGTTGGTATTTTATAAAACGCCGTAAGGTGACCAATATGGGTGTTAGAAATTTTGTAGTAGACCGGCTAACTAAAGCACCATTGAAATTTATGGCACTCCTGGCAGTCCTGTTAGGAACAACCATAGCTGTTTTTACGGTAGGTTATCTGCTGATACCGGGTTTGTTTTTTGTTGTGCTTGGTCTTTTTATTTATTTCATTGACTTTTTAACGCGAAAGGTGTTTGCGAATAGGAGTTTGTATCTCGCAGCACAGTATATCTTATCTGTTTTATTTACGTTGTTTTTCGTCATCGGCTGTTTGCAATGGCAGGAGCATAATGAGATTGTGTTTCCAGGCAAATTTCAAGGACAGGCCGGGATCATTTTTGGTGTAGCAGGATATCCCAAACTACCGGAAACGAAATTTTGGAAGAAGAAAATTGTAGTGCCTGCGAATGGCATAATCATCACGTCGACAAAAGCAGAAGAGATATCAAAAAAAGTGCGTTTTTATTTAGGGTCAAAATCTGCAAGCTTCGACGCGGTAGACTGGGATCCAAATTTCGAGGTCGATTGTTTATCATCAGATAATAAAATCAAAGGCTGGCTCTTTGAAGTTGGCCGCAAAGATGATGATGCTCCCAAAAAGGTAATGACCGACCTGTGCAACCAGATTGCTTTAGGAAAAACAAGTAGCTTTTACAAAAGCATAAGCCCTGTGGTATGGTCCGATAATACCGGGAAATATTTATCGCTTCAAAATAAAGGCCTCACTTCTTTGCCCGGTGGATTGGACAAACTTGATATTTATATGGCAATATTGACCGGTAATATTTTTAAGGAAGTACCACAAGAATTATATAAAGTCACCTCACTTCAGGATTTGATCTTTGCAGTAAATCCCATCAGCATTTTTCCATGCGATCTAAACAGGTTCCCAAACCTGAAAAGCGTGTCGTTCGCAGCAACCAATATCAGGGAAATCAACTGCGACTTGTCACAACTCGATAGCTTGACGGAAATCGATTTGGCGCGAAATGAATTGAGCAAGGTGCCTGAGCAGATCAAAACAATCCCAAATTTGAAAGGGCTTTCCTTGAATAATAACCGGATTCGCGATCTATCGTTTGTGGACAGCCGGCTTGGTAAACTAGAGGTGCTTTATTTGTATACAAATAAGGTGAAAAGTATTACAAAAGAAACAGTGCATTTAAAGCATCTTAAAGAGCTGTCGATATTTGACAATGAAATTGAAAGCATTCCGGATAATATTTCCGACTTAATATTCCTTGAGCGACTTGAAATATGGAACAATCCAATCAGGTATATTTCTCCCAACATCAGCAGGCTAAAAAAGCTGAAATCAATCAGAGTAGATGATAATTATTTAGCGCAGGCAGATAAGGATAGCCTTAAAAAATGGTTGCCAAACTGTGAGGTTCATTACCAAAACAGGCAAGCAATGCCAACGCAGTGAGCAATATTTTTCAGTTCATAAATATATGCCCATACGATGGCTGAATTTTATGAATAATTGTGCGGGAGTCATATGATTGGTTTGCTTGCTTTTCCGCATAAAAAAAGTACATGGTTTTTGCTGCAGCATCTGCAATGATCAACTAAGCCTATTTATTAATGCCTTCAAACCCAACCATGCGAACACTTCTATTTTACTTACTGTCTATTTGCCTGGTGCTTTTTATTGCCTGCAGCAAAAGCAGTAGCGGCAACACCGAGCCGCCGCCTGTTGCCAAGCCATTTGTGCTGCGCGGTATTTGGGTCGAAGGTGTTATTCAGGCGCCGGGTAGCACTGTTATTTTAAGCAGTTCGCAACCCGAAATACAACTGCGTTTTTCCACGGCTGTTATGCGCAGCAGCACGGGCGGCCTGCAGTGGACCAACGCTGCGGGCACTGCCGTGCCATACACCATTCAGTACGGCGCCGGCGATAGTGTGCTTACTTTAAAGCCCAATGCCGCATTACCACCTTTTGCACAATTTCGGTTAACCATTACCGAAAGTCTTCGTTCATCTACTGGGTTGCAGCCAACTGCTCCGGCATTTATCATACTGCGCACCGGTTTGGACAGCCGCGACAAGTTTACCCGCATCCCCACCGATGACCTGATGACGCTGGTGCAGCGCCAAACCTTTAAGTATTTCTGGGATTTTGCCCACCCGGCTTCGGGCATGGCCCGCGAACGCAACACATCGGGCAACGTGGTTACTTCAGGCGGCTCGGGCATGGGCGCCATGGCCATTGTTGTAGGTGTGCTCCGCGGCTTTATTACCCGCGCCGAAGGGCTGGAACGGGTGCAAAAAATGGTGACTTTTTTAGGAACAAAAGCCGACCGGTTCAAAGGTGCATTCCCGCATTGGCTGGATGGCGCTTCGGGTAAAGTGGAGCCGTTTAGCGCCAACGACAACGGCGCCGACCTGGTGGAAACCGCGCTGCTGATGCAGGGGCTGATCACCGCCCGCCAGTATTTTAATGGTGCCGGTGCCGCAGAAGCAGCCCTGCGTGCCGACATCAATAAAATTTGGGAAGCGGTGGAATGGGACTGGTTTCGCAAGGGTGGTGAGAACAAGTTGTACTGGCACTGGAGCCCCGATAAAGAATGGACCATGAACCTGCCCATCAGCGGCTGGAACGAGGCACTGATCACTTATGTGCTGGCGGCCGCATCGCCAACGCACAGCATTCCGAAAGCGGTGTACGACGAAGGCTGGGCCCGCAACGGCGCCATGCGCAACGGCAATACTTATTACAACGAAGTGCTGCCGCTGGGTCCGCCGCAGGGTGGCCCGCTGTTCCTGAGCCATTATTCTTTTTTGGGGTTAAAACCTTTTGGTCTTAAAGACCAATATGCCGATTACGAGCAGCAGGTAAAAGCGCATACGCTGATCAACTACCGCTATTGCGTGGCCAATCCAAAAGGCTTTTTGGGCTACAGCGATTCGTGCTGGGGCCTCACGGCCTCCGATGATAATAAAGTGGGCTACCTGGCGCATGAGCCGCAAAACGACAATGGCGTCATCGCACCAACCGCTGTACTTTCTTCCATGCCTTACACGCCGGAGCAAAGCAAGGCGGCGCTGGAGTTTTTTTACTACAAACTGGGCGATAAGCTTTGGAAAGAATATGGTTTTGTAGATGCCTTTAACCTTACCGATGGCTGGTTTGCCGATTCTTTCCTGGCAATTGACCAGGGACCGATCATAATCATGTTGGAGAATTACCGGAGTGGTTTACTTTGGAACTTGTTTATGGGTGCACCCGAGGTAAAGGCTGGTTTAAATAAGTTGCAGTTTCAATATTGAAACCGGTCGGCAGTACAGGTGCTCACATTACAGTTCATTGTCATGCCGACGCATGTCGGCATCTCCTTGCCATAACAGCATTTATTATAGGAGAATCCGAATGGAGTTCGGAATGACAGTGTTTGTATAAATATGGATGCCAACCTGCGGCTATATCACACGCTGGTGCACCCACTATATTTCCATGATGTAAAAATTCAATCTATCGTTTATGAATATGCGTAAACTACTGTTCCCCCTCATTTTTGCCGCGGCCCTGCCTGCCGCTGCGCAGCAAGGTGGCGACGCCAAAATGAACGCTTTTGTGTCGGGCCTTATGGGCAAGATGACCCTTGATGAAAAGATCGGGCAATTAAACCTCGTTACGCCGGGCGGCGCCGTTACCGGCTCGGTGGTGAGTTCGGATGTGGATGGTAAAATTCGCCGCGGTGCGGTGGGTGGCTTGTTTGGTATTTACGGTCCCGAGAAAACAAAGCAGGCACAAAAGATTGCCGTTGAAAATACTAGGCTTAAGATACCGCTCATCTTCGGGCTCGATGTGATCCACGGGCACCGCACCATTTTTCCCATTCCGTTGGGACTTTCCTGCAGTTGGGATACGGCACTTATCCGCCGCAGCGCCCAAATTGCTGCAGTGGAAGCCACGGCCGATGGCCTGCAATGGGCCTTTTCGCCCATGGTGGATATTGCCCGCGACCCGCGCTGGGGCCGCATTGCAGAAGGCAGCGGCGAAGACCATGTGCTGGGTTCGGCTATCAGCCGCGCCATGGTGTTGGGCTACCAGGGCAGCTCCCTTGCCGATCCTAAAACAGTGATGGCCTGCGTGAAACATTTTGCGCTGTATGGCGCTGCCGAAGCGGGCCGCGACTACAACACGGTGGACATGAGCCGCCGCGTAATGTACCAGTATTTTATGCCGCCTTACAAAGCGGCCATCGATGCCGGCGTGGGTTCGGTAATGAGTTCGTTCAACGTGGTGGATGGCATACCGGCAACGGGCAACCGCTGGCTGCTCACCGACCTGCTGCGCCAGCAGTGGGGTTTTAAAGGCATGGTGGTTTCCGATTATACTTCGGTAAATGAAATGATCGACCACGGCATGGGCGATCTGCAAACCGTTTCGGCTATGTCACTGCGGGCCGGCCTGGATATGGACATGGTGGGCGAAGGTTTTTTAACCACGCTTAAAAAATCGCTGCAGGAAGGCAAGGTAACAGTGGCGCAGATCGATGCTGCCTGCCGCCGCATCCTGGAAGCCAAATACAAGCTGGGCCTGTTTGATGATCCGTATCGCTACATGGATGAAAGCCGACCGGCAAAAGAAATTTTATCCGATGCGCACCGCACTGCAGCCCGCGAGGCCGCAGCCAAATCTTTTGTGTTGCTGAAAAACAGCAACGGCGTTTTGCCCTTGAAAAAGGCGGGCTCCATTGCATTGGTCGGCCCGCTGGCCGATAGCCGTCGCAACATGCTGGGCACCTGGGCGGTGTCGGGCGATTTTGAAAAAGCCGTGACGGTGATTGAAGGCATGCGCAATGTAGGTGGCAGTGGTGTTACTATCAATTATGCCCGTGGCGCGAATGTTACCGATGATACTGCTTTGGCCAAGCGCCTCAATGCATTCAGTGAACAAGTGACGATTGATCCACGCGGAGCGCAGGCATTGATCGATGAAGCGGTGGCTGCTGCGCAAAAATCGGATGTAATTGTAGCAGTAGTGGGCGAATCGGCAGAGGCAACCGGCGAGTCGTCGAGCCGTGCCGATATTGCGCTGCCGCAAAACCAGTTGCGCCTGCTGCAGGCCTTGAAGGCAACCGGCAAACCGCTGGTGGTGGTGCTGTTCAACGGCCGCCCCATGACGCTGAACTGGGAAGCCGAAAACGTAGATGCCATGCTGGATGTATGGTTTGGCGGCACCGAAGGCGGCAACGCCATTGCCGATGTGCTGTTTGGCGCTTACAATCCTTCGGGCAAACTCACCACTACGTTTCCGCGCAGCGTGGGCCAGATCCCCATTTACTACAACCACCTGAGCACCGGCCGGCCATATAATGGCGGAGCGCCCAAGTTCCGGTCCAATTACCTCGATGTGTCCAACGATCCCTTGTTCCCGTTTGGCTTTGGCCTCAGCTACACCACTTTCAGCTATGGCGAGGTGCAGTTGGCTAAAACAACAGTGCGCCCCGGGGAAAGTGTGCAGGCGTCGATAACGGTGACCAATACCGGCAATTGGGATGGCGAGGAAACGGTGCAGCTATACCTGCAGGATATTTATGCCACCATTGCACAGCCCGTAAAACAGTTGAAGCATTTTCAGAAGGTGCAGCTGAAAAAGGGCGAAAGCAAAACCGTAACCTTCACTATTAAACACGGAGACCTGAAGTTTTACACCAACGACCTCAAACAAATAGCCGAACCCGGCGATTTCAACGTGTTCATCGGCGGCAACTCCAGGGATGTAAAAGTGGCGAAGTTTACACTGCTGGCGAAGTAGATGATGGATGAAGGAGAAGTTGGGAGTTGACAGTTGGAAGTTGATAGATCGAGAGCAAGAAAGGAATGAAATTTTGAATCGATACTTCATTGCCGAACAATGAACTGCTGCATTTCACTACAGTACCACCACAGCTTCATCAAGGCGCTATCCCGAAATCAGGCCGTCATTTGATTTCGGGCCTGCTTTTTTGTTACTTTTTTGCAGGAGCAAAAAAGTAAAGGCATTGATAGGGTTTATGCAAAAAAACACACAAGTCTTAAATTAAAAATCCAACAAAAAGGGCGCAAACACTTGCGCCCTTTTCCTTAAAATGCATGTCGTATTTTGCTCCTTCACAAAGCATTGCCATGAAAAAATACCTGTTGCTGCTGCCATTGCTTTTCATCTTCACCATCCTGACCGCCCAGGACCTTTCGCTCTTCGAAAAACGCCGCCTGGTGCAAGGCGCCGACACGTTGCCGTACCGCCTGCTCTTGCCCAAAAATTTTGATGCAACAAAAGAGTATCCGTTGGTACTGGTGCTGCACGGTGCCGGCGAACGGGGCAACGACAATGAAGCCCAACTGGTGCATGGCGCCAAACTATTTGTGCAGGATTCGGTTCGCGACCGCTACCCGGCCATCGTGGTGTTTCCGCAGTGCCCTAAAATGGGCTACTGGGCGCCGGTACAGTTTGGGCAGGATGCTGCCGGCAAACGCACCTTTAGTTACCCGCCCGATGCGCCAGCCACCCGGCCCATGCAATTGGTGATGCAGTTGCTCGATTCGTTAGACCAACAGTTTAAACTGGATGACGACCGTATGTATGTAGGCGGCCTTTCTATGGGCGGCATGGGCACCTTCGACCTGGTGGCCCGCAAGCCCAAAACCTTTGCCGCGGCTTTTCCCATTTGCGGCGGCGGTGCGCCGGAACACGCCAAGGCATTGCGTCGCACCAAATGGTGGGTGTTTCATGGCGATGCAGATGATGTAGTACCCTGGCAACTTTCCGAAACCATGGTAGCTGCCATCAAAAAGCAGCGGCGTGCCTCGGTGAAGTTTACCGTGTATCCCGGCGTAAACCACAATAGCTGGGACAAGGCGTTTGCAGAGCCGCAACTGCTGCCCTGGCTTTTTGCGCAGGAAAATTAGCGGCGCCGTATGCTTGCAATTCTGTCTAACAGGCCGTAGGCCCGCTGGTCATTCTGTTCGGGGTAAATGAGCGGACCCGCCTATTTTTGTGGTGCAATCAAACCTGCTTATGATGTACCTCAAAAAACTAGCGGCCCTGTTGCTGGCCTTTTCCACTACCCAGGCTTTTGCGCAGGAAGGCGGCGCACAAGTTGAAAACGTTACCCGCTTTACGTTTATTTCGCCCGGCTTTGGCCACGAGCAGCGGGTGGGCAAAAACACAACGCTGGTAGCCCACGCTTATTTAAGCCCGTACGCTTCTATTTTTTATTCCAATGCTTTTGGCGAAGAATCTTTCAATGCGGAGTTTAGGCTGGAAACGGCCGTCTCCTTGCAGTACCGATATTATTACAACTTTGCACGCCGCCAGGAAAAAGGGCAGCGCACTGCCAAAAACAGCATGAACTATATTGCTCCGAAGTACACCGCACTGTTTACCAACAGGCGCATGTCGAGTGCTTATTTACCGGAGGAAAATTCGCGGGCCGTAAATACCCTTGGCGTGGTGTGGGGCCTGCAGCGCAACCTGCCGGGCAGGCTCAGTCTCGATTTCAATGCAGGCCTGGGCTACCAGTTTGCAAAAGGACATACCTACAAT
The DNA here is from genome assembly GCF_004347775.1 of Pseudocnuella soli. Lineage (GTDB taxonomy): Bacteria > Bacteroidota > Bacteroidia > Chitinophagales > Chitinophagaceae > Flavisolibacter > Flavisolibacter aquaticus. Next base: position 911,437 of record NZ_CP037755.1, read on the forward strand.
GATATGGGCATGAAGGTGGAAAAAAGCTACGGCGATGTAGCCATCATGAGCGGTATTACGCTAGGCATTTGGCTGGGCAAAAAAGAGGCGGAGCAGTAAACGCCTATTTTACTTCTTCAAATTCGATGTAGTCTTCATCATCGCCACGGGCGGTGGAATGAACCGAAGCTTTTTGCTGGTTGTATTGACGGCCGGGATCGGCAGCACCCTGGTGTGCGGCCATTTGCTCCTGCATGTGGCGGAAGCTTTTTTTTACCTGCCGGGTGGTGCGTACAATGGGAACAATCAATCCAAACACCAACCGGTATAGCATGTACGCCAGAAAAATGTAAAGAAGTAGTGAAAGTATCATTGCCGCAAAGGTAAACAACAGGCGCCAAGCAGATATAATTTGGAAAGTATTTAAGGTTTACCTTAACTTTGCCGCAGGAAAAGAAACAAAGAAGGGAACGAAGACCGTTCCCTTCTTCATTTTTACTATGCAAACAGAATCAGCAATAGAGGCAATTGTTCAAAAGCTGGAACCGTTGCTGGCAGCGCATCCCACGCATTTTTTAGTAGATATCCGCATCAAGCCCACCAACAACATCAAAGTGTTTGTTGATGCCGACGAAGGCATGCCCCTGTCCAACCTGGTGCAGTACAACCGTGCCCTGTACAAAGTGTTGGAAGAAAGCGGCATGTATCCCGATGGCAATTTTTCGCTGGAGGTGTCATCGCCGGGGCTGGATGAACCATTGAAGTTGCAGCGCCAGTACAAAAAGAACGTGGGCCGCTATCTTGAAGTGCAACTGCTCGATGGCAGCGTGAAAGAAGGAAAACTGCTGGAAACAACTGAAGATGGCATACTGCTGGAAATAGAAACCGGCAAGGGCCGCAAAAAAGAAGTGACCCAGGAAACCATTTTATTTACCGATATAAAAATTACAAAAGTTCAAGTAAAATTTTAATAGCCGCAAGCCACTGGCTGCTAGCCATTAGCTAGTAGCTGGCAGCTAGAAGCTAGTAGCTAAAATTCTCATCATATGGCAAGTATCAACATGATCGAGGCGTTCCAGGACTTTAAGGATGCCGAAAACATAGACCGCCCCACGCTGATGCGTGTAGTGGAAGACGTGTTTAAAACCCTGCTGCGCAAAAAATACGGCGACGACGCAAATTTCGACGTTATCGTAAACGCCGAAAAGGGTGACCTGGAGATCGTTCGCCGCCGTATGATTGTACCCGATGGCGAGGTGCTGGATGCCAATGCAGAAGTGGGCTACAGCGACGCCGTTAAAATTGAACCCGACTTTGAAGTGGGCGAAGAACTGTACGAGGGCATCGACCTCTACGACTTTGGCCGCCGCGCCATCCTGGCTGCCCGCCAAACGCTGGCCAGCCGCATTTCGGACCTGAAGAAAAACGTACTGGCTAAAAAATACAACGACCGCATTGGCGAGATCACTTCGGCCGAAGTATACCAGGTTTGGAAAAAGGAGATTTTGTTGCTCGATGAAGAAGGCAACGAACTGATCCTGCCCAAGAGCGAACAAATTCCGCAGGACTACTTTAAAAAAGGCGAATCGATCCGTGCCGTGGTGAAAAAAGTAGACCTGAAAAATAATAACCCCGTGATCATTCTTTCCCGCACTGCGCCTGAGTTTCTGGCAAAATTGTTGGAAATAGAAGTTCCGGAAATTTTCGACGGGCTTATTACCATCAAAAAGATCGTTCGCGACCCGGGCGAAAGGGCAAAAGTGGCCGTAGAAAGCTACGATGACCGCATCGACCCGGTGGGTGCCTGCGTGGGTATGAAAGGCAGCCGTATTCATGGCATTGTTCGGGAGTTGAAAAACGAGAACATCGATGTGATCAACTACACCAGCAACACGCAACTGCTGATCCAGCGTTCGCTTACACCGGCCAAGATCACCAGTATGGAGCTGGACAACGAAGGCAAGCATGCTTCGGTTTACCTGAAACCCGACCAGGTGTCGCTGGCCATTGGCCGCCGCGGGGTAAACATCAAGCTGGCCTGCGAACTGACGGGTTACGACATCGACGTGTACCGCGACAATGAAGGTGAAGTGGAAGACTTCGACATCGATCTGCAGGAGTTCAGCGATGAGCTGGAAGGCTGGGTGATTGATGAACTGAAGCGTGTGGGTTGCGATACTGCCCGTAGCGTGTTGGACCTGAGCGTAGAAGAACTAGAGCGCCGCACCGACCTTGAAAAAGAAACCATCGAGGAAGTGCGCCGGGTGCTGGAATCGGAATTTGAGAAAGAGTAGCAAGAAAGTTAACCGGATGTTTGCAACCGCAGCAGCGAAACAAAACGTTCAGTTGACTATACATCTATACATTTGCACAACGTTAACATTATAACCCCGCCTTCCAGTAGGGAAGGAAAGGGGGAGGCAATTATGGCAGAAACAACAACACCAAGGTTAATGGCCGCGGCCAAAGAGTTCAACATCGGTAAAGACACCCTTGTGGACTTTTTGGTAGACAAAGGATTTAACAAAGACGATCTGAAGCCGACTTCAAAGCTTACGGAAGATATGTACCGTGCTTTGCAGAATGCGTTTCAGGGCGACAAGGTTGCTAAATTAAAAAGCGAACAGATTGACCTGCCTAAAGGCGCTACAGGCGAAGCAAAGCGCAAAAAAGAAGAAGAGGAACTGCATTTCCGCAAGGAAAAAGAAGCGCCTAAAGTAGTAGCTAAAAAAGAAGAAGCGCCTGCAGCACCTGCACCGGCCCCTGCCGCCGAACCCCCGGCGCCGGCGCCTCAGCCTGCACCAGCGCCCCAGCCCGAGCCGGAGCGCATTGAAGTGCCCGAAGTGGCCCCCGAGCCGCCGGCACCGCAGCCCGAGCCTCCGGTGGAAGAACCGCCGGTTCAGCCTGTGGCCGAACCCGAAGTAGCCAAAACGCCCACATTCGGGCCTAAGATTCTCGATAAGATCGACCTGTCGGCAATTGACTCCTCTACCCGTCCGAAAAAGACGATTGAGAAAAAACAAGCCGCGCCGGCTCCGGTCGAAGCACCACAGGCACAAGCACCTGCACCAGAAGTGGAGGCCGAGCCTGTAGTGGCCGCAGCACCCCAACAACCCGAGCCGCAGCCCGAGGTGCCCGCAGCACCAGCCGAAACGCCGGTTGTGGAAACCATTGAGGCGCCGGTACTGGAAGCGCAAGCCGAAACACCTGCCCCTGTTGACGAAAACGAAGCACCCCCGGTGATTGAAAACATACAGGCCGAAAGGCTGACCGGACCCAAAATTTTGGGTAAGATCCAACTGCCGGTGGAAAACGATACCCGTCCTCGCCCAGCCGATGAAAAGCGCAAACGCAAACGCATTCCCATCGAAAAGCGGGATACTACTGCCCCCCAGCGCGGCGGTGCCCAGCAAGGTGGCGCACAGCAGGGACAAGGCGGCGGCCCACGCCCAACGCCCCAGCCCGGACAGGGCGGTGGCGGACGCTTCACGCCCAACCTGGCTAAAAACCGCCAGCAAGGCGGTGGTGGCCGTTTTCAGCCCCGTGAGGACAAGCAGATCGACGAAAAAGAAATTCAACGGAAAATACAGGAAACGCAGGCCAAGCTGTCGGGCGGGTCGGGTCGTGGTGGCCGCAACGTAAAAGCCAAACTGCGCCGCGAACGCCGCCAGGAGATGGCCGATGCCCAACACGAAGGCGACAACAAGCTGCAGGTTACCGAATTTATCTCGGTAAGCGAGCTGGCCAACCTGATGGATGTTTCCTTTGCCGAAGTAATCTCGAAGTGTATGGGACTGGGCATCATGGTGTCCATCAACCAGCGCCTCGACGCCGAGGTAATCGAACTCGTTTCTTCCGAATTTGGCTACGATGTCGAATTCATCGACATGGAAAAGCAATTGGAAATGGACGAGGAAGAAGAAGCCGATAGCGAGGAAGATAAGCAACCCCGTTCGCCCATTGTTACCATCATGGGTCACGTGGACCACGGTAAAACATCGCTCCTTGACTATATCCGCAGCGCCACGGTAGTAGCTGGTGAGGCGGGTGGCATTACCCAGCACATTGGTGCCTACCAGGTAAACCTGCCCAACGGCAAAGACATTACCTTCCTCGATACTCCTGGTCACGAAGCCTTTACGGCCATGCGTGCCCGTGGTGCCAAGCTTACCGATATTGCGGTAATTGTGGTAGCGGCCGACGATGCGGTGATGCCCCAAACACGGGAAGCCATCAGCCACGCACAGGCGGCAGGCGTACCGATGATTTTTGCTGTAAACAAAATAGATAAAGACGGCGCCAACCCGCAAAAAATTTACGAACAACTGGCCGGTATGAACCTGCTGGTGGAAGAGTGGGGCGGTAAATTCCAAAGCCAGGAGTTGTCGGCTAAAAAAGGCCTGAACATCGACCTGCTGCTGGAAAAGATCCTGCTGGAAGCCGAACTACTGGACCTGAAAGCAAACGCCGACCGCGAAGCAAGCGGCGTGATTGTAGAAGCAACGCTGGACAAAGGCCGTGGTTATGTTGCCACCATCCTGGTGCAGAACGGAACGCTCAAAAACGGCGACATCGTGGTTTCGGGTCAGCATTTTGGCCGCGTAAAAGCAATGTTCAACGAACGCAACAAGCGTGTTGATAAAGCCGGGCCTTCTACGCCGGTACTGATCCTTGGCCTGAACGGTGCGCCGCAGGCTGGTGAAAAGTTCCGCGTGTACCAGGACGAAAGTGAAGCCAAAGAAGTGGCCAACAAACGTGCCCAGATCCTGCGCGAACAGGGCATGCGTGCCAAGAAGCATATTACGCTGGATGAGATCGGTCGTCGTTTGGCACTGGGCAACTTTAAAGAACTGAAAGTGATCATCAAAGGTGACGTGGACGGTTCGGTAGAAGCCCTGTCGGATTCGCTGCAAAAGCTTTCTACAGAAGAAATCGTTGTAAGCGTGATCCACAAAGGCGTGGGCCAGATCAACGAAAGCGACGTGGTGCTGGCAGAAGCATCCGACGCGGTGATCATCGGCTTTAACGTTCGCCCTTCGATGCAGGCCAACCGCCTGGCCGAAGGTGCCGGTATCCAGATCAAAACCTACTCCATCATCTACCAGGTGATCGACGAGATCAAGAGCGCCATGGAAGGTATGTTGGAGCCCAAGGTTCAGGAAAAGATCGTGGCCAACGTGGAGGTACGCGAAGTGTACCGCTTCGACAAGGTTACGGTTGCCGGTTGCTACGTGCTGGATGGCAAGATTGCCCGCAACAACAAGATCCGCGTGATCCGCGACGGTATTGTGGAGTTCCCGAAAGGCGAAAACGCACAGGCCGAACTGGGCTCGCTGAAACGCTACAAGGACGACGTGAAAGACGTTCCTTCAGGCATGGAATGCGGTTTGACCGTGAAAAACTTTGCCGATCTGAAAGTGGGCGATATTGTAGAAGCCTACGAGATCGAAGAAGTAAAACGAACACTGTAACAAGAGGCATTTTTATAAAAATGCCGCACCTAAATACAAAGCCTGCAACAGCAATGTTGCAGGCTTTTTTGTTAAGTAACAATTGAAAGGATGATTGTCGATGTAACTTGATTTGAATGTTAAGCAAAGGGTTGATGAAAAGGATACGGTCGTATTTTTAAAACAATTCCATTACATGCGTTTAAGTTTTATTTATCTCATAATGGCGATAACGTTTATATCAAGTTGCCAAGTGAATACAAAAAGATTTACATCGAATGATGGATGGTATAGTTTAGCCCTTCCTGTCGGTTGGAGCGAGTACGATGATGGAGACGATGGTACCTACGCATTTTATAACGCAACAACGTGGACGGGCAATTTGCGGATCACTACACTGCATTGGGAAAACAAGGCAAACGAGGACGCAACTAGCGAATTTATCTCGCAAGAAATGCAGGAAAATAAGGGTGCTTCTAAGATAAGAGTGGGTGCATTTGATGGCACATTTTATAAAACAGAAGTAGAGGAAGATGGTGTAATGATGCCAATATATTATTGGATTTTTGGCAAAGACAACAACATGTTTATCGGCTCATTTACCACCAACAAGAAACATGAGCAGGATAAAAATACCTTGGCTGAAGTGGAAGGAATTATTCAAAGCATCACCATAAACTGATGGTGCAGCACTATAACAAACCTCTTTTGCGGTTTTAAACAGTTTCCGCTGCCAGTTTTTTACCCAAATACTAATGCACTGGTCCCTCAAAAAAACCGCACTTATAAAAGCCAAGCCACCACGCTATAATTTTCCATTTTGCTTTTGTACATTAACCCTGCACTAAAAACAAGCTACCCAAATTACTGGTGTAGCCAACCCAAAGCTTTTGTAACAACCGGCTACACAACAGCCAACCGGTTTTTCTTCTTCCTATTTAATCCTTTTGCAATATGCTACAACATCGTTGTTTCCTTGCTATTGTATTGTTCCTCATTTTATCTGTCGGTGCATCGGCACAAAACACAACCGATACCCGCCTGCTGTGGCAACCGGCCATCAGCAAAGACCAGATCGCGTTTATTTATGCCGAAGACCTGTGGGTGGCCAACAGGGATGGCTCTTATCCCCGCAGGCTAACGGTAAGCGAAGGCTCCGAATCCAACCCCGTGTTTTCACCCGATGGCAGCACCATTGCCTTTACGGCCCATTACGATGGCAACATGGATGTTTTTGTGGTGCCTGCAGCCGGCGGCGTGCCCCAGCGCCTCACCTGGCATCCCGGTGCCGACCTAGTCCGCGACTTTTCACCCGATGGAAAAAAGGTGCTGTTTGCATCGCAGCGCAATAGTTTTACCAGCCGGTATTTCCAGTTGTTTACGGTAGATATAGCTTCGGGTGCCGAGCAGCAATTGCCCGTTCCCAATGCGTTCTGGGCTTCGTACAGCCCCGATGGGGCCAGCATTGCCTACACCACCATCCCCGATGCATTCAACCAGTGGAAAGGTTACCGTGGCGGCACTATGAGCCGCATTTGGATATACGATACAAAAAAGCATGGCGTCACCGAAATTCCCAAACCCAAAGGGGGGAGCAACGACTCCAAACCGGTATGGAAAGGGGCCAAAGTGTATTTCCGCAGCGACCGCAATGGCGAGTTCAATGTGTACAGCTATGATGTGGCAGGCAAAACAGTAACGCAACTAACAAAAGGCACCGACTTTCCTGTTTCCAGCCTCGAAGGATCGAAGGATGCAATCATTTTTGCGCAGGGCGGCTACCTGCATGTGCTGGATGCAGCAACTGGCAATACTGCTAAAATTAAAGTGGGCATTGCCGCCGACTTGCTCGATCACCGCCCTAGGTATGTTCGCGGCGACCAGTACATCCGCGGCGGCGACATATCGCCATCAGGTGCCCGGGTAGTGATGGATTATCGTGGCGACATTATTACACTGCCGGCGCAAAAAGGTGATGTGTTTAACCTGACCAACACACCGGGAGTGCACGAAAAAGAACCGGCCTGGTCGCCCAACGGAAAATCGATCGCTTACTTCAGTGATGCCTCGGGCGAATATGCATTGCACATCAAAAACGGCGACGGCACAGGTGAACTAAAAGTTATTCAATTGAATGGCTCAGGGTTTTATGCCCGTATTCATTGGTCGCCCGATAGCAAGAAACTGACTTTTGTTGACAATGGTCGCGGCCTGTATGTGGCTGATGTGGCAAGCGGGAAAACAACAAAGATTGCAGAAGATATAAACTATGTACCTGGCCCGTACCGTGACCTGTTTGGCAGTTGGTCGTCGGACGGCAACCTCATTGCCTACACTACCATTTCCGAAACCAATTTTCAGCGGGCATGGGTCTATTCTATTTCCGAAGCCAAATCCCATGCGCTTACCGATGCCCTGTCTGATGTAACCGAGCCTACGTTTGATCCTTCGGGCAAATATATTTACCTACTCGCCAGTACTGATGCAGGCCCCGTCGTCAACTGGTTTGACCAGTCGAGCCAGGACATGGAAGCTACCAATTCCATTTACCTGGTAACCCTGCAAAAATCAGTGCCTTCGCCTTTTGCCAAAGAAAACGAGGTGGAACTCACCAGCGATAGTGCCGGCAGCAAAGGCCCCTACAAGGCCGACTCCAGCCGCACCCGGGTAAGGATCGATTGGGAGGGCATTCAGTCGCGTATTGTGCCGCTGCCACTTGCACGGGGCCGTTACCGGTCGCTTTCGGTGGTAAAAGAAGGCGAGCTGTTTTACCTGAGTGCCTCACCGCACGATGCTACGCCCACCATGCTCCACATGTACAGTTTGAAAAAGCGGAAGGAAGAACCCATCATGCCGGCCGATGGCTACAGCATTGCGGCCAAAGGCGAAAAAACAGTATTCATCAGCAAGGGAAAATGGGGTATTGCGCCAACAGGTCAAAAGCCCACACCTGAGTCGATGATCAATACCGGCGCCATACAGGTAAAAATGGTCCCCAAGGAAGAGTGGCGCAACATCTTCAACGAAGCCTGGCGGGTTAACCGCGATTATTTTTACGACCCCAACATGCACGGCGTAAACTGGGCGGCCATGAAAAAGAAATACGAAGCCCTGTTGCCCGATGTAGCCAGCACCGACGACCTGTACCGCGTGATGCAATGGATGTTCAGCGAACTGGGGGTAGGGCACCACCGCTTTGCGTCGCTGGGCGACAGGCGTTCGAGTCCGCAGGTAGTGCCCGGCGGTTTGCTGGGGGCCGATTATGAAACGGTCAACAACCGGTACCGCATCAAAAAGATTTATGGAGGCCTCAACTGGACGCCCGATCTGCGGTCGCCGCTCACCGAACCCGGTGTGGATGTGCGGGTGGGGGATTATATTTTAAAAGTAAATGGCGCCGATGTTACGGCCGATAAAAATTTCTACAGCTATTTTGAAAACACGGCCGAAAAGATTGTGACCATGACCGTTGCTGCCGATGCCAGCGGCGCCAATACCCGCACCGTAAAAGTAGTGCCCGTGGCCAGCGAAGTAGCGCTGCGCAACCGCGACTGGGTGGAAGGAAACATGCGCAAGGTATCGGAAGCTACCAACGGGCAGGTAGCTTATGTGTATGTGCCCAATACCACCACGCAAGGGCATGAGTATTTTAAACGGTACTTTTTCCCGCAGGCCAACAGGGCCGCCATCATTATCGACGAACGGTTTAACGGCGGCGGGCAATTGGCGGATTATTATATCGACCTGCTCAAGCGGCCGGTGCAATCGTACTGGCGCTACCGGCATGGCAAAGATCAAAAGGCACCCAATGCATCCATTCAAGGGCCCAAGGTGATGCTGATTGATGAATCGGCCGGCTCGGGCGGCGACTACCTGCCGTTCCTCTTCCGGCAGGCCAAACTGGGCACGCTGGTAGGCAAAACTACCTGGGGCGGATTGGTGGGTATTTTGGGTTACCCCGAGTTTATTGATGGCGGCGTGGTAACGGCACCCAACCTGGCATTTTTTGATGAAAATGGCTTTGGCATTGAAAACGTAGGCACCCCTCCCGACATTGAAGTAGAGCAGTGGCCTGCTGATGTGATTGCCGGCCGCGATCCGCAACTGGAAAAGGCCATACAGGTTGTAATGGACGAACTCAAAAAGAATCCACCGAAAAAAGCACCGGCTCCCAAAGCTCCTGTGAAGGCAAGGTTGTAGCAACTACAGCAAAACTGCTTTCTATGTGGTGCAGCTATTTTTTGCAGTCAAATCGTTTTGTTGCCGGTGCTACTGCCAGTTTTTTGCAAAACGATTTGCTGCTTTTGCTCCCTATTGCGGCGGCCTGTTTGTGTGCTTTATTTGGTTCAAGCACCCTGCAAAAGCAGCAGCATAATCAACGAACCAACACTTGCTAACAACCCTTTCATTTAATAAAAAAACAACCGGCAGGTTAGCTGTAAACAGTGCGCTAAATTGAATCCTGGAATATACATTTGCCCATGGCCAAAAGAGAAAGTAAAAGCAATTTACCCGCTGCGCAAGAGCAAGCATTGCTGCAAACATTGCAAACCCGTTTTGAACAAAACATGCACCGCCATGTGGGCTTCAAATGGGCTGATGTACAACAACGACTTGAAGGCAATGAAGGGAAACTTTGGTCGCTCAACGAAATGGAAGAAACCGGCGGCGAGCCCGATGTAATTGGCCAGGATGCAGCAACCGGCGCCTACATTTTTTGCGACTGCGCTGCCGAAAGTCCCAAAGGCCGCCGCAGCCTGTGTTACGACCATGAAGCTTGGGAGGCCAGGAAAGAAGCTCGCCCTGCAGGCAACGTGATCGACACCGCCGCGGCCATGGGCATTGAACTGCTCAATGAAGAAGAGTACCGGGCGCTGCAGCAATTTGGCCCATTCGATACCAAAACCTCCAGCTGGATCAGGACACCCGATGCCATCCGCGATTTGGGCGGTGCCCTGTTTTGCGATTATCGCTACGGCACCGTATTTACCTACCACAATGGCGCTTCGTCTTATTATGCAGCCAGGGCTTTTAGGGGAATGCTTAAGGTGTAATTTTCTCGGTGTGGCTATAGACTTTTTGTAACGGATAAATTGCAATGGACAAAACAAATGTACCTGACCGGGCGCATCAACATACCCAAAGACAAAGCACTCGACTACACAGGATGGACTGTTTTATGCATCACTAGTTTGCTGATGCGGTTTGCGCTTCCGCTTGTCGACAATATCATTCATTCCATAGGTTTTTATTGGAATACTTGTTGTACGGCACCCTATTATCTTCGGCAATCCTTTGGCTGATATACAAGTACAACCGGGATTATTTTGACGGTGGTGGCGAAAGGCGGGCAAGTGCCGTACTCAGTTATTTTTTCGGGGTCATTGGGCTTTTTGTTTTCGAATCCGCTTATTACAATTCTGTCACGGCAAAAGCGGCTAGCAGAAACGTGCAGGCATTTGTAATAAAGAAAATCGAATCGGGACGTCCCGCCATACCGAAGGTATTGTTGCAGTTAACCAATCATAAAGAACAATTTCATCCCAACTGGCCGGAGTGGCGACGCATGCAGCCAAACAACACTGTGGTGCTCAACGTGGGCCGGGGCAAACTTGGCTACGATTATATCTTTAGTTTTTCAACTCTTCCTTCGGCGCACAAACAAGCCCAAAAGCTTAGCCTGCCATAACAAGTAGCGGCAACTTTTACAAGTCGTTAAAAGACCCTCCCAACCCCTTTATCTTCCAATTGCCTTTGGTAAATTAGCACCTCCTTAAACAGAGGTTCAACCATGAGAAAACTTACAACAGCCCTTGCCGCCGGCATTGCCGTGGCCGGCCTGGTGGCCTTTACCCCACCCGGCGATAAGAAACCCAAGTACATCGACAAAGCCAATATGGACCTTTCGGTAGCACCCGGTGAAAATTTTTACCTATATGCCAATGGCTCGTGGCTAAAAAGCAACCCGGTGCCCGGTTCCAAAACCCGATGGGGCTCGTTTGATGTGCTGCGCGAAGAAAGCTCCCGCCGCCTGCAGGCGCTGCTTACTGAGGCTTCCAAAAAAGGGGCTAGCGATCCGAAGATGCAGCAGATCGGCGATTTTTACCTCAGTGGTATGGATACCGCTGCCATCGATGCCAAGGGTTTTACCCCCATTGCTGCCGACCTCCAGCGCATTGATGCCATCAAAGACGTAGCGGGTTTGCTCAATGAAATTGCATTTGCCCGCACACAAGGCAGCAGCAGTGCGCTGTTTGGCTTTTTTGTAACGCAGGACCGTAAGGCCGTTACCCAATACATTCCGCAGCTATCTCAAGGCGGTACCACGCTGCCCGACCGCGATTATTACCTGAAGGGGGACAGCCGTAGCACCGCCATCCGCAATGCGTATGCACAGCATTTGAACAAAATGTTTGCCCTCATTGGCGAAGATGCAGCTACTGCGCAGGCCCATGCCGATGCCGTGATGCGTATTGAAACGGCCTTGGCAAAAGCCCAGATGAGCCGCACCGAAATGCGCGACCCCTACAAAACCTACAACAAGTTTGCGGTAAGGGACTTCAGCGCAACAACGCCATCCATCGATTGGAATGCGATGCTCAACAACCTCAAACTGACCGGCGCCGACAGCGTGATCGTGAACAACCCGGCGTTTTTTAAAACCGTGGATGTCCTGCTTACCGCAGTGCCGCTTGCCGACTGGAAAACTTACCTGAAATGGCGCCTGCTCGATAACAGCGCGGCGTACCTGAGCAAGCCTTTTGTGCAGCAGAACTTTGCCATGACGCAGGTGCTGACCGGCCAAAAGGAGTTGACGCCCCGCTGGCAGTTCACCTCGTCGCTGATCGATAACCAACTGGGCGACCTGTTGGGTCAATTGTATGTAAGCAAATACTTTAAACCCGAGGCCAAGGCCCGCATGCAGGAGCTGGTGAAAAACCTGGAAACCACTTTTGCCGGCCGCATTCAGCGCCTCGACTGGATGAGTGACGAAACCAAGGTAAGGGCCTTGGAAAAGCTCAATGCTTTTACCAAAAAGATCGGCTACCCCGATGTGTGGAAAGACTATTCGTCGATTAAAATTGACCGCGCCGATTTTGTGGGCAACCTGCGCCGGGCCAGCCAGTGGGCCTACAACGATATGGTGACCCGCTATGGCAAACCCGTGGACAAAACCCGCTGGGGCATGACGCCGCCCACCATCAACGCTTACTACAGCCCCTCGAACAACGAGATTGCTTTTCCTGCGGGCATCCTGCAGTTTCCGTTCTTTGATTTTGGCGCCGACGATGCCATCAACTACGGCGGTATTGGTGCGGTGATCGGCCATGAAATTACCCACGGCTTTGATGATAACGGCGCCCAGTACGCCGCCGACGGCAACCTGAAAAACTGGTGGACCAAAGATGACGAAGCGAAGTTTAAAGGCCTGGCCAACCGCGTGGTGGAACAGTACAATGCGCTGACCGTGCTCGATACCATTCATGTAAACGGACGCCTCACCCTCGGCGAAAACATTGCCGACCTCGGCGGCCTCAACATGGCCTATGAAGCGTTTACCAAAACCAAGCAATTCAAAGAAGGCAAAAAGATCGACGGCTTTACGCCGGCACAACGCTTTTTCCTCAACTGGGCGCAGGTTTGGCGCAACAACGCCCTGCCCGAAACACAGGCGCAACTGATCCTCACCGATTCGCATGCACCCGGCATGCACCGTGCCAACGGCCCTGTTGTAAACATCGACGCCTGGTACGAAGCATTTGGCATTGAGCCCGGCGACAAGATGTACGTAGCGCCGGAAAAGCGGATTAGGATCTGGTAAGACTAGAACTAGGATTTTTTGGATTGTAAAAGATTAGTTTGGAAAAGGGAGTGGCGGATGATTTTGCCACTCCCTTTTTTATTTGTTTGTTGGTGTAGCCGGCTGCTGTAATGCTATTGTAATGTCGTTGCGTCGCACACTTGTACGTTCTGTATGCTATTGTGCTTTACTTATGTACCCGTGGTAAACCATTTCCTTTCATTAGCTGTCATGCCGAACTCGTTTCGGCATCCCCTGCACCTGGCAGGGTTCATAAAGCAAAAGGAGATGCCGAAACAAGTTCGGCATGACAGACTCTGATTGTAATAAGTTGCCTTCGCTGCCGCTAAAATCATACACTTTCCTCATAATCCTCTTTGCTTCTAATCCCGCTTTTGCCCTTGTCATCCTGAGCGCAGCGAAGGATCTGAGCCTACATCATCACAAACATAGCAATAACAAGAGTCTACCTTTTCCACAACAATACTTTAAACTCCAACACCCAGATGCTTCGCTGCGCTCAGCATGACAAGCAAAGACCCAACACATAAAGCAACAATTTGTCATCAAAGCAAACCCTCATAAAATCCAAAGCAGATCACCAACAAAAAAAGCCACAAGGAACCCAAATTCCTTGTGGCTATAATCATATCAAACCTCCTCAAAAATCCTCTCCAATCCCAGTGCTTAACTCCGTTCCTGGAACCTCAGCCACCGCTCCGGGTATTCATTGGCCGCGGCCACCTGGTAATCGCGGAAAGAGCAGGCGATGAACTTGCCATCGGGCAGTTGCATCCACCAGCGGCCGGTGCGTTTGCTTTGCAAAAACAGCGTGTCGTTGTCGGAGAAGGTAACGTGGTATTCGTTGAACGACTCACGTTCATCAATATGCGCTTCGCGGAGGCCGCGGCTGCGGCCGTCGATGAGGTACCAGATCATTTGCGCCAGCTGCTTGGCGGTAAGGCTTTCGCGGTCGTGCTCGGGGCGGTAGCCATAGAGGCCAATGCTGCGCATGTGGGTGCTCATGCCGGCGTACTGCATCAGGATGCAGGCGTCCTCGCCGGTGAGGCCGTTGGGTGTAACCGTGTTGGCTGGCGCATAAGCATGTGCAATGGCGCTGATGTCGAAGGTAAACAGGTGTGCATTGCGCACCACCGGTTCCATTTCCTCTATTTGTTCCCGCACCTTGCCCACACGGAAGCAATCAAAGCGCAGCTTGTCCATGGTTTCCAGCAGGCGCGGGTGCACAAAATAGCTTTGAAATCCGATGTGGCTGTAGTGGTTCATGTAGTTGGGGTCGGCGGTGAGCAGGTCCATGAGGAACGACTCCGACTTGAGCGGCGACCCGATATGAATATCCACCACGGCATCCACACCCACGGCGTCGATCAGTTCCTTGTTGTCGGCAAAGGCGTTGTATTGCGCCAGCGTCAGGTCGTGGGAGCCGCCCAGGATCACCACCAGCTTGCCCATTTCCGTTAGTTCGTGCTGCACCATTTTGAGGGCGGCGTAGGTATCGGTTTTCGATTTGCCGGTGCGAACGTTGCCGAGGTCGGCCAGTACAATATCGTGGTGCCAGTAATAGAGGTTATACAGGGCGCTGCGGATAGCATCGGCAGCGCTGCTTTCGTGCAGCAGGCCGGCGCCGCGCTGCTCGGTGCAGCCAATAAACACAATATCGGCCGCTTCAATATCGGGGATTCCTTCCTCCTCGTGGGCCAGTATGGCGTGGCCGATCTGGCCTTCGCGGTAGCCCATATCTTCCGAAATGCGGTGCTTGTCGATGGGTAGCAACAGGGTGTTGAGCGTGTCGTACATAGGGCGGCAAAAATAACCGTGGATTACCGGATTGGCGGGATTGGGGGGATTTTTTTTGGTGGGCGAAACTGCGGGGCCGTTTGGGCCTTAGGCGTCCCGCAGTTTGTCATGCTGAGCGCAGCGAAGTATCTAAGTGGTATCGGATCGTCGCTCGTCTCTTTTTGATGTTGTTGTGTTTGCCCGGGTTCAAGTGCCGTCTTCACCGACAAGTTTAAAAAAATTGGTATGGTTTATTAGTTGACGGTGGGCTAGTGCACAAAATCAGCACGTCAAGCTAAAGATGGCTCAAGAAATTCCAAACGAGTTAGCTAAGTGATGCCAACAATCGTTAATATTGGATTCCATTTTTAATGCCGAATCACTAACTGCCAAGTTCTTTTCTCCATGTATCAAAGAGTTAATATTGAAGAAATACTTTCAAAAGTAAAGACGCTTCCAAGTGAAAGTATTGAGTCAGAAATTATTGAGTTTAAGAATTACGCGAATGAAAATGCTTTACATAACTGCAAGGCATTGGCAGAAGAAGTATCTGCCTTCGCGAATAAAAGCGGCGGAATAATAATAATTGGGGTTGTAGATAGTTCTGATATCAAAAATAAGACATGGCAAGGTCAGCTGAATGGATTTGAAAGAATTGATTTAGATATAACAAAACAAAGATTAACTGGAAAATTAAAACCCTTCATAGACTTAAAAATTCATTACTATTTATTTGAAGGCAATAATTACTTGTGTATTCACGTGCCAAAACGGACAGATACAATTGTAGCAACAGCTGGTGGTAAAATCTGCATTCGGGATGGTAAATCTAGTCGTCCAGCGAGCCCCGATGAAATAACGAATCTTGTGAAATCCTTACAATTCTACGACTGGAGTGCTGAGGATATAGATATTGATATTATTGAAGCATTAGATTCTCACGCTGTATATGCCGCTAAGCAAGATTATTGCCATCGTAGAAAAATTGATATATCAGAAATCGAAACGAAAGCTTTTCTAGAATCAATTAATGCGACGAGGAATGGAATATTAAACAAGTCCGGTTTGCTTTTTCTCGGCAAGTCTTCTTTTATACGTCAGTATCTAGGAAATTATGAATACAGATTTTCTTGGCGGACAAAAAGTGGTCAACTTGTGCTAAATGATGTATGGGCTGATTGCCTTTGGAATACAATAACAAAGGCAAAGACCTACTTCAACTCGTGTAATAATAAGTTATCTATCACTTATAAAGGTGAAAATTTTGAGTTTGATCAACTTGATTCGGATGCCTTTCATGAGGCGTATTTAAATGCGATGGTTCATAGAGATTATAGCCATAGTGGTATGGTATCTGTAAACTATACAGAAAAGCAATTAACGATCACAAGCCCTGGCGGGTTTTACGGCGGCATCACAAGTGACAACATAGTATATCACGAGCCAAGACATCGAAACAAGAATTTGGCTAGCACTTTAATGTTGTTTCAGCTAGTGGACAGAGCTGGGATTGGAATAACTCGAATAGGACTTAGGTCGTTGATGTATGGGCGGTCATTTCCAAAGTTTATAGAAAAGGATGAAAGTATAGAGGTTGTGATGGATGCTGAGTTTTTCCGGCCTGCAATATTTGTCATAACCAGATTAGTAAATTCTTTTGGTGTAGTGGAATTATTTATTTTAAATAGTGTTTTTGGAGTTGGGCATATCTCAATACCGGAATTAGAAAAAAGGCTAAGGAAAATTGTAGAGAAACCTTGGGACGCAATAAAAAGTGCAATGGATAATGATGAGATAAAAAAGTATGTCAGGTATAGTGGGACAAACAAGGGCATATACATATGTGTAACGGACACGTATTTTGATTTCTTCGAAGTAAAAAAGAAATTAAAATCAAGTTCTACAAGTGAAAAACATGTGGCTTTATTTAGCTACCTAAAGGAATATGGTAGTTGTAGCAATGAGGAAATATCTAGTCTTTTCGGACATAAGCATGCTAGTCAAACAAGTGTATTTTTGAGAAAAGCAGAATATGTAAAGAAGGGAAAAAGTATACATAGTAAGTGGATCCTAGATGACAAACTTTAAATGCAATTTCAGGCAAAAGAGAAATCAACTGAATTAGAAAAAATCTGCAAAATGATATTCCCAGCCGTACAAGTGTGCGACGCAACCACAGCCCAATAGCCATACTTCAGCCGGCTACATAAAAATTCTTCACCGCCCGTTTGCAAGTTCGAACGGTTTGTCCGATATCGGACAGTTTTTCAAAATAAAATTGTCGCAATGCGCTGGCCTTCAGTGTTTTAAGTTTGGCACCGGCCTTGGATGCAATAAGTCCGAAATGCAACATTTATGGACAAGGTCATTGCCAAAGAAGTAACTGCCCAAAAGAGAAAAAAGACGGTTCTATACATCCTCATTTCCCTCGTTATACTGCTGGCTGCTGTTTTCTCCCTGCGCTTTGCGGTGCACTCCAGCATCAGCAAAAGCAGCATCACTACCGCAGTGGTGGAGGTGGGCGATATTGAAAATACCATTTCCGCTTCCGGCGAAATGCGCCCCGAGTTTGAGCAGGTGCTGTCCAGCGCCATCAACGCCTCCATACAGGATGTGCTGATCGATGCAGGCGCTAATGTAACTGCGGGCCAGTCGTTACTGATGCTGGATAAATCGGCCGCGCAAACCGAATACGAAAAGCTGCGCTACACCCTGGAATCGAAACGCAACGCCATTCAAAAACTAAAGCTGGAACTGGAGAAAAGCTTTTTCGATATCCGCTCCAACAACGACATCAAGCAACTGCGCATCAACAGCCTGCAGGCGGCCCTGGAAGATGCCAAACGGCTGTACAAAGCAGGCGGCGGCACCCGTGAAGACATTGAGCAGGCCGAGCTGAATTTGAAAGTAGCGCTGTTGGAAAAAAAGCAACTCGAAAACGAAGTGCGGTCCAAACAAAAGACGATGCAGGTGGAGATCCGCGAATCGGAACTGGCCGCAGCCGTGCAACAGCAAGACATGAACGAGCTGCAACGAAAGCTGCAACTGGCGCAGGTTACGGCCAGCCGGCCGGGCGTGGTAACATGGGTGAATAAAAACATTGGCGCCAGCGTAATGGAAGGCGAGCCGCTGGTGCGCATTGCCAACCTCGAAAGCTTTAAAGTAACCGGTTCGATTTCGGACAACTACCTGGGCCAGCTAACCAACGGCATGGAAGCCATCGTGGTGATCAACGACACGCAGTTCCGCGGCACGGTGGTCAACATCAACCCTTCGGTGCAAAACGGCATTCTTTCTTTTGATGTGCAGCTTGCCGAGAAAAAACACAGCCTGTACCGCCCCAACATGAAAGTGGATGTGTACCTGGTTACCGACAAACATGCCAACGTGCTGAAAGTGGCCAACGGGCCTGCATTTAAAGGTACCAATGTGCAGGACCTGTTTGTGGTGCAAAAGGACAAAGCGGTGCGCCGCACGGTGCATATCGGTTTGATCAATTTTGACCATGTGGAACTCAAGGACAATGTGCAGAAGGGCGACGTGATCATTACCTCCGACATGAGCGACTATAAGAACGCTAAAGAAATAGCCCTCAAAAACTAGTTTTTTTATGAAACAACCAATACTAACGGCGCTGCTCCTCGGTGCTATGTGCTGCCACGCCCAGCAAGCGGATACCATCAAGGTATCGCTTACGGAAGTGGTGGCCATGGCAAAGGAGCGATCCATTGCATCGAGGCAGGCGCAAACGGTAAAGGAAACGCGTTACTGGCAGTACCGCACCTTCCGCTCCAACTATGCGCCGCAGCTATCCCTGCAGGGCAATGCACCTGGCTACAACAAACAATTTATACCGGTGGTGCAGCCTAATGGCACCATCGATTTTCAGCCGGTGCACAACAACAATTCGTCGCTCAATTTATCGTTCAGCCAAAGCCTGGCGGCCACCGGTGGCACTGTGTTTGGCACCACGCAAATTCAGCGCTTTGATGATTTTGATCGCAAGAATACTTTGTACAACGGTGTGCCGTACGGGCTGGGTTATAGCCAGCCGCTTTTTAAGTTCAATGCACTGAAATGGGACCAGCGCATTGAGCCGTTGAAGTACAACGAAAGCAAGCAGCAGTTCATTGAGTCGATGGAAGAAATTGCACTGTCGGCAAGCACCTTGTTTTTCGATCAACTGCTGGCGCAGGTAAACCTGCAGATTGCCGAAACCAATTTTACCAACACCAAAAACATCATGCGCATTGCAGCCGAGAAATATGAGATGGGTAAAATTTCGCGCAACGAAATTTTGCAGCTGCAACTGGAAGAACTGAAAGCACAAAAAGCCGTAGGCACGGCACGCCGCGATATTGAAATTGCGAACCTGAATCTAAAAGCATTTGCCGGCATGCAGGGCGATGCAAAGATTGAACTGTTGGTGCCCGAAGCTATTTCGATGATCCGCATTGCGCATGAAAAAGTGTTGTCGGAAGCTTATGCCAACCGCTCCGATGCCATTGCATTTATGCGCCGCGAGCTGGAAGCCAGCCGCGATGTGGCGAAGGCAAAAGGCGACAACGGCATCAACGCTACGCTGACTGCACGATTGGGTTATTCAAAAAGCGCTACCTCGTTTACCAAAATGTACCAGTCGCCCAAAGACCAGCAACTGCTGCAACTGGAGTTTGACATTCCAATCCTGGATTGGGGCCGCTCTAAATCACGCACCAAAACAGCGGAAGCAAACCGTAAGTTTACCGAGTATGCCGTGGAGCAGGACAAGCAAAATTTTGCACAGGAAATTGTTACCGAAGTAACCTTGTTTGACATGATGAAAGACCAGGTGGCGCTGGCCCGCCGGGCTGATAGCATTGCCTCAGAAAAATACACCATTGCCAAAGACCGGTATGTGCTGGGCAACCTGAGCATCACCGACCTGAGTATTGCCTTCCAGGAAAAAGACCAGGCCAAACGGGATTATGTTTTTGCGCTGCGCGATTACTGGAAAGCCTTTTACCGCCTGCGTTACCTGTCGCTATACGATTTTGAAAACGAGCAAAAAATTGTCTATAAATAATGCCACAAATACGAGAAGGCACGAAGGGGCACAAAGGGATTTCTTCGTGTTCCTTTGTGTCCTTTGTGTCTCCGTGTTTCAAATAAAATATTCACCAAACTAAAACCAACCAAATGATCCAGTTAAAAAAAATTGAAAAAACATACCGCACCGATACCATTGAAACACTTGCGCTGAACGGCATTAATTTGAATATTGCCAAGGGCGAATTTCTTTCCATCATGGGCCCGTCGGGTTGCGGTAAAAGTACCCTGCTCAACATCATGGGTTTGCTGGATGCACCCAGCAGCGGCGAAGTGCTGATTGATGGACAGCAAACCACGCATCTAACCGACAAAGCACTGGCCCGCTTCCGCAACCAAAAGATTGGGTTCATTTTTCAAAGCTTTCACCTGATCAACGACCTGAAGGTTTTGGACAACGTGGAGCTGCCACTCTTGTACCGCAACATATCTGCAAAAGAACGTACTGAGCTGGCCAAAGAAGCGTTGGTAAAAGTGGGCCTGAGCAACCGCATGAAACATTTTCCCGCACAACTGTCGGGTGGTCAAAAACAGCGTGTGGCCATTGCCCGTGCCATTGTGGGCAAGCCCGAATTGATCCTTGCCGATGAACCCACGGGTAACCTAGATAGCGCCATGGGCAACGAGATCATGGAGCTGCTGCTGCACCTCAACGAAGTGGACGGCGCTACCATTGTAATGGTTACTCACGATGAAACGATGGCCAAAAAAACGCATCGACTGGTGCGCCTGTTTGATGGCTCGCAGGTAAACGATCACGCTTTAAAACCAATGTATGCTTAAGAACTATTTTAAAATAGCGATTGCGGTATTGAAGCGCCGCAAGTTCTTTACGTTCATCTCGCTTTTTGGTATTGCATTTACGCTTACCATTCTGATTGTGGCTACCGCATTTGTTGACAATGCCGTTAGTGCCAATTATCCCGAGGCCAACCGCGACCGGTCGCTGTACATCAACATGCTGGAACAGAGAAACCCGGAGAAAGGTTATTCGATGAACGGCCCCATGAGTTATCATTATGCCAGCACTTATATCAGCACACTCAAAACGCCGGAGAAAGTGGCTTTGGGCACCATGTTTACACCCACCAATACTTATGTGGCCAACAAAAAACTGGTGATTGACCTGAAGCTGACAAACGCCGAGTTTTGGGATGTGATGCAGTTCCATTTTTTGGAAGGAAAACCTTACGGCCAGCAACAAATTGCCAACAACGAACTGGTGGCTGTTATATCAGAAGAAACCAGGCGGGAATACTTTGGTGATGTTGCATCAGTGGTGGGTAAAACCATCGAAACCGACAACGTAAAATACAAAGTGATGGGTGTGGTAAAAAGCGTGCCGGTAACCATGCTCGTTTCTTACGCCGATATGTATGTGCCATACACGGCTTCAAAAACCAACCTCAAAACGAAATCTTACAATGGTATGTTCATGGCGGTGTTGATGGGCCGCACCAAAGCCGACCTGCCGAAGATGAAAGCCGAATATGCCAGCGTGGTAGCCAAAGTGCCGCCCGGCGATGCGGAGATGAAGCAGGTGATCAGCCATGCCGACAAGTACCTGGAAAGCTTTGTACGGTCCTCGCCGCTGCGTGGAAAGGACGGCCCGAATATGAGCATGCTGTACCTGGTGCTGGTGGTGTTTGTGTTGTTGTTTATGTTGCTGCCCACGCTCAACCTGGTCAACATCAACATAAGCCGCATCATGGAGCGGTCGTCGGAAATTGGCGTCCGCAAAGCGTTTGGCGCATCATCGGGTACATTGATCGGGCAGTTTGTGGTGGAAAATTTAATCCTCACGGCCATCGGTACCGTCATTGGTGTGGCACTTTCATTTATCGTGCTGCAATACATCAATAGCTCGGGTATGATTGCCAATATCCACCTAACCATCAACTTCACGGTGTTGTTATACAGCGTTATTGCCTGTATTGTCTTTGGCTTGTTGTCCGGCGTATATCCCGCCTGGCGCATGTCGCGGCTGCAAGTGGTAGCAGCGCTGAAGGCGTGAAGAACGTGAAACGTCAGACGTGAATGGTGAATAGTGAATGGTGAATTTGAGGATCGCTGATGTGAAGATGGCTGATTTGAATACATGAAAAATTACACATTACATATCAGCAATCATCACATCAGACATCAGCCATCCGCCATCTTTCACGTTTCACTTTTCACGTTTGACGATTCACAATTCACCATTCACAACTCACCATTCCCATCTCCGCTCATTCCTCAAAACTCTTTATATGTTCAAGCATTTATTCAAATTGATCTGGAACAAAAAGAAGCAGAACTTCCTGCTCATTACGGAAATGTTTGTTTCCTTCCTGGTGCTGTTTGCCGTCTTTTCGATGGTGGTTTATTTTTACCAGAACTACAAAAAGCCGGCAGGCTTCGATTACAACGATGTGTGGGTAGCCACTTTTTCCATGCCCGAGCACCTGCAAAGCAACGAATCGGTTGCCCTCTTTGCCGAGGCCATGCGCAAAAGCCTCAAATCAATGCCCGAGATAAGAGAACTGAGCTTCACCAGCATGAATGTGCCCTTTTCCATGAGCACCAATGGTACCAGTGTAAGTTCGCAACAAAAGCCGCGGGTGCACACCAATATTTTTGAAGTGGAACCCACTTACAAAGATGTTTTAAGCATGAATATGGTAGAAGGCCGCTGGTTTCAAAAAGGCGATGAGGTAGCCAAGTTGCGGCCCGTGGTGCTCAATCAAAAATTAAAAGAAGAATTGTTTGGCAGCGAACCGGCCCTGGGCAAAACACTGGGTGAAGAAAATTACAAAACCGGCCAGTTTGAAGACCGCTTTAAAGTAATAGGGGTGGTGCAAAACCTGAAAGAAACCGGCGACTACCAGGCCATTGAAAGCGGCGTGTACCGCGGTATGGACAGCGGCGGCCTGCGCTGGAACAATACCATTTTGCTAAAAGTGCAACCCGGCGCCGATGCGGCTTTTGAAAGCCGGCTGTTTAAAACTCTTTCCAACATGACCGGCACCAGCATCGAGATTGAACACCTCGAAAAAAAGCGCATCACCAAAAACAAACTGGCGCTGGTGCCCATGATCATCATGCTGATTGTAGGTGGTTTTCTCATTATCAATGTGGCTATGGGATTGTTTGGTGTGCTTTGGTACAACATCAACAAGCGCCGTGGCGAAATTGGTTTGCGCAGGGCCATCGGTGCATCGGGCAATGCGGTGTCTAAACAACTCATTGGCGAGGCCATGGTGCTGTCCACAATGGCCTTGATTCTGGGTAGTTTTTTTGCGGTGCAATTCCCGCTGCTGCAGGTGTTTGACTTGCCTGCTTCGGTGTATGTTGCAGCCATATTATTGGCGGTTGTGTTTATTTATTTGCTGGTGTTTGTTTGTGCCCTGTATCCGGGCAAACAGGCTGCAGCTATTTACCCGGCGGTGGCACTGCACGAAGAGTAGACCAGTGATTTGTATGATTGGGAAGGATTTGTATGATTATTAAAAGCTTCGTCATTGCGAGGCGCCGTAGTTGCATTGTAGTTAAATGAAACTGTTGCGCCGAAGCAATCTCCTGCACTCAATAGCATTATTGCAGGAGGTTGCTTCGGCGCACAGCATTTATTAATTTACAGCAACACTACGGCGCCTCGCAATGACGAACCTTATCATTTCCTATCATACAAATGAAAATTTCCTTTTGCAGAAACACATCCCCCCAATCATTTCTCATCATACAAATC
Organism: Pseudocnuella soli; assembly: GCF_004347775.1. Classification (GTDB taxonomy): domain Bacteria; phylum Bacteroidota; class Bacteroidia; order Chitinophagales; family Chitinophagaceae; genus Flavisolibacter; species Flavisolibacter aquaticus. The sequence goes on from NZ_CP037755.1 coordinate 935,279, forward strand.
ACCGGTTCCATGTCCGGTTCCTTTAATTTTATCCCTGCATGATCCTGATTATTGATGATGATATTGCGGTGCGTACCTCCTTGCAATTGTTGCTGCACAGCGAAGGCTATGCCACGGCGGAGGCCGCAAACGAAACCGAAGCGCTGCAACAGCTCCGGCAGCATGATGTGGCCCTGGCCATTCTCGACCTGAATTTTTCCATGGAAACATCGGGCAAGGAAGGCATGCAATTGCTGCAACAAATCAAAAGCGTGCATCCTGTGCTGCCCGTTATCCTCATCACCGGCTGGGGCACCATCGATCTGGCTGTGCAGGGCATGAAACTTGGCGCCAACGATTTTATCAACAAGCCCTGGGAAAACAGCCATCTGCTACAGTCGGTGCAAACCCTGCTCGATCTGCAAGAAAAGAAAACGGAACAACTGGGCCGCCGCCAGCTCGATAGCCAATACAATTTTCAACACATTATTGGCGAAGACCCAAAGATGCTGACGCTGCTCGAAACTATTGGCCGCGTAGCCGATACCGATGCTTCGGTATTGATCATGGGCGAAAGCGGAACGGGCAAGGAACTGATTGCGGAAGCCATCCATCAAAACAGCAAGCGCAGGGGCAAACCATTTGTAAAAGTAAACCTGGGCGGCATCTCCACGTCACTGTTCGAAAGCGAAATGTTTGGTCATGTGCGGGGTTCGTTTACGGATGCCCGCTATGACCGTACCGGCCGTTTTGAAATGGCCAATAGGGGCACTATTTTCCTGGATGAAATTGGCGACCTCGATGCCAGCAGCCAGGTAAAACTATTGCGTGTGCTGCAGGACCGCACCTACGAAGTGCTGGGCAGCAGCCGCACTAAAACCCTTGATGTACGTGTAGTGTGCGCCACCAACCGAAACCTCGAAGAAATGGTAGGCCGAGGCACCTTTCGCGAAGACCTCCTGTACCGCATCAACCTCATTACCATCAAACTGCCACCGCTGCGCGAACGGCCAAAGGACATTCCGCTGCTCGTTAATTTTTTCCTGGCCAACCTGCGTGATATTTACAACCGGCCCGACCTGGCCATTACCCGCGAAGCGGCCAAATGGTTGCAGCAACTGCCGCTGCCCGGCAACATCCGCCAGCTAAAAAACCTGGTGGAGCGAACCGTGCTGGTAAGCCGCGGGCCGCTGCTCGATGTGGCCGATTTTCAAAACCAGTACGACCCATCTCCGGCAAAAAAGGAAACAGTGCAATTGCCCGGTGTGGGGCTGTTAACGTTGGAAGAAGTGGAAGTGGAAATGATCAAGCGGGCCATGGCATTTCATAAAAACAAAATAGCAAAAGCTGCAGTGGCACTGGGCCTTACCCGCAGCGCATTGTACCGGCGCCTCGAAAAATACAACCTGCCTTACGATGAAACTGCGGACTAAGTACCTGCTGTTTATTTTCTTTTTGCACGCAGTAACGCTGGTGCTCAGCTTTGTTATTTTCCGGGAAAATAAGCTGCTGTTTCTTTTTTCCGAAGTGCTGATCCTCGTTTCCATCTGGCTGGCCTGGGGCCTGTATAAAGAGTTGATTCAACCCCTTAAAACTTTAATGACTGGCGTGGAAGCCATCAGGGACCGCGACTTCAACGTAAAGTTTCGGCCAACAGGCAAATGGGAAATGGACCAACTGATTGATGTGTACAACAACATGATCGACCAGTTGCGTGTGGAGCGTACCCGGCAGGAGCAGCAACATTTTTTCCTGGAAAAACTGATTGCTACGGCGCCAACAGGCATCATCATTTTAGATTATGACAACCATATTGAAGGCCTCAATCCAAAGGCTGCAGCCATTTTGCAAATGGATGAAAAAACGCTGAAAGGAAAGCCCGTTGCCGATTTTCAGCACCCGCTGCTGCAACAAATTGCCACCCTTACTTCCGGCGAATCAAGAACCATCAGCGTGGCGGGTACCAATACGTATAAGCTGCAGTTGGCGCATTTTGTAGACCGCGGTTTTCCGCGTCATTTCATTACCATCGAAGAATTGACCGCGGAGATTTTAGCGGCAGAAAAAAAGGTGTATGGCAAAGTGATCCGCATGATGGCGCATGAAGTAAACAACACGGTAGGCCCGGTCAATTCCATTGTGCAGTCTACATTGAAAGCGGCCACATTTGCACCGGAACAAACAGGAATGATGCAGCATGCGTTGCAGGTAGCCATCAACCGCAACAACAACCTCAATGGCTTTATGCGCAACTTTGCCGACCTGGTAAAGCTGCCCCATCCCAACCGCAAAAAGGTGGATGCGCACCAACTGGTGCGCAATGTTTGCGACCTGTTTGCTGTGCGGGCAGCAGAATACAACATTCAATTTAATTACGAACTGGATGAAACACCATTGTTGATCCATGCCGATGACCAGCAGTTGGAACAAGCCCTGATCAATATTGTAAAAAACGCGATGGAATCCATTGGCAGCAACGGCACCATTACCGTGCAAACCATCACCGCACAATGCATCCTGCGCATCATCGATTCGGGCAAGGGTATTTCGGAAGTGGATGCCGACCATCTTTTTTCGCCGTTCTTCAGCACCAAACGCGATGGCCAGGGCATTGGCCTGATGCTGATCAAAGAAATTTTGCGCAACCACGATTTTCCTTTTTCACTGCGTACGATTGAGCCTGGTAAAACGGTGTTTACCATAAGGTGCAGCAGCTAGTAAAATCTTTATCAGTGCAGTTTATGAACTGCTTTTTAGAAAATGAAACCCGGTGGATTTGATCAGCGCGGCTTGTTCTTCACGCAGGGCCTTGCTGTGTTTGGCCTGCGGCAGCGAGCAATATGCCCTGATGGCCTGCAGCCGGTAAAAACGGTAGAAGAGATAATGCAAGCTATCCCAATCAAAGTGCTCAAACCAATGTGCAAATACGGTTGGCTGGCTTTTGTGCAGTGCTATTTGCCAGATAGCTTCCCAGGCTTCGCCATAGCCCTGTTCAATAAAGATAGTGTTGCCATTCAGCCGTCTAAAAGGCGTCACCACTTTTTCTGATTCTTCATAAAGGCCGGCCAGGTTCAGGTAATCGGCAATCATAAACTGAAAATAAGGAAACGCCCAAAAAGCCACCTGCAGCGGCTTTGGATGTTTTGCTGCCAACTGGTGCACCTGCTCCAGCTCGGTTTCTACCGGCTCTTTGGCCATACATTTTTTATACAAAATGCGGCTGCCCAGGTTTCGTGCCTGCACAAAATCATGCACCGATGCATTGGGTTTGATGCGCAGCAACTGTTCATAAACGGCTGTTGCTTCCCCTTTTTTGTTTTGCAAAAAATGGGATAGAAAAAGCAGCGCATGACCGAAGATCTGCGCTTCGGTGGTTTTTTTATGGTGCAGGTACAAGCGCAGCCCGCGGAGGTAATAATCAAGGCCGAGCCCGTCGATGTACGGAAAACGTTCGTAAAAAAATACCTGCGCTGTTTTGTTTTGGGCCAATGGTTCGGCCAGGCGGTTGAACAGCGTTGCGTTGCCCAAAATGCGTTTGGCAACGCTGCGGCAGGCGTTGTGGTAATTGATGTCGCCTTCGCTTTTTACCTCGATGCGGAAAAAGTCGAGAAAGAACATCGATTCATCCGAAATGTTGCTGGCCGTGGTTTCCACTTCGGGCTGCTGCAAGTGATCCCACGAAGCATAGCCGCAGTATTGCGCCAGCAGGTTTTTGGTTTGTAATGATGGAATGCCGCCGCCACTGAGAAAGCCAAAAATGCGGCGCAGCGTATTGGCCGATATGCCGGCGCCAATGGTTTGCTGCATGTGCTGTTGCAGCTTTTCGCAGTCGGCCGATATTTTGATGGTTCTGCCCCAGGTATGTTCTACCTTACTCTTTAAATGCGCCAGTTCGTCGGGAGTAATCGAGGGATGTGTTTTCCGCACTAGCGGAAATTACAAACTTGGAAGAACTTGGAAGATTTTTTCTGCAGCAAATGGGGCAAATTGCAATGCAATCGAAACTAACTGCTATTTCTGATTGCAAGACAATACTAATTCAACTTTTCATAGGCGCAAAAAAATAGACCGGCATTCCTGCCGATCCATTCATTAATTTTCAATCTTAACACACGTTCAAAAGCTGTTTCTAAATGAAGCAGCTTTTGTTTTTTGGGCCATTACAGCCCCACGCCTGTTACACAATGTTCCATGTTTCCCTACCGCGCAGCAACGCATCCAGGTCGGCCACTTTGCGGTCTTTGGCAATGGTAATCTGCTCGTTCAGCACTTCTTCGTAGCAGGGGCGGTCGGCGGCATAAAACACGCCAAAGGGGCGGGGCAGGTGGCCTTCTTTACGCGGGTCATCAAAAATGCGGGTCAGCATTTGTGCTTTGATCAGGTCCTGCTCGTCGTGTATCCACAGGTCGTCGGCCGAAAAGCCTTCGTTGAGCTGCACTACCTCGGGACGGAAGCCGTTGAGGCGAATGCCTTTGTCCTTATTGGCGCCAAAGATCAAGGGCTGGCCATGTTCCAGGAACAGTGTTTCCTCTGCCTTTGAACCTTTCTCGGTAAATATTTCAAATGCACCATCGTTGAAGATGTTGCAGTTCTGGTAGATTTCTAAAAACGAAGCGCCCTTGTGCCCGTGCGACCGCAGCAACATGGCCTGCAGGTGCTTTGGATCGCGGTCCATGCTGCGGGCAATAAAGGTGGCATCGGCACCCAAGGCCAGCGCCAGCGGGTTGAACGGGTGGTCGATGGACCCCATCGGGGTTGATTTGGTTACCTTCTGCTCCTCCGATGTAGGCGAATATTGTCCCTTGGTGAGGCCGTAAATCTGGTTGTTGAACAGGAGTATGTTCACATCAAAATTGCGGCGCAGCAGGTGAATGGTATGGTTGCCGCCAATGCTCAGGCTGTCGCCATCGCCGGTTACAATCCACACGCTTAGTTCGGGGCGGGTAGCTTTCAATCCGCTGGCAATGGCTGTGGCCCGGCCGTGGATCGAGTGCATGCCGTAGGTGTTCATATAATACGGAAAGCGGCTGCTGCAGCCAATGCCCGAAATGATGGCAATATTTTCCCGCGCAATGCCCAGCGTAGGCATTACTTTTTGCACCTGCGCCAAAATGGAGTAGTCGCCGCAGCCTGGGCACCAGCGTACTTCCTGGTCGGTTGCAAAATCTTTCGCCGTAAGGGCAGGAGTGGGGGTATTTAAAGTGGGTGTTTCCATTGTTTAAAGAATAACGAACAAGGAACAAGGAATGACGAATTTCGAATAGGGTTCACTGTTCCTGGATTTCTTACGATTTATGATTATTTTTTTGAGCTGTTTCTATGCTTTTTACAAAAATGGATATGAGTTGATGGTTTTCATTGATGCACTTGTTTAACCTATCCTCATCAAACCAACTTTTCCTTTTAATTAGCTTCAGGCAGTTGATTGTTTCCCGCAACTCCTTGGCCGACACTTTCATCTTATGAACAAAATCGTTTCTTGATTCGGCACTTTGGGCCTCGCCATATTGCAGGCAGGGCGCTGTGCCGCTTCTGATCAACTGGCCCGACAAATGATTTCCTGCGATTGTTTTCGGAAGTCCTTCAGCAACGTCGATTATTGCTGCAGCAAAGTTGATCAGGCGATCATCCAAATCAAATTTCCGGTCTGTCATGCCCCTTAGTTTTGGTTTCCTAAAAGCATTTCAAAGGTCCGGATTATTCATTCGAAAGAAACTGACCTGCCTCAACTTCGTTATTCGGCGTTCCTTGTTTCTTGTTCTGCGGTTCTCAACTTATCCTTGTGCCACCAGCTCTTCCCAATATTCCGCCGCCCTTCTGGTATGCGGAATAACGATCGTTCCGCCCACAATGTTGGCCACGGCAAAAATTTCGTATACCTGCTCGGTGGTTACGCCCTGCTCAAACGCTTTGCCCAGGTGGTATTTAATACAGTCGTCGCAGCGCAGCACCATGGAGGCTACCAGGCCCAGCATTTCCTTTGTCTTCGTGTCCAGTGCACCGGCTTCGTAGGTGTTCGTGTCCAGGTTCCAGAGGCGCTTCATCACCAGGTTGTTCTTGCTCAGGATCACCTCGTTCATCTTTGCCCGGTACTCATTAAATTCCTGTATCTGATTGGCCATTATCGGTTCTTTTTTGCGGTGCAAAAATAGCGAATGACGGGCACTCCGTTTTGTTAAGAAGGAAAGCAAATTTTTTGTAATAAATTCAAAGCTCAAACACCGTTTATGAAGAAATCTTTTCTGCTCGTCACCACCTTTGCCGTGCTGATCGCTTCTTCTCTGGCATTTACCAATGCCGAAGAAGTGCGGTACAAAAACCTGAAGGTCCTGCCCAAAAAAATCAACAAAGAAGAAATGGATGTGGTGATGAAACATTTTACCGCATCGCTGGGGGTAAAATGCAACCACTGCCATGTGTACAACCAGGAAGCCAAAGCCATGGACTTTGCCTCCGATGCCAATGAGCACAAGCTCACGGCCCGCGAAATGATGAAAATGACCCAGAAGCTCAACAAGAAATACTTTGAGTGGAAAGGCGACTGGACGGCGGTGAAAGACAAGTTGGAAGTAACCTGCTACACCTGCCATGGTGGTAAAAAAGAGCCTTCTTCCTGGCCTCCTGCACCGCAGCGCCCCGGCGGCCCTACTGCACCGGCCACCACAGCTCCGGCCACCCAGCAATGATAAAAGTTGAAGGTTTAAAGTTTAAGGTTCGCTGTTTGCTGGTATAGCAACGCAAACTTTTGGCCCATGCCAACTTTAAACCTTCAACTTTAAACCCCTTAACCTTTATATGACGCCACAATTTGATTTTGGAATGATCGGCCTGGGCGTAATGGGCAGCAACCTGTTGCTGAACCTAGCCGACAATGGCTTTGCTACCACCGGCTACGACCTCAACCCCGAACGCATGCAGGCGCTGGAAACGGCGGCACGGCCCGGCACCACGGTAAAAGGCGCGGCCAGTATGGAGGAAATGGTGCTGTCACTAAAAAAGCCGCGCAAGCTGATGATGCTGGTGCCCGCCGGCAACCCGGTGGACAGTGCCATCAACTCGCTGCTGCCGCACCTCGAAAGCGGCGACATCCTGATCGATGGCGGCAATTCGTTTTACCGCGATACCCTGCGCCGTGTGGCCCAATTGCACGAGCAGGGTATACATTTTTTTGGCATGGGCATTTCGGGCGGCGAGCTGGGTGCCCGCCTCGGGCCGAGCATGATGCCAGGCGGCGACCGCGAAGCCTACCAATTCCTCAAGCCCCTGCTGGAAGCCGTAGCCGCCGAAGCCGACGGCAAACCTTGTGTTGCTTTTATGGGCAAGGGCGCAGCGGGCCATTATGTAAAAATGGTGCACAACGGCATTGAGTACGCCATGATGCAAATGATCAGCGAGGTGTACGATATACTGCACCGCGGTGCTGGCTATACGGCAGAGCAACTGCAGGCCCTTTTTCAAAAATGGAACGACGGCCCGTTGCAATCTTTTTTAATAGAAATAACCGCCGATGTGTTCCGGTTTCGCGATACCGAAACTAAAGCATGGCTGGTAGATATGATACTGGATGAAGCCGGCTCCAAGGGCACCGGCCGCTGGACCACCCAGGAGGCGCTGAACCTGCCGGTAGCCATTCCGGCCATTGATGCTGCCGTGGCGGCCCGCACCCTTTCGGGAGTTAGGGGCCAGCGCCAGGAGGCAGCAAAATTGTTTGGGCAAAAAACGGCCGCTGTAAATAAAGCTGCTGCGTTGGAGGCCGAATTAGAGAGCGCCCTGTTTACCGGGTTTATCTGCGCTTATGCCCAAGGCCTCAGCATGCTGGCCGCTGCATCGCATGAGGAGGGTATGGACATTCCGCTGCCTGCCGTGGTGCAGGTGTGGAAAGGCGGCTGCATTATTCGCTCCGCACTGCTCAAACAACTGGAGCAGGCATTTGCACAAAACGAAACCTTACCCAATATTTTACTGGACAAAACGGTAGCAGGCCTGGTGCAAGAACACGAAAGCGGCCTGCGAAACGTGCTTACCCAGGCCATTGCCGCTGCGGTGCCGGTGCCGGCACTGTCCGCATCGCTGGCTTACCTCGATAGCTACCGAAGTGAGCGGCTGCCCACCAACCTGGTGCAGGCGCAACGCGATTATTTTGGTGCCCACACCTATAAGCGCACCGATCGCGAAGGCGTATTTCATACCGAGTGGCACGAAGGCCCCGATGAGCAGCCTGAACCCTGATGCGGCTCGTTTGTTGACGTTCGTGGCCGCATTTTTTGCCCAACCCATAACTCCTAACCATGCAACCTACAATAGTGTTTATTTTCGGCGGTGCCGGCGACCTGGCACAGCGCAAGCTGCTGCCTGCCTTGTTTAATTTATACCTCGATGGCAACCTGCCGGAGCAGTTTTTTATTGCCGGCATCGGCCGCTCGGCGCTGGCTAATGGGGCATATAAAAAATTGATCAAAGAAGGCATTGACGAGCATGCCCGCCGCAAGGAGCAATTAAAAGAACACTGGGATGCATTTTCCAAAAACATAGAGTATCTGCAAGTCGACGCATCGAAGGATGCGGAGTATAAAGTGCTGGGTAAAAAAATAACAGCGCTGCAAAAAGAGTGGGGTGCCGAGGCCACGATCATGTATTACCTGTCGGTGGCGCCCCAGCTGGCACCGGCCATTGCAGCATCGCTGCACGGCCACAAGCTGGCCAACAACCCGGCTTTGCACCGGCTGGTGTTTGAAAAACCTTTTGGCCACGACCTGCAAAGTGCCCGGGAACTGAACGGCCAATTGACCAAGCTGTACGCCGAGGAACAGATTTTCCGCATCGATCATTTTTTGGGAAAAGAAACGGTGCAGAATATTCTTGCGTTTCGTTTTGCCAACACCATGTTTGAGCCCATTTGGAACCACCGGTATATTGATCATGTGCAGATCACCGCTACCGAAACAGTAGGCGTGCTGGACCGCGGCGCTTATTTTGAAGGCGCCGGCGCCCTGCGCGATATGGTGCAAAACCATATGCTGCAACTGCTGTGCATGGTGGCCATGGAGCCGCCCGTTTCGTTCAATGCCAACGAGGTGCGCAACAAAAAACATGATGTGCTCAAAGCCATCCGCTGTTTGCGCCGCGAGGAAGTGCATACCCATGCGGTGCGTGGCCAGTATGCATCGGGGTGGGTGGAAGGTAAAAAACGTGTGGCTTACCGCGAGGAGGCATCGGTGGCGCCGCAAAGTGGGGTGGAAACCTATGCCGCCATCAAGTTATTCATCGACAACTGGCGTTGGAACGGCGTGCCGTTTTATGTGCGCACCGGCAAAAGCCTGGCGGAAAAAACCACGCATATTTCGGTGCAGTTCAAGTCGGCGCCCAGCTATTCTTTTCCAGCCGAATCAGTGGATACCTGGCGGCCCAACCGCCTGCTCATCAACATCAGTCCAAAGCTGGACATACGCCTGCGTTTCCAGGCCAAACAGCCCGGCCAGCAAATGACGCTGCAGCCCGTGGAAATGGTATTTAATTATTTCAACGAAACCTCCGAAACACAGCCCGAAGCTTACGAAACGCTGCTGCAGGATGTGATTGAAGGCGATGCCACGCTGTTTATGCGGGCCGACCAGGTGGAGCGTGCCTGGGCCATACTGGCGCCCATTATGGAAGTGTGGGGCACCAAGCAGCCGGTTGATTTTCCCAACTATGCATCGGGCTCATGGGGACCTGAAGATGCCGAAGCACTGATTGCACGGGACGGCAATCATTGGACTACGCTGCCGTTGAATGGGGGGTGATGAAAGTGAAATATCTGGATGTTACAATTAAACGTAGCGGTGCTAAGCATTTAAGCTGCATTTGTAGCTGATAGATTTTACATGATCTAGCAGCGTGCTTTTACTTACCCCTAGTTACAAACCGGCTGTCGAACTCGAATGGTTCTTCATCTACAATCTTAATCTCTTTGAATTGATGATGCGCTGGATTGATCAGGTAATTACAATCTCCGGGCACAACAGCAGAAGGAACAATTAATACCAGATATTCTGCGGCCAGAATAAACCCATCGCCAATTTGTTGGGTGCTGTTTGAGTGTGGATTGGAGCGCCAGTCCGGCGGCATATCAGCATTTGTTAGTTCAAGCAAATCCGCAGTATCGGGTATTTCAATTGAAATCAGGTAGTAATCTTTCGGCACGATGCCGATCGGTAGGTGCACGGCCACTTCGGCAAATGCTAAAGCCCGCGATTGACTTGTATAAAGCATGGCCACGCCCTTGCTATTCCATCTCCCGCCGTACAATTCGGCACCTTTTCCGGAAAGATCGAGCCGATGTTTGCCTTTGCTTAATCTGTAAACGATCATGCTAAAATGCCATGTTCGATTCTGCCCAATTCATCTTTTACCATGCCTACACCAAACTTGGTATCCAGTAATGCTTTCGGCGTACTCCCACCTAATGCCACCGACCTGGAGTTGAGCCAGGTATTGAAGTTTTCCTTGTCGCCAAACACTTCTACTCCATATTGATAAAGCATGGCCAGTTCAACGATCCGCTCCGATTGGATGGGCTGAAAAGCCTTTCTTTCTTTTTGGGCCCGTTGAATGGTTCGCTCTGAAAGTTGCAGGTAGTTGGCCCATTCCGATAAAGAGAAGGGCGCATCTTTGACCAGCTTTTCAAACGCACTGAAAGATATGCCTGTCCGCACCGCATCAATAATGGCCAATACATTTTTATCATCAACCGACTGGTAGGAAAAAAGCTGTTCCTTTCCCGGTTTGCTGGCCAAGGCTATATTTGTAGGCTTTTTAAGACTGGCCTGAGTCGCCATTTTTTTAGTACTCAATTTACTCCCTGCAAGTTGATCAAACTCCCTCCTCATAATATCTGATTTGCCTAAAGATAACAAAGTTGGCGTAAAAAATTCGACAAATGTCGGTATTGGTTGGACTTGCTATAATGTTAGTAATTCTTAGAGGCAGAGTGTTTTTGAATTTTTGAGTGCTGATGCATTACCCATTTCGGATAATCTTTTCTATTCACAAAACACCGGAGTTTGAAGGAGGTGCCGAAACAAGTTCGGCATGACATACCTAATGTAGCAAGACTTTGCTTCGACTGCAATTCGATTGAAGTTGCATTATTGAAAGGGGCCAATTTCTATTTGAATATTGTTCCGGCAACAGGTGCATTTTGGTGCCCTTCGACAAGAAACAATTCCTTTAAAAATATGAAGCAGGGCAAGTAGCAATTGTATTCAAATTAGTAACAAGTGCAGTCTATAAACATGTCGCAGCACCCCTCGGATTTATTTTTTAAAAAAATGTTATCGCCCACAATCCAAACCGTTTACCCTTTACGTAACTCTATGCAAATGCTTACGATCGGGGCAGCTTTAACTATTACCAAACCTTAATCCCATAACATATGGACATCATCAGCGGACAGAAGCCCGGGGCTTCTGAACAACACCCTATTGCCCGTAATGTATCGCGCCGCAACTTTTTGCGCTTTGCAGGCATCACCGGCGCATCGGCAGCAATCATCATTACCGGATGTGGCAAAGACGAAACCGACGAAATGGACGGCGGCGTAAACCTGGGCAGCGGCGATATTGGCGTGCTCAACTATGCATACGCGTTAGAACAGCTGGAAGCGGCGTTTTATACCCGCGTGGCCGAAATGCCATACAATAATATTTCGCCACTGGAGCGGCAGTATTTTGACGAGATCCGAGATCATGAAATTGCACACCGCGAGTTGTTTAAAAAGGCCCTCGCCAACAATGCCATCCGCAACCTGGAAGTGGATTTTAGTGCCGTAAACTTCACTAGCCGCGAGTCGGTGCTGGCTACTGCAAAGGCATTTGAAGACCTCGGTGTATCGGCATACAATGGTGCCGGTAAACTGCTCGCCAATCCCGATTACTTGTTGCTGGCAGGAAAGATCGTTTCGGTGGAAGCACGCCACGCAGCCCTGGTTCGCGACCTTATTGCCAATGGCTCATTTGCCGACAATACGATTGTGGATGCCAATGGCCTTGACCGCAGCCTCAACCCAATGGAAGTGCTGGCAGCCGCTGCGCCTTTTGTAAAAACGCGGATCAATGCATCAAACCTGCCCACAAATTAAATGGCGTGAATGAGCAATGGTGAACATGCTATTGCAGTTTCAAACAATCGTCAATCCATAATCGTAAATCGTCAATCAAATGAATCTCTATAATGTAATCGACCAGATTGAAAAGCTGGATCCTGATATGAGTGGCCGCCTTGATGGCCGCCGCGCAGCGCTGAAGCAGTTTACTTCTTTTGCCGGAAAAGTAGCCCTTGCTGCTGTGCCCCTTTCACTGGGCGGAATGTTTAAAAAAGCCTATGGCCAAAGTGTAACTACCGTACTTGATGTATTGAATTATGCACTGACACTGGAGTACCTGGAAGCCGAGTTTTATACACAAGCTGTAGCGTCAGCCGGACTGATTCCTGCAGGTGCACCAACCGGCGCCATCACCACCATTCGCGATCATGAGGTTGCGCATGTGGCGTTCTTGCGTACAGCCATCCAGGGTGCAGGCGGCACACCGGTAAACAAACCCAATTTTGATTTTACCGCAGGCGGCGCATTTGCCAATGTTTTTTCCAACTACGATACTTTTTTGGCGGTGGCGCAGGCGTTTGAAGATACCGGCGTGCGGGCCTACAAAGGGCAGGCTGCCAAGCTTATTTCCAACAACGATGTGCTCACTGCGGCCCTCAATATTCATTCGGTGGAAGCACGCCATGCATCGCATATACGCCAAATGCGCAGGGCCCGCGGTGCTGCTGTTAAGCCATGGATCACGGGCAAAGATTTGGGCGGTTTGCCTGCTGCAACAGCTGCTATTTATGCAGGCGAAGAAAATGCAACGCAGGCCGGTGTTGACATCACCAACATCAACGGTATGTCCATTAGTATGGACGATGCAACCGAAGCTTTTGATGAGCCGTTGACCGAACAACAGGTACTTGCTATTGTACGACCATTTATTCGTTGATCCGTACCCGTTAGTTTAGGCGTTAGGGGTGAAAAGGGCTGTGCTATTGGTGCAGCCTTTTGCCCCTTTTTTTATTGGGCACTCAGCCGGCCAAAAAAGCGGCGGCTTAATTGGAAGCAGGATAAAATATTTTGTGGAAACAGCACCAGGTGCAATAAGAGCAGCCACCAGGTGCCGGGTTGCTGCAGCGCCACCACCAGCAGCACCGCCACTGGCCAAAACAGTTGGTAAAAAGTATTTAGGAAAATATAATTGCGGCCGGGCACCGGCAAAATAGCAATCACCTTGATGTTGAAAAATGTGCGGGCAATAGCCACGCCAATGATGTACAACCCAAATACCAGCCACAACAGCGGCATGTTTAAATAAGCCAGCAACACGCACAGCGCAAGCACTTCCACGGCCAATATGCCTTTGGCAATAATCCAGAAATTATAGATCTCTCGTTTCACCGCGTAAGTGCTGGTGCCCGATTCGGTATCGTTCATACGGTCGGAAAACTGGTGCCACATAATGCCGCGCAGCCCATAGGCAAAAGCCCACACGGCGGCACTGATCATCCACACGGCATCGGCATTTTTGCCTGCAAAATGAAAGATGGCGGCAGCAATGGTGAGTGTAGGGAAAAGATGGGCGCCGCTGGCATCGGCCACCACGCCCCACACGCCTTTATTTTTTAACCGCATGGGAGGCATGGAATAAGCAGTGAACGATACGCCGGCCAAAAAGTAAAACAGCGTGGGCAACGAATCTTTATAAAAAAAGAAAAGAAACAAAAAACCGGGAATGGCGCTGGCGGCCAGCAGCAGCCTGCGTTGGACAGGAGTCAGTTTGCTTTGCCGGTTGTATTTGCCTGCGGCCAGGTCTTCTTCTATATCGGTAAAATCGTTGAGCACACTTACGTAAGCGGCGCCAAACATAGCCGAAACCACCACCATCAGCAAGCCGGGTAACAGTGCCAGCACATCGGCGCCACAGTACAAGGCAGTGGCGTAGCCCATTGCGGCCAGGGGCGCCATTTTATATTGCCACCACTCACTCAGCCGGATCAGTTTCGTCAGTTTCATTGCTGCAGGATACTCATTTTGGTTGCGCCGCAACGCTGTTTATTCAGCCATTTCATGCCACTTGCGCATCACGGTTTGCATCATCAGTTTCGAAAAAATGCGGGCATAATTCAGCGGGTGAAAAAACACCGCCTGCTGCATCATGCGTACGCCTTCTATTACTTTGCCATTGGTGCGCATGTTGTTTTTGGCGCTGCGCACCAGATACTCGAGGTAGCGTTTTTTTAAAAACTTTTGTTCGGGCACCGTCAGCAGGTGCATGTGGCGTTCGAGGATCACTTTAGCATCAGCTACATACAGCAGGCTATATACTTCCTCGCGGCTGCGGCCGTCGAAAATATTGTCGCCCACCACGGTTTTGCGCCACAGTGGTTCTTTTATAAATCCGGCAGTGCAGGCTTTGTTCAGTAGCATATCGAGCAGCATGCACCAGTCGTCGGCAATATTCATCTGGTTGCTCCACCCCGATACCATTGAGGAAGCCCGCACCAAAAGCGATGAAGATGGTGAAAGGCAGGCGCGGATATACATGTAGCGCAGCTCCGATGAATTGAACAAAACGGTGTTGCCCGGCTGCTGCTCAAAATAATGTTCGAGGTAAGGGTTGAAGCGGCAAAAATCGATCTGCCCGCCGTCTTTGGTTTCCTGTATCCAGTTGGCAAAAACAAAGTCGAGGTTGTTGTCTTCGAGCAGGGCTACGGTTTGCTCCAAAAACTGCGGCTCCCAGTAATCGTCCGAGTCCAGCGAAGCAATAAGGGTGCCTTTGGCCAACTTCAATCCGCGGCTGCGGGCAGCGCCCTGGCCGGCATGTTCCTGTATCACATATTGCACCGATGGAAATGCTTCCATCAGTTGCGCCGTGTTGTCTTGTGAGCCGTCGTCCACCACAATGATCTCTACGTTGGGGTACGTTTGCGCCAGTGCGCTCCGGATGGCCGTCGCCAACACCGAAGCCCGGTTGTAGGTAGGTATTATAACCGATACCAGCGGATTAGTTTTCATAAATTAGCTCAGTTATTTCATTTGCAAAAACTTCTTCAGGGCTGCCAGTAATCTGGTCTTGTATCATGGCTACCGCGGTGGTGCCCATTTCGGCCCAGCGATGGCGCTGCTGCCAGGCCCGCTCCATTGCGGCTTCAAAATCTTCCACATTTGCTTCGGCTAAAAAACCGTTCACGCCTTCCGTTACATACTCGGGTGTGCCGCCTGCTTTTGATGCAATCACCGGCCGGCCAGCAGCCAGGGCTTCAAGCACCACCAGCGGCATGCCCTCGCAGCGCGACGGCAGCACCAGTGCATGGTGTTGTTGCCAAACGGCTTCCATGCCTTCTACCTGTCCTTCAAACACCACGTTGGTCAGTTGTAGCAGCGCAGCCAGCTCTTTAATGCCTGCCTCGTCGTGGCCGATGCCAATAAAGCTCACCACCACCGGGCGGGACCGCCATTTGGGCTGCGCCAAAATGCGCAACAAAATGTCCTGCCCTTTATCAATAATAAACAGCCGCCCGATACAAGCCAGGCGAATGGTTTCTGATGCAATAGGAAAAGGAAGTGCTTTCGGAACCAACCGCACCGGGTTGTGTATTACACAGGCATTGGAAAACCGGAACCCAAACTGCTCCTCGGTGAGTTGCAGGTTGTGCTGCGATACGAAATAGCATTTTTTAGCCCGTTGAAAAGCCTGCCGCATGGACTGCCGCAGGTGGGCCGGGGGCCAGAAAAATTCCACTGCTTTCTGGCAAACAACAACGTAGGGTATATTATGTGCGCTGCAAACGGCAGCATAGTCCAAGCCATCAAAATTTATACCCTGTGCAATGATAACCAATTGAGGCCGAAAAAGCTGGAGGTGTTTGCCAAAGTTGATGTGCTCCCAGTAACCTGGCGGCCGCCGGAACAGCCTTTCCCGCAGTTTTTTCTGCAGGCGCCGGCTCAGCGGTGCATTGGCCGGCGTATCGCCCAGGGGCTGCAACTGCACACCCGCCTGCGCCAGTGCAGCAATGCGCGGGTGATGCGGGTTGATACCTACTTTGGAAAGGGAAGCCCCGATGCCCGACTGCCGCAGAAAAGGCAGGCTGCGTGCCCACAACTCTTCGCTGCCGCCCCAGTCATCGCTGCACATCGAAACAATAGCCACCCTTGCCTGCTGTGGCTTTGGCGCTATCGTTGGCTTATTTTGTTCGGGTGCAGTCATCGGGCGGATGTTGAGGGTATCAAAAGCAGTTTAGGTGTAAAATTTAAAGATAAATGGTCTTTATTTTAAAACAGGTTTTTTTAGAAACAGTTTGGCGTACTCGCCGGGTGTATTCACCAACTCATCATGCGTGCCTTCCTGCTTTACCTGCCCATCGCCCATTACATAGATATAATCGGCATGTTTTACCGCCGACAGGCGGTGGCTGATGATCAGTGCCGCACGATTGCCAATGCGTTCCCTAAAACTTTGAAACAACCGCTGCTCCGAAACCGCATCCAGCGCACTGGTGGCCTCATCCAAAATCACGATCCGCGAGGTGCTGTAAAATGCCCGGGCGATGGCCAGTTTTTGCCACTGCCCAATACTTACTTCGCGGCCTTCTTCAAACACACGGCCCATGGTGGTGTTGTAGCCTTGCGGAAATTTGTTGATAAAAGCTGCTGCACCAGAGTGTTCGGCTGCAGTCACCAGGTCTTCGTCGGAATGCTGGCGGTGAATGTCGCCAAAGCGGATGTTGTCGGCAGCGCTAACATTGTAGCGGCCAAAATCCTGGAACACTACCGACAGCTGCCTGCGGTATTCGGCGCTGCTAAACTGGCGCACATCTACACCGCCCAATGTAACGGCTCCTTCTGTGGGATCGTACAAGCGGCAAAGCAGTTTGATTAGCGTTGTTTTACCGGCGCCGTTCAGGCCCACCACCGCTACAATTTTGCCGGCAGGCAGGTGCAAATCCACCCCGGTAAGTGCCGGGTCTTTGGCATGCGGGTAGGTAAAGCTTACATCTTTCAGCTCCAGGTCCAGCTTTTCATCGGTAGGTACCGGCACCGGGGTTTGGGGCTCGGCCAGGCTGGGCTTCAGGTCAAACAATTCAAAAATGTTGTTTACATAAATGCTGTTGGCATACAGCACCGAAATGCCGCCCGAAAGGGAGTACAAAATATTATTGAGCTGCGGAAAAGCAATCAGGAACAGGGCTGCATCACCAAGGCTGGTGGTGCCGTTCATGGCCGAAATGGAAATAAAACCAATGCAGGCAAAAATGCCCAGGGTTACCGATCCGCCGGCAATCATTTCGTTGGTAGTGGCCAGGCGGTTGAGCCGCAGACGTTGGGTAATGAGGTCGGTAAAAATAGACTTGTGCCAGGACCGCAGGTAAGAGCCGAGGCCAAAGGCACGGATCTCTTTGGCCACCGTATCGCCGGTAAGCAGCGAGCTGAGGTACGCCGATTTCCGTTCGAGGTGCGTTTGGTTGCGCCGCCATTCATACATCCGGTCGGCCGATTTGATGCGCACCCATAGCAGTGGAATAATAAACACCGCCATCAGGGGCAGCAGCAGCCAGTGAATGGAAATCAGCAGCGAGCCTACCATCAGGAGCATCATGGCGTTTTTGGCAATATCTACCAGGTTGGTGAGAATGGCGTTGGGGCGGTCGGGGCCGGCATCCATGGCCCGTTTCATCGTATCAAAGTAAGCGGGGCTTTCAAAAAATGAAAGGTCCAGCGATACGGCGCAGCCATGAATTTTATCGTCGATAAAGGTGCTGACCTTGGCGGCCTGCACTTCGGCCACATGGCCGGTAAGAGCCCGCACCATCATATACACCACGCCAATCGCCGCAGCAATAATTAAGTAAGTAATTACCTCCTGCTGTCTTGCTGCTGCCGGCACATCGGGCTGTTGCGCCACGGCATTTACCAGTAATTTAAAAATATACAGCGAGCCAAAAAAAAGGGCACTTTCCAGTACAATCATCCCTACGGTAAAGAGCACCCGACCCCGCGTAACGGTCCAGATCAGCCGAAGCGTACGCAGCAGTTTCAGGTTTGCTCTTAGCTGCTGCACCTTATCTTTTATACTTAATCGCTCACTCATTGCAGTAGGGTTTGCCTGGCAGTGTGTTCTTAAAAAGTTTTAGCCGGCACGGAAAAGCCGGGGTGTTTTGGTTTCTACAAGATGCTGGAGGGAGCTTGGCGCTGTGTTGCCGGCCTGAGCCGGATGAAATTTGTTTGGGGCAAAGTACAGGTGCATGGGTACCCAAATGTTTTGGGGTGGCCTGGTGGTGCTGGCCCTGGGCTTGCACTTTGCGATAGCAGCATTTTTGGAAAAGGGTTTAGGATTAATGCTAAAATACGCGCTGAAATTAGATAATATTATGCAAACAGGCTCATTAAAAACCTGCGGCAGCCACACTTGAGCCGGCCCTTGCGTTGCTTTCCGCTCCATTTGCCCGCAATTGGGCATGCTGGCTCAGTGCCTGCAGGCAAATGGCCGTGGTCAGTTCTTCCGACCCAAAGGTGCTGCGTTTGGCCGGGCCGCCATAATACAGGCACCAGCGCGGCCAGCACCCATTGGATTGCTGACGCAGGAGCAAGTAACTGCAAGCTGCAGCCAACTCGGCGCCGTCATATCCCCAATTAACTAGGGCGCAAACGGCCAAGGCCGTTTCCAGCGCCGAGGCGCCAAAGCTGCCATCGGGTTGGGCATGGGCAAGCACCCGGCTCATGGCTTTTTGGCGCACCAGCTCCAGGCCTCTAATCCCCGATGCGTAACTCCTTGCAAAAAAGTAGTGCACCGAAAGCGGGTTGCAATAGTATTTATCACAACGCGCCTCTTCACCGTTCTCTACAATGCGCCTGATCCAGGCTACAACCGGCTCTGTTTCGGGCCCTTCGCCCAAATAGGTCAGCACATTGGCATTGACCACGGCATCCACATCGTTGCGGGAGCATTCCATTTTTTTCCAGAAAATCAGCCCTTTTACCGGCGCCAGGAACTCGCGGAGCGCCAGCCGCCAATAGGTTTTGTTGGTATTCCAGCGCCACCGGAAAGCAAACCAGGTATAAAATAGTCCCTTGCTGTTTCTATTGCCCAGCAGCAACCGCCGCAAAGGCTGTTGCGGATGATCGATACCCAGGCGCTGCAACACGCTGCTCACGCAGCTCGAATCATCCACATCATAAGGCAGCACCTCGTGGTGGGCCGCCATCCAGGTGTAGTGGTGCCAAGTGCTGCCGGGGCCCATATGTGCCCGCAAAAACCAGCCTGCCTGCTGCAGCATTTTTGCCACCTGTGGCGTTTGGGGCAGCTGCAGCAATGCATCGCAAATCAGCGTAGTGGGAAACAGCATATTTACATGAAGCGTCCAACCCTGCAAGGCTTCATCGCCGCCCATATAACAAACAAATTCGCCGTGCGGAAACTGGTGTTGCTCCAGGTAGTCGAGGCCCTTTTGGATGGCCGTTTCAGTATCGGGAATTGCTTCGTTGGCTGGTGGGGTTGTTTTCAACAGCAGGCTATTAGGTGCAGGGCAAAGCTAAACAATGCTGCAGGTTTTGGCAAAAGGCCTAAAGCCAGGTTCGCGGCATTTATCTGCGTGCAAAATGTTGTTCCTGATTAGCCAGCGGCCGCGCCAATCCGGCGCTTGGCGGTTATCTTTGCAGCATGATTCAAATCGACCAGGCGCTGCTTTCCGATGAAGTGGTGGAAGCGAAATTTGTGTGCGACCTTGCCAAATGCAAGGGCGGCTGTTGCGAAGACGGCGATGCCGGCGCGCCGGTAACCGACGAGGAAATGGAAATCATCCGCAAAAACCTGGAGGTGATCCTTCCTTACCTCACTGCCGAAGGCCGCGCCGAGCTGCTGCGCCAGGGCCTGTTTGTGCAGGATGGCGAATTTGGCTGGGTAACGCCGGTGATCAATGGCGGCGTTTGCGCCTATGGTTTTCGCGATGAGCGGGGCATCATAAAATGCGGCATTGAAGCGGCCTACAACGATGGCAAGCTAGATTGGAAAAAACCCATTTCCTGCCACCTGTTTCCCATCCGGCTTAACGAAACCGATACTTACACGATGGTGAACTACGAGCCCCGCGAAGTGCTGTGCAAACCAGCCTGTGCGTTTGGCAAAAAACTAAAAGTGCCCGTGTATCAATTCCTGAAAGAAGCGCTGGTGCGTAAATTTGGAGCAGAGTTTTACGACACGCTGCACCAGCTGGCCGTCGAGCATTTCGATGCCGCGCCGGAGAAGAGAAAATAAGTTCAAAGTTCAAGGTCTAAAGTCTAAAGTTGCACTGCAACAACGGCCCCAAACCTTAAACTTTAAACCTTCAACTTTTAAACCCACAACCTCCCATGTCCGAACAGGCCGCCACCTTCATAGCCAAGAGCACCATCAAAGCCGCCGACCGCGAACACCGCCGCAAGATCAATTTTAATATTGCCAAATACAACGCAGTAGTGCCCGTAGGTAAGCAGCAGTTTGAAGACGTGCACTATGCCCGTGAACGGGCAAAAAACCGCAAGTGGCAGGCCATTGAAAACCTGGACCAGCACCTCTTGGCTTTTGAACAAAAAATAACGGCCCGTGGCGCCAAAGTACTGTGGGCCGAAACCGCCGAAGAGGCGCTGGAAGAAGTGCGTAAAATTTGCGCAGCAAAAAACTGCCGCACCCTGGTGAAAAGCAAAAGCATGGTGACGGAGGAAATTCACCTCAACCGGTTTTTGGAGGAGCAAGGCATTGAAAGCGTGGAAACCGACCTTGGCGAATACATACAGCAACTGGATGGCGAGCCGCCTTATCATATTGTTACGCCGGCCATGCACAAAAGCAAGGAAGATGTGGCCCGCCTATTTGCACAAAAACTCGGCACTTCACCCAATCTTTCGCCCAGCGAGCTAACCTTGGTGGCCCGCGACAAACTGCGCGAAAAATACGCCAGCGCTGAAGTAGGCCTTACCGGGGCCAACTTTATTGTGGCCGATGTGGGCGGCATTGCCGTTACGGAAAATGAAGGCAATGCAAGATTGAGCTGCGCCCTGCCCAAAACACATATCGTGGTGGTGGGCATCGAAAAAGTAATTCCTTCCATTAACGACCTGCCCTTGTTTTGGCCGCTGCTCTCCACGTTTGGAACGGGGCAAAAAGTAACGGTGTACAATTCATTGGTAACCGGCCCGCGCCAGCCCGGCGAAGTGGATGGCCCCGAAGAATTGTACGTGATCCTATTAGACAACGGCCGCACCAACCTGCTGGCCGACCCGGTAAGTCGTGAGGCGCTGTACTGCATTCGTTGCGGTGCCTGCCTCAATGCCTGCCCGGTATATAAAAATATTGGCGGCCACACATATCAAACGACGTATAGCGGTCCTATTGGGGCTGTAATAACGCCGCACCTCAAGGGCATGGACGAGTGGAAGCACCTGAGCTATGCATCGTCGCTGTGTGGCAACTGCACCGAAGTGTGTGCGGTAAAAATTAACCTGCACGAACTGCTGCTGCACAACCGCTCCGAAGCAGTGCAGGAAGGCGCCGCAACAATGGCGGAACGCACTGCATGGAAGTTGTGGAAAAGGGCCATGCTGCACCGCAGCCTCATGAACCTGGCACCGGGCAACATCAAAGGCTGGGTGGTGAACCGTTTTGTAAAAGAATGGAAAGCACACCGCGCCGACCTGGTGTTTCCTAAAAAAACCTTCAACCAGATGTGGCGGGAAGAGGAGCGTAGTTAATTATGAATGATGAATGATGCGTTATGAATTGGTAGGTACTTCTTGAAATTCATCATCCATAATTCATAATTCATCATTTTTTATATCTGTTGGCGGCTTAAATTGCTAACTAAACCATACGCCTGTGCTCCTGTACGCCCATTCCATAACACCCCGTTTAAAGTATGTGGCCGATTTTCTGACGCGGTACTACGAGCATCCGTTTAAGGTGATGGCCAATGAAGGGGCTTATGCCGAGGCCGAAGAGCCCAAGATCAATTACTCGCACCAGCGCATCAGCAACGGCGAGTTGTACATCAAGCCCTGTCCCATTTTATCCGAAACAGAAAAACGCCGCTTCACGCTGCACACCGTGGAGCACAACGGCTACAAGGTTTTTTTTGAAACCACCGGCGACCTGGGCTTCGATCTTTTTGCCGGCATATTTTACCTGCTTACCCGTTTTGAAGAATACCTGCCGCATGCAAAAGATGCGTACGGCCGCTTTTCGCATGAAGCATCGCTGGCGCACCGCGAGGAGTTTTTGCACCTGCCGCTGATCAACATCTGGCTCGAGGATTTTCGCACTGTGTTGCAGGAGCGTTTTCCCGGCATTCAATTGCAAAAGCCGCAGTTCCAGTTTGAACCTACTTACGATATTGACATTGCCTGGTGCCACCGCTACAAGCCGGCCAAGGTAAGGTGGGGGCGCATTTTGCAAGCCATTGCACGCTTTAAGTTTGGGCAGGCAAGCCGTCATATTAAAGTGCTGAAGGGCAAGCTGCCCGATCCATACGATTCGTTTGAATGGCTGGATGAGTTACACCAACAATATGGTCTAAAACCAGTGTATTTTATTTTGGCCGCCATTGAAAAAGGCCGGTTCGATAAAAACACCGATGTACATGTGCCGCAGTTTGGGCAGTTGATTCATGCGCTGGGAACGAGGTATACCATCGGCATGCACCCGTCGTGGTTCAGCGGCGATCATAAAGCGGCCATGGGCCGCGAAAAAGCATTTGTGGAAAAGGCGGCGCACCAGCACATCATGCACTCGCGGCAGCACTACATCCGCATGTCGATGCCGCACACTTACCACCGCTTGCAGGAGCTGGGCATTAAACACGAATACTCGATGGGATACGGCACCATCAACGGTTTCCGCGCATCGGTGGCCATGCCGTTTTATTGGTACGACCTGGAGCAGGAAGCACAAACCGACCTGCTAATTCACCCGTTTTGTTTTATGGATGCGAATGCCTACCACGAGCAAAAACTGTCACCGGACGAAGCCCTTTCCGAGCTGCGCGAACTGCTTCGGGTAACCCGCTCCGTTGGCGGCACCATGGGCACACTGTGGCACAACCATTTTTTAGGAACAGCACCGGAGTTTGAAGGCTGGCGGGAAGTGTATGAGCAGTTTGTGCAGGAAGCTACGTTAAGTCAAAAGGCATAAGTCAAAGCCAAAAAGTGGAATTCCAGCGTGTTAGTAAAATACTTTTAGGTTTTCACTTTTCACCTTTGCCCTTCTATTTCACCGCCTTATTTACCAGCCACACACCATACAGCGTAATGAGTGTGCCCACAATAATAAACACGGTTAGGGGCTCGCTGAAAAACAGCGCACTAAGCACAATGGCAATCACCGGGTTGATATAAGCATACAGCGATACCTGCGCTGTGGGCAGGCGCTGCAAGGCATAGAGGTACGCCACAAATGCAGCCACCGAACTAAATACGGTAAGATAGGCTATGGCTGCCCACGACTGCCACGGAATGGCTTTGATGGAAACATCGTTGCCGGTAGCCGCCACCGTGCCGTACAGCACCACACCCGAAATGGTCATTTGCAGGCCCAGCGAAAAATAGGGGTTAAACGAGGCCGCATGTTTTTTGGTGTACAGCGTGCCCACGGCCCAGGTCCAAGTGGCAAACAGGGAAATAAGAATGCCAAACAGGAAATCGGGATTGAACAGCTCGGACAGGTGTTCGTAAAATATAACGCAGATGCCCGCAAAGCCAACGGCAAGGCCGGTAAGTGCCTGCGGTTTGGGCCGCGTTTTATCTACCACCAATGCAATCACCACCAGCCACAGCGGAAAGATGGCGCCAATGATGGCGGCCAGTCCTGCCGGGATAAATTTTACTCCCCAGGTAGACAATCCATTACTGAGCACAAAGTTGAACAGGGAAAGAATAAGTATGGTGCGCCACTCGCGGCCACGGGGCCATGCCGCTCCTTTGATAACGTAAAAAACAATATAGCACAAGCCGCCCAGCACCTGCCTGATGGCTGCCAGCTGCAACGCCGGCATGTATTTTACGCCCTGCCGCGAAGCGATCCAGGTGGTGCCCCAAAGAAAGCACACCAGGCCAAGCGCCACCAGGGCCGGTCCTTTGCCTTTCGATTTGCTTTCGGTTTGCAACAAATGTGCTGCGCTAGCGGTTGCCGCTGTTTTACTGTCGTGTTCCACTATTGCTGCGGGTTGGTACCCGTTTTTATAAAAAAAATCGGCGCCCTTACTGCGCTGAACTTACAAGGCCAAACGGGCCGGGTAAGCTGGGGCAAGGGCGCCGATGGTATGAAAAATTAGTGCCGGAAATGCCGCATACCGGTCATTACCAGCGCCAAACCTTTTTCCTGGCAATAGGCAATGCTATCCTTATCACGAATGGAGCCGCCGGGCTGGATGAATGCGGTGATGCCCGCTTCGTGGCCCAGTTGCACACAATCGTTGAAGGGGAAAAACGCATCCGATGCCATCACGGCGCCAGCCAGATCAAAGTTGAATTGCTTAGCCTTTTCCACCGCGTGGCGCAGGGCATCAATGCGGCTGGTTTGCCCGCAACCTTTACCCACCAATTGCCCGCCTTTTACCAACGCAATGGCGTTCGATTTTAAGTGCTTGCACACAATGTTGGCAAACTCCAGGTCTTTGCGTTCGGCATCAGAGCTTTGGCGGCCGCCCACTTCTTCCCATTTTTCAAAATTGCCCACATCCTTGCCTTGCTGAAGGGTGCCGTTTACGGCGTTTTTGTAAATGTTCGGGGTAGTATTGGTGTTTTTCAATTGCAGCAAAATGCGGTTCTTCTTGGCTTGCAACACCTGCATTGCTTCTGCTGAAAAACTGGGCGCAATCAGCACTTCAAAGAAGATCTCGGAGATGGCATTGGCAGTAGCAGCATCCACTTCTTTGTTGGTTACCAGCACGCCACCAAAAGCGCTTTCGGGGTCGCCGGCTAGTGCATCTTTCCATGCTTCGGCTGCTGATGCCCGTGAGGAGATGCCGCAAACATTGGTGTGTTTGATGATGGCAAAAATGGCATCGTTGGTGCCGTCAAATTCTTTGATCAACTCAATGGCCGCATCCACATCCACCAGGTTGTTGTAGGAAAGTTCTTTGCCGTGCAGTTGTGCAAAACACTGGCTCAGGTCGCCGTGGAAAATGGCGGTCTGGTGCGGGTTTTCGCCGTAGCGCAACACGGTTTGCTGGCCGGCACCCAGCACGGTCAGTGCGGTATCGGGGTTAAAATAATTGTTGATGGCAATATCATAGTCGGCCACGATCTGGAAGGCTTTTGCCGCAAATGCACGGCGCTGTTCCAAGGTAGTTTCACCGCCCTGCTGCGCTAAAATTTCTACCAGCTTGCTATAATCGTCTTTCGATGCAATGACGGCTACATCCGAAAAGTTTTTGGCTGCGCCGCGGATCATGGAAGGGCCGCCAATGTCGATCTTTTCAATGATGGCTTTTTCCTCCGTGGTGTTGGCAACCGTTTCCTGGAACGGATACAGGTCCACAATCACAAGGTCTATTTCGGGGATCTTGTACTGCGCCATTTCCTGCCTATCGGTTTCCACGGCACGGCGGCCCAGGATGCCACCAAACACCGCGGGGTGCAGGGTTTTTACACGGCCACCCAAAATAGAAGGGTAGGTGGTGAGGCTTTCTACCGGCACCACTTCAATGCCCAGTGCTTCAATGAATTGCTGGGTGCCACCGGTGGAATAAATGGTAGTGCCTTGTGCCTGTAGCTGGCGTACCACGGGCTCCAGACCATCTTTGTAAAAAACGGAAATAAGTGCAGCGTTGATCTTTTTGTTCATAAAAATGGGGTTGAGGGGCGCAATCGAAAGTGGGGCCAAGGTGGCCGGCAAGGCGCAAAGGTAGGCGTCTACCATTGCATCACAAAAGCGCCGCTGGTGCGTACATCGTGCAGGGGCCAGCGCAGCGAGTCGGCTAGGCGCCGCCACTGCTGCACCCGGTAAGGCGGCACCGTGGCATCGAGCACCAGTTGCGCCGGGTGCAGGCCATTTATTTGTCTTGGAAGTTTTGCTTTACCCGAAACCACCAGTACTGCCGGTGCAGTGTTGGGAAAAAGTGCCGCACTGTCGTAAAAATGAATGGTCTTTTTTGCAAAACGAAACGCAGCCCCTTGCACTGGCTGCACGGCACCGGCACGAAAAAGGATGCGGGCGGGCCGCAGGTGAAAAGCCCGCTCAAAGCCATCCTGCAACAAGGCTGTATCGCCGTTGAAAAATACCTGCCGCCCGCTGATAAAATCGGCTGCGCGGTGGCGGGGCACATGGTATACGATCAACCTATTGAGCCGCGATGCTTCCCACAGGTTGTAGCTGCGCAGGCCGGCAAAAAGCACCAGGAAGGCCAGTGCATACCGCAATGTGATTTTATCTTTTGCCAGCCACCAATACCCTGCACTTCCGATGGCCGCGTACAGCAACAGCACCTGCAATACCGAAAAAGAAAAGCCATCCCAAAGCGCAAAAGGCAGCGCACTGAGCCGCACAATGTAGTCGTTCAAAAAGCGTATGAGCCCCTCCGTGAGCCAGCCAATTGCCGATGCCAGTGGTGTGAACCAATAAAATGCGCACAACGCCATTTCGAGCAGAAGCACACCGCTGGATAGCGGTACCGCCAGCAGGTTGGTGATAAGGAACAGCACCGGGAACTGGTGAAAATGAAACAGGGAAATGGGCAGCGTCAAAATTTGCGCGGTGAGGGTAACGGCCACCAGTTGCCACACCCAATCCACCGCTTTGTTGGGAAAATACAGCAGGTGGTACAGAGGCTTGTAAAAGATTAGAATGCCGCCCACGGCGGTGTACGAAAGCTGGAAGCCCAGATCCCACAACCAGAATGGGTTGTAGCAAAGCAACCCGGCTGCGGAAAAAGCCAGCGTGTTGAGCGGTGATGTTTGCCGGCCAATCAGTTGGCCCAGCGTCATGCAGGTAAACATCACTGCCGACCGCACCACTGAAGGCTGTGCGCCGGCCAGCAGCGTAAACGCCCAAAGCCCGCCTGCAATAAACAGGAAACGAACAACCCGTCCACGCCGGCGCAGCAGGCCCGCAATGCGCACCAGCAGCCAGTAAATAAGCCCCAGGTGCAGCCCCGAAATGGCAATAACATGCACCACGCCGGTGTTAGAGTAAGCCTGCACCAGCCCTTTGTCCAGGTCGTCTTTATAGCCAATGAGCAGGGCTTCGGCGAGGCCCTGTTCGCGGGGACGCTGGATGTGTTTTTGTAAAATGCCAACGATTGTTTCCCTGCTCCGGATTAATGCCCATTGCAGCCCCTTGCCATCGTGGCCGGGCAAGCTGCGGTATTCGTTCCTTTTTAAAAATATCTGGTGCGTAATGCTCTGAAAAAGGCAAAACCTGCGGTAATCGAATGCGCCGGGGTTGCCGCTGTTTTGAATAGCCTGTAATGGTTTTTGCAGCAATACGCGGTTGCCGTAAACAAGGTTTTCTGTATTGCCTTCTTTGTCGAAATACAAGATGATGCGGCCCGTGGCCGAAACCATCCTGCCGTCCTGAATAAGGTGTGTAATGCGGGCAATGGCTTTTACCGAACGTGGTTTTGAAACGGGCATTTCATCTAATGCAGCAATAAGTCCATCGCCTTCTTTGTATGATTTACCAAACCACCGCGAGTCATTTCGAATGTTTTCTTTTTGCACCAGCCAGGCACCCAACGCCCATATCAGCAGGAGCAAACTGCCGCCGGCCAAAAAGCGCAGCCGGTATTTCGATCCTTTTGATAGAAAGGGATAACTAAACGTACACAACAAAGCACTGGCCCCAATAACTGCAATAACGGTAATGGATAGCTGCAGGTACCACCCGCAAAGGATGCCCAGCATGAGCAGGGGCAACAGGCGCAGAAAAGGCGCAAGGGTCCACCAGTAGGTTTTGGTTGCAGGCATCGTATTAAGATAAACAAGATGCGGGAAAATAAAAATGGCACTGCCCGCTGACCGGTTTTATTTCAGCGGGTTTTTGGGATAATCGAAGAAGAGGAACTTTTTGGGTGCCGTTACAAATTCACGCCAGTTGCCCACATCGGCCGAAACGGCAAACACGCTGCAGGTGGGCATATCATCAATGCGCACATTGGAGAGCATGTTGGCAAAATCGGTGATGCCCGGATTGTGGCCAAACAGTGCCACGCAATCATTGCCATCGGCCAGGCCAGCCACGGTTTGATATATGGAAGATGCCGGTGCCAGGTACAGGGTTTCCACCAATTGGATATCGTCGTCTTTGATGTTGTATGCTGCTGCAAATGCTTTGGCGGTTTTATGTGCCCGCTTGGCCGGGCTGGAAACAACCAGGTCGATGCGTGGTACCTTTTCCTGCACCCGCTGGGCCATCTGGGGTGCATCTTTTTTACCACGGTCGTTCAGCGGCCGGTCAAAGTCGGCTTCGTTTTCGTTGGCCCAAGAGCTTTTTGCATGGCGTACCAGCAGCAATATCTTCATGCACGAAAGATAGGCGCAAAGGCGCAAAATCTTATGTTATTAATGCCCACTGAAGCAGCCGGTATATATTCAATATTCCGCTTTTTGTTACCACCAAAAACAAGGACCTTAGTAACCAAACCACCAATACCCATCTTATGAACCAACTGCCCGGCCACGCTGCTTCATCGCTGGATCCGCAACCGCCTGATAACAGCGCCACTGCGGCCGTGCCAGTGCACAATCATGGCGATGGCAATGGCGGGCAGCATGCAAAATCATTTGCCCTGCTCAATGCCCTGCCGCACCTGGCCTGGGTAGCGGCGCCGGACGGCAGCATTCAATACCACAACGGGCAAGCCCAGAACTTTGCGTCTTTGGCCATAGCCGAACAACATTGGCATTGGCTGCACCTGCTGCACCCGCTGGATGCTGCAGCAACTATAGCCACATGGAATGGGGCTTTGTCGAAAGGCCTTTCATTTAAGCAGGAACACCGGCTGCAAATGGCCGATGGTAACTATCGCTGGCACCGCACCGAAGCCCAGCTGCACACCGACGAATACAGCGATACCAAATTTTGGCTGGGCACAGCCACCGACATTCATGCGGAAAAAGAAGCCGCGCAGCAACTGCAGCAGCAGGAGCAACTGGTGTACACCGTGCTGGAGGCCAGCCCCAATTGCATTTCGGTGCTCGACAGCGAAGGGCGGCTGGTTTATATCAATAAAAACGGGCAGCAACTAATGGAAATGCCCGGTTTCGATGCCGTGCGGGGCAGCTTATGGTGGGATCTGTGGCAGGCGCCCAACCGCGAAGAAATCAAAGGGGCACTGGAGCAGGCACTGGCCGGCACAACCGCCTATTTCCAGGCCTTTTGCCCCACGGTAAGAGGCACGCCCAAATGGTGGGATGTGGTGGTATCGGCAGTGCCAGGCACGGCTGAAGCGCCCAGCCGGCTGCTAGTTATTTCCCGTGATATTACCGGCGAAAAGGAAGCCTCGGAGCGGATGCACCGCCTGAGCAGGCACCTGCAACTCTCCACCCGTGCGGCACAGGCCGGCACTTGGGAAGTGGACACCGCTACGCAAAAACTGGAATGGTCGGCACTGCACAAACAACTCTGGGGCTACCCCGAAGATTTTGAAGGCATCACGCCGGCACACTGGCAGGTGGCCATCCTGCCCGAAGACGAACCCTATGTGGTAGCGCATTTCAACCAAACTGAACGCCAGCACCTGCCGGTGGATGTGTCGTACCGCATCAGGCGGGTAAACGACGGCAGCGTACGCTGGGTGCGGTCGCTGGGCAGCTATACTTATAACGAAGCCGGCGAGGCCACCGCCATCAGCGGCATTTGCCTGGATATTACGGAGCAAAAGGCGGCCGAAGAACGGCTGCAGCAAAGCGAAGCCCGCTTCCGCCGTATTTTTTACAACAACCCCATCGCCATTTGGGAAGAGGATTTTTCGGTGGTAAAAAGTAAAATCGATGCCTTGCTGGCAAACGGCATTACAGACATTGGCGCTTATTTTTCGGTGCGGGAGGCCGAAATGCTGCAGCTGGTAAACAGCTTGGTGGTGCGGGATGTAAACGAAGCGGCGCAAGCCCTGTATGGCGGCACCCGCCAGGAAACGCTGGCCTGCCTGCCCAAGCTTTTTGTGAAAAATACCCTCAACGCATTTCTGGAGGAACTTAAAATAATGGCCACCGGCGGCGGCCGGCTGGAAACCGAAACCCTGATACAAAACAAATGGGGCGAAGTGCTGCATGTGCTGATGCGGATTGATTTTCCTACGGACGACGACTACAGCAGCATCCAGGTGATTTTGATCGACATTACGCAGCGCAAACAAGCCGAGGAAAAGGTGCGGGAAAGCGAAAGCCGCTTCCGCATCCTAGCCGATACGCTGCCGCAAATGGTGTGGATCATGAATGCGCAGGAGCAGTTTGAATACGCCTCCGATGCCTGGGCGCATTATTCGGGGTTTGGCGAAATAAGGGCCGCGTGGCGGGCCATGATCCACCCCGACGATGCACGGCAAATGATGCCGCTGTGGCGGGCCAGCATGGCAGCCGGCACGCCGTTCCGCTACG
Source organism: Pseudocnuella soli (assembly GCF_004347775.1). GTDB lineage: Bacteria > Bacteroidota > Bacteroidia > Chitinophagales > Chitinophagaceae > Flavisolibacter > Flavisolibacter aquaticus. Next base: position 965,892 of record NZ_CP037755.1, read on the forward strand.
AGCTGCGCCTGAAAGGCAAGGACGACGGCTACCGCTGGCATTACTCCGTGGCCGAGCCGGTAAAAGACGAAGCCGGCAACGTGGTCCGCTGGATTGGCGCCATGACCGACGTTCATGCACAAAAAACGTTTGCGCAGCAACTGGAGCAGGAAGTATCGGAGCGGACCGCTGAACTGCACAAAGTAACGCAGCAACTCAAAAGCCTCAATGGATACCTGCTGCTGCAAAACCAGACTTTTACCCATGCCGAAGAAGCCTCGAGGCAGGGATCGTTTTTCTGGGACCCGGGCACCAACGCCGTTAATTACTCCGAAAACCTGTACCGCCTGCTGGGCTGCGAGCCGGGCAGCTTTGAACCGGGCTTTGAACAATTTCTCCGTTTTATTCACCCCAACGAACGGGAAGGCGTGATTGAAACAGCGGTGCATACAGTGCAGGAAAAAAAGGTGCCCAACAGGCCCATCCGCATCATCCGAACCGATGGGGCCATCCGCTACCTGCAGGCCACCGGCCGCACGGTGCAAACCGATGGCGCAGAAGTGATCATTGGCACGCTGCGCGATGTAACCGAGGACGTGCTATTGCGGCAGCAACTGCAGGAAAACAATATGGAACTGGAGCGCAGCAATGCCGACCTGCAACAATTTGCACATGTGGCCAGCCACGACCTGAAAGAGCCGGTACGGAAGATCCGGTTTTTTGGCAGCTGCCTGCACACCGAATTCGGCCATCTGCTCCCCCACAAAGGCATCCAGTATTTGCAAAAAATAGAAGCCGCCGCCAGCCGCATGTACACCATGGTGGAAGGCGTGCTGCAATACTCCGCACTGAGCAACAACGCCGCCGCACCGGAGCCGGTAGACCTGGCCACCGTGCTGCGCAGCATTGAAGCCGACCTGGAGCTGATGATCCGCGAAAAAGGTGCCCGCATCGATTATGCGGCGCTGCCGGCGGTGCAGGGCCACGCAGTGCTCATTTACCAGCTTTTGTATAACCTGCTCAACAACGCACTGAAGTTTTCGCGGCCCGGTGTGCCGCCGCTAATCCGCATCAGTGGCCGCAGGGAAAACGGCCAGGTGCTGCTGGAGGTTACCGACAACGGTATTGGTTTTGCGCAGCAGCACGCCGAGCAGATTTTCAAAACATTTTCGCGGCTCAATACAAAGGAAGCTTACGAAGGCACGGGGCTGGGGCTAGCATTGTGTAAAAAAATTGTGGAGCGGCATGGCGGTACCATCACAGCACAGGGTGTGGTGGGCAGCGGGGCCACATTTACCGTAGTGCTGCCCGATGTGGTTGAGGGTAAATAGAAATGTTGCTACCGGTTAAACACTGTCTTTGGGTCTGTGCCGCTTTTTTGACGAAAAAATTGAACGCAATTAGCAGAGATGATGATTGATTTCCGGCTGGCAGCAGCGCATGATGAAGCCACGGTTCTGGCGATGATGGCCGATTTTTATGCCATTGATGGTTACCCGTTTAACCGCGAAAGGGCCGGCCACATTTTTCAAACACTGGTAGCCAATGAGGGCGTGGGCAGGCTATGGCTTATTGCTGAAAACACGAATGTCATCGGCTACGTGTTCCTGGCGTTCAGCTTTAGCTTTGAATATGGTGGCCGTAATGCATTCATTGATGAATTGTACCTGCATCCTCCACACCGCCATAAAGGCATTGGTAAAACAATACTGGCCTTTGTAGAAAAGCAAGCCATTGCATTGGGCGTACAAACCCTGCACCTAGAAGTGGAACACCACAACGATGCCGGGCTAAAACTTTACGGCGGCCGCGGTTTTAAAGACTCTGGACGTTATTTGTTTGTAAAGCGGCTGGGGGGAGCGGAGTCGGAAGACGGAAGTCCGCAGTCGGAAGACGGAAGGAAAACAGTCTGAAAAGACCGGAAAGACAGGAAAGACGGAAAAGTCAGTAAAGAAAGATTAGGTGAAATAAAAAGTCCTACAGGTGAAAAGGAGATTTTCATACCTGTAGGACTTTATTAAAATAACAAAACTTCTTTCCCGTCTTTACTGACTTTTCCGTCTCTCCTGTCTCTTCTTCCGTCTCCCCTAATATCCCCGCTCGTTGCGGCCTTCCATAAAGTTGATGAAGGCTTTGTTCACCACGCGGTTGCCGCCGGGAGTGGGGTAGTTGCCCGTAAAATACCAGTCGCCCAGGTTGCCGGGGCAAGCCTCGTGCAGCGATTCGATGCTTTGGTAAATAACATCCACCGGGATGTTGATATCGGCAGGCGTGATCAGTTCGGCAATCTTGCGGTTTAGCTCCTCGATGGTAAACGGCTTGTACACCTGCTTCACCAGGTTCTCGGTATGGAGCAGTCCTTTATCCAGCAGTTCCATGCATTGGTTGTACAGGTCGGTCAGCAGGCTTTCCTGGCCGCTTTCTTTCAGCAATTCCACGGCCGCATTAAAGGCAATAAAATCGCCCATTTTGCTCATGTCAATGCCGTAACAATCGGGGTAGCGAATTTGCGGTGCAGAAGAAACCACGATGATGCGGGCAGGCTTCAGGCGGCTGAGCATGCGGATGATGCTTTCGCGCAGCGTGGTGCCGCGTACAATCGAGTCGTCGATCACCACCAGCGTGTCCAGCTCTTTTTGCACCGTGCCGTACGTAATGTCGTACACGTGCTGCACCATTTCGGAGCGATTCACATCTTCGGTAATAAAGGTGCGCATCTTCACATCCTTGATGGCTATTTTTTCCATCCTGATTTTACGGTTGATCATCTCCGATAGTTTCTCCGGATCGTAGGTGCCGTTCCAGGATAGAATGCGTTCGGTTTTGATCTGGTTGAGGTAGGCTTCGCAGCCTTTTACCAGGCCATAAAAAGCCACTTCGGCCGTGTTGGGTATAAACGAGAAAATGGTATGCTTCAGGTCGTAGTTCACGGCTTCCAGCACGGGTTTGCTCAGGTGGTAGCCCAGCGACTGGCGCTCTTTATAGATCTTTTCATCGGAGCCGCGTGAAAAATAGATCCGCTCAAAAGAGCAGGCCCGGCGCTCTTTTGGTGCTATGATTTGTTCGATGCTAACGGTGCCGTCTTCGGCTACAATCAGGGCGTGGCCCGGCATCAGTTCTTTTACTTCATTTTCACCCACATTAAATGCGGTGCGGATGGCTGCCCGCTCCGATGCGGCCACCACCACTTCGTCGTCGATATAGTAGTACGAAGGCCGTATACCGTGTGCATCCCTAAACACAAAGCCAATGCCGTTGCCGGTCAATCCGCCCACATTAAAGCCGCCGTCAAACAAGGGCACTGCTTTTTTCAGCATCGATACAATATCGAGCTGCGCAGGTGAGGCTTCGTCGGCTTCCACCAGGTAGTGATAAATCACTTCCATCATGGCGGCCAGGTCGCTTTGTTTTTGAAAATTGCCGGGCTCCATGCCTATTTTTTCAAACAACTCCTCGGTGTTAATGAGGTTGAAGTTGCCGGCCAGCGCCAGGTTGCGGGCGGTAATGGTGTGGCGCTTGATAAAGGGGTGGCAAAAATTGACGTCGTTTTTTCCCTGTGTGCCGTAGCGCAGGTGGCCTAGCAGCAGCTCGCCCAAAAAAGGCAGGTGCCCTTTCATGAGGCCGGGGTAATTGGCAATGTCTACGTTGAACTTTTGCAGCTCGTTAAAATCCTGGCCGATCTGGCGAAACAGGTCGGCAATGGGCTGGTTGGTGTTGCTGCGCAGGCGTGCCAGGAAAGGATAACCAGGTTCCACGTTCAGCTTTACGGCAGCCACACCGGCGCCATCTTGGCCGCGGTTGTGCTGCTTTTCCATCAGCAGGTACAGCTTATTCAATCCCCACAGTACCGATTTGTATTGTTGCAGGTAATAGGAAAAAGGTTTGCGCAGCCGCATAAAAGCCAGCCCGCATTCGTGTTTTATAGCATCGCTCATGAGTGGTAAAAATGGAAGGCGCTAAGGTAAGGCAATGGATTTACGATTTGGGATTTACGATTGATGATTAAGGCTTCTATAAGCAATGCCCACCCTATGCAACCACCGGCTGCTCAAATCGTCAATCCTAAATCGTAAATAGTCAATCCCTAAACCGGTACCCGCACTTTAAGCCGGCAGCCTTGGCCCGGCGCCGATGTCAGTTGGATGGAGCCGCCAAACAACTCGGCACGGTTGCGGATATTGGAAAGTCCCAGGCCGCGGCGCACCGTTTTGGGGTTAAATCCTACGCCGTCGTCCGCAATTTCCAAGTGCACCTCGTCCTGCAGGCGGGTTAGCGAAACATGTACCGCGTTGGCTGCGGCATGGCGGATGGTATTGGTAAGCTGCTCCTGAATAATGCGGTAAACCGCCAGTTTTTTCTGTTCGTCCAGGTCGTTTTTCGCATATCCTTCGTGCCTGAACGAAACACTGAGGTTGCCGGTGCGCTGGATGGTGGAGCACAGTTCGGCCACCGATTCGGTCAGGCCCAGGTCCTGCAGCGAGTGGGGCACCAGCATGCGGGAAATCTGCCGCACTTCATTGATGGAGCCCGACACATAATGCAGCGCATGCGCCACCATGTCTTGCGCCGCCGCCATATCCGGTGCGGTGCTGGCCATCTCGAGGTACAGTTTGATGGTGGTAAGTTGCTGGCCAATATTATCATGCAGCTCTTTGCCAATTTCGCGGCGTTCCCGCTCCTGGCCATGCAGGGTGGCCCGGGCCACGCGGCGTTGCTGCGCCATTTTTTCGTCCAGCAGCTTTTGGTTCAGCTTTTTTTGTTCGGTTATGTCGGTAAATGAGCACAGCAGGCATTGCAGGTTGCCTTCGTCGTCCAGCACCGGGTCGGTATTGATGTGCAGCCATCGGTAGGCATCCTGCTCTTCGATCCAGTAGCCATTTACCTGGTGGTGGATGGGTGCTTTCAGCACCATGCTCTGGTGCACCGGCCGCCGCTCTTTGGGCAGCTCGTTTCCTTCTTCGTCAATTACGCGGGGCACCACATCCCAGGCGCATTTGTTGGTCAGGCTTTCGTAAGGCTGGCCCAAAATGCGGCCCATAGCGGCATTGGCTACCATAATGGAGCCGGTTGCATTGAGCAGCAGCACGCCTACCTGCAGATCGCGAACGAGGGTGCGAAACCGCTCTTCGCTGGCTTTGAGTGCATCGGTGGCAAACTTGCGCTGGCTATCGTCGTGGAAATAAATAACAAAGCGCTGCACGCCGGGGTGTTGCAACAGGTTGTGGCCCCGCACGGTACACCAGGTATAGCCGCCGGCGCCGTTTTTCAGGCGTATTAAAATAGAACGCAGTTCCGGCATGCCTTTCAGCTCCAGGTCGAAGGCGCCATGCGCCACTTCGTGGTCGTGCGGGTGTACAAATGCAAAAATGTTGTGGCCAATAATGGTATGGGGCTTAAAATGCAGGATGGTTTCCACGGCAGGTGTTACAAATTGCACCACGCCCTCCGCATCGCACAGCACCGAGCCGTAAGAGGCTTCGAAAATAAGGCTGCGGAAAAAGTTCTGGTTGCAGCAGCCTTCTTCGGGTTGTGGCACCGCACAGTGCGTAATGCGCTCCGCCGCAGGCACGGCCGTTACCTGCCAGCCATTGGTGCCAGCCACTTTAAACGGACTGGCATACAGCACAGTACTTTGCTGCTGGCCATTTTGCAGGCGCATTAAAAAAACGCCCAGCGAGTTGTTTTCCATAGGCTGGGCCAATGCATCCGTTAGCCGTTGCTGGTCTTTGGGGTGACAAAAATGGGCCAGCACCGGCGGCTCATCAAACCGGGGCAGGGTGTGGGGCAAAAAAGCGGCCGCGGCATCATTGGCCGCAAGTAGTTCGGCACCATCGGCACCAACAATCCAGCCGGGCAGCGGCGACTGCTGAAAAAGGGGAAGCTCGGCACCCAGTTCGGGCTTGTTAATGGTCAACATGGAAAAAAAGCTGCCGGTGTGGCAACGGGGCGCCAAAAGTAAAAGCTATCCCGCAAGAAAACTGCAAAACAAGCCCGGCAATAAAAAAATACCCTGCCGGTTGGGGGAGGGTATTTTTTAAACAGGTGTAGCGTACGTTTTATTTGTTGGCCGTCGATTTAGAGATCCATTTCTGCAACTGCGGGCAGCTTTGTGCATCGGCATCATCCACCATAATATAGTAATTGGGAATCCGTGCATTCAGCCATTTGTCCATAGCGCCAAATTTTTTCTCTTCCAAAGCCATGGCGGCAATTTTATCGTAGTCGTCTTTGATGTTCATGCGGTGCGGCTCGGTGCGGGCCCGCAGGTAAATGATGCGTACGCCTTTTTTGCCCCGCTCATCGGTAAACACTTGCGGCTCCGAGTATTCGCCCACTTTAATCTTATCCAGCAAGGTCACAATGTCTTTATCGAGCTCGTCGATGGTAACAAACGAAGAACCGGTGCGGCCGCCGGTTATGAACGGGCCCTGGTATTTGGCAGCCTCATCTTCGGTGTATTTGCCTGCGGCAATGGGGAAGGTGATGGTGCCGGCTTCCAGTTGTGCCTTTACAGAATCGAGCAAAATAGTTGAGGCTGCGGTTTCCACATCAGTAACCGGCGGAATGCGGAGGATGTGTGCCACAATGGCTTCGTCGCCGTTGCGCTGGATCATTTGAATAATGTGGTAGCCAAATTTGGATTTGATCACCGGCGAAATCTGGCCATCTTTCAGGCGGAATGCACCGGCCAAAAACGCGGGATCCCAGGTTTTTTCGTTGCGGTTGATCTGGTATTGTCCGCCACGCTCCTTGGAGCCCGGGTCTTCCGAAAAACGGCGGGCCAACTGGTCGAAGGTGGTGAGGCGGCTATCAATCTGGCGTTTGTAGTTGTTCAGTTCGTCAATTACATACAACTCCATATCGCGGCTGGCCTTGGGGTACAGCACAATCTGGCCAATTTCGTATTCCGACTCGTAAAAAGGAAGGCTGTCTTTTGGAATGCGGTCGAAAAATGCCCGCACCTCGGTAGGCGTAATTTTTACCCCTTCCATGATCTTGCGCTGCATGGCTTCGGCCAGCTTGCGTTCCTTCACGCTTTCCCGCGCATCGTCTTTGATCTGGTAAATGGTTTTGCCGGCAATTTCTTCCAGCGCCTGCTGGGTGCCGTATGCACGGATAAACTCCCGAACCCTCAGGTCGAGGTCGGCTTCCACCTCGTCTTCGGTTACTTCCAGCGAATCTTTTTCGGCCTGCAGCATCATTACTTTCGATACCAGCGCCTGTTCCAGGATCTGGCAGGCAGCGCCTTCCGGCACCTGCTGGCCCTGGCGGGCAGCATCGGCAATGGCGTTGGTTACGTCACTTTGCAAAATGATGCGGTCGCCCACAATGCCCAATATTTTATCGGCCACCATTTTTTTGCCTTGTGCAAATGCACCTGTGGCCAATAAAAGCGTGGTGGCGAAGGCTACAACTAATTTTTTCATAATAAAAAACGAAGGCTGTAAAAGTACCTTTTTCGGCGTAAACGGCCGGGGCAGGGGCTTGGATTAACAAAAGATTGAAGCCGCAGCATTGCAAAGGCCTTTCTAGGCTGGCGTTTGCGGCCCGGTGGCGCGGTATGGAGTGGTTACTTCAATCCTGTTTTGATCGGGGTCGAGGGTTTCAAACTCGTAGTATCCATCACCGGTTTTCCGGGGGCCGCTGAGTATTTCAAAACCTGCCTGCCGCAGTTCGGCGGCTTTGGCATCTACAGCCGCCATTGTATCCACGCCAAATGCGAGGTGGATGATGCCGCGGTGCTGCGCCGTTACTGTATCATTCAGGTTGGCCGGTATGCCCTCTTTCTGCATCAGCTCCAGCCGGGCTCCGGAGCTAAAACTGAGAAAGTAGCTTTGAAATCCTTTCGACTCATTTACATACAGCGCATTGGCCACGCCGCCGAAATATTGTTCGTAAAATGCTTTCAGTGCTTCGAGGTCGTCGGTCCAGATGGCTACATGTTCCAGGATCATTTCAGTGGGGCATTTGGGTAAATAAAATGCAACGGTACTAGGCTATAACTTTTTTACAATGGTGCAATTCAGGCGGCTGACTGGCTACGTTTTTTCGATAGCAACATTACCGTTACCACCACCAGCCACAGCGCCGAAAAAGCAACGAGTCCATAAAGATTTGCCTGCAGGTCTTCGGGGTCGAAACGGCCATGGATGCGGGAACGGAAAAACCTGTTGGAGTAGGCCTGTGCCCATTCGATGGTCATGCCAAACAGGTATAGCGCAACAAATATAAACGCATGCCGGAGCAGGTTTTTGCCGGCAAAGGCCAGGTTGAGGAATGCGGCAGCGCCAAAGTAAAATGCGGTGTGCAGTTCTTTATCAATATGCCGGAAGGTAGCAGGTAGTTTGAGCATAAAGCCCACTACCGCCACTGCAAAAAGCAACAGCAACACAAAGACCCGTGTTTGCAATGAAAGACCAAATCTCATACAGTGGTTTTAGCAGCAAATGGCGCCGCTAGCTACAACGCAAAGGCCACCAAAAATATTGGGTGATGGGTAAAGGTTAGTGCAGCTTTGTTTGCTGCAGTGTTGCAAGCCATTTAATTGCGCTGCATAAATAAAAGGTGTTGTTGTTGCGCATATTTATTTCAACCGGTACAATAGCGAGATGTTTGCGAACCTATTGTTTATGCGCACTTCCTGTAAAATCCCAAAACTAGACCTGTCCTTGACAGTATTGATAAGTCCATAACTGTAACGCACATTAACATCCATCTTTTTTGAAAGCTTATAACCAGCAATGGCATTGGCCGATACATCGATGGTTTTGTATGAAGGCGGATATTCCTGTTCGTCTGGCGTACTATATAGTTTGAGTGCAGCCGCCGGACCTGCACCAAAGTAAAAGTTGGTGCAGTTGTATTGCAGCATCAGCGGTAACTCGAGATAAGCAACCTGCTTGGTGCGCCGAATGATCCTAAACAAATTGCTGGACTGGTCATTGGGTTTTACCAACTCGAGAAAACGATAGCTGGCGCCTATAATGGAGAAGTTTGCCTCGGCGGCCAGGGTCCATTTCTGTGTGAGTGCATTTTTGAAGAACACACCTGCCTGTACGCCCACAATTGGTTTATTATCGAAGGTGTTGGCTGGCTTTGTAACAGCAAGTTGATTGGCATAGTTGATTCCTGCTTTCAGACCAGAATAGCTTTGACCAAAAACAAAGTTTACAATCAGTAATAGAGCGGTAAGCAGTGAGGCATTTTTGTACATAGTGAAAAGCATGTCAGTTGGTATTGTGAATGCGTATTCCAGCGGGTGTTGCAAAAAGTATAGGGCTGCCACCGGCGGAAACAATGTTTGATCGTTACAATATAATGCAACCTTATACTTATTTGCAAGCGCTGGCCCGCAATCAATTTGTGTCGGAGTACACTATGCCCGTTGTAATTTCTTTTTCGGTGTCAAATATTAGGACGCCTTCATTTTGGTCATCGAGCTGGCCGGCAAGGGTGCCGCTTTTCGTCCAAACAGCACTTTGTCCCGCGCTGATGAAATCATCGCAGGGACCAACACCATTAGCCACGAACGCCGGCATGGAAAACTGCCTGGCCACCGCCGGAAAATGCAGCATTGCTTTATCAATGCCCCTTTGCGCTTTTGCCACCGAAGCAATATAGATGGCTGCACCCAGCCGATGCGCATTTTTAGAATGGTTCCACTGCAGGCTTTCGTAGCAAATTGCCGGCGCTATTTTTTGCTGTTGCACCTGCAGCATGAGCTGCTCCCTCCCACTAACAAAATATGGGGTTTCATCTTCGTGCAGTTGTTGTTTTGAATAAACCTGAATGGGTGTATTGGGTTGCAACACGATCATGCTGATGTGTATACCGTCGGCGGATTTAGTAGGCATACCCAAACCAATAGTAATTCGGTGCGTATTGCTTATTTCTTGAAAGGCATTGAACAACGGATCATCAGTATTGGAAGCCAGTGCCGCAGCCAGCGTTGGTTCGTATCCGGTCAGGGAAAGTTCGGGGAAAAAGATAGCAGCCGCATTGTTGGCAACAGCCAATTCAATCAGCCCTTTATGCTTTGCTGCATTGGCTGTAATGTTGCCTTTAATGGACCGGGTTTGCGCTATTGCAATGTTCATGATGGTGGCTTTGGACGAAGTAAAAGTTACTGCTTATCACAACAACGTTCCGCACTTGAATGGTGGGTGGCTTAGCTGATATCAGTGAGTTTAACGATCCGATCACCAGCAAATTCAAAAACAGATGTTCCTGTGAGGTTGAGTTGCTGGCCCTTTTTAAGCCCGTTTGGAAAATCCATTGCCAGCACTGCGGTATAATCAACTGCTATTGTGGTTTCGGCTTCTTTATGGTTAAACGATTTGACCGTTTGACGCCTGTTTGTAAAAAAGGTTTTTGCCCTTTCAGCCTGCTCTTTAAATGCATCTATTCCAGTTAGCGACAGCGTGATTTGCCCGTCCTGGACATTTTCAAATTGGATGCCTTCGGCAAAGTAGGCAACCATTTGGTCAACCGAAAAATTGTTGTACCCGTCGATGTAGTTTTGAATGATGTTTTCGCGGTCGGTCATGCTGTGGGAAAATTTTTGAGTGGTAAATCCGTTTTATTTTTTGATTCAATATTGTAATTGAAGCGAAGTACTTCTTTCTGCCATAGCGTTAATACCTGCTCCGCTGCGAGTTTCCCATTTGTTGCATTGATTGTTAACTGGTCGCGAAATGACTTGACGTAATGCGCCCAATGAACTCCTTTGGAATCTTTCAATAAAAAGTAAAACCCGGCATCACCAAATTCTTTCCCAGAAGATTCAAGTATCAATTCACCATTAGGTCCAACGGCTGGCGTCATCAGTACGGTGGCATTTCCGTTTGGCAGCGGGAACACTGCTTTGATACAAGCGATTCCGGACGACAATGTGCCCACACCATAAACACCGGAATAAATAGGATCGCCACTTGATTTAATCGAACGGAGCCAGAATGTGTACTTTGTTTTTCCGCTGTCTGGTTCTGCAAGTGCGATGATCTTACTATCCAACTCACTATAGGTTGTTGTGTTTGCAATAGGTATATTCAACTGCCGCAACCGGTTGCTGAATAGTTTACTGATTAGAATGCCAAAGCCTTTAAATAAAAGGTTCCACCGTACAGAAAATTGCAAGTTGTACCGAGCTGTGTTTTCGTAAAAATCAACTACTTCCGGCAATACCTTTAGCCGATGCGCTTCCGGCAAATTCAGGCTGGCTATATCCGGGATCAAACCTCCTAATGTTGTTTCCCTGTTGATTGTTAGCTTTTCATTTGCTGCCAATTCATTGATAAAACTTTCACCAACAATTTCTGAACTTCCAAATGGTCCCATCAGCCAGGAACATTCATTTGGATCAATCTTTCGACCGCGAACAATTACCCATTGTTGGGTTAACCAATCCTGTACCTTTTGCATCGGACGTGGAAAACTCATGCTATTTTCCGCTATTAAGTTTTGGTATATGATTCGAACGTCCGTTCCATTCGCCGGCTTCTAAAATAGGCTTAAAGCGTAAGGTTGTAAATTCAAAATGAAAGTCTTTTCTGTTCCGCTCTCCCATTGCATCCACATGCCTTTTTGGATGAGGCACCTGGCTATGTCCACGAACCATATCTGTCATTTCTTTTTGCGATTTCCATACTGAAAAAGTGGAAACCGTTCTCGGAAGCCTGATGGAAGCAAATGATAAAGTGGTGCCGGGATGGTCGCGAACCAATTTTTCAACAGGCCGTCCCCAGCGAATAAATCTCGGCACTTCAGGTAGTTTCATGCGGGCTAGTGTTACCGCCACAACCGGTGCGTGGTTCTCTTCCAATTCATGTGATTCGTTTGGCACTTTAAATGCACTCAGCGTACCCCACTGCCGCATAAATAAAAGGCGGCAGTGCCATCCCTTCTGCAACACCGCACCTAACGAACTGCCTGATAGAAACTGGTCGATGGCTTCTTCGCTTTCCCATTGTGCAAAAACAACAAGCTGCCTCAAAAGCATGCGTGACGGCGAAAAAAATCCTGAGCCGAGTGTCATTGCCGTCATACATTCTGCATGAATTAAGCCCGGATAGTTTTTTGGTTTGGGAGGAAATAGCAGTGCCTTTAGCGCTATAAAATGTGATGTGGTCACAATGTGGTAGCTGAATACACTCATGCCCAGCAAAAGTGCACATTTTATTTAAGTGATCAACCTGGTAAATTGTACGCTTTTGTGAACGGCTGTGATCTTTTACAGCAAGGATTAACCCCAGGTAAATTTTTATTGCTGATCAACTAGACTCTCCATTGTCGCCTGGCGCTTTAACTCGAAATTGTTGCAGGCGGTGCGGCCTAATACTATTGATTTTGCGTAAATATTGATAACTTAGGTTGGTATGAAAATCATCACGCTATTGTTAGCGGTTCTGACGTTGTCCAGCGTTGTTGCCCAGGACAGCGCAACGATTTTTGTGGAAGCTGGCCGCTCTATTGCCGAAGTGGCCACGCCTGCCCGGATGTACCGTTTTCCAAAATTCAGTCCCGGTAAAATTGTGTTTAAAGACAAGAGCACATCATCGGGCATCATGAATTATAACCTGTTTAACGAGGAGATCGAATTCATTTCGCCACAAGGCGATACGTTGGCAATTGCCAAGCAGCAGATGCTGAACATTGGCCATGTGGCTGTTGGCAACAAGCTGTTTTATTTCAACAATTTTTTTAAAGAAGGTTACCTCGAAGAAGTGTTTGATGCGCAGGAGCATAAGCTGTTGAAACGCGAACGGTATGCGTTGCAAAAGCGGGAAAAAATTGGCGGTTATAATCAACCCAATCCTACATCCGCAATTGATTCGTACAGCAATTTTATCAACAACCAGGGCGTGATGGAAACCAACCTGCTGGTGCGGGAAAATGTGACGTTTTATAAGCGGACCGATTATTTCTTTGGTGATCGGTTCAACTACTTTGTGCCCGCCAATAAGAAGAATTTGTACAAGGTGTTTTCCAAGAAGAAAAAGGAACTTGATGCCTATTTAAGCAGTAATGAATTGGATTTTAAAAAGGAAGCAGATTTGATAGCGTTGTTGCGCTATTTGGAGGGTTTGTGATTTATTTAATATTTGCAGGTATAGATATCGCCAGAGAGCGTGTTGACGAAATCTTCAATTCATTATGCTCTGTTGCATTAGCTATGCAAGTATAATAGTGATTCCAGACAGAAATTTTACCCTCAAGCTGTAATCTTATATACATACTTTCTGCTGTTGTGTTTTTGGGCTATCGCAATATTGGTTAGATGCACAATAAATGCTTACTAAACCAAGAATCCCTTATGGTTTACTTTACGGCAGTTGAGGATATGAATATGAACGAAATTTTATGTGACATGGGGTGCAACTTTACCTAGTGTATCGCTTTTTCATCCAAATTGGTTTGACTGGTATGCATTTTATTTTAATATATTAATCTCATGCAAACCGCATATTTTTATTAACTAATTGAATCTTTTTTAAACCATCTAACTGTGTTAAGGTCATTACTGTTTGCTTCCATTGTTATCTCTTCTGCACTTCTATTTTCCTGTTCGAAGGGTAAGGATTCTTCTTCATCGCCCCAGGGGCCTTCATCTTCTACTATAGATGTCTATATAGCGGGTGCTCGGGGTAATGCTGCCTGTTACTGGAAGAACGGCGTCCAGACCGTGCTTGTTGCCCCTAATACAGATCGCTCTTTGGCATATGACATTGCTGTATCCGGATCGGATGTTTATGTTGTTGGGCATATCTTGTCCGACGCAATAATTTGGAAGAATGGCATTGTAACGAAGTTGAACCAAAATGCTCTTCCAGCCAAAGCCCGTGGAGTTGCATTAAATGGAAGTGATGTTTACATATCAGGCGAGGACTACAATAGTAGTAGAGTTGTGTATTGGAAAAATGGTTTAACTACCGCACTTGGCTCGCTTGTGGGTAAAGACCCAACCCGTGGAAATTACATAGGGGTATACGGATATGACATGGCGGTGACGGGAAACGATGTGTATGTTGTTGGAGACACTGCTCAAAAAGCAATATACTGGAAAAATGGGATAGGGACCATGCTTTCTGCTAATAACGCTTATGGCACAGCAACGGCAATCGTACTTTCCAACAAAGATGTTTACATTTCAGGAGTAGAAGATGGAAACGCGGTATATTGGAAAAACGGGGTGAAAATAGTATTGTCAACACAAAACTCTGGAGCATATGGCATTGCTGTTTCAGGCAATGATGTATATGTTGCAGGCAACGATTCGAGTGACCCCGTGTATTGGAAAAACGGCGTAAAAACAATCTTGCCCGGTGGTAGTCCATTAGGCTCTGCGCATGCAAATGCGATTGCGATAGATGGTGCAGATGTTCATGTTGTCGGTTCTGCCGGAGTGCCTGTTTACTGGAAGAATGGGATTTTAACCGTACTGCCTGGAGCCAATGGAGCTTCTGCGGCAAGTGCAATAAAGATCGTTAGGTACTAACAGGTTAGATACGCTGGAAAATTGTAAGAGGTTCTGGCAAATTTCATGCGGTGCATTAACTACTATTGCTGTTGGTTAATGGCTTTTTAGTTACTCAAACTTAAATCCATGCTTGGGATATGTGCTGCTTACCCATTTAATCGAATAATTGATCGAATAACTGTAGGTATGTTCTTTTTCTTTATTTCTGTTTCAGGGGCTAATTCAAATAATACAGCTTGCCATTCCATAATAACTGAAATAGGGAGAGGAACCAGCAATATTCATTTATCCCCTAAACCCCAAACGCTCTTCCACCTCTTTGGGCAATTGCGGCAGGCGGCTTCGTTCCATTAAAAACGATGTGAGTTGTGCAAATTCTTTGAAGATGTAATGCTTGTCGGCGGCGCTTTTCAGGTAGTCGCGGCCGGTGCTGCCGCCGGTACCTACACGGGTGCCAATCATGCGGTGTACCATGTTCATGTGGCGGTGGCGCCAGATGCTCAGGCCTTCGTCCAGCTCCAGTAATAAATTGATCAATTGAAAGGGTAGGTGCAGCAGCGGATAACCACGATACAGCATGATGAACAGTGCCGCACGGTTGGCAGCTGCAGATAGTGAGCCTTCATTTCCCCCTTCAAAAAAATGGACTTCAAAGTATTTTAGGTTATCTTTTTCCAGTTCCGAAAGACTGCCCGAATAAGCCTGCCTGTATTCTTCCCAAAAGCCTGCATACCACACGGGCATACGCTCCAGCCACCCATTTACCAATTGCAGCAGCGATTGTTCTCGTTCGCCTTCTTTAATCAGTTGCACATGTTCAGGCTTCAGTTGCGCAGTATAGTATTCTTGTCCGTGTCGGTGTTCAAACTTCAGCCCCAACTTGGCTTCCAGCAGCTTAAACTGCCAGCTTTGAAAACCTGATGCCGGCCGTAGGTCGTCGCGGAAATCCAGGAAATCCATAGGCGTCATGGTTTCCAGTACATCAATCTGCTGGATCAGCACTTTCAGAATAGTGCCCATGCGGGCCAGGCGGTGCGTTACGGTTTGCAGTTCCGGTGAGTTGTCGTTTAGTGCAGGCTTGCGCATTGTGTGCAGCACCGAGTCCAACTCAAAATGCAGTTGCTTGAACCAAAGCTCATATGCCTGGTGAATAACAATAAACAGCATTTCATCATGCGCTGGGCGGCCATGCTTTTCACTTTCCAGGTGCTGTGCATTGAGGATGGCATCGAGCTGCAGGTACTCGTGGTAGTGCACGGCGGGCTTGCCCTCAGGTTTGTCGTTGTACATAGGAAGATATTCTGGAAATGATTTGAACCACAAAGACACGAAGGGCACAAAGTTGCACAAAGAAATCCCTTCGTGAACCTTACTTCCTCCGTGCCTTTGTGGTTCAAAAAAGTGGTTCAAAAGCTATTCAAACTCGTAGCCAATGTCCTTGCGGAAATACATGCCTTCGAAGCTAACCCCTGCCAGCCGGTCTTTGCTTTTGGCAACGGCTTCGGCAACGGTATTGCCAAACGATGTAACGCACAATACACGGCCGCCGCTGGTTACAATGCTGCCATCTTTATCAGCCGTGCCGGCATGAAACAGCAACGTGTCTTCCGCGCTATTTTGCAAACCATCTATTGCAAAACCTTTTGCATAATCACCGGGATAGCCGCCGCTCACAGCCATTACAGTGGTGGCAAAACGCGGGTCTTTTTGTATCGAAATGCCTTCCAATTTTTGCTGGGCAGCAGCAGTAAGCAAATGGACCAAATCGTTTTGCAGCCGCGGCATCACCACTTCGGTTTCGGGGTCGCCCATGCGGCAGTTGTATTCAATCACCATTGGCTCGTCGCCCACTTTTATCAGGCCAAAAAATACAAAGCCTTTATAATCGAACGCTTCTTTTGCCAAGCCATTAATGGTAGGCTCCACCACTTTGGTAATCACCTTTTGCATAAACGCATCATCGGCAAAAGGCACGGGGCTTACGGCGCCCATACCACCGGTGTTGAGGCCACTGTCGCCTTCCCCAATACGCTTGTAATCTTTTGCTTCGGGTAGCAGCACATAGTGCCGGCCGTCGGTTAGCGCAAACACCGACAACTCGATGCCGCTCAGGAATTCTTCCACCACCACCTTGCTACTGGCAGCACCAAATTTTGCCTGCTGAATCATTTGCGTAAACTCCGAAAGCGCTTCTTCATGCGTGGTGCAAATAAGCACGCCCTTGCCTGCGGCCAGTCCGTCGGCCTTGAGCACCACGGGTAGCTTTTGCGCTTTAATGTATTCAAGACCTGCTTCAAAATTATCGCCCGTAAACTCGCCATAAGCTGCGGTAGGTATGCCGTGGCGCTGCATGAATGCTTTGGCAAATGCCTTGCTGCCTTCAAGCTGCGCGGCGTATTGGTCGGGGCCAATGATCAGCAGTTGCTGTAAGGATGCGTCGGCTTTCAATTCATTTACCATACCTTTTACCAACGGCTCTTCGGGCCCGATCACTACCATGTTGATGGCATTGTCGGTGCAGCATTTTTTAATGGCTGCAAAATCGGTTGCTGCAAAAGGCAGGTTGGTGCCGCACTGCGCGGTGCCGGGGTTGCCGGGGGCAATAAACAGGCTGCTGCAGTTGGGACTTTGTGCCATTTTCCAGGCCAGCGCATGTTCGCGGCCACCCGAGCCGAGGAGGAGGATGTTCATGTGGTGATAGTTGTAAAAGTTCACGCGTTCACGGGTTCACAAGTTGTTGGGACCACAGTTAACTCGTGAACCCGTGAACCGGCAAACCCGTGCAATTTTTTCCGCTGGCGAATATCGCCCAATCTGATTAAAGAAGCCCGTGCTGATCGCGGAACCTTCATTTTTCTGTACTTTGGAAACTTTATTTACCGCCGAGTTTACGGCTTGCTTATTAAATTATGAATACCACTACTGAGAACATGGGGGGCGGCAAGGGCCATCCCAAGGGACTGTACGTACTCTTTGCCACCGAAATGTGGGAGCGCTTCAACTACTATGGCATGCGTGCCATCCTCATCTTGTTTATGACCAAGGCGCTCCTGTATGAAGACGGTTTTGCCTCTAACCTGTACGGATCATATACGGGCTTGGTTTACCTAACTCCGCTTATCGGCGGCTATATTGCCGACCGCTACTGGGGCAACAAACGCTCCATCATTGTGGGCGGTTTGCTCATGGCCATCGGCGAATTCATCTTATTCTTTTGCGGCTCGCTGGTGGATGGTACCGGCGAGGTAAGTGGCCTGGCCACGCTGTTGTTCTTTTCCGGGTTGGGTTTTATGATCACCGGAAACGGTTTTTTTAAACCCAATATTTCCTCGCTGGTAGGCCAGCTATACCCCAAGGGCGACCGGCGCATTGATGCGGCGTACACCATTTTTTACATGGGCATCAACGTAGGTGGCATGCTGGGGCCATTTGTGTGCGGCCTTGTGGGCGACACCGGAAACCCTGCCGATTTTAAATGGGCATTCCTCGCTGGTGGCATCGGTATGCTCATTTCGGTTATCATTCAAAAAATTTACCAGGATAAATACATGGTGGCTCCAGACGGTACGCCTCTGGGTGATGTACCCGGGCAGGCACTCGCCATTGATGCTGCGGGTAAAAACATTGCAGTGCCCCAAACTAAAACTGTTTGGAACAACCCCATTGCCATTGTGATCGGGTTGCTGCTGATGGCCGGGCTGTTCATTGGTATGTTGTATGTTGATGCCAATGTATTTGGCTACCTGCTGTACCTGATGATTGCGGCAGTGCTGTTTATTGCTTTTGTGATTTTTACCGACAAAAGCCTGGACGCCGGAGAAAAAAGCCGCGTGGCGGTCATCTTCATCGTTTCGTTCTTCGTGGTGTTTTTCTGGAGTGCATTTGAGCAGGCGGGTGCTTCGCTCAACCTGTTTGCCGACCGCCAAACCAACCGTGATCTTGGGTTCTTTACCGTGCCGGCTTCCTGGTTCCAGTCGCTTAACTCCGCATTTGTAGTGTTGTTTGCACCGGTGTTTGCATGGCTGTGGATCAAGTTGGGCCGCCGCGAACCATCGGCGCCTACCAAAATGGCCATTGGCCTTGCACTACTGGCAATAGGTTACCTCTGGATTGGTTATGGCGTAAAAGATGTAAGCCCCGATATGAAGGTGAGCATGATCTGGCTGGTGGGTATGTATATGCTGCATACCTGGGGTGAACTTTGCCTGTCGCCCATTGGTCTTTCGCTGGTAAACAAACTGGCGCCGCTCAAGTTTGCATCCCTGCTGATGGCTGTGTGGTTCCTGGCCAATGCATTTGCCAACAAACTGGCTGGTGTGCTCAGTGCACTGTCGCCCACCGATGGCCGCACCACTTCGGTGCTGGGCTACGAAATGAACAACATGTACGATTTCTTTATGCTGTTTGTAGTAATGGCTGGTGTTGCATCGGTTATCCTGATGCTGCTCACCAAAAAGCTGCAGCAAATGAGTAAATAAGAATTTGTTATTGATAAGTACTTAAAACGGCGACTGCATTGCAGTCGCCGTTTTTTAATTATGAGGATAAACGATTCCGTATGAGCAAAATTCGAATTGTTGTTTTGCCGAACAATGATCTGCTGCACTTCACCACAGTACCACCACAACGTAATCAAGGCGCTATCCCGAAATCAGGTTGTCATTTGATTTCGGGCCTGCTTTTTTGTTACTTTTTTGCAGGAGCAAAAAAGTAAATGCAGATACTTCGAACAACGTAAGTTTTAAAGCATTTAAAATATGCCTCAAGGCTTACTCAAAAAAGTAAGCGGCTCACTGGTGCCCTGCAATGTCAGGTAAACGGCCTCCGTGCCATTCGGTTCCCTGCCCCTGATGTATGTATAAGTGCCCCCTTTCAACTCCGAAGGCATCATGTCCCGTTCCTCCAAAACCGTTGTGCCGCGGGTTCTTTTATAGTGCGACTGGTAAGGATGCGTTTTAATAGTGCCGGTTGCTCTATTTACTTCCACGGTTCCCTTCGTTACCGATTGCTGAAATGTGTTGCCGCCACCACCGGCAACAGAGGCCGTAAAATATTGTTCATACGTCCCGTTTTCAAAAAAGCGAAAAGCCATGGCAATAGAAAATGCATTCCCCATATAAGAGGATGGGTTTTGGCTCCAGTATTCCGTCATTGAAAACTGGCCAAACATCCAGGTGCCGCGCAGTTCGGCAGGTACGCTGGTGCGGGGCAGGTCGTCGGGCATGGAGCCATCGCTTTCTTTTTCACAGGATACTAATGCCAAGGTCAGCAGGAGCAGTGTAAATAAAAAGGTCTTTTTCATTGTTGGTTAAGTTTTGGTTTGTACAGCAAAGAAAAGATGCGGGTAATGCGGTGTCAATTGCAGCCTTGATGAATTGCGCAAAAATGGACCGGAAGCCTCCTTTTGGCCGGATGCAGTGCATGCAACAACACTACAGCGGATTGATTACTTTAGCCAAAATCAACCTGCTGCTCATGACGCCCAATACCTTTCAGCCCTTTGTGCCGGCCGAAAAAAAGATGAAGGAATTTACCCTCAAAGCCATCCTGCTCGGCTGCTTGTTTGGGGTGCTTTTTGGCGCTGCCACCGTGTACCTGGCCCTGCGTGCCGGGCTTACCGTTTCGGCTTCCATACCCATTGCGGTGATTGCCATTACGGTGGGCCGCTGGCTGTTTAAAACCACCATTTTAGAAAACAACATCATTCA
Organism: Pseudocnuella soli; assembly: GCF_004347775.1. Classification (GTDB taxonomy): domain Bacteria; phylum Bacteroidota; class Bacteroidia; order Chitinophagales; family Chitinophagaceae; genus Flavisolibacter; species Flavisolibacter aquaticus. The sequence goes on from NZ_CP037755.1 coordinate 986,055, forward strand.
AACCACGGGCTCGGCCGGCGAAAGCATCGCCGCCGGTGTGGCCTTCACACTGCCTGGGTTTTTGTTCCTTTCCATTGGCATGGACGGCCGCAGCGTGGGTGCCAATTATTTTGATTATGTAACCATTTTTGTGTTGGCCATTGTGGGAGGTGTGCTGGGCACGTTGATGATGATTCCGCTGCGGCGCACCCTTATTGTGCAGGAACATGGCGTGCTGCCTTACCCCGAAGGAACGGCCTGTGCGGCTGTATTAAAAGCTGGTGAAAGGGGCGGCAATTTTGCTAAAACTGCTTTTTACGGGCTGGGCGTTGCGGTGGCTTATGCATTCCTGCAACGCATCCTGCGGGTGGTGGCCGAAGCACCAGTGTATATGACCGATTTCCGCAACCGCTATTTTCCATCGGCAAATGTGTCGGCCGAAATAACACCGGAGTACCTGGGTGTGGGTTATATCATCGGGCCGAAGATCAGCGGCATATTGGTGGCTGGTGGCGTGTTGAGCTGGCTGGTGTTGAATCCACTTTTGGCTTCCATCATTGATCCGTCTTTGATTGCAGCGCAGTTGGTAAAACTGGGTTACCTGAAAGATGTAGCCACTGCCGGCGGCCCCGGCGGGTGGGATCCCACCACGCGGGTGTTTGCCGATACCGGCTCGGCGCTGTACCGTGCTTATATCCGGCAGATTGGTGCGGGTGCAGTGGCAGCAGGTGGTTTTATTACGTTGCTTAAAACCATTCCCACTATTATTTCTTCTTTCAAAAGCAGCCTAGGTGGCGTTAAAAAAACCGACACATCTGAGGCGGTGGCCCGCACCGACCGCGACCTCGATATCCGCGTGGTGTTGTTTGGGTCAATTGCACTTATTGTGCTCATTGCGGTGCTGCCCATGATACCGGGAAATACGGTTTGGAACAAACTGCTCATCGGCATTTTAGTGGTCATTTTCGGGGCGTTTTTTGTAACGGTGGCTTCACGTATTGTGGGTCTTATTGGTTCATCCAACAGCCCGGTTTCGGGTATGACCATCGCTACCATTTTAGCAACGGCGCTGTTGTTTATTTCCATTGGGTGGAGCGGCAAAGTGTACGAGCCAATGGTGCTGGTAGTGGGCGGCATTATTTGTATTGCTGCAGCCAACGCTGGTGCTACTTCGCAGGATTTAAAGACTGGTTATATTGTTGGTGCAACCCCACGTTACCAACAGCTTGCCTTGTTCATTGGTGCTATTGTTTCTTCTATTGCCATTGGCGTTACCGTAAAAGTGCTCGATAATCCCACGCAGGAAATGCTGGCGCAGGGCATTACACACGCTATTGGTTCGGATAAATATCCCGCACCGCAGGCTACATTGATGGCCACGTTAATCCGTGGTGTGCTTTCGTTCAACCTCGACTGGCAGTTTGTCTTTGTGGGCGTGTTCCTGGCTATTGTGATGGAGTTGTGCGGCATCAAGTCGCTTTCGTTTGCCGTAGGCGCTTACCTGCCGCTGGCTACCACGCTGCCCATCTTTGCTGGCGGCCTCATCAAAGGCATTGTGGAGCGTAAAAATAAAGTGGCAAACCCCGAAGAAGAAGACCTGGGCCGCGGCAACCTGTTTGCCACCGGGCTGGTGGCAGGCGGTGCCTTGTTTGGTGTGGTGGTGGCTTTCCTGCAGGCTTTTCCCTCTTCGGAGCGGGGCTTGCAGGCCATTAGCATGGAAGAAGGATTGATCCATAGCCTGGGGCAGGGCGGATACTATATTTTAGGCGTTGCTTTTTTCCTGGTCATGTGTGTGCTGCTGTACCGTACGGCAAAACGAACGGACTGATGCAGCGGTAAAAAGGCAAACTCGCTATCTATCGCAAACGCATAACCGAAAATGGAAAAAGGTGCAGCAGAATGGTTGCACCTTTTTTTAAAACAGTATGATAAGCGCTATTGTTCGGGCACGTTGTGCAAACCAATACGGTTGCCTTCCGTATCAATGAGCACACCCATAAAACCATGCTCTGGCGATATCTCTGTTTTGGGCACCGCAATGCTGCCGCCGGCCGCTTCCACTTTGTCTAAAACCTGCTGCACATCAGGGTTTGCGTTGAGGTAAATGAGCACGCCCTCGGTAGGAGATGACGCATAAAAATCGCCTGCTTTTACCAGTGCGCCACCAACGCCTGTTTGCATGTCTTCAATAGGGAAAGCCCGCATTTGAAAACCGGGCATATCCATCGGGATCAAGTCAATGCCGAAGATTGTTTCGTAAAACCTTTGTGCCCGTTCGAGGTCGGTAACCGGTATCTCAAACCAGCTGATTGCATGGGTAAAACTCATAGAACTGTTTTGATTTTTGGTTTAAGATAGCGATGATTTTTTGAGCCACGAAGGCACTTAGAAAAGAAGGTGCACAAAGCGCCAATGTGTTATCCAGTGTATGCAGCGAGCTTTTTTTTAAATAAAAAACCACCGGCGTAAACCGGTGGTAAACATATAAATGGGTACGGGAATACTATAACGATGCAGTTGCGGGCTCTTGCAATTCTGGAGCATGCATGCCGAAATATTGCGCCTGCTCTACACGCAGCCGGTCAATCAATCGGCCTTCAGGCAGGATCACATCATCGTAGGTTAGCACATCATCTTTAGCAATGTCGCGCTTTAAGATGCAACCCTCTGCAATGCCGATGGGGAGCAGGTTTTCGGCCACTTGTGTGTCTGCATTTTCGCACAGGCCGTAGGTCATATAATGCCCAATGCCGTCAATCACTTCGCCCGCCTTCAGGTCGCGTTTTGCAGCAGTGATCACTTCCACGCAGGGCTTGCCCAGTGGCGTCAGTGCAGCATCCCCAAACAATACAGCGCGGGCTATGGTCAGCGGCACCTCCAGGTGACACAGGTGGTACGGTGTGTAAAAACAATACAACGGACCTTCGCCCATTTTGTAATAATTGAGGTAATGCTTTTGCTTGGGATCTTCCTGTGTGCCCAGCACAAACACACCACCCGCAGGCTCGCTGATGCCCACTACATAATCCACAATACCGGGACCATTCAGCAGGTCTTCATGCGGGTATAAATTTACTACTTCCTTGATGGGTGCACCTGCAGGTGCATGAGGGCCGTGCATGCCGCGTTTGGCCACCCGCATGCCCGTGCCATTGGCTACAATGGCCTGTTCAAAAGAAATCTTGCTGCCGTCGGCAAACGAGGTAACCATGGAGGGCGTTTGTCCCCAGCGCTTGGCAAAGCCTTCCTGCGTGGTGGGGTTGCGGTACGGATCGTGCAGGCCTTTGATGTTGCCGCACAGCACCGGTTTTAACCCGATGGATTGTACATATCGATATAGGTTCATGATCACACCGGGCTGATCGCCATCTACGTTGGTGTATACCACGCCAGCTTTATCGGCATAAACTTTTAAGATGCAACCTACGGTGCCATCCACTTCGGCATCCATCATGATGATGTGTTTGCCGCCCTGGATGGCAGCCAGCGCCACCGTGGCGCCAAACTCCAGCGCACCGGTTACTTCCACCACCGCATCAATGCCCTGTGCTTTGCACACCAGGTTGTAATCGGTGGTGATGCTGTATTTACCTTCCTTTATATTTTGCTCCAGTTCGCTTACGGTGTGCACTTCGGCTACATCGGGCTGGCCCGCTTCGGCATAGAGTTTACGTGCATTATCTGCCGTGCGGTTGGCTACGGCCACCAGTTCCATGCCGGGCACCGACTGAAAGATTTGCAGTGCAATGCCTTTGGCCATAAAACCCGCACCCACCATGGCTACCCGCACCGGGTTGTTGTCGGCGTGCCGTTTGGCCAGCGCCGTATCTATGATGATCATGTTTTTATTTTTTTATAAAAAGCAAATAGCTTTTACGCCCCGGCCACTGTTGCAGCCGCAGCATCAAACAAGGGATATGCCTTGTCTTTTTCCGAAATAATAAGGGGCTCGATGGGCCATTCAATACCAAAGGCAGGATCATCCCAACGGTACCCTTTTTCCGCGCCGGGTGTGTATACTTCTGTTACGTTGTACAGCACTTCGGAGTCGTCTTCCAAAGTAATATAGCTGTGTGCAAATCCTTCGGGTACATACAGCATGCGGTAGTTGTCGGCAGTAAGCTCCACGCCAATCCACTGCTTGTAGGTTTCCGATTCGGGCCGCACATCTACAATCACATCGTAAATAGCGCCACGTGTGCAGCGCACCAGTTTTGTTTCGGCATGTGGCGCCAGTTGCATGTGCAGGCCGCGCAGTGTGCCTTTGTGTTTGTTGCGGCTGATGTTTGCCTGCAAAATATCAGCTTTCAGTCCGTGTGCTTCCCAGCTTTGTTTGTCGAAAGCACGGCTAAAAAAACCGCGGTCGTCTTCCAGCTTTTTTAATTCTATAATAAAAGCGCCTTTTAGCTTTGTTTCGGTAAAGGTCATTTGTTCGCTTATTGTTTTGTTACCGGCAGCACAATTAAAGAGTGCTGGAAGTTTATGCTTCCGAGAGGTATGCGTCGATCTGGCTTTTGGTAAATGCCGCCATATCCTGGGCTCCTTCGGTAAATGTTTTATACCATTGGATGGTTTGCTCAATGGCTGCCTGTGCGCTGTATTTGGGCGTCCATCCCAGTTGCGCCAGTGCCTTGCTGATGTCCAGTTTCAACAAGCCGGCTTCGTGTGGCTGGTTGGCCAGCTGTGGCTTTTCGTAAGTGCCGCTGCCCCATACCTTTAGTGCGGTTTGCACCACGTCTTCTACTTGTTTGTTGTCGTCGGCCAGGGGACCAAAGTTCCAGGCACCCATATAGCGCAGCGGCTCTTTGGCCAGCCGGGCACCCAATAGCAGGTAGCCACCCAGTGGCTCCAGCACATGCTGCCAGGGCCGCACTGCTGCGGGGTTGCGCACCACTACGGGTTTACCTGCTTGCAGTGCCCGCACAATGTCGGGCACAATTCGGTCGGCCGACCAGTCGCCACCGCCAATAACATTACCGGCACGGGTGCTGGCAATTGCTTTTTGGTGCTGTGCAAAATCTTTGGGGTTAAAAAAAGATTGCGTGTAGGAGTGGATCACTACTTCGGCGCAGGCCTTGCTGGCGCTGTACGGATCGTAGCCGCCCAGGCGATCGGTTTCGCGGTAGGGATAGATCCATTCCTTATTTTCATACACTTTATCAGTGGTAATGAGCACCACCACGCAGGGCTTATCCAACTGTCGCACTGCATCCAGCACATAGGCCGTGCCCATGGCGTTTACGGCAAAAGTTTCGGAAGGTATTTCGTACGAAAGTTTTACCAGCGGTTGTGCCGCCAGGTGAAAAATAAAATCAGGACGGAACTCGAGGATGGCCGCTTTTATTTTTGCTGCATCGGTAATGTCGGCTATTTCCGAATGGCAAAGCGCATCGCCGTCAATGAGGTGGTAGAGGTCTTTGTCGGTTTTTGGCGGCAATGCATAGCCGCGAACTTCGGCACCCAGGGAGTGCAGCCACTGCAGCATCCACGAGCCTTTGAATCCGGTATGGCCGGTGAGGAATACCTTTTTGCCGGCATAAGTTTCTTTTAACTGAGCAACATCCATTGGTACAAATTATAGCAAAATGGGCCGCCGTGGGGCAGCGGGGTGTTCGGGTTTGGGAGTAATGCGGTGGAGCGTGTTCAATAGCTCTTGATACAGTGCTTGCAAGTAAAAATTTACCTACAGCCACTGTATTAAAAAGCGGGGGTTACAGTTCCGTTAGGCACTGTAACCCATTTTTTACCGCTGTATGGCGTGTTGTGTATTGTTGATAATGTCGTACCAGGGCGCTGTGCCTTTTTGCCACATTTCTTCCAGCACCTGCTTATCGCGCAGGGTATCCATGGGTTGCCAGAAACCGGTGTGGCGGTAAGCTGAGAGTTCGCCTTCTTTGGCCAGTGCTTCCAGGGGCTCTTTTTCCCATGTAGTGTCGTCATCGGCAATGTAGTCGATCACTTCGGGCTCCAGTACAAAAAAGCCGCCGTTGATCCAGGGCATTTCGTGGCCATTGGGCTTTTCTTTAAAGCTGTCGATCTTGGTATCTTCTGTCGACAGGTTGAAGGCGCCAAAGCGGCCAGGCTGCTGCACTGCGGCCAGTGTAGCCAGGGTACCCTGCTGGCGGTGATATGCAATGGATTCGGAGATGTTGATATCGCTAACCCCGTCGCCGTAGGTCATGCAAAAAGTTTCGTTGCCGATATAATCTTTTACGCGGCGCAGGCGGCCCCCGGTCATGGAGTTGTGGCCGGTATGTACCAGGGTCACGGTCCAGGGTTCGGTGGTGCTTTTGTGCACATCCATGCTGTTGTTGCGCATGTCGAAGGTTACATCGGAATTATGCAGGTAATAGTTGGCAAAATACTCTTTGATCATGTGGCCCTTGTATCCCAGGCAAATGATAAAATCGTTGATGCCGTGGGCTGAGTACAATTTCATAATGTGCCACAAAATGGGCTTGCCGCCAATTTCCACCATGGGTTTGGGCCGAACACCACTTTCTTCGCTGATGCGGGTGCCAAAGCCACCTGCTAGGATTACTGCTTTCATAGTTCGCTATTTACGGTTGTTGTTTAGTCTGGTATTGCTGTTTTAGCCGGGTACGGTCGTTGCCTTGCGCCGGGTTTTCAAAACAATGTTGTTGCTGATCAAAGCGGTTGGTGCGGCAATGGGCACAGGCGTTATCGAAAAGATAAAGACTATGTTATTGGGCACTAGGCCGGCTTTATCTTTCACAGGAAGTGGGTATGGCTTTTGGCATTGGAGAATACAGTTGTATGTTTTGGCTTCACGGGTTAATGGCTGGCCACATACCATTGTGTTTGGTATCACATAAATATTGGTATATGGTAAAATGAAACGTGCTAATCGTAGGAGCTGGATTGTACGGCTTACGTCGTTTGGGTTGTATCAAATGCAAACGACGCATAACGGTTTATAATAACCGGGCCAACCTTGGTCTATCACCGCAATTGACGCGACTAATATAAATACTATTTTAATTGTGGTGGAGAAAACTTGTTTTATATCTGTAAAATATTGGAACTGAGCTTTAAATAAGCTTCGCTAAAGCGTAGGTGCTCCTGTTGGGCCGGTTACTTTTTTACTTAAAAATGGGTGTGCTGTATAACAAAAGCCTGTAAATATTTGTAGCATGAACTAACGGGGCTAACTATCCGCTTTGGCTGCCGCAGCCACGTTTTTGTGTAACCGCCACAAAAATTTGCGGAACAATTTCACCGGTGCCCCGTTCATTGTTGCTTGTCTGCCGGGTCGCCATCCAGTTTTTTCTGCAGGCGCTTTACCCGCTCCATCAGCTCGCTTCGCTTGGCGCTGGTTTGTTCGGCCTGTGCGGCTAATTTTATTACCAGGTATAATACAATCATACCTAGCGTCAGTAAAATGACGGTACCGGAATGGTCCATAATTAAGTGCAGCATAAGAGCGGTTGGTTGGTAGGCAGCAGGCAAATGGTTTTTCTTCAATACAAACCGCTCCGGATCACACTCACAAATGCCTGCAAGGGGTTAAAGATGATTGCAAACGTTTGGGTACTTTGGCATATTATGACTTTACCATGTTTTAACATATGCCGTTGAAAACCGACAGCCGCAGTTTTATGGGCTGTATACCTTTTGTATTGTTACATTGCAGCGCTGAAATGGAGCGGTAAGGGCATAAAAAAAGCCTCGCAAGCTTTTTGCTTGCAAGGCCTTTTAACTGCTGTAGGGGGAGGGCTCGAACCTCCACGGGGCAATTAGGAACGGGACAGCGCTTGGTGGTCAACCCCTGTCGGAACAAACCGGCTATATCCTGACTTTATCTTGTGATCCCCACCCCCGAGACAAGAGGGCATGTCTGCCGAAAATTTCATCACCCCACAGTATGGTGTGTTGCTCGATCAATGAACTAACAGGCACAAAACTAATGGAACGGCCCATTATTTCAAAATTTTTCAACAAAAAATAAATAAATTTAGATGAAATTTAAAAAATATTACTTTTGTTGCAATACATTCAAAACAACTATTTGTAATGGCTGCTAATTTGAATATCGACAAATTGGACCTGCAAATCATTCAGCACCTGATGCAGGACGCCAATATTTCTTACGCCGACCTGGGCAAAAAGCTGTTTGTGTCGCCCGGCACCGTGCATGTACGCATTAAAAAGCTGCAGGACAACGGTATTGTAAACGGCACCCGCCTGCATGTAGACCTGAAAAAGCTAGGCTACGATGTAATAGCGTTTATCGGTATTTACCTCGAAAAAAGCTCGCTGTACGATGTAGTAGCGAAAGAGCTGCGCAAGATCCCTGAAATCGTTCGGATGAACTACACCACAGGCAACTATAGCATTTTTGCCGAGATCGTTTGCAAAGACATTGCGCAGCTCCGCGCCGTGCTCCACGACCAGATGCAAAAGGTTAAAGGCATCGAACGCACCGAAACTTTTATTTCACTAGAAGAAAGCCTGAACCGCAGCGTACAGGTAACGGTGGAAGAGTAGGGGATGAGGGATGATAGATGATGGATGACAGGGAGTGATTTCGAAAAAATATTGCTTTCCTTTTGGTAAACACTATCATCTACCATCCATCATCTATCATCTGCTTTTCACATCCACCGCATCGCGCAATCCATTGCCCAGCAGGTTAAAAGCCAGTACTACCAACATGATAGCAAAACCCGGTGCCAATGCCAGCGCCGGGTTTTGTGTGATGATGAAGTTGTAGTTCTCGCGGATCATCAATCCCCAGCTGGGTTGCGGCGGCTGCACCCCCACACCCAAAAAGCTCAGTCCCGCCTCAATAACAATAGCCGATGCAAAATTGGAGGCCGCAATCACCAGCACCGGCCCCATGATGTTGGGCAAAATATGCCGGACAATGATGCGGGCATTGCCAAAACCCAGCACCCGGGCGGCTTCCACGTATTGCAGTTCGCGGGTGGCCAGCACCTGTCCCCGCACCAGCCGCGCCACGCCCACCCACATGGTCAGCCCTACGGCCACAAATACCTGCCAAAATCCTTTGCCGAGCAGCAGCGTTACCGCAAACACCAGCAGCAGGGTAGGAATACTCCACACCACGTTTACCAGCCATTGCACCAGCGCATCGGTGCGGCCGCCAAAATAGCCGCCCACCGCCCCCAGCGAAATACCCAATAGCAGTGAAATGATGACCGTAACCAGTCCCACACCTAGGCTTACCCGGGTGCCAATGAGGAGGCGGCTCCAGATATCGCGGCCAAATTTGTCGGTGCCCAGCCAAAAAGTTTGCATTTGGGTAAGCTGCGGCGCCAGCTGGTTGCGGCTATAACGCAAGTTTTCCGTTAAGCCTTCATCCACGTAGCGGGCGGCTGTCACCGAATCGCCGTTGATAGAAAAGTCAGTTATGGGCACATATTGGTAAACATCTGGGCGGCCGTGTAGCAGCCTTGTAAAGAAGTTGGGTTGTTGGGGTGAGCCTTCTTTTTTTACCAATAAAAACTGCTGGCGGTAGCCGGGCTTTTGCCCGCCAATTTCCAGCGTCATGCGGTTGGCGTAAGGGCTGCCATCTGGGGCTAGCAGGTATGCAAAAAGGGCCAGAAAAATAATGACGGAAATAAAGATCAACCCAATCATGGCGCCCCGGTTTGCCCGAAACCGTTTCCACGTTTTGTTGCGAACAAATGAACCGCCGTCATTCATGTTGGAAAGATAAGGGCTTTGCCGGCCACTGAAAACCGGTTTGGCTGGGCGGCTGGGTAATGGGCTTTTTTAAAATGAAATGGTGGCTATTGTGTGCTTCGCCCTTTCCATTGGTATCTGCGGCCGCGGCTGGCTATGCCAATGGCGATGGTGTAAACAATATGCAGCGGTTGCAGCAACGGGAAAAATATAAGGTAGCGGCTGCCGCCAAAAAACTGCGTGGCGGGCAAGAGTAGCAATAATTCGGCAGCGGTTTTTACACCCAAAAATACCCAAAGCAGCAGCCATACGGCTTTTCCTGCAAGGGCGCAAATGAGCAGCACCACCGCCCACAAATTAAAACTGTACACAAAAAATAGGGCAGCCGTTACCCGCCAGTCCTGGTAATGGGTGGCCTTACTGCTCCAGCGGATGCGTTGCTGCCAAAAGGCTTTCCAAGTAGGCATGGCAGGCGTGGGCATAATGGCTTCCCTGCTTTTGAGGTAATGCACCCGCTGCGGATCCTGTTGCCATATTTTATACATCAGCAGCATATCATCGCCGGAGGCTACGGTATCAATACCCTTAAAGCCGCCCACTGCTGCAAACGCTTGTTGCTCGTAAGCCAGGTTGGCGCCGTTGCACATGCTGTGGGCGCCGGCCTGCACGCTGGCCGCGGTAATGGCCTGCAGCATCGTAAAATCCAGCATCTGGAAGACGCCTGTAAGTGTAGGCGCTGTTTGCAGCACCACCGGCGCAGCTATAAAGGCAGCGCTTTTTTGGTTGTAAAATGCCAGCATCTGCTCCAGCCAGCGCGGCGGCGGCACACAATCAGCATCGGTAATGGCCAGCAGCGGCCCGCGGGCTGCGGCTACCCCAGCCTCAATGGCTTTTTTCTTTGATGAAAGCTGCTGCGGCACTGCGGGCTGAATAACGCTAAACCGGATATTGCAATAGGGTTGGAGCAAGGCCGATGTTGCATCGGTGGAGTAGTCGTCCACTATAATCACCTCAAACTGCTGCTGCGGAAGGCTTTGGTTGGCTAAGGCCGCAACGAGTTGGGGGATGTTGGCTTCTTCATTTCGGGCAGCAACAATTACCGACACAAACCCTTGTGGGTTTGCACCTGTGTTGGTTTCAAAAAGTGGCACCTGCAGCCAGTAATAAAAATAATAGCCAAACAGTGAGGCGTAAATGACCAGGAAGATAATGGTAAGCCAAAGCAGCATGGAGCGGCAAAACTAAGCAAGCAACGGGAGTGTTCTACAATTACAAAAGCGTTCTGTTTGTACAACTACTTTTTTCAGTCGTCCTTATTGTTACACCATTCCTTTCCATTTTAAAGCGGTTTGCATCCACATTTTACAGCATTGCCAAATATTTGTTGGAGTGCTTGTTCATTTTAAAAAAATACCTAACTTGGAATGGTTGTTTAAACAACCGTATGCAAAACAACCAATTTAAAAAAGGCGAATTATACAGTTTTATCACCGGCAAGGCATCGATTGCCATTGCCCGCAGCCTGCAAAAAAAATTCAATGCCGCAGGCCTGCAACTGACCATTGAGCAGTGGAGTGTTTTGTATCATTTATGGAAAGACGATGGCAAAAGCCAGCAGGACCTGTGCAACGCCACTTTTCGCGATAAACCCAGCATTACCCGCCTAGTAGATAATTTGGAAAAGCTAGGCCTGGTGCAGCGGGTTCCTTCCGACTCGGACCGGCGCATCAATAAGATATATGTAACCAAGGCGGCGCAAAAGCTACAGGAGCAAACCATGCAACTGGCCGAAGAAACCCTGAACGAAGCCCTTTCCGGCGTACCCCCTGAACATGTGAACCTGTGTAAGGAGGTGCTGCAGAAGGTGTATGACAATTTGAAGTAGTCTGAAGACCGATGTCCGAAGTCGGAAGACTGGAATAACAGCCTGAAGCAGTCTTCGGACTTCGGACCTCCGACTTCTGACTTTCCCAACTAACGATTTCTTAAACCTAAAAATAACCACCATGAACACCATACAAGCAACAGCGCTGAAAGGCGGCGAGTGGCTGATCAGGCCCAGCGAACCGGCCAATACCTTCATCCCCGAAGATTTTTCGGAAGAGCAGCGCATGATCCGCGATATGTGCAAACAGTTCCTGGAAACCGAAGTGTGGCCGCAGCTCGATAGGCTGGATGAGTTGGAGCCGGGCCTGATGCGGTCGATGGTTGAAAAAGCCGGCGAGCAGGGATTGCTGGCGGCTTCCTTTCCCGAAGAATATGGTGGCCTGGGTAAAGACTTTGTTACCTCCACCATCATCAACGATTACCTCGGTGCCGGCCACTCTTTTTCCGTGGCGCTGGCGGCACATACCGGCATCGGTACACTGCCCATTTTATATTTTGGAAATGAAGCGCAAAAGGCCAAATACATTCCCAAACTCATCACCGGCGAGTGGGTTGGTGCTTACGGCCTGACCGAGCCCAACAGCGGTTCCGATGCCCTCAGTGCCAAAACTTCGGCCCGCCTCAGCGACGACGGCACGCATTATATTTTAAATGGCCAAAAATGCTGGATCACCAACGGTGGCTTTGCCGATGTGTTCACCGTTTTTGCCAAAATTGACGGCGATAAATTCACCGCATTCATCGTTGAGCGGGGTATGGAGGGGTTCAGCAACGGCCCCGAAGAACACAAGATGGGCATCAAAGGCTCTTCTACCGTGCAACTGTATTTCCAGGATTGCAAGGTGCCCGCCGAAAACGTGCTGGGCGAAATTGGCAAAGGCCATAAAATAGCGTTCAATATCCTCAACATCGGCCGGCTCAAGCTGTGTGCAGCAGCATTGGGTGGGGCCAAAATGGCGGCTTCTATTTCAACACAGTACGCCAACACCCGCGAACAGTTCAAACAGCCCATTGCGGCCTTCGGCGCCATCAAGCACAAGATCGCCGAAATGGCCATCCGCATATTTGCCTCTGAAAGTGCCCTGTACCGCACTGCGCAATGGATTGACGATAAAGAAAAAGAAGCACTGGAAAGCGGCAAGCCTTTTAACGAGGCCCTGCTGGGCGCTGCCGAGGAATACGCCATTGAATGTGCTATCCTAAAAGTGGTGGGCTCTGAGGCGCTGGATTACGTGGTGGACGAAGGTGTGCAAATTCATGGCGGCAACGGCTTTAGTGCGGAGTATAATATTTCCCGTGCTTACCGCGACAGCCGCATTAACCGCATATTTGAAGGCACCAACGAAATCAACCGCCTGCTAACGGTGGACATGACCCTGAAGCGGGCCATGCAGGGCCGCCTCAACCTGATGGGCGCCGCCATGGGCGTGCAAAAAGAGCTGATGTCGATCCCCGAATTTGGCGAAGGCGACGAAGCACCCTTTGCTGCCGAAACAAAGCTGGTGGAAGGCTTTAAAAAATCGGTGTTGCTGGCGGCTGGTGCTGCTGCGCAAAAGCTAATGATGGGCCTCGAAAGCGAGCAGGAAATTTTAATGCACATAGCCGATATGGCGCTGGAAACATTTGTGAGCGAAAGCCTGTTGCTGCGGGTACAAAAACTGGCAGCCGCCGGGGGTGATACACAGGTGTACCAGGATATTTTGGGTTGCTACCTGTACGATGCAGCCGACCGGGTGCTGAAGCACGGCAAAGACGCCATCAATGCATTTGCCGACGGAGATGAACAGCGCATGATGCTGCTGGGCCTGCGCCGCTTTACCAAGGCGCAACCTTATAACAGCAAAGAGGCCCGCCGCCGCATTGCTGCCCGCCTCATTGGCGCCAACGGATACGATTTGTAGTGTTGTAGATTGATAGGGACGGCACACTTTAGGCAGATGAAAACAACCCGTGCCGTTCCAATGTAAGCTGAAGTCACATGAGCCCATCCTAACCCCGGTCGTTGTACCGGGGTTATTGTTTACAATAAACCTGTTGCAGATGGTGATGATTGCTTGTATTATGGGCAAATTCCGTTCTACGGCGATTTCATAAATTTGAACCATGGGACAACTTTCCGAGATAAAAAAAGCGCTGGAACAACTCAAGCCTGAACTTGCGCAGAAGTTCCATGTTCATACTATCGGATTGTTTGGATCGGTGGTGAGGGATGATTTTTCTCCTTCCAGCGACATCGACATCATTGTTGATTTTGATCGGCCCATTGGCATTGAGTTCGTCGATCTGGCAGACTACATGGAAGAACGCCTGCAAAAGAAAGTGGACCTAGTGTCCAGGAACGGCATAAAAGACAAATACTTCAAAGCAATAGAACGGGAGATTGTTTATGTCTAAACGAGAACCAAAGCTCCTGGTCGGGGATATTTTAGACAGTGCCGCAAAGATATTGGCATACACTGAGGGGCTGACATTTGAAGGGTTTATCAAAGACAGCAAAACCGTTGATGCAGTAATCCGAAACTTTGAAATCATTGGAGAGGCTGCAAACAGGCTTCCAGAAGAATTTAGAAACAGTTACCCAGAAATCGACTGGAATCGCATCAGGGGTTTTCGCAATCGAATTGTGCATGATTACTTCGGCATCGACTATTCGATTGTGTGGATTATTAAAGATACTTTTCTGCCAAGCATGATTGCTTTGCTTCGGCCACTAGCCGACAAGTGACTAGCTCCTCATAAGATCTTTTTGCCTGAATAACGCTTGATGAACCGAGGATTTTCTAATAAAACCTGTTTGACTTTACAATAAAACAAGGCTAACGAATCACAGCGTGCCGCTACTGCCGAAAGTTGTCGGGCATTGCAAGCAGACTACTGTTTTTTCACCCTGTTTTATTCAGCAAAAAATGCCTGCAGTTCGCGGCGCACCTGCTGCACCTGCCTGATCTGCCGGTGGCGCAGGTACAGGTGCAACAAGCCGGTGCTAACCAGCACGCAAAAAATAATAGAGGCGGTATAATACAGGGCCATAGTATCGGCCACTTCGGGTGCCCGGTGTATGCAATGCACATAATACACAATGCCGTAAAGGCCATAGGAAAAGAAAATGGCCGCTGCAATAAACGACCGGCCCAGGCCTTTGCCAAACCTTACGGTTTGTTTTAGTTGTGCTGTAAAAAAATAAATGCCCAATCCAAATACCAGCATTAGGCCCACACCGCTGGTATACAGCACACTTTTTTCCTGCCAGCCAAACAGAACGGCAATAAAGGCTTCGTAAATAATATACAGGGTGGCGGCGCTGTACAGGGCTTTTTTCTTTACCGGCGTGTGGCAATACAGCGTAAGCAGGCCCAGCATCAGCGGGCTGTTGAGGTAGCCAAACAAAATGCCGCTATTGTGCAGCACTTGCGGGTGGGCCGCCAGCAGGCCGGTGTTGAGTGCATTGTGCACCACGGCAATGGCGCAATAAAGGGCCAGCGACAGCAGGCTTTTGTTGATAAACAATCCAAGGAACAGGATGAGCACCAGCGGCGCCAGATAACACACGGTGGCCAGCACACCCAGCAGGTCATGGAGCTTCATAGCGGATTAATTCTTTGTCTAAGCAGTTAGGTATTGGGGCGGAAAATACAACCATCGCTGTATTTTCCTATATGATTTTTGTTAGTTTCGGGTAAATCCTAGGGCGCCGGTCGTGCATTTACTGCAGCGCCGGCGCAACTTTACGAATGCCCGCGTTTGATACAGTGCAGTGCTCTTCTTCGGGCACACTTTTTTTACCAGTTTTTAAAAACCTGTTTTATGCGTTGGATCGGCCGCAGAGAAAGTACGAACGTTGACGACCGCCGCGGTATTGGCGGCCCCGTTGCCATTGGCGGCGGCATTATTGGCGTCATTGCGCTGCTGGTAAATTTTTTATTGGGTGGCAATATCGACACCTCGCAACTGCCGCTGCCAGGCAACAGCGGCGGTGCGCCCATGAGCCAGCAGGAGCAGGCAGCGCAGGATAAGCAGGCCAAGTTTGTAAAAGTGGTGCTGGCCGAAACCGAAAACGTCTGGAACGAATTGTTTTCGCGCAGCGGGCAAAGCTATGTCGAGCCTACGCTGGTGCTGTTTACTGGCCAGGTGCAGTCGGCTTGCGGCGGCGCTACCGCGGCCAGCGGCCCGTTTTACTGTCCCGGCGATCAGAAACTATACATCGATCTTTCTTTTTACAACGACTTGTCGCAGCGCTTTGGTGCGCCTGGCGATTTTGCCATGGCTTATGTAGTGGCGCATGAAGTGGGCCACCATATTCAAACCCTAATGGGGCGGTCGCAAAAAATGGCCCGCCTGCGTGGTGCCGTTAGCCAGGAGCAATACAACCGCCATTCGGTAGCGATGGAACTGCAGGCCGATTTCCTGGCCGGTGTGTGGGCGCATTATGTGCAGGGGCAAAACCTGCTGGAGGAAGGCGATGTGGAGGAAGCACTACGGGCCGCAAACGCCATTGGCGACGACCGGCTGCAGGAGCAGGCACAGGGCCGCGTGTCGCCCGAAACCTTTACCCACGGCACATCGGAGCAACGCATGTACTGGTTTAAGCGAGGCTACCAAACCGGCGATTTAAGTCAGGGGAATACGTTTAAGGAGTTGGGATTGGAGTAGGAGTCGAGGGTTGACAGTTGGTAGTTGATAGTTGGTAGATGGCAGTTCCGAGTTTAGAGTTTGTGGTTTGGAGTTTGCATTTGGCGCTGTGCTTCCGTCATTGCGAGGCGCGGCAGTGTTTGTAAAATTGGTAAAGCCAATGCGCCGAAGCAATCCCCGGCAAATTAAAAGGTAGAAGTCATTTTCGCTCCACTGTGCGATCTTATTTTTAAAACAAGGAGATTGCTTCGGCGCCCAAGTGTTTCCTGTAACAACGCTGCTGCTGCGCCTCGCAATGACGGTTGCGGTGCCTGGCGCAATCCTACTTCAGGCTGCCAATCCGAAATTTCATCTTAAACAATGAAACTCCAAACACTCAACTATCAACTCTATACTCCCGACTCCGAACTACCAATTCCCAACTGTCAACTACCAACTATCTTTGCCCCCGGAGATTAAAACATGAAACTTTCGCATCTGTCCGAAACACTGATCGGTTCTGAAATTGTAAAACTGGGCGGCGAAATCCGCGAACGCATCCGCAAGGGCGAAACCATTTACAACTTTACTGTGGGCGATTTTGATCCTGCTATTTTCCCCATACCGGCCGAAATGGAAGCCGCCATCATCGAAGCGTACCGCCAGCACCTCACCAATTACCCCGCTGCCGAAGGCAACCTCGACCTGCGCCAAAGCATTGCCGAATTTGTGCAACGCTACCAGGGCCTGAGCTACGGCGTGGATGAAATACTGGTGGCCTGCGGTGGGCGTCCGCTCATTTATGCCATTTACCGCGCCATTTGCGATGAGGGCGACAATGTGATTTACGCCGTTCCTTCGTGGAACAACAACCACTATACGCATTTTGTATCGGGCGAACACGTAGTGATTGAAGCCACCGCCGAAAACAATTTTATGCCCACCGCGGCCGACATTGCGCCGCATATTCAGTCGGCTGCACTGCTGTCGCTGTGCTCGCCGCAAAACCCCACCGGCACCACTTTTACCAAAGAAGGCCTGGAAGCCATCTGCGACCTGGTGCTGGCAGAAAATGCCCGCCGCGGCGATGGCGATAAAAAGCTGTACCTGCTTTACGACCAGATGTACTGGCACCTCACTTACGGCGGCATCGAGCATTACGACCCCGTATCGCTTCGCCCCGACATACGGCCTTACACCATTTTTGTGGATGCGGTGAGCAAAGTATTTGCCGCCACAGGTGTGCGGGTAGGTTGGAGCCTTGGCCCTGCACCGGTGCTGGCCAAAATGAAAGCTATCCTGTCGCATGTGGGTGCCTGGGCGCCCATGGCCGAGCAAAAAGGTATTGCCCGGTTTTTACAACAGCACGAAGCCATTGATGCCTACTTGAAAGAATTTAAAGAAAAAATTTCGCTGCGCCTCCGCGGCATTTACGACGGGCTGATGCAGTTGAAAAGTGAAGGTTTGCCTGTAGATGCAGTGGCGCCGGAAGCGGCTATTTATCTTACCATTAAAATGGACCTGGCCGGAAAAACCGGCGCCGATGGCACAGTGCTGCACGACCAGGCCGCAGTTACGGGCTACCTGCTCGAAGAAGCCAAGCTGGCCATTGTGCCGTTTTATGCTTTTGGTGCACCGAACGATTCGCCGTGGTACCGCCTGAGCGTAGGCACCTGCAAAGAAGAAGAAATAGGCAAAATGCTCCAGCAGTTGCGGGAGGCGTTGGAGAAGTTGAGTTAGTCTGAAGTCCGAGGTCCGAAGTCAGAAGATTATTTAAATTCCATCTTCCGACTTCGGACTTCTGTCTTCGGTCTTTCCTAATTCCTATTGATCAAAAAATGAAACGGCTTCAGCTCGGCATCTTCAATGGCGCGGAGCAAAGCGGATCGTTTGTGGGTAATGCGGGTTCTTTTGGCCAGTTCATGCGCCTGGCAAAAAATGTTCAGACATTCTACCTGGCGCAATATGCGGTGCAGGCATTCAACCGTGTTTTCCAGCGATTCCTGACCCATTCCCGACTTATACAAAACCAAAAGATCGCGGTTGTGGTTTTTCATACTGCAATCATTTTTAAAAAAGCCTACCATCCTTTCTGCGAGGGGCAGCCACAATTGCTCTTTTTGCTGGAGCCGGTGTAATAGTTTTTCTGGCATCCCTCGAACACAAAAAGCATGGTCAATAACAGTGCCACGGCAGCAAGACGGTTTTTCATTCCTGTTTTTTTAAGATAACTGAATATTGAACAAATTAGTATTTAAAATGGCTGAAGGGAGGTGAAAAATATGCCTGATACAGGTAGTGGCAAAAAAAAAGTGCTGGTAGCTCCCCTCGACTGGGGTTTGGGCCATACAACCCGCGTCATTCCCATCATTCACAGCCTGCTGCAGCGCGGCCACCAGGTGTGCTCGGCGGGCAACAGCCAGCAGAAAAGTCTTTTACAGGCTGAATTTCCCCAACTCACTTACCTGCCGCTGGCGGGCTATGGTATAAAATATGGGGTTTCGGCTGTACAAACGGCAGTGCTGCTGCTGCGCCAGATTCCACAAATATGGGCCGCGATAGAGGCAGAAAAGCAATGGTTGGCGCAATCAATGGCAGTGCACAGCTTCGATGCGGTGATTTCCGACAACCGTTACGGGATGTACCACCCGAAAGCCCATTGCACCATCATCACCCACCAGTTGCGTATCCAGGCACCGGTGGCAGCAGGCGTCGTCCAGCGCATCCATTTTTCCCTGCTCCAAAAATTCAATGCCTGCTGGGTGCCCGATGTACCCGGGGCGCCGGGGCTGGCCGGTGCATTATCGCATCCACATCGCCTGCCTGCCATGCCCTTGCGGTACCTGGGCCCACTAAGCCGGTTTTCAACGGGGCAATTGCAGCCGGAGCAAAGCGGTTTGCTGGTGCTGCTTTCGGGCCCCGAGCCGCAGCGTACCCTTTTTGAAAACATCTTGTTGCCCCAACTGTCAAACGCTAAAATGCCGGTAACGCTGGTTCGTGGCCTGCCCGGCAGCCAGCAGCTGCTTGCCCCCATTCCCGGTGTGCAGGTGTTCAATCATTTACCCACAAAAGATTTGCAGGAAGCCATGCAGCGGGCATCACTGGTGGTTTGCCGCAGTGGCTACAGTTCGGTGATGGACCTGGCTGCGCTGTGCAAGCGCTCCATTGTGGTACCTACACCCGGCCAAACCGAACAGGCTTATCTTGCACGGCATTTGCACCAGTCGGGCTTTGCGCTGGCGCAGCAACAGCAGGGTTTTGATTTAAAAAAAGCATTGGAAAAGGCGGCACATTTTGCCTATCACTTTCCCGAACCAAGCACAACCGACCTGCTGGCCGCAGCCCTCGACGAGTGGGAAGCAAATGCATCATCCATCTGAATAACTTGAACGCTACAACACCATCGAATAAATTGTCGGCGCATGCCGCCGTACTGGCTACCAACCTGGCTTTTGCAGCCAATTTTAGTTTTGTAAAAATGATCTCGCCGCGGCCGGTGGCACCGCTGGCTATCAACATGCTGCGGGTGGGTTTTAGCCTGCTGCTGTTTTGGCTGCTGTGGCTGGCGGCAAAAGAAAAGCAAGGCATCCGCAGGGAGCACATCGGCCGCTTTGTGTTGTGCGGCCTTACCGGTGTAGCCATCAACCAAATGGCTTTTATCAAAGGGCTAACGCTTACCTCCACCGTGCATGCAGCCTTGCTCGGGCTGGCCACACCGCTGATCATTACCCTGTTTGCCGTGTGGATTTTAAAGGAAAAACTAACCCTTGCCAAAGGAAGTGGCCTGTTGCTGGGCATTGGTGGCGCCGTGCTGCTCATCGCCTCCAAAACCGGCACCGGTGCCGGCTCCAACCCGCTCCTGGGCGATGCACTGGTGCTGCTCAATGCCGTTTCGTACGCAGCGTATTTTATTTTGGTAAAACCGCTGATGCAAACGTATTCGGCGCTGCATGTAATGCGGTGGATGTTCACATTCGGGTTGCTCTTTATTTTGCCTTTTGCCTGGGCCGATACGGCGGCCATTGGTTGGGAGGAATTGAGCCCCGGCGGATTTGGTGCGCTGGCTTTTATTGTGGTGGCCGGCACTTTTATGGCCTATGTGTTCAATGCATATGGCATTCGCCAACTGGGCGCTGCCACTACGGGCTCTTACATTTACACACAGCCGGTTTTTGCCGTGCTGCTGGCTTCTTTTTTTCTTGCCGAAACCATAAGCCTCGACAAAGTGTTGGCAGCCGTGCTGATTTTCACCGGCGTGTACCTCGTAGGAAGGAAGTAAAACCCAGAAATCCGAAATCCGAAATCTCAAATCCGAAATCGTCAGTTTGCCCTTTTTCCGGGCTTTACCAAAATATTAGCCATTCCCGCCGAAATAGTTTTGCGGGTATGCATCCGAATGGCAAATTTTGCAACTGAAACACCTATTCATTCCGGCAGCCAACGGCACATATCTTTTAACCCACTATGTCTGTGTTCAACCAATCCAGGACGTATATCATCCGGATTATTTTTTTCGCAACCTTTCTTGTTATCCTGGCGCAGCTGTTCAACCTGCAGGTGCTTTCGAGCAAGTACCAGCAGCTGGCGCAGGAAAATGCCGTTTTCCGTAAGGTGGTGTACCCGCCCCGCGGAATTGTGTACGACCGCGAAGGCCGCGCCATTGTAAACAATACGCTGATTTACGACCTGATGGTAACCCCATCGGAAATGCGCAACGTGGACACGGCCTATATGTGCCAGTTGCTGGAAATAGACACGGCGGAGTTCCGCAAAAGGGTGATCACAGCCATCATCAAAAACGGCCGCTACCGCCCCACGGCATTTGAAAGCCTGCTGGCGCCGGAAAAATATGCCCGCCTCGAGGAAAATATGTGGCGCTTTGGATCGGGGTTTTTCCTGCAGGAGCGCCCGGTACGAACCTATCCGTTTAATGCCGGTGCCCACTTTATGGGCTACATCGGTGAAGCCGATTCGGGCATCATCAACCGCTCGGGTGGTTTTTACAAACCCGGCGACTATGTAGGCCGCTCCGGCATTGAAGCTTACTACGAACGCATGCTAATGGGGCAACGCGGTGTGCAGTTTCTCATCAAAGACAACCGCAACCGCTTGGTAGGCTCATATGAAAACGGCGAATTTGACTCGGCGGCTATTGCCGGCCGTGGCGTGCAAACGTTTATCGACATTGAAGTGCAGCAGCTGGCCGAAAAGCTGATGACCAATAAAGTAGGTGCCGTGGTGGCCATTGAGCCCAAAACCGGCGGCATCATCGCCATGGTATCGGGGCCCAACTTTAGCCCCGAGGCACTGACCGGCCCCAACTTTAAAAAAACCTACAGCAAGTTTGTGCTCGATGTTTCCCGCCCGCTGCTCAACCGCGCCATCAAAGGGCAATACCCACCGGGTTCTACCTTTAAGCCGCTGGGCGGACTGGTAGCGCTGGACCAGGGCCTCATTACCCCTGGTTTTGGTTATCCGTGCGGCGGCCGCTATTATGCCTGCGGCATCGGCAAACCCGGTTGTACCCACGCCGGTGGTGGCCACGCAGCCGACCTGCGCCGCGCCATTGCCAACTCGTGCAACTCGTATTTTACCCACGTGTACCGCATGGCGGTGGACAATCCTAAATGGGGCAATGTAAAAGACGGCTACGCCAAATGGCAGGAGTACATGAATGCGTTTGGCCTCGGTATTCGCCTGGGCGTGGACCTGCCATCGGAAGACCGCGGCAATATTCCCGACACGGCGCGCTACAACAAAGTGTACCGCAATACCTGGAGCTCCTGTACCAACCTTACTCTTGGCATTGGGCAGGACATGATGACGGCCACACCGTTGCAACTGGCCAACGCCATGTGCGTTATTGCCAACAAAGGATATTACTACACGCCGCATATTGTAAAATCGGTGGACAACGAAACACCGCAGGACACCATTTTGCACAAGTTTCGGCAAAAGCACGAAGTGCTGACCCATATCCCGGATTCGGCGTTCAATGCCATTATCTGGGGCATGCAGGATGTGGTAACTGCCGGTACGGCAAGGGCCGCCGCCATCCCGGGCATCAATATTTGCGCAAAAACCGGCACGGCTCAAAACTTCCGGGTCATTGGCGGTAAAAAAGTGGAGCTAAACGAAAACTCGATGTTTGTGGCTTTTGCGCCCCGCGAAAATCCAAAGATCGCCATTGCGGTGGTGGTGGAAAACGCAGGCTACGGCTCCACTTCAGCGGCGCCTATTGCATCACTGCTGATGGAAAAATACCTGAACGACACGCTGCGCCCCGAAAGCATTAAAAAAGCCGACGCCATGGCTGCCCGCAACCTGATGCCTTCCATCCTGAAGCGGGAGCAATTTATTTTCGACTCGCTGCGGGCCGTTGAATGGTTTAAGATCACCAAGGACAGCGCCTACCTGCGCAAGTTTTGGAACAGCACCCGCGAGGAGCAGCGCAAACGCGACTCAATCAACAACGCCAATAAAAAAGCCGACACACCAACAGCACCCAAACCACAACGTGTGGCTTACCACCTGTTTGAAGCCGTGCTGCCCCAGGAACATTTTATGAACGCCGGAAAACCAACCACCACACATGTCGCGTAACCAACCAACAATTTCCAAAGGGGTAGACCAGGTTATGATCTGGCTGTACCTGCTGCTGGTGGGCATTGGGCTGCTGGCCATTTTTGCCGTTACCTACCGCGAAGGCGACCCGGTGCTGGCCTCGTTCCTGGGTTTTAAAACCGATTACAGCAAGCAGGCGTTCTTTTTTGTGCTGGCTGCTATTTTAGCCACGTTTATCCTGCTTACGGATTCTAAATTTTTTACCGCTACTGCCAACATCTGGTATGCCTTCGGCATGTTGCTGATGCTGCTGGTGTTCCCGTTTCACTCCGAGGTAAAGGGCACCGAGTCCATTATCCGGTTTGGTTCCATACAATTTCAGCCGGCCGAGTTTTGTAAAGTAAGCGTGTGCCTGGCGCTGGCAAAATACCTGTCCCGCCCCGATACCGATTTTACCAAAGGACGGTCGCAGCTGATTGCCGCAGGCATTGCCCTGCTGCCCGCGGTGTTGTCCATTTTGCAAAGCGAAACCGGGCTGGCCCTGGTGTACTTTGCTTTTTTCCTGGTCATGTACCGCGAAGGACTGTCGCCAACGGTGCTGATCGTGGGCTTTTCGGCCGCTGTGCTGGTTATTGCCACCATCCTGATGGAGCCCAATACATTGGCCATTGTACTGACCATTATTGCCGCACTAACGGCCTGGAGTATGCGCAGGCAAATCCGCCGCCGCAAATCAGTGCTGGTGAGTATTGTGCTGGTATGGCTGCTATGCGTGGGGGTGCAGCGTTTTGCGGTGCCGTTCATTTTCCAGAACGTGCTGCAAAAACACCAGGTGGAGCGCATCTTTACCCTGTTTGGTACCGACAACCCGTACAGCGGCGTACCCAGCGAGGTGCAGGCAGCCAGTGGGGTAAAAAAAGAAGCGGTTTCCGATTACAACGTAAAGCAATCAAAGATCGCCATTGGCTCGGGCGGCGTGCTGGGCAAGGGCCTGCTGAAGGGCACCCAAACGCGGTACGACTTTGTGCCGGAGCAGCGCACTGACTTTATCTTTTGCACCATCGGCGAGGGCTTTGGTTTTGTGGGCACCACCACCTTACTGCTCATTTACCTGTTCCTGCTTTTTCGCATCGCCATCATTGCCGAGCGGCAGCGCAGCGTGTTTAGCCGCGTATATGCTTACGGTGTCGCGTCGGTGTTCTTTTTTCACATCGCCATCAATGTGGCCATGACGGTGGGACTGGCACCGGTGATCGGCATCCCGCTGCCTTTTGTAAGCTATGGCGGCACATCGCTCATTACGTTTACCATTTTGCTGTTCATCCTCATTCGCCTCGATGCAGACCGGCAGATGGTGCTGCGGTAGCCAAACAATCATCTGCGATGAGCACATCGCTTGAGCACAAGGCGAAAAGCTTCCATCTCTCGAACAGATGGAAGCTTTTTTTATGTAACCGGCTGCGGTAATACTATTGGGCGCCTATTGCGTCGCACACTTGTACGTTCTGTATCGTTACTCGGCTTTAATCCTGCATCTGTAGTAAGCTGTTTCTTTTTATTAGCTGTCATGCCGAACTTGTTTCGGCATCTCCTTGTGCTCTTGTAAACTCCGCGAAGTGTCGGAGATGCCGAAACAAGTTCGGCATGACAGACACTGATGGTATTAAGTGTCCTACATCACCTCTGAAGTCATACTCTTTCTTATTAATGTCATTTGCCCATTTCCATCTTCTTTAGCCCAAAGGGCTGCGGGCACTCCTATACATTAGTTTCTCAAGTTCCTTACCTGTCATCCTGAGCGCAGCGAAGGATCTGAGCCAACAACAGGAATATGCCATCAAATTGGAAAGGCATTATAGCAGCAGTATTTCTTACACTAAACAACCAGGTGCTTCGCTGCGCTCAGCATGACAAACAGCAGTACAAACCATTTCCGGAACAGCAAAATTTTAAATCAAAACAGCTGCCCGGTCATAGTTTTTCCAACCAACAAATAATGTCCGAACTTGCCGCCGTTATCGAAACCATTGAAATAAAAATCTTCGACCTTAATCATGTCCGATCAAAATAGCAGCAACGCCGACCTGAGTTCGCCCTCCAGGGGGGCAAGGGGTGGCATATTCCCACTTTCCGAAGGCACTTTTTCCATCGACAAAACAAAGATGTTTGTGCCCTTCGACCTGGAAAAAGACCAGCGGCCGGCCGGCGCCATACTGGTGGAGATCCAGCCCTTTTTGGTAAAAACCAGCAAAGACCTGTTGCTGCTCGATTGCGGCTTGGGCTACACGCTGCCCAACGGCAACCTGCAACTGCACGAGAACATCCGCAAAGCGGGCTTTGAGCCGGAGCAGGTAACCAAAGTGTTGCTGTCGCACCTGCACAAAGACCATGCAGGCGGCATCGGCAACCCCGAAAGCGGGCGCTTTGCCGGCGGCCATGTGCTGAACCTGCCCAACGCCGTGTATTATG
Organism: Pseudocnuella soli; assembly: GCF_004347775.1. Taxonomy (GTDB): domain Bacteria; phylum Bacteroidota; class Bacteroidia; order Chitinophagales; family Chitinophagaceae; genus Flavisolibacter; species Flavisolibacter aquaticus. The sequence continues at coordinate 1,011,231 of NZ_CP037755.1, forward strand.
TGCAGCAGCGTGAACTGGACTATGCCTGGCAAACCGGCGGCCCTTCGTTTTTGATGGACGAACTGGAGCCGCTGATGCACTCGCCGCAGGTGCAGTTCATGCACGATGATCATGGCTTTATCGATGATTATATCGAATACCGTCACACCGACGGTCACTCGCCGTTTCACCAGGTGTTTTGGATTCACGATGAAGGACAAACGATTTTCTTTGGCGGCGATGAAGCGCCGCAATTGTCGCAGATGAAAGTGCGCTATAAAACCAAGTACGATTATAACCCCGACCGCGCCATGGAACTGCGCCAGCAGTTTTGGGCCGAAGGCATCGAAAAAGGCTGGACCTTTTTGTTTTACCACGATATCAAACACCCGATGCATCCAGCTGCGCAGTAGTGCGGCATAGCTTGCTAAGTACAATAAACTAAGTTGTTCGCCCGAGGTCTTCGCATCAAGCCTATACGCTGGCCCTGTGGCAAGACTCTTGGCGGACCGCCGAATGCCCATGCACATAGGCTTTCCTGCGAAGACATCGCGGCAATGGAATTAAAAAAAGCTTTCAACAAATAGCTTTCAGCCGAACCAAACCGCAACCCCACAAGTAAAGACCATCAGTTTAACCGGAAAAATATTAAGCACTAACTATCACTCACACAGTCGCATTTTAGATCACCACAATATAACGATAATGCGCCCCGCCCAATGCCGCTACCGAATCACTGCATTGATCTTCTCCCACAGCGCTGCATCAAATCCCGACACTGCAAACCGTGGATTGGCCGGGTCCGACACTTCACCCATTCTTACCACCACCATATTTTTCTCGGGCACCACGTACAGGCGCTGGTCCTCTGCACCCATGGCCGCATACATGCCCGCCGGTGCATTGGGCACCAGCGCACCGCCAAATGTTGCCTGGCTGCCGGGTACCATATGCTTGTCTTTGCCATTGAGCCACCACAGGTAGCCATACGATGGATTGATATTTTGCGAAGGCGCAATGCTTTCCATAAAAAAAGCCTCGTCTACCACCTGCTCGTTGTTCCACTTGCCCTTGTGCAGCGCCAGCAGGCCAAACCGCGCCATGCTGCGGGTGTTGCTGTGGTAAATCCTGAAAATGACGCCGTTGGCCCAGAAGCCTTCCATGCCGATCTTGTTGCGGAGGCGTGTGTTAAAATACGTTTCAAACTTTTGATTGGCTGCACTTTCCACTACATCCATCAGTCTTTGAAACACGTTGTGGTACGACCACCGCGTGCCGGCATCGGCCAGGTAAGTAAGCGTGGCCGGCCGCACCAGCTCGTACTGGTCGTTGAGGCCCGAGGTCATCGACAGCAGGTGCCTGGGCGTGATCATGGCCTCTTTATCAGGCGGTGCACTGGTCCATCCGGCGCTGAGGTATTGCGCTGCACTGTTGTTGATGCGCAGCAGGCCTTCTTGCTGCGCAATGCCTACCGTGGCTGTTACCAGCGTTTTTCCTGCGCTGTTCCATTGCCATGCGGTAGTAGCCGTGTGCCCGTTGAAATATTCTTCCACCGCAATACGGCCGTTCACCAGGATCATAAACGACCGCGTATTTTTTTGCCGTAAAAATGTTTTCAGGTCTTCCAGTGCTGCCTCGTTCCAGCCCAGGCTGCTGCGGCTTTGGGTTTCCCAGGCAGCATCATTTCCGGGATAATAAGCGGCATCGTTCTCCGGATTGTTCGGTGTGTCTTTCTTGCACGAGGTAAGCAACAACAGGGTGAAAAACAGCAGAATGGATTTGCTCATAAACGGGTGCATGATCACTTACAGACCATGGGGCGTAAAAATAGTTTAACACCCACAACCTGCACTGCACCCTGGTTCCGGTTAGCAAAGCATACCACCGTTCTGCTTCCTACCTTCGCACTACATTTATGAACATGCGATTTGAGGATTTTAAGCTGGAGAAACGTTTATTGAATGCCCTCACCGGCCTGGGTTATGCCACACCCACCACCATACAGGAGCGGGTGTTTTCGGTGGTAATGAGTGGCGCCGATGTTTGCGGCATTGCACAAACCGGCACGGGCAAAACACTGGCGTACCTGCTGCCCCTGCTCAACCAATGGAAATATTCCAAAACAAAAGACCCGCAGATATTGGTGCTGGTACCCACCCGCGAACTGGTGGTGCAGGTAGTGGATGCCGTAAACCGCCTGGCGGCACAATTAAGCGTTACCACCATTGGGCTATATGGCGGCGTCAACATCAACACGCAGCGCCTGGAGCTGCAGCCCGGTTGCAATGTGCTGGTGGCCACACCCGGCCGCCTGTACGACCTGGCCGTGACCGGTGCGTTCAAAATAAAAGCCATCAAAAAGCTGGTGATCGACGAGGTGGACGAAATGCTGGCACTCGGCTTTCGGCCGCAGTTGCAAAACATCATGGACCTGCTGCCGCAGCGCCGCCAAAACCTCCTGTTCTCGGCCACGCTAACCGAAGATGTTTCGGCCCTGTTGGATACCTATTTCGACAACCCGGTGCGGGTAGAAGCTGCACCTGCCGGCACACCGCTGAAGCAGATTGAACAGGCAGCTTACGAAGTGCCGAACTTTTATACCAAAGTGGCGCTGCTGCAACTGTTGCTGCGCGAAGACCATACTATGTCGAAAGTGCTGGTGTTTGCCGCCACCAAAAGCCTGGCCGACGACCTGTTTGCCGAACTCGAACCCGCATTTGGTGACAGTATCGGTATCATACACTCCAACAAAGCGCAGAACGACCGCTTTCAAACCGTAGAGCGTTTTAAGGACGGTACGTACCGCCTCATCATTGCCACTGATATTGTGGCCCGCGGCATCGACATTGCCGAAGTAACGCATGTGGTCAACTTCGACCTGCCCGAGAGCCCGGAAAATTATATGCACCGCATTGGCCGCACGGGCCGTGCCGACCACCAAGGGCATGCCATCAGTTTTATTACGGAAAGGGACAGCGCAGCGAAAGAGGAGATCGAAGCGTTTATGCAGCTGCAGATACCGGTGCTGGACCTGCCGCCGCACCTCGCAATATCAACGCGGCTTACCGACGATGAATTGCCCAAGGTGCACATGAAAGTGCCGCCCGTTGACCTGCCGAAAAAAGAAGACCGGGGTGCATCTTTTCACCAGAAATCGGCAAAGAATATGAAGGTAAATGTGCGGGTAAGCCACAAGGAAAAAATGATGCTCAAATACGGCAAGCCTAAAAAGCGGCCAGGTAAAAAATAAATATTGGCAATGGTATCAAACGACCCGCTGCACGGCAAAACACTGGAAGCCATCCTAAATCACCTCGTTGCCCATTTTGGGTGGGAAGAACTGGGCCGGCGCATCCGCATCAATTGTTTTATCAAAGACCCCAGCATCAAATCGAGCCTCACTTTTTTGCGCAAAACGCCCTGGGCCAGGAAAAAGGTGGAAGAGCTGTACATCCGTAGTTTGTAAGCAGGGTCTAACGGCCAGGGGTAGCCGCACGATTATGTTTCATCCTGCCTGCTGCATCGTAAGGGCGGCTGTATTCCGCGCCATTATTGGTGTGCCGTATCGCTTTTATGCATTGGCTGCACCAGCCATCACTGTTTGAGGATTTACTATCAGCCCGCGGCATCGCTTCAGGCCCTTTGTGGACTAAGGGGCGTTGGTCATTGCCAACAGGCACCCAACATTGCAATCATTTTCTAAAGGCAATTGCTGTATTCATAATTAAAAAACGCCTGTCCATCGAAGGAAATACTTTGTAGCAACCCTTTGCTGTTGATTTTGTAACCAAAATGAATGGATTCTATGGCGGGGCATGTGCTTTCTTCTTTCGTCAACCGGTTAGCGCTGTTGTATAGCGCAAGTTTGTAACTTCCGCCTGAGTTGTCGCTGTAATAAAGACCGATCATAGGAGCCACCGGATTCTTTGCAGCCAGGTCGTAGCTATAATGCCTGGTACATACAACGGCATTGTTGGAGCGGCTAATGATGGTGTGAATATTCCCGCCTTCCCAAACCACTTCATTGTCAAACAGCAATCCCATCGACGGAAAGTTTTCCGTGATTCCGGTTACTTTGTCATCGGTGTAGGTGTATGTAAAAATGGAGAATTCCACCCAGCTACCATCGCCGCGCCGCTCCAGTTTTCGTTCCAGGAAAACCTTGCCATCACTGTTATAGGTCAACTCTGTTCGATGACCCAGATCGGAGCGTTCTGAGGCTGCAAGCTTTCCATCACTGGTGTAGGTCAGTTGGTACCGGCCGGTTCCAGCCTGAACCATCCGGTCATCTTTATAAACGAGGTCGTATCGGTCGCCTAGATACAAAAATGCCGATAGCCGGCATTGGGGCAATTCGTTGGAATCAGCTTTGTCGGATTCTTTGTTACAACCTAAAACAAAGAACAAAAGGAGCACAAATGCATAGCGCATGGAAGTAGTTTTAGTTGCCTGGATGGTTGCAGGAGCAACAATATAGGAATTGTTTTGATGCGTTGTTGATCGGCTGTATTACTATCCAGCCGGGTTTCCACAAGGCCATTGCACATATGCCATCTTGCGAAGCCTCCGGGGCTTACTTCGCTTTCATCGCATGCCCTCACCTGACGCAAACAACACACTACATTGTCGCAACTACCCCGGGCAGGCTAATGGCTACCACCTATTTTTGAAACAACAAATTTTACCCATGGCACTGATCAACCCACACATCAACTTCAACGGAAACGCCGAAGAAGCATTCAATTTTTACCAATCTGTTTTCGGCGGCACATTCGCCAACATTGTCCGTTTCAAAGACCTGCCACCCGGGGGGCATCCCATTGCAGCACACGAAGCCGAAAAGATCATGCACATTGCCCTGCCCATTGGCCCCAATGTTTTGATGGGCAATGATGTGCCGGAGGCCATGGGCAAAACAAACGAGCGGGAGAACCGGTCCAAGATTTCGATTGGCGCAGAAAGCCGCGAGGAAGCCGACAAAATATTTCATGGACTGTCGGCAGGCGGTGAAGTAGAAATGCCCATACAGGATAGTCCCTGGGGTTCGTATTTTGGCATGTTCCGCGATAAATATGGCATCGAATGGATGGTGGATTATGATGCACGGCACAAAGGCAAAATCTAAACGAGCAGCTGCTACATTCAAAACAAAATATCACCCAACATGGCAAAGCAAATCTTTATCAACCTGGCGGTAAAAAACCTGCAACAATCTGCGGCCTTTTATTCCGCTCTGGGCTTTACGGTTAATCCACAGTTCTCTGACGATACCGCTAAATGCATGGTGTGGAGCGACAGCATTTATGTAATGCTGCTGACCCACGAAAAGTTCTCGTCATTCATCAATAAGCCCATTGCCGACACTAAATCTGCGGTGGCCGGGCTGTTCTCCCTATCAGTTGACAGTGTAGATGAGGTGAACAACATAGTGGAGGCCGGACTGGCCGCTGGCGGCACAGAACCAACCGAGCTGCGGGACTATGGCTTTATGCAGCAACGCACCATCGAAGATGTTGACGGCCACACCTGGGAAGTGTTTTACATGGATATGTCCAAGCTTCCCGCACAGCAGCCCCAGGCAGCGCAAACAGCATAGCAGGCCGTGGCTGTGTATGGTGGCCGGCCCTTTGTTCGCAATGATTACCCCGGCCCGCAACCAGCACAGCACGGTGTTTGTTCTTATGGCATATGCAATCCTTTCTTTTCCTGTTTACCCTGTTGGTGAGCCTGTCGCTGCAGCGGTGCAGCCCCGTAGGTGGCGGCACCGCCAGCCCTGCCACCGATACGGCTTATACATTTAAAACTCCGCACCGCGATGGTATTGGCAAGCTATACCTGGGCCGCGAAATTGCGCATGTAATGAGTGCAAGTGGCGCCGGCTGGCTGGAGCGCAGTACCCGCCAACTGGAGGAAGATGCCGATGCCGCCATTGCCGCCCTGCCCATTGCACCGGGCAGCGTGGTGGCCGATATTGGTGCCGGCAGCGGCTACTACACTTTTCGCATGGCCCGCAGGGTGCCAAAGGGCAGGGTGTACGCCGTGGAAGTGCAGGACGAATTTGTGGCTTCGCTAAAAGCCCGTGCGGCGCAGGAAGGTGCAGCAAACGTAACGGTGGTAAAAGGCAGCGAGCAGGCACCCAACCTGCCGGATGGTTCCATCGACCTGGCCATTATGGTGGATGTGTACCACGAGCTGGCTTACCCACGCGAAATGCTGCAGGCCCTGTACAAAGCACTGCGGCCCGCCGGCCATTTGCTGCTATTGGAGTACCGCGCCGAAGACCCGTCCATTCCCATAAAAGAGCTGCATAAAATGAGTATAGCGCAAGCCAAAAGGGAACTGGCTGCCAGCGGTTTTGAGCTGGCAAGAAACGGGCAGTTCCTGCCTATTCAACATTATCTGCTATTCCGGAAAAAGGGGGAGTAAATCCCTTTCCCTTTTTATTTGTCGGAAATCTGTATCGGCACGTGGTAATGCCACATTGTGCCATCGCACAGGGTTTTGAGCGAAGACCCGGGTGGGCGGAAAGTTTCAATGAATACAACAGCTAGAACAAGGGGGCAGCAGTTGCACTTGTTCTCCTTTGTTGCCAAAGAACAGCCGGGTTTTTACATTCTGCGCCACGTTGTTTATTTTCGAAGGTCTTAAACCACCCCGTGCACGAAGAAGCCATATTCGCCCTGTTTGAACTGACCCCCGACCTTGTCTGCATTGTAGACAAGGTCGGCTATTTTAAAAAGATCAATCCTGCCGTGAGCCATACCCTCGGGTATACCACCGCGGAGCTGATGGCGCAGCCGGTGGCCACGTTCATTCACCCCGATGACCGGTCACGAACCGCCGCGCACCGGCACCGCCTGCTCCTAGGTATACCGCTGCTCAATTTTCAGAACCGGTACCTCACCAGGCAGGGCAGCTCCGTGTGGCTGCAGTGGACCTCTGTTTACCTGCCCGAGCAAGAGCTGGTGTTTGCCATTGCCAAAAACATTACCGAAGGAAAGCTGGAAGAGTTGGCCCTGACGGAAAAGGTGCTCAGCCTCTCGCAGCTGAACACACATGTAATGCAGCACACCGAAAAAGAACGCCAGCAGATTGCCAGTGCCCTGCACGAAGACCTGGGACAGCTGGCCACCGTGATCAAAACAAGAATGGAATGGCTGAACGGCCAGCACCACAACCTTTCGCCGCAGAGCAGCGATATGGTACAGCAAACTCTGGGCTCTACCACACAGCTCCTCAACCAGCTTCGCCGCCTATCGTACTCCCTTAGTCCCGGTGCGCTGGCCATCCAGGGGCTCGACGAATCGTTGCGGGAACTGTGTGCGGAGTTTAACCGGCAAACCGGTGTGGCCTGCCAGTACAAAAGCCGATTTGGGGAGCGGCACCTGGCCGAAGAGGAAAAGCTGGACCTGTACCGCATTTGCCAGGAAGCCTTGCAGAACGTGGCGCAGCATGCCGCCGCCAGTTGTGTAGTTGTTTTTTTGCGGCAAACCAAACGCGGACTGCTGCTAACCATCACCGACAACGGGACCGGCTTTGACCCTACCCAACAAAAGCTTTCCGGGATCAATATCATGAAGGCAAGGGCCCTCTCGCTACAGGCTTCGTTCGCCATCGACAGTACGGACAAGGCAACAACGGTGACCCTGCTGCTGAAAACACCGGTACGGCAAAAGTTGCCGGCAACCAATCGGTAAAACAATCGTCACTACGGCAACAACTGTACGAAAAGTGTTGGAGCGTGCAACTGGATCAAAGACCCAGGTCAGCAGGTTTACGTGTTAAGGAGCACACAGCAGGCCGCATTTTACCCGGTAATTCAAAGCAACACTCAGCCGCCTTTTACATATTTCCGCCAATTGTGTTCCTCCCTGAACCCTAAAATGTCACGGATCTTTCGATTGGAAAACAGGGCTTCATGCTCCTCCAATTCGCGGGTAATGGGCACACCGGGAAAAAATTGGCTAGCCAATTCCTTGCTGGGAATAATGGCACCGTTGTGATCATTGCCTGCATTGAACACCTGGTAGCCAAGGCCGTCTTTTTGCAAACACAGATCTACTATTTGTCCCAGGTCACGGGCATCAATATAGCAGAACGCATTCCTGCGGCGTACTTCAGGGTTTTTGAAGTAATTAGGAAACAGTTCGGCATATTCGTGCGGCTCAATCACATTGCCGATGCGAAGGGCATAAATGTCGAAGCCGGACCGGCGTTGAAAGGCGCGGGCTGTTTGCTCATTCACCACCTTCGATAATCCATAGCTATCCATCGGATCCACATCATAATCTTCTTCCAGGGGCAAAGCCTTCGGAGCCGTTTTGCCATCCGAAAAACAAACACCGTAGGTGGTTTCCGACGAAGCGATAATGATCTTTTTGATGCCCAGCTTAACCGCTGCTTCAATCACGTTGTAGGTACCGATGGTGTTCACCCGGAACGTTTCGTTATCAGGCCTGATCAGGATCCGGGGCACGGCAGCAAAATGGACTACCGCATCGAAGCGGGGTACGCCATTACCTCCTTCCAACTCGTCTAACCCGGCATAGGAACTCATGGCATTGAACATTTGCCCCGAATCCGTGATATCAGCTACCAGGTTATCTACTCCAGGATGGTTCAAAGGCGCCAGGTCTACATTCATCACCCTATGCCCCTGGTCCAGCAGGTAGGGTATCACGTGTTTTCCAGCTTTTCCCGATCCGCCCGTAAAAAATATTCTCATGTTCGACATGTATGCACTTGTTGATAATGATTTCGTTTTTGCCCCTGTGCCCTTGTAGGCTGCACATTCCATACCCGTTTCACCAATCGTAGTTACAAATGTAGGGAGAATGGAAAAGGGCTACAGTGCGGGCTGCAACGAGCACGGGCCCTGGCTGCGGTTTATTCAAAAAGCTGTATAGATAAGCAACTGAACCAACTTACTGCAACCGAATAAGAAACAGCGATCAAAGCAAGCGTAAAGCCGTAAAATTGGGGCATGAAAAAGAGCATTCTGGATCTTTTTAAATTAAACGGGCAGGTAGCATTGATTGTAGGAGGTAACCGAGGGCTTGGTCTTTCAATGGCACAAGCACTGGCCGAAGCGGGTGCCGCCATTTCCATTGCGGCCCGCGATATGGCCGTAAATGAAGCGGCTGCAAAACAATTGCAAGCCGACTATGGTGTTGAAGTGATCAGCAATTGCTGTGATGTGACGGAGGAAGGGAGCATTCAAGCCGCTGTTGAAAAGACCATAGCGCAGTTTGGAAAAATTGATATCCTGGTCAATTCTGCCGGCATCAATATCCGTGGACCTATTGAAGAGATAACGCTTGAAGATTTTAATAAGGTGCAACAGGTAAATGTTACCGGTTCCTGGCTGGCATGTCGTGCCGTGATTCCGTTTATGAAGCAAAAGGGTTATGGCCGTATCATTAATATGGGCTCCATGTTATCCGTAACCGCTATTCCCGATCGTACTCCTTATGCTACCAGTAAAGGAGCCATACTGCAATTGACCCGCTCCCTTGCCATGGAAGTGGCAAAAGACGGAATTACGGTCAATGCAATTTTGCCTGGCCCCTTTGCTACCGAAATAAACTTGCCCCTATTAAATGACCCGGAAAAGTATAAAGCTTTTGTTGCTAAAATACCGGTTGGCCGTTGGGGTGAGTTGCATGAAATAGGAGGTATTGCCTTATACCTGTCCAGTCCCGCATCCAGCTACACCACAGGAAGTTGCATATCTGTGGATGGAGGCTGGGTTGCTATATGATGGCTGCAATGAATTATAGAAAAAACATACGCGAAGACCCCTGGCATACACAGAACCCCCGAAGGCTCAAGCCGGCGATAAGAGCACTTTCCCTTCTTTGCGCTACCTGCTGATCTAATTAAGCACTAACCCTTCGGTTCCGGAACTGGAAGAACGCAATGCTGAGGAACACCACGGCAGTGATGATCGCATACCATTGGTAGGTTACAATGTTTGCTTTGTAATCGGGCATCACACTTAAAATAGTAAACGCATATGGGAAAAATTCTACCAGGTCTGTTTTAAATTGAAACAACATCATGGGCGACATAAACCATCCGACCAACCCAATAGCAAGTGGGGCTACGAAATTGCGGAACCGAAGCGAAATCCAGAATTGAATGGCACTCAGTCCCAGGCTCAGTATCCAGGTTTGCATATTCACCGCCAGGATTTGGTAGAGATCAAGCTTACCCCCGTATATGGCAGGGTCCATCATTTCGATAATGCCCCCGGTAATCGCCGTAAAGAGGTTATAAGAAAGAAGAAACAGCAGCACCATCCCCTGCAGCACCCAAAACTTTCCAAGGAAGATATTGATCTTGGGCTGTGGCGAACTGAGCACCTGTTTCCATGTTTTATCCCGGTTTTCGATCTGCATCATCAGTGCACAAACCAGGATAATATAGAACGGCAGCAGCGCTATGCAAATCGGTTCGCGACCCTCCAGGAAATGTTGGGTCCAAGGCAGGCCTTGCTGAAGCTTTTCATCCGGCTCCATATGCTCTAGGAACGACATGAGGGGGCCAAAGGCAGCCGCCGCCACGCACAGGTAAACGGCAAGTGTTCGTTTCAACTTCAATGTTTCGGAACGGAGGGATAGCAGTATACTCACGATGCATCGGTTGTAAGGTTGATGAAAAGTTGTTCCAGGTTATTTTCCTCTGGTTGCAGCAGGAAAAGATCGAGGTTGGACTCCATGACACTTCTGGCTATGGCAGCGATGTCGTTGTTGCTGCTGCAGTGAACAGCAACCGCATCACCCACTACCTGTGGCCCGTATGCAGCCAACAAGGGGAGCGCTGCCGCGTTATCCGAGGTTTTGATCAGCAGCCGCGCATCTTTTTGGCGTAAGGCGTGCAGCTGGGGCAGTGTGCCTTCAAACAGCAGCCTGCCTTTGTAGATGATGCCGAGATGGCTCACCATTTTTTCCACTTCCGAAAGAATGTGGCTCGAGATCACGATGGTCATGCCATGCCGCTGATTCAGGTCCTTCACCAGCTGGCGCAATTCAATGATGCCGCTTGGATCCAATCCATTGGATGGTTCATCCAGGATCAGTAGTTCCGGGTTGGGTAAAAGTGCTACGGCAATGGCTAGCCGCTGTTTCATACCCAGCGAAAATTTCTTCGTCGTTTTTTTACCTGTGTCTTCCAGTCCTACAATTTGCAGCACCTCTTTTATTCGTTCCCGCTTCACCCCATAAAATGGGCGATATATTTCCAGATTTTCCCTTGCTGTTAAATGACTGTACAATGAAGGCGTTTCAATGAGTGATCCTATTTTCTTCAGGATATTGATCCGGCTGGCATGCAGATGCTGGCCAAAAATTTCGATATCACCTCTTTGACTTGGCAATAAACCCAGTAACAGGCTAAGCGTAGTTGTTTTGCCCGAACCGTTCGGTCCCAGGAAGCCATAAATGCTTCCCCTTTCTATACTCAGGTTTATGCCAAACAGCGTTTGCACATTTTTGGAATAGTGATAAGAAAGGCCTGTGGTTTTTATTGCGCAAGAATTATTCATGGACCATTTTTTTGCTGGAGCACTCATTAGTTACCAATCCGGTTTTGTTCGTCGTTCGCACTGCCTGCAGTTCGCTTTACAGGAGCAATCTTTTTTCCCTTGCTAAAGCTGTAGGTAAAGCCAAGCGTAGCCACCCTTGTTTCGGCTACCTGCCGCATTTGCACATCTACATTGCCGTACTGCGTTACACCCCTTAACCGCTGCGTCCAGAAAATATCGCGAACAGAAAGTCTAATCGTTCCTTTGCTCTTCAACACCTGCGTGCTCACGCCTGCACTTACCTGGCCTACCGGGCTGGTACGCATTACCCCATTCAGGCCGCGGCCTCGGTACGTGCCACTGATCTCCGCACTTAATGTTTTGGTTACCTTGAACTGTTGTATGCCGTTAAGTGTGAAATTGGTTGCAGAACGATCAATGGAAAAATCAGCTACATCACCTTTGATGTTGTCATTAAACACATTGATGCTGATATTGCTGGTCCACCATTTCCGGATGGGCGTGGCCGCATTCACAGCAATTCCAAACTGTCGGAGCGAGGCAACATTCGAAGGCATATTATAAGCTTCCTCTCCGCGCTGCTGGATGACCGACTGTATAATGTCTTTGATGTACGTGTAATTGATGGTGGTGGTAATCTGCGACTTCCAGTTATGCGAAAGCTCAATGTTGTTGCTTACAGAAGGCTTCAGTTCAGGGTTGCCCGCGCTGAACGTGTATCGGTCGATAAACCGGATAAAAGGGTTCAGACTCTGGTAATTGGGACGGTTCACTCTTCTTCCGATGTTTGCGCCAAAGTTGTGTTTGGCGTTTGCCTTATACTGGAAATAAGCGGTAGGAAACAATTGCGTATAACTCCTGTCAAAATCCTCACCTGTTGTTTTCTGCAATCCATTTGCAACGGTATTCTCTAAGCGCAGTCCAAATTGCGCACTGATCTTTTTTGATAATGGGGTGCTGAGGTTGACGTATGCAGCATTGATGTTTTCCTTGTAAACAAAATGGTTGCTGCGGTTGTAGTCATGAATGATGCGGCCATATTGAATGCTATCATAATTGGCATCATTGTCTGTTCTTACGATGCTGCTTTTAATGCCCGCTTCCAACCTTGCGTTGTTCTTCAAAGGGTGCAGGTAGTCCACCCGTGCACTGTATACATCAATGTATTGCGGTAAAGAACCGGTCAGGGTATCCGCTTTCCGGAGCGGGTCACCCGATGCATTGGTATAAGAGTTCACCATGAACAGGCCATTATCGGAAACGTGCCTTACATAGTCGATATCTGAAGTAAGCTCCCTGCCCCTCTTATCCAATGCCCTGCGGATGTTGAAATTGGTGCTGATGCTGTTCCAGCTTAAATCATTGTCAACAATAGCACTGGTGATGCTTTGGCGAACCTTGGAAGCGTTCGCTATGTTCGTAATGTTCGGATTGTTCTGCGACATTGATCGCCAGTTAAGGTTAACAACGGCACCCATCGTGGTTTTTGGGGTTGCAAAAAAGTCCAGCCCGAATTTTCCATTATACGCATTGCCTGCTGAAACCCTTGTGGCCTCCTGGTTAAAGATGTTGTCGACTTCACCGGTAGTGCTGTTATATATGTTCCGGTCAAGCGACATGATGCCGTAATTCTTATTGTAATTGTGGCTCAGGTTGGTGAACAGGTTCCATTTGCCTTCCCGGTAATTAAAGTTGAAGCCTTCGTTTACTTTGCCATATCGTCCATAGCCATAGGCCACACTTGCCGAGCCATTCATCCCGGCCTTGATCGCTTTTTTGGTTTTGATGTTGATCACGCCAGCGTTGCCTGCAGCATCATAGCGAGCTGGTGGGTTGGTCATGATCTCAACCTGGTCCAGTTGGGCCGAGCTCATGTTGCGCAACAGGTTGGCAAGGTCGGCACCACCTAATTGCGTAGGCCTTCCATCCACCATGATCAGCACACTTTGTTTGCCTTTCAGGCTGACATTTCCATCACTGTCCACCGTTATCCCGGGCGACTTCTCCAACACTTCCAATGCCGATGTGCCCACGTTGGTGATGGATGCATCCACATTTACAACCGTTCTGTCAATGTGTTGTTCTACCAACGCCCTTTTTGCAGTTACTGTTACATCGGAAAGGTTTTTACTCAGCGGCGACAAAGTGATTGCGGGGAGTTGCACTCCAGTTCGTTCAGGCGTTACTTCAAATACTTGCGAGAATGCTTTTTTGTATCCTACGGCCGTTACGGAAACCAGGTATTTTCCCGGTTTGGCATCAGCAAAAAGGAAAGCACCCTTTTTATCGGTAGCCCCTAGTTTGGCTGTAGCAGAATCTTTTGCACGCAACAGGTAAACCGTAGCACCATCGGCTGGTTTATCGTTTTGTAAAACGGTTCCCGAAATGCCACCTGCATTTTGCGCAGTGGTAGTATAATAAAAGAAAAGGGATATTAAGGTGATGTAGATTTTCATAAACTATTTTTTGTAGTGATGGGAGCAATTCGGGGTTGGTATAGGCATGCAGCGGTCCTATGCTCCTTTTGGGAGCCTTGAACCTGTGCCGTATTTGGTAGTTATTTAAATCGTGGTGATGAGGTTAACCCGAGAGTTTTTTTATGAGCGCTCAGCTCCTTAACATTTGAAAAAAGCCCTATTATGTAACAGCCGGTGCAGGTTAGAGTGCAATGAGTAAAATCGGCTGAGGCCATTCCATTGATTCGTTGGATGTTGCAGCTCCGGGGCTGAAGGGCTTAGCGCTTCCATCAGTGTTTTTCACAAGCAATGCAACATAAATGGTGATGATCAGCAAAAGCACTGATACCGCACCAAGAAGAAGATTCTTATTGTTTTCCATGATGAAACATCTTTATGGGTTAACCAAAATTTTGTTGTTTGAAGCTTTCGTACTGCGGCTTCAACTCCTCGATATCCATCCCCAGCATGTATATGTTCCGAAAAATGTTAGGCAGTTCTTTTTCTATAAATTCCGTCTTCCGGTATTTCGTAGCATTTTGAACGGCATCGTCGCCCACAAAATACCCGATGCCTCGCTGGTTGTAGATGATGTTTTGACCTTGCAAAAATTCGTAGGTACGCATCACGGTATTGGGGTTCACTTCAAGTTGTACTGCCAGTTCCCGCACCGCCGGAATTCGCTCGCCGCTTTTCCAGTGCTTCAGCAGGATGCGTTCGCAAACGTAATCCGCTATCTGCAGGTATATTGCTATGGATTCTCTGAATTGCATGATAATATTTTTATGGGCTATACTTGTTTTCCTTTTAATACATAGTAGGTAGCGATCCAGGATAAAGGAGCAACCGCATAGGCAAGTACCTGTACGAAAGTGGGAAACCAGTGTGCAATTTTCGAAAAGTAATAATCGTCTGCTTTTTCGGGTAGTATATGTTGTGTAACCACGTAAACAAGGAAGAAAAACAGGAGGCACACAACAAAACCGGTGATGATGGTTTTGATGAAGTTGTACTTTTTAAAGTATACCGAACCGAGCAGAAAAAGTGAGGCTATTGAAAGGGAGAAAGGCAGCAGGTAAATGGCCCGCTTCGAATTGAAGTTGATCAGCGCTACTTCAAAAATGTTTGTTACCGTTGATCTGCCGCCGTTTGGCCTGTTCGCGGAAAATGAATTGGCGATCGCTACCATGATTACATCAACCAGGTAATAGCAGGCAATGAGCAAAAGCGGGAACAGGATCACGGTAAAGAACAGGCTGCACAACAGCTTTTCAAAATGGGAGGCCGGCACCAACAAAAAATGACTGCCCTTTTCTCTTGATCCAAGATCACTAAAGTACTGGCTGGCGTAAAAGGTGCCCACTGCAAACAGGGAAAAGAAAAACGTGGTGCGCTGCACTTCTTCCGGCAGCCCCGAACCTTCAGGAATGCCCATTATGATCAAGCCAAACGTGAACCAGGTGATGAGCAGGCCCACGTACGCAAGCAGGGAAAGAGTATAGCGCTTTTTATTGTCTGCCCAGTGCTTCAACACCAATAGCGAGAAACGTTTTTGCGCAAAAAATTGGTTCATAAAAGATGTTTATTGGTGGAATGATTGTGAAGTAGCTGGATTGGTGACAATGGCTTTGTATAAGAATTCCAGGTCAACCTTACTTTCTTCACCGGTTGTATTATGCGTAACCACCACGGTACCGCCAAAAGATGATTCGTTGTAATAAGCAGCTGCTATGTCTTCGGGGCCGTGTGCAAAGCGGAACGACAATTTGCGGGCAATAGAATCCATGGTTTCATTGAACAGGATCTTGCCTTCGTCGATAATGGTAATGCGGTCGATCAGGTGTTCGAGGTCTTTTACCTGGTGGGTACTGATGATGATGCACTGGTCATCGTCCATGGCTTCGGCCATTATTTTCCGGAACTGGCTTTTGCTGATGATGTCGAGCCCATTGGTGGGTTCATCCATGAGCAAAACCCTGGCTCTGGTGGCCAGTGCAAACGAGATCAGGACTTTCTTTTTTTGTCCATAGCTCATGTTCTGCAACGTATTGTCTTCCGGTATTTCAAATATGGAGATGTATTTCCTGAATTGTTCGGCCTCGAAGCGTGGGTAAAAAGGCGCATAATATTCAATGAAGTTGCTTACCGGAACGTCGGGCAGGTAAAACTCTTCCGGCACCATAAACACGTCTTCCAGGAAAAGGGGAAGCCTGTCGAATGGGGTATGGCCATTTACTTTGATGCTGCCCCTTTGGGGACGCAGCAGCCCGGCAATGTTGCGCAGCAAGCTCGACTTGCCGGTGCCGTTTTTACCCAGCAGGCCATACACGTGTCCCGGTTCAAAATCAAGCGTCAACTCGTTGAGAATGAGTTTTTTCTTATAAGCAAAAGACAGGTTTTGAAGCTGAATCATTGTCTCTGTTTTAGTGTACTACTTAAATAGTACACTACAAATATAGAACTCGGATTTATTTTTCAAAAGTATTTTTCAAAATCGACTCAAAAAAGTTGATTCAGTTTCTAATAGTGCCTGCTTATACTCTTTGGCAAACGGGGAACTAGGATATGGATTGGGACCTCAATGTGGTGGGCGATTTGGTGACGAAGCAATTAAAGTAGAGAAGTTGAATTTTTATGGGCCAAGATGCCAGTGCAATAATTTGGCGTCTGTTGCGTCGCACTCTTGTAGGTTCGGGAAGTATTCTGAACACCGGATTGGATAGAATTTGGATGATCATCAAAAGGGTAGAGCTTCTTTTCCTTCTGCGTCAAACCTTTCTATTAGTTTTTGAAAAACTTCTCCCTTGTTCTTGAAGTAACGATCAAAAAATTCGGATGTACCTTGTTTTAAATAGTATAACGCTTCAGAAGGAATCTGTTTGATATTAAATTCAGGCAGCTCAGAATAGAAGGCGTTACGCTGTATATCTTCCAAGTATTTAGTTAGCTTTCGTTTCGCTTCTGAATTATTTTCATCTAAGTGAGGTCCAAATGTTTCATCCTTAACAAAATCGGATTCCTGCAAAGGCGGATTGTATGCAAAAGAAGGATTTACAACTATGATTTTTTTGTTTTTCTGCCCCCCATCTTTGACTGCTTGGATTAGTAAGTTATTTATGTAAGGATCGAAAAAGCTATATCCGATGATAAAGAAATAATCTCGTTCTTTTAATTTTTTACTGAAGTTCTGAATCAAACTGAAAAAAGGTTCTACAGAGAAAAACTTAGTTCCATGACCGAAAATGATAAATGGATCATGCTCAATTCGACTTTCACCCTCTGTTTCATCAAATTCTTCATCAGCTAGACTTTTCTCTAAAACGCTTCCATCAGTAAGTCTCATCCAGTCTAAAGAGCCATGAAGTTTGTATAGGTTAATTATGTCTGCTTCTTGGTTATTTGCAGATTTGCCAAACCCACGCCATTCTCCTGAATAGAAGCCTCGGTAGGGTCTGGCCTTTTGTTCGTCGAAATGCTTTTCTATAACCAAGTCATAGTTCATTGAAAAAATTTCAAGAGTAAATCTCTCTTCATTCTTGTCTAATGCCGCTTGTTGAAAAAAAACATCCAGCGGTTTAAGAAAATCTGTGTTACTGATCTCAAGCCACTTCGGCAACAAAACGTTTTTTATTGTGTTCTCAATTGTATGGTAAAGACCAAACTCACTCTCATTTTTGAACTGTGCCTCCAATCGCACCAATTTATCAGCCCAATTACCAGTTATTGGATAAGGCAGAAAGTGTTCCCTATTTTTTATTCGCCTTATTAATAGCGCTAACTCTTCAATATTTGGCTGCATTGAATATTCACGGTTTACTTCCCATGTCTTCCATTCAGCATGGTAGCGTAAACAGGTCAGTAAAAACTTTATAGTTTCACGTTCAGTATCTGAAAAGTCATCCGTTTTAAATCGGATTATATCTTCTAATGCATTGAGCATCGCTTGTGACATTTTGCAGCCAGCGTCATAAGAAGCACCTGCTCCGAAGACGAACAAACTTTTATTAATCGCTTCTTGGATTGTCATACTAAATAAACCAAGCTGTTGTTTGGGCTACATCATTGTCTGGAATCTTACCGCCGCTAAAATGGGCTGCAAAACCTGCGATCATTTTTGCATATTGTGTAGTTACTGGCTGACTTTTCTGTTTCAATCCCTTCCAATATAATCGAGAGAACTCATAAACCTGACTAAGCAATTCTTTGTGACTAAAGCCACCGCTCTCTGTATTGTACAACCTTATTTTGATTGGGTATTCCTCGGCACTGATTACTTTAAGAGGATTTTTCCAATACCGTTGATTATTAAACAACAGATATTCATTTCCGTTTCTTTTTAATCTAACAAAAGTGCCGCTAGTTGGCATTCCATAATTGAACTCCACATCAAAACATATTTCGCTGCTAACTTTTGTATCGTTGACTTCTACTAAAGCAAAAGGTAGATTGAATCTAAATTCTTCTCTGATCAGCTTATCAATTTGTTCCATTTCCTTTCGGCGCGGAGGCTTATAATAATGAATAACTAACCTTTCAGGTGGCATTTTCTTATTTGCATCCAAAAAATCTATAATTGAGTTTCGCAAGGCAATTATTATATCTACCCTACTCAAACTTTGAAAAGACCTTACTTGCTTCAATTTTCCACTGTTATCAAAGTAAACGGCAGTTCCTAAAATAGATCCTTCATCATTATACTCCTCGTTAAATCCTATAACAAGCTCGTTATAACAGTTACGTCCAAGCTTCCATGGTATGCCACCAATCTTTGCTAAAATGGCAATTGAAATGTTTGGCAGGTGGTAGTGAAAATTAGCTGAATTGATTTTCCCACTATCGATCAATTGAGACGCAATTCCTTTTTGAAGCAGTTTTTCCTTTATATGGAAATATAGTTCGTGTTCACCCGAGTCGGCAGATTCTCTTGAAAAGGGTAATAATACCAGAGCGAAGTAATCAGTGTATGTTTCATTTACCAACTGATTGCTTACAAACTCATTAAATTCCTCAATAAACAACTCTTCATTTGTATACTGCAAACGCTCATTGGCAACATTCACAGATATTCCAACATAGCTTAATAGTCCAGGATAATGTTTTAAGCCCTTTTTCAGATAGCTAAATAGATTATTCGCCTGCTCTCTATTTTGATAAATAAACAACAATTTTGTTTTTTCAGCTTTCTCTTTTGGAACTTCGAATGGACCTCCATCACGCATTCCGCTCGCTGCATTCACATCCTTATATCCTTTGCCGAAAAGCATCTGATTTTTATCAAAATCAACTTGATCTATATCTGCTGGATGGACAGTTTTAAAACCACCACTTTCGAATCTAATTTTTTCACTCGGCTCATTTAGCAGAATAGAATAAATGTCATTTAGAGTATTATACAGATTGTGATAAAATATTTTAACTGGCTTGTTTTTAATATTTAGCTGACGACGCTTATTGTTGTTTGCAATTATAAATGATTCATTTCCTCCAGTGTTAAATCTAGCTCTCTTAATAAAATTATCGTGGTTATCAAGTATTCGTAATCCTTTCTCATCATTATTGAAATTGAGCTGTCGAGCACTTATATAAGTATCATTACTTCCGATGCTAATAGAAACTTCGTTTTCTGCGGGGTAAATAACAAGGTCAAACCGTGTATAAACATTCCAGTCTTCACTAAATCGTGATAGTTTTTGATACACTGCTAAATCTGCACCGGTTGGGAAAGGTTCTATCAGAAAACCTCGATTAGAGAATAGGTCAATCAAAGCACGTTTTGTATATGCTTTCTTTAGAAATAAAACGTCTGCTAGATTTACCGTAACCAAATAAGAATGATCATCTGCTTCGGTTTCAAAATCATAATAAATTTTACTTTTTTGCTCTTTATAGACCGGAGGTAGATCACGTTTCAAATCATCGGCTACTTCATGTGGCAACGCTGTACCCATCGACTTTAAGATAAAGTCCGGGGCCTTTGAGAAAAAAAAGATGCTTTTTGCACTCATCGTAACAGGCTGCTCTTCATTAGGAACTCTATAGCGAAAGCGATTGATAACGAGACTACTCATTACTTTTTTCTTTTGACTGAACGATTGATAAAAGTATCAATTCTATTCTTATTAATATGGATAGTGGCTAACCGTACTCCCTAATATCTGTACACACTTTCTGTACAGGCCCTATTAAAAAATTATCTGTTCATTGTTTGTTATGAAAACACCTGCGAACAGAAGAATCCACGGAAAAATCCTTTCCTTAGCTGTAATTCGTCCGTCACGTATAAACACTGCAGGATCGTTATGCTATTCCCACCTAGCGTAGGGCTCAGAATATAAGTTTAATCTCTGAAGCTTGAATTTTAGAAGTTGATCTAATGCTACTTTTTCAACCAAAATATCTTTAATATCATCGCCATTAATTAAAATAGTATTTTTAATAGGATTTCTTGAGAGATTTTCGACAACGTTCGCTGACCAACCATTAATAGATATAAATAAACCGCCTGTCTGGCTACCTGACCGGCTTAACTTCATTGTGAGAGAATCAACATCTCTTGTATCACATTGTGTGCTTTTCCATTTGCATTCAATCAAATAATGCCAACTGTCAAAATTTATTGCGGCATCGATTTGTTCATCACCAACTCTCTTGAAACTTTCAGTAACGTCAATCTTAAAAAAACTAAATAGCTCAGCTAAAAATTTTTCAAATTCAAACCCCCTTTGTCTAGCTGTTATCGATGCACCCTTATAAACTAATTTATTTAAATCATCAAAGTCTTTTCTCAACTCCTCAAGCTTGGTAAGTGTTTTTTCAAACTCTCCTGGGATCAAAGAACGAAGTTTTTTAACGATAGAAATGTATACAGATGATTCCGTCCCTTTTACCTGAGCTAAAAAAGAAAGTTTTCCTTTGAGATAGAAAGTAAATGGCGGTACTGACTTTCCTGGAAGCCGTTGTTTGTCATACTTTCTTTGGAACTCAATTTCCGCAGCCGGTAATCCAAACTTTTCAATAGAATGAATAATGCCTCTTAGATTACGAATATAATTCCGTGAAACATTAACCTGCTTATTCACTATCAAACCCGTGACCACTTGACGATTGAAGTGATAATAGATTCTGCTCTTCTTATCATTGATTTTGAACCCATGCTTAATCAAGATCGACTTTACCGTTTCACCAACTTCAACCACGTTTAATTTTCCTAAAGCAATTGCTTGGGGTAGAAACTTAAAGTCAGTAGAAAATGTTATGTCATCTGCATAACGGCTATATATTAAATTATATTTTTTAGCCAAAGACTGGAGATTTTTATCCAAGCCAACACAAATCATATTTGTTACTATGGGGCTAGTTGGAGCACCCTGTGGTAATTTGTTGTCGAAACAACAAATGTTAGCTAACTCGGCAGCAATTTCAGTATTGAATGAAAATGGCTTTGATTTAAACAAGCCATACACTCTACCAAAATTTATAGACTCAAAAAAATCTTTAATATCAATGTTTAGTATTGCCTTTTTACCCGAATGTAATCTTGCATTAGAAACAATGCTTTCGTTTAAAACAAATCCTTTTGCTGAAAAAGTGGGTTTATAAATCTTATATAGGATGTAACTCAGTTTATTTTGAATAAACTTTAAATTCCCATTGGGAGCATAAATGTTTCTTACACCGCCGCTCTTTTTTTGCAATGTAAATTGAACATATTTTTTGTCCCCGGGCACCATGAAAACATGAAACTTGAACTGTTTTGGTGTAATCTCAAATACATCGGCTAAATCGATATAATTTTTTGCACTATAAAATGCTTCAAGAAGGGATTTGTCGTCTTTTGCAAATAAACTCATCTCGAAAAAATGATAAGCGGCTTCGGGAAGATTCATCTTCTTGCGAAATCCCACCAATTTAAAACACAAAAAGGTGGTAAGGATGGAGCATCTAAAGCTAACTTTTATAATAAATGTCGCAGTAGAAACGACACTAAACAATCTTCCTTACACCGCTTACTTTTTAAATGGGTTTAAAAATATGAGTTTCTTGCGTTCATATTGAAGGGCAATTAAATTTCAGCAAACTTTTTTGTGGTTATTTTTCTCACTGTTATCCTTAGTGTTCTTCAGGCGTAAGCTTTTTTAGCGATTGTTGATGAAGCCTGCCTATGTGCAGTGGTTGCACCTACAACACTCACCAGCGGCCTGCCACCCCCATGTTGTAGGTGGGCCCAGTCCCCAAACCCATCGCCGCACACCAACAACGGCTATCCAGATAAACACCAGCGCTATCCCAACAGCGTCCAACCCGAACTTTTCCCAGCGCTGTTTGTCATAATGCTGCGTGCAAACAATAGCGGTAAAGGACAAGATCATTGCAGTAGCTGGTGCTAACGGCGACCTGGGCGGAAGGATCATGGCAGAACTGGTGCGCCTCGGCGCAACACCAAGGGCGCTGGTAAGAGCGGGCAGTACCGCATCTTTCCCCGGTGCCGACACCGTGCCGGTCGATTACAACAACCCCGCGTCGTTGCGTGCTGCCCTTCGGGGCGTGCACTGCGTTGTTTCCGCGCTGTCAGGTCTGCGTGAGGTGATCGTAGATGCGCAGACCGCCTTGCTTACCGCTGCTGTGGATGCAGGCGTGCCGCGGGCCATTCCATCCGATTTCAGCATTGATTATACCCGCCTGCCCGAAGGCAGCAACCGCAACCTCGACCTCCGCCGCGAGTTTGCCCGCCGCATTGATGCAGCGCCCATTAGGGCCACTTCGGTGCTCAACGGCATGTTCTCCGATATGTTGCTGAAAGAAGCCCCGCTGGTGCAGGCGGGCTTAAAGCGGGTACTTTATTGGGGCAATGCCAACCAGCCGCTCGACTTTACGACCATCAACAACACGGCGGCTTTTACGGCCCGGGCGGCGCTGGATGAGGACACGCCACGATATTTGCGCATAGCCGGCGACGTGGTAAGCAGCCGTGATCTGGCCGCTGCAGCAGCCCGTGCAACAGGCCACCAGTTTAAGCCGACAAAGGTGGGCGGTTTGGGCTTTTTAAAAGGGATGATCACCATTACCAAAACACTCATGCCGCAACCCAAAGAAGTGTTTCCGCCCTGGCAGGGCATGCAGTATCTCCACAACATGTACACCGGATTGCCAAAGTTCCATGCACTCGACAATGATCGCTACCCCGATATGCAGTGGACATCGGTAACAGAAGTGCTTAAAGGACTTAAAATATCATAACGCCGTACACTGGAACAGTGTGCCGGATGGTTGCATCCGGGCTTCGGCCATCATTGCAATCGTTCCAACTTATTTCGCCGGCGTCAGTACAATATTCCGGTATTCAATAGCACCATGATCGCCCTGCAGGTACAGCGGGCCCGGCTCGCCTTCCCTGCTGTCCAGCGCACCGCCGGTAATGCCCGGGATTTCGCGGTTGCAGATCACCGTTACCCCGTTGGCCACCAGCGTAAGCATGCGGCCTACCAGCGTTATGTCGTAGGTCTGCCATTCGCCGGGTGCTTTCGCTGCCTGCTCGCTGGGAGCAATAAAACCATAAACGGCACCAAAGCCGCCGGGCCAGGGTTTGGTGCCCTTGCTGTCTTCGATCTGTACTTCGTGGCGGCCACGCAGGTACACGCCGCTGTTGCTGCCCTTGGGATATCGAAATTCTATGTGGAGTTTAAAATCGGTGAACTGCGCTTCGGTAGCCAGGTTGGCGCCGGATTTGGGGCTGAACAAAATTCCGTCTTTTGCCTGCCACTGGTTTTGCGTGCCCAAGGATCGCCAGCCGGTAAGGTCGCGGCCATTGAATAGTTTAATGGGCTCGCCCCAAACGGGTGCTCCATTGCGTTGCAGCAGCGGTGCCTTTTCGGCTGTCCAGCTGTGTTGCTTGCCATCCGGGAACGTAATGGTGCCGGCCAGGCCGTTGCCCCTTACTGCCCCTTCCAGCACCAGGTTGCCCCCTCCGTTTTCCCATTGCGGTGGTATGGTAAAATGCACCTTGCCGCCGGCATAATGCACCTGCGCAATGGGCCGTGCACTGCCTGATATGCCTACAAAATCGCCCACCAGGGTGCGGTGCCCCGAGTGGCGCACCTCCAGCCAGGAAGGTTGCGGCTTGCCATTTACATCAATGGTAATATCCCAACGGCCTTCAATGGAAATGGAGTCAGTGGGTGTTTGTGCCAATGCAGGCGAGGTGCCGGCAACCAGGAGGCAGCACAGGAAAAAGAACTTGTTCATATGGCGCTGTTTAGAATAGGGATCAATTTAACCCTATCCCCACCGAAAAACAACACCAAATAAGTACATCCCGTTTTGCCCCACTTTATTTGTGGCACACAGCAATGGCTTACACACTAAATTTCTTTGCGCATTATTTACAAAATAAACAACGGTCGTTTCTACTGAAACGACCGTTGTTTATTTGCTAGAAATAAGGTGCAGCCACGTCAAATGTAATCGGTGATCATTGCTCAATAGCGATCCAAAGCATTTCAACACAGTATCACTAAAGCTTAATCAGGGCGTTATCCCGAAATCAGGCTGTCATTTGATTTCGGGCCTGCTTTTTTGTTACTTTTTTGCAGGAGCAAAAAAGTAAACGAAAAACCCCTACAACACCACCCGTTGCCCGCTTGCTGCTGATTTGTAAATGGCTTCCACAATGCGTATGTCCCGCAGGCCTTCCTCACCCGGCACCATCATAGGTTTGCCCTGTGCAATGGCCTGTGCGTCGTCGTCCATTTGCATGGCCTGCTGCATCGGCACTTTATAGTCGTGGTAAATTTCGCCCAGCGGGCTTTTGGCCCGTATGCCGTTGTATTGCTGCACTGGCCGTACTTCCAGCGTTCCCTTTTCGGCATTTACCACCAGGTGGTTCACATTTTCACCAAACGATGTTTTGATGCTGGCCATCACGCCGCCCGGGAATTCGAGCACCGCTTCGGTGGTTTCGTCCAGCCCGTTTTTATAGATCTCCGGTCGTGTTGTTGATGTTTTGGCCGATACCACTGCAATGGGTTCGGTGCCGGCACCAAAGCGGGCACCCTGGATGGCATACACACCCATATCGTACAGCGCACCGCCGCCCAGTTCTTTTTTTTGTTTCCAATGGTCGGTGCGGCCATCGCGGTAACCCGCGGCGCAGTCTACTTTTTGAATCTTGCCCAGTTGTCCTGTATTGATGATGCGGCGGTATGCCTGCGTAGTAGGCTCGTGTTGCAGGCGGTAACCAATGGCCAGCGACTTTTTATTTTTCTTACAGGCCTCGATCATTTCGGTGCATTCTTTTGCCGTCATGGCCATGGGCTTTTCGCACCACACATGCTTGCCGGCATTGGCTGCACGAATCACGTATTCGTGGTGCATCGATGGCGGCAACACCACGTACACCACGTCAATGTCTTTGTTGTTGGCAATGCTGTCGAAGTTGCTGTAGTTGTAAATGTTTTTATCGGGGATGTTGTACTTACGCTTCCATGCTTCGGCTTTATCCGGCGAGCCCGTAACGATGCCGGCAAGATGGCAATGTTTGGTGAGCTGCAGCGCCGGTGCCAGCAGGTCGGTGCTGTAATAACCCAGCCCTACAAGTGCCACGCCCAGCCCGCGCTTTTGTGTGTTGCAGGCGGCCAGCAGGCCCGATGGCGACAGCAACAGGGCTGCGCTGCCGAGTGATAGGGTTTGCACCAGCTTGCGCCGGGTAATGAGGTTGGATGCCATGAGGTTTGGTTTTTGGGTTAAAGGAAGGAGCAATTTACGCAAATGCTGTTGTAGGCGGAGCAGTGCAGTTGGTTGGTAAAAAGGGAAATTAGCGTAAACAGTGGTGCGCAACTTAAATGTAAGCGGGCACTTGTTTGTTTGCCTGATCGCATTGAACATTACACCCAATAAAAAAAGAAATTATTGCATGGTCATCCCCAAGGACGAAGGGTTTAAAATTGCAACAACCAGATCCCTCCTGCGCCGGATGACAGGCAACATTAGTACTATGAAAATTGCATTGGTGTTTTTTGAAAACAGCCTCATTTTTTGCAAAGCAAACAAACGACGATAGAACTGTGTATCAAAAAGCGATGAAGACTTTTATTTGTTGTTGCATACGCATCGTACAATATGCGGACTAAGATTGTAACAAAAACCTTCTTGCCTCAGCCAGCATCGGGTGTTCGTCGAGGTCTTCATCATCCAGTTCTTCATCGCTTTCATCCTGCAGTTTTGCATCAACCGTATCGTAGTACGACATGGCTATTTCTACAAAATGTTCCCACTCATCGGGCTCGGCCACCTGCAGCAGCAACGCGTTTACAGCACCGCATGCATTCAGGGCATATTCGGCGTCTTCATAGTCTTCGGTATCAGGACAAACTTCTTCCAGGTTATCCAGGTAATTGTAGATGGCATCTGCATCCTGGCTGCCCGATTCAACAAAACGAATGCTGTCCACCAGCACATCGGGGTTGCCAAATCCCGACTCGTTGACAAACGCTTTATAATGGGGAAACAACCTTTTGCAAATGGCCAGCCCTTGTGCTATGCGTTCGGGGTAAGGGAGCTGCTGTGCACGGTCGTTGAGTGCCGCTTCAAATTCAATAAAGTTCATTGCGTAATTTTTTTACAGAATAAAATGCGGTGGTGCTTTGCCCTTGATAAAACAGTTTTTGCAAAGCTCTTTTTACCTGCCAAACTGTTTATCCAGCAACTCTTTTTTAAACTCGGTATACGTAGGCCGCCCCGATGGTGTGGCATTGGGTGTGGCGCAGGCAAACAGGTCGGTCACCAGGCTTTGCATCTCGCTTTCGGTTAAAGTAGTACCGCCTTTAATGGCTTGCTGCCACGCCACGGAGCGCAGCAGCATCTCGCGTTTCGATAAGCGCAGCTCGCTGTTGAAATGTTTGTATTGCTCCAGAATCTTTTCCAGCACTTGCCGTTCGTTGCCACTGCCCACATCGGCCGGCGTGCCCTGTATTACAAAAGCACTTTTGCCAAAAGGCTCAATGCTGTAGCCCATATGGGCCAGGTCGGGGATCAGCTCCTGCAGCAAAATGGCATCAGCCGGCGCCAGCTCAATGGTGGTGGGAAAAAGGCTGCGCTGTGCCGCAATGGGCCGCCCGTCTATGGATTGGGCCATGCGGTCGTACAGGATGCGTTCATGTGCCGCCTGCTGGTGCACCAGCAAAAACTTGTGCGCCTGCGGCACCAGTATGTATGTATTAAAAAGCTGTGTGAGTTTTGGGTTTGCATGTTGGGCCCCATAATCGTGCAGCGCCGGTGCCGGGTGGTTGCGCACCGCATCGAGCAGGCTGCTGAAACCGGGATCCGGCGTGATGCCCACACCTGCAGGCTCGTGTTGCGGAGCTGCGCTGTTTGCCGCTGTATTGCTGCTAAAATCGCGGAGCGAAGGAAAGCCGCCGCTGCTCCGGCTGGGTTCTATTTTATGTGCCTGCCCGCCCGATGAAAAAGTCTGGAACAGGGCCGATGCACTGATGGCCGAAGCTTTTTCTTCGGTAAAAGGTTGCTGCACCGATTCAAGTCCCTGGATGGATGCGTCCAGTTCAAAATCAAGCGTAGGCGTAATGCTGAATTGCGCCAGTGCATGTTTTACCGCCGCCTGCACAAAGGCGTATACGATCTTTTCATCCTCGAACTTGATCTCCTGCTTGGTGGGGTGCACGTTTACATCCACCTGTGCCGGGTCGAGGTCAATGAACAACACATAAGCAGGAAAAGTATCAGCCGGGATCAGCTCCTGGTAAGCGTTCTGCACGGCATGCGCCAGGTAGGCGCTGCGGATAAACCGGTTGTTGACAAAAAAATACTGGTCGCCGCGGGTTTTTTTAGCCGTATCGGGTTTGCCTACAAAACCATGAATATTGAGGTAATCGGTTTCTTCTTTTACCGCCACCAGCTTTTGGTTGTAGTGGGCCCCGAGCAGTTGCACAATGCGTTGCTTCAGGGAGCCGCCATCGAGGTGAAACAATTGCTGCCCGTTGGAATGCATCGAAAAAAACAGGTGCGGAAACGCCAGCGCCACCCGCATAAATTCGTCGATGATGTGGCGCAGTTCGGCGGTATTGCTTTTTAAAAAATTGCGGCGTGCCGGCACATTGAAAAACAGGTTTTTCATGGCAATGGAAGTGCCCACCGGCGCAGCTACAGCGCCTTGTTTTACCACCTGGCTGTTTTCCATATCGAGGCAGGTGCCCACCTCATCTTCGTTGCGGCGGGTACGCAGCTCTACCTGCGCCACGGCCGCAATGGAGGCCAGCGCCTCGCCCCGAAAGCCCATGGTGCGGATGCTGAACAGATCATTGATGTTGCGGATCTTGGAGGTGGCGTGGCGTTCAAAGGCCATGCGGGCATCGGTTTCGCTCATGCCGCTGCCGTTGTCTATTACCTGCACCAGCGCCTTGCCGGCATCGGCCACCAAAAGTTTTATTTCGGTAGCGCCGGCGTCCACGGCATTTTCCAGCAATTCTTTTACGGCACTTGCCGGCCGCTGAATCACTTCGCCGGCGGCTATCTGGTTGGCAATATTATCGGGTAGTAGTAAAATTCTATCAGCCACGTTGGTCACTCCTTAAGCGCCAAAAATAGCGATTAGGAGGGGATAATAAGTGGGGATAAGTAGATGTTCTTACAGGCTAAATATTCTGGCAAAATGATATGCGTGGATGCGGTGCAAAAGCAGCACTCATCCTAATTTTGCAGGGCTATCCAATATACCGATCCTATGAAAAATGTACTCCTGGCATGCGTGCTGGCCCTTGGCTGCACCGCCTGCTCCAAAGGCAACGACCCGTTGCCAGCACCACCTGATGAAAGCGGGCCGGCAACAACCGTTGCACCGGCAGCATCCACTGTTTATACCATCAAAAAAGGCGAGCACAGCAGCGATGGAGCAATGCTAAAATGGATAGATACGGCAGCGATGCATTTTTCGGTGCGCTTTGATAGTTCGGCCATGTACACCACGCAAGACAAACAAAACCAGTACGACATCAACAAGCTTTATGGCTTTGCCGACAACGGTGCGCAGCACCACCAGTACAGTGCCCGCTTTGGCTGGCGTTGGAGCGGCGGGGCGCTGCGGTTGTTTGCCTATGTGTACAATGCCGGTGTGCGGCAGGAAGCGGAACTGACCACCGTGCCCATCGGCCCATGGATTCAATGCGCCATCAGCGTGCAGGGTAATGAGTATGTTTTTGTGGTAAATGACCTGGTGCGCACCATGCCCCGAATGAGCACTACACCAAAGGCTGCGGGCTATTTGCTCTATCCCTATTTTGGCGGCGATGAAGTGGCGCCGCATGATGTGCGGATTGAAATACTAAACCGGTGATTTGTATGATTAAGAGGGATTGAACCGATGGGGTGTGGCGGTGAAGCTTTTTCGATTTATGGGTTGGGAAAAGACAAGATGTAGGCTTGATCATTTGAACAAAGGCCAAAGAAAGAAAGCAATTTTAACCTTCTGTAGCCAATCATAAAAATCCTTGCTAATCCCACAAATCACCGGTTAAAAGAATGGGCGATGAGAAAAACTCATCGCCCTTGGTGTTCATCATACGTTAGCAACAAGTGCCGTTACCCACCAAAATTCACCGATCCGAGCTTCACAGGGCCGATCGTGCACTGTTACATCGTTGATGCTTTTTGCCAGAACCCGCTGCCTCATAACCAAACACCACATCTGCGGGGCTCCAGCATTTATATAAGGGTTTATTAAACGCCTCTGTTTGCCTCATATTTTACGATTACCGTGCCAAAACTGCCCGTTGCAGTAACAAAATTTTTACCTGCATGGATGGGCTTGTTGTGGCGGCGGTTTCGGCGGGAAAGCTGTCACAGGTTTAGTCAAGGGGCCGACAAGAAACAGGTACTGTGCGGGGCAAGGGTGGGGAAATAAGGCTGCAAAAGGGCTGTGGCGGGACATGTCTTTACAGTAAGTGGTAGCATGTTGGTAGTTTGGGAGGCGTTGGCAAAATCTCATTTAGCTTAAATGCCTGTAGAAAAACTGGTTTTGGAAACCGTTTCTCCGCCTTGTCGAAAATATAAATAGCGGGTGCCACAATAATCCGCTTTGGGTGCCGTTTTCGGGGCCGGAAGTCTCAAAACATAGGCTCAGTTTTTACTTTGTCGGTTCGGATTATTTCCAGCAACTTTGCACACATTCCATCAAAAACACCCCCAAATCCAATAAAGAGCAGCATGGGACTTTTTAACTGGTTTACGCAGGAGATAGCGATTGACCTAGGAACAGCAAATACCCTCATCATTCATAACGACGAAGTAGTGGTAAACGAACCGTCGATTGTTGCCCTCAACCGCAACAACCCCAAAGAAGTACTGGCCGTGGGCAAACGTGCCCTGATGATGCATGAGAAGACGCATGAAAGCATTCGTACCATCCGCCCCCTGAAAGACGGGGTGATCGCCGATTTCAACGCAGCCGAACTGATGCTGCGCGAAATGATCAAGATGGTATACCCCAAAAAACCCCTTTTCCCGCCCAGCTGGCGCATGATGATCTGCATTCCCTCTTCCATCACGGAAGTGGAAAAGCGGGCCGTTCGCGACTCGGCCGAGCAGGCAGGCGCTAAGGAAGTGTACCTCATTCACGAGCCCATGGCAGCCGCCCTGGGTATTGGTATTGACGTGGAAGAACCCGTGGGTAACATGATCATCGACATTGGCGGTGGTACCACCGGCATTACGGTGATTGCCCTGGCAGGTATTGTGTGCGACCAGAGCATTCGCATTGCCGGCGACGAATTTACCGCCGACATCATGGAAGCCCTGCGCCGCTACCACTCCCTGCTGATTGGTGAACGCACCGCCGAGCAGATCAAGATCCAGATCGGTGCCGCCTCTAAAGACCTCGACAACCCACCCGATGACCTGCCCGTAAACGGCCGCGACCTGGTGACCGGTATTCCCAAGCAGATCTTTGTGGGCTACCAGGAAATTGCCGAAGCCCTGGACAAAAGCATCTTTAAAATTGAAGAAGCCATCCTGAAGGCGCTGGAACAAACCCCGCCCGAGCTGGCTGCCGATATTTACCGCCGTGGCCTGTACCTCACCGGCGGTGGTGCCCTGCTGAAAGGCCTGGATAAGCGCCTAAGCCAAAAGATCAAGCTGCCCGTGCATGTAGCCGACGATCCGCTGAAAAGCGTGGTGCGTGGTACCGGCCTGGCCCTCAAAAACTACGAACGCTATCCTTTTGTAATGCGATAGAGCTATTGGCCATTAGCGATTAGCTTTTAGCCGGAGCCGCAAAAATGGTTTGGGTTAAAAGCTAATGGCTGATAGCTAATAGCTAACAGCTGCTCCCATGCGCAACATTTTCCTTTTTATTCGCCGCTACTTTGTGCTGCTGAGCTTTCTGGTGCTCCAGGGTATTGCTTTGTGGATGTTGTTTACCTACAACCGGTTTCACCAGGCAGTGGGCATGGGCGTGGCTTCCGAAATCACCGGCTCGGTCAATGCACAGGTGGACAAGGTGGACGACTATTTTCACCTACGGCAGGAAAACCTGCGGGTGCACCGAGTGAACGACTCCTTGCTGAACCTGGTGCGCACCAATTTTACCCCCGTTGATACAACGGCACGCCAGATAGCCGACACCTTGCGCATTACCGATACCACGCGGCAGGTGCGGCGCTACCTGTGGCGCCCCGCTAAGGTGGTGTACAACTCGGTAAACTTTGAACGAAATTACCTGCAGCTGAACCGAGGTGCCAAAGAAGGCATTGCCGAAAACATGGCGGTGCTCAACTCCGATGGTGCTCTGGTAGGCCTGGTGGTGGGCACCAGCAACAACTTTAGCCAGGTAATGAGCCTGCTGCATGTGCAAAGCCGGGTGCCCGCATCTTTAAAAAACAGCAATGTGTTTGGCACCATCGAATGGAACGCCAAAGACCCCAGGTTGCTGTTGCTGAAAGGCATATCAAGGGACGTGAAAGTAAAACGCGGCGACTCGGTGCTGACCTCCATTTATTCGTACAACTATCCTCCGGGTTTTTTAATCGGGCGCATTGCTAAAATTGACGAAGACAAGGCTTCCGGTTTTTATATTTTACAGGTACGCACTGCCGTTAATTTCAATGCCGTGCAACAGGTATTTGTAGTAGAAAACCTGCAGCGTGCCGAGCAGCTGAAACTGGAGGAAGAAACCAAGCAGAAAATGGAGCAGAAGAAGTAGGGAAGACGGAAGTCCGAAGCCGGATGACCGAAGACGGAAGAACATTAAAGCATGATGGTAAACAGAAAAAATTTTAGCGCTGCAGAAAAGTCGTCGGACCGTGGCCTTCCGTCTTCCGACTGCTATCAACTACCAACTATCAACTGTCAACAACATTGAGCGATTTAGTTAGAAATATCATCCGCCTCGCCGTGTTCATTTTTGTACAGGCATTTATCCTGAACAAAGTGCCCAACCTGCACCGCTTTGTGGTGCCCTATATTTATTTCCTGTTCATTTTGTGGCTGCCTTTTACCACGCCGCGGCTTACGTTGCTGGCGCTTGGTTTTATCACCGGCTTGTCGCTGGATTATTTTAAAATGACCCCCGGCCTGCACACTGCGGCCTGCCTGCTCATTGCATATATGCGGCCGTTCATCATTACGCTGCTGTCGCCAAAAGAAGCCACCGAATTCACTTTTCGCGAACCCTCGCCAAGGGCCATGGGCTGGAGTTCGTACATGGTGTATGCATTTATACTAACGCTGCTGCACCACCTTTATCTTACCTTTTTAGAGTGGCTCGATTTCGGCTCGCTGCTCGACCTGCTCATTAAAGTAGGCGCCACCACGGCCATTTCCATGCTGCTCATTGTTACCACCGAAGTGTTGTTTCCCCGCAAGCTCAAGTTCCGCACCAATACGGCGGCGTAAAGGCAATGGTTAAAAATAGACCGCAGCTGTTTCTGGTCTTTACGCCATTTGCCGGCAAGGGTTGTTTGCAGCACGGCAATAATTGTTAAAAGGAACCGGGCTCAATTTTCATCCACCCCTGCTTTGCCTTAACTTGTGCTGCACATCACCCTATAGGATATGAAGCATTTGTTTGGAGCCCTGTGTTCGTTATTGATTATTGGTGCTGCCCAGGCGCAGCAAAACCATGCGCAAAAAGCCTGGGTCGATTCTGTTTTCCGATCCCTGACGCCGCAGCAAAAAATTGCGCAGCTCATGGTCATCAGGGCGCACAGCAACCTGGGTGCCGATCATGTGGCTGGTGTACAAAACCTCATTCGCCAATACAACGTGGGTGCCCTTTGCTTTTTCCAGGGCGGGCCGGTGCGGCAGGCCAATCTTACCAACCTGTACCAGTCCATGGCGCAAACGCCTTTGCTGGTGACTATTGATGGTGAGTGGGGGTTGGCCATGCGCCTCGATTCCATCACTCGTTTTCCCTACCAGTCAACCATGGGTGCGGTTACCGATTCTTCCATCATCTACCAAATGGGTGGGGCCGTGGGCCGGCAAATGAAACGCATTGGTGTGCATGTAAACTATGGCCCCGATGTGGACGTGAACAACAACCCCAACAACCCGGTGATTGGGTTTCGCTCTTTTGGTGAAAACAAAGAGCAGGTGGCCCGCCACGGCGTTGCTTATATGAAGGGCATGCAGGATGCGGGCATTATGGCCACGGCCAAACATTTTCCGGGCCACGGCGATACCGAAGTGGATTCGCATTACGACCTGCCGGTGATCAATAAAACAAGGGCGCAGCTCGATTCGCTGGAGCTTTACCCGTTCCGCAAATTGCTGGAAGCCGGTGTGGGTAGTGTAATGATTGCCCACTTGTTTATTCCCGCTATTGACAATACGGCCAACCGGCCTACATCGCTTTCGGCAAAAGCAGTGAACGGCATCCTGCGCGATGAACTGGGCTACGACGGGCTTGTATTTACCGATGGCCTGGAAATGAAAGGCGTAACCAAATTTTTCCCTGCAGGCGAAGCGGCTGTACAGGCCCTGCTGGCAGGCAACGATATGTTGTGCCTGCCCGATGATGTGCCCGCCGCCATCAAAGCCGTGGAAGCGGCGCTGAAAAAGAAAACGCTGAAATGGAAAGACATTGACGAAAAAGTGCACCGGGTGCTGGAAGCCAAATACCGGCTGGGCCTGCACAGCCCGCAGGTGGTAACCACCGAAAACCTGGTAGCCGACCTCAACACCGAAACGGCAAAAGTCAGCGAACTCATTGCCCGCAATGCTTTTACTGTGCTGCGCAATGATGATATGCTGCTGCCGCTGGCCCGCTTCAACCGCCAGAAAAAGATCGCGTATGTAGGCCTGGGCGCCACTGCACCCACCGCATTTGGCAACCGCCTGCAAGCCGATTTTGGTGCCGATACTTTTTACTTAACCTACAAAGCCACCGCCGCACAGGCCGATGCTATCCTTGCAACAATCGACACGGCTAAATACGCTGCCATCGTGGTGGGCGTGCACAACTACAGCCAGCGGCCCGCCAATAATTTTGGCCTGAGCGCTCCTGCGTTGAAATTGTGGAATGCCCTGAACAAGGACACCACTTCGGTAACGATCTTATTTGGCAATGCCTACGCGGCCCGCAATTTTTGCGCCGCCCGCAACCTGGCAGCCGCCTACCAGGATGATGTCATTTCGCAGGAGGCGGCAGCCGATTTTATGATGGGCCGGTTTCCGGCAAAAGGTAAGCTGCCCGTAACGGTGTGCAACTTTGGCGCGGGCTCGGGCCTAGCGGTGAGCAATCTTTTTTCGGCAGGCTTTGGTCCGCAGTGGCTGGCGGTCGATTCGATTGTTCGAGACGGGCTGGCCCGCAGGGCATATCCCGGCGCACAGGTTATTGCGCTGCACAAAGGCGTGGTAAAATACCACAAAACCTTTGGCCGCTTTGAGTTTGACGAAGCCTCGCAGCCGGTGTTGTTTGAAAGCATTTACGATGTGGCTTCGGTTACCAAAACATCGGCTACCACGCTGGCCGTGATGAAGCTGTGGGAAGAAGGAAAGCTGGACCTGAACAAAACGCTGGGCGACTACCTGCCCATTGCCGCAGGCACCGATAAAGCTGCACTTACACTGAAAGATGTGTTGCTGCACCAGGCGGGCCTCAACCCGTTTATTTCATTTTACAAAGAAACGATTGATAAATCTGGTCAGCCTGCCGACTCGCTGTACCGCACCGCGCTGGAGCCGGGATACAACATTCCGGTGGCCCGCAACCTGTACCTGCGCAGCGATTGGAACGATACGATGCTGCTGCGCATCATGCAAAGTAAATTGGGCGCACCGGGTAAATATGTGTACAGTGACAACGATTTTATTTTACTGGGCAAAATTGTAGAAGCCGTTAGCGGCCAGCGACTGGACCAGTACACGTATTATACTTTTTACAAACCAATGGGCCTGGCCACTACGGGCTTCCGCGCTGGCGAACGCTTTGGCGTGGAGCGGGTAGTACCCACCGAAAATGAAAAATGGTTTCGGCGCCAGATGCTCCGCGGCACCGTGCACGACGAAGGCGCTGCGCTGTTTGGCGGCATCTCGGGGCATGCGGGGTTATTTTCCAATGCATATGATTTAGGCGTGCTGTACCAAATGCTGTTGCAGGGCGGCGAGTGGAATGGCAAACGCTATTTTAAGCCTGAAACTGTTGCATATTTTACCGATTACCACAGCAACATCAGCCGCCGTGGGCTTGGTTTTGACAAACCCGAAAAAGACAACGCAGTGCGCAAAGAGCCCTATCCATCGCAGTTTGCATCGCCCAAAACCTACGGCCACACCGGCTTTACCGGCACCTGTGTGTGGGTGGATCCGGCATCGGAGTTGGTGTATGTGTTTTTAAGCAATCGGGTGTATAACACGCGGGATAATAATTTGCTGTCGCAACTGAGCATCCGCGGAAAAATAATGGATGCCATTTACCGGGCATTGCAGTACGAACAAACTCCTACACCGGTGCCGATGCAGGCCGCTGCTGTGATGCAGTAAATGCAAGCAAAATTTATAGAAAAAGCCCGTAGCCATGGCCACGGGCTTTTGTATGTTTGTTAGTCCCTTATTGGCCCGCCAAAGGCTTACACATAACAAGCACTTTTGGCTGTTCCAAATACATACTTCTTTACGGCACCGATAACTAACGGTATCGCCGCATTAAGCGGAACGACAACGTTAAAAGTAGCTGGGTAAAAGAGAATAACTGCAATAGCATTTAATCCAGATTGATGCCGCCGCCGCCCCACAGGCCAAAGGCCCGCAGCAGCCACAGCACTACGGCAATTACCACTACTATATTAAGGATCTGCTTGATCTTGTAATCCATCGGGATGAAACGGTTGATGAGCCAAAGCACCACGCCTACAATGATCAGGATGATGACTACGTTTACCAGGGTCATAAATTTTATTTTTTGGGTTTAAAATGGTTCGCCAGCACCTATGCAAAAGGAGTGCTAAGCGGGCCGCCCCAATGTTGCCGCATTTTCGGGCAACAAAAAAGGCTGACGGCGTAACCGTCAGCCTTTTCCAAAACATTTTATCAGGACCCTTTTTCCGGCGACTCGGGCGGCTTGTTGCCCTGCGGCGGCCGCGGTTCGCGGGGTGGGCGTTGCTGCTGCCCGCCGCCACCACCTTGACCTCCGGGCCGCGGCGGTCGATTGTCCCTGCGCTGTCCGCCGCCTTGGTTGCCTTGTGGCCCACCGGGTTTGGGGTTTTGCGGGGGCAGTTGCTTTTGCTGTCCTTGCGGCCGTGGTGCAGGCTGCTGCCCTTGTGGCTTTTGGCCTTGCTGGGCTCCTTTTTCGCGTTGCGGCGGGCGGGAGCCTTGTGGTTTATCAGGTGTGGGGCCGCCTTCGTTCCGGCGTTCGGGGCGCTGTACAGGCCGTTGCTGGCCGCCGCCCTGCCGCTGTTGTTGTTGCTGGCCCTGCCGGTCGGAGTGGCGTTGCTGCTTGCGTTTTTTATCGGCTTTCTCCAGGCTGCGCAGGCTGATCTGGCCTACCACATCCACAAACTCGGGTTCGGCTTCTTTGGGTTTACCCGAAACCACTTCTACGGCTTCCAGCTCTTCGGGCACTTCGTTGCGCATGTTCAGCGACCTGATTTTCCGTACCCTTTCGATGGTAACGGGGTATTGCTTGTTGCTGTTAGGCAGCACGTACCACATCAGGTTTTTGAAAATATCTTTTTTAATAAGCGTGGCCGTACCGGCTGCTACCTGCAGCATATCGGCGTTTTCCGGAAAACCCTGCAGCGCATCGAGGTAGGTATCCAGCTCGTAGTTGAGGCAGCATTTGAGGCGTCCGCACTGGCCGCTCAATTTGGTTTGGTTGATCGAGAGGTTTTGGTAGCGGGCAGCGGCCGTGTTTACCGACTTAAAATCGGTAAGCCAGGTGGCGCAGCACAGCTCGCGGCCGCAGGAGCCGATGCCGCCAACTTTGGCGCTTTCCTGCCGGGCACCGATCTGGCGCATTTCCACTTTTACCTTAAACTCCGATGCGTATACTTTGATGAGTTCGCGAAAATCCACGCGGTCGTCGGCGATGTAAAAGAAGGTTGCTTTTTTACCGTCGGCCTGTATTTCCACCTCGCTGATCTTCATGTTGAGGCGCAACTGGCGGGCAATGGCGCGGCTGCGGATAATGGCTTCCGGCTCGCGGGCCTTATTCTGGCGCAGCAGCTCCAGGTCGCGGTCGGTGGCGCGGCGCAGGATGCGCTTCATTTCGGGATGCTGTTCGTCCACCCCTTTTTTCTTGAGTTGTATCCGCACAATCTCGCCGGTTAGCGATACTTCGCCTACGTCGAAACCAGCCACACCTTCAACGGCGATGAGGTCGCCTTTTTCAAATTGCTGCAGGGTGCTGTTTCGGTAAAAGTCTTTGCGGCTGCCCTGGTTGAAGCTAACTTCCACCACGCGGCAGGCCACGTCGGCATCGCTAATCGGCAGGTTGACAAGCCAGTCGTATGTGTTCATCCGGTTGCACCCGCCGGTGCTGCATCCGCCATTGCTTTTGCAGCCGTTGGGTTTCCCCGTTCCACAAGATCCACATCCCATATATGGTAAGTACCAATTTTAAAGGTTAATGATGTGGTGCGGTAAAGAAATAGGAAGCTATGTGTACCCACTTTTGAATACTGCGCCCCGTAGGCGGCATGCACAGGGCAGCCTGCCGGCAAGGGAATACAGCCATTCTGAAAACAACTGCCTGCGCACAGGCAGCATGTATATAGAGAAAGCAAAAGCTTTTACAAACACATCTTCACAATCCTTTCGCACCGATTTATATTTCGGGCACCGCGGGGCGGTGTGTTGCAAATATAATTTTTTTTGGAAAGGGGCAATGGGAATGTGAGAAGTCGGAAATCGGAGGTCCGAAGTCGGAAGATGGGTTTTTTAAAATGTTGATTTAAAGTGAGGTAGGCAGGGGCAGGTGAATGGAGCCGCTTGCTTTAAAGCTTGTTCCTAGGTCGGGTCTTTTTTGTCATCCTGAGCGCAGCGAAGGATCTGAACGTGCACTAGGGGAAGTGTCGAAACAAGTGTCTGCTCCTGTTGCTCTTTTTTTTCGGTCACCAGCTCAGGTCCTTCGCTGCGCTCAGGATGACAAGGCCGGGAGCCTGCGAAAAAATAGAAGGGCTGGCGGAAAACAATTTGCTCGACCTCAAGCCCATTTGAATGGAAGTACAGCTGGCAATGCAGCCACCAACTTCCGACTTCGGACTCATATCTCCACTACCGCATTGTTCCGGATGATGTAAAACAACTTAATGGTGAGGGCGTGAAACAGCATCTTGGCATTAGCGTTCCGCTCAATGTAATAGGCGGCGTCATCCAGTTCGCGGCTGATTTCGCCCTGCTGCTCCACAGTGCAGATTTTATTGAGGCGCTGCGCAAAATCCAGCTCGTTTTGCGGCAGCCCTTGCAGGTGGTGGCCCATACCGGCTTCTTCCAACACCTTAAGGCGCAGGGCCAGCTCCAGCAGGTGCTGAAAAAAGCGCAGAAACTGCTTGCCGTTTTCGCGGCCCATGCGGGCCAGGTCGTCAATACATTTAAGCTGCGCCTGCGGCTGGTATTTTACCGTGGCATTCAGCCAGTCGCGCAGCAGCGCCGAAAAATCCTCATCGGCGTGTTGCAGCAGGTGTAGCGCCTCGCGGTAGTTGCCCTCCGAAAGGCCGGCAATGCGCTGGGCGGCATCGGCCGGCGTACCGTTGCGGCGCTGCAAGGCAGCGGCCACATCGGCTGGGTTTAGTGCCGGCACTTTTACCAGCTGGCACCGCGAAAGTATGGTTGATAAAATAGCGGACTCGCTTTCCGCCACCAGGATAAACAACGTATCGGCAGGCGGCTCCTCAATTAGTTTCAGCAGTTTATTGCCTTCTTTGCCCAGGTATTCGGGCATCCACAGCACCAGCACTTTGTAGCCGCTTTCAAAGCTTTTCAGGTTCAATTTCCGAATAATGTCGTTGCATTCGGCGGCGGTAATGTTGCCTTGTTTGTTTTCGGCGTTGATAAACTGCAGCCAGTCGTACACGTTGCCATATGGATATTGCTGTACAAACTCCCGCCATTCGGTGATGTAGTCGGTGCTTAAGGGCGGCGTGCCCGCCTTTTTGGTGATCACCGGGTAGGCGTAATGAATATCGGGGTGCACCATCTGCTGCCCCTTGGAAAAAGAAGATTGCTGGCTCGTCCAGCTATCGGCCTCATCCGGCGTGGACGGCAGGGAAGGGGGCGGTGTGGCTTCGCCAAAAAGGGATGCTTCGGCAGAATGGCCTTTTTGCTGCGGGAGGGATGAAATGTATTGGGCAAAAGCAAGGGCTAGGGGCAGGGCGCCGCTGCCTTCTTTGCCCAAAAACAGCAGGGCATGGCTCAGGCGGTTGTGCTGCACCATTTCAACGAGGTGCCCCTTTACTTCTTGTTGGCCAATAACATCAGAAAACAGCATCCGGAAACTAAGATTTATAGGATGAAAAGGGAATGAAAAAGAAAAGCCGCCCAAAGGCGGCTCAAAAGTAGTGAGAACGAGGAGAACTATGATTTATGGGATGAAACGGATTTGGCGGGAGGTAGCGGTCATTAATTTTTCCTCATAAATTCCGTCCAATAACCAAAATCCGGGTTCTATAATTTGCTGGTCAACTCTTCGCTCAGCGGGCTGGTTTTGCTGGGGATCACGGCAATGAGCTTACCTTTTTCATCGAGCAAAAACTTGGTGAAGTTCCATTTGATGGGGTCTTCCACACCCATGCGGGCCGCTTCGCCGGTCAGGTATTTAAACAGGGGGTGAATGTCTTCGCCTTTTACCGAAACCTTTTCGGCCATGGTAAATGTAACGCCGTAATTGCGTTTGCAAAACTCGCTGATCTCGGAGTTGGAACCGGGCTCTTGCCCTGCAAAGTTGTTGGCCGGGAAACCCACGATCACCAGCTTGTCTTTATATTTTTTGTGCAGCTCCTCCAGGTCTTTATACTGGGGCGTGAGGCCGCATTTAGAGGCCGTGTTTACGATCAGGATTTTTTTACCCTTGTATTTCGAAAAATCAATTTGGTTGCCCTCCAATCCGGGCACTTTAAAATCGTAAATGGAAACCGCCATCGAAAAAGCAGCCAGGGTCATAGCCAATAATATTGTTTTCATGATGTGTTGTGTTGTAGTGGAGTAATAACAAAGTAAAGCTACAGAAGTTGGGGCAAGATTGACAACAGTTTTCAGACGATCAGCAAAAGCCGGTGGTTGCATTGAAATGAGTACCTGTTTTTTCAAAACAACCGTTCGTGTGGGCTTCAAGGCGGTGTGCTTTTTCTCCTTAGCTTTATGCTGTGAGAATCCTTGTCCTTTGCGCCATTGCGGCATTATTATGGTCCTGCCAAAAAGAATCCTTTACCACCGATGCCGCATCCCGGCTTTCCCTGCTTGCTGATACCCTGCATTTTGACACCGTTTTTTCCAGTGCCGGCTCTACGGTGCGTTCCTTTAAAATATTCAACAACAACAGCAAAGGCATCCGCATTCAATCCATCCGCATGGGCGGTGGTGCCGCTTCGCCATTTTCATTAAATGTAAACGGCGAGCCCGGCGCAGTGGTGAGCGGCGTGGAAGTTCCCGCCGGTGATAGTGCCTATGTTTTTGTTTCGGTAAATGTGGACCCTTCGGCCGCAGCACAACCTTTTGTGGTAGCCGACTCTGTTGAAATTAATTACAACGGCAACCGTGAAGTGGTGCAGCTGCAGGCATACGGGCAAAATGCACGCTTTATTAACCGCCGCACCATTACTGCCCATGAAACATGGAACAATGATCTGCCTTACGTAGTGCTGGGCGAACTGCGGGTAGCCGCCGGCGCCACACTTACCATTGAACAGGGCACCAGAATATTTGTACACAATACTGCACCCATTATTATTGCCGGTACGCTTGTAGTGCAGGGCGCTGCGGATAGTGCCAACCGCGTTTATTTTAGCGGCAGCCGCCTCGACGAACCGTACCGCAATCATCCGGGCTCCTGGCCGGGCATCCGCTTTGCGGCGGGCAGCAGGGCCAACCGCATTGCATTTGCCCATATAAAAAATGCCTACGGGGGAATAGTGCTCGAAAGAGCGGCGCAATTGACCCTTTCGGAAACCATCATTGAAGGTGCTTTTGATGCCGGCATTTCGGGACAGGATGCATCGCTTGCTGCAAGCAACCTGTTGGTCAGCAACTGCAGCAAAGGCCTGGTGTTGGCGGGTGGGCAGTATGCGTTTGATCATTGTACCATTGTGGGATACAACACCCGCTACCTGCTGCGCAAAGAGCCGCTGGTGCAGGCGGGCAATGTGGTGTCGGTAAATGGTACGCCGGTTGGTGTGCCGCTATCGCTGGTATTCCGCAATTGTATTATCTGGGGAGCGGCGCTGGAACTATCCGACGAAGTATTGCTACTGCCCCAACCCGGGCTTGCATTTTCAGCGCAGTTCGATCATGTTTTATGGAAGGTGAGCGCCGTTCCAACTGCGGCAACTGCAACCAATGTTTTTGATGAAGATCCACAGTTCCGGAGCACAGAAAATGGGTCCTTTGATTTCAGGCTGCAGTCCACATCGCCTGCCATTGACAAAGGAAAAGCTTCCTCTATTGACAAAGACCTGGATGGCGAACAACGGCCTAACGGCCTGCCCGATTTGGGGGCATATGAGGAGTAGGTGAAGAGTTGATGGATGATAGATGGTGGATGATAGTTGTTTAATTAAATGCGCAGCACAACGTAGCTATACTTAACCGCACATCGGGCACATCCAGCAAGCAGCGGCCGCAGGCTTCCAGTGTAGCACCGGTGGTTACCACATCATCTACCAGCAGCAGGTGTTTGCCTTGTAATGCACCAGGATCGGCTACTAAAAAACGGCCTTCCATATTTTGCCACCGTTCCACTCTTGTTTTCTTGGTTTGGCTTTCAGTATGATGGGTGCGAATAACGGCCTGGTGGAGCACCGGTTTTTGCATCGCCTGCGCCATGCCATCGCACAACACGCGGGCCTGGTTGTAACCGCGTTGGTGTTCTTTTTCGGGATACAGCGGCAGCGGCACCAGTGCATCTACCTGCATGAATCGATTGGTGCTGAAAAGTTGTGCGCCGATTGTTTTACCCAGCCACAAACCCACTTCTTTATTACCGCGGTATTTTAATGCATGCATCAGGTTTTGCATTACAGAGTCTTTGGTAAAAAAGTATTGCGCTGAAGCATAAGTGATGGGCAGGCGCCCCCAAAATATTTTCTCAATCGGATTGTTGGCATGGTGCTCGAAGTGTGTGCGGGGCAGTGCATCGGCACAAGTGGTGCACAACACCTGGTTAGCCTGCAACATATCGTTGCCGCAACCGGTGCAGCAATGCGGAAATATCAAGTGCAACAAAATGTCGGCAGTTTGTTTTAATTCATGCAAGCCGTTTGCAAAAAGTTGTTGGTAGCGCAAGTTTTGGTTTTGCAACAAGATAACAGGCGGAACGGTGGATTCAAAGCAAGAGTATGAATAAGTAAAAAGGCAAAAGTAAAAAGTCAAAAAGGAAGGCAGCTAAACGACGGTAGCCAGTTTTTGAATTTTTACTTTTGACCTTGCCTTCACAAGCATTATCCATTAAACAAATAGCGGTACACTTCTTCGACTTGCCCCATCAACACTACTTCTATATTATACCGGTTGGTGGACAGGCCTTTTTGACTGTACTTGGAAATAATGATTTTATCAAAGCCTAATTTCTCCGCTTCCGCAATGCGTTGCTCCACGCGGTTTACAGCCCGTATCTCGCCACTGAGGCCCACTTCGCCGGCAAAGCAAATGTTGTGCGGAATGGCCACATCTTCATACGAAGAAAGTAAGGCACACAACACCGCCAGGTCGATGGATGGATCTTCTACTTTCAAGCCGCCGGCAATATTTAGGAACACATCTTTTACGCCAAAATGAAATCCGCCGCGTTTTTCCAACACGGCCAACAATAGTTGCAGCCTGCGCAGGTCAAAACCACTAACGGTGCGTTGCGGCGTGCCGTACACCGATTGTGTAACCAGTGCCTGCACTTCAATGAGCAGTGGGCGCTGCCCTTCAAGCGTAGCCGCAATGGCAATGCCGCTGAGTGCATCTTCTTTTTGCGTGATCAGTATTTCGCTGGGATTGAGCACGGCACTCATGCCCATTTCATTCATTTGATAAATTCCAATTTCGGCAGTGGAGCCAAAGCGGTTTTTCAGCGTTCGCAAAATGCGGTATGCATAGTGGCGGTCGCCTTCAAACTGCAACACCGTATCTACCATATGCTCCAGCACTTTGGGGCCGGCAATGTTGCCTTCTTTAGTAATGTGGCCAATCAAAA
Source organism: Pseudocnuella soli (assembly GCF_004347775.1). Classification (GTDB taxonomy): domain Bacteria; phylum Bacteroidota; class Bacteroidia; order Chitinophagales; family Chitinophagaceae; genus Flavisolibacter; species Flavisolibacter aquaticus. The sequence continues at coordinate 1,055,044 of NZ_CP037755.1, forward strand.
AAACAGGCGTATGCGTTTCTTTTGCAAACTGCTGGAATTCGGCGGCGCATTCTTTTATTTGCGATACGCTTCCTGCGGACGATTCAATAAAAGGCGACTCCAATGTTTGAATCGAATCAACGATGATCAGTTCGGGCTTCAGCTTTTTTATTTCTGCAAAAATGGTTTGCGTGGATGTTTCGGTAAGCAGGTAAAAATCTTCGTTTTCTTTTTGCAACCGGTCGGCACGCATCTTTATTTGCTGGCCGCTTTCCTCGCCACTGATGTACAGTGTTGTTACACCCTGCATCATCAATCCCATTTGTAAAAAAAGCGTTGATTTACCAATGCCTGGTTCACCGGCAACCAATACAATAGAGCCCGGAACAATGCCACCACCCAACACACGATTGAGTTCGGGATCGGCGGTAAGTGTGCGAGGCATTTCGTGTGCTACTACTTGTTGCAGCGCCACTGTTTTTTTTGTGCGGTTATCGCCGTTGTATTCTTTCCAATCGGTTGCTGCCGATCCTTTTTTTGTATCCTTTTGAATGAGTTCTTCAACAAACGTATTCCATTGCTGGCAGCCCGGACATTTGCCCAACCACTTGGCACTTTCATAACCACAACTTTGACAGAAAAAACCTGTTTTTACTTTCGACATGCTTGGTGAATGCAATAAATAATTTGAAAAATTGGCGTAGCAAAAAGCTGGAAGGTATTGGTAAAAACCCGGCGTGAAATTCCGGGATTGGGGCAAAGATAAAAAGTAAAAAGGGCCGACCAGAAGACCGACCCTTTTACTTACTAACCCATTAAATTCTGACACTAAATTACAAATATGCCCCACATTTCAAAATAATTTTTTTGCACGAAGGGCCCTTTTTCAGCCATTTGAAGGTTAAAAAAAGAGGCGAATAAATCGATTAAAATATTGATTTGTATAGTTTTATAATTGTCAAGTAAAAGTTCTGGAAAAATCTAGTGCTGTTAAACTGTCAGTAGGAGTGGCTAATTTCGGGGGCAGGCTGACAAAATGGTGGTCCAATTGTTAAAGCCTGTACGGCTGTGCTTAAAATCGACCGATTGGTAATAGATTTGATGGTTCATAGAAAAACCTACAACGCATGACGCCATCTATAATGATCGTTTCTTTTATCTTTTTGGGTATTAGTATGCTGGTTTCGGCCATACTAAAACGCAAGTTCAACACCTTCAGCAAAATCCCGATTGCTGCCCGGCTTACCGGCAAGCAAATTGCGGAGCGGATGCTGCGCGAAAACAGTATCTATGATGTTCAGGTTGTTTCGGTGCCCGGTTTCCTATCGGACCACTACAACCCCATGAATAAAACCATTAACCTGAGCCCCGATGTGTACAGTGGATATAGCGTAGCCGCTGCTGCCGTAGCTGCCCACGAAACCGGCCATGCCGTGCAGCACGCCACCGCCTACACCTGGCTTACACTGCGCAGCAAACTGGTGCCGGCTGTTCAGTTTAGCTCCAACCTGGTAAACTGGGTGCTGCTGATCGGGATCATCATGGCTTCTTCCGGCAATTACACACTGCTGCTGGTGGGCATTATCCTGTTTGCCCTTACCGTAGTGTTTTCGGTAATTACCCTACCGGTAGAGTTTGATGCCAGCCGCAGAGCCCTTGCCTGGTTGCAAAGCACCAACGTGACCACCCCGCAGGAGTATCCCAAAGCAAAAAATGCACTTACCTGGGCTGCAATGACTTATGTAGTAGCTGCACTAGCCGCCGTGGCTACCCTGATGCAGTACGTAATGATATTTTTGGGCGGCCGCGATCGTGAGTAGGCGCAAAAGGCTAAGCGTGTGGACAACTCATACATTTGCCTTTATCCCTATGTATGTTTGAATGAGGTTGAATCAATAATTTGGCTATATGGTAAAAAAATGAGTTGTTAATATAGCCGAGGTTGTTGTTTAAATAATATGTAGAGCCACGCAGCATATGCGTGGCTTTTTGCTGTCTGCATCTTTTAAGTTTATTTTTACATCCTTAAAATTCAGACATATATGAGAAAAATGAAGCTGTTCCTGCTTCTGCCCCTGCTCCTTATGGTTCAGATACTTTGGGCACAAGTACAGGTAACAGGTAGGGTAGTCGATCCAAATGATCAACCAATCGTTGGTGCTACCATCCGGGTAAAAAGCGCCAACGTAAACGCTGTTTCTGGTGTGGATGGTTCATTTTCCATCAGCGCACCCCAAAACGGCGTATTAGTAGTAAGCTATGTAGGGTATCAAACCCAGGAAGTAGCGGTAGCTTCCGGCTCTATCACCATCCGTTTGGCCGCTGTGGAAAACAGCCTGAGCGAAGTGGTGGTAACGGGTTATACAACCGTACAGCGTAAGAAGTTTGCAGGTGCCACTGCTGCAGTGCCGCCCGCCGAGATACGCCGCCAGCCATTTGGTTCGTTCGACCAGGCGCTGCAGGGACAGGCTTCGGGTATCTCTGTTGTAGCCAACAGTGGCCAGCCCGGTGCCAGCGCACAGGTGCGCATCCGTGGTAACGGTTCCATCAACGGTGGCAACGTTCCCCTCTACATTATGGACGGTATTGAAATTTCCGCTGCCGATTTCGCCAGCCTTAACCAGGGCGATTTTGAGCGGGTGGAAGTGTTGAAAGACGCTGCCGCTACTGCCATGTATGGTTCCCGCGGTTCCAACGGTGTGATTGTCATTTCTACCCGTCGTGGCCGTGCCGGCACTTTGCAGCTTACTTATGATGCCCAACTGGGTTTCAGCAAGCTGCCAAAAGACCGCCTGGAGGTGATGAACAGCCAGCAAAAGATTGATTATGAAATGGGTCGTGTTTTTAGGCCCAACCCATACGGCTGGAGCGATGCCGAGGCAGATAGCCTGCGCAACGTGAATTTTAGCTGGCAGGATGCCCTGTTTCAAACCGGCGTTACCCACCAGCATATGCTGAGCGCTTCCGGCGGCTCGCAAAACAGCAAAATGTTTGCTTCCCTTTCTTACCTCGACCAGGAAGGTATTGTAAAAACCACTGGTCTGAAGCGGTACACTGCCCGTGTTAACGTGGATAATACCATCAATAATTTCCGCTTTGGTGTAAACCTGCAGGCGGGTTTTTCGCGAATCAACAGCACAGCCGAAGGCAACACCTTCCTCAACTCGCCGTTGAACGCCATCCGTTGGGCCAACCCTTATGAAAGGGACATCGATCCCACTACCGGCGAATATCAGCAAACCGGCGGCCCCGCTTACCTATATTCTGGCCAACCAAACCCGGCCATGGAACTGTTCCTGAACAAGAACTGGTCGAACCAATTGAAAGGCATCGCCGTTTCTTACCTGGAATACCATTTTCCATTCCTGCCGGGTTTAACTGCCCGCACCAACTGGGGTGTAGACTATACCCAAAACGAAGGCTCCAATTTTACCAGCCCCCGTACTTCGGTGGGTCTGGCTCGCCAGGGTGCTTTGACCAGGACATTCAACCGCAACTTCCGTTACACCGGAACCACCTCGCTGAACTATAAAGCTACTTTTGGCGAACACGAACTGGATGCAGGATTGTTTACCGAAGTGGTTAAAGGACAGTTCCGCAGTTCTGGCTTTACCGGTTATGGCCTGACCAATGGTTTTGACAACGAAGCCGGCATTACACCGGGTAGCACTACCAATCCCAACTATATTCCTGCAGTAACTGGTAACGGTACACAAAATGGTATCCTGTCTTATTTCAGCATCATCAACTACGGTTATGCTGGTAAATACTATGTTACACTGGTAGGCCGTCGCGATGGTTCTTCCCGCTTTGGTGTAAACCGCCGGTTTGCCAACTTTGGCTCCGTTGGTTTAACCTGGGTAGCTACTGAGGAGTCGTTTATGGAAAACCAGAATGTGTTTGACGACCTCCGTATCCGTGCCAGCATTGGTACTACAGGTAACCAAACCACACCGCCCGCAGGCGATTTCCCCATCCCAACTTTTGGCCGTATTTCTTATGCCGGTACTACTGGCTGGGGCTTGGGTACGCCGGGTAACCTCGATTACACCTGGGAGCAGCAACGCACCACCAACCTCGGTGTTGATTTTGCCGTGCTGCGCAACAGGCTGTCTGGTTCTGTTGAATTTTACGACCGCCTCACTGGTGGCAAAGAAAAAGGTGGTTTGTTTTACGATATTCCCCGCGATCCTTCAGGCAATGGATTTACAACTTTCCCTTCCAACTTTGGCCAGGTACGCAACCGTGGTGTAGAGTTGATGCTGCGTGGCGATGTGATCCGTGCCCGTGACTTTACCTGGAACATCCAGGGCAATATCACTTATAATAAAAACCGTGTAGTGAGCCTGCCTCAGGATTCGCTGCCCAACAGTACTACTACGTTCCTGGCGGTAGACCACCCGGTAAACAGCTTGTACTTGGTGCGTTATGCTGGTGTAGACCCGGCAACGGGTAATGCACTGTATTATAAGCGTGATGGCAGCACTACGCCGGTGTTTAGCGTAGGCGATCGCGTATACGTGGGCACTTCCGATGCGCCCTGGTACGGTGGCATCTCCAGCACCATTTCTTATAAAGGACTGGACCTGAGTGCACAGCTCAACTTTTTCCTGGACCGGGTAATGTATAACAACGACCTGAATAACGTAGCCAACCCTGACTACTATTTCGATAACCTATGGGTAGGAATGCTGCGCGAATGGCGCAAACCAGGCGACATCACCGATGTGCCCCGTGCAAACGCAGGTGCAGTAGGTTCAACAGGTGCTCCCGCCAACCCATACCAAACAGCTACCAGTCGTTTCCTCGACGATGCCAGCTACTGGCGTTTGCGCAACGTAACCCTGGGTTACACCCTGCCCACCAGCCTGGTGAGCAAGGCTAAGATCAGAACTGCCCGGGTATTTGTGCAGGGACAAAACTGGTGGACCAAAACAAAGTACCGCAGCTTTGACCCCGAAGCAACCGGTACGTCGCTGGTGGGTGCACAATATCCTGCGCTGGTGCAAACAACATTTGGCCTGTCCGTTGGGTTTTAATTAAAACAATCTAGAATCTTGATCATGTTCAAAACGATAAAATATTCACTGATGGCCCTGACAGCGCTAAGTATGCTGCAGGCCTGTACAAAAGAAGAGGTGTTGGAGCTGACACCCGAGTTTACACTCGATGGATTGAATAATCCATCCAACATGGACCAGATTGAGCAGGTGTTGTTGGGCGCTTATGCCGGTTTCCGCAATGCCAACTATTACGGATCGGGCAGTGGTACCGGCGCAGGCTGGTCGCTGATGCCTGATGTGCTGAGCGATAACCTGTTTGAATCCGGTTCGTCGCTGGCCAACTCGAGGGCAATGGCCGACTGGACCTTCAACCAGAATACTACGCAGATCACTACGTTTTATTCGGCTCCTTACGCGGTTATTGCCAACGCCAACGTGGTGCTGCGCGATATCGATAAGTTCACAACCACTGCCAACCAGGGCCGTGCTAACCGCCTGAAAGGCCAGGCGCTGGCTATTCGTGCCTTGGCGCATTTCGACCTGTTCCGGTACTTTGCTCCGCGTTTCGACCGCAATAGTAACGACCCTGCTGTGGCTTATGTAAAGGAGTTTATTCTTCCTTCGCCCAACGCGGTACAGCCGCCCCGGATGACTAACAAGGAGTTTTACGACAACCTGTTTGCTGACCTTTCCGAGGCTGTTCGGTTGTTGCAAAATGTGGATCGCGCCATCAACGCTTCTTCAGCGCTGACCCGTCCGTACATCGACCTGGCAGGTGCTTATGCCATCCAGGCAAGAACCAGCCTTTATGCCGGTCAGTGGGCTGATGCCATTACTGCTGCTACCGAGGCCATTGATCGCAGGCCGCTGGTAAATGGTGTAACCAACCCTGCTGCTTTTGCAGGCATGTACAACGAAACCAACCGTGGCGAGATCATCTGGAACGTGCAGTTTGAAGCGGGCCAAAGCGGCCCTACCTTCCTGGTGTACTTTGCAACCAACCAGCGCAGCTACTTCCGCCCGGCATTGGAAATTGCCGATACCTTAGGAACCGGTGGATTAGTGCGTAGCAACGACGTTCGTTACAGCACCTATTTTACACAGATTAACGACGGTACAGTATCCAGAGGCTTAGCTCTGACCAAGTACCGTGGTAAAGGCGCAACGGTATCCGATGGCAATGCCAATTTCCCAGCCATCCGTACTGGTGAAATGTACCTGATCCGTGCCGAAGCCCGTGCTCGGAGCGGCCAGGATGTACTTGCCCTGCAGGACCTGAACACGCTACGTGCAAACCGCATCACCGGTAACCTGCCGCTAGTATTGGTAGGCGCCCCGTTGCTGGAGGCTATTGCTAATGAAAGAAGAGCGGAGCTGATTGGCGAAGGCCACCGCTTTTTCGACCTGAAGCGCACTACCCGCACTATTCAGCGCGGCAGCACTTGTGGTACCAGCCAGTCGCCGGCCGGCGATTGCCGCCTGGAGCCCAACGACCGCGAATGGGCACTGCCTATCCCGGAAACTGTGGTTAGGGCAAACACCAACCAAGCTCAGAACTCAGGTTATTAATCTTTAAATAAGCGCCTGTTTAATAAAAAAATCCCCGGCTTTGGCCGGGGATTTTTTTATGGTACCTTTTGTATAAGTTTTTAAAAATATCTGGCTCAACTGCGATTTATTTTACTGATTTTGAATTGTTATTCATCTTATTTAAAAATATTTATTTAAAACTAATTGGTAAAGCAGCATTGCACTTTAACTTCCGGTCTGTTATAGAAATGTTATAAAATATCCAGACTAAATCAAGTGTACATGAGAAAGTTAAAGCCGCTATTACTGGCAATGCTGTTGCTTGCCGTTCAGGTATTGTGGGCACAGGTACCCGTAACCGGTAGGGTTACCGATGAACGTACCGGTTCGCCCATCGTTGGTGCAACTGTTTCGGTAAAAGGTGGTAGCACAAATGCTGTTACTGGCCCCGACGGTTCCTTTACCATCAATGCTCCGCAAAATGCCACCCTCGTTATTTCTTATGTAGGTTTCCGCACCATTGAGGTGGCTGCTTCCGCTTCGCCCATTACTGCATCGCTGGCCGCCGGCGAAACATCGCTGGACGAAGTGGTGGTGGTAGGGTATGGTACTAAAATAAAGCGGGATGTTACCGGCGCCATTGCAAAAGTAGGTTCCGCCGAACTGGCCAATACGCCGGTTACTTCGTTTGAAACTGCGCTGCAGGGCCGTGCAGCCGGCGTGCAGGTAACTCAGCAAAACGGAAAGCTGGGCCAAGGCATCAATATCCGCATCCGTGGCGCCTCGTCGGTAACAGGTGGCAACGAGCCGCTATACGTAGTGGACGGTATCCCGGTAGTAACGCTCAACCTTTCGAGCAACGGTGCTCCTACCAACCCGCTGGCTGAGCTGAACACCAACGACATCGAATCCATTGAAATTTTAAAAGATGCGTCTTCGGCGGCCATCTATGGCTCCCGCGCATCGAACGGGGTGGTGCTTATTACTACCAAGCGGGGCAAAACCGGCCGTTCGCGGGTAGATTTTGGTTTTTATACCGGTATGCAAAAGCCCACGCGTAAAATGGAATTCCTGAACGCCGAGGATTATGTAAAACTAATGTACCAGGCTGCCGAAGGTGCCGGCCGCTACGATTTCCGTTATGATATTTCCGGCTATTCGTCGGAGCAGGAAGCCATTGCCGATAACATTGATTTCCTTGAAAGCCGCCTGCGCCGCTATTCGGCAGGCAACGACGATTATAAGACCTACAAGGTAAACACTAACTGGCAGGACCAGGCTTTTCAGGATGCGCCTATTTCGCAGTACGACCTGAGCTTTTCGGGCGGCAACGAACGCACCACCTTTTATATGGGTGGCCAGTACCTCGACCAGACCGGTATTTTGCTGGGCAACAGCTATAAAAAATACAACGGCCGCCTCAACCTCGACCACAAGTTCAACAACTGGTTGAACCTGGGCATGAACCTCAATTTTGCCCGGTCGCTCAACGACCGCGTTTCCAACGATAATGCATTTTCCAACCCCTTGCAGATCGTAGCACTTTCGCCCATTACACCGCTCATCGACCCAAGAACGGGCCTGATCAGTGGGGCATCCGATCCCACCCGGGCCACCAACCCCGGCGGGCCCAACACCAACTACCCGGTGTATTACAACCCGATCCTGAACTATGCGGATGCCTATTTAAATACAACGGTAAACCGCACTTTGGGCAACTTGTTTGGCCAGGCGCAACTGTTCAAGAACCTCACTTTCCGTTCGGAGTTGGGCATGGACCAGATGAACCAAAATGAGGATGGGTATTACGGGCCGCTTACCGAACGCAACTCAGGATATCCCAAAGGCGGTGGCCTTGCCTCGTCCGACCAGATCCTGAACATTACCACCAACAACTTTTTCCGGTATGCCACTTCGTTTGCCGAAAGGCACGACATTGATGGCGTGGTGGGTATGAGTTATCAAAACCAGCGCATTTACAGCATTTATGCCGAAGCAGAAGCTTTCCCATCGTCGGCTTATAAAAAGCTGGCAAGCGCTGCCACCAAGGCGGATGCTTCTTCATCAGAGTCGCAGTTTTCGTTCCTTTCTTACTTTGCCAGGGCCAACTATAAGTTCAACGACAAGTACCTGCTCACACTAAGCGGCCGTTTCGATGCATCATCGCGTTTTGGCGCCAACAACCGCTGGGGCTTTTTCCCGGCAGCTTCGGCGGGCTGGATTGTGTCGGAAGAGGATTTCCTGAAAAACTCCAACGCCATTTCTTTCCTGAAACTGAAAGCCAGTTATGGACTGACGGGTAATGCCGAGATCGGCAACTTTGCTTCTTTGGGCCTGTTTTCAGGCGATGCGCCCTATAACGGCGTACCGGGCCAGCACCCAAGCCAACTGGCCAACCCCGACCTGAAATGGGAAACATCTACCAGCGGCGATGTAGGTTTTGAAATCGGTTTTTTGAAAAACCGCATCAGTGCCGAGGTTGACCTGTACATGAAAAAAACAAAAGACCTCCTGCTGAATGTGGAGGTTCCGGGTACTTCGGGTTTTGCCTCCCAGTTGCGCAACATCGGCAACATGGAAAACAAAGGCATCGAGATTTCCATCAACAGCGACAACATCGCTACCCGCAATTTCCGCTGGACCACCAACGTAAACTTTAGCCTCAACCGCAACAAAATCACCAACCTGGCCGGACAGGAAATTGGAATTGGCCGCCAAAACAGGGCCCGCGAAGGACAGCCGCTCGGTGTGTTTGTAGCCCGTGAGTTTGCCGGTGCCGATGTGCAAACCGGTGATGCGCTGTACATTAAAAACACGGTGGGCCCCGATGGTAAACTTGACCGCTCCACCACTGCCGACTATAACGAGGCCAAGGAAGTGGTGATTGGCAACCCTAATCCTGATTTTATCTACGGCATCCGCAATACGGTGAATTTCAAGGGCTTTGACCTGGAACTGATGCTGCAGGGTGTATATGGAAATGAAAACTACGCTGGTGGTGGCCAGTACATGTCGGCTAGCGCTTCCAATGGTTTTGATAACCAAACCCGCGACCAGCTGGCAGCGTGGAAAGCGCCCGGCGATGTGACCCGGATTCCGGAAGCACGCCTGTTTTTCCCCAATGGTACTGATCCTTCCAGCCGCTTTGTTTCGGACGGTTCGTTTTTGCGAGTAAAAACACTGATGCTGGGCTACAGCCTGCCCAAGTCGGTAATTGGCCGCATTGGCCTTGACCGGGCACGGGTGTACGTAAGGGGCCAAAACCTGTTTACGTTTACCAACTACAACGGTTGGGATCCTGAAGTGAATGCCGATTACCAGGCATCCAACATCAACCAGGGTGTGGATTTTTACTCGGCGCCGCAAATCAGGGCCATTGTATTTGGTGTAAACGTAGGGCTGTAACCAACAATCAATTTTATTACAATGAAAAGGATCAATAAATTTTTAGGCATTGCGGCACTATTATTCACCATGTCGGCATGCGAAAAAAATCTCGATATAACCCCCACGCAAAGCATCGATGAAAACCAGGCACTGCGCACCAGCTCGGATGTAGAAGCGGCCCTGATCGGTGCTTACTCCGACCTGGGCGATGCCGACGTGTACGGCGGCAACATCATGCTTATATCGGAACTGCTCGGTGGCTCAAATTTGTTCAATTGGACCGGAACCTTCCAGGGGCTAACCCAATTGTACAACAAATCAACACCGGTCAACAACGTGTTCGTGCGGGACACCTGGCTTGATTCGTACCAGGTAATCAACGATGTCAACAATGTACTTTCTGCGCTGGATGTGGTACTGCCGGCCCGTAAGGCCCGGGTGGAAGGCGAAGCCAAATTTATCCGCGGTGCCGTGTATTTTGAACTGGTGCGGCTATATGCCAAATCCTGGAACGACGGCAACCCCGCCAACAACGACGGCGTGCCGCTGATTTTAACCCCTACCAGGGCGCCGCTCAACGAGTCGAGCAATGTGGCCCGAGCCAAAGTTTCGGAAGTGTATGCGCAGGCCATTAAAGACCTGACCGAAGCCGAAGCACTGCTCCCTGGCGCGCAAACCAACAACGTGTTTGCATCGCGGTACGCTGCCGCAGCCATGCTGGCCCGCATTTACCTGCAGCAAGGCAATTACGAACAAGCTGCCGCCGCAGCCAACCGCGTCATTACTGCCAACCGCTACCGGCTGGTAGAAACAGACGCCGTATTCCCCTTTAATTCGCAAAACCTGAGCGAAGACACCGAAAGCCCTGCGGAGTATATTTTTTCCATTGCCGTTACCAGCAGCGCTGGTGTAAACGAGCTCAATACGTATTTTTCCACTACTGGCCGTGGCGATATTGACCTGCGTGACGCCTTCGTGGCGCAGTTTGAACCCGAAGACCAGCGCCTGGACCTGATTTACAGGGATGGCGGTTTGCGCACAGCCAAATACGATATGGTGTATGGCAACGTGCCCGTGGTGCGCCTTGCGGAAATGTATCTCATTCGTGCCGAAGCCAATTTTAGGCTGGGCACTGCCGTAGGTGCTTCGCCGCTCAGCGATGTAAACCAGATCAGGACAAGGGCCGGCCTGCAGCCGCTGACGGCAGGGCAGCTTACGCTGGCCAGCATTTTAAAAGAACGCCGGCTGGAGCTTGCTTTTGAAGGCGCCGTGCTCCACGACATCAAACGCCTGCAGGGCTCCATTGGGCCATATGCCTGGAACGCGCAGCGGCTGGTTTTGCCCATACCCGAACGGGAACGCCAGGTAAACCCCAACCTGACACAGAACGAAGGTTATTAATAGCTGGAAAAGAAAATAGAGTATAAATAGAAACGGCTCCCAGTTGGGAGCCGTTTCTATTGAATGTCTTGTCGTGTTGTTTTTTCTTTCACCATTCACGTTTGACGTTTCACGATCAACAACAAACGCTAATCACTAACCTACATCTTAATTTCTTCGCCGTTGGCATCAAAAAACCGGAACTCGGTGAGTTGGTAGTTGTTGTCGGCTTTTACCGTAATAGCTTGTTTGTATTTGCGTTTCCAGCGGGCCAGTTTCGAGTTCCACAGCCAGCCTTTGGTTAAATAGGCATGTACGATGGGATGCACGGTAATGGAAAGGTTGCTGTGTTTGTGGGTAAACAGGTAGCCCAGGTTTTTTTCGATCTCGTCTTCCAGAATAAGCGTAGACGAAATTTTGCCCGTGCCGTGACAGGAAGGACAAACCTCCTGCGTGTTGATGTTCATTTCGGGCTTCATCCGCTGCCGCGTAATCTGCATGAGGCCAAACTTGGAAATAGGCAGCACGGCATGCTTGGCGCGGTCGGGGCGCATAAAGCCTTCCATGGCCTCCATCAGCTTTTTCTTGTTCTCGGGCAGCTTCATATCAATGAAATCTACCACGATGATGCCGCCAATATCGCGCAGGCGCAGCTGGCGCGAAATTTCCTCGGCCGCTTCCAGGTTGGTTTCCAGGGCGTTCTGCTCCTGGTTGTTGCTCACGCTTTTGTAACCGCTGTTTACGTCAATAACATGCAGGGCCTCGGTGTGCTCGATAATGAGGTAGGCACCGCTGTTGAGGTTTACCGTTTTGCCAAATGCCGCTTTGATTTGTTTGGTAATGCCGTACTGGTCAAAAATGGGCAGGGGCTGGTTGTGCAGCGTTACGATCTCGGCTTTTTCCGGGGCAATGCGCTGGATGTAGTTTTTCGCATCCGAATAAATGGTTTTGTCATTTACGACAATGCGGTTGAAATCGGCATTGAGCAGGTCGCGCAGGATGCTGTGGGCTTTATTTTGCTCACTCAAAATCTTTTTCGGCGGCGCCGCACCCAGCAGGTTTTTCTGAATCACACTCCAGGTAGCCTGCAACTCGGCCAGATCTTCGTGCAGCTCGGCGGTGTTTTTGCCCTCGGCAGCTGTACGCACAATAACGCCAAAGTTTTTGCCCTTGATGCTTTCTACAATGCGCTGCAGGCGTTTGCGTTCTTCCGAGGAATGGATTTTACGCGAAACGGCAACAATGTCGTTGAAGGGCGTCAGCACCACAAAACGGCCGGGCAGCGAGATTTCGCAGCTCAGGCGGGGGCCTTTGGCTGCAATGGGCTCTTTCAGGATCTGCACCAGAATGTTGGGCTTGCCGTTGAGTACCTCATTGATCTTTCCGGTCTTGATGATTTCGGGCTCCACCCCAAACTGCGAAAAGTCCATACCCTCCGGCGTTTTATCATTGATCGCCATTTGGGTAAACTTGAGCAGCGACTTGGCATAAGGGCTCAGGTCGGTGTAGTGCAGGAAGGCATCTTTTTCGTAGCCAACATCCACAAAAGCCGCGTTCAGTCCGGGAATAAGTTTTTTTACCTTGCCTAAATACAGATCACCCACGGCAAAGCGGGCATCGTTTTTTTCTGTGTGCAGTTCTACCAGCTTCTTGTCTTCCAGTAATGCTATATCCACGCCATGCGTGGCAGCATTGATGATTAATTCTTTGTTCACATTACTCCACCTTTACGAACGTACAACTTGTGGGCGCTAATGGGGGATACGCGGTGTGCCGCGCAGATGCAGAAACCTGGGAAAAAAGTTGATGGCTGGAGCAAAGTGTTGAGGCGGGTTTGCGCAAATGGGGGCACTGCGTGATTAGCAGAAAAAAGGATACCGGAAGCCATTGAAACGGCTCCCGGTATGCGGGGAAGAACAGTCTTATTTACGTTTCTTATGACGGTTCTTTCTTAATCTCTTTTTACGCTTATGCGTAGCAATCTTATGACGCTTTCTTTTTTTACCACAAGGCATATTCAGTTAACTGTTTAAATGATCAATAATGGTTATTTGCTAAGGTCAGCAATTCTTTGCTCCACTTCTTTTTTAATGTTGTCGTTCTCTATGAGCGGCAGGCTTTGGCGGTACCACACAATGGCATTCTTTTTATCGCCTTTCCGTTCATACACATCGGCCAGCGAAATTACGGCTTCCAAATTTTTGGGATCTTGCTCCCATACTTTTTGAAAACGTTCGATGGCTTTATCCATTTGCCCCGACATCAGCGAAGCCTGTCCCAGCGTAAGCTGGGCATAAATGCTTTGCGGGTTGCGTTCGGTTACTGCACGCAACTTGCCGATACCTTCCATGGGGGTGGCGCCAATGCCGCCAAAAAGCAGCGCAGCACCCAGGCCCACTTCCGACGAATCGCTTGCCGGGTTTATTTTCAAAGATCGTTCGAACAGGTCCTTGGCTTGTTGTGCTTTCCACTGCCGCAAGGCAGGATCGGCTTCAGCCCGAAGGTTGCTCAAAAACAAATGGGCAGCAAAGGTGAGGGATTTTTCCGAATTTTCCAATCTTGCTGCTTCCGCCTGGTAAAAAGCATAGGGCTCAAACACACGACCGGTGTCGTACCAGAAGCGGGCAAGCTGGTGATAGAGGTGTTCTTTCTGGCCCTGCACATCGCCGCGGGTAATGCTGCTTTCCATCATCTGGATACGGGTGGCCTGTTCAGGGGCCAGCGTTTTGCGGGCACGGGCCAACACGCTATCGGTAGGCAGGGCACCAGCAGCAGCCGGGGCTTCGTGGCCTTCGCCGGGGGCATGGTCATGGCCTTCGTGCGACAATTGGTTGGCGCCAAAAATTTTATTTTGAGTAGCGGCATACAGGCCTGTTACCAACAGGGCCGACACGGCTACCGTAATCCACTGGCTTTTGTTCACTCCAAAAAATTTTGGCAAAGATAACGGCAGGCGCCGTATGGAAGGGCTGGAACCCCGAATTTGGGTTTTTTGTTGCAATCGTGCCGGCAGGCAGCAGGCGTGCCGGTAAAAAGGGCGGATGTGGCAGCATAATAAAGCCGGACTGCGGCGCTGCCCGGCCTCAAATGTTTTGTTACAGGAGTTTACGGATACCCCAATACCCAATAACCTAAGTGTTGCTTATCCGTTGAGTTGTGCTACGCTTACTTTTTTAATGTCGGCAACAAACTCTTTGGCAGGCTTGAAGGCGGGAATATGATGCTCCGGAATGTGCACTGCCACGTTCTTTTTGATGTTGCGGCCAATTTTAGCGGCCCTTTTTTTGGTAACAAAAGAACCAAAGCCACGGATGTAAATGTTTTCGCCTTTGGACAAGGATTCTTTTATTTCCTTGAACATCGACTCGAGGGTAACGAGTACATCTACTTTAGGAATGCCTGTCTTTTCGGAAATCTGATTGACCAGGTCTGCTTTTCTCATATTCGGTATTAGGTTTATGTGCAGCAATATAATGAGATAATTAGTGATTGTCAATAGAATACAACAAGTTTGTGGGCTAAAGTGTCGCTGTTGCCCAAATTGGTTATGAAAAAAGGAACAATTGCCACAACTGAGCAGTATAAAAGCGGCGGCGCCTTATTTGCCCGCCTGTTGCTGCACTGGCACCAAACGGAAAACAAGCGCCAGATGCCCTGGAAAGGTGAAAAAGATCCTTACCGCATCTGGCTCTCCGAGATCATGCTGCAGCAAACCCGGGTAGAGCAGGGGCTGCCTTATTTTGAACGGTTTGTGGCTGCTTTTCCAACCATCCGCCAACTGGCCGGTGCACCGGACGGGCAGGTAATGAAACTTTGGGAAGGCCTGGGCTATTACAGCCGCTGCCGCAACCTGCTAGCCACCGCCCGGCATATTGCCTACGATCTGGATGGCCGTTTCCCCGATACTTACGAAGGCATCCTGGCGCTGAAAGGCGTGGGGCCGTACACTGCCGCGGCTATAGCTTCATTTGCCTACAACCTACCCCATGCCGTACTTGATGGCAACGTGTACCGGGTGCTATCGCGCATACACGGCATTGATACCCCTACCGATAGCACCGAAGGCAAGGCACTGTTTTCAACCCTGGCGCAGCAGCAATTGCCTGAGGGCCAGGCGGCTGCTTACAACCAGGCCATCATGGATTTTGGTGCCGTGGTGTGCAAGCCGCTGCCCGAATGCAGCGGGTGTTTTTTCCGGGAGCATTGCGCCGCTTTTCAGCAGGGGCGGCAACTGAGTTTGCCGGTAAAAGAAAAAAGCCTGCAGGTATCAGAGCGGCATTTTTTTTACCTCGTATTGCGCCACGGCAATGAAGTGGCGCTGCACCAGCGGCAGGGCCGCGATATATGGGAAGGATTGTGGGAGTTTTTGCTGTTTGAAACTGGCGGCGCCGCCACCTGGCAACTGATTGAAGCGGAGGCTGCAAAAGCATCGAACCTGCACCCGGCACAATATAAGCGCATAGGCACCCGGTTTAGTATCAAACAACGCCTTACCCACCGGGTGGTGCACCTGGCGTTTGAACAACTGGAACTAACGGAAAAGGCTGACCGCGAAGGCCTGCATTGGGTTCCCCTTTCCCAACTCGATGATTACCCTTTTCCTAAATCCATCAGGCAGTTTGTGACCGAAGAATTATTGGGGGGAAAAGCGCAGAGTATGGTGTAAAATATAGTTGCTGCTCAACGGTGGAACAACAGCTTTATGATTCGTATTTGCAGAGAAATGTAACAGCGAACCATTGCATGCAAACCATGCGATGGTTGGTGCAACCGCCTGCGTATTGTTTAACCACGAACGGCTTAATGGCTTAAAATTTGATAAACTTAGTTAAATTAGTAGGGCAGATTTCTTTGAAGACCGTTTCCTTACACTGACAAAAAAGAATCTTATGCGTGGCGTTAACCGAGTGATGTTAATAGGGAATCTTGGCAAGGACCCGGATGTGCAGTTTTTGGAAGGAAATATTGGCGTTGCCAAATTTCCGCTGGCTACTACCGAAACATTCAAAGACCGCTCCGGCAAACTGGTGTCGCAAACCGAATGGCATACCGTGGTGCTGTGGCGCGGCCTGGCCGAGCTGGCCCAGCGATACCTGCACAAAGGCAGCCTGGTGTATATAGAGGGGCGCCTGCGTACCCGCAGTTGGGAAGATAAAGACGGCAACCGCAAATTTGCCACCGAAGTGGTGGGCGATAACCTCATTATGCTCGACAAGCGCACCGACGGCAGCCACCACCCGCACAACTCCATTTCGCAGGAGGGCGGCCTCGAAGGAATGAGTTCTTCCGATGCACCCATGCCCGAGCCCTCACCGGATATACCTTTTTGACAGGATAAAATATATTTTTGTTACTTAGTTCAGGGGCAGGCCGTATCAGCGACCTGCCTTTTGACTACACCTGTTCACCAAAAATTCACCATTGGATCACTATTCGGTCATCAATACATTTTCTTCCATCACCCTTTTGGCCTTCGACCCGCAGAGCACCGTTTTCCTAGCCGTGCTGATGCTGATATTACTGCTGCTTAGTTTTGTAGCCTCAGGCGCCGAGGTGGCGCTGTTTTCGCTGCAGGGAAAAGATGTAAACATGCTGAAAACAAAACAGCATGCCGCCGCCCGCCGCATCATTACCCTGCTCGATGAACGAAAAGCCGTGTACACTTCGCTGCTTATTGCCGGTACCGTATTCGATATTTCCATCATCATTTTAGCCAATTACCTGCTTACGCCGGTGCTGCAACTGGGCACGGTACAAATCATTATTCCCATCAACCTCGACCTGCTGGTAAAAATCCTTGTGATTGCATTTGTGGTGGTATTGATCGGTAAAATTTTACCTAAAGTATGGGCTACGCAAAACAACCTGCGTTTTGCCTACAGCACTTCCGCCGTGGTGGAAGGCATACACCTGCTGATGCGCCGCATATCGCTGCGCATGGTGGATATTGCCGAAAACATCAGCCAGGTGAGCGGCGCCAACCAGCAACAAACGAAAAGCCTCCGCGAACTGGATGAAGCCATTGAAGTAAACAATGCAGAAACCAGCAACGAGGAAAAAAACATCCTGAAAGGCATCGTTAAGTTTGGCAATATTTCGGTAAAACAAATCATGCGGTTTCGGCTCGATGTAAGCGGGTTGGAATACAATACTTCGTTTGCCGATGTGCTGCGCAAAGTGGAAGAACTGCATTACTCCAGGTTGCCGGTGTACAAAGGCAGCCTCGATGAAATTGCCGGTGTGCTCAACACAAAGGACCTGCTGCCGCATATGGACAACCAACAGTTTGATTGGCATACACTAATCCGGCCCACGCTGTTTGTGCCCGAGTCGAAACTGATCAAAGACCTGTTGCAGGAGTTTCAGCAAAAGCGGGTGCATTTTGCAATTGTGGTGGACGAATTTGGCGGCACCAGCGGCATTGTTACAATGGAAGATATTTTGGAAGAAATCATTGGTGATATCCACGACGAGTTTGACGAAGAGGAAGCAGGTGTTACGCAGCTTTCGGAGAACAGCTATGTGGTTGATGGCAAAATGATGTTGTACGATCTGTGCCGCCGCCTTAACCTGCCACTCGATACTTTTGATACGGTAAAAGGTGAAAGCGACTCGGTGGGCGGACTGGTGCTGGAGCTTGCGGGCCAGTTTCCGCAACCCAATGACGTGCTTACTGCCGGCGACTTCCAGTTTAAAGTATTGGGTGTAGAAAAAAACCGCATCGGCAGCGTGCAGCTTACCATCGACGTAGGCACGGAAAAATAACAGGCATCGCTGCAACAAGTTTTGATTAAACAGTACAACGATTTTGAGACACTATTTTTTTTGGATACTGATGGTTGCCGGGTGCCTGGCACTTGCATGCAACAGCGATTACACGCCGAAGCCACGGGGCTATTTTAAAATTGGCATGCCCGATAAAAAATACAATTGGTTTGATGAGCCCGGCTACCCTTATAAGTTTGAATATCCGGCTTATGGAACGGTGATCAAAGACAGTACTTTTTTTGAGCAGCAGCCCGAAAATCCATATTGGATCAACATTGATTTTCCACAGTTTGGCGGCCGCATCCACATCAGCTACAAAGATGTGCGGCGCAATAATTTCGACTCGCTGGTAAATGATGCATTTACACTTTCGTACAAACAACATACGTATAAGGCATCGGCCATTGAGCCGGAGCCTTTTCAAACACCCAATGGCATCAACGGTGTGTTCTTTAACCTCAAGGGCAACACCGCTACTTCCAGCCAGTTTTTTGTAACCGATTCCACCGAGCATTTTTTACGCGGTGCACTCTATTTCGAAACCACGCCCAACGAAGACTCACTGCGACCCGTAAACGATTTTCTGCGGCAGGATCTGCAGCGGCTGATTGGTTCGTTGCAATGGAAGCAATAATTTGAAAACTCGGTGATTTGAAAATTTGAAAATGAGGTAGCATAGAGTAAACTGCCCCACCTCATTTTCAAATCAGCACATTTTCAAATTTTCAAATTATTCCTCCACCAGCTTCGCCAAATCAATCGGTTCCAGGCCTTTGCGGGCAGGGCCGGTAAGCAGGGTGCCGTCCGGTGCAAAACGGGAGCCGTGGCAGGGACAATCCCAAGATCTTTCGGCACTATTCCAGCCCACGGCGCATTTGGCATGCGGGCAAACGGGGTCAACGGCAAAAAGCTTTCCGCCATCGTCTTTGTACAGCGCAATCGATTCGCCTTCCCATTTTACCACACGGGCTTCGCCGGGGGCCAGGTCGGCCAGTTCGTTCAACTGCTGTTGCGAAAAACGCTTGCTGAAAAACTCCTTGATTACATCCACATTTTCTTTTACGAACTCGGTAAAACCAGCCACCGGTTTTACACGTCCTGGCCTGAAGAGTTGCGCATATTCGCTTTGCCCGGTTACAATCAGGTCGGTTAACGTTCGGGCTGCAATGTGGCTGTAAGTAATGCCATTGCCGCTGTAGCCGGTTGCTACAAAAACGTTTTCGCCTGCGCCAGGCAGGTGCCCGATGTAAGCCAGACCATCGGATGGCTCAAAATATTGAGATGACCACTTGAAGGCCACTTCTTTTATACCAAACAGCTTGCGTACATTTGCCTCCAGTTGCTGAAAGCAGGCATCCGTGTTTTCAACATGTGCCGTTTTATGATCCTCACCGCCTGCAATAAGATATCGCTTGCCTTCCACCTCCTGTGTGCGGTAGTAATAATATGGGTCTTTCATATCGTACACCAGTGCATCGGGATATTGTGCGTCATCTTCCAACATCAGCGCCATTGCATAACTGCGGTATGGATGTGCCCGGAAGTGCAGGATGTTGATGCCCGGCGGTATGTGCGATGCATACACCAGGTTTCTTGCTTTGATGGTGCCCAGCGATGTTTCCACTTCCAGCATTTCGGTGTTGCCGGTGTAGTGGCCCACGGTGCATTGCTGTAAAATAATACCGCCGGCTTCTTCAAATACTTTTGCCAGGGCATGCACATATTGTGTGGGATGTATTTGTGCATTGCGCGGGAAAACAATGGCTTTGATGTACTGATCCGAGATGGGCACCTGCGATGCATAAGCCACGTTGGCGCCGGCTTCCAGCGATGCATTCATGATCTTTTCCAGCCGGTTTGCTTCATCTTCGTTTTGTGCATACAGGTACGCATCCTTTTCAGCAAAGCCACAATCAATGTTGTAAGTGTTTACGTGATGCGCAAACAGGTCCAGCGCCTGGCGGGTAGCCCTTGCCACTGTTTGTGCACCTTCGGCACCAAAGTCGCTGCGGATGTTGTCGTAAGTAGTATCGAAAAAAGAATTGATGTGCGATGTAGTGCCGCCGGTGGTGCCAAAGCAAAGATTCTGTGCCTCGGCTACAATGCAGGATTTGCCTTGCTGCTGCAGCAATAATGCCGTGGTAATGCCCGTGATGCCACCGCCAACAATAAGCACATCAACTGGCTGTGCCGGTGGTGTGTTGGTGCTGGAAACATAATCGGGAATGCTGGCTTGCCATAAGCTGGTAGTTGCGCCGTCTCTTTTCATGGATGCATTTTTTGCATACGCTAAAAAAATGGTGCCGTAGTGCCGCCTGCTTTTGAAGAAATGGTAAACTGCCCTGATCGACGATGCATTTGTAACGATTGTTGCGGAAACATTGGCCTTTTTACCACCGCTCCTCGTCAGGAATATGCGCGTCGTTTCTAAATTGATTGCGTGATGCTAATTTTTGTTGTTGCCGTTGCAACAGCAGGCGGGCCAGCAACAAACCCGCATTTGCTTCTGGATGCTGCTGCAAAAGTTCCTTCACCATTTTTTCCGAAACATCCACGCGGTAAAGCAGTTGCACCAGCCTGTTAAAATCGTGCAGGATCAGCTCGTTGAGCACCAAACCCATGCGGTGCAGCCATGCTGCTTCGTCCGAAGCATTTGCCGGAAGCTGCTGCAGCAAAACCGATAAGTCGTTGTTGTTTTCCATGGCGTTTAAAACTTTTCAACAACGCCCAAGCCAAACAGCGCAAAATCGTATTTGGCCGGATCGGTTGGATCGTAGCGTTTGAGTTGCTCCGTTAATTCCACGCCTGCAAGCCAGTCGGTCTGGGGCCGCTGCAACAGGCCAAACCTGCGGGCCACACGGGCCACATGCACATCAATGGGGCAAATAAGTTGTGCCGGCGAAATGCCTTTCCATAAACCAAAATCCACTCCCTGCGCATCGCTGCGCACCATCCACCGCAAAAACATATTCAGGCGTTTACAGGTTGACCCTTTAAATGGCGCAGCAATATGTTTGCCGGTACGGGCCGGTGCATCGGGCAGCGAAAAAAAGTAGCGGTGAAAACCGTTGAGTGCACCTTCCACGTTTATATCATTTGGCTGCATACCGCGGGTAAAAGCTTGTTCCAACGAATGATGCTGCACATAATGATGATGCAGGAACTGCACAAAATACAGGAGGTCGGTGGGGTTAAATGTGCGGTGTTTGAAATGGAGCAAGCGGCGGAGGTCCTGCTCCTGATGCTGTAGGCAAAACATGTAGGGCGCATTATCCATTAGCCGCATCAACTCGGTGGCTTTGTTGATGATGATGGTGCGGTTGCCCCAGGCAAACAATGCCGCAAACAGTGCTGCAATTTCAATATCCTGCGGATGTGTAAACCGGTGCGGAATGGAGATAGGATCCGGTGCAATAAATGCTGGCGTGTTGTACTCTGCAACTTTTCTGTCTAAAAATTCCTTCAGGTTTTGTGGCTCCACGGAGTAAAGGTACAAGCAGGTGATTAGCAGGTTCATATTCGTTATACAAAGCATAGCATTGTATAGATGGAAGACATATTTTTGTATCTATGTTAAGCTAGCTGTAAGCAAAATATTTTTAGAAATTTGCTGTGCCGTATTTACAAAGTAATTATTTGAATTTTGTATGTTTGCAGTAATTCCCGGCGATACCATACCGTTTCCGCCAAAGGCTTAGCCTTTTCCTTTCTCCCGCCCATTCACCGATTTTTAATACGCCGGATTTTTTACTATAAAAAAATCTGTTATGGCATTGCGAAAATGCAAAAGGAGAAAGCGTATTTCCTCTTGGAATCGGAAGTTAGATGTGTTCATCAACCAGTTTATGCTAAAAGGTATTTCGTTAATAAACGAATTGTTCGATTTATGGGATAACCTAACGTGATAGGATTTTAAACTATTCCATCAAGGCTGCAACAACACAACACCCGCCTCTTTTTTCAACGCTTCCAGCATATACGTGTAATGATCCACGCCGGTCAGGACCACAATTGTTTTACCGCTATTGTTGTTGATGATCTGCAATACGTTTTGTTGCAGGCGCCGGTCGCGTTCGGTATAAAAAAGAGGTAGTGCTTCGTAGTCTGTGTTGCGCAAACGGCTGATCAGGCAATCGTAATAAGCCCGCACCAGCAAGGCATCATTGCCACGAATGATATCATTAATGCTGCCACTTTGCAACAGGGGCATGCGTTGTTTGCTGTACAGCGCACAGGCTTCCATTTTTTTACTAAACGCAGTATCGGCAGCCAGCAATTGCTGCAATGCTTTGATATTTGAATGCTCCTGCCAGTAGCGTGATGGTATTGGTTTTCCTTCCAGTTCTTTGCCCAGCCAGTCGAAACCTTTAATGGTGGCTGATGGCTGCCAGTAGCGCATCATCCACATTTCGTATGGATAGTTTTGCCGCAGGTACGCAGTATCGGCGTTTTCATCTTCGGGGCGCAGTTCCACCGCCACCACATCGGGGTTTATGCGGGCCACAATGGCTTGCAGCGTATCGTAGTTGTATTGAATGTTGGTGGCATGCATGCGGTGCAATGTGGGCAGCAGGTACACTTTGGTTTGGGCATGGGTTTTCTGCAAACAAGTTGACAGTAATAATGCAAGGAACAGTCGGAATTTCATGCTGCTGTTTTCGTGGTGCAAGCTAATGTTTTAAACCCGCTGGAGTTGTGTAAAAAAGAATCCACCCGCAGCCATTGCCTTGGGTGGATTACAACCAACAACCAATTATTTTACGGCAATATTTTTTTGTGTGCTTACATACTGAACAGCCGCATCCAACACTTCATCCCGTTCTGCAGCAATGCCTTTTATTGCGGGTGTCACCAACACATCAGGCGCAATGCCAATGCCTACAAACTCGGTTCCATCCCACAGGTAATCACGCTTGGCACATACACGGCCACCGCCGCCACCGGGCAGGTTAAACGATACCGGCTGACCGGTGCTGCTACCCGTCGGCTGGCCAAAAACTTTACCCCTGTTGATGGAGCGAAATGCACTGGTAAAGTCTTCCGCGGCGGAGTAAGTGGCAGCACCGGTGAGTAGTACCACGGGCTTTGCGTACAACTGTTTTTTATAAGGCTTCCAGTCCCAGCCGCTGATGTCAATTGTTTCCGGATTGTTCCAGGCGCGGCCCACCGGCATGTATTTGCGGATGGCAGTTTTACCGGTATAAAAAGCCTGTTTAGTAAGGCATCCCAATATTTCAAAACCGTTCTGCCCGTTGCCGCCGCCGTTGTTGCGGATGTCGATCACCAATGCATCTGTTTTGCTGATCTGCGCAAACAAACTATCAAAAATGCGCACCACACCAGTATCGTTGAACGAGTTCAGCGTGAGGTATCCAATATTGCCTTTCAGCACGGTAAAACTCGCTAATGGGTACCGCTGTTGCATTTGCTGCACCGGTATGCGTTGCAGCGTATGGGTAAACGTTTTGCCCGCTGCTGTACGCAGCTCCAGCGTTTCGTTGGTGCCTGCAACACCAGGAGTAAGCTCGTACCGGTAAATGCGTTCGGTGCTGTCTTGCGGTGTTGAAAAACTCAGGTACGGACTGATCTCTTTTTGTATGTATTCTAAAATCGGTTGTCCCCCAAACTTCACCACTTCCATCCCGGGTTTAATGTGGGCATCTTCTTTTTTTGTCGACAGGTTTTTTACAACAACCACTTTGCCTTCAACCCAACGAAGCTCCAGCGGCAGCACGGCTGCAAACTTTTGCCAGTAACGTGCAGGTTGGTAAATGGTGGTGTGGCCATCGCGGAGGTGCTGGTAAAATTGCTGCAACACTTTGTAATACGCATCGGTGTTGAGTGCAGCCGCTACACGTGGAATATAAGCCTGGTACAGGCTGTCCCAATTGGTGCCGGCAATCAGGTCGAAGTTGGCAAAGTTGAGCCGTGCTTCGGCCCATGCTTTGCCGAGGCCTGCTATTTTTTCTTCGGTGCTGAGGTGTACTTCCGTCGTGTCCATGCTGTAGTGCGGCTTTTCCCAATAGTTATGGTAAAACTGTACGTATGCAGCCGAGTCGAATGTTTTTTGTGCAAAGCTTGTATGCAGCGTGCAGGCCGCAAGTACGAGCAGTATGATCTTGTTCATGGTTGTTTGTATTGTTGGTTGGTGGAGTATTTTATGGCTGTAGCAATGTTTGTTTAAGGCAAAAACAAGCACCGTTATCAGGAATGTTTTTGGGCAAATGCGAGGATCTTTTCAGCAAACCACTGCGGCTCTTCCTGGAAGGATGCATGCCCGCCGATGTAGTGTACCACGGTTTGTTTGGGAAAAAGAAAATCTTGGTAGTGACGTGTTCCAATAGCGTAATCCTTATCGCCGGTAATAACCAGCACCGGGCATTTTACCGATCGGGTAAGCGGTGCAAAATTGGTCCAGTAATCAGCCACGCCCCACACCTTATTGGCAAAGTCGCGGTTAAAGCGGTGCACGCTTAACGTAACCGAATCGTTGATTACTTTTTCCGCAGCATTCCGAAACATTAGTTTGTACCACATGCTTCTTTTGGTCAATTCATCGTGCACAGCCCATACTTTTTCATTGAGTGGTTTTGTGGTGTCGCTTACCACGGCATGCTGCGCCATGTTCAATTCTTTCAGGCCAAACTCCAGGTGGCTGCGCATCGATGCTTCCATGTTTACGGTGCCATGTAGCATGTATAAAGCCGATACTGATTTGGGATAATGCGCCGCATAGTTGGTGATGACGATTCCGCCAAACGAATGTCCCATCACCGACCATTTTTTATAACCCAATGCGGTGCGCAATTCTTCCATATCCTGCTCCAGGCGCTGCAGGCTGTAGTTGTTGTTGGCGGCGGAGTCGGAACGGCCGCAACCACGCTGATCGAAGTACACCATTTGCATGCGCTGCTCAATTATTTGGGCACCTTCAAATGCTTCGAAATAATAGCTGGTGGAGCCGGGGCCGCCGTGTACAAACACGCAAGGTGCACCTTTGCCCGCCACCCGCACATACAATTGCACGCTGTCGGATGTAGTGAAGTAAAAAGTAGAATCCTGCGCCATGGCAAATGTGGCGGTGAACAGGAGTGTCAGCAGGAAAGCATATCGTTTCATAACTCTTTGTTTGTTGTTGGTGATACAAAGAGAATAAAACGACGGGGCGGTAAAGAATCAATCCCGACGAATGACGGATGCGGGGTGATGAACCGGCTTAGAAGGTTTACACAACAAAAAAACAGCTGGTTATTTTCCCAACCATTCTTTAAACTCCACCACCTTATCCATGCTCACAAACACTTCTTCTTTGTGTGCCGGTTGCAGCTCCAGTTTCAGGCGGCCCTTGGAGTATACATGTATTTGTTCAATGGCTTCGAGGCGCACCATCATTTGGCGGTTGATGCGAAAAAATGATTTGGGATCGAGCATTGCCTGCAGTTTATCGAGGCTAAAATCAACCGGGAAACGCTGGTTGTCGGTGGTAACCAAAAAGGTTACTTTATCGGCGCTGTAAAAGTATTGCACATCGGCAGTGTCGATGGTTTTCAGCCGCGATCCGATGGAGATCAGGAACCTTGTTTTGTATTCGGGCTCTTTTGGTTGCAGCGCCTGTAGCAATTGCTCCAGTGCCGGTTCCCTTTCATCGGTGCCGTCAACGTGCAGCCTTTTGAATTTATCCAGTGCAGCCGACAACTCTTCGTAATTCAACGGCTTCATCAGGTAGTCAATGCTGTTTACTTTAAATGCACGGATGGTGTATTCGTCGTATGCCGTGGTAAAAATAACCGGCACCTGCAGGTTGATGGTTTCAAATATTTTAAAGCTCTGGCCGTCTTCGAGGTGAATGTCCATCAGTGCCAGGTCGGGGTCGCCATGCTCTTTAAACCAGGCCACAGCGCTGCTTACCGAGGGTAGTTCGGCCAGTACTTCAATATTGCTGTCGTATTTTTTGAGCATGCCCTCCAATCGCTTTGCCGACAGGGGCTCGTCTTCAATGATCACTACTTTCATCATGCAGTTTTTATAAGCGGAATATGCACCTTGAATGTTTGTGCATCCTGTTCAATGGTTACTTTTCCTTCGGTTAGCAGCGCATACCTTTTTTTGATGTTGTCGAGGCCAATGCCGGTTGAAGTTTCGGACTGGTTGCGCCGGCTGATGTTGTTCTGCACCACCAGTTCGTTGCCCGCAGCATCAATGGAAATGATCAACGGCTGTGCCGCCGACATCGCGTTGTGTTTTACCGCGTTTTCCACCAACAATTGCAGCGTAAGCGGTGGCAAACTATATCCGGTCGTTTCGGGTGCAATGTGTTGTTGCAGTTTTACTTTTTGCCCAAACCTTATTTGCAATAAAAAAAAGTACGCATCCAAAAACTGCAGCTCTTCGCGCAGCGGCACCAAGTCTGCATCTTTTTGATCGAGTATATACCGGTAGGCCTTGGATAGTTGCAGGATAAATTTTTCCGACAGCTCCGCATCTACATGCACCAGCGACGAAAGCACACTCAGGCTGTTGAACAAAAAATGCGGGTTCACCTGGCTTTTGAGTGCCTGCAGCCGTACCTGTGCAAATTCGCGTTGCAGCTTCTCGGCTTGTGCCGTTTTTTGCTGCGCCAGGTGGTAGTAATTTAACCCCGATAAAAAAGTGTAAATAAACACCGTGGCCAACAGGTACAAACCAATATGCCTGCGAAAAACCCAACTGGCCGGATCGGCGGGATTACTGCCGGTAAGCGGCCGGTCGATGCCTTCAATAAACGCCACCAAAAACCAATAGGCGCAAAATAGAATAACGATCACTTCCAACAAGTGGCGCAACCACGAAGGCGCCCAATGCAAGGCTTTACCCGACAGCCAGATAATGCCATAGCAAATGAATGCGATGCAGGTAAGACGCGCTGTTGTAAACAACAATTCAACAGCCAGGAAGCGCAACGAAAATTGCTTGTCGATGTACGCAAAAAACAGCGGGTACAGCAGGCTCACCACGCCAATCATGACCAGCGTAATGCGGATGGGCGACACATTCTTTTGTATGAGGGGCTGTGTTTGTGCCATGGTTAAAAAAGCGGTAGTTGAATGGTAGCCTGCCCGTTGCCCAATTGTTGCAGCACCATGGGTTTGCCTTGCAGGTTGTATTGCTCCTGCAGGCGTACCAGTTGTTCGGCTGCCTGCGTGTTGCTGTCTTCTTTTGGTTGAGGGTTGTAGCTAATTAGCAGTGCAGTTGCATCCTGCGCCACGGTTACATGAAGCGGTGCTGCAGCACTCATTTTATTTTGTGCCAGCAGGTAATCAAAAACAATCATCAATGAATGTGGCAGCAACAGTTTTTCACCTGCATCCATTGTTGGTAACATTACTTGCAGCTTGTTGCCAAAACGCTCCTGCATCAGGTATAAAAACGATTGCAAAAACTGCAGTTCATCGGCCAGCGGTACCAGCGTTTTTTCTTTATGCTCCAGCAGGTAGCGGTACGATCGGGAAAGTTTTTCAATAAAGATTTCGGCCTTGTCGGCATCCACCCACACCAGCGATGAAAGTGCATTCAGGCTGTTGAATAAAAAGTGCGGGTTGAGTTTATTTTTTACGGTTTCAAACTGTGTTTGCGCATATTCTTTTTGCCACTGTAGCAGCTCCAGGTTTTTTTGTTGCAGGTATCGAAAAATGCGGAACGATGTCATGAACGCATAGATCACAATCAGCAGCGTTACATCAATGGTCAGGATCATTTTCAGCTTGCGATCGAGGAACTGCATGTCTTCTTCGGGCACTACCTGGTAGGTAATAAATACCCAGTAAAACGCCTGCATGATGGCAAAGCCCACAAGCAGTACAAAAAGAATTTCGTTTAGGAACCGCGAAAAGCTATTGGGTGCAGCGCTGTATTTTTTATTGAAATAACGAATGCTGTAATAAACAAAATACAGCACCACAAAGGTTTGCGCCATGATGGGCCAGCCCTGTCCATAAAATCCCGACCATTCTTCAAAGCGCACAAACGGGCTGCCGGAGTTAATGTACCGGTACACCACTGCCAGCAGCGTGTTGACCACAAACCCGCTGGCGATGAGTAAAAAATGCGTGTTGTTGTAAAAGGGACGGCGGCTCATGCACTGAAAAAGTAAATATAGGCACAAACAGCGTTGACAAGTATGAGCCCGTGCAGGATGCAAATAGATAGATGAGGAAATGTTATTAGTGCTGCATCGCTGCTGTTGTCATCAAGAGGGAGTGCACCACTTTGAAGCCGCCCTGCTCTTTGTTGCAAATATGGGCGCCAATGAGCCAGGAATTCGGTAAGCAGTAGTGCCGGATACAGCAGGAGTGCTGCATCCATCAGCCATTGAATGTGAAACGCAAAGCCTACTATAGGTAGCCCTAGCAGCAGGCTGCTGACGGCACATTCCTGCAGCCTTTCGGTGAAGGAAAGTGGTTGGTTGTTGCGGTTGGTGTTGCCGCCCCAAAACGTAACGGCTACGCTGTATAGCAATAATATTCCCTGGCAAATCAACAGCACCCACATAGCGTTCAGGAAACCAGTAAAATGGATTGGTCGAGCAGGATTACATTGGATGTGTTGGGCCTTGAGGTTGCGTGGCGGCTGGCACAACTGGCAAGCATGGCCAAACAAATTGCAGCAATGAGTAGTGTCCGTTTCATGCCTTTGATGTTTTGTTGGTGTAAAGTTGTGGCGCCTTACTACCGCTAAAAAACAAAGGGTGACGAATCGGCCATTTAAAGTGATGAATCCTGGATAAATGTTCCCGGGCGATGGGTGCGGAATAAAAGAAACAAACCAAATGCTTTATATAATGCAGCGGTGATTATTTCCATACTGTATTTCCACTTTGATGCTTAAAATCTTTATGAGGGTATTTGTAGCACAGCGAGATTATAACCTTGCTGCGCTACCGTTCAATTCTTGCATAAGCTTCCGGCCTTCTGTTTAGCGTGTAGCTAAAGTCTTCATTGCCCACCAGCAGGCGCCCATCATTATCAATAAAAAACAAAATATTATCATCGCCTTTTAACAGGCTTAACGGACGGGCCCATTGGTTGAAATACAGTTGGTAAACAGTGTTGCCATTTTGGTCTGTTGTTATTTTCCAGTTGCCTTTGGCCATGGTTTCTTTCCGGTATCCAATGCCACCCATCAGGAAGTGGGCCGGTGCGCCGGTGATAGAATCGGTATACAAATGAAAATACCATTTCATTTTATTGCAGGCATCGCTTTTCTGTATGCCCAGTATTTGGGGCAAAGCGTTGCAGGGCGTTCTGCCTTCAAAAACCAGCGGGCTGCCGGTAGCTGTTTGTTCGGCATGTATGCTCACTGCGTTGGCAATAACAGGTGTAGTGCTGTTTAATGCATAGCTGTAGCCACCGTTACCAATCAGCATTTTTTTATCCCGATCCAAAAAGTGAAGCACGTTGGAATTTACTTCCAATATGGTGGCGGTCCTGCCTTTGTGTTGGAGCAAATAGTAATGGTCTTTTTTGCTCAGTGTTCCTTCAAAATTCCTGCTTTGTTCGTTTGTAAATCCGGGTGTACCGGCCTTGGCCAAACCATATTGACACTGCAGTTTGAACGATGCAGGATTCAGCTCCAGCTTCCAACGGATAAAGTCGATCGAATCGGTTGCATTGATTTGTAAAAACTCCCGCACCACTGCATGTGCAGGCGTGCTGCCAACAAAAAATTTATTTTGTGTAAAGCCGGTTACAAAGAGCAGGAAAAACAAGCAGGTGAGCAGGTTCGTTTTCATAACCTTTCTGTTTAGCTACCCTTAAATATCGGCTATTAAAAGCTGAATCCATAATCTTCGGCCGGCTTTAACCAGGATTGGGGGAACATTTTTTCTTGCGCAAAACTTTGAACCAACATCATTGTATCAATATAAAAATGCGGGCCATCAGACCCGCATTTTTATAAGCATTTAAAAAAATCAACCAATCGCCTGCCGCAGATCTTCAATCAGATCAGACGCGTCTTCAATGCCCACACTCAATCGGATCAGCGAATCGGTCAACCCGTTTTTGATCCGTTCTTCGCGCGGAATGGAAGCATGCGTCATGGATGCCGGGTGGTTAATGAGCGACTCTACGCCACCCAGGCTTTCGGCCAGCGAAAACAGGTGCGTGGACGAAAGCACACGGCGTGCATTTTCCACGCTGTCGTCTTTCAGCGTAAAACTCATCATGCCGCCAAAATCACGCATTTGTTTTTGTGCCACGGCATAGCCGGGATGGTCTTCAAAGCCGCACCAGTACACCCTTTCAACGGCTTCGTGGTTGCGCAAAAAATGGGCGATCTCGCGGCCATTTTCGCAATGGCGCTGCATGCGTACATGCAGGGTTTTAATGCCGCGCAATACCAGGAAACAATCCATCGGGCCGGGCACCGCACCGCAGCTTTTTTGGATAAAATAAAGTTCGTCGCGCAGCTTTTGATCATTCAGCACCAGCGCTCCTTGAATCACATCGCTGTGGCCGCCGAGGTATTTGGTAGAAGAATGCATCACGATATCGGCACCCAGGTCGAGCGGGTTTTGCAAAAAAGGCGATGCAAAAGTGTTGTCCACCACCAGGATTAGGTTGTGCTGTTTGGCCATTGCCGATAGTGCGCCGATGTCGGCAATATTCATCAACGGGTTGGTAGGCGTTTCGCACCAAATGAGTTTTGTTTTGTCGTTGATCACCGCAGCCACGTTTTGTGCATCCTGCATATCCACGTAGTGAAAGGTGATGCCGAAGCGGGCAAACACTTTTGAAAACAGGCGGTAGGTGCCGCCATACATATCGGCGCCTGCAATTACTTCATCGCCGGGTTGCAGCAGTTTAATTACGGCATCGGTTGCCGCTACGCCACTACTGAATGCCAATCCAAACTTGCCGTTTTCGATGCCGGCCAGGGCCGCCTCCAGCGCAAAGCGGGTAGGGTTTTGCGACCGCGCATATTCAAAGCCTTTGTGGTCGCCGGGAGCTGCCTGCACAAAGGTGGAGGTTTGGTAGATCGGCGTCATGATGGCGCCGGTAGAAGGATCGGGTTCTGCACCTGCATGTATAAACTTGGTTCCTAGCTTCATGTTGTATTGATTGAGGAAAACAAATGTAGGCAGGGAAGTCGGAAGTCCGCGGTCCGAAGTCGGAAGATTGAACCATTAACTTTTTGAACCAATATTTGTTTGCATCGATCATTTTTAACGAGTATCTGCAAATCCATTCTTCGGACTTCCGTCTTCCGACTTCGAACTTCCTCACCCCTCCCACAAATAACTCGCCGACCAATAGCGCCAATCGAGGTTGTTGGCGGCGTGGGCTGTAGTTGCTTTGATGGGTTGTTGCAAAACGGAGGGATGCAGTACCTGTTGCGCCACCAGCAGTTCTTTTGCCTGCAGTATTCTTTTTTGTACCCGGGCATCCTGCATCCATTGCTGTTGCGGTGGTTCAAAGCCCACTTTATCGCGGCGCCAAACCACTTCGTTGGGCAGCACCTCTTTCATGCTTTCGCGGAGCAGCCATTTGGTCCAGCCGTTGCGTATTTTAAAATGGGCAGGCAGGGAAAAAAGAAATTCGATCAACTCGTGTTGTACAAAAGGCAGGCGCACCTCCACGGCATGCGCCATGCTGTTGCGGTCGGCATAGCGCAGCAACTCTTCCAGCCCGTTGGTAAATGTGTTGTAATGCAGCACGCCGTTCAGGTCCAGCTTTGCCGGCAAGGCATAAGCAAAATGGGCTTTGTTGACCGACACAAAATCGGGATGCAGGCCCCGTTGCGCAGCGGCTTTTTTTGCCCGCTGCTTTTGCCACAGCGATGCAGTAAAATGCGGCAACAGTGCAGCGGCTTTATTCGTTACACCAAATGGTTCCTGCACACCCAACGCTCTTGCTGCCTCAAGTTCACCGCTTGAAGCAAGCTGTTTGTTTGCATACAATTGCTGCCAGTACCAATGGTAATATTTGTGATAGCCTGCCAGTATTTCATCGGCACCCTGGCCATCGAGCAACACGGTGATGCCGGCGTGTTTTGCAGCCGCATACACCTGGTACTGCGCCAGCACCGAAGCCGATTGCACGGGCTCTTCCTGCTGATGGGAAAGTGCATCCATGTGCTGTAATAAATCGGCAACAGACATAGGCACCACATGATGTTGCAGGCCCAGTTTTGCTGCAATGGCTGCGGCTTGGGTCGTTTCGTCCTTGCCCCAATTTTCAAATGACGCAGTAAAACAATGGTGCGAAAAACTACGCTCCGATGAAGCGGCGCACAGTGCCGCAATAGTGCTGCTATCTAGGCCACCACTGAGCGACGTGCCAACAGATACATCACTGCGCAACCGGCGCTGTCCCGAGGTGTGCAGCAGGTTTTTAAAAGTATCAACCGCTTCTTTGTCGCTGATATTTTTTTCGGCTGCAAAAACGGTCCAGTATTGCTCTATCGAAAGTTCATTGCTGCGTGCATCCAACATGAGGCAGGATGCGGCGGGTAGCTTAAAAATATTTTGGTAAAATGTTTCCTGCGCATCGTATGGGTTGGTGGTGTATCCCAGGGTCAGGTAGTTGTACAGCATGCCCTTGTTTACTTGCCGTTCCAGGCCCATTTGCCACAGCGCTTTCATCTCCGATGCAAAGAACAACTCGTTGCCTGTATGGGTAAAGAAAAAAGGCTTTTCGGCCAGTCGGTCGCGGGCTGCAAACAAAGTTTTTGCCACCTCATCCCAAATGGCAAATGCAAAAGCGCCATCAAAATGTTGGAGGCAATTTTTACCCCAGCAGGCAAACGCCGCCGCAATTACTTCGGTATCGGATTGTGTGTTGAAATGATAGCCCTTTGCTTGGAGCTGCCCTTTGATTTCCTTGTAATTGTACAACTCGCCGTTGTGCACAATCACATACCTTTTTTGATAGCGCAGTGGCTGTGCGGCAGCTTCGCTCAGGTCGATGATGCAAAGGCGCTGGTGGCCCAGGCTGAGCGGTAATTCAGGATCGTGATAAAAGCCGCTGCCTTCCGGACCGCGGTGTTGCAGGGTTTTGGTGGCCGCTTCTATTGTACCCCCGGCACCTGCCGAAAATATGCCTGCAATGCCGCACATAGTTATTTGAATTGAATGGGCAGGCGGCCTTCGGTTTGCTCCCAGCCAATGACCAGCTCGGCGCCGTCTTTACTTTGGTTAAACACCATGGTAAAATGCTCCAGGCTGTGTTCTGTTGGTTGAATGGGAATGGTAAACCGGTACGCATCATCCAGCGGGTTGGGCTTGAGGCCCCAGGTGTACAGGTTGGTGTTGAACACGATGGTCCACTGGCTGGCCTCCGGAATGCAATACATGATGTAGCGGCCTTTGGATACGTTTTGTCCGCCAATGGTGGCCGGTGCAAACAATTCAATTTCGGTGGCTTCATTTGCGCCCAGGCGCCAGGGCTGACCATAGGGCACCAGTTCGCCAAAAATGGTACGGCCCTGCCGTTGCGGCCTGCTGTATATTACCCGCGCCATGGGCGGGCCTTGTATTTTGCCTGATGTTTTTAAAATAGGATAGTCGACGGGGAAATAAGCCATGTCCATGCGCGACCGGTCTAGTGCCAGCAGCGGGTTGGCCGGTACAGCAGCAAGCAGTGGCGAGTCGCGGCGTGGGGTAGGGGTTACGCGGGGTTCTTCGGCATCATTGCCGGCACAGCCCGCCAGCAGCAACACCAGTGCTGTTGCAAACAACAATTTCATGGCGAAAAAGTACGGAAAGAATGGGAAAGAGGAGATGGAATGTAGAACAGCGAACAAGGGATGTCGAACAGATGAACAGAAGAACAAGGAACAGAGGAAGTTGAAAGAGAATATCGAACAAGGAACAAGGAATGATGAATTTGAAATGAGAACAGCCGGGAGTAAGGGATTATGAATGATGAATTATGATTAATGAATGATTAATTGGTGCGTCGGGCTATCAAAAGCATGAATTAATGTTTCAAAACAAATGCAGCCGTCGCAAAATAAAAAAGTGGGCATAGCCCACACCTGTTTGTAGCAATGGTTGTAACCGGTAAATTATTTTGGGCGTAGCCCAAACCCGTGCACCATTTTGCTTTGCGAACTTTTCTGCCTTCAGGGTTGATCCACGATCAACGGGAACATTGAAAAGATGATGATTGTGCTGCTACCAACAGGTTTGGGCTCCGCAGAATAATTTCACGCTGCCATATTGCACAACGCAATCACCCAATAATTAATAATCCATAATTAATAATTCCTCACTGTTCCGCTGTTCGTTATTTCAAACTAATTGGCATGGCCACCATATAATTATCCCAGGCAATATCCAGCACAATAGAATCAGCGTCGCCTTTTTCAAACATGATGGAAAAAGCATTCACCGGTGCGGGCAATTGCTGTACGGGCAGGGCAATGCGGGCCACGTCTTTCTTTTCGTCGTATTTAAATGCGCCCCAGGTATCGGTGTCTTTATTTAAGATAACGGTCCATTGTTCCTGCTCCGGAAGGGCAAACAAGGTGTATTTACCCTTCGCTATTTTTTTGCCGCCAATTTTTACATCGCGGTAAAATTCAATTTCAGTGGCTTCGTTGGCACCCAGGCGCCAGATCTTGTTCCACTCCACCAGTTCGCCAAACACCACGCGGTCGTTTTTCAGTGGCCGGCTGTATATCACCCGCGCCACCAGTGGTTCCGTTGCCTTGCCCTGTATTTTCAGCACCGGGTAATTGGCCGGGTAATAGGCCATATCCATGGGCGATTTATCTACTTCGGGCATTTTTACAGCAAGCGAAACAGGGCTTGCCGAAGTTTGGGCATTGCCGGCAGCGCCACAGGTAGCAAGCATCAGGGTCAGGAACAGGTGTTTCATACTAAATGGAATTAGGGCTTAAAAATAAATAATATCCGGGGGTAGAACGCAACTGATTACCCCAGCAGTTCGATCAGGCGGCCTTTTGCAAATTTTTTAACATCGGGAAAAAATTCGTTGAAGCATTGCTGCAGTACGGGCTGATGCTGTTGCAACAGGTATCCTGCATGCTCTCCGTCATCAGGCATCGAGGCGCGGTACATCAATCCACGCAGGCTATTGCCAATGCCTTCCAGGGTGCGGTACCGATACAGCCAGTTGTCGCGTTTCATATAAGTAAACAGCTGTGCAAAACGCGGCGGCAACTGGGCGCCAAAAGCATCGATGGTAGTATAAGTGTGGTGGCTGAAATGCAGCAGGCCTTTGTCGTCAAAAGTTTCGGGGTCGTTGGCCAGAAAATAATCAAAGGCCACATCGGCCAGCGGTGCACTGTACAGGCGGTAATGCGGCCTGAACACTTCCTGCGCCGCTTTGGTGGCCGGGTGGCTGTCGGTAAACGCATCAATATCGCGGTGCAGCCTGATACCTTTCTGGATGCCTTCGGGGTAATTGTATTGTGCACGCCCCTTGATGCAATCCGAGATCATATTGCCCACCAGTATTTCGGTGTGGTTAAAAGAAAGATATGCGTGGCCCAGGAAATTCAATACTGCAATTTAAGATATGCAGCGCCATTGTGCCCAATGCGGTGCGGTCATTTAACAACAAGTATTTTTCTGCCGGGGCGTTTGATTTTTATCAATAGATGAATGTGATAATTAGATTACCGAAGCATGGCATAAAAACATTGCGCTGTCACTAACCATTACCATTCATCACCTGCGGGCTATTTGTTTAAAAAAATACTGCATCATTTTTTGGTAAATGAGTTGCTGCCATTGAGTAGCATTTATGTGATGCTTGCAATGTTGTTGTTTACAACATTCACATGAATATGTGGTTGTGTAAAAGCTTTGCGGGTTAAGGGTTTGTAGCCACCGCTGCTCTTTCTTTGTTAAGCCTTTTAACAGCCCTTGCCACCCCTCACAATTCACTTGCCCCGGCGTGTAACCCGCACTACTTTTGAATCGTCAAACAAACACAAGACAACCAAAACAAATCATACTTCAACTAACAAATCATGAAACCTTTATTTATCCTGCTGACCGTTCTTTCTTCCTTTATGGCCCAGGCCAAAAACAATCCCGGAGGAGAAGTAACACCGGCAGCCCTCAAAAGCTTCAGCATCACCTTTGCCCAGGCAAGCGATGTAACCTGGACCGCCATCGATGATATGTACAAAGTATCTTTCCAGGTGGCCGGCCAATATGCCTCTGCTTACTACAGCAACAACGGCAACCTGATGGTGGTAACCCGCAATATCTCTTCGCTGCAACTGCCCGTGGTGTTGCTGGCTTCCATCAAAAAAGACTACAACCAAAAGTGGATCTCCGACCTGGTGGAAGTATCGGATGAGAATGGCACGTTTTACTATGTGACATTGGAAGATGCCGATCAAAAGCTCATCCTGAAATCAGACGGCGCCACCCGTTGGAACAAATACCAGAAATACGAGAAATAACCAAAGCCATTACTATCCTGCAAAAAAACCATTGCCTTTAAACCCATAACCTATTTGAACGAGCAGTTTTCGTTGTGTGTCCTATTCCCGCAGGGTTTCGTCCCTGCGGGATTTTCTTTTGTAAAAGGTTATTTTTGCCGCTCAATTTTTTACCATGAGCAAAGGACCTGTTTCCCAATTTATAGAGCACCAGTACCGGCACTTTAATGCGGCAGCACTGGTAGACGCAGCAAAAGGCTACGAGCAGCACCTGCTGGAAGGCGGTAAAATGATGATTACACTGGCCGGCGCCATGAGTACGGCCGAGCTCGGTGTGTCGCTGGCCGAAATGATCCGCCAGGATAAAGTGCACATTATTTCCTGCACCGGTGCCAATCTCGAAGAGGACATCATGAACCTGGTGGCGCACAACCATTACGAACGCATTCCCAACTGGCGCGACCTTACGCCGCAACAAGAGTGGGACCTGCTGGAGCGTGGCCTCAACCGCGTTACCGATACCTGCATTCCCGAAGAAGAAGCATTCCGCCGCATACAGCGCCATATTCATCAACTTTGGAAAGACGCCAACGAAAAAGGAGAACGTTATTTTCCTCACGAATACATGTACCAACTGCTCAACAGCGGCGTGATGAAGGATGACTACCAGATAGATACCAAAGACAGCTGGATGATTGCCGCCGCCGAAAAGAACCTGCCGATTGTAGTGGGCGGTTGGGAAGACAGCACCATGGGCAACATCTTTGCTTCGTATGTGTACAAAGGTGAGATCAGCGCCACCACCATGAAGAGCGGAATTGAATACATGGTGTGGCTCGCTAATTATTATAAAGACAACAGCGCAGGCAAAGGCATCGGCTTTTTCCAGATCGGTGGCGGCATTGCCGGCGATTTTCCCATCTGCGTAGTGCCGATGATGTACCAGGACCTGGAGATGCATGAAATTCCGTTCTGGAGTTATTTCTGCCAGATATCGGATTCCACTACTTCGTATGGTTCGTACTCCGGTGCACACCCCAACGAAAAAATTACCTGGGGTAAACTCGACATCAATACACCTAAATACATCATTGAAAGCGATGCTACCATTGTAGCACCGTTGGTGTTTGCATGGATACTGGGTTTATAGAAAAATCATAAACAGTTGCTGCATTGCTTAATGCAATAGCAATGCAAAACATTGTTCCATAAAAAAATCCCGCAGCAACCGTTGCGGGATTTTTTTATTTTAAATTCTTCAATCACTTTTTCGGGTACCCAACACCGATAGTACGCCCACCACCAGGCTTACAGCACCCATCAGTAAAAATGTATTGCGGGCACCTTTGTGGTGCTGCACACCCAATACCCACGGTGCTGCAAACGATGCGGCGCCTACGGCAAGGTCAATGGCGAGGTGCCCTTTGTAAGGCAGCCATTTGGCAACGCCCCATTCTGCATCGGTAAGCAATGCATAAGTAAGTGCCCCTGCGGCCGCGGCTTTGCAGGCTGTTTTGGCCTGTGGCAAATGTTGAAACCCGGCTATGCGCGGCGCCATCCACACAAGGGGTGCATAGGCAAAATCGGCTATGCCGTGCTGGCTGCGTTTGATCGCGATGCTCATAATTTTTTTGTTACTGCATACAACTACAGCGCCAATAATAAAAGGGGCCGATCAGTAAGTAAGCCGTATGGTATCGGCACTAGAGGTTAGCTGCACGTTTTTTTGCACCGATGCACCGCCCGTTTGTACTTGTAGCGAATAACTTCCCGGCAGTGTAATGTTTGACAAGTAAAATGCGCCGTTCTCGTCGGTAATAGCAGCCATATCGGTAAATGAACCGGAGCCGCCGGCAACCATCACCACGGCATCGGCAATGGGTTGGCCGGAGCTGTTTACTAAAATTCCTTTAACGGTACCGGTAGTGGCCATTTTATCGCTTTTTGCAATACATCCAACGCAAAGAAAAAAGGCCGGAATGATCAGCCAACGGACCAACCCGGCCTGCACTTTTATACACCCATT
This sequence comes from Pseudocnuella soli, assembly GCF_004347775.1. Lineage (GTDB taxonomy): Bacteria > Bacteroidota > Bacteroidia > Chitinophagales > Chitinophagaceae > Flavisolibacter > Flavisolibacter aquaticus. Next base: position 1,093,516 of record NZ_CP037755.1, read on the forward strand.
GCTTTCCATGACATCAGGTTGTTGTACACAGCCTGCACAATGCGGGTAGCCGAGTTGCCGCTGGTGGCGCCATTGGTATGTATGCCTACGGCAAAACGCTGGTTACCGATCTTCAGCCACACCGGCGAGCCACTTTGTCCGCCCATCGTATCGATCTCGTAAGTAATCACCCGCGATGCAACGCTTTTTGCTTTTTGTGCCATAAACCATTGCTGGTTGCCGCCTTTATCGCCGGGGTATCCCGATAGATTGAGCAGCGCAGCTTTAAGATAAGCGTCGTCTTTTACCGCAAAACCAAAAGCACCGGTGCGGGCACCTGGCCGGTAGTTGTTGGGCAAAATAATGGCGCCATAATCGTAGTTGCGGTTTTTGCTTTGCGTCCAGCCCTGCACGCTGCGGAACACGGTGGCAACGCCGGAGCCAAAAGGCCGTGCAGCATCGTTCATGCCCGGGATCACTTCAATGCTGCGGGGCCAGCCGCCCTGGTCGTGCATGTACACGCAGTGGCCGGCGGTGATGACAGTGCGGGGCGAAACAAGCCAACCGGTACCGATATAACGTGCACCATTAGCCGCAGTTATTTTAAGGGCGCAAATGGCGTTCCATGGAAATGTGGAAGTGTTCAGGATCCTGGTGCGCTGGTCCTGCCCGATGATTACTTCGGTGGTCAGCATGTCGCGTTCCAGCAGCTCGGGGTACGATGCATAAATGGCATCCAGCGCAACGGCGTTTTCTTCAACCGCTTCAAAGCCGGGTTCTTCCAGTTGCGGCGCATCCAGCAGGCTCTCGGTTTCGCTGCGCGATGTGTTGCCTACTTCGCGGTCCACCTCGTTGGGGTTGAGCAGCACAAAACCGCCTTCGGGCACTTCAAATTCGGTTTCTTCGGCCAAGCCCTGCCGGCCGGTTCCGTTGCTTGTGGTAGGGGGTACTTCCAATGCAGGAATTTCGCTGGTTAAGGCATCAATGCCCAGCGGTGTTGTCGTTTTTGCAGCCATGATGATTGTTTTTTTTGAGATGAAAAAAATGGGGCAAACGGCAGGAAGAGCATGCCGTAAACAGTGCGGAGATTGGGATGCAGCTTATGGTGGTGCAGGCAAAGCGCTGCCTGTGGCAGGCGGCGCCGAAAGAACCCGATTAAAGGATTATCAAAGATGGAAGGTGGGGCAGGATGGGATGGGTAGCCATCTCTGATAATGGCGAAAGCAATCGGTGTTCTTGCAATGTGTTACAATTTGGAGCACCGGCAAACGGGCTGCAAGCTGCCGCTGTTTCAAGCACACACGATCCGTTTCTTTTTGCGTTTGTCTGGCATAAATATAAACAATCATATTAGGAATTAAAATCTTTATTTATTGCTGGGCCTGTTGGTTTTAGGCCAAATTTTAGCCATTGGGTGGCACGGTCTTTTTTACCCGTATCAATCCAAAAAATAAAACATGGAACAAACTTCAAAGGGCTATGCATTGATCACTGGTGCCTCCAGCGGCATTGGTTGGGAGCTGGCAAAATTGTTTGCCGCCGACGGCTATCCGCTGATCCTTGTTTCCCGCGATGCGGCTGAACTGGAAGCCAAGGCCCGCGAACTTTCAGGTGCACATGGCGTGGAAGCAGTGGTGATCGCAAAAGACCTGTTTGTGCCGCAGGCTGCCACCGAACTATACAACGAAATAAAAAGCCGCGGGCTCACTGTGGAAGTGTTGGTAAACAATGCCGGGCAGGGCCGCTATGGGCTGTTTGTAGCGTCTGATGTGGCACGGCAACTGGAAATCATACAGCTGAATGTAACGGCACTGGTCGAGTTGACGCATCATTTTTTAAAAGACATGGTGGCCCGAAATGGCGGCAAAATATTGCAGCTCGCATCCATTGCATCCGAAGTGCCGGGACCGCTGCAAAGCGTTTATCATGCCACCAAGGCGTTTGTGCTCAGCTTTACACAGGGCCTGATCAACGAGTTGAAAGATACCGGCGTTACCATGACGGCCTTGCAGCCCGGCGTAACCGATACCGACTTTTTCAACAAAGCCGATTTCCCGAAAGATCTGAAAATACTAGAACCGGATAGCATGGCCGACCCGGCAAAAGTGGCCAAAGACGGCTACGAGGCACTGATGAAGGGCGATGATAAAATTGTATCGGGCATGAAGAACAAAGTGATGACCACCATGAGCAATGTGATGCCCGATGCCCTGGTGGCCGAACAGATGCGGCAGATGCACACCAAGAAAAGCGATGAAAAGGAATAAGATATTTATTTCCTGTTAGCTTGAATAAATACAATTAAAAAAGACCCCAGCGCTTTTTAAAGGCCGGGGTCTTTGTGGTATGAAAAAGGGCAGGATCTTTTGCTTGTTGCACCGCTGCCAATGCCGCGGTGCCGTGGGCCAATGATTTCATGGGTTGCAACTGTTTCATAGACCCGAAAAATGGCGCAGGGTTTAATTTGCCCGGTCGCTAAAGGACTTAAAAACCAGAAGGCCCGAAGCATTTGCTTCGGGCCTTCTGAATGTTGTATTGATGCATCGCTCGATCTTATCGGCGCAGCGCCGGCAGTTCGCGGTCGCGTTTCAGCATGTCGTTACGGTTGGCCATTTCCCATGCGGTATGAAATACCAGGCGGGCACGCTTTTCCATCAGGTTGTAATTGATCTTGTCCGGCGTGTCGGTGGGCTTGTGGTAGTCGGCGTGGGTGCCATTGAAGTAAAAAATAATGGGCACACCGTTCTTGGCAAAATTGTAGTGGTCGCTGCGGTAATAAATAAACTCCTTGTCATCAGGATCGTTGTATTTATAATCGAGTTCCATTTTAATAAACTTCTTATTGACTGCTTCCGAAATGGGGCGCAGGTCGGAGCTCAGCTTATCATCGCCCACCACATACACATAGTTGGTCGAGTCGCCAACGGTGCGTTTGGGATCGATGCGGCCAATCATATCGATGTTGAGGTTGGCAGTAGTTTTTGCCAGCGGGTAAGTTGGGTGCATCGAATAATATTCGGATCCTAACAGTCCACGCTCTTCACCGCTTACGGTCATGAACAAAATAGAGCGGCGCGGGCCACGGCCTTCTTTTTTTGCCTTGGCAAAAGCTTCGGCCAGTTCAATCACGCTTACCGTACCGGAGCCGTCATCGTCGGCGCCGTAGTAAATCACACCGCCTTCACGCTTGCCTTCGTGGTCGTAGTGTGCAGTGATGACCAAGTATTCGTCGGCTTTGTCGGCACCGGGCAATACGCCCAGTACGTTAGAGCTTTCGTGTTTGATGGTTGTTTTGTCCACCGTTAGCGCTACCTGTGCAGGAAACGCTTTGGGTGTACCGGTTGCTGTTTTAGCCGCTTCAAAATTGTCTTTTAAAATGGCTTTGGCAACGGCTTCGGAAACGGTGATCTGCTGCAGTGGCAGCGATTTGGCAAACTGCTGCACCACCATGCGGCCTTTGCGGGTCGGCTGCGCTGGTGCTTTGTAGTTGGGCGAAAGAATCATCACCGCGGCAGGGCCTTTGGCACGGATGGCCTGCATAGTTTGCTGGTTGGCGGCATCGGCAAAAACCAATACCATTTTGCCCGCCAGGTCGGCGGTTGCTATGCCATCAGCGTTGCTTTTTGCAATAGCCACAACCTCGCCTAAGCGAAAGGTGCCGGCTAGCGAAGACGCAGGGCTGATGGAAAAATCGTTGAACAATTGAAATGCCTGTCCGTCCACTTCCAGGCTGGCGCCTGCCAGCGAATCTTGGAACAGGGGGTACATCTGTTGGAATGAGCCGTTGTTGCCGGGCTCCAGGCCAATGCGGCGAAACTCGTTTTCGATGTATGCGGCTGCTTTGCGCTGGCCTTCGGTGGCGGTTTCGCGGCCTTCCATTTCGGGGCCTGCCACAATGTACAGGTGCTTTTTAAGATCGGCCGCCGTGATCGTTTTGGCGTAGTTTTCTGGCTTGGCCGGCTTTTGGGCCAACGCTACCAGTGAGCCGCACAGGAGCACGGGCAAGAAAATTCTTTTCATGTGAACTATTAGGTTAAAAAAGGGCCCGGTAATCCGGTGGCCGAATTTCCGTTTTTACAAACACATGAAGAAGAAAAATTGATGAGTGGTGCAAATCTTAACCTTTGGTTAGGCCATGCACTTTATTTGTTGGGGATGCGGGTGTATTGATACTGCAGGCCGTCATGGGCTTCATCGGAAAGCAGCAGCACATTTGATTCCAACACTTCCACGAGGCGGTTTTGCTCGGGGTGCGCCGAAAAGCGGATCCAGCTTTTTTGCTTGCCGTCGTGTATGCATGCCTGTTGCTGCAGGGTGTAAGTGCCCTGCGCTGATTCCACGTTGTTGGTAAACCAGCGGTAGCGGCCATCGGCCGTAAAGTCCACTTTCTTCTGAACGCCGCTCGATTGGGGCGTTTCGTGAATATGGGCAGCGATGCCGCCGTCGGTTCGTTGCCAGTTCCAGGTGCCGGCAATCGTGTCGGTATCATTCTCGGGCAGTCTTGTTTTTTCGCAGGATGCCAGCAGCAACGCGGCGCACAGCATTAAGACAGTTGTTTTGAGTTGGTGCATAAAACGCTTGTTTCAGTGCTGACACGGCACTTGTTCCATTCGTTGCATGCACCAACCTGTTACAACTTTTTTTTAAAAATATTGCGCTATCGCTTACATGCAAGCCATCTTGCCTACCCGTGTAGCATGGCGGCCACCTTCAAACGGCGTGGTTGCAAATGCATTAACGATGGCTTCGGCTTCGGGGGTAGGAATAAACCGCGCCGGGATGCAAATGATGTTGGCGTTGTTGTGCTGGCGGGCCAGCTGGGCAATATCTTCCTGCCAGGCAATGGCTGCACGAATGCCCTGGTGTTTGTTGGCCGTAATGGCTACGCCATTGGCGCTGCCGCAAACCAGCACACCCCATTCGGCCTCGCCATTTTCCACGGCGCTGGACACAGGATGGGCAAAGTCGGGATAGTCCACCGAATCGGGGCTGTTGGTGCCAAAGTCTTTTACGGTATAGCCTGCTTCGCGCAGCATATCGGCCAAAACCGTTTTGTATTCGTATCCGGCATGATCGGAGCCAATGGCTACCGGCTTGGTTTTATCAAACGTGTTCATGGTTGGTTCTTTGGGCAAAGGTAGTTAGGAGTGGGGAGTTGGCAGTTGGCAGTTGGTAGTTGATAGTTGGGAGTTCAGAGTCTGGAGTTTGCAGCTTATGGTTTTTAGTTTATGCGCATTATTACTGTGTTGCTGCAATTGGTGCGTCATTGCGAGGCGCAGCGGTGGCCTATTGGTTTATAAATGCTTGTGCGCCGAAGCAATCCCCGGCATTAATTCGTGCTATTACAACGCTTAAGGTTTAAGTCCTGTTCACCCAATTGCGTTCCGTGGTAGTTGGAGATTGCTTCGGCGCACAAATGGTTACCTAAACAGTGTTGCTGCTGCGCCTCGCAATGACGAAAGTGCAAAATGTACTGCAATAAAAAGCCCGCTGCTCCGCAGCGGGCTTTAATAATATCTCTTATTTTTCTATCAACTATCAACTATCAACTATCAACTATCAACTACCAACTGTCAACTGTCAGCTCCTAACTCCACTCCTTCACTTCGTCCGCAGCTTGTTCTTTTTCCACGCGGCGGCAGAGGATGATACTTACTTCGTACAGCAACAGCAGGGGCAGGGCCACGGTCATTTGGCTGATCACGTCTGGGCCGGGAGTGATAATGCCCGCAACAATGAGCACGATCACCAGGGCATACTTGCGTGACTGCTTTAAGAAAGTAGCCGTTACAATACCCACTTTGGCCAGGAAAAACATCACCAGCGGCAACTGGAACGCCAGGCCGCTGCCCAGGATCAGGGGCGTCATTGTATCGAGGTAGGAGCCGATGGTCCAGCGGTTTTCAATGCCTTCATCTACCTGGAAGGTGGCGAAAAAATGTATGGTGTATGGCGATACTACAAAGTAGCCAAAACCCACACCCACGAAAAACAGGAAGGAAACCCAGAAGATCACACCACGGGTTTTGCCCAGTTCTTTTTCGGTAAGGGCGGGTTTTACAAACTTCCAGAACTCGTAAAAAATATAGGGAAACGAAAGAATAAGCCCGCCAATAAGCACCACCGAAAAGAACATGGACAACTGCCCGCCCACTGCCGTGTTTTGCATGGGCACGCTAAAATCGGAGATGCACATGCTTTGGCCCAGGCCCAGCGCATGGCTGACGCGGCACATGAGGCGGTAGGTTGGAAAATCGCTGTGCGTAGGGCCCATCAGGATGTTGCGGATCACAAACTTGTTGTACACCCCCACAATGATGGCGCCCGCCACAATGGCCAGCACCGACCGAAACAGGTGGCCACGCAGCACCTCCAGGTGATCCACAAACGACATCTCTGCCCGTTGGTTGGCAGCATTTCTATTAAACAGTTTTAAAGCCATCGGGATAATCTACGTAAAAAGTCGGGCAAAGATATAGTTGAGAACGCAGCAATTGGGGGAAAGTAAGGAAAGTAGCCGTTTTGGAAAAATGCCGGGCCCCAATGCCGCTTAAAGTTGGGGACGATGCAGTGTGCGACGCAACAGGCGATGAGCAGAACTACTGCAGCTGGCTACCCAAAAACAAAAACAAAGCCCCGCAAAACGGGGCTTTGTAAGTGCTATTCTAAGCTGGCAGTGCCGGTTATTTTACTTCTAGCGCCTTGTTGATGAGGAACACCAGATTTTCGCGGTGGGCACGGCTTTCTTCGTTGGAAGAAACGGCGCCAGCCAACTGGGTTTTAATCTTCTTCAAAGTATGCAGGGCAGCGGCTTTTGAAATTTCATCGTACTGCATCTTGTCTTCCACCATTTGCGACAGGCCTTTTACATAAGCCGTTTGCAGGTTTTGGCGGTACACATTTACGTTTGTTTTCAGGTCGGCTGCAAAAACACCCGTGGTTACATCACTCATCATATCGGCCACGCTGTATTGGTTGCCATACATGCGGCTGTTGGTGATGCGCTGCAAGGTAGCGGGGTGCATGATGTGTGCCAGGGCGCCATTCAGTTGCTGGCTCAGCATCACCGAAGTGATTTTGAAATCCTCACCGTTGTTGGGTTGGCTAAAGCCGCGGCGCTGCATCTGCAGGTAAGCAAATACGGGTGCATCGGCAGCAAAGGCATTGGGTGCAAACACGTATTTGTTGAGCAGGCTAACGGCACGCTTTTGCTGCGCCAGCGGCACTGGCGTAAATGGCTTGGTGCTCGATTGCTGGTCGGGGAAAGAACGATCGACATACACACCACCCACGTAGCGGCTGATGGCCGAGATCATGCTCATGCGCTGGCTTTGCAGCGAGCTGTAGCGGGCACGCAACTCCTGGTAGCTTTGGCCGGGTTTGCTGTATTTGGCCACCAGCTTGGGCATCAGTGCATTCAGGAGTTTGAAGCGTTCCTCGGCATAGCCCATCGCATCGGAGGTAAGGTCGTTTACGTTTACCCGCGGGTCGATGGCTTTACCGGGCGAACGCATGTCGTCGCCGTCGTTGCCAAAGGCCAGCTTGGGATCGGTGCTGCGGGAAAGGATCTTTTTCAAACCTTCCGTTTCGGCGCCGGCTTTGAACTCGGTGTAGCCGTATTCAATAGCCCAGTCATCGTAAGGGCCGGCAACGGTGGTGTAATAATCGCCCTGCTTGGCGCGGTCGGCCGCAACGTTGATGGCGGGATAATCCATTACCGAACCAATGAGGCCATATTTACGGGTCAGTTCTTTGTTGTTGATTTCTTTGGGCGACCACATCTGGCTGGCTTTCATGTTGTGGTTAAGGCCCAGGGTGTGTCCCATTTCGTGCATGATGAGGTAAATAAGAAACTGCTGGTGCATTTCGCCCAGTTCTTTTACATCAGCATTCATGGCTTCCAGCGTGGTAGAGCCGGTAACCAGTTGGGCTTTCAGCTCCGATGCCAGTGTGCAATGGGCGTGGTGCTGCATGTCTATACCGGGGAAATTGAGTTGCCCGGCAGTTTGGGGCTTTTCGTTGGCCAGCAGTTCGGCCATGATGGGCGTAGCGCTGCCGCTGTACCATTCTACAGTAATGTCGGCACCCAGGATCTGGCCTGTTTTGGGGTTAACAAACGAGGGCCCGATGGCGCCATACGATGGGTTGGCAGAAGATACCCAACGAATCACGTTGTACCGCACATCGGCAGGATCCCAGGTGGCGGTGTCGGGCATCAGCCTCATTTGCACGGCATTTCTAAAACCGGCTTTTTCAAATGCGGCATTCCATTTATGGCCGGCGTCGGCAATTACCTGGCGATACTCCACCGGCGTGGTGTTTTCAATCCAAAATACAATGGGTTCCACCGGTTCGCTAACGGCGGCAGAAGGGTCTTTTTTCTTCAGGTGCCAGCGGTGGATCATGTCTTTAAAAGGCACGGCCTTAATGCTGGTCTGGTCGGTAACGGTTTGGTTGAAATAACCAATACGCGGGTCGTCGGCGCGGGGGGTAAATTCGTTTTGCGGCAGCTCCAAAAACGAGTGCTGCATGCGTACCCGCACATAACGGGGATCGGTAATATCGGCACCGCCCGATACAAAGGCCATCGGGTTATCGTAGGCCAAGTCCACCACCACATCGGTATTGTTGGGGAACGAACGGATAGCGGCATAACGCGACTTCATGGGGTTGAGGCCGCCCAAGTTGAAGGTGCCTACGCTAAACGGCGTTGGCGGCGAAACCGGTTTTACCGGGTCCAGCTTTTCGCTGAGGAACAATCCATCAGCGCTGATGAGGTAACCCGAAGAGTCTTCGCCCATAATTTTTTCGGACAAAATGATGGCCTCTGGCTTATCAACGTCCTTGGTTTTGCTCACCGCGTTTTGCGGATCGTACCAAAACGATGTATTGACGCGGCTCAGTTCCAGGCGGTCAAAAGATTTTTTTACCGTAAACACAAAATTGCTGCGGTGCATGCTTTGGTTCAGGTACAAGGCCGTGGGGCCGTTGATGGAAAAGCTCTGGTAGATGTACTCGTTGCCCAGCTGTCCTTTTTTCACGTACAACTGTACCGAGCCGGTTGCAGTATCCTGGTAAATGGTAAACAAGCCTTCCGATTTGCGGCTGCTTTTTACTTTGTCGGTGATACTGGGGGAAGCAGGTTTTTTGGGTTTGGCGCTGTCGGTGGCAGCAACCGGGGTTGGTGGAGGTGTTGCAGCAGTGGCTTTTTTGCCTTTGTTCTGCCCAAAGGTGGCAGAGGCCATGCAAATGCCGGCAAGCAACATGAGGGATTTGGGGGTCATATTACGTTGTAGATTGTTTACAAGAATAGCAATTTGATTGGATGGACTGTGTTAAAGTAGGGATGAACGGCAGGAAAGTCGGTAAAGGCGGGAGATGGGAGTTTGGAGTTGGGAGTTCAGAGTTGGAAGTCGGAAGACCGAAGTCAGAAGAAGGGCAGGAACCAAAGCCATTCCGTTTGGTGCAAAAAAGAACTCCGGATTGGATTCCGGAGATTTTTTGAAATATTTGAAATGTCTACATCCTGTATTTTACAACATACATACCCGTCTTCGGTCTTCGGACTCCTGACTTCCGACTTCGCACTCACTTCAGCACCTTCAATTTCACCATCTCAATCCTGGTGTCGCTAACGTTGAGGATGTCGAATTCGTAGTCGTCCACGATGATGCGTTCTTTTTGCTGTGGGATGGTTTCGTGGTCGTTGATGATGTAGCCCGACAGGGTTTCCGATTCGTTGTTGGGAAAATTGAGGCCGTATTTTTCAGAGATATAATCCAGCTCCAGCCGGCCGGAGAAAATGTATTCGTTTTCCGAAAGGCGTTTTTCTACAAATTCCTCGCTGTCGTATTCGTCCTGTATTTCGCCAAAAATCTCTTCCAGCACATCTTCCATGGTAACAATGCCGGCGGTGCCGCCAAACTCGTCTACCACCCACGCTATGCTTTTGCGTTCGAGGGTAAACTTATTAATAAGATCGGTGGCGCTCATGCTGGAGGGAACAGCGGGAATGGGCAGCAAGATTTCGCTGATGGCCGCGGGTTTTTTAAACAGGTCGAGCTGGTGGATATAGCCCACAATGTTGTCGATATTTTGTTCGTACACCAGCAGCTTGCTCAGTTTTGTATCAATAAATTTTTGCGTGGCCTCCGCTACCGAGCAATTGCTTTCGATGCCGATGATTTCTTTACGCGGCACCAGGCACTGGCGGATGCGGATGCGGGGCAACTCCAGTGCATTTTCAAACAGGTCGGTGTTTAGTTCCTGCGGCTCAAATTCACCTTCGTCGGATTGCTGAAAAAGCGTTTCCACATCAATCCGCGAAAAGGCATTTTTGTTTTGGTTGATGCGTACGTTGAAAACATATTTCAGCACCCAGTTGGAAATGGTGATGAACAGCCCAGCCAAGGGCTGCAGCAGGTTGTAAAAAAAGTTGATGACCCACACAATCCGCGACAGGATGACATTGGCGCGGGCCCGGAAAAATGCGCGGGGTATGAACTCCGCGAAGATGAGTACGATAAGGGTGGCAATAATGATGTCGGCAAAAATGGTGTACTGCCGCTGCTCGGTGAGGCCCAGGTAAGTCCACAGCGGCGCCATTACCATCGAAAACATCAGCGAAAAGCAAACGAGGAAAATAGTGTAGCCAATAACGGTAGTGGCCACAAATACTTCGGGGTGCTCAAACAGGCTGGCCAGGAGGCTGGCGCCGGGCTTGCCTTGTTTTTTCTTTAATTCAATGTTGAACCGGTTGGCGCTGTAAAAAGCCATTTCTATGCCCGCAAAAAATCCCATCATCAGGATGGTGACCACAAACCAAACTAGCGTAGGAACAACGATCATATAGAACTGGGATTAAACTGATCAGCGCAGGATTATAAGGAGTTATCAAATCTTGCGCAAAAGTCAAGCGAACTCCATGCCTTTACTTCCTGCATCAGTTGTATGACTAATAAAGATAGTTATAAGTATGGGTTTAAATAGAGAAGGAGCATCTTGGAAAAAGGTAGCACAATACGCTCCAGATAAATCCAATTCAATCCTGTTCATCCTAGTTCTTCAAAAATGCAAGCACCAGCTGCTCGGTTTCGGCGGCGGCTTTTTCTAAATGTTCGTTTACAATAACGTGGTGGAAGGAATGTTTAAACGAAAGCTCGTAGGCCGCTTTATTGATGCGGGCTTCCAGCGAATCGGCGGTTTCGGTGCCCCGGGAATGCAGGCGGCGCTGCAACTCTTCGATGCTGGGCGGCTCAATAAAAAAGGAGCAGGTAGTTTCTGGGAACTGCTGTTGCACATGAATGGCGCCTTTTACATCAATATCCAGCAGGGGTACTTTGCCGGCATTCCAAATGCGCTGCAGTTCGCTTTTCAGTGTGCCATAATATTTGCCTTCATACACCATTTCCCACTCAATGAACTCTTCATGCTGTATTTTGTTGGTAAACTCCTCCACGCTCATGAAGTAATAATCGGTGCCGTCTTTTTCGGTGCCACGCGGTTTGCGGGTAGCTGCCGAAATAGAAAAAGCAAGCTTATCGGGGTGCTGCGCCAGCAGGCGGCGGGTAATGCTGGTTTTACCGGCACCCGATGGCGCGGTCAGTATAATGATTTTTTGCTGGTTGTTGATGGTCATGATCGTGTAATGTAAAATGTCAATCGTCAATCGTCAATCGTCAATCGTCAATCGTCAATCGTCAATCGTCAATCCACTCTTTTAGCGGACAAAGTTAGCGGTTTGCCCTTCTTGATGGACGGCAACTAGGATTATGTATAATGTCGTTATTTAGCCTGCACAACAACAACGCAAGCTGACTGTTTCTCGCCTGTTTACTATTCATCACCGACCATTCACCATTTCCATGCAGCACGTCGAGTTTTTCCATACCGCGCATTTCGAGCACCGTTACCACCGCAAATATGCTCAGGGTGTGCTGGCGCAATTCATTGATTTTTTCTGGGAAACCGATTTCGATACGCTGTGGCACCAATATCCTGATGGCTTTTCGGATGCGCTTTTTCCCAACATTGGTTATACTTATCTCATCAACCTCGGTACGCCCTTCGTAATGCAGCTTGAAGACGATCAATACCCGGTAAAAGGCGATGGTTTTTTGCCCCGCAATAAAGCCATGATTTGCCACCACACACCGGGCAACCGGCTGTTTGGCATCAAGTTCAAAGTGTCGCCGGTGCTGTTTCAAAAAAAGATCAACTTCCGCGAATACCGCGAGTACATTTTCCCGCTGGCTTACCTCATTGATCGTAAGGTGGTGGAAGAAATAAAAGCGGCAGCCAATTTTGCGCAGCGGGTACGCATCATTGCGGCCTATTACCAGCACATCATCGAGCAGCACAGCGGCACATTGCAGGCCGTGTCGGTAGTTACTTCGGTATTGGAGCAATGCAGCCGCACCAACAATTTTGATGTGCCCATCGAGGAACTGGCAGCGCAACACCAGATCTCCTCCCGAACCTTGCAGCGTTATTTTGAGCGGGCAACCGGCACCAGCAGCAAACAGGCGCTGCAACTGTTGCGCATCCGCAAAGCTGTGGAGCAGCTCGTAAATGGAAATACAGATTTCAGCTGGCGCCAGTTTGGTTATTACGATTACAGCCATTTTTATAAACACCTCACCGGCTTTTTAACCCACCAGCACATACAACTGCAGCAGCCTCATTTGAAGCTGCTGCAGGGGATGGAGGAGCGATGATGGATGGTGGATGATTGATGATAGACAACAGATAGTAAGGAATAATTTAAAGTTGTATTTCTTTCATCTTTTGTCTATCATCTTCCTCCTAGTTTCCTGCTCTTCTTGCTTCTTCTTCTGAAGCAGTCGTGCGGCGGCGTGCAGCCTGCACTTTGCTGTTGCCAAACCGGTACGTAAAGCTGATGTTGGCCACACGGCTTTCACGGAACGCATGCCAGTTTTCTACATAGCTGCCTTCATACACCACTTTGGCTCGTGGCCTGTTGGTCCAGAAAATATCCGACACGTTTAAGCGTAGTGTTCCTTTGCCATCCAGCACTGATTTTTGCACGCCTGCTGCCAGCGCCCACTGGCCGCGGGCCACCATGTATCCGTAGCGACCGCCGCTGTTGTAGTTAGCATTCAGTTCGGCCTGCCAGCCCTTTTTAAAAGTAAAATTGTTGGTGGTCCGGATGTTGGCTGCCGGTGCACCGTTGTTCAACTGCGCACCACCCAGGTTGCCGTTGAAATGATTGTAAAAAACATTCAGGTTGTTCACCATGTTCCACCACTTGCTGATGCGGATGGGCGTGGTGGCAGTAAGCCCGAAATAATCCGATGACTGCAGGTTAACGGGAATCTGCACCGTAATATTTGAATCCTGTCCCGGCTTAATTTCAAAGGTTGGGATCACATCCAAAATCTTCGACAACACAATGTTTTGCGGGTCGGTAGTGCGGCTGTAGCCCAGTGTAAAATTCAGTTGCTTTACGGTGTAGCTGGCTTCGTAGCTCCAGGTCATTTGCGGCCGCAGGTTGGGTGCACCGGTGGAGTAAATGGTCGCATCTATCTGGAACAAAAACGGGTTGAGCTGCGAATATCCCGGCCGGTCGATGCGGCGGCTAACCGATACACCAAGTGTTTGGTCTTCTTTTAATTTGTAATTGATAAATGCACTGGGAAACAATTTGAAGTAATCGTTTTTAAAAGCCTGTGCACCTTTTTGCTGGCGGGTTCGCACCATAGTTTGCTCACCACGCAGGCCCACCTGCATGTTGAATTTTTTATACTCCTTGCTCACATTTACATAGCCTGCGTTGTTGTATTCTTTGTAGTAAAACCGGTTTGTTTTGGTGTCGTCATTTATTGGCCCCGATGGAAATACGTTGTAAAATTTCGCATCGTTGTCGGATGAAACCAGGCTCCATTTAGCGCCTGCTTCCAGCTTGGCTCCGCCCTTGATCGGGTTTACATAATCTACCTTGCCGGTGCGCAAAATAAGCTTGCCGGTCTGGTCGCCATCCAGTATGTCGTCGTCGCGTTTGGGCGTGCCATTGAGGTTGTAAAACGAGCTGGCCGTGCGGGTAAGCGAGTGGTTGTTGTATACGCCGTAGTCCACGTCGGCACTGATTTCGCGGCCGGTGCTGTCGAAGCTGTGTTTGAAGTTTACGTTGGCAATGGTATTGTCCGACTTGTTGTCGTCGGTACCCAGCGATACAAAGGAAAAATTGGGATTGTACTGCAGGTCGTTCACAACGGTTTTGATCTCGGCCTTGCGGGCAAATGTGCTGAAGTTGCTGTTGACTACAAATCCTACGATTGTCTTTTTGGAAGGAAAAAAATCGGCACCGGCACGAACCGCATGTGCATTGATGTTGAACGCCGCGTAATTGTCTTTATCGTCTGATCCTTTAAACACGCCTTTATCGTAAAAGTTGCGGTTGATGAACAGGTGGTTCAGCAACTCGCGGTAATTGTAATTGTAGTTGCCAAAAACGTTCACCTTTTTGTTGCGGTAGTTATAAGTGGCGCCGGCATTTGTTTTTGGGTAAATACCTTGCCCATAGCCAGCGGTAAGCGTACCATTGGCGCCCATCCTCTGGTCTTTTTTCATGCGGATGTCGATGATGCCTGAGTTGCCTGCAGCCTCGTACCGCGCCGATGGGTTGGTGATGATGTCGATGCGTTCAATGGCATTGCTGGGCAGCCCGCGCAGGTAAGTGGCCAGGTCGGCGCCGGTCATGGGTGTGGGTTTGCCATCAATCATAATGATGACCCCGGCACGGCCCCGCAGGCTGATGGCATCGTTCTGATCCACCGTTACACCCGGCGACCGCTCCAATACATCCAGTGCAGATGAGCCTGCGCTGATGATGGAGCTTTCCACGTTGACCACAATGCGGTCGCTGAGTTTTTGTATGAATGGCTTTTTCGCAGTAACCGTTACGCCTTGCATTTGCGTGGCATTTTGCGGCAGCAGCGTTACCGCCGGCAGGCTAACAGCCGTGGTGCCATCGGTAGTAAACGGGGCGGAAAAATAGGTGTTGAAATTAACCGCGCTTACGCGCAGCATGTAGGTACCCGCGGCTACCGATTCCCAACCTGCCGCACCGGTTTTGTCGCTTAGTGCAGTTTTCAACAGGGCCGAATCTTTTGCACGCAGCAGTTCAACGGTTGCGGCTTCTAATGGGGTTTTGCCTTCGGTAAAAACGGTGATGTTTAAGGCTTTGGTACTGTTTTGTGCCACTGTGGCTACTGTTGCAAACAGGAGCATGGCGCAAAGGGTAAAGGCTTTCATTTCAGGCTGTTTTGCCAAAACTGGCGATAAAGCCAAAGCGGGCACAGCGCAACTAGAGGCAGCGGAGCCGACGGTACATAAGCGGGCAAAAGCGGCGTTTAGTACGAAAGGTATCGTGTCGGAAAATTACAGAGAGTTAATTTGAAAATGTGGGAATTTGAATATTTGAAAATGGGTGTGTCTGCAGTATTTAGTTGCTTTTCATTTTGAAAAAATGGAAGTGGCATTATTTGAGTTTCTTTGCCTTATTCGAATAAGCAATTGGCGTTTAATTATTGCCAAAAAAGCACTTCTCTGGCTGTTCATTTTCAAATGTTCAAATTCCCACATTCTCAAATTACTCAAAAGCATTCCACCGACCAGGTTGCTGAAAAAGTTTCACCTGCGGGTAACTTAATGATGCCTTCTTTTTCCTCCAGGTCGCCGTTGTGTGTGGTGCTGTCGGCAATGCCGCACCAAGGTTCGATGCACAAAAAATCGGCACCGGGTGCTGCCCATAAACCCAGGTAGGGAAACTCACCGAAATGAAACCGCAACCCATGAGATGAGTTGTTGCATTTGAGCTGCACACTGTCTGACTTCAAGCCTTTCAACACAATAGCATCATGCGCAAAAAGTTCTTTCGACAGGTGGAGTTCGTTTGCATTGCGCAGCAGATCCTGGGGTTGGGTATCAATCAGACCTTCGCCTGAAATGGGCCACCGGCCTGCAATTTCCGGTTCGTTGAAGTACAGCGAATAATCGTCATAATTCAGGTGCGGCTCCAGCGGCAGCCGAAATGCCGGATGGCCGCCCACCGAAAACAGCATCGATTCGGAAAGGTGCGGGTTCTCTACTTCGTATTGCACAGAAACCCTGTTGTGCGATAGGGTGTAGGTTATAAAAAAGCTAAAGGCTAATGGATAAACTTCGGCCGTTTGCTCGCTGCTTTCCAACAAAAAGCGGATGCTGGTAGGAGATTGTTCCTCCACCACAAAATCGCGGTCGCGGGCAAAGCCGTGGCGCGGCAGGGCATACTCTGTGCCCATGTGGCGGTACTTTCCATCCTTCAGTGCCCCAACAATTGGAAACAGCACCGGCGAATGCTTGCCCCACACATTTGGGTCGGCATCCCACAGGTATTCCAGCCCATTGCCTTTATGAAAAATGCGGGTCAGCTCAGCGCCCTTTGCCTGCAGTGTTACCAGCAGATCGTTGTTTTCGATGGTGAACATACCGCGAAGAAAAGAAAAAACCACACCAAAGGGAATGTCGAACAGATGAACAAGGAACAGAGGAACAGATGAAGTTGGGCAGAGAATATCGAGCAAGGAACAAGGAATGTTGAATGGAACAGCCAATAATTAAACATTATTCATTATTGGATTATTTATTATTGGAAGCAAAGTTGCACCCCACTTCAACATTCATCTGGTCGGCTGTTCTTTGTCTTCTGTTCGAAATTTTAACCAGCGCCAGAAGTTGGGCGTAGCCCAAACCTGTTGGTAGCAAAATGGTTTTTGCCGATTCCCATTATTTGTGTTGATCGTAGATCAACCCTGTGAACCATTGAAGGATTTTGTAAAAAAGTATGCGTTAGACAGGTTTGGGCTAGGCCCAAAATATTTCCCTAATCAATGCTGTGCTACCAATGGGTGTGGGCTATGCCCACATTTTTGCAGGAAGACCGATGCGGGTTTTACAGCGAAATGTTTATAAAGATCTTTCTACTGCAACCGCTCGGACAGTCACTATTTATACCTCAAAATTCTTAATTCTAATTCTCTCCTCCATTCTTTATTCGAAATTTCTAGTGTCTTGTTCGATATTCTTTTCCCAACTTCCTCTGTTCATCTGTTCCTTATTCTTCTGTTCGATATTTCTACCCTCTGCTTACCCGTTCAATCTGGGCGCCCAGCGCCTGCAGGCGTTTGTCGATGTATTGATAGCCGCGGTCAATCTGGTCGATGTTTTGGATGGTGCTTTTGCCTTCTGCACTCAGGGCCGCAATCAGCAGCGATACGCCGGCACGAATGTCTGGCGAGGTCATATTGATGCCACGCAACTGGTGCTTCCGTTCCAGCCCGATCACCGCGGCACGGTGCGGATCGCACAGGATAATGTTGGCGCCCATTTCAATGAGTTTGTCTACAAAAAACAACCGGCTTTCAAACATCTTTTGATGAATAAGCACCGAGCCTTTTGCCTGCGTAGCCACCACCAGCACAATGCTCAGGAGGTCGGGGGTAAAGCCTGGCCAGGGATGGTCGTAAATAGTGAGGGTGCCGCCATCGAGGAAAGACTGTATCTCGTACATATCCTGTGCGGGAATGTGAATATCATCGCCAACAAAATTCATCTGGATGCCCAGTTGCTGAAACTTCTCGGGAATGATGCCCAGGTTGGGCAGGCTTACATTTTTGATGGTAACCTCGCTTTGCGTCATGGCCGCCAGGCCAATGAACGAGCCGATCTCGATCATATCGGGCAGCATCTGGTGGTCGGTGCCGCCCAGGCTTTCCACGCCTTCAATGATCAGCATATTGGAACCGATGCCGCTGATGTTGGCACCCATGCGGTTGAGCATTTTGCACAACTGCTGCAGGTAAGGCTCGCAGGCAGCGTTGTAAATAGTGGTAGTGCCTTCGGCCAAAACTGCCGCCATTACCACGTTGGCTGTGCCGGTAACCGATGGCTCATCCAGCAACATAAAAGTGCCTTTCAGCGCTGGTGCTTCCAGGTGAAAAAATCCATCGCCGGAATGGTAGTTGAATTTTGCACCGAGTTTTTCAAAGCTTAAAATATGTGTGTCCATCCGGCGGCGGCCAATTTTATCGCCACCGGGCTTGGGGATGAGGGCTGTTTTAAAACGCGCCAGCATGGGTCCGGCCAGCATTACCGAGCCGCGCAGGCGGCCGGCTTTTTTCTTGAACGCATCGGTTTGCAGGTAGGCCACGTTTACATCATTGGCCTGGAATGTGGCCGTTTGCCGGTCGTGGCGCTCCACCTGCACGTTCATATCCTCCAGCAGTTCTATCAGCAGGTTTACATCCACAATGTCGGGGATGTTGCCAATGGTCACCTTTTCGGCGGTCAGCAACACTGCACTCAATATTTGCAGCGCCTCGTTTTTTGCACCTTGCGGAACAATTTCGCCTTTCAGTTTTTTACCGCCAATTACTTCGAACTGTGCCATTTGATAGATTGATTAAGTAACTACAAAAACGTGTTGCAGCCGGAATGTACGCCTTTTGTGTCCGCCAGCCCGCTGCCCGCGGGGAGGTGTTGTTTCAAAAAAATAAGTTGACTGTATTACAATCAACTTACATGCGCCGGGCGCTGAGGTTTGTATGCTGCACCTGAAAAAGGGTGCAGCAATTATTTGAATCGCTTTTTATTGTTGTTGTGCCGGTTGCGGTTATCGCCACCGCCGCGGTTGTCGTTGCGGTTGTTGTTGCCACCGCCATTGTTGTTGCCGCGGTGCCCACCAAACTTGCGCTGTTGTTTGCCATAGCCGCCGCCCCGTTCGCGGGACTCTTGTTGCGGCCTGAAGGCTTTAACATGTGGCGTGTTGGTAAATTCGAGCTGGCCTTTGGTAATAGCGTTCAATTCGCCCTGGATGGCATCATCGTGCACCTGGTCTTTGTGCCAGTTGCTGTACGCCAGCTTCATATAATAGGCAATTGCGTTGGCAAATCCGTTGCGCTTGTCGGGGTTTTCTTCTGCAAGTGCTTTGTCGATCACCAGCTCCAGGTTTTTGCCCAGGTGTGAAAACTTGGGATACCTTTTGGGGTAAGGCAGCGGGTCGGGGCGTGCCTTCAGTGCTTCACGGGTGGGAATGGGATAAGGCGATTCCACTTCCAGTTTAAAATCGGAAATCAGGAACAGGTGGTCCCACAGTTTATGCCGAAAGTCTTCAACGTTTTTCAGGTGGGGGTTTAAAAAACCCATTAATTCAATTACCGCATATGCGTTTTGCTGGCGCCGCACCGGATCTTCAATGGTGAGGAGGTGATCCACCATTTTTTGGATGTGCCGGCCATACTCCCGCATGATCAGGTAACTTCTGGCTGTATTATACTCCATACGCAGCAAATGTAAACAAGGATTGAGGGATAAATACGGATTTCGCAGATTTTTATCACGGATGGAAGGATGGGCTTGAATTGTGCCAACGTCGCAATCAGGCAATGTCCTCTTTTATTTAATATAAAGGAGCGACAAGCATGCTCTTGTTTTTGCAAAACAGAAAAAGGAAAATATGAAATAAGGGAACCTTGTGTGGCTTAAAAATCCGCGCAATCAGCGATAAATAAAAGAAAGGGGCCCCGAACCAAGGCCCCTTTTACAAGCCACCATCCTCTTCCACCTAAGAGGTCGTTTAAAAAATCGTATGTTAAGGGTGAAGCGTCGTTGTCTTCGTTTTTAATCTGTCAAATTGGGTGCCAATTGGTGGTTCTGCACGCCAGGTGTTTTGTTTTATTTAATGAATCCGCCCATTTGTTGAATAAACACACCAAAGCGGAAACCTCTATTACAAAGACGGAAATATTTTCCACAAATGCCAACACGTATCTGGATGTTTTTTGATGGGTTAGCAACGGCCGGCACTGCTACTTTCGCTGTAGTATAAAGTTACAGGGCATAGGCCTGCCGCAGCGGTGGAAACTTGCCGATATTTAAAGCAGTACTTTATACATCCATTTGGGTATAATTACGATGGCATGCATTGTTTCGATTAGTGCCGACAAGTAAGCCGATGGACCACTGCACGCAGCCTGCGGTATATTTGCCCATGCGTTTTGCGGTTTTTTTTTATGCTGATGCTGCCGTTACAAATGATGATGCCGTATGGTGGCAACACCTGCTGCTGGCGATGGTGCAACAGGGTGTACAGCACGAGGTGCTTTTGTTTACCAATAAACCAACAGTATTTACGGCGGTGCACAACCGAATACTGCCGCAAGCATACAAGCAGCCCACAGGTGTGTTGGTGCGGCGCCGCACCCTGAACCGGTGGCTGCAGGCTGCGCAAAAATCGGAAGCGGCTGCAGTGGTTTGTATCGGTACGCAAAGCTTTGTTGCCGGCACAGTGCCCACCTATATTTTTCTGCCGCCAAGCCGGCCGCCTAAGCCTAAACTGTTGGATGCAGCCAAAGCAAAGGGCGCCCATTTTTGGGTAAATGACCAGGCCGCAAAAGCGGATCTTAAAAAAAGAGGCATTGACAACATCACGGTGCTGCCGGGCGGACCTCAGTTTGCGCCGCTTGATCATGGGTTTGATGCAAGTCAATTTCAAGAGCAGCACACCGCAGGCCAGCCTTATTTTTTATACGCAGGCCCGGTAGCGGCCGCACCCAACATTATTGGTTTGCTCAAATCATTTTCCCGCTTCAAACACCGGCAAAAATCAAGTTGGAAACTGGTGCTGCTACCTCTTGGTGGCGATGCCGCCGGCGTGGAGGATTTGCAAAAAATGCTGGCTTCCTATAAATACCGCCACGATGTGGTGCTGCCCCAATGGACCGAAGAGCAAACCGGTGCTGCGGCCTATTTTGCCGCAGCATACGCTTTTGTGCAGCCAACCCCGGTACAACGTTATGGCCATTATCTGCACGATGCCGTTGCTGCAGCTTTGCCCATTATTGCCACCAGCGAACCGCAGCATAAAGCTATAGCGGGCAACACTGCGCTGTACTATGAGGGCGGTGACGAGCAGCTGCTGGCCACCTGCCTGATGCAGGTATATAAAGACGAAGCTCTGCACCGCCGGCTTTGCCAGGCTGCCCGCGAAACGGCAGGGCAAACAGGCTGGCAGCAAACCGCAGCCGCAGCCTGGCAAAGCCTGGGCGTTGCGGAAAAATAGGGGAAACAATTACCTTCGCCGCTCATTAACGCAACAAAATGATCAAGTCAAGTATCACTATAGATGTAACGCTGGACGAGCAGCGGGTGCCGGAAAGTATTGAATGGAAAGCAACAGAAAGCACCGCCGACAGGCCGCAGCAGGCCCGCGCCATGATGCTGTCGCTGTGGGATGGCCAGGAAAAAACCGCCCTGCGCATTGACCTCTGGACGCAGAAAATGATGGTGGATGAAATGGCCGATTTTTACTACCAGACCTTTATGACGATGGCCGACACATTTGACCGCGCCACCAAGCAGCCCGAACTGGTTGCCGAAATGAAGGCTTTTGCCCACCGCTTCTACGACAAGTTCCGCGAACTGCAGATGAAAGAAAATAAAGCCAGCTAAAGATGATAGATGGTAGTTGATAGAAAGTCTTTTACATCACCGTCATCCATCATCCATAATCCAACATCACCCACTATAAACTCGACCCGCTATGAGCCTCGAACAAAAGATAATGGAGCAAATGAAAGACGCCATGAAGGCCAAGAACGAAGCTGCACTGCGCGGACTTCGGGCCATTAAAGCGGAAATCATTAAAGCCAAAACAGAACCCGGCGCTAATGGTGCCGTTTCGGAAGAAGGCGAAACAAAACTGTTGCAGCGCATGGTAAAACAGCGCCGCGACTCACTGGACATTTATCAGCAACAAGGCCGTGCTGACCTGGCGCAGAAAGAGCAGGAAGAAATTGCCGTGATCGAGCAGTTTTTGCCCGCCCAACTGGATGAAGCCGCTCTGAAGGCCGAACTCCAAGCCATCATTGCAGAAACCGGCGCCACCTCGGCTGCCGATATGGGCAAGGTAATGGGCGCCGCTACTAAAAAACTGGCCGGCCGCGCCGATGGCAAAGCCATTTCGGCAGCAGTGAAAGAGCTGTTGCAAAACCCGAGATAATTTACGATTTGGGATTTCGGATTTACGATTTTGGAACCCTTGGATGGTAAAAGGTCACAATAAATGGTAAGTAAACCCAAATCGTAAATCCGAAATCGTAAATCCAAAATTCCCACCACTTCCGCCATGTTTATCGACAGCATTGTAGCCGGCCTGATGGTGCTGGCCCTTTGGAAGGGGTGGCGCAAGGGGCTGGTACTGGCCCTTTTTTCTTTTCTGGCCTTGGTTGTGGGCCTAGCTGCGGCGGTAAAACTGTCGGCGGTGGCGGCTGCGTACCTGGGTGAGCATACCAACCTGTCGGAGCGGTGGCTGCCTTTTGCCGCTTTTGCGCTGGTGTTCATTGGCGTGGCGCTGCTGGTGCGGCTGGGTGCTAAAATGATCGAATCGGGGCTGGAGGCTGTGGCGCTGGGTTGGGCCAACCGGCTGGGCGGCGTTTTATTTTTTGCCCTGCTATACCTTTTTGTGCTGAGCCTGTTGCTTTTTTACGCCAGCCAGCTCAATCTCATTAAGCCCGAAACCCTTGCAGCATCCACCACGTACCCGTTGCTACAGCCACTTGGGCCGCGCATTGTGGGCTTGTTGGGTACGGTACTGCCTTTTTTCAAAAATATGTTTACAGAACTGGAAGGCTTTTTTGAACCCTGATTGCTTCCCGCCGGATCGGGTTTTTTATCCCTGCAAAAATTTGGGCGTTATAGGTGCGGCCTCTTTGACCGCCGGCATACTTTGCTGTACAGCCCATTACACATGCCGAAAAAATAGGCTTTAAGCAGCTGGCATTAATTTGTAAAGATGCCGCTGTAGCGCATCGTTACTGTTTCGGGCACAGGCCGTTGGAACAGTTTTAGTTCAGGTAGCGTATCGCTGCTGCCTCATTATCAAATTGAAGTAAAACCGCTATTTTAGCAACGTAAGGAAAAGAGCATGCAATACGAAATAAAAGAACATAATAAGTTCAGGTACATAGAGGAAGGACAAGGCGAACCGTTGGTGTTACTGCATGGGCTCTTTGGCGCATTGAGCAATTTTAAAGACCTCATTGAATACTTCAGGCATCACTACAAAGTGGTGGTGCCCATGCTGCCCCTGTTTGATCTGGACCTGCTGCACACCTCGGTGGGCGGGCTGGCCAAGTTTGTACACCGCTTTCTGGAATACAAGGATTATAAAGGCGTGCACCTGCTGGGCAACTCGCTGGGTGGCCATGTAGCACTGGTGTATTTGCTAAAACACCCCGAGCGGGTAAAATCGCTCATCCTCACTGGCTCATCGGGGCTGTTTGAAAACGGAATGGGTGATACTTACCCCAAGCGGGGCGATTATGAATACATCCGGAAAAAAGCCGAGATCACTTTTTACGACCCGGCAATGGCCACTACCGAACTGGTGGATGAGATTTTTTCCATCACCAACAACCGGATCAAGGTCATCAAGATTATTGCCCTGGCAAAAAGCGCCATCCGCAACAACCTTGGGGATGAATTACAAAATATAAAACAGCCCACACTGCTGATTTGGGGCGCCAACGACACCATCACGCCGCCCTTTGTGGCACAGGAATTTAAAAAACTGATCCCAGGCAGTGAGTTGCATTTTATTGACAAATGCGGCCATGCACCAATGATGGAAGTGCCCGGTGAGTTCAACGTGATCCTTCATAAATTTTTAAAAAAACTGGCTGAGCCTGCAACAGTAGCCTGATCTTTTTTGTCTGTTAAGGTAAAGGCCGTAATCCATGTTAACCCGACAACTCATATCGAACACAATTCCCTACCTGCATAAGGGCGATAAGGTTTATCAGGCATTACAGCTGATGAACGACTACCACGTATCGCACCTGCCCATTGTAGACGAAGAAAAATACCTCGGCATCATCAGCGAAGAGCAACTGTTGCACAGCGACGATGACAACAGCCTGAGCGACCTGCCCATATCGGAAGGCGGCACCACAGTGCAGGCCAACGACCATTTTTTGAAAGCTATTGAAGTAGCCGTGCAAAAAAACCAAAGCATTGTGCCGGTGGTGGAAGAAAACCAGATGGTGGGCATTGTTACTTACAACGACCTGCTGCGCAATGCTTCCGACTTTATGAGCCTGGGGCAGCCCGGTGCCCTAATTGTGCTGGAAATGGAACCCAAGGCGTACTCGTTTACCGAGATCAACCGCATTGTAGAATCCAATGATGCACAAATTACCCAATTAAACACCTTCGCCGATACCGAAACCGGGATGATGCAGGTAACCATCCGGCTTTCTAAAACTGAGGTTTCGGCAATTATCGCCACCTTTCAGCGTTATGAGTACACGATCAAGTACTATTTCGGCGAAGAAATGTATGAAAATGAGCTGCGGGGCAACTTCGACAACCTGATGCATTACTTGAATATTTAGGCTCACCTCCGCTCTGGATCAATATTCGCACGATTATTTCGTACGGATGACTTATATTCATTGTCTGATGAGCGTTGCCCGATTCTGTTCCCTGATGCTGGCTTGCCTGTTGTTGCATTGCTGCGCCTTTTGCCAGGTTGCATCGGTTGAGGGTACCCTCCTTTATTCTACCCGCGAAGAAATTCCACTCAAAGATTCCGCTGGCCTTTTTTCCATCGAGGAAATTAAAATCGTAGGCAACCGCATTACCCGCGACAATATTATTCACCGCGAACTTTCGTTTGCCCTGCACCAGCAGCTGCCGCTCAACGACCTGGCCAATGCACTGGCCGAATCGAGAAAGCGCCTGATGAACACCGGGCTGTTCCTGGATGTGGTGGTTACGCTAAGCTCACTGCGTGGTTACGAAGCCTATGTAACCATCGAGCTGCGCGAACGCTGGTATGTGTACCCCGTGCCTTTTTTGAAAATGGTGGACCGAAACTTTGGGCAGTGGGTAAAAGAAAAAGACATGGATTTTAATCGGGTGAATTATGGCATCAAGTTTACCCACAAAAACACCACTGGCCGCCGCGACCGCAGCACCCTCAATTTTATGCACGGCTACACCAAGGCCGTCAGTTTTTCGTACCAGGGATTGTTTTTGGACAAAGCCATGAAATGGTCGGCAGGTATGGGTGTGGCGATAGGACACAACAAAGAGCTGATCTACAACACGGAGCGCAACAAGCAAATGGCCTATAAGGACAACAACGATTTTGTGCACTCTTATTTTCGCGGCTATGCGGAGGTGAACTATCGTCCGGCCATTTTTACCACGCATACTTTTGGTTTCCGGTATTCGCAGGAGCGCATTGCCGATACCATTCTGGCCATCAACCCGGCTTATTCGTTCAACAACAATCGCATACGCCAGCCCGAGTTGTACTACAACATGGCTTATTTCAATGTTGACTTTATTCCTTACCCAACCAAAGGTTTTATTGCCAACGTGCTGGTGCAGAAAAAAGGCTTTCAGCGGCCGTTGAACATGTGGCAGCTCAATGTAAAAACTTCAGCCTCGTGGCCGCTTTCCGAAAAATCGTTTTTTAACCTGCGCACCGCCGGAACGGTGAAGTTGCCCTTTAAACAGCCTTATGTAAATAAATCGCTGATCGGCAATTCGGATATGTTCATGCAGGGTTACGAGTATTTTGTGGTGGATGGTGTGGCCGGCGGCTATACCAAGGCCACATTGGCGCACCGCCTGTTCAGCACCAATATCGGCATCCCGTCGGAGCGGTTCCGTCGGTTGAATCATATTCCGTTCAAGGCGTACGCAAAAATTTTCGGCAACGCCGGGTATGTGTATAACCCGCAGCCGGGCGACAATATGCTGGCCAACCGCATGCTGTACTCGGGTGGAGTAGGGGTGGATATCATCACATTCTACGACTTTATCATCAAGCTGGAATGGAGCTTCAACCAGATCGGGCAAAACGGCCTAAATTTGCACCGCAAGGATTACTTCTGATCAGCCGCAATACAAAAGAACCAATTTGAAGGTAGCTATTTACAGCCGGGTGCTGGAAGAAAGCCAGCTTAAGGACGTACAGCTTTTTTTCGACGAACTAGCCAATGAAGGCTTTGTGCCTGTGGTGCACCAGTATTTTCTTTCCCAGATGCAGGGCCATGTGTCGCTGCCGCTCAATACCACGCATTTCACTTCTTCAGCCGATCTGTCGGAAGACATTGATTTTTTTGTAAGCCTTGGCGGCGATGGCACCCTGCTCGATGCCGTAACCCTGGTGCGCAATAAAGCCATCCCGGTGGTGGGCATCAACTTTGGCCGGCTGGGCTTTTTGGCCTCCATTGGCCGCGACGAAATGCGGGAAGCCATCCGTGCACTGGCCCGCCGTTCGTACATAATCGACAAGCGAACGCTGGTGCACCTCGATGCCAACCTGCCGCTGTTTGGCGATGTGCCTTATGCGCTGAACGAGTTTGCCATCCACAAGCAGGATATTTCCCCGATGATCAAGATCAATACCTACCTCAACGGGGAATTACTCAATACCTATTGGGCCGACGGGCTGATTTTGGCCACACCAACGGGCTCTACCGGCTATTCGCTGAGTTGTGCCGGGCCAGTGGTTTTTCCCGACGCCTGCTCTTTTGTGCTGACGCCCATTGCTCCGCACAACCTGAACGTGCGGCCCATAGTGGTGCCTGATAACACCATTATTTCGTTTGAAGTGGAAAGCCGGGCGCCCAATATTATTTGTGCCCTCGACTCGCGGCGCGAACTAGTGAGCAAAGACGTGCTGCTGGCAGTGCGCAAAGAAAGCTTTGTGCTGAACCTGGTGCGGCTGAACGAAAACAACTTTTTGCAAACGCTGCGGAATAAGTTGTCGTGGGGATTGGATAAGCGGAATTAGTTGGAAGTCGGAAGTCCGCAGTCGGAAGACAGGGATTTTAATGCAGTCTTTTCATTTTAGTAAAAATGCGCCGCCTGGTGTTTCTGTCAATTTGACAACCGTAGGTGCTTTGGCCCGTGCCTTGTTTAACCGCCCCTGACCGCACGGGCGGCCATTATTTTTCCAAACTGTACAAAAAATATAAACGGCTTATGCAGCACCAAAAGGGGACGATTTCGATCCATACCGAAAACATTTTCCCGATCATTAAAAAATTCCTCTACTCCGACCATGAGATTTTTCTGCGCGAACTGGTTTCCAACGCAGTGGATGCAACGCAAAAAATCAAGCGGCTTTCCTCGCTGGGGCAGGCGCCTGGCGAACTGGGCGAACTGAAAGTAAGCGTGGCGTTTGACAAAGAGGCAAAAACCATCACCATCTCCGACCGCGGCATTGGCATGACCGCCGAGGAAATTGAAAAATACATCAACCAGATCGCATTTTCCGGCGCTACCGAGTTCATGGAAAAGTTCAAGGAAGCCAAAGACGCCAACGAGATCATTGGCCGTTTTGGTCTGGGTTTTTACTCGGCGTTTATGGTGGCCGATAAAGTAGAAATTCAAACCCTGTCGTACCAGCCCGGCGCCGAACCGGCCCGTTGGGTATGCGATGGCAGCACCGAATACGAAATAACGGATGGCAACAAAACCGACCGCGGCACCGATGTAATCCTGTACATCAATAGCGAGTCGGAAGAGTTTTTGGACCAGCACCGCCTGGAAGAAATCCTGAACAAATACGGCAAGTTTCTGCCCGTGCCCATTGAGTTTGGTACCAAAACCGAAACCGAAGAAGACGGCGTTGATGAAAAAGGCGAACCGAAATACAAGTCGGTGGAGGTGCCCAACATCATCAACAACACAACGCCCATCTGGACCAAATCGCCTTCGGAACTGAAAGATGAAGACTACCTGAAATTTTACAAGGAGCTTTATCCTTTTTCCGAAGATCCCCTGTTCTGGATCCACCTCAACGTGGATTATCCGTTCAACCTCACCGGCGTACTGTATTTCCCGAAAATCAAAAACGAACTGGAACTGCAGCGCAACAAGATCAAGCTGTTTAGCCGCCAGGTGTTTATTACCGACGAGGTAAAAGACATTGTACCGGAGTTCCTGATGCTGCTGCACGGCGTCATCGATTCGCCGGACATTCCGCTGAACGTAAGCCGTTCATTTTTACAGGCCGACAGTAACGTTAAAAAGATCAACGCTTACATCAGCCGCAAGGTGGCCGATAAGCTGGGCGAGCTTTTTAAAAAAGACCGCAAGGCTTACGAAGAAAAATGGAACGACATCGGCATGTTTGTGAAATACGGCATGATGTCGGAAGACAAGTTTTTTGAAAAAGGAAAAGAGTTTGCGCTGCTCACCAACACCAAGGGCGAATACTTTACCCTCGATGAGTACAAAGCGAAAGTAGAACCGCTGCAAACCGACAAGAACGGCACCGTGGTGTACCTATACACAGTGGATGCAGGCCGGCAGGATGCATACATTCAGGCGGCAGGTAAAAAAGAGTACGATGTGCTGGTGATGAATTCGCCCATCGACAACCATTTTATCCACCACATGGAAATGAAAGGCGAAAAAATTTCCTGGAAACGGGTTGATGCCGATGTGATGGATAAGCTGATTGAAAAGGACGAGGAACGCAGCCATGTACTTACCGAAGACGAATCGAAAAAAGTAAAAGAGCTGTTTGAAAAAGCCATTGGCAAACCCGAAATGCAGGTGCACATTGAAGCCCTCAGCCCCGACGAACTGCCGGTGCATGTAACCATGGAAGAGTGGATGCGCCGCATGAAGGAAATGGCCAAGATGGGCGGCGGCGGCATGGGCTTTTACGGCAACCTGCCCGACAGCTATAAAGTGGCGGTAAACGGAAACCACAAACTGGTAAGCCGCATGCTGCAGGCCGAAAGCGAAGAGCAGCAATTGGCACTGGCCAAACAAGCCTATGACCTGGCTTTGCTGTCGCAGGGCATGCTTACCGGCGCCGACCTCACGGCGTTTGTAAACCGCAGCGTGAACCTGATATAAAAAGGCAAAATTCAAAAGTAAAAATTCAAAAAAGGGTGTCTCCGAAATGGGGACACCCTTTTGAATTTTACCTGTTTACTTTTTACTTATTTAGTCCATGTATTTCAGCACCTGCTGCTGGTAAGTTGCGAGGTCTTCCTCAGTACTCAGTTCATCAAACTTCGACACTTCGCCGCCCGGCGAACGCCGCTCCAACACCACGATGCCGCCACCTACCACAATGCGCCGGGCCTTTTCAAAAATGCTTTCCAGTTCATCGCGGTTGCCAATGGTTTGTAGTTCCTCTACCTGTTGCACGTTGATGGTGTATTCGTGGGTCATGTTTGCAAAAATATTTGGGGCAAAACTATGGGGCGAAGGGATAAAAAAAGAGGTCAAACGTTGGTTCGACCTCTCCTTTCAATTGTTTAACTCGCCATTGGTCTGGCGCCAGCACCCTATTTACAGATCCGATTGTATTGTAGTAAAACTGGTGTTCCGAATCTGTAGTGGTCTGTACCGGCTTCTCTTTTAAAATACCAAACAGCATACCAAAATGATTTGAGGCGCGGCGGGCAAAATAATTTGTTTGTGCCCCATCAATGGCGCTGCTCAAAGCCGCTACAGGCGCAGGTTGTAAAGGTTTTCACAAAAGCCCGGCGTTATTTTATTTTGGTAAAAAATAGTGCATTTTGAATAGTGCTGCTGTCGTATCTTTAGTATTCACCAAATAAAAAGGAGGTATTCATGATATCTACAGATCATTCATGGACGCCTTCGGTTAGTATCGTCTAACCGGGCTTTCTCCATTCAAATATCTGTTTCCGACGCAAGTGAATGCGTCAAGTTTGCCACCGGGTATACCCGGTGGCTTTTTTATGACCACAGATGTATGTGATTGCAAAAGATTAAAATGATTGGGTGGCCGGGTGAATTGCGTTTGCGCTATATCTGGATAAATGCAATTAGGGTAAAATTTATTCGCTTTGTTACTCTTCCCTTTCCTTCTTTGTGCTCCTTTGGTCCTTCGTGTCTTCGTGGTTCAAAAATGCCCCTTATCCACACGCAATTCATAATTTCACCACCATCATCTACCATCAATCAACCATCATCTCCCATGTCCCTTCCCGAAGTATGGCTCCGCGGTCCGTTGCCCAATATTCCTGCACTGCTGCAGCCAGTGGCGCATGCACTGTTGCAGGCCCGTGAAGAAATCGAACAACTAATGCAGGATTTTCCGGACGACCTGTTGTGGGAAAAGCCCGCCGGTTTGGCCTCGCCGGGTTTTCACCTGCAGCATATGAGCGGCGTGCTGGACCGGTTGTTTACCTATGCCCGTGGTGCAGCGCTTAGCGAGGCGCAAATGCAGTATTTAAAAGCGGAAGGAAGCCCGCAGTCGGGCCTGCAAACCACGGCGCAATTGGTGCAAAACGTACAAAAAGGAATTGAGCAGGCCCTGGCCACCTTATCTGCCGCCGATGAGCAACGCCTCACCGATCACCGCGATGTGGGCCGTGCAAAACTGCCGTCAACAGTATTGGGTTTATACGTGCATGCCGCCGAACATACCATGCGCCATCTGGGCCAGTTGCTCGTAACGGTGCGCATCATCCGCGGTAAATAAAAAAGGGGAGAGGAGATGGTGAATGAGGAATTGTGAATGATGAATTTGGAGCATCTCAAATAATCAATAATTCATCATTAATAATTCAAAATAGTCGCCGGTCAAATTTCGACTACGCCATTAATTCATCAATCCCGATATCGTCCAGCCATTGGTCGAACTGGTGGCTGCCGGTGGCAAAAGCCTGCAGCCGCACAATCACGTTGAAGTGCTGGTGGTGGTGCAGCTCCACATAAAAATCTCCCAGTGCATACAGCCGCAGGGTGCAGTATGCTGCTTCGCGTTCCGCCAGCAAAACACCTTGATGCTCCAACACATCAAACTGGGTTTCTTCGTTTATCCGGAGGTATTCTGGGAGTTTCATCAACAGGAAATTGAAGCGTAAAAGTATAGCGGGAACAATGGAAAATTCGAACGGTTTCGGTGAAGTAAGTTTAATACAGGACGAAGTTATTTTTTAGATCGTTGCTCCTGCATTGCGGTGCCCGGTGGTGCATCGCTGCAAGCACAAGCTGTGTCCATTCCGGGCCTTTCTGCACCCACTACTATCGTGCCGGCTGCACATTGCTCCAGCCGCAATCTGCAGGTAATGCCGGTAGCCGTTGTACCCTGCACTACCCACACAGGGCAGGGCGTTGCGCGGCGGTTGCTTTTGTGGTACAAAATCAGCCCATTGGCTACCACCGCAGCCGCGTCGCTTTGCGCCAATCCCAGGCATTTCAGACGGCACAATGCGGTTGCCGAAAACTGCAGCTGGCGCGGGTTTCGGTCAAATGCTTCTCTTGCTCCCGGCGGCTTTGTCCGGATCATGGCCCATGCCATGAGGCAGCAAACCAGCAGCAGCGAAAGCATTACATTGCGCGACTTCATGAGCAGGTGGTGCATTGGCGCCACACAGGTAAAACAAATGTGTGCAGCCAATGTTGTTATAAATGTATTGCGCTAAAATTTATTGTGCACCCTTTGCGCTTTCTATTTTGTAAAACTTTTTGCAGATGTTAGGGCACGCAGCACATTGGTTAAAAACAAGCTTGGCACTGCGCATCCAATGCAGTTATGACCTATTTTTAGGCAAATAGTAAACCTTTATGCGAACCGTTGAACATATACTGGAAAGTAAGGCCCAGCCCTTTAACGTCATTGCTCCTGATGCCCTGGTGATAGATGCCCTGAAGAAACTCGATTCGGTAAACCTTAGCTATCTTATTGTGATGGAAGATGGCGCCTATAAAGGCGTTTTTTCGGAACGCGAATATAGCCGCAACGTGGTGCTGAAAGGACGCAACAGCAACACCAGCACCGTAGCCGAAGTAATGACCACCGACCTGCCCCGGGTGCAACTGAGCGATACCGTGGAGCAGTGCATGAACACCATGAGCGAAGCCCGTACCCGTTACCTGGTGGCCTATGATGGCGCAGGCGCTTTTGCCGGCATCATCACCATTCACGACCTGTTGCGCCAGGTAATTTCCGACAAGGAACTGGTGTTCGACAGCAGCATTGCACAAAACCTGCTCAACCACGACGAGCGGGGTATTTATTGATTCCAACACCCGATTTAACCATGCGCATATTATTGGTGTTTTTGCTGCTGTGTAGCCTGGCAGGCAATGCCCAGGAAGCGCCGTTTGCTTCCGAGATACAAGCATTTACCCGGCAGGACAGCGAGCAGCCTCCACCCAAACGGCCCATTTTATTTGTGGGCTCTTCATCGTTCCGGTTGTGGCAAAATTTGCAGCAGGATTTTGCCGGCAAGCCGGTGCTCAACCGCGGGTTTGGCGGCGCATCTATCCCCGATGTGGTGCGGTATGCCGATGAAACCATTTTCCGGTACAACCCTTCCCGCATTATTTTTTACTGTGGCGAAAACGACCTGGCAGATTCCGATACCGTCAGTGCACAAACGGTGGTGAGCCGGTTCACAGCTTTGTTTACCCAAATAAGAAGCAAGCTGCCCGGTGTGCCGTTCACTTTTGTGTCCATCAAACCCAGCCCAAGCCGTGTACACCTGATGCCCAAGATGGCCGCAGCTAATAAAGCCATCCGCGCCTTTTTGCAGCAGCATCCGCAAACTGCTTTCGTCGACGTATTTACGCCCATGCTCAACGATGCAGGGCGGCCGCGGCCCGAGCTGTTTGTGTCCGACAGCCTGCACATGAACCGGCAGGGTTATGTGCTTTGGAAAGGGCTGCTGCAGCGGCAGGTGCGCTAACGATTTTTTGTACCAACAACAAAGGGGCCGCTCACCGGCCCCTTTGTTGTTTTATGCTGTAACGTTTTTTATTTTTTTACCAAAAAAATACCCGCCAATATCAGTACTACTCCGAGTAATTGCATGGGCGTAATACTGCGCTGCACGGTGCCCAGCCAGCCGAAATGATCGAGCAGCAGGGCCATGAAAATTTGCCCGCACACCACCAGGATGAATGTAAGCGCCACACCCTGCCGCTGGTTGACCCAGGTAATATAGCTCAGGAACAATGCGCCCAGCACGCCGCCCAGCCAAATATACCACGGCGAAGTGCGGCCCGGCTTCAATGACACCAACGAGCTGCCGTTGATAAAACTGTTGGCCAGCAGCAGGCAAACCGTTCCAATCAAAAACGAAAGCAATGCCCCAACCAGTGCACCGCCGGTTTGGCGCCCCAGCCGGCTGTTGAGAATGGCCTGCGCCGGCAGCAGGCAGCCCGCCAGCAGCGTAAAAAACAAGTATAGATTTTTCATGTATGCCTGTGGTTGTAGCTAAAAATTGGTGGTTTACGTATTGCGGTTGCCTGTGGCCGTTATGGGTAGCCAGATGAAGGTAAATTTTTTTTGCCCCGGCCGGTAAAATTCAGCACCACCGGGTGCTGAGAAACACTTAGCGTTGAAAAATGGCATTTTGTCTAATATATATCATGCAGTAAACTTGTTGCAGCAACTTTACGCTGTTGAGAAAAACCAAATTCTATGAACCAGTTATTATCTGCACAGTCGCTCCGTAGCTTTGGCCGGCTGATGCTGTTGGTCTTTACCTTATTCTGCCTGGTCAACCTTTTAGCTTAGGCCGGTTGTACCCACAAAAAAATTTGAAGCTGCTCCGAAAGGTGCGGCTTTTTTTATGCGCCGTTTACAGTCAGCTTCTGTGCCGGCGACATTTTTTACCGGCGCAGCCCTCCAGTTTTTGTGCCCGCTTTAAAACAAAAACCGCATTTCACCGTTTAGCTGAAGAATCGTTAATTTGTTTTATGAGAAAATGGATGCTTTATCTGGCGTTTTTACTGCCTGTGGTAGCAGGGGCGCAATCAATAGTGCAGGAGGGTGAGTTTGGCATATCGGTGGGCGCCGGTCATTATTTCGGCGATCTCAACACAAGGGTTCGGGTAAACCGGCCCAAAATGGCTGCCGGCATTTTCTTTCGGAAAAATTTTGGCAATTACATTGCTGCCCGTGTGGCGGCCAATTATGCACGGCTGGGATATTCGGACATTTATAATGATCACAACGAATTCATGCGCCGCCGAAACCTGAGCTTCAACTCCAACGTGTACGAGTTTGCGCTGCAGGGCGATTTCAACTTTTACCGGTTTTTGCCTGGCGAAGCCGGTATGCACTTCACGCCTTATGTAACGCTGGGCGTGGGCATGTTCAACTACGACCCGTTTGCTTACCTGCAGGGCCAAAAGTACAACCTGCGGCAACTGGGCACCGAAGGGCAGGGCAGCGCAGCCTACCCCGAACGGAAGCAATACAGCTCCATGGCCTTTAGCATACCGTTTGGCGTGGGCATCAAATACGCCCTCAACGAACGCATCAACGTGGGTTTTGAAGTAGTGCACCGCTTTACCAATACCGATTACCTCGACGACGTGAGCTCCACCTATGTAGAGGAATCCGTTTTTCCACGCAACCCCGACGGCTCGGCCACAGCAGCCCTGCTGCTTTCCGACCGGTCGTACGAAACCGGTGCGCCAATTGGCGGCAAAGGCATCCAGCGCGGCAACAGCCGGCAGAAAGACCAGTTTGCCACGGCTACGTTTACCGTTTCCTTCAACTTGCAATCGTACCGCTGCCCCGAGGTTCGATAACCATCGGCAGCTCATTTTATTTTTCCCGGCACCGCGGCTTATCTTTTTATTTAAACAGAAAGGCAGGCGGTGCCGGTTTTTTTTATGGCAAAAACGGGAGTTTGTGCCCGCTTTCGCCTCCGGTAGCACGGTCTGAAACATTACCTTTGCGCCTTATTTAGAGCGCAGCACATGCAAGACCTTTTACAGCAAATAGATAAATCGCGCCTGCCGCAGCATATTGCCATCATCATGGACGGCAACGGCCGTTGGGCAAAAGAGCAGGGGCAAGACCGCCTGTTTGGGCATTTTCATGGCGTGGACAGTGTGCGGGATATTGTAGAAGGCTGTGCCGAACTGGGCATTGGCTACCTTACCCTGTACGCCTTTAGCACCGAAAACTGGGACCGCCCGCAGTACGAAGTGGTGGGCCTTATGGAGCTGTTGGTAAAAACTATCCGCGCCGAAGTGGAAAGCCTTTGCAAAAACAATATTCGCCTGCACGTAATTGGCGACCTGGCCATGCTGCCCGAGTATGCCCGCCGCGAACTGGCCGAGGCGCTGGAAATAACCAGTCCCAATACAGGCCTTAATTTAATTATGGCCCTGAGCTACAGCGGCCGCTGGGAACTGCTGAACGCGGTAAAAAACATCGCTTACGAAGTGAAAAAAGGTCGCCTCGATGTGGCCGACATTGACCAGCAAACGCTGCAGCGCTACTTGTGCACCTCTGATTTTCCCGACCCAGAACTGATGATCCGCACCAGTGGCGAATACCGCATTTCCAACTTTTTGCTGTACCAGCTGGCCTACGCCGAGTTGTATTTTACCTCGGTGCGGTGGCCGGAGTTTAGGAAGGCCAACCTTTATGAGGCGCTGCTCGATTTTCAGGGCCGCGAACGCAGATTTGGCAAAACCGGCGAACAGGTGGCGGCGGTGAAATAAAGAACTAGCGAACAAGGGTAAAGAATATCGAACAAGGAACAAGGAATATTGAATGATGAATTAGCGCAGCCAATAATTAATAAGGAATAATCAATAATTCTTGATTATGATATTTCTGAAAGCGGCTGCCTGGCGCATTGAACATCCTAATCCTTTTAAATCATACTAAACACCGGTTTAACAAATCCGATTAAAAATTCCGCTTAATTTGCCTGCCCGACAGTGCTTCTTCCTGCACCGGGCCAGCAATAGACTGAACATATGCTTAAAATCTTACCGCGCATTGCAACCATCACTTTAGTAGTAATGTTGGCTGCAAACACATCCGGTGCACAGGAAACTGACACTACCCGCCCCGTTTCTGTTGACCCCGAATTGCTGGCACTGCAAAATGCCCGGATTCCCAAAGAATACACCATCGGTACCATCAACGTTACCGGTGTAAATTACCTTGACACTGGCATCGTGGTTTCCATTTCCGGCCTGCAGCCCGGCGATAAGCTGATGATCCCCGGCACGGATGCGTTTTCCAAAGCCATCACCAACCTGTGGCGGCAGCGGCTTTTTTCCAATGTACAGATCTTCATCACTTCACTGCGCGAAGAAGTGATCGACATCGAAATCGCTGTTACAGAACGGCCCAAACTGGGTTCTTTTAAATTTCAGGGTGTAAAAAATCCGAAGCGGAAGAGCTGGAGAAAAAAGCGGCCCTGGTACGCTCCACCATCATTACCGAAAATACCCGGCGCAATACGGTGGAAGCCATCAAAAAATATTACATCGAAAAAGGCTACCAGAACATACAGGTAGACATACAGGAAAAGCCCGACCCATCTATCCCCAACGCCAGCAACCTCACATTTGTGATTGATAAAGGCAAAAAGGTGCGGGTAAACGAAGTAAACTTTTACGGCAATACGCAGGTGCCCGATCTGAAGCTGAAGCGCCAAATGAAAGGCACTAAGGAACGCAGCCATTTTACCCTGTATCCTACCCGCGTAGAAAGCCCTTACGGCACCAACGACCCCATCACGTTAAAGGAATACATCAACGACTTGGGTTTTTTAAGCGCCACCAAAACCCGCAACTTCCTCGACCCCTATTTCCGCTTCAAGCTGTTTTCTTCAGCAAAATTTGACCCCAAGAAATACGAAGAAGACAAGGAAAAAATTCTGTCGGAATACAACTCGCTGGGCTTCCGCGATGCGCAGATACTGGACGACACCATGTATTACACGCCGGACGGCCACCTGAACATCGACCTGAAAATGGCGGAAGGCAACCGGTATTATTTCGGCAACATC
This sequence comes from Pseudocnuella soli, assembly GCF_004347775.1. Lineage (GTDB taxonomy): Bacteria > Bacteroidota > Bacteroidia > Chitinophagales > Chitinophagaceae > Flavisolibacter > Flavisolibacter aquaticus. The sequence continues at coordinate 1,130,340 of NZ_CP037755.1, forward strand.
ACCTGGCGCGGAAATACGAAGTACGCCGATTCGATCCTCAACAACATTCTCGGCATCCAGAAAGGTGATATTTATAACCTGCAGACCCTGAACCAGCGACTGGGAAAACAATTGACCCCGGAAGGCGGCGACATCAGCGGGCTGTACATGGATGACGGTTACCTGTTTTTCCAGGCCAACCCTATTGAAACTTCGGTATATAATGATACCATCGACCACGAGATCCGCATTGTGGAAGGCCCGCAGGCAACCATCCGCAACGTGGCCATTTTTGGCAATGAAAAAACCAAAGACCATGTCATCCGCCGCGAACTGCGCACCATTCCTGGCGAAAAATTCAGCCGCTCCGACCTGATCCGCTCCCAGCGCGAACTGGCGGCCCTGAACTATTTTAACCAGGAAACCATCAATCCCGGCGTAGTGCCCAACCAGGAAGACGGCACCGTGGACATTAACTGGAAGTTGGAAGAGAAATCGTCTGACCAGTTGGAGCTTTCAGCAGGCTGGGGTGGCGGCATTGGCCTTACCGGTACGCTAGGCGTAACCTTCAATAACTTTTCGGTAAAAAATATTTTCAACAAAGCATCCTGGGATCCGTTGCCTACCGGCGATGGCCAGAAACTGAGCCTGCGCCTGCAATCGAACGGACGGGCCTACCGGTCGTACAACTTTTCGTTTACCGAGCCCTGGCTGAGCGGCCGTAAGCGCAATCCGTTTACCATTAGTTTTTACAATACCAAGTATTCCAACGCATACAACTTTGCCACCGGCCGGCTCGAAAAGTCACGTGCCGACTCTAGCTACCTGCGCATTACCGGTGCCACCGTATCGCTGGGTAAGCAGTTGAAATGGCCTGATGACTATTTCAGCATCATGTACTCGCTGAGCTATACGCAGTATGCTTTGAAAAACTATTCGGGCATTTTCCGCGACGACCAGGGTGCGTACCTGAACAACATCACATCGAACAACGTAAGCTTTAAGATTGCCCTGCAGCGTTCGTCGGTGTTCGATCCTACGTTCCCACGCAGCGGTTCCAACTTCCTGGCTTCGGTGCAGGCCACGCCGCCTTACTCGATGCTGAACGAAAATTTCTCAAAAAACAACGGTCAGTATAAAACGCCGGAGTACCACAAATGGCGCTTCAACGCAGAGTGGTTTGTGCCCATCGGTAAGCCAATGGGTGCCGAAAAGAACCGACAGTTTGTATTGAAACTGGCCGCCAAATACGGCTTCATGGGCCGCTACAATAAAAACGTGGCTTACTCGCCGTTCGAACGCTATCAACTGGGTGGCGATGGTTTGACCAATCAGTTTGGCTTCCTGGGTTACGATGTAATTGCCCTGCGCGGTTACCCCGTGTTTGAAAACTCAGATCCCTCGGTGAACCCCGACCTGAGCCAGTCGACCCGCCAGTTTACCATCTTTAATAAATACCAGATGGAACTGCGCTACCCGCTGGTAACGCAGCCAAGCAGCACCATTTACGGCCTTGCGTTTTTTGATGCGGCCAACGGCTGGTTCAACTTCAAAGAGTACAACCCGTTCCGCCTGCGCCGTTCGGTGGGTGTGGGTATGCGCTTCTTCCTGCCGATGTTTGGTTTGCTGGGCTTCGACTACGGTGTTGGTCTCGACCGCTTTCAGCCGGGTCAAACAGGGCTGAAAGGCACCACCAAGTTTACCTTTATGCTGGGCTTCGAACCGGAATAATGGAGCAGCCGAGCCAAATGATTGGATATAATTCTTAAAAAGAGTCAGCCCGTGACCAACGTTAATGTTGGCCGCCGGCTGACTTTTAACTTTGCACTATAAACAGCCACCCCTAAATTGCTTGTATGAAAAAGATCCTGTTCGCTTTCTTTTTGCTTGCAGCCGGTTTTACCGCCGATGCACAGCGCTACGCCATTATCGACACCAAGTTTATCCTGGACAAGCTGCCGGAATACAAGGATGCGCAAAAAACGCTGGACGATATGGCGGCGGTGTGGCAAAAGGAGATCGACGCGCTGCAGCAGGAGCTGGATAAAATGTACCGCGACTTTGAGGCCGAACAGGTGATGCTGAGCGATGAGCTGCGCCGTAAGCGGGAAGACCAGCTTTTTAACAAAGAAAAAACGCTGCGCGACCTGCAGCGCAAACGCTTTGGTTTTGAAGGCGATCTGTTTAAAAAACGGCAGGAACTGGTGAAACCGGTTCAGGACAAAGTATTTAACGCCGTGCAAAAGTTGGCTGTGGCCCGCGGCTACGACTTTATACTGGATAAAAGTGAAGGAATTACGGTTATATTTGCCGACCCCAAGCTGGAAAAAAGCGAAGATGTGCTGAAAGAACTTGGAGTGAAGAATTAAGTAAAATTTCAAATTTCAAAATTCAAAGCGGCAAATGAGGTAGTCAATTTTTTTGAATTTTCAATTTTGACTGTTGCCTTACAGATTGAATTGTTAAGAAAAAATAACCCCCGCTAAGCATACAACCAAGCCACAAATACCGTCATCTTACAATTATTGAACAAACAACCCCCAATGAACAAGTTTAAATTTTTAGTGGTAGCACTGCTCATGATTGTAGCTGCAGGCAGTGCCCAGGCCCAGAAAACAGGTTACATCAGTGTAGAGCAGGTATTGTCGCTGATGCCCGAAACTGCCCGCCTCGACTCACTGCTGCGCAAGTACCAGGCCGACTCGCTGAACCCCCAGTTTACCTACATGGTGCAGGAGTACAACCGCAAAGACAGTATTGCCAACGGCAAAGACTCGTTGAAAACCCCACTGCAAGTGCGTAACCAAATTCGCCAGGAGCTTGAAGGCTATGCTTACCAGATCCAAAACTGGCAGCAAATTACCCAACAGGCCCTGCAAGGAAAACAGCAGGAACTGCTGGAGCCCATTTACCGCAAAGTGGAAAACGCCATCCAGGCCGCCGCTAAGGAAAATGGCTATGCCTATGTACTGAACCGCGAAGCCTTGTTGGTAGTGCCCCCGCCGACGACCTGTTGCCGCTGGTGGCCAAAAAGCTGAACCTGAAAGTGCCCGCCACAACCGGCGCACCTGCAGCGGCAGCCAACGCCCCGAAAAAATAAGTCGCTGATTTTTCGCTATAATAATAATGGCCATCCCGCTGGGGTGGCCATTATTATTGGGTTGAATATGAGCGGTGCAACGGGATTCCCGGTTGCAACGCTTTTAGTTTCTTTTCCTTAAAATGTAGGAAACCGCATTGCCGCTGTTGTCGGTCAGGGCTTCATGCAGCTGCCAGCCATTGAACCAGAAAAAGTTCAGCCGGGCCATGTCCCCTTCTGCAACAAAAACCAGTTGCTTCCCATTTCTATCGGTGATGTTCAGTTCCTTTCTTTTGTTTGAAACTTGGCCGTAGTCAAAAAATAGTCCATCGCCGGCCCGCCGGCCAAAGCGGGCATACGTTGCATTGACGCTATCGAGGCGTATGCCATTGACATAGCCGTAAGTATTGGCATCCAACACGGTGGGAATGTAATCGGCTATGTTGGGGCTGGTCGCAGCGTTCTGTGCAAAAGCAGTGGCCGAGCACAACATCAGCAGGGGTAAAAATGCTTTCATCAGCAGTTTGTTTTTTGGCTAAGCTAAACCGAAGTGGGCCACAATATTTGCAGGGCATTGTTAGCTTTTTGCAAAATGAGCGGCGGGTTTACGGGTATGCGTAACCGCACTATTTTGGAATTATCCATGCATCGGCATGAAGGAGCACCGTACATAAAAAAAGCCCTTGGAGCAAGGCAATACCAGCTTTTCTCCAAGGGCTTTTTTCTTATTCAACAGGTCAAAGCTATTCCTCCGGCTCATAGTCAAATGGCAACTGGTCGGCGAGGTTTTTCCAACTCCAGTAGCCCTGGTTTACCCAGCTGCGCTGGTCGCGGAAATAGCCGTTTGGCATGATGAGGATGGCGTCGGCCAGGTCTACATACGAGATCTGGATCGGCACATCGGCAGGCAGCTTGTATTGTTGCAGGTAAGCCGTTTCGGGCTTTGCTTTGACGTAGCTGATGCTGGCCTTGCGTGGAAACCACAGCTCCGCATTGCTGGTGGCCGTGTCGAAAAAAAACAGGCTGGTATCGTAGGGGTTGGCCAGGCGGCCAAAGGTTTTGTTGTCGGAGGTGAGCATGTCCACGGTAAAACCTTCTCCTTTTAGCGTGCTGTCGTAATAAGCCCGCAGAAAGTGCAGGCGGCTGCCGTGGTATGCATTGCGCCTCGCTTCGGCCCAAACTTGCTGTTGTGCCGTATCGCCTTCCATGGGCATAAACAGGCAGGCGCCGCGGTACGAGTTGAGGCTGGTTTTATTGTAAAAAACAAAGGAATCGAGCTCGTAGCGCAGGTTGTAGCCCAGTGCCCTGTTGGCAATGCGCAGCGGCTCGGTGGCCACCACTTTAATGCGGTCGTTGCGTTTGTAATAAAAAAACTTGAGCGCCTCGGGGTTTTCGAGGGTGGTGCTGTCTGCCGCGGGTGTGGCGCCAATAAAATATTTCAGGAACAGCTGCCCGTGTTTTTCCCAGCCATCGAGCACCTCGCTGCTGCTTTTTACCACTACTTCGCCAATGCTCTTATCTTCTTTTTTTAGCTCAATGTCGAGGGTTTTGGCTTCGTTGGCGTCTACATTCAGGGTTTGGCTTTGGTAGCCAGTAAATGAGATGATCAGTTCGTAGCCGCCCCGCTCCAGCGCCAACTGGTAGCGGCCCTCGCTGTTGGTAACCACACCGCGGGTGGTGTTTTGGGCAAATACCGATGCGCCCTGCAGGGGTTGTTTTGTTTCGGCATCAACCACCTGCCCCGAAACAACGGACTGGGCCAGTGCGCCAAAAGAAAGGGTGCACAAAAGCACCAGGATAAAAAGTTTGCTTTTCATAGCGTATCGTATGTGGTGTGTTTGTACCATGCGTATTTGCCGAACAGGATTACCGAACGATGCAGTGAGTGACACAACAGGCGCCCAACCAGGGCTGTGCTGCCGGTTATCGCAATATCCCCGATTGCTACAACGTGATGGTGCCCTCTTTTAGTGCCTGCAGGTAGCGGGCCGTGGCAGCCGCAATAACCTGCGGCAGGGGCGTGTACCCAAACTGCGGCAGGGCTTGCAGCAGTGCGCCGCTGTCGAACTCGGTGCGGCTGCGGGCCACCCGGGCGGTATCGGCAGTGAGCAGGGGCTTTTTGCCGGTAAACAGGGCTTTGATGGCTTCCATTCGCCAGGCCAGCCCGGCCAGTGCGGGGGTGGCTTGGCGGTGCGGTGGTTTTTTGCCAAAACCTGCTGCAATGGTTTGAAAAAGTTGCTCGAAGGAAATGTTTTCGGCTGATACAATGAACCGCTGTTCGCTGATGCCGGAAAGTAATAATTGCACGGCTGCTTCGGCCACATCTTCCACACCTACAAAGCCATTGACGCCCGTGCTGTACCAAGGAAACTCGTTGTACACACTTTTGAAAATAGCGCAGGAACTTTGGTGCCAGTCGCCATACCCAAGTATAGTGCTGGGGTTGATGATCACCGCCTCGAGGCCTTCGGCCATGCCGCGCCACACATGCATTTCGGCTTTGTGTTTTGATTTGGCGTAATCGGTATTGTTATCACCTTCGCTCCATTTTTTTGCTTCCGATACTTTTTCTGCTTTTGTAGTGCGGCCCAGTGCGGCTACCGAGCTTACATGTACCATGCGCTGCACGCCGGCTTCCAGTGCGGTGTTGACCACGTTGGCGGTGCCTTCTTCATTTACAGCCAGCATCAGCTGGCGGTCGGTCTTATCGAACGAAACCACCGCAGCGGAATGTATGATGGCATCCACGCCTTCCATGGCATCGGCCAGGGCCACTACATCGAGCACATCGCCGGGTACCCACTCCACCGCTTCCGCAATATGTTGGGGAATAAAAAACGGCAGCTTGCTGGACCTGCGCAGGGCACGGACAGCAATGCCTTTTTGCACCAGGTTTTGCAGGATATAGGCGCCGAGAAAACCGGTACCTCCGGTGAGGAACACTTTGCGGGGAAGATTGATATGTGGAGCAGGATACAAAGGAGCTGCAAGATAATCTATGGCGGCATATCAACTAGGCCCGCCGCTGCAACGCATGCCATTAAATGATAAAAAACAGGTGGGGTAGCATTGGCTTTTTTAAACAGGTAAGTGGTTTTATTTATATATGCAACTGTTCCTGGATTTTTGAAATCGTTGTTTTAGAATGCAGCCGGGCGGCGGTTGTTGGCTTTCATTGCAGTTTGGATCCAAATGCGTGCTGCATTTTAAAATAGTACATTGACGGCTTTTATACCATTGCGATTTTTCGGTTAGGCCTTGTCGTAAGTATAATATCCTTTGCCGCTCTTTTTACCCAAATGGCCTGCTTCCACTTTTTCTTGTTGCAGTGGTGATGGGCGAAGTCTTTCGGGCCGCTGCAATTGTTCCCACACCGAGCAGCTCACAGCATAGTTTACATCGTTGCCAATCAGGTCCATCAGGCGGAACGGTCCCATCTTAAATCCGCGGGCTTCCATCAGCCGGTCGATGGTTTCCATTTCCACACCAGCCTCTGCCTGCCGCAGGGCTTCAATGTAAAAGGGCCGCGCTACGCGGTTGACAATAAAGCCCGGCGCATCAGTGCATGCCACGCTTGTTTTGCCGAGGCGGGCCACCAGCGCTTCCAGCGTTTTGATCACTTCAGGGTCGGTTTGTGTACCAGCCACCACTTCCACCAGTTTCATTAACGGGGCGGGGTTAAAAAAATGCAAGCCTGCAAAACGGTCGGGGTGGGGCAGGTTGTTGGCCAATTCCGATATAGAAAGCGAAGAAGTATTGGACGCAAAAATGGTAGCGGCATCGTTGGTGGCAGCCAGTTGGGTAAACAAGCCCACTTTAGCCGCCGCCTTTTCCACAATGGCTTCAATGACCAGTTGTGCCGTGCAATCGGACAGGTTTTGGGTAAAAACAATCCGGTTCAGGATTTCATCCGGCGCAGCTATTTTGCCCTTTTCCGCCAAAGCCTGCAAGGAGCTGTGCACCGCCTCTGTAGCATTTTGCAGCACTTCACTGTTAGGTTCAAATAAAATAGTGGCAAAGCCGGCAGTGGCGCAAACCTGGGCAATGCCGCGGCCCATAGTGCCGGCGCCGCACACCGCAATCGTTTCAATATTCATGAGCAAAATATAGGACTACAAGTTACGGAAGGCTGCCTTTAACCCACTGGCCTTTACCCCAATGCCGGAGCGGGAACGAATTTTGACAGAGAGGCAATGACCATGGCCCTTGCCGCAAACTGTTGGCGGGGCTTGCCAATTGTTTCACCCAAAAATTACAGATATGCGATTCGGACGTAAAAAAATTCAGGAAGAAGAAAAATGGCTGGCGGGCATCAGCATCGCGCTGGGCGCCACTGTGCTGGCATTGGGCATTGCCACGCTTTTGCTGGGCCGCCGCCAGGGCAAAAAAGCCGGTAAAAAGGCACCGCAGTTAAACCTCGATAACCCCGGCACACAAACCGAGTTTCCCACTGCGGCTACTGAGTCGGAAATAGGTTAAACAGGTTGGAAAAAAGGAGGCGGACTCATGTGGTCCGCCTTCTTTTCTTTTATGTTGCTGCGGTAAACTGTCGCAAAAACCGCACATCGTTTTCACTGAACAGGCGCAAGTCGTTGATGCCGTATAGCAGCATGGTAATGCGTTCGATGCCCATGCCAAAGGCAAAGCCGGTGTATTTATTGGAGTCGATGCCGCAGGATTCTAGCACTTTGGGGTGCACCATGCCGCAGCCTAAGATTTCCACCCAGCCGGTTTGCTTACACACCCGGCAGCCGCTGCCACCGCAAATCAAACAGCTGATGTCCATTTCGGCACTGGGCTCGGTAAACGGAAAATAAGAAGGGCGGAACCGCACTTTTACATCTTTGCCAAACAGCTCCTGCACAAAGAAATAAAGGGTTTGCTTCAAGTCGGCAAACGACACATGCTCGTCGATGTACAAGCCTTCCACCTGGTGGAAAAAGCAGTGTGCACGGGCCGAAATGGTTTCGTTGCGGTACACGCGGCCGGGACAAATAACCCGGATGGGCAGCTTGCCTTTTTCCATTTCCCGCACCTGCACATTGCTGGTGTGGGTACGCAGCAGCCAGTCGGGGTTTTGGGCAATGTAAAATGTATCCTGCATGTCGCGGGCCGGGTGGTGCTCGGGCAGGTTCAGTGCCGTAAAGTTGTGCCAGTCGTCCTCAATTTCGGGTCCGTCGGCTACGGCAAAACCAAGGCGGTGAAAAATATCGATGATGCGGCGGCGCACCAGATTGATGGGGTGGCGGGTGCCGGCCACAAGGGGATCGCCGGGTAGCGACAGGTCGATGGCAGCAGCCTGTGGCTGGTCGCTGTCGGTTGCTTCCTTAGCCGATTCGTACTTGGCTTCGGCAAATTGCTTGAAGTCGTTGAGCACCTGGCCAAACTCCCGCTTTTGCTCGGCGGGTATGTTGCGCATTTCACCAAACATGGCTTTTACAATGCCTTTGGTGCCTAAAAACTTGATGCGGTATGTTTCCAGTTGATCGGGGGTAACAAGTTCCAGGGCCTCAATTTCCTGGCGGTAAGCATTTATTTGCTGCACAATGGACTCCATGCGGCAAAGATAACCGGTAGCGAAAGAATATCGAACAGGCGAACAAGGAATGTCGAACAGGGGAAGGAGAGGGGAAGAATAACGAACAGACGAACAAGGAACAGATGAATGACGAAGGAGAGGCGGAATTATTAATTATGGATTATTAATTATTGGGGGCTTGTGGTGCGGTGAACTATTGCAGCGCAACAATATTGGGCGTAGCCCAAACCCGTTGGTAATAAAACAGCATCATCGTTATCAATTTCCAGTTGATCGTAGATCAACCCGGTAAATGGGATTTTTATTTACAAAACAAAATGGAGCCCAGGTTTGGGCTACGCCCAAAATAATTGTCGCTAAAAACCATTGCTACCAACAGGAGTGGGCTACGCCCACTTTTTTATTTAATGATGGCTTCCTTTATTCGGATATGTCAATGGCTCCTTTTGATAGCCCGGCGCACCAATTCATCAATTATAATTCATCATTCATAATTTCTGCCTTCCCTTCTTCATTCATCTGTTCCTTGTTCGTCTGTTCGACATTCTACAGGTCCACGTGGTTAGCCGAAACGCCGGCGCCGTAAAACGCGGCGGCGTGGCTGTTGAAATCGGCTACTGAATCGGTGGTATAAAAAAGGCGGTTGCCCTGGCGGGTGATCTGGGTTTCAATTTCGGGGTGCCGATGCAGGTAATCCTGCAGGCTGTTGGCTACTATGCCGCCCTGCGATACCACCTGCACTCCTTGCGGCAAAGCGGCTTTGATCTTTTGCTCCAGTAGGGGATAATGCGTGCAGGCCAGGAGCACTGTATCAATCTTTGGGTTTTGTGCCATCAGTTGCGCCACATTCTTACGCACAAAAAAATCAGCGCCGGCACCTTCGTGTTCGCCGTTTTCAATGAGCGGCACCCACATGGGACAAGCCTCCTGTGCAATGTGCAACTGCGGAAAGAATTTATTTATTTCCAACGCATAACTGTTGGATTGCACCGTGCCGCGGGTAGCCAAAATGCCGATATTGCCGGTGCGGGTGTACGCCCCAATGGTTTCGGAAGTGGGCCGGATAACACCCAGCACCCGGGCGGTAGGATTGAGGCGCTGCAGGTCCATTTGCTGGATGCTGCGCAAAGCCTTGGCCGAAGCGGTATTACAGGCCAAAACAATGAGCGGGCATTGCTGCTGCAATAGCCACTCCACGCATTGAAGGGTGTATTTGTACACCGTCTCAAACGACCGAGTGCCATACGGTGCCCGGGCATTGTCGCCCAGGTACAGGTAATCGTATTGTGGCATCCGGGCCACTATTTCCCGAAGCACAGTAAGGCCGCCATAACCCGAATCGAACACACCAATTGGATGCATGGCCGCGAAGGTAGGAAACAGTTGCGGGACGGCGGGATGGAACGGTTCTGTAGAATGAGTCTATTGATACAAGGGCGATAGGCCTTGGGGAAAATATCTGTTTGCTTGAAATGAGGTTTATTGTCGGATGTTTCTATTAAAGCGTGTACATAAATAACTTCTCACTGACGATCAAATCACTGAATTATTGAAATCAAAAGCAAATGGTTTTTGCAATATAACGGTAACCTTTAAACGTAATAGGCTATTCGCATCATTACCTCTGTTTATATTGGTTGAAATTTTGCAGGCGCAAAAAAACTAAAGCAACCATCTTCCATCGCACATGCTTTTTAAAATGTAAGCACAAAATTTTTGTACAACGTTTTTCTACAAAACCAAAGAGGCCCGCCACAATTGTGGCAGGCCTCTTTAGTCGTTTTATTGCAGCAATATTTAATAAGTTGCGGCTACATATTTACTCGTTCACTTTTCCCTGCCAGCGATCCACCTGCTTTTCTTTTGCCTTGCGCAATTGCGCCTGCAGCTTGTTCACACACTCATCAACGGCCTGCTCAAATTCCACAGCCGATTCTTTAATAAACAAATCGGGGCCGGGCACTTCCAGTCTTATTTCGCAATAGGTGCTGGGCGTGGCTTTGTCGGGGCCCAGGAACAGGGTAACATTGGCCCGTACAATATGATCGCTCGGGTTTAGTTTTTCCAGTTTTTCCCGAACATAACTTTCCAGCACTTCGCCTGCTTTAAATCCTAAAGATTGTATGATCACATCCATAGCGTAATATTTTTGTGCAATGGCTACCATTTTCATACCAACAAAAAACCGCTGGCACCGCGTGTCGTTGCCACCTAAAATTAATGCATGCAGGCGTACATGCACTTGTCAAAAAAGCACTACTTTATGGCTTAATTTTTTTATGTTGTCAGATGCCACCCTGCGGGGAGGGCACTCCTCACCCCTAAACGCCATATATGCAGATCCAATTATTGCGTACCAAAGTGCAGCAGCTTGTTGTTTCCGAAAGCTCTGAAAATTATCCCGGCTCCATTGCCCTGCCCGATGAGCTGATTGAAGCATCGGGCCTGCGCCTTTTTGAACTGGTACATGTAAATAACCTAACCAATGGCAACCGCATTGTAACCTACGTGGTGCGCAGCAAACGCGAAGGTTTTGTAACACTGAATGGCGCTGCTTCCAAACTGTTCAGCAAAGGCGATAAAATACACGTGCTGGCTTATGGATATTTTGATGAAGCAGAAGCCGTAGGCTTTGAACCCCGCATTATTTACGCCGATGAAATGAACCGCCTGAAAGAAGTAAAAACATACAGCTTTCAATGAGCGGATGGCGGAAGCGTATAGGCCAGTGGGAACACTGGCCTTTTCCCGTTTTTTATGCACCGCTGCTGCCCGCCTGGCTGCGCAACTATGCCCGCAGCAGGTCGCTGTGGTATTTTGCGGCAGCCAATCCTACCATTACCTACGGCGGTTTTGAAGGCGAAAGCAAAAGTGAGCAATACGTGCAATTGCCGGCACACTTGTGTCCAAAAACAGTAGTGGTACAGCCCGGTACGCCGTACGATGTAGTGCTGCAACAGGTGGCCAACGCCGGCCTGCAATTCCCGCTTATTGCCAAGCCCGATGTAGGGATGAAAGGCATCTTATTTCGCAAGCTGGAAGGTGCCGCGCAATTGGCGCAATACCACAACCGCATGCCGGCAGCTTACCTGGTGCAGGAGTATTTGGACCATCCACTGGAGGTGAGCATTTTTTATTACCGCATGCCTGGCACCGACTGCGGCACCATTACTGCATTGATACAAAAAGACCTGTTGCAGGTGCAGGGCAATGGCCGCAACACGGTGGCGCAATTGGTGCAGCGCAATGCCGACACCCGGCCTTATTACGATGCCGCTGTGCGCCATTGGGGTGCCAAAATGAACGAGGTATTGCCGGACGGCGAAACGCTGGTTTTATCGCATGTGGCCAACCTGGTGAACGGCGCCCGGTTTAAAAACCTGCAGCACCTGATCGATGCACAACTGACTGCCGTGTTTGATGAGATCAGCCACCAGAGCCAGTTTCATTACGGCCGGTACGATATTAAATGCCACCAGCAAACCGACTTGCACACCGGCAAAAATTTTTACATCCTAGAGTTTAATGGTGCCGGCTCGGTGCCCAACCATGTATTTACCGGCACTTATAGTTTGGGCGGTGCTTACGCCGAAATTGCCCGCCACTGGGATATTTTATACCGTATAAGCAAAGCCAACAGGGATCGGGGTTTTCGCGTTCCGTCCACCGCCGAAGGCCGCCGATTTATGAAGGGCATGCGGCAACATTTCGACCAATTGAAGGCGCTGGATAAAACACTGGTGCTGTCGTAAACTGGTATTGCCGTTCAGCCTTTTTTGCCTACGCCAGCTGAGCCGTAATGCTATTTTAGGCCCATGAAAAAAGGCCTCTTCGTTTTGCTTTGCTTTTTTTTATGGCGGCGGCATTTGCGCAGGTTGTAATGGTAGGCCCCATGCTGCACCTTAATTTTGAAGGCAAGAAAGTAAAGCCCAGTTTTGCGGTGGAAGCTTCCTGCTGGTGGCTAAAAGGTATTCCCTACGGTGTGGATGCAGGGTTTGAATTTCAAAAAGGCAAGTTCCGCTTATACAGCGAAGCGCAAACCGGTATCGGCATTGCCGGCCTTTCGGCAGGGCCTTTTGTTGAGTTTGCAAAAGCTACCCCGGTTAAAGCAGGGCTGCAACTTACCGGATGGATGAACTATTATATTGGCGCTGATTTAAGAGTGCGCATTTACCGCGGCCCCGACGTTTTTGCTGCAGGGCTGTACGGAAAAGTACCTCTTTTTGTGGAAGGCAATAATGAAGAAAACGAATCGGAGTGGTGGGATTGGGACGACTGGGATTGATCAAATTACCCAACAATTAATTTCGTTTGTACATGCCTGTTGCTGTTGCGTTCAGGCATTTTTATTTGTCACATTCCAAGGCTTAAACAAGGATGTGCTTAACCTCTGCTGCACAAAATTTTTTTACATCCTGTTCAACTAAAACGTGGCATTCTGCGTTAACATTTATCAAAACCCCTAACGTATGAAAAATGTCTTTCTGAAAATCTGGGCTATTGCTGCCCTGAGTGTTTTTGCAACTTCCTGCTCCGAGGACGAAGATGATACCGCGAACCAACAGGCTCGTGTAATGGTGGTACATGCTTCGCCAAATGCGCCTGCTGTTGACGTTCGTGTGAACAATACTGTTGCTGCATCTAACCTCGCTTTCCCAAGCAACACACAGTATTTGAATGTAAATGCAGGCGCTGCCAATTTTAAAGTGTCGCCAACCGGCACCACCAATTATGTAATTGATGCCAACGCGCAGCTTAATGCCAATGCCAACTATTCGGTGCTGGCTGTAAACACAGTAAACAACATTTCGGCTTCGGTAGTAATGGACGACCTTACAGCGCCGGCGGCGGGCCAGGCCCACGTTCGCTTTTTCCACCTGTCGCCCGATGCACCAGCAGTTGACATTGCTGCAAGAGGTGGTGATGTGCTGTTCGCTAACCGATCATTCAATGATCAGAGCACCAACGCTGCAAGAGCTACTTTCACCGCCATCCCCGCAGGTACCTACAACCTGGATGTACGTTTGGCCGGACAAAGCGCTGTAGCGCTGCAACTGCCTGCAGTAACAGTTGAGGCTGGTAAAATTTATACCGTATTTGCCAAAGGCTTACTCACCGGCACCGGTGCACAGGCACTGGGCGCACAAGTAATCGTGCACAACTAAGCACGCCAATTTTTTCAAAAACAAAAAGGTAAAGTCATTGGTAACAGATGGCTTTGCCTTTTTTTATGGCTTTGTGCACCGCGCAATGTTTTGAAAATGATATGCATTTCGATGTGAGTGGTATCATTTTTTCTGCGGTAGCATTGCTTGTTCAACCCTTAATCAACCAATCATGTTTTGTAAAGTAAATTTTGTGCTGGCTTCGGCCATTGTATTTGCCGGCTGCTCTGCCAGTTCCTCTACCAACGGCGGCAGCAGCAACGATACCGGGAGCACCGGCGCCCCGGTAGAAACCCGTGCACCCAACACCAGTTATAAACCTGCGTTTGAAGGGCAAACCCGCATTGGCAGCGTAACCACAAAAACGCCTTATGCAGGCACCGCCATCAGCACTGCATTGCAAAGTCCTTGGGGCATTGCTGCACTGCCCGATGGCCGGCTGCTCATTACCCAAAAAGGCGGCACCATGCGCATTGCCACCACTGCCGGCCAGCTAACCGAGCCCATTACCGGCCTGCCACCGGTAAACTCCAAAGGTCAGGGCGGCTTGCTCGGGCTAGCCATCGACCCCGATTTTGCCTCCAACCGGATGGTATACTGGGTATTTTCGGAAGATGTTGAAGGCGGAAACCTGACTGCGGTGGCAAAAGGTGCGCTGTCGGCAGACGAGAAGCGGATAGAAAATGCTTCGGTTATTTACCGCGCTACGCCTGCATACAACGGCGACAAGCATTTTGGCGGCCGCGTGGTGATTGACAAAACCGGCAACCTGATCATTTCCACCGGCGAACGATCGGACCTGGTAACCCGCCCGCAGGCGCAGGACCCTAATTCGGGGCTGGGTAAAATGATCCGTATCACAAAAGACGGGCAGCCCGCACCGGGCAACCCCACCATTGGCTCACGCCCCGAAGTTTATTCTTATGGCCACCGCAGCCCACAGGGTCTTGCCTTTCACCCACAAACCGGCGACCTGTGGGAGTCGGAAATGGGTCCGCGTGGTGGCGATGAGATCAACATCATACAGCCCGGCAAAAACTATGGCTGGCCAACCATTGGCTATGGCATTGAATACAACGGGCAGAAAGTAGGCGAAGGCATTACGCAGCAGCAAGGTATGGAGCAACCTGTTTATTATTGGGATCCGGTGTTGTCGCCCAGCGGTATGACGTTTTACAGCGGCGATGCTATACCCGAATGGAAAAACAACCTGTTCATTGCCGGCCTCAACAGCAACCATATTGCCCGCATTGTTTTGAACAACAATAAAGTGGTGGGCGAAGAGCGGCTGCTGGCCAATGAAGGGCAGCGGTTCAGGGACATTACCCAAGGCAAAGATGGTGCGTTGTACGCCGTTACCGATGGCGGCCGGTTGTACCGCATTGCCAAGCAATAAGACTGTTGCTTAAAACAAAATAGGGCTGGTGCAAACCGGCCTTATTTTGTTTGAACTCAGTTGTGCTTAATGAAAAACAGCTGAGCATTCAATGCGATTTATTTAAGAAATGGCGCGCTGTATTTACATCAATGCATTCCATTTATCCACCAGCGAAGCATAAAAAGATGCGGTAGGTGTGGGCTCGCCGTTTTCACCCGTATGGCTTTCTTCTAGGCCGAACAAAACATCAACGATCCGATCAATTTCGTCCGCCTCAAGATTTACAGTATAATAATTGGTAGCAGTAGCAAAAGGTTGGGCGTGTTGTTCGGGCTTTGGAATCTTATTGTGCTCGATGATTCCTTTTATTTTATCGGCTAATTGGGCCTCCTGCCGCGATGCCAACTCTTTTAAGGTTACATTAAGCGTGGTGTGGTCCAAAACGTTTTTCTGGCTGATCAATGCTTTATACGCTTCACTGTTCATGGCCGTGCTTGTTTAAAAGTTTACGCTTTCCATCTTTACTTTTTTAGTTCCAATTCAGCGCCGGTGAGGGCAAAATGCAGGTTTTGCAACTGGTGCAGCTGGTGCACATTATTGCTGGCCGCAGCGCCGTTTACCATTGCCCGGGCAAAACATTCGCCGTTGCTTTTTACATAGCCGGCCAGTTGGGTATCGGCGCCGCCAATTACCGGCAGCACCAGCCTGAACTCGCGGGCCCCGGGCCGCAGCGGGTAGTCCATATTTTCTGCAAAACCGCACCGTTCCAGCAGTTCGGGCTTCAGCACAACAGGGTACAGGGTGGCGCCTTCGCCACGGTCCAGCATGGCAAAATGTGCCGCGGTACAGGGCGTCATGGCAATTTTGCCGGACAGTTTTTGCAGGATGAGGTTACCGGGGCGCAGTTCATGGGCAGAAATCATGGCGCAAAAGTAGGGAGGCGGCGGCAGGCGGCAAGGCCGGCGGGTGGGCAATAAAAAGGAGCCTCGGTGCGTTTTAAGCCACTAAAAACCTGCAACCCCTGCTGCTGCCTCTGAGGAACTGTGCTGGAATTTAAACTTGACAACCTATGATTGACTGGAGACAGCAATTAGATGACGTTATAAAATCGCAGGGCTTTGAGAAAAAAGTGCCGGAACTTTCTACGGCCGATTTTGCCACCATACAGGAGTTTTTGGAGCAAAAGGCAAGGCCTGCATTTGAAAATATTTGCGATCAGCTCAACACGTTTCAAAACCTCCGCGCCGAGGTAATGGCCGCTGCATCGCCCATACATTCGTCGATCAATAGCTTGGAGCTGATGGTGCACAAAACTGCGCAGCCCCGGCTCACTTACCGCCTTAATTTTTGCCGCCGTGCAGAAGGCATTTTTGTGTTTGGCGAATACAGTACGCCGAATATTTACGGCGAGAATACGCGGTTTCATAAAACCGCATTTGAGCGGCTATTGACGCATGCCTGGGAAGATGATATTGCAGAAGACTTTTCGGCGATTATGAAGCTGAAGTTTTAGTGTACGGTTTAAAATTTATGGTTTAGTGTTCAACTGATTTTTCCAACTTTAAACCTTAGACTTTAAACTTTAAATTCCCTATCACCGCAATGCAGCAATTTGATCTTTGTATTCATATTGCAGGTCTTCGTGCAAAGTAGCGACGGCGGCTACAATTTTTTTGAGTTGTGCTGTAAACAAATTTGATAGCGCTGTGCTGCGGTTCAGTGGTATGCCCAGCGCTTTCATTTCGGTGCAGAAATGCAGGAGCAGTTCGGCTTCGGTGGCTTTGTTGCCCGAATACTTGATGTATTTGCCGGTAATGCGCAACACTTTGCGCAGTTGCTTTTTTGCAATGTATAAATTGCCCGTGTTTACCTCCGTCATGTATTCCGAAATTTCAGCGATCACGCTGCGTTTGTACGCCTCTTCATCATCAGCCTCAAACAGGAGGTAGGTAAGCAGTTCCTTGCTTTCTTTTTTGGCCCGCGCCATGCGCAGGCACAGCTCGGTCAGCTCCGCTGTTGTTTTGCCTTTTAGTTCCGCTTTAATCTCACTGATGCTGGCTGCTTTCATGGAGCAAGTTTACGGTAAGTGCAGAAAAGTGGGAGGCAATTGTTGTTTGTTGCACAATCATTTGATCCATTCGGTGCCGTCGGCCGAAAAGCGCACCATATTTACCGGTGCACCAACCGATGAAGGAGTAACTTTTGCCTGCTCCATAATGAGTTGTTTTACCAACATTGCAGGTTCGGTAAACGGCCGCTGTTGCGCCAAGAAGTGCTCCATGCCGCTATATGATCCCATGAAATAGATCTGCTGGCTTCCGGGCGGGCAATCGCCGGGACAACGGGCGGTGTAACTGCCCACAGCCACCTGGCTGCCGGCGCCTTTTTCAAAGCCAATGATCTCCATTTGCGGCACGCCGTTTTGCAGGCGCAGCACCACCAGTTCCAACAGTGGTTCGTCGGTGGAGAGCAGTTGTGCAAATGCAGCGGGCTGTTGCTGCTGCCGCTGTTTTAATTCTTTTGCCAAAATATTTTTTAGTTCCTGTTTAATGTTGCTGATGGCCGTTTCGTAACTGGCAGCTTGCTGCAGTTGCTTTGCCACAATTTGCGAAGCAGAATAGCCCGAAGCCTGCGATGAAGTAAAGCCAGCCAGTGCAAAATAATAACCACCTACGTTTTGAATTTTACACACCTGCTGGTTTGCCTGCACCACTGCATTTGCATCAAGCACCTGTCGTTTGCTATCGGTGCCCAGTAAAATATATTGGGGTGTAACAATAACCACGATGGCAGTGGCTGCAGCCACATGCGCAGTGAGGTAAAACAGTATGGAGCAAATCAATTTTTTCATGAACGCAGCAACCTGCAACCAACAGGTAAGCCCGATGTATAAAGCCGGGCCGAATAAATATAAAACAAGTTGTGGCGAGCCGCGTGTTAAAAAGACGGAGCCCGGTTGCAGGCAGCCGAATGAGTGCTTTTGAACGTTCAGGCAGTGGCGCCTGAAAAAGAAAGTGCAGTGCGTACCTCGCGGTGTACTGCATGTTCAATCTGGTCTTTGGGTTGGTACAGCATGTGCGCTGCAGCAGTGGTGCGCAGCATGATGGCTTCGTCGGTGCGTGGATGCACAAACAAAATATCGAGGTACACCTTTTTATCGTTGAAGCTGCGTGGCTTTTGATCGTAGGGCGAAAAAGAGTAAGCTACAATTTCAATCAGTGCCTCGTTGTGATACAGTGGTGTGGTGTTGGTATTCGTGGTCATTGGATTGTTGTTTCAATACAAGCTACAATACAGGCGGTGCAACAGGAAGTAGGTTTCGTTAAGCTGGGGTAAATGTTACTTCAAGTGGTAATTATTACCGATGAACTGCCCCAAATGAAAAGCTCCGCACAGTGGCGGAGCTTTCTTGAAAAACAAAACAAACTTGGGGTTGATTAACGTACTTTGGTTACAAACACATCCTGCACAATGCGAGTGTTGCGGTTGATTTGATACTGCTGTGAGAACTTGCCTTTCTTGTTGGCAATGGTCAGGATCACACGCAGGTCTTCGTCAGCACGTTCAACCTGGAATTTTTTAGAGAATTTTTTCTCTTTGAATTTCTCGGAGTACAGTGTGTTGCCGTCAGAGTCTTTCAGGGTGATGAACAGCTCTTCTTCCTCCAGGTTATCGAACTCCACCTGGAAGATAGGGTTGTTGCCTACTGCACCCAGGTACTTGATTTCTACGTTTTCTTTGTTGCCGCCTTCCTGTGCATTTGCAGTGAGTACAGTGCCGAAGGTAAAGAGGGCGATTACTGCTGTGAAAAATATGATTTTCACGATGTTGTTGATGTTTACACTTTTCATAATGATCGTTTTAATGGATTGCGTTAATAAAAATTTCTTTTCTGGTAAGCAAACGCGGCGGGCAATCATCAGAGGCGTGCAATCGGTAGGGCGATCAGACTTGTTGTGTGCTACTGAAGTTGGATACGGTTTGTAGCGCTGATCTGATACAAAAGTATACCGGTAAAAATGCTGGTGCAAACCAATTTTTGTTCTTGTTTTTTATCCTAAACTATTTAAATATTTGGTAAAACCCTTGCTGGTAAAGGGTTTGGCGTCCTTTGTTCCATTATACCCAACTACAAAACGGGCTACTTTTTTATCGGTATGTTTTATTTTAATCATGTGACGGCGGTTTACGGGTGTACGTATTCATTATGTACATGCATCAATTAAATAGCGCATGTAATTGCTGTTGTTATTTCATGGGTTTTGTAGGCGTATGTTTTTTGTAGCAATAATTATTTCATGAACTAAAGAACATGCATTGCTTGTTTGCGATGATGTTGGTGTTGCATCGAATTTCCATACTTGTGCTATACATGCGATCAACACAACTGCTGTATTATGTTATCGTGATGTTTCGTGTTGATGAAAAATGAATGCTTATTTATGCTATCGCAGTTATTTAATAAACATCAATTCACTTGAGTGGTGGTGATGTTATGAAATGAATATTCCTCTACAACTTGTAATAAAAAATATCGTGGCTTGAATCTGTTGTTTCTTGTGTAATAGTCTGGCAATCGATTCAACAAATGCGGTTCGCTTTTGTGAAAGCAATTACATTTTTACCACGTTAATATTCTATGATCTTTTGATTGCTGCTCATTGATAATACGCAGTGTATTCCTGCTTTGTAAAAGGGTAAAATCCTCTGCTGTAGCCTGTTTGAAACTGTTGTGCCTGAATAAAAAATCGTGCTGCAGAGTTGTTACAGGCACACTACTTGTAATAAGTGTGCATATTTCGTTGCTAACCAAAAAAACAAACAGGATGAAAAGAACATTTATGACCCTTTTGCTGGCCAGCTCTGGCACCTTGCTATGGGCGCAGCAAACAGGCACGGACTCAACCACCGGCACAACCGGTAACCCGGTGCGTTCCAGCACAGACAACAGCAGCATGCAACAAAACACCATGCAGCAAAACAAAAGCGACAAGTGGGACAAGAAAACAACTGGTGATGCCAGCACCCAGCAAAGCACCGGCAACTACAACGCTTATGGCGCTGCAGTGCCATCGAATGTACTGCGCACCTTTGGCCAGGAAGTACCCACCGGTACTGATGCACAGTGGGAACAATCGAACGAATACTGGCGTGTAAACTACAAAGATAATGAGGGTAAAATGGCACGTCGGTACTACAGCATGAACGGCCAAAGCTTTGCAATTGCACTGCCTATTATGTCAACCTTTGTACCCGACAATGTAATGGCCAAAGTGCAGGAACTGTACGGCGATAAAGTGTATGATGTAACGATGATGCGCAGCACCAGCAACAATCAAAGCGGCACGATGATGCAAAGTGGCGCCAACGCTGCCTGGAGCAATAATGGAACTGCATCGGTAAACGGCAGCGCTACTATGGACAATAGCAGTGCAACTGTGAACAGCAACACTTCGGCTAACATGAGCAACAATGGTACTAATACCGTAAACACCGGTACAGATGTTAGCGGCAGTACTACTATGAACACAACAACTGTTGTGGATCCTGTGGAAGGTGCACATTACCATGTACGCATTATTGAAAACGGTACCGTACGGTCTGAAATGATCAACGAAGATGGCAGTGCTTATGTAGCACCTGCGCCAACCGAATCAATGAGTGTTGACCAGCAGGGTATGAACAATGGCCAGCAGATGAATAATGGGACACAGCAGTGGAACAACGGTCAGCAAAGCGGTTCTACCAACAACAGCATGAACACCCAGACCGACAGCACCCGTACACAGGGCAATTGGAATAATACCAACACTGGTACCGATAGCACCCGCACTACTACCGATAGTACCAATGGTATGAACGGCACCAACACTTCGGCTGATCAAATGCAAACAGATGCCACTACTACTGATAATGCTTCAGACACAACAAGTGGCACCGATATGCAAAACACTACTACAAACAAATCGGACAGCACTGGTGTAAACGGCGCTACTACAACTGATGGCACTACCAACCTGAACAGCGTGGATAATAACAACGCTTATGGTAATACCACTGGCGACAGCAGCAACAAAAGCACCAAAAAAATGAATAAGAAAAAGGATAAGAAAAAACACATGGATCAGTAAGGTACATGTGTACATGCTTATACTTCATCGACATTCTGGTAACGGGCCCCGCAGCAATGCGGGGCTTTGCTGTACAATGTTTGATAGCAACAATTGTGGATTGCATCAAAAAAGTAGTGCGTTATCCGAACGCCCTGCATTTACCTTTGCAGCTCTAACAGAAATACATTTTGATGACTGATACCGGGGGGCGGCTTTATACGCTGAAGTTTGGATTGTTGTGTGCCTCGTCTTTTCTTTTTTCTGCTTCGTTCAATATGCTCATTCCCGAGTTGCCGGCATACCTCAGTTCGATGGGTGGCGCCGAGTACAAAGGTTTGATCATTGCCCTGTTCACCGTTACAGCAGGTCTTTCGCGGCCGTTTAGTGGCAAGCTCACCGATACCATTGGCCGGGTGCCGGTAATGGCCATTGGTTCGCTGGTTTGCTTTGTATGCGGCTTTTTATACCCGTTGCTGGGCACTGTTGCAGGCTTTCTTACGCTTAGGCTTTTTCATGGTTTTTCCACCGGCTTCAAACCCACTGCCACGGCGGCTTATATTGCAGATGTGGTGGCGCCAAACCGCTGGGGCGAGGCCATGGGTTTTCACGGCATTTGCTTCAGCACAGGCATGGCCATCGGGCCCGCGCTGGGTTCATTTGTAACGGCGCAATACGGTATCAACGGGCTGTTTTATACTTCCTCACTTTTTGCCTTATTGTCCATTGTTATTTTGGGAAACCTGCCCGAAACACATCCCGAAAAGCAGCGGTTTAAATTTGCTTTTTTAAAACTGTCGGCGCATGAAATACTGGAGCCCCGCGTGTTGCCGGCAGCCATCATTACGCTGTTGGGATATGTAAGTTATGGCGCTGTGCTCACACTGGTACCCGACTGGAGCAGCCACCTGGGTGTGGGCAACAAAGGCACTTTCTTTATTGTGTTTACGGTTGCTTCTTTGCTGGTGCGTTTTGCCGCAGGCCGCGTATCCGACCGGCATGGGCGCATTGCTGTATTAAAATGGGCATCTGCGCTGTTGGTTGTTTCGCTATTGATCATTGGCTGGGCACAATCGGTGGTGGCGCTGATGGTGGGCGCATTTATTTATGGCATTGCCACCGGTCTTTTTTCGCCGGCATCTAATGCGCTTACAGCCGATTTAAGTTTACCCGAATACCGTGGTCGTGCCATGGCCACTATGTACATTGCTTTGGAAGTAGGCATTGGCTTAGGCGCCTTACTTGCGGGTTGGGCCTTTGCCGATCGCATGCACATGGTGCCGCCCATCTTTTTTGCATCGGCGCTGGTATCATTGGCGGGGCTTATTTATTTGCTGGTAAAATTCAGAAAGGGCAAGGGCATGCCGCAGCCCTGATGCTTGCACAAGAAAATGGGTTAACTTGGCCTCTATGAAAACATTGTTGCTGCCATTAGCCCTTTTTTGTTTGTGGGTAAATACCGCCACTGCACAATCGCGTTCCCTGTTTAACGGAAAAGACCTCAGCGGCTGGCATGCCGATGTGCCGCAGATGGATAAAGACAGCACGGCACGCAGCCCGTTTTTGGTGCGCAACGGTTTGCTGGTGAGCATGGGCAAACCCGGTGGTCACCTCATCACCGACGAGAAATTTGAAAACTACCGCCTCGAAGTGGAATACCGTTTTGCCGGCGACCCGGGCAACTGTGGCGTGCTGGTGCATGCCTCCACACCCCGCAACCTGTACGGCATGTTTCCCAAATCCATTGAAGTGCAGATGATGCACCAAAACGCCGGCGACTTTTGGGTGATTGGTGAAGACATTGTGGTGCCCGATATGGAAAAACGCCGCGGTCCCAAAGAAAAATGGGGCTCAGTGGATGGCAAGCTGCGCCGCATTCCCAACCTGACCGATGATTCGGAAAAGCCGCTGGGCCAATGGAACAGCATGACCATTGAAGCCGTAGGCGATAAAATTGTGGTGTGGGTAAACGGCACCATGGTGAATTACGGATATGAAGCTACTGCCAAAAAAGGCCAGATTGCATTGCAGGCCGAAGGCGCCGAAGTGGAGTTCCGCAAAGTGGTGCTGACACCGATCAAAAAGGTGAGCACGGATTGAGGTGGTGAATGGGCAATGGTGAATTTTGAGTCGTGAAACGTGAAACGTCAATCGTGAAAGAGGGAACTATGTATGTGAAGAGTAAAACGAAATGTGGCGTATTAAAAAAAAGCCCTTTTAATTATCACAAATAGTGTAAAAAAAATTGAAAACGCACAACTGCATTTTACATTCAATCAAAATCATCAAACCTTCACGTTTCACGTTTGACGACTTCCTCCATTCACCATTGCGCATTCACGATTGACGTTCCCCTCAATTCTTTCCCGCTAAATGCTCCTGCTCGCCTTCAGGTTCCACGCTGGTGTACGACCGCATGGGCTTGAGGTATCGGGCGCCGCTCTTGGTTTGAAAGCGGGTGGGTAGTTGCGACCATTTGCCGCCTTTATTGCTCCATACAAAAAAATGCAGGTGCGGAAAAAGCGAAAAGCCCGTCGTGCCGCTTCGGCCAATGGGCTGGCCCTGCCGCACCGTATCTCCAACATTTACCAGCACACCATCTTTTTGCAGGTGCCAGTAACCGGCCCTTGATCCGTCTTCGTGTTCAATAACAATATAGTTGGCAAATGGCCGGTACCTCCGGTTCCAGCCGCCCTTGTTGTTGTTGCCGGCGGTGCGTACCACCACACCATCACGGGCCGCGCTGATCAGTGTGCCTTCAGCCATTTTAAAATCAATAGCGGCACGATTGCGGTGCGAAAATCGGGTAAAATATCCTTGTACCATCAGGTAGCTTTTGCCTTTGGGATAAGGCAAGGCGTAAACAAAACTGGTGTCTTCCTTCAGGCGACCCCGCTGCAGGTTGCGGGCAGTGGCGCTCTGCGGGTCTTTCGACGCCACACAGCCTACCAAAAAAGCGGTGATTGAAAGAAGCAACAAAGGGTATGTAATTCGGTACTGCACGGTTTTGAAGGTATCAAAAAATACACCATCGTTTTGCTGGCTTTGAAAAAAGCCTTCCGGTATTTTGGGAAAACAAAAAGTTTAGCCGGCGGCAAGTTGCGTTGTGTTTGCAACAGCGCCTTTTTTGTTTAAAGATGAAGTACTTTATTCAAATAGTTATTTAACCATTGGTCCGGAAAAAAAGTTTGAATGCCTCAACTGTGCCTATATATTTGATCCAGAATTTTTAAACCCAAACTCCTGCGTTATGAACGTATTTAAAAAAGTGAGCGGCTTTTTAATGGCCGCCGTAATGGTGGTGTCTTTAACCGCCGCGTTTCCTTCTTCCAAAGTTTCTGAGCCTGTTGCCGTAGCTACCGAAGCACCTGCCGTTGGCAAAGTTTCGTACAAGCAAATGAAAGCAATGGCTACCAACGTCAAAGGCAGCAAGCTGACGATGAAGGAAAAAATTGCCCTCAAAGTTTTTGGTAAAAAGATCGCTACGAAAGGCAGCGCTCCTGCAGCCGAAGGCAAATCGCAAGTAATTGCCCTGATCCTTGTTGCCCTGCTGGGCGGCCTGGGCATTCACCGTTTTTACCTGGGTTACACCTGGCAAGGTGTGGTACAGTTGCTTACCCTTGGTGGCTGCGGTGTATGGGCGTTGATCGACCTGGTGCGCATCATCATGGGCACGTTGAAGCCAAACGGAAGCGAGTACGCTACTACGCTTTAATTTTACCAACAAACCAGTAACTGCTATGCGTTCGGTATCTTTTCGCTACTATTTTACCCTGGCCAAACTGGCGCTCATTGTATTGTTGCCGCCCGTTTTGCTGGCGCTGCCCGCCGACTTTTTCGATCATGGAGAAAGCATTTGTTTGTCCAAAGTATTGTTCGACTTTGAGTGTTACGGTTGCGGCATGACCCGTGCCTGCCAGCACCTCATACACCTCGATTTTGAAAATGCTTTTGCCTACAACATGGGTTCTTTTATTGCACTGCCGGCGGTGGCCATTATTTGGGTACAATGGTTTTTTAAAGAAATGCGCCTCATGCGCCTCTACCGCACTGCACTCAACAGCAAACTGGTTTAGCCCAATTTTGAAAGCAACAATGTTCTAAAGAAAAGGCCGCTCAATAGAGCGGCCTTTTCTTTAGAACTACAACATAAAAATTTTACTCTTTCACATTTCACGTTTGACGTTTCACGATCCAAACATTCACCATTCACCACTGCCCATTCACCACCTCAATCCGGCCGGTGCACCCGCTCCCTGCGTTCGCCCACCTGCTGGCGCCACATGGCGTAGTACAAGCCTTTTTGCTGCAGCAGGTCGGCATGGTTGCCGGTTTCCACCACGTGGCCACGTTCCAACACAAAAATAGTATCGGCATGCATGATGGTGCTGAGGCGGTGTGCAATCAAAATGGTGATCTGTTCGCGGCTGGCAGATATAGACCTGATGGTGGCTGTAATGCTTTCTTCGGTCAGTGAATCCAGTGCCGAAGTTGCTTCATCAAAGATCAGCAGGCGTGGGTTGCGCAGCAGGGCACGGGCAATGGAAATGCGTTGCTTTTCGCCGCCGCTCAATTTCATGCCGCCTTCGCCCAGCACGGTGTCAATGCCCTTTTCGCTGCGTTGCAGCAATCCTTCGCAAGCCGCTTTGTGCAGGGCTTCCAGTATTTCGGCATCGGTTGCGTCGGCTTTTACAAACAACAGGTTATCCCTGATGGTGCCGGCAAACAATTGCGTATCCTGCGTTACAAAACCAATCTGCCGGCGCAGCTCGTTGTAGCGTATTTCATCCGATCCTTCTTCGTTAAAATAAATGGCGCCGCTCACCGGTTTGTACAGGCCCACCAGCAATTTTACCAGCGTACTTTTTCCCGAGCCCGAAGGCCCTACAAACGCAATGGTTTCGCCCACTTTTACCGAAAAAGAAATATCGTCGATGGCATTACCCGATCCTGTTTTGTGTTTAAATACCACACTTTCAAAACGCAGGTTTTGCAGCGGCCCGATCTCCACCGGGTTTTCGGGGCGTTGCTCAATGGGTTTGTGCATCAACGTATCGAAGTTGTGAATGGACGCATCCACTTCGCGGTATTGCAAAATGATGTTGCCCAGGTCCTGCAGCGGGCCAAAAATGCCGGTGGAAATAAATTGCATGGTAATGAGCTCGCCGGTGCTGAGCACATTGCGGAAAATAAGCCATAGCAAAATAAACAGGATGGACTGCCGCAACAGGTTGAGCGTGGTGCCCTGCAAAAAAGAAAGCGTTCGCACCTTCCGCACCTTGATCATTTCCAGTTCGAAGATCTTCTGCGTTTGTTCGCGCAGCCTGCGTATTTCCGGAAACGTAAGCCCGAGGCTTTTTACCAGCTCAATGTTGCGCAGGCTTTCGGTGATCACACCGCTCATTTTATTGGTTTCGCGGTTGATGGAGCGCTGCACGGTTTTTATTTTTTTGGACAACAAACCGGTAACACTGCCCAGCACCAAAATGCCAATTACAAAAACTGGAATGAGCATCCAGTTTTTGGTGATGCTGTACCAAATAAGGAAGCCAATGCCAACGATGGAGGAAAAAACAACGTTGATGAATGAGTTGATGAACCGTTCCGTGTCGGTCTTTACTTTTTGCAACACCGAAAGGGTTTCGCCGCTGCGGCTTTCTTCAAATTCCTGGAAGTTGAGACGCAGGGTTTGCTTTAGCCCATCGTTGAAAATTTGCATGCCAAAACGCGCCACAGCCAGCCTTGTGGTATATTCCTGGAAAGCCTTTGCCAGCCGCGCTGCCAATGCCACCGCAACGGCAACGCCCAGCCAAAAAAGCACGCCATTGATCAATTCGCTTTCGGGGCGGCTGCCGCGTTGGTTGGCATAGTCGTCGATGATTTTACCAAAAATGATCGGGTCGATAAGGGTGAGCAACTGCGCTACAGTGGCCAGTAAAAGCGATAGCAACAAAAGCGGACGGTGTGGCTGGAGGTAACGCCAAAGAATCTGCATGTAACATTATTCGTCAAAAAACGCACCGGGCTGCAATAGTGCCGGGCAGTTGGTTGCGCTGTATTTTATGGATAAAAAAAGCGCCCCCTTGCGGAGGCGCCCTATAACTATAAACAAACTTGCGGATTAAAGGTTGGCCCTGCTTTTTTTAAAAAGTTTTGCCTTCCATTTTTTTGCCATCGGCATCCAGTTCCACCACTTCGTAACCCAGCTTTTTAACCTTTTCCATAATGGTGGCTTTGTCGCCTACCAGCAGGATGTTCATTTGCTCGGGTTTCAGTTGTTTTTGTGCAATGGCTTTCATTTGCGCCGGTGTCATGCCCTGCAAAATTTTGGCTTGCTGCGCTACAAAATCAGCCGGCAGGTTGTAGTTCAGGATCCGCGATACAAACGCGGCTTTCTGGAAACCGGTTTCGTAGTTGCGGGCATCGGCCTGGCCAATGGCGCTTTTCATAAAGGCCACTTCATCAGGCGTAGGTCCGTTTTGCACGTACTCTTTTATTTCCCGCATTACCTCGGCCAGTGCGCTGTCGGTAGCGCCGGCTTTAATGCCCGAGCTAAACTCGTAGTCGCCGGAATGCTCATCGCCGCTAAAGAAAGAGCGGGCACCGTAGGTCCAGCCTTTGTCCTCGCGCAGGTTGAGGTTGATGCGGCTGTTAAACGCGCCGCCCAGCGGCCAGTTCATCAGGTAAGCCTTGTAGTAGTCACCGGTTGCGTCGTATTTGAGCCCGGTAGTGTAACCCACGCGAAACTCGCTTTGTGCAGCCTTGGGCACATCCACCAGGTACACTTTGGTTTTATCTACTGCCGGTGTGGGATCGATCTTGGCCAGTGTGATTTTTTTCTTCGGCAGTTTGTTCAGGAACGCCAGTTTGGGAGTCACTTCGGCTTCGGTGATATCGCCTACCACCACCACGTTGGCATCGACCGATGTCATGTAGTTGTTGTAGTAATTCTGGATATCGGCCAGTGTGATGGCTTTCACGGTTTCCTCGGTGCCTTCCTGCGGCATGCCCAGGATGTGGTTGTCGCCGTAGTTTAGTTTTGCAAAAACGGCATCGGCCACTGCATCGGGCTGTGCCTTTTGTGCTTTAAACGATTCCAGTGTTTGCTTTTGAATGCGGGTAAATGCATCCTCTGTAAACTTCGGGTTCAGCATCCGCTCTTCCAGCAGCTTCAGCGTTTTGTCGAAGTTTTTCTTCAGCGATTGTACGGAGTAAACAATACCGTCGGTGCTGCTGCTAACTGAAATGGATGAACCCAGTTTTTGCAATTCCACCGCCATTTGTTCGGCCGTGTAGTTCTTGGTGTCTTCGGCCATCATATCAGAAAACAGTGAAGCAAGGCCTGCTTTCTTCAGGTCGCCGGCCTGCGCCAGGTGACCACCCGGAATGGTAACCGAAAATGTAACCAGCGGTACTTCAGTGTTTTGGGTGCCGATTACTTTAGCGCCGTTGGGCAGGTTCTTGCGCCAAAATGCAGGCACTTTCACCACGGGATTAGCACCGTTGCCCGGTACTTTTTTGCGGTCGAAATTGTCTTTTGCTTTGCTGTAGTTGAGGCCTGCATAGCCGTAATCCGGCGCTTTGTAGCCCGATGTATCGATCTTGAAATTGTCCGGTGCAGCGGCCATTTTTTCCTGCCCTTTGGGCAAAATGCTCAGCACCACCGACGGCTTGCCTTTGATGTACTGGTTGTACACCCGCATTACATCTTCCTTGGTAACAGAAGTGTACATTTTCAGCAACTCGGAAATTTTGTTGGGGTTGCCGGTAAATGTTTGGAAGGCCGCCAGCTGCGAAGCCTTGCCCGAAACACTTTGCAGGCCATTGATCAATTGCGATTCGATGCCGCCCTTGAATTTTTCCACGTCTTCAGTCGTTACGCCACGGGCTTCAAACGAATCCAGCGAAGCGCGGTATAGTGCTTCCATGTCGGCCAGGGTTTTGCCCGGCAATGGAATAAACTGGAACATCAGCTCGCCGGAAAGCTCCGACAGTTGCGAAAAACCACTGGCGTTCAGTGCCAGTTGTTTTTTTACCAACTGCTGGTACAGCACAGAGTTGCGGCCCTGGCCCAGCACCTGCGCCAGGCATGCCAGTGGCGCCATATCGGGGTGATAGTTGGGCACGGTCGGGTAGGTAATGGCCAGCAGCGGCAGGCGTGCATAGTTGTCTACATACGAAGTATAACGGGTGCTGCCCAACTGCGCAGCAGGCAGGGTAACCGGTGCTACTTCGGGGCCACGCGGAATGGAACCAAAATATTTGTCTACCAGCTTCACCACGTCGGCAGGCTTCACATCGCCGCCAACGGTTACCGTGGCGTTGTTGGGGCCATACCAGCGCAGGAAAAAGTTTTTGAGGTCGTTCACATTCACCCGGTCCAGGTCCTCTACATATCCGATGGTGAGCCAGGAGTAGGGATGGCCGTAGGGGTAAAGCGCCTGGCTTACTTTTTCAAAAGCCAGTCCGTAAGGGCGGTTGTCGTAATTCTGTCCCCGCTCATTTTTTACGGTAGCCCGCTGGATCTCGAATTTTTGCTGCGTTACTGCATCCAGCAAAAAGCCCATACGGTCGGCTTCCAGCCACAGCATTTTTTCGAGCTGGTTGGCGGGTACGGTTTCAAAATAGTTGGTGCGGTCGCGGTTGGTGGTGCCGTTCAGTGTGCCGCCCGATTCGGTTACTATTTTAAAATGCTGTTCGTCGGCCACGTTGTCGGAGCCCTGGAACATCATGTGTTCGAAAAAGTGTGCAAACCCCGATTTGCCGATCTCTTCACGTGCCGAACCTACGTGGTAGGTTACATCCACATGCACCACGGGATCGCTGTGGTCTTCGTGTACAATAACGGTAAGGCCGTTGGGTAAAACATATTTTTCGTAAGGAATGACCAGCTCAGTGCCGGTCTTGGTTACCTTTTCCACCAGCTTGGCCTGCCCAAACGCCGTGCTTACCAGCAGCAGCGCACCGGCGGCAAGCACCAGTACTTTGTTTTTCTTCATGTGTCGTTGTGTTGATGATCAATGGTTGCGGGCACCGGTTGCAGTGCCTTTGTGCAGTGTTGAATGAGGGCTACAAGTTACTGCAAAGCGGGGTTGCAGTTTTTACCGCTTGTCATTTTTTTATAACAAGGCCCTGCGGGCCGCTTGCCGTTTGTACCGCTGCTTTGCCGTGCATGCATTGTGTTATTTGTGCCGTTGGCGGCGTCGGGTTTTCTTTTTTATTTTAGCCAAAATTTTACCGAACATGACTCCTTATTCCCAACGATCACATGAAATAGACTATAAAATACTGGGCGAAGAAATGCAGTGCGTGGAGATTGAGCTTGATCCCAACGAAACCGCGGTTGCAGAAAGTGGCGCCTTTATGATGATGGATGACGGCATTCAGATGGAAACGATTTTTGGTGACGGCAGTAGCCAGCAAAAAGGCTTTTTGGGCAAACTGATGGGTGCCGGCAAACGCCTGCTCACCGGCGAAAGCCTGTTTATGACGGCCTTTACCAACGTGGGCCAAGGCCGTAGAAAAGTAACTTTTGCATCGCCTTATCCGGGCAAGGTTATTCCGATGGACCTGATGCGGCTGGGCGGCAAAATGATCTGCCAGAAAGATTCGTTTTTGTGTGCGGCAAAAGGGGTGAGTGTGGGCATCGAGTTTCAGCGCAAACTGGGCACTGGCCTGTTTGGCGGCGAAGGTTTTATCATGCAAAAATTGGAAGGCGATGGGCTGGCATTTGTACACGCTGGCGGACATATTGTGGAACGCGATCTGCAACCCGGCGAAATGCTGAAAGTGGACACCGGCTGTTTGGTGGCTTTTACCCCTTCGGTTGATTACGACATCCAGTTTGTAGGCGGGATTAAAAATACTTTTTTCGGCGGCGAAGGGCTGTTCTTTGCCACGCTGCGCGGCCCCGGCCGGGTGTGGATCCAAACCTTACCGGTAAGCCGGCTGGCCAGCCGCATTTTGCAATACGGCACCACTACCCGAAAAGGCGAAGGCAGTGTGCTTGGCGGACTGGGTAATGTGTTGGACGGAGATGGATGGTAGGGAGCAGTTGATAGTTGGTAGTTGACAGTAAATTATACGAAAGGGCGCTGAACCATCAGCGCCCTTTCGTATTGAATTTAATGGGTTAGTTACTGACGGCCTTTTTTCTTGTCTTTTTTACGGCCATAAATATAGCCGGTACCGGCACCTACCACACCGCCAATCACTGCGCCTTTACTGTCGTTGCGACTAACGACTGCACCGGTAGCTGCACCCGCTGCACCACCAATGGCTGCACCTTTGGCTTTGCGGCTCCAGCCTTTCTTGGTTTTGGTCCTCGTTTGCGCATCAGCATCATTTACTATACCCGAACCAATGGTCATGGCAAAAGCCAGGGTCAGTATACTCAAACACTTTTTCATAGTTCCGTTTTTTGGTTAACAATGGGTATCACACGGCGGGTATAAAACTAAAATCAGGCCAATGGAACACTCCCTAACCCAACGGACCGGTACGTTTCCCAATTTGTTGCAGCAACAGTTTAATAGAAAAATGGGCACTGTTTATTCTTCTATCCGCGATGGTATAATGGTGATGCTGCCGTCTTTTTCCAGCACGGCATATTTTACCTGGTCCATGCGTTCGAGGCCCGGGTTTTGGCGGGCAGCCTGCATTACATCTTCTTCATCCACACCGGTCTTTTTCATTCTTTCTTTCAGCGGTTGTCCATGGTCTACCACAATCAGCGGCAGGCCCTCGGCAACCCGGTCAAAAAGCTTGAATTTTTCTTTGAAAAAAGAAAGCACTACATCAATGCCCATAAGTGTGGCAATCAGCAGCATGGCGTTGGTGATGCTGTAGTCTTCGCCGACCAGTGCGTTTTGCGTTACCTCCGAAATAATGAGCAGTACCACAAAGTCAAAAGTGGTGGTATTGGCCAGCCTGCGTTTGCCCATGAACCGGAATATAATGAGCAGGAACAGGTAAATAATGACGCCTCGCATTACCGGGTTCATATCAGGGATATATAAAGTGAGAAATAGGAATAAACTGGTCGTTGATCCACACGGCGCCGTGCAGGTTGCCGGTGGTTTGCGGCTTGATGAAAAAATGCGCCATCAGGTTCTGGTCGGTTTGAAAAACATACCACACCTGCCCGCTGCGGATAAATGATGCTTCGGGCTGCGGCACAATATGTTCCACCTTCAGGTGTTGCATATAATCAAGCGGAAAAGAAACGGCCGACCGGCCGGCCACGCTGGTCATGCTCACCAGCATATCCATTTCGCCATTGTGGCGCAAAAAGCGGTCGAATTGGATCATGGCACTGCCCTGCCGCAACACTTTTTTACTTAAAATGCCCTGGCCAAAAAAGCCCAGTGCACCGGCAATAACAATAACCATAATGATGGCCCTGCCAATGGGCTTGGCGATCCATCCTTTTCGATGCAGTTTCAGGTCTTCATCCAAATCTAAGGAGTGATGTACTTCTTCAAAACGGGTACTCATTGCCGTTCATTTTGTTGCACCTGTGCAAAATGAAGGCCAAGGGAGGGGGGAGGGTTGACAGTTGATAGTTGGTAGTTGGTTGAGATGGTGGATGGTAGATGATGGGCAGTCGGCAGTTGAGAGTCGGGAGTTAGAATTCCGTAGGTAATTATTTGTACGTTGTTGTTAGGAACGTTTGTCAATTTCCTTGCTGCAAACAACCGCCGTCATTGCAAGGCGCAGCACCAGCTTTATAGTTTAGTAAAATATATGCGCCGAAGCAATCTCCTCACACCTTAATGCACTCACAACAAACTGCGCAACAAAACGCATCTCCACCAACTATCATCCATCATCTACCATCCATCATCACTTCCTTCACCGCCTGCTCCGGCGGTGTTGCGGTTATGCCAAACCGTTGGGTAAACTTACTGCTGTCGAAAACATAGTCCTGCTCAAACTGGTACACCATTTCTTTGAACTCCTTCAGCACCGGAACAAAAATGCCCAGCAATCCCATTGCCCATTTAGGCAATACTGAAATGCGCGGTTGTTTGTGCTGAACGTTTGCAATCAGCTCCACCCATTGCCTGCCGGTAAGTGGTGCGGCGGTGGGCAGGTGCCAGACTCCATTCCAAGCATCCTGCGTTTGGGCCAGCAAGGCCGTGGCATTGGCAGCATCGGGCACGTAGGTAAATGCGTGTAATTTATCTGCGTTGCCCATCCACATCGCTTTTTTTCCTTTGGCTAAATTGTTGGCCACCATCTCCACCAGCACACTGTTTTTGGCGCTGATAAAATCGGCTGCCCGAACGATCATTGCCTGCAGGTTGCCGGCAGCAATTTCATCCAAAATCATTTGTGCAATCTGTGCCCGCACGGCACCTTTTTTACTTACCGGCCGCACCGGTGTTGCTTCGGTAAGGCAGTTCAGGTAAGCGGGGTCGTACATATACACATTGTCGAAAAATACCAGCCTGGCACCGTGCTGTTTGCAGGCATCAATTACATGGCGCATGATGATGGGCCACTGTTGTTGCCATACAGAAGTTTTATACTCCAGGCCTGCCACTAGGTACACTGTTTCCGATCCGGCCACAGCTTTTGCCACTGCTTCTTTATTGGTAAGATCGGCTGCAAATAGTTGGTCGTTTTCCGCCAGTTTTTTGGGGTTGTGGGCACAAATGTAAGCAGGCCATTTATTGGGCGGCAAAGAATTGGATCGGCGGCTATGTAAGGTGCAACAACGCCAACCGTTTTTGACCCTACGCTGAAGCGTATAAGCCAGCACCCTTGTCCTCTTTGTCATGCAGGTGTTTTCTTTACACCCCGCTAACATTCATCATCCTTGCAATCCCTTTGGCATTCGTACCTTTGCACCCTCAATTTTGTATATGACACGTACACAGGAGGTTCTTCAGGATGTGGTGATCAAATTTGCGGGCGACAGTGGCGATGGCATGCAGCTTACCGGCACGCAGTTTACCCAAAACACCGCCCTGCTGGGTGCCGACCTTTCCACCTTCCCCGACTTCCCCGCCGAGATCCGTGCCCCACAGGGCACCATCCCCGGGGTAAGCGGTTACCAATTGCGTTTTTCTTCCGAAAGCATTTATACGCCTGGCGATCAGTGGGATGTGCTGGTGGCCATGAACGCCGCCGCACTGAAAACCAACCTCAAAAACCTGAAAAAAGGCGGCAAGCTCATTGTCAACGTGGATGGTTTTGACGTAAAAAACCTGCGGCTGGCTAACTACCCCGATGGCATTAACCCGCTGGAAAATGGTTCGCTGGAAGGCTACGAGGTGATCAAAATGGACATCACCAAAATGACCCGCGAAGCGCTGAAAGAAGTACAGGGTTTGGGCACCAAGGAAAAGGACCGCGCCAAAAATATGTTTGTGCTGGGCTTTTTGTACTGGATGTACAACCGCGATATGGCCAGCACCGAGCAGTTCCTGACCGAGAAGTTTGGTAAAAAGGCCGAGATCCTCGATTCCAACATCAAGGCGCTGCGGGCCGGTTACAACTATGGCGATACCACCGAAACCTTTACCACGCAGTTCCGGGTGGAAAAAGCCCGCATTGCCGCCGGCTCTTACCGTTCCATTATGGGCAACCAGGCGCTGGCCTACGGCCTTATTGCTGCTTCGGTAAAAAGCGGCTTGCCCATGTTCCTGGGCACTTACCCCATCACGCCGGCTTCCGATATTTTGCACGAGCTGAGCAAGCATAAAAATTTTGGCATCAAAACCTTCCAGGCCGAAGATGAAATTGCCGGTATTTCGGCGGCCATTGGCGCAGCTTATGGCGGCCACCTGGGTGTAACCACCACATCGGGTCCCGGCATGGCGCTGAAAACCGAAGCTATGGGCCTGGCCATGATGCTCGAAATTCCGCTGGTGATTGTCAACGTGCAGCGTGGCGGCCCCTCAACCGGTTTGCCCACCAAAACGGAACAAAGCGATTTGCTGCAGGCTTATTATGGCCGCAACGGCGAATCGCCCATGCCGGTGGTGTCGGCATCAACGCCTTCCGATTGTTTTGAAGCGGTGTACGAAGCTACCCGCATTGCGGTGGAGCATATGACGCCGGTGATCTTCTTGAGCGATGGCTATATCGCCAACGGCGCCGAGCCCTGGATGTATCCTTCGGCCGATAGCCTGCAGCCCATTAAGGTGGAATTCAAAACCGAGCTGGGCTACGACGAAGCCAAGTTTCAGCCCTACAAACGCGATGAGCGGGGTGTGCGGCCCTGGGCCGTGCCCGGCACGCCAGGACTGGAGCACCGCATTGGCGGATTGGAAAAGGAAAACATTAGCGGCAACGTAAGCTACGACCCCGAGAACCATCAGCTGATGGTGAAACTGCGCCAGCAAAAGGTGGACATGATTGCGCAATATATTCCGGAGCAGCAACTGGACAACGGCCCTGAACAGGGCGACCTGCTGGTGCTGGGCTGGGGCTCTACCTACGGCGTGATCAAAACCGCGGTGGCCGAAATGGTTGCCGAAGGCTACAGCGTGGCGCATGCCCACCTGCGCTACATGCGGCCGTTTCCGCGCAACCTGGGCAACATGCTGCGCAACTATAAAAAGGTGCTCATTCCCGAGATTAACAACGGGCAGTTGGTAAAAATCATCCGCGCCGAATACCTGGTGGATGCGCAGGCTTACAACAAAATCATGGGTGTGCCCATTACAAAGTCGGAGTTGATTGATGCCATCCGCCGCCAGATTGTAGGTTAAACAGTATTCTCTGTCAGCATCATAATTTAAAAGGGCCTTGAAAGACTTAATCTTTCAGGCCTTTTAAATTTTCACCACCTCATTTAGCCCCTGTCATCCTAAGCGCAGCGAAGGGTCTGAGCCTGCACCAGCAAAAAACTTCGAAACATCAAAGAGTCCGCCTATTATCTAACCATACCTCATTTGCAATACGCAGATGATTCGCTGTGCTCAGCATGACAAAGACAAAGCGGGTTTCATAAAAAAAGGCCACATAGACTGAACGCTATGTGGCCTTTTTTACAATAATGTTCTTTCAATCAAAGAAGCTCGGGGTGCGGTCAATAATCAATCAACGGCGCACTGCTGCTGATATTGGGGTTGGACGCACCATACAGCGCCGCCACGGCAAACGCCACCACCGATGCAATCAATCCCCACATAAAAATGGTATAGGCAATGCGCAGAAACCGGTATTTGCGGGCCAGCACCACGCCCAGGAAATAAATGTCCTTGATCATGCTGTTGTACAGGTACTCACGGTCTTTCAGCATTTCGTTCATGCCCCATTGGTACTCTTCCAGCTGCATGCGGAAGAAGTTGCCAAAAAACAGCAGGTTGGCCCGCTTGCTGCGGATGTCTTCCTCAGTAAAGCGGCCGCTGCTCACCGATGGGCGGGTGGACAGGATGGCAAAGATCATGGCGCTGAGGCAGGTAATGGCCAACATGGCCGTGGGTATGATGTATTGCTTGTAATACGGAATGCGCACCAGCAGCACCGTAAGCACCACCGATATAATGATGGCGTTTACCGAGATCATGATGTTGGCTTTGCCATCGGCCAGCGAGCTCAACTCAAAATGGTTGTTGGAGGTGGTGCGAAACATGGTTTGCACCCCACGTTCCGTAGTTTTTTGCTCGGCCTTGGCCAGCTCGGGGTCTGTAATGGCGGCGGCCTGCGTGTACGGAAACACCGGCGGCTCGGGCTTGCTTTCCGGCTCGGCTTTATCGGCTTTGCCGCCTTTTTTGTGCAGGCTTTGCAGGTTGGCTGCTTTTTGCGGCTCCAGGTGCTCTTTGCCGTAGTCGGTAAAATAGCGGTGCATTTCTAAAAACGTAATGTTGTTTTTGCGCCACTCCTTGCCCGATATTTTGCGGCCCAGCAGCGCTTCCTGTTCCTGTTTCAGCAACTGGCTGCGGGCTTTAAAATCCTGGGTGGAAAGATGGTACAGGTCGGCATCACAAAGGATTTTTTCCACCAAACTTACCGGCGACTGCGGCATGCGGGTAGCCTGGATGCAGGAGCCTACTCGTTGTTGAATGATGGGATCGGCCTCCTGGCCGGCCAAAAAATCCTGGGCTATGCGTACGCTTTCGGCCTCGTGGCCGGTGGCTTCGCCTTTAATATATCCGGTGTCGTGAAACCAGGCTGCCAGCATCAGCACCAACCGGTCATCGGCTTCCAGCTTGTGGTAATCGGCCATGTAGCTGCAGGCCTCCACCACATCTTCGGTATGCTCCAGGCTGTGAAAAACAAACTGCGGCCGAACCCGGTGTTGGTATAAATCGGTCACAAAATCCCTTGCTGCGCTCAATAATAGCTCATTGGTTTCGGACATGGGTGGTGCGTTGTTTGATACTTAAAGTTATTAAATGATGAGAAAGTTATTTCAAACAGGATGCCCGGCACCGTTGTGGATGCTCCTAGTGCCGGTAATGCTTTGCTCAGCTTGTTCCGATAACAGTTACAGTTCGCCGCGGGGTTACGACCTGCACCGGCCGGTGGTCCGCGAACTGGGAAAAAGTCTCAACGAAATATCCGGAATTTTTTACGTGCCCGGCGAAGATGCACTGGTAGCCATTGCCGATAGCAAGGACAATATTTTCCGGATTGATCTGCGGCGGGAAAAGCTGACCGACAAGGTAAAGGACTTTTATGAACAAGAAGATTTTGAAGACATCGTGCAACTCGATAGCTCGCTGTTTGTTTTGATTTCAAACGGCAGCATTGTGGAAGTGCCCCTGCAGCGCCCCGACAGCGTGAATGTATTTGCCCTCAACCCCGATGGCAAAAACGATTTTGAATCGTTGTATTATGATCCTGTGGCCAAAGGCCTCATCATGCTGTGCAAGGAATGCGATATGGACGATGCCACTAACGGCCGCTCCGCGTTCCGGTTCGATTTGGAAAACCGCCGGTTTGATTCCGAGCCTTTTTATACCATCAACGACAGTGAGGTGATGAAGGTGCTGAAAAACGACGATGTGAAATTTAAACCATCCGCCGCGGCCATCCACCCGCTGGAAGGAAGGCTGTACATACTGGCTTCGGCAGGGCAGGTGCTGGTTATTGCCGACAGGCGGGGCAATGTGGCTGAAGTGTACCGCCTCAACCCCGACCAGCACCCGCAGGCCGAAGGCATTGCCTTTGCCCCCAACGGTACCATGTACATTTCCAACGAAGGCAAATACGGCTCCGCTACCCTTAAAATGTATAATTACAACAAAGCCCTGCAGCGGCAAACCCAAACCAAGAAGTAATCATGAAGCACCCTGTGGTATTGATGCTGTTGACCCTTTTTTCCTGGTGTGCCCATGCGCAGGAAGACAGCATTCAACAACGTATTTTTTTAATTGGCGACGGCGGCGAACTGCACAATGGTAAGCAGGTGGTGGTAGACTGGCTAAAAAAGAACGTGGACTGGAACGATACCCGCAACGTGGCCATCTATCTCGGTGACAATATTTACCCATTGGGCCTGCCCATGGAAGGCGAGGAAGGCTATAGCTTTTACAAACGCATCCTCGATAGCCAAATCGACCTGGTGCGGGGAAAAAAAAGCAAGGCCTATTTTGTAATGGGCAACCACGATTGGATGAATGGAAAGATCGGCGGCTGGCAACGGGCCATCAACCAGATCAATTACATCAATGAACTGGAACTGGAAAATATTGCGGCGCAGCCCACCGATGGCTGTCCCGGCCCCGTGCCCATCGAAATCAGCGACAAAGTGGTGCTGGTGATGATGGACAGCCAATGGTTCCTTTACCTGCACGATAAACCCGGCCCTGGCTCCAACTGTTCTTCGAAAACGGTAGAAGAATTTGCCACCGAGCTGGCCGAAATTGCAGCTTCACATCCCAACCAATTGCTGGTGCTGGCCATGCACCATCCTATGTATTCGCATGGCTCGCATGGCGGCGATTATACTTGGAAAGAACACTTATTTCCATTTACCGCTGCGCGTAAAAATCTATACATCCCGCTGCCTGTTTTGGGCTCCATTTATCCCATTGCCCGCGGCGTTTTTGGCAACGTGCAGGATCTGAAACACCCGCTGTATCAAACCATGATCGATGTGATCGAGCCCATTTTAAAAAGCCATAAAAGCGCCATTGCGGTGGCCGGCCACGAGCACAACCTGCAGCTGATTGAAAAAGACAGCGTGCACTATATTGTAAGTGGCTCGGGCGCCAAGCTTACCCGCCTCAGCGAAAAAGGCAAGATGGGCAAGCTGCTTTTTTCTGATCTCAATTTTGGATTTGTACAAATACAGGTACGCAAAAGCGGCCGCGTTACGTCCAGTTTTTACAACATCAACAGCAAAGACCTGTCGGACCCCACGTTTGAGCGGGACCTGAAGCCGATTGATACCGTGCTGCAGCAAATACCAAAAGATTCTATCCCGCAATTGCCGCCCAATATTTTGCTGGCTGCCAACCCAAAGTTGGAAGGCAGCAAGCTGAAAAACTTTTTCCTGGGCGAAAACTACCGGTCGGAGTGGACCACACCCATCAGCATGGAAGTGCTGGACCTGGGCAAAGAACAAGGCGGTCTTACACCAGTGCGCCAGGGTGGCGGTAAGCAAACCCGATCGCTGCGCGTTGAAACAAAAGAAGGCCGCCAGTGGGTCTTGCGGTCTATTGAAAAGTTTCCGGAAGCTGCCATTCCACCCGATCTGCGTACGCCATTTACAAAGGCAATAATAGAAGACGGCATTTCGGCATCGTACCCGTTTGCGCCGCTGTCGTATGGGCCCATGGCCAATGCGGTTGGGTTGCCGCCCATACGCCGCAAACTGGTGTACATCCCCGACGATCCAAGGCTGGGGCGCTTTCGCAACGTGTTTAAAAACTCGATGGCGGTGCTGGAAGAGCGGCAGCCGGTGTGGGTAAAAAAAGCATACAACACCGAAGAACTGGTAACGCGTTTGGCCAAAGACAACGACGACCATGTGGACCAGCGTGAAGTGCTGAAAGCAAGGCTGCTCGATAACTTCATCATGGATTTTGACCGCCACGACGACCAGTGGCAGTGGGCTACCCGCGATACGGGCAAGGGTAAAATCTATTACCCCATTCCCCGCGATCACGACCAGGCGTTTTTTGTAAACGAAGGGCTGGTGCCCAAACTGGCCCGCAAGCCCTGGTTTGCGCCGGAGTTGCAGGGTTTTGACGTGCGGGCAAAAAACATCCGCACTTTCAACAAGCCTGCCCGCAATTTCGACCGCTTTTTCATGAACGAGCTGGACTGGTCGGTTTGGGAACGACAAATAGATACGTTTTTAACAGCCATGACCGACAGCGTGATGGCGGTGTCGTTGCGGCGCCAACCCAACGAAACCGAACGCAATCATATCTACGAGATTTTCAGCAAACTGCAACAGCGCCGCTATGTTTTTCGCGATGAAATGCGCAAGTACTACAACTTTATTTCGTCGGAAGTAAACGTGGTGGGCACCAACCAGCGGGAGTTGTTTTTGGTTAATAAAAACGACAGCGGTTATGTAGATGTTTCGGTGTTTAAAATAGACAAACAAGGGCAGCGCAGTTCCCGCATTTACCAGCGCCTGTTCAATCCATCCGAAACAAAAGAGATCCGCCTGTTTGGTTTGAAAGACAACGATTCGTTCCAGGTAAGCGGCAGCAAAAGCCCCATCCGCATCCGCATGGTGGGCGGGCCCGGCGAGGACAAGTTTTTAAACAACAGCGATGGTGGTAAAAAAGTAATCGTGCACGATGTGACGTTTGAATCGAACCGGTTTGAAGGCGACACTTCGATTTTTGCAAAACAGGTATCGGCTAACCCACGGCAAAACATGTACAACCGGCAATTTTATAAATACGGTTATGTGCATCCCAACGTTTCGTTAGGCTATAATATTGATGATGGTTTATTCCTGGGCGGCCGTGCCGAGTGGTTCAAACAAGGATTTAGAAAAGAGCCGTACAAGGCCCGGCATATGCTGGTGGCACGGCGTGCATTGAAAACTTCGTCTACACAGTTCCGTTGGGAAAGTGAATACGTGCAGGTGTTTAAAGCCACCGACTTGGTGCTGCGTGCCGATGTGCGGGCACCAGTGAACGTGACCAACTTTTTTGGTATTGGCAACAATACAGAGTTCGATCAGTCGGCTCCCGGCCGCGGCGACCGGTTTTACCGTGTTCGCTACAACTATGCCGATGCCTCGGTACTGTTGCGCCGCCAGTTGCAGTCGTGGTTCCGTATTTCTTATGGCCTTACTTACCAGGGCTTTCAAATGAAACAGCAGGAAAATGAGGGCAAATACGTGTCGGAATATTTTGCTGCAAGCGATGGTAATGACCTGTTTCGTGCACGGCACTACATGGGTGCCTATCTGGGCCTCGACATCAACTCGCGGAACAACCGCGTTATCCCCACCCGTGGCCTCGGCTTCGACATGAAAATACGGCCCATGTTTGGCCTAAATGGTGTGAGCAACAACATGACGCAGTTAAGCGCCGACATGCGGTTGTTTGCTTCGTTTGAGCCTGCTGCAAAACTGGTGTATGCCTTCAGGCTGGGTGCGGGGCACAACATGGGTAATTATGCTTTTCAGCAGGCGCAATACTTAAGCGGCACCGAAAACCTGAGGGGCTTCCGCCGCGACCGTTTTGCCGGCCGCTCGATGGTGTACAACAACCTGGAACTACGCATCAAAATTGCCGACTTCAACACGTACCTGTTTCCCGGACAAGTGGGTGCATTTATCTTCAA
This sequence comes from Pseudocnuella soli, assembly GCF_004347775.1. Taxonomy (GTDB): domain Bacteria; phylum Bacteroidota; class Bacteroidia; order Chitinophagales; family Chitinophagaceae; genus Flavisolibacter; species Flavisolibacter aquaticus. The sequence goes on from NZ_CP037755.1 coordinate 1,172,308, forward strand.
CGATGTGGGCCGTGTGTGGGAACGGGGCGATCCTTCGGGCCGCTGGCATGTGGGCAATGGCGCCGGTATTTATGTTTCACCCATACGCCGCTTTGTAATAACGACAACGGCTACCCGAAGCAAGGAGGAAAAGTTTTTGCCGATGGTGCAGTTTGGATTTTTCTTTTAATTGGTGCGGCCACAAGTGGATACACTGATTGGTTGAATAACTTTGCCAGTGGCCAAACCTACAATAACAACATGACCAATATAAAAGTAATAGCTTTCGATGCCGACGATACGCTGTGGATCAATGAACCTTATTTCAGGGAAACGGAAGAAGCTTTTTGCCGGTTGATGGTGGACTTTTTACCACCACACACTGCTGCCCGGGAGCTACTGCAAACCGAGATAAAAAACCTGCCCTTGTATGGCTACGGCATCAAAGGTTTTATGCTGTCGATGATTGAAACCGCACTCCATATTTCGGGCGGAATGGTAGATGCCAATGGCATTGATAAAATCCTTGAGTTAGGTAAAGCATTGCTGGCCCGACCCATCGAGTTGCTGGAAGGCGTGGAAGAAACTTTAGTGGCTTTAAAATCGCGGTACCGGCTGGTGGTTGCCACTAAGGGCGACCTGCTGGACCAGGAGCGAAAGCTGCGGCTGTCGGGCATTGAGCACCATTTTCACCACATCGAGATCATGTCGGATAAAGGCACCCGCGATTATCAAAAGCTGATCAAACATCTCGACATTCAGCCCGATGCGTTCATGATGATCGGCAACTCGTTAAAGTCGGATGTGCTGCCCGTGTTGGAGTTGGGTGCACATGCCGTACATGTACCTTTTCATATCACGTGGGAACACGAGCAGATCCATCAGAAAATTGAACATGCTCATTTCAGGGAAGTAAAACATGTGCGGGAACTGCTGCCTGAACTGTTGGCTTGAAGTGCTTAATGCAATTACATTAAAAACCTTACTCTTTAAAATTAGAACGCCTCGACGGATGTTTTCCGTTGAGGCGTTCTAATTTATTTGAAACATGTGTTTCGATATTGATGCCAAGTCGCCATTGCAGTAGCTTTCTTTTAAGGAGCATCTGTCATGCCGAACTCGTTTCGGCATCTCCTTCTTTTAGCGGGGTTTATAAAAGCATAAGGAGATGCCGAAACGAGTTCGGCATGACAACTCCGAAATTCAAAAATCCTGCTTGATGGCATGTTGATTTAAAATGCTTACAGTGATGCGTTTTGCTCAAAAGCCGTCTGCTGCACTTCGGCAAACCCATTTCCGAACTAGTATATTTAGCATTGAATTGTTAGCGGTTTAAACTTGGCTAGTTGCTGCCCTTCCTTTTCATTTGCGATTTTCACAACGGTTTTACCGGAATACACATATTAAAGATGTGCAGGTTTTGCGGGTGTGTCTTGGCATCATTCAAGTGATTGATGTAAAAATTGCGGTGGTCAGGCTGATAACCGTTCTGTTCAAACCACACCTCAAAGATGTAGTCCCAAGTAGTGAAGCACTCCTCCAGGCTGGCTTCTTTATGCACCACCGCATAAAGCCCGCCGCTAATGGTTGTTGTACCAATAAGCCCTTCACCAGCTGTATTTTCTGGTACCGTTAAACAAACATCTGCCTGCACCCGTCCGGATAAGTTTGCATTACTTCGGTAAACGGTCAACGCCTGTGTGTGTGGAAAGTTGATCAGCCTTTTCGGAGCTGCCCAATTGAACAAAAGATCAAACATTTTAGCGAAGGTGGCGCTGTCATGGATATGCACATCCAGGTTGCGCACATATGCAACATTCAGTTCAGGAAGTTCATTCACTTTGATGTTAAGTTCTTTTTCCTTGCTCGTATTCATTATTTCCATTTGATGTAATTTATGAGCAAGGTAGTTTTCAACAGTAAGGGGCTCGTTGCCGGTCTTGCTTTCCTCTTTGCAGATCTTGCTATTGTGATAGACTGCTCGCCATTGGGTAGCACTCACCTTTTTTACCTCCTTGAAACACCTGGAGAAAGCAGAAGTATCACTAAACCCGCACTCCAATGCAATGCTGCTGATTGATTTTGACGGATGGTTGACAAGGTAAAATAGGGAACGCTCAATTCGCGATTGAACAATAAACTCGTTCAGCGCAGAACCGGTTACTGACTTAAAAATGCGATGAAAGTGAAATTTGGAAAAGTTAGCCTGACAAGCCAGTATTTCCAACGACAGTTCATTGTGTAGGTTAGCCTTGATGAAGTCAATGCTTCTGTTTATTCTGAAATAGTATTCTTTAATTGACTCTTCCTTTGTCATGCAATGTTTTTCCTGCCGTAAAATAGTTTAAAAGTTACCTGTTTGAATAACTGCAACGGCTTCCCGCTAACTTTTACTGTAGCACGCCAGTTCAATCAACGCACTATACCGAAATAGGGCTGTCATTGCATGATGGTTTTGCTTTTTTGCAGCTGCAATTGGTAAATGCATAAGCCACCTTTATATCCAACAAAGAACTTTACACACATTTTTATCAGTCCACAAATAAGAAGGGAGCAATTACGATTGCTCCCTTCTTATTTTTCTATTACAAGCCATCAGGCATTCCCTACAAACTACCCCTTAAACCCACATGTATCATGCCCCGTTCCTCTGATTTTGCAAACGCCAGCGACACCCTTAATTTATGATAAGGCGAGATGATCAGCCCCGCACCAACGCTTTTGTGCAACAGGTCCGAGGTTTCGCCGGGCTGCCAGATGCGGCCGGCATCAAACAATCCAAAAAGCCCCACTGTGCCGTTGAACCAATAGCTGCGGAACGGGAACAGGTACTGCAATTCGTTTTGCGTATAGAAAGCTGTTTTACCCCAAAAACGTTCCCGCCGAAAACCCCGCAAAGTAGGCCCGCCGCCAATCACGGCCAGTTGAAAAAACTCAGGCTCGCCGGTTACCGCTTTTACGCCACTCAGCATGCTCCACACCACCCGTTTCCCAAACGGGATAAATGAATTAAGGCTGGCGTCGTAACTCATGATTTCTCTTTCGCGGTCTTTCAGGTTTTGCATGTACGTGGCGCTCCCTTGCACCAGCAGGCCTTTGTGTGGCACGATCGCGTTGTCCAGGCTTTCAAATCCATACGTTACCCGCCCACCGGCAAACTGCCGATTGTCGAATACTTTAGGATTGCTGCTCGAAATGAATTTAGCCACATAGCGGTCGGTATCGTTGCGTACCTGCACCGTTTGCACCACACCCGACACACCAAAGCTGTGGCCGCGGCCAAAATTGCGCAGCAACCCGATGCTCGCATTGCCAATTTTGGTGCGCATGCGGTAAAAATTATTGTCCTCAACTTGTGGAGGCGATTCGTTGCCAATGCCAAAAAAGTTGGTCCACCGCACCGCGTCGTATTCCAGCGACACCAACCCGTTCCAGCGGCCAATCAATTCGGTAAAAATGCCTTCGTACCCGGCGCTGATGCCGCCCTGCAAAATGGAGTAATTCAACTGCAGGCGGTGCTGCTGCGCAAAAGGTTGTTTGCGCCAGCCCATTTTGGTCCATTGGTAAGTAAGGCCTGCATAAATGCGGTCGGTGTTGTTGTAAAAAATTATGGGCGAAAGGCCGCGGCGGTCAAATGCAAGATCTTCCCACTCGTAGCGGTGCACCGATGTATTGTTGCGCAGGTGCTGGCGCACCAGCCTGCTGCGCAGGGGCCGCACGGTTCGGTTGTCGTAATAATGCACGCCGCTGCGGCTGGCGCCAATTAGCGTATCGTTGCCGGGGCCGCCAATCATGCGCACCTTTATTTTGCGGCCCGGTGTGCCTCCCACTTCAAACTGGTCGCTGCCGCCACGGCCATACACATTTACCGAACGGGTTTCTCCGTCGTCAAAATTGCGTTGAAACAGCTGCGTTGTTGCGCTGCCATCCACCGGTGTTACCGATATATTAAGGCTGCCATCACCGGTACCGCTCACTGCAATGCGTTCGTTCGATTGCGTAGCCGAAACATTTACCTCGCGGGCCAGCAGCTGGTAGTAATCCATAGCATACTGCACCAGTTGGCTGCGGCGGCTTTTTAGTTTGGTTAAAATAGTTTGCGCCGAAAATGAAAGCACTTCGGGCGGCATTTGCCGGATGGCCTGTTGCAACACATCATCGGAAAGCGCCTGCCGCAATTCTTTGGCAATGGTTTCCCAATCGTTGCGCGTCAGGTTGCTGGTAAACCGGTGGTCTAAATAAAGCGCTGTTTCATTTAATTTTCTCGGGTCGGGCATTTTCGCTTCAAATGGCACCAGTCCTTTTGGCTTGGCCACCACCCGGGCTATTTTCACCAGTCTGCCTTCGTACAGCGGGTATGCGCCTTCATAACTTTCGGTAAATGGTGTAAACACTGTTGCGCCACCTTCCTGGCGGGCTATCCAGCGCCAGTCGGCCTGGCGCCGCAGGCCTATGCCCAGCAACATATCCAGCAGGCGGCTGCGCAAATACGCCTTTTCATCCACGCGGTATTGCGCCGAGCTGTCCAGCAGCTCCAGCAACCGGTTGGTGCGCACCACGTCATACAACGTATCGGCCCGTTGCGAAAAAGGCTGTTGGTGCAACAGGTACAAGCCGTTGCCCATGTCGCCGGCATGCGGGCCCAGCGCACTGTGTTGGGGTAAAAAAAGAAGCTGCACCGGTGCCGAGGGCAAGCCAGCCGCTGCCGCCATCGGCGCTACCGTAAGCGGTGCATAGGGGTGATATGCCGATGCCAGGTCGTTGGCAAAACCGGAAACAATCGTGTTTTGATAAATCTCGGGAAGCTGCCGCTCGGGGTAAGTACGTACCGGCCGCAGGGCAAACATCTGGCCGCTGGAATTGTGCAGGTACAAAACATGCGCTGCGCCTACATTTTCCGACCGCAGCGGCATCAGCCCGCCGTGTAATTGATCAATTGTTGCGGATGGCGCCTGCACCGGCACCGACCACTCGAGGCGGTAGCGGCGGCCCAATGAGCCTTCATTTGAAATGCCGTTGATAAAGGAAGATTCGGGTGCCACCGACCGCATCAATGTGGTGTCGCTGGTGGCGGGTACCTGGCCACTAACGGGGCCGCATAAAAAAGATAATCCTGCAAACAAGCTGCACCAAGGCAGCATCCAACCTGTTCTGTTGCGCATGTTCCAATATTTAGGCCTGGCTTTTATTAAATCCTGTTTCGCAAACATCTGCCATTGCCCTTCAATAGAATTCTAAAAATCTTGCCACTAGTTTATTTGCCCGCATGGGCACTGCTTATTCCAATGTTTTATTAAAAGGCAAAACCTGAAGTGCGGTTTAATTGCAGCCATCAGCCAACAAAAAAGCACCTTCCAAAGGAAGGTGCTGTATAAGATGACAGGCTATTATTTATGCAAATTTGGTAACACCCGGAACGGCTACAGGGTAGAAGCCATCGGCATTGGGCAGTATGGGCGGCTGCGCATCCCACGCATATGCCTTGGGTTGCAGGTTGATGCCCGAGTTGAGTGCTTTATCCCACTGCACCACCTGGCCGCTATAAGTAGCCATGCGGCCCAGTATCGAGGTCATGGTGCTGTAGGCGCCGTTTTCTGCATCCGAGAATTTGTATTCGCCTTTTGCAATGGCTGCAAACAGCTCATCGTGCTCGGTTTGGTAAGGGTTGTTTTCGGTTTTTTTGTCAAACTGGTAGAGCACGTTGCCTTTCAGGTCCACAATGTTGGCAGCGCCAGCCTGGATGCGGCCTTTGGTGCCCACCAGCAGTTCGTCCACCTTGCTCATGGTTTTGGGCTGGTGACGGCACTGGCTGTTTAGAATAGAGCCATCGGCATAATGAAACTCCACGTAGTGGTGGTCAAAAATTTCGCCGTGGTCCTTGCCTTTGCGTACCTCGCGGCCACCCATGCCCTGGGCTTTCACGGGGTAGGCGCCTTTAAACCAGTTTACCACGTCGATGTTGTGGATGTGTTGTTCTGCAATATGATCGCCGCACAGCCAGTTGAAATAATACCAGTTGCGCATTTGGTATTCCATTTCGGTTTGGCCCGACTGGCGTGGTTTTACCCACACACCATCGTTGTTCCACCAAGCCTGTGCCGATACGATATCGCCAATCAGGGCCTTGCGCTTATAGAGCTCACGGTAAGAGTTTTGATAATGGCGCTGCAAACCTACCACCACATTCAGTTTTTTCTGCTTGGCAATTTGTGCTGCCGCCAGTACTTTTTGCACACCTGCAGGGTCGGTAGCCACAGGCTTTTCCATAAATACGTGTTTGCCCTGCTTGATGGCTTCTTCAAAATGCAGTGGCCTGAAGCCCGGAGGGGTAGCCAGGATCACCACATCGGCCAGCGGAATGGCTTTCAGGTATCCGTCGAAGCCCACAAAGCGGCGCTCTTCCGGCACGTCAATTTTGGTGGTAATATCACCGCTGCCCGATGCAGTGGCGTTTTCTTTCGACATCAGCGACTTATAGCAGCCATCGAGGCGGTCTTTGAAAGCATCGGCCATGGCCACCAGCTTTACATCCTGCTTGCTCAGCAGGGCCTGCAGTGCTGCACCCGTCCCGCGTCCGCCGCAGCCTACCAGGGCCACTTTAATGGTGCCGGGGGCGCCAGAAAAAAAGTTGGCGCCTGCCAGGTTGGGCAATATGGCCATGCCGCCGGCAAGGAGGGCTGATTCTTTTACAAAATCTCTGCGGGATTTTTGGGCGTTCATAATGACAAGTTTATGCGTTAAAAGGTGTGAGAAATTTCGGTTGGTTTTCGCTACCGGGTTGCATTTGCGAGGTAAAAGATAAATATTTTATAAATGATTGGCTACCATTTCTACCGCTTTTCTCCAACGGCAGTGTTTGGATGCACCATTTTACTGCCCCAGGTGCAGCTTGTAAAATGCTTCTGCTTCTTCGGCGGTGGGCTGCTTCAGGGGGCGCACCACGCGGAAGCCTACAAAATGCCCATCGGTAAGCCACCAGCGGCTTTTGGGAATTTGCGGGTCGCGTTTGTTCCAGTCGGGCTGCCACGAAAGGCGTGCTGCTGGGCGAACTCTTTCCGCTGCTTCTTCAAACGATCCGCCCCGAACGCCTTTTGGATGCCGGTTTTCCGGGGTGATCTGCGGATCGGTAGCGCCATCGGTTACTTTGCTATAATATTTTTCATCAAACTGGTCCAGCGTCCATTCCGATACATTGCCCAGCATATCATACAAGCCCCAGGCGTTTGGTTTTTTCTGTCCCACTTTATGATATACTTTACCGCTGTTGCCGGCGTGCCAAGCATAGTCGCCCAGTGCGGCTGCATCGCTGCCAAACGGGTAAGTGGTAGTGGCACCGGCACGGGCTGCATATTCCCATTCGGCTTCGGTAGGTAGTCGGTAAAAATGCCCTGTTTTTTGATACAGCCAACGGCAATACATCATGGCCGTAAACTGCTGCATGCTGTTGGCCGGGAAACCACCGGTTTTGCCCATGCCCCAGGTAAGATCGATATACTGAGAAGTGGGTTTGGTCACCGCATCCACATCCGAGTTGGTGGGTGTGCCTTCGTCTTCAAAAAATACGTTGAACTCGTCGTGGGTTACTTCATGGGTGCCCATCCAAAAAGGACTGATCGTTACTTTCTTTTGCGGTCCCTCACTGGGCAATGCGCCTTTTTCGCCTGCAGCAGCGCCCATGTTAAAACTGCCGCCGGGTATGGGCGCCATGCCAAACTTGATGTTGGTTCCTTTTAGGGTTTCTTCGTATGCTTTAAACGAAGCATCGGTGTTTTGGGCAGCAAGCGAAGTGGCTGCACACAATAGGGTGGAAAGCAAATAATGTTTTACGTTGTACATCTTGGGTTTAAATGTATGGATAGTTTTTATTCGAACCGCAGCGCCTGATGTTATTGTGCAACGGTTTGCATTAATGCGGTTTTGTTATACGTAAATATTTTATCTTGTCTGCCTAACGAAACCAAACATGCAACGCCGCAATTTTTTAAGAAATAGCCTGGCTGCCACTGCAGCCGCATTTGCGCCTGCCACGCTTTTGGCAAAAGAAGAAAACAGCGCAGCAAACATTAACCTGGGCCCCGATGCGGGTAAGCCGTTTCAAATGGATTATGCCTTTCACGACGGCATGTTTAAAAACAATGGCGGCGCCGATTTTATTGATCAAATAAAATGGGCACACGACCAGGGTTTTCGCAGCATTGAAGACAATGGCATGCTGGGCCGATCGGTGGAGCAGCAACAAAAGATTGGCGATACGCTGGCCAAGCTAGGCATGACGATGGGCGTGTTTGTAATTGATGGCGGCGACAACTGGAAAACATCGCTGGCCACAGGCAAGAAAGAATTTCTTGATAAATTTTTGGACACCTGCAAAAAGTCGATTGATGTAGCCAAGCGTTGCAATGCAAAATGGGCCACGGTAGTGCCCGGTTATTTTGAGCGGCGTTTGCCCATTGGCGTACAAACAGGCCATGTGGTGGATGCATTGCGCCGCGGTGCGGAAATATTGGAACCCCACGGGCTGGTGATGGTGCTGGAGCCGCTGAGCGATAACCCCGATTTGTTTTTGCGCACCTCCGATCAAACCTATGCTATTTGCCGTGCGGTTAATTCGCCGTCGTGCAAAATATTGTTTGATATGTACCACATGCAGCGCAATGAAGGCAACATCATTCAATACATGAACTTGGTGTGGAGCGAAATTGCTTACTTCCAGATTGGCGATAACCCCGGACGAAAGGAGCCCACTACCGGCGAGATGAATTACAAGAATATATTCAAACACATTTACGATAAAGGTTACCGCGGCATCATGGGTATGGAGCATGGCAATGCACGGCCCGGTAAAGATGGCGAGCTGGCACTGATTGCAGCTTACCGCGAGGTGGATAGCTTTAAGGCAGGGGCGTAGGGGAGTCGTGAAATGTCAAACGTCAAACGTGAATCGTCAAAGGTGAGTGGCGAATGGTGAATGAGTTGTTGAGATGAATAGATATAGAAATGTAGTAATTGACTGCACTGCATCACTTCATAAATAAAAAAGCACCGCATGAATGCATGCGGTGCTTTTTTATTTATGAAGTATGTATGAAGCGAATGGTGTTGAGTAAAAAAACATTCACCATTCACCTTTGACGATTCACGTTTGACGTTTCACGTCCCTCACGTTCTTAGCTCTGCGGAGTTTCCAGCAGTTTAAAGAACTGATCCAGTTGTGGCAGGATCACGATGCGGGTACGGCGGTTGAGGCTGCGGCTGTTGTTATCGTCGTTGCTGGCTACAGGCATGTACTCGCTGCGGCCACCGGCAGTCATACGCTTTGGATCAAGTTTAAATTGGTTTTGCAAAATGCGCACAACGGCAGTTGCACGTTTGGTGCTCAGGTCCCAGTTGTCAACAATGCAGGCATTTTTAATGGGAACATTATCGGTGTGGCCTTCCACCAGAAACTCAATCTCTGGTTTAGCGTTCAGCACCTGTGCTACTTTACCCAGCACGGTCATGGCACGATCAGAAACTTCGTATGATCCGCTGCGGAACAGCAGTTTATCAGAGATAGAAATAAATACGGCGCTCTTCTCTACTTTGATTTCGATGTCTGAATCATTTATATCATTGAGTGCACTTTTCAGGTTCATCACCAAAGCCATGTTCAAGGAGTCTTTGCGGGCAATAGAACGCTGCAAGTCGGTGATGTATGCGTCTTTCGCACCAATATTATCCATCGACTTTTTGATGCTCTCTGCCTGTGCGCTGGAGATCACAGACAGGTCACGCAGTTGATTCACCATCAAGTTGTTGTTTTCCTTTTGCGAAGCCAGTTGCTGACGTGCCATTTCCAGTTCCGATTCCAGTTGCGAACGACGGCGGGCAGCTTCGGCTTCATCGTCGCGGCACTTTTTCAGATCGTTCTGTACTTGCACATAATAGTCATTAAGCTTTGTGTACTTCGATTGTTCTGCTTTAAGGGCTTTACGGCTAACGCAGGAGGAAAGCAGGATAACCAACGCTGCGGCAAACAACAGTGATTTTTGCATCATATTCAGTTGAAGATTTAGTATATAAAAACACGGACGGGACCAAAGTTAGGAGAAACAAATTGCGAAGACCTGTTTGTGGTCAGCTTTTCAGCCTAATGTAAGGTTAATAGAAAAAGATAGTAATGTATGATGCCTACTGTGGTTGGTGTTTAATCTATTATATACTGCCTATGTTCTATTGCGGCATATAGGTAATTGCAAATGTCATTAGCTAGCTGCCCTTGTTTTCTTTTTATAATAATCCGACTTTTCTGCGCACCTTATTGTGCTCATCTATATCTTTGCACCCGCTCATTGAAACAAAACAGAATCACAAAGAGGTTTGGAGATACAAAATCAACTGATTTTCTTTCTCTAAAAAAACTTTTGGTCGTTTGGGTCAATTCTCTTTATCTTTGCACTCCCGAAAACGGGGAATGGAGTTCTTTAAGTGGTTGGTTTTTAGGTAGTTGCGGTGTTTTTAAGAAAGGAGAAGCACTAAAATTTCTGAAAAAACTTTTGGTTGTTGTGTTTGGTTCTCTTATCTTTGCACTCCCAATTACGAAAGAGGGGTTTGTTTAAAAAATAGTTCTTTATTGTTTTTTAGGGTGTTTGGTGTAGCTGATTTAGGTGATTGGTTATGACCTGAGGGGATCGCATCCCTGGGCGCTTACGAAAAAGGGGTACTGCTGATAGGGTGGTATCTTTTAAGATCTTTGAAAGTTTGGAAGCAACAGCACGGTACATTTTATATGTACCAAATAACATTAGGTAATCAAATAAAGCGAATAACATTAATTATTCGATTTTTTGACTCGTTAATTAATCCTTGAGATTATTAATTAGTCAGGAATTGGACACTTCATTTACAATGGAGAGTTTGATCCTGGCTCAGGATGAACGCTAGCGGCAGGCTTAATACATGCAAGTCGTGGGGCAGCATGGTGTGTAGCAATACACACTGATGGCGACCGGCAAACGGGTGCGGAACACGTACGCAACTTACCCTTAAGTGGGGGATAGCCCGGGGAAACCCGGATTAATACCTCGTAACACTGTGAAGTGGCATCACTTTATAGTTATAGCTCCGGCGCTTAAGGATGGGCGTGCGTCCCATTAGGTAGTTGGTTGAGGTAACGGCTCACCAAGCCTGCGATGGGTAACTGGTGTGAGAGCACGACCAGTCACACGGGCACTGAGACACGGGCCCGACTCCTACGGGAGGCAGCAGTAAGGAATATTGGTCAATGGACGCAAGTCTGAACCAGCCATGCCGCGTGGAGGATGAAGGCCCTCTGGGTTGTAAACTTCTTTTATGGGGGACGAAACCCCGGATTTTTATCCGGCCTGACGGTACCCCAGGAATAAGCACCGGCTAACTCCGTGCCAGCAGCCGCGGTAATACGGAGGGTGCAAGCGTTATCCGGATTCACTGGGTTTAAAGGGTGCGTAGGCGGGTTTGTAAGTCAGTGGTGAAATCCCGAAGCTTAACTTCGGAACTGCCGTTGATACTACAGGTCTTGAATACTCGGGAGGTGAGCGGAATATGTCATGTAGCGGTGAAATGCTTAGATATGACATAGAACACCGATTGCGAAGGCAGCTCACTACAGAGTCATTGACGCTGAGGCACGAAAGCGTGGGGATCAAACAGGATTAGATACCCTGGTAGTCCACGCCCTAAACTATGGATACTCGACGTGTGCGATATGACAGCATGCGTCTGAGCGAAAGCATTAAGTATCCCACCTGGGAAGTACGACCGCAAGGTTGAAACTCAAAGGAATTGGCGGGGGTCCGCACAAGCGGTGGAGCATGTGGTTTAATTCGATGATACGCGAGGAACCTTACCTGGGCTAGAATGCTGAGTGACCGCGGGTGAAAGCTCGTTTTATAGCAATATACACTCAGTAAGGTGCTGCATGGCTGTCGTCAGCTCGTGCCGTGAGGTGTTGGGTTAAGTCCCGCAACGAGCGCAACCCCCATCAGTAGTTGCCATCAGGTAACGCTGGGAACTCTACTGAAACTGCCGTCGTAAGACGCGAGGAAGGAGGGGATGATGTCAAGTCATCATGGCCTTTATGCCCAGGGCTACACACGTGCTACAATGGGGCGTACAAAGGGCTGCCACTTAGCGATAAGGAGCCAATCCCAAAAAACGCCTCTCAGTTCAGATCGCAGTCTGCAACTCGACTGCGTGAAGCTGGAATCGCTAGTAATCGTATATCAGCAATGATACGGTGAATACGTTCCCGGACCTTGCACACACCGCCCGTCAAGCCATGGAAGCCGGGGGGACCTGAAGTCGGTAACCGCAAGGAGCCGCCTAGGGTAAGACCGGTAACTGGGGCTAAGTCGTAACAAGGTAGCCGTATCGGAAGGTGCGGCTGGAATACCTCCTTTTTAGAGCGCTTAGCTTTTGGTTACTATTATTTAGGTAATAGCAAACTAAAACACTTGATTGCTTAATGTGCTGTTGTTTCCAAAATCTTTCAAAACTTGTTTTTCAAAAACCAGTTCTTTTACTTAAACTCTTAAGTAACCCGACAGACAATGTAGAGGGGCTTACTACAGAATGAAACATTCAGATCCGTAGCTCAGCCTGGTTAGAGCACTACACTGATAATGTAGGGGTCAGCAGTTCAAATCTGCTCGGGTCTACCAAAAGAGAAGAAAGCTGCAAGCCGCTAGCTACTAGCTGCAAGCTTAAAGCTAGATTCCTTTTATGGGGGATTAGCTCAGCTGGCTAGAGCACCTGCCTTGCACGCAGGGGGTCAACGGTTCGAATCCGTTATCCTCCACTTTTTAAAAGTCCGTAAAGTCGGAAAAGACGGTAAAGTCAGTAAAGTAGTTCTTTCAAACTTAGTTAGATGTGGGGTATGGCTTTTAGGCCTGGAGGTTCGCAACCTTAATACTTACAGATAAAACGCGAGAAGTTAATAGCGCAATGCTTGCAGCTTCTGCAGTTTAAGTTCTTTGACATATTGGAAAGCAATTGTAGTAGAAATAATGCTATAGTTAGCCAAGATCACAATGATAGTTTTTTTGCATCACTAAATAATTTTGGTGGTCTGAAGTCAATCAAAGTGGTTGGGTAAATACAATTTTCACAAATTGAATTAGATAAATCTAAAAAGATTTAAAGCACATAAGGGCGCATGGTGGATGCCTAGGCTCTGAGAGGCGATGAAGGACGTGGTAAGCTGCGATAAGCCAGGGGGAACTGCACACGAGTGATATATCCCTGGATCTCCGAATGGGACAACCCAGTACGCTGAAGGCGTATTATCTCGAAAGAGAAGCCAACCCGCTGAACTGAAACATCTAAGTAGGCGGAGGAAAAGAAAATAAACAAAATGATTCCCTAAGTAGTGGCGAGCGAACGGGGAAGAGCCCAAACCTGTGGGGCGTGCTCCATGGGGGTTGTAGGACTGCATTTAGAAACACTCATCAAGCTGAACCATCTGGAAAGTTGGGCCATAGGGCGTGAAAGCCGCGTAAGCGTACATTGAGTGGGACGAGCAGTATCCTGAGTAGGGCGGGACCGGAGAAATCCTGCCTGAATCTGCCAGCACCATCTGGTAAGGCTAAATACTCCTCAGAGACCGATAGTGAACCAGTACCGTAAGGGAAAGGTGAAAAGCACCCTGAATAAGGGAGTGAAATAGTACCTGAAACCGTGCGCCTACAAGCGGTCGGAGCTACGTTTACGTAGTGACGGCGTGCCTTTTGCATAATGAGCCTACGAGTTGCTCCTCACTGGCGAGGTTAAGTTCTTATTTAACGGAGCCGTAGCGAAAGCGAGTCCGAACAGGGCGTTCAATTAAGTCAGTGGGGGCAGACGCGAAACTTTGTGATCTATCCATGGGCAGGATGAAGGTGGGGTAACACCCAGTGGAGGTCCGAACCCATTAGCGTTGAAAAGCTATGGGATGACCTGTGGATAGGGGTGAAAGGCCAATCAAACTGAGAGATAGCTCGTTCTCCCCGAAATGTTTTTAGGAACAGCGTTGCATTAATTAGAGTTTATGAGAGGTAGAGCTACTGATTGGGCTAGGGGGCTTCACCGCCTACCAAACCCTGACAAACTCCGAATGCTCATAAATGCTATGCAGCAGTGAGGCTGCGGGCGCTAAGGTCCGTGGCCGAGAGGGAAATAACCCAGAATAGCAGCTAAGGTCCCCAATACATGGTTAAGTTGGACAAACGAGGTGGCGTTTCTATAACAGCCAGGATGTTGGCTTGGAAGCAGCCATTCATTTAAAGAGTGCGTAACAGCTCACTGGTCGAGAGACGCCGCGCGGAAAATAATCGGGCATCAAACCATGAACCGAAGCTCTATGATTGCACTTTGAGTGTATATCGGTAGGGGAGCATTGAAACCTGCGTTGAAGGTGATGGGTGACCATTGCTGGAGTGGTTTCAAACGAAAATGTAGGCATAAGTAACGATAATTAAGGTGAAAAACCTTAACGCCGAAAGTCTAAGGGTTCCTGATCAACGTTAATCGGATCAGGGTTAGTCGGGTCCTTAGGTGAACCCGAAAGGGGTAGCTGATGGAAAGCTGGTTAATATTCCAGCACCCACTGTAGTTTCGATGGGGTGACGCAGTATTGAACCTTCCCCGCACTTACGGAATAGTGCGGTTAACCGTGTAGCTATAGGTTTTGCAGGCAAATCCGCAAGACTTGGCAAAGCGGGAAAGTACACCAAAGCTTCGGCTGCGGTGAGTGAAGTTAAAAGCTGCCGAGAAAAACCTCTAAGGTTAGGCTACAGCGGCCCGTACCGCAAACCGACACAGGTAGACGGGATGAATATTCTCAGGCGCTCGGGTGAGCCGTGGAGAAGGAACTAGGCAAATTGACGCTGTAACTTCGGGATAAGGCGTACCATAGCGATATGGTCACAGTAAAATGGTTCAACCAACTGTTTAACAAAAACACAGGGCTCTGCAAAATCGAAAGATGACGTATAGGGCCTGATACCTGCCCGGTGCTGGAAGGTTAAGGAAGGGTGTTCGACCGCAAGGTCAAAGCTCCTGACTGAAGCCCCAGTAAACGGCGGCCGTAACTATAACGGTCCTAAGGTAGCGAAATTCCTTGTCGGGTAAGTTCCGACCTGCACGAATGGTCTAATGAGTTGAACACTGTCTCCTCCACGAGCCCGGTGAAATTGTAGTATCGGTGAAGATGCCGGTTACCCGCCACGGGACGGAAAGACCCCGTGAACCTTCACTACAACTTTGCATTGATTTTGAACAACGGGTGTGTAGGATAGTTGGGACGCTATGAAGCAGCCTCGCCAGGGGTTGTGGAGCGGTCGTTGAAATACCAACCTCTCTTTGTTTAGAGTCTAATCCCTTTCGAGGGAAACAGTGCATGGTGGGTAGTTTGACTGGGGTGGTCGCCTCCTAAAGTGTAACGGAGGCTTGCAAAGGTTCCCTCAGTACGGTTGGTAATCGTACGCAGAGCGCATCAGTATAAGGGAGCTTGACTGTGAGACCTACAAGTCGAGCAGGGACGAAAGTCGGCTGAAGTGATCCGGTGGTTTCTATATGGAAAGGCCATCGCTCAAAGGATAAAAGGTACTCCGGGGATAACAGGCTGATCTTTCCCAAGAGCTCATATCGACGGAAAGGTTTGGCACCTCGATGTCGGTTCGTCACATCCTGGGGCTGGAGAAGGTCCCAAGGGTTCGGCTGTTCGCCGATTAAAGTGGCACGTGAACTGGGTTCAGAACGTCGCAAGACAGTTCGGTCCCTATCTGTGGTGGGCGCAAGAAAATTGAGTGGACATGACCTTAGTACGAGAGGACCGGGTCGTACGTACCGCTGGTGTATCGGTTGTGCCGCCAGGTGCAGTGCCGAGTAGCTATGTACGGACAGGATAAACGCTGAAAGCATCTAAGCGTGAAACCTTCCACAAGATGAGTTTTCTTTTAAGGGCCGCAGCAGACTACTGCGTTGATAGGCTACAGGTGTAATCGTAGTAATACGTTCAGCCGAGTAGTACTAATTGCCCGTACGCTTTAATTTTATTATCTAACTAACATTATAGTTTACTACAAACTTGCTTTCCAGTATGTCAAACAATATTGATGGTGGTTTTTCCGAGGGTGTCCACCTCTTCCCATACCGAACAGAGAAGTTAAGCCCCTCATGGCCAATGGTACTGGAGTAGCAATGCTCCGGGAGAGTAGGTAACCGCCAATCTTATTAACATCAAACAAACAAGCCCCACAGAAATGTGGGGCTTGTCGCATTAAAGGAAGAGAGGGAAAGAGATTAAGGCAATGACTAGTCTGAACGATTCAGCTCCCAAACGGTATTATAAAAAATGAAGGCCAAGCGATAAAATTGCGGCTTTCATTTTACCAACTTACTCCCACATCGCTTCTCTTATATAATCAGGCCGCCACATTTCCGGGAACTCCTGTCGCTCCATCGTAAACTTGGGTTTGCCTTCATAAATCACTTCAATATTTTCCTCGAACGCTACGATGCGGTTGTGCGAAATGGCCGGTTCCCAAAGTGGTATCTGATATAGGAAGTATTTAACCGCATCCTCCAGCAACTTCGTAGTGCCCCTAACATTTACATCCGTCATCCTTCCGTCTGTCGATACAATAAAAGAAATGGAAACAGAACCTTTTTTCTTTTGCGCCGATACGGCCTTGGGCCAGCGAAAATTTTCGGTCATGTAGGTTCGGAAGTCGCCGTGGCCTTTAATGAAAGCGGGCCTGTTCAAACTGCAATAATCGCCCTGGCTGGCACCGGTGGTGTCAAAACATTGCATGGCGGTTACTTTGCCTGCTTCGTTGTACTCTTCAATGGTCGACACTTTTCCATTCTGGTGAAACCAACGCCAGCTGCCTACCCGTTTATTGTTTGCGAAATTCCCTTCGCTTTCCTGCATCCCGTTTTCATACCACGATTTGTATGGCCCATGAAATACCGCCGCATAGTTTGCAGCTGCAGTAGTCATTACTCCCTCCGCTTCCTTTGCCGGAGCATAAGTGAGCTGGATCTTCATTTGCCCGTTTGGATACCAGTTATACCACGTGCCGTCTTTAATACCATTCCGCGCCATTCCCGAATCCATTACCTGCCCGTTCTCGTACCACCATATCCACGGGCCCTCAGTTTTGCCATTGACAAAAGTGGCCATCGACTGCTTGCTGCCATTGCTATAGTAGCGCACATAGTCGCCATGAAGCACCGAAGTCTTGGCATCTTTAAATTGAGCTGTATACACCGGCGTTCCAGATGGCAGCGTCACCACCATAGCATAGCGTTCTTGTTGTTTATATACTTGCCCTTTGTACACCATCTTCTTGAGTGTTGTGGGCTCAAACTTTGCGTCGAGGAATTTTACAAGCGTATCGTTTTGCTGAGCGTTTGCACCAGCCGCAATCAATGCAGCAAATGCCAGTGCGATGCTTTTGATGCGGGCATTATGTGTAGAAAGCATAATTGTTAGTGTTGGTTGAATTTAAGTTTGTAAAACGCGTTACTCCACTTTCATTACCGGGCTACGTTCCGAAACCCCGTTTTCATTAATGGCTTCGATGCTATAATAATAGGTCATCTTGTTATCCATGCCTTTGAAATAATACTCGTTGGCGCCATACACCATTACATTGTTGTACAACTTATCCGGTGCAAGTCCCATGTAAATATTATAAGCATACGCATCAGACGACGGCCGCCATTTAAGCCATGCACTGCGTTTGTCTTTTTCGGTGCGCAGCACCACAAAACCTTTTACCGCTTCGGGCACTTTGCCCGCTCCTTTGCCAAACACCCGGAACCCGCTGAGCGAAAATTTTCCGGTAGGCATGTGCGCATTTTCTATCTTTAAATAGCGGGTTTGCACCGGCGTTTGCAACTCCACATAGTCGTGCGGCACATCAGTTTTGTTGGCACTTTTATCAATCAGCACACTCCATTTTTTTCCATCCCTTGAATGCAACACGCGGTATTGATGATAGCTGCCGGCACGTTTGCCTAAAAAAATGGAATCCACATCCTGGTCGGCATAATTAATCTGCACCGCATGCACGGTGCTCAATGCACCGAGGTCGGTTTGAAACCATTCGCCCCCTTTACCCGATGCTGCACTCCAATATGTTTTGATGTTTTCGTCCACCGCATAATTGGCTGCAAAGCCGCCCAGCGTGGAAGAAACCTGCACGGGTTTGTTGTAATTCAGGAGCATCCAACCGGTAAAGCCGCCATCACCCATCGGGTTGAAATCATCGTCTTTTTTGCCTGTTGGCAGATAATGCGGATAATCGCCAAACGCAGTATTGGTGTACATCACGCCTTCTTTATCAAAGCCCGTTGGCCAGATGCCGATGCGGCGTTCAAAATTATTCTTGGTAGAAATAACGATGGTGGATGTGTGCCAGTAATTGTTCCAGCCATCCTGAAACGTAGCGCCATGACCGGCACCCCGCGCAAAGCCACCGGGCTTAAAACTAAAAGGCATCGATTGCGGCGTAAACGGGCCCAACGGGCCATCGCCCACCACCACGCCATCGGCATAGCCGCTAAACTCGGTGCCCGGCGCACCGTATTGCAGGTAGTATTTTCCATTGTGTTTGGTCATCCAGGCACCTTCCATAAACGGGTCTAAAAAAGTATCGTCCATGTATTCGCCAAAGCGTTGCCAGCCGTAGCGCCAGGGTTCCAGCAGGTACATTTCCTTGCGGGTGCCAATGGGTTCCAGCGTACTGCGGGCCACTTCAATGCCGTACATCGGATAGCGGTTGCTGCTGCCATTGTACATATATAGGCGCTGGTCATCGTCCACAAAAAAAGCAGGATCCCATCCGCCGATTTTAAACGAATCGACCGCTTCGGTCCATTGGTTGTTCTTTGGATCGGTGCTTACCCAGATCGGAAAATCGGAAGTATAAGTAGAGCCAAACACACAAAGCGAATCGCCCATAACCCACACGGCCGGGGCGCACAATTCATCATAAACTTTGTGCTGCGGTTTCAGGAAAAACTTTTGAATATAGTTCCAGTTAACCATGTCGGGGCTCCACCAATAACCCCACTGGTTGGTTGAAAAAAGATAGTAATCGCCTTTGAACCGAACGATCACCGGGTCGGCGGTAGCGCGGTGCCGGCCCCATTCTGAAAAGTTGGGAATGGGCGTGTAACCGTAGTCGATGTTGATTGGGTTGCAATAAGTTTTTTGCTGCGCAGCAACGGTGATGGAGCAACAAATAAAAACAAGCGAAACTGCAATCCTCCACATGGCGCCAGATGATTTTCTTAAAGGTAAGCAAACGGCCGTTTTGCCAAATGTTAAGCAGTACTTAACGATTGCGTTTTCTGTTGGATGCTGCACGCCACTTGTCTTTGCCGCATTGTGTGCACCCTTGCTGGTGTGCGGCCATCAACTCCTGCACCGAGCCGCAATGCGTGCAGGCATACTGGCCACCCTGGTCAATTTGCCCGCTCTTAAACTCCGGCAATTCGGGCAGTATCGGCAGGCCATATTTTATTTCATCGTCGGGGTAAAAATAAACGCTGATTTCGCCATTGTTTTCCAATATCGCCAGCTCGATCTGGCCCAGGTGCAAGATGGATTGCTGCCGCAACTCGGTAAATAATTCATCGGTGGCAATGGGTTCCCGCTCCAGGTTTTTTAAAATAAAAACGCCATCGCGGATAATATAAGTGGCCTTGCCTTCCACCAGGTGTTCAAAGCGCTGGCTGCGGCTTATAAGAAAGGTGATGAGGCGGTACAGGCCCACTACAATGGAAAAAACTAGGATGCCCGGCAGCAGTCCTACGTCTTTGTAAAACATCGGGTCGCCGGCCGCTGAGCCCAGCCCGATGATCACGCCCAACTCAAACACGGAAAGTTGCTTGATGCCCCTTTTTCCCAACAGCCGCAGGCTAGTAAGGATCACCAGAAACATGATGCAGGTGCGAAAAGCAGCTTCGCCCAGGAAACTCCAGTCTTCTTCGCCCAGCAAAAGCTTTTCCCATTCCATATTCGATGCTTTATCGCAAGCATCAAATTGTTATGCCACAGCTAATTGCCCTACACAGCGCATGGTTATTTGCAGGAGTATTTGTTTTAAAAAAGCCTGGTTTGTTTGGGCAATGGCGGCTGCAATTGCAACCCACAGTGTTCATTGAGTTGTTCAATCCAATACGTTGCCAGCTCCGGCACTGCACCATCGCTGCCCGGGTGCAAAAAAACATACGCTTCCTGCAAACCTGCATCAATCCATTGAGCAATGCGCCCAACCCATGCATCAATGCGCTGGAAAGAAGTAGGGTGTGTTTCGTTACAAACAAAACGCAGGAACAGCTTGGGCAGCGGCAGGTGCATGTGCACTGCATCGCGGCGGCCAGGCGTGTCCGTTATTACGGCGCCAATATCCAGCTGGCGTAGCACCTGCATCCAGGTAAGCACCGCTTCGCTGCTTTCGTACCACTGCGGGTGGCGCACTTCTAAAAAATAAGTATGTTTTTGCGGCAGGGTGGCCAGGTATTTAAACAATGAATGGCGGGAAGCCAGCGGAAAGCTTTCGCTGGTTTGTAAAAACAAGGGCCCGAGGTGCGGCCCAAATGCTTCAATGCTTTCCAAGAAAGCTGCTGTTTCGGCAGCAGTGTTTTCAAAATTGCTGTAGTGCGAAATGCTTTGCGGAAACTTGGGACAATATTTAAAGTTGCGGTCTTTAGCTGCAGCGGCCCACTGCGCAATGATTTCTGGCGAATAAATATTGTAATGCGTGGCATTGAGTTCGGCAGCATTAAAGTACTGCGGGTACACATTGCGAAATGCTTTGGCCGGCGTTTTTGGCGGATACACATTGCCTACCCAACTGGCATCGCCCCAGGTGCCGGCACCAACATACACCGCGGGATGTTTTACCCTTTTGCCGCGCAATACTTCATCATTAAACGGCGGGTCTGGGGGCAAGGTAAAATCAACGGAGGGGAGTTGCTGTATGGGAACCGCACCAAATTTCATATGCAAATAAACTGCATGGTATGCAAAGAGAATACCATCACTGCATGGATTGTAGAACCTGTTTGAGCGATGGATGGTTAACCGATTTTTTATTAAACAAAATGCAGCGGGCATGGGCATTGCAACAGGTATGATTAAAACAAACCATGGCAACAACAAAACGAGCAGCCGCTAAAAAAAGCACTGCAAAAAAAGCCGCAACAAAACGCACCGCTACAAAGAAAGTAGCAACTAAGAAATTGGCTGCGAAAAAGTCGGCAACGAAAAAGACAGCCACAAAAAAGACTGCTACAAAGCGAACCGCAACAAAAAGAACAGCGGCTAAAAAAGCTGCATCAAAACGCACCGCGCCAAAAAAAGCAACCGCTAAAAAGACGGCTACAAAGAAAGCTGCTGCAAAGAAATCATCGGGCGGCAGCAAGAACAAATTGGGCGTAAAAAATTCGCTGGTGAACAACATCAATGCCCACAAGAAGAAAGGCGATTCAAAGCCCGCAAAAAAATCATCGGTATCAAAAAAGTCCTATAATAAAATGCAGGACAACTGGGGCAAAAAGGAAAAGTAGCTGCTGCTCCAAAAAGATTGCAATGCTTCCGTTATGCTTTGCTGTCGCGTTCCATTTTCCGGCCCAGCATCCAGCCCAGTATGCCGCCGGCAACAGCGCCCAAAATCAGTACAACGATATTGTTGCCTGTGGCAAACCAGGCCATGAGCAGGCCAAATGCAGCAAACAGCAGCGATAACAAAAGGTGGCCCGTAGTGCGTTGCGAAGACGGAATATCGGCAGGCTTTTGATATTGATGGCCCGGCCGTTTGCGGCTTTGTGGCATAGCAAAAAGTTTAGTAAAAGGTACGCCATTGCCCGCATGCCTGCGTCCTGATTTTTGACAGGAAATGAAAAACCCGCCTATGGCGCGTCCCCGTTTTTCGGCACAATACGGTAATCCTTATCGCTGATGTTTTGCAGGCCGCGGCGCTTTTTAGGCACCGTGTCTTGCTTTACTTCGGGCAGCGCTGCGGGCACATTTGTGGTCGCTTGCGCCGTGAGGTTTTCAGCAGGCGTAAAACTGCTGTTGCCATTTGGTGTTGGCGCAATGGTCACATCTGCAATTGCAGTTTCGGGTGCCGCCGTTTGCGGCTCGACTGTGTTGGCTGCGGGCGGGCCATTTACCGGTTCCATCAAGGTTCTTTGATTGGAAGGAATGTCATTACTATTTTTTGGTGTTGCTACCTGGATGTTAGCTGGTGTATTTGCAGGAGTGTTGTTGGTTATTTTGTTGGAAACGGGTTGGAGATAAAGAAAAGCGATCAGCGCACCTACAACGGCCAGCAAACTTGCACCAACGGCCAGCCCGCCACCGCTCCATGGCGATGGTGGTTCGGGCATATTGCCGCCTTCGTCCGATGGCAGGTCAATATCCAACTGCCGCTCAATCCGCAGCCAGATGGCATCGGCCATATCGGGCAGCGGCAGTGCGGCAAGTTTGCCGGTGATGATTTCCTCGTATCGTTCTTTTGGATGCATCAATTATTCAAATGCTGTAGTTGCTGTTGCAGGGTTTTGCGGGCTTCGCTCAGGTGCCATTTCGATGTGCCCTCGCTGATGTGGAGCCGCTCGGCAATTTCGCGGTGGTTGTAGCCTTCCACCGCATACAGCACAAACACGGCATGCGTTGCCGGCGGCAGTCGTTTGATCAGGTTCATGATCTCTTCGGCACCCATTTGTTCCAACGCCGCGTTGTTGATATACGCAGGCTGCGCCACCGATTCCAATTCCACCTCTTCGCTAAACCGGCTGCGTGTTTTTATGTGGTCCAAACCTTCGTTTACCACAATGCGTTTGATCCATGCATGCAGCGAACCTTTTTCGGGATCAAAGGTGTGGATGCTTTTAAATATCTTGACAAACGCATGGCTCATGATGTCGGCTGCATCCAGCTCATCGCGGCTGTAGCGCAGCGCAATGGTCATAGCAAAGCCATAGCACTGACGGTACAGCCCTTCCTGCGCACTGCGCCGGTTGGCGCGGCAGCCATCGAGTAACTCCTGTATGTCGGTTGCTATGGTTTGCATGGGTACTTAAAAGCTGCGTGCTACGTTATCGCGGTCTTTTTCTACGTCCTGCATCCGCTTCAGCAAGATGGCCGAAGCAATGGATGAAAGTACCAGTTTGTCGGATGCCTCCAAATCGTTGTACAGCCAGAGCGAGTTGTCCATGATGTCGATAATGGCCACCAGTCCGTCGTCCCATTTTAGTTCATAACCCGTAAGCATGGGGCCGCCCAGCACTTTGGTTTGCTTGCCGCTTTTGGTGGTTACATCCTGCAGGCGCAGCGGTTTGATCATAATATTTTCCTTGCCGTTGGTGGCGTAGCCTTCTTCCTCAATATGTGGTTGGTAAAACAAGCCGCGGATGGTGTCTTTTTTCGAATCATACTTGTGCGTCATCACCAGCGACCAGGGCTCTGGTGTTTGTGCACTCACCGGCACAATGGCTGCCGTAAATGCATACTCGTAGCGCTGCGTGGCCGATACGTTGCCGAGCAAAGCATGGTCTGTTTTATACACCAAGTCTTTTTCATTGAACTTTTCGGTGGCATAAATCTCCGTGATGTTGTTGCCATCGGAAAGGGTGTATTGAAACTTGTTGTGCTGTGCTAAAAGCTGGCGGTCGGTACCGATGTTGATGACGCGTAATAGGAAATCCTCGGGCCGCATGCCAAAGCGGGTGTACTGCACCGACGAGCTAAAATCCCACCCGCGTTTGATGGCAGATGTTTGGTATTGGGCAAACGAAAGTTTCTGGTTCACCATCCAGCCATTGAGTCCTTTGATGGGCAGGCGGGTGGCGCTGCTGCTAAACTGTTGCGGCACCGAAACTTTTACGGCCGTACAGGAAGAAAAGAATGCTATTAAAAAGCAGTAAGAGATCCATTTCATCGTTAAAGGTTTTGTTGGTTAGTGTTTGGTTGTGGTATGAACTAAAAAGTAGGTGAACATTTGGGTGCTGTCAGGCAAGGTACAGGCCGGGCATCCGGCGGTAAAATGCTTTATGCTGGGCGGTTGCATTACTTGTTGAATAAAACAACCTGCAGCGTTGTTGAAGTAAGTAAACGGGGCGCATTAATACCGGATGCTGCTGCTTTAGCAATCCCTCGGTTGGTGTTCGTTCAGTCGGTTGTTCATGATTAAAAATTGATGATTGCTTTTTGTCTTCCCATTTATAAACAGTACCCCTTGCGGAGGCAAAAGGGTTGGGTGAAAATTTTTTGCTTAACAAATCATTAACGGCTGTTGCCTATCAGGCCATAGAAAAGATCAATAGCAAACAAACACAGCGCTGACAAATGGAGCGGCATTTGCAAGCAACTTTGCTCCTGAAGAAGCACACATTATGGCATTACTATTTCAACCCTTAACCTTTAAAAGCATCACCCTCAAAAACCGGCTCGTTGTATCGCCCATGTGCCAGTACTCCGCACAGGATGGCTTTGCCAACGACTGGCACCTGGTGCACCTCGGCAGCCGCGCCGTAGGCGGTGCAGCGCTCATCATCCAGGAGGCAACAGCCGTTAGCCCCGAGGGCCGCATTACACCTGCCGACCTCGGCATCTGGAGCGACGAGCACATTCCGTTTTTGCAACGCATCACTTCCTTTATTACTGGGCAAGGTTCCGTGCCGGGCATACAACTGGCGCATGCCGGCCGCAAGGCCAGCCACCGTGCACCCTGGCTCGGTGGCGATTCACTCAACCATGAGGAAGGCGCATGGCAAACCGTTGCACCCAGTGCGCTATCTTTTTCCGATGACACTCCTGCACCCATTGAGCTTGATACAGCCGGCATCAAAAAAGTAGTGGCCGATTTTAAAGCAGCTGCGCAGCGTGCCTTGCAGGCCGGTTATAAAGTGGTGGAAATTCATGCGGCACATGGCTACCTGCTGCACGAATTTTACTCGCCGCTGTCCAACCAGCGCACCGATGAATACGGCGGATCGTTTGAAAACCGTATCCGACTGGTGCTGGAAGTAACAGCCGCCGTGCAGGAAGTGTGGCCTAAAGACCTGCCCATTTTTGTGCGCATTTCCGCAACCGATTGGACGGAAGGCGGATGGACCGGCGACGACTCGGTGCAATTGGCAATTAAATTAAAAGAGATGGGTGTCGACCTGGTCGATTGCTCGACCGGCGGAAATGTGCCTGCGGCAAAAATCCCGGCGGGACCGCTGTACCAGGTGGCGTATGCCGAGCAGGTGAAAAAAGGCGCAGGCATTGCCACCGGCGCGGTGGGCATCATCACACAGGCAAGCGAAGCCGAGGCTATTTTGCAAAATGGCCAGGCCGACCTCATCATCATTGCCCGCGAGTTTTTGCGGCAGCCTTATTTTCCGCTGCATGCAGCCAAAGACCTGGGCGTGGATATAGAATGGCCCGATCAATACAAACGAGCCAAGCGATAAAACAAAAACGCAGCACCAATCGGTGCTGCGTTTTTTATTAAGCCGGTATCAGCTCTTTGTTTTCTTCCCGTTCCCAATGCCGGTGTTTTTTTATGGCTTCAATAAACTGCCGGCCTACTTCGGCTGCATCGCCGCCTTTTGCCGAACTCACCAAACCTTTGTCGGTTTGTGCTTGCTCAAACACCATCTGCTCGGGCAACTGGCAGGCCTCAACCAATTCCACGCCTTCGCCAATGGCTGCAATGGGTTTGCAATGTTTATACGCTTCGCGAATAAAATGCAGCACCTTGCCCATCTTTTTCATGCTGTCCACCGATTGGCGGCCACCGGGTATCAGCACCGCATCGTACATAATGGAGCCGGTGGTTACATGGCTTTTATCGGTTTGCACATCGGCGCCAGTGGCGGCTTTGCGCTGGCCCTGTGCTTTGGAAATAACCTCGCAGGTAGCGCCTGCTTTTTCCAGCATGCCCTTTATCTCGTCCAGCGCTTTGCCATCAAAACCATCTTCAATCAGTATGGCCACTTTGCGGCTTTTGATGGAATCCATTGCCGTATTCAACTGGCTCAATGCCGGCGACACATCCACCCGGCGTTTGCCTTCGGTGGTGGGCATTGGTTGCGGCTCCACGGTTATCTTTTTGGTAACGCCAACGCCTTCGGCCACTTGCTGCGCCAGCTCGGTATCTACTTTTGCAATAAGGTCCACCATGCGTTCGCGGATATGCATCGTATCCACTTTGCCCAGTTCGAATTGAAAGGCTTCCAAAATATGCATTTGCTCCGCTTTCGACACGCTGTTGTAAAACAGGCGGGCCTGTGTAAAATGGTCGTTGAAGCTTTCGCTGCGCTGCTTGATCTTGTGGCCATCGATGCGTTCGGCATAGTGCGTAAATGCACCCATATCGGCACCCGCGGCATAGGGGCAACCGCCACCCAGCGAGTTGGGTGAGTAATTGACCTTGCGTTTCATATTGTTCTGGCGCATGTAACCATCCTGTTGGTTATTCACCACCGGCACCTGCGGCCTGTTGATGGGTATTTCGGCAAAATTGGGCCCACCCAGGCGAATGAGCTGCGTATCGAGGTAGGAGAACAAGCGGCCCTGTAACAGCGGGTCGTTGGAAAAATCAATACCGGGCACCAGGTGGCCTGGGTGAAAAGCAACCTGCTCTGTTTCCTGGAAATAATTATCGGGGTTGCGGTTCAGGATCATTTTGCCCACGGGCTGCACCGGCACCAGTTCTTCGGGCCATATTTTAGTGGCATCGAGTATGTCGAAATCAAAAGCAAATTCATCGGATTCGGGGATGATCTGCAGGCCTAATTCATACTCGGGAAAAGCTTCTTTTTCAATGGCCTCCCACAGGTCGCGGCGATTAAAGTCGGGGTCTTTGCCCGCCAGTTTCTGCGTTTCATCCCACACCAGCGAATGCACGCCCAACGTAGGTTTCCAATGAAATTTTACAAAATGTGAAACGCCAGCTTCGTTAATGAGCCGGAAGGTATGCACGCCAAAACCTTCCATCATGGCGTAGCTGCGCGGCAGGGCCCGGTCGCTCATCGCCCAAAAAATCATGTGCAGCGATTCGGGCATCAGGGAAATAAAATCCCAGAAGTTGTCGTGTGCCGCCGATGCCTGCGGAATTTCATTGTGCGGCTCGGGCTTAACGGCATGCACCAAGTCGGGAAACTTGATGGCATCCTGGATAAAGAATACCGGGATGTTGTTGCCCACCAGGTCGTAGTTGCCCTCGGTGGTATAAAACTTGGTGGCAAAGCCTCGTGCATCCCGCACCGTGTCGGCCGATCCGCGGGAACCAGCCACGGTAGAAAAGCGCACAAACACTTCGGTTTCGAGGCTTGGGTCGGTCAGGAACTTTGCCTTGGTGTATTGCTTGAACGAGTCGTTGTACACACGAAACACGCCATGCGCCGCGGCACCCCGTGCATGCACCACCCGCTCCGGTATCCGTTCATGGTCGAAGTGGGTCATTTTTTCCCGGAAATGAAAGTCTTCGATAAGGGTAGCGCCTCTGACGCCTGCTTTCAGCGAATTGTCGTTGTCTGCAATCTTCAGCCCCTGGTTGGTGGTAAGGTGCTGCTGCGTGCTGTCGTTGCCTTGTTCATGATTTCCCATGCGTTCCATTTTTTGAGTGAAAAAATGGCAGAAGGGACAGCGGCTTATTTACCCGACAAATAGCACTGCGCATAATTGCCGGGCTGACTAAGATAGAAAAAAAACCGCTGCTGCGCATGGCGCTTGAGTAATGCTTTTGTTATGGAATAAGAAAGGCTGTTGTATAGGCTGCAATCATTGATGCAACAATTCGTTGTTGCCGGCATTTTCGGTTAGAGATTGCAGTTGGGCCAGCTCGCTTTGGGTAAACACCCTGGAGCGGGTAAGGAAACGTACGCCCAGCGGAATTTCCAGCGAAAAAGAACTGCCGCGGCCCGGCGTTACATCCAGGATCAGTTGGGTATGTTTCCAGTATTCATATTGATCGCGGCTCATGTAAAATGGGCAGTCTTCAACGGTTTGCAGCAATACATCGCTGTTGCCGGTTTTAAATTCGCCCAGCGTAAAACACATTGGCTGCGATCCATCGCAACAGCCGCCGCTTTGGTGAAACATCAGCGGGCCATGCAGTTCTTTCAGTTGCCTGATCAGCACTTTTGCAGCATCGGTGGTCACTACTTTTTGAGGAATCATTGTTCGTTGTTTTTTGTGTTGTGCTAAAAAGCAAATGCATCGATCATTAAGTCTGTAACCGACCCGGTAACACAACACTTTTATTTAAAAAGAAAAAGACACAAAGCACACTGCGCTGCAACATCAAATTATCCTTCGTGCAGCTTGGTGTGCTTTGTGTCTTCGTGGTTCAAATGCCTTTAAAAAAATCCGAGCTTTTGTTTGCTGTACGAGATCAGCATATTTTTTGTCTGACGGTAATGATTCAACATCATCTTGTGGGTTTCGCGGCCAAAGCCCGATTTTTTATAACCACCAAACGGTGCATGTGCCGGGTAAGCATGGTAGCAGTTTACCCACACACGACCTGCCTGAATAGCGCGGGGCACCGTGTACAGTTCATGCGCATCGCGGGTCCATACGCCGGCACCTAAACCATACAGCGTGTCGTTGGCAAGCTCGATGGCTTCTTCAGTGGTTTTAAATGTAGTTACCGATGTTACCGGGCCAAAGATCTCTTCCTGGAAAATGCGCATTTTGTTGTGCCCGCGGAAGATGGTGGGCTCAATGTAATAGCCGTTTTCCAGCGCTGCTTCATTTTTAAATGCACGGCCGCCACACAACACTTCGGCACCTTCCTGCCTGCCAATATCGAAGTAGCTCATTACTTTATTGAACTGGTCTTCCGATGCCTGTGCACCCATCATGGTGGTTTTATCCAGCGGGTTGCCCAGCTTAATGGCGAGGGTGCGTTTTACTACACGTTCCAAAAACTTATCGACAATGCTTTCGTGCACCAAGATGCGGCTGGGACAGGTACATACTTCGCCCTGGTTCAGCGCAAACATCACGGCGCCTTCAATGGCTTTGTCAAAATATTCATCATCGGCTTCCATCACCGATGGAAAGAAAATGTTGGGGCTTTTGCCGCCCAGCTCCATGGTTACAGGAACCAGGTTTTCCGACGCATACTGCATGATGAGGCGGCCTGTTGTGGTTTCTCCGGTAAAGGCTACTTTACTTACACGAGGCGATGTGGCCAGCGGCTTGCCCGCTTCGGGGCCAAAGCCGGTAACAATATTCAATACACCCGGCGGCAGCAGGTCGCCGATCAGTTCCATCAGGCACATAATGGAAGTGGGTGTTTGCTCCGCGGGTTTTACAATAACGCAGCAACCTGCAGCCAGCGCCGGTGCTACTTTCCAGGTGGCCATCAGCAGCGGAAAGTTCCATGGAATGATTTGTCCCACCACGCCAATTGGCTCGTGCAGTTGTATGCTTACAGTTGTTTCATCGTGCTCCGAAATAGAGCCTTCCTCGGCACGCAGCACGCCGGCAAAATAGCGGAAATGATCCACTACCAGCGGCAGGTCGGCGGCCAGTGTTTCGCGGATGGCCTTACCATTGTCGATGGTTTCCACAGCCGCCAGATACTCCAGGTTTTCCTCGATGCGGTCGGCGATTTTTAATAAAATATTGCTGCGTTTGGAGGCCGCCGATTTGCTCCATGCAGGAAATGCCGCCCATGCAGCATCGAGTGCCCGCTCAATATCCTGCGCATTGCCCCTTGCGGCCTGCGTAGATACTTTGCCGTCCACCGGCGAAATATTATCGAAGTACTGGCCCGAAGCAGGTGCGGTAAATTTCCCGTTGATGTAATGGTCGTAACGGTCTTTGAACGATGGGCGTGCCACCAGGTTTTCGGCCCGGGCCGCCACAGTTGCGGTAGACATATGCAAGCAAGTTTTTGGGTGAAGAATAGGTACAAGTTGGAAAAAACAGGGGATAGGAGGGGCAGAAAATCGTATTATTTTATAGCACAATTGTACTTTAATTAACCGGCTGCTGCATTTTTCTGCTTAATTTAAACCGACTAACGATTACCAAAAGCATTGCCTGTGGCTACAAAGCACCTGTTGCACACCATCAACCTTACTCCAGAAAAACACTTGCAAACGCTGGTGGAGGCCCGCCGCATTTTTAACCTGCACAATTGCGAGCTCAATGTTTTTGAAAGCTACCAGCAGGCTTACGCTGTGCCGCTGCAGTTTTCCGATTTTGTAATTACCAGCATGGTGCGGGGTAAAAAAATAATGCACCTGCCCAACAAGCCTGCGTTTGATTACCTGCCCGGCGAAACCGTGATTGTGCCGGCAAACCAAACGATGGTGATTGATTTTCCGGAAGCGGCTGCACACAATCCATCGCAGTGTATTGCACTGGCGGTGGACGATGGTTATATCCGCAAAACAGTGCAGTATTTAAACGAACATTTCAACAGCGATCCGGATGGCATTACTGACTGGAAACTGCAGTGTAATAAGTTTCATTTTGATAACGATGAAGAGATCACAGCACTGATCAATAAACTGATCCGCATTTGCAGCAGCGCCGATAAAGCCAAAGGTGTTTTTGCCGATCTGAATTTAAAAGAATTGTTGATCCGGCTGATTCAAAGCCAGCACCTGCAACAGGTGGAAGTGGCTGCCATCAGCGATCCCAACCGTTCGCGGCTGCAGTTTGTGCTGCGCTATATTCACGAACACCTGACCGATAAAATACTGGTTGACCAGTTGTGCCACAAAGCATACCTGAGCCGCAATGCATTCTTTAAATGGTTTCGCGAACAGCTAGGCATCACGCCGCTTGAATACATTATCCGCGAACGCATCAAACTGGCTAAGGAGTTGCTTTCCACACGGCGAATGTCCCTTTTTGAAGTAAGCCTGCAATGCGGCTTTTCGGACGTCAATTATTTTGTACGCCTGTTTAAAAAAGTGGAAGGCATTACGCCTAAAGCATACCAGCGGCTGTCCGGTTTCTATGCATAAATGCCTTTACATTTTAAAACGAAATGCAAGGCCGGTGCTGATAAAATATTCCGGGGCTTCATGCGATAAACCTTTGCCTGCAATCACATCCAGTTTTAGGTTTTTGGAAATAAAATAACCCATGCCAGCATCCACCACATGCTCCGGGCCATGGCCTTTTTGCCATTTACCATAAGCTTCCACAAACAGTTGCCATTTGTTGTTGAGGGTGAGTTGCGGTTCAATGGTCGCGATCCATTGCGGCGTCGTAGCATCGCCATCCCACTCGGCGCCAACGTTGTAATCAAGCTCCCATTGTTCGCCCCATTTGTTTTCCATCAGCAGGCGCAGTTGCGGGGCTACATGCGCCACTTTATTGTCGTGTGATGCCCATGTGGGCATGCCTGCCATGCCCATAAGTGTGGTTTGCGGCAATGCGCCGTTCCCTTCAAGCAGCGCTGCTTTAAAGCCAAGATGCACCGGCAGCAAACCGTATTTATATTCGTTTTTAGAGAATGCCTTTTCCGAATCCGCATCGATCTCTACACGCAGTTCCACCTTTTTCGACAGGCCATATTTTACAGCAGTGCGTGGATGAAATATGGTGTAATCGCCGCCGCTGGCTTCCTTGCGGATGCCGGCTTCTAGCTGCACATATTTAGGCGCCGTCAATTGCGGTGTTTGCGTTTCGCTGGGTCGGTCGGCCACCACTTTATCTTCCTGTGCACCGGCACATTGCACCAGCAATAACATGCCTGCTGCGGCCATCCATTTCATCATGAATAATGGTTTTATAAAGTGGATAAAAACTTGTGCCACTAACAAAAAAAGCCCCGGCAGATGCCTTCATCTGCCGGGGCTTATATAAGAACACGTATTCGTTTACTACATGCTTCTGCGGTACTGTCCGCCCACTTCGTACAATGCATGGGTAATCTGTCCCAGCGAGCAATATTTCACCGTTTCCATCAGTTCGGTAAACAGGTTGCCATTGTTGATGGCCACTTCTTTTAATTGCTTCAGCGCTGCTTCGCTTTTGTCTTCATTGCGTTTCCAGAAGGCGTGCAGGTTTTCGATCTGCAGCTCTTTTTCTTCCCTTGTTGCGCGGATCACTTCAGCAGGTAAAATCGTAGGACTTCCGGCTTTGTTTAAAAATGTATTTACACCGATTAGCGGCAGTTCGCCGGTATGTTTCAGGTGCTCGTAATGCAGGCTTTCTTCCTGTATTTTGTTGCGCTGGTACATGCGTTCCATGGCGCCCAGCACACCGCCCCTTTCGGTTATGCGGTCAAACTCCTGCAACACTGCTTCTTCCACCAGTTCGGTCAGTTCTTCAATGGCAAAAGAGCCCTGAATAAAGTTCTCTGTTTTTGCCGAACCCAACTCGCGGTTGATGATCAGTTGAATGGCCATGGCGCGGCGTACGCTTTCCTCGGTTGGCGTGGTAATGGCCTCGTCGTATGCGTTGGTGTGCAGGCTGTTGCAGTTGTCGTAAATGGCATACAGTGCCTGCAGCGTGGTACGTATGTCGTTGAAATCAATTTCCTGTGCATGCAACGATCGGCCACTGGTTTGGATATGGTATTTCAGCTTCTGGCTGCGGTCGTTGGCGCCGTATTTTTCTTTCATGGCTTTGGCCCAAATGCGGCGGGCCACACGGCCGATCACGCTGTACTCGGGGTCCATTCCGTTGGAGAAAAAGAACGAAAGGTTTGGCGCAAAATCGTCGATGTGCATGCCGCGGCTCAGGTAATATTCTACATAAGTAAAACCGTTGGCCAGTGTAAATGCAAGCTGCGTAATGGGGTTGGCGCCTGCCTCCGCAATATGATATCCCGAAATAGAAACTGAGTAAAAATTGCGTACGGCGTTTTGAATAAAATATTCCTGCACATCGCCCATTAGTTTCAAAGCAAACTCGGTACTGAAGATGCAGGTGTTTTGTGCCTGGTCTTCTTTTAAAATATCGGCCTGCACCGTGCCGCGTACCTGTTGCAAGGCGGTTTGTTTACATTGCGCATACACATCGGCAGGCAGCACTTCATCGCCACTGAGGCCAAGCAGTTTCAAGCCCAGCCCGTTGTTGCCATTGGGTAGGCGTTCCGGTGCTGCAGGATTGTAATATTGGGGCGCATTTCCGTGCTGGTATTTTGTTTTTGCAAATGTTTCTACTTCGCTCCACAGTCCATTTTGTTCAATATATTTCTCGCATTGCTGGTCGATGGCCGCATTCATAAAAAACGCCAGCAGCATGGGCGCCGGCCCATTAATAGTCATCGACACCGATGTTTTCGGATCGCACAGATCAAAACCGCTGTATAATTTTTTTGCATCGTCAACGGTAGCAATGCTCACACCGCTGTTGCCTACTTTGCCGTAAATATCGGGGCGGTGTGCAGGGTCTTCACCATAGAGTGTTACGCTGTCAAATGCAGTGGAGAGGCGCTTTGCAGGCTGCCCTTCCGATACATAATGGAAGCGTTTGTTGGTGCGTTCGGGGCCGCCTTCACCGGCAAACATGCGGGTGGGGTCTTCGCCTTGGCGCTTTAGTTCAAACACACCAGCAGTGTACGGAAACTCGCCAGGCAAACCTTCCTGCAATTGCCAGCGCAGTATATCGCCCCAGTCTTTGTAACGGGGCAAAACAACTTTCGGGATGCGGGTGCCGCTCAGCGAAGTGGTGGTCAGCGGTTGGCGGATCACTTTATCACGCACCTGGTATTCAAAAAAATCGGCGTTGTATTTTTTTACAACCTGCCGCCATTGCTCAATAAGCTTACGGCATTGCGGATGCAGTTTTTCTTCAAAAGCAAGTTTCAGAGATTCCATCTCTTTAAGAGCTGGCATCTCTTGTATTACACCATTGATTTGATACAGCTTTGACGCAACCGCGCATTGGTCTGTTACCCATTTATCATATGCCCGGTTGGTGTCGGCTATTTCGCTCAAATAACGAACCCGTTTGGGCGGAATGATCTGCGATTTGCTGGTGGTATCTTTTGTATGCTGGTGCAATTCAATGGCGCCGAAACCGGTGCCTGTTTTGGTTTGCACGGCGGCCATCAGTTTTTCAAACAGCTCGTTTACACCCGCATCGTTGAACTGTGCGGCGATGGTGCCCACGATGGGGAGTTCATCGTCCTTTGCCGTCCACAACTGGTGGTTGCGTTTGTATTGCTTCCGCACATCGGCCAGTGCATCCAGTGCGCCGGCTTTATCAAATTTATTAATGGCTACTACATCGGCATAATCGAGCATGTTGATCTTTTCGAGCTGTGATGCCGCACCGTATTCCGGCGTCATTACATACAAACTAACATCGCAATAATCCAAGATGGATGCATCGCTTTGGCCCACACCAGCCGATTCCAATATGATGAAATCAAACGCGGCTGCTTTGCAAATATTCAATGCATCCTGCACGGCCGAACTTAGTGCTGTGTTATCATCCCGCGTAGCCAGCGACCGCATATAAGCCCGTGGCGATGAAATGCTGTTCATGCGGATGCGATCGCCGAGCAGCGCACCGCCGGTTTTTTTCTTCGATGGATCTACCGAAATAACGGCGATGGTTTTATCCCCAAACGCATTCAAAAACCGGCGCACCAGTTCGTCGGTAACCGATGATTTGCCTGCGCCACCGGTACCGGTAATGCCGAGGACGGGTATCGTTTTTTCGGTGGGCAGATCAACTTTATTGACCACACCGTTTTCGGCATTAGTTATTTGCCGCGCTATCTGCCGCACATCTTTTACTTCGCCCAGGTTCATGGGTTTGGTATAAACACCGTTGCCGTTCAGGCTCGTGTCACATTGTTTCAACACGTCTTCAATCATCCCTTCCAGCCCCAGTTTCCTGCCATCATCGGGGCTGTAAATGCGGGTGATGCCGTAATCGTGCAGCTCTTTTATTTCCTGTGGCAAAATGGTGCCGCCGCCGCCGCCAAATATTTTGATGTGGCCGCAGCCCGCTTCGTCCAGCAGCTCTTTCATGTATTTAAAAAACTCCACGTGGCCGCCCTGGTAGGAGGTGATAGCAATGCCCTGCACATCTTCTTCAATAGCGCATTCCACTATTTCGTGCACCGAACGGTTGTGGCCCAGGTGAATGATCTCGGCGCCCTTCGATTGCAAAATGCGGCGCATAATATTGATGGCGGCATCGTGCCCATCGAACAGGGATGCGGCCGTAACTAAACGAATCTTGTTTTCGGGTTGGTAACTCATAATGTAATTAAAAAGCAAGCGTTGAGGCCAAAGGTACAGCAGAATAGGAGAGGGCAATAGTGCAGCATTTTGGGGACTGGGTTGGTCTTAAAATAAAATGGGATATAAATACCCGGGTTTGTTAAAAAATGTTAATTTGAGCCCTGCTTGAAACGATTTGCCGCCATATTTTTCCTGGGCCTGCTCCTTTTTAATATTGCAGGATACCGCCTGCTGTTCAACTGGGCAGAACACCGCGCTACAACGGCGCTGATTGCCGCAGTGGATGGGGAACAATATGATGCATCCGAACTCATTACCATCACAGTACCGCTGTCGCTGCCGTATCAAATGGACTGGACCGATTGGGAACAGGTGCGTGGCGAAATTGAATTGGACGGCGTAACCTACCAGTATGTACAGCGCAAAGTGCTAGATGGGCAAATCCATTTGCAATGCCTGCCCAATAAACAGCAATCCAAAATTGAATCGGCCCGCGACCGATTTTTTGAGTTGGCCAATTCATTCCAGGCCGATGGTACTGGTAAAAAAGGAGCAGCCGGCAGCACCATTAAATTTTCCAAACCGGCACTGTCCGATTTTGACGACCAATGCATGTTGTGGCGCATTCCGCAGCTTTCCGCGCCAACGCCAATACAGCATTTTTTTGATCAATCCCTGATACCGCAACCAGCACTAACAGTAATAGGCCAGCCGCCCGAGGTTCGTTGTTAAGCACATTACATTTCAATCCACACATGGTACATTTTACCCAATGGCTTATGTGCTACTAGGGTATTCATTTCAACGAACCACCACAATAACTTTTTTTATGAGATGCAATAACGCTGGCAGGCTCCTGCTTGCAGCTGCGTGTTGCTTTTTTTGGAGCGCCGGCCAGGCCCAAACCGACCTGGATGCGCTGACCATGAACAAAAAGCAACTATGCGTAGGATTTCAGTACAGCCACAATTCCTGGGATCACTATTGGGAAGGAACGCTCAAACGCACCAACGAAAACATCGGCACCATTACCACGCAAAGTGTAGCCCTGATGGGCAACTACGGCATCAGCAATAAAGTAAACCTGCTGTTTGCTGTGCCTTATGTTTTTACCAAAGCATCAGCCGGAACACTGCAGGGACAAAAAGGATTTCAGGATGGCATGCTGGCTGCTAAATGGAATGCATTTCAGCACAAAGGTGAAAAGCAGGCTTTTTCCTTGTTTGCACTGGCTGGTGTTTCAGCGCCGTTGAGCAATTATACGCCTGACTTTTTGCCCATGTCCATTGGCCTGCACAGCCGCGCTGCTTTTGTGCGGGGCCTGGCCGATTATCAACGCGGAAAATTTTTCATCACCGGTTCTGCTTCGTACCACCTGCGCAACAATGTAGACATTGCCCGCACCGCGTATTATACCACCGAAATGCACTACACCAACGAAGTAGAAATGCCCGATATGTGGTACGCTAACCTGCGCACCGGGTACCGCGGCCGCCAGCTTATTGTTGAAGCCACCGCCGACCGCACCACCACCCTCGGCGGTTTCGACATCAGGAGAAATGACATGCCTTTCCCAAGCAACCGGATGAATCTAACCAATGTAGGCCTGAGCCTTCGGTACGAACCGGGCTGGCTGAAATGGGTTACGCTTACTGCCGGTGGCACACATGCCGTGGCAGGCCGCAACATGGGCCAGGCCACCGCTTACTATGCCGGCGCATTTTACATTTTCAACTTTGGGAAAAAAGCAGCAGTAACCAAAACAAGCCAAACACCATGAAACATTCGTTATCCTTTTTTATAGGTGCCTGCGCACTGTTATTTCTTGCATGCAACAAAACGCCGGAAGACCGCTCTGAATCGTTTCCCGCACTGGCACCAGCCAACATCGATATCCAGGCTGGTACCTGGAAGCCACTGCTGCTGACCAAGGCCGATGAAGTAAGTTTGCCCGCACCGCAGGCCGCCAACAGCCCTGGCTACATTGCCGAACTGAATGAAATAAAAAGCTGGCAGCAAAAACTAACCGGCGAGCAAAAAGCATCGATCCAGTACTGGGGTGCCGGCGGTGTGCTGCGCTGGAACGAGATCATGCGTACGCTGGTGGCCAAATACAACCTGCCGCCATATCAAAACGCCGATGGTACTTATCCCGTGCCCAATGCAGCCAACCCTTTTGCATATCCCATTTTCCCGTTTGCCAGCCCTCCTTATGCGGCCCGCGCCTATGCTTATGTATCGGCCGCCCAATACGATGCGCTGGTAGCGGCATGGCATTACAAAAACCTGTACAAACAAGCCGCGCCACACAAGGCCGATGCCGGTATAAAGACCCTGTTGCCGGTTTCGGAACTGTCCACTTACCCATCGGAAGATGCCGTGATTGCCGGTGTGTCGGCCGAATTGTTGAAACTGCTGTTTCCTACCGAGCAGGCCTATGTACAGCGGCTGGCTACAGAACACAAGCTGTCGCGCATTTTGGCCGGCATGAACACCCGCAGCGAGCTGGAAGCCGGCGAGGCTTTGGGTAAAATGATTGCGCAAAAATTTGTGGCCCGTGCCCGCACCGACCGTGCCGGTACTGCCGGTGGCAACAAAACGCAATGGGACCAAATGGCTACAGATGCCATTGCCAAAGGCGAAACGCCGTGGATCAGCATTGATGCACCAAAGCGCCCACCCATGCTGCCGCTTTTTGGTAAAACCAAATCGTTCCTGATGGACTCGATGATGGTGATCAACGGCCGGCCGGCAGCGCCGCCATCGGTGCACTCGGCGCAGTTTAAAAAAGAACTGGAAGAAGTAAAATACTACACCGAAAATGCGACCCCCGAACGCATCCGCATCGTGCAGTTTTGGGCCGATGGTGTAGGCACCTACACACCGCCGGGCCACTGGAACGCCATTGCTGCCGAAGCCTTTGTAAAGGAGCGTTATAGCGAGGTACGCTGGGCCCGAAACCTGGCCTTGCTCAACCTGGCCATGATGGATGCAGCCATTTGCTGCTGGGATGCAAAATTCACTTATTTCAACCCACGTCCATCGCAGGTTGATCCGTCGATTAAAACACTGACCGGCGTGCCCAATTTCCCTTCATTTACTTCGGGCCATTCTACGTTCAGCGGAGCCGCATCTACATTTTTATCATACCTGCTGCCCGCTCAGGCAGCCGGCTTTAAAAGCATGGCAGATGAAGCATCCATGTCGCGGTTGTATGGCGGCATCCACTACCGCAGCGATTGCGAAGTGGGCCTGGAAATGGGCAACACTATTGGCAAAATTGCCATCTCCCGTGCCCGTGCCGATGGCGCAGATTGATCCTTCCTTGGTAAACAAAATCATTACAACAAACGAACACCAACATGAACAATACTTTTATCAAATACATGCTTGCCGCAGCAGTTGCCGGCATTTCAATAACGCCTAAAAGCGCACTGGCGCAGGGTTGTGTGGCTATACGCGGCACCGGTACGGTTTGTACCAAGTTGTCGCACATCGAAGAAGAAACTAGGGGCTGGCAACTCAATACCAACTACCGTTATTTTAAATCGTTCCGCCATTTTAAAGGCCGCGAAGAACAGAAAGAACGACTGGTGCAAAACACTGAAGTGATCAACTGGCAGCATACCCTCGACCTGTCGCTGGTTCGTGTGTTCAACAACCGCTGGTCGATGGTGGTGGGCATGCCGCTGCTGGGCAACAGCCGCTCTTCGCTGTACGAGCATGGCCGTGCCGAACGCCACCGCTCGGGCTCTTACGGCCTCGGTGATATGCGCATTGTGGGCTACCACTGGATGCTGGATCCGGCAAAAAGTAAAAAAGGAAATATTCAACTGGGCCTGGGTTTGAAACTGCCAACCGGCGAAGAGAACTACCAGGATTATTTTCAAAATGTTGGCCCAAATAAAACACCTGAACTGCGTCCGGTGGATCAGTCGATTCAATTAGGCGATGGCGGCACAGCGTTAATCACGGAGTTGAATGGCTTTTATAATTTCAACGAACGGGCTGGCCTGTACACGACGTTGTTTTACATGGTTAACCCACGCGAAGTAAATGGAGTACGTACCTACCGCGAAACACTCAACGCATCGCTTGCCAACGAAAGCATCATGAGTGTGCCCGACCAGTACATGGCAAGGCTGGGTGCCAATTATAGCCTGGGGGGCAAATTAAACGGCGTATCGGTGCTGTTGGGTGGCCGCCTTGAAGGCATCCCGGTAAAAGACCTGGTGGGCGGCAGCGAAGGCTTTCGCAGGCCCGGATACATTGTTTCGGTGGAGCCCGGCGTGAATTACATGGTTAAGAAGATGAACTTTTTCCTGACTGCACCTTTTGCTGTGGAACGCAACCGCACACAAAGCGTAACTGATAAAGAGGCTACTGCCAAAACCGGCGTATTTCGCCAGGGCGATGCCGCATTTGCCGACTGGGTGTTGAACCTCGGCTTTTCGGTGAAGTTCTGATCTAAACGAGAATAGCAACAAGGGTTGGGCTGTTGTTACCTGCATGGTATGGATAAAATACCTACAGGAGGCAATCTGCTCAACCCTTTTTCTTTCTGCTCAACCCTTATTCTTTGTGAGTGCTACATTTGCGGCATGCAGCAATTGATTGACGCCATTTCGGAATTGTACCAGCAGTGGAAAGGGCAAGCCCCTAAACAGGTGGATGTGTTGCCGGAATCGGGTAGCGACCGCCGCTATTTTCGCCTGCATGGCGAAGATGGCGAGACCGTGATTGCCACCTCGGGGCCCAATGTGCGGGAAAACGAAACCTTTATTTATTTCTCCGAACATTTTACCGCCAAAGGACTGCCGGTGCCTCGTGTGCTGGCCGTAAGCGACGAAAAAAACCTGTACCTGCAACAGGATGTGGGCGACACTTCGCTGCTAGAAATACTGGAGCAGCAAGGCTATAATGAAGCCTCCTACGAGCTGTTTAAAAACAGCCTGAAGGCGCTGGCGCACCTGCAGGTAACCGGCGACGATGGGCTGGACTACGACCGCTGCCTTACCAACAAGGAGTTTGGCAAACAGGCTATCATGGCCGACCTGCTGTATTTTAAATTTTACTTTCTGGATGCGCTGCGCAAGCCATACGATAAGCAAAACCTGATTGATGATTTTGAAGCGCTGAGCAACTACCTTACTCATACGGAGTACAAGTACTTTATGTTCCGCGACTTTCAAAGCCGCAATATACAGGTGCAGCCCGACGGGTCGGTGCATTTTATCGACTACCAGGGCGGCATGAAAGGCGCACCGCAATACGATGTGGCTTCCCTTATTTGGCAGGCAAAAGCCAACCTCCCCGACGAATGGAAAGACCGCCTGCTGCATGATTATATGGATGCATTTGAGGCAACCATTGGCAAACCTTTGGACCGCGCCGTTTTTCAAAGCCAGTACAATGGTTATGTGTTGATACGACTGCTGCAGGTGTTGGGTGCGTATGGCTTCCGCGGCTTGTTTGAACGTAAAGCGCATTTCCTTACTTCCATTCCGCTGGCGCTGAAAAACCTGCGGTGGTTTGTGGAGCATAACAGCATGGGCATCATGCTTGCCGAGTTCAGGAAAGTGCTGGACCTGTGTACCGCCGATGAAGTGATCGAGCATTTCACACCCATACAGGCCAGCGAGGATACGCCGCTGGTGGTGCAGGTGGGTTCGTTTTCGTATAAAAAAGGCCTGCCCGAAGATACCTGCGGCAATGGTGGCGGCTTTGTGTTTGATTGTCGCGGTATTGACAACCCCGGTCGCCACGAGCAATATAAAACCGTTCATGGCCGCGATAAAGTGGTGATGGATTACCTGGAGCGCCAAACCCGCATGCAGGACTTTTTAAACTCTGTTTTTGACATAGTTGATATTTCGGTGGAAGATTATATCCGCCGCGGCTTTACGAGCCTTACCGTGAGCTTTGGCTGCACCGGCGGACAGCACCGCAGCGTATATGCCGCCGATGCACTGGCTAAGCATTTAAAAAATAAATATGGAATAAAAGTGGAGTTGTTTCACCGCGAACAGGAGCATAAAGGGTGGAAAAATGAGCGGTATGGAGTGGAGGGATAGGAGGGATGATGGAGTAGGAAGTTGCCAGTTGACAGTTGGTAGTTAATAGTGGTGTGCTTTTGCTTATTGTTGTAAGTGCAGTACGTCATTGCGAGGCGCAGCGGAGGTCATTTAGTTTGCTGCATCTTGTGCGCCGAAGCAATCCCCAACATATAAGAACTAATTATCGAAATCTGGCATCATGTTCTTGCCATTATTGTAAATGCGTAGTAGCCCAAAACGTCAAGTATGATTTGCTCAACTATACTTTCAACGAAAAGGCGGAACAAAATAATTTGTTCCGCCTTTTCGTTGGCCCAATCAATTTTTTGTTGAACTGATCTTTATGCGAGGTTGACTTTGATGAAACATCGTTTAAATATAGACGGCAATTCATTTACTTACTGAATAATTGGAGATTGC
This sequence comes from Pseudocnuella soli, assembly GCF_004347775.1. Taxonomy (GTDB): domain Bacteria; phylum Bacteroidota; class Bacteroidia; order Chitinophagales; family Chitinophagaceae; genus Flavisolibacter; species Flavisolibacter aquaticus. The sequence continues at coordinate 1,213,950 of NZ_CP037755.1, forward strand.
TTCGGCGCACCAGATTTATCCAACTACAATAACACTACTGCGCCTCGCAATGACGGTTGGGTGCAGCTGAACGATGCTATGATTTGCTCAATAAATTTTGAAACAAAAACTCACTGCAACCCACAAACCACGGACGCACCAACCTAAAACCCCAGTCTGCCAACTATCAACTGTGAACTCTCAATTCCCTACCATCATCTATCATCAATCATCCATCATCCCACCCCATTACTTCATAATCTTCTCCCACAACAGCGGCAGGCGCTTCAGCCAAACCGATTCGCGGTTTTTGTTCATCGCCAGGTCGGCAGGAGTGCCAAAATATTTTCCGTTGCCTGCGGGCAATGATTTGGTGATGCCGCTTTGTCCCAACACCTCTACACCTTTACCAATTGTGATCGTTTTATTGACGCCTACCTGTCCCCACAGGATCACTTCATCTTCCAAAATAGTAGCACCGGCAATGCCCACCTGCGCAGCAATCAAACAGTTCTTACCCATCACCACATCGTGGCCCACATGCACTAGGTTATCGATGCGGGTGCCGGCACCAATAATGGTGTCCGATGTTACACCACGATCAATGGTGCAGTTGGCGCCAATTTCCACATCATCTTCAATCACCACGCGGCCGCAGCTCTGCATTTTTTTGTAATGCACGGGGCGGGCCGTTTTTTTATTGTAGTAAAATGCATCCGACCCAATGATGGTGCCTGCCTGTATCACCACGTTGTTGCCAATGATGCTGTGGTCCATGATCACAGCGTTGGGATGAATAACAGAATTGCTGCCGATGCTTACATTGTTGCCGATCACTGCACCGTGCATCACAACGGCGTCTGGTGCAATGCTTGATCCACTGCCTACAGGGGCCTGCACAGGCCTGAAAGGTTGATAGTGACTGACGATTTTTAAGTACGCTTCGAATGGTTGGTCTACCAGCAGCAAAGCCTTGTGGGGCGGGAACTCTGCCTCCTGGTTGATGATGATAAAGGACGCTGCAGACTCAATACATTTCTGGTAATATTTCGGATGATCTACAAATGCAAGGTCGCCCGCTTCCACGCGGTGTATTTCGTTGATGCCGGTGGCTGCACCTTCGGTGTTGCCGATGAGTTGCGCACCAATCAGTGCGGCAATTTGGGTAACGGGCACAGGTTGTGCAAAGCGCATACGCAATAATTTTTGCGAAGGTACGCAGCCCGCATTTTGTACACTTAAAAAGAGCGGGCAGGCAACCATTGATGAAGTAAAAGCGTTTCAATTATTGCAACTGCATCATCTGCTTTGTGCATTGTTTGATGTTATGCTGGTGTATGATGCATGCACATATCAGCAGTAAATAAAAAAATGTGTATAAAAACTGCATTAATTTTTTTTAGTTCGGAAAAAATCTTTTTAATATTGTGTTAGGAATTTTTTAATTCCTGTACTTACTAACCCATCTACATATTAGCCTCGCATCAGCGAGGCTTTTTCTTTGCAGTAAACGGAGCACCTGCAATGCCTATTTATCCACCTTATTTGGAATAACTTTACCCCACACAAATAAACTTAGGTACATGCTAAAATCAATGACCGGCTTTGGACGTGCAGAGCATTCGGTAGGCGACAAAACCTTTTTAATCGATATCAAATCGCTCAACGGAAAGCAGTTTGACCTGCAATTAAAAATGCCCGCATTCCTGAAGCCTTTTGAGTTCGACATACGCAGGTTGCTGTCGGAGGGATTGGGCCGGGGCACGGTTGATTGCAGCATCAACCTAAAAGAAACAGGCAACGCCAAACCCGTAACCATCAACACCGGGCTGGCCAAAACATACTATTACCCGCTGGCCGAACTGGCCAAGGAACTGAACCTCGATGCATCTACCATTTTAAGCACACTGGTAAAGCTGCCCGAAGTGATTACGCCTACCAGCGAAACGCTGACCGAAACCGAGTGGGCGCAGTTTGAACAAATGATGCAAACCGCCATTGCCAACTTAAACGAGCACCGCCTGGATGAAGGCCGCTCCCTAAAAGCTGACTTGGAACTGCGCATTGAAAACATCCGCAAACAACAGGCAGTGGTAACCGAATTGGCGCCGCTGCGCCAAACAAAGATCCGCGAAAACCTGACCCGGCTGCTGGAAGAAAAAGTGGGCAAAGATGCATACGACGACAACCGTTTGGAGCAGGAGTTGATCTATTACATTGAGAAGATCGATATTTCGGAAGAGCAGGTGCGCCTCAACAACCACTGCGATTATTTTATTACGGTAATGAACGAGGACAATGCTGAATCGAAAGGCAAGAAGTTGTCGTTCATTCTGCAGGAAATTGGCCGCGAAATAAATACCACCGGCTCAAAGGCTTACGATTCGCAAATTCAAAAAGCCGTGGTGCTGATGAAAGACGAACTGGAAAAAGCAAAGGAGCAGGTGTTGAATGTGATGTAGAGAAGTTAGGAAAGTCGGGAAAGACAGTAAAGACAGAAAAGACGGGGCTGATTGAACGCAGCGTTTAGCATGTCGCAATTAGCATGTTCCTTCTGATAAAGCAATTGCCAACCAGGTACATTTCTTTACTGACTTTCCCGTCTTTTCTGTCTTTTCCGACTTCACTTACTTCCGTCTTATTTCCCATTTTTGCAAAAAATATCTTCTTGAACAAGCGCTTTATTTTTTTTGCCGCAATATGCCTGGTGTTGCTATCGTGCACTACGGGCAACCTGTACGAAAAAGTGGTGTCCATACCGGGCCACCAGTGGGCGGGCAATTACCAGCCTAAATTTACTTTCAACATCACCGACACGGCCACACCGTACCGGGTATATGTTATTTTCCGGCATTCGGAAAAATACAATTACAACAACCTGTGGTTGCGCCTCGGCATCCAGGCGCCGGATAGCAGCGCCGTATCCTCCGTTCAATACGAACTGCCGCTGGCCACCAACGAAAAAGGCTGGCTGGCTTCGGGCCTTGATGATCTGTATGAGCACCGTATTGGCCTGACGCCGGAGTCTGGTGATTTTTATTTTAAAAAGAGCGGCACCTACACATTTACCATTGCCCAACTGATGCGTGAAGACCCGCTGCAGGCCAGCTACAACGTGGGGCTGCGCATTGAGCGGAAACAATAGGGCGATTGACGAATTACGATTTCGGATTTTAGATTGTTGAGCCCTAGTTTATCAATATTGGCTATTAACCTGAAATCGTCAATCGTACATCCAAAATCGTAAATCTACATGACTGATGTGCACAGAAAAAAACTACGGCGGGTAACCATCATTTACTGGGTGCTGCTCCTGTATATTTTTGCGGCGCTCTATTGGTGGTATTATTCGCTGGAGCTGCAAAACCAGGAAATGTATGTGCTGCAAAAAGCAGCCATCGAAGGGTTGCAGCAAACCGCTCCGGCCGAATACAACCGGCGCTTGTTCCTGATCGAAGATGGCACCCGCCGCGACACCTGGAAGCACCAAAGCGAAGGCGTTACTTTTTTTGGACTGATTGTATTTGGCGCTGCATTTATTTACCGCTCCGTGCAGCGGCAGTTTCGATTGCAACAGCAGCAGCAAAATTTTATGATGGCCGTTACCCACGAACTAAAAACGCCCATCGCTGTTTCCCGCCTCAACCTCGAAACCATGCAAAAGCACCAGTTGCCCGAAGACAAACGGTCGCGGCTGCTGCGCATGACCCTGCAGGAAAACCTGCGCCTCGATACCCTTATCAACAACATTTTATTGTCGTCGCAGCTCGAAGCAAATGCATATAAAATGCAGCACGAGCCCGTTGATTTTTCGGCGCTGGTTTCGGAAGTGGTTGGAGGTTTCCAGGCCCGCTACCCCGACCGGCAGGTGGCCGTGCAACTACAGGAAAACGTAACCATCAACGGCGATGCCGTGCTGCTGAACCTGCTGGTGAGCAACCTGCTCGAAAATGCGCACAAGTATTCGCCAAAGGCCAGCGCCATTGAAGTACAACTCGATAGCACCCCCGCCGGTGCACAGCTACAAGTGATCGATGAAGGAGAAGGCATACCGGAGGCGGAAAAAAGCCATGTGTTTGAAAAGTTCTACCGCATTGGCAACGAACAAACCCGCAAGGCTAAAGGCACCGGCCTGGGGCTGTGGCTGTGCCGCAAAATAGCGCAGGACCACGGCGCCCAAATCCGCATTGCGGATGGTGTGCCCACAGGCAGTATTTTTATAGTTCAGTTTTAAAATAAGTTTGAACCACTAAGACACGAAGAACACCAAGTTTCACTAAGTACATTCTTCGTGTTACTCCGTGCCCTTCGTGTCTTGGTGGTTCAATAAAGCGCAATCAATGGAACAAAAGCAATACTCCATACTGCTGGTAGAAGACGAAGAAAACCTGCACGAAACCCTGAAGATGAACCTGGAGCTGGAAGGCTACGAGGTAACATCGGCGTTTGACGGCGCCGCTGCCATGAAGGCCGTGCACAACGAATATTTCGACCTCATCATCATGGATGTGATGTTGCCCGAGATGGACGGTATTTCGGCTACGCAAAACATCCGGCTCACCAACAACGAAGTGCCCATCCTGATCTTAAGCGCCAAAAGCACATCGGCCGATAAAGTGTTGGGACTGAAACGCGGTGCCGACGATTACCTCACCAAGCCCTTCGACCTGGAAGAGCTGATGTTGCGCATTCAAAAACTGATCAACAAAAACAAAAAGATCCAGGAAAAATCCAGCGTTGGCGACACGTATTCGTTTGGCGGCAATACCATCGATTTTAAAGCGCAGGAAGCCCAAACAGCCAGCGGCGAAAAGCTGCAGCTGAGCAAGAAAGAAGCGATGCTGCTGAAGCTGCTCATCGAAAACAAAAACGAAGTGGTGCCCCGCGAAAAGATCCTGCAATCGGTGTGGGGCTACAACGTTTATCCTACCACCCGCACGATCGATAATTTCATCCTCAATTTCCGCAAATACTTCGAGTCGGACAGCCGCAACCCCAAATACTTTCATTCGGTGAGGGGCGTGGGGTATAAATACACGGAGTAAGTATTTGCCTATTCGCTGGTGAGGCGTAGGCCTATTATAAAATTGAAAGCTTCCATCTCTTCAAGAGATGGAAGCTATTTTTGTAACCAGCTGTAGTATTGCTATGCTGCACCTGTTGCGTCGCACACTTGTACGTTCTGTATCGTTATTCGGCTTTTATCTATGCACCTGTAGTAAGCTATTCTCTTTAGGGTAATGTCATACCGACGAATGTGGGCATATCCTGCGCTACTTTAGAACTCCGCATTCGAAGGAGATGCCGAAACAAGTTCGGCATGACAGACACTGATTACAATAAGTGGCATACACTATCAATAGAATTTTTCCTTTCGTTTTACCACTCTTTGCCTATTAATCACGCTAATTGCCCCTGTCATCCTGAGCGCAGTGAAGGATCTGAGCCTGCACCAGCACCTATTTGGAAGAGAAAGTAAGCCCACGCTTTCAGCATCAAATTTTGCAACCACAACACTCAGATGCTTCGCTGTGCTCAGCATGGCAAATGCGAGAACCCACACCTGAATATAAAAGCATAAATAGGCGAAACAAAAAAGCCACAAGGACTACAATCCTTGCGGCTTCAATATTCAAAACAAAAAGTTCATGCTATTTGCAAACACTGTAATTACAAATCCGCATTTAGTAAAAACGCAATCTACAAATCACCCAACTGTGGCCGCACCACAATCTCCTCCACTGTAGCCTGAGGCGAAAGATGCGCTGCCTGGTACACCAGCAAGGCAATGTCTTTCGCTTCCATGATGCGGCTTTGCGGCACATCGCTGCCGGCCCAAGAGTCGGTATACACGGCGCCGGGCATTACAGCCGTTACTTTAATGCCATGCTCTTTTAATTCTTCCCGCAGGTTTTTAGAAAACCCCAGCAACGCAAATTTGGAAATGCTATAAGCCCCACCGTTAGGGTAAGCCTTTAGCGAAGCAATGGAACACATATTGAAAATATGCCCGCTCCGGGCTGCCTTCATGGAAGGCAGCAGCGTCCGGGTAAGGTGGTAAGCGCTGTACAGGTTTACCGCCATCATGGTTTCCAGTGCACCATCGGGTTCATCGCCCACATTGCCGGGCACGAACGAGCCCGCATTATTTACCAGCACATCAATCTGTGGCACCCGGTGCAGTATCCATTGGCCCAGTGCTACCGTTGCTTCTTTATCGGACAGGTCGGCAGCTTGCGCCAAAATGCGGGTACGTGGAAAGCGCCCCTGCAACTCACGGGAAAAAGTTTCCAGGTATTCTTTGTTGCGTGCCGTTAGAATCAGCGTGTGGCCTTGCTTGTCCTGCGCAAAAGCTTCGGCAATAGCCCGGCCCAACCCACGCGATGCACCAGTGATCACAATGTTCATGTGGGCAAAGATAAAGGGAAGGCGAGTGGAGTTGGGAGTTGACAGTTGGGAGTTAAGAGTAGAGAGTCTGTAGTCGGTGTTTATGGAATATTGTTTCTACTGGTTGTAGAAAAATGTAGTTATCAAAATTATTTTCCTGCCAACCACCAACTACCAACTATCAACTCCACACTGCCAACTCTCCTTAACTTGCGGCCCATGAAGTACCGCCACTTGTTCTTCGACCTGGATCATACCCTGTGGGATTTTGACGCCAATGCCCGTGCCACGTTGGAACACCTGCACCACGAGCTGCAACTGCACAATAAAGGCGTGCACGATTTTGAGGCTTTTTATAAGAATTACCTAGCGCACAACGAAACGCTGTGGAACCGCTATCGGCTCGGAAAGATCAAACAGGATGAACTGCGCCTGAAACGCATGTGGCTGTCGCTGCTCGATTTTAAGATTGCAGACGAAGCGCTGGCGAAGGAAATGAGCAAGCTGTTTTTACAAATGCTGCCCACCCGCACCCTTTTGTTTCCGCACACAATGGAGGTGCTGAACTATCTTAAAGCTAAAGGTTACACCATGCACATCATCACCAACGGGTTTGAAGAAGTGCAGTTGGGTAAATTGCAGAATTGCGGCCTCACCGCTTTTTTCCAGCATGTCATCACATCCGAAGGTTCCAACAGTTTAAAGCCCCGGCCGGAAATTTTTCAATACGCCATGAGCAAAGCCGGCGCCAACGTTGCTGAAAGCCTGATGATTGGCGACGGCCCCGATATCGATATTGCGGGTGCCGCATCGGTGGGCATGGACAGCGTTTATGTCAATCATATTTCGCAGGAAAAAGACCCGGTGGCAACCTATACCATTTTTCATTTGGAGGAACTGGAAAGGATCTTGTGAAATGTCGAACAGATGAACAAGGAACAGAAGAAGATGGGAAAGAATAACGAACAAGGAACAAGGAATGACGAATGTAGAATCGGAACAGCCAATGGTTTGGGAATTATGAATGATGAGTAATGATTTGGTGAGGCGGTTCAATAATGGCGCAATCCCATACTTCAAAGCGAAGGCGGCTATAAACAAAATTAAAATGTGGGCATAGCCCACACCTGTTGGTAGCGATAAAATCAATTGATGATATCATTTTGGGCGTAGCCCAAACCCGTGCTCCGAATTACTCTATAAATAAACATCGATTTTACAGGGTTGATCTACGATCAACGGGAAAATTAAAATGATGTTGATTGTGTTGCTACCAACGGGTTTGGGCTACGCCCAAAAATATAACGCTGTAATAGTTCACCGCACCGCAACCCAATAATTAATAATCCATAATCAATAATTCATCATTCAACTTCATCATTCCTCTGTTCCTTGTTCCTCTGTTCATCTGTTCATCTGTTTTCACAAAAAAAGCCTCCATCCGGAGGCTTTATCTTTTTAAGCATATCTGCTGCATTTCGATTTTTTATACATCCCGTTGCAGTTTCCTTTTTTTAATTCTTTCTGTACTTCCTTTTTAGCCGTTGCTTCTTTCTTGGTGCCATTCACCGATGCATACACAATGGAGGCGGTTGTGAGCAGTCCTGCTGCTGCAAACAGTACAAACTTTTTCATGGCTGGGTGTTTTCAACAAGTTACCGCAAATAGCGGCCTCCTGTTTACCACGTACCCAAAACGGTTACGCCGCCCTGCACCTTCTGGTTGAGCTTTACGGTAATGTTGGTGTCCAACGGCAGTAACAGGTCTACCCTTGAACCAAACTTGATAAAGCCCATTTCGCTGCCTTGCTCCACCACATCGCCGGGCTTCAGGTAGTTTACAATACGCTTCGCCAGTGCACCGGCAATTTGTTTTACCAGCACCTCACGGTTGCCGCTGCGGTACACCACCGAGTGGCGTTCGTTGTCGGTAGAAGACTTAGGATGCCAGGCAACCAGGTATTTGCCCTTGTGGTATTGGCTGTACAGCACTTCGCCGCTCACCGGGTTGCGGTTTACATGCACGTTCAGCGGGCTCATAAATATGGAAAGCTGCAGGCGTTTTTCTTTAAAATACTCATCGGGCTCCACTTCTTCAATCACCACCACGGTGCCGTCGCAGGGCGCTACAATCGAAGATTCGCCCTGGTGGTGGTCGCGTTTTGGAATGCGGAAAAACGAAACAATGAACATCAGCAGGATGAACGTGGCCACAAAAATGAGCCAGCCCAATACCGTTGAATACGAGGCCAGAAAATAAAAGGCCAGCACATTGATGATGGCAAAAACAATGAATGCTACAATAATGCTGTTATACCCTTCCTTATGAATTTTCATATTGCGAAAATAGGGCGCAAAACTAAGGGAATAGTGGCCAGCGCCGTGCTGAAAGTTGGGCGCAGCCCTCAACGCCGCTTTAAATGATGTTATTCCAGCGCTGTTTTCTGCTTTATTTGGGCGCCCTGATATTGCTGGTTCTTACAAGAAGGCCGGCGCCCAGCAGCGATTTTACCTGCAGAGCAGGCTTGTTGCTTTCAGCGCCAAATATGCGTACATCGTCATCGTAAATCAGGTCAAGGTTCCAGGTAAACGAAAGCACATTGGTTAGCTTCAGCGCCCACACGTTGGTCATAAACAGGTCCACGTTTTTCGGGTTGTGGCGGTAGTTCGAAAACAGGTCGAGGCGACCGCGATACGAAACCGATTTGCTGATTTCTTTAATGTAATTGGCGGTCAAAAATGCACCCAACTCCAGGCTCGATGTTTTACCCGGATCCACGCCGTACAGGCCTTTTGCCGAAAGTGAATCGTTGCGCACCACTACCCAACGCGAGGTGATGGGCGAAATAAAAATGGACAGGTTGGGGGCAGGTTTAAAATCGGCACCGAGGCTTACGGTGATATAAGCCGGCGATAAAAACGCGGAGGAAAGGGTAGGATCATCGTCGGTGTTGAACGTGTAGCCATTGAACAGTTGCGACCGGAAGTTGAACAACCCGCCGATGCTCCATTTATCGGAAACCGAGTAACCGTATTTAGATAAAAAATCGAGGCGGTCGTCGTTTTTGCGTTCGCCCAGCGAAGAGGTTTTTACATAGCCCAAATTAAAATCAAGCATGTTGTCCCAACTGTTGCGGCCCCTTTTGTAAAACGCAAACATGTTGAGCACCGATGTGGCTGAGAGGCTGAAATCGTCGCCGCCGGCAGCCCAGTTGTTGAGCGAACCCTGCGTTACGGCCAGGTTGTAGGTGAGGCCGCGTTTCCACTTTTGTTCTACCGTGTCCTGTTCAAATCGTTTTACGGCTTTTGATGTTTCGTCGCGCAGCCTTTTTACGGTGGAATCCTGGGCAAAAATTGCGGTGGAGCACATCAGCATCAGGATCAGGAGCAGCCTGTTCATTTGGTTTTGTTTTGGGTGAAAAAGAAATGGTGTTTGGGGGCAAAGATAAGTTTTGCTGTAACAAGCCTTTTTGCATGGAGTATTGGATACAGCTACAAACACATTTTGATAGATCTAAAAACATACGATGCAACGGCCGGTTTTTAATAGCCTAACGCAATAACTTCCGCTTGTTATAGCTGCATCAATTTGCCTGCAACAATTGAATGATATCGCCGGGTTGTTTGGGCTCCATCCATTGCACTGTTTTTAATAAAAATGACGTGTAGCGGCCCGGCCAGATGATGCCGCCTGCCACCTTGGTAACCGTGTGGTCAATAACATCAATACACTGATCCCGTGCTGCATTGTCGCCGGCATAAGCCAGCAGCAGCGCATTGGCCCAGGATGCTTCCCTTGCCTTTACAATACTGAAATTAACCACGGCTTCGTGGCTGTTTTGTGTGATGCGCCCCAGCATGCGCAGCGGCAACCATATGCGGCACAAGCGGTCGTACATGGTGCCTACCAGTGATGCAATCACTTCGTTGATTTTTACAAAATCTCCATGCATGCCTTCAATAGCGCTGCCCGGCGCCATTTGCGCTGCGGCAATAGCGAGGTCCAGGTTGATGTGTGTATTTACACCCAGCAGCATGTGCTGGATAACGGCCAGATTGTTTTGCTTGCAGGCATCAAAGGCGGTTTGCCAGCTTTGCGAGCAGGGCTTGCCGTGATTGTAGCAATGCCATGCCTGCACGTATAAGTTGGCAAAAATGGTATCCAACTTATCCATCCGTGGGCCATCGGCAAACAAACCCTTATTAATGCCTTGTTGCACGGCCACGGTGGTGCGGTGATACAGGGCGGCAAAATATCCTTGCCGCGATTGGTGCTGTACGCACCACGCAACGATCTCTTCGAGTTGGGCAATTACTTCGGCGATGTTTTTGGCTGGAGGCATGAGGGGAAAGGTAATGCGCACCTGCCGGTAATGCAACAGGCATTGGGCAGCCGGTTTAAATACTGTTTGTGTTGTATGCTTACTGCTGGCCGGGCTTTTGCCTTTTGCGAAGCCATATCTTGCACTCCTCTAATTTTTATACAACATGCAGGCAATGATCTTTGCGGCGGGCTTAGGCACCCGCTTTAAACCATGGACCGACGAACACCCCAAGGCACTGGCCGTGGTGAATGGCAAAAGCCTGTTACAACGCAACGTGGCGTACCTGCAACAGTGGGGCATCAGTGATGTGGTGGTAAACGTGCACCATTTTGCCAACCAGATAGAACAGGCCGTTGCAGAAGCCGGTGGCTGGGGCAGCAACATCTGTATTTCGGATGAACGTAACGACGTACTGGAAACCGGCGGCGGCCTGCTGCATGCGCAGTCGCTGTTGCAGGGCAGCGAACCGTTTGTAACCATTAATGTGGATATACTCACGAACCTGGACCTGGGCGCTATGATCGAACACCACAAGGAGCAAAACGCATTAGTTACATTGGCAACAACCGATCGTAGCACATCGCGGTACCTGTTGTTTGATGAAGACGACCGCCTATGCGGCTGGCGTAACACGGCCACCGGCGCCGAAAAGCTGCCGGTGCATAAAGAAGTACTGCGCCAAAAAGCATACAGCGGCATTGCCGTGTTTCAGCCCGAAATATTTAGTTGGATGCAACACACCGGCAAGTTTTCGCTGATTGATGTGTACCTGTCGCTGGCCACTGCGCATAAGATCATTTCCTTTGATCATAGCGGTGGCGCCCTGGTTGATGTGGGCAAACCTGAAAGCGTGGCTGTTGCGGAAAGCTTGTTTGCTTAAAGGTTTTTTGAACCACGGAGACACAAAGAACACCAAGCAGCACAAAGAAAATCCTTTGTGAACCTTAGTGCCCTTCGTGTCTCCGTGGTTCAATCGTACTCGGGCTCAACCTTTGCATTCCATTTGCACCGGTTTTCGTTCCTTTACCCAATACGTTTACTACTCCACACATGAAGCAATTTTTTCTCTGGGCGTTTGCCGCCGTTATGGGCATAAACGCCGCTGCACAGCAGGCTTATGACCACCGCGAAGCATTTAGCCCTATTTTTTACCCCAATACCGGCAACCAGTACCGCAGCGCAAGTGGCCAGCCCGGCCCGGCGTACTGGCAAAATGTGGCCGACTACAACATTGCCGTAACCCTCAATACCGAGCAGCACAAAGTATCCGGCGAGGTAACGCTTACCTATACCAACAACAGCCCCGACGAACTGCGCTTTTTGTGGCTGCAACTGGATCAGAATATTTATAAAAAGGACTCCCGTGCATCGGCTACCACCACGCAGCAGGGCGGCCGCTGGGCCAATGCCAATTACACCGACGGTCAGGTGATCAAATCCATCACGGCCGAAGTAGAAGGCAAAAAGTTTACGCCCAAATACAACATCACCGACACCCGCATGCAGGTGTGGCTGGATGAAGTGTTGAAAGGCAGTGGCAAAAAGGCAAAGCTGGTAATTGGCTACGAGTTTGTAGTGCCGCAATATGGCACCGACCGCATGGGCCGGCTCGATACCAAGAACGGCACCGTGTACGAAGTGGCGCAATGGTTTCCCCGCATGTGTGTATACGACGACATCCAGGGCTGGAACACGCTGCCGTACATAGGTGCTGGCGAGTTTTTCCTAGAATACGGCACTATTGAATACAGCGTAACCGCACCCTCCGAACTGATTGTAGTAGGCTCCGGCGAATTGATCAATGAAAAAGAAGCGCTGACGCCGGTACAGCTAAACCGCTTGCAGGAGGCCCGCAACAGCGATAAAACCGTAATGCTCCGCACCGAGCGGGAAGTAACCGACCGCTCATCGCGGCCGGCTGGCGGCAACACTACCTGGCGCTTCCGCATCGAAAATACACGCGATGCTGCATGGGCTGCGTCCAAAGCGTTTGTGTGGGATGCTGCACGCATCAATTTGCCATCGGGTAAAAAAGCCCTGGCCATGAGTGCTTACCCTGCGGAAAGTATTCGGCGCAATGGCTGGCAGCGCAGCACCGAGTTTGTAAAAGCATCCATTGAACATTACTCCAAAATGTGGTACGAGTATCCGTATGGTGTAGCCGTAAATGTGGCGGGCATTGTGGGTGGCATGGAATACCCGGGCATCGTGTTTTGCTCGTATGAAAGCAGCGGCGCCGACCTGTGGGGCGTTACCGACCACGAGTTTGGACACATTTGGTTCCCCATGATTGTAGGCACCAACGAACGTAAATATGCCTGGATGGATGAAGGTTTCAATACGTTCATCAACGGGCTTTCTACAAAGGCATTCAACAAAGGCGAGTTTGCAGGCTTTTCTTATTTCGGCGATGAGCTGAACAAATATCTTTTTAGTAAAAACCTGGATCCGCTGTTTACTACTCCCGATGTGGCGCAGCAGGAAGCCATTGGTATGGTGGCGTACGAAAAACCTGCGGTGATGCTCAGTACGTTGCGCAACGCAGTGCTCGGCCCCGAACGTTTTGATGCCGCTTTCCGCGAATACATCCGTCGCTGGGCTTATAAGCATCCCACGCCGTTTGATTTTTTCCGCACTATGGAAAACGTGGCCGGAGAAGAGTTGGGCTGGTTTTGGCGCAGTTGGGTGTTTTCCAATGCATCGTTGGATATTGCTTTGAAAACAGTAACCTACGAAGAAGGCAAACCGGAAAACGGCGCCAATATTACTTTGGAAAATGTGGGCCAGATGGTGATGCCGGTAACGGTTTTGGTAAAAGAAAGCAACGGCAAAGAACAACGCATCAACCTGCCGGTGGAAGTATGGCAACGCGGCGGCACGCATACCTTTGGCGTGCACACCACCAGCCGCCTCCGCGAAGTAGTTGTTGACCCCGATAAATTGCTGCCCGACATGGACCGCAAGAACAATAAGCTGGACGGAAAGGCATTTTGATAGAAGCCAATAGACAATAAATTTTAGACGATAGACATTAGATAGTAGATATAAGACAGTACAATCAAAATTTTGTCATCTGCCATCTAATGTCTATCGTCTATTATCTGTTGTCTTTTATCTGTACTCTTCCCTCAGGTCCAATTGCTTTCTTCCGGCGTGGTTACTGCCAGCAGCAGGTCGGCCAGGGGCGTTTGTTCCAGTACCTGCCGGTGCACTTGCCCTTCTACTTTTTTCCACTTCACCAGGCGCAGGCTGCTGTCGGCAATTTCAATCCCCGTAATGTCACCATCCGAAAAGCAGCAGCAACCCGTGTTGAAATAACAGGGCTGCAGCGAAAGGTATTGATCCGATACCGTTTTATACTCTTGTTTGCGCAGCTGTATCTCCTGCTCCAGTTCAATGCACAGCGGCGCATCTGCTGCCTGCCGGGCAAGCAGCAATCTGCGGTACAACCGCTCCAAATGTGTTAAGGATTCAAATACCGGTTGGTGCGTGTGGCCGGTAATGAGCAGCAGCCCATTTTGCGCAGCACTCCATTCCTGCATCAGGCGGTTATGGGTTGTTTTCAGGCCGTTGTCGTAGGCCGGTGTGTTGGGGTTTATTTGCACAAAAGCCTGCAGCGGCGCCCATATCCGCGATACAAAAAACTTCGAGAACCAGTTTCCATCACTCACTTCATCGCCCTGGTGGCCATGCGTACAAAACAAGTGTATTTGATGCCCGCCAACGGTTGTTTGCAGCACCACACCTTCGTAAATGGGCACATTGGTACCGTACACTTCTTTTAAAAAAATTGGGGCAAATGGATCTTCCTTCCATTGCAGGTCGTGGTTACCAAACACCTTCGTAAACAGGCCCGCATCAATGAATTTTTTTTCCTGCTCGAACGATGGTTTGTGCGCTTTTTTTACCGCCATCCAGGTATTTTCCCAAAGCTCTTCGCAATCGCCCAGGCCAATAAAATGATAGCCTTCATCGTGGTAATGTTGCAAGGCCTGCAGGTACACCGTTTCGCTCATCACAAAATCATCGGCGCCGTTGCGACCGCCTTTGTGCTGGTCGGAAAAAATGATGAATTTACCCGAAGCCGCATCAAACGGAATCAGCGGGCCTTTGCCTTTTTCGCCATCGGTAATGGCTGCATACAACTTCGAAAGCGACTCGAAAATGCGCTGCCGGTTGGGCCGCGATGCATAGCGGTTGGTGGCCCACACAATGGGGCCGCGCAGCGTTCGTTGAAGCCAGTTCAGTGTTGCCAATGGTTGGTGTCTGTTTGCGGCGCAGCCAAATATGTTGCCGTTTGCAACGGTATAGCTGGCATTTGTTTTTCTTGTTGTACTGCATGCACCCAGCAAGGTGCAATAAGGCGTAAAAGTTAGGTTTAATTGTGCAGGTAAACAGGGCTCTTGTTGCACTGCCCATTAAACTGGAAGCTGCGCCTATCTTTACGCCACTTCAATTTTGTGCCACCTGCCGTTGCAAACAAGCGCCATGCAAAAAAAATACCTTACCAAAGAACAGGCCTTGCAAAAGCTCAAGCAATATTGTGCTTACCAGGAGCGCAGCCACAGCGAGGTGGTGCAAAAACTTTGGGACTTGGGCGTGGCCAAAAAGGAGCACGATGAAATTGTGGTGGCGCTTATTGAAGGCGATTACCTCAACGAAGAACGTTTTGCGCAGCAATTTGCCGGCGGTAAATTCAGGATGAAAAGCTGGGGGCGCAGGAAAATTTTATACGGGTTAAAAGAAAAAGGCGTCAGCGAATACAACATCAAAAAAGCACTCAAAGCCATCGACGAACGGGACTATTTAAAAACGCTGTACACCCTTGCCGAAAAAAAATACGAAGGCCTGAAGGGCGAACAATACCTGGTGCGTAAAAAAAAGACGAGCGACTTCCTCATGCAGCGCGGTTTTGAACCGCACCTGATCAACCAGGCCTTAAAAGATTTAACTGAATAAAAAAACGGCGCTGCAAATGGCTAAAATGCAGACTGACCGCCTGTTTTTTGCCGCCCATCGAACAGCATTTGCAAGCTGAGCAATAAAAGGTAACTTGGCGCTTCCGAACCCCCGCCAAAATGCGCCGCTGCCAACTGCTGCTATTTTTTTGCTTCAATACAATTTGCTTTTCTGCCGTACAGGCACAAAAGCGCATGAGCCACCAGGTTACCCTCGTTAGCGAAAACGATAATTACGCATTTACTTTCCGCGACCGCTATTATTCCAACGGAACTATGCTGCGCTATGTGCATGCATTGCCGCCGGGGGCGAATGGCCAACCGCGGCTCTTTACCGCCGAACTGGGCCACCAGATTTTTACACCTTACCGCTTTAATACCGGCGACGCCGAAGACATGGACCGCCCGTTTACCGGCTACCTGTATGTGAAAGCGCTGCACAGTCGCTTTTATGCAGGCGGTGGCCTGCTGCAGTGGGGCGCACAAATAGGCGTAGTGGGTGAAAAGGCTTTTGGAAAAGAAGTGCAGCGCTGGCACCACCACAACTTCCGGCTCCGGGTGCCGTTAGGTTGGGAAAATCAATTGAAAACTGCTGTTGGGATCAATGCAGAAGCCCGTTATGTGCATCCCCTGTTGCAGGTAGGCAATCCATCATTTGGAATGCAGTTGCATGGCAGCGTGCAGGGCCAGTTCGGCAACCTGTTTGTGCAGGGCGGCACGGGTGCATTGCTGCGCATGGGCCGGTTCAATAAAGCTTCGGGTTCGGCGGCGTTTGATGCCCGCATGCTGGATGCGGGTAAAAGATGTGAGTGGTACGTTTATTACGAACCGCAGTTGATTGCGCAAGCCCACAATGCTACGCTACAAGGCGGCTGGATGCAACATGCCGATAACCGGTTTGCTACCTCGCCACGGCCGCTGCTGGCCAGGCACCAGGCAGGGATGGTTGTGGCGCCTCGCCGTTTTTCTATCCAGGTAGCCATGACGCATAAAGGCCGTGAAGCCACCACCATGCACCTGCCCGAAAACTGGGGCACGGCGGCGTTGTCTTTTCGCTGGTAAATGGGACGCAAGAAATAAATTAGCTGGCGGCTATTAAGTCGGGTAGTTGCGCCATGCTTTGAAATACCACTACGCCTTCGGGCACTTCGTAAACATGATCGGGGTGGGGTTGGTAACAAAGCACTTTCATGCCGGCAGCCACGCCAGCCCGCACACCAAAAATAGTGTCTTCAATCACCAGGCAATTCATTGGATCGTAGCCCATTTTTTCGGCCGCTTTTAAAAAAACATCCGGCTCGGGTTTGCCTTTTGCCACCTCGTAAGAAGAGGTGATTTGCTCAAAATATTTGCGCAGGCCCGTTACCTCCAGCGATAGCGCAATGCGCTGCGGCTCGGAGCCCGAAGCCACTACTTTGGGGTGCGGCAACTGCGGCAGCACTTCGGGGATGTGGGCAATGGGTTGCAACTCATTGCGCAGCACCACTTCAATTTTCTGGGCATAGTCTTCCAGCACACCTTCGGAGGGCAGCCTGCCAAAATGATCTTCCAAGGAATGTAGGCAGTCGCGCAGCGAACGGCCCAGGAAATATTTATTGCTGAACTCCGGCGTCAGGGCAAATCCATCGGCCTGCAGGCATTTATTAAACTCCCGGTCGGAAAGCGGTTCGCTGTCCACCAGCACGCCGTCGAGGTCGAATATGAGCAAAGGAAGATTTTGCATGGGCAAGATTACGAAAAGAAGGTTTTTGTTGAATTTGTTTTGAACCACGAAGGCACGAAGAAACAATGGAGCACAAAGGAAATCCTTCGTGTTACTTCGTGTTCTTTGTGTCTTTGTGGTTCAAAAAAGCAAGGGATCATTTCATCGCTTCCAATTTCTTCTGTAGGCCAAACATTTCATCGCGCAGCCTGGCGGCTTCCATAAAATCCAGATCCCGGGCTGCTTTTTCCATTTCTTTTTTGGTTTTGGAAATCGCTTTTTCCACTTGCGGAATGGTGGTGTATTCGTCGCCGTCTTCTGCCGCTTTGGTTACAATTTCTTCCAGTGCATACGGCGAATCGGGGTCGTAGCCTTTGATGTCGAGCACCGAAGTTTGCGCCATGATCTGCTCTTTCGATTTTTTAACCGTTGTGGGCGTAATGCCATGCTCAATGTTATAAGCCATTTGCTTTTCGCGGCGGCGGCCCGTTTCATCAATGGTGCGCTGCATGCTTTCGGTGATTTTATCGGCATAAAAAATCACCAGCCCTTCCGAGTTACGAGCGGCACGGCCGGCGGTTTGTGTCAGCGACCGTTCGTTGCGCAAAAAGCCTTCTTTATCCGCGTCCAAAATAGCCACCAGCGAAACTTCCGGTAAATCCAACCCTTCCCGCAGCAGGTTCACACCTACCAGCACATCAATCTTTCCCAGGCGCAGGTCGCGCAGAATTTCAATGCGCTCCAGCGTGTCTACATCCGAGTGAATGTATTTCGATTTAATGTCGATGCGTTTGAGGTATTTGTCCATTTCTTCCGCCATGCGTTTGGTTAGCGTCGTTACCAACACCCGGTCGCCTTTTTTTACCCGCTTGTCAATTTCGTCCAGCAGGTCGTCGATCTGGTTCACGCTGGGGCGCACTTCAATGGGCGGTTCCAGCAGGCCGGTAGGCCGCACCACCTGCTCCACCACCACGCCGCCGGTTTGCTCCAGTTCGTAGTCGCCGGGAGTAGCACTTACATAAATCACCTGGTTCATCAGGCCTTCAAATTCATGAAAGTTTAAAGGCCGGTTGTCCAGCGCCGAGGGCAGCCGGAAACCGTAATCCACCAACGTTATTTTGCGGCTGCGGTCGCCGCCATACATGCCGCTCACCTGCGGAATGGTCTGGTGGCTTTCGTCGATCATGCAGATATAATCTTTCGGGAAATAGTCGAGCAAACAGAAGGGGCGGGTGCCGGGTTTGCGGCGGTCAAAAAACCGGCTGTAGTTTTCAATGCCGTTACAAAAGCCCAGTTCGCGGATCATCTCCAGGTCATAATCCACCCGCTCTTTCAGGCGCTGCGCTTCAATAAATTTGCCCACGCTTTTAAAGTACTCCACCTGCGCCGACATTTCATCCTGGATCTCGTAGATCACCTGCTGCATCATGTCCTTGGGCGCCACGTACAGGTTGGCGGGAAAAATGGCCGCGTTATCCAGCCGGCCAATGCGTTTATTCGAGGCAATGTCGATGCTTTCGATGGAGTCAATCTCATCACCGAAAAATGTAACGCGGTAACCAAAGTCCATATAGGGTAGGTTGATGTCCACCGTATCGCCTTTTACCCGGAATGTACCGCGGGTAAATTCTATGGAAGTGCGGGTATACAGCGAGTTGACCAGCGCATGCAAAAAGCCCTGCCGGCTCAGGCGGTCGCCCTGAGCAATGCGGATAATGCCACTCTCATAATCGGTGGGGTTACCCATACCGTAAATGCAGCTCACCGATGCCACCACGATAATGTCGCGGCGGCCCGAAAGGAGCGAAGTGGTAGCCCGCAGCCGCAGCTTGTCCAGTTCCTCGTTGATGTTGAGGTCTTTTTCAATGTAGGTATCGGTGGTGGGCAAATAAGCCTCGGGCTGGTAATAGTCGTAGTACGAAACGAAATACTCCACCGCGTTATCGGGGAAAAACTGTTTGAACTCGCCATATAGTTGCGCCACCAGCGTCTTGTTGTGCGTCAGCACCAAGGTGGGCTTTTGCACGTTTTTGATGACGTTGGCCATGGTAAATGTTTTACCCGAGCCCGTTACACCCAGCAGCACCTGGTGCGGGTCGCCATCAATGATACCTTCGGTAAGTTGTTGTATGGCAAAGGGCTGGTCGCCAGCCGGTTGGTAAGGAGATTGCAATTGAAAGGGCATACCCGCAAATTTAAGCCACACAAGGCTTTCAGCGTGTTAAACATGCCTCTTTTTACCAGCGATTTTTGTTCAGTTTCGCCGCTACATTGTATACATACAATGGGCGATGAACAATAAAAGTCCATCGCCCATCGCCTATAGGCCATCGTCCTTTTTTATACCAGTTTACGGGTAAGGTAGCCGGAGTAATCGGGGGTAATGATGGTATATTCCGAATCCATCAACGGGGAGGTCAACAAGAAATCGGCGCTGGTGCGGTTGCAGGCCATCAGGATGTTCCAGGCCACGGCCAGGCGCAGCAGCGCTTTTACGTCACTGTCGTGGGGCTGCGCTTCCATGGGATCCCAAAAAAACACGATCAGGTCAATATGCCCCTCGGCTATCAGGGAGCCAATTTGCTGGTCGCCACCCAGCGGGCCGCTGTACAGCTTTTTTACAGGCAGATCCAGTTTTTCTTCCAGCAATTTGCCGGTGGTGCCGGTGGCCAGCAGTTCGTGGGTAGCCAGCATGTCGCGGTTTTGTACTGCCCAGTCTATTAGTTCCTTTTTTTTGTGATCGTGGGCCACCAAAGCAATGCGTTTGCGGAGGCCAATTTTGCGTATATCTGCCATGCTGGAAATTTTGGGTGAAATTAATTATTCCGGGCTACTGGCCGGCAAAGGGCCCAAATGATATCGATCAGGGCCAAAATACGGAAGTGCTTGTTTTGTAACTATGTTGATGGTTAATGTTTTATATATATGGCAAAGTATTTGATATAAAAACAGCCGAGCCATAAAAACCTTAACCACGCAAAGACATTGTTGAAAAACCAGAGCGTGCCCATTTAAACAGATTTATCCATACTTGAAAAGCCCAACCGCTCCTAGTAACACCAAAAAAGGCCTGCATACGCAGGCCTTTTTTTATGCCGAAAACTAATTTGTGTTACGCTGCTGCAGCTTCTTTCAGCTTTTCGCGGATCTTGGTTTCGATCTCGTTGGCCAGCTCGGTATTGTCTTTCAGCAGTTGTTTTACCGCCTCGCGGCCCTGGCCCAGCTTATCGGTGTTGTAGCTAAACCAGCTTCCGCTTTTGTTTACAATGCCCATCTCTACGCCAATGTCGAGGATCTCGCCAATTTTGGAAACGCCTTCGCCAAAGATGATGTCAAACTCGGCCACGCGGAACGGAGGCGCTACCTTGTTTTTCACCACTTTTACTTTTACGCGGTTACCCACGGCTTCTTCACCGTCTTTAATCTGCGTCATGCGGCGGATATCGAGGCGCACCGAAGCATAGAACTTCAGGGCGTTACCACCGGTGGTGGTTTCGGGGTTGCCAAACATTACCCCGATCTTTTCGCGCAGCTGGTTGATAAAGATGCAAATGGTGTTGGTTTTGGAAATGGTGGCCGTGAGCTTACGCAGGGCTTGCGACATCAGGCGGGCTTGTAAGCCCATCTTGGAGTCGCCCATTTCGCCTTCCAGTTCGCCTTTGGGCACCAGTGCGGCTACGGAGTCAATCACCACCACATCCAGCGCGCCGGACAAGATCAGGCGGTCGGCAATTTCCAGCGCCTGCTCGCCATAGTCGGGCTGCGATATCAGCAGGTTGTCGATGTCCACGCCCAGCTTTTGTGCATAGATGCTGTCAAAAGCATGCTCGGCATCGATGATGGCACACATGCCGCCTTTCTTTTGTGCTTCGGCAATAACGTGGGTGGCAATGGTGGTTTTACCCGAGCTTTCCGGACCGTAGATCTCGATCACACGGCCTTTAGGCAGTCCGCCAATACCAAGGGCGGCATCCAGGCCAATGGATCCGGTAGAGATCACTTCCTGCTGCTGTTCGCCACGTTCGTTCATCATCATTACGCTGCCCTTGCCAAAGTCTTTGTCGATCTTGTCAATGGTAAGTTTCAGCGCTTTTAATTTTTCGCTATTAGACATGTTGTTGTTTTGAAAAAATAAAGAAGGGGTCCTTAAAAATAGGCATTTTTTATCCCGTTGTGCCGGGATTTTTTTGCGTTGTAAAGCTAATGATTTTAGCAAAGAAAAGGGCTTTTTCTTCCTTTTTTTCCGTTTAAAAATAGGTTAAAGACCGGCTGGTTTTTAGCGCCATGATTGGTGCAAAATAAGCACCGTTTTTTGAGGGCTGCAATACTGTAAATGGGTTGCTTTTCGTTGGGTAAAAAAATGCTTTGCCTGCCCAATGCCTATTAATGGCGGGTTGTGTGTTTAACACCACTGTAAATAACGCAACTGGATAAATGATTATCTTTCCGCAGCAAATTTTACCATTCAACAAACAATCTTCCATCATGAAAAAGCTGCTTTTTTCCCTGTTTGCACTTTCTGTAGTTGTAGCAGCCGGAGCGCAGGAAAGCGATATCAAGCCTGCAGCCAAAGGCGTAACCTATGGCACACTGGCCAAAACAAAACAAGCCCCGATTACCATTGACCAGTTGGATCAAAAAATGACCAACGATGAATTCAATGGCCGCATTACGGGCAAGGTTACCGAAGTGTGCCAGGCCATGGGCTGTTGGTTTAAGGTGGAAAAAGCGGACGGCACTTCTGTAATGGTGAAAACAAAGGACCATTCGTTCTTTTTGCCCCAAAACCTGGTGGGCAAAACCGTAATTGTAGACGGCACCGCTAAAGTGAAAGAAGTAACCGAAGCGCAGCGCAAACATTTTGCAGAAGATGGCGGCAAATCGAAAGAGGAGATTGAAAAAATAAAAGGTTCGGAAAAAGGCGTGCAGGTAGTGGCCGCCGGTGTACAGGTGGTAGATTAAACTACCGTTTCGAACAGATTAAATAGCTTTTAAAAAAAGGCCGGTGCATATGCACCGGCCTTTTTTGTTGGTGGCACAAATGTTTTAACGGGTACTGCCATGCGTTATCTTTTTATTTTATGGGTAATAGCAGCCGTTGGCTGCAATACCAGCAGCAGCGAAAAAGAGCGGGAAACCGATTCGGCAAAAGTGGACGGCACCAGGCAATTGGATACGCTGCCGCCGGGCACCGACAGCCTGCCCGTTAGTGGAAATTAAGCCAGTGCCTTTTATTTAAAAATGAGGATTAAAATTTCCTACCCATGCAAGTAGTGCAAGCAAAAAGAGGTGTTCAGAAATTAGCCCGTGCCGGTTATGCATCCAAAGGAATAGTATACATGCTGCTGGGTATACTGGCTTTTATGGCGGCATTTGAGTTGGGCAGCGCCTCGGCCGATGCCAGCCGTGGCGGTGTGTTTAAAATGGTGCGTGATGCGCCGGCCGGCAGTACGCTGCTGCTGCTGCTAGCTGTGGGGTTGTTTAGCTATGTGGCCTGGCGCATGGTACAGGCCTTTGCACCAGCTTATGGCCATGAACATAAAAAAAGCAAACGAGCCCTTTATTTTTTAAGCGGACTGGGCTATGCAGGCGTAGCCGTGGCGGCACTCAATATGGCGTTGGGCAAAAGCAGCAGCGGTGGCGGCAACAGTCAGCAAACGCTTGCAGCTACATTGCTCGATAAACCCGGAGGGCAATGGCTGGTGGGCATTGTTGCGCTTATTATGCTGGGCACCGGCATTTACCAATTATATTACGGCTGGACGGAGCAATACCGCAAGCATGTAAACGAAGGGCAGGTGCATACGCCGCATGCTTCGCTGCTGGTGCGGTCGGGGAAAGTGGGCTATATAGCCCGCGGCATTGTGTGGATCATATTGGCTTACCTGCTGCTGCGTGCAGCCATGCATGCCAATGCATCGGAGGCAGGTGATACCAGTGAGGCATTCCAGTTCCTGGAGGGTTCGCCAATGGGCTCTTATTTATTGGGTGCCGTGGGGCTGGGGTTTGTGGCTTATGGCATCTTTAATTTTTTGCGGGCCCGTTACGAACGGTTTTAAAAAAGAATAAACAGCCGTTTGCGCCAATACATTTCACCGCTCATGCGGCGCCTTTCATGCAGCCCAATCTTCAACTCATCAACAATGCGGCCCGATCTGTATTGATGTACCGTTTCTTGCAGTACTAAAACAACTGCAATGAGAAAAGCAATACTGGGATTGATCCTGGCTACTACCGCATTTGCCGTACAGGCACAAAAAGAAACTAAGCTAAACCCAAGCCGCAACCAGTTGGGCATAAAAGCGGGCTACAATTGGTCTTATGTAACCGCCAGCGGATCGGGTATCAACACCAATAATAAAAGCGGGTTTATGGTCAGCGCATTTTATGCGCCGGCACCCAGCAGCGGCCGCGGCTTCCGCTCCGAAATCGTTTTTTCACGCCAGGGCTACAGCTTTGATAATGGCGGTAAAAACACCGATGTACTCAACGATTATATTTACCTGCCGCAGCTTTCAACCTTTAATGTTGGCAAGTTTTTGCAACTGCAACTGGGCGGGCAGGTAGGCTTTTTGCTCAACAGCAAACTTTCCAACAACGTAAAAGACAGTTCCATCACCAACCTGCTCAATCGCATTGATTATGGATTTGCCGGTGGCATAGAACTAAGGCCGGTAAAAGGTTTGGTGGTGGGCGGCCGTTACAATTTGGGCTTGGGAAAATTGTATAAAAAATGGGAATCGGCTGCTACCAATCCCAACCCATATCCACTGCCATTTAACCCGGAAACCACCAATTTTAAAAATGGGGTTGTGCAGTTTTTTGTGGGATATGCATTTTAGAGCTGTTGATCTGTCTTGTCATCCTGAGCGCAGCGAAGGATCTGAACGTTGTATATAATCACTCTGTTGAAAAAATGGTAGATCCTTATTATACCGATATGGGTCTTGGTGCAGGCTCAGATCCTTCGCTGCGCTCAGGATGACAATGCAAAATACTTCTGCATTATAAAAAGAAAACGCCGCTGAATCATTCAACGGCGTTTTTACTATCGTTTTAAGTTTACTTTCTACTCGTAACTCACAACTCTCAACTCACTTACACCAGTACTGCACCTTCGTACAGTTCTTCGCGAAGCTCTTTCACCCGAGCATCTTCCATGTATTCATCAAAGGTCATCAGCCGGTCGATGATGCCTTTAGGCGTCAGCTCAATTACGCGGTTGGCCACGGTTTGAATAAACGTGTGGTCATGCGAGGTAAGCAGCACAATACCGGGGAATATGGTACAGCCTTCGTTAAAGCTTTGGATGCTTTCCAAGTCGAGGTGGTTGGTGGGTTGGTCCAACACAATCAGGTTGGGGTTTTGCAGCATCATCCGGCTGATCATGCAGCGTACTTTTTCTCCACCGCTCAATACGTTGGTTTTCTTTTGAATATCATCGCCGCTGAACAGCATTTTACCCAAAAAGCCCCGCAGAAACGGTTCGTCGGCATCGGTAACATGTGGCGGCACGTATTGGCGCAGCCACTCCATCAAGCTAAGGCCGGGGCCAAAAAATTCGGCGTTTTCGAGCGGCAGGTAAGCCTTGGTAATAGTGGTGCCCCACTCAAATTTGCCACCACTGGCTTCTTTCTCGCCATTGATGATTTCGAAAAACGTAGTCACTGCCAGCGGGTCGCGGCTCAGGAAGGCAATTTTATCGCCTTTATTTACGCTGAAATTTACTTTGCTAAAAAGCGTACGTCCTTCAACCGAGGCACTGAGGTGCTCCACGTTCAGGATCTGGTTGCCCACTTCGCGCTGCGGCTGGAAGATAATACCCGGGTAGCGGCGGTTGGAAGGCTCGATCTCTTCGATGGTAAGCTTTTCCAAAGCCTTTTTCCGCGAGGTAGCTTGCTTTGATTTAGAGGCGTTGGCCGAAAAGCGTGCAATAAAGTCCAAAAGGGCCTGGCGCTTTTCTTCGGTCTTTTTATTCTTATCGTTGATCTGGCGGGCCATCAACTGGCTCGATTCGTACCAGAAGGTGTAGTTGCCGGTAAATACTTTGATCTTGGCGCGGTCCACATCGGCCACGTGGGTGCACACGGCATCCAGAAAGTGACGGTCGTGGCTCACTACCAGTACGATGTTTTCGTAATCGGCCAAGAAGTTTTCAAGCCAGGAAATGGTTTCAATATCCAGGCCGTTGGTCGGTTCATCGAGCAGCAGGATATCGGGGTTGCCAAAAAGCGCCTGCGCCAGCAATACCCGCACTTTCATGTTCGATGGAATATCCCGCATCAGCATCTGGTGCATTTCTTCGCGAATGCCCAAGCCGCTCAGGAAAGTAGCCGCATCGCTTTCGGCGGTGTAGCCGCCCATTTCGCCAAACTCGGCTTCCAGCTCACCGGCTTTCATGTAGTCGGCTTCGGTAGCGTCGGGGTCGGCATAAATGGCGTCTTTTTCATGCATTACGTCCCACATTTTTTTGTGGCCCATCAGCACGGTGTTCAATACGGTTTGCTCGTCAAACTCAAACTGGTTTTGCTTTAAAAAAGACATGCGTTCACCCTTGGTGATTTCCACACGGCCTTTGTTCGGCTCAATTTCGCCGGACAATATTTTTAAAAAAGTAGACTTGCCGGCGCCGTTGGCCCCGATCACGCCATAACAGTTGCCCTTGGTGAAGTTGATGTTCACTTCATCGAACAAAACCCTTTTGCCAAAGGAAAGCGATACATTATTTACAGAAATCATGATGCTAAATGTGTTTTTGCCCTTGCTGCGCCCCAAAAAGCGGGATTGCAAACGGCGGGCAAAGGTACCAATTTTCAGCTTGCTTACATGGGGCTTTTTCGTTAAGAATAGGCAAACAAAAAGCTTCGGGAACTGTTGGGAAAATTAGTTGGGAGCGGAAATGTTTTGCGGGGCGGGTTTGTAAAAAGTTTTCTGTAGCGAATAGAAGCCGGGAACCGAGCCGGATTTAAGAATGGGTTGGTTGGATGCATTGCAAAACCCCGAAGCAGGGTGGCAAAATAGTTGTACCACTGGCTATTCATTAAAACAAACAACATGAAAATAGCAGCGATCATTTTAAGTGCGGCCCTTTTGGTGGCCTGCAATGCCAGCAACAACAACCCCGGCGAAAGCGGTGCCGTAAATGACGGCATCAAACCCGTGGACCAGAACGGCGCCATGCAGGATACCGGCTACAACTACACCCCTGAAACCGACACCGCCAAAGGCGAGGACCGGGTGGATTTGCAACAACGGAATTAGCTGGGGGAAGATGATGGATGATAGATGATGGATGTAAGTAATGAAGTGTTGGCATCGTTATACTTTTTAGTAGAAAATGTCTGTCAGTGATGGTGAAACGTTTCTTGGCTTTTCACTATCATCCACCATCTATCATCCATCACCTCCAATTCTTCCTCACGCCTGCTCCACAATCGGCTGCAGTTTGCGGCGGCTATAGCGCTCCATATTTTCCAGTATCCAAAGCGATAGAAAAAGCCACATCAAACCCATAGCGAAGCCGGCCAGCACATCGCTGGTGTAGTGCACTTTCAGGTAAATGCGGCTAAAGCCAATGAGGATAATCAGGATCACCAAAAACGTGATCATGGCCCATTTGGCCGTTTTGTTCTTCCACAAGTGGTATACGGTGTAAATGAGCAGGCCATAAAATGTAACGCTCATCAGCGCATGACCGCTGGGAAAAGAAAGACCACGGGCCGCCTCCAGCAGGGGCACTTCGGGTCTTGCCCGGTTGAATACGTTTTTGAGTAAAAACATCAACCCCAATGAGCTAAGCGCTACGGCCGGCACCCGGATGGAATACCATTTACGTTTGCGCACCAGCAAAAACCAAAGGATCAATGCTATGTTGGCGGGAATCAGGAACTCATGCTTGCCCAGGAAAGTAATGGCAGTCATGATCTTGTTATTGGTCTCGGTGTGGTAGGGCGTCAATGCTTCAAAGATGCTTTCGTCGAAATTGTTGTTTTGCAGAATAAACACCCGGCGCACCATGTATGCAAACAGCACCACCGCGCCAATCAGCAGGCCTGTTACCACCACCACTTCGGCGGATAACAGTGCCAGCGACGCCCAGAACTTTTTTACTCTTTTCCTTACCATGCTGGTGCATATGCAAATGCTGTGCGAAAGAAGTTGGAAGTCCGTGGTCGGAAGTCGGAAGAAGAGTTTTTAAAGGCAAGTTTGGAGTTGAAAGTCGGGAGTTAGGAGTTAGGAGGAACTGTTTTGTTTTTGATAAAATGGTTCGGTACTTTTCTACTTGCAGTTCACTTAACCCACAACCCGCATCGTCTTCCGACTTCGGACATCCGACTTCGGACTCTACCCATACTTCACCTGGCAATTGGTGCAAAAAAAGCTACGCCGCGGGGTGATGCCGGTGTGTTGTTTGGTGATGGGACCGCCACAACGGCTACATGTTTTTTTGGTGTGGGCCAGCCAGTGCTGGCGCAGGGTGCCTTCACGTTTCCAGTCAAGAAATTGAAAACTGTAGTGCCGGGCTTCTGTAACCAGTGCTTTCAGTTTTGGATTTGGCATTGCGCCGATCTTGCTTTCGGGGTGTACGCCAATGCGGTGGAGCACTTCGTTTTTAATGATGTTGCCCACGCCTGAAAATACCTGCTGGTCCAGCAACAGATCATCGGCCTGGCGATGGGGCATATCCTTCAATTTCGCTATTGTTTTATTAGTGCTCCATGCATCGTTCATTACGTCGGTACTCCAATCGTAAAGGGCATCGGGGGTGGTGGTGTTGAGCAGCTTAACGGCGCAACTGTAATGATGCCATTGTCCGTTGGCAAAATACAGCGACATCTTGGGTTCTTTTTCAGGGTGGCGGCTATCGATGTAATAGTTGCCAAACATGAGGTAATGAATGCGGATGGTGTCCCTTTCCAGCGATAGCAGCAGGTGTTTGCCCCAGGTGTTTATTCCGGTAAGTTTTTGCCCGCTGATAAAATCCATGTCCAGTTTGCTGGTGCCTTCTGCGGCATCAATTCTTTTGCCTACAAACTTGCTGGCTTCTTCTTTGAGCAACACTAGTGATGGTCCTTCCATGTGGTGCGGAGTTGCAAAAGGCGTGCAAGGAGGGGAGGAGGTGATAGTTGATAGTTGATAGTCTGGAGTTCAGAGTCGGTAGTTGATAGTAGGGATGTGTAATTGGCCTATGTGTTGTGTGGTTTAATGTGTAAAATAGTTTTTACCTTATTTGTTTCCTTGGCTGTGGGATAATTGGAACGGCCTATGATCAATTGGGGATTGCTTCGGCGCATTGAAGTGGCAGTTTTTGTAAACACGACGGCGCCTCGCAATGACGGGGCTTTGTTTGAAGGATTGGCTATAACTACAAACCTATAAATGCAAACCCAAATTCAAAATGTACACTTCCAACTCGGAACTCCCGACTGTCAACTGTCAACTACCAACTATCAACTATCAACTATCAACTCCCCACTCACTCCCTCCTTGGCCCAATTTTTTTAGCTCATCTTGGATAAAGAACGCATTGCCATGAGCCAGGCCCTGTTTACTGCAAAGTCGCAGACCATCCACCGGATGGAGTATTCGGAAAAAGATAAAACGCTGGAAATTGAATTCCGCACCGGCAATGTGTATCGGTACCAGAACGTGCCGCCAAGACTATGGAAGATCTTTCAACTCTACATCGAATGCGAAGGATCGGCAGGATCATTTTTCAACGAGTATATTAAAAACCAGTTTTCATCCGAAAAAATACGAGAGGCCTGAGCAACCCTTGCAAACACCTAAATATGTAACTTTAACGCCGCCTCACCTATGCGGCACCACGCCTGGCCTGCCAGGCTTTTTTAACCCAGTAGCACCCTTTTGCACAACGAAATTGGCATGGAAAGAATACTGATCATTGATGACGACCCGGATGTGCTGACCGTACTCCAGATGATCCTGAAAAAGCGCGGATACCAAACGGCTACCGCCGTACACGAACATGAAGTTTACCAACAGGTAGCCGCCGAAAAACCCGACCTGATTTTGATGGATGTGCTGCTTTCGGGTGCCGATGGCCGGCATATTTGCCGCAAGCTAAAATCGTCCGAACATAAAGATATTCCCATCATCATGCTGTCGGGGCACCCCGCTGCGCAAAAAGGCATGGAGGAGTACGGCGCGGATGATTTTTTAGCCAAACCGTTCCGGGAAAAAGACGTGCTAGATAAAATCGAAAAGTTTCTGGTGCCCAAGACGGAGTTGTAAGTTTTTGGACCACCAAGGCGGAAAGGCGCAAAGCAACACAAGGAAATTTCTCGGTGTTGCTTTGCGCCTTTTTTTGCAAGGGCACTGCGGTGCTAAATATCCTTTTGCTCGCCGCGCAACATATCAGTAGCACCTTCTTTTTTGTGCCTCAGCAACAGCTCGCCGGAAGGTTCTTTCTTCGCGGCTTTCTCTGCCTCTTTGCCCACCGCGCCTTTGGCAATGGTGATGCCGCCATCCACCTGAAACAGCGTGCCGGTTATAAAAGATGCCTCGTCGGAAGCCAGGAACAGGTAAGCATTGGCAATTTCCTCCGGTGTACCACGGCGGCCCAGCGGCGTGCCTTCCACAATCATGGTTTCGTGTTTCTTTTTCATGGGGCCGGTTTCCTTATGCGTCCATGCGGTATCAATGGCGCCGGGGCACACACAGTTGGCCCGCACGCCGTGCTTGGCCTGCTCCACCGCTACGCCCCTGGTAAACGCATGTATAAATCCTTTGGTGCCGCCATACACTGCATTCTCGCCCAGGCCGATCATGCCTGCCTCAGAGCCGGCACAAATAATACAGCCCTTGGTTTTCTGCAATTCGGGGATAGCGTATTTGGTCATCAAAAATGCGGTGCGGACATTATTTTTCATCAGGTATTCAAACGCCTTGGTCGGGTAGTTTTCAATCATTTCCATGACCGGGAAAACGCCGGCGTTGTTGATGAGGATATCGAGTTTGCCATAGGTTTCTACAGCAAATTGCACGCAGGCCATGGCATTGCCTTCTTCCGATACATCGCCCAAAAAGCCCACTGCATCCCAGCCGCCGCTGGTAATTTCATTCACCACATCCATTACCGGGTCTTCCGGAAAACCATTCACCACCACCTTAGCGCCTTCCTTGGCAAATTTCTTTACAATGGCTTCGCCTATGCCGGTAGCGCCACCCGTTACGATGGCTACTTTACCCCTGAGTCGTGTCATAGCTAACTGTTTTAAAACGTGGATGCAGAAAGGATTGTGCCAGCCGGAACGCCGATTTTAAAACAACAATGTTTTTGGGTGCAAAGCGGTTGGGGAAATGATCGAAAATCAAAACTTGTTGGATGAAATAGCTTGGGCAAAGTGCACCCCAATGCCAAATCGTTTTACAAGTAAGATGGTAAGGCACTTAATTATGATTTGACCCAATTGGCGAAGCGTAGCCGAAGAGCGGAGCAAAATATTTGTTTTCAATAAAAAAGTATTTGCTCTTTACCTGAGTAGTAAACAAGTGGTAAACCCGCAGTCGCCGTACTCCAGGTTTTGCCACAAAAAAAGCTGCCCCTGGGGACAGCCTTTTTAATCATGTGGATCAAGTGTTACAACCGGGCCTGCGGCCCTGCAGTTTGTTGTCCGTTATCGGTGAGGTATGCCGTTAGCTTCCGCGCTGCGAGCCGCCGGTCATGCCTTTTTTACCCACGTTTGCCTGGCCTTTGCTGTTGGGCCCCTGGATGAATTTTGATTGCTGGCCGGGCTTGGGCGCTGCATTTTTCTTGCCGTCGCCTTTTTTTCCTTTTGGTGTCAGTAATCCCATAGTATGTTGTATTTAGTACCCTATAAATGTACGCATTGTTGTGTTGCTGCACAGCATTTGCTCAATCCTCCTCGTCCAGCGGCGTTTCCACCAGGCGGTAATGCATGGCATGGGCCAGCGGGGCAATGGGCGTTTTGCGGTGCTGGGCCCACACTTTGGTAAACGCCGCACCAAAATACAGGATGAGCGCCGCATAAAATACAAACAGCAGCAGGAGCACCACCGAGGCCGATGTGCCGTACAATGTATTGAGGTTGCTGTAGGAGAGCAGCACCCGCAAAATAATGCGGCCCACGGCAAACAGGAGGCTGGTAACAAAACCGCCCACCAGCGCAATCGGCCAGCGGGGCCGGGCATCGGGCAGGTAGCGAAACATGATGCCGAACCACAGCGTAACAATAATGAGCGAAACGATTTTGCTGACCGCGGTATTGAAATAAAAAGAAGCCAGCGGCGAAAAATCGAAAATGGCCCTGCCAATAAACGACTGTAATGCCTCGGCCACCAGACCGATCAAAAACAGCATCCCGGCAATGAGAATAACCACCACCGCATGGCCGCGGGTACGCAGCCGCTTGGCCAGCCCATGGCGCTTTTGCGGCCTTATTTTCCAGATCTGGTTGATGGAGTTGGAAATAATAGTGAACAGGGTAGTAGCTACAAACAGTAAAAAAACAGCGCCGCCAATGGTGATCCAGGTGTTTTGCGCCAGTTGCCTGAAGGCCATCAGCACGCCAACGGTTTGCTCCACCGCTTCGGGGCCCACAATTTCCGAAAGGCTTCTAAACAACTCGGCCCGCACATAACGCGGGTTGAGGATGCGTTTGAGCAATTGAATTAAAATAACGAGGATGGGCGGCAGCGCAAAGGTGGTAAAGAATGCCGTGGCACCAGCCATGCGCAGGGGATCATTGCGCTGCAGCACGGCAAATGCGCTGCGCAGCAGGCGGACCAAAATGGGAAAACTAAAGCCGGCCGGGCGGTGTTGGGCCATAATCAAAATAATACCTGATCGGTATATATAAAAAAAGTGCCGCTATTGAATTTTCTATTGAGTTGGCCCTGCTAATCCCTTGACAGGCATGGTTTTTATACATTTATCCACACTAACCCCACACCCATACATTCAATGCCGCGGCTGGAACATACCGCCCTGCTGGCGCTTTTACTGAAAGCGTACAACCGCCCGGTAATGGACTATCATTATTTCCCCGACATTGTGCTTATTGGAAAAACAAGAATTGAGCGGGAAGAGTTGCAAATGCTGCTATCGGAAGGTTACCTGCAACAAACCCACCGCGACAATTTTGGCCGTTTTTATGCGCTGACGGAAAAGGCAAAATTACTGTTGCACCAAAGCCTGAAAGCGGGCCGCAAAGGCCGCAAAAAATTACCAGCGCCGCCGGTTCAGGCTAATCTTTTATTTCGCTGAACATTTGCCTGCGCCGCATTTAAATTGCTTCGTTGTCATGCATTATTGTATGGTAAAATGATGGCTTATTCCTTTTGCCCTTAACTGCATTATGTGGTTTTACTTAGTAGCGCCAAATTCCGCTTTTGCTTTTTGCACAAAACCGAAAAAAATGATTGCTTTACGCTATCCAATATATAAACCCACCTATGGAGTTGATGATGTACCTCGGTAACGACTTTATCGAGTCGGTAAACCTGAACCGGGAATTTATTTCCAAGCCCGGTTACCTGGGCTCGTTTAAGCGCCACCTGAAAGTAAAGTACCAAATGCTGTTGCAGGAAACACCTGTGCCGCCAGAGTTTATTGTGGTTAACCCAATGCCCATTACGGCCAACAGCTTTGCTGCTCCTTCACTTTCCTGATCGCTGTTATTTTTCCGCACTTTCATAAAGGCGCATTGCAACCGTTGTAAATGCTTTTGGTCCATGCACCTTTGCTTTTTTAGCACCATTTTATTGCTGTAAAAATGCTCTACTCCATTCACTCGATCCTCCCACTTGTGTAGCATAAACGGCTGCTCATGCAGCCTTTTTTGCTGATCGGCAATCTTCGGCTTTTTGCGGCGCCGTTGCGGGGTTAATCTTGCAGCGCATCTTTTATTTTACCCCAACCAAAACCAACATTATGAGAGCATTATTTCTGTGCTGCTTGTTTGCAGCTATTGCCCTGACGTTTACCCACTGCACCAAAACCGACGAACAATTTGACAACATCGGCACGCCCCGCACCAACCCGGTGCCCGATGAACTGGTAGGGCGCTGGGCCATCGTAGGCATTTCGGGCAGTACCGTGTACAACATTCCCTCGGGCACTACGTACAACACCAACGAATATTTCCTGGGATACGAGATTAAGAAAGACGGAACGGTAAAAGAAGACGGCTACCTGGCCACTTACCAATATGGTGTATCTACATGGGCCAAATGGACCGGTTACGGATCGGTGGAAATTGATGGCAGCAACATTTCGTTTCACCGGGCCCGCGGTGCCTACACCACCAGCCGCAACAGTTCGTCCAAAGCTTTTGGCAGCGATGAAGTATATCCCAACAAAACCTCAACTTACCCAGGGTTTGAACTGGGCACCGACAGCCGCGGCCAGCGGGCCCTGCTGCTCACCCACGCCGACGGCAGCACGGTGGTCTATGTAAAACAGTAAATAAGATCAAAGCATTCCGGCACTGTGCAATTGCGCCCCATCTATTCCGTACCAGCATTTAGTTGGGATCACAAATTTCCCAACCGGTGGTGGTACGGGATTTTTACCCTAATTATCATGGATGTAACAATTGGGACGACTGTAACATGATGCTTCCAAATATTTTTTATAGTTTCATGCAACAAACAGCTGCTGATTTCTGTCCTAGTTAGTACCGTTCGCCCTCCGATTCCTGTGCAAATTCCCCAGCGTTTAATCCAGCCCTCCTCCCTGAAGTACCGCCTAAAAACACCACGCCATGAACGCTTTGATGAATTTTGCCGGGTTGATGCTGTATTACGCATTTATGTTGTTCCTGCTGCCCATGTACGCAGTGCTCATCCTGTTATTTGCCTGTCACCAACTGGTGGTATTCGTCAACCAGGTTGTGGGATATTTAGGAAAACTCGCAGCGCACTTTCATTTGGTGCGGCGCCACATGCCTGCACGCCGCCTGGGCCGGCGCCTGGCAACAGTGCATGCCTGATGTACAGCGCTTGTGGTTTGGTTTTTGAGCCGTTGGGTTATATAAATTCCTACAGAATGGCTCATTTTTTCTACAATGTGATCAACCGCAGGATGCTGGCAATGCTAGTGCTCCTCTTCGCGGTAACAGTGGTTTCGTGCAACCGTAAAATCGCTTTCAACACATCGACCGTGGTGCCTGCTGCGGAGGGTTTTGTAAAAATCAAAAAAGATAAAAACAACAACCACGCTATTGATGTATCGGTAAAAAACCTGGCAGAGCCGAGAAGACTGCCCGTGCCGCAAAACGTGTACGTGGTGTGGATTGAAAGCAGGGACGGCATTAAAAAGCTGGGACAGCTCAAAACCAGCAGCGGCTTGTTTTCCAGCACACTGCGGGCTCAATTGGAAACAGTATCTGCCTACAAGCCCACAAGGTTGTTTGTTACTGCCGAAGGCACCGCCGAAACCAATTATCCCGGCGCACAAGTAGTGCTCACCACCGATGGTTTCTAAATCATATTTTTTACAAAAAGGCCAGGCATATTTTGATGCCTGGCCTTTTTGTAACATGCAGCGCCGATGCCTACTTGATGGTGGTTATATGTGCAATGATGTGGGCCGTTCCATACACAATATTGGATAAGGCTTGCCCAGGCTGTCCGTTTCGGTTCGATCGATAACGGTAAAGCCCATGTGCCGGTAAAAGCCAACTGCCTGTTCGTTTTGCTCGTTTACATCTACTTTGGTTTTACCCAACTCGTTAACGGCATAGCGCAACAGGTTTTTGCCTACACCCTTGCCCCTGGCCTGCGGATGAATGAACAGCATTTCAATTTTATCTGCCGATGTGCCCAGAAACCCTTCAATTGCACCCGCACTATTTTTACTGCAATACAATGCTACGGCGTACAGGTATTCGTTGCGGATCTTTGGTTTGAGCCACAAAATATCTTCAGGTTGTAAAAAATGGTGCGTTGCCCGCACCGATGCTTCCCACAATTGGGTAAGCGCATCAAAGTCCGCTTCTGTTGGCCGTACAATATTTTGCGTCATGATTATTTTTTGACTTGCAAAATAGCAATAGCTGCGGCATGAATAAAGCGATTCAGTATTTGCGTCGGCTATCCATATACAGGCGGTTGTAAATGGCGCTGCCGTTTTTTCAAATAATATTTTGGTCCTCGTTGCATGGAAACAACATCAATTTTCAACGCTTCATTTTACAGCCAACATTCCTATCATACCATTCTTAAATACATACAGCAATTGACACAGTACAGCTGTTTGGGTACCGTAATATTGTATAGTTTAGAACAAACAACTGCTATGAAAAAGTTCGTCCTGCTCCTGTGGATACTGGCGGCGATATTGCCAAATACATTTGCCGCAACAATACCTGCAAGCACATACACTGCTGCATTTAATCCTACTGATACGAAACCGGCAAAACAAGAGCCCGATCCCGGCGCGGCTTATTTGCAAAAGCATCCAAAACTGCAGCAGGATTTGCTGCAGTGGACACAAAAAAAGTGGGTGCAAAAGTGGATGGCCAAAGCCGATAAAAAACAACGCACCAAAGACGTTATGGGAACCGTTGCCCTTGTTTCGGGCATCCTGTTGGTGGTGGCGCTTTTTACTGTGCCGGCGGCGGCTTTGCTGCTGGTGCCTGCTGCTTTGGTTGCCGGTATCATTGGCATTTCCAAAAACCCCAATCGCAGGTCGTACTGGTTTGCATTGACCGGGTTGATTCTGGGCGGGCTGTACGTGGTGCTGTTGCTGTTATTGTTGGCCGCCGCACTTGCATGGAGTTATGGTTGGTAAAAAAATAGTGTTGGCACACAAACAAAGGCTGCCCCGAACAAGGGCAGCCTTTGTTTGTGCAGCATTGAATGTAAAGAAGCATCAGGCTTTTTCCCAGGCGGTTTCTGCAGTGGCTTTTACCTGGATGGTGCCATTGGATGAGAGCACCACATTTTTCAACGTGTAATAGCCAGGCGACAGACTGTCCGGAACTTTCAGTCCTTCCACCAGCACCTGTGCAGGGATAGTGCCGCCATCGCCGCAGGTTACGGTTTGCTGCACCTTGATGGTGCGCATGGGACAGAAATACAGCACAATGCCTTCGGGCTCTTTATCGAGCCGCACCGGCGAGAGGGATGCCAACACCGTTTCGCCATGGGTCAATTTTTCTTCGCGCATTTTTTGTTGCAGCACATGGGGTTGCGAGTAAGCGGTGGTGGTTACCTGACGTTCGGTTTGCGGACTGTTGGCGCGGGGCCGGGCACCAAACAATTTTCGAAGCAGCGAGGTGTTTTCTTCTTTCATCGTTCATAGTTTTTGTACGTGAACAATAGGCGATAGCGGAGTGGTTCATGCATACGCTTTTGTTGCGGAAATGCCGGGCCTTACTGCCCTTTTAAAGTTGAGAACCTGTTGCCGTTGCTGACGATGCCGTTGGTAGATGCCGGTTAGCCGAAGAAATAACTGCGTGCCGAGGGTGTGGTACAATGCCCGTTGTAAAAGCTTAAACAAGGAACACTGGCTTTCGTTTTTTTACAACAATAAGTTAAGCAAAGTTTTGCAGGCGCAAAAGCCCCTGCGGCAAATTTTATTTGTGGTTGTTGGTGTTGCTTCAGTTTTATGCTTTGGTAAAAAGCATGCAAACGATTTTAGTTCAATACAGCAAAGCGCCAGGCTTGCAAAAGCCGCTAAACAATGTTATTTTAATACGTACAGCCCGTGCATCGTATAACAGCAGCGCCCCACCTGTACTGCTGCACGCACTGCCTGTATGGCTATAGCTGACGCTTTAAACCACCGCCATATGCACCTGCAAGCCACCACCGCGCTGCCCCGGTTTATGGGGAGCCCAACCGACGCAAAACTTTTTGCCGAATTAAGAAAGAGAGTGCAGCAGGCACTTTCCGCTGCACCACCCCACCGGCAGCGGTGGGCTCGTGCCAAAGCTTTTGTACTGCCGCTGCTGTACTTGGGTTTTTATGCCCTGGGTTTGGTTGCTGAAACCTATGCTGTTTTCCTGACGGCATATATAGGCCTTGGGCTGATGCTGGTGATCATTTTTGTAAACCTGATACACGAAGCCTGCCACGAGAATTTATTTCGTTCCAAACGGTTGAACCGGCGGTATCTGCTGGTGTTCGACCTTATTGGCGCCAACAGTTACATGTGGAAACGGCGGCATGTGCGGCTGCACCACAATTACACCAACGTGCAAGGCTGGGATAGTGATATTGAAAAATGCCGATTTTTGAAAGTGCATCCCGGCGACCATAAAAAGTGGGGCATCCGTTATCAGCACCTGCTCATTTTTTTGTACCCGCTTTTTATTACTAACTGGTTTCTAATCCGCGATTTCAAAGACTTTTACAACGCCGGTACTATTGTGCGTAAACTGGGCCCACCGCCGCTTGTTGAACACTTGAAACTTTTTTTCTTCAAGCTTTTCTTTGTGTTTTATTTATTCGTGGTGCCGCTGTGGCTTACACCTTTCAACTGGCAACAAATTGCCGCCGCTTTTTTACTCATGCTTTTTATTGCGGGTTTGTTTGCCCTGCTGGTGCTGATACCGCCACATGTAAATACCAGCAATTTATTTCCGGAAACCGACAGCAACCTGGAGCTGCAACAAAGCTGGTTCATGCATCAAATGCTCACTACCAACGATGTGGTGGGCGATAATTGGTTTACACGGCATGTGTTGGGCAACTATAACTACCACATCGCACACCATTTATTTCCCAACATCAGCTATGTATATGCAAAGGAAGTGACCGCCGAGATCCAAAGCTTTTGTGCCGCAAAAGGAATTCCATACCGGTCGTATCCGTTGATGTACACGTTTGTGCAACACTGCCGCCTAATTCGCCGCAATGGCAAAGCGCTGGAGTTATTGGAGGATGACCTGTAACCAATGTAACCCTTATGGACAATCGATTTTGTTATGCCGATGTGCATTGCCATCCCAACCTGAAAACATTCGGGCACAGTTTCGATAAGCAGCGCTCCTCCCGCAGTTGTATGTGGCAGCCAGTGCCGCCTTCATTATACCGGCGCATGGTGCAGCGCTATACGGGCATCACCAAATTTTCGCAAACCGATTTCAGTACTATGGCCCATGCCGGGGCCCGCGTGGCTTTGGTTTCCTTATATCCGTTTGAAAAAGGTTTTTTTACACATAAAAAAATATGGCCGCCGCTGGCGGCTTACCTCGCCGATTGGGGTATTGAAATCGGATATCAACGCGTTAGGTACCTGCAACAGCATAACAACTATTTTACCGACCTGTTGGCCGAATATGAATTTGTGCAACGAAGCGTTCGGGAAAAGGCCGTGCATGGAACAGGCCACCGCTGGCAGCTTACCGGCAACTGGGCTGATGTGGCCGGAGCACTGCAACAACCCAACACCATTGCAGTGGTGCTGACCATTGAAGGAGCGCATGTGTTTAATTCGGGTTTGCAGGAATATGGTGTGCCCATTTCCGAGCCCGAAATTTTAGCCAACATTTCGGCTGTAAAAAAGTGGGCGCATGTGCCCTTGTTCATTGGGTTGGCGCACAACTTCAACAACGATCTGTGCGGGCATGCCCGAAGCCTGCAGCGGTTGGGTAAGCTGGTGGACCAGCAGTTGAACCTGGATAAGGGCATTAGTACAATCGGGCAAAAAGTGATTCACGCCCTGCTGGATACTGGTAATGGCCGGCCGATTTACATTGACCTGAAACATATGAGCCTTGCTGCCCGGCTGGAATATTATGCACTGCTGCAACAACATTATGCCGGCAGGCCCATTCCGCTGGTGGCCAGCCATGCATCGGTTACCGGCCGGCAATTGGATGGCGAAAAAAAGGCAAATGGCGGAGCGGATATTTTCAATGAATCTGACCTTAATTTTTTCGACGAAGAAATAGTGCTGATTGCACAATCGGATGGGTTGATTGGCCTGCAAATGGACCTGGCCGTGCATACCGACCGGCAAAAAATAAAACAATACTGGCAACAACAGCCACATGCCACTGCCATTCAAAAATCGGCACAAATTATTTGGAACCAATTGCAGCATGTGGCCGCCACCTGCGACCGAATGGGCCTGCCCGGTTGGAATTGCTGCGCAGTGGGTTCCGATTTTGATGGCAGCATTTATCCGTTGCCCGGTGTGCTTACTGCTGCAGGCCTGGAGCCGTTGGCAAAAGCACTGGTGCCTCTTGCCGATAAATTTCTCAAACGCCGCCATTTGCATTTGGCCGTAAACCAACAGGTCGATGCCGAAGATGTGATTGATCGTTTTATGTATGGAAACACGATTCGGTTTTTACAGGCGTTTTATCACTAAGCCTGTATTGTCTGTGCGAAGGTTTTAGAGTAAAGGCGTTTGTTTAAACAAACGCTTTTACTTCAACGTCCCTTTATTGCTTTTGTCCCAAACAAAAAATCACGAAATCACCAGTCTGTTCCACCATTTTGTATTGCTTGTTCAGGTGCTGGTCAAAGCTTGGCATTTCGGTTTGTATGTGTTGGTAATGGTTGGCGGCAATGCCCAGCCATTGTGCGCCCTGGCCCACCAAGCTATCCAGTTGGCGGATGCATACAGTGCCATCAGGGAAAAAGCCCGGCGGCATATGGTTGGTAGTGGGCGGAAAAACCCAGCCCTTTGCCTTGCTGTGCCACACGCCGGTGGGGCTGCCCATATCGTGGGTTACGGTCAGCACCA
This sequence comes from Pseudocnuella soli, assembly GCF_004347775.1. Classification (GTDB taxonomy): domain Bacteria; phylum Bacteroidota; class Bacteroidia; order Chitinophagales; family Chitinophagaceae; genus Flavisolibacter; species Flavisolibacter aquaticus. The sequence goes on from NZ_CP037755.1 coordinate 1,253,987, forward strand.
GGTCGTTGGGTTGGGTATGCTGTTGCATGCCCTGCCCCATTTTATAATTCACGGTATTGCTTTCCGAATCATAGAGTTTTGGCAATAGTAAAAAATTGCTGCCGCCAATGGCCAGCACCAGCGCCGCCAACACGGCTCGCTGCGCCTGTTTGCCGGGTGCCCAACTGGCCAATGCTACAATGCCGCGGGCTGCAAACGCAACAATACACGGCGTAAAAATGTGGAAGTTCCAGGGGTTCCAATACAGTTCTTCGGTGCCGATGATGTAGAAAAATGCCAGTCCTGCGCCGTACGGAAAAAACATCCAAACGGGGCTCAGGAAATTGCTTTCCTGCGCAGGTCGTTCAATGCCCCATTTACCCTTAAGTGCCACCAGTGCTCCTGCAATGCCCAATGCAAAAACGAGCACACCCCAGAACTGCGGCGCAAACCTGCCAAACAGCGAACCAAGGTGAAATTTCTTGCGCAGCATGTCTGCAAGGCCCAGGTCCCACAGCCAGTTTTGGGCACCTGCAAAATGATAGGGCGGATAAGAAACCGACAGGTGGCGGGCCCACAAATAATACGAAGCCACCGGCACAATCATCAAAAGGGTCAATCCAAAAAACCGCAACAGTTGCTGCGCACTAAGCTTGCCATTTTGGTACAAATAAGCCACTACCAGGTAAGCCATGGGCAACAGCATGAGCATGCCGGTTATTTTGGTTAAAAAACCAAACGTGCCGGTAATGAGCGCCCACACCAAATATTTAGACTTGTTGGTGTGCAGGTGGGCTGCCAGCAACCAGGTGCTGGTAATGACCAGCGATACCATGGCGGGATCGGGCAGAAAAGAGCGATCCATAAACACTGCAAATGGCGTAAAGGCCATAACAGCCCCAGCGGTCAATGCGTGTTTGCGATCCCAAACAATACGCACCAACTGGTGCAGCGCAAAAATGCCCCACACGCCAAACACCACTGCCACGCTACGGCCAATCCAGTCGTGCTGGCCAAAAATTTTGTACAGCAAAGCGCTGATGTAGGTGATGGTTTGAAACTCGCGGCCTTGGTAGCTGGGGCCGGGGCCACTCCAGTTTACCTGCGGAAAAAAGATATTCCAGTCGGTGGTAAAAAAGTTTTCCGCCATCATAGCCGTGCTGGCCTGGCGCCATGCAAAATCATCGTTGAACGGCTGCCCGATGTGGAGCAACCGCAGTATCAGCCCTGTCAATAAAATACCGGGCAGCAACCATGTCTGCCGGTTCACATTGGTGTTCGTCATAGCGTCGGGATCGTTAATGGATGGGCTTAAAGATATTGGGTGCCCGTGCAGCAGGCAAGCGGTGCGTCATATTTATATATAAACAATTTGTATAAAAAAATAATAGGAGTGCATAAATATGATGATTGTATGCACTTTGTTTTTTACTCCTTGTGCACACTATATTTCTTAATGTGCTGATTCAATGGAATATTCAACAGGTAACGGTTCCGGATTTTGTGCCTGCATTCATTTTACCCTTTCACTTAATTTTTCCACTACATATTTTAGCAATGCCTCCCCCGCTCCGTACCTTTGCCCACTATGCAAGACTACCTGAAGGGACTGAACGATAACCAACGCCAGGCGGTAACCACCACCGAAGGGCCATTGATGATTGTAGCCGGCGCAGGCTCCGGCAAAACCAAAGTGCTCACCACCCGCATTGCCCACCTGATGGCCAATGGCGTGGATGCATTCAACATACTGGCGCTAACATTTACCAATAAAGCCGCTGCCGAAATGAAGGAGCGGATTGGCCATATATTGGGCACCGGCGAAGCCCGCAACCTGTACATCGGTACGTTTCACTCGGTGTTTGCCCGCATACTGCGCGGCGAAGCGCACCGCCTGGGCTATCCCAACTCGTTTACCATTTACGATACCGACGATGCCAAAAGCGTGATCAAAACGGTGGTGCAGGAGCTGAACCTCGACGTGCAGCACTATAAACCCAACGCCTGCTACAACCGGATTTCCAGCGCAAAAAACGCATTGGTGGGGCCGGCCGAGTACGCCAACGATTACCACATTCAGCAGGAAGACATGCGGGCCAACCGCCCCATGATGGGCCAGATCTATATGGCCTATGCCAAGCGTTGTTTTAAAAACGGCGCCATGGATTTTGATGACCTGCTGATTAAAATGTACGAACTGCTGAAAAGCTTTCCGGAGGCGCTGCACAAGTACCAGCACAAGTTTAAATACATCCTCATCGACGAGTACCAGGATACCAACCCGGCGCAGTACGAGATTATCAAACTGCTGGGTGCGGCGCATGAAAATGTTTGCGTGGTGGGCGATGATGCGCAAAGTATTTATTCGTTTCGCGGTGCTACCATCCAGAACATTCTGCAGTTTCAAAACGACTACGACGATGTAAAGGTGATCAAGCTGGAACAAAACTATCGCTCCACGCCCAACATCCTGAACGTAGCCAACGAGATCATTAAAAACAACAAAGGACAGATCCCTAAAACGTTGTTTACCGACCAGCCTAGCGGTGATAACATCAAGCTGGTGCGCACCCAAAGCGACAATGACGAAGGCAAGTTTGTGTCGGACTCCATCATGGAGCAAAAGCTGCGCAACCACTACACCAATAAGGAGTTTGCCATCCTGTACCGCACCAATGCGCAAAGCCGCTCTTTTGAAGAAAGCTTGCGCCGTGCCAATATACCGTACACCATCTTTGGCGGCATTTCGTTTTACCAGCGCAAAGAGATCAAGGACTACATTGCTTACCTGCGCCTGATTGTGAACCCACAGGATGAAGAAGCGCTCAAACGCATCATCAATTATCCTGTTCGCGGCATTGGTAAAACCACTATTGATAAAGCAATATTGTACGCCAACGACCAAAGCATTTCAATGTGGCAGGTGCTGGAAAGTGCCGCCTACCATGGCTTCAAAGCGGGCACGCTGCAGGCGATTGATGAATTTGTTACGATGATCAAATCGTTTCACAGCATGCTGGGCAACAAGAATGCATACGACATTGCATTTCATGTGGGCAAGCAAACAGGTTTTGTAAAAGAACTGTTCAACGATAAAAGCACCGAAGGCGTACAGCGTTACGAAAACGTGCAGGAGTTGCTCAACTCCATCAAAGAATTTATTGAAACGCCATCGAACGAAGAAAGTGGTGAAGTAGGCGATAAAAGCCTGAGTGCTTACCTGCAACAAATTACGCTGCTGACCGATTCCGATCAAAAAGACCCGAACGCCGATACGGTTAAACTAATGACCATCCACGCGGCGAAAGGTTTGGAGTACCCGGTGGTATATGTAGGTGGTTTGGAAGAAGGACTTTTCCCCAGCGGCATGAGCATCAATACGCGGGAAGAGCTGGAAGAAGAACGCCGACTTTTTTATGTGGCTATTACAAGGGCTAAAAAGAAATTGTTTCTAACGTATGCGAACACACGATATAAGTTTGGTTCGCTAACGCAAAATGAACCCAGCCGGTTTATCGACGAAATGCCGCAGGATTTGCTGGACCGTTCGTATGCCGGTGGTGGATTGAAAAACCAGTCTTCGGGATGGGGCTCAGGCAGTGCATTTGACCGCATGCGCAAAACAGCACCCGAACCTAAAACCGAACGCACCTTTGTATCGGCAGTGGCAGCTGGTGCAGTAAAGGGAAAAGAAGTAACACATACGCCATCGGCCAATTTTGTGCCGTCCGATCCTGCACAATTGCAGGAAGGTATGCGGGTGGAGCACCAGAAGTTTGGCTTTGGCGCGGTAGTGAAACTCGAAGGATCGGCACACAACCCTGTGGCGACGATTAAGTTTGATCAAAATGGCGAGAAAAAGATCATGCTGAATTATGCTAAGCTGATGATCGTTAATGCATAAAAAAGTTCGATTAAATCATATACAATAAAGCGCCTCCAATGGGGCGCTTTATTGTTTTTATAAAATGTTTTTAAAATAGAAAGTAGGTGCTTTTGAATGCAATGTCTTACTGGTATTCAAAAGTTGTTTTGGTTGTGTAAGCATGCTTGCTTACACCGCCTTTAAAAGAGCGGTAGTGGCGAGTTACTTCTGTTGGATAGCCGTCTGCATCGTACTTGTATTCCGACTTGTATGGTGTTGCGTCGGGGTAGCCGGCGTGAAAATATTTATACTCATTTACTACGTTGTTCTGGTTCATGTTCGATAAGTACAAATCGGGCAGGTTGAGGAATCGATATGGGTTGATGCCATCGTCGTAATCGCTCATGCCGTTCTCTTCCTGGAAGTTGGTGCGGGTAATGTTATAATCCTGCACATTGCCCAATCGGAAATTCCTGTTGTGAAAGATCTGGTAGTGATAACCGGGCTTGGTGTAGGTGTAAGTAATGCCCATGCCCGTAGCTGGTGTGCCCAGGTAAGTAACTGCTCCGGTTACCCGTTCAGCGCCCTGCTGGTGGTCGATGCCGGTAACGCGGTTGGCTGCATCGTAGCTGAATGAGGTGGCCCATGTTTGTACTCCTTTTTCATCAAAACGCTTAACACTGGCCACGTTGCTGCCGCTATAAGCAAGGCGTTCGGTAATGCCTCTTAAAATGCTGCCGTCCTGCTGCCGAAATGCATATTGCACTTCGGTAAGCTTGCTGCCATTGCCGTACAGGTACACCTTTTTGTGGTCGGGCACATATTGGTTGTTCACCATTTTAAGCGTGGTTTCCGATTTCAACAGTTTGGCGCTTTTTTCGGTGCTGAATGTGTAAATGGTATCCAGTTCCAAATCGGCAGCGGTCAGGGATAATTCACTCCTGGTGCCCCATTTGGTTACTGTAAGTGTAAAGCGGGTAGCGGCTTTCAGCAACTTGATGTCGTTAATGCCGGCTTTGAGGCTGGCGTAAGTGGTGGTTTGTGCGCCATTCGAAGTGTAGGTTGTAATAGCTACTGATCCGGTGGTGTTTTCATATACCAAATCGCCTACTTTGATCTGTACTCTTGCTTTGATAGTAGCAAAAGGGTCGGTGTTCGATTGGTTGTGATCAAAAGCACCTGCGGGATAACCAAACTGCGCAGGCTTTTCACCTTCGGCAACTTTTAATACTTCAACCGGTACAACAGTTGTTTCGGTTTGTTTTACGCCGAACGAAATAGCCAATGGATGTTGCACTCCTTGCGCTTTTGCCGACCCGGCCATGGGTGCCGCAAAGCGGGTGTAAGTGTTGCCGTGTTCCAGGCGAAACGAAGTGAGCTTGTACTGGCCCACGGGCAGCGTAAGGTTTTGTGTAATTACCTGTTCGCCAATTTCAATAGTCAGTTGTTTGTCGGTAAGCACTGCTTCGCCTTTTTCGTTCACTACAGTTACTACCGCATGCAGGCTGCTGGGGTGGTAGGGCTGGCCGGTTAAATTGATCTGTGCAGCAAAACGAAATTGCGCCGTTGCCGGAGCCGGTGTGTCGCCTTTGCCGGGAACGGGCTTTGGCAGGTCTTCTACTTTGGAGCAGGATGCAAAGAGCAGGACAAAGGCGAACACGGCTACAGTTAGTTTTGAAAAAATGAGTTTCATGGTTTGCTTGTTTAAATGGTTTTGGTTGATGATTTATAAGTAGTACCCTATGCGGTGGAAAAAGGGTTGGGTGGGTTTGTGGCCATTATGGAAACTTTAACAAATGGAGCCGATAGACTTTTTTTCGCTAGCGCTTTTTTGTAGGATCAAACCTATTGCAGCAGCTGAATAAACCGGACGAAGCAGTGACCAAACGGATGATGCAAGCCGCGAAGCGTTGTTTTTTATTTCCGAAGTGAATTGTTTGAAGCTGGCCGAATGGAGCGATATGACTAAAAAAATAGATGGTGGATCAGGCGTTTGACAAAAAGGCAGGCTATCTGCCGAACGCATTTATTCCTGCAAACTTTGCATACTGATTTCTGCGCATTTACATTTTCATCAACCATTACATTGTTTCAATAATTCCTTCAAAAACGTCTAAGCGTTTGAGTAACAAATTCTTATCAGCAAAGGAAAACTGGCCATCCTGTTTTAACAACCCTACGACTATTCTTCCCGATTTCGAAACTTTATGATGGCGTAATTGTTGCTAAATTTGTAGTCTTAAAAGTTAAGAGTATGATCAAGACTGGAAACCCCGTTATCAGCATATATACCGAAATGACGCCCAACCCGGAAACAATGAAATTTGTGGCCAACAAACTTCTGTATCCTGGTAAAAGCATCGATTTCCCCGATGTGGAAAGTGCCCGTCCTTCGCCGCTGGCAACCGAGCTGTTTGGTTTTCCGTTTATCCGCGCCGTATTCATTGCCTCCAATTTTGTAACCCTTACCAAAACCCCTGAAACACTTTGGGATGATGTGATTCCATCCATCCGCCAGTTTTTAAAGGAGTATCTGGAAGAAGGCAAAGGCGTGATCAATGAAGACGAGCTGGCACAGGTAAAACAGGAAAGCTCCAACGAAGTGGCGGCCGATGATGATGACGTGGTAAAACGCGTTAAAGAATTACTGGAAAACTATGTAAAGCCTGCAGTGGAAATGGACGGCGGCGCTATCCAGTTTAAAAGCTACCGCGAAGGTGTGGTCAACCTGATGTTGCAGGGAAGCTGCTCCGGTTGCCCATCGAGCATGATCACTTTGAAAGCCGGTATTGAAGGCATGATGAAGCGCATGATTCCTGAAGTAAAAGAAGTGGTAGCCGAGGCAGAGTAAAGAACTGAGATTAATTTGATTTCAATCGATTTTATAGGAAAGGCTTCGCCGAAAGGCGGAGCTTTTTTTTATGGAGTTGCAAAATCAATTTTTTATAATGCCCACTTACTGACATCTTGCAATCGCTATCAACCATCATCTATCAACAATCAACTCCCTCATGTCTTTTCCCGAGTTTTGGCAACAGTTTGTAACCGGCATGCAGCAAACCACTCTGCTGGAATATGTTGCCGTGGTGATGGGTATTGTATCGGTTTATTTTTCGCGTAAAGAAAATATTTGGGTGTATCCCACCGGGCTGGTCAATACAACCATTTATGTGTACCTCAGTTTTAAATATCACCTGTTGGGCGAAGCGGCGGTTAATTTTTATTACACCATTATGAGCGTTTATGGATGGGTGTTATGGGCCCGCCGCAACGACCGGCAGGAGCATGTGCTGCATGTTAGTTTTTCCACCAAACCGGAGCTACGTTTTCAGCTGCTGTTTTTTGCAACACTTTACCTTGTCATCTTCTTTGCACTTCGCTATTTAAAAGAAGCCTTTTATGCCGGTGCTATTCCGTCGGTTGATGCATTTGCATCGGCAACCGCGTTTACCGGCATGTACCTGATGGCCCGCAAAAAAGTGGAGAGCTGGTGGTGGTGGATCGCCACCAATGCGGCATCGGTGCCGTTGTATTTTGTAAAAGGACTGGTGTTTACATCGGTGTTTTACGTGGTGCTATTGCTGCTGGCCGTTTCAGGTTTGGCGGAGTGGAAGCGAAGGGCAAGAGTGGCAGGTGCTGTGGTGCATGGATAGTGCGAAAGTCAAAAGGCAAAAGTCAAAACCAAAAAGTTGAGTGATGCGTTTATTAGTGCATCGTTGGTTGATAAAGTCCAGATGCAGCAACGGTGGTAAATAATATTGGGGCTTAGCCCAAAGTTGCTCGTAGTAAATGCTATCAGCAAAAAGCACAGTTGATGTGTGGGCAATTTGTAACCTGCCTGCTTGCTGAATAAAACACTTATCGTTTCCCTCACTTCAATCTTTCCCGGCCTATAAACCGGCCTCTGCCCAACAAAAAATCAATCGCCTTTGCTACATTTTTGTCGATGGTCGCTTCTGTTTTCAACCGCGAAATATACCGGACAATTTCTTTTTGCAGGGATGGGGGAAGTGCATCAAATACATACTTTGCTTCCGCATTTTTTGCCAGTGCCGCCACCAATTTTGGATGTGGTACTAATGATCTGTCTGTTGGGTCGTATTCTATACTAATGACTACCGTTTCTCCGATCCTTTTCGGCGAGTTTTTCAGCATGATTGTATTGATATACAACCGCCAACTGCCTTCGTATTTGACCAAAGTTTGCTGATAACTCCCGTCGTTTACAGTGCCGCGAATGGGAATCGGCCCTTTGTCGGTGCCTGCTTGCTGAAAGATGTCGTTCAATATTTCAGCCGGTACAAAAACAAACGGATTGATACCAATGATGTGCATCTCAGCTGAAAACGTATGCATCGCATTTACTTATTTCTTTTGCTTGTAAATCTATGGCCTGGAGCTAGCACCTGCACAAACATCTTTCTTGCAATGCTTGAGCATCCCCGGTTTATTTAGGACATCGAACTTACCCCTCATATTCCTTTATACTTCGCAATGATCGCCATCAGCACGCCGTTGGTCCAGCCAAAGCCGTCCTGCGATGGATATTCACCGCCACCGGCCTCCAGGTTTGTTTCCACCACATTGTATTTCTCCATCATTTTGCCGGTGCGTTTATACACATCGGTATTCAGTTGCAGCCAGCGCTCCGCAATGGTGCGGGCCAGTTGCGGCTGTGCATAATTTTCAAAACCAACAATGGCCATCCATTGCAGCGGCGCCCAGCCGTTGGGCGCATCCCATTGCTGGCCGGTGCGCTGATCGGTGGTAATGAGGCCGCCAGGTTTTAAAAACCGCTGCCTTGTGTTTTGCGCAGCAATATAAATATGATTTTGCGGCGCCACATTCAGGAAAAAAGGCACCAGTCCGGCCAGCGTCCAGGTGCGGGTGTGCCGGAACGTAGTAATGTTGTAATCGGTGTACCAACCCATGGCCACCGACCAGCAATATTTGTTGATGGCTTTTTTACGTGCCGCTGCTGCATCGCGGTAGCGTTGTGCTTTTGCGGCATCGCCGTTTTGTTCATAAGCCAATGCCAGTGTTTCTTCCAGCGCAAACAACAACGCATTCAGGTCAACCGGGATAATATTGGTGGTTTGAATGGTACTGATGTTTTGCCCATCGGCAAACCAGCGGCTGCTGAAATCCCACCCGCTTTCAGCGCCGGACCGCAGGTGGCGGTAAATGCCTTTTTTATTGCCAGCCTCTTTTGCGGTAGCCACATCTTCGGCATACGATTCCTGCCGCGGCTTGTCCAGCTGATCATAATAGCGGTTGAGCAGACTACCATCGGGCATGCGCACCACATGCTTTGTAGGAGCGGTTTTGTCCATCCAGTAGTCCCATTCGCCCTGCAGGGCGGGCAGCATTTCGGTGTACACCGCATCGCCTTTGATGCCCGCCAGCATCCGCACCATCAAGGCAAAAAACGGAGGCTGCGACCGGCTTAAATAATACGACCTGTTTCCGTTGGGGATATGCCCATAAGTGTTGATGAGGTAAGCAAAATTGCGTACCATGTGTTCAATCATGTCGCCTTCGCCACTTTCGCGCAGGCCCAGCATGGTAAAGTACGAGTCCCAATAATAAATTTCGCGGAAGCGGCCACCGGGCACAATGTAGGGGTGGGGCAAGGGCAGCAGTGATGAACCCCGCACCGCCGAATCGTTGCCGCGTTTCAGCACGGTCCACAACTCTTTCAGGTGTTGCGCCACATCGGGCTCCGTGCTTTTATAACCTGAAGTCGGCGTTGAGGGGACATGAAAATTTTCCTGCACAAACAGCTCCAGGCTAAAACGGATGGCCGGGTTGGCCTTAATGCGCCGGTAATCGGCTACTATGGCCGCAGGGTCGCGTTTGGGCACACAGTCCACAAAGGTTTTGTTGTCGGGGAAAATGCGGGAAAGTTGTACATCGGTAAATAGCTCGCCATACACCACATCGGGTGTGGCAACAGATTTCTGGGTAGCGCCAACCTGGATTAAAGCCATAAAAAAGAATAGGAATAGGGGCTTCATTGGCAAGGGTGTTAGGGAGTGTGTAAGAAAAGAAGCGATGCAGTTAAGTTAAAATGCAAAAGCCAAAAGCAAAAAGTTGCCTGCTTTTCCGCTGCGTCCTGTTTTCTTAAACAACCTGATGGTGAACAGAAAAGCCCCGAAAAGGGGCGTTTATTTTTTAGTGCAACAACACATGGATTGTTTCAAAACCGCTTTGTGTTATTTCACGGCAATCATGCTGATCTCCACGTTCACAAAGCGGGGCAGCGCGGCCACCTGCACGGTTTCGCGGGCTGGGAAATTGCCGTGAAAATATTTGCCATAGATCTCGTTGATCTCGCTGAACTGGTGCATGTCGGTAATAAAGATGGTGGTCTTTACCACGTTGTCGAAGCTCATGCCCGCTTCGGACAGCACCGCTTTCAGGTTTTGCATGCACTGGTGCGTTTCTTCCTGGATGTCGCGGTTTTTGAGTGTATTGGTTGTTGGGTCCAGGCAAATTTGTCCCGAAATGTATAGCGTGCCATTCACCAGCACCGCCTGGTTATAAGGTCCAATGGGTTCCGGTGCGTTGGTGGTTTGTATAATTGTGCGTTCCATATTAGTTCTTGTGAGGGCGAAGTAACGCAATTTTTGGGTTGGGCAAAAGCAGGGAAAACTTTTGGATTTACGATTGACGATTTTGGAATTACGATTGGGGCGTACTTCGTTGCAGCGAATCTTGCCTGTGCTTACGAACCAGTAATCGTAATTCCAAAATCGTCAATCGTAAATCGCTCCATCTTTGTGGCAAAATAAGATTGCATGCAGGTAGCGGTACTTTGTTCGGAGGGGCAGCGGCAGGAACTGGGCGCCACAGGGCCCGATGTATTTTTTACAGAAACGCCACAGGCGCTGGCTGCGGCTACTGCCGATGTATACGTCGACCTGCTGTTTGAAGACAACGAAGCGCAGCACCTGCCGCTGCTGTCAGCACTTGGCGGCAAAGCCATTTTGGTAAATGCAGTAGCGCCAGTCGCCACACTGCCGCCGCCTTTTGTACGCATCAATGCCTGGTCCACCTTTCTTTCGGGCGGCGTGGCGGAAGTATGTGGCGGAACCGAACCCGCCAGGCAGAAATTGACCGGGGCACTCCAGCTTTTGGGCAAACGGCCCGAATGGGTGCCCGACGTGCCGGGCATGGTTTCGGCCCGCATTATTGCCGCCATCATCAACGAAGCTTATTTCACCATTTCCGAAGGTATTGCCACCCGGCAGGCCATTGATACCGCCATGAAACTAGGCACCGCCTACCCCTACGGCCCCTTTGAATGGGCCCAACAAATTGGCCTGCAGCGCATTGCCCGCCTGCTCCACACCCTGGCCCAAACCGAAAGCCGGTACCAACCCTGTGCGTTGCTGTTGGAAGAAACGAAGGGATTGACGATTGACGATTGACGATTTTGGATTTACGATTGCGTTTAAACCTGTTTCCTGCATATATAGCAAAATGTATCGAGTCCGTCGGGTGGCTGTTCCACAATCGTCAATCCGAAATCCGCAATCCCAAATCCCTCCCTCTCTATTATTTCTAGAAATTTTTTCCGCTCTTTGTAACTATTTCATTCGTCAGGCGTAACACAACTGTACGAAGCCAATTTTTACCTGCTGTTTATGACCGAAAAAGATTACAATGACTGTGTGCGGCAATGGGCGGACAACGTGTTTCGCTTTATTGTCAAAAACCTCAAACACGAGGAGGATGCCCGGGATGTGGTGCAGACGGCATTTGAAAAACTCTGGATCGCCCGTGAAGAAGTGGATGCTGCCAAAAGCAAATCCTACCTGTTTACGGTAGCTTACAACGCCATGATCGATCACCTGCGCAAAGCAAAGCGGGTGTACCTCAGGGAGGAGTTTTCCGATGACCTGCGTGTATCCAACAAGCCGGTAGCCAATGTGCGGAAAGTGCTGGAAGATGCGCTGGCCCGCCTTTCGGAAACGCAGCGGTCGCTGGTGTTGCTGAAAGACTACGAAGGCTACAGCTATGAAGAGATCGGGCAGATCATGAACCTTTCGTCGAGCCAGGTGAAAGTGTACCTGCACCGGGCCCGCATCCAGTTGAAGGAGTATTTGGTAAAAATTGAAAACGTAATGTAACAAGCCATGTCAATCCATTCAAACAATATAAACCCCATCATTACCCGCGATAACTACGAGGAGTTTTTCCTGATGTACGTGGACAATGAGCTAACGCCGCAGGAGCGGAACCAGGTGGAAGCCTTTGTGCTGACCAACCCCGGGCTGCAGGCTGAACTGGACATGCTGATGGGTGCCAAACTGGAACCCGAGGAGCTGAGCTTTGGCAATCTGGACAGCCTGCTCTCCGCCAACATGGCCGGCAGCCTGGTAGACGAAGACCTGCTGCTGCATGTGGACGGTGAGCTGGATGAGGCAGCAAAAGACAAAGTAGAGCAGCGCCTGAAAAAGGATGAGGCATACAACCAGCAGTTTCAATGGCTGCTGCGCACCAAAAGCAACCCTGCCGAAGTTATTCCCTGCCCCGATAAGGAAAGCCTGTACCGGCACACTGTTCGGCGCATTGGTTTTGCACCGGCCCTGCGTGTTGCCGCCGCGGTATTGATCATTGCCTCGATGGGACTGGTGTGGTGGATGCAGGATGACGAACAGCTTACAACTGCACCGGCAGTGGCCAACACCAATGTACGGGCAACAAAACTCCCAACCACAACCACTGAGCCCGGCACTGAAATGGCAAAAGGCGCCGAACAGGAAACTGAACCAGCAACACCCGGAAATAAAGTAATTGAGGCCAACCCGGCACAGGATATGCAATTGGCCCAGGCCGCTGCGCCGGCAAAAGCCAAAGCAGTACCCGGCGTAGCCAAAAAAGCAGCCCTGCAGCAAGTGATCATTCCCGAGCCTACAGCCAACGATCATATCATTGCTTACAACGAGCCGATGGCCCAGCCAATGCGCAGCAACAACCTGCCCGTGCCGGTGCAGGATGCGCCGAAAAAAGATGCTGCAGCAGCTGTAACATCTCCCAACGTTGAAACGTATAACACTACAAACACGGTTGCGCAGCCCAGTTACGCATCGGCCAACGACAGCGAAGACCGTGGCAATAATAAAAACAACCTGAAATCCCTGCTGCGCAAAGCCACCCGCCTGGTAGAACGCAGAACTGGGATTGATGCCACCAACGAAGAAGACGAACTGATCATTGGGGCGGTGGCCATCAAGCTGAAATAATCAACCACAAAATTTTTTGGAACAAAAGCCAGTGCAAGGCCCCGCTTTGCAGGGTCCGGCTTTTGCCTGAAAGAAACAAACCCGAATAAAAAAATAGTTAACCAAAACAAGTAAACCCCGCAATATGAAAAAGATCAGTACAATGAAACGAATAGCCCTGGCCCTGTGTGCACTCTCGATTGGCTTTGCAGCATCAGCCCAAACCGACACCACCAAACAAGAGCAGGCCGATACCGTGCGGATTGGCGGCATGGTGATTATCCGGAAAAATGGCCCGGCTGAAAAAGGCCAGGAAAGCGAGATTCGTGTAAAACCCGTACGCAAATCGAACAGCAAGGTAAACACCAACTGGTGGATCGTGGACCTGGGTTTTGCCAACTGGAGCGATAACACCAACTACAGCTCGCCGGCAGCACAGGCATTTGCCCCCGGCTTCGACAAGGATGGCCTGGAACTGCGCACCGGTAAATCGATCAACGTGAACCTGTGGGTGTTTATGCAAAAAGTAAAACTGATCCAAAACGCCGTGAGCCTGAAGTATGGCCTGGGCGTGGAACTGAACAACTACCGCTTTGACGACAGGCAGGTGCGCCTGGAAGAAAACCCAACCCGCATTGTAAAAGATGCCACCCTCACCAACCTGAAAAAGAACAAGCTGGCCGCCGATTATGTAACCGTGCCGCTGATGCTGAACTTTAATTTTACCCCCAAACGCGAAAAAGGTTTTGGCTTTGCAGCCGGTGTAAGCGGCGGCTACCTTTACTCGGCCCGCCAGAAGTTTAAAACCAACGACAACGACATTGATAAAAACCACGACAACTTCGACCTGCGCAAATTCAAAGTGTCGTACATCGGCGAACTGAGCCTGGGCGTGGTGCGGCTGTATGGTTCTTATGCTACCAAAAGCATGTGGGAAAAAGGCCTCGACCAAACCCCGTACAACATCGGCATCCGCCTCAGCTATTTTTAATAGGCCAAATTGCACTATACCAAAAGCCCCTTCCGATTGCGGAAGGGGCTTTTGGTTTATTGAGTGCTCTACGATCAGCGTACTTGTCATGCCGAACTTGTTTCGGCATCTCCTGCACACTCAGAAAATTCCGGCGATTGAAGGAGCTGCCGAAACAAGTTCGGCATGACGACACTGTGGAAGCGGAAGTCGTCAGATGATGGGCGTGCTTTTGAACGGGGAGCATTTATTTTGTCAGCCGCATTTTGTTTTCATTTAGCCAAATAGGCGCCATTGAAAAATAAAAAATCCTATTCTTGCGTTACACCTTCAGCACCGCTAACCCTCGAACGCAGATTTATGAAAACCACCCTTTTTTGTGCCGCATTGCTCTTGGGAACTATGGTATTTGCCGGTAAAATGACCCGCACTTCCAAAAAGGCCATCACCGTTACATCGGCCAGCTACCGGGGCGCTGCCTTGCCCAGCGGGCCTGTTTCCATCGTCATCGATAAATCGGATTACGAACTGCATGTGTACGATGCCAAAGGCTGGTACGCCACTTACCCCGTGGTGTTTGGCGCCAACCCACTGGCCGATAAAAAAGTGGAAGGCGACAAGCTGACGCCGGAAGGAAGTTTCCGGATCGTGGACAAGCGGCCGCATGCTAAGTGGAGCCGTTTCCTTGCGCTGGATTACCCCACGCCGGCCCACAAAGCCCGGTTCGAAGAATGGAAACGTAAAGGCCAGGTGCCGCGCAATGCGTCGCCGGGTGGCGGCATAGGCATACACGGCACCTGGCCCAACGACGAGTTTATGATTGACCGGTTTAAGAACTGGACCAATGGCTGCATTGCCCTCAAAAACTCCGACGTACAGGAAGTATATAGCTACATACAAGTGGGTACGCCGGTGGTGATCAGGAAGTAGGATGAGTCGGAAGACCGAAGTCCGAAGACGGAAGTCGGAAAAATTATGAGCGCTGTGAGCAGTAAATACATTGGCCTGATAGCATTATATAAATAAAACAAAAGAATCCCGGAGCCAATACCCCGGGATTTTTGTTTGCCTACTCTCTGCTCCCAACTCTCCGCTCCTGACTGTCTTCGGACTTCCGTCTTCCGTCTTCGGACTTTTCTTATTTTGTGGGCTAAAGCCAAAAGCTAACACATGCCCCTGAGCTGGAATGAAATTAAAAGCCGTGCCCTCGCCTTTAGCAAAGAATGGGAAACCGAATGGAGCGAAGATGCCGAAGCCAAATCGTTTTGGGACGATTTTTTCAACGTCTTTGGCATTAGCCGCCGCCGCGTGGCCACCTTTGAACAACAGGTAAAAAAGATTGACGCCAAAACCGGTTTCATTGACCTCCTCTGGAAAGGCCAGCTGCTCATTGAGCACAAAAGCCGTGGCCGGAGCCTCGACAAAGCCTACCAGCAGGCCAAAGATTATTTCCCCGGCCTTAAGGAAGCCGAACTGCCCCGCTACATCCTTGTTTCCGATTTTGAAAAATTCAGGCTGTACGATTTAGATAGCGCCACCCACCACGAGTTTGCGCTGGCCAAACTGGTTGAGCATGTGCACCTGTTTGGTTTTATTGCCGGTTACCAAAAGCGAACCTACAAAGAGCAGGACCCGGTGAACATTGCCGCGGCCGAACTGATGGGCCGCCTGCACGACAAGCTAAAAGCCAACGGCTACACCGGCCACCAGTTGGAGGTGTACCTGGTGCGGCTCGTGTTCCTCTTGTTTGCCGACGATACCAACATTTGGGAGAAAGGCATTTTTTTCGATTACCTGGACCTGAACACAAAAGAAGACGGCAGCGACCTGGCCCTGCACCTGTCGCAATTGTTTGAAGTGCTGAACACGCCGGAAGGCCAGCGGCTAAAGAACCTCGATGAAAGCCTGGCCGCCTTTCCCTACATCAATGGAAAGCTGTTTGCAGAACACTTGCGCACCGCGGCCTTCGACAGCGAGATGCGCAAAACCTTGATGGACTGCTGCGCACTGGACTGGGGCACTATTTCGCCGGCCATTTTTGGCTCCTTGTTTCAGAGTGTGATGGACGAAAAGGCCCGCCGCAACCTGGGTGCCCACTACACCAGCGAAAAAAATATTCTGAAGCTAATTAAGCCGCTCTTCCTCGATGAGCTGTACGCCGAATTTGAAAAAGTAAAAAGCAGCAAGCCAAAGCTGCTTCAGTTTCACGACAAGCTAAGTAAGCTGCGCTTTTTAGACCCGGCCTGCGGTTGCGGTAACTTTCTGATTGTGGCTTACCGCGAACTGCGCCTGCTTGAACTGGAAGTGATTAAAACCCTCCTGTTTACCCACGAAAAAATAAGGGCTGAAGTAGCAGCCAGCGCCGGGGTGGACATTGCCCTGCTGGCCAAGTGCAACGTGGACCGCTTTTACGGCATCGAGTACGAGGAGTTCCCGGCGCAGATTGCGCAGGTGGCCATGTGGCTGATAGACCACCAGATGAACATGAAGGTGAGCGAAACCTTTGGCGGCTATTATCCCCGCATACCGCTAACGAAAAGTGCAACGATTAAACATGCGAATGCATTGAGGGTAGATTGGCAAAGTTTGATTGATGAAGTAGGAGCGACGTATGATTATATATTGGGAAATCCGCCGTTTGTGGGGAAGAGTTTACAGAATGTAGAACAGAAGAAAGACATGGAGGCTGTATTTACAGGAGTCAACGGCGCCGGTGTACTGGATTATGTTACTGCATGGTATGTTAGAGCCGCGCAATATATGCAACAGTCAATAAAAACAAAGACGGCCTTTGTTTCTACTAATTCAATTTCCCAGGGTGAACAAGTCAGCATATTGTGGAATGAATTGTTCCATAAATACAAATGCAAAATTCATTTTGCTCATCGGACATTCAGTTGGAGAAATGAAGCAAGAGGAAATGCGGCAGTACATGTAGTTATAATTGGCTTTGCAAACTTTGATATTGATGACAAAAGAATTTATGAGTACGAAGGTTTAAGAGGAGAGCCACATGAAATAGACGTGAAAAACATTAATCCATATTTGGTTGAAGGAGCAGATACATTCTTAGTATCGCGAAAAAAGAGTATCTGCAATGCCCCTGCGACATTATACGGAAGTAAACCGGTGGACGATGGAAACTTTTTCTTCACTGATAAAGAGAAAAACGATTTTTTAAAAGAAGAACCAAATGCAAAAAAATTTATTAAGCCTTTTTTAAGTGCAAAGGAATTTTTAGATAATGAACGAAGGTGGTGCTTATGGTTGAAAGATATTAGTCCAACAGAATTGAAATCTTTGGCAAAAGTTAAAGAGAGGGTCGAAAATGTGCGAATCTTTCGCGAAGCATCAAGCAAAGAGGCTACAAGGAAACTTGCAGCTTTCCCAACTCTTTTTGCAGAGCAAAGACAACCAATTTCAAACTATGTCTTAATCCCAATACATACTTCAGAAAATCGTCAGTACATACCGTTTGGATTTTTTACTCCTGACTTTATAGTTGGCAACTCTTGTACAGCGCTTATTAATTGCACTTTATCAGATTGGGGTGTTTTGAGTTCCAAAATGCATATGGTGTGGGTAAAATATACATGCGGTAGAATAAAGAGTGACTATCGGTACTCAAACGATATTGTCTACAACAACTTTCCCTGGCCCGAAGCACCCACCGATAAACAAACAGCCGCCGTGGAAACCACCGCACAAGCCGTACTCGATGCCAGGGCACAGTTTCCCACCGCCTCCCTTGCTGATTTATACGACCCGAACACGATGCCGCCCGTACTGGTAAAAGCCCACCGGGCTCTTGACAAAGCCGTGGACCTTTGCTATCGTCCGCAACCTTTTCCGTCGGAAAGCAAACGCATCGAGTTCCTGTTTGAATTGTATGATAAGTACACGGCGGGATTGTTTGTACCAGAAAAGCCGCGCCGCAAAAAGCCCTGAACCTGCTGCAGCATATTGGGCTATTGAACCAATCCGCTTCTGCGCATAGGGCCGGGTTGTGCCTCCCAGCCATTCATGGCTGCCTCGCCGGCCTTCACAACGGTTTCCCGTTTTTCCCGTTCATTCTTGGTTTTAAAATAAGAGCCTATCATGAGCAGCAGGGCGCCCATTGAAAAGATCAAGTTAAACTCCGTGGTGGCCAATTGCCACCGAAACGGAAGCGGCGTTAATTTAAAGAATAGGCCAACAGCCATGAGGACCAAACCGATCAGCCGGATGTCGTAAAATTTTTCGTTTTCCGATAGCTTGTTCAGTGCATCTGCAGTTACCTGCAGCACCTTTTCGTATCGGTGAATAGGCTCATCCTTCGTACCGGAGGTGGTGTGGTCGGTAAACTTTTTACTTAGTTGTTCCATGTGTTGTTTTTTAGGTGGAAAAATTGTATTGCCCTTCAATGTGTATGTTGTTTTTGCTTGATGAACATGATATCCTGCTCAGTGATATCAGGCGCCTCAAGCTGCAGCATATTTTTTCTGATATCTATCAAAATGGCTTTTGGATCTTTTGCCCCTTGTCCTCCTTGCAATGCTTGTTGCAGTTCTTTCAGGATGTTTCCCGGCAGCCACAGGCATAGCTCCCAGTTGATTTGGTTGGCTTTTGAAGTTTCAATGGTAGCACCGTTGCCGGGATAAAGAAGCGCAAACAGCTCTGCTATCTTCGCTGCCTGTTCTCGTCTGCGTATTTCGAACTTGAACTCCTCCAGTTGCCGTGCATTTTGCTTTCTGATATCCTCCAGTTGCCTGGTATGCTGGTTTTTAATATCCTCCAGTTGTTTAGCATACTCGTGTTTGATGGAGCCGTCGATCTTTGCTTTAACCCACTGGGCGATCAGGAATGAAATAGCCCCATTAATGGAAATGATAAGGAAGAAGTCCTGCAACTTCAATGCATGAGCCTGGTTCAGCCATTCAATCATAAAGGTTGGTTTCAGGCAACCTAAATTAACTGGCGAAAATGAAATTTAAAAGTGCGGGTTGCACAGGAGGGTGAATTTTAGCTGTCGTTGTACTATTGGGGAGTTATGCCGAACTACATTTAGCCAATGACAAACAAAATATCCCGGAGTCTTGACTCCGGGATATTTTGTTTGTTTACACTTAACACATAACGCTCAACTTTCTTCCGACTGCGGTCTTCCGTCTTCCGACTCCCGCTACATTTTTCCGCCCGCAATTTCTTCCACCACATTCGGGTCCAGCAGCGTAGATGTGTCGCCAAAGTTTTGCGTTTCGCCTTCGGCAATTTTGCGCAAAATGCGCCGCATGATCTTGCCACTGCGGGTTTTGGGCAGGCCGGTTACAAACTGGATTTTATCGGGTTTGGCAATGGGCCCGATGATGCGGCTAACGGTTTGCAAAATATCCTGCCGCGTCAGGTTTTCGTCTTCATGCAATCCCTGGAAGATCACAAAAGCATAAATGCCTTGTCCTTTGATGTCGTGCGGAAAACCCACCACTGCACTCTCCACCACGCCTGCGTGCATGTTGATGGCGTTCTCTACTTCGGCAGTGCCAATGCGATGACCGCTTACGTTGAGCACATCATCCACGCGGCCGGTAATGCGGTAATTGCCCGCCTCATCGCGCAGGGCGCCATCGCCGGTAAAATACATGCCGGGATAAGTGCTGAAATAAGTGTTGCGGCAGCGCTCATGATCGCCATAAGTGGTGCGGATAATGGCAGGCCATGGCGCTTTGATGCATAGGTTGCCCGATGCAGGATTGCCCGTTATTTCGGTGCCGTTCTCATCTACCAAAATGGGTTGCACACCGGGCAGCGGCAGCGTGGCCCATGATGGGATGCCCGGCGTAATATTGGCCATATTCGAAATCAAAATACCGCCGGTTTCGGTTTGCCACCACGTGTCAACTATGGGGCATTGCTTTTTGCCCACATGCTCGTTGTACCAGTTCCATGCTTCCTCGTTAATGGGCTCGCCTACGGTGCCCAATACTTTCAGCGAAGAAAGATCGTAGCCTTGCAATGGCTGCAGCCCAAAACCCATTAAGGAGCGGATGGCCGTTGGTGCCGTGTACAGGATGTTGACCTTGTATTTCTCCACGATCTGCCAAAAGCGGCTGGCATCGGGCCATGTGGGTACGCCTTCAAACATCAGCGTGGTGGCGCCTGCGGCCAGCGGGCCGTATAAAATATAGCTGTGGCCCGTGATCCAGCCAATATCGGCGGTGCAAAAATGTACGTCGCCGGGTTGGTAATTAAATACGTTTACAAACGAATACGCCGTGTAAATCATATAACCGGCGCAGGAATGTACCACGCCCTTGGGTTTGCCCGTGGAGCCCGACGTGTATAAAATAAAAAGGGGATCTTCGGCGGCCATTTCTTCGGCAGGGCATTCAGTCAGTCCCAGCGTTTCTACTTTTTTCACTTCATCTTCCCACCACACATCGCGGCCTTTGATCATGCTCACCGGGGTGCGGGTACGGGTACAAACAATAACGCGTTTTACAAACGGACAAGCGATCAACGCATCATCAATCACGCTTTTCAGCGGAATGTCTTTGGTGCCGCGGAATGCACCATCGCAGGTAACAATGTATTCCGCTTTTGCATCCTGCAGGCGGTCGGCAATGCTTTGTGCCGAGAAGCCGCCAAAGATCACCGAATGGATGGCGCCAATGCGGGCACATGCCAGCACGGCAATGGCCAGTTCGGGAATCATACCCATATAAATACATACGCGGTCGCCGCGCTGCACGCCATTGTTGCGCAGCACATGGGCAAACTCGCAAACCTTATCATACAGGTTTTTGTAAGTGAGTACGCGGTGGTGTTCTTCGGGGTCGTTGGGCTCCCAAATGATGGCGGGCCGGTTCGGATCGGTGGCTACATAGCGGTCGAGGCAGCTTTCGGTGATGTTGAGGCGGGCACCTGCAAACCAGGCCACATGCGGCTCTGCAAAGTTCCAATCCAGCACTTTGTCCCAACGTCGGCGCCACTCAAAATGTTCCGCCACGCCGGCCCAAAAAGCCTCGGGTTGCGCTACGCTTTGTTGGTACGCCGCGTCGTATTGTTCTTTACTGGTAATTTGATAGGGATATGACATGCCAATCTTTATTTGTGGGGTTTAAATGTACTGAAAATGACAACAGAGGAGCGGCGGTGGGTTGGAGATGGGCGCTGTGGGTATCTTTAGTTTGAAAGTGTTGTAGGTAAAATCGCGTTTTGTTTCAATCGCCAGCAAGGAACTTGAGTAATGGGTAAGAGTGGACCTAACCAAATCAAACTGTTATTTGCATCACGTAGTTTAACCCGCCAGCCGCGGAGTTGTCATGCCGAACTTGTTTCGGCATCTCCTACAACCATTAGGCACTTGCATCCTCACAGGAAATGCACTAGCTTATCCTCATGCTACGCAATTCCGAGCCATACGCCGTGTACATAATGAGCAATATGCATTTGACCACTTTTTACATTGGCGTTACCGGCAATTTGCAGCAGCGCATTTGGCAACATAAAAATGACGAAGCCAATTTTACGGGCAAATACAATTGTTGCGAGCTCATCTTCTACGAAACGTATACCGATGTTCAGCAGGCCATTGCCCGGGAGAAAAATCTCAAGAACTGGCACCGCGAATGGAAGATCAATTTGGCCCGGACTATAAACCCGGAGTTGATGGATTTGGCGGCTGAGTGGTATTGAAGATTACACTTAAATGTAGGGAGATGCCGAAACAAGTTCGGCATGACAACTCCGCGGGTGGCGGGTTGCCCTTTAAAGCGCCGGTAGTTGTTATTTCTCTTTTCGAACGTGATGAATACCATTTTTACTTGAACATGATTGTACACTAAAATCAACCCTTTCATCGCTCATTTATTCAGCAATCGGCGCTGTTTATTAAAAGTTTTTCATCGTTAGCACCGCATCCTATATCTTCTACGCCGAAAACTAACGAACGCTATATGCCGCATTCCACAAAGAACAACATCTGGAAAGTGATCGGTGCTTCTTCGCTCGGTACACTCATCGAATGGTACGACTTTTACATTTTCGGTTCGCTGGCAACCGTTATTGCCACGCAGTTTTTTCCCAACACCAACCCCACGGCGGCATTGCTTTCTACGTTGGCAACTTTTGCCGCAGGCTTTATTGTGCGGCCTTTTGGTGCTCTGGTATTTGGCCGCCTCGGCGATCTGATTGGGCGTAAATACACCTTCCTGCTAACGCTGGTGCTCATGGGTGGTTCCACCTTTGCTATTGGCCTGGTGCCGTCTTACGAAAGCATTGGTTTTGCAGCGCCCATTATTGTGCTGGTGCTGCGGTTGCTACAGGGCCTGGCGTTGGGCGGCGAGTATGGCGGTGCGGCTACTTATGTTGCCGAACATGCACCGGCATCGCGGCGCGGATTTTTTACATCGTGGATACAAACAACGGCCACACTCGGGCTCTTTGTTTCGCTGGGTGTGATCCTTATTACCCGTAGTGCCCTCGACCCCGATCCGCAGGTTTCTATTGCCAAGTTCAACGACTGGGGCTGGCGCATTCCGTTTCTTGTTTCCATCCTGCTGGTGGTGGTTTCCATCTACATCCGCATGAAGATGAAAGAGTCGCCGCTGTTTACCAAACTAAAGGCCGAAGGCAAAACATCCGTAAACCCGCTGAAGGAAAGTTTTGGTCACCGCGCCAACCTGAAAATGGTGCTGCTGGCGCTTTTTGGCGCAGCCATGGGCCAGGGCGTGGTGTGGTACACAGGCCAGTTTTATGCGCAAAGCTTTTTGGAAAATGTTTGTAAAATAGATTTCGAACAAAGCCGCACCATACTGATCTGGGCCATTCTTTTTGCCACGCCGTTTTTCGTAGTGTTTGGTTCATGGAGCGATAAGATCGGACGCAAATGGATTATTTTAACCGGCATGCTGCTGGCGGTGCTTACCTACCGGCCGCTGTTCCAGGCCATGTATGATATTTCCAACACGGAGCAGCAAGTGGCCGCCACCACCGAACAAAAAGAAACAACCGACGGTATTGCCAACAGCGACAATAAGCTGCGTACGCTGGTAACCACGGCACACTACGCATCGGGCATGGTAGCCATGACCACCCAACGCGATACGGTATATGCCACACCAGTGCAGGCAACAGTGAAACCGCAGGTGCAGGTATCGAAATTATTGGGTGGAAATGATTACTGGAAAATGGTGGGCCTGGTGTTCCTGATGATCCTGTATGTAACGATGGTGTATGGACCTATTGCTGCATTTTTGGTGGAGCTGTTTCCAACAAAGATCCGGTACACATCTATGTCGTTGCCGTATCATATTGGCAATGGTGTGTTTGGCGGCTTAACGCCTTTTGTGGCCACGCTGCTCACCACCATTTATACCGATGATAAACTGGTTGGGTTGATGTATCCCATCATCATTGCGGCAGTGAGCCTGGTCATTGGTGCGCTGTACATTAGCAATAGGATTGATCCCGATGTGAATGATTAATGTTCGTGAAACGTCAATCGTGAAATGTGAATGGTCAATGGTGAATAGTCAATCGTGAATGGTGAATGGTGAGAGGTGAATAGGTGGCTGTAGATGTGAAGACTATTCAGCGTATAAAAATGTTGCAAGAAGTAAATTTTGTGTTCGCATCAATGGTGTTGGAAAGGGCATGTAGTCCGCACCAACGTTGTTGTAGTATAATCGTAAATCTTCATTCGTAAATCGTTAATCAAAATGGATCAAATTAAAAGATACGCAGGCATTGTATGGATGCTGCTGGGGCCGGTGGCCATGTTTTATTTAATCAAAACTGCTGCATCTGAAATTGCTGCCAAGCCGGTGATCGATACCAAGATTCAGTGGGGTGTTTTTGTGATTGTTTTTCTGCCCATTGCAGTGGGCATGATCATATTTGGCTACTATGCATGGAAGGGTGAATACGACCACCTGCCCGAAAGCTCGCAGGAACTGGATTGATCACTAATTGCACTACCCGTTATTGCAACATTTGTCATCGCAGTATTTGTCATTGCGAGGCGCTGTAGTGTCACAGTAACTTCTTTGGGTGTTGTGCGCCGAAGCAATCTCCTGCATTTGCATGGTTGCGGTACGTGTAAGTTTTGATCAACCATGAGTAGGCAGGAGATCGCTTCGGCGCCATCATGTACCTGTTCACTAAACTGCTATGGCGCCTCGCAATGACGATTCATTGCTTGTCTAATTCTAATCAGCCAGCACACCGGCGGCCCACCGAATGCTAACTGCCGCTTTTTGTTGCTTGGCCTGTAGCTCCACCAGTTTCTGCCTTGCTTCCAGCGTTTTTACTTCCCTGCTGTTGATGAGGAACAGCGAGCTTTCTCCGTTGGCATATTTCATTTCCTCGGCACGTTGCAGGCCCGTGTATTGAGCCACTGCAGTGCGTTGCAGCGCTACCTGCTCCAGCAGTTGGGTCCAGTCGTTGCGGTACTGGCGCAGCTTTACTTCCAGCTCCACCTGTTTGTTGGTGCGTTCCCATTCGGCCGCTTCCAGTTTTAATTTGGCTTGCCGGTACAAACCCCTTCCTTCTGAAAGGCGCAGTGGCAAAGCCATGCTTACACCATACCGATAATTGTTTTCAAACAGCGGCGATTTAAATGCATCGCCAATGCGATGACTGCCGGTAAGCTGGTTGTATTTTAAAGTAATATAAGGCAGCAGGTATTGCGCCTTCAGCCGCCGGTCTACACGCAGTGCATCGATCTTGAAATTGTATTGTTGCAATGCCGGGTGCTGTGCAATCAACTGGTCTGCATCGGCCAGCAATATGCCATCCGGCGCCACAGGTGTTACTGTTTGCGGCAGGTCATAAGGTTGCCCTTCCTGTTGCCACAGGTACATCGAAAGTTGCAGCCGTGCATTTTGCAACTCCTGTGCTACACCTGCCCGCTGTATGCGAAAAGTTTGCAATTGCGCCAGGGCTTCCAGTGTATCAATGGCTGGCCGCTCACCAATGCGGTACGCGGTTTTGATCAAATTAAAACGCTGCTCCGCATTAGCAGCAGCTTCGGTAAACAATTGAAACGTTTGGTACTGCTGCCACCAGTTCCAATACGCAGTGGCTGCGCCTTGCATCAGGTCGTTGAGCATCACGCGGCGTTCTTCCTGCGATGCCTGTTCAAATATGCGGGCCTGCTGCAGTGCGGCACGGCGGCCATCCATCAGCAGCCCGTTTGCCAGCGGCACCGACAGGCCAATGAAACTCGATGAACCTTTTGTATCCACCGGGTTGGTGCGTTCGCCAGTCAGTTCTTCAATGCCGGCATTGATGTTGATGCCAAACCAGGTAGGAATGTTTACCTGGTGCAAACGATGGTTATAATACTGCGTGCCGCCAAACTCTTTTTTACTGATGTCCGATTGCAACAGGGGATCAAATGCGCCGCGGGCCGCAGTAACTTCCGCGCTGGCTATTTGCACCTGCAGCGATGCCTGCCGCGCCACCGGGTGATAAGCTTTGATGACGTCGAACAATTGTTGTTGGGTAAACTCCTGTTGCCCATGCGCAACAAGCGCCAGTAAAATGCAAATGCTTAAGCCAATAGTTTTCATGGTTTGTTTTTTGCCACCGCTGCTTCCTCTTTGGTGGGTTGGTAATAATCGGGTGGAAACGAGTTGATGTTGCGCCACAACTCGTACCAGATCGGCACGTTTTTCAACAGGGCAATGCCGTTGGCGCCAGTGCCCATTTTCAACTCCCTTGGCCAGGGCCGTTCGCCGGGCAGTTCGGTTACCAATACTTTAAACAAGCCGTTTACACTTACGTCGCTTTCAACCGCCACTACCTGCCCCGAGAACAAACCGTATGATGCCTGCGGCCAGCCGCTGAATACAATGGCCGGGAAACCATCGAACATAAACCGCACCGACTGGCCCGCATTTACCAGGGGCAGATCCACCGGCCGCACATACATTTCCACTGCGTATTGAATATCATCGGGCACAATGTGCACCAGCATTTCGCCTTCTTTTACAATTTCGCCAATGCCGCTTTTGGTGGCTTTAATTACCTGTCCGCTTTGCGGCGCAATAATGTAATACATGCCGTTGCGGATGCTGTACGATGCATACTGGTTTTGCAGTTTGGCAATGTCGCCCTGGCCTGTGGCTATTTGCGATAAAGATTGAAAACGTTCGCCTTCGGCCTTGGCAATTTTCTCGGTGTATTCCTGCCGCGTGCCATTCAGGTCGAGGTTGATGATGCCCAGTTCCTGCTTGCTGTTCATAAACTTGTTTTCAGCACTCAGTCTTTTTGCCAGCGCATTCTGGTAAGTTTGGTTGCGCTGTTCAAATTGCGTTAGCGACACCAGCCCGCTGTCGAACATGGCCCGCTGGCGTTCAAACTGTTTGGCCGCAATATTGAAATCATTGGCAGCAGCAATCATTTCCATGCTGTCGCTTTGCACCTTCAGGCGCTGCTGCCGCATCTTGTTTTCGAGCTGGTTTATTTTAATGGACAGTGCACTGTTCAATGCCTCAATCTGTTGACCGGAAGTCTGCACTTTGTTGTTATAATAGTTTACCGTTTGCTCCTTTGCTTCCAGTTGTTCGCGGGTACGGTCCACCAGTTGCGGGTCGAGGTATGCGTCTTTAATTTCGGCCAGCTGCACCAGCGTATCGCCCCGTTTTACATAGTCGCCTTCTTTTACCCGCCATTGTACAATGCGGCCGCCAATGATGGTGTTGATCTCCTGTGGCCTGTCTTCTTGCCGCAGTGCGGTAACCGTACCCTTGGCCCTTATGTTTTGCGTCCAGGGCAAAAACAGCAGGATGATCAGTGCCGAAAAAAGGCCGATGAGCCACAGGCGTATATGGCTTTTTTTGCCCTGCCGGTAAATATGTTGGTATGCTTTAAAATCGTAGTCGTTCATATTTCAATCGGTTGCCAGATTATTTGATGTTATTCTTTTTGCCCGCTTACCTGCCGCGGCGTGTGTTGGCCGTGAGGTCGATCACGCCATCGCATTGCTGCGCAAAATGCGGATCGGCAGAGGAAACCAGTACGGTGGTGTTTTTTAATTCGTGCAACAATAAGTCCTGAATTTGCTGCCGGTACGGCGCTTCCACGCCCTGCCAAGGTTCTTCCAGCAGCAACAGCCCGGGTTTTATCAATAAGGCCCGCACCAGCTGAATTTTTTGCACCACGTTTCGCGGCAGTCTTTTGCCCGCAGGGTCCAGCTCGGTGTCGTACCCTTTGTCAAGGCTGGCCAAAAATGGCGTAAGGCCCACTTTGGCTACCAGCTCGTTGAGGTAGGCAGTGTCAACATCGGCACGGCCCATGGTCAGGTTGTCGTGCAGCGTGGCCTGGAACACATCTTCGTGGTGCAGCAAAATGCTGCTATGTGCCCGGTACGAGTCGAGGTTGTAATTAAAAATAGGCACGCCGTTTACCAGCACCGATCCATCAAACTGCGAGTAGGCGCCGCTGAGCAGGCGCAGCAAGGTGCTTTTGCCCGCACCGTTTTCGCCAGTGATGCACACTTTTTGTCCCGGTGCAATGCGGAAGCTGAGGTCGTGCAAAATGGGGTGGCCGTTGTACCCAAACGTAACCGACTGCGCCTCGATGCCGATGGGCTGACCGGGCTGCATGGGCATGGTGCCGTTGTGCTCGAGCGGCTTTTCAATCAACTTTGCAATTTTCTCTGCCGAGGTCATCACATCATAAAGGCTGTCAAGGTTGATGATAATTTTTTCAACCGATGCAATCACGGTGAGGATAATGATTTCGGAGGCAATAAACTGGCCAATGTTGATCTGCTGGTTTACCAACAATACAGAGCCTACAATGAGCATGGCTGCAGTGATCAATACTTTAAAACCAACCAATGCACGGTATTGCATCAGCAGCACGGCAAAGTGATCTTTGCGGGCATCGAGGTAGCCCATCGTTCGCTGGTCGGCCTTGCGCATATGAATGCCGGTGGTTTGCGAAAACTTAAAGGTTTTGATCACCCGGGCCATTTCTTCAAACCACGCCACCAGCGCATATTTATACCGGCTTTCTTCCAGGCTGGTTTCCATACCCCGCGATGAAGTGAGCCGTAAAATAAGCCACAGCACCAGTATCAGCACCAGGCCAAACAGGATGAATGCCTGGTGGTAAAACGCAAGCAGCAGCAAGCCAAAAATAATCTGGATCATGGCCGTGGGCAGATCGAGCAGGAGTTTGGCGAAGCTTTTTTGCATGGTGGGCGTTTCAAAAAAACGGTTCACCAACTCGGGCAGGTAATAGCCATCCACACTTTTCATGTCGAGCCGTGGAATGCGTTCGGCAAAAGAGTAAGCATAGCGCACAAAAATGTGTTGTTGTATGCGTTCAATCACCTTCATCTGGTTGATCTGCAGCAACCCATTGAATAGTACTCCCAACACCACCAACGAAATAAGCAGCACCAGCGATGCCGATGCCGAACCGCCCAGTACAAAACCAATAATTGCCTGGATGCCCAGGGGAAGGGACAGTTGAATAATGCCGTTTAAAACAGCGTAGAAATAAACCGTGGTAATATCTTTTTTATCGAGCCGCACAAGGCTCCACAGCCGCGCAAACGAGCTGATCTTTTGTTCCATAAACACGTGGTTGTTGATGTAATGCTGTACACAAATCCGGACGCAACAAATTGCATCGGGCCTAATTTGCCCTTAAAGGCAAATGCAAAATTTGCACTAACCCAGGTTGGGAGGGGGGCAATGAAACTCGGGGTGGAAAGAAATGTAAGGATGGGCAATATGCCATTTTTCGTGTGCCAGCAGCGGCTCGCCGTAGGGGCAGGGTTGCTGTTGCTCGTGCAGGTATTCCGATAAGGTGTTGATGCCCGACTCGGCCCGTTCTTCAGTAGCGCCCTGTAGCGGCGCATTCTGCTGGGCAGCTTTATCTTTTTGCAAATGCTCAGCGGCCGCCTGCCGGCCGGCATACACAAAAGGCGTGCTGATGGTGAGCCATAGCAATGCGGCCAGCAT
Source organism: Pseudocnuella soli (assembly GCF_004347775.1). GTDB lineage: Bacteria > Bacteroidota > Bacteroidia > Chitinophagales > Chitinophagaceae > Flavisolibacter > Flavisolibacter aquaticus. Next base: position 1,282,991 of record NZ_CP037755.1, read on the forward strand.
CAGCAAGGCAGATGCAATGGCGCCGTTTGTTGCATTGTTTTTATGGGTTGCCATGAGCATAGAGCAAATGTTGAATAAACAATTTCGGCGCAAAAGTGTTCATTATAGACCAGATTTTTTTATTTGAAACGGTTAAAAAATAGTTATCTGGCTATATTTTCTTTTATGTCGCAGACGTAAACATATTTGTGCTTAAATGGTAAAGAAGATAAAAAAATGGGGTCTTTGACCTGATCCGTTTGTAATTCAGCACCAGCATCTATATTTTTGCGACGATCCAAAACATTTGGCTCTGGATAAACGAACACCAAATAAGATTTGTCCGCTCGGCAGTAGATTTAGTTTCCATTTGCTGAAACCACTGTTGTAGCTTTACAAACCCGATGCAAGCAAAAAATAATACATACGATAACGTGCTGAAGCGGTTTCACAGCCTGCTGATGATGGTGCTGCTCATGTGGCTCACCGTTAGTACGCCGTTTGTATATGAGGCGCAGCAGGACGTCTTGGTGTCGCAGGGCATAACCGATGAGGAAGTGCCCAACCCCCTGACCAATACCAACGAAGAACGGGTTGAAGCCGGCGGCAGCAACCTTTCGGAGTACCTGCACGAGCCCCACCAATATCAGGTACCTTCCAACACCATCGAGCTTACTTATAAATGTCACCCCGACGATTTATACTCCGCATTTCATCCTGAACTGCTTTCTCCCCCTCCCGAACTTGGGTAATATTGCTGTAACACACGCTGCTTTGTTGTAAGCGTGTTGGCCTGCTGTGCGCCTGCCCCGTTCCCTCGATACTTTTAGTATTGTAATGGCCGTCTTGATCTTTCAGCAATAAAAATATATAGCCTGCTGCGCATGCTGTGGCTCCCTAACTAAGGTGATGGTACTGCATTTGTTGGCATAAATGGGTGATGGGCCTGATCCCTGCCCTGGTAAACATGCTAGTGCAACCCGCCTTAGTGTGCATTGAAATCATTATATAAATATCATAGCGATGGCTCAACGTGTAGCTTCTGTATTTAAAAACCTCCGGTCGGACATTCCTTCATCCGTTGTTGTTTTCCTGGTGGCCCTGCCCCTGTGTTTGGGTGTGGCCCTGGCATCTAATGCACCCTTGTTCAGCGGCCTTATTGCCGGTATCATTGGTGGTATTGTTATTGGCGCATTGAGCGGATCGCAGCTTAGTGTAAGCGGCCCCGCAGCCGGCCTTACCGCAATTGTGGCGGCAGCGATCTTGAACCTGCCATCATTTGAAGCCTTTTTGCTGGCGGTAGTGCTCTGCGGTTTTTTGCAAATGGTGCTGGGTTTTATCAAAGCCGGTGTTATTGGCGATTATATTCCCAACAGCGTGATCAAAGGCATGCTGGCGGCCATTGGCCTCATCCTCATTCTCAAACAGTTTCCGCACCTCATTGGTTACGACGCGGATTATGAAGGCGATGAATCGTTTGTACAGGCCAACAACGAAAACACATTTACCGCTATTGGTCATGCACTGAAAGCCATTACGCCGGTGGCGCTGCTCATTGGTGCGGTATCCCTGATTTTTCAATTTGCATGGGAGGCATTTGTGTCCAACAAAAAAGGTTTTGTACGCCTGATACCCGCACCGCTGGTAGTGGTGCTGGTGGCAGTGGGCATCAACCTGGCATTTACTGCAAACGGAAGTGGACTGGATCAAAGCCATATGGTAAACATCCCAGCGGCAAATTCAGCAGGCGAGTTTCTTTCATTTTTTACTTTCCCCGATTGGAGCCAGGTAACCAATTCCACGGTGTGGATCACGGCAGTTACATTGGCACTGGTAGCATCGCTGGAAACCTTGTTGAGCATTGAAGCCATCGATGATCTCGACCCATACCAGCGGGTTACCAACAAAGACCGAGAACTGAAAGCACAGGGCGTGGGTAACTTCCTTTCGGGCCTGATTGGTGGCTTGCCCATTACCTCGGTAATTGTGCGGTCATCGGCCAACGTAAACTCCGGTGCCAAATCAAAAGCATCTACCATCATGCATGGCTTGTTGCTCCTGTTGTGTGTGGCGTTGATCCCGGTGCTGCTCAACCAGATTCCGCTGGCCGCACTGGCTGCCATCCTCATTTTTACCGGTTACAAACTGGCCAAGCCGAGCCTGTTTAAAATGTATTACAAAAAAGGCTGGGACCAGTTTCTGCCTTTTGTTATCACCATCATTGCCATCCTGCTCACCGACCTGCTGAAAGGTGTGTTCATCGGCATTGGCGTGGGTCTTATTTTCGTACTCCGTACCAACTTCCGCAGCGCGGTGCTGGTGGTGAACGATGCCAGCAATTATTTGTTCCGCCTGCGCAAGGATGTTTCTTTCCTCAATAAGCCCATCATCAAAAACCGCCTTGAAGAAGTGCCCGAAGGTGCTTCGGTATTGATTGATGCCAGCAGGGCCGATTTTATTGACCGTGATGTAATTGAGGTAATCGAAGACTTTATGCTGCATGCACCGTTGAAAGACATTCGCGTGGAGCTGAAAAAAAGCCAGTACCGCGACCAGGGATTCAATAACCAGTTGCTGGAGCGCAACAGCGAATTTGTAAAGCTGGTGCGTACCCACGAAAAGACCATTGAGCCCGAGCCGGAGATGCAAAAGCTTTAATGGAAAAGCGCCATTGGCGCAACTACAGCATTTGATTACAATAAAAAGATTGGAAATTTAATAAAAGCAAACACATGCATTCATACGAAAAACTGTTGTTAGAAAACAAAGCCTGGGCCGCAGAAAAAGTAACCGAAGACCCCGATTATTTCAACCGGCTTGCAGAGATTCAGACACCCGAGTTTTTGTGGATTGGTTGTAGCGACAGCCGCGTACCGGCCAATGAAATTACCGGCACCAAGCCCGGTGAAATTTTTGTACACCGCAACATTGCCAATATGGTGGTAAACACCGATACTAACCTGTTGTCGGTATTGGATTATGCAGTGATGCACCTGAAAGTAAAACACGTAATTGTGTGCGGTCACTACGGTTGCGGCGGCGTAAAAGCAGCCACTACCAACTCCGACCTGAAACTGGTGCTGAACATGTGGCTGCGCAACATTAAAGACGTATACCGCATTCACCGCGATGAGCTGGATGCACTGCCCGAAGGCGATACCCGCACCAACCGGTTGGTAGAGCTGAATGTACAGGAGCAGGTAATGAACCTGGCCAAAACATCCATCATTCAGCGGGCATGGAAAGAGCGCCAGGCACCCGCCCTGCACGGATGGGTATATGGTTTGAAGGACGGCATCATCAACCCCGTTTTTGAAATGAAAGCCGGCACCCACATCGATCCGCTGTACGAGTTTAGTAACCTATGATCAATCGATAAATAGTAACAACGCAAGGCTATAAACCTTGCGTTGTTCATTTTACAGCAAGCCTGATTGTATTGTGCATTTGGTTTTGCAAAAACCGGCGGTAAAAACAATTGTGCGTTTACTGCTGCTGCATCAGTTGGCTGTACAAATGCGGCGTTTTCATTATCTTCTGCTTATATAAACAGCTATATGATACGCTTTGCCTTTTTACTCCTGTTGCAAGCCGGCGGTTGTGCATTTGCCCAACAATTGCCGCCCCGAAATACACAGCAATGGGCCTTGCTATCGTTTGTGAAAGCAGATAGGGCCAACCCTGTTTTGCAGCCCGATGCTTCGCTCCAGTTTACCGATCCGGTGTGGAACAAGCCAGTGCGCTGGGCGCAAAAAGATGTATTCAACCCGGCAACAGTAGTAAAAGGCGATACTGTTTTTTTGCTGTTTCGTGCCGAGGATACAGTAGGCCGCTATGCAGGCGTATCACGCATTGGGCTGGCCTGGAGCGCCGATGGATTGAAGTTTACCCCATTTCCCGAACCGGTGTTTTTTCCGCAGCCCGGCAACTTTCAGCAGTGGGAGTGGGAGGGTGGCTGCGAAGACCCGCGTGTGGTGCAGGATTCAAGCGGCCGCTATATCATGACCTATACAGCCTATGATGGTAAAACGGCAAGGCTGATGGTGGCCACATCGCCCGACTTGCGTAGCTGGACCAAACACGGGCCTGCATTTAAAAATGCATTTGGCGGTAAATACATCGACAAGTGGAGCAAATCGGGTTCGATAGCGGCGCGGTACCACGAGGATGGCCGGATTGTGGCAGAAAAACTGGGCGGAAAATACTGGATGTATTGGGGCGATGTAAACATATGGGCCGCCACATCGGACGACCTGGTAAACTGGTCGCCGGTGTTGTATAAAAACGGCGAACAACGCGAAAAAGATTTGCGTCACAATGCGCCGGAAATAGCCGAGGTAAAAACTGTTGTTGCGCCGCGTAAAAAGAAATTTGACAGCGACCTGGTGGAGCCCGGGCCACCGGCCATGATCACAGATTATGGAATTTTGCTGCTGTACAATGGCCGCAATGTGCCCAGCATTGGCGATGCAGCCTTGGCAGAAGGTACGTATGCTGCGGGACAGGTATTGTTGAATAAAAGCGACCCCACCAAAGTGGTGCAGCGGCTCGACCAATATTTTTTACGGCCGGAGAAGCCATATGAGATTGCCGGGCAAGTGGCGCATGTTTGTTTTATCGAAGGCCTGGCCCGTTTTAAAGGCAAGTGGTATTTGTATTACGGCACGGCCGACTCTAAAATTGCCGTTGCAGTAAAATAAAGCAACCGGAAATTGTACGCTTGGGTTATAAGCCGGAATACCGGAAATTCGGGCTCCGTTAGCTGGTCTTTTAAACAGATCATAAACAACATCTTTCACTAAAAAATAAATTATGAATTGTCCCAATTGCAACGTTACCCTGACAATTGCCGACAGGCAGGGAATTGAAATAGATTATTGCCCGCAGTGCCGCGGCGTGTGGCTCGACAGGGGCGAACTGGATAAGATCATTGAACGATCGGCCGGCTATACCCGTGCACCGGAAACCGGCGATTTTAATAATGCCTACAAACCCGACCACCGCGATCATCCGTCGCAGCATCAGCAGCCTTATTACGGCAATGATCCCAAGTACCGCCACAAAAAGAAAAAGGGTTTCCTGTCCGACTTTTTCGATTTCGATTAAACAGCATTTGGGGCGGCGCCCCGGTAATGGCTAATTGGCTACATTAGCAAGCCAAAAAAGATCAGCAGCATGGCCATTGAAGTAAATGGATTGACCAAATTGTACGGCACGCAGCGGGCGGTAGACGGTATTTCGTTTTCGGTGTCCAAAGGTGAGATCGTGGGTTTTCTGGGGCCAAACGGCGCCGGAAAATCCACCACCATGAAAATGATCACCGGCTACCTGCAGCCCGATGGCGGCACGGCCAAAGTAAGCGGCATCAACGTGGCCGAAGCGCCGCTGGAAGCGAAGAAAAGAGTTGGCTACCTGCCCGAATCCAATGCGCTGTACTACGACCTGTATGTGCGGGAGTACCTCCATTTTATTGCCGATGTGCACGGCGTTGCCGACAAAAAGGGCCGCGTGGAAGCAGTGATCCAAACCGTTGGCCTTACGCCGGAAAGCCGTAAGAAAATTGGCCAGTTATCGAAAGGATATAAACAACGGGTAGGCATAGCCGCAGCCCTGTTGCACCAGCCCGAAGTGCTGATTTTGGACGAACCCACCAGCGGCCTCGATCCCAACCAGATCGTGGAAATACGCCAGGTAATCAAAGAGCAGGGCAAGGATAAACTGGTGCTTTTTTCTTCGCATATTTTGCAGGAAGTAGAAGCCATCTGCGACCGGGTGATCATCATCAATAGGGGCAAGATTGTAGCGGACGAACAACTGGCTACGCTGCGCCAACGTTCCAGTTCCAATTTTGTTTCCGTAACGTTTAAAGAACCGCTGGAGTCCGAATGGCTGCGCCGCCTCAATGGCGTGCAAAGGGTTTATAAGCTGGAAAACAACAGCTGGCGCCTGGAAACCGAAGCACCCGAAGCCGTACGCAAAGCCGTGCTGGAACTGGCGCTGCAACACAATCTCAGCATTGTATCACTGCACAGCGAAAGCGGTAGTTTGGAAGAAGTGTTCCGGCAGCTGACTGCCCCGAATAATGGGTAAATTTGGAAAAAGCACACCGTATGGAAGCACGGAAAAAATACGAGGAAGAGATACTGCAAAAGGTACATCGTTTGCCCGATGAGCAGTTGCCGAAGGTGGTGTCGATGTTGGATAAACTGCAAGCAGAAGCAGGCAGCGAAGTAAAATATTCCGATGCCATCGAAAGGGCATGGGGCTTACTGTCAGACGGCCTTTCCTCAAGTGATGCGTTTGCAATGCGCAAACAAGAAGAAAAAGAACTGGACAAATGAGCAACCCGATGGAGCACAATGCTGCAGAAGGAGCAAGCTATGTTTTAGATGCATGTAGCCTGATTGCGCTGATACGGCGTGAGGCCGGTTCTGACCGGGTTGCCATGTTGCTGCACCAGGCGGAGAAAGGGACGGTGCATTTGTTTGTACACCGCGTCACCCTTGCCGAAGTATATTATGATGTTCTTCGCTCATCGGGGAAAGAAAAAGCTGATGCTGCTTTAGCTGCATTGGAAGCTTTACAAATAGCAGTGAGTTATGACCTCGACATTACATTTATACAAACCCTGAGCAAATACAAGGTGGCGCACAAAATCTCTTTTGCCGACGCTTTTGTATTGGCCCTCGCCGAAACCCAAAGCGCCACGGTCGTTACCTCCGACCGGCATGAGTTCGGGCCCATTGAAGAAAACGGGATATTATCTTTTTTGTGGATACGCTAATCCGCACCCAAATCCTTTTCTTTGCACACCGGCTTTGCCGGCACATGAGCGGAATGGATGACTTGATAATTAAAACACTTGCTGTTGATGATTGTCAGGCATTGCTAACCCGAAATACGATTGCTTGCACCTTAAAAATCGTAAATTAAAAAACCGAAAAAGAATGAGCTACATCGCCGAGATCTTTGCCCGACAGATCCTTGATAGTCGTGGTAACCCAACTGTAGAAGTAGATGTTATTACCGATGACGGAGCTATGGGCCGCGCTGCGGTACCCAGCGGTGCCTCTACCGGTATTCACGAAGCCGTAGAGCTGCGCGACGACGATAAAAAAGTATATGTAGGTAAAGGCGTACTGAAGGCTGTAGAAAACGTAAATAAAACCATTGCCCCTGAGCTGGTAGGTTACGATGTAGCCGACCAAACCGGCATCGACCAATTGATGATCGGCCTCGACGGCACTGACAATAAAGGCAAACTGGGCGCCAACGCCATGCTGGCTGTATCGCTGGCCGTGGCCAAAGCTGCTGCCGAAGAAGCCGGCCTGCCCCTGTTTCGCTATGTAGGTGGTACCAACGCCAAAACGCTGCCCGTGCCGATGATGAACATCCTGAACGGTGGCGCACATGCCGACAACAAGATCGACTTCCAGGAATTTATGGTGATGCCCGTTGGCGCTTCTTCTTTCTCCGAAGGCCTGCGCTGGGGTGTTGAAATTTTCCATGCCCTCAAAACCGTGCTGAAGAAAAAAGGCTACAGCACCAACGTAGGCGATGAAGGCGGTTTTGCCCCCAACATCGGCTCCAACGAAGAGGCCATTGACACCGTGATGGAAGCCATCAATGCGGCCGGCTACAAAGCTGGTTCGCAGGTGTTCATTGCCATGGACGCAGCCAACAGCGAGCTGTTTAAAAACGGTAAATACACCTTCCATAAAAGCGACGGCAAAACCCTGAGCTCCGATGAACTGGTGAAATACTGGGAGAACTGGGTGAACCAATACCCCATCTGCTCCATTGAAGACGGCATGGCCGAAGACGATTGGGAAGGCTGGAAAAACCTGACCGACACCGTGGGCAAACGTGTTCAGCTGGTGGGCGACGACCTGTTTGTAACCAACGTAACCCGCCTGGAGCAAGGCATTCAAAGAGATATTGCGAACGGCCTGCTGGTAAAAGTAAACCAGATCGGTACGCTGACCGAAACCATCAATGCCGTTACCATGGCGCAGCATGCTGGCTACAACACCATCATGAGCCACCGCTCCGGCGAAACCGAAGACAGCACCATCGCCGACCTGGCCGTGGCCCTGAACTGCGGACAAATCAAAACCGGCTCCGCTTCCCGCTCCGACCGTATGGCTAAATACAACCAGTTGATCCGCATCGAGGAACTGCTGGGTGCATCTGCCTACTACCCCGGCGCTAAGCTGAAGTTTGGCAAATAAGAATAGTTGATAGTTGACAGTTGGTAGTTGATAGAGAGCAGCTTTTTTTGCTGCAACTTTTCAACTGCCAACTGTTTTTTATGCTTGTTTGTAAAAAAATGGGAAGTTTGTCCCGGGTTGGCTGTTTTACCGTCAACGATCAACTACCAACTGCCAACTTATCTTTCAACTATCTATGAAATTCATCTCCAACATACCCTCATTTGTTTACAACAAATACCTGCTTACCGGTGTGGCTTTTACCGTATGGCTGGTGTTTTTCGATCGCAACGACCTGTTTACCCAACGCGAACGCCGCATGGAGTTGCGGGCACTGGAGCGGAGCAAACAATATTATAACGACCAGATTATCACCGAACGCAAAGTGCTGGAAGACCTGCAGAACAACCCGGCCGCCATTGAAAAATATGCGCGGGAACGCTACGGAATGAAGCGTGACAACGAAGACGTGTTCCTGATCGTGGCGCCGGAAAACAGCGAAACGGATTAACCAATACTCAAAAAAGTTACGCGGCAGCGCCGGTGCAATAAAATAGAACAGGGCTCGTTTTAAAATGCGGACGGAACATTATTCTTTATCAATTCGTACCCCATTTCGGATACTTTCACACAATTATGAGCCTTTTTACCCCCGAAGATTTGCTGCTTTACCTGTACAAAGAAACGACCCCCGAGCAAACCGCAGCCATTGAGTTGGCTTTGCAGTCCGACTGGACGCTGCGCGAAAAACTGGCCGTGTTGCAAACCTCTAAAACACGCCTCGACGCCCTTGTAGAAACGCCCCGCACCGAAGTGGTACTCAATGTGCTGAAATATGCGGCGACCGGCGAGAAAGTGAGTCATTAGTCTGGAGTTTATAGTTCGGAGTTAGCAGTAAAAAATATCGCTGACTTTGAACTCAGAACTGCAGACTTTGAACTATTACACTAATTTGCCGCATGACGCGTAAGGACCGCTTCCAGTTTGTGATCGGTTATTTCCAAACATTCAAGCCGGAAGCCGAAACAGAATTGAATTTCGAAAACACCTACCAGTTACTGGTAGCCGTAATTCTCTCGGCACAATGCACCGACAAGCGGGTGAACATGCATACCCCCGAGCTGTTCCGGCACTACCCCGATATCAAGCACCTTTACCAGGCCGAATACGACGACGTTTTTGCGTTGGTGAAAAGCATTTCTTTTCCCGGCAATAAGACGCGTCACCTGCTGGGCATGGCCAAAAAAGTAACCGAAGACTTTGGCGGCGAAATACCGATGACTGTAGAAGAATTGGTACAACTGCCTGGTGTTGGCCGTAAAACCGCCAACGTGATCACATCCGTGGTGGATGGGCAACCCAATATGGCGGTCGATACCCATGTGTTCCGGGTATCGGCACGGATGGGACTGACCGTAGGTGCAAAAAATCCACTGCAAACCGAGCTGCAGCTCATCAAATACGTGCCTAAAGAGCTGGTGCCCAAATTCCACCACTGGATCATCCTGCACGGCCGCTATACCTGCGTGGCTCGCAAGCCCAAATGCGCCGAATGTGGCTTGAAGCCCGCCTGCAAATTTTTCAGCAAGCTTACCCGGCAGGACAAAGAAGCACTGGGCATTATCCCGGTAGCTTAAATTTCTCCTTTTTTTAAGCCTTTTCCGGCCAAATGGAGGTGTGAGCGGCGGCCAATGCCATTCTTTGGCGCAGAGGTTGATTGTATATATCTGGCAAAATGTAGTCAAAACTGCTGCACGCCGATTATATGAATGTAATTTCCCGAAAACACGCCGGCATAAACAGCCTTTTTTCCTTGCAGCCGCTGGTGGCGGCCTTGCGAAAAATGGTAGCCGATGGCAAGCCGGGTACCCGAAAACTATACGAACACCTGTTGCAGGAACTGGATGCCGTGCCCCAATTGGAACACCCCACGGCCGATACGGCGGCCTTGGCCGAACACGAAACATTGCTCAACTCGGTACTGGCTTCGCTTTTTCCGCCCGCCACCGGCGAGCAGGAAGGTATTTATGCCGTTTCGTACCCGTTTCACAATCAGGTGGTGTACGCCTCCGAGCCATTCCGCGCCATATTTCTGCCCGGCAGCACCAACAGCATCAATGTTTCCGGTACTGAAGCCAATGAAACCATAGGCCGCTCTTCCATGCAGCTGGCTTATAATCTTATCCTGCGCCGCTTTTACAACCAGCAAATACCCGCCGTTGCTTCATCGGTGCACACCATACCCGATAGCGAAACAGGCCTGACCCGCTATTTGGAGTTAAAACTCGATGCGGGTTTTGTATCGGTGCAACTGGCTGATAAGAATTTTGCACTGCCCAAAAATATTTCGGCGCAAAGGGCGCTGGACGTGGAAGAACTGCGGGCCATATTGCCCTTGGAGCATTTCCAGTTTGAAGGGCTGGTGGTAATTGAAGTGGCCGATGTAACCGGCGAAGAAGTAATTGCAGCCATTAAAAATTCGCTGCTCAACATCAACGCCGCCGCCGACGGCACCGTGTATGCTGGTTTTGGCGAGCATGTGCGAACGCTGGTTGGACTGCCTTCCATCGAGGTGGGCATTACGCCATTTTTCCGGATGAACGATTTTTCCCTGTTTGCAGAAACTTATTTCAACCACAGCCTGTTGCTGCGCAATGGCGCCGAGGCCGACAAAGCGGCACGTTTTAGCCGGCTGGCCGGCAATATGTTTCGCAATGCAGATCAGCCGGTTTTATATAGCCAGTTTGTAGTGGAAAATAATGGCGGCGGGCTATTGCAGGCTTATTACGAGGCCGGTGCCCGCAGCCTAGTACTTTGCCCGCTTAAATGCGATGATGGCGAATTGATTGGTCTGCTGGAACTGGTTTCTACCGAACCCGGCACGTTGCGGTTTGAACACCTCAAAAGGCTGCAGCCCGCTATACAGTTGTTTGCCCTAGCGCTGGACAAACATGCCGAAAACCTGGAGCTGCAAATAGATAAAACCATCAAGGAACATTTTACCGCCATACAACCGGCTGTGGCGTGGAAATTTACCGAGGCGGCATTTAACTACCTCCAACGCCAGCAGGCGCAGGATTCGGTGAAGATGCAGTCCATTATGTTTGAAAATGTGTACCCGCTGTACGGTTCTATTGATGTACGCAATTCATCGCTGGAGCGCACCCATTCCATCCAGCTCGACCTGATGGAACAGCTGACGCAGGCCAGCAATGTGCTGGAAATTGCTGCGCAACAATCGCCGTTTCCGCTGCTGCGCGAAATACAGTTTAAAGTGGAGCAATACCTCGCCAACACTTCCGATACGTTGCTGTCTGATGATGAAATGGTGATCTGCGATTTTCTGCAAGGCGAACTGCACAACCTGTTCCGCCACTTGCATGAAACACGCCCCGACTTGCAAAAACAGATCGACGCATATTTTGCCCTGCTCGATACACAACGCGGCATGGTGTACCATCACCGCAAAAAATACGAGGACAGCATTACCCGCATCAACGATATGCTCGACCGCTTTATGGATGCAGAGCAAAAGAACGCACAACAGGTGTACCCGCACTATTTTGAACGCTACATCACCGATGGCATTGAGTTCAATATTTACGTGGGGCAAAGCCTGGCGCCCAATGCGCCGTTCGATGAAATATATGTTCGCAACCTGAAGCTGTGGCAGCTTACGCTGCTGGCCCGTGCTGCCCGCCTGAGCCATGCGTTGGAAAAACGCCTGCCCATGCCGCTGCAAACCACGCAGCTTATTTTGGCGCATTCCATTCCGCTATCTATTTCATTCAGGCGCAAGGAACGCAAGTTCGACGTGGACGGAGCCTACAATATCCGCTACGAGATCATCAAAAAACGGATCGATAAAGTACACCTGAAAGACAGTGAAGAACGCCTGACACAACCGGGTAAAGTGGCCATTGTTTACTCGCAACAAAAAGAGCTGCAGGAGTACGAAGAGTACGTGCAGTTTTTGCAACACGAAGGCCTGCTGGGCGAACAACTGGAGCACCTGGAACTGGAAGACACGCAAGGCATCAGCGGGCTGAAAGCTTTGCGGGTGGATGTGATTTTTAACCAGGACAGCAACGGGCAAAAAGAGACCGTTGCGCAGCGCCTGGAAGTGCCTGCCCCGCAGCAATAAGTTTTTCCTACATAAATATGCCTCGCAACAGTGAAAACCCTTATTCAGCAAGGGTTTTCGCTTTTTGGTGCCTTTGATGGACGCTTACTGTTCCTACCCATTTTTACTGCATCTTTTGCGGAAAATGCGGCTGCTTCGTCGTTGATTTTTCCTCCTCGTCCGCTCTTTTCGGCGCTTCACCGATTAATTGACACCTTAACACTATTTAAGGAGGTTGTAATATGACTTATGAGCTTATTTTGAGTCATAAACAAAACTGAAAAACACCCAGTTTCCAATCATCCTGGCTATGGCAACAAGTACAACACCTTCCCTTACCGCACACGATCCGGAACTCATTCACAAATGGTCTGAAGAAAAGGCCGCCGCATGGGCACAAAAGCATGGCTGGCTGGTGGGCTGCAACTATGTGCCGCACACCGCAATCAACCAGCTTGAAATGTGGCAATCCGATACATTCGATCCGTTCCTGATTGATAAAGAATTGGGTTGGGCCGAAGACCTCGGTTTCAACACCGTACGCGTATTTCTGCACCACCTGCTGTGGCAGCAGGATCCCTCGGGTTTCCTGGAGCGCATCGACCTGTTTTTGGGCATTGCCCACAAACACGGCATCAAAACCATGCTGGTATTATTCGATGCCGTTTGGAACCCATACCCCGCACTGGGCAAGCAGCCCGAGCCCAAACACAATGTACACAACTCGGGTTGGGTGCAATGCCCCGGCTACGATGTGCTGAACGACCCCACCCGCTACGACGAGCTGCAAAGCTATGTAGAGGGCATTGTAACCCATTTTAAAGACGATGAGCGGGTGTTGATCTGGGACTTGTACAATGAGCCGGACAACATGAACCTGGCGTCGTACAACGACCAGGATTACAGCCAGCACAAGGCCGAACTGTCAAGGGAGCTGCTGCGCAAATCCATCATCTGGGTTCGTGCCATCAACCCATCGCAACCCATTACCATGGGCCCCTGGCAGGAAGACTGGAGCGAAGCTGCCCGCCTTACCCGCATCGATGACTATATGTTCTCGCATTCCGACGTTATTTCTTTTCACTGCTACCGCGATAAGGATGTAATGGAAAGCCATATCAATACCCTGAAGCGCTACAACCGACCTATGATGTGCACCGAGTACATGGCAAGGCCTTTTGGCAGCACCTTCCAGGATATTTTGCCGGTGTTGCAAAAGCACGGTGTGGGTGCCTACAACTGGGGTTTTGTGGCAGGTAAATCGCAAACACACTGCCCGTGGGACTCTTGGCAGATCACGTACAACAACGAGCCGGAGCTGTGGTTCCATGATATCTTCCGCGCCAACGGCGAAGCTTATGTGCCTGCAGAAGTAGCTTTTTTGAAATCTATTCTGAAGCAAAAACAGGAAGTGCCTGCAATGGTTGAAATGATGGCGTAAGACAGCATTTTTACCGAGCTTTTTTAAAAAAAACAAATGGTCCTGCTGACATCAGCAGGACCATTTGTTTTAGCATTGCGCTCCGCAAAAAGCAAAGATCAGGGCGTTCTTTCGCCTTGCTGCACATCGCTTTCATCTTTTTGGCGATTGTTATTTCCTGCTCTTTGTTCTTCCGCTTCATTGAGCATATTGCTCATCGGCTGATTGTTATTGGTGTTGCGGTTTTGGCCGCCATCGCCGGTTGTAGCTGTATTGTTTTGCTGCCCTTCCTGGTGCGGATGGTCCTGGTGGTTTACATTCGGTTGTTCTTTGTTGCTCATACAATATGGTTTAAAGGTGATTGGGTGAATGGGCAATGGTGAATGGTGAATTGGCAAAAGAGATTGGTTGTTTTATCCAGCCTTTTATTGACCATTCACCACGCACCATTCACGTTTCTATGCTGTTGTAAACTGTCCCGTGGTATCATGCTGGCCTTCGCCAATTTCTTCCAGCATTTTGCGGTTAAATGCATCGAGGTCTTTGGGGCTGCGGCTGGTAACCAGGCCATTGTCTACCACCACTTCCTCATCCGACCAAATAGCACCGGCATTTTTCAGGTCGGTTTGAATCGAAGGATATGAAGTCATTTGGCGGCCGTTGATCATGCCGGTTTCTACCAACAGTTGCGGCCCGTGGCAAATGGAGGCCAGCGGTTTGCCCTGTTCCAAAAAGTGTTGTGCAAACTGGACGCAGGCTTTGTTGGCCCGCATAAAATCGGGGTTCATCACGCCGCCGGGAATCACCAGCGCATCGTAATCTTCCGGTTTCGCATCCTGGAGCGGTACATCTACCGGCACTTCAATACCCCAATGATCATTATCCCATGCTTTTACTTTTTCGGTTTGCGGCGATACAATGTGCACCGTTGCACCTGCCGCCTTCAACGCCTCCAACGGGCTGGTCAGTTCTACTTGCTCAAATCCATTTTCTGTTAGAATAGCCACTTTTTTTCCGGAAATATTCCTTGCCATTATTGTGTGTTTTATAGGTTGATCTGTTGAAAAAATAAACGTTCCACCTCAGCTATGGCTGCTTATTGCCGCGGCGGTTGGCCGGGCACTTTTCTGTTCATACCGGTATCATACACCGAGCCTTGGCCTGGTGTGGAATCGGGGTTGTAAATATTGTTGTTGGTTGTGGGTGTAGAGTCTGCACTGCTATTGCCCAACGGCGCATTTGCAGAATCCTGCACCGTTTTAAGATCGTATGTACGATCGCCTGCGCCTGCATCGTCGTTGCCGCAGGCCGCCAGTATCAGTGAAGCTGTGCCAAATATCCAAAGCTTTTTCATAGCCGATTTTTTGCCTTACGCTTCAAATCTTCTGCCAGCTTTGGCCTCCACGCCTTACTGCAGCGTTGTGGCATGCCTATTGTCGGCTTTAAATTGTATATTTATTATATTAACCAAAAGGCCTCCTATGAAATCATTTTTACTCTTTTTGTTTACTTTTTTGCTGCTGCAATCAAATGCGCAGCCAAAAACATCCGGCGGCCTGCCGCCCGGCAGGTACGAAACGTCGGTAAAACCCGGTACCAGTAAATGGGAGCGGGGCGATATTATTTTACTGGACGACAACCGTTACCGCATATCCACTTCCGAAGAAATAGGCGAATACCGCGTCAGTGTGGCGGCACAGCGCATTATGTTTACTAGTGGGCCGCTGCGGGCCGTGTATGCCAAAGTGGTGCAGCAGGGCAAAAAGCCGGCTATCGAGTTGCCTTTTGCCGAAAACAGCCACCAGCACCTCGCTACTGCCGATATTGTAGCGGTGTGGAAACAGTGATAATTTCGGATTTGGGATTTCGGATTTCGGAACCTGTGCAGCTGTAATCGCCTCTGCTGTGCCATATCCGAAATCCAAAATCGCTATTCCGCAATCCCGGTGGCCTTTTTTTTGCAACCATCGCCCTAAAAAGCGGAAATGAATTTAAAAAGGGTATTTGGCGTATTACTTACTTTACTAGGTATTGGCGGGTTGATTTATGCGGCCGTGCTGTTTATGAACTCAGAGGGATCGGGCAAACAGATTAAAGCCCTGATCGTGTACGGCATTTTGGGCGCCGTTTTCTTTTTTACCGGCATCGGGCTCATCCGCACCACCCACGACGAAAGCCAGCCCCCGGTGCGCTGATTTTTACCAACATCATAAAGTTTTTGCATTGCTTCCGGCGCCACACTGGCCTGCCGGGCTGGTATGCATTTTCAAAAAAGGAATGAACCAATGCGTATTCAACTGTGTTTATTTTCTGTAGGCCTGCTGTTGCTCACTGCATGCGGCGGGCCGGCCAATGAGGCGGCAATGGGGAAAGATAGTTTGGGCGGAAGTAGCGTGCATGGCCAGGCGCCGGCTAACACCGGGGTACTTTCAGGGACGCCGTTTGTGCTGGCGGGTTGTTATGAAATGACGATCAAAAGGGACACCGCTTTTCTTTCGTTGCAAGTAGAGGACACGCTGGTTTCTGGAAAGCTTAGATACGACTGGCACGAAAAAGACGGCAATGTGGGCACTATTAAGGGCGTGCTGCGCGACAGCCTGATCATTGCAGATTATACATTTGAATCGGAAGGGTTGATTTCGAACCGCGAGGTGATTTTTAAAATCGAAGACGAAACGCTGCTGCAGGGATTTGGCGAACTGGTAGAACGCAACGGTGGATATATGTTCCAGGATCGGTCGCAACTGCAGTTTATGAAGAGCACACCGTTTGTAAAAACAGATTGTCCCGAAGGCGAATAATTGAACACCAAAATAGTAGGATTTAGGTACGCAAATATTTTTCAAAGTTTCTGTGCAAAAAATGCTAATGGTTAACCCTTACCATTATGCGATAAATTATTTAGTGGCCGTTTTTAATTGTAAACACACTGATAAAAATCAGCCACATATAGTCATTAAACATCACGCTATTGGCATTCCTTCTTTAATTTGCTTCCGTGAGCCTGATCCTGCATATCGACACTGCAATTGACACTGCTTCTATTTGTCTTTCCGACAATGAGCAGGTGTTGTTCTCTGCGCAAAACACACAAACACGTGAAAGTGCAGGATGGCTGCAACCAGCCATTCAAAGCATGTTGCAACAAGGCGGTATTTCATTACAACAATTGCAGGCTGTTTCAGTAAGTGCTGGTCCCGGATCGTACACGGGGCTGCGTGTAGGCATGGCTTCCGCAAAAGGATTGTGCTATGCACTGAACATTCCACTCCTTACAGTAGATACGCTGCAATCCTTGGCTGGCGGGGCTTTGCGCCAAGTGGGCGATACAGTTGCATTGTTGTGCCCCATGATCGATGCACGTCGCATGGAAGTGTTTACGGCTATCTATGACCGTGAGTTGCAGGAAGTGCTGGCACCTACCAATTTGATTGTAGAACCATCGAGCCTCGATAAATGGTTGGATCAACACACCGTTTATTTTTTTGGCAACGGAAGCAATAAAGTGAAAGATGTATTGCAGCATGCACATGCGCAATTTATAGAAGTGCACAGCAGCGCTACACATTTGGTACCGTTGGCTTATCAGCAATGGATGCAACAACAGTTTGCACCATTAGCATATGCCGAACCAAAATATGTGAAAGGCTTTTATTCGCCACAGCCACGTTAATTAATGCTTAACTAAGTCTTTTCTGTATCTGAAATGAGCAAGAATACTTACAAGCAGCAAAAACAAAGTGTAAATTATACATTTACTGTATACATTTGTATCACGTGTTAAGAGAGAAAAATATGAACAATGTTTTAAATGAAAATCCTGTGGCTGAGAACGTTGAATTAAAGATTGACGTACTGCAGCTAAAGAAAGCTGCTCTTATTTTAAGGGCGATCAACCACAAGTTGCGCCAGCAGATCTTGAAGTTGTTGCACCAGAATGAGAAAATGACCGTTACCGAAATTTACGTAAAGCTGCGCCTGGAGCAGTCAGTTGCATCGCAGCACCTGGCTATTCTGCGGAAGGCTGGTTTTGTAAATACGGTTCGCGACGGCAAGTTTATTTTCTATTCGGTGAACCACGACCGCATGGATCAGGTGCACAGCTTTGTGTACGAGCTGTTGAAATAAGCTGCTTTCTTCAACGCACATGTCTTTGATTGCAATGGGTTACTTTTGCCGTCAAAGACATTTTTTATGCCCGCAACTCTGCAATCACTTTCCATCGCCGCATTCAAACAAGCTGTTGACGCAGGTGCCTTTATTGTAGATACCCGCTCGGCTACCGTGTTTACTGCGGGTTTTGTGCCCGGCTCCATCAGCCTGGGTTTAGAAGGATCGGTGGCCGAATGGGCCAATGCATTGCTGCCGCACCAACAGGCTTTGGTGCTGGTGACAGATGCGGGCAGCGAAGCAAAAAGCGCCGACCTGCTGGCTGCCGAGGGGTTTACAAAAGTGCTGGGCTACCTCGAAGGCGGCTACGAAGCCTGGCAGCAAAGCGGCGAAGAAATAGACATGATCATTGATGTGGAGGCCGATGAACTGGCCATGGATCTCCCTTTTGATGAAAACATTGTGGTGCTGGATGTGCGCCGCCCGGCCGAGTTTGCCGAAGGCCATGTGGTGGATGCGGAAAATGTACCGCTTGATGAAATGGCCGACCTCGTAAACATTGCCAACATCGAAGAGGAGCAAAACGTGTACATCCATTGCCGCAGTGGTTACCGCAGTGTTATTGCCGCATCGCTGCTCAAGCGGCAGGGCATCCACAACATCCGCAATGTGCTGGGCGGATGGAATGCCATCAAAGCCGAAACAAGAATTAAAACCGAAAAAAGCGCTGCGGGCGACACCAAAAGCACCGACACGCCGGAATAGCTTTTATTTGATAAAATTAATGGAGCGGGCAAACGGCGAAAGCTGTTTGCTCGCTTCTTTTTTTGGCGCAGTCGTTTATTGCTGCGGCAAGGTGTAGTAAAAATGTACTACTTCCTCTTCTTCGGTAGGTTTGGTGGCGCGATAAAAAAGAAGCGCATGTGTATCTATTTTATCAGCCTGCACAAACACTTCTTCAAAACCTTGCTGCCGGCAATATTCATTGGTGGTGTCGATGAGTTTTTTGCCAATGCCCATACGTTGAAATTCGGGAAGTACGGCTAGGTCGTAGATATAAGCCAGCGGCTTTTCGGCGTAATATTGGTCGAGCACATAAAAGGTAAGGCCGCCAACAACGTTGCCATCAACACTGGCAACAACGGCAAAAAAATGATCACGAGATAAAACGGATTTCAGGTGCGCATCTGCAGGCATCCTGAAGTGGGCCATCTCAAAACTGCGTTCAAACACTGCAATGAGGCCCTTGAACGCAGTAAGGTTGTTGGCATCAAGTATTTGAATGTTTACCGGCACAGCAAAAGCATTTGTTTGCTTAAATATAAACAACACGCTACGAAATGGAATCCTGCTGCGGCGCAGTAAGCAGGCCGTATTCGGGCTTCCACTGGTGTTTCCAGCGGCGGTGGCTCCATAGCCACATTTCCGGGTCCCGCGTAATTGTTTCTTCAAGGTAGGCAATGTAGCGCCGGGTCAGCTCACCTTTGGGCAGGCTGGCCGGGTCGGCTTCGGCTAAAAAGAAATGACCTTCGTAATAGCCGCGGCGTTTTTTGGTAAAATGCCCAAACACCACCGGGATGTTGCCGATGCGGGCACCGTTTTCGGGCCCGGAAACAAAAGGCGTGGGCCTGCCGAAAAAAGGCACCCAGTAACAGCCGCGACGGGTATCGCCGGGGTTTTGGTCGGCAATCAGGCCCAGGGCATATTGCTGGTCGCGGTAGGCCAGGATGGATCGACGCATATCGTTTGCCGGCAGCAGCACCGTACCTGTGCGGGAACGCATTTGCATAAAAATGCGGTTCACCGCTTTGTTTTGAATGGGCTGATAAACACCCAAAAAAGTAAACGGAATATTCAGTGCCACCCCAAGGTTGGCCAGTTCCCAGTTAAAGTTGTGACCGGTGTGGATCTGTATTTTTTTATCCTGCGCATACAGCTCTTCAAATACCGTGTAATCGGTTTTAAAATGCCGGTTGATGAATGCTGGCGAGGCGCTGATAAACTTGATGGTTTCAATAAATGTGTCGGTGAAATTGCGGTAGAATTTACGGGCAATTGCCTGCCGTTCGCTTTCGGTTTTTTGCGGAAATGCAATGGCCAGGTTGCCCAATACTACCTTTTTGCGGTAGCCCATCAGGTGATAAATAACCAGGTACGCAAAATCGGACAGGAGGTACAACACCCGCAGCGGAAGGAGCGAAAGCAGGTACAAAAAGCCATAAAGCACATAATACATACTGCCGGAATTTGGGTCCAAAACTGCTTGAGGAAATCTGCCGCAAAAGTACCGGCAAAGTTTTACAATGCGGGCCCCGCCAAAAACCGCGGCAGTTTTGCGCAGTACCTTACAGCACGATGTTTTGCGTCAGCTCCGATTTTTGGGGGAAATCGGTGTTGAAATGCAGGCCGCGGCTTTCTTTGCGGAAAGCGGCACCTTTAATAATCAGGTAGCCCACCGTGATCATATTGCGCAGCTCCAACAATTGCGGCGACACCGTAGTGCCCTGGTACAAGGCTTCGGTTTCTTCAAACAGGAGGTCGATCCGTTTGATAGCCCGCTCCAGGCGCACCGTATTGCGTACAATGCCCACATAATCGCTCATTACCTGTTGCAGTTCTTTCAGGCTTTGCGTAATCAGGATCATTTCATTGGGGTCGGAGGTTCGCTCTGCGTTCCAGTCGGGGATCTGGGGCATCTGCTCGTTGTGCTGCGGGTGGTTTACCGCATCCATAAAACAGCGGTGTGCAAACACCATTGCCTCGAGCAGCGAGTTGCTGGCCAGACGGTTGGCGCCGTGCAAGCCTGTGGATGCACATTCGCCGCAGGCATACAGGTTTCGGATGGATGTGCGGCCCCATTCATCGGTTTTGATGCCGCCGCAACTGTAGTGCGCTGCAGGCGCCACGGGTATCATGTCTTTGGCTACGTCGATACCAATGGAAAGGCATTTTTCGTAAATGTTCGGGAAGTGTTCCTGGAACTGCTCCAGCGGCATGTGGCGGCAATCGAGCCACACATGCTCTGTACCGGTGCGTTTCATTTCGCTATCAATGGCCCGGGCCACAATATCGCGGGGTGCCAGGTCGCGGCGCTCATCGTAGCGTTCCATAAAAGCTTCGCCATCCACGTTGCGCAAAATGCCGCCATCACCACGCACTGCTTCGGTAATTAAAAATGCCTGTCCGCGGGTGCCTGCCTGGTACAGCGCCGTGGGGTGAAACTGGATAAACTCCATGTTTTCGATGCGGCCTTTGGCGCGGTACACCATGGCCACGCCATCGCCGGTGGCAATAACGGGGTTGGTGGTGGTGCGGTACACCTGCCCATTGCCGCCGGTAGCCAGCATGGTTGTGGGGGCCAGTATTTTTTCAATGCGGTTGCTTTCTTCGTTCAGCACATACACGCCATAGCAACAAATATCAGGGGTGCTTTTGGTAACCAGGTAGCCCAGGTGGTGCTGCGTAATGATGTCGATAACAAAACAATGCTTGATGAACTCCACGTTGGGTGCCCGTTCGATGGCTTCGAGCAGGGCCCGTTCAATTTCCCAGCCGGTAATGTCTTTATAATGCAGGATGCGGAATTCGGAGTGTCCGCCTTCGCGTCCCAGTTTGTACGAGCCTGAATTGTGCTTGTCGAACTGCGTGCCCCAGTCGATGATTTCCTGCACACGGGCCGGGCCTTCTTTTACCACAATCTCCACCACCTTGCGGTTGCACAGCCCGTCGCCGGCAATCAGCGTATCCTCAATGTGTTTGTCAAACGAATCGTTCTCCAAATCATTCACCACCGCCACACCGCCTTGTGCATACTTGGTGTTGGTTTCATCGGCCGATGCCTTGGTAATGATGGTTACTTTTTTGTGGGGAAACTGTTGCGCCACTTTCAGTGCGTACACCAGGCCGGCAATGCCGGAGCCAATTACAAGAAAATCTGTTTGCATGTAGTAAGGGGTCAGTGTTCTGATGTGGAAAGTTAAGTCATTTGGCCGCGTTTGCGCAGCTGCTCCTGGTCATGTCTAGTGCAATAGCACCATAAAAAATGCGTGCAACAAAAATGCCTAACCGAAATTTTTGTTGCACGCAAATGCAGCGTTGTTTATACCTGTGCCAGTTGTGGCTCCACCCATGCACCGTGCTCTTTCAATAGCCCGATCAGTTCTTCCACGGCCACTTCGCTGGGTACATTTCGTTTCACCACTTCTTTGCTTTTATACAAAGTAATCTTGCCGGGGCCGCTGCCTACATAGCCAAAATCTGCATCGGCCATCTCGCCGGGGCCGTTTACAATACAACCCATGATGGCAATCTTCACGCCTTTTAGATGGTGTGTTACCGCACGGATTTTTGCCGTTGTTTCCTGCAGGTCAAATAAGGTGCGGCCGCAGGAGGGGCATGAAATATATTCGGTTTTGGAAATGCGGGTACGTGTGGCCTGCAGTATTGAAAACGCCGTGTTGTTGATGAATTGCTCCGGCGTTGCATTTTGCAAATAAGTACGTGCCGCAGGCAAATCAAAAGCCGTTGCTTGCGCCCCATTTACCGACTGCTCATAACTAGCCGCCAGCTGGCTGTAACTGCTCATGGTCATGCCAAAACAAACGCCATCGCCAAAGCCTTCGAGCAGCAACGCACCGGCTTCGGTGGCAAAATGAATGAGGTGCTCATCGGCCGTGCCGCCGTTGCTGTCCACCAGCAAAATAGCGGGGTTTTGAATGCCGCGATGGGCCAGCTCCACAAACATGCGGCGCACTGCCTGCATGGCATTACTGCGGGTGCTGCTCAGGCACAAAACAACTGTTGGGTCGTTGGCCAGTGCATCGAGGTAGGTATAATCGTTGAGGGTAGTGACGTCGTTGTAGCAATCCACCATCACAAAGTTCAGTTCAGTGCTGCGTGCTGCTGCGGTGGCAAAGCCGCTGTCCTGGAACAGCGGAAAATATTTGGCTTCACCGGTGTCGTTGGTTGTTGCAAAATGTTCCGCCCAAGTGGCCGGAAACACCAACACTTTCAACGTGCCGGGCAGGGCAAACGGCAACACCTGGTGACCGGTAAAAACATAATCGGCCGCAGTATCGGCAATGCTCCATTTATCCGAAACGGCATCATAAGTGTAGCCAATGCTGCGCAGGCTTTCCGGTGTAATTTGTTCCAGCTTGCTCAGGTCGGCAATCGCCACCGGCACCTGCTGGCCGCCAATATTGCCTACGGCAAATGTGCCGCGGCGGCGGTAGTTGAACGGATCGTAGGAAAGCTGTTTAATGGGCGGTACCGGTACCACTGTCGCTTGTTGTACGTTGTCTGTCTGCTCGTATTTTTTGATCAGATCGCGGCAAACCGGTATTTCCAATTCAGGGTCCTCTGTCAGCGATACGCGGATGGTATCGCCCAGACCATCCTGCAGTAGTGTGCCAATGCCCACTGCACTTTTAATGCGGCCGTCCTCGCCATCGCCGGCTTCGGTTACGCCCAGGTGCAGCGGGTAGCATTCGCCAAACTCGTCGTGCATTGTTTTTACCAGCATGCGGTACGCCTGCACCATCACCTGCGGGTTGCTCGACTTCATGCTCAGCACAATGTTGTGGTAAGCGTGGCTGCGGGCAATGCGCAAAAACTCCATCGCACTTTCCACCATGCCCATCGGCGTATCGCCGTAGCGGCTCATGATGCGATCAGAGAGGGAGCCGTGGTTGGTGCCAATGCGCATGGCCGTGCCGTGCTCTTTGCAAATATTTACCAGCGGCGTAAACCGCTCATAAATGCGCTCCAGTTCTTCGGCATAATCCGCATCGGTGTATTCGATCAGCTCGAACTTCTTTTTATCTACATAATTGCCCGGGTTTACCCGCACTTTTTCTACAATGCGGGCTGCAATTTCAGCGGCATTGGGGGTAAAATGAATATCGGCAACCAGTGGCGTCGTGTAGCCGCGGCGGCAGAGTTCTGCCTTGATGTGCGCCAAATTCTCCGCTTCTTTTTTCGAAGGCGCTGTAATGCGCACCAGCTCGGCACCGGCTTCAATACAGCGGATGCTTTGTTCCACGGTGCCCAGCGTGTCCATGGTATCGGTGGTGGTCATGGTTTGCACCCTTATCGGGTGGCCGTTGCCCAGCAGCAGGTCGCCAATGCGCACCTCGCGGGTGGGCAGGCGGTTATATTCGGTAAGGCTTGCAGTATATGATTGCATCATGTAATGTGCAAATTTGAAAATATGCGAATTTGAAAGTGGCAGAAAATGCCGGTTTCAACAGATATCCGTTTTTTTTACCAAAATGAACAATGCGGTGCAAAGTTAGTTCAGTATGGGAAAGGGCCGGTTGAAATGTGCCCAAAGGTTTTTGAAATGGAATTTCCTGTGGAGCGCAACATTTTTTGACAAAACCTAAAAGTGGAAGGAGATGCCGACCTGCGTCGGCATGACAGCCTCTGACTGTTAAGGGATTCTTTGGTGATGCAGCACCGCCATTTTCAAATCACCTCATTTTCAAATTAACCACTTACCAATCTTTCTCCATCCCACTGCCCTGCATGGGGCTGTTGCGCTGCAGGCGTTGCTGGATCTGTTTTTCCTTTTGTTGTAACTGCTGCAGTTTGCGTTCCGCCTCGCTTTGGCTCATGGAGCTGCGCTGTTGTTTTTGCTGCCGCTGCTGTTGTTCCTTTTTTAATTCGCGCAGCGCCAGCTGCAGGTTTTCACGGGCTTCTTTATCGTCGGGGGTAAGGCGCAATGCGGCTTTGTACGATTCGATGCTGGCTTCCAAATCCCGCTCCCTTGTGTGTGCCACGCCGGTGTTGTACTGCACCGCGGCCTGCAGGGTTTTATTGTCGCCAGCCACTTTGATGGCGCCCAAAATGCCCAGCGATTCTTTATAGCGTTTTTGCCGGTACAGCGCATTTGATAAATTATAGGCAGCCGTGGTGCTGGCCGGGTCGTCTTTCAGGGCTTTGTGGTAAAATTTTTCGGCCATGTCGTACTGGCCCGTGCGGTAATATTGGTTGCCTGAGGCAATGTCCTTGTCGCCTTTTTGCGCCAGCGCCGGCAGGGCAATAGTAATCAAAATCAGAAAAAATCTTCCCATCATGCCTTTCTCCTTTTTCGTGTGGGCACAAATATTTCCAGCATTAGCAGCAGCGCCATGGGCACGGCGGCCCATAGGTAAAGCGTCAGGTAATTAAACTGCGAGGCATCGCCGAGGCCTTTTTGCTCCATCTGGCTAAAGCGTTCGGCCAGTGCAGTGGCAATATCCCGCGCATTGCCATTATACCGATAGTACTGCCCGCCAGTGCCGGTGGCCAGTTGTTGCAGCAGCGGCTCGTTTAATTTTGAAATGATCACGTTGCCCATGGCATCGCGGCGGTCGGTGCCCAAAATAGTATCGGTAAGCGTGGAGCCCTGCGGGTTGCCAATGCCAACGGCATGTATGGAAATGCCCCGCTCCGCCATGCCTTTGGCTTCGTCGAGGGCTGTTTCGTCGTGGGTTTCGCCATCGGTGAGCAGCACAATGGTTTGGTAGCGCTCCGATTCCGGATCGAACGAAGCCATGGCCTGCGCCAGCGCATCGCCAATGGCGGTGCCCTGCGCTTTTACAGCCGCCGGCGAAGCACCGGAAATATAGAGGTCGGCAGCACCGCGGTCAAAGGTGAGCGGCATTTGCACATAAGCATCGCCGGCAAACAGCACCAGGCCAATGCGGTCGTTGGGCAGCCGCGACACCAGTTGCTGCAACATGCTGCGGGCTGCGGTGAGCCGGCTGGTAACCCCTTCGGCCGCCAGCATGGAGCTGCTCACATCCAGCACCATCATAATGTCGATGCCCTTGCGTACTTCCATGCTGCC
This sequence comes from Pseudocnuella soli, assembly GCF_004347775.1. Taxonomy (GTDB): domain Bacteria; phylum Bacteroidota; class Bacteroidia; order Chitinophagales; family Chitinophagaceae; genus Flavisolibacter; species Flavisolibacter aquaticus. The sequence goes on from NZ_CP037755.1 coordinate 1,308,667, forward strand.
TTTTTCGGGGTGGCGCGGGTTGGCCATTGCCAGGCAGCCCAATGCAAAGGCAATCAGCGCCAATGAAAATTTTGCCGTTTGCCGGCCGGGTGCCGCGGTGGCCAGCAGTTCCCGCATCAATGGCGCATCGCCCATGCGGCGCACTTTAGTGCGGCGTTGCCAGGCATACCACAGATACACCAGCAGGAGCAGGGGCACTGCTGCCAGTAGCCAAAGGAACTGCGGGTATTGAAAATTGATTTCGGGCATGAGGGTGATGGGTTCGAACGGTTCGATGTGTTTAATAAGTTTAAGGTTTAAAGTTTAATGTTGGGATCAGTCCATTCATTGAACTCGTTGAACTTATTAAACAACCTTAAACTTTAGACTTTAAACCTTAAACACATAAACGGCACAGTTGCAAGTTTTATGCTACAATTATTTTTCGCCGCGCATAAATTCCAGTTCGCCAAGGATGCCTTTGAGGATGGCCATGCGGGCTTTTGTCATATCATAGTCCCTGCCCGGCGCTTCGAGGTTGAGTACAAAAAAGTACGGGTGGCGGTTTTCCTCGATCCAGCCCACAATCCAGCCGTGGTTCTTGCCCGTTTGCTCGTCGAACTGCCAGCCTGTTTTGTAGCTTAATTTATACAGCGGCTGGTCTTCAAACAACATCGCCCGCTTTACAATTTCCTGGTTGATTTTATGAAACGGCAGCTGGTTGAAATACAGCTTTTTTACCAAGCCCATTTGTTCGTCGGGCCGAATGGTAAGTGAGCCATCGAGCCAAAAGGTATCGATGGCAGTTGTAATTTTTTTAGAACCATAGGCCAGCGTATCGAGCCATTGCTGCATGGTGTCCTTGCCTATGCGGCGGGCCACTTCCTGGAAATAAGGCACTGCCGAAACGCGGAACGCATCGTAAAAATTCAGGTCCTTATTCCATGCCTGCACCGAACGCTGCACGCCGTCCCAGGCAATTACCATGCTATCGTTTTCGATGATGCCGGTTTGCAGGCCAATAAGGCTGTTGACAATTTTAAAAGTTGAAGCCGGTACAAATGCGCTGTCGCGGTAGCGCTTCAGGTTGTGTACCGTAAAGTTGCCCGAGTTGTTATCGAGCAGGGCAAAGGTGCCGTGGGCGCCGTTTTGGGTAAAATATTGTTCCAGCGATGCGTTTTCGGTTACGTTGTTGGGCGTACAGTTCCAAAATGCAAAGGCTATAAACACCAGGTACAAGTAATGCTTCATGCAGGCCAATTATTTTGGCAAAAGTAATGGGAGTGGGGCAGAAGCTTTGTTTTTGCTGCGGGCTATATCGGCACCACATTGTACAATTAGTGTCCGTGGTATTCTTTTACTTTTTTGCTCCTGCAAAAAAGTAACAAAAAAGCAGGCCCGAAATCAAATGACAGCCTGATTTCGGGATAGCGCCCGGATGTGACTGTGGTGGTACTGTAGTGAAGAGCTGTACAACATTGTTCGGCAATAATACATTTGTATCAATGCCGCACCGCCTCAGAACATTAGATATAAATACCATTCTTAAGCTTCACGTGGCGGCCGCCCTGGCAATCGCGTTTCATGGTAACGCAGGAGGTAAGGCTGGAGGCAAAAACAATGAGGGCAAATATTAGGAAAAGTTTTCTCATGGATATTGGATGTTGCATTGGGTTTATGGTAAACGGATGAGTGCAATAAATATTGTAAACCTGATAGGGAGCTTTATAAAAATCCCAAAGCAGATAAAGTATCAAGAAGTATAATCTTTACCGTGTTCCTCCGTGTCCTTTGTGCCTCCGTGGTTCAACCTGCCGAATAGCGATAAGAACGTACAAGTGTGCGACGCAACAGCCGCTTGGTTAGCATCACTTAAGCCGGAAACATAAAAAATCCCCCGGACGTTGTGCATCCGGGGATTGATTAAAAGGTGATGAGGCGTTATTTCAGCACGCCCAGTTCGCGGCCAATGCGGGTAAATGCATCGATGGCTTTATCGAGGTGTGCCTGCTCGTGGGCGGCACTGAGTTGTACGCGGATGCGGGCCTGGCCTTTAGGCACCACGGGGAAAAAGAACCCGATCACGTAAATGCCTTCCTGCAGCAGCTTGTCGGCAAACTGCGCCGCCAGCACTGCATCGTACAGCATGATGGGCACAATGGGGTGTTCGCCGGGCTTGATGTCGAAACCGGCCTCGGTCATTTTGGTGCGGAAATATTTGGTATTGTGTTCCAGCTTGTCGCGCAGTTCGGTGGTTTCGCGCAGCATATCGAGCACGGCAATGGAGGCGCCCACAATTACCGGCGACAGGGAATTGGAGAACAGGTACGGCCGGCTTTTCTGGCGCAGCATATCAATCACTTCTTTGCGGCCCGATGTAAAGCCACCCAGTGCACCACCCAGTGCTTTGCCCAGTGTGCCGGTAATGATATCAATGCGGCCCACTACGCCGCAATGCTCGTGTGTGCCGCGGCCCGTTTTGCCCAAAAAACCCGAGGCATGGCTTTCGTCGATCATTACAATCGCATTGTATTTATCGGCGAGGTCGCAAATAACATCAAGTTGCGCAATGGTACCGTCCATGCTGAAGGCGCCATCGGTAACAATGATGCGGCTGCGGGCACCGGCGGCTTCCTGCAGTTTGGCTTCCAGGTCGGCCATGTTGTTGTGCTCGTAGCGGTAGCGCTGCGCCTTGCACAGGCGTACGCCATCAATAATGGAAGCATGGTTCAGCGCATCGGAAATGATGGCGTCTTCATCGGTAAATAAGGGCTCAAACACACCACCGTTTGCGTCAAATGCAGCGGCATATAAAATGGTATCTTCTGTACCGAGAAATTCAGAAATCTTGCGTTCGAGTTCTTTGTGCACATCCTGCGTACCGCAAATAAACCGCACCGAACTCATGCCATAGCCCCTTTTGCCCAATGCAGCTTCGGCTGCTTCCAGAACTTTGGGGTGTGAGGAAAGGCCGAGGTAATTGTTGGCACAAAAGTTCAGCACTGTTTGGCCGTTCACTACAATTTCGGCGCCCTGCGGCGATGCAATAACACGTTCGGTTTTATACAATCCGGATGCTTTGATCGCTTCCACTTCGGAGTGGATGCGCTGCACAAATTTTTCATTCATAAAAAGGCAATTTGAGGGGCAAATATACCTGTGCAAAGGGCGGTTAAAATTATTTTTTACAAAACCTGTAACATTAAGGTTTCTACTTTCGTCCAATCCCAAAACCGATGATATGAGTACCAAACTTTTCAGAAGTGTATTGCTGGGCATTAGCTTTACAGCAATGCTGGTAATGGCCCTGGTAGCCTACGGCCGCCGCACTTCGGAAGTATTAACCAATGATGAAGAATGCTGCTTGCAGGTGAACAATAACCACAACACCGATCTGCCCTGGGAAAAGCTGGCATCGCAGTGGTTTAGGTCTGTATCGTTTTGAAATTAACGATGCCTGCAGCTGCGACAGCGGCAAGGTTTTGACCATCCCGTTTAACGGTTAAACATCATAACAATCCGGCACACTAAAAACTTTTGAGCTTCACCCTTTAGTAATAAAAAACGCTTTGCATGCAAAGCGTTTTTCTTTTTTAAATACTTCGGATTACATAAGTAACCACGCCCCATAGCACACACCCCGATGCAGGCGTTACGGTTATGGGTGCCAGTTGGCCCGATGCCGGCACCAGCCTTGCCCAACCTTCTGTGCATTCGTACCGGCGGATGATCAGTTCGTCCTGCAATGCGGCAATCACCACCGATCCGTTTTTGGGTTCCATCACCCGGTCCACCACCACTACATCGCCTTTTTGTATTCCGGCTTCCTGCATGGCATTGCTGGCCACACGCAATAAAAAGGTGTATGCTTTATTTTTTACCAACTGATCGTTCAGATCAATATGCTGTGCCGGCGGCACCGCCGCACCGGGTGCAGCAAAAAAATTCGTTTGTGGCATGGGGTTGGTTTGAATGTGCTAAATTAATTAGTAATTTTATGCTAAGGAAATTAGATTGTCCACACTAAAACCATATTGTATGAGCATAGACCTGCAGATGCCCGGTTACCGGGTGCACGAATACCGACTGATTGTGCCCTTGCCCGAAACAATGCAACAAAAAGTGCAGGCGCTGCGCACCGACCTGCACCAGCGCCACGGCGTAAAAGAAGGCTGGAGCCTGAAGCCGTCGTTAACCTTGGCCAAGTTTTTTGCGTACGAAAAAAGCGAAGACAAACTGGTAGAGCGCCTGCAGCAAACCGTTATGGGGCTGCATCCGCAGATGATTGAACTGAAAGATTTTGCCGCTTACCCATCACATACATTATATATACCCATGGCCGGCCGCGGCATGTTTGCTGAGTTTTTTAAAGAAATAAAAAAGCTCAAATGGCTGATGCAAGTGCCGCAGCAGGATCCGCAGTTTTTTGCAGAACCGCACCTGGTACTGGCGCACGGGTTGAAGCCTTTGAAGTTTATTGGCATGTGGATGGAGCTGGAGCACCGCCAGTTTACGGGCCGTTTTAAAGCCGATGCATTGTTGCTGCTGCGCCGCTCGGCACCGGGCAGCCGCTACGAAGTGCTGCGCCGCATGGAGCTCCTAAGCCGCGGTGCCGAAGTGCGGCAGGGAGTGCTTTTTGCGTAGGCAAAAAGAATATCGAACAAGGAACAAGGAACAGATGAATAACGAAGTGTGTGAGAATGATGAATTATTAATTATGGATTATTAATTATTGTGGTCACTCCAAATTCATAATTCATCATTTCTAATGTTCATTCATCGGTTCATCATTCCTTGTTCCTTGTTCGATATTCTTCCCCCCAACTTCGCCTGTTTGATATTCCTTGTTCGTCTGTTCGTTATTCTGTCTCGACAACTTATGCAAAAGCCAGCTCCGGGTAATCAACCCTTTCCCGCACTTCGGGTACATTGGTATCTACGCCGCGGGTGGTGATGCGTTTGGAAATAGGAAAGCCTTCCATGATGCTGTCATCGATCGGACGAAGTTGGGCGGCAATTTGTTCTTTAGTGAGTTCGGGTTGCAGCCATTCGTTCCATAACGCTTGGGGCAACACAACCGGCATGCGTTGTTTGGTGTTGTGGATGCGGGCCATCAATGGGTTGGCATCGGTAGTAATGATTGTAAAACTGCGGAGTACTTCGCCGGTTTCCTTATCGGTCCAGTGGCTGTACAAACCGGCAAATGCAAATACGCTTTCGTCTTTTAATTGCACCAGGTGCGGGTACTTTTTTTTACCAAATTCCATCCATTCAAAAAAACCATCGGCCAGCACCAGGCAGCGTTGCTGCACCGAGGAGCGGTAGGCGGGTTTGGTAAAAATAGTTTCGCCGCGGGCATTGAGTGTTTGCGTTCGCAGCTTGTCTGCATCAGCCAAAGTGCCCGTCCATGATGGAATCAATCCCCACCGGTACGCTTGCACCTTATTGGGTTCGGCGCCGGTCATTACTGGCATCAACGGAAAATCGAAACCATTGGCATGATACACGGGTTCAAACGGCATTTCCCATTCTGCATGTTGCATGCTGGGTTTTTTGCTGATGGAATAATGATAACACATGGCGTGAAGGTTTGTGCAAACAGCAGGTAAAGATACCGAAAGCGAAAAAGGCAACCGTATCGCTTTGTGTTCCTTTCGGCCCTTAGTGCCTTAGTGGCCACTAAAGGCTTTTTTACAAACGACAACCAACGATTTTTATGGCTTCCTATATCAGCCGCAGCAAAAAGGGTGTGGACCTTTTGGCAACGGCCAACAGCAACACCGACATTAAAAAAGGCCGCGGCGCACAGATGAATACGGGCAACAGGTTTTTAGCACAACACTACGAGCAGGAGCACCCCGAAGCCATTGATGAATGGGAAACGACTGATCCCAAAACGCAGTTCATTTCCATTGAAGCGAAAACGTTGGTCAATAAAGTGGAAAGCCCCGATGTGGGCATGGCTTACAGCATGAACCCATACAATGGTTGCGAGCATGGCTGCATTTATTGCTATGCCCGCAACAGCCACGAGTATTGGGGCTACAGTGCAGGAATTGATTTTGAAACAAAAATTATGGTGAAGGAAAATGCACCGCAGTTGCTGCGCAAGTTTTTGATGCATCGGGCCTGGAATGCAGTGCCGCTGTCTTTGAGTGGAAACACAGATTGTTACCAGCCCGCAGAGCAAAAGTTTCGGCTGACGCGTGGCTTGCTGGAAGTATGTGCCGAGTTCAATCAACCGGTGGGCATATTGACCAAGAATGCAGGCGTGCTGCGCGACCTGGATATTCTGCAACCCATGGCCCAAAAGCGCCTGGCGTCTGTGTTGCTCACCATTACCTCGCTAAACGAAGACCTGCGGCGGGTGCTGGAGCCCCGAACCGCCACTGCCGCACAGCGCCTGCGTACCGTGGAGCGCATGAGCAAAGCGGGCATACAAACCGGCGTAATGCTGGGGCCCATTATTCCCGGATTGAACGACCACGAAACACCTGCCATATTGGAGGCTGCGGCTGCTGCCGGCGCTACGTTTGCCGGCTATACTTTTATCCGGCTCAATGGCGCCATCAAGCTTTTATTTCACGATTGGCTGCAACGGCATTTTCCCGACAGGGCTGCAAAAGTGTGGCATATGATTGAGGCATCGCATGGTGGGCAGGTGAACAATAGCGAATGGGGCAGCCGTATGCGCGGCGAAGGACCGGTGGCGGATATGATTGCTGCGCAGTTTAAAACGTACCTGAGGAAATTTGGATTGAATAAAGAAAAAGTGTCTTTGGACAGCACACAATTTTACAGGCCCGGCGAACAGGGAAAGCTATTTTGATCAACCAATAGCATGGTGTTTTAGCGTAAATATTTATCACTGAGTTATTACCTACTCGATGGATATTGACCTGTAATTGGTTTGAAGAATAGATCATTATTTAATAGCGTTATAAGGTTTGAGTCTTTTTATTTGAACACAGCACGAACCCTAACACTGCTCAATCGGATGTTCTTTAAAAACATGATTGTTTTATAAATAAAGCAAAGCGTGAAAAAATATTTACAACAAAGCCGCTATAAAATTTATGTAAAAAAATTTGCGTATGTGCATTGTAGTTAATTACATTTGCAGCCACAAAACACAGTAACAATGTTTCGCACTATTGTACATATCAGCAGCAAAGAATTCCGCCCACTGGGATGGAATATTGTTTGCGGTGCCAATAGTGGTGTGCAGTAGTTTGATCTGATAAAATGTACATACACCTAAAGCCCCGCATAGCATGCGGGGCTTTGCTTTTACACAAATCTTATGGGTATGCGGCAACACATTCTTCCATGCAGCATGCGTGGCTTTTGCATCGAGTTTGTTGCAGGCGTTTGTGCAAAGGTCAGCGCTGTGTTTGCTGTTGATCATAGACTTGTTTACGGAATAATATCATCACCGGCTTCAGCGTAGCGTTGACCAACGTTGTTGGTTACTGAAAGGCCCGGTGTACCTACATCCGGGCCTTTTTTAATGCAATAAAATACAGGAACAATGAAACTTTTATTGGTGGTGCTGGCTCTGCGGCAACTCTTGTTGTTGCTGCGTGCAAGCGCTGCAGCCAGTGAAGAAAAATCGATTGGGCAAGCATCTTTATGGATGCTTGCAGTTTTTGAAAACACGATACATACAAACATTTTATGGAACAAACATTCCAACAAAAAACAATGAATGCCAGCAGCATTTTCGGTAACAATTACCTGGAAGGAAAGCTGGTGTACTTATATTTTTTCAACAAGATTCCTTCTGTGTCATTTGTAAACGGCATTGATGGAGAAAAAGTTTGCGCTGCCATCAAGGAGCAATACGCCGACATGATCACCGCAGTATATGCATACCGGGCTTTTGATAAAAAAGGAAAACGCTATGAGTTTGATAAAGCGGTATTGATGTTGCGCAACGGTTGCGTAATTGAAATAGGATGCTGGTATGCGGAGCTGTTTCACGACGATACCGACGATGCATTTGTAACAGCGATTACAGAGTTGACACAACGCTTCAAAGGTAAAGTGCGCCGCAAGCCGCTTGAGATCAACCTGATTGTTTCGGGTACGCATGGCCTTGAGTTGCGGACCATGGAAGTAAAACGCAAAAGCCTTGACCTGGATCTTTTTTATGATGATGATTTTAAAGAAGTGCACGGCGTTATTTACAACAGGCTGAACCGGAGTAGCGACAAAGGGATTGTGTTGCTGCATGGCTTGCCCGGAACCGGCAAAACAACTTACCTGCGGTACCTGATTGGAAAGATCAAAAAGCGGGTGCTGTTTTTGTCGCCCAACATTGCCGGCGACCTGATGAACCCTGCTTTTATCGATCTGTTGATCGACAATCCCAACACGGTGGTCATCATTGAAGATGCCGAAAACATCATCATGGATCGCAAGGCCTCGGGTAGTTCGGCAGTGTCCAATCTTTTGAATATTTCAGACGGGCTGCTGGCTGATTTTTTGAACGTACAATTGATCTGCACGTTCAACAGTTCGCTGACCCTGGTTGACAGTGCGCTGATGCGCAAAGGACGCCTGATTGCGAAGTATGAATTTGGTAAACTGGGCGTGCACAAAGCACAACGATTGAGCGATCATTTAGGATTTGACACCACCATTACCCGCCCGATGACGGTTGCGGAAATCAGCAACCAGGCCGACATGGAATTTGAGCCAAAACGACCCGAAGTAATTGGGTTTAGAAGTGCGGGATGGGCAAATTAAAAAACAACCAACGGGCTATTTACGAACAGCCTGTTTAAAAATCACTGTATGGCAAAATTAAAACTAAGCGGCAAAGAGCTGCGGGCAATAGGCTACCCGGAAGGGCCGGTGATTTCTATTGCCATGAACGTGATGGAGCAACACTTCAAACACCTGTCGAAAGAAGATGCGCTGGAAATATTGCGTTCCATCATACAGAGCCCCAACCAGTATGCACATGATGGCATATTGGGTAAAATTGCTGCGGCACTGTTGCCCAAGCCCTCAGGGCCCGGCGATGAGATCCGGTTGAAAACCGAAGGCGTGCCTTTCCAGGTGTTTGGTGCCGCCGGCATTGAGCAGGGAGCACTGCACCAGATGCATACCGCAGCCAAAATACCAGTGGCGGTGGCGGGCGCCCTCATGCCCGATGCGCACCATTGGGCTCTTCAGGTTCGGGCAATCACTTTGTGGAGTTTGGCGTGGTGGAAATTGGCGATGAAGATTTGGATAATGGTGTGGGTGCATTGGGTATTGCGCCGGGGAAATATCTGGGGCTATTATCACATTCGGGTTCCCGTGGACTGGGCGCAGCCATTGCCAACCATTATACTGCGGTTGCGAAGAAAAAACGGCGCCTACCTGGCGAAGCACAAAACTTAGCTTGGCTCGATCTTACCGAGGAAGAAGGGCAGGAATATTGGATGGCGATGAACTTAGCAGGCGATTATGCATCGGCCTGTCATCATATCATTCACCAGAAAATTGCGAAAGCGCTGGGCCAGCGGCCCATGCAGATGGTAGAGAACCACCACAATTTTGCCTGGAAAGAACGATACAACGGCCGCGAAGTAATTGTGCACCGGAAAGGCGCTACGCCTGCAGGGAAAGATGTGCTCGGCATTATACCGGGCTCCATGACGGCGCCGGGATATATTGTGCGGGGCAGGGGCGAGGTGGCCTCGCTGGCTTCGGCTTCGCATGGTGCCGGCCGCAAGATGAGCCGTACTGCAGCCCTAAAGAGCATTACCCACAAGGAACTGAACCAGTACCTGCAGGAGCATGGTGTAAAGCTGCTGGGCGGCGGGTTGGATGAAGCGCCTTTTGCGTACAAAGACATCCGTGAGGTAATGCAGGCGCAGGCAGACCTGGTTGATATTGTTGGCACTTTTTATCCCAGGATTGTACAAATGGATGGCGCCGTGCCCAAGCAGTGGAGCAAAAGGGGGAAGAAATAGGGTATGGGTTTGGGTGGGCAGCATTCAGCAATTGCTGTTACCGTCATTGCGAGGCGTATGAGCTACATGGTAAAACTTGTGGCTCATGCGCCGAAGCAATCTCCGAACCAAACTGATGAAATACCTAAGTGATGCTTGGAAGGGAAATTGTTTCGGCGCACAAAATTTATCATCTACAAAATTTAAAATGCGCCTCACAATGACGAACAAACGTTATTAGTTACACCCGGATGTATACCCGCTTTTTATCCATCCAATACCCAATAGCCCAAAGCAACACCACAAAACACAACGCAAAAAGAAAAGAACCAACTTCGGGCGGACCCGGCACTTTTGCACAAACATTCTGGTAAAACCAGCCCCATGGATTAACAAATTTTGGCTCGCCGGAATCTGTAGTGCCAGCCGGGATGCGGATAAGCCACAACAGCTTTGGTATCAGTCCACTCAGCGCATAAATAAACAGCGGGTTTTTGCCAAACACTTCAAAAAAATAAGTCCACCTGCCGCGGCTGCCCCTTATTTCAATAAAATACACCAGCGTGGCCAGCAGCGCAATGGCTAGCCCACTGGTAGCCACTACAAAAGAAGAAGTCCATATTTTTTTATTGATGGGAAAAGAAAGGTTCCAGGCATAGCCTGCGGCCAGCAGCGCCACGGCGGCCAGCAGCAAAACAGCGATGGTCTCAAACTGCGAATGTGTGCCGCCTTGCGGAGGGGGCGCTTGCTGTTGCATCAGGCCACGTCTGCGGATATAATCGCCCACCAAAAAGCCAAAGATCACGTTCACCACGGCGGGGAGTGTGCTGGCCAGTCCTTCGGGGTCGAAGGGGATGCCCTCGCCGCGGTACATATGGGCTTCGCCCAAAATGGCTTTATCGATGGCGGTGCCGCCCCAGCCGGCCAGGCTGTACGGGTCGGCCGGGTTTGCCCCAATGCACCACGCCCAATACAGCAGGAGCAGGATGGCGCCAATCACAAATGCGCCCCTTGGTTTGGCATAGTAAATAATGATGGAGGCAAAAAAGTAACACAGCGCAATGCGTTGGAGTACGCCAAAGATCCGCACCCCGGCGGGTTCGCCGTTGGCGCGGGTCCAGGTCCACCCTTTGAACACGAGCTCGTTATCCTGCCATTGCACAAACGGGAACCAGTTGAGGAACAGTCCAATGAGGAAGATCAGCGCGGTTCTTTTCAATAATTTTTTCCAAAACACCGCATCGCCCTGTTCTGCCAGGCGCGGCAGCACAAAAGCCTGCGCATTGCCTACGGCAAAAAGAAAAAAAGGAAACACCAGATCGGTGGGGGTGAGGCCGTGCCAGGGTGCATGCTCCAGCGGGCTAAAAATATGCGACCAGCTTCCGGGGTTGTTTACGAGGATCATAAAGGCCACGGTGGCGCCTCTGAACACATCAAGGGCAAGATATCGTTGTTTCAAAACAGCGGTTTTGGTTTAAAAGTAATACTTTGATGCGCCCAAAATGTATTCATGAGCTACAGCGAAGTTTTTATACACCCAACGGCCGTGGTAGACGAAGGCGCCGTGATTGGTGCCGGTACCCGCATCTGGCATTTTTGCCACCTGATGCCGCGCAGCCGGGTGGGCCAGGGCTGTAATATTGGCCAAAACGTGTTCATAGATAATGAAGTAGTGGTGGGCAATGGGGTAAAGGTCCAAAACAATGTGTCGCTGTATAATGGGGTGATCGTGGAGGATGATACTTTTATCGGTCCTTCGGCGGTGTTTACCAATGTTATTAATCCAAGAAGTTTTATTGAGCGGAAATCGGAGTTTCGGACCACGCTGGTGCGCCGCGGGGCAAGCATTGGCGCCAATGCCACTATTGTTTGCGGGGTAACAATTGGGGAATATGCCCTCGTTGGTGCCGGCGCGGTGGTGACCAAAGATGTACCCGCCTATGCATTAGTGGTGGGCAACCCAGCTCAGCAGCAAGGGTGGGTAAGCCGTGCAGGGTATCGGTTGGCTTTCAATTCTTTAGGAATGGCTACCTGTACCAGCACGGGCGAAATTTATGGCTTGCAAAATGGCCGGATAAATATGTTATCCAGCTTTGATCAATAACTTGTTCAAAATCTGCACTTTTTATGGGTTTGTCAGTCACAGCGCATGGCCTATATTTGCACCCGTTTATGGTTAGCTACTCGGTGTGCGTCAAAGAAAAGACGTGTGACTGAGGTGGCGAAGCCGTGCCAACTGCCCATGAGTCACAAGTGGTTAGCCCTGTATACCAAGCCCCGGTGGGAAAAGAAAGTGGCCCAGCTGCTCACCCAAAAAGGAGTCGAATCCTATTGCCCGCTCAATAAAGTGCGGCGCAAATGGAGCGACCGCGTAAAGCTGGTGGAGGAGCCCCTGTTCAAGTCGTATGTATTTGTACGCATCACCGATGAGGGCCGCACCGAGGTCCGTATGACCGAAGGGGTGATCAATTTTGTGTATTGGAACGGCAAGCCCGCCATTGTAAAAGACAAAGAGATCCAGACCATTCAACGCTTTTTAGACGAGCATGAAAATGTGCGGTTGGAACAGCTGGAATTACAGCCAGGCCAGCAGGTGCGCATCATTGCCGGCCCCCTCATGGACCGGGATGGCAAGGTGCTGGAAGTAAAAAACAAAGTGGCCCGGGTGCAGATCGAAAGCCTGGGATATATGCTGGTGGCGGATATTGATAAAAACAAACTCATTTCAAACTAACACGTACCCATGCGTAACTATTTGTTGCTGGTACTTTTTTGCGGGCTATTCATCACCTCTTGCAGAACCGAGCAGCGGGCCATTCAGAATTATGTAGAGGATTTACAGGATACTACTATGCGCATCAGCCGGTACATGGCGGAGCCGGTGATACAGAAGAATGATTTGTTAAGTATTAGGATTCGGAGTGCGAGTCTGGAAGAATCTGTAGACCAGTTGTATAATCTCCAAACAGGTACAGGTGGGTCGGCTGCTGTAATGAATAGTCCTATGAACGCTTACTTAGTAGATCAACGGGGGGAAATTGAGATGCCCCGGATCGGACTATTGAAAGTGGAAGGGCTTACTAAGACACAGCTAGCGGAGCAGATCAAAGAAAAATTAAAGAGCGAATTGACTGATCCAATGGTTAATATAAGGTTTCAAAACTTCCGGGTGATCATCATGGGCGAAGTGGGCGATCCTGGTGTGCAAACTGTGCCAGTAGAGAATCTTACAGTTCTCGAAGCCTTGGCAATGGCAGGGGATATAACACAGTTTGGAAACAAAACCTCTGTGAAAGTGTTACGGGAAAATGACGGGCAACGCCGCCTGGGCATTATCGACCTTACTTCTTCCAAGATGTTTGAGTCGCCTTACTATCAGTTACAGCAAAATGATGTCGTGCTGGTACAGGCCACCCGTTATAAGGCCCGGAATGCGGAACAACAACGCATTGCACAACAGGTTGGGTTTGTATTGACCATTGTAACGAGCATTGCTGTAGTCTATAACATTTTTACACGCTAAGTCCGTATCCCATCATTAAATGGAAGATCAGCTTCAAATAGCGCAAAAGGAAACCCCGGGTCTGAATATTAAAGAGCTATTCTTTAAGTATATTCGTTTTCTGCCTTGGTTTGTTTTTTCGGTTGCTTTTGCATTACTCGGTGCCTATTTATACTTACGCTACACAACCCCCACTTTTGAATCGGCAGGTGCGCTGATCATAAAAATTGAAGGCAACAGCGGATCAGGTGGCGGAAGTGAAGCTAGCGACCGCTTTTCGCAGCTATTTGTTTTAGACAACTCAATCAATGTTCAGAATGAGATTGAACTGCTCAAGTCGCATCAACTGATGCAGCGGGTAATTAACAATCTGCAACTTAATTTTCAATATTTCACCAAAGGAAATATACGTGAGGTGCATCATTATAAAGATGTGCCTTTTTTTGTACAAGCAATCACTTTAGCAGATTCGGGCAGCACCAAAGAGTTGGAGTTTGAGTTCAATAATAACGATGCATTCAAAGTAAAAGATGGGAATGCAATGTATGCCTTCGGCCAGCCTTTTTCTGTTGCTGGTAGCACTTTTCGCCTGATCCGCCGGCCCGGTGCCAGTGTAGGGGAAGCTTACAAGGTCATTTGGCATCCTACCCGTCAACTGGCTAAGGCTTATGCTGCCGATTTGCTGGTTACTCCTAAGGGCACCACAGGCATCCTAAACCTGACTTTTCAGGCTACACACCCGGTATTAGCTGCCGATGTGCTCAACCAGTTGATGCAGGAATACAAAGTGGTGACCATCGAAGATAAAAACGAAACCAAGCGGCAAATCATCAACTTTATCGACGACCGTTTGCAGGTGGTGTCCAAGGAGCTTGATAGTGTAACGGGCAGCTTGCTTTCATATCAGTTAGCAAATAATCTTCTAAATCCTAATTCGCAATCCTCTGCGTATCTTAACAAAATAGATACATACGAAGAACAGATCAACACCCAACAGGTTCAGGTGAATGTGGCGAATATGATCGATACATACCTTCGGGACAGCAAGAATGATTTTAACGTAGTGCCGTCTTCACTTGGTTTGAGCGACCCCACCCTGAACACAATGATTGCCGCTTATAATGTGGCCCAATTGGAACGGAAGGGATTATTGGATGCTAATGTTCCCGCGGCTAATGCACGGGTGCAGCAAAAGACTGGTCAGATCGAACAATTGCGGCTGAATATCTTGGAGAGCCTGGCCAATGTGAAAAGGGCTTACGCTGCAGCAATCAGCCGTTTACAGCAGAACCGGGGCACTGTCCGAGCCGAGATACAGCAACTACCTTTAAAGGAACAGAACCTTCTGGAGATCAAAAAGCAGCAGGAAATGAAACAAAGCGTGTTCAACTTCCTGATGGAAAAACGTGAGGAAACGGCTATTTCATTGGCAGCAACCATTTCCAACATAAAAGTAGTTGAAGACGCCAGTGTGAGTCAAATACCAGTCGCTCCCAATAAAAAAACGACCCAGTTGATCGCTATTGTTGCTGGCTTGTTATTACCAGCCCTAGTGATTTTTGCACGGGAAGCGTTGAACGATAAAGTTACTAGCCGGGCAGATATCGAGAAGTTTTCAGACGTCCCTATTCTAGGGGAAGTGGGTCATTCATTCTCTGAAGAAACCCTAGTTGCCAAGCCCAACAGTCGAGGGATGGTGGCCGAGCAGTTCCGGGTTATCCGGTCCAATCTGCAGTACATCCTTTCCAATATGCAAAACCCGGTGATCCTGGTTACTTCTACCTATAGCGGCGAGGGCAAATCATTTATTTCTACCAATCTCGGTGCGGTACTTTCACTGGCCAACAAACGCACTATTATATTGGAGTTCGATATCCGCAAACCTAAAATACTTTCGGGATTGAACATGCAAAAAAAACCGGGACTAACCAATTGGCTCTTGGGTAAAGCTGCAATAGAGGACCTGCCCATTCCGGTAGCCGGCTACGATAATTTGTTTGTGCTTTCCTGTGGTCCGGTGCCACCCAACCCGGCGGAGATGCTGCTCAGTCCGCAACTGGAGAGCCTATTTACTTGGCTGCGTGCCAATTTTGATATAGTAGTAATGGATACCGCACCGGTTGGTATTGTAAGTGACGCGCAAACGCTGAGCCGCTTTGCCGATGCCACGCTGTATATTGCCCGCCAGGGACGCACCCTGAAAAAGCAGGTGGGCTTGATCGATGAACTGTACCATTCCGGCAAGCTGCCGCACATGTCGGTCGTGATCAACGATGTGCAATTACAGGCCGGCTATGGCTATTATGGGTATGGCCGGTATGGGTACACTTATGGCTACGGTGAGAACTCTGGTTACTTCGAAGAAGAAACAAAAGGGGGCTCAAATGGCAATGGCCTGTTTAGCTGGCTCAAAGGAAAAAAGAAAAAGGCCCGAAGCAAAAAGCATTCTGCTTAACGCCACCCCGCTCAACCCTCAACCCCTAAACTTCTAAACTCCTCAACCCCTCCATGAATATATTAGTGACCGGCGGCGCCGGCTTTATTGGATCCAACCTGGTAAAAGGCCTCTTTGACCGCCCCGATGTACAACTGGTGCGGGTATTAGACAACCTGGCCACCGGTTCCCTCCAAAACATAGAGGAATTCCGCCAGGACCCGAGATTTCAATTTATTGAAGGCGATATCCGCAACTATGCCACCTGTTTGGAAGCATGTGCCGGTATAGACGCCATCAGTCACCAGGCAGCGCTAGGATCGGTGCCCCGCTCCATCAACGACCCGCTCACTTCGAATGAAGTAAATGTGACGGGAACCCTCAACATTTTTACCGCTGCAAAAGAGAAGGGGGTTGGCCGTGTAGTTTACGCGGCTTCTTCTTCTACCTACGGCGACCATCCCGGCCTGCCCAAAGTGGAAGACCGCATCGGCAACCCGCTATCACCCTATGCCGTTACCAAGTATGTAAACGAACTGTATGCACGGGTATATGCCACTACCTATGGCATGCAACTGGTCGGGCTGCGCTACTTCAACGTGTACGGTCCTAAGCAAAATCCCAAAGGTCCTTATGCCGCGGTGATCCCGCTGTTTGTAAAAGCAGTGCTCGACAATGAACCCCCACAAATAAATGGCGACGGCGAAACCAGCCGCGATTTTACCTATGTGGCCAATGCCGTGCAGGCCAACATTCTGGCACTTACCACTACCAATACCAAAGCGGTAAACCAAGTGTACAATGTAGCCGTTGGAGAACAAACTTCACTCAACCAATTGTTCGAAAGTATAAAGGCCCTGGCCGGCAGCGACCTGGCCCCACTTTACGGTCCCGAACGCAGGGGCGACGTAAAACACAGCCTCGCCGATATCTCCAAAGCGAAAAGCTTGCTGGGCTATGAGCCGGAAGTATCTGTAAAAGAAGGTTTGGCAACCACCTTTGAATGGTACCGCAGCAAACATCATTTTGCATATTCATAGGGTGAGTTTAGGAGATTAGAAGTTTAAGAGTTTTTTAAACCCCTAAACTGTCAACTACTAACTACTAACTACTAACTATCAACTCCTTCATGACCATCATTTTCACCGGCGGTGCCGGCTTCATCGGTTCCCATGTGGTTCGCTTGTTTGTGAACAAGTATCCACAATACAAAATTATCAACCTCGATGCCCTTACCTATGCAGGCAACCTCGAAAACCTGCGCGATATTGAAGGGGCACCAAATTATTTTTTTGAAAAAGTAAACATCCTGGATGTTCCCGAATTGGACCGGGTCTTTACGCAGCACAACCCTGATGGGGTCATTCACCTCGCTGCAGAATCACATGTAGACCGCTCTATTTCTTCACCACTCGATTTTGTGTACACCAACGTAGTTGGAACGGTCAACTTGTTGAATGCAGCAAAAAAGCATTGGGCAGGTTCAACCGAAGGAAAACGCTTTTACCATGTAAGCACGGATGAAGTGTATGGCGCTTTGGGTGCAGAGGGCTTGTTTACAGAAACAACTCCGTACGATCCCAATTCACCCTATTCTGCATCCAAGGCAGCATCCGATCATTTTGTGCGGGCTTATGGCGAAACCTATCATCTTCCCATCGTAGTTACCAATTGTTCTAACAATTACGGCCCAAATCATTTCCCTGAAAAGCTGATCCCGCTGTTTATTCACAACATCATTAATGGCAAGCCCCTGCCGGTATATGGCGATGGACTTTATACCCGCGACTGGCTGTTTGTAAAAGACCACGCCACCGCCATTGACCTGGTGTACCATCAGGGTGGGGAGGGCGAAACCTATAATATTGGCGGCTTCAACGAGTGGAAAAATATTGACCTCGTAAAGCTGCTGTGCAAGCTCATGGATGCCAAACTGGGTAGGCCGGAAGGGGAAAGCGAAAAGCTCATTACCTATGTAAAAGACCGTCCCGGCCACGACCGGCGCTATGCCATCGATGCCTCCAAGATCAACAAGGAACTGGGTTGGGCCCCTTCGGTAACTTTTGAAGAAGGCCTGGCGCAGACCATCGACTGGTACCTGGAAAATGGCGAGTGGCTGGAGCATGTAACCTCCGGCGCTTACCAGCAATATTACGAACAACAATACGCGCAATAACTTCTTTACCACGAGACAACTCATTGTGCACCTTCGTGCCCTTTGTGTCTTCGTGGTTCAAATCAACCCAGCCTCATGAAAGGAATCATTCTGGCCGGCGGCTCAGGCACACGGCTTTACCCAATTACCAAAGCCATCTCTAAGCAACTAATGCCGATCTACGACAAGCCGATGATCTATTACCCCTTGTCGGTATTGATGATGGCAGGCATCAATGAGATCCTGATCATTACCACGCCGGAAGATCATCCGCAATTCAAACGCTTGCTGGGCGATGGCAGCGGGGTTGGTTGCCGGTTTGAGTACGCCATACAGGAAGTGCCCAATGGGCTAGCACAGGCATTTGTCATCGGGTCTGATTTTATAGGAACGGATAAAGTGGCCCTGGTGTTGGGCGACAATATTTTTTACGGTTCCCGTTTGGGGCGCCAGTTACAGGAATTATCCGATGTCGAGGGCGGCTATGTTTTTGCCTACGAAGTGTCCGACCCGGAGCGCTATGGGGTGGTGGAATTTGATGATAGAAATAATGTGCTTTCCATCGAAGAAAAACCGCAACAACCTAAATCGCACTACGCCGTGCCTGGGTTATACTTTTATGACAACACAGTGGTGGAAATTGCAAAAAACCTGCAGCCATCACCGCGGGGCGAATACGAGATCACGGATGTAAATAGAGAGTATTTAAAAAGAGGGGAACTAAAGGTGTCCATTCTCGACCGCGGCACTGCCTGGCTCGACACGGGTACTTTTGATTCATTGCATGATGCCACCGAATTTGTACGGGTGATTGAAAAACGCCAGGGTACTAAGATCGGTTGCATTGAAGAAATTGCCTGGCGCATGGGGTACATCAACAATGAACAATTGGCGCAACATGCAACCGCACTCGCCAAAAGCGGGTATGGTACTTACCTGAAAGGGTTGAAAAAAGAAAAGGTGGCTACCCAGTTGTAAAATTTTTATTGTGTCATCCCGACGCAGGAGGTATCTCAACTATGAACATTTAAACACTTTCCAACAACTAGATGCTTCGCTGCGCTCAGCATGACAAAACAAAAAGTCTGCAATTATTGGTACACCCAACAAAAGTGCAACCACTTTTCATTTGTCATCCCGACGAAGGAGGGATCTGAGTTTGCATCTTGCAACAGCACTACAAATCAAGGCCCTGCTGCCCTTCACAACAGTAGCACCAAAGCCCAATCAGGGAACCATCCCGCCATCAGGCTGTCATTGATGGCGGGGCTGCGGGGTTACTTTTTTGCAGAAGCAAAAAAGTAAAAATCAAACATAGCAGTCGCCTTCTTTCAAACAACATACAGAATTCAATCATATAATATTTTACCTTCACCCAAAACCGAACCTATAAAAATGGCAAATAAAACCGCACTGCTTACTGGCGTAACTGGCCAGGACGGCGCATATCTGGCTGAACTGCTGCTGGAAAAAGGCTACATCGTTCACGGCATCAAACGCCGATCTTCGCTCTTCAACACCGACCGCATCGATCACCTCTACCAGGATCCCCACGAACGCAACCGCAACTTCATCCTGCACTACGGCGACCTTACCGACTCCACCAACCTGATCCGCATTATACAGGAAGTGCAGCCCGATGAGATCTACAACCTCGGTGCCATGTCGCATGTAAAGGTATCGTTTGATACCCCTGAGTATACTGCAAATGCCGATGGCATCGGCACCTTGCGCATCCTGGAAGCGGTACGCCTGCTGGGCCTTACCGAAAAGACCCGTATCTACCAGGCTTCCACTTCAGAATTGTATGGGCTGGTGCAGGAAATCCCACAAAAGGAGACCACACCTTTTTACCCCCGTTCGCCCTATGCAGTGGCAAAGCTGTATGGCTATTGGATCACGGTAAACTACCGAGAAGCCTATGGCATGTATGCCTGCAATGGCATTCTCTTTAACCACGAAAGCCCGCTGAGGGGTGAAACCTTTGTTACCCGAAAGATCACACGGGCAGTGGCACAAATAGCTTTGGGCATGGAAAGCTGCCTGCACATGGGCAACATCGATGCACAGCGTGACTGGGGCCATGCAAAAGACTATGTGGAAGCTATGTGGCGCATCCTCCAACAGGACACCCCGGAAGATTATGTTATTGCTACGGGCATTACCACACCGGTGCGGGAATTTATCCGCTTGGCATTTGAGGAAGTAGGTGTGGAACTGGGCTTCAGGGGCGAAGGAGTGGAGGAAGAAGGATATGTAGTATCCTCCACGGGTGAGTATGGCATTGAAGAAGGACAAGTGCTGGTTAAGATCGACCCCAGGTATTTTCGCCCAACCGAAGTGGACCTCCTGATTGGCGACCCTACAAAAGCACAGGAAAAGCTGGGCTGGAAGCCAAAGTACTCCCTCAAAGAAATGATTGTGGAAATGGTTGCCGCCGACCTGGAAGCCTTCCGCAGGCATAAAACCCTTGTGGAATCAGGATTTACAGTAGCTAGGCAGTTCGAGTAAGGGCATCCGGGAATGGTCAATGGTGATCGTGAACCGTCCACCGTTAAAGGCGAACTCCTGCATTTGTCATCCTGAGCGCAGCGAAGGACCTGAACTTGGCAATAACGACTCTTCCCAAGCTGATTACACTTTGATATCGAATTTATTTCTGCATCAAAGTGACCGACTGAAAAAAAAAACACCCTTTGTGCACCTTCCCTTCTTCGTGCCTTAGTGGTTCAAAATATCTCAATGGAAAAGGACGCTAAAATATACATTGCCGGCCACCGCGGTATGGTGGGCTCTGCCATCCATCGCCGGCTGCAGCGGGAAGGCTACACCAACTTTATCCTCCGCACCTCTAAAGAGCTAGACCTCCGCAACCAGCAACAAGTTGCCGACTTCTTTACCGCCGATAAACCCGACTACGTATTCCTGGCCGCTGCAAAAGTGGGCGGCATCGTAGCCAACAATACGTACCGCGCCGAATTTCTGTACGACAACCTGATGATCCAAAACAACGTGATCCACCAGGCGTATGTGCAGCGTGTAAAAAAGCTGATGTTCCTGGGTTCTTCCTGCATTTACCCCAAGCTGGCACCCCAGCCACTAAAAGAAGAATACCTGCTCACCGGCCCACTGGAGGAAACCAACGAGCCCTACGCTATTGCCAAGATCGCCGGTATTAAGATGTGCGATGCCTACAGGGCACAGTACGGTTGCAACTTTGTTTCGGTAATGCCCACGAACTTATATGGCCCCAACGATAACTACGACCTGGCCAACAGTCATGTGTTACCGGCACTCATCCGCAAAATGCACGAAGCAAAAGAGCGGGGTGATGCTGAAGTAGTAGTGTGGGGCACCGGCACCCCCGCCGCGAATTCCTGCATGCCGACGACCTGGCTGATGCGTGTTATTTTTTGATGCAGCAGTACAATGAACCGGGATTGGTGAACATTGGCGTGGGCGATGATGTCTCCATTAAAGAGTTGGCAGAATTGGTAAAAGAAGTGGTAGGTTTCGAAGGCAGCTTGGTGTTTGATACTACTAAGCCGGATGGTACTCCGCGAAAACTAATGGATGTAAGCAAATTGAATGCATTGGGCTGGCAAGCATCCATTGTGTTGAAAAAAGGAATTAGCACTGTTTACAAGGAGCAGTTTTCGGGAACAACTTTAGACAACACAAAGGAGTTTGTAAGTCAGAAGTAATCATTATATCAAATAAGGAAGTAAAGGCTCATGTATCAACAATTGATTAATAAGGAGCAAAAGCTTGCGGTGATTGGGTTAGGCTATGTAGGCCTGCCCATTGCTCTTGAATTTGCCAAAAAGATTTCGGTGATCGGTTTCGACATCAATGCCCAGCGCATCGAGCTAATGAAGCAAGGCATCGATCCCAGCAATGAACTGGAAAGGGAAGCATTTGAGGGCTGCGATATTACCTTCACCAACTCCCTCGATGTACTGCGGGAAGCCACTTTTTTCATTGTTGCCGTTCCTACTCCGGTAGACCACCACAACGTGCCCGACCTGACGCCAGTGAAAAAGGCCAGCGAAACCATCGGCAAGGTGGTAAAGCAAGGCGATTACGTAGTGTTTGAATCTACTGTGTATCCCGGCTGCACCGAAGAAGACTGCCTGCCCATTATTGAAAAGCTATCAGGCCTTACTATGGGCGAAGGCTTCAAGCTGGGTTATTCTCCGGAGCGCATTAATCCGGGTGATAAAAAGCACACCCTTTCCACCATTGTAAAAGTAGTGTCGGGATGTGATGCTGAATCTTTGGAAACCATTGCCAAAGTATATGAGCTGGTGGTTGCTGCAGGCGTGCACCGTGCTTCAAGCATCAAAGTAGCAGAAGCTGCCAAAATCATCGAGAACACCCAGCGTGACCTCAACATTGCCCTGATGAACGAGCTGTCGATCATTTTCGACCGCATGGGCATCAACACCTTTGAGGTGCTGGAAGCTGCCGGTACCAAGTGGAACTTCCTGAAGTTTTTCCCAGGGCTGGTGGGCGGACACTGCATTGGTGTAGACCCTTATTATCTTACTTACAAGGCAAGCGAACTTGGCTACAACTCAAGGGTTATTCTTGCTGGTCGTTATATCAACGACAACATGCCCATTTACCTGGCCCGCAAGGTAGTGCAGCACGTTATCAAAAACGTAAGCGATGTAAAAAGGGCCAAGGTGCTGGTGATGGGTGCTACGTTCAAGGAAAATGTATCGGACATCCGCAACTCCAAGGTGGCAGATGTAGTGAAAGAATTGAAAGACTTTTTCCTTAATGTAGACGTGGTGGACCCGCATGCAGACTCGGAAGAGCTGCAGCATGAGTATGGCTTTGGCCTGGCAGCGGAAACGGCAAAGGATTATGATGCGGTGATCGTTACCGTATGTCATGAGCCGTATGCTTCGTTGGATGATGTGTATTTTGCATCCATTACCAAACCAAATGCCCTGATTGCCGATTTGAAAGGTACCTACCGTGGTGCCATCACCAATAGACAATACTGGAGCTTCTAAATTTGCATCAAAGGACAAATGGCATTTATCTTTTCGGGTTTTGCAAACAATGAAAGACCATACATTAATTATCGCCGAAATAGCTCAAGCCCATGAAGGCAGCTTAGGAATTTTGCACTCTTATATCGATGCAGTAGCTAAAACAGGTGTGAATGCAATTAAATTCCAGACACATATTGCTGATGCTGAGAGTAGCCAGGAAGAGCCATTCAGAGTAAACTTTTCTTATGTCGACAAAACAAGGTTCGACTATTGGAAGCGAATGGAATTTAACGAGGACCAATGGGTTGGTATAAAACAGCATTGTGACGAAGTAGGATTGGAGTTCATAAGTTCTCCATTCTCAATAGCCGCAGTTGAACTACTAGAGCGGTTAGGAATGACGCGGTATAAAATTGCATCGGGAGAAGTTGCAAACCTGCTGATGTTAGATAAGATTGGTAAAACCGGCAAACCAGTCCTACTATCATCCGGGATGAGCTCATATGATGAGATTGATGCTGCTCTATCTTTTTTTCAGAAGTATGAAAATCCATTGTCAATTTTACAATGTACAACCGCATATCCGGTGCCGGCAGAATCGCTGGGTTTAAATGTCATCAAAGAGTTGCAAAGTCGCTATAATTTGCCTGTAGGATTGTCTGATCATTCAGGCACAATTTACCCTTCTATAGCTGCTGTCACCTTAGGGGCCACTATTATAGAGGTCCATGCCACATTTCATAAAGAAATTTTTGGCCCTGATACAAAAGCCTCGCTTACACTATCACAATTAACTGATTTGGTCGAAGGCGTTAGGTTTATAGAGCGTGCATTGGCCAATCCTGTGAGAAAAAATGAGAACAGCCATTATAAGGAGGTAAAAAAGATTTTTGGAAAGTCTTTGGCCGTTAACAAAGATATTGATGCAGGTCATGTTTTGAACCTTGACGATTTGGAGAGTAAAAAGCCAGCAGGTTGCGGAGTGCCTGCTTCCGAATTCGAGTCTGTAATCGGTAAGGCTGTAAATAAGGCACTAAAAAAATATTCGTTTCTTACAAAAGGGGATCTGCAGTAATGAGTAAAAGAAAAGTTTGTGTGGTAGTAACTGCACGTCCAAGTTATAGCCGGGTAAAAACTGCATTGAAGGCAATCCAGGACCATCCTGAATTGATATTACAATTGGTTGTAGCAGGCTCGGCACTATTGGACCGGTATGGCAATGCCGTAAAAGTGATCGAAAAAGACGGCTTTGAAATAGCGGAAAAGGTGTTTGTGTTATTAGAAGGAGAAAATCCAACCTCGATGGCTAAGACTACCGGATTGGCAATCATGGAGCTTTCAACTGTGTTTTATAATTTGAAACCTGATGTTGTAATCTCTATTGCCGACCGATACGAAACGGCTGCAACTGCGATTGCTGCTTCATACATGAATATTCCGTTGGCTCATATTCAAGGAGGTGAAATAACAGGAAATATTGATGAGAAGGTACGGCATGCAGTAACTAAACTGGCCGATATTCACTTGGTTTCTTCTGATAAAGCTTATGAGCGAGTAATACGGATGGGAGAAGATCCTGCTTATGTTTTTAATACAGGTTGTCCTTCCATCGATTTGGCTGCAGAGATATTGACTGACATTGACTTGGGTTTTAACCCTTTTGATAAATACGGCGGGGTAGGACCAACTTTCGATATTAGTAGGGGCTATTTAGTCGTAATGCAACATCCAGTAACGAATGAATATAGAGAAGCAAAAGATCAGGTAAATATTACATTGGAAGTCATTCAGGATCTTCAAATTCCTACATTATGGTTTTGGCCCAATGTTGATGCTGGTGCTGATGGTACCTCTAGCGGTATTCGGGCTTTTAGGGAAAAGTATAACCCCGAACATGTGCACTTCTTCAAAAATATGGAGCCTACAGATTTTCTGAAGTTGCTGCATAATTCAAAATGCTTAATTGGCAACTCCAGTGTGGGCATTAGGGAGTGTGCCTATTTAGGTGTGCCCGTTGTAAATATCGGCACTCGGCAAGAAGGAAGGGATCGGGGTAAAAATGTAATTGACGTGGCCCATGATGCCCAACAAATTAAAGCGGCAGTTCAAGCGCAGTTAACTGCTGGTAATTATGGCCGGGATTATTCCTATGGCGATTCAAATGCAGGTAAAAAGATCGCTCAGGTTTTGGCTGAGGTAAAGTTGCGATTCCATAAGAAATTGAATTACGCATGAAAATTTTAGGTCTAATACCTGCTAGGGGGGGTCTAAAGGAATACCCCGTAAAAATCTTGAAAAGATTGGAGAGAAAAGCTTGATCGAGCATACAATAGCAGCTGCTAAAGAAAGTAAGCTTTTGACGGATATTTTTGGAAGCACAGAAGATGCTGAAATAGAAGATGAGTTTCAACGATTGGGTTGTACCACAATTAAACGGCCAGCGACATTAGCAAATGATGAAGCTCCTATCATTCCAGTAATTAAACATACAATAGAGTGCCTCAAAGAAAAGGGTAAAGAATTTGATTGGATAATGTTACTTCAAACAACATGTCCTTTCAGAAGCAGTTTTGATATTGACAATGTGGTTAATTTAATAAATGAAAAAGGCTGTGATTCCGTGTTAAGTGTTTATAAGGTTGAGGATAACCATCCCTCTAGAATGTACAAGATTGAAAATAACCGGCTGGTTTCTTTGTATCCTGAAAATAATACTAGAAGGAGACAAGATTTAGAGCCCGTCTATCATAGAAATGGTGCAATCTATGCTTGCAAAATTGATACTCTATATGAAATCAATTCATTAATCAGCGCGGATGTTTATCCATATATTATGCCGCAGATCAGGTCCTTTAATATAGACAATGAGCTTGATTTATTTATTGCACGGCAAGTATATAATTTAGTGTATGATAAGAAAAAAAATCCTAATAGCTGAACCGGAAAATTTCAGTTTGCAGGCCATAAATCTATTAAGTGAGGTTGGTTCAGTTTATCGTAGAGAAATTACGTCTGACGAATTGACGGTATGTTTTGCTAATTATGATGTAATTATATTTCGGCTGAAGTTTAAAATAGATGATATACTTCTTCCCCAAAATCCAAGATGTAAAATTTTAGCTACTCCTGTCACTGGCCTAGATCACATTAATATTGAGGCATGTAAAAGAAAAGGTATTGATGTTATTAGTTTAAAGGGTGAATTTGATTTCTTAAGAAGTGTAAGGGCTACGGCGGAACTTACTATAGGACTTACACTGGCTTTGTTGCGACATATACCACGTGCCGTAATTCATACTCAACAAGGCAACTGGGAAAGAGATCTATTTCGTGGCAATGAGATATATAAAAAGAAAGTAGGTGTGATTGGGCTTGGCCGACTAGGCACAATAGTAGCTGAATATTTTAAAGTTTTCGGAGCGGAGGTAATAGGTTACGACCCGAGGCCAGATTTCCCTTACGATATGGCAAATAGAGTGGATCATATCAGTGATATATTTAGAGAGGCCGAAATAATAACAATTCACGTGGCGTATAATAACACAACTCATAATTTAGTTGGTCAAAAGGAATTTTCAAATATAAATGGAAGTAAGCCCTTTTTAATAAACACATCAAGAGGAGGTGTCATTAATGAGGAGGCTTTGTTAAATGCTTTGAAAGATGGATTGATTAGAGGAGCTGCCTTAGATGTTGTGCAAGACGAACACAATATGTCATTAAATAATCACTTAATAGAGTATTCTCGAAAAAATGATAATTTGTTAATTTCTCCCCACATTGGAGGAAATACATTTGAGTCGTTTGTAAAAACTGAAATGTTTATAGCCCAGAAAATAGTACAAAAAATACAAGCTTTAGCATGATGGATAGAAGCGCTATCATGAAAGCTATTAATTCGCTTGAACAAAAGTATCCTGTTTCAGATTGGGCTGTAAATGATATCAATATATGGCCTTTAGTCAGGGTAAAGCTGATCGCGTCACTATACGGAAAAGGAACAAGTACAAATGCTGTAAAAGTTAAGCCAATTAGTAGGCCTTTGTTTTTGCAAAAATCTTTTCTAAAACTTAAAAGCATTTATAATTTCGTTGTTGGTTGGAGGGAATATATTTTATTGAAAAGAATATTCAATCATGGAATCGATTTAGTTTTTTTAAGTTATGTAGCCCATCGCCAAAAAATAGATGGGCTTTATTATAATCGATTTTGTGACCTGTTCCTCGATGAGGCTCAAATTCACCAGCATAAACCATTATTATTAGAATATAAAGGAAACATTACCAATTATAAGCTTCCCCGAAGCAGCGAAACTCATGTCTTTTCGGCCGATAATGCTACGAATTATTATAAAAAGATAGCCAGACGTAAAAAGAAAGTTTTTCAAATTAGGTTAAAAAATTATAACAAGTTTCTTCAGGATGTTTCACTCCTATTCGGAGAGGCCCCTTCAAAGGCAGTTTCACCTGATCTGATAGTTAGAAATGCAAAAGAACTGGATTTGACGGCCGACTTTTTCACAAGTTTATACAAAGGGACAAAACCCAAGGCAATTTTTTGCGTAAGTTATTATTCAAGCCAGGCCCAAGGACTCATTTTAAGTGCATATAGGAATAATATAAAGAGCATAGATATCCAACATGGCATCCAAGGTAAACTACATGAAGCATATGGAATGTGGACCAATATTCCAGACCATGGTTTTAATTCGCTTCCGCAATATTTTTGGAATTGGACTATAAAAGGGGCCGCTGTCATCAAAGATTGGGCATCTAACACCAAATTTCATAAATCAATAGTCGGTGGAAACCCGTGGCTAATATTTTGGGAAAAAAACTTTGCATATAAGTCTATTAGCGAACATCATGATTTAGCAAACTTGATAAGTGGGAAAAAAGTAATTTTATATACACTTCAACCCTCGTTTGAACCCTTTCCTGAATTTGTTCGGAAGGTAATTGAAAAAACAAAAGGCGAATTCGTGTGGTTGATAAGAATGCATCCTCGCCAGTTAGCAAACATTGAATCAATTGAAAGCCAGGTAAGTGAATTAGGTATTGGCGAACATATAGAAATACAACTTTCTACTAGTACTCCACTACCAATTTTATTATCAATTTCTGATTTACATCTAACAGTTTATTCCACTGTAGCAATAGAATCTGCCACGTTCAACATCCCAACATTATTTATTGGAACTTTAGGTCGAGCATATTTTTCTGATCAACTTCCATCGGAACTAACTTTTTACGATATAGAAGACGAGACAAAACTACTAAGTAATATAGAAGCCGCAAGTGGCAGAAAGGGACATTGCCAGTTGAATACTGAAAAAGCATCAAGTACTTTAAGCGGTATCTTTAAATCTTTGGTTGATGCATAAATTGAAGTTCATAGATAAGATCAAATTAAAGATAAAAGGCTTTTTTGACGTTGGTTATTTCAAGTTAACAAAAGAAAGCGTATTAGCCCCAAGTGCTCAAATTATTAGTTCTAATTTAACTGGCACTCTAAAAATATCTGATGGGTGTAGATTAAACAGATGTGAGATAAGTGGGAAAGTAGAAATAGGTGAAAATACGAGGCTTAATAAGGTATTAATTTCCGGACAAGTTGTTATCGGCAGGAACACCTCAATATGGGGACCAAATACAGATATTTATAGTAATTGTAATAATGTAGAAGTAGGGAACTATTGCTCAATTGCTAGAAATGTTTCTATACAGGAGTTTAATCATCAAACAGACAGAATATCTACGTATTTTGTTTTAAGCAATATTTTCAAGGAAGAAATTTCGGCAGATATCACTTCAAAAGGAAAGATCTCAATAGGACATGATGTATGGATTGGGGCTCACTGTGTAATATTGTCTGGGTCAACGATCGGTAACGGTGCTATCGTGGCTGCTAATAGTGTGGTAACTGGTAATGTACCGCCATTTGCAATAGTGGCAGGATCTCCTGCGAAAGTAATTGCCTTTCGGTTCGAAGAAGAATTGATTTACATGTTACAAGAAATTTCTTGGTGGCATTGGCCAACAGAAAAAGTGTTTCGAAATAGAGCTCTTTTTGAAGGGAGATTAACAAAACAAAAATTGAGTCAGATACTGCCTTAAGGCAGTTTTTTGCTTTTAAGAAAAGAATTTTGAAAAAGATGATAGGAAGAGTGGCATTGTATGGACTAGCGCCACAAGTTTCAAAAATAGCCAGCTTTTTTGTTCTTCCGATAATTACAAAGGATCTCACGGCGACAGATTATGGCATCGCAGGAATAGTAACTGCGTATACCGCTGCATTTGCTGTCTTTCAAAATTTAGGATTGAATGTTGTGCTTTCTAATAGTTTCTACAAATCACCTATTCAGTATAAGTGGCAATGGAGGCAAATACATGGGTTCCTAAGTATTTGGTCTTTCATTTTTGCCGTAGCATTAGCAGCAATCCTATATTTCGCAATTCCATCGGAAGCAGCGCAACATAAACACATCATTATATTACTAAACTGTATTCCGGTTGCATTTTTTGCGACAACCCAGAATATTACTTTTCGTTTTTATCACCTTTCGCAGAAAGCAAAAACATTAGCAGTACGAACCATTATTATCGGTATAGTCACGGTGCTTACCAACTTATATACAATCTCATTCCTAAAGTTGGGATATTTAGGATGGTTCATTTCAATTTTTGTGGGTAATATTTTGAACGTTATACTTTTTTCTTACCCGATTTACTTCAAATACAAACTCACCCCAATATTTAATTTTAAGAGACGAACTATCAATAAAGCATTAGCTGTTTCTATTCCCACTATACCACATTATTATGCAAGCTACTTACTTAACATGTCAGATCGTGTGATTATGGATCTGAAGAATGTGAGTGTTAAAGAAATAGGTGCGTATAATCTGGCATACACATTTGGTAACTATTACAGTGCCCTTGTTGACGCGATAAGTCTAGCCGTCAGCCCCACATATCTAAAGCTGTACAAAGAAAATTCTCGTGAATCGCTCCTTGCAGTTCGAAATCTAACATACACAATTCAAATCAGTCTTTTCTTCATCAGCTTTATCATTTGTGTATGGATAAGAGAGCTTTTCCAGTTGTTAATTAAAAATCCAGATTTACATACGGCTTATCCAATAGCAATAATCATTATAATGAGCTACAACTATCGCCCAATGTATTTAGCGGCAATCAATAGATTGTTTTTTCTGGAGAAGACTAAGGTTCTTTGGCGTGTCACCTTTATTGCGGGTGCTCTTAATGTAATCTTGAATCTAATATTCATTCCTTTATTTGGAGCAAAAGCAGCAGCCGTGATAACTTTTGTGAGCTATTTATACATGGGTTTTTCCGGATTTTTCCTGAAAGATTATAAAGCAACCAACAATATCCAACTAAGGCCTATTTTTTGGCTATTGGCTATGGTATTGCTGTTATTTGCTGTTTCAATTTTGGTGACTTTGAGTTGGCCGATCAAAGTATTTGTTAGTTTTTTGGCTGCAATTATTACCTTCTTTTTTTACAAAAAGAATCTCCATCAGTTTTCTAAAGATTTTTGAGATTTGGAAAATTTTCGTGGTTAAACAATATGACTGAAGAAAAAATTTTAGTAACAATCATTATCCCAAATTATAACAGGGCCCACCTGATTGGGGAGACGTTGAGCTCAATACAAGCGCAAGCTTATGAAAATTGGGAAGGTATAATTGTAGATGACGGTTCAACAGATCAAAGCATTGATATAATTAATAGCTTTCTTTTACAGGATCTTAGGTTTTCGTTAATTAAAAGAAATAGGTTGCCGAACGGAGCACCAACTTGCCGGAATATTGGAATGGAGCATGCAAATGGCGACTACATAATGTTTTTAGATTCTGATGATCTATTATCGCCCAATTGTATTAAGGAAAGGGTTAAAGTAATCCTTAGCAATTTGCCTTATGATATTTATGTCTTTCCCAATATCCGGTTCAAGGGTTCAATAGAAAACACAACCACATTATTTTATGCGAACGACATGTCTTTGAGTGATGTAGCAGCATTCCTTGTTCGGCCACAGTGGTGTATTTCAGGTAGTATTATCGATATAAAATTCATAAGAAAAAATGAAATTAGGTTTGAGGAAGGGTTAACTAAATGGCAGGATTGGGAATTTCACTTAAAGATATTAATAGCAGGGGCGAGATGTCTTAGGGGTTCGGATAAACCTGATGTATTTTTAAGGCAACATATAGATCCTAGTAGAATTAATTTTTTTGCACATAGAGTCAATCCAGAACATTCTACTATTTTAAGGTTAATGCACTTACTTCATTCTAAACTCATAAAAGCTCAGCTATTCAATGACGAGGTGAAAGAAGCATTTTATTGTAGATGTTTAGAACTAACCGCTTTCTTAATCAATACCAAAAACTATAGGATAGCTCAGCTATTAGTTGTTTTCATGAAGGATGTATTCGGAAAACAGAAAATATTTGATATCATTAAAATAAGAGCACTCATTAGTCTTTTAAATGTTTTTTCAGGTTTGCCAAAAATTAAAACATTGGGTTATGTTTTGATAATTCGCAGTTTGAATCACAACAAAAAGAAAATGTTATTCCATGTACCCTAAGGTTAATATTTTAATACCATCTTATAATCAACAAGAGGTGCTTGTTAAGGCAATTGACAGTGCTTTAAGATTTGAATATCCAAACTTGAGTGTAATAGTTTGCGATGATAACAGCCCATTATCAATTGATTGGATTATCAACTTATATAAAAACGAAAAGAGGGTCAAAATTTTTCGTAATAAAATAAACATTGGAATGGTGGAAAATTACCGCCGATTAGTGTATGAATTATCAGATGCTGAATGGCTAATGAATTTGGATGGCGACGATTTTTATATAAACGAAACCTTTCTTAAAGATTGTTTAAACCAAAAGGATTCTTTTGGCAAAGATCGTATCGTTTTCTTTATGGGCTGTAAGGCCTTATACTACCCTGATAAAAATGAAATAGTCCCCAAGCCCTTTTGGACAGCAAAAAGGGCTTGGAAATTGATTAAGGGTATCGATTATGTGATCGACTATTATCCATTTCTAAGTAACTTTTCTCATTCTGCAATATTATATAATCGTTCTATGATCGGAACGGACTTGTATTCTTTTAACTCCTTAAATACAGATGCAAATAGTTTTTTGAAACTAGCATTAAAAGGAAATATTGTTTTGCATAACAAGCCAGTGGTAGCATGGCGAATACACGAGCATAATTCTTCAAAAGGCGTTCAAACTGAAATTAAAAATTCGAAAGAATACTCTGCTATGTTAGACGTAGCCGAAAGTATCAGAATGGTCGATCCAAATAGGTCCAAGGTATTTAGAAGTAGAATATACTCAACTTATTTTGAAAGACAGATCTATCAACTATGGAAGAAAAAAAATTACAAAAAAATTTGTTTTGAGCTAGTTAGCGATAGAAAATCCATAAAAAGTAAATGGAAAACTATTGCTAACCTCTTGTTCAAACAGTTAAAAATAACTGAGTAAAGTTTCACTAATTAGTACTCTTCAACGGAAGAAAGTGTAATGAGTAAAAAGTCTACGTTGTTCATAATACCGTCTTTAGCACATGGAGGTGCAGAAAATCAAGTGATCATGCAATGTAATGCACTGTATGAAAGAGGTTGGCAAGTTTATTTATGTGTTTTATCATCAAAAATAACATTATTCCCACTGGTCAAAATACCGGCTACCAATATTTTATTGTTAGATATTAAAACAGATGTATTTAATCTCAAAGGAATACTTGCAACTGCTCGTGTAGTGAAAGCTTTGCATCAATATATAAATCATTTCCATATCGATCAGGTTGTGGCAAACCTACCTCTAAGCCATTGGTATAGTAGAGTTCTCAAATTAGCAAATCCAAGGGTAAAGTTATTTATTTACCATCGTTCTCTTCAGTATGATGCCAGTCCATTAAATACGCCTTTGAAAATAGTATTCAATTTTTTTCAAAGTAGCTTAGCAAGAATAACGGACAGCGTTTCAATATGTATATCACAAGCCGTAAGGGAGAATATATCGCGAAATTTCACGTTGAAGAATCCTGTCATTTTATACAATAGCGTACCAGACAGGTACCTCGACTTTGAAGGCAAGTTAGCTAATCCTATTTTGGGAAATCTTCTGCATATAGTTTTTCCAGGTCGACTACATCCGAGTAAAGGCCATTTATTTTTTTTATCGGTTTTAAAGGAATTAGATCCAGCTATCCGAGAAAAAATTTGCGTTATCATAGCGGGTGGCGGAATACTGGAGGATCAGATATTGGAGAATATTGTTTCCTCCAATATGCAAGGAATTATTCAAGTTACTGGCTTTATCGAGAATAGAGAATTGTTAAAGTTGGTGTATGATTCAAATTTCGTTGTAATCCCTTCTATCCATGAAGGGTTAGGTAATGTCGCTATTGAGTCGCTAATGTTAGGAAAAACTGTAATCGCTTCTAATGCAGGCGGATTGAAAGAGATTATTCAAGATGGGGAAAACGGTTATATGTTTGAAGTGGGACGTAGAGAACAACTGATAGAGGTATTGGAACGCGTAATAAAACAATATCCCAATTCGATAAAAGCTAAGGATAAGCTAAGAGAGAGTTATCTAAATCGTTTTTCATTAGATTCACACCTGGAACGGTTGGCGGTAATTTTGACGTGAGCTCTTACGAACCCAAAAATTATTTCATAAAAAGAATTAGTAATTAGCATTAGGTCTTTTTTTCTTTTTCCAGTTTAAAATGGTAATCTACAGATTTTATTTTTTATTCTTTTTGTCTTCACTTGTCTCTGTTAGTGGATATGCGCAAGTAGAGGACCATAACGAAATCAAGCAAATTGTTTCCATCTTGACTAACGAATTAGAGAAGACCGGAATAAAAGTGCCATCTGTTTTCGTGGGACAACCAACCCCATCATCGAATGGTATTTTTTTGCAGTTGATTGAAAATTCTGTAGTAAAAGAAAGTGGACTTTATGAGAAACCTGCTGAGTCTTTTTCTATAAAGATTTTTAATGACATAGTATTACTTCGCAGTACAACGACTCGTGGCCTTAAAAATGGCGTGTATTGGTATCTTAATTTACTTGGTTTTAGATATTATTTTCCAAATAAAATTTGGCACCATGTTCCATCTGTAAAAACCTTTTTTCCACCATTGGATAGAGTTGTAACTCCATCATTTCAATACCGACGTATTTGGTACGCTTACGGAACAGGATCCAAGACGGCGGATCGGGATTATGACTATTGGGTAGAAGCCAATCTTTTAGGCGGGGATGAAGTTAGTGCAGGACATTCATATGAGGGTATTGTGAACCGAAATAAAAAATCTTTCTTGGAGCATCCTGAGTATTTTGCTCAAAAGGTTCAAGCCGGCATAATACCACCTAACCCAAAATTTGAAGTAGGAAATGAAGCGTTAGTCCAATTGATAATAGCTGATGTATTGAACCAAGTTGAGGCTTCAATAAAGAAAAGGGGTACGCCTCCTGCTATGATTTCACTCGATCCGTCTGATGGTGGTGGATATTCGACTACTAAATCATCTCTTCAAATAGGTGGTCCAAGTGAGCAGGTTTTTTATTTGGCCAACCGCGTCGCAAAAATTTTAAGAGAACGACATCCTTCTGTGCGAGTAGGTCTATATGCCTACAATTATCATGCGGCCCCCCCAAGGTTTGCAATAGAATCTAATATTACAGTGCTTATTGCTACTTCGATGAACAAATCTGCATTTCGAACAGAGGAACTGATCGAAATGTGGCAGAAAAAAAAAGTTGTGGTAGGCATCCGCGACTATTTTGGTGTAATGGCCTGGGACTGGGACATGCCTGGTCAGCCATCTGGAAGTAAACTCACTTATGTCTCCAAGCTGAAAAATTACCATCAACTTGGGGTTCGGCTCTTTAGTGCAGAAACAAATGTTGGATGGATAAGCAGGGGTTTGGGACATTTCATCGCCGCACAGATGCTTTGGGATGTTACTCTTGATCCAATTGTTTTGAAGCGGGTATTTCATGCAAATATGTTTGGAGAGGCTGCTTCAGAAATGGAGCAATTATTTGATGCATGGCAGCGATATAATCAGCCTATACCTTTAGAGGGCGATTTATATCATTGGTATGACTTGCTGGAAAGGGCTGGAAAAAAGGATTCGGACAACCGTGTACAAGCAAGAATCACACAGGTAAAGAAGTATTTGCATTACGTATATCTTTTCCGTTTATGGAAAAATAGTAGTTCTGATGAAAAACTCGTTAAACTGTTAAGTTTTGCTTATCGGGTACAACACGAAGGAGTAGCTGCTAGTTATCCGCTTTTTCGAAGGCTTGCAAATGCGGCTGTTAAAGGAAAAGCAA
Organism: Pseudocnuella soli; assembly: GCF_004347775.1. GTDB lineage: Bacteria > Bacteroidota > Bacteroidia > Chitinophagales > Chitinophagaceae > Flavisolibacter > Flavisolibacter aquaticus. The sequence continues at coordinate 1,344,104 of NZ_CP037755.1, forward strand.
ATATGAAGTTTGATGATCCCGCTGCATTATGGAAAATGATTAAGGCACCAGTAACGCCTGAGGAAACAGAAAGAACATTTAAAGAGGTTTTTGTGACCTTGGATCCAAGCCAAAGAACAGTTCAATTAAGGTTGCCGAAAAATTTTTCTGGTCAAAAGAGCCAGAATGCAAATTCTAAAGTAGACGAACAACTACAGTTAAAAAATTCTAATGTAGTTTCACTAAGAGGAGGGCATACAATCGTATTTCAGCTAACAGACAATACTAATTCTTTTCTTAAAATAGTAAACGGCTTAATAAAAGCTCACCAATATAAAAAATTAGTTCTAAAAATTTTCAACTATCATCCAGAGCTTTCAACATCAACATCAAAATTGGTGCTGAAGCAAGACATATTACCTGAAAAAAGTGCAACCTTAATCCCTCTTTCAGCATTGAAACCTGGTATCTACATGGCTTTTATAGACGATGCAAAAAACGGCTTTCGGGTAAGCTTTTCTGGGGGTGTCCGGTTTGGAATTGTTGCAGATGATCGAATGCAAGCTTGGACGTATGGAAGAAATAATCTGGTTTTTGATGTTCAGAATGTCAAATCATTTTCGATAAGAAATAGCGGTCCTGTAATAATAAAGAGTCCAAATGGACGTATTATCGATCTACAGAAAAAAAGAGGGTTAATAAGAGTTAACGTACATACAGGAGAAGAAGGGATTTGGCAAATGATTAAGCAAAGTGGTGTAATCAGTTTGCAGGGTATTTTACCTTTAGTTTCCCCTAGCGAAGAATTTCTGCTACAAAGTCAGTAGTTAATTTTATCAAATTTTATCTTACTAAATTGGAGACCGTATTATATCTGTCGTATACTGGGATGACAGATCCGTTAGGCCAATCGCAAGTGCTATCTTACTTGAGCGCCTTGAGTCAAAATGCTGGTTACCGATTTGTAATCGTGAGCTTTGAAAAGCCAGAAGTTTACAACCGACTTAAAGATACAATAGAGGAAGCTTGTGCAAAGGCCGGTATCGAGTGGCATCCGTTGTCGTATACCTCAAAGCCTCCGGTGGTTTCTACGTTCCGCGACGTAAGGCGCATGCGCAGCAAAGCGATAGAACTGATGGAAAGACACAGGTTTTCTTTAGTACACTGCCGCAGTTATATTCCATCACTTACTGGCCTATACCTGAAGCGTAATTTCGGCATTCCTTTCTTGTTTGACATGCGGGGATTCTGGGCCGATGAGCGGCTGGACGGAAATATCTGGCACCTGTCCAATCCGGTATACAGGATCATATACCAGTATTTTAAAAAGAAAGAGAAACAGTTTTTGTTGAATGCTAATCATATTGTTAGCCTTACACGAAATGCCCGTGATGTGATTGGGTCGTGGAAGCTTGACCTTTCACCCTTGCCCATTACTGTCATTCCCTGTTGTGTGGACATGTCGTTGTTTCAGCCGCAAAATGTTTCGGCGGATAAGCAATCACAGGTGCGGCAGGCACTGGGCATCCCACAGGAAGCAAACGTCATTTCTTATGTGGGTTCATTGGGTACCTGGTATATGCTGCCCGAAATGATGGCTTTTGTAAAACAATATTTCGATGCTTTCCCCGGCTCCTATTTTATGATCCTGACCGGTGAGCCGGAACAAATGGTACACGATACTGCCCAACAATATGGTGTGGATATACAGCGAATTAAGATCAAAAAAGTACCACGGGCTGAAATGCCCATCTATATATCATTGAGTACCCTTAGCATTTTTTTTATAAAGCCGGCTTTTTCTAAAAAAGCATCATCTCCGGTAAAGCAAGGCGAGTTGATGGCAATGGGGATACCGATCGTTTGCAATGATTCGGTAGGCGATACCGGGGAAATAATTGAGGCTTACAAGGCAGGGATCGTATTGGATTCTTTTACGCCTCAAGCATACGCACAGGCTATAGCTCAATTAAAAGAAAGGCAATTTGATAAACACCAAATTATTTTGGGCGCACAGCAAGAGTATTCGTTGGAGCATGGAGTAAACTCCTATGCTTCGGTGTACCAAAAGATCCTGAATGACTAAAAAACGGCAAATTCATTTCTTGCTCATTTATCCGCACAATACAGCTCCAAGCCAGCGTTTCAGGTTTGAGCAGTTTTTTCCGCTCTTGGAACGGAATCAATTTATTTGCTCCACAAGCTGTTTTTACGATGAGGATACATTTAAAGAGTTGTATCAGGCCAATGGAAAATTTATACTTGCGTTGCGCCTGGTGTGGTGTTTTTTGAGGCGTTGTGTGCATATGTTTAAACTGGGTAAATATGAATGTATCCTGATCCAGCGGGGCGCTGCTCCATTCGGTCCACCCATTTTTGAATGGCTGATCAGGTATATCTGGCGAAAGCCCATAATATATGATTTCGATGATGCCATTTGGCGGCAGCCGGAGGGCTACAATTCCATCTTAAAGCGCTTCGTAAAAGCACACTACAAAGTGGCGTTGATCTGTAAATGGGCGCATACGGTAGTAGTAGGCAATAGTTACCTGGCAGCGTATGCAGCGCAATTCAATAAGCGGGTGGCGCTGATTCCAACAGTTGTCGATACCGAGCATTGGTTTACACCAGTAAAAGATAAAAAGGATTGTGTCAAAAATGCACCGATGGTAATTGGGTGGACAGGCTCCCATACAACATTGCCCTACCTCGAATCTTTAGAGCCGGTTTTAGAAGAATTGGCTAATATAAACCAATTCTCGTTAATGGTCATGGCCAACAAACAACCTGGTTTTAAAAACATGCCCTACCAATTTATTCCGTGGTCAGAAGATACAGAGGTTGCCCAGTTGCGGAAAATAGACATTGGTATTATGCCTTTGCCAGATGATGAATGGACCAAGGGTAAATGCGGATTTAAAGCGATTCAGTATATGGCCGTCGGAAAGCCCGCGGTGGCTTCTGCGGTTGGGGTAAACGCAGAAATAATTGATCATGGCGTCAACGGTTTTTTATGTGCCAGCCATGACGACTGGTTAAAAGCGCTCAGCTATCTTTTGAACCATCCCGAAGCCGCAAAAAGCATGGGAGCGGCCGCTAGGGAGAAAATGGTGCAAAATTATTCACTTAGGAAGGCTGGATCCGAGTGGGTGTCTGTATTGCAGACCGTTTAACTTGTCGGCTTCTTAAAGCATGCTTTTGAGCTTTGGGTGCTGCCATTGCATTAATGAGCACCAAGCCAATTAAATAGAATGGAACGCAAGGTGCCTTGTAACGCACTAGGGCCCCAAAATTATATGAGGTGAATCCTACTGCAAAGCCAAAGACCAGGGCAAACGAAAAACAAAACAAAACCTCTTTAATAGCAAAAATGGATTTTAGAAAAGAACCTATGCCACTTTTTCGAATCACTTGAATAGTGAACAGCAGGATGGCTAGGCTCTCCAGGGCCGATAATAACATGACCGGGTTGGACACTTCCCAAACATAAGGCCGGAAAAAAGTGACATTGATAGCCAATGGTGCTTTCGCAAGTATAGCACCGGGACTGCTGTAATCCATATCACCCAACGTATACCCCGAGCCGGTCCGGTTCGTTCCCCCCCTCCCCGCAACGGAAATCCGTTCATGGTACCCTTGGTAAGTCTGCGCGGTTTCCGCCAGGTTTTCCAAGGAGTATCGTTCAAAGGCCGCCCCGATCTGGTTTAGCATAAGAACCGCAATTCCTCCCATAATTACAGTGGCAACCGGCATAACCAATACTTTGGCAGTGGCGCTTTTCAGGTTGGCTTTAAGGCTCAGCAAGGCATAAAAAGCAATGGCTAGGAGCATCGCAATAGCGATATAAGCCTTTAAATATACCAGCACATAAAATCCTGAAAGGAGCAGTGCTATGGAAAGTATTTTCTGTTTGTTGATAAGAAAGACATTTTGAACGGCGTAAACGATGATGCCAACAAACAACATACAAAGGCTGTCTTTCATGATACCCGAGCTCCAAAACACCACACCAGGAATAAATAAAGTAACAATCGCTAATGGCTTGTGCAAATTTGGATATAGCCGGTAAAAAGATAAAAAAAGCAACCACAGTCCAATAAAAGACAGAGCGGCAAAAAGTAACGTACAGGCCCAGAAGGAATTAAATGAAAAAAGGTTGATAACAGCCGCGAAACGTTTGGTAAACAGGGTAGCCTCCGATCCGCCTAACAAAAGATAATCATCCCATAAAGCATTGAATGGGCGTCCTTCAGAAAAAAAAGCTGTATAGAAGGCAGAAGCGCCACGGAAATACATTTGCGTGTCGCCGCCTCCATAATAATACACATATACCCACGCAAAACCCAGCCCGCACACCAGCTTCAGCAACAAGCCTTTCACAAAATATGGGCGTATGGCCAAGGGCAACTTCCGGGAAAAGCTATATCCTGTTGCCAGGATAAGCAACACAAAAAGTAGTATAAGGACAAAATCAACGCCGGTTAAATAATTGTTCATGATGCAGGTGCAAAATTAGGTGGTTGGGGGCGTATTGGAATATATCAGCTAATGGTGTATTAAACAGGCTGTATATGGAATGGTACATAAGCAAATTGTTCTGCTCCAGGTTGCAAATGATTTGAAGTAAAATTGGCTGTTTAAACTCACGGCTTTAAAAGCCCATTCCGGAGGGCAAACAAAACCAGCCCCGCCACATTCTTGGCCCCTGTTTTTTCAAGCAACTGCTTCCGGTGGGTGTTAACAGTGGACGGTTTCAATTGCAAAGCCTTGCATATTTCCTTGGTCGTGTATTCCTGGCAAATAAGGGCCAGTACCTGTTGCTCTTTTTTGGTGAATAGGGGGAACGAAAGGCCTCCTGCTCCGTCCCTGGCCCTAATATGGCAAATGGCTTGGGAAAGAACTTTATTTATATCTGGGCTGATATAAGGCTGTCCCCGGTCCACAAACCTGATGGCCCGAAACAGTTCAGAAATTGGTGCATGGAGCGGCACAAATCCCTCCGCACCGGCAACAAGGGCGGAAAGGATTAGTTGCGAGGGTTCCGGCGCACCAAATAACACAATACCTATTTCTGGATGGGATGTTTTTAGATCGGAGGTCAGCGTGGCACAATCCAGGTGGCCTAAATGGGTTTCAGCAAGTACCACCTGGGGCGAAAACTGTTGTATTTGTTCCTGTAAAGTTGTGGGGGAATGCGCTATTTGTGGTACCTGAATATCGGGCTGTTGTTGTAGCAGCAAGGAAAGGCCTTGTGCAAAGATGGGCGAGGAAAAGGCAATTGCAACAGTTATGTGGCGATCCATAAAGCGTAAATAGGGTACACAAAAGGGGATGGGTACCGGCGATGGGGCAGGGTAGAGCCAAAGGGCACCTGCACCCAAACTACCAAATTTTAAGAGGCAGCGCAATAGGAAATCCCTCATCGGTGATAAGGTGTTTTTACGGGTGGGAAGTAATAATAGTATGGATTGACAAAAATGGGGAAGGTTGCCAATTTTAAGAATAACAATCTGTTCAGTTGATGGCAACCTATTGTTTAACTGCTAAATGAGAATAATATGATCACCTTGCCCACCCGCGTCACCATTTACGTAAAAGACGTTACCAACATCACCGGCCGCAGCGAACGTACCGGCCGCAAACTGCTGGCACTGATCCGCAAAGCCAACGGCAAGCCGCCCCATGCATTCGTAACGGTTGAAGAGTTTTGCGCATTTACCGGCATCCGCGAAGAGGCGGTCCGACCATTCCTGCAATACTAAACAAGGGGAGCTTTCTTGCTGCAGCTGCCATTTTGTTGGTCACCTGCCATGGGGCAACAGCCAGGAATAAAGCCCCAAAAAGCGGGGCTGTGGATGGGGGCATCAATTCAAAAGAGGCCATTACAGGCCTCTTTTCAGTAGTCGCCGGGTATCACAGCATGAACCGGCATATCCAAGGCTACACCTTGTCGGATGCATTTTTATACAATCGCCGCACCAGCCGCTGCAGGACAAATGAAACGGCAAAACTCACCGCAGCACCCACACCGGCAAGAAGAGCTGTTTTGATCAACTCGCCGCTACTTAGTTGCAGCAGCAACACCAGCAGGGTGCCTCCGGCAGTGCCTGCCCTTGTATTTCCAGGTATTACAGAAAGGTCCATGATTGTTGTTTTTTTTAAGGTAAAAAATAGAGTGGAACAATTCCGGTAGTTAAATTGGAGCAAAGCGGGCCGGCCGAATCTCATATACACCCTTCAATCTATCATCCAACTAACTCCCCCTGCTCCCAACTGTCAACTATCAACTGCCAACTATCAACTGCCACCTCCCTCACACTCCGCTTACCCGTACAATCGCCAGCGCATTATAGGCACCGTTCTTCAAGGAGTAGGAATTGCCGTTCACTTGCTGGAAAAAAGAAATGCCCAGCACCAGCATTAGCGGGTGGGTACTGTTAGCCGCCACGCTAAACTGCAGGGAAATTGCCGTGGTAGGCGTGCCGCTCAGCGGAAGCAGGGCCGATGCATCCGTATCGGTGCTGAATTGCTCGTGTTCAAAATCCAGCGAACCGCCCCCGGCAAGGATCCGGAAATGCGTGGCCTCCGCTGGTGCCGCGATCTGCTCCATCGGCACAAAAGGGGGAATAGCAATGGCCAGGGCCCCGGTAGTCCGGTTGATCGTTGCGGTAAGGGCGCAAAAAAAGTCTGCCCCAGCTTCCCGGCTTCGTTGAACTCAAAGTTTTCCAGCAGTTCCAGTTCGCCATCCAGCACATTGCGCTGGCCGCGGGGGCTGGTGGCATCGGCTTTTACCACCCGCATCATGGTTTGCAGCATCCGGCTCACCATCCTGCTGTCTGCAGCATGTTGCAGCAAGGGCCGGAAGGCGGTGCGCAGCAGCTTGCCTGCTTTGCCCGCCCGGCCAAATTCGGCCTGGTTCTCCCGGGTGCGTTCAAATGCGGGGTCGCTGGCCATCCGTTCGGCAGAGATGCCGCCCTTTTCCCGGATCATATAACCGTCTTTCGATTTATAAAAGGTCACATCGCCAAGCGTACCTTCTACTTTAAAAATGCCTTTTTGCTTTGCCATAAAATTTGTTTTAAAAGGTGTTAAGTAATGGGGCAACAACAAGTGCAGTGGGTAAATGGCGCCTTCTGTATTACCCTGCTTACACTGTATTGAAGCCGGTAATACAAGAATAATATATGCGGTTGACGGCGCAAACGGAGCCGTCCGGTTCTGCCGCTAAAGGCTGTTTTTCAGGCAGGTATGCCGTTCTTGGGAGTGGTTTAAATAACCGGTGCCGTAAAAGGGTGTGGGTGCCGCAATTGTCAGTTGCTTCCAGTCGATTGGATAATCCAATGATCCTATATGGATAGTAAATGGATACTACATGGATATTAAATGACTATCCCCCTTTCTCTCCACTACCATCTATCAACTATCAACTGTCAACTGTCAACTGTCAACTATCAACTGTCAACTGTCAACTCTTCTTCCCTTATCTTTGCACCCAATTTTCCGATTAAACTTTTAACCCATACATGCCCCGAGTCCTGCGCATACTGAATCGCCTTGCTGTTGGCGGACCGGTTTTGAACGCTACCTACCTCACCAGGTACCTGGCACCCGAGTTCGAAACCCTGCTGGTGGTGGGTGAGCGGGAAAGCCACGAGCAAAGCGCAGAATACCTCACCGATAAGTTGGGCATTGGGTATCATACCATTCCGGGCATGGGCCGTTCTATTAACCCGGCATCTGATTTCGGCTCCTACCGGCAGTTGAAAAAGCTGATGAGAGACTTTAAACCCGATATCGTACACACACATGCGGCAAAGCCTGGCGCTTTAGGGCGACTGGCAGCATCGGCTTTAAATGTGCCGGTGATTGTACACACTTTTCATGGCCATGTGTTCCATTCCTACTTCAACTCGCTGAAAACGAATTTTTACATTAATACAGAGCGGTACCTGGCCCGCCGTACAGACGCCATCATTACCATTTCCGACCAGCAAAAACGCGAATTGGTGGAGGATTTCGCCATCGCACCGGCTAATAAGTTTCACCTCATCCGCCTGGGGCTCGACCTCGAAAGGTTTGAAATAGGGCAGGAGGAAAAGCGCAATAAGTTTCGCAGCGAGTTTGGCGTGGCCGACGATGAAATCGCCATCGGCATCATTGGCAGGCTGGTGCCCATCAAAAACCACGACCTGTTCATCAATGCGCTGGCACATGTGTTGGGCAATACCGACCGGAAAGTGAAAGCCTTTATCATAGGCGACGGCGAAACCCGCAGCCGGTTGGAAAGCCTGGCCACAGAGCGGGGCATCCTTTTTTCCCAGCATACCGACAGTTCCCACCCGCATCCCCTAGTGTTTACGTCCTGGCGTAAGGATGTGGACGCCATCATGGCTGGCCTCGACATTGTCACCCTCACCTCGTTCAACGAGGGTACGCCGGTAAGCCTCATCGAGGCGCAGGCGGCCAGCAAACCCATTGTGTCTACCCGGGTGGGCGGCATTGGCGATATTGTGCTGGAAGGGAAAACGGCCTTGCTTTCCGACATCAACGACGATCCCTCTTTTTACAATAACCTGCTGAGTTTGGTGAATAATGATAACTTGCGCCAGCGCCTGGGATACGAAGGCGCGGATTTTGTGCGGGAACGCTTTGGATACCAGCGGCTGATGCACGAAATGTCCGGGCTATATCATAAACTGCTGGATAAAAAAAGGAGCGCATGTTTTTCTGGAGAAAAAAGAGTACAGAAATCCCTGATCTGAGTTGGCTGGCTGCCGACATGCATGCACACCTGCTGCCGGGCATCGACGATGGTGCTCCGGATATCGAAACTTCTGTTGAAATGATCCGCGGCCTGGCCGCACTGGGCTACCAAAAGCTCATTGCCACGCCCCATATCCTGGGCGACATTTACCCAAACACCCCCGACATTATCCGCGGCAAACTGGCCGAAGTACGTACTGCCCTGCAGGATGCCGGTATCAACGTTGCGCTTGATGCAGCCGCTGAATATTTCATCGACGATCATTTTGAAGACCTGCTGCGCGAAAAAGCACCGCTGCTCACACTAAAAGACAATTATGTGCTGGTGGAGTTTTCGATGGTGACGGCACCTTATGAGCTGCAACAGGTGTTTTTTGAAATGCAGATCCAGGACTACCAGCCCGTGCTGGCCCACCCCGAACGCTATATTTACCTCGACCGCCGCCGCGAAATTTTTGATACCCTCAAAGATGCAGGCTGTCTGTTTCAGCTAAACATGCTGTCGCTCACTGGCCACTACGGCCGCTCGGTAAAAGAGCTGGCCGAGTACCTTTTGGAAAAAGGATATTATAATTTCCTGGGCACCGACCTGCACCACCCCCGCCACCTCGCCCTGCTGCAAAAGCTGGCCACTTCCCCAACATTACACGCCTTTCGCGATTATCCCCTTCTGAACAAGAACCTGCTTTGATTTCGGAATTGGAGTTGCGGAACTAATGAGAACCAAACTTTGTTCAACCTTAGTCTGGCTTTACATTTATTTTTAATTGTTCCGAGTGCCATTTGAACCACAAAAGCACTGAATGCATTTCAGCTTTCGGATGTTTACAACCGTAATTTAGAAAAGCCAGCATTCGCAGGCGCCGCAATTGTCAATCCAAAATCGTAATTCGTAAATCATCAATTCTTCTGTCTTCCCAACCTTTTCTTTACCTTGTTTGTAGTGAATAGCGATGGGGTTTTCAATAAAAGAACTGGAAACGATTTCGGGCATCAAGGCCCACACGATCAGGATTTGGGAGCAGCGCTACCACTTCCTGAAACCGTCGCGTACCGCCACTAACATCCGTACCTACTCGAACGACGAACTGAAAACGTTGCTCACAGTGGCCTTGCTCAACCGCTATGGTTACAAAATTTCCCGCATCGACGAGATGCCGCCCGAAAAGCGACGGGAAGCCATCATGGGCATCAACAGTCCCGAGGCGGCAGGTGAATTTTTGATAAACGAGTTGATCGGCTGTATGGTGGACCTGCGTTCGCTGGATTTTGAACTGATCCTCAACAGCCATATCCGGGAGCATGGCCTCGAAAAAACAATTACTACGCTGATCTTCCAGTTTTTGGAAAAAGTGGGCATCCTGTGGCAAACCGACCGCATCAACCCGGCGCAGGAGCACATTGTATCCAACATCATCCGGCAGAAAATTATTTGCGGCATCGAGTACCTGCCCATGCCGTTCCGCACCGGCCCCGAGTTTCTGCTGTTTTTGCCCGAAGGCGAGTTTCATGAAATGGGGCTGCTTTTTGTTTATTACCTGCTCAAAAAGCGGGGCCTGCCGGTGGTGTACCTAGGCGCCAACGTGCCCCTGAAAGACCTGGGTTACGTGGTGGAAATAAAACAGCCGCAATTCATTTACCTGCATTTAACCACCGCGCCTTCCAACACCCGCTTTGAGCGGCTGTTGCACCAACTGGGACAATACAACGCACAAGCACTGATCTCCGGCTTTGTGGCTTCCCGTTCCTATTCCGCCATGCCCAATATCCGGTTTCTACAATCGCTACCTGAGGTAGTGCAAACAATCGACACACTGTAGCACATTCAAAATAATCCCTATTCGGTTGCATAGCCGCGTTATATGGCTTGCTTCAGCATTGCGTTGGCATATAAGCCAGCGCATTTTTTTTGTCTTTTGGTTTGTAAATAAATGATGGCGGCAGCCTTTCGGTAGTTATACGTTGCAATGCACAGGTAACAAAAACTTCAAACATTTTGCTGTTTTTTATCTGGAAAATGCGGCCCATTTCTCCCGTTTTAACCTGTGCAGTAGATAAACCAAGCGCGGCAGTTAAAAATTTTTTTCAACTTTTTTCCGGGTATGAACCCTTAACAATCAACAATTTGTGTTGCAACATTGATTTTCTAATTTGTTTAAGAGATGGTGAGTGATGTTTAAACAGATTATTCTGTTTAAATTTACTCTGTAAAAGTTAAACAACGTGAGTACACAAGAATTCAACGCACTGATCATTAACAACGCAGAAGGGCTCCGGCCTTTTGCCATTACCCTGACGCACGATCACGAATCGGCAAAGGACCTGTGCCAGGAGACATTGTACAAAGCTTTTGCCTATCGTGATAAGTACCAGCCTGGCACCAATGTAAAGGCCTGGCTATTTACCATCATGCGCAACATTTTCATCAACGACTACCGGCGCAACGGACGTAAAAAACTGGTGATGGATACCGTTAGGTATTTCGAACCGCATTCGGCGCCGTCGTCCGATAAGAAGCTGTTGCTGAATGAAATTAATGGCGCTATTTATGGATTACCCGCTATCTTTAAAGCAGCGTGTTTGCTCTACCTGCAGGGCTATAAATATCAGGAAATAGCCGAAGCGCTAAACGAACCCCTTGGAACGATTAAGAGTCGTATTCATTTTGCTAAAAAGCTGCTGCAAAAACAAGTTCAACGTTGAGTAAATCTGTAATCATTATAGGCGCCGGTTTTGCCGGCCTTTCGGCAGCTTCTTTTATGGCCCGCGCAGGCTGGAAGGTGCAGGTGGTGGAAAAAAACAGCACCGCGGGTGGCCGTGCCCGTCAGTTGCAGGCCGAAGGTTTCACCTTTGACATGGGACCAAGCTGGTACTGGATGCCAGATGTGTTTGAACGCTTTTTTGCACAATTCGGTAAAAAGGTTTCGGACTATTACAGCCTTACCCGCCTTGATCCATCGTACCGGGTGTACTGGCCCGAAGGGCATACCGACATCCCGGCCGACTACGAGGCGTTGCGCCAGCTCTTCGAATCCATTGAGCCAGGCAGTGCCCGCCAACTGGATAACTACTTGAAAGAGGCTGGCGATAAATACCGCATTGGCATGCAAAGCCTGGTGTACAAACCAGGGCAATCGCTTACCGAGTTTGTAGACCGCCAGGTTCTGGGCAACATGTTTCGGCTCGACCTGTTTACTTCTATTAAAAAGCATGTGGCGCGGCATTTTAAAAGTCCTAAGCTGCAGCAGTTGATGGAGTTCCCGGTATTGTTCCTAGGCGCACTGCCCGCCGATACGCCGGCGCTGTATAGCCTGATGAATTATGCCGATATGCGGGGCGGTACCTGGTTTCCGCAGGGCGGCATGTTTTCCATTGTTAAAGCGATGCACAGCCTGGCGGTAGAATTAGGCGTGGAATTCCGGTTTGATGAAGAAGCTACCGAGATAGTGATTGAGCAGGGCAAAGCAAGGAAACTGGTAACAAATAAAGGCACATACACCGCCGATGCCATCATCAGCGGCGGCGATTACCATTTTACCGAACAGCATTTGCTGGCGCCTGAGCACCGCAGTTATACCGAAACTTATTGGCAGGGCCGGGTGCTGGCGCCTTCCTGCCTGTTGTATTATATTGGTGTTGGTAAAAAAATCGACAACCTGCTGCACCACTCCCTGTTTTTCGATACGGAGTTCCAGCAGCATGCCGATGAAATTTACCAGCGGCCGCAATGGCCCACCGACCCGATGTTTTACCTGTCGGCCACTACCAAAACAGATCCATCCGGCGCACCGGAAGGTTGCGAAAACCTGTTTTTGCTGATACCGGTGGCGGCAGGCTTAAAGGAAGACACCGAAGCTGTGCGGGAACGATATTTTAATGATGCCATCAGCAGGTTAGAGCAGCGGCTGGGCCAATCCATAAAAGAACACATACTGTATAAAAAGTCGTTTTCCGTTTCCGATTTTGAGCGGGAGTACCATTCATTTAAAGGCAATGCTTACGGGCTGGCCAATACGCTGATGCAAACGGCCATTTTCAAGCCGTCGTGCCGCAGTAAAAAAGTGCCCAACCTGTATTACACCGGGCAGTTTACGGTGCCCGGGCCGGGAGTGCCGCCCAGCCTGATCAGTGGCGAAGTGGTGTCGGCGCAGGTGGTGCGCCAAATAGGATAGAAGAGGGCAAGGGAAGGGGAGCGAAAGACGATTGTAAGACAAAATGGTGTGGGGCTGATGCATGTGCTGCGGCTGTTGCAAAATAGAAAGCAGCAAAGCAATCGGCCGATGCACATTACCATACGAAACGAAAACTTTATGACGAAAGCATTTTTCGATCAGGTTTGTGAAGCATGCAGCAAGGAAGTAACGGTGCGCTACAGCACTTCTTTTTCTTCGGCCATTAAATTGTTGCACCCCGAAATGCGGCGGCCCATTTTCAACATCTATGGGTTTGTGCGTTTTGCCGACGAGATCGTGGACACATTTCACGAACATGATAAGGAGGCCCTGCTCCAACAATTTAAAGCGGAAACCTTTGAAGCCATTGAGCGGCGCATTTCGCTCAATCCAATTCTTAACGCATTCCAGGACACGGTAAACGAATACGGCATTGATCACCACCTGATTCATGCATTTTTCAAAAGCATGGAGTCGGACCTGACGCAAAATGTATATGACCGGCAAGGCTACGAAGAATACATTTATGGCTCGGCCGAAGTGGTTGGCCTGATGTGTTTGTATGTTTTTTGTGAGGGCAACGAAACGCTCTACCGCAAACTCGAAGATTCCGCAAGGTCGCTGGGTGCAGCATTCCAGAAGGTGAACTTTTTGCGCGACATTAAGGCAGACTTCAACGACCTGTCAAGGATGTATTTTCCGGGCTGCGATTTTCACCAGTTTACAGAAAGTGATAAAGCCCGGATTGAAGCCGACATTGAACAGGATTTTGAACATGCATACACCGGCATCCTGGAGCTGCCCATGAAGTCGAAGTTTGGCGTATATGTTGCCTACAAATATTATTATTCCTTGTTTGGTAAAATTAAGTCGACCCACCCGGGACATATTCTTAACAAACGCATTCGCATACCCAACTACCACAAGGCTTATATTGTGCTGAAAGCTGGCGTGAAGAACCAGTTGCGGATGATTTGAGAAGTAGTTGATAGTTGATAGTTGGTAGTTGATGGAATGATGAATAGCGTTTAGAAAGTACAAGAGTGCGACGCAACAGGTGCTGAACGGGGCGTTGCAGTTGGTAACAACAATATCCGGATGAATAAATTTGAAATGACCATGAGTGTGCAGGAAGTATTGCTGGTAAACGAGCAGGACGAACCATTGGGTACGATGGAGAAAATGGCGGCCCACGAACAGGGCTTGCTGCACCGTGCTTTTTCTGTTTTTGTGTTTGATGGTGCCGGCCGCATGTTGCTGCAACAGCGGGCTGCGCAAAAATATCATGGCGGTGGCTTGTGGACAAACACCTGCTGCAGCCATCCTTACCCCGATGAAGCGGTTGAAACGGCCGTCCGGCGCAGGCTTCAGGAGGAAATGGGTTTTGAAACGCCGCTGGAAAAAATATTTGCTTTTACCTACCGCGCCGAAGTGGAAAATGGCCTGGTGGAGCACGAATACGATCATGTGTTTGCGGGCCAGTATGAAGGGCCGATGGAGCTGAATGCGGAGGAAGTGGCCGACAGCCGCTACATGGAAATGGAAGCCATTGAAGACTGGATCATTGCCGAGCCGGCAGCGTTTACATCCTGGTTTCGCATCGCGTTTCCGATGGTGCAGGCCTGGTGGCAGCAGCAGTTTGGCAACGCTGCTGTGCGGAAAATGGCGGAAAAAGTTTAAAGTTTAAAGTTGTTGCTGCAGTAGCCAACATTAAACTTTAGACATTAAACCTTTCTTCTCTCAACTTTTGAATTTTAATTGTTTTCTACAATATGACTCCGTTGTATTTTATTTTGGTACTGCTTGCAACGTTCATCATTATGGAAGGCGTTACGTGGTTAACGCACCGTTATGTAATGCACGGATTTTTGTGGTACCTGCACCGCGATCATCACCAGGTGGAGCCTGGCTTTTTTGAAAAGAACGATTTGTTCTTTGTCATTTTTGCGGTGCCCAGCATGTTGCTGATTGGCTTTGGTGTATACAACCAAGTATGGTGGATGCAGGCCATTGGTTTTGGCATTATGGCCTACGGTGCTGCTTATTTTCTGGTGCACGATGTGATCATTCACCAGCGGTTTAAATGGTTTAGCCGCAGCCGCAATACTTATGTGCGGGCCATCAGGTGGGCACACAAAATGCACCACAAACACCTGAACAAAGAAGACGGTGAAAGCTTTGGCATGTTGTACGTGCACAAAAAATATTGGGATAAAGTGCGCCGCGATAAAAAGCTGATGGCCGCCAAAAGAGTGGGCTACGCACCAGAGCAGGGGTAGGGTAAGACAGGAAAGACCGCAAAGACAGTAAAGATGGAAAAGTCCGAAGTCCGCAGTCAGAAGTCGGAAGAAAAATCTGCACGTCCAATTTTGACGAGTAACTGCCAAGTGTCAACTCCCAACTCTTGACTATAATCCACCAACTTTCATCCATTATCTCCTCTTTGTTATCAAAACCTTCGACTACATTTTCACCGGTTCGGGATTGGCTGCGCTTAGCCTGCTGATGCGCATGGTGCAGCAGCCTGCATTGTCGGGTAAAAAAGTGTTGCTGCTGGATGCCGATGCAAAAAACAGGAACGACCGCACCTGGTGTTTTTGGGAAAAAGAGGCAGGTCATTTTGAAAACATTGTGCACCACCAGTGGAACACTTTGTATGTGCATGCACAGGGTTTTTCCAAAAAGCTCGATATAGCCCCTTACCGGTATAAACTCATTCGCGGTATTGATTTTTACCGGCATTGTTTTGCGCTATTAAACCAATTTCCCAATATTCATCGCGTACAGGCAAGGGTGGATTCGGTGGAGCAAAGGGGAAATGAAGTGCAGGTGCAAGCCGGCGGCGAATTATATGTGGCGCCGATTGTATTCAACAGCATACCGCCAAAACAGCCGCAATTAAAGCCGCACGAATACTGGCTGCTGCAGCATTTTAAAGGATGGACCATCGAAACCGAAACGGACTGCTTCAACCCGGCCGAAGCTACGATGATGGACTTTAGGGTAGGGCAGGAGCGGGGCACCACCTTTGTGTATATGCTGCCCGTTTCGCGGCGCAGGGCCCTGGTGGAGTACACGCTGTTTTCCGGAGAATTGTTGCCGCAGGAAGCATATGATGCGGCATTAAAAGACTACCTGCATCGCTTTTTAAATATTGACCAATATACCATCACCGAAGAAGAGTTTGGCATCATTCCCATGACCAATGTTTCTTTTCCGCAGCGGAGCGGCAATATTTTAAATCTTGGAACGGCCGGCGGCAACACGAAGGGCTCGAGTGGTTACACGTTCCGGGCCGTGCAAAAAAAATCAGATAGGATTGTGGCGAGCCTGTTGCAACACGGCCACCCATTCGACCTGAAAAAAGAATCACCCCGTTTTCATTTTTACGATAGTGTGCTGCTGCAAATCCTTTCCGAAGGCAAGCTGCAGGGCGCCGATATATTCCGGCAGTTGTTTCAAAAAAATAGGGGCGCCTGTGTGCTGCAGTTTTTAGACAATGAAACCTCGCTTGCCCAGGAAGCGCAATTGCTTCCCACGCTGCCCATTGTACCGTTTACCGCAGCCGCGGCCAAATACCTCTATTTGAAAGGGTTTAAGTAAAAGTCAAAAAGAGCAGCCGAAGAATATTCTCTCTTTTGCCTTTTTACTTTTGAATGTTGCCTTCACTACTGGCCCATTTGCCGCACCGCCTGCACCAGGGTTTGTGCCGGTACCACACCCGATTGGCGCCAGCGCACTTGTCCGGCCTGAAACAGCACCAAAGTGGGCACTCCTTGTACATTGTATTGTCTTGCCGCATCGGGGTTGCGGTCCACATCAACTTTAATCACGGTTACGGCATCGCCCAATGCATCTTTGGCTTGCTTTAAAATGGGCGCCATCGTTTTGCAGGGGCCACACCATTCTGCAAAAAAATCAACCAGCACGGGCTTGTCGGATTGTATCAGTTCATTAAACGGCTTCATGTTTTTTACATTGGTTTGCGCACAGATTATACCAGATGTAATTTATGATGTACGATTTACGATTTTGGATGGACGATTATCTTCCCCGCAAAAGTCAATCAAGGTAAAAGACGATTCGTGTCGTACATTCCTAAAAATCCGAAATCGTCAATCCCAAATTCCCTGCTTGGTATAAAATTTAAAGCACTGCATTTATGACCATTCCATCCCTGCATAAACCCATGCAGATATTGCTGTTTTTTATTTTGCTGTTTGTAGCGGCTGTTTATGCAAAGCCTTTTTTTGTGCCCTTTACCATGGCGGCGCTGCTGGCCATGTTGTTTTTGCCTTGGTGTCAGCGCATGGAGCAACACATGCCGCGGGCCATGGCTATCATTATTTGTCTGCTGTGCATGATCGTGGTGGTGGCCGGCGTGGTGGCCTTGCTGTCGTGGCAGCTGTCCGACCTGGCAGCAAATGCCGATGAAATAGAACAAAACCTGTCGCGAAAGATCACCGAATTGCGCCGCTACATTGACCGCACCTTCGGCATTTCGCGGCAGCAGCAAAAAGAATTGATCAAAGGCGGCCAGCCGTCGGGACGCCTGCAAACAATGGTCACGGGCTTTTTGGCGGGCTTTGGCGGTTTTCTCACCGATCTGATCCTGGTGCTGGTGTACCTGTTTTTGCTCCTGTACTACCGAACCCGGCTGCACCGCTTTGTGCTGATGCTGGTGCCGCAGGATAAACAACAGCAAGCCGAAAAAACCCTTCTGGAATCGCGGAAAGTGGCGCAAAAATATCTTTCCGGTATGGCACTGATGATTGCCTGCCTGTGGGTTTTGTACGGCATCGGCTTTTCTATTGTGGGGGTAAGAAATGCCATCTTCTTTGCCGTGCTGTGCGGCCTGCTCGAAATTGTTCCGTTCATCGGCAACCTTACCGGTACGCTGTTTACGGTCATTACGGTTTTTGCGCAGGGCGGCAGCGGGGGCATGGTCATCGGCGTACTGGCCACTTACGCCGTCATCCAGTTTGTGCAAACTTATTTGCTGGAACCCCTCGTGGTGGGCGCCGAAGTAAGCATCAACCCGCTGGCTACCATTGCCGGCCTTGTCATTGGCGAGCTGGTATGGGGCATACCGGGCATGGTACTGGCCATACCCCTGTTGGGTATTGTAAAAATCGTTTGCGACAATGTGGACGAATGGAAGCCTGTTGGTTATCTGCTGGGCAGCCCGCCTAAGAAAAAACGCAAAAACCTGTTGCGCCGCAAATCGCGGGTAAATGCTGTAACGGAGTAACACATTTAGGCGCAGCCCACACCGAAGCCTAACCGAAAACACGGGCTAAAAATTTATTTTGCGTTTATTAGGATTTCTTTAACTTAGTTGCCGCACCGATGCAAAGGGTGTACTAATGTTTGCTTGTCATTTATTGCCTTAAAAGAGCGTGGCCACCTGTGCCACGCTCTTTTATTTCAGCGGCAGGCGCACCTGCAGCCTGCATCCGGCACCAGGCGCCGAATCGAGGTGCATGCTGCCTTCATGGTTTTCGGCCCGGCTTTTAATATTGCGCAGCCCCAGCCCAAACTGCACCGCATCGCGGTTAAAGCCAATGCCGTTGTCGGTAATTTTTAATTCAACCGCATCAAAACTGAGTTGCAGGTAAATATCGGCGCGGGTGGCCTGGGCGTAACGTACAATATTGCTGCACTGCTCCTGTATAATACGGAACAAGGATAGCTGGACTCCTGAATCCAGCCTGGCCAACATTTTAGGCTCGGAAGCGTGGAGCAGAATATGCGGTTTGCCCTGCGGTGCAATCTCCTTGATCATTTCTCCGATGGCCGCTACCAGCCCAATTTCAGACAGTTGCTTTGGGTTGAGCCAGTGACTAATGCCGCGAACCCGGTTGATTACTTGTTGCAGGTAAACTATAGCTTGTTGCGTAGCCGGGTCGCCGTTGCAGCCTTCGTTGTGCTCCAAAATCAGTTTGCAGGTAGTGAGGATCTGCGTTACGCTTTCGTGCAGTTCCTCGGCCAGCAGTTGGCGTTCTTTTTCCTGTGCTTCCAGCGCTGCCGATAGCACCGCCTTGCGGCTTTCCCGGCCCTCTTCGGCGGAGATGGCTTTGTCGTGTTCATGGCCAATCAGCGTGCCCATGGCTATAGATCCGGCTACCTCGCCATGACCATTGTGTATGATGCTGGTGTGCCAGCGAATGGGTTGCAAGATGCCGGTTGCTGTTTGTACCGTGTGTTCGAACAGGCTGTTATGACTTTTATCGCTGCTTAACGGGCCGCCTGGTTGTTGTTGGGGTAAAAAAGTTTCAAACCAATCGCGGCCAATTACATCGGCAGGCGTACAGCCCAATAGGGCACATCCGGCTTTGTTGATGCCGGTAATGGTCTGTTGAGGATCGAGGTTTATAAAAACTGGTCCCTGTTCGGTTTGTAGATCCACGTTGGCTTTTTGTCAATGTTTGTAAGAAACAGCTATTGTAGCAAACAGTTCAAACAGGGTAGCGGTAGCCAGCAAAGGCAATGGCTTTCAAGTGGATATATTGCCGAAAGGCCTCGGTAAACCGAGGGGTGCAAAAGGGTCTGTGCGTAAAAAATACACGTAAATATACGATACGGTTGTTCGTAAAGAGTACCCGAAACAAAAATGTTTGCCGTATAAAATGAAGGAGTAAAAAAGAGCAGAAATGCCCTTGCAGCCGCTTTATTGCAGAGCTATCTTTGTGCTCGAAGTTGATTGGTCACACAATCAAAAAAGTCCAAAATCCAGTTGAGCAAAAAACCATCCAATCCGAAAAACCAAACCGTCCAAAAAACCGAATTATCCAGATCCCATGAAAAGCAAATGAAATCCGTATCAATCAACTTCTTTTAAAATCGTTTTTTCATACCGTAAGTTTTATAGTTTAAGCTAAATCCAATCGTTCAAAAGAAAAACCAATCCAATCCAAAGATCCTTTGAAAAGAATCCGGTCCATGAAAAGCCAGGCGTCCTTGTCCGATGAAAAAGAAGACATGCAAATGAAACAAACGCCTTAAATAACAGCCCCCGCAAAATCCCGGGGGCTTCTTTATGCCTACAGGTTCAGCAGCCGGTTTTGGGCAGAATGCCCATCTCTATTTCCCGCTTTACACTTATTTTACAAACTATTAGCACGAAAGAGCCTACCTTTGGCCCTTTCCGAAAGGAATATCCGATCTCCGCAAGGAGTATCTGAAGGCCCACCTCAAACATCCAGGGCCGCCCGGCCTCAAGGAAGATTTTTACAGGGATCGCTTTTATTGTTGCATAATACCATATATTCAAGCTCCTATTTATTACATCTAACCGACATATTTTGACGTTCGAACAGCTTCACCTTATTGAGCCCATTTTAAAGGCGCTCAAAAAAGAAGGATACGAAAACCCTACCCCCATACAACAGCAATCCATACCTGTAGTGCTCCAGGGCAAAGACTTACTGGGCTGCGCCCAAACCGGAACCGGAAAAACGGCGGCTTTTGCCTTGCCTATTTTACAGCGCCTGTACGAAACCGGCTCTGGTGGTAATGGCTACAAGCATATCCGCACACTCATACTTACGCCTACACGCGAATTGGCCGTACAGATCGATGACAGTTTTGAGTCTTACGGTAAATACCTGGGCCTGAAACACGACGTGATTTTTGGCGGGGTACCCCAGCATTCTCAAACTTTAGCACTGCGCAACGGCACGGACGTGCTGATTGCCACCCCGGGCCGCCTGCTCGACTTGATGCAGCAAGGCTATATTTACCTCGATCACCTGGAAGTATTTGTGCTGGATGAAGCCGACCGCATGCTGGACATGGGCTTTATCGGCGATATCAAAAAAGTGATCCGCGAGTTGCCCAGCCAACGCCAGACCCTGTTTTTTTCGGCTACTATGCCGCCGCCCATTGCCAAGCTGGCTGCCAGCCTGCTGTACAACCCCGTGGAAGTAGCCGTGGCGCCGGTATCGAGTACGGCCGAAAAAATTGAGCAAGCTATTTACATGGTACACAAAGGCGACAAACAAAAGCTGCTGGTGCACCTGGTGCATGATAAAAAGCTGGACAGGTCGCTGGTGTTTACCCGCACCAAGCACGGCGCCGACCGCATAGCCCGCGAACTGAAAAAAGCCAACATCAAAGCCGATGCCCTGCACGGCGATAAATCGCAGGAGGCCCGCCAGCGTGCCCTGCAAAACTTCAAGAACGGAAGGTTGCAGGTGTTGGTAGCTACCGATATTGCAGCCCGCGGCATTGATGTGGACAATCTTTCGCATGTCATCAACTACGACCTGCCCAACGTGCCCGAAACCTACGTGCACCGCATTGGCCGCACCGGCCGCGCAGGCGCCGAAGGCATGGCATTTTCTTTTTGTGATGCGGAGGAGCGTGCTTATCTTAAGGACATTCAAAAACTCACCGGGCTGACCATTCCGGTGGTGGAGGAGCATCCTTTTCCCATGCGCAGCCGGCCGGCACACCCTGCACCGGCACCTGGTCAGGAGCGGCAGTTCAATGGGCCACGCGGCCCGCGCAACGGTGGCGGGCAAAAGCCCCGGCGCAACCGCAGCGGTCAGCGCCATGGACAACAAGGACCTGCAAAAGCTTAACCTTAATCGTTACTTACATAATTTATGAGCACCTATTTTTCTAAAATAATCAAAGCAGGGCAGCGGCAAAGAGAGTTCAATTTTCGCCGCTTGTCTGCAGGGCCCGAAGCCCGCTACCATGTGGATGTGAATGACGATAAGGGCAACCGTTTGATTTTTAACCTGATAAAAGACGCCGGCGGCCAATGGAAAACCACCGGTACCGATTTGCCCGAGTGGGTGTATGGTGTTGAAAGCGACCTGGGCTCTTCCATTGAAGAACACTTATCTGCATAACCACCGCATATTTACCTTAACCCGATAAGATTATGAATATCGAAGAAATAGAACAGTTTCTGGACCGCCAGTCAATGAAGCAGGGACAGCAAGTTAAGATCGCTTTTAAAAAGCGCGACCCCATTTATGGGCTGTTTATCAAAGGCACCGATTATGCCGAGTTAAAAGCCAAAAACTTTTGGCGCATTGTAACGGCCACCCACCTGGCTGATTATCAAAAGTCAAAGAATATAGCGCTGGCTAAAATTTTCAGCGGCTCCGACTTTGCTAAGCTTACTGTGAAGGAAGCCGTTTCCTGATCAGTTAACCCATAACTTTTTGGATCACTCCTGCACACTGGCACCACCGGTCCGTGCAGGAGTTTTTTGTTTGTGGTATGTAATGATGAACTGCAAATGAAGTAGAATTCTTGTTTATTGGAGGTGTCATGCCGAACTTGTTTCGGCATCTCCTTGTGCTTTTGTAACCTCCGCGAGGTGTAGGAGATGCCGAAACAAGTTCGGCATGACAACCTTAAAATTCAGGAACACAACCGGGAACCATTTTGATGTAAATAATTTGTCCTCCACCCTTCTTCTTCCCTCCACTGCTCGCTTGCCTTAGCCACTTGCTCCCCTTTTTTACAGGCATAGTTTTTATTAGTGATAATAGGCTGTTTTGCATTGGCTAAAAACAAGCGGGGCTGTTAACAAGCTGTGCTATAAGTATTTATGTGCTGCGCAATGGTTGTTGTTTGCTGTTCCAAATACGTTTTACAGGCATTTTGCAATACAGCCCGAAGGAAGTTTATTCACCCTTAAATAGTATATATTATGGACAACAGGCACAACCAGGATCGTTACGATCAGGGCTATCAGGCCGGCTGGAACCAGCAAAACCAGCGACGGGATCAATGGCGCGACCGGTCGGATTATGAAAGCGACTCGTATGTAAACAGAAACGATTCGCCCAACCCCGGCTATGGCGAGGTGTATCATGGCAACGTAAAGCAACGTGAGGAAGAAACCAACCGGGCCCGTGGCCGCAACTACGGCAACATGCAGCACGACCAGTACCGCGGCAACCGCCAAAACTGGAACGTGGGCGGATACGGACAGGTGGGCTATACCGGTGGTGGACATGGCGCCTGGGACAGCTACGGATCGGGCAGCCAGGATATGGGCGGCAACTCCCAGTCGTACGAAAACCGCTACAACCAGCGCAGCGGCGCATCAGGCTACAACAGTGGCTATGCACAGCGCACATCGGGTGGCCAGCAATACGGCAACAGCAACTATGGCCGCGAACGCCGCCACGATGACGATGATAACAGCTGGTGGGAACGCACCAAGGAAAAAGTATCGTCCTGGTTTAGCGACGATGACGATGACCGCCGCAACTACCGTGGCGATTACCGCCAGGGCAGCCAGCAATACGCCAGCGGCATGGCCGGCAGCTCCCGCAATTATGGTGAGCACCGCGGCAAAGGCCCTAAAGGTTACCAGCGCTCCGACGAACGCATCCGCGAAGATGTGTGCGACCGCCTGTACCAGGATGGTCATGTAGATGCATCGGAAATTGATGTAAAAGTGGAAGGCAACGAAGTGGTGCTTTCAGGTTCGGTACGCAGCCGCGAGGAAAAGCGCCGCGCCGAAGACCTGGTGGAAAACATCATGGGCGTGCGGCATGTGGAAAACCGCATCCGCGTAAACAACGAAAACAGCTGGCGCGATTCGGGCAGCCGCTACGAAGACAGCAGCCGTTACAGCGATTCGAGCCGTACTTACAACTCGGGCAGCAACACCGATAGCCGCTCATACACTGGCAATAGTGGCGACGGCACCGGTATCGGCAACGAGTCTGGTACGACCAACGAGATCATCCGCAACTCGGGCAACCTCGATACCAAGAAGTAGGTAGCCAACAACGATTGCCCAATAAAAAAAGCGCTCTGCCACTGGCAGGGCGCTTTTTTTATGGGTAAAAATGTGATGTGCCGTTTGAAATTTTACTTGCTAAAAGATGCCCAGCGGTAAATGCACTTTTTACCCTTTTAACCGCTAAACCCTGCAATGCCCACGATCATACCGCAACATAATCCCGCTCATCAATTGCTCAGCGGAAAAACTTTAAGAACTTTTTAATTTTTTTATAAAGTGGGTTAAGAATTTATTATGTTTGAGCCATCAAACCCGATTGCCTCCTGTTTTGAGTAAGAAAGCCAACTATAAAAAAAGGATTTTAAAGCAGCTGTACTTTGGAGGTATATTTTCCTGTGCAGATTTGAGCGACAAGATCAACATCAGCATCCCGGTCACCACCAAGATCCTGAATGAACTGGTGGCGGAGGGGTTTGTGCTGGAAAATGGTTTTGCGCCATCCAAAGGCGGGCGCCGCCCGGTTACCTATTCCATTCGCGCCGATGTGATGTACATCGTGTCGGTAGCCATGGACCAGTTTGTAACCCGGCTGGCCATTATGGACATGCACAACCAGTTTGTAGTGGCTACCGAGCAGGTGGAGCTGCCGCTGCACGACAACGACGAGGCGTTGCCCGTGCTGATGGAAACCATCAACGATTTTATCCGCCATTCGGGTATTGCCAAAGAGCGGATTGTGGGCATAGGCATTGGCATGCCGGGTTTTGTAGATGTAACCAAAGGCATCAATTATTCTTTTCTTCCTTCCAACAATAAACGCATCACCACGCAGATCAGCGAAGCGGTGGGCTTGCCTGTTTTTATCGACAACGACTCCAGCCTGATTGCGCTGGCCGAGTTGCGGTTTGGATCGCCACGCAGCAAAAGCAATGTAATGGTGGTCAATATTAGTTGGGGGGTAGGACTGGGGCTTATATTGAATAACGAATTGTTTCGCGGCGATAACGGGTTTGCAGGCGAGTTCAGCCATATTCCAATTTTTCAAAACAACAAATTGTGCAGTTGCGGCAAACGGGGTTGCCTCGAAACCGAAACCTCGTTGCTGGTGGTAATTGAAAAGGCAAAAGAGGGCCTGCGGGCCGGGCGGTTGTCTTCGTTGAAATTGGAAGCGCTGGAACATTACGAGGAAGCAGTGGAAGCATTGGTAGCCGCGGCATCAAAAGGCGATCCTTTTACCGTGGAATTGTTTTCGGAAGCAGGATACAACATCGGCAAGGGTGTGGCTATTTTAATCCATATCCTAAACCCGGCAATGATTGTATTGAGTGGACGGGGATCGGCTGCAGGCAAAGTGTGGGAAGCGCCCATACAACAGGCGGTAAACGAACATTGCATTCCAAGGTTATCGGCAAATACATCCATTCAGATCTCCAGGTTGGGATACGAGGCAGAGTTGATTGGTGCGGCCAGTTTGGTGATGGAAAATTTTGATAAAGAAGGAAAAGGGGCTAAGGAGCCGGTGCCGCAGGCAGGGCTAGCCATGAGAAATTAATCATTGATCCATACTGTAGTTAACTGCTGCGGGCAAAGCCCGTACAGCTACCCCCATCCCTAAGAAAATTGAAAACGTTTTTTAATCAGGCTTAAACAATAATTGCTTCAATCACCAAAAACAACATCCATGCGTATGCGCAATTTTCTGCTATTGGTGTTGTCTTTCCTGTGCTTAAACCTAGCTGCACAAGCGCAGGCAAAGAGAACCATCACCGGTGTAGTAAGAGATGCCAATGGAGCAGCTCTTGCGGGTGCCACCGTCAATGAAAAAGGCACCGTCAACAATGTTATGTCCAACGACAATGGTTCATTTACCATTTCCGTAGCACCCAATGCCACGCTGGTTATTTCCTTTGCCGGCTTTACCGCACAGGAAGTAGCGGCACCAGCCAGTGGCCCCCTCGAAATCAGCTTGCAATCGAGCGGCAACACCCTCAATGAAGTGGTGGTTACCGGCTTTGGTGTACGCAAGCAAACCAAAAAACTTTCCTACGCCGTGCAGGAAGTAAAAGGCGAAGAACTGGCAAGGGCCAATACGCCCAACCTGGTGAATGCCCTGCAGGGAAAGGTAGCTGGGGTAATGATCAACCAGGGTGCCGGTGGTCCTTCATCTTCTTCGCGGATCCGCATCAGGGGTAATGCCTCTATTTCGCGAAGCAACACACAGCCCTTGTTTGTAGTGGATGGTGTGCTCATTAAGCCCGGTACATCGGGTGCCGACTCGTGGGGTGATGCCCGCGACTTCGGTAACGAACTGAAAAACCTGAACCCCGACGACTATGAAAGCGTAACCGTGCTGAAAGGCTCGGCTGCAACTGCTTTGTATGGCTCCGACGCCCTTTTTGGCGTAGTACTGATTACTACTAAAAAAGGCCGCGAACGCAAAGGACTGGGTGTAAACGTATCGCATACTTCTACGTTTGAAAGAGCTTATCGCCTGCCCGATTTCCAGAACGAATATGGCGGCGGCGTTGACCCCACATTTATCAAAGGTGCCGATGGTGTAAACCAGGTAGAGCCAACGCTCGGGCCATACTACAGCTTCGGACCCAAGTTCGATGGCCAGATGGTACGCGACGTGGACGGCCGCATGATTCCATGGAGCGCCAACAACATCCTGGACCTCTTTAAAACCGGCCAGTACTACAATACCAACGTATCGCTGGAAGGTGGTAGCGAAAAAACTACAGTGCGTTTTTCCTACACCAATACCAAGAATAGCAGCATTATGCCCAACAACGATTTTGGCCGTAATGTATTTACCCTGCGTGCTACGCAAAAGCTGAACAAAGCCATCAACATGGATGCGATGGTTACCTATGCAACTTCGAATTCTAAAAACCCGCTGTTGCAAGGTGGTAACTCTAACCCCATCTTCCGTTTGGGCTATTCCAACTCGCGTCACTACGACATTGACTATTATAAGGATCGCTACATCGACACCGTAAGAGGTGGCCGCACTGGCGCAGCCGGTAACCCTACCAGCAACCCTTATGATCGTGGTTCCATGTCATCGGTGTTCTGGAATTTTTACCAGAAAAACATCATGCAGAAAGAAGACAACCTGCGGGCTAACCTCGATATCAACATCGATGTGCTCCCCTGGTTGCATGCATTGCTGCGTGGTAACATCAACAGCACCGCCATCAGCCGCGAAAACAAAGAACGTGGCGAACTGCCTGGCTTCCTGGGTGGCTATTATGCCCTGTACCAAAGCAGCAACAAGTATGGACGCCTGCAAGGTTTGCTCACTGCCAACAGCGCACTGGGTACCAACTTTGAAGGTAGCCTGACTGTAGGTGGTGAAACCAACCGCGGCATCAGCGGATACGAAAGCAACAACTCGACCAACGGTGGATTCAAGATTGCAGACATCTATGCGCTGTCTAACTCGGTGAACACCATCAACGCCAGCGGCCGCGTATTTCCGCAAAGCCGCCTCGATGCGGTATATGCTTACGGCGATATTACCTGGAGAGAGTTGCTGACCCTGAACTTTAGTGCCCGTAACGACTGGAACTCTACGCTGACTTATCCTAACGGCAGCGGCGATTATGGATATTTTTATCCTTCGGTGGGCTTGGCTTATGTCTTCTCCGAGTCGCTGAAAAACAACTCCGGGTTTGATTTCCTTTCGTTTGGTAAACTGCGTGCAAGCCTGGGCTACTCCGGTGCAGGTACCAACATTTACGAAACCAGCCGCGGTACCGGTTACAACCTGTTGGGTACATTCATTGGTGTAGACAATACCATTCCCCGTTACGGCTTTGGCTCGTACGACCTGCCCAACCTGAACCTGAAACCGGAGCGTTCCCGCGAATATGAAGTAGGTGCCGACCTGCGCTTTTTCGACAACCGCCTGGGTGTTGACTTTGCCTGGTATAAAAAGAACACCTTCAACCAGATCGTTCGCCTGGCAGCACCGCCCGAAAGTGGTGTGAGCAGCCGCCTGATCAATGCCGGTAACATCCAAAACCAGGGTATTGAGATCGTGTTGAGCGGTACGCCGGTACGCAGCCGCGACGTGCAGTGGACCACTACTTTGAACTTCTCCCGCAACCGCAACAAGGTGATCGACATCGACGAAGCCAATGGCGTAAACTCGCTGGAGCTTGACCTGGCTTTTGGTGCAGACGTTAAATCTGTTGCCCGTGTAGGTAAAGAGTATGGTACCCTCATCACCGGTTATGCATTTGCTACTTACCAGAAAATGGATGCATCGGGTAACCCGATCAACCACCCTGCTAACGGTCAAAAGATCCTGAAGCAAAATGGTGTGTACATGCGTTCCAGCGAAGCAGGCCAGGGCGAAAAAGAACTGGGCTCTATGATGGAGAAATTCCTGCTGAGCAACACCAACGAGGTGCGGTTTAAAAACTTCAGCCTGAACGTACAGGTTGACTCCAAGTTTGGTGGCCTGATGGCATCAGCCACACACCAGTACGGTGTTAACTATGGTAGCTTCGAAAGCACCCTGTTTGGCCGCGACGCTTCGCATGGTGGTGTTGAATACAACGACGCCAATGGCGTAAAGCGCAACGACGGTATCATTCCTGAAGGCGTATTTGCCGAAGGCATCAAACTGGCCGGCGTAGATGTAGGCGGTATGACTTATGGCGAAGCTGTGAAGCAAGGCCTAATCAAACCAATGCCCGCATGGCAGTATTACGAAGGCATTGGCAGCTGGGGTACCGGCATCCGCGAATACTCTGTATTTGAAAATTCATGGGTAGCACTGCGCGAAGTATCACTGGGCTACAACCTGCCCCAGCGCTTTTCTTCCAGACTGCGCATGAACAACCTGCGGGTAAGTGCTGTAGGCCGTAACCTGGCATACCTGTACAACACATCAAAAGACAATATTCATCCGGAATCTGTGTTTAGTAGCCGTGCCGGTGCATTTGCCGAATATGGTGGTGTGCCTTACGTACGCAGCATTGGTGTAAGTGTGAACGCAGCATTCTAATTCAATAAAAGCAACTTCTTTCTTATGCGATTGAACAACATCATTTATATATCAGCATTGGTTGCGGCCACGCTTTCCGGATGTAAAAAGGAAAGCTTTGTAGAGGCCAACACCGATGAAACCATCCTCGCAGGCATCAAGCCCGAGGAGCAGTTTCTCAATGCCGGCATCAGGGCGCACAACAGCGATTTTGAAGCCTACTACGACTTTTACCGCCGCATCATGCCTTGGATGCAACAAGCCGTTTTTCAGCAGGGCAACTCTAAAAACTTCCTCAACGACGTAGGCAATTTCAACCAGCGCTACAATGTATTTTACCCCCAACTGGGTTCGATACTGACCGATGTGCAGGTGATCATCGACAACATGCCGGCCGAGGAAAAAGCAAAGCGGGTGCACATGCGGGCCATCCCCGATATCCTGAAAGTGTACTATGCTTTTTACGTGTCCGACATCAACGGCAGCATTCCTTACTCCGATGCGTTCATGGCCCGCTATGGCGGCAACCTGACGCCGGCTTTCCAAAGCCAGCCGGAGCTGTTTAACATCTGGGATGCAAAGCTGAAAGAGGTGATCGGTATTTTAAAAACCACACCTTCAGTAACACAGGTATCATTGGGCAACAACGACCTGTATTATAAAGGCGATGCAAGCAAATGGGTAAAAGCTGCCAACGCATTGCGTATGAAAATGGCGTTCCGCCTGATGAAACGCGATGAGGCAAAAGCAAAAGCCATCATTACCGAAGTGTTGGCCGATGCCGCACAAATGGAAAACAATAATGATAGCTGGGTAATGTATGCCGACGTATCGTTCAACAACGGCGGCAACTGGGACCCTACCGGTTTCCGTGCACCCAAACCTACCGTTGATTTTATGTGGAACAATTCGGATCCCCGGATTCGTATGTTTTACCAGAAAAACAACTACACCGAGGCTAACCTGAATACGGCAAAAGCTGCAGGTACTTACCCTGCCAGCACCACCTGGAATCCACGCCAGTACGTGGGTGCACACATCAGCCCCGACTCGGCGCTGGGACAGTACCGCACCTGGTTTACCACTAAAATGGTAAACTCTTCGCTGACGCTGGATACCATTTCTTACCTGCAATACCGCATGTGGATGCCTGCGTCCAACAACGGTACGGGTAAAAATTTCTTCCCCATCATTACCTATGCCGACTATGCGCTGATGCGTGCAGAGGCCATTGCCCGCAACTATGTTAGCGGCAATGCGGAAGAATGGTACAACAAAGGTGTTGAAGCTTCCATTCGTTTTTACAGCACCGCAGCTACCAATGCACAAGTAACCGAACACACACCGGTTACTGATGCAGAAATAGCTGCATACCTGAATGCACCGGATGTAAAATTCAATGCAGCAAAAGCGCTGGAGCAGATCGCTATTCAAAGCTATCTCAACTACTACAAGCAGCCCAACGAAGCATGGGCGCTGTATAAGCGCACTGGCATGCCGAACAAGAACACAGCGCTGAGAAACGAGGACATAGTAATTGATGCCGTGGTGCGTGATATTCCACGCCGTGCATCTATTGCACCGCCACTTTCTACCGATCCCAACTATGCTACCCGCAAAGCGGCATTGGATGAAATGGCAAAAGATCCCGAGTTTGGCCAAGGCCCGAACGATGTGTTTGGCCGCGTTTGGTGGGATAAACGCTAATCCCTTTTTATAAGCAAAACTCCGGGCAGAATCTTCCGTCCGGGGTTTTGCTTTTCTCATTTTTTTACCAACCGAAGCGTGTAAATTGAAGCGGTGATGCGGGTAATAAAAACAGTGATCTTTGCTTTTGTTTTGCTGTTGGGGGCAATGCCTTCAGGGGCACAGCAATGGACCAGAGAAAGCCTATCTTTTGCCACCATTGGCCGCATGGATCTCTGGAATACTTCGGGCGGCAAGGCGCACATCAATGGCGCAGAAAAAAAGCTGCTGCTGTTTGTGCTGATCTCGCCGGAATGCCCGCTGTGCAAGAATTACAGCCTGGTGCTGAACAACCTGAATCGGGAATATGGCGCACAGGTTCAGGTGTTGGGTATTGTTCCGGGCAAAGCATATACAGGTGATACTTTGCAGCAGTTTGCAAAAGAGCACCAGATAAATTTTCCCTTGTTGATTGATACCGATATGCGGCTGTCGCAATACATGCAAGCCACCGTTACACCCGAAGTGTTTTTGGCCGACAGCACCGGTGCTATTGTGTACCGCGGCGCCATCGACGACTGGGTAGTTGGCCTCGGTAAAAAAAAGCAGGTGGCACAGCAGCATTACCTGGCCGATGCCATCAGCCAGTACCTGGATGGCCAACCGGTTGCCATTCGGTCCACAATCGCCAAAGGGTGTTTGATCAATGAATTCTAGCTTTATGAAAAGGTGCGGTCTATTTTTTTTGAGCTTGTTGCTGGTGGCATTGCTGCAACCAATAGGTGCACAGCAACCTACCTTCATCAAAGATGTGGCGCCCATCATTCATGCTAAATGCACACCCTGTCACCGCCCCAACGACGCGGCTCCTTTTTCCCTCATCACCTACGAGGATGTAGCCAAAAGAACCAAGTTTATCCGTGAAGTTATTTCCTCCGGTTTTATGCCGCCCTGGAAAGCCGATGATCATTACGTTGCTTACAGCAACAACCGATCTTTAAGCGAAAAAGAAAAAGGCGTCATCCTGAAATGGATTGATAACAAAGCGCCAAAAGGTGAAGGCAAAGAGCCCGAAGCGCAATACAAAGCATTGCTGGAAACCAATACAGCAATGGGTCGCAAGCCCGATCTCAACCTGCGTACACCAAAATCATTTACGCTGCCCGGCGACAACATGGAGCGGTTCATTGTATACCGAATTCCGTTTGAGCTGCCCGACTCAGCCAACGTGGAAGCTATTGAGTTTGCTTCCAACAACAAAAAAATTGTCCACCACGTCAACTACAGCATTCACGAAGTACCGGAAGGCATCGACATCAACGGTGGCCCCGAGATGATCAACCTGTCGGAAGGCGACCGGTCGCAATACGACGCCTACCAACCCTTTAAAAAAACGATCACTTATTATGGTGGCTGGATACCTGGTTCTTCCGGCGAAAAATATCCCAAAGGCTTTGGTTGGGTGCTGCCCAAACGCGGTGTTATTTTAATGACGGTCCATTATGCGCCTTCGGCAAAAGAAGAGCAAAGCATTTCCGGCGTCAATTTATTTTTTACCAAAACACCGGTGGAGCGCCGCGTAAAAGTCATCTCATTTGGTTCGGGCGGCATTGGCGAAAAACAGATCTTTCCGCCGCTGATGCTGATGCCGAATACGGTAAAAACATTCTCGCTTAAGATCACCAACCCCGGCGAAGATTTTTCGGTGATGTATGTATGGCCGCACATGCACTTGCTGGGTAAAAGTTTTCGTGCATATGGCATTGCACCTTCCGGCGATACCATTCGGCTCACACATATTCCGCAATGGGATTTTCGCTGGCAGGAAATATATAAGTTTAAAAAACTAGTGCACATACCACGCGGCACCCGCCTGGTTATTGAAGGCACCTACGACAACACTGCATCGAACCCGTTCAATCCAAGCAATCCGCCACGTTTTGTGATGTCATCCGGCGATATGCGGTCGAACGACGAAATGCTGACGCTGATGATGGTGTTTTTGCCCTACCGCGAAGGCGATGAACAACTTTCACTGGAGTAAAATAACGCATGCTGAACAGGCAATGTTTTATATGGCTGATGGGCATATTTGGTGCCGCTACTTCCGCACAAGCGCAGGTAAAAGGGCCCTTATTTTCCCTGATGGATCCAGAGCAGACAGGCCTCAAGTTTACCAACACCATCAAAGAAGATGACTCGTTGCATGTATTCAAATACGAATACCTGTACAACGGGCATGGCATTGGTGTGGCCGATTTTAATGGCGATGGTTTGCAGGACGTGTTTATTTCCGGCAACCGGGTGCCCAACAAACTATTCCTCAACGAAGGCGGGCTAAAATTCAGGGACGTTACTAAAGTCGCTGGTGTTGCGGGCAATGGCACCTGGAGCACCGGTGTAAGCATTGCCGATGTGAACGGTGATGGGCTCGCGGATATTTATGTGTGTCATTCGGGTAAGTACAGCGATGCACAGTTGTCCAATGAACTTTTTATCAATAAGGGTTTGCAGGGCGGTGTGCCCCACTTTGAAGAAAGTGCAAAAGCCTACGGGCTGGATGCGCCGGGCACGCAATCCACGCAGGCCGCATTTTTCGATTACGATGGGGATGGCGACCTGGATATGTTTTTACTAAACCATTCCAATCACACGTACAATCCATATTTAAATACCCGTAAAATAAGGGCCACGCCGCATGCTGGTTTTGGCAACCGCCTTTTTCGCAACGATGGCGTTGCAAACGGTGCCGCAAAGTTTACCGATGTCACGGCGCAGTCGGGCATCATCAACAACGCATTGAATTTTGGCCTGAGCGTAACCGCTAGTGACATCAACGGCGACGGCTGGCCCGACCTGTACACCACTTCCGATTACACAGAGCAGGATTGCTATTATGTAAACAATAAGAACGGCACGTTTTCGCAATCGCTGCAGCACTCATTTACACATGTTTCTAAATACTCCATGGGTGCCGATATTGCCGATTTCAACAACGATGCCCGCCCCGATGTGGTCACGCTGGATATGTTGCCGCAGGACAATTACCGGCAAAAATTATTGAAAGGCCCCGACGAATACGATGCGTATCACCTGCTGCTGGATAGCGGATATTACCACCAGCAAATGCGCAACATGCTGCACCTGAACCGCGGCGTGGATGCTGCGGGTAATGTGCGGTTTAGTGAAATAGGCCAACTGGCCGGTGTATCCAACACCGATTGGAGCTGGGCGGCATTGCTGGCCGATTTGGATAACGATGGCTGGAAAGACCTGCTGGTGACCAACGGCTACCTCCGCGATTTTACTGATTTGGATTTTTTAAAATATACTGTGGCCGATGCGCAGATGGCTTCGGTGGCAAACGGCAAACTTGATTTTAAAACATACGACCTGGTGCGGAAGATGCCGTCGAACAAGTTGGCGAATTATGTTTTTAGAAACAATGGCGACCTGACTTTTACGGATCGTAGTAAGGTTTGGGGACTAACCCAAACTGCTGTTTCAAATGCTGCCGTTTATGCCGATTTCGACAACGATGGCGACCTCGATCTGCTCATCGGCAACAACAACGAACCTGTGATGTTGTACCGCAACAATGCGGAGGCGAGTGGGCAAAACAGCTTTGTGCAATTGCAGTTAAAAGGCGCCGCAAACAACACTGCTGCATTAGGTGCAAAGGTTTGGGTGTATGCCGGTGGCAATATGCAGTTTGCAGAACAATATTCCGTTCGTGGGTACCAGTCGTCGGTCTCGCCGGTGTTGTCATTTGGTTTGGGTAGTGCTGCAATGGTTGACTCCATTATCATTCGCTGGCCTGATGGAATGCAAACAAAAATGCTGCAACTGGCTGCGGGTAAAGTGTATACTTACAACCAACAGGAAGCTACACCTGCTGCAGCTTTCGCAGCGGCAAACAAACCAATGTTTCGCGACATCACACAAACATCCGGAATCAAATTCGTGCACCGGGAAAATTATTTTATTGATTTTAAAGACGAAGTATTGCTGCCTTACCAGCTATCGAAATTCGGCCCTGCTTTGGCAAAAGGCGATGTGAACGGTGATGGTTTGGAAGATATTTTTGTAGGCGGCGCCATCGAGCAATCAGGTAAATTATTTATTCAGGGTGCAAATGGAAATTTTACAGAAAGCACAACCCAGCCCTGGCAGGGGGATGCGGCCAGTGAAGATGTAAAAGCCCTTTTTTTTGATGCGGATGGTGATGGCGATGCCGACCTGTATGTAGTGAGTGGCGGCAACGAATACGGCGATGGTTCGCCGGAGTATGCCGACCGGCTGTACCTCAACGATGGTAAAGGCATGTTTGCAAAAGCCGCCAATGCATTGCCGCAAATGTTGAGCAGCAAAGCATCGGTTGCAGCAGCGGATATCGATGCCGATGGCGACCTTGATCTATTTGTAGGCGGTGCCTCCATGCCGGGTTCGTTTCCGTTTGCGGCCCGCAGTTACCTGTTGCGCAACGATTCGAAAGTGGGCAGCATTCTATTTACCGATATTACCGAATCATGGAGCAAGCAATTGCTGCAACCGGGAATTGTTACAGCCGCCGTGTGGCAGGACCTGGATGGTGATCGTTTGCCCGAGTTGATGATTGGCGGCGAATGGATGCCGCTGCACCTGTTTCACAATAAAAAAAGCAGTTTAGAAAACATCAGCGCAAAGGCAGGTTTGGCCAACACCGAAGGTTTGTGGTCGGTGCTGGTGCCGGCCGATGTGGATGGCGATGGCGATATTGATTTTATTGCGGGCAACAGCGGGTTGAACAATCAATTCAAAGCATCGGTGGCGGAACCCATGACCATTCATGCTACTGATTTCGACGACAACGGTAGCGTGGATGCCATCACCTCTTACTACATACAGGGCAAACCTTATCCCATGGCTTCGCGTGATGAGTTGCTGGACCAGATTGTGCCGCTGCGCAAAAAGTTCGTGAAGTATAAGGACTATGCTAATGCGTCGTTGGAAAGCATTTTCCCAAAAGCAAAACTCGCCACTGCACAAAAGTTCTCGGTAACGCAGCTTGCTTCCTGCATCTTGATCAATAATGGCTCCATGCAATTTAGTTGCACGCCGCTGCCGCTGGAGGCACAGTTCTCCAAAGTCTTTGGTGTGCATGCTGCAGATATGGATAAGGACGGCAACAGCGACTTGTTGCTTGCGGGTAATTTTTTTCCTTACCGGGTGCAGTTGGGCCGCAACGATGCAGGCCTTGGTGTGCTGCTGAAAGGCAACGGTAAAGGCGGCTTTACAGCAGCAGCCAACGACGCCACAGGTTTGTTCATCGACGGCGATGTGCGCAATGCCGTTTCGGTAAAAAGCAGCAATGGCGCCACCTTGCTGATCATTGCAAAAAACAACGACGCACTGCAGGTAGTGCAAATCAACCCATGAGCAAATTCGGTTACATATCGCTGTTAGTGTTGTTGCCCATGCTTGGTTTTGCGCAGCAAAAAGGCAACAATGCTGCCTTGCTGCATCGTGCCCAAAGCGCACTGACCAAAGTAATTGTACATGATATTTTTTCGCCGCCCGTTGCCAGCCGCATTTACCTCTACGCCAGCGTGGCCGCTTACGAGGCTGCACTGCCGGCGCAGAAGCAGTATGTTTCGCTGTCGGCTTCATTAAATTCTTTTCCCGTCATTCCACAGCCCGTAACAAAAGCACCGGTCAACTACGAATTGGCCTCTGTGTATGCGTTTATGAAAACAGCCCGCCGCTTTGTTTTTTCCGAAGCTGCGCTGGATGATTCGCTGCAGGTTTTACTGAAAAAATATGCCGGCGTTGGCAAACAAACAATGGATGCTTCCCTGGTATTTGGGCAAAGGGTTGCCGATTCTGTTATCGCCTGGTCGGATAGTGATGGATACAAAGCTAGCCGCAAACTGCGGCGCTATAATTTGATTAGAGATTCGGGTAAATGGCTGCCCACCGCACCGGGTTATATGGCGGCTGTGGAGCCGCATTGGAGCAAGATGCGCACCGTGGCGCTGGACTCGGCTGGTGAATGCAAGCCCCTGCCGCCGCCGCAATTTTCCGCACTACAAACCAGCCTTTTTTACCGGCAGGCAATGGAGGTTTACCAATCACACAAAACCATGACGGCCGAACAAAAAGCCATTGCGCTGTTTTGGGATTGCAACCCGTTTTTCCTGAACGTGCAGGGCCACCTGAATTTTGCCACCAAAAAATTATCACCGGGCGGGCATTGGATGTCAATTGCGGCTATTGCTGCCCGCAAGAAGAATGCAGACCTGGCAACATCGGCTGCGGCCTATGTGCTTACTGCAGTTGCGCTGTATGACGGCTTTATTTCCTGCTGGGAAGAAAAATACCGCAGCAACCTGATCCGGCCGGAAACTTATATCAACGCATACATCGATGAACAATGGCGGCCGCTATTGCAAACGCCGCCATTCCCCGAATATACCAGCGGGCACAGTGTGATCTCGAATGCGGCCGCAGTGGTGCTGACCCATTTTTTTGGTGCTGATTTTTCTTTTGATGACGATACGGAAACCGGTTATGGCTTGCCCATCCGCTCATTTCGTTCATTTGATGCAGCAGCAAAAGAAGCGGCCATCAGCCGCCTCTATGGCGGTATTCATTACCGGGCTGCCGTAGAAAACGGGCAGGTGCAGGGTCAAAAAATTGGTGAGAAAGTGTTGCAGAAAATAAAGCTGAATGGACCAGCAAAGCTGGCTGCACACCATTAGGGCATCGGTAAGAAAAGCTTGTGTTGCAACCGCCTAATCGTAATTGCAACACAGCATTTGAATAGCAAAACAATACTTGAATCTATACAACCAGGCATGAGCACACCCTTTTCCAAACTACACGCCATCAAAAGGATGGGAGCTTACTGTTCCTTCTTTTTGCTGACAGCAACAGCCAATGCACAGCAGCCCGTTTATTTTAAAAATGCATTGGCGGCAAATGTTCCGAGCCGCTATGGCCGCGAAGCCATTTACACCGATGCACTGGCCTACCAGTTATACACCAGCCAGTTAAAAGCACCGCAGCAAGGAGCCATTTGGGGCAAGGCCGACAATGGCGCCGATATCTCCTGGCAGCCGGTTACAGCCGACAGCAACAACCGCTTGTTTTACCGCAGCACTGACCGCCGCAATCCTTTTGGTCGCAGTGGTTATATGTACCTTACCTACAACGCCGAAAAGGAAGGCGTCGCATTACTCAACATCAAAGGAAACAGTTCGCTGTTTTTCAATGGCGAGCCGCATACCGGCGACCCTTATTCTTCGGGGTGGATGTATATACCGGTAAAGTTGAAAAAGGGCCTGAACGAATTGTATGTGCGGGGCATCATGGTCACGGCGTATCTTTCGTTTCCTGCCAAACCCGTTCTGTTCAATACCGGAGATGCAACGCTGCCGCACATAAGGCTGGGCGGCAATAATACGGCCCTGCAGGGTGCAGTAGTCGTGATCAATACTTCGGAAAGGGCTTTGAAAGGCTTGCGCATCAGGAGTGTTGTTGCAGGCCGCGCAGCAGTTACGGAACTGCCGGAAATTCCAGCAAGAACTACCCGCAAAGTTGCATTCAACTTTGACGGCAGCGCAGCAACCAGTGCCGGAAAAGTAGCCTGCGCTTTAACCTTGCTGCAAGGCACAAAAAGCATCGACGACGCAAAATTGCAAATAGAAACAGCTGCGCCAACCGATAAATACAGCGTAACATTTACCTCCCAGATTGATGGCAGCCTGCAATATTATGCCGTGGCACCACAGTCAGGCACAACCGGAAAAGGCAGTGCACTGTTCTTTTCGGTGCACGGTGCCGGCGTAGAAGCAATAGGACAGGCAAGGGCATACAAATCGAAAGACTGGGGCAACCTGGTGGCGCCCACCAACCGCAGGCCACGTGGTTTTAACTGGGAAGACTGGGGCCGCCTCGATGCGCTGGAAGTATTGCAATTGGCAAAAACGCAATTCAAACCCGATCCGCAACAGGTGTATTTAACTGGCCACTCCATGGGCGGGCACGGCACCTGGTTTTTGGGTGCAACCTACCCCGACAAATGGGCGGCCATTGCGCCATGTGCGGGCTATCCTACATTGAAAGGTTACGGCTCTGCCGATGGATTGATCCCCGACAGCAGCAGCATCCCTTTAGAACAGGTATTGTTGCGCAGCGGCAACCAAAGCGATGTGATCAAACTGGCGCAAAATTATAAGCCGCTCGGTGTTTATATTTTTCATGGCGACTCGGACCGCACCGTGTCGGTTGATTATGCACGGCAAATGCGCGAAGTGCTGGGCGATTTTCATACCGACCTAAGCTATTACGAATACCCCGGTGGCAGTCATTGGTTTGGCGACCACAGCGTGGACTGGCAGCCTATTTTCGATTTCTTTAAATGGCACCAGCGCAAACTGGATACCGCTGTTAACATCATTGATTTTACAACGGCAAGTCCCGGTATTTCTGCATCGTATTATTGGGCATCGGTGCTGCAACAACAGCAGCCATTGCAATACAGCCGGCTTCAATTAAATCGCAATAGAAACAACAATACCATCATCGGCACTACCGAAAATGTGCGGCTGCTACAATTTGATCTGAAAGACTTTGGTGCCGGTGCCGCGGTGAACATTGCGTTGGATGGTAGCAATGCCATAACCTACAACACCCGCAGCGCTGCAGACAGTATTTGGCTGGTGCGTGATGGCGGAAGCTGGATGCTGGGTGCAAAACCAGGCCCCGAACAAAAAGGCCCGCACCGCTACGGCACGTTTAAAGACGCCTTCAACAACAGGATGGTTTTTGTGTACGGCACATCGGGTACAAAAAAAGAAAATGAATGGGCATATAACAAGGCACGCTACGATGCCGAAACCTGGTACTATCGCGGCAATGGTGCCGTTGATATAGTAGCCGATAAAGACTTTGCATTGGCCCGTTATAAAGACCGCGGTGTGATCCTGTTTGGCAATAAGACAACCAACAGGGCATGGAACCAGTTGCTGCACGACAGCCCGATCCAGATGGAGCGCAACAGCATCAAAGCCGGTGGCAAAACATGGCAGGGCGATGATTTGGGCGCATATTTTGTGTGGCCCATCAAGGCCTCCAATATAGCCTCCGTGGCTGTAATTGGTGGCACTGGTGTAAAAGGAATGAACGCTGCCAATGCCAACCAGTACTTTGCCGGCGCCAGCGGCTTCCCCGACTTTATGATCTTTAGTTTGGACATGGTGCAGCAAGGCGCCGCAGGCTTGAAATCGGCCGGCTTTTTCGATCACAACTGGAAGCTAGATGAAAGCAATATGGTGCTGGGCAAATAAGCACACCAACAATCACAAAAGTTTTTTACACAGGAATATATCGACATGGCTTTTACAAGAACAATAAGCAAACTGCTTTGCGGCTCCGCATTGATGCTGCAATTGCAGGCTGGTGCGCAGCAGAATGTTCACCCGCAATCGGCTGCATACGAGTGGCCTACCGATCCGCAGGTGCGGCAAAAACTGAATCAATGGCAGGATCAGAAATTTGGGATGATCATTCATTGGGGGCTGTATGCGGTGCCCGGTATGATCGAATCATGGGCACTGTGTTCGGAAGACTGGATTGAACGCGACAGCACCATTTCGTACGATGATTTCAAACAATGGTACTGGGGTTTGCAAAAAGATTTTAACCCGGTAAACTTCAACCCCGAAGCATGGGCCAAAGCCGGCAAAGATGCCGGCATGCGTTACCTGGTGTTTACCACCAAGCACCACGACGGCTTCAATATGTTTGATACAAAGGAAACGGACTTTAAAATTTCTGCTGGCCCGTTTAAGAACAATCCCAAAGCCGATGTTGCCAAGCATGTATTCAACGCATTCCGCAACGAAGGCTTTATGATCGGGGCTTATTTTTCAAAACCCGACTGGCACAGTGAATATTACTGGTGGCCCAAATACGCCACTGCCGA
The DNA here is from genome assembly GCF_004347775.1 of Pseudocnuella soli. Lineage (GTDB taxonomy): Bacteria > Bacteroidota > Bacteroidia > Chitinophagales > Chitinophagaceae > Flavisolibacter > Flavisolibacter aquaticus. Next base: position 1,384,390 of record NZ_CP037755.1, read on the forward strand.
TCGCAACAACAACTACGACATCCGCAAGCATCCGTGGCGCTGGAATCAATACAAACAATTTACGCATAACCAGATCCGTGAGTTGATGCACAACTATGGCAAAATGGACATCCTGTGGCTCGACGGGGGCTGGGTACGTCCGCTGGAAACCGTGAACGAAGAAGTGCTTTCCTGGGGTGCCCGCATCCCCGAATGGAGCCAGGATATTGATATGCCCAGGCTTGCCACTATGGCCCGCCAGGCGCAGCCGGGGCTGCTGATTGTTGACCGCACCGTGCATGGTCCGTATGAAAACTACCAAACGCCGGAACAGCGTGTTCCCGACAAACAAATACAGCATCCCTGGGAAAGTTGTATGACACTGGGCGGCGCCTGGGGCTATGTTCCCGGCGACCAGTTTAAATCGGCTACCAAAGTGGTGCACACGCTGATTGAAATTGTAGCAAAAGGCGGATCGCTGCTCCTGGGTATTGGGCCAAAAGCCGATGGCACTTTACCTGAAGATGCCGTTGCACGTCTGCAGGAAATTGGTAAGTGGATGGACAAAAACGGCGCTGCTATTTACAACACCCGCATCACCGAAAAGTACGCTGAGGGGCAAACTTATTTTACCCAAAGCAAAAACGGCAACACACGTTATGCGCTGGTGTGCCTGCCCGAAGGCAAGCCAGCACCACAGTCTGTAACATGGGAAAGCCATGTGCCGAAAAGGGGCTCAAAAATCAAGCTGCTGCAAACCGGCGAAAACCTGAAGTGGACCATGGATGGAGGTGAAGTAAAAGTGCAATTGCCTAAATCGATTACGGCCGGGGGCGAAGCGCTGCCTGCACTTGCATTTGCTTTTACACCCGCATCCTGATCGCCCACTAAACAACAATCAACATGAGGAAATTATATACACTGTTGTTGCCGGTTTTGCTGTTTGCCGCATGCAAGCCAGCACTGCAAACAACAGCTACAAGCGCCAGTGTTGCAGCGCCTGCACCCCTGCTGCCCCTGCCTTCGCAAAAGCAACTCGACTGGCACCGCATGGAGCTCACTGCATTCATCCATTTTACCACCAACACATTTACTGGCCTGGAGTGGGGTTATGGAAATGAACAGCCATCTGTTTTTAACCCGGCGCAGGTAGATGCTGCGCAATGGGTACAAACATTGAAGGAAGCGGGTTTCAAAGGCGTCATTCTTACAGCCAAACACCATGATGGTTTTTGCCTGTGGCCCAGCAAATTCACTGAACATTCGGTGAAGAACAGCCCGTGGAAGGGGGGCAAGGGTGATGTGGTAAAAGAACTTGCAGAAGCTTGTAGAAAGGAAGGTCTGAAGTTCGGCGTATATCTTTCGCCTTGGGACCGTAACCGGGGGGATTATGGACAGCCATCGTACGTAGAATATTACCGCAACCAGTTGAAGGAATTGTTCACATCATACGGACCCATCTTCGAAATGTGGTTTGATGGAGCCAATGGTGGCGATGGTTATTATGGCGGTGCCAACGAACGCCGCCGCATCAATGGCGCTACGTATTACGATTGGCCCACTACGCTGAATATGGTGCGTGGCCTGCAGCCCAACGTGGTGTTTTTTAGCGATGCAGGACCGGATATTCGGTGGGTGGGCAACGAACGGGGCGTGGCCGGCGAAACGAACTGGAGCATCATCAACCCCGATACGTTGTATGCGGGTAAAGCGGGTATTGAAGGCTTGCTCAACACCGGATCGGAAGACGGCACGCATTGGATTCCCGCCGAAGTAGATGTGTCCATCCGCAAGGGCTGGTTTTATCATGCGGAAGAAGATAGTTTGGTAAAATCGCCGCAACGCTTGTTTGATATTTACCTCTCTTCTGTTGGCCGCGGATCCAATTTGTTGCTCAACGTGCCACCCAATAAAGAAGGTCGTTTTCATCCCGCAGATGTAGCATCGTTGCAGGGCTTTAAAAAATTGCTGGATGCATCGTTCAAAACAAACCTCGCAAAAGGTGCAACGGTTACTGCATCCAACACACGTGGCAACAGCAGTCAATTTGCAGCAGCTTATTTAACCGACAACAATGACGAGACTTACTGGGCCACTGATGATACGGTGCGGTCTGCATCGGTGGAGCTACAGTTAAACAGTGTGCAGCCGGTGCAGTACATCATGCTGCAGGAACCTATTGCCCTTGGGCAGCGTGTAAAAGCGTTTACCGTTTCGGCGTGGGTTAATGGGCAATGGCAGCAACTGGCAAGCGCCACTACCATTGGCTACAAGCGCATTTTAAAACTGAATGGCGTGCAAACCGACAAGCTTCGGATCAACATCACCGACAGCAAAGCATGCCCGCTGTTGTCGAGCCTGGCTATTTACTAACCAAACATTCCCCCATTTGAAGTTTTTATACAACCTGTTTACATGGCCCGTGCAATGCCGCCGCTGGAGTGCACTGATGCTACTGCTGTGCGCAGGAGAATATGCCGGTGCACAGGCTTCTTTTGCACCGTACGAAGCCCTATTTACGGAACCAAAATCGTATGTGGCGGCGTATACCGATGCACCCATTGCCATTGATGGTAAGCTGGACGAAGCCGCATGGAAAGTTGCCGCATGGACCGATCTGTTTGTAGATATTGAAGGGGCTAAAAAGCCAAAGCCGCTCCATGCCACAAGGGTAAAGATGACCTACAACGATTCGTTTTTGTTTGTAGCTGCTTATCTCGAAGAACCGCATGTCTGGGCCACGCTGAAAAAACGCGATACGATCATTTACCACGACAATGATTTTGAAGTATTCGTCAGTCCATCCAACAACGGCCACCAGTATTACGAAGTGGAGGTAAATGCGTTCAACACCATTCTGGACCTGATGATGCCGAAGCCTTATCGCAATGGCGCCAGTGCCATGATTGGTTATGATGTGTCCGACCTGCAATCGGCTGTGCAGGTGCATGGAACCCTCAACAACAGCGCCGATAAAGACGAAGGCTGGACGGTGGAAATGGCCATTCCATTTCGCAGCATTGTTGCGGGCAATACATGGCGTACACCCGCCGAAGGCGCTATCTGGCGCATCAATTTTTCAAGAGTGCATTGGCAAACCGATATGGTAAACGGCCGTTATGTAAGGAAAAAGGACAGCAAGGGAAAACTGCTACCCGAATACAACTGGGTATGGTCGCCGCAAGGTGTGATCGATATGCATTATCCCGAACGTTGGGGATATTTGCAGTTTACCCGCAAAGCGACCACAGTTTTTACAATGCCTTACAACGAGCAGCGCAGGCCGCACCTATGGCTGGTGTATTACCGGCAAAAAGCATTTTACCAAAAGCATGGAAAATATGCCAACAGTCTGCAGGACCTCAACATCGCTACACCTGATGTGGTGGTAAACGGGCAGCCGAATAAATTATCCATCGAAGCAACCAGCCGCCAGTTTATTGCTTCTATTACAGATCAACACAGCACCATCACGCTGAACAATGATGGGTTGGTGCAACAAACCGCAAAGCCATTATGACGAACCGCAGGAATTTTTTGAAAACAGGAATGCTGGCCGGTATTGCACCTTCGGTACTGACGGCGGCTGCAACTACAAGTGATATTACTGCAGATAAAAAGAAAGCATGGAAGCACTGGGTGTGGACTCGGCCTAATGCAAAAGACAATGAAGCCGACCTGCGCAAGCTGTATAAAAAATATTACGATGCAGGCATCCGCGGTATTTTCTTTGAAGCCGACGGTGAAATGCACTACCGTGCCGCGAAAGCTGAAAAGCTGGAAGCACACCGCTGGATGTGGACGATGAACCGCGGCGAACAATCATTGTTGCAGTCGCACCCCGAGTGGTATGCACAAAACCGCAAAGGTGAATCCTGTGCCGACAAGCCACCCTACGTGGGTTATTACCGCTGGCTTTGCCCGTCGCGAGAAGAAGTGGCGCAATACCTTGAAGCTGATGTACGCAATATTTTGTCGAAAGATTACATCGATGGCATACACCTCGATTATGTTCGCTACTGCGATGTGGTGCTGCCCGTAAATCTTTGGGATAACTACAAAGTGGATCAAACAAAAGAGTTGCCAGAATACGACTATTGTTATTGCGAAGTATGCCAGCAAAAGTTTAAAGCCTGGCGCGGTACCAACCTCAATGAGGTGCAGTTTCCGGAAGAAAATCTGTCGTGGCGATTGTATCGCTACAATGCCATCACCAACATTGTAAACAGGTTGGCGCTGGTGGCCAAAAGCAAAAAGAAGCCGATCACTGCGGCAGTATTTCCCACGCCGGAAGTGGCCCGTCGCAATGTGCGGCAGGATTGGGTGGCCTGGAATCTGGACGGCATTTGCCCCATGATCTATCATGGCTTTTACAAAGAGCCCGTTGCCTGGATTGGCGATGCGGTAACTGAAGGCGTGCAGGCCTTGCACCAGAAATTCCCGCTGTATGCCGGGCTGTATTTGCCCGATTTTAAAAACACTGCAGAAGTAGAACAGGGCATGACTTATGCGCTGCAAAAAGGCGCTGCCGGCATTTCCATTTTTGGTTCTGTGACAGATGATGTTTTAGATGCATTGAAAAAGGCGTCGGCTGCAACTAAGCAGTATTTATAGAAGGCGCAAACAAAAACAATACTTGTAACGACACATAAATCATTATGACCATTTTCCGTTCCATATTCCTAACCGGTTGTTGCTTCCTTGCAGCGTCCCACATTTTTGCGCAGCAAAAGGCGGGCAACACCAGTGCCGCTTCGTTAACGAAATATGTCGATCCGTTCATCGGCACTTCTTTTCACGGCCACGTATTTATGGGTGCCAATGTGCCCTTTGGCGCGGTGCAATTGGGCCCAGTAAATATGTCGCAGGGCTGGGACTGGTGCTCGGGCTATCACTACTCCGATTCCACCATTATTGGATTTTCGCATACCCATCTCAGTGGTACCGGCATTGGCGATTTGGGCGACGTTTTGATGATGCCTGCAAACGGTGCCGTAAAGCTGCGCAAAGGCAAAGCCGGCGATCCGCACAGCGGCTACTACAGCCGTTTTGATCATAAAGATGAAATTGCCAAAGCCGGTTATTATGCTGTGACATTGCAGCGCAGCGGTATTCGTGCCGAACTCACTGCATCGGAGCGGGTGGGCTTTCACCAATACACATTCGCTTCAGCCGATAACCCGCATATGGTGATTGATCTGCGCGAAGGCATTGGCTGGGATTTGGCAACCAACACATCGCTGCAATGGGTAAACGACACCACTGTTACCGGCTATCGGCATTCAAAAGGATGGGCCGAAGATCAGCGCCTGTTTTTCACTGCTGTTTTTTCAAAGAAGATCAAAGCTTTTGCACTGTATGAAGACACCGTGCTGCAAGCAGGTAAAAGTTACACCGGCAAGTTTGTAAAAGGCGTTGCACATTTCGATCTGCGCAGCGGTGAAAAGCTGCAGGTAAAAGTGGCCATCTCGCCGGTAAGTATTGAAAATGCAGCGCTCAATTTGAAAACTGAAATTCCGCATTGGAATTTTGCAGCGGTTGCAAAAGCTGCAGATGCCGCATGGAATAAAGAGTTGGGCAAAGTAAAAGTGACGAGCAGCAACGAAAGCAAGCTGCGTACTTTTTACACCGCGTTGTATCATACCATGATCGCGCCGTCGCTGTTCAATGATGTGAATGGCGATTATATGGGCACCGATAAAAAAGTGTACCGTAATGCGCCGTTTACCAATTACACCACTTTTTCCTTGTGGGATACTTACCGCGGTGCACATCCGCTGTTTACCATTTTACAACCCAAACGAACCGGTGATATGATTGCTTCGATGCTGGCCATTTACCAGCAGCAGGGCAGCCTGCCGGTGTGGCACCTCATGGGCAACGAAACCAACACCATGCCCGGCCACAGCGGTGTGCAGGTGGTGGCCGATGCTTACCTCAAAGGCATCAAAGGATTTGATACGGCGCTTGCATATGAAGCTGTAAAAGCCACAGCGATGGGCGATACACGCGGCTTAAGCTATATCAAGCAATTGGGTTATATACCTGCCGACAGCATGGTGGAATCGGTAGCGATGGGGCAGGAGTATGCCATCTCCGATTGGAGCATTGCACAAATGGCCAAACGCATGCGCAATGCGGAAGACTATGCCTATTTCAGCAAGCGTGGAAAGGGCTACCAGCAATACTTTGATAAAAGCACCAATTTTGTACGAGGCAAGCTTAATGAACGGGAATGGCGTACGCCGTTTAGCCCGTTCCTGTCGCAACACCGCAAAGATGATTTTTCTGAAGGCAACACATGGCAATACACCTGGCTGGCACCGCAGGATGTGGAAGGTTTGATGCAGCTCATGGGCGGCGAACAAAAGTTTGTGACCAAACTCGACTCCCTGTTTTTTGTGCACGGCGATATGGGCGAAGAAGCATCGAATGATATTACCGGGTTGATTGGGCAATATGCACATGGCAACGAGCCCAGCCACCACATTACCTACCTATATGCATATGCCGGGCAGCCCTGGAAAACCGCCGAAAAGGTGCGCTATATTTTGGACAGTTTTTACACTGATAAACCCGATGGTTTGATTGGTAACGAAGATGTGGGCCAGATGTCGGCGTGGTATATTTTGTCGTCGTTGGGTTTTTATCCGGCCAATCCGGCCAATGGCCAGTTTGTATTCGGTAGCCCACTTTTTAACGATGCTACTTTGCAACTGGAAGACGGAAAAACATTCCGAGTGCAGGCACGCAACAACAGCGCCGCCAACAAGTACATTCAAAAAGCAACACTTAACGGCAAGCTGTACACGAAATCGTATCTTACTTACAAAGACATCATGGCGGGCGGCGTGCTACAACTGGAAATGGGCAGCCAGCCATCTAAAACATGGGGCGTTGCACCAAAAGACCGGCCTTATTCAGAGATCCGTTAAACCCTGATTCATTCCATTTTTATAAGCAATACAATGCTGAACAGAAGAAACTTTTTGCAACTGGGCTCGCTGGGTGCAGCCACTATTTTTTCGAATAAATTATTTGCAGGAAACACAAAGCCCTTGCGGCCTATTGTTATTTCCACCTGGAACGAAGGCATCAATGCCAATAGGCGTGCATGGGAAATTTTGCGCACCGGTGGCCGTGCACTAGATGCGGTGGAAGCCGGCGTAATGGTTACCGAAGCATCGCAAAACTGCTGTGTGGGGCTGGGTGCCAATCCCGACCGAGATGGCATTGTAACCCTCGATGCCTGCATCATGGACGAACGGGGCAACTGCGGCAGCGTGGGTGCACTGGAACGCATCAAACATCCGATTTCGGTGGCCCGCAGGGTAATGGAAAAAACACCGCATGTAATGCTGGTGGGCGACGGTGCACAAAAGTTTGCCGTGGCCGAAGGCTTCCCGTTGGAGCCGCAACAGCTTTCGCCCGATGCAGAAAAGGCGTATAAAGAATGGCTGAAAAAATCGGAGTACAAACCGGTGATCAACATTGAAAATAAGGGGCATGGTCCATTTGCGCCGGCCCGTTTCGACAACGGTGAATGGAACCACGATACCATTGGTATGATTGCAATGGATGCGCAGGGCAACCTGAGCGGCTCCTGCACCACCAGCGGTATGGGTTTTAAAATGCGCGGACGTTTGGGCGATTCGCCCATCATTGGTGCGGGCTTGTATGTAGACAATGAAGTGGGCGCAGCCACAGCTACGGGTATGGGCGAAGAAGTGATCCGCATTTGCGGCACCCACCTGGTGGTGGAGTTTATGCGGCAGGGCTTGTCGCCGGAGGCGGCTTGTAAAAAAGCAGTGGAACGGATTGTAAAAAAAGATGCAGCCCGCGCCAAAGCCAACCAGGTAGGCTTTATCGCCATCAACAAACAAGGGCAATACGGCGGTTATTGTTTGCAAAAAGGTTTCACCTTTGCGGTGTGCCATGCCGATGACAAGAACTTTATAGTGAACGGCAAACATTTGTTTTAACCACTGAATACACCCACGTGAAATATACCATCGAAATTGCGACAAACGATTACACCACTGTTGCTGCAGCAGTGCGTGGCGGTGCCGATCGCATTGAATTATGCAGTGCACTTTCCGAAGGTGGCCTAACGCCATCGTTTGGATTGATCAAAAAGTGCAAGCAGGATTTTAGCGTGCCCATTTTCCCCATCGTTAGGCCACGCAGCGGCGATTTTTTATACACCGAAGAAGAGTTCCGCATCATGCTCGACGATGTGCTCCTGTGCAAAGACCTGGGTTGCGAAGGTGTGGTGATCGGCTTCCTGTTGCAAGACGGATCGGTGGATACGGTGAGGCTGGAAAAAGCAGTGGCGGCAGCTTACCCGATGGAGGTTACGTTTCACCGTGCATTTGACCGTTGTGCGGATCCGTTCAAAGCATTGGAAGATATTATTGATGCCGGTTGCCAGCGCATACTTACATCGGGGCAGGAGTTGGTGGCGCCGGATGGTGCCGACCTGATCCGCCAGTTGGTCGAAGCTGCCGATGGCCGCATCATCATTATGCCGGGCAGTGGCGTACGCAAGGAAAATATCAAAGCCCTCGCGGAACAAACCGGTGCCGTGGAGTTTCATTCTTCATTGCGCAGCACGGTAAAAAGCAGCATGCAATTTCAGCATCCATCGTTTGTGCCAACAGCCGATGATTTTGTAATGCCGGCAATAGAGGAAACCGAAGTGGCCGCTTTAAAAGCAGCATTGGCGGCAGTTTCCATAGCTTAGCAAAACGGTTTGAAATACAAATAAAAGCAGCAATACATCATGGATAGAAGTGCGTTTATCAGGAATATGGGTATGCTCACTGCAGGCATGGCCGTTCAAAAATTTTCGTTTGCCGCCATAGCCGACGAATTTCCGGTGGTGCGTACGCCGCTGGATAAAAGACATTTCCGCAGCAACAGCGTTGAGGCAGCCATTAAAACGTTTCAGTCGAAAGTTGCGAATAAAGAGCTGGGCTGGTTGTTTGAAAACTGTTTCCCTAACACACTGGATACCACCATTGATTTTGAAGCAAAAGATGGCAAGCCGGACACATATGTGATCACCGGCGATATCGACGCCATGTGGCTGCGCGACAGCACCGCGCAGGTGTCGCCGTACCTGCAGTTTGTGCGGGAAGATGCGGACCTGAAGCGGTTGATTGCCGGTGTGATTAACCGGCAAACAGCCTGCGTGTTGAAAGATCCTTATGCCAATGCTTTTTTTAAGGATGAAAACAAAGTGAGTGAATGGAAGGAAACCGACATCACCAAGATGCTACCGGGCATCCATGAACGAAAATGGGAGATCGACTCGCTGTGTTATCCCATACGGCTGGCTTACCTGTATTGGAAAGCCACCGGCGATACAGCACCTTTTGATGCAGCGTGGGAACAGTCCATTGCCACCATTTTAAAAACATTCCGCGAACAACAGCGCAAGGAAGGAAAAGGACCTTATTCGTTTCAACGCAAAACGGCATGGGCCACTGATGGTGTGCCGCTGGCTGGTTATGGTTACCCGGTAAAACCTGTTGGCCTTATTTGTTCGATGTTTCGGCCCAGTGATGATGCCACTATTTTCCCGTTCCTGATTCCCGCCAACTTTTTTGCCGTGGTAAGCCTGAAGCAGGCTGCTGAAATGGTGAATGGCATTCGCAAAAATGCAACGCTGGCGAATGAGCTAAAAGCACTGGCTACTGAAGTGGAAAAAGCCTTGGCGCAATACGCCACGGTAACCCTGCCGCAAGTGGGCAAAGTGTATGCATATGAAGTGAACGGTTTTGGCTCCTTCAACCTGATGGATGATGCCAATGTGCCCAGCCTGCTTTCGTTGCCTTACCTCGGTGCCGTAAAAGCCAATGATCCAGTTTATATCAACACCCGCAAGCTGCTGCTTTCGGAGAACAACCCGTTTTATTTTAAAGGTAAAAGCGGCGCCGGCATTGGCAGTCCGCACACCGGTTTGGATATGATCTGGCCCATCAGCCTTACCATGCAGGGTCTTACCAGCAACAGCGATGCAGAGATCAAAAAATGCGTGGAGCTGCTGCGCCAAACACACGGCGGCACCGGCTTTATGCACGAATCTTTTCATAAAGACGATCCAAAGAATTTTACCCGCAAGTGGTTTGCCTGGGCCAACACCTTGTTTGGCGAATTTCTTTGGAAAACCTTCCGCGAAAAACCGCAGTTGCTGGCCTAAAACGGAAAGCGATATGAAACCACTGCACCCATTTTTAATCTTCATTCTTGTATTGATATTGCAGGCGAATGCAAGGAGTCAGTCTATTGCCGATAGCCTGCCCGTTCGGGGAGTGGCCATTGCTGCACCATCGGCCCGCAACCTCGATTCGTTTGTTCTTTTTATAGATAAAGAACTGGGGCCCCGCAAGATCAACACGCTGATTCTGCGGGTCGATTTTGGTTACCAGTTCACCTCTCATCCCGAATTAGTGGGCAATGGCGCACTATCCAATGGCGATGTGAAAAAGCTGGTAGCTGCCTGCAGGCGTAATGGCATTCGTGTTATTCCGCAGATCAATTTATTGGGGCACCAGTCGTGGGCTTCTACAACCGGCAAACTGCTACAGGTGTACCCGCAGTTTGACGAAACGCCATGGGTAAAAATGCCCGAGAAATACGAATGGCCTAATGCGGACGGTTTGTATTGCAAAAGTTATTGCCCGCTGCATCCCGATGTGCACCAAGTAGTGTTTGCACTGGTGGATGAAATATGTGCGGCATTTGAATCAGATGCTTTTCATGCGGGCATGGACGAAGTGTTTTATATAGGCGAAGAAAAGTGCCCACGCTGCGGCGGCCGCGACAAAGCGGAATTGTTTGCCGGCGAGGTGCGCAAAATTCGTGACCACCTTTCGGCAAAAGGCCGGGAGCTCTGGATTTGGGGCGACCGACTTATTGATGGTAAAACAACAGGCATCGGTATGTGGGAAGGAAGTTTCAACAACACGCACCGGGCCATTGATATGATCCCGAAGGATGTAGTGATCTGTGACTGGCATTATGAGCGGCCCGATAAAACCGCTGTGTATTTTGCTATGAAAGGTTTTAAAGTTGTTACCTGCCCGTGGCGCAAACCAGAGGTGGCGGTGCAACAAGTGGCAGACATGCACCAGTTCCGGCGCGATGCGCCAAAAGATCAAAAGGACCGTTATCTGGGTGTGGTGGAAACAGTTTGGTCTTCTGCCGGCGCTTTTCTCGATGGTTTTTATGGCAAAACAAATCCTGCAAGCAATGGCGATGCAGTCGATGCCGGCAACACACCCTGGGCTACATTCCGGGCCATGTACGACAACAAAAAAGTTCCTGCAAAAAAGAAATAGCAATTCATCAATCAGCACCGATCTTATTTTATCATGGCAATCAATTTTAAACAAGCGGTAGTACTCATTTCATCACTGGCTCTTTGTGTTGCAGCAAGCGGGCAGTTGGTACAAAAAGTAAGCGACCCCGTGGAATGGGTGAACCCCCTGATGGGCACGGATTCGAAATACAGTCTGTCTAACGGTAATACCTACCCCGCCATTGCCGTGCCCTGGGGCATGAACTTCTGGACGCCGCAAACCGGCGCTATGGGCGATGGCTGGCAATACCAGTATAGCGCCGATAAGATCAGGGGTTTTAAGCAAACGCACCAGCCCTCGCCGTGGATGAACGACTATGGACAGTTTTCCATCATGCCCGTAACCAGCAATTTAAAGTTTAAGCAGGCCGACCGGGCCAGCTGGTTTTCGCACAAGGCCGAAGTGGTAAAACCTTATTACTACAGTGTGTACCTCGCCGATCATGATGTGACCACCGAGCTTACACCAACGGAAAGAGCGGCGCAGTTCCGCTTTACTTTTCCGCAGCGTGATAGCTCGTTTATTGTGATCGATGCATTTGATAAAGGCTCGTATGTAAAAGTGCTGCCTGCCGAAAAAAAGATCGTTGGTTACACTACCCGCAACAGCGGTGGGGTAGGACCTGCGTTCAAGAACTACTTTGTTATATACAGCGATAAGGCTTTTGCCAATGCAGGCACCTGGAAGGACAGTGTGTTGCAGCAAGGCGTTGCCGAGGTAACAGGCAACCATGCTGGTGCAGTAGTGCATTTTGCTACAAGGCGAGGCGAGCAGGTGGTGTTAAAAGTCGCTTCATCGTTCATTAGTTTGGAGCAGGCCGAACTGAACCTGAAACGCGAACTGGCCGCTGACAATTTTGAAACAACCAAGCAAAAAGCAAAGGCCGAGTGGAACAAGCAATTGGGCAAACTGCTGGTTTCGGGGGCACCGAGGAGCAGGTAAAAACATTTTATTCGTGCCTCTATCGTACGCTGCAGTTTCCGCAAAAACATTATGAGTATGATGCTTCCGGAAAGATGGTGCATTACAGTCCATACAATGGAAAAGTGGAAGCGGGCTACCTTTTTGCGGGCACTGGTTTTTGGGATACGTTCCGTGCACTTTATCCATTCCTGAACCTGGTGTATCCTTCTATCAATAAGGAAATGCAGGAAGGTTTGATCAATGCATATAAAGAAGGGGGCTTTTTGCCCGAGTGGTCGAGCCCCGGTTTTCGCAACGTAATGATCGGCAACAACTCGGCATCAGTAGTGGCCGATGCATACATCAAAGGGCTGCGTGGTTACGACATCAACAAGCTGTATGAAGCCTTGGTGCATGGTGCCAACAACGAAGGACCGCTCACTGCTGTTGGCCGCAAAGGCGTGGAATATTACAACACCTTGGGGTATGTTCCGTATGATGTTAAGATCAATGAAAATGCCGCCCGCACATTGGAATATGCCTATGATGATTTTACCATTTACCAACTGGCAAAGGCCCTAAATCGGCCCAAAGAGGAAATTGCATTATATGCAAAGCGCAGCCAGAATTTCCGCAATCTTTTTGATCCCGAAACAAAATTGATGCGCGGAAAAAACAAAGATGGTTCTTTCCAGTCGCCGTTCAATCCATTCAAGTGGGGCGATGCATTTACCGAAGGCAATAGCTGGCATTACAGCTGGAGCGTGTTTCATGATATTGCATCGCTTAAACAATTAATGGGCGGCAACGATATGTTTGTACGCATGCTGGATTCCGTGTTTACCATGCCGCCGGTTTATGACGAAAGTTATTACGGTTCGGTGATCCATGAGATCCGCGAAATGCAGATCATGAACATGGGCCAGTATGCGCATGGCAACCAACCCATCCAGCACATGATTTACCTGTACAATTATGCGGGCCAGCCGTGGAAAGCACAGTACTGGATACGGCGGGTAATGGAGCAATTGTACAAACCCACGCCGGATGGTTATTGCGGTGATGAAGACAACGGCCAAACCTCGGCCTGGTACGTGTTTTCGGCCATGGGCTTTTATCCGGTTTGCCCGGGTGTAGACCAGTATGTGCTGGGCACGCCGCTGTTTCAAAAGGTCATGGTTAGTTTGGAAAACGGTAAAAAGCTGGAGCTGAATGCACCAACTGCCAGCGCCAAAAATATGTACGTACAAAGCCTGCAATGGAACGGAAAGGCACATGGCAAAAACTGGGTGGGCCATTCGGAATTGCTGAAAGGCGGAACGGTCAACTTTGCCATGGGCAGCACACCCAACAAAACCCGCGGCACCAAAGAATCCGATACGCCGTATTCGTTTTCAAAAGATGAAAAGGTGTTTTGATGGGATGTTGGGATGTTTAGTTGCCTACTGGGAAAAAGCAACGCCAGCAACGGCGTTGCTTTTTTAATTAAACGCTTTAAAACCCATGCAAACGGAGTAAATTCTTATCTGTCGTGATTGTCATGCCGAACTTGTTTCGGCATCTCCTACATCTATCGGAGCTTACTTAAGCACAAGGAGATGCAGAAACAAGTTCGGCATGACAGAATCCGAGGTAATGGGTAATCACCCCGATCATCGGAAAGCGTACTTACTTTTCTTTTAAAGCCCAGCTTCCTTATTTCTCCCACAATCAATGCAATCGTTTGCTCAGGCAATGATGGGGTTTGTACGGCGTAAATAAAATACCTTTCCTTGTATATGCCTGCACGGTGCATAGCGGTTTTAAAACTATTGCGCCGTGCAGGCTATCCAACGAAAACATGAAAAGGTTTTTATTGTATTGCTGCGCCTTTGTTGCCGCCCTGCAGGTGGCGGCACAACAGCGTCCCAACATACTCATTATTATTTCCGACGATCATGCCTACCAGGCCATATCGGCATATGGTGGCAAACTGATGCAAACACCGGCCATCGACCGCATTGCAAAAGAAGGTGTTTTGTTTACCAAAGCCTATGTTACCAACTCCATTTGCGGCCCCAGCCGCGCTGTAATGCTGACCGGAAAATACAGCCATAAGAACGGCTTTAAGGACAACGAAAATTCGCATTTCAACGGCGCACAAAATACATTCATCAAAGAGCTGGGAAAGGCTGGGTATCAAACGGCATGGATCGGTAAATGGCACCTCGAAGCAAAGCCACAGGGATTTGATTACTGGGAAGTGCTGCCAGGGCAGGGCCATTATTACAACCCCGATTTTATACAAATGGACAGCAGCAAGCTGCGCCGCGAAGGCTACGTGTCGAACGTGGTGCAGGATAGGGCTGAAGGCTGGCTCAACGGGTTGGATGCATCCAAACCTTTTTGCCTGGTAGTGGGGCATAAAGCCACGCACCGCACCTGGATACCCGACACCACGGATATGGGCATGTTTGATGCAAAAACATTTCCGCTGCCGACCAATTTTTATGATCGCTACAAGGGCCGCGAAGCGGCACGGGTGCAGGATATGACCATCAGTAAAACGATGCGCATGGATTACGACCTGAAGATGTTTGAAGGCGAAGTAAAGGATGGCAATATCACCCGGATGAATGCAGCGCAGCGGGCCAAATTCGATGCGTATTATGGCGCCATTCAAAAAGACCTGGAAGCCCGCAACCCCAAAGGCAATGCGCTTACCGAATGGAAATACCAGCGCTACATGCGTGATTACCTGGCTACGGCCGCATCGATGGACCGCAACATTGGTCGCATGCTGAACTACCTGGATCAAAAAGACCTGGCAAAAAACACGCTGGTGATCTATGTTTCCGACCAGGGCTTTTATATGGGCGAACATGGATGGTTCGACAAGCGGTTTATGTACGAAGAATCGTTCAGGACACCGATGGTGGCCCGCTTTCCCGGCGTGATACAACCCGGCTCGTTGAACGATAATTTTGTGATGAATCTCGATATTGCACCCACCGTGCTGGATGTGGCTGGCATAAAGCCGCCTGCCGATATGCAGGGCCGTTCGTTTTTACCGCAATTGAAAGGAAATGACGAGGGCAGGCAGGCCATGTTCTATCATTATTACGAAAATGGCGAGCATTCGGTGTCGCCGCATTTTGGCATCCGCACTGATCGCTATAAATTGATCCGGTTTTATAAAAGAGTGGAAGGCTGGGAACTATACGACCTGCAAAAAGATCCCGGTGAAATGAACAACCTTTGGGGTAAGCGGGGATACGAAAAGTTAACGCAACAACTGCAAGGCGAGTTGCGCCAACTGGTGGACGAATATGAAGATGAAGATGCACGCCGGATTATGAATGCGGCACCAAAAACTGTGGCAGTGAAAGGGCCCACTGCAAAACCCTGATTGATTTTTTAGTATAATAAAACGCATTGATGCACCAAGGTGTACCGGAACAAGTGAGGTTATTGTTTGGGCTGTTTGCAATAGCAGCTATGGCTTCCTGTGGCCAGCAGGCAACAACCAAAACAGACGCTGATGATACTGTTGCTTCATACGCCTGCTTGGCTGTGCCGCAGCGTTTTGGTAGCGGTGATTCTGTACAGCATGCCGGCGTTGTAACCAAAGACGGCATGGTGCTGGTGCCCGGCGGCTCTTTTCTGATGGGTGGCGATAACGAGCAAGCAGCACCTGATGAATTGCCCAAACATAAAGTTGTGGTCGATTCGTTTTGGATGGATGCCACCGAGGTAACCAATGCGCAGTTCCGGCAGTTTGTGGAGGCCACCGGCTATATTACCACCGCGGAAAAAAAGCCCGATTGGGAAGAGCTAAAACAGGGCCTGCCACCGGGTACGCCCAAGCCGCACGATAGCTTGCTGGTGGCGGCTTCGCTAGTGTTTACACCCACACAGGGCCCTGTGCCTTACGAAGATTATAGCCAGTGGTGGCGCTGGGTAAGTGGTGCCAACTGGCGCCAGCCCGAAGGGCCGGGCAGCAGCATTGAAGGAAAAGACCACTTGCCCGTGGTGCATGTAAGCTGGTTTGATGCGGTGGCGTATTGCAAATGGGCCGGCAAGCGGCTGCCCACAGAGGCCGAGTGGGAATGGGCCGCAAGGGGCGGTGCCGAAGGCGCTGTATACCCGTGGGGCAACGAGCATGTAAATAAGGGCAAGCCTAAAACCAATAGCTGGGAAGGCCATTTTCCCTACCTAAACAAACAAACCGATGGCTATGTAAAAATGGCGCCGGTGCGGTCGTTTGCGCCGAATGCATTTGGCCTGTACGATATGGCGGGCAATGTGTGGGAGTGGTGCGCCGACTGGTATCATGCGGGGTATTACCAGCAGCTTGCAGCCGCCACAGCCTACAATCCCAACGGGCCTGAACAAAGCTTCGATCCGCAGGAAGCCTACACGCCCAAGCGGGTATTGCGGGGTGGCAGCTTTTTATGCAACGACGATTATTGCAGCGGCTACCGGGTGGCCCGCCGCATGAAAAGCAGCCCCGACACTGGCCTGGAGCACACTGGTTTTCGGTGTGTGAAAGATGTGCGGTAAAAAGAAATTATATAAATAGCTGCTGTCCTCTTTTGTGGTAAATGCTCCAACAATTTCGATAAAGCCCGCTTTTTATAAAATCGGTTGCCCATCACCGGAAGTCACCTACCTGCTAAATACTCTTTCTCTTCTTCTCCCTTCGTGCCCCTTCGTTCCTCCGTGTCTTCGTGGTTCAAAACCAAAAGCCCTCAATCAAACAACCGCGCAAAATGATTTTCCAAATGGTTGCGCATGGCATTTCGGAACATCTCCGGTGAGCCGTTTTCAATAATATCCACCAGCCCTTTGTGCGACACATATCTTTTGGGTTGCAGTTGCTTTTTCAGAAGCCCGCTGTTGTGCACATAATCAAAAATGGGCAGCAGCATGCCTTGGAATTTTTTCAAGGTGGCATTGCCCGTAATCTCGTACAACTTGCCGTGAAAAAGTATTTCGTGTTCGATGTTGAACAGGTGCTGCTCGGTGGCCGGCGGCTCCTGGCTTACAATTTCTTTGAGCTGCACCACATCTTCCGGTGTAATGCGCTGAAAAATAAAATCGGCCATGCCTATTTCCAGCACCAGCCGGATCTCGAACATTTCCCGCAGCGTATCTTGGTTCAGAATGTGCGGGTTCATGCTCTTGCTGAGAATGCCAAACACGTCGGGTGAGGTAATGACCGCGCCTTTTTTCTTTTTCGATTCAATAAGGCCCATCACCCGCAGCCGCAACAAGGCTTCACGGATCACGGTGCGGCTTACGCCCAGCAGCGAGGCCAGTTCAATTTCCTTAGGAATGGCGTCGCCCACATGCAACTTGCGCTGCTGCAGCAGTTCCACCAGTTTGGCTTCCACCTTATCCACCAGCGAGCTGGTGTCCAGTTCGCTTAAACTCTCTTTAAAAACAGCTTCGTTCATGCGGTTTATATGTATGACTTAAAAAAGCACTCAATAAAATTAACCCCAATCCAGAGAAATAGATGTGACAAAGGAAAAAAGTTTTGCTCCAACCCCATCAATTGGAAAATTTCACATGAAGCTTAAACAATTGATTTTCAATAATATAAAACAGTTTTGATTAAGGTAAACCTGTGCCGTTGATCATTTTCGGCCAGTAAAAGTTTGAATCGGGTAAGAAAACCTTTGGCTATTTAGCAAATCCATTCTATGTTTATTATGTCATACATAAAAACGAATTTGCCATTTTATGAAGAAAACACTTGCTATTCAACGCTTTTGGGTGTTACTGGCAGCCCTCCTGTTGCAGCTTGCAGCATTTGCCCAAACCAAAACCATTTCCGGAAAGGTTACCGGCCCCGATGGTGAAGCGCTCCAGGGCGTTTCCGTTTCGGTGCAGGGCGGCCAAAGCGTACAAACCGGCCCCGACGGCAGCTTTACCCTACAAGCAGCGCCGGGTGCCCGCATTCAATTCAGTTCGGTGGGTTTTGCCCTGCAATCGGTAACCCTGGCCAATGAAAATTCACTCAACATTTTACTGACCCGCGAAGAACGAAAAATGGACGAAGTGGTGGTAGTGGGCTACGGCACCCAAAGCCGCCGCAGCGTAACCACCTCCATTGCCAAGCTCGATAAAGAAGTGCTGGCCAGTGCGCCCCGCGGCAACATTGGCGGCGCCCTGCAAGGCTCCGTTCCGGGCCTGCAGGTGGTAAATGGTACCGGCCAGCCCGGTGCTGCGCCCCAGATCCTGCTGCGCGGTGGCGCCTCCATCAACAACCCCGGCGCCCCGCTGGTGGTGGTAGATGGCGTGATCCGATCGTTCAACGATATCCCGTCGGAAGACATAGCTTCCATCGAGTTGTTGAAAGATGCCGCATCAACCGCTATTTATGGTGCCCGTGCCAACAACGGCGTGATCCTGATCACCACAAAGCAGGGCCGTAGCGGCAAAGCCGAAATTTCGTACAAGTTTGTTGGCGGCTACAACCAACGCCGCGATATTTATGATTACTTCGGCGCAAAGGATTTTATTTACTATAACCGCCTCGGCAACTTCAACTCCGGCCGTACATTATCGCAGGTAAATTCATCCCGCGGTTATGGCATCCCGGCCAGCCGTGCCGATTCGGCTTCGTTTGATATCCGCAAGTTCGACGGCACCAATGCGCACCTGCTCAACATGGGTTGGGACACCGTTGGCGACCCGTACGGAGGCACCATTATTTTTAAAGACCACGGCGGCGAAGTGGAAGACTTAGTGTTTCGCAATACCTACACGCAGGACCACTACGTGAACGTAACCGGCGGCAACGACAAGGGTAAATATTTTGCCTCATTTGATTATTATAGCGAAGACGGCATCATTGTCGGCTCCAAATACAAGCGTTACTCTGGCAACATCAACGGCTCGTATAAAGTGCGGCCCAACGTGGAAGTAAGCACCGGCGTCAACATGTCTACGGCTTCTAACTACGGCACCATTGGCGGCGAAATCAATACGCTGTACCGCAGTATGGCCATTTGGCCCACATTCAACCCCTGGCTCGATTCGGCTAAAACCCAACCCAACCCGGGCAACGGTTCGGCCGATGGCAACCCGTTGTACTGGCTCAGCCGCCTGCAGCGCAAAAACGAGGTAAACCGCATCACGGCCAATGCCGCTGTAAAATGGGACATCCTGCCGGGCCTCTATGTTCGGGCTACCGGTAATGCCTACCTGTTTGAGCAGCTGGACCAGTCGTTTCAAAAAGCCACGCAGAACTACACCAACATTTTTACAACCCCGCAATCATACGCCAGCACCAGCCGGCAGTCGTATGCACTGTGGCAGCGCAGCTTTCAGCAGCAGTATAACGCGGTGATCAATTACACCAAAACATTTGCCGACAGGCACACCGTAGGTGCCATGATGGGTGCAGAATATTTTGGCACCAAGGCGTTCGACATGCAGGTGCTGGGCACCAATGCGCCGACCGATGATATTCCAACAGTAAATGCCTCCACCACGTTTGTGGCGGGCAACAACTATACAAACGAATCGGAGTACCGCATCCTGTCTTCATTTGGCCGCCTTACTTACGATTACGACAACCGCTTTCTGCTTACCGGCGTGTTTCGCAGGGACGGCGTTTCCAGCCTTGCTTCGGGCAACCGCTGGGGCTTTTTCCCCGGCATGTCGGCCGGCTGGAACCTGCACAACGAAGCGTTTTACCAAAACCTGGGCCTCGATAAATACATCTCCACCTTTAAGCCCCGCGTTAGCTACGGCGAAAACGGCAACGTAGCCGGCCTGGGCCGCTACGAAGTGCAGGGCGGTTATGGCGGGCAGGGCCTGTACAACGGCGCTGCTACGTTTCTCAACACGTCGATGATCAACAGCAACCTGCGTTGGGAAAACAGCAAGACCGTTGACGTAGGCCTCGACTTGGCTTTCCTGCGCAATAAGATCACGGTGATTTTTGATTATTACAACCGCAAAACCAGCGACCTGCTCACCAACCTTTCCCTGCCCAGTTACACCGGCTTTGGATCGTTCCGCACCAACCTGGGTACGTTCCAGAATAAAGGCATCGAGGTATCGGTAAATGCAGCCGTGCTCAACCAGCCCAATGGCTTTAGCCTGAACCTGGGTGGCAACGCATCTTTTGTAAAAAATAAAATTTTGGAACTGCCTTTTAACGGCAACGAAGCCAACCGCCAGGGCGGCCTGCAGGTGTACGATCCCAGGCAGGGCCGCGTGGTATGGGTAGGCGGTTTGCAGGAAGGTCGCTCCATGGGCGATATCTATGCGTTCCAGCAGGTGTCCATTTTTGCAAACCAGGAAGAAATTGTAAAAGAAGCCAACACCCGCCGCGATCTTATTGCGCAAATTGGCGGACCCGGCGTGAATTACGGTTCGGGCAAAATAGCACCCGGCGATGTAAACTGGCTGGATGTAGACCGCAACGACACCATCGACAGCCGCGACCAGGTGTACATGGGCAATATTTATCCAAAATGGACCGGCGGTTTTTCGGCCAACCTGGGTTACAAAGGCCTGTCGCTCTACACCCGTTTTGAATTTGCCACCGGCCACACCATTTACAACGACCTGGTGGCCCGCACACTGGGCAACTACCAGGGCACGTTCAACTATTTTGATTTGCAAAAAGAAGCTTGGTCGCCCACCAACACCCGCACCGATGTGCCCAAGGTGTACTACGCCGACCAGGTGGCAGCGCCGCTGGGTAAAAAGAATTATACCCGCAGCAACAACGCCAACGGTGTGCTCAACAGCAACAACTCCCGGTTTTACGAAAAAGGAGATTACCTGGCACTGCGTGAGCTGACCCTTTCCTACGAGTTTCCCCGCTCGGTGCTGGCCAAAACCGGCGTGCTGTCGCAATCGCGGGTGTACGTTAGTGCCAACAACCTGTTTTACCTCACCAAGTTCAGCGGTCCGTCGCCCGAGCCACCCGTTTCGGGTGGTATAACCACTGGTGTGTATGCAGGTACTTATCCCACACCAAAAACCTATGTGTTGGGTGTGCAGGTTTCTTTTTAAATAAAAATTGCTGATCTATATGAAACAAAATAAATCATTGTATATCGCTGCTTTGGGCCTGGTGCTGGTAGCAACGGCCTGCAGCAAAAGGCTGGACCTGGCGCCGGTGAGCTCCATTTCCGATGCTAATTTCTGGCAAACCTCCGACCAGGTAGATGCTTTTGTAACCGGTGTGCATGCACGTTTGCGGTCGCATACTTCTGCCTTTCAAACACTGGGTGAAATGCGTGCCGATATATTTGGCACCGATCCCGGTTCCAGCTCTGTTTTTACCGGCGAGGCCACACAGGGTTTTGAACGCCTTTGGGGCAACACGCTGGACATGGACAACGCCGGCGTGGGCAATTTTGGCGGCTTTTACAGCAACATCAACCAGCTCAATTTGCTCATCTCAAAACTGGGCACCATCAATTCGGTTACCGATGCCAACCGTGCTTATTATTTGGGCATAGCCCACGGCATGCGGGCTTACTATTATTTCCACATGTACCGCACCTGGGGCAAGGTTATTATTCAAACCGAGCCTACCACTTCGATCGATATTGCTGCACTGGCCAAGCCTGCATCAACCGAAGACGAAGTGATGGCGCTGATTAAGGATGATATTGAAAAATCGGCCGCTGCATTTGGCAACGATTATTCGTTCCGCAACCAGAAAGGTTTTTGGTCAAAAGCAGCCACGTTGATGCTGAAAGCCGAAGTGTATTTATGGAATAGCTATCGTGGTGGCGGCACCGGCGATGCAACCGTGGCTAAAACTGCGCTGACCGATATCCAAACCAACGTGCCCGGCCTCACGCTGCTGCCCAATTTTGTCAGCGTATTTGAAGCCAACAACAAAGGCAATGCGGAGATCATTTTTGCCATCCGCAACCGGCTCGATGAATCAGGGCTGCCGTTTGCCGGTTCATTTGCACCGCAAACCGGACTCATTGCCAACTTCCACGATTCGGCGGCGGCACGTAAGTTCAATGTAACGCAAGACAACTGGGGCGGCCTGTTGCGTGCCCCCATCACCGTGGCCACGTTCCGTAAATTCGACAACCAGGATACCCGCAAATGGGCAACGATACAACCTGCTTACAACCTGGTGGGCGGTCAATATCAAATTGCCGGTGCATTTGTAAAAAAATACGAAGGCCAGCAACAGGCGGGCATCAGGCAGTACACCAACGATTTTCCCATTTATCGCTATGCCGATTTGCTGTTGCTGTTGGCAGAAGCCAAAGTAGCACTGGGCGAAAGCCCAGAAACGGAGCTCAACAGGGTGCGGCAGCGGGCATATGGTGTCAACTACAATGCGGCGGTGCAGGGTTTTCCGAACCAGACAATCGACGCCGATCCCAAAGAGGCCATCCTGCAGGAGCGTTTCTTCGAGTTTATTTTCGAGGGCAAACGCTGGTACGATTTACGGCGCATGGGCGATGCGTATGTGTTTAAATACACCACCATCACACCCGCCGATGCATACAAGCTGCTGTGGCCCATCGACCGGTCGTCGCTGACCAACAACAGGGCTTTGCAGCAAAACCCTGGTTATCCCGTATTTTAGAAAAGTTCGTTTCACATAGCAGACTATCTGTAGCCGGGAATAGTCTTGTTCCCGGCACTTTTTCCAACATTATTAAAACACCAACCATGCAGTTGCAACATTTAAACGGTTTGATTGCCGCACCATTTACACCCATGAATCCCGATGGAACGCTTAATCTGTCCATCATTCCACAATACTATGCGCTGCTCAAAGAAAACGGCGTTACCGGTGCTTTTATCTGCGGTTCTACCGGTGAAGGCGTTTCGCTTTCAGTAGCAGAAAAAAAAGCGGTTGCCGAAGCGTGGTCCACCGCAGTGGGCAGCGATGCCGGTTTTAAAGTAATGACACTGGTGGGCGGTACCAGCGTTGCCGAAAGCACCGAGTTGGCAAAGCATGCAGCCGATTGCGGCCTGTATGGCGTGGCATTTACCGCACCATTTTATTTTAAGCCCGCCAGTGTAGATGCATTGGCCGAAACCTGCGCACAGGTGGCCGCGGCGGCGCCCCATCTTCCGTTTTATTACTACCATATCCCGGTGCTTACCGGCGTGGGCTATAGCATGAAAGGCTTGCTGCAGGCCGTGCACGGCCGCATCCCCAATTTTGCGGGCATTAAATACACCCACGAAGATTTTATGGATTTTCTTTCGTGCATGCATTTTGATGGAGGCCGCTACGATATGCTGTGGGGCCGCGATGAAAACATGCTGGCGGCACTGGCGCTGGGTGCAAAAGGTGCGGTAGGAAGCACTTACAACTATGCGGCACCGTTATACATCCGTATGATCGATGCTTATGAAGCTGGGGAGATGGAAGCAGCGCGTCAATTTCAATTGCAATCCATCCACATGATCGAGTTGCTGGGTAAATATGGCGGCATTGCCACCGGCAAGGCTTACATGCGCAAACTGGGCCTCGATTGCGGCGCTTTCCGCCTTCCGGTGCGCAACATGAGCGATGCGCAGTTCAATCTTTTTTCAAAAGAAGTGGATGGCTTGATGTTTCAATCGTATTGCTCCAAAATGCCGGTTGAGGCAGCATAGCAAAATGCATTGTTTTGGTGTAATGATTTAGGCAAATCAAATGCTTAATGCACGAACAATTATCTATGCTTGCTAAAATAGCTTGAAGCGTTTTTTGTAAATAAGGTGGGCTTGTATCGCAACAGCAATTTGCAATAATGAAGGGACCTCTTTTAATATTATTCCTGACCATGTTGACTTACGCAACAGCGCAGCAAAAAGAAGCGGCGCCCAAACAATGGCATATTGCCGGCACATTGCCGCAGGGTGTAAATAGTGCGCCGCATCTGGGCCTTGCCGGTGCGGTAGCAGGTGTGCACAATGGCGTGCTGCTGGTAGGTGGCGGTGCCAATTTTCCCGGTGTCATGCCGTGGATGGGCGGTGCTAAAAAGTACCACGATGATTTGTTTGTGTACGAGCAAAAGGAGGATGGTTCATTGCGGTTGATTGCTACAGAAAAGCTGCCCTTTTCGCTGGCTTATAGCGCCAACTGCACCACGCCAAAAGGCGTAGTGGTGGCCGGTGGCGAAACGGGGTCGGCACTGAGCCGCGATGTGCTCTTGTTGCGTTGGGATGCCACGGCAAAAAAAACTTCCATCGACCGCTTGCCCTTGCTGCCGCTGGATTTGACCAATGCTGCAATAACCACCGATGGAAGAAATGTGTACCTCGCCGGCGGCGAAACGGCCACTGAAGCTTTGGATATTTTTCTATGCCTTGACCTGAAAGATACCGCCGCTGGGTGGCAGTCGTTGCCCGCATTGCCGCAACCGGTTTCGCATGCAGTGTTGGCCGTAGTGCCGCATCAAAATGACCAGCAGGTTTATCTTCTGGGCGGCCGCAAGAAAAATCCATCCGGCATCAGCAGCCTGTATGCTACTGCATTTGCTTTCGATGTAGCAAAAAATGTTTGGCAACAAAAAAGATCATTGCCTTATGCACTATCGGCGGGAACGGGTATTGCCGCTTCAGACAATTCTATTTGGTTATTTGGTGGTGATAAAGGCGAAACATTTCACCGTGCCGAAATCCTGATTGATGCTATTGCGCAGGAGCAGGATGCTGTGAAAAAAGAAGCATTGAACCAACAGAAAATTACCGTGCAGGCAAGCCACCCGGGTTTTAGCGACCGCATGCTACACTACGATATTGCAAAAGACGTATGGAGCCAAAAAGACTCTATACCTTTTGCCGTACCGGTTACCACAACCGCGGTGCGCTGGAACAACCAGGTGCTGATTGTAAGCGGAGAAATAAAAGCGGGTGTTCGTACGCCGAATATATTGGCCGCGCAGCTGGAGTAAGGAGATTTACGATGTACGATTTTGGATTTGCGATTGAAAAACGATGATTCACGATTGACGTTTCACGATTGACGTTTCACGATTGCCATTTCACGTTTGACGTTTCACGCTTCACGACTCACCATTGCCCATTCACCACTCACCATTCACCCGCCTCAAACAACTAATACAAACCGATGCAACATAAAAAATATTATCCCTGGGTTGTGGTGGCGCTGCTGTGGGTAGTGGCCCTGCTCAATTACATGGACCGGCAGATGCTTTCCACCATGAAGCCATCCATGCAGGTGGATATTTCGGAATTGGAATCGGCAACCAATTTTGGCCGGCTGATGGCAGTGTTCCTGTGGATCTATGGCTTTACCAGTCCTGTTGCCGGTATGATTGCCGACCGCTTTAACCGCAAATGGCTGATCGTGGTGAGCCTTTTTGTATGGTCGGCGGTAACCTATGCCATGGGCTTTGCCACCACCTTCAACGAGTTGTATGTGCTGCGGGCTATTATGGGTGTAAGCGAGGCCTTGTACATTCCTGCGGGCCTATCCCTGATTGCCGATTTTCATTCGGCAAAAACAAGGTCGCTGGCTGTAGGCATCCACATGACTGGCCTGTACATGGGCCAGGCGCTGGGCGGCTTTGGCGCTACCATTGCCGACGAATATTCGTGGACCACCGCGTTTCAAACCTTTGGAATGGTGGGGATCGTCTATGCATTCGTGTTAGTGTTTTTGCTGCGCGAACAAAAGACCGCAACAGTTGCCACCGACAGCATTACAACGCCAACGAGCAGCGGGCTTTTTAAGGGGATTGGAATTTTATTTGCCAACATTTCGTTTTGGATCTTGCTGTTTTATTTTGCCATACCCAGCTTGCCGGGTTGGGGCGTTAAAAACTGGCTGCCCACGCTGTTTGCACAAAACCTGGATATCGACATGGCTACCGCCGGGCCGCTGTCTACCATCACCATTGCAGCGTCGTCATTTTTGGGCGTCATCTTTGGCGGAATCCTTTCCGACCGGTGGGTACAGCGCAACCTGCGGGGCCGCATTTATACCAGCGCCATTGGTTTAAGCCTTACCATACCGGCCCTTTTGCTAGTGGGCTTTGGCAGCACCATGCTGCATGTGGTTGGCGCTGCGTTTTGTTTTGGTTTTGGCTATGGTATGTTCGATGCCAACAACATGCCCATACTTTGCCAGTTTGTGGCGGCCCGGTACCGCGCCACGGCTTATGGTTTAATGAACATGACCGGCGTGTTTGCCGGTGCATTCATCACCGACTTGTTGGGCAAATCGACCGATGCCGGTAACCTGGGAAAAGACTTTGCGATGCTTGCCGGCGTGGTGCTGGTAGCACTCATCATACAATTGTACGGGCTGCGCCCCAAAGCAGCCGATTTTAAAGAAATGCCGGTGTAGAGCCGGGTAAAATTGAACCCTCCATGCAACAGACATTTGTAAAACAGGTATTGCTTTGTGTGCTTATTGCATTGTGTTTTGTAGGCTGCAGTCCAAAGATGGCACCGACAGCTGCTAATGGCATCACTGCTTCGGTGTATTCGCCAAAGGCGCCGCTAATTATTGGTTTGGCCCACAATCCAACACTGCGCATCAGGGTGCATGTACCTGCAGGCAGTGCGGCCATGCGCCTTAGTGGTTTAAAGTTGTCGCTCAATAGCAGCGCAGTGGCAGCTATCGAACTACTGCAGGTGTACCATACAGGCACAGAGGCAGGTTTCAATAACAAAAGCCCGCTGGCTACACATACACCTATCCGGGAGCAGGTAAATATTCCGCTGTCGATGGAGGTGCAACCAGGCCTGAACTACCTATGGGTTAGTGCCACTTTAAAACCCAAAGCAAATATGGACGGCACCATGCTGTTGCAAGCCACGGCAGTTACAGATAACAACGGCAACAACTACGCCCTTGCAAATGCATCGGATGTGGTACCAAAGCGCATAGCCATCGCTGTTAGAAAGGCATGGGATGACAGCGTGCACACTTATCGCATTCCCGGCATCATTACCACCGACAAAGGAACCCTTATCGCCGTATATGATATTCGCTACAAACACTCTGGCGATTTGCCCGCCAACGTAGATGTGGGCATGAGCCGCAGCACCGATGGCGGCCGCACTTGGGAGCCGATGAAGGTCATCATGGACATGGGTGCACCACACGAAAACAACGGCGTGGGTGACCCTTCGATTTTGTTTGACCCGGTAACAAAAAAGATTTGGGTGAGTGCCCTTTGGAGTAAGGGCAACCGCTCCATTGCAGGGTCGCAGCCTGGTTTGTCGCCCGATGAAACCGGCCAGTTTGTGCTGGTGAGCAGCAGCGATGATGGCCTGTCGTGGACGGCGCCGCACAGCATTACACCGCAGGTAAAAAATCCGGCGTGGAAGTTGTTTTTCCCCGGGCCCGGCAATGGCATTGCCATGCAAAACGGACGCCTTGTTTTTCCGGCGCAATACTGGGACGGTGCACACATGCCGCACTCCACGCTGGTGTACAGCGATGATCATGGCGCTACATGGAAGAGTGGTGTAGGTGCTAAAAGCAACACCACCGAAGCCCAACTGGTAGAAACAACGCCTGGCACCATCATGCTCAATATGCGCGACAACCGCGGCCGCTACCGCAGCGTAGCCACCACTACCGATATGGGCAAAACCTGGACGGAACACCGCACATCTTACAGCGCATTGATCGATCCCGTGTGCATGGCAAGTTTCATCAGGGCCAAAGTGCGGGCAGGCGGAACGCTGCAGGATGTGCTGTTCTTCAGCAATGTGGCTTCGCAAACGGCGCGGGAAGATATGAGCATCAAAGCAAGCCTCGATTTGGGCGAAACCTGGCCTGCCGGCAATAAGCTGCTGATAGATGAACGCCGGTCGTTTGGCTATTCAGCCCTTACCCCGGTTGATGAAAATACCATGGGACTGCTGTACGAAGGCGAACGGGACCTGTATTTTATTCGCGTTCCGGTAAGTGAAATCATTAAATAGGCATGACGTTGATGCGGCAGCTTCTTTACCTTTTCGGTTGTGCATGGATGTTATTAATGCCCCTGGCCGGCGCGGCGCAGCCAAAGCCACTCAAGGTTGCCTGTATTGGTAATTCGGTGACGGCTGGATTGGGACATAAAAACCCTGCGGCAACGGCCTACCCGGCGCAGTTACAACAACTGTTGGGGAACGGTTACGAGGTGCGCAACTTTGGGCATAGCGGTGCCACGTTGCTGCGCAAAGGGCACAACTCGTACAACAAAACAAAGTCCTTTGCCGATGCGTTGGCTTTTGCTCCGGACATTGCCATAA
Organism: Pseudocnuella soli; assembly: GCF_004347775.1. Lineage (GTDB taxonomy): Bacteria > Bacteroidota > Bacteroidia > Chitinophagales > Chitinophagaceae > Flavisolibacter > Flavisolibacter aquaticus. Next base: position 1,412,841 of record NZ_CP037755.1, read on the forward strand.
TTCATTTAGGATTAAATGATACCGACCCGCGCAACTGGCCTAATTACGGCGACGAGTTTGGTGCCGATTATACGGCACTGATTGATACTTTGCGCAAAGCAAATGGCGCCATGCGCATCGTTATTTGCCGCCTCACGCCAATTTTTCCCGATCACAAAAGGTTCCTGTCGGGCACCCGTGATTGGTTTTGGCAAATACAAAAACGCATCCCGCAAATAGCCGCTGCCAACGGCGTAGAGCTGATTGATTATCATACACCATTGCATGTACGCCCCGATCTTTTTCCGGATGCATTGCATCCAAATGAACAAGGTGCGGCCATACTTGCAAAAACAGCATACAGCCATGTAACCGGCAACTGGGGCGGGCTGCAATTGGCGCCGGTGTTTGCCTCGCATATGGTGTTGCAAAGGGAACGACCCATTGTTTTCTGGGGAAAAGCCAATCGTGATGAATCCATCAAAGTAAGTTTTAACGGCAAAACGACAGTCGTAAAAGGGGATGAGCAGGGCAACTGGCAGGCAACCTTTCCATCGATGAAAGCGGGTGGCCCGTATAAAGCAGTGATTGCATCCGGTGTAAAATCCATTGTGCTGGAAGATGTATTGGTAGGCGATGTGTGGCTGTGTTCGGGACAATCGAATATGGATTTTCCATTACAGGCTGCTATCAACAAAGCAGGTGAAGTGCAGCGTGCACAAAGCAGTAGCACCATCCGCTTGTTGAACCGCGAGCCGATTGCTGAAACCGATAACCGGGCATGGGACAGCACTACTTTGGAAAAGGTAAACGGTCTGCAATATTTTACAGGCACCTGGCAGCAGTGCGACTCGGTTGCGGCTAAGAAGTTTTCGGCGGTGGCATATTATTATGCACAGGCCTTGCGCCAGCAAGTGGACGTGCCCATAGGGCTGATACAAGTGGCGGTAGGCGGCTCCACAACTGAGTCGTGGATCGACCGGTATTCGCTGGAACATCACCCGCTTTTAGTTAATAGTTTAACCAACTGGCGCAGTTCCGATTTTTTTCAACCTTGGGTGCGGCAGCGTGCCGATACGAACCTGAAGGGTAGCACCAATCCCAAACAACGCCATCCCTACGATCCTGCATATAACTACGAAGCAGGCATTGCCGACCTGGTGCATTTTCCGATCAGTGGCGCCATTTGGTACCAGGGCGAAAGCAATGCACACAACATTGAATTGCACGAACAATTGTTGCCACAACTGGTGCGCAGCTGGCGCAATAATTGGGGCTATGATTTTCCGTTTTATTATGTGCAGTTGTCGTCGCTCAACCGGCCTTCTTGGCCGGCGTTCAGGGCCAGTCAATTGCAGTTGTTGCAAAACATACCTCATTCCGGCATGGCCGTTACTTCCGATGTTGGTGATTCGCTGGATGTGCACCCACGAAAGAAGCAAGAGGTTGGCGAACGCCTGGCCCGGCTGGCGTTGCATTTTACCTATGGTAAAAATCGCGTGGTTCCTTACGGTCCCATGCCGCTAAAAGCAGTGCATACAGCAAAAGGCATTGAAGTGCATTTCAACTATGCAGGCAAACAATTGTCCACAAGTGATGGGAAAGCCTTGCGTGGCTTTACATTGGTCAATAAAAAGGGTATTACAATAAAACCAATTGCTACTATTCAGCAAAATCGAATTTTATTGCAGGCGCCGGTTGGTGAACAAATAAAGACCGTGCAATACGGGTGGCAACCATTTACCGATGCCAACTTAATCAACGCTTCGGGATTGCCAGCATCCACTTTTCAAATGGACGTACAACAATAAAAGTATGAGTTATACAACGGCAGATTTGTCGCGGTTATACGCGTTTTACAATAACCAGTTACTGCATGACACGGTGCCCTTTTGGTTTCCCCGTTCATTCGATGTAGAGCACGGTGGTTTTTTGCTGATGCGTGATGCGGATGGTTCCTTGATTGATGATGATAAAGCAGTGTGGATACAAGGCCGCGCCACCTGGTTGCTGGCTACGCTGTACAATACAGTGGAGCAAAAAAGTGAGTGGCTGGAGGGCGCAAAACTGGGTTACGATTTTTTGAATCGGTATTGTTTCGATAGCGACGGGCAAATGTTTTTTCATGTCACCCGAGATGGGCAACCGATCCGCAAACGCAGGTATTTTTTTTCCGAAACATTTGCAGTAATTGCATTTGCCGCGTATGCAAAAGCAAGTGGCAGCAGCGAAGCCGCCGATAAGGCAAGAAAAATTTTTGGTGATTGTATTGCTTATGCCACCGGTGAAAAGAGATTGCAGCCTAAGTATACAACCAGTCGTCCTTCCAAAGGCATTGGCGTGCCCATGATCATGATCAATACGGCGCAGCAACTGCGGGCCACCATTGAAGATGATCGTTGCGATGGCTGGATTGCGAAATGGATTGCCGAAATAGAGCGGGATTTTGTGAAAGACGATATTCAATGCGTGATGGAGCAGGTAGCACCGGATGGCAGCATTATTGATCATATCGACGGCCGTACGCTCAACCCCGGTCATGCCATTGAAGGGGCATGGTTTATTTTGGAGGAAGCACGCCATCGAGGCAACGATCCGCACCTGATTGCATTGGGATGCCGCATGCTCGATTATATGTGGGAACGCGGCTGGGATAAAGAGCACGGAGGTATTCTTTATTTCCGCGATGTGTATGGCAAGCCGGTGCAGGAGTATTGGCAGGACATGAAATTTTGGTGGCCGCAAAACGAAACCATCATTGCCACGCTGCTGGCCTACCTGATGACCGGCAACGAGAAATATGCACGCTGGCACCAGCAAATTCACGACTATGCCTATGCGCATTTTTGGGATAAGGAGCGGGGAGAGTGGTACGGTTACCTGCACCGCGATGGCACGGTGGCGCAAACGGCTAAAGGCAACCTGTTCAAAGGGCCTTTTCACCTGCCGCGGCAGGAGTGGTATTGCAGGCAACTGTTGGCGCAGCATTTAGGGATGAAATGAGCTCCGTTTTAAACCACGGAGACACGGAGGGCAGGGAGTGGCACAGGTAAATTATATGTGCTGACAGCATGCTAAAGTTTTTGCGTGGCTGCTGAAATGATCAGTGCAATCCAAGTGCACCGATATTCATAATTTGTTTGCAGTAGGCAGGTTTATAGATTTTAAAATAGCGCACCAATGACCCGGCAATTGCAAACTGGAACTGTACCGTTGGAGAAAGATGGCAGGAAAAAATACTTGTGGGTTGCTGCAGGCATCCTATTCGCAGTGTTGTGGGCGTCGGCCTCAACGGCCACTAAAATTGGACTAGCCGTGGCGCAGCCATTGGTGATTGCCGTGGTGCGGTTTGGCGTGGCAGCCCTGTGTATGTTGGTGCTGGGTCACCTGGTTTTGCGCCAGCGGCTGCCGGCCGGAAAGGAGTGGAAACAATTGGCCATTTACGGCGTGCTCAACGTAACCATTTACCTCGGGTGTTATGTAATGGCCATGCAGACCGTCACTGCGGGCATCGGCGCACTGGCGGTAGCCACCAACCCGCTGTTCATTTCGTTCATGTCCGTGTTTATTTTCAAGCAAAAATTATCGACGTTGTTTGTAGTGGCCATGTGCATGTGCATGGCCGGTGTGCTCTGTGCTGCATGGCCGTTGTTTGGCGAAGCAACTGTAACTGCAGGTGGCCTGGCCATACTGTTTGCGGGCATGCTGGCTTATTCTGCGGCGGCGCTTTATTTTTCAAAACAGCAATGGAACGGGCTGCACCTGCTGGCCATCAATGGCTGGCAAACCGCCATCGGTGGCGCTTTGCTGCTGCCGTTTGCTATGGTTTTTTATAACGATAACAGCAACCGGTTTGACGCTACTTTTTGGGGTTCGGTGTTGTGGCTGGCGCTGCCTGTTTCCATCGTGGCCGTGCAGTTGTGGCTGTGGCTGCTGCGTACCAATGCCACCCGTGCAGGCATGTGGTTATTTCTTTGTCCCCTGTTTGGCTTTGCCATTGCCCGCTGGCTGGTACACGACCGGTTGAGCGGCTATACCGCAATTGGCGTGTTGCTGGTAATTCTGGGCCTGGCGGTGGCGCAACGTAGCGATTGATAGAGCGGTTTACGTTTCGTTTTCCTAGTTGAATTGTTTATTCCCTTGCATATGAAGTCCCTGATTTTTGTACTGAACTTTTTCCTTTGTTTTCCGCAATTATTGCTGGCGCAACCAAGGCTGCACGACAGTTTGTTTTCCACTTATTACCACCAGCGGGTCAGTCATTTTAAAAGCCTGCCGCAAACGAAAGGTGATATTATTTTCCTGGGCAACAGCATCAACGACGGCGCGGAGTGGAACGAATTGTTCGGCGACCTGCGGATCAAAAACCGTGGCATCAGCGGCGATGTGTCGGCAGGCATTTTGCACCGCATTGATGAAGTGGCGGCACGCAAACCGGCCAAGGTTTTTCTAATGATCGGGACCAACGATCTGGCCCGCAAAGTGCCTGCCGACAGCCTGCAGCAAAATATTTTTAGCGCGGTGCGCCAACTGCGCCAACAATCGCCTGCAACGCAGGTATATGTGCAAAGCATTTTACCGGTAAATGATGTGTATCGCAAGTTTGGCGGGCACACAGGCAATGGCGCGGTTATTAAAAGAGTAAACGCGGCGCTGGCGCAAAACGCAGCATCATTGCAATACACCTATATCGACCTGCATACACCGTTCAGCGATGCGGCCGGTAAATTAAAGGCGTCATTTACCAACGATGGCCTGCACCTCAATGGCGAAGCGTACCTGTTTTGGAAACACCTGTTGTATCCTTATGTTTTTGATGCTACGGAAAAGCCAGCTTTGATTCCACTGCCGCAACAATTGCAATGGAAGGAAGGATTTTATACTGTGACCGGTACGCAGGTTATTGTTGCAACAAATGCGGCACTTCAGCGTGAAGCTGCACGGCTGCAGGAACTGTTGACCGAAAAAGAAATATCGGCAACGGTGCAAAAAACGGCACCGGCAAAGGGGCCGCATATTGAGTTGCGTTTGGGCAATATCCCGGCAACCATTGAAAAGGACGCAGCATACCAACTGGAGGCAACGCCACAAAAAATAACGATCACTGCCAATGCACCGCAGGGGATTTTCTACGGGGTGCAAACGCTGCTGCAACTGATGCGCAACAGCTCCACCATTGATGCCTGCAGCATTACCGATAAACCCGCATTTGCATGGCGCGGTTATATGGTAGATGTGGGGCGCAACTACCAATCGATGCAATTGCTGAAGCAGCAAATTGATGTGATGGCGAAGTATAAGCTCAATGTTTTTCATTTTCACCTCACCGAAGACATTGCCTGGCGACTAGCCATCAAGCAATATCCACAACTAACGGCACCCGAAAATATGATCCGCAATAAGGGACAATTTTATTCGGAAGCCGACATGAAGGAGCTGATTGCTTATTGCAAAGACCGCTACATTACCCTGATACCTGAGATTGATATGCCGGGCCACAGCGCTGCATTTACCCGCGCCATGAAATGGGAAATGCAAAGCGACAGTGGGTTAATCATTGTAAAAAATATTTTAAAAGAATTGGTCGAAACCTATGATGTGCCGTTGGTGCATATTGGTGCCGATGAAGTAAAGTTCACGAACAAGGCCTTTGTGCCCGAGGTCACTGCTTTTTTGCAAGGCATGGGTAAAAAAGTGATGGGCTGGGAACCAGGTGGCAATTTTACCACCAATACCATCCGGCAATTGTGGATGGATGATGGCGGCAAAATATCACGCGACACTGCCATTCGGTATGTTGATTCAAGGCATTTATATCTAAACCACATGGACCCGTTGGAAAGCGTGGTAACCATTTTCAACCGCCGCATTGGTGGCAATGAAGTGGGCAGTAAAACGGCACTTGGCGGCATTATTTGCCTTTGGCCCGACAGACGTGTGGAGCATGAAGAGGATGCGCTTAAAATGAGCGCTGCTTACCCGGCGATGCTGGCTTTTGCAGAGCGGAGCTGGCGCGGCGGCGGCAGGGAAGGTTGGGTGGCTAATGTGGGCACGCCGGGCGATGCAAGGACCAAAGTATTTACCGAGTTTGAAGACCGCTTGCTCGATCATAAGCGTAACTATTTTCAAGGGTTGCCTTTCCCTTATGTGCGGCAAACCAACACTGTTTGGAAGTTGTTTGGGCCATACCAAAATAGGGGCAACCTGCTGCAGGCTTTTGCACCGGAAGAAGCAGGTTTTGATGCAAACAAGGCAAAGCCATCACTTGAAGTAGTGGGCGGCACCGTAGTGATCAGGCATTGGTGGGCGCCGCTCATTGAAGGCGCCGTTGCGGATGCAAAAGAGAACACCACCTGGTACGCAACAACAAGAATCTGGAGCGATGATGACCGCATTGGTGATTTCTGGATCGGGTTCAACAATATTTCCCGGTCCCCCGCAACCGACTCGCCGCTGCCCGGAACATGGAGCAACCTGGAAAGCCGTGTGTGGGTAAATGGTGGTTTGATACCACCACCACGGTGGAAACGCGGCGGGCATAAAGGCCATCCCGAAGTGCCGCTGGTGGATGAAGGGTATGAATACCGCGAGCCGACAAAAGTGGCGCTGAAAAAGGGCTGGAACGATGTGTTGGTGAAACTGCCCATTGCAAGTTTTAAGGGAAAGGATTGGCAAAACCCGGTAAAGTGGATGTTTACATTTATACCTGTTGGTGAATAAGCGTTGATGGCTGCATTGCGTGCAACTGCTGCTGATTCATTGTCTACAATCGAACGGCTGATTTATTGGTGGCAATCCGATGCAACGCAGAAATACGGCATCAGGATGATTGCTTTTGTATCATTGCTTTGCAAACGGGTATTGCATTTTGCGCAACCGTTTGCCCCGTGGCTGTGGAATCAGTAAGCTTAATTTCAATGAGCATAATTGAAGCAACAGCATTTAAGTAAGTGCTGTTGCCTGCTGCTATGTACTATTTACCAAAATGCTTTGCACATGTTGATGCGGAAAGGATTTCAAGTACTGACTTGTCTACTGGTGTTGTGCATGGGTATGCAGGCACAGCGGCCCAATATTGTGCTCATTGTTGCCGACGATCTTGGCTATGGCGACCTTGGTGTGTATGGGCAACAAAAGATCGGAACACCGCACCTCGATAAACTCGCTGCAGGCGGTATGCGTTTCACTAATTTTTACGCAGGCACTTCGGTGTGTGCACCATCAAGGGCTTCCCTAATGACTGGTTTGCATACAGGCCATACACCCATCCGCGGAAATTTTGAAATTCAGCCCGAAGGCCAGGCACCACTGCCGGCGGCTTCATTTACCATGGCCGAAATGCTGCAGGGCGCAGGTTATGCCACAGGCGTGTTCGGTAAATGGGGACTCGGTTTTCCCGGTTCGGAAGGCGTACCCAACAAGCAAGGCTTCAACCAGTTTTTTGGGTACAACTGCCAGCGCCAGTCGCACAACTTTTTTCCGCCGCGCCTGTGGCACAACGATCAACGTGTGGCATTGACTAATACGCTAACGAACCAGCAGCAGTATGCACCGGACTTGATACAGGAACAGGCATTATCATTTTTGGAAAAACATAAAGAGCAGCCGTTTTTCCTCCTGCTTACTTACACGTTGCCGCATGCCGGTTTGCAACTGCCCGCAGGTGATTCCATTTTTGAAGCATATAAGAAAAGCTTCAACGAAACGCCGCAGCAAGTAGCTGCAACATGGACAGGAACAGGCTACCAACCGCAGGCTTATCCCAAATCGGCCTATGCTGCAATGGTGACCAAGCTCGATCAACATGTGGGTGAAGTGATGGCTAAATTAAAAGCACTGAACCTGGAGCAAAACACCATCGTGGTATTTACCAGCGACAATGGCCCGCACCGTGAAGGCGGCAACCAGCCCGAATATTTTAATTCGAACGGCGGCTTACGCGGCATCAAAAGAGATTTGTACGAAGGTGGCATAAGGGTGCCCATGATTGCGTACTGGCCATCGAAGATCAGGAGCGGCAGCGTGACCCATTATACAGGCGCTTTCTGGGACCTGATGCCAACGTTCGCAGCGCTAACAAATCAGCCCATTCCAAAAGGCTTGGATGGTATTTCGGTGCTGCCGGTATTGACAGGCAAAGGCAGGCAGCAACAGCGGCCTTATTTGTATTGGGAGTTTCACGAAGATGGCGGTCGGCAGGCAGTGCGCATGGGTAAATGGAAAGGTGTGCGGGAAGGAGTAAAGGCAAACCCGAACGGGCCCATTCAATTATTTGACCTGGAAAAGGATCCAAAGGAAACGACTGACATCAGTAAGGAGCATACGGGCATCGTGCAAAAGATTGCTGCCATTATGAAAGAGGCGCATATTGAGCACAAGGCTTTTCCGTTGATTGCCGGATCGCAAGGGGCTCAGTAGGATTTTTGGTCAAATTCGCACAACCGCTATTGTATGCTAACTATGATTAAATACAAGTTGTTAGCATAAAGGTATTGCCAGCAAATAGAATGGGATTGTAGGCTTCTTTTGAACAATGGTATTTGGAAAGACAAGCGCATAGTTGGTTGGAATGATGTGCTAATTATTACTACCCACAAATCGCCGCACTTTCATACAACTCCTTCTTCTCCAGCAGTCGTTGCAGCAAACACAATTGGTTGCCGGCCCGCACCTTGTTTTGGTCGGGGTAGCGGGCGCCATAGTATTGGTCGTTATTGAGGTAGTCGGTTAAAAAACGCAGTGCCTGCATGTAGATCATAAACAGCCCCGCGTAAAGGAAATGGCCTTGCTCCGTAGCCGTCAGTTCATCTTTCATTTCGCCGTAATAGCCGGCTACAATGGCTTTATAAAATTCATCCCGCACTTCAATTTTGCTGTAGTCTGCCTCCTCCTCACTCACCGGCGAAAGATAGGTGCGCATCATATCGCCAACATCCGAAATAAAATAACCCGGCATGGCGGTATCCAGGTCAATCACACAAATGCCTTTGCCCTGCGCATCAAACAGCACATTGCTGATCTTGGTATCGTGGTGGGTCACCCGCAGCTTAAATTCAGGATTGTTTTTGATTTGCTCAAAACGTTCAACAATGCCTGCATGGCCTTCCAGTGCTTCAATCATCGAACGGCATGCTGTAATACGCTGGCTGTTGCCCTTTTCCTGTGCTTCCCTGAATTGCTGGTAACGCAGATTGAGGTTGTGAAATTCGGGCAGTGTTATTTCCAGCCCGCTTGTATCCATACCGGTAAGCATGCGGGTAAACCTGCCAAACTGTGCAGCCGCTTCAGATGCCTGTACGGGTGTTTCCACCACGTCGATTGAGTGGGAGTGGGGCACAAACGGAAACAGCCGGAAAAACCCTTCGCCTTTGCGGTAAATCATTTCTGCACCGTCGGTTGCGGCAATGGGTGCAATAAAAAGATAGTCGGGATGGTACTGCTGCAAATAGCCTGCAATCATCCGTACGTTGTGCGCAATTTTTTCGGGCCGGGTAAAGATCGCGTCGTTTACTTTTTGCAAAATATATTCCCGGCCTGCAGTAGTAACTTTCCAGGTACTATTGATCAAGCCAGAGCCAAAGGCTTCTACCTGCAACGGTTGTTCTTGCAGCCCAAAAGAGGGTAAAATGGAATGTGACGTCATGAATAATAGGCGCGTTACAGGTTTGATTTAAGCCACAAAAAATAATGCCGTTGCTTGCTTTGCCGGGATCAGTAGCATTGCAAGGGAAACAAAGGTGACCGCAATGCAACGGTGCCGGTTTATTTGTTTGTATTAAAGAAACAATACATGGACAGGAACCATTGCAGTTGATAACAAGAGCAAAGTACTACACAAAAACAGCAAAAAGCCTGACCGGCCCTGCGCAAACGATGGCACAAAATGAAGTTGGTGCAATGCCGCTTCAGGCCGGTATGGACAAGGGTTTGGATGCAATATTAGTACGCTGTCCTATGTATTACATAATGATCGGTGGTTGCTGATAAGCCACCAGTGTTGGCGCTAATTCTTCAACATAATAATTGCTGTCCGCAGCTTCCGATTCACTTTTTTCATTCAGGATGCGGATCATCATTTCCATTGCTTTCTCGCCTTGTCCATACGGATACTGTTCAATTGAAATAAGCGGCGGATGCGCGGTGTAGCCTGTAATGGGCAGGTTGGCGTAGCTCACAAAAACAATGTCTTTATTTACCTGTATGTTGTGCATTTGGGCATACTGCACGGCATCCATATGTATGTAATCGTTGAACGAGATGAGCGCATTGGGCGGGTTTTTCATCGACAACAATTTTTTCATGGCGGCAAATGTTCCCTCCTTTGAAAAGTCCGATTCCTCCACTAGTTGCATGTCTACTTTCAGCTTTTTTTTCGAGATGCCTTCAATGTATCCATTCAATCGTTCTTTCGATGCTTCCAACTTTGCAGGTCCGTTGATCAATCCTATGCGTTTATACCCGCGGCTAATGAGCCAGCCCGCCATTTCAACGGTGCCTTTATACAGGTTGCAATATACTTTGTGCGCTTCCTTGGGTGGCACCCGGTCGAAGTATACAATAGGGATATTGTATTTATCCAGCGCCAGCAGGTGGCTATAGTTCTGTGTGTGTTTCGATAAGGAAATAATGAGCCCGTCGATGCGTTGCTTTTTCATTGCTTCCACCACTTTCTTTTCCCGCTCGGGGTCGTCGTAGCTTTGGCCAAACAGTATGGTGTATTCGTGTTCCATCGCTGCCGTTTCGATGCCGCTGATGGCCTGCGAAAAAAATTCTTCCCTGATGAAAGGCAGGATCACACCAATAACAAATGTTCTTTTTTGCTTGAAAAAGATGGCTTGTGCATTGGGCTCATAACCCAGTTCGGCAGCCAGCTGCTGCACCCGCATTTTGGTGCGCAGGCCAATACGCGGATGATCGCTCAGGGCCCTTGAAACAGTGGAAACCGACACGTTCAGGCGACGGGCAATTTCTTTAATGGTGGGAAGCTTGTTGTCCATATGCTGCAAGGTTCAATGTTGTTGGTAAGCTACTGCCTTTCAAACTGCAAATAGCCAAAATACTGCGGTAAATGAAAATTGGGTTGCGGGGCATCAATGGGCGTCCACGACAAAAAATGAGGCGCAGCTAACTTGTCGCCGCATTTATAAAAATTGCCCATGCATTGCAGGCCGGGCCATTTTTCAGGCTGGTGATTTTGTAATACGCCAAACGGAATTTGCACCAACAACTGCCAGTGGTACATTCCGGCTGCTGTTTGCGCCACCTGGCTGTGTGTGGTAATTGCCTTCACCAAAGTATCTGGTAAAAATTCACGTTGCTCTTTGCTGTTACCGTATGCACCCAACGCAGTGCCAATGCAATTGAATTCAAAATTGTAATACCCTTCTTCGGCCGTTGCAATAAAAAATTCTACGCAACTGTCTTCGTACACCGGGCTGTTGATTGTTTTGTTTTCCGCCCTTATTTGCCTTTCCTGCACTTCATATAGCAGTACAATTCTGTCATCGGTATAAGCAATGCGAAAGCTTATTGTTGCATCGGTTGCAAATTGCGGCCACGGCTGGTGTGCAAGTGTATGTTGCGCCAGTGCCTGCACTTTTGTTATCAATGCATCAGGTGGTGTGTGTGGTGTTATGCCCGGTAAATATGGAACAATGAGTTGCTGCATGTTGCGCTAAAAGCAAGCCACCAATTTGTTGGTGGCTGCTGTATACAATTTAGTTGATTGAACTCCTTAAAACCGCCAGCGTACAAAAGCTTCCATCGCCTCGTACTCGGCAAGCCCCAGCTTGTTATACTGGTCGGCGGTGGCTTTGTTGCGGTCTTCGGCACGTTGCCAAAACTCCCGCTGGTCGCTGCCCTGAAACACTACACCATCTTTCTGCGACTGGTGTTTAAAGATACCGTGCCTTTTCTTTAAAACCTGGTCGGGACTCATAGGTACTGCCATTTCAATTTGGTCAATATCCCATTCGGCCCAGGCACCTTTGTACAGCCATATCCAGCAGTCGGCCATGAACGGTTCGCCTTTCAGCCGGCGCACTGCTTCAAACACGCCTTCGAGGCAAACGCGGTGTGTGCCGTGCGGGTCGGCCAGGTCGCCGGCCGCGTAGATCTGGTGCGGCTTTACCTGTGCAATGATGTTGGTAATGATCTCGTAATCCGCTTCACCAATTGGCTTTTTCTCAATAGTGCCGGTTTCGTAAAAAGGCAGGTTTAGAAAATGTACTTGCTCTTCCGGGATGCCTACAAACCTGCAGGTTGCTTTTGCCTCGCCCTGGCGGATGATGCCTTTTACAAATTTGAGTGCATCAATATCCCGTTCGCCATTGCGTTTGTTTTGCAAAAAGTAGTGCGCATCCTCGTAAATTTTTTCCGATGCCGCACACTGCACATTGAACTTGCTATTGTAGTCCTTTACAAACTCTATAAAGCGAAATGCTTCATCATCGGCCACCGCAATATTTCCTGATGTTTGATAGGCCACATGTACCTCGTGGCCCTGGTCCACCAGGCGCTGAAAGGTGCCGCCCATCGAGATGATGTCATCATCGGGGTGTGGGCTGAAAATCAGCACTCTTTTCCTCCCTGGCTCCGCCCGTTCCGGCCGGTTCGAGTCGTCGGCATTGGGCTTGCCGCCGGGCCAGCCGGTAATGGTGTGCTGCAGGTGGTTGAACACTTCGATGTTGATATCGTATGCCTGGCCGTGCAGCGCCAGCAGGCTGCTCAGGCCATTTTCGTTGTAGTCGTTGTTGGTGAGTTTTAAAATAGGCTTGCCCAATGTAAGCGCCAGTTGCGTTACTGCTTTTTTGATCAGCGCATTATCCCACACCACTTCGTCGGTGAGCCACGGAGCTTTTCTGCGGGTTAAATCGGCTGCGGCGGCTTCGTCTAAAATAAACGCAACATTGTGGTGGCCCTGCAAATACGATGCGGGCACAAACTCGGTAACCGGGCCTTCGATGGCTTGTTTTAAAATGCCCGATTTGCGTTCGCCCCAGGCAAGCAATACTACACGTTTGGCTTTTAAAATGGTGCCCACACCCATCGTAATGGCTTTGCGCGGCACACGGGCCATGCCACCAAACTCAGGCGCTGCATCCGACCGCGTAACATGATCAAGAGTAATGAGGCGGGTACGTGATGCTTCATGCGAACCCGGTTCGTTGAACCCAATATGCCCGTTGCGGCCAATGCCCAATAGTTGAAAATCGATGCCGCCGTATGCTTCGATTTTTTGTTCGTAATCGTCGCAATGGCGGGCTACGCTGTCCTGCGGCGTGGTGCCGTCGGGGATAAAGCAATTGATCCCGTCAATGTCGACATGCGCAAATAAATTTTCCTGCATAAAATGCCGGTAGCTCTGCAGGTTATCGGCGGGCAATCCAAAATATTCATCGAGGTTGAATGTAACTACGTTTTTAAAACTCAGTCCTTCTTCCCGGTACATGCGTATGAGTTCGGTGTACACTCTTTTGGGCGTTGAGCCCGTTGCCAGTCCCAGCACGGCCCATTTTCCTTCGCCTGCACGTTGGCGGATAATGTTTGCTATTTCCTGCGCTACAGCGCCGGAGGCATCCACTGCCGACGCATATATTTTGGTGGCAATTTTTTCGTAGGCATACAACTGGTGTGGCACTATTGTTTCGGTGATCATGAATGGAATGATTTGCTGCGCCAAACTTATTCAATATAGTGCCCCCATGTTGGCGCAATCGTTTGATCAAGTCAAAGGTTGTGTCATCAATGTTGACAGCAACACAAATTGTTGTTTGCTTTTGTCCAGGCTCAGCTCTGTGCGCTACTGTGCATTTGGAATAGCTGTATTTAATTAGGGACAAGGGTTTCTGTTGTTAAAAAAGAAGACGCCCTACAGCATGGAATGCTGTATTTTTTAGATAAAATGCTTGCAGCCCTCATTGTATTGTGTTACTAGCGCATTGTGCAAACGTTTGTTCATTTTGCCTGCTGTGCTGCGGCCCGGCAAAGAAAATTTTACCTTTGGCAAACCGGCGTCACTCCTGTTGTTACAGGCACCGGGTAGTTGCACGCCGCGTTGCAATGTTCGGCACAGCACCATTTCTTTCACCCACTAAAACACACGACGCTTCCATTATGAGTACAAACCGCAGAAGCTTTCTTCGCAATATAACTTTAGGCTCCGGCGCACTGGCCGTTGGCCTGCCCGCTTGGGCCGCTACAGATGCAGCAAAAGACGAAGCCTTGCAACGCACCTACGACTGGGCGGCACGTGGCCAGCGTTTTAACATGAGCGGTTATGCTGCGCCAAAAATCGACAAGGTGCGGATCGGCTTTATCGGGCTGGGCATGCGTGGCCCCGGCGCCGTCGACCGCATTTCGCATATTGAAGGCGTGGAGATAAAAGCGCTGTGCGATAAAGATCCCAAACGTGCCAGTGATGCGCAGGCTTATTTAACCAAAAAAGGCCTGCCCAAAGCAAAGGAGTACAGCGGTGAAAACGGGTGGAAAGACATGATCAACAACGAGGAGCTGGACCTGGTGTACATCTGCACGCCATGGCACTTGCACACGCCCATGTCGGTATATGCCATGGAGCATGGAAAACATGTTGCCTGCGAAGTGCCCATTGCCGTAACCTTGGACGAATGCTGGCAGCTGGTGGAAACATCGGAAAAGACCCGCAAGCATTGCATGATGCTGGAAAACTGCTGCTACGACTTTTTTGAAATGCTCACGCTGAACATGGCCCGCAACGGTATGTTTGGCGAACTGGTGCATGCAGAAGGCGCTTATATCCACGACCTGCGCGACCTGAATTTTAGCAAAACCGGCTACGCAGATATGTGGCGCTTAAAAGAAAATTTCCGCAACGGCAGCCTCTATCCTACGCATGGATTAGGCCCGGTGGCGCAGTGCCTCAATATCAACCGGGGCGATAAATTGAGCCATCTTGTTTCGATGTCGAGCGGCGATTTTATGATGGGTGCAATGGCCAGGGAAAAAGCAGCGCAAGACCCGTTTTATGCACCTTTTGCTGGTAAAACTTACCGCGGTAATATGAACACCACGCTAATGCATACCGACAAGGGTAAAACCATCATGATCCAGCACGATGTTACATCGCCAAGGCCATACTCCCGCATCCACATGATCAGCGGCACCAAAGGTGCAGCACAAAAATACCCGGCGCCGGAGCGCATTGCATTTGGCCACAGCTGGGTAAAGAGCGAAGAACTGAAAGAGCTGTATGCCAAATACACGCCACCCATCATCAAGCATGTTGGCGAAATAGCCAAGCAAATTGGTGGTCATGGTGGTATGGACTTCATCATGGACTGGCGCCTGATCGATTGCCTGCGCAACGGCTTGCCGCTGGACCAGGATGTGTATGATGGTGTGTTGTGGAGTGCTGTTGGCCCGCTGAGCGAACGTTCGGTTGCCAAGAAATCACGTACGGTTGATGTGCCCGATTTTACCCGTGGTGCATGGAAAACCAATAAGGTAGTAAACCTGACGCTGGACGGCGGTGGTAATACCGCGGTGCGTAAAAAAGCATTGTAATAAACCTGTCTCGTTAGCACAAAAGATTCATTCAATAAAACGACTTGTGCGCTATTGCATGTATCGCACCATCCTGCACTAGTATTAAGTTGTTGGCTGGGTGGACAGACTGCCGCTGCGCCGGGCATCATAAAACACTGCAAACGTTTGCGCAACTAAATCTGTCCAAACATTATTATGTTTATTCTTTCATGTTAGCAGAAGCAATCTCATGTTCACGAAGGCCAATATGTTTATATTGGTCTTCTTTGTTTGAAAATGCGTTGCCTGCTTTTGCCTGCGTGCCACTGGCATATCAAACCGCAATTGCGTAATGAAGACCACTATTCATTTTGTATACTTTTTGTTCTTTATGCTGGCATGTGCGCCCAATGCACAAAGTGCTGATACGGTACGGGTGGTAACGCATAAAGCGGCCACCATTGTTACCGATCCGGCACAGGGTTTTAAATTGTATAAAGCATGGGGCAAATTCCCGGCTGCAACAGAACCCATCCGCCAAATTAAACTAAAGCTGAAGCTGGCTTGTCCCAACGAGTTTCGTTGCGCCGACTGGGATTATAAAGACCACATTACCATCAGGCGCACCGGGGGTGTTGGCGGCACCTCGCAGGACTTTGAAATTGGCCGCATGCTTACACCTTACGGCGGCGCTTTTGGTAGGGGCTGGCAGTTTAATTGGGAAGTGGATGTAACCGATTTTAGCATGCTGCTGCGCGACTCGGTGGAAATTGAATAC
Organism: Pseudocnuella soli; assembly: GCF_004347775.1. Classification (GTDB taxonomy): domain Bacteria; phylum Bacteroidota; class Bacteroidia; order Chitinophagales; family Chitinophagaceae; genus Flavisolibacter; species Flavisolibacter aquaticus. Next base: position 1,429,102 of record NZ_CP037755.1, read on the forward strand.
AACCACACCGGCTACGAACCATCGGAAGACCGTGGCTGGAGCCTTACCCTCGAATTCGAGATCATTCGCGGAAAAGCTGCATGGGAGCCCATTGCCATTCAAAAGGTATACGACGGTTCCTTTCGCTACGGCGATAGTGCCAACAGTATTGAAAACAGCCTGAAGCCTGTTTCGTTTGCGGCTGCAAAAGGCGCACATATGGCGCGGTTGCGGGTGGTGCAAACGGGCCATGGCATGGACCGCCCTGATGGTTGCGGTGAGTTTTGCAACAAATACCGCGAGGTTTGGTTTGATGGCAAAATGCTGGACCGGCGGGCCATTTGGAAAAAATGCGGCGACAACCCGCTGTATCCGCAGGCCGGCACCTGGATCTATGACCGGGCTGCATGGTGCCCCGGCGACCTGGTGCAACCCGACCTCTACGAACTGCCGGTGCAGCCGGGTAAGCAGCACACCATCGACATCAACATGCAGGTATACAACGCTGTAAACCCAAGTGCCGATGAAGTGATTACGGCTTACCTGGTGCAGTATAAAAAGGCAGCGGTTGCACACGATGTACGCATCAATGATATTGTTGCGCCTTCGGGCAAAGATGCGCACCGGCGGCACAATCCCGCAACCATGCAACCCACCGTGTTAGTGCAAAATATGGGCTCGGAAACAGTGCGGACACTGCAGGTAAAATACGGTACTAAAGGCTTTGCGCCACAAACCTATACATGGAAGGGCACGCTGCTTCCGGCCGCTATGCAAACCATTACGCTGCCCGGTATCATCCGGAGCCATGCTGGCACAAATACATTTGAAGTGGAATTAATTCGGCCCAACGGCAAGCAGGATGGAGACCAAAGTGACAACCGGCTAACAAGTTTCTTTACTGCAGCGCCGCGCCACGATAGCCTGCTGGTGGTGTACCTACTTGCCAATAACCAACCGGCGCACAACAGTTATGCGCTTACCAACAGTAAGGGCGATACGGTGGCAAAACGTGCACTGGGCTCGCTAGCCGCCAATCAATTGTACCCCGACACAGTGCGGCTGGCGCAAGGTATGTACCGCTTTTCTTTTTTAGATACCGCCGATAATGGATTGGAGTTTTGGGCCAATGCCCGTGGCGGCAGCGGCAAGCTGCGTTTGCTGAATGGAACCGGCGCCATGCTCAAAGATTTTGAATCAGACTTTGGGTCGTCGGTGCAATATGATTTTGAAGTAGGACCAACTCCCGATGCGATCAAAAATGAAATGTCGTTTGGCCTGTACCCCACCCGCACACAGGACAAAACAACTTTTGACTTTTATGCCAACAACCCGCAGGATGTGGTGGTGCAACTGGTAACCGATCCCGGTGAGCAGGTTGTGGAATCACACCACTATACGCAGCTAAAAGAAGGCCTGTTTACCTACGACTTGAGCCGCTATCCAAAGGGTCGGTTTTACCTTGTAGTAACCATCGGTGGCAAAGAGCAATTCAGGAAGCGCATCCGGCACAAAGAATAATTTTTTTCCATAAAATAGTAACAAAATGTTACCACAACAACTGACGAAAACATTGGCCGGTGCGGCTTTGCTCTTTTCGGCAACGTTGCCTGCACAGGCCCAAACAAAAATTGCGGCTGATGATATCCGTGAGAAAATGCAATGGTTTGCCGATGCCAAACTGGGCATCTTTGTTCACTGGGGTATTTACGCCGTAAACGGCGTGGACGAAAGCTGGAGTTTTTACAACAAAAAGATCAGCCATGCTGATTACATGAAGCAGATGAGCGGTTTTACTGCTTCGGGCTACAACCCCGAAGCATGGGCCGACCTCATTGCGGAAAGCGGTGCCCGGTATGCAGTGATCACCACCAAGCACCACGATGGTGTGGCACTGTGGCCCACCAAGCAGGCGCATTACAGCGTGGTAAAAAACACACCTGCAAAAAGAGATTTGCTGACGCCGTTTTTTGCGGCGCTTGACAAGCGCAACATCAAACGCGGCGCTTATTATTCGCTGCTCGATTGGAGCCATAAAGACTATCCCGCATTTACCAAAGACAGCAACCGGTACGCCATAAAGGACGACCCAAAACGCTGGCAGCGGTTTCAACAATTTAATGAAGCGCAAATGCAGGAAGTGGCCACGTTGTTCAAACCCGACCTGTGGTGGTTTGACGGCGATTGGGAGCACATTGCCGAAGAATGGAATTCGGAACGCATCCGCAAAAATATACTCGATGCAAAGCCGGCTGCCATCATCAACGGCAGGCTGCAGGGCTATGGCGATTATGTAACTCCGGAACAAAATTTTCCGGTAACGCGGCCGAGGTTTAACTGGTGGGAGCTGTGCATGACCATCAACAACAACTGGGGATACCAACCGCAGGATACGGCATGGAAAACACCATACGAAGTCATCACCATTTTTGCAGATGCGGTAAGCAACGGCGGCAACCTCTTGCTCGACATCGGGCCCATGCAGGATGGCACTATTCCGCCGCAGCAGGTACATGTGTTGAAGGAGTTAGGCAAGTGGAATAAAAAACACGAAGCGGCCATTTTCGGAACGCTGGGCGGTTTGCCGCAAGGTCATTTTTATGGCCCTTCTACATTGTCGAAAGACTCTGCTACCGTGTACCTGTTTTTGCCGGGAAAAGTTACCGGAGATGTGGTGCTGAAGGGATTGAAAAATAAGATAGCCAGCATTAAGGTAGTGGGCACCGGGCAAAGCCTGGCGCATAAAGTGGTGGGTAAAATTTCGTGGAGCCCGGTGCCGGGTTTGGTATACATACAAGTGCCCCCTACGGTGCAGGATGATTATATGTCGGTGCTGGAGCTAAAGCTGGATGGGCCGGTGAGTTTGTACCAGGGCATGGGCGGATTGCAGTAGGGAGATGATGGATGATGGTGGGGAATTGGTAGTTAGTAGTTGATAGTGGGTGAATAATTTAAATGAGTTTTCGAAGCATGAATCGTGTTTTTGTTTTTTTGTTACTGGTGTTTTGTGGGATGCGGCTGGCGGCACAGCAAAGCCCGATTATTCCACAGCCACAAAGCGTTGGGTGGGGTAAGGGCAGCTTTACAATTAGCGCCTGCACCGGCTTGCAGTTTGATAGAAAGAACAAAGAACTGCAATGGGCCGTGGCGCCGTTGGTAAAAAAGCTGCAGCAGGCTGCTGGCGTGGATTTGCTGCGGCCCGGTTGTGCTAAGCCGCGGCTGGTGGTAGTGCGGTTGGATGCAACAATTAGAGGCAGCGAAGGATATCATTTATCGGTGCAGCAGGAGTCGGTTGTGATCCGTGCACAACAACCGGCTGGCATTTTTTACGCAGTGCATAGCCTGCTGCAATTGCTGCCGGTTGCTGTTGAATCAAAAGTTCGGGTAGCCAACACAGTGTGGCAGGTGCCAGCAGTAACTATTGAAGATGCGCCCCGCCTCGAACACCGCGGCCTGATGCTGGATGTGGCGCGGCACTATATGAGTGTTGATTCGGTAAAAAGATTTATTGACCTGTTGGCGCGGCAAAAGATGAACCGTTTTCACTGGCACCTCACCGACAGCCAGGGATGGCGTTTTCATAGTAAAAAATACCCGAAGCTCACTACTATCAGTGCATTTCGCAAAGGCACGCCGCTCAATACGACGTATGATTACAACAGTCGTCCGAATGATACGCTGTACGGCGGCTTTTACACCCAACAACAAATGCGCGAAGTGGTGCAATATGCTGCCGAACGTTTTGTAACCGTGGTGCCCGAAATTGAAATGCCGGCACACTCCCGTGCAGCACTGGCGGCTTATCCCGAGCTGGCCTGTCTCAATAGCAACGGCAAGCCTTTTCCTTACCCGCAGCAAATACAGGACGAGTATTGCACCAAGGAAGCAACCTTTACTTTTTTAACCAGCATACTTTCCGAGGTGATGGATATTTTTCCATCGCAGTACCTGCACATTGCCGGCGACGAAGCCGCAAAAACCGCATGGAAAACCTGCCGGCACGACCAGCAACGCATGAAAGAGGAAGGGCTGAATAGTGTAGAGGAATTGCAAAGCTATTTTGTAAAACGCATCACCGCTTTTGTGCAGGGCAGGGGCCGCAAAGCAATTGGATGGGACGAGATCATGCAGGGCGGGCTGGCACCCGGGGCCACTGTAATGAGTTGGACCGGCACCGAACCTGGTATCAAAGCAGCGCAGATGGGGCATGAAGTGATCATGACACCCGGCGAGTACTGTTATTTCGACCATTACCAGTCGGACGCACATGGCGAACCCATTGCATGGGGCGGGCTTACCACGCTGGCAAAAGTATACAGCTACGATCCGGTGCCCATTACATTGAACAACACTGCTGCCAGTTTGATCAAAGGCGTGCAGGGAAACTTGTGGACTGAATTTATACCCACTGCTGCAAAGGCCGAATACATGATGTTTCCCCGCGCCATTGCACTAGCAGAAGTGGGCTGGACGGCACCACAACAAATGGGCTACAGCGATTTTAGCCGCAGGCTGGTGTCTTACCTCAAACGCCTCGATGCACAAGGTGTTGCTTACTCGCGGCACCTGTTTGACCTGAAGCTGCAACATGCAGCCGATGAGGCGGGCAACATTTCCGTAACGTTAAGCGGCGTCGAAAATGGAGCGCCTATTTACTACACGCTGGACGCCACTGCACCCACATTGCAATCGGCGGTATTTACAGAACCATTGGCAATCAAAACACATGCGTTGCTGCGTGCTGCAGTTATATTGGAAGGCATTACGGTGGCACAGTTGCAACGGCAGTTCATCATGCACAAGGGCGCCGGAAAAAAGGCAACGCTGACCCATGCACCGAGCAGGCAATACAGCAAAGGCGGTGGAGGTGCCTGGCACAACGGCATCCGCGGCAGCGACGAACGTTTTAACGACGACGAATGGCTAGGGTTTAATGGAAAGGCATTTGAGGGAACGATGCAATTAGGCGCTGCGCAAACATTCACGTCGCTCAATACCCGCTTTTTTCATAAGCCATCATCATGGATCTGGGTGGCAAGTAAATTAACGGTGCAGGTATCCGATGATGGCGTCAATTTTACCACCATTGCCCAAAAAGAGGTAACGCCGCCGGCAACCGAAGGCTCTGTGGCGGTGCAGCTTACCTGGCCGCCGGTGGCTGCAAAGTTTGTGCGCATTGTGGCAACACCTTATGGCATCATCCCCGAAGGGTATTCAGGCGCCGGCAGGGAAGCCTGGTTGTTTGTCGATGAAATGATCATTGAATAACGCAATGCATCATTTTTAGTCATTCACTTTTCAACCATCAAAATATTTAGTTCGATGAAACAGCTTGTTGTAAAACAATCCTTTTTACTGGCTGCCATTTGTGCCGGCACACTGGTGTTGCAGGCGCAAAAGGGGGCGCAGGAAAAAGCAAATTTTGTGCACATTAAAGCAGGCGAAAGCAGCGCAGAAATTTTACGCAAGGCAGCCAACATTGTGCCCACGCCGCGGCAATTGCGCTGGCAGCAACTGGAGCTGACCGCATTCTTTCATTTTGGCGTGAACACATTTACCGGAAAGGAATGGGGCACCGGCAAGGAAGACCCGCAAATATTTAACCCCACTGCACTGGATGCAGATCAGTGGGTACGCGTAGCTAAAGAAGCAGGAATCAGGCAGGTGATTTTGACTGCAAAGCACCACGATGGTTTTTGCCTGTGGCCCACTGCCACCACCAAACATTCGGTGGCCAGCAGCCCATGGAAAGAGGGCAAAGGCGACGTGGTAAAAGAGGTGGCCGCAGCCTGCAAAAAGTACAATATTGGTTTTGGCATTTACCTATCGCCGTGGGATATGAATGCACCGGTATATGGCACGGATGCATACAATGATTTTTTTATAGCACAACTAACGGAGCTGCTTACCCAATACGGCCGTGTGGATGAAGTGTGGTTTGACGGCGCCAATGGTGAAGGCCCCAATGGTAAAAAACAGGTGTATGATTTTGGCCGCTGGTATGCGCATATCCGCAAGCTCCAACCCGAAGCGGTGATTGCCATTATGGGACCCGATGTGCGCTGGGTGGGTACCGAAACAGGCTATGGCCGCGAAACTGAATGGAGCGTGGTGCCTGCCGATAACCTGGACCAGGATGCAGTGGCGGCCTCCTCGCAGCAAGGCGTGGCATTTAAACCGCAGGGCGATATGCGCGGCGATGATTTGGGCAGCCGGCAAAAGATCAGCAATGCGAAAGGCCTGGTGTGGTACCCAGCTGAAACAGATGTGTCCATCAGGCCGGGTTGGTTTTATCATGCAAAGGAAGATAGCCTGGTAAAAACACCGCAAAAACTGCTCGATATTTATTACAGTTCCGTGGGCCGCAATGGTGTGTTGCTGCTCAATATTCCGCCAGATGGCCGTGGCCTGGTACACGAAGCGGATGTGGCTGCATTGCAGGGATGGAAAGCTTTACGCGATGCAACATTTAAAAACAACCTGGCAAAAGGTGCAGTCATTACATCGACCAATGGTGTGCGGCCGGCAGCGCTGCTTGACGACAATGATGCAACTTATTGGACTACCAAAGGCAGCGACACTACCGCAGTGATTGAGCTGGACCTGAAAGGGACCAAGACCTTTGATGTGCTGATGTTGCAGGAGCAAATTGCCGTGGGGCAGCGCATTGAATCGTTTGTGCTGGAATACCAATCGGGTGGGCAGTGGATGAAAGCAACAGAAGGCACCACGGTGGGTTATAAAAGGTTGCTTCGTTTTGATGCCGTTACTGCCAACAAAGTGCGGCTGCGTATTACCGCATCGCGGCTGCAGCCCACACTGGCGGCGTTTGGATTGTACAAGCAGGCGGCGCAGTAAAATATTTTTGTAAAGAACTTAAGCCAATAAGCCATGCTTGTCGGCTTTTTTATGTTTGTTGGTCAATGAGGTAATTTATTCGGATCACATATTTGTTTATGTTGATAAATGTGTCGTTGCATCGGACCATACTTTCAAAATTCTATACCGGGTTTGTGCCCTGACGTTGCCAATTTTTTAAAATATCAAAACTAATTAATGGGTAACCATTAATCGGCCTTTTATCAGTACCGCTGCTGATGTAAATCAACGCCCTGCATACGCTAAAAGCCGCCATCCTTCGATAACATTGCTGTACGGAAACGGACGTAAAAACACCGCTGGATGTATGTTACACATTAAAGACTTAAGGATTGGAAATAAAGTTTCGGGTACCGGCCTCCACGAAGGCAGGGTGCTCACCATCCGCACCATGGAATATTTTGATGATGCCGGCTTTGTGTTGTTTTTTAAAGAACACGATGAAGGCGAATACCTGCGTGATTGCCTGCCTATTCCCATAACCGGTGAAATATTGGAGCAGGCTGGTTTTGCGCACAAAAACTTGGGGCCGTTGCAGCAATATGTGCAGGGTTATAATGCTTTTACCCGCGATCACCTGATAGTGCTGGAATGGTCGGAGCGCTGCGGTTACTTTTTTTATAACAACGCTGCGCACCCCATAAAGTATGTGCACCAGTTGCAAAACCTATATCAATTACTCACCGGCGAAGAACTGCATTTTGAAATGCTGCCCGACCGGTTGTTGTACGAAACCGGCGCTGAAGTGCTGGCATAAAAAGCTGCTTTAAAACAAGTAGACCCTAATCAAAAATAAAAGCTCCGGATGCATGCGTATCCGGAGCTTTTTGTTGGGTGTTTGGCCAGGTTAGCTAAATGGTTGCGATCCATCGAAAGGCATTACTTGTCGCTTTTTTGGTAACGCGACCAGGCAGTGGCGCCATTCGATTTCAAAATCATTTTGGTTGCGGCATCTTCCAGGGTGATATAGTAGTGGGTTCCGGCTTCGTTGGACACTTCCACCAGTTCGGAAACCCAGTACTGGCTATAGGTCTGTTTTACTTTTGCCAGCAGCACCATCGGCAGTTCGGTGGGGCTGAGGTGGCGGGTAACGGCAATCATATTGCCTGCTTCATCGTAGTAGGCATAGGCATAACGGCCAGCTACCTGGAAGCTTACTTTATACAGGTCGTCGGCAACGGCCCAACTCACAGATTGTGCCTGCGAAAAAGTGGTTTCAAATGCACGGATTGCAGCAGGGGCAACTTTTTCAGGAGTACCGGTGGCGCCTGCAAAAAATGAAGAAAGTACAGTCAGGAGGATGAGTAAAGGTTTCATGATCGTTTGGTATTGATGTTTTTGATTGTTGTTTGTTGTGCATGTATGACGGAACAAAACTACCGGGGGTTACAGCCGGCAGCAAGCAAATTGTGAAGGGTGGCAGGCGCTGTTAAAAGGATTAACAGCGGGACGAGTGGTGGGAGGTTTTTTTGTGAGTTTTGAATGAAGGAGTGGAAAGCGTTGTTTAGTGAATTCGTTAGGAGATTGTATCCGCTTTTGCGTTGATTTATTTGATAGGTGACGGGGTGCAGAATTATGGAGTGTATCTGGAAGCTCCATCTAGTACATCATTTCTATCACGCTTTTACTTTTTTGCTCCTGCAAAAAAGTAACAAAAAAGCAGGCCCGGAATCAAATGACAGCCTGATTCCGGGATAACGCCTTGATTAAGCTGTGGTACTACTGTGGTGAAGTGCTGTAGATCACTATTCATCAATAAGGAGATTTGAAGCATATTTATCTAGTACACACATTTTATAGATATAAGAACAGCTCGAAATTTTTCGTTTATCGTGCACTGTTATAAAAGTGCAGGTTGATGTATTACTATTGGTTGCTTTGTTTATGCAATTGGCTCCGTGTAAAAACAAAGTATGGGTGAATCAAAATGACTTATTCAATCAATGCAGTTTGTTGGAAAAACGATGAATCTTTTTCACCAATTTCAATCTCTCTCCGCTTTATGCTAATTCATTAACGCTCATGATTGCTATCATCTGTTTAAAATTATTTGATAAAAAATTATTGTTTTTCAATAAATATTTATTAGCATTGGGCAAGATTTCGATTTTAAAAACCGCATATGAAAAATAGAAACAATCAAATTTTGGCCGTCATGCACGTGCTGTGCTGGGTGGCATTTATTGGTTTGCTCATCAAGGGCGGCGCCATACTCGTGGCATACGGCGTAAGCCTGTTCAATCCGCAGGCATCGCAGGATCTATACCAGGGGCTCAACCTGTTGGCGTTGCGGCAGTACAGTTTCTGGCATTATTCCGGCACTGTTTCTTTTATTGTAGCCCTTGTGCTGCTGCAGGCATTTATTGCGTTTCTGGTCATTAAAGTGTTGGGTAAAATAAAACTGGAACATCCGTTCAAAATGGAAGTGTCGCTGCTGCTGGAGCGCATTGGTAATATAACGCTGGCAACATGGGTGGTGGCAGTGTTGTCGAATGCACATACCAAGTGGTTGTGGAAACGGGTGGATGGCTTTCAAGGCGAACTGGTTTCAGTTGAATTTATTTTCCTGGCGGGTGTAGTGTTTATTCTTTCGCAGGTGTTTAAAAAGGGTGTCGATCTTCAAACCGAACATGAACTAACAGTATAACACATGCCCATTATTGTGAACCTCGATGTAATGATGGCCAGGCGTAAAATGTCGCTCAACGAGCTGTCCGAAAAAGTGGGCCTTACGCTGGCCAATCTTTCCATATTAAAAACAGGCAAGGCCAAAGCCGTCCGCTTCAGCACACTGGAAGCTATTTGCAACGTGCTGCAATGCCAGCCGGGCGACATATTGGAGTATGTGCCGGACAAAGCGTAAGCTTTTTCTAAAGGGTGCTTTTAAACTTTACAACAGGGTATTATCTTAACCGGTGCAATAACAGTTTTATTCACCAAAGCCCTGTTTATGTTCATCGAAAATCATTTGCTGAAAGCCGAACATGCACACGAAAAGATTGTACAATCACCATCGCCCAATGCACGGGGCATCATTGATCCCGATTACCTGATCATACACTACACGGCCGGAGACACAGCCCGTGCGGCCATCGACTGGTTTATGAACACGGCCAACAATCCCGATAAAATTGCCGCGCATATTGTACTCGACCTCGATGGCACCATTACCCAATTGGTGCCCTTTAACCGGAGGGCCAACCATGCTGGCAGCAGCGTATGGGATGGCGTGGAAAATTTTAATTTCCACTCGGTGGGCATTGAACTGGTCAATCCCGGTTTTTGCGAAAAGCTGACCGATGGCAGCTACAAACGCAAGGTTACTGCAACCAAGCACCAAAGCTACCCTGCGGGCAGGGCAAAAGATATTTTGGAAACAAGGCACAAACACAAGTTCTGGACGGCCAACGACAACAAGCATTGGTTTAAATTTCCAAAGGCGCAACTCACCGCCCTGTACGAATTGAGCAAAACCCTGGTGAACCATTACCAGATGGTTACGGTGCTGGGCCACGACGATATTTCGCCGCTGCGCAAACCCGATCCGGGACCTTGTTTCCCCTGGCGCGAATTCAAGACCAATGTGTTGGGCCGCCCCGATCATGTGGGCGATTTGTTTCTGGTAAATACGGCAGGCACGAATTTCCGGGTGGATCATTCAACCAATTCGCCGGTCATTAAAAGCCTGTCCAAAGGCTACCAGGTAGGCCTGATTGAAACCTTTGGCGCCTGGAGTAAAGTGTACCTGGCCAATGATAAAAAAGAACTGATGCAGGACGGCCGCTGTATTAAAAGTATTGGGTGGATTCACTCGTCGCTGCTCGATTTAAAATAGGCGTTCCGTTCGTTTAAGCAAGTGGCGTATGTCGGGTTTATATTATCGACGGTGTTTGATTGTTTAAGCCGATTTTTACATCAGTTTATTTAAAAAGCAAACAGGCTTTTACCGGCCGGCACGCACCTCGGTCTGGTGCCGTGCAATATTGTCTTTGATCTGTGTTTTAAATTGTTCGTCCTGTATGTTCATGGGTTCCCAAAGGCCACCGCTTTCGGCTACCCAAAACAGCGGTGCGGCGCCGTTTTGTACAAGGGCCATGGGTTTAAAAAACAGGCGGTTTCCTTCTTTATAAACCTGGTAAGGCACAGCAAAGTCGTCGATCATTAAGGTAGTAGCATACAGCATCATATCTTAACGGCAATATTGTTGGTGATATAAAGTATCTATTTCAAACGCAGCACAACTGGTAGACAAAGAAGTTTTCAGCTATGCTGCTTGCCCGTTTTGCACAAGCGGGCTATTACCTTGCCTGTAAAAATGTGCCGGAATAAATGACTGGGTTGATGGGCCTTTGGCGCAAAGTGGCCGTACGGCTTTTTTGTTTTAAGTAAAAAAAGCACTGCTGAAGAAGTTTGAACAAAAGCGACAATTGCAGAAATTTTCTGATGCACGATATTCCGTAGATTTAAGGGGAGCTATTTGGTGCAGCAGCCTTTGCGAAAGGGCAAAAAAAGAGGCCGAATAGAAATCCAGCCTCGGTGTCAACTAAATGATTGTTATGCTAAAGCCGAAGGTATGGCTATGCTTTCAGTAAACGATGCCACAGCGGGCAAATTAAGTGTATTGTTAACATTTATTAACCTAAGCGGCCAAAAGCAGCCACTGCCGGCCTTTTAGCACCAGTTATAGCTGCGTTTTTTCCAATACATACACCACCAGTTCCCGGCGTACAGCAAACCCCAGTTTGCGGTATAGGGCCACTGCCCCTTCATTTTCGGGGTACACATGCAAAAACGGGATGCGCCCCGCGGCGCTGATCTGTTCCACCTGGCTTTGAATGAGCATACCCGCATAGCCTTTGCCCAAAGCATCGGGGTGGGTGCAAACGGCACTCAACTCGGTGTAGGGATCGGGTTGCAGCCGTTGGCCGGCCATGGAAACGAGTTGCCCGTTTTCGAAGATGCCTTCATAGTTGCCAAAGTCGATGGTGCGTGGCAAAAACGGGCCGGGCTTAGTCAGTTGGGTTAGCGCCAGCATGTGCGGAATATGGGCTTCTGTAAGCGGAATAATGTTGTCGCTGCGGCTTGCGGCAGCGCCGGTATTGTTGTGCACCATTTGCAGCAGGTTCTTTTCCAACTGCACCTGCCAGCCGGCGGGAACGGGCAGGGTGGCAGGCGTAAACAGTACGACAATTTCACCCACTTCAATGGCCGCATGCAATGCGCTCCACGCTTCGGGTTCGTAGCGGGGCATACCTGCAAAAGCGCCCATATCGCGGCGGATGAACGCTGCGTTTTTATTGCTAAAGGCAAACGGGCGGTTGCCGGTTTGTAAAGCATTCCAGATGGGATTGTCCAGTACATGTGTCTTTGCGTGGGGCATAAAGAAATTTGGGATGCAAAGGTAGTGTTGGTGTAAGAAAGGGTTGTCTTTACATATCGAGTTTTCGCATAAGCCTGCATTCAATCAAAGAGCAGCAGCCTTTTGACTTTAAACGCAAAACTTCCCGCATTACGGTCCATTAACATGCTAACGTCGGGACCTCGAATGTGCTTTTAACTGTAGTTCTAATCTTGCTATACTTAGCGCCAGCCCTCGTTAGTTATTTACCGCAATCATTGTTTTTTTAACCAAAAAATGAAACATTTAAGAAAGCATGTTTTATGAACCAGACACACCTCCATTTACTCATCACCCATCTTCCCATTTTCGGTTCAATTTTGGGTGGCATTGTGTTGGCTTACGGGCTATGGGCAAAAAGTGATCAAACAAAGCTGGCTGCATACATCCTATTTATCATTGCTTCGGTGGGTGCTGGCATTGCCTATGCAACAGGCGAAGCTGCCGAGGAAACAGCGGAGCGGATTGCCGGCGTTTCTGAGCATTTAATAGAACAACACGAAGAATTTGCAGTATTTGCTTTAATATCATTGATCGTGCTTGGTGTTGCGGCGCTTGTTGGTCTTTTGCTTACTGTTCGAAAATCAAAATGGACCGGCACCACAGCAGTGGCCGTTTTGTTTATTTCAATAATTAGTTTCGGGCTGGTGGCAAGAACCGGGTATTTAGGCGGACAAATTCGGCATACAGAAGTTCATGCAAATTCAACCGCACCATTGCCGGGTGGCGAAAGCAAGGAGCATCACTGATATTCGATTGATGTGTGATGCATGAATGGCAGGCATCGAGCAAAATGGAGTGTTTTTATAAAGTAAAAAATTGAGCGTGGTAACCATCGACAATTATCTGGACAGCCATTACATTCATCGCAGTAACTGGTTGCGGGCAGCCGTTTTAGGTGCCAATGATGGCATTATTTCCATATCTAGTCTTGCCATTGGCGTGGCTGCAGCCAGTGCTTCAAGAGATCCGATTGCACTGGCAACGGTTGCCGGTTTGGTTGCAGGTGCTTTGTCGATGGCTGCAGGCGAATATGTTTCCGTAAGTTCTCAAACCGACACGGAGAAAGCCGACATTGAAAGGGAAAAACAGGAGCTTGCAGAAATGCCGGAAGAAGAACTAAATATACTGGCCCAGATTTATGAACGGCGGGGACTAAAAAAGGAAACTGCGCTGCAAGTGGCAATAGAACTAACGGAGAAGGACGCTTTGGCTGCACATATCAGGGATGAATTGGGCATCAATGAAATCAGCCAGGCCAACCCAATACAAGCAGCCGTGGCGTCAGGTGCATCTTTTATTGCTGGCGGTGTGTTGCCGCTGTTGGTGGTGCTTTTTGCGCCGGTAAAGTATATGGAGTTGTGCCTGTATGGTTTTACCATCATTTTTCTGATCGTTTTAGGAGCAATTTCAGCAAAGACAGGCGGGGCCAATATTGGAAAGGCCATTGTACGCATTACCGTGTGGGGCACATTGGCCATGGGGCTATCGGCATTGGTGGGGTATATCTTTGGGGTTAATGTATAGTCTTGCTTTGGAGTACTTCCGGGTAATTGCAGTAATGGATAACATTTTGTGCAATTGTGTAGGTGAGCAAACATATAATGGCCGAGGCACAACATCCAGGCGAGTTGTAGCAGGTTAAAATGAACGAACACTTGCTCACTTCAAACACGCCTTCAGCATTAAATACGAGCAAGTGATATTTAAGTGAATAGAGACGGAGAATTGTTTTGAACTTACAGCAACAATTTCAATCTGTTTATGGAAATAATTACAAAAATTCTAATTGGTATCATTGCGCTGGAGCATCTGTACATCCTGTACTTTGAAATGTTTGCTTGGGAAACGATCGGGAAAAGAACCTTTACTTCCTTGCCGGAACATTTGTTTAAACCCACAAAAGGATTGGCCGCCAACCAAGGGCTTTACAACGGTTTTTTAGCAGCTGGACTGATTTGGAGTTTGTTTATTTCGGACGTCACCTGGTTTAGAAACATTGCTTTGTTCTTCCTGGCTTGCGTAGCCATCGCTGGTATTTTCGGCGCATTAAGCGTAAGCAAAAAGATCTTTTTTGTTCAAGCCTTGCCTGCTATCATTGCTATCATTTTTCTGTTCATCTCTTACTTCTGACGCTGCCATTTTTTGCTCCATTGGACTTGTGGTTGATATTGCGATAGCATGCCTGAATGATGCCTGGTCTTATCGAACTGTGCTCATAAATTGCGATTCACGATGTTTCTTAATTAGTAACACCCAAGTTCAGGCTGCGTTCTATTAGGTAGAACGGGGTTCATATTCCTGTAAAGTGCAGGAGTTTTCATACATTCAAACCCACCTTTTACCGCAGTGTTATGAATAAGAATTTGTTGCTTGTTATCTGCTCTGTTTTTTCCTTTTGTTTGCTTTCAACAGGAGTGTTTGCGCAAAAGAACCCGGTTATTGAAGGCTGGTATGCCGATCCGGAAGGCGTGATCTTTGGAAAAGAATACTGGATCTATCCTACTTATTCCGACAAGTATGAAAAGCAGGTGTTCCTTGATGCTTTCTCATCGAAGGATATGGTTACCTGGAAAAAGCACCCACGCATACTCGACACCTCTGTGGTAAAGTGGGCCAAAATAGCCATGTGGGCGCCTTCGATCATTAAAAAAGACAAGCAGTATTTTCTTTTCTTCGCTGCCAACGACATTCAAAGCAAACAACGCAACAAGGTGGCCGACGATACTTTGGGAGGCATCGGTATTGCTGTTGCCGACAATCCTGCCGGCCCTTTTAAAGACTACCTGGGTAGACCATTGATCAATAAATTTTACAACAATGCCCAGCCCATTGATCAATTTGTGTTCAACGATAAAGATGGTCAATATTATATTTTTTATGGTGGATGGGGCCGGTGTAATGTAGGTAAGTTAAACGCAGACTTTACCGGACTGGTGCCTTTTTCGGATAGCGAGTTGGTGAAGGAAGTGACACCAAAAGGTTATGTTGAGGGCCCGACAATGTTTATCCGAAATGGGCAGTATTATTTTATGTGGTCGGAAGGCGGCTGGACAAATGGCACGTATAAAGTGGCTTATGCCATTGCAGATAATGTGCTGGGGCCTTTTGAAAGAAAAGCCACGATCCTGGAAGCCGATGAAAGCATCGCAACAGGTGCAGGGCATCATTCCGTTATCAACATTCCCGGTACCGACGAATGGTATATCGTGTACCATCGCCGTCCAATTCCCAACCTTGGCCGCGACCACCGGGTTGTATGCATCGACCGGTTGCTGTTCAACGCCGACGGCACCATCAAAAATGTGCGGATGACTTTCGATGGCGTGAAGCGTGAACTGAATTAAAGCGCGGTAACGTTATTTCGCTTAAGCCAGGCTAGTAGGGGACATTGCAAGTGTTCTGAGTTCCTTCTAAAACGGGAGCCGGCTCACCAATGGGTTTATAAGAAACAGGAGTCGGTTTAAGTAGGCTTAGGCGTTGATACCGGCTTAGTTTATGGGATTTTTATGTGATATTGACCCAAAACCTCATCCATAGTTTCTCCGAACAAACCGCCCACACTACCTTCACTGTGGCCGCCCAAACTAACTACTAATTAAGGCCTTAACCAGAACCGAGTACAGGAAAACTGTGAAAGTCATTAGGATTGTTATTGCTACTAACCTTGATGGAGTGATCTATCAAGGTTTTTTGTTTTAGCGAAGCTCATTTGCAAATGGCGCATCTCAACTACACTGATATTTTCCAACTGATGTATTGATCGATGAGCCGTTGTAAGTGGAGCATAATTGCGGATATGTTCAAAATCTACACTATATTCAGCGGAACATCAAAAAATCTCGGATTGATATTCAAACTTTCCGAAAGCGTTGTTGAAAATATTGATGCTAAATATGGAGCATGCTAATCCCGATATGAATTGGGTGCTTATGGCTTGATAGTTGTAAAAATGTTCTATGCACTAAAGCAATTAAAATATGGAGCCCAACAACAATAACAACAACGTAATCATTTCAGAGGATGGCCAGCGGCTAACAATAGAAAATGGTTTAATCACCGGCACAGATAACGCCAATCCTGGACTGGCCCACGAAACAGGTAATGTGATGGATGAAGATAACCGGGAGCAAAATGAGGGTGGTGGCGCTTGTCCAACGCATCCAGGCAATTCACTGAGCGATGGTCGCGAATAAAAGCGGGCTGGTGAGGGGGCTTTCTTTTCTGACTTTTTGATAAAAGCTAAATAGTAAGCCACCCTTGTAAAGTATAAAAGCTGCAACTAATTGTTCTGCGATTGGTGCAGCTTTTTTCTTGTGGACAAGACTTGCCGCTGTCCGAAATTTTTTGGTAAAAAATTTAAAGGACATCAATATCTTTTGATTTGTGGTTTTTCTTCCTGAGAATCGTTCCAATCCTTTTCAATCAAACACCTGGCTTTGGGCAAGAGCTAACCCGACTTAAAAAAGAAACCTTGAGCGGCTGAGAAATTCTAAATGGAAAACTGGCGAATACAACGGGTGGAAGCGGACAGCAATCGCTGCGTGGCTTATGAAGGTGAAAGGCGCATATTGGGTTCCATCAATCGACAGTATGCTTTACTCTTTCAAGACTTACAAAAAAAATCGTTGGGTTGATAAAACCAGTTCCTCACAAGAGAATGCCATAGGTCAATAGCATTTTGCTGCAATGGTGGCGGAAGAACAGATTTTGAACTACTGTAATTCCAATCTACTTTAGTGCGAACGGAAAGCTAAGGAGCATTGACTGCACCTGGTGACAGTAACCGTTTTCCCCGTTGTGCGTGTTGCCCCGAACTACTACAACTTTTTGACGCCACGATTGAAGCTTAAAAACTTTTACCATGAAAAAACTGCTGCTATGGATGTTTTTCACTGCCGTTGTTAATAATCTTGCGGCCCAACAGCAACGACATGCAGTCAAGCACTTAAAGATCACCATTCTTAGTACCATGCTATCTCAAAAAGGCATCGGTGAATGGGGGCTTTTCCGCCCTGGTAGAAGCGGACTCAATAAAAATATTGTTCGATGCCGGAGCCCACAAAACAACGGTTCTGGAAAATTGCAAAGAATTGAACATCGACCTTTCCAATGTTCCTACCGTGGTCTTAAGTCACAACCACGGCGACCATACCGTTGGGTGGCTTCCGCTGCGGCATGCAATTAAGGCCGTTAATGCCAATGCCTTGTCGCTAACCCACGTAGGGAAGGGTTTGTTTGATGCACGCATTTCATCGAGTGGCGAAGAAAACAACAGCCGGCGAAACGACTCATTGCTGTATGTTGAAACCGGTGGTCAAATAAAAGTGCACGATAGTTTTACCGAAATACATCCTGGTATCTATCTCTCAGGACCGGTGCCGAGAAAGTACCCGGAAAAGAATTATACGTTGGGAGCTAACACGCTTAGAAGAAAAGATGCGTCAGGCAAGGTGGTGGAAGACATTGTGCCTGAAGACATATCACTGGTAATACGCACAGAGAAAGGACTGGTATTAGTTTCTGGATGTGGTCATTCTGGAATAATCAATACCATAACACATGTTCAGAATAATTTACAGAACCAACCATTGCTTGCGGCCATCGGCGGTTTTCACCTGCTGGAGAATTCGAACGAGCAAATCAAATGGACAGCTGCGCAATTGAAAGAAAGCCGCATTCGCTATTTTATGGGTGCTCATTGTACCGGTATCGAACCAGTGTACCAGATCAGGGAGTGGGTAGGGCTAAAACGGGGTGAATGCATTATTGGATCGGTTGGGGATGTGTTTGATTTGGACAGGGGATTTGTAACAGGCCCGTTGACGAAATAGGAAAGCAAATGGCATCAAACTAAATTACACGAACGCACAATACAGGCTTGTCATTATTTCAGGCGACGAATAATCATTTAGCGTTTGCTTACTGTCAGGCTTTTAAATAACTTACCTGGTTTGATAAAACATTGATGCCGGCACATCCGCAAGCCTCTTTCCATTCGGCGCCATCTTAAATGACACAATAAGAATTATGAAAGTCACTGCCCGATATTTGTTTACACTAACGTTTGCGATTTGGCAGTTTCATTGCTCTGCCCAACAATTGCATTATTCACCCAAGGAGGTAGAAAATATACACGACAGCATTAAAAAAAGCAGGTGGGATATTGGCGGAAGATTATCGCAATACAGTTTTAGATACATGTCTGAATTCTTTCCGGTTGGCATGATTCACAAATCCAGCCAGCCCTATCAGTTTCAATTCAAACCCAATAAATCATTTGAAAAAATTATCGTTAACGGTAAAAATGGTACGCTGTCGCTTGAACATTATTTGAAAGAATTACATGTTGCCAGTTTTATAGTTGTGCATAAAGGTGCTATTGTTTATGAGCAATATTTTTCAATGCTTCCCGACGACCAGCATACACTTCAATCGGTGACCAAAGTCATTACAGCAACCATCATTACAAGTTTGGTCAATGAGCAGAAGATAGATATCAATAAATCAATTGAGAATTATATTCCCGAATTAGGTGCTTCGGATTGGAAGGGAATTTCTGTAAAAGATATTTTAAATATGCGTTCGGGCATGGATACCCGGTCTATAGATTTTGAAACAGGACCTTTTACCAACCCTCAACACAAAAATTACCAGCTCGAGTCGGCATTGGGTATTTTGCCGAAAGCCGGTAATACACCATCGTCTGCATACGAATATATTGCTACATTGAAAAGGGACACAGTGGCTGGCTTGGAAGCAGCCTATTCAAACATCAATACGTTTGTTCTCGGATGGCTTGCTGAAAAGGTTACCGGCAGGAAGTATTGTGATTTGGTAACCGAACGAATATGGAAACCCATGGGAGCATCATCCAATGCATACGTATGTCTTTCCGCTAACGGAATAGCGTGGCCTCATGGTGGTGTTTCGGCAACCTTGCGGGATTTGGCACGGTTCGGAATGATGTACACGACGACTGAGATAAAGGCCAGGAAAGAAAGTCTTATCAGTGTAAAACAACTGCAGGAAATTTTTGCAGCAAAGTCAATAAGCACCCCGTTTGGGCCATTTAAATGGGCCTATCAATGGGACATGGCAAGTGATAATGTGTTGCTGAAAACCGGTTTTGGCGGACAAGCTTTGTATATTGACCCCTATGAAGAAATTGTAATTGCATATTTCAACTATGTTGATAGTGATTGGGGAATGAATTTAATTTCTGATGCAGCATTAAGTGCGATCATGAAAACGGCAAGCGACGCTAAATAAAGACGCAGTCCCAACATAGAGTTTGTCAAAATACAGGCTGATGAATATGGAGTGAACTGGCCATTTTTATTTTGAAACACAACACAGGTTAACCTGAAATGCTGCTAACTCCAGTACTTCTGCAATCCGGTTAATGTTGGCGTTGAGCCATACTCAAAATATAAGATGAACTTCGAGCATATAGAATATTTAAAGCATGGCAATACAAAGCAACGACAGGTTTATCAGCTGTTGGCCAAACACAGCATCATGTCATCGCTGGCGGCTTTTGAACCGATACTTGTGGGCACCATACCCATAAATATTGACACTGATCGTAGTGATATTGATATTATTTGCTACGCTTCCGACTTAAAACAGTTTGCTGAAACAATCAGGGAACTTTTTCAGCGCAATGACGACTTTAAGTTGTGGGAATACCAAGGGCAAGGATCAAATGCCGTTGTTGGTAATTTCAGCGTGGAGCACTTTAGGATCGAAACTTTTGGGCAGGACGTTCCCACCCGCCAGCAACAGGCCTACAGGCACATGCTGATTGAGCATAGATTGCTCCAAGAAAAAGGAGAAAGGTTCCGCCAGGATGTGATTGCGCTGAAACGCAAAGGCGTGAAGACTGAACCGGCTTTTGCAAAGCTACTTGACCTGAAAGGTGATCCATACATCGAATTACTACGTTATGAGGTGGATAACGCTGATGACAGCCAAGGGCGTTAATGGGTATTGCCGCGTAGACCGTTGTGAATATCCAGGCCTGAATCAGTCCATTTTTTTGTTTTTACTTGGTAGTGAAATTTTTCAAATGCCGGCACTCCAAGGCTAACTTCAACTTGTGCACTATCAAAAATATTTTTTACGCTAACGTCATCAAAACTGCAGCTTACATGGGTATTGTTCCTTCAAAGACAATTTTACTCTTACTTTCTTTATGGTCTGTTTTGCTTGTAAAGGCACAGACAGCCTATACCACTGTTGGAATCATTGGTTCTTCCACTGCAAAAGGATGGGATGCATCCACTGCCATGAAACCTGCCGGAGGCAATGACACCCATCAATGGCAGGTAACTTTGCCATTGGTGCAGGGGGAGGTAAAATTCAGAGCAAATAACAGTTGGGATGTGAACTGGGGCAATAGCCCTTTCCCTGTAGGAATTGCGGTGCTGAGCGGAGCAAATATTTCCATCCCGATTGCCGGTAACTATCAAGTGACGTTCAATGACATCACCGGAGACTATTCATTTACCGCTCTTTCATTTGCGCCACCACAAAAGCAGCAAGTGCAAAAAGGACCGGGTAGTCTAAAAGTAGGCAGTGTTGCAATTTTCCATGCAGACGCGAGGGCTCAGGAAATCTTTTCAAGCGGTGAGGATTTTTTAGAGGGACCTGTGATGTCGCCGGATGGTCTACTTTTCTTTTCTGATTTTGGCGAGCAAACCGGGACAGGCATTATCTGGACGCTCCATCCGGAAACCAGGGCATACAAAGTATTTCGCTCTCCAAGCGGCATGGCCAATGGACTTGCCTTTGATGCAAAAGGCGACCTTATTGTTTGCGAGCAGGCAGGTGGAGGCGGCAGGCGGGTAACAAAGACGGACAAGCGAACAGGCATTAGTCGCATCCTTGCGGGGCAATATCTAAACAAACCTTTTAATTCCCCCAATGACCTGTCCATCGATGCAAAGGGAAGAATTTATTTTACCGATCCCAGCTACGTTGTAAGCGCTCCTGTAGAGCAGAATCAAATGGGCGTTTTTCGCATTGATGTGGATGGCAGCGTTCATTTGGTGGCAGCTAATGTGAACAAGCCCAATGGTATTGCCATTTCGCCGGATCAGAAAACCTTGTATGTGGTGAATTGTGATTTTCCCGGCAATGGCAATAAGTGGTACCTACCAGAACAAAAGAATGTGGTGGGCCCCACTGGTGAAGGGGCCGTTTACGCCTTTGACATTAAGGAAGACGGGTCGCTGCAAGCCCGGGCAAAACTCATTGATTTTGGCAATAGTATCGGGCCGGATGGAATGACCCTTGATGCGGACGGAAATCTATACATAGCTATTGGCAACAGTGTGGTGGTATATGATGCAAAGGGAACTAAGCTGTCGCAGATCAAATGTCCGCAGGCTACTAATCTTTGTTTCGGAAGCGGGAAATATAGTAAGACTTTGTTTATAGCAGGTGGTAAAAGCATCTATATGGTTGAAACAAACAAAGAAGGATTCGTGTCTTCAGGAGTCAAGTAAAACAGCCCGTACAAATGCACAAGCGGGTATTGCTCAAATAGCCGCTTCGCTGCGAATGCTTACGGAGAATCTTTATTAATGATAGCGCTGAAGCTTATGCCACCTTAAAGTATTTCTAAGAAAATAATTACAGTGCTGCCTGTGGTTTCAAAATGGCCGACTTATTCGTCAGGCTTGGATGCGGTTGGTTACGTTAAAAAAAAATCCCTTTGTATATTTAGCCAGCGGGTTTGCTATTTGGAAAAAATCGAGCTCCGAAACTCGAATTCGCATTCAACTTATCAGCAATTAACTATTCCAATTCCAAAGCCAACGTGGTGGACATTTTAAAAAAGCATATCGGCAAGTTTGCACAAGTTTCTGGTGATGAATTTGAAGGAATCAAAAACTTCTTTGGTACTAAAGTTTTGTCTAAAAAAGAAAACTTGTTGGAAGAAGGACAAATTTGCCGACATCATTACTTTGTATTGAGCGGCCTGTTGCGAAAGTTTTACATCAACGAAAAAGGCATTGAACAAACTACCGAATTTGCCATCGAAAACTGGTGGATGACCGACAACATGGCGTTTGAACACAAGCTTGTTTCTGATTTCTATATTCAGGCTGTAGAAAAATCAACAATCCTATACATCACAAAAGACAATCAGGAGCAACTACTAAAAGAATTTCCGGTAATGGAGCGCTATTTCCGTTTTGTTTACCAGCGGGCTTATGCAGCAGCTCAGATGCGCATCAAATATCTTTACTCGCTTTCTAAGGAAGCATTTTATTTGCAATCGGTTAAAAGATACCCTGAGTTTGCGCAACGCATCCCTCAATACTTATTAGCTTCATACTTGGGATTCACACCCGAATATTTAAGCGAAATCCGCAAGAGGCGTATTTCTTAAACCAGTTTAAGTTTTTTCGGTTGATGATTTTTCAGTTTTGCATTGAACAATTTTAAAGAGTAATACAATGCAAAAGCGATTCAACATCAAAGCAGTAACGCCAAATGCCCTGAAGGCAATGATTGGTTTAGAAACTTATCTTTCACAATGTTCTATTTCCAGAACAACCAAAGAATTGATCAAGATCCGCGCTTCACAAATCAATGGATGTGCATATTGTATTAACATCCATACGCAGGACGCAATTAAAAATGGTGAAGCCGCCCAGCGTATTTTTTTACTGACTGCATGGCGCGAAGCTGCGGATATTTTTACAGCAGAAGAAAAGTCGGTGTTGGCGATAACAGAAGAAATAACCCTGATTCATCAAGCTGGCTTATCGGATGATACGTACACAAACGCCTTGCAATTTTTTAGCGAAGCACAAATTTCAGATATCATCATGGCCGTTGTTGCCATCAATCTCTGGAATAGAATAGTACTAAGCACCCACCTGCAGATTGGTGAAAGCCTTGCATAGCACAACTAAATTAAAGATCACAGGTCGACTGACCTGTGATCTTTTTACAAAGAGTATCTTGACTTGCATGTGCGCTTTACACTTTGTCTTTAAGAAGCGTTGTTAAGGAAATGGCTAAGCGCTTTCTAGGAAAATACAGCTTCTGTAAACAATACACCATGTGATTGCTGCAAGCAATATTGTTCAGGAGAGTTGGTTTTGTGCTTTGTATTGTCCTGGAGTTAACTTGGTTACTTTCTTGAAAATTTTAGAAAAGTAAGGCACTGTTTCAAAGCCTGTTTCTGATGCCACTGCAGCCAAAGACATATTTGTAGTGGCAATAAGATACTGTGCCCGCTCAATTCTTTTTTCGTGTATATACACCATCGGCCGTACCCCTGTGTATTGCAGGAATAATCTTGAAAAATGATCTTGATGCTGATTTGCCCTTTTTGCAAGTTTCGAAACGGTTAGGGGTTTATTTAAACTCACCTGTATGTAGCTCATTGCATCCTGTATTTTGGATGGAATGGTGTTATTGGCATGTTGTGTAAAAGTTTCCGAATGGGTAAACCTTGAGATCAGTTGCAAGATGATTCCCTGCGTTTCTATAAAAGTGCCTGTTAGCTGCATCTCATTCAATTCCTGATAGCTTTTGTACAAATCGTTCCGCTCATAAGCTTTTGGGTTGTCGGACCGATTGATGCCCCTGCCCGGGTTGATGTGCAACAAGCGTTTTATGTTAGCAATATCCAAATCGCTGGCCTTTGCTTGCAGCACCTGGCGGTTGTTGTAAAACAAGGATAGGCCTTGCGGCGTGTCTTCAAAAAAATGTACAAAGTACTGGCTGATAAATTTTGGGCAGTTGAGGTTGCATAATGTATAACTGGGAATAAGATAAATGTATCCAGGTTCCAGGTCAATTGATTGGTTTTTGTTTGTAACAGAGCCGTAGCCTTCATCGATATAGTATAACCGGTAATAGGGGCTAAGTACATTGGCATAATTCCACCTGTCCGAAAGCTTTACATAATCCATATGCAGTAGCGAAAAAAAATGCTTGAGTAACCGCCTATTCATGAAAGATATGTGTGTTGAAGAGATTTCGTAAAAGTCGGATTTGTGTAAGATAAAGTCTTTTTCATGTAATCAAATATTTATACCGATTGGTTATTTTCGTTTTAATAAAGCGTGTTGCTTCAACTTCGGTTGCTGCATTTTAGTTGAGCGCATTTTGCTCATAACCTGCTGATTGTAAACGTAAAGACTTGCCGGTGCATGAAAAGATATTGTTTGGCTCTTGATTTGGCTGGAGACCCCGACCTGATTGCGGAATATGAACGGTGCCATCGGCAGGTGTGGCCGGAAATAAAGAAGAGTATAACGGATAGTGGCGTGTTGCAAATGGAAATATACAGAACCGGTAACCGGCTGTTTATGATCATGGAAACCGATGATGCTTTTTCGCTGCAACGCAAAGCCGACCTTGACCTGGCGAATGCCAGGGTACAGGAGTGGGAAGAACTGATGTGGAAATATCAACGGCCATTGCCCTGGGCCAAAAATGGAGAGAAATGGGTTTTGTTGGAGCGCATATTCCAGCTTGATGCGAATGATCTAAACCAAGTTTAGTGGCTCAATGATGTGGGCTAACGCTCAATAGTTGATGCATCAAGGCAGAGATATCCAACGTCATTTTTAATACACTCTTCAAGCAATAAGTCATTGTAAAATGCCCATTCCGCATACAGAACGGGACATCAACCCCAAACTCACCCAGAATACCGGATATTAAAAAGGTAAATTGGAAGGTGCGTAAAAAAACCAATTAGTCCTTTGTATTCACAAGGACTTTCTGTTCAATTAAAAAATCAGTTTATTAAAATATTGGTATGCAACGAAGGACCTTACTTAAGGGCATGGCTGCGGCTTTGCCGTCGATGTGGTTATCGCAGGCTTTGGCAGCAGAACAATGGGTTCCCGGTGCGGTAAATGAACCCATAATGGCCGGGCCGTTCAAGCCCACCTGGCAATCCCTGCAAGCTTATCAAACACCCCAATGGTACCGCGATGCCAAGTTCGGCATCTGGGCCCATTGGGGGCCGCAGTGCCAGCCCGAAGCCGGCGACTGGTATGCCCGGGGCATGTACCTGGAGGGAACTTGGCAATACAAGTATCACGTGGAAAAATACGGCCACCCCTCAAAATTTGGCTTCAAGGATGTGATCAATGAGTGGAAGGCCCAAAGCTGGAAACCCGAGGAGCTGGTAGCCCTGTATAAAAGGGCAGGCGCCCAGTATTTTATGGCACTTGCCAACCACCACGATAACCTGGACCTCTACAACAGCAAATACCAAAAAGGCTGGAACAGTTTAAAAGTGGGGCCAAAAAAAGACCTGGTAGGCGGGTGGGCAAAAGCAGCCAAAGCACAAGGGCTTCCCTTTGGCGTAAGCGTGCATGCGGCCCATGCCTGGAGCTGGTACGAGCCTGCCCAGCGCAGCGATAAATCGGGCCCGCTGGCCGGTGTGCCCTACGATGGAAAACTCACCAAAGCCGATGGAAAAGGCAAGTGGTGGCAGGGCCTCGACCCGCAGGAATTGTATGCCCAAAATCATCCGTTGAGTGAGAACAGTCTCGACGACAATGCCATTCACAAGCAGTGGCACTGGGGTAATGGTGTGGCCATACCCACCAAAGCTTACATCGATAATTTTTACAACCGCACCATCGACCTGATCAACCGCTACAACCCCGAAATTGTTTACTTCGATGATTCGCAACTGCCCTTCTGGCCCATCTCCGATGCCGGTTTGCGCATTGCAGCGCATTTGTACAACAAAAGCATCAAGGACCATGGTAGTCTGCGGGCAGTGATCAATGGAAAGATATTGGATGAGCAGCAGCGTAAGGCCATGGTATGGGACATAGAGCGGGGGCAGAGCAACAACATTGAGCCGCTGCCCTGGCAAACCTGCACCTGCATTGGCGGGTGGCATTACGACCGCGGTATTTATAACCGCAACGGCTACAAGTCGGCAAAGACCGTGGTTCATACCCTGGTAGATGTGGTGAGCAAAAACGGCAACCTGTTGTTGAGCATCCCTGTGCGTGGCGATGGCACCATTGATGAAAAGGAGCGAAAGATTGTGGAAGAGATTGGCAGCTGGATGGCGGTAAACAGCGAGGCCATTTATGGCACAAGGCCGTGGAAGGTGTTTGGTGAAGGTCCTGCGCTGGAAAATGCAGCACCGCTCAATGCACAGGGCTTTAACGAAGGCAAAGGAAAACCAATGGGTGCACAGGATGTACGCTATACGGCAAAGGGCAACACGTTGTATGCAACCCTGATGGGCTGGCCCGAAGGGGGCAGTACGGTGTTGAAAAGCCTGGTGAGCAAAAATGGTTTCAACAGCAGCGGAGTTTCCAAAGTATCGCTGCTTGGTGGAGCAGGTAGCTTGCAGTTCCGTAGCACCGATGAAGGCCTGGCGGTACAACTGCCACAGCAACCGGCGGAAGCCGTTGCTTATACTTTGAAAATTGTGTAGCAGGGTTTGGCTATGGGTGGAGATGTTGGTGATTCTAACAACGATGATTTGATATTAACCAAGCATGCGCTAGCGCAATGGTTACAACTATAAAAGATGAATTGTAAATATTGCTTTTGCAAGTTTTAGTTGGATTAAGATATAGATCATCAACCATTGTAGTTGCCAGGTGCATGCTTTTTGGGAATTGCAATGAAGTAAATAGGTTGTGTTTAATTTTAGCGATATGAGCTTACAAAACAGGAATGGTGCGATGGCAGATCTTGCAATTCCACCGGTCATCTTCGGTACCAGTGGTCTTGGGAATTTATTTGTTGCGCTTGACGAACCCACTAAGTTTTCAATAGTAAAAGCTTGTTTGCATCACTCCTCCGGCACACCGGTTTTTGACACAGCCGGAAAGTATGGTGCCGGGCTTGCTTTGGAGCTTCTGGGGCGTTGTTTGCACCAACTTGGCGTAAAGCAAGAGGATGTGATTATCTGTAATAAATTAGGCTGGTTTCGTACCGAACTGCTCACTGACGAACCAACATTCGAGCCGGGTGCCTGGAAGGACCTCAAGCATGATGCGGTGCAAAAAATTAGTTACGATGGTATTTTGGAATGCTATGAGCAAGGCAACGAATTGCTGCAGCATTACCATCCACAGTTGGTTTCGGTGCACGATCCGGATGAGTACCTTGCAACCGCTGGTAGTGAAGCGGAGGAGGCGCAACTTTATAGCCAGATCCTCGATGCCTATGCCGCCCTGTTTAGCTTAAAGCAAAAAGGAAAAGTGCGGGCAGTAGGTGTAGGTGCAAAAAACTGGAAAGTCATTCAGCGGATTGCGGCTGATGTTGAATTGGATTGGGTGATGATCGCCAACAGCCTTACCATCAAATCGCACCCGCCAGAGTTGTTGGCTTTTGTTCGGCAGTTGGAAGCAAAAGGTGTAGTGGTATTTAATTCCGCAGTATTTCATTCTGGGTTCCTGGTGGGTAGTAACAATTTTGATTACCGCAAAGTGGAACGGGGTACGCCTGAAGCGGACGCTTTGTTTGATTGGCGTGACCGCTTCTTCAGCGTTTGTGCTGAATTTGGTGTAAAGCCTGCGGAAGCCTGTGTGCAATTTGCACGAAGTGTCCCTGGCGTTTCAAGCATCGCTTTGAGTACAACAGATGCAGACCGCGTATCGAAAAATGTGGCTTTAATCCATGCTGCAATCCCAGCTGCCTTTTGGGAGCGATTAAGGAGCGAAGGGCTGATCGACATCAACGTGGTTAGTTAATTAAAGCAGGTTAGTTCAGCTTTTCTTTTAAGGATGCCAGGGTGCATTACACCTGCCACCTGTAAAATAGCTACAACCATCCGTAATTTGAACAAAGCACCCGTTGTAGGCTGGCAGAACTTTGTGGTCTAAACTTAACCACATGGAACATTTGAAAAGGGTAGCGCTTGGCACACAAGGCTTGCAGGTGCCGCAATTGGGTTTGGGCTGTATGGGTATGACCGGTTTTGCGGGGGCCGATATGTACGGCAGGGCGGATGAAAGAGAAGCTATTGCCACCATCCATCGCTCAGCCGAACTGGGTGGAAACTTTTTGGATACGGCAGATCTGTACGGGCCGTTTGAAAACGAAAGCCTGATTGCAAAAGCTGTTGGCGCCCAGCGCCACAAATACATCATCGCCACAAAATTTGGCTGGGAAATAAACGATGCAGGGCAAGTGACCTGGCAAATCAATGGCCGGCCAGATTATGTACGCAAATCGGTGGAGCGGTCGCTTAAAAACCTGGCTACCGATTATATCGATTTATACTACCTGCACCGGCTGGATAAAAGCACGCCCATTGAAGAAACGGTAGGTGCTATGGCGGAATTGGTAAAAGAAGGCAAGGTTCGCTACCTGGGCTTGTCGGAGGTGTCGGCAGAAACAGTGCGGAAGGCCCATGCGGTGCATCCCATCACCGCGCTGCAAACGGAGTATTCCCTGTTTGAACGCACAGTGGAGGCCCGCGGCATCATAAAAGCTGTGGCTGACATGGGCATTGGCTTTGTGGCTTATTCGCCTCTGGGCCGGGGCTTTCTTTCTGGCAACATCCAAAGCATTGACGATTTGCCCAAGGGTGATTTCCGGCGCAATATTCCCCGCTTCCAGCCACAGCATTTTAGTAAAAACCTGCAACTGCTGCAGGCTATTGAAGCGCTGGCAAAAGAAAAAGGTATCACCCCTTCGCAATTGGCGCTGGCTTGGACAATGCACAAAGGTGCGCTACCCATACCCGGTACCAAACGCAGAACATACCTGGAACAAAACATTGCAGCTGCAGCAGTGGTGCTTACCGAAGCGGAGATGAACAGCCTGGAAAGCATCGTGCCACTTGGTGTTGATACCGGCAACCGCTACGACGAATTCAGCATGGGTTTGCTAGACTAATTTTTTTAAACAAAGCCTCTTATTTAGCTGATGATGCTTGTGGTAAATCCTGCCCGAGGCATCAGCAGTAATTGGCGTGTAAGGGGTGTAATTTTATGACATGACCAACATCCAAACCATCACCCAATTTCACCGGCTTACATCGCTGCCGGAGCCGCTGCATCCGTTGGTGAGCAGTGCCCGGTCGGAACAATGCAGGTACCAGGCCGACGGAACCTGGGACCAGTTTATCACCCAGTTTTACTGCATTGCCTTGAAGCATGATGTAAGGGGAAAAATGCGCTACGGTCAGCAAACATATGATTACGACAAAGGCGTGATGAGCTTTACAGCGCCCAGGCAGGTGCAGTCGCTGGATGTTTCCAACATGGAGTGCGGTGCCGGGCTGCTCCTATTTTTTCATCCCGATTTACTGCTAAAATATCCGTTGGCAAAGACCATTGCGCAGTACGGATTTTTTTCCTACGCCGTAAATGAGGCGTTACATCTTTCCGCTGCAGAAGAAGCGGATATGGTTGCCATTATCAACAAGATTGGCCAGGAGTGCAGCTATATTGACCGGCATACACAGGACATCGTTGTATCGCAGATCGACCTGCTGCTGGCTTATGCCAATCGATTTTATGAGCGCCAGTTCATTACCCGTAAAAACAACCAAAGCGATTTGCTAACGCGGTTCGAGGCGGTGGTGGATGCCCATTTTGCGGCTGATAAAGCCGGCGAAAAAGGCTTGCTGACGGTGCAAGAGGTAGCAGCTTCCCTGCATCTTTCTCCTAATTATCTCGGCGATATGCTCCGCACCCTGACCGGGCAAAACGCACAGCAGCACATTCATGAAAAGCTTATTCACCACGCCAAGGAAAAGCTATCTACCACCTCGTTATCCGTTGCCGAAATTGCATATGCATTAGGCTTCGAACATGCACAATCGTTCAGCAAACTATTTAAAAACAAAACGGCGCAAAGCCCGCTGGAGTTTCGGCAATCGTTTAATTAAATCCTCAGTCCAGTAAAGTCAGATGCTATCTTACATTCAATGATTCAGCGGCATTGGCAAATGCAATGTAAACATTCATCATCATGACGGAGTTTTGGGAAGAAGCATTCAAGGACAAGCAGGCAATGTGGGGTTTTGAACCAGCACAATTTGCTGTTCTGGCCAGCGATTTTTTTGTTGCACATAAAGTGCAAAACGTACTGATTCCAGGAATCGGTTATGGCCGAAATGCACAGGCATTTCGGGATAAGGGAATGACGGTAACAGGCATCGAAATTGCGCAAACGGCCATTGATTTAGCGCACCAGCATTTTGGCAGCGGTTTAACCATTCACCACGGATCGGTAACGGATATGCCTTTTGATGATCAGCTGTATGATGGCATATTTTGCTATGGACTCATTTACTTGTTAGATAAAGAAGAACGACGGAAACTGATCAGCGATTGCTTGGATCAACTCACAGAAAATGGCTTTATGATTTTTACAACAATTACAAAAGCCGCACAGACTTATGGATCGGGAACACTGATTGGTGCAGACCGGTTTGAAATGTTTGGCGGAGTAAAAATCTTCTTCTATGACAAAGCTACCATTGAAGATGAGTTTGGCAGCGCAGGCCTTTTTGAAGTAACAGAGGTTATCGAAAACTACCCTTTTTACTTAATCAAGTGTAGCAAGGAGAAAGTCAAATAACAAAAAAGAAGTTCTGAACAAATAGTGTTGGGAAATACCGGGGCTAACTGCAGCTAGCCTGTCATGTTAATATATTTAATTGCTGACGCCAACTTTAGTTAAGGGGGGTATTTCAAACTGTATCGTTAAAGGGTATTGGCGTAACTGTCGGGCGGCGTAATTTATTGCGTACATAATTAGCGTGTGTTCAGTATTCTTTAAGATGCTTATAAGTTCTATCGGATTTTGAAGATTAAAAAATATTGCCAGGCGTTGCCAAAAACTTTGGCGCCGCATATTACATTATTTTTTATTGAGATATACCATCTGCATTTTTCTAAATAAAGCCCAATTGTGGTAAATATTTGCGCTGCATTTTGCAAAAGAATTTAGCTTAAGTTTGCCGTTTTCCCCAACGATGACCCCGCTTCATGGCGAAACTGAATTTTCAAATTTTTATTGCCGGAAAATCAAGCCGTAACAGTTTGCTGGTGCGGTATTTTGAAGAGGCATGTGGGTCATTGCTCGCTCCAAACTCGTTTGAAATCACTGTTATAGATCTGGCACGTAATGCGCAGCTTGCTGAGCAACATAAGATATTGGCCACACCCACCATTTCACGTCTTCGCCCTCTGCCTGAAAAGCGCATTATCGGCAGCCTCACCCAGGAAGGTGCCCAAAAGGCGCTGACATTTTTAACCGAAGATCTAAACCATTCGCAACATGAAAAAAGCTAAGGGCATCGATAAACTTCGGCCTGCTAAAGTGCCGCAGTTGCCAAAAGTGAAAACCGGCATATTGGGCTTTGATGACATTAGCTTTGGCGGCCTCCCTAAAGGCCGTTCCACATTGATTTCGGGCAGCTCCGGCAGTGGTAAAACAATTTTTGCCATCCAGTTTCTTTATGCCGGAATTACGGAGTTTGATGAGCCCGGTGTGTTTGTAACCTTCGAAGAAAACGCAGCAGATCTAAAGCGCAACGTTGAGTCGTTTGGTTGGAACATCGACCAGATGGAACAAGAAAACAAATGCCGCTTTATTGATGCCTCCATTACATTCGAAAATGAAACCAGGGTAGTAGGGGAGTATGATCTTGATGGACTGATGTTCCGCATTTTGGGTGCAGTAAAAGAGGTAAAAGCTAGAAGGATCGTGCTCGATTCTATTGGCTCCCTGTTCCATTACTTTCAGGATCCTGCAGCAATCAGGCGTGAGTTGTTCAAGATACTTTCGTCGTTGAAGAAAAAGAATTTGGTGGTGATCCTTACCAGTGAACGTTTGGAAGAATATGGTGGTGTATCGCGGTTTGGTGTGGAAGAATATATTGCCGACAATGTGCTCATCCTGCGCAATGTGCTGGAAAGTGAACGGCGCCGTCGTACCATTGAAATTTTAAAATACCGCGGTTCGATGCACAGTGCCGGCGAACAGTCGTTCGTCATCAATCCAACTACCGGCATACAAATTATTCCGCTTACCCGGTTGCAGCTTACCCAGCGTTCGTCCGATCAGCGGGTTTCATCGGGCAACAAAGCCCTCGACGAAATGTGTGGCGGCGGGTTTTTCAAAGATTCAATCCTGCTGGTGTCGGGTGCTACAGGAACCGGCAAAACCTTGATGGTCACCGAATTCATCAAGGGCGGTGTTGAAAACAACGAACGGGTGCTGTTTTTGGCATATGAAGAAAGCCGGGAGCAATTGGTGCGCAATGCTGCAGGCTGGGGTGTACATTTCGCAGCAATGGAAAAAAGTGGGCAATTAAGGATCGAGGCGCTTTACCCCGAATCGGCAGGTTTGGAGGAGCATTTGATCAATATTCAAAAATTGATCGAAGAATTTAAGCCGGCCCGCTTTGCGCTGGATAGTCTTTCTGCTATTGAAAGAGGCAGCTCTAAGAAAAACTTCCGCGAGTTTTTGATCGCCCTCACCTCGTTTTTAAAGAAAAAAGAAGTGATGGCCATATTTACATCCACCAGTGCAAATATCGTGGGTGGCACTTCTGTAACCGATAGTCATATTTCCACCATTACCGATACCATTATTCTTTTGCGTTATGCCGAAGTATTTGGTAATGTGCATCGTGTGGTTACTGTATTAAAAATGCGCGGATCAAAACATACGAAAGGCATCTTTGAATTTGATATCGATCACCAGGGCATGAAGATCAGTTCCAAAGAGTTTGACCGCATGAGCGGAATATTAGGCGGCATGCCGCTGCTTACCGGGAAAGACAATGCCGACAATTAATACCCACCTTAACCAACCGCTGTTGCGAGCATGATAATTGAAATGGAGAACGGATCAAAGATGATGCGGGCCACCGACGCCATACTGGAGCACTTACTGGATGCTGTGCTGGTTGTAAACAACAGCGGTAATATCATTTATGCAAACAGGGCTGCACAGGAACTATTTTCCCTCACGTCGGACCAACTGGCCGGCCAGGCTTTTGGTTTTCCCATTATGCCCCACGAGGTGCAGGAAATAGAAGTGCTCAAAGGCCGTGAAGTGCTGACGGTACAAATGCTGGCTTCGCATATTACGTGGGATGGGCAAGTGGCATCGTTGCTTTCTTTACGCGATATTACGGCGCAGAAAATGGTGGAGCAGGAACTGGCGCGGCAGCGATTGCTGCTGGAAAGAACAAACGAAGAAAATGCAAACTATGCTTCCCTGGCTTCTCATGATCTAAAGGAGCCGATTCGAAAAATCCTGATCTTTTCTGATTGCCTGTTGTCGAGCGGCAACATACAGGAAAAGGAACGGGTACAGCTTGAAAAGATTCAATCGTCGGCAAAAAGGATGCATGCCCTTATCGGCGGCATCGCCGAATTATCCAAGATCACTTTTGTGCGCCATGTTTTTGTGCCGGTAGATTTAAAGAAAACGGTGGAGGAAGTGTTAATGGATCTGGAGTTGCAGATAGCGGAGAAAAATGCAACAGTTAAAGTAGCGCACCTGCCAACTATTGATGCCATACCTGGCGAAATGTACCAGTTGTTTTTAAACCTGATTTCAAATGCGCTTAAATATAGCAAGGATGATGTGGCGCCGCACATCAGCATTTCGGAAAAACCTACGGATCATGAATATGTAATGATCGAATGCGCCGATAACGGTATTGGCTTCAACAACGAAATGGCGGCCAAACTATTCCAGCCGTTTCAACGCCTGCATACCACAAAGTACGACGGCGTGGGCATTGGCCTAGCGTTGTGCCAACGGATAGTGGACGTACATCATGGCGACATAACGGCATCGGGTAAGGTTGGTGTTGGTGCAACATTCAATATTCGCCTGCACAGGCAACAGGTGAACAACCGATATATTACTGCGTAAATAGGTATGCCAAAAGCGACTATTTCATGGTAAATAGATGAATAGGGGCTGAGCGGTTTTCCTACACATTGCACCCAGTAATGAAACGTCTAGCAGCAAAAGGACAATCCCTTTTCAGTACAGCGCTAAGCAAACCGGTTCTTTTCAGTCCAGCCACCAAGCGGTCACTAATCGGATGGATATATTTCCAATCGTTGAATGCACCGCTGTACAATTAGGCAATTTATATACGCTAAAAAAACCTTGTTTTAACCTGCATACACAGCCATGCTGTAGCAATCATTACCCAAACCCAAAAGGAAACTGTTGATATAAATTAAACCTATAAACAACATTTTTTACCTGTGTCATTGACACTTTTATCAATGGACTTTTCTTTCTTGAATTGGTCAAACTAAATTTCTATTTGGCTCTTTTGTGTCCACCGCACTGTTTTATCATTTGGCCGTTGCCCATGCCTGCCTGGCCAATTACAACAGTAGCATAGAAATCACTACAACCATCTTTGCACTCCCTTATTTTTTGACTGTACCATATGGTTTCACCCTAAAGAACTTGCGCCGTGGAAAAATGAGCCGGCCATACAAAGCACACCATTTTTGGGTAGACGATGATCTCGATGATTTAGAACTGATCCGAGAGTTTTTGAAAAGACATGCTCCGAATCATGACATGATTGAGTTTGCAGATGGTCAGAAGCTGTTTGATCATGTAAAAGCCCTGGACCGTGCCCATCATCCCTCCTTAATTGTTTTGGACATCAATATGCCTAAACACTCCGCAGGGAAACATTGCTGAAGATGAAGCAGCACCCGTCATTGCAAAATATTCCCGTTGTTGTATTTACTACTTCTGTTCGCGTTGAGGACAAAGTCTTTTTTGACTTGTATAATGTGGCAATGATTGAAAAGCCCCTTTCCATAAATCATCTTCGCGATGCAATCGAAGAAATTGCAGGCATATGCAGTGCTTAGTTGCTTTGACCCTGGCTGCTGATCCCAGCCTGATAAGGGCTCTTTTGCCGGCTTTTTATCCATCGGCACATCCATCTGGGTAGTTTCGTTTTGGTTGCGGCCTGCTGTTTTAAGCAGGCTCTTTCTATTTCATAGGCACAAAAATCATGGCAGCCAACTTTATGGCAGGCCGCCAAACTTTATACTTCTGGTCGACGGTGCATTTGCATGCCAAACAAAACAGCGCAGGCTGCACCAAACTCAGTGCGCTGATTGAACTGATCGTGATTGGAAACGATTTTTTGCTACAGCTTCCTACTGCACCATTTACCCTTTGCCCTTGCTCCGGCACAAAATATGCAAGAGCTAGAATGTGCCCATGTATCGGGCACGAAGTACACTATGAAGAAGTTTAAAAAGCCCATATGAGCCGGCTTTATTTTACCTGTATGTTGGGTTGGGCATTGCATTGCCTGCCTTGCCCGCTGCATGGGCAGACGCCCCTGTTTGGTGATGCTGACACCACCCTAACGCTTCAGGCCGGGCCGCAGTACCAACGGGGCAAATTGCACCAGCGGCTTTGGGGCAGCCATTACCGTAATGAGTGGATCACACCGATTAGGGTAAAGGCTGTGCTGCTGGATACACTCGGCGGCGGCCTGGTGCCATATGGGGCCGGTGGCGGCCGGCAAAGCAAAACACTCCGGTTGCACGACAGTGCCAACCGCGAATATGTTTTGCGCAGCATTGACAAAAGCTTTGGCGGAGCATTGCCCCCTATCTTTCGGAACACATTTGTGGAAAGCCTGATCAATGATCAGGCATCCATCGCACATCCATATGCTGCCATTACCATTCCCCGGCTTGCTGCAGCGGCAAAAATCTACCACACCCAACCTCAAATTGTTTACATACCGGCGCAGCCTCGCCTCGATTCATTCAATGGGGCGTTTGGCAACACACTATACCTTTTTGAACAGCGGCCGGATGAGAACTGGGAAACGGCACCCAATTTTGGCTATGCCCCCAAAATAATCGGCACCGAAAAGCTGCAGGAACATTTACTGGAAAACAGCAGGCACCGGGTAGACCAGCTGGCCTTCGTCCGGGCAAGGCTATTTGATATTTTTATTGGTGACTGGGGCCGCCATGAGGACCAATGGCGCTGGGGCAGGTTTGAGCAGGATGGGCAATACATTTATCAGCCCATTCCCAGGGACCGTGATCAGACCTATACCCGCTTCGATGGCCTGCTGCTGCAAAGCATTATGTCTATTGCAGGGCTTAAACACTTGCAGACCTTTGATTCTGATGTCAAAAACATAGCCACCTTTAATTTCCCGGCACGCCACCTGGATCGTCAGATGGCCAACGAGCCTACCTTAAAGGATTGGATGAACATTGCAGCCGATTTGCGCAATGCTGTGACCGATGCTGTGATTGATGCAGCGGTGAGCCAGCTGCCCGCGGAAGTTTATGCTGTGTCAGGAGCAAAGATTGCTGCCATCTTAAAAGCGCGGCGCAACAAACTGCCGGACCTTGCCAGCGCATATTATTATTTTCTGGCCCGGGAAGTAGATGTGACCGGCACAAAAGGCAAAGATCATTTTGAAGTGGAATGGCAGCAAGGGCAACAAATCAAGGTGCAGGTGTACCACGTCGACAGTGAGGGCACCCAGGCAGCAGTGCCCTATTACTCGCGACTATTCAGCAGCAAGGAAACAAAAGAGATACGCCTGTATGGCATTGATGGGCAGGATGAGTTTGTTGTGAGCGGAACAACAGCGGCCGGTACCAAGGTGCGCATTATCGGTGGGCCGGGGCAGGACCATATCAAAGACAGTTCACTGGGTAACAAGAAAAGGTTGCTGATTTACGATGATGACCAAAATATCATTGAAGCGGGGCCTTCCACTGCTTTGCGCCTGAGTAACGACACGGCCGTGCACCTGTATCAATACAATAGTTTTCATTACAGCCACAGTTCCTTTAAGCCGCTCCTGTTTTATAGCCGCGATGACCGTTTGTACGCTGGCGTTGGATACAAAACCAGGCAATACAAATGGCGCAGGCAGCCCTTTGCGCATGAGCATGGCGTTTATGCCCGCTACTCGCTGGTACAAAGCGCCATTAGCTTTGCTTACGAAGGCACCATCAACCAGTTTTGGAAACAATGGAACCTGCATCTGCAGGCTGGCTACGACCCGGTGCGGTGGATGAACTTTTTTGGGATCGGTAACGAAACAAAAAGGGAATGGGGCAACCGCAGTTATCACCGGGTACGCACCAGCGAAGCAGCAGGGGGCATCGGGGTTAGCCGCAACTTTGGAAAATACTTTTTGGTAGATGCTGGCTTGCTTTTTCAGACAGTGAGCATATTAAATGATGAAGAACGGTTTGCCACACAGTACTTCAAGGATGACCCAGACTTTTTGCAACGCAAATATTATGTGGGCGGAAAATTAGGCTTTGCATGGGGATGGATTAACGATGGTGTGGTGCCCACAAAAGGTGCTGTGTTGAAGGGCAATATTTCCCATACGCTGAATGCAGCCCGTGCTAATGGTGCTGTTACCCATTACAACAGTAGTCTTCAGGTGTATGTTCCGCTGCATCAGCGTATGGTGCTGGCTTCCCGTTGGGGTGCAGCTTCGCTTAGCGGAAACCCGG
This sequence comes from Pseudocnuella soli, assembly GCF_004347775.1. Taxonomy (GTDB): domain Bacteria; phylum Bacteroidota; class Bacteroidia; order Chitinophagales; family Chitinophagaceae; genus Flavisolibacter; species Flavisolibacter aquaticus. The sequence goes on from NZ_CP037755.1 coordinate 1,466,854, forward strand.
AATTATACCAGCTCAATTCCATTGGCGGCAGCCAAATGCTCCGCGGCTTTATCCGCAACCGGTTTTGGGGGCAAACAGCTGTTTACTCCAGCAACGAGCTGCAGTGGATATTTGATCTGAAAAGCTACCTGTTCAATGGCAAAGCCGGTCTGATAGGCCTGTACGATATAGGGCGGGTATGGCAGCCAGGGGAGCAGTCGGAGAAATGGCACCCGGGATATGGTGGTGGCTTTTTTGTTGCACCTTTTAACGTGGGCATGGTCTCATTTACATATGGCTTGTCGGAGGATGGCGGAAGGTTGCATTTTCGATTGAGCAAACCAATATGAGTTATATAGAGGCTCATGTGGTCTTACGGCTACTTTGGAAACGATGAATAAATATTCACTGGCCTAACTTTATACCGTTAAAAATGCAAGTGGTCTTTTACTTGTGTTTCAATTGTATCCGTTTTCTTTTAGATAGATGAACATACCGTTCACGGTCGTATTTTTTTGTCTACAGCTATTGGTTAGCATTCATACTCTAGCCAGGGAATTGATATTTAAATTATGATGTTAGCGGCCATTGGAGTAGGTATTATGTCCACAGGTAACGATGCATCTTAGCCCCCAACTGTTGACAAAGGACTGGCACCGGCTGAGTTTTAATGGATGTTTGTATACTGGAGTATTGTGAAAATGGACAGTGGTGGCATATTTTTCTTTTTTCAGAAACGTAATTGTGAGAGGCATCTGTCTATCGATAAAGAAAGCTTTGGAAGCTGAAATGGCTTATGCGCAGGACAAAAGTGCAGAACTCAATGTTGAAACAGGTAGGGGCAGAGGCGCAAACTAATATGGTTTTCCATTGGTGTGAATTATAGGCGTTGCAGTATTCATCTTGTTGTTCATCGCATTGACATGAGGCGGCCGAAGAGCAGGCGGGCCAACGGCAGTATAAATATGCTCACCCATTTATCAAAAATGCTTTAAGCTTAAGCCTTTTTTGGGAGGCGGTTTTTCTTTTGAAAATAGAATCATATCGCATTATCCTTTTAGAGCCATTCTCAACATAACAACTGGCAAAACACAAATTAGTTTTACCTTAAATGTTTCGAAGCCTCTAGTCAGTTGTTCCTAAATGCCCGATTGCCCAACATATGAACCAGCCACTGCTTTATCTATTCGTTTTCCTGTCCTTATTGTGCCATTGCCGTGCCGAGGCCCAGAAGCTGGTGGCTGATACAGTGCATCTACCCGGCGCCAACCTCTTTCTGAAAAAGTATAATACAATTTTTGGTGCTAACCTAGGTGTTTACCGGGGCCATCAATACCAGGACTACGACTTTCAATTTTCAGTGGGCCATCCTTATTTTCAGTCGGATAAATGGATAAAGGGGCAGGTTACTTATGACGGCAGCACATATGCGGAAGTGCCGATGTTATACAACCTCGCAACTGATAACCTGGTGGTATATAACGACTCGACCCTACAAAAAATTCAACTGGTAAAGGAACAGGTAGACTCATTTTCCATCGAAGGGCATCGGTTTGTTCATATCTGTGCCGATAAATTGCAGGCAGTGGGACTGCGTTGCGGATTTTATGACGTTGTGGCGCTGGGCAAAATTTCGCTGCTGGTAAAAAGAGTTCGGTCCCTGCAACAGCTCATTGCTGATAACAAAGTTCAGGTGCACGTTTCCGCGAAGGACCAATTCTACCTGGGTAAAGATGGGGCATACACAATCGTTAACAGCAAAGCTTCACTCCTTAACCTGCTATCCGATCATAAAAAGGAAGTGCAGCGGTTTCTTAAAAGTAAAAAACTGCGCTATCGTGCTCATCCCGAAGCAACACTTTTACAAGCGGTCACATTTTATAACCAGTTAAACGGATAGATATGAAGTACTGCTGTTGGCTGTTGATACTACTGGGATGTTCCTTCATTGGCCGGACGCAGCAGACAAATGAGGTAGTCATCACTGCTAACTTCATTGACGCAGATATCGAGTCTTTTGTAGCAGCGTTAGAAGAGCAATCTAAATTAAGAGTGTATTACGATCCGGCTCTTTTCGACTCCTTCCACGTTACCATGCAAGTAAAAGAAATGCCGATAAAGGAAGTGTTGAGCCGGGCATTTGCCGGCACTGATTTTTACGCAAGTTTTGACCAGCGCCGAACGGTGTTCCTTACCAAGGGCGCCCCAATTGTTACAGTACTGCCTAAACGAAATCGGGTGGATAGCGTCATTTCAAGCACGGAAGCTTTATTAGAGGCTAAGCGTGCTGGCGATGAAAAGGAGTTGTTTGCAAATGAAAAAATTCACCGGATTGGAGCAAAAAGCCCACTTGGTACCAGCAACAACGCTACCCTTCATTTAACAATCGTAGATGCGCAATCCGCAGCGGCAAATTTGAGCAGTATCGTTGTCTTGGACGGCAAGGTTGTAGCACCACCTGGCGCAGATCGGCAGGTCTACCGGTTGCAACTTTCAACAGGGCGGCATGAACTGTCGGTGAATGCTTTCGGTAAACAGCAGGCTACAAGGCGCCTTTTGGTTGAAGGCGACGGCAGTATGATTGTTGCACTGGAAGATGAGGTCAAGACGTTACAGGATGTAACAGTAACAACACAACAAAACACCAGCATCAACAACACTTCGTTGGGTGTGGAACGCCTCACCATTAAGGCCATTAAGCGTGTGCCTGTAGTTTTTGGGGAGGCTGATGTTTTAAAAGTGATTTTAACGCTGCCTGGGGTGAAGTCTACCGGCGAGGCGGGTACTGGCTTCAATGTGAGGGGTGGCGGTACAGATCAAAACCTGATTCTATTTAACAATGCAAGCATTTACAACCCAGCTCATTTCTTTGGTTTTTTTTCTGCCTTCAATCCTGAAATGGTCAAAGATGTTGCGTTGTTCAAAAGCAGCATTCCTGCTAAATACGGTGGCCGGTTATCTTCTGTGTTGAATATTACGGCCAGGGAAGGAAATACCACCAAATACACCGGCTCTGCAGGTATTGGATTGGTTACAAGCCGCCTGAATGTAGAAGGCCCGATCATCCGGGACAAGGCGTCTTTTAATTTCGGCGCCCGAACTACCTATGCCAATTGGCTGCTTAAGTTACTACCGGAAAACTACCGCAACAGCGCTGCCTCGTTTTACGATCTTAACCTGATCACCAGCTTTAAAATGGGCCCGCGTAGCGACCTGCAGTTGAATGGCTATGCCAGTGGCGACCAGTTCCGGCTAAACAGCGACACGCTGTTTGGCTATCAGAATCGCTCCGTTTCCGCCAAGTTCAGCCATTCATTTACGCAAAAACTGGCAGCAACATTTTTAGCCGGACTGGATGATTACGGATATCAAAATACAAGTGAGTCCAATGGAGTTAACGCTTACCGAATGTCGTTCGGTATTCGTCAGTACAACCTGAAAAGTGAATTTGTGTACACCCTGAACGAAAGGCATGCTTTTGAATTTGGCGCAGGCACCATTTACTATAGCCTCCGGCCGGGTTCTTTTATGCCAGTTGGCAAAGCTTCTATGGTAACGCCGGTGATCATTGATGCCGAACAAGCGCTGGAAAGTGCCGCTTATATCAGCCACAAGTTCGATGTTAGTAAAAAGCTTTCCTTCAGCAGCGGACTGCGCTACATGTTGTATCATTACCTGGGGCCACGTCATACCAACATTTATGCGCCCAACCAGCCTAAAAATGAAAGTACTTTTATCGGTGTAATGCAAAAAGGGGCCGGCGAGGTGTTACAAACATACCAGGGGCCCGATTGGCGCTTTTCGGCAAAGTACTCACTCACGCCAAATACTTCGCTCAAGGCAGGATACAATACCCTCCGCCAGTTTATTCATATGTTGTCGAATACTACCGCTATTTCGCCAACTGATATCTGGAAACTTTCCGATAACAATATCAGGCCTCAGTTTGGAACGCAGGTGTCGTTAGGCTTGTTCAAAAACTTCGGTAAGGATTCAATTGAAACTTCGCTTGAAGTGTATTACAAACGCATGGAACATATCCTGGATTACCGGAGCGGCGCACAACTGGTGCTAAACCGGGAGATTGAACGCGATGTAATCAACGCAAAAGGGAAAGCCTACGGCGTGGAATTGATGGTAAAAAAGAAGAGTGGGAAATTGAACGGCTGGTTTGGTTATTCCTATTCCAGAACACTACTTAAAATGGATGATTTGCAGGTAGGTCCTTTGGTGAACATGGGGGAGTACTACCCTGCAAATTATGATAAGCCCCATGATGGTACGCTGGCGGGAAACTATGCACTGAACCAGCGCTTCAGTGTTTCCCTGAATATTACATACAGCACCGGCCGCCCCATTACACTGCCCATTGGCAGCTTCTTTTACAGCGGTTCGGAGCGGGCATTGTACTCGGACCGAAATGCATACCGGATCCCTGATTATTTCCGGTCCGACTTTTCGATGAATATCGAAGGCAACCACAAAGTGCATCAGCTAACGCATAACTCTTTTACGATCGGTATTTACAACATTACTGGCCGTAAGAATCCTTATTCTGTTTACTACACTTCTGAGAATGGCGTGATCAGCGGGTATAAGCTTTCCATTTTCGGCAGCATGATTCCATTTATCAACTACAATATCCGGTTCTGACATGAGGATGAGCCAAACATTTGCCGCGGTTGTATTATTACTGTTTCATTTGTATTCCTGCAGGGAACGTTACGAAGCTGAAGTGCGGCCCGGCCAAAGTAATCTGCTCGTTGTGGAAGGGTTCATCAACCCTAAAGGCATCACCAACATCAAGTTGAGCAGAACCTTGCCTTTAAGCAGCGCCAATAACATCCAACCTGAATCCGGTGCTTCGGTGTCGATCATTGGTGCAGATAATTCTGCGTATCCGCTAGTGGAGACCACGAACGGTCAGTATGCTTCCGTTGTAAATGATCTTAATCCGGAAACCAGGTACCAACTGCGGATCCGAACTTCAGGCGGCAGCGAATACCAATCGGCCCCGGTGTCGGTGCAGGTTAATCCGCCGATCGATTCAGTGTATTGGGAGTTGAAGCCCAATGGCGTGCAGATCTATGTGGATACACACAACCCACAGGCCAACACCCGCTATTATAAATGGGATTTTTCCGAAACCTGGGAGTTCCATTCTTCTTATTCGTACAATTTTAAGTACATCAACGATCCTATTCCTCGGGTAGTACCACGCGAACCTTCGGAAATTGATCAAATGTTTATTTGTTGGAAAACAGTGCCGTCTAACAATATTTTTATTGGCTCTTCGGCACACTTGTCCAATGATGTTATCAGCCGTGCCCCGGTAATTTTTATTCCCTATGATTCTGAAAAAACAAGTGTGCGGTACAGCATACTGGTAAAGCAATACGCATTGGAGCGGGGTGGTTATGATTTTTTCACCTTAATGCGTTCCAATACCGAGTCGTTGGGTTCCATATTCGATCCGCAACCATCAGAGACTTTTGGAAATATGACCTGTGTTACCAATCCATCAGAAAAGGTGATTGGCTATATCACCGCCACACCGGTTCACGAGCAGCGCATATTCATTGATCGTACTGAAATCCCGTCAACATACGGATTTGGTTGTGAAACAACATACGTGGATAATCATCAGGATAGCCTGCGCAAGTACCTGTCATCCGGCTTATTTGCACCCTACGAAATGGTTGGCGACCCGAGGGCGGTGAAAGGATACCAGGTTTCGCTTACCGGCTGTTTAGACTGCACCCTAAGAGGTAGCAGCGTTAAGCCCTCCTTCTGGTAGGCCGGCCGCGGGTTTCGTTTTTAGATAAATATTTTTTCCAGATGGCTAACCACTGGGTATATAATTATGGTTCAAATTTTTTGCCGGTAAAAATTGCCTTTACTATGTCGCTAAAATGCTGCAGGTGGATTTTTATTTTATTAGCGCTTACCTCCATTCACATAGATATGGAAGCACAGGCACCCGGTGCAAACCTTGCTGAAAGGTCCCAAAATGTTGGGGAAGAGGTATTTGTCGAACAGGTGTATTTACATGCCGACCGGTCGTTTTACCTGGCGGGTGAAACTGTTTGGTTTAAAATATATTGTATCAATGGGCGATCCGGCGGATTGGCCGGTTTAAGTAAAGTTGCATCTGTAGAACTATTGGATGCGGAAAACGTTCCTGTGGTACAGGTAAAAGTGCCACTTGATAGCGGCGCCGGCAATGGCTATTTGGATTTGCCTGCAGGATTGAAAACCGGTGGTTTTGTAATACGTGCCTATACCAGCTGGATGAAAAATTTTGCTCCTGATTTTTATTTCCACCAAAAGCTGGCTATCGTCAATACACTTGAAGAAGGAGCTGGCATACCCATCGCGGAGGATGGTAGCGTCGACGTAAATTTTTTTCCCGAAGGAAGCCAGCTGGTACAGGGGCTACATTCAAATGTTGCCTTTCGGGTAAAAGGAAATCCCGATAAGGTTGATGGCGTTACCGGGCTGATCATCACCCAGGAAAATGATACCGTCCTGCATTTCAATGCAGGCCAAAAGGGTGTAGGGAATTTTCGCTTCACACCACAGCGCAACACGTTGTACAAGGCTGTGCTGTTACTGAAAAATGGTGAACGGGTAATTAAAAACCTGCCTGCAGTGCAGGAAGCCGGATATGTTTTGCAGGTGCAGGAAGCAGCGTCGGGTGGCAGTTTGCAAATTGACGTCCAAAGTAGTGATCAGCAAGGAAAGGCTTTGTTGCTGTTGCATCATGAACAACAATTATTTGGCGAGCATACTGTGGACATTAAAAACGGCAAGGGCTCGGTTACTGTTTCCAAAAAGGATTTGGGCTTTGGCATCGTGCACATTTCTTTATTCGATGCGCAACAGCAGCTTGCGGGTACGCGGCCCTTTTTTAATAAGCCCGAACGGTTGCACCACGTGCAGGCCGAACTTGAAAAGCCAACTTATGATTTACGCAGTAAGGTATCTTTAAAGCTTGCTACAACCGGTGCGAATAGGGAGCCATTGCCGGCAACTTTGTCGGTAAGCGTTTCCCTGGTTGATTCGTTATCGGGTGCAAACGAAACAGATATTTTTTCCGCGTACTTTCTTCACAGCGGAACACCTGGCGTTTCATTGCCGCCCCATTTTGATATGGACAGCATACTGGCTTTTCCCAATGCATTGCTGGATAACCTTGTATTGGTATGTGCAAAGCCGCGATTTGATTGGAAGCGTATTCTGAATAACGAACCTCTGGAGCTAAGGCATCTGCCCGAACCCGAAGGCCATGTTGTGAGTGGCAGGGTTGTTCATCGGCTCACCGGGGCGCCTGCAGCAGGCGTGCAGGCATTTCTTTCTTTTCCAGGAAAAGATTTTAAGCTGTTTTCTGCCAAAAGCCAACCGGATGGAAGTCTGTATTTCAACACGAAAAACGTGTACGGTCAAAGGCTTGCCGTGGCTTTGCTCGGTGACCAGGATAGTTTGTTGCGCATCGATTTAAATAATCCATTTTCTGATGTGTTTGCGGCAGCAGATAGCGATAAGTTCGCGGTAAGCACCCAATCCACGCAAGCCTTGCTGCAGCGCAGTATCAATATGCAGGTGTGGCGTTCTTTTTATGGAAGCCGGCAGGCTGAGGTGCAAGCGGCTAAAAAGGATACTGCCGCTTTTTATGGAAAACCAACCACTGCGTATGTCCTGGATGATTATACCCGTTTTACTACACTGGAAGAGGTGATGGTAGAATATGTTCGTGAGTTGGCAGTTCGTAAAAGACAAGGGAACTCCCGGATAATTATGTTTGGTATGGAAGATGGGATTGCTGCTCCCACTAAAATGCCGTTTGTATTACTCGACGGCTTGCCCATGTTCGACGCTGGCAACAGGATCATGGGGCTCGATCCACGCAAGGTGCAGCGCCTTGAAGTGGTGACCCCCAATTATTGGATGGGTTTTGCAAAGATGGAGGGGATCGCCTCTTTTCGCACCTATGATGGATTATTGGGCGGTTTTCGCCTGGATACGACACATACAATTATGGATTTTGATGCGTTGCAAAACAAACGGAAGTTTTATAGCCCTGCCTATAACACCAACCTGGAAAAGAACGATCGTCGGGCTGATTTTCGGACGTTGCTGTATTGGAACCCTGATGTAAATACTGGCAATAATGGTAATAGTAGCATACACTTTTTTACATCCGATGTGCCGGGCAGGTATGCTGTAACTATTCGAGGCATTGGTGCAAATGGCGCTATCTTTTTTACACGAAAATTTTTTGAGGTCAAGGCTTCCGAATAGCATTTGTCACTGCTTTATTAAGTGGGTCAGCAACACGGGCATCGAAGCGTAACTTTACAGTCCATGCTACTATTAAGCTGAAGAGATGAGCATGCCTGAACCAATTCAGCCATTAGTTTCTAGCTTATATCCTTTACCGCGTATTACAGCTATTTTAATGTTGGGATCAGGTTCCAGCTTTTTTCTGAGTTTTGATATAAACATATCCAAACTGCGCCCTACTATCACACCTTCATCTTCCCATATCTCTTTCTGCAGCCGGCATCGTTCTATTACCTCGTTAGGTGTGGTTGCGAAAATGTGAAGTAGCCGGGTTTCGGTTTTGGTCAGCTCGATTGTTTGTTCATTGATCACCAGCTTGCGTGTTTCCATATTAAACAACGTGCTTCCCAACGTAAATATCGCGGTAGACGCATCCTGAAATCCGAGAGGGAGATCCTCGGGTACAACAGACCGGTGATCGGGTAAAAGATTGCGTGGTTTAGCCGGTCTTAAAAAAAAGTATCCCAAAACGGCTAATAAAACCAGTCCGCCCAGAAGATTCAGATTCTTTGTTGTGCCTGTTGCTGCAGATTGAAACTTGATGTTTATCAGGTAACAGGCTTCAGGCTGCATTCTGCCGAGGCAGGCTATAATGTCATCTTTTTTATTTCCGGAAATTGCATAGCCATAAGCCACGCTGGAATCGCTGCAGTTCAGTACGTTAACTACGTAATCGCTTGTGAGTGGGTCGTTGGCGAGCGAACGTTGAGTAATGTGCACCAGTGAGTCGGGTTGAAAAGCAAAAGGCTGCTCAAAACTGATCAGGTATTCGTTTCCTCCGGTTTTTTTTACCGGGAGCACCCGTGATGTACGGTCGCCCGAATGAAGCAATACTTCATGTCCAATCTGGCGAAGCAAAACTTCCCTTCTGGCAAAGGCAAAATCATCACTGCCGGTCATGCTGAAGGCCACGCAGATTATAGCAATTGTTGTAAGTAACAGCAATCCGCCCAGGTGGTTTCGTTCCACGGACAACAAAGTTCTCGCAGCAAACATGATGTCAAGCTTTTATTTACAAAGTTTACAGTATTCGTTACAATCCTGGTTCGTTCGGCTGCACGCCAGCAGTGTATTTTTATTGCACCAACTGGAAAGGAATTCGAAAAGGGTAGGTTACGTCGGGTTTGCTTTCGCGACAGCTGGATGGATAATCATTAAAAATACAAAGAATATGAAAAAGGTTATTTATGCTATGCTCCTGCCATTGGTTGTGGTAAGCGGGTTGGTATTTGCCAACCACAAACCCAATATTGAAACGCCAAAAACATCAATTGCAAAGCCGCCCACTGCGGCAGACAGAAACGCAGCATTAGAACAATGGGAGGCCACACCAGAGGGTATACGGTTCAAGCAATGGGAAGCTTCTGCGGCAGGAAGAAAAGTATATGCCAGCGAGGCTAAAATAAATAAGTCCATTAGGGATTATACCAATTTGGAAGCTGTTGTAACTGCACTTGCGCTTCCGCCGGGCTCACGTTTGGGATTCGGCTTTATGGTAAATATTAATGGCGACGATTTCATTGTAAGTTTTGGACCGCAACAGTCTAATGAATTTCAGCAATTGCAAAGACTGAACCTAGGCGACAAAATATTGATCAGAAGCCGCGTTGTATCACATGCGCCAAAATATTCATATCCTATTTTATCGGCAGACTATGTGGAACGAGACAACAAAGTGGTGTTTAAACGTGTGCCTAAAAAAGGTGGTTGCTGAGTAGATCGATAACAAAATACCCATGGTTCACCTGTGGATGGTTTACAATAGCTTGGCGTTATTAAAGGTAATCCTGCTAAAGGAGCAGTTGAAGGCTGCTATCAATGCCGCACAAAAGGTCGGACTCGTGATAATTTTTGCAGGTGATTATTAAAGCGGTGCTGGCTTTCCTAATACCTCGGAAAAGGACGTATAGTAACGAAAAGTCATTGCAAAGAGCAAATCAATTAACGTGCAGTTATTACAAATGAATGAACGGTGTTACCGGCTTTGCTGAAAGACTTTAAATGCCAAATTGAGTGCGGGAACAGATGGGTAAGGTATAGCCAGGAAATGATCGGGTTCGAACCGAAAAGAGTCAAGTAGTTAATCCATATAATCTCAGACGGGAGGCGGGCTTTGGCGGAAAAAGAAAATGGTAACCTCGTAGAAGATTACCATTTTTCGTGTCCTGTGGCCTCGCCGCGAATCGAACGCGGACCCAGGGCTTCGGAGACCCTTATACTATCCATTGTACTACGAGGCCGTAGTTTGGGTGCGCAAGTTACGTTACTTCACAATCAGTCCATGCGCATTGGTGGCAAATATTTTTACCGCAATAGCCAGCAATATTACACCAAAAAATTTTCGGATGGCAATTAAACCAGCCGGTCCCAGCATGCGTTCAATGAAGCTCAGTGATTTCAATACTGCAAACACAATCAGCAGGTTCAGCAGGATGGCCACAAACACTGTTGTTTGGCTATAGTTGGCTTTTAAGGAAATAATGGTGGTGAGCGTACCCGAGCCGGCAATGAGCGGAAAAGCAATGGGCACCACGGTAGAGGCCCGTTCGTTTTTTTCGCTTTTGAAAAATTCAACGCCCAGCACCATCTCCAGTCCCAATATAAAAATTACAATTGAGCCGCCTACGGCAAACGATTTTACATCCAGCCCCAGCAGGTTGAGAAACGGCTCGCCAATAAACAGGAACAGCACCATCAGGCCGCCGGATATCAGTGTTGCCCTTGCTTCCCTGATTTCGCCCAGCTTGCCTTTCAACGTAATTAAAATGGGCACCGAACCAATGATGTCGATGATGGCAAACAGGGTAAACGTAACCGTAAGCAGGTCTTTGATGTTGAATTCCATGTGCTGGATTTGCCGCAAATGTACACACTTAAAAGCCTGCCTTTGCCGGCCGCAAATGGCGGGGCCGGTGTGTTTCGTGGGGCGTGTCGGGGTTGTGCAGGTATTCGTATTGGTGCCCGTCGGTTTGGTGCACTACGCGGATGGTGCAACCATAACGAATTTGAAAAGCTTCAAACGAATCCAGGATATCCACGCCCTGCATGTGCGCCAGCATGCTGCGGATAACACCACCATGCGTTACCACCGCCACAGGGGCCATTTTGGGCAGTTGATCATAAAAATGCGCCACGCGGTGGTACAACTGCCGGTAGCTTTCCCCTTCTGGGATCACGGCATCTGCCAGGTTATCGGTCCAATGTTGCAGGTGCGCAGCTTCAATGCTTTCCCAAGGGCTCAGTTCCCAATTGCCGCAGTTGATCTCTTTCAGCCGGTCATCGAAGCGAATGTTGTGTTGCGGAAAAAGATGTTCGGCCAGTTTGCGGCAGCGTTGCAGCGGGCTGCTGTACACTTGCGCAATATGCGCCGGCAGGTGTTTGCTGATGCAGCCCGCTTCGGTTGCAAACGAATCGGTCACATCCAGGTCGGCCTGCCCGTAGCAAATGCCCGAAGCCACTGCAGGCGTGGTATGGCGAATAAGGTAAAGTTCCATCATGGTAAAGGGTTCTGTTCCGTTAATTGGATCGCCGGCGCTGTGCTGAAGCACCCATTTATCTTATTGACAAATCGCGGTGCATATTGTTGGCCCGGCAACCGCGCAGCTAACACCATCAAAAAGATTGCCTAGATCGCAACTGCTTCTGCCACCGGCTCCAGGTCGCAAAAGTAAAAGGGCATATCCGGTGCAGGTTTGCCGGCAAAGCAATCATTGCCACTTTTCGGCGCAGGGTAGTGACGGGTGGTGATGCCACCTTTGGTAAAAGGCACCGACGTTTTAAATATCGGCCCGTCAAACACAAAACTGTGGTACTCGCCCCGTTCGCCACAGGGGTCCACGCCGGCAGGCAGGTCGGCCACAAAAGATGCATCGAGCAGGCGGCCGCAAAAGCTTTCGTCCAGCAGTGATCCATTTACACACACCACAATGGCTTTAAAACCCGCAGCAATAAATGCCTCCATCAGTTGCGCCGAATCTTTTTGCCACAGCGGAAAATGACAGCTTATTCCATGTTTACCCAACTCCGCTTCGCGGTATTGCTTCAGGTCTTCCAAAAAATATCACCAAAGATGGCGGTGTCAAATCCTTGTGCTTTTAGCTCCACTACATGCCGGCCCATGATGTTGTTGTAATCTTCCATCGAAGGCAGCAAGGGCAATTCGGCAGTAACCAGCGGCAGGCCAATGGCCGCAGCCTGCTGCGCTAGCAGCGCCCTGCGTACGCCATGCATGGTAATGCGCTGGTGCGCCGCGTTGATGCTGGTAAACAACGCCGCTACATCGATGCCACTTTGCTGTGCATGGTGCAGCGCCAGCGCCGAATCTTTGCCGCCGCTCCAGTTCATATATGCTTTGCCCTTTTGTTGCATGGTTATTTTTTAAGTAAAAAATATGGGTGTAAAAAAACAACGTGAACGGGGCCCGTTCACGTTGTGCAAAATATAGCGTTGTTTTTTTACTACAATGTAAACCGCAGTCCGCCCTGAAAGGTAAAGCCCTGAACATTATAACCATACACTTCAATATAGTCCTTGTTGTTCGTGAGGTTGCGGGCATCGGCAAAAATGCGCAGGTGTTTGGCCGCCAACAGGTACTCGGCATAGGCATGCACCAAAGTGTATGCTTTCAGCTTTTTGGGCAATGCACGGAAGCTGGCATCATAAAACACATCATCGCGGCCCGAAATGTGCTGCACCGTAGCGCTCACAAAAAGTGCCTCGGTAAGCTGGTAGCCTGCAAACAGGTTCAATGAGTGGCGTGGGCGGCGCAGCAGGTTAAAATAGCTGGTGTCTTTGCCCGGCTGCAGTTTTTGCGTGATCTCGCCATCAAGGTAGGTGTAGTTGGCCCTGAAGTTCCATTTGCTGCCCGGCTGGTATTGCAGTTCCAGTTCCACGCCCTGGTCGTGTTGCTGGTCGCGGTTTTGGTAGCCGGTACGGCCGTAAATGATTACGTCTTTTACACGGCGGTTAAAGTAGTTGGCCCGCACCGACAGGTCTCTGTTGGGCGTCCATGCCTGCACGCCGCCTTCAAACGAGCGGGAGTGTTCGGGCTTGAGGTTCGGGTTGGCGCCAAAAGGCCCAAACAGCTCCGAGATGCCCGGCGCCCTGAAACCAGTGCCCAGGTTGGCAAACAGTTTTACACGGTCGTGCAGCAGGTAGCTGGGGTTAAAGCTGTAGGTAAAATTATCGCCGTACTGGCTGTGGCGGTTGTAGCGGCCGCCCAGTTCGGCATTAAAACCAATGCCTGTTTTCAACAACAAGGATGCATAAGTGCTCAGGATGTTGTTGGTAGTATCAGGCTTGGGCATGCGCATGGTTTGGTAGTTTACACCCGCCAGCAATTGCAGTTGTTTTGAAAGTTCCTGCGTAACAAATGCTTCGGCCTGGTGAAAATTACCGGCAAGCGCCGACCCGTTGTAATTGCGTTTGGTGTAGCTGTGGCCGTAGTTGAAGTTGACTGCACCGCCGCTGTAATCCAGTTTGCCTATAAGGCCCGCATTTACCAAGCTACCGGTGTAGCGGGCATTGCCGTCGGCAAATGAGCCTGCATCATAGTCGCCTTTAAATTCGGTAAAGCGATAAAATGGCGCCAGCCGCAAACCTTCCGTTACATTGATGCCCAGTTGTGCGTTGATGGATTGGCGGTCAAATCCGTCTTTATCAAAACCCGCTTTACCGGTCGTGTCTTTTGCTTCGGAAATGCCATCGGTTTTGAGGCGCTCATAATTGATGCTATAATCGATTGCTTTTAATTTTTGGCTGAGGCCCACCTGGCCGCGCCGCGTATTGTAGCTGCCATACGACAGTAAGCCTGCCACCGAAGGCTTAGCCGTAGTGCCCCTTTTGGTAATGATGTTGATGACGCCTGCAATGGCACTGGAGCCGTACAGGGTGCTTTGGCTACCCTTCAATATTTCAATGCGCTCAATTTGCTCAATGGGAAACAGGCGGATGTCAAACGTGCCGCCCGAACCCGACGGGTCATTCACTGTTACGCCGTCCACTAATATTACGGTGTAGGCTGTAGAGGCGCCTTGTACAAACAAAGATTTATCCTTACCGGCATTGGCATTAGCGCTGTTGATGGTAATGCCTGTTTGCTCGCTCAGCAACTGCGCCAGGTCTTTGCCGCCGCTACGCTGTAGCTGTTCGTTGGTTACCACGGTTACTACTTTACCCGTGGTGCTTTGTTTCTGCGGAAAACGGTTGGCGGTTACAATTACCTGGTCCAGCGATGTGGTGTCGTTTTGTGCCTGTGCCCAGCTGCTGATCAATGCTGCAGTCACCACGAAAAATCCCTTTTTCAATTGTTGTTGGTTTTGTGACTGCTCTCAAGAAAAATGGAGGAAGAAATATACAGGCCCGTACGCTGCCAATACATTTCATGCCTTTCGTCCCGAAAGCATAAATGATGAAAATTGCAATGGCAGGTCTTCTGGCTCGGTCCGCACCAGGTCGGCCTTCCCGCGCCGGGCCTGTGGGCCCAATGCAGTGGCATGGAGGATCTGGTGATTTGTACCTGCCTTTGAGGGGCAGGGGAACCTTACAGCTACGGGGATAGCGCCGGATTTGCACCGGACTTCCCTTTTAATTCGGGGCCTGCGGGGCAGGCACCAAAACCATTTACCCGGCAAATGTAAGGGTGAAACAAATAGGGGCAGGTTGTTTTTGACAGCGGCCGTCGGTGGTGCATTAAAGGTGGTTCTTATCCCTGCCCAACCAGTTGTATTAAATAGGGGTAAGGTCTTTCTCTTAAAATGGAAAAGAATAGGATGCAAAACGGCCCCGGGCCAGCCCGCAGCTTGTATTTGATAAAAAGCTTATGGTACTTTTGCCATGCGTTGGCGTTTGCGCCTGTACAAAAAGGAATGGCGTAAACTCTGCCGCATCTTTAGCAACTTTATAATCCGGTATCTTGGTCATCGATAATATATGGGTTCTTTTTTTGAACCTGATTCCTGCCTTGTTCAATATTGGCATTGCATGCTACGTGTTTTTTGCGCTGCCCCGGAATAAAACCATCAACATATTCGGATATTTCCTCATTGCCATCAGTCTGTGGCAAATCCAGGATGTATTGTTTCGCACCATCAATACCGTAGCACAGGCCAATTTGATCGACCACCTGTTTTGCATCGGCTGGATCAGTGCCGGCCCGTTGGGGTTTCATTTTGCCTGCAGCTACAGCGGGTTGCCCATTGTAAAAAAATGGTATTTCCCCGTGCTCAACTATACGCCGTTTCTGATCCTGGAGCGGTTTTATATTTCCAGCTACAACGTCAATTTTAAATACAACAACGACTGGGGTTGGGTAACGGCGCCGGGTACCACCAAGATCGACGGCATACTGAGGCTGGCCATTCTCGTTATTACCCTATCCAGCATTGCGGTGTTGCTGGTGCATGCCTATAAAATGCGCAACGATAAAGTGCGCCGGGTGCCTGCATTCCTTATTGCTATGGGCATTTTCATCCCGGTAATGTTTGGCGTGTTGGGCCAGGTAGCTTACCCGTTGGTGCTAAACCGCGATGAGCTACCGGTTACTTCCATTTTCCTCACGCTGTTTTCGGTGGCCACCATTATTTCCTTGAAAAAATACCGGCTGTTCGATATTTCGGAATACGTAGCGGTAGAGTCGGTGCTGGAAAACCTGAAAAACATTGTACTGGTGGTAGCACCCAACAAAAAAGTGCTCTACATGAACGCCCATGCACAAAGCTTGTTCAATTGGGAAGAGCACTCGGCCCGTCCCAACGATGCAGCTGATATTTTTTGTGCCGGCGATCATTATTACGATTTCGTTGCGCAGGTGTTTGATCCGGCGCTGGCGGGCAGTTTTACAAAAAGCTATACTGCCGCCATGAAGACCCACGACGGCACCCGCATAGAAGTGCAGCTGTATGCCGAGCCGATTGTTACCAACAACAAAGTGCAGGGTGTGCTGATTGTGGGCAACGATATTACGGCGCACATGCAAATGATGCACGACCTGAAAGTAAGCAACGACCGCTACGACCTGGTGAGCAAAACCACCAATGATATGGTGTGGGACTGGAACCTAGTGACCGGAAAAATTTACTGGAACCGCGAAGGTTGGCACAAGATCTTTGATGAAGAACTGCCGGCTGGCGAAGGTTCGGCAAAGCAATGGGTGGAAAGGATACATCCAGATGATTACCAAAAGGCATTGGATTTGAACACCAAAATTTTCAACGGAACCATCACCGATTCGTTTACGCAGGAGTTGCGGGTGGTAAGGAAAAGCGGTGACATTGTTTACTTGTTTGTCCGGGGTTATGTTTTTCAAAACGAGGAAGGCAAACCCGTGCGGCTGATTGGCGCCTCGCAGGATGTAACGCTGCGCAAAAAAGCAGAAATCAAGCTGCAGGAAGAGCAACTGGCCAAACGCCGCGAAATTGCCGATGCGGTGATTATTGCGCAGGAAAACGAACGCCGGAATATTGGCGCCGAGTTGCACGACAATGTAAACCAGTTGCTCACCAGTGCTACATTGTACCTCAACCTGGCCCGCACTGAAAAGGAAAACAGCGAGCCATTTTTTAAAAAATCGGAAGGTATGATCACCCATGCCATCAACGAAGTGCGGCGACTGAGCCACTCGCTGATACCGCCATCGTGGGGCGGCGAAACCCTGGTGGAAGCCATCAGTCACCTGCTCGATGCTTCGGAAAAATCCGGTTTGTTTGCCGTGCAAAAAGAACTGGCCGATGTGGACGAAGCGGCCATGCCGTTTAAGCTCAAACTCAATTTGTACCGCATTGTACAGGAACAACTTAATAACATCATCAAACATGCGCAGGCCGATTGGGTGCTGGTGCGCCTGGAACAAAACGATGCGCAATTGATCCTCACCATACAGGATAATGGCGTTGGGTTCGATACGTCGCGGCGCACAAAAGGCGTGGGCCTTACCAATATGCAAACCCGTGCTTTTTTGCACGGCGGTACACTCGACATCAACTCGGTGTTGGGCGGCGGCTGTGTGTTGCAGGTTTCGTTCCCGGTGGCGCAGTTGTCGGCGTCGGTTTATTAGCGCTGGCCCGGTGCGCCGCCATTACCCTACTTTGGCTGCATACTACAAACTCTTCCTACTTTCGCGGCCATGAGTGTGAAACGTCCGCAGTTGGGTCTGCTCGACCTGACGATGATTGTGATTTCGTTTGTGATTGGCATGGGTATTTTCCGTGCCCCGGTGAACGTGGCTGCAGCTGCACCTACTCCTTTTATTTTTTACCTCTGCTGGATAGCGGGCGGATTGGTGGCCATGTGCGGCGCCCTTACCTATGCCGAGATCGGCTCCCGCATGCCCGTAACTGGTGGTTATTATAAAGTATTTGCATACGCATACCATCCTTCCATAGCCTTTGCCATCAACTGTATTATCCTGGTGAGCAATTCGGCATCCATGGCGGCGGTAGCGCTGGTGGGCAGCGAGTATATTGCTTCGGTGCTGCTGCCGGCATCGAAAGATGCGGCTTATATGCAGGTAGCGGCCAATGCCGATTTTGTGCGAACGGTGCACATTTCCATTGCGCTGGTGGCCATTGCTATTTTTTACGGCGTAAATATGCTGGGCCTGAAAATGAGTGCCAAAACGCAAACCATTCTGATGGTGATCAAAATTGCGATGGTGCTCTTACTCATTACGCCACTGTTTTTTGCCACCAATGAAACCGCTGCTGCCACACCACAAATACTGAGTGGCGCATCAACCGCCATGACGGAATACATCAAGGCGTTTGGTATTGGCTTGGTGGCAGTAAGTTTTACGTATGGCGGCTACCAGCAAACGATCAATTTTGGTGAGGAAATTAAAAACCCTGGCCGCAATATTCCGCGGGGCATCATACTGGGTTTGCTGGTCATTATTTCGCTGTACCTGCTCATTAACTATGCTTATGTAAATGTGATCGGGTTTGAAGAGTTGAAGACGAGTAAAAACATTGCAGCCATCATGGCTTCGAAAATATTTGGTGTGCATGCCGAACGCATCTTGTCGGTGCTACTCTTCCTGAGTGTGCTGGCTTATATCAACGCAGTGCTCATGAGCAACCCGCGGGTAATGTATGCCATGAGCGATGATAAAATTTTACCTGCCGCTTTTAAAAAAACAAACAACCAGGGCGCACTTACAATTGGGCTGACCACTTTTTCCGTAATGGCTGCATTGATCGTTTTTTGGGCGCAGGAGTTTGATCGCATTTTGAGCTTTACCATTTTCCTCGATTCTTTTGGTATGGCGCTTTCTGCGGGTAGTATTTTTGTCATTCGCAAACGCACCAAGCACCTCGATGGCACCGGCATTTATAAAATGAATTTATACCCGCTGCTGCCCTTGATCTTTATTGCAGCGTACATGTTTGTAGCCCTCAGCATTGCGTTTGATTACAAAAACAACAACTACGCAGCGCTGGTAGGCCTGGCGGTATTAGCCGTGTTTCTGCTCCTGTATTTTTTGCTGCGCCAGTTCAACACACGGCCCAAAGACAATAGCTAAATTGTAGCCAACACAAATCATCAATCCGCAATCGCAAATCCGAAATCGCATGGCTCCTGATATTTCCTACATCCTCACACACCTGGCCGAAGACCGCGAACAGTATTTTGGCGCCGTGGCGCCGCCCATTGTGCAAACGTCCAACTTCGCGTTTAAAACCGTAGCCGAAATGCGCGGTGTTTTTGCCGATGAAATGTCGGACTATATCTACAGCCGCGGCATCAATCCCACGGTGGATATTTTGCGTAAAAAATTGGCGGCGCTGGATGGTGCGGAAGATTGTTTGGTGCTCAACAGCGGTGCGGCCGCCATTTTTGCCGGTGTACTGCCTTTTGTACAAGCGGGCAGCCACATTATTTCGGTAGAAAAGCCTTACTCATGGGCACAGAAAATGTTTGACGTGGTGCTGCCGCGTTTCGGCGTAACCACTACTTATGTTGCCGGCACCAGTATTGAAGATTTTGAAGCGGCGCTGCAACCCAATACTTCTTTTATTTACCTCGAGTCGCCCAACTCCTGGAACTACGCCATTCAGCCGCTGGCCGAAGTGGCGGCGCTGGCAAAGGCCAACGGAATAATTACGCTTATTGATAACAGCTACTGCACGCCCCTGCACCAGCGCCCTATTGAGCTGGGCATCGACCTGTGCATGCAAACGGCCACCAAGTACATTGGCGGCCACAGCGATACGCTGGGTGGTGTGCTCACCGGCTCGGCAGCCATCATTAAAAAAATATTCGACAGCGAGTACCTCAATATTGGCAGCGGCATACAGC
The DNA here is from genome assembly GCF_004347775.1 of Pseudocnuella soli. GTDB lineage: Bacteria > Bacteroidota > Bacteroidia > Chitinophagales > Chitinophagaceae > Flavisolibacter > Flavisolibacter aquaticus. The sequence continues at coordinate 1,486,468 of NZ_CP037755.1, forward strand.
CGTTTAATGCATGGTTGCTGTTGCGCGGCCTGCGTACGCTGCCCACCCGCATTGAACGCATCAACCGCTCTACGCAAAAAGTATTGCACTTTTTAAAAGCGCATCCTGCTGTTGGTGGATTGTTGTTTCCACTCGATGAAAGTTTTCCGCAGCATGAGCTGGCAAAAAAGCAGATGAGTGCCGCCGGCGGGCTCATTACGTTTTGGTTAAATGACGCAACCGAAGACCAGATCGTTCGCTTTTGCGAAAGCCTGCAGCGGTTCCTGATGGCCGTTAGTTGGGGCGGCCACGAGTCGCTGATCCTGCCAAAATGCGCAGGCCTGCAGGAAGGCGCATTTGACCGCAACAACCCCGAGCATCAATGGATCAGGATGTATGTGGGCCTGGAAGAACCAGAGTATTTGATTGAAGATTTGGAGCAGGCATTGGGCAAAGTGAAGTGATTTGGGATTGACGATTTTGGATTTACGATTTGGTGGAGCAAAGCAAAACTCCAGTGGTGATTTGGTGGGCTGTTCCATCGTAAATCCAAAATCTGCAATCGTAAATCCTAAACTGCCTTACATTTACCTGTATGAAAATGCCTCTGCTTTTCTGCTTATTACTGTGTTGCAGCATTTGTGGGGTGGCCCAGGAAAAATGGGACCTGCAGCGCTGCGTTGACTATGCCATTGCCAACAATATTTCCATCAAGCAATCCGATGTGCAGGCACGTATCGCCAACCTGCAGTTGGGCCTGGCCCGGGCGGCACAGCATCCCAATGTAAACCTGAGTTCCAATGCAGGCTACAATTTTGGCCGATCCATCAACCCCGCCACCAACACATTCGATAACCAGCGCATCTTTTTTTCCGGCTTTCAGTTGCAGGGCGGCATGAACCTGTTCAACTGGTTTTCGGCCCGCCACAACGCCGAGGCTAGCCGCCTGAGCTACGAAGCGTCGAAGGCCGCCGTGGAGCGTGCCCGCAACGATGTGGCGCTGAATGTAGCCGTGGCTTACCTGCAGGCGCTGCTGGCTTATGAACAAACAGAGATTGCCAAAGTGCAGATTGCGCAAACCACGGCACAACTGGAAAATATCCGCAAGCAAGTGTCGGCCGGTAGCCTGCCCGAACTGAATGCTGCCGAACTGGAAGCGCAACTGGCGGCCGACAGCGCCAACCACATTACCAGCGTATCTACTTACCAGGCAAATGTTATCCAGCTCAAAGCCCTGCTGAACCTGGATATGGCCACGCCGTTTGATATTGAAACGCCTGATGTTTCGGCAATTCCTGTGGAAGAACTGGGCAATCTGCAGCCGCAGGTAGTGTATCAAAAAGCATTGCAAAACCTGCCGCAGCAGCGGGCCAACCAACTGCGGTTCCAGGCTGCGCAAAAAACAATCAAGGCGGCCCGTGGCGCCATGTACCCGACGCTGTCCTTATTCGGAAACGTGGGTTCTCGGTATTCCAGCCTGTTCCCCGATCAGCAAAATGCAGTGGTAACGCCATCCAATAAATTGGATACGTTGGGTTTTGTAGAAGTTACACCGGGCATTACGTTGCCTGCCGTGCGGCCGTCGTTCAATGTATCGTTGCCCAATACGCCGTTTGTACGCCAGTTGTTTGATGTAAACCTGAGCCAGGCGGTGGGTGTGAGCCTGAGTGTGCCGCTTGCCGGCAACCGGCAGTTGCGTACGCAGTGGGAACGTTCGAAGCTCGATGCAGAAGGCATCAGGCTGCAACTGGAGAGCGACAACCTGGTGCTGCAGCAGGATATTTACCGGGCACACAATGATGCACTCAATGCCATGCAACGCTACCGCTCGGCGCAGAAAGCCGTGGAAGCTGCGGAAAAGGCTTTTTCTTTTTCGCAAAAAAGATTTGATGTGGGCTTGCTGCAAACCATTGAGCTGCTCACCAATCAGAACAACTTATTTCGCCGCCGCCTCGATGCTGCTTCTGCCCAATACGAGTATGTGTTCCGGATCAAATTGCTGGAGTTTTACAAGGGCGAGGGGTTGAAGTTGTAGGGAGGGGAGGGGATGGTAGTTGGTAGTTGACGGTTGGGAGTTAATAGTAATTATTGAATTATTGGATTATTGATTATTGGGTTGCGTTGCTTTAGCAATTAGTACATGCATCAGAATAATTCAATAATAAATAATCAATAATTATCTCATTCACCATTCACCATTAACCATTCACCATTGCACATTCACAATTGACGATTCACGTTTCACGAAATAGCTACTACGCTTATGAACAAAACTGTAAAATGGATTTTAATCGGCCTCGGTGTAGTCATTGTGCTGCTCGTTGGCTACAAGCTTATTGCCGGCAACGATGATACCGGCACCAAGGTTACCGCCGAAGCCGTTAGCACCCGCACCATTGTTGAATCCGTAAATGCCAGCGGTAAAGTGTACCCGGTGGTGGAGGTGAAAATTTCGCCGGACGTATCAGGCGAAATCACCGAACTGAATGTGCAGGAAGGCGACAGCGTTCGCCGCGGACAGGTGCTGGCCCGCATTTATGCCGACATCTATTCGTCGCAGCGCGATGAAGCTGCAGCGCGGGTAGCACAAAGCCAGGCCACCGTTGCCAACAACCAGGCAGCGTTGGATGCACTGAAAGCACAGGCGGACTTGGACAAACAACAATATAACCGCAGCAAGCAGTTGTTTGATGATAAAGTGCTGTCCCGCTCCGAGTTTGAGCAGGCCGAAACAAAATACCGCACATCGCAGGCACAGTATAATGCGGCCATTCAAAACATTCGTTCGCTGTCGGCAGGTGTGCAAAGCGCACAAACAGGGCTGGTGGCGGCCAACAAAAACCTGGGCCGCACTACCATTGTAGCGCCTATGGATGGTGTGGTGAGTTTGCTGAATGTAAAAGAAGGCGAACGGGTAGTGGGTACGGCACAGATGGCCGGAACCGAAATGATGCGGGTGGCTGATATGGGCTCGATGGAAGTGCGGGTAGATGTGGGTGAGAACGACATTGTAAAAGTCAGCATCGGCGACTCGGCCGATGTGGAAGTGGATGCATACAACAACCGCAAGTTCAAAGGCATTGTTACCCAAATTGCCAGCAGCACCAAAAGCGCTGGCGCACAGTCTGCGGGTACCAACGATGTTACCAATTTTGAAGTGTACATCCGCCTCGACCCAACTTCGTACAGCGACCTGATCGATCCGGCAAAGCCAAAGAAATTTCCGTTTCGCCCGGGCATGAACGCCAGTGCCGATATTAAAACCCGTACCCGTGCTGGTGTAGTGGCCGTGCCCATCACTTCGGTTGCGGCCCGTGTAAAAGGCAGCGATGAGACCATCGACGATAAGAAAAAAGAGCAAAAGAAAATGCAGGGCGCCGATGAAACTGTCGACCAGGACGAAGCAGCGGTAGGCACCGACGACCTGGAGGAAGTGGTTTTTGTGCTAAAACCCGATAACACTGTAGAAAAGCGGGTAGTCACCACCGGTATACAGGACATCAATTACATCGAAGTGCTCACCGGTTTAAAATCAGGCGAGCAGGTGGTTTCGGGTCCGTACAATGCTATTTCCAAAACACTAAAGCCCGGTGGCAAAGTGAAGGTGGTAGAAAAGGAAAAGTTGTTTGATAGTAAATAAAGCAAACCTCACTATTGATAAAGCATCCTGCACCGCAGGATGCTTTATTTTTTTACCATATATCGGTCATAGCACTGCAATTGGTGCCGGATTAGCTGTGTAAACAAAAAGGCTAATTTTGCCGCAGCCTTAATACAAAAGGAGTGTACATGAACTTTGGAATCATCGGCAGTGGAAGTTGGGCAACGGCATTGGTGAAAATGTTGACGGATGGTGGCCGCACGGTTAACTGGTGGGTGCGCAGTGGAGAAGCCATTGAATACATCCGGTCGCGGCACCACAACCCAAACTATCTTGCTTCGGCGTATTTTGACGTATCACTGTTGCGCATGAACGAAAATGTGCACGATGTGATCGAAGCCTCTGATGTGATTGTGCTGGTGGTGCCTTCGGCTTACATACAGGAAGTGCTGAATGAACTGCGCCCCGAGCAGTTGCGCGGTAAAAAAATATTATCGGCCATCAAAGGCCTGGTGCCTGGCCCCGACCTGTTGCTGAACGATTACCTGCACCAGCAATTTAATTTCCCGATCAACGATTATTTTACACTGCTCGGCCCTTGCCACGCCGAGGAAGTGGCTTCCGAGAAGTTATCCTACCTCACTTTTTCCGGTGTGGACCGGGAGCAAACCGAGGCCATTGCTGCTGCGTTTACCACGCCTTATATCAATACCATCGTCAACGATGATGTGCTGGGCGTGCAATACGCCGCGGTGCTGAAAAATATTTATGCATTGGGTGCAGGTATTGCGCATGGACTGGAATATGGCGATAATTTTTTAAGCGTATATATTGCCAACAGCGCCGATGAAATGGCTTCGTTCCTGCGCAACGTAGGCGCCCAACATATTGTGGTGGGCGAACACCACACCAACCCGGTTACGCAACAACGCGACCTCAATTATGCCGCTTCGGTTTACCTCGGCGATCTGCTGGTTACCTGTTATTCGCCCTATAGCCGCAACCGCACATTTGGCAACATGATTGGCAAAGGCTACACGGTGCAAAGCGCCCAACTGGAAATGAACATGGTGGCCGAAGGATACAATGCTGCCAAGTGCATGTTTAACATCAACAAAAAGATTGGTGCCGATATGCCCATTGCCAGCACCATTTATAAAATACTTTGGGAACGGGTGCATCCGCGGAAAGGCTTTGCAGCAATTGAAAAGGTGATGACCTAATCAATGTAGGATGCTCTGTTGTTTTTTGAAATGCAGGTCTGCATTAAAACAAAACCGACTTTGTGCAGTCACTGATGTTTGTTGCGGGGCAACTGTTTAGTTGCCCCTGTAAGTTGAGTAACCATAAGCCGAAAGGGTAATAGGCACGTGGTAATGCTCCTTGTCTTTGATCTCAAAGGCTACTTCAATAAAGGGGTAAAACGAATTCATTTTCCGCAACTGAAAATATGGCTGCGTGTAAAATGTAAGTTTATAAACGCCGGTGTTGCCGGTGCCGGGTAGCAGGTCCTTGATCCGCCCGTTAGCGTCCGTTTGTTTTTCTGCGATTTTGTTCCAGAGATTGCCTGCTGCATCCCATTTATCCAGCCTGATGGTGACGCCAGATGCGGGCTGCCCCAGCGATACATCGAGGATATGGGTGGATAACTGGAACTCCTGGGCCTGCGCTGTGTATGCCCCAACAAAAAACAAAACGGCTAAAAATAATTGCTTCATGCCAGTACAACCTTCGGCGCACCAAATGGTTGACTGCACTAATCGCTGCTCCAACTATTTAACGATTTCAAAAACATTTGCCCGCTACACAAATAATTCCGCAGCAATGCCATCTGCCCGCAACATGCCGTCATCGGTGAGTTGAATGTTCGATCCGGTTATTTGTAACAGGCCTCGTTGTGCAAACTTTGTTACTTGTCGCTGTATGTTTTCGGCTGCACTTTGGCCCCAGCGGCTGGCTACCACATCCAGGTTAAGACCCTCTGCCGTCCGTAGCGAAATCATCAGGTGTTCGTTCAACTGCTGCTCCGGTGTGAGTACTTCTATTTCAAAAGGCACGGTGCCCCCTTCCAATGATTGTATGTAAACATTGTTGTTGGCCACATTCCACTGCCGGCTGGTACCGTTGAACGAATGCGCCGATGGGCCAAGGCCCAGGTATTTTTCACCACGCCAGTATGATGAATTGTGGCGGCTGCGCCAACCGGGCAAGGCAAAGTTGGACACTTCGTAATGCTCGTAGCCGGCCGCTTTCAGCCATTGCATCAGCAGCAAGAACTGGTGGGCCTGTTGCTCATTGTCCACGTCCACTTTTTGCTTGCGCTCAATTTGTTTGTGCAGCGGCGTTTTTTCTTCCACCGTCAGTGCATAGCAGGAGAGGTGCGGAATGTTGAGGGTCAGCGCCTGGTCTACATTTGCTTTCCATGCAGCATCATCAAGGCCAGGCGTACCATAAATAAGGTCGATGGAAATATTGTACAAACCGGCAGCCTGCGCCATCCGTATGCTGTCCAATGCCTGGGTCGCATTGTGTGCCCGGTTCATCCAGCGCAGGTCGGGTTCCCTAAAACTTTGCACGCCCATGCTCAGGCGGTTGATGCCCGCCGACTTCCAAGCGTCAAGTTTTGCTGCAGTAATATCATCGGGGTTTGCTTCCAGCGTAATTTCTGCATCTGGCAAAACTGTATACTGCTCCCTGATGGTTTGCAGCAAAAAAAGGATCTCGTCACCCTCGAGCAGGCTGGGCGTGCCGCCGCCAAAATAAATGGTTGCCAACGACTCGCCTTGCAGGTAGGGCTTTTGGATGACAGCTTCTTTTGCCAGTGCCGCCACCATTGGAGTTTTGTACCGCAGCGAGGTGGTAAAATGAAAATTGCAATAGGCACATGCCTGCCTGCAAAAAGGTATATGCAAATAAATTCCGGCCAAATGCGTTAATGGGAGTTGATGTGTTTGTTGAACCCGAAAACAAACGGCTAAAAGGCGTCCCGAAAAATATCTTTGTACACCCCGCTTTCTTCGTGTCTTTGTGGTTCAAAAAACTGTTTTAATAATTTTACCGGCCTTGCAATCCCTCCGTTTATACCTTCTGATTTGTTCCTTCCTGGTCGTTGCTGTTGCCAAAGCACAGGGTTACGAGGTGCGTTACTTGCGGGCCGATACTGCCGGAGGACCGTTGCCCTCCTTTTTGCAACGCAAATTTACGGTACAATACGAAGCCGCCACTTATTTACAAAAGCTACCCACGGACCTGCAGTCGCGGGGATATCTCGCCGCTTCGGTAGACTCTGTTCGGTTCGATTCGCTGGCTGCGGAAGTGGCGCTGTACCTGGGCGAGCAATACCATTGGGCAACCATCCGCACCGCGCCGCAGGATGCTGCGCTACTCGATGCGCTGCGCTGGCCTTCGGGCGGGCTGGCGCAAAAGCCGCTCAATTGGGAACAATGGGCCGGCTGGCAGCAACGTATTTTGGATTACCTGGAAGAACGTGGACACCCGTTTGGCAAAGTGCAGCTAGATAGCATGATGCTGGAAGCAGGCACCGTTTCGGGGCAGCTGCTGATTGATCGCGGGCCGGCTTATACCATTGACAGCTTACGGATTGTGGGCAACGCACAGGTGCGCCCCGAAGTGCTGGAGCGTTACCTGGATATGCCAAAAGGCAGCGCTTATAACCGGCGCAAACTGGAGGCCATTTCGGCCCGCATCCGCGAGCTGGCTTATGTGCAGGAAACGGCACCGGCCACCGTGTCGCTGCAGGGCACCGGCGCTATCATCAACCTGCACCTGCAGCCCCGCAAAAGCAGCCAGCTCAATGCGCTAGTGGGTTTTTTACCCAATAGCAAAGAAGGCGGTACCAAAATGCAGTTTACCGGCGAGGCCAATGTGCTGCTGCGCAACAGCTTGGGTGCCGGTGAAACCATTGGCCTGAATTGGCAGCAGTTGCAGGTGTCGTCGCCGCGGCTGACGTTGTTGTACCAACACCCTTACTTGTTTCAATCGCCGGTGGGCCTGCTGTTTAATTTTGAAATGCTGCGCAAAGACTCATCTTGGCTCAACCTGAATTTTAATTTTGGCGGCACTTATGCTTTGGGGGGCAACCGTACGGCATCCATTTTTTTACAACGCAGGCAAACCATTCTCAGTACGGTTGATACCGCCGCCATCAAATTTTCCAGAAGGCTGCCGCTTTTGGCCGATGTGGCTTCCAATAACCTTGGCGTATCGTACACCGTAACTACTACCGACTACCGCTTTAATCCTCGGCGCGGCTGGGAGTTTTCAGTAACCGGAACTGCCGGTACCAAAAAAGTACGGCGCAACAGCCAGGTGCTGGAAATTAAGGATACCAGTTTTAACTATGCCCGGCTGTATGATACGGTAAAACTCAGCACCTATCAACTGCGGATGACGGCCATGGCCGCCCGTTATACGCCTATGGGCAAGCAGTCGGTGCTGAAAACCGGGGTCAATGCCGGGATGTTTCAAAGTGGGTCGTATTATTTCAACGAACTGTTCCAGGTGGGCGGCTACAAATTGTTGCGGGGCTTTACAGAAGAAAGTGAGTTCCTGTCGCACTACCTGGTGGGTACCGCCGAATACCGCTACCTCATTGGGCCTAATTCGTACTTTTTTGGTTTTGTAGATGGCGGATGGGGCCGCAACAATGCGGCTGGGGGCGTCAATTATAAATATATTGGCACCGGCCTGGGGCTGTCGCTGGAAACGGGTGCCGGCATTTTTAACCTGGCCTGGGCAGTGGGCCGAAGAAATGATACTGAGCTGAACCTGCGGCAGTCGAAGGTGCACCTGGGGTTTGTCAATTATTTTTAGGCACGGTTCGGTGCTGGTCTGGCCACTTTGAGTGGCCTGACCAGTATCTTCGCCGCCGATTCAACAGATCCGTGAAATTTTTCTTTACCATATTAATATGCATGGCCGGTTTAGCCGGGTGGACGCAAGCGGGAACTGACAGCGCAGTTGTGCCTGCGCCCCGCCCCGTCGACTCGGCTGCCCTGGCCAGGGCAGCCGCTGCACAAGCCCGGATCGACTCTGTGCGGAATGCTTTTGTACAGGATTCGCTGCAGCAGGTGCGCCGCCGCGATAGTGTGCGGCAAAACGAGTTGCAGGCATTTATGCGACAGGTGCATAGCGGCCGCTACAACCAGCACCCGTACCTGCGTTTTACCGGCGCCGAACGCCGCATTTCGGAAGTAAAACAGTGGCAGGGAAAAGAAGGGCTTTTTTATGGCATCGTGGCGCTGATCCTGATTTTTGGTGTGCTGCGCAATGCGTTTCCCCGTTACCTGTCCGACCTGTTTCGCACTTATTTCCGCACCACTATCCGGCAGCGACTTAATAAGGAACAAGTAGCCAATGCGCCGCTGCCGTCGCTGCTGTTCAATGTTTTGTTCTTTTTATCTGGGGCAATGTTGTCGGCGTTGCTGCTGCAGCATTTCCGGCTGGGCGTTTCCATCCCGTTCTGGCAACTGTTCCTGTATTGCCTGGCGGCACTGGCCGGTATTTACCTGGTAAAATTTATTGTGCTCAAATTGTTTGGCTGGCTGCTGCGGGCCGCGGCGGCTACCAACACTTATATTTTCGTGGTGTTTACCACCAACAAAATCATGGGCATACTTCTTTTGCCCCTGATCCTTGGGCTGGCATTTACCGGCGGCAACCTGTTCGAAACCTTCCTTGCCATTTGCCTGGCGGTGGTGGGCGGGTTGTTTTTATACCGCTATTACCTGTCCTTTGTTTCGGTGCACCGGCTGCTCCGCATCAACCTGTTTCACTTTTTGTTATACCTGGCGGCGCTGGAAATTGTGCCTTTGTTGCTGATTAACAAACTGATGGTTCAGTTTTTTGCACAAACACCTTAACTTTGCGCCAACTTCCATACCATATATGGCAAAAAACGGGGATCAAATGGCACGTGGAAAAGGAGCGAAAAAAATCCTGATTACACAGCCCAGGCCAGAAAGCGAAAAGTCGCCTTATTTTGAACTGGGCAGGAAATATGAAGTTGAACTGGATTTTCATCCATTTATTCAACTCGAGGGTATTCCTGCAAAAGAGTTCCGCAAACAAAAGATCGACATCCAGGCACATACGGGTGTGATTTTTACCAGCCGCAACGCAATTGATCATTTTTTCCGCCTGTGCGAGGAAATGAAAGTCACCGTGTCGCAGGAAACCAAATACTTCTGCATTACAGAGGCGGTGGCGTTGTACCTGCAAAAATTCATCCTGTACCGCAAGCGTAAAGTGTTTTACGGCGCCGACGGCAGCAACAAAAGCCTGTTTGATGTGATCAACAAGCACAAAGGCGCCGAGAAATTTTTGTATGTGTGTTCCGAGAACCAGCAGGACAGTGAAATCACCGGCTGGCTGAAATCGAATGGCTGTGATTTTTCACTGGCGTTTATGTACCGCACCAAAAGCTCGGATGTAAAAGAGATCCTGTCGGAAAACGAGTACGACGTGATCTGCTTTTTTACTCCCAGCGGTGTTCGCAGCTTGTTCGACAACCTGCCTACTTTTAAACAAAACGGAACCGTGATTGGTGCCTTTGGCAACAACACTTCCAAGGCGGTGGAAGAATCGGGGCTGACCCTGGGCATCAAAGCACCCCAGCCACAAGCTCCATCCATGGTTGCTGCGCTGGACCAGTTCCTGGCTACATCGAACGGTAAAAAATAAACTGCTTGCAAGTAAGATATTGGCATCCTGCCCCATCACGGGGCGGGATGTTCTTTTTTGTGCAGCGCCGGCACAGAAATGCAAATTTATAATTAGTATTTTTTGCCAATCGACGCTTCTTTTTTCAACAGTTTTTCCACGAAACAGGAGCGCCAAGATTGTTTTTAGCAAACCTTGCCCAAACGGGGCAGCAACATAAAAGAACAGTTTGTAATATCGGGGTAAGTAAAAAGCCTGACGGTGCCACAAGGGGATACCTTCATGCCGATGAAACCGTTGCCTGACCGATGGTCTATAATGCCAAAGCCAGCGGTTTGCAGCGTCTTATTTTTATTTTACAATTGCATGCAATATTTGAAAATAAGTACCGTTTTTGAAAATGTGCCTGCATAATGGACTTAGGAAATGAGAAAAAATAATACTAACCTTGTATCTTCAAAAGATTATATTTGCCCAATACCCTTGAGTATGAAAATGAAAAACCATTACTACACGCTCACCGCCATTGCCGCGTTGTTCCTGGCAAGTTGTGGCGCATTAGGAAAAAAAGACAGAGGTGGCGCACTGCCTAACGACGGGCAGCTGCACGGGATTGCACCCGGCAACCGCTACGTTCTACCCAAGCCTCCCGGCATGGTGTATATCCCTCAGGGAACGTTCCATATGGGCCCTTCCGATGAAGATCCTTCTTATGCTTTTAGTGCACGAAACCGTTCGGTTTCGATTTCTGGTTTCTGGATGGATGCCACCGAAATCACCAACAACGAATACCGCCAGTTTGTGTGGTGGGTTCGCGATTCGATCATTGCCAAAAAACTGGGTTTTGTAAAAACCGGTGCTGACGGCATTGAGTATGTGGACCAGCAGAAGATGAAAAGCTTCAAGTGGAACGATCCAAAATCGATCGAGCAGCTGAGCTCTACCGATCTGATCCTTTCGCCTGAAGACCGCATCATGGGCAAAAAAGAGATCGATGCCTCTAAAATGGTGTATCATTCAGAAACATTTGACCTGAAAGAAGCTGCCAAGCGTGAAAACGCCGGCAAGCCCCGCTCTCAGTTTATTGTAAAAAAAGACGTACGCATTTACCCCGACACGTTGGTTTGGATGCGTGACTTCTCGTACTCGTACAACGAACCGATGACCAAGCGTTATTTTTCGCACCCTGCATTTGGCAACTACCCGGTGGTAGGTGTTAACTGGCAGCAGGCATCGGCGTTCTGCGAATGGCGTACACATTACCTCAATGCGTGGCTCGAAGGCAAAAAGCGGGCACAGGAGTCTGACTTCCGCCTGCCAACCGAAGCACAGTGGGAGTATGCAGCCCGCGGCGGACGTTCGCAATCGATGTTTCCCTGGGGTAACTACTACCTGCGCAACAAAAAAGGTTGTTTGCTGGCCAACTTCAAACCCGGCCGTGGCAACTACCCCGAGGATGGTGGCTTTTACACAGTACGTGCCGATGCTTATTGGCCCAACGATTTTGGCCTGTATTGCATGAGCGGCAACGTGGCAGAATGGACTTCTTCTATTTACTACGAAGGCGGTTACACTTTCCAGCACGATATGAACCCCGATGTTCGTTGGAATGCAAAAGACTCCGATCCTCCGAAAATGAAGCGTAAAGTATTGCGTGGCGGTAGCTGGAAAGACGTAGGTTACTACCTGCAGACCGGCAGCCGTACCTACGAGTACCAAGATTCTACCAAGTCGTATATCGGCTTCCGCACTGTTATCGATCTTCCTGCCCAAGCACAGCGTTAATCACATTCTTATCAAGCATCTTATTTATAAGCAAGAGACAACCTTTTAACTGGGGTTGCCTCTTGCCTGTACCTACCTTTTTATAAAAATCCAAACAAAGTTTCAAAACACAGTTATTTATGGCAGCTGCTATTCCTCCCAAAGTGAGCAAAATTGTTGACGTTTTCGTTTCTGTCGCTGCGGCGATCGTAATCTGGGGTGCCCTCCGCAAGATCCTGCACGCACCTGATGCGGACATCTGGCTGAAGATTGGTTTGACCACCGAAGCCCTCGTGTTCCTGGTTTATGGTATCCTGTACCTGCGCTATCCTGCAGTTAGCGACGGCCACGGCCCTGCGCTGAAAGCCGCACCTGCAGTACCCAACGCCACCGGCGCACTGGACAAAGCCCTGGTTGATGCCGACATCACTCCAGCTAACCTGAACCGCCTGAGCGAAAACTTTAAAAAACTCAACACCACCGTAAGCAACATGAGCAACATTTCTGATGTTGTTTCTGCAACCGGCGATTACACCACCAAAACCCGTGAAGTTACCGCAGCACTGGCCCAGGTAAAAGACGCTTATGTAGGTGCCGCCAACTCGGTAGGTGCATTCAACAGCGCTTCTGAAGGTGCTAAAGTTTTTCACGACCAGGTTCAGGTGCTGACCAAAAACCTGTCTTCGCTCAACACCATTTATGAACTGGAGCTTCAGGAAAGCAACAACCACCTGAAAACCCTCAACTCTTTCTACGGTCGCCTGGCTGAAACCAGCAATGCAATGCTGAGCTCTGCCGAAGACGCTAAGAAAGTACAAGAGCAGGTAGGTTCGTTGGCCAATAACCTGGGACGCCTCAACAGCATTTATGGCAACATGCTGAGCGCAATGCAAGGTCGTTAATACGGGCTTGTTTGCACATTGATTTTACAGAGGAGAATAGCTAATATTTATATACTGTAAGATCCAAAATCCTGAATACCACTTTATAAATTTCCAGCAAATAGCATTATAATATTATGGCACTACCTGCAGAGCCGAGGCAGAAGATGATTAACCTGATGTACCTGGTACTGACGGCCATGCTGGCCCTCAACGTATCGGCGGAAATCCTCAATGCCTTTAAAACGGTTGACAGAAGCTTGACGTCGACCAATAATACCATCAACAACTCAACGGAGACCATCATGGCTTCGTTTGAAGAGAAAAAAAGCGAACCGGAAAGCGCTGCCAAAGCCGCCGAATGGGCGCCCAAAGCAGCTCAGGCCGTTCAGCTCACCAAAGGTCTGAACGATTATATCAATCAGTTGAAGCAAGACATCCTGAAAGGTGCCGGCTTCAACCCCGCTGAAAACGGTGACTCTACTTTTAAAGAAGACAACCAGGATGTAGCTACCCGCATCATGGTAGAAGAAGGAAAAGGAAAGGAACTGTACACCCGCCTGGATCAATACAAAAAGCAAATGGCTGCTATTGCGCCTGAGCTGGGTACACAGGTGAACAACTACCTGAAGCAAATTGACCTGAACATTCCGGAATCACGTAACAGCAGCGTACGTACCTGGGAAGGCACTTACTTCCACATGGTGCCTACCGTTGCGGCACTCACCATGTTGTCGAAATTCCAGAACGACGTTAAAACCTCTGAAAACCGCGTGGTTTCCCTGTTTCACGAGCAGGTGGGCCAGGTAAAAGTTCGTTTTAACCAGTTCGCGGCCATCGTTGGTCAAAGCTCCAACTACCTCATGCCCGGCCAGGAACTGCAGATCAATGCAGGTATTGGTGCCTTCAGCACTGATGCAAAACCTGTCGTTCAAATTGGCGGTGCTACTGTGCCCATCAACGAAGAAGGCATGGCGGTTTGGAAAACCAATGTTAGCTCGATGGGTACCAACTCCATCCCGGTTACCATTCGTTATGTAGACCAGGACGGCAATCCTAAAACCATTACCAAAGCAATTGAGTACACTGTTGGCCAGGCCAACGCCTCTATTGCCCTGGATAAAATGAATGTACTCTACATTGGCGTAGACAACCCCATTACCATTGCAGCCTCCGGTGGCGGCGATGATAAAGTACAGGCCACAATATCCGGTGGCGGTGGTTCGTTAACACGTGTAGGCAACGGTAAATACATTGCCAAGGTAAACAGTCAAACCGACGACTGCCGCATTACGGTATCGGTGGATGGCAAAGTGGTAGGTGCATCTACCTTCCGCACACGCAACATTCCTGATCCGATCGGTTCAGTTGGCGGTTATGCTTCGGGCGACAATGTACCAGCTGGTGCGTTCAAAGCCCAGGCCGGTGTAGCAGCTTACATTAAGGATTTTCCTTTTGACCTGAAATACACCGTAACGCAGTATACCATTGCCGCCGACACAGACGACGGTGATATTGTGGAAGCTACTGTTCAGGGCAACGCCTGGAACACAGAAGCACAGCGCATTGTAAGAGGTTTGACCCCCGGTAAAACCGTTACCATCGATCTGAGAGCAGCTGGTCCCGACGGCCGCAGCCGCAAGTTGCCTTCATTGGTTTATTACATTAAATAATTGAAGCGTATGAAACGCCAACTCATAAAAATCAGCCTTTTTCTCCTGTTGGTTACTGTTGCAGTAGCTGAGGTGCAGGCGCAGCGCACCCCGCGCCGCCGTGCCAACACTACCGGCACCACAGGCAATACCCAAACGGGTGATGCCGGCCAGCAACAAACCCAGCAGAACAACAATGCTGCTGCACCTTCTGGCTACAATCCTTATGGAAACATTCCCATTGAAGTAGACAAAGGTTCGGTGTACAGCGATAGCGCAGCCCGTTCGCTCCGCCAGGATGGTGCTTATGATAAAAGCATGCTCAACGACCGCACTCCGCTGCCGTACGAGCACCTGCGCTGGGACGATGCCCTTTTTGCAGAAAAAGTATGGCGCGAAATTGACCTGCGGGAAAAAATGAACATGCCGTTCCGCTACCAGGGCCAGGATGATAACGGTAACCAAACCTTTATCGAGATCCTGCTCCGTGCAGTGCGCAGCGGCCAGGTAACAGCTTTTAGCCCTAATGATGATCGCTTTACCACTCCACTCGATTCGATGAGCATCAGCAGCCTTACTGCAGGTGGCGCCGCCGATACCGTGCCCGTTCGTGACATTAACGACCCAAATAAGATCGTTAAGTATACCGTAACACAAGCTTCTTTCGATCCCAACTCAGTAATGAAGTTTCGTCTGAAAGAAGAGTGGGTGTTCGACCGCGAAGCAAGCCGCATGTTTGTGCGTATTATTGGTATTGCGCCGCTGAAAACCTTGTACCTGCCCAATGGACAGGAGCGTGGTTCGTCGGTAATGTTCTGGGTGTATTACCCCGATCTGCGCCCCGTCCTCGCCAACAACGATGTGTACAACCCCAAGAACATGGGTATGCACCGCATGACGTGGGAGGAATTGTTTGAGGCCCGTATGTTCTCTTCTTATGTAATCAAGAGCACGTTGGACAACCCGAACAACCGCACCATCCGCCAGCAAATTAAGGACCCGATCCTGGCGCTGCTGGAAGGCGAGAACATCAAAGAACGCATCTTCAACTACGAGCAGGATCTCTGGTCGTACTAATAAAGGATTAATTTTTAAAACGAAAACCCGCAGCGAACACTGCGGGTTTTTTATTATTTAAACTGAGGTGAAGTAGGTGTAGAATCAGGCACTTCTGAATTTTAGCATAGCGATAAAATTCTGCCGACAACGGTAAGCCAAAGCTTTGGTTAATCAGCGTTGCAGGGAATCTGCTTCTTGTAAAAGCTTATCCATCAAATTATTAAACAAGAACAAAAGCAGTAACGTAATTCGATGCCAGTCAAAATGCGCAGTATTTCCATGTGGAAAACATATTTTCAAATTGCGGGAAATACCTGATTTCCGTAACCACCAAAGCGCCTACTTTTACATCGGTTTTTCATAGGATATTGGATTTTAAACGGGGCTGGATTTCTATCCGGCCCCTAATTTTTTTATTGCGCTTGCTGCGCAGTTTCATTTCCCTCGCTGAAATAATTCAATATAATTTTTGCCTTCGAGGCACCCACTACTTTTGCAATCGCTTCTTCCGGCTGTTTGCGTACGCCGTTCACCGACCGGAAAGCTTTGAGCAACTGGCTGGCAGTGTTTTTACCGATGCCCTTGATTTCTTCCAGCTCGTTCTTAAACGTTCCTTTGCTGCGTTGGTTGCGGTGAAAGGTGAGGCCGTAGCGGTGCACTTCATCGCGGATGCGGCGGATCATTTTATGGCTGGCGCTGTCAAAGGGCAGCTTTAAACTTTGCTGATCGCCCACAAAAAACAGTTCCTCTTCATTTTTTGCCAAACCCACAAGCGTCATGGTGCCGGAAAGGTCGAGTTCTTCAATGGCCTCCTGCGCCGCATTTAACTGCCCTTTGCCGCCATCAATGATTACCAGCTGCGGAAAGGTTCGTTTCTCTGCCTTCAGGCGCTTATATCGGCGGTACACCGCTTCTTTCATCGAAGCAAAGTCGTTGATGCCCTGCACCGTTTTGATATTGAATTGGCGGTAATCCATTTTACTGGGCTCGCCGTATTTAAAACACACCATTGCCGACACCGGGTAGCTGCCCTGAAAGTTGGAGTTATCGAAGCATTCGATGTGGATGGGCAGGGCCGGCAGTTGCAGGTCGCGTTGAATCATTTCCAAAATGGGCGTCTTGTCTGCACTTTGGGCGCCCAGTTTCAGGCGGTCGGTCTTCTTTTGTTCGTCAATAAAATACTGTACGTTCTTTTCCGAAAGCTCCAGCAATTTCTTTTTGTCGCCGCCTTTCGGGATGGTGAGGGTCGTGTCAGGTTCTTCGTATTCCAATTCAAAAGGCACTACCAGTTCTCTTGCTTCGGAACCAAACGTGGTGCGCAGTTGTGCCATGGCAAACGCCAGCACTTCCGGTTCGCCTTCGTCCAGCTGCGCTTCCAGTTTCAAGGTTTTTGTTTGAATAATGGCGCCGTTCTGCACCATCAGGTAATTGACGTAAGCAATGCCGTCGTCTTTTTTTATGGAAAAAACATCGAGGTGTTCGTAGCTGGTGCTTACCACAATGGAGCGGGCCTGGTAACTTTCGAGGTAAGATATTTTCTTAAGCGTTTGCTCTGCCTTTTCAAACTCCAGGTTTTGCGCATGGCCTTTCATTTCGGCCTTGAAATGCTGGATCACCGGGCCGAGGTTCCCGCGCAGCAGGTTTTTTACCTGCTGGATATTTTCATTGTAATCTTCCAAAGATTGCCGCGCTTCGCAGGGGCCTTTGCAGTTGCCCAGGTGGTACTCGAGGCAAACCTTGAATTTGCCTTTTTCAATGTTTTTCGGCGTTAGCGGCAACGGGCAGGTGCGCAGCGGAATGGTTTGCTTGATGAAATTTAGCAGGTCCCGCACTTTGCCCACCGATGTGTAAGGACCAAAATACTGTGCGCCATCGGGCAGCTTTTGGCGGGTAAGGTACACCCTTGGAAACTCCTCGTTTTTGATAACGATATACGGATAGGTTTTATCGTCTTTGAGGTTAATGTTGAACATGGGCTGGTACTGCTTGATCAGCGAGTTTTCCAGCAGAAAAGCATCCTGCTCCGAGTTTACGATCGTAAACTCGATGCGGGCAATGCGCTTCACCAGTTCGTGGGTTTTGTAAGTGGTGTATGTTTTATTAAAATAAGAAGAAACGCGTTTGCGGATGTTTTTGGCTTTGCCTACATACAACAGCTCGCCGGAGGCATTGAAGTATTTGTAAATGCCCGGGTTTTGCGGCAGGGTAGGCGCTATATGTTGAAATTCAGGTTGTGTCATAATAGGTTGCTGGCGAAATAAAATCGACCAAGTAACGGGTGTTCCAATTTTCCCTGTCTTAAACGAGATAAAGGCTTTGGACGTATTTTGTTCCTGTTAAACTAACGGTGAACATCAATGCATCGCCAACGTTTGAATCTTTTGAATAACTGGAGCCAATGGAACCTTCTTCAATTATTCTGCCGAAGGGTAGGGTCCCCACCAAACTTCGGCCGTTTGAACGTCATCGGCAGCGCCAGCACGGGAAACGGTGGTAACCACCTGGAACCGGCGGCCCACTTCCCACAACATTTTCTTTTGCACCGAGCTGTCGCCTTTGTCGATGATCTGGTTGATAAAAATAGTCCGCACCGCATCGCCTTCAGTAGCATTGGGTTCAATAGTTACGTCTTGCTGCAGCACCGGCCCGTCTTCGTCTTTGGGCTTATAGGAAAAAACGGCCAGCTTCAGCATGTCATCGTAGTGGCGGGTTTCGGTGTATTCATCGCGCCATTTGTCGGAGGCAATATCGGGCACTGCCAGAAAATCGGCAGCGGCTTTGCGAAACGCTACGCGGTGCAGGAATGTGGTGTCGGAAACGCCGTCGCGCCGCACAATCTGGCGCAGCGGGTACAGTGACGAATCGATATGCGACACCTGGCTATGGAGATAAGAGGAAACCGGGAAAAACTCAACCGCCTCTTCGCTGCTTTGGCCGCCCGAGCAGGAAGCCAAAACCAGCAGGGCCGCCAGCGGCAGCAATTCTTTTATCATATTGCAAAAATAGTTGGAAGACATGGAAGGGCGAAGTCGGATGTCGGAAGGGAAAGTCCGATGTCGGAAGACGGAAGTCCGAAGACAGGAAAGACGGAAGAGACGGAAGAGACAGGAAAGTTGGGCGGTAGAGTCAATGATGTTTTGGTTCAGTCGATGTTATGAAAAAAAAAGTCCTTCAAGCGTTGCGCCATTTGTTGGCGAAAACTCGAAGGACTGTTCAGTATGGTGAAAAAGCAACCGGTTATCTTCTTTTTCGTCTCTACTGTCTCTTCCGTGTTTCCTGTCTTCGGACATCGGTCTTCGGACTTCCGTCTTCCGTCTTCCGACATCGGACTCCTGCCTACCTAATCGTCACACCCACTTTCATCCCGAAATCAAAGAGGTTTTCTTTAACCGGGTATTTTTTTACAAACGAAGAAAGGGCTTGGTAGCGCATTTGCGGGCCTATATGCCATTCGTTTTTACCCGACTGAAATGTGATAAAGGTTTCCACGTTGGTGTTCATGTTCCAGTGGCGGGTAAGCCAGGGCACACGGGCATAGTTCTTATAATCGGCAGTGATCATATACGACCGGTTGCCAATAATATATGTGGGCTGGATGGCTGCTGCCACGTTCCATTTTACTTTTTTGTTGCCCACCACTTCATACTCCAGGCCCACCGGCAGCGATGCCTGGAAATACATGTTCTGCAGCCAGTTAGACATGCTGCCGTTGTTGAAGTTGCGGTAGTTCGACACGGCCCGAACCGAGTCTACACCAAAGCCGTTGCTAAGTGCAATGGTAGCCACTTCGGGGATGTAGGAAAAGGCTTTGATATCGTAGCGGCTGATGTTGAACTGGAAGCCGGAGCGCAGTTTTAGTTTATTGGTCAGCGCATATTTTGCGGCTACGCCAAATTCAAGCCCAAGGTCCGGTTTGTGGATCACCGCGTTGTTGATGTTGTACAGCGCCGAAACCATTGGCGGTGTGCCCGGCGTCAGGAAAGGTCGCTCAAAGGTTTTATTCTCGGAAAGTTTGCGGTAGCTAACAGTAGGCGTTGCAAAAATGCTCCAGCTCAGCAATCGCCTTTTCTGTGCTTTTGGTGCAGTGGCAATGGCGGGTTCCTCTGTTGCGGCAGGAGCGTTTGCCTTAAATGTATTTTGCTGAATGCCATGGAGGCGGGGTTGCATGCTCGTTCTTTCTGCTTGCAGCAAATGCGCCGGCACCGCGCTGTTGCGGGTAGCTGCGGCAGCAAGATCGATGCTTGTTGCTTGCTCGTTGGTTGCAGCCAAAGTGGTAATAAAGTTTTCGGGAAAGAGTTCAGGTGTGGATTCCGTTATTGCTTTATTATCGTTGCGCTGAATTGATGATTTGCTGGTTGCAATTTGTCCAACAATTGGTGCCGTTTCACTAATAGCTCCAGGTGCCGCATTGTTGTTTGCTACAAAAAGGTCAGGTTTTGTTTGAGCTGGAATGGCTATTTGTTGGGCGGACTCTTGTGGAAATGCCGCAGTTTTTTCAACGGGCAGGGTCAGGGTGTACCAGGTAAACAAGCCGCCCGATAGCAGCGTAACACCAGCCAAAAGAAAGGCTGCGACCCTGCGCTTTTTCCGGTTCAGCTCTTTGGATATGTTTTCCCAAACAGCAGCGGATGGCTTCATGCGCAAATCGTCAGCATTATCTTTTAGAAACTGGTCAAAATCGTCTTGGTGAAACTTTCTCTCCATAATCAGTCAGCATTTGCGAGCCGCTTATTTGCTACCGGATGCTGCAATCAGGTAATCCGTTTTTGGTTTCTGAATGATGTTCTTCCGGATCAGCACGTCTTCGAGCATGGCCTTAGCCCTGGTGTACTGGCTGCGGCTGGTGCTTTCTTCAATGTCCAAAATCTGTCCTATTTCCTTGTGCGAAAATCCTTCAATAGCATACAGGTTCAGCACGGTACGGTACCCTATGGGTAGTAACCTGATGCACTCCACCACCTGTTTTGCCTGGATGATGGACGGCACTACCTCATCGCGGGTATGCAAACCGGAGGCCTGCAGTATGTCCACGCTTTCATTAAACTTTTTGTTCTTTTTCAGGATGTTGATACAGGTATGCACCATGATCCGCCGGATCCAGCCTTCAAAAGCGCCCTGGCCTTTAAAGGTGTGGATTTGTGAGAACACCTTAATGAAACCTTCCTGCAACATGTCCTCAGCGTCCTCTCGGTTATGGCCATAGCGGTAGCAAACCGACAGCATTTTTGCGCTGTATTTTACATACAATGCTTTTTGTGCTGATGCCTGTTGTTTCAAACAGCCTTGTACAATGGCTTCCTCGGTCATATATTCCTGGGGGTTGCCTGTAAGTTAGACAAATTTTTGTGCTAAATGCTGCGCCGGCAGGGAAATATTATGGAAGAATGTAAAGTCGGAAAAGGCAGAAAAGACGGGAAAGACAGGAAAGTCCGAAGACGGAAGTCCGCGGTCGGAAGACGGAGGAAGAAGGGGAGATGTAGACCGGTGATGTTATAAAGTAAAAGAGGAAGGCTGTTGTTAATCGTGCCAAGAAGAAACAGTCGCCAACAATCAGTGACTGTCATGCCGAACTTGTTTCGGCATCTCCTTCCAATAGTATACGCTATCAGAAGAAGTAACAGTCTGTCCTTTTCTAAATGTTTCTTAACCGCAAGAAGTTGCCGAAACAAGTTTGGCATGACAACACTACACAAACACCAACATCCTACACAACTAACCGATTTAAAACCACAAAACAAAAAAGCCCCACAGGCATCGAACCAACCGGCCAACACCTGCAGGACTATATCAAAATAAAAATCCGTCTTTTCTGTCTCTACTGCCTTCCCAGTCTTTGGTCCTCGGACTTCCGTCTTCCGTCCTCCGACTACTCCCTACATCCTAACCCGCAGCGCCACCACCACATTGCGGCCGGGGGCCGAAAAGCCGGAGGCAAAAACGCGGTAGTTGCGGTCGAGGATATTCTCTACGTTGGCCTGCAGCACAAGGCGGTCGGTAAACGTATAACCGGTGTTGACATTCAGCGTAGTCCAGGCCGGCATACCATCAGGCGTGGCATATTGCAGGTTGTCTTCGCCATTCGGGTTGTAGTCTTTTGCTTTTTTCCAGCCATTGTACAACGCAAACGCTTCAGCACGCAAACGGCCATGTGTAAACGAAACGGCCGTTTTGCCATACACCGGCGGAATATGATCCATCGGGATGGTGCCCTTTGCCGCATCATCCAATTCTCCCTTGGTGTACGTGAGTGTTGAGTACAGCGATAACCCTTGGGTAACATTCAGCGTAACCGAAGCCTGCGCACCATAGATCGTGGCCTTGTTTACATTCTGGTTGCCAAAAACAGGCACCTGGGCGCCGTTGTAGGCTACAGTTGTTTGCCGATTTAGTGCAAACGGAGCCAGTGCAATGGCATTGCGCAACAGGGTGTAAAATGCGTTTGCTTCGATCTTCACCACATCACCAAATTGCTGTTGCGTACCCAGGTCAAACGTGTACGTGTACTCGGGTTTGATGTCGCGGTTGGGAACAATCAATTGGTTGGCAGCCGTTTCAAAAACCCGTGCGGCATCATCTACATTCGGTGCCCTGAAGCCCGATGAAGCCCCAATGGTGTACCTGCTTTTTGCCGTAGGCATATAAGCCAGCCCAATGTTGCCGGTAACAGCTATATTGTCTTGCTCAATTTCGGTAAATGGAAAACGGAAAAATGAATTGTCGGCAATAGTGCTGCGCAACGAAACCGCCTGCAGGCGCAACCCATCGTTGAGCACCAGTTTACCGCCGGCCCATTTAGCAATATGCTGCGCATATACACCTACGTTATGAAAGCGGTTTTCGCCATTGGGGTAGCGGCTGTCCAACGGGCTTCTCGTTCCGTTGTTGATGTTTTGCTTAAATGCAGTTGATTGCAGCCAATTGAGCTGTGCATCAACACCGGTGGTCAGTTCGTGTTGCTTCCAGTATTTTTTACCATCTACCAATATGTGCACCACATCCAGGTCTTCAATGCGGTTGTCGCGGCTGGCGTTGCGGTAATTGCGCTGGTGCCTGCTTTCTGTCAGTCGCTGGTACGATGCAATGGCCCGCAGGTTGTCGAAGAAACCCGCATCGATAATGTTCAATTCATACGCCGCTAGGCCACGTTTTTGCGGACCATAGTACCACTCTGCATAGCGAAGCGCCCCGTTGCGTACATCCTGCAAGCGGTCGTAGCGTGGAATGTCCGACGAGTTGGACCATTGCAGGTTTAGCCCGTGGCTTACCCGTGCATTTTCCTGAAACAATAATTTCTGCGTGATGTCCATTTGCCGATAACCCGAAAAACGTTGGATGCGGTCGTCGCTGTTTTGCACAATGGAATCAATGCCATTGATGCGGGCCACATACTGGCTGCGTCGGCCAAAATTGGGATACTTATCAGGGTAATTGTCGCCCATGCGTAGGTCGTTGAAATCGCTTACCGTGTAAGATTGCAACCAGGCCCACCGGCGGCTGCCAATGCTGGCATCGGCATGCAACGTACGTTCGTTGGCGGCGCTGCCATAGCGGGCAAATGCGGTGCCGCTGAATGCTGTTTTACCGGTGGTGGAAAGTTGCGGTGCTTTGGTGCGAAACAACACCGCACCACCCAATGCATCGGAGCCATACAACGTAGACGCAGGCCCGTACAACACTTCCACACGCTCCAGCATGTTTTGATCCACTGTAATAGCGCTTTGCAAATGCCCTGCACGGTAAATGGCGTTGTTCATACGAATGCCATCCACCACCAGCAGCACCCGGCTGGCTTCAAAGCCGCGCAGCACCGGCGAGCCGCCACCCATCTGGCTTTTTTGCACAAACACATTGCCGGTGGTTTGCAGCAGTTCGGCCATGGTTGGGGTGTTCAATTGGGCAATGCGTCCGGCCGAAACGACGTCTACTTTTTGTACGATGTTTTTTCTGCGCTCCGCAAATTTGTTGGCGTACAGGATCACTTCTTCCATGTTGCGTTCCGCCAATGTATCGGTTTGGGCAAATGCACCACTCCACAGGCCCAGCGCTGTGGCCAGGCCAAATATTTTCTTCATGTGTGTTGTAAAGTTTAAATAAAACCGTTGCTCGTTCCTGATATAATAAATGCCGCGTTATAGGAGCAGCCATGTATATACGGCGTCCATGTCATGCAGGTGTACCCGCACAGCATTTAGCTAAAAGGCTGTCCTTTTATTTTATGCAAATAGAAATCCTCGGTATGCAGTTTTACTACATACTGGAAATTGTTTTTGAAAACGTTTAAGCTTGGGAAAGGGGCAGCCAGGGCGGCAGCGCATTGGTGTTGGAGAAGGGATTTTTGTATAGGCAAACGGGCCGCATTCGATGCGTAAGCCAAGCGTTCAAGGGAGTTAATAATAAGGCCAATATGGGGATGGCCACCACGCATTGCAACAACAATAAAATCCTGTTGAACAAACCTGCATTGGTACTGTGGTGCACTGCTTTTTCAAGCAACTGCGCTACCGCAGTTTCCATGTCATCAAAGTGGCCGGTAACGGCGATGTAATTGCCGCTGTAAGTAACCTTACTGGCATCGAAAAAGCGGCCCCCGATCTTCAGCTCACGGCCCGGTTCTTCCCAGCGCACCGCATCTTTGTGCAGCACGATGGTTTGCTGCCGCCGGCCTTCCAGCCGCGCCGCAGCCGACACCTTGAGCAGATATTGGGTTGTTTGCAGGCAAAACAGCAGCAGTAGCGGTGCCAGTATCATCCCGGCAATACCCAGCAGGAGCAGCAGTTTATTTTTTCTACGCCACAACATTTCAGACCATAAAAGTACTGGTATTAGCCGCACAAAAAAAAGCCCGGTGCAAAGGAATGCACCGGGCCTAAATACAGAAGGAACGGACTGTTCCGTCCTCGTCATTACATTGTTATACCAGGATGTTGCCGGTCATATCAATAGGCACAGGCAGCCCCATCATGGTGAGGATGGTAGGGGCCACATCGCCCAGTTTGCCGGCTTTAATTTCGCCGCGCCATTCTTTATCAATGATAAACAGCGGTACCAGGTTGAGTGTATGCGCCGTGTTGGGCGAACCATCGGAATTGATCATAAAATCGGCGTTGCCGTGATCGGCGGTAAGGAACACCGTGTAGCCGCTGTTCAGGGCTGCTGTAACCACGCGTTCCACGCAGGAGTCCACCGTTTCTACTGCTTTGATGGCTGCCGAAAACACACCGGTATGGCCCACCATATCGGCGTTGGCATAATTGAGGCAAATAAAATCGGGATTGCCCGCTTCAATTTCCGGAACGATGGCATCGGTCAGTTCAAGTGCACTCATTTCCGGCTGCAGGTCGTAGGTGGCCACTTTCGGCGATGGCACTAAAATGCGGCTTTCGCCATCAAAAGTGGTTTCGCGGCCGCCGCTGAAAAAGAACGTAACGTGGGGATATTTTTCGGTTTCGGCAATGCGGATTTGTTTTAATCCCTGCTGCGCAATTACCTGCCCCAACGTATTATCGAGGTTGTCGTTTTTGAAAATGATATGGATATTTTCAAACGTCGAATCGTACTCGGTAATGGTGGTGTAGTACAGGTTCAGTTTTTTCATGCCATACTCCGGCATATCGGCCTGCGTCAGCACTTTGGTGATTTCACGGGGCCGGTCGGTGCGGAAGTTGAAACACAGCACAGCATCGCCATCCTTAATGGGACCAACCGGCAAACCACCTTCCATAATTACGGTTGGCTTGATAAATTCATCGGTCACGCCTTCGGTATAGGCCTGCACCACGGCTTCAATGCCGTTGGCTGCAGTGGTGCCTTTTGACTTAACCATTGCATCGTATGCCAGTTGCACCCGCTCCCAGCGGTTATCGCGGTCCATGGCAAAATAGCGGCCACTAACCGAAGCAATTTTACCCACGGTTTTATCAATGTGCTCCTGCAATTCGGTAATAAAACCCAGCCCGCTTTTGGGGTCGGTATCGCGGCCATCGGTAAATGCGTGGATGAACACATTGGTTACGCCTGCTTCTTTGCAAATGTCGAGCAGCGCCTTCAGGTGGTTGATGTGTGAGTGCACACCGCCATCACTCACCAGGCCCATCAGGTGCAGCGCCTTGCCATTGTTGCGGGCATAATCGAGGGTGGCAATCAGTTCGGGGTTGCGGGCCAAAATGCCTTCGCGGATGGCCACATTAATTCGCTGCAACTCCTGGTACACTACGCGGCCGGCACCGAGGTTAAGGTGGCCTACTTCGGAGTTGCCCATTTGCCCTTCGGGTAGGCCCACGTCTTCGCCGCAGGTGGTGAGCGTGGTATGCGAAAACTTGCCGTAAAGCGACTGTACAAAAGGAACATTGGCGTTCTGGATAGCATCAGCCCCTTTTACCTGGCCGAGTCCCCAGCCGTCCATTATAACGAGTATAACTTTGCGTTGTGCCATGGAGTGGTTTGTTGTTGAATGGCTGCAAAGCTATCGAAAACGTGAAGGTTTTGTTTATTTTGACTGCCTGATCTTTAACAGGTGATTTAGGCATATTTTTCGATCTTACGGGCAAATTTCAGACATGAAAAAATATTTACTCCTGTTAACCCTTGCTTTTTCCATCATTACGCTGAGTGCCTTTGGGCCCGGCCAAAGCATTGAAAGCGTGATTGGCGCTTTGCGCAATGGTAATACCTCCGAGTTGTCGCGCTATATGGATGGCAACCTGGATATTTCGATGCCGAACAAAACGGACACGTACAGCAAGGCGCAGGCCGTGCTGATCCTGAAAGATTTTTTTGCCCGCAACGGCGTCACCGGTTTTGAAGTAAAACACAAAGGCGATAACAAAGGCAATGAATATTGCATTGGTATGCTCAACACCAAATCGGGTACCTATCGTACTACGGTGTTTATGAAAGCCGATGGCGGTAAACAACTGATTAAGGAAATACGCTTTCAGCCCTAACCGGTGCGTTGCAGGAGTTAAAGAACATAAAAATGGCCTACCGGTTGGTAGGCCATTTTGCTATGTGTATGTTTAGCGCTTTGCTTTTGATTTTGCTTTAGCGGCAGCTTTGGTCTTTGTTTTCACTGCTGCTTTGGTTTTAGCTTTCGCTGCAGTTTTGCCTTTTGCCTTAGCCGCTACTTTTGACGTCGACTTAGCAGCAGCTTTTTTAGTTATTGCTTTTGCTTTTGTTCCGGTGGTGGCTTTGGTTTTGGTCTTTGCTTTGGCACCTGCCTTTTTTGCCGACTTGCTTTTTTTGGCGGCCCGCCTGTTGCTGTTTTCGGCCGCTTCTTCTTTCAGGCGCTCCTGCTCAATGCGGCGGTTTTCGCGCATCACTTTCCAGTAATCGTTGCCATAGCTCACAAATATTTCGCTGCCCGCAGGTATGTCTTGTTTTGATTCCAAAAACACACGGTCGTTTTCATCGCGGTAATACAGGCAATTGTTGGTGATGCCTTTTACACGGGTAAATCCGCGGGCATCGTTGGCATAGCGTGCCATTGCTTTCAAGGATCGTTTGGCGTCAATTACACGGCCCGGGTGCACGGTAAACAGGTATGCATTATCGTGATCGTGCTCCACTTCTTTCCAAGTGGTAACGCGTCCTTTATACTCAATGATGCGGGTGCCTTTGGGGATAAATTTTTTGGTAAACAAACCTTTGCCGGCGCCGGGCAGGGTGGAGTTTTTAATTACCAGGATGTGTTCCAGTAAAGCCATAATCAACGAAGAAAAGAAAAGGGCGCCAATAAAACAGGAAAGGAGCGATAAATCTTGCGATTTGTGCAACAGGCGCAAGCAAAAAACAGGCGATGAACAAGGCTATATGCTTTGATATATCCGGTTGCCCATCGCCTGTTGCACTACATTAAACAATACCGTTAAGCGAAATTTCATCGAGGAACGACTGCAGCAAACCGGTGTCGGTAAATGCTGTGAACTCTTTTACCTTTTTGGAGCTGCTGTCGCAATGCATGGTTACGTAAAACGCATCCAACTGAAACAAAAACCGGATCATGGGCAGCTCTTTTTGTTTGCCCACCAAAACACCTTCACACATCAGCGCCTTGGTTTTTTCCCCTTCGCTGAGCATAATGAATTGAGATAACTTCATGACCACACAATTTGCATTGCCGGCAAGGGCTGGCAACAGGTTAGTGAATTCGTTGCAAAAAGGCAGATGCAGTGAGGCAGGCACCGGATACTAATCAGTGCACATTAATGAAACGAATAAGCTGAAGCGAATGCAAATGAACCGAACACTTTTCCGAGGCAGATTACTGGTTGCATAATCTTACGATTTAATCTAATGATAGAATCGAGGCCGGGAAATGTAACAGGCTGCCTAAAATGGCAGCAGGGCGAGCTAAATCAGAGCGTTAAGGTAAGCAATTTATAAAAACAGCCTGCAGCAACCGCAGGTTAAATTTTCTTAATAATAGTGTGCCGTTTTGTTTTAAATCTAAAGCCGGCCACCTTTATATAAATGAACCTTAACAACAGGCCTTTAATATTAGGGCATATTTGGTGAATAACGCAAAAGGTTGAATGCCGTATCTTCCGCCTGCATTTTTACCCGTTGTACTTTTCTGCAACTATTGCAAAGCGCAAATAGCGATGCGCAAGGGGATAAACCTGCAAACGAACCTTAACGATGTAAACCGCCATGCACAAACAAAACAAGTATCTGCTTCCTTTTATTCTTGTAACCAGCCTGTTTTTTCTCTGGGCGTTCCTGCACAACATCAATCCCATATTGATCCCGCATTTAAAGAAAGCCTGCCAACTCACCGATACCGAATCGGCGCTGATCGATTCATCTGTTTACCTGGCTTATTTCCTCATTGCGTTGCCCGCGGGCTGGTTTATGTACCGATATGGATTTAAGCGGGGCATCATGGCAGGGCTGCTGTTGTATGGCGTTGGTGCACTTCTTTTTTTACCCGCAGCATCTACGCGTAGCTATGGCTTATTCCTGGGTGCGCTGTTTATTATTGCCAGCGGCGCCACTTTTCTCGAAACAGTAGCCAACCCATTCATCACCAAACTGGGCGATGAAAAAACGGCCACACAACGCCTCAATTTTGCACAATCATTTAATGGTGTAGGTGCTTTTATTGCACCCATCATTGGCGGTCAGTTTATACTTTCGGGCATTGAGCACACGCCGGAACAGTTGCAGCAAATGCAGGCTGCGGGCACGTTGGAGGCTTACCTGCAAAGCGAAGCATCGGCCATCAAAATTCCTTACCTCGTCATTGCGGTGCTGGTGTTGCTGCTGGCTGCATTTTTCTTTGTTACCAAACTCCCTGAAGGCGAAGGCAAGGAAGGCGAGGCGAAAGTTCCTTTTTCGTTCCGTGTGTTGCGCCACCGGCAGGTGCGTTGGTCGGTTGTCGCACAATTCTTTTACATCGGTGCACAGGTTTGCGTGGGTTCGTTCTTCATTCGCTTTTCAAAACATGTAATGGATATGCCGGAAAAAGATGCGGCATTTTACTGGGGCTCCATTGCTATGGTGGGCTTTATGCTCGGCCGCTTTACCGGCACGTTCTTCATGAAGTACATTCGCCCCGAAAGGCTGCTGGCGCTCTATTCTGTTATTTGTATGGCGCTGCTGGCGGTCGCTACATTTGTTTCGGGCCCCGTTGCCGTATATGCGCTGATGGCGGTTCCGTTTTTTATGTCCATCATGTTTCCTACCATTTTTGCCATTGGCATTCATGGTCTGGGACAGGAAGGAAAGATCGCTTCTTCGCTGATTGTGATGGCCATTGTTGGCGGTGCGTTGTTCCCGCTGCTGATGGGGAAAATATCAGATGCTACCGGCGGCAACATCCAAATCGCTTATATAATACCGTTACTTTGCTTTATAGTAGTGCTGGCTTTTGCTTTACAGCAAAAAGCTTCCGTGCCGGATGGGGAAGGCGCACTGGCTTTAACCCATTAAAATGGAATCGTACAAAAGTTTGGAGCGGCTGTAAAATGCATTTTGCCAAACAAAAAAAACGTTTAAAATACAAAACAAGGATGCTTCAGTTAACGCAAAAAAAAGCAGTGATCACTGGTGCGGGCAGCGGCATTGGCAAAGCCACTGCGCTGTTGTTTGGCCGCCAGGGTGCGGAGGTGCATGTGCTGGACCTGAACGGCGATGAAGCAGCAGCAACAGCTGCAGCCATTAAGGATGCCGGTGGACAAGCATCGGCGCATGTGTGCAATGTGGTGAACCAGCAGGAAGTGCAGGAAGTGTTGCAAGGAATTGGCCAGGTAGATATTTTGGTAAATAGTGCCGGCATATCGCATATTGGCAAAGCCGATAATACCAGCGAGGCCGATTTTGACCGGGTGTTTAGCGTAAATGTAAAAGGCGTGTATAACAGCATTCATGCAGTGCTGCCGCTGATGTTGGCGCAGGGTAAAGGTGTAATCCTGAACCTGGCGTCGATTGCCGGCATTGTAGGCATCCCGGACCGCTTTGCTTACAGCATGAGTAAGGGTGCTGTTTATGCCATGACGCTTTCCGTGGCCCGCGATTATTTGCACCAGAATATTCGCTGCAACTGCATATCGCCGGCGCGGGTACACACGCCGTTTGTGGATGGGTTTTTGGCAAAAAACTATCCCGGTCGGGAAGCCGAAATGATGGATAAATTGAGCAAGTCGCAGCCCATCGGCCGCATGGCCAACCCCGATGAAATTGCAACGCTGATCTTGTATCTCTGCTCTGATGAAGCATCGTTCATCACCGGTTGCGACTATCCGATTGACGGTGGTTTTATCAAGCTCAATAACTAAACGCTTTTGGTATTGCTACCGCAAAATCGACCCTTTACATTTGTGAACCTTAAACCACTTCACTTTATATGAAACTTTTTCGCTTTGGCCAGCCTGGTGCAGAAAAACCGGGTGTGGTAGTGGACAATCAATACCTCGATGTTTCATCTTTTGAAACCGATTATACCGAGCAGTTTTTTGCAACAGGCTGCATGGCGCGGCTGGAGCAGTTTGTGGCGGCGCGAAGAGATAGCCTGCCCCGCATGCCGGAAGGCGAACGCCTGGGGCCGCCACTGGCAAGGCCCTCGAAGATTGTGTGCATTGGCCTCAACTACGCCGATCATGCAAAAGAAACCGGTGCACAAACACCTTCGGAGCCCATCATTTTTATGAAATCGACTACGGCGCTGTGCGGCCCAAACGATGATACGATGATTCCTCGCGGCTCGGAAAAAACCGATTGGGAAGTGGAACTGGCAGTAGTAATTGGGAAAAAAGCAACCTATGTGGATGAAGCCGATGCGATGAATTACGTGGCCGGATATTGCCTCCACAACGACCTGAGTGAACGGGCTTTCCAACTGGAACGCAACGGCACCTGGGATAAAGGCAAGGGCTGTGATACGTTTGCGCCGCTTGGTCCCTGGCTGGTAACAAAAGATGAAATTGCGGATATAGATAATCTTCGGTTGTGGCTTACCGTTAATGGACAAAAAATGCAGGATGGAAGTACCGCCAACCTGATTTTCAAAATCCCGTTTCTGGTTTCCTACGTCAGCCAGTTTATGACTTTGCTGCCCGGCGATGTGATCTCAACAGGTACTCCCGCCGGTGTGGGCCTCGGCATGAACCCGCAGGTATACCTCAAACCCGGTGATGTAGTGGAACTCGGCATCGACGGACTGGGCACAAGCAAACAAAAAGTAGTTGCTTATAAAGCCGGTTAAATTCAAAAAGGCTAAATTCAAAAAGTAAAAACGGCTAACAAAAAGTTGCTTCTCTTTTTGCCTTTTGAATTTTGCCTTGTTATTTATTTGCCATCACTTCCATCTTACTCTTCCTATGCGCATCGACAGTCACCAACATTTCTGGCATTACAGTCCTGAGCGGCATTCATGGATAACGGATGATATGTCGGCTATCCGCCGCGATTTTTTGCCCAGCGATTTGCAGCCCATTTTAACACAGCACCGCTTTGATGGCTGCGTGGCAGTACAGGCCGACCAGGTAGAAGCGGAGAATGATTTTTTGCTGTCGCTGGCAGCAGAAAATTCCTTCATCAAAGGTGTTGTGGGTTGGGTGGATTTGCAGGCGCCTAACATTGAAGAGCGGCTGGAGCATTACCATCAAATGCCTGCCACGAAAGGGTTTCGGCATGTGCTGCAGGGCGAAAGCGACCGTGCATTGATGCTGCGGCCCAATTTTAAACGAGGCATTGCTGCGTTGCAACAATGGGGCTTTACTTACGACCTGCTGGTATTTACCGACCAACTTCAATATTGCACCGAACTGGTGGCGCTTTTCCCTGATCAGCCCTTTGTGCTCGATCATATTGCCAAGCCGCAGATCCGCGAAGGAAAGATCGATGAATGGGCAAAAGATATTCGGCAATTAGCGCAGCATCCCAATGTTTGCTGCAAGGTTTCGGGCATGGTTACCGAAGCCGCCTGGCAGGATTGGAAGGGGGAGGATTTTACACCTTACCTGGATGTAGTCGTCGAGGCATTTGGCACCAACCGTTTGCTGTATGGATCCGACTGGCCCGTGTGTAATGTGGCCGGTGGTTATGATGCTGCTCTGAACATCGTAGCGCAATATTTCTTGTCTTTTTCTGCAACAGAACAGGCTGCTATTTTTGGTGAAAATGCAGTGCGTTTTTACAAGCTGTAAGCCAATATATTTATTAACTATAAACAGCCTTTCCGGGTTGTTTCAAAATAAACCAATTCATCATGAAGCCCATTCGCACCGCAATTTGTTCGTTCGGCATGTCGGGAAAAGTGTTTCATGCACCGTTCCTGCACGTACTTCCTGGTTTTGAATTGTATGCCGTGTGGGAGCGAAGCAAACAACTGGCTGCGGCCAGTTATCCATACATCCGCAGCGTGTCTACTTACGAGGAATTGCTGGCTGATGATACCATTGAACTGGTGGTGGTGAACACGCCCAACTACACGCATTTTGAATACACCAAAATGGCATTGGAAGCGGGCAAACATGTGCTGGTGGAAAAGCCATTTACCGCCACTGAAGGCGAGGCCCAAACATTGGCAGCACTGGCAGCAGAGAAAGGCAAAGTGTTAGCCCTGTACCACAACCGCCGCTGGGACAGCGATTTCAAAACGGTGCAACAAGTGTTGCAGCAAGGTGTGTTGGGCGATGTAGTGGAAGTGTCGATTCATTTTGATCGATACAAAGTGGAATTAAGCCCGAAGCAACACAAGGAAGTGCCGCAACCAGGCACCGGCGTGCTGTACGATCTTGGTTCGCACCTCATCGACCAGGCACTGGTGCTGTTTGGTATGCCGCAACGCGTTTTTGCCGACATCCGCACCGTGCGGCCCATTTCTAAAGTAGATGATTACTTTGAAGTGCTGCTGTATTATCCAACGCTTAGGGTACGCCTGCATTCAAGCTACCTGGTGCGGGAAGCAGGGGCCGGGTTTATTTTGCACGGTTCGAAAGGTTCGTTTTTAAAATCACGGACCGATGTGCAGGAAACCGCGCTGACCGAAGGCCAACTGCCCAACCGCGAAGACTGGGGCACCGAGCCGCAAAGCGAACGTGGCTTGCTCCACACCGAACGGGATGGCGTCGTGGTTCGTAAAACAGTGGAAACCCTGCAGGGCAACTATGCCGGCTTGTACGAAGGGGTATGGCAGGCCATACGCAACGGTGCACCGGTGCCCGTTAGTGCAGAAGATGGCATCGCCATCATCCGCATCATTGAAGCCGCACACCGCAGCAACCGCGAAGGCCGCGTGGTGGATCTGTAAAATGGTTGATTTTATTTTCTGCGCAGCAACTTGTAATAAATGCGCTCCGGCAGGTCGCCAAAAATAAGCAGGCTTACTTCGCATACCCATAGCCGTTGTTTCAGCACCTTGCCTTCCCTTGGATAAATGCGGTAGTACGCACCGCCTTGTGGCGCGGGGCAAAACTCATCGAGCACCAGCACCGAAGCACCTTCAAAAGCAGTGCGCTCCAGTCGCAGCCATAGCTCGTTGCTGCGGCGTGCCAGCAGGTGCAGCAGTTCGTCTATGCCCGAAGTGAGCACTACCTCGGTAGGCGGCTTTCCGTTGGCGCCGGTTAGTACCAGTCGCCAGCATCCTTCCAGCTTTACAAAACAAAAAGCCTCTTCAAAGGCCTGTGGGGCGGGTTGGGCGTGCAGGGCAAGTTCGTTAGCAAACATATTCGGTTAATGGGTTATAAATACTGAAGGCTGGGTGAAACTACCTTTTAAAGTATCATCTTTTTGCGTCACTGCAAAGGGGTAGCAATATCCTGCCTTATTCGGGTTGCAAGTTAGCCAGGTGTGTGCGATAGCTTTGGTAAATAAATGTCAATACTTATTGCAAAGTGCTGATTGTTCTTTAACCAATGTGCTTGAAACCATTACGTATTAAGAATATGGAGCTACCCGTTTGCCTGTCAATTTACAACACCATTGTTGCTGTTTGCAACAACCTTACAACAGTAATCAAATTTATCCGGGTTTAAATGCAGGGCAGCGAATGAGCCAAAATGCACGTCGCTACATTTCGATATTTTTTAATGCAGTGCCATTTTTTCGTTTTTTATTTAAATAATATGCCTGTTGCTGCTCTTAACTGTTGTATTTGTTCAAATTTTTTTTATAAATCATTTGCCAGGCGTTTATTTCTCGGTACACTTGCGATACGATATGTGGCGATGCCATGTTTTTCATTGTTCACCATGCCATTAAGGAATCATTTTATACATGAAACTTTCCCGGTCAAACCTTAAAAATATTTCAGCCAAAAGCCTGAGTATCCCGAACGACGCAATTTTTTCACTGACCGAAAAGGTGCTGCAATTTGGCACCGGTGTATTGCTGCGCGGCCTGCCCGATTACTTTATTGACAAAGCCAATAAAATGGGCCTGTTCAATGGCCGCGTGGTGGTGGTAAAAAGCACGGCGCAGGGAAGCATCGATGCATTTGAAACGCAGGATGGGTTGTACACGCTGTGCATCCGCGGTGTAAAAGAAGGAAAGGCGGTTTCGGAAAATGGGATCAATGCATCCATCAGCCGGGTGCTTAATGCCGCCAGCGATTGGAGTGCTATTTTGGAATGTGCCCGCAATCCCGAGTTGCAGATCATTATATCCAACACCACCGAGGCCGGTTTTCAATTGGTGCCCGATGATATTCATGCGGCACCGCCGGCTTCGTTCCCGGGCAAGCTGCTGGCGTTTTTGTACCAGCGTTACCAGGCATTTGGCGGCAGCCCCGAAAGCGGCATGGTGATCGTGCCTACCGAACTGGTGCCGGACAATGGAACCAAGCTGGCGCAAATGATGCAGCAGCTGGCGCAGCAGGCCAACCTGGAGCCCGCTTTTGCCCAATGGCTGCAGGCGCACAACCGCTTTTGCAATTCACTGGTCGATTGTATAGTTCCGGGCATACCCGATACTGCGGCAAAAGCTGCCATTGAAAGAGAACTGGGTTACGAAGATGCGCTGCTCACCATGTCGGAAGCGTACCGGCTGTGGGCCATTGAAGGCGACGACCATGTGCGGCAGGTATTGGGTTTTGCAGCGGCCGATCCAAGTGTGCTCATTGCGCCGGACATCAGGCTGCACCGCGAACTGAAATTGCGCCTGCTCAATGCCACGCATACGCTAAGTTGCGCCGTTGCATTTTTGGCGCCGTTTGCAACGGTAAAAGATGCGATGAACAATGCAGGCTTCACGCGGTTTTTAACCGGGCTGATGCTCGAAGAAATCGCACCGGCCATACCTTACCCGGTTGATGCCAGCGTGGCCGAAGCTTTTGGCCGCCAGGTGCTCGACCGGTTCCGCAACCCGCATATCCGCCACCAATGGTTGTCTATCAGTGTACAATACACAGCTAAAATAAAAGCCCGTTGTGTGCCGCTACTGCAGGAGCATTATAGTAAAAGTGCAACTGTGCCGCAGCGAATGGCGCTGGGCTTTGCAGGCTACCTGGCATTTTCCAAAGCAGTGCGCCAGCAGGATGGCCAGTACTTTGGCGAATGGAACGGGCAGTTGTATCCCATACAAGATGACCAGGCCGCAACATTGTTTGCGCATTGGCAAAAAGGAGAACCTGCCGCCGTAGTGCAAGCGGTTTTATCCGATACAACGCTGTGGGGTACCGATCTTACCCAGCTGCCCCTGTTTTCCGAAGCGGTGCTGGAGCATTTAATGATAATTTTGGCTGGTGGCTTGCCACAGGCGCTCCAACTGGACGCCGACCATGCACAGCCAACACCGGCAATGAAACACCGCATAACAAAAATTCATCCCGACGATAACGTGCTGGTGGCACTGGCCAACCTGGAAGCAGGCGAAACGCTCCATTATAACGGTGATGCATACACGCTGCCGGGACGGGTGCCTGCAAAACACAAATTTGTAACCACCGATCTGCAGCCCGGCGATCCTGTTTATATGTATGGTGTGCTGGTGGGTAAGGCCCATACGGCCATTGTACGGGGTGGCGTTATTACCACCTCCAACCTCAAACATGCGGCTAGCCCATTTACCATTGGCGACCGCAAACTGGATTGGCCCAAGCCCGATGTTTCGAAATTTGCCAACCGCACATTTAGTGGTTACCATAGGCCCGATGGCAAAGTGGGCACTGCTAACTATTGGGTGGTGATTCCGATGGTATTTTGCGAAAACCGCAACCTCGATGTGCTGCGCGAATCATTGGTAGAAGAATTGGGTTTTGGCCGTAACCGCCAAAACCGCGTGGCTGTGGCCCAACTGGTAGATCTGTATAAAAGCGGCGCATCGGTTGATGCCATCTTGAACGCCGACCTGCAAGTAACGGAAACGGCGCAAAAGCGGGCCGCACTTTTTCCCAATGTCGACGGCATTAAATTTTTGACACACGATGGCGGCTGCGGTGGCACCCGCCAGGATGCACAGGCATTGTGTGGCCTGCTGGCAGGTTACATTGCACATCCCAACGTGGCAGGCGCCACGGTGTTAAGCCTGGGCTGTCAAAATGCACAGGCTCAAATGCTGCTCGAGGAACTGGCCAAACGCGATCCTTCGCTCAGCAAACCGGTGTATGTTTTGGAACAACAGGCAATGGGCACCGAAGCTAACCTTATTTCCGAAGCCATCAAGCAAACTTTTGCCGGGCTGGTGTATGCCAATAGCCTGGAACGTAAGCCCGCGCCGCTGAGCAAATTGTGCATCGGACTGGAATGCGGCGGCTCCGATGGTTTTTCCGGTATTTCAGCCAATCCTGCTATTGGTTATACATCCGATTTGTTGGTAGCGCTGGGTGGCTCTGTTATCCTTTCCGAGTTTCCGGAACTGTGCGGTGCCGAGCAAAACATCAGCGACCGATGCGTGGATACGGAAACGGCAGAACGTTTTGCTCATTTGATGCAGGTGTATAACCAGCGGGCGGTACAAGCAGGTTCGGGCTTCGATATGAACCCATCGCCGGGCAACATCAAAGATGGCCTCATTACCGATGCCATCAAATCGGCTGGTGCAGCTAAAAAAGGCGGTACCTCGCCGGTGGTGGCCGTGCTCGATTATCCCGAGCTGGTAACCAAACCGGGATTGAACCTCCTGTGCACGCCGGGCAACGATGTGGAAAGCACCACAGCCGAAGTAGCTTCGGGTGCCAACGTAGTGCTGTTTACCACCGGCCTGGGCACGCCTACGGGCAACCCGGTTGCGCCAGTGGTAAAAATTTCGAGCAACACGGCACTTGCACAAAAAATGCACGACATCATCGATATCGATACCGGCACCATTATCGATGGCGAGGAAACCATTGAGCAGGCCGGCGAACGTATTTTGGAATACGTGATCCGCGTAGCCAGTGGCGAGCAGGAAGTATGTGCCGTGCGGAAAGGGCAGGATGATTTTATTCCGTGGAAACGCGGCGTGTCGTTATAGGTTTTGAACCACGAAGGCACAAAGCAACAAAGGTTCACTAAGATGTTTCTTTATGTTGCTTGGTGTGCTTAGCGTCTTTGTGGTTCAAAAAAAGAATCAGCAACCTTCCGGGTAAAACCGGGACAACCATAATTGTGATGAACAAGTTTTTAGACGAGGACTTTTTGTTGTACAACAAAACCGCCCAGCGGCTGTACCACGAGTATGCCAAAGGCATGCCCATCATCGACTATCATTGCCACCTGCCGCCCGACCAGATTGCCAATGATCACCAGTTCGAAAACATAACGCAGGCATGGCTGTATGGCGACCACTACAAGTGGCGGGCCATGCGCACCAACGGCGTGAACGAAAGCTACATTACCGGCAACCGCACCGACCGCGAAAAGTTTGAAAAATGGGCGGAAACAGTGCCGTACACGCTGCGCAACCCGCTCTATCATTGGACGCACCTCGAGTTGCAGCGATATTTCGGCATCACCGAGTTGCTCAATAAAAACACCGCCGCCGATGTGTATGAAGCTGCTTCGGCGCAAATGCAAACACCGCAATATTCAGTGCGTAGTTTGCTGCGCAAAATGAATGTTCGCGTGGTGTGCACCACCGACGATCCTATCGATTCATTGGAGCATCATAAAAAGCTGGCAGGTGATGATTTCGACGTAAAAATTTTGCCTGCGTTTCGTCCGGATAAAGCCATGAACGTAGATGATGTATCGGCGTTTAACCAATACCTGGGCCAACTGGAAAGTGTAACCGATATTTCCATTCATAAGTTTGATGATTACCTGTATGCATTGAAACAGCGCCACGATTATTTTGCCGCAAATGGCTGCTCTGTTTCCGACCATGGCCTGGAGCAATTGTATGCAGATGATTATACCGAAGCGGAGATCAAAACCATTTTCAACAAAGCCCGTTGCGGCATGGTGTTGACGCATGCTGAAAACTGCCAGTTCAAATCGGCCATGCTGCACCAGTTTGCTGTGTGGGATTGGGAGCGGGGCTGGGTGCAGCAATACCACCTGGGTGCGCTGCGCAACAACAACACCCGCCTGCTGCGCCAGTTGGGCCCCGATACCGGCCTTGATTCCATTGGCGATTTTCCTCAAGGCAAAGCGCTGTCGCGTTTCCTGGATAAATTGGATAATAAGGACCAACTGACGAAAACGATCTTGTATAACCTCAACCCCGCCGATAACGAATTGTTTGCGGCCATGATTGGTAATTTCAATGATGGTTCAGTTCCGGGTAAAATGCAGTTTGGCTCTGGCTGGTGGTTCCTCGATCAAAAAGACGGCATGACCAAACAGATCAATGCCTTGTCCAATATGGGTTTGCTGAGCCGCTTTGTAGGCATGCTTACCGACAGCAGAAGCTTTCTTTCGTTCCCCCGCCACGAATATTTCCGCCGTGTGTTGTGCAATATTTTAGGCAGCGAAATGGAAAGCGGCGAACTGCCGAATGACCTGGAACTGGTGGGCGGCATGGTGCAGGATATTTGTTACAACAACGCAGCTAACTATTTTAACTGGCAGGAGGCAGGGACAACAGTGCCGGCTGCCGCTGCTTCCTAAATAGAGTTGTGCGCAACTGCAGTTTATTTTAGGTAAACAAATGTCGCCGCGTCAATTTGTACACCATTGAAAATAGAAGCGAATTTGAAGCCCGTTTTATCTTTTGGAGAATTGTTGCTAAGGATGTCGCCGCAACTAGGCGGCGAATGGATACGCCAGGCTTCCATGCCGGTATATATTGGTGGCGCCGAACTCAATATGGCTTCGGCGCTGGCCCTGTGGGGCGTGCCGGTAGCCTACCTCAGTGCCGCACCGGACAATTACCTGACTCATGAAATTTGCACAGCGCTGAATGCAAAAGGAATTGCTACAGACCGCATGCTGATACGCGGCGAACGAATCGGTACTTATTATTTGCCGCAAGGCACCGACCTTAAAGGTGCAGGCGTTGTATACGACCGTGCCCATTCATCGTTCTGGCAATTAAAGCCCGGCGAGCTTGATTGGGATGCACTGCTCGATGGCGTATCCTGGTTTCATTTCAGTGCCATTGCACCTGCATTAAATGAAAACATTGCTGCTGTTTGCAAAGAAGCATTAGTTGCCGCTGCGCAAAAAGGCATCACCGTTTCTGTTGACCTGAACTACCGGGCAAGGCTGTGGCAATACGGAAAAACGCCGGTAGAGATCATGACCCAGTTGCTGCCCTATTGCAATGTAGTGATGGGCAATATCTGGGCGGCCGAAAGTATGTTGGGCATTGCTGTGCCAAAAGATTTGGGGCAGGAAAAAGAAACACTGCTGGCACAATCTGAAATTGTTTCCAAAGAAATAATGCAACGCTACCCGGCGTGCAGCCAGGTGGCCAATACCTTCCGCTTCGATCACAACGGCGCCATCAACTATTATGCTACCTTGTACACCGGTGGCGCACTGCATGTGTCGGAAGAATTCAATGCCGATAGCGTTGTAGATAAAGTAGGCAGCGGCGATTGTTTTATGGCGGGCCTGATCTATGGAAATTACAATGGGGCTGCGCCGCAGCAAACCATCGATTTTGCAGCCGCTGCTGCATTTAGCAAATTGTTCATTACCGGCGATGCGACCACAGCTACTGTGGCCGACATCCAAAAAACATTAGCACAACATGCCCGTAAATAAAGCCACTGCACTGGATGCGTTGCTGCAGCAAAAACTGCTGCCGCTTTTTTATCACGATGATGCCGACGTTTGCTGCAACGTGATGCAGGCACTATACAACGGCGGGGTGCGGTTATTTGAATTCACCAATCGCGGTGCCAATGCACTCGCCAACTTCCGGTTGATGAAAGAGCAGGCGGCGCAACAAATGCCCGACCTGATGCTGGGCATTGGCACCATTAAAAATGTTGCTGCTGCAAACGCGTTTATGGACGCAGGTGCCGATTTTATTGTGTGTCCCACCATCAATGCCGAAGTGGCAAAGGTGGTGCATGCCAACGGCATGCTATGGGTGCCCGGTTGTATGACGCCAACCGAAATTGCCGCAGCCGAAGAAGCCGGCGCCACGCTGGTGAAAGTTTTTCCCGGTAATATTTTAGGCCCCGGTTATATCAGTGCGGTAAAAGAATTGTTTCCCGATCTGCGCCTGATGCCCACCGGCGGTACCGAGCCGGAGGCAACCAACCTGCAGGCCTGGTTTGGCAGCGGTGTAGCGGCCGTCGGTATGGGCAGCAAACTCATTACTGCAGCCATGCTGCGCGACCGCGATTATGCAGCCATTGAAACTGCTGCCCGCAGCGTGCTGCAACTGATTGCGCAGGCATCGGGCAGCGCAAACGCTGCGTCATAAAGCAAGAGCAGCAACGCATTGTAAAATGCGTGGCTGACAGAAAGAGATAAAAGCGATTGCTTCACCATTTAACTATTTGCATGCTGGCAACTCCTTCCAAACATACCGCGGGCTCGGGAACCGAAAGCCGCGGCCAACAGCACATCAGCAAGTACCGCTGGACCATTTGCAGCCTCCTGTTTTTTGCCACTACCATCAATTACCTCGACAGGCAGGTGCTGTCCCTTACGTGGAAAGATTTTTTGGTGCCCGAGTTTCACTGGACCGACAGCGACTATGGTACCATCACGGCGCTGTTCTCAATTTTTTATGCCATCTCGATGTTGTTTGCCGGCCGCTTTGTTGATTGGATGGATACCAAAAAAGGTTTTCTCTGGGCCATTGCGATCTGGTCGGCGGGGGCTGTGTTGCACGCCTGGTGCGGTATTGCCACGGCAGGCATCATCAACGGCGATTGGTTTGTTGGTTTTGAAGGTGCAAAAGAATCGCTGGAAACCGTGAGCAATGTAGCGCTGGTTACTTCTACCTCTGTTACGCTGTTTATTTTTGCCCGCTTTGTATTAGCCTTGGGAGAAGCCGGCAATTTCCCGGCAGCCATCAAAGCCACCGCGGAATATTTTCCTAAAAAAGACCGTGCATTATCCACCAGTATTTTCAACTCCGGCGCTACGGTGGGTGCATTGCTGGCGCCGCTTACCATCCCGTTTATTGCGCATGCATGGGGCTGGGAAATGGCGTTTATCGTAATTGGTTTGTTGGGTTTT
Source organism: Pseudocnuella soli (assembly GCF_004347775.1). Classification (GTDB taxonomy): domain Bacteria; phylum Bacteroidota; class Bacteroidia; order Chitinophagales; family Chitinophagaceae; genus Flavisolibacter; species Flavisolibacter aquaticus. The sequence continues at coordinate 1,528,085 of NZ_CP037755.1, forward strand.
GTGTGGATGGGTTTTTGGATTTATATGTACAAAAAACCGGAGGTGCACCCGCGGGTAACCAGGGGCGAACTGGAGTACATTCAGCAGGACCTGGTGCAGCACGACCCGGTAACCGAGCCCACCATTGCCGCACCTAAAAAAATATCATTTGCCAGTTGTTTTAAATACCGCCAAACCTGGGCTTTTGCCCTCGGCAAATTCATGACCGATGGCGTGTGGTGGTTCTATCTTTTTTGGACGCCTGCTTACCTTAAAGACATTTATGGGATGGACTCCACGCAAAGTGCGTTGCCGCTGTTTGTGTTGTATGTCATTACGCTGCTGTCCATCATCGGCGGCTGGCTGCCCACTTTTTTTGTAGAAAAAAAAGGTATGAACCCCTACGAAGGCCGCATGCGGGCCATGCTCATTTTTGCATTCTTCCCGCTGCTGGCCCTATTGGCGCAACCCTTGGGCACCATCACTTATTGGCTGCCAGTTATTATCATTGGCATTGCCGGTGCAGCACACCAGGCATGGTCGGCCAATATATTTTCTACCATCGGCGATATGTTTCCCAAAAGAGCCATCGCCACCATTACCGGTATTGGCGGCATGGCCGGTGGTGTTGGTTCGTTCCTCATCAACAAAGGATCGGGTGTGTTGTTTGAGCATGCGGGCCGCACCAATATGCAGTTTGCCGGTTTCGAAGGAAAAGAAGCGGGTTATTTCATCATCTTTTCCATTTGTGCCGTAGCTTACCTTATTGGCTGGCGCATCATGAAATGGCTGGTGCCAAAATACAGCCCCATTGCGGATCAGTAGAAAAGACAGAGCTGGTGTTTAAACTAAATAGCGTTTATACCTTACTGTTACCCGAATTTAATTTGTAAAAAAATCAATCATGCAGCAAAATAACAGCCACAACAACCGGCGGTCGTTTTTAAAAACTTCGATACTGGGTGCAGCAGTTTCGGTAGCGGCACCAGCGCAGCTGTTGCATGCAGCGGCGGCTGTCCCTAAAAAGCGCATCCAATTGAAGAAGGGTTCGGTGGTGCTGTTCCAGGGCGACTCGATCACTGATGCCGGCCGCAACCGCAACAGCAAAGACGCCAACAACACCGGTGCATTGGGCTCGGGTTATGCGTTTATGGCTGCGTCTGATTTGCTGGCAAAAGCTGCAGACAAATCGCTTACGTTTTACAACCGCGGCATCAGCGGCAACAAAGTGCACCAGCTGGCTGCACGCTGGCAGGACGACTGTATTGCGCTGAAACCCGATGTACTCAGCATCATGATTGGCGTGAATGATCATTGGCACAAACTCAATGGGGCTTATAACGGCACCATTGAAACATACATCAACGATTACCGCAAACTATTGCAGGACACGCGACAGGCTTTACCCAATGTACAACTGATCATTGGCGAGCCGTTTGGCGTGAAAGGTATTAAAGCGGTGGACGATAAATGGTACCCCGAGTTTGATGCATTTCGTGCAGGTGCCCGCAGCATGGCGCAGGAGTTTGATGCGGTGTTTGTGCCTTATCAAAAAGTGTTTGATGATGCGCAAAAAACAGCACCCGGCATGTACTGGACCTATGATGGTGTGCATCCAACCATTGCCGGTGCCAGGCTGATGGCCGACGCATGGCTGGACGCAGTAAAATAATTGTTCTCCTTGAACCAACACCAACACAACTTGCATGAAGCGTTACTGCCTGGCCCTTGATTTGGTGGCCGATCCCGATCTGATTGCGGCTTACGAACAGCACCACCAACAGGTGTGGCCCGAAATACTGCAAAGCATTAAGGATGCAGGCATTGTACATATGGAAATTTACCGGGCCGGCAACCGCTTGTTCATGATCATGGAAGTTTCCGAAGAATTTAGCTTTGAGGCAAAGGCTGCAGCCGATGCCGCCAACCCCAAAGTGCAGGAGTGGGAGGCTTTAATGTGGCAATATCAACAAGCAATACCCGGCGCTGCACCCGGTGAAAAATGGGTGTTGATGGATCGGATCTTTGCTTTGTAAAATTTGCTGACAAAGCACCTTGTCGAAACAATTTTTTTTTGCAACCAAAACAAAATAGGGCTATCTCCATCCCAAACTAGATGGGCATTTTAATCTAAGCAGGTATCAGTATTTTTTGCTTCACGATACCGTAGTGTAAAGATGTTGTCAGCCATATTACTAACTGCTCTGCTTTATGATGTTTTTAATTGTTCCCCTTATAATTTTTGCTGTAATTGTCGGGATTAATTTTTTCAGTTATTTAAGCAACAACCACATTTATAGTCGCCGCGATGTGTTCATTGCTGCCGAAGTTTGGACGGTATTGATTGCACCAGCACTTTTCCTGGACAGGTATGATATTGGGCAAAAGAATGATTGCTGTTCCGATAGCGCATTATTTGCTCCCGGCAACAGTGCCGGCATTTACGTAATTATTGTGCTGTGTACCGCTGCTTATTTTTATGCATCCCTTCGTGAACGGCTCTCTACACCTCTCGTAGAGTTGTTGCTGAATGCGTTACTTATTACCGGCTTGTGTTTAAATGTGTTGCTTGTTATGCACATACACCCACAGGAGTTTGGCGGATTTTTTTGGTCGCTTGGAAACGTGCCCATCATCATGCTGTTCATCATGGTAATGCAAAAGAACAAGCAATTGCTGCAAAACGAGATGGAGCAAGGTAGGGTAGCGGCCCATAATGCGGTGTCTGCAATAAGCCTGAAAATATTGCGGTCGAATGCATGGATAAGGTTCCCGGTTTTGGCACTGCTTGCATTGCCGTTATTACTCCTTTTATCGCTGGTTCTTTTTTTATTTGGGCAAAAACCCGATACGTTGATCCGCGCATTTACCGAAACCTACAAACATGGTTTTTCGCAGCTTGATTACATGTGCGAAAATGTGCAGTGCGGCGGGCATTTTTTATGTTCGGTGGCGGCTAATGGGCATAAGGCAATTGTGCAGCCGGAGCGGTATGGCGAAAGAAACGGGCACAAAATTATTTGCAACAGGCAGTTGCTTATAGCCAATGCGTTTGAAGACCTGCTGCAACAACACACGCCACGTGTGCACCAATGCATCAGGAGAGAATACAACAAAGTAGGATCGCTGATACACCGCTATTATGGTGTGTTCAACAACAAGCTTGTGGCAGATGTTGTTTATGTGGTGATGAAACCCTTCGAGTGGTTCTTTTTGCTGGTGCTTTATACTTTCGACTCTAAGCCAGAGAATAGGATTGCACAGCAATATTTGAGCAGGAAGGATAGAATGAAAATTCAGGAACTGCAGCAAAACAAAGTATGAGCAAAGGTCACTGCACTAATTTGCAACTTCAAACAGTAGTTGACACCTAACCATGAACGAAACTGAGATCTTTTATCCCCCGAATGTGGCAGCGTGGCGGGAATGGCTGGAAGCCAATCATCTTACTAAAAAATCGGTTTGGGTTGCCTTTTATGCCAAAGCATCGGGCAGGCCCACTATTACCTGGAGCGAAGCGGTGGATGTAGCACTTTGCTTTGGCTGGATCGATAGCAAGAAAATAAAGATCGATAACGAAACTTCTCACCAGTTTTTCAGCAAGCGAAAGCAGCACAGCACCTGGTCGAAAATCAATAAGGATAAAGTAGTGCAACTCATTGACCGTGGGATGATGGCGCCTGCTGGTTTTGAAAGCATTGCCATCGCCCAGCAAAACGGATCGTGGACCGTTTTGGATGAAGTGGAAGCATTGACTATTCCTGCAGATTTGGAAACGGCATTTGACATGCATCCAGGTGCACAAGATTATTATTTAAACTTAAGCAAGAGCATTCAAAAAATGATGCTGCAATGGCTGGTGCTTGCCAAACGACCCGAAACGAGGCAAAAGCGCATCATTGAAATTGCCGAACAAGCGGCACAAGGAAAGAAGCCGAAGCAGTTTTAACTACAAAAAAGTAAAAGTATAAGCTAACAATACCTGTTGCTTTTACAAGCAAAGGGCACCTTATTGCAAAGTAAATATTCCACTCCAACCTCCGCAACTGCAACACTTCACTCCGTTACCTTTATACCATGCGTTTGAACCTATTTTTCCTGCTTGCATTCCTGTGCCCTGTATGGCTACATGCACAGGCCGACGTCACCATTACCTTCGATACTGCAGCAAAGCATTTTACCGAGAGCCTGCCGGTAGGCAATGGCCGCCTCGGGGCCATGATGTTTGGCGGCACCGGTAGGAGCCGCATTGCTCTCAACGAGCTTTCACTTTGGTCGGGTGGGCCGCAGGCTGCCGACCGCGACAGTGCCTGGAAATACCTCAAACCCATTCAGGAGTACCTGTTGGCCGGCAACAACGAGGCTGCGCAAAAACTGCTGCAACAACAGTTTGTATCTAAAGGCGTGGGCACAGGCTACGGCAGCGGCGCTAAAGAAAAATACGGCGCTTATCAAACCCTTGGCGATCTTTATATTGCCTGGGCCGACAGCAACGCGGCTGTTACCAACTATAGCCGTACGCTGGATGTTGAAAAAGCGGTTGCTACTACCCGTTATACCCGTGGCGGAAATACTTTTACCGAAACTTTTTTTACTGATTTTGTAAACGATGTTATTTGGGTGCGCCTGCACAGTGCCCAAAAGGGCGGCATCAATGCGGCGCTTTCGCTGTACCGTGCCGAAAATGCTACCATCGCGGCTGCAGGTAATGCGCTGATGATGCGAGGCAACCTGCCATCGGGTAGCGACAAGGGCATGTTCTTTACCGCCACTGCCGTACCAACAGTTAAAGATGGTCGCATTACCACCACCGGCAACGCCGTGCAAATATCCGGCGCTACCGAATGCTGGATCCGCATTGCAGCCCGCACCAACTATGGTTTCCAATCAGGCGGCTTGCTGCCTGAAGCAGATGCAACAGCCGCTTTACGTGCCGACATTGCTAAAACCGCCGCACTTTCGTTTGATGCGGCACAAAAAGGCAGCACAGCAGCTTTTCAAAAAGACTTTAATAAATGCCGCCTGCAGTTGCCCCCCAATGCCGAAGTGGCCAACCTAACCACACCGCAGCGGCTGGTGCGCTATGCCACCGGTGCCGCCGATGCGCAACTGCCGGCGCTGTATTTCAATTTTGGCCGCTACCTGCTTATTTCTTCTTCGCGGCCGGGGCTGCTGCCCGCCAACCTGCAGGGGCTGTGGGCTGTGGAGTACCAAACGCCTTGGAACGGCGATTACCACATCAACATCAACCTGCAAATGAACTACTGGCCCTCTGAATTGACGGGGCTGGGCCACCTGGCCGAGCCGCTGCACCGCTTTACTGCGGGCCTGGTTACCAATGGGCAAAAAACCGCCAAAGCCTATTACAACGCACCGGGCTGGGTGGCCCATGTGGTGTCCAACCCGTGGCGCTACACATCGCCGGGCGAAGGCGCCGAATGGGGCTCCACGCTTACCGGTGGCGCCTGGCTGTGCGAACATATTTGGGAGCACTACCGCTTTACCCGCGATACCGCTTTTTTGCGGCGCTACTATCCGGTAATGAAAGGCGCCGCCCAATTCCTGCAATCCATTTTAATACAGGAAACCAGCAACGGCTGGCTGGTAACGGCGCCGTCCAACTCGCCGGAAAATACCTACATCATGCCCAACGGCTACAGGGGCCAGATTGCCATGGGCCCCGCTATGGACATGCAGATTTGCCGCGAGCTGATGGGCGCCAGCATTGAAGCGTCTCGCATTTTGGGTGTGGATGAAGCCTGGCGAAGCGAACTCCAATCCTTGGTGCCGCGGCTGGCACCCAACCGGGTGGGCCAGGCCGGCGACCTCAACGAGTGGCTGCATGATTGGGAAGATGCCGAACCGCGCCACCGCCATGTGTCGCACCTGTATGGCCTGCACCCGTTTGATGAAATAACGCCATGGGCTACGCCCGAGCTGGCTGCCGCTGCCCGCAAAACATTGGAAACCCGTGGCGATGAAAGCACCGGCTGGAGCATGGGCTGGAAGATCAACTTCTGGGCACGCCTCGGCGATGGCGACCATGCGGCCACCTTGCTGCGGCGCCTGTTGCAGCCCGGCTTTGGCTCGCCGGCCGCGCAACGCAAAGGCGGCTCTTACCCCAACCTGTTTTCATCGCACCCGCCTTTTCAGATCGATGGGAATTTTGGCGGCACCGCCGGCATTGCCGAAATGTTGCTGGAAAGCCATGGTGCCGACGAAGCCATCCGCCTGTTGCCCGCGCTGCCCACCGGGGCCGATTGGGCGCAGGGTTCGGTAAAAGGACTGCGGGCACGTGGTGCTTTTGCGGTGGATATTTCGTGGCGTAATGGAGCGGTGCAAACCGCCGCCATTTTTTCGGAGCGGGGCGGCACCTGCAAGCTGCTGTTGCCCGCCGGCAAGCGGGTTTTATCAGCCACTGGCTCGGTGCTGGTGCCGGCTTCAGCCGAAAGCAAGCTGGTGCAGTTCCCAACCGAAAAAGGGCGTTTTTACCAGGTGTTGTAACTGCATTTTTTAGCCAGCAGCACTGCACTCCTCGGCGCCTGTTGTGTCACTCACTTCAGCGTTCGGGGTGCTAATGGGCAATTCCCAAAATGTTCATTTAAAAAATAAGGGTGAAGATGCAATGAACGGCTGTTTCCTGCCGAACAGCGATCTGCAGCACTTCACTACAGTACCACTAAAGCCACATCAGGGAACGGGCCCGCAACCAGGCTGTCATTGGTTGCGGGGGCCTTTTTTTGTTACTTTTTTGGGCAAACAAAAAAGTAAAAGCAACAGAACGCACTAGGCCAGAATAGCGCATTTTGCAAAATTTTTTGCACAACACACTGAATGAACGCCAAGGGTTTTCAATTAAGCTTAATACGTTTTTTATAAACAGAGTGCCCGGCTTAATAAAACCATAACCTTGTTAACGCCCCAGTTTGCCACAACTTAAAATGCTATAATTTGTTGCACCCAAGAACCCAGCTCTATTGAGCCAGGCACCCATTAACCTATATCACCACAAAGCATCAACCATGCGCTTTACACTCGCAATTTTAATCTTCGCATGTTCCATACAAGCCGGCGCCCAGCCACTCCAGCCGGGCTTCAGCAAAGCCGAATACATTGAGCTGCTAAAAGTGTCGGCGCAGGCCACTTCCGATACCAGCTATTCGCGCCGCAACCCGCCACCCGAGCGGTTCAAACTGCACTACCGCTCACCGGTGCTGGGCCTCGATAACCGCTACGACCTGTGGACCGACGGAAAGGGCACCACTGTTGTTTCCATACGCGGTACTACCCGCAACCAGGTGAGCTGGCTCGAAAACTTTTATGCCGCCATGACGCCGGCTCGCGGTGAGCTACAGTTTCCGGACGGACAAAAATTTACCTATAACCTTACCAATTACCCCAACGCCGCCGTGCATGCCGGCTGGCTGCTGGGAATGGCATTCATGGGCCGCGATATGCTGCCCCGTCTCGATTCGGCCTATGCTGCCGGTTCGCGCAACCTACTCATCATGGGCCACAGCCAGGGTGGCGCCATTGCCTACCTGCTCACCGCCCTGCTGCGCCAGCGCCAGTCCGACGGCCTATTTGCCCCTGAGTGGCGCATCAAAACTTACTGCAGCGCCGCACCCAAACCCGGCAACCTGCATTTTGCATACGCCTATGAAGCGGCAACTGCGGCCGGCTGGGCGTACAACGTGGTGAACAGCGTGGATTGGGTGCCCGAAACACCGGTGTCGATTCAAACCCTGGAAGATTTCAACGTGGTCAACCCGTTCACCGGCGCCAAAGCATCGTTGGGCAAACAAAAGTTCCCGATGCGGCTGGTGATGAAACATGTGTACAACCGCCTCAACAACAGCACCCGCAAAGCACGTAGGACCTATGTAAAATTTTTGGGCGAAGTGGCGGGCGGCCGGGTGGAAAAAGTGTTGGAAGGGCTGGAACTTCCGCCCCGCTTCAATTCCAGCCATTATGTACGCACCGGGCAGTATGTAGTGTTGCTGGCCGATAGTGCTTACCTGAAGGTGCACCCCAACACGTCGAAAAATGCATTTGAGCACCACTTTCATGGCCCTTACTTGCAGTTGGCGCAAGCCTTGCCCGCCGGGACAGGTGAGCCGGTGAGTATAAAAAAATAACGGCAGCAGGTTGGTGAAAACCCGGTACGTTTTTTTCTTTAACTACCGGGTAAAGCTAACCACCATGAAGCCCTATTTTTACCTCCTGTTACTGCCCCTGCTGGCATGGGCCTGCAGCAGCACCGACACAACCGCCACCGCCAATCATACCGATACAGCAATGGTTTCAACCGGCAACTATGCCGCAGCTGCGCCACTGCCGGCGCTGCCCGCCTGTTACCTTTACGTGGCCGCCGGCGACACGCTTTTTTTACGGCTGCGCAGCAAAGGCGAAGATGGCGAGATCAACGGCGATATAATGGACCGGGCCGGCGTGAAGGAAAATTTCAGCGGATCTTTTTTTGGCCAGATGGAAGGCGATACGCTGATTGCCAACCACAGCTATATGCAAAAAGGAAAACGCAAAGTGCGGCAGGTGGCTTTTTTGCGCCGCGGCGACGGCTGGATTGAAGGCAAAGGGCCCGCAGTGGAACGCAACGGCATCCGCAGTTTTTCGGACCGCGGTGCGCTAACTTTCGACGGCAATGCTTTTCAAAAAGCTTCCTGTTTGTAGCAGCTGCTGGTCAAGTGAACATGCCTGTAGTGAGGTTGTTTTTTACAAAAAAACATTCAGTCAAATACAAACGATTCATTTCCCGAAAAATGGGCTGCCAAACGGTGGCCCCTTTTTTTTAGTAAAAAAGCCAAACGAGATATATGCGCAGATTTACTATTTGTCTGGCCTTGATTTTTGGAACCCTGTCGGCATTACATGCACAGGAGGTGATTTCGCAGAAAAAAGCTTTTTACATCCACTCGTGGCTGGGCGTGGCCAGTCCCGGCTTTGATGACCTCAACGCCACCCTGAACAGTACTAATCAGGTGGAACTGCCCGAGGTATTTTTTTCGCGGGGCGGGGGGGTTTACCTGTTTTACAACAATAGCCGCGTGGTGCAGTTTTTCCAGTTTGCCACTTATTCGGGCAGCAAGGAGTCGGGCATTAAACGCTCCTGGGCCCGGGGCACACAAATCGGTACGTCGTGGGGCATCGACCTGCGGCGCCGTACCCGCCTGCAGGCCATTCCGTATGCCGGTGTGGCGTATTCCATGCTGGGACTACGCTTCACCAATGCCGACGCCAGTTCCGGTTTCACGTCTTATTTAGCGGGCAGTGGCAACCAGTTTTACGTGTCGCAAAACCAGTGGCTGGGCAATGTAGGCATACACTTGGGTGCTTCGCCGGTGGGCAAAAGCGGGTTTGGGCAAAAACTGGATCTGGCGGTGCGGGCAGGTTATTACATTCCGCTGAGCCACGGCAAATGGAAAGCCAACCATGCCGACCTGAGCGGCGGCCCCGAGGTAAACTCGGGCGGGCTTTATGCCGGTGTGGTGCTGGGTTTGCGCCAGTAACATTTGTTTTTGCACTGCAGTGCAGCAAAAAGCCCACTGTTGAAACAGCGGGCGACTAACGATTGCTTGCCATATGATTACGTTGCAGAGAGTCAACCACTTGGTGGTTGTGGCTTCAAAGAAAACATAGAAGTTCCTGTTGTTTAGGCCATAAGTTATGAATGGCAAAAAGGATGATGCCAGCGAAAAAATAGTAATATGAGTTGCTGCGGCGGTGCTGTTTTGCTTGGGATTGCGCAGTTTACAAAAAAGGCAATATCGCTTTCAATCGCTGCCGATTCAATACTAATGCAATATAGGTTGTGGTAAAAGGTAGGCTTCCAAACCGTACTGGCATTAATCCTTATTTTTAAGGTCATCAAAAAACTGAGTGTTGTTTCAAAACCCTGTAACCGCTTTTGCTCCTTTATTGCTTTGCCTTGGGCTTGCCTTTTGCAGCCCCGCACGGCAGGCAAAAAATTCACCCGCCCAAAAAACCAGCACTATGGAAGTAGCACAACAATCGCCGGTAAAACCCGGAGCCGAACCGGTTTTGGTTTCGCGGCAGTTTTCATTTACCGAAGGGCCCGCAGCCGATAAGGAAGGCAATGTGTTTTTCACCGATCAGCCCAATAACCGCATCTGGAAATGGGAGCCATCTGGCAAACTGTCCATTTTCCTGGAGCCGGCCGGCCGCTCCAACGGGATGTTTTTTGGCCGCAATGGCTACCTGCTTTCCTGCGCCGATGAACAAAACCAGGTTTGGTCAATTACACCGGATAAGGGAGTAACCGTGTTGCTGGCCGATGTGGATGGTAAAAAACTGAACGGTCCCAACGACCTGTGGGAAGATGCACAAGGCGGCATTTATTTTACCGATCCTTATTACCAGCGCGACTACTGGCAGCGAAAAGCACCGGAAATAAAAGGCGAGCACCTGTACTACCTGCCTAAAGGTGCCGCGCAACCAACCATTGTGGACAGCAACCTGGTAAAGCCCAACGGCATTGTGGGCACGCCGGATGGTAAGTACCTGTACGTGGCCGACATCAGGGCGGACAAAACCTACCGCTACGAAATAACCGGCGCCGGCCAGCTGTCCAACCGAACATTATTTACCGAAAAAGGCTCCGATGGCATGACACTGGACCGGCAGGGAAATGTGTACCTCACCGGTAAGGGCGTTTTTATTTTCAACAGCGAAGGCAAGCAAATTGGGCATATACCCATTTCGGAAAACTGGACGGCCAATGTGTGTTTTGGCGGCGCCAACCGCGACCTGCTGTTCATCACTGCGTCGGAAGCGGTGTACACCGTGCAGATGGCTGTGCAAGGCGCCTGGTAGCTTTTTGGTGGGGATTAAAATAGGCTTTGCTAAAGGAAATACGTATGCCTGAAAAAAAACATGCGAAACATTTGTAATTACTCGTTTGCTTTCCGACCTTTAAGGAGGTTCTCAATAGCAGATAACCATTTTTTAGTTCGGCCTGCCGTTTATACGGCGGGCCTTTTTGTTGCCCCAACTGGTTTGCTTAATTCATTGCGGGGCGCAGCACATTTTTCAAACCCTGCTTTGTACCTTAAGCGCGTGCTATGTTTTCTGCGCATATCAATAAAAATCAGCCTGTTGCTGTGCCTGCTTCTGGCGGCTGCTCCTTCATTTGCACAGCAAAAACCCAAACCCGCCTCGGTGATCTTCGATTCGGACATGGGCCCCGATTATGATGATGTGGGCGCTATGGCCATGCTGCATGCCTATGCCGACAGTGGCTATTTTAAAATCCTCGCGACCGTGGCCAGCACCCGTTATGCCGGTGTGGCACCGGTGTTCAGCGTGCTCAACACTTATTTTGGCCGGCCCAGCCTGCCCATTGGCGTGCCGCATAAGGCTGGGCTGGATATGCGCGACTGGCAGCATTGGTCCGACAGCCTGCTGGCTCGGTACCCGCACCGGATCAAGGCCAACGGCGCCGTGCCCGAGGCCACCGAAGTATACCGCCAGGTGCTTGCCGCCCAGCCCGATAGCAGCGTAACCATCATTACCGTGGGCTTTTTTACCAACCTGGCCAACCTGCTTCAGTCCGGCCCCGACCAATATTCAGCGCTTAGCGGTGCGGAGTTGGTGCACAAAAAAGTAAAACGGCTCGTCAGCATGGCCGGGAGGTTTCCGGATGGAAAAGAATTTAATGTGGAAAAAGACGCCGCGGCCTCGCAACGGGTGTTCCAGAACTGGCCCACCGAAATTTGGCTGGGTGGCTATGAAATAGGCGCTGAGATAAAAACAGGCGTGCCGCTGATGGGCAACGAAGCGATAACAAACAGCCCGGTGAAAGATGTGTTTCGAATTGCCATACCCAAGGCCGCCGAAGATAGGGATGGGCGCATGAGTTGGGACCAAACCGCGGTGCTGGTGGCTGCAAAAGGCGTGGCGCCCTGGTACCGCCTGCAAAAGGGTACCATGCAGGTAGCCGCCGATGGCAGCAACACCTGGCGCAACGGCAACGGCCGCCATTTTTACCTGGTAGCCCTGGCGCCGCCTGCACAAGTGCAAGCCTTGATTGAACGAGTAATGGCGCATCAGCCGGTGAAGAAATAGACGGGGCTGGAATTTCGGATTTCGGATTATACTGGCCGCTTTAGATCCTTAAATCAAAGCATTTGGCATTTCCCAATCGTCAATCGTCCATCCAAAACCGTCAATCGTATTCGCTCCCACCCAAGTGCCACTACAAAAACACACTGCCGCCCAAATAAGGCGTTTTGCCTAAGTTTTTTCCTTTTCTGTCCAAAAAGGGGAGTGGTAATGGACAAGTTTTGTAGCTTGTTTACTTGTTCAAAAAAGATTCTTTATCCAATGAAATTCAAAGCAGCACTATTTTACCAGGATGCACTTGTTTTTTATAGTGTATACCACTTAGGAAACGATTACTACAAAGCAAAGCTGGATGGCAACCTCCCCGATATGGGCCAGCCGCCACTGCTGCTCGAATTAAAACGCCAAGGCATGCAATGGCGCTCCGACTGCTCCGAAAACGAAGTGGTGCGTGAAATTGGCGCCGCCATTGATCAACGACTGAAACGACAATAACAACAGTAATAAGATATTAAAGTAAAAGGCCGCAATTGCGGCCTTTTACTTTAATATGGGTTTGTAAAAAAATGATCAGTTCCCTTTTATTGTTACACGTGTGTTGATTTGTTGATGTATTAATCAACCAGCACAAAGCTTACCGGTGCTTCAAAACGCAGTTTCATTTTTTTGAAATCAACATTCAGTGCGGGTTCGCCACCTGCATCCATCGATGCTTTTTCCATGCGCATCATCATTTGCGGCTGGTAGTTGTTTTCGGTAGGCTCGTTTATTTGCCACACGGCTCCAACCTTGGCATTAACGGCACCTGCCAGCAGCGAAGCCTTTGCCTGTGCATTTTTCAGCGCTTGCATTTTCAGCTCGTTGCGGTAGTCTTCAATTTTGCTGTGCGATACTTTTTGTATGTAAAAGTTTTGCGTAGCCTCATCGTCCAGCGCCTGCACCACTTGCTCCAGCTGGCGCACCGAGTTCAACTTTAGTATATAAGAAATCGACGCTTTCATGTCCGGTGTCTTTTGCTTGTTCTTGCGGTACCACTGCCAGTAGTTGTCGTAGCCGCTGGCGTTTTGCAGGCTCACCTCTTTTTCAGTCAGTCCCAGTCCTTTCATTTTTGCTAAAAACGCATTGCTGATCTTTTCAATGTTCACCTTGCCCGTTCCTTTTTTGTCGTATTCCTGCAGCTGCACCTGCACCCATACTTCATCGGGCACAATTTCCATTTCGGCGGCGGCCTGCACATTAATGAGGCGTGGACCTTGGTTGGATTGTTGCGCCGAAGCACCCAGTGAAATCAAAGCAGCAAAGAATAAAATCATCATTTGTTTCATACCAGTGAATTTATACAGAGTGAGATGGAATTAAGGGCCGAATGTTACAAAGCTGCGGCCAAAAAAGGGCATGCTTAACAGAATGTTTGGAAAACGGGCGGTGCACATTTAAACGCAAAAAATAAAAAGTGTGCTGTAGCTGACAAGTTCAAATACAGCGATGCTGATTTTGATAAGTGTTATTTTACCCCATCTTTCTTACTTTTAGCGCATGCCATCTGATCACATAATTATTACGCCTCATTCATACGATCAGGCTGCAATGGTGCAGCAAATGCAAGCATTGATGCAGCAACAATTAGCGCCCGATGCATGGCAGTGGCTGCAGGAAAAGGCAGCGCAGCTCAACACCCAAGGCAGCAATGCGCTGGCCGTTGCATTTGCCGCCATGCCGCGCAAAGCGGGCAAAGCAATTGTTGCTATTAGCGCAGAAAATGCTGCTGCATTCGCAGCTATCCGGCCCCACTTCACCGTCAATCAATGGAGCATCGACCGGCTTTGCCGTGTGTGGTTGCTGTTGCAATTAGATACCTCCGACGAAGCGGTTTATGTACGCCGTATTGAAACGCTCTTTCCCGCTGCCGAAATGAATGAACTGGTGGCGCTCTATTCGGCGTTGCCCCTGCTGGCTTACCCCGAAGCGTGGCGCGGCCGTTGTGCCGAAGGCATCCGCAGCAACATCGGGCCGGTGCTCGAAGCCATTATTTGCAACAACCCGTATCCCTCGGAGCAACTGCCCGAAGGTGCCTGGAACCAGTTGGTGTTGAAAGCATTTTTTACCGAAAAAAGAATCGACCAGATCATTGGGCTAGATGACCGTGCCAATGAATCGCTGGCCAATACGTTGATCGATTTTGCACGTGAACGCCGCGCTGCCGGCCGCGAAGTGCCGCCAATGTTGTGGCGCTGTGTGTCGCTTTTTATCAATGCAGAAAATATCCTTGATGTGGAAGCCGCATGGTACAGCACCGAAACCAACGAACGTGCTGCAGCGGCATTGGCGATATCGCAAAGCAGCTTGCCCGAAGCAAAAGCATTGTTACAAAAGAATAATGAATTAGCGGCTGAAATCCATTCCGGTGCATTGAGCTGGAAGGGACTTGCAGCAAGGATGGCAGGCGAATAATTATTGCTGCGTCCTATTTATTTACATAAAAAAATAATTGCACTTATGTGTTGCCATACTATAGACGAAGAAAGCCTGCAGCGCGGCGAAAAGTGGCCGCTGTATAAAGAGCAGATTGCGGGCATGCAGTTTTTTGATCCGCATGTGCACATGACCTCCCGCACTACCGACGATTACCAGGCCATGGCCGATGCCGGTGTGGTGGCGCTTATCGAACCTGCGTTCTGGCTGGGACAGCCGCGTACCGGCCTCGATACTTTTCGCGACTATTACAGTTCGCTGATTGGCTGGGAACGTTTTCGTGCTTCGCAATTCGGCATTAAGCATTATTGCACCATTGGCCTCAACTCTCGTGAAGCCAACAACGAAGCGCTTGCCGAACAGGTGATGGAAATACTGCCCTTGTTTGTGTACAAAGAAGGGGTAGTTGGCGTTGGCGAAATTGGCTTTGACGACCAGACGGCTGCCGAAGAAAAATACTATCGCCTGCAACTGGAACTGGCAAAAGAAGCGGGTCTGCCCGTGCAGATTCACACACCGCACCGCGATAAAAAACGGGGCACTACCCGCAGCATGGACATTGCGCTGGAACACGGCCTCGATCCACGCATGGTGATCGTTGACCACAACAACGAAGAAACGGTGAAAGAGGTGCTGGACCGTGGTTTCTGGGCGGCGTTTACCATTTACCCGTTTACCAAAATGGGCAACGAAAGAATGGTGGATGTGGTGAAACAATATGGTCCCGAACGCATCATGGTCAACTCTGCTGCCGACTGGGGTATTTCCGATCCGCTGGCAGTGCCCAAAACCGCCGCACTGATGAAGAGCCGCGGTATTTCAGTGGATGACATCAGGCTGGTAACATATCAAAATGCAGTGACTGCATTTGCACAAAGCGGCCAGATCGAAGAGTCGGATTTTTCTTCTGTAAAATCAATCGACCAAAGCCAGAAGTTTGCCGGCAACACCGTGCTGCGCGGCGGACAGGCACCAAGGGTTGATAAAGATTCGGTGTTTATCAGGTAAACATTTTCAGGCCACGCAATGCCGGTGCTGTTGTTTGCTTCAAACAAGTATTGTAGCGACAAGATCGCTGTAGTTGCGTGGCTTTTTCTTTTAAATAAATTCCTCTTGCAAAAGCTGATTGGCCTGCTGCGTTTGGCAAGGCCTGCAAATATTGTTACTGCTTTTTCCGACATTGGTGCAGGCGTTGCCATTGCATATTTTGGTGTGTTGCAATCGCTGAAAGCAACAGCACCAGAGGGTACAATAATGGGTGCTACTATAGGCACTAATTTTTACCTGCAGGTAGCGCTGTTGATGGTGGCCACTTTGGGTTTGTACGGTGGCGGTGTGGTCATGAACGATGTTTTTGATGCCGAACTGGATGCAGTAGAGCGTCCCGAAAGGCCCATTCCCAGCGGGCTTATTTCCAAAAATGCAGCTACCGTTTGGGGCCTTGGCTTGTTGCTACTGGGTATTGTTTGTGCCGGCTTGGTGCACTGGCCTTATTTCCTCTCACCTTCTTTTTACCTAGCCATTACCACTGCGGCGGCTGCGCTTTTGTATGATGCATGGGGCAAACATCAAAACATTTTTGGTCCCATCAATATGGGTTTGTGTCGCGGCCTGAACCTGTTGTTGGGTATGAGCATTTTTCCGCATGTGATCCCGCAATACTGGTTCCTGGCACTGGTGCCCGTGGTGTACATCGCCGCCATTACCATGATCAGCAGGGGAGAGGTGCATGGTGGAAAAAAGAATACAATGTATGGCGCGGTGTTCTTATATGTTTTGGTTGTGGCTTCCATTTTAGTTATTTCATTTTTTAACGAAACCGCCTTGTTTACTCTTCCCTTCGTGCTGTTGTTTGCTGCAATGATTTTTCCGCCCCTTGCCAAAGCCGTTGCACAACCCTCTGGTCCCAAAATCGGCAAAGCCGTAAAGGCAGGTGTTTTATCACTTATCCTGATGAATGCCGCGTGGGCGGCCGCTTTTGGCGCACCGGTGGCTGCACTGTGTATGTTGTTGCTTCTGCCGCTCTCCATGGGGCTGGCAAAAGCATTTGCCGTAACCTGATGTGTTGATTTTCGTTAACTTTCGCCAGATTTTTCCGGCCGGGTGCAGTATGCCCGTGCCTTATGCGGAATACCAATAATTGAGATGGCGATGGATTATTTGCAGCAGTCGTTTGCAGTGCGCTTCGAGTACAAGGTATATTTTACCGAACATCTGTTTAGTGCCGAAAATGTGGCGTTCAGAGATTTTTTAAATGCACAAAAAGGCAATACGGCCCGCAAGCTGCTTTTTGTAATTGATAAAGGCGTTGTTGAAACGCATCCCGATTTGCAGGGGCAAATTCGTACCTACCTCGAAGCGCTGGAAGGTTATGTGTTGGTACCCGAAATGCTGGTGCTGGAAGGCGGCGAAGGTGCAAAAAACAACCCGCAACTTTTTGATCAACTCGTGGAAGCAGTCAATGCTTATGGCATCGACCGGCACTCATACCTCGTAGCCATTGGCGGCGGTTCTATTCTTGACCTTGCTGGCTATGCCGCTGCAGTTTCGCACCGCGGCATTCGGCACATTCGTATCCCTACAACGGTGCTGTCGCAAAACGATTCGGGTGTAGGCGTTAAAAACGGCGTCAACTGGTTTGGTAAAAAAAACTTCCTCGGCACGTTTGCGCCACCCGCGGCTGTGTTCAACGATTATCATTTTCTTACCACGCTGTCGGACGATGATTGGCGTTCCGGTATGTCGGAAGCCATAAAAGTGGCGCTGATCAAAGACGCACCCTTTTTTAACTGGCTTGAAGCCAACGCAACCATGCTGGCCCGCCGCGATATGCCGGCGATGCAGTATTTGGTAAAACGCTGTGCCGAACTGCACCTGCAACATATTGCCGGCGGCGATCCTTTTGAAATGGGCTCATCGCGGCCGCTGGATTTTGGCCACTGGAGTGCACACAAACTGGAGCAACTAACCGGCTTTGCCGTGCGACACGGAGATGCGGTGGGCATGGGCATAGCGCTGGACAGTGCTTATTCATTTGCATCCGGAATGCTGGATGAAGCGGCTTACAAACGCATCATCGATGTGCTGCAGGTGTTGGGCTTTGCCATTACGCATCCGCTGATGGAAATCAGCAGCGAGCAAAGTGCAGTGATCCGTGGCTTGAATGAGTTTCGCGAACACCTGGGCGGACAGCTCACCATCATGCTGCTGCGCGGCATTGGCGTGGGCGAAGAAGTGCACCACCTTGATACGGCACTGCTCATTAAAGCAAGCGAATTGTTGCAGCACCACGATGCTGTTGCATAACAGCCAGTATCACGATGACAGATGATCGATTCGATTTTACCATTTACCATTCACCATTCACCATTCACGAACCCATCATGCTTACTCCATACGGCCACCTGAGTTATTGTACCAACATTCATCCCGGCGAAAACTGGAATGATCATTTTGCACAATTGCAACAGCATGTGCCGCAGATAAAAAACAGCTTATCTCCTGATGCACCGTTTGGCATTGGGCTGCGCCTGGCCAATGTTGCATCAAAAGATTTAGCAAAACCCGAACGGCTTCATGCGTTTAAAGCATGGCTGCAGCAACATTATTGTTATGTGTTTACCATGAACGGTTTTCCGTACGGTGGTTTTCACAACACGGTTGTAAAAGCCGACGTGCACACACCGGATTGGACCACCGACGACCGAGTGGATTATACCATCCGGCTGGCGCAAATTTTAGCACAACTGCTGCCCGACGGCGAAGAAGGCAGCATCTCTACCAACCCGCTTTCGTATCGCTATTGGCACAACGATGCAGATTATGATGCCGTTTTTAAAACCGGCACTACCAACCTGTTGCGTGTGGTGGCTGCATTGATCGGGATAAAAAAAGCCACGGGCAAAACCATTCACATCAACATCGAGCCCGAGCCCGATGGCATGATGGAAACCGGCCCCGACTTTATCCACTGGTTCAACAATTACCTGTTGCCATTAGGTGGTGTTTATTTACAAAATGAATTGGGCTTAAATAGGGCGGACGCTGAAGCCGCACTGCGTACACATGTGCAGCTTTGTTTCGATATCTGTCATTTTGCAATTGGCTTTGAAGACCATCTGGCAGTATTGCAACAATTGAAAAAGGAAAGCATTGGCGTTGGTAAGATCCAGATCAGTGCTGCGCTGCGCCGTGAATTGCCTGCAGATAGCGAAAAACGCAAAGCCATTATTGCCGCATTTGCACCATTCAACGAGCCCGTTTATTTGCACCAAGTAATTGCAAAAGAGGCGGACGGTTCATTAACCCGTTACCGCGATCTGCCCGATGCTTTGCAAACAGCGGAAACCACCACGGCCGTTGAATGGCGGGCACATTATCATGTGCCCTTGTTTGCCGCCGAATATGGTGCGCTGCATTCAACTCAGCCCGAAATTGCCACCGTGCTCCGCCACCAGGCGCAGCACCCCTTTTCCAAACATATGGAAGTGGAAACATATACCTGGGATGTGTTGCCCGATGATTTAAAATTACCCATCGCCGATTCCATTGTTCGCGAACTGCAGTGGGTGTTGGCGGCGCTGGATGGCAAATGAAAAATTGCCCTGCAGCCGTTGCAAGGGGTGGTACATTCGTGCAATTTTTCGGCGCTTTGGTACATTCCCGATCTTTTCTTGTCTTATAGTTGGTGCGCCGCCAACACCCGCTGCGCCACCAAAAGCGGCGGATGTGTGCGGCGCCCTGTATTTTTGAATTTTGACCCTGAGTATGC
The DNA here is from genome assembly GCF_004347775.1 of Pseudocnuella soli. Lineage (GTDB taxonomy): Bacteria > Bacteroidota > Bacteroidia > Chitinophagales > Chitinophagaceae > Flavisolibacter > Flavisolibacter aquaticus. The sequence goes on from NZ_CP037755.1 coordinate 1,547,406, forward strand.
AAAAGACCGTTGTCATAGATATTGTTGGTTTGTCCCTTTCGGTGATTGGCGAGCACACGCCTTTTTTGCAGCAATACACGGCTAACAAACACATGGCACCCTTTGCGCCGATGCTGCCGGCCGTTACCACTTCGGTGCAATCCACTTATGTTACGGGCAAATGGCCATCGGAGCACGGCATTGTGGGCAATGGCTGGTACGATGGCGTGGATTGCGAAATAAAATTCTGGAAGCAGTCGAACAAACTGGTGTTGTCCGAAAAAATATGGGAACGTGCCAAAGCACAGGATCCCGCTTTTACCTGCTCCAAAATGTTCTGGTGGTACAATATGTATTCGTCGGCCGATTACTCCGCAACGCCACGGCCTCAGTACTTGGCCGATGGCCGCAAAATGCCCGACTGCTATACACATCCGGCTTCGCTGCGCGATGAGTTGCAGCAGGAGTTGGGACAGTTTCCCCTATTTAAATTCTGGGGTCCGGGTGCCGATATCACCTCCACCAAATGGATTGCAGATGCATCCATTTATACTGATAAAAAATACAACCCAACGCTGACGCTCATTTACCTGCCGCACCTGGATTATTGCCTGCAAAAGTTTGGGCCTGATTTTTCAAAAATGGGCAAAGAGCTGAATGAAATTGATGCTGTGGTAAAAGACCTGGTGCAGCATTACGAAAGCGTTGGTGCCAAAATAATTTTGCTTTCGGAGTACGGCATTGCACCGGTGAGTAGACCTATTCACATCAACCGCTTGTTGCGGCAGGCTGGTCTGATCCAGGTACGGGTGGAGCGTGGACTGGAACTGCTCGATGCAGGCGCTTCGCAGGCTTTTGCCGTATCCGACCACCAGGTAGCGCATATTTATATCAACGACCCTTCGGTGTTGCAAAAGGTACGGCAACTGGTGGAGGGCTTGCCCGGCGTGGCCCTCGTGCTGGATCGGGAAGCGCAAAAAGATCACCACATCGATCATGAACGTGCCGGCGACCTGGTGCTGATGGCCGATGCGCAAAGCTGGTTTACCTACTACTTCTGGCTCGATGATGCGGTAGCGCCTGACTATGCCCGTGTGGTGGATATTCATAAAAAACCCGGTTACGACCCGGTGGAAATGTTCATGAGTTCGAAAGCCCGCGCAGCATATAAACTGCTCCGCAAAAAAGCAGGTTTTCGGTATGTGATGGATGTTATTCCGCTGGATGCTACTCTCATCAAAGGCTCGCATGGATCGCTGGCCGTGGGGCAGCAGTATCACCCGGTGCTGATTACTGACGCACCGCAAAAGGAAAGCCTTGTAGCCACCGATGTGTACGATGTTATTTGGCAGCATTTGGCAGGATAAAACAAAGGATTAATGGGTGCAATAGCGCACCGTTCATTATAAAATTTTATTTGTAAACATGAAACGAAATATGCAACAAGCAGCAGGCAGGCATGCCGGCATCGCACTGGCAATAGCGTCGGGTGTGGCGCTGAGCCACCCGGCTTTGGCCCAGCAGGCGCTGCCCCTAAATGACCTTTCCGCTTTCCAGCCTTCTTCTAAAACCTGGCGCATTGCAGGCGATGTGCAGGCCGATCTTGCAGCAGCCAATGCCCTGAAACCAGCCAATGGTACCGGTATTTTGGTAAACGTGCCCACCAGTAAAGAGCACGGCGCCGACCTGTTTACCAACCTCACCCATGGCGATGCAGACATTGAGTTGGAATACCTCATGGCGAAGGGCTCCAACTCGGGCATTTACCTGCAGGGCCGCTACGAAATTCAATTGCTTGATTCCTGGGGTGTAACCCAGCCACGTGCCGGCGATAATGGTGGTATTTATGAGCGTTGGGATGACAGCAAACCCGATGGGCAAAAAGGTTACGAAGGCCATGCACCCCGTCAGAACGTGTCGAAAGCACCCGGCTTGTGGCAAAAGATGCGGATTTCTTTCCAGGCACCCCGCTTTGATGCTTCGGGCAAAAAGATCCAGAATGCACGCATCCTTTCGCTGTCATTAAACGGTGTAACAATACACGAAGATGTAGAGCTCTCGGGGCCAACTCGTGGCGCCATGCAAAACAATGAAGTAGCAACAGGTCCCATCCGCATCCAAGGCGATCATGGCGCCGTTGCATTCCGAAACATTAAGATCACCAATTACGATAAACCTCGCCCTGAACTCACCAACCTGAAGTACACGCTGTACAAAGGTAAATACCAGGCAGAGCCGGCCAACTACGCCTCGCTGCCGCCCGAAGCCGAAGGTCCTTCCGGCGTTATTTCATCGGCGGTAAGCAATATGGATAACGAGTTTCTCATTCGCTACACCGGCACGCTAAAAGTTGCCGAACCGGGCACGTACACCTTCAATATGGGTGTAAACGGTGGTGGTGGCGCCCTGCGCATCAACAAGCAGCAGGTTATTCCCATTTCGGAATGGAATGGCCGCGGCACGGCTAATTTGCCGGCAGGCGAACTGCCTTTTGAATTGATCTATTCCAAGTTTGTCGATTGGGCGCAGCCCTCGCTGGGCCTGTCGGTTTCTGGCCCCGGCATCCGCGAATACCTCGTGTCCGATGCGGCATTGAGCTCCGGCAACACAGTCGATCCTATTTTGGTGGAAGCGCCATCCAATACCATCCTGCGTTCGTTTATGGACATTCCACGCCACGGCCGCGTGGTGCATGCCGTAAGCGTGGGCAGTAATAAAGGCCTGCATTATACGTACGATATGGACCGCGGCAACATGGTGCAAATCTGGCGTGGTGCATTTCTCGATGCAACGCCCATGTGGCACGACCGTGGCGACGGCTCTTCGCGGCCCCGCGGTGCGGTGCAGTATTTTGGTAAACCCGCATTTTCTGTTGCGGTATTAACCAACAACACAGCTGCATGGCCCGATGATACAACGGGCAGCAGTTTCCGTACCCGCGGTTATGTGCTCGATGCCGACGATCAGCCCACATTTAAATACGATATGGCCGGCGCCAAAATCCAGGATGCGCTGAAAGTAGCCGCCGATGGACAAGGCCTGCAACGCACCATTACTGCCGAAGGTGCACCAGCCAATATGTATGTGCGGCTGGCAGCAGCGGCCAACATTGAGCCGGCAGGCAAAGGCATGTACCTTGTTGATGGTAAAGCGTATTACCTGCGCATTGATGGCGCCGATGGCGTACAGCTGCGCGATGCAGCCGGTGGTAAAGAACTGGTTGCGCCGTTAAAAGGCACCGTGTCTTACACCATTCTTTATTAAGCAAAACGGGTGTTGGGCCGGCTGCAGTACAGGCATGAAGCTTTACTTGCGACGCTCCGTTCAACCTCGGGTTAACGCTGTTCGGCTTTTTTATTACAGACAAAAGAAAACGACCAATGAACTACAAACATATTTTCCGCAACACGGCACTGGCGCTGGGCCTTACTGCAAGCATTGCAGGGGGTGCGCAGGAGTCGCCGAAGGAAGAAGATTTTTTCCGCATTGCCCGCATATCGGCCCCGGAAGGTACCGTGCTTGAAGTGGGCGGATTGACCGTAATGCCCAACGGCAACCTGGCTGTGGCCACCCGCCGCGGCGATGTATTTATTGTGGAGAATCCTACGAGCAACAGGCCTTATTTCCGCAAGTTTGCATCGGGCCTGCACGAAGTGCTGGGGCTTGCCTACAAAGATGGCTCGCTGTATTGCGCACAGCGCGGTGAGCTTACCAAAATGACCGATACCAACAAAGATGGTAAAGCCGATGCTTTCGAAACCGTTTATGCATGGCCGTTATCCGGTCACTATCATGAGTATAGCTTTGGCCCCAAGATTGCGCCGGATGGTTCTTTCTTTGTTTCGGCCAACGTGGCCTTTGGCGATGAAGAGTGGTGGCGCGGCGAAAGCCGTGTGCCCTGGCGCGGTTGGGTCATGAAAATTTCTCCCGACGGGCAAATGCAACCCTGGGCCACAGGTGTTCGTTCACCAGCTGGTTTGGGTATGATCGATGGCGAATTATTTTATGCCGACAACCAGGGCGACTGGCTCGGTTCGGGTGGCATTGCGCATGTAAAACGCGGTGCATTCATGGGCCACCCGGCGGGTTTGCGTTGGGCCGGTATGCCCGGCTCGCCGGTTACACTTACCGAGCAAAAATTTCATGCAACGGTTGATGAACGCCGCAAACGCGATGCGGCTGGACGTGCCATCAAACCCGAGAATGTGCAGAACGAAAAGTTTGCGATGCTGCACGAAATGAAAAAGGAATTTCCGCAGGTGCAGCCGCCGGCTGTATGGTTGCCGCATGGCATTTATGGTATTTCCAACTCCGAGATCCTAACCATTCCCGAAAATACTTTTGGTCCATTTGCCGGCCAGTTGCTCGTTGGCGACCAGGGCCAGAGCAAGATCATGCGGGTATTTATGGAAAAGGTAGCTGGCGAATACCAGGGCGCTGCGTTTGATTTCCGCAGCGGTTTCCAAAGCGGTGTACTGCGCATGGCCTGGGCTCCTGATGGCAGCTTATTTGTAGGCGAAACCAACCGTGGATGGGGCTCTGCCGGCGATGCCAACCAGGGCTTGCAACGGCTGGTTTGGAACAACCGCCTTCCGTTTGAAATGCGTGCCATTCGTGCCATGCCCGATGGCTTTGAAATTGAATTTACCAAGCCGGTGGCCAAGGCTTCGGCTGAAGACATCGCCTCGTATAACGTGGAAAGTTTCCTGTACAAATACCATTCGGTGTATGGATCGCCAACGGTAAACACCAAGAGCTGCGAAGTAAAAGGTGTAAAGGTTTCGGATGATGGTTTGAAGGCCCGCATTATTGTAGATGGTTTGCGCCCTGCTTATATCCACCACATCCGGTTGGATGGCGTTCGTGCAGCAGAAGGTTCTTACTCGCTGGTGCACCCAATGGCTTATTACACGCTGAACAACATTCCGGAAGGCGCCAAACTTACCGGTGCAGGCATCAGCACCAAAAACTCAGCTAAGGAAACGAAGCCCGCCGCCGCACCGGCTAAGACAACAACAAAACCTGCAGCCAAGCCTGCTGCAACAACGGCCACTACCACACCCGACGATCCGAAAGCCCGTGCAGCCGCCGCTGCTAAAAAGCCTGCAGCAAAAGCGCCCACTTTTGAAGACGTAAAACCGTTGCTGGCAAAGAACACTTGTAATGCTTGTCATAATACTGACAAGCGCCAGGTGGGGCCTGCATTTAAGGATGTGGCCAAACGCAAATACTCGGTGGATAAAATCGTGCAACTGATCTACAACCCGCAGCCTGAAAACTGGCCGGGATATGCCACGCCCATGCCGCCCATGCCGCAAGTGCCAAAGGCAGAAGCAATCAAGATTGCTGAATGGATCCGTTCGCTGGCACCGTAATATGATGTTGTTTATTTCTTTATAAAAGCCTGCTCTATGAGCAGGCTTTTTCTTTACCGCTTGATGGTGTGCAGTGATTATTGATTATTTTGTAGGGGGTATTACCTGTAAGATTTTTTATTTGAATGTGCTTATAAAACAGCGGGTTTGTCATGCCGAACTTGTTTCGGCATCTCCCTCATGTTAAAGACATTTGGTTATAAATTCAGGGTAGCTGCTTTTTAAATCAAAAGCATTCAATTCATAGGAGATGCCGAAACAAGTTCGGCATGACAAACTCTGATTATGCCTAACATCTTTAACCTTTGCAGCGATATTAACCAACATTAAAACCACAACCACTTATTCATGTTTGTACATCACGTGTTCTTTTGGCTGAAGCCCGATCTTAGCGAAGCCGACATCCAGCAGTTTGAAACCGGTGTTCGTTCCCTGCTCACTATTCCTTCGGTAAAGTTTGGCGATGTAGGCAAGCCTGCATCCACCGACCGGCCAATTATTGAGCGTTCTTATTCTTATTCGCTGCTTACCGTGTTCGACAATAAAGAAGGCCACGATGCTTACCAGCCGCCAACAAGCGAAGTGCACCAACGCTTTGTAGATGAATGCCAGCACCTCTGGGATCGTGTACTAATTTATGATTCTGAATCCTGAGTCATCATTGTATTGCACCCAATAAATTGTAGCATTTAAACAGGCTACAGAATTCCAAATCGATTCTTTTTTTAAAGAAATATGAAGAAGCCCGATGTAGTTTGTTTTGGTGAGGTATTGTGGGATATTTTGCCCTCTGGCGAGCAGCCGGGAGGTGCACCCATGAACGTGGCTTATCATCTCAAAAAATTGGGTTTGGAGCCGGCCATGATCAGCCGGATTGGTAAAGATGACCGGGGTGAAAAATTGTTGCATTTGCTGGAAGGGTGGGGGCTTGATATTGATTTGATCCAGCAGGATGCGGATCAACCTACCGGTGTAGTACATGCGCATTTATCGGCCGAACATGAAATGTCGTACGAGATTGTGCAGCCCGTTGCTTGGGATTTCATTGCCCTTTCAAATGAATTGCTGGAACTGGTGCAGCAGTCACAGTATTTTATTTACGGCAGCCTCAGTGCCCGCAACGAAGTTTCCCGCAATACGCTGTTTGCACTGTTGAAAGCGGCAAACAAAAAGGTATTCGATGTCAACATCCGGGTGCCGCATTTCAGCAAAGGGGTAGCACTGCAACTGGTGCAGGATGTTTACCTACTTAAGCTAAACGAACACGAACTCCCCATACTCTCCAGTTGGATTGATAGCGGTGGTTCGTTTGAAGAGCAGGTGGCCGCAGTGCAGGATCATTTTAAAGTGCCCATCGTAGTGGTAACACGCGGCGGGAAAGGTGCGGTGTTGCGCATGCACAATCGGCTTTACCAGCACAATGGATTCACTGTTACAGTTGCCGATACAGTAGGCAGCGGCGATGCATTTCTTGCCGGCCTGCTTAGCCAGTTAGATAGCGGCGCTGCACCCGGGCAGGCATTGGCATTTGCCTGTGCAACCGGCGCATTGATTGCTTCAAAACAGGGCGCCTGCCCCGGTTACGAGCCGGATGAAATACGGAAGCTGATGCAACGATAGTGGTGCATTTATCCTGTTTAAAACGGTTGCTGCATGTTCAGTAACTTATTCTTGTTTTGAAATAAAAATTGCTTAAACCTGCTTGCCATGAAATATTTGTTGCTGCCTCTTTTTTGTTTAATAACCAGCATTGCATTTGCTGCACGGGTCGATTCGATTGATGTGCCCAGTGCGGTGATGAAACAAACGTATAAAGCCGCTGTTGTGCTGCCCGATAGCTATGCAAAAGGCAATAATCCATTTCCCGTAATGTACCTGCTGCATGGCGGTGGCGGCCACTTTCACGATTGGCTGCAACAAACGCCTGACAAGAGCCTGGTGCATCGGCTTGCCGACCAGTATGGCCTCATCATCGTGATGCCCGAAGGCGAAACATTTGGCTGGTATATGGACAGCCCGCATGATGCAGGGAGCAAATTTGAAACATACATTACCAAAGAGGTCATTCAAAAGATTGACGCTACTTACCGCACGGTGCGCAGCAATAAAGGAAGGGTGATCACCGGCCTGTCCATGGGTGGGCATGGTGCGTTGTACCTGGCCACACGCAACCCGCAATTGTTTTGCGCTGCGGGCAGCATGAGCGGTGCCGTGGATATGAACTGGTCGAACTGGAAGATCAATACCGACTTTGCAAAAAATGTGCAGGAGCGGTTTTTCAAATTGCTCGGCACCAACGATCCGTTCAACGAAGTATATTTCAATAACTCGGTGGTGAACATGGCTGCAGCCATGAAGAAGAATGCTTTGCCGCTGGTAATTGATTGCGGCGTGGATGATTTTTTATTGGAGCCCAACCGCCAGTTGCACCAGCAATTGGTATATAACAAAACGCCGCACGACTACACCGAACGGCCCGGTGGACACACGTGGGATTACTGGGGCAATTCACTGCCCTATCATGTGTTGTTCTTTTCGAAAGTGTTGAAGGGAAATGGCGTGTTGTAAGCCATCAATTTTAGTAAAACAAAAGGCTGCGAACACCGCAGCCTTTTGTTTTTATTTGAAGTTCTTCTTTTAAATGTTCCCCTTCTTCATTTCCTGTACCGCATAGTCCGCAGCACGGGCGGTAAGCGCCATGTATGTGAGTGATGGATTTTGCGTAGCGGTGGAAGTCATGCAGGCGCCATCGGTAACAAACACGTTGGGCACGGCATGCATCTGGTTCCAGCCATTGAGCACCGATGTTTTCGGGTCGCGGCCCATGCGGGCACCACCCATTTCATGGATGTCGTTGCCCGGTGCACGTTTGCCGTCTACAGCCTTGATGTCTTTAAAGCCGGCCTTTTCAAACATCTCGGTGAGCTGCTCCATATAATCCTTTGTCATCTTCTCATCGTTGTCGTCGTAGGTTACCGCTATTTTCAATTGCGGAATGCCCCATGCATCTTTCAGCGAACCATCCAGCGCCACGTAGTTGCTTTCTTTTGGAATGGTCTCGCCCATCATGTGCGAACCTACCCGCCACGGGCCCATTTCCGATTTGGCCAGGTTATCTTTCAGCGTGGTGCCTACGCCATCACGCGGTGTAGTGTTTACACGGTCGGCGCCAAAGCCCGCGGCATAGCCACGTAAAAAATCGGTTTCCTGTTGGTGCACATTGCGGAAGCGGGGAATGTACCCGCTGGTAGGGCGCCGCCCATCGGTAGTGATGTCGAGGTGGCCTTCGTGTGTTGCGTTTATATATGCCCGGTAGTTGTGAAACGCAACGTATTTACCCAGCACCCCACTGTCGTTGCCCAGCCCATTAGGAAAGCGGCTGGATTTAGAGTTGAGCAAAATTAAATTGGTATTGAGCGCCGCCGCATTTACAAAAATAATGCGGGCATAAAAGTCGATGGCGTCTTTGGTAACATCATCAATTACACGCACACCTACGGCCTTGCCTTTGGCATCGTCGTATAAAATAGAATGCACCACAGAGTGTGGCCGCAGCGTCATGTTGCCGGTTTTCTCGGCCCATGGAATGGTGGTGGAGTTGGATGCGTAATAGCCGCCAAAGGGGCATCCGCGTTGGCACAGGTTGCGCTTCTGGCACTGGCCGCGGCCTTGTTGCAGGTGCACCGGTTGTGGCTCGGTTAGATGCGCACAGCGGGCATACACCACGTGGCGGTCTTTATAACTTTTACCAACGCTTTGCACAAAATATTTCTCCACGCAGTTCAACTCCATCGGTGGCAAAAACTCGCCGTCGGGCAAAATATCCAGGCCGTCTTTATTACCGCTGATGCCTGCAAATTTCTCCACGTAACTGTACCAGGGTGCAATGTCTTTGTAGCGTATGGGCCAGTCCACGGCAAAGCCATCACGGGCCGGCCCTTCAAAGTCAAACTCGCTCCAGCGCTGCGTTTGGCGGGCCCACAACAGCGATTTGCCACCCACCTGGTAACCGCGGATCCAATCGAACGGCTGCTCCTGCACATAAGGATGTTCGGTGTCTTTGGTAAAAAAATGCGCAGCATCTTCGCGGAAGGCATAGCAGCGGCTTACCACCGGGTTTGCCTTTTGTATTTCATAAGGCACTTCGCCGCGGTGCGGAAACTCCCAGGGCATTTTATTGGTGGTAGGATAATCCTGGATATGGCGCACATCGCGGCCGCGTTCCAGCACCAGGGTTTTCAGGCCTTTTTCGCACATTTCCTTTGCGGCCCATCCGCCCGAAATGCCCGATCCGATGACAATAGCATCGTAGGTGCGGGACTTTATGGAATCGTTGGTTCCCATTTCATTTCAATAAAAAAGATTGTAAAATAAATTTCCTGCAGCGGCCTATGCGGCCTTTTTGCCTTCGCCCACCGGCACGCATCCGCGGTAGCGGCCCGGCACCAGCTCGTACACCCGCACTTTGGTGAGGTAGTGTTTGGAGGTAAGGTAACCGTGGATCATCAGGTTCTTTGTTTTTTTATAAAAATGCTGCAGCTCGTCTTCGTCTTTCCTGCTTTCCAACTGCTCCAGCAAAGCGGTTCGCTGTTGCGCAGTTAGGGTTGAGAATGCACCACCATTCTTTTTCGTGAAATCTTTAAATGCGTCGAGGCCTTTTTCAAATGCCTTGTGCTCTTCGGGGCTGTGGCAGTCGTCGAGCATGGTGAGTGCAAAATGATGGAGGTAGAGGTCTTTGCCGCCCGGTGTGTCGGTGGCGGGTAAAAAGGTTTCGGCCATGTCGGCCAATAACTGTTCATCGCTGGCATTGATGGTCAGGTGTTTCAGGTTGATGGAAGCCGCGCCACCATCGGCCTGCACACATGCCGGGATGAGGGCTGCGCCTCCAGCCAGTACCAAAAATTGTTTCAATGCGGTGCGCCGGGAAATGCTCATGGGGCAAGTGTACGTTGGTGGGCTATAAAGGTAGCGTTGTATTTAAATGATTGGCAGTAGATGGTTTGGCAAAAATCAATTGGTCAAAAAAACATCAGCATTGGGCAAAAGAATATTAACACATTTATGATCTGCGTTTTTCTGTAGGTAAATTCAAAATATCCCCAATTTTTTGAATTTTATTTTATTAAAAAGAGAAATGCTGCCCGTTTTTGCGGTTTATTCAGTTTTTTCCGGAACAAAATATATACTCAGCATTTTTTGCGAAATCAAAGGAAAAAAATCTGACATCTGTTTAGAAATAGTTAAATTCATCCCCGATTGCACTCTCTCTGTTAACTAAAAATGATTGTTATGCCATTGAAACAAGCCACGATTAGGCTACTGTTATCAGTATGCCTGTGCTGCTTCTTTTCATTTGTTGTGCTGGCGCAACAAAGAACCGTCACCGGAAGGGTTACCGACGCCAACAACCAACCCGTTTCCGGCGCCTCCATCACTGTTAAAGGAACAACTACCGGTACCCAGTCTGCTACAGACGGTACATTCTCCATTGCCGTACCCAACAACGATGCGGTTTTGGTCGTTTCCTTTGTAGGCTTCGAAAACACGGAAATTGCCGTGGGAAGCCAGTCCAGCCTCATTGTAAACATGCGCAGCACTGCCGCCAGCCTCAACGAGGTGGTGGTAACGGGTTACACCGCCCAGCGCAAAAAAGACATCACGGGTTCGGTATCCGTGGTTAGTGCCGAAGACCTCCAGATCACGCCATCGTCCAACCTGGCCGTACAGCTGCAAGGCCGTGCCCCAGGTGTTACCATCAGCACCGCCGGTGAGCCGGGTGCCGGTGCCGTAGTTCGGATCCGTGGTTTTGGTTCGGCCGGTAACAACAACCCCTTGTACATCATTGACGGGGTGCCTGCTACCGATCCTTCGTTTCTTAACCCCAACGACATCGAGTCGCTGCAGGTGTTGAAGGACGCTTCTGCTGCTTCAATCTATGGAGCCCGTGCCTCCAACGGGGTAATCATTGTAACCACCAAGCAAGGCAAGGCCGGAAAAGTTTCGCTGTCGTACGATACCTATACCGGCGTACAACGCGTAACCGACCAGATGATGCCCGACATGCTGAACACGGCGCAGTACCTCGATTACCTGCAGCGTACTACTTCATCTACCTACACCCACCCGGTGTTTGGTAAAAACGGTGCCTTCACTGTTCCTGAGTTTTACATCACCAGCCCTGGTTTTAAAGGTGGCGTTTCGGCCAGCGACCCTCGGGCCAACCCAGATTTGTACAACACCGGCGATGGCCCACTGTACCAAATTTCCAGGACAAGCCCCGGCACCAACTGGTTTAAAGAACTAACCCGCCCGGCTGTAATGACCAGCCACCAGCTTACTGCCACCGGCGGTACCGACAAGGCCAACTACTCTCTGGGTGTCAACTACTTTGACCAGGAAGGAACTTTCGTCAATACATTTTACAAACGCTACAGCATCCGCGCCAACACATCGTTCAAGCCAGTGAGCTTTTTGCGTGTGGGCGAAAACCTGCAAATCAGCTACGAAGACCGCTTGGGCGGTGCCAACCGTGGCGAAGGTGACGCATGGGCCAGCGCCTTCCGCATGGTACCCTACATTCCTGTTTACGACATAAACGGCGGATATGGCGGTAATGGTGTAGGTGAATCGGGCAACGGTAGCAACCCGGTTGCTAACCTGGAGCGTGCCAAAGACAACACAAACAAGTTTACCCGCATTTTTGGTAACGTTTATGCCGAAGTGCCGTTTACTGATTTCCTCAGTGCACGTACTTCGTATGGTATCGACATGGGTACCCAGTTTGTACGCAACATTGGCCGCAAAACCTATGAGCGTTCGGAAAACCAAGGTACCACGCAGCTTACCGAGGAAGGCTGGTATTACCTGAACTGGACCTGGACCAACACCCTGAATTTCCAAAAAACCTTTGGCAGCCACGGCGTGAAAGTGCTGCTGGGTACCGAAGCTGTGAAGGAAAACTCACGTGGTGTTCGAGCATTTGGTCAAAACTTCGACTTTGAAACACCAGATTTTGTGTCGCTGAACACCGCAGTTGCCGGTAGCTTGAGCGATCGCACTATTTCCAACTACAACATTGGCCGGAGTTCACTGTTTTCCTATATCGGCAGAATCGATTACGACTATGCCGGTAAATACCTCCTTTCGGGAACCTTCCGCCGCGACGGTAGTTCGCGTTTTGGTCCCGAAGTTCGGTACGCCAACTTCCCGTCCTTAAGTGCGGCCTGGCGTATTTCTGAAGAAGGATTCATGCAGGGCGTTTCCTGGCTCACCGATCTCAAGCTGCGTGCAGGCTGGGGCCAAATGGGTAGCCAGTCGAACATCAACCCCGCCAACCAGTTCTTTACTTTTATCTCTAACCCTGCCCGTACCAATTACGACATCGGCGGTACCAACACTTCTTCGGCCCAGGGCTACCGCCAGGACCGCGAAGGCAACCTGAGCACCAAGTGGGAAACCAGCGAAACCACCAACGTAGGTTTGGACGGAACCCTGCTCAACGGCAAGTTCGATTTCTCTGTTGACGTATATCAAAAAGATACAAAAGACCTGCTGGTAGGCCAGGCGCTGAACGGCCTGGAGCCACAGCTCACCAAGCCTTTTGTAAACATTGGTACCATGCGCAACACCGGTTACGACCTGGGCCTGAACTACCACGGCAAACCCGGTGGCGATTTCAGCTTTGACGTTGGTGTAACCTTCTCGCGGTACAAAAACACGATGACCAAACTGAACAACGAAGGAGCGCCACGCATCCAAGGTCTGGAACGTTTGAGCAATGCGCTGCGCACCGAAGCCGGCCAGCCTATTTCTTCGTTCCATGGTTATGTGATTGATGGTTTTTACACTTCTGCTGCTGAAATTACCGCCCTGCCTATGTCAGGTGCAGTAATCGGTAGCTGGCGCTACAAAGACATCAATGGTGATAAAAAAATTGATGACAACGACCGCACTTACCTGGGCAACCCGCACCCCGATTTTCAAATGGGTTTGAACCTGGCGGCTAATTACAAGGGTTTTGATTTCACAGCCTTCCTGTTCTGGAACCAGGGCAACGAGATCTACAACTACACCAAGTATTACACCGACATGCGTGTGTTTATTGGTGGTGTAAGCACACGGGTACTTACCGATAGCTGGACGCCGAACAACCCCAACGCTAAACTGCCCCAACTGGGTGTAGGCAGCGCCAATGGTTATACCTCGTTTACAACCAGTACTTCCAACTCGTATTATGTAGAAGATGGTTCTTACCTGCGGGCTAAAACCGTGCAACTGGGTTATACGCTGCCCCGGTCGCTGGTGGCTAAGGCACGCATGCAAAATGTGCGGTTGTATGTGCAGGCGCAAAACCTGTTCACCATTACCAACTACACCGGGGCCGATCCGGATATCAGCCTGATTTCCCGCGATCCGGGTGGTGCAGGCGACTATTATCTGGGTGTTGACCTGGGTGGTTTCCCCCAGCCAAAGCAATTCCTGGCCGGTTTGAACATCACTTTTTAATTAACCTACCAGCCTGAAAACAGAAGATTATGAACAAGAAACTATTTATAATTCCAGCTGCATTTGTTGCCATGGCACTGATGCATTCTTGTAAAAAAAGCTTTTTGGAGCTGTCGCCACAGGGTGTTTACGACCTGGGAAGCCTGACCAATAAAAAAGGTGTGGACGGTATGTTGATCAATGCATACGCCACGCTTGACGGCCGGCAAGACCAGCAAAATGGCGGTGCCTCCAACTGGCTTTGGGGCTCCATTACCGGCGGCGATGCCTATAAAGGCACCGAGCCTACCGACATGGTGGATGCCAACCCCGTAATGCGTTTTGAAATACTCCCGAGTAATGGCCAGCTTACCAATAAGTGGACCGGCATTTGGGATGGTGTTGGCGGTGCCAATCAAGTGCTGAAAGTGTTGCCGCAGGCATCAGATATTTCTGCTGCCGATGCCAAGCAAATTGAAGGCGAAGCCCGGTTTATCCGCGCCTTTATGCATTTTGAAGGCAAAAAGGCCTTTGGCAACATCCCGTTTCTCGATGAAACGGTAACCGATTACAAAGTGCCCAACACCGATGCCAGCGGCAATTATCTCAACATCTGGCCTAAGATCGAAGAAGACTTTAAATGGGCCTACGATAACCTCGATGAAGTGCGTCCGCATGTTGGCCGTGCCAACAAATGGGCTGCTGCTGCTTACCTGGCAAAGGCTTATATGTTTCAAAACAAATTTGCCGAAGCCAAGGCGCTGTTTGATGTGATCATTGCCAATGGTAAAAATAGCCGCGGTACACCATATGCGCTGGCAGCTAATTACCACAACAACTTCCGGGTAACTTCTGAAAACAACAGTGAAACCGTGTTTTCCATCCAGGCGTCTTACGGCGATGGTGCCAATACCAATGGTAACTACGACAACACGCTGAACTACCCGCACGGTGGTAGCGCTACAACCGAAAAGCCCGGTGCCTGCTGCGGATTTTTCCAGCCATCGCAAAACCTGGTGAACTCGTTCCGCACCGATGCGGCCGGTTTGCCCATGCCTACTACCTACAACAACGTAGACGTAACCAGCGATGAAAACCTGGCCTCAACCGATGCATTTACGCCATATTCCGGCAACCTCGATCCACGCCTCGACTGGACCGTTGGCCGCCGCGGTATTCCTTATTACGACTGGGGTATTCACCCAGGCCGCAACTGGATCCGCATGGTAACTTATGGTGGCCCGTACAGCCCCAAAAAGAACACGTACTACAAAGCTGACATTGGTACGCTTGCCGGTACTGTGGGTTGGGGTTTTGCCAACAATGCCCTCAATTTTACCGCCATGCGTTTTGCCGACGTACTGCTGATGGCTGCCGAAGCCGAAGTAGAAGTGGGTAGCCTGCAAACGGCCCGCGATTATGTAAACCGGGTACGCCGCCGTGCCGCTGCATCGCCGGTACTGAATGGCGCCAACCCCGCAGCCAACTACGTGGTAGCCGAATACACTGCACCTTGGGCCAGCAAGGAAGCCGCCAGAACTGCAGTTCGTTTTGAGCGTAAAATTGAACTGGGCATGGAAGGCCACCGCTTTTTCGACCTGGTGCGTTGGGGCATTGCCGAAGAAGTGCTGAACAACGAATACTTCCCGAAAGAAGCACAGCGCCGCGCCAGTGCTTTGGATGGTGCACGTTTTACCAAAAACAAAAACGAATATTTCCCGATCCCCGAGTTTGCCATTACACAAAGCGTTCGGGATGGACAAGCTACATTGAAACAAAATCCGGGTTACTAAACCCACATTTGCTCCAAAAACTAGAGGAGGGCCAACTGGCCCTCCTTTTTTGTTCTATGCAACAGAATGAAGCACGATTAATAGAACTGGGGCAGGGACCCATTTCATTAATTTTTTCGTGCCGCAAAAGCATGGTATCTTCCAAAAGAAGAAATGATCAGTTTGCGATATGAAGAATACTTGCCTGGCCCTGATGGCAGCGATGCTGGTGGGCTGCACCAGTGATACCCTTTTTGAGGCAATGCCTGCAACACATACCGGCATTCATTTTACCAATACACTGCAAGACAACGATACCCTGAACGTCCTGGATGTGGAAAATATCTACAACGGCAGCGGCGTGGGTGTGGGCGATTTCAACAACGACGGGTTGCAGGATCTTTATTTTGCAGGCAACACGGTTTCCAACAAACTATACATCAACAAAGGCGATCTGAAATTTGAAGATGTTACCGAAGCGGCTGGCGTAACCGGCAATGGTCATTGGAGCCGCGGCGTAAGCGTGGTAGATATCAATAACGATGGACTCATGGATATCTATGTGTCTGCTTCGCTGTCGCCGGATAGTACCAAGCGGGAAAACCTGTTGTACATCAACAAAGGCATCCAGGGTGGCAAGCCGCGCTTTGCAAACGAAGCGGCCGCTTATGGCCTGGCCGACCGGTCGCACAGCACCATGGCTGCATTTTTTGATTACGATGGCGATGGCGATTTGGATATGTATCTTTTGGTCAACGAGATTTTAAAAGACCAATATCCCAACACGTTCCGGCCCATCATCACCGACGGTTCGCATCCCAATACCGACAAGCTTTTTCGTAATGATTGGAACGATAGTGTAGGGCATCCAGTGTTTACCAATGTATCTGCCGAAGCGGGCATCACCATTGAAGGTTATGGGCATGGCGTAAACATCACCGATATCAACCGCGATGGCTGGAAAGACATTTATGTAACCAACGATTTTTTATCCAACAACCTGCTCTACATCAACCAGCGCAACGGCACGTTTGTCAACGAAGCCGAAACGTATTTCAAGCACACTTCCGAAAATGCAATGGGACAAGATGTGACCGATATTAACAACGATGGCTTAGTTGACATCATCGAGGCGGACATGAACCCCGAGGATAATTACCGGAAAAAAATGATGCTGAATCCGCTCAGTTATGCACGCTATCAAAACAATGAATTGTACGGCTACCAGCATCAGTATGTACGCAATGTGATCCAGCTAAATATGGGCCCACGGCCGGAAGGGGGTGATAGCCTGGGTGCGCCGCTGTTCAGTGATGTGGCCTTTATAACCGGCATGGCCGAAACCGATTGGAGCTGGACGCCTTCGGTTGCCGATTTCAACAACGACGGCTTTCGCGACATCATCATCACCAACGGTTTTCCAAAAGATGTAACCGACCACGACTTTATTGCCTACCGCATGAAGGCAAACATACTTGCCTCCAAACGCGACATTTTAGATCAAATACCCGAAGTGAAAATTGCCAACTACGCATACCAGAACAAAGGCGGATTGGCGTTTACCAACGTAACAAAAGATTGGGGCTTCGATGCTCCTTCGTTTTCTAACGGTGCTGCATACGTGGATTTAGACAACGATGGCGACCTGGATCTGGTGATGAACAACATCAATGATGCGGCTTTTGTGTATAAAAACAATACGCAGGAGAGGGGTAAAAACCTACACTACCTGCAGGTGCAACTGGAGGGCAGCAGTCAAAACCGCAACGGACTGGGTGCATGGATCGAATTGCATTACGGCGGCGGCAAAAAGCAGGTATATGAAGTAACACCGTACCGCGGCTACCTTTCATCGATACAGCAAGGTGCGCATTTTGGGTTGGGCGATGTTGCTGTGGTGGACACGGTAACCATTACCTGGCCCGATGGTAAACAACAGGCATTGCAAAATGTGCCTGCCAATACATTATTGAAACTGGCTTATAAAAACGCAGGTGCTGCGGTGCAAACAGCGAAGGCACAAAACACCCCCGCATATTTTACCGATGTTACCCAAAGCCTGGGCATCAGCTACCAGCACCATGATTCTGACTTTATTGACTTCAACGTGCAAAAATTGCTGCCGCATAAATTCTCCGAATACGGCCCTGCACTGGCTGTGGGCGATGTGGATGGAAACGGGCTCGACGATGTTGTTTGCGGCGGTTCGTTTTTCTTCAACGCACAGGTGTTGCTGCAACAGGCCGATGGAAAATTTGTACAAAAAACAGTAGCGGGATCGGCAGAAAGGGCGCTGGAAAAGAGGTCGGAAGATATGGGCCTAACGCTGTTTGATGCCGATGGCGATGGCGATCTAGACCTGTACATTGCCAGCGGCAGCTACGAAGCGGAACCCAACACTGCAGCCTACCAAGACCAGTTTTTCATAAATGATGGCAAAGGTAATTTTGCCCTGAATGTTCCGGCGCTGCCGCAAAATTTTACTTCTAAATCCTGTGTGCGCCCTGCCGATTTTGACAGGGATGGCGACCTCGATCTGTTCATAGCAGGCCGGGTAGATCCTTGGCATTACCCGCGGCCGGTGTCTTCATTTATTTACCGCAACGACTCGAAAAATGGCCTGGTAAAATTTACCGATGTAACTGCTGAAATTGCGCCTGCATTAAAGAACATTGGTTTGGTTTGCGATGCGGTTTGGACCGATTTCGACAACGACGGCTGGCCTGACCTGGCACTTGCCGGCGAGTGGATGCCGTTGACCTTTATTAAAAATGAGAACGGAAAATTTAACGCAGCAGGTGCGGTGCAACAAGTGCCGCAATCATCGGGTTGGTGGACCTCCATTGTGCCTGCTGATTTTGACAACGACGGCGATATGGATTATGCGGTAGGCAATTTGGGCCGCAATTCGTATTACCGCAACCGCGATGGCAAACCGGTGTGCATTACTGCCGGCGATTTTGATAAAAACGGTAGCTACGATGCCATTCCCTCGCTGTTTATCCCGGCATCAGCCGCCAATCCCACACTCAAGGAGTTTCCGGGCCAGTTGCGTGATGATTTGTCAAAGCAAATGATCTCGATGCGCAGCAAGTACCAGACCTACCAATCATATGCACGCACTACGCTGCCCGAAATGCTGACGCCGGAACAAATGAACGGTGCGCTGCGGCTGGAGGCAGTGCAGCTGCAATCGGTGCTGCTGCGCAACGACGGTGCCGGCAAGTTTACGATGGTGCCGTTGCCCATGGCTGCGCAGGTATCTCCGCTGCAAGGAATGATTGCTGAAGATGTGGATGCAGACGGCAACATGGACCTGCTGATCAGCGGCAATGACTTTAGCACCGAGGTGGCTGTTGGCCGCTATGATGCGCTGCATGGATTGTTGCTGAAAGGCACCGGCGATGGCGGCTTTACACCGGTGCCGGTAGCGGAAAGCGGGCTGTATATTCCGGGCAATGGAAAAGCATTGGTAAAGCTGCGCGGTGCCAACGGCGGTATGCTGGTGGCTGCCAGCCAAAATAAAGGCCCATTGAAAATATTTGGAACCAAAGCCGGCGCAGCATCGGTGCAGTTGCAACCAGCCGATGTAGTGGCATTGGTAAAATTGACTTCAGGAAAAACACAGCGCAGGGAACTGAATTTTGGAGCAGGTTTCCTGTCGCAGTCGGGGCGTTTTTTATGGGTAAATAAAAGTATACAAAGCGTTGAAGTGATCGATGCGAAAGGCGGGAAACGTACATTGCCGTTGAGCAAATAATAAAAAGTGGTTTGACTTGTTAAAGCAATGTTTCAATCAAATGCGTTTTTATTTTTTGCCGTTACCCCATTTCACGTTGATCATTATGCGCAAATCCTTTCTTGTTGTTTTTGTTTGTACAATCATTGTTGCCTTATTTGCCTGCGGCGATGAGTGGCAGCGCAATGCATCGCATGCCGATGTGCCGGACGAAAGCATCCGGAAAGGAAAGGCCCTGGCTGCACAATACTGCCAGTCGTGCCATTTGCTGCCGGAGCCCGCACAACTGGATGCCGCCAGTTGGGAAAAGGGCGTACTGCCGCATATGGGACCGCGCCTTGGCATTTTTGCCTATGGTTTTGAACGCTATCCTGCATCGGCCAACAACCCGCACCTGCCGCGTGGCTTTTACCCCGACACGCCGGTGCTTTCATTTGTAGCGTGGCAGCATATTATTGATTACTACACCGTCACGGCTCCCGATAGCCTTGCCGTACCCGCCAAAGAGGTGCCGCAAACCTTGACGCAGTTCCAAGTGTTGCAGCCGCGTTATCATAGCGCTTTTCCATTGGCTTCGTTTACTGCATTCGATACAGTGAACCGCCAGGTGCTGGTGTATGATATGAGCGCCGAACAATTGATGCGCTTTGATGCAGGATTGCAATTAAAAGACTCGGTAACAATTAAAGGCGCTGTTTCTGATGTAGTGCAGTCAGGTGCCGAGCTTTTTGCAAGCAATATGGGCAACATCAATCCCAGTGATGCGCCATTTGGCAGTGTACAGCAAATTGGTTTTAGTACTACCGCCAATGCACAAACGCTTTTCGATTCTTTGCAGCGACCTGTTGCGCTGCAGCGTACCGATATCAACGGTGACGGGCGTGCCGATTTTGTAGCAGGCTCTTTTGGTTTTTTTACCGGTCACCTAAGCTGGTTTGAGGCATTGGAAGGTGGCGGTTTTCAAAAGCACCTGATCAAACCACTGCCTGGTGCGGCACAGATATATGTAACTGACGACAACAACGACGGCCTGCCCGACCTTTGGGTGTTGTTTGCGCAGGGCGATGAAAGCATACGCAGGTTTATCAATTTAGGTGGTGGCCGTTTTAAGGAGGAAGTAGTGCTTCGTTTTCCGGCGGTATGGGGTTCTACATCATTTCAATTAGTGGATATGGACGGTGATGGCGACCGGGACATTGTGTACACCTGCGGCGACAATGCCGACTATTCGCCTATTTTAAAACCCTACCACGGCGTGTATGTTTTCCTGCAAGAGGGCGGCAAGTTCCGGCAACAGTTTTTTTACCACCTCAATGGCGCTTTTAAAGCCCGCACCGCCGACTTTGACCGGGACGGCGATATGGACATTGCTGCCATTTCTTTTTTCGCCGATTACCGCCTGCAGCCGGCGCAGGGTTTTGTTTACCTGCAAAATAGGGGCGGCTGGAACTTTGGCGCCACTACGTTGGCGCAGGCAGCTTTGGGCCGTTGGATTACCCTCGATGCCGGCGACCTCGACGGCGATGGCTGGACCGACCTGGTGATCGGCAATATGGCCAAGCCCGGCGCTGCTTCGGGGGCATCGGTGCAGTGGGAGCGGGGGCCGCTCTTTTTGGTGCTGCGCAATGCGGGTGGAAAGCGGTAGAACAAAAGCCGGTGCGGGCTAAACTTGCAGCAAGCGGCAGCGGCCTGTTTTACTATTTTATGTAAATTGAACTCTATCTGCCTTAACGAACCTGCAGCAACGAAGATGAATGCTGCTGCACAACCCGGATTGTTTGCTATGAAGAAAATGTGGTTACCCGTACTGGTGCTGGTAGTTTTTGCCGCAGGCTGCCGCCAACACCAAAACTCCGATCCTGGCCTGCTGACCGATGCAGGCTTGCTGCACCGCAACATGAAAGCCCTCACCGAGGTGATAATCCACGACGCTTTTTCGCCGCCCGTTGCCAGCCGCATTTATTCTTATACTTCCATTGCAGCGTATGAGGCCATGCGCCACAGCCAGCCCGGCTACCGCTCTGTGGCAGGCCAGCTCAATGCCATTACACAAATGCCGCAGCCGATAGAAGGTAAGGAATACAATTACCTGCTGGCCGCAACCAAGGCATTTTTTACTGTGGCCGAAAAAATAACCTTTGCCAAAGATTCACTCATCCAATACCAGGATGGATTGTATGCACAATTTGCAGGCCTGCTGGATGAGGAAACATACCTGCGGTCGCTGGATTTTGGCGAAGCCGTTGGGCAAAAAGTGTTGGAGCGCACCACCAAAGATTATTACAAAGAAACCCGCGGCATGTCGAAATTCATCGGCACCGGCCAAATGGGCAACTGGCGGCCCACAGCCCCCGATTATATGGATGCTGCCGAGCCGCATTGGTTCCGCGTGTTGCCCTTGGCGCTGGATTCGGCCACGCAGTTCCGCTGCCCGCCGCCACCGGCCTACAGCACCGATACCGCCAGCCAGTTTTTCAAATACGCCATTGAGGTGTACCAAACCGCCCAGAACCTGACTGCCGAACAAAAAGAAATTGCCCGCTATTGGGATGACAACCCTTTTGTGATGGAGCACGCCGGCCACGTGATGTACGCCACCAAAAAGATTACGCCGGTGGGCCACTGGATTGGCATTGCGGGTATTGCCAGCGGCCAGAAAGGGTTAAATCCAGTAGAAACAGCGGAAACATACATGCTTACTTCGGTAGCTATTTATGATGCGTTTATTGCCTGCTGGGAAGAAAAATACCGCACCCAGGTCATTAGGCCCATTACGGTGATCAACGACCTGATTGATGCCAAATGGCAGCCCATGTTGCAAACGCCTGCGTTCCCGGAATATACCAGCGGGCACAGCGGCATTTCGGCTGCTGCGGCTACGGTGTTGACCAAACGCTTTGGCGACAACTTTGCTTTTGAAGACACCTCCGACCTCGAGTATATTGGCATGAAACGCAGGTTCAATTCATTTCACCAGGCAGCGCAGGAAGCTTCTATCAGTCGGATTTATGGTGGCATTCATTACCGCAGCGGTGTGGAAGCCGGCAACATGCAGGGTGCCAAAATCGGGAGCTTTATTTTAGGTAAAATCAAAACAAAAGAATGATGCGGCTGACCTTTTTAGTGATGGCGATGTTTGTATTGTGCGGTGTGGGCGCAGCGCAAAAAGGAGGCAACGATATCCCGATGTTTAAGTTGTGGCGCACCAACGGGCAGCTAATAACAGCTAAAGAGTTGCCTGCCAAAAAGCCGGTGGTGCTCATTTATTTTGCCCCCGATTGCCACCACTGCACTGACCTGCTCAAAGGCGTATTTAAAGAAATGCCTGCCTTTAAAAAAGCCACTTTGGTGCTGGCCACTTTTAAGCCGGCCAACGAGTTGCGCAGCTTTGAACAAACCTATAAAACGGCTTCATATCCCAACATCATCACAGGCACCGAAGGCAATACATTTTTCCTGCGCTATCATTACAACATGCAGCGGACGCCGTTTGTAGCCTTATTCAATGCAGCGGGTAAACTGGTGCGCACCTTTGATAAAGAGCCGATGGTAAAGGATTTGCTGCCAGCGGTGAAGGCATTGTAGTTTTTTGTGCCAAGCTTTGAATCGTGCAGCACGTTTCTTAGCATGGAAAAGACCAACTTCAGGTTTAAACTATTATTCCGCAATGACATGGATGGTCTTATTTTTAATCTGTTGCACTACGCTTTTTAGTTGCAAACCTAAATCTGCTCAATTTGAAGATGTAGCTGTTGATACAACAAGCCAAAATCAAACGCTTTCAATATTGCAGCCAAAGATGCCTATGATACTCGGTTATAGGCCGCTGCGGATGAAGAAGAAACTTGGGGGCACATGGACCAGCAGAACAAGTCCGGAATTGCTGAAATCATTTGACGAAGATTCGATTTACTATCCGAAACAGCGACGGTTTCGACAGAAGTACACTTCATTTAAATACATCCTCAACAACGACACGCTGTTCACGTTTTTTCCTCATAGAATAGACACAGCAATCATTGAATTTCTAGGACCAGATCAATTGAAATTCAAAGGTGAGAACGGCGGTATATGGTATTGGTTATCAGACTGACGGTCATGTTGTGTTTGAACTAGCGCAATTGGTAAAATAGTTGCAGCAGATAAGCAGTATCATGCGAAGTTTGTAATGTATAAAAACGTTTGACGATGCTGCGAATAATCTTTTTTTTATTGCTGGCTGCAGGCTCGATTGTTTCAACAAATGCACAAAAGACCCGCAAGCCTGCGCCACAAGCGTTCAATGCGGCTGCCAGGCCCAAAAATCTTTCTGATTCGGCGCTGCTCGAGTTGGTGCAAAAGCAAACATTTCGCTATTTCTGGGATTTTGCACACCCGGTATCGGGCATGGCCCGCGAACGAAGCAACGCCACTTTTGGCTATGGTGATGAAGTGGTGACCACCGGCGGCACCGGCTTTGGCGTGATGGCTGTGATTGTTGCCGCGGAGCGGGGTTGGATCAGCCGCGATACGGCTGCCCGCCACCTGCGCAAGCTGGTGAATTTTTTATGGAAAGCCGACGCATTTCACGGCGTATACCCACACTGGCTGGATGGAGGCACAGGCAAAGTAATCCGCTTTAGCCGCAAGGACGATGGCGGCGACCTGGTGGAAACTTCCTTCCTGATGCAGGGGCTGCTTTGTGTGCGGCAATATTTTAACCAGAACAACGAAGTGGAGTCCGACATCCGCAATAAGATCAACTGGATATGGAGCGAAATGGAGTGGGACTGGTACACCCGCGGCGGCGAGGAAGTGCTGTACTGGCACTGGAGCCCCAACAATGGTTGGGCCATGAACTTTCCGCTGCGCGGCTACAACGAAGCGCTAATTACGTATGTGCTGGCGGCCGGTGCCGAACGCTATCCGGTGGATGCAAAAGTGTACCACCGCGGCTGGGCGCAAAGCAATTTCTTTAAAAATGGGAAAGAGTTTTACGGTTATCGTTTGCCGTTAGGTTTTGATTTTGGCGGGCCGCTGTTTTTTGCCCACTATTCTTTTGTTGGCCTCGATCCCCGCGGACTAAAAGACCGCTATGCCGATTACTGGGAACAAAACAAGAATCATACACTTGTCAACAGGGCTTATTGCGTGGAAAATCCAAAGGGCTGGAAAGGTTTTGGCCCGCAAAGCTGGGGATTGACTGCATCGGATAATCACCGCGGATATGGAGCGCATTCGCCATCGGAAGACTTAGGCGTAATTACGCCCACTGCAGCACTTTCTTCGTTCCCCTACACGCCGGAATACTCGATGCAAGCGCTGCGCTATTTCTACGATACGTTGGGCGATAAGATCTGGAGCGAATATGGCTTTGTGGATGCGTTTAATGAAACGGAAGGATGGTATGCAAAATCGCACCTGGCTATTGACCAGGGGCCGATTATTGTGATGATTGAAAACTACCGCACCGGGCTGTTGTGGAACCTGTTCATGAGCTGCCCCGAAGTGCAGCATGGATTGAAGAAGCTAGGCTTTGAAAGCCCGAAGTTCAAGTAGCTGGGTGCTGGTATTTCGCTTTGCTGTTTGTCATGCTGAGCGCAGCGAAGCATCTGATTTTTAAATTGAAAATGCTCTTACAAAGTAAGCAGGTTTATTATTTTTTCAACATTTGCCTTATGCAATGCTCAGATGCTTCGCTGTGCTCAGCATGACAGGCGGAGCGGAAGATGGATTAGCAAAGCGTTTGATGCGCAGCGATCAGGTATGATGGGTGCGGTGCTGCAGCATGAAAGAAATAAATGATGGTTGGATACATCAATGAGAGTTAATGATGGCTCAATAGCGTTACCGAACGATGCAGTGTGCGACGCAACAGGCGTGGAACAGCGTTACAAAAGCTGGTTTAAAGAAAATAAAACAGCCACTCCGAAAAGAGTGGCTGTTTGCAAATTGTAGGTAGATGATGCTTTTTATTTCAATTGATACGCCACAACTGATTTTGCAAAAAACGTAGGCACATATACAATGCGTTTTTGTGCATCATAGCCAATATCGGCAGTGTTCTTTTTTTGTTCCCGCGTATCGAGCAGGGTGCTTACCTGGCCATCTTTTGTGATGTAATACACCACACCGCTCCAGGTAGATGTGATCAGGTCGCCATTGCCAATGGGTTCAATGCCATCGCCGCCCATGGGCATGGTGCCCACAACCGTTGTTTGTTTGCCATCGGTGGTTTTCAGTACATCGTTGGAGGTACACACATACAGCTCGTTGCCCACGGCCAGCACACCATTCACGCCCTTCAGTCCATCCATGTACAGCGTAGCGTTGCCATTGCTGATGCGGTGCACTTTTCCGTTGCGCGAATCGGAAACATATACGGTGCCGCCGTTGCCAATGGTGATGTCGTTAAGACCCGTAGCATCGGTGATGGGTATGCGCTTTTCGATGGCTCCTTTTTGCACGTCGATCACCACCACTTCGCCCATATCGGCCACGTACAGTTTGCCGCCGTGCAGGCCCATGCCTTTAGGCGCATGCAGCCCGGTTACCCATGCAGCATTCAATATTTTTCCCGATTTATCCAGCTGCGCAATGGCACCTTTGCCATCGGCACCCCAGGGCTCGCCGTCGATGAGCGACACATACAATATGTTCTTTTGCGGGTCGGGCAGTACCGACTCGGGCACAGCCAGCGTGGTGTCGCTTTCCCAAAGTTTTTCCAGGCTGCGTTGCGCACCGGCAGCGGTGTACAGGCCCAGCGCAAGCAATAGCATTAGTTGTTTCATGGTGTGATGTTTTGGGTGTTTTGTTTGCTAAAGATAATGCCCGCCGCAGGTAAAACGTGTTGTCGGTTTAATGCAATCAGCAATGTGTTGTTTGCTGCTGTATCAAAACAGGGATGAGGCGGAGGTATGTTGCGCCATTTGTTGTACAAAACCGTTTATTCTTTTTGCGCTAATTTCCGGTTTCATCAAAGTTGTTAACCATGAATGGACTACCACAGCAGGAAGCATTTGTGCAGCAGATAGGAGGCAAGGAAACAGGGCTTTTTTACCTGACCAATGGCAAGTTGCAGGCCGCTTTTACAAATTACGGTGCCCGGCTGGTGAGCCTGTTGGTGCCGGATAAAAACGGACAACTGCGTGATGTGGTGCTGGGGTTGGATAGCGTGGATGCGTATCAAATGGCGCGGTCTTCTTTTTTGGGATCAACCGTTGGCCGCTATGCCAACCGTATTGCATTTGGTAAATTTTCGTTGGACGGTGTTGAATACAACGTGCCGCAAAACCTGCCACCGCATCATTTACATGGCGGGTTCAATAATTTCCAGGAGCAGGTGTGGGATGCAGCGCAGCCGGATGATGCGACTGTTGTTTTTACATACACATCGCCTGATGGTGAAGAAGGATTTCCGGGCAATGTGCAGGTATCGGCCACATACCAGCTAACGGATCGGGATGAATTACGAATAACCTACTCCGCAACCACTGATAAACCTACAGTGATCAACCTTACCAATCATGCATATTTTAATTTAAACGGGCAGGGCAATGGCACCGTGCTGCAACACCAGTTGGAGATCAATGCAGCTGCTATTACTGAAGCTGATGCAACATCGATTCCTACCGGACGATTGATGCCGGTGGAGGGAACGCCTTTTGATTTTCGTACACCGCAAACTATTGGCAGCCGCATTGATGCAGATAATGAGCAAATCCGTTTTGGCTCGGGTTATGATCACAATTTTGTACTGAATAAATCTGCCGGTAATGAACTGAGTCTTGCTACAAGGACTGTGGGCAATGAAAGCGGCATCACCATGGAAGTGTACACAACTGAACCCGGCATGCAATTGTACACGGCTAATTTTTTGAAAGGTAATGTGCGGTTGCGCAGTGGTGCGATGGATGTAAAAAACTGTGGGTTTTGTTTGGAAACGCAGCATTTTCCTGATTCACCAAACAGGCCGGAGTTCCCTACTACAAGACTAGATCCGGGTGATACTTTTAGGTCGGAAACGGTTTATAGGTTCAGTTAGTTTTCACGCAGAGGCGCTAAGTTTTGAGGCAAAGGCACAAAGAAATGATTGTGTGGGTTCTAATTTTTTAATAAGTGAATGTTTCTTTGACAGGTTTTTTTGTGTTCGCAAAAAACTTGTTTTGGACCTCACAAACAAAAGGCGCAAAAGAAATTATTCTTTGCGCCTTTTGTTTTATTAAAATTATTGGTCAAAATAAAATCAAAACATCCATTGCGCCTTTGTATCAAAACTTAGCGCCTTTGCGTGAAAATGCATTTATAAAATAATCACCGAAGTGCCGTCTTCCACCTGTGCGATGTATGCCGTTAAATCCAGTCCCATAGCGTCTTTGTAAGCTTTGCTTGCTTGGGCTACCAAGTCGTCGATGGCTTCTTCCCGCACCAGGTTGATGGTGCAGCCGCCAAATCCGCCGCCCATCATTCGGGCACCCAGCACAGCATCGTTGTTGCGTACAAAATCAACCAGGAAATCCAACTCTTTGCAGCTTACTTCGTATTGTTTGCTCAGGCCATCGTGGGTAGCAAACATTTTTTTACCCAGGTCATCGAGGTGGCCGTTTTTCAGGTCTTCGCAACCTTGCAACAGACGTTGGATTTCTTCCACAACGTAGCGGCAGCGTTTGTCCACCACTGCATCTTTTGGGGCTACATATTTATCCAGCATTTCCAGTGTTGCATCGCGCAGGCTGGCCACTTCGGGGTGGTGTTCTTTGATCCACGCCACACCTTGTTCGCATTCCTGCCGGCGGGTGTTGTACTCCGATGATGCCAGCGAATGTTTTACATTGGTATTGAGCAGCACTACTTTTACGCCTTCCATATTCAGGGGCACATACTCGTACTCCAATGAGCGGCAATCGAGTTTAATAACATGGCCTTTTTTACCAAACACCGAAGCAAACATATCCATGATGCCTACCCGAACACCAGCGTAGGTATGTTCTGCTTTTTGGGCAATGTCGGTAATTTCTTTGCGGCTGATGCCGAGGCCAAACAATTGATTGAGTGCAAATGCAGTGGCGCACTCCACGGCAGCCGATGAAGAAAGACCTGCACCAATGGGCACATCGCCATCAAACACCAGGTTGAATCCACCAAGTTTATGTCCACGCTTTTGGATCTGGTCTACCACACCCAATATATAATTGGCCCAGCCCCGTGTGGGGTGCACATCGGTAAGGGTGGTGGTATGGCTTTGACCAAACTCACGGGAAAACAGTTTGATGGTATCGTCATCGCGTTTACCAATGGCTACATAAATAGCTTTGTCGATGGCTGCAGGCAGGACAAAGCCATCATTGTAATCGGTGTGCTCGCCAATAATATTTACGCGGCCCGGCGACCGCACCAGCAGAGGTTCTGTGCCATAAGCTTCGCGAAAGGCGGTGGCCACCACCGATGGGTTGAAATTGTTTTGTTGTGCCATGGTTTTGTATGCTATAAAAAACGTACCCGGTTAAGGGATTTACGATTTACGATTTTGGATTTACGATTTGTTTGAAAAAATCAAAGTCGTTCTTTAAATCGTCAATCGTAAATCCGAAATCATCAATCACTTCAATATGTTCTTTATTTGTTCCAGTTCTGCTGTGCTAAACTGACGGTTATTGAGGCATTGCAATGCATCGGTTATTTGCGCTGATTTGGATGCACCGACAATGACCGATGTAATGCGCGGATCTTTCAGCACCCAAGCCAATGCCATTTGCGCCAGCGTTTGTCCGCGGCCCGTGGCCAGGTCGTTCAGTTGCCGCACTTTTTGCAGGTTGGTTTCGGTCAATGCATCGGGCTCAATGGCGCCATTGCCCAGGTGCCGGGCTGCACGGGAACCTTCTGGAATGCCATTTAGGTATTTATTGGTAAGCAGGCCCTGCGCCAGCGACGAAAATGTAATACAGCCAACACCTTCCGCTTCCAGCACATCCAGCAGGCCATCTTCCACCCAGCGGTCGAGCATCGAATATTTGGGTTGGTGTATTAAACATGGCGTACCCAGCGACCGCAATATTTTAATGGCTTCCGCTGCTTCTTTGGGTGGGTAGCTGCTGATGCCCACGTAGAGGGCTTTTCCCTGCCGCACCATTAAGTCCAGCGCCGACATGGATTCGTACAGCGGCGTTTCGGGGTCGGGGCGGTGGTGGTAAAAAATATCAACATACTCCAGGCCCATGCGCTTCAGGCTTTGGTCCAGCGACGCCATCAGGTATTTTTTGGAACCCAGGTCGCCGTAAGGGCCGGGCCACATGCCCCAGCCTGCTTTGGACGAAATGATCAATTCATCGCGGTAGGAGCGCAGGTCTTTGGCCAAAATGCGGCCAAATGTTTCTTCTGCAGCACCAGGTGGCGGGCCGTAGTTATTGGCAAGGTCAAAATGCGTGATGCCGTTGTCGAATGCTGTGTGGATCATATTGCGGCAGTTGGCTAGGTTGTCCAGCTCGCCGAAGTTGTGCCACAGGCCCAGGGAAATGGGTGGCAGTTTCAACCCGCTGTTGCCACAGCGGCGGTATTCCATTTGCGCATAACGCTGATCATTTGCTGTATAAGCCATGAGCTCTTTTTTGGGTGTATAAAAATAGGGGATGGGTGCGGGAAGGAGGCTGATTTAGCTGCGATGGGCGTTTATTATTTACCCACACTTAAAATGGATCATTTGCAAAAGGCGGCACAAATAGTTACCTTTTACCCAAAACGCAACGCATGGAATCATCTTATCTGGGTAGTTCGGAACAACCTTTGGGTCAGGTAACGGAAAGCGACCGGCTGCTGGCCGTGTTGTCGCATGTACTCACGCTGTTCTTTTCATTTGTAGCGCCGCTCATTATTTACCTGATCAAAAAAGATGAATCGCCTTTTGTGCGGGAACATGCAAAGGAGTCGCTCAACTTTCAGATCACGCTGGCCATTGCTTATATCGTGTCGTTTATCTTAATGATTGTACTGATTGGGATTTTGATGCTGATGGTGATTGGCGTGGTGCACTTGGTGCTGGTGATTGTGGCAACGGTTAAAGCTGCCGAAAACAAGATGTATCGTTACCCGTTTTGTATAAGGTTGATTCGTTAAACAGTATTATTAGTCGGTATTATTTCATAAAAAAAGCTGTCTTGAATGAGACAGCTTTTTTTATGAAATAATATAAGTTGCTAAATCTTACGCATCGATCCGTGCATACTTGGCATGGCTTTCAATGAACTCGCGGCGCGGGGCCACTTCATCGCCCATCAGCATGCTGAAGATACGGTCGGCTTCGGCGGCGCTTTCAATGGTTACCTGCTTCAGGGTGCGGGTGTCGGGGTTCATGGTAGTGTCCCACAACTGGTCGGAGTTCATTTCACCCAAACCTTTGTATCGCTGAATGGTTACCGAGTCTTCTTTGCCGGCGCCCAGCTTTTCCACCAGTGCCTTGCGTTGTTCTTCGTTGTAAGCATATACCTGTTCTTTACCGCGTTTTACCAGGTAAAGCGGCGGCTGTGCAATGTACACGTAGCCCTGCTCCACCATTTCTTTCATGTAGCGGTAAATAAACGTAAGGATCAGTGTGGCGATGTGCGAACCATCCACGTCGGCATCGGTCATGATGATCAGCTTGTGGTAGCGCAGCTTGGTAATGTTCAACGCCTTAGGATCTTCGGGGGTGCCCACCGTTACGCCCAGCGCGGTGTACATGTTGCGGATCTCCTCGTTCTCGTAGATCTTGTGCTCCATGGCCTTTTCCACGTTCAGGATTTTACCACGCAGCGGCAAAATAGCCTGGTAGCTGCGGTCGCGGCCCTGTTTGGCCGTACCACCCGCCGAGTCACCTTCCACCAGGTACAGCTCGCAACGCTCAGGGTCCCTTTCGGAGCAGTCGGCCAGTTTGCCGGGCAAACCGCCACCGCTCAGTACCGATTTGCGCTGCACCATTTCGCGGGCCTTTTTGGCAGCCGCACGGGCCTGTGCCGCCAGAATCACTTTTTGAATGATGTTCTTGGCCTCGCGGGGGTTTTCTTCCAAAAATGCTTCCAATGCACGGGATACAGTGCTGTCCACCACACCCGAAACTTCGCTGTTTCCCAGCTTTGTTTTGGTTTGGCCTTCAAACTGCGGCTCAGGCACTTTTACAGAAATAATGGCGCTGAGGCCTTCGCGGAAATCGTCGCCTTCGATCGTTACCTTGGCTTTTTCAAACAAGCCGTTTTTATCGCCATACGATTTGAACACCCGGGTAAGCGCCCTGCGGAAACCCGCAACGTGGGTGCCCCCTTCAATGGTGTTGATATTGTTTACATACGAGTAAATATGCTCGGTGTAGCTGTCGTTGTAAATGGTGGCCACTTCTACGGCCACGTTGGTCTTTTCGTCGCGGCCTTCTACAAACACCACGTTCGGAATGAGCGGGCTGCGGCCTGCGTTTTTGTCCAGCATTTCCACAAACTCAGAAATACCGCCTTCGCTAAAGAAGGTTTTGGTATAAGTGAGCCCGCTTTCTTCATCGCGTTCCCGCACATCGTTCAGCGTAATGGAAATGCCGCGGTTGAGGTAAGCCAGTTCCCGCATACGGCCTTCCAGGATATCGCGGTTGTACACCCTTTCGGTAAAAATGGTCAGGTCGGGCCAAAAATGCACCTTGGTGCCGGTGGTTTCCGATACGCCGATTTCGCGAACCGGGTATTTGGGAGCGCCAATGCCGTATTCCTGCTCAAATATTTTGCCTTCGCGGCGAACGGTTACATGCAGCTTGGTAGACAATGCGTTTACGCAACTCACACCCACACCGTGCAAACCACCCGAAACCTTGTAAGAGCCTTTATCGAATTTGCCACCGGCGTGCAGCACCGTCATTACCACCTCCAGCGCAGAGCGTTTTTCCTTGGTGTGCATGGCAGTGGGGATGCCCCGGCCGTCATCTTCCACGGAAATGGAGTTGTCTTCGTGTATGGTAACAGTAATGTTTTTACACCATCCGGCCAGTGCTTCGTCAATGGAGTTGTCTACCACTTCGTACACCAGGTGGTGCAGGCCTTTTACGCCAATATCGCCAATATACATGGCAGGGCGCTTACGCACTGCTTCCAGTCCTTCCAAAACCTGAATGCTATCGGCACCGTAGGATGGCGCAGTGGTGGCAGGCAGCTCCGGAATGGGCATTGTTTCGATGATTTCGCTCATGATTTCTTTTTCCATTTTACTGCCGCGGTAAAGGCAGCGATTAAGTGGGCAAATGTACCAAAAAAGCGCCGCCTGACCATGTGTCAGACGTTAAAAAGGGGCTTTATTTTATCCCCAAAAACGGGCCACGGGTAAGGGTTTGCCCCGGCCTGCTCTTTGCTGAATTGGGGGCAAATAAGCCGGTATGAAAAAGCTGATGCTAAAACCATTGATCTGCCTGCCGGCATTGCTGGCTACCACTGGCACCAAAGCCTGCATTACCTGCAACCGGCAGGTGCAGCAAGCCATTTTCGACAGTGCATTTTACCCCAACCTGGCCCTGATGCTGTCGCCCTTTTTTGTGCTGGCGCTGATTGTGGCCGGGCTTGCGGTTTATTTTAAAAAAGGCCATGCCCGGCGGCAGGGGCTGACTAGCGGGCAGGTTTTGGCAAATGGGGTGCCGCTGGCTACCGCTTCATTGGTTCTGGGCATCGGGCTGGGCGGCTTTGTCGATGGCATTTTGCTGCACCAGATTTTGCAATGGCACGAAATGTTGTCGGCTAAAATTCCGCCCGATACGCTGGTGAATAAGTCGGTAAATATGTTTTGGGACGGCATTTTTCACGCCTTTTGCCTGCTGGTGGTGCTTACCGGGATGGTGATGCTGTGGCGGGTAAGTAAGCGGCAAGATGCGGACCGGTCGGGTTACCTGCTGGCCGGCGGGTTGCTGTGTGGCTGGGGTGTGTTCAATATCGTGGAGGGCATTTTAGACCACCAGGTGCTGAAACTGCACAATGTGCGGGAGGTGAGCAGCAGCCCCGAAGCCTGGAACTTTGGGTTCCTGGGTTTCTCCATTATCCTATTGGGCGTGGGCTGGGCGCTGATGCAAAAACGGATTTGAACCACAAAGACACGAAGGAACGAAGGTGCACTAAGCAAATTCTTTGTGCTTCTTTGTTGCTTCGTGTCTTCGTGGTTCAAAAATTTTACAAACTTCAGAGGCTATTTACCCGCTCAGCCATCAGTTGGCGCACCAGGTCTTCCAGCTCGGAGATGCGTTTTTCCAACTCGGGCAGGTTGCGAAACACGGCCTGGCTGCGCAGGGCGCTGGTATAATCGTATGCAGGAGAACCGGTTACGGTGGCTCCCGGAATTTTCAGTGATTTGCTCACACCGCTTTGGGCATTGATGCGGCTGCCGTCGGCAATCTGGATATGACCCACCAGTCCTGCCTGTCCGCCGATCATTACATTGTCACCAATTTTGGTGGAACCCGAAACGCCGGCTTGTGCCGCAATGGCGGTATTGTTGCCCACTTCTACGTTGTGGGCTATCTGGATCAGGTTGTCGAGCTTGGCGCCGGCCTTGATCACGGTAGAGCCAATTGTTGCCCGGTCGATGGTGGTGTTGGCGCCAATTTCAACGCCATCTTCAATCACCACGTTGCCAATCTGAGGCACTTTTTTAAACGAGCCGTCCGACTGCGGCGCAAAACCAAATCCGTCCGAACCAATCACGGTGCCGGCGTGGATGGTTACATTATCGCGCAGGATGCAGCCATAATAAATGCGTACACCGGGGTGGATCACGCAGTTGTCGCCGATCTGCACATTATCGCCAATGAATGCATTGGGGTAAATTTTGGTGTTGTTGCCGATCTTGACATTTTCACCGAAATACGCAAAAGCGCCAATAAATACGCCTTCGCCTACCTGCACCGATTGCGGAATAAAAGAAGGTTGCTGGATGCCTTTCATTTGCTGGGTCGCCATTTCTTGGTACTTGCTCAGCAGCAGGGCAAAGGCCGAATAAGCATCCGGTACGCGGATCAGCGTGGGCTTCACCGGCTCCTTTAATTCGTAGGCTTCGTTTAAAATAACAATCGAAGCTTGGGTGGAATAGAGATAATCTTCGTATTTGGGGTTGGCCAGAAAAGTAAGTTGGTTGTATTGCGCCTCCTCTATTTTTCCAAAGGAATCTACCACGGCATCTGCATTCCCTTCAACTGTTCCTTGAATGATAAAAGAAATCTGGGCGGCTGTAAACTGCATATTTTGTTTGGTGCTAATTCAATAATCAAAAACACATGACCAAAGCTCGTTAGTTTAAACGCCAAATAAGCGTTTTTTATATAACTGGTCGGAAAAAACCGGCTGGCGGAATTTTACCGAAGGTGGCAAAGGTAGTATTTTTTGACAGGGGCCGCCATGTGTTGCAGAATGAGGGCATTGTCCACCTCCGAAATGTCGGCCACCCGGCCGCTTTTAAAAAGGATGCGAATATGCTCGTTCGCAGGGTTGTAGGTGGTGTTTACCGCTTCGCCGGCAAAAGCCAGGTAAGCCGCCTCATGCTCGTTGAGGCGCAGCCGCTCCATTACCGATGCCCGCTTTTGGGCCACTTCGGCCTCCATAAATGGCGTGTTGCGAAACTCGATCTTGAGCAGGCGCCGGTCGATAAGGCCGCGGCTGAGGCGGCTGAGCACCGGATCGAAGAAGCCGCACCACGATTTGAGGGTGCACAAAATATCGGTATCATCGAGCTGGCAAAAACGCTCCAGGTGTTTTAAAAAATCGCCATCGGGTTTGTGTTCTTTTAAAAAAAAGTTGAGCACCGGCGAGGCCGTGGGCAGGTCGATGCCCGCCGCTACCAGCTCCTGTGCCCGTTCGATGGTGCGTACCAGCATTTTTTCCGCAGCCACCACGGTTTTGTGGAGGTACACCTGCCAGTACATCAGCCGGCGCGCCACCAAAAATTTTTCTACCGAGTAAATGGCTTTTTCCTCCACCATCAGCTCGCCGTCGTGTACCACCAGCATTTTCAGGATGCGGTCGTAGCCAATCACGCCTTCCGATACGCCGGTGTAAAACGAGTCGCGGCTGAGGTAATCCATGCGGTCCACATCCAACTGGCCCGACACGAGTTGGTGCAGGAATTTTTTCGGGTATTCGTCTTTAAAGATCTGGATGGCCAGCGAAAGCCTGCCGTCGAGGTTTTCGTTGAGCAATTGCAAAATGAGGATCGAAATTTCCTCGTGGTGCACGCCTCGAATAAGGCGGCGCTCCAGGGCATGCGAAAAAGGCCCGTGGCCGATGTCATGCAGCAGGATGGCTATTTTGGCGCCCAGTTCTTCGTCAGGTGTGATGTCCACGCCTTTGTTGCGCAGCTCGGTAATTGCCAGTCCCATGAGGTGGTACGCACCCAGCGAATGGTGCAGGCGGGTGTGCACGGCGCCGGGGTACACCAGCGATGCAAATGCCATTTGGTGAATGCGGCGCAATCGTTGATAGTATGGATGCGAAATAATTTCCATGATCAGCGGGTGATCGATGGTGATAAAGCCATACACGGGGTCGTTGATGATCTTGCGTACCTGCGCCATTCGGATTTTTGAAGTAGTGAACAAACAAAAGTACGGGCCATAGAGGAAGTCAAAAGGCAAAAGTCAAAAACAAGAAGTGACAGCTTGCTCCACGCCGGTTTTGAATTTTGACTTTTTACTTTTGCCTTTATCCCTGACCTTCAACCATCATAAAACAACTCCATGTCGTTAGCCAACATACTTTGGGTAGATGATGAAATAGAAAGCCTGCGGTCGCAGAAAATGTTCCTCGAAAACAAAGGGTATGTGGTGCACACACTTACCAATGGTTTTGATGCCATTGACTATATCAAGGAAAATTTTGTGGACGTGGTGCTCATCGACGAAAGCATGCCGGGCATTACGGGGCTGGAAACACTGGCCAAAATAAAAGAGGTAAACAGCAGCATCCCGGTGGTGCTCATTACCAAAAACGAAACCGAGAACCTGATGGATGATGCCATTGGCAGCCAGATATCGGATTACCTCATTAAACCCGTAAACCCCAACCAGGTATGGCTGTCGCTGAAAAAGATCATCGACAACCGCCGCCTGGTGGCCGAAAAAACCACCACCGCCTACCAGCAGCAGTTTCGCAACCTGTTTATGGCACTCAACTCCAACCCCGACCACAACGAGTGGATGGGCATTTACAAACAACTGGTGTATTGGGAGCTAAGCCTGCAGCGGTCCGATTCGCCGGAAATGGTGGAAGTTTTCCAAACCCAGAAAGCCGAGGCCAACACGGAGTTTTTCAAATTTATTTCCCGCAATTACGAAGACTGGATCAAGGGCAAAGGCAGCAAGCCGGTAATGTCGCACACCCTGCTGCGCGAAAAAGTGCTGCCGCAAATTGAAAAAGGCACGCCTACTTTTTTTGTGCTGATCGACAACCTGCGCTTTGACCAGTGGCGCACCATACAGCCCATTTTTTCCGAAAGCTTCCGGCTGGTGGAAGAAGATACTTTTTATGCCATTTTGCCCACGGCTACACATTATGCCCGCAACGCCATTTTTTCGGGCATGCTGCCGGTTGAAATAGAAAAAAAATACCACCAGCAATGGAAAAACGATGACGAAGAAGGTGGCAAAAACCTGCACGAAGAAGAGTTTTTACGTTCGTACCTGCGCAGCATTGGCGAAGGCAGCATGAAGGTATCGTACACCAAAGTGCTGCACAACCAGGCCGGCCTCGACCTGGTGGCCAATATGCACAATCTGCTGCACAACGACCTGAACGTGATCGTGTACAATTTTGTAGACATGCTCAGCCATGCCCGCACCGAAATGGAAGTGTTGAAAGAACTGGCCGGCGATGAAGTAAGCTATCGAAGCCTTACTGCATCTTGGTTTGAGCATTCGCCGCTGCACCAGGCCCTGAAAAAGATTGCTGATAAAAACATCAAGATTGTACTGGCCACCGACCATGGATCGGTGCGGGTAAAAACGCCGGCCAAGGTTATTGGCGACAAACAAACTACCACCAACCTGCGGTACAAACATGGCCGCAACCTCAATTACGACAGCCGTGATGTACTGGCTTTCCGCGATCCGAAAGATGCGGGGCTGCCTTCACCGGCCATTAATTCGTCGTACATTTTTGCCGGTGAAGACACGTATTTATGTTACCCCAATAATTATAACCACTACGTAAATTATTACCGCAATACATTTCAGCACGGCGGCATTAGTTTGGAGGAAATGATTGTGCCTGTTGTGCAGATGGTGAGTAAGTAGCAATGACCTTTAATATTCCATCTTTTAAAAAGATGGAATATTTGTTTTACCATTTCAACAAAACGGAAAGTGTATACAATACGCCGACAATCGCGAATAATACCAAAAACCGAAACCCAAGTTCCCGTAGTTTTTCCTTTTGCCCGGTTTTCCAGAAATGGTAATACTGCAGGATCAATCCGGCCCAAAGTAGAGCGATGCCAATCTTGGGCAGCAGAAATAAAAATTCCCGAAAAATGATGCTCAGGAAAATGAGCGCTAATCCGGCCCCGATAAACAGTTTTGAAACTGTGGGCATTTGTGACGAAGGGTTGTTGGTTGCCATCATCTAATTTACCAAGAAAAATTATATTGCTTATTTGTGTAATGCCTTGTGCAGTTTTTAAATAACATGTAATCTTTTCAATGCGTAAGTGAGTAGCGCCAGCAGCGGCAACGTGACGAGCAAAATTTTGGATGCCCGAATAATTCTGATCAGCGGTTCAGAATTACCCTTCCGATGTTGCTTATACACCCACCAAATACGCAGGGACAATATCATCAATCCAATAAATGGTACCCACGAAATGCCTTTATCTAAAAGGAAGAATAGCATGAGCGACAGCACAAGAATGACCATCGATGGAAAAAACAGGGGATATGTAGTTTTGCGCTTTTCGGTAGGCTCCATGCTTCAATATACAACCAGCCGATGAAAACGGCGAGGTAAGCAAGCGGTTAAAAAGGGATTAACTTTGCAACATTCCGGAACGGCAGCATTATAGGTCAGCGGGGCTGATCGAAATTGTTGCAATCGGCGGCAGTGGTTATGAAATACACACAAAACACACTCAATAAAATAGAAAAGGTCGTGTCCGAGTCGGGCTATATTGTGCGCTACGAACGGGGCACCTTCAATAGCGGCTATTGCATTTTGGAGCAGAAAAAAGTAATTGTGCTCAACAAGTTCCTCACACTTGAAGGCCGCATCAATACCCTCATCGACCTGATTCCGCAACTGGGTTTTGATGCCGAGGCCCTCAGCCCTGAAAGCCGCAAAACCTTCGATGATATCATGACCAGGGTGAAGGAATAATTTGAAAATGGGGCAATTTGAAGATTTGAAAATGGAACAGGAATAAAAGCTTCTTGTTTTATTTAAAATAAATAAAGTTGCCCACTTCATTTGTCCCTAGCGATCCGGTGCAACGCGTTTTCTTGAACAATAAGCGACCCCAATAATTAATCGTCAGTAATCAATAATTCACGTCACTCACATTTTCAAATCTTCAAATTCCCCCATTTTCAAATTCTCCCTTTCCGTCATTGTCTTAACTTGCCGCAGTGAATTGCCCACCCCTTACCATTACATTTTTAGGGACCGGAACCAGCAGCGGTGTACCCATGATCGGCTGTACCTGCGAAGTATGCACGTCGGCCGATAAAAAAGACAACCGCCTGCGTTCTTCCATCTTGGTGCAATCGCCCACCACTACGTTTGTCGTTGATACCACCCCCGATTTTCGCTACCAAATGTTGCGGGCCGGTGTTAAAAACCTTGATGCTGTTTTATTTACCCACCCCCACAAAGATCATATTGCGGGCCTTGATGACGTGCGGGCCTACAACTACCTGCAGCAGCGCACCATGCCTGTGTATGCCAGCCAAATGACCATCGATGGATTGATGCGGGAATTTGCCTATGCGTTTGCCGATAAACGTTATCCCGGTGTGCCGCAAATTGAATTGAACAGCATTACCGATGCGCCCTTTTTTATTGGCGATATACCAGTGCAGCCCATCACGGTGTGGCACCTGCGCATGCCCGTGTATGGGTTTCGGTTTGGGTCGTTTACCTACATTACCGATGCCAACCGCATTGATGCGGCGGAGCGGGAAAAAATCAGGGGCAGCCATACCATGGTGCTCAATGCACTGCGCAACGAGCCACATATTTCACATTTTACACTACAAGAAGCCATGACGGTAGTACGGGAACTGGAAGTGGCGCATGCCTATTTTACCCATATCTCGCACCAGTTGGGGTTGCACGCCGCCGTAAATGCCGACCTGCCGCAGGGTATGGAACTTGCATACGACGGGCTGGTGCTGCGCTTTGATGCACAAGTGGGCAGAACCCATATGTAACTTGGCTGAAAAGAGGCGCAGGGCGGCACAAGCCCAAACATCCTTATTTTTATCCTGCTTATTATGTCCCACGGAATAAGAACCAAACGCATTGCCTGAACGGCTCAATGCTTTTTTAATCCCTTAATCCGCGGTTACCCTTTTAACGATTGCACAATATGAATTTTGAAACATCAGAAGTCAGTATGCAGGTAGCACTTGCTGCCCGTGAATTTGCACAGCAACACATCAAGCCCCACGTAATGGAGTGGGACGAAAGCCAGGAATTTCCTACGCAAATTTTTAAAGAACTTGGTCGCCTGGGTATGATGGGCGTGCTGGTGCCCGAACAGTATGGCGGTGCCGGTCTTTCCTACTACGAGTACAAAGCGGTGATTGAAGAAATTGCAAAAGTGGATGGTTCCATCGGCCTGAGCGTGGCGGCACACAACTCGCTGTGCGTAGGCCATATTTTGTTGTTTGGCAACGAAGCGCAAAAGCAGCAGTATTTACCTAAACTGGCCACTGCCGAATGGATTGGCGCCTGGGGACTTACCGAAGCCAACACGGGATCGGATGCGGGCAACATGAAGTGCACCGCCACCCGCGACGGCAACAACTGGGTCATCAATGGCACCAAAAACTGGATCACGCATGGCAAAAGCGGCGATGTGGCCGTAGTGATTTGCCGCACCGGCGAGCCCCGCGCCAAGAACAACGCCACTGCGTTTATTGTGGACCGCAGCAACCCCGGTTTTAGTGGTGGTAAAAAGGAAAACAAGTTGGGCATGCGGGCTTCCGAAACCGCTGAAATGGTGTTTGAAAACTGCGTGGTGCCCGATGCTGCCCGCCTCGGCGAAGTAGGTGATGGTTTTAAGCAATCGCTTAAAGTGCTGGATGGTGGCCGCATTTCCATTGCATCACTAGCGCTGGGCATTGCCAAAGGCGCTTACCAAGCGGCGCTCAAATATGCACAGGAGCGCCACCAGTTCGATAAGCCCATTGCTTCGTTCCAGGGCATTTCTTTTAAGCTGGCCGATATGGCTACGGAAATAGAAGCAGCCGATTTGCTTACGCTGCAGGCCTGCGACCTGAAAATGCGCGGCGAGTCCATGACCAAAGAATCCGCCATGGCCAAATATTACGCTTCTGAAGTGTCGGTGCGGGTGGCGAATGATGCGGTGCAGATCTTTGGCGGTTATGGCTACACCAAAGATTTTCCGGTAGAAAAATTTTACCGCGACGCCAAGCTCTGTACCATCGGCGAAGGCACCAGCGAAATTCAGAAAGTGGTTATTTCAAGGGAAATCCTGAAGTAGTGTTTTGCTTGATCTCTTTTGCACTTTAATATAAGCCTGAGCAAACTTGTAAAGCTTCCATCGCTCCAAGCGATGGAAGCTTTTTATGTAGCCTGCTGTGGTAATACTATTGGGCGCCTGTTGCGTCGCACACTTGTACGTTCTGTATTGCTATTGTACTACCCGTTGCACCTGTAATAAACCGCTGCCCATTATAAGCTGTCATGCCGAACTTGTTTCGGCATCTCCTTGTGCTTTTGTAAATTCCGCAAGATGAAGGGGATGCCGAAACAAGTTCGGCATGACAAACACTAATGACACCCAGCGACCTACTCCACCGCTGATATACTGCTCTTTGTCTACCGACGATGATTTTGCTTGTCATCCTGAGCGCAGCGAAGAATCTGAGCCGGCGCCAAGACTAACAAATAAATACTGGGGAGGTTACCTTTTCTGCATTAAATCCCTAAGCTATAACACTGAGATGCTTCGCTACGCTCAGCATGACAGGGAAAGGCTGCTGCTTAGCACATGCTTCTATTTAACGGGTTGAAAAAGGTAGGCAGAACGAGCACCTAAAACAATAGAAAACTTCTGAACACTAATGCTAAAACCTATTTCCCATTACGCTTTCGCCTTTTGTCTGGTGCCCAAAACAAAGTACAACAACGTTCCCAACGCCGGCACCAGAATTACAATCAACACCCAAACAACCTTGTTGATGCTGTCCTGAAATCGGCTCCTGATAATATCTACCAATGCGACTAAGGGTAATAAAAGAATAACGAGAACGAAGACGAATTCAATAGGTGCTAACGAAGCGATGTGTTTTGGTTTGGTGTTATTTTGTTGCCGCTGTGAATGGGATTTACCACGATCAATTTTTCATCAATCGTTCTTTGCCAGCGTATAGCCGAAGAAAGATAGACACAATAAAATTAATATGGTTGATTAATGATGATTTAGCCGCTTAATGCGACAATGTTTTTTGCTTGTCATGCTGAGCGCAGCGAAGCATCTGGGTGTTGCAAAGGAGGGACGATGAAATAAAAGGCAAACTTCATGATGCCTGAGAGTCATTCTGGTGCCCACTCAGATCCTTCGCTGCGCTCAGGATGACAAAGGCCAGAGCGGGCAACGAAATGAAAAAGTAATGAAAGTGTTGGCTTTGGTATTTGTTCAATGGTAAAATTTGCCCAACAGAATTACCGAACGATGCAGTGTGCGACGCAACAGGTGCTGAATACTATAATGAAAGCTGGGTACATAAAAAAAGCTACCCTGTGAAAGGTAGCTGTGTATCTAGAAGTTCACTTAAGTAAGTCCCGCTGTTTACAAACCATCAAGAAGCTTTACAAAAACGCCGCTTCATCTTCCACGCGGTAGGGCAGGGCGCCATCGCCGCCGGCCATGTTGGCCGTTTGCATGTGCACCAGCTTATAATAATACCCGCCTTTTTTCAGGAGCTCATCATGGGTGCCGCGTTCCACAATGCGGCCGCGTTGCAGCACCACTATTTCATCGGCGTGGCGAATGGTGCTGAGGCGGTGCGCAATAATAATGGACGTGCGGTTTTGCATCATGTTGTTGATGGCATCCTGCACCAGCCGTTCGCTTTCGGTGTCCAGCGATGAAGTGGCCTCGTCGAGGATAAGGATCGGCGGGTTTTTTACCAGGGCCCGCGCAATGGTGAGGCGCTGGCGTTCGCCGCCGCTCAGCTTAGTGCCGCGGTCGCCCACATTTGTTTCGTAGCCCAGCTCTTTTTTAATGATAAAATTATGCGCATTGGCCACTTTGGCGGCGGCCTCCAGTTCGTAGCGGCTGGCGGTTTGCTTGCCAATAAGCAGGTTGGCCGCAATGGTATCGTTGAATAAAATGGGCTCCTGCGTAACAATCGAAATCTGGTCGCGAACCGACTGCAACGAATATTCCCTGATGTTGGTGCCATCAATCAGCAGCTCACCTTCGGTTACATCGTGAAAGCGGGGCACCAGGTCGGCCAGGGTGCTTTTACCGGCACCGGATGCGCCCACCAGTGCAACAGTTTTTCCTTTTTCAATAGTGAGGTTGATGTTTTGCAAAATGGGCACGCCTTCGTACGAAAACGAAACATTGCGCAGCTCGATAGACCGGTTGAATTGCGGCAACATTTTGCCGCCGGCATTATCGTCGATGATGTTGGGCGCATTCAGCACTTCTTCAATTCGGGCAATGGCAGCACTGCCTTTTTGCATGTTGCTGAAGGAGGTGGACAGCGTTTTGGCCGGGTTAATAATATTATACACCAGCACCAGGTAACCGATAAAAGAAGAAGCTTCGAGGTCAATGCCGCTGCTCAGCACCAGGCGGCCGCCGAAATACAGGATGCCGCAAAAAACCACCACGCCCAAAAATTCGGAAGTGGGAGATGCCATATCGCGGCGGGTGATGATGCGGTTTTTGGCCGCCAGCAGCTCGTTGTTGATGCGGAAAAACCGGCCGCGCAGCAGGTTTTCTACATTAAACGCTTTGATCACCCGCAAGCCCGAAAGTGTTTCATCGAGCACCGATACCGACTCGGCATATTTTTCGGCCGCCTCGGTGGAGTTGGTGCGCAGCGACCGCGACACGCGGCCCAGTATCAGGCCCACAAAAGGAATAACGAGCAGAAGGAAAACCGTAAGCCGCGGGCTGATGTAAAACAGCACCGCAAAGTTGATGATGATGGTAAGCGGATCGCGGATCCAGCCCTCCAAAGTGCCCACCACAGAGGCTTCCACTTCGCCAATATCGTTGGTGATGCGGCTGATGAGGTCGCCTTTTTTCTTTTCGGTAAAATAGGCAATGGGCAGTTGCAGTATTTTATTATACAGGTCGGCACGCAGGCTGTTTACCACCCGGTTTTTCAGCGGGTTTAAAATATACAGCGACAAGTAAAGGAACAGGTTTTTGAAAAAAATGGACCCGATGATGAGCAGGCAAATCCAGCCGAGGGTGGCCATTTTACCTTCCAGTCCGCCGCCCGCCGATTGCATGGCCTGGAGCAAAAAGTTGCGGATGGCATCCACCACGGCGTTGTCGCTGTTTTCCACCAGCGCTGTGGTGGAGCCGCCTTTTTCGCCGTAAAAAATAAGTTCCAGAAACGGCATCAGCATGCCCAGCGACACAATGGAAAAAAGGATGGACAGCACGGTAAACAGAAAATACAAAAAGATCTGTCCTTTATAATGGCCGAGGTATTTTAAGATCCGGGCGTATTGCTTCATGGTAAACGGTTCGCCAATTCAGGGGTTCGCCAGGGCACAAATGGGAGTGATGGTTGCGAAATAACAGCCAACTCGTGAACTTTTAAAAACTTGTGAACCAGTGAACTCCCGCTGTTGCGGGTGGGAACGGCGCAAAAGTAGCTATTTTTACACCCAACAAAATGGTTAAACTATGC
Organism: Pseudocnuella soli; assembly: GCF_004347775.1. GTDB lineage: Bacteria > Bacteroidota > Bacteroidia > Chitinophagales > Chitinophagaceae > Flavisolibacter > Flavisolibacter aquaticus. The sequence goes on from NZ_CP037755.1 coordinate 1,591,827, forward strand.
AGGAAGGTAAAAGGCAAAAGCAGGTGGGAAGCCTGTTGCAGGAAGAGTTGAGCGGCATTTTCCAGCGGCTGGGCATCAATATCATCGACGGCGCAATGGTTTCCATTTCGTCGGTTAAAATAACCCCCGACCTGCTGGAGGCACGGGCTTACCTGAGCATTTTCAATGCGGCCGACCCCAAGGCGCTGCTGAAAAAAATAGAGGAACGCAAGTGGGAAGTAAAAAAAGAACTGGCCGCCCAGGTAAAGCAACAGCTGCGGCGCATACCCGAACTAAAATTTTTCCTCGACGATACCCTCGATCATGTGTTCCGGATGGAAGAAGTGTTCAAACAAATTAAAACCGACGAACAACCGGAAGGAGAGAAAGAATAACGAACAAGGAACAAGGAACAGATGAATGAAGAAGGGGAATGATGAATTATTGGGGTCGTTTCAAATTCATAGCTCATAATTCATCATTTATAATTCCCAAACCATTGGCTGTTCCAATTCAACATTCAACATACCTTGTTCCTTGTTCGATATTCTTAAAAGACTTCATCTGTTCCTTGTTCGTCTGTTCATCTGTTCGATATGCTTCCTCCTGTCCTAAATTTTTAACACCTTTTCATTGAACTTCCTCTTCGCCTGGCGCTATTTCAAGGCTAAAAAATCCACCAATGCCATCAATGTTATTTCGTGGATTTCCATTGTGGCCATCACCATTGGCACGGCGGCGCTGATATTGGTGCTGAGCGTGTTCAATGGGTTCGAGGGGTTGGTGAAGTCGTTATATTCTTCATTTTACCCCGATATCCGCATTGGCCCGGCCACGGGAAAAGTGCTGACGCTTACACCCGAGCAGGTGCAACGGCTGCGGGCGGTACCCGGCGTGCTGCACCTATCATTGGTGGCCGAAGAAAAAGCGCTGTTGCAAAACGGTGACTACCAATCGATGATTTACCTCAAAGGGGTAGATAAGGAATATACCCAGGTAACCGGCATTGCCGGGCATGTAATAAAAGGGTCTTTTCAAACAGGCACTGCCGAAGATCCATTGCTGGTACTGGGGGGTGTGGTGGAAAATGCTGTGGGCGTGCAAAGCGACCGCAACCTGGCACCGCTGGTGGTGTACCTGCCGCGCAAAACCGAGATCAACGTATCCAACCCGCTCGATGCGGTTTCTTCTGATACGATCAATACGGCCGGCGCTTTTTTGATCCAACAGGAATTTGATTCCAAATATGCACTCACCAATCTGGATTTTATCAAGACCATGATGCAGTTGGGGCCGGAGCAGTATGGCGCTGTGGAAATAAGCTTGGTGCCCGGCGCGGATGAGCAAAAGGTGCAAAGGGCGGTACAGGCGCAAGTGGGAGGGGCCTACCGGGTACAAACCCGCTACCAGCAAAACCAAAGTCTGTACTCGGTGATGCGGGTGGAGAAATGGGCCATTTACGCCATCCTTTCATTGATATTGGTGGTGGCCGCTTTTAATATGATTGGCGCCCTTACTATGCTGGTACTCGAAAAAAAGCAGGACATTAACGTGCTCCACGCTCTGGGTGCCAGCCAGCGCCTTATTCGACGCATTTTTTTAACCGAAGGACTGCTGTTGGGCATTATTGGCGGAGGCACCGGCATGCTGCTGGCGCTTTTGCTGGCCCTGATGCAGGTAAACCTAAAGCTGATTCCCTTAGAGGGCAGTAGTTTCCTGATCGATTATTTCCCGGTGCAATTGTCCATTTATGATTTTTTGCTGGTAGGTGCCACGGTTTTACTGATTGCTTTGTTGGCGTCGTGGGTGCCTGCAGCCCGGGCCGCCCGGCAACAGGTGGTGCTGCGTGAAGAGTAATGAATTTTTTTCAGGACTTTTCTACCCCATTTTCGGTTGGGTATCCCATTTATGCTCAGCAAATAGCGGCTCAATAATTTTTGTGGTGAAAAATAAATTACGAGTAAATGTGCGCTGGCACAAGTGTTTTCGACTATCCTGCAAATAAAGCCCGACCTTGCGCCCTGTATGGCATAATATTTATGCTGTTGCACCTGCTTTTTGGTGGAGCCAAATTCCGGATCAAATGGTAAGCGATTATAATTTTTAATCGCAGATTTCCAAGCCATTTTTCCCTTTTCCGGGTAAGATTTCAAAAAAAAGTAATGTCATTCTAAAAAGGGTTGCACCTTTGCGTTTATTTTTGCATCAAAGCCTGCGCTATGTTGAACTTGCTTTTGACCGGATCAATTGCTTTTATTATCACGTTCTTTGCCATCCCGGCAATCATCAAAATTGCAGAAGCAAAAAGGCTTTTCGACATTCCTGATGCCCGGAAAATTCATAAAAAGCCCATCGCCTCGTTGGGCGGTGTGGGCATTTTTACCGGCTTTTTCCTAGCCGATCTCTTGTTTATCTCCAGCCACCAATACCCCGAGTTTCAATATTTCTTTGCTGCAGCCATCGTCATCTTTTTCCTTGGGTTAAAAGATGATATACTGATCATTACGGCCACCAAAAAGTTTGTGGGCCAGATTTCAGCGGCGGCGATCATCATACACTTAGGCGGACTGCAAATCGACAGTATGCATGGGCTGTTTGGTGTGCACCAACTGCCGCAGTCATTTAGTTTGGCTCTTAGCTACCTTACTATTATCCTCATTATTAATGCCTACAACCTGATTGACGGTGTGGATGGCCTGGCCGGTATGCTGGGCCTGCTCACCATGTCGGTGTTTGGTATTTATTTTTATATCGCCGGAATGGAGGCGTATTCGCTGCTGGCATTTTCGCTGGGCGGCAGCCTGCTGGCGTTTTTGATCTTCAACCACCACCCCGCCAAAATTTTTATGGGCGATAGCGGCTCGTTGATGGTGGGTCTCTTTAATGCCATCCTAGTGTTGAAATTTATTTCGGTGGCCGAAACCCCTGCGGTTCCGGTGCCGGTTGAGTCGGTAGTGCCGGTTGGTATTTCCATACTCATGATTCCGCTGCTCGATACCATCCGGGTATTCAGCATCCGCATTTTCAGCGGCCGGTCGCCATTTTCGCCCGACCGTAACCATATTCACCACCTGTTGCTCGACAAAGGGCTGAGCCATAAGCATGTGGCGCTGGCCTGCCTGCTGTTGAACACATTCTTTATTTCCCTGGCTTATTTTGGCCGCGGCCTTGGCCCAACGGTGCTTACCTGCACGCTGATAACGGTAGCATTCGGGTTCCTAGGTGTGCTTATTTATTACAAAAAGCCGTTTATTAGCCGCACTGTGCCGCTGCCTGCTCATCGTTCCAGCATAGCTACGTCTGCTCATGCTACGCCTGTTGCTTCAAAAGTGGTTGCCATCAATTCGGAAAAGGCCAGCGCTGTGTCGGTAGCCGAATAAGTGGATCAATATATTTTAAAAAAGCTGTTGCTGTCGGCAACGGCTTTTTTATTGCACAATGCCGTTGTAGTTGAAAAGGGGAGGTTTAGGGGTGGTATTTGTGCCTTGTTCATTAGATTTGTGGCCATATAAAAAACGCAAGTATGTCAGAAGAAGTGTCGTTAACCCTTGAGATGGCAGAAGATTCGATGCAAAAAGCCATCAATCACCTGGAAGTGGAACTGGCTAAGATCCGTGCCGGTAAAGCCAACCCGCAGATGCTTGATGGAATCATGGTAGATTATTATGGTTCGGCCACGCCGCTGGCACAAGTGGGCAATATCAGTGTGATGGATGCCCGTACGCTGACCATTCAGCCTTGGGAACGCAATATGTTGCAGCCCATCGAACGGGCCATCATCAATTCCAATATTGGTATCAACCCCCAGAACGATGGTAACTATATCCGCCTGTTTTTGCCACCGCTTACCGAAGAGCGCCGCCGCGAACTGGTAAAGCGTTGCCAGGGCGAAGGCGAACACTCCAAAGTGTCGATCCGCAATGTGCGCCGCGATGCCATTGAAAGCATTAAAAAGATGCAGAAAAACGGCCTGAGCGAAGACGCTGCCAAAGACGCCGAAGCCGACGTGCAGGAAGTAACCAATAAATACATTGCTCTGGTGGATAAACACCTGGAGAAGAAAGAAAAAGAAATTATGGCGGTATAGAGAAGTCGGAAGACGGAAGACGGAAGTTCGAAGACAGACAGGAAAGACAGTAAAGACTGAAGAGAAATTTTCCTGATAGAATATTGTCCTACAGGTATAGAGCCAAGTGCACCATACCTGTAGGACTTTTCTTTTTAGCCCGCTGCCCTTTCTTCCGACTTCGGACTTCGGACTTCCGACTTTTCCACCTTTTCCCCCTTCTTCCTATTCGCCACCCACACACCGGTAAGGATCAGGGCCAGGCAGGCTACCTGCATGCCCGAAACAGGTTCGTTATCCAGCACGCCCCAGCCAAGAGCCACTACCGGGATGCCATAGGTAACCAGCGAAGCAAACAAGGCACCAGCCCTTTTGATCAGGGCATAAAATAGCACCGTAGCTACTGCACTGCCCATAATGCCCAGCAACGCAACAGCACCAATGGACTGGCGGCCGATGCCGCTTTGCCACAGCGGTGCAAACGCATTTTGCTGCAGCGCTACAATGGCCGCAGGGATGGCCATGCCCGCCAGGGAAACGGTAGCCATGCGCAATGGATTCAGGTCTTTAAGGTAACGGGCAGCCAGGTGCACATTGATGGCGTACATCAGCGTGGCCAGCAGTATCAGGGAAGCATAACCGCCATTTTGCAGCGAAATGCCGCCTTTGGCAAGCGTAAGCAGCAGCAGGCCGGCAAACCCAATGGTCACGCCAATGAGTTTTTGCTGTTGCAGCCCTGTTTTGAAAAATAGCGCACCGAGTATTACGGTCAGCAGCGGCGTCAGTGAATTGAGGATGCCGGCCAGCGCCGAATCAATTTTATTATCAATCGCAATGGCAAATAAAAATGCTGGTAACAGGTTGCCCAGCAAACCCGATAGCAACACCAGCGGAATTTTGCGGCGCTGCATTTTACCAATATGCGCAATGGCAAAGGGAAAAAAGACCAAGCCGGCGAAGAAAATGCGCAGGGCGCCAATCTGAATGCCGTTCAGGCCCTGCCGGCTCCATTTCATTAAAATAAAAGAGCTGCCCCAGATCAGTGATAACAGTATAAACAGCACCCAGTTGACCAGCCTTTGGTTGTGCATCATTGTGGTGCAAAATTGCAAGCATTTTAGCACACGCCTTTGTCATTTTTGCAATAAGGGCCTTTGCCTTAGCGTGGCACATTTTTGCAATACCGGCTTGGACCGATTATTTTAATCTCAGCTTTAAACCCATTGCTATGTACCAACTTTCCGAAATATCGACCCGGGCACCCAAGGATCTGGAAAAAGACGAAGTAAAAGAAGCCACCGCAAAATTGCTCGACGAACTGGATGAACTGCAAAACCTGTTGTATGCCGAGGCCAAACATTCCATTTTGGTGGTGCTGCAAGCCCCAGATGCAGGCGGCAAGGACGGCGCCATCCGCAAAGTATTTGGGCGCATCAACCCGCAGGGTGTGCGGGTGCAATCGTTTAAAAAGCCCACCGAAGAAGAGCTGGCGCATGATTTTTTATGGCGCATTCACCAGCATGCACCGCAGCGCGGCATGATCCAGGTGTTCAACCGGTCGCATTATGAGGATGTGCTAATTACCCGGGTGCATGGCCTTATTGACGATGCAACGGCGCATCGGCGCTTTAAAACCATCAATCATTTTGAACAAATGTTACGGGAGGAAAACAACACGCAGATCCTGAAATTTTACTTGCACATTTCGCCGGAAGAACAGCGCGAACGCCTGGAAGAACGCATGCACATTCCGCGCAAAATGTGGAAATACAACGATGCTGATTTTAAGGAAGCCGAACGCTGGGATGATTACCGCAAGGCCTACGAAGACATTTTTGAGCATTGCAATAAAATACCCTGGACCATTGTACCCTCGGACCAAAACTGGTATAAAGAACACCTGATTGCCGCCAAACTGCACGAAACGCTTACCGGTCTGAAGATGGAATATCCCCTGCTGCCCACACATCGCCTTTGAAAATAAAGTTGCATCCCGTATCTTTTGTGCATTAAATAGATTTCATATGGGAATGATCAAAGAATTCAGGGAGTTTATTGCCAAAGGCAACGTTATTGACCTGGCGGTTGCCGTTATTTTGGGTGCTGCTTTTGGGTCCATTGTTTCTTCGCTGGTTGAAGACGTGGTAACGCCATTGGTGCTGGCACCAGCGCTGGAGGCCGCACGGGTTAAGGACCTTGAGGCGCTTACCTGGGGCGCTGTCAAGTATGGTAAATTTCTGGCTGCAGTGCTCAACTTTCTGATCATTGCCTTTGTGTTGTTCATGATCATTCGCGCCATTAACAGGCTGCACCGCAAAAAGGCCGCAGAAGTGGCCGCCCCGCCTGTGCCCGAGCTTACGCTTTCTGAAAAACTCCTCACCGAAATCCGCGACAATTTGAAGAGTACGAAGGTGTAGCGGAGACGGGAAAGTCGGGAAAGACGGAAAAGACAGGAAGGAAGGAATACCATCTCTGTATTTTGTAAATAGTTTAAGTCCTTCGGGTATGCGGCGCTGTTGTCCATTACTTGAAGGACTTTTTTGTGTGTAAATAAAACGCGGCGCTCAACACTACTTTCTTTCCCGTCTCTACTGTCTTTCCCGTCATTCCGGTCTTTCCTAACTAAATTTGCCCTGTGAGCAACACCACCTACCAGATATCACTGCCCCAGTTTGAAGGCCCGTTCGACCTGCTGTTGTTTTTTATTGAGCGGGATGAACTGGATATTTACAACATACCCATCACCCGCATCATCAACGATTTTCTGACCTACATCCACCAGCAGGAGGTATTGAACATCGAGCTTTCCAGCGAGTTCATCCTGTTTATTTCCACCCTCATGCGCATCAAAGCAAAAATGCTGCTGCCCCGCAAGGAGCTCGATGCGCAGGGCAACGAAATTGACCCGCGGCAGGAGCTGGTGGATAAAATTCTGGAGTATAAAAAGTACAAGGAAGCCGCTGCCGAAATGGCCCTGATGGAAGCAGAGCGCATGTTGCTGGTAAAAAGGGGCAACATTCACAAAGAGTTGTCGCAGGTAGGCGAGGAAGCCGGCGAAGGCACCGAGATTCAGGCCATCACTATGTTTAAGTTAATGAAGGCCTTTGAGCGGGCCATGCTGCGCTATCACGAACGGTTCAACAAGCCGGTGCACACCGTGGTGCAGTATAACTACAGCATGGAAACCACTAAGTCCACCATGATCTCCATTGCGCAGCGTGACCGTACCCTTTCGTTTGAAAAAATATTTGACGGCGTCGAAAACAGGGTACACGCCATTTTTACTTTTTTATCAATGCTGGAGCTGGTGCAGCAAAAATTTCTGCGCCTGATGGTAGGCGAGGGGCGCAACAATTTTATTTTAGAATACAACGAAACCGAAGAAGGCCAGACCGATGAGGAACGCATGCACCTATTGTAGGCGGCGTGAGTTGTGAATGGGCAATAGCGAATATTCAAAAAAACCGGATAACAGAAAAGCCGCTCCAAAGAGCGGCTTTTCTGTTATATCATAGTTCGCGGGACTTTTAAAAAGCCGGTTCGGCAATAGTTGCTTTTTCTTTTGCCATTTCTCGAACAGCATCTGCAATGGATTGTGCGTCGTAACCGCATTCGCGATGCAGTTCTTTCAGCGTGCCGTGCTCTACAATCCTGTCCGGAATGCCCAGTATCCGCACATCGGCCTTATACCCATGCTGCTGCATAAACTCCAGCACCGCGGTGCCAAAGCCGCCCATAACTGTTCCATCTTCTACGGTGATGATGCGTTGATATTTCAACAGGGCTTCGTGCATCAGCGCTTCGTCGAGGGGTTTTGCAAATCGCATGTCGTAATGCGCCGGTGTAATGCCATCAACCCGCAGGTCGCGGATGGCGGCTGCGGCAAAATTGCCGGGGTGTCCAAACGAAAGAATGGCAATGTCCTTACCGTCGCGGAGTTTGCGGCCTGTGCCGATCTTGATTTCCTCGAACGGTTTACGCCAGTCGGCCATCACGCCTTCGCCGCGTGGATAGCGGATCACAAATGGCATTTTGGTGCTTTCCAGTTGGGCCGTGTACATTAGGTTGCGCAACTCCTGCTCGTTCATCGGCGCCGAAATGATCATATTCGGGATGCAACGGAAATAGGGAATATCGTAAGCGCCGTGGTGTGTAGGTCCGTCTTCGCCCACCAGTCCGGCCCGGTCGAGGCAGAACACTACCGGCAGTTTTTGGATGGCCACATCATGCACGGCCTGGTCAAAAGCCCGCTGCATGAACGACGAATAAATATTGCAAAATACCCGCAGGCCTTGTGTGGCCATGCCAGCACTAACGGTAACGGCGTGCTGTTCGCAAATGCCCACGTCGATGGCGCGGTCGGGCATTTTATCCATCATAAACTTGAGCGAACAGCCACTGGGCATGGCCGGCGTAACGCCGAAAATAGCTTTGTTCTGTTCAGCCAGTTCTATCATGGTATGGCCAAATACATCCTGGTATTTGGGCGGCTGCGGCAGGTCGAAGGTTTTTTTGTAGATCTCGCCGGTGATTTTATCAAAAAGGCCTGGCGCATGCCACTTGGTCTGGTCTTTTTCGGCAAGGGCGTAGCCTTTACCTTTTACCGTTACAATGTGCAGGATCTTGGGGCCGGGAATATTGCGCAAGTCCTGCAGGGTATCTACCAGTTTGGTAATGTTGTGCCCGTCGATGGGACCAAAATAGCGCAGGTTCAGCGCTTCAAACAGGTTGCTGCTTTTCGATACCATGCCTTTTACGCTGTGCTCCAGCTTAGAGGCCATATCGCGGGTAAAACGCTTGCCCACAGGCAGTTTGCCCAGCATTTTCCAAACATCGTCGCGCAGCTTGTTGTACGTCTGCGAGGTGGCAATGTCGGTAAGATATTCTTTGAGCGCCCCCACATTGGGGTCGATGCTCATGCAGTTGTCGTTGAGGATAATGAGCACATCGGCATCGGCCACGCCGGCGTGGTTCATGGCTTCAAACGCCATACCGGCCGTCATGGAGCCATCGCCAATCACGGCCACCGATTTGCGGTCGGCCTCGCCTTTGTATTTTGAAGCAATGGCCATACCCAGTGCCGCTGAAATGGACGTGGACGAATGGCCTACGCCAAAAGTATCGTACTCGCTTTCGCTGCGTTTGGGAAAACCGGAAAGGCCGCCATATTTGCGGTTGGTGCTGAAATTGTCGCGGCGGCCGGTGAGTATTTTGTGGCCGTAAGCCTGGTGGCCTACATCCCATACCAACTGGTCGTACGGTGTATTGTACACATAATGGAGGGCTACCGAAAGCTCCACCACGCCCAGGGAGGCCGCAAAATGGCCACCATGCACGCTTACCACATCAATAATGTACTGGCGTAATTCATCACACACCTGGAAAAGTTTCTCCTTGGGCACTTTTTTCAGGTCTTCAGGGCTGTCAATAGTACGAAGCAGGTTTCCGGATTCAATTTGCATGTGCACAATTTGATGGTGTAAAAGTAGCAGTTTCCGATTTATAGGCGATGTGCTTGTTTGGGCACACAGGTGTTTGGCTGACCAATCTATTCAATGCAGTATTTACAAAGCCTAACTGAAGGCGTCACAAATCCGGTCCGTACGCAGCTATGGCAATGCATCAATAATTATTCCCTGCCCGTTAGCAAAACAACCCGTAGCCTCGCTTGGTTGAAATTTGACCCAATGATAGGGGAATAACTTTTAATCGGCCGGGTAAATGGGAGGTATGCCGTCAAAATACATTTGAACGGCAGCCCTTTTTCCATTTGGATAAGCTACGCCCCACTGGTACCTTTAAGGCGGTGCTTTGCGCCAACTAACGTTTAGATTTGACTTATGAACCGTTCCGTGAAGCGCTATTGGGCTTTCCAAATTATTGGTTGGGGCACCTTTGCCCTCATCAATATTTTCTTCGCTTTTTTGTTCAACATGTTTAGCGAACGGTTTTTGTACCGCCTGATCTTTTACATCGAGATCGGAATCATCTTCACCCACCTGATGCGGGAAGCCATCCACAAAATGGGGCTGGTAATGAAAAGCCTGCAGCAGCAGATCTTTATATTCATCATCCTGGCCGTGGTGTTCGACCTGTTCCTCGTGGCCGTGCAAACACCGTTCGAGCTTATTTGCGGCCTGCTCTCGAAAGAAAAAATGCAGGAACCTTTACACTGGCGGTTCCTGACCAATTTCACCTCTTCCATGCCGCTGCTCTTTATCTGGAACCTTATTTACTTTATGTACCACTACGTGGAAAAAAGCCGCAAGCAGCAGATGGATACCATTAAGCTGGAGGCGCTGGTAAAAGAGCTGGAGCTGAAAACCATCAAGGCACATATCAACCCACATTTTATATTCAATGCCCTCAACTCCATCAGGGCGCTGATTGATGAAAACCCCAGCCGGGCCCGCAAAGCGGTGACCGAACTGAGCAACATCCTGCGCAGCTCGCTGCAGGCAGAAAAAGGCGAAACCGTAAGTTTCCAGGAAGAATTAAAGATTGTAAAAGATTATCTTGCTTTGGAACACATGCGTTTTGAAGACCGCCTGCAGGTAGACTACGAAGTGGACGACGCAACGTTAACGCAGCCGGTACCGCCCATGATGCTCCAAACGCTGGTGGAAAATGCCATCAAACACGGCATCAGCAAGCAAATGCAGGGCGGCATGGTAAAAATTCATTCGGGCAATCGCGGGTCCTACCACGAACTGGTGATCCAGAACACCGGCCACCTCAATGGCGGCGCCACCAGCGGCGGCTTTGGCCTCAGCAGCACGCAGGACCGCCTGAGCTTGCTGTACGGCGACCGGGCCCGGTTCGAGATCAAACAGGCATCGCCCACCCTGGTGGAAGCAAAAGTGCTTATTCCCTTATCAAACCAATAACCGCACATGAGTATCAAAGCTATCATTATCGACGACGAGCGGCTGGCCCGCACCGAACTGCGCAAACTGCTGCAGGAATTTCCGGAAGTGGAGGTGGTGGACGAAGCCGCCAACGCACAGGAAGGCCTGGCCCGCATCGAATCGCACAATCCCGATCTTATTTTTCTGGATATACAAATGCCGGGCAAAACCGGATTCGACCTGCTGTCGGAACTGGACCGTGCCCCGCAGGTAATTTTTACCACCGCCTACGACGAATATGCCCTGAAAGCTTTTGAGGTAAATGCACTGGACTACCTGCTGAAGCCCATTGAGCCCAAGCGCCTGGCCGACGCACTGAACAAACTGACCGCCGGCGAAAACGGCAACGGCTCCGCTACCAACGGCACGGTCGATAACATTGCCGAAAACCGCAGCCTGCTGACCGAGCACGACCAAGTGTTTGTAAAAGATGGCGAACGCTGCTGGTTTGTAAAGCTGGCCGACATCCGCCTGTTTGAAAGCGTGGGCAACTACGCCAAGGTATTTTTTGGCAACAATAAGCCACTGATCCTGAAATCGCTGAATGCGCTGGAAGAGCGGCTGGATGAAAAAGTGTTTTTCCGCGCCAACCGCAAGCATATTGTCAACCTGCGCATGATTGAAAAGATTGAGCCCTACTTCAACGGCGGCCTGCTGCTGGAACTGAAAGGCGGCGAAAAGGTGGAAGTGAGCCGTAGGCAAACGGTGAAGTTTAAGGAAATGATGTCGTTGTAGGGAAGTCCGAGGTCGGAAGTCGGAAAAGTCCGGAAAGACGGAAAAGACAAGGATGAATTTAGTGAGGCGCTTTTTGCTTTTTTAATTTTGCCTTTTGACTTTCCTTTAGGCTACTCCGTACCTATTGGGTTAATAATCATTAATATATTGCATGCGGCCAGCCAACAGTTGGCCGCTTTTTTTACCACACATGAAAAGAATATTTGTTCCCCTGCTGGTGGCCTGCGCCACCACCGCCTGTGCCCAAAACACCAAGCCAAGTAACGCCGACATTGCCGAAGTGCGCCGCATCGAAACCGTGCTGTCGCACGACAGTATGCAGGGCCGCCGTGCCGGCACACCGGGCAGCGACAAGGCCGCTGCCTTTATTGCCGCCGAATTTAAAAAGGCGGGTTTGCAGCCCCTGCCCAATGGTGGCTACCTGCAGAGCTTTAAAGTATTGCGGCCCAAACAAACAGCGCTGACAGCAACCCTCAATGGGGCTGCGCTGGAGGCCAAAAATGTACTGGTCATTACCACCCAACCCGACCTGAAAGTAAGCAACACATCGGGCTACAACACCGTAACCATTGCGGCCGGCGAAAGCATAGCCGAAAAAGCAACAGCCGCCGCGCAGGCGGCTCAAAATACCGTGGTATTTGTCGATACTTCGTTCGCCAACATATTTCCCCGCCTGTCCGCATTCAAGCGCCAGTTGTTTGCCGGCGGGTCCAATGTCGTATTCATTATGACCGCGGTGCAACCACAATCTTACGAGGTGTCGGTGCAGCATACTTTCGATGAAACGGCGATGGCCAACGTAGTCGGTATTTTGCCCGGCAAAAGCAAAGCTTCGGAGCAGGTAATTTTTTCGGGCCATTACGACCACCTGGGTATTGGCAAGCCGGTGAATGGCGACTCGATTTACAACGGCGCTAACGATGATGCCGCGGGCATTACCGCGGTGATCATGCTGGCCAATCATTTTAAAAAGCAGGGCGGTAACCAGCGTACGCTGGTGTTTGCAGCATTTACCGCTGAGGAAGTGGGCGGTTTTGGCGCACAATATTTTTCCAAACAATTCGACCCGGCTAAAGTTGCGGCCATGTTCAACATTGAAATGATCGGCACCGAAAGCAAATGGGGCAAAGCCTCGGCGTACATCACGGGTTTTGAAAAAACCGACATGGGCGCCATTTTGCAAAAAAACCTGCAAGGCACCGGGTTTACGTTTCACCCCGATCCGTACCCCGACCAGCAGCTTTTTTACCGCTCCGATAATGCCACACTGGCCCGCCTGGGTGTGCCGGCGCATACCATTTCCACATCAAAAATGGACAGCGAAAAACATTACCACACCGTTGATGACGAAATTGAAACCCTGGACCTCGAAAACATGGCTGCCATTATCCGCGCCATTGCCCAAAGCAGCCGCAGCATTGTGGAGGGAAAAGACACACCGTCGAGGGTAGATACAAAGTCGCTGAGATAAAGAGCAAATAATGTTGCGGCTTTTTTCCCTTTTGTTGATGATTTGCCTGCATGCTAACGTGCAGGCCCAGCCCGATACCAGCGGCGTTGATCTGGGGCAACTCGAACATGCGCTGGAGGTGCTGGCATCAGACTCGCTAAAAGGGCGGGGCAACTACACGGCGGAATTGAAAAAAGCCGCAACGTTTATTGTAAATAGCTTCAAGGCTGCAGGGCTGGTGTCTTATTTTGATGACAGCGACATGCTGCAGTTTTTTAAAGACGGTGCTTTTTCGGGTGGGCAGGTGCAGGCATTGAACCTCGAAAATTATGATCCCGAACGCTGGCTGGCCAACGTGGTAGCCATGTTGCCCGGCACCGACAAGCCCGAGGAGTTTATTATTTTTTCGGCACACTACGACCATTTGGTTGCCGAACGCCGCGGCCGCGATCCGATTTACAACGGCGCCAACGACAATGCATCGGGCACAGCGACCATGCTGGCACTGGCCCGTTATTTTGCCCAAAAAAAGAGCAACAGCCGCACCATTATTTTTTGTGCATTCGCCGGCGAAGAACTCGGTTTGCTGGGCTCCAAATATTTTGTACAAACCGTCGAAGCTAAAAAAGTAGTAGCTGTTATCAACCTCGAAATGCTGGGGCGCACTGCCGCTGCCGGCAAAAACAGTTTCTTCATCACCGGTTCCAAGTATTCCAGCCTTGCAGAAATTGTACGGGCCAATTTAAATGGATCGTCAGTAAAATTGGCCAGGGAACAATACAGCAGCGGCGGCGATCTATTTCTCCGCTCCGATAATTATCCTTTTGCCCAACTGGGCATTCCCGCACATACTTTTATGAGCAGCGATGACACCGAAGGCTGTTATCATCGCCCCTGCGATGAAGTACGCACCATCAACAAGGAACACTTGCTAAATGTAACCAACGGCATTATACAGGCCACCCGTACTTTGGTGGACGGCACCGAACGGCCAAAGATGTACTCCGTACCGCAGTGAAAGGATGTAAGCAAGCGGGGATGGTTATGCGAAAAGCATATTGGTGTAAATGGCCTTAATCTTACCGGGAAGTAAACTGTTGGATGGTTAAATAGGAAAGGACTGGGCAGGCAAAATAGATAGATTATTTCTTGGTAAGTTAAACTTACCACCGTCAGGAATATGTTTAGAAAGATGTTTGCCTGTTTCTGCTGCAGTAAGTGCTGTATTTGAAGATCAGGCAATCAGTATCGATGATTTAAACCTTTCTAATGCTTCATCTTCGCTTTCATTGCATGCTATGGACCGGGTGAAGTTGAAGTCAAAAACAAGTCCATTGCTTTCTGTTTTTATGGATTTAAGATCAGCCCGAACAGGTTTTTCTAGATTTATATGTTCGAACATATAGGTGCAATCAAATTCATAAAATGTACAGCCCGACATTGCGTAAGGCTCATATCTTTTTACAACCTTAAACTTCCTGAGAATTTGCCTGGTGCTATACTCTGAACTGCGTATTATTTGTTCCAAATTCTTTTCCTCAAAATCTTTCCTGGGTGTGGCTTTTACCGCGATAGTGGGAGAAAACCGTTTGTATAAAGAAGGGTCAGTTGGATCGTATTTGGTAAGAACACAAAATGGGTCGCCAAGCAATTCAAAAATCAATTCTTTGTCTTCATCCCATCCATTTGCCAAAATTTGTCCTGCTCTTGCATCAGCAAATTGGCCATTACTTACCAGTGCCCAGCCTTTAGGTTTCTGGAATAGAACGCCAATCCTGTTGTTCAGGTAAAAATCATCTCGATCTATATAAGCATGATCGCTTTCACTAATTTGCTCCTGCAGTAATTGTTCAGCAGTATCGATAAATGCTGCCCTGCCAAGCCCCATACTAAAAGTTTTTTGATCTGGCACAAACCTGGTGCACAGCAGCCGCCATCTCACCAATCAGCAGCGGGTCTTTTTCCAGCGAATTGCCCACCACTACTACATCGGCGCCGGCCTTGCAATTGAGGTAAGCTTTTTCTGCACTGCGGATGCCGCCGCCCACAATCAGGGGCACCGAAATTTGTTCGGCCACTGCTCTAATCATTTCTTCCGACACCGGCTTTTTGGCGCCGCTGCCTGCATCCAGATAAATCAGTTTCAGTCCCAGCATTTCGCCGGCCAGTGCGGTGCACAGCGCAATATCGCTTTTGTCGGCGGGGATGGGGGCTGCATTGCTGATATAGGAAACAGTTGTGGGCGCCCCGCCATCAATGACCATATAGCCGGTGGGCAACACCTCGAGGCCGCTGCGTTTAACGGCCGGTGCCGACAGCACATGCTGGCCAATGAGCAGTTCCGGGTTGCGCCCCGAAATAAGGGAAAGATAAAGCAGCGCATCGGCCGAAGGGCTGATCTGCGCAGGAGAGCCAGGAAACAGGATAACGGGAATGGAGCAACGATCTTTAACGCCCCGGATGCAGGCATCGAGTTGATCGGAAACCATCAGGCTGCCACCGATAAAAAAATAGTCAACAGCAGCATCCAACGACAGTTGTACAAGTTTGTCCAAATGTGCTGGTGCCGCTTTGTCGGGGTCAATGAGTACAGCCAGCGCCTTTCTGCCCCATGTTTTTTGTTCCAAAAGTTTCGGATAAACGGCCATCAGCTTCCCGTGAGTTGTTGTGCGGCAAAAATGCGAAAAGTTTTGGTAATGAACGCCGAAAGGCTGAAGCGGAGTGCCAAAGCATACAAATGGGGCCTGTTCTGTTCCTGTTTTTTGCGGAGCCACAGGGTTTCGCTTTTCCCATTCGGCTGTCTATTTTTTTAATGCATTTCGGTGCTGCGTAAATGAAAATTTGTGCAAACGTTTGTGCTGCCATTGCAAACGTTTGCGCAAGCAACACAACTTGAGCACGACTCAATAGCGGAAAAATAAATTTTATTATCGCATAGGATTTAACAAAGTCATAATCTCTTGCAACTATCCGAATGCTTATGTGTGGGATTAAAAGAGCGGTGAATTCAAGCATCCTGTTACTAACGATTGTTGCAGAACGATAAACCTGATGACGCCATTGAAATGTTTGGACTAATTGCCGCAATGCAGTTGTGTTTTTGCTAAATGAGAAAAGGATTTTTTCTAGAAGAATATGCTGAACAAAACGGCGATGATCTTGATGCGCCGCTGGGCCGGAGTGTGCCTTTGCAATTTGCTGTAACCATTTGATTTTTTGCGCGGGTAGCGCCTACCCCGAATGAGGCTTTTTGCCGCATGGGGCGGAGCTGTGTGCTGTTTGGTAGCCGACTAGTTGTATGCCGAAAAGCCAGCCTGGAATGTTTGCTTCTGTCACAACTAAATGATACAAAAACCTATCGTCTGATTTATTTAAACCCCTCGTAAGATCATGGTCGAAAACAAAGCTAGCTGGTTACAAAATTTTACAAAGCCAAAGCGGCGCCGGCAGGTAAGCTGGCGTACTACTGGCGTTTTACTCACCCTATTGTTGATACAAATTAGCAATGATGTACATGCAGCTCCTGCAGGCGTTCCGGGTGCTGCACGGTATGATGAACGAACTGCACGGCACCTGTTTGATATGCGCATAACCGGTACCGTTACCGACACTGCCGGCCAGCGGCTTGCCAATGCAACGGTAACCATCAAGGAAAACGGTGCCAAAACATCCACCAACGCCGAGGGCTTTTTTACCATACAGGCGCCGGATGTAGGCGGCACGTTGCAGGTTTCCTTTATCGGCTACCAAACCTTTGAAGTGTCAGTAACAAGTGCAGGTCATCAAAACATACGACTGGCGCAGCAGGTAAGTGCCAGCGATGAAGTAGTGGTGGTGGGTTTTGGTAAACAAAAAAGAGCCAGCGTTGTGGGCGCCATTCAAAGTGTAAAGCCCGAAGAACTGCGTATACCCACCAGCAACTTGTCCAACTCTTTTGCGGGTAAACTGGCGGGCGTTATTGCCGTGCAGCGTTCGGGGCAACCAGGTGCAGATGGTGCATCGTTTTTTATCCGCGGCATTTCAACATTTAGTGGCGCGACCAATCCATTGATCATTCTTGATGGTGTGGCCGTTTCGGCCGGCGACCTCAATGCACTGGCGCCGGAAGTGATCGAAAGCTTTTCCATTTTAAAAGATGCGACCGCTACGGCAATATATGGCTCGAGGGGTGCAAACGGTGTGATGATTGTAACAACCAAACGCGGTAAAAACCTGGACAAGCCGCGTATTAATATTCGTATTGAAAACTCCGTTGCTGCGCCTACTTCTGTTCCGAAGTTTGTAGATGGTGTTCGGTTCATGGAGTTGTACAACGAAGCGGTGATTGGCCGCAGCACCGGAGAGATTCCATATTCCGCAGACAAGATCGAAGGCACACGACAGGGGCTTGATCCATACCTGTACCCGAATGTAAATTGGTACGACGAACTGTTTAAGTCAACCGCAATGAACCAAAGCGCCAACGTAAACGTAATGGGCGGCGGGCAAAAGGTGGACTACTTTATGAGCGCCACATTTAACCACGACAATGGCATTCTCAAAAAGTCGAACCTGCATACCTACGACAATAATATTTCGGTGAAGCGCTACTCGTTTCAAAACAACCTGAATGCACAACTCAGCCCGTCGACCAAGTTTGCATTGCGGCTGAATACACAGATCCGCGATTATCATGGTCCGGCCAAAGATGCCAACGCCATTTTTGGCGATGTGATGAATGCCAATGGTGTTGATTTTCCGGTAATGTTTCCATCAGCGCCGGGCAGCAACGATATTCGGTATGGTGGCAAAAGCGGTGGCCGCGTAAACGATGGTTATATTAACCCATTTGCCGAAATGGTACGCGGTTATACCGATAATTTTCAAAGCACCATTGTGGCCACTGTTGACGGCGAACAGCAACTGAATTTTATCACACCCGGCCTTGCATTCAAAGCATTGGGTTCGTTTAAAAACTGGAGCAACACCAACACCAACCGCTCGAGGGGATACAACCAGTTTTTGGTAGACAACATCGTGAAAAACCCCGACGGAACTGTTTCTTACGACCTGACACGAGTGGGCACGGTGCAGAATGAAACATTAGGCACCAGCACTGCGCATAGCGGCGACCGCACCATTTATTTCCAAACATCGCTGGACTACAACCGAACATTTGCCGGCGTGCACAACGTGTCGGGCCTGTTGCTGTACAACCAGCAGGAGTATAATGTAAACAACCCCGATGGCTTAATTGCATCGCTGCCCAGGAGGTCGCAGGGGTTTGCAGGCAGGGTAACCTATGCCTTTGACAACCGCTATATGCTGGAGGCCAACTTTGGCTACAATGGTTCGGAAAATTTTGCCGAAGGAAAACGCTTCGGATTTTTCCCGTCCGTTGCGGGCGGCTATGTGGTGAGCAACGAAAAGTTTTGGGAGCCGCTTGAACGTCCCATTAAAACATTAAAGCTGCGCGGCTCCTGGGGTTTGGTGGGCAACGACCAGATCGGTGGGGCACGCTTTGTTTACCTCTCCGATATCAACCTAGGCGGGCAAGGCTACACCAGCGGCGTAAACCAGGATTATACCCGCAATGGCCCCAGCTACCTGCGTTTTGCCAACCCCAACATTACCTGGGAAGTGGCAGAAAAAATCAACGTGGGCATGGACCTTTCACTAGCCAATGGCATCAACTTGGTGGTGGATGTGTTTAAAGAAAACCGCAAGGGCATCTTCCTGCAGCGGCAGGTAATCCCCGAATCTTTTGGTACGCTGGGTACCACGGTTTATGGCAACCTGGGTGCGGTGCGCAACCAGGGCATTGATGTTTCCCTGGATTATACCAAGGCCGTTTCCCGCGATCTGCAGGTAACGCTGAAAGGTACATTTACCTATGCACACAACACTGTGGTGGAAAACGATGAACCGCCATTTACCAAATATAAAAACCTGTCGCTGGTTGGGCATCCCATCAACTCGCTGTTGGGCTACCAGGCCGAACGCCTGTTTATTGACGATGCCGAAGTGCTGAAAAGCCCGCTGCAACAACTGGGTGGATTTGTAACGGCCGGCGACATCAAATACCGCGACATTACCAACGGCATTGACGGTCTGAATATGGTGAACAGCGACGACCGGGTGTACATGGGCTATCCCACTATCCCGGAAATTGTTTATGGTTTCGGGCCTTCGTTCCGGTATAAAAAACTGGATCTTTCATTCTTTTTCCAGGGTGTAACCAACACTTCATTTTTTATCAACGGCTTTCATCCATTTGGCACCAGCGATCAGCGCAATGTGCTGCAGTTTATTGACGACAACCGCTGGAGCCCCGGCAATCCAAACATTTTTGCAAAATATCCGCGCCTGAGCAAACTCGATAACCCGAACAACACGGCAAACTCATCCTACTGGCTGCGTGATGGCTCGTTCCTCAAACTCCGGAATGCTGAAGTGGGCTACAACTACAAGTTTGCCCGCATTTATTTAAGCGGCTTCAATCTGCTCACATTCTCCAAGTTCAAGCTGTGGGATCCGGAGCAGGGTGGCGGCAATGGCCTTGGCTATCCCACACAGCGCATTGTAAACGTAGGTGTGCAACTGGGGCTGTAATATGATGTTGCAAACTGTACCAAATGAAAACGTAAACACAAAAGACAAACAAAAATGAACGTAAAAAATATAATCATGCTGTTGCTGTTGGTGGGCATTGCAGCATCGGGTTGTCAAAAGTACCTGGATATTGTACCAGACGAACGGCCTACCGAAAAAGACGCATTCAAAGACATTTATGCGGCTGAAAATTTCCTGTATTCCTGTTATGCGCCGCTGCCCAATCCCAGGGCGGGCACAGGTTCCATCGACCTGTTTACTACCGACGAAGTGGTAACGGCATTCGAGCATGAAACTTTTGCGCAATTTCCAAAAGGCACATTCACTGCATCCAACCCAGTGATCTCTTACTGGAGCACGCTGTACAAAGGCATCCGGCAGTGTTATATTTTAATACAAAATGTAGACAACACACCGGGGCTTGACCAGGCCCGCAAGGTGCAGTACAAAGCCGAGGCAAAATTCCTCGTTGGTTATTATCATTTTCTGCTGGCCCGCATGTATGGCCCCATCATCATCCAGGATGGTATTGCCGATGTGGAAATGGATGCAGGCCGTTATCCATCGCGGTCTACTTACGATGAGTGCATTTCGTTTATTGTAAACAAACTGGATGAAGCGGCTGCAGAATTACCCCTGATGCCCATTTCGCCCAACGAGTTTGGCCGTGCAACAGGCATTGCTGCAAAAGCAATCAAAGCCCGTGTGCTGCTGTATGCTGCATCGCCGTTGTTCAATGGCGGCGGTGGCGAGCAGGCAAGCTTTTACACCAACTTTACCTCCAAAGATGGCGCGAACCTGATACCGATAAACTACGATCGGGAGAAATGGAAAAAAGCCGCTGATGCCGCCAAAGAAGCCATCACGCTGGCTGAGAGCAATGGCTACCAGTTGTACCGTTACAATGCTTCGGTTGGTTCCGAATTACCTGCCAATCCAATTGAAAAAGACCTGCGGTTTACCATCATCGACCGCAATTCGCCGGAAGTGATTTTTGCTGATACACGCCGCGAAGGCCTGTACGATTTTCAAAACAAAAGCACGCCGTTTATTCAAGGCACATCGTGGAATGGCATAGCGCCAACGCTGTCTATGCTGGAACAGTTTTATACAAAAAACGGGTTGCCCATTGAAAAAGATCCGGAGTTTAACTACAACGGCCGATATGAAATTGCTGCAGGCGCCAACGGCAACACACTTGCGCTTAACCTTAACCGTGAGCCCCGGTTCAATGCATGGATTGGATACCACAATGGCATGTACGAAATTACCCGAGGTGCGCAAAAGCAGCTGCTGATGAAGTTCCGGAAAAACGACGCACATGGCATACAGGGCCGCAGCAACAACTATTCACCTACCGGTTACCTGAACAAAAAAGGCGTACACCCGTTGCTGGTGCAAGACCAATTAAGCGTTACGCAAAACTACCCCTGGCCCGTGGTGCGGCTGGCCGAGTTGTACCTCAATTATGCCGAAGCACTCATTGAGTACGGCGATGATCTTGCCACTGCCAAAACCTATATCGACCGGGTACGCACCAGGGCGGGCATCCCCACCATCGACGAAGCATGGGCACCTATTGGAGGTGCTGCTGATAAAGCCACGCTGCGCAGCATTGTACGCCAGGAGCGCACCATCGAGCTGTACCTCGAAAACCACCGCTTTTGGGACCTGCGCCGCTGGATGACTGCAGCGGAATATTTGAATGTAAAAGCAAAAGGCATGAACATACAGGGCGCCACCGATGAAGAGTTCTTCAGGGTTTCGGAAGTAGTGTATCCGCGCAGCTTTCGTTCGCCTGCATTTTACCTCATGCCCATTCCCATTGCGGAGATCAACAAAAATGAAAACCTCATTCAAAACCCCGGTTATTAATTGCCCAAGCATTGCTTTATGAATAAATACATTTTTCTGCTTTTTGCGGTGGTGTTTTTTGCCTGCAAAAAAGACGAAGCCGACCTGCCGCAGCCTTCCGATATTTCCAACATCCAGGCCGAGCCCCGGGTGGGCGGTGCGCTGGTAAAGTGGACCCTGCCGGCCGACAGTAATTTTTTGTACCTCGAACTGAGTTATGAAAAGAAAGGAGCAAGGGTGGTGCAAAAAGTAAGCAAGTATACCGACTCTGTTTTGGTGTCGGGGCTGCTGAACAAGCTCGAATACAATTTTGACGTGCAGCCGTTCAATGCTGATGGCAAAGAAGTGGTGGCCGGTACAAAGCTTACCTCGGGCATGGTACGCCCTGTGCGCCGCCCCATCGATACCAAGTATTACCCCGAGCAACTCACCAAACTGGCCGTTACCGATGCCATGATTGAAACCTACACGCAGGAAGTTTCGGAAGGGCCGAAGATGAACCTGGTAGACAACAACCCCAATACGTTTTGGCATTCGGCCTGGTCGAACGGAGTGGCGCCGCTGCCGCATTGGGTAAAAATCAGTTTTGCCGAACCCACGGCAATGGGCGCCATCCGGTATTTTTTCCGCAACAACGCTTCGCAAAACGGCCGCCCCACCCAATTTGCTTTGGAAACCAGCGACGATGGAATTGCCTGGAACCGCGTGTGGACATCGGCTGCGGGCCTATCGGTAGCCACGCCGGTGACGGAGGAAAAAAAGCTGCCTTTTGATAAAAACTACACCTCGCGTTATTTCAGGGTGATGGTGCTGGCCACGCAAGGCAACACCACTTATGTAACCCTAGGCGACATGAGTTTTTATACGATGAAAGAAGAACTTACCGACATGGAGCAACTGGCCGAGGCCAATTATTAAGTGTACGTTTCATTTGTAGCAAGCAATGGGTGCCGGTTAAAAATGCCGGCACCCTTCTTTTTTCAGCCGGTTTGGTTCATTGGCATCTCGCGGCCAGTTGCATGGAAAAATAGCTGTATGTGTGCCCAGCCGTGGGTGTATTTTTTAATACATTACTCCTTTATTTTGAAGACCTTTTTTGGGGAGAAAAATTGCCACGACAATGTGCATAACTGCCAAGCACACCCGGTTTCGGATTTTCCGTTTTGGGCATTGTTTTTTGCAAAATGCAAGCATTGAAGCAGTTGTGAAAATATTTTGTAATGCAAGCCCAGCAATAATTCCCCGATTTTTTTATTCCCCATTTTAGGCTTTGGAAAATGCGCCGCCGGGCCAAAAAAAGTTTGCCACAAAATGTGTATTTCCGGTGTATAAGTCATGTAAAGGGCCGCAGGCTTGTATTAGCCAAAATGTCCACAAATGTTATCCACCGATGTGTACATCTCTGGCGCCTTTTTTTCGCCAGTCAAAATAGATTTGTCCTCCCGCCTAACTTTTTGCTGCGGGAAAACAGGACGGATATGGATCTCTTCAACATAAACTCTTTTGATATGCCCAGCGCCCAACAACCAACAGCCAAAGGCCTTACGTTTACCCGTAAGTTCACCCGCGATGATGTTCCCGTGTTCGACCTGTTCGAATACGACTACCGCACTTCGGTGATCCGCAACCCCAGTGGGGAAGTGGTTTTTGAAATGACCAATGTGGAAGTGCCGAAAGGCTGGAGCCAGATTGCAACAGACATCCTGGCTCAGAAATATTTCCGCAAAGCCGGCGTGCCGCAGCCCGATGGCACTTCGGGTCGCGAAACATCGGTAAAGCAGGTAGCGCACCGCATGGCCAATTGCTGGAAGGTTTGGGGTGAGCGCTATGGCTATTTCAACACCGATAAAGACGCTACCGTTTTTTACGAAGAACTGGTGTACAGCATACTGGCGCAAATGTGTGTGCCCAACAGCCCGCAGTGGTTCAATACCGGCCTGCACGAAAGCTACGGCATCACCGGCAAGCCGCAGGGCCACTACTTTGTAGACCAGAAAGATGGCCAGTTGAAAAACTCTACTTCGGCGTATGAGCGTCCGCAGCCACATGCCTGTTTTATCCTCAATGTTGAAGACGACCTGGTTGGCGATGGCGGCATCATGGACCTGTGGGTTCGCGAAGCCCGCATTTTCAAATACGGCTCCGGCGTGGGTACCAACTACTCGAACATCCGCGGCGAAGGCGAAAAGCTTTCCGGCGGTGGTACATCTTCGGGCCTGATGTCGTTTTTGAAAATCGGCGACCGCGCTGCCGGTGCCATCAAAAGCGGTGGCACTACACGCCGGGCAGCCAAAATGGTGTGCCTCGACCTGGATCACCCCGAGATCGTGGAGTTTGTAAACTGGAAAGTTGAAGAAGAGAAAAAAGTAGCTGCGCTTATTGCTGCCGGTTACCCATCCGATTACGAAGGCGAAGCTTACCGCACCGTATCGGGCCAAAATTCGAACAACTCTGTACGCATCCCCAACTCATTTTTTGAAAAGCTGGAAAAGGGCGAAGACTGGGAACTGAAAGCCCGCACCGACGGCCGCACCATGAAGAAAGTGCCGGCCCGTGAACTGTGGAACCAGATCAACTACGCCGCATGGCGCTGCGCCGACCCTGGCACCCAATACGATACCACCATCAACGAGTGGCATACCTGCCCCGAAGGCGGTCCCATCAGGGCTTCCAACCCTTGCTCGGAGTACATGTTCCTCGACAACACCGCATGTAACCTGGCATCGGCCAACCTGATGAAATTTTTTGATGCCGACACTGCACAATTCGATGTGCATGGGTTTGCATACTGCTGCCGGTTGTGGACAACCGTTTTGGAAATCTCCGTACTGATGGCGCAGTTCCCTTCAAAAGAAGTGGCGCAATTAAGCTATGAATACCGCACACTGGGCTTGGGATATGCCAATCTGGGCACCATGCTGATGGTGAGCGGCATTCCTTACGATAGTGAAAAAGCCCGTGCTATCTCGGGTGCTATCACGGCCATCATGACCGGTACGGCATATAAAACTTCGGCGGAAATGGCTTCCTTCCTCGGCGCATTTCCCCGCTACGAAGAAAACAAGGAGCACATGCTCCGCGTAATGCGCAACCATCGCCTAGCGGCTTACGATGCCGACAGCTACGAAGGACTGAGCGTAAAACCGCAAGGCCTCAAAGCCGAACATTGCCCCAACTACCTGTTGGCTGCTGCCTGCAAGGCATGGGACGATGCAGTGGAACTGGGCGAGCAATACGGTTATCGCAATGCGCAGGCAACTGTGATTGCACCCACCGGCACCATCGGCCTGGTAATGGATTGCGACACTACCGGTGTAGAGCCTGATTTTGCCCTGGTTAAATTCAAAAAACTTTCCGGTGGCGGTTACTTCAAGATCATCAACCAGTCGGTGCCCGTGGCGCTGCGCAACCTGGGTTATGGTGCACGTGAGGTAGATGCGATTGTAAAATATGCTGTAGGTGCAGGCACATTTGCCGGAGCGCCCCACATCAACCACCAAACGCTGAGCGAAAAAGGCTTTATTGCTTCTGAAATTGAAAAGCTGGATAAAGCTGTTGGCTCGGCCTTCGAAATTGGATTTGTATTCAACGTATACAATCTGGGTGAAGAGTGCCTCCAGCGTCTGGGCTTCAAACCCGAAGATTATTACAACTTCGAGTGGAGCCTGCTGGAAGCGCTTGGATTTACCGACAGCCAGATTGATGCAGCCAACGATTACGTTTGCGGCACCATGACGGTGGAGGGTGCGCCTTTCCTGAAAGAAAGCCACCTGGCGGTATTTGATTGCGCCAATAAATGTGGTAAAAAAGGCGAACGCTATATCCATGCCCATGGCCACATCCGCATGATGGCTGCTGCGCAACCTTTTATTTCCGGTGCTATTTCCAAAACCATCAACCTGCCGCATGAAGCAGTGGTGGAAGAAATCGCCGATTCGTACATGCTGAGCTGGCAACTGGGCCTCAAGGCTTGTGCCCTCTACCGCGATGGTTCGAAAATGAGCCAGCCGCTGAGCAACAAAAGCGACAAGAAAAAGAAAGAAGAAGGCACCGAAGCAGCCGAAGAAACTGCGGTTGCAGAAAACGCTTTGCCTGCCGACAGCAACATCATCGATATGGGTCAACTGACCATCGAAGAGTTGTTGGATGAAGTGCAAAAGCGGGTGCAGGCTTCGCCGGATACACAGCTGAAGCGGCAGCTGGCACGCATTGTAGAACGCCGTGCACTGCCCGCCAAGCGCCGTGGTTTTACACAAAAAGCAAAGATCAACGGACAAGCCATGTTTGTACGCACCGGTGAGTATGCCGATGGCACACTGGGAGAGATCTTTATTGATATGGCCAAAGAAGGTGCTACCATGCGCAGCATGCTCAACTGTTTTGCCATTTCGGTTTCGCTTGGCTTGCAGTACGGTGTGCCGCTGGAAGAATATGTAGAAAAATTTGTGTTTACCAAGTTTGACCCAGCTGGTTTTGTTGAACACCCGAACATTAAGTCGGCCACTTCGATCGTGGACTTTATCTTCCGCTTGCTGGGTTACGAATACCTGAGCCGCACCGACCTGGTGCATGTGCTGGACAAGCCCGAGGTAATGAACACCGGAAACGATGCCTGGGACGAGCCGGTAAAAACACCGGAACTGTCGCAAGTACGTGTAGTAGCACCAGCCGCAGCACCTGCTGCAAAGCCCATAGCGCAAAAGGTAGCTGCCAAAGCCGAAGTGAAAATGGATGCGGTAAACGCAGCAGCTAAAAGCATGCAAAGCGATGCACCGGCCTGTAACACCTGTGGTCACATTACGGTACGTAGCGGCACCTGCTACAAGTGCTTGAACTGCGGTAACAGCATGGGATGCAGCTAAGTACATAATGAAACAACTTTTAGAAAGGCATTATTAATCGACAGGCTATAATTACTGGGTTATGATAAGCAAATGCCCTGCAGCGATGCAGGGCATTTTTGTTGGGTGAAATATCATCGGCTTCGTAGAAAAAATCAGGATCGGGCCGTCATTGCGAGGCGCCGCAGGGGTTGTGTGTAATGGAGTATTAAGTGCGCCGAAGCAATCTCCTGCATGGTGTTGGAAACCAAAAATCGAAATTTTTTCAGGAACGTGTTATAAAAGGAGGAGATTGCTTCGGCGCACAAGATGCGTGTGGTAAGATCGCTGCTCCTGCGCCTCGCAATGACGGTAAGGCGCTTCATTTACCCGAGCAAGCAAAGTTTCGGGAAGGCCATTGCGAAAGATTTTTCTACAAACAAAAATGCGCACCTGCATTAAGCAAGTGCGCATTTCAATGAATAAAATGGAGCTTATTTATTATCGCCGCCAAAAATGCTGCTCACAGCACCTTGCAGCATTGGGTATTTTTCTACCACAAAATCCTTCAGCGTGTGCAGTACCTGCTGTGCCTGCTCATCCGAAAGGTTAGCGCTTGTTTTCAGGCGCTCAACTAATTCGTTTACCTGTCCTTGCGCATTGTCCTTGTTCATGCCGCCAAACATATTTCCAAACATGGTTTCGTATTTAAATGATGAATTGTGAATGATGATTTATTAGTTATGCATTATGAATTGTGATCAAGGATGTAAACACAATTGTGAACTCCTAATAATTTATAATCAATAATCCATAATTGCGTCCGCGTTTACGCTACTTTCAAGAGGCTCAATTTGCTTTTATCAAACTTGCGGCGGGCATAGTCCATATCTAGGTTAAAAAACTTTTCTTTGGAAGAAGGGAGCTCAAACATCGCATCGGTAAGAATGCCCTCGCAAATGCTGCGCAGGCCACGGGCACCCAGCTTGTATTCCATTGCTTTTTCCACAATAAAATCCAGCACATCATCTTCAATGTGCAGTTGGATACCTTCCAGCTCAAACAGGCGGTGGTATTGTTTTGATAAAGCATTTTTAGGCTCCGTCAAAATGGCACGCAGCGTAGGCACATCCAGCGGATCGAGGTGGGTAACCACGGGCAGGCGTCCCAACAATTCGGGGATGAGGCCAAAGCCTTTCAGGTCCTGCGCATTTACATAACGCAGCAGGTTTTTCTTCATGCTTTCCTGCAGGCCTTTATCCACATTGAACCCGATGGTATTGGTTTGCACCCGGCGGGCAATAATGCGGTCAATGCCATCGAATGCGCCGCCGCAAATAAAAAGGATGTTTTGCGTGTTTATTTTAATCAGCTTTTGCTCGGGGTGCTTGCGGCCACCCTGTGGGGGCACCAGCACGTCGGTACCTTCCAGCAACTTCAGCATGCCCTGTTGCACACCTTCACCGCTTACGTCACGGGTGATGGACGGATTGTCGCCTTTGCGGGCAATTTTATCAATTTCATCGATGTACACAATGCCCCGCTCTGCAGCGGTTACATCGTAATTGCATACCTGCAGCAGGCGGGTTAAAATGCTTTCCACATCTTCGCCCACATAGCCGGCTTCGGTAAACACCGTGGCGTCTACAATGGCAAAAGGCACATTGAGCAACTTGGCGATGGTTTTGGCCAACAGGGTTTTACCGGTGCCGGTTTCGCCCACCATGATGATGTTGCTTTTTTCAATCTCGATCTCGGAGTTGGCGTGTTCGCCGGATTTGTACTGCAGGCGTTTGTAGTGGTTGTACACCGCCACTGCCATTACCCGCTTGGCCTCGTCCTGGCCAATCACATATTCGTCGAGAAACTTTTTGATCTCCACCGGTTTTTTTACCGTGAGCTTGAAGGAAGAGGCGGCTTTTTCATCACGCACCATCAGTTCCTGCTCAATAATTTCCCGGGCATGATCCACGCAGTTTTCGCAGATATGCCCTTCCTGGCCGGCAATCAGGATCTTTACTTCGTCGCGGCTGCGGCCACAAAAGGAACAGTGTAACAGGTTTTTTGCCATTGCTATGCAGTTGATGCGTATTATTTAGAGGCTGCTTCACGGGGTTAACGCTGCATCCACGAACAAAAGTAAAAAAATCCGTTGGGCAGAAAGGGTTAAAATAAGTCAGCAAAGTCGGAAAAGACGGTGAAGACAGGAAAGACGGCAGTCCGAAGTCCGATGTCGGAAGAATAAATGCCGTTTTAATTAAAGCGAAAGTCCTGCCGGTAAGGAAAATATCTTCTATACCTGCAGGACTTTTATCATTATAAAAAGTCTTTTCCGACTTTACCGTCTTCGGACTTCCAACTTCCTACACCAACTTCGTTACAATTTCATCCACGATGCCGTACTCAATCGAAGCCTTGGCGTCCATCCAATAATCGCGGTTAAAATCTTTCATTACTTTTTCAAAGGTCTGGCCGCAGTTCTCTGCCAGAAGGCGGGCACCCATTTCCTTGGTGCGCTTGATTTGCTCGGCATGGATCTCCATGTCGGCACTAACGCCCTGGATATGGCCACCCAACGATGGCTGGTGAATCATTACCTCGCCATGCGGGTAAATAAACCGCCGGCCTTTGGTGCCGCCACTCAAAAGGATGGAACCCATGGAGGCCGCAAGGCCCATACAAATGGTGCTCACCGGCGATTTGATCATTTGCATGGTGTCGTAAATCACCATGCCCGAAGTAACAGCGCCACCGGGGCTGCTGATGTAAAACTTGATCTCCTCACCGGGGTTGTCGGCTTCGAGCAGCAGCAATTTGGTTACCACATCTTTTGCCGAACGGTCGTCTACCACGCCCCACAGGTGAATAGAGCGGGTTTTAAAAAAATATTTTTCCAGCCTTTTATACAGCATTTCCGTATCGGTCTTAGCCCGCAGTTCCTTGTCCTGCTCGGGTTCTTCTTCCGGTTCGTCTTCGCTGAAAATGCCTTTATTCAGATATAATTTATTCAGGTTCATTTGGGGTTAAGTTTTGTCGTGAAACGTGAATCATCAATTGTGAATGGTCAATGGTGATAGGTGAATAATTGACCATTCACCACTCACCATTCTCGCAACTATTTTTTCTCTTTCCTTGGGTTAACCAACAGCACTTCATCTATCAGGCCGTATTCTTTTGCCTGGGTTGATGTCATCCAATAATCGCGGTTCAGATCTTCTTCAATTTTCTCCACCTTTTCGCCCGAGTGGTGGCTGTAAATTTCATACAACTCCCGCTTCAGTTTTTTGATTTCGCCTACAGTGATCTCGATATCCGAAGCCTGTCCGCCAATGGCGCCACTAGGCTGGTGCATCATTACCCGGGCATGCTTGAGTGCTGCCCGTTTGCCTGCAGTGCCAGCGCACAGCAACAGCGAACCCATGGAAGCCGCCATGCCAATGCAAATGGTGCTTACATCGGGCGACACAAACTGCATGGTATCGTAAATGCCCAGGCCTGCATACACCGATCCGCCGGGGGAGTTGATGTACATATTGATGTCGCGGGTGCGGTCGGTAGAGTCGAGGAAGAGCAACTGCGCAGTGATGATGTTGGCCACTTCATCGTTGATGGGATAACCCAGGAAAATGATGCGGTCCATCATCAGGCGGCTGTACACGTCCATTACAGCCACGTTCATGGGGCGCTCTTCAATGATATTTGGGGTGAGGGCCGTTACCAGGTATTTATTGTAGCTGTTGAGCGTATTGCTGGACAAGCCACGGTCTTTAACGGCGTATTTTTCAAATTCAGAGGAAAAACTCATATCGTCTTGATTATAGGTAAGGCAATTTAATGGTTTAGCCTGTATCAAATAGCATGCTCGGGTGCAAATTGCGCCAAAAGGGCAGATGTGGGAAAAGGGTGGGGAGCCAATGGCGGCAAATAGTTGCGGCTAGCGGACAAATCAGGACAAAGGCGAGGCTTAGCACCATCGGTTGGTCGTGTTCTCAATGGGTGCCTTTGCCGTTTGTAAAAAAATAGAAACGCGCCGCAGGCAAAACCAAATGTTGAAGCCATAAAACAGCAGCCCGAAATCTTACCGCAGCCTATTGAAACGGTGGCGTTTTCGATGGCTTGTAAATAGGCTTCCGCCTATAAAAGGCGCCCGAGTTACCAGGGTAAACTTTTCTATTTTGATGCAATTCGTTTGTAACCCTTCACCCAAATCGCCGTTATGAAAAAGCTCCTGTTGCTCCTGCTGATGTATACGCAAACTACAAGTGCACAACAACTGGCCCTGCTCGACCGCAACCTGCGGGATCCTTTTTTGCTCCGCGACACCTTTACCCTGCAGGATGTAGCCACCGGATTTTTCCCGCTTTACATCGAAGACATTCCCGCGGTGATTAAGCAATTGGAAGATTTTGCCCAACAACTGGCTGCGCCTGATGTAGTGCTGGAGCCAACCGGAAATTTTTCCGCGCCACATGTGCACTTGTTTTTGCAGCGGCGAAACAACATGTATAGTTGTGTGTTGCAAAGCACCAACAAACAATTTTCCGTTCCGTGGATCATCGGGCAGGGCGGCCGTAAAGGCACCCTTCGGGAAATTTCCCGCTTCCTCGAATACCTGCGCCAAAACAGCGCTGTTGCCCTTGCAGCACAGGAGTGAAGACATGTTTGTTTAGACGGCTAGGTGTTGTCACCGGTTTTATCAACACACTAGGATACAGCTTAGGCAATTGTTGCAGTCTTTATGCACTTGCACAATGAAGCGATAAAAAGCCATTGGGCTAAAACCCGTATTCATGAAGAATGATTCCGTACAATTTGCGGCAGCGGGCCGTTGGCTGTTCCCATCATTTACCTTTGCTGCCAAATATTGGGTATGCAGAAAAAGGAGCCTTATGGCAAAAAAGTGCTGCAGATACTGGCTCGCTTTGGATTGGATACATTCATCCTCTCGCTGATTGGGATGGTGATCCTTGCAAAACTTTACCCGCAGGGCGGCACCGGCAACGGCCCTTGGTCGCTGTCTTCGCTATCGGGTTATGGCGTGTCGCTTATTTTCTTTTTCTATGGGTTAAAGCTAAACCTTGCCGGGCTCAAAGCCGGCCTGCGCAACTGGCAGCTGCACCTGCTGGTGCACGGAAGTACCTTTATCTTATTCCCATTGCTGGTGCTGCTGTGTAAAGGTTTATTTCCGCAGGATGCATACCCGTTGTGGCTCGGCACTTTTTTCTTGGCCAGTTT
This sequence comes from Pseudocnuella soli, assembly GCF_004347775.1. GTDB lineage: Bacteria > Bacteroidota > Bacteroidia > Chitinophagales > Chitinophagaceae > Flavisolibacter > Flavisolibacter aquaticus. The sequence continues at coordinate 1,623,465 of NZ_CP037755.1, forward strand.
GCCCTCCACCGTATCGTCTTCGGTAGTGATGGTTTCCATTGCCGAAGGCAATATACCGGCCGCTATTTTCAATGCCAGCATTTCCAGCATACTGGGTGTTTTTATTACGCCGCTCTTAATGGGTTTGGTAAATGTGGAAGCTGCCGGCAGCGCCAATGCTTCGGACGTTTTTTTGAAACTCATACTACAGGTGCTGTTGCCGATTGTGCTGGGTATTTTACTCAATAAAAAATGGGGGCATTGGGCGGCGCGGCACAAAAAGGGATTGAAGTATTTCGACCAGGCCGTGATCCTTTCCATTGTGTACACTGCCTTTTGCGAATCGTTTGAGCAACGCCTGTTCAGCAATATTGGCGCAATGGAATTAGTGCTGCTCAGCATTGGGATGCTTGCCCTGTTCTTTGTTGCGTACACCATCATCCAACTGGTGTGCAAAGTACTTTCATTTAACCGCGAGGATACCATCACGGCAACTTTTTGCGGTTCCAAAAAATCATTGGTGCACGGCTCAGTGATGTTGAAAGTGTTGTTTGCCAACAGCACCATTGCAGGCGTGTTGCTCCTGCCGTTGATGTTGTATCATGCGCTGCAACTGGTGGTGGTAAGCATGCTGGCGCAGCGTTTGGCAAAAAATAAGCAGCGTGCTGAAATGGTACCCGATCCCGGTGGCGCGGTTACGATTTGATCCCTTTCAAATGATTACATAGGAAATACTTATCTGCTTTGAGTCTGTCATGCCGAACACGTTTCGGCATCCCCTTGTGCTTTAGTAAACTCCGCGAGATGTAGGAGATGCCGAAACGAGTTCGGCATGACAACACTGCGTGTGGGCGACTCTTTCTAATAAACAATTCAAACGGAAGTAGCTATCTATTTTAACCTGCTCGTGCAAAGTGTAGCAATGATTTAATCCTTCACTGCTGCACGTTGTAACACTATTTCCCACCGCTCGCAGCACGCTGAATCCGCTCCTTCCAATCCGGGTCCGGTGCCTGGTGGTGCATGTAAAATTCCTCGTAGTAAGCCTTGATGATGGCTGCCATCGGCGTAGCCAGCAAAATGCCGATAAACCCAAACGCCGCACCAAATGCCATCACCAAAAACAAGATGGAAACAGGATGTATGTTCATGGCATTGGAGCGGATCTGCGGCATCACCACATCGGCCATGATTTCATCCATCGCAATAAAAAATAACCCTACCCACAATGCTGTGGTGTTGCTGCTGGAAAGCGCCACCAGCGTAGGCGGCACTGCAGAAATATAAAATCCCAGTCGTGGAATCAGTTCGGAAAAAAGGGCCAGCGCACCCCACACCCATGCACCGGGCACACCCAGTAGGGACAGCACAATGACGGTGGCAATGCCGGAAATGACACCGCCAATCAGGTTCGACTTCAACCAACCGGTAAGCATCACGCTGGCATTGGCGTAGGCCGTTGCTGCGCGGTCGCGTTTGTGCGGTGGAAACAGCGAAAAATATATTTCAAGCAGCGGCTTTGGATTGACCACGGAATACGCCACCAGGCTAAAGAAAATGATCAGGAGCAAAAGGGACTGAAGCACCGTAAGCGAAAAACTGGTAAGCCGGTTGATGGCCTCCGATATGGACGGCAGCCAGTTAGCCGGATCGAGGCTGTTGTTTCCCGGTTTGCCATCCAGGTCGGGGAAGGCCTCCTGCAGCTTCGACATTTTATCTTGCAGCACCGCAGCATAGCCGGGCAGGTTGGCAATCAGTGTTCGCAGTTGCTCCAATACTTTGGGCACCACCAGCCACCCAATCAGCGCCAGTGCAATGGCAATGGCGCCAAAAACAATCAGCGCGGCCCACCCGCGTTTGATGCCTTTTGTTTCGAGGCGGGCAACCGGCGTGTTGATGACTATGGCCAGCACCAATGCAAACAACAACACCAGCACCATATGATAGGTAAGCGACAGCAGCCACAACAAGATGATGACCGCTGCCGCGGCAAATACAATCCGCAACAATGTTTTATACAAACTGGCCGGAGCCTGGGGCTGGTTCATAAAATGCAACAGGGAGAAAAGATCTGTTGCAGTACATCAGAAAAAATAAGGCCATGCAGCAATTGGCTATTGCGGCATAAATAATAAGTGCAAACCAGTGCAGTGAATTGTTACCAATTCGTTGCGTTTAGTTAAATGGGCTATTAGCAATTGAGTAGACTAAATTTTACAGCAAATAGTTAGTTACACAACGCTATTAAATGAAGGATATAAGAACAAGGTATTGCAATCGGCATAAAAGGTAAAAGCGGCCCGTTACGTTTCGTATGTTTTTCCAAATAAGGGTGCAGCAATTTTTGACTGATACATTTTGCAAAAATTGAACTTGCTGCCGGCACATCCAGCCCCAGCTACAGCGATTTTTATCCCAAAAAAATAGTCAAACGACCGCTCAAAAAATCGCCTCAAATCCTACCGGTAAATTTTCATTTTACCGCACAAACAACGGCAAAGTAATTGTAGCATCTTTCATCAAAATGTGGATGTTTTCTTTTCTCCCAAACACTTCAAAACACAAGTCCGCTTTAAATTGGGTGTTGAAACAGTAAAATTCGCCGTGTTTGCTAAGTTTCATACATTCATAGCCTTAAACCCTTAATCGCATTCGTTGGAAACACAACAGCTGATCAACACCAATTCCGTGCTGCAGGGTGGCGGGGAAATGGGTGCCATCATACGCAATTTTAACTGGGCGCAAACTGCATTGGGCGAGCCTGCGCAGTGGCCTAAATCACTGCATATTTCGCTAGCCAATATGCTCAATTCCGGCTTTCCCATGTTCCTGTTTTGGGGCAGCGAGCTTACCTGTTTTTACAACGATGCGTTTCGGCCCAGTTTGGGCATCAACGGCAAGCACCCGGCCATCGGGAAAAAGGGTGTTGAAGTATGGAGCGAAATATGGCACCTGATCGGGCCGCTCATCGATGGCGTGCTGCAAACAGGAAAACCGGTGTGGTCGGAAAACCAGCTGGTGCCTTTTTACCGCAACGGCCGCATCGAAGACATTTACTGGACCTTTAGCTACAGCCTGCTTACCGACGATGATGGCCTGCCGGCCGGCGTGTTGGTAACCTGTATGGAAACCACCGATGCCGTGCTGAGCCGCAAAAAGCTGGAGCAAAGCCAGGACCGGTTGCATTTTGCACTGCATGCCGGCCATATGGGCAGCTGGCAACTCGACCTGAAAACTTTTGAGCTAAAAGCTTCAAGCATTTGCAAACAAATTTTTGGCCGCCAGCCCGACGAGTTATTTACGTATGAAATATTGCGCAGCGCCGTTCACCCCGACGACCAACAGCGGCAGGAAGCAGCAGTAATGCACAGCGTGAGCACCGGCGCCGATTACGATATAGAATACCGGGTGATCTGGCCAGATGGTTCGCTGCATTGGGTAAACATAAGGGGCCAGCTGCGGTACGACGACCATTATCAGCCTACGGTGATGGTGGGCGTGTCGCTTGATATCACCGACCGCAAAGTTGCAGAGGCAGCATTGCAACAAAGTGAGGAACGTTTCCGCAACATCATTGAGCAGGCACCCGTGGCCATAGCGCTTACGCGTGGCGACGACCTGGTTTTTGAAAGCATCAATGCGCCCATGCTGCGGCTGATTGGTAAAAGCACAGAGCAGGATGTGCTTGGAAAACCCCTTGCCGAAGTGTTGCCCGAAGTGGTGAGCCAGCCTATATTTCAACGAATCAATGAAGTGTTGCGCACCGGCAAAAATTATCATGGAACAGAAGTGGAAGCCTTGTTGCAAACAGATGGTGTGCTGCAACGTAGGTATTTTAATATCAACTATAGCCGCGTAGTCAACGCTCTTGGCGGTGCTTCTCTTTTGCACATGGCAATGGATGTAACAGAGCAGGTGCTGACGAGGAGAAGCAAAGACGAAAGCGAAGCCAAACTCCGCACCATGCTGAACTCCGCACCAACCGCCATCGGTGTGTTTGTAGGTCCGGACCTGATTGTAGAAAATCCCAACCAGGTGTTGCTGGATGTGCTGGGTGTGGACGCTGACCTGGAGGGCAAATCGTTTCGTAAAATTCTATCCGGCCTGGTGGAAGATGGCGAAAAATTCATCAACCTGATTGATAGCGTACGGGCATCAGGTAAGCCGTTTGAAGCGCCGGAGGTAAAAGTGTATTTCAAGCGCCACGGGCAATCGCGGTATTTCAATATCAACTTTATCCCGCTGTTCAACGATAATAACGAAGTGTATGCTGTGCTGGATATTTGTGTCGACGTTACAGCGCAGGTGGTGAACAGAATGAAAGTAGAAGAAAGCGAAGGCCGTTTCCGCCTGTTGGCCGATGCTTCGCCCAATTTTATCTGGATGTTGAAACCGGATGGTTCCTATGGGTATGTAAACAAAACCACGCTGGAGTATTTGGGTGTAACGCAGGAGGAGATGGCGGAAAGTGGTTGGGGACCGTACCTGCACCCCGATGATTTTCCAGCAGTGCAAACCGCAGTGAGCGATGCAGTGGCAAACCACAAACCCTACCAGTTTGAGCATCGCCTGCGCCGCCACGATGGCGAGTACCGCTGGGTGCTGTCGCAAGCCATACCGGCATACGATGCCAATGGCGCTGTGTTTGCCTACGTGGGATCGAGCATTGATATCAACGAAGCCAAAAAGGCGCGGGAAGAATTGCAAACCGCACTGGAACAGATCCGCCTGGCGCAGGACGCTGCGGAGCTGGGCACTTTTGATATTGATGTGAAGGCGGGCACGGCACATTGGGACAAACGCTGCCGCGATTTGTTTGGCATCAGGCATCAAAACCCGGTTACCTACGAAAAAGATTTTGTGCAAGGCCTGCATCCCGATGACCGCGAACGGATCATTAAGGTGGTGGAGCGTGCATATAACAGAGTCGAAAGCGACGGCGATTTTGATGTGGTGTACCGCACCATCGGCGCCGATGATGGCGTGGAGCGTTGGATCAAAGCAAAAGGCAAAGTGTATTTTAATGCCGAACAAAACCCGGTGCGCTTTATTGGATCGATGTTGGATGTAACCGACCAGATGACGGCGATGCAGCGCATCGAACACACGGTGGAAGAGCGGACCCAGGAGTTGGCCAGGGCCAACGAAAGCCTGCAATCCATCAACAAAGAACTGCAACGCTCCAATGCCAACCTCGAAGAATTTGCTTACGCTGCTTCGCATGATTTAAAAGAACCGATCCGGAAAATACATGTGTTTACCAACCAGTTGAAAGACCAGTTGAGCAAGCATTTAAACGACAACGAAGTGCGGTTGTTTAGCCGCATTGAAAATGCCACGCAACGCATGGGCAACCTGGTGGATGACCTCCTCTTGTACTCACATGTAAGCCAGCGGCCGCACGAAACAGAGCAGGTAAACCTGAGTGAAAAAGTGCAGCGGGTGTTGGAAGACCTGGAAGTGGATATTGAAGAAAAAAAAGCGGTGGTACAGGTAGGCGAGCTGCCCGTGGTGCAAGGCTACCGAAGGCAGATACAACAATTGCTGCAAAACCTGTTGAGCAATGCGCTTAAATACAGCAAGACCGATGAAGCGCCGAAAATCAACATTGCCGCACGACAGGAAGAAAGAGGCGGGAAGCTGTATCATGTGATTTCGGTTACCGACAATGGCATTGGCTTTGAGCAACAATACCGCGAAAAGATTTTCCAGATGTTTGCGCGGCTGCACGGAAAAGCAGAATACAGCGGAACCGGCGTAGGCCTATCCATCGTTAAAAAAGTGGTGGAAAACCACGACGGTTTTATTGAGGTGGACAGTGAATTGGGTGTGGGATCAACATTTGAAATTTATTTGCCGGCATAGATTTGAAGATGCCATTTAGTAGTAAACGAGCATCGCTACCACTAATTGATCAGAAGCCATTTTTAGTTCAATAACTAGCTCTTAATTGATCGGGATCGGCGCAAATATTAAGAACGCACTATATTTGCAGCCTCCATTTACTTAAATAAGAGCAGTATGTAGAATAATATTTCTTTCAAACGGACATAACTGACAACCGCAACGCGGTATGTTGATTTGGTTCATTTCAAACGAAAGAAATAATGCTGCGTTTAGAAAACATCACACATATACATTCCGACAGGGAGCTGTTGTTCAGCAACATCAATCTCACAGTAGCCAACCACGAGAAGGTTGCACTAATCGGTAACAACGGTGCGGGTAAATCTACACTGCTACATATTATTGCAGGTGCAGTGCAGCCGCATGCAGGCCATGTAATTACAGAACTAAAACCTTATTTGGTTCCACAGCATTTTGGACAATATAATGATCTCTCCATTGCGCAGGCGCTGGGCATCAGCGAAAAGCTTGCTGCTTTGCAGGCAATTTTAGCAGGCGATACAAAAGGCGAACATTTCGATGCGCTACAGGATGATTGGACGATAGAAACGCGATGTTTTGAAGCGCTTCAATATTGGCAATTGGATGGCTTAGACCTGCACCAGCCGCTTGCTACTTTAAGTGGTGGGCAAAAGACAAAAGTCTTCCTGGCAGGCATTGCTATCCATCAGGCGCAGTTGGTTTTACTAGACGAGCCAAGCAACCATTTGGATGCCGAAAGCAGGCAACTTTTGTATCGTTTTATCGAGTTGGCTAAATGCACAACGATAGTCGTGAGCCACGACAAAAAATTGCTCAACCTGTTTCCTACAGTTTGCGAGTTAAACCAAAACGGTATCAAAATATATGGGGGCAATTTTGATTTTTATACCGAACAAAAAGCGCTGGAAGCTAATGCGCTGAGCCAGGAAATTGAGAGCAAAGAAAAAGCTTTGCATAAGGCAAAAGAAAAGCAGCAGGAAACCCTGGAGCGCCAACAAAAACTCAATAGCCGGGGCAAAGGCAAACAGGAAAAGTCGGGTGTTGCACGCATTATGATGAACACCTTGCGCAACAATGCAGAAAACAGTACCTCGAAATTAAAATCGGTTCATGCGGAGAAGATTGACGGTATAGCGCAGGAACTGCAACAGCTGCGTGCAACGGTGCCGGATATTGACGGGATGAAATTGGGATTCGATCACTCGGGTTTGCACAAGGGAAAGGTTTTGTTTGCAGGCACAAACATCAATTTTGCCTACGGCCAAATGGATCTGTGGCAAAGCAACCTGAACATACAATTATTGAGCGGCGAACGGGTGGCACTTAAAGGAAGTAATGGATCCGGAAAAACAACGTTGATCAAATTGATTTTGGGCGAACTGAAACCACAGAAAGGATCGGTGCACCGGGCGGAAAGCAGGTCGATTTATATCGATCAGGACTATTCTTTGCTGGACAACAGCATCAACGTTTACGAGCAGGCGCAGCGCTTCAATACTGCAGCATTGCAGGAGCATGAAGTAAAGATCCGGCTGAACCGCTTTTTGTTTGGCAAAGAAGATTGGGAAAAGCCTTGTAATGCATTGAGTGGTGGCGAAAGAATGCGGCTAATGCTTTGTTGCCTTACGCTTGGCAGTTATCCACCCGACCTGATTATTTTAGACGAACCCACAAATAATTTAGACCTGGCCAACTTAGGAATTCTGACTGCTGCCATCAATCAATACCGGGGCACGCTGCTTGTGGTTTCACACGATGAGAGTTTCCTGGAGCAGTTGGGTATTGAGCGAACAATCATGTTGTAACAGGCAATGATATTAACCAACAAAATCAATAAAAAGCCATGACTAATGCTAACTCAAGTGCAGGAGTTCCCACGCCGTTTCAGCAAACTTATTTTCACGGCACAAAAGCCGATCTGCGCATTGGCGACCTGGTCGAGGTTGGCTTTAGCTCCAATTTTGGGCAACGGGCAAAAGCAAAATATATTTTTTTAACAGCAACATTGGATGCGGCAATATGGGGTGCTGAGTTGGCTGAAGGCACCGGCAGGGAACGCATTTATTTAGTGGAGCCTACCGGCCCCATTGAAGATGATCCTGATTTAACAGACCGGAAGTTTCCGGGTAATCCAACTAACTCATATCGCTCTGCGCAGCCATTTCGCGTGGTAGGAGAGGTGGCGGCGTGGCAGGGCCACAATGCCGAACAGGTGCAGGCAATGAAAGATGGCTTGGCTAAACTAAAGGCAGCAGGCGTGCAGTCGTTGAATGATTAGGAAAAACGAACTCTGTTTTCAACAATGAAATACTGCATTGGAATTCCAACAATTACAAAACGAGCAATAACAAAAGAGCACCAGGAAACTGGTGCTCTTTTGTTATCATCAACTCAAAATATCAGAGCTTATGAATGATGCACGTGGTTGTGCTCTTCATTCATTTTAATGAATTCGTCTTTTGAAATCACCTGCTCCTGGGCGTTTACTTTTGTTTCGGCCCACTCAAACAGTTTTTGTGTTTGCAGGCGGTTGTAGGCATCCTCAACATACTTGCGGTCCTTCATCATGCGGTCGATGTAGTCGCGCATCCACTCTTGCTCTTCGTCGCCGGCACCCATGCCGCCCATGTAGCCAAGCAGTTGATCTTTGGCAAACTGGCGCAGGTCGCTTTGTTCTACCTTGATCTCATTGTCGGCAATTAGCTTCTCAGTGATTACGCTCCACTTCAGTTGGTTCAAAAACCCGGGGAACTCAGCTTCAACCTGTTCGTCGGTTTTAGCAGTATTGTTTTCGCCCTGTGTTTTCAGCCAGCGCTTCAGGAACTCGGCGGGGAAATCAACTTGAGTGTTATCGAGCAACTGGTGGTACAGTGTATGGTGCAGTTGGTTGCTGGTTTCAGCATTCCATTGCTTTTGCAATTCTTCGCGCAGTTTGTTGCGGAAGTCTTCTTCGGTTTTTACTTCAGCGTTGGGGAACAGCTGCGCAAAAAACTCTTCGTTCAGTTCGCGGGGTTCTACCAGTCCTACTTTAGTAATGTCGAGGCGGAAGTGGCGGCCAGTGGCGCTGTCCAGTTCCAGGTCGGTGAGCACAGCGGCTTTGCGGTCCTGTCCGTCAAACGCTTCATCCAGAGCAACCTGGATGGTGTCGCCTACTTTTTTGCCCATAAGAGAAGGGCGAATGCTTTCAGCAAAATATTTTACCAGCAGCGAATTGTCTTTGCGGATACCGCCTTCTACTTCGTTGCCATCGGCATCGGTTTCAACAAAAGTTACGTTCAGCACGTTCTCGTCGCTGTTCACAGCTTCGGGTTCGCTCATGTTGCCAAAGCGGTTGCGCAGGCGCTCAATTTCCTCGTTCAGCATTTCGTCGGAAATATCCACTTTGTAGCGGGTAATGTTCAACGAGCCGAGGTCAGGCGTTTGAAACTCGGGTTTCATGCCCACTTCAAAGGTAAACGAGTAGTCGGCCGGCTTTGCTATGTCCAGTTGGCCCAGGTTCAGGTCAACGGGCAGGGGCTGGGCAAAAATGTCCAGGTTCTCGTTTTGCAGGTAGCCAAATACTTCTTTGTCTACGATGCGCAGCACTTCGTCAACAAACAAGGATTTGCCATACATTTTGCGGATCAGCCCGGAAGGCACCATGCCTTTGCGGAAGCCGGGTATATTGGCTTTTTTGCTGTAATCTTTCAGCGCTTTTTCAAAAGCAGGCAGGTAGTCCTCTTTTGCAATGGTAATATTCAGGTGCTTATGCAGGGGGGCGACCTCCTGCTGGGTAATTGTTGCCATGTGTAAATAGGTTGTGTATGAATGTCGAACAAGGAACGAGGGGAGAATGTCGAACAGAAGAACAAGGAATGCTGAATGATGAAGTGGGGTGGAAGTTTTCCACTTATTAATGATACAGCAATTTGTAATCATTAATAACATCTTGCTTCCTACTTCGGAATTCTTCTGTTCCTTGTTCGTCTGTTCGTCTGTTTTCTACCTTGTTCCTTGTTCTTTATTCGTTCCGTTCAGTCTGTGCGGGTGGAGGGACTCGAACCCCCATGCCTCGCGGCGCCAGATCCTAAGTCTGGTACGTCTACCAATTTCGCCACACCCGCTTTTTTTTGTTCCGAGAAGTGAGTTGTGAGTTCCGAGTAAATTACTCGCAGCTCGCAGCTAAAGGCTCAAAGCTCGCAACAGGGCGGCAAAAGTAAGTCTTTTTGCTAAAGTTGAACAGCCTTTTTGCAGGTAAAAAAAATTACCCCTGCTTTGGTGTAAATTCGTGGTTCATGGAAACCGTAGCGCAGAAACCGAAGTACAACCTCAATGAAGAACAGGAGAAAAAGCTCATTCTCCGGGAATACCGTGCCCTGCTCCGTTGCCTCAAAACCCGCCTCAAGCCCGGCGACCGGCGCCTGCTGCGGCATGCCTTTGAAATGGCCGCCGATGCACACAAAAGCATGCGCCGAAAAAGCGGTGAGCCTTATATTTTGCACCCGCTGGCCGTGGCCCGCATTTGTGTGGAAGAAATAGGTTTGGGTGTACGCTCCACCATTTGTTCGCTGCTGCACGACACTGTCGAAGACACCGATATTTCGCTGGACGATATCCAACGGGAGTTTGGCTCCGAGATCGCTAAGATCGTGGACGGCCTTACCAAAATTTCCAACGTAATCGATGTCAATGCATCGCAGCAAGCGGAAAATTTTAAGAAAATACTGCTGACGCTTACCGACGACCCGCGGGTTATTTTAATAAAACTGTCGGACCGCCTACATAACATGCGTACCCTCGACAGCATGAAGCAGGAAAAGCAACTCAAGATTGCTTCGGAAACGGTGTACGTGTATGCGCCGCTGGCGCACCGCATGGGCCTGTACAACATGAAAACGGAAATGGAAGACCTTTCCATGAAGTACCTCGAGCCCGACACCTATCGCGAAATTGCCCGCAAGCTTTCAGAAACCCGCCGCGAACGTTCCCGGTTCATCAACGAATTCATCAAGCCGCTGAAAGATAAACTGGACACCACCGGACTTGATTTTGAAATATACGGCCGCCCCAAAAGCATCCATTCCATTTGGAATAAAATGAAGAAAAAGGGCGTGGCCTTTGAAGAGGTGTACGACCTGTTTGCCATCCGGGTGATCCTGAACGCGCCGCCCGAGCGGGAAAAAGAGGACTGCTGGAAAGTGTACTCGATGGTGACGGATGAATACAACCCATCGCCCGAGCGGCTGCGCGACTGGCTGAGCAACCCGAAAAGCAACGGCTACGAAGCGCTGCACACCACCGTGATGGGCCCTAACGGTAAATGGGTGGAAGTGCAGATCCGTACCCGTCGCATGAACGAGATTGCCGAAAAAGGCCTGGCCGCCCACTGGAAATATAAAGAAGGCAACAACGAGGAAAACCGTTTTGATAAATGGTTCAACCAGATCCGCGAGGTAATCACCACGCAGGATATTGACTCGGTGGATTTCCTGTCCGATTTCAAGCGTTCGTTCCTGGCCGAAGAAATTTACGTGTACACGCCCAAGGGCGATGTAAAAATGCTGCCGGTTGGCGCATCGGCGCTGGACTTTGCCTTTTCGGTGCACAGCCAGGTGGGTAGTAAATGTATTGGCGCCAAGGTAAACCACAAACTGGTGCCCATTTCGCACAAGTTGCGCAGCGGCGACCAAGTGGAGATTATTACTTCGGGTAAACAAAAACCCACCGAGGACTGGCTCAACTTTGTGGTGACGGCTAAGGCCCGCACCAAGATCAAAGATGCGCTGAAAGAGCAGAAAAAGACCATTGCCGAAGAAGGTAAATACACGCTGCAACGCAAGCTGGAAGCCATTGGCGCCGCACTGAACCCACACAATGTGGAGGAACTAATGAACCACTACAAGCTGGGATCGGCGCTGGACCTGTATTATGGCATTGCGGTCAAAAGCATTGACCTCAAAGACCTGAAAGAATTCAAGGTTATTGGCGACCGCCTGGAAATACCGAAGCCCGAAAAGGTGCACCTGGAGCCGAAGCCAGCCCACGATCCCGCCAAGATTCCGCACAAAGACACGGAGCTGATCATCTTTGGTGAAAGCAGCGACAAGATCATGTACAACCTGGCCAATTGCTGCAAGCCCATTCCGGGCGACGATGTATTTGGCTTTGTTACAACCGGAAAAGGACTTACCATTCACCGCACCACTTGTCCCAACGCCGCCAAGCTGATGGCCAACTACGGCCACCGCATTGTAAAAACCAAGTGGGCCAAAAACAAGGAAATTTCTTTCCTCACCGGCCTCCGCATCATTGGTATGGACGATGTGGGCATCATCAATAAAATCACCAACATTATTTCCGGCGATATGCGCCTCAATATTTCAGCCCTCACCATCGAGTCGACCGAAGGCGTGTTTGAAGGTTCCATCAAGCTGTTTGTGCACGACAAAGAGGAACTAGAAGAATTGGTAGGCCGCCTCCTGAGCCTCAACGGCATCCATACTGTGGAACGCTTTGAAACCGACACGGCAGCGTAGGAATGTCGAACAGAGGAACAAGGAACAGGCGAATGTCGAAGTAGGAGCAAAATATCGGACAAGGAACAAGGAATGCCGAATGATGAATGATGCAATATCATTTATGAATTTGGCGGAGCGAAATAGTAAATAACGAACAATAAATAATTGCCGATGATTGGGCGTAGCCCAATCCTGTTGGTAGTAAATTTTTATAGCGAAAACAACCTTGTTCGTTGATCGTAGATCAACCCTATGAACTGGATTGTTGAAGTCAATATTGCAAAACGCATTGCATCAAAACCATTACCCCTACAATATTTGCTGCCCACTTTTAATGGCTGCAGTTAAATTATTTATCTAAAAAATCGTACTTCATTTATTCGTCTTCAACCCCTTTCCCACACATTCATCCCCGACTAATAATCAATAATTCATCATTAATAATTTCTATTTCCCCCCTTCTTCCAACTTCGTCATTCGACATTCCTTGTTCGTCTGTTCGATATTCCTTCCCTTTTCTCCTACTTTTGCCACTTAATAATCATTATCTATTATGGTTGACGTTATTCTGGGCCTTCAGTGGGGCGATGAAGGCAAGGGCAAGATCGTAGATTACTTTGCAAAAGATTACGACCTTATTGCCCGTTTTCAGGGCGGCCCCAATGCCGGCCACACCCTGTATGTAAACGATCAAAAGATTGTACTGCACCAGATTCCATCGGGTGTATTTCATCAAAATACCGTGAACCTAATTGGCAATGGCGTGGTGCTTGATCCGGTTACACTGCGCCGCGAGGCCGACTCGGTGGCTAAGTTTGGAGTGGACCTGAAAAAGAACCTGTTTATTTCCGAACGTACCAACGTTATTCTGCCTACGCACCGTGCATTGGACAAAGCAGCCGAAATAGCCAAGGGCAACGATAAGATCGGTTCTACGCTTAAAGGCATCGGGCCTGCGTATATGGACAAAACCGGTCGCAACGCCATCCGTGTGGGCGACCTGTTGCACAAAAGCTTTACCACCAACTACATCAAGCTGCGCCTGAAACACCAGCGCCTGCTGGATAATTATAACTTCCAGGAAGACATCACTGCCTGGGAAGAAGACTTTTTTGAAGCCATCGAATTTTTGCGCAGCCTCAACATCGTCAACGGCGAATACTTTATCAACGACCGCATCAGCAAGGGCCAAAAAGTGCTGGCCGAAGGCGCACAGGGCTCGATGCTCGATATCGATTTTGGTACCTTCCCATTTGTTACATCAAGCAACACCATTTCTGCCGGCGTATGCAATGGCCTAGGCGTTGCGCCGCAAAAAATCCGCGAGGTGATTGGCGTTTCCAAAGCTTATTGCACCCGCGTGGGCAGCGGTCCGTTCCCCACCGAACTGGAAGATGCAACCGGCGAAGAGCTGCGCAAAATAGGCAACGAATTTGGCGCCACCACCGGCCGTCCACGCCGCTGTGGTTGGATGGACCTGGTAGCCCTGCGTTTTGCCAACATGATCAACGGCGTTACGCAAATGGTGATCACCAAAGCCGATGTACTCGATAAGTTTGAAGACCTGCAGGTGTGCACCAAATACAAGATCAATGGCGAGGAAACCGACCAGGTACCTTTCCAAATGACCTGGAATAAAATTGAGCCCGTTTACCAGCAGTTTAAAGGCTGGAAAATGGATTCATCTGTTTTGAAATCGGAGGCCGAACTACCCGAGGCAATGACCTCTTACATGCAGTTCCTGAACGCCCATTCGGGTGCCCCGGTACGCTATATTTCCAATGGTCCCGGCCGCGACCAGATCGTGAAGATCGACGGATAATTTTGTTGAACCATACAGGCACAAAGGCTAGAAGATGCACCAGGAGATTCTCTTGGTGCATCTTTTTTTCTTCGCGTCTTAGTGGTTGAAAAAATGCTCTGTAAAAAATTTGGCGGAATGAAAATTGGGCCCAAATTTTACACCCGATAACGCTTATAAGATTATGGTTGCACACACACTTGAGTTCGGATTGGAAGAGGCCCTGGAGCCCCAGATATTTACAGCAATGGCCAAAGGCCGTTCGGCCAAAAAAGCCGAGGACGAAGCAGCAGACGATGATGACGATGTAGCCGACGAAGACGAAAAGGACGATTGGGAAAAAGGCGAAGAAGAAGAAGAAGCCTGGGATCCCGACTTCGAGGAGTTTGACCTGCCCAAATCAAAGAAAGGCGGTGGTAAAAAAGACGCGGACGACGATGAGGATTTCAAGATCGAAGACGACCCCGAATTCAAAGACCTGTTTGGCGGCGGCGGACGCGGTGGCAACAGCTTTGATGATGAGGACGACGATTTTTAAATGAAGCACGATACAGCACCGCTGGCAACTGCAGTCTTTACTTTTTCAGATCTGCAATTGCTCCAGCAGAAAATGTTGAACTGGGCCTCCCGGTTCAACATTTTTCTTTTTCTGGATGGGCAGCAATACAATTTTGCGCCGCGTCATTACGAGTGCCTGCTTGCAGTGGGCCAACGGGCAAGCGTAACCGAAAGTCTGCAGGATTTGGATGATTTTACCAGTGGTGGCCGCTGGTGTTTTGGTCACCTCAGCTACGATCTGAAAAACAGCCTGCACGCAATCCACACCATAAAAAGCGACCCCGTGGGTTTTTCTCCATTTTATTTTTTTGAGCCGGAAACAGTCATCACTATTAACGGTAATGAAGCCGTCATTACCGCAACAAACCCAAACGCGGTTTGGCAAAAAATATTAGCCGAATCAATCACTGAAAAAGGCCCGCAGCAGCCGGTGCAACTGCAGCCTCGGCTAACCAAAGAGGAGTACCTCGATGCCATCCGCAAATTGCAACAACACATTGTGCGGGGCGATTGTTACGAGATCAATTTTTGCCAAGAGTTTGTTGCACAAAAGGCTGCTATCAACCCGGTGCACCTGTTTCAGAAGCTGGCTACGGCCAGCCCGGCGCCGTTCGCCGCTTTGTACAAACTGCACCAACATTATCTTATTTCCGCCAGCCCCGAACGTTTTTTAACTCGGCAAAACGGACGGCTCATTGCGCAGCCTATGAAAGGCACGGCCCGCCGCAATACCACCAATGCTGTAGCCGACGAACAGCTGAAAGAGGATTTATACACCAGCCCGAAAGAACGTTCGGAGAACGTGATGATTGTAGACTTGGTGCGCAACGATTTGTCGCAGGTGTGCCAGCAGGCTTCGGTGGGCGTGGATGAACTATTTGGCATTTACAGTTTCCCACAAGTGCACCAGATGGTGTCCACGGTGAGCGGCCTGCAGCGGCCCGGCGTTTTATTTACCGAGATTTTAAAAGCGAATTTCCCCATGGGCTCCATGACCGGTGCGCCCAAGCTGCGGGTGATGCAACTGATCGATCAATACGAGGCAACAGCCCGTGGGCTTTTTTCAGGCTCTGTGGGATACATACGGCCCAATGGCGATTTTGATTTTAACGTGATCATCCGCAGCGTGCTGTACAATGCCGCAACCGGTTATGTTTCCTGCCCGGTGGGCTCGGGTATTACTTTTTACAGCGATGCAGCAAAGGAGTGGGAAGAATGCCTGTTGAAGGTGGCTACCATCCGGAAGGTTTTGGGTGGAATGACCAATGGCTGATTTCTGATCTTTGGATGTTGGATGTCTATGTTTTGAATCAGACGTCAGACATCTTAATATCAGCCTTCTAATTCATGCTGAGCATCAACCGGATGGATTGCTCCAAAATTTGCGGCTTCGATGCCTGGAACTGCAATGCTTTATCTGCCGGCAGGCGCAGGTTATAACTGCCATTGGCTGCAAGGGCTTTGTCAAAATTGGGGTTAAGTTTATCAAACCGAACTTTGTCCATTTGCAGGTGCTGCGCAATCACCAGCGAATGATATTTGCCACTTACCGGGATCACCTCGGTGTTAGCATCGGCTTCGGTCACTTGCTGCATCAGCTCATTGGCCGCTTCTTTTTGCGTTAGCGTAGCCACGCTGCCTTGCCCTTCCATGATGTAGTGCGTAGCAATAAATTTCTTTACATGCATCCTTGATTCTTCGGGCAGGTGGTATTGCAGGTCCCAAAAGTTGCGGCTGCCGCTGCGGCGGATGGCATTTTGCACGCCGCCGGGTCCGCAGTTGTAAGCGGCAATCACCAGCAGCCAGTCGCCATACTGGCGGTACAGCTGGTTTAAATAACGGGCGGCAGCATGTGTGCTTTTGAAAAAATCGGTGCGTTCGTCGATGGTGGCGCCAATGCGCAGGCCCATATCGCGGCCGGTGCCTTCCATAAACTGCCAGGGGCCAACGGCTCCGGCCCAAGAAACGGCAAAAGGCTGCAGGCGCGATTCAATAACAGCGAGGTATTTTAATTCGATGGGCAAACCGTGCTTAGCCAGCACGCCATCCATCATATCGAATTGTGGCTTGGCCCAGTCTTTCATCCGTTGCAAACCCGGCCCAAACCGCTGCATATAATCCTGCACATAGGTAATGGCCAATGGATTGAGTTTGGCAGTATTCAGGCCTTTGTTGCCCCTTTCAAACAGGTTGCGAAAACCGCTTTTCGGATCCGCCGGCAGGCCCTTTACCAAGGTGTCGGCAGGCAAAGGCGCTTGCAGGCCGCCGGCATGGGTAGCCGCGGCTGTTACAAGAAGCCCGAAAAAGAGGATAAAGGTTTTGCGCATGAACATTGGTTTAAGTGCATGTACAGCGCAGAAATGCAACGGTTACTCCATTATTTCCTGCGCCTCAAATGCCTTGCTTTAAAGCTTCCAGCTGTTGTGAAAAGCGGAGTAAAGTTAGCTCATTAAACCTTTTTGCCAGAACCTGCACCCCAAACGGTAAGTTAGAAGAATGTTTAAATAGCGGCACCGATGTGGCGGGCACGCCGGCCAAGTTGGCAAACACGGTAAAAATATCGCCCATGTACATGGCCACCGGGTCGGCTGTTTTTTCGCCGGCACGGTAGGCAGGCGTAGGCGATGTGGGCGCCACGATCAGGTCGTACTGGTTAAAAATGGCATCGGTTTGCTGCTGCAGCAGACGCCGTACCTGTTGTGCCTTGGTGAAATACGCATCAAAATAACCAGTGCTCAGCACAAAGGTGCCCAGCATGATGCGGCGTTTTACTTCGGGGCCAAATCCTTCGGAGCGGTTGCGGCGGTAAAACTGGCGCAGGTCGGTTGCTTCGGTCCTAGACTGGTAGCCGTAGCGTACGCCATCGAAGCGCGACAAATTGGAAGAGGCCTCGGCCGTGGTGAGCACATAGTACGTAGGCACAATGTATTCAGTGAGGCTAAATTGTACAGGCTCTACGGTATGCCCTTCGGCTTGTAGCTGCGCTAAAAGTTCTTTCAGGCTTCTGGAGATTTGCGGATCCACTGATGGATGGTCCACCCATTCGGGGAAATAGGCAATGCGGTAAGCCTTTTTTGCGCCATCCAACCCGGCTGACAACTCCGGAACGGGCTGCGCCGATGCAGTTCCATCCCGACCGTCGGCACCCGCCATTATTTCCAGCACCAGTGAGGCATCGGCCACGTTTTGTGCCAGCACACCCACCTGGTCAAAGGAGGAAGCGTATGCAATCAATCCATGACGGGAAACACGGCCGTAGGTAGGTTTTACGCCCACAATGCCGCAAAAATCTGCCGGCAGGCGAACAGAACCGCCCGTATCAGTACCCAGCGATACCATGCAAAGGCCGGCCGCTACTGCAGCAGCGCTGCCGCCCGAGGAGCCGCCCGGAACATAATCCTGGTCAACTGGGTTGAGCACCGGTCCGTACACCGAGTTTTCGTTGGTGGAACCCATGCCGAACTCATCGCAGTTTTGCCGGCCAATAATGATGGCTCCTTCATCAATCAGGCGCTGCACCGATGTGGCGGTGTACAGCGATTCGTAACCGGTGAGCATGCGGGAAGAAGCGGCTGCGCCGTGGCCGGCATAGCACAACACATCTTTGATGCCTACCACCACGCCATGCAGCCTGCCCATGGGGCCGCCTTCGGCTGCGGCTGCATCGAGTGATGCGGCGCGGCTCAGGGCTTCGTCGGCATACACCTCAATAAATGCATTCAGGTGCTGATGGGCTTTAATGGCTTGCAGGTAGTGCCTAACAGCCTGCAGGCAGGTGAGAGCACCTGCCTGCAACTGCTGATGGTATTGCAGAATAGTAGTAAAGGAAAACAAAACGGTTTTGTTGGAGGGTCCGCGAAACAAAAAACTTAGGGCTGGGTAGTAGTAGAAGTGGTGGTGGTAGAAGCAGTAGCAGCAGGGCGCTCTTTTTCGTTAATGCCTTCTTCTATTTCTTTACGCACATTGTTTTTTGCATCATTGAACTCGCGGATGCCTTTACCCAGGCCACGCATCAGTTCGGGAATTTTGCGGCCGCCAAACAGGAGCAGCACCACCATCAGAATGAGCAGAATTTCGTTCCAACCAAGGCTCATAAAAAAGTTTTTTGAATTGAGGAATAAGCAACAAAGGTACCCTAAAAATATACCCGTGCTGCTAATATACAGTAAATAAAAAAGCGCCCTGCCTGGTGACGGGACGCTTCGATATACGAAAAAGTTGATTATGCAGTTTCGATTGCCTGACGCTTTTCCTTGATGCGGGCAGATTTACCGCTGCGGCCACGCTGGTAGAACAGTTTGGCACGGCGAACACGGCCTACTTTATGCACCTGGATCGACTCGACGTTGGGCGAGAAGAAAGGAAACAGACGTTCCACACCAATGCCATCGGAAATTTTCCGAACGGTAAAGGTAGCAGTGGCACCCTGGCCCTGCAGTTTGATCACGTCGCCTTTGAAGGACTGGATACGCTCCTTGTTGCCTTCAATAATTTTATAGTTCACGGTAACGTTGTCACCGGCTTTGAATTTAGGATATTCCTTTTTTCCTGTAAGCTGCTCTTGCACAAATTGGACAGCGGGGTTCATAACTTCAATTTTAAGGACGGCAAAGGTAGGGAATGTGGTGGATAAATGCGCAGAGATATGGATTTTTTTTGGCAGCAAGCCAATAGCTATAAGCTGCAAGCTTGGTTTGCAGCCGATTCAAATGTATTTTTTGAGAAAAATGAGGGACTTTAAGCAGTTGAAAATCTGGCAAAAGGGTTTGGAGATTGCCGTTCAAACCTTTCGGTTTGTTGCTACCATGCCGAAAACGGAGCAATTTGGGTTGTGCACGCAAATGACCAGGGCTGCAGTATCAATCACGTCAAACATTGCAGAAGGTAGCAGCAGGAGCAGTGTGAAAGATTATAACCGTTTTGTAGAAATTGCTTTGGGCTCCAGCTATGAGTTGGAAACCCAAGTGCTGATTACACAAGCCACCGCTATGGGCAATCCTGAGTTGTGCATCCAATTGCTTGGACAAATAAGAGAAGAGCAAAAAATGTTGGTTGGGTTTCAAAAAAGCCTGATGACCGGAGTATAAAAACAACTCAAATCATCAGGCTTTACTTACAGCTTGTAGCTCGAAGCTAAAAGCTTATCTCGCTACATTCACCGCCCGCTTTTCGCGGATAACGGTTACTTTGATCTGGCCGGGGTAGGTCATTTCGGTCTGGATCTTTTGGGCAATTTCAAACGACAGTTTATCGCTATCGCCATCCGAAACTTTATCGGCTTCTACAATCACCCGCAGTTCGCGGCCGGCCTGGATGGCATAGGCTTTTTCCACACCATTATAGTTAGTAGCCAGCTTTTCCAGCTCCTTAATGCGCTGGAGGTATTGCTGCATGATCTCGCGGCGGGCACCGGGGCGGGCACCGGAAATAGCATCGCAAGCCTGAACGATGGGAGAGATCACGTACTGCATCTCCATTTCATCGTGGTGGGCGCCGATGGCGTTTACTACCGCAGGTACTTCGCCATATTTTTCGGCCAGCTTGGCACCCAGCAGTGCGTGGCTCAGTTCAGTTTCTTCATCGGGCACTTTGCCAATATCGTGCAGGAGGCCGGCACGTTTGGCCAGTTTGGGGTTCATACCCAGTTCGGCAGCCATGAGGCCGCAGAGGTTGGCCACTTCGCGGCTGTGCATCAGCAGGTTTTGACCGTACGAGGAGCGGAAACGCATTTTACCCACCAGGCGCACCAGCTCCTTGTGGAGGCCGTGCACACCCAGCTCAATAACGGTGCGTTCGCCAATTTCCATGATCTGCTCTTCCAGCTGGCGCTTGGTTTTTTCCACCACTTCCTCAATACGGGCGGGGTGAATGCGGCCATCGGTAACGAGGCGCTGCAGGGAAAGGCGTGCAATTTCGCGACGCAGCGGATCGAAGCAGGAAAGAATGATGGCCTCGGGGGTGTCATCAACAATCAGGTCAACACCGGTGGCGGCTTCGATGGCGCGGATGTTGCGGCCCTCGCGGCCAATGATCTGTCCTTTGATCTCGTCGCTTTCGAGGTTGAATACAGTAATTGCGTTTTCGATGGCCTGCTCGGCTGCGGTACGCTGGATGGTTTGGATGATGATTTTGCGGGCTTCTTTGTTGGCTTTTTGTTTGGCCTCGTCCACAATTTCCTGCTGGATGCCGAGGGCTTGCGATTGGGCCACTTGTTTTAGGCCTTCAATGAGTTGGGCCTTGGCTTCGTCGGCGGTGAGGCCCGAAATTTTTTCGAGGCGCTGGCGCTGCTCTTCTTCATGGCGGGCCAGTTCGGCCTGTTTCTGGTTTACAATGTCGAGCTGCTTGTTCAGGTTTTGCTTTAAAATGTCGTTTTCTTTTAATTGCTTGTCCAGCTGCGCCGATTTTTGATCAACAGAAGTTTCTTTTTGCTTGATGCGGTTTTCGGCGTCGCCCAGTTCGCGGTTGCGCTTCAGCACTTCTTTGTCGTGCTCTGCTTTTAGTTGTACAAAGCGTTCTTTGGCAGACAGCTCTTTTTCCTTGCGGATGGTTTCGCCGCGGAGTTCGGCTTCCTTTACAATGGTCTGGGCTTGGAGTTCGGCCTCGTCGATGCGCTTTTGGGTGTCTTTGGCAAAAATAAATTTACCGGCCACAATGCCGGCCACTAGCGCCACTATACCTATAATTATTGCAAGTATCATGGGATCCATGGGTGTGTAATTGGTTGAAAAATAATAAATATAAAACTGCTCCTTACTACAAGGGCAGGGTGGCGAAGATACTAAAAGGGCCTATTCGATTTTAGGGTTGTAGCCCGGCCTTTTTGACGGGTTGCGGCGGCCCGGTTGGCCGGCCGAACAGTGCAGCCGCGGTGCGCCAAATGGGGTGCGCAGCGGACTGAACGTACAAGAGTGCGACGCAACAGGCGCCCAATGGGTGCACTGAAGCCGGGTACCCAAATTAAGGTTCGAGGGCTTCGTCGATCATGCGCTCCAGGGATTGGAGCTGCTCGGAAAAAGCTTCGGTTTGCACCGGGCTGGCGCCTGCACCCTGCTGCTCGGTGGCCAGCCAAATAAGTACCATGGCGATGTAATCCTGTATGTCTTTGCCGGCAAACTGGGTTTTGTATTCAACCAGTTTATCGTTGACGGTTTTGATGGTGCGGCGCACAATTTCTTCGTCTTTGGGCTGGATGCGTACCCGGTAGGTGCGGTCGGCGATGACGAGGTTGGTGGGGATGAGTTCGGCCATAGTGCAGGGCAAGATAAGCAGACGCCTGAATTTATCAGGATAAAGTGAGGTTTTGCCAAAGCTGGTGGTAAGGTATCTTTTTGGGCCAGCAGGTCGTCATCTGCATTCATGTCAAAAAATTTGCTTTCTTGAAGTGCTTATTTGTTGGCGGCGAAGATTTACTGGTAAACTTCTTTTTATAGCTCGTTTGTTTTCTAAAAACTCAACATAGATGCGATATAGTCGATGAAGAATAGTGACGACAAACTTTGTTATTTCTTTTTTTTGGAGCTGATTGTCTTTTTTAGATAAGCCAGCTAACATCATTCAAATTACGAATAATATATAGAAGGAGACTCTGATAGGATCGTTTTTATTTTTCTAGCCACTTAATATTAAAAGTGTAAGTGAATTATCTTAAACACTCAGAAAAAGTGCAAACATTGAATCATTTCAGTGCAAACTTTTTCAAAATCTTATTGATAATTACATTTACTATATGTTGATTTGTTTTTATTTTGTTGCCTTATTGATGAGGCTGGAGTGACGCTGGCCTTATCAATTTATCTGCTATTTTGCCCAGTGAACTGCGATTAAAACAAGTACACGTGACCGACAAAAGGAAAGTGCTTTATGCCGACGATGACCTCGATGATAAAACCTGGATCATTGAGGCATGCTATGCTGCAGGTCATCCGCTGGAGATTTCTTTTGTCGACAACGGCAAACAAGCTCTCGATTACCTGGAGGCAACAACAGATGGCGCACTGCCTTCACTGGTGGTACTCGACCTCAATATGCCGGGGCTTGATGGCCGGCAAACGCTGCAAAAGCTCAAAGCCGACCAGCGCTTTGCACATATACCCGTAGCCATTGTTACCACATCTACCAGCCGCATGGATATGGAAGTATGCAAACGCCTGGGCGCCGATCTTTTTGTAACCAAACCTGATACCATCACCGAATGGCAGGTGGTAGTGAACCAGTTGATGCATTTGGTGCAACCGCAAACTTCTTTAAATACTTAACGCTGCGGCGGTGCTGTCATTTAAGGCGCACCCAATGTATCTTCAGGTTATGGAACTGACCTTTAATACGCCGGCACTGCTGTTTCCTGCTATTTCCCTCTTGTTGCTGGCTTATACTAACCGCTTTGTGGCCATTGCCAACCGGGTTCGCAACTTGCACTCCGAATATCAGAAGGTAGAAAATAAAGCCACCATATTGCAGCAGATCCGCAGCCTGCGTAAACGCATCAACCTGATAAAATACATGCAGGGGTTAGGCGTGTTTTCGTTTTTGTGTTGCGTAGTAAGTATGTATTGCATTTACAACGGCTGGAATGCAGCTGCGCAAGTGATCTTTACCATTTCGCTATTGAGCCTGCTTACCTCGCTTTTTCTCTCATTGCTCGAAATCATCCAAAGCACTTATGCCTTGGAGCTGGAACTGGGCGATATTGAAGAACTGGAAAAAGGAAACATATTTACCGATCTTTGGAAACGTGAGTAGGTGTTTTGCCGCTGCATTTTTTCTTGCAATAAGCATCAATTGGAAAATAAAAATCCTTGTGCAACGGTCTGTCCAAAAGCAAGGTCAGTAAAGGAAAGTAAATGCTTATGAAGCCCCTTTTTGTAACAGCAATGTGTGTAGCAATACTGGCTTTTACCGGTTGCGAAAAAAACAGCAACAACACGGAAGAAAAAGAACCCGCCAATGCAACCGGGCTGGTTGGTGCCTGGGAACTGCGCACCGTTTATGGCGGCTTTACCTCACCCAATACCAATCCCCATCATGCGCCGGGCAATGGCCGCATCTGGGTGTTTACCGACAACAGTTATACGATGTACGGACAAGGGCAAGTGCTTAACACAGGACCGTACCAACGAACCAAAGATATTGCACCAGCCACCGGCACCGTGCTTGATGCGATTGTGATGCCGCAAAACGGCAATCTTAAATTGCATTATCAATTTGTGCGGGATACGCTGGTGCTGTACAACAGTGTTATTGCTGCCGACGGCACTATTGAAAAATATGTGCCGGTGCAGCCACCTGTTGGTACTGCTAAATAAAAAAAGGCGAAGCATTTGCTTCGCCTTTTTTTATTTCTTGTTTACCGGTTATGCATAAACGTTAGACAGTATTGCATCATGCATTTACTTCGGCTTCTTTGCGTTCGCCAATTTGCTGGCGCCACATGGCGTAATACAAGCCTTTCTCTGTGATCAGGCTTTCGTGGGTGCCCAGTTCTTCTACTTCGCCACGCTCCAGCACATAGATGCGGTCGGCGTGCATGATGGTGCTGAGGCGGTGTGCAATCAAAATGGTGATTTGTTCCCGGCTGGCAGATACGCTGCGGATGGTTTTGGAAATCTCTTCTTCGGTAAGTGAATCCAGCGCCGATGTGGCTTCGTCGAAAATAAGCAGCCGTGGTTTGCGCAACAGGGCACGGGCAATGGACAGCCGCTGTTTTTCGCCGCCGGACAGTTTTAATCCACCCTCGCCAATCATGGTTTCCAACCCTTTTTCGGCACGGGACAATAACGTTTGGCAGGAGGCTTTTGTTAGCGCATCATTCAGGTCTTCTTCGGTTGCAGCGGGTGCCACAAACATCAGGTTTTCGCGGATGGTGCCGGAGAACAATTGCGTGTCCTGCGTTACAAAACCAATCTGCGACCGCAGGTCGTTGAAGTCGATGCTGGTTTCGTCTTTCCCATTGTATAAAATGCGCCCTTCCAGCGGCCGGTACAGGCCCACCAACAATTTCATCAGTGTTGTTTTGCCCGAACCCGAAGGGCCCACAAACGCAATGGTTTCGCCCAGCGATGCGGTAAACGAAATGCCATCGATGGCTTTGTGTTTGGCAGTGATGTGTTTAAACGAAACGGCATCAAAAGCCAGTTCCTGGATGGGCCCTAAGTGCACCGGTTTCAGCGGCATGGGTTCCGGTGCCTTTTGCATCAGGTTTTTAAAGTTGTTGAGTGAAGCTTCGGCCTCGCGGTAGGTGAGGATGATGTTGCCGATTTCCTGCAGCGGGCCAAACACAAAAAATGAAAAGATTTGCATCGTAGCCAGTTCACCGGCATTCATGCGGTCGCCGTACACCAGCCACATCAGCATGAATAAAATTACCTGCCGCAGCGTGTTTACAAATGTGCCTTGTACAAATGAAATGGAGCGGATGCGTTTTACCTTGGTCAGCTCCAGCCCAAGTATTTTGTAGGTGTTTTTGTTTAGTCGGTCCACCTCCTGGCCGGTGAGGCCAAGGCTTTTTACCAGTTCAATATTGCGCAGGCTTTCGGTGGTGGTGCCGGCCAGTGCCGTGGTTTGCGATACAATGGTTTTCTGAATGGTCTTTACCTTTTTGCTCAACAAATTTGAGATCACCATCAGCAGGGCAATGCCACCAAAATAAATGAGCGGTAAGGACCAGTGAATGCGAAACGCAAACAGCGCCACAATGACGATGCCGATGAAAACCGTGAACAAGATATTGACAAATGAATTGATGAACCGCTCGGTATCGGTACGCACTTTTTGCAGGGTAGAAAGCGTTTCGCCGCTGCGCTGGTCTTCAAACTCGTGGTAGGGCAGTTTCATGGCGTGCTGCAGGCCGTCGGTAAATACATTGGCGCCAAATTTTTGCACCACCACGTTCATGAAATAATCCTGGAAATTTTTTGCGATGCGGCTGATCATGGCCACGCCGATGGAGGCCCCGAGCAGGGTTAGCACCGGCACGGCAAAATCGGAAAAGGTGGGATAAGCAGCCCGGTTGCGGTTGTACTCAAAAGCAAAGTTGATCAACTTACCAAATATGATGGGATCAATGAGGGAAAAGCCGATGTTGCAGGCCGCCAGCAGCAGCACCAGCCCCACCAGCCATTTATGGGGTTTAAGGTATTGAATCAAAATTTTCATGGTGCAAAGATAGATGCGCCGTGTTGCTGAAGGGAAACTTAGGGTGAAGCGGCTGGATTTTTTGTTGGGTGTGTTTTTGGCGCAAGGGAGGTCGGGGGGTGGGGTGTTGGGTGCATATTAATGGCATATCCGATGGCTGGAAGTGTTACGATGTGCTTTCAATTTTTGCACTATTGAATAATGGGTTTGTCATCCTGAGCGCAGCGAAGGATCTGAGTGTTGTAAAAAGGACTTCTGTTTTAAATGATTTCGTTCTTTTCGAAAGTTTTATAAGTGCAGGCTCAGATCCTTCGCTGCGCTCAGGATGACAAGGGCAAATAGCTGCGCGGTGGTAAAGAGGGAAGGAGGGAGCAGCAAATTCTATTGGGTGCTGCACAGCATTACCAGCCGTACAAGAGTGCGACGCAAGTAAAGCCCAATAGACATTCTGTTGGTGGTAATATAAAATCGCTTCCAGCACTAAATGCACTCAATCATTCTATACTTCATATAACCTAGGTGCTTTCATAATTAGGTCATTTGCCTTTTTCATTCTGCGGTTCGTTATTCCTTGTTCCTTGTTCAATATCCTAAACAGACTTCATCATTCATCTGTTCCTAGTTCGTCTGTTCGAAATTCCTACCCTGCCCATCCTTCGCGGTCGAGGCTGCGGTATTGAATGGCTTCAGCCAGGTGTTCGACTTTTATTTCATCGGATGCGGCCAGGTCGGCAATGGTGCGGCTCACTTTTAAAATGCGGTCGTAGGCACGGGCCGAAAGGTTGAGGCGTTCCATGGCGGTTTTCAGCAGCTTTTGGCCCACGGGGCTGATGGCGCAAATTTCTCGCAGTTGTTTGGCGCTCATTTGTGCGTTGCAATAAATGCCGGCTTGCCCTTTGTAGCGGCTGGCCTGCCGTTCGCGGGCTCCGATCACCCGGTCGCGGATGGAAGCGGAGGGCTCGCCGGAACTTTGTGCCGACAGCTCGCTGAACGCCACTGGCGTTACTTCCACGTGCAGGTCGATGCGATCGAGTAGCGGTCCGCTGATTTTATTGAGATATTTCTGCACGGTGCCGGGCGGGCAGGTGCATTGTTTTTCGGGGTGGTTGTAATAGCCACAAGGGCAGGGGTTCATGGAAGCCACGAGCATAAACGAGGCAGGAAAATCCAGCGCCACTTTTGCACGGGAAATGGTGACGCGGCGTTCTTCCATGGGCTGGCGCATTACCTCCAGTACAGTGCGTTTAAATTCCGGCAGTTCGTCGAGGAACAATACGCCGTTGTGTGCCAATGAAATTTCACCGGGCTGCGGCACACCGCCACCACCGACAAGGGCTACATCGGAAATAGTATGGTGCGGACTGCGAAAGGGCCGTTTGGAAACCAGCGTTGCATTTTCGGGCAGCTTGCCCGCCACCGAATGGATCTTGGTTGTTTCCAGTGCCTCATGCAACGACAGCGGCGGCAAAATGGTGGGCAGCCTTTTGGCCAGCATGGTTTTGCCCGCACCAGGCGGGCCAATCAATATTGCATTATGCCCGCCAGCGGCCGCAATCTCCAGCGCCCGCTTGATGTTTTCCTGTCCTTTTACATCGGAAAAATCAATTTCAAAATCGTATTGCGCACTGAAAAATTCGTCGCGGGTATCCACCTTTAGCGGCTGCAGGCTTTGCTCGCCGCTTTCAAAGAATTGCACCACATCGTTGAGGTGATCCACGCCATACACCTGCAGGTTGTTGACCATCGCTGCTTCACGGGCATTGGCTTTGGGAACGAGCAAACCTTTGTATCCTTCCTTACGGGCCTGGATGGCAATGGGCAGGGCGCCTTTAATGGGCCGCACGGCACCGTCGAGGCTTAGCTCGCCCATGATCACGTAACCTGCCAACAATTCGGGATTGGCCAACTGGCCCGATGCGGCCAGTATGCCTGCAGCAATGGTCAGGTCGAATGCCGAGCCGCTTTTTTTGATATCGGCCGGCGCCATGTTTACTACAATGCGGGTACGGGGCATGTCGAAACCGTTGGTCTTCATGGCACTTTCAATCCGCTGCAAGCTTTCCTTTACAGCGTTGTCGGGCAGGCCCACAATAAGGTAGCCAATATTCGTTTCCATCGAGTTTACTTCCACCGTAATGGTAATAGCCTCTACACCATACACGGCACTGCCAAAGGTTTTTACGAGCATACTCCTATTTCTGCGATGAAAATAGCAGAAAAAGGGGGAAGCGCATAAGCGTACCCGTAACGGCAAAGCTTTTGCAATATTTACCCAAAACAAGGAACCATGAAAAACGGATTTTCACTCATAACCGCCATGCTAGTGCTGATGGTAACGCTTAGCTCCTGCGAAGTGATTGGCGGTATTTTCAAGGCAGGATTCTGGACCGCCATTGTATTGATCGTACTGGTGATCGTTATCATTGTTTGGATATTGAACCGGGTAAGAAGACGGTAATTTTTACGGCAGGCCGCCCGAAATATTTGCAGCGCAACCAACCGGTAAAACGGCCGGTTACAACACCGGGATAAGTGATGCAGTGTGGAAAAAAGGTGTTGCTGCTGCAGGTATTTCCGGCCCTGTTGCGCAGCGCTATTTCCGCTGTGTTGCTTTGTTTTTCTATGTTTAAACCATACCATGCTGCATCCTTCCACCATTCAACTGCTGCGGTTTCATTTCTCGCTTTTTCTAATGCCGGTGTACCTATTTGCACTAAGCGAAGTGCCCGAAGTTCGATGGCCACAGGCGCTGCTGTTGGGCTTCGTGCTGCATGGGCTGGTGTACCCGGCATCTAATGGCTACAACTCCTATATGGACCGCGATGAAACACCGATTGGTGGATTGAAAAATCCGCTGCAGCCCACGCGGCAATTATTTTATACGACGCTTTTGTTAGACGCTATTGCGTTGCTGCTGGCTTTGTTGTTCCTGGGATGGCAGACGGCGCTGGGTATATTGCTCTACATTGCCGCCTCCAAGGCTTATAGCTACCGG
This sequence comes from Pseudocnuella soli, assembly GCF_004347775.1. Lineage (GTDB taxonomy): Bacteria > Bacteroidota > Bacteroidia > Chitinophagales > Chitinophagaceae > Flavisolibacter > Flavisolibacter aquaticus. Next base: position 1,652,314 of record NZ_CP037755.1, read on the forward strand.
GGCATCCGGCTGAAGCAGTATCCCTACCTCGGCTTTGCGGTTGTGTTCCTGTTCCAGGGCGCACTGGTTTATTTGATCACTTATGGCGTTGCCTCCGGGCAGGGATTGGATAGCGCCGGGCTGGTGGCGCCGATGCTGGCCAGTTTGCTCATTGGCGCCCTGTACCCGTTAACGCAAGTGTACCAGCACGAAGCAGACCTGAAGGACGGCGTTACAACCATCAGTTACCGGTTGGGCAAACGCGGTACTTTTTTATTCAGTGGCGGTTTGTTTTTGCTGGCCGGGCTCCTGTTTTTTTTCTGGTACCAGCGGCAGGGGCGGCTGAACGATTTCTGGCTGTTTTTGTTACTCACAGGTCCGGTGGTACTGTTTTTTAGCTGGTGGATGTGGGCTGTGTGGCAAAACGAACAGTCGGCAGATTTCAAGAACAGCCTGCGCATGAATCTTGTGGCAACCGGATGTACCATCATTTTCTTTAGCACCCTTATTTACAAACATCATTTTGAGTAAAATAATTTCCATAGGTACCGCGGTGCCCGCTCATTGTCACCGCCAGGCCGACATTCTTCAATTCATGCAGGCGGTATATGCGCCGGGCGAAGTGGAGCGTCGCAAGCTGCGCTTTTTGTACCAGCACTGCGGCATCGACCAGCGCTATTCGGTGATTGCCGATTACAGCCGGCCGGCCACCGATTGGACCTTTTACCCGCAAACGGAAAACCTGGAACCATTTCCCGGATTGGAGCAGCGCATGGACCTGTTCAATAAACATGCACCGGCACTTTCGGTGGATGCCATCCGGCAATGTTTGGAAGGCGTGCTGCACCACAACGATATTACACATCTGATTACTGTTACCTGCACCGGCCTCAGTGCACCGGGCCTCGATCTGCAGGTAATGGAGTTGATGGACCTGCCTAAAAACATCATCCGCACTTCGGTAAATTTTATGGGTTGTTATGCAGCCATTCATGCATTAAAATTGGCCGATGCATTTTGTCGTGCCGATAGCGATAGCAAGGTGTTGATTGTTTGTACGGAGCTGTGTACGCTGCATTTTCAGCGCGAAGGCACGGTCGATAATATTGCTTCATCGTTGTTGTTTGCTGACGGCTCTGCGGCGGTACTAATGACGGGAAATGATCATGCCGCAGCAGGTTTGGAGCTTACCGATTTTTATTCGGAAGTGCTGCCTGGCGGCAAAAAGGACATGGCCTGGGAACTTTCCTCAACCGGCTTTTTGATGACGCTGAGCGGTTATGTGCCCGAGTTGATCGAAGGCGATTTTGGTGCTGTGATTGACCGCTGCCTGCAACGCAAAGGATTAGGCAAAGAATCCATCGGCCAATGGTGTATTCATCCTGGCGGCAAGCGGATACTGGAAGCCATTACACGCAGTGCCGGCGTAACGGCTGAACAACTCGGCGCATCGTACAACGTGTTGCAACAATATGGCAATATGTCGTCGGCTACCATTTTGTTTGTTTTGCACCAATTGATGCAGCAACCCGAGGCCGGTAAACGGGTGTTTGGTGCTGCGTTTGGTCCGGGCCTTACGGTAGAAACGTTTACAGCAAGCTATGCAGCCGCTTAAGGAAACAAAAAGATTGTTCAACACTGTTTAGTTGAAAAATTAATACGCATTCATGCCCCGTTTAAGCAATCGTTCACCCGAGTTGGAATTGCTCGATGCGCCGCATATTCCGTTTGCCGACATCCGGCAAAACATGCGGGAACTCGATACTATCAATACCTTGTTGGGTGGGCATCGCATTACGTTAAAAGGGCTGGCTATTTTGCTCAATGACTGCAGTAAGGAGCAAACATATTCGCTACTTGAAATTGGTTGCGGTGATGGTAACAACCTTCGGGTGATTCGAAAATGGGCGGAACAAAATGGGTGGAAACTGCAACTGTCAGGAGTAGATTATAACGAAGCCTGCATTGCTTATGCTGAAAGTTTGGCAAGCAATAGGGGCATTGAATTTTATTGTTCCGACTATCGCAATACGCCACTCCAAACAAAACCTCAATTTATTTTTTCATCTCTTTTTTGCCACCATTTTACCAACGAACAATTGGTGGAACAACTGCGTTGGATGCAACAGCATGCAACAAGCGGATTTTTTATCAACGACCTGCACCGACACCCATTTGCCTACCACAGCATCCGAATACTCACGCAACTGTTTTCAAAAAGTTACCTTGTTAAAAATGATGCGCCGCTTTCGGTGCTTCGTGGTTTTTCTAAAATCGAATGGCGTGCATTGTTACAACAGTCAGGTATAGCCGAAGCTGAGGTTAAATGGAAATGGGCGTTCCGTTGGTTGATTGTGTGGCAAAAGAAAATGCTGCAGCAAAATCAGCATACGGCAATACCTACAACAACACAAATGCATGGCAACTGAAGGAGCAGCATATGATGTAGCCATTGTTGGTGGCGGGCTTGCGGGCCTGGCGCTTTCCATTCAGTTGGCTCGTGGTGGTTGGGGCGTGGTGTTGTGCGAAAAGGAAACCTACCCTTTACACCGCGTTTGCGGCGAATACATCAGTATGGAATCCTGGGATTTTTTGTGCCGGCTGGGCCTGCCGCTGCCCGAATGGAACCTGCCGAAAATTAACACGCTGCAACTTACTGCTCCAAACGGAAAAATGTTAGCGGCAAAATTGCCACTGGGCGGCTTTGGCATCAGCCGGTATAAACTCGATGCAGCATTGGCGCAAATAGCTATAGCCGCCGGTGTAACCTTGCTGCAACAAACAAAAGTTGAAGCGATTGACTCGCAGGAGCAAGGCGTTTTCCTGGAAACCAAAAGTGCAGGTGCTACCAAACACATTTATGCAAAGGTTGGATGCGGCGCCTGGGGCAAACGCAGCAACATGGATGTAAAATGGAAGCGGCCGTTTACACAGGATGCCGGCACCCGTATATCCAATTGGGTAGGCATCAAATACCATGTGTATACCGACTGGCCGGAGCACTTAATTGCGCTGCATAATTTTCACGATGGTTATTGCGGTATTTCTGCCATTGAAGATGGCAAGTATTGTCTTTGCTATCTTACCCGCGCTGCCAACTTAAAGCAATACGGTCAATCGGTAGCGGCAATGGAAGCTGCGGTGCTGGCACGCAACCCGGCATTGGCCGGCATTTTACAACGCAGCCAGAAACTGCCCCATTTCCCGCTGGCTATTTCGCAGGTAAGTTTCCAACCCAAAAGCAGGGTAGAAAGTGGTGTATTATTGTTGGGTGATGCGGCCGGTATGATTGCACCGCTGTGTGGTAATGGCATGAGCATGGCGCTGCATGCAAGCAAACTGGCAGCAGCAGCCATTACGCCGTTTTTACAAGGAAAAATAAGCCGCAGCGAAATGGAGCAACGGTACACGCAGCAATGGCAACAGCATTTTGCGGCCAGGTTGCGGCTGGGCCGTGGCCTGCAAGGTTTGTTCGGATCGGAGTGGCGCAGCAATGCGCTGGTTGGGGTGATGCGTAATTTGCCTTTTGCCGCAAGGGCTATTATCCGGCAAACACATGGACAGCCATTTTAGCTTCATGCTGTTGTTTGGTTTCAGGCATGTCATTTGTCCTTTCCTTTGCAGACGCAAAATGATGAATCAATGAGCAAAAAGAAAACACTGGTATTGGGCGCTTCTTCCAATCCATCCCGATATAGTTACCTGGCTATAAAAAAATTACAGGCACACGGGCACCCGGTGGTGGCAGTTGGCCGCCGTAAAGGCGAGGTGGGTGGTGTGGCCATTGAAGCCGAACCCATGGAGCAGGCCGACGTGGATACGGTTACGCTTTATTTAAACCCCGGCAACCAGGAGCCTTATTACGATTATATTTTCGGACTCCATCCAAAACGCATCATATTCAACCCGGGCACTGAAAACGAAGACCTGATGCAACAGGCAAAAAACCGCGGCATAGAGCCGGTGGAAGGTTGTACGCTGGTGATGTTGAGTACGGGGATGTATTGATATCTACACTTGTTTTAGCATCGTCGCTACAACAGCGTACATCAGTTTAATAACTTGTTGTATCCAATAAACGCTTTTGGTTTTTCTGAAATCAATTGTATCAAATAGCATCAACCGTTATGTGAAAATGTGCAGGCAAACGCTGTCTGCACGTTTTGTTTTATCCAATCAAATTGATAGGTCACAATTCTTAAGAACTCGATGGTGCCATTTTACACCCCTAAATTTTTACTTAGTAAAATTCCGTTGCAGGGCTTGCGGATTTCTCCGATTTATTTTAAGTGCTTACTCTTAATTTGGAGAAAATGTAAAGCAGAAGCGATGATAGTTAACGCATAAATGAGGAAAATTGTACCACGTCCAAATCCAATAGCCCGAAAGGGCCAAACCTGAAGGCAGGCAACTGCTTTCAACAAGTCCAAATCCAATGAAACTCCTAACAAACTGCGCTATTTGCGCCTTGCTGCTTTTAGGCATTTCAATGCGGTCGTCGGCACAATTGCCCGCCGCCAGCTCACCCGCCGCCAATCATTCGCAATCCCTTTTATTTACCGGTCTGCCCGATTCTGTTTTGCTGGATGTGCAGCAATTGCAATCCTTAATCAACCAGGAGCAAGATGCAGTTGCGCAGGTTCGATTCTCCCCTAACTTTTCCTTGCAAGGAAAAATCGTTTCTGCCGCACACAACCCCGATCAGCAATGGAGTAGCGTGGTGCTAAAATCGAGCAACCGCCTGGGTGCTGTGTTTACACTGTCGGGCATGCGTGAAAGCAATGGCACTACCACTTACACCGGTCGCATTTTAAGCCGCATGCATGCCGATGCGTACGAGCTGGTGCAAAGCGCTGGCCAGTATTATTTAGTAAAACGGGAGCACGGCGAGCTGGTGGAAGAATAACACCACTGGTTAGCTTGTTTTCGTTTGTCCGTGTCCGATAGTCCAATCCATCCCTTGTAAAATCTAAATCCGTCCAATCATGAAAAAACTGTACCTGTCTGTATGCCTGGTAATGCTGTGCATGCTACAAAGCTTTGGCCAGGTTCCGGTTTTAAACAGTTATCCTAAAGCCGCACCTGTTATTTTCCTCGATTTCGATGGCCATTATGTAACCGGCACTTCTTGGAACTGGAATGGTGCATTTACCTGCGGCCCTTCGGGCATGAAGAACACGCAGATAGAAGAAATTTTTCGCCGGGTAGCTGAAGATTACCGCCCGTTTAACATCAACGTTACAACCGACTCTACAAAATACTGGGCGGCACCTGCCAAAAGCAGGGCCCGCGTGGTGCTTACCGTTACCAACGAATGGTATGGCAGCGGCGCCGGCGGCGTGGCCAGCACCGGGTCTTTTTCGCGTGGCGACAACACGCCTTGTTTTGTATTTACCAAACTACTGGGATACAATACTAAGAACGTCGCAGAAGCCGCTGCACACGAAGCAGGGCATACACTTGGCCTGCGCCACCAGGCGGTGTACAACGAAAGCTGTGTTCGCGTTAGCGATTACTATGCAGGCGAAGGTACCGGCGAGGCTAGCTGGGCGCCTATTATGGGCAATGGCTACAACCGCAACGTTACCACCTGGCATATGGGCACCAGTTCACGCAGCTGCACCAGCATCCAAAGCGACCTGGAGATGATCATCAACCCGATCAATGGCGTAAGCTATCGCACCGACGATCATGCTAATGAATTGACGACTGCAACTCCACTGGCTTTTGTAGCAGACTCGCTGATAGCTGAAGGCCTCATTGAGCAGCCTACCGATAATGACTATTTTGCGTTGAATGTTCAAAAAACAAGCTCGTTCCGGCTGGAAGCAAACCCCTACAGCATTGGTGCAAATAACTCTGGCGCCAACCTCAACGTGCGGGTTGCACTTGTTGATGCCAACCACAAGGAAGTAGCCAAATTTGAATCAGGCAGCAAGCTGAATAAAATCATTGATACCGTGCTGGTACCCGGCGATTATTACCTGAAAGTTGATGGCTCGGGCGGCCAGTATTTTACCGAATATGGTAGCCTGGGTAGCTACTCATTGAAAGGTACGCTGATGACTTCGATGATTCTGCCCTTGCGCCGCCTGGAACTGCAAGGCAGCACCAGCGGCAACAGTCACTTGCTGCGCTGGGAAATTGATGCCGATGAAACAGTAGTGACGCAGGAGTTGGAAGCTGCAACCGATGGCCGTACGTTTAAAACAGTGCAGCAGGTGGAAGCAGAAGGCCGCAAATGGCAGGGCAACGGCCTCGATGCCTCGATGGTGCAGTACCGTTTGCGGGTAAAGTTTAACAACGGCCGCGAACACCTGAGCAACACCATTACGCTGCGCGGCGCTGCCAGCAACGTGGCGCGTCCGAAACTGGCTTCCACATTGATAACTGGTTCTTCGTTCAACATCAACAGCACCGAGCCGTTCCAATACCGCGTAACCGACATGGGCGGTAAAATAATAGTGCGGGGCAACGGGCTGCAAGGAACTACCACGGTGCAGGCTGGCCAACTGAGTGCAGGTATGTACCTGGTGCAGTTTAGCTGGGATGGCGGCACGTTTGTGGAAAAGCTGTTGAAAAAATAAAATTTATAACCCTTTCATAATCCGTGCTCTATTGGTAACACCGAGGTTTTCCTTAATTTAGGAAAACCTCTTTTTTTATGCGCTGGAGAAAATTCAACGGAGAGCCGATTGCGTTCCCAATTTACCAGGCAGTGGAAAGTGCCATCAAAAGGGAAACGGCTGCGGGCTACCGCTTAAAGGTGTGCATCGGCACTGACTCGCAGGTAAAAGGATTGGAAACAGAGTTTGCCACTGTGATTGTTTTTTTACGCGAAGGTCACGGAGGCTTTATGTTCATCCACAACGACAAAACCACACACCAGTATTCCATCAAAGAGCGGATGCTGGTAGAAGTAGCTAAGAGTATAGAGATTGCATACGAACTATGCAATCTTTTTACTTTATACAATGTGGAGATGGAAGTGCACGCCGACATCAACACCAATCCCAACTTCAAAAGCAACGATGCCCTGAAAGAAGCAATGGGCTATATCCTAGGGATGGGCTTTGCGTTCAAGGCAAAACCCGAAGCCTTCGCCAGCAGCAGTTGCGCGAATAAGATGTGTAATTGAGTTGGGAGATGTGAGTTGACAGTTGGCAGTCGATAGTGAAGGCTTTAGCCTAGTCCGTCATTGCGAGGCGCATTTGTGTCTCGTTGCTCTTTGTGCCTGGTGTGCCGAAGCAATCTCCTGCCATAATTAGCCACATTGCCGACGCACAAAAAGGAACTCAAATCTCAGAAGGGGATTGCTTCGGCGCCGCAGCTTATGCTTGCGTAAGCTATTGCCGCGCCTCGCAATGACGGCTACTCCGAACCTTGCCTCAAACTCTGAACTCCCGACTGTCAACTCCCAACTGCCAACTGTCATCTTTCACCTACTTCCCTTTCTGCTTCCACCAGTCATCATTCATTGCCTGCACCAAGCTCAGTATCTTTTTGCCACCGAGGTGTTTTTCTGCGGACGTCACAAAATAAATAGGCAGCTCTTCCCAGCTTTCTTTGAGCGCCTCCATAAAGCGCCGCACATTGGCGGCCACTTCCTTTTGGGTGCTTTTATCGGCTTTAGTGAAAATGATCGAAAACGGAACCTGCCAGGCGCCCATCTGGTTAATGAATTCGAGGTCGGCTTCCTGCGGTTCGTGTCGGCTATCTACCAGCACAAACAGGTTCACCAGGTTTTCGCGTTTGCGGATATAGCCTTCAATCATCTTCTCCCAGCTTTTCCGCTGCGATTGCGACACCTTGGCGAAACCATATCCCGGCAAATCCACCAGGTACCATTTTTTGCGGTCGCTGCCGGTCACATCAAAATGGTTGATCATCTGTGTTTTGCCCGGCGACCGGGAAACTTTTGCCAGCTCTTTTTTTTGCGTCAGCATGTTGATGATGGACGATTTGCCCACATTACTGCGGCCGATAAATGCATACTCCGGCCGGTCGGGTTGCGGGCACAGATCTACCGATGGACTGCTGATGAGGTAAGAAGCGGCTATGATTTCCATGGTGCAAATGTAACCGCAACCGGTGATTTGCAGGATTGTGTAAAGATTAGCGCAAGATTTTGCTTGCTGCTTAACAATGCGAACCGGGCAGGTTGCAAACTTTGAGTTGTAATATTTCGCTCAAACTTTAATCACCTGGTTGACCACAATGCTCACGATAGAGTGAGCCAAATCATTATTAATCCTTGTCAAATCCTGCGCATCACTGGTTACCTTTGCAGCCCTATGGCGCAGTTCCCACACGACCAGATCAAGCCGTTTTCCGAAACCGGCGGTAAGAAAGAGCAGGTGAGTGAAATGTTCAACCGCATTGCCGGCCGCTACGATTTTATGAACCGGTTTTTGAGTGCGGGCACCGATGTGGGTTGGCGCATCAAGGCCATTTCCCTGTTTAAAGCGGACAAGCCCCAACACCTGCTGGACGTGGCCACCGGCACGGCCGATATGGCCATCCGCGCCGCAAAAATGCTGCAGCCTAAAAAAATCACCGGCATTGATATTTCGGAAGGCATGCTGGCCGTTGGCCGCAAAAAAGTAATTGCTGAAGGCTTGGCTACGGAAATAGAATTGCTCGAAGGCGACAGCGAAGCGCTGCCTTTTGCCGATGCCACTTTTGATGGCGTGATGGTAGCTTTTGGTGTACGCAATTTCGAGCACCTCGACCAGGGCCTGCGCGAAATACACCGGGTGCTAAAGCCCGGTGCACAATTGGTGGTGCTCGAGTTTAGCAAGCCACGCATTCCGCTAGTGCAGCCATTGTACAATTTGTACATGAACTCCGTGGCTCCGTTTTTTGCGCAACTGTTTACCAAAAACAAAAAGGCCTATCAATACCTCAACGAGTCGTCCAAAGCGTTTCCCGATCGCGAACATTTTGTATCCATCCTGAACGAAGCCGGCTTTCGACAAACAACTTTCAAGCCGTTGAACTTTGGCATTTGCTGCATGTATAGTGGGCGGAAATAACCCAAAGCGGAAAATGCTGTAATAAAAAAGGATGCCCCGAAGGGCATCCATAATTGTGCTTTACTGATAAGCGTCTTTAGTCTTTTGCTTGCAGCAGCTTGCCGGTTACCTGCTCGTTGCCCACGCTCAACACATACATTAGGGTGCTCGTCACACGGACTGATGCATTGTATTGGAAGCTTTGGGTTCCAGCTTGTAAGTAACCCTGGTGCAGCACCCTAACTTTCTGACCCAAGCTGTTGTACAGCACTAAACTACCATAACCCGCCTTAGGAACATTTACCCGGAAGGTGATATTATTCCGGAATGGATTGGGGCCGGCGGTTACTGAAAGCGTGTTGCCGTTTTCACTCAGCTCAAACATGCGATGGCTTGACTGGCTTATTTCTGACCGTGCGCTGTTGTTGAGCGTACAAACGCCATTGTTGGCTATGTTGTACATCGTTGCGAGGTCAAGTGCAGCTTGCCTGGCGGCTGCACCTGCAGCACTTGTAGTAGCTGATGTTGCAGCTTTAAACGCATTTTTGGTGTTTGTCAAAATGCTTTGGGTGCTGTATGGATAAGCACCTGCTCCGGTCAGTGCACAAGAGTTCTGCATTGCAGCAGTTGCGGCACGTGCCAATTGCGCATAACCGCTACCATCACCCAGTCCAAGCGCCTGAATTAAAGTGACGTTTTGATTTTTACTGCCCAGTGTAGCATTCAAATCGGCAGAAGTCAAACCAAAAGTAGTCATGAAACTTTTGTCTTTAAGCTCGCCAGACAACGATGGTGTAATGCCAGCTAAAGTTCGTGCAGTGTTGATGCAATTGAGCAGATCGTTCGTTGTGCGAATGGTACTCCATGACGCCTTTCTATTTTTCCAGTAGCCCGGCGTGCATCCTTGGCAATCAATAATGGTAACTAATACTGATTGCGAAGTTGCACAGCCTGTAACATCGTTTGTCACTGTTACAGTATAGGTGCCCGCACCAACCGCTGAAACATTGGTAATTGGGGTGGTGCTGCCTTCACGGGTGTAAGTGATTGTAGCATCAGCAGGGTAAACATTGGTTACAGCACTCGCTAAATTCACCGTCATCGATGGGCACTCGTTGGTAAGGTTTTGCACGTCAAATGTGGGCAACGGATTTTCTACAATTGTTACCGGATCGCTTGTTGTAGCGCAACTCGTTGGCGTTGCTCCCGTTCCCAATACCTGATAAGTGCCTGCAGCAAGGCCCATAAATGCAATTGCATCGCCATCGTTCTGTGCAGCAAGCAGTTGGCCTTCATTTGTAAAGATGTTGTCTGCACCCAGCTTTTGCAACTGGTAGGACACGCCGGCTTGTGTGCCAACAACTGTGACTTTACCAGCTGGAGTTGGAGCACAATAATCAGTTTTGCTAATGGTAAATGTTGGATTCGGTACTTCTAAAACCGTCACCGGATCGCTGGTAGTAGCACAACTTGTCGGTGCTGCGCCTGTGCCCACTACCTGATAGGTACCTGCGGAGAGCCCGGAAAATATCACCTCATCTCCATCATTTTGCGCCATCATCGGGGCGCCAATATTTGAATAAGTATTATCGGCGCCGAGCTTTTGTAATTGGTAGGAGACACCCGCCTGGCTGCCATTTATTGTTACTTTGCCTGCTGCAGTTGGTGCACAATAGTCGGTTTTTGCAATGGTAAAACTTGGATTTGCAACTTCATCAACAGTCACCGGATTGCTTGTTGTAAAGCAGTTGTCTGCTCTTGTTCCGATAACTAAATAAGAGCCTGCTTCAAGCAGCGTCCACTCTACTAATTCGCCATTGGCCGCAGCAACAATTGGTGTTCCTGTGTTTACATAGCTTTCATTTTCTAATTTTTGTAGTTGATAAGAAACACCTGCTTCCGTGCCGGTTACTGTCACTTTACCGGCAGGGTCGGGGGCACAAAAATCAGTTTCAGCAACTGTAAAGGATGGTTGTACGCAATTGTTGGTACATACAATGCCTATGATATCATCTACGCAACAGGTTTGCCCATATTTAAAAAGCGCTTTTACATTACCTAAACTGTAATTTGTTCCACTCAGTATAAGTGTGTAGGTTTTTGTTGCAGCACCTGAAGTGCCTTCATCAAACTTTGAAATTTGATCTCCCAATGAAGCCAATAAACTTCCACAACTCTTGTCGTCTTTGTTGTTATACTTAACTGCCGGACCGGAGCCACTAAGGATCGCATCTTCTGCAAAGCAGGCCGCAAATGTCCAATGGCTCAAATCTTGAAACGTACCCCCGGAGCCGGGTCCTGGGTTAGTGTTTGTAACTGCTAATGTTACTGTGGTTTGCCCGGCTACAGGCGTATTGTAATACAACTTTGTTTCAACTTTAAATCCGCAAACAATTTTTGCACCCTCAGCGCTGGGTTGCGCAAATACACCGGCGCCAAAGCAAATACTTAAGCCATGCACTAAAATAAATAATACGATTTTTTTTAAAAAGGAAGGCCATTCGGACAGCATCGCCACGTTGAATAAAGAAGGCTGCAGTGATGCAATTGAGGTATTTTTCTGATACATACACAATGGTTTGGTTAATTAGATTATATGGCAGACCGCCTCGCAATGACAAGCGCATTGCGAGGCTTTGAATAGTAGAGCCTTTTATAATCCTAATCGTTACGGCGGTGTAGGCTCTTTGCCCAACCTTGAATTTTGAGAGCCGCTGCGAACGTTCAGTAGGCATACTCCGCTAATGAAGCATGGCTGTTTTGCCACCATCTTTTCAATAGTTTATCGCCAATTAAAAATTGTATATGCCGCAACGATTGATTTACCGTTGCGCTATTTAAATGTGTTGGAAAAACGCTGGTATGCTGTTAAGGGAGATAGATTTCTTAGGCAGGATAGCAATCGTAAAATGGAATTGGTTTTTCACCGAATCAATCTCTAATGTAAAACCATTATTCGGCCGATGCAAGCACTGTGTTAACGTTCGTTAACATTTATTTGCCGATAATATGTTATGTTTTATCAATGTGAATGCTAAGCGCAATTAATTACGCAGTGTTATCGTTAATTGGAGAGTTTTTTGCAGGCTGGAAAGCCGCCAAAATCATTTAGCCCATTTAACCGTGTTTATGTTGCATACCCAGAAAGCCCTGCTTTTAATCCGTTTTTTGTTGGTTGGTTTCCTACTATCGGCACTTCAGCCCGTTCATGCCCAGCGGCCGCTCAACCTGAGCGACCACGACAACAAGCCTTATTATTTTGGTATCACACTTTCCACCAACCTGTCGCGGTTTCAAAGCGAGCTGCACCCACGGTTCCTGAACCAGGACAGCATCCTGGTGGCCGAACCCATGAATGGCGGCGGCTTTGCGCTGGGGTTGCTGGGTACCTTAAAACTCACCAACCGCTTCGAGGCACGCTTTAACCCGCAGCTGGCTTTTTTGGATCGCGGTGTGCACTACAAACTGCGCTACGCTGATTTTGACCAAAAAACAGAACGCGACCAAAAAGTGGAATCGGTGCTGGTAACGCTGCCGCTGCAACTAAAGTTCAATTCCGACCGCATCGGCAATTTCCGGGTATACCTGGTAGGTGGCGGCAAGGTAGATTATGACTTGGCCTCCAATGCCCGTGCCCGCAAGGCCGATGATATTTTAAAACTCGACAAAGCCGATTACGGCCTGGAAGGCGGCGTTGGATTCAATTTTTATTTCCCGTCTTTTATTTTTTCGCCGGAGATCAAGATCAGCAACGGCATCCGCAACATACATGCCCGCAACCCCGGTTTGCAATACTCCAATGTGCTGGATAAAATGCAAAGCCGCATGATCATGTTTTCCATCCACCTGGAAGGATAAGCGTATAATTCAAAAGGCAAAGGTCAAAACCTAAAAGTGAAAGGAGTAATCCTGACCAACTTATGGGTTTTGACCTTTGCCTTTTAACTTATACGCCTCGATTAATAGTCCACCTCAAAATCATCAAACACCGCCTTGGTGCCTTCCGGCCCGCGGGCAGCTACGCCAATGCGCAGGGCCCGGTCCCAGGGTGGCAGGTGGCTGCCGCTAACCGGCTGGTTGTTGATTGGTGTAAATGAACGGCCGTTAGTGCTGTAGCCAAACACAAAGCTTTTCCCGCCGGTGCAGCTTACCTGCAAGTGCACTTTTTTGCCGCCACGTAGTTGTATTGCGTTCAAGGTGCTGTCGCGGCCGTTGCGCAGGCTTACCAGTTTGATGCTGTCGTTTGTATAATATAAGGTCAGCGTATTGCGTTCGTCGCCCAGCACCGCCAGGCCGGCCGCAGCGTTGCCTTTGCGGGGCCGCACCACCACCGAAGCTGTGTAGCTGCCGCGCAATGTTTTTTGCCCTGCAAAATGCCCCGACGCTGTGGGCAGCGCATTCAGGTGCAGTTCGCCACCGCTCAGGGCAAACGAAGGTTTTTGAAAAACGTTCCATTCCCAATAGTGGGGCAAGGCATTACCACGAAAGGCGTCTTTCCGGTCGGCCACCTGGCGCACCACTTTGTTTTCATCCTGTACAAATTCAACCCACCCATCAGGCGTAAACCTGAACTCTTGCAGCAATCCTTCGCGGCCGGTAAACACCGTCGATGCCGTATTGTATCCATGATATAAAAAGTAGTATTTGCCATCCCGTTCTACCGGCGTACCATGGCCGGGGCACCGCCATTCATCGGTATGTGCGAGTACAGGATTGCGGCTAAATTTTTCCCAGGGGCCCATCAGGTCTTTGGCGCGGGCCACACCCGATGCATAAGTGCAGCCGGTGCCGCAGCAACCGGCTGCAGCATAAAAAGCATAGAAATAATCGCCGTGGCGCATCATAGCCACGCCTTCCACCAGGTTGGCTTCCCATGGCGCTTCATTGCGAAACAGTTCCCTTTTTTCGCCCAGCACCGCAGTCCGCTCTTCGTTCATTTCCTGTATCCAGATGGGTGTAGGCTTGCCCACACTGTTGCCGTCCTCTTTCCAAATCATGTGCAGCTTTCCCGCTTTGTCGCGCATGGGAAAAGCGTCGATTGAGCCGGCAGCTTCGCAAATCAGCGGGCCGTGGTCGCGGTACGGACCTTCGGGCCGGTCGGCGCTGGCAACGGCTACGCACAAGTTTCCGCCCTTTTTATGTGCCGAATAATACACGTACACTTTACCGTTATCGTACGAAATTTCAGGTGCCCAAAAATAATAGTCAGCCCAGGCGGGCGGCTCTTTAAATACGTGGCCTACAGTGGTCCAGTCGGTGAGGTTTTTTGAACGGAGCAGCGGGAAAATGGGCGTCCAGTTTGAAGACGTAGCGGAGGCCCAATAAGTATCGCCGATCTTTACCACCGAAGGGTCCGGGTGGTCACCGGGCATTACCAGTTTTTGTGCAAAAGCCGTTTGTACGCAGGCAAATAATAGAAACAACAGGATTCTGATCATGGGCATATTCAATGTTTAAAATAGAGGCATGCAAGTATGTTCCAGGTAAAATTTTAGCGGCGAAAAATCTGAACTTTTTTTCGAAGGAAATCGCATTTGCAATAAAGTGGTGATGATGCTTTCGGCTGCTACTAATCACCCGACGGCCTTTTCAATTTGGCGGCAATGTTTACCGGTACGCCGAAATTGGGTGTACCATCTGCATTCCACGAAAAGCGCTGCATGCGGGGACTGCGGCGGTCGGCACAGCCGAGGCCCGGCTGCGGGTTGGCGTGGTAAATGATCCAGTCTTCTTTTCCATCCGGCGATTTGAAAAAGCCGTTGTGGCCGGGACCGTAAGCACCGTGTTCGGGTTTTTGCACAAACACAGGCTGCGCCGATTTGGTCCAGTCTTCGGCCTTCATTGGATCACCACCTTCTTTCAAAGTCATCAGGCCCAGCTTGTAATCATCGGTCCAGCACCCCGATGCGGAGAATATCAGAAACACCTTTCCGGTAGGGCCTTTCAAAATTTCCGGTCCTTCATTTACCGCAGGCGTGCCTACTTTTTCCCAATCGTAAGTGGGCGAAGAAATAAGCACCCGTGTAGAGGCGAGTGTGTATGGTGTGGCCATCTGTGCAATGTACAGCCGCTGGGTGTTGTCGGTAGCGGTTTGGTGCCCGCTCCACACCAAGTATTTTTTACCGCTATGTTCCAACACCGTAGCATCTATGGCAAAAAAATCAGCCGTCGGATCGGCCAGTTTTCCGCGGTCTTCCCATTTGCCCGCAAAAGGGTCGGGCGATGTATTTTCCAGCACAAAAGTGCGCTGTGTAGCCAGGTCGGGCGAAGCGCCGGCCGTGTAATACGCATACCATTTACCATCGAGGTAATGCAGCTCGGGTGCCCAAATGTTTTGTGAATTGGGCCCGGTGGCTGGTTTGCTCCAAATTACCTGGTTGGTGGCCTTGCCCAGCTCCGACATGGCCGTGGTGCGCCACACCCTGATGCGGTCGCCGGTGGTATGTGTGTAATAGTAATAACTGTCTTTTTGCGCCACCCACGGATCGGGGCCCGCGGGCAGCAACGGGTTCGAAAAAAGCGAGTCTTTTACCACTGGGTTGGGAACGTACGGATCGGGCGTATTGGCCGATTTTTGTTTGGAACATGCCACTGCCATTGCCAGCAGCAGCACATAGCCAAAGCTTTTTTCCATGATGTACAGCATCGTCAGGTTCATTGGTGTTTATTGGCAAAATGGTGCCGGCTGGTGCAGTACCGCAACCCCATTTTTTACAAAAAAATGCAGCTTATACTGGCTGGCAACCGCGTATTGCAGGGCAGCAGGAAGGTAAAGCAGAATAACAGGAATGAAAAAAGAAGATGCACCAGTACATCTTGCATGGTGCATCTTCGTCAGCTCTGGCTGATTAAAAGCCCGGGTTCTGTTTTATGTTTGGATTGATGTCCACATCCCTTGTAGGAATAGGCAAAAACAGGTCGCGTGGAAACTGGAAATTGGCAAAGCTTGGGTCGCGGGCTACCAGCACCGCCGGTGCATTGGTGGAGAGGTAACCAAACCGAACCAGGTCGGGCCAGCGCCAGCCCTCGCCGGTAAGTTCGGTCAGGCGTTCGTGTTCGATCTGGCTGCGGAAAGCATCTTTGCCTAAACCCGGGCGGGCCGCTGTAAGGGTTGCAAGGCCGGCACGCTGGCGCACCCGGTCTACATATTGGTAAGCGTCGCCGGTACGGCCCACTTCGTTCAGCACTTCGGCATACATCAGCAGCACATCGGCATAGCGGATGTAGCGCCAGTTGTTTTTGGAGCGAAAGCCTTCGTTATTTTTCCAATGATCGTTCAGGAATTTGCGAAAAAACACGCCTTCTTTATTCAGGCCACCCACATTGTTCCAAACCTGTCCATAGAGCTGTGTAAAATTGGGTCCCCGCACATCGGTCGAATCGTACAAAAATGTGGCTTCCAGCCGTGGGTCACGGGCACCGGTAGTTGTTTTTTCGCGGTGAAAAACGCTGACGATCCAGCGACGTGCTTCAATATCCTGGTAACCCACCGGCTTGGGCGCCACAAATTGCGCCAGCGAAGAGCCGTAGTTCTGGTTCGGATCCTGCAGGTCATCGTCGTGGGTTTCGGTAGTATTTTCTTCAAACTGCCATTCAAAAACCGATTCGCGGTTATTCTCGGTCGTTACTAAAAAGTTGTCGCGGTAACTGGGCATCAGGCTGTACACGTTTCGGCCTTCGCCCTCCACCAGCCACTGCAGTGCGGTTAGTGCTTCGTTCCAAAGCTTTTGCTGCATATACACTTTTGCCAACAGCGCATAAGCAGCACCTTTTGTAGCACGGCCCACTTCCGATGCCGGGTAGGTGGCCGGCAACACCGTAGCAGCCTCGTTCAGGTCGGTGGCTATTTGTGCAAACACCTCGGCCTGCGTGGCTTGCGGTGGCAGCGCACCGGCTGTGGATGGCTCCAGTAAAAAAGGCACATTTCCATAGAGTATTGCCAGGTGGAAATAATACAGGCTGCGCAGGAATTTAGCCTCAGCAATCACCCGCTGTTTCATGGTTTCGTCCATGTTGATTTTAGGCACATTCACAATCACCTGGTTGGCCCTGAAAATGCCCTGGTAATTATCCTGGTATACATCGGCTGTAAAAAACCAGTTGTAGTCGGTGATGTTGAATTTATCCAGCGCGTTGGCCAGTTCAAAGAAAGGAGAGGTGCTGTAGCCCACATCGCCACGGGCCAGCAAAAACATGGGCATGTAGCGGGAGATGGCACCACGATGCAGCACGCTGTAAACAGCATTTACACCCAAAACCGCATCGCCGGAATTTTGCCAGAAATTTTCAATGGTGGGCGCATTGGGGTTGGGTATGTCCAGCTTTTTCTGGCATCCCGCAACACTCAGCGCCGTTATAATGAATAAGACCAATAATTTTTTCATGATGCTCTTTTTGCTTGTTAAACATTAAAACTCCAAGTTCAATCCCACCGAAAGAATGCGGGCCGCGGGCCAGTTACCGTTGTCAAATCCACGCTCTACAATGCTGGCACCAGTTACGTCCGGATCAATGCCCACATAGTTGGAAATGGTGAGCAGGTTTTGCCCGCTGATATACACCCGTGCATTGGAAATATTGGCCCTGCCCAGCAGCCGCTCGGGCAACTGGTACCCAAGTTCAATGTTGCGGATGCGTACATAACCGCCATCGCTGAGCCAGCGTGAGCTGTTGCCGCGGATGTTGTTGGAGATGCCCAGGTCGGCGCCCACCCCGGGTATATCGGTGCCAATGCCCAGCCGCGAATCATCGGTGTTGGTGTTGTTGGGCGTCCATGGATTGTAGGTTTTCAGGAAATTGGAGGTTTGACCGCTTTCCAAAATGCGGTACACATCGCTGTACAATTGGTAGCCAAAAACGCCCACCAGCTGCAGGTTGAGCGAGAAGCCGCCGTATGATGCGTTGAACTGCGCACCAGCCTGCAGTTTAGGCCAGGGCGAACCCACAAACTGGCGGTCGGAGTCAGTGATGCGGCCATCGCCGTTGGCGTCTTCATATTTTACATCGCCGGGTTTCGCATTGGGCTGTATCAGCTGGTTGTTTTTATCGCGGTAATTGTTGATCTCGTCCTGGCTTTGAAACAGCCCCAGAGATTTGACCAAATACCACTGGCCCACCGGCTCGCCTACCTGTGACCGGGTAAGACCGGTTTGGATATAATTGATGCCCGCACCCTGGTTGCCCACATCCAGCACTTTGTTTTTGATAGTGGTGGCGTTGAGCGAAAAATCGTATTTAAATGGATTGGCATTGTTGCGATAAGTAACCGATGCCTCAATGCCTTGGTTTTGAATAGAGGCTGCATTTACAAAAGGATCGGCATTGCCGCTAAATGCCCTGCGGCTGCCCAGGTAAAATGCAACGGGCAGGCGCACCAGCACATCGTTCGACCGGTTGCGATAGCCATCAACGGTAAGGGTTACCCGATTATTAAACAGGCTCGCTTCAAACCCGATGTTGGTGCTGATGCGTTCTTCCCAATGCAGATCGGGGTTGGCCAACACACCTTGCGTGGCTCCTAGTTGTATGCCCTGATTTACACCAAATATTACCCTTGGGTTGTTATTGATCATACCCAGGTATTCCCATGGGCCTACGGTAACTACACCCAGCTTGCCATGCGAGCCGCGGATGCGCAGGTCGTTGATCCAGGGCACATCAAAAAAGTCTTCGCGGCTGATGCGCCAGGTAGCTGCTGCGGATGGAAAAAATCCATTGCGGTAATCGGCTGCAAACCGCGAATCCTGGTCGTAGCGGCCGGTAAGCGTCAGCAGGTATTTATCGTTGTAATTATAATTGACGCGGCCCAGGTAGCCCAGAATCCGGTGTTTCGATATGCCACCAAATGCAATGGGCGTACCCGTTGCAGAAGATATGGTGGTAAAATACTGGCCGTTGATCTGGGTCAAACCATTGCGACCGCTTTCCGAACCATCGCGGTTGAACTGCTGGTCCGAAATGCCCACCACGCCATTGATGGAATGTTTGCCAAACGATTTGTTGAAGTTCAGCGTATGCTCAAACAGCAGGCTAAAAAACCTGGAGCGGTCTTCCCGCACGTTTGCATTTACATACGATTGTACATATTGCCACCGGCCCTGCTTGCGCAGCGTGTTGATGTTATCAAAACTAACCTCGGCACCGGCATTGAAGCGGTAGGTAAGCCAGTTGAGGAATTTAAAATCGAGGTAAGCATTGCCCACCAGTTTGGAAAAATTGCTGGTGCGGCGGGTAAGGTTAGCCGCAGCTATCGGGTTCCATGCATAAGTGATGGCTTTGTTGTTGCCCACGCCATAGCCTTCGGGGTTGTCGCCGGCCTGGCTCGGGTCGCGCAGCGCATCACTTTGGATGGGAATAACGGGCAGCATCTGCGGCATATCGTAAAAGGGGTTGCCCTCGCTGGGCGACTGGCCTACACTGTGGCTCAGCATCAGGTTTTCGCCCACCGTAACGCGGCCTTTGGTGGCGCGGGTATTTACCCGCAGGCTGCCCCGCTGAAAGCGGTTTTTAATAACAAAACCTGTGTTGTTGAAATAGGCGCCCGAAATCAGGTAATTGTTGCCGCTGCCACCGCCTGAAA
Source organism: Pseudocnuella soli (assembly GCF_004347775.1). Lineage (GTDB taxonomy): Bacteria > Bacteroidota > Bacteroidia > Chitinophagales > Chitinophagaceae > Flavisolibacter > Flavisolibacter aquaticus. Next base: position 1,671,886 of record NZ_CP037755.1, read on the forward strand.
GCGATACGTTGTAGTCGGAAATAGTGCCGGTGCGCAACACGGCATCCTGCCAGTCGGTATCAATATTGGGGTCAAATTCGCTGTCTACACTGGGCAGGGGCGTAGCGCCGGAGTTGATGTATTGTTGCCGTTGCATGGCCGCAAATTCTCTTGCGTTCATCACGTCCCAGCGTCTGGGTGCGCTTTGCCAGCCATGCTTAACCGAAGCGGCCACGCGGGCCGGGCCTTCGCGTCCTTGTTTGGTAGTAATAATGATCACACCATTTGCCGCCCTTGAGCCATAAATGGCTGCAGCCGATGCATCTTTCAATACCTGGATGGATTCAATGTCGTTGGGGTTAACCGTTGAGTTTGCATCGGCAATCATGCCGTCGATTACAAACAGCGGATCGGTGGAGGTAAACGATGCCACGCCGCGGATCTCGATGCGGGGATTGGAGCCCGGTGCGCCGGTGGTGCGAACCGTAACGCCGGCAGCAAGGCCCTGCAGTTGCTCGCCAACCGAGTTGGCCACCACGCGTTGCGCCTGTTGGGTGCTTACCACGGAGGCAGCCCCGGTAAGATCGCGGCGGCGCACTGCCTGATAGCCAATCACCACCACTTCGTTCAGCGTGGCATCGGTTACCTCCAGCACCTCACTGATGTCGGTGCCCGTAACCTGGATTTCTTTTGATTGAAAACCTACCGAAGTAACCACCAGCGTGCTGCCGGTTGGTGCGGAAATCACGAACTGCCCGTTGGCATCGGTAGTTGTTACCTGGTTGGTGCCTTTTACCGTAACAGTAGCGCCAAGCAGCAGTTCGCCAGAGGGCGAACGAAGCGTTCCGCGTACCGTTTGCTGTGCATGTGCGGCAACACACAGCAACATCGCGGCACACAAACTTAAAACAAGCTTACGTAGTCGTTTTTTCATTTTTGCAGATTGATGTGAACAGAATATTGAGGTTAAGGATGCGCAATCGTTGGCTTTAATTGTTTGTGGTTTGTGCAAATGGCAGTAACCGCATGATTGCGGCATCGGCGTTTAAAAAGTAAGATGGTAGCTTACATTATTTATTTTCATCAGACAACAGGGAAAAGCGCTTTGCTGCTTTGCTTTAGATCAATGTGACGAATTGATTTACAATGGATAAGCTTGTTTGTGCAAATAGGTAAAAGGTTTGTTGAAAATGGCATTGTAGCTGCGTTCAGACCAGCATTTTTTTACTGATACCAATGTTTAATTTACCCGATTGCTTTTATTGGCAAAACGAGAACTCCATCGTTATATAACTGTACACAATAAAAAAGCCCCCGGCAACCGGAGGCTTTCAATAAGTTTTATATAAAGCTATAATCAGTAACAGCTTAGGGCCACATGCAGGTGGCCGGACAAAACTCCGGGCCGAACAAGGTATACTTTTCCGCCATCGGCCAACACTTTTTCAATCAGCACATCCACTGCATCGGTGCTTTTACGGGCATCTTTATTCATGGGTATGGCATCGGCATACAATACGCCGTTTTTTTGATCGAGGTAAGCAGGGAAAACATAGTCTTCTTCCACCACCAGCTTCTGGCCTTTTTTCTCAAATGCGGCAGTCCAGCATTCGGTAATGCCAACCGCCAATTTGCCTTTTTGCAATGCTTCGTCCAGTTGGCGCACCAAGGCTTTTTCAGTTAGTGTTTGCCAGTCGGCCAGGTAAGGCACCATCAATTGCTGCAGCCGTGCATCGTTGCCATGCGGGTTGGCTTCAATCAGTGCAGCCGCAGTTTCGGCGTTGGGCGAAAGCTCTTTAAAACAATTGAGGTAGGGGCCAGGCGCAATTACAAAAACAGGATAGCGATAAGAGCGGCGCAAAATAGAAAGTGCATTATCTAAATGCTTTACAGCACGCTGAATGGCAGCACTTGGCGATGGATCAAACGCAGTGGCGCCATCGCTGGAAGGCGAGTTGGCCACCAGCCGCGACAGGCGCGGGCCATTGCCCAGGTAAATACCACCAAAATGCTCACCAATAGCTAGCAACAGGTATGCTTTTTCGGTACGTTTGCGTGCTGCCAGTTGCCGCACGGCAAAGCTGTTGCCCACCACGATGGTTTCCTGCACCGGCATGTTCCAGTAATGCAGTTTGACTCCCTGCGGGGTTACTTTAATGGCGAGGCTTTTCTTTTGATTGTTGTACTCCACACCGGCCAGCGCTACCTGCAGGTGCATCATCATTTGGCCTACCACTTCGGGTGCCAGCGATTGATTTTGCAACTGCTCCGCAGCCCGGGCAGCCATCTGGCGCAGGTTGGCTTCAATTTTTTCCTTGCTGGTAATTTTTGGCTCAAACGGAATCAGCAGCGATAAAACAACTTCCTCATTGCCCGATACAGCAACAGAAGCATCATTTACTTGCAGATGGGTGGTCATAGGTGTTGTTTTTTGGTTAAGCGGTAAGCAAAATGCGCGGGCAGGATGTTTCGTATTTCGTTGTGCAAAGGTATCTCATTTAAGCCCGTGTCGCTTGTTAAAAGGAGCCTAAGAGCCCGGTTTTTTACCGGGAAAAAGCAGTTATTTTTTTCGTTCACCTGACTAAAATCATTGTTTAAAAAAAAAGGGTCTTTTCTGGTAAATGAAAACAGAAAAGACCGGGAAGTTGATGCTGCAAAATCTGCGCCGCCAATTCGTGATTGACGTTTTTAAAGAGTGAGAAAAAGGCTGCGAAAACAAACCGTGCAACGGTAGCGGTCGGCCGTTTGTCCTTGTTGGGTCGTGCAGTTGGGCAAACTGATGTATTTTTCCACCCTGCCGCAAACGGCTGTATTTTATTTTGGCTGCAATGAGATTGATTTTACTGTTGTTTGTAATGGTGCTGCTCCAGGCAAAGCTGCAGGCCCAGGCCTGCAACAACCCGGGGCAAACACCCAGCACAGCTTTCCCGGTGTGTGGCACTTCTGTTTTTTCGCAGGCCACTGTGCCCCTGTGTGCCGGCCGCACAATGCCTTCACCATCCTGCCCCGGCGAGGGCCTGGCCGATGTCAATCCTTATTATTACAAATTCACCTGCTTTGAATCAGGCACGTTGGGCTTTTCCATAAAACCCCGCACCAACAGCGATGATTACGATTGGGAAGTGTATGATATTACCGACCGCGACCCCAACGATATTTATACCGATGGGGCAATGAAAATTGCCTCCAACTGGAGCGGCGAAGGTGGCGAAACAGGTGCCGGACCCAACGGTCGTAGCCTGCATATTTGTTCGGGCTTTGGTAAATCGGTGTGGAGTTCGATGCCCCAATTGCAAAAGGGGCACAACTACCTGATTATGATCTCGCATTTTACCCAATCGCAAAGCGGCTACGACCTCGAGTTTAAGGGCGGCACTGCGGTGATCACCGATCCCGACCCGCCGGCAATGGAAGCAGCCGAAGCGCATTGTAGTGCTCAAACCATCAGGCTGCGCCTCAACAAAAAACTGCTGTGCAGTTCGCTGGCATCCAATGGGTCTGATTTTGTGATCATGCCCGGTAATCATGTCATCACCGGTGCATCATCGCCTTTTTGCAACAATGGATTTGATACTGATTCCATCGACATCAGGCTGCAAAGCCCGCTGGACCCCGGCAATTACGAGTTGCACATCAAAAAAGGAACGGACAACAATACGCTGCTCGATTATTGCGGCACCGCTATTCCCGATGGTCAATCGCTTTCCTTTAAAGTGGAGCCTGCATTGCCTACACAGCTCGATAGCATTGCGCCGGTAGGGTGCAACCCCAGCCAGTTGCAATTGGTATTTAAAAAACCTGTTTTTTGCAATACTATTGCTCCAAACGGCTCTGATTTTACCATCGTTGGGCCGTACCCCGTACGCATTACTGGTGCTGCAGGCAATTGCGCAGGTGGTGTTTCCAAAATCATTACGCTTACACTTTCGGCGCCCATGCAAGATGCCGGCGATTTCAGGGTGGTGCTGAGCCGCAATGCAGGTGGCGGCACCATTGTAGATGAATGCGGTTTTGAAATACCGGAAGGCTCTGTTGGTTTTAGTGTAGCCGACACCGTTAGTGCCGCATTTACCCATACCATTCAATACGATTGCGAAGTAGACAACATTCAGTTTACACATGCCGGCGGCCGCGGTATTACCAGCTGGGACTGGAACCTGGATGATGGCCAGCGAAGCACGATACAAAACCCCGTGGGCCGTTACGAGATTTTCGATACCAAAAACATAGGCCTTAAAGTAACCAATGGCGTATGCAGTGATAGCGTTGGCGTAACAATTGCGCTGGCAAATGCACTCACGGCCGACTTCATGATGCAGTTTGCAGAAGAATGCCCCAACGAGCCGGTGCAATTTTCGAGCACTGCCAACGGCCGTGGCTTGGTGCACCATTGGGATTTTGGCGATGGCGCCACATCCACCGAGGCATCGCCGGTGCACCGGTTTGCTGCACCGCTGCGTACCCGCAATTATGAGGTAAAGTACACCGTAATCGACAGCTTTGGTTGTTCCAAAACGGCCACCAAGCCCATTTCCATTTACAGCAGTTGCACCATCCATGTGCCCACCGCGTTTACACCGGATGGTGACGGTCGCAACGATGTATTCCGGCCGTTGAACGTGGTAAAAGTGGACGCGTATGAATTTGTGGTGTACAACCGCTGGGGCCAGGAAGTGTTCCGTTCGAAAGATGCCCGCAGGGGTTGGAACGGCACCATTGGCAACATACCGCAGGGCACCGGCACTTATGTGTGGATGATGCGCTACCGCGAACAAAACAGTGGACGAATGGTAGAACGCAAGGGTAGTTTTGTGTTGCTCCGGTAACCAGGAACCAGTGATTTGTATGATGGGGAAGGATTGATATGATTGGTGTGCAATAGTTATTGAACCGTGTTGTAATGCAGCACGGTTTTTTTATTTGTAGTTGCAGGCGGTTTATATGCCGTACCAACTGGAGCAGCATTGTTAATTTTGCGTTTGTTTACTTTCAAAAAAAATAAAGGGTATTCACATGGGAGTATCCTTTAAATCCTTTCCAATCATACAAATCACCCGTTCATGAAACTCAGCGTCAATATCAATAAACTTGCAACGCTGCGCAACAGCCGTGGCGGCAACAACCCCGATGTAGTAAAATCCGCCGTTGATGCGCAGCGTTTTGGTGCGGATGGCATCACCGTGCACCCCCGTCCCGACGAACGCCATATACGCTACAGCGATGTGCGGGAAATCAAAAACATCATCACCACCGAATTCAATATTGAAGGCAACTCGCAGGAGCAAAAATTTGTGGACCTGGTGCTGGAAGTGCAGCCCCACCAGGTAACGCTGGTGCCCGATGCGCTGGGCCAGATCACCTCCAATCACGGTTGGGACACGGTGCGCCATAAAGATTACCTCAAAGAGATCATTGCCGTTTTTCAAAAAAGGGGCATCCGTGTTTCCATATTTGTCGATCCCCTGGTGGAAATGGTGGAAGGCGCAGCCGAAACCGGCACCGACCGCATAGAGCTGTACACCGAAGCTTATGCTCATGGCTTTGCTGCCGGCAACCGGGAGGCGGCCATTGCACCGTATGTAGCTGCTGCTAAAAGGGCTACTGAACTGGGCCTTGGCCTCAATGCCGGCCACGACCTAGACCTGCATAACCTTAAATATTTTGCGCAGCAAATTCCTGCGCTTGACGAGGTAAGCATTGGGCATGCACTCATCTGCGATGCCATTTACCTAGGTTTTGAAAATACCATCCAATTGTACAAGCGGCAGTTGCAGTAGTGTAGGTTTTGTAAGTAAATCAACCGCTGCTGTTTGTTGGAGCCCGCTTGGTATTTAGGTGCTGAGCATGTTTTGGTCATTGCAGGTAATGCAATACCATTCTGCTTTTTGCCGCCCGTGGTATGTTATTTGTTCCCGCATTGCTACAACAAATAACCCCCTTATATGAGCGCTAAGACAAACCAACGCGAAAACACAGTTACGGAAGAGCGGGAATTGTATGACAATGCCTGGGTGGTGGCACCCGGCATCTGGCGACTGAAAGATCTTTTTGTCAATATGTACATCATCCAGCATCAGGATACACTGGACTGGGTGCTGGTGGATGCCGGCCTGAAAACCTCGGCCGATAAAATTCGCAAACTGGCTGCACATGTTATTGGCAGCAACATTAGGCCTGCAGCCATCATCATGACCCATGCGCATTTCGATCATCGCGGTGCGCTGGAAGAGCTGGCTGCGGAATGGCAGGTGCCGGTGTATGCACACCACCAAGAGCGGCCTTACCTCACTGGTGCCGCATCGTACCCGCCACCCGACCCTGCAGTGGGCGGCGGCGCCATGGCGGTGCTTTCATTTGCTTATCCCAAATACCCCATCGATATTTCGGAGTATTTATATGAGCTGCCGCTGGATGGCTCCATTCCAAAACTGCCCGGATGGAAATGGATACATACACCCGGGCACACGCCAGGGCACATCAGTCTGTGGCGCGAACGGGATGGCGTGCTCATTGCCGGCGATGCTTGTGTAACAACGGTGCAGGAATCGCTGATTTCGGTGGTTACCCAAGCCAAATTTATGAGCGGACCACCCAAATATTTCACGCCTGATTGGGGCGCAGCAGCCCGCTCAGTGCGGGAACTAGCCGCCCTGCAACCTTCGATAATAGCCACCGGCCACGGCCAAAGCATGTATGGCCCCGAAGCCAGCAAGGCGCTCACTAAATTATCAAAAGACTTTTGGCAGCGCGGCATACCTGCTACCGGCCGGTATGTGAAGGAATCCGCTTTGTTTGATACAGATGGCGTGCCCTCGTTTATTCCCAAACACAAAGGCATCATGCTCAAACGCATCCTCACGGCGGCAGCGATCATGGCGGTGGGTTATGTGATTTTAAAACAAAGCAAACATGCACCGGGGCTTATGGGTAAGGTGCGCCGTGGTATCGGTAAACAGATCATAGGCAGTTCTTGGGTAGCGTTGGGTGCTGCAGCGCCGGCTTCTTCTACGGCACCGAGTATTCCGTTGATACCGGCTATTTAAGAACAAGGTTTACAAGTGCCTTTATACAAGCATGGCTCTTGTTTTGCTTTTTCTTTTATGCAAAACAGTAGGCATAAAATCAATCACAGCCTGATGATAGCGCCATTGCTGAAAGGTTTTAGTAAAGTGCAATAGATAGTTATTGTGTTAATGCACTCTTGGTAAACCGAGTTAATTCATACAAAAGGCAACAGGAAGACCTGTTGCCTTTTGTATGGTTATACAATTACCCGGCTAATTTTTCAGTTTACATTGATTGCAATCATCATTGGCATCGGTATGGACAAGCGTTCTGTTTTTTCCTATTCTTTCGCAAGGCTTCGGTAGTTCGCGCGCCCGGCAAGGTTTTGTTCCGCAATCAAACGATGCAAGAAGAAATGTTCCTTTTAAGCCGCTTAATGATTCGATGTGCGATCAACTAGAATGAAACAACCTGTAAAATTGATTATGCCATTTAGTTGATGCGTTCAATGATGCCGGCAATGCCTTGCCCACCGCCTACACAGGCAGTAACCATCCCGTACTTTTTATCGAGTCGTTTCATATCGCTCAACAACTGGATGGTAAGTTTGGCGCCGGTACAACCCAATGGGTGACCGAGTGCAATGGCACCACCATTGATGTTTACTTTTTCGGGGTCCAGCGCCGCTTCGCGAATTACTGCCAGTGCCTGCGATGCAAATGCTTCGTTCAGTTCCACCAGGTCAATGTCGCCCAGGTTTTTACCGGCTTGAGCCAACGCTTTAGGTATTGCGGCCACCGGCCCAATGCCCATGATGCGTGGATGCACACCTGCCGACACGCAGCTAACCAGGCGGCCAATGGGCTTGATGCCCAGTTTGGTGACCATACGTTCGCTCATCACCAACACAAAAGCGGCGCCATCGGAGGTTTGCGATGAGTTACCGGCCGTAACCACGCCGCCCTGCGCAAAAGCAGGCTTCAGCTTTGCCAACGCCTCCATTGAGGTATCGGCACGTGGACCTTCATCGGTATCCACCACATAATTTCGTTTTTGCTTTTTGCCCCGCTCATCGAGGTGCACCTCCTCCACATTTATGGGTAAAATACCTTCCTTGAAATATCCATTTTGGATTGCATTCAATGCCTTTTGATGCGAGTTGTAGGCAAATATATCCTGGTCTTCACGGCTTACTTTAAAATCCTTGGCAACGGCTTCGGCAGTAAGCCCCATGCTGAGGTAATAATCCGGTTCATCTTTGGCGATGGAATAAGCAGGCACTGTTTTCCACCCTGCGGTGGGCACCATGCTCATGCTTTCGGTGCCGCCGGCAATGATGACATCGGCCATGCCCATGCGAATTTTTGCCGTGGCAATAGCAATAGTTTCCAGCCCCGATGCACAATACCGGTTCACCGTCATGCCCGGCACTTCGTGGCCCAAGGCACGGGCGGCAATGATGCGCCCCACCTGCAGCCCTTGTTCCGCCTCGGGCACAGCGTTGCCCACAATTACGTCATCCACATCCTTATTTTCCAGGCCGGGCACCGATTGCATCAGGCCTTTGATCACTTCAATGGCCAGATCATCGGGCCTAAAAAAACGCAACCCGCCACGTTTGGCCTTGCCTACCGCAGTGCGGTATCCCGCCACTATATAAGCTTCCTGCATATGGTCAGAAATTTTGTAAAACATGAATTTAGGAAAAATAGTTAGTTATGCAACCAATTGGAATATCGAACCGAAAGCCAAGGAGCAAATGGACTACGAAGTGAAACGATGAATTATTAATTATGGATTATAAATTTTTGGGGCGCCTCCAAATTCATAACGCATAATTCATCATTCCTAATTTTCCTTCATCATTCTACATTCCTTGTTCCTTGTTCGATATTCTCCATCCAACTTCTCCTGTTCCTTGTTCGTCTGTTCATCTGTTCTACATTCCTACACTATCTTCGTCCTCCAATATGTATCCCCTTATTCGCCGCCTTTTTTTTCGGCTCGATCCAGAGAAAGCACACCATGTAGCCATGCAAACCCTGAAAACGGCCTGTGCTGTACCGGGTGGTTTTGCCACGGTAAAATCGCTGTATGCGCCGCCGCAGCAAGGCTTGCCGCAACAGGTGTTCGGACTTTCCTTCCGCAACCCCGTGGGACTTGGCGCCGGTTTCGACAAAAATGCGGCCTACCTCACTGAACTGGATGCGCTGGGTTTTGGTTTTGTGGAAATTGGCACCGTAACGCCGAAGCCACAAAGCGGCAATGAGCAGCCCAGGCTTTTTCGACTGGTGCAGGATGAGGCGCTGATCAACCGCATGGGTTTTAATAATGATGGTGTGGATGTGGTAGTGCAACGGTTAAAAGCATGGCGTGCCAAGCACCGCAATGCGGATCGTCCGTTATTAATAGGGGGCAATATTGGTAAAAACAAAGTGACGCCCAACGAAGATGCATGGAAAGACTATGAAACTTGTTTCAATGCATTGCATCCTTATGTAGATTTCTTCGTGGTGAACGTTTCATCGCCCAATACACCGGGCCTGCGCGAATTGCAGGAACGCGATGCGCTGCATAAAATTCTAACACATTTGCAAGGCATCAATAAAACCCTGGCGCAGCCGCGGCCCATTTTACTAAAAATTGCCCCCGATCTTACCCGCAGCCAGATTGATGATGTGATAGCGTTGGCGCTGGAAATAAAACTCGACGGGCTTGTGGCAACAAATACCACCATCAGCCGCAAGGGTCTTAAAACATCGCAGCGATCAGTTGAGCAGATCGGTGCTGGTGGCCTCAGCGGTGCACCCTTACGGGAACGGGCAACCGAAGTAGTGCAGTACCTGTGCAGCAGGCTGCAGGGACAAATCCCGGTGATTGCCAGCGGCGGCATTTTTACCGCCGACGATGCGGCTGAAAAACTCGGCGCAGGCGCAGCTCTTTGCGAAGTGTGGACCGGTTTTATCTATAAAGGCCCTTCTATTGCGAAAGATATTTGCACTGGTCTTCAGCCAAAAAAGATTTCGGCTCAATCTTAAATATCGACGTTGCTAAAGATAGTCGGAAGGCGGAAGTTGGAAGACCGAAGACAGGCACCGAAAGGATTCTTCTCCGGACTTCGGACTTCCGTCTTTCAATTTTTTTTACTGACTTAGAAATGCAATCACTTTATCCAGTTCGCGGATATAGCCATTGATGGTTTTTTCGAACTGCTTTTTTTCGCTTTCGGGCAACTCGCCGGCGGCGTATTTTAAAATGGCAATGCGCTGCTCCAATTGAAACACCAGCTCCAGGTGTGACTTTTCGGCCGACTGGCAGGCGTCCAGTTCTTTTTGCAGCCGCTCGTTTTCCTTCTTCAAACGGGCCTGCTGGCGCACCAGCAGTTGCACTTTTTCGGTTAAGGATCCGAGTTGTTGTTCCAGCGCAGGGGTCAAAAACAATAATTTTGATGGTTTGAAAAGCGGGAATTATTGATGATTCATTACTGATTATTGGCGTTTGCTTTTGATCTTAATAATCAATAATGAATAATCAATCATCCCTTATTTCCTTACTTCAGCACCCAGCTCTTTTTCAAAACTGGTCATGATCTTTTGCATCCAGCCGTCGATCTCTTTATCGGTGAGGGTTTTTTCCTCGTCCAGAAACGTGAGGTTGATGGCCATTGATTTTTTACCGGCGCCTAGTTTGTCGCTTTCAAACACATCGAAGAGGCGCACATCCTTCAATTTGTTCAGGCGCAGTTTGCCCAATTGTGCGGTGATGGATTCGTAGGGCAGGCTTTTAGCAACTACCAGTGCCAGGTCGCGCTGCACAGCCGGGAACTTAGGCAGTTCGCGGTAAGCAGGTTTTACTTTGGCAGAAGCGGCCAGCAACGCATTCCAATCAATATCGGCAAAATAAACCGGTTGCTTGACGTCGAAGGCAGCTGCCACTTTGCGGGCCACCTGTCCCAGTTTTACCAGTTCCTTTCCATTAACCGACCCGGTAATAACAGCGTCAAAATTTTTGTCTTCTGCGTTTGCCCAATTGATGGTGAGGCCTGCCGCAGCAAACAAGGCTTCGGTTACGCCTTTGGTATAATACACATCCGATGCCGTGGCCTTGCCTTTCCAGCCCGCTTCGGTGCTGTTGCCGGTGAGGTACAGGCAGCAATGGTCAACTTCGGCGTATTTGCCCACACCGCTGGTGCTATAGGTTTTGCCCCACTCAAAAAAGCGCAGGTCGGAAGCTTTTCTATTGCTGTTAAATGCGATCACTTCAAGTGCTGTGGGCAGCATGCCGGCACGCAGCACATCCAGTTCCGAGCTCAGGTTGTTGATCATTTTCACCATCGACTCCTGCTCGCCAAAATACTTGGAGTTGGTAATTGAGTTGGTGAGTATTTCGTTGAAACCCAATCCGCTCAACATGCCCGCCCATTTCTCTTTCAGGGCATCGCCCTGGCGGTCGCTTTCCACGGCCGGCGACATACGGATCGCCTGCGGAATTTCAATATTATCCAGCCCGTCGATGCGCAACACTTCTTCCACCAGGTCGGCCTGCAGGCTTACATCGTGTTTGTGGTAAGGCACTTCCAGAAACAGCGCATCAATGTCTTCGCGCAGCAGCGTAAATCCAAGGCTTTGCAAGATGCCTTTCACGGTATCGGGGTGGTAGTTTTTACCGCTTAATTTTTTTAAATACTGGTATTTAAAAATGATTTGCTGTTTGGGTTGCGGATCGGGGTAAATGTCCACCACCTCGGATGCAATGGCGCCGCCCGCCACTTCTTTAATCAGTGCCGCGGCACGTTTCAATACATTAACCGTGTTGGAAATATCCACTCCTTTTTCAAAACGCGTAGCGGCATCGGTACGCAGCCCGTGGCGGAACGATGTTTTGCGGATGGAAATCGGATCGAACCAGGCGCTTTCCAGGAAAATGTTTTTCGTATTTTCGGTTACGCCTGAACGTAAGCCGCCAAACACACCGGCAATGCACATGCCTTCGGTGGCGTTGGAAATCATCAGGTCTTCGGCATGGAGTTTCCGCTCCCTTTCATCAAGCGTGGTAAAGGGCGTGCCTTCTGCTTCCGGTTTTACCACTACTTTTCCGCCGGTAATGGCATCGTAATCAAATGCGTGGAGCGGCTGGCCGGTTTCGTGCTGTATGTAATTGGTAATATCAACAATGTTATTAATGGGCCGCAGGCCGATGGCTTTGAGGCGCTGCTGTAGCCATTGCGGCGAGGCCTTTACCTCGATGCCGCTGAGGCACACACCGGAATAACGGCGGCATGCCTGTGCTGCTTCCACCACCACCTCAATCTTCAGGTCGTGGTTGTCGACCTTAAAGCCGGCGGCAGGAATTTTCGGGCTGACGCTTTTGCGGTCGTGGTGCGATAGGTAAGCACACACATCGCGGGCCACGCCCCAATGGCTCATGGCGTCCATTCGGTTGGGCGTAAGGCCTATTTCATAAATTATGTCGGCGTACGGTTTAAAATACTCGGCGGCAGGCTGGCCTACCGGTGCATCCTGCGGCAGCACCATAATGCCGGCATGCGAATCGCCCATCCCAATTTCGTCTTCGGCGCAGATCATGCCGTGGCTTTCCACGCCACGAATCTTGGCAACTTTCATCGTCAGCGGCTCGCCAGCAGTTGGGTAAATGGTGGTGCCAACGGTGGCCACTACTACTTTTTGGCCGGCGGCAACATTGGGTGCACCGCAAACAACCTGCAACGGCTCGGCGCCGCCCACGGCCACCTTGGTGAGGCGCAGTTTGTCGGCATTGGGGTGTTGCTCGGCTTCCAGCACTTCGCCAATAACCAGGCCTTTCAGTCCACCTTTTACTTCTTCATACGCTTCCATCGATTCCACTTCGAGGCCAATGGAAGTAAGGATGCGGGAAAGGCGATCGGGGTCAACTTTTACGGGCAAATATTCACTCAGCCAATTATAGGAAATGGTCATTGGTGCAAAATTTCTGTGGGTGGCAAAGATAACCTGCGGCGGCATAGCACGGAAATGGTTTGCATAGGTTTCCGGCCTGCGGATGTTTTCAAGTTGTTCAAAGCAAAACGGCACAAAATGCAGGTGCATTCTGTGCCGTTTAAGTGGTTGTTCCTAGTTGCTCCTGTTTATAGCTTGATCAGTTTGATGGTTGTTTTTTGGGCCCCTTGTGTTATTTCGGCCATATAAGTGCCGGGGCGGTAATTGGCACCAAAACGCTGGGCGCCTTGTGCTGCAATATTCTGCCTGCGTTCGATTACGCCACCCGAAGCATCGAGTATGCGCAGCTGGATGCCGCCCGGTTTGTTCAGGTCGAGGTTGAGGGTAAATTCGGTTGTGGTGGGGTTATTCAGCACCTGCACGGTTCCGTCAATCCCGGTAGGAGCGGGGGCCTGGCGGGTGGCTTGCAGGGGCTGGTCGTCGATGTGGTAGGCGGCAAGCAGGGAGTGCTCCGGAACAAAGGTGCCGGCAAATCCAACAAGATAAAGCCTGTTGCTTGTAATTGCACTTGCAAGAATTTCGAACGGAATGCCGATGTTTTCAATATAAAAACCCCCGTTCGCAAACTTTGGGTCCAATGTACCCACTTCGTTAAACCGGCCCACACCAAATTGGATTTTTCCGTTTAATCGAAATGTGCCGGATATCAAGATCTTACCGTTGGCCTGTACATCAACAGAAGTCACCTGGTGATAGTCAGGCCGATTGCCGGCAAATGAAAAATCCAGGTCGTAACGCTTTTTACCATTTGTACCAAAGGCTTTGTTTAGCGAACCATCACTATTAAATTGCACCATAGCGAAATCGGGACTGCTGACACTTCTGTTTTCTGCTTTCCCGGCCAGGAAAGCGCCACCGTTGGGCATTAGTTTCATAAACTGAGGTTCATCATTTCCGCCAAAGTCAAATATTTGCGTGCCTCCGTTGCCGAAAGCTTTATCAATTGAACCATCACTGTTTAGCTTGGTTACACTGAAATCGTAATCGCCACCAGAGTGCCAGGCTTTGCCACCAATCAGGATTTTTCCTGATGGCAGCACTACTGCTCCCATCACAGTAATATGTTCCTTAGTGTTGATTACCGTACCTGGTTGCCCCAAAAGCTTGCCATTGCTATCAATTAGTTTTTGCAAAAGAATTTGGTTTTTGGGCAAATTGTAAGTGGTGCCAACCATAGCAATGGTACCATCTTGCATGATGATCATCTGGTCCTTGGTTTCGGAGATAGTTTCAACGGTGCCGTCGCCGTTGAAGGATGGATCGTAATAACCAGCTGGAGTCAGGCGAATAAAAGTTGAACCTCGCCCTTCGCCATACAACAATATTCGGCCGTCGGGGTAGACTTGCATTAATTTCAGCTCCGCAGTAGGCTCGAAACCTGTGTTTACCATTCCGCCAGATCCAAAGCTATAATCGAGGGTGCCGTCCGGATAATACCGCGACACAATGATAGATGGTGCGCCATTGCGTCTGCTCCACGTTGTACCTGCAGCCAGTATCTTTCCATTGGGAAAAGTAGATACAGCCATATACTCGCCGCGTCCTCCTTTATGATAATTTGAAAATAAGTAGCTGGCATTTGCAAGAGAAAAGTCGGCGGCCCCGTCAGCCTCAAGTCTTGCGAATAGGTAAGAATCAGCCGGAAAGCCGCTGGCGTCGCGCAGTTCTTTGAGGCCTGTGAAGGCGATTTTTCCGGAAGGATATACCGCCATTGCCAAAACACGGGTATGCATTTGGTCGTATTGCAAAAATCCTGTTCCATAAAATGATGGATCCAGTTCGCCGTTAGCATTGAGGCGCCAGATGGTGGCATGTTCGGCAAACGCGCCGCCTACCATTATCTTTCCATTGGGTAAAACGATGATATCTTCTGGCAGATATCTGCGACCTGTAATCAAAGTATTGACTACGATTTGCTTTCCATCGTTGCTAAAGGAAAGGTCTAAGGAGCCATTGGATAGATAACGGGCCAGCAGCATTTCTCTTCCATCTAAATAAAGGCCGCCTAGTACGACAATTTTTCCATCGGGTTGCAAGGCAATGGCTTTCATGTTGTGGCTATCGCTGATTTTTGTTACCACAGTTCCTTCACCACCAAAGCTGCGGTCAGGTGTGCCGTCGGGTAAAAAGCGTGCAAGTTGAAACAACGGGTCCGGAGCAGGGGCAGTTGCATTGCCGCCAACTATTATGCGGCCATCGGCCTGCACTGCTGCATCGCGCAGTTGGAATTTGAACAAACTATTTTCGTAGGTAACCATGCCGCCGTTACCAAACGTCGCGTCGATTAGGCCATTTGCGGTCAGGCGTGCCAGGTAAAAATTTTCTATGCCATTTACCATGGCCGTGCCGACCAGCATTATTTTATTGTCTGCCAGCAATAGCAGTTCGTTTTCCGAAGTAAGGCTACTATATTCTAACAGGAATAAACCGTTGTCGCCAAAGGTGCGATCCAGAAATCCATCGGGACGTATCCGTACAACTGCCGCCCTTTTTGCACTTGTTGAAAAGTCTACAGTCAAACCAAAAACCAGGACAGATCCGTCGGGCTGCATTGTAGCGCCCTTCAGGCGTTCGAACGAAGCTTGCTCAGAAAATCCTGCAAAGCCGTAGTCAATATCCCGCTGCCCGTTGGCAAGATGCCGGGTGAGCAATATCCCTTCGGAAGACTCAATAGCGATCAGCGTTTTGCCATCTTGCAATGGAATAACGGTCTTACCAATAGAGGATCGACTCGTAGGAGTAAAATTGTCTGGAAACATGGTAAACATCTTTCCATTATTGCCAAAGCTGGCAACTGGCCGGCCTAGCTGGGCCATTACCATCAAGCTGGATAACAGAAAAGAAAACAGTAGTAAAAGATTTCGCATGTATATGGGTTTTGGTTAAACGCAGTCAGCAGACATTGGTTATACTAGCGTTCAAAGGGAGGGGAGGGGACAAGGTATGCACAACAAAACCTTCGGTGCTGTTACCAGTGCTACAGACAGTGTTTTTGCAATGCAAATAAAAAAATGGTGAGGCTGCAGGGCGGTTTAAGGGATCGTTGGAGCAGATGCGCTAATGTATCGGCTTTAGATTTAATCCAAAAATAAATTTATGTGTAATGTGATTGGATTCATTGTCTAAGTCACAATACATAGTTGAAGCAATCTTTTTTGTATTGATCGGTTTTAAGTCGTTTGATATTTATTCGATTACATTGAGGTAGGTGGTAGCAAAGCATAAATTCCATAGTCGTTGATCTGCTGCGTTCAGCCGTTTTGTTAAGCGTAATATTTTTCAACAACCCATTTTTTATTCAAACAGGTGCTGCCGGTTCGATGGCGAGCCGATAGGAACAACCGGTAATGCCCGAACGCAGCGAACCTTGCAGGTTTGGCCGCGACCTCGTGCCGCCTGTCATTTTATTTGTCCACAAGTTGGGCGGAGTGCTAAATTCTTTGGAATTTCGTATTTGGCAAAAACGTGAATAACCGCCGGAAAACGGTGCATAACCTGTGGGCGATTTGTGGGTTAAAGGGCGTTGCAAAATGCCCTTCCAGATGCTTGAGGCATGTATCTTAGCAGACCGTGCCAGCCGGTTCGGCCAACAGTTTGAGCCGGTACAAAAGCATCAACCGCCACCCAGCGCACCACCAGGAGTTCACCCTTTTCTGCCCGCGGGCAGGGTTATTTTATTGTGTAGTATATGGACCTGACTAACCTAAACAGAGACCGAAAGAAGAAAGGCAATAAGCCGCCGATAGACCTGAGCACCATGGTGTACGGCAAGGTGCCGCCGCAGGCAAAAGAATTGGAAGAAGCCGTGCTGGGTGCCGTGATGTTGGAAAAAGGCGCATTTGATACCGTTATCGAAATATTGAAGCCCGAATGTTTTTACGTGGATGCGCACCAGCGCATTTTCCGCGCCATGCAGGGCCTTGCCAACAAAAGCCAGCCCATCGATATTTTAACAGTGGTGGAAGAGTTGAAGTTTCGCGAAGAGCTGGAAATGGTGGGCGGTCCGTACTATGTTACGCGGCTGACCAACAGCGTGGTTTCGTCGGCCAACATTGAAGCCCATGCGCGGATTATTTTGCAAAAATTCATTCAGCGGGAACTGATCCGCATTTCCGGCGAGATCATTTCCGATGCATATGAAGACAGCACCGACGTATTTGATCTCCTCGACGCCGCTGAAAGCAAGATGTACGAGGTTACATCCAAACACTTAAAAAATAATTACGAATCGATCGATTCGGTGTTGGTAAAAACCATCCAGCGGATCGAAGACCTACGGCATCGCAACGAAGACATTACCGGTGTGCCCAGCGGTTTCCCGTCGCTGGATAAAGTAACCTACGGTTGGCAAAACACCGACTTGATCATTCTTGCGGCACGTCCTGCCGTGGGTAAAACCGCATTTGCGCTTAACCTTGCCCGTAATGCTGCACTGCATCCAACAAGGCCCACGCCGGTTGCTGTGTTTTCGCTTGAAATGGGCGCCAGCCAGTTGGTGCAAAGGATCCTTTCGGCCGAAAGCGAGATTTGGCTGGAAAAAATCAGCCGCGGTAAAATGGAAGAGCATGAAATGAAGCAGTTGTATGCAAAAGGCATTCAAAGGCTGGCACAGGCACCCATTTTTATCGATGACTCTGCGGGCTTGAACATTTTTGAATTGCGGGCAAAATGCCGCCGACTGAAAAGCATCAACAACATCGGCCTCATCATCATCGACTACCTGC
This sequence comes from Pseudocnuella soli, assembly GCF_004347775.1. Lineage (GTDB taxonomy): Bacteria > Bacteroidota > Bacteroidia > Chitinophagales > Chitinophagaceae > Flavisolibacter > Flavisolibacter aquaticus. The sequence goes on from NZ_CP037755.1 coordinate 1,689,590, forward strand.
AGCTGATGAGCGGCTCCAACGAACGCAACTCCAACCGCGAACAGGAAATTTCAACCATCTCCCGATCGCTTAAGGGTTTGGCAAAAGAACTACAGGTGCCGGTGATTGCCCTGTCGCAATTAAGCCGGGAAGTAGAGAAACGTAAAGACGGTAACAAGATGCCACAGCTTTCCGACCTTCGGGAATCAGGTGCCATCGAACAGGATGCCGACATGGTGTGCTTTATTTATCGCCCTGAATATTACGACGTGACGCAAAATGAAATGGGCGAAAGCAACAAAGGCGAAACCCATATTCGTATTGCCAAACACCGGAACGGTTCGCTGGAAACCATCGTGCTGCGTGCCCGCCTCGAGATCCAGCGCTTTTTCGACGACCAGGGTGGCGATGGCGGCTTTGGCGGACCAAACATGCCCGGAAGCTGGAAGCCTGTAACCGATAGCGATGGTGGCGCAGGTGCCCGCATGTTTATTCAAACCGGCAGTAAAATGAACTCGTTTGAAGACGAGGACGATCCCTTTTAACCGGTGATTTGTATGATGGAGCAATGATTTGAATGATTTATAAGAACGCCCATGCAGTTTTGCATGGGCGTTCTATTTTAAGTAAGTGATAAGACAAACGACACTTAATTTAAATGGGTAAACTTGCACCGTCGTTAACCAATCATTTTAATCTTTTCAAATCATACAAATCACCGGTTCCATGCGATTTTTCTTTGTCCCCGATATCACCGGTTCGCAAGTGGCGCTTGATGAAGATACTTCCAAGCACATCACGCAAGTGTTGCGCATGAAAGCAGGCGATGAACTGCTGCTTACCGATGGCAAGGGAACAAAAGCAAAGGCCATCATTGAAGACGACCACCGCAAACGTTGCGTAGTGCGGGTGTTGGAAAAAGAAGACGAGCCGCAACCGCAGCCACGCATCGCCATTGCAATTTCGTTGGTAAAAAATGCAGCGCGGTTTGAATGGTTTTTGGAAAAAGCAACAGAGATCGGTGTATCGGAAATCATTCCGCTGATCTGTAGCCGCACCGAAAAAGAAAAGTTTCGGTTAGATAGATTGCAAGGCATCATTACCAGTGCCCTGTTACAATCGCAGCAAAGCTGGATGCCGGTGCTGCACGAGCCCGTTGCGTTCAACCAACTGGTTGCTTCACGAACCGATGAACAAAAGTTTATTGCCCATTGCCTGCCCAACGAAAAAACAGCATTGGCCAGCGTGGCCGGCGGTCAATCTTCCATCATTCTCATTGGCCCTGAAGGCGATTTTACACCAGAAGAAATTGAAGCTACATTGGCAAGAGGCTACCAGCCGGTAGCATTAGGCGATACCCGCCTGCGCACCGAAACTGCAGGGATGGTAGCTGCCACAATTTTGCGCATTGCCAGCCCCAAATAGCGGATCGAAGTTGGCTATGGAAAAATGAGCGCATGATGGCCATTATTTTAAAAACAAAAGGTAGCCGAATCATTTAAATTCCATAACTGCTAAGTCGTTGTACTTTTTAATTGATATCTGTCCCCGCCTCCAGCTTTTGAATGGCGCCGGTTAAAAATTGTTTGTTGGTATCGTTGGGTGAAAGGGGCAGGGCCTGCCGTGCATATTTCAGTGCATTTTTATAATCGGCGGTGGCCGAGTAACCCCGGGCTAATCCAACAAGCGTGGTAAAATCATTCGGGTATTTTTTGTGGTTGGCCTGGAAAATGGCCAGCGCTTCTTTTGGTCTTTTTTGCTGCAGCAGGCCGCGGCCATATTGGTGCACTTCGGCCATGTTGGCCAGCGGGAGTTTTGCTTTTAAAATAGAATCTGCCGCAGATTGGCGTCCCAGCTTTTCGAGTATGGCGGCTTTGGTGGCCCAGGCTTGAAACATTTGTGCGCCGCCAAACGAAGGGCCGGTGGCGGAATCGGACCACAGCAAGGCTTCTGCTAAATTGGTGTTGTGCTGCAGCGCCCATTGCGCGGCCTGCTCCCAAGGCAGCCAGTAAAAGCCACGTTCGGTGCGCAGTTCCTTGCGAAACGAGGCAATCTGGTCGGCAACATAATCCACTTCCACTTTAAATGGTATGCGCAGGTTGTCCCACTCCAGTGCAATGGTGGCGCTGTTTTCGGCCTGATCATAGAATGTATAACGCAGCCACTCCACGGGTTGGGCAAGGGTTTGCGGCTTTACTTTTACCCGCAGCACATCTTCGGACTCTTGATAATAATAGCTGCCCCAGGAACCGGCATTGCTCGAAAAAATAAGCGTGGGCTGCGCAGCATCGTAGGCGATGAAAAAGCCGTATTTGCCCGCCTTTAGCGGCTGCCCTTCAATGCGTACGTCGGCCGAAAATTCGATGGTGGTGTTTTCGTTGGCGCCGGCCCGCCACGGCGCAGCTTTGGATGGGCCAAAGCCCTGGTCGATAAAACCGGTGTGCACCACGCCGCCCCATATTTTGCCGTTGCGGCCTTTTACGGCAGGCCGGTCGTAGTGAATGGTAATGTCGGTGAGACCCACCCGTTCACCGGTCCAGGCTTTTTTGTTGCCGCCACTGGGCAGCTGGGTGAGGGTGATTTGTGCAAACGCTGCCGTGTAGTAGCATAGAAATAAAACGGCAAGTAATGCAGGCTTGTGCAGCATAAAAACGGTTTTGGCGCCAATCTAATTCGGGCTGCTATTGTTTGAAACCGTTTTGCTGGACGATGGATAAATGGCGGTATGAGCGGTTGTAGCAAAGCCACGGCACCTGGCAGTAAATTACAGTAGCGATGCATGAAAATGCTGCGCAGCGTTACCGAACGTATATGTGTGCGACGCAACAGGCGCTACATAGTATTGATGCAGCCGGGTACAAAAAAATTATTCTTTAGGTTCTTTTTTGTCGTCTTCGCCCTTGGGTGGAGTGGGCGTTGGTTTGCCCTCCTTGTCGGTGGGTTCGATCTCGTTTTGCACTTCCAGTTTCTTTTGCACTTTGCGGCTGCCCAGGCGGAACACCGGGAAATTCATCGGGCTGTATTTGGGCTTTTCGTCGCCAAACAGCACACCCCATTGTTTGAGGTTGGAAGTGCGGTCGAATACAATTTTCATGACCGCAATGAGCGGCAGCGACAGGAACATGCCCGACACGCCGGCCATGGCCCCGGCCACAATAACACCAATGATGGTGATGAGGGCATTGATCTTTACTTTGGAGCCTACAATGCGCGGCATCAGGATGTTGTTGTCGAGAAACTGCACGAATGCAATGGTGCCCAGCACGGCAAAAATAGGCCACACTTCCTGCGAAGATGATAGGGTGAGCAGCACGCCAATAAGGTTGCCGATGAGTGCGCCAACATACGGAATGAGGTTGAGTATGGCAAAAATGACCCCAATAAGAATGGCGTGTTTGATGCCAATGAGCAACAGGATGCCACCCAATAAAACAGTGATGTACGTGATTTGAATGAGCAGCCCGCCGAGGTAACTTTTAATGATAACTTCTGACTCCCGCATCACTTCCTCCACCTGTTTGTGGCTTTCGGAGGGAAACCAAAGAAACACAAAACGCAGCAGCAGGTTTTTGTAATACAGCAGCAGGAAAATATAAATGGGCAGCAGGCCGATGAACACAAAAATGCCGGTAACCGACGATGCCGCTGTGCCGGCAAAACCGCCGGCCCAGTTGAGCAGTTTTTCGTTCTGCTGGTTGAGGAGCTCAACCTGCCGTGCAGTGGATACGCCGGTGAGGCCCTGCAGCCAGGTGCTCAGCGAGTTGAGGTGCAGCGTAACGTTTTTGCGGATTTGCGGAAAATCGTTTACGACCAAGGATAGTTGTGCGGAAAAAAACCAGATGAGGCCGGCCAGCACCAATACCAGCATCAGCAGGGCCAGTGAAATAGACAGCGCTTCGCCCAGTTTCCTGTTGCGCAAAAACCGGTACACCGGCAGCATCATAATGGCCAGGAAAAAGGCCATGAGCAGCGGGGTAATGATGTTTTGGCCCACGATGATGATGGACCCTAAAAAGTAAAGCCCCATGAGCTCAATGGCCCTGCGGACGGTCAGCGGCATTTTTTCCATACAAAGGTTTTGACGGCGGCACTAGGGGCATGATAAAACCGGGCCAAGCGGAATGAATGTCGAACAGACGAACAAGGAACTGATGAATGACGAAGTCGGATGATAGATGAATTATTAATTATGGATTATTAATTATTGGGGCTGCTCAATTCATAACTTATAATTCATCATTCACAATTTCTCTCTTCCTTCTGCGGTTTGTCATTCCTTGTTCCTTGTTCGTTATTCTTTCTGAACTTCTTCTGTTCGTCTGTTCCTTGTTCGTCTGTTCGACATTCCTGTCTTAAAACCAAAACTCTCTTCGTCCCATATTCCAGCGGAAGCCGGCGGAAACAATGGTGGTTTTGCGGGCAGCGCGGCCTTCGGGCTTTTCGTTGCGGATGGTGGCGCCTGCTTCCAGGAACATGTTTTGTTTCAACTCGTACGATACGTTGAACAGGGCCATGGCCACATCGGTGCGGAGGCCAGAGCCAATATTGAAACCATAGACTTTGCCATCACGGAACTGCGGCGAGTTGGGTAAAAAAATGTTGCTGCCAAACGAAGCGGCGCTGGAATCGCGGCCCTGGAAATAATACATGCCGCGGGCATTGAGTGTAAGCCGCGGAATGGGCTGGTAGCGAAGCACGCCCATCACTTCCTGGAAGTTGGCCCCAATGGGATGCGCCAGCGGCTGGTTGTAATGCGTGTAGTTGGCAATAGAGTCGTCGTGTGAATACGTAAATGGCCGAACCCTGTTGGCTTCCACCTGGAGGTCGAGGTTATTGATGCCCAGCACATCTATATATTTAGCGCCCAGTTGCCAGCCCCATTTGTTGGCCCACCAGCCGCGGTTGTCGCGGAGCTCTTTGAGTTTAAATTCATCCAATAAAAGCTGTCCGTAAAATTGAAAACGTTTGGCGGTGTTTGCTTTAAAATCAATGCCGGCCACGGCATTGTCGTTCGATCCGTTCTGCTGCTCCACCGACCGCAAAAAGATAATTGGGTTGAGGTAGGTAAAATCAAAGCGGTTGGGGCGGCCAAATACCACACCTTCAAACAACCCGATGTTGAGCCAGCGGGTAACCGCCAAATCGAGGTGGTGCATGGCCGCATATTTTTTCTTCAGCAAACGGTCGGCGCCGCGTGGCTCGGTGGCCTGCAGCTCCATGAAAATGTTCTGGTAATTAAATTTCCAAATGCGGGTATTGAGTTTGAGGAAAAGTGTGTTGTTTGAAAAGTCGCTCAAGAAAAGACTACGTTGGCCGTTGCCGATAAAATTGCGGTCGTAGCCAAAGGAGATGTCGATGTATTTGGCCGCGTTTACCGAAAAATAACCGCGGGCATCAAAGTAGTCGTAGCCCGTGCCCTTGAAGTTTTGGTAATAGCCTTGATTGGGCACGGCCTTTCTTTCGGCTACCCAGCGCTGCACATACAGCGGGTCGCGTTCCTGGTTTTCGGTGAGGTATGCGGCAAAACCCACTTTGTTGGCAATGCGGCCCCGCAGCGACAAGCCGCGGCTGTTTAGAAAAAGATGCTGGTCATTGTTCCGCTCTTTCGAAACATTGTATTGAACAATGGGATTTAAAGCCAGGTAAAAATCTTCAGTGTTTACTTCATAGAGGTTGGCCGGCGTTTTATAAAAATGTTTCCAAATGGGTTTTTTGCTTTCATAACCCGAAGGGTCACCCGAAATCCACTCCAGGTTGCCGGCCATGGCGCTGTACCAGTTGTACCGGTCGGACTCGGATTGCAGCAAATCCTCAATGCCTTCAATCTGCGGCACCACTGCTTTGCGGCTCAGCGGCCGTGTTTTCGAAAAATTAAGCACCGAGTCGGTACCGGCTTTGATTTCCAGCCGCTCCAGCAACACGTTTTCCTTAGCATGCAGGGGCAGGTAGGTTGTTTGTGCCCCTGCGGCAAAAGGAAATAAAGCAACCAAAAGTTTGAGCGCTGTTGTTTTAACTTGCATGCACCTGATTTAATTAAAAGAAAGTATGCAAAAATATCTGATCCGCAACATTCAGATCGTAAATGAAGGCAGCATCCAGGCGATGGATGTGCTGATTGCCGGCGAACGCATTGAAAAAATCGCACCATCAATAGGCAATGAAACAGGCGCCATTGAAATAAACGGCGAAGGCAAATACCTGCTGCCCGGCGCCATCGACGACCAGGTGCATTTTCGCGAACCGGGCCTCACACATAAGGCCAATATTTACACCGAATCAAAGGCTGCAGTGGCCGGCGGCGTTACTTCGTTTATGGAAATGCCCAACACCGTTCCGCCCACACTTACCCACGAACTGCTGGAACAGAAATACAGCATCGGTGCGGCTACTTCGCTGGCCAATTATTCTTTTTTTATGGGCACCTCCAATACCAATGTGGATGAAGTATTGCGGGTAAACGACCGTAAAAAGGACATCTGCGGCGTAAAGATTTTTATGGGTTCTTCAACCGGCAACCTGCTGGTGGATAATTATCTCACTATCGACCGCATTTTTCGCGACAGCGAAGTGCTGATCGCCACGCATTGCGAGGAAGAAAGCATCATCAAAACCAACCTGGAAAAAAGGAAAGCCGAGAAGCCTGTGCTGGAGCCATCCGACCATCCCATCATCCGCGACGAGGAGGCCTGTTTTGAGTCTTCGTTCAAAGCGGTGCAACTGGCCAAACGCCACGGCACCAGGCTGCATATTTTGCATATTTCAACGGAAAGAGAACTGCAGTTGTTTACCAACATGCTGCCGCTGAAAGACAAACGCATCACTGCCGAAGTGTGTGTGCACCACCTGCATTTTACCGCTGATGATTATGCCCGTTTAGGTAACAAAATCAAATGTAACCCGGCCATCAAAGCACCGCACAACCGCGAGGCGCTGTGGGCTGCGCTGCTCGACGACCGCCTGGATATTATTGCCACCGACCATGCGCCGCATACTTGGGAAGAGAAAGACGAGCCTTACGAAAAAGCCCATGCCGGGCTGCCGCTCGTGCAACATTCCATGCTGCTGATGCTGGATTATTACCAACAGGGAAAAATCAGCCTCGAAACCATTGCCCGCAAAATGAGCCATGCCGTAGCCGATTGTTTTGACATAAAAGATCGTGGCTATATCCGCGAAGGATATTTTGCCGACCTCGTGATTGTGGACCTCGATCAATCGACCACGGTTGACAAGGCCAACATCCATTACAAATGCGGCTGGAGCCCGCTGGAAGGCACTACACTCCGCGCCGCCATCAGCCATACGTTTGTAAGTGGACATTTGGTTTATGAAAAAGGGGGCTTTAATGAATCTATAAAGGGAAAACGATTAACTTTTGACAGGTAAAGTTGTTCATGGTCGGTAGTCCATGAACCATTGACATTGAACTACGGACCCCATTTATGCAGATTGATAAAATAACATTCAACGATATTTCCATCTTCCACAGCGAGGAGGAGTATTCAATTTTTAGCAAGCTCAATTTTACCCGCACCATTGGTGGCAAAGAGTGGCTGCGCCGTTTTTTTTCGGAGCCGCACAGCGATCTGAAAAAGATCCGCGGTACGCAAAACATTATCAAAACGCTGATGGCGCATATCGACGAATGGCCATCGGAAATAACCAATGGTACCCTCCTGGTGATGGACAAGTTTTTGGATTACCGGCTCGATCCGGGGCCGGCCAGTCCAAACCCGATCACGGCGCTATCGTACCGGCTGGTGCATAGCGCCGACTATTCGATGATGAAGTATTCCATCCGGCATTTTGCGGATTTTTTCCGCGGCATGAAGAAGCTGGAGGTGTTGCTTTCCGCAGTAGACTTGCCTGCGCAGGTGGGTTTTTTAATGGAGCGGGTAAAAAAGACGCTGAACATCGAGCCGCTGGCCATACTGGCCGATGCGCCGGAAGGCACCAAGTTTACCCTCACCGATAACCTGTATTTTTCGCACCATACGCGTTGGGTTTATAAGTCGGACATACTGGAGCTGATGGATATTTACGGCCGCCTCGATGCCTGGTATTCCATGGCATTTGCGGTAAAAAAATACAACCTGCAGTTTCCGCAATTCATTGAATCGGACAAGCCGTTTATTGAAGCCCGCGGACTGTACCATGTACTGTTGCAGGAGCCCGTGGCATACGACCTGGTTCTGGACCAGGAGCGGCATTTTCTTTTTTTAACCGGCGCCAATATGGCGGGCAAAAGCACCCTAATCAGGGCGGCGGGTTCGTCGGTTTTTCTGGCCCACCTGGGCATGGGTGTGCCGGCCGCCAGCATGAGGCTGACGCTGTTCGACGGCATCCTTTCGAACATCAATGTGGCCGACAACATTGCCAAAGGCGAAAGCTATTTTTTTAACGAAGTGCAGCGCATCAAAACCACCATCAACAAAATAAACGACGGCAAAAAATGGCTGGTGCTGATTGATGAATTGTTTAAAGGCACCAACGTGCAGGATGCCATGAAATGCTCGCTGGCCGTGATCAACGGGCTCATCAAAATCAACAATTCGCTGTTCATTTTGAGCACGCATTTGTACGAAATAGGCGAGGAGTTGAAAAGCTATTCATCTATTTCATTTAAATACTTTGAAACCGAAGTGCACGACGACCAGTTGTCGTTTAGCTATCAATTAAAAGATGGCATTTCCAACGACCGGATTGGTTATGTAATTCTGCGCCGCGAGAAAGTAGTGGAGTTGCTGGAGCAGTTGTAAAACGAAGCGGCAAATAGGTTTGCAGTGGCACTGTGGCAATTAGAACCATTGCGCTAATTTTACCGGTTGACGCTACCACCAAATGAAACAAGCTGCGCTTTTTTTCTTTCTATTTCTGCCTCTTTTTTTGCTGGCCCAAATCCCCGATGTACAGCATTACCGCTTTGCTTTGGAACTTTCCGATGCATCGGACACCATCCGCGGACAAGCAGTGGTGCGGTACCAGTTGCTACGACCTTCTGCTACCGTAAACCTGCATTTGCAAAGTGTTCGCAACGGTCGCGGGATGAAGGTTTCGTCGGTGCAGCAAGAAGGAAAGCCGGTTGCTTTTAAACACAGCGGCGATGTGTTGCAGGTAAATTTCGAACAGGCGCAGCCCGCGCAGGTGGCGGCCGAAATTTCCATCACCTACGCCGGCATTCCGGCCGATGGTTTGATCATTTCCAAAAACAAATACGGCGACCGCACTTTTTTTTCCGACAACTGGCCCAACCGGGCAAGGCAATGGGTGCCTTGCAACGACCAGCCCAATGACAAGGCTTCTGTTGAATTTATTGTAACGGCGCCGGTGCAATACCAGGTCATTTCCAACGGCATTTTAGTAGAAGAAACATCTGTTTCGGCCACGCTTAAAAAACATCATTGGAAAGAATCCGTTGCCATACCCACCAAGGTGATGGTAATAGGTGCGGCCCGCATGGCCACGGCTTTGCTCGATTCGGCAGTAGGCGTGCCCGTTAGTGCATGGGTGTACCCGCAAGACCGTGACAAGGGCTTTCACGATTACGCCATCACCGGCCGCATGCTACAGTTTTTTACCGATTACGTTGGGCCATATGGTTTTGAAAAACTGGCCAATGTGCAATCAAAAACTGAGTTTGGCGGTATGGAAAATGCCAGCGCCATTTTTTATGCTGAAACATCGGTTACCGGCGACCGCCGCAATGAAGACCTGATGGCGCATGAAGTGGCGCACCAGTGGTTTGGCAATATGGCCACTGAAAAAAGCTTTGCACATTTGTGGCTGTCTGAAGGTTTTGCTACTTACCTCACCAATATTTACCTGGAGCATCAATATGGTGTAAAAAAACTGCAGGACCGGCTGCGCACCGACCGCGAGGAGGTTATTCAGTTTGCCCGGCAAACAAGCCGCCCGGTGGTGGATGCAACTGATAATTTAATGTCGCTGCTCAATGCAAACTCGTACCAGAAAGGTGGGTGGGTGCTGCACTTGCTACGCCGTAAAGTGGGCGATGCCGTGTTCCAGAAAATACTGCAAACCTATTATGCGCAATACCGCGGCGGCAACGCCGATACCGAAGACTTTCGCAAAGTAGCCGAGGAAGTTAGTGGCGCATCGCTTGCCGATTTTTTCCAGCAATGGTTGTACAATCCCGGTGTGCCCAAAATTGAAGTTCGATGGAAACACAGCCGGGGCGCCGTGCAATTGGTGATACAGCAAACAGGCGAAAATCTTTTTGATTTTCCACTGGAAATTGCCCTAGTCAACAGCGCTGGGAAGCAGGAGTTGCACACGCTGCGCATCAATAAAATCAGGGACAACTTCTCATTGCCAACCGCCACAAAGCCAACCGTTTTACTCCTGGATCCAAATGTGAATATGCTGTTTGATGGGAGTGTGCGGGAAGAGCGGTAGTTGGTAGTTGGTAGTTGGTAGTTGGTAGTTGAACTTTTTAAGATAGGTTATAAAAACAAAACAGGCCCGGATTGATTCCAGGCCTGTTTTTATGTTTTAGGACAGTGAAAATTCTACTGTCAACTATCATCTACCAACTGTCAACTCCTCCCGTTACACTAGCATCGTCACCGGGTTTTCCAGGAAGCGCTTGAAGGTTTGCAGGAAGGCGGCACCAACCGCGCCATCTACGGTGCGGTGATCGGCGCTGAGGGTTACTTTCATCACGTTGCTGAAACCAAATCCGTCGCCTTTGCGCACCACAATTTCCTTGATGCGGCCCACGGCCATGATGGCGCTATCGGGCGGGTTGATGATGGCGGTAAATTCTTCAATGTCCATCATGCCCAGGTTGGAGATAGTAAAGGTGTTGCCGGTAAATTCGGCCGGCTGCAGCTTTTTGTTCTTGGCTTTGCCGGCCAGCTCTTTGGTTTCGGCGGCAATAGCGCTCAGCGGCTTCTGGTCGGCATGGCGCACCACTGGTACAATCAAACCATCTTCAATGGCCACGGCCACACCAATATGAATGTGCTGGTACTGGCGGATAAATTCGCCCATCCAGGTTGCATTTACCGCAGGGTGCTTGCGCAGGGCCATTGCGGCGGCTTTCACCACCATATCGTTGAAGGAAATTTTCACTGCACTGATCTCGTTCATCTGCGTGCGGGCTTCCATTGCCTTGTCCATGTTTATTTCCATGGTCAGGTAGAAGTGCGGCGCGGTAAACTTGCTTTCGCCCAAGCGCTTGGCAATCACCTTGCGCATTTGGGACAGGGTATGGTCGGTATAACCTTCCTGGCCGGCAATTACGGGCTGAGCCTGTGCTTGCGGTGCAGCTGCTGGCGCTTGTGTGGCAGCCTGTTGCGTAGCCGGTTGTGCCTGTGGTTTAAAGTTATTGATGTCGTTTTTGGTAATGCGTCCGCTATCGCCGCTGCCCTGTACCTGTTTCAAGTCAATGCCTTTTTCGGCAGCCAGTTTTTTAGCCAGCGGCGATGCTTTAATGCGGCCACCGTCGGATGATGCATCTGGCTGTTCTGCAGCAGCAGCTTCGGGTTGGCCTGCTGGTGCTGCTTCGGGCTGTGCAGGGGCGGTGCCGCTTGTAGGTGCGCCACCTTTCGATGCCGCAACAATACCATCAACATCTACTTTTCCTTCTTCGCCGATAATGCAAAGGAGGTCGTTTACGGCAATTTTTTGTCCTTTTTCGGCACCCTGAAACAGGAGCTTACCGTTTTTATAGCTTTCCAGCTCCATGGTGGCCTTATCGGTTTCGATCTCGGCCAGCAGGTCGCCTTTTTTTACGTCGTCGCCAACTTTTTTGTGCCAGGCAGCAATCACGCCTTCGGTCATCGTATCGCTCAAGCGGGGCATCAGCACCACTTCTTCCATTTTCGACAAATCCATTGCCGGGGCCTGTGCGGCCGGCGCTGGTGCAGTAGCCTGTGCTTGAGGTGCAGCGGCTGGGGCCGGAGCGGCTTCGGCTGCAGGAGCGGCTTGCGGGGCAGCAGCGCCGCCGTTCAAGTGCTGCGAAATATCTTCGCCTGCCTGGCCGATGATGGCCAACAGGTCATTTACCTGAAGTTTGCTGCCCTTGTCGGCACCTGTGTGCAGCAACACGCCATCCTTATAGCTTTCCAGTTCCATGGTAGCTTTATCGGTTTCTATTTCTGCCAGCAGGTCGCCTTTTTTCACAGGGTCGCCTACTTTTTTATGCCATGCTGCAATCACGCCTTCGGTCATCGTATCGCTCAGGCGGGGCATTAAAATCACTTCAGCCATTGGTAAATATTTATGTAATAATGCGCAGTAAAATGCGGCGTGAAATTAAGCCAAAACAGTTTAAAGCCGCCAGATGATTTTTTCGGATGTAAAGTTCACGAGTTCACTAGTTCACAGGTTCACAAGTTGTATTAGAGTATCATATAACACGTGAACTCGTGTACCTGTGAACTTGCCAACGTTCGCTACAAGTCCAGGTCCAGCCGCAGGCGTTCGCGCAGTTCCTTTACCAGTGGGTATTGTTCAATCATTTTCTGGTATTGCTGTTTGGATGAAAGCGGCAGGTCGGAAAGGTCCGCAGGCTCGTCGGACTCGATGAGCGCCACCGCAAACTGCAGGTGCCGGTTGTGCAGTTCTTTTTGCAAAAAGCCGCAGGCACGGTTGCGTTCCAGTTCCAGAAACTTCTGCTGCAGGTTGTTGGTAGCAGTGGCTTCAAAACTGTTTTCGTCTTTGATAATGAGCTGCGCCAGTTTAAAGCTTTGCGCCGCCGGGTTTTTTTCGCCTTCCAGTATGGCAATGAATTGATCCCAGCCGGTTTGCAAGCGGCCTTGTTCCAGCGGCACATGCACGGCTTCCGTTTGGCTGCCGGTGGTTTGTTCTATTTTTTGGCGCAGCGCCGCCAGCGATCCCAATTTGGGTTTGGCAGTCGCGGTGGTAGCTGTGTTTGCAGTGGCCACAGGCGTTGGTTCGGGCCGTGGTTGTGGCGGCGGTGCAACGGGTTTTGCCGCAGGCGGTGCTGTTTCAATGACGAGCATAGCACCTGCTGCCACAGGTGGCGGCGGAGTTGGTGGTGCCGGTTTGCTTGCGGGCGGTGTGGTGCCGCTTACCGACCGGGCAACGATTGGATTGATGTTTTTAAAAGCTACGGGCCTGGCGTCAGCTGTTTTTTTTTTATCCAGCCCACCCTCCGTGGCCGACAATTCCAATGCCTGTTGCAGGTAGCAAAGTTTGATCAGTGCCAGTTCTACATGTAGTCGTTTGTTGCGGGCGGTTTTGTAACCAATCTCTGCTTCGGCCAGCAGGTTGAGGGCGCTAATGAGGTAGCCGGCCGAGGTGCGGCGGGCCATATCGCGGTAGCGCTGGCGGAAGCTGTCCACAACTTCCAGCAAACCAGCTACGCGGTCGTCTTTGCAAATAAGCAGGTTGCGGATGGTTTCGGCAAAGCCGTTGAGCACCGCATCGCCTTCAAAGCCTTTTTTATTGATGTCGTCGTACAGCAGCAGCGCACCGGCCAGGTCCTGGCCCAGCATGCAATCCATCAGCCGGAAATAATAATCAGCGTCGAGGATGTTGAGGTGCTCAATGGTATTGTCGTAGGTAACCTGGCCGTTGGTAAACGAAACGATCTTATCCAAAATGCTCAGGGCATCACGCATGCAGCCTTCGCTTTTTTGCGCAATCATTTGCAGCGCCGCTTCGTCGGTAGCAAATTCTTCCTTGATGCCGATGCCTTGCAAGTGGTCCACCGTATCCTGCAGTGTAATGCGTTTGAAATCGAAGATCTGGCACCGGCTCAAAATGGTCGGCAGGATCTTATGTTTTTCGGTAGTAGCCAAAATAAAAATGGCGTAGGGGGGCGGCTCTTCCAGCGTTTTCAAAAACGCATTGAACGCAGCCGACGATAGCATGTGCACCTCATCGATGATGTACACTTTGTATTTGCCCGCCTGCGGCGCAAAACGGACCTGCTCTACCAATGCACGGATGTCTTCCACCGAGTTGTTGGAGGCGGCATCGAGTTCGTGAATGTTGAGCGATGTGCCTTCGTTGAAGGATCGGCAGGAGTGGCACTCATTGCAGGCTTCGCCATCGGGTTGCTGCGCCTCGCAGTTGATGGTTTTGGCCAGGATGCGGGCACAGGTGGTTTTGCCCACGCCCCGCGGACCGCAAAACAAAAAAGCATGCGCCAGGTGACCCGTGCGGATGGCATTTTTGAGGGTGGTGGTGATATGTTGCTGGCCCACCACCGTGTCGAAGGTTTGGGGCCTGTATTTACGTGCCGAAACAATAAATTTTTCCATAGTGCTTGCTGAAGGCGAAGGTAAGAGAGAAGTCGGGAAAGTCGGAAAAGACAGGAAAGACGGGAAAGAAAGTTGCGGTGATAAGACGTGTCCTTTTTAAATCATTCTGTTTGAGAATAAAGGAAGACTTTGCGCCTGGAGTGTGTCATGCCGAACTTGTTTCGGCATCTCCTGCACAATGTAGCATCATTAAAACCTGAAGGTTTTTCAGACATGCCATTAATAGTATTTTGAAGGAGATGCCGAAACAAGTTCGGCATGACAGTTCCCGAGAATGAAGTTTTCTCCAGCCGAATCAGTTTAAAAGGAAAAAGGAGAACGTTCCAATTCCTCCTTGTAAAAGCATTTGCCAAATACAGCCACACCTTTTCCGACTTTACTGTCTTTACTGACTTTTCGGTCTTTCCCCTAATTCAAAACCGGGTGCCGCTTAAACTCCTTCGTCCGGTCGAAATTGTAGCGGTAGGTAACCAGCCTGCGGGTAATGTTGGTTTCGCCGAGGCTTTGGGCAATGTTCACCATTTTCGGGTTGAAGTCGCCGATCCATTGCATCTCGTACTCCTCGTAATGCACGTTGGGTTGCTGCACCACTTTTGCCGCTTCGCCAATCATGTAAGCATCCACGCCTTTTCCCTGAAACTCGGGCACCACGCCAAACGCCAGCCCGGTAAACTTTTTAGCCGGCTTTGTTTTTTTGATCCACAAAAATTTCAGTTTGTGCCACAGGTCAAACTTGCCGTGCAAGTGCTTGAACCACTGGTTCAGGTCGGGCAGGTTGATGAACATCGAAATCGGTTCGCCTTTATAGTAGGTAAACCAAACCAGGCGTTCGTCCATTACCGGCGCCATTTTTTTGAACATCAGTTTTACCTGTTCCAACTTCATCGTTTTCATGCCGCCATGGCCCGCCCACGCTGCGTTGTACACGGTGGTAAAATCCTGCGCAAACTTGTCGAGGCTATTTTTACGAATGTGCTGCGATGAAAAATCGGGGTCAGCGGCAAGGGCAGCGTGGCGCTCAAACATCTTGTTTTTGAGCTTGCTTTTGGGGTCCATGCCCAGGCAAATCTGGTTGAAAAAAGGCTGGAAACCGTATTGCTCAAACAGTTGCTGGTAGTAGGGTGGGTTGTAGTTCATGCCATAGAGCGGCTCCTGGAAACCTTCCACCACCAGGCCCCAAAAGCGGTCGCGTTCGCCAAAGTTGATGGGGCCGTCCATGGCCGTCATGCCTTCCGCTTCCAGCCATTGTTTGGCAGTGTCAAAAAGCAACTTGGCCGCTTCACCATTGTTGATGCAATCGAAAAAGCCCACGCCGCCAACCGGTCCGTCGTCGCCTTTTGAGCGGTATTTTTTATTAATGAATGCCGCAATGCGCCCTATATACTGGCCGCTATCGTCTTTCAGCAGCCAACGCCTGGCGGTGCCAAAACGAAAGGCCTTGTTTTTTGACGGGTCAAAAGTTTCCACGATGTCCTTGTCCAGCGGCTGAATATATTGCGGGTTGTCCTTGTTTACCCAAACATTTAATGCCAGAAAAGCCTTTTCCAATGCGGGGCCCGTAACCTCCACCAATTGCATCATACCAAAATTGTTGAAGCGCAAATATAGCCGGAAGGGGAGGAATGAGCGGGCCGGCATTTGGCAAAACAAAAAGACAGGAAAGGCAGTGAGCAACACGTTGTTTAACTAAACCGTGTTCCTCCCTGCCTTCTCTGTCTCCGTGGTTTTATAACCACGCGGCTCTTCCCTTACCGCTGTGCCACTGCCATCGAATCCTTTGTGCTGGCTCCGTTTTGCTGCAGCGAGCTGGGGAACATTTTAGCGGCCAGGCGTTTGTCGTGGCCGTAAATGTCTTCGCGGAAATTTAGTTTACCCGCGTCATCCACCCACGCAGTGTAGTAGGTAATTACCACAGGCACGGGGTCTTTTAGTTTTACATATTTTTCCTCGCCTGCATTCATCGCGTCGTTGATGCGGTCGGGCGTCCATTCGGGCTGGTCGCGCAGCAGGTAGTTGGCCATTTTCTCCGGCTCGGCCAGGCGAATGCAGCCGTGGCTAAAAGCCCGCTTGGTGCGTTCAAACAAGCTTTTCGAAGGCGTGTCGTGGAAATAAATATCGAATGAGTTGGGAAACAGAAATTTCACCTTGCCCAACGCGTTGCCCGGCCCGGGCTTTTGCCGGATAGTAGGCAGATCGCCTTTGTCGCTTACAATTTCCATGTTCTGCCCATCCAGGTAATTGGGGTTGCGTTGCATCGCCGGCAGTACTTCATTTTTTACAATAGAAGTGGGCAGATTCCAGTATGGGCTAAACACGATCTGGTTCAGGTCGCCGGTAAACATGGTGGTATTGGTGCCTTGTTTGCCCACTACCACTACCATGTCAAACACCCGGTTTTTGCCTTCGTACACGTGCAGCATAAACTCAGGGATATTTACCAGGATCAGTTTGCCCGATGGGTCGGGTGGCAGCCAGCGCATCCGGCCCAGGTTCATCAGCAATTGCTGCAGGCGGGCTTCAGCGGGTACGTTCATTTCTTTGATGGTTGCCGCATTGATGATGCCATCGTCGGTAAGGCCATGCCTTGCCTGAAACTGTTTTACAGCAGTTTCCAAGGTGTCGGAAAATGCATAACTGCTGTCGGCAACAGGCAGGTCGCCGGTAATTTGCAGGCGCTTTTTTACCACTGCAATCGCCGGGTTGGACGTGCCTTTGCGCAGCGTTTTGGTGCCGGCCGGGATGGGCTGCCAGCCGCCGGCTTTTACAATTTCAATGTATCTGCCCAACTGTTCTTTCAGCAAGCCGTAGGGGCGGTGGACGTCTTCAAAATATTTGTTGTCCTTGTGTTTTTTGTTGTACAGCGAATCGGCCAGGTATACGGCGTCTTCTTTTTTCCTCGGAATAAAACGCTCCATTTCCTTGCGCTTTACATAGCCGCCGTCAAACTCCGCCATCATGTACTGGATAAAATGCTGGGTAAGCGCCAGTTCGGTGTTGATGGATTTTGCATCGCTGCTCTTTACCGAAATCGATTCGGCTGCCAGCAGATCGTCCATGCGTTTTTCCAGTTCCTTATCATGGAGTACAGTGTCGTGGCTGTTGGCCGATGTGTGGTAGTCGTGCAGGTTCCAGAAACCGCGGGCCTGCTCGGTAAGCCCGCTGGAGGTAAACCAGGCAAACTGGTAGTTGCGGGTATTGTAAAACGACCGCATCCGACGGGAAATAGAATCTGGGGTGGATTTGGTGCTAATGAAATTTTCCAGCGCCGCGCTATCCAGGAACAGATCTGAATAGGCAACGTCGGGGGTAATGCTGTAATCGCGGCGGCTTACGTTTTTCTTGGCTTTTTCTTCGGTACTGCCTTCGTCCGAGTTTTCACCATTTACCTGTGCATTGCCACAGGCGCTCAATAGGGTGCTGCAAAATGCGAGGAGGATTAATAGCTGTTTCATACAGCTAAGCTGGACAAAAAAAATGCCCATACTTTTTATATGGGCAAATGTGCTTCAGAGTGCTGGTACTGCTTTCCGGCAATAGTCCTTTTGGTGTTTTACTGCTCAGTTTTCCCCACAATGTGTGGAGTATTTTTCCATGCTCCCCAAATTTCCGGCACACTGATTAGTGCAGAAACAGGGAGGAACACAAAACCAAAAAACTAAACAAAACCAAGGCGGAAACAAAGATTTTAAAGTGAAGGGTGCGCTGGGCCATTGCAGGATGCTTGTGATAAAAGCGCAATACCGAGATCTGAACGCGTCTGATTTGTTTGTACGATTTCATAAAGTGGGTTTGGTAAAGCAGTTAGTTGCAAAAGGCGTGCAAAAGTAATGGATTTTAAATTATAATCATGTTTGTAAATGGTTGTATGTCCTAAAAAACACCTGGTATTATAAATTGCCGCGCCGTTTTCTTTTGGACAGCATTTTGCACCCTGCCCCATATGAAGCGGTTGCCCTTCGATTATTCGCTGGATTATGCTGGGCTGGACCTGCGCCGGCAGCCACACCTGTACCGGGTGGGCAAAGGTGAACAAGGGGTTTTGCTGGTGCAGCCCTACAAATCGGAATTGCTGCCGCACTGGCGTTTTAAAACACCCGAAATAGCGCGGCAGTCGGCCGATACGCTGTACCAGATGTTCCTGGATTATAAGGCGGCCGGCGATTTTGTGGGCATGGATATGGCCCGCAAGTTTTTGCAAATGGGCTACACCCGCAGCCGGCGCTACGCCAATCATAAATCCGGCAAAAAATACGATGGCCCGGTGCCGCAGGATCAGAAAGGCCGCAGCGGCGCCCATGGCCGTGACATGCTGCCGCTGGATGCCGACCCGGAGAAAGCGGCTGCTGCCCGCATTTTTTACAAGCAATGGCAACAGGCCAAAAACGACCCCGATTACCGGGCGGCGGCGCAGGCTCATATTGAACAATATGAAACAGCGCCGGTTAATAATACACCCACCAAAAAGAACAAGAAATGATCAATCTCGGATATGCCTGTATTAACTTGGGCCTGAACGAACAGGGCGTGACCACCAACCGGGGCATGATCCGCCGTACTTTTTTGGAAAAAGGCGTGCAGTATGCATCGCAACTGGCGTTGCAAAATGCGCAGGCACTGCTGCAGATTGTGGAGTGGAACGTAGCCAACGGCGTGCACCTGTTCCGTGTTACTTCCGATCTTTTCCCATGGGCCTCAGAATACCGCATTACCGAGTTGCCCGATTTCCGGGAAATACGCGAAGTGCTGGAAGCCGTGGGCCGGCACCCGGTGCGGCTTACTTCGCATCCCGGGCCGTTCAATAAACTGGCAGGCACCGGCGCCACTTTGGACAACACGATCAAAGACCTGGAAACGCATTCCGAGATTTTCGACTTGATGGGCCTGCCCGCCACGCACTGGCATAAGATAAACATTCACGTAGGCGGCGCCTACGGCGATAAAGATGAAACGCTACGCCGCTTTGCGCAAAACTTTGCGCTGCTGTCGGCCAACTTGCGGGGCCGCCTGTCGGTGGAGAACGATGATAAACCGGGCTTGTTTACGGTGGAAAACCTGCTGCCGCTGCATCAGTACATCGGCATTCCTATAGTGTTTGATTATTTTCACCACAGCCTGCACCCCGCCAACTTGACGGAACAGGAAGCTTTTGAAGCAGCGTACAGCACCTGGAAAGTCAAACCGCTTTTCCACTATTCTTCATCCAGACGGCACAACGAAGACCCCACGGCTAAGAAAGAGGCCCACGCCGATTTTATTTACGAGCCCATCAATACCTATGGCCGTGTAGTAGATATCGTGCTGGAAGCCAAAATGAAGGAACTGGCCATGCAGCGTTACTTACAGCAGTTTGGCCCCATTGCCGGCAGCAATATGGGCGTGGCGATGGAGGGCGGGAAAGCCGCTTAAAAAGAAAGTCAAAAGGTAAAAAGGTGCGTAGCCGGAAGTAGGTGGTTTTTAATCAAAATAGCCGTCCGATTGCTGCAGGCCTGCGGTCGGTGCGCTCCAGCAGGGCTTCGTCCTCTACCCGCACTTCATCTTTAATATTTATAGACAAACCCATAGAGGCATAAAGGTTGCCGGCGGCCTTTTCGGTTTTGCCCAACACTTCGCTGTTGCTGCCCATGCCGGTAAAACTTTGCAGCCAGCAAAACAGCGGCTTTTCGTCCACCTTGCCTAGGTATTTGCCTACAATGCCTGCCAGGTTGAATACCAGGTTGCTGATATCCTCCACGCCGGTTTTGCTTTTCAGTAAATTATCCAGCGCTGCAGAAAGCAGCTTAAAACTGCTGTCGCGCTGCACCTCCGAAAGTACCGAAGCCGTGTCGCGCAGCGGTTGCTTGCTTTTGATCAATGCCGAAAACACATGAACATCGGCAGGGGCGGTTTCGCCGGGTTTGTTGCGCTGCCAAGAGCACAGGGTTTTGTCCACGTTCAGCGCATCATCGTTCTCCACTTTTTCAAAAGCCTTCAGGTGCAGCCGCAGGCTGGTGCCGCCCATATTGGCTGCGACCAAGTTGAGAAAATACAGTTTTGCATAACCCGGTAACGGTGCCACCGCCGGCGTGTTGTTGTTTTTTACCAGCACGTGATTGAGGTTGATGGCCAGCCCGCAAATGTCGCCGGGTGGCGTGGTGCCCGGCTGTAGGGGCTTAAAGGCGTGTTCCTCGGTGTACAGGCTTTGCCTGAAGTTGATCATGGTTACAGGTATTTGGGGTTAGTAAAAACGATGTAACGGGAACAAACAAGTGCTTTTGTCCTGCTGTGAAAAGCAGGTAATTAAATATGCACCGATAATTTCAAATATACAAGAACCCATGTCAGGTAATTGTGCTGCTGCACTTGCATTTGGATTTTTTAATATGGAACTTTAAAGACACCACGCAAAAAAACTCCATCATGAAAATCATTGTTTACAGTTTAACCGCCATCATCATTACATCGTGTACGCTGCACGGCCAGCAGGATGCGCAGGAAGCTTCTTTGCTGCGTAAGTTGGGCAAACCGCAGTCCGAACGCAGGGAGGTAGACCGCGCCAAAGCCAACGGCATGTACGAAAACCACAAAAAAGGCCGGGTAAAAAAGGTGAACCAACTCATCGCCGAATTTGACCGCGAAGAGCTGATCCAGATCCTGAGCCAGGAGTCGGACCAGCCGACCGTAAAGTTTTTCCTTGCCTCCTACACCGATAATGAAGGGCCCATGCGCCGCGACGATCCTACCATTTTGATGCAGGTGGCCTACACGCCGGCCCAAACCAGCAAGGCCGCCGCAGTTGCACTCACCTACAAATATTTTGAACCCAACAAACTTTGCCCGCCACCGTCGCCCTGCGGCGATGGGCTGGAAATGGATTGAGGTTAAATTTTTTTGTAAGAAAACCGAACCTGTCATGTGGCGGCAGCATCCTCGTGCCGGCTTGCCGCCACTGTTTTAATGCGTTTGCCACCAGCTTTGTTCCAGTTTTTTAAAGAAACCCGGCTGCGGAGTTGCCTGAGTTTTTGTGATTGTACAAACTTCACCACCAAGTGCTCGAGGAAGTGGTGAATGGGCACCAGCAGGGCGATAATGAAAATCTTGCCCAGCCAGATGTAGAGCGGTTTACCGTGTGCTGCGTGGTGCAGGCTGGTATCGATGAGGAGGATAATAAACTCGAACAGGCAGATAAACGAAAAATACCCCAGCATCTTGGTAATAAACTTCGACACGGGAAACATGCCAGCCACGATCAGGAATACGAACAGCACCACGATGGCCAGCGAAATAATGTTGTATTGAAGGTATTTTTCCCGCTCCATTTTGTGCTCCAGTTCCTGCAGGTCGTGCTGGTGAATATTGTTGGCCCGCTCCACCTCCAGCAGCGCCAGTTCGCGTCCGCTGTTCACCCGGTTGGCCGAATCGAGATATAAAAGGTATTCTTCGTTGGAACTGTGTGCTGCTTTATAATCGCCGATGGCCGCCTGTGCCTGGCTGGTTGATAGCAGCAGTTGCCGGTTGGCGAGCAAGGTGCCCAACTGGCGGGCAAGGCTCAGCGCCGATGCAAAATAGGGGAGCGCTTTGTCCGGTGCACCCAATTGCAGGTAACAATTGCCAATGTTTTGGTTCAACTCAATAAGCCCCGGTGCATCAAGTGCCTGGCGTAGTTCGGGTTCCGCTTTTTTAAAATAAACGATCGCCGAGTCGGGCTGGCTGGCGTAAAAATATACCGAGCCGATCTGCCACTGAAACTGTGCCGGCCCGCGGTTGAGTTGCAATTGGTACAGGTCGGGATTGTTGTGCAGGTAGCTCAGTGCGGCAGCGCTGTTTTTCTCCACCACCATGTGGTAGGCAAACATGAGTTGTTTGGCAAACATCCGGTTGCGTTCCGAACCGAGGCTGTCCGACAGTTGCAGTGCCCGCTGGATGTATTCTTTTTGCTCGGCCACCCGTGCCAGGTCCACGTAATCATATAGCATTCCGGCTGCATCCTTCCGGCTGCGGTTTGCCTCCAGGCTTTTGTGCAGAATGTTTTCGGCTAGGTCGGCACGGCCCAGGCCGTTGTACAGCATGGCTATGTGGTGAAACGCGGCCGTTTGCTGCCCGTAGGCCTTTTCGGTGTAAGCCAGGTCGTATGCCTGGTTATAATGTTCGTAGGCAGTAAGTGCGTTGCCTTTTCCTAAAAAAATATCACCGATCTCTAAAAGCAGCGCAGTTCGCACCGAATCCTGCGGCGATTTTTCAAGTGCCAGCGCAGCCTGTGCAGTTTGCTCCAAAGCGGCGTCAAACCGGTTTCGGTTGCGCAAAATGGCCGCTTTGCGGATATGCGCCATCGCCTGGTAATCGTGCCTGCCTGAGGCGCGGGCATGGGCAAGGCCGCGGTCTACAAACTGCAGCGCCTTATCGAATGTGGCCACCGAATTCCAGGAGTTGATGTTTTGGGCTGTATAAGAAAACAGCACCTGCAGCACCAGGTTGCGGTTAGCAGAGCTCTCGGCCAGCGAAAGTTGCTCCTGAAGTACGTTGTCGCCTTTAGTGGCGTCTTTATAAATATAATAATGGATGGCCAGCCGCCCCAGCGCCGCCACCCTTTCCGAATCTGAGGCTGCCTCTTGCACCTGCTGGCTAAGCTGCCGGATCTGTTGGTTATAATCGCTGGCGGGTTTCTGGGCCACACAAATTGCCGGTGAAAGCAGCAATAAAAAGAGCCGGAGCCGGAAGGGCATATGCGTTGATTTTCTGGTGGAGGCTTAAGCTGTAGAAAGTTAGCGAATTAAAACCGCTTCTCATATGTTTGAACAGTCGGTACCATGCTTGGTTGAAAACGATGGAGGAAACGTGTATTCGCCAGTGATACCGCTCATTTAAACCAGCGCGAAAAATTTTATCCCACAATTGGGGAAAAATCCGCCGCTGCGGCCATATTATATGTGCGGGTATCATTTGCTAATTACCCCCATCCCCTTACCTTTGCAGCCTGAAACTAAAACCGGTGTCAAAGGGTGCCGGTTCTTTTATAGATAACTCCCCCTTTACAAACGCTATTTATGGCAAAAGTTGGTAAGGTTAAACAAATCATCGGCGCGGTGGTGGACGTACAGTTCGAAGGCCAGCTGCCCGAAATTTTCAATGCGCTTGAAATCAATCGCGGCAACGGCGAAAAACTGGTGCTGGAAGTGCAGCAACACCTGGGCGAAGACAGTGTACGCACCATCGCCATGGATGGTACCGAGGGTTTGACCCGCGGAGTGGACGCAGTGGATACCGGTGCGCCCATTACCATGCCTGCCTCCGAAGCCATTAAAGGCCGCCTGTTCAATGTAACCGGCGACCCCATCGATGGATTGCCGCCCGTGCCCAAAGTGAACGGCCGCCCCATTCACGCAAAGCCGCCGGCATTCGAAAACCTCTCTACTGCTACCGAAGTACTGTTTACCGGTATCAAAGTAATTGACCTGATCGAACCTTATGCAAAAGGTGGTAAGATCGGTCTGTTTGGTGGTGCGGGTGTAGGTAAAACCGTACTCATCCAGGAACTGATCAACAACATCGCCAAGGCTTATTCCGGTTTGTCGGTATTTGCCGGTGTAGGCGAACGTACCCGCGAAGGGAATGACCTGATGCGTGAAATGATCGAAGCCGGCATTATGAAATACGGCGACGCATTTAAGCACAGCATGGAAGAAGGCGGCTGGGACCTGAGCAAGGTAAACGCCGAAGAACTGGCCGATTCTAAAGCCACCTTCGTGTTTGGCCAGATGAACGAACCTCCCGGAGCCCGTGCCCGTGTTGCCCTTTCGGGTCTGACCATTGCCGAATACTTCCGCGATGGTGATGGCACCGGCCGTGGCCGCGACATCCTGTTCTTTGTGGACAATATCTTCCGCTTTACCCAGGCCGGTTCCGAAGTATCAGCCCTGTTGGGCCGGATGCCTTCGGCGGTAGGTTACCAGCCTACGCTGGCTACCGAAATGGGTCTGATGCAGGAACGCATTACTTCTACCAAAAATGGTTCGATCACTTCGGTACAGGCCGTTTACGTACCTGCCGATGACTTGACCGATCCGGCTCCGGCAACAACATTTGCCCACCTCGATGCCACTACGGTACTTTCCCGTAAGATCGCGGATTTGGGTATCTATCCTGCCGTGGATCCGCTGGATTCTACTTCACGTATCCTGATGCCTTCTGTAGTGGGCGATGCGCACTACAATACTGCCAACCGTGTAAAACTAATCCTTCAGCGTTACAAGGAATTGCAGGACATCATCGCGATCTTGGGTATGGACGAACTGAGCGACGAAGACAAATTGACCGTAAGCCGTGCCCGCCGGGTACAGCGCTTCCTGTCGCAGCCGTTCCACGTGGCCGAAGCGTTCACCGGTCTGAAAGGTGTACTGGTGCCCATCGAAGAAACCATCCGTGGCTTCAACATGATCATGGACGGTGAAGTAGATGAGTACCCCGAAGCTGCCTTTAACCTGGTAGGTACTATTGACGATGCGATTGAAAAAGGCAAGAAATTGCTGGCTCAGGCGCAGGGATAATTTGAAAGTTTGAAGATGTGCTAATTTGAAAATTAGCGGCAACCGTTTTTACCATTTTCAAATTTTCAGATTTACAAATTTTCAAATTAGGTCCATGACTTTAGAAATATTGACTCCGGAACGCAAATTATTCAGCGGCGAAGTGTATGGTGTGCAGATGCCGGGCATTTCGGGTTCGTTTGAAGTGCTGGATAAACACGCACCGCTGGTCAGTGCCCTCAAGGCCGGCCGCATCAAGGTGTTGCGCGATCGTCAGAACCATTTTGATTATTACGACATCAAAGGTGGCTTTGTAGAAGTGCTCGACAACCGCGTGTCGGTGCTGGTAGAAGGCGCTACCGTTGTAGAATAAGTTTACCGGTTTTTACATTGTATAAAAAAGCTGTTGCCCTTTAAGGCAGCAGCTTTTTTTATGTGCAGCCTTTTAGCCCTCGGCGCTGCCTTTACATCAAAGCCAGAAAATGGAGCGGCGTATTTTCATGTAATTCCATTGTTCCTGCGTCTATTTGTTTTGCCCAATACATACTTTATGAAACAGCTACTGCTTATCATTTCTTTGCTGCCCCACATTTTGCTGCAGGCGCAGGTGCGCAAAGTACCTGCCGAAACGGCCATTCAGGCTGTTACCGTGTTTTCGTCCGGTGCACAAATCCAACGAACCGCAACCGTGGCGGTGCAACCCGGCCGGTCCGAAATACAATTTACCAACCTGTCCAACCAACTGGATGCACAAAGCGTACAGCTCAAAGCAGATGCGGCCATCACGCTGTTGTCGGTGCAGGCTGTGAAAGACTTTTTTGGCGAACGCAAAGTAGAGCAGGAGGAAAAAGCATTGCTGGAAAAACAAGCCGGCCTGAAAGATAAAATGGACGCGGACCTCAAACTTCTGGAAGTGTACAAGCAGGAGGAAGCGATGTTAATCAAAAACCAGGCGATTGGCGGCAGCACCGGCGTAAAAGCAGCTGAGTTGCAGGCTGCACTGGACCTCCACCGGCAGCGATTGACCGAGTTGTACCAAAAACAATTGGAAACAACAAAGCGGGTACAGGCTGCACAGCAAGAGTGGGAGCGAACCCGCATGCAGATTAGTGAAATGGGCAAGAAGCGGGATAGTGTACACAACTCCGTTGTTGCGTTGATAGAAAGCAAAGAAACCCGCAGCATCCGGTTTACCCTTACGTATACGGTAAAGGACGCGGGCTGGTACGCCACCTACGATGT
The DNA here is from genome assembly GCF_004347775.1 of Pseudocnuella soli. Lineage (GTDB taxonomy): Bacteria > Bacteroidota > Bacteroidia > Chitinophagales > Chitinophagaceae > Flavisolibacter > Flavisolibacter aquaticus. The sequence continues at coordinate 1,715,565 of NZ_CP037755.1, forward strand.
ACGTGTGGCCGAAGTAGGCAAACCCATTGACCTGACCATGACCGCCAACGTATTTCAACGCAGTGGCGAAACCTGGAAAGATGTGGCGCTTTTGCTCAGCACCGGCAACCCAACCGACAATGCCACGCCATCGCAACTGCAACCCTGGCAACTGAATTTTTACGACCCTTCCACAGCATGGATGCGCAACCAGCGGGTGCAGCCGGGTGTGGCCATGGGGCGGGTTACCAACAATAAAAACGAACCGGTGGCGGGCGCCACTGTGCAGGTACGCAGTGGTAGCAGTACCATTACCGATGCCAATGGATTTTTTAAGTTGCAAAACCTGCCGGTGCAGGCCGTGGCTGTAGTTAGCGCTGTTGGATTTGAGTCTAAAAGCATTGCAATAAAACCGGGATATTTTAATATTCAATTAAACGAACAGCAAAACGCCTTGGATGAAGTAGTGGTAGTTGGTTATGGCACCCAAAATGCCGCATTGGAAGGCCGTGTTGCGGGTGCTCAATTGAAAAGAGCGGTTGCAGCACCTGCGAAGCAAGAAGAGCTGCAAACAGTGGCAGTAACCACCGATTATAAACCTACCACCACGGTGTATGCTATTGAAGACAAATACACTCTGGAGACCGACGGCAAAACCACCATCATACCTATTCGCAAATTGGCGGTGCCTGCGCTGTTTGAATATTATGCAGCGCCAAAATTGGATCCGGCTGCGTTTTTAACAGCGAAAATTACTTCGTGGCAGGAACTGGACCTGCAACCGGGTGAAGCATCCTTGTTTTTCGAAGGCACTTATTTGGGTAAAACTTATTTGGACCTGGCCAACGCCGGCGATACCTTGGGCTTGGCGTTGGGTAAAGACAACGGCATAAGGGTGCAACGCAAGCTGGTAAAGGAGTTTACGGCAAAGCGCCTGATTGGCGCCAACCGCACCGAAACAAAAGCGTTTGAAATTACGGTGCGCAATAATAAGCGCATACCCATCACCGTGATTGTTGAAGACCAATTCCCTGTATCGGTAAATAAGGAAATTGAAGTGGACGAACAAAAAGCCCCGGATGCACAATGGGACCGCGAAACAGGCCTGCTGACCTGGAATGTTTCATTAGCACCCAGCGAAGAAAAAAAGCTAACCAGCAGCTACCGGGTTCGTTATCCGAAAGATCGTAAAGTGGTGTTGGATTAGGAGGTTTGTGATAGCTCATGCTGTTGCATCGTCGCTGCAGTCGCGGCCTTCTCTGTCGTCATTGCGAGGCGCCGCGGTGTCTTTGTTATAGTTGCATCTGGAGCGCCGAAGCAATCTCCTGTTTTGATAAAAGCATTTGTCGTCATCGTTTATTTGACACGAACAATTCACGGAGATTGCTTCGGCGCCACCATTTTAATAAAGCAGTAGTACGCTGCTGCGCCTCGCAATGACAACCAACACCGACCAACAGCGTCGCCTGTCAGCAATTATCAACCGTGCTAATCCAAAAGTGAACCCTTCGTGCCCCTTCATCCCTTCGTGTCTTCGTGGTTCAAAAACCCTTGATAGAAACCACTGCTAGCTTTTAATCATCACCAGCATCATCTTAAAACGTTCCACCGCTTTCAGTGCATGCGGCACATTGCCCGGTAAAATAATGCACTGGCCGGCATGTACCGTTTGTGCTGCACCGGCAATGGATATTTCCGCACTGCCATCCAGAATATGCACCAGTGCTTCATGCGGAGAGCTGTGCTCCGACAAGCCTTCGCCGGCGGCGAAAGAAAACAGCGTGATGTTTCCCGAAGGTTTTTTAAGAATGGTTTTGCTCACTACCGAGCCATCTGCGTAGCCCACCGCATCGGCAGGCGAAAAAGGTTTACCGTTTTCAATAGCGTTGCTCATAAGTGTGGATGTTTAGGGTGTACACGAATATTAAATGCGTCATATTTCATCACATGAAATAAATATAGCATTCGATTAGTTCAACTGCGGGTCGATAGGAAAGTTGATCATCATTTCATAATCGCCACCCAGGTGTTTCAACGAATCTTTCCATATTTCCTCCACCTTCGGATGAAAGATCAGGTCGGTAGTTGCCTCCACGGTAAGCCAGGTTTTTTCCGCCATTTCTCCGTCCAGTTGCCCGTTGCCCCACCCCGAGTAGCCAATGAAAAAACGGATCTCGTTTACGTCCAGCGTTTCGTCCCGCAGGTGCTCCAGCACCGTGTCAAAATCGCCGCCCCAAAACACGCCTTCCATTATTTCAACACCGCCCGGAATCAGGTCGGGGCGGCCGTGTAAGAAATGCACCGTATTCATCTGTACCGGCCCGCCGTAGTACACCGGCACTTTAAAACCTTCAATTTCCGGGATCAGTTCGTCCAGCGTGTTTTCATACTGTCGGTTCAGTACAAAGCCCACCGAGCCTTCATCCTGGTGCTCCGTCAGCAACACCACGGTACGCATAAAGTTGGGATCCTTCAAAAACGGGTCGGCAATAAGCAAAATACCGGCGGCTGGTTCTGTCATACGTTAAATTAAAGGTAAACGAACAGTTGAAACAAGCTTTCTTTCCGTAGGGTACAATAATCTTGTGCCAGCAAAATGCGCCGATGGCACCGATTTTTGTAAACCCATAATTTTTCATCAACTTGTTCCAGTGAAACGGACATTTCCCATCATCATCGCACTCATCACGTTGTCGCTGCTCGGCATCATCTGGATCCAGGTGTCGTGGCTGCGCAATATGCTGCACTTAAAGGAAGAACAGGTAAAGGAAAAAGTAGCCGCCATCACTACGTTGGTGGGGCAGCAGCTGGCCGAGTACAAAGGCAATGCACCTACGGCCAAAGTGCGGGTATTCCCGGGCCTGTCCGATAATTTTTCGCTGGAACTGGCCAAGCCATACATTGTGGGGCAGCATTTTACCACCCTTGAAATTTATAATAAGATAAAGCTGGCCTTTGATGCGCAGCACATGAAAGATGTGCCCTTTGAATTTGGGCTTGCCACGTTCCGCACCAATATGCCGTTGGTGTTCGAACGCAAATCGGCCAACTTTTACGATTGGTACGAAGACTCGATTTCGCACTATTCGTACACCTACCCGCTGGTACCTGCAGGAGGCTCTGTTGCCGAGAACCTGACGTTTGATGAAGTGCTGATTGTGGTGGTGCCCAGCATCAAAAATATTGTGGCCAAAAGCCTGGTGCCGCTCATGGTGTTTTCTATACTGTTGATGGTAGTAGTTATTGCAGCATTTTACCTCACCATCCACACCATGCTGAAGCAAAAAAAGCTCAGCGAGATCAAGAACGATTTTATCAACAACATGACCCACGAGTTCAAAACGCCTATTGCAACCATATCCCTGGCGGTGGATGCGCTGAAGAACGAAAAGGTGATGCACGATCCGCAAAAGCTCCTGTATTTCTCCGGCATTATTAAAGAAGAAAACCAGCGCATGAACCGACAGGTGGAAACGATTTTAAAATCCGCGCTGATGGAGCGGCAGGAAATACAGCTCAATAAAAAGCCGCTGCATGTGCACCAGATCATCGAAGACGTGGCCGACAACTTTGCGCTGCGCCTGAATGAAAAAAGTGGCGAGCTCCAAACCGATCTCAACGCAACCAATGATTTGATTGATGCCGACGAAGTGCATATCTCCAACCTGGTGAACAACCTGATGGACAATGCCGTGAAATACAGCAAGGAAAACGTGGCGCCGCGCATTTGCCTCACCACCGATTCCACGCCCAGCAGTTTTATCCTGCGCATCGAGGACAACGGCATCGGCATGACCCGCGAAACACTGAAACGTATTTTTGAAAAATTTTACCGGGCCCACACCGGCAACGTGCACAACGTGAAAGGGTTTGGCCTTGGCCTCAGCTATGTAAAAACCGTGGTGGAAGCGCACAACGGCGGCATCAAAGCCGATAGTACGCTGGGCAAGGGCAGTTGTTTTACCATTGAGTTTCCGCTGAAGAAAGCGTAGACTTTTCCTGCTCTCAGTACCGCTCGTTATAATTGCTTTTAATAATAAACAGCTACTTCATTGAAGTGGCTGTTTTGTTTTTTGTAACGAACGGCTACATCTCTATCCAGCCTCTGTTGCGTCGCACACTTGTGCGGCTAGTAATTCTATTCGGCAAACTATAGTTTCAAGCTTTTTACAGCCTAAGCCCGAAGGGCTTGAACCATCCATAGCCGCCGGTGCAACCGGCGGATAACAATGCCCCATGGTGCACTCAACCCCAGAGGGGTTGAACCTGTTCTGCAGCATACAATTGTTCAACTCCTTCGGGGTTGGGCAAATTCCATCTATGGTTTGAATTCCCTAACCCCCGGTTGCACCGGTGGCTATTCAACTTTCAGCCCTTCGGGCTGAAGGAATATATAAGCACTGCTTGGATGCGTCGCTGCACACAGCATGACAAATGAACGGTGCAGCGTGATATCAATAAGTAAAGCGGGGTACTGAATTAAGCAGTCGTCAACATTTTAATCCATCAGCCCAAGGGCGCATTTTCCGGCTCCTTTCGATACAACAAACTGCTGTCGCCATAACTCAAAAACCGGTAGTCCCTTTCCATTGCATGATCATACACCTTGCGCCAGTCAGCACCGATAAATGCGGCCACTAAAAGCAGCAGCGTGGATTGCGGCTGGTGAAAATTAGTGATCAGCGCCATTGCCGACCGAAACCGGTAGCCCGGTACAATCAGCAAGCTGGTTTTGCAATACAGCACCGATTCACTTATACGATCCAGGTGCTGTACCAGTGCCGCCAGGCTCTGTGCATAAGATGTGGTTTCGTCCATTAAAATGTAACATTCCCACTGGTCCAGCCACAGTTCACCTGCACCATCAAATTGTTGCCGCAACAGTTTTACCCCGATCCAGTATAGGCTTTCCAGGGTGCGCAGCGATGTAGTGCCCGATGCCACAATTTGTTCCGCAGCAATCAATTGCTCCAGCGTGGTTTTGCTTACATGAAAATGCTCGGCGTGCATCTGGTGTTCGCCAATGGTTTCCGATTTTACCGGTTTAAATGTGCCGGCGCCCACATGCAGCGTCAGCGGTGCGGTGTGGATGCCTTTTTGCGCCAGTGCGCCAAACACTTCAGGGGTAAAATGCAGCGAAGCTGTTGGCGCCGCTACCGATCCCTGCTCCTGGCTAAAAATGGTTTGGTATCGGGTGGCATCATCGGTTTGGGCTGCTCTTTTAATATAAGGCGGCAGCGGAATGGCGCCGGCCTCGTGCAGTATTTCGGCAAAAGCCAAGTGGGCAGGATGCCATTCAAAGCCAATAATAAAATGCTGGGGCTGCTTATCTATATAATAGGCCCGCAGCTCCGCGCCACCGGCCAGCTCTTTGCGCAACACCTGTCCCGGCTTCCATTTCGATGCACCGCCCACCATGCAGTTCCACCGCACTGTGCCGCTTTGCGCCAAAGCGCTTTCCATCGGCAGGTCGGTCGGCTCGAGGCAAAAAATCTCGATTACGCCACCAGTTGGTTTTTGAAACAGTAAACGGGCTTCAATCACCCGCGTATTATTTACCACCAGCGTAGCGCCCTGCGGCAAATGCTGCGGCAGGTTGTAAAAATGGTCGTCTTCAATTTTCCCACTTTCATACACCAGCAGCTTTGAATCGTCTCTTTTCGACAGCGGAAAGGCGGCAATCCGGTCGTCGGGGAGGTCGTAAGTATATGCGTCAATCTTAATCGCTTCGGGTTTCATCTACGTGTAACTGTTCAATTGGGCCTAAAAGGCGCAAACTTATGCCTTGTGCACAACTTATGCACAGTTATCCACATGCTATTCACATATACACATAATGAAAAGTTATAGAAATGACGCGAAAGCCTTGCTCCGCAAGGGTTCTGAAACCGGGCATTTTGTGGATAAAAACAAAAATTCCAATCCCAATTCAGGAGTGGGAAATTGTGTTATTTTGTGTCAATCTTGGATGGTTTTCCCCCCAAACAAACGCGAATGACAGGTTTCCTCGGCGAATTTGAAGCAACCCTCGACTCCAAAGGTCGGTTTTTGCTCCCGGCAGGCTTTAAAAGGCAGCTGGCGGAGAGTGAAAATACGCGTTTTGTAGTCAACCGGGGCTTCGAAAAGTGCCTGAGCCTGTACACAATGGAAAGCTGGGAGCCCCTGTTTGCACGGATCAAAACCCTTAACGATTTTGATCCAAAGGTTCGGGAGTTTCGCCGCTTTTTTCTCAACGGCGCCACCATTGTGGAGCCCGATTCGGCTGGCCGCTTGTTGTTGCCACCGAACTTGAAAGAGTACGCGGGGTTGGAAAAAGATATTGTGCTGGCATCGGCCGTGGACAAGATTGAGATTTGGGCAAAAGATAAATACCAGCAGTTCTTTGATAACTATTCGGCTGATGATTTCAGTTCGCTGGCTTCGTCGGTAATGGCAGGAGGGGAGGGTAATAATGGCTAAAAAAAACAATAGCAAGGAAGTTGAATTGGAAGCATTGCCAGAGGCATCCGACTATCATGTGCCGGTGCTGCTGCACGAAGTGGTAGAAGGTTTAGCCATCAAGCCGGATGGGGTTTACGTGGATTGCACTTTTGGTGGTGGTGGTCATAGCAGGGCCATACTGGAGCAGCTTGGCCCCAACGGAAAATTGGTGGCGTTTGACCAAGATGAAGATGCGCGGCAAAACCTGCCCAACGATGAGCGGGTGCTGTTTGTGCCGCACAACTTTCGCCACCTCAAGCGCTTTTTGCAACTGCATGGTGTGCTGCCAGTGGATGGCGTGCTGGCCGATCTGGGTGTAAGCAGTCACCAGTTCAACAAAGCGGAGCGTGGTTTTTCCACCCGTTTCGATGCGGATCTGGACATGCGCATGGACCAGCGCCAGGAGAAATCAGCCTTTCATGTGCTGAACACTTACGGTGAGGCTCAGTTGCATAAGCTGTTTGAGCAATATGGCGAAGTCACCAATTCCCGCACCCTGGCCCGCACCATAGTGGAGGCTAGAAAAACGGGTCCCATCAAAACCATCGCAGGGTTTAAAACGGCGGTGCACAGTATAGTAAAAGGCAATCCGAATAAATATTTCGCACAGGTATTTCAGGCGCTGCGCATTGAGGTGAACGACGAATTGGGTGCCTTGCAGGAGCTGCTGGAGCAATTGCCGCAGGTAATAAAAAGTGGCGGCCGCGCAGCCATCATCACGTTTCATTCGCTGGAAGACCGGCTGGTGAAATTGTTTTTTCGGGATGGTGGTTTCGAGCTGGAAGAAGATGAAATTTTTGGCGGTAAAAAAAGCATGAGTGCCTTTGAGCTAGTGAACAGAAAACCGGTTACAGCGACCGATGCTGAATTGAAATTGAATACCCGCAGCCGCAGCGCAAAACTGCGGGTTGCGGAACGAAAGTAAGCTGTAAATAGCGAGCTATGAGCTGCGAGAAAAGTTGCACCATCTGCCTTCTCGAAACGCAAAGCTAAAAACTCGAAACTTAAAAAATGCAACAAGCAAAAGCAGAAAAAAAAGTCCAGTTCTACTGGAAGAAGGTGCTCAACTACCAGTCGGTAGTCAAGCAGATCCCTTTCTTCCTGTTTCTGGCGTTGCTTGCTGTGATCTATATCTACAATGGACACCGTGCTGATAAAACGGAGCGTGCCATTAGCAAGACAACAAAGGAATTGAAAGAGCTGCAATACGAATTTAAAACGGTGAAAGGCGATGTGTTGTTTCGCAGCCGCCAAAGCGAGCTGGTGAAAGCCGTGGAGCCGTTGGGATTGAAAGAATTGACCACCGCACCGGTGGTGTTGGTGGATAGCAGTGGTGAGTAGTTGATTTACGATTGACGATTTTGGATTTACGATTGGGCTTGCAACAAAAGACTGTTGCCCTTTTTGAAATCCGTTTTCAGTTGAAAACAAATCGTACATCGTAAATCCCAAATCGTAAATCAATAATGGAGGTAAAAAGCGACATACTGTGGCGGGTGTATCTTAGCTTTATCGGCATTGGCGTGCTGAGCCTGCTCGTGCTGGGTCGTGCCTTTTACATTCAGCAAGTGCAGGGCGATTATTGGCGCGGCATGTCGGATAGTTTGCACCAGAAATTTGTAACTCTCGATGCAGAGCGGGGTACCATTTACAGTGAGGACGGCGAAATGCTTTCGACGTCCATTCCGTATTTCGATATCTACATGGACTTTGGTGCCGAAGGCCTGCGCGATAAAAACGGCAAGCGCTTCCGCGACAATATCGATTCATTAGCATGGCATCTTTCGGCCCTGTTCGATGATAAATCGGTGGGCACTTACAAGCGGGAATTGCAGTTGGCCTACAACCAAAAGAACCGTTATTATTTAATCAAAAAAGGCCTGTCGTTCGACCAGTATAAAACCTTCCGCGAATTTCCGTTGGTGCGCATGGGCCGCAACCGTAGCGGTGTTATTGCCGAAGTAAAAACCAAGCGCCTCAACCCCTTTGGTTTGCTGGCAAAACGCACCATAGGCCTGGCCCGAGAAAACGCACAGAACGTAGGACTGGAGCGTACTTACGATACTTTATTGAAAGGTTCTACCGGCCATCGACTGGTGCGCTTTTTAGCCGGCGGTGCATTTGTGCCGGTAAACGGATATGAGATTGAACCGGAGAATGGTAAAGACATCATCACTACGCTTGATGTAACCGTGCAGGACATTGCCGAAAACGCATTGATGAAAATGATGGTGGAAAGCGAAGGGCAGCATGGCACCTGCGTGGTAATGGAAACGGCCACCGGTAAAATAAAAGCCATTGCCAATCTCGGTCGCACTAAAGATGGTACCTATGATGAAAACCTGAACTACGCTTTGCAAACCACTGAGCCGGGTTCTACCATTAAGTTGGCTACACTGCTGGCGGTTCTGGAAGGTGGTCATACTAAAATAAATGAAGCCGTAGAAGTAGGCACTTCCGGCAATGCATATGTAGCTGTGCGCAATGTTACCGATGCCGAACGTTCGCCAAAAGCAGTGCTGACGGTGCGTGAAGCTTTTGCACACAGCTCCAATGTGGGTATGGCCAAACTGGCCTACAAAGCGTTTGCAACCAACCCCGATGAATTCAAAGATTACCTCAAAAAATTTCACCTCGATCGCAAAACGGGTATTGGCCTGGTAGGCGAAGAGGCGCCGTTGCTGCCTCGTTGGAAACGCAACAAAGAAGGTTTGCACGCCATGCTCACCATGTCGTTTGGCTACGCTATTGAAGTAAGCCCGCTGCAAACACTGATGTTGTACAATGCTATTGCAAACGAGGGCAAAATGATGCGCCCTTACCTGGTGAACACCATCAAAAGCGATGGTGTTGCGGTAAAACATTTTGAGCCAGAAGTATTGGATGATGCCATCTGCAAACCCGAAACTGTTGCTGCTGCACGGGCTTCAATGGAAGCAGTGATCACCGAAGGAACCGGTAAAAACGTTTTTGCCGACATGCCTTTCCCGGTGGCTGGCAAAACCGGCACAGCGCATTTTGCCGGCGGCAATATTAAATACTACGATGGTGTGTACCAGGCATCCTTTGTGGGTTACTTCCCGGCCGATAAACCTGAGTATTCCTGCATCGTAGTGATCAAAACAAAGCCACATGCAGCTATACACTATGGCGGACAGTTAGCTGCGCCGGTGTTTAAAGAAGTGGCTACAAAGATGTACGCCAGCTTTGTCCAAAAAAAGAAAGTAACGCCCCTCGAGGTGGTGCCCGATAGTGCGCAGTATGCTTATGCAGGCTATGCCCCAGAAGTATCGCAGGTGTTGAAACAAACCGGCCTGCGCTATACCGACTCGGCCGGCCCTGCTGAGTGGACCCGTGCAGTAACCGTGAATAATAAGCCGGTAATAAAACCGGTGCCTGCAGGTAAAAAGAAAGTGCCTGATACCCGCAACATGGCGCTGCGCGATGCGCTGTACCTGCTCGAAAACGAAGGACTGAAAGTGGCGGTAAAAGGGCGGGGCAAAGTAGTGGCGCAGAGCATTGCACCCGGCACACCGGTAACGAAAAACCAAACGATCACCATTGTATTGAACTGATTTGAAAAGACTTTCTGACATATTATACGGCGTTCACCTCGAAGCGGTTTCGGGTAGCACTGACGTGGAAGTGCGGGACGTGCAGATCGACTCCCGTGCGGTTCAGTCGGGTGCCCTGTTTATTGCCGTAAAAGGTGTTGCCGCCGATGGCCATCGCTTTATTGATGGCGCAATTGAAGGTGGTGCTGTGGCAGTGGTTTGCGAAGCCATGCCGCAAACTTTACAGCCGCAGGTTACTTATGTGCAGGTGCGCAATAGTGCCGAAGCGGCGGGGCAAATGGCCCATACGTTTTATGGCGCGCCTTCCAACAAAATGAAGTTGGTGGGTGTGACGGGCACCAATGGAAAAACCACCATTGCCACGCTGTTGTATAAATTATTTACCGGTCTCGGTTATACCTGCGGGTTAGTGAGCACGGTGGAAAACATCATTGCCGGAAATATCATTCCTTCCACACATACCACACCCGATGCGGTAAAGCTCAATGCGCTGCTGGCGCAAATGGCAGCGGCGGGCTGCACACATGTGTTTATGGAAGTAAGCTCGCATGCCGTGCACCAGCACCGCATCGCAGGTTTGCATTTTACCGGCGCCCTGTTTAGCAACATTACCCACGACCACCTCGATTACCACAAAACCTTTGACGAATACATCAAGGCAAAAAAAGGCTTCTTCGACGGGTTGCGTGCAGATGCATTTGCCATCACCAACCTCGACGATAAACGCGGCACGGTGATGTTGCAAAACACCGCTGCCCGCAAGCTTACATACAGCCTGCGCACTGTGGCCGATTTCAAAGGAAAAATTTTGGAAAACGGGCTGGCGGGTTTGGTGATGACCGTGAACGAACAGGAGGTGCATTTCCGCCTCATTGGTGAGTTCAATGCATACAACATCCTCGCGGTGTATGGCGCAGCCATCAGTCTTGACGAAGACAAGCTGGAAGTGCTGCAGGTACTGAGCAATCTTACCGGTGCCGAAGGCCGCTTTGATTATATGATCTCGCCAAAAGAAGGCGTGATTGGGATTGTGGACTATGCGCATACGCCGGATGCATTGTTGAATGTGCTGGCTACCATCAACAAATTGCGCAGCGGCGAAGAGCTGGTAATTACTGTTGTGGGCTGTGGCGGCGACCGCGATAAAACAAAGCGCCCAGTGATGGGTGAGGTAGCCACCGAACACAGCAACCGCGTCATTTTTACATCCGACAATCCACGCAGCGAAGACCCTGCACAGATCCTTGCGGATATGGAAACAGGTTTGAACACTGCGGCACGTCGCAAAACGCTTTCAATCGCCGACCGTAAGCAGGCTATCAAAACAGCCGTTACTATGGCCGGGCCAAAAGATATTTTACTGATCGCTGGCAAGGGCCACGAAAAGTACCAGGAGATCAACGGCGTGAAGACACATTTCGATGATAAAGAAGTGTTGTGGGAATTATTTAGAGAATTAGAGAAGTGAGCTTCGAGTTACGAGCTGTGAGTAAATGTTTACTCGAGGCTCGCAGCTAATCACTCATAGCTTGCAAGAACAACAAAGAACAAAGAGCTAAATGTTATATCACTTATTTGAATGGCTGCGCGATGAAGGAATCAGTTTCCCCGGAAGCGAAGTATTTCGTTTCATCACCTTCCGGGTGCTGGTGGCGGTGTTGTTGTCGCTGTTCATCACAACGGTTTATGGCAAGCGCCTCATCAACCTGCTTGTAAATATGCAGATTGGTGAAAGCGTTCGCGACCTGGGCCTGGCGGGCGAACAACATAAAAAAGGAACGCCTACAATGGGCGGTATCATCATTATCCTGGCGATACTCATTCCAACGCTGCTGCTGGCAAATTTGGAAAAAGTATACATCCGCCTGATGATTGTAAGCACGGTGTGGCTGGGTGTGATTGGTTTTATTGACGATTACCTGAAACTGAAAGCAAAGAAGATTGCACTCGAACGTGGCGAGAAATATAAAAAGACCGATGCAGATGGATTGGCTGGTTGGTTTAAGATTCTTGGCCAGGTGGGCCTGGGTGTGATCATTGGTGCTACGCTTTATTTCAACGACAACGTAAAAATATTCCGTGAGTACCAGGGCACCAATCCGCCGGCAAATGCAGAAGTGATCCGGGTTAGGGTAAATGATAAAGAGAAAGTATTGGTAAAAGCAGAGGATCCCATCACTACCATTCCATTTGTAAAGTCGCATGAGTTTAATTATTCCAAGCTGCTGCCCGAAGGGCTGCGTCCTTACTCTTGGGTGCTGTTTATTGGGATAGTGATCTTCATCATTACGGCAGTGTCGAACGGCTCGAACATAACGGATGGATTGGATGGTTTGGCAACGGGAACATCAGCATTGATCGGTGTCTGTTTGGGCATATTTGCCTATGCCAGTGGTAACGTGTTTTTTGCCGATTACCTCAATATCATGTATATCCCCAACTTGGGCGAGCTGTCCATTTTTATTGGGGCCATGATCGGGGCCTGCGTGGGTTTTCTATGGTACAATTCGTTCCCGGCGCAGGTGTTTATGGGCGATACTGGTTCGTTGACTTTGGGCGGCATCATTGCAGCACTGGCCATCATTGTGCACAAGGAATTATTGATCCCGATTTTCTGCGGTGTGTTCCTCGTAGAGAACCTGAGCGTGGTAATGCAGGTGAGTTATTTTAAATACACCAAAAGAAAATATGGTGAAGGCAGGCGGATTTTTTTAATGAGCCCGCTGCACCATCATTATCAAAAGAAAGGATATCACGAAGCGAAGATTGTAACAAGGTTTTGGATTGTAACGCTGCTTTGTGTGGTGTTTGCCATCGTTACACTGAAACTTAGATAAAAATATCCGGATTAAATGACAGAGAAAAAACTGGTTGTATTAGGCGGAGGAGAAAGTGGAGTAGGCGCTGCGCTGCTGGCGCAGCAAAAAGGATACAGCGTAGTGCTGATGGATGAAGGCTCTTTGAAGGAAGTATACAGAAAAGAACTGCAGGCAGCAGGCATTTCATTCATGGAACAAGGTGTGGATGAAGCGGCACTGCTGGCGGCAGATGAAGTGGTGAAAAGCCCGGGCATTCCGGAAAAGAATGCATGGGTTAAAAAGCTGCGCCAAAAAGGCATCCCGGTTATTTCGGAAATAGAGCTGGCTTACCGGTACAAAGGCGATAGTAAGATCATTGCCATTACCGGCAGCAACGGAAAAAGCACCACCACTTCGCTGATCTATCACATCTGCAAAGTTGCAGGGTTGGATGCGGCGCTGGTGGGCAATATTGGTTATTCGTTTGCCAAACAAGTGGCCGAAGATCCAAAGCCGATTTATATAGCAGAGATCAGTTCTTTTCAGTTGGATGACATTGTAACGTTTCGTCCCGATGTGTCGGTGCTGCTCAACATCACTGAGGATCACCTGGACCGATACGATTACAAGTTTGAAAACTATATCCGGAGCAAGTTTCGCATCGCGATGAACCAGACAGAAGCAGATTTTTTTATTTATAACGAGGATGACGAAGTGATCACCGATCACTTACAACAATATTCAATCACAGCTAATCAACTACCGATTACCATGAAGAAGGAAGTAACCAAAGGAGGCCAGATCAAAGAAAACGAGCTGCAGGTGAAAACCGGTAACGAGAATTTGGAGATGAGTGTGTACGATTTTGCATTGAAGGGAAAACATAACCAATACAACACCATGGCAGCTTGTGTGGCCGGGTCCACTATGGACATTCGCAAAAACAAGATTCGTGAAGCGGTGCAAACATTTCAAAGCCTGGAGCACCGCATGGAGCCCGTGGCTACAGTTCGCGGCGTTGAGTTTATCAACGACAGCAAGGCCACCAATGTAAACAGCACCTGGTATGCGCTGGAAAGCATGACCAAGCCAACCGTGCTGGTATTGGGCGGTGTAGACAAAGGCAACGACTACGACCTGCTGATGGATGGCGTAAAAGAAAAAGTAAAAGCCATTGTGTGCATGGGCACAGACAATAGCAAAATCGTAGCTGCGTTTGATGGTGTAGTGCCCGTTATCAGCACCGACAGTGCCGAAGCTGCAGTGAAAGCTGCGTTTGAAGCAGCCACTGTTGGCGATGCTGTTTTACTGAGCCCTGCCTGCGCATCGTTCGACCTGTTCCGCAACTACGAAGACCGCGGCACACAGTTCAAGCAGACAGTAATGAGCTTGTGATTGAAGTGAGCAATATCGTTTAGCAAAAAGCCAAAATTTAAAAGTCAAAACCGGCTGCCAATCGCAGTTACTCTTTTGACTTTTGCCTTTTGAATTTTGCCTTCAAATGCATTGATGAAATGGATGAACTCTTAAACATACCCACTTCGCTGAAGGGATTGAAGCATAAGCCGCATGGTGACAAAACCATTTGGGGCCTGGTGCTGCTGTTGGGGCTGGTGTCGTTGCTGGTGGTGTACAGTGCCACGGGTTCGCTGGCGTACAAAATGTACAAAGGCAACACCGAAGTGTACCTGTTCAAGCAGTTCGCATTTATCGTGATCGGTTTCGTGGTGATCTATTTTGCGCATCGCGTTAACTACACCATTTACTCCCGCATTGCAAAAGTTATCTTCCTTCTTTCTATACCCCTTTTGTTATATACGCTGTTTTTTGGTGTTACCCTAAATGAAGGCAGCCGCTGGATCAAGCTGCCCATCATCAACCTTACCATGCAAACCTCCGACCTGGCCAAGTTGGGTTTGTTTATGTACCTGGCCCGCCTGCTCAGTAAAAAGCAAGGCGTTATCAAAGATTTTAAAAAAGGATTTGTACCGGTGATCATCCCGGTAGCGGTTACCTGTTTGCTCATTGCGCCAGCCAACCTTTCAACTGCATTGCTGCTGGGCGCCAGCTGTATGCTGTTGCTGTTCATTGGCCGTGTTAGCGGCAAGCACTTGCTTATGGTGGTAGGCGTTGCGGCCATACCCGTGGTCATGTTAATCATGGCTGCTATGATCAGTCATAAAACCAGCGGCAGCGAAGAAGTGGTTGCCAAGAAAGAAAAGTCTTCCCGCATTACTGCGCGGGTTTCTACATGGGTGAGCCGTGTAGAAAATTTTATGTATAGCAGTCCCGATGCTGCAGATGATAATCTGTACCAGGTAAACCAAGCAAAAATCGCCATTGCAAAAGGTGGCCTGCTGGGCATGGGCCCCGGCAACAGCGAGCAGCGCAACTTTTTGCCGCAGGCTTACAACGATTTTATTTACGCCATCATCATCGAAGAATATGGATTAATTGGTGGTGCACTCATCATATTTATATACCTCGTTTTTTTATATCGAAGCATTCGTTTATTTAAACGTTGTCCGTATGCTTTTGGCGCGTTTTTAGCTCTTGGGCTGTCCTTCACTTTGGTGATCCAGGCAATGGCAAATATGGCCGTAAATGTAAACCTGTTTCCAGTTACCGGCGTTACGCTGCCACTGGTAAGTATGGGTGGTAGCTCGTTCCTGTTTACCTGTTTTGCCATCGGCATTATTTTAAGCGTGGCCCGCAACGTAGAGCAGATTGAAGGTAAAGCGGCAGGCGGCGACAATCCACCTGATGATGGCGACGACGATGATAAAACACCTGCGCCGGTTGAAGGCAATAGTGTAGAAAAGCCAGTTGCCAAAAAGAAAAAGATC
Organism: Pseudocnuella soli; assembly: GCF_004347775.1. Classification (GTDB taxonomy): domain Bacteria; phylum Bacteroidota; class Bacteroidia; order Chitinophagales; family Chitinophagaceae; genus Flavisolibacter; species Flavisolibacter aquaticus. The sequence goes on from NZ_CP037755.1 coordinate 1,731,243, forward strand.
AACACATTGGAGCCGCTCAAAGAAGCAGCTTTGCCATTTTAATAATAAGTAGAGCCATATGGAAAATATGTCTGCAAATAATGTGACCGTTGCACCTGCCGCCATTGGTGGTAAGGATCCGTTGCGCGTCATTATTGCAGGCGGCGGCACCGGTGGCCATATTTTCCCGGCCATTGCTATTGCACATGCGTTAAAAAAACAGCATCCGGCCACCAATATTTTGTTTGTGGGTGCCAATGGCAAAATGGAAATGGAAAAGGTGCCGCAGGCCGGTTTTCCCATCCGCGGAATCGACATTGCGGGCTTCAATCGCAGCTCTTTATTAAAAAATATTACGCTGCCGTATAAATTATTAAAAAGCTTTTGGCAGGTAAGGTCAATTGTACGCAATTTTGCGCCCCATTTGGTTGTGGGTGTGGGTGGATATTCTTCGTTTCCGGTGTTGCGTTTGGCACAGGCAAAGGGCATCCCCACCTTTATTCACGAGTCCAATTCTTTTGCCGGTAAATCGAACATGCTGCTGGGCAAAGGCGCAACAAGAATATTTGTAGCCAGTGGCGGTATGGAAAAATTTTTCCCTGCCGAAAAGCTGCAGGTTACCGGCAACCCGGTACGTGCCAGCATCGCCGGCCGTGTTATTGAACAGGAAGATGCGCTGCAGTTCTTTGGGTTGAGTGGAGGTAAAAAAGCGGTGCTGATTGTTGGCGGTAGCCTGGGTGCCAAAAGCATAAACGAAGCCATCGATGCACACCTGGACGAACTGATTGCAGCAGGCCTGCAAGTGATCTGGCAAACGGGTAAGCCGTATGCTGAAAAAGGTGCGCAGCGTGCTGCAGGTAAAGAAGGCATTTGGGTGGGCGATTTTATCACGCAAATGGAGCAGGCCTATGCCGCTGCCGATGTAGTGATATCCCGCGCAGGAGCCATGGCCATTGCCGAACTGGCCCTGCTGGGAAAGCCAACTGTTTTTGTGCCGTATCCTTTTGCGGCCGAAGATCACCAGACGGCCAATGCCCGTTACCTGGTGGAGCACCATGCAGCGGTGATGATCAAGGATAGTGAAGCAATGGAAAAAGTAGTGCCTGCAATCATTGCACTGGCGCAAAACGAAGCGGAGCAAAAAGCGCTATCGCAAAACATAAAAAGGGAAGGCGTTCGCAACGCCGACGAAATAATTGCAGCAGCCATACTGGAAACGGTACAAGGCGCTGTTGCACGGGTTTAAATCAACTATGCATTTGCAAAGCTTGCAGGTGTTTGGGGTAAATAAAATATTCCTGGAAAGGAGCAACGGATTGTAAGCATGACGGCAACGGGCAGCAACATAGAAGGGGCAGTGGCAGCAGCAAAAGCTGGCGGTGAAGTGTACTTCATCGGCATCGGCGGCATTGGCATGAGTGCCCTTGCCCGCTACTTCCATGCACAGGGCGCCCGGGTTAGCGGTTATGATAAAACACCCACCACCCTTACCAGTGAGTTGGAAAAGAGCGGCATCGCCATTCATTACACAGATGATGTGACGCTGGCGCCAAAAGATGCTGCACTGGTAGTGTACACACCTGCCGTTCCAAAAAACCACAGCGAGCTCCTGTTTTTCCAGGCCAATAATTACCCGGTTGCCAAACGCAGCGATGTGCTCGGTGCCATCACCAATGGTGCATTCAACATTTGCGTTGGCGGCACGCATGGCAAAACCACCACCAGCACAATGGTGGCCCATATCCTTCGGCACACAGGTTTTGGGTGCAACGCATTTTTAGGCGGCATTGCCACCAACTACGGCACCAATTTCTGGAGCAGCGAACGGGATGTGTGTGTGGTGGAAGCCGACGAGTACGACCGCAGTTTTTTAAAACTGTCGCCGGATGTAGCGGTAGTTACTGCTATGGATGCCGACCACCTGGATATATACGGTACAGAAGAGGCATTGCAGGATGCTTTTGTGCAGTTTGCACAAGGACTGAAAAAGGGCGGACTGCTGCTGCACAAACATGGCCTGCTCCGCATGAGCGAAGTAACAGGCGTTGCAACGGTGAGCTACAGCGGTAGCAACGATTTTGCCGATGCCTATGCAGCCAGCATCCAGATGCGCCAGGGCGGCTACCGCTTTGATGCAGTGTTGCCCACCGGCAATATTGAAGGCTTTGAGCTAAATATTGGCGGCATGCACAACGTGGAAAATGCAATCGCTGCTATTGCCATTGCTGCACACCTGGAAATTGATGCGGACAAAATAAGGGCGGCGGTAAAAGATTTCAAAGGTGTTAAACGCCGTTTTGAATACATCATTGCACCAGAAGCGGAAGAGCAGGGTGGTTATGTGTATCCGGTGTTCATCGACGATTATGCGCACCACCCCGAAGAGTTGCAGTCCTTGTTGAAAAGTGCCAGAGCTTTGTTCCCCAGAAGAAAGATCACGGTGATTTTTCAGCCGCATCTTTTTTCGCGGACCAAAGATTTTGCCGCAGGCTTTGGCGAAAGCCTTTCCATTGCCGATGAAGTGATTTTACTACCCATTTACCCGGCAAGGGAGCTGCCCATGGAAGGAGTGAGCAGCGATATGCTGTTGCGCCACATTTCACGGGAGCAAAAAACAGTAGTGCAGAAAGAAAGCCTGGTGCAGTGGATGGAACAATATGCAACTGGCATCAACAAAGAATTTGGTGAAGTGATCATTACGGCCGGCGCCGGCGATATAGATACGCTGGTGCAGCCGATTAAACAAATTTTGGAAAAAGCATGACCGTGAATGGTCAACGGTGAATGGGCAATGTAGCAAGCCTGTATTCACCATTCACCACTCACCATTAACAAAGATGGCCTCAAAACGAACCATAAAACGCATTGTACTCACAACCCTTTGGGCTGCCATTACCGGCGGGGTCATTACCCTGTTGGTGGCGGCTAATGGCCGGGGGCAGCAGCGCCGTTGCGGTGCGGTACATATTACCGTTAATGGCATGGGAGAGCGCTATTTTATCAGCAAAGAAGATATTGGCAAACAGCTTTCCGAAAACGGCCAGTCGCTGCTGAAAGGGCGCCTCATCGAAACCATCGACCTGGCGCAACTGGAAGAAGACCTGGAGCAAAACGCATGGATCGCCGATGCGGAATTATATTTCGATCGCGACGATGAATTGCATGTGGTGGTAAAAGAACGCCAGCCCATTGCGCGGGTTTTTGCCCGCAACGGCACTTCGTTTTACATCGACAGCGCCGGGGCAAGGTTGCCGCTGCTGTCGCACATCAGTGCCCGGGTGCCGGTTATTACCGGTTATCCTTCGGCAAAAAAAGCGGCAGGACCCAAAGACAGTGCTGTGGTGAAAGATGTGCGCCGGATGGTGCAGTACATCAGCGGCCACGGGTTTTGGAGTGCACAGGTTGCGCAGATCGACATCATGCCCGACTGGACGCTGGAACTTTTACCAACAGTGGGCAACCACACCATTCGGTTGGGCAATGCCGAAAAGGTGGAAGAAAAACTGCACCGGCTGGAAGTGTTTTACAAAAAGGTGTTGAGCCAGGCAGGTTTTGATAAATACAGCGTAGTGGATGTGCAATATGCCGGGCAGGTGGTGGCCGTGCAACGCGGCACCAATGCGGCGGTTGATTCGGTGCAGTTGCAAAAAAACATTGCAGCCCTGCTCAAATCCGACCAGATGATGCAGGCCCATGCTGCTGCGCAAACTGCAGCAGCGGAAGCTGCCGAGCCCGCAGCTGCAAAGCCTGCAGCAGTGGCAAAAAAAGAGGCGGCACCGGTGGCGGCGCCAAAAGCAAAGCCGAAAACGGCAGTAGCGCAACCGGTGCGCAGCGCTGCTAAGAAGGAAACAAAAAGTACGAGCAAAAAGGAACAGATCAATAAATCAAAAGGGGCGCAGCAGCCAAAAGCCGTGATGCCCCGGCGAACAGAACGGAATTAAAATTTCGTAAAACAAAAAAGGAACAACCCGGCGGGGCCGACCTGTACCAGGCCAAAGGTTACAGGATGGTGCCGCCACCAATCCAAGCTCTTGTAAAAACCAAACTTACTTAAACAACTAAAACAGCTAAAACACGGAACATGAACAACGAGCAACCGATTATTGTTGGCCTCGACATCGGAACCACCAAGATCGCTGTCATTGCCGGCCGGAAAAACGAGTTTGGAAAACTTGAGATTCTTGGCTTTGGCAGGGCGGCTTCGAACGGTGTAAAGCACGGCCAGGTGCTGAACATCGACGAAACGATCAAGGCGATCCGTACCGCATTGGACAACTGTTATGCATCGAACCCTAACCTTGAAGTAAACGAGGTGTACGTGGGTATTGCCGGCCACCACATCAAAAGCCTGCAAACCCGCGGCGACATTGTGCGCCACGACACCGACAATGAAATTTCGCAACGGGAAATTGACCAGCTGATTGCTGATCAGTACAAAACGTACATTCCTGCCGGCGACCAGATCATTGATGTGATCCCGCAGGAATTTACGGTGGACAATTTCCAGAACATTGCCGACCCTATTGGTTACAGCGGTGTAAAAGTGGGCGCCAATTTTCACATCATCACCGGCGACAAAAACGCCATCCGCAACATCAACCGTGCGGTGGAAAAAGCAGCCCTTATTACTAAAGACCTGGTACTGCAGCCCCTGGCTTCGGCTGCAGCCGTAATGGCCGAAGAAGACCTGGAAGCAGGCGTAGCCATTGTGGACATTGGTGGCGGCACTACCGACCTGGCCGTGTTTTATGAAGGCATTTTGAAACACACTGCTGTTATTCCGTTTGCCGGTGAAAACATTACCAACGACATCAAAACCGGCCTGGGCGTATTGAAAGCACAGGCCGAGCAAATGAAGGTGCAGTTTGGTTCGTCGCTGGCCAACGAGGCCAAGGCAAACGCATTCATCACCATTCCTGGTTTGCGCGGCATGCCTGCCAAGGAAATCAGCGTACGGAACCTGGCCAACATCATCCAGGCACGTATGAGTGAGATCCTGGATTTTGTAACCTATCACCTGAAGCAAGTAGGTCTCGACAACAAAATGCTCAACGGCGGCATCATCCTTACCGGTGGTGGCTCGCAGCTGAAGCACCTGGTGCAACTTACCGAGTATGTTACCGGCCTCAACTGCCGCCTGGGTTTGCCCAACGAGCACCTGGCCGCTGGCCACATCGAGGAGTTGGCCAAACCAACTTATGCCACCTGCCTGGGCCTCATCTTGAAAGGCTACGACGATTACGAGCACAACCGCAAACAGTTTGCAACCGATTTCCGCAGGCTGGAAGTGCCGGAGTCGCTGATGGGCCAAATGGAGGACGAGCCCGTTGAAGTTGGTGCCGAAGGTGCTGGCCCAAGGCCACCCCGCGAACCGAAGGGGCCTGGTTTCTGGAGCAAGTTCAAGGACGGCCTGATCAACATTTTTAAGGAGGAAGAAGACCGCCGTTTTTAAACAGGCAGCGGTTTGGGTCTGAAGTTCTGTGGGGGCGTTGCGCAATAAATGCCCTCCCGGAACGATACACTATGAAATCAACGAACAGGAACAAGCCCATTCTTCATCACCCGAATTTTTTACCAGCCGCATGTGCGGTACAAACGATATTATATGATCCATTTTGATTTGCCGAAAGAAAAATCATCCATCATCAAAGTGATTGGCATTGGTGGCGGCGGTTCGAACGCCGTTAACCACATGTACAGCCAGAATATTGAAGGCGTCAACTTTATTATTGCCAACACCGATGCACAGGCCATTGCCCTGAGCAATGTGCCCAATAAGGTGCAACTGGGGCCACACCTCACCCAAGGCCTGGGCGCCGGCGCCAACCCTGAAATTGGCCGCCAGGCAACCGAGGAAAGCCTGGAAGAACTCCGCAGCATGCTGGAGGTAAACACCAAGATGGCCTTTGTTACTGCCGGTATGGGCGGTGGCACCGGCACCGGTGGTGCACCCATCATTGCACAAATTTGCCGCGACCTGGGCATCCTCACCGTGGGCATTGTTACCACGCCTTTTGCTTACGAGGGCAAAAAGCGCCAGCTGCAGGCCGAAGAAGGCATTCAGCGACTGAAGCAATATGTAGATACCCTGCTGGTGATTTCCAACGATAAGTTGCGCCACCAGTTTGGCAACCTTAAAATGCGCGAAGCCTTTGCCAAGGCCGATAACGTGCTGGCAACGGCTGCAAAATGTATCACCGATGTGATCAACAGCACCGGCCAGATCAACGTCGATTTTGCCGACGTATGCACCGTAATGCGCAACGGCGGCGTGGCCATTTTGGGCAACGCAGCCTGCAACGGCGACAACCGTGCACAGCGTGCCATTGAAGAGGCGCTTAACTCGCCACTGCTCAACGACAACGATATCCGCGGCGCCAAATGGATCCTCATCAACATCAACTCGGCCGAAGGTGAGCATGAGTTTACCATGGATGAAGTGGACATTATTCAAAACTACCTGCTCACACAGGCCGGCGAAAACTCGGATGTGATCCTGGGCATGGGGTACGACAATACACTGGGCGACAAGCTGAGCATCACGCTTATTGCTACCGGTTTTGAGTTCCACGATCCGTTCTCCCGCCTGTCTTCGTCTGTGCAGGCACAAATGCCGGAGCAGCCCAGGCAGCCGGAAAAAATTGTAATGACCCTCGACACTGGCATGCCCGAGGAGAAAAAGCCCGAGCCTGTTGCCGTAGCGCTAATCGATCCGCTGGCACCAACCCTGGTGGAAGAGGATGAGCCCGTGGCACCAACGGTGCAGCCCCGCGTGGTGGTGCAATCGCCCAGCGTGCAGCAGCCTGCGCAGGTGCGTACCGTGCAGCCCGCACAGCCGGTGGCACCCAAGCCCGTGCAGGAGGACACTCCGGTACACATGCAACTGAAGTTTAAAGAAGAAACCCCAGCCGCACCTGCCGCCGACCCAGAGCAACTGGAGTGGGAGCAAAGAAAAAAAGCGCTGGATGAAAAATTTGCGCAATTACATCGTACTATTGTAGCCCAATCTAATACACCGCTGCAAAACCAAAACAATAACCCGGCGTCTGCAGCGTCCGGAGGTTATCTGGCCAGACCATCCAATATTTACGCAGACAAAAAAGGGGAGGTATCCACTTCCCGACCTGCCGAAGAACCGGTTGCGAAACCCGTTGCAAAAATTGAAGAGGAAGAAAACTTCCCGATGCAATTGGTAATTCGTAATAATATTCCGGCGGCGGATGAGCCGAGAGCCCACCAGACTCCACCACCACAACCACCTAAGGCCGAGGACCCTGCCATGCAGGACGTGGCCGAGGAACAAAAACGCCGGGCAGCCGAACGACTACAGAAATTGCGCAACCTGTCGTTCAATGTAAATGCGGCTGACCCGAATAACGAGTTTGAAACAGTGCCGGCTTACATCCGCCGCAATATGGAATTATCCCCCAACACCGCTTCGGTGGAAAATTTCTATTCTAACTATTCGGTAAAGCCCGATGGCACGGGCAACAGCCAAATTTCAACCATCAATTCATTTTTAGACGGTAAAAAACCGGACTAAGGATTTTGGATGTACGATTTACGATTGGTACCTGCGTTTGCAGGAAACCCCAATCGTAAATCCGAAATCCGAAATCGTATATCGTTTCATCTCTGTTCCTTAAAAGCCTGAATGGCTTCTGTTTTTAGTTGTTCCCCCACTGTTTCCAGTGGGGGTTTTTGTTGGGTAAAATGCAAAGGCTGCGGCCGTGTTTCGAACTGCACTGTATTATTTATTGGACAAATAACCACTGACCTAAGCCACAATCCGGCCCATCTTTATCTCCTTCTTTGTTTAATCGGGCATATTTAAAAACGCCTTACCACTTTTTACCCAACACTTTGTCGAAAATAGCAGCGCTTATCCACAGCAAAAATTTGACATTGCAGATTGCCCAGTGCTTTAATGTGTGGGTATTTTGGCCATGGATGGCGGCCGCGATGTTGCTACCTTGGAAGTAGTCAATGAAGTTGTGATGGCAAGAGTCTTTAGCATCGACATTCCTTTTCGCGACAAAATGTACATCGCGCTGGTTAGCGTTACCGAGCGGGGGCACGACCTGCATTGCACGGTACGGTATATCGATAAAGGATTGAAGTATATTTTGTCGGGCGACAAGCTGGTATTTACCCTGCAGCAAGGATTGAAGACACCCCAACATTTACCCAACGAGCTTGCGCAAAGCCTGGTGGAGTGTACCACCATTGCCATCGCAGATTATTTTCATCATCGGGCCTGAGTTTTTTAGTTACACCCATATGTTCTCTGTTCCATTTTCCCCTGCTTTTTAGCACGGGTTTTTGTTGGTAAAATAGCGACGCTTCAGCTTTTCGATATCTATACAACAGAAACTTCACTGTTCGTCTTATTGAAGGGCTTTTTCCGGTGTGCATAACCCAATCATATCGAAGCGTAGGCGTCGCCGCAAAAAGCTGGCAGGAGAATAGCACCCTATTAATTGCGGCATTTTTCCACACCTCTATTTATAGCCAGTAAGCAGAAAAACTATTGATTTACAAAGCGCTATATCATTCTTGCCAGTTGCCTCTTTTTTCCACAGACCCACCGGCACCAATGCGACATCATTTTTTCAAATAATGTGTGCAAATTTATAGTGGCCGTTAAGGGTGATTGATGGAAAATTGCGGTGTTGCTGCTTCCGAAGTTACAACTTCACTTAATTTCCGTTTTTGCCTTGCGGCTTGCAAACACTACACTTGCCATCATTAATAGCTATTCGTAACAGCGGAGGATCATTGTGCAGCAACAGTTGAAAAAAGCAACAACAGAAGTTTCAAAAAAGGGGCCAGGTAGCCTGACCATTTCTATTGCTGGCCGGCGCATTTTGCTACACGGATCCTGGAACTGGGAACTGCGTAGCGATGCTGTTTTTTGCAGCGATGTTATGTCCTTTCCACCCGATTTTGAAGGCACCAAAGGCATCATCCATCCCGAGGATAAACCCAGGGTTGTAGCTGCATTGGAACTGCTGCAAAATATGGGTGCAGATCAACTCGACTTTCGATTGATCACCACGTACGGGGAGATCAAAACACTTTCTGGCCGCAACATTTACCTGGATTTGGAAAGCCAGCCGCCGGCGATTGATATAGTCAACAACTCATGGGTTGCAGCCACCGATGAACTAGCTGGTAAAAAAGAAGCAGCCTTGCTTCGGTTGCGCCAGGCCCTATCGGAAACGGCCGAAAGGCAGCAGGGCTCCGGCACTTGGTACATCAACAAAAGCACAGGCGAAACCTGGTTTTCCGATGGCGTGTTCCGCATTCATGGATTGGCGCCGCAAAGCCTCAATGCGCATCCCAACACATTCAATTCTTTTATCCATACCGATGACCGTGGGGCCGTGCTCGAGGCCTATGAACATGCGTTTATCGAAGGCATTCCGCTGCATATTGAGTACCGCATTCTGCAGGCTGGTGGCGGTTTGCGTTATGTGCGCCAGCTTACGGGCTGGAGCTTTAACGAGCTGGGCCAGCAGATATTCAGCGGCGCCGTGGCCGATGTTACCGAACTGGTAGAGCTGGCCGGTGCTGCCGACGCTGCCGAAACCAATGTGCAGCTTCACCAGCAATTGGTGCAATTTGCCGAGCGGGAAGCTAATGCTGGTTACTGGTTCATGAACCTGGTGACCCGCAAAACAGTTTTCTCGCCCAACTACCAGCGCATGCACGGCATCAAAACACCGTATGTGCCGAGCCACAAAACCTTTTTCGACTTGGTGCACCCCGACGATGGCGAAAAAATAGAGGCCTTGGTTCAAACGGTGTACAACCGGCAACAACTGCCCGAAACAGAATACCGCATCATCAGGCCCGATGGCCGGCAGCGTACCCTGCGGCTTATCGGTAAACTGTACGCGAACCGGGGCAGCGAGCCCATCATGATGGGTGTTGTTACCGATGTAACAGCCATCAAAACGTTGGAAAAAAACATACAGGAACTGGGTGAAACCATTTCGCTGCAAAACATAACTACCGAGGCTGCCGAACAAATTGCCGCCATCAGTTCGGTCGTCTTTTTTCCTAATGGCAACATGCACTGGAGCGAAGGTTTTTACCGCCTGTTGGGATACAAGCCGCAGTCGGTGGAGCCGCTTTTGATTAACTGGCAAAAAACGGTGCACCCCGAAGATGTCAAATCATTTGGCGAAGCCATTACTTTGGCGCAGCAACAACAAGCTGGAGACGAACTGGTTTTCCGGGTGCTCAGCAAGGCCGGGCCGCGGCAGTTGCGGCTTTCTTTCCGGCAGGTTTTGCAAGACGGACGAAGCACCATAGTGGGCATTGTGCAGGATATTACCGCCCAAAAGGCACTACAGCAACAGGCAGCTGGCAGCGAACGATATGCGTCGCTGCTGGAAGAAGTAAACCAGGATCTTTTGGTGCTCACCAATACCGAAAACACCATCATTAGTTGGAATGCTGCAGCAGAAATAAAGACCGGCATCCGCCGGGCCGATGCGCTAAACAACAACCTGTTCGATGTTTTCCCAACCTTGCGCACCGAAGCATTTGTGGCCGCGCTGCAGCAGGTATTTGCCGGAGGCGAAATATCGGTGGCGCAAACCCGCAACGCTTATCTATCCAAATCGCACAGCTACCAGCTTGTTCCATTTAGCGATGAGGCGGGCGCCCTGCAGGGTGTGCTGCACGTGGTACGTGATATTTCCAGGGAAATAGAAATGCAACAGCAGCTCCGCGAACGGCTGGCATTTATCGAAAACCTGCTCGATGCGACCGTTGACCGTATTGTGGTGCTCGACCGCGACATGAACTACCTGTACTGGAACCCCAAAGCCGAAGAGTACTACGGCATGAGCAAACAACGGGTTTTGGGTAAAAACATTTTGGAGGTTTTCCCTGCTTTCCGCAACGATCCGGGCTACCCCGAATTTCGGCAGGCGCTAAAAGGCGAAACGGTGTACCTGCCTGCTCATGTGCAGGGCGGCGAGTATTACGAAACTTACCTCATTCCAATAAAAGATGACGCTGGCGTAAACGCGGTGCTTTGGATTGTGCACGACCTGGGCAGCGAGCTGAAACTGCAGCAGGAGCGGGAAAACAGCCTGCGCATTTTGCAGGAACAACACCGCCGCCTCAACGAAGCACAGAGCATTGGTAAAGTGGGCAGTTTTGAATGGACCGTTGGCGCCGAGCTAACGCATTGGAGCGACGAACTGTACCGCATCAATGGCCTTGAACCCGGCAGCGAAGAAATTACTTTGGATAAGGTGGACCAGTTTGTTCACCCCGATGATGATGCAGCGCTGCAGGCGCTAAAAAAACAATCACTACAACATCCCGGCGATTATAAAATGACGCACCGCATTGTGCGTCGCGATGGCCAGTTGCGCTGGATCAACCACGAGTGGGAAAGCATAGCCAACGAGCGGGGCGAAGTGGTGCGGGTAACCGGCATTGTGCAGGATATTACCGAACAGCAAATGGCTGAAGCGCAGCTTCGGGAACGTACCCACTATCTCCGGCGCATTCAGGAAACCGTTCCTGATATGATCAGCATTACAGAACTAGCAACCAGAAAGTATACTTACCTCAATTCCGAGGCCTTTTTTGCCGACGGATTTAATACGGAAAGGCTCAACACTAAAAGTCCTGAAGAACTGGCTGCGATCCTTCATCCAGAAGACCGGCAAACTGTTGCAGCTTATTTTCAAAAACTATCCTGCGCATCTGACGATGAAGTACTAACTGCGGAATACAGGGCAAAAGACGATGCCGGCCAATGGAAATCTTTTTTTGTAAGGGGGCGTGTATTTCAGCGTGATGCATCTGGTGTTGTAACCCATGTCCTGAATGTTATTGAAAATATTACAGAAAGAAAAAGATCGGAAAATGAAATTAGGGCCAGCCGTGAACTGCTGAAAGCCACCATCGATAGTTCGCTGGATATGATACAGGTATTTGAGGCGGTGCGTGATGAATCAGGCGCAATCGTTGACTTTAAGTATACGCTGCTGAACGAAGCCGCAGAAAAATGGATGCCCGATGCCATTGGCAAAAGCTTATTGGCGCTACAGCCCGGCGTTGTGGAAGAAGGCATTTTTGATGCCTTTAAACAAGTGGTAGAAACCGGCACGCCCCAGCACTACGAAAAGCATTACCAGCACGAGCAGTTCGATGGCTGGTTCGATCAAATGCTGGTAAAAGTGGGCGATGGATTTGTGATGAACACCGACGACATCACAAGCCGCAAGCAAGCCGAACAGGAAGTGCTGCGCCTCAAAGACCGGGTGGCGCAAAAAGCAACCGATAAATATTATTCGCTGTTCAACACCATGCAAAGTGGGCTTTCCATTTTGGAACTGATTTACGACGATGCAGGAAAGCCCTCAGACTTGCGTTGGGTGGAAGTAAACCCGGCGTTTGAAAAAATAATTGGGTTGAAGGGTGTCGAAGGCCGGCGCACCAGCGAATTTGTTGCTACCGAGCAATACTGGCTCGATGTGTACGACCGGGTCATCAAAACCGGCGAATCCATCGAATATGAAAACTACCATGCCGATTTAAATCAATGGTTTCGTACGCATACTTCAAGAGTTGGTGGCCCGGAAAACAATACGGTAGTCAACTTGTTTGAAGATGTGACCGAACGTAAAAAAGCAGAGGCGCAACTACAAGAGTTTACACGCTTGCTGGAACAACAAGTGGCTGAGCGAACCAACGACTTGGAACGCAGCCGCGGTGCATTGGAACAAACGATGGCTGTATTGCAACAAGCCGAAGAACTGGCGCAGATCGGCAGTTGGGAATATAATAGCAGCACCGCCTCATTTACCTGCAGCGAGGGCATGTACCGCTTGCTGGAGCAAACGCCTGGCGAAGTGTTGCATCCAGATGTTTACCTAAAATATGCTACCGATGATTCTAAAGCCACTGCCGAAAAAGTGGTGCGCCTCATTAAAGAAGCGCAGTCTCCATTTGAAGAAACCCTGCACCTGCGGGTAAACGGCGCTGAAAAAATTGTACGGGTAAAAGCAAACGTAACCGGCGAAAGCGACAGTAAGGACAGGAAAATAATCGGTGTCAACCTCGATGTTACCAACATCAGCACTGCCGAAGAAAAGATCAGGGAAAGCCAGAACCTGTTGCGCCAAACTACGCTGGCTTCGCAGGATGCCATCACCTTGTACGACCTGGAGTTGCGCCAGCCGGTGTACCTCAACGACCGCCTGCCCATGTGGTTGGGCTACTCAGGCCAGCAGCTGGCAGAAATGTCCTTTGAGCAGCGGCTGCAGCTCATTCATCCCGATGACCAGCAAGGATTGCTGGCCTTCAATGCAGGCCTGCGCATAGCCGACGGCAACGGCGTGCAAACAATCGATTACCGGCTGCTCACCGGCGATGGTACATACATGTGGATTCGCAACCGTTCCCGCCCGTTTACCCGCAACCAACAAAACAAGCCACGCTATGTGTTGAGCGTGCTGCAGGATATTTCGCAGGAAATGGAACTGCGCCGGCAGCTGGTGGAGCGTACCAGCTACACCGAGTCGCTGGTTGATTCGAGCATCGACCGCATTTGTGTGTACGACCGCAACTACACCATCCTTGCATGGAACCGCCGGTTTGAGGAATTGGTGGGTGTAAGCAAAGAAGAAGCGCTGGGCAAAAATTTTAAAACACTATTCCCGAGGCTTTTTGAAAATAAAACTCTGGGTGGCGCCATGGAGCAGGCTTTTAGCGGCGAGTTGGTGCACCTGCCGCCACACAAGGCAGCTTATGCCAAAGGCTACCACGAACGTTTTTACATACCGCTAAAAGATGGGCAGGGCGAAACTTATGCAGTGATGTTGGTGGTGCATGATGTGACCGAAACGGTGATGCAGCAAATGGCGCTGAAAGAGCTGAACCAAACACTGGAAAAACAAAACCGCGACCTGGAAGCCAAGAATGAAGAGATCATTTCTTTTGCATTTGTGGCCAGCCACGACCTGAAAGAGCCGGTGCGCAAACTGCACAATTTTACCGATCTGCTGGCGCAAAAAGAAGGGGCCAATCTTTCCAAAGAAGGCAAAGACCTGTTGCAGCGCATGGATGCTTCGGTAAAACAACTCGATTTTTTGCTGGCCGATATTTTGGAACTAACCCGCATTGGCGCAGAAAACAAAGGCTTTGCCCAAACCGACTTGAATAAAGTGGTTGCGAAAACCCTGGCCGACCTCAATGAAGAGGTGGCACGATCTGGTGCGACAGTTTTGTATCGCAGTTTGCCAACAATAAGGGTTATTGAAAAACAGGTGTTTTATCTTTTTAAAAACCTGCTCATCAACGCCATCAAGTTCCAGGAGCCGCGCAACCAACCGGTAATAAAGATCAGCGCCACGGAAGTGGCCGGAACTGAAGTGCCGGGCGGAGATGCAGGAAAAACGTATCAATGCATTGCCGTGGCCGATAACGGTATTGGCTTTGAGTTGCAATACAAGAAAAAAATCTTTCAAATGTTCCGGCGGCTGCACAACCGGCAGGCGTATGCGGGCACCGGCATCGGGCTCACCATTTGCCGCAGGGTAATGGACAATCACCAGGGCTTTATTGATGTTGCCAGCGAACCGGGCAAGGGCGCTACGTTTTATTGCTACTTTCCTGTGTGATTTTAGCAGGTACTTTGAGAAAATGTTGCGTGCAAACAGACTAAGTTTATTTGGGGGTAAAATACTTTGCGCCTGGCTTAAAAAAAAGCTGCCAGGCCAAAAGGCCCGGCAGGGATTTGTGTGTTAAGCGTGCATGTATACAATGGTTCAAATTCAATTTTGGTTGCAGGCCGGTGCAGGTGGCGTTAATGCTTTGATGTTTGCCTGAATAAAAATCGCTGCGCTATTTGCGGGAAGATCAAATACAAAAAGAGCCCAATGTTCTTGCTCTATTCGGTCCACAATCACCTGCATTTTGACCTGCACTTTTTCAAATTACTTAGCTTTTTATTGTAGTTAAAAAGAAGATGTCCCCCTTTAAAATGAAGGTTTGTGGCAACGGCCCGTTTTTCTCATTGTGGAAAACCTTGCCGCAAAAAACTGGCATAAAAAAAAGGCAGCACCATTTTGGCGTTGCCTTTTTTTATCCAAAAATTAAATTCGTAATCCTTTCTTATTGTGGATACGTTACGCCGGCTTCCATGCCCAGCGAGTCGTGGTAGGGGTGGTGCTGGTACCTGTCTTTGTCCGTGTTCAACTTGTGCAGCCAATGCATGGCTGCGGCAGCTATAAGGCCGCCGGCCAGGTACAGGCCAAACGTCATGCTTTGCGATGCTTTAGAGCGGTGCGACGGTGTAGCTAACAGTCCCATGCGCTGCGGCACCAGCAATGCGCCCAGGCCGGCAGCCACACCCAGCGCGGCGCCACGGGCCCATGCATATTTCATGGTGCCGATGCCGGCAATGCTGTAATACAATGCATTGCTCACCAGATCGCCGGCGAGGGCCATACGATACAGCTTTTTAGGCGATGGCGGCAGCTTGCCATTTTCGGTAAATGCGCGGCCAATAGCTTCCATTCCCAACAGGTCCATGCGGGGCGCCTGCGGAACAATTTTTTTAACCGATTCGTGAATCAATGTGATGGCACAGGCCCCAGGAGCCCGCCTCCAAGTGCTATAGTTGGTTTCATGTACAATCAATTTGTCGTTTATATAAAAAATCAGTGCCAGAGTTGGGAGGAGACGGAAGACGGAGGTCCGAAGACCGAAGACGATTTCGGATTTCGGATTTCGGATTTCGGAATCCGGAATCCGGAATCCGGAATCCGGAAAAATGAAACCCTAATAAGATAAAGCATTGTGCTGGTATTGTCTTCTGAATGCAACTAAAATTCTTTCCCGTCTCTTCCGTCCCATCTTCCGTCTTCCGACCTCGGACTTCCGACTTCCCTCTCCTCCCTCTCGTCTTTTCCCCATCTTTGTTTGTTCATACTACCATATGGCTACAGTACTCATTACCGGCGGAACCGGGCTGATCGGAACGGCATTGACCGAAACATTGGTGCAAAAAGGCTACGATGTGATTGTGCTGACCCGCAAACTGCCGGAAAAGGGCCAGGCGTCCAATCTAAAAATCCGTTATGCGCAATGGGATATTGCTGCCCAAACCATCGACACTGCAGCGGTACAGGCCGCCGATTATATCGTGCACCTGGCCGGTGCTAATGTAGCCCAAGGCCGCTGGACGGAAACTCGGAAAAAAGAAATCGTGTCCAGCCGGGTTCGTTCGGGGCAATTGCTGGTAAAAGCCCTTTCCGAAACACCCAATAAGGTACGGGCTGTGGTGGCTTCCTCTGCCATTGGCTGGTACGGCCCCGATCCGCAGGTGCCCAACCCTCGGCCTTTTTTAGAAACCGATAGCGTGGACGGTGCGTTTTTGGGCCGAACCTGCAAACAGTGGGAAGACAGCATAACGCCGGTTGCCGCAATGGGCAAACGCCTGGTGATCTTTAGAACAGGGATTGTATTGAGTACGGAAGGCGGTGCCTATAAAGAATTTAAAAAGCCGCTGCAGTTTGGCATCGCCGGCATTTTGGGTTCGGGCAAACAGGTGGTGAGCTGGATCCACATTGCGGACATTGTGGGCCTGTACGTAACGGCGCTGGAGCAGCAACAATGGCAAGGTGTGTATAACGCTGTGGCGCCCAATCCGGTGAGCAATAAAGAGTTGGTATTGGCCATGGCCGCTGCAAAAGACGGCATCGCCATCCCGGCACCGGTTCCGGAATTTGCTTTAAAAATTGCCTTGGGCGAAATGAGCATCGAGGTGCTCAAAAGCGCTACCGTCAGCAGCGCCAAAGCCCAAAAGGAAGGGTACACGTTTATTTTCCCCGAAATTGGGGCTGCGACCAGAAACCTTGAAGGAAAATAAAACGGAAAAGAAAAGCGCTGAACAGGCGCTTTTTTTATGCTCTTTTCAATATCTGTAGTTCCGCTTCTTTCAATCCCAGCTGCATGTCTATTTCCGATATCATATCCGAAACGTCATCGGCGCTCATGCCATCAGGGTACAGGTTCAGGGTTTGTTTCATCGCAGAAAGGGCCGCCATCATGCCTATTTTTACCAGTTCATCTGCTCTTTCCATTACGCACATTTTTAGGTAAACAATAGGCTACAAAAGCCAAACTATGTGCCAGCAATAGGGAAGGCTTCCGGCTTGCATTTTCCATGAGTTTTTCACTCACGATCAACAGGTGCAGGCAAAGCAAAGCCCGGCTATTGCATTAGGTAAAAAACATATATACTTTGGCGTGTATGTTCCGGCCACCATACCGTTACGCCTATTCATTTACCTAAAAGCCTTGTTATGCCTACCAACAAGCCCAAACGCAACAGCAAAACTTCTGCTGCATCCAACACCAATAAATCAACCGGCCAGGCCGCCGCTTTAGGCGCTTCAGCTGCCGCGGCTTCTGTGGAAGACCTGCTCCTTGCCGCTATGGAGCGGGGCGGCGATACTATGGAAACCGGCCGCTACATTGTAACGTTTAAAGAAGGCGTTGAAAAAGAAGGCATTGAAACGCTGAGCAACGCCGGCATGCGGGTGGCGGATGCCCGGGATTTCAACGAGTCGGCTGTAATGCTCGAATCGGTTGGCGATGCCGATGCAGTGGTTTTCCCGGAAATCGGCGCGGCACTCATCAGCGGGCAAGCCGCACAGGAACGCCAAATGTCTTCGGCTATGGAATTGGAAACCGACAGCGCTTACCAATCCGTTGACCCTGAATATTTTGTTTTTGCCGATGAAGTATACAACGAAGTGCTGCGGGAATTGGGCACCACCACTACCGAAAAAAATGCCGGCGACTACCTGCGTGGATTTTTGGCGGCAGCCGAAGCCATTGCCAAGGACCTGGCCGCTGCACGCATGGAAAAAGCAGTAGAAGAAGCCGATGTGGATACGCAGGTGTTGGGCGCTACTTGGGGCTTGCGGGCCTGCCGGGTGCCTACCAGTCCGCGCAGTGGCGTGGGTATTAAATTAGCCGTGCTGGACACCGGCATGGACATCGGCCACCCCGATTTTGCAGGCCGCAATATAGCCGGCGTTTCGTTTGTGGGCGGCCAGCCCGTGCAGGACCTGAACGGCCACGGCACCCATTGCATTGGCACAGCCACTGGCCCGAAAGCGCCTGCAGGCACCACGCCGCGCTACGGCATAGGCTACCGCAGCCTTATTCGTGTGGGCAAAGTGTTGTCTAATTCCGGCTCGGGTACGCAGGCCGGTGTACTGGCCGGCATGAACTGGGCCATTGCCAACCGCTGCCCTGTCATTTCCATGTCATTGGGTTCGCAATCGCCGGTGCACCCTGCATATACGGCTGCCGGCCAAGCGGCGCTCAACAATGGTTGCCTCATCATCGCTGCTGCGGGCAATGCTTACCGGCAACAAACAGGCTCGCCAGCCAATTCGCCCACCATCATGTCGGTGGCATCACTCAACCCCAACCTCACGCCGTCTGATTTTTCCAATGCCGGTAAAATAGATATTGCCGGTCCCGGCCGCGACGTGTTTTCCACCTGGTTCCGGCCGAGAAAGTACCACACCATTTCGGGCACCAGCATGGCTACACCACATGTAGCCGGCTGCGCAGCATTGTGGGCCGAAACCTCGCCCAACCTGAGGGGACTCCAATTGTGGCGTAAGCTGCAAGCTACTGCCCGCAGGCTGCAATATGCGGGCAGCCTGGTAGGAGCGGGGTTGGTGCAGGCACCGCAGATTTAATTTCAATAACTTTAATCCCGCTGCACTGCAGCGGGATTTTTATTTACAACCAATCAAAAGTTATGGCTGCCGATAAAAAAAACTGGATCGTGATTGCCTCCGGCGACCGGCCGTTGACTGAAATATCGGACGAGTTGAGCGGCAAAGGTTTTAAAGTGGGGCAGGTGTTGGAAGCCATCGGGCAAATTACCGGTGAAAGTGACGCCGAGGTTTCCAAGGATGAATTGCAGGTGGCTGGCGTTGCCGAAATTGTGCCTATGGGCGGCGATATTCAACTGCCCGGTCCTGAAGAAGATTTGAGTTGGTGAAAGGGCTGAAGCAGCATTTATTTATGCCATAGGCGATGCTTGCCCGCCGCCCGCCGTTCGGTGATCTTCATGGAATACATTAGTAAATTCACCTACTACTGCAAACCGGTTCTCGAACCGCAGCCGGTGCAGTTTCAATTGATGAACATCGCTGGTCAGCACACGCCGGTGCATGGGGTGCATGGTGCCGCCTTTCAGCCCTGCTGGCACCGCCGGGTCGT
Organism: Pseudocnuella soli; assembly: GCF_004347775.1. GTDB lineage: Bacteria > Bacteroidota > Bacteroidia > Chitinophagales > Chitinophagaceae > Flavisolibacter > Flavisolibacter aquaticus. Next base: position 1,750,509 of record NZ_CP037755.1, read on the forward strand.
ACTGAAATTCTGGATCTACTAAAGTGCCCCGCGGGTACATAATACCAGGCCGACCCAAACCCCGCAGATCGAGGTTGTGCGGGTGGTCGAGGCCAAGCGTGTGACCGTATTCATGCGCTGCAGTTGTTGAACCGGCATATAAATTTTCCAGTAAAAAATAACCGCTGTTGCAGCCCACGCCGTCTACAAAAGAAATGTTGCCCAGGATGAATGGCTCAATGCGGAAAAAATTGTTGCGCGGGTCTACATTTTGGTACACTTCCAAATCGCTAATGATTGGCTGAACCGAAGCTGTAATGCGAAAGTTTACCGTTATCAAATGATCCCTCCACTGTACTTGCGCTTTGGGTTCATTCCATAAGGTTTCCGTTTCTTCTCTTAGTTGCGCCGTAAGTTCGGGTGTGGCTGCACTGCCATAAAACACGAAATGTGAATGGATGATTAGTTGCTTATGCTCTGGTTGTAATTCTGCTGCACCCATTGCGTATTTTATATAAATTTCATTCCACTTGAATTGAACAATTAAATTCATAACTGACAACTTACCATATAGGATTTATGCTTGTTCTTCCTGGTAGTCTTGTTCAGTATTAATGTTCCATATACTTTCTTTTTCCCGTATGCCGGCAATAATATTGTCTACGGCAGTCATGGCTGTGAGCATGGAGTGGTCGGCATTATTGTACTTGTGCATTCCGTTTCTTCCGATAAGAAATAGGTTGTCAAATGTGTCGACAAACTTACGAACCAGTGGAAATTGGTCATAAGCCCCGAAATAAGCTGGATATGTTTTCTCCACCCTTATTACAGTATGGTCAATCACATCCACAGCTTTAATAAGCTGCATGCTGCACATTTCGCCAACGGCCATTTTAATTAAAGCGTCATCGTCCATTTGCCAGATGTCATCACCTTGGTTGCAAAAATATTCCAGTCCCAGCCAAACTGTATTTGGATCAAGCACCATGTGAGGACTCCAGTTATTAAATATCTGTAACCGCCCCACACGTACATCTTTTTCCTGGATATAAATCCAGTTGTCCTGGAACAGCCTGCTTTCTGTACCTGTATTCATGCGGTTGACCAGTAAGCCCACCGTTATAAAATCCCGGTACTGCAACTGGCTGGCAACTGATGCTACCGGTTTTGGGACCATATTTCCCATCGCTGCAATCAGATCTTTCACCGGCATGGTGGAAAAAAACAAGTCGCCGGAATAGTGAACCGTTTCTTTTGCTTTTGTAACCGCTATCACAGAATAGATTTGCTGGTGCTCCCATTCAATTTTTGCAACGTCCAGATCAAAATGAATTTCGCCGCCCATTGCTATGATGCGGCGGGCCACTTCTTCCCAAAGCTGCCCCGGGCCAAGTTTTGGATACAGGAACTGCTCAATTAACGATGTCGTCGTATTCTTTTGTGCCAGATCGTTTAGCTTTCCGGTACCCAGCTTCAATTTGATGGCATTCAACAAGGCTTTGGTGATGGATAGTTCTTTAATGCGCTGGGCTCCCCATTCGGCAGGTATTTTATTGCAGGCAATACCCCACACTTTTTCGGTGTAGGCCTTAAAAAAAGTGTGATATAATTTCTTGCCAAACCGGTTGATAAAAAAATCCTCGAGTGAATGTTCTTTTCGGGGCGCTGCTTTACTTGCCAGATAAGAAAAAATGATTGCAGTAATTCTTGACAGACCAAGCTTTGATGCAGTGTCCCATGAAAAAGTAATTGGGTAGGAAAAGAATTTTTTCAAAAAATAGATGCGTGATACCCGTTTGCGTATCAGCATCACCAGGTCTTTGTTGCCTGATGGAGGTTTTTGAAAACTTCTTGGTTTCAGGTCCTTGGTCTTATTGTGATATTGGAGGACGACCGATTCATCAATATTATCTTCCAATGCCATGATCTGCAGCCACCAGGCCATTACACGGTCTGATTTGGAGAAAAAGCGGTGCCCGCCAATATCAATCCGGTTGCCCTTATAGTTGATGGTTTTGGAAATGCCGCCAACCTCACTGCTTTTTTCAATGATGATGGGTTTGATATTGGTACGGAGTAATAGTTCGTAAGCAGCAGTTAAACCGGCAGGGCCTGCACCTACTATAATGGCTCTTTGAGGGGGCATCTCATTCAATTCCTCGTATTTTTTTATAAAAAAATTCTATGTGCTTAATAAGTAACTTCTGTATTATTCTTTTCTAAAAGTTTATTGGACATTTTTATAAATTAAAACGGCATATTGCCTTATCTCATCTGGCTTTCGGCGCCACAGTTTTATTGCCAATGGATTTTTCTCAATAAAAGTTTGTCCCCAAAGTGAGCTGGTTGTAATTGCAAAGTTACCGGTATGCGGTTGGTCGGCAGTCGGGTAGCTGAATTCGGGGTGGTTTTTTAAAAACGTTGCCAGGTAGTCTTCGGATTGATGATAATCGATAGCACCTTCACCAATATACCAGTGTGCTGTTTTTTTATCTCGTATAAATTCGTTGGTATAAGGCAGCATAAAAGGAAAAAAATAGCCAACTGATAAAATTGTCCACAACGCTCCGCAAATAAAAACGCGGTGAAAGCTTAGGCGTTCCAGCCATTTTGCAAGTTGACTGATGCCAACACCGACAGTTATAAAAAGTAGCGGCTGCACTGCCAGCATATGTCTGGCCCCGATTTGAAATTGGTTGAAGAGCCCACTAAAAAAGAAATAGAATAGAAAAGTAAAAGCAGCTATGAACGCTAATTTGTTTTTGTATACGCCAAAAACAAGAGTGATGAGTCCAAGGAAAAAAAGAATCAGCGGAAACACAGGAGTCTTCAAAATTAGCAGCACCCAATAGTAATACCATTTAGGTCCATCGTTGAAGTAGAACTTGTTAAACAGGTATGGTCCTCCATAGAAAGTTCTATGTTCATCCGGCAAGTTGGGGTCGCTATGAAAACTGAGCATGTCCATCGCCTGAACAACGTTGTGTGGAAGGGGGATGGGTACCGACCCAACCCATGTTTTTTCCAACTCCCTGAATTTTGCACTTTGCAGTTCATGGTCATGGAGACTGGTAAACCGTTGATCGAAAGGGTAACAAAGATTGATGGTTAGTAAAATGATACATACTGCAAGGGCACTTTTTTTTATTATACCCATGATCTGGTTCGACTGAAACAATTGTTTATAGCCAATGATCAAAAATGCAAGCATCAGTCCGGCCACGGCTGGAATAAACGAGAATTTACAGGCAATCCCAAGGCCCATTAAAACCGACGCACCAATTAGATGCTTGAGCTTTTGCTCAGTAAAATACGCCCATCCATGATAGACAAGTGCAATTGTAAACATGCCTACCGGCAGATCAGATATAAACAGCGTTGCGTACGACAACCACAGTGGATCAATAATGGCAAAAGGAAATGCTAACATCGCGTAAGGCAGGTCTAGCTTTTTTAGTAAAATCCACAGGTATACCAATGCAACAATTGAAAAACAAAGCACGATCAGACGGCCGTTGAGCAAATCCGAATTGCCGCCATCATTTTTCTTTAAGTCTGTGTTGAATAGTTGTGTGATCGCCCGTGGCAATAGTCCTATCGATAAAATGGAGGTTTTGCTGTCGTCCCATTTACTTGATCGTACAGCATTGCCTTTCAAGCAACGAGCGGCATAGCTGTAATATCCGCGTTCATCGCCGTTGATGCTTTTAAATGTTGACCCATTTACGGACAAAAGAATGTGCAGCAAAATCAACACAAACAAGAACTTGGATCTTTTGAGCTGTGCATCAATATCCTTAAGGTGGGCATATCTGGTCATGGACAAAATGCTGAATGAAACGCGAAGGTATTCATTGCCAAGAGTCGGGTATGAAGCAAATTTTTGGAAAAGCAAATTGCTTTAATGATTAAAAGCACTATGATTTTTAAGTATGGTCGGACCTTTAGTCTATTGTGATCAAGTTAAAACAGTTATTTACATGCCATGCTTTGTTTAAAAAGCACGCTACTTTGATAGCAGTTTGGTTTTAATTAAAATGACAAAGGCTGCACCTAAATGCAGCCTTTCTTTTATGATCGGTTTCCTATTCGAAAAAATCAGTTTTAAAATAAAATACACTACTAGTTCCGCACCGGCTTTCCGCCCTTTAGCACGCTTTGAATGCGCTCCAGGCTTTTGCGTTCGCCGCAAAGGGAGAGAAACGCTTCCCGCTCCAAGTCCAGCAGGTATTGCTCCGGCACCAGTGTTGGTTCGCTCAGGTCGCCGCCGCACATTACATAAGCCAGCTTGCGGGCTACCAAGGCATCGTGCTCGGTGGCGTAGCCGGCCTGCGCCATGCCGTGGATGCCGGAATAAAGGGTACCCAACGCCGTGCGGCCCAGCACCTTGATGTCTTTGCGTGGCACCGGCGTTACATAACCGCTATGGTGCATTTCGAGCACCGAACGTTTGGCCTCCGAAACGCGGCGGCTTTGGTTCATCACAATTTCGTCTAGCCCTTTCCGGTAGATGCCCAGCCCAAATGCTTCGTGTGCCGAGGTGGCCACTTTTGCAGTGGCGATGGTCAAAAACCTGTTTTTCAGCGTGATGGTTTCCGGTTCGTCTTCATGCATTTCGTCGGATGCCCGCAGCACAAACTCCTTGGTGCCACCACCGCCCGGAATCAGGCCCACGCCCAGTTCTACCAGGCCGGTGTAGGTTTCGGCGGCAGCGCAAACTTTATCTGAATGCAGGCTCATTTCGCAGGCGCCACCCAGAGCCAATCCATGCGGCGCCACCACTACCGGCACCGACGAGTAGCGAACCCGCATCATGGTATTTTGAAACATGCGTATGGCCATATCCAGTTCATCGTACTCCTGCTCGATGGCCAGCATAAAGATCATCCCCACATTGGCGCCTGCACTAAAGTTGGCGCCTTCGTTGGCAATCACCAGCCCTTTATAATTTTTTTCTGCAAGTTCTATGGCTTTAGTAATGCCGCTAAGCACATCGCCACCAATCGAATTCATTTTGGTGCTCCATTGCAAGCCCAGCACATCATCGCCGAGGTCCACCACGGTGCTGCTGCCGTTTTGCCAAACTGGCGATTGTGCAAAATGCGCAATGGAAGTATAATCGGCGCTGCCCGGAATTTCGTTGTATGTTTTGCTCGACGGATCGTAGGCCAGCCTGCGGCCGTTTTGCAGTTTATAAAATGTTTTGTGCCCCGTTGTCAGCATGTCGTGCACCCAGGGTGCAATATGGTAACCGGCCCCTTCGGCAGCAAGCGTCATGTTTTTTACACCCAACACGTCCCAACTTTCAAAGGCGCCAATTTCCCAACCAAAACCCGCCATCATCGCATCGTCGATGCGGTACAGTTCATCGGATATTTCGGGGATGCGGTGGGAGATATAAGAGAACAGCCCGTAGTGAAAATGCCGGAAAAACTCGCCTGCCTTATCGGTGGCGGCTATCACCATTTTCAGCCGTTGCTTTAAATCGTCGATGGGTTTGGCGGCGTCAAGCGAAGCAAATTTTGGCTTTTGCCTTGGGCCGTATTCGCCGGTTTTCAGGTCCAGCGTCAGGATCTCTTTTTCGCCGCCGCTGCCTTTAGTTTTTTTGAAAAACCCCTGGCCGGTTTTATCACCCAGCCATTTTTTTTGCACCATTTGCTCCAGCCAAGCCGGAACCTGGAATTTATCCCTGGCTTCATCTTCCGGGCAACTTTCGTAAACGCCTTTGGCCACATTTACCAGCGTATCAATACCTACCACATCGGCAGTGCGGAACGTGGCCGATTTGGGGCGGCCAATAATGGGGCCGGTCAGCGCATCCACTTCGTCAATGGTCAGTCCCATTTGATCGATCAAACCAAAAATGGACATGATGCTGAACACGCCAATGCGGTTGGCAATAAATGCCGGCGTGTCTTTGGCTAGCACGGTTGTTTTGCCCAAAAAGCGGTCGCCGTAATCGAGCAAAAAATCAATGATCGCAGGGTCGGTTTCTTTTGTTGGGATGATCTCCAGCAACCGCAAATAACGCGGTGGGTTGAAGAAGTGCGTACCGCAAAAATGCTTTTTGAAATCATCGCTGCGGCCTTCATTGAGCAGGTGTATGGGAATACCCGAAGTATTGGAAGTGATGAGCGAGCACTGCTTGCGCACCGCATCCACTTTTTCGTACAATGATTTTTTGATATCGAGGCGCTCCACCACCACTTCAATCACCCAGTCGCAAGTTGCAATGTCTTTCAGGTTGTCGTCGAAATTGCCGATGGCGATCAGTTTGGCTACATCTTTATGATACACCGGCGAAGGGTTGCTTTTGATGGCGGCCTGCAGGGCGTCGGCCACAATTTTATTGCGGGCCGCTTTGTTATCGGATGTTTGCGCATCGGCAGGAACAATATCGAGCAGGAGCACGGGAAGGCCCACTCCGGCAAAATGGCAGGCAATACGGGAGCCCATTACCCCGCTACCCAAAACGGCTACTTTACGGATGGTTCTTGTGGTCATAAAAATTAGTTAGTTATGCAACTATTATTATGAAGATAATTATGATTTTGGATTTGGGATTGACGATTTCGGATTTGTTTGCACACAGTTTAGTGAAGGTTTCAGTTCAAAATCCGAAATCGGGAAATCTGAAATCCGAAATGCAACCAAGTCCTACTTTTGCGCCATTACTACTGCATATGGAAAGCGCCACCGAACCCGTTTACGTTATCCCGGCCAAATACCGCCGGATGGAAAACATGCACATTGTGTTTTGGCTTGTTAAAGACATTAGCTGGTGTTTGATCTGGGAACCGTTGGGTATTGCGATGATTGTGCCCACGCTGGCCATCGCCATCATTATTGCCTGGCGTACCCGCCACATCAAATCGGAACTGGCACACAACCTTGCTATTTTGTTTTGGATTTCGGCCAACTCGTTTTGGATGATCTCGGAGTTTTTGGAGTTTGATTCGACACCCATTTTGTTTGGCATTACGGGCAAGCATATGGCACTTATTCCGTTTGCGTTTGGTGCCCTTATTTTGGCCTGGTATTACCTGGTGCAAAAGCCCCGCGAAGACCGCGTGGAGCAGGTGGCGACGATGTAAGGCATTTAGAACAGATGAACAGACGAACAAGGAATGTTGAACAGACGAAGTTGGATCTTGGAATTATTAATTATGAATTATTGATTATTGGGTAGCGGTGATATTGAAAAATTGAACGCGAAATGGTTGGACGTAGCCCAAACCTGTTGGTAATAAAACTGTCATCATCGTTATCAATTTTCCTGTTGATCGTAGATCAACGCTGTGCGCCGGATATTTATTTGCCAAACGATTTGAAGCGCAGGTTTGGGCTACGCCCAAAATGATTTCATCATTTGATCTATTGCTACCAACAGTTGTGGGCTCTGCCCACATATTCAAACCGTAATGGCGTCCAATTCTAAAATAGTGAGCATCACCTTTTGAGATACGTGACCCTCAATTCATTATTCATAACTCAACATTCATAATTCCCAAATTCCCGGCTGCTCTCATTCGAAATTCATCATTCCTTGTTCCTTGTTCGATATTCTCTCACGAACTTCCTCTGTTCGAAATTCCTTGTTCGTCTGTTCGACATTCCCTACTCCTCAAACGGATGCCCGCGCAACAACTCCAGCTCCTCACGGTATTGCCTCAGCGCTTTTTTATTTTTCTTCACGCCTACGCCGGAGGCAAGGCCGCTCATGGTCATTTTTACGATGTAGTTAAAGAACGAACGGTCGCGGAGGCGTTCAAAATACATCAGGCTTTCGCGGCCATTATTGTTTTTGCGGATGAAAAAAGTATTGGCCAGCGTGGTCATCAGGCGCAGCAGCACTTTTGAGCGGCTGTTTTCGCCCACCTGCACAAACTTGATGCGGAGGTTGCGGTAAAAAAGATGCATTTCGCCGAAGGCCACATCTTCGCGGCCAATGGCGTTGAGGTACAGCGAATCTACCGTGCCGCTTTCAATTTGCACCGAAGCCAGCGGCGCCACCACCGGATTTAAAAACGTAAGCGATGTGGGCTTCATGCGCAGGTGCATGAGGAAGCCTGCCAGCGAATCGGTATAACTTTCTTTCAGGTTCAGGCTCAGTTGTGCCGAATCGAGCAGCAGGGCATCAATGCGCAGCGACAGCGAGTCGGACCGCGACAGGTTGCGGTTGCGGATATTGCCAATCCGGGCATTCAGGTTGGTCAAAGAAATGATGCCTTCTTCATTGCTCTTTTCAGCCAGTTCGGTGTACACCACCAGGCCATTTTGCAACACCACTTGTCCTACATCTACCGGCATGCGGATGGCTTTGATGGCATTGACCGGCAGCGGTTTGTTGATGCCGGAGCGAAACGGCGGCCGCTTGTCGCGGTAAATAGTAATTACCGGCCGCTGCAACTGAATGGTGCTGGCGGTAAATGCGCTGTCCCGCTCCAACTTATCGCGGTCGAAGCCGGTGAGTTTTACCGGCCCGGATGTAAAAGTTACATAGTCGATCTGGTAGGGCGTGGATGCAATGGTTACTTCCCTTGAGCGGGCAGGCCGGGCCGAAAATGAATCCAGCGACAAGGTTTTAGCACCAGCTTCGTAGCGGGCGCCTTCCCAATGGAGCACCGTATTGCTGTCGCGGTAAGTGGCGGTGCCGGTGCGGATCCACGCCGAGGGGTTGCGCAGCAAAGCACCAAGGCCACCCGTTTGCAGCACCAGGTTGCCCCCCGAAGCTTCCGACACCAGCAGGCGGCTGCCTTTGCCAAATGTAAACGCGTTGGGCGACAGCAAACTAACCGAATCCAGCACACCGCTCCACGCCGGTTTGCCTGTTTCCAGGCTGCGTTTTAGTTGGGATAAAACAATTCGGGCACTGCCTTTTTCCGTGCCCATGCGTACGCCATTGGGTTGGGTAAACCAGGCCGGCCCCGATTGCAACGCAATTTTGCCCACCGAAATGCCGGATGGTGCAATCGCAACATCATTTACTTGTAACAGGCCACCGTCGCTACGTGGCAATTCAAACCGGGAAAGAGAGTCGCCTTTGTGAATGGTAACCGATACCTGCGGCTCCTCCAGCCGCACCGATGCCAGTTGCAGCGACAGCGCCGGCGTGCCATTGTTTGCAGGCTTGGGCAGGTGTTGTTGCATCCTTATTTCAGGTTGTTGCAAAATGAGTTGTGGCACCTGCATGTTTCCATTCACCAAATCCGCAACATCAACCAGCGCCGAGACCCGGGGCACTTGTAAGTACAGGCTGTCCTTATTTTTTACCTGGTTCAACACCAGTTGCTGCACTTGCAAACGGCCGTCTTTTGCAAGCCGCACCGATTGTGCATGTGCACTTAAATCAGGCGTTGAAAAGGAGAGGGGCGCCGTTGCAAAATTCAATCCATCAACGCTTAGTTTGCCGCCAGCAGGCTTGCTCAATCTGGTGGCGCCCAGGCTGGAAAAAACGGTTTGTACACGGGTGCCCCTTTGCTCAAAAAGCACCCGTGTATTATTGCCCGAAATATTGCGCAGCAAAAAGGAAGAAGCGCCGCCGCCGCCTTTTTGCCCGCCGCCAATTAAACCTGCTATTTGCACGGTGCCCGACCGCCAGCTCAGGTCCTGCGCTTCAATGTTGTTGGTTTGTTTGTCAAAAATGAGGTCGCGGAGCGAAACGCCCTGCAGCTGTGCTTTTGCTCCTTTGCTGGTTAGCGACAGGTTTTGAACTAGCAGTCCGCTTTTTTCGGTAAAATCAACACCGCGCAACTGCACCGTGGCGGCGCCCAGTTGTACCGTGCCCTGGTCGAAATGCAGTTGCTCCACGCTTTGCTTGATGCCGGCTTCGGAGCGGGCCTGCAACAGTGAGGCGGTCTGGATCACCATGTCGGCATCGGCCAGTTTTATTTCGGTGCCGTTGGCCGGCAACAGGTGCATACGGCCGTTGCGCACCGTTACTTTTTGCAGGCTTAGCTGGTCCTCGGCGGTCTGGAGCGCTTCAAACAGCGACACTTTTTTGCGGCTGGCTTGGCGCCTGCCTGCTTTAAAATAAATATCGGGTTCGCCCAGTGTGGCCTGCTGCGCCTTTAGTTGCTCTTCAAACAAGAGTGCCTCCCAGTCGATGCCCTGCAACTCGAAGTATGGTATGCGGTAGCGGCGGATGCTACGGCCTGGGTTGCTCCGGGCAGTGGTAGTGGCCGTAAACTGGCGCAGCACCAGGCGGCTGTTGCGCAGTTGTATGCTGTCGAAATGGTACACCGTGGAGCTGTCTTCGTTGTACAGGCTGTAGCCCCGCACGTTCATGTCAAACTCCTGCACCGAAAGCGGCTCGGTGCTGTCGGGTTTTACCCGCAGGCCGTGCATCGAAAAATCATCGCGGCGATCGTTGGAAAGCGTTCTTTTTTTGGCGCCATTCAGCACCACGTTGAAGCCTGCTTCTTTTACGCCCACAAACTTCAGGTCGAAGTTGCCGGCCAGGTCGTTCAGCACTTCCTGCAAGTCTGGTGTTTTAATGGCAACGGCGGTGTCCTTTTTTACCCGGTTGTTGATGTCGATCTGGAACATAGGCGCCAGGCAAAACACCGAGTCGGCACGCACCATGTTTTGCCGGTACAGCGCATCAAAATCAACACCGGTGAGCAGCAGTTGTTTGAAAAAAAGATCAAAGTCGGCCCGCCTGGCCTGGCCGTCGATGGTGCTGATGGTGCAGCTATCTAATTGCAGCCGCTGGCGAAACAGCTCGAGTTCAATTTTTTTAAACGCCAGTTTATGGCGCCCATCGGGCAGCACGAGGCCCTGTTCCGGGATGAGCAGCGACACGTTTTGCACCCCAGGCAGGTACCTGTCGCGGGCTGTGGAGTCGGTTTGGCCCGGCCGGTAGTTGAGGGAAAAATCAACACCGGTGAGGCTTACCGGCGGCCGCTCGGGGCGTATTCTGTTGTATAAAATAAAACCGGCTTTGCGGATGGAAATATGTTTGAGCTCCATGGCATCGAGGCCGTCGAGCAGCGACTGGTACAGGCGGCCCATTTCGGCGGGCAGTGACACAAGATCGCGCTGATTGCTGGAGTCTTTGCGCCACCGGTAGATTTCCACTCTGGGGTTGTGCACCAGCATGGAATCGAGCAATAGCCTGCGCTGAAAAAGCAGCGGCCAGAAAGATTGAATGTGCAGTGTGAGGCGGTCGAGGCGGATGTTGTAAGTGGCGGCGTTGGCGGTGCTTTCCATCGAAATGAGGTTGCCCTGCCGCACTTCCACAAAACCGGTGAGGTAGTTGAATGAAAAGCCTTTGACCTTGAGCTGCAGGTTGCCATTGGATTGGGTGGCTACAATGCCCTCGAGGTAGCGGGCGGCGTTGCGGCTAAACCAAAAATGCAGGCCGCCCAGCAACAGCAGCAGGCTGATGCCGGTAATACCTATGATGCGGAGCCATTTTCTGCGGACGGTGCTTGCCATTGGTTTGTTCCGGGCTAAAGGTCATGATTGCAATACAAGGTACAACAGATGCCCGGAGCCGATTAACCTTTTATCATTAACTGTGCCATATAAGCGATTGGCCGCTGGGTAAAGAGCTTAGCTGTTTGCTATGGAACTTAGATACGCATGTTCGGAAGCTGCCGGTGTAGTTTGGTGTCCCATTTTTTGTAAAAAATGGAGTTGCTCTGCTTGTCATGCTGAGGGCAGCGAAGCATCTGAGTGTTGTCGATAGAACAGTTAACTAAAAGTTTGACTAATGGGAATTTCGAAACTTGTGCCGGTGCAGGCTTAGATCCTTCGCTATGCTCAGGATGACAGGGGCTAGAGCATGATTGGTGAGCAAAGTGCGTTGCAATCAAAGCGTATGGTTTCGTTGCTATTGTTTGCCACTTATTATAATCAGAGTTTGTCATGCCGAACTTGTTTCGGCATCCCCTTAGACATTCGTAAAATCTGCTAAGTGAGGGAGATGCCGAAACAAGTTCGGCATGACAGCTGATGAAAGGAAATGGTTTACTACAGGTACATGGGTAGAGCCCATAAGCGATACAGAATGTACAAGTGTGCGACGCAACAGGAGCCGAATAGCGCTGTAAAAGCGGGCTACAAAAAAAGCTTCCATCTCTTCAAGAGATGGAAGCTTTGAAAGGATTAATCGCGGTTTGAATGAACCGTTACTTTACGCCGGAACCCGGTTGTGTGAGGTTGTGCGGGCCAACGAGGATCAGCGAGCCGTCGGGCTGTTCGGCCGACAGGATCATGCCTTGGCTTTCGATGCCGCGCATTTTGCGGGGCGCCAGGTTTGCTACTACAATTACCTGTTTGCCCACGAGGCTTTCCGGCGCAAAATGCTGCGCAATGCCCGATACGATGGTGCGGGTTTCGGCCCCCAAATCCACCTGCAGCTGCAACAGCTTGTCGGCTTTGGGCACTTTTACCGCCTCCGTAATGGTGCCAATGCGCAGGTCGAGCTTGGCAAAATCATCGTATTGAATTTCGACGATTTCGGGTTTCGGATTGGCGATTTCGGATTTGGGTGCTGCTGTTTCTGTTGCGGGTTGTGCTTCAGCAGCCTGTTCCTGTGCTGCTTTTGATGCTTCCAATGCTTTGGTCAGTTTTTCCATTTGATAAGCCACTTCGGCGTCTTCGATTTTTCTAAACAATAATTCGGGTGCCCGCAGCGAATAGCCCGTGCTGAGCAACTTCATCGACCCGGCATTTTTCCATTCCAGCATGCGGTCAACCACTTTCATCATGTGGCACATTTTGCGGGCTGTGTTTGGTAAAAACGGGTTGATAAGCACGGCCAAGTTAGCGCACAATTGCAGGCACACGTGCAGGCAATTGTCGATCAGCGCTTGTGCCTCGGCGTTAGGTTTGCCGTCTTCGCCCACTTGTTTGGCTTTGATCCAGGGCTCCTGCTCCTGCATGTAGCGGTTGCCTTTGCGGGCCAGGTCTACCACTTCGAAAAGCGCATCGCGGAACTTGTATGCTTCAATCAAATCTTCCACTTTGGCTGCCGCGATGCCAATTTCTGAAACCAGGCCTTTGTCGGCTTCGGAGGCAATATCGTTGTGGAAGGGCGGTACTTTGCCGCCGCACAGTTTGTGCATCAGCACAAAAGTGCGGTTGACAAAATTGCCAAAAATGGCCACCAGTTCGCTGTTTACGGCGTCTTGGAAACCTTTCCAGGTAAACTCGCTGTCTTTTGTTTCAGGTAAAATGGCAGTAAGGTAATAGCGCAGGGCATCGGCCAGTTGCGGGCCGCCATTTTCCTTTTTAATAAAATCGTCGATGTAATCTTGCATGTCCAGCTTCCATCCACGGCTGGTGCTCATTTTATCGCCTTCGAGGTTCATGAACTCATTGGCCGGCACGTTTTCGGGCACGATAAAATCGTGCAGCTTGAGCATGGTAGGGAAAATGATGCAATGGAATACAATATTGTCTTTGCCAATAAAATGCACCAGCTTGGTTTCTTTGTCTTTCCAATAAGGCTCCCAGGATTTTCCGTTGTTGAGCGCCCATTGCTTGGTGGCCGAAATGTACCCGATTGGTGCATCGAACCACACATACAGCACTTTACCTTCGGCATCGGGCAGGGGCACTTTTACGCCCCAGTCCAGGTCGCGGGTAACGGCGCGGGGCTGCAAGCCATTGTCGATCCAGCTTTTGCACTGGCCCAGCACATTGGCTTTCCAATCGTCTTTATGATCCACAGTGATCCATTGGCGCAGCCAGTCCTCGTGGCGGTTGAGGGGCAGGTACCAGTGTTTGGTGGCCCGCTTTACGGGCGGCTGGCCGCTCAGCGTGCTCACCGGGTTGATCAATTCGTCGGGGCTGAGTGCGGTGCCGCATTTTTCGCACTGGTCGCCAAAGGCGCCGGGAAAGCTGCAATTGGGGCAGGTGCCTTTGATGTAGCGGTCGGCCAGAAAGGTTTGCGCCTGCTCATCAAAATATTGTTCTGTTTCGGCAGTTTCCAGTTCGCCACGGTCGTTGAGGTTAGTAAAAAACTCCTGCGTGGTTTCGTGGTGAATGGGGCTGGAAGTGCGGTCGTAAATATCGAAGGAAATAGCCAGGTCCTCGAAGTTTTCCTTCATGATGGCGTGGTACTTATCGATGATAGCCTGCGGCGTGGTGCCTTCCTTCATGGCCTGGATGGGAATGGCGGTGCCGTGCTCATCGGAGCCGCACACAAACACCACATCGCGGCCCTGTGCCCGCAGGTAGCGTACATAAATATCGGCCGGGATATAAGCACCTGCCAGGTGGCCAATATGTTTTTGGCCGTTGGCATAAGGCAGTGCCGATGTGATCAAATATCTTTTAGGTTGGTTCATGCTATGGAAAGTTGATGCGTTTGTGGCCAAGGGTTCAGGTGTAGGTTTAAGGTTGGATGTACAACTTTAAACATTGAACCTTAAACTTTAAACTGTGTCCGGCCTGGCGGCAAAAATACCGCATAGCGTTCAAGGCAAAAAAAGTGTCTGTGGGCAGCTTATTAATTTGGGAAAGTGCGGGTTTGCTTGAGTTGTTTTCTTTATGTTTTCCTGTTTGCAGATAGTTGTAGCGCTGTTGTAATTTGGACCAATGGATCGAAAGCAATTCCTGCATTTGGCTGCAACGGGCGGGTTGGCATCGGTGGCCGACCCACTGGTTGCAGGTGCGGGGCCAACGGCAAGGGGCATACGCATTCCGCCTTATTTAAAGGCTGGCGATATCATCGGCATTACAGCGCCGGCCGGTGCCATCTCTGCCGGCGAAATGCAATCGGCCATTGGCGTGCTGCAGTCCTGGGGTTTTAAAGTTCGTTTGGGCCAAACCATCGGACTGCAGCATTTTACGTTTGGCGGCACCGATGAGGAGCGTCGTGCCGACCTGCAGCAAATGCTGGATGATCCGGACATCCAGGCCATTTTGTGTGCCCGTGGCGGCTATGGCGCCGTACGTATTGTGGATGCGCTGGATTGGAAACATTTTATAAAACATCCCAAATGGGTGGCTGGTTTTAGCGACATAACGGTGCTGCATGGGCATATCCACAGCCAGTGCAAAGTAGCAACCATCCATTCCAAAATGACCAACAGCTTTCCCGATGACTGGGCCACTGCCGAACCCATTCAATTGGCAACGATCGGTTCCATAAAAGATGCCCTGATGGGACTGGCACCCATGCGGTACGGTGCGCTGCCAAACACGCACAACCGGACCGGCACAGCGGAAGGTGTGCTGGTTGGCGGCAACCTCAAAACCATCGAATCGCTGTGCGGCAGCGCATCGGATATTGATACAAAGGGTAAAATACTTTTTGTGGAAGATACCGGCGAATACCTGTACAGCCTCGACCGGATGTTCTGGAACCTGAAGCGGTCGGGTAAACTAAGCTACCTAAACGGATTGATCATTGGCGGCTTCAATATCAAACCGGATGAAGAGGGAGCGGAGTTTGGTAAAACTTTGGAGGGGATTGTGCTGGAAAAAATATCGGGGTATAACTACCCGGTTTGTTTTGATTTTCCGGTGGGCCACCAGCGGGCCAACTTTGCGCTGAAATGTGGGGTACGGCATCAACTGTTCGTGCATAATGATGTAGTTTCACTCACCGAAATATTATGATCACCATTCCACCCTATTTGCAAAAAGGCGACACCATCGGACTGCTGGCGCCGGCCGGCTTTATGCCGTTCGAAAAAATTCACACCTGCATTGATGTATTGGGCGACTGGGGCTACACGGTAGCACTTGGCGAAACGGTACACAGCCACTCGGATAATTATTTTTCGAGCACCGATGAAGAGCGGTGTGCCGACTTGCAGCGGATGCTGGACGACGACCACATCAAAGCCATTCTATGTGTGCGGGGTGGATATGGCGTTAGCCGCATCATAGACAAGCTATCGTTTAAAAAATTCAAAAAAGCGCCGAAGTGGATTATTGGATATAGCGATATAACGGTGTTGCATGCACACTTGTACCGCAAGCATAAAATAGCATCACTGCATGCGCCGATGGCGGCTGCTTTCAACGATGAAGGATTCATGTCGCCTTATGTGGCATCGCTGCGGTCGGCGCTGACTGGGGAAGCTTCCAGCTTTCGTTGCGAGCCGCTCCAGCTAAACCGCACTGGCGAAGCAGAAGGGAATTTAGTTGGCGGCAACCTGACGCTGCTGGCGCACCTGGTGGGCACTGCATCGGACCTGCCTACGAAGAATAAAATCCTTTTCATCGAAGATGTAGGCGAATACCTATACAACATCGACCGGATGCTGCTGCAATTAAAACGCAGCGGCAAATTGAAAAAACTTGCTGGCCTGGTAGTGGGCGGCTTTACCGATGTAAAAGATACCGAGCGGCCATTTGGTGCTACCGCTTATGAGATCATTCAAGACGCGGTGAAAGAATATGATTTCCCGGTGTGCTACAACTTCCCGGTGAGCCATACCAACGAGAACTATGCTTTGAAGCATGGCTTGCCGCACAAACTGGTGGTGGATGAAGCCGGCGTTCGATTGAGTGAAATAGTAGCAAAATAATGGCTACAGCTGCTGTGATAAAAATTAAAGGCTGTCCTGTGGGACAGCCTTTTTCGTTGGGTTTCCGTTGTAATTATTTCGAGTTACTGCGTAGTAAATGATCGTTTCAATTGTTGCCGCTTGGCTGGGACAAATGTGTAAACTTTTCCGGAGATTATTGATCGATTTTTTCGAATGCGTGATAGAGGGAGTCTATAAAAGCTGGTCTACCTAGAATGTAGCAATATGATGCTTTTGCGGTTGGTTAAAAATTAAGTAATGCATTTGTGTACTTTAATAATGCTTGCGTTGTTGGCGTGCAGTAAACAGTTAGTCTTTAATTTAGTGCCTATGAAGCTTGTTTACCGTTTACATTTTCAAAACGCTGAGCGCAGTGCCGGACGATGCATTGTGCGACGCAAGGAACGATGACAGCTGCACTGAAGCTGGTAACATAAAAAATCCCCGCATGTTGGTGCAGGGATTTTTGTTTCAATAAAGACTATGCAATTAACGCGAAATCCATTTGATCATTTCTTTCCAGCTTGGTTTTTTACCATACATCAAAATGCCGGTGCGATAGATTTTGGCGCTGAGCCAGGTGGTGGCTAAAAAGCCCGCTACCAGCAGCACCGCCGACAAACCAAGTTGCCAGTAAGGCACCGTATCGGGTACGCCAAAAGGTATGCGCGACATCATGACAATGGGCGAAGTAAACGGAATAATGGACGCCCAAACGGCCAGCGTGGAACTGGGATCGTTGATGGAATTGATCATGATGACAATGGCCAAAATGATGGGAATGGTGATGGGGAAGGTGAGGCTTTGTGCATCCTGCGCATCTTCGTTTACCGCGCTGCCCACAGCGGCAAATAGTGATGCATAAAACAGGTAGCCACCCAAAAAGTAAAAGATAAATGAGCCGATCACCATGGGCCAGTTGACCGACGAAAGGGTTTGCTGTGCCGATGCAATGTTGCGGATGGCATCGGAGGTTTGTGCATTGGCACCGCCCATGCCGCCGCCGGCCTGCGCAGCCTGCTCCATTACGCTGGCGGGGATCAGCATGGATATGCCCGAAAAAAGCAGCGCCAGTAAAATGATCCACATCAGAAATTGTGTGAGGCCGACTGCGCCAATGCCAACGATCTTGCCGAGCATCAGTTGAAATGGCTTAACGGAAGACACGATCACTTCGGCAATGCGGTTGGTTTTTTCTTCCATTACGCCACGCATCACCATCACGCCATATACAAACAGCGTGATGTAAATTAAAAACGCAGTGACATAACCAATGCCGCTGGCCAGGTCGAAGTTGGAAGATGAGAGTTCACCCATTTCATCTTTTTTCACCGCGTCGATGCTGATGGTGCGGGCCTGTTGTTTCAGCGAATCGATCTGCTTTGGATTGATGTGCAGCTCCTGCGAAATCAGGTTGCTTTCCAGTGCCTGCGTAATGTCTTTTTCAATGCGTTCGTTGGCTACGCGGCTCAGGCTTTTTTCGGAAACCAGCTTGAAATTTCCGGTGTTGTTGATGCCTGTGTTGGGCGCATACAATACAGCGGTAAAGCCTTTTGCCAAAAAGTTGCCCGTATCGGCATCGGTGGTAAACTGGTAGTTTACTGCTTTGCTCGATGTGAGGTTTTGCTGCAAAATGCCTGTTGGGTCGATTACGGCTACTTTTTCATTGCGTACATTCTTTACCGTTATATAAATAACAACGGCAAAAAATAAGGCGAACAGTAACGGCGTAAGCAGCGTGGAAAGAATGAATGTTTTTTTGCGAACACGGCTTAGGTATTCGCGTTTTATGATGATGAGTGTTTTGTTCATGTTGGTGGGGTTGTGGTGAAGAAGTGAATGGGCAATTGTGAATGGTGAATGTTTTAGCAATCTTGCTTATCGGCCATTCGCCATTGACGCTTCACGGTTTAAAAACTGTCTGCTGGCTGGTGTGCTTTCCACCAGTTGAATAAAGATGTCGTTGAGCGAAGGCAGCACTTCGTTGAACGAATGGATAACGGCACCCTGCTGCATCAGGGATTGCAACACTGCATTGGGGCCGTAGCCGTCGTTGATCTTTACGGTGAGTGTGCCATCTTTGCTGGCATCGGCTACTGAAAATACAGGCGTTTCCTGCAAGGCAGGCAATGCTTCAAAGCCAACACGGAACAGGTGTTTTTTAAACTGTTGTTTTACTTCTTTAACCGTGCCGTCCAGTATTTTTTTACCCCTGTTTACCAACACAATCTGGTCGCAGATTTCCTCTACCTGCTCCATGCGGTGGGTGCTGAAAATTATGGTGGCGCCGCGGCGTGCCAGTTCGTGAATTTCTTCTTTGATCACGTTGCTGTTTACCGGATCAAGGCCGCTGAACGGCTCGTCGAGGATAATGAGCTTGGGGCGGTGCAGCACAGTGGTTACAAACTGCAGTTTTTGCGACATGCCTTTCGACAGGTCTTCTACTTTTTTATTCCACCAGCTTTCCATTTCCAGTTTTACAAACCATTCTTTGATGCCCTCCATCGCTTCCGATTTCGACAGGCCACGCAGCTGCGCCAGGTACAGTGCCTGCTCGCCGATCTTCATTTTTTTATACAAGCCCCGCTCTTCGGGCATGTATCCAATGCGGCCAATGTCGTTTTGCGGATCAAAGGGTTTGCCTTCAAAAAGTATCTGGCCTTCATCAGGGTAAAAAATACCGGTGATCATGCGCAGCAGCGTGGTTTTGCCGGCGCCGTTGGGGCCCAGCAGGCCAAATATTTTTCCGGGTTCGATGCCGAAGGAAATATCATCCACCGCTTTTTGCGTGGCGTAATACTTTTTCAGGTTTCTGGTTTCAAGTAAATACATGTGTGTGCAGTTCCAGTTTGAGTAATAACGGTTGGTGGGAGGCAACCGGCAGTTTCAATGTCAATTTTCTGCTGGCAAGATAAAGTTTCTGCCACATAGCTGGCGCCTTCGGTAGCGTTAAGCCGTTTGGTATGGACCGATTTGGCGGATAAGCGGAATTATTTGCGGGCAAGCGGCGAAGAAGGATGCATGTAGGCAAATTGCTGCAACTTTGCAGAAATTTTCGGAATGAAACGTTTGTTGTTGGCTAGTACCCTGCTTTTTTCCCTGCTCGTTCTTTGCTCCGGCTGGGGTTTTTTGGTGCACCGCACCGTTAACCAGCTGGCCATTTACCAGTTGCCCAAAAACCTGCGCAATTTTTTTTATACCAATAAAGATTATATAGTGCGCCAATCGGTGCGCCCCGACCAGCGCCGCAATACCGACAAAACCGAAGCGCCCAAGCACTTTATTGATGCGGAGCCTTATGGCGATTCGTCGCTTTGGAAAATGCCGCATCAATGGGATGCAGCCGTGGCCAAATACACAAAAGATACATTGGAGAAATATGGCTACGTGCCTTACGTGGTCATGATGATGAAAGAAAAGCTGACCGGTGCTATGCGCAATGGCAACAAGGACAGTGTTTTGTTTTACGCCGCCGATATGGGCCACTATATTGCCGATGCGCATGTGCCGCTGCATACTACGGTTAATTATGATGGTCAGCTTTCGGATCAAAAAGGGCTGCACAGCCTATGGGAAAGCATGGTGCCCGAGCTGGAAATGAACCAGTATAATTTGTACAATCGCCACCGTGCTCGTTATTTAAAAGATCCCGAAGAAGCCATCTGGAAAGCGTGTCGCGGCGGCTTTACGCTGGTGGATGATGTATTGCGCATTGAACGGGAAGTATCGCAAGGGTTTAATGATAGCACCAAGTATCGCTACCAGATGCGCAACGGCCGGCAAAGCCGCAGCTATTCCAGCGCATTTGGCAGGGCTTATGCAAAAGCTCTGGGCGGAACGGTAAACGAACGGCTGTTGTTGTCGGCAAGACTGATCACCGATTTTTGGTACACCTGCTGGGTGGATGCCGGCAAGCCCGATTTGATGAAGGCGGCACTCATCAGTAAAGAAAACAAAAAAGCGTTGCGCAAAGAAGTGCGTTCGTTTAAGGACAATGATTTGATTGAAGACGGATTGTTGCTGTCGCGGCAGCCGCAGGGTGGTAGTGAAGAATAGAGTATAGATAAAAGCTATCGAGTTGTGTTTTTGAACTGCAGCAACGTCATGCCGAGCTCCTTTCGGCAGCTCCCCGATTAGCAGATTTTACGACAGTCAAAGGGGATGCCGAATGGAGTTCGGCATGACACTTCCGCTAAACACGGCGATACTTAAATATCGGTTGGAAAATAAAAAAAGTGCTTCCGGGTTGGAAGCACTTTTTTTATCCTATATTAAATTATCCTGTTTATTCAGAAAGGATTTTATCGATAAAAATTGTGGTTGCTGCTGTCATATTGCTGCAATCATCGCAGCCACCCGTTCGCCATCCATTGCTGCACTGACAATACCACCGGCGTATCCAGCGCCTTCGCCGCACGGGTATAAATTAGCAATCTGCGGATGCTGTAATGTATCCGCATCCCTCGGTATGCGCACCGGCGATGAAGTGCGGCTTTCCGTAGCCACCACCACCGCTTCGTTGGTCAAGTACCCGCGCATCTTTTTGCCAAACTCTTTAAAGCCACCTTGCAGCGATTTATGTATAAATGCAGGCAGCACGCTGCGCAGATCGGCAGGAGTAATTCCGGGCAGGTAGCTGCAATCGGGAAGGGATGCGGTGGCCCTATTGTTGACAAAATCTTCCATCCGCTGTGCCGGTGCCACCAGGCTGCCACCGCCTGCGACAAAGGCCTGTTGCTCCACCATTTGCTGGAAATGCAGGCCCAGTAATTCTTTGCCTTTTGGTAGTTCCTTTTGCTTAATAAACGTTTTCAAGTCCTGTAAATCCTGCAAGTCCGCATAATCCGCGGTCACCACCATGCCGCTGTTGGCAAAAGGGTTGTTGCGCTTTGATGGCGACCAGCCGTTGACCACAATTTCGCCGGGTGCCGTTGCTGCCGGTGCAATGATGCCGCCGGGGCACATGCAAAATGAAAACACGCCTTTTTGCTCCACCTGTTGCACCAAACTATACGATGCCGGCGGCAGGTGCTCGCCGCGCTGCGGTGCATGGTATTGAATGCTGTCGATAAGTGTTTGCGGGTGCTCGATGCGAACGCCCAGTGCAAACGGTTTGAACTCGATCGCTAATTTTCTCTGGTGAAATAAATAAAAAATATCCCGCGCCGAATGGCCCGTTGCCAGGATCACCGCATCTGCATCAATGCGTTCGCCATCGCCTGTAACTACACCGGTGCATGTATCATCGGCGATGATAAAATCGGTTACTTTTTTTTCGAAACACACCTGCCCGCCGCAGGCAATGATTTTTTCCCGCATGGCCACCATGATGTGCGGCAGTTTGTTTGTGCCGATATGCGGATGCGCTTCGTACAGTATTTTTTTGGCTGCGCCAAAATGAACGAGTATGGAAAGAATGCGTTGTATGTCGCCGCGTTTGTTGCTGCGGGTATACAGTTTTCCATCGCTATAAGTGCCGGCACCGCCTTCGCCAAAACAGTAATTGCTTTCCGCATTTACAATGCCTTCTTTGTTCATGGCGGCAAGGTCGCGGCGGCGGCTGCGCACATCTTTGCCGCGTTCCAGCACAATGGGCTGTATGCCCAATTCAATCAGGCGAATGGCAGCAAACAGCCCGGCCGGACCTGCGCCAATTACCACTACTTTTTTTGTTGCCCCGTGCACATCCTGCAAATAGAGCGGCAGCAGGGCATGCGGCTGAAAAGGCTCGTTGATAAACGCCTGCAGCGTTAGGTTTACCCACACCTGCGAACGGCTGCGGGCATCGATTGATTTTTTTAAAATGTTGTAGCCGGTAATTTCTGCTTGCTTTACCGCGCAGGCTTTGGCTACAATGTTGAGGAGGCTTGCTTCATCGGCTGCTTCTGAAGGCAGAACTCTGAGGCTGATTTTTTGTTGCATAAAAAGCTGCTTTGTGCAGCATGCAAAGGTAGGGAGGATGGATGAAGGGAGTGATGATGGATGGTGGATGGTGGATGATTGTGGTTGGGAGTTGACAGTTGGGAGCTTCAGTCATTGCGAGGCGCAGCAGTATTTAATGATTACAATGGTGTTCAGGCGCCGAAGCAATCTTCAGCTTGCGTAGCGTCTTAGCTTTTTCGTTTATAATGGATGTGTTGAACGAGAACGGGTGTTTAGGGGATTGCTTCGGCGCGGTAAATGGCTTTAATCAACAAGTGTTTTCGGCGCCTCGCAATGGCGGAGGCACATAGTATTTTGCAATGGGCTTTTGCTGGCAGTTTCTCTACTACCTACTATCAACTACCAACTACAAACTCCCAACTAGCATCTCCTAAATAAAAACCCTAACCCCCGAAGTCTTATAATAATTCTCCCGGAACTCCTTCGGTGTGCAGCCTTTTTTGCGTTTGAAAATGCGGTTGAAATTGGCCATGTTATTGAAGCCGCAGTTGTAAGCAATTTCCGAAACAGAACCGGTGGTTTCAATCAGCAGGCGGCTGGCATGGCCCAGGCGGATGTCGTTGAGGCTGTCGATAAAATTAATGCCGGTGCGGGTTTTAAAAAACCGGCTGAATGCCGTTTCCGTCATATTGGCCAGGCGGGCCACATCGCCGAGGGTGATGTTTTTTTCAAAATTGGCGTGCAGGTATTCCATTGCTTTTTCAATACGGCGGCTGTTGTACGATGGGGTGCGGTTGGCCGTAAACGTTACATCGGATAAAAATTTCATGTTGCGCGACACCGACAGGTCGTGCAGAATAGAAAACAGCTCCAGCACCGAATCGAAGCCATGTTTCTGGTTCAGGTTCAGCAGCCGGTCGATGAGCATGCGGGTGGTTTCCGGCGAAAAAAGAATGCCGCGAACCGACTGCTCAAACATTTTGCGGATAAATGCCAGCTGGTTGCGCCGCAGCAGTTTTTCATCAATCAGGTCTTTGTGAAACTGTATCGTCACCTCGCGGATCTCTTCGTTGGTGCATTTGTGGGTAAACCAGGCATGCGGCACCCCCGATCCCACCAGCACCAGCTCCACGTCTTCCAGTTCGCCAATATGGTCGCCCACCACGCGTTGCACGCCTTTGCCGTTCAAAATAAGGTTGAGTTCAAACTCGTCGTGGGTATGCAGGGGAAAATCGAAACCCGACTTGATACGGCTAAACACGGTAAAACAATCGTTTTGCGTCAGCGGTATCAGCTCTTTCATGATTTGATCTTTCATGAGCTGAAAAGCGATTAAATGTTGGCAAGCTTAACTTAAATACGGCAGAGTATCAGCTACTCGTCGGCAATAAAGCTATAGAAAACTGGTAAGAATAGTACCAATATTTTGAAATTGTACAGTTGTCATGTATGCACATGATTTGCATCATGTTATAAAGTGTTTTGTTTACACTTATTAAAATAATATGCTAAATAGTATCAGAGTTGAATAAAAAAGTATCATTGTTTGTCGCATTTAACCACCTAGTTTTGACATACAAAATAGTCTTGCTATATGAAAGGACATCGCATCCGCAGGGCGCTCACAACCATGTTGTGTGCTCTTGCTGTCTTCGTAACTATGGCCCAGAATCGGGAGGTCACCGGGGTGATCACCGATGACACCGGGGCCCCGCTCCAAAACGCAACTGTTGCTGTAAAAGGCGCCAACCTCAACACCACCACCGACGTACGTGGTGTATTCCGCCTCTCTGTTCCCGCTTCGGCACAAGCACTAACCGTATCGTATGTAGGCCTGCAAACACAGGAAATTGCCATTACCGGTAAGACCTCCATTACTGTAAAAATGGCCCAGGCGGAAAACAAACTGAATGAAGTGGTGGTGGTAGGCTACGGCACCGCCCGCCGCGCTAACCTGACCAACGCCCAAACAACGGTATCGGCCCGGCAAATTGAAAGAACCGTAAACACCACCGTAGAGCAGGCACTGCAGGGCAGGGCCGCCGGTGTGTATATTACCCAAAACTCGGGTCAGCCCGGTGGCGGCATCTCGGTTAACATCCGCGGTGTAAGCACCATTGGCGGCAATACCGAGCCGCTTTATGTAATTGACGGTGTGCAAATCCAGGGCGGCGGTACTACCAACTCGTCCAATCCGCTGGCATCGCTCAACCCCTCCGACATTGAAGACATCCAGGTGTTGCAAGGCCCGTCTGCTACGGCCATTTACGGCAGCCGAGCCACCAACGGCGTACTGCTCATTACCACCAAGCGTGGTAAATCGGGCGAAGCAAGACTGAACTACAACTTCCAGTACAATATTCAAACACCGCCCACCGACCTGCCCGTAATGAACCTGCGCCAGTATGCGCAGGCCCGCAAAGAGTTTCATGCGCTGGCCGGCGGCACCACGCCGCAGGAGTTTTTGGATCCTTCCATCCTGGGCACCGGCACCAACTGGCAAGACGAATTGTTCAATAACGCAGCCATGCAAAAACACCAGCTGAGCATCAGCGGTGGTAACAACAACACTACTTATTACATGTCGGGTGAATACCTGAAGCAGGAAGGCGTGGCCATTGGCTCCGGTTTTGACCGTTACGGCTTCCGCATCAACCTGGATAACAAGCCCCGCACATGGATCACACTGGGTGCCAACCTGAGCTTTAGCCAAACCAATGAAAAGTTGACCACATCTTCGGAAAACGTAATTGCCGATGCCTTGCAGCTTACGCCGCAGGTGCCGGTGAAAAACCTGAACGGCGACTGGGGTGGTGGCGACGAAGTAAACGGCGCAACCCAATTTGCACCAGTTAACCCCATTGCCATTGCCAACCTGCGCACCAACACCAACCGCAGGCGCCAGTTTTGGGGTGGTTTGAACCTGAGCCTGAACTTGGCCAAAGGCCTCACGTTCCGCACATCGCTCAATACCGACATTGCGTACGGCAACTCACTTTATTTCAACCCTGCATACCGCATTGGCTGGGCCATCAACAACAGTGCTACGTTGAACGAGAATGTAAACATGAGCACTTACTGGAACTGGAACCAGTTGCTGGAATACACCAGGCAAATTGGCAAGCACAATTTTACCGCCATGGCCAGCCACGAGTCGCAGGAGTCGATGTGGAAAAACATAAGCGCTGGTCGTGCAGGCTTTTTGACCAACGATGTATTTGACCTGAACGCCTCCGGTACACAAGGCACCGTAGGCGGTGGTTCCGGCCCCTGGGCACAGGAGTCATACCTCGGTCGTATCAACTACAACTACGACAACCGTTACATTATCACCGGTACCTACCGTGCTGATGGTTCGGCTCGTTTTGGCCCGGAAAAACGCTGGGGTGCATTTCCTTCCATTTCTGCCGCATGGCGCATAGCACAGGAAAAATTCTTTAATATTCCTGCCATCTCCGAGCTGAAACTGCGTGTGGAAACCGGTCTTACCGGTAACCAGGGCGGTGCCACCGGCATTTATTCGCCGCTGTCTTCCGGCATTTCCGATCTCGGCAACGGCTTTTTGCCCAATGCTTATGGCAACCCCGCACTGGCCTGGGAAGAAACCCGCACCGACAACATTGGTCTGAACCTGGGTTTGCTGAAAAACCGCATTTCGCTGGAGTTTGATTACTATATCAAAAACACCGACAACCTGATCATGCCCAACCCGCTGCCTTTTTACATGGGCACACAGGGCCAGGGCTCGGTAGGCAACCCGGTGGTAAACATCGGCGCCATGCAAACAAAAGGTTGGGGCTTTGCCATTAACTCTACGAACATCAACAACAAAAACTTCAAGTGGGAAACCAACCTGAACCTGTCGCATTTCAAAAGCGTAGTGAAAAGGTTTTACTCTGATGCTGCCGTGATTGACCGCACCTCTTCGTGGTACGACAACTGGTCGCAAACTTGGGTGCAGCGTTCGGCTGTAGGCCTGGAGCCCTGGCTGTTCCGCGGCTATGTGGCCGAAGGTTTGTTCCAGTCGGTAGATGAGATCAACAAAAGCGCTGTGCGGGTAGACAACAATGGCAACCGCATCCCCACCGATCCAACCGGTGTGTGGGTAGGAGATGTTAAATACCGCGACCAGAACGGCGATGGTAAAATTGATTTCAACGATGAAACATACATCGGCAATCCATGGCCCAAACTGTTTGGCGGTCTAACCAACTCGTTTTCCTACAAAGGATTTGAGCTGAGCGTACTGGTTACCGGCACATTCGGCAACGACATTTACAACATGCTGAACATGGTGAACAACAAAGCCACCCGCTTTTACACCAGCCGCAACCTGATGATCGATGCCATGAACTATGCACGCCTGGCCGAAAAAGACGGCGTGGTGGGTATTGAAAATGCAAACACCAATGTTCCCCGCCTTACCGGCTCGCAAATCCCCAACGACAACAACTACAACGTGATCAGCACCCGCTGGGTGGAAGACGGTTCGTTTGTGCGCATCAAAAATGTTTCGCTGGGTTATAACGTGCCCGCAACTTACCTGGCCCGCCAAAAGCTGGTGAGCGGTATCCGCGGCACATTGGGCATCCAAAACCTGTACACCTTCACCAAGTATTCGGGGTACGATCCGGAAGTAGGTGCCTCCGTAGGTGGCAACGTAAACGGTGGCAACCAGGCCATCGGGCTCGATTACGGCCGCTATCCGTTAACCCCCATCTACTCGTTCACACTGGGTGTAAACTTCTAAAAAAAGACCAATGAAAAAGATCAATATAAAATTTGGCTGGAAAAACATCACCGCATTTGCACTGCCCCTGGTGCTGCTGGCCGGCTGTAAAAAAGACTTCCTGGAAAGACCGCCCACAGATGCGATTGTGGATGCGAATTTTTATAAAACCGACGAACAACTGCAGGCTGCAACAGCCTTGCTGTACAACAAGGTTTGGTTTGATTATAATGAAAACCCTGCGTTTTCCATTGGCGACATTCGGGCCGGTACCGCTTTCCGCGGCTACAACGAACGCTCTAACGTAGAATTCAACACCACCGACCTGACGCCTGAAAACCGCAGGGCATGGCAGTCGCTTTTTGTAGTGGTGGGCCAATCGAACCTGGCCATTGCCAACGTAAACCGCTATGGCGGTGCAGCCGTTACGCCGGTGGCTAAAAAAACAGCCATTGCCGAAGCCCGCTTTATGCGTGCCGTGGCCTACAGCCTGCTGACGATGAACTGGGGCGAAGTGCCGGTGATTGAAAACAACCTCGACCTGCTGTCGGACCCGACCGTGAAGAAAGCAACCGTGCCCAGCATCTGGCGTTTTTTGACCCGTGAAATGCGTGCCGTAGCCGCCGACCTGCCCGAGACCGCAGCACCCGGACGGGTAACCCGCTGGAGTGCGGAAGGCATGCTGGCCCGTTTTTACCTGACCCGTGCCGGTGTGGAAGCAACTGGTGCTACCCGCAACCAGGCGTTTTTGGACAGTGCTAAATACTATGCGCAAAACGTAATTGCCAACAGTGGCAAAGCCCTGCTCACCAACTACGAGGATTTGTTTAAATATCCTTACGATAATAACAACGAGTCCCTGTTTGAATTGCAGTGGGCCTTTATCCCGGGCAATGCCGGTTATGGTTTGGGCAATGCGGCTATTTCGCATTTCAACCCAAGCAGCGAAATCAGCCCCGAAGGATGGGGTGGCGATAAAGCTGCAACCTGGTGGATGTTGAGCCAATATGAAGGCTTTACTGCCTCCGGTGATACCATGCTGCAGGGCCGCACTGTTGACAAGCGCCTGCGTGCCACCTTTATGCTGCCTGGTTTCAGCTATCCTGAAATTACCCGCACCGTAAACCGTGTGGACACCAAGCCTTACGTGGTGCCCTACACCCTGGATGCCGAACGCAATTTTGCCAACATAAAAAAATATGTGATCGGGCAGGGCAAGGACTTTGGTATTCCCACCATTGAGCCGCAGCGTTATCCCAACAATACCTACATGCTGCGCCTTGCAGAAATGTACCTGATCTATGCCGAAGCAGCCCTGGGCAACAGCGCATCCACTACCGATGCACAGGCCCTGGCTTATTTCAACCGCATCCGCAACCGTGCCGGCATGGCCAACCTGGCCGACCCTTCGACCGGTGCTGCCATTCCGCTGACGCTGGACCATATCCTGAACGAACGCTTTAAAGAGTTTGCTATGGAAGCAAGGGCCTGGTACGACCTGGTGGCGCTGCACTACTGGAACCCTGCAAAAGCATACAGTATCCTCAACTCGCAGGACCGCGGTTTTTACTACGTTACTCCAGACAATGTAAATAATGCATCAACCTGGACGATCAAGAAAACACCATGGGCCACGCCACCTGCCAACCCACGCATGATCAATGCAACCTCGGGTAACTTCCGCCTGCCGATTCCGGCCGCTGAAATGACCCAGGCACCATGGCTGGCAGAAGCTGCAGTGGAATACCCATAATCAAAACCTCATTCACAACATTATTTGCAAGTCAAATGAAAACAATAACAAAAACGTTGCTCCTGTTTATTGCTGCTTTTGCGGTGATGGGCATATATACATCGTGCACCAAGGACGACCTGCCCAATGGCGGCGAGCCACGTGTTCGGTACGTTCGTGTAACCAGCCCGGACTCTAAAGATTCGCTGCTCATTGGCGCAGGCCAAGGCCAGCTTATTGCCATCATGGGCGAAAACCTGGGTGGCGCCGTGGAGATCTGGTTTAACGACCAGAAAGCAGTGCTGACGCCGACCTACATTACCGATAAGTCCATCCTGGTGAGTGTGCCCAGTCGCATTCCAACCGAGGTGACCAACAACCTGAAGTTGGTATTTGCCAACGGCTTTGTACTGAACCACAAGTTTGAAGTACAGATCAGCGAGCCACAGGTAAACGGCATGCTTTCGGAGTATGTAAACGAAGGCGATATTGCCATCATTCGCGGCAATTATTTTTACGAGCCGCTGGAGGTAAACTTTACCGGTGGCGTAAAAGGCGAACTGGTAAAAGTGGAAGACCAGCTCATTCAGGTGCGGGTGCCCGTCGGTGCACAACCCGGGCCCATTACGGTAAAAACCAATTTTGGTGAAACCGAATCTGATTTTTGGTTCCGCGATAACCGCAACATCTTTATTGGCGGCGATCCGCATGAAGGCTGGTGGGCAACTTACCATGTAACCAACCTGGAGCCCGGAGCACCACCCCGCATCAACGGCAACTACTACCGTTTTACCAAGCTGGTAAAATCGTGGGTATGGGAAGCGCCGGAAGTAGCAGGTGGCGCAGCCAGCTCTATGCCTTCGTACAGCAAAAACATTCCCGACGAAGCCATCCTGAAGCCAGAGAACTATTACCTGAAATTTGAGGTAAACACGCTAAAGCCTTACACTTCCAACAGAATCGTGATCAACGCAGGTTTGAGTGCAGAGGACAACAACAACTATGCATGGAACCCGCCATACGATTCGAAAGGGCAGTGGAATACCGTGATCATTCCTTTTGAAGACATCATCAAAAGCTATACAAACAGGCCTGCACCCAATCCCGATGGATACTGGTCACGCATCCTCATTTTTGGTGCCGGCGAGCTGGATGCCGATATTGCTTTCGACAACTTCAGGGTAGTGCCCAAAGTGCATAACTAAAACTTCTGTAAAGAATTCAAACCAACAAAATGATCCGATCATTTAATATAAAACTGCTTTCCCTGTTGCTGCTGCTGGCCATCGGTGTATGGTCGTGCACCAAGGAAGATGATGAGGCCAACGGCCCTGTAGAACTGCTTTCATTTGGCCCCACCGGCGCCATGCACGGCGATACGCTTTGGTTTATTGGCAACAACCTGCACAAGGTTACCGCCATCCAGTTTACCGGCGCATTGGTTGAGCAAAAGGATTTTAAAAAACAAGACGCGGAACAAATCCTGGTGATTGTACCGGATGCTGCCGTGCGGGGTACGGTTACGTTGAAAACACCCGATGGTGACATTGCTTCAAAAACACAACTGAATTTTGAAGTGGCGCCAACTGTTACGGCACTTACGGCAGAAGCCCGCCCCGGTGCCAATGTTACCCTCACCGGTACATTCCTCAACTGGGTTACCGCCATCACATTTGCCGACGGCAAAGAAGTAACCACGTTTGTTAGCCAGGCATGGGATAAAATAGAAGTAACCGTGCCTGCCGATGCGCAAACCGGTACACTGGAACTGGCATACAGTGGCACCGAGCCCCTGACGATGGAAACAGAGCAGGAACTGAAAGTAACCTTGCCCCTGGTAACAGGCCTGGCACCCAACCCGGTGAAGCATGCAGAGAATGTTACAATTAGCGGAACAAATCTGGACCTCACCAATAAAGTAATCCTTACGGGTGTATCGGCTCCAATAACCACATTTGTGAGCAAGTCCCAAACAGAGTTAGTTGTTGCAGTTCCGGCAGGCACCCGCAAGGGTAAGATTACGCTGGAAGCGCTTTCAGGTGTACAAACTGTTAGCGACTTGGAACTTGATGTAATGCTTCCATCGGTAGCAACCATTCCGGCAACGGCAGTAGAGCCCGGAACAAATATTACCATCACCGGCACCAACCTCAATTTGGTCGATTCGATTGCATTTCAGAATGCGCCGGCGGTTAAAACTTTCGTGAGTCAATCTGCCAGCCAAATCGTAGTGCGGGTGCCTACAGGTGTTACAGAAGGGAAAGTAACACTGCACGTAAAAAATTCAACCCTAACCGTGCAGTCCGGTGAAATATTAAAGATTGCAGGTGCCGTACCTCCGCCCACTATTGCATTTCCATTTTATAAAGATGCGATCAATACAACCAACTGGAACGGTTGGGTAGGTGACGGCTGGGGTGGTACCCGTGATTACGCTAATACCACTCCTGTGCGGGAAGGCACAAACTCCATAAAAATAAATTATACTGGAGGTTATGGCTCGCCCTTGCAATTGGGCGGTGCTAATGTTAATGTTGGCTCCTATACTACTTTTAAAATTTCCATTTATGGAGCGCCAGGTAGTGGCGGCAAAAGGGTAAGCATTGGCATAAACGGTGCAGATAAATATACCATTACCGTAGTAGAGGGCAAGTGGACAGATTATTCCATTCCAATTGCAGATCTGACAACAACCGGTAAAATCACAGAGATCCTGGTTAAAGAATACAGTAACGCAAGCGGCTATTCTATTTACGTAGATGCCCTTGGTTTAAATTAATCGGGCAACTGGCACAATCGGCTAAATTTTGCTACCGAATAGCCCTAATGTTTGCACTGTGTAAGTAATTCTTCAAACCTCCTGATTAAGAACGGAAACTGCCTGAGTTTCTTGAATTATATCAGGAGGTTTTTCATTTAACATTGAGTTGTTGTATGATACCCATTTCCCGAACGATCGCCACATTGCTGTTGGTTATTGCTTGCATCACAGCCACGGCCCAACAATCGTTTGTGCAAACTGCAGGGCACCGGTTTTATCTCGATGGCAAGCCCTATTATTTTGCCGGCGCCAACTATTGGTACGGCGGACTTTTGGGTTTGGAAAAAAATCAGCGCCGGGGTGTAGGCCGCTTGCAAAAAGAGCTTGACTTTTTGCAGCAAAACGGTGTAACCAACCTCCGCGTGGTGGTGGGTGCAGAAGGTGCCGGCAAAATCAATGGCGTGGTACGCATAGCACCGGCGTTGCAGCCGGAGCAGGGCGTTTTCAATGAAAGCGTATTGGATGGATTGGACCTGTTACTATCGGAGATGGGTAAGCGCAATATGAAAGCGGTGCTTTATTTTTCCAACAATTGGGAGTGGAGCGGCGGCTTCCAGCAATACCTGGCCTGGAATGGCGAGGTGCCCGAAGACCAAAAGGAGCGCAAATTAAACTGGGACGAGCACCGCGATATTGTTTCCAGATTTTATAGCTGCACACCGTGCAAAGAAGCCTACAACAAACAAGTAGCGCTGGTGCTGGACCGCACCAACAAGATCACGGGAAAAAAGTACACCGACGATGCCGCCATTATGGCCTGGGAACTGGCCAATGAGCCACGCCCCATGCGGCCTGCAGCAAATGAAGCTTACCTTAATTGGATTAGGGAAACGGCTGCGTTCATTAAATCAAAAGATAAAAATCACCTGCTCACTATTGGCAGCGAGGGCAGTATGGGCACTGAAGGCATGCCCCTGTTTGAAGCATCGCATGCGGTAAAAGAAATTGATTACCTCACCATACACATCTGGCCCAAAAACTGGGGCTGGTTTAAGGACACGGCTATTGCACAGGGTTTTGCAAATGTGGTGGCGCAAACAAAAGATTACATCCGCCAGCACGAGTTGGTTGCGCAGCAAATGAACAAGCCATTGGTGCTGGAAGAGTTTGGCCTGCCCCGCGATGGGCATGTATATAACGCCGGTTCCAGCACTACACTCCGCGACCGGTATTACGAAATGATTTTTGCACAACTAAGCCAAAGTGCAGTAAAAAATGGTGTACTCGCTGGTGCCAATATATGGTCGTTTGGCGGCACGGCCAGGCCGGTAAGGGGACAAGTATTTTGGAAAAAAGGCGATGAATTAATGGGCGATCCGCCCATGGAAGAGCAGGGCTTAAATTCTGTGTTTGACAACGATAAAAGCACCTGGAATATCGTTCGGGCACATGCACAAAAAATGGCAAGCCGAACCAGCAATATTGCCGCTATACAACCGGCAGACCCCAACGCAACCCTCGAAACGAAAAACTTATTAAACGGCTTGTACCGCCTGCTCGACAAAGGCATCATGTTCGGTCACCAGGACGATATGGCCTATGGCGTGAACTGGAAATACCAAAAAGGCCGCAGCGATATCAAAGACATCACCGGCGATTTTCCTGCAGTGCAGGGCTATGAATTGGGGCACCTTGAAATCGATTCGCTGGTTAATTTGGACAGCGTTCCGTTTGACCGGATGAAAGAATTTATCCGCACTACTTATGCAAAAGGCGGCGTGGCTACTTTGAGCTGGCACTTGCGCAATCCGCTCACCGGAAAAACATCCTGGGATCCTGCGCCGGGCACGGTTGCGTCTATTTTGCCCGGTGGGCAAAAACACGAATTGTATCAATCATGGCTCGATAAAGTAGCGCATTTTTTAAGCGATCTGAAAGGTCCCAAAGGCGAAACCATTCCCATCATTTTCCGGCCATTTCACGAATTGAATGGTGCCTGGTTTTGGTGGGGCGCAGCACACTGCACGCCTGAGGAATACAAAGCGCTGTTTCGTTTTACGGTGCAATACCTGCGCGATGTAAAAGGCCTGCACCACCTCCTGTATGCGTTTAACACCGACCGGTTCAACTCCATCGAAGCATATGAAGAACGCTATCCCGGCGATGAATGGGTGGACGTGATTGGATTTGATATTTACCAACGTGCCGCCGGCCCACAAGCCAACGAGCAGTTTGCAAAAGATTTGGACAGCATGCTGACTATGCTGGAAACGCTGGCGCAAAAACATCGAAAGCTGCCGGCACTCACCGAGCTTGGTTTTGGCAACCTGCCTGATAGCACCTGGTTCAGCAACGTGTTTTGGAAAACAGTACAACGGCACCGCATTTCGTTTGCACTTGCCTGGCGTAATGCCGGCTACAAGCCCGAGTCGAACAGCACTGAATTTTATGTGCCGTACAAAGGCAGTGTTGCTGCGCCTGATTTTTCGCGCTTATACCAGCATCCGCGCAGCTTGTTTATGAAAGAAGTGGGCAAAGAAAAATTGTATCAATCAAAATAACACGCATAGTAAAAGACCACTCATGAAAGCAGGGATACAGTCAACATTGTGGAGCATCGTTGCAACGGTGTGTTTGCTGGGTTGCACCAAAAGCGGCAGCAGTGAAACACCGGTTACAATACCACCTGTTACACCGCCAAAAGATACCATTCCGTCGTTGGCTAACGTTCGCAGTTGGTTGGTCGATAAAGCGGCAACTGCCGAAACGGCTGCACTTTTTTACAACCTAAAAAAAGTGGCGAAAACGGGCATCTTATTTGGCCACCAGGATGCCACCAAACGTGGTGTGACTGACGCTTCGACGCAATGGGCCAACGAGCAGCACCTGCCTGCGGTTTCCCGTGATCGGTCGGATGTAAAAGACGTAACCGGCGCTTATCCTGCCGTGTATGGCCACGACTTTTTGCACATCGCCAATTTTAATATAAGCCCATGGTTTCAATACGAAGCCAGCATTGCCCGCCAGCTTACGATAGATGCCTATAACCGTGGTGGCGTCAACACATTTGCATGGCATTACAACAACCCGGTTTCAAAAGGCAGCTTTTACTGGAATGAGTCAAAAGTAGCAGCGGTAGGCAACATTTTGCCCGGCGGCAGTCACAACGATGTATTCAAACAGTCACTCAAAGAGATAGCCGAATTTGCAACATCGTTAGTAGGTGCCGATGGCAAATTGGTGCCTGTAATTTTCCGGCCGTTCCATGAGTTTGATGGCGATTGGTTTTGGTGGGGAAAAGCGCATTGCACTGCCGATCAATACAAGCAACTTTATCAATTTACGGTTACTTATCTCCGTGATAGTTTAGGCGTACGCAATTTTCTTTATGCGTGGTCGCCCGACAAAAATTTCAACACAGAATTGCAATACCTCGAACGTTATCCCGGCGACGCTTATGTAGACCTGGTGGGAATGGATAACTACGGCGATATGGCTGTGGGCACGGCGCCATCGGTAGCTGGTGCCAAGCTCAAAATCATTTCGGATTATGCCATCCGTAAAAAGAAGTTGGCCGCACTTACTGAAACCGGTTTAAGCCGTTTGCCGCAATCGGATTGGTTTACCGCCTTGTTGCAAAAAGCCCTGCAAAGCAGCACACCGCAACTGGCTTATGTGCTGGTGTGGGCCAACACTAAAGACCATTTTTGGACCCCCTATAAAGGCCATCCGGCGGAAGCAGATTTTATCAAGTTTAAGCAAAGTCCCTATGTGCATTTTGGTGATGAAATGCCGAAGATGTATGAGATCAAATAAATGTAGACGAACAACTATGATGCACATGCAAACTCGTTTTCGAGCATATAGCACAGCGGCAGTTGTAGCAGTGATGGTGTTGTTTTCATCCTGCATGGCGCAGAAGCAATCAAGCGCTGTGCGCAACGACACGCCAACGCCAATTGACCGCAAGGCAACAACGGAAACAAAGGCGCTGTTTCGCAACCTGATGCGGCTTTCTGACAGCCACACACTGTTTGGTCACCAGCATGCCACCGAATACGGGCATGGCTGGGCCGGTGAAAAAAATCGTTCTGATGTGAAGTCGGTTACGGGCTCGCATCCCGCAGTGATCGGTGTAGACTTTGCCGGATTTAGCGGTAGGCCAGCGGCTGCTGTGGCTGCAGCGAAGGAGGCGTTGCGGCAAAATGTAGCGGACACGTATAACCGCGGTGGTGTTACTACTGTTGCGTGGCATTTTTCCAATCCTGTATCCGGCGGCGATTTTTACTGGAAGGATTCCGTATCGAAGCCTGCGGTTAAGTACATCGTTCCCGGTGGCGCGGTGCATGAGCAATACAAGGAAATTTTGCGTGGTATTGGCGATTGGGCTAAAAGCGTGAAAGGTGCCGATGGCAAAGCCGTACCCATGATCTTTCGGCCATACCACGAGTTTGATGGCGACTGGTTTTGGTGGGGCGCAAAACATTGCACCCGCGAGGAGTTCATCACGCTGTGGCGCTTCACTGTTGCTTACCTGCGTGATAGCCTTAATGTGCACAACTTCTTGTATGCCTTTTCACCCGATAATCGCTTCGATACCGAAGCGCAATTCCTGGATCGGTATCCTGGCGATGAATGGGTGGACATGGTAGGCATGGACAACTACGGCGATATGGGCCGCGATGGCAAGTACAACCTGGAAGCAGCTATCCGCAAACTTCAGATCGTTTCCGGCTATGCGCAGAAAAAGGGCAAGCTGGCTGCATTTACCGAAACAGGACTTGAATCAATTCCCAACCCGGCATGGTGGACCGATGTACTGTTGCATGTGATGAAGCAAGATGGAATGAAGTTGAGTTATGTGTTGGTGTGGCGCAACGATCGCACCAGTGCAACCCATTATTATGCACCATTTCCTGGCCATAGCAGCGTGCCCGATTTCTTGAAATTTTACAACGACCGGTATACATTATTTGAAAACGATTTGCCCGATATGTACCGATAAGCATGTGGCAAGATGTATCGAGAGAAAAGGGTTGTGTAAATCATAAAAGATCGGATGTAAATCAGGAATCCGGCGCAGCAGATCAGATATTTTGGATACCAAATAAATGATCAGATCATGAAAAAAACCGGCCTAATACTTTGCCTGCTGATCGCCGCACAGGCAACCGAAGTGCAGGCACAACTCAACGCGGCCAATGAAGCAAAAGTGGCACATCTGCTCAACAGCATGACGCTGGAAGAAAAGGTGGGCCAGATGGCACAGGTTTCCATTGAATCGATGGGCGCTGTGCAGGGCAAAACTTTTGCGTTTGATAAGGCTAAGTTGCAGGATGTGGTGGTGAATTACAAAGTAGGTTCTATTCTCAATACACCTGGTCCGTGGCTGGGTACAAAAGAGTGGAATGCATTGCTTACGGAGATACACCAGCATGCATTAAAAACACGGTTGAAGATCCCGGTAATTTATGGGCTGGATAACATACATGGCGTTAACTATGTAAACGGCTCCACGTTGTTTCCGCAACAAATAGGGCAGGCCGCTACATGGAACCGCCAACTGGTATTTAATGGCGCTGCAATCAGTGCATATGAATCTAGAGCCGCAGGTGTGCCGTGGACTTTTTCGCCGGTGCTTGATCTTGGAACAAACCCCGTGTGGCCGCGTATTTGGGAAGGTTATGGCGAGGATCCATTTCTTATTTCAGAGCTTGGTGTGCAGTTTGTGAAGGGCACGCAGGAGCCCTTGGGTGGCAAGGAAAAAGTAGCGGTGAGTTTGAAACATTTTCTTGGCTATTCCGATCCAAAATGGGGCAAGGACCGAACCGATGCATGGATACCCGAACACTATTTACGCGAATACCACCTGCCGCCATTTCGTGCAGCGCTGCAGGCCGGTGCCCGCAACGTGATGGTGAACTCTGCGCTGATCAATGGTGTGCCTACGCATATCAACAAACGCATTCTGACCAACTTGTTGAAAGAGGAGTTGGGTTTCACTGGTTTTGTGGTAACCGACTGGCAGGATATTGAAAACGTGCAGCGCCGCGACCGCATTGTGAAAACAAATAAAGAAGCCATTATGCTGGCCATCAATGCGGGTATTGATATGGCAATGATCCCGTACGATTACAAAGGATTTTGTACTGACCTTGTGGCGCTGGTAAAAGAAGGCAAAGTTAGCGAGGGCCGCATCAACGATGCTGTAACCCGCATTCTCCGTGTAAAAGGAGAGTTGAACCTGTTTGAACGGCCATTGACTTATGCAAAGGATTATCCCCGCTACGGCAGTGCCGAATTTGAACGTGCCGCATACTACACTGCAGCCGAATCAATCACGCTGTTGAAAAATGGGAACAACATTTTGCCGCTGGCAAAAGGTGCTAAACTGTTGGTAACAGGACCAAACGCCAATACCATGCGGCCGCTGAACGGTGGCTGGAGCTACACCTGGCAAGGCGAGCAAACCGATGCACTGGCCGAACGTTACAACACGTTTGCAGAAGCGCTGCGCAAAAAGTTTGGTGCTGCGCAGGTGCAGTTTGAGCAAGGTGTTGCTTACAAAATGGACGGCAAATACTACGAAGATTCAATCGTGAATCTAGATGCGGTGGTGCAAGCTGCAGCAGGGGTGGATGCAGTAGTGTTGTGCATTGGCGAAAACAGTTATACCGAAACGCCGGGCAACCTGAACGACCTGACACTTTCCGAAAACCAATTGCTGTTGGCTGAAGCCCTGATCAAAACCGGCAAGCCCATAATTGTAGTACTTACCGAAGGCCGGCCGCGCATCATCAACCGTATTGAGCCCGGCGCAGCAGCAGTGGTGCACACTTATTTGCCCGGCAATTTTGGTGGCGATGCATTGGCCGATGTATTGGCAGGTGATGTGAACCCAAGTGGCAAGCTGCCCATTACATATCCGCGTTTTACAAATGCGCTGACAAATTATATTCATAAAATTTCGGATAGTGGACAAAACCCGCAGGGTGGCGATTTTAACCCGCAATATCCGTTTGGTTTTGGCCTTTCGTACACTACGTTTCAATACAGTAATTTGGGCATTGCGCAAACTGCATTAACGGAAGCCGAAACGCTGACCGTAAGTGTAACCGTACGCAACACGGGCGGCCGTGCAGGCATGGAAGTAGTTCAGTTGTATGTTTCGGATTTGTATGCTTCGCTGGCGCCGGATGAGAAAAGATTGCGTGGGTTTGAAAAGATTTTGTTGCAACCCGGTGAAGCAAAAACCATTCAGTTCAAGGTGCCGGTTAAAGACCTTGCGTTTGTAAATGAGGACAATAAACAACAGTTAGAAGCTGGCGAATTTAAAGTGCAGGTTGGCGAGTTGACGCAGGAATTTGAAGTAAAAAAAGACCTGATTTTTTAGGCAGCATCATGCTGCTGTGTTTGATCCGTAAACTTGGTATTCCTTGGGCGGCGCTGTTGCAGGCAGCGTTGCCCGGGTTTACAAAAAGAACTGGGCTAAAGTTATTGGAGCGGTGTTGAAATTGATATTGTAACAGTTTAACGGCTATATGCAACAGTTGGCTGCGTTGAAACGGATGCAGCAAAAAAATGTACAACACACAATGAAGCAAAACAGCATTGGCATTAAAGAAAAGATTGGTTATGGCTTTGGCGATTTTGCATCGTCTATGTTCTGGAAAATCTTTTCGGTGTACCTGCTTTATTTCTACACCGATGTTGTGGGCATTGCAGCCGTAGCAGTGGGTACCATGTTTTTGGTTACCCGTATTTGGGATACTGCTTTCGATCCGCTCATTGGCATCATTGCCGACCGCACCAACACACGCTGGGGTAAGTTTCGGCCATACCTGTTGTGGGTGGCTGTTCCGTTTGGTTTGATCGGAATTCTTACGTTTACCATTCCCGATTTTTCCAGTGGTGGCAAATTGATCTATGCTTACATCACCTACACTTTGATGATGATGATCTATTCGGCCATCAACGTGCCGTATGCATCACTGATGGGTGTGATGACCTCTGACATTAAAGACCGCACTACGCTGTCTACCTTCCGTTTTATTTTTGCTTTTGCAGGTTCCATTTTGGTGCTGGCTACGGCCGAACCATTGGTGAGTGTGTTTAGCAAAAGTGCTGATGGTACTACCGATCTGCAACGTGGCTGGCAGTCATCAATGATCATTTATGCAGTGCTGGCTGCTGCACTTTTTTACCTAACATTTTTGTGGACCCGTGAACGCATTCAGCCACCCCGCGAACAAAAAACATCGCTGAAAAAAGACCTGGCTGATTTGGCTGCAAACAAACCCTGGTTTGTATTGTTGGGTGCAGGCATTTGTACGTTGGTATTTAATTCGCTGCGAGATGGTTCGGCCATCTATTATTTCAAATATTATTTCGGCAGCCAACAGGCGTTTACACTTCCGGTGTTTGATGTGGCCATCAATTACAGCACGCTTTATTTGGTGTTGGGGCAAGCTGCAAATATTGTGGGTGTAGTATTAGCAAAACCCGTTTCGGATAAACTTGGCAAGAAGGCTACATTCCTGTATGCGATGTTGCTGGCTGGTGTTTTGAGTTGCATTTTTTACACCTTTGGCGAAAGCGATGTAGCACTCATATTTTCCTTTCAATTCCTGATCTCTGTTTGTGCCGGCTCCATTTTCCCGTTGCTATGGTCGATGTATGCCGACATTGCCGACTACTCCGAATACAGAACTGGGCGCCGAGCCACAGGGCTTATTTTCTCTTCGTCATCCATGGCGCAAAAACTGGGTTGGACACTGGGCGGCGCACTAACTGGCTGGCTGCTGGCGCTGTGGGGTTTTGAAGCCAATACCGTGCAAACTACCGAAGCACAAAAAGGCATCCGCATGATGCTTTCATTCATACCTGCAGCTGGTGCTTTATTGTCGGCTGTTTTCATTGTTTTTTATAAACTAAGCGACCGTTTTATGATGGACGTCAGCCATGCGCTGGAACAGCGAAGAGCAGGCGAACAAATAAACAATACTGCTGCAATACCGGCGGATAGAGGACAAGCATTTTAAACCTTCCAATACATTCATTAACCAGTTATTTGCCCAAACATCAACTATTGATTATTGGGCCGTAAGCTGACAAACAAGAACACGATGAACACAACTTTCCAAAAGCGATGGGAAGCATTGCAACAGGCACACGATGCGTTGACCAGTAGAAAAAATGCAAAGCTTCCCTTGGGCAACGGCATCTTTGACCGATACGAGCACCCGGTGCTGACGGCGGCGCATGCACCGCTTACCTGGCGCTACGATTTAAACCCGGCTACCAATCCTTTTTTACAGGAGCGCTTTGCCATCAATGCCGCTTTCAATGCGGGCGCCATAAAATTTAATGGAAAATACGTGGTGGTGGCTCGTGTGGAAGGTGCCGACCGGAAGTCGTTTTTTGCAGTGGCTGAAAGCGACAATGGCGTGGATGCCTTTCGTTTTTGGGAATACCCGGTACACATGCCGGAAACCACCGAACCTGATACGAATGTGTACGACATGCGCCTGGTGCAGCACGAAGACGGATGGATCTACGGATTGTTTTGCACCGAACGCCGCGACCCATCAGCACCCGCAGGCGACCAGTCGGCGGCCATTGCTCAATGCGGCATTGCTCGCACCAAAGATCTGGTGCAGTGGGAACGTTTGGCTGATTTGAAAACATCATCCGCACAACAACGCAACGTGGTGTTGCACCCCGAATTTGTGCAGGGCAAATATGCTTTTTATACCCGCCCGCAGGATTCGTTTATAGAGGCCGGAAAGGGCGGTGGTATTGGCTTTGGGCTGAGTGCATGTATTGAATGTGCAGTCATTGAAGAAGAAGTGATCATCGATGAAAAAAGGTACCATACCGTGTACGAAGCCAAGAACGGGCAGGGGCCGGCACCTATTAAAACCGACAAAGGTTGGCTGCACCTGGCGCATGGCGTTCGGGCATGTGCTGCCGGACTGCGTTATGTGTTGTACCTGTTCCTAACCGATTTGCATGATGTGACCAAAGTGATCCATAAACCTGCAGGATATTTTTTAGCGCCGGAAGGAGCGGAGCGCATTGGTGATGTGTCGAATGTGGTGTTTGCAAACGGCTGGATAAAAGATGATGATGGAAGAGTGTTTATTTATTATGCTTCGTCTGATACGCGGTTGCATGTTGCTACATCCACAGTGGAGCAATTGCTGGATTATGTAATGCATACTCCGGAGGATGGTTTTCGTTCGGCTGCATCGGTGCAAACCATTTACAATATTGTTGATAAAAACAGGGCTTATTTAGCTGCGCAAAAACAGGCAGCGCCGCAAAGTGCAGATGTGCAAAAGGTTTGATTTATGGCAATTGATCTGGTGCAATACCGCAACGAAATAGCGCAGGAGCTGGATGCAATTCTTAGTTTCTGGATCACGCATTGTGTAGATGAACGCAACGGTGGTTTTGTTGGTCGCATGGACCATCAAAACCGTATTGATCCGGATGCGCCGAAAGGCTCAGTACTCAATAGTCGCATCCTGTGGACTTTTTCCGCTGCGGCCCGCTACACCGGCAGCGATGTGCATTACGCCATGGCCAACCGCGCATTTGCATACCTGCAACGACATTTCATTGACCGCGAATGGGGCGGTGTGTATTGGAGTGTAACTGCCGGTGGACAGCCGCTTGATACCAAAAAGCAAATTTATGCATTGGCCTTTGCTATGTATGCTTTTAGTGAATACTATCGCCTCACGGCAAATGGCGCAGCGTTGGATGCAGCAAAAAATTTGTTTGCGCTTATTGAAACACACAGTTATGATGGTGTACATGGCGGCTACATTGAAGCATTGGCTCCGGATTGGCAACCGCTTGCCGACCTGCGCCTGAGTGCAAAAGATGCCAACGAGAAAAAAAGCATGAACACACACCTGCATGTGTTGGAAGCTTATGCCAACCTGTACCGCGTTTGGCCCGATGCGTTGCTTTGTAAAAGACTGGTAGCGCTGGTGCGCCATTTTCTCGATCACATCATTCATCCCCAAAATAGCCACCTGCAATTATTTTTCAACGAAAGCTGGGAGTCCCGTTCCACAGCTGTGTCTTACGGGCACGATATTGAAGCGGCTTGGCTGGTGCAAGAGGCTGCAGCAGTAGTTGGCGAAGAGGATTTGATTACGGAAGTAAAGACCCGATCACTACAGGTGGCGGAGGCTGCAGCCCGAGGCCTTGACGTGGATGGCGGGCTTTGGTACGAAAAGGAAGGCGAACATTTGGTAAAAGAAAAACACTGGTGGCCGCAGGCCGAGGCGATGGTTGGTTTTTTCAACGCATGGCAGCTTAACGGAGATGCGGTACAGCTGCAGCGGTCGGTGAACAACTGGCGGTTTGTGCAACAGCATATAATAGATCGCGATCTGGGTGAATGGATTTGGGGTGTGCGGGAGGATTACAGCCCCATGCCCGGCGAGGATAAAGTAGGGATCTGGAAATGCAATTACCACAATGGCCGCGCCTGCATTGAGTTGTTGCACCGCATGGATGGTCTGATTAAGGCATAAGGTTATATGTTTTTTAGGCGATGCAATGCTTTGGTTGCGCTGTAAAAACCTGCAGTAAAAAAAGATGTACTTTTTTATTGCCTGGAAAATCGAATTAAAAAATCAGCCCCTCTTTTAGCAGGCGCTGATTTATGTTGCATCAAGAATTTTAAATAAAGAAGCGGCCCTAACCTACGTATCAAAGCACTGAAAAAAGAGCCGCAAAAAATTTTGTTTTTCTTAAACCCCGCACGGTTGCGCTTTTCCGAAGCAGACATGTCATTTTTACGATACCGCCACTGTGGAAAAAGTGGGTAAGATGTGGAAAACTGGAAAAGTCGACGGATATTTGCGGCCCAAAGTTGATCAAGTGCACCGCATCAAACACCATTTTTTTTATTTACTGGTATGCGCCGGGTTGGTAGCCTGCAGCCGGCCCATGTTGCCGCAGCAACTCGTTTATTCGGGTTACAATATTTCGGCAGCCAATGCTACCGACAGTACCCTGGGTAAATTGTTGCAGCCATACCGCGATAGCGTGGAGCGCAGCATGAGTGTGGTGGTGGGCAACGCATCGGCCACCCTTGAAAAAGCAAAACCTTCCAGCACGCTGGGCAACTTTATGGCCGACGCCGTGCTGCAGATGGCTAATAAACGATTTAACCGCACCGTGCATTTTTCCCTACTTAATTATGGCGGCATCCGCCTAACGCAGCTGCCGCAAGGTGCCGTAACCAGGGGGAAGATTTTTGAGTTGATGCCTTTTGATAATTTGATCGTGGTGCAGGTGCTTAATGGCGCACAAGTTCAAGAGTTGCTCGACTTTATTGCCGCCCAGGGTGGCTGGCCTGTGGCAGGTGTTTCATTTACCATTCGCAACAAAAAAGCAACAGATATTACCATCGCCGGCAAGCCGTTCGATGTGCAGCAAACATATACCATTGCCAACTCTGATTATGTGGCCAATGGTGGTGATGGTGCTGCATTTATGCGGGCTATTCCGCAGGTAACAAATGGCTACCTGGTGCG
This sequence comes from Pseudocnuella soli, assembly GCF_004347775.1. Lineage (GTDB taxonomy): Bacteria > Bacteroidota > Bacteroidia > Chitinophagales > Chitinophagaceae > Flavisolibacter > Flavisolibacter aquaticus. The sequence continues at coordinate 1,794,646 of NZ_CP037755.1, forward strand.
CGATGCATTGTTTGATTATGTAGCTTTTTTGCAAAGCCAGAATATGACCATTCTAGCCAACAACGAAATGCGCATTAACCATGTACAATAGACGAAAATTTATTGCGCAGTCGGCCATGGCTGCAGGTTCGGTGCTGTTGGGCAGCCGTGCATTGCATGCGGCTGCAATCGATGCTGCGCCGGTTGAATACCTCACCATTTTACACACCAACGATACGCATAGCAGGCTCGATCCTTTTCCGATGGATGGTAGCCGCAACGAAGGTTTGGGTGGTGTGGCACGTCGCGCTGCTTTGATTGAAAAGATCAGGGGCGAAGCAGAACATGTATTGTTGTTGGATGCGGGTGATATTTTCCAGGGCACACCGTATTTTAATATATATAATGGTGAGCCCGAAATAAAAGCATTGACCCAGATGGGCTACGATGCGGTAACGATTGGCAACCACGATTACGATGGCGGCATTGAAAACCTGGCGGCGCAAATGCAGGCCCATGGCCGTTTTGAGACCATTGTTTGCAATTATGATTTTGCCGGCACGCCAATGGAAAATGTGGCAGTGCCGTATAAAATATTTAAAAGAGGCGGATTGAAAATAGGTGTATTGGGTGTGGGCATTGAACTGGATGGATTGGTGCCTGCAAACCTTTATGGCAATACCAGATACCTCGACCCGGTGGCAAAAGCAAACGAAACTGCAGCATTGCTGCGGTCGAAAGGTTGCGACCTGGTAATTTGTTTATCGCATTTGGGTTACCGTTATAGTGGTAATAAAATAAGTGATTTGAAATTGGCTGCTGCAACTAGCAACATCGATTTGATTATTGGTGGACATACACATGATTTTTTAGAGCAGCCGGAAGTGGTGCGCAATAAAAATGGTGCCGAGGTCATCATTAACCAGGTTGGGTGGGCCGGCATCAAATTGGGGCGCCTCGACTATCGATTTGAACGGGGAAAACGGGGAAAAGTTGAGCGTGCCAATTCTCTTTTAGTTACAAAAAAAACGGGCGAATAAAAATTTTTTTTTGATTAACTTTTCTTAGAAATTCGTCCTTCTGTCACGGCCAAATTTTTTTATACACAAGGTGTGTACAACGGGCCCCGCAAGCATCATACTTAATTCACATAAACTACGACGTCATTCATGGATAAGAACGCCGAACATGTTTGGGCTAACTGCCTTTCTATCATTAAAGATATCGTAGAGTGGCAGCATTTCAAAACATGGTTCGAACCCATCAAGCCCGTGCAGTTGAAGGAAAATGTGTTGGTGATTCAGGTTCCGAGCCAATTTTTTTACGAATATCTGGAAGAGCACTATGTAAATCTTTTAGCCAAAACGCTGAAGCGTGAATTGGGTAAAGATGCCCGGCTCGAATACCGCATTATGGTAGATGGGGGCAACAGCTACAACAAGCCTGTAACTGTGGATGTTGCAACGCATGGCTACAAGTCTTTTTCAAATAACGAAATGGATTTTCCGCTGGTGATCAATACGCCGGTGAAAAACCCATTTGTGATACCGGGTCTTAAAAAAATGCACATCGACCCGCAATTGAATGCGATATATACATTCGATTCATATGTGGAAGGCGATAGCAACCGCGTGGCACGCCGTGCAGGTAAAACGGTGGCCGAAAAGCCTGGCGCTAACTCCTTTAACCCGTTGGTTATTTATGGCGGCGTTGGTTTGGGTAAAACTCACCTGGCGCAGGCCATTGGCAATGAAGTAAAAAAGCTGCATCCTAACAAAGTGGTGCTGTATGTAAGCTCCGAGAAATTCATCAACCAGTTTGTAGACCATAGCCGCAACAATGCCATCAACGACTTCATTCATTTTTACCAAATGATTGATGTGCTGATCATTGACGACGTGCAGTTTTTCAACCGCGCCGAAAAATCACAGGATGCGTTTTTTGCCATCTTCAACCACCTGCACCAAAGCGGCAAGCAGCTGGTGCTTACTTCCGATAAATCGCCAAAAGACCTGGAAGGCGTGCAGGAGCGCCTGCTGAGCCGTTTCCGTTGGGGTTTGAGTGCCGATATCCAGATGCCGGATTATGAAACCCGCATCGAGATACTGGAACGGAAAATGAAGAATGACGGCTTGGAGATGCCGAAGGAAGTAGTGAAATACATTGCGTACAACATCAACAGCAATATTCGTGAGTTGGAAGGTGCGTTGATTTCGCTGCTGGCGCAATCGTCGCTCAATCGCCGTGAAATTGATCTGGAACTGGCAAAAAAAGTGCTGCGCAATTTTGTAAAATCCTCGAGTAAGGAAATTACCATCGATACCATTCAGCGAATGGTGTGCGAATACTTTGATGTGCCCTACGATAAACTGTTGCAAAAGACCCGCAAACGTGAAATTGTACAGGCACGTCAGATAACCATGTACCTCGCAAAAGCATTTACCAAAAACTCGCTGAAAACAATCGGTGAACATTTTGGTGGCCGCGATCATACTACGGTGATTCACTCTTGTCAAACGGTAAAAGACCTGATGGACACCGATGGTTTGTTCCGCGATAACGTGATGGAGCTGCAGCAAAAAGTGCAACTGGCAGCCATGTAACGATGCGCTTAAAATCTTTTAGTATAAACGGCCTGAACGTTGCCCATCGAGGGTTTGTTCAGGCCGTTTTGCTCTTACGTACGGTTTGGTAATATTTATACCGGCGATACTTAAAAAAAAGAACACTGATTTTTAGGAAATTGAATGCCGGCTCCCTATTTTTGCAGCCCTTGCAAAGGAGCTCTGCTCTGAGAGAGGACGGTGAGGTGGATGAGTGGCTGAAATCAGTAGTTTGCTAAACTGCCGTACGGGTTAAACTGTACCGCGGGTTCGAATCCCGCCCTCACCGCAGCAAACAGCCGATTGAGAGATTGGCAAAAAATATTCGGGAAGTAGCGCAGGCCGGTAGCGCACCTGGTTTGGGACCAGGGGGTCGCAGGTTCGAATCCTGTCTTCCCGACCAAAGGGGATGTCAAAAAACATCCAAAGCCCGCAAAATCAATGATTTGCGGGTTTTTTTATGCACATCAGAAACCAAAATAATACAAAGAAATACAACCCTCTGGTGAGTTATTGGTGAGTAAAACAAGCGGCCGAAATCCGTTGTAGCTTTGACTTGCCGATTTTTTACAAGACAGTCTGGTGAGTATTTTCTCCATTTTTCCTGGCTCACGCATGATTCACTGGTAGAAGAGCTGAAATTTTTCACGCTAAAAATTGTGCGGTATGAAATCTACCAATCCATTCAGCGTGCACTTTGTTGCACGCACATTCAAAACCACTCCAGGTGAGTTGCACCTGTATGTACGCATCTCCGTAGCCCATAAGCGGCTGGAAATTTCCCTGAAAAAGAAAGTGCCTGCGGATCAATGGGACGTAAAAAGCGGCAGCGTCAAAGGCAACAAGAAGCTGATGCAGGAATTGAATCCTTATTTGCAGGATGTACGATTCCAACTGATGGAATGCGTCCGGCACCTGCACCTTGAAAAAAGGAAGGTCACCGCGCAGGCGATTAAGAGCCTGTTTCTCGGAACAGAAGAAGGGAACCAGACACTCTGCGGCCTGATGCGGTACCATAATGAAAATATGAAGACAGTGCTTGCTCCCGGTACCCTTAAAAACTACTTCACGACAGAGCGATATGTAAAACTGTTCCTGGAAAGAAAACACAAGACAAAAGACATCCATTTGTCCGAACTGAACTTCCAGTTTATTACTGAGTTTGAAATCTTCCTGCGCAAAACCGCACCGCTGATGGAAAGCAATCCCCTGACCAATAACGGGATTATGAAACACATGGAGCGGCTGCGCAAGATGGTGACTCTGGCAGCCAAAATGGAGTGGATCCCTAAAGACCCCTTCCAGCGATATACGCTCCGTTTCCAGAAAGTGGATAAAACTTTTCTTTCACCCGCTGAACTTACACTTGTAGAAAGTGCAGACTTGCCCTCCGAAAGGTTGCAGGTGGTGCGCGACCTGTTTGTATTCAGTTGCTACACCGGGCTTGCCTATGCAGATGTAACAGCCCTGCAACCTGCACACATCTGTATCGGCATGGACGGAGCTTACTGGATCAAAACTGCCCGCTGTAAAACAGCTGTAGCCGTAAATGTACCCTTGCTGCCGCAGGCAAAAGCCATCATGGACCGATACAGGGCTGATCCGCGGGCCGCAATACGCAACCGGGTTTTTCCACGCCTCTCCAACCAGAAGATGAATGCTTATTTAAAAGAAATTGCTCTTTATTGTGACCTCTCCAAATCGTTTACTTTTCATACGGCCCGCCACACTTTTGCCACTACCGTTACTTTATCTAATGGCGTACCCATTGAAACGGTTAGTAAAATGCTGGGGCACACCAAGCTTTCCACCACCCAGATTTATGCCCGTGTTCTGGAGCAAAAGGTAGGAGCGGATATGTCCCAGTTATGTAAACGCCTAGGTCAGCTGCAGTAAAAGAAAATTTATGATGCTCACAGAAACGGCTGCCCTGATCTGTGGGCTTTTTTCTGCCACCTGAAATTCTTTTTAACCTAATAGAAGTTGTGTCGAAGGCGGTGTGCTGCTAAATTTTCTTGGGCTGGAAAATAATGGTTGCTGTTGGGCAGCAGGATCTGCCTGGCCTCAAATTGTTTGATAGAATAGAAGTTTTCCTGCTCTTTAAACGGCTTTACAAGCACCCTGTACTCCCCATCTAAAGAGATTAGTCCCCGGTCAAATGCCCGGTGAAGATTCGGGCACAGCGAAATACCGTTGGTAATGGTATCGTCATGCGACTGGGAGAAAGGAACGATGTGGCAGGCGTCTATCATTTGAATGTCGGCATCAGTAATGATGCGCATCCGTGAAATGGCGCAGGTGTGATTGTAGATTTTCGGAATTTCCTTTTTGAAGACGCCACTTCTCACAAATACTTCTTCCTCATCGAAATTCAATGCTTTGGTCTTGTAAATGGCTGAGGGCTCATGGAGGATTTGGTTGATGATTTCCCCAATCAGCTGGTTTGATGCATGCAGGTGAGTATTTGGGAAATATGCGTCGAGAAGTGTTTGTTTCAGGATTTGTCTTGTATGTTCATTTGAAAGCAGGTTGTACAATTCCTGATCAAAGCAGGCATAATTAATTACTTCTTTTAAGTGTGTGAAACTTTTAATGGAGTGGGAACTTGTTAAGGAGATCTCCCGGCCGGGCAGTGTTTGTAAATGCCAGAAACCATCGCTGCGCAAATGAAAAAAAGGCAGAGAGAAATTTTCGCTAAAGCGGCTATCTCTTACTAACTGCGACCAAAAGTCCTTGAAGTTTGCCACTAATTCGGGGCTGATTTGAATTTGATTGGAACGAATGTTTTTCTTTTCTATTCCATCAATCACTGCCAGAAGCAAAACAGGCTTGTGCGGTGCTTTCATTCCTTGAACATTGCCCCTTTTTAGCTTTGTGAACTTTCTAACATAGCTTGAAAGTAAATCCATTGTCAGGGTACAAGATAAAAAACCATTCGAAACAATCAGAACGCCACAGAGAGGATCAGCCAAATTTGATAGTAGCCTGTTGTCAAGAGAGTAACATAGCCAACAATACATTAGATTTTTGGTCAACTGATTGTTATTTTATTGACAGAATTGTTTTTGGGTGTTCTTCGGGGTGGCATATGCCATTTGCTATCAGGTAAAAGGCACTACAGCCGCCTTGTTTTATTTGCTTGCATCCTCTGAACCTGCTACAGGTTTATACTGGTGCTGGTAAGATTTCTTATACCAGGTTGACCCCATATTTGATACTTCTTCCCCCACCTTCACCCAAATAAATAAGGGCACCCATTTCCAGCAGTGCCTGCAGGTCCCTGGTGGCAGTTGCCTTGGAAACTTTGGTTAGTGAGCCATACTTGCCGGCATTCATGCCCCCTTGAAAGCCTTTTGGCCCTTCCTCTAGCATGCGACGAATCACCTTCAACTGCCGTTCGCTCAGCTTGTCTTTATAGCGGTCGAAAAACTTTGCTTTCCGGAGGGTAAATTCCAATTGCTCCTCTGCCTCTGTTTGTGCTGCAAGTACTGTTCGTATAAAATAGGCAATCCATGGGGTGATCTCATTGGAGCGCTGCGATTGCGATAAGGCATCATAGTAAGCGTTCCTGTTCCCTTCTATGGTTCGGGAAAGGCTCAGCAGCACCGGCCGGCCAATTCCCTGTGATAAGGCTTTTTCAGCCAGGGCACGTCCGATGCGGCCATTGCCGTCTTCGAAGGGGTGAATGGTTTCAAAATACAAATGCGCAATGGCTGATCGTACCGCTGCTTTTTTCAGCCCTTTTGGTCCGCCGGGTACCGTTTCGTTGAACCAAGTAATGAACCTATTCATTTCGGCCGGTACCCGTTCGGAAGGTGGCGCTTCAAAGTGCACCTTTTGCTTGCCCAAAGCACCCGTGACGACCTGCATGGGTTCTTTGTGCTCCCGCCAGCTGCCTATTCGAAAACCACTTTGCCCTTTAAACAGCATCCCATGCCAGCTAAACAGGACCTCTTCGGAAAGCGGCTCTTTATAGGTGTTGCGCACACTGATCATCAGCACTCCTATGCCTTCAGCAGCTTGGTCCTTTACTGCTTCTGGAGTAGAGTTGATACCCAAATTATTTTTGATCGAAGACATCACATCTTTGCGGCTCAAGTATGCTCCTTCTATCTCAGAGGTCTTAATTGCCTCCGCCACTATGAGTTCAATGAGGGCTTCCATCCGGGTTTCTTCCGGCAGTGCTCCCATCAAACCCGTCAGCTTCCCTGTTTTTTCGGCCAGGAGCAAAAGATCATCTTCCACCTCTTGGAGGGAGTAAGTAAATTGAGGCCAATCCTGTTGCTGCCAGTTATAGGTTGCCATGATCCGATTAGAAGCATTATTCGGCTCAAAAATAAGATAAAATGTGAGCCGAATGGCCTGACTATTCGGCTCATCCAAGGATTAGCGTTGCCAAACAACGTAATTGCCATACTAAAGGTTGGCCACCTAGCCATCCTTACATGGACGCAAAAAGAAAAAGAGAAAAAGGAATCCCTATGCAGGAATTTGCAAGGCGATGGAAGTAATGCCCGGGCGCACCCGATCTTTGCCGTCCAATTCAAGGATGTATGGCAAACAGCAGGCGCAACAGAGGTGGTGGCAATACTGATGCGGAAGGGGTGAAGGTGAAAATATCAAGGGAGCGACTGAAAGAGGCACTGGCCTTGTTTGCGTATTTGAAACCTTATCGGGGCAAATTCATCCTAAGCTTATTGTTCATTGCCCTCTCAGCGCTATCAACCAGTTTGTTTCCATTTTTTTTGGGCAAAATGATCGATGCCGTGGCGCCAGGAACTGCTGCACTCCCTGCCGGTAACACCCTGGACAACACATCTTTTGGTACGGAACTTAAAAACCTGCGCCTGGATTTGAATACCATCCTGCTCTTCATATTTGCACAACTATCGCTGCAGGCCGTATTCTCATTTATGCGGGTGTACCTACTGACAGAAGTAGGCGAGCGGTCGCTGGCCGATATGCGCAAAGATGTGTACAGCAAGCTACTCAGCATGCCCATGCAGTTTTTTGCTGATAAGCGGGTGGGCGAATTGAGCAACCGCCTGTCATCCGATTTGTCGCAGATACAAGATGCTATTTCCTTTACGCTGGCCGAATTCTTACGCGGCATATTTACCTTAATCATCGGGCTGCTGTTTATTTTCTGGATCAGCCCTAGGCTTTCACTGCTGATGCTGGCCGTAGTTCCGGTAATTGCGGTGCTGGCGGTGGTTTTTGGTATGCGCATCCGCAAAATGGCCCGCAGGGCGCAGGATCAGTTGGCGGAAAGCGGCACTATTGTGCAGGAAACATTTCAAGGCATCTCCATTGTAAAAGCATTCACGGGTGAATTTTATGAAATTGGCCGCTATGTAAAAAGCGTGTCGGCAGTTGTGCAAACCGCCATTACCAATGCCCGATACCGGGGTGCATTTGTATCCTTTATGATCTTTAGCGTATTTGGTGCTATTGCGGGTGTGATGTGGTATGGTGCTACCCTGATCCAGACGGGTGAGCTCACTATGGGGTCGCTCACCATGTTTGTTATTTTCTCCATGTTTGTGGGCGGCACTTTTGCCGGCTTTGCCGATATGTTCTCACAACTGCAAAAAACTTTGGGTGCAACACACAGCATCCGCGAAATCCTGCGCAACAACGGTGAACCCCTGGAGGTGAGCACCATTCTCGTTGAACCCGAACATGTGATCAGGGGAGAAGTGCAGTTTGATGGTGTATCCTTTAACTACCCGGGACGAAAGGATGTTACGGTACTCAGGGATATTTCTTTACATGCATCCCCAGGAGAACAGGTGGCACTAGTGGGTCCAAGTGGTGCCGGTAAAAGCACTCTTGCATCGCTATTGCTCCGGTTTTACGAGCTAGATAAAGGCGGGCTTTACCTCGACGGGCGGCCCATTATCGCCATTCCGCTGACGCAACTACGCATGCAAATGGCATTTGTACCGCAGGAAGTGATTCTGTTTGGTGGCACTATTAAAGAAAATATTTCCTATGGTAAACCGGGAGCTACCGATGAGGAAATTGTGGCCGCTGCGCAAAGTGCCAACGCACATGATTTTATTGCCGGATTTCCGGAGCAATACAACACGGTGGTAGGAGAGCGGGGCATAAAATTAAGTGGCGGCCAGCGCCAGCGTATTGCTATTGCCCGGGCCATTCTGAAAGATCCTGCCATTTTGATTTTGGACGAAGCAACATCATCATTGGACAGTGAAAGCGAGCAACAGGTGCAACAAGCACTGGACAACCTGATGAAAGGCCGCACTTCTTTTGTGATTGCGCACCGGCTTTCTACCATCCGCAAGGCAGACCAGATTGTAGTGATCGATAAAGGAGCGGTACTGGAAAGCGGCTCACATGAACAGTTGATGAAAGCAGGTGGATTATACCGCAAGCTGATTGATATGCAGTTTGAGTTCGGCAAGGACGACTTGATGCTTTAGGAACAGCATAGGGGGTGTTCATCTGCTGCACGTAGATGCCTCCCAAAATTTCAGGATCTCCAGGAACAGGGATACTGTCTGCACATTGCTTAGAAATGGGGAAGCGGACCGCATTGTAACCATAAAGACAATTAGGAAATATCATTCCGCATGTCCGGTATGTTAAGCTGCATGTTGCCTGATTAGCCGCCACTATTAGCACTTATTTAAGGCTTGAAAACATCTTTTTGAAATAGAGAAAGTGACGCTTGCCATAGTTGTATCGGCACTAATTTTTTTGCTGGTTGCATCCAATTACCGGATCCAATGGATCTAATGGTATGAGTGGGGAAACTAGTGATCTTGCATCCAACAGCTTGCCTGGTTCTGCACTTTTGGGTGTTGTTGTGCCTTCAATGTCATCAATGGATGTTGCTGTATTTCTTATCCATTTTTAATGTGCTCCGGCCATTTTTGATATTAAATTCATTTAAGGGAAGCGGAAGTGCAGATGATGTAACAGGAGTAACCTCTTTTTCGCTCATTAACCTGTTGTTACCATTTACATTCAATGAAGTTCTGATGATGGAGACCAAGTAAACGTGATTGATATGGTCCTTATGACCAGGCATTTTAATTAGATATTTTCATGTTTTATAGGCACGGTGCATTGAAAAACTGCCAGCTAAATAAACATTCTCGGTACATGGTTGTAAGTAGCTGGTTGCTATAGCATTTGTCCTGGCTTTCACATGCTGCTACAGGTCATATCAGCGGACTGCCATCACAAAGATGTGCAGGAGAAACATAAGATGAATTTGGTTTTATATATAGGCAATTGGAGTGGAGCAATATTGCGATGGTCCGCTACGAGCGTAACCGCTTTACTTCTATATTTTATCTTTTAACGTGCAGGCAATGAAACAAGGATTAAGGTGTGTGGATGCGCGGAATATGGACTTGGTTTCGTACCTGGAAACGCTGGGGTTTAAATCAGAAAAAGTCCGGGGGCAGGAGTATTGGTACTGCTCACCACTACGGGAAGAAAAGACCTCGTCATTTAAGGTGGACAGAAGTAAAAACCTGTGGTATGACCATGGAATCGGAAAAGGAGGTAACCTGGTAGATTTTGGGGTGCTGTTTTACGGTTGTTCCGTAAAAGAATTCCTGCAAAAACTGGAAGGGAAAACAAGGCTGGATGTTTCTTTTCACCCGTCCCTTTCTGCTGTTCAAAAAGATGGGGAAACAGAAAGAAAAAAGCTGGAGATTACTGCAGTAAAGCCCATCGAAAGCGCCTATTTATGGCATTATATAAACCGGCGAAAGATTGCTCCCCATATCGCAAGACAGTACTTGAAAGAAGTATCATTTGAGCTTAACGGAAGACCCCATTCAGCACTTGGACTACCCAATAACAGCGGTGGTTATGAGCTCAGAAATGCGTACTTCAAAGGTAGTAGTTCTCCAAAGGACGTAACGCTAATTGGTCCTGGATCAGAAGAGGTTGCTGTTTTTGAAGGTTGTTTTTCCTTTCTTTCTTACCTCAGTTTAGCTCAAAAGAAGGAGGTGGAAAGGAGTGTTCCGCCGTCCGAGGGTCCAACCAGTTTCCTGGTTTTAAACTCCCTTTCTTTCATGGAAAAGAGTCGCGGCCTGATGGAGTGCTATCCGTCCGTTCACCTTTACCTGGACCGCGATGCAGCGGGGTTAAATGCTATGCAACAAGCGCTCCAGTGGTCCCAAAAGTATCAAGACAAAAGTGCTCTTTACGAGGGGCACAAGGACCTGAACGACTTTTTGATCCATCAGCTTAAGACAGGAAAAAGCCAAGGCCGACGCAGGGGGCTGCATTTCTGAATTTAGGAAGCCAGCTATGTTTTGGCCCGGCCAAAACTTCACCTACTGCACTCGTCCAGGCTCATACGGTGTATTCGGGTGGGCGGGTGAAAAGAAAAAAGTATCATAAACCGCCAATAAAAGTGAGTTAACGGGAAAGTGATGGAACAGGAAACAACAAAAGGAGCAAAGGGATCGCGTAAAGGTGGCCGACCTAAAAAGGAAGTCCGGTGTGATCAGAAGCTAACGGTGATGTGTACCCTTTCAGAGCGGAATCTGATTGAGACAAAAGCAGCTGCTGCAATGCTAAGCGTTTCCGAGTTTCTCCGGAAAATGGCGCTGGCAGGTAAAAGTCAAATACGGGAAAAGGTGCTGCCGAAAGAAGTGCTGGCCTATTCGGCAACGCTGAACCATGTAGCAGCCAACCTGGATGGGATTGCAAAAAAGCGGAGCGGCCCCGACGAACTAAATGCCTTGGAGCGGGCAGAACTACAATTCTTTTCGGGCCAGTTCCGCAGGCTGGCAAAAGACATCAAAACGTATTTGCAATGATCGGTAAGGTAAGGGTGGGCAAATCGTTTCGTGGCTGCCTGATGTACTGCCTTCATGACAAGCCGTTGAAAGCGGCCGGACTAAAGAATCGGGCGGAGGTGCTTTTATATCACAAATGTTTTGGCACGGATAAAGAACTCGTTCAACAGTTTAGCGAGGTGCGGCTGCTCAATGAAAAAGTATCAAAGCCTGTGCTTCATGTCATCCTGAGCCTGGCGCCGGGAGAGGAACTTGCACGGGATAAGTGGGTGGAGCTGGCAAGAGGGTGTGCAACGGCCATGGGTTTTCAGCACAACCAGTATGTGGCGATTTTGCACCGGGATACAGCACACCAGCACCTGCACCTGGTGGCAAACCGGATCGGCTTTGACGGCCGTGCTGCCTCTGACAGCAACAACTATAAAAAGGTGGCTGCATTCTGCCGCCAGGCGGAAGCCCAGTATGGCCTGAAAAAGGTGCACTCGCCCAAAAGGTTTTTGCCAAAGGAGCAGCAAGTTATACCAAGAGTAGACAGGCGCAAGGAGAGCCTAAAGGCGCATATTGGTCAGGCTCTTACAGGTAGTTCATCGCTTATGCAGTTCGAGGTAAAAATGAAGGCACTCGGCTACGTGATATTTCTGGGCAGAGGCATTGCTTTTCTGGATAGCACGGGGGTAAGGGTCAAAGGCAGCGAGGTAGGCTATCCGCTGAAAGGGATCGAGCGGATGATGTTGCAACAGCAGCAGGCACTACAACTACACAACAAAGAGGATAAACAGGAAGATGCATCGGTTGGCAAGAGTGCAAGCAAGGAGATGGGAAAAGGAATGCAGGCACAGATGGCTCACTCTGGAGACCCAATGAAAGGGAAGCAAGAGGACAGAATGCAAAAAGGTCTGGAGCCGCTTCTTAATCCGGTGCAGGGGCACGAGGCGAGTCATGCAAGCCTGCTCCAAAAAAAACGTAAAAAGCAAAAACGCTCTCCTCGTTTGTAGGAGGCATATGCATTTGGAACAAAATAAATGTGAGTGTCATGGAACTGGAGATTACTGAAAGGGTGTTGCAGGAAATAGCACAGGAGCTGAAAGAACAAAAAGAACAACTGGCCTTGCTGCGCCAGGCAGTGGGAGAACAGTACAAAGTGATACAGGGAATTGAGGAGATGTTAGCCAAGTTGCATTTGGCTCCATCAGGAATATTAGAGAACGGGATTTCCCTGATCAAAGATGCCCTCACCAAAAACTTTAAAGCCCTTCGAGAAGATATGTTCAGGCGGCCAACCATAAACGTTACCCACCAGCATCATTCGCTGATGCCGGATTCGTTCCGCATGGAGCATTTTCCCCTGCTGGTGAACACCATCATGAAATGGGTAATTGCACTCATCAGCCTGGTATTTACTATTTGGCTAATTGCGGGTATGGTAAAGGGGTAGACTGCATGTTTGTGCCGGCAAACCAAGTTTTGCTACTTCTGTGTGCCCATACTAGCAGGAGTTTGCCTTTTTGCATTCCGCATCATCCGGGCTCTATTATTCCTGAAAACCGACAGTGTTGGTGATATCGGCTTGTCTGGCTGTTTGGAAGGTAAGGAAATGAGGGGCATACGGGCTTTCCTGGTATTCGTTTGCTTTGGTCCTTGTATTTCTTATCAAACTTTAATACGTAACTGCTATATAAGCCGCTAATTTTAAGCTCAGTTAGCAATGGGTTAGAACAAGGTTTTGGTGAAACAGAAAAAAGTGCGTTATGGCATCAAAGACAACAAAAGTGCCCCCGGTTGCCGCAGAGAGGGGTGGGTATGCGCAATATCAAATAGTAACACTCGCGGATCTGGACCAATTTCGAAATGACTTGCTGAAAGAGATCAGGTACCTGCTGAACCAAAAGTCTGAAGGAGTACCAAAAAAGTGGCTGAAGTCTCATGAAGTGCGCAGGGTGCTGCAGATTTCACCAGGCACCCTTCAACATTTAAGGGACTCCGGACAAATACCATTTACCAAGCTTGGCGGGATTATTTATTATGAATTTGAGGTTATCAATACCATGATGAGAAAACAATAACTAGGTTTGACTCTGAATCGATTCTGTTAAGTCGGCTATGTTATGCTCATTAGTTGCAAATAATTATGTTAATTGGAAAGGGTTAAATAAGTTTGTAAATGCCAAGACTGTTTCTGAACAGCTTTTTTTGGTGAGACGAAATAAATGGTGAATTTACTTTCGATAACACTAATCTTTAATTTTTGGCACTTTTTGTATCGGCAAATGACCGCATATTTCTTTTGTGGCTTTTATTAATGTTTTAGCTGCTTTTAGTCTCTGTTTCAATAGTTTAGAAAGTAAAGAGTTGCTTTTAGTATGGTTTTTCCTGCTTTTAGTAGCTCTTTTTTTGTTGTTATTTTGGTTACTATTTTATTTCAGCGGGACTTCATGGTTACTAACCGTAAAAAATGATACGCAACGATACGCATTGATACGGTATGATACGAATTGATACGGTGATCTAACCACTGAATTAGTAACCAAACATCATAGTTACCATGAGCAGCAACATGAAGATTCTGAAAACCTGTGAATACTGTAATCAGGAGTTTATTGCCCGCAAAACAACTTCAAAAACCTGTTCTGACGATTGCGCCAAACGATTATATAAGCTCAAACAAAGAAACAGTAAGATTCAGCAGGCTGAAATAAAAGAGGAAATTAAGCGTAAGCCGAAGGCTTTTGTAACGGAGGACGAGATTAGGGCTATTCAGGCAAAGGAGTTCCTCACGCTGAAAGAGGCTGCTTTGCTGTTAAATGTGTCACCACTTACTTTGAGGAGGTGGGTGTTGGCTGGAAAGGTGAAGTCAGAAAGGATGGGGAAGAAGCATATGTTTCCTAAACTGAGTATAACTGCCTTAATTCAGAAAAATTCTATTATTGAATTACATTAGCGTTTTGGTAAGAAGTAATTGAAAGCAAGTAATTTTGCTAATAAAATTAGCAAGAAGTTCGTTTCTCCAAGGAATAATAATCTTTATGAAACAATATGAAACAATATGAAACATTATTAAGACATGTATTAGAGCATGGTGTGCAGAAGAAGGATAGAACTGGGGTTGGTACGATCAGTATTTTTGGTGCTCAATTACGGTTCAATTTAGAAGAAGGTTTTCCGTTAGTAACGACAAAGAAACTACATCTAAAGAGCATTATTTATGAGTTACTTTGGTTTTTAAGAGGTGAAACTAATATAAGTTACCTCAAAGATAACGGCGTCAGAATATGGGACGAGTGGGCAGATGAAAGTGGCGAATTGGGGCCAATTTATGGGTTCCAGTGGCGTAGTTGGCCATCACCAAGTGGTAAAAATATAGACCAAATATCTGAGGTGATCCGAACACTAAAATCAAACCCCGACTCGAGAAGGATTATCGTGAGTGCATGGAATGTTTCAGAAATAGACAAAATGGCATTACCTCCATGCCACATACTATTTCAGTTTTATGTGGCAGAGGGTAGACTTTCTTGTCAAATGTATCAAAGAAGCGCTGACATGTTTCTAGGAGTTCCTTTTAACATAGCATCTTACGCATTATTGACGATGATGATTGCTCAGGTTTGTGGGTTGAAACTCGGAGAGTTTATTCACACTTTTGGCGATACTCATATTTATTGTAACCACTTGGAACAAGTTCATACATTACTTAGTAGGGAAGCAAGGCCTTATCCAGAAATGCAAATTAATCCAGATGTGAAGGATATATTTTCCTTTAAGTTTGATGATTTCGTTTTGAAGAACTATAATCCGCATCCAGCAATTAAGGCACCAGTTGCAGTGTAAAGTTGTATTAATGAGTATGATTGAAAACCCTATGAAGGGAAACGATAGATTATTAATAGAATATTTCGAAACGTTTAAGAAATGTAACAAAGCTATAGAAGTGAACTTTAGGGAGTTATTTCCTCTTTTAAATAACCCTGATAGGTATACTCATTTAATTCATCCTTATCCCGCCAAGCTACTGGTACATATTCCCTATTTTTTCTTAAATAATTCTATACTTTCTAAAGAGGGTGATTACGTTTTAGATCCTTTTTGCGGTACAGGGACTGTCTTGTTAGAGGCGCTTCATGCAAAAAAAAATGCCGTTGGAGCAGATTCTAATCCCCTTGCTAGATTGATAGCACGTACAAAAACGTCAAATTTTGTTGATGTTGACCTAACTTCTCATCTTGAAAAAATTTTGGCAAGGGCAAGGAAGCTAAGATCTCCAGTCGTACCGGATGTGGTGAACATCAAGTATTGGTTTCCGGAATCAGCGATTAATAATTTAGGAAGGATTTTGAGATCAATCAATGAAGTACAGGATGAGCATGTGAAAGATTTTTTCCTTATTTGTTTCTCCAATTGTGTCAAGAAATCTAGCTATGCAGATCCAAGAGTATCTGTACCGGTCAAACTTAATCCCAATAGGTTTGAAAAAAATGATTTTTTTTATAAGGTAGTTAGTGAGAGACTGGAAAAAATCAATACACAGAATGTGTTTGAGAAATTTAGGGCACTAGCCCAAGAAAATATAAAACGATTCCAAAAATCTTCAAGCTTTGCCTCAACTTATACTGTGAACTTAAATTCTACTGACGCAAGAGAATTAATGGATTCTGATGGTTCTAAACTAAAAGAAAATTCGATTGATCTCATTATTACCTCTCCTCCTTATGCAGGGGCGCAAAAGTATATAAGGTCATCAAGCTTAAATTTAGGTTGGCTGCAACTTGCGAATACAAAAGATTTGACCTTATTAAATCAAAGAAATATCGGCAGAGAAATACTAAAATCTATTGATTATAAAAAAACATGTGAAACAGGTATAAAAGAGGCCGATCACGTTTTAAAGAAAATCAATCGAGTTAATAGTACGAGATACATGATTGCATCAACATATTTAATTGAGATGATGACGGCTTTGAAGGAATCTATTCGAGTACTAAAAGAAAAAGGATTTTTGGTATTGGTAATTGGAAACAATAAAACTTGTGATTTCGAATTTAATACACAGCAATATCTGACTTCTTTTTTACTTGATCAAGGACTGAAATGTAGGCTAAAGCTTATCGATGATATTAAGTCATATGGCTTAATGACTAAAAGAAACAAAACTGCTGACATAATATCAAGGGAGTGGATACTAGTATTTGAAAAATGATTCAGATGTCGCTGCAACAATTAGAAGAGAGTCTCTACAACAGAATCAAGGTTTTAAATGAAACTCTATGGGAGCACCGTATACGTAAGAAAAACATCGAAGAGTGGCTTTCCAACTTTCAAAGCGATGAGGAGATACATATGTTGTATCTCCTATCTCAATTTATGTATTTCGGTAGTACTCAAATGAGGCAGTTGCTCATTTCATTATACCGAGATCTGTATAAATATCCCATAATAAAACAAATTAGGAAAGCTAACGGTAATACATTAGATAGTGGAATTATTGAGCCAGAGTTTAAAAGAATTCAGCTATCTACGAGGTTTTTTGGTATTGGTAATCCTTCAGAAAGCGGAGCTCACCTTCTTTACTTTTTTAGACAAGAGAACAATCTTTCCAAGAGGTTATTTCAAAACACAAGTGAAATATTTGATCGAAAAGGAGGGACCTTAATTTTAAGAGATCCTAGTATATTATATTATGTCTTTATTGATGATTTTTGCGGCAGTGGCAGCCAAGTAAGTTCGGATACCTCCCTCAGCAATACTATCCAGGAACTAAAAAGTCTAAATCCCAGTATCAGCATCTGTTATCTGATGCTTTTTGGAACTTCAAAAGGGATTGATAACGTCCGTAAGGCGGGAATGTTCGATTACGTAGATGCGGTTATTCATTTAGATGAGTCATTTTCCTGCTTCAAT
This sequence comes from Pseudocnuella soli, assembly GCF_004347775.1. GTDB lineage: Bacteria > Bacteroidota > Bacteroidia > Chitinophagales > Chitinophagaceae > Flavisolibacter > Flavisolibacter aquaticus. Next base: position 1,811,912 of record NZ_CP037755.1, read on the forward strand.
CCAAAGTCTAGGTATTTTGCTAATGTAGTCGCTCCATTTAATATTGCAATAGCAGAAAAGATATGTCGAGACTATGGAGTGCCGTTGATACAACAAATTATCGAATCAGAAGGTGGAAGCCCGGCAGAGGCAATGGCTCTAGCGCCAACACATGCATTAGGGTTTAACAATAGTCAATTGCTCATTGGTTTTCACCATAATACGCCTGATAATACCCTGCCTGTTATTTGGTACGATGAAGACGCAATCCCTTGGCGTCCAATTTTTCGCAGATACAATAAAAAATATGGATTCTAATGAAAAATCCTTTCAATATTACTAAAGCTGTAGACTATACTGACAGTGATATAATAAATTATTGGGTAGATATTTTAGAAGGAAACGGTTTTAAGGATTTGCTTAAGCCAACTTCATCAATGCCCATGTTAGTATTAGGAAGTAAGGGTAGCGGGAAAACTCATTTAATGAGATACTTTTCGTATCAGCTTCAAAAATATAGGGCACAAAGTATAAAGGATGTATTAGCTAAGGATCAATATATTGGAATATATCTTAGGGCTAGTGGACTTAACTCTGACAGGTTTAAAGGGAAAGGACAAAGTATTGAAAAATGGGATGTTGTATTTGCCTACAACTTTGAATTATGGGTCGGTCAGTTAATATTGGAAATCCTAAAAGAGATCATAAGTTCTAATGAGGAGTGTAATGTAGTTCAACGGATCATGAGTTTGTTTGAGAAAAGTCCTACAGAGGAGCAAGTGACTACAATTGTTGAACTTGAAACTCTTTTAAAGAAGCTTCAGAATGAGGTGGACTTCAGCAGTAATAACGCCGCTCTAACAGGTTCATTAAGCCAGCTTGAAATTTACCTTTCACCTGGCAAGTTTATTTTTGGCATACCTAGAATTCTAGCTAAGGAAGTGTCTGATTTTAAAAATTTAATGTTTTTATATCTTTTTGATGAGTTTGAAAATTTTACCGAAAATCAGCAGAAGCTAATCAACACGCTTTATCGTGAGAAAGACCCAAATGTTACTTTTAGGATTGGTGCAAGGTTATATGGAATCAAGACCTTTGGTACTCTAGGCGGAGAGGAGGAGAATAAAGAAGGGTCTGAATTCGAGAAAGTAGTGCTAGATAGCTTCTTTAGGGAGCATGAAGATCAATATGAAAACTTTGTACGAGAAATCTGTTTAAAGAGACTTAAGGATGACGGCTTAAATATTGACGATAAAAGCCAAATTGACTCTTATTTTGCGCCCTTTAGTGTTGAAAGCTTCCTGGACGAAGTAAAAGGGAAAAAGTATAATCGAAGTCACTTAGAAAGATTGGAAAGGGAATTGAAGCATTTCAAGCCAGTGCCCGTTGCCACGGTTAGTGAGGTTGTTAGGAATTTGGAATTCAGAGAAAACCTTTTAGTCGAAAAAGCAAAGCTGTTTCTGTTTTATAGAGCATGGAGCTCAAAGAAAGGTGATCTTCAAAAATCTGCGATCATTATTAAGACAGATGCTGAAAAGTATACTACAGGTGTCGATACAACAGAAACAAGTAAAGTCCTTAGCTATTTCAAAAATGATTTAGTAGACCAAATTGCAAGAGATTCCAGGGAAAGGATGCCATATTATAGTTTCAGCAAGTTTATAAAGATGTCGAATGGCGTACCGAGAAACTTGCTCAATATATTAAAGCACATTTATAGATGGTCTTACTTTAATGATAACATTCAACCGTTCAAGGAAGGTAAAATATCGCTAGAATCACAATACAAAGGGGTTCTTGATACTACTGCTTGGTTTTTTGAAGAAAATCGTATTCCAGCTGAAGTTGGGAAAAAAGCAGTAATTATAATTAATAGGATTGGAAGGTTTCTTCAAGCGATCAGGTTCTCAGAGTTGCCGCCAGAATGCTCATTGTGTTCTTTCGCCATATCTAAAGAGTATGTCACAGCTGATGTAGAAAGAATTTTAGAGTTTTTGGTTAACTACTCCTTCCTTATCGTTATTAGTAGTGATCGAAGAGCTAAAAATTCACATGAACAGCTTTTGACATATCAAATCAATGGCGTTGTAGCCCCTGAATGGGAATTGCCAACTGCTCGTCGCGGTACTCTACATCTTCAGAAAAAGGAAGTTGAAGTAATCTTCAACACTGCTGACGATACTCCATTCAAGACATTGATTTCCGAAAAGACGGAAAAATATAACGCGCCTTTTTATGGCCAAAGTACAATTACATTGTTTGAACTATGGTAGATTATTCTTATTTTTTTAAAGATAAGTTTACGGACTACAGGGACGTTGCAAGTCTTAATTCTTATGATTTGTTTATCTCGTCTTTTATTAATTCGGAAAGAGTTAAGTCTGTTTTTTCCTTAGTGCCTTCCACTGAGCGTCACTGGATAATTTTTGCTGAATATAACATTGATGATTCGCTATTTAGAGTTTCTGCTGATAGGGTGTTCAAATCTAATCTTGGGGATGATGAGTCTGAATCAATAAATAAATATTTAGATAGTTTTGATGTAACTACCTATAAAAGTATTTGCATAGACACGACAGGGTTTCTTATACCACATTTGCTTTTTTTGTTGAGACGCCTTCACTTATTAGGGGTAAAAAAAATAGATTTTTTGTATACAGAGCCAAATACATATATCAATAAGGAGCAAACAGTATTTACAACTGACTTTCATTACGTACGCCAAATCCAGGGCTACGAAGGCAATCACAATCCTGACATTAGTAACGATGTGTTACTGATTGCATCGGGTTATGATGATAGCCGAATAACAGATGTTGCAAACAATAAAGCCAAAGCAAGGAAAATTCAGTTGTTCGGATTCCCCTCTTTGCAACCAGACATGTATCAGGAGAATATTATCAAAGCATATAAGGCCGAGGCTGCTGTTGGAGGTGAGAGTTTTAATGATCCTGCATCTAATTTGTATGCGCCTGCAAATGACCCTTTCGTTGCGGCTGAAGTAATAAGCAGGTTTTTTGAGAAAGAAATGTCGTTAAAGACATTTACAAATATGTATCTGTGTCCTATCTCGACTAAGCCTCACGCTCTAGGTCTTGCTTTCTACTATATAAATGAATGTTTGTCAAAGCCCGTAAGTATAATATTTCCGTTTTGTTCAACCCATATTTCAAATACAACTGAGGGGATAGGAAAAGTGTTGATATTCACATTTGAGTTTTCTTAATAGTTAGCAAAAAATTAAATCCGATGAAAGCTGCGCTGAGTCTCAGCCTAAGTGGTCGTATGAAATACTTATTGAAATTTATGAATAAGCCTGTGGATGGGTATTTTCTCGTCTCTTTTCGGAAATGCTGGTGTTGCTAACCCTGAAGAACTCAACAAGGACTATGGCAACCTGCTAACTGAAAGTGAAGCTATCGAAATTGGCTTCAAGATCTTTCGCGACGTGTTCATCTTTACTAACAAGCGGCTCATTCTGGTAGATAAGCAGGGGCTAACGGGTAGAAAGATTGAATACCTGTCAGTACTATACAAGAGTATTTCCCGGTTTAGTATCGAGACTTCAGGAAATTTTGATTTGGATGCTGAACTGAAGATTTGGATATCTAGTGAGGTAAACCCCAGCATCACCAAGAAATTCAACAAGCAGGTAAACATCTATGATCTGCAAAAAGTGCTTGCCAGGCATGTTGTAGGCTAAGAATGGTACAATAAATAGCTGCACGGAATCTGATTCTACAAGTAGTATTGTAACCAGCCCAGTGGATCTTGCTAGTCCATTTAATACTGAAGCAACTTGTCATATAAATTTAGAAAATGCTGTAGTATAAAGAGCCGAAACGTTATACGGCATTTTACTGTCTATGTTCATGCTCTAGAACATCCAAAAACTCAAATAAGAACGAGAAATCATACAGGTAGACTTCAAAATCTATTGGAAGTGCATCCTGCAAGCGGGGCTGAAGAACATGGGCTGATCTTCAGTTTTTCAAACTAACATTTGTACATTAGCCAAGCTGACAAAGCGCTCTTGCCCCACCTGACGGCAATGCGTTAAACGTTGTGTGCCATCTATCTCTTCCCAAAACTAACATTGCCTAAATGGAAGAAATAACTTACAAGTATGTCGAATGCGACCAATGTAAAATTGGAGGATACGATTACTGCCCAAAGTGTTTTGGAGGCGGCGGTTACAGCATGCCTCAGAGTTTAGATTCTATTGTTCCGTTCGAAGCAAAAAAGAGCAAACTGGAAAAAGTTAAAGAACGACTCATACTAGTTGAGCGGGCAGATACGAACTACAACGAAAAGATTGATAAGTACCTGAATGATGTTTTTGCGACCCTTATTTCGGATGGAAAAGCAACCGAGGGAAATAAAGAGCTGATAGATCAAATTACCAGAATAAAAGCAACGAAACAAGCAGCGTTTTACATCAAAAAGGCTAAGAATGAGCTAAAAGTCTGTGATATTGCGAGCTATAGATTTGTTTTTTCCGATAACCACTTTATTCAATATAGAGAATTGCCAAGGAGGCAAGCAGATAACACAATCATCTCTTTTGACCTAAAAAGGGAAGTTTTCAATACCTATAAAGGTGAGCTACAGTATAAACATGACGGACGCTTTCAACGCATTAATTTAGAAATTTTCTTTAAGCTTATACGAAGCCTAATGGATAAATCAGTCTTCTGCATTTGTTTGTGGAGAAATGATGCACAAAAATTTAATGCTCAAGAAGTAGTTTCCAGGTGGAATCTAGCTGATCTCATGGCTTATGAAATTCACACGGATTTTGCCAAGGTTTATTTCATTATTGAAGTAAAGACCTATTCGGAAATCCAATTCGACACCATCAGCTGAACCGACGGCACACAACATCGGACTTTTGCAATAGCGGCTTTACAAACAAGGGTTGGTCAGTTGTATTTCTATTCAGCTTTTGTACTTTAGCAGGGCTGACATAACTCGGGATGCCGCTACTGCATAAAGCCAGTTACCGTTAGTGGTAATTGAACAACAATCCTAATAAGTTCAATATTCAGACTTTTATTTAATAGCCATATATGAGCTTCCGAATTTCGATAAACCTTTCCGACGGTTTTCCAACAGGAAATGAGCTGACCGCATTTGATATTCTTAACTTTTTTAAGTTGACAGAAGAGAATTTACGTAATCTATATAGGTTTTTTGAGGAACATAATTTAGCTAGAGTTTACAAAAAATTCCATGGTGAGATATTTTTTGACGAAGAAAATCTTACCTCATCACTTAAGTTGTTCGCGAAATCAGGAACATCTCTCGCTGATGTAGCATTGTCTTATTTGAAAGTCGTATCGAAGTATTCTGATACTGATATCTTTTTAGATATTAGGGTTACTGAAGATTTGGGATTCCTTTTCTTTGCCAAACTAGGATTGGTTCTCTATAACAATGACGACACTTTTAAAAAACATATTCACCATGATGTAGATTGTGAGCTCCTTCAATACATCGCAAGTAAAATTCATTCAAATCAATATAAGAACCTAAATACAGTTGATGAGTGTAAGTATTTAAGTTTAAGGGTTATAGAAAACCTTAACGAAGGTGGGTACGACGGTTGGAGTCCTGATAGTGTTTTGTATCCGAAAAGATTATGGGAAGTGGATACGGTCACCGATCCTATTCACCAAATAACTCAAGTCTTAAACTCAAGGACAGGTGAGCATAACAAGATATTTGCTTTCACCGACTCTTCAAGACATTCTATAACATACAATTGTGAGCATTATATTATAACTGACAATGAAAAACTTGCTTTCTTACGCCAAGTTATCCTTTTTCCTTATTTGAAAGAATTGAGTTGGATCGACGATTCTTCCGTTCTAATAGAACATATCAGGAATATTTGGGCTGGAAAATACAAAACTGCTCGCCAGGTTAGCAACCTAAAATGGAAAGGCGATTCAATTGATGGTTTCGAGGTTTCTGACATAATTTGGAAAACAGTGGGTACCTAATATACCGCTAACATGCGCTTTGTAAATGCATGGTTGAAATGCTACCTTTCGACAATAAATCATTTTTCAACGACAAAGCAATACTGAAGCTGAAGTAATTCTAATGCCATGCCCTCACAAACGCTTCGGACGTTAGCGGCCACCAATTGGGCAACATGTCCTTTGCACAGAGGTGGCCTTACCTTGGTTTGAACGCTTTCGCTTCCTGATGGCGGCAAGCACAAAAACCCGAATGGCCCCTTCAAGTTTACCTCACGAATAGAAGAAAGCAAGCCACTGCACCCATTTTAAGATATCTTTTAAAGCATAGATCATTCAACAATCCGGGCTGTATAGCAAGGCACCAGTAGTACAAAGTGGTGAGCAAGCCACCGCTCCATCTGGATGCCTGCGGCATTAACATTGATGACACTGCAGTGCATGCACAGCAGTTTCCAGCCCATCATCCGGATTGATCTTCAGTTGGCGCAGTGCAAGATTTTCAGTGCAACTACCCTGTACTCAATGAAAACGGCGGCCGGCGCAAAACAGGAGCAAGCGCTTGCATTTATATGTAAAAAGGTTGATGATGGTGCGGCCGCTAACGGAGTCGGAACTACCCGTTATGCACAATTTTTAAAACCACATTTTATTATCTAAAAATAATATATTAGAGCAACCAAATAATTAACTCTTATGGATGCAGCTTTCTTTATCCAGCCCGAACTTCGCTATGGCGCACCCGTTTGTGATGAAATTTTAATTGGACGATATTTTACAATTGGTTACTCCTGGTATTTTCGACAGGCGAAATGGGTTATAGAGATAATAAATCGAAATGAATACTTAGGAACACAAGTTGAAAGACTTGATAATTTTCGGGCGGAAGTTAGAATTCCGTATCGATTCCGAGCTGGCCTAAACGTATTTAAAGGAAGTGGTTATGACCGTGGTCATTTAGGAGGAAGCGCAAATAACGATATTTTGGAAATTCAAAACAGCGAAACATTTCTTTTGTCAAATATGTCTCCCCAAGCTCCTAATTTAAATAGGCGCTTATGGAAAGACTTAGAATCAGCAGTCCGGAAATTAAATGACAAGAAAGAAATTTTGGAAACATATGTGCTAACAGCACCTGTTTTTTATTTTGACAAACTTGTCACCACAATTGGAGATCCAAATGACGAAATGGGAATTGATATTCCTGTTCCACATGCCTTTGTTAAAAGCGTCCTAGCTGAGGACAATCGAGGTAGACTTTCGTTGTGGACATTTAAAATGGAGAATGATGAAATGAATGGAGGAATTGAAGACTACCTAGTTAACACTTATGATATGGAGCAACTTGGGGGGGGTAGATTTTGGGATCGAGTTAGTGGTAGCGACATTCATGACCAGAAAAAAATCCTATAGGAATCTGGGAGTATTAGTTAAGCTGTGCATAACAGTGCATCCTATGTAAAGAGATAGCTGGGTGAAAAGTAAAGTTATACTGACTTTGAGAATATTACAATAGCTAAAACACCATGGCGGCAGATGTTGTTTTCTGGTGAAAGCACAATAGAATGCCTGCAGATGCAAAACACATCTGCTGACGTGGTGGCCTGCCTTTTCTTTCTTTAATTACTTTTCTTCTCAGCATCCTATAAGCAGCTAGAACTTACGCCCACTGCAAGCATCCATGAGAAGGGGAAAAGAAGTGGCGCTGTATGCTTTGCAAAAGCGGCCTGGCGTGCCAGCTGCGTGCGATGTTTTACAGCCGCCACTAATTAGTTCAGAGATCTTCAGGTGCAAGGTTGGAGAACAAAAAAGCAACAAAGAACGCACTTGCTAAATCTATGCTTCTACAGCCGCAGGCTCCTTCAATACAAATGGCTCACCCCGCTTGATCACACTATACATCCTGCTCAAAGTTTTAGATGCCATTTTGATGATTAGCTTTTTGTGATCACTACCTCTTCGCTGCCGGTAGTACTCCATCAACTCCGGGTCTTTCCTGGCAGCTATCCAGGCACCTTCAATGAGAAAACTGCGCAGCAGGTGCTTACTTCTCCTGGTAATCCCTTTGGTGAATGTCTTAGTGCCACTGCTATGCAGTGAAGGCACAAGGCCCACGTAGGAGCTCAGTTTATCAATACTCCTGAATCTTCTCAGATCGCCCACTTCGGCCAGGGTGCCAATGGCTATAAATGGACCCACGCCGGGTACGCTTCTCAGCAAGTAATAATCCTTTCGGTAACTGGTGCGGGCGTACTTTCTCAATTCGTTACAGATGCGCAGGTACTCCTTATGCAAGAAGCCATACTCCTGGAGCCTGCTATTCATAGTTTCAAAAGCGGTGGGATAAAGCCATTTGAGCTTTTCTACCCACCTTAGCATGTCTTTGCTCCAGTTGATGTTGTCATACTGCTCGGGAAGTGAGATGCCATAGTACAGCAGCATCGCCTTTATGTGACACTTGATTCTGCGCAGGCTTTTGACCAGATCACTTCTTCTACGGAAAAGGCTACGAAATTGCTCCAGCTTTTCATCCGGCACATAAATACCTTTGAGGTGCCCAGAAGCTAACTGTGCACATAGGTGTCTGCTGTCGATCTTGTCGGTTTTGCTGCTGCTTTGCTTGCTGATGCGGGGAATGTCACCTGGGTTTACTACCAGTACGTTCCAGCCGGCAGCACTCAGGTTCCGGTAGATGTGATAGCCTACGCAGCAACACTCGTAGCAGCACGCTACAGAGTAGCCAGGGTAATGTTTGGAAACATAGTTGACCAGGGATTGCGGGCAAGGCTTCATAGAAAAGCGCTTAACCACGAGGCTACCTTCCTGGATGGTAACAGACCAACTGCTTTTGTGGACGTCCAATCCAATAAAGAGATGTTTCATATCTTACCTCCTGATTTTAGGACAAGTAAGCTACTCTTTTACATGGATGCTTGGCAATATGGCGGGGCGACGTGCAAATAATCAGCATTAACCCGCTACTCAGCCTTTGTTCCAGCATGACTGAACACTATCGAGCTGTAAAACAATTCAATGAACATTTGTACATTTAATCAGCAGCGGTCCTGGGCTGGACGTTTAATGAATGCCGCCACATCGCCAATGCTTTGACGTAAGCTGTCAATTTAACCTACGACATCTCAATAATGACACAACGATAAAAAAATTGAATAAACGGATAGAAATTACACTTATCAAACCTTTTCTATACTCACTTATCATTACTTTCTTGACAAGTTGTGGTGACTCTGCTTCGACAACAGAAAAATTTCGCCAAGAGCAAATTCTTACAGACCAACAAACAACAAATGCAGAAGTTTACAAACCAGAAATAGAATTAAAAAACTTTACAAAGGAAGACGTTGCAAGATTTGCCATTTCATCCATAATGGGACAACCTCCAAAGGAAGTCAAAGTTCAACATGAAAATGGATTGTATTATGTTTCTTACAAAAGGAAATCCGACAAACAAAAATTTAGTTACAAAATTAAAATTGATGGAAGGACAATTGTTTGGGCTAACATTGACGGTCGTTGGCGTGACGGAAGGGACGATGAAAGAATAAGTTTTGAGGAAACTGACAACACTTTGAAAATCACTCAAGGCTACAGTGACGGCTCTGGCGAAACTAAAGAATTTAAGAAAGGGGAATAAAAACTGAACCGCTAACATGGCATTTGGAAAATCAGGGCTGAGCTGCAATTTTTAACTTTATAAAGAAATCGGCATTTGTAAGGAATTAGGGTTGTCAGATTATGGACGCCTGCCTTCGCAAATGCACGATCGTTGTATGCCACCAATTACAACCAGACTGTATTGGAAACTTATGAATAGGATTGAATCTTTTGGATACATAGCTGATAAAAATGCGAAGGTGCTAATTCTGGGCACAATGCCGGGCCAAGATTCGTTGAAAATCAACCAATACTATGGGCATCGTAATAATTTGTTCTGGGATATTCTTTTCCGAGTTTGTGACCCAGATTGGAAGTGCGATGATGTTGTGTCCGTCGATTATAAAGTCAAGACCGACCTATTAATTAAAAACAAAATTGCGTTATGGGATGTTCTCAAGTTTTGTGACCGTGATAGAAGTAGCTTAGACAAACATATCAGAAATCAAATCCGTAACGAGTTTAATAGTTTTTTTGAATTGCACAGAAATATAGAAGCAATATTTTTCAATGGGAAAGATGCAGCGAGCTATTTCGAGGAGCTTAAGCCGAATTCTCTAATTTTTGAAAATCGGAGGTTTACTACACTTCAGTCAACAAGTCCAAGTAATAAGACCAATGCATTTGCGATTTTAAAGCAGTGGATGCTGATCCGAAACTATATAAAAACTTAATGTGCCTTTTAATGGTGGCATACAACATCGGCTTTATGCGATAGTGGCTTTTGAACATAGGCTAATTTATATATTTTTAATCGGCTATAGTGCTGCACTGTAGCATTAGAACAATGAATGCCACTACTGCCTAAAGCTGTTAAACGTTAGGAACAATTACCTATGGTCAAATCTTATACTTGGGCAGAAAGACAGTCAATTGGATCTTCGCTAGTTGATTTAGGTTACCGTGATTATATAGCTGCTCGATTTCTACTAAATAACGAATTTATCGTGCAAGGTTTAACTCTGGCAAGTACTGCTGTAGAAAAATATTTAAAAGCATTAATTGTATTTACTTCAAAGAAAAAAGAAAGATACAACTACCATTTCGACAACCTTATGAAGTTGAAAACTATTCTCGCCAAAAACGACCAAGATGTAACCGAAAAATTTGATCCTGTTTTTCTCGCTATATTGGAGAAGGCATATAAAATCAGGTATTATGACAAACTTAAAAAGCCTGTTGAAATCGGATTCTTTCTAAATCAATTCATTGGTGAATTAGATAGTGTCGTTCATTTTCTAGAAACCACTGATACGCCTGGGCTACTTTATAAGCAGGCGATCAAAAATAAGGATCCCAATCTTTTTCAAAATAATTTTATTCTAAACAATCAGGGCAAAATTGAATTTATGGAAAGGCCAGATACTGCTATTGCTATCCATATTGAAATTGGTTCGTCATATCAAAGAGAAAGTAAAATTGTTGGAAGAAATATTGTAAACAAGTACGAGGGCCACCTTGCTATTTTTGCCAACCCTTTTGAGCCAGATTGGCTTGTAAATACACTTACCTCGTAGCTACTACTAAAAGGGTATTGGCACATATGGTGGCATCAAAGTAAGTTTTAGCTCTTTCGATATGGAACTTCTTTTCAATTGACAAATAGAGCCAAGCAACTGAAAAAGGGATGATGAGCTTTTGTATCGTTAATCAGCACCAGCCTTTTGAAGACAGAACACACAATACAGTCACATAGCCAATGCTTAAACGTTTGCCGCAACACTAAACCATGGCCCATATTACCATTTCTAACTCCAAAAAAATGATCCGTAAACTGGATGCATTAACGTTGGATAGCATTGCTGAAGAAATCTTCGAAAGGGATATATATTTTTTTAGTAAAAGAGAACGAGCAAACTTAAAAGGTATCCGTGAACTTTTTAGGGATCCAGAACGCTTTGGCTTAGATTATTATAAGCCAATTGAAGTTAAGGACTCTAAAAAGTACGTTTTTCCGGAACGACAGCCTTCATATCATAGAGATCGCACTTGCCAAAGATTACATTCAAATTACAAAAATTTTGAAATTCCGGTTGCGGTGCGTGAGCGAGGTGATGCGGGAGTCGAAGCTTTTAGAATTTGGTTTACCCAGAATAATTGTCACAATCTAACCGCAACCGAATACATACAAGCATTACAACTAAAATTCCCATACGTAGGTGGTATTAATCCTAGAAGTATTGAACTTGATAATACTGGAAACGTAACGCAAGAAAACTACAGCCTTGAAGGGCTACTTACTAAGATCAATCAAATCTTGGACGAATGCGATAAATACTTTGAAGATAACAAAGCAATTAGAAACCTGATTGTGAGATATCAAAAGTGGACCTTTTTAGCATTCACATATGGAACAATAAAAGACAATAATTCTGGTCTATCCGATGAGCAACTAAGAGATTTCCTTTATAAATATGAGTTGACCTTTAAAACACCAGTTAAAAGCCTGTTAGTCGAGTACTATCGGATCAGATTTAATCCGGAACTTGAATTCGAAGGAAAGCTTCTAGAAAAAATGGGGTTTTCTCAATGCAGGCACTGCCTGACTTAATGAGAAATGTCGGCAGCTTTTCGCTTTTTGGTATGCTTTCCGGCGATGTATTTACCAGTGACCTATTTCTGACCAGCTTCACGCCTAGATCAATCTATCGCTCCTCCAGATATAGATTACAATTCAAACAAAGATTATTCAAATAAGTAAGTAGGACATAGGCTGATCAATGAATAAAATCCAATAATTATGTATTATTGCTCATCAATTACAATGGGCTGCCGTTGAGGCTTTGCCCATTTTATTTAAACCGAAACCCATGGCTGCTTTTGTAAAAGACACGGAGCTTAATCTCCTGCTTGAAGAAATTATTAGGGAGGCAAAAGAAACGATTATACTGTTTTGTCCTTATTTCAAACTACACGACCGTTTAAGGGATTGCCTCAAACTTAGGATGCACGATCCCGAAGTGAAAATCATCGTTGTTTTCGGTAAAAACGAAGACGGTCCATCAAAAAGCCTGCACCGGGAAGATTTCGATTTTTTGAAGTCTTTTCCTAGTGTAGAAATCGCTTACGAAAAGCGGCTTCATGCCAAATATTATGCTAACGAAAAGACAGGGGTAATAACCTCCCTCAATTTGCATACATATTCTCACAACAACAATATTGAAGTAGGAGTGGTCTTTCAGACCAAAAACTTGCTGAAGAACCTCACTGACAGGGCTTTGGGCGGTATCACCTCAATGATTCTTGATACAGAAGACCTAGCTACAGAGGCGCAAACGTTCTTTTTTGACATCTATCGTAACGCTGATAAAATCTTCCAAAAAGAACCGAAGTTTAAATCTGGGCTATTGGGCCTGAGTAAAAGCTACACCCATTCTGATATTTTACTTGATAGGACAGATTGGTTTTACCAGCAACCTTCAACAGCTAAGGAGCAACCTTCCAAAAGGCCTATTGGTTTTCAGATGTCAACACCACCACAGCCAGAGCCAAAACCATCAATGGAAAAGGGTTTTTGCATCCGTACAAGAGAAAAGATATCCTTTAATCCAGGCAAGCCGTTAAGTTGGAACGCTTACCAAACTTGGGCGGAATTTGGTAACCCTGATTATAGAGAAAGGTATTGCCATGGGTGTGGCAAAGCCCATTCTAGCTCAGTACGTAATCCATTATGTAACCAATGTTCGTATTAACCACCGGGTTAAGGGATATATTTTGAAGTTCGAGTCATAGCGAGGATCATTCCACTAGGCCATGTTTCAATTTCATAAAATGATTGTGTCGTAGAATTCAACTTAAACCTTCTTTACCGCTTATGAGAGAAATCAAGTTTGAGATTATAACCTTAGAATGGCAAAAGGAGAAATATGAATCTGTGCCTTCTAGTTCTGGCATTTATCAGATCTACGGAACTTCTCCGGTGTATGGCGTTGATACATTACTTTATATTGGGCAGGCAGAAAATTTAAATGTTCGACTTCGCCAGCATTTTGACAATCACGACGGTGTAATCGGCCGGCAACCCAATAAGACCTGCAGATTTGCATTACTTTCAGAGGACTTGCTTACCATAGCGGAAGAAACTCTAATAATAATGCATAAGCCAAGTTTTAATTCCGCACGATTGATAAATGTTAGTTCACACACTAAAGCGCGTCCTGTTTACATACAAAACCATGGGGAACGCGGACTGCTTAGTATGGAAACTACGAATTATTATTTCTTAGGAGAGAAGGAAGTAAAGCAAGATCAAATTGCGATTTAGGTATCATGTTATCAGGATTGTTTTCAATTAGTACTTAATCTTGAATACCAAACAAATGACTGAAAGAGAATGGGTATCATCTATAATTGAAGAGCTAGAAATACAATTGAGGAAAACAAGTAAGCAAATTTCAGTTGTTTGTGGACATAGGCTTTCTTATTCAAGGGAAATTCAAGACTACACATTAGAGAATACACCTAACGAACAAATATCGGCCACCTATGAGACCGATATTTTAATTAGGGAATCCTTCGAAGACTTTACTTGGAAGCCAAGGATAGTAATCGAGGCGAAGCTTGGCCGTGTCACAACCCACGATGCAATTACTTATAGTCAGAAAGCACAAGCTCACAAGTTTGTACACCCGTATTTACGGTACGGCATCTTACTTGGTAATATAGACGTGGCACCGTTGCCGGGTCGTCTATTTAGGCATGGATTGCATTTTGATTTTATGCTTTCATGGAAATCGTCAAAGGCTAGCAGTAGTGAAAGAAAGGGTACTATTGAAGTTCTTAATGCGGAGATAGAAGCCAGTAGGTCACTTGAAAAGATGCTATATAACTCACGGCAAAGAAATCGAGATAAGTTTACAATACTACACCGGCCACTAATATTGAAGTAATTTGGGCTTAATGAGACAAGTTTTGATTCCTTTTGGATGTTGTATAAAGCAACTTTTATCAACCAATATTTGCCGGATGATTTAACGAAAGCCCATTTTGAGCCATGGATCACTCTCAACATTTATATCATTGAGCAAATAGATCTTTATTTTAATTTGCTTTACTGGTGACCAAATGGATTCTCTAACTGCCATAGAATATTGGAAAGCTATCGTCCTTTATGGGCTCAATAATGCTACCTACAAAATTGCCCTTGCCAAATCATTACTCGATTTTTCTCGCCAAGGTCTAAACCGCGTTACTTGGGAACAGCTATCAAAATCTTTTCTAGATAATTACATACATCGGTTAAGTGTGGAGGGTGTTATGCCACAGCAGGCCAATCCAGCTCGCCTTACTGTAATGGAAAGGATTGTAAAAGAGCTTACCAGTGAACGGATTTCCTATTCAGCGGCTATAAGTAGGGTTGGGGCAGAAGCTTTTGGCGATGTAATCCCGCGCTTCCAGACCATTGGTACTGATAAAGAGCTTGCAAAAGGCCGCTTTTATGAATTCCAGCAAGGAAAAGGCCTTCTCTTGAAGGATGGATTATTAGAAGTAGGAACAGGTGAGATTCAATCGCTTTATCAGGAGGTTGAAGCGCGGTGGAGCCTATTAGAAGGTGCTTTTTCAATCAACCAGACACACGCTGGGCTTTCAAATGATCTTCGAGATATCTACCTCCAAAATGGATATGCTAGGACGAATCTTACGCCCAACATTCCTTTTTTATTAGGTTACCAAGGAAATGCCTGCTTTTATTGTGGGGAGGAGCTCCAAAAGGGTGATATTCATGTGGATCATGTGCTGCCTCGCCAGGTGGTAAGTCATGACGAAATTTGGAACTTAGTGCTAACTCATGGCTACTGCAATGAAAGTAAAAGTGACCGATTAGTTGCCTCTTATTATATTGAAAAGCTGGCTGTCCGAAACGAGAACATTATGGGCAGTAATCATCCCTGGAAGCAAAAGATTCAAAGTCAGCTGGGTGATACGGCAAAAACGCGAAGACGTAGCCTTGCGAAGCACTACGAACACGTAAAAAGTATTTTAGGTGCCTATTATTGGGGAGGAGTAGATAACTATATTCTTGAAAAAGATCCTTTCTTTAGAAAGCTAATCACGATTTTAAACAATGGATAATACCTCAGTATTCCTGCAAATCCCCAAAGAGGCTTACGTCCTGGAAACGAAATCATTTTTTGTGATTCGAGACCGTTACGCGGTAAGCCCAGGACATAGCCTCATTATTACCAAAGAGTGGAGGAGCGATTACTTTGAGCTAACCGCAGAAGAGCGGGTTGAGCTTTCTCAAGCAATCACCCTTACCAGAGAGAGCATTGAACGAGAGTTTACTCCCGATGGCTATAATATTGGAATGAATTGCGGCGAAGCAGCTGGACAAACAGTGTTTCACTTTCATTGTCATGTCATTCCTCGATACAAGGGAGATATGAGGGACCCAAGAGGTGGTGTCCGACACTGCGTTGAGGGGAAGGGGTATTATTAAGTTTTTTCTATATTTTAATGCCAAAACTAACTTTCAAAGCCAAAGCTAAAAAAATGAGTAATGACCTTCTAGCCATTATCATCTTGACTGTTCTTGCAATTTCAGGGGTTTACTTTTATCGACTAAGTAAGGAAAGGGAGAAAAGGCAAAGAGAGGAGGAAGAGCAGCGTGCAAAAAAGGCAGAGGAAGTACGTCAAAAAGCGCTTGCGCATTTCAGAAAATACCTTGATGATGTAAATAATGCAGTAAATGAGTTTTCTGCATTTTTGAAGCCAGGGTTAGGATACTTTTCAAATTTTCAATTAGAAAGTTGGACGAATAATTACCGGGCAGTTTATAATTCAATTGACACTTTGCCCTATCAAAAAATTGGATTAAATGATAAAGAAGTCGACGTTATAAAACGGTTCAAGAATTTTTTTATTGGGGGTAAACAAGTTCGTGAAGATTACAATAAACAATTTATCGAGAGTGAGCTAAAAGAATTCAAAAGCTTTTTCGATAATGTAGAAGGACGAAAACTAGATGAGCAACAGCGAAGGGCTATTATAACCGATGAGGATAATAGCCTGGTAATAGCAGGTGCGGGATCTGGGAAAACTACTACCATAGTAGGTAAGGTGAACTACGTTTTAAAGAAGTATAATGTCAGTGCCGAAAACGTTCTTTTAATTTCCTTTACTCGTCGGTCAGCCCAAAGTCTAAAGGAGCGTATTAATATTGAGGGTGTTGAAGCTAAAACATTCCATAGGTTTGGAATGGACGTCATCACTGATGGTGATGATAAGAAGCCAAGCATTTTTGATGAAGCTCAGTTTCGGCAATTACTAATTCGGTTCTTTAATGACGAGATCGAAAGCCATCAATATTTAGATAAGGTAACGACTTTTTTCATTGACTTTTTGAAGCCAGAAAAGGCGCAGCATGATTTCAAATTGCAGGGTGATTATATACAATATTTAAAGGATCACAATTACGCAACTTATAAAGTCAATGAACCTCAGTCCAGAGGCAGGACAACAATAAAGCGTGAGGTTGTAAAAAGCATTGAAGAGTGTAAAATAGCCAATTTCTTACTGTTCAATGGGCTAGACTACGATTACGAAGCACCATATGAACACGTTACTGCTAGCAAAGCCTACAGGCAATACAAGCCTGATTTTACGATAACACAAAATAATAAGAAGTATTATCTCGAGCATTTCGCAGTAGCTAGAGATGGTTCAGTTCCTGCTTTTTTCGCAAATGATAACGAAACACTAGAAAGTGCTAAGACTCGTTACTGGGAAAAAATGGAGTGGGCGAGGGAGATGCATAAACAGCACCAAACCTCTTTGATAGAGACTTATAGTTATGAAATGTTTGAAGGTAATCTCTTTGACAAGCTGAAAGAGAAGCTTGAGGCGGAGGGAATAATACTTAAGCCTCGATCTCCTCATGAGATTTGGCAAATCATCAAAAGTGTTGCAGAAGATGAGGTGAAGGGATTTCTGGATCTTTTTGCAACATTTATTACACTAATGAAGTCAAACAACTACTCGATAGAGGATTTGTTTAATAAGAATGAAGGTAAATCAGCTTTTCAAAAAGAACGAAACAGGAAGTTTATCGAGATCATCAAGCCTATTTACTTGAAATATGAGTCATACTTAAAGCAAAGAGGTGAAATTGACTTTAGTGATATGATCAATAAAGCTTCCCAATACATCGCTTCCGGAAGCTATAGTAAAAGGTTCTCCTATATTATCATCGACGAGTTTCAAGATATTTCTATTGGAAGGTACCAACTAGTAAAAGCGCTGAAGGATGCCAATCCCGGTTGCAAATTATTTTGTGTTGGGGATGATTGGCAATCCATTTACCGATTTACAGGCAGTGATATTGCGTTATTCAAGGAATTTGAAAAATACTTTGGCTTTACGGTTAAATCAAAAATTGAAACTACATACCGGTTTCATCCGCCATTGATGAACTTATCAAGCGCCTTTATCCTTAGGAACCCCAATCAAGCGGCCAAGGAGCTGAAGAGTGCAAATTTGCAGAAGTCAACACAATACAAGATCATTTACTCGGTGTCTGAAAATCAAGACGATACATTGGCCCTAAAAGAAGTATTTGATGAATTGGTCGGTACTGTTGCGGGTATTGATGAAAAGGAGGTTTACATTCTTGGACGTTATTCATTCGATATAAATAGAATCAAAAATGAAAATAATGTCTTTCATGTAGATCAGGAAGAGGGAATGATAACATACCGCTGTTTAACAGCTGACGGATCGTACACAGTTTTAAGGGCAAAGTTCCTAACCGTGCACAAGGCAAAAGGTGAGGAGGCAGATATCGTTATTGTTCTTAATTGTAATGCTGGTAAGTATGGATTTCCTTCAGGAATAGCAGACGATCTGGTGTTGAATTTACTCTTAAGCGAGGCCGATCAATTTGAAAATGGGGAAGAAAGAAGGCTGTTTTATGTAGCCATGACCAGGGCAAAGGAAAGCCTCTATTTGGTTGCTGACAGCACCTATAAATCAAAGTTCATTACTGAGTTGGAGGTTAGCGTCCCAGATGCAGAGGTAAGGAAATGTCCCAAATGCTTGAATTCCGATTTAGTTAGGCGCAGCGGAAGTAAAAACGGTAAAGTTTGGGCATTTGATGGGTGCTCAAATTTCGCATATGGTTGTGAGTATAAGGAATGGGTGAATTTTAATCTTACCACCTAACACTTCAAAAAAGGCAAAATGGCTGATCAAGTTTTTGGCGAAATACCAGGCATAGAAGAAGGTGCAAAGTTTAAAGACCGAATCGCTTTAAAGGAAGCGGGCGTCCATAGGACCTTAGTTTCCGGTATTGACGGCAATCCAAAGGAAGGTGCAAGTTCCATTGTGCTTAATGGCGGCTATGTGGACGACTATGACTTAGGAACGGAAATAATCTATACTGGCCATGGAGGCAATAGAGATGGCAGGCAGGTAGCAGATCAGTCTTGGGATGCTCCTGGCAATAAAGGGTTAATTGTAAGTGAGTTATTGGGTCTTCCGGTCCGGGTCACAAGGGGATCTAAACATAGGTCGTCGTTTTCACCTAAAAATGATTATGTGTATGGAGGATTATATCAGGTAATTGATCATTTTTCTGAAACAGGCAAACACGGCTTTTCGATCTGTAGATACAGGCTAAAAAAGCTAAATAATACAGATGAAGTAGCAGTGAGCGAAGAAGATACATATTTGCCGGAGGGTAGCAAAAATACTATTCGAGTAAAAACGACTACTTTAAGGGTTGTTCGAGACACTTCTTTGAGTAAAGCCGTCAAGAGAATGTATGGTTACAAGTGCCAGATATGTGACACAAGGATCGAGGTGCGCAATGTGCCTTACGCAGAAGCCGCTCACATTCGTCCGTTAGGTCGTCCCCACAATGGCAATGACGCTCCTGAGAATATCCTTTGCCTCTGTCCTAATCACCATGTAATGTTTGATATAGGTTGTTTTACTATTTCAACAACCGGAGCGCTTATTGGAATTGAAGGTGAGCTAAAAGTGCATAAAAAACATAAGATCGATAAGGATAACCTCTCTTATCATAAGAGGCACATTTTCATAAATTATTAAAATAGTAGGTAGAAAATAATTCTGGATCTGTTTCCTTACAGGAATCAAAGGGCATTCTCAAATTTATAAAGACATCTGCCACCATGCATGTTTCAGGTCTTATAGAGTCTAAAGAGTATAGAGATTTTTTAAGTAAAAGATTTCCCATCACACTACCTGCGTACACCAGGGTAGCAAAATATACAAATGTAAACCCGTCACTTACAGGCAATGCTTTTGAAATTCTTTTTGAATTAGTGAATCATTCAAAAAGCAATTTGAAGAAACAATTTGAAGTTCAATTTAAACAGGCAGAAGAAATTATTGCAGATATACAAAAAGTACGAAAGATTGAAACATGCCTTGGGAAGGAATATTCTTTTATAAAGCTTTCTAAAGAGGACTATAAAAGCAAAGTTGGGATAGTAAAGCAAGTGTTTTCTGAAACATGTTGTATTTCAAAAGAAAAAAAACTACCAGTAAAATTTCTTGAGATCTCTAGCTCAGTTAAAAATTATTTTCCATTCCTAGGCGAGGTTCGTAGAGCTACTAGTTTGCTTTTGTATCCTTATAATGGATTGTCTACCATAATCTATGAAGCTGATAGTGTGGCAAAATATTATAAGGGTATTCAAGATCGCTTTTTAACCCAAGCAGAAACTTTTAGAAAGGACAGGCAACTAACGCGGAGCTTTGTTAAAACAATATTATTGTTTGCTCACATAAGTCATCCATTTTTTATAGCTAGTGAGCCATTGAAAAACGTGTCATTGGACGTTCAGTATATAAACCAAACCTTTAAGCATTTTAGCCTCTTCTTTGCTAATTCTCAAACCTTCAAAGGTAAGTTGATCCGAAAGCCTTCCTTTGCTTGCCACGGCATCTTAGCTACACCTGATTTTTTGTATAAAAACAAAATTATCGAAGTGAAAACAAGCCAGAAGTTTTCTCGGCGTGATTACTTACAAGGTTTGTCGTATTTGCTTTTTGCTCAGTTTCCTGAAAATAGATCTATTTATGGGAAAATCGATTCCGTTGTGATTTACTATTCAAAGTTGAATCAGCAAATAACTATCCATTTAAAGGATTTAGAGATAGATTCATCCGTACTTCAACTACTAGCAAAGGAAATCAACCGGTTTAGACGAAGTTGTCTACCTGCAAATTGATCTATACGAGGGTTTTTGGATATCATTCCCATGATCATTTCTTTTGAGATAAATGAAAGAAAACCCTCTCTTAATTTTCTACTATTCTAATCCGCTTTCGTTGAAGACTTATTCTAATAGCAAAATAAGGCTGCGGGCAAAAGCAAAACCTTCACTGCAATAGCAACTTTAGTTATCAATACCTGAAACGTGGATTTTGAGAGAAGACCCGGTGGGCAACAGAGAATTCGAAATAGGATGATAGCTCTAGAGAAAAACTCGCAATTGTGGTAAGTACCGCTTAATGATATTTATTTAAATTATTTTTCCTGCCTTACTGTATTCGGTTGCACATTTGGGGAAATCTTTTCTGATTTATGGTTGTTCTTACTTAAAGTCAATTCCTTATTAAGTCTATACAAGGCAATCATTATGCAGAGAATACCAAAGTGAAGTATAAATTTGGCCAGGAAATCAACAAAATTCAAAGCAATAGCTATTGGATTTATTCCGAGCCCAATACTTGGGACTATTAGGGCTATGTCAAAAAAAATGGCCCTACAGTACTCCTTAAGTAGAAGGGGGAGAAAGGGGAGTAACAAAAGCAGTAACACCCTCCCAGATTGCCAGTAAAAATCATGTTCATTTTTTTTGAAAAATAGTTCGGAGTTAATGATCCAAAGCACTATGATTAGGGCTATCAAAACAACCTGAAACTCCAATTGAATAGGAAGTTTATTTAAGTAAACAGTAAACACAACAAAAGGTAGGCAGCTGAAAATAAATAAGATAGATAAAATTTTAGCTATAAGTAACCTTGGCACTTTTGTGCGCGAAAGCACACTTAAAATGGCGAAAAGAATTGCATTTATGACGGCGAAGATATAACTCACTTGAAAAAACCTATTAGGCGCAACCCCCCTATAACCAAAATCCCAAACTTTTTTTGGGTAGTTAGAAATAAGTTCATAGCCCCTAATCCTCACTACTGTATCATCGAACGAAACGTTTTTATAGCTGTGCCATTTACCACTCCTATAATAATGATATTCTTCTCCAGGCATTGGGTCATCTTTTGTACAACCCTTGTTTGAAACGGAAAGCAATAGCGTAATCAAAACCATCGAAATTCCGGATATGCCTAGTTTCCTAACTTGAAATCTATTTATGATTTTGCTTATGTAGCTTGCCACGTATTCCCAGGCAATAATCAAACGGGACTTTTCAGTTCGGCCTTCAAAACGTATGTAAATGCTATACGAATATGCAAGGGAGTAGTAGTAAGCTAATAAAGTGCCGATTACTATATAATAAAAATAGGCATTGATGTCTGAAAGAATCTTGTAGTAGGTAATTAAGAAGAATGAAAGTAGAATAAGCTCAGCCCAAAACATGGCTTTCACTAAAAACGCATTTGGATACTTGTCGTAAAAGGTAAGACCAATACCATTTCCCATTGAAGCTTTTGAAAGCCGCAATTCTAAAAGCCGCATTTTCTTTTTTAAGAAGAATACATAAATATTTGAAAGAATATACAACAAGGGAAGTATAAAGAGCCAAATCTGTAAGTTGATTGCTTCTTCTGAAATGAAGGATAATTTCAGCTTGAAAAGGCTGGCTAGTTTTTCTTGGTTGATTAAGAGGAGGCTATCCTGTTCCCTTTTGTAGGTTAGAACATTACTTGTATCTACCGTGGTTTTCCCAATCTGCGTTGCTACTGCACTAAGTAGGCCATCTAATGAATCTCTCTTGTACATTCCATGGTCCAAATACATTCCATCAATAAACCAATCTCCTGTTAACGGAACACCCCAGGAAGAATCTGATAAGCTTTTGATTTTACTGTAATTGGAAACTATTGCCCGGTAATCTCGGGAGCTTACTCCATTATAGAGAGTTACTACAACAGTTACGGTTACCACTAGTCTTGCAATAACAAACTTTATGAATGTGTCGGTAAGTCCAGTGTACTCCTCTTTCATGTCATTGTCAGCCATATAGATCTACAGTCTTGATGTGTTTTTACAATGATGATCTAAGACGCTCTTTTAGCAAACTCACATGTTGAATAATGCAATTCAATTAGTGATAAGATACAGTCCAGGCTACTTTTTTCCAATACCTACGGTACATTGGTTTACAATTAGATTTTGATACTTTATATCATAGGTATTGAGTCCGCCCTTTTTTTAGGGGATGAAAAATAGCACTGTACAAGCTAAATGTATTAAGCAGACGGTGTGCCCGTATCTACTTGGGTGTATTTGTCCAATGATAATCGACATAAACTTTCGTATTTGCACACTCTTGAGTAGTGTTATGCCATATCGTTGCTTTTGTATCGTCCTTCCGTTTTCGGATTCTTTGTAGAGCTAGAAGTTTGCTACAAATAAATTCTTTCGAGACCGATTAAATAGGCAAATCATCTTGCATTCAGTTGCGAGCAATAGGCACTCTGGTAACTCTTCTAAGTGGTGGTAACCGATTAGTATGTCGGCAGAAAGTCCTTTAGCGAAGCAAATGCCACAAGAGTTGTAACATTTAAAATAAGACAACACCACCTTTTGTGAAACAAAACATCCGGGATGTCTATCTTACGATACACCTCGTTTTTCCACTTGTCTGTATTAGCATGCGTTGCAGCAGTGCTTAACGATTTGCTGTTCGGTATCATTTGTCTTTTCCATAGCAATGCTTTAATGGTTTAAAGTAAGTATAACTACCTTTTTCCCTACCTGATCAACGTTTGGTTTGGGGAGGCTACAATCACATCAAACAGCAGTAGATAGTTTGCCTTGTATTTATTGGTTTGTAAGATTAACTTTTCCCATAGGTCCTTAGTAAGGTATTTTTGTTGTATTATTATTGGCTATAATTTTCAATTCTTGCTTAATTCTTGGAGATGCTGGATAGATTTTACGACATGAGGACTATCTACTTCGCTTCTTATAATTCGTTTAGAATAAGGCGAAAGATACCATCCGAGTGGTAATACATGTTTTATACTGTCCCTTTTCGATCGTAAACTGAAATCAATAACATTTAAGGTTGAATCAAGTTTTACGGCCATACCGTGTGCGCTAAAAATCCATCGAAAAACAGTGTTGGACCCACCTATAAGTGGTGCAAGCTCATAGTTCCCAGATAAAGGATCTTCGGATTTTGAAATTGCCTTTCGGGTTTCATCTGTTGAGTTGTCTACAAACAATGGCTCTTGGCCATATCCTATATATAGAATGACAACTTTGAAGTTGTTGCTATTTTTAGTTTTCTGCAACTGTTCTTTTAACATGATTGCAGTTTGCTGCGCTGTTTGAACTGCCTTATTATCAAATCCTCCTCCATCGATTATATGCCCATACATTTCTTCCCTGCTGGGCTTGTTGTCAGCATTACTATCTTGGATTTTGTCGTGAACGAGATAACCCGGTGGCGTTACGAATGGGAAACGAGCAGTAGAAACCATACACTCTCTAAAGGTTACAGACCTCTTGGTGACACTTAGGATGTCGAGTACATCGGGATAGTAGCCTGATGAAAGCTTAAAAGGAGAAAAAACTGCCTTACTACCTTTCTCAACATAAAGAGTGTTAAAGAGGATTGCTGGATAATCAAATCGATCTACACCCGACCACATCTGCAGATAGTTGCCGGAAAGTAGCGACGCATCGGGCGAGCCATGTGCACTTGAGAAGGCGCCATCGAAGCTTTGGCCTAGATATTTGCCTCTGTCCCAATTTTCAATGGCCACGGGTAAAAATCGTTGCCACAAATCCTGGTATAATAACCCGAATGTTACACGGGATAGAAAGTCCGAGGTGCAAATGCTATCAAGGCCCACTTCTGTTAAGCTTAAGTTTCTATGTCCGCTTCTTCTGAACGCATCTCTATTTTGATATAAGTAGCTATAATAAAATCCAAGGCCAACACTCCCGCCGGAGGCACCTGTTACCGCAAATGTTTTGTCATAAAGCTGCGGTTGTCTCTCCTGAATTTTCCGGAGCACAGTTTCAGTCCAATAGCATGCTCGAATACCACCCCCTTCTGCAGCGATCAGGAAGATCGTGTTGTCCTTTGCCGAATCTTTGTAAATTCCTTTCGCCTCTTTGTACGCCAGCCATTTTTGAAAATAAATTGTGTCTGGCAAGCCATCCCGCATAGTTAGCAGCTGCCGGTCATTGTCGGTATTTAGTATCTCGACCCGGTGGTTATTATTCCACCTTGCAAATAGCAATGCTAGTATTAGTAAGATCATGAGCAAAGGCAACTTTGTTGCTTTGCTGCCCAACCTAATTAAAAATAAAACAACCGTATAGAAGGTAAGGGCCGATAGAATGATCAAGCTTGGCCGGCCATTTCCCAAGGGGTTGGCATAGAAAGCAGATACAAGGGCGTAACCAAACATGCCGATAGTTGCAACAAGGGAAAGAATTGCAATTTTGAAGACCCGGCCGTCACGCAATGATTGCAAAAAGCCCTGTTCTTCTTCTAACTTTCTGACTAATTCCTTTGTTGTCAGCATTGTTGCTTTTTGGCGGGCTGCTGACTGCTGGTTTACAATCTTAAGGCGGAAAGTAATGAAGAGAAAATGAGCCACTGCCAAGAATATTACCAGGATGGGCATAGTATCCAGCGTGTCATTTTCTTTCAACCAGGAAGATATGAAGATGATGTAGGGCAGAAATATGAGCACCCTTGGGACCCAAATGTATAGCTGGTAGATAATTCGTAGATATCGTTCGTCAATGCATACAGCTAGATAGTTGTCTGGTGCAGGCCGTCCAGATTCTGTAAGCTGTATTCCTTTAACTGGGTGCTGAATTACTTTGATTAGGTTCGCAGACCCCAGCAGCACCCGACTTACGTTCCAAATGGTATTGGCCCAAATAAATAGAAAGAACACAAATAGAGTACTGTATTGGTAATCGTCACGGAAACTGTTGGCTCCGAATGCTGCCATTAAATCCAGGCCTTGGTCATTAATATAAAAGGCAAAAAAACCAACGAATAAAATAAAAAGGACAAATGAAAGTTTACCAAGGATAAAAAATAGGGAACGTATAAATAGTAGTATAGTGCCAAAGCGAGGCTTTTTGCCTGAGGCGTGTATTTTCTTTAAGTTCATTGAGTGTTATATTGTTTGATCTACCAGTCAATTTCGTGGGTATGTTCTTTTGTACTCAACTGAGAAAAAGGAGCTAATTAGGGAGAATAAGCCATTACGGTTTCATCTTTTAAATTTGGTATTATTTGAAGTATTCGTCTGTAAAGCGTATGCTTCGCATAGATATGTCCTGATGGGCAAGCTGATGTACTTGCTTAAATTTTTAAACTCGTTTACTATTGTTAGATAGCATTTTAAATACTATGCCCTTTTTAGCTCTGTGTTTACAGGGTAACAATTCGTATTGATCAAAATATAATATGGAAGTGGAAAAAGCAAGGCTACACGAAGATTATTTGATTTACATTCTTAGTTGGTTGGCTTATGCAACTAGGGAGTGTTCATCGGTACTATTTTCCAATAAAATAGATATACAGTCGCCTATTGCATATTTATATTAATTAATATATTTTGTCGGCAAATGCCCCCCCCCAACATGATGCCAACAAAATTCTTCTTGGCGGCCCTAACCTTCATTTTACTAGGATTCAATCCCAAAGGTTGCAAAGCACTGTTGGAGGGATGCAGCTCCACAGCTAGCCGATCTGCTGATGATGTTCCTAGGCCAAGGCCTCCTCATGAGACGCCTGAAACTCCCTATTCGGGTAAACCAGGTGAGTTCAGGGTCGAAACTCCTCCAGTTCATCCAGAGGAAGATCCACATACCAACCAAGCTGAAGGTGTCCTTTACACCCATAGCGACAACTCTTATCACTATAACGGCGTACGTTATACAAGCCTTTCCGATATCCCCTTATCATCTGGTAATCGTGTTGCAGTTGAAGGATCGTTAACGAGAGATCAGGCAGATGCGCTACTGCATAGAGGTGTAAGGTTTGTTTATTCAGCGACTGATGTGGGATACCAGCTAGACAAGCCCTTCCAAATAATTCTCGCAATGTCAGAGGATATCCGCGAGGTTAAGGCTCTATATCAACTATCCAGTAATGAACAGGCAGATAGACTCGTGTCATGGTCATCCCAATTTGCTGATAATCCAAAGGTGTGGCGCGCTGGAACACTCG
This sequence comes from Pseudocnuella soli, assembly GCF_004347775.1. Lineage (GTDB taxonomy): Bacteria > Bacteroidota > Bacteroidia > Chitinophagales > Chitinophagaceae > Flavisolibacter > Flavisolibacter aquaticus. The sequence goes on from NZ_CP037755.1 coordinate 1,838,916, forward strand.
AACGGATAAAAGTTTTCGAAGCCATAGCTGTGACAGAGGGTAAGGTGCCTATAGTCGTATTTCATAACAATTCAGATTGGTTGACCGTGTCACCTCAATATGGGCTGCAGAATGCATCCCACGTCATTACTTGCAACAGTTTTGCTTCTTCGCCTAATGCTTACCTGCAATCAACGTGCTTTATTGATATGGAGGCCACCCTGCGAGCACTTGGAGAAAGCTTAGAAAATGAAAATACTGGCGAGTTTTATGAACAGTTTATAAGCAATTACAATAATGCTTTCTCCGAAGTTCGGCAGCGTGAGACGCTACTATGGGTCGGCCGTGGTAGTTTGGTTGTCGGAGGGCTGGGCACCGGAATTTACGCCATTACATACTTTCACGATAAAAAATAGTAAATCAAATGGTTGCATTATTTGGATCAACAGTTAAGGAAACAATCAACGCCCTAGAAAACCGCATACATGCCGGAGGCTCGCAGGTGACTCCGGAAGACCGCACGAAAGCAATGGGCAGAATCATAGTGACTATCCTAATGATCCTGCTGGCCTTTTACCTGTATTATTCGGGAAAGGATAGTCTTGCTGGGCCTATCACAGGCGCGATCATTGGGTACTGGATTAAATGAGTATATTAATTTCTGAGCGCTTTCTGTCTCTCAAGGGTTCAGTTTTACTGATAGGATTTATTGCATTGTTGCTGCAAATAGACATCACGTCAATTTAAACCTTAAAAGTAAAGGGTTGCAACTTATAGTTGTATTTGCCTCTCACACCGCTCGTTCGTTGCAGTAATTGAATTTGAAGATTAATACAGTCAACCAAAACATAGTATAATGGCAAAAACACACAAGCTCAGTATTGAGCTAAGTACAGAGGCAAACTTGGAGGTATTCAAGCTTGAAGGTTTCATTATTCCGCTTACAAAAACGTTGGACAATACCTACAGAGCTTCCATTTCAGAGTTCCCTATTGAAGGAGAACTTGACTTTTTTGTCCACTGTTCCGGATGGAATAAAACGAAGTGGGCGTTAAAGCTGGTCGTCGACGGAACGGATGTTACGGTCCCACCGATCGAAGGAGAAATTGAAAAGGGATTTTCTGCTGTCCGAGGCGCCATAAAAATTTAGTACTTATGCAATGCTTACCCAAAAGATACGCGATAGCTTTTTCGACGGTCATGTTCCTATCCCTATCGTGCTTAGCTCAATCATTTGAGCCAATATTTGAAGACGGTGACGGCAAAACCTCCATCATTGCTCCCAGGGGCCTGTTTGGCGTCAATACCGCCAACAGTAGTGTCAGATTTCAATACTTTTATTCCAAGTCTGCAGCTCCCGATCCTCAAGACGCAAGATATATCGGACGCTGGAACAGGTTCTATTGTGGCGTTAACGTTACCGGATCGGCAGAAGGCGGCGTAGCAAACTTGTTTAGTGAGGGGGCTTTCAATCCTGGCACATCTGCCGATTTACTGCTGGGCCATCGGTCTTTGTTGTTTGGCACTTTAGATAGAAGTGATCGCACTGGAGAAACTGTAAAGTATTTCTTTGGCAATAAAAAGGTTACAATTCAAGATTGGCTTACACTTAGACTGGGCGTAAAGGCTGCAAAGTATAAGCTCTATAATGCCGCTCAGCCTTTTAATCAGCAAATATCTACAGAACAGTTCAGGGGTAGTATTGTTCAATTAGCATATACGTTGCTCTTCAACGGGGCCACTTCCATTGGTGCATCCTGGGACAAATCAAAGGTGAGTAATATCGATCAACTCTCACCTGTAAAATTCAAACAGCAGCGAGTAGTTGCTGATCAGGCAACCCAAGCCACAAGGACTTTTGAACAGGAGGTGAATGCATACGCAGGAACATTCAGTACTACAAATGTCAACACATACAGCCTAGACATGGTGCAGTTACTTACATCCAATAATTCTCCCACTAAGTATGCATTTCACCTATTTGGAAGATTGCAGAAATGGGATGATGCAGAAGTTTATCGTTCCGGAATAGGGTTCTATGCCTTTCCAAAAGGCAGGTTATTTGGTGGCGTTTTCGTGCAATCAAATGACCTTACCAATGAGGTTTCGGACGAGTCGAACTTCCTGAAGCGGGTTGATGTAGGCCTTACGGTGAAATTTGTCTTGCCTTCTTTGGGAGATATTGGCAAGTAGCCCTATGGTTCCGATAATTAAAATGTGTTAACCCCTAATTGGTTTACCATGGAATCTGAACAGTTTTTTACATCCTTGATTTTTTTAACTGTTTGCTATCTGCTGATTTTGTTGCTTGCGTTTATTGTGTGTGTCTCCCTTATCAGAAGCGTGCTAAAGAAGTCGGCACGCAACCGAAAGGAAAAGATTATTTCAATCGGCATCACTTCTTTGCTGTTCAGCAATACCATCAACGCAGCAGTACTATACCCATTAACAAAGGTTATAGTGAATTTGCAATCTTTGTTCTATTTGTTCAATTCTTATGCTAATGGTCAAATACAAAGAACCCAAGCGAGTGGAGAAAAAATAAGTGAAATGCCATTTAGTGACGGTGCTTTTTCGTTTTCTGACGTGGTGCAGTCTTATCCGCTGTCAAAGATCTTTGTGGCATTTGCTTTTTGTGTTATTATCTATTACGGCATACTTTACCTGAAAAGCTCTTTAGCTGGTGAAACAGTAATTAAGCCTGCGGGGGCGAGCTTTTTTCTGTATAATAGCGCTATCGTCCTCCTTTTAGCTTTCAGCTTGTTTTTGGTAATCAGTGTTTTTATTACAATTCCTTACCTAAATGAAATGCGTAAACCATCTGTATTTACGCAAGCAAGGCTTGATTCTGCGCTAAGCAAAATTTCCTTCAATGATTCGTTTAATGTAGTTGGTATTGGTCCATCTCCCTTTGAGAAAAAAGTGGTGGTAGATTCAATTCTAAAAGATCCGGAAAGGAAAGCGTACCAGGGGCTTCCGGATAATGTGAAGTCGTCCGTCTTGAATTTAATAGAAATAATAAACAATGAGAACGAACGTCAAAACCAATTCAGAACTGCAGCCGTTGAAAAGCTGAGGTCCTATACAAAGTTGTTTAGGGATAAGCAAAGTTCATTTAAGCAAGGGCTTTTACTAAATTTCGAACGTTCTTCTCAGTCTATCACTGCTGACAAAGGCACGCTGCTACAATTATCAGTTGCTGCATATGATGATTTTGTACAAACGGGGAAGTTTCGGTTTAATAATGTCTTGGAAGGAATTCGAAACTCAGATCGGTATAACTTTTCTGAGCGGGAGCGGATAACTGATGATATTCAGAGAAAAATCGCATTGTTAAGTGAAGGGCCTAGAAATGACTCCTTACTTTATAGTGCCTCATATTTGAGTAATCCCAATGAAAGTCTTCCCAGGTTTGACCCTTACACAGAAGTAAATACTGATAGTTACTATAGCTTTTATGTGGAAGGGCATGAAAATGACGGATCAAACTGGGGCATTTTTGGATCCATATCAAAATTTTTGATTAAGCCGAAGTCTTCCGAACTCGTGCTATTGATTGGAATGCTGGGCTTTGGCTTGTTAGGAGCATCAATCCTGTCATTTGAAAAAAATGAAGGAGAAGGATCATTAATGGGGTCCTTTATGAGAAAGCCCATAATTAGAAATTTCGAAATTGTTCTTGCAAGGGGATTCGGAGCTGCCTTGGTAATTTATCTTGCCACCAAAGGTGGTTTGGCCATTTTTGCTGCAGGAGCAGACACGGACGCAAATGGTTATGTACTATTATTGACTTGCTTCGTTGGAGCAGTTTATAGCGATAAAGTTTGGGAGAAGATAAACTCTTACTTACATGGAAGTAAATGATGGATTCTTCTAAATTCATTTGGACTAACGTGCGCGTTACACTTCTGCAGTTTTCATTAGTGCTCCGGCCTGCAAAAAACGGCTTACCGCATATATGGATTAAAAGTAAGGGCAATTTGCTAAGTTGTGGTACATATTGGGCATAGCAGGAGTTATAGCTATGGAGAAACGGCCGGAACTTCTTTCAGGTTGTTTCAGTCCCTCTTCCCGTTTGTAATCAATGCAAGGCTTTGGTTTTTAGGTATAAATATTTTAAAGGTGCAACTATTGTTGCCTTCGAAATAGACCAGCAGCTCTACACGCCTAGGTGCTGTTCTATTGCTCTAGGTGAAAACTTCTGGTCAGCCTCAGCCAGGCGCCTTATGCTTTTTTAGGCGAGTATGGGGTTTTAAATTAATATAATGAGGGGTGTATGTCGTCAAAAGAAAGTGGACCAGATGTTAAAAAGGTTTGTGTTGGATTGAATTCATGTCTTTATTTTTAAAGTGTGGATGCCCGGGCTGGTGCATCCAACGGAGTATTCAAAAGGGTATGGATTAAGTGTTTAGTTCCGCCATTTGGTACAATTCTATTCTTTTGGCCAACGACTGCTTTTTGATCTTTTTTTTGATTCAATATAAGCAGAGCGGCCAGAAGATTGGCCAGAGAATTCATTCACTATTTTGTCACTAATCTTCCTAGAACCTGCATCAGCACAGGCGTCTTCACTTTCTGTATCGGAAAGTAACGAAGTATTCTTCCAATAGGTATTAAAATGGCTTTCCATTCTCTTTAATGATGGGTGCCGTTTTCATTAATTTAATTAGAGCTGATAAGAAACAATTAATGGTTTTAAAGCTGTCGTTTTCTTTTGACGCTTAACTTTATCCAAGTTCTTTAACTGGTGAATTATGAGTGAGTTGAGTAACTTTGTATTTATGTAATCGATTGATTTATATATCGATATATTGGTTTTGCGTTCGGGCTGTCTTCCCGACTTATAAAAATGAAGGAGTTACAGCAATGTAGTTCCTTTTTCCATATAGGCCGCAAATCACTGTACCTAAAGCTTCCCACTTATTCGGCTCCAAGTCTGCTCAAACCGCCGTCCGCGAAAGTTTTATTCTTACTGTACCACCACCTACCTATCAGCCCTACTCTGAACACCCCTCTCCCAACTTTTCCTGCTATTTCATATATTAGCACAGCAACCACAAACCCTATGTATAAAAAACTGACTGCCGTCAATTCTGGAAATCTGCTTGCGCCTTCCCAAGAGTTCAAAAGAGAAGCTGCTAATGCAGTCTTGGCGATTGCCGCCTTCCTCCTTGTTTATCTTTTGCTGTTTGTCCTGGCGCTTTGTTTTGTAGCACTGTGTTTTGGTGCAGGCATTTGGGTCATGACTGCCAAGGCCGGGTGGATCACCATCCTGGTTGGCTTGGGTGTCATTGGGTGCGGCCTGACGGTCTTTGTATTCCTCATCAAGTTCCTGTTCGCATCTTCCCAAACGGATGAAAGTGATAGCATTGAAATTTATGAAGCCGACCAGCCGATGTTGTTTCAATCCATCCGAATGCTTGCCGGGCAGATTGGTACGCCAATGCCTAAGAAAGTGTTCATCGGTCCCGATGTAAATGCTGCAGTATTTTATAACTCTTCGTTCTGGAGCATGTTCTTGCCGGTACGCAAAAACCTGAAGATCGGTTTGGGATTGGTAAACGGTTTAAATATTTCTGAACTTGAATCGGTCATTGCCCACGAGTTTGGTCATTTTTCACAGCGCAGCATGAAAGTGGGCAGTTGGGTTTACCAGGTAAACCGGATGATTTTCGACATGCTGTTCAACAACCAGCGCTTTGCCGAAGGACTTAATGGGCTTTCTAATGTGCATGGGATTTTCCAGATTTTCGGTTTGTTGGCCATAAAAATTATTGAAGGGATCCAGTGGGTGCTCAGGCAGATGTATAAAGTAGTCAACAAAGGTTACTTGGGCTTATCACGCCAGATGGAATTTCATGCGGATTTGGTTGCAGCTTCTGTGTGCGGCAGCAACAATGTGGTCAATGCATTGCGCAGAAGCGCATTTACAAATGAGTGCTACGACTCAGTCATTGAGGTTTGTGGAAAAGCATGGCAGGATAAACGCGTTGTATCAAACTTTTATACAGCGCACAGTTTGGTTATTAGAAACGCTGGGCGTAAAAGACATTGGGCGTTTGAAGGCAATTTGCCAACTATGAGCGAGCACGTTGAAAGTGACGTCATTCGCATTAACTATAAGGATCAGTGGAGTTCGCATCCCACTTTGGCGGAGCGACAGTTGCATCTGGACCCTTATAATTTGGTTGCTGCGGTTAACAGCAAGCCGGCTTGGAATCTGCTGGAAAACAGCGACAGTTTAAAAGCGCAATTAACAGAAAAAATATACCGCGACATTCCACGGGAAGAAATCAAAGAGATCTTGGAAGGCGAGGAAATCGAATTGTGGTTGAGAGGTGCAATTGACCAGGAAATATTTCCTGCTTTGTTCAAAGACTACTACGACCAGCGGCAAATTGAAGCTTTTGATGTGGAAGCCGTGGCAGCTCAACCTATCACATTTACAACATTCGCCGAGGTATTATAATGAAGATGCAGCCGCATTGCCCAAAAAGCTCAATTTGCTTCAGCAGGATGTCTTTGTGCTGCAAGCCATAGCTAGTGGGCATATTGATACAAGAAGCTTTGATTTTGATGGCTAGAAGTACAAAGCTGAAGAAGCACCTGTTGTCATGGAACAGATGCTGGAGGAATTGAAGGCATTAGAAGCAACACTTAAGGAGCGTGACCAATGGCTGTTCCGTTATTTTTATGCAGTGGCACCAATTCAGGAAGCCGAGGCGCTCAAGAAAGACTACATCGCATACTTTAATCAGCGCAGCGAAGCAGAAAAATTCCGCGAATGTGTAAATGCCATGATGGCGCCACTTGAGCCTGTATTCCAGGGTGAAACCATACCCATTGAAACCATACTGGAGTTGATCGGCAAACATAAAAGTGACCGTGAGCCTGCATTCAAGAATGCGCTTCGTCAGTTGACAAAATGCTTTGGTTGCGTAGAAGGGCTGCAGGGATCAGTGGCTAAATTCCTCGAGACAGATTACCAGTATTTCCATGAGAAAAGTTTCTTTGAAAATGAATTGCAGGAATTGCATCACATCGTGCAGGAATGCTGGGAAGCGATCAACAACTGTGTATTGGGGCAATTCAAAGCAATAGTAGTCAAACAAGACCAAATAGAAACTGGAAGGGTTAGTACAAAACTTAATGCATTGAATTAAAACATTGGGCAATTGATTTAATACAGGGAGTCCAAAACTTAGCTTGTGTTAATCTATCAATGACCCCAACCGTCCACCCACCCATCAATCCGGCACATCAGCTACCTTTGCACCTATGACCGAAAAGGACCTTTCCCTTTATTTCCCCACCTTGGAACCTGCGCTGATCAGCGAAATATTTGCAGTGGCCGAAGTGAAAACATTGGCCGAAGGCGAATTGCTGATGCGCACCGGGCAAAACATCCGCGCCACGATGCTGGTGATCGATGGTTTGATCAAAATCTACCGCGAAGACGATCAGGGCAACGAGGTGTTTATGTACTACCTCGATGGCGGCCAGGCCTGCGCCATTTCATTGGTGTGTGCATTGGGGCAGGAAACCAGCGGGTTGATGGCCAAAGCTGATAAGCCCTCAACCGTGTTGAGCATTCCGGTGCAGTACACCAACGAGTGGATGGGCAAATACAAAAGCTGGGCGCAGTTTGCGGTCAACTCATACCGCCAGCGGTTTGATGAATTGCTCCAAACCATTGATCACATTGCGTTCCGCAACATGGACGAACGCTTGGTGTTTTACCTAAAGCGGCACCAGGAAAAACTGGGCACCAACTTCATCGCTATTCCGTTTACCGAAATGGCGCAAGAGCTCAACTCTTCCCGTGAGGTGATTTCCCGACTCATGAAAAAGCTTTCCGAAAAGGGCATTGTAAAGCTGCACGGCTCTAAAGTGGAAATCATTAACCTCGATGTAGCACTGTCGTGACTTATATCACGAATTGCTACAATGCAATAAGCCAGCTTTGCCTTTAAAAGCAGCATGGAAGGGATTGGATACATTGCGTCGTTATTGATTGGTATTTCGCTGGGGCTTATTGGTGGCGGTGGCTCCATTTTAACCGTTCCGGTTATGGTGTACCTGTTTGGCTTGCATCCCCTGCTGGCCACATCATACTCGCTTTTTATTGTGGGTACCACAAGTTTGGTGGGCGCATTTACACAGTATCGCAAAGGTTTGGTAAACCTTAAAGCGGCCTTGTTTTTTGGCGCGGCATCAGTGCTTACCGTTTTTCTTACCCGCCGGTTTTTAGTGCCCGCCATACCGCATGATATACTCACCATTGGCAATTATACACTCAGTTCTTCGGTGCTCACCATGGTGCTGTTTGCGCTGCTGATGCTGGTGGCATCCATCGGCATGATCCGCGAAAAAAATAACGCAACCGAAGCGCCAGAATGTCCTGAGTGCATTCGTTTGTCGAAGCTGTTGGGCTATGGTGTAGTTATTGGCCTTATCACCGGGCTGCTAGGCGCTGGTGGCGGATTTCTGCTTATCCCAGCACTGGTATTTTTGCTCCGCTTGCCCATGAAAAAAGCGGTGGGCACATCGCTGCTCATCATTGCACTCAACTCGCTGATTGGCTTTGCGGGCGACCTCGGCCAGTTTTCCATCGACTGGTGGTTCCTGCTTAAGATTGCGCTGATCGCCATTGCAGGTATTTTTATCGGTGGTGCATTGAGTGTAAAGATACCAGGCGGTAAACTCAAAAAAGGCTTTGGTTGGTTTGTGCTCGTAATGGGGATTTATATCATTCTTAAAGAAACAATATTAACATTGCCGCAATAAGTGGCGTGACTCGGGTCACGAAATAAAGGGTTGCAAAGCCGCAATTTTACTACATCAAATAAAAAAAATACCGACATGAAAATAGAACAGATTTATACCGGATGTTTGGCTCAAGGCGCTTACTATATCGAAAGCGAAGGTGAAGCCGTAGTGATCGATCCACTGCGTGAAGTGGAGCCTTACCTGCAGAAAGCAAGCCGCAACGGCGCTGTCATCAAGTACGTTTTTGAAACACATTTTCATGCCGACTTTGTGTCGGGCCACGTGGATCTTTCCAAACAATCGGGAGCTCCCATTGTGTACGGTCCCAACGCCACGCCCTTGTTCGATGCCATCATTGCAACAGACGGGCAGGAGTTTAATGTAGGTAGCCTCACGTTTAAAGTGTTGCACACTCCGGGGCATACCATGGAAAGCACCTGCTACCTGTTGAAAGATGAATCGGGGAAGGACGTAGCACTGTTTAGCGGCGATACGCTTTTTATTGGTGATGTTGGCCGCCCCGACCTGGCACAAAAAGCAGCCAGCATGACGCAGGAAGAACTGGCCGGAACCTTATTCGATTCGCTGCGCAGCAAGATCATGCCGCTGGCCGATGATGTGGTGGTGTATCCGGCGCATGGTGCGGGTTCGGCTTGTGGTAAAAACATGAGCAAGGAAACTTCCGACACGTTGGGCAATCAAAAGAAAACAAACTATGCACTGCGTGCTGATATGACCCGTGATGAATTTATTAAAGAAGTAACCGACGGGCTCACCACACCACCAGCATATTTTCCATTAAACGTAATGCTCAATAAGGAAGGCTACGAAAGCATTTCGGCAGTGTTGCAGCGCGGCAAACGGGCACTTTCGCCTGATGCATTTGAAACTGCCGCCAATGAAACCGGCGCCATCGTGCTCGATACAAGGGCGCCGCAAACCTTTGCCCAGGGCTTTATTCCCAATTCCATCAACATTGGTATTGATGGTTCATTTGCGCCTTGGGTGGGTGCCCTCATTCCAGATATTAAACAGCAAATTTTGCTCGTTACCGATGAAGGCCGAGAGGAAGAAGTGATCACTAGGCTGGCCCGTGTTGGCTATGATTATACCATTGGTTACCTCGCCGGCGGTTTTGCCGCATGGCAAAATAGCGGTAAGGAAATCGATCGCATTGAATCGATCACTGCAGAGGAATTTAGCAAGCAATTGAATAGGGGTATAGCGGTGCTGGATGTGCGCAAACAAGGCGAGTTTATCAGTGAGCATGTGGACGGTGCAGTAAATATGCCGTTGGATAATATCAACGATCATCTTGCATCGCTTGACAAAGACGGTACTTATTATGTGCATTGTGCAGGTGGTTATCGTTCTATGGTCTTTAATTCAATTTTAAAGGCCCGCGGCTTCGACAACCTGATCGACATCAACGGCGGTTTTAAAGCCATCAAAGAAAGTGGTGCAGTGCCCGTCACCGATTATGTATGTCCATCTACTTTGGCTAAAAAATAAGCGCAAATAAGGACTGTCTTCGCAAAGTGTTGTATGCGTATGCATGGCACTTTGCAACGCAGCCTAGTATTGAAGTAACACATTTTTCAATAAGCAAAATAGCGTAGTGCATATGTAAAAGGTTTGGAATCGGATGCTGCTGAACAAGACCTATGGAATCGGTTTGGCGTTGGGTGCACTGGGTGGATTTCTATACTGGAAATATGTTGGCTGCCTTACGGGCACTTGCAGCATCACATCCAGCCCCGTAAACAGCACGCTTTATTTTGCCTTGCTTGGTGCATTACTGGTTGGCTCGTTTGAAAAGGGCAGAGAAGAGGCTACACCAGGCAAGCAAAGCAACAACATTTAAAAGCGGTTGAAAGGCCGTGATATAAGTCACGGTAAATGAAACGCCGCAATATCATTTTTGCTACCGCAAAACAAACAACACAATGGAGTTTTTACAACAACCTTGGCCCTGGTATGTAGCGGGTGCCCTCATCGGGCTAACCGTGCCGGCACTGCTGATTTTGGGCAATAAACATTTTGGTATTTCGGCCAACCTACGGCATGCCTGTGCAGCCTGCTTCCCGGCCAAAATTCCCTTCTTTCAATACAACTGGAAAAAGGAAGCATGGAACCTGTTTTTTGTGGGCGGCATCCTCATTGGCGGCTTGCTGGCCACACAGTTTCTTTCCGATCCCAATCCTGTGCAGGTGGCACCGGCACTGTTGTCGGAACTTAAAGAATACGGCATCGAAGACCATTCAAAGGTGTTGCCCAAAGAGCTGTTCAGCACCGATGCATTGTTCACGCTGCGTGGCCTGGTCATGCTGGTGGGTGGCGGTTTCCTGGTGGGTTTTGGTGCCCGGTATGCAGGCGGCTGCACCAGTGGTCATTCCATTATGGGCATTTCTAATTTACAGGTGCCTTCAATGATTGCAACGGCCGCATTTATGGCGGGCGGCTTTCTGATGGCCAACCTGATTTTGCCCTTTATTTTAAAATTGTAAAACCTAAGAAACAATGCCCGGCGTTTTAAATAAAATTTCTGTAGAAACCAACACTGCGCCCACTATTGTGGACAGCGATTACGAGGCAAGAGCGCAGGATACCATGTGTATCAACGAATCGCGTTTGCAGCACAAATGGTACCACAACCTGAAGTATGCAGCAGTAGGCATCCTGTTTGGTATTGCCTTCACCAAAGCAGAAGTTATTTCCTGGTTTCGCATACAGGAAATGTTCCGCCTGCAAAGCTTTCACATGTATGGCGTTATTGGTACCGCCATCATTGTGGGGATGCTCTCGGTCTGGCTGATCAAAAAATTTAAGGTAAAAACCATCTATGGCGAGGCCATCGAGTTTCATCCAAAAAAATTCAATAAGGGACAGATCTACGGTGGTTTGATCTTTGGTTTGGGTTGGGCCATGACCGGCGCTTGCCCGGGACCGTTATTCGCACAGATCGGCGCCGGATTCTTGGTCATCGCAGTAGTGTTATTGAGTGCTGTTGCCGGTACCTGGGTGTATGGCTACTTCCGTGAAAGACTGCCGCATTAATGCATGGCAGTTTTAGGTAAATAAATTCGGCTGACATAAATCAATTGTATTTACAAATGCCGCAACAAGCAGTGACGCAAACACTGGATGTTGCGGCATTTTTTATGTGAATGACTTGCTCGAACAAAGCATCATCTTCTTGTATAATTCAGTACTGCTGCATGTTTCAATGTATGTATTTTTTAGCACTGGTTCATTGCGTACGAATTCTTATGCGATGCTGATGTAACAGCAAAACATGAGATTGATCAGGTGTGACCCAAGTCACGCAGGGTGGAGTGGTGGCGGCGTCTTTTTGTAACACAAAATCACTCATTCAACTGATCATGCAATACATCATCATTGGCGCGGTGGCCGGCGGGGCCAGCACCGCAGCACGGCTTCGGCGCATGGACGAACATGCTTCTATTATTTTTTTTGAAAAAGGCGATTATGTTTCTTACGCCAACTGTGGTTTGCCGTATTACATCGGCGATGTAATTACCGACCGCAACAAATTGTTTGTGCAAACAGCTGCAGCATTTAAGAACAGGTTTGCTATTGATGTGCGGGTTCGCACCGAGGTTACGGCTATCGACCCGGTGGCGCAAACCGTAACCGCTACCAACTTGTTTACCGGTGAAGTATACACCGAGCGGTACGATAAACTGGTGCTTTCGCCCGGCGCCGAACCCATCCGACCGCCACTGCCCGGTATCAATTTGAAAGGCATTTTTACGCTGCGCAATGTGGCCGATACCGATGTTATTAAATCATACGTGCAACATTTTCCGAAAGGCAAAGCTGTAGTAATTGGTGCCGGTTTCATTGGCCTTGAAATGGCCGAGAACCTGGCCCACCTGGGCATGGAGGTTAGCGTGGTGGAAATGAGCAGCCAGGTAATGGCGCCGCTCGATTACCCGATGGCGGCACTGGTGCAACAACACCTGCGCAGCAAAGGCATCCGGCTGATTTTGAATACTGCAGTGACCGGCTTTTACGAGGAGCCCTTTTATCGGTTGTTGCTTTCGCTCAACAACGGCGATGCGTTGGAAGCCGATGTAGTCATTCTTTCCATCGGCGTTAGGCCTGATGTGCGGCTGGCAAAAGCTACAGGCTTGCAATTGGGTGCAGCCGGTGGTATTTGGGTAAACAAGTATTTACAAACATCCAATCCCAATATCTATGCGGTGGGCGATGCAATTGAATTTGACAATCCCATCACCGGCAAATCAATGTCTAGTTTCCTGGCAGGTCCGGCCAACAAACAGGGGCGCATTTGTGCCAACAATATTGTGTTGGGCAATGCGCAGGCTTATGAAGGTGCCATCAATACTGCCATTGTAAAAATATTTGACCTCACTGCAGGCGTTGCCGGTATGGCAGTTAAGCATTTAAAGGCAGCCGGTGTTGAACACCTGGTTTCTACAACCTATAATGGTTCGCATGCAGGCTATTATCCCGGTGCCAATATGATGACTATTCAACTGGCGTTTGCACCCGGCACTGGCCGCTTATTGGGCGCCCAGGTTGTGGGTGGCGACGGTGTGGACAAACGCCTCGATCTATTGGCTTCGGTGATCAAAAAAGGTGGAACGATTTACGACCTTACTGAAATAGAGCACGCTTATGCGCCGCCGTTTTCGTCGGCCAAAGACCCGGTCAATATTGCAGGCTTTGCCGCGGAAAATATTTTGTTGCACCGCGTTCAGCCCTGGTATTGGGATAGCCCGGAAGCGGAACCTGGACACAGCTTTCTGCTGGATGTAAGAACGCCAACTGAATTTGCATCAGGTAGTATCGGCCATGCTGTAAATGTTCCGCTTGACGAATTACGTAGCCGGCTCACTGAGCTGCCAAAGGATGCACCGATCTATCTTTTTTGCCAGATTGGAATGCGTGGATACATGGCTGCCCGCATATTGTTGCAAAGCGGTTTTGAAAGGGTGTATAACCTTTCGGGTGGCTACCGCTTGTGGCTGGCAGCCACCAGTGAAAAAGGGCAGTTGTTGGCGCAAAAAGATTTGCAATTCGCCGGCTGATGAAGCATCAAAAAAACAATACAATTTAGATAAAATCTGACGCGGCATTTTTAAAAATAACACTGGCCACTGCTGATGCAGGGGCCAGTGTTATTTTAGAAAGTTGTCATTGAAGATGTCGAATGAATGTTTGTAAGGTTTCTGGATAATATTCCTGAAATATCCATTGCTCACGGTGTTTTTGGTGCTGCTTGTTACGACAGGTTGCGTAATTATGTCAATAACTTCAGCGTGACTTGCATCACGAATGGCTGCTATCAACCACAGTAAATTTGAGGAAACAAACGGGTTAAAGCCGGTCAAGGTTTTCCGAAGAATGCGTGCTTTTATTCATGAACACGCGCTTTTGCACCTCGCCTTGCTTCCTTGCATCATTTGGCGCAGTTTTCGGAAGGTTAAAAGTTGATCATGATGGAACACACGGCATTTCAGGATCAGGCTTTCGCACCGGTTATTGTTCAACACAGAAAAGAAATCAAACATGAAGATTCAGCAATTTGAAGACAAGCATCTGGCACTTTATAGCTACGCGGTATTGAGCGAATGCGAACAGAAAATAGTGCTGATCGACCCGGCACGTGACGTGCAACAATACCACGATTTTGCAAAGGACCACAACGCCACCATCATTGGTGTTATTGAAACGCATCCGCATGCCGATTTTGTAAGCAGTCACCTGGAGCTGCACCAAACACTGAACGCAACAATTTATACCAGCAAACTGGTTGATGCTGCTTACCCGCATCAAACCTTTGATGAAGGCCAGTCGATACAATTGGGCAAAATAAAACTCACGGCCATCAACACCCCGGGCCATTCGCCGGATGGCATCAGCATATTGCTGGAGCACGACGGCAAACAGAAAGCGGTATTCACCGGCGATACCTTATTCATTGGCGATTGCGGCCGCCCCGACCTCCGCGAAGGTGCCGGTAAGCTACAGGCCAAGCGCGAAGAGTTGGCAAAACAGATGTATCATTCGCTGCGCCAAAAACTGGCAGTGCTCAACGAAGATGTACTGGTATACCCTGCCCATGGCGCCGGCACTTTGTGTGGCAAAAATTTAAGCAAGGAAAGCAGCAGCACCATCGGTAAAGAAAAAGGAACCAACTGGAGCCTGCAGGAAGCTACCGAAGAAGAATTTGTACAAAACCTGTTGGCCGACCAGCCCTTTGTGCCCGCATATTTCCCATTTGATGTAGAACTGAATCGTAAAGGCGCTGCGCCGTTGCATCAAAGCATTGGAGCCGTTACTATCGAGCAACAACAAACAGCGCTGGAGCCTGGTGTATGGGTGGTGGATGTACGGGATGCAGCACCTTATAAAAAAGGCTACCTGCCGCACAGCATCAACCTGATGGAAGACGGCAAATTTGAAACATGGCTGGGCAGCATCATTAAGCCCGGAGAACGTTTTTACCTGGCCGGTGAAAACAGCGAACAGGTGCAGCGGGTGTTGCAATGTGCTGCTTCCATTGGTTACGAAACAGCTGTAATCAAAGGCGTGGTGATATCCGGTGGTACGGAGCAGGATGAAGCAATCAATTTGCCAGCATTCAACCAAGCCCCGGAAGATTATACGATTGTTGATGTACGCAATGAATCGGAAGTAAAGGAAGGAAAAATATTCAGCAACAGCATTTCCATTCCCTTGGCAGAACTGCGGCAGCGGGTAGCTGAAATTCCAACAGGCAAACCGATCGTGGTGCATTGTGCCGGTGGCTACCGCAGTGCTGCAGGCAGTTCGTTGATCCAGTCCACTTTGGGCCAGCAAGTGGAGGTGCTTGATTTAGGCGAAGCAGTAAAATCATTTCAAAAGGCACAGCCTGCACATTAGGACCATTTAGATTTCAAATAGAACAACCTTAAGAGCAAAGGGAAGGCGTAAATAAAAGCCTTCCCTTTTTCTATCTCTTGCAGCGATGGTTTAACTTAGAGATGGTGGCCGGCCATTTGCAATACTCAATGGCCTCCGGCGCAAGCCAACCCTTACCTAATCAATCCAAGTTGTTTATGCCCCATAAAAAACCTGCACCCAACCCTAACGAGGAGGGTGGCCCGGCACAGGGCCGTAGGGATTTTTTAAAACAATCGTCGTTGCTTGCAGCCATTGCCGCCATGCCGCCCCTGCTGGTAAAAGCCGCCGATGCCCAACTCGATGAAACCGCGGCCGCTTATTTTGAAAAGCTTCCACTATCGGTGGAAGTAAACGGCGTCACCCACCGCTTATCTATTGAGCCACGCACCACTTTACTCGACCTCCTGCGCGAACAGCTGGCCCTCACCGGTACCAAAAAAGGTTGCGACCATGGGCAGTGCGGTGCCTGCACCGTGCATGTTGATGGCCAGCGGGTGCTTTCCTGCCTGTCGCTTGCAGTGATGCAGGAAGGCAAAAAAGTCACTACCATCGAAGGGTTGGCCAATGGCGAAAACCTGCATCCCATGCAGGAAGCTTTTATCAAACACGACGGCTTTCAGTGCGGCTATTGCACACCGGGACAAATCATGTCGGGCATTGCCTGCATCCGCGAGGGGCATGCAGGTTCCGACGATGAAATACGGGAGTATATGAGCGGCAATATTTGCCGTTGCGGCGCTTATCCCAATATTGTGAAGGCCATTGCCGATGTAAAAAAAGGAGGGCAGCGCATATGATCAACTTCGAATACATACGTGTAGCTACGCCAAAAGCGGCCGTGGATGCGCTGGTAAAATATAGCGTGGCACAATGGATTGCCGGCGGCACCAACCTGGTTGACCTGATGAAGAAAGGCGTAACCGCGCCGCAAAAATTAGTTGACATCAACAACCTGGCACTAAAAGAAATAAAAAAGGAAGGCAACGGCTTACGCATCGGTGCACTGGCCCTCAACAGCGCAGTGGCCGATAGTGAGTTGGTGCAAAAAGAACAGCCCCTGCTGGTACAGGCGCTGCAGGCCGGCGCATCGCAGCAGATCCGCAACATGGCCACCGTAGGCGGCAACATGATGCAGCGAACCCGCTGCCCATATTTTTACAACACCGATATGCCCTGCAACAAACGGCAACCCGGCCAGGGCTGCGGGGCACTCAAAGGCTACAACCGCATGCATGCCATATTTGGTGCATCGGATAAATGCATTGCCGTGCACCCCAGCGATATGTGCGTTGCGCTGGCAGCACTCGATGCAACGGTGCTTGTAACGGGGCCAAAAGGAACCCGGTCTATTCCATTTTTATCTTTTCACCGGCTGCCCGGCGAACTGCCCCAAAAAGACAATACGCTGGAGCGTGGCGAACTCATTACCGGCATTGATATACCCGCAAACGCATTTTGCAAGGCCACCCATTATCTCAAGGTCCGCGACCGAAGCTCCTATGCATTTGCACTGGTGTCGGTGGCTGCTGCAGTAGATATGCAGCGCAACACCATTCGCGATGTACGCCTGGCAATGGGCGGCGTGGCACATAAGCCTTGGCGCCTTACTGCAGCCGAAAATTTCCTGAAAGGAAAAGAAGCCATCGAGGCAAACTTTGGGCAGGCTGCGCAACTGGCCATGCAGGGCGCCAAAGGATACGGGCACAACAACTTTAAATTAAAGCTGGCTCCCAACGCTATTGTGGAGGCATTGAAAACCGCCGTCGGTAAATCTTAAAAACATTGTATGGACCAACACCATTTCTTTGATGCTCCGGAACGCGATCCCATTGACCGGGTAGATGGCAGGGCCAAAGTAACCGGCGGCGCCACGTATTCGGCAGAATATAAAATTCAAAATACGGCCTATGGTTTTTTGGTGGGCAGCACCGTAGCCAAAGGCCGCATCAAAGCCATTGATACAAAAAGTGCCGAGCGGGCACCGGGTGTACTTGCCGTCATCACACACCTCAATGCACCCAAGATACCGGGCTATCAAACGGGCAAAGACCCGTCGAAGCCACAAACCGGCGGGCAGCCGCTGCGCGTTTTTTACAACGACGAGATTTTTTACTACGATCAGCCCATTGCACTGGTCATTGCCGATACTTATGAGCGGGTATTGCATGCAGCCAAACTGGTAAAAGCGCAGTTTGAAAAAGCAACGCACCAAACCGACATGGAGGCGAATTTGGCCAAAGCAAAAATACCTACCGGCCCCCGCTTTGAAGATTATAAACGCGGCGAAGTGGATGCTTATAAAAATGCAGCGGTAAAACTGGAGCAGCAATACTATCACCCCGTTGAAGTACACAACCCAATGGAACTGGGCAGCATCATTGCCCGGTGGGAGGGCAACGATAAAGTAACGGTGTACACCAAAACGCAGGGTGTGGGTTCCACCCAAAATTCCATCCGCGATGCATTTGGCCTCAAGGCCGAAAATGTTACCGTGCATGCCGAGCATATTGGTGGTGCATTTGGCATGGCGCTGCGCACCTGGCCGTACGAAATTGCAGCCATTATGGGTGCCCAAAAAATAGGCAGGCCGCTGAAGCTGATGCTGCACCGCGAACAGATGTTTACCAACGTGGGCTATCGCCCCGAAACGGTGCAGAAAATAGGCCTCGGCGCCACCGCCGATGGAAAGCTTACAGCCATTACCCACGAAGCCACAGCCAACACATCGCCGTACGAAGAATTTACCGAGGCCACCGTCAATATTTCGCGGTTTTTATATGCCTGTTCCAACGTAACCACGCGGTACCGGCTGGTGCCGCTCAATGTGTGTACGCCCATCTGGATGCGTGGCCCCGGCGAGGCCACGGGTTGTTTTGCGCTGGAGTCGGCTATGGACGAACTGGCATTTGCCCTGAACCTTGATCCCATTGAATTTCGCATCCGCAACCACGCCGATACCGACCCGGAACGCAACCTGCCCTGGTCGAGTAAATTTTTGAAAGAATGCTACGAACTGGGCGCCGACCGCATTGGCTGGAAGGACCGCAAACTGCAGCCCCGTGCACGGCAGGAAGGCGACTGGCTGGTGGGCTACGGCATGGGCACGGGTTCGTTTGGTGCATTCAGGGGCAGCGCTACGGTAAAGGCCATTTTGCAGCCCGATAATAAGTTGGTGCTGCAGTGTTCGGTAAACGATATGGGCCCCGGCACCGCCACCATGATGACCACCATTGCATCGGAGCAAATGGGCATGCCGCCCAAACAAATTGCGGTGCAAATGGGCAGCACGGGCCTGCCGCCGGGCCCCACACAGGGTGGCTCGATGGTGACGTCCACGGTGGGTGCAGCAGTACATGATGTATGTGCCGCACTAAAGGAACAACTGGCTGCGCTGGCCAGCAAAGAAGGCTCGCCATTTCACACCGCCAATGTGCACGAGGTAAAAGTGGACGACCTCGTTTTTTCGGAAACCGGTTTGTCGCTCAAGCGTGATGGTTCGGTAAAAATTTCCTATGCCGACCTGTTGCAGCGCAACAGCCTGCCGGCGCTGGAGCTGACCAAGGAATCGCGTGGGCAAAACCAGCCTTATTCCAGCTACTCTTACTCGGTGCATTTTGTAAAGCTGCGGGTGCATCCGCCCACCGGCCGCATCAAGATCGACCATATTGTTTCCTGCGCCGATGCAGGTACGATTGTAAGTCCCAAAACCGCCGAAAGCCAGATGATTGGCGGCGCGGTGGGTGGTGTAGGCATGGCCCTGATGGAAGCGGTGGTTATGGACCACCGGTTTGGCCGGCCCATCAACAACAACCTGGCCGATTACCATGTGCCAGTAAACGCCGATATCCCGAAAGTGGACGTGTTGTTTGTAAACAAAAAAGACCCATATACCAACCCGATGGGCTCCAAGGGTTTGGGCGAAATTGCCATCATTGGCGTGGCGCCTGCGGTGGCCAATGCAGTGTTCAATGCCACGGGCAAACGCATCCGTTCGTTGCCCATTACCCCCGATAAGGTGATGGAAGCCTAGATTTACAAAGTATATTGCATTGTTATTTGATGGCAAGGTTTAGTAAAAGCATTGGGTGCACAGCATCAATGCAGTTAAATGAGCATCGCAAAATAGCTGACCATTTTTTAAATGCTGGAACACAAAACACCATGAATAGGGGACCGCAAAGCACTGAGGGCACGGCGTTGCTGATTGTGGCTGCAGGCCGCTCTGCAAGGCTGGGCCGCCCCAAGCAACTGCTTTCGCTGGAAGGCGAACTGCTGCTGCAGCACAGTGTGCGGGTGGCAAAAGAGTCAGCCCTGGGCCCTGTTGTGTTAGTGCTGGGTGCCCATGCCGATGAAGTGCAGGCGGGCATTGATAGCAGTGGTGTTGATGTGGTAAAAAACAGTGAGTGGAGCGAAGGCATGGCTGCTTCCATTCGTGCAGGAATTGGGCATGTGCAAATGGCCTATCCCCATGTGCAAGCCGTTATCCTGATGGTGTGCGACCAGCCGCTTGTTTCCGCAAACTTGCTGCAGCAACTACACGAAGCGCACCAACGCACCGGCAAACCCATCATCACGTGCAGTTATGCCGATACATTTGGTCCGCCCACGCTTTTTCACCAAACCATGTTTGCAGCACTTTTACAGCTAACCGGCGATGTGGGTGCCCGCAGCATTTTAAAGGCACATGCCGATAGCGTGGAAGCCATTTCTTTTCCCGAAGGTGCAGTGGATGTCGATACCGATGCCGATTACCAAAACCTGCTCAAACACCAGCGTACAACATGATCCGTGATAACCATAACCGCATCCACAATTACCTGCGCATTTCGTTGACGGATAACTGCAACCTGCGGTGCTTTTATTGCATGCCCGAAGAGGAGTATGATTTTACCCCGGCATCGCGCCTGATGCAAAGGGGCGAAATTGAAACGCTGGCCAAAATATTTGTGTCGCAGGGCGTAAATAAGATCCGGCTCACGGGCGGCGAACCGCTGGTGCGCAAAGATGCCGCCGATATCATCCTGTCGCTTTCGCGGTTGCCCGTGCAGCTCACGATGACCACCAACGGTACCCGGCTCCACCAGTTTATCGACGTGTTGGAAGATGCCGGCGTACGGTCGCTCAACATCAGCCTCGATACATTGCAGGCCGATCGTTTTGCCATGATCACCCGGCGTGATGGTTTTCAGCAGGTGATGGACAATATTCAAATGCTGTTGCAAAAAGACTTTCATGTAAAAGTGAACGTGGTAGTGATGAAGGGCCTCAACGATGGCGAGCTGGCCGATTTTGTGCAATGGACCCGTGATGTGCCGGTGCATGTGCGGTTCATCGAGTTTATGCCGTTTAGCGGCAACAGGTGGACGAGCAACAAAGTGGTAACGCTGCAACAAATGCTGCACACCATTGGCGAACAATTTGATTTTATTCCGCTGAAAGGCGTAGCGCATGATACCGCAAAAGGCTTCATGGTGCCGGGCCATGCCGGTACTTTTTCGGTGATCAGCACCATGAGCGCCCATTTTTGCGGCGACTGCAACCGGATGCGCCTGACGGCCGACGGCAAGCTCAAAAACTGCCTGTTTTCGCAAGCCGAAACCGACCTGCTCACCCCGCTGCGCCACGGCGCCGATGTGTTGCCGCTCATTCATCAAAGCATTGCGGCAAAGGCCCGCCAGCTGGGTGGCCAACTGCCCGCCGATTTTCAAAACCTGCAGGCAGATACAGTGCAAAACCGTAGCATGATCACGATTGGTGGTTAACGATTTTCGCTTGTTGTTTTGCAGCACAATTCAGCATTGGGTAAAGGTGGTTTTGTTTTAAAAAGCGCCTTTCAATGAAGGTTCAAACGCTAGCTCCATTCATGTTCTGAATGACGTTTTGCTGCCACCAATTTATCCAACCCAATACATAACATTTCCGCCGTGTCACTCCCTGTCGATGTGCCTCCGTGGTTCAAAACCCTAAATCCACCAAATCACTTAAATTCATCCCTTCACCAGTTTGTTGACCACCTCAAATCATTATTTGAAAATGCGCACCATGATCGGCACGGAAGAAGCCGGAGCTATTATTGCCGCCCATGTTCAACCGTTGGAAGCCGTAGTGCTGCCGCTGGCTGATGCGGCCCGGCTGGTGCTGGCAGAAGATGTTATGGCACCGTTGCGCATTCCTGCTTTTCCGCAATCATCAATGGATGGCTATGCTTTTTCTTTTGCCGGGTGGCAGGCGCACAACACGCTGCACATTGATGGCGTGGTGCCCGCAGGGAGCAACGAGCAAATACAATTGCAGCCGCAAACGGCCACCCGAATTTTTACCGGCGCACCAGTGCCCCATGGCGCCGATACTGTGGTGATGCAGGAGAAAGTGCATGTTGAAGGAAGCATGCTGCACATACTCGATGCACAATTGCAACTGGGCGCTAATGTGCGGCCGGCGGGTTCGGAAATGGAAGCAGGCGAACTGGCGCTGCCAAAAGGAAGCCCGTTGTCTGCTGCGGCTGTTGGTTTCCTTGCGGGCCTCGGCATCACACAGGTGCCGGTGGTGCCCAACCCAACCATTACCATCATTGTTACGGGCAACGAGTTGCAGCAACCCGGTAGGCCATTGGCTTATGGCCAGGTGTACGAGTCCAATTCATTTGCATTAACAACAGCATTGAGCAGCGTACACATCACGAATGTTGCAGGGCGCCAGGTGCACGATGATCCCGCTGCGCTGGCAAATGTTTTAGGGGCTGCATTAAATGAATCCGATGTGGTGCTGCTCACAGGCGGTGTAAGTGTTGGCGACTACGATTTTGTGATTGGTGCGGCCACGCAAAATGGGGTGACGCCGCTTTTTCATAAAATAAAACAACGACCCGGCAAGCCGCTGTTTATGGGCATGCAGGGCAAAAAACTGGTGTTTGGTTTGCCCGGCAATCCTTCATCGGTGCTCACTTGTTTTTACCTGTATGTGTTGCCTGCTTTGTCACGCTTAACCGGCCGCGGTCTTACTTTAAAAAAACTGCAGGTGCCGCTCCGTAAACCGTACAAAAAAGCAGCCGGCATCACGCATTTTTTAAAAGGGGCCTGGGATGGGCAAACTGCTATTCCGCTTAATGCGCAGGAGTCGTATAAAATGCGGTCATTTGCACAAGCCAATTGCCTGATACAAGTTGATGAAAACATAGAAACCTGTGTGGAAGATGATTTGGTCACTATTCATTTATTGCCCGTTTAGATAGCCGCTATGGAATTAACGATCCTGTTTTTGGTGCTCCTGTTGTGCGTGGCATTTTTGTATGCCTCGGTAGGGCATGGTGGCGCCAGCGGCTACCTGGCGCTGATGGCCATCTTCAGCGTGGCGCCGGAGGTAATGAAACCAACAGCATTGCTGCTCAACCTGTTTGTTTCGGCAGTGGCATTTGTGCAGTTTTACCGCGGCGGGCATTTCAATGCTAAACTCTTTTTGCCCTTTGCATTGGCTTCCATTCCTTTTTCATTCATTGGCGGTTTGATCGTTGTGGATGGGCAGGTGTACAAACATATTTTGGGGCTGCTGCTGCTGGTGCCCATTGTCCGTTTTCTGGCGTTTAGAAACGGCAAAGAAAAAGAGGGCAGAGCGCCCAACATCGGGCTGGCATTGTTTATCGGCAGCATTATCGGATTTTTGTCGGGGCTTATTGGTATTGGCGGCGGCATTCTGCTATCGCCGGTCATCTTGTTGCTGGGCTGGGCCGGGCAAAAACAAACGGCTGCCGTCAGCGCCTTATTTATTTTTGTCAACTCACTGGCTGGCCTCGGCGGGCAATTGGTGAAAGGCGTGCAGTTCAGCACCGACATGTACCTGTATGTGGCAGTGGCTTTTGCCGGTGGTTTGGGTGGGGCTTATTACGGCTCTATGCGGCTGCCGCAGCAAAGCCTGAAACGGATATTGGCCCTGGTGCTGCTGCTGGCATCGTATAAATTATTGTTTACAGGAGCGTAGCATTTTTTAAAACTACCTGCTGCAAAAAAAGATACCATGATCCAAGTGTTGCTTTTTGGACAATTAGCGGAACTGGCCGGTGCCAGCAACCTGGAACTGGACGGCGCGGCTGATACCGCATCGCTGCAGCAGGAACTGCAACGGCGCATGCCTGCACTGGCAGCAACTACTTATCGTATTGCGGTCAATAAAATTATTGTAACAGAAAATACCCCGCTCAGCGGCAATGCAACTGTGGCGTTGTTGCCGCCATTTTCAGGAGGTTAAATGATAGCACAATGGAGCGGTATCACCGGCAAATGATCTTAAAAGAACTGGGCGCTGAAGGCCAGCAAAAACTGCTGTCCGCAAGGGTGCTGGTGATTGGTGCCGGCGGCTTGGGTTGCCCGGTGTTACAATATCTTACTGCTGCCGGTGTAGGTACTTTAGGCATTGTAGATGATGATGTGGTGGCGCTTTCCAACCTGCACCGTCAGGTGCTGTACACCATGGATGATATTGGTAAACCAAAAGCCACACAGGCAGCACTACAGCTGCGGGCTATGAACAGCGATGTGCAAGTCATCGTGCATGCAGCACGGCTTACTACTGCAAATGCATGGAACCTGATTGCCCCTTACGATATCGTGGTAGATACTTCCGATAACTTCCCAACACGGTACCTGGTAAATGATGCATGTGTGTTGTTGCAAAAGCCCTTGGTGTACGGAGCGGTATCGCGGTTCGAAGGACAGGTAGCTGTGTTTAATGTGCCAACAAAAAATATTGCTGCGGCCAATTATCGCGACCTGTTTCCAACCCCGCCGCAAGATGGCGAAGTCGCCAATTGTGCCGAAGCCGGCGTGCTGGGAGTGTTGCCCGCCATCATTGGCAGTTTGCAGGCAGCGCAAGCCATCAAGCTCATTACCGGCATTGGCCGGCCATTGATCAATAAGGTGCAAACGTATAACCTATTACAGGATAGCTGGCACGACTTCGAAGTGCAGCCGGCGCCTGTGTCCAATCCGTTACAACCAACCAACCGTGCAGCATTTGAGGCAACGGCTTATGCGGTGCAATGTGGCATCAGCGGATTTGAAGAAATAGGCGTAGCGCAATTCAACCAGTTACTGCAACAGGCCGACACATTGGTGATTGATGTTCGCGAAGGGGATGAACTTCCGTTGGTCACTGAATTTCCACATCGGCAAGTGCCGCTTGCTACCGTGCCCGGTTTATTTGGAAACATTAATCACCAAAGCATCGTTGTATTTTGCCAGGGCGGCAAGCGCAGCCAGCAGGCGGCAAAGCAATTGGCCCATGCATTTCCCTTAAAAAAAATCTATAGCCTGCGCGGCGGTATATTGAGTTGGAAAGAAGCGGTACAAACTAATCAACATGAAAGAACACAAGCTTAAAAACATATTTGTTCAGGGCGCCATCCCGGCAAACTTTATTGCCGATAGCATCCAAAAACACAGCACGCAAAAAGGCATTGGCGGCCACTCTATTTTTCTGGGGCAGGTACGTGCCGATGTGCTGGATGAAAAGACCGTAACAGCAATTGAATACACCGCATACGAACCAATGGCGCTGGAACAAATGACAGCTATCCGCGAAGATATTTTTGCCAAGTACAACCTTACCTGCATGCATGTGTATCATAGCCTGGGTGTAGTTGCTGCCGGCGAAATTTGTTTGTTTGTATTTACTTCATCAAAGCACCGAAAAGCTGCCATTGAAGCCTGCACCGAAGTGGTGGAGCGCATCAAAGCCGAGCTGCCGGTTTGGGGTAAAGAACAATTTGGCGATGCCACTCACCAATGGAAAGTGAATCAATAAGATGGTTGATATTACACACAAAAACACTACACTGCGCAAGGCCATTGCCAGCGCCACGCTGCAGGTAAGCAAGCAAGAAACAATCGATGCTATTCAAAGCCGCAGCGTGCCTAAAGGTGATGTGTTTGAGTTCAGCAGGGCTGCCGGCTTATTGGCAGTAAAAAAAACAAGTGATGTTATTCCGGATTGTCACCCGTTGCCCGTAGAGTACACCGCCATCACCCACCGCGTTGAAGGAATGACGGTAGTGATTGAAGTGGAAGTGCATGCCATTTACCGCACCGGTGTGGAAGTGGAAGCCATGCATGGTGCTGCTGTTGCGGCACTCACCATGTACGACATGCTCAAACCCATCGACAAAGAAGTGGAGATCAGCAGCATCAGGTTGGTAAAAAAAGAAGGCGGTAAATCGGACAAAAAATCGTTGAGCGGAGCAGGTTTGTCTGCTGCTGTTGTGGTTTGCTCCGATACCATTGCGCGGGGCGAAAACAACGACACTACGGGCCAGTTCCTGGTGCATAGGTTAGAGGGGCTTGGTGTGGAGCGGGTATCCATCACCGTTATACCCGATGAAGTTGCTGCGATACAGGCGCAGGCAAATGCTTTCATTGAAAATGGAATTGACCTCGTCATCTTTACCGGTGGCACCGGTCTTTCTCCGCGTGATGTAACGCCTGATGCTATCGAGCCGTTACTGGATACACCCGTTCCCGGCATCATGGAAACAGTGCGCCATTACGGTCAGCAGCGGATGCCTTTTGCCATGCTGTCGCGGGGTGTGGCGGGATTTGCCAAAAACTCGTTGCTCATCACGCTGCCCGGTTCGGAAGGTGGCGTACGAGATGCAATGGATGCGCTGTTTCCGCAACTGTTTCATGTGTTTAAAGTCCGGCAGGGCATGCGGCATTCTTAAAAAAGTATACGCTTTATTGCGCAGCTTTGCCATGAATGGTTCCCTGCTTCAGTCGGAGCGGCGTGCCCGGCCTGCCGGCAAAATGGCTGGTAATTTCGGCTACAATCGACAATGCAATTGCTTCGGGTGTGGTGGCGCCAATGTCTAACCCTGCCGGTGAATAAATTCTTTGTTCGTCATTTGCCGTAAAAGCAATTCCTTCGGCACTCAATGCATCCACCATTTTCAGCGTTCGCTTTTTGGGTCCAAGCAGGCCAATGTATGCAGCTTCTGTTTGCAATACCTGCTGCAAATTTTGCTGGTCGGTTACCAGGTCGTGTGCCATCAGCACCACTGCGGTGTGGTTGTCAATTTCGGGCCTTTCATTTCCCTTATAGTGCAGCACTTTGCTGGCCGTGGTAAACAACGATTTGTCAGCCTTTGTCGTGTTCATCACCACTGTTGTGTGCCAGCCCAATTCCGATGCAATTCTTACCAGCGGGTAAATGTCGTAGTTGCCGCCAAAAATCACAAGCCGTGTAGCAGGCCGCAACACTTCTATAAAAACCTGCACCGTTTTATCCTCGGATTGAAACGAAGCTGTTTGCGAGGTCATCTGCGCTAGGCTTTCTTTGGTTTGTTGCAACACATGGGGCGCAATGGCCGGTATTGGAAAAGTTTGCAACAAAGAAGCATCGTCTTCATACAGCAGCACTGTTCCCAGCAGTTCTTTATGCGCACCGCCATCAGTAATGGTAAGCAGCACACGGGGCACCCGCGTGCCGGCCACTTTTTCCAACAATTCAATAGGATTGGGTCGCTCTGGAACAATTGGTGTAAACAAAACATCAATCACGCCATTGCAGCCAAGTCCAACACCCACCTGGTGGTCATCATCTTGCGTGGTATCGTAGGTAACCACCGACGGCGTTCGCAGGGCAATTGCTTTTTGCGCCCTGCGCAATGCATCACCTTCGAGGCAACCGCCACTGATGCCGCCCACATATTGCCCGTTTTCCAGCACCAGCATGCGGGCACCCGTTCTGCGGTAAGACGATCCCTCTACCCGGGAAACAGTGGCCAGTGCGGCGCCGGTGGGTGCAGGTTGTATTTGCCGGTAGGCTTCAATAATGGCATTGATCTCTTTCATTTAATGGCTTGCTCTGAATGGCAAATTAACAAAAAACTAAAGCCCTGCATGTTTGCAGGGCTTTACATATAAATCGGTCACCGGTTCATTAAAATCAGCGTTATAAAACCTAGTTGCGCAGCGGCTGTCCCACCGGAATAGAACAATCATGACCAGGCGCACCATGCGCCGGGTTCAGGCGGGCTGTTTGTCCCGACGACGGCAATGGAGCCGGAGGAACTTGCATCATGGGTGCTGCCCCAACGCCAGCCGGTGCGGCTGTTGCGGCGCCGGCACTGCCATCCAGCGGCGCACCAACCGGAAGTTCGCAGCGGTGCCCCGGTGCGCCGTGTGCCGGGTTAAGGGCAACGGTTGCATTGCTGTTGGTCGCAGGGGTAGTGGTGGTTGCTGCTGCGCCTTGTGTGGTTGGTGTAGCGGCAGGTGTGGCATCAGGTGTAAATGTAGTTGGTGCCGGAATCGGTTCGGATACCCGGTTGTTGCCCGAGCTTTCGCAGGAGGCAGCTACCAATGCTATTATAGCGATGCCCAATAATTTGTTGATCATAAAAGGGGATTGTCGGTTGAAGGGTTGAAAGTACTTCAAAAAACAGGAAAATGAAAAGTGTAACCAACCACATCGCTAAATTTAACCAATTAATGGCTGGAAGGGGCTCCTGTGCGCAATTACGTCGGGTTGAGCATGCCTAAGCAAGTGTTGCCGTGGCTACCGTTTCTTCCCAGGGTTCTGTTTGTATCACCAGGTATTTCAGCTCGGAAAAATCAAAACCTGCGGGCAGTTTGTACAGGGCTGTGCCGTCCAGCTGCGCCACGCTGCAAATTTTTACCGAGCCGGCACCCAGTATTTTGTCTGGTGACAGGTAAATGACGAGTCCGTGTTCAGCAGCCAGGTGTACGCCTTCCAGTTTCAGCAGGTGTTTGCCGTTGGGCTGGCGGTAAATAGCAACCGATCCACCGCTTGATTTGGAGGCATAAATCATCGGGCCGGATGCAACCACGGTTGCATGGGCAATGCTGGTTTGTTGGATGGGTTCGGATGTGTCGGCAGTTTCCTTATTGCAGGCGGTTGCCACCAAAGCAATTATGGAAAGGGGGAGCATGTATTGTTTCATAAACCTCGGTTTTGCATTTGCCGCTTCATATCGGTACTGCTTTTAAAGTTACCATATTAGGGTGGAAGGTAAATGCAGCGCAATCAAACAGCAGGCAATCATTCAGTTTTAGTGCGGTTAAAAAATTAGCTTGCGGCTTGCTGTAGTTGCTGCAAATACTGTTTGTAGTGAAACGATAGACTCCGATGATCAGGATTTTTCTGTCTTCAACTTTTTGTTTCAGACTGCAGTAGCCAACATTTCAAAAGAACCAATCAATGAACGGAATAGAACGACAGGTATACCGGATGCCCAAGGCAGGCTCTATCAAACATTTAACCCTGCAAAAAGAGCGTTTGCCCGAACCTGCAAGTGATGAAGTTTGCGTAGCCGTTCGGGCCATCGGGCTCAACTTTGCCGACATATTTGCGATGCAGGGTTTGTACAGCGCCACGCCTCCTGGTTCATTCATTCCGGGGTTGGAGTTTTCCGGTGAAGTGCTGGCTGTTGGCAGCAACGTAACCACTTTAAAAAAGGGCGACCGGGTGATGGGCGCCACCAAGTTTGGCGGCTATGTGTCGCACATCAACATTAATCATCGCTATGTCATTCCCCTGCCCGAAGGCTGGAGTTTTGAGCAGGGCGCCGGCTTCCTGGTGCAGGGCTTAACGGCCTTTTATGCCCTCACCGAACTGGGCAACCTGCAGCCGGGCATGAACGTGCTCATACACAGTGCAGCGGGCGGCGTGGGCATCATGGCCAACCGCATTTGCAAAAAGTTCAACGCCTACACCATTGGCACGGTGGGCAGCAAGGGCAAGGTTGATTTTCTGTTGAACAGCGAAGGCTACAATGCTGTGATTGTACGGGACGAGCATTTTGCTGCAAAGCTAGCCATGGCACTGGATGGCCGCCCGCTCCACCTGGTGCTGGAATGTATTGGCGGCACCATTTTACAACAAAGCTGGAATGCCATGGCGCCCATGGGCCGCATGATTGCTTACGGCAGCGCATCGTTTACATCCCATGGCGCTAAACCCGATTACCTGCGCCTGGCCTGGCGGTTTTTGCGCCGGCCGAAAATTGATCCCTTGCGGTTGCCGTCGCAAAACAAATCGCTGATGGGATTCAACCTCATTTTTTTATACGAACAAACCGACCTGATGCTGCATATGCTCCAACGCTTGCAAGCCTTGCAACTGGAACCGCAGCATGTGGGGCATGTATTTCCATTTGCGCAAATGCACGATGCCATACACCTGTTTCAGCAAGGCAATACGGTGGGCAAAGTGGTGGTAACGGTGGATCAATAAAAAATGCGGCGACAGCATTTTTATACAAACAAACATTCGGCGCGGCACTGGCTTTCTGTTTGGAAAATATTGGGTAAATGGCGTAAGTTGAACCCAATTAATCCAAAGCATTTATTTTGAAACGAGCCGATTTTCTCCGGATGACATCGATGGGAGTGGGCGCCCTGGTGATGCCCAACCTGTTGTGGGGCAATGCAGTTGATCCTGCGCAGTTTTTGGAGCAGGCCCCCGACAATGCCACCAAAAAAGCACTTGCCAATGCAGCCCTTGCAGCAGCCCGCGCCAAAGGCGCTACCTATGCCGATGTACGCATCAGCCGCTACCTGCAGCAAAATATTGCCACCCGCGAAGCCAAGGTGCAAAGCATTGCCAACAATGCTTCGTACGGCGTAGGCATCAGGGTGATTGCCGCCGGCTCGTGGGGCTTTGCGGCCACCAACAACGTGACCAAAGAGGGCATTGCACAATGTGCCGCGCAGGCGGTGGCCATTGCCAAGGCAAACGCCAGTTTGCGTACCGAACCGGTTTACCTGGTGCCGCAAAAAGGACTGGGCGATAAGGAATGGAAAACGCCGATTGAACAAAATCCTTTTGATGTGCCCGTTGCCGATAAAGTGGCCCTGCTGATGGAGGTGAACAACGCCGCGATGAAAGAAGGTGCAAGTTTCATTACTTCCAATCTTTCGTTTGTAAACGAACAAAAATATTACGCCTCTACCGATGGTACTTATGTGGCGCAGGACATACACCGGCTGAATCCGGTTTTTTCGGTTACGGTGGTGGACCGCCAAACCGGTAAGTTTAAAACGCGGGATTCATTGAGTGCACCGATGGGCCGCGGGTGGGAATACCTGGAAGGCGCCGCCTCGGAAAAGCTGCAGGGACCTGCGGGGCTAACGCTGTACCGCAACAAATACGACATGGTGGAAGATGCAGTACAGGCCACACGCCATGCAAAGGAAAAACACAAAGCTAAAAGTGTCGCGCCGGGTAAATACGACCTGGTGCTTGATCCAACCCATTTGGGACTCACCATACACGAATCGATTGGCCACCCGCTGGAGCTGGACCGGGTGCTTGGATACGAAGCCAACTATGCAGGTACTTCGTTTGCCACGCTGGATAAATGGAAATCCGGCAACTTTAATTTTGGCAGTGACGTGGTAAACGTAGTGGCCGACAGAACGCAACCTTTTTTGCTCAACACCATTGGTTTTGACGATGATGGCGTACCGGCAAAAGAGTGGGACCTGATCCAAAAAGGCATTTTGGTAAACTACCAGGCTACCCGCGACCAGGTGCACCTGCTGGGGCAAAAAGAATCGCATGGGTGCAGCCACGCTGATAGTTGGGGATCGGTGCAATTTCAACGGATGCCCAATGTGTCGCTGCGGCCGGGCAAAGAAAAACTATCGCCTGCAGAAATGATCCGCAATGTGGAGAAAGGCATTTACATTTTGGGCCGCGGTTCTTACTCCATTGACCAGCAGCGCTATAATTTCCAGTTTGGCGGACAACTGTTTTTTGAAATTTCAAACGGTGAGATAACGGGCATGCTCGAAGATGTGGCGTATCAATCCAACACACAGGAGTTTTGGAACGCTTGCGTGCAAACCTGCGACGCCGGCGATTACCGCAGCTTTGGTACGTTTAACGATGGTAAAGGACAGCCGGGACAAGCCAGTGCCGTATCGCATGGCTGTTCCACCACAAGGTTCAATGGAGTAAATGTTATCAACACGCAATCCGCTGCATAATTTCAACCAGTACACTTCATGCAACTTCTTACCGAACAGGAAGCAAAAAAGATCATCGATACCGTTTTGGCCCATGCCACTGCCGACGAAACCAGCGTGGCCATCAATGGCAGCCGCACGGGCAATATCCGTTTTGCACAAAACATGGTAACCACCAGCGGCGAACGGGAAAACCTGACGCTGACTATCACCACTTATTTTGGAAAAAGGAGCGGTAGCGTTACCATCAACGAGCTTAATGATGCCGCCATTAAAAGCGCCGTACAGCAAGCCGAGGAAGTGGCGCGGCTGGCGCCGGAAAACAGCGAGCACCTGCCGCTGCTGGGGCCGCAGCAATACGCCAAAGCAGCCAACTATTCCGAGAAAACAGCAGCCATTACGCCTACATTTCGGGCCACGCTGGCATGGGCCAGCATCAAGCCCTGCCGCGAAGCAAAAGTGGATGGCTCCGGCTACCTCGAAGACACCACCGGTTTTATTGCCATTGGCAACAGTAGGGGCTTATTTGGTTATAATAAGGCTACCAGCATCGAGCTCACTACCACGGTTCGCACGGCAGATGGCCGCGGGTCGGGGTTTGCGGTGCAAAGCTTTACCGACGCATCGAAAGTAAACAGCAAGGCGGCCACAACATTGGCCATGCAAAAAGCAAAAGCATCGGCCAGCGCCATTGAACTGCCGCCGGGCAAATACACGGTGATACTAGAGCCTGCAGCACTTGCAGGCAACGGCGACAGCAGTTTTCTATCCAATTTTATGGCTGCCCTGGATGCCCGCAATGCCGATGAAGGCCGTAGTTTTTTTGGCAATAGGGGCGGTGGCAATAAAGTGGGCGAAAAGCTGTTCAGCGACCTGCTCACCATTTACTCCGATCCGACTCATCCCGAGGTGCCCACGCTACCTTTTGCGCCGGATGGCCGCCCGCAGGAAAAGGTTATGTGGGTGGAAAAAGGCGTGTTGAAAAACCTGGTGTACTCCAGGTTTTGGGCCGATAAACAGGGCGTAAAAGCAGTGCCTGCACCTGGTGGTGTAATTGTGGCCGGCGGCACCAAATCGCTGGAAGAAATGATCCGCGAATCGGACAATACCATACTGGTGACCCGCACCTGGTACATGCGGCCGCTGAACCAGCAAAGCCTGCTGGTAACCGGCCTTACACGGGACGGTGTTTTTTTTATTGAAAATGGGGCGATCAAACATGCGGTAAAAAACTTCCGGTTCAATGAAAGCCCGCTGCAGATCTTCCGCAACCTGGAAGTAGTGGGCAGGCCGGTGCGTATTGGCAACAACCTGGTTCCGCCGGTAAAAACGAAGGATTTTAATTTCAGCTCACTATCTGATGCCGTGTAAGTGCTAGCGAATTGGATCAATGAAACATCTATAAAACAAAAACAACCCGGGGGTACATCTTACCGGGTTGTTTCGTCGCGGTGGTTTTCCAACTTCATTATCTTTTGCCTATCCAACAACTGTTTCTCTTCTGTTGCAAGCCCGGTGCCGTTCTACTTGTCCGTTCTTAGCATTGTGATATACTTCTACGTAAAAGTCGTGCAGTTGGTACACTTTCACCTGGTAACCAGGCACCACTTTTTCGGCCAGCGGATTGCCCCACAACTCCACGGTTTCTCTTTTTGCTCCTTCGCTCATAGCCGAGAAGCCTCTT
Organism: Pseudocnuella soli; assembly: GCF_004347775.1. GTDB lineage: Bacteria > Bacteroidota > Bacteroidia > Chitinophagales > Chitinophagaceae > Flavisolibacter > Flavisolibacter aquaticus. The sequence goes on from NZ_CP037755.1 coordinate 1,872,258, forward strand.
AACGTCATCGTCATGCGCTCCATTTTATTTATTCGGAAATACTGGATGGCTGCAGGTAAGGCTGCAAGCCATTCAGGCTTTTAAAATTTCGTTTGCCCAATACCTCATCGCCACCGGTATTTAAAAACACCTCTACATAAATCTTGGGCAATTGAAAAAGCAGCACCTCCATGCCCGATGTTTTGCGGCTGCCAATACATGCCCCTTTAATGAGAATGCGACGCAGCTCCTTGCAATGATGTATGGTATTGAATTGTTGGGTGGTCATAGGCGGGTTTTTGGTGCAAAGGGGTTTGTATACACACATGGTGCCAATTCATATGTTTGTTGCATTTATTTGCTGTTTTTGTTTAACATTCAAATTCCCCATACCCAACCCGGTACAACGATTTTTCCCGAAAAGGCCGCATTGGTACCCAAATGCTTTGTGGCCCCAAGCGTGGATTCCGCAATACCGGGTAAATACTCCGGCTAATTTCGCGGCACCCTAATTGGACAACTAATAGCATAATACACCGGCAAATGGAACAGACAGTAGTAGTGCTTTTTCGCAATGCCCTGGCGCACTACACGGTGGCTGTGGACGATGAGTCGGGATTTGAAGCGAACCTAAAGAAGTATGGCGGTGAGCCGCACAACCAGCCGCCACCGCAAATTTGTTTTGTAAAGGAAGGTCGCCATTGTAGTGGCAACACCGAAGAAGCCGACCTGATGGACGATTTATACGATGCCATTAAGCTAAACAAGGAGGACCAAATAAATGGCGCAAGCTCCCTGTTGCATGAAGCGCATCGGGGTTCTGAATAAATATTTGTGAGGAGTGAACCGTGTGTGGTAATTTGGCCAGGGCAGCTTTCTTTGGTGGAAGCTGCCTTTTTTTGCCCCCAAAAAAGAGTGGTGATGCACCAGCCAATCACCCTGCATCAGTCATTTCCAATTCCATTAAAAGTTGCTTCGGCCGGCATCAGCCTATATTTCCAAAACAAAGGTATTTCAGCTCCATGTAAGCGTCCATCCCGTATTTCGAACCTTCGCGGCCAAAGCCCGATTGTTTGATGCCGCCAAAAGGTGCCACTTCGGTAGAGATCAAACCCTCGTTGATGCCCACTATGCCATATTCCAGTGCTTCGGCTACCCGCCAGCAGCGGGCTACATCGCGGCTGTAGAAATAAGCCGCCAGTCCATATTCTGTATCGTTGGCCATCCGTATGGCATCGGCTTCTTTTGCGAACGGGAAAATGGGAGCCACCGGTCCAAACACTTCTTCTTTTGCAATAAGCATATCAGGCGTGGCAGGTGCCAGCACGGTTGGCTCAAAATACAATCCCCCGGATACTTTTCCACCAGTAATGATTTGTGCGCCTTTTTGCACCGCATCGTCAATATGGGCCGTTACTTTTTTCAATCCATCTTTATTGATAAGCGGACCCACCTGCACTTCAGGGTCCAGCACATCGCCGGTTTTTAGTGCTGCAACTGCTTTGATAAATTGCTCCATGAAATCATCATACACGCCATTTTGTACCAATATGCGGTTCACGCAAACACAGGTTTGTCCATTGTGCCGGTATTTCGATACCAGCGCACCCTGCACGGCAGCCTTTATATCTGCATCGTCAAAAACAATAAAGGGTGCATTGCCACCTAGCTCCAGCGACAACCTTTTTAGGTCGTTGGCACATTGCGCCATCAGTATGCGGCCCACCTCGGTGGAACCGGTAAAAGAAAGCTTCCGCACCTTGGAATTGGTACACAACTCTTTGCCCACATCACTGCTTTGCCTCGAGGTAACGGTGTTGTACACACCGGGCGGGAAACCGGCTTGCTCGGCCAGTTGTGCAAGTGCCAGCGCAGTAAGTGGCGTTTCAGCGGGCGGCTTTACCACCACGGTACAGCCTGCAGCCAATGCAGGGCCTACCTTTCTGGTGATCATGGCCAGGGGAAAATTCCATGGTGTAATGGCTGCTACAACACCTATGGGTTGTTTGATTACCACCAGCCTGCGATCGCCAGTATGTTGCGGAATCACATCGCCATAAGTACGCTTGGCTTCTTCGGCAAACCATTCAATAAACGCAGCGCCATAGTCTACTTCGCCAAGGCTTTCCTTGATTACTTTACCCGACTCAAGTGTCATGATGCGGGCCAGTTCGGATTTGTGTGCAATCATCAGGTCAAACCATTTGCGCAGCAGTGCAGCACGTTGTTTTGCGGTCCAGCAACGGTACTGTGGCCATGCCGCATCGGCCGCGTCAATGGCTTTTGCAACATCTGCGGCATCCATATCGGGCACATCGCCAATCACTTCGCCGGTTGCGGGGTTGTTTACGTTAAATGTTTTGCCACTGCCCGCAGCGGTCCATTGCCCGCCTACAAATGCTTTGTCCAGAATGAGGTTGCTCATGTTAATTTCTTTAAATAAAAATGCTGCCCGCTTAAAGGTACAAAGCACTGGCCAGGCTGGTTTAGCCGCAAGTAGTTTCACCGCGTTTTCGATGCCTGCTTCAATTAGCCTACATTGCCGCCATGGAAGCGAATGGTCACCGGTATTTTGTGTTGAACAAACCTGCAGGCATGGTATCGCAGTTCAGCAGCCCGCACAATGTAGGGCTGTTGGGCGATCTGCAGTATAATTTCCCGGAGGGCATACATGCCATTGGCCGCCTTGATAAAGACTCTGAAGGACTGTTGCTGCTCACTACCAATAAAAAGATCACCAGGCTGTTGTTTAACGGGCCGGTGGCGCACCGCCGCACGTACCTGGTGCAGGTGCGCAATAAGATGAGTGATGAAACAGTGCAACGTTTGCGCACCGGTGTGCACATACCCACCGAGGCAGGCGGCATGTACCGCACACCTCTTTGCGATGTTGCGATTGTGGACCCACCTGCAGACTTGTTTCCATCGCCTTTCCCGGTGTCTGATCACATACAGCACACCTGGATTGAAATAAGCCTTACCGAAGGAAAATACCGGCAGGTGCGCAAAATGGTTTCGGCTGTGCGGCACCGCTGTATGCGGCTGATTCGCACTTCGATTGAAGACCTGCAATTGGGCGACCTCCAACCAGGCGCTGTGCGGGAAATAGGGGAGGTGGATTTTTTTACATTACTAAAGTTGGAGCCGCAGAAGATTTAGCGAAGCATAGAAACAAAAAGAGCAGGCTTATACCTGCTCTTTCAAACGAAATTTTATCTGTCAATGTGTTGTGCTAAACGCGAAAAAAAATTCATCTTCCTTTCGCCGCACAGTGTTCATCATCGCCCCGACTTACCGCGCAACACTTCATAGCGTATCCACAAAAAGTCGTTGTAGATCTTCTTTACTGATTTTAAAGTAAACTGCGTGGCTTTGCGTTTGCCATAACCTTCTTCGGCTTCAAACACGGTAGGTGCGCCAATGGTGCCATCGGCAACAGGTGCCAGCACCAGGCTGAATTCATCGATCAATCCCGCTTTCAGGAACGAACCATTTACATGACCGCCACCATCAATGCGCAGCCTTTTAATGCCAAATAATTTATATAGTTTTTTCAGCACCAGCTTCAGGTCAAGTTCGGTTTCACCGCCAAAAATGTACGATACATTTTGCTCCTGCAGGTGTGCCAGGTAAGCACCGGAAACCTGCTCCGTCAGCACTTCAATTACATGCTCTGTTGATACCATGTTGGTGTCCCAATGGCATTTGCCCGAAGGGTCGATCACCACTGCAAATGTTTTGGCTTTGTACTCCGCTACAAAATCTTCTTTCGGAATATTTACGCGGCCACGCCTTTTAGCAGGTGCTTTTTTACTCGAAAATTCCTGCATGGTTATACGGCCCACCAGCCATGCATCGGCTTTGATTTTTGATGCTGGTTCTTCAAAATATTTGTGGTGGTCTTTGAAACCCCAGATGTCTTGTTTGATGCGGCCATCTACCGAGCCCAGCATGTGGCATATAACGTACGGCTTCATTTTCGGTTGTGTTTCAGTGATAGAATAGGAGCACAAAGTTGCAGCTTTATTTTTAGGCAAAAAGGAGGCGCCAACATGCTGCGAAACCATTGCGGTGAAAAGGGACGCGAAGCATGGCAACATTTGCACAACGCAAAACCCGGAAGTGCAGACACTTCCGGGTTTTGCGGGTGAATCATTCACCGGTTGTTTTCAACTTGTTTGCAAGGCTTTTAGCGTTCGCTGTCCTCACCGCGGCTTTTGCGCTGGCCCGATTGGCGCAGGTCTTCGGTGTACTGGTCTTCCTCGCGGTCGATGTTTTCACCGCCGTTGTTTTGTGCGCCGGTTTGTGCCGTGCCCTGCTGGTTACCGATGCTTTCGTTGCGGCCATGTTCGTGCCCGCTGCGGTTGCCCTGTTCGCGGTTGCCTTTTTCCTGTGCCATAAAAATTTTTTTAAGGTTAAAAAAGAAATAGGCAAATAGCAGCACAAACGCCGTACCGTTCCGGGCACGGCTCCATGCCGAGCATGAATTTTGTAACAAACCTTGCATCTAATTACCGAACGCCATGACGGACAACTTCCTGCTCCTTTTGCTGGGCCTGTTGTTGGGTGCTTTCATTATGTTTTTGTTTTGTAAGCTGCGCAGCAAAGGCCAAGCCGTGCAGGTGCGGGAAACCTCGCATACGGTGGTGGAAGGCATTTGCAAGGTGTTTAAAATTGTTTTGGTGGATGGCTTTTTCAACGAGTTGTACAACTATGAAGAAACCAAAAAGCTGTTTGGTTTTATTCCCTCCACCAAGCGGGCCCTCGTCATTATACAAGCCAAGGTGCTGGTGGGTTTTGATTTTGAAAAATGCGTTTGGGAAGCCGATGAAAAGGACGGCAAAATAAAACTGATCTCTTTTCCCGAACCCGAGATTTTGAGCATCGAGCCCGATTATAAATATTACAATTTCGACGAAGGCATGTTTAACCTGCTTAACCGCGATGACCTGACCCGCATCCAGGCTAACGGAAAAAAACAGGTGGAACTGGCTGCACTTAAAAGCGACCTGCCCCGAATGGCTGCCGAACAAATGCGCACACTGCTTACCGAAGTGGTACAATCCAAACAATGGCAGATCGAAAACATGCACCAGATTACCGCGGTGAAAAAGCGTTGAGTTTTTAAGGTAAATACAGGGCATTATTCCACAGCAGTACCTGTGACTTACTGCCCTTGCGGCCGTTACCTTTGCCCGCATGGATTATTTCAAACAACTGCAGCGCCTGCTGCAGGTGGAGCAGGAAGAAGACCGGCGTAGTTACCGCCAGCTGATGGAAACTTTGCCGGTTGCGGATCGGCGCGAATCGGGGCTTACATGGTATCCTATTGCCATTCGCGAAACAGAAATTGGCCGCGGCGATTACCTGACGGTGGAGGTGGAGCGCACTACCCACACCGATGTGTTGCACCAATTGCGCTTTGGCATGTCGGCCGCGCTTTTTTCCAACCACGATCCAAAGGCCGACCGCGTGGACGGTGTTATCACACACATCAGCGGCAACCGGTTGAAGATTTCTTTGCGCATTGAGGACCTGCCCGACTGGACCCGCAACGGCAAACTGGGTATTGATGCAGTGTTTGATGAAGCCAGTTACCAGGAAATGGAAGCAGCGCTGAAAAGCGCATCTGCCATCATCGATGATAAAGAACGTGGCCGCATGGTGCAGGTGCTTACCGGTGGACAGGCACCAACGTCTAATAACGGCATCAACCTGCCACCAATCAGTGGTTTGAATCCATCACAAACCGAGGCAGTAAAAAATATCTTAACCGCTAATGAACTGGCTATTGTGCATGGCCCGCCCGGCACCGGCAAAACCACAACCTTGGTGCAGGCCATACGATTGCTGCATCGGCAGGAGGGCGCTCAGATTTTAGTGGTAGCGCCATCCAATGCGGCCGTGGATCTGCTCAGCGAAAAGCTTTCGGATGTTGGTCTAAACGTGGTGCGTGTGGGCAACCCGGCCAGGGTGGCCGAAGCCCAACTGGCCCTGACACTGGACCGGAAGATGGCGGCGCACCAAAGTTTTAAGGAAATAAAACGCTTAAAAAAACAGGCTGCTGAGTACCGCGATATGGCGCAACGATACAAGCGCAGTTTTGGTCGTGATGAACGCGAACAACGCAAGGCGCTGTTTGCCGAAGCCCGCAATATTGCCCGTGATGTGGAGCGCACCGAGCAATACATTGTGGAAGATGTGTTATCGAAAGCGCAGGTAATCACGGCTACGCTGGTTGGTGCCAATCACTACACGGTGCGCCACCTGAAATTTCAAACGGTGGTGATTGATGAAGCTGCACAGGCATTGGAGCCCGCTTGCTGGATACCAATTTTAAAAGCAAAAAAAGTGGTGATGGCCGGCGACCATTGGCAACTGCCGCCCACCATCAAATCGGACGAAGCAGCGAAGGGTGGATTGGCCAAAACGTTGATGGAAAAATGCGTGGCACTGCATCCCGAATCGGTGGTGCTGTTGCAGGAGCAATACCGCATGCACCAAACCATCATGGGCTTTTCGTCACAAGAGTTTTACGAGAACAAATTGATAGCGCACCCATCTGTTTCGGAGCATGTGCTGGCACCTGGCGATAAGCCCTTGTTGTTTATCGATACCGCAGGTTGTGGGTTTGAAGAAAAGCTGGAAGGCACATCGCTTTCCAATGAAGAAGAAGCTCGTTTTTTGGTGCAGCAACTGGTGCGTTTTGTGGAAACATTGCAGCCACAAATTGCGGCCGGCGCAACACCAGGCATCGGTGTTATTTCGCCGTACCGACACCAGGTGGAGTTGCTGAAAGAAATGGCGGCAAAGGATGAAGTATTGCAATCTTATCCTGCACTTTCCATCAATACCATCGACTCCTTTCAAGGGCAGGAACGTGATGCTATTTTTATCAGCATGGTGCGCAGCAATACCGAAGGTGTTGTTGGCTTTTTATCCGATATCCGCCGCATGAATGTGGCCATGACGCGGGCCCGCAAAAAGCTGGTTGTAGTAGGCGATAGTGCTACATTGGCGCAGGCTTCTTTTTATGCCAATTTCATTGCTTATACACAGGCGCATGATGCGTATCAAAGTGCATGGGAGTTGATGGAGTATTAAGTGGGTTTTGCAAAAACAATTCACCGAAGCACCGGTTGTTTTTTGCGGTTCCATAATTTTACCAGGTACCAGAAAGCAACACCCGCAACAATAAACATCCACAAGTTGGTAACGGCTATTATGAATTGTAAAAACAAATTCCAGCCCGATTGAAAAGATTGTGCCAATTGCGTAGTAAAGGGCAATTGGTAACTCGCAAGGTCGGCGTTTGCTTTTACTTCTTTACGCACCATCGGGTGTTGCATTAGGTGCAGCTGCACCGTGCTGTATGCAACATCCAGGTCAATCTGCCGCATCTCGCGTTCCTGCTCAATTATTTCGTCGTTCACTTGTAGTGAAACGATCGGTGTAGATGGTTTGGATGGCTTGCTGGGAGCGGTTTTCAGGAATGTTGACCGATTTTGCTGCTGCCGCTGCTGCACCATATAGTGCAGGCTTTTGTCATCGATGGAAAGCTGGCTGTTGCTGGTAAAATAACCCAATGCATGTACGTCTTGCAGAAAGTCTTCGAGGTGGTGCGATGGCACCCTTGCTGTTATATCAGCTGTGGTGGTGTAGGCCGTTATTTGCAACACTGAATCATTGGAAAGGCGCAACTCTTTTATGTCGGTTTCTGCAGCATCAATTTGCTGGTGGGTAATCATACCTCCCATGCTGCGCACCAGCACCGATACGTTGCGCACCGACTCCTGCGTATTGCGTACTTTGATGTTGACGCCTGCCTTCTTAACTATCTTTGCTACTTGGTCATTTGGTTTATTATAAGCTGTTGTATCAGTCGTAATGTCGTAGGTGTTTTCGGCGTCGCCGTTTTCACATGCAGTAAGCATACACAACGCAAAGAGGGGCAGCAAGCAAAGAGCTTTCATAACCGTAGGTTTTGTATTGATTGATTCCTACGGGCTGTAAAAAGTAACCTCCGGTTTTTAAATTTCTATACTGTTTTTATTGTTAAAATAAATTGTCAAAACACGACATCATTTGGCAATGCTCATTTGTGCTTGTGCTCGTTTTTAAAATAAAAAAATCCCGCGATCAATGTTGCCATGATTGCGGGATGATGTTTTTACAAAAAAATAAATTTAGCCGTAGTTAGCCAAAGGCAATTGGAACAATAGCTGTGGAGTAGCTTTTTATTTTTATAAAAAGCAACGGCACTTATGTTGATGAGTCGGTGCGAAGATTTGCATTCAAAGCTGCCGCATCTATTGCATCTATTGAAACTTTATTGCATATTAAAAACCTGCTTACTCTGCACCCTTGAATAGCGGCGCAATCAGCGCATACGAACGCTTTTTTGCTTCATGGCTGTACATGTGCGACGCCACCATTATTTCATCCACACCGGTTTGATCAAGGAACTCCTGCAACTGCTGCCGCACGGTGGCAATGCTGCCCACAAAGCTGTATTGCATCATGTGGCGCACCGCTGCTTTTTCGGCATCATTCCAAACACCTTCCATCGTGTCAATGGGTGGTTGGAGCGGCATGCGTTTGTTGCGGATCATGCCCAGCGCCATCATGTAAAATGAGGTAGCGAGGCGTTCGGCTTCTTCGTCGGTTTCGGCGGCAATCACGTTTACACAAGCCAGTGCATAGGGCTGTTGTAAAAACTGCGATGCCTGGAAACGTTGGCGGTACAACTGCAGCGCATCGGGCAGGTATGTAGGTGCAAAATGCGAGGCAAAGCCAAAGGGCAGGCCCAGCATTGCCGATAATTGTGCACTGTACGTGCTGGAGCCCAGCAGCCAAACCGGCACACCGGTGCCTTCGCCGGGAATGGCCCGTACTTTGGCGTCGGGATCATGTGGGCCCAGGTAATTCAATATTTCAATCACATCGTTGGGAAACTGCTCCACCGGTGCGTTGAGGTTGCGCCGAAGGGCCATGGAGGTAACGCCATCGGTGCCGGGTGCACGGCCAATGCCCAGGTCGATGCGATTGGGATACATGGAGGCCAGTGTGCCAAATTGTTCGGCAATGACCAGCGGCGCATGGTTGGGTAGCATTACGCCACCGGAACCCACCCTGATTTTTTGCGTAGCGCCGGCCACATAACCCACCAACACCGAAGTGGCCGCCGATGCCACGCTTTCCATATTGTGGTGCTCGGCAAACCAGTAACGGGTATAGCCCAGCGCTTCGGCATGTTGCGCCATATCGCGGCTTTTGGTAAAGGCATCGCCCGGATTATCGCCGGCCACAATGGTGGCCAGATCCAGCACGGAAACAGGTATATCTGAAAGTTGTTTGTTCATGGTAGTAAAAGGTGCAAAGTTCGGAAGGCGATATTGAAAGATGCCGTTAAATAAATGGCGGTGATTTGAGCGATTAAACTTTGGTGTTACAGTGTCAGGCAACTTCAGTTCTGTTTACCGCAATTGAATATTTAAATACAGCAATCTATTCATGAAATGAGCAATGGCATTGCTGTTGTTCCTGCACGGTTTACCTTTCCAATTCCTATTTATTTGAACGCACCTCTATAAAACCTTTGTATGGGATTGTTTCAGCTACGGGCAAATGGTACCAACATCCAAACCGAGATCATTGCAGGCATTTCCACGTTCCTCGCCACATCGTACATCATCGTGGTCAACCCGGCTATTTTGAGCGAAACAGGTATGCCTTTTTCGGCTGTGGCTACGGCAACGGTGGTGGTGTGCCTGTTTAGTTCGGTGCTGATGGGGCTGTATGCCCGCAACCCCGTGGTGGTGGCGCCGGGCATGGGCCTCAACGCATTTTTTACCTACAGCGCTGTGCTGGGCATGGGTGTGCCCTGGCAAACCGCGCTGGGTGCGGTGTTTTGGTCGGGTATATTTTTCCTGTTGCTTTCGGTGTTCAACATCCGCACCCACATTGTGCGGGCCATTCCCAAGCCGCTGCGCTATGCTATTGCCGCAGGCATTGGCTTGTTCATCACTCTTATTGGTTTGGCCAATGCAGGCTTTGTGGCGCAAAATAAAGCCACTATCATTGGGCGGGCCGCGTTGCAGCCGTCGGTGCTGGTTTTTGTGGTGGGGCTGTTGCTTACCGCGGTATTTATTGTGCGCAACATGAAAGGGGCCATTTTGTTTGGCATCATCACCACCACTTTGCTGGCGGCTACCATTGGCAGGTGGTGGGGCGGCAGTGAGCCGCTGGTCCATTTCAGCGGGTTGGCCGCACCGCCCGATTTTAGCCTGGTGGGCCAACTGGATCTTTGGGGCTCGTTGCGGTTTGCTGTGCTGCCTGTAATCTTTGCATTTGTTTTTACCGACCTGTTCGATTCGCTTTCTACACTTGTGGGCCTGTCGGAAGCAGCAGGTTTGGTAGATGAAAACGGCGAGCCGCGCAATATAAAAAGGGCGCTGGTTACCGATGCGTTGGCCACAACCGTGGCAGGCCTGGTGGGCAGCAGTCCGGGTACTGCTTTTATCGAATCGGCAGTGGGCATAAAAGAGGGCGGCCGCACGGGCCTCACGGCAGTGGTTGCCGGGTTGTTGTTCTTGCCGTTTTTGTTCCTGTCGCCGTTGCTGAGCATGGTGCCTTCTATTGCCACTGCGCCGGCATTGGTGCTGGTGGGTGCTTTTATGCTGCAGCCCGTTACCCGCATCAACTGGCTGCAGTTGGATGATGCCATACCGGCGTTTTTAGCGATGGTGCTCATCCCATTTACTTACTCTATTTCGCAGGGAATCATTTGGGGCTTCCTGAGTTGGACGGTCATTAAAATGGCTTGCGGTAAATGGGGCGAATTACCACCGGCGCTATTGGCCATCGATGCATTTTGTGTATTGGCGCTGGTGCTGGAATAAGTATTTTGAACCACGAAGACACGAAGGAACAAAGGGGCACGAAGAAGAAAATCAAGTATGAAAAGTCATCAACGGCAATTGAAAATACAACTGCAAAAGTCGACGACCGAGCCGCTAAACATTTATCAATCTAATGCCATTTGAAAAGGTTCTTTTCAACGGCGAACGTCTTTCTTAAAACCTTCGTGCCCCTTTGTTCCTTCGTGTCTTCGTGGTTCAACAAAACCTTCAATAAAACTTCGGCAATGGATTGAGCTTTGTGTTTTGGCGCTGGTGCCAGTACGGATAAATGGTGGGCAGTTCGCTGGCTTTATCTAGTTTACGCACCTGCTCCGGTGTTAAGTTCCAACCAACAGCACCCAGGTTTTGCTGCAACTGTTCTTCGTTGCGGGCACCAATAATAATGCTGCTCACCGTGGGCCGCTGCAGCAGCCAGTTGAGGGCCACCTGTGCCACGGTTTTGCCCACTTCTTCTGCCACTTCATCCAGCACATCCATGATGTTGTACAGGTGTTCGTCGTTCACCACCATTTGTGGAATGGGGCTGCCGCCCTGCGCCACGCGGCTATCCGGCGGCAATGGTTGGTTGCGGCGGTATTTGCCACCCAGCCGGCCCGCCGCCAGCGGCGACCATACTATAGCGCCTACTTTTTGGTCAATGCCCAGTGGCATCAGTTCCCATTCGTATTCGCGGTGCAGCAGCGAGTAATAGACCTGATGCGCCACGTGACGGCTCCATCCGTAGCGGTCGGCAATCGACTGCGCTTTCATCAGGTGCCACCCCGAAAAGTTAGAGGCGGCAATATAGCGCACCTTACCGCTTTGCACCAGCCCGTCCAGCGTATGCATCACTTCCTCCACAGGTGTGTTGCCGTCAAAACCGTGCATGTGGTACACGTCGATGTAATCGGTGCCCAGGCGCCGCAGACTACCTTCCACCTGTTGTATCAACCGGTGCCGCGATGAGCCCTGGTTGTTGGGGCCGGTGCCAAACGGAAAAGTGCCTTTTGTGGAAATGATCACATCGTGGCGTTTACCTGCAATGGCTTTGCCCAATATCTCTTCCGATGCCCCTTGCGAGTAGGTATCGGCGGTGTCAAAAAAGTTGAGGCCTGCATCCATGCACAGGTTCACGAGGCGGGTGGCCTCGTCCACCTGCGTGTTGCCCCAGGCTTTAAAAAAATCGCTGCCGCCGCCAAAGGTTGCCGTGCCAAAGCTCAATACGGGCACATACAGGCCCGAGCCGCCAAGTAGTCTGTATTCCATGCGCTATCAGGTTTTGTGTAAAAATAAGCGGGTAAATCTATCTGCTGCCGGTGTTAGATTTAAATGGCAACTCTGCCCGTCATAATCCAACCCATGTTGTTGATCAACGCCGGATATGAAACAGTTGTTACGCTTTTTTTATTTAAAAAAAACAGGGTGCCGGATAATGACCCGGCACCCTGTTTTTGGTGCTTTTTAGTGCTGCACAAATGCCCTTAAATATCAGGTTTGTTCTTCCGTGCCCGCATCTTTTTGCGAGGCACGATCCACATCCAACAGCCTGTCTTCCATATTGGTATGATCGTATTCTGTTGCTTTTTTCCGGATCACTTCATCCAGGTCTTCGTTGCCGGTGGCTGCGGGCAGTGGTTCGCCGGGTGCAGCGCCCTGGCCGTTTTGAAGGGCCCGTTCGTTTTCGTCCCAGGTTCGGCTGATGTTTCTGAGGCCGGGACCTTTACCTATATTCTTTGCCATAGTTTGCCGTTTTAATGAACAACTGCCGTTTCTTTCGAAAAAACTATGCCTGTTATTTCAGCCGTTCGTACACTTCGGTATCTTTTCCGCCCTCCCATTGAATGGTTTGTTCAAAATGATCTTTATCGAGCATTTTTATTTTTACGGTCACCGGTTTGTTTACCAATGCCGTTTTGAACGAGGAACTGGTGTTGTTTTCAATAAGTTCATCCTTGCCGTTCATTTTAAAGTTCCCATAACCATAGAAAGAAACCGGCTTGTTGGTAGTGGCATCTTTGGTTGTATTTACCCAGGCAAAATTACCCCGGTGATAAAACTTGAATTGCGTGTGCCCTTCCCTTGTTTGGGTAGTCCCATCATTTGCAACTGAAATTACTTTTGTTTGTTTCCAGGCACCGTCAAGTGGCGAAACCAAATCTTTGTCCACCCGGTCGTATTCTTCTATCAGTTTCCAACTTATGTTGTCCGCACCAGGGGCAAACTGAATGACCTGTCCATAGCCGTTTCCGGTTTGGTTGATGGCCAATTCAAATTGATCTTTCACCGCCCCCTGGTTGCTGGTGTAAAACACATCTTCGATTACTTTCCCATCGTTGATGCGGTAGGTTCCTACACCATAAACGGCCAGCGAATCATCGGGGCCGGGATGCACATACAACATGTGGCGGTCGGTAAAAATCTTTATTTGCCTTGCCTGCATCAGGCTGTCCTTTGTTCCATCGTTGGCTACCTGGCGTGTCAATAAATAGGCGCCCCGCATGTCTAAAGCATTTTTATTGCTGGCAAATGTTTTGGCGTCTTTTTTGGCTACCGGTTGCGCGGAGCTGTTTGCGGCAATCAATAAAAAAACGCAACTCAGAAGCATTGAATGAATACGTAGCATTTGGTTGTATTTATTTGGTGAAGAGATCAGGTTAGCGGCGAAGCAAGGGCGAGGGTGTAATCAGGAAGGGTATTCTAATGTATTGCCTTAAAATGGCAAATCCTATAGCTCAGGTTTGAATTAGGTGCACCTAAAAATGCAGAAACCTGTTTGGTTGTGGCGAGGTTATAACCATTCTTGACGGGTATAAAAAAGCCATCCTGACACTGTACTGTGGACCGGATGGCTTTTTAAAATTGTTATTCGCAACTTATGCGTAGCAACGTATTTAATTGCTGGCTGCAAACGAGTGGAACATAAAGGCCGTTTCAGCGGGCAGCGGAAAGGATGCCCGTATGGTACAACCCTTTCCAGGCCTTGTTTCCAACACAAACTGTCCGTTCATGTTTTCGGCCCTGGTGCGCATGTTGGTAATACCAATGCCTACCCATTTTTCTTTGCAGTTGAAGCCTTTGCCATCATCGCGGATGGTGAGCTGCAGCGTATCATTTTGATACTGTAAAATAATCTCTGCACAGGAGGCAGCGGCATATTTAATGACGTTGTTCAAGCCCTCCTGTATGATGCGGTAGATGCTCAGGTGCAGGTCTTCGGAGATGTGCAGTTTTTCGATGCCCTGCTGCTTGAAGCACACCATTAATTTATTGGTCAGGTTAACGCTTTCCACCAGGTCGGCAATGGAGTCGTGCAGCGTGATCTTGCCCAGCGTAGGAGCAGAAAGGCGTTTGGAAATGCTGCGGATTTCGTTGATACAATCCTGCAGGTACTGCGTGGAGCGCTCCAGTAATGCACGGTCTTCGCGGTAGCCGCTCAGGTATATTTCGTTGTACAGCTTTACGGTAGTGAGCACCTGGTTTACATTGTCGTGCAGTTCCAGGCCCAATTTCGACCGCTCGGTTTCCTGCGCTTTGATCACCGCCGATGTAATTTCTTTTTGCTTGTTGCGCAGTTCCGCATCCAGTCGTTTTTGCAATTCCACGCGGTCTGTTATGTCCCGCGCATTTACAATGATGCCGCCAATGAGCGGGTTGGCCGAATGATCGATGCCTTTCGATTCAAGCCAAACATAATGGCCGTCCTTGTGCCGAAAACGGTGTTGCACGCCAGTCAGTGCTTCGTTTGTTTTAACCCGCTCCATGCCAGCCATTGTTTCCTGCATATCATTGGGGTGTATATATTCGCCCAGGTGTTTGCCCAGCAGTTCATTTGCTGTAAAACCCAAAGACCTTGAAACGCTGTCACTTACATAAGTAAAGCAACCCTGCATGTCGAGGATGGCAATCAGGTCGGAGCCTTCCTGCACCATTGCCTTAAATTTCTGTTCGCTAAACGCCAGTTCCTGTTCTGCTTTTTTCCTTTCGGTAATGTCTTTGGCAAAAGCTACATACCGCGACAGTTCGTTGGCTTCATTCAGCACCGGCTGTATGTTGAGCGACACCCAATAAGGCCTGCCGCTTTTGCTGTGGCAAAGGGCTTCCATTTGCACATGCCCACCTGCATTTACGGTTTGCTGAATATGCCGGTCGTCGGCTGCACTGAACGTACTGGCAAATACTTCGTTCGGTGTTTTGCCCAATACATCTTTGGCGTCATATTCGCTAAGGGTGCAGAAGGCTTTATTTACCCAGGTAATGCGGTTTTCTTTATTGGTGATCAGAATCGATTGGGTCGATTCTTCGGCTATCATAGAAAGTTCGCGAATCCGATCGTCGATCACTTTTTGTTCGGTGATGTCGCGGCTGTTGTACACCAGCCCATTAATATCGGGATCGTCCAACAGGTTGGTTACGGTAGAAGCAATCCAGCGCCAGTTGCCTTTGCTGTCGCGAAACCGGATTGGACCAAGTTCCAGCTGCTTCTGGTTAAATGCCTGCTGCAGCAAAGCTTCAACGTTCACTGCATCTTCGGGATGGATAAAATCGGTGACCGATTTTCCCATAACATAATCAGTGGTATAACCAAGCAAGGTTTCCACGCTTTGCCCCACATATTGGTACCGTCCTTCGGCATCCAGAATGCCTACCATATCGGTGCAGTTTTGCACCAGCTTGCGAAATTTGTTTTCGCTTTGCTGCGCTGCCTGCTCCGAAAGTTTTTGCTGTGTTACATCTTGCAGCGTGCCAATGGTGTAATGATGTCTGCCCGCTTCGTCGTAATACATTTCGCGGTGGTGGTGCAGGTGCACCACCGTTCCATCGGGGCGGATGATGCGGTACTGGTGCTGGCGGTTTACGGAGGTGTCGGTTTGTATAAACTCAGCCCTTACCCACTGGTCTTCGGGGTGCAGCAGGCTCCACAGGTGGTCGATGGTAAAATCGGGTACCTCTTGTTTGGTGAGGCCCGTAATGGCGTGGATATTTTCCGATAAGTATTGAAAACGGCGGTTGATTACATCAAATTCAAAATTGGCCACACCGGCAATTTCCTGCGCTTTCAACAGCCGGCGCTCCAGTGCCCGCTGCCCCGATCCATCGCGGGCTACGCAATACAGCAATTCATCTTCTTTGCTCCACCTTGCCGACCAGCTCACATACACGATGGAACCGTCCTTGCGGCGGTAGCGGTTTTCGTGGTGGTGGGTAAATGCAACGGCAGTATTATCGGCAATGGCCTTCAGTGTGTGGTACACATCTTCCTGCAGGATAAAATCGGTAAACGGGCGGCCCACCATTTCGGAAGACTCGTAACCCCAAAAGGCTGGCGATGCATCGCTGACATAGCGGATGATGCCGTTGCGGTCGAATACGCAGACTACGTCCACGATATGTTTCATCAACCGGGATGGGTCAAATTTGTAGGATATTGGCCCGGTCCCTTTTTGATCAGGGATTGCGTGGGCATGGATTTTCATGAATACAAAGATTTGAAAAAATGGGTCGCGTTTATTTGATGCGGGTCAATGTTTGCCGAAAAGATGCGCAAATACACAATAATACCTATGCGCCTACAGCGCTTGTACTTAATTTTTTCAGGCAAAAAGCAGCAAAACAAATAGGGGAGCGGGTTTGGGCGCAGCGTTTTTTCAACAACAGCCTTTTTTTGCTTCGGCAAAAAACAAATCAAATTACACAGCCAAACCAAGAAAATGCGGGCTATAAATGTTGATTTTTTTAATAAAAATGTTGCAGAAAAATGCGCAAAAAGCCATGAAATTAACGACCAAACCAGAGGATGGAATTACCGGTTTTGTGTTCGTTTTGCTCCCATAATTTATTCTCCGGATCCAGTATCCACTGGCCATCCACCACAAATTTATACCGGTGTTTTCCGTTCCACAGGTGCAGCGGCAGCACCCATTCGTTGCCCCGGCGTTGCATGGGAAAAGATGTTGGGTTCCAGTTGTTGAAATCGCCAGCCAAAAACACCCGCTTTGCTTGGTCAAAACCTTTTAGCCTGAACGTATGGTTGGCGCCCAGCACAAAATGCGAGTTGTTGCCGGCTACAGGTGGATTAGCCGGGTCGGACGTCCATTGGCCATCCACCAAAAAGCGGTATTCATAATTGCCCGGGCCCAGCACATAAGGCAGTTCCCATCCGTTGGCTGTTTTACGCATTTGCAGTTCAAACGGCCGCCAGTTGTTGAACGAGCCGGCTACCCGCACTTCTTTGGCAGCTGTAAACCCGGGCAGTTGAAACAGGTACGGTTTGCCCAAAGCAATGTATGAGTTATAGCCGCCTTCGCCGTCGGGCAACTGTTTGGGGTTTTGTGGATCTGTTACCCATTTGCCATCGGCTACAAACTTGTATGCGTGTGTTCCTTCGGAAAGATAGAGCGGCAATACCCAGCCCCGCTCGGTGCGCTGCATGGCCAACTCACGGGGCCGCCATTGGTTGAACGAGCCGGCGAGGTACACATTTTTGGCGCCTTCAAAACCGGGCAACAAAAACACCGTATTTGTTTGGAAAAAAATAGAATTAATGTTGCCTTCGCCATCGTTTTCGCGTTGCTGGTTATCGGCATCAACCATCCAGTGGCCATCGGCAATAAACTTGTACCAGTATTTTCCGCCGCCCAGTTTTACGCCCACTTCCCAGCCACCTTCAGTGCGCTTCATAGGCAGGGCTTCCGGGTCCCAATTGTTGAACGAGCCGGCCAGCATCACCTGCCGCGCATTTTCATGGCCGCGCAGAAAAAAGCGCACTACCGAATCGCGGCTTGTTTCGAAAGCGGGCTTGTTTCGAAAGCGGTTATGCCCAAACGTGAGTCCGTTGTTGGTGGCCGGAAAGCGTTGTGCAAAAGTTGGTTTTGTTTCGGTAAAACGAATGCGGCTTTCTGGATTATTCCATTCTTCAAAATGCTGGAAACCTTTGGTGATGATCAGCGTTTTCCGGTTGGTTTGTGCCACCCGCCAGCCTGCTTTACCCAACGCTTCGGCGCTGTTTTTAAACACCAGTTCATTGAGCTGCAAGTGCTGTAGGTCGAACTGTGCCACAAAAGAATCCAGCGTGGCAGCCGAAATGTTGCGGTCGATTTTAATTTGCATCCGCCCGTCTTTGACGGTGTATGATGGAAACAGTACCTGTGCCTGCAGCAGCAGCGGCAGCAAAAAGTAGAATGTACAGGCCATGATGCGTACCACCCGGCGCGACTTCCATATGGTACGGCTCATTTCCATAAATACATTTTTCTGGTCACAAAATTAAACCCGATTTTTTTCAGCGGCATAAAATGCAGCCCAATCACGCCGTGCACGCCCATATTTTGCGAAAAGCAGGTATGCTCCAGGTTGGCAATGAGCACCGGCAGGGGTTCCAGCGCATTAGCACCCAGTTGCAGTCCATTGGCATTGCCGCGCAGCGCCTCCACATCTTTGGTGCTGGTGCCTTTGATGGTCATGCGGCCAATGATCGATACATGGTTCAGGATGCTTTCCGGCAGCCGGCTGTCGAGGATGCCGGTTTCGGCACCACTGTCCAGCACTAGCTTTAATTTTTTTCCTTTCAAATGAAGGTTCAGCATCACCTGGTTGTTTTGCACCGCTATTTCCTCAGTTAAAAACCCCGCCTGTTGCAGGTGCGGACTGTTGTATTTGGCACCTTCGCGGCGGCCAATCCGGTGAAAATATACCATGCCGGATTCATAATCAATCACCATTTCACAGTTTTTCAACAGCTCGTAACCAATCAGGCCCAGCACTTTAATGCCTTTGCTGTTTTCAATCTGGCCCAGGTCCACCAGGTCGGCTTCAAAATGGTGGTAGGCCATGGCGCCGATGCCAAAATTTTTGACGGTGGTTTTTTGGATGGCCGATGCGGTTCCCGAAACGCTGGTGTGCTCTTCGTTTGAAACCACGCTGACGGGGTAGTGGCGGAAATAAACCTGGTTGAGCACCAGGTGCGGTGCGCCAGTGTCAAGAATAAAGTTGCCCTCCACGCCATCCACCACGCCTTTAAGCACAATGAGGTTGCCAATGCGGTTAAATGGTACCGCCGTACTCAACGAGTCGTCCTGCTTGGCCGGGTCAAAAATCTCGATCCATTTTATTTCAGCGCCAGCAGGCTTTGCTACTGCAGGTAATGGGCGGCCTTCAACGGGTAGTGTTTTGAACGATGCACACAATAGGGCCAGCAGCACAAGCAGCATGGTCCTGATGAATATTTGGGCAAATATGGTTTTGGTTTGCAGCAAAGCGCCGGCTCTTGGTTTTGCTATGTAACGACGCTTGGCGCAGTTAAGTTACCCGCTTTATACCAGCGGTTAAATAGCAGTATGGACCGGCCTATGTGTTAAGGCTTTATCAATCACCACTGGTAAAAAGGCTGTGCACTGCCGATAACATGGCAGCTTTTTTGAAACAAGAACCAGTGATGATTGATTTATTAAACCCTAAAACTTTAAGCTATGGCAAAAAATGAAATAGAGCGGAGCCAGCAGCAGGACCAAGGCGTAACCATTGGTACGCAGGGCAACAACGACATGGTAATACCGGGACCGGCCACACATGGCAGCCATGAACAAGAGCGGGGATCGGAGCATCAAATTCCCAACCAGGACAAATCTTCGGCTAACCGTAACCGGAATACCGAGCAGGAGCGCAACAGTGATTAAGTTTTGGGCTAGCCCCAAAAAAGAGCGGCATGTTTCCTTCGGGTAAACATGCCGCTCTTTTATTTTAAGCTGCGTTTATTTTAAATATCCCGATGCTTGCCGGTTCTGCGGTAGTATTCGTCGTCGGTTTCGGCGCGGTGGCGCTGGCCGTCTTCAAATCCACGGCGATATGCCTCGTCGTTATCGCGTTTGGCGTGGGTGTCGTTATAGTCCAGGTCGCTGCGCCGTACGGGCTCGTTGTGGTACACCGGCCGGTCGGTAGCGGGTGTTTGGGAAACAAAACCCTGCCGGCGGCGCAGCATGTTGTTGTCATCAAAATGCTCGTGGTTGTAAAAGCCTTCATCCACATCGGTTTGGGACAGGCCACCTTGCTGCGTGGAGCCCAGCGCTGTGTTGCCGAAAATAAAGCGCACATCGTGCTCGGCCTTGGCGCCCAACCGCGACTTATTGTAGCTGGGCAGGGCCCGCAACTGAAACGCATTTACCGAAGGCAAAAACACATCGTTGTCCGATGCATCCAGTTCGGCCATGCCAATGGGCACCAACACAGTGCGGCGGTCCAACTCCAGTTCGGGTGTGTCCAGTATCTGCAGCACCATATAGCGCACTTTGCCGGCCCTGATGTCGAAGATCAGGTCCTGCACGGTACCGAATTTCAGTTTGTTGGCGTCCCGCACATCCCAGCCGCGGATATCGGGTTGGTTTTTGGGAATGGTGTAATCGCTGCCGCTCAGTTCGCGGAGCCGGGTGGTAGGTTCGGGTGTTTTTTTACCAAACATATACCTGTATTTTATGGCAGGCTACAAGCCCGCCGGTTGATGAATATTTTTTAGCGCAAATACCTCGGTAGCTACCGCGTGGCCGGTGCTGCGGTTGAATCGTATGCTGCATCGGGTGTGGTGGTAACCGCCGCTGGTTCGTCGTTGTTATACAGTAGGAAAAATGCCAGTACGGCCAAAATGATTAGGGTTAGAATGATCCAGGGAAGGGGAGACTTTCTTTTTTTTACTACATCGAGGTCTGCCATATGGTTACGTTTTTGGGTTCGATATAGTACAGTAAAAATTTATGCCACCGAAGAAATGTGGTTTGGAGGCACATAGTTATGCGCAGCAAAATGCTACTTGCTCATTCAGTTGCTGCATTAAAAGCAGTAGGCTGTTTCCTTAAAATTTCGTCAGCACCCGTTCAAAACGTTTTACGTCGGCTTCTGGCGTAATGGGTGTGCCGTGTACCAGGTGCGCTGCAAATTGGTGGGCAAAATAAGGTGCCAGCGAAGTGCCTTTTGTGCCCAACCCATTAAAAATGCCGATGGCCGGGTGCTGCGGGTGCAGGCCCACAAACGGGCGGCGTTCCACCGTGGCGGGGCGGATGGCTGCTTTGTGGTCCACTACGGTAAAGGGCAGCTTTAGCCATTCGCGCAGGTGTTGTTCGGTCCGTTGCCGGAACTCAGGCGTTGGCGCTGCATCGGCAAACCGGTTTTGATACGTAGAGCCCACCCAAAACAAACCCTTTTGCGCCAGCGGTGCCAGCAGGTGCGATTGCTTAAAAATGTGCTTGTCTTCCAGCCCGGCACATTCAATAAACAGCGCCTCGCCTTTGTTGGCGGAAAAGGGAAGGGCCCGGAACCATTTGTTTTCTTCGCCCTGGTGCCCTTCGCAAAAAATGATCTTTTGCGCATTAATGTCTTCATACCTCACGCCATCGGGCTGCACCTTAAGTGCTTCGGGGTGAAACCGGTGATCGCGGAAATGTTGCGGCATAGCGGCCCGCCAGGCCTGCATCAGCAACTGCAGGTCCACACAAAAAGCGGGGCGTACCTGGCCGCAGCCATAGTGGTAATTGAAAAATTTATTAAAATGGTTTTGGTCGGGGTAAGTGTGCAGGTAGGTATCATCTTCGGTGATGCGGGTAACAAACAGATCGCGGCTTTCGCTATTGGGAAAAAACCGGATCATGTCGAGGTGACGCACCACCTGCACCTGCAGAAAAGTTTCCATTTCGCTATATGTGGTGCGGGCAAATGGCAACAGTTCTTCAATCATCCAGCTGCGCACAAAACGCCTGCCGGTAACGGGGTTGATGATGCCGGCAGCAACCCTTGAAGAAGTGATGGGCGCCGCTTCATCCAGCACCAAAAAAGATTTGCCTGCCCGGTGCAGGGCCCACGAAAGCATGGTGCCTGCAATTCCCTGTCCGATGATGAGGTAATCCACTTGCATGGTTCAAAGGTACAGGCGCAGCTATTTCGGTTGTGCGTCCTGTTTGTCTTAGAAATTGTGGGCTTAGTGTATTTTCAAAAACAACTTTGGGTTGATGAATATGTGGGTGAAGGCACACGAAATCCTGTCCGGATGTGCATCCAGCCTGTAATAGTTGCGACCTTAATTTTTTTAATTACTGCTCTACGTTTTTGCCGGCTTCTTTCCATGCTTTGATGCCGCCATCCAAATGCGCTACATTTTCATAACCCATTTGTTTGAGGGTAGCGGCGGCCAGTGCCGATCGACCGCCCGAGGCACAATGCAGAATAATGCGTTTGGATTTGTCGAACTCCGGCTTGTGATAAGGCAGCGTTTCGTCGGCATAAAACTCCAGCATGCCGCGGGGCGCATGCACCGACCCGGGGATCTTCCCTGTTTGCGACAACTCTTCTTTTTCGCGGATGTCGATCAGCGTTGCGCCGCCGTCGCGCAGCGATGTTTCCACCTCATCGGGGCTGAGGTTTTCAATTTGTTGCTTGGCTTCCTTAACCAGTTCTGTTGCAGATTTTGCGGCCATAGTTAAAGGTTTATTGGTTCACTAAATCTACAACAGTGTGTCTTGAAAGGCAAATTGCTTTTTAGGAAGTCGGCCGTTTATTCAATCTCCATTTTTACTATGCCTTGCCTAGCCAGTGCCTTCCCGGTGCGCATTTCTGTAAGTTCTGTAATACCGCTGTGAAAAGTGCCGCGGTGCGCCGCTTTTATGCGGTAGGTAAATGTGGTGCGGCCGGCCGGCAATTTGGTCAACCACCATCTTTTTGCACCCACCATGTTTTGCTCAAAAATGCTTGCATTTATACTGGTAGTGCCCAATGGTGCAAAGCCCGCGGGCCATCCGGATTGAAGCTGCAGCCCCGTTCTTGCCTGGTCGTTATTCAACTGCAACCTTACTTCCAAAGTATCGCCCAGCGAAACAGGAATTCCTTCACTCCATAGTGTCTTTTTTCTTCCGTTGCATAAAAAGATTTCAGGCTGAAGATTAACGCCGCTAGCGGGGTCCAAATACTCGTCAAAATATTGCCAATAAGCCACTGTAATAGGCATAGAAGCGCCGCCCGTTTTGCCTATTGTAATGTTGCCGGCTGCGGGGTGCACCAAACCTGCATCAACGGTAGTTGTATAAAAGTATGCATTTGTTTGTACGGGTCGTGGCGGCAGGTTGCCCATCTGCACAGAAGTGGGTTGCAGTGGAATTAAATTCGCATCGTCGGCTAAAAGCGCATAGGCAGCACCGGTAGTTTCCGATGCAGTCTGCCAGCCTTCAGGATTGCCTGTTTGCAAAAGGGAGAAAGTAAGGCTATCTGCTGCTTCCGTGTTGTTTAAAAGCGCTGCTGCTTCCAGCAATAAACTTGTTTCGCTTGCCAATTGATCCCTGGTGTCCAAGCTGGGTGCTGATGGTTTTTGTTGCTGCAAAGCAAGCATTAAAACGTTTTTTGCCTGTGCGGTATCCCCTCTGCGCCACAGCACCACCGCCATCATGGCCTGTGTTCCGAGGCTTTCGTTGCCCAACGTTGCTGAAACATTTATGGCGTTGGAAATTTTTTTGTCGACCGGCTGCAACAAACTTTCGAGGTAAGCCAGGCTAATTGCAGACAATTCGGCTTTTGACTTTATCAAAAATCGCACAGCGTTTTTGGTCATGTTGTTTATTGCACTGTGCTGTGCTGCAGGTATTGCCGAACGGTGGATCAATCTAGCCAGTGTTATGGCAACAGTATGCGTTGTCGTTGCATTGGTATTGCTGCCACGCCAGGGGGCAAAGCCACCAGCGGCTTGTTGCGTTAGTTGTAATGTTTGCAGTGCTGCTGTAAATTGTTGTTGCAGGTAAACCAGCTCAAAAGCCTGCAATATTAATTCCTTCGCCATTGCTTTGGCAGCGTCGGGTTGTTGCCGTACCAACTGCATTAAAATACCAGCGGCAAACAAGCGGTTCGCTGCTGCCTCAGCACCAGAGTTTTCTTGCTGCAGCAAATGGCCCAAAGCCGCATATGCAAAAGGGGCAGGTGTTGCTGCCATTTGCACCTGTAATGCAGCCTGTTGCAGGCTTTCGTTTTCGGCGCTGTTCACCAACTGCGGAATAGAAAAGGGTCCACTGCCTTTATGCACTGCAGATTGTGTGTGTAGTTGCCGGTATGGAAGCACCGGCACAAGCGCATTCACCGTTGCCGTATCTGCTGCGGCACTGGCCACGTATCGCAGCCTTGCCGTTTTGAAAAAAGTATAAGGCACTTCCACCGGGAAACGCACTGTAGCGCTATCTGCCGGTGATGCGGTAAAATATTGGTTCGGAAAAAAGTTTTGAAACCACCCGTCCACCGCAGTGCCCGATGTTGCATCCTGCAGTTGCAGTTCCGATTGACCAGTAACCTCTTTTTTGCTGTTGTTTTTTACATGCAGCAACAACTCCATCCGGTCGCCGGGGCGCAGAAACCGGGGTGCCGCCGAACGCAGCATTAACGACTGGGCCCTAGTCGTTGTCGATAAAAAGAGGAGTAGAATGGCGCAACAAAAAATGGAACAACGCATAACCGGATTCAAAGCGCCAAAATAAGATTTTGTTGCACTGCGCAATGGTTAAAGTAGCGCCAGGCCACTGATCGCATATAGCCTGACGCTTGAAGCAATCTATTTTTTAGAAAATAACATGCGCAATGCCGATGGAAAAATTACCCAGTAAATCGCGGCGTTTAAAGTTCTGACCAAACCATGGACTGCCATCTTCCATTTTTTGTTGGTAATGCTCGTAACTGGCACCCGTCTGAAACGAAAGCCTTGTGTTGTAGCTGATGAAGTAGTCGCCGTTCAGGTAAAGCCCCGGCTTAATGCTGGTAATTGAACGAGCCAAATTGTCGCCGCCCAACAAGTTCCAAGTGCCTGTCATGTTAAAGCCGCCGGTAACAATGGTCCTGTTGTTGGGATAATATCCTATTTCATAAAACAGGTCGGCATGATAAACGGACGACTCGTCATTAACGGTTTGCTCCGGTGTGTTGGTAGCCGTTTGTTTAATACGTAAGCCGTTTCGTGTGTAGCTTGCCGAAGCACCCATATTACGCTGCCACTTTAGCGAAACGGGCACATGGCGGCTAAAGCCCAGCACGGGTTTCAGGTTGTACCCATTATTATTTCTAAAGGCTTCAGAATCCTTCTGATCAACGGTGCTTTTTTGAACGACCCGTAACCAACTGGCGCCAGGTGTTACGTTGACATACCAACGGGTACCGGATGCACGGGTGGGGTTAAATGCCAGCGCCCAGTTATCGTTGATCGTGGTAAAAACGCGGATGTCGCCGCTGCCGGTCAATCCTTCCCGCTGCAAAAAATCATGGATGGTGGTAAGTTCATAAATACGACGGCGGCGGCTGTCGAACACTCTTCGGTTGTTGATGGCCGTTATAACCTGCGCTAGCTTCAGTGCTGTTTGTTCGTCGGCAGGTCGTTGCAGCAAACCTTGTTGCTGCAGGTCGTTTAAAATAAACAAAGCCATTTGTGCGTCCTGCACCAGTTCTATACGGCCACGGCCAAAGCCCAATGTAACGGAGCCTGCCAACTGTGGGTTATTGGTTTTTTGTATACTGCTGGAGTCGGTTGAGCGGCTGCCTGCAGTTGCAGCAAAAGCGTTGCCACCTAGTTCCCAGAACCAATTATTTGCCCTGTAGTTGCGTTGGGTAATAGATGCATTTACCGAGGCAGATCCATTACGTGACTGTCGGTCTGTTTTTGAAAAGCCATTTTCCGCTTTGTTGCCGGTTGACGAAAACTGGCTGCCCACGCTAATTTCAGCTTGCTGCCAAACACGGTCGGTGCTTTTGAAACTAGCGAATGATACATTGGTAGGTTGCAGCGCAAAATTGCGCATAATCGCCTGGCCGTTGCCGCTCTTGCCATTGGTGTACACACCACTCATGCCGGAGTTGACCGTTAGTGCCCGAAAGCCAGGTGTGCGGTATTTGTAGTTTTTGAGCAGCGTACTGTCTTGTGCAAATGCGGGAATGGTAGCCAATGCGAAGCAGGCGGAGAGTAGATTTTTTCTCATGGGCAAATTAGTTTTGAGTGTTGATTTATTACCAAATCAACTGAATTTTAAAATGGCAAACTGTTGGAGAAATGATAAAGAAAATGAGGGTTATGAATTTATTTTAAAGCAGATACACATGTCGTACTTTGATAACGGTATTGTTCTAAAGGTCCATTCTTATTCTACAGAGTAAGCGGTTATGTTTAATTCTAAGAAACAGTCATGCCGAACATGTTTCGGCAGCCCATTCACACTATCGGGTATTGCAATATGAACTGCACTTGTCACACTCGTTTAATGATGTCTTTTCATTTCAATGGAGATGCCGAAACAAGTTCGGCATGACATTTCCGCTGAGCAAATGTTAGCTTCTTTGTAGTTTGTTCTGCTTCATAACGACCACGTTTGGATTTTTCACTATTGCCCTAAATAAAAAAGCCCGCTCTTTACAGAGCAGGCTTTTTTTATGATCGGGACAATTGCTTAGCGCATAAAGAGCAGCTCGCGGTACTTAGGCAGGTACCATTCTTTGTCGTCAACCAGCAGTTCCAGCTTGTCGGCGTGGCGGCGGATTTTGTCAAAGAATGCTTCCTTCACATCTTCGGCGTACGCAATGGCTTTTTCACGGGTATTTTCCAGTGCATTGGCCTTTTTGCGGGCTTTGATCATAGCCACCACGTTGGTGCTTGTTTCGTTGATGTGGCGCGAAAGTGTTTGCAGCAACTCCACCTGGCTGTTGTAGGTATCTTCTGCCATTCCTACTTCTTTCAAGCCTTTGATGTTGTTGATCAGAAGGTTCTGATAGCGCACCGCTGCCGGCAAAATATGGCTGGTAGCGAGTTCGGCCATCATGCGGCCTTCGATCTGTACCTTCTTGATGTATTTTTCGAGCTCAATTTCGTGGCGGGCTTCCAGCTCGCTGTGCGAGTAGATGTTGTTTTCGGTAAACAGCTTGAATGCTTTTTCGGTAACCATCGCATCCAGCGCCAGCGGCGTGGTTTTTACGTTGGGCAAACCGCGGCCTTCGGCTTCCTGGGCCCACTCTTCGGAGTAGCCATTGCCTTCAAACAGCACTTTTTCGGAAGACAGGATGTATTCCTTAATTACGTGCATGATGGCAATTTCTTTTTTCTCGCCTTTGCCAATCAGTCCATCCACGTCGGCTTTAAATTGCTTCAAAGTGGCGGCCATGGCAGTGTTCAGCACGGTCATGGGGTTGGCGCAGTTGGCGGTAGAACCTACAGCGCGGAACTCGAATTTATTACCGGTAAATGCAAACGGCGAAGTACGGTTGCGGTCGGTGTTGTCCATCAGCAGTTCGGGAATGCTGCGGTGGATGTCCATCTTCAGCATGCTTTCGTCCTGCTCGTCAAACTTGTCGCCAACGCGTTGCTTGATGTCGTTCAGTACTTTGGTCAGGTACTGGCCAATGAACACCGACATGATTGCGGGAGGCGCTTCGTTGGCACCCAGGCGAAAGTCGTTGGAGGCCGAAGCAATGGAGGCTCGGAGAATATCGGCGTAATCGTGGAAGGCCTTGATGGTGTTCACAAAAAAGGTCAGAAACATCAGGTTGGTCTTCGGTGTTTTGCCGGGGCTGAGCAGGTTTACACCGGTATCGGTAGCCATGCTCCAGTTGTTGTGCTTGCCCGAGCCGTTGATGCCGGCAAAAGGCTTCTCGTGCAGCAACACCCGCAGCTTATGACGCTTAGCGACGCGGTCCATTACATCCATCAGCAGGGTGTTATGGTCTACGGCCAAATTCAGTTCTTCAAAAATAGGGGCGCACTCAAACTGGCCAGGCGCCACTTCGTTGTGACGGGTACGCAGGGGAATGCCCAATACATACGCTTCTTTTTCAAAGTCGCGCATAAAGGCATACACACGCTCCGGGATAGAACCAAAGTAGTGGTCTTCCAGCTGCTGGTTTTTAGCCGAGTTGTGGCCATAAACCGTGCGGCCGCACATTACCAGGTCGGGGCGGGCATTGAACATCGCCTCATCAATCACAAAGTATTCCTGCTCCCAACCAAGGGTAGCGGTTACTTTGGTCACGTTGCGGTCGAAATAGTTGCACACATCCACTGCGGAATTGTTGAGGGCTTCAATAGCCTTCAGCAGGGGTGCTTTATAATCCAGCGATTCGCCGGTGTAAGAAACAAAGATGGTTGGAATACACAGGGTTTTACCAAAACCTGTTTCCAGGATAAATGCAGGAGAGGAGGGGTCCCATGCAGTATAGCCGCGGGCCTCAAAAGTAGCACGCAGGCCACCGTTGGGGAAAGAAGAAGCGTCCGGCTCTTGCTGGATCAGCGCATCGCCTTCAAACTGCTCGATGGGAGTGCCGTCTGTTTTAAGGGTAAAAAACGAATCGTGTTTTTCGGCGGTGGTGCCGGTCAAGGGTTGAAACCAGTGTGTATAGTGCGTTACGCCCTTGGTTTCGGCCCAGGCACGGATGCCATGAGCAATCTGGTTGGCCATGGCGCGGTCAATTTTCTGACCGGCTTTGATCGAACCATTCAGGCTTTTATATGCTTCGTCGCTCAGGAACTGACGGGCTTTGCTCAGTGTAAAAACATTCTCACCAAAGATGCCGGTGATTTTAGCTGAACCGTTGAGGTAGCTGCCGTTTCCGTTAACGGATTCCAGCAGCGAATCGGTGGAGGATTCGGTTAAACCGCTGAGGGCTTGAAAACGCAAGGACATAGATAAATTTTTGGCAAAATAAGAATTAATGCTGCAGATGTTGAAATATTTTTAAGAAAACGCCGTCATTTTCACGAAATGACTGTAAAAAGTGTGGAAAAATTGATGATACAACAGCGAAAAACGGATGAGGTAATTTGTTTTGATAATATTAGTTGAAAATATAATTTGTATTTAGATTTATTATGATTGTTGCTATGCTTTAATTCAAATCAGGTTCGCCAATGCTATGGTTGATTGTTGGGTAAATGCTCTGCAGGCTGCCGCAGTAGCTGAGCCATTACTGGCATCAACATCAAGGGCAGCACCACGCTTCGATAGCGAACGATGGCGCCGGGAAATACAACGGTATAGCCAATAATCAAAAGTGACGCAATAGAAAAAAACAGGCAGAACAATAATAGTGAGTTACGCCAACCTGCTGCCGCAATGCGCCACAGGGCAAACGCACAAAGAACGATTATCACCGTTGCTTCAATCGCCGATAGCAAGGCGCCAGCATTATTCGCCTCCCAAAGCATTGGCCTGACCCCGGCATTATACAATGCCTGCGGCGCATTTTGCAAAAAGGAAAGCGTATTGGGCTCTAAATCCAGCGAAGCAAATCGGTTCGGACTGCTCAGCACACTGAAGGCTTCCTGCCGGTCCATGACAACCTGTGGTAAATTGATGCCCGGTAAAAAAAGATGCGCCGAGAAAAAAAGGAGACCGGCTATAAAAAATAAAACGCAGTAAGTAACGAGGGGATGAATTTTGGGTTGGGCCCATTTTGCGGCTGCAAAAGCAACCAGTCCCAACAGCAAGGGGAGCAGCAGGTAGTTGCGCATCACCAGCACAATGAGTAATCCAATGACGATGGCCGCTATACGTTTGGCTCCCCATTTCTGTTCAAACAAGCCAAAGTAAACCGCATACAGTAGTAAGCCAAGCGCCAATACCAGCATACCTTCTTTATGAATGCCGCTGCTCCAGAAAATAAATGAGGGCAGTAAAAATGGCGCCAGTGCCAGCAGTGGCTTTTTTACAGGAACACTGTGCTGCCACACGAGATAAAGTAGCAACAGGCCCGCAAAGGAGAAAAGGTTAAAAAACAAGCTATTAATATAATAGTTGCTGCCGCTAAGCAGGTGGGCAATGGCCAGCATTTTTCCAAACACATGTCCATCCAGGTCGTTCCACCACGAATTAGCTGTGCCGAAAAATTCTCCATACCCAGTGCTGTAACCCGGGTTTTTGATGCTGGTTAGAAAAAGGATCGGGTCCGACTGCAGTGTTTGTAAATCTTCCAACCCGTATTGATGGTACACCCATGTATCGCCGCCTCCCCGCTGCGCATGAAAATAACCGTAAGCCACACCTGCCGCCGCTTTGATCAGGAATAGGCCTTGTAGATAACGCTTTGGTAAGCCTGCTTTGCGAAAAAACGGAATGCGCGGAATGGCCCAAAGAAGCGCAATGAGGTATGCAAAAAAAAGGGCGTAGGCCATGAACGGGGAAACAGTTTTTGAAAAAGAAACGGGTCGTTTACAAGAGCCGAAAGTCCGAAAAAGAAGGGTGCGGTCCAAGTTTACCCGATTGGGATCGATGGTAGTAGTAGTCCACTAAAGAATGAATACCGTAGCCATAAAGCGTTTCTTTGCATTCCAAACCAAGCCTCGCCGCCAACTTTTTACTACCACCACTTCGCACTTACAACTTACATTTGCCGCGCATAAACACCCATTATGGAAGTTACCGTAAAGACCGCCCAACAACTCCGCCTCACTCCCGAAGAATTTGAGCTGATCAAACAAAAGCTGGGCCGTACGCCCAACTTCAACGAGCTCTGTGCTTTTTCGGGCATGTGGAGCGAACACTGCAGTTATAAAAACTCCATCAAGTGGCTGAAGACCCTGCCCCGCGAAGGCGGCCGCATGCTGGTAAAAGCCGGCGAGGAAAACGCAGGCCTGATGGACATCGGCAACGACTACGGCGTGGTGTTTAAAATCGAATCGCACAACCACCCCTCGGCGCTGGAACCCTTCCAGGGTGCAGCCACCGGCGTTGGCGGCATTCACCGCGATATTTTTACCATGGGTGCCCGTCCTATTGCGGCGCTCAACTCGCTGCGTTTTGGCCGCCTCTCTGAAGATAAAACCCAGCACCTGCTGGCTGGCGTGGTGCACGGCATTGGCCATTATGGCAACTGCTTTGGCGTACCCACCGTTGGTGGCGAAATTTATTTTGAAGACTGCTACCATACCAACCCGCTGGTAAATGCCATGAGCGTGGGTATTGTAAAGGCGGGTAAAACCGTTTCTGCAACTGCGCTTGGAAAAGGCAACCCCGTGATGTATGTGGGTTCGGCTACGGGTAAAGACGGTATTGGTGGTGCTTCGTTCGCCTCGGCCGATATCACTGCCGAGTCGGTGCAGGAACTGCCGGCCGTACAGGTGGGCGATCCGTTCCAGGAAAAAAAGTTGCTGGAAGCTTGCCTGGAGGTAATTGAAACCGGCGGCGTGGTGGGCATGCAGGATATGGGTGCCGCAGGCATCATCTGCTCTACCGCCGAAATGAGCGCTAAAGGTGAGGTGGGCATGCGCATCGACCTGGAAAAAGTGCCTATGCGCCAGCAAAACATGAAGGCCTGGGAGCTACTGCTTTCCGAAAGCCAGGAGCGCATGCTGCTGGTAGTGGAACGGGGCCAGGAAGATAAAGTAAAAGCGGTGTTTGATAAATGGGACCTGGAAAGTGCCGTAATTGGTGAGGTTACTGAAGACGGACTGCTCCATTTTTATATGCACGGCGAGTTGGAAGCCCAGATTCCCGCACAGGAACTGGTGCTGGGCGGTGGCGCACCGGTATACGAACGGGCTTATGAGCGGCCTGCATATTTCGATAGAATTGAAGCGTTTAAACCCGAGTCTGTTTCCGAACCGGAAACAGCAGATTTGAAAGCCATCGCAGAAAAACTCGTGCAACTGCCATCCATCGCCAACAAACGCTGGATCTACAATCAATACGACAGTATGGTGGGCACCGTAAATGCTTCTACTAATGCGCCTTCCGATGCGCAGATCGTGCTGGTAAAAGAAACGGGCAAGGGCCTGGCCGTAACTGTTGATTGCAACAGCCGCTATGTTTTTGCCGATCCGTATAAAGGAGCGATGATTGCCGTAGCGGAAGCTGCCCGCAACATTACTGTTAGCGGCGGACAGCCATTGGGAGTAACCAACTGTCTTAATTTTGGCAACCCTTACGATCCGCAGGTTTATTTCCAGTTTGTAAATGCGGTAAAAGGCATGGGCGTAGCTTGCCGCAAATTCGATACGCCGGTAACTGGTGGTAACGTGAGTTTTTACAACCAGAACCCTGACGGACCGGTTTACCCGACACCCACCATTGGTATGGTAGGTTTGGTGGAAGACCTGGAAAAAACAATGAGCCTGAATTTCAAAAGGGAAGGCGATGTGATTTTCCTGTTGGGCTCTTTGCAAAACGATATTAATTCATCTGAATATTTACAGAAGATCCGCGGTGTTGAATTTTCTCCGGCGCCTTATTTCGAGCTGGACGAAGAGTTTCAACTGCAGCAAAAGGTTAGCGAACTGATCAAAGCCGGCGTGCTCCGTTCGGCACACGACTTGGCCGAAGGCGGCCTGATCGTAGCCCTGCTGGAAAGCGGCTTTGTTAATGGATTGGGCTTTGACGTGAAGGTGGTAGAAGGCTTCCGCAAAGATGCCTACCTGTTTGGCGAAGCACAAAGCCGTGTGTTGGTTTCGGTTGCAGCCGATGGGGTTGCTGCATTTAAGAATGCGCTGGGCAACCTGCCCTCCTATGAACTCGGCACCGTTACCGGCGGCGAAGTAGTTGTGGGCGGCGAGAGCTGGGGACAAATTGCCACCTGGAAAGAACAATACGACACGGCCATTGAAAGCCTGCTGGCGAAAGAAGAGGCTGGTGGCGCGTTGAGTATGATTTAGAAGATGATGGATGATAGATGATGGAGTTGATAGTTGGTAGTTGATAGTAATTATTGAATTAACGATTATTGATTGTTGGTTCGAGGCATTAGAGGTTTATTGCTTTTTCATTGCCCCCAATAATTAATAATGAATAATCAATAATCTTCTCCATTCACGATTCACATTTTACGTTTCACGCCTCGCATAACTTATCTTAGCAAGCGGTATTACGGCCGCTTGCTTTTTTATTTTTACCATGAACCAATCCATTGCTATCATTGGCGGCGGCAACTTGGGCACCGCCATTGCCGAAGGCCTGATCAAAAGCGGCTTTGTACATCCGCAGCACATTACCATTACCCGCCGCACCGTTGCCGCACTCCAGCATTTGAAAGAGCAAGGCGCCAACGTTACTGCCGATAACGCCGATGCTGTAAAAGAAGCCGGCATGGTGATTCTTGCGGTGAAACCGTTCCAGGTAAAAGAAGTGCTCACCGAAATTGCGGTTGCCCTCAACCCGCAGCAGGTCTTGGTTTCGGTGGTAACAGGCATTTTTCTAAAAGACCTGCAGGAAGTGGTGGGCCGCCAAATGGCGCTGTTCCGCGCCATGCCCAATACCGCCATCGCCATCCAGGAAAGCATGACCTGCCTCGCCAGCACCCAGGCTTCGGAAGACCAGGTAAAATGGGTACATGATATTTTTTCAGCGCTGGGCAAAGTGGCCGTGATCGATGAAAAGCTGATGGATGCCGCCACGGTGCTGGGCGCCTGCGGCACGGCTTACGCCATGCGTTACATTCGCGCCAATATCCAGGGCGGCATTGAAATTGGTTTTGATGCCAAAACCGCTTCGCTTATTGCGGCGCAAACCGTAAAAGGAGCTGCCGAACTGCTGTTGCAGCGCGGCGCCCACCCCGAGCAGGAAATTGATAAAGTAACCACGCCGAAAGGCTGCACCATTGCGGGCCTCAACGAAATGGAGCACCAGGGTTTTTCTTCTTCACTCATCAAAGGCATTGCCACCAGCTACGATAAAATTGTAAAGGGTTAAGGCCTGTGTGGCTCAAAAAATATTGCCTGTCTCTGCATCCAGCAGCAGCGGTTTCAAGTCGCCCTTCACTTTGTTTTGATCCAGTGCGTGGCCCAAACCCAAAAATGCTAATTGTTGAAGTGGGCTATTTCCTAAAAGAAGCGGGCTCACCTTGCGGTAATGCTGCGTAAGGTGTGGGAAACCCCACAATTCAAAAGTGTTTTGAACCGGGTGAAGCTGGAACAGGTTGGGGCCCAAGCGGATAAAAACATTGTTGCCATCGCAAATGCCCCAAAAAATGGTAAGCAATTGCTGCTGTTCTCCTTGTTGCAAAAAGAGCTCATCGGATAATTTACCTGACTGAACTGAGAAGGAAGCGGTATCAACCTTATTATTCAGGAAGTCAGAATAGGTATGATAAATCCCCCGTTTTGTATTGGTTATCAGGGCATGCGCTTGTAGGGTATTTTTAAAAGAAAATGCAATGACTTCCTGGATCGTCATCTGTTTTCGTTTTGCCAGTTGGGCAGGGCTTTGTTTCGTGGGTAGTCGATCAAGGCAATATTCGAACGGTTGATACAAAAGGTCGGTTGCACACGATTTGAGCGGTTTGTTACTGGTAAATAGGCTGTCGAGCCGAAATAGCGGTATGTAGCGTTCCCCATTTTTTAAATACACTTCAATGCGTGCATGGCACCTGCCAAAATTTGAATGTGCGTTGTTTTTAATAAGCGGAATCGAGGCATGAAGCTGAAACTCAGGATTGTTTTCGTCGAGCATCAATTTGCGCAGTACCAATAAATAAGAAAAACCGGAATCTGTACCGACATCTTTTAAATGCGTGTGTTTTTCAAAAAACTGACCGATACTTTGATCGGGTACAATTTTATAAAACTCATTTTTCCCCTTTCTCATAAAACCAAGCTTTGAACTGTCGGGCCGTGCATCCAGCACCGAAAGAGATACGCCGGTTCTAAGCCCCGGGGCAAATGCAGCATTCAGGTAAATGGTATAAGGCTTAAGTTGGGAGGGAGGCTTGGAAAATATTTGGCCATTAAGGGCCAATGTACACAGGATCAACAAGGGGAGCATGCAGATTTTCATAGCAGTAGGGTTTATTGGTTGCCGGTGTCTTGTGCGGTTAGCGATATGCAAAAGCAACAAAACCGCTGCAAAAATATCCATTTACAGTGCATAAAATCTCATTTTTCCACAGCCCTGTTAAAATGGATATGCAGGTTTAAAATTTGGCGTAGGTTTGCACGACCTCCCGGATTTTTTAAGGACCCATCCGCCGGTCATGAGCGACAGGTTTTCGCCTGCGCTTTTTATTTTAAAAGCATTTTTTAAAACATTGTTGCTGCCCACCGTTGGTTAGCAAATACTGTTTTTGGAGCGGCCACAGGCCCTCCTATTAAAAGCTGGAAACAACCTTTTATGGCTAAGTATATATTCGTAACCGGTGGCGTTACATCTTCGTTGGGTAAAGGCATCATTGCCGCTTCATTGGCAAAATTGCTGCAGGCCCGTGGCCTCCGTGTTACTATCCAGAAATTTGATCCGTACATTAATGTGGACCCCGGAACGCTCAATCCGTACGAGCATGGCGAGTGCTACGTAACCGAAGACGGCGCCGAAACCGACCTCGACCTGGGCCACTACGAACGTTTTTTGAACATCTACACGTCGCAGGCTAATAACGTAACCACGGGCCGCATTTACCAGCATGTCATCAACCGCGAAAGAGAAGGGGCATTTTTGGGAAAAACAGTGCAGGTGGTGCCGCACATTACCGACGAGATCAAACGGCGGATGCTACTGCTGGGCCAAAACAACCAGTACGATATTGTGATTACCGAGTTGGGCGGCACTGTGGGCGATATTGAATCGCTGCCGTATGTGGAGGCTGTTCGCCAGTTGCAGTGGGAACTGCCCGACGAGGACTTGCTGGTGGTACACCTGACGCTGATTCCTTACCTCAAAGCGGCCAAGGAGCTCAAAACCAAGCCCACGCAACACTCGGTGCGGATGCTGAGCGAAAACGGCGTGTTCCCGGATGTGATCGTGTGCCGCTGCGAGGAGCCGCTGAACGACGACATCAAACGCAAGATCGCACTGTTTTGTAATGTAAAACCCGAAGCGGTCATTGAGGCGCCGGATGCCAACACTATTTACGAAGTGCCGCTGCTGATGCTGAACGAGCAGCTCGACCTGATCGTGTTGAAAAAATTGAACATCACCGAATTTGCCGAACCCGACCTGACGCGTTGGAAAGGATTTTTGGATAAACTGAAATACCCCAAAGCCAAGATCACCATTGGCCTGATTGGTAAATACGTGGAGCTGCAGGATGCGTACAAATCCATTCTGGAAGCATTTATACACGCCGGCGCCATGAACGAATGCAAGGTGCAGGTGGTGCCTATCCACTCCGAAAGCCTGACACCGGAGAATGTGGCCGAAAAGCTGATCAACCTCGATGGGTTGCTGGTAGCGCCTGGTTTTGGTCACCGCGGTATTGAAGGCAAAATCACTGCAGTGCAATTTGCCAGGGAGACCGGACTGCCGTTTTTTGGCATTTGCCTCGGCATGCAAATGGCCGTGATCGAATTTGGCCGCAATATCCTGGGCATTAAAGATGCACACTCCACCGAAATGCAGCCCGACACCGAAGGCGCTGTGATCAACATGATGGAGGAGCAGAAAAAGATTACCCAGAAAGGCGGCACCATGCGTCTGGGTGCTTACCCATGCACCATTAAAGAAGGTACGCTGGCCCATAAAATTTATGGCACCACGCAAATCACCGAACGCCACCGCCACCGCTACGAGTTCAACAACGAGTACCTCGAGGCATACGAAGGTGCCGGTATGGTGGCCAGCGGCCGCAATCCGGAGACCGGTCTGGTGGAGATCGTGGAATTGCCCAACCACCCGTATTTTATTGGTTGCCAATACCACCCCGAGCTGAAAAGCACCGTGGAAGCACCGCATCCGCTGTTTGTGCATTTTGTTGCGGCTTCCCGCCAGTTTCACGACCGAAAAGCACAGCGTGCCAACAAAGTGAACGAAGCTGTTTAATCATTCATACTTTTTGCAAACGGGGAGCCTGTGGGTTCCCCGTTTCTTTTTTGTCAAAAAAGCTGGCGCTGCATTTTACTTACAGCAAAAGGGTTAAAAAGAGGGTAAAAATGGGGCTGGAAATGGTTCGGAGTAAGGGCGGCTTATGTCTTTTGCCGATGAACGCCTCCCAAAAAAGCATCGAAAATGGGGTTCGTCCAAGGTTCCTGACTATCTTTGCCACCCTTTATAAAGGGTAGGAGGTTTGCGCCAATTCCGCTCTACCGCGGTTTTTGGCTGCTAAACTTTTGGCCTGCCACACAGTACACAATATATACCACCAATGAATTTTGATCGGAATACCGTCATCGGTTTCGTAATCCTGGGCGTTCTTTTTGTTGCTTATTTTTTCTACAACAGCCGTGAGCAACAGGCTTTTATGCGCCAAAAAGCCATTGAGGATTCCATTGCCAAAAGCCGCCTGCCCAAAGTCGACAGCATGGCCTTTCGCAGCGATTCCATCCGCCTCGATTCGCAAACCAAGGTAGCGGCAGCCGGTGGTTTCCAGGCGGCTATTACCGGTATGGAGCAACTGACCACCGTGGAGAACGAACTGGTGAAGATTGTTTTTACCAACAAAGGCGGCCAGCCCCGTTCGGTTGAACTGAAAGCTTTTAAAGCCCCCGACAGCACCAATGTAAAACTGGGCGCTACGGCTTTTGATAAATTTAGCTACGTGGTGCGCACCGGCGATAACCGCACTGCCGACGTAACCAATTTCTATTTTGCCGGCGGCCAGCCCAAGCAAAACGCCGATGGCTCTACCACCGTGCAGTTTCAATTGGTGGGCAACGATGGCTCGTCTATTGTGCACCAATACGTTTTGCGCAAAGACAATTACCTGGTTGACTTCAACCTGGGCCTCAACGGCATTCCGCAGCTGACACAGAACAACGAGCTGAATGTATTGTGGCAAAACCAGGCGGTGCAACTGCAGCGCGACCTGGATTACGAACGTACCCAGTCGTCGGTAAACTACCGCGTGGCCGGCGATCCTGATTATGAACTGGTAGGTAGCGGCTCCACCGAAAAGTTTGACGATCCCATTAACTGGGTTTCGGTAAAACAACAGTTTTTCAACACCACGCTGCTGGCAAAAAACAATTTTGCCTCAGGCGAAGTTTCCTGGACGGCTCCCGAAAATACCAGCACCATTGTTGAGGCCAGGGCTAATTTGAAGTTGAAGCTGCCCGCCTCGGCCAACACCACTATTCCGCTGGGTTTCTATTTTGGCCCCAACGATTACAAAGTGCTGAAGCAATACGGCAACGATATGGAAGATATCGTGAACCTGGGCACCGGCATGTTTGCCTTTGTAAAATACCTGAACCGCTGGATCGTGATCCCGGTGTTTGATTTCTTCCGCAATTTTACCAGCAACTACGGCATTGTGATCCTGCTGCTGACGCTGTTCATCCGCCTGCTCATTTCGCCGCTCAACTACAGTAGCTACCTAAGTGGTGCCAAAATGAAAGCGCTGCGGCCGGAAATTGAGCAGCTGCGCAAAAAGCACGGCGACGATCAGCAGGCGATGAGCATGGACCAGATGAAATTGTTCCGTGAAGCAGGCGTAAACCCGCTGGGTGGCTGTATCCCCGGTTTGTTGCAGATCCCGATCTTCTTTGCCCTCTATAGTTTCTTTAACTCGGAAATTGCGCTGCGCGGCGAAAGCTTCCTGTGGGCAGCCGACCTGTCGCAGTACGACTCGATCGCAGAATTGCCGTTCTCCATTCCGTTTTACGGGTCGCATGTGAGCCTGTTTACCATTACCGCGGTGCTCACTTCGTTCCTCATTTCGATCTACAGCATGAGCATGACGCCGGACCAAAGCAACCCGGCGCTGAAGTACATGCCGTATATTTTCCCCTTCATTCTCCTGTTTGTGTTCAACAAGCTGCCGTCGGGTTTGACCTGGTACTACACCGTGTCCAACATCATTACGCTGGTGCTGCAGTTTGTGATCCAGAATTACATCATCAACCACGATAAGATTTTGGCAAGGATAGACGAGAACAGGAAAAAGCCGAAGACGAAATCCAAGTGGCAGGAGCGGATTGAAGCCATGCAAGAACAGCAAAAGAAAGTGCAGGAAATGCAGAAAAAAAGCGGCGGACGCTAAGGTGGGCATTACTGGTTATTTATTATTGATTACTGCGCTGCGGCTGGTTCAATAATTAATGATCAGTAATCAATAATGCGAATCCTCAATGATAACAAAACTTTCCATCCCGCCTTATGGCGGGATTTTTTATACAGACAACTTATTGGGATATTTGGCTCGTCTATTACCTGTAATTATGAATAAAATAAAGGTTTTGCTGCTGGCTGGTTTGTTTTGGTCTGTTTCCGCACTGGGGCAGAAAAAGTTTACCGAAGGCGTGATCAGTTACGACGTGGTGATCAACACCGGCTCCGACAAACCGCAGGCCGCCGACTTTTTGGACGGTGCCACCACCACCGTATTCATCAAAGGCAACCGCAGCCGCAGCGAGATGGTGAGCTCGCTGGGCACACAGGCCACCATCATCGACGGCATTAAAAACAACATTGCCATTTTAAAAGATTACGGCAACCAGAAATACCTCATCAACCTGACACAGGCCAATTGGCAAGAAATGAACAGCAAGTACAAGGATATCCAATTTACGCTGATTGATTCGACCAAACAGATCTTGGGTTACAACTGCAAGAAGGCACTGGGTAAACTAAGCGACGGTACGCCTGTTCATGTTTGGTACACGCCGGATATATTGCTGGAAAATAAAAGCTTCAACATGCTGGCGCAGGGCCTGCCCGGACTGCCTATGGAGTATGTTTCATCGATGGGCAATCTCAATATTACCTACACGGTTTCCCGCATCAACTTCAGCCCGGTGCCGGTAGCCAAGTTCGATCTGCCCCAATCTGGTTTCCGTGTAATGACTTACGAGGAAAGTAAGGGTGGACGCCAATAAATGGTAAAGGGGCATAAAATGCCCCTTGAGTTATTTTAAATCAGTTCTTTGCCGGTAAAAATGGAAGCGCTGCTACTTAGCGTTGTGTGGGACTAAAGGTTACTTTATCCAACAGCACCTTCTTTTTGAGGGGCAGGATAAAAGTTTGATTGCCTTTTTGGTAAGTGATCACCTGGTTCAGAACAATGTACTTGTTAGGTGCCATGGTGTTGATGATGCTGCTGCCGCGGTATTGGTAACCGGAGCGGAGCGTAAAGTTCTTGAAATTGGTGATGGGCGTACGGGCCAGCAGGGTAGTAGTTTTGTGCTGTGCCGTATCGCGTTTTTTGCCTTCGCCCAAAGTGGCAAAAGCAGCCACCGAAGCCGCCAACAGCACAACAGTGCAGGCCTGGCGCTTAAAGAGGGAGATGTATTTGAAGGCTGAATTTTTCATTTGCAGTAGGCAAATATAGTAAAAATATTAACAAATGCTAAAGTGTTTCCAAAATCTATTACAAACTGTTTAACGTTTGGGGATAAAGAAAAGTTGTGATAATTGGCTCCTTTTTAGCTTAATAGTAATTTGTAACCGGAGGATTGTAGGATGAAAACAGACCCGCACTTTGATAAAGAGAACCTTCAGGAATTGTTGCGCAGTTATGAAAACCTCCGTTTGGGAAAAAGCAGCGCTTTTATTGAGGAAGAAGCTTTTGAGCAAATCATAGATTACTTCGACGACCGCGAGGAAATGGGCAAAGCGCTGGAAGCAGCCACCATTGCCATGGAGCATTTCCCGTTTTGCGCCACTCTCATGTTCAAAAAAGCCGACCTCCTGCTGGCTACCCGCAAATACCGGCAGGCGCTGGAAATTTTAGAGAAAGCCGAACTGCTTGATGCCAACGACATCAACCTGTATATTTTAAAAACCGACGCTTACCTGGCGCTGGACCAGCAGGAAAAAGCCGTGGCGCTTTTGGAGGCAGCCATTGGTTTGTTTGAAGGCGAGGAAAAGGTAGAACTCTTGTTTGAGTTGGCCGATGTGTATGATGATTACGAGGAATTTGAAAAAGTGTTCGATTGCCTGAAAATGATCCTCGAGGAAGATCCTACCAACGAGGAGGCATTGTATAAAATTTGTTTCTGGACCGATTTTACCGGCCGCAACGAAGAAAGCATCCGGCTGCACATGCGCATCATCGACGAGCAGCCTTACAGCGAGCTGGCCTGGTTCAACCTGGCCACGGCGTACCAGGGTTTGAAGTTGTATGAAAAAGCCATTGATGCATACAAGTACGCATTGGTGATCGATGAAAAATTTGATTATGCATACCGCAATATGGGCGATGCATACATCAGGCTGCGCAAATACAAGGAAGCCATTGAGGCATTGGAAAAAGTACTCGAACTGTCCAAGCCCGAAGAGGTGATTTATGAAGCCATTGGCCATTGTTACGACCGGTTGAAAAACTATGGGCAGGCCCGCATTCATTACCGCAAGGCTGCCCACATGAATCCAGAGGACAGCAAACTGTATTATAAAATTGCCTGCACTTATTACAACGAAGGCGAATACAACAGCGCCATCAAGCAGCTCGATGTTTCCCTGCGCATTCAGCGCAACCAGCAGGAAGCAAACCTGTTGATGGGTGAATGCAAATTGCAATTGGGGTTGTATAAAGAAGCACTGTTGTATTTTTCTTACGTAGTAAAGCTGCGGCCTAAGCGTGCAGCCGGTTGGGAAGCGCTGATCCGCTGCCTGTACGAAGGCGAATACTACGATGAAGCCCGCCAGCAAATAAGTGCAGCGTTGGAAGCCACCGATGGCAAACCTGTTTTTTATTATTACTTAAGCGCTGTGCTGTTGGCCGAACGCAAACCTAAAGAAGCGCTTTTATGCCTTGAAAAAGCTTTGGTTGCTGCGCCGCGGTTGTTCAAAAAAATGCTGGCGCTCAATCCTGCGTTGTTGCAAAACAGCCAGGTTGCAGAAATGGTAGCCCGCCACAAACGAAAACGCGGTGGCAAATCTGGGCAATAGGCAAAGATTTCCCCTATTTTTGCGCGCAATCACACCAGTTGTGGTTTCAATCTGCAGCGCATGAATTTTAATCTTTCCCAAATTCCTGAACGGATCGCCAAACCTCGTTTGTCCGGCATTACCATGGTTATGGACAAAGGCCTGAGCGTTCAGGATGCCCGTAATTTTTTAAGTGTAGCACACCCGCATATCGACCTAGTGAAACTGGGTTTCGGTACCTCATTCGTTACGCCCAACCTCAAAGAAAAACTGGCGGTGTATGCCGAATACGATGTGCCCGTTTATTTTGGCGGTACCCTCTTTGAAGCATTCCTGATCCGCAACCAGTTTGAAGATTATATCAGCGTTTGCAAAGATTTTGGCGTTCGTTATATGGAGGTAAGTGATGGTTCTATCACCATTCCGCATGCTGAAAAATGCGGTTATATTGAAAAGCTCACCAAGCATGGCACTGTGCTGAGCGAAGTGGGCAGTAAAGATGCCGCACACATCATTCCGCCGTATAAGTGGATTGAGTTGATGCAGGCTGAGTTGAATGCCGGCGCATCATATGTTATTGCCGAAGCCCGCGAAGGTGGCAACGTTGGTATTTACCGCGGCTCGGGCGAAGTGCGGGAAGGTTTGGTGCAGGAAATCCTGACCCAAATTCCCGGCGAGAAAATCCTTTGGGAAGCACCGCAAAAAGAGCAGCAACTATATTTTATCGAACTGCTTGGTTGCAATGTAAACCTGGGCAACATTGCACCTACTGAAGTCATTCCCTTGGAGTCGATGCGTGTAGGTTTGCGCGGCGATACCTTTCACTTGTTTTTAGACAAAGCCGAAGTAGAATGAGCCTGTACGGACTGCTGGGAAAAACGCTGAAACATTCGTTTTCCAAAACATTCTTTACTGAAAAATTTGCCCGTGAAGGGCTGGCAGGCCACCGCTACGAAAACTTCGAACTTGAACATATTGGTCAGTTAACCGGCTTGCTGCACCAGCATCCCGATCTTGCCGGCCTGAATGTGACAATTCCTTACAAGGGAGATGTACTTTCCTTTTTACATTACAAAAATGATGTAGTTGCGGCCATCGGTGCCTGCAACTGCATCAAAATTTCGGAAGGCCAGCTCTATGGGTTCAACACCGATGTAGTGGGCTTCCGAAATTCTTTGCAACCGCGTTTGGGCCCGCAACACACCAACGCCCTGGTGCTTGGTACCGGCGGCGCAGCCAAAGCCGTTTTGTACGTGTTGCAGCAACTGGGTATAGCGGCCACCGTTGTTTCACGAACCAGCAGCGCAGCAACCATTGGCTATAATAATGTGGACGAGGCAATGATGCAGCAGCACTTACTGGTCATCAACACATCGCCGGTAGGCATGTACCCGCATGTTGATGCAGCGCCACTGCTTCCATACGATGCCATCACGCCGCAACACCTCTTGTTTGATTTAATTTATAACCCGGAACAAACGCTTTTTTTACAAAAAGGCGCAGCAATAGGAGCCGCAACTGTCAATGGCTATGAAATGCTGGTAGGGCAGGCGCTGGAAAGCTGGCGCATATGGAATGAAGCGGTACCCAGCGACACCATGCAAAAAGCATAAATATTTACCGCAAAAAGATCAATCCATTTTTATTATTCGCTGCCGGAGAGTTTATCAATAAATAATTGCGGCACAGCCACCGTTTTGCGCTGTTGGTAATTAAAACAAACCATCCCGGTTTTTGCCAGCGCCACCACTTCTTCCCCTTCGTTTTTCACCAATTTGTAAGCAAGATCAAAACCAACACGGCCGAAATCAAAGGCCGTTACATAGACTTTTAGCTTGTCGCCATAAAACAGTTCCAATTTGTATTGAATGGCCACGTCGCTCATGATCAGGCTGGCGCTGTCGGGGTTGAGCTCGGCCAGGCCGTGGTGTTGCAAAAAGCGCATCCGGGCTTCGTGCATCATCGATAGAATGGTATCGTTGCCCACATGCCCGCCATAATTCAGGTCGGTAATGCGCACCGGTATTTCTGTAAAAAATGAAAAAGATTGCGGTAGGTCAATTTTAATGCGGGCCATGGCTGCAATTTACTGCGCCGGTGCATTACAATGCCGCGCAGCCGATCGCTTATTGAAGCGAACCCATATTTTGCACCACTTCCATCACGCCCAGGAAATCGGCTGAAGCGAGTTGCTCCGGGGCAGCCATCTGGCGCCGCAGCGCCGCCAGCCGTTCCCAGCATCCCGAAGGGTCAGGTTGTTCTTCGCATCGAAAAGCTGCGTATAATTTTTTAGGCAAACGCACCGCTGCATCTTCAGTTACCGGCAGTATGATATAACGGTCGATAAAGTTGCCCACATGCGGCACATCTTCATTTTCGGGTAGCCATGACCGCAAGACAGAGCTGGCCCTTTCGGTAGTGGCCATCCGCAGGGGTGCATTATCTTTTGGTGGCAGCGGCACATTTGCAATGTATACCGCCGGTTGTTCGTTTGATGCAGCTATAGCAATCGGAGTAGTTTCTACCGTCGGCACCGTTAAGGCATTGGTCGGCACATTAACGGTTGGCATGCCCTGTTGCACAACAGGAGTGGAAGCCGGA
Source organism: Pseudocnuella soli (assembly GCF_004347775.1). Lineage (GTDB taxonomy): Bacteria > Bacteroidota > Bacteroidia > Chitinophagales > Chitinophagaceae > Flavisolibacter > Flavisolibacter aquaticus. The sequence continues at coordinate 1,916,440 of NZ_CP037755.1, forward strand.
GCAGTAGTTTGCCCGCCAGACCGGAACAGCGGCGGTAAAAAATATACGGCAAAAAGGAGCGAAGCCGCAATGCTGGCCACCTGCAGCCATCTTTTGCGCGGATACATTTGAATGACCGGCGGCGATGCTTGCTCGCCGTTTAGTTCTTTTGAAATATCATCCCAAACCGCGGGTGGAGGCGGTGCTGCAAAATCGTACAGCTTTTGTGCATAAGCCGGCTGCTCCTGGGGCAATGCATCGGAAAGCCGCTCCCAGCCGCCTGGTGGAGGCTCGGGCGTCCAATTGTGTAACCGTTCTTTCCAATCCTTTTGCATGGGTTTTACCGTACTTTTCTTTTTTCGATATGCTGTTGTACCAGTTCCTGTAAAATTTGTTTGGCCCGCGACAGTTGCGATTTCGAAGTGCCTTCTGATATGTTCAGCATTTCTGCAATTTGCCGGTGGGTGTACCCTTCCACTACGTACAGGTTGAACACCGTACGGTAGCCCGGTGGCAGGCCTTGCACCAGTTGCACAATGTCCTTTTCGGCCATATGGTCCAGGGCCGTCAGGTACTTGCCTTCAATGGTTTCTTCTTCGGTGCCGCTCAGCGGCTGCAGCCTTGTTTTCCGCCTGAAATGTTCAATGGCCGTGTTTACAAAAATGCGGCGCACCCAACCTTCAAACGAGCCCTCGCCGCGGTAGCTATCCAGCTTTCGAAACACCTTGAGGAAACCTTCCTGCAGCATGTCTTCGGCTTCTTCATTGTTGGCTGCATAGCGCAGGCAAACGCCAAACATGCGGGGTGCAAAACGCTGGTACAGCTCGGCCTGTGCCTTGCGGTCGCCGCGGATGCATCCATCAATTAAGTCGGATTCGTTAGGGAAATGGTTGCTTGCCTGCTCCAAGATTTCTGCTTTATGATACCTGATTCAAAAATGCTACCAGCTGGGCCACAGCTTTTTTGCGGTGGCTGTACCGGCTTTTTTCTTCCATGGTCATTTCGCCAAAACTGCGGTCGCTGCCTTCCGGGATAAATATTGGGTCGTAGCCAAATCCGCCGCTGCCGGTGGGGGCAAATGCAATGTGCCCGGTGCACACGCCTTCAAACAAGTGCTCCTCGTTATTCCAGATAAGCGCCACCACCGTGCGGAAGCGTGCCCTGCGGGCTGTTTTGCCTTCCAGGTTGTGCAGCAGCAGGGCTATATTGGCTTCGTTCGACCGGTGCTCACCGGCATAACGGGCACTGTGCACACCCGGCGCACCATCCAGCGCTTCCACTTCCAGGCCGGTGTCTTCACTGAAACAATTATTGCCCGTGAGGCGATGAATAACCCGCGCTTTTTCCAGCGCATTTTCTTCCAGCGTATCGTACGGCTCGGGAATGTCCTGGTCTATACCAGCTTCCTTCAGCGTTGATACCTTTATGCCTGCCGGCAAAATGGCCTGCACTTCCCTGGCCTTGTTTTCATTATTGGTAGCAAAAATGAGCATACGCGAAGATAGTTAGTGGGCGGGAGTTGGGAGTTGAGAGTTAGTAGTTGGTGGTTGATAGTTGACAGTTGATTGCTGTTGTTAGTTTGCACCTGGAAGGTGTTTGCAAATAAGTGGTGAGTCGCGCTTCCGTCATTGCGAGGCGCTGTAGTGGCTTGGTATATTGATGTTACTTGGTGCGCCGAAGCAATCTCCTTGATCAAGATGTGCCTTCATCTTTTTGCCATTTTTGTTTGTAAAAAACAAGACCGAATTGTGGTTTAAATAAAAGGAGATTGCTTCGGCGCACTACGAAGCTATGACGTCAAAGCATCGGCGGCGCATCGCAATGACGGGTCGATGTTGTGGAATGCTTGGTGGTAAAATCAATTAGTAAAACAACAAGACGAGCAAGGGGAATGCTCCCGACTCTCAACTATCAACTTTCAACTACCAACGCCTCCCTACACGCCAAACAACTGTTTCAAACAGCCCCAGAGCTGCATTTTCAGCGAACGGTCCTGTGCCATTTGGCGCAGGGGATAGGCCGATAAATAAGTGCGGCTGTCAAAAGGCTGCAGTTGAAAGTGCGGGAAGTGAAAAGGCAGATCCACTTCCTGTGGCGTTACACCCATCAGCAATACCTGCCTGGCCGTGAATTGCTCCAGCAGCGCTGTGTACGGTTGCGGATAATGATGCAGGTTAACAATGGCTACGTCTGCTATGCTCAGGCGGCAGGCGCTTAAAATAGCCGAAAGAAATTCAAGGTCCGCATCGGGTAAAAAGGGAACCGTGTCATTTTTTACCAAGATCAACACGCCTTTCCTATTGCCGCCTAGTGATGGCGTATTGCCATAAGCAACAGGTTGTTCGGCTACAACAGGTGGTGGTACAGGGGCGGGTGTTTTTGGCGGAGCTTGAGCTGCTGTTTCTGCAACAGGCGGTGTTGCTGCTACCTGCGCAACCGGTGGCATTTCAATTTTTTCTTCCGCTGGTTGTGTTGGTGCAATAGGTGTGTTTCTCTTTGCAGGTGCAGCCTGTTCCTCTGTTTCCAGCAGCGAGTGTGGGTATAATTGGGTAAGCAGGTGCGGGTTCAGGCTTAGGTCGTTCAGGCTCATAGTACAATTTTATGACCGGTTTTTAGGCGGTTTTAGGTACATTGCGCTGCTAAAATAATCACATTATGACTGCCACTATGGATATTCCGGTTACAAAGGCTGCCCATAGCAAACTGGAAGGCCTGACGCTGGAAAATATTCCTTTCGGAAAAGTGTTTACCGATTATATGCTCGAGGCCGACTACGACAACGGCACCTGGAGCAATGTCAATATTCGCCCATATGCCCCGCTGAGCCTCGATCCGTCGGTGGCTGCGCTGCATTACGGCCAGGCTATTTTTGAAGGCATCAAAGCGTACAAAGACGAAGCCGGCAATGCCGTTGTGTTTCGCCTGCAGGATAATTTCAAGCGCTTCAACATTTCGGCCGAACGCATGATGATGCCGGCTGTGCCCGAAGATATTTTTGTTGAAGGCATCCGCCAACTGATTGACCTGGAGCGTGCCTGGATCCCTTCGCTGCCCGACCACTCACTGTATATCCGCCCATTTATGTTTTCCAGTGATGAAGCCATTGGCGTTCGTCCTTCGGAAAAATATAAGTTCCTGGTGATCCTGAGCCCCACCGGCCCGTACTACGGAACGCCGATGCGCATTTACGTAGAAGAGCAATATGTACGTGCCGTAAAAGGCGGTATTGGTTATGCAAAAGCTGCAGGCAACTATGGCGCATCGATGCTGGCCACACATATTGCCAAAGAAAAAGGCTACGACCAAGTGTTGTGGACCGATGCCTACGAGCATAAATATGTGCAGGAAATCGGTACCATGAACGTGGTTTTTATTCTTGGGAACAAAGCCGTTACCCCCGATCTGGAAGCGGGCACCATCCTCAACGGCGTTACCCGTATGAGTGTGCTTACCATTTTAAAAGAAATGGGATTGGAGATCGAAGAGCGTCCAATTTCCATTGATGAATTGATGGAAGCTTACAAGGCTGGCGAGCTGAAAGAAGTGTTCGGCACCGGCACGGCGGCCACGGTTTCGCCCATTAAAGAGCTGCGCTACAAAGATTTTGTAATGACCTTCGACGTTGCCGCCTGGCAGGTAATGCCCGAGGCCAAGCGCCTGCTCGACGACATCCGTTACGGCAGGAGCGAAGACCGCTACAACTGGCTTGTAGCCGTGTAAGCCGGTTGGTTCAATTTTATTTTTTTTAAAAAAACGGGACTGCACCGTGGCAAAAAAGGGCCCGAATGGGCGTAAATGTGAATAAAATAGCCAAAAGAGGATTTTGTTTTTTGGTTATTCACATTCAGGCCATTACCTTTGCCGTCCCAAAAACAAAAGGTTCGTAATGCCTACTATACAGCAATTAGTACGTAAAGGAAGAGAGATCATCCGGGCAAAAAGCAAATCCAGAGCACTGGATGCATGCCCTCAGCGCCGCGGTGTTTGTACCCGTGTGTACACTACTACCCCTAAGAAGCCTAACTCTGCCCTGCGCAAAGTGGCCAAGGTGCGTTTGACCAACAAAATTGAGGTAATTGCCTACATCCCCGGTGAAGGACACAACCTGCAAGAGCACTCAATTGTGCTGATCCGCGGTGGTCGTGTAAAAGACTTGCCAGGTGTACGTTACCACATTGTACGCGGTTCTTTGGATACTGCTGGTGTAAAAGACCGCAAGCAAAGCCGCTCGAAGTACGGTACCAAAAAAGACAAAGGCGGTGCTAAAGCACCCGCTAAGAAAAAATAATAATCACGGATTGCGCGGATGATTCCGCGGATGACGGATTAGATTGAAAACATTAAACCCGGTCAAGCAGCTCAGCACAGCGCCTGAGAACCTCTGATCGAACTTTTAAAAACATGCGTAAGTCACAAGCTAAGAAACTCCCGCTGGCGCCAGACCCTCGTTATAACGACAAACTGGTAACCCGCTTTGTAAACAACATCATGTGGGAAGGCAAGAAAAGTGTCGCTTTCGATATCTTTTACAACGCCGTTGATAAAGTAGCGAAAACAACCGGTGAAGACGGTTATGAAATTTGGAAGCGTGCATTGCAAAATGTAACGCCTGCCGTAGAAGTACGCAGCCGCCGTATTGGTGGTGCTACTTTCCAGATTCCTTCTGAAGTACGTGCCGATCGTAAGATCTCCCTCAGCATCAAATGGCTGGTGCGTTACAGCCGCGAACGCAACGGACGCAGCATGGCCGACAAACTGGCTGCCGAAATCGTAGCTGCAAGCAAAGGCGAAGGTGCTGCTTACAAAAAGAAAGAAGACACCCACCGCATGGCCGAAGCCAACAAGGCTTTTGCTCACTTCCGCGTATAACTTGATAGTTAGCATAGAACTTTTGAAACCATTGCCTTTCCAGGCAGTGGTTTTTTGTTTTGGGTAAATGCAAACGATTAAGTGATTTTTTTATAAAAGCATGCAATAGTATTTTATCGAATAAATCAACTACTCCCGACTCCCAACTTTCAACTCTGAACTGCCAACTGTCAACTCTTAACTCATACATCACAGCTAAAAAAAGCCGCTTCGAAAGAAGCGGCTTTGTCTATTCAGTTATCAGGTAAGCAATCAGGCGCTGTGATCGGTGCCTTCTGTTGCGCCACCACCAAAGTCACCATCGCTAGAAGTGCCTGTAGTAGTGTCATCAGCAGCATCTGCAGATCCGAGACCGGTATCGGTGCTGGTATCCATCATCGTGGTTTCCAGTCCGCCCGTATTTTCTGTGCGTGTTGCTTCGGCATCGTTCATTTGTCCGCCGTTTGCGCTGCCGCTGTTTGCCGAGCTGCGCTTGCTTGAAGTGCGGCTACCGTTAACGCTTTTGCCAGCGCTGGCCTGCTTGCTGCGGGCACCGCCTTTTGCGGCTGCGCTGCCACGGTTGGCACCACCACCCGAGCGGGTAGCACTGGAACCACCGCGTGTTGCACCGCCTTTGCTGGCTGCTTTAGCCGCTACTTTGCTGCCGCCTTTCGATGCGGTTTTGCTGGTAGCTTTTCCAGCCATGCGTGCACCACCTTTAGCAGCGGTTTTGCCTGCGCCTTTCGATGCTGCTTTTTTTGCGGCACCTTTCGCAGCAGTTTTACCAGCTCCTTTCGATGTAGCTTTTGATGCTGTTTTTTTAGCAGCAGCTTTTCCTGCAGTTTTAGCGGCTCCTTTCGAAGCTGCTTTTCCAGCCATGCGTGCACCACCTTTAGCAGCGGTTTTACCTGCGCCTTTCGATGCTGCTTTTTTTGCGGCACCTTTCGCAGCAGTTTTACCAGCTCCTTTCGATGCGGTTTTGCCTGCACCTTTTGCAGAAGTTTTACTTGCTACTTTGCTGCCGGTTCTGCCACCTTTTGATGCGGTCTTTTTCGCGGCACCTTTTGCTGCTGTTTTACCACCACCTTTCGTTGCCGTTTTTCCTGCACCTTTCGATGCGGTTTTGCTGGTTGCTTTACCTGCAGTTCTTCCGCCCTTTGATGCTGTTTTTTTAGCAGCGCCTTTAGCGGCGGTTTTGCCACCTGCTTTAGATGCAGTGCTGCGGCCTGCTGCCTTGGAAGCTGTGCGACCACCGGCTGCGCTTTTGCTGGCGCTTCCGCTTCTGGATGTGGTTTTGCTGCTGGCTCCGCGGCCTGTTGATTTGCTGGCAGTAGCACGGCTACCTTTGGCTGCTGTTTTTTTAGCAGCACCTTTGGAAGCTGCACCGCTGCGGCCTGCTGATTTACCGGCTGCACCTTTCGATGAAGCTTTGGTAGCGGCCTTGCTGCCAGTTGATTTTTTTGCGGCACTCTTAGTTGATTTCGAAGTTGCCATAATTAATGGGTTTTAAGTGTGGGTTAATAAAGAAGCAATTTGAAACCAAATTACTTATTGATCGAACGAATTGCAAAAATTGTGCGCACCAACAGCAGCAGTATGTGCGGGTTATGCACAATTGTGTATAACTGTAGTCTTGTATAACCGAAATTTGTTTATTGATGCTTCTGTTTTTGCGTCAAAGATTGATCGAACACCATTAATTCAGAAAAACTAGTTTTCCATTTTTTGTGTAAATGTGCTTGTGATAAAACGAAAATTTTTCATTGAAATAGGTGTGCGTTTTTTATAAAATCTGCCGCGATTTTTACATCGAAATCACATGCTTTGTCGCACCGCAGAAATTGTAGCACCAACCATTTCTTTTTTGTCGGAAAGGACTCGTTCAACACCACTTGCGGCGGCCTCAACGGGCAGCGGTTCCCATTTAACAAACAATGAATATTTGAAACGGCCAATTGTGGCCCTTTTCCTTACCTTTGCAGCCTCAAATTTTGCCGCCCTAAAATTAGGCTGGTCGGCAGGGTTGGGCCAAACCGCACCGGGTGGGGTCAAATGGCCGCATTGGAGTGGTGGGGAAGAACCGATTCTATTCAACTAAATCATCATGGCAGACTTAAAATTTCAAAGAAACTTTGGTATTGCGGCGCACATCGACGCTGGCAAAACCACCACAACTGAGCGCATTTTGCGCTACACCGGTATGATCCACAAGATCGGTGAAGTACACGATGGCGCTGCTACCACCGACTGGATGGAGCAGGAGAAAGAGCGGGGTATCACCATTACCTCGGCTGCTGTAAGCTGCCAGTGGAACTTCCCCACCGTAAAAGGTAAGGCCGATGCCAGTACCCAAAAGTATTCTTTCAACATCATCGATACTCCCGGTCACGTGGACTTTACTGTAGAAGTAGAGCGCTCCATGCGGGTATTGGATGGTTTGATCGCCCTGTTTTCGGCGGTTGACGGTGTTGAGCCGCAATCGGAAACTGTTTGGCGCCAGGCCAACCGCTACAACGTTCCCCGCATTGGTTTTGTAAACAAAATGGACCGCTCAGGTGCCGACTTCCTCAATGTAGTGAAGCAGGTGCGTGAAATGCTGGGTTCCAAAGCCGTTCCCCTGCAGCTGCCCATCGGCGCTGAAGACGGGTTCAAAGGCGTGGTGGATCTGATCAAGATGAAAGGTATCATCTGGCACATGGAAACCGAAGGCATGACCTTCGATGAAATTGACATCCCAGCTGATATGGTGGATGAGGCCAATGAATGGCGTGCTAACCTGGTGGAAGCTGTTGCCGAGTACGACGACAAGCTGATGGAGAAATTCTTCGACAATCCGGACACCATCACCGAAGGTGAAATTCACGAAGCAATCCGTAAGGCTACCATCGATCTGAGCATTGTTCCGATGATGTGTGGTTCTTCGTTCAAAAATAAGGGTGTACAAACTGCACTGGATGCCGTTTGTCGTTACCTGCCTTCGCCAATGGACATCGAAGCCGTTAAAGGTACCGATCCCAACACCGGCGAGGAACTGGAGCGTAAGCCCAGTGCAAAAGAGCCCTTTGCGGCCCTGGCATTCAAAATCATGACCGATCCGTTTGTCGGCCGTCTGGCATTCTTCCGGGTTTATTCTGGTCACCTCGATGCAGGCAGCTATGTACTGAACGTACGCAGCGGCAAAAAAGAGCGGATCAGCCGGATCATGAAGATGTTTGCCAACAAACAAAACCCCATCGACTTCATTGAAGCCGGTGATATTGGTGCAGCGGTTGGTTTCAAGGAAATCAAAACCGGTGACACCCTTTGCCACGAAGATCATCCGATTACGCTGGAAAACATGTTTATTCCAGAGCCGGTAATCTCTGTAGCCGTTGAGCCTAAGACTCAGGCTGACGTTGACAAAATGGGTTTAGCCATTTCCAAACTGGTGGAAGAAGATCCTACGCTGCGGGTAAAAACCGACGAAGATACCGGCCAGACCATCCTTTCAGGCATGGGCGAACTGCACCTGGAGATCATCGTTGACCGTATGCGCCGCGAGTTTAAAGTTGAAGTAAACCAGGGTGCTCCCCAGGTTGCTTATAAAGAAGCATTTACCAACACTGTTGAACACCGCGAAGTGCTGAAAAAGCAAACCGGTGGTCGTGGTAAATTTGCCGATATCCAGTTTGCACTTGGCCCTGTTGATGCTGATTGGAAAGAAGCAAATCCCGACAAGAACTACCAGTTTGTAAACGACCTGTTTGGTGGATCAATTCCCCGTGAATTTGTTCCGGCCATCCAGAAAGGTTTTGAGCAGGCAATGACCACAGGTGTGCTGGCTTCTTACCCTGTAGACAACCTGAAGGTTCGCGTATTTGACGGTTCGTTCCACGCAGTTGACTCCGACGCCATGTCGTTTGAATTGTGTGCTAAATCCGGCTTCCGTGAAGCTGCACGCAAAGCCAAGCCGGTGTTGCTGGAGCCCATCATGAAAGTAGAAGTACTGACCCCAGACCAATACATGGGTGATGTAACCGGTGACTTGAACCGTCGTCGTGGTATGATGGAAGGTATGGACACCCGTGCCGGTGTGCAGGTGATCAAGGCTAAAGTGCCGCTGAGCGAAATGTTTGGTTATGTAACCCAACTGCGTTCACTGTCTTCTGGCCGTGCATCGTCTACCATGGAGTTCTCGCATTATGCGCCAGCGCCAAACGGTATTGCCGAAGAGGTAATTGCCAAGAGCAAAGGCAAAGTAAGCGCCGACTAATTGAAGCTTTAGTTTTTCTCCTATAGAAACCCCGCCAAGTGCGGGGTTTTTTGTTTTGCAGTGCTTTCGTCATTGCGAGGCGCTTGAATGTCCTCCAACTTGCAGTCTATTTGGCGCCGAAGCAATCTCCGGCAAAATCTCACTCCCAATTTCAAAAGCAACAAAATTTAAATGAGAAGCAGGAGATTGCTTCGGCGCACCAATGCCGTTTACCAACAAATGGCTGCTGCGCCTCGCAATGACGGACGCTGCTGGCGCCTAAACAATGCCGAACCGAGGGCTACAATAGGCGCTATTCCTCCAACGGATCACGGAAAGTATAATACACCCCCCACACCGAAGTAACCAGGTTACAGAAATAAAACAGCAGGCTGATCACCACCGCTAGCGCAGGGTCAAGTCCAAAATAGGTAGCGCCTTCGGCAAAAACCAACTCGCGGGTGCCTAAACCACCGCCTAACGACAGGGGCAGCACAGCCACCACTGTTGCCACCAGCGAAATAAAGATCCATTCCGGCAGGAGCGGCTGGCCAATGGCAAAAAGCAAGGCATAAAGGCAAACCACCTGCACCGCCTGCACCGCCAGGCCCCAAAAAAAGGTAGCCCAAAAGCCGGGCAAAAAATCTCGGAAAAAAAATTTGATGATGAGGTACAGACCTGCAATGCCGGCCAACGCTCCACCGATGAACAACACATCCCACCATACACCTGGCATCACCATAAACGCATAAATGGCCAGCAGCACGCCCAAGGCCAGCAGGCCACTAAACCGGTCGAGCAGCACCGCAGCGCTCATTTTCTTATACGAGGCGCCGTATCTCCTGTTCAGCAAGATCACCTTATATGCATCGCCGCTAATGGCGCCGGGCAAAAACAGGTTGTAAAACATACCCATCCAATACAATTTGCCGTTTACTAGTTCCGAAAGCTGCAAACCCGCATTGCGGAAATAAATGTTGAGCCGGAAGGAGGAAAGTACCTTGCTTAGGAGGTACAGTAAAACCGCCAGCAACAAATAGCCAACATGGGCTTTTTGCAAAGCGGCAAAGGCCTGTTGCCAGTTTACCTTGGTGCTGATGTACCAGAAGCACACAACAGTGATGACGACCTTGAGCAAAAGCTTCAGCCCTTTCACCAGCGGCGAATCTTTCTTTTTTACCGGTACCTGTTCATCGGAAAGGGGTGGGGGAGTAGGTGGATGCATACGGGCCAGCAAAGAAATAGAAAACGGCCGGCATCTGGCGAAAATCATAGAGTGCCTTTTCTATCATCATGGAAAACAGCCTTTTTTCCGAAAGAAAACCAAAATATTGCCCAAAACGGGCTACAAATCTGTGGCGCCGTAAAAAATAATACCACAAACTTTTGCCAGTTATCTCTTTGTCCGTTACCTTTGCACTCCCATTGGAAAAAATGGGTTGGACCTATGTCACAGAGAATCCGCATTAAATTACAGTCTTACGACCACAGCCTGGTTGATAAATCAGCAGAAAAAATTGTAAAGACCGTGCGTAGCACCGGCGCCGTAGTAACAGGTCCTATTCCCCTGCCTACGCGTAAAAAGATCTTTACCGTATTGCGTTCGCCGCACGTGAACAAAAAGAGCCGCGAACAGTTTCAGTTGGCCACACACAAGCGCCTGCTGGACATTTACACTTCTTCTTCCCGCACTGTAGATGCGCTGTCCAAACTGGACCTGCCATCGGGTGTAGAAGTAGAGATCAAAGCATAACAGCAGCGATCAGCATTAAATCCGGGGTCAATCCCGGATGTGAAAGTTCTTATTCTATTTCTTTCATCTCTCAACCCTGCCCCGGCAGGAGAAAAGAGCGCTGAACAAGTAAATAACGCGGACGAGCAGCCAGAGCTTTTTCTGGAATTGTAAAACCCGCATTCACATATAAACAAGCCCTTCGAGGTTTGTTTGTCGCCGGTACTTCTGAATGCTGCAGCCGCAGCAACCAAAAGAAAAGGTCGGTGATAAACCAGGATTGAATCACGCTGCCCGGCGTGATGTCTTGTACAACCTTGCGGGGGAAAACCCAGTAAGAAAATGAAAGGTATCATTGGCAAGAAAATCGGGATGACCAGCGTTTTCGATCCCAGCGGCAAACAAACTGCCTGCACAATCATTGAAGCTGGTCCTTGCGTAGTTACTCAGGTTAAAACGCAGGAAACAGACGGCTACAGCGCACTCCAAATTGGTTTTGGCGACAAAAAACAAAGCCACACGCTGAAAGCCGAAGCTAATCACTTCGTAAAGGCCAACACTTCGGCCAAGAAATTCGTAAAAGAGTTTCGCAACTTCTATCAGGAACAAAATATTGGCGACACCATTACCGTCGACATTTTCGCCGAAGGCGAGAAAGTTGATGTTGTGGGCACTACCAAAGGCAAAGGCTTCCAGGGCGTTGTAAAGCGTCATGGATTTTCTGGCGTTGGTGAAGGTTCACATGGTCAGCACGACCGTCAGCGTGCCCCCGGTTCTATCGGTGGTTCGTCGTACCCCAGCCGTGTATTCAAAGGAATGCGCATGGCCGGCCGTATGGGCAACGATCGCGTGAAGGTGAAAGGCCTGAAGATCGTAAAAATCTTCCCTGAGAAGAACTTCATCTTGGTAAGTGGATCCGTTCCGGGCCACAATGGTTCAATCGTTTTAATCCAGAAGTAATCATGCAAGTAGCCGTATTAAACATACAAGGACAAGAAACAGGCAGAACTGTTGAACTTCCTGAAGAGATCTTCGGCATTGAGCCGAACAACCACGTGATTTACCTTGCTGTAAAGCAATACCTCGCTGCACAGCGCCAGGGAACCCACAAAACAAAAGGCCGCTCCGAAGTACAGGGCGCCAGCCGCAAACTGCACCGCCAAAAAGGTACCGGTGGATCGCGTAAAGGCAACATCCGCAACCCTTTGTACAAAGGTGGTGGTACTGTACATGGCCCTCAGCCCCGCAACTACAGCATTAAACTGAACCGCAAAGTAAAAGACCTGGCTAAAATGTCGGCTCTGGCACACAAGGCTAAGGAAAATGCCATCGTAGTAGTGGAAGACCTGAATTTCGAAACGCCAAAGACCAAGCAACTGGTGGGCATTTTGAACAGCATTAAAGTGGGCGATAAAAAGCTGATGCTCGTGTCGCCTGATTATAACGATAACGTATACCGCAGCCTGCGCAACGTGCCCTCGATCCTGGGTGTGCAACTGAGCGACATGAACACTTACGATATCGTAAACTCGGAAGTGCTGGTACTGACCGAAAGCGCTGCAAAGATTTTTGCAAGTGCTGAAGAAGAAACAGCCGCGTAAGGTATTTAGCTAATCATCAAAATCTCAAACTTATTCAGATGAGAACTTCTGAAGTACTGATAAAGCCCATCCTCACTGAAAAAGCAAACAAGCAGCAGGACAGCCTCCGCCGCTATGCTTTTAAAGTAGCCCGCAAGGCCAACAAGCTGGAAATTAAAACCGCTGTAGAGCAGTTTTATGGGGTAAACGTAATTGACGTGAACACTTCGGTGGTGCCTGGCAAAAACAAAACCCGCTACACCAAGAAAGGTTTTGTACAAGGCCAAAAGCCTGCTTACAAAAAAGCAATGGTTACTGTAGCCGAAGGCGAAACCATCGACCTGTACACCCAGATTTAAATAGCTGATGCTTGTTGTTTTACCAGATAAAAAAACAAGCATCAGACACAAACCCAGAATGGTCGGCAAGACCGCAAACATTGCACAACAATGGCATTAAGAAAATTTAAACCCATGACTGCCGGTACTCGTTGGAGAATCGGCAATGCGTACGCAGAAATCACTACCAACGTACCTGAGAAGTCGCTGGTGGAGTTCAACAAAGGATCCGGTGGCCGTAACTCTTCGGGCCGTCGTGCCATGCGTTACATCGGTGGCGGACACAAGAAAATGTACCGTATCGTCGATTTCAAACGCGACAAGAAAAATATCCCGGCAACTGTAGCCACAATCGAATACGATCCAAACCGTTCGGCATTCATCGCCCTGCTGAATTATACCGATGGTGAGAAGCGTTATATCATCGCACCACAAGGTTTGCAGGTGGGTGCCAAAGTAATCAGCGGCGACGCGGTAGCTCCAGAACTGGGCAACGCTCTGCTGCTGAAAAACATGCCCCTTGGTACTGTAGTGCACAACATCGAAATGCAGCCCGGCCAGGGTGGAAAGATTGCCCGCAGCGCCGGCGCATCTGCCCAGCTTTCGAACAAAGAAGAAAAATACGCCGTGCTGAAAATGCCTAGCGGCGAACTGCGCAAGGTGCTCATCAATTGCTTTGCCACTGTAGGTGTAGCTTCTAACAGCGACCACAGCCTGGAAAGCAAAGGTAAAGCCGGCCGCAACCGTTGGAAAGGCATCAAGCCCCGCAACCGTGGTGTAGCCATGAACCCTGTAGATCACCCAATGGGTGGTGGTGAAGGCCGCGCCTCTGGTGGTCAGCCTCGCAGCAGAACTGGTATGTACTCCCGTGGTCTGAAGACCCGCACCAAGGGCAAAGGCAGCGATAAGCTGATCATCCAGCGTAAGAACGGAAGCAAACTGGCGAAATAAAACCTTCTTCAAACAAACGTAAATCGTAAATAACTCATGGCTCGTTCGATTAAAAAAGGCCCTTACGTTGCAGCCCACCTCGAAGACAAAGTGGTGGCCATGAACGATGGCAAATCAAAGAAAGGCGTCATCAAAACCTGGAGCCGCCGTTCTACCATCACGCCTGACTTCGTAGGACACACTTTTGCGGTGCACAACGGAAACAAGTTCATCCCCGTGTACGTTACCGAATTTATGGTAGGGCACAAACTGGGCGAATTTGCACCCACCCGCAACTTCAAAGGACACGCTGCTAAAAAAGGATAAATAATAAGCTGCAAGCTGTTAGCTAATAGCTAATAGCTAACAGCTAGAAACTTAAATAAGATGGAAGCAATAGCTAAACTTAGAAACTATCCAACATCACCGCGCAAAATGCGCTTGCTTGCCGACCTCATCCGCGGTATGCAGGTAGAAAAGGCCCTGGCCGTGTTGGAGCACAACGCAAAGCACCCCGCAGTTCCCCTGCGCAAACTGGTGCTCAGCGCCATTTCCAACTGGAAGCAGAAAAACGAAGGCGGTGATGAAGGCCAGTTGGTCGTAAAAACCATTTTTGTGGACGGTGCCCGTACCCTCAAGCGTATGCGCCCTGCACCACAAGGCCGTGGCTACCGCGTTCGCAAAAGAAGCAACCACGTAACAGTGATTGTAGACGCAAAAGCTTAATCTAAACTATTCAAAGTATAACCAATAAACATGGGTCAAAAAGCAAATCCTATTGGTAACAGGTTAGGAATTATCCGCGGTTGGGAGTCTAACTGGTATGGCAATAAGAAAGACTTTTCTACCAAGCTGATCGAGGATAACAAAATCAGGACTTACCTGAATGCCCGTATCAATAAAGGCGGTATCGCTAAAATTGTTATTGAGCGCACACTGGGTAAACTGATCGTTACCATCCACACATCAAAGCCCGGTATCATCATCGGTAAAGGTGGTGGCGAGGTAGACCGCGTAAAAGAAGAGTTGAAAAAACTCACTGGCAAAGAAGACGTTCAGATCAACATCCTGGAGATCCGTCGCCCGGAAGTAGATGCCATGATCGTAGGCGACACCATTGCCCGCCAGATCGAAAACCGCATCAACTTCAAGCGTGCCACCAAAATGGCGATTGCATCTGCATTGCGCATGGGTGCCGAAGGCATCAAAGTGCAGCTGAGCGGCCGTTTGGGCGGTGCTGAAATTGCCCGTAGCGAAAAGTTCATGCAAGGCCGTGTGCCCCTGCACACTTTCCGTATGGACATCGATTATGCCAACGTGTTTGCACAAACCGTTTATGGTAAAATCGGTATCAAAGTATGGATCTGTAAAGGTGAAGTACTGGCTAAGCGCGACCTTAACCCCAACCTCGTTAGCGAGAAAGGTGGTGGCATCAGCGATCGCCGTGGTGACCGTCGTGACGGTGACCGTGGAGGTTTTGATCGCCGCGATCGTCGCGATGGCGGCGGTGGTAACCGTGGTGGTGGCAACCGTGGTGGTGGCCGTCCCGGTGGTGGTCGCTAAATCATCGGCCGCAAGGCCCTGGTTTGATCAGTAAACAACAATGTGAAAAGCGGTTTGTGTTTCGGTAAACCCGGTAGCACAAACCACAAACAATAAACCGATTATGTTACAGCCGAAAAGAACAAAGCACCGCAAAGTGCAGAAAGGCCGCATGAAAGGCGACGCCAAGCGGGGTGCTACCATTTCCTTTGGCTCTTACGCCCTGAAGGCGCTTGAAAACCATTGGATCACCGACCGCCAGATCGAGGCTGCCCGCCAGGCGCTTACCCGCCACATGAAACGTGAGGGTAACGTATGGATCCGCATTTTCCCCGACAAACCCATTACCCGCAAGCCGCTTGAAGTGCGGATGGGTAAAGGTAAAGGTAACCTGGAGTTCTGGGCTGCCGTGGTAAAACCGGGCCGCATCCTTTTTGAAATTGATGGCGTAAGCGAAGAAGTAGCACAGGGCGCCCTGAAACTGGCTGCCGGCAAGCTGCCCATCGCCTGCAAGTTTGTAAAACGCCGCGACCTGGAAACTGCATAAGCAGCAAGGCAAACGGCACCTCATCAATAGATAAAAATCAGACTCATGTCTAAGACCATAGATTTCAAAAAAAGCATCCAGTCGCTGAATGCAGACGACCTGAAGGCACGCATTGCCGAAGACGAACTGCGTTTGAAAAAGCTTGAGTTTGCACATGCCATTTCTCCGCTGGAGAACCCCATGAGCATCCGCAACCTGCGCCGCGAGCTGGCCCGCCTGAAAACAGAATTGAAGAAGAAACAACTTAGTGCATAACACAGCTGAAAGCTGTCAGCTGCAAGCCCCTAGCTTGTAGCTTGTAGCTAAGAGCTCAAAGCTTATAACAATGGCTGAAACAACTCAAACTCCTGAAAGCAGGAATTTAAGAAAAACCCGGATCGGCGTGGTTACCAGCAACAAGATGACCAAGTCTATCACTGTTGCGGTAGAACGTAAAGTAAAACACCCGATCTACGGAAAATTCGTAAAAAAGACCACGAAGTTCCACGCACATGACGAGAAGAACGAATGTTCAATCGGCGACATAGTGCGCATCATGGAAACCCGTCCGCTGAGCAAAACCAAGCGTTGGAGACTGGTGGAGATCGTTGAGAAGGTTAAATAACTGGTGCAGCCACAGGCACACCGCCTGGGGCCAACCGATAATTTGAATGATAAACTTCTTTTAGCTGCGCTGGCTATATGCTAAACAGCTAAAAGCTAAAAGCAATTAAAAATGATCCAGCAAGAATCCCGACTGAATGTAGCGGATAACAGCGGCGCCAAAGAAGTGCTCTGCATCCGTGTACTGGGTAACAGTGGTCAGCGCTATGCAAGAGTTGGCGACAAGATCGTTGTAACGGTTAAGGACGCTATCCCTGCAGGCGGCATTAAAAAAGGAACCGTAGCCAAAGCGGTAATTGTACGCACTACCAACAAGCTGCGTCGTAAAGACGGATCGTACATCCGTTTTGATGACAACGCGGTAGTAATCCTGAACGCTGCCGACGAGCCACGCGGTACCCGTATCTTCGGGCCGGTTGCACGTGAGCTGCGCGACAAAGGCTACATGAAAATCATTTCCCTGGCGCCTGAAGTACTGTAAGGCCAGGATAAGGACCCCGGTCCCTTATTGATTCAGCACAACGAACATTAGTTCAATCAGTAAACCAGTTCCTGGCAGTATCAGGAACACAAAACATCAAACCGCAGCAATGCAGTTTGGGGGTAAACAAAAATGAAAACAAGATTCAAACCCAAGTACAACATCCGCAAGGGAGACCAGGTGGTTGTTATCACTGGCGATGACAAAGACCTGAAAAAACCACGCACTGTACTGGAAGTACTGGTAGACGAAGCCAAAGTGGTGGTTGAAGGTGCCAACATCATCACCAAGCACACCAAGCCTTCTGCACAAAACACCAAAGGTGGCATTGTGAAAAAAGAAGCGCCAATGGCAATCTCTAACGTAATGCTGTGGGATGGCAAACAAGCCACCAAAGTAAAACGTGAAGTGGTAGAAGGTAAAAAAGTTCGTGTATCTAAAAAATCCGGGGAGGCAATCAAGTAATGGCAACAGCAACATACACTCCGAGATTAAAAGACAAGTACAAAGCCGAAGTAGTGCCCGCACTGCAAAAGCGCTTTAACTATAAATCGAGCATGCAGGTTCCCCGCCTGGAGAAGATCTCCATCAACCGCGGTGTGAATGGTGCCGTAACCGATAAAAAGCTGGTAGATATCGCCATCGAAGAACTGACCACCATCAGCGGTCAGAAAGCCGTGGCTACCATGTCTAAAAAAGACATCTCCAACTTTAAGCTGCGTAAAAACATGCCCATCGGTGCACGTGTTACGCTGCGCGGTGTAAAAATGTACGAATTCCTGGATCGGCTGATCGCTGTGGCACTGCCCCGTGTACGCGACTTCAAAGGCATCAACGAAAAATCGTTCGACGGCCGTGGCAACTACACCATGGGTGTTACCGAGCAGATCATTTTCCCGGAGATCGACATCGACAAAGTAAACAAGATCACCGGCCTGGATATTACGTTTGTAACCACTGCCCAAACCGATGAAGAAGCTTACGAGCTGCTGAAAGAACTGGGTATGCCGTTCAAAAACGTTAAGAAATAAATTATCAATTTCTGATGTCTGATATTTGCGTGCTGAAATAACCAACATCAACATCAATACATCAGACATCAGTAAATAATACATCACAACTATGGCTAAAGAATCAATTAAGGCCAGGCAGCGTAAAAGAGAAAGAATGGTTGCCCAATACGCAGAAAAGCGTGAGGCACTGAAAGCTGCAGGCGATTACAAAGCGCTGGACGCTCTTCCGAAGAACTCTTCTTCGGTGCGCCTGCACAACCGTTGCCAGATGACCGGCCGTCCCCGCGGTTATGTGCGCTACTTCGGTATTTCCCGTGTAGCCCTGCGCGATATGGCTCTGAACGGCAAGATTCCCGGCGTGAAGAAAGCTAGCTGGTAATTGACGTGAAACGGCAAACGTGAAATGGAAACTGACGTTTCACTATTCACGTTTGACGACAACAAACAAAACTCATTCAAAAACACTTATCCAATTATCCCGCTCCGCGCGGGATGTAGGAGGGCTCATAACATGGTAACAGATCCCATAGCAGATTTCCTGACCAGAATCCGTAATGCGCAAATGGCCGGCCACCGTATCGTGGAAATTCCAGCCTCTAACCTGAAAAAGCGTATGACCGAGATCCTGTACAACCAGGGTTATATTCTGAAATACAAATTCGAGGACGACAACAAACAAGGCCTGATCAAGATCGCCTTGAAATATGACCCAGCTACCAAGCAACCCGCTATCCAGTCGCTGGAGCGTGTTAGCCGCCCGGGTCTGCGTCAGTACTCGAAGCCTGCCGACTTCCGTCGTGTGAAAAACGGTTTGGGCGTGGCCATCCTGTCTACTTCTAAAGGCGTGCTTACCGATAAAGAAGCAAAAGCCCAGAACGTAGGTGGCGAGGTATTGTGCTACATCTATTAAAAGAAGCTACAAGCTATTAGCCGCAAGCTTCAAAAAATTCCGATACATTAAGCCGGTCCTATACCAGGCTGACCGGTCGGAGAGATAAGAATCAACATTCGTAAATCGTAAATCGTAAATCATTATGTCTCGTATAGGTAAAGCTCCCATCACGGTTCCGGCCGGAGTTACCGTTACCGTAGGCAACGACAACG
Organism: Pseudocnuella soli; assembly: GCF_004347775.1. Lineage (GTDB taxonomy): Bacteria > Bacteroidota > Bacteroidia > Chitinophagales > Chitinophagaceae > Flavisolibacter > Flavisolibacter aquaticus. Next base: position 1,935,368 of record NZ_CP037755.1, read on the forward strand.
TTGTTACTGTAAAAGGTCCTAAAGGTGAGCTGAAACAAGCGATCGACCGCGATATCACTGTAAAGGTGGAGAACGGCGAACTTACAGTATCCCGTCCTACCGACCAGATCCGCCACCGCTCGCTGCACGGCCTTAGCCGCGCTTTGCTGGCCAACGTGGTAAAAGGCGTAACCGACGGTTTTGAGCGCAAGCTGGAACTGGTGGGTGTAGGTTTTAAAGCCGCTAACACCGGCAACCTGCTCGATCTTTCCCTGGGTTATTCGCACAACATCATTGTCGAAATTCCTTCGGAACTGAAAGTAGCTACCGCACAGGAAAAAGGTAAGAACCCCGAGATCACGCTGACCGGCATCGACCGCCAGCTGATTGGCCAGGTAGCTGCCAAAATCCGCAGCCTGCGTAAGCCTGAACCATACAAAGGAAAAGGTGTACGTTACCAAGGCGAAGTGGTGCGTAAGAAAGCAGGTAAGTCTGCAGGCAAGTAATAGATGACAGTTGGTAGATGATAGATGACAGTATTTTAAACATACCATCATCTATCATCCATCATCCATCATCTCCAACTATAAATCTAAATCGCTTCACGGCAGCATCGTGAAGGTAAATTTTCAATAATGAGAACAAGCGCAAAAACTACCAGAAGGCAGAATATCCGCTACCGCATCCGCAAGAAAATTGCGGGTTCTGCGCAAAAGCCCCGCCTGTCTGTATTTCGCAGCAATGCCGAAATTTATGCTCAACTGATCGACGACGTGAATGGCGTAACCCTGGCGGCCGCTTCTTCGCGCAATAAAGAATTTGCTGGCCAAACCGGCACCAAAACCGAGAAAAGCAAGCTCGTTGGAGCTGCCATTGCCCGTAAAGCTCTGGAACTGGGCATTACCACAGTGGTATTTGACCGGGGCGGTAACCTGTACCATGGTCGCGTGAAGGCTGTAGCCGACGGTGCCCGTGAAGGAGGACTGCAATTCTAATTTGGCTACAAGCCGTCAGCCACAAGCTGCAAGTTTTTCACTTGTTGCTTGCAGCTAAAAGCTTGCAGCTGTAAACTCAAACGTAATTACCAAGTAATACAAAATGGCAAAAGCTAATTTAAACAGGGTTAAGGCAGGCGACCTCGAATTGAAAGACAAGGTTGTTGCTATTAACCGCGTAGTGAAAACTACCAAAGGCGGCCGCGCTTTTTCTTTCTCTGCACTGGTAGTTGTTGGTAACGAAGCCGGTGTAGTAGGTCATGGCCTGGGCAAAGCCAAAGAAGTTCAGGAAGCCATCACCAAAGGCATCGAAGACGCCAAGAAAAACCTGATCAAAGTGCCCGTAATGCACGGAACCGTTCCGCACGACCAGCTGGCTAAAGTGGGCGCTGCCAAAGTGCTCATCAAACCAGCAGCTGCTGGTACCGGTGTAATTGCCGGAGGCTCTATGCGTGCCGTGTTGGAAAGCGCCGGTATCACCGACGTTCTGGCAAAATCGCTGGGCTCTGCCAACCCGCACAACGTGGTTAAAGCTACATTTGAAGCGCTGGCCCTGCTCCGCGAACCCATCAACATTGCCAAAACACGCAATGTAGGTTTGAAGAAGGTATTCAACGGATAATAATCAGTTTAAAGTTTAATGTTCAAAGTTCAAGGTTGGAAGCAACCTGCGGCTTTAGACTTAGACCTTAAACCTTAAACCTCTTTTCGATGAAAAAGATCAAGATCACTTTGGTGAAAAGCCCCATCGACCGCCCGCAGCGCCAGAAAGATACACTGGTAGCACTGGGTTTGGGAAAGATGAACTCAACAAAAGAAGTAGAAGCTACACCGCAAATTCTGGGTATGGTACGCAAAGTATCGCACCTGGTGGCTGTGGAAGAACTGGCATAATAAATAGCTAATTAGCCGAAAAGCTAATTAGCTATTCAACTTTAGGGCCTACATTTGCGCCTCATTATTTGCGGCCGAATGGCCATTTTAAAAATGCGAGGGGAGAAAGCCCCGTTAAGTAAAAATCAACAAGCATGAAACTGCACAATCTCCGTCCTGCCAAGGGCGCCGTACACAAGGAAAAACGTTTAGGCCGTGGTGAAGCTTCCGGTAAAGGTGGCACCTCCACAAAAGGTAACAAAGGCCAGCAAAGCCGCACCGGCTACCAGCGCAAAATGGCTCACGAAGGTGGCCAGATGCCCATCCAACGCCGGGTCCCCAAGCGTGGTTTTAAAAACTTCAACCGCGTAGAATACAAAGTATTCAACCTGGGCCAGATTCAGCAACTGACCGAGAAATACGGCATCACTGAATTCAGCCTCGAAAACCTGTACATGAACGGTCTGATCAATCAAACCGACCGCGTAAAGGTTTTGGGCAATGGCGAGCTTACTTCCAAAATTACTTTCCGCGTGAATGCCATGTCTGCAAAAGCCCAGTCGGCAATTGAAGGTGTTGGCGGTACCGTAGAAATCATCAAGTAAATTTCTGTAAATTTGAGGTCGGGCCAAAAGCCTCACCTCAAATTTTCTTTTTAACTTATTTGGTACTGTGGTAAAAAAGGTTTGCTATAAAGGATAATTGGTCTTATTATCGCAAACCTTTTTTTATACACTATTGAAGACCATAAACGCTACTTATTTTTGTGAAGAAACTGTTTAAGACCCTCAAGAATATCTGGAGCATCGAGGAACTGCGCAGCAAGATTCTGTTTACACTGCTCATGATATTCATTTACCGGCTGGGTACACACATTGTGCTTCCGGGTATCGATCCTACGAGGCTCAACCTCAATAATGCTCAAAATGGTATTCTTGGCCTGATCGACACTTTTGCCGGCGGCGCTTTTTCGCAGGCTTCGATCCTTGCCCTCGGTATCATGCCCTACATTTCGGCTTCTATCTTTATGCAGTTGATGACGGTACTGGTACCCCAGTTCCAAAAGCTGCAGAAAGAAGGCGAAAGCGGCCGTAAAAAAATCAACCAGTGGACGCGTTACCTCACTGTAGGTGTGGCGCTTGTTCAGGGTTCGGCTTACGTTGCTTACCTGCGCCAGATGACCGCCTCTTCGGGTGGCATCATCGAAGGCTATGTATCTTATTTCTGGATTTCTACCGTTTTGCTGCTTACTGCAGGTACGCTGTTTGTAATGTGGCTGGGCGAGAAAATCACCGATAAAGGTTTGGGTAACGGTACCTCACTCATCATCATGGTGGGTATCCTGGGCCGCCTGCCGCAAAGCTTTATGCAGGAACTGACCAACAAATCTGTTCGCACCGGTCAGATCCTCATCTTCATCATCGAGATCGCCATTCTTATTGCCATCATCATGGGCTGTATCCTGCTGGTGCAGGGTGTACGCAAGATCCCGGTAAACTATGCCAAGCAGATTGTTGGTAACCGCCAGTTTGGTGGTGCCCGCCAGTTCCTGCCCATCAAAGTAAACAGCGCCGGTGTAATGCCCATCATCTTTGCACAGGCGGTATTGTTCCTGCCTACCCTGTTCAACTTTACCGGCACCGCTACCGGTCAGGGTATCGCCGCTATGTTTACCGATCACGCCAACATTGGCTACATGGTCATTTACTCGGTGGTGGTAATTGGTTTTACCTTCCTGTACACAGCCCTTATTTTCAATCCCAAGCAAATTGCCGACAACCTGAAACAAAACAACGGTTTTATTCCAGGTGTAAAACCCGGCCAGCCTACGGTTGATTACATCGGTGCTGTAATGGACAAGATCACGCTGCCCGGTGCCATCCTGCTGGCTTTAGTGGGTATCCTTCCGGGTATTGCACAACGCCTGGGTGTAACGGCCAACTTCTCTACCTTCTTCGGTGGCACTTCGCTGCTGATCATGGTAGGTGTCATCTTGGACACGCTGCAGCAGATTGAGACCCAGTTGCTGATGCGCCAGTACGACGGCCTGATGAAAAGCGGACGCATCCAGGGCCGCCAAACCGTAACACAAGCTTCTTATTAAATTGATTCATCAATAGCTTTAAAAACCTGGTGAGCCTTGCTTACCGGGTTTTTTTCTTTAGCACGGATATGATACACATAAAAAGCAAAGAAGAAATTGAACTGATGCGGCACAGCGCCCTGCTGGTTAGCCAAACGCTTTCCGAGGTGGCTGCCATGCTGAAACCCGGTATGAACACCAGTTCCATCGACAAGTTCATTGGCACCTACATTGCCGACCAGGGCGGTGTGCCTTCTTTTCTGAATTACCACGGTTACCCGTTCAACTCTTGCATTTCGGTAAACGATGTAGTGGTGCACGGTTTTCCCAATAGCCGCGAACTGCAGGAAGGCGATATTATTTCGGTGGACATCGGCATTTATAAAAATGGTTTTCACGGCGATCATGCTTATACTTTCATGATCGGCAAGCCGGCGAAGGAAACCATCGACCTGGTGCGCATCACCAAAGAATCGTTGTACAAAGGCATTGAAAAGGCAATATCCGGCAGCCGCGTAGGCGATATTGCCTTTGCCATCCAGGACCACACCGAACGCAAACACGGCTACGGCGTGGTACGTGAGCTGGTGGGCCACGGCCTGGGCCGCCAGATGCACGAGGAGCCACAGGTGCCCAACTACGGCCGCCGCGGCACGGGCCCAAAACTGAAGGAAGGTATGGTGCTGGCCATCGAACCCATGATCAACCTGGGCACCCGCGAGGTATTTACCGAAGCCGACGGTTGGACCGTGCGCACCAAAGACGGAAAACCGTCCGTGCATTTCGAACACGATGTGTGCATCGCCAAAGGCAAGGCCGACATCCTGAGCAATTATGCGCCAATTGAAGCCGCCGAAAAAAAGAACCCGAACCTTTTTTCCGATTACTAATTTCCGACAACCCAACAACAACGGATGTTGCTCATAAAGATTCCATCTCTAGAAGAGATGGAATCTTTTTTATGTAGCCGGCTTTCGTACCTCTTTTGAACTTTACTTGCGTCGCACACTTCAACAGCTCGTTTACTATTGGGCACACTGGCGATAGTACCTTTGCATCCTAAAGCATCGATCCCCACACAAATGAATGTTGATATAAATAGCAGCAACTCCGGACGGCCCACAAGTGCAAATGAAGCAACGCTGATTGTTATTGGCGGTGGTGCTGCCGGCTTTTTCTGCGCTGTAAATGCGGCACGGCTGGCGCCGAATTTAAATGTGACCATCCTCGAAAAAACGGGCAAGCTGTTATCGAAAGTAAAAGTGTCGGGCGGCGGCCGTTGCAATGTAACCCATGCGGTTTTTGAAGTGCCGGAGTTAAGCAGGCGTTACCCACGCGGACAAAGTTTTATCAAGAAAACGGCCCATCATTTTGGCACCGCCGACACCATCGAGTGGTTTCGCGAACGGGGTGTGCAGATCAAGCGGGAAGACGACGGCCGCATGTTTCCCATCACCAACGATTCCCAAACCATCATCGATTGCCTTTTACAGGATGCCCGCCGTTTTGGTGTTACCATTAAAACCGGCACCGAAGTAAAAAGCATTTCTAAAGAAGGCGACCGCTTTCAATTAACCACTGCCGACTCCCAGCTCCTCAACGCCAACTACGTATGCATCGCCACTGGTGGCTATCCCAAAGCGGCCATGTTTCAATGGCTGCAAACCTTGGGGCACACCGTTGCGGAGCCGGTGCCATCGCTATTTACGTTTAATTTAACCAAGCATCCCATCACTGCACTAATGGGCGTGGCGGCGCAACCGGTGCGGGTAAAAATTGAAGGCAGTAAGCTATCCGAAGAAGGCCCCGTGCTCATTACCCACTGGGGCTTGAGCGGCCCGGCAGTGCTGCGCCTTAGTGCCTGGGGTGCACGGGAGCTGGCGCAAAAAGAATATAAATTCAAAGCACACCTCAACTGGATGCCCAGTTACAACGAGCAAACCCTGAAAGCCGAAATGCAGGACATGCGCCAAGCACACCCGGCAAAAAAAGTGGCCAACCATAATTTCACCAAACTTCCGGCGAGGCTCTTTCAATTCCTGCTCCAACAGTCGGGCATAACCGAAGAACAGCGGTTTGCCGACCTGCCGGCAAAAGCCGAAAACACACTTATTCGCCAACTGGTGGATTACGTAGTGGAAGTGCAGGGCAAAACAACCTTTAAAGAAGAATTTGTAACGGCTGGCGGCATCAATCTTTCGGAGGTGGATGCCAACACGATGGAAAGCCGCAAGCTTCCGGGGGTGTATTTTGCCGGCGAAGTGCTGGATGTAGATGGCATCACCGGCGGTTTCAACTTTCAACATGCCTGGAGTTCTGGCGCCATTGCTGCCCGGGCTATTGCGGCGAAAGTTGGTGCTTAAATTTTGGGAGCCACAAAGACATAAAGGCCGGAAGTTGCACGAAGATCAAAAGCAAGAATGCTACACTACATACTTAAAACTACAAACGACCAACTTATTTGATCTTACCCCGACGTTCCATCAGTTCGCGCCAAGTGGTGAGGATGATGCCTTCCTTTTGAATGTAGCTGCGCAGTGCTGGGTCCATCATCGCAAGCAGGTCGCCGTGGCGGGTGGTGCCCGAATCGGATATAAATGGGAACACTTCCGTAGGCGCCGTGCAATGCATGATCATCATCGTAAGGCCGGGTTTTACCGATTGTAATGCAGCGATGTAATAGGCCGTTTTTTCCTTTTGGATTGTAGCCGCATCCCTCTTTTTGCCGGCCGGCAGGTCCCATCCATACGATTCGTTGTGCAGGTCGTCGAGTACGGGGAAACCTGCGGCCCACAACATTTTACCGACACCGCGTACCTGCTGCAGGCGGGCATCGTCGGCACCCATTTGTGCAGCAATCAAGGTATTGTGGCCGCCGGGCAGCATCACCGGTATGCGGTACTGCATGCCCACCTTAATGTAGCGTTGTAAAAACTCGGAGGTGGCAAATAGGGTGCCCATATGCGAATCGAGGTGGGTGGGTTTGAAACCCATGCCCAGTGCCCGCTCCACCTGCGCTGTAATTTCCCGCTCCACTTCATCGGCCGAGGCGTGCTGCACCACCTGCTCCACCGAGGTCCACATGGAACCGGTACTGTCCACCAAACCGGGCACCTGCGGCTTGCCGCTGAGCGGCACCCAACGGTAATCTTTCCATTCGGACGTCAGGGTTAGGTGCAGGCCCGCATCAATGCCTTTTTGCTCCTTTAAAAACGTCACCATCCCCGGCACCCAGGGGCAAGGCATCATCACGCTTACCGAATTGGCGACGCCTTTGGTGAGTGCATCCATCACGCCCTTGTTGGAATCGTACGACATGCCCGCATCATCGATGTGGAGGATCACGACTTTTTTGCCTCGCGGAAAACCAAGGCGTTCGGCGTAGGTGGTGTCGGTTTGTGCATGGACAAAAGTGACACCAATAGCTAAGAGCATCAGGAGGAAGTACTTCATCTGGCAAATCGTTAGCTAAGAAAATTACACTATTTCGTAATACTATTTTGGGAAGCGGCAGTGAAATGAAGTGTTATTGTAAAGCGTATTCGCAAAAAGCGTCACTGTAAGAAGTGTACCTGAGCAATTATAAGGTGGTATAAAAAAGCAGCACTCCTTCAAACACCTGCACCCAACTACAAACTCTGAACGCTAAACTGCAAACCTCTGTATCTTTGCGGCAGAACACACCCCTTTTGCGCCGCTTATTTTCCATATTCGCCCTCATGCTGATGCTGGCTACCAACACGGAACTATACCAGTTGGTAAAGCTGCCTGTGCTGCTGGAGCATTACCGCGAACACAGGGCCGGTGAGGGTTTGGACTTCCTCGGCTTTTTACAACGGCATTATTTTGCCGGCGAGCAGCGCCACCCCGATTACGAACGGGACATGCAACTGCCGTTTAAAACACCGCATTTTATTTCTTCGTTTTCGCTGCTGCTGGCTGTGCCCGAGCAACCTAACATCGGCATTTTGCCAGCCCCGCAAAACAGTGAGCAGGGCTCCAGCCGCTACTCCGAATGGCTGCCAGCCACTTACCTGCAGGATATTTTTCAGCCTCCCCGAGCCTGATCCTTTTTCGCCTTTTTACTGGTTTTTACCGCAACATCATTTGTGCTTACAAGTGCATGCTTTGTGGGCATTGGCCATTTGTTGTGTGCTTTAAAAATTGCATAAAACAAATGGTGACAATAGCCATACTGCTTTGTTGCGGGCCTATTCCTATTCATTCCTGATCTTTTCTCATGCTGTATCAAATCATCCAGTTTTCCATCCGCAATAAACTGATTGTAGGCTTGATGGTACTGGCAATGGTGGGTTGGGGTATGTACAACACCACCCGCATGCCCATCGATGCTGTGCCGGATATCACCAACAACCAGGTGTTGGTCATTACCTCATCGCCTGCATTGGGTGCCGCCGATATCGAACGCCTCATTACTTTTCCCATTGAGCAGGCCACCCGCAACATCCCGGGCATATTAGAGCAGCGTTCTTTTTCCCGCTTTGGATTGTCGCTCATTACCATTGTGTTCGACGACGAAACCGATGTGTACTGGGCCCGCCAACAGGTAAGCGAACGGCTGCAGGGCGTGCAAATTCCACCAGGACTCGGCACTCCTGAAATGGGCCCCGTAACCACCGGTCTCGGCGAAATATTTCAATACGTGGTGCGGCCAAAAAAAGGCTACGAAGGCAAGTGGACACCCATGGAGTTGCGCACCGTGCAGGACTGGATTGTACGCCGCCAGCTTTTGGGCACACCCGGCGTAGCCGATGTCAGTTCGTTTGGCGGTGAGCTGAAGCAGTATGAAGTGGCGGTAAATACGGCGCAGTTGAAATCGTACGGCATCACCATTTCGGATGTGTTCAGTGCGCTGGAGGCAAACAACAGCAACACCGGCGGCGCTTACATCGAGAAAGGACCGGCTGTGCTCTTTATCCGCAGCGAAGGTTTGGTGACTACCCAGCAGGACCTTGAGAACATTGTTGTAAAAAACAACCCTGGCGGCTCGCCGCTGCTCATCCGCCATATTGGCTCGGTGCAGTTGGGTGCCGCTACCCGCTACGGCGCCATGACCTACAACGACAAAGGCGAAGTGGCCGGCGCTGTGGTGATGATGCTGAAAGGAGAGAACTCATCGGCAGTGATCAAGAACGTAAAAAGCCGCATTGAAGAAATTAAAAAAACGCTGCCCGAAGGCATTACCATCGAAGCATTTTTAGACCGCACCAAAATGGTGAACCACGCCATCTCCACCGTGGAACGCAACTTGGCCGAAGGCGCCCTGATCGTGGTGGTGGTGCTGGTGCTGTTCTTGGGCAACCTGCGGGCCGGCCTGCTGGTGGCTTCCGTCATTCCGCTTTCCATGTTGTTTGCCATTTCCCTGATGAATGTGTTTGGCGTCAGCGGCAACCTTATGAGCCTGGGGGCGCTTGATTTTGGATTGATTGTAGACGGTGCAGTGATCATTGTCGAATCGGTGATGCACCGGCTGCATACGAGCAAAGAATTTACACCCGGCCAACGGCTTACGCAAAAGCAAATGGACGATTCGGTGCAGCAGTCGGCCAGCCGCATGATGAATGCCGCGGTGTTTGGCCAGGTCATTATCCTGATTGTGTACCTGCCCATTTTGTCGCTGCAGGGTATTGAAGGCAAAATGTTCAAACCGATGGCGCAAACGGTGGCTTTTGCCATTACCGGTGCGTTTTTGTTATCGCTTACCTATGTGCCCATGATGAGCACCTTGGTATTGAGTAAAAAAATCTCGCATAAACTCACCCTAGCCGACCGCATGATGAATGTGCTGGAAAAGTGGTACCGCAAAGTATTGTTACGAGCCTTGGCTGCGCCGAAAGTGGTGATGGGTACCGCCGTTGCGTTGTTTGTAGGGGCCGTATTGATCCTGTCCACCCTTGGCGGCGAATTTATCCCCGAACTGGAAGAAGGCGATTTTGCCGTGGACACCCGGGTGCTTACCGGCTCGTCGCTCACCACAACCATCGAGGCTACGCAGCAAACCGTGGGTATTTTATTGAAAAAATTTCCCGAAATAGAAAAGGTGGTTACCAAAATTGGCAGCGGCGAAATCCCCACCGATCCCATGCCGATGGAAGCATCGGATATGATGGTGATTTTAAAAGACAAAGACGAATGGACTTCAGCCAAAAGCTTTGATGAACTGGCCGAGAAAATGAGCCACGAGCTGGCCGTGGTGCCCGGCGTAACGGTGGGTTTTCAGTTTCCGGTGCAAATGCGTTTTAATGAATTAATGACCGGCAGCCGGCAGGATGTGGTGTGCAAAATATTTGGCGAAGACCTCGATACCCTGGCACTTTATGCCGAGCGGGTGGGCCGCCTGGCCGGCACGGTTGATGGTGCCCGCGACCTGTATGTGGAAACACAAACCGGTATGCCGCAAATAGTGGTGCAATACAACCGGGCGGCGCTGGCGCAATACGGGCTTTCCGTGCAGGAAATAAACCGCGTATTGCAATCGGCGTTTGCCGGTGCAGTGAGTGGTCAGGTGTATGAAAATGAGCGCCGCTTCGACCTGGTGGTGCGCCTCGAAGGAACATCGCGGCAGGATGTGGAAGATGTGCGCAACCTGCTGGTGGCCACACCATCCGGAGCACAGGTGCCCTTGTACCAGGTGGCCGATGTGCAGATAAAAGTGGGCCCCAACCAGATCCAACGAGAAAATGCGCAACGCCGCATTACGGTAGGCTTCAATGTCCGCGGTAGAGATGTGCAAAGCGTAGTGGAGGAGTTGCAGCAAAAAATAGAACGGGGCATCAAGTTGCCGCCCGGCTATTCGGTTTCGTACGGCGGCCAGTTCGAAAATCTGGTGGCAGCGAAAAAGCGCTTAGCCATTGCCGTTCCTCTTTCCCTGCTGCTTATTTTTATACTGCTCTATTTTGCTTTTGGCTCTATACCGCAAGGCCTGCTTATTTACACGGCCATTCCACTTTCGGCCATTGGTGGCGTGCTGGCACTTTGGCTGCGCGATATGCCGTTTTCCATTTCGGCAGGGGTTGGTTTTATTGCCTTGTTTGGCGTGGCCGTGCTCAATGGCATTGTGCTTATTTCCGAATTCAATAATCTTAAAAAAGCGGGTATGAATGATATTGATGAACGCATACTTGCGGGTACGCATACGCGGCTGCGCCCTGTGTTGATGACGGCAGCAGTGGCGTCGCTGGGATTTTTGCCCATGGCCCTCAGCAATGGCGCCGGTGCCGAAGTGCAGCGTCCGCTGGCTACCGTAGTAATCGGTGGACTGATCACCGCTACGTTGCTTACCCTGCTGGTGTTGCCGGTGCTGTACCGCAGCTTTTTCCAGATGCGGCACCGCAAAGATGGCGGCGGTAAAGGTCTGGTGATGACCATTGCATTTTGCCTGTTGGGCGCAAGCCAATTGTTTGCGCAGCAGCCTATGACGTTGAACGCTGCGATTGATACTGCAATGAAAAATAGCCTGTCGCTGCAAAGCGCTGCGCTGCAAACAAGGGCTTCAAGACAACTCGAAAAATCGGCAGTAGATCTTGGGCCAGCAAACATTTTAGCGGAGTATGGAAAAGTGAACTCGCCGATCAACGATTCGCGGTTGAACATTGCGCAGTCCATTGCATTCCCGGTGGTGTATCGCCGCAACCGCCAGTTGCTGGAGGCCCAAACTGCGGCCAGTGGCGCACAGCAACAGGTAACTGCATTGGAGATCAAAAAAAATGTGACGCAACTATACTACCAAATGCTGGTGCTGCAGGAACGCCGCAAACTACTGACCCGTTCCGATTCGCTTTTTGCCCGTTTCCTGGCCCGGCAGGAAGAGCGGTTCCGTGTGGGTGATGCGAACATTGTAGAAAAAACCGCAGCCGAATCGCAGCGGCAGCAGGTGGCCAACCAGTTGGCCCGCCTCGAAGCCGATTGGGGCGTGCTGCAAACGGCATTGAGCTTTTGGATGAATTCAGGCACCATGGTGGAACCAGCGGCCGAACCCGCTTTGCGCAACGAATTAAATATGCCGGATACTGCTTTTCTGGTGCGTTACCCTGCCGTTGAACTGCTCCGCCAACAGCAGCAAGTGCAGTTGAGCGAATGGCAGGTGGCCCGCAGTGCTCTCCTGCCGCAGATTAGTGTAGGCTATAGCAACCAGTCGTTTGCCGGTACGCAAAAACTCAATGGAACCGAGCAATCGTTTACACAAGGCCAACGGTTTTCGGCTGTGCAGGCCGGTATTACGGTGCCGCTGTTTACCGGTGCCGCAAAGGCCCGTATTGCTGCCGGGCAAACCCGTTTTGATGCAGCCCGTTCGGCTTATCAGAATGCGTTGTTGCAGCACCGGGTGCAGTTGCGCCGATTGTGGCAGCAGCACGAAAAAGCACGGCAAACCATCCGGTACTACCAGACGGCGGCACTAAAGCAGGCCGATGTGCTGGAGCAGCATGCCACGCTGCAATTCAACGGCGGCGATATTTCGTACCTCGAATGGATATTGCTCATCAACCAGGCCATTGGGCTGCGTGCAGGTTACCTAGATGCTGTGCAGGAATGGAACACCAACCTGATTGAATTGCAATCCTATCACCCTCAATTCTAAAAAGCAGCTGCAGACATTTTGTGCTTAGAATGCTACCCTCATTTTCTTATTTCACAAACTTTTTGCAGCTCCATAAATACCGATCATGACCCGGAATTTGATTTATACCACCTTGTTGTTTGCTATTGCCTGCACTGCCAAAACTGAAGCACCGCAGGAGCCCGCCGCCGAAACCGGCGAAAACATTGTTACCCTTACACCGGCCCAGTTAACATCGGCAGGCATTGCCACCGGCAAGCCAACCCGGCAAATGATGCAGGCCACCTTGCAAGTAAATGGGGTGGTGGAAGCGCCGCCGCAAAACATGGTCACTGTTTCGTTTCCGCTGGGCGGATATGTTGCAGCCACCAACCTGATACCGGGCATGCAGGTGCGTAAAGGGCAAGTGCTGGCTACGCTGCAGGATCCTGCCTTTGTGCAACTGCAGCAGGACTACCTTACTGCTCGGTCGCGGTTGCTATTTTTAGAAAAAGAATACAACCGGCAACGTGCCCTCAACGAAACAAAAACTACCAGCGACAAATTGTTTGAGCAAACCGCATCAGACTACCGCACCGAGCGGATCTCTGCGCAGGCATTGAAAGAAAAACTGCTGCTCATTGGCATCAACCCGGCCCGGTTGAGTGAAGGCAACATCAGCCGGTCGGTGCAGTTGTATGCGCCTATAAGTGGCTATGTAACTGCAGTAAATGTAAACCGCGGCAAGTACGTGGGACCAACCGATGTGTTGTTTGAAATTGTGGACCCGGCCGATGTGCACCTAACCCTTAATATTTTTGAACGCGACCTGCCGCTGGTACAGCCCGGCCAGAATGTAACTGCGTTTCTTACGTCGGATACCGGCAAGGTGTACAGCGCCAAAGTGCATTATGTGGGCCGCACCCTCGATGCCAACCGCAGTGCCGAAGTGCATTGCGATTTTACCGGCGCTGCGGCCAAATTGGCGCCCGGAATGTTTATGAATGCAGCGGTGGACCTGAGCAACCGGATGGCGACCATAGTGCCTGAAGAGGCGGTGGTACGCTTCGGCGCCGGCGAGTTTATTTTTGTGCAACAGGGCACGGGCCGGTTTGAAATGACACCAGTGCAAACCGGGGCCAAAAAAGACGGGCTTGTAGAACTGAACACACAAAATGTTTCATTGCTGGAACAAAACATCATTGTAAAAAATGCCTACGCTGCGCTGATGAAGCTGCACAATAAGAGCGAAGACGAGTAAATAAAAATGCTTCGGCCCGGCACAAAAGCACTAAAAAAAGTACAATCAAGCGCAGCAGCAGAAAAAAATTTTTTGCACGGATTTTAATGTTTGCTCATCAATTAATGAATGTATAAGCAATTGAACATAAATGTCGTAGCCGCTTTGTTGCAATTGTGAGATAAAGAAGCAAGCTAATGATGCGTGTAAAAAAATAACAGTTTGTATACTTTTTTGTCTGCGCAATTGAAAAATGACTATATTGCTAATGCTTATTCTCATAAGCAGTTAGTTTTGGTTGCGGCCTGGTGTTCTCACCGGGCTTTTTTTATGTGGCCTGCTTTTAGATAAATAGGAGCCAAAACCCCTTGAAGTGTATGCAGCAAGAAAACCCGGTATTGGTTTTAGACGATGACCTCGACGATCAGGAAATGATCCGCGAAGCAGCAGAAAAGCTCGATATCCGAAACGAATTCATCTTTTTTAAAACTGGCGATGAGCTCATCAACCACCTGCATGAAACCTCCGTGTCGCCGTTTTTTATTTTGTGCGATGTAAACCTGTCCGGCTCAAATGGCTTTGAGGTGCGCATCAAACTGATGGAAGATGAAACGGTGCGTTATAAAAGTGTTCCCTTTATTTTTTGGTCCAACCATGCGTCCGAAAAACAGATCCGGCATGCATACGACCTGCCGGCGCAGGGCTTCTTTTTCAAGTCGAACAAGTTTGAAGATCTGTGTGAAACACTCGCTACAATTGTTGCATACTGGAAACATTCGCAACACCCGAAAAGGCTGTAGTGAGCAGTATTGTTTTAAGTGTTGTGATTAAGCAAAGCTTGCAAGGAAAAAATATTAATTGGGGCACTGAAGTGCTGCCAGCATATGTGCTTCGTAAAAAGATCATCAAGTTATAGTCAGCATATTCAGGCCTGTTGTACAACAGGCTTTTTTTATTGCAAAAACATTTGGTGAAAAGCATTGCTCAAAGCGAGATGTAAGGATTTAAATTGGTTGCCTTATTCAAATATGGCTGCATGTTTATTATTGTTTATTTTCCCATCTAAACGTTTGCCATGCCAGCACATTTACTACACCGGCGGCACCTGCTGAAAGGCGCAGCCGCAGCACTCACTTTGTCTGCATTGCACGCCAGCGGGCTGGGCACAGCACCGCTGCAGCGCAACCACCGCGTGGGCCTGATTGGTACCGGCTGGTATGGTAAAAGCGACCTGTTCCGGCTAATCCAGGTAGCACCGGTAGAAGTTGTGGCCCTGTGCGATGTAGACCGCAACCACCTCGAAGAAGCCGGTGCTATGGTAGCGCAGCGACAGGCATCACGCAAAACGCCCAAGCTCTATGCCGACTATCGGCAAATGCTAGCCGAAAATAAGTTGGACATCGTGCTCATTGGTACCCCCGATCATTGGCATGCGTTGATGGCGATCGAAGCCATTAAGAGCGGCGCACATGTGTACCTGCAAAAACCGGTATCGGTAGATGTGCTGGAAGGAGAGGCCATCCTCGCCGCTGCACGCCGGCACAACCGCGTGGTGCAAATAGGTACGCAGCGCCGCAGCACGCCGCACCTGGCGGACGCAAAAAAGACGATTGTAGACGCCGGCTTGTTGGGCAAAGTGCACCATGTGGAAATGTGTTGTTTTTATCCCATGCGGGCAAACGGGAATCCGCCGGTTCAGGCTGTGCCTGCACATTTCGATTATGAAATGTGGACCGGCCCCGCACCGCTCCGGCCTTTTGATAAACTGCCGCACGGTGGTTGGTGGCGCATTTTCATGGAATACTGCAACGGCATCATGGGCGATATGTGTGTGCACATGTTCGATTCGGTGCGGTGGATGCTGGGGCTGGGCTGGCCAACATCTGTCTGGTCAACCGGCGGCATTTATGTAGATAAAGCGGGCAAAAGCAACACACCCGATACCCAAACAGCCGTGTTTAAATACGATGGCCTGGACTGCGTGTGGGAGCAGCGTGCCTGGGGCAATCCTTCCGATCCCGAATATCCGTGGGCTTTTATGCTGCATGGCGATAAGGGAACACTAAAAGCCGATGTGCATAAATGGGAATTTATACCGATTGGTGCAGGTGGACAGCGCATCAAAAAGGATGTGGTGTACGAACGGGAACAATACCCCGAAGACTTGAAAGAGCCCAGGATTGAACTGCATGCGGCACCCGCCACAAGGGCCCATATGCGAGATTTTCTGGCAGCCATCCAAACCGGTAGCCGGCCGGTTGCCGATATTGAACAGGGACATATTTCATCGGCTAGTTGCATCCTGGCCAACATGAGCATGCAACTGGGCCGCCCGCTTGCTTACGACCCTGTTAGTAAAAAAATACCTGGCGATGCGGAAGCCACCGCCTTATTGGCCCGCAGTTATCGCAAGCCATGGGTACATCCGTTTCGGCAAAATAAATAAACAAGTGTTGAGAAAATGGATGAGTAATCGCTGATCAATGAAATAAAAAAGGATGCAGTTACCCGCATCCTTTTTTATTTTACCTAAAACAATTACTTCTATTTTTCTTTTGCAAACGCATCAGCCAACTGGTTCATTTCAGCAGCCACCAACGGCTTGCCTGATGCCACCACTACACGGTAGCGAAACGTTGTGGATTGACCGGGCTTTAGCGACAAATTGAGTTCCTCTTTTCCATTGCTGAACACTTTTTGTCCCAATGGGTTGATGGCAAATAATCCATAACCCCGGGCATGCCGGTAAGCCGGGTAGCCCACATTGGAGGGATGGTCGAGTATGCCGATGGCCACATCTTTGCCGTCTTTTTTCCCGGTGAGTAAAGTCCAGCGGCCGCGGGTGCTCCAGGCATCATCGCCCTGTACGCCTTCGCTGGTAAGGTAGTTGCCGGTCACACCTTCGTTGTTTACTTTGGGCACTTCGGTTTTATTGCCGTTGCCATCTACAAAAATATCGGCCTGCTGCGATGGCAGTTCCAATTCACGAGCTACGCGGATGGCGAAAAAACCATCTTTTACATCTTTAAAATCAACGGTGATGTCTTTTGCGGTAAGTGTGGTGGTACGGTCTATAAAAAGCTGCCCGCCCTTTGTATGAAAACTGTGCGTTGTTTGCTCCTGCAACAGTTCCTTACCATCGGGGCGTACCCAGCGTGCCGTCGAAACAATGGAAGCCTTGTCGCGGCCGTTTTCCTTGCGTTCAATCTTATCGTGGATGATGGTGCCGTACTTATGTCGCTGCTCGAAAGGGATCGCGGTGGAGTGGTTCCAAAAGTCCAATCCATTCACCGATTCGTAGTTCATCCATAAGCCCACATGGTGCGGGTGGTCGGTGCGTTCGCCGGGTTTTGGATCGAGCGGAAAACCGCGGGTAACCGTGATGCCATCAAGGGTTTTGATGGGCCATAAAAACGGTTTTTTCACCGAATCCTGGTAGCGGTAGGAGGTAAGCAGGTTGCCGTTGAGCAACACGTCCACCTGTTTTTCACCGGCCTTTTCCACTAGGGTAAAACCGGCTTGTGCATTGGATAACATAGCGGCTGATTGCAACGCAAATAGCAATAGATATTTTTTCATTTGGCAAAAGCATTAATTGATTGTCAAACTCCTGACTGATGGGACTACAGGGTTATTTATTTGAACTTGTATTTAGTTAATCACCTGTTTCTTTTTTCTAATTGTTCAATCTTTGATTCCAGTTTATCAACTTTGTTGGTTATATAGATCGAGTAGATTGACAGAAGTATTGTAATTATCCAAACAATAACTTCAATCTTCGATTTTATTCCATCGAAAGCTTCATCCTTCTTTCTTGTCTTTTCATCTTTTGCTAACTCCTGAAAAGACGATGTGCGACAAAAGACCGAACCTTTTTCAGTAATTTTTCCAAACAGTTTATTGTCTGTGCTCAACTCAATTAAGCCCTCACCATAAAGCTTTTGCGTTGCAATCTCAAATACTTCGAATGGAAAGGGTAATTCAGTCTGTGCTATATCTAGATCTACATATTTACCATCATAGCGCCTCGAATAGAGGTACTGTAATATTTCGTCACACTCTCGTTCCAGACTAAATTTGAAACCAGCAGGATAAGTCATTTATCTAAAGCCTATTGAGGGAGATATAAATTAATAGCGGAACGGCTTACCATCCACCAGCACCTGTCCGCTTTTGGCATCGAAGGTTGCTTTTTTGCCGGAGCGCACGGCTGCATTGGTCATGATGGTGGCAACGGAATGGTTGTAACCCGCTTCCACCGGTGCATTGGGTTGTTGCCTGCTGCGAACGCAGTCCATCCAGTTGCGCATATGTGCACTGCTCAGCGCATCGCCGCCGGTGTTGGCCGATGCGATCACTTTGGCTTCTTCCACCGCCAGACTCATTTCGGGCAACAGGTTGGGTTGCATGTTCATAGCAGCCGCATGACCTTGACGCAGGCCACCTGTGGGCGATACCCGGTTGGTGATCAGGTTCAGTTCGCCACCATTGGAAAAATACAATTCTGCCGGACGTTCATCACCGTTATGCATACGCGAAGCAAAGGTTACCTGGAAGCCTTTGGTTGCATCATTGTCGGGGCCATAATCAAAAACGGCCGTCATTGTATCCCAGTTGCGGCGCCCGTCTTTCCACATATAAATGCCGCCGTTGGCCACCACGCTTCGCGGATGGTTCAATCCGCTGAACCAATGCACGGTGTCGATCTGGTGGCTCATCCACTGGCCGGGCAGGCCCGATGAATACGGCCAGAACAGGCGAAACTCGAGGTATTTGCGTGGGTCCCATGCTTCAAATGGGCGGTTCATCAGATAGCGCTTCCAGTCGGTGTCCTGCTCCCTTATTTTATCGAGCAATCCGGGCCTGCGCCAGCGGCCGGGCTGGTTTACGTTCCAGGTAAGTTCTACCATGGTAATGGGGCCAAACTTGCCGCTTTGGATAAACTCCGCCGCTTTTTTATAGTTGCCCCCGCTGCGCCGCTGCGACCCGATCTGCACAATGTGTTTAGAGGCTTTTACCGCTTTCAATGCAGCGTTCGCATCGTCCATCGTTTCGGCAAAAGGCTTTTCGCAATACACGTCACAGTTGGCTTTAATGGCTTCAACCGTGTGCAGCGCATGCTGGAAATCAGCGGTGGCAATGATCACCGCATCAAGGTCTTTGTTGCGATACAGTTCGTCGTTGTTTACATAAGCCTGCACATCGTGGCCCACTTGTGTTTTTAAAAATGCACTGCCTTCCTCGCGGCGCAGCTTCCATATATCCGACACGCCAATGATGTCGAAATTCAGTTCTTTATTGTGGTGCAAAAAGCAGGGGAGCAGCGTTTGGCGGAAGCGGTCGGAGTAGCCAACCACGCCAACATTTACCCGGTCATTAGCGCCCAAAATGCGGGCATAGCTTTTTGCCGAAAAACCCATGGTGCCGATGTACACGCCTGCGGTTGCCTTGGCGGTTTTTTTTATAAAATCTCTGCGGGAAGACATGTGTATGGAATTTTGTGGGTTGAAGAAATTTAGGGGCAATTATGAATGATTAATTATGAGTTATGAATGACATTAATTACTCATCAATTCATAGTTCATAACTCATAATTCATGATTCAATTACAGTTGCATTGCGGCTCATCGCCGGGTTTGAGTTCTTTTATTTTAATGCTGCGGTACGATACTTTATCACCGTGATCCTGCAACAGTATGTGCCCGCTGGGCGCCATGCCAAAGGCCTGCCATTGCGCATATTTGCTGCGGGCCACCAATGCATCGTACAGCGGTGTGCCGCGTTGGTATTCCAGCACTTTCCAACCGTTCAGCCAATGCTCCACGCGGTTGTTGGGGTACACCACCACCATGCCGCGGTTCCATTCGCCAATCTTGCGGCGTGCACGGGGCTCGCGGTTCGATGGAATTAAATCATAGAGCGAAGCAAGGGTGCGGTTGCCAGCAACACCCTGTTTGGCGTCGGGGTGTTTTGCATCGTCCAGCACCTGGTATTCCAGCCCAATGGCCGATGCCCCGGATTGTTCTTTTTCGGTAACAAAATATTTCACGCCGCTGTTGGCCCCTTCCGATAGTTTAAAATCAAATTGCAGCACAAAAGCGCTGTATTGTTTTTCGGTAATGATGTCGCCGCCGTTCTGGCTTTCGGCGCCGCCCGATGGCTGCACACTCAGCTCGCCGTTCTTTATTTCCCAGCCTTTGGCCGGAAATGCAGGTTTATGCGCACCACGCCAACCGGTGGTAGTTTTGCCATCCCACAGCAGGCTCACGCCGTTCTTCTGCTCTTGCTCCGAAATGTTGTTGGGCAGGAGGTTCACCACGAAAATATTGTCTGAAGGATGCTGTTTCAGCCCTTCTGTTTGGATGCGAATGTTGCGCCAGCGGATCTGCCGGCCTTCGTCGGCTTTGTTGCCAATGGAGTGCACCTGCAGCGCAATAAAACCACTGGGCGTAACATCGTCGATTACGTAAGCAGCGGGCACGCCGTTTACAAAAGTGCGGATATGGTTGCCGATGCATTCCACGCGCAATTTATTCCATTGGCCTTGTTTAAAAGCCGCTTTGGCAGCGGGGTTCAGGTCCATTGGGTACAGCCAATCGCGGCGTGCTTCGTCATAAATGCCACCGGTCCACCTGCGCCGTGAGGGATCAATTTCAAACTGGTAACCATGCACCCGGCCATTTTGGTAATCGGGTTTGCTGAGGCTGCGAAACTGTACGCCGGAGTTCATGGTGCTGTCCACTTTGTACTCCAGTTCCAGCACAAAGTCGCCGTAGTCTCGTTCGGTGGCTAAAAACGAATTGGGTTCGCCAAAAACCGTAGTGCCCACAATTTCGCCCCGCTCAATGGTGTACTTGGCTTTTCCATTCAGTTGTTTCCAGCCGGAGAGGTCTTTTCCGTTAAACAGCGGTTTCCATTGGGCAAGGCCGGGTTGGTGGGCTGCGGCGCTCAATGTGCACAATACAACGGCCCACAAAAAGAATCTTTTGTTCATTATGGCAAGAGGTTTTGCAAGGGGTGTTACTTGAAGTTTTGAAAATACCGCAATCGTTTTACATAAACAGGAATGTGGCCGATGAAATTTGCACAAAGACTGTAGGGCATCCTGCAAAACCGGTATTTGCTCCGGTGCCCGGCAATATGAAAATCTGGAACCGGTTGCCGATTTATTTTTAGATTGTGTAAAATAAACGCATTGAACTTGTCAAATGATTGTTATGAAAAAAATCCTTGTTTCACTCCTCCTGCTTCCCTTAATTTTCCCGGCAATGGCACAAAGCAAAACGTCTGCACTACAGGTAAAAACGGCCAGCGGTGTGGTGGAAGGCACGCTGGAAAAAAGTGGCGTCCGCTCGTTTAAAGGCGTACCGTTTGCTGCGCCGCCGGTAGGCAACCTGCGCTGGCGTGAGCCGCAGCCTGTTGCGCCCTGGCAGGGCGTACGCAAGGCCACCCAGTTTGGTCCGCGGGCCATGCAGGCACCCATTTTTGGCGATATGGGTTTCCGCTCCAATGGCATGAGCGAAGACTGCCTGTACCTGAACGTGTGGGCGCCGCAACAAAAAGGCAAGGAACTCCTGCCCGTGCTGGTTTATTTCTATGGCGGTGGCTTTGTGGCCGGCGATGGATCGGAGCCGCGCTACGATGGTGAAAGCATGGCCACAAAAGGTATGGTTGCACTTACAGTAAACTACCGCCTGGGTGCTTTTGGTTTTATGGCCCACCCCGAGCTGAGCCAGGAAGCGGCGTATAAAGGTTCGGGAAATTATGGCCTGCTCGACCAGGCAGCGGCGCTGAAATGGGTGCAGCAAAATATTGCGGCCTTTGGCGGCGATCCCAAAAAAGTAACCATCGCCGGTGAATCGGCCGGTTCTATTTCGGTAAGTGCACAAATGGTTTCGCCCCTTTCGCGCCACCTCATTGCCGGTGCCATTGGCGAAAGCGGATCTATACTGGGTGCGCTGCCTGCGGTGGCGCTAAAAGAAGGCGAGGAGACCGGGGTCGCATTTGCGCAGGCGTTAAAAGCCAATTCGCTGGCAGCATTGCGGGCAGTACCTGCAGAGGCGCTTTTGCAGGCTTCTACGCAGTTTGGTCCCTTCCGGTTCAACCGCACCATTGATGGCTATTTTTTTACAGAAAATCCAATGCGCACTTTTGAAAAAGGCGAACAGGCAAAAGTGCCGCTGCTGGTGGGCTGGAACAGCGAGGAAATGAACTACCGCATGGTGATGGGCAACGAGGCGCTGACGAAGGAAAACTTTACAAAAGCAGTGCAAAAGCTGTATGCCGATAAAGCAGCTGAAGTGTTGCAAGTGTACAACCCGGCAACCGACGCCGATGTAGAGGCGGTGGCCACCGACCTGGCAGGCGACCGCTTTATTGCATACAGCACCTGGAAATGGGCCGACCTGCATGCGCAAACCGCGGCCAAGCCGGTGTACCGCTATCGCTACGAGCGGCCCCGCCCCGAGATGGTTCCCGAGATGGGTAATGCAGCTCCAGGCCTTGCCGGTGGCGTGCAGCGCAATGCAGCAGCTACACCACAGCCTGTCGCAAAAGGCGCGGTGCATTCGGCAGAAATAGAGTACGCTATGGGCAACCTCGCTACCAATAAAGTGTATGCCTGGAAAGCCGAAGATTATCAGGTGTCGAAAACCATGCAGGAGTATTTTGCCAATTTTATAAAAACCGGCAATCCAAACGGAAAGGGTTTGGCGCAATGGCCCGCTACCAATAGTGCCACGCCGGTGCCGGTGCTGCACATCGATGTAAACACACGGGTGGAGCCTGAGCAACACCGCGGCCGCTACTTATTTATGGATAAAAATTAAGGGCTTTTGTTTTTGACCTGTCGTTAGATAATTATTCAAGTAAAATGATACCGTAAGCTATTTTAAAAAGGGCACTGCACATAAATGCGGTGCCCTTTCTTTTATAAAACATTTATTGCTGCGCAAAGCACCGGACGATGAACGGAGCGTCGCAAGTAAAGCTGCATCTGGGCGCTGTTGCCGGTAAAAAAATATCTATGCTATTGCCACCTGGAGTTGCTGCGCCGCCGCCGATGGATAAAACTGTGGTATATTAGAACCCTCTGAATAAACAACATTGTATGCAGCAAGTTTTTTTAAGCGACGCGGGCCCAAAGGTTTCGCAGGCCGTGTATGGATTTTACCGGTGGAATGAAGTATCGAATGCACCCGCCACGATGGAACGGGTGGTAAACCTGTGCCTGGAGCTGGGCATTAACGGTTTTGACCACGCCGATATTTATGGCAACTATGGCTGCGAAGAAATGTTTGGCAACCTGATGGCGCAAGGCTCGTTTCGCCGCGAAGATGTGGTACTGTTTACCAAGTGCGGGCTGCGGGTACCGCACTCCAGCCAGCCTGATGTACGCATCAAACATTACGATTCATCGCGCAAGCACATCATACAAAGCGCCGAAGCATCGCTGCGCAAGTTGCGTACCGATTACATCGATATTTTTTTACTCAACCACCTCGACCCGCTGAGCAACCTTGAAGAAACGGCGCTGGCGTTGGAACAGCTGCGCAATTCGGGAAAAATTAAAAACATTGGGATCGTTAATTTCTCAGTGTTTCAGCACCAGTTGCTGGCGTCTTACCTCAACATACCTATTGTTACCAACCACATTGAACTGAACCTGCTGAACACTACGGCGCTGGACAACGGCCAGCTCGACTACATAAGGCAGCGCTACATGCGACCGCTGGCATCGGCGCCACTGGCAGGTGGCCGCATTGCCAACGGTGCCGACATACTGGCGCTGCATGTGCAGGATAAACTGCGGCAGGTAAGTGTGCGGTACAATTGCAGCATCGAATCCCTTGCGGTGGCATGGCTGGTAAAGCTGGGTGCCCTGCCACTGATCGGCACCATCGAAGAGCAACGCATCCGTCATATTGCAGAAGCTTTTGCCATTAAACTGGACCACCAGGATTGGTATGAATTGTATGCCGCTTCGCGAGGTGTGCCCAGTTGAGTTGCGCATCGGATCGCTGTTAATAACACGCGGCACTCCGGTTGGTATCGTTTCAGGAATGCGTAAAAATGTAACCGTCATATCGGGGCAGTAAACTGTTGTAAAAAAAATCGCTTCAGTGGTCTGAGGCCGTTGTGGTTTTTGCCGGATCCATCCCACAAACCGGCGTTCCCGTCACATTTTGTATACACAATAATTTGCTTCTGTAGATATTGCGCTAACATTTTTACGCTATGAAGTACAGAAACATCAAGTTGGACCGTTTCTCCGCCATTGAGTTGTGGGTGTTCTCCGCCATTTTTATCCTGATGGCCATCACGTTCATGGCGCCTGCATTTGATGAATTGCCACAGCATGCCTGGGCTCCCAATAGGGGCATGTTTGAGGCCGCAGGTGCGCCGTTTAATTATTACCAGCATTACCTGCTGCCCTGGCTCATACGCTACATTGTGCTGTTTGCAGCATTCATTGCCCTCAACTTTAAACTGGTGCCCGCAATCATCCGCGGCGAACGGGCTGGGGTGCATGCAGCATGGGCTGCAGTAATTTTGCTGGCTGTGGCGCTGGTGATCTTTTTTACAAATTACTACCTCAAGTTTTACCTGTTTTACACCATGACCAGCGAAAAGGCGGTGCAAAACAACTTGTGGCAATTGAGCTTTTTATACACCTTCCGGCTGCTGCTGTTGTTTGTAGGGTACACCATGCTGCGCTACACTGGGTTGAAGGTGTTTGGTCGCCTGCGCGAAAGCAATTTTAAATCGCGGTTTGTAAACCGCGAATGGATGATTGCCGCGGCGCTCTGGATCATCATGGCCATTTTTTTGGCAGCAACCCGGGTGATGGTATTGTTTCAATTGTGGGTGATTGCTGTGCCCTGTGCGCTGCTGTTTTATTACCTCGGTTTTAATGTGATTATACCAAAAGCGCTGCGCCGCAAAAAGCCCGTTCGCTTTTATATACTGTGCACTTTTGTACTTGGTTTTTTATGCTTTTTGCTACCGGGTTTGTTGCTGTCGGCAATGAGTGATGATGTGGAAACGGGCATGAGCATTGGCCTGTTTAATGGCTTTTTGCAATTCCTGATTGTGGGGCCCGCCGTGTGGATACTTTTTAAGCGTCAAATGAAAGGCAACGAAGAATTGTATGCACTGAAAACAGAGTTGGGACAATCGACTGCAAGCCTTGATTTTTTGCGGTCGCAGATCAACCCGCATTTCCTCTTCAATGCACTCAATACGCTGTATGGAACCGCCATACAGGAAGGCGCTGACCGTACCGGCGAAGGGGTGCAAAAACTGGGCGACATGATGCGGTTTATGCTGCTCGAAAACATGCAGGAAAAAATTGCACTGACCCGCGAAATTGAATACCTCGAAAACTATGTAAGCCTGCAGCGGCTGCGCACCGATGCCAGCCCCAGCATCCGCATTCAGGTGTCCATACCGGAAGAGATCAACCCCTTGGTGCAGATCGCGCCGATGCTCCTGATTCCTTTTATTGAGAATGCGTTCAAGCACGGCATTAGCCTGCGCGAAGAATCGTACATCAAAATTTCGCTGGAGCTAAAAGGTTCGGAACTTTACTTTGATGTGTACAACAGCAAACACCAGCGGCCGCAACACGACCCGGAAAAAACAAACAACGGAATTGGCCTAGTAAATGTGCGGCAGCGGCTGCAACTGTTGTATCCCAACCGCCACGAGTTGGTGGTGCGAGAAACACCCAATGATTTTTTTGTGCACCTCATTGTTAACTTAGGTAAATAATACAGCGGCAGTATGAAAGCAATTGTGGTAGACGATGAGCCGATGGCGTTGGAAGTGGTGCGGTCGCATGCATCGAAAGTGCCTTTCCTGGAATTGAAGGCTGCATTTGTTGATGCATTTCAAGCCTTGGAGTATTTACAAAAAGAAAACATTGATCTGATTTTTCTCGATATAAAAATGCCGGATATTTCAGGTATTGATTTTTACAACAGCCTCAATAAAAAGCCACTGCTGGTTTTTACAACTGCGTATAGCGATCATGCCGTTACTTCTTTTGAAATGGACGCTATTGATTACCTGCTGAAACCATTTTCGCTGGCCCGTTTTTTAAAGGCCTGCAACAAAGCATTTGAGTTGTACAACTTCCGCAATTCCGGCGAGATATCGGATCACCTGTACCTGAAAACGGGACAGGAGCAGGTAAAAGTAATGTATGATGAAATCCAATATTTGGAGGCTACGGGCAACTATGTAACTTTTGTGCTGAACGACCGCAAAGTGCTTTCCCGGAGCACTTTTGCAGAAGCCATCAACTGGCTGCCTGCACAGCGTTTTGTGCGCATTCACCGGTCGTTTTTGGTTGCTGTACCCAAGATTGAAAAGGCCGACCGCTTTTTGGTGACAGTGGGTAATGCAAAGCTGCCGGTGAGTGAAGCATACCATAAAAACCTGGTGCAGGCCCTGCAGCAGGCAAGGCAATAATTTGATTGTATAATAGACAGGGCTGCGGCAGTGAGCACACTGCCGCATTTTTTTATGCCTTGTAAAGGTTGTAGATATTGGATGACATTTACGAATGTTGCATAGTTGTATCTACGAATAGCGTTTCAAAAAAACAAGCAGGACATTCTAAATAAAACGAAACCAGCATATATTTAAAGTGGTGCTCCATTCTGTACCCAAAAAATGATGACGGTCGTTATCAAGAAAAAGAAAAATTCCTTTTACTTACTTTTCGGGATCATAGGTCTGTTGGCGGTTGTCATCGGCTTTTTTACAACTTATATCAAGCCTTCTTTTCAAGGTAGTCTGGCCATTCCTGTCGTCGTTCATGTTCATGCGGCCTTTGCATTTGGGTGGGTTTTTCTTTTTCTCCTGCAAACCCTTACCGTTAAATTCAGAAACTTCCGGTTGCACAAAACGCTGGGATATTTGGGGTTATTTATTGCACTTGGAATTGTGGCTACAATGCTGCCCACAGGCTTATTCCAAGTTAACAGGGATTTGTCCACAGGGTTAGGTGAAACAGCAGTTTCTCAAATTGTTGGCATTGCTACAACGGCATTAATTTTTGCAATGCTTGTAGGGGCAGGATTCGCGCAACGCAAAAATCTTAAAGTCCATAAGAGGCTGCTGTTGCTGGCTACGATTGTATTGCTTTGGCCCGCATGGTTTCGGTTTCGTCATTATTTTCCCTCCGTAACAAGGCCCGATATTTGGTTTGGCGTTGTACTTGCAGACAGCTTCATCATACTTTCCTGGGTTGTAGACAAACGCACTTATGGTAAAATTCACCCGGTGTTATTTTGGACTGGCTTGTTCATCATCGGCGAACATGCGGTGGAGGTACTTGCATTTGATGGTATTGTGTGGCGGCAAATAGGAAGGGCGATATATCAAAACCTTAGTTAGTTTTTTAATTTGCCAAACGGCCAACCTTGTTCGAGTAAACTTTTGAGGGCAGAGTAAGTAATCGATTGCGCAATTGTTTTTATTGCGATGTGCACAAATAGGCATGAGTTTAAATGAATCAATCATGAAAGACAATTTTTCCGTGCAGTCAGGCGAATATGCAAAGTACCGTCCGCTTTATCCCGAAGCGTTGTTTGCATACATTGAACAAACTGTGTCGCAAAAGCAGGCTGCATGGGATTGCGGCACTGGCAACGGGCAGGTGGCCCATGCCTTGTCCCAATTTTTTCAACACGTATCAGCCACCGACATCAGCCAGGCGCAGATTGACAATGCCGTGCAGGCACCCAACATTCACTACTCGTTACAGCCTGCAGAAAAGACAACTTTTTCGGATGGCTTTTTTGATGCGGTCGTGGTGGCGCAAGCCATTCACTGGTTCAACTTTCAGCAGTTTTATGCCGAGGTAAAACGAGTAGCGAAAGCGGACGCGATCCTGTTTGTAGTAGGCTATGGCATGCTAACCATTTCGGAACCTATCGACCGGGTTATTGATCATTTTTATACATCAGTCATCGGCGACTATTGGGACAAGGAGCGCCGGTATGTGGATGAACATTACCGCACCATTCCCTTTCCATTCACCGAGCTGCCCGCTCCACAGTTTGCAAACACCGTGCATTGGACGTTGAACCACTTGGTGGGCTATTTATCCACCTGGTCGGCAGTGCAACATTTTATCCGGCAAAACGGGTTTAACCCGGTAAATCAGTTACACCAAGAATTGCAGCAGCACTGGCCGGAAGAAACCATTTACGAAGTGCGCTTCCCCCTGTTGTTGCGGGTGGGTAAAATACATGGATAAGCATTAAAGTGCATGAAATGATCTAAGTGAAATACTGGCATGCTATAGTGCAGTTACCTTGATTTAAGAATCCATCTTACAATACCTTTTGTCAAAACAGCTTTCCTGTTTCCATGCCTTGCATTTATCTACAATAACATTTTGAGCCGGTAATTGCGGCATTACTCATCGTTTCAAATAAGACTGCTGCGGGGTAAAAATTATAGATAAAATGTGTTGTTTAGTACAGGTAAAATGTTGCACTTGAAAAAGCAACGCCAAGCCTTGCACCTGTACAATGCCATCCACATGAAAAGAGCCATAAAGCTGCTTTTAAATGTTGCAGCATGCATATTTTTTCTTTCCTGTAAACAGCAAGCCGGCAGTCCATCAGCCGCAACCATTGATGCACTTGCACTGAAAAAAGGTAACCTGGTTGCCTGCGGCCCAGAAAATCAGCAATTGGGTTTTGTCGCTTTTCCTATCTCCGGCGATGTATCGGAAAATGAAGCATTTAATTTGGGCTTAAAGCTATTGCACTCATTTGAGTACGATGCCGCAGAGCAGGTTTTTGCCCGCATCATTTACCGACAGCCGCAGTGTGCCATGGCATATTGGGGTGTGGCCATGAGCAACTTCCATCCGCTATGGGCACCACCCACCGAAGCGGAAATTACAAAGGGTGCTAAAGCGATCGCCATTGCCGCTGCGCTAAGGCGAAAGACCGCTAAAGAATCCGATTACATCAACGCCATTGCTGCATTTTACAACAATTGGGAAAACCTCGATCACAAAGCCCGTTGCATCAAATTTGAAACGGCCATGCAGCAGTTGCACCAGCGCTATCCGGATGATTTGGAGGCGGCCATATTTTATGCACTGGCCCTCAATGCTGCAGCAGATCCGGCCGACAAGTCGCTGTGGCGGCAAAAAAAAGCCGGTGCACTATTGCAGTCGCTGTACGCGAAAGCACCCAATCACCCGGGTGTGGTGCATTACCTCATTCATTCCTACGACTCTCCGGATCTGGCCCGTTTGGCATTGCCTGCAGCAAAGCGTTATGCGGCCTTGGCACCGTCATCGGCGCATGCGCTGCACATGCCCTCGCATATATTTACCCGCTTGGGTCATTGGCCGGAATCTATTGCATCCAATCTTGCTTCGGTTGACGCTGCGCAATGCTATGCAACCACCGCTGGATTGAAAGGGCATTGGGATGAAGAGTTGCATGGCATGGATTACCTGGTGTACGCCCACCTGCAGCGAGGCGACAATGCTTCTGCCCGCAAACAAATGAACTATTTGCTGGCAATGAAAGCAGTAACGCCAGTGAACTTTAAAGTGACATATGCATTTGCGGCTATACCGTCGCGTTATATGCTGGAAAATAAATTGTGGGCCCAAGCGGCTGCACTGGAAGTGCCAACAGGAATCTTTTCCTGGAACGAATATCCCTGGCAAAATGCCATCATTCATTTTACCCGCCTGCTGGGTTTGGTGCATACCGGAAACAGGAAGGGCGCCGAAGGGGAGTTGGCTGTTTTAGACCGCTTGCGCCAAACTTTGTTGCAACAAAAAGATGCTTACAAAGCCGGCCAAGTGGCCATTCAAATCAAAACCTCTGAAGCATGGTTGTACTGGCAGGTCGGGGAAATGGAAAAGTCATTGACTTCCATGCGCAATGCCGCAGAGATGGAAGAGGCAACAGAAAAGCACCCGGTTACGCCGGGTGAAGTGTTGCCTGCAAAAGAATTGTTGGCCGACATGCTGATGGAATTGAAACAATGGCCGCAGGCATTGGAGGCGTACGAGGCTAGTTTGGCAACACATCCCAACCGGTTCAATAGCGTATATGGTGCTGCAAAAGCTGCGGAACAAAGTGGCGATGTGCCGAAGGCAAGGCACTACTATCAGCTATTGAGCAACCTGTGTTCCGGCATAGCAACTGACCGGGAGGAAATAGTGGTGGCTAAACGGTTTTTGCAAACACATACCGCATCGTAGCTCCTGCAGATGAAGTAGAATAGGCCAAGTAGTTTTCAACGTTAGTCGTGCAGCACGTAAAAAACTGCTTTTCCTTGTTGGTAAACAATATTGTCGTCCATTTCAATATTGCTTTTCGTTTTTATGCTACTTGTTTTTTCACCTTCTCTTCCCTAAAAATAACCCGCGACAGGCTAAGTGCTTAAATACTTTAAATTGTGGTAACGAAGCAATGTGGATTTTCGCGTGACTGCACCTGTTGTGATGCAGGTCAGGCGGATAAATATTGCGGCTCCGAAATGGCATTGTCTTGAGCTAACGATTATAAACCTACGTTTTGAATATGAAACTTTATTTGCTGCTCGCCATGCTGGTGGCGCCTTGCATATGGCTGCAGGCACAGGTTACCCGGGCCCCGGCTTACCCGCTCATTACCCACGATCCTTATTTCAGCATATGGTCGAACAGCGATACGCTAACCGCAGCACCCACAAAACACTGGACCGGCACGCCGCATGCACTGATCGGGTTGGTAAAAGTGGACGGCACGGTGTACCGTTTCCTGGGAGCACTCGATCAGTCTTTTGAAACGGTGTTGCCTGCCTCCGATGAAAAGGATTACAACTTCGCATTTACGGAAACTGCCCCAGGCGCCGATTGGATGCAACCCCGCTTTGATGATGCTTCGTGGAAACGCAGCGCAGCACCGTTTGGCGATAATGCAGCACTTGCAAAAACCCATTGGCGCAGCGAAGATCTATGGGTACGCCGCAGTTTTCAACTGGACGAGTTGCCAACAACACCGATGTACTTAAAGCTCCACCACGATGACAACGTTGAGGTGTTTTTAAATGGCGCTTCCATTTATAAAAGAACGGGCTGGAACAGCAAATTTCAAATGCTGCCACTAAACGATTTGTTGCGCCAGCATTTGGTAAAAGGCAGCAACGTGCTGGCCATACATGTACGCAATACAGCGGGCGGCGCCTGGCTCGATGCAGGCATTGTTCGCGAACCGGATGCCGACCCCAATGCCGGCGTGCAGGTAGCGTTGCAAAAAAGCGTAACGATGAATGCCACGCAGACCATTTACAGCTTTGCTTGCGGTCCGGCTAATCTCACCCTTACATTTACATCTCCGCTCCTCATCAACGATCTGCAAACCATGGCGCGGCCTGTTTCTTATATCAGTGCCGCGGTGCAATCGGCCGATGGAAAACAACACGATATAACATTGTACCTCGGTGCTGCTACCGACATTGCTACAAACACACCGGCACAGGAAGTAATGGCTGCGCAATACAATGCAGGCGGGCTTTCCATCTTAAAGGCGGGTACTGTGGCACAGCCCGTTTTGCAGAAAAAGGGCGATGATTTGCGCATTGACTGGGGCCATTTATACGTGGCTGCAAAACAAGGCGCTGGCGTGAAGCAATCCATTTCGAATGCTACAAATCTGAGTGAGGTGTTTAACCAGCAGGCACAAACGAAAATGACGGGTAAGCGATTGATGCTGCACACCGTGCTACCGTTGGGAAATGTGGGCAACATGGCTAAAGAAGGACTTTTCCTGCTGGGTTACGACGATGAATATTCGGTTCAGTATTTTGGCCAAAACCTGCGGCCCTGGTGGCGGCTGAAAGGTGCCGCTACAATGGAAGGCCAACTGGCCGCGGCACTTGCCGATTACCCGGCCACGATTGCTAAATGCAAAGCATTGAACAACCAGTTGTACAGTGATGCAGTAAAAGCAGGTGGCGAAGATTATGCAAAGCTTTGTGTGCTGGCATACCGGCAAAGCATTGCAGCGCATAAACTGGTGCAAAGTCCACAGGGCGAATTGTTGTTTATGTCGAAGGAAAATTACAGCAACGGGTCCATCAATACGGTGGATGTTACGTACCCTTCGGCGCCGCTGTATCTCGCATACAATCCTGCACTGTTGAAAGGGATGCTCAATGGCATTTTTTACTACAGCGAAAGCGGCAAGTGGGCCAAACCTTTTGCGGCCCACGACCTCGGCACTTATCCATTGGCCAATGGCCAAACTTATGGCGAAGACATGCCGGTGGAAGAGTCGGGCAACATGATCATTTTAACGGCCGCAATAGCCAAAGCCGAAGGCAACGCAGCGTATGCCCAAAAGCACTGGGCTACACTCACCACCTGGGCAGAATACCTGGCAAAAGAAGGCTTCGATCCTGCCAACCAGTTATGCACCGATGATTTTGCAGGCCACCTGGCTCGCAACATCAACTTGTCGGTAAAAGCGATAGTGGCCATTGGTTGTTATGCACAGTTGGCCCGCCAACTGGGCTATCGGGATGTGGCAGAAAAGTATAGTGCACTGGCCGCAGATATGGTTAAGCGTTGGATGAAGATGGCCGATGAAGGCGATCACTACGCACTTGCTTTTGATGCAAGGGGCACATGGAGCCAGAAGTATAACTTGGTATGGGATAAAGTGTTAGGGTTGGGTCTATTTCCACAGTCGGTGTACGATAAGGAAATTGCCTTTTACCTGACCAAGCAGGAGCAATATGGCCTGCCGCTCGACAGCCGTAAAACATACACTAAATCCGACTGGATCATTTGGACAGCTACATTTGCTTCCAACCCCAAAGATTTCCAGGCGCTCCTACAGCCCGTGTATCGGTATGCCGCAGAAACTACGTCAAGGGTGCCGCTCAGCGACTGGCACGAAACCACCACCGGCAAAATGGTGGGCTTCCAGGCCCGCAGCGTAGTGGGTGGCTATTTCATGAAAGTATTGGAACAGCAAATGATGGCAAAAGCACCCGCACAACAAAAGAACAAACGTCCGGCAGTAACCAGCCCTGCACCCTGATCTTAAAGGAATGCACACCCGCTTGCAGCATTTTTTAAATAATTGTTCATCAAAAACATTTCGATTTGGCCAGCATTTTTCGTCCATCCGTTTGGAATAGTAAAGTAAAGATCACGCTGTTTGCAGCAGTCGTTGTTTTGTGCAATGCTACCGGTTATGCGCAAACGCAAACATCCGGTGGTGGTTATGTAGCGCCCAAATACACCGAGCTTCCTTTAGGTGCCATCAAGCCAAAAGGCTGGTTGCTGCACCAACTGCAGATCATGCGTGATGGCACCACTGGCCATTTAGATGAAGTGCATGCAAAAATTGCCAACGACAACGGTTGGCTCGGTGGCAAAGGCGATAATTGGGAAGAAACACCTTACTGGCTGGATGGCGCTGTGCCGCTGGCATACCTGCTTGATGATAAGGCCCTGCAGGCAAAAGTGCTGCGCTACATCAACTGGACGTTAGACAACCAGCGGCCTTCCGGTTATTTTGGCGCCCTTACAAAATGGGAGCGGGAAACCGGTGAAAAAATATCGGTGGCTACCAGCGATAAAGGCGACGACTGGTGGCCCAAAATGATAATGCTGAAAGTGCTGCAGCAATATTACACCGCTACCAACGATAAACGGGTTATTCCGTTCATGCAGCGTTATTTTAATTACCAGTTGCAAACGCTGCAGCAAACGCCCATCGGTAAATGGACCGAGTGGGCCCAATCAAGGGGAACGGAAAACATGCTGGTGGCGCAATGGCTTTATGGTATTACCAAAGACACGTCGCTGCTCCGGTTGGCTTCGGTGGTGCAGCAACAATCGTTTCCATGGAGCCAGTATTTTGCCGGCCGCGATTGGGTGATCAATGCTGCCGCGCAGCAAAACGGCGTGGCCTGGATGACGCGGCACGGTGTAAACGTGGCGATGGCCTTAAAAGATCCGCTGGTGCATTACCAGCGCACCGGCAAACCCGAATATTTAGCCACATTTAAAACCGGCTTCAATGACCTGATGACGTTGCACGGTTTGCCGTTTGGTATTTTTTCCGCCGATGAAGACCTTAATGGAAACGATCCCACGCAGGGCACAGAACTGTGCGCTATTGTAGAAGCGCAGTTTTCGCTGGAGCAGGCCGTGGGCATTACCGGCGATGTTCGGTACATGGATGCACTGGAGCGCATGACCTTTAATGCACTGCCGTCGCAAACCACCGATGATTACAACAACAAACAATATTTCCAGATTGCCAACCAGGTGCACATCAAAAAAGGCGTGTTCAATTTTTCGCTGCCGTTCAGCCGTGAGATGAATAATGTGCTGGGCATGCGCAGCGGCTACAGTTGCTGCCTCGCTAACATGCACCAAGGTTGGACCAAGTTTACCACGCATCTTTGGTATGGCACGCAAGGCAATGGTTTAGCGGCGCTGCATTACAGCCCCAGCACCGTGCAAGTAAAGCTTGGTGCTACGCAAACCGAAGTAACCATTAAAGAAACAACTGCATATCCTTTTGATGATGTCATCCATTTTGAAATAAACGCTAAAAGCCCGGTTGAGTTTCCGCTTGAACTTCGGGTACCATCTTGGTGTGCCGAAGCAACAGTGCTGCTCAACGGGCAGGAGCTGCAGCGAGAGCAAGGCGGTAAAATGATTACCATCAACCGACGTTGGAAAACCGGCGATAAGCTGACGCTGCAACTGCCCATGCAGGTAACCACTTCCAACTGGGGCCGCAACTCAAGGGCCGTGGAGCGGGGGCCGTTGGTTTATGCACTAAAACTGAACGAATTGTGGCAACAACAAACCGATGAAAAGGAAGGGCCTTATTTTACCGTGCACACAACCGATCCCTGGAACTATGGCCTGC
The DNA here is from genome assembly GCF_004347775.1 of Pseudocnuella soli. Taxonomy (GTDB): domain Bacteria; phylum Bacteroidota; class Bacteroidia; order Chitinophagales; family Chitinophagaceae; genus Flavisolibacter; species Flavisolibacter aquaticus. Next base: position 1,970,025 of record NZ_CP037755.1, read on the forward strand.
TCGATTCATTGGTGAAAAACGCTGCAAATGCAATGCAGGTGCGCAAGGTAAAACCTGTGGATGAAAGCTTTGTTTGGAGCCTGGCACATGCACCCATCGAAATAACTGCCGCAGGCCGACGAATACCCGCCTGGCAAATAGTAAACGATGTAGCGCCACAGCCCGTTACAGCCCGTGATGGATTATTTATGGGGCCAACTGCGCCAGAGGTGGAAAAGATGACGCTGGTGCCCATTGGCTGTACCAAGGTGCGGATCGTTGCATTTCCGGTTGTGAAGTAAAATTGATTAGGAACTAACGGACACGGTAAAACGAAAAACTATTTGCGATTAAAATGGGCCTGATGTTATTTAAAAATAAGTGTATCATGTTGAAAGGTTGGATGCTGGCTGCCATAATGGTTTGTGCCTTTTGCTCGGGTTCGGTTGTAGCAGATGCGCAGCAGAGCGGCGCTACACTAACTTATCAAAATCCGGTATTCAACCACGATTTCCCTGACCCCAACCTGGTGAAGGCAAAAGACGGATATTACTATGCTTATTCCACCCAAGCCAATTGGCAAAAGGAGGGTTTTGGTGGCCGGTATGTTACGCCCATCCTTCGATCAAAAAACCTGGTGCAGTGGGAGGTTGTGGGCGATGCGCTGCAACAAAAACCATCGTGGAAAAAGGAGGGCGGCATCTGGGCACCCGATGCGGCAGTTTATAAAGGCAAATATTTCCTGTACTATTCTTTTTCCACCTGGGGCGATCCCAACCCGGGCATCGGCGTAGCTACTTCAAAAACACCGCAGGGCCCGTTTGCCGATCACGGCAAATTGTTCCTGAGTAAAGAAATTGGCGTGGATAATTCCATCGATGCTTTTTTATACGTCGATGGCAAGAAGCCCTACCTCATTTGGGGCAGCTTTCATGGTATTTATGCAGTGCCCCTTTCCAAAGACGGCATGCAGGTGGCCGGTGAAAAGTTCAAGCTGGCAGGCAACTCGTATGAAGGTTCGCTGATTTACAAACGCGATGGCTATTACTATTTTTTTGGTTCGGTGGGCACTTGCTGCGCCGGCGAAAAAAGTACGTACCGCGTAAAAGTGGGCCGCTCTAAAGATTTTAAAGGCCCGTACCTAGACAAGGATGGAAAGCCGTTATTGGAAGATGGCGGCACTTTGTTGTTGCAAAAAAATGAAGGCACCGAAGGCTTTATTGGGCCGGGTCATAACGGTGATATTATTACGGATAAAAGCGGCGTTACATGGATGCTCTATCACGGCTTTGATAAACGCGATCCGGTGCGGCGGGTAATGTTGCTCGACCGGGTTGACTGGGTGGATGGCTGGCCGCAAATGCAAGGCGCACAACCCACCACGGATGTGCAGGCCGGGCCGGATTTATAATCGCCACAATTGGCTCCGTTTCAAATAAGGTATAGTATTGGATTAAATACACATGCTTTTTGAATGGGTTGTTTTCCTGAAATATTGCAAAGATCAGTTTTGGCTCTTTAACTGCTCGCCGTTCTTTTTTGCTCCCGCAAAATGTATCAGGGTTGTGTTTATTAGGCCGTGCATTCACTCAGGCGATGACGCAATAACCGGTTATACAACCGCCACTGACTGGCCATATTGCGCATTAGTCTTTTGTATTTGATTTTTCTACCATTTATTCTTCCGTTTGCGCCTATTTTTCCTATTAAAAATTTCTTTTGGCCGCACGGCACACTACACTATCTTGAATGCCCAATCCTTTGGATTTCACTGAATTTTCGACAGCGTTTTGAAATATGCATTTCTGTTTACTTTTGGCATCAACCCTTAATTAATTTTTTGTACGGAAATGATCAATGAAATGCAGCCCAATGCCTTTTTGAGTGGCGGAGGAGTGATGGGAGAATTGGTCAGGGCAAAGGACTGGACAGGCACTGTTTTGGGGCATCCCCAAACCTGGCCGCAAAGCCTGCGAACGGCCGTGAGCATTGTGCTTAATTCAAGGTTTCCCATGTTTGTATGGTGGGGCAGCGACCTGGTTACCATTTACAACGACGCTTATATTCCCATTGCCGGCGAAAAGCATCCAACACTGCTGGGCAAACCCGGCCAGGTGGCCTGGGCCGAAATATGGAATGACCTGGCCCCGCTGGTGCACAAAGTTTTCAACGGCGTCTCTACCTGGTCCGAAGACCAGCCGTTGTACATCAACCGCTACGGCTATATCGAGGAAACTTATTTTACTTTTTCATACAGCCCTATAGTTAGCGACTCTGGTGCCGTGCAAGGCTTGTTTTGCGCCTGTATTGAAACCACCGACAAAGTGCTGGCAGCCCGCCGCATACAGGAAAGCGAACGCAACCTGCGCAATACCATTTTGCAATCGCCGGTGGCCATGTGCATCTTTAAAGGGCCATCTTATATCGTTGAAATTGCCAACAACCGCATGTACCAGCTTTGGGGCCGCGAAGCCGCTAAAATGCGGCACCAGCCTATATTTGAAGCCCTGCCCGAAGCAAAGAACCAAGGCCTTGAAGCCATGTTGCACCGGGTGTACACTTTGGGTGAAACCGTGGTGGCCAACGAGCGGCCGGTGACCCTGCCCCGCGAAAATTCGGTTGCAACTTCTTACCTCAATTTTGTGTATGAGCCTTTCCGCGATGGCGAGGGTAACATCTCCGGCATAATTGGTGTGGCTACTGATGTAACCGACCAGGTAGCTGCTCGTAAAAAAATTGAAGAAAGCGAACAGGAATTGCAGCAGCGAGTGTCCGAACGAACCCGCGAACTGGAAAGCCAGCGCAACCTGCTCGATAATATTTTGTCTAATTCATCCAACGGCATTTCCGTTACGGAAATGATCCGCGATGAAAGCGGTGCCGTGGTTGATGCCCGCACTATCTTGGCCAACGATGCAGCGGTAAAGTTTACCGGCCTGCCGCGGGAAATTTATCTGGTAAAAACCGCTGCGGAGCTCGATCCGAATATCATTTCTTCGGCGTATGGGCAAACCTGCCTGAACACACTGGCTACTGGCGAGCCGGCGCTGATTCAATACTTTTTGGAAGTAACCGGCAGGTGGCTGGAGCTGACCATATCAAAAATGGATGACGACCACCTGATCCATATTTTCACCGACATCACGCCGATCAAAGAAACACAGTTGCAACTGGAGCGAACGGTGGAAGACCTGAAGCAATCGAACGCCAACCTTGAAGAGTTTGCATACGTTGCTTCACACGATATGAAGGAGCCAATTAGGAAGATCAACTTCTTTTCCGACCGGCTTAAAAACGAACTGGAAGAATTGTTGTCCGACAATCAGGTGCGCCTTTTTGGGCGCCTCGAAAATGCGGCCCACCGCATGGGTACGTTGATCGACGACCTGCTGGCTTACTCGCAAACAACAAAAGGTGCCACCACACTGGAAACCATCGACCTGAATAAAAAGCTGGCCAGCGTGCTGGGCGACCTGGAGTTGGAAATTGAACAGCGGCAGGCCACCATTCGCTACGATCAATTGCCCATTATTGAAGGCAACAGCCGGCAGTTGCAACAACTGTTTCACAACCTTATTTCCAACGCCCTTAAATACAGCAAGGAAGGTCAGCCGCCGCAAATAAAAATTACCTGCCGGCAGGTAGTTGGCCGCGATGTACGCCGCGAATTATCGGCGGACGATAGCCGCCAACGTTATTATCACTTGGCGGTGCAGGACAATGGAATTGGTTTTGAGCAAAAAGATGCGGAGCGCATTTTCAACATCTTTACCCACCTGCATGGCAATGCGGAATACATGGGCACCGGCATCGGCCTGGCCATTGCCCGCAAAGTGGTGCATAACCATGGCGGCCATATTTGGGCCGATAGCGAGCCGGGCACAGGCACCACTTTTCATTTGCTGTTACTAGCAAGCTGATGCAATAGCTTCATCAAACATGGTAGGTTAAATAGCATGCAGCGGGCATGTTTGTTTAAGTACGGGGCATTTTAAGTATCGAATACTTAGAATGCCCCGTTTTTTTAACGTGCAACAGATGGAGCGCAGCATTTATATTTGCACAAAGCAATATGATTGGGTGGGCTGCATTATTGAAACGGTTTTGTGAAGCATGCAATTGGCATAACTGTGTGCCCTGCAGGTAATCGCATCATGAGTATTGCATCGTTCGCTGTTTTATTTAACGTCTGCAAGCATAAAAATGTACGCCACATGGCGGGCCAGCTTACTGGCCTTAATGGTGCGGTAAACCATGAAAAACCCTTTCTTCAATAACCACGAAACCACCGGAAAAGAACGCCTTTCCTCAACAACGGTTCAGCCTTTATTCGACGCCATGCCCGGTGTTATTTGCGCTATTAATCAGCACGGAATATTTGCATATGCAAATGAACATGCAGCGCAGGAGTGGGGCTATGCACCCGAACAACTCACCGGCATGCATTGGCTGGAAATAGTTACTGAAAAGGACCGGGCCCGCGCAGAAAGCCAATTTGTTGCGGCCACCAACAACAGCACCGTTACCCGCATCAATATTTGGATCAATAAAGAACAAGGCGGTTTGCAGTGTACGCAATGGTCCATGCAATGGAACACAGCACAGAACTTAATGTATTGCTTTGTGCAACCAGCGTCGGGCAGAAATGAGGCGCAATCAAATAGCGGAACTTTGCCATTGGATGGACATAGCGGCGAATTACTGGATATATTCAGTTGCATAACTGATGGATTTTTTGCAATGGATAAGGAGTGGCGCATTGTGCACTACAATCCGCAGGCGGAGCACATCCTGAACATTTCGGCAGCGCAGTTGCTCAACTGCAAATTTTTGGACTGTTTTCCCGAAATGGAGGGCACCATCTTTCACCAGCATTATGACAAGGCATTTCGTGAACAAACCGCGGTGCAGTTTGAAGCATTCATCCCAAGGTTCAACCGCTGGTTTGTGGTGAGTGCTTATCCTTCCGACCTGGGTCTTTTCGTTTTTTTCAGGGATGCTACAGAGCAGAAGGAAGAAGTGGAACGCCACCGCAAATACGAAGAACAAATTGAGCGGCAAAACCGCCAGCTTGTTTCCATCCTGGAGCATATGAACCAGGGTTTTATTTCCCTGAACAACGAATTGGTGGTGCAGTATTTCAACCACAAGGCCGAAGAAATATTGGAAGTAAAGCGATCGGAGATCATTGGCAAAAACCTGATCGAATGGTATTGCGAGCCAGCGAGACAATTGTACCGGCCAATGTTTGAGAAAGTGATCAGGGAAAACAACGCGGTTATTTCGGAACATGTTTGTCCGCAAAATGGCAAGTGGGTAGAGCTAAGTGTTTACCGCACAGAAAATGGCCTCTCAGCATTTTTCCGCGATGTGGATGCACGCAAAAAAACAGAAGAAGCATTCAGGCGGCTTTCGTTGATTGCGCGGGAAACCGCCAATAGCGTGATTGTTACCACGCCCAGCATGACCATTACTTGGGTAAACGATGCATTTTTGCGCAACACCGGTTACACCATGCAGGAAGTGTTGGGCAAGGAAATGAACGAGCTCCTGACCGGCCCGGAAACTAACCCGGCTACCATTCGTTATATACAGTCGCAACAAAAAAAGGGACGCCCTTATCAAATTGAAATGCTGCACTATCGGAAAAACGGAACGCCGTTTTGGACCGAGTCGTATGCACAACCGATTTTCGATAGTGCCGGTAACCTGGAGCAATATTTTTCCATTGAAACAGATATTACCGAACGCAAAAAAAATGAGCACGAACTGCGCAAGCTGTCACTGGTGGCCCAACAAACCAACAATATTGTAGCCATCATTGGGAAGGATAAACGCGTAGAATGGGTAAATGATGCATTTACCCGTATCACCGGTTTTAGTTTTGAAGAAGCCGTGGGTCAGTACTCGCATGAGATTTTTGATGGCCCCGAAACCGATCCGGCCGTTGTGGCGTTGGTACAGGAAAAATGGGACCGGCGCGAACCGGTGCATGTGCAGGTATTGAACTACAAGAAGAACGGCGAAACCTACTGGGCCGATGTGAACTCGCAACCCGTGTTTAATGAAAAAGGCAAGCTGCAGCATTTCTTTTCCATCGCTATTGACATTACTGAACGCAAACGGCTGGAGCAGGTATTGGAAGAAGAAAAACGCAAGCACCAGCAAATGGTTACGGCCGCAGTGATCAACGCACAGGAGCGAGAACGTACCCAAGTGGGCCGCGAACTGCACGATAATGTAAACCAGGTACTCACTACCGTTAAATTGTACCAGGAGCTTTGCCGCGATGGCATTGGCAGCAGCGAAGAGTTGATCAATAAATCGATTCAGTTATTACAGGAATCCATCAACGAAATACGCAGTTTGTCGAAACGCCTTTCTGCACCCACACTGGGCAAAATAAGATTGAAAGATTCGCTCAATGAATTAGTGGATGTTATTGCTGCGACCAACCGCATCAGCATTGAAATGGACATTGCAGAGATTGAACACCTCGACGTGGCGCAGGATGTGCACCTGGCCATTTACCGCATCATGCAGGAGCACCTCACCAATATTTTGAAACATGCCGATGCAACGCATGTGTGCATTAACATTCAGCACGGCGGCGATGAACTGGTGTTGCAGGTTTCCGATGATGGAAAAGGGTTTGACATTCGGCAAAAACGCGATGGCATCGGCATTAGCAATATGACCACAAGGGCCGAAAGCGTGCAGGGCCGGCTAACTGTAACCAGCACACCGGGATCGGGTTGTGTGCTGCTGGCTTATATTCCTGTTTGATTTGATATATGCCCCGGTGGTATTTTCTTTTTTTGCAGCGGCGCAATGGGTGCAAACCCTTAGCCGTTGACCCCGTTTCTGCTTATTCCGCTATAATTTGCACGTTTGCATGTGCCTGTAATACATAGAGTTACTGTAGTTTTTCTACATTTGATAGTAAGAACAAACGTTATGTATTCGCAACCAATCCTTATCGTAGAAGACGATGAAGATGACCAAAACTTACTTTCATCTGCTTTTGAAAAAATAGGCAAACGCGAGCTGGTTCGTTTCTTTAAAAACGGGCATGATCTGCTCCGTCACCTTGATGCAATGCCGTCAGGCCAACATCCGGCGCTGGTGGTGCTCGATTATAATATGCCGCTGCTCAATGGTGGCCAAACACTGCGCCGCATCCGGGCACATGCAACACAACATGCAGTACCGGCTGTTGTTTTTTCTACAGGGTTTACCTCGGCAATTACTAAAGAATTAAATGAACTGCAAGTGCTTGCCTGTGTGCAAAAGGGCGCAGCATTTGACAAACTGGTACAGCAGGCCCGCTATTTTACCGAGCTTATTGCCGATGAATTTGAAACCCTGATCGGGAATTATTGATTTATCGTTTTCAATTGCTGCAATTGAAATTGCACTGAACATGATTTCTATAAAGAAAGCCCTTCCAACTGGAAGGGCTTTTACGTTTTCAAGGTATGATCAGGGATAAAAAACCGGTACGGATGGCCTTTCATATTTGCTTAAACCGAAAAGCGTTGGACCGATATTTTGAAACTGCGATGTTCGTTTTGGATTAAATAAGCCGCCATTCAATCGCAGCGTTTTTTATTTTAATATAATCCAATAGTGTGTAAATAAAAAGTACGATGGCCGACATTTCAATTATTTCTTCAAATGTTTCGAGCATATAAAACGATAACGGCCGCACTTCCTCGTTTATTATACCTGCTTCGTTATTACCGGCCACAATCGCCGACTCAAACATTTCGAAACCGAGTGCACCGGCCACAAACAAAACGCCGGAAAGCACCATCAGGTTCCTCGTTCGCACAGGCAGCCGCCACAGGAACGGGATAAAGAAAATGCCGGTACCCAGTGCAAAAAAGAAATATGGAATGATCCAGGAGAAATAAAGAAAGCTGGGCATCGCTACTGGCATCCGGCTGCGAATGGTTTCTGCCATAAAATCGTGGATCATCGCTCCTTCATCTACCGCCAGGAAAATAAAAATCCCACTCAGGATCAACCAGCGTGTTTGATCGTACCGATTGCCCTGTGAACTGGCCAAGCGTGATAACAGGTACAACAGTGCTGCAGCAGCGAGTAATATGCATGCCGAAAAAAGCGTGGGCACATTTCCATCCACACCCAGGTTAAACAAGCGGTGTACCTGTTTGGCGGCATTGCCTTCAGGATTGGCATAAAAAAGGAACAGGCTGATAGTGTGCACTGCTGCAAGCAGTATAACGATCATGCTTAAACGCAGTGCAACCTTGCCGGGTTGCTGCTGCAGGTAAAGCGTAGACATGGGGATGCCTGTTGGCCGGTTGGCCCGAATGGCTACTGTTTCACTACTGCGCAATGGCGCAGGGAGTTTGGGTTCCAAACTGTTCATTTGATGGATTAAAAAGGGTGAAAAAAATGCTTGTTCGCCAAAAGGCGTTAGTGTGCTGGCTGCGGTGGCCAATAGGATATGGTGCGATAGAAGGAGGTTAAAGATAGGGGTTGCAAACACAACTGTCAAATAGCGCTAACGGGCATGCATAACTGCACTAGCAGCAAGGCGCTTACAAATAAGTTTTTATTAGGATTGCTTGGTGCAAATAGAAGGAGCCGTTCTGATGTAGCTATTTGATGGACTAGGTTTACCGGTTGCTGATGCTGCTCGGCTATCAGTCTTGCTTTGTAACCTGCAACTTTAGTTGAACCACCGTACTATTACGGAATCCGAAAAGTGGATGTACGATTTCGCTCTCAAATATTTACTTAAAAAATAGCGCATAAATGACCACCAGTTACAAATTTCTTTGCTGTATCTTTAACCCAGTTTTCATAGGGTACGGATTAAAACGGGCCAGAGTTTCTACTCTAGGCCTTTTTTTATTATTTTTTTTTACCAAATAAAACCTTTGTAGGCAAGCATCCGACCCTGTTGCCGCTACTTTTGCACCGGTTTTTTCAGCATGTGTTGATTTTTTTGGATTGGCTGGATCATTACCTGATTGTGCCGAAGACCGTGAGAATGCAGTTGTTACCTTAACCTAAGCCAGACCAAGTTGTTGCTTTCGACAAACGTTTGTTTTAATGCGTTTGTCCGGTGGTCATTGTCCCAATATTTTTTCGCTTAACGGGCGACTTACGATCTTGCTTTGCTTTATGAATTTGCTTTTGTTTTAAAAGCCTGCTTTTAGTGGCAGGCTTTGTTTTTTGCAAAATGCAGTGCAATTAGTTTGTATAGCTAAAGTGCATTTTTAATGGGAATTGATTATACAAAGCCGGGAATTTATCCGGCTTTTTTAATTTTTAAGAAACACTTGTTTCTATTTTACCGGAGGTTCATTATCTTGCCGTTGCTTATTCTCTTAAGCAGTTAGTTTTGGTTGCGGCCTGGTGTTCTCACCGGGCCTTCTTTTTTGCCCATATAGTTACTGATATTATAAAATTTTTTTATCGGCAAATTCGCCTTTTTGAACCCGAAAGGATGGGGTTTTACCGATTCGCATTTTTTACCGCCCATAATTTTCCCAGCTTTGCATTACGATATTATTTGACCTGATTCATTATTATAAATGGGAGGGGCCAATGAAAAACCAAATGTTGGAGAAACACACCATTTTGTGGGCCGATGACGATATGGACGACCTGGAGATGTTCCGGGAAATAATGGAGCTGGAAGCACCTGATCATGAACTGATCGAATTTCGTGATGGCCAACAATTACTGACTTTTCTTAAAAGCATTGATCGGGAAAAATACCCCTGCCTGATTGTGCTGGACATGAATATGCCGGTGCTCAGCGGCAAGGAAACACTTACCCGCATCAAAAGCGAGCCCGACCTGAAAAATATCCCGGTTGTAATTTTTACCACTTCAATCAACCCTGCCGATAAACGTGTTTGCGACCAGTCGGCAACAGAAATGATCATCAAGCCGCCTTCGTTCGATCAACTGCGCAATGCTGTAAAGCGATTGTTGCTGTTGTGCAGTAATTAAATTTTCTGCTCGTTGCGCAGAGCGAATGCATCGCATTGTTTCTTTTTTGCGCAGTGTGGAAAAATTGCAGGATGCCGTACGAATAACGAAGCAATGCAGGTTTTACCATTGTTAATTGGCGGAGCAAATGCACAATTCCATTTCATGTGTCGGTGTAGCTTATGGATGAGCTTGATCTTATCCTTATACTTGTATCAGCAAATGCAATGCATCATGCGGTCCAATATCTTTTGAATGGGTGTGTTGTTTTACCACGCATTACCCGCAAGCCGCCATCCAGTATCCCCAAACCAAGCCTTTTGTAAAAAGCCATGTCCATGATAAGCCTAAGCCGTCCAATGCCTTTGATGACCCGGCGTTCACATGAGCAAATCATCGTAGCATGATACCAGCGTCGTATAATAATCCCCTGTTTCAAGGGGATTATTATTTTAAGCAAACAACCGCTTTGCAAATTTTTTGTGGCGTGAACTAATTTGCACGAATGTTGTTTGATGATAGGAGTTGACCAATATCATAATTGGCAGCTTATAAAAGCAGCTGAATCAAACTGGGCCTTATATTTACTTTGCAATATCCAATCCTTAAAAAAGCTATGACCCTGCATTTTACTACCCTCGAAAATTTTGGCCAGTTTATAAAAACCATCAACGGCGGTTATTACGCCAACGTGGCCAACCTCACCATTAAGGGCGATTTCCGACCCGAAGAGTTGCAACTGGCACAACAAATCTTAAACGCCACGCTGCAAATCAGGAACTGACCCATCTCGTAAAATTTTTTCAATCCCACTTCTGCCTGTGCTACAGCGGCATCCTGTAGATGGTGTATGGACCGGTGCGGCGGTTTTGTCCTTCGTTGTATTCGGGTTGCTTATGTATGTGCGAACAGCTGATGTAGAGGTAGCCATCGTCCGAAACTGAATAGCTGTCCGGCCAAACAAGCCGGTCATCCTGCAATACGCAAAACATTTGGTGGTCCGCATTTACCTGCATAATGGCCGACGACTGCAGGTCGCCAAGGTACAGGTTGCCTTCTTTGTCAAAAATCATCCCGTCCGACGTGGTAAACCTGCCCAGGTCTTCCACCCATTCGGTCACCTCAACCGGGGCCAGCGTTTCGTCGCGCAGGATCTTTGTGCGGGTGCGGTACAGCTTGTCGTCTGTAAGGGGTTTGTAATAAAGCCATTCGCCGTCCGGCGATAGTGCAATGCCGTCCGATTGCATTTTGGCGGGCTTTCCGTCCTTCATCAGTTCGCGGCCCTCAATGATGAATTTGAATTCGGGGTCGGTTTTCACCGAAGGATGATCCTGCAGCAATTGCCGGATGTTGCCGGTTTCGAGGTTTACCACCAAGATGCCGCCTTCGTTTGAATTGGTGAGGTAGGCAAATCCACGTTCGGTATCAACCCGCACATCGTTGATATAACTTTTATTGGATGCAACACCTTCAAAAAAATAAGTCCGCTCAATGGTGTTTGTTTCCAAATTGATCTGCACCAGCTTGTGGCTTCCCTCATGCACTTCCTTCATTTGCGGGCAGGCGGGGTCCACCACCCACATGGTGTCCTTATCGTCGATATACACCGCCTGCACACATACCCATTTGTCGCGGCCATCGTCGCCGGGCTGCCAGTTGTTCATTTGCTCGTTGGGAAAAGGAACCGTTTTATTGCCGGGCAAAACCTCCACCAATGAGTACCGGTGTGGCCCTTCCCAGCGGGGATAGTTGGTAAACAAGCGGCCTTTTTTAGAAATGGCCACGCCGGTCAGCTGGTATTTGTTGTCTTCAAACACCAGTTCCAACGCCTTTTTCGGCGCCTGTTCTTTTTCCGAAATATCCTGTCCCTGTTGCATGTGTTTCTATTGAAGTAATGTGTATTGTTATGCGCCTCAATGCTGAACGGCTCAAAGCTGTGGCGCATGGGCAGGAGAGGAGTAACAATTTAAATACCATAGTCTTTATCGGCAGCAATTTGCCCATTCCAATGAGGCCGGTTGCTGTACATTATTGGGCACCGCAGGTATTGCACTAAAAAAATCCACGCTATATTTTTATACAGAGGAGCTGGTCGTTTCAATACCAGTATCAGTATGATGGCTGCGCTGCTACATGTTGGCTCAATGAAAGCAACCCGCATTGTATTAGGCTCGTTGCTGTTGATCATTTCCATCAACGCACTGGGTGGCGGCTGGTATGGCATGGCTGGTGCGCCCAATGTGCCCAGGGAGTGGCTGGCGGGCAGTCCGTTCTCCGATTATTTTGTTCCCGCCCTGATTCTGTTTGTGTTTGTGGGCATCAATTTCTTTATTGGCGCCATGGCAGTGCTGCGCAAAAACCGGTATGCGGTGCAATGGGCTTACAGCTGCGCAGCGGTTTTATTTACTTGGATTGTACTGCAGGTGGCCATCATTGGTTATGTTTCCTGGCTGCAACCCGCGATGGCTGTTGCTGCGGTTGTTATTTTTTTGCTGGCGCACAAATTAAGCCGCGGGTAAAATGTGATGCTTTTAAAAAGGAAAGGAGTAGAAGTATAAGGTCAGCATTGATGTTTGGATATCGCCTCTATGATATTGCTCTATCAAAAGTTTTTCACGACACCCATATTCATGCCTGCGCTGGTAAAATGCATTTTGCCATAACCTAACCCGGTTATTGGTAGTTTGATGTATGGTTCCACACGCAATGCGGTGGTGCGGCCTATTTTATGGGTGATGCCGCCGCTCAGGTGCACTACAGAAAACAGGTTGTTGCTTTCATTGCGGTACTGTTTACTGTGTTGTGCGTAGGTGCCGGAGTTGTGGTAATAATAGAGATAATTGTAAGCCTCTTTTTTCATGAAATAAGATGACAATCCTGCTGTTGCAAATACACCCGTCCTACGGTGCGGGGTAAAGTCGTATTTCAATAGAAGAGGCACTTCCAGCATCACGCAGGTTCCATCCACTTCCACAATGGAAGTATTGGGTGGGACATAAGCTCTTGATGATTTGTAATAAGATCCCTCGGAGTAATAAAACTTTTTGGAAAAGTACAAGCCGGTTTCTAAGCTCCATTTTTTGTTGAGCCGGTAGCCAGCTACCACACCCAATTGCCGGCCAATGCGATTGGTTTTTTGAAATTCGACAGTAGTGAAATCCAAGCTGCCCAGCAAGCCGGCGTAAAGGCCGCTGTTGCGAAACAAGCGCTGTGGTGCAGGTTTGGGTGCTTCAATTTTTACACCTGCAAGCGCCGGCTGTTTGTTTTGCAGCAAATAAGATTTAGATGGAGCAGGTAACAACTCAATGGTTGCATGAAGCGTGGATTGTGCTGGTGCTGCTTCATCACGTTGTGCTACACCTTTATCTGATGCTTCATAGATACGCCGTGTTGTTCTTTCCTGGTAATTAGTAATTAATTGCTTTGCTAAATGGCTGGTACTTGCACTGTTCACGAAATTGCCAGCACGATTAACGATGTTATTATTGTTTTGATTCTTTACACCATTGCTTTTTACTATTACTAAGTCTTGCGCAGTCACACCATCTTGCGCCAGCTCGGTGTCATTTGCTGTATTAAAAGGCGTTGGCTTTTCATTTACAACATTTTTATTTTCTGATTTTTTTACTGCAACACTTTGTGGTTTATCCACCGGGAAGTAAGTAGTGCACAACACCAAAAACGGGATCAGCGCCAGCAGCCAAACAGGGCGCTGCTTTTGCAAACCAGTTGTGGTGCCCTGTTTGTCGGCGGCTTCCAATGCCTGCTGCATCTTGTCCCAATCAGGCGCCGTTACCTGCAGGGGGTAATGTTCGCCGGCCTTGCGGAACACATCATCCATATCGTCATTCACAAATTGCATACAATGGCCTCACGGTCGTTTTTTTTGAGTATATCCTGCAAAATGCCCCGGGCCTTCGACAGGTTGGATTTGGATGTGCCCACCGAAATGCCCAGTTGGGTGGCTATTTCCTGGTGGGTCAGTCCATCAATTACATACATGTTGAACACCACCCGGTAGCCAGGCGGCAGTTTCTTTATTTCCTGCACCAGTTCTTTATACAACAGGGCCTGGTCGGGGAGCGGGCCGCGGTCTTCGGGTTGCCACACATCTTCGGCTATTTCGCCAATCTCGGGCAGAAACTGGTTTTTGCGCAGGTAGTCTACCGCCGTATTGATCATGATGCGGCGCATCCAACCCATGAGCAGGTGTTCGGTAATGTCGGGATCGGCGCTGCGGAATTTGTGCAGGTTGCAAAACACTTTTACAAAGCCATCGTTCACCACATCCACGGCTTTGTCGTAGTGATAAATATATCGGAACACCACTTTTAAGCAATAGCCATAATAATGCTCGTAGAAGAGCTTTTGGGCTTTACGGTTTTGTTGCACACAATGACTTATGGTTTCCGGCAGGTGTTGCAAATAATAAATGGGGTTCTACAACAAAATACGCAGTTGCGCAAAAAGGGTTGCCTTGTATTGGTGCTAAATCAAAATATATTTTTTGGCAACGAAATATTTTTTTGCGCAGGCAACCCTTGCAAAAAGGCAGCCGTATGTACAGGCAAACATCCCACACTAATCAATCCCCCAAAACCATGCGGATCATCAGCAAAATATTGTTGTTGTACATGGCCCTGTTTGTTGGCTGCTACCACGATAAAGAAGAAGAGTTGGTTCCCTGCACTGCCGATACCAGTCATGTGCATTATGCTCCTGAAGTTACCTCGATTTTAACCTCGTATGGATGCTATGGCTGCCATGTGGGTACGGCACCTGAAGGCGGCATCAGCCTCGAAGGATATGCCGCGGTAAAAAAATTGGTGGATAATGGCCGCCTGTTGGGTGCAGTAAGCCATGTGCCTGGATTTGCGCCCATGCCACATGGCGCACCCAAGATGACTGAATGCGATATCAACATCATTAAAGCATGGGTCATTGCCGGCGCCCCGGATCATTAAAATGTACGGTTTTGTTTATGAAAAAATACATGGGATATGGCCTTGCATTGATGTTGATCGTCGCGGCGCTTTGGGCCTACAGGATCTTCAGCCAAAAGGTGCCTGATGTGGTGCAAGCCCGTCCCGATATTACTATTCATGCGGCCGAAATGACTAAGGATTTTGAAGCAAATGGCGCTGCATCCAACAAGCATTACAATGGTAAAATTATTCGGGTAACCGGCACCGCTACACAGGTAAATCAATCAGGTTCGGTAATACTAAACGGAGGTTCGGACGGTTCCGAAATCGTGATCGGGCTCGACCAGCGGCACCAACAGGATGTACAAAAAATTACCGTTGGCAAGCAGGCGGTTTTCCAGGCGCTATACACCGGATACGAGGCCGGCACCGTCGGCGATGGGGATGATTTGTTGAGCAGCCTGGGTACCACAATTCACCTGCGTTTGGGTGGCCTCATTAAAGAGAATTAAACATGCGTTATTCAAAAGTTTGGCTTTGCCTGCTTATACTGATAGCCGCAATTACTGCCGGTGCGCAGGAGCGGTTTTATACCAAAACCGGCGTGGTCCGTTTTTATTCCAAAGCACCCCTCGAAAACATTGAAGCGATCAATAATACTGTGACGGCTGTGCTCGACGCCGCTACCGGCAACATGCAGTTTGCCGTGCAAATGAAAGGTTTTGCATTTGAAAAAGCCCTGATGCAACAGCATTTCAACGAAAACTACGTGGAGAGCGATAAGTTTCCCCGCGCCGTATTCAAGGGTGCCCTCACAGATAAAGCTTCTGTTGCATACAACAAGGTAGGTGTGTACCATGTAGTGGTGAAAGGTGCCTTGACATTGCACGGCGTCACAAACCAATTGGAAGTGCCCGGCACGTTGCAAGTAAGCGGTGGGCGGCTACTGGGTAAGGCAACGTTTGCGTTGCAGCTTTCCGATTACAACATCGCCATTCCGGCCCTGGTAAAGGACAAAGTTTCCAACACCGTTACCATCACTATTCACCTGGACCTGCAACCCCTGAAAGGATAAATTTTTTGACATGAACCTGAAAGCCTTTTGCGCTACCGTTTTTTTGCTGCCTGCCCTGGCAGTAGATGCACAGGACACCACCGATTTGTTGCAACAAATTTCGCCACAGCAACCGGAGCAGGAGTTGGTGTATAATGCATATAAGTCATCAAGGGTTATCATGTCGCAAAGCCTGGAAATGCTGCGGCCCGGTGTTTTGGATTTCCGGATCCTGCATCGTTTTGGCAGGGTCAACCAGGGCATTAAGGAGTTGTTTGGGCTCGACGATGCGTCCATCCGCCTTGGTTTCGATTACGGCGTTTCCAATAACCTCACCGTAGGTATTGGCCGTGGCTCGTATAGAAAAGAGTTGGATGGTTTTGTAAAATGGCGTGCCCTGCAACAGGCTACCGGTTTGCGGCCCGTTCCCTTTTCGCTGGTGTTGGTGGGCGGCAGCACCATTGTTACGGCGCCCTGGAGTACGCCTAATCCGAAATTCAAATTCGGTCACCGCGTTGGCTATTTTGCACAGGTGCTGGCCGGCCGAAAGTTCAGCGAAGCGCTGACCATACAAGTGATGCCCACTTTTTTGCACCGCAACCTGGTGGAAACTCAGCGGGATAAAAATGGTTTGTTTGCCGCCGGCGTGGGTGGCCGGGCCAAATTGGGCAAACGGACTTCTATCAATGTCGATTACTATTATATAGCCGACCGCAACAGCGGCCGTGGCCTGCACAACCCGCTATCGATTGGTATTGATGTGGAAACCGGCGGCCATGTTTTTCAAATGCATGTAACCAACGCCATCGGCATGAACGAACGGGTGTTTTTAACCGAAACCACCAACAGTTGGGGCAAGGGCGACATACAATTCGGGTTCAATATTTCGCGGGCCTTCCAGGTTACGAAAAAGGCATTGAAGTAGGCGATCAATTCGAAATGACGCATCAGTATCTGCTGTACCCTTTTAGATAAGTTTTTACCAACAAAAAACCGTTTTATGGAACGCAAAGAATTCTTGTTGTCCCTGGGTATGGGGGCAGGCTCCATTATTATGTCTTTTTGTTTGGGCGGATGCAGCAAATCGGGCGGCGATGATGGCCCGCAGCCCGTTCCCGGTCCAAACCCAAGCGGCAAAGTTGATTTTACTTTCGACACTGGCGCCGATGCCGACCTGTCGGCAAAGGGCTGGACGATTCGCAACAACGTGATCATTGCCCGCTCGGGCAATGAGTACCTGGCCTTTGATAGCCGCTGCCCGCACCAGGGATCGGCGCTTACCTACAACGGCACCGCCAATACATTTCCCTGTTCCAACACCGCGGCCGATCACGGTTCGGTGTTTGATGCCACGGGTAAAAAGCTGTCTGGCCCGGCAACCGCCGATCTGAAAAAATACCAGACGCAGCTCACCGGTAAAAACCTGCGGGTTTTTGAATAAAGCAATAGCGAAGCCATTTGCAAGATGCAAACCTGCCAGCCTTAAAAAGGGAAAAAGCAAAACCCCTGACCGGTTGTACCGCGGTAGAGGTTTGCTGAAGCATTAGTGTTGCGACCCAAATGAACGGGGAATATTTGTCGGACGGAAAAGCTGGCGCTTTTTGCGTAATGTTGGAGGTCTTACTTTGTTTTTTTATCCACCGCTTCAACCTGGTCGCCGGTGGCTTTTAAGGTAATGTAGCCTTGTTCGTTTTCCAGCACTGCCTGGTATGCTACCGTGCTGTGTGCATTAATGGCTATTGCATGTTTCAATGTGTACCCTTCGTATTCGTCCGCCATTGTTTTGCGGAGCAACTGGGGCAACTGGTCTAGGCTGCAATCGGTAATGGCATATTGCAATGCCGCTTTTTTATTAAGCACGGCCCGGGCCTTCTGGCCCTTGTTTAAAAACTGCACATAAAAGCCATCGCCGTGCTGCCACCACTGCTGCTGGGTTGCTTCGGGAAAATGCCGTGCAAGGGTGCCGGTTAGCTTTGCATCGGGGTGCGCCGATGCGGTGGTAGCGGAGGTGTTTACATTAGAGGTTACACCGGCGGCCAGTGGCAGCGAAGCGTTGATGGAATGGGCTGCAATTTCCTGGGCAAAAACGGAAGGAGCCAGCAGCAGTACGATAGCGGTCAGCAAGGTTGGCGTAAAGCGTTTCATTGTGTTGGTTTTTTGGTTGGGGCAAAACGTGTGTAAACGATGCTATAAAGCTACCCACCAACAGCGACGAAGGCTATAAGGAACGGTGCAAATGCTATCAATTTTGTGTCAAAACAGGTGCGCAAACACAGTACTGGCTTTGGTTTGGGTAAAGCGGTGTTGATACAGAGCGCATTCTGATAGAAAACGCAGCGCAACAATCGCCACCATTGTACTGAGGCGCAGGATTGGGAATGCGGCAAAATAAAGTGGGCAAGATGTGCATTGCCGCATATAAAACAACAACACCTTCAGCTGATTGCACATCTGCTGAAGGTGTTGGTAAGCATTGATGCCGCCGGTCCAGAATTATTGTTGCGGTCAGCTATATCAAATATAACTAACCGCTTTAATGGTGCACGGCAAAAGGGATGACCTATTAGAGGAGATACCTTTTACGCGGCCAGGGCCACGCTTGTGCAAGTGCATCAGTCTGTGCTGCATCAAAATAGCTCGGAGCAACGGCGCTGGCGTCAGCTGTAAGCGGTAAAGCGGCACTTACTTTTTTAACGGCAGGTTGCTGCGCAAATGATGTGTGCGCACAAAGCATAAGCAATGCGCAGGTCGAAATACTGAGGGCAATTCGTTTCATTGTGTTGTTTTTTAGCTTGGTTTAAAGAGGTTTGTTAGTGCATCAAAACTATCATCTACCGGAGCCGGAGGCTATAAGGATCGGTGCAGATACTATAAACTTTGCTTCAAAAATGGAGTGAGATTAGCAAGAGGGCTTCGGTTTGACAGTACAAGGCCGTTTCGTGGATAAAGTACCGGTATCACTGATGCACCAGGCGTGCCGCATACTCCGACGGCGTAACGCCAAACTGCTCTTTAAAACACTGCGAAAAATAAGAAGGGCTGCTGAAACCCACCTGGTAGGCAATGGTGGCCATGTCCATGCCCGAACCCAGCAAAACGGCACTGTGCTGCAGCCGGTACTGCCGAATGAGGTCATTGGCCGAAGTGTCGAGCAGGGCTTTGAGTTTTCGGTTAAGTGTGCTGCGGCTCATGGCCAGCTCGGAGCACAGGTAGGCTATGTTCAGGTCTGCGTCGCCGAGCTTTGCATCCATCGCTGTGTACACCTGTTTTAAAAAAACATCTTCGGTTGTGGGCAGCACCTGGGTGGGTTTGGACGGCAGCAGTTGTGCTTTTAAATGGGCCCTTGTTTTTTGCTGTTGCTGCAGCAGGTTGGCGATGCGCCCTTCCAGTTCGGCCATTTGAAACGGCTTGGTAAGGTAATCGTTGGCGCCGGTATGGATGCCCTGCAGCTTTGCATCGTGGGCCGCTTTCGAGGTAAGCAAAATAAACAGCGTATGCGCCGTCCGCACATCTTCTTTTACCCGGGCACACAGTTCAAACCCATCAATGCCCGGCATCATCACATCGCTGATCACCAGGTCGGGCAGTTCCGCCATTACTATTTCCCAGGCCTGCAGTCCGTTGGACGCCTGCACCACGCGGTACCGGTGCTCCAGTGTTTCCACCAAAAAATGCCGCAGTTCGTCGTTGTCTTCGGCAATCAGGATCAGGGGCAGCTGGCCATCATCGGCTTGGAGTGCGGTTGCGGTGGATTTCAGCGCAGGTTTATCTGTAATACTTGCAGCTGCTTTTGCCAGCGGCATTTGTAGCGTAAAAGTAGTGAGCACTCCGGGCTGCGATGCCACTTCGATGTTGCCCTCCATCAACGCCGCCAACTCTTTTACCAGTGCCAGCCCTATACCGGTGCCGCCGCTAATGCCCGCAGGTGCATCATGGGCCTGGTAAAACCGGTCGAAAATATGGGGCAGGTGGTGTGCTGTAATGCCGGGCCCGGTGTTGGCAACGGCCAGTTCCACCACATCGTCCGCACCTTGCCGCAACGCCACATCAATGTTGCCGCCAGGTGGCGTAAATTTTACTGCATTACTCACCAGGTTGTACAAGATCTTTTCCCATTTCTCCGCATCAAACAGGTACAGGCCCTCCACGCCTTTGTTGGTCAATTGAAGGCTGATGCCTTTCTCTTCGGCGGTAGTGGCAAATGTGCCTGCCAGGTCGGACACAAATAGCGCCAGGTCGCCGGTAGAAGTGTGCACCGGCAGCCGCCCGTTGTTGAGTTTGGAAAAATCCAAAAACTCGTTTACCAGCCGCAGCAACTGCCGCGAACTTTTGTGTGCCGTAGCCACCAGCGGGGCCGCCGCACTACTCAATGTATGGTCGCCAGCTAATTTTTCCAGTGGGGTTAAAATCAGGGTCAGCGGTGTACGAAACTCGTGGGTAATGTTGCTGAAAAACCGGTCTTTAATTCCTTCCAGTTCACGAAGACGCAGGGCTTCCTTTTTCTCAAAGGCCAGCTGCTGGCGGGTTTGGATGCTTTTTTCCCTGAAAAAAAGATAGGCCCGCGCCAAAGCCGCAAACACCAGGGCGTATAATAGGTAAGCCCACCAGGTTGCCCACCAGGGCGGCAGTATGGTGATGGCAAGCGTTTTTACTGTAGGGCTCCACATGCCGTTTGCGTCGGTGGCATTTACCTCAAAAGCGTAGTTGCCGGGTTGCAGGCCTGCATACGCCACCGAGTTGTTGGTGCCGTTCACAATCCATTCTTTATTGCTGCCCGAAAGGCGGTAGCGGTAGGCGGTGTTTTGCGCTTTGTTATACACCATGGCCGCAAACTCGATGCGCAGGTAATTCTTATCGTGTGGCAGTGAAATGCGCTCCAGTGTCGACACCGGGCCGGGCAGGAGCGTGCCCCGGTTTTGAATGTCGTGCAGTTGGTTATCTACCTGCAACGCAGTTATTTGAATAGGCACCGCGGCAGCCCGGTTTGTTTTTTCAAAATCATCAGGGTGAAAAATGGTGTAGCCGTCCAGCCCGCCAAATGCCATGCGGCCATCCGGGAACAGGAACTTATGTGCCCGGTTAAATTCATTTCCCGAAAGCCCGTCTTCTTTTGCAAACGAAGTGATTTTTCCCAACGCGGTTTGAAACCTGAAAATGCCGCGGTTGGTACTGCACCAAATGTTGCCCCGTTTGTCGGGCAGCATGCAATAAACCGTATTGTTGGGCAACCCATCATCAATAGTGTACACTTTTACCAGACCTTTGGTCAGGTGCCATTTTACCAAGCCATTGCCACGGGTGCCAATCCAGAAAATCTCGCCGTCGGATGGGTCGGGGCATATTTCGGTCAGCTCTTTGGGCAATATGCCATTGGGCTGTTTGCCAGTAAAATGACCGACCACTTTTCCGTCCTGCAATTGAAACAGCCCATGGGCATAGCTCGACAGCCAATAATATCCGCCAATGTACCGGCCATCGGCCAGTTCTACATCTTTAAAAATATTGGCGTTGGCGGCCAGCAGGGTAGGTACCGCATTGTTGGTAGCCCACACCGTCCAGTCATTTTGTTGTTGGTGAAATGCCCTTACTCCGCCGTTGGGGCCGGCCACCAATGCCGAGTAAATAGGCGCTTGTGGTCCCTGCGGTAATGCCACCAGCCTGCCACCCTCCAGCCGGTACACCTTTGGATGTTTGAGGTAATTGCAGGTTACGTACTGTGCACCGTCGCCGCCTTGAGCGTTTCTGAAAAAATACGCAGCATACGGATCATTCCAGGCTTCGGGTAGGCCTGACCGTGAAATGCCTGCATGTACCAACACATCAGTCACGAAACTTTTTTCGTAAGCAAATGACTGGAACGGAAGCTTGTCCAGGTTGATTTTAAAAAGACCTTGTGCATTTACACTCACCCAAAGCACATCCGACCGGTCAATAAAAAACGCGGTAATGTTCAGTTGCGGCGCCACCGTGTTTTCCCACAGCAGGTCCAGTTTGCCCTCGGCTGTCATGCGGAAAATGCGGCCGTTATGCTTGAAATACAATTGCCCTTTGCTGTCTGTTTTTACCGCGGCTTCGGGCTCGGCAAGCTGCAACTTTGTGGCTGTCGGAATGGAAATGATCGATGCTTTTTTTTGCGCCAGGTGCAGCGTTACAATCCGGCTACCATCCAGCACCGCCAGCTTGTTGCCCGGCAGCAGTGCTACCGATCGTGTAGTGAGCCACAGCGACTGATCGGGCGAAGCAGCGAGGTTTTTAATGGTGGTTGGGAATGCGTAGTAGGTAAACCGATTTTTCTGCGGATCGCTTACCTCAACGCCGTTTTCCGAAACCAGGTAAACGCGGCCTTCCGGTGTTTGTAAATAAGCGGCAACTGTATCCTGCTGCAATAGACCATTGGCCCGGTTGGCAAACCGCACTTTTTCCGTGGCCCTATTTACCCAACCAATGCCTTTGTGTGCCGCTTGCACAAACACCCAGTCGATGCCGTTGTACAGGTTATCTAAATTGTGCACTTTCCATAGCGCCGTTGGTACTTTGCGCAGCCGGTCAAGTGTGGTGTCCCGGCGGGCTTTTGCCGTGGTAAAATCAAACGCATCCACCATCGAACCGTCGTACATCAGCGACACGGCATTGTTGGTATGCGGCAATAAATAGAAAATAGAATTGGCGCTCAGGCTGGTGGTATCGCCGTTTTTATGCCGGAAGTTTTTAAAACTGCGTCCATCATAGCGGCTCATGCCGTCCAGCGTACTGCACCAGATAAAGCCATCGCGGTCCTGCGTAATGCCGCTCACAAAACTTTGCGGCAAACCCTCGGCAACGCCAAAATGCTGCTGGTTGGTGGCCTGCGGTTGTTGCGCCTTTGCGGCAAATGCAGCAAAGGCCAGGATCAGCAGCAGTGGTATGCAGTTGGTTCGGTAAAGCATTGCCCTTCGGCAGGTTGGTTTTTGGCCAGGTAATACCTGTATGATTGTTTGGAAACGACCGTTTAAAAATATGCAGAAAAAAATAGATATGGATGAAAACCCTGAAGGTGCTCTTTGCTGGAATACCGGAATTGCGGTACATTGATGAGGCAAAACAATCAACAACAGATTTTTCCGCCACTAACGATTTGCCATGGGAGATTTTCAAATAAAAGAACAGCCCAAAGAATACGATGCCATTATTGTTGGATCCGGTGCCGGTGGCGGCATGGCCGCTTATGTGCTAGCCAATGCCGGCCTTAAAGTGGCCCTGCTGGAAGCCGGCCCCATGTACGATCCCGCAAAAAATGTAATGCAGCTAAAATGGCCGTGGGAGTCGCCGCGCAGGGGTGCCAATACCAAGTTCCGGCACTTTGGCGATTTTGATGCGGCGTATGGCGGCTGGGAACTTGACGGCGAACCCTACACACGTGCACAAGGCACTGAGTGGGACTGGTTTCGGTCGCGGATGCTGGGCGGCCGCACCAACCATTGGGGGCGCATTTCGCTGCGCTTTGGCCCCAAAGATTTTAAACGCAAAAGCATCGACGGACTTGGCGAGAACTGGCCCATTGGCTACGAAGATGTAAAACCTTTTTACGACCGCATCGACCAGATGCTGGGCATATTTGGTACCAACGAAGGATTGGAAAACGATCCAGACGGATATTTTTTACCACCACCGCGGCCACGCCTGCACGAGCTGATGATCAAGAAAGGCGCTGTTGCCGCCGGGGTACCGGTCATCCCTAACCGATTATCTATTTTAACCAAACCGATTAACAAAGAACGGGGTGCCTGTTTTTACTGCCACCAGTGCGGCCGCGGCTGCACGGCTTACGCCGATTTTTCTTCATCATCGGTGTTGGTAAACCCGGCGCTGAAAACCGGCAACGTAGACTTGTTTACCAATGCCATGGCCCGCGAGGTGCTGACGGATAAAGAGGGCAAAGCCACCGGCATTTCTTATGTATCGAAAGACGACCTGCAGGAGTACCGCGTAAAAGGCAGAACCGTGGTGTTGGCCGCAAGCACTTGCGAAACGGCACGCCTGCTGCTCAATTCAAAATCGGCAAGGCATCCCAATGGATTGGCAAATAGCAGCGGCGTTGTGGGCAAATACCTGCACGACAGCACCGGCGCCGGCATGAGCGGTGTGATCCCTGAACTGTTTGGCCGCCAGCGCTACAACGAAGACGGGGTGGGTGGTGCGCATATTTATTCACCGTGGTGGCTCGACAACAAAAAGCTCGATTTTCCGCGGGGTTACCACATCGAATATTCGGGTGGGCAGGTGATGCCTTCTTATGGTTTTGGCTTTGGTATGGAAACCCGCAACGGCAAGTTCCAGGTGAATGGCAAAACAAAAGAAGCCGGTGGTTATGGTGCTTCGCTCAAAGAAGATTTTCGCTTTTTCTATGGCGCTTCCGTCGGCCTTGCCGGCCGGGGCGAAGCCATTCCGCTGGAAAGCAATTATTGCGAAATAGACCCTAATGCAGTGGACAAATTTGGCATACCCGTGTTGCGTTTTAATGTAAAATGGAGTGAGCACGAAATAAAGCAGGCCAAGCACATGAAGGAAACCTTCCGCGAAATTTTACACCAGATGGGTGCTGTAATTACATCGGGTGACGATGGCCCGGAAAATAATTATGGCCTGGCCGATCCCGGCCGCATTATTCACGAAGCAGGAACGGTGCGCATGGGCAACGATCCGCAGCAGTCGGCACTCAACAAATGGAACCAGGCACACGATTGCAAGAACCTGTTTGTAATGGATGGTGCCGCTTTTGTTTCGCAGGCCGATAAAAACATTACCTGGACGATTCTGGCGCTGGCGTTGCGGTCATCGGAGTACATAGTGGGGCAGATGAAACAGCGCAATTTGTAAATGCATTGCGCAGTAATTCAATTTCAACTACAAGTTTAGTATCAAAATAAAAGCACATGGATCGTCGGTCATCACTCAAATACATAGCCCTTTCTGCATTCAGCGGAGTGTTGTTGGATGCCTGCAAGCCTGCCGATAAAAAAGCAACTTTAGTGGCCGGTGCCAACGGCGATGGCAACTTAACCATCGACCGTACACCGGAAGAAGCAGCGCATGAAAAAAAGCTGGCGTCGGAGCAATTTTTTACCGAACACGAAATGGCAACCATCGCTGTTTTAAGCGATATCATCATTCCGGCAGATGATGTATCGGGCAGCGCAACCGATGCAAAGGTGCCCGAGTTCATCGAGTTTATTGTAAAAGACATGCCCGACCACCAGGTGCCCATGCGGGGCGGCCTGCGTTGGCTGGACCTGCAAATGGCCAACCGCCATGGCAAGGCATTTAAAGACTGCACCAAGGCGGAGCAAATAGCGATGGTTGACGCCATTGCTTACCCCGAAAAAGCAGCGCCGGAGATGAAGCAGGGTGTGGCGTTTTTCAACCGGATGCGGGGCCTTACCGCTACTGGTTTTTTTACATCGGAAATGGGCATCAAAGACCTGGGTTATATGGGCAACCGCCCCAACCAATGGAATGGCATTCCGGCAGAGGTGTTGAAGCAATACAACCTTGCTTATTCCGAAAAAGAGATCAAGGAGTGTGTGCAGTATACGTGATTGGAAGGAAATAAATTTTTCGTGTGTTAAGTTTCTTTCGTTTTGTGAATACCTATTTTATTTTAGTGTTAAACGCCAACCACAATTAAGTAAAATTTTGAGCTTCGGAGTTGTCATGCCGAACTTGTTTCGGCATCTCCTACATTTCGCAGAGTTTATCACAGCACAAGGAGATGCCGAAACAAGTTCGGCATGACAAACCCTCTTAAGCAAGATGCCGTTTTACTAAAAGGTTAGTATAAAATGCTCTAATAATTTAAAACCTTTCCAAACATCTAAACAAATAAAAAATGCCCGGTGTTTACACCGGGCATTTTTTATTAAGTGCTGTATCAATCAACAGCTAATTCATCCAACATTTAGTTTTTTACTTTTGTCTTCCTAAATCACTGGCTTTAACAACAACGGTTCGCCAAAGCCCAACTCTTTTAACCGAGGCAATTGTGTTTTGGCATCGCCTACAATCAACCAGATCATTTTATTCGGATCGAGGTATTTTGCAGCCAGCGCTTTGATCTCTTCCACGGTCATCTTTTTTACAATGGCTTCCCGGTCTTTTACATAATCAGCCTTCCAGCCATACTTGCTGATGTTTTCGAGCATGCCCAGTTTGGCACCTGCCGTTTCAAATGCACGGGCATTGCTTTTGATCAAAAAACTTTGCGTTGTTTCCAGGTCCTTTGCCGAATAGCTTTTACCGTAGTTTTCCAAAATTTCCTTCACCAGTTGCGCCGACTCCAGCGTTACATTGGTACGTACGCTGCTGGCAATGGTAAACGGTCCTGCACTGTTGGTGCCCGAGAAGCCGGAGTTGATGCCGTAAGTATAGCCTTTGCCTTCGCGGAGTTGCTGCGTTAGCTGCGATGCAAAGCCGCCGCCGCCCAGTATATAGTTCAACACCGTTGCGGGATAATAGTCTTTGTCGGTTGCCGCCAGTGCCGGGTAGCCAAAGCGGATCACCGACTGCTTTGCATCGGGCACATCGTAAAAGTAAACGACCGGTTGTGCCGGTGCTGCCGGCGTTTTCCAATCGGGAATGGCCACTGCGCTGCCTTTCCATGCATTGGCCAGGCGGGATAGCGATGCGGTCAATGCCCCTTCACCCAAAGCACCCACCACATGCATGCGGGCATTGGCCGGCGACATGCTTTTGGAGTAAAATGCTTTGAGGTCGTCGAGGGTAATGGTGCCCACCGATGCAGCAGTGCCCAGTATGTTGCGCGACCGGATATTGTTTTTGCCGTACACCAGCAAATTGTATTGGTTTTGCGCAATGGCATTGGGGTTAGCTTCCTGCTGCCTGATTTGGCTGATGGTGCTTTGTTTGATCAGCTCAAACTCGGTGGCATCCCAACGCGGCTGCAGCAATATTTCCTCCACCAACGCCAGCGTTGCAGGGTAGTTGCGGGCCAGTGTATTTACCCGGATTCGGATGTCTTCGGTGTTGGCAAAAACATTGATCGTTGCGCCCAATTGCTGGATCGCTTCTTCCAGTTGCTGCGGCGTTTTGGTTTTGGTGCCCTGCGTCATCATACGGGCCATCATATTGGCTACGCCAACTTTGTCTGGATTTTCCAGCAGCAGGCCACCGTCTATAACCAGTTCAAATTGCACCAGCGGCACTTCGTTGTTTTCAATGCCCAATACCCGCATGCCGTTGGGCAACTGCGCCTGCCAGATCGCAGGGATTTTTACCTCTGGCGCCTGGCCATATGGTGGCTCTTTACTGCGGTCGAACGAAGATGGCGTTTTGGGGTAAGTAGCCACCGCATTCGGGTCCACGGTTTCTTCGGCGCCCTGCACAATTTTTTCTTCTACTACATCAGCTTTTGTGGAGCCTGCAAGTGCCAGTTCAATTTTACCCTTGGGCACAAAAGATGTGGCTACGAAATTTTTGCCCTTGATGTATTTGTTGTATACACGGCTTACATCGGCAGCGGTTACGGCCAGCAGGTTGTTGATGTCTTTTTCAATAAACGAAGGATCGCCGGCAAAAATGTTGTACTGCGCCAGCTGGAAACCCTTGCCCTGCACGCTGGACAGCGAATTGTAAAACTGTGTTTCCAGT
Source organism: Pseudocnuella soli (assembly GCF_004347775.1). Lineage (GTDB taxonomy): Bacteria > Bacteroidota > Bacteroidia > Chitinophagales > Chitinophagaceae > Flavisolibacter > Flavisolibacter aquaticus. The sequence goes on from NZ_CP037755.1 coordinate 1,997,601, forward strand.
CCGGCTTTAATGCGGCTGAGGTCTTTTTCGGTTATGCCTTTCCGTTCAAACTGGGCAAATGCTTTATTGATGGCAGCAGCAGCACTATCCAGGTCTTTTTCGGCAAATGCGCGAACCACTACATGCATCTGGCCGGCCAACTCGCTGGTGCGGTGAAACATGGCTGCACCCGGCGCCAGCTTTTTATCCTCAACCACCACCTGGTACAGCGGTGCTTTTTTGCCTTCGGACAGATAGGATGACAGTATTTCCAGCGCATAACTATCGGGATGGTATTCGGGCACCGTGGGCCATGCCATGGTCAGCTCGGGCAGGCGTGCAAAGTTGTCTTCGTGGTACAGCTTTTTAGTTTGTTGTACCACGCCGGGCCGCTTTGCCAGCGGCTGCACCGCCGGACCTTTTTTAATTTCACTAAAATATTTTTCCACCCATTTTTTGGCCTGCGCCGCATCAAAATCGCCGGCCACCACGAGGGTTACATTATTGGGCACATACCAGCGGTTGAAAAATTCTTTTACATCGGCCAGCGTTGCGTTCTGCAGATCATCCAGCGAGCCGATGACCTGCCAGTTGTATGGGTGGTCTGCGGGGTAAAGGTTTTTATCAATCACATACGAAGTGTGGCCGTAAGGATTGTTGTCGTAGCTCTGGCGCTTTTCGTTTTTCACCACTTGTTTTTCCTTGGCCAGCACGGGCTCGGTTACCGTGTTGATGAACCAGCCCAGTTTATCGGCCTCTGCCCAGATCATTTTTTCAAGGGCATCTTTGGGCACGGTTTGAAAATAGTTGGTGCGGTCGCGGCTGGTGGAGCCGTTGGCACCGGAGCCGCCAATGCGGGCACTCATGGCATCGAGTCCGCCCTTGCCCAGGTTTTCAGATTCAAGGAACAGCAGGTGCTCAAACAGGTGTGCAAAGCCGGTGCGGCCCGCCTTTTCCCGCGCCGAGCCCACATGCGCTGTGAGGGCCACCGCCACCACGGGATCGGACCGGTCGATGTGGAAGATCACTTCGAGGCCGTTGGGTAATTTGAATTTTTGATAATCGACCTTGAAAGTGGTTTTATCCGCAGCCGGTTGCCGCGGTTTTGTTTGCTGTGCACCTGCCGTGAATGTGGCGGCCAGCAGCGAGGAAAGAAATATCGCTTTGTACATATGTTTTGATTTCGACTGGGTAAAATTAGGTGCGCTGCAATTCAGCCGCGCAATGCAGGCCGCTTTTAACCAACTATTTCCCAACCAGTTTTCCTGGTCCAATCGATGATAAGCTGTTTGCCGTTCCCTTAGTAAGAGGCATAGGAGCAACGTATGGGCAATAAATTTAAACTGGTAAAATGCGGCACCCGCCTATAATTTGGCCCGCAGACCGTATTTTTCCGCCCGGTTTTCAAATAGTAATTATTTTTGCATCTGTTCCAATCCTGAAAAAACCACCAATGCTGCGTTCCCTATATTGCCTGATGCTGCTGGCTGCTATGTTTATGGCCGTTTCCTGTGGCCGTACATGGAACTCCGAAAAAGAAGAAGTTGGCTACTGGCGGCAACAGGTTGCCGATACCGCATTCAAAAAACTTTATGCCGATCATACGCTGCCCGCAGCACTGGCCTTGTACGATTCGCTGCTGGCCCAAACCGGCAAAACCTCGGTGTACGCCGATGCCATCCGCTTTGACCTGCAAGCCAGCTATTTCTATTTTTTTACAACCCGCATCGATTCCACCGCCGCGCTGATTGACTCGGCCCTGGCACAGTTCAGCACACCGGCATTGCAGCGGCAATACTCCAATGCCTATGTGCATTTTTTGCTGTTTGGCGGCGAACTGGCCTACAAGTTGCGGCAATACAACAAAGCCAATAACTATTTTTTTACGGCAAAAAAATTGGCCGATGCCCACCTCGATCCCTGTGAACGGAAGTCGTTCAACTACAGCATTGCGATGGTGCTGTACCGCCAGCAGAACTACCAGCAGTCGCTCCAATACTTCCAGGAAGCTTATGCGCTGCAAAATACCTGTGTGCCTCAAACCACGGCCATTTACCTGCAGCAACAGGAAATTCAAAGCAACATCGGGCTGTGCCTGATCCAATTGAAACAATACGACAGCGCCCTTACGCATTTTGACCGGGCACAGCAAATTGCGGAGCATAACAGCGATTCATTGGAGCGCTTTATGGACGGGATCCGGGGTGTGTTGTATGGAAATAAGGCGCAGGTATATATGGCCAAAAACGCACTGGATACGGCACGGAAACTTTCGCTGCAAAGCATTGCACTAAACGACCGGCCCGGCAAAGATGTGGGCAACGCCCAGGCAGTGAAGTTGCAATTGGCCGATGTGTACGGCCGGCAAGAAGAATACGGCCAGATGTTGGACGTGCTACGCGGGCTGCGGCTCCAACTCGACTCATTGCCCAATACACTGGTAGAACTGGGCTGGCGCCACCTGATGTCGGACTACTACGAGCAAACCGGCCAACCGGCACTTGGTTTTCCGTTTTTCAAAAGCTATGTGCTGCTGCGCGACTCGATGGAAGAGGAGCAGCATGCTCTTACCGCGGCCGATGTAAACCGACAGCTGGATGAAAAAGAAAAGGCACTGCAGATCGGCATTTTAAAAAAGGAAAAACAATTGGCGCGGGTATCCCTTTGGGTAACCGTTGGTTTTGGATTCATGGGTGTTGTGATCATCCTGTTGGTGGGATTGAACTTCCGCCAAAAACGCAACAGCATGGCTAAATCGCTGGCTCTGTATGAAGAAATCGACCGCCAGAAAGCGGCCCGTGAAGCTGAGGCTGCGCAACGACACAAGGAGATTACCGAAGCCGTGATCCATGCACAGGAAAAAGAGCGGTCGCTGATTGGGCTGGAGCTGCACGACAATATTAACCAGGTGCTGACCACGGTAAAACTGCACAACGAAATGGTGCTGGAAGGTCTGGGGGAAGCCAAAGCCCTGCTGCCCCGCGCCAACAATTACCTGCAGCAATGCATCAACGAAATCAGGAGCATTTCCAAAAGGCTGTCGGCGCCAACGCTTGGTAAAATTAGTTTGGAAGAATCGGTAAAAGACCTGCTCGACTCGGTGGATGTGACGAATAAAGTAAAGATCACCCGAAATATTTCGGGGCTGGGCAGCCAGGTGCTGAAGCAGGAAGTGCATCTGGGCGTGTACCGTATTTTGCAGGAACAGATCAACAATGTGCTCAAACACGCCGATGCATCCGAACTGGTGGTGGGCCTCGAGGCCAGTGAAAATGCCATCCGGCTGTCCATTGCCGACAACGGGAAAGGCTTTGCGGCCAACAGCAAAAATGGCGGCATCGGCCTGATGAACATGCGTACCCGCGCCGAGTATATGAACGGATCGTTCAGCCTCAACAGCCAGCCAGGCGCCGGATGCCGGGTGGAGGTGGTGGTACCGCTGGAAGCAATGGCTTAAACCGTTTCAATTTATTAGCTGAACAGTATAACTGCAGAAATCTTTGAATGCTTGAATAAATTTTTTTTACCCGTTTTACCAGTGCAGCTTTTAAATTTGTGTAGTTGGTACACTATTTGAATAATAGGCCACATCAACCCGGTATTTCGAACTCTTTATATGGCAAGCAATCGTTAGTCGCCCGCTGTTTCTACGGCGGGCTTTTTTTGCGCCTAATTGTAGCTGACCGACTGCGCAATATCATCCTGCACTTACTTGGCCGCTGCAAATTGCCATCACTGCAAGCCCTAATTTTGTCGCCTTGGCAAATGCTTTTTTAAAAAAAATATTTCCCCGATTGCTTGATTGTAACCACCATTGGCGGCACATTGCGCCATTCCTGCATTCCTTCAATCGCCGTTAAATGATAGCTGTATGAAAACTGTTTATTCCCTTTTCTTAGCCTGCATGGTCGCTATTTGTTTACCGGCACGGGCACAAAATGTGGTGCGGCAGCACGGCCAATTGCAGGTGAAGGGCACCAAGTTGTGCAACCAAAAAGGCGAACCGGTGGTGCTGCGGGGCATGAGCTTTGGCTGGCACAACTTCTGGCCACGGTTTTACAATAGGGGTGCGGTGCAATGGCTGCAGCAGGATTGGGGCTGTACCGTAGTGCGTGCCGCCATGGGCGTGGAGCCGCGGCGCGGGTACAAACAAGATAGTGCCGGTTCGGTGCGGGCCGTGAAAGCGGTGGTGGAGGCAGCCATTGCCGCAGGTATTTATGTGATCATCGACTGGCACAGCCACAACATCAACCTGGAAGAAGCCAGGACCTTTTTTGCGCAAATGGCGCAGGAGTACGGCCAATACCCCAACGTGATCTACGAAATTTTTAATGAGCCGGAACGGCAAAGCTGGGATGAGGTAAAAGCCTACTCGGCCGAAGTGATCCGCACCATTCGCAAATGGGATCCGGATAATATCATATTGGTGGGCAGCCCGTATTGGGACCAGGATGTGCACCTGGCTGCCGATGCGCCGTTGAAGGGTTTTAGCAACCTGATGTACACACTGCATTATTACGCCGCCACCCACAAACAGGCATTGCGCGACCGCGGTACTTATGCACTGAAAAAAGGCCTGCCGCTTTTTATTTCCGAATCGGCCGGTATGGAAGCAACCGGCAATGGCCCATTGAATGAGAGTGAGTGGCTGCAATGGATTGAATGGGCGGAGCAAAACGGTGTGAGTTGGGTTACCTGGTCGGTGTCGGACAAGGACGAAACCTGCTCGGTGCTGCAGCCCACTGCCGCATCTGACGGCGGCTGGAAAGAAATGGATTTAAAAGAATCGGGCAAAAAAGCAAGGGCGCTGATCCGGAAATACAATAAGGTGTATTTAAAGTAAAAAGGCACCGACCGTTTTTTAAAAACCCACCAATTATTCTTTTGCAAAATGCTCATTCACCGATTTAGAAAAGCATTAAAATGGGTTCCATCAAAAAAAGTTGGATGTCACAATAGCCTAAATTTTTCCCAAACGTTTGTTCTTTTTTTACCCACACCTTCGTTACATCCATTCAATCATTCTGTCGTTTACATAAGCCCAATATTTAGCTGCCAAAATTTACCGGTAGCAGCACTTTAAACACTGAACCTTCGCCCGGCACACTTTCACCCCAAACCATGCCGCCGTGGTTTTCCGCCACTTTTTGCACAATGGAAAGACCCACGCCGGTGCCTTTGTATTCGGCATTGCCATGCAGGCGGGTAAACACCAAAAAGATCCGTTCCGAGTCAGCTGGATCGAAGCCAATACCTTTATCCCGCACTTCAATTAAATGATACCATTGTGCTGCACTTGCTGCCGGCAGGCCGGGGCGGGCATCTTTGCCCTGCACTTTTTTCGCCGTGATCTCCACTTCGGGCACGGTGCCTTGCTTGTTGTATTTTAATGCGTTGCTAATCAGGTTTTGAAACAGTTGCTGTAACTGCCTTTTGTTACCCCTGATGGTGGGCAGCGGGCCTACCGTGATTTGCGCATTTTTTTGCTGTACTTCCAGTTCCAGGTCTTCCAGTACCAGTTGCACTTTTTTATTCAGGTTTACCTCTTCTTCGTTGGCAATTCCTTTAGTGGCCTGCGAGTAAGCCAGCAGGTCGTCAATTAGCGTGGACATGCGTTTGGCCGCACCTTCTAACCTGCTGAAATGGCGGGTTTGTTTTTCATCCAGCTTATCGTGCAGTTCTGCCTTCAGCATGTCGGCAAAAAAGTGAATTTTCCGCACCGGTTCTTTCATGTCGTGTGATGCGGCATAGGCAAACTCTTCAAGGTTTATATTCAGGCGTTTCAGGTCGGCATTTGTTTTCAGCAACGCAGCATTTGCCTGCGCCAGTTCGGTGGTTCGTTGGGCCACTAGTTCCTCAATTTTTTGGCGGGCCAAAACCTGCTGCGTCACATCAATGCTGATGACCAGCACACCCAGCACATTTCCTTCTGCATCGCGGTAAGGCTCGTAAACAAAATTCTGAAACACGGTTTCCATCTCGCCATTGCGCAGCAGGTCAACCGGCCGTTCGTTGGCCGTAAATGTTTGTCCCGTGTGGTACACATCGTGCAGCAGCGGTTCCAGGCCTTGTTCCCGCACATCGGGCAGTGCATCAAACAGCGGCTTTTGCATTACCGCAGCCTTTTCCTTGCCCCACAGTTGTATCATCAAATCGTTGGCCGTGTCGATGATATGATCGGCGCCAAGCAAGATGCACATGGCCACCGGCGCCTGCAGAATCATGCTGCGGAAGTTGCGTTCGCTTTGCTCTACTTTCTGGCGGGCCAGCATCAGGTCGGTAACGTCAGCAGCCGTATTCATTACGCCATATATTTTTCCTCTTGTATCGGTAAGCGGCGTAAAGCTGTAATTAAAAAAGAAAGGTTGCAGCACGCCGTCTACCACCAGGTTTACCTGCTGGTTGCGGGCATGATAAGGCACGCCTGTATGATACACGCTGGACAACTGCTCGTAAATGCCGCTTGCACGCAACTCGGGCAACACTTCAGCGTAGGTTTTACCTACCACATCACTGCCTTTTCCCCACACATCAATAATCGATTGGTTTACCAGTTCAATGCGCATGTCGGGGCCAACATACACGCCGATGGGGAAAGGCGCACTGTCTACAAACGACCGTACCCGCTGTTCGCTTTCCTGGATCTTTAACCGTGCTTTTACCTGGTTGGTTACGTCGGTGGCCACCACAATAATGCCTGATATACTGCCATCGCCTTCGCGGAACGGCTCATATACAAAGTTTACATACACCGACTCAATGCGGCCATCACGGGGAAGTGTAACCGAAGCTTCAGATGCAGCCACTGGTTTGCCGGTATAAAACACCTGACCCAGCATTTCTTCAAAGCCCTGGTTACCTACTTCAGGCAAGGCTTCGAACAGCGGCTTACCCAGGAGCACATCACTGCTTTTGCCCCACAGCTCAAACATCCGGTCGTTGGCTACTTCCACCATATAGTCGGGGCCACGCAAAATGCACATGGCCACGGGTGCCTGCAAAATGGTGTTACGCAGGTTGCGTTCGCTTTCCTGCAGTTTTCTTTTGGCTTCCAGTTGGCCGGTTATATCGGTGGCCGTTACCAGCACGCCGGTAACCTTGCCGCCAGCTTCGCGAAAAGGCTGGTAAGAAAAGTTCAAGTATCGTTTTTCGACTTGGCCGTTTTTGCGTTTAAACAACGCAGGCATTTCTACACCGGTAAATGTTTTTTCGGTTTGTAACACCTGTTGCAGCAGCTCGGGGAAAACCTGCTCTTTCATTTCGGGTAGTATCTCGAGCAGTGGCTTGTGCAAGGCTTCGGGGCCTACCTGCCACAGGTTGTACAAGGCCTGGTTGGCCACCTCCAGAACAAACTGCGGGCCCATCAGGATAAAAATGGGATCGGGGGCCTGGTCCAATACGCTTCGGAACCGGTGCTCCTGGCGGATGCGTTCGGTAACATCGGTAAAGAAAACACCTACCCGGCAATTTTCGGCGCTGCCCAGGCGGTGCACGTAAATGTCGAACCAGCGGTCCAGGTGTTCCGATTCCTCGGTGCGGTGCTCGGGGTTGCCGGTTTTTACCACCCGTTCGTACACGGCAAACCACATCGATTGAATGCCGGGGAAAATATCATCGATGGTTTTGCCCACCACATCAACCAAGCCTGACTGCCGCTCAAACGCTGGGTTGGTTTCAATGTAGCGGTAGTTCACACATTTGCCCGCTTCATCGAAAATGACCTCCAATGTGCAATAGCCCTGTTCCATAGCATTGAACAGGGTGCGGTATTTTTCTTCGCTTTCTTCTACTTTTTTAAAGGCCCTTTCCAAGTCCAGCCGGGCCACTTCTGATTGCTCCGCCTTTACTGTTGCCGTTATATCTTCGGCCGTGTGCATGAGGTATTCCACTTCGCCTGCAGCCAGTATCGGCGTCACCACTACCTTCCAGTATTTTTCGGTAAAAATGCCGTCTTCAACCTGCTGGTCGTAGCGAATCAGTTGCAGGGCGTAGCGTTGTTTGTGCTGCAGCACCCAATCGTACGCACTGCGCAGCCGGTTGTCCACAACATCTTCGCGCAGTTGGGGGTTGGGCGGAAAAACATCGAACAAGCCAGTGCCCGTCACCTCTGCTCGTTCCTTACCGATCATGGCAAGGCTGTCGTTGCTGATGGCAACGATGGTATAAACGGGAGCATCGGGCAGGAGCAGCATGGCAATTCCCGGCCTGGCTTCAAAAATGGAAAAGTCCCCGGCAGGCGGGGAAACTTTCATGGAAGGGTTTGACGTCATGTTATAGGCAATAAAAATAGCCCTTAAAATCTAAACAACGTCAATCTTATGCTTTGGTAAAAGTGAGGTTTTTTAAACGGGATTGTGGTGTTGCGGGCCTTGTTGAAGTATGGGATAGAGATGTTTCATCAACTCTTATTTAAGCAGGGATAATATCAGCTGCATTGGTTCAGATGCGTCTTCAAAAGTTGCAATTCAGATGATCGAAAAAGTAAAATGGGGTTCAATGAAAACAATCCCACATCATCCACCCAACACCACTTTCCAATCGTCTTTGGTCATGGTGTTGAATAGTTCTTTGCCGCCCGGTACCAAACCTGCAAACCGTTCTTTTTTACTTTGTTGCAACAGCATCATTTTTTCCTCCACTGTGCCAGGGCAAATCAGCCGGATGGCCTGCACGTTTTTGTGCTGCCCAATGCGGTAAGCACGGTCGATGGCCTGTGCTTCCACAGCAGGGTTCCACCACGGATCAACAAGGTATACATACGATGCAGCAGTTAGGTTTAGGCCGGTGCCGCCAGCTTTAAGGCTAAGCAAAAACACCCGCACCTGCGCATCGTTTTGAAAACGATTTACCACTTCCTCCCGGTTGCGGGTGGCGCCGGTAAGGTATGCATAGCCGATGCCGCTTTTATCCAACTCTTCGCGTATAAGATCGAGCATGGAAACAAACTGCGAAAACACCAGGATCTTATGCTGCGGTGCTTTGCTTTCAAATTGCTCCATCAGTGCCGTTATTTTCGATGAGCCACCGGCTTGCTTATCGCCTGCATTCAATAATCGCGGATCGTTGCAAATCTGGCGCAGCTGTGTAAGTCCACGCAGCACATGCATGGCATTGCGCAAAATTTCATCTTCCATTTTGCCTTCCAGGTAATCGCGTAGCTCGCCTTCATAAGCATCGTACACGGCACGTTGCGCATCGCCCATGGGGCAATACAATACCTGCTCTGTTTTGTCGGGCAGTTCCTGTGCTACGGTTTCCTTGGTGCGGCGCAAAATAAAGGGTGCTACTTTTCGCTGCAGTTCGGCTGCGCGGCGGCTGTCTTCAAACTTGTCGATGGGCGTGGAATACACGTCACGGAAATACTTTTGGTTGCCCAACAAACCCGGTAGTACAAAAGATATTTGCGCATACAGATCCAGCGTATTGTTTTCGATGGGCGTGCCGGTAATAGCCAGTTTGTTCCTGGATCGCAGCAGCCGCGCCGCATGGTATCGTTGCGAGCCGGTGTTTTTTATTTGCTGCGATTCATCTAAAAATACATAGCCAAACGTGTAGCGTCGCAGGTAGCCCACATCGGCCAGCAGCGTGCCATAGGAGGTAAGCACTATATCATATTGATCCCATGCCGCAACATCTTTGTTGCGATCTGCGCCATGTAATAAGTAAACGTTCAGCGATGGCGCAAAACGGGCTATTTCTGCTTGCCAGTTGAATAGCAGCGAAGTGGGCACTACCACCAAATGCGTTTCCGAAATGCCTTGTTCTTTTACCATCAGCATCAGTGCAATTACCTGCAACGTTTTACCCAAGCCCATGTCATCGGCCAGCACACCACCAAAGCCGTGTTCGTTGAGGAAAGCCAGCCAGCTAAGGCCTTGCAACTGGTAGGCACGCAATTGTGCCCGCAGCCCTTTTGGCGATTGCACCGGTTCCATCGCTTTAAGGTCGTACAGCTTTTGCCGGTAATTTTGAATGGCGCTTTTTACTTCATCGTCCAGCTCCTCTTCTTTATACCATTGCGCCAGCGCATCAAATTGTGGCTTGGGTGTAATGAGGTCTTCGCCCATTATTTCGGCAGCAGCAAAAAATTGTTGCATCCGCTCAATCCATGCTTCGGGCAAAATGCCCAGTGTGCCATCATCCAATTGCACATAACGGCTGCCGTTTCGCACTGCTTGCTGCAGTTGTTTCAGCGATGCATTTTGCTTGCCATACTGCACTTTCAATTTTGTGTTGAACCAATTAAGCCCGCTTTGTACCTGCACCGAGATGCTTGCCCGGTGCGCATTCAGCTTGTTGCCTTTTATTTGGTTAAAACCATAAATGGAAATGCCTGCGGTACGCCATTGTGCAAAGGTTTCTAGGAACCAGTCTTCGTTCAGGAATCGATCGCGGTGCAGGTAAAAGTAGGGTAGGCTATCTTCCAGTTGTTCGTAAAAAAGCGGGTGTTGCCGCAACAGCAAGGCTATAAAATTATCTTCTTCCCGTTCGTCGCGTTCCATCGCCATCATGCGGCCGCGGGCATCGGGCAGGTACACCGCTTTTTTGCTGCGCACCGGCACTTCAATACTACCATAGCGCATCACCGGGTTGATGATCACGTATTGGTTCAGATCCGACAGGTAAATCATGCGTTCCCGAGCACCTTCCCAGCCGGCAGCTTCAAGTTGTGCGCCAGTGGCGCGGTCGATATACGTGTGCACCACTTCCACATGATCTTCCAGTTTGACCAGCACACCTTCATTAAACGCATTGAACTGTTGCGCATGCACCTGCATGTAAGGACGTGTGGCAAAGTATTGAAGCAGTTTTACAATAGTAAGATTAGCTGCCAGGTGCATGGCACCATCGTGCAGCACAAAGTATTCGTATTTTACCTGCATCTGCTGCGGATGCAGCATCGCGTCGCCAATTTGCAGTTGCGGTACAATGTTGAAAAATGGTTCCTGTTTGTTTACCAGCAGCAGGCATTTGCTCAATACCTTGCCAACCGTTATTTCAACCAATGAGCCGGCACTAACGTTTTCCGAAAACTCAGTGTTGTGGTAAAAAAAACGCAGGCCTAGTGGGTTTTTGATGATGGTTTTGAGTGCCCTGATATCGGCGGCTGTTTTGGCAGCGGTTGGGTTAGCCTGGAACCGGCTGATGCAGGTGTAAAAAAGCAACGCATCGGGGTTGCTGCTGAACAGGGCCGCGTCGGCAGCACTGATTGGTGTAAGCGGGTTTTTGATTTTGCCTGCTTGTGTTGTGGCCGCATTAAACACCTCGATGGACAGCGATTTATGAAACCGGAATTGTTTCAGCACCACAATGCGCAAATCCTTATCGCTGGCCGCGAAAAAGGGCTGTTCTTCCTGCGGCAGCAGTAGGTGTTGTAGTTCGCTGATGGGTTCCATTTTTCTATCGGTGGCTCAAACTTAAGATTGGAATGTAAAACAACCCGATGGCTTCTTTTTTTATGCAGCGCAACGATGCGTATTTTTTGATTGAAAAAATCGCCATTTGTTTGCAGGCACAAACTTAACTGAATCATACGGGTAAAAGCTAGCCGCTTTATTCGGTTTTGAGCGGATTATTTTATTAGCCTTTATTGTTTAAAAATGGAGTAAAAAACCTGGCGGCTTCATTAAATAACTCGTGTTTTTAATATAAGCAGTTTCGCCGCTGCTGCTTCATTCCAAGGCCCGCTTGCCTTATCTTTCAGGCGTTTAATTTTCTAAACTATGAATGTAAAACAATGGTTGCTGGCAGCAAGTGCGGCAATGGCGTGTGCTGTGGCCGGTGCACAGGGGCAGAAAAAATGGGACGTGGCCAACCCGGAGGGTACGTACAAAAATGTATCCTTTACGGTAAACGAAGGCACCTGGATGAACCTCGATCTTGCTCCCGATGGAAAAGAGATCGTGTTCGACTTGTTAGGGGATATTTATTCCATGCCTTCGACCGGCGGCACAGCTAAAGTGCTGCGCCAGGGTTTGCCCTTTGAAGTGCAGCCACGCTTTAGCCCTGATGGTAAAAAAATCCTGTTTACATCCGATGCCGGTGGCGGCGATAATATTTGGGTGATGGACCGCGACGGAAGCAATGCAAAGCAAATCACCAAGGAAACGTTTCGGTTGCTGAACAACGCTGCATGGTCGCCCGATGGGCAATACATTGTGGCCCGCAAGCATTTTACATCGGGCCGATCCCTGGGCGCCGGTGAGATTTGGATGTACCACATCAGCGGGGGAGGGGGCATACAGTTGACAGCCCGCAAAAACGACCAGCAGGATGTGAACGAACCGGTGGTGTCGCCGGATGGCCGCTATGTTTATTTCAGCGAAGACATGTATCCCGGTGGTGCGTTTCAATACAACAAAGACCCCAACAACCAGATCTTCGTTATCCGCAGGTTTGACCGCGAAAACGGCACGCTGGAAAACGTAACCGGCGGGCCCGGCGGCGCCGTGCGGCCGCAGCTTTCCCGCGATGGTAAAACGCTGGCTTTTGTAAAAAGAGTACGCACCAAATCGGTGCTGTATCTGCGCCAACTGGAAACCGGCGAGGAGTGGCCTGTGTACGACCAGCTATCGAAAGACCAGCAGGAAGCATGGACCATTTTTGGTTCTTTCCCTGGCTTTGCATGGACGCCCGACGACAAGGCCATCATTTTGTGGAGTAATGGAAAAATCAACCGCATTGACCTTGCAAAACCCAATACTGCTGTTGATATTCCATTTACGGTTACCGTAAATCAGAAGATTGCAGAGGCGGTACGGTTTAAGCAAAACATCAACGAAGATGAATTCAAAGTAAATGTGATCCGTCATGCGGTGACATCGCCGGATAGCAAGTGGCTTGTGTTTAATGCGCTTGGTTATTTGTGGAAAAAAGCGCTGCCCAACGGCACACCGGAGCGCATCACCAAAGGTGCCGACTTTGAGTTTGAACCACAGTTTTCAACCGATGGTAAAACGCTGTTGTACACCACCTGGAACGATGTGGATGCAGGCGCTATTTACACCGTTAACTTGAACGGCGCTGCAAGGCCTGTGAAACTGACAAAGGAAAAAGGCATCTACCGCATGCCGCAGTTTTCGCCGGATGGCAAGCTCGTTGTTTTTCGCAAAGAAGGCAGCAGCGATGTGCTGGGCAATGCATTTACCGCGCAACCGGGCATCTACACCATGCCGGCTAACGGCGGTGCACAAGCGTTTATTACTGCCCGTGGCGATATGCCCCGTTTTAATAAAAGCGGCGACCGCATTTTTTACCAAGTGGGCGGTGGCACCAACCGCAATTTTGCCAGCAGCGATCTCAATGGATTTGATGAACGGGTACACCTGAAAAGCATGTACGGCAGCCAGTTTGTTGTATCGCCCGACGAGCAATGGATTGCATTTGTAGACCTGCACAACGTGTACATAGCTACGTTCCCTGCCGTTGGCAAAACGGTGGACATCGGTAGCACTACATCGGATTTCCCGGTAAAAAAAGTGTCCCGTGATGCAGGCATTAATTTGCACTGGAACAACAACGGCAAGCAACTCCACTACACACTCGGCGACCAATATTTTACCATCAACCTCGAAGATCGTTTTGAGTTTGTGGCCGGCCGTCCCGACAGTGCATTTGTGATCCCGGAAAAAGGCATTGCAGTGGGCCTTACCGCAAAAACGGATAAGCCGCAGGGCGCTATTGCATTTACCAATGCCCGCATTATTACCATGAAGGGCGGCGAGGTGATTGAGAATGGCACCGTGGTAGTTGAAGGAAATAAAATCAAAGCAGTGGGCCGTGCCAATGAAGTGGCGGTGCCTGCAGGTGCAAAGCTGATCGATGCCACCGGCAAAACCATTGTGCCCGGCTTTATTGATGCACATGCACACGGCAACCATTTCCGCACCGGCATCACGCCGCAAAAGCACTGGCCTTATTATGTAAACCTTGCTTATGGCGTAACTACGATGCATGATCCTTCCGCAAATTCCGAGATGGTATTTGCGCAAAGCGAACTGGTAAAAGCCGGTCACATGGTGGGGCCACGGGTATTTTCTACCGGCACTATTTTGTATGGCGCGGAAGGCGATTTTAAAGCTGTGATCAACACCATTGACGATGCCCGCAGCGCATTGCGTCGGACCAAAGCGTTTGGTGCTTTTTCGGTAAAAAGCTACAACCAGCCGCGCCGCGACCAGCGCCAGATGATCATACATGCGGCCCGCGAACTGGGCATGGAAGTGGTGCCTGAAGGCGGCTCATTCTTTTTTCACAACATGAGCATGATTCTGGATGGACATACCACCATTGAACACAATATTCCGATAGCCACGCTGCACAAAGATGTGATTGAGTTGTGGAAGCAGTCACGCACCGCGTATACGCCAACACTCATCGTTTCGTATGGTGGCGTTAGCGGCGAATACTACTGGTACCAGCACACTAATGTTTGGGAAAAAAGCCGCTTGGCACGGTTTACGCCCCGCGGTGTAATTGATACGCGCAGCCGCCACCGCACCATGCTGCCCGAAGAGGAATATGAGAACGGCCACATTCAATTATCGAAGCAAGCCAAAAACCTGCTGGATGCCGGTGTGCCGGTAAACATGGGCGCACATGGACAATTGCAAGGTTTGGGTGCACATTGGGAAATTTGGATGATGCAGCAAGGCGGCATGAGCAATCACCAGGCGCTGCAAACGGCCACCATTTTACCAGCCCGTTCGTTGGGTTTTGATGATCAAATTGGTTCGCTGGAAGCGGGTAAACTCGCCGACCTTCTGGTGCTGGATGCCAACCCGCTGGAGAACATCCGCAATACGGAAAGCATTAAGTACACTATGATTAATGGCCGGCTGTATGATGCGGAAACCATGAACGAAGCGGGCAACGCAGAAAAGCAACGGCCTAAATTTTATTGGGAAGTTCGAAAGAACTGGGAGGCGTTTGGCTTTCAAAGTGAAACGTTGACCCATGAGCATGCACAGCATTGCTTGTGTGGTAAACAGTAAGAAAGGTTGATTTATAAAAAACGCAGTACATCGGTACTGCGTTTTTTTATGTGCATTATGACCCGACGATTTATTCCGTTCGCTGTAATGTCTTGCTTGTCATCCTGAGCGCAGCGAAGGATCTGAGCTCGCACCAGTACAAATTTCGAAGCATTTGAGAGTTTGCCTTTTCTGCAAGATGCGTTGATTTACAACACTCAGATGCTTCGCTGCGCTCAGCATGACAAATGCAAAGTTTGCTCAATTAGCATGTGCAATTTTCTTGTGTGCGGAAACATAATTTTTCGTTTTTCATGCACAAGAAAACAGGCTCGAATTTTTGATAAAACAACGCTGATCTTATTTGCCTGCCGCATCATCTACCCGAACAAATCTGATGTTGCGCACCAGTGGGTTGCCATAATCAAAGCCTGTTACTTTACCATTTTTATCGCGTACAAACCGAACGGCCATCATGCCGGTCATAAATGTATTGTCGTCTGTGGGTTTTAGTACAATCGATTTGCCGGGATTGCGGTAGAACCGCATTTGGATGCCTTCTTTTTCCGGCACTATTTCCATAATCGTTCCTAACTCCGTGCTTTCATAACGGCCTGCCAGCGCTGCCAATTCGCCAGATGCAGGCGTATAAGCACGGGCACGGCGAAAACGGATTTTTTCACCCTCCGTCGTATTGATGTCAAATGCATCTGCCGATGTAAAAGTGAGCTCAAACTTTGCTTCGGAAAGAAAAGATGGTGATCCCTCGCGGTTGCGGAAGCGGTCTGCTGCCAATGGTAGAAGCGGACCGGCGCCGGCAACTGCCAGCGTATTGTTTGCCATGATCAACCGCACCGGCTGGCCCGTTTGTTCGTTGAAATATAAACCGGTGCGGGCATTGAGTTCCGATGGTGCGATATCAACCTTTATATCTGTTGCTGGCGCAACTGGAACATCGGTTCCGGCCGGTAAAAATAGATTGAGCAGGCGTGCCGCATATGCCGAACGGGCACCGCCATCCACATTGCACATGATGGCAACGGAAAGGCCGTGTTGGGGTAACCGGCCCACAATGGTGCTATAGCCAGCTGCACCGCCGCTATGCCATACCAGTTGGCCACCACGGCGAAACGGCTCGATGTTGAGGCCGCGGGCATAACTCAATTTGCGGCCGTTGTTCAGTGTGGCTTGCTCCTGCAGTTTCCGTGTAGCAAATGCACCCAGCTTTCCACTGGTCAGGGCCTCGTTCCAAACAACCAGGTCGGCGGGTGTGCTGAATAGCGCACCGCCGCCACCGCGGTCGTTGCCCATCAACACATCAAGCTTCCATGCCGCGCCTTCTTTTTTATACGCCATCACCCGGTCTTTCACCACTTCATTCATATCGAGCACATACCGGGTCGAGTTCATTTGCAGGGGTGTAAACAAGCGCTCCTGTGTAAAACGGGAAAATGGCATGCCGCTGACACGGGCCACAATTTCTTTCAGCAACACGTATCCGCTGTTGGAGTAAGCCCATTCATCGCCCGGTTTAAAATTAAGGCCATGTTGCCGCAGCGTTAGCGTTAGCGCATCGGGGTCGCCTTCAGCTAAAGGTTTAAGTCCAGTCCAATCGCGGATGCCGCTGGTATGCGTCATCAGGTGGTCGAGGGTGATCTTGCTTCCGTAATCGGGCAGTTCGGGTATGTATTTGCGGATGTCTTCGGTCAGGGAAAGCCGGCCATCTTCAACCTGCAATAACACCGATGCTGCTACAAATTGTTTTACCACCGAGCCCGCATCAAATACCGATGATGTGGTAAGTGGCGTGCCCCGCTCCAGGTCGGCCAGGCCGTAAGCCCGGTTAGCTACAATCTGCCCGTTTTGCGATACCGCGCAAACACAGCCCGGCGCATCTTTTTCTATCCAGCTAAAGATTTTGTCTATTTCAGCATTTTTGTCCTGTGCAAAAGCGGTTGTGCATACCAGTGAGCTTACGATTGCAAACAAAATGGCTGATGAATGTTTTTGAATCGCCTGGCAACTTGTGTTGGAAACTTTTCGATTTGGAAGTGGGGTATTTGTTTTCACCTCATTGGTGCTACTAGCCGCTGCCGCAGTAATCCATTTAAACATGTTGATTCGTTTCATATGTAGCGCAGTTGAATAATTTTAATAGTATTGTTTATTTGCTTTGAAATTCAAAGCACATGCGGAAAAAATGGGCGGTAAACATTGCAGCCTCGCAACATCTACCGCCCGGACTTTTATTTAAACCCAAAAATGAACGGAAACAAAAAGGTAACGATGGCTACCCAGGCCATATACACCGGCAGGTAGGAGGCAATGGCTTTTCCTACACCAGACAGTTCATCTTTGTTGAAGCCGGCACGAAACAGTTGTACCGTTACCAGCAACAGGTTGCCCAGGATCAAAACATTGCCACCGAGTACAGCCAGCCGGTTGGGTGTGATGCCCCACTCGGAAATGCGGAATACAATGGCCGAAAGCGCAATGCCATTTACAATAATGGTTACGGCCGATAGCAAACGCAGCACCCAAATTTCCCAGCGGCTTTTTTCGTTTTTGGCTGTTTCGGCAACGGAAAAGAAAATGATGGCCATTACACCAACAAGCAGCGCATTGAAGATCAGGAGGAACTCGCGGTCGTTATATGGATCCTTGCCGGAATACACCATGGCCACGAGGTAAATCACCAGCATCACCAACACCAGCGGACTGAAAATTTTTGCTATCACCGGCGAAACTTTACCAACCAATTGCGGGTTGGTGCGGGTAAGATAAGTGCCGATGATGGGCGCTGCAGGCAACCCGAACACCACGATGTTTTTAAAATAAAACTCCTCGATGTTGAGGCCCAGTAAAGAAAACAAGCCGATGGTGATGCCCGTCATGATGCCGCCTGCAATGAGGATCAGCGTGGTCATTACTACGAGGTCGCCGTTGTATTTTAAAAAGCCCAATCGCAGATCGCTGCTGTCTTTTTTGCCCACAAAGGCAATGCCCAACAGCGTCCATAAAAACAGGAGCAGGTGAATGCAAGAAAGCACCAACGTATCGCTGGTTTGTGATTGCGGCAAGGAATTAATAAAGATCAAAGCCGCCAGCATGGCGCCGGCAATGAATGCAATCTTGCCTTTTGGCAATTCATTTTTCCAGGCAAAATATGCCGACAAAACCGGGAACACGATGAAGCCGATGTTGCGCGGATAAAAGTACTCTTCGTCAATGCCAAAGACGGCGGGAATTTTGGCAATAAGTCCAGCAATCAATACACCGATCAATACCCAAAACAGTTCTTTGCCGGTGCCCCAACTGATCTCTTCGTTTTCATAATTGAGCCGCTCATTCCACCAGTCGGCAATGGGGGTGCCTTTTATTTCGGGGTACAGTGTGCCAAAGCTTTGTTTGAACTGCGATTTGTTGGTGCGGTACAACTTTTCGAGCTGGTGGGCATCGGTAAGGTGTGCCTGAATTTCCTCTTTCATTTGTTGACGATTTAATAAGTTGGATGAATTGTTTTGGTGTGTTGGTTGATGCGTTTTTGTTAGTTCCAAAGCGTTCTGTCGAGGCCCAGCACCGTGCCCAAAAACAAGGCAACGATGAACCCGATGATGGCAACAGGCCAGGCCAATATTGTAAACGGGCCACTGCGGTGACGCAGGTGCAGCACCAGGTGCGCAAATAAGCCGCCCATGCCGCCTGCCAATGGAACGATGATCAGTGGCCGCAGCATCCAGAACCTTGGCCAGGCGGGGTTTTGCTGGTCTACGCCGGATAGAAATAATGCAATGAGTAAAAGCCCGAAACCTGCGCCCAGCATGGCGCTGCTTGCTGCGGCTTTTGTGTTGATGGGGCGTGGCGTGCCGATGTTTTGCTGTGTCATGGTATGTAATATTTTATGTTTAAAAAGTTCTTTGAAATGCAAAGTATTGGTGCAAAAAAATAGCGGTGGTGCTGGTTGGAATGCATTGTTTAATCGCAACTACGTTAGCATTTACACACTTTTTGTTCATTGCATTTATATGGTTTGTTGTTCTTGTCATGCGTTTTAAAAACGTTGTTTGTTACTTATTCATTCACGCCTTTGATCAATTTCTCCAACGCAGTTAAATGATCGGCAAATGCTTTTTTACCAGCCTTGGTCATGAAATATTTGGTGTTCGGTTTTTTGCCCACAAATGTTTTTTCTACGCCGATGAATTCTTCTTTTTCCAGGCCTTTCAGGTGACTGGCCAGGTTACCATCCGTTACATCAAGATATTCCTTGAGTGCATTAAAATCAAGCATATCATTAACAGCCAGCACCGACATGATGCCCAGCCTGATCCTGCTTTCGAACGCCTTATGTAACCGGTTGATTGTATTGTTCATCTTTCGTACCTGTAGTGCATATAAACCCCGTAAACCAAATGGACCAAGCCAAAACCCAGCGCCCAAAACAAGAGCCCGTACCCGGTAAAGTAGGAACTCACCAGGCCCAAAACTATTTGAATAATACCCAAACTCCTTATTTCGCCGTAAGTAAACTTGCTGGCGTTGTACAGCGATAGTCCGTAGAACACCAGCGTAAGCGGTGCCACCAGCGCCACCAGCCCTTTATCCATTAAAATAAAAATGAGGATGCCGCCGGCACCCAGCGGAACGGCCATGTTTACCAGCAACCTCCGCGCAGATGCATTCCAAAAACGTTCGCCACGTTTGCCCGCTTTTTTTACCGACAAAAAAATGGCGGTGCCCACAGCCAGGATGAGGATGGCAACGGCGAGGAAAACAATTTTGGACAGGTTGGCAAACGAGCCGTAGGTAGCACCATCGGTAAGCGCACCGGGGTTGAAGCGGAATGCCTTGTGGGCAATATAAGCCCCGATCAAAGCATAGATGCCGGCCATGATGAACGACAAACCGGACAGCGACATATACTTGGAAGAACGCTCCATCAGGGAGCGCATTTCCGCTATGTCCCGAATATACTCCTGCTGCTCTTTCATTTAAAAGTACTTTGTGCTTCAAAGTTAATGGCTAATTTTTTGTTTTGCCAAAACTATTTTTCAAATGGTAGCGATGGGCTGGAAGATGTGACGCATTTGAAACAGATAGCGGCGGCCCTTTGCGAAGCAACTGTTTTCTTAAGGCATTCTCTGCAAAACATATTTGTTGCAGCAGCAATGTTTTGTGGAAGGGCTTCGGATTTTGTCTGTGCAAATCGACGATAAGATTCGCACACTTGTACGAATGGGCATGACACCAATCTTTTTACATGAATGCAATGCGCCAACCGTTGGGCTGATTTTTGTGCATGATGCAATGGATGCGTGGTACATTTTTGTTAAAGTGCCTTTTGCATTTTTTTGTGCCCGGTATAACATTTATCATGCAACAATTGGGTAGTTGTGGCCGCAACACATGCATTTGGCTGTCTATATAAGGCGTGTAACCAGTGCATTTATAATTGTTTACCTAAACGGATAAAACTAAATTGTGTAGCCACATAGCGGGGTAGGGAGTAGTGCTAATTTCTATTTGTTGTAACCAACACAACCCGGCAGGCAGACGGATGTTGCCCGCCGGATTTAAATTATCATGCATGCTATTAGCTGTACTTTCCGGATTTATAGTTGCCTCATTTGTTCCATTCCTGGGCAAGCTGTTGCGTGGTAAATGGTCTTTTCTGCTCACGGCGCTGCCCCTTTGTTTGTTCCTGTATTTTCTCAATTTTATTCCGCAGGTATCGGCAAATAAAGCCGCACTTATTTCATACGAGTGGGTGCCTTCCATGGGCATCAATTTCAATTTCCTGGTAGATGGTTTGTCGCTGCTCTTTGCCTTGATGATCACGGGCATCGGTACGCTGGTGTTTTTATACACATCGGCATACATGAAGGGCGACCGCTACCTCGACCGGTTTTACGGCTACCTATGCATCTTTATGGGCGCCATGCTGGGTATGGTGCTGTCCGATAATATTTTCACGCTGTTTATTTTTTGGGAGCTTACCAGTATCAGTTCATTTTTCCTCATTGGTTACAATAATGAAAACAGCGACTCGCGGAAGTCGGCGTTGGTATCGCTAGCCATCACTGGCTTAGGCGGTTTCTTTTTGCTCGGCGCCTTTGCCCTCATCGGTAACATCAGCGGCACTTATTCTATTAACGAAATGATTGGTTCCGCCGATGCATTGAAAGGCAACGGGCTGTATCCGCTCATCATTGCATTCCTGTTCATTGGCGCGTTTTCAAAGTCGGCACAATACCCGCTGCATTTTTGGTTGCCCGGCGCGATGAAGGCGCCCACACCAGTGTCCACCTACCTGCATTCGGCCACGATGGTGAAAGCAGGTATTTACCTGCTGGCCCGGTTTACGCCAGTGCTGGGCGACGTGCCTGCATGGAACAATACGCTGATGATCTTCGGCGGTTTTACCATGTTTTATGCGGCGTTTCATTCTATTTTTAAAAGAGACCTGAAGGAGGTACTGGCTTATTCTACTATATCGGCGCTGGGCATGCTGGTGTTTTTAATTGGCCTGGGCACACCGGATGCCTTGCTTGCTGCTACGGTTTTTATCATTGTGCATGCCTTGTATAAAGCCAGCCTGTTTTTGATCACCGGCATCATTGACCACGAGACCGGCACCCGCGACCTGGCCAAACTTTCGGGCCTGCGCAAAGTGATGATGCCGGTGGCCGTTGCCGGGGTGCTGGCCATGTTGTCTAATTCGGGCATTCCGCCCAGTTTTGGTTTTGTGGGTAAAGACCTGATCTATGCCTCAACGCTTGGCTCGGAATTGGGCGCTGCACTGGTAACCGGCGTGGCGGTTGTTACCAATATTTTGCTCCTGTACGCCAGCATCCTTGCGGGTATCAAGCCTTTTGCAGGCCCACTGCCCGATGCATATAAAAACGTGCACCTGCCCGATTGGCGCATGTGGGTGCCGCCCCTTCTTTTGGGCGTTGGCAGCTTGTTGCTCGGTGTGTTTCCCGGTCTTATTGAAGGCGGCATTGTTGGGCCGGCGCTGCTTTCTATCGATCCTGCGGCACCGGTATTTCACCTGCAGTTGTGGCATGGGTTCAACGTGGTGTTGGCTTTAAGCGCCGCTACTATTGGCGGTGGTTTACTGCTGTATTTGTTGTTTAAGCCATCGGTGGGGCAGCCGGCATGGGTGGCAGGTTTGTCCACATCATCCCCTAAAAACATTGCGGGTTACCTAAGCCGGAAGTTCCGGGAGTTGGCACATCTGTGGACATCGCTGTCTCAAAACGGCTATTTGCGCATATACGTGCTTGTTATTATTTCTTTTCTTACTGTTTTGCTGGCCTATAAATCTTTTACCGAGGTTAAATTTTACGTGGAGCTTTCCAAAGTGTCACCGCTGACATCGGCCGAAATGGTAGTGATGTTCATACTGGCTGCGGCCGTAATTTATGTGGTGTACACGCCATCGCGGCTAGCGGCGGTTGCGGCCATGGGTGTGATCGGCTATTGCATCTGCCTCATTTTCGTGTTTTACAGCGCACCGGACCTGGCCATGACGCAGTTTGCCATCGACACTTTAACAGTGATCCTTTTTGTGCTGGTGCTGTACCGGTTACCCAAATACATCCATTATTCCAATTGGCTCATCCGGATTCGCGACGGGGTGATTTCCCTGTTTTTTGGCACACTCATCACCATACTGGGCCTCGAGGTTTTGAACGAGCCCACCAGCAAGGAAACAACACATTTTTTTGCAGAAAACTCTTACGCACTTGCCAAAGGAAAAAACGTGGTAAACGTGATCCTTGTGGATTTCCGAGGCGTGGATACCATGATTGAAATAACAGTACTGACCATTGCAGCGATGGGCGTGTTTGCCCTGCTGAAACTGCAATTAAACAAATACGACCAGGAATTATGAAACACCTGACATTTAGGACGGCAGCCAGTTTTTTGCTGCCCTTGCTGTTGCTGTTTTCCGTGTTCATCCTGCTGCGCGGCCACTACCTACCGGGCGGCGGTTTTGTGGGCGGCATCATTGCATCCATTGCATTTGTGCTGCATGCGTTTGCGTTTGGCCTTGGCCAAACACGCAAGCTGCTCCGCATCCGGCCCATGGGGTTGATGCCGGTAGGGCTGGCCCTGGCCGTGTTTGCAGCAGTGTTGCCGTTGTTTCAAGGATTGCCCCTGTTGACCGGGCTTTGGCTCAGCAAACCTATTCCCGTAATTGGGCTTGTGGGCAATGCATTGCTATTCGACCTCGGCGTGTACATCGTAGTGCTGGGCGTGGCGTTAACCATTATTTTTTCGATATCAGAAGCAGTTTAATATGGAGATTATTCTGGCCGTGATTGTGGGGCTTTTGTATGCATCGGGCATTTACCTGATGCTACGGCGCAGCCTGGTAAAACTGGTGGTGGGGCTGGTGCTGCTGGGCAACGGCGTGAACCTGCTGATTTTTTTGCTGGGTGGATTGGTGCGGGGTAAGCCGCCGCTCATCCCGGATACCGAAACCTACCTGGGGCAGGTATACGCCGACCCGGTGCCGCAGGCGCTCATTCTTACCGCCATTGTGATCTCTTTCGGCCTGCAATCTTTTGCCATCGTGCTGATCAAGCGAACGTATGTGGTGGTGAACACCGACGATATGGACCAAATACATTCAACAGAAGAAGATGATGACTATTAACCTGATTATTTTACCGGTAATGCTGCAGTTTTCGCTGGCCATTCTTCTGTTGTTTTTCTGGAGGAGAATTTTCACGCAAAAAATCATCAGCATTGCCGGCAGCATTCTTTCCATTGTCGTGTCGGCATCCCTGTTCAGTGCGGTATATGATGGTGAAATATTAACCATGCAGGCCGGTAATTGGGGGCCGCCTTTCGGCATCACGTTCGTGGCCGATACATTCAGCGCCACCATGGTATTGCTTGCGTCTATTTCTGCTGCCGCGGTAACGGTTTTTTCATCGGTTACCATCAAGCGGGCCCGGATGAAATTTGGTTATTTTCCCAGTTTTCATTTTTTGGTGATGGGTCTCAACGGCGCTTTTTTAACCGGCGATATTTTTAATTTATACGTGTGGTTCGAGGTTATTATCATTTCCTCGTTTGTGTTCATTACGCTGGGTGGTAAAAAGGTTCAGATCGAAGGCGCAGTAAAATATTTTACGCTCAACTTCCTGGCCTCAATGATTTTTTTAACGGCCATTGCCGTGTTGTATGGATTAGCCGGAAGCCTCAATATGGCCGATTTGGCGGGTAAAATTAAAACCATCCAAAACCAGGGCCTGGTGCAGGTTACAGCCATTTTGTTCCTGGTGGGTTTTGGAATTAAATCGGCCATGTTTCCGCTCTATTTCTGGCTGCCTGATTCGTACCACACACCACAGGCTGCTATCTCGTCCATCTTTGCTGGATTGCTTACAAAGGTCGGCATCTATGCATTGCTGCGGGTATTCAGTTTGATCTTTATTCCCGATGCATTTATGAAATCGCTGATCGTGATACTGGCAGCAATGACATTGATCAGCGGCGGGCTGGGTGCAGTGGTGCAAACCAATATGCGCAAGATGTTTTCTTACCTCATCGTGTGTCATATCGGTTATATGATTGGCGGCCTGGGAATGTTTACTGTTGCCGCGTTATCGGGTGCTGTTTTTTACCTCATTCACGACATCATCATCAAAACTAATTTGTTCCTGGTTGGCGGGTTGGTGTATAAAATAAGTGGCGAACTGAACATGAAACGAATGGGCGGCATTTATGCTAACTACCCACTATTGTCGCTGCTGATTGCAGTGCCGCTGTTTTCGCTGATTGGTGTGCCGCCGCTATCCGGTTTTTGGCCCAAAATCAACCTGTTTAGCGAAAGCTTCACTACCGCCAACTATTTCCTCCTGGGCAGCCTCATATTTGGCAGCATCATTACCTTGTTTGTACTGGCCCGTTTTTGGTCCGAAGCGTTTTGGAAAAAATGGGAGCACCCGGTGCGCAAGCCCCACATTCGGTATTACGATCAGATGCCGCAGAGTGAACGGGCCATGCTGATCATCCCGATCCTGTTTCTCAGTTTTATTTCGCTGTACATGGGGCTGGGCGCCGAAAATATTTTTCGCTTGTCGAACCAGATCGCATCGGAACTGATCGACACATCGGCATATATCAATGCTGTATTGGGCAGTGTAACTACAAACGTAACGCCATGATGCAGAAAAGATTTTTACTCAACGTAATGCTTACCCTGGTTTGGATTGCCATCACGGGCACGTTTACGTACCTCAATTTCCTCCTGGGTTTTGCCATCAGTTATTTTATTCTTTGGATCATCAGCCGCAACAGCGACGACAAACGCTATTTCACCATTGCATTTAAGGTGCTGGGTTTTTTCTTTTTCTTTTTGTACGAAATGCTGAAGGCCAACTGGCAGGTGGCTTACGAAGTAATGACCTCCAACCTGCACATGAAGCCGGGTATTGTAAAAATAGAACTGGATGCAAAAACCGACCTGGAAATAACGATGCTGTCCAACCTTATCTCGCTAACGCCGGGCACGCTGGTGGTGGATGTTTCCGACGACAGGCGGGTAATGTATGTTCACGGGATGTACCTCGAAGACCGGGAGAAGTTTATTGAATCAATCAAGCTGCGGCTCGAAAGGCCGTTGCTCAACATAATGCGGTGATCATGAGTTTATACAATTATCTGCTTTATTTTATTTTGCCGGTGCTGTCGCTCTCCACTGTGTTTGTGTTCATCCGGTTTTTGAAAGGCCCCAGCATAGTGGATCGCGTGGTGTCGCTTGATTTACTCGTAAACATTGGCCTGGGTTCTATTGCCGTGTACAGTGTGCTTACGCAGCAAGGCACTTTCCTCGACATTGCCATGGTTGTGGCACTCATCGGGTTTTTGTCTACGGTGGCTTTTTCTTATTACCTGGAAAAAAGAAGAAACAATGATTGATATCCTCATCATGATATTTTCCGGTATTGGCGCCATTGCCATTTTGCTCGCATCGATCGGGATGCTGCGCATGCCGGACCTGTATTTGCGCCTTTCAGTAACTACTAAAGCAGCTACTTTGGGTGTGGGTTTGATCCTGATTGGTGCGGCATTTTATTTTCAAAACGTGGGTGTTACCTCACGGGTATTGGCCATTATATTTTTCATTACAGTTACGGCACCGGTAAGTGCCCAACTCATTGGCCGTGCTGCGTATTTGATCAAAACAAAAATGTGGGAGCATACCGTCACCGACGAACTGGAAGGCATGTATGACAGCTCAAACGGCTCACTGCATGGCATTGAAACGTCGGATGAAAAAGATGCGCAGATCATACAAGACTAGCTTATTTGAATCGGCAGCTTTAAAGTCTTGGATTGAAGAATCTAAATTGTTTCAAGGTATCTGGATGCATTCTACTTACATACAGATTGGAGCAAAAGTTTGTCCCCGGAATTGTTGAACAATGTTCTGCTGTCCTTCATCACAGTAGCACTAAAGCCACATCAATGCGTCATCCCGAAATCCGGCTGTGATTTGATTTCGGGCCTGCTTTTTTGGCCCTTTTTTGCAGTAGCAAAAAATTAAAAGCAACATCTAGCACTATGTAAGCAAAGCAACCGTCTCGACACATACGCACCATTCAAGCGTCTACGACGCAGTCTTCCTGCATACCACAAAATCTCCACTGCCTTCATTTTCCTGCGAATGCTTTCTTACCTTAATGCAGTCATCTAAATTGCTGCCATATGGTCTTGCGTTTGCTGCAGGTGCTTTTCGTTTGCCTGTTTTCCCATCTTTCATTACATGCCCAGGATGCCGCTTCGGATATCATGCAGCAGCCGTGGCCGGCCCAGTGGATCACCGGCCCCGGTGCACCCATCAACCGCTGGAATGCACACATGGATGTAAGTCTGAAGGATTATGGTGTTTATAAGTTTCGAAAGACTATTGATTTGGCCGAACGGCCTGCTTCTTTTGTAGTGCATGTTTCGGCCGACAACCGGTATAAACTTTTTGTAAACGGGACGCAGGTAAGCCAGGGCCCGGCACGTGGTGATTTGTATTACTGGAACTTTGAAACCATCGACCTGGCGCCCTACCTGCAAAGGGGAAAAAATTTAGTGTCGGCTCTGGTTTGGAACGAAGGCAAGCTAAAACCCGAAGCGCAAATCGCTTACCTCACGGGTTTCATCATGCAGGGCGCTACACCGGATGCAGAAATACTCAACACAAACAAAACCTGGAAAGCAGTAAAAGACAGCAGCTACCAGCCGCTTAGCGTAAAAGTAATGGGCTATTACGTGGCCGGCCCTGCAGAATTGGTACACATGGCGCAGCATGTAAAAGGCTGGATGAATGAAGCTTACAATGATGCGGCGTGGGCAGCTGCCCGTGAAATTGGCCCGGGCCTTACCAAAGATGCATCGGTAGATGCAAGGGGATGGATGCTGGTGCCCTCACCGCTGCCGCAAATGGAAATGAAAGTGCAGCGACTGGCCACATTGCGTC
Source organism: Pseudocnuella soli (assembly GCF_004347775.1). Lineage (GTDB taxonomy): Bacteria > Bacteroidota > Bacteroidia > Chitinophagales > Chitinophagaceae > Flavisolibacter > Flavisolibacter aquaticus. The sequence goes on from NZ_CP037755.1 coordinate 2,025,042, forward strand.
GGGCTGAAGGCGTGCAGGTGCCTAACGGTTTTCCAGCTACAAAAACGGCTGTAACTATCCCGCCCAACACCAGCGCTACGCTGTTACTTGACCAGGGTTTTTTGACCAATGCTTACCCTACACTGCAGTTCAGTGGCGGGCGGGGTACCGGCATTTCGATGGCTTATGCCGAAGGGCTTTATGTACACAAAAACGAGAAGATTGATGGGCCTTCATTACCGATGCTGCCGAAGGAAAACCGAAATGAAGTGGACGGCAAAATTTTCATTGGTAAAAAGGACAGCGTCATTTCGGACGGTACTAACGGGCAGGAGTACACGCCTTTGTGGTGGCGTACTTACCGCTACCTGCAAATTAAAATCACGACCCTTGCCGAGCCCCTGTTACTGGAGGATATTTGGGGCACGTTCACCGGTTATCCATTTCAATACAATGCAAAGCTGCAAGGGGTAGGAGCAGAGCTGCAACAAATGATGGACATTGGCTGGCGCACCGCAAGGCTTTGTGCGTTTGAAACCTACATGGACTGCCCTTATTACGAGCAGTTGCAATACATTGGCGATGCCCGCATCCAGGCGCTGGTTTCACTTTACAACAGCGGCGATGATCGCCTCGGCCGCTATGCCATCAACCTCATGGACCGTTCGCGGCTGGCGGAGGGCATTACATTAAGCCGGTATCCAACCGACCTGCACCAACAGATTCCTACTTTTTCGCTGTGGTGGATCGGCATGTTGCACGACTATTGGATGTACCGGCCCGACGCTAATTTTATCCGTGAAAAGCTGCCCGGTGCCCGGCAGGTAATTCATTTTTTTGAACGCTACCAGGGAGTCGAAGGCTCGTTGAAAAATGTACCGTATTGGAATTTTACCGATTGGGTGCGGGGAGAAAAAGAATGGAACTACGGGATGGCGCCGGTAGGTAAAAGGGGCGAATCGGCGGTGCTGGACCTGCACCTGTTGTGGACCTATCAACTGGCCGCAGCCATGGAAGCAAAATTGGGCCTGGCGGACCTTTCTCGGTTGTATGCAAAAAAAGCAGCTCAGTTGAAAAAGACCATTCAGCAAAAATATTGGCACAGCGGCCGCAGGCTTTTTGCCGATGCGGAAAGTAAAGAACTTTTTTCGCAACATGCCAATGCACTGGCCATTCTTTCGGGTATGGTTGCCGGGCCCGAAGCCACAGCATTGGCCCGCAAAATGTTGACTGATTCATCGCTGGCACAAGCCTCGATTTATTTCAAATATTATGTGCACCAGGCGTCGGTAAAAGCGGGCCTCGGTGCCGAGTATCTTTCGTGGTTGGATATTTGGCGCGAAAACATGGCGCAGGGCCTCACCACCTGGGCCGAAACATCGGATGTAAGCACCACCCGCTCCGATTGTCATGCGTGGGGCTCCAGTCCGAACATCGAGTTGTTCCGCACCGTACTGGGCATCGACAGCGATGCGCCGGGTTTTGCCCGGGTAAAAATAGAGCCGCATTTAGGTGCCATTCAGAACATCAGCGGCGAGATGCCACACCCTATTGGTAGCATTGCGGTGCAATATCAAACCACAGGTAAAACGGTGCAGGCAACCATCACGTTACCAGCGCAGGTGGGAGGTAGGTTTTTATGGAAAGGAAAAAACTATCCTTTAAAAGGTGGGAAAAATTTAGTGAATGTGCCATTGTAAATTAATCTTGCTTTTGCCGGGTAAATGAAATGGCCGTAAAGTTTTATATAGGTTATTTAACCCCATTTCAGAACGCTTAATTTCAATTCATGCTAATCTTGCAGGTGGCAAAACGAACGAGGCATTTTCAACCAATTGCTCGTTAAATATTTTCATTGCCTTTAATGCAGCCCTGCTTTTATTGCACGTTGGGCCCATTCACTGGAAAATTTGTATTTTCTCACGCCAAAAGCGGCCCCGATTGCCAAATCATCTTTGATTTAATATTAGCTATATGCCCTTATACAAACTTCAAATTAATGGACAAACACACGAGGTGGACGTAGATGCCGATACGCCCCTGCTGTGGGTGCTGCGCGACAACCTGAACCTGGTAGGTACCAAGTACGGATGCGGCGTAGCACAATGCGGCGCCTGCACGGTTCATTTCAATGGCTCGGCCACCCGCTCTTGCGTGTTGCCGGTAAGCGCTATTGGCAACTCCAAAATCACTACCATCGAAGGCTTGTCGGTCAATGGCGACCACCCGCTGCAACAGGCGTGGGATGAAGTGGACGTGGCCCAATGCGGCTATTGCCAGGCCGGGCAGATCATGTCGGCGGCAGCCCTGCTGCAGCAAAAGCCAAAGCCCACCATGGAGGAAATTGACCGCACCATGCAAGGCAATATTTGCCGCTGCGGCGCTTACCACCGCATTCGTGAAGCCATCAAATTAGCCAGCACAAAAGCATAAATATGTCAACTGTAAATAAAAGCAGGAGAGCCTTTTTAAGAAACTCCCTATTGACCACCGGCGGACTGATGCTGGGCTTCAACTGGCTCAGCGCCGAAGCGGCCCCGGCCATTATTGGCAATGCATCCGGCGCTGCATCGGGGCTAGGTTTTAATAGCTTTTTGTCCATCGCCACCGATGGCACCATCACCATCTTTTCGCCCAACCCCGAGCTGGGCCAAAACATCCTGACCTCGTTTCCCATGATCGTGGCGGAAGAGCTGGATGCTGACTGGAAAAATGTAAAAGTGGTGCAGGCTGCACTCGACACCAAAGCCTTCGACCGGCAGGTAACCGGCGGCAGCGGTGCCGTGCCGCATTCATGGAAGTTGCTGCGCAATGCAGGCGCCACTGCACGCCACATGCTGGTGCAGGCTGCTGCGCAAAAATGGGGCGTGGCGGTTGATGAATGCACCACTGGCGAAGGGTTTGTAGTGCACACCAAAACAGGCCGCAAACTGGGTTATGGCGAGCTGGCCGAAGATGCGGCCAAGCTACCCGTGCCTAAGGATGTGCCGCTGAAAGACCGCAAAGATTTTAAACTCATTGGCAAGGCTGTTAAGAACGTTGCTAACAAAGATATTACCACCGGCAAGCCCTTGTTTGGCCTCGATTTTCGCCGCGATGGAATGGTACTGGCCATGCTGCAGCGTCCGCCTGCATTTGGCACCAAAATCAAATCCGTAGATGATGCCGCAGCCAAAGCAGTGCCCGGCATCACGCATGTGGTAAGGTTTGGCAATAATGTGGCCGTTGTAGGTAAATCTACCTGGGCCATCATTAAAGCCCGCAGGCTGCTGAACGTGGAATATGAAAAAGATGGCGCACTGGAAAGCAGCGAAGACCACGACCGACTGTTCAAAACCTTGTTGGATTCGGATAAGGCAACGGTGCGCCGAAAAGATGGCGATGTAGCAACAGCTTTCAGCACGGCTGCAAAAGTTGTTCGCGCCGAATACCAATGCCCGTTCATTGCGCACAGCCCCATGGAACCGATGAACTTTTTTGCGCATGTGCGGGAAGACGGCGTTGAGCTAGTTGGCCCCACGCAAACTCCCGCTGCGGCCCGTACGGCCGTTTCAAAATTGCTGAACATCTCCGAAGAAAAAATTACCGTAGAAATGACCCGCCTGGGTGGTGGCTTTGGCCGCCGCTTGAAGACCGATTATGTAACCGAAGCCGCCGAACTATCGAGCATTATTAAAGCGCCGGTAAAATTGATCTGGTCAAGGGAAGATGATATGACCGGCGGCAGCTACCGGCCTGCAGTACGCTACCGCTTTGAAGCGGCGCTGGACGCCAGCGGCAACATGATTGGCTATAAACTCAGGGGCGTGGGCATCAACTCGGGCAACCCAACAAGGGAAGATAATTTTCCTTCGGGTGCCGTGCCGCACCTGTTGATCGATTCGGTGGAACATGCATCGCCCATCACTACCGGTGCGTGGCGTGCACCCATCACCAATTTCCTGGCTTTTGCCGAGCAATCCTTCCTTGATGAAGTGGCGCAGGCAGCAAAAAAAGACCCGATCGTATTCAGGTTGGAGTTGTTGGGAAAAGCAAAGACCGCCCCGGTTGGTGCCATCAAATACGACATTGACCGCATGATTGGCGTTACCAAACTGGTTGCCGAAAAATCGGCTTGGGGTACCAAAAAAGGAGTAGGACAGGGCTTCAGTGTGTACTTCTCGCACCGGTCCTATGTGGCGCAGGTAGCTGATGTTGTCATGCAAAACGGCAAGCCGGTTGTCAAAAAAATCTATGCTGCATCCGACTGCGGACAAGTGGTCAACTTAAGTGGTGCCCGCCAGCAGGTGATGGGTGGCATTGTGGATGGCCTGGGCCATGCCATGTACAGCAAGCTTACGTTTAAAGACGGCGCGCCCCAGGAAAATAATTTTGGCAGCTACCGCCTCATCCGCATGACGGAAATACCCGAAATCGAAACCTATTTTGTAGACAACGGTATTGATCCAACCGGCTTGGGCGAACCGGCATTGCCACCAACCGGTGGCGCCGTGGGCAACGCTATCTTCAAAGCCTCGGGGCAGCGCCTGCGCAGCCAACCATTTGTGGATGATGCCATTTTTAATGGCAAACCTGCAGGTGTGAATAAGACTGCACGGCCGGCATAATAGTATTGTTTTTAGAAAGCAACGATTTATAAACCTTAATAAAAAATCCCGCATGTCCAATGCGGGATTTTTTTATGTGCAAGAAATTGAAACCAATTCACTTTTTGCGGTAAACCATTTGTTTGTCATGCTGAGCGCAGCGAAGCATCTGAGTGTTGTAGCATGACGAACTGTTGAATGAAACGTAGACTCTTTAATACTTTGGAATTTGTGTTGGTATAGGCTCAGATCCTTCGCTGCGCTCAGGATGACAGAGGCAAAAGCGTGCTCTGTGAACTGAGTACATTATATGCAAAAAGTAAAATTCCAAAGATGTTGTAGGACACTTTTTACAATCAGCATCTGTCATGCCGAACTTGTTTCGGCATCCCCTACACTTGGCGGAGTTGATCACAGCACAAGGAGATGCCGAAACAAGTTCGGCATGACAACCCTAATGGGGGATGATGGTTTCCCAAACACAATAATTTTAGCAGTAAAACACAATACACAGTGAATGAGGCGACCTTCATTTACTGGTGGTTAGCAAAGTGTAACGCCAACCCATAACCGAAAAAGTGCAACCATTTAATTACTAGCCAGTGCCTTTTTAAGCAATGCCTCAATCTCGTGGTTATGATGCGTTTCGGGATTGCTTTTTACCCGGTGTTCCAACTCCTGCAATGCCTTAATGGATTCAGCCGATTTGATGGCGCCTAGCCGCTTAATGGTAAACGGTAAGATATGGGGCACCTTGGCTTTTGCGGCAACATCGGCAGCACGGGTTACATTGGTAGGTACAGCCGGTTCAAAAGCGTACCACAGCATCAGCGGCAGGTTATGGTCGGCTTTATCTTCTGCTTTTTGCAACAAGGCTTCCAAAACTTCCCATCGTTGCTCCAACGCGGTGCGCTGCATGGCAGATGCCAGGTACAGGCGCACCAGTGCCGATGTATCTTCTTGGGCCATTGTTGCAAAACGTTGGAGCGCTGCCGCCGACAACGCTTTGTTTTCTGCCAGCAGTTGAATGGCCCAGCTCCGCATGTATTCGTTTTCGTGATCCAGCAGCTTCAGGAGTTCGGCTTCCTTCAGGCCATTGGTTACATGCAGCGTCCAAAGGGCCCGCAGCTTACGGGTCACGTCAGGGTTGTTGTGCAAAATATCTTTTAATGCCTTGTGCACTTTTTTATTGCCGCCGCGTTCCTGCAATACCAGCCGCGCATTGCGCACATACCATTCGTTGGAATGCAGATGGTAGGCCACCAGTTCTTTATCCGATGCTTTTGTCAGATCAACCTGTACCCATTTGTCGGTTTCGTGGCTGATGCGGAAAATGCGACCCATCGTTTTCTGGTGCACATCGGGGTTGGAGCTATGGCATTGGTTCTTATCGTACCAGTCAATGGCATAAACCGACCCACTGGGACCATAGCGGAAATTTAGCCACTGCGACCAGGTATCATTCGTCAACAAAAAGTCTTCGCCATGGTGGGCCACATACCCCGAGCCCTTGCGGACCGGCCGGTCCATATTTACCCGGCTGCCATGAATGTTGTTCATGAAAATATTGTTGCGGTATTCTTTGGGCCAAAGCTCGCTACCCAGGTAAATCATGGCACCCGCATGGGCATGCCCGCCGCCTGCAGAATTAGACCGGAAGTTGCCGGCATGCGGCCCGCGGTCGCCCACCCAATGCACATGGTCGCCCACCTGCTTGATGTCTTCGTACGTATAGGCGTTAAAATGTTCGCCTGCCTGGCGTTGGTAGCGGGCACCCTGGATGGTTTGAAACATATGCGGGATCACGCAAACGGTGATGAATGAATGGCCGTAATCGTTGAAATCAATACCCCAGGGGTTGCTGGTTCCTTCCGAAAACAACTCGAACTTTTTAGCCGTGGGATGATAGCGCCAAATACCTGCGTTTAGTTTTACCCGCTCGCCATCCGGTGCGCCGGGGCGGCCAACGTTGGAGTGGGTAAACACACCATGTGTGCCGTATAACCAGCCATCTGGTCCCCAGCGAAAGTTGTTCAGAATTTCGTGGGTGTCTTCCAGCCCAAATCCATCGAGCACTACTTGCGGCGGCCCTGCAGGTTTGTCCCCTTTTTTATCAACCGGGATAAACAACAGGTGCGGCGCCGATCCCAGCCACACGCCACCCATGCCTACCTCGATGGCGCTGACCAGGTTGAGGCCTTCCATAAACACTTTCCTGTTATCGAGGGTGCCATTGCCATCGGTGTCTTCAAAAATCAGGATGCGGTCCTTGCCCCCGCCTTCCGGGGCCCGCACGGGGTAGGTGTGGGCTTCGGCCACCCAAAGCCGGCCTCTGGCATCAATGGTAAACGAAATGGGCCTTACAATTTCGGGTTCGGAGGCAGCCAGTGTCACTGAAAATCCAGCCTTCGCCGTCATGCTTTTGGCTGCCTGCTGTGCCGATAACCCGGCATGTACAATAGGATCGAGCGGCGGCAAAATAATGATGTCTTCCTTTTTCAGTTCATTCGGAAAATCGGGGCGGGCGGCGTAAAAAAGAAAGTCGTCGAAATTAATATGTGCCCACGTATCATCACCGATGTATGGGATCTGCGAAATGCCGGTTTCGTTGTCAATAATGCGGATAAATATTTCCTTATTCAGGTGCGCCGAAAGGTCCACCACCACGGGTTGCAGCGTAGCCCGACCCGTGCCCGTGATCTGGAAAATCACTTCCTTGTTGTCGGCACGCACCAGTTCCACGCGGGTATCCTGCAAGGCGCCGCCCGATACTTTAAATGCAGCAAACGGATGCGTGACGGTAAAGGGCGCCGATGTAAGTGTGCCGGTTTGCTTATAGTTTTTGGTGCCGCCGCTGGTCAGAAAATAGTTGCCCGAAAAACCAATCTTCATGTCTTTTTCGTGTACCGGCGATGGCTCGGCGCTGATCAATGCATTGTTGAATGCTGAGCCGGTTGCGGTCCAGTCCTGCAGGTTGCCCGATTCAAAATTCAGGTTCAGGTCTTTGCCCTCTGCTTTGGGCCTGATACCGCTTACCGTGTTGCCATCAGTAATGGGGCCTTCCACTACTTCAAATTTGCCCACCATACCTGCCTGCCGGTGCCCCGGAATGGTGCAGAAATAAGTATCGCTTTGCAGCGCCTGGAATACAATGCTGGTAGTGCTGCCTTTTTCCACCAGCACCTTGCTTTTTACGCCCATCTTTTCCAGGGCAATATCGTGGGTCATCGTTTCGCCGTTCACAATGGTGATGCGCACCGATTCGCCGCTTTGTGCTTTCAGTACGGGGTTGCGGGTGCCATCGGTGCCAAAGTAGCCCAGCATGGTGGCTTGCAGCGTATAGTCGCGGTCGTATTCTTTTGTTTTGGCAGTTTTTGCGGCAGCATTTTTAGCTTGTTGGCTAAATGCTGCAGGGTGCAGCACCACGGCAAAAATCAGGCAGATTAAAAGACTATTGGAGAGCATACAATCTTGTGGTTTATTCGTGTAGTGAACGTGTGGTTTCAGGTGTAATTTAACAGGAGATCAAAAGTGTTTTTGAAAAATGCAAACGCATGTTTGTATCCGTCGAAAAACTTGGCTCACTGCGCAGGCACCTGCCCTTTTATTTCCTGTAAAAAAATGTCCTTGTAGTGCACCTGCACTTTGCCGCCGCCATGCACCTGAAATGCAATAAGCCCCGATTGCGGGATCGCGGCATCCCCTTCGGTGTAGGCGATGGTTTGTTCGCCGTTTAAAAAAATGCGGATGTTCTTTCCTTCGGTGCGGATTTCGTAATCATTCCAATCGTTGCGGCGCAGCAGGCGTTTGATCTGCGCCGTATCAGCTACCGCCAGTAGCTTGTTGCGCCTCGATTCGTCGTACAAACTGCCCCAATAGCCATCGCCAATATCGGCCTGGTAACCGGTCATTTCATGGGCAGGATCTTTGATGCGCTGGCTGTGAAACTGCACGCCGCCATTGATGAATCCTTCGTGGCCGGTGAGCTTGAATTTGAGCCGGAGCACATAGTTGGAAAAGCTTTTGGTGGTGGCAATAAATTCATTGTGCGGCACTTCTGTTGTAAGCGAACCGCCCACCAGTGCGCCGCCTTCAATACGCCATGTATTTGTGGTGTCGCCTTCCCAGCCGTTAAACGTTTTGCCATCAAAGAGCGCAATCGTTTGCGACTGTGCATTGGCCGCTGGCGCCTGCAGGATAAAGGCAAAAAGGAGGGCTGCAATCGCTTTCATGATGATCAGGTTTTGTTGCGCCAAAAACCACCAAGACAGAAAGTTACACAAAGATTTTGGCGCAGTATTTCAAACGTAAATCGAAATGGGTTCAAAGGTAATTAGCCAGTTGAATCAGTGTCTGTTGGTAGTGCAGGCAAATGTCATCGGGCCGCTTTATTACTGTCGTGGCTATTTTGTTTAAAAACAAAAACGCCTTTTTTATTGGCTACGATGATGTCTTTCAATCCATCTGCTGTAATGTCTTTTACCAACACTTCCACGCCAACACCGGATGCATCGTCAATTTGGTGTGGTATCCATTGCGGCCTAGGTCCTGCTTTTAATTCAAACCAATACAGCACTGGCGGATTCAGTTCGCCGGGATCGCGGCCCATGTGTGCAAAATAGCGCATGCCGGTTACCAGGTCCGGCGCACCATCACCGTTCATGTCGGTAAGGGCCAGTCCGTGTGTTTGCGAAAATGCTTCTGATATAGTATGCGTTACCCAAGTGCTTTTGCCCTGCGACTCTTTTACCTGCTCGTGCCACCAGATGCCCAGCCCATGTGCCGATGATGACACTACGTCGGCATCGCCATCTCGGTCAAAATCGAACACATGCATTTGCGCTGCAGCCTGCCCTAAGTTGGCTTCGTGAAAAACCCATCCCGGCTGGTGCACATTGGCCGGTGCTTCCCACCAGCCTTTTGTAATGATCACATCCGGGCGGCCATCGCCATTCATGTCGCCCATGCCAAGGCCATGCGAAAATGGCTCGGCGCCCAGCACGCCTTCGTTGCTGATCACAATGGGCTCCCATTGCAGGTTGCCCGCCGTTGTAGGCGCTTTAAACCAGGTCATCTTTTTTTTATTGGCATCACCACCGAGCAAGTCGAGCCTGCCATCGCCATCAATATCGAAAAAGCCCGCCGACTCATTACCCACCGCATCATAAATGAGGTGCTTTTTCCAGTGCCCGCCCTGGCCTTTCGGGTTTTCAAACCAATAAGCTTCTTTACCCGGAAAACCAATGCGCAAAAAGTCAATCCATCCATCAAAATTCACATCCATCGTTTGGCTGATGAATGCATCGCTGTAGCCTTTGTCGTACTCAAACTTTTCTGGCTTCATGATTTCGTGTGGCGTCCAACGCGGTGCTTCAAACCAGTATGCACCGGCCAGCACATCCAACAGTCCATCTTTATTTACATCGCCCACTGCAACGCCTTCGGCAATAAATTCATTGTTAAGTATTTGTTTGGTAAATGTGGGCTGGTGTGTGCTTTGTGGCGGTGGGTTGTGCTGCGCCGTAACCCCGCAGCCGCTGTTGGCACAAAAGGTGACCAGCAACAGGAGTAGTTGAGTGGTGTGCCGGATGCGCCATCGCCCAGCCGGAAACATCCCGGTGGGCTGATATGGTTTGGGTTGGGTCATATGCAAGCTTTATGTTGTTTTGCGCCGGGCAAACCGATCCACGTTTGATGCGGAAAACACGGGCAGCTTTTGCAACTGCCAAAGAGGGTTGTTGCAAAATAGAACGTTGCCCGGTGTCGTTTTGCCTTATGTTACTGCAGATTACCGAAAATATTGGTAGAAAGCGCAAATAGTGCGGAGAAAATTCCCGCTTTATTGAATACCCTGATCAATTAAAGCTCATCGTGACAACCACCCGGTGCTGCAGCAACCATATGATATTAAATTGCATTGACTAAATCATCCGGAATACTTCTGAAGGTTCTTATTTGCCCAGCAGTCGTTTATTGCTCCCCACTTAAACTTAATATAGCGGTCATTTTGGCTTCACTTTAAGATAACATCCGTTTCTTCTTTTTACACCGCGAAACACAACAACCGCATCCATCCTTGCTGAACCAAAATCTGTGCATAAAAGTGCAGGTGCTAACGGTTAGCCATAACCGTGTACGTAAAAAATACACGACCACTCGTCATCCGCTATACATTATAAACGATCATTACAATGAAACTAAGACTTTCAGTCGGACTGTTATTTCTATTGCTGTGTAACACCCTAATGGTTTTGGGCCAAAACGCCACCCAGGCCGTTGTATTGGGTGCTGTATCCAGCGCCGATGGCCCAGTACAGGGGGCTACCATTTATGTAAAAAACGAATCAACAGGTTTTACCACCTCCACGGTAACCAACAAAGAAGGCGGTTACATCTTCAACCAGTTGCCGCTGGGTTCGCCTTATTCGCTCACTGTTTCCTATGTTGGTTATAAGTCGGAAAAGAAAACCGGTATTGCACTGAACCAGGGCGACCGGCTGGAAATTGGTTTTAGCCTGATTAAAAACGAAGGAGCCCTCACCGAAGTTGTGGTAACCACTAACACCATTCGCCGCAATATTGCCAACGTAGGTGCGGCCACCACCATTTCGCCAAAAGACCTGAACACGCTGCCCGTAAACGGCCGCAATTTTACTACACTCATCGACCTTTCGCCGCTGGCCAACGGCACCAGCATTGGCGGCCAACTGCAATCGTCCACCAACTTTACCATCGATGGTATGTCGGCCAGGGGCACCATTGCCGGCGGCAACACTTCGGGTGCTTATTCCATTTCAATGGAAGCCATCCGCGAGTTTAAAGTGGTGAACAACGAATACGATGTAACCGAAGGCCGCGCAGGTGGCGGCACCATCAGCACGGTTACCAAATCGGGGACCAACACGTTTACCGGAAGCGCATTTGGCTTTTTGCGCCACAACAAACTCTCGAGTCGATATGATATTCGCGGAAACCGCCGCAACCAACCTTTTTCTACCGCTCAATACGGAGCATCCATCGGAGGCCCGATTGTAAAAGACAAAGCGCATTTCTTTTTGGTGTGGGACCACCAGCAGGATTCCCGCCCGCTGATTATTGCCGATGTGCGTTCGGCTGCCGATGAAGCTGCGTTCCGCGTAACGCAAAGCACACTGGACCGCTTTACTGCCATTGCACGGGAAAAGTATGGCGTGTCCGATAACCCGCAGTTTGGGTCCTTCGATAAAGGCCGTTCTACCGATGCCATCTTTGGCCGGGTGGACTGGCAGTTGAACAGCAAAAACCTGCTCACCATCCGCAACAACTATGTGTACGAACTGGATAATCTTTCGGAAGGCGACAACTCGGGCATCAATGCACGGGAGTCATATATCGACCGCAAGAAAATGAACAACAGCCTGATTGTGTCGCTGCGTTCGGCCATCAACTCCAAGCTTACCAACGAGTTCAAGGCGCAGCAATTTTTGCAGCACGAATTTGTAATTCCAAGCCCCGAGTTGCCGCCTGCAGGTATTCCACGTGCCATCGTTGAAAACGTGACTTCGGTTGGTGAAAAAGGCACCAACTATACCAACTCCATCCAGATCGGCGGCCAGCGCTTTTCGCCGGAGTGGTTTAAAGGCACCGTGTACCAGGTGGTGAACAACCTGTATTACAATACCGAGCGGGCCAAGTTTACTTTTGGTGTGGACATGATGTACACCAAGATGCACAACGTGTACGGCAGCGAAATGAACGGCCGCTTTTTCTTTACCGGCCTGGATAATTTTGAAAAAGGCATTCCTTACCGCTATGCCCGTGAGATTGCCATTGTGGATGATCCTTCAACAGTGTTGCACCAGCTGGCTTCGGGTGTATATGGCCAAATGGAAACGCGGCTGGGCCGGGGTTTCAACCTGTTGGCAGGTGTTCGTTTAGACAATACCCAATACCTGAACGGCGCCAACTACAATGCCGTTGCAGAAAAGGAACTGGGCATTGTTACCAATAATAAAATCCAGACGCTGCAGGTGCAACCACGTTTTGAATTGATGTGGGATGTAAACGAAAAGAAGCGTGATTTTATCCGCTTTGGTGCCGGCATTTTTGGTTCCAACCTGAACCCGTATTCGATGATCAACAACATCCTGTTTGATGGTACCAAAGTGGCCGCTGTGGATATGACCACCAACGTGCCCACGCCTGATTTTGAACGCTATCGCCAGGATCCTTCCACTGCACCGGGTAAAGACCTGTTCAACATTCCCGGCGTGGAAAAACTGATCACCATCAACACCAACGCGAAGGACGTTAAAGTGCCTACGGTGTACAAAGCAAGCCTTACCTACAACCATATGTTCAGCGAACGGCTGCGTGTTGGCATCAGCGGCTATGCTTCATTTGCCCGCAACAACTATATGTATGTTGACCGCAACATGGTGGACCAACCTTATTTCCGGATTGAGCAGGAAGCCAACCGCGGCGTGTATGTGCCGGCAAATACCATCAATGCCCGCAACGGTGTGGCCAACTGGGTAGACAGCCGCAAAACAAACACACTGGGCCGGGTGCTGGAACTGATCAGCGATGGTAAAAAGAACCAGTTTGCCGTGGTGCTGGATGGTACATTCCGGTATTACAAAGATGGCCAGATCACTGCATCGTACACCTGGAACGATAGCCGCGATAATACATCATACAACGGCAACGTAGCTAACAGTGCCACGCTGAGTTTGATGGTAAAAGACGATCCCCGCGACCTGAGCCGCATGACCTATGCCGACAACCAGTTTCGCAGCAAGGTGGTGGTGTATGCCAATGCTCCCAGCATCCGCGGCATCACCATCGGCCTGCGCTTTTCGGGCATCGGTGGCACCCGCTACTCGCTGGCGGTGGCCGGCAACATGAACGGAGATTTTGTTAACTCGAACGACCTTGCTTATATCTACGATCCCAATGATGCGGCTACGCCCAAATACATTGCAGATGGCATCAATGCCATACTGGCCAATCCCGATGTGCAGGGCAATTTCAAAGAATACCTGACGCGCAGCTTTGGCAAGATTGCAGAACGCAATGGTGGCGAAAACGGCTTCAATGGCGTGTTTGACCTGCGCCTTGCTAAAAAAGTAATGATCAATCGTAAGCACGGCGTGGAGTTGTCGATGGACCTGTTCAACGTGGCCAACACCTTCAATAAAAAACGTGGTGTAAACCAAAACCTGGGCAAGCAAAACATCTACAACATCACCTCGTTCAATGCCGCAACCGAAACATTTGGCTACCGCGTAAACACCACTTCCGGCGTGTCGCCACTGGGCGGTACACCGTTCCAGGCACAACTGGGCGTACGCTATAGTTTTTAACCGGTTGCATCAATTTTTAGAGCAGCAATAACTGTTACCATGATGACAAGAAATGCAATGATATTCGTGTTGATGATGCTGGCCGCTGCGGCAGGTGCACAAAACAGCCACGTGATCCTGATCAGCGTCGATGGCTTGCGGCCAGAGTTTTACAAAGACCCCAGCTGGGAAATGGTGAACCTGCGGCAGGGCCTGCAAAAAGGCGCTCATTCGGATGGAGTCAACGGCGTATTTCCGTCGGTTACCTATCCTTCGCATACCGCGATGATCACCGGGCAAAAGCCGCTCAAGCATGGCATCTATTACAACACACCTGTGGAAACCGATTCCATTACCGGTAAATGGTACTGGGATTATAAGGGCATCAAAGTGCCCACTGTATTTGACCTCGCGAAACAAAAAGGGCTCGTTACTGCATCGGTGTTCTGGCCCGTTACGCTGAACAGCGCCGCCGATTATGTGGTGCCCGAATACTGGTACCTGCCTAAGAAAAAGGGCGAGGAGCGGAACATGCTGAAAGCGCTGGAAGAAAACGCAACACCGAAAGGATTGTTTGCCGAAATACAGCAGCAAGCAACGGGTAAACTGGAGCCCATTGATTTCAATGGCGACTACTACGGCATCGACGACATCAATGCGCAAATGGCCTGTTACCTCATTCGCAAACACAAGCCGGCGCTGTTGTCGCTGCACCTGGTTACGGTGGATCATTTTGAACACGAGCAGGGCCGCGATGGTGACAAGGTACGCACCTCGCTGACCGTGGTGGATGGTGCACTGCGCAAGATTGTAGAAGCCACCAAAAAGGCGGGCATCTATGAGCAAACCACGTTCATCATCACCGGCGATCATGGGTTTGTAAACATCCATAATGCGCTGGCGCCAAATGTGCTGCTGCGCAAAGCGGGCCTGTATGCACCCAACAGCGGCGATAATTGGAAGGCTTACTTTCATGCATCGGGTGGCGCCACTTTTTTGCACCTGAAAGATCCTAGTGACAAGGCTACGCTGGAAAAAGTAAAAAGCCTGCTGGCCCAGCTTCCGGCCGAGCAGCAACAATTTTTTAAGATCAAAACACGCCAGCAACTGGATGCGATTGGTGCCGATCCAAATGCTGTATTAGCCTTGGCTGCGGAAAAGGGCTACACGTTTAGCTCCGATTCAAAAGGAGAGTTTATCCGCAGCGCTAAAGGCGGCACGCATGGCTACTTCCCCGATTTTAAAGAGATCCAAACCGGCTTTGTTGCCTTTGGCAAAGGCATCAGGCACGGTGCCGTGGTACCCGAAATGAATCTCACCGATATTGCACCGCTCATTGCCCACCTGCTGGGGCTGCAAATGGATGCCGGCATCGACGGTAAACTGCATCCGCAGTTGTTGCACAGCACGGGGAGCATCACGGCGAAATAGGATTTTTGCATCTTGATTTTTGATTTAAAACAGGGCACCCACTGCTGAATGCGGTGGGTGTTTTATTTGTTGCGAACAGTGAAATGTTTTCGATGTAATTGGTGTTGGAATATTGATGTTGTGCAAAATTCTAAATCTGATTTGTTGTTGCCAAACCAAGGCCTTTCGATGATATGCACCACCCCAATATGTTTATAATCCTTCGGTGGCTTTATTTGGAAGTATTGTACCCGCCTATTTAGATACCTTGTCTGGCGAACGATTGTGTACATAACAATGCCCGGGCTCAACCCGCGGGCTCAAAAACCTGAAACCTCATACCATGCTCCTCGGACATAACTTCATTGGATTTGAAACCAAATCGGCAGGCGATAAAAAACTAAAGGCATTCAGCACTGTGCAAAAAGAAAACCTGCCCGGCGACTTTGCCATAGCAACGGCCGAAGAAATAAGCGCCGCAGTGCAAAAGGCAAAAGCGGCATTTGAAACCTACAGCCAGACATCGTTTGCGGAAAGAGCGGCCTTCCTCGAAGCCATTGCCGACGAGATTATGGAGCTGGGCGATGCACTCATTCAGCGGGCACACCTCGAAACCGGCCTGCCCGAAGCCCGCATCACCGGCGAACGTGGCCGCACGGTAGGGCAGTTGCGCCTGTTTGCAGCGCACCTGCAGGACGGCTCTTTTGTGGATGCCATCATTGATACGGCTATGCCCGACCGTAAGCCGCTGCCCCGTGCCGACCTGCGCCGCATGATGTTGCCCATTGGGCCGGTGGCGGTGTTTGCAGCGTCAAATTTCCCGCTGGCATTTTCCACAGCCGGAGGCGATACTGCATCGGCGCTGGCAGCCGGTTGCCCGGTGGTGGTAAAAGCACATAGCGCCCACCTGGGCACCAACGAGCTGGTAGCATCGGCCATCATCAAGGCAGCTCAAAAAACAGGCATGCCCGATGGTGTGTTCTCGTCCCTCATTGGCGAGGGCTCTGTGCTGGGACAGCAGTTGGTAAAACATCCCGCCATCAAAGCGGTAGGATTTACCGGTTCGTTCCGCGGTGGCATGGCGCTGATGAAATCGGCGGTAAACGATAGGGAAGAACCCATCCCGGTTTATGCCGAAATGAGTTCCATTAATCCCGTGCTGGTACTACCTGGAAAGATAGCAGCCGATGCCGATGCAGTGGCGGCACAATTGAGTGCTTCCATCACGTTGGGCGTGGGCCAGTTTTGCACCAACCCTGGCCTCCTGTTTATCATTAACGACAGCAATACCGAAACCTTTGTGCAAAAGCTTTCCAGCGCACTGGCGCAGGTGCCTGCTGCCACCATGCTAAACAAAACGATTTGCTCGGCCTACCAGTCGGAGCGGCAGCAACTGCTGGGCCAGCCCGGCGTGCAGGCCCTGTTCCACGGCGAAGAAGCCGGTGCCGATTATAAAGCCACTGCTTCGCTGGCCCAAACAACCGCCGAAAATTTCAGGCAAAACAGCGCCCTGCAAAACGAAGTGTTTGGACCCACATCATTGGTGGTGCTGTGCAACGATGCTGCTGATTTAAAAGCAACCCTGGCGCATCTGCACGGGCAACTTACCGGCACGGTAATGGGCACCCCTGATGACCTGGCGCAGTTTCACAACAGCGTGGAAGTGATGACGCAAAAAGTTGGACGCCTTATTTACAACGGCGTGCCCACCGGCGTTGAAGTGTCGCATGCCATGATGCACGGCGGACCTTTCCCGGCCACTACCTTTGCGCATTTTACCTCCGTAGGAACGGAGGCCATCAACCGCTTTTTGCGCCCCGTGTGTTACCAGGATTGCCCGCAGGAATTTTTGCCCGATGCACTGAAAGACAGCAACCCGCTGCACCTGATGCGCAAGGTGGATGGTGTATTTACCCGTAATGCCGTGGGCCGGGTTGCCGCTGTAAGCTTGTAAACCATTAACAGATAAAAACTAACGATACATGAAGCGAGCCATATTATTGCTGGCGGCATTTGCTGCCCTGCAGTCCTTTGCACAAAACCTGAGCAAGCGGGTTGTGTTCAACGATCCATCCAAATACCGTCAACTGTCGGCGGTGCATGCTGGCGCCGGGCAAATGAAATTTACCGGCCTTATTGGCAGCCAGACCCTGGCCACCAACCTGCTGTACCTGCATGCCGGCGAAATTCCCGACAAAGCAGGCATCGGGCAGCATTTTCACCACACCATCGAAGAGATGTACGTGATCTTTGATGGCGAAGCGGAGTTTACCGTAAACGGCCGCACTTCCAAGATCAAAGGGCCTGCCGTGGTGCCCTGCAAACTGGGGCATGCACACGGCATTTACAACAACAGCGGCAAGGCGCTGCGCTGGCTCAATTTTGCGGTTAGTACCACCAAGGGCCGCGGCGACAATTTCGACCTGGGCGATGACCGCGTAGGCGCCTCGTTGGACGCCATTCCGCAGTTTGTATCGGGGCAGTTGAAAAAGGAAACGATGCGCACCGGCAATGCTGCTTATGCGGGCAACGGCGTCCTGTACCGCCGCATCCTGGGTCCGGATATTTTTGCCACCACCTGGAACCATGTGGATCATGTGATCATCCCGGCCGGAAGCAAAGCCAGCAGGCAGCTCGCCAACATGGAGGAAGTGTATTACGTGGTGAAAGGTTCGGGCAGCATTGGCGTAAATGGCGAAACGGCACCCATCAGATTGGATCATGCATTTTATGGCGCCAACGGCGAAACGGTGGCCATCAGCAACGATGGCAAAGAAGACCTGGAATTGCTGGTGATTGGTGTGGCCACAGCACCGAAAGAAGCTGCCCGCGCCACTGCACAGGCCAAGCCCAAAGCGATAGTACTGCAAATGGATTTTGTGGTAACCAAAGAAAACGCGGAGGCTTTCGAAAAAATGTACACCGGCGTATATGTGCCGGCCATGCTGGTGCAGCAAGGTTACCTCGAGTCGAAACTGCTGCGCATTTTCCCGGAAGCTGTTGAAAAGGAAATCCAGGGTGAAGCAACAGATTACAATTACCAGTTGCAGATCTCTTTCGACACCGAAGAAGCACGGCGCAAATGGGTAGCGAGCAAAGAGCACCAGGCTGCATGGCCCGCTGCAGAGAAGCTGGCAAAATCATTTAAATGGCGCGGCTACGATGTGGCCGGCGACAACCGCAAATAACGGCAATGCGCTAAACGATATAAAGCGTTTAAAAATAGAAAGGTCACCAACCAAAACACTTCAATTTTTAAATAGGGTTCTACTAAAACTTTATTGACCAACAATTTCAGGTGACGCAGTTTTTTATAAATCACTATACCGTCCGACTTAAACCTTCCCATGTATGCAAAAGCACCGGTGTTGCCGGGGCTTTTTTGTGTGTAGGTAAATGTGTTTTCGGTTTCCTTATTTGAAGTGCATGATCATCGAACTTGCGGAATTGTCATGCCGAACTTGTTTCGGCATCTCCTTGACGGAAGGATTCTAACCAAGATGAACCTACTGCAACGAGACCATTAGGAAACAGTCTTTGTCAAAATAAGAAAGCCTGCACCAATTGTGCAGGCTTTCTTATTTTAATCAATTATACTTTCGGTATTTACACAACTGCTATCACGTGACAACTACCACTCTTTCATTTTTCACGTTTCACTTTTCACATTTCACGAAAACCCCTTACAAGTAATTCACATACCCCTCCATATTCGTGCGGATCTTATACACTTTGCTGTAGCTCACAATGTACAGCGTTTTCATGTCGTTGTCGCCAAAACAAAGGCTGACAGGGAAGGAGGGCAGGTTGATCATGCCTACAAAGGCACCTTTTGCGTTGAAGATCTGTACGCCGTAATAAGTGGCTACATACAGGTTGCCCGCTTTGTCAATCGCCATGCCGTCGGCGCTAGACGATTTGCCTTTGCGGTCCAGCACATTTTCGATGAGGAACAGTTGCGCAAACTTACGGCCGTTTTTGATGGTGCCGTCGGGCTGTACATCATAAGCCCAGATGTAGTTGTCCTTTTCGCTTTTTACGGGGTACCAATCTTCATCGTCGTAGCAGTTGTTGATGAACAGCGTTTTGCCATCAGGCGACAGCACAATACCGTTTGGCATGGCAAATTCGTTGGGCTCCGTTACGCGGGTAATGGCTCCTTCGGGCGACACATAATAAACAGCGCGGCCTGGTTGGAACTTTTCGGCTTCCATCGTAAACTGCGGATCGGTAAAATAAAAGCCGCCTTTTGCATCCGTTACCACATCGTTGGGGCCGTCAATGGGCTTGCCATTGTATTTATCGGCCACCACACGCACCACTTCGCCGTTGGTTGTCATTTCCACCACGCGGTGGCCCATCATATCACACACCAGCAGGTTGCCGTTTTTGTATGGATACAATCCATTGGTTTGCATTTTACCCGCCGAAATGTTGCGGTAGCTGCCGCTGGGATCAAGCTCCACCAGCGAGCTTTTTTTAGGGTTGGCGCCAAAGTCTTTGTCAAAATACATGTTGGAGAAATACACTTTCCCATTCATCCATTTGGGGCCTTCGGTAAAAGTCAGTTCGGGCTTTGTTTTTTTACCATCCACCACCAGTTCCAGTTGTGCATTCTCGGGTATGATGGCGCGGAATTGGGCTTGCTGCGCTTTTTCTTTCTCCAGGTAGTCGGCACGGGCGGGCCAAAACACATCCAGCGCATCGCAACCAAGTTCGCCAATTTTAGCGCCATGCACCATGTTGGCAGGTATGCGCACCACGTCGCCGGTTTTCATAGCCTGTTCGCCATCCAATAATATTTCATCACATGCGCCACGCAGCACAAACATCATTTGCTCCTGCGGATGTATGTGGTGAGGAAACACCGAGTTGGGGTCCATCGAAATAAAACTCAGTTGCATGTTGGTGCCCGAAACCAGCCTTGAATGTGCGCCATCGGCCAGCTTGGTGAGCTGTATGTTATAGAGGTCATTTACTTTGTTGGGCGCTACGTTAGGCTGCATGGTTGTAGTTACATCGGCAGCGGTTGCAGGTATGTTTTGCACGCCTGCTTTTTGCAGGTAATCGAGGCGCAACGGGGTAGAAGCTTCCAGCAATTTGGCGCCGGCTGCACCAGCGGTAATGCCCGCTTTGGTTCCTTTTTGCAGGTACACAAAATCGGTGCGGGGCGTGGCGCTGTTGGCACCATCCGGCGCTACTCTTTTTTGCCCCATCATCGGCGTTGCCGTTCCGTTGATTGTTTGATCTATGCTGCCTTCCAGCACAAATACAAAGCGGTCGGCGGCCACGGTTTCTTCGGGAATTTTAGCACCCGGTGCAAGTTGCAGCACCGATATCATGGTGCCGTTGCCCCAAAACATTTTGGCGCCCACACCGGGGAATAGTTCGGCACTATCCAGCCCATCGATACTGGTTACTTTAGCGGCTTCCAGGTTCGACTGCACGGCGGCTGCAGGCAGCGATGGAAGTTCCTGTTTCTTTAAGTTATACTGCGCAATGAGGTCCGCGTTTTTTTGTTCCCAGCCGGCTTCGGCGCCCGACGATGAAGTACATTGGGTAATGGCAATAAGGGAAAAGCCAATGAGGCCATAGCAAACGGTTTGCTGCAATCGTGTTGCCCACATAATGGTGATCTTTTTTTATGGTACAAAGTGGGAAAATAGTTATTCCGGCACAGGGAATTGTCTAGTATTTATCGGCGGATTATAATGAACGTTTTTTGTAATGGGTAATACTATTTTTAACCGTCCTAATATTTTTTCAATCAAAATTCTGTTTGCCATGAAACTGCTATTGACGTTCTTAATGATCGTTGGAAGCCTCACCACCTTTGCACAAAACGCTATTGACGGTAACTGGAAAGGAAGCCGCGAAACACCAAACGGTACATTCGAAATCAACTACACATTTAAAGCGACAGGCAACGCATTGACAGGCGTTTGGAAAACGCAGTTTGGCGAAGCCAACCTGGAGAATGGTAAGATTGATGGCAAGAAATTTTCGTACACCGTTTCCATCAACGACATGAAGCTGGAATACACCGGCGAAGTGATCAATGAAAATGAAGTGCTGATCAAAAGCGAAAGAGGCGAAATGAAATTGGCCCGTGTAAAGCCATAATGCGCAGCCTTTTTGCTTCGGCAACTCTGTAGCTTCCGGTTGTATTTTTTATATAGTGAACCGGCGGTTTACAAACATCAAGTTATTTTATTCTGGCCTCCGGCAAAACCAGTGCTCCATGCCGGGGGCCTTGCTTCCAATGAAACAAAAACGTTCGCCGTTTTACAACACTATGTAAGCCGGATCGAACGGGCCATCCCTATACCGTCCAGAACCGATTTCTTCAAACGATTGCTACATGATCTTTAAAAGATTGCCTGCCAAGATTCCCCTTGTCCTGATCTCACTGGTGTGTTTTTTTGCTTTTGCAGTGGTGCACAACGATGGCACCAAAACGGCACATGCTACCTGGAACCATTATGGCGGCGAACCCGACCAGTCGAAATATTTTGTAGGTGCACAACTAACCAAGGAAAACGTGAACCAGCTCCAGGTGGCCTGGGTGTATCCTACCATGGATTCGGCGTTTAATTTTTTCAGCCCCATCGTGGTGGATACTATTATGTATGTAATGGCTAAAAACTCGTCGCTGGTGGCCATACATGCCGCTACCGGCAAAGAGCTTTGGATCCACGCCAACCTGCAGGGCATTACCCGCAGGGGCATCAACTACTGGGAAAGCAAAGACCGCAAAGACCGCCGCCTCCTGTTTACCCTCAACAACACTTTACAGGCTATTGATGCCCTTACGGGCAAATCCATCATGAGCTTTGGCGACAGCGGCTATGTGGATATGCGCAAAAACCTTGACCGCGAACATACTTCCATCCGCCGCATGCAGGCCATGATGCCCGGCGTGGTGTTCGAAGACCTGATCATCATGGGCTCGGCACCAGGTGAAAGTTATTTTTCTGCACCCGGCCATATCCGGGCATATAATGTAGTCACGGGCAAGCTGGTTTGGAAATTCAATACCATTCCGCACCCCGGCGAGTACGGTTACGAAACATGGCCCAAAGACGCTTATAAATATGTGGGCGGCGCCAACGTGTGGAGCGAAATGTCGGTGGATGAACAACGCGGTATCGTGTACCTGCCCATTGGTTCGCCCACCTTTGATTTTTATGGTGCCGACCGCCTCGGCGCCAACCTGTTTGGAAACAGCCTGGTGGCACTCAATGCCCGCACCGGCAAGCGCATCTGGCATTACCAAACCGTGCACCACGACCTGTGGGATTACGACCTTGCATCGGCACCGCAGCTACTAACGGTAACGCGCAACGAAAAAAAGATTGATGCCGTGGCAGTGGCCACCAAACACGGTTTTATGTTTGTGTTTGATCGCGTTACAGGCAAACCTGTTTTCCCCATCGAAGAAAAACCTTTCCCCGCCAGCGCCATGCCCGGCGAAAAAGCTTGGCCTACGCAGCCCATTCCTTCCCTACCCAGTTTTACACGGCATAAGGTGACAAAGGAAATGCTGAACCCTTACCTGCCCGAAGCAGAAAAAGAAAAATGGAGCAAGCGCATTGATGCGGCCCGCTCGGGGCTATTTGTGCCGCCTTCCGATAAATACGAAACCATCATGCTGCCCGGTGCATTGGGAGGCGTCAATTTTGGCAATACAGCATCGGCGCCCAATAAAGGCATGATGTATATTTTAACCCAGGAGTATCCTTCGGTGTACAAACTGGAGCGGGTGAAAAAGCCCACCGAGCTGATGTCGAAAGACGATGTGGAGAAAGCAAAAAACCTCATCACCACTTCCTGCGTATCCTGCCATGGCGATAACCTGGCCGGCCGCGGCATTGCACCCAATATTGTTACATCGGGCCAGCGCATGACGCTGGATGAATTTAAAACCCTGCTCACTGCAGGCCGCGGCCAGATGCCCGGTTTTGCACACGTGGACGATCAAAGTGCGGCTGCGGTATTCCGTTACCTCGGTGGCAACACCGCTGCACGTATGGGCTTTGGCCCGCGCCGCGATGCGTCGGGTAAAATGCCTGATGGCCCCGTAGTAGCATCGGGTGGTGCGCCGGTAAAACCCGATGTTGCACCCAAACCGCCCATGTCCGATTACCCGCAGGGTGTGGCACACCCCGCGAACCGGTACACCACCGATTACGGCACGGCATGGCCCAACCTGCTGGGGCCGCCCTGGGCCTGGGTTATTGCGTATGATTTGAACAAAGGCACCATTAAATGGAAGCAGCCGCTGGGCGAAGATTCGATCAGTGCGGAAAAAGGCGATAAAACAGCTGGTGCCATCAACGGCTCGCAACGGAAAGGCATGATCGTTACCTCCACCGGCCTATTAATCTGCACCGGTAAAGGCGGTAAACTATACGCTTACGATGCCGACAACGGCAAGCTGCTGTGGGAAACAACATTGAGTTACGAATCGAATGCGCAACCCATCATGTTTGCCATGAACGGCAAGCAATACATCGTGGTGAATGCATCGAACAATTTTGCAAAAGACAGTTATAACCACTCCAAAAAACCGGGCGCTTTACCAAGGGGCTATGTGGCGTATGCGCTGCCCGATACCAAATAAAAACTGACAACTAAAATGAGTTAACGATAGCAGCAAACAATTTGAAGCAACAGGTAATTAGCGGCTTTGATAGAAGAGGTGTTGGTGATTTTTTCAGTGCTGCTACCTGTTGCTAACCCTCCAACAAACATTGATAAAGCATCGATAAAAACTGACGCGAATTTCCACCTCATTGTTTCACAAAACCCCCACCAGCATATGAAGTAAAGCCCCCAAATGCCAACTACCAGCATACACCATGCTGCACCAAACGATTGTTAGCGCTATTGCGTCATTAACCAACATTTATCAATTTTTATGAGAAAAACGATTGCTCAGCCATCAGGGCTCAACAAAGCGCTGTTGATTAAACCGCTATTGGTTTTGTCATTGGCCGCCAGCCCTGCAGTCTTGTTTGCCAACAACCCCATCGACAAAGATCCAACCCACAACAACTACGCTTTTACGGTACGGGGCCGCGTGGTTGACGAAAGCGGCAGCCCCCTCAGCAGCGCCACCATTACCGAAAAAGGAACCACCAATACCACCAGCACCGATGCCAACGGTCTGTTTTCCCTCAACGTGCAGGGACAGGAAGCTACATTGGTGATAACATTTGTAGGATTCAGCACTAAAGAAGTAGCTGTAAAAAGCGGCACCAATGCACCCGTGATCGTGCAAATGAGCACCACCGCCAACTCAATGGAATCGGTGATTGTGGTGGGCTACGGCACCCAGCGCAAAGCCACTTCTACTGCATCTGTGTCTACCGTAAAAGGTGCACAACTGGCCACGGTTCCGGCAGCCAACATTTCCAATGGTTTGGCCGGCCGCTCCACCGGTATCATTACCCGCGCCAATGGCGGCCGTCCCGGCGCCGACAACGCCACCATCACCATCCGCGGCGCCGCCACCACCGGCAATAGCTCACCGCTGATTGTAGTGGACGGTGTGATCCGCAACAACATCAACGAAGTTGATCCCAATAACATCGAAAGCGTTTCGGTATTGAAAGATGCCGCTGCGGTAGCGCCCTTTGGTTTGGGCGGCGCCAATGGCGTAATCCTGATCACCACCAAACGCGGAACCGTAGGTGCGCCCAGCATTTCATTTGGCGGGTACTATGGCTACCAGGAGCCTACTTATTTGCCTAAAATGCTCAGCGCACAGGATTATATGCGGTTGAAAAACGAAGCCTATTATACCGAAAACCCAACGGGTACCAACCCCACTTATCCGCAAACCTTTATCGACGAGTACGCGGCCAACAACGCAAAGGATCCGGACAAGTATCCGATCTCTGATGCATTGAATGATGTGGTGAAAAAATCGTCGCCCATTTACCAGGC
Source organism: Pseudocnuella soli (assembly GCF_004347775.1). GTDB lineage: Bacteria > Bacteroidota > Bacteroidia > Chitinophagales > Chitinophagaceae > Flavisolibacter > Flavisolibacter aquaticus. The sequence continues at coordinate 2,050,291 of NZ_CP037755.1, forward strand.
CAACCTGCAGGTGCGTGGCGGCAGCCAGTTCCTGAAGTATTTTGCCGGCATCAGCTATTTCAAGCAGGATGGTATGTTTGAAAAATCAACGTACGACCGGTTTAACTACAACCTGAACCTGGATGTGAACGTAACGCCTACCACCACCGCATCGTTCTCGCTGAACGGATCGATGCAAAAAACAGCCGACGTGGACGGTGGCACCGGCCAGTTGTTCCGCGGTGTGTACAAGTTTGTTCCGGTAGCACCACTTACATTTACCAACGGTTTGTGGGGTGAAAGTTCGGGCAACGCACCAATTGGCGTAATCAACTCAACGGGTTACTACCGCCGCAATACCACCAACCTGCTGAGCACACTTGCCATTGAGCAAAAGCTGCCCTTCATCAAAGGCCTCAGCGTAAAAGGTTCGGTTAGCTATGACCCGTATAACTACCTCGATAAGCAATGGCACCGCCCGTTTGCCTATTACACGCAAAACACCAGCACTACACCATACACGTACACCCGTGCCTTTTCCACACAGGAAAACAGTGCTGCAACTTTTGCCTGGCTGAACCAGCAATACTGGCAGCAAAACAGCCTTACGCTGCAAGGTTACCTGAACTATGCCCGCTCGTTTGGCAAGCACGATTTTACCGGCCTGGTAGTGGCCGAAAAACGCAGCGCCAAGCAGCTTGATTTCAGTGCACGCCGCAACAACTTTGCAGTGGACATCGACGAGCTGTCGCTGGGTTCTTCCAACAAAAACGACTTCGAAAACAGCGGTGCATCAGGCACTTCAAGCCAGGTGGGTTATGTATACCGCGCCAGCTATGCTTTTGACAAACGTTACCTTTTGGAAGCATCGGGCCGCTATGATGGGCACTACTTTTTTGCCCCCGGCAAAAGATGGACATACCTGCCCGCATTTTCTGCAGGCTGGGTTATTTCCAACGAAAAATTCTTCGAGCCCGTTCAGTTTATGGATTATTTGAAAGTACGTGGCTCCTGGGGTAAATCGGGCAACCTGGCCGGTAACCCATTCCAGTTCCTGAGTGCTTACACGCTGCGCGGCAACGCCTATGCATTTGGCGATGGCGCACTGGTTCAGGGCTCTTATGTTGACCGCGAAAACAACCCCAATATCACTTGGGAAATTGGCAAGAAAACCGACGTTGGTTTGGAAGCTCATTTCCTGCGCGGCCTGTTCCGCCTGGAAGCTGATTATTTCTTTGAAAGAAGAACCGGCATGCTGCTGGCTCCGAACATTGTAGTGCCACAGGAATATGGCCTGTCGCTGGCACAGGAAAATGCAGGCATCATGGAAAACCGCGGTGTTGAATTGTCGCTGGGAACCACCATGCGTTCCAAGAGCGGTTTCCAACTGTCGGTTGATGGCAACTTTACTTATGCCAAAAACAAACTGGTACAAACATTTGAAAACCCCGTTACCAAAAACGACCCTCGCCGCAGCCGCACCGGCCGCCGCAACGGCACCGTGTTTGGCTACAAATCAATGGGCCTGTTTACCACCGACGACGACAAGAACAAAGATGGTTTTATTACTGCTGCCGACGGCTACAACGTAGCACAGTTTGGTACGCTGCGTCCCGGCGATATTCGTTATGCCGACCTGGGTGGACCCAACGGTACACCTGATGGCAAAATCGACTCGTATGATGAAACAGAGATCGGCCACCCAACCACTCCGGCCATCATCTACGGCATCAACGTAGCCGCCAGCTGGAAAGGCTTTGACTTTTCTGCACTGTTCCAGGGTTCGGGCATGTCCAACTTCAACATCTACGGCTTTATGACCGTAGCGCACCTGAACAACAACAGTAACTCGGCTTACGAATATTATAACAACAGGTGGACTCCGGAAAACCAGAACTCGAGGTACCCAAGGGCTTACTCGGCACCATCGAACAACAACGGTCAAACCTCTGATTTCTGGCTGATGAACAGCTCGTACCTGAGGCTGAAGACCGCTTCTTTGGGTTATTCCATTCCCGGCAACCTTGCATCGAAAGTTCGGATGAAGTCGCTGCGGCTGTACGTTACCGGTCAGAACATTTTGACCTTTAGCAAACTGAAATTTACCGACCCCGAAACAACCGGCGAGCAAGGCTACCCCATCCAAAGAACCGTAACCTTTGGCTTCAACACCACCTTCTAATTTTCAAAGCATTACAAAATGAAATCAGTTAGAAAATATATTTTGTACGGATGCATCCTTACCGCATCGGTTGGGCTGGCCTCCTGCGACAAGCACCTGGATAATGAAAACAAAGCGGTGCTCACCGATGCCACGCAATGGGCTTCGGAAGGCAACGCCGACATTTTCTTTAACGATGTGTACGACCAGTTGCCCCAGATGTACAACGACCCTGAAAATCTGGACAACTTCACCGATGACAATGACGCCGGTTTTTACTACAACTCATGGAAGTTTAAAGACGGCATTCTTGATGCGGCATCGAGCAACTATGGCCTGTGGAACGGCGCCGGCGTAGGCATTGGCACCATCAATCGCCACAACTGGCCCGCGCTGTACACCGCCATCCGCAAGGTGAACACGTTCATGAAACAGATCACCACCAACAAGGCCAATTACTCCGAAGCCTGGTACAACAAGCGCATGGATGAAGCCCGCTTCCTGAGGGCGTTTCATTACAGCCTCCTGTTCCAGTACTGGGGTGGTGTGCCGCTGATTTTTGAACCACAAACACGGTCCGATTCGGCTGCGCTGTTTACCAGCAGGTCTACCTATGCCGAAACCCTGGATTTTTTAACCAAAACGCTGGATACTGTTGTCAACAACAAATACCTGGCGGTGAAATACAACAAAGGACAGGCTGATGCCGGCCGCGCCACACTGGGTGCCGCACAAATGCTGAAAGCGCATGTGCAACTGGTGGCTGCAAGTCCTTCGTTCAACGCGGCTACACCTCCGGGTGGCCCCGATGCTGCAAAGGTTGCCGGTTTTGGCAACTTTGATAACAACCGTTGGGCAGCAGCTGCGGCTTCGTTCAAAAAATTCATGGACGAATGGGGTGGTGCAGGCAAACAGTATAACCTGTTCCCGGAAGACTCCACGCTTTGGTTTGAAGACAATGAGTACAACTCGGAAGTGATCTTCGACCGCCAGCAGGTGGCCAACATCCGCGGCTCCAACTACGAGCAGTATGGCGGCCCGGTGTACATCCTGAACACCTACTACACCTGGGGCAACTACAACCCCACACAGGAGTTGGTAGACCAGTTCTTTATGGCCAACGGCAAACCCATTACCGATCCTACTTCGGGCTACGATCCGCAGAAGCCTTATGTGGGCCGCGAACGCCGTTTTTACAAGTGGATTGTGTACGATGGCGCACCGTATAAAATGGACTGGATGCCAACCACCGATACCATCTACACCCGCATCGATAAAGTGCGTCCGTCGCTCAACCAGATCGACTTTGCCAGCACCGACGTAACCAACACCGGGTATTATTTTAAAAAGAAACTGAACCCAAGAAACCGTCCTGCATCGGGCCTGAGCGGTGCCAACTATATCTACTTCCGCTATGTGGAAGTGCTGTTGGGATATGCCGAGGCACAGAACGAAGCGGTTGGTCCCGACCAGTCGGTGTATGATGCGATGAATGCTGTAAGGGCCCGGGTGAACCTGCCCGCATTGCCTGCAGGTTTGAGCCAAACGCAAATGCGTGATGCCATCCGCCAGGAAAGAAGAGTGGAACTGTGTTTTGAAAACAAGCGGTTCATGGACATTCTTCGCTGGCGCATTGCCCACGAGGTGCTGACCAAAGACCTCACCGGTATGAAGATCGAAAACAGCGTACCGAGCAACAACAGTGGTGTGTGGGTTTACACACCGGTAAAGCTGAACCACCCGCACAAATTTGTTATGAAGCAATATATGCACCCCATTCCGCAGCAAGCCATTGCGCAGAATCCGAAGCTGGTGCAGAATCCTGGCTATTAAACGTGCTATAGAGCAAGCAATCGTTCAACGCGCATAGAAGAGGCGCAAAGCAGAAAAGGGCCTGTGCTTTTGCACGGGCCCTCATTTTTTGTAGGATGAATGGGTTGTGAATTTCATCGAATAGCGTTGCTGCATTTTTACTGCATCCTAAATTGCGCATGGAAAAAGCCCTGCAGCAAAGCATGCTGCAGGGCTTTTTTTATTATGGATCAATGTTCGGTAATTTGATGCGGGGTAATATGCTATTCTTTCAATAACTCTGGATCAAAACATTGGTAGGAATACCAAGCGTTTGGTGAATCTGGCGGATCATTTCCAAAGTCAGCTTGCGTTTTTTATTCAGGATTTCGCTTGCACGGCTCTTTAATCCCACCACTTTCGCTAAGTCACTTTGAGTGTATCCCAATTGCTCCATGCGAAATTTTATGGCTTCGATCGGGTCGGGGTAGGCAATTGAATAATGCTCTTGTTCATGTTTATCAATCAAGATGCCCAGCACTTCCAGCTCGTCACCTTCCGGTGTTCCCGGCTGTGCATCAAAGATTGCCTCAAGGCGGCTTATCGCTGCCTGGTAATCCTTCTTCGTTTTGATCGGTTTAATGGTCATTGCTGCTGCCTTTTAAATTGTTGTTGCATCGATTTTGTCATACTGTGCATGTGTGCCTACAAATCTGATCCACACCATGACGTATGCATAGTTGATCTTAACAATCAGCCGGTAATGATTGCCTTTAATATTAAACACAACCCGGTTGTCAGTCAGGAATGAAGCACTGGGGTAGTCCCGCTTAATATCTTGTGGGCCTTTCCACAGAGCTTCTTCGGCTTCTCCATACCAGGCCTTGAGCTGTTGTTCACAATCAGGATGTTTTATCCAAAAATCCCGAAGTGCCTTTTTGGCAATAACTCTCAAGCTAAAGATTTATCAAATGTACAAAAAGTTCCCAAAATGGGATTTTCGAGTTAGCTTCTGCTTCTAGGCGATGGCTGCAATCTATTTTACATGACAAAGAATCTGCCGTGTGAAATTGGCGATGGTCACACCTGTCACTTTTAACCCAAACACGAACTTCCGTTAATCTTACCAAGTCCGCTTACTCATCACCTTATCCAGTTCAGCGCGGGTCATTTTGCCCAACTCCGGGTGCTTTTCTAGCCAGCGTAGAAATTCAGTTTTAATATCATCCGACCACTGGCTGTCGATCTGGCCGGTAGTGTACTTGCCGGTGCGTACCATTTCAAAACCAAACTGGTCTTTGCGCACCACAAATTCGGCAGTGCTGATCACCTGCTCGGCAAGGTGTGCGGGCACAAACAACACGCCTTCGATGGTGGCAATCACCAGATCGCCGGGCAGCACTATGGCATTGCCAATGCGGATGGGCGTGTTGAGTCCCATCAGCAGCATTTCTTCGGTAAACGACGGGTGAAAATCGCGAACCAGCGCGTTGAATCCCTGTATCTTTCGGATCTCCTGCAGGTCTCGCGCAGCACCGTCGAACACCACGCCGTTGCCGGATTTGGCGTAAATGGAATTGGCCAGCGTAGAGCCCATAATGCCACCGCCGCTGATCTTTCCAAACGCATCGGCAACGTACAGGTCGCCCTTCACCAGTACGTCAATGGGCCACGAGTTGGTGTTGCCCGTGCGGCCTTTTTTGGCGCCGCGGTCTTTGATGTTTTTTTCCACGTCGGGCCGGCTGGGCAGGTACATAGCGGTAACGGCCCGGCCCGTCATCGTCACATCATTTACCAGTTTCCAATTTCCTTCGTATTGGTTAAAATAACCTTCGTTCTTGAGCACGGTCCATGCATCATCAATGTAAATTTTCTTCGCCCGTTCCAAAATATCATCGGGCAGTTTTGGCCGGCCATCTGCAAAGCGTTCGCCTTTCCATGCCGATGTCAGGTACATCATTTCTTCTTTGGAAATGGTTTGCGCCGATGCGGCCTGCGCCGTTAAAAAGGATGCGGAAAGGAGCAGGAAAAAATTCTTGAGTTTCATCATCATTCCATTCTTTTAAAATAAGTGTACGATGGCAGCGGATCAATCATCGCTGCCTTTATGCGCAATACCGGCCAATGCCTGTACGCCCAGTCTTTCTTTCAATTGGGTTCGGTATAAACTTTTAGGGCTTACATGTGCATCCATCGATTCCACATGCCCCACTGGTTTGGTCAGGTCTTGCAGGCCCGCATTGAACACTACTGCATTTACACCTACATGACCAAACGAATAGTTTTGCGCGGTGGGCGGGCTTTGCACTAAAAAATCACCCACGCAGTTCCAGAACACAATGTTGGCGCCGGCCCATCCAATGATGTAATCCCAGTATCGTGCACTGAGCGGTGCCTGCACATTATCGTACAGCACACCGTTTACCCAATGGTTGTGCGGCTCGCTGGTAGAGTAGGGGTTCACTGCTTTGCAATCCAAAAATACATTGCCGCTGGCCTCGTGGCCCTGCAGCACAAACGAGTGGCGGCCTTTTTGCGAAAAGCAGCGCTGCACCAAGCACAATTGGCCATTCATTTGGTACGTAAAACGGCGGGCGCCCATGCGCATCGAAACAGGTTCCCACGATTCGCAGTCCTGCACGGTTACCCATTTACTGCCTGCCGCTACCTGCACCACGCTGTTGCCAAAATGCAGTGCCGTGATGTTGCGCACCCACACATTTTTAGCATGGCTGATGTTGATGAAATTGAAGTAATGCGCTTCATCGGAATAATATTCATCACCCTGGTATTGGAATTTCGGATCGAGCTTGTCGCGGTCCATATTGCCGTAGTTGCGGGTACGAACCGATGGATCGAAGTCGGAAATGCCACGCAGGTTTTCAACGGCTGTTTGTGCAATGCGGTTGTCGGTGTATTTAATTAATTCGCCACCGCCCCAGCGTGTCTCAATGGCGCAAAAAATCGGCGCATCAATGGTGATTGTATTTCCCTTGATGGCAACAATCGTTCTGTCGTAATGAATGTTGAATGGCTGCCATCGGTTGCGGCCAACAGTTGCACTGTCAGCACCAATCGTTTTGATCCAGTCCGCATTGCCAATACGACGAACGGTCACCGCATCACCAACTTTGAAGCCCTTTGCATTAGCAACAGAAAAAGACGTAGCTCCAACCGGTACATAGCTATCGGCAATGGTTTGTTTGCTTTCCTCTTGTAACTGTGTGCCCGCTTCGCCGGCTATGTTGATGAGGGCCGGCCGGCCGCCCCGCATCGGGCCGCCTGTTGGTGCAGCCTTTTGCATTTTGCCCACCAGCACAGTGCCAATGTCGTTAGCACCTTCGCCGCGCAGCACAACGCCGGAGCCGCGGATGTACAACGGTTTTTCCAAAAGGTATTGCCCCATTTTTAGCAAAATGGCACCGCGAAATCCATGTACATCGGGCTGCAATTCAGCAACACTATCAATAACGGCTTGCAGCCGTGCCGAGTTGTCGCCGGCGACGGGCCACACGGTAACTTTTGCCTGCACATGGGGCAGCGGCACACCGCCGCCTTTGTAGCCTGCATTGGAAAAATCTGGAATGCGGTTGCCCAAGCTATCCTGAACATATACCAGTTTACCATCGGCGCCGGGATATACCAGCGAAGTGTTGGCAGCAATGTTTTGTGCAGAGGCAGAAAATGCTGGAATGCTACAGGCAATGGCAGCAATTGCAAAAAAGGAAATGCGCATAAGCCATTTGGGGTTCGTTGGTGCTGCAGCGATACCCGCGGCAAGTGCGCTGCAGTAGAGGGTTGTTGCGGGGGGAAACAACAGGCAGAAGAGCGGCTAAGTTTGATTAGTTCACGAGTTCACAAGTTCACAGGTTGGTTTCAAAAAAACTCGTGAACCCGTGAACAAGTGAACTTTTGAAATGCACTACACTTCTGCCTGTACGTTTTTATTTAAGCAAAGAATGGAACGTTGGGCGTTGCATACTTTTTCATTGCTTCCATATTCAGGTCAACGCCGATGCCGGGCTTTTCAGATACGGTGATGTAGCTGTCTTTTACCCAGTTCTTTTCGTCGAAGGTTACAATTTCGCGGAACATCGGCTCAGTATGGAAATACGACTGCCACTCCATCAGGTGGAAGTTGGGCACCGTTACACAAACGTGTGCACAAGCCATTGCACCCAGCAGCGAGGCAACCATGTGCGGTGAGAACGGCACATAGTACATGTTGGCCAGGTTAGCAATGCGCTGTCCTTCGCCGAGGCCGCCGCATTTCTGCAGATCCGGCATTACTATGTCAACGCCATTATCCAGCAGTTGCTTAAAGCCATAACCGAGGTAAACGTTTTCGCCGCCCGAGATTGGTGTAGTAGTTTCTGCCGCAATTTGCTTGTACGCTGCAAAGTTTTCTGCAGGCACCGGCTCTTCCAGCCAGGTAAGGTTCAGCGGTTCTACTTTTTTGGCTATGGCCTGCGCTGTTACATAATCGTAGCGACCGTGCATGTCCACGCACAGGTCAATTTTTGGCCCAACAGCCTGGCGCACTGCAGCCAGTTGGTCGTACATCCGTTGTAATTCACCTGGGCTGGCGGTCCAGTTGTACCGGTCTTTTTTATCGGGGTCAGATGCGTAGTCAATATCAAATTTCAGCGCATCAAAATTCCATTTTTTAATGGCTTCAGTAGCTGCATCAGCAAAGTCTTTTGGCGAAGGGAACCGGTTGCGGTATAGAGCAGTATCGCAATATACCCTTACACGGTCGCGCAGCTTGCCACCCAGCAACTGGTACACCGGCATGTTAAACGCTTTGCCGGTCAGGTCCCACATCGCTGTTTCAATAGCCGACAATACCGCTACATACATACCCGATTGGCCGCCACCAAAGTGGGCGCTGCGGCGCAGGTCTTCAAAAATTTTATGTGGGTTCAATGGGCTTTGTCCCCGCAGCCTTCTGCCCAGGCTTTGCACCAGGTGATAGGTGCCGCCAATGGCATCTACACCTTCGCCCAGGCCATAAATGCCTTGGTTAGTGTTCACCTTTACGAACAGGCTGCCACGGATGTAGCCGCAGGTTACATCGGTAATTTTCAGATCGGAAGGAGCGGAAAATTTTACCTGGTTGTCAACAGCCTGCTCAAGCGGCTGGCCAAACGATGCAATGGGGGCTAAGGGAGCCAAAGCCGCAGCCAGACCGGCTTTAGATAAAAATGATCTTCTGGAAGTAGACATGTATCCTTGTTTTGATGGTTTGTAAATTGATTGATTGAAAGGGGCCGGCGGCCCAATTTGCCGCCAGCTTATCAGGTTTAATAACTGTTGGTTTGCTGGGTAGTGCTTTCGCGTTGTTTGATGATCTCCTGCACCTGTTCGCGGGCTACGGGCAGCTTGTTTACGTTGTCTTTAAGCCATTGCGTAAAGTCTTTTTGAATGGGATCGGCCCAGCGGGTATCGATCTGCCCGGCGGTATATTTTCCTTCGCGGATGCGGAGTTGGCCAAACATGTCTTCCAGCCGAACCAGCTCCGAGCTTTTTACTACCCTTTCAGCAAGGTGCGGTGGAATGAAAATGACAACGCCCATTTTACCCAATACCACATCGCCAGGCATAACGGTAACCGTGCGGATGCGGGTAGGTCGGTTGATGCCCACGATCATGGTAGTCAAATCCCTGTTGGGGCCGCCACCGGGGTTATGAAACGATGGATCGTAGCTGCTGAAATAAGAAGTAAAACCGCCCATTTCTTTCAGGCCTTCCACATCACGCAGGGCGCCATCGTACACAATGCCGTTGCCGGTGCGGGTGTAAATGGCGGTGCCTACGCGGTCGCCAATGGTGGGTCCGTTCTTTTTAGCGCCAAACTGGTCGGCAACGTACACGTCGCCTTTGCTTAGTTGCTCCACGGCCCACACGTTTTGCGCCAGCCGGCCTTCTTTTTTGCCCATCGAATCAATGGCTTTCCAAACATCGGGGCGGCCCGGCATAAAGGTGGTGGTAAATGCGCGGCCCACCAGCACGCTGTCGGGGTTAATGATCTGGCCCCAGCCATCGGCAATCTGGTAGCGGTAACCGGCACCGCTGATCAAGGCCCAGGCTTCTTCAATGGTTACTGCCTTCATACGGCGAAGGATATCATCCGAAACTTTTGGGCGGCCGTCGGCAAAACGTTCGCCTTTCCATTCGGGTGTGAGTGCAATCAATTCTTCTTTACTGGCCTGTACAAATTGTGCATGAAGTGGATTCAATGCAATAGTAAGTATGAGGGCGGCCAGCAATCGTTTTGTTTTGAACATATATGGTTACTTTTTGGAATGAACAGGGTTTATAGTGCGTTTGCTTCAATCACTTCTTTTTTGTCGACAGTTGTATCGGGCTCCGGTGCACTGTCTTTTGGAATGCGGTTGTGCCAGTAGCTGGAAAGGAGTGAGCCGGTAATATTCATCATCGGGCCGAAGATGGCCGGGGCCAGTGCCACTGCGGGGTTGGTACTGATCTTTGAAGCCAGCGCAGAAGCCAAACCGGCATTTTGCATGCCTACTTCCAACGCAATGGTGCGGCTGTCGCGTTCATCAAATTTCAACAGCCTTGCAGACCAGTAACCCAGCAGGTAGCCAAATGTGTTGTGCAGGAATGTAGCGAGGATAATTAGGCCACCCACTTGCAACAGTGCATCGCGGCCTTTGGCAATGATCACCACCAGGATGAGCACAATGCCGACCATTGACGTAATAGGCAACACTTTATTCAGCCACTCTGAGCGGCCTTTGAGCAGGTAACGAACAAGAATACCTAAGGCAACCGGCACTACCACCATTTGCACCATTTCCCAAACCATGTCGAGGAAATGAATGGTAATAAAACTGCCGCCCAGCCACTGCATGAGCAATGGTGTGAAGATGGGCGCTACCAGTGTAGATGCGGTGGTTACCGAAACGGAAAGCGCCAGGTTGCCCCGCGACAGATAGCACATTACGTTGGATGCAAGTCCGCTGGGTGAGCAACCCACGAGGATAATGCCGGCAGCGATTTCCGGCGGAAAGTTGAACATATTGGCAACACCAAAACCAATGAACGGCATTATGGTGTAGTGGCATACCACGCCAATGACAACGCCTTTCGGCATTTTCACGATCTGCGAAAAATCTTTCAGCGTAAGCTCGGTGCCCATGCCAAACATGATCAGTTGCAACAAGGGCACGATCAGGCCGGTGAGGTTAAAATCGCCAACGGTTTTAAAATACTGCGGGTAATACATCGACAGGCTGACCGCTGCGAAAATGAGGATGGTGTACGAAAAACCTTTGAGGAACTTATGCCCGCGGAACGCAATGGACAGGGTTAAAAATGCAAGGCTGAGGAGCCAGCCGCCCCAGTTGTGCATTTGCTGAAACGTGACGATGATCCATGCAACCAATAACACTGCGGTTGCGGCATAAAAGAACTTGTAAACAGACGTTTTATTCATGGCAAGTGGTTAGATAAAAAAGAGATTTTAGGTCAGCTGTGTTGTTGCAGTTCTGCAATGGCTTCAAATTCATCAAAGAGTTTGGTGCTCAGTCGTTCGAAGATGGCAAACAGCTTCATGTATGTTTCGTGGTGCTGGCCGTTGGGATGGAAGTTTTCGAGCAGTTTTACCTTTTGTGCCGCCTGCTCCAGGCTATTGAACAGGCCCATTTCAGTAGCACTTACCAGGAAGGCGCCGCAGGCAACGCTGTCGGGTCCCGAGTTTAGTTTTACCGAAACCGGCTTGTTGAACATATCGGCTATCATCTGCGTCCACAGCGGGTAAGCGGCATAAGTGCCATTGGCCGAAAGGCTTTTAAAGCTGCGGTGCCGCTCCAGTGTTTTACCAATATTGTAAAATGCAAACAAGATTCCTTCAATGGTGGCGCGGATAAAGTGCCGCTGTTCGTGTTTGATGTTCAATCCAAAATAAGAGCCCCTTGCATTAGCATTCCAGATGGGTGCCCGTTCGCCCTGCAGGTACGGCAAAAAGATCAATCCTTCAGAGCCTGCGGGCACACGTGATGCTTCGCTTAGCAAATCATCGATGCAGTCTTCGAGGTCGAATACTTTTTTAAAATCGCCAAACTGCGTGGCAAACCATTCAAAGGCCGAACCTGCATTGTTGGTGGGTCCGCCCGATACGTAACATCCTTCGGTGAGCACATAGTTGAACAAGCCCTGTTGTTCATCCTGCAATACCTTTTTGCCCACAACCCGCACGGCGCCGCTTTCTTCCAGTGTTACCGTTGCTTTTTCGTCGCCCCACACACCGGCGCCCAATGTGGCCATGCAGCCATCGCTGGAGCCCACCAGCAGCTTAGTGTTTTCGGGCAGGCCGAGTGATGTTTGGTACTGGCGCTTTAAATTTTTGGGTGCATAAAAAACAGGCACCGCATCGGCCAGCATCGACTTTTTAAGGCCGGCACGTTCCAACGCAAGGTCTTCCCACTGCAGCGTGTGAATATTGAGCAGGCCCGTAGCCGATGCAACGCTGTAGTCAACCACATACTCACCGGTGAGTTGCTCAATGATGTATGTTTTGATGGATAAAAATTTATGTGCTGCTTCAAACAATTCCCGGTTGTTGTTTTTCATCCAGGTAATCTTGTTCAGCGGCGACATGGCATGAATAGGCGTGCCCGTCATTTGGTACAATTGCTTGCCAATGTCGGAGGCCCTTAAATCACCTGCTTCTTTTTTGGCGCGGTTGTCGGACCACACAATGGCATTGCCAATGGGCACGCCATTTTTGTTAATGGCCAGCACGCTGTGCATGGCCGAACTAAAGCAAATGCTGACTACTTTATGGTTTTTCGGATAGATCTTTTCGTTGAGAAAATTTTTGAGCATATACAGCAGCGTAATAAAGATCTGTTCAGGATCCTGCTCGCTGTAATCGGGCCGTGAATGGAAAGTAGGGTAGGATCCCTTTGATGAGCCCAGCAACTCGCCGGTCAAATCAAATGCCGCAACCCTTATTGAGCCGGTGCCTATTTCTATGGTGATGATGCAATCCATTTTCAAACGTTTATTCAGTGGGGGTTGTATTCTTTTTTCTAAACTCGCTGGGTGTGTATCCGGTTAGTTTTTTAAACGTTGTGGCAAAGTGCTGCGACGAATAAAAACCTACATCCAGCGCAATATCTGTTACATGAACATCGGGCCGCTTCAGCAGTTTGATGGCTTCCGATATGCGGATGTTGATCAGGTAGTTGAGCGGCGAAAAGCCGGTATAGCTTTTTACTTTTTCCGAAAATGCAGTATTGCCCAAACCCACCAGTGCAGCCATTTCTTCCACCGTCCATTGGTGCGATAGTTTTTCGCGCAGCGTTTGTTCGAGCTTCATGAATGTTTGCGGAAAATCTCTGCGCGATGTGTTTTGTTGCGTTAGTTGCCGTGCAATGAGGATGAATAATTCTTCCACCAGTTGATTGATGCGTGATGCATATCCGATCTCCTGGTTGCAAAACTCCTGTTGTATGCTTTGAAACAATGCGCCTGCATCTTTCATCTTGGATAGCGCTGCGCAATTATTCATTACCAGTATCTGCCCAATGCTCCGGCATTCGCTGTCGGTAAGGCGGCTCCATTTACCCAACGCCAGTTTGCCGCTGGAATCAAATTCCTGCAACCCCAGGTGCATCCACGCTACCGTACCAATGTCGAGCAGGTCTCTTTCGCCACCAAACTGCTGGCCGGGTAAAACAAAAGCAAGATCACCGGGATAAAATATATGGTGCTGCTGATCGATCACCCAGTCGAAGCGTCCGTCAATAACATAATACACCCGAAAAAAATCCTGTGCTGTTTTTGCTAATGACCCGAATTGTATGGTGTTGTTTTTCTTGACTGCAAATTCAATGATATGCGGAAACGCATGAAGCTCTTTACAATCTTTCTTTAAAAAGTACTGGTTCATGCAATCGTTCGTTTCTGAATTGGCAAACTTCGATGCAACGATATTAGGAAGAAAAATGTTTGTGCTTGTACAATATCCTACGCTGTTCTATTTTGGAAGTTTTTCGCGCTGATGTTTGAATACTTTGTATCCATCTAACGATATCTTTTGCTCTCTTTCCCGAACATTTTTTCTAAACAACACTTGCCATTATGAAAGAATTTCTTCGGCGGCATTCCGCTCAATTGAAGAAGCCTTCCATCTTCCTCTTTCTGCTGCTATTTTCAGTCACTGCCTTTGCTCAAAACATTACCGGAACGGTTACCGACGCCGATAACCGCGCCATCAGCCGTGCAACCGTTGAAGTAAAAGGCACATCGCGCAGAACACTGACCGACGGTGCCGGTAAATTCAGCATTGCCGCCAGTAACAACGATGTACTGGTGGTTTCGTTTGTAGGTTTTACCACACAGGAAGTGCCGGTTTCCGGACAACAATCCATCAACATTTCACTCGTTGCCGATACCCGCAGTATGGAAACCGTAGTGGTAACCGCACTGGGTATCAAACGCGAAGCAAAAAAACTAGGTTATGCCACTACCACGGTGAAAACGGATGAAATGGTAACCAACCGTACCACCAACGCAATGGAATCATTGGAAGGTAAGGTTGCCGGTTTAAACATTACACCACCCGCTGCCGGCGCAGGCGCCAGTACACAAATTCGGTTACGCGGCCAGGTTGGTTTTGCCGGATCTAACAACGCACCGCTGATTGTAGTAAACGGTTTGCCCATTGACCAGGGTGCAAGAGCCGCCAATGGTAACGTGGACAACCGCGACCGTGGCGATAACCTGTTAAACATTAACCCCGATGATATTGAAACAATGACGGTGCTGAAAGGCTCAACGGCATCGGCACTGTATGGTGTTCGTGCTGCGGCCGGTGCCATCATCATCACCACAAAATCAGGCGCTAAAAACCAGGGCGTTGGTGTTGAACTCACTTCGAGCTACACTGCACAGGAAGCCCTGAATTTCATGGATCAATTTCAAACCATGTATGGCCTGGGCGTAGGTGGTCAGAAACCTACTTCCGCTGCCAGTGCACGGAGCAACGGCCAGTTTGGCTGGGGTGCACGCCTCGACGGGCAGCCAACGCCAATCTTTGACGGTAGCATGCAACCGTATTCGGCTTATGAAGACCGCCTGTTCGATTACCTGCAAACAGGTTCCAATTTCACCAACACCGTTGCGTTTTCGGGTGGTGGACAAAACGGTAGCTTCCGTGCTTCGTTTTCCAACACCGATGCAAAAGGCATTGAGCCAAGAGATGAGTACAAAAGAAAGATCGTTAACCTGGGTTTGAACCATGATATTACCAAGCGACTCAAGTTTACAGTAAACATCAACTGGGCAAACGAAGAACAAAACAACCCGCCGCAGATCGGTACACAGGGCGCAGGTTCCGTTAACTTCTTTACCCGTTTAGCCAATTCCATTCCTACATCTGCATTAAAGAACAGTGCTGTTGACCCGGTGACCAATACTGAGAACCAAACCTCCGGTTTCCAGGGCACTGTGCTCAACCCATACTACGCCAACCAGGTAGGACAAAGCTGGGTAAACAAACGTGACCGCTTACTGGGTACGGCAACGTTGCGGTATGAATTTGCCGACTGGCTGTACCTGCAAGGCCGCTACAACTACGATTACTCCATCAACTTCCTTGAGTCGAAAGTACCGGGTGGTATTGGCACAAGCTTGATCACCAACCCTGATGGTACCTACAAAGGCACTTACAGTCTTTCCGAAGGCAAAGGTACCGATGTAAACGCCGATTTTCTTTTGGGTGGTTCCAAAGAGTTTAAAAATTTCTCGATCGATGCGAGTGTTGGTGGCAACACCTGGCGTGTGGAGAACCGTACGTTCAACCAGAACGCCAACAACTTCCTCATCAAGGACATTTTTTCCATTGCCAACGGCAACGTAAGAAACCAAAGCTACAACTACAACAAGAGCCGCATCAACTCGCTGTATGGCTTGGTGGAACTGGGTTACAACAACTTGTTGTATGTAAACGTTACCGGCCGCCAGGATTGGTTCTCGGTGTATAACCCCGCCAGCAACAGCGTGTTTTATCCCTCTGTTTCCGGTAGCTTTATTTTCTCCGAACTCATTCCTAAACTCACCTGGGTGAGCTACGGTAAGTTGCGGGCTTCATGGGCACAAACCGGCAGCCAGCAAGGCGTTGGTCCGTATGAAGGTTTGCTGACCTATGCTATTGCACAAAACAATTTCAACGGCCAGCCTACAGCTTCAATCTCCGGAGGCCTGGCACCAAACCCCGCGCTGACGCCTTTTAAAGTGGAAGAAAAAGAGTTGGGTTTGGAATTGCGGATGTTTAAAAACAGGTTGAATATCGATGCGACCGTGTTTGATAAAGTAACTACCCGCCAGGTGCTGGATGTTACGCTGTCCAATACATCGGGCTACACCGGTACCAAAGACAACCTGGGTTCATTGAGAAACCGCGGTTTGGAATTATCCATCGAAGGCCGCCCTGTTCAAGGCAGAAACTTTAGCTGGTCAACTTCGTGGAACAACACCTACCTGGCTACCAAAGTGCTGGCTATTTCTCCAGGTGTAAACGATTTTCTCCTGCTCAACTTTAATGCAACCGGCAACGAGTTCCTCGGCCAGATCCGCTACACTGTGGGCCTGCCAATGAACCAACTGTACACCCGCACTTACCTGCGCAACGATAAAGGCGAGATTGTAGTGAACAACAATGGCCGTTTGCTGGCTTCGCCAAACTACATTCCTGTAGGCAGCTCTATTCCGAAATACACCGGCGGCTGGACCAACAACTTTTCTTATAAAAACCTTACGCTGGGCGTATTCATCGATTACAAATTTGGCGGCACCGTGTTGTCATCTACCGCGCTGAACATGCTGCGCCAGGGGCTTTCCAAAGCTTCGCTGGTGGGCCGCAGAGAAGGCGAAACCGGTATCAATAATTCCAATTTCCCTGCCGTTTACCAGGGCTCGGGTGCACCCAACACTACCAATGTGACCGACCTGCAAGGCTTTTATGCCGACTACCGCAACCTGCAGATCGGCGATCCGTTTATTTTCAAATCCGATTTCGTGAAGTTGAGAAATATATCGCTGGCGTATAACCTTACCAGCCTGTTGCAGCGCACTTCATACCTCAAATTTTTCAAGGGTATGGCCGTGTCCGGATCGATCCGCAACGTAGCCATTTTGTATAAAGACATTCCGGGCCTCGACCCAGAAGCGGTACAGTCATCAGGTGATGTACGTAGCGGTTACGAAAATGCCGCATTGCCCACCACACGTAATTACAACCTTACCTTAAATCTCAAATTCTGACGAAATGATAACGACATTTAGAAAGCTGATTTTGATAGCGTCAGTACTGGCATTTGTTGGTTGCGATAAAGACTTCGAACAGATCAACACCAATCCTTACGGCATCAACGATATAGATCCGGCGCTCATTTTTGCCGGAGCACAACGCACCCAAGTTTCGGGTTGGGAAACCGAACACACCATTGTACAGCAATTTGTCAACCCGTTTAACTCCGGTGCCACACTGGGGCCTAACTTCAACGAAGACATCGATAACTTCAACAACGGTAAATGGGATGCATTGTATCCCGGTTCGTTGAAAAATATGGCGCAGGCCCTTGCCATGTTGGAAAACTCGAACCGCGTAAACCTACGCAGCATGATCCGCATTTGGCGGGCACAGGCTTTCATGGGTTTGGTAGATCAATACGGCGATGTGCCTTACACTGAGTCGGGCCAGGCATATCTGAAAACCATTTTCTATCCCAAGTATGATGATGATGCAGCCATTTACGCCGACCTCGAAAAAGAGCTGAAAGAATCCATTGCTGCTTTGAACCCTGCAGGCGATTATGTTCCGGAAGATTTGTTTTTTGGAAAAAACAGCCGCACACCTTCGGGCTCTGCAACCGTGCAAACCGAAAAATGGAAAAAAGTAGGCAACTCGCTGCTGCTGCGTTTGGGCATGCGTTATTCCAAACTCAACCCAACAAAGGCCGCTGCACTGGCAACCGAAGCCCTGAACGGTGGTGTGATGACCTCGAATGCAGACAATGTGTGGGTTACTTATGACGGTACTTTGTACACCAACCCATCGAACGGTGGACTGGTCAACAACAACCCGCGTTTTTATTATGCCGCGGAGCCTTTTGTAAACCAGTTGAAATCGACCAACGATCCAAGGGGTAAATTTTTGGTGGCAACCTACCAAAACCCGAACAACCCATTGGCCGACCAGGCGCCCAACACCAACATTGCCGACCAGTTTGGCGTGCCTGTTGGCGTCATCAGCACTGCACT
The DNA here is from genome assembly GCF_004347775.1 of Pseudocnuella soli. Classification (GTDB taxonomy): domain Bacteria; phylum Bacteroidota; class Bacteroidia; order Chitinophagales; family Chitinophagaceae; genus Flavisolibacter; species Flavisolibacter aquaticus. The sequence goes on from NZ_CP037755.1 coordinate 2,068,514, forward strand.
GGAAGCAGCACCGTACCGTGGCCAGCGCAATGGCGGCCTCAATTATTCGCAAATGAACGTACGGGTGGTGGCTTCACAAACAGCACCTACATTTTGGATCACTTATTCACAAACCGCACTGTTGTTGGCCGAAGCAGCACACAGGGGCTGGATTCCGGGCGGCGATGCAGCAGCTAAGACTTATTACGACAATGCCATCAAAGCCGATATGGACCGCTATGCGCTGTATCCCGGTGGCGCTGCAGTACCGGAAGGAGATAAGCAAGCTTACCTGTCACATCCCAACGTGGAGTACCGGGCTGCCGATGCACTCCGCCAGATCAACACACAATACTGGATCACCAGCATTACCGATGGCAACGAAGCATGGGCCAATTTCCGCAGAACCGGCTTCCCCGCACTGGAACCCAACCGCGCCAACAACAACCTCAATGGTGGATTCATCCGCCGGTTATCGTACCCCGATTATGAGTTGTCGAACAACCGCGAAAACTACCAGGCCGCAGTACAGGCTATCGGCGGAAAAGACGATCTGACCACCCGGGTATTTTGGGATACACCATAACTGAATAAAAAATAAGCGGCATCTTTTTTTGCTCCACCAGTAAAAAAAGATGCCGCTTATTAAACATGCTGTGCAGCGATGAAGGAGATATGGAGCATTGTTAGGAAACAGCATGGGGCAGTTCGAAACCTTTTTCAAAAAATGATTGGTACATGCAAGTGCGCTGCGTATGGACAGCGCCAAATAAGTAGCGGCCGCCACCCATTGCAGTAGGCTTAGCAATTACCTTTGAAGACAATAAAAAAACGAACTGTTGCTCAAATGAAAAATACGACCGACCAGACCAGTGAGAACGAGGCATTGCGCAGTACCCAGTGGTTTGGAAAAAGCGATAAAATGGGTTTTGTGCACCGCTCCTGGCTGCGCAACCAAGGGTATCCCAGCGATTATTTTGATGGCCGCCCGGTAATTGGCATCTGCAACACCTGGAGCGACCTGACGCCATGCAACGGCCACCTGCGTGATTTTGCAGAAGTGGTAAAACGCGGCGTTATTGAAGCCGGCGGTTTCCCGTTGGAGTTCCCGGTTACTTCACTCGGCGAAACCATTATGCGCCCCACCACTATGTTGTTTCGCAACCTGGCTGCGATGGACACGGAAGAAACCATTCGTGCCAACCCGCTCGATGGTGTGGTGCTGCTTACCGGCTGCGATAAAACTACACCATCAACACTGATGGGTGCCTGCAGTGTAGACCTGCCCACATTGGTCATTCCCGGTGGGCCCATGCTCAACGGCCGTTTCAAAGGCGAGTGCCTTGGCAGCGGTTCGTTTAACTGGATTGTAAAAGAAAAAACACTCGTAGAAAGCTATACTGCCGAAGATATTTTGGAGGCAGAGATTGGCGTGGCCCGCAGTGCCGGCCATTGCATGACGATGGGCACCGCATCGACCATGGCCTGCATGGTAGAAGCGCTGGGTTTAACACTGCCCGGTGCAGCGGCAATACCGGCTGTTGATTCGCGCAAAAAAGTAATGGCGCAACTGTCGGGCAGGCGCATTGTGCAAATGGTAAAAGAAAACCTGAAGCTGTCGAAAGTGCTGACGCGGCAGGCTTTTGAAAACGCCATCGTGGTCAATGCGGCCATTGGCGGCTCCACCAATTTTGTCATTCACCTGCTGGCCATTGCCGGCCGCATCGGCATCGATCTCAAGCTCGAAGATTTTGATGCCATCGGCAGCAAAATTCCGCTGCTGGTAAACCTGAAGCCGTCGGGCAAATACCTGATGGAAGATTTTTATTACGCAGGTGGATTGCCGGTAGTGATCAACGAACTTAAAAAATACCTGCATACCGATGCCATCACCATCAATGGCAAAACCATTGGTGAAAACAACCACGAGCCCATCTGCTACAACCAGGATGTGATTGCCAAAATCGACAACCCGTTGCAGCAGGAGGCAGGCATCGCGGTATTGAAAGGAAACCTTTGTGCAAACGGCGCCATCATCAAGCCATCGGCAGCCGACAAAGGATTGATGCAGCACCGCGGCCGCGCCGTGGTGTTTGAAACCATTGAAGATTACCATGCCCGCATCGACGACCCGGCGCTGGACATTGATGAGACCTGCGTAATTGTTTTAAAAAACGTAGGTCCTGTAGGCTATCCCGGCATGCCCGAAGTGGGCAATGTGGACCTGCCCGAAAAACTGCTGCGCAAAGGCATCCGCGATATGATCCGCATTTCGGATGGCCGCATGAGCGGCACTGCTGCCGGCACCGTGGTGTTGCATGTATCGCCGGAATCGGCGGTGGGCGGCACCATTGCTTTTGTGCAGGATGGCGATATGATTGAACTGGATGTGGAAGGCCGCAGGCTGCACCTCGATATCACGGACGAAGAACTGGAGCGCCGCAGGGCAGCCTGGCAGCCGCCCGAGCCCATGGCCGTTCGGGGTTATGTAAAGCTCCACATCGATCATGTGCAGCAAGCACACCTGGGTGCCGATATGGACGTGCTCCGTGGCGGCTCCGGCAGCCAGGTGACACGGGATCTGCATTAAAAATTTGCCCCACCATATAAACCAAACTGTTTACTTATGAAGTCTATTTTTGCAGGATTGTTTTTTTTATCCACTGCCTGTGCGGCACAGGAAACCTACCCAACCATTGGCACCATTGAGGTTGAAGATGATGCGCTGAGCGCCATTGTTTCGAAAGACGCCAAGGCCGAGATCATTGCCACTGGTTTCAGGTGGAGCGAAGGCCCGCTGTGGGTTGAAAAGGGCGGCATGCTGCTTTTTTCGGATGTGCCTACCAACACCGTGTATAAATGGACGCCTGCAAAAGGAAAAGAAGTATACCTCAACCCATCGGGGTACACCGGCACCACTGAGCGGGGTGGCGAAATGGGCAGCAACGGCCTGATACTGGACCGCCAGGGCCGCCTTGTGCTGTGCCAGCACGGCGACCGCCGCTTGGCTCGCATGGATGCACCGCTCAACCAGCCGCAGGCAAAATTTGTGACCCTGGCCGATATGCAGGGTGGCAAGCGCATGAGCAGCCCCAACGATGCCTGCTACAGCAACAGCGGCGAGCTGTTTTTTACCGACCCGCCCTATGGCCTACCCGGCCGCGGCGATAATGACCCCACGAAAGAAACCAGCTGGAACGGTGTGTATAAAGTAAAAAAGAACGGCGACGTGGTATTGCTCATCGACAGCCTTACCAGGCCCAATGGCATTGCATTTTTCCCCGGCGAAAAAAAGCTGCTGGTTGCCAACAGCGACCCGCGCAAACCCAACTGGTATGTGTACGATGTGCAGGGCGATAAATTGGTGAACGGGAAAATATTTTACAGTGCCGCCGGCGCAGGCCGTGGCATGCCCGGCTTGCCCGATGGTTTGAAGATTGACAAAAAGGGCAACGTGTATGCAACCGGCCCGGGCGGTGTTTATTTTTTCAACAGCAGCGGTAAAAAACTGGGCATGCTGAAAGTGCCCGGCGCTACTTCGAACGTGGCGCTTTCGGCCGATGAAAAAACGATGTACGTAACCAACAGCAACCAGGTGCTGCGGGTGCAACTCAGAAAGTAATAACAAACCAACCGATATGAAATTGTACAGAACCAAGGCGGGTATTCTGATTGAACAGGATGACAAATCGTATTTAGTGCAGAATGAAGATTGGGACAGCTTTATCAACGACGACAACCTGTTGCAAAAGCTGCAGCAAATAACCGCAACGCAATCGCCTGCGGCAGATACATCGGCCAATGGCGTGCTGGCGCCGCTGCAAAGCCAGGAGCTGTGGGCTTGTGGCGTTACCTACCTGCGTAGCAAAGTGGGCCGCCAGGAAGAAAGCAAAGACGCCGGCGGCGGCGATTTTTATGCACGGGTGTACGAGGCCGAACGCCCCGAGGTGTTTTTTAAATCAACACCGCACCGCGTGGTGGGCCCGCATGGCAAAGTACGCATCCGTAAAGACTCGACCTGGGATGTGCCCGAACCGGAACTGACCCTGGTGGTAACATCATCGGGTAAAATTGTTGGCTACACCATTGGCAACGATATGAGCAGCCGCAGCATTGAAGGCGAAAACCCGCTGTACCTGCCGCAGGCAAAAACTTACGATGCCTGTGCCGCCGTGGGCCCCTGCATTTATGTAACCGATGCGCCGCTGGAAAAAACAACGCAGATCCACCTGGAAATAAACCGCGGTGGCCAGCAGCAATTCAAAGGCTCGATCGAGATCAGCCAGATGAAGCGGACGCCGGAGGAACTGGTTTCTTTTGTGTTTCGCGAAGCAAGCTTTCCGCATGGCTGCCTCATTATGACCGGCACCGGCATTGTGCCCGAAAATGATTTTACACTTAAAAGCGGCGACGAGATTAAAATATCCATCGACGGCATTGGCACGCTGGTAAATGAAGTAATGTAGGCTTTGCGCCTGCGCTGTTGCAAACATATGAAGCATAAAAAACGCTAAATATGCCATCGGCGCAGGCCGCCTTGCCCCAACTTCATGGCAGCAACAATGGGTGGGGGAAATCCAGCATTTTAAATTAAATATTCCCTTTTTCCGTGCCCCGCTGAAGACGATTGCAATAGCATTTGTATCAAGTCACCAAACTATAATCATGGCCATATGAGTTTCAAGTATTCCACTCTTTTGCTGGCTTCCTTTCTTACGGGCAGTGCCGGCTTTGCGCAAAGCGGGGCCGCTCCGCTGGAAGATTTCAAGCCTTCTTCTTTCAACCAGCCTTTCCAGGATTACCCACAGGTAAACTCCCAGGGCTATGCCCGTTTTCGTATTGTGGCACCACAGGCCGATAGTGTACGCGTTACGCTGGGCCTCGGCGGACAGGGCGGCACCCGGCTGACCAAAGGCCCGGATGGCGTTTTTACCGGCACCACTGCCGGCCCCATGGATGAAGGCTTTCACTACTACCACCTGATTGTGGATGGCGGCGTTTACAATGACCCCGGAACCGGCAACTTCTATGGTTCGCAACGTTGGGAAAGCGGCATTGAAATACCGGCCAAAGACCAGGATTTTTATGCGCTGAAAGATGTGCCGCATGGCCATGTACACCAGGTTTTGTTTCCATCAAAAAGCACCAAAACCTCACGGGTGGCTTATGTATACACCCCGCCTGGCTACGAAAAAGGAAATACCAAATACCCCGTTTTATACCTGCAGCACGGCTGGGGTGAGAACGAAACTTCATGGGGCATCCAAGGCAAAGCCAACCTGATCATGGACAATATGATTGCCGAAGGCCGAACAAAGCCATTCATTGTGGTAATGACCTATGGCATGACCAACACTGGTGGCCGTCCAGGTGGTCCGCCCCGTCCGGCTGCAGCCCCTGCTGGTGGTGCCGCGCCTGCTGCAGGTAGCGCTCCTGCTCCTGCCCGTCCGGCTACACCGGGTGGCGGCATGGCAGCCATGATCGCCAACAACGGTTTCCAGGAGGTTTTGGTCGACGAGTTGATCCCTTACGTGGATGCACACTTCCGTACCATTGCCAACCGCAACGGTCGTGCAATGGCCGGTCTTTCGATGGGTGCTGCGGAAACCAAATATATTACGCTCAACAAACCCGATGTATTTGGATACTGGGGTTTATTCAGTGGAGGCAACTATACACCGGAAGATCTGCAAGGCAAAACAAAGCCGAATTTGATTTACATCACTTACGGCAGTAAGGAAACCCGCGGTGCCGAAGCGCTGCCAAAAGTGGAAGCTGATTTGAAAGCAGCTGGCTATAAAGTAGGCACTTATGTGTCTCCGGGTACCGCACACGAGTTTCAAACTTGGCGCCGCAGCCTGTACCAGATGGCGCCTTTGTTGTTTAAAAATTAAGCCTCGTTACAGGTGCGTCTCATTTGTCAAAAAAATGCATGCCCTGTAATAGCAGCAACATAAAAAGACAGCAGGCAAATCATCGTCAAAAATGGTTTGCCTGCTCTTTTCTGTTATAGAAGTCTGTAAGAACGTAGCCATTTTTAGCAGATAATTTGAACGAAAATGCGACGCGTCTATTTTAATGCTGCATCAATTGTGGAGAAAGCGTTAGGCCGGTAAATGATTAATAAGAGTTGCATTTAACTAAAAGCTTTTGCTTGCGACACTATTAGATGCGTTGACTGTTCTTTCCTTTTTCTGCTAAAAAATGTGTTTACTTAAAATTGATTCTGCTTTGTGATAAAATACTTGCCGCCACCAATTAAATAATTGCTGCGGCCAGTTTTTTAAATACCCAACAAAACATGCTTGTGTTATGAAAAAAAGCCAATTGTGGTGTTTGCTCTTGGTGTTGGTAGCTGCCTCGGTAACCTTGACCAGCTATGCGCCCAAACAAAAAAAGATTCTGGTGTTCAGTAAAACCGTAGGCTTCCGCCACGGCTCTTCCATCGAGTGGGGTAAAAAGCAAATCTTGGCGATGGGACAAGCCAATAAGTTTGGCGTGGATACCACCGAAAGCGCCGATGTATTTACCCCCGACAACCTGAAACAATATGCAGCCGTGGTGTTCCTGTGCACCACCGGAAATGTGCTCAACGAGGAGCAGCAAAAAGCATTTGAACAATACATTCAAAAGGGCGGCGGCTACCTCGGCCTGCATTCCTCGGCCGATACCGAGCACGACTGGCCCTGGTTTGGCGGCCTCAACGGTGCTTATTTTAAAAACCATCCCCGCCCGCAGGAAGCGGTGTTCAATGTGCTGGTGAACAACCACCCCGCCACGGCGCACCTGCCCAAAGTTTGGAAGCGCTGGGATGAGCTGTATAATTTTAAATGGATTGGCACCGACCTGAAAGTGCTCATCACCATCGATGAAAACAGCTACACCGGCGGCCAGAACGGCGAAGATCACCCCATGGCGTGGTACCACGAATATGATGGCGGCCGCGCTTTTTATACCGCACTGGGCCACGACAACCGGTCGTGGGAAGACCCGATGTACCAGCAACATGTGTTGGGCGCCATTCAATACGCAATGGGCGCCAAGGCCGAAGTGAAAACCAAAAACGCTGCGGCCATCAAGTAACTGATCCCTTACAAATTGCTCATGAAAAAGATTTTCTCGATTGCAGGCCTGGCTCTTTTTTGCCTCACCATTTACAATTGCAACCCGCCCAAAAATTCGGTGCAGGGTAAGCCGGGCACTCCTTACCCTTCGCGGCTGTTCGATTCCATTCCCACAGCCGAATACCTCAGCCCGGAAGAAAGTTTAAAATCGTTCAACCTGCCACCGGGTTACCGGCTGGAGCTGGTGGCCAGCGAGCCGATGATTAAAGAACCGGTGGCCGTGGCATGGGATGGCAATGCCCGCATGTACGTGGCCGAAATGCTGACCTACATGCAGGACGCCGATGCTACCGGCGAACAAAAACCGGTCAGCCGCGTATCACTGCTGGAGGATACCGACAACGATGGCAAGATGGACAAAAGCACCGTGTTTATCGACAGCCTGTTGTTGCCCCGCATGATCCTATGCGTGAACAACGAGTTGCTGGTAAACGAAACCAACACCATCACCATCAAAGCCTATAAGGATACCGATGGCGATGGCAAGGCAGACCAAAAGCGAACCGTTTATGAGAATGCTGCTTATCGTTCGCTGGATGCCAACATGGAGCACCAGCGCAGCGGCCTCGACTGGAACCTCGATAACTTTATTTACCTCACTTACGATCCGGTTCGGTTTAAATACAAGAACGGCATGCTGCACGCCGACTCGATTCCCTCGGGGCCGGGTGGGCAGTGGGGTGTAACCCACGATAACTACGGCCGGCTGTTCCTCTCCAGCGCAGGTGGTGAAAATCCATTGGTGCGGGTGCAAATGAACCCATCCTACGGCGCACTGGATTTGCCCGACCAGGTGAGCAAGGAATTCCAGGAAGTGTACCCCATCATTGCCACGCCGGATGTGCAGGGCGGCCTGATGCGCCTGCGTGCCGACAGTACGTTGAACCATTTTACCGGCGCTTGCGGACAGTCGATTTACCGCGGCGATGCTTTGCCGCAGGACATGGCGGGCGATTATATTGTGTGTGAGCCCGTGGCCCGCATCATTCGGCGTGCAAAAGTGATCAACCTGCGGGGCAAGATAACGGTGCAAAATGCATACTACCGCCAGGAGTTTATTGCCTCTACCGATATGAACTTCCGCCCGGTAAACTCCTACACTGGTCCTGATGGCAACCTATACATTGTAGACATGCACCGCGGTATCATTCAGCAGGGCAACTGGACCCGTCCCGGTTCTTTTTTACGTAAAAAAATTGAAGCAAGGGGCTTGCAGAAAAACGTTGGCCACGGCCGCATTTACCGCCTCGTGTACGACGGATTTAAGCAACCTGCCAAGCCCAATATGCTGAACGAGTCGTCGGCAAAACTGGTTACTTACCTCGATCATAAAAACGGCTGGTGGCGCGACAATGCACAAAAGCAATTGATTGTTTTGGGCGACAAATCGGTGGTGCCTACCCTGAAAGCCATCATGCGTGGCGAGCAGGGTTCGCTGGCTACTAAGCCTTCGCACCTGGCCCGCCTGCATGCGCTGTGGACGCTTGAAGGATTGGACGCCGTAGATAAAGAAATTGTGTATACTGCATTGAAAGACGAGCACCCACAACTACGCAAAGCGGCTGTGATTATTGGTGAACGCTACCTGAAAATGGGCGATGGTGAAATGGCGGCCAACCTTGCTGCGATGAAGAACGATCCGTCGCATGACGTGCGGCTGCAACTGTATCTTTCTTTTTACAGCACCAAGCCTGCAAATGCCGCAACCGTTGCCGACGAGTTGCTGGCTACCAACAAAAGCAACGACATTTTTGCTGCGGCGCAAAAATCAATGGACCGCAATACCGACATCAAAACCTATGGTGCACGGCTGGCCAATGTGCCCGCCGAGGAACGCAAATTGATCCTGGCCGGCTCCAGCATTTTTACCGGTTTGTGTGTAACCTGTCATGGCCCCGGTGGAAAAGGCCTGGCCGCTGCCGGTAGCAATTCATTGGCTGCGCCGCCGCTGCCCGAATCGAAACGCATCAATGGCGATAAAGCCAACCTGGTGAAGATTGTATTGCATGGTTTGCAGGGCCCGATTGATGGCAAAGAATATCCTTCGGTGATGCCGCCGCTGGGCGAAAATTCCGACGACTGGGTAGCATCGGTAGTAAACTATGTGCGTTATGAATTTGGCAATGTAACCCGCCGTTTCCGCCGTCCCGGCGATACTACTTCGCCGTATGTTACGCCGGCCGAAGTAGCTGCCATCAGGGCGCAGTATAAATCAAGAACGGCGTTGTGGACACTTGCCGAATTGGAGAACAGTACCGCTGCTGCTACAACAACCGCTGCTACTGAAAACAAGCCCGCTGCTGTGCAAACAGCCAACACCAGCAGCAAGGCATCGGTAAAGCCAGCTGTTGCTGTGAGCAGTGCCAAGCCCGTGGCCAAGGCACCTGCCCAGCAAAAAAAGGTAACCTACGCCGAGGTGGCGCCGCTGCTGCAAAAGAATACCTGCTTGGCATGCCACCACCCGCAAAACAAACTGGTGGGCCCTGCTTACGCTGATGTGGCGAAAAAGAAATACTCCGTGGCCCGCATGGTGGAGTTGATGCAAAAGCCCAACCCCAAAAACTGGCCCGACTATGCTACGCCCATGCCGCCGATGGCGCATGTGCCCAAAGCTGAATTGACCAAAATTGCGGAGTGGATCAAAACGCTGGAAGGAGCGAAGTAGATTATGTAACTATGTTTCCAGCATATCATTAAAAAGGCCCCACAAGTGGGGCCTTTTTAATGCAGTTAATCTCTTATCTAATGACACTGCCAGGTTGTTTCTTTGAACTCTAGAGTTGTCATGCCGAACTCGTTTCGGCATCTCCAGATACTGTGGTAAACACTGTTAGATAAAGGGAATGCCGAAACGAGTTCGGCATGACACGTACTTTTTAACTAGATGCCTTCTTTTAGTAGTGGACTACTCTTTCATAAAACAGTATTACTCCTTGGCATCCTGCAACAAGCGAAACCCTTCAAAATGCTGCGCTGGTAAATGCTGGCTCCAACGTTGCAGGAGCGGTGTTTCCAATTGCGGTTCGCGGTATTCGTCGGGGCTCATAATGGGCACGCCATAGGCAATAGGGTAGTACCGTTTGCAATGCGTGCAGGTAAGCATGCCTTCAATAATATGCTCGTGTTGGTCTTTTACAAAAACCTGTACTGCTAAATCATGTTTATCAAATGGGCAGCAAAGTTTGTTAATGAGTGATGCCTTCATGTGTATGTAATTCTTTTAGTTGTGTGGTAAAATATGCGGCTGCTTTTTTAGGATCTTCGGCGTGCAGGATGGCCGAAATAAGTGCCACGCCATTGAAGCCGGTACCGGCCAACAGCGACAGGTTGTTTGCCGTAATGCCGCCGGCCAGGAAAATGGGCAGCCCTGTTATGGCCCTTGCTTGCAGCACCGTTTCTTGCTGCACAATTTCGCAGGCACCGGCTGATGCCGAAGGAAACATGGAGCAAAACGAAACATAATCGCAGCCATTGTTATTGGCCCAATGGATGCGAGTAAGATCATTGCCGCAGGTGATGCCCATGATAAATGGCCGTTGTATTGTTTGACGTATTTCATTAAGGTCATTGGGCAATGCATCAAAATGAACGCCGTCCAGTGCCGTTGTGTGCAACAATTCCCACGCATCATTAATGAGCACCGGTATGTTGGATGCATGCGCAACAGCACAAATGGCATTGACCACAGCCTGTTTATCTTGTGCTTCATTCCAATGATTCCATACCTGCACTACCGATACGCCACCTTCAATGGCGGCTTTTATTTTAGCCAGCAAAACATCCAACTGCAGCCCCGGATCTACCACCAGATATAGTCCACCATCGATCTTCCTTTTGGTCATGTTCTTTATTTTAACCCCTGCACAAAAGCTTCATAAAAAGCCTTCCAATAGGGGTCGGTGCCCGGATGAATGAGCGGTGTTTTAATGTTATTCTTCATGATGTGTATGCCTTCTGCAAGTGGCGTGAAATGCCCGACTGCAGTGGCTTTGATGCCTTTGGCTCGCAATGCATCAATTACCGATGCTGCCGCGTCTTTTTTTGCAGCAATGATCATGGAACCAGCACCAATGCAATAATGCGGGTCAATGCCAAATGCAGCGCAAACCAGTTGCTGCGCATCACCAGTAGGTAAGATTGTTTTATCAACTACAGCACCGCAGTTTGCAGCCAAAGCCATTTCGTAAATAGCGCCGAGTATGCCACCTTCGGTTACATCGTGCATGGCGGTAACAGCTTTGTGTTGCGCTGTATTTAATGACGCCGCTGCAAATGCTGCGGGCAAAGCGCTGGTTTGTTCAAACAATTCGGCAGCTGCCTGTTGCACGTCGGTGCCGCATTTGTTGGCCACTGTTTGCGGAAAGCTGCGGGCCAATATCGATGTGGCTATCAGTGCAGCCTCTTTGGTGACAATGATCACATCGCCGGCAGCGGCGCCTTTGCTGGTCAGCATTTCGCCCTGCGGCGCCATAGCAATCATAGTGCCGCCACCTGCCACCGTTGCATGCATACCTTCAAAGCGGCCGGTATGTCCGCCTGTAATGGCGGTGCCCATTTCGGCGCAATACTGGTGTATGTATTTCCAATATTCGGCAAAGTCGGCGGCCGATAATGATGGCGGCAAATTGAGCACAAACTGTGCATACATCGGCGCCTTGCCTGTGGTGGCCATATCATTTGCCATCAGGCAAACCGACAACCATCCCGATTCCCGCAAACCCAGTGTGGGTATGAGCGACAGCGGATCGCTGGTGAGTGCCATTTCATAACCATTAGGCAGTTGAATGATGGAAACATCCACGCCAAACTGCGGCGGCGTAGTTATTTCGGGCCGCTGGCTGCCGCAAAAAGGAAAGATGGTTTCCTTAAATAACTCATCGCCGATTTTGCCGCTTTCCGGAAACTGCTGCATTATGGAATCAGTTTTACATACATGCCAAAGAAATCGCCGTAAGGCACGCTCCATTGTTGTACCGGGAACCATTTGGGCAGGCCGGTGCAGGTCCACTCGATGGAGTAATTGCGGGCTTTTAGAGCTTCGTCAATTTTTTGCACCAGTGTTTGCGGCGAATAAAATGTAGCCGTAACGTAAAATGGATTTTTGCCAAATGCCTGTTGCACCCTGCGGCGCACCAGCTTGGGTGAGTTGCGGTTCATCATGCCAAACACAATACCATGGCGGCCTACACGGGCAGCCTCGCGGATCACCTGCACGGGATCGCGGTAATATTCGAATGTGGTGATGAATGCAACGGCGTCGAAGCTGTGGTCTTTGAACGGCATGAAATGTGAATCGGCCAGCACCAGGTCGCCTTTGAATAAGTGCACGCCCTGCCCCAGCATAAACGGCGACAGGTCGCCACCGGTGGCCTCAATGCCGATGTCTTTCCACCAACGGGTAAACCGCGTGGTGCCGCAGCCAAACTCGAGCAATTCTTTTACACGGGTGTCTTTTTTTACCAGGTCGCCGATCACTTTTTTCTGCCAGATCTCAGCCCGCTTGTAGCGGCCTTCGTACCATTGTTCGTAGGTGTCGGTGTGTTCGCGGTTGAAGAACCATTCTTTGCGGCCCTGCCAGTTGGTGAGCTCTTTTGTAACGAGTTCAAATCCCATCATCGTTGGTTTAAAAAATAAAAGCAGCATTTCCATGCGTAGAAAATGCTGCTTTCACCCGGCTATAAACCAAGGAAGTCATTGCATTTCCTACGCTGGTATTACCCAGATCAGGTACACGGGTACAATCTCAGTCTCCTTGCAGGAAACGCCCCGATGCAACTAGTGGGACAAATGTAGGGAAGAATAAGTTTTTGGGGAGGATTCGATTTGCGCTAGCTGAATATTTATGCTTTTCGGCGATGTAAAGGCTAACAGCGTTGTATCAGTTTTGTGAGTTATACTTTTACTCTTTTACTCCTGCAAAAAACTAATCCCGCAGGCCCGAAATCAAATGACTGCCCCATTTCGGGATAACGCCTTGATTTGGCTTTGGCGCTACTGTGACGAAGCGCTGTGGATCATTTTGCAGAATTAAACATCAAACCTATTGCTTGTTTGTGTACAACGATTGAATTGATCATTCCATGTGTACCTTCTCAATATCTTTTTAATACATCGGCGTTGCTTTGGTGAAAAGTGTGCACAGCGTTCGCAGACATTTTTACTTTTTCATAAATGGCAAACTAGTTGCTTGCAACAGTAGCATAGCTCGCTTTGAAAGTAGGGCGGTGCGCATAGGTAAAAAGCACACTTGTATCATCGGGCTGCATTGGGCGAACACAGTAGGGTGTAGCCATAGCTGTCTGCCCAGTTGTTGCAAAGCGACGATCGGTGTTGGCATGCGCCGCATCAAAAGCGGTTATTTATGGCTGCGGGTATATATTTGCCACTCACATCAATTTGATAACCAGGTTGTCCGAGTTAAAACCAAAAAGCAACTTCAATCAAACCATCACCAGAACTACCTTGCTGGGCGGCTTGTTTGTGTGCTCCGTTGTCATTACGCTGGTGGCCTGGTACATCTCTTACAGCACACTTAAGGAACGCACTGCCGACCGTTTTGACTACACCATCGGCAACATTCAGTCGGCCATACAGGAACGCATGGCCGCATACAAACAGGTGTTGCGCAGTGCCGTTGGTTTTTATTATGCTGCAGATACCATCACCCGGGCCGAGTGGAGTCGCTATGTGCAAACGCTGCAGTTGGAAAAAGCTTATCCCGGCATCCAGGGCGTAGGTTTCACCATTAGATTATCGCCGGACGAAGTACCTGAGTTCACCCAAAAAGTAAGGGCCGAAGGCTACCCTATGTTCCGTGTTTGGCCCGAGCATGCAAGGGAAGAATATCATTCCATCCTTTACCTGGCGCCTTTTACCGGCCGCAACCTGCGGGCATTTGGGTACGATATGTTTACCGAGCAGCACCGGCGGGCTGCCATGGAGCGGGCCCGCGATAGCGGTGACCCTGCAGCATCACAAATGGTGACACTGGTGCAGGAAATTGGCAGTGATGTACAAAAGGGCTGCCTTATTTATTTGCCCGTTTACCGGCCTAAAATGAGCCTGGCTACTGTAGCCGACCGCCGTGCTGCATTGAAAGGTTTTGTGTACAGCCCTTTTCGGATAAACGACCTGATGCGGGGCATTTTAGGTTCGGTGGATACGCCGGTTGAATTTGAAATGTATGATGGCCGCAACACCGATACCTCCAACCTGTTTTATACCAGCCACAAGTATAATGCGCAAAAAAGCAGTGCTGCATTTTCAACTTCGCGGTATGTAACAGTGGGCGGAAACGAATGGACGGTGGTATTTACATCCAGGCCGAATTTTGTTTCCCGCTACGAGCTTCGTTTGCCCAATATTATTGCCATTGCCGGCATCATCGTCAATGTTTTGCTGTTGTTCATCCTGATGCGCCTGAGTGCACTGAGCAAAAAGAACCGTGTTTTAGCCGAACAATATAAAGCCGAAAAAGACCGCTACGAGATCGTTTCGCTGAGCACCAACGACATTATCTGGGAGTGGGATATTGTGGCCAACACGGTAACCTGCAACAAAAACTTTGAAGTGGTGCTCGGTTATCCGTTGCCCGATGAACCTTTTTCGTTTGCCTCCTGGATTAGTTACGTGCACCCCGAAGACCGCGATGGCGTTGCCACTGAAATGCAGACATTTATTAAAGGCGATCAGAAGTTTTGGTCGGGTGAATACCGCTTGCAAAAAAAGGACGGTACTGCCATTTATATCCTTGATCGTGGCCGCCTGATTTTTGATGCTGCGGGCAAACCCGCCAGCATGGTGGGTTCCATGATCAACATCACCGAACGTAAGATGGCAGAAGATGCGCAGCGGCGTTTTAATGAAGAACTGGAACAAACGGTGCTGGCCCGAACCCTCGAATTGCAACGATCAAACGAAGACCTGGAGCGGTTTGCGCATGTGGCCAGCCACGATCTGAAAGAACCGGTGCGCAAAATGCGTACAGGTATCGACCTGGTTAAAATAAGGTACCAAAATGTATTGGGCGATGGCGTAGCGCTGATCGATAGGTTGGCAAAATCTGCATCGCGGCTTAACCAAATGATCGAAAGTATTCTTGCTTATTCTACGGTAAAATTTGAAGCACAAAATGCCGAAGCCGTCGACCTGAACGAAGTGCTGCATCATGTAACCGACGACCTGGAACTGGTGATCTCGGAAAAAGATGCGCAGGTAAACGTGCACCCGCTGCCCATTATTGAAGGCAGCCCGGTGCTGTTGCACCAGTTGTTTTACAACCTGGTGAACAATGCCCTTAAGTTCACAAGAGCAGGAGTGAAACCGGTGGTCACCATCGAATCGAAGCCGTTGCACGGCAGCGAGCAGGATTGGGTGGAAATACACCTCTCCGATAACGGGATTGGTTTCAATGAAGAAGAAGCTGCAAAAATCTTCCACAGCTTTGTGCGGCTGCACCCAAAAGATCTGTTTGAAGGCACGGGCTTAGGGTTGGCATTGTGCAAACGCGTTGTGGAGCGCCACGGTGGCACCATTACCGCTACGGGCCGACCCGGCCACGGGGCCACTTTTATCCTTACTTTTCCCGTAAACCAGCACCAGGGGCTTATTTGAGGCTGTTGCATTTTGGAAACAATTTGTTAATTGCGCGGGGAAATTTCCATTGGCACAATGCAATTGCATGATTTCTGTTTAGATAAATCCGGAACATATTTTTTGACTGGATCTAAACACAATTCATATGAAAACACGAAAGCTAATAATGGCCGCCTCGTTTCTTTTAATAGGCTCTGGTTTGTACGCACAAACGGCCGCCACACAAAACGATGCAACGCCCAATACCGTTGTGCCAACAGTGACCAAAGGTTATTACTCCATTGGTAACAATGCCACTAAAATGCGGAGCAAATCTGCTGTGGCAGTAAAAACCAGCGACACCTACCCAACGGTGCAAAAAGGTTATTACTCGATTGGTAACAACAACCGTAAGTTGCAAAAACAAATAGTTGTTAATACAAATGCCACGAGTTTTGTACCATTCGTATCGAAAGGATACTACTCTATTGGCCGCAACAACGAAAAGTTGAAGCAATAGCAAAGATTTTGTCGTATTATAAAAAGGCGGCAACTGTTTTCGGTTGCTGCCTTTTCTTTTTTAAGAACACATTGGGTAGCGGAGGCAAACTGAACGCACCAAATCTTGGCGCAGCCCCCTAATTTTGAACGGATGGCCTTTTGATGCTGGCAATTGCGCTGCATTTTTTGTAGATCAATGCAGCAACCAGCACAAATGCTTGAATCGTGCAAGTGGCGGCCATCAACCGGTACAGCCAACGTTTTCAAATTTGCTTTGTTGCATATGAATACTGAAACCATGAAGATTCTGCTGATAGAAGACGAGCCGCAGGTAGCCAGCCTCATCAACCGGGGCCTTTCAGAAAAAGGCTACAGTGTATCTGTGGCACCGGATGGCACCATGGGGCACAATATGGCGCTGCAATTTGATTTTGATGTGTTGATCCTCGACATTATGCTGCCCGGCACCAACGGCATGGAAGTGTGCCGGCAGTTGCGCATGGCCAAAGTAAATACGCCCATTTTGTTTTTGACCGCATTGGGCACCACCGAAAATATTGTGGCCGGCCTCAATGCCGGCGGCGACGATTACCTGGTAAAACCGTTCAAGTTTGATGAACTGGAAGCAAGGCTAAAATCGCTGGTGCGGCGCAGGGCGCTTACCGTGGTGGACGATGAAGAAGAACAACAACTCGACACGCTTGTGGTGGATTTTAAAACAAAACTGGTGAGCCGCGATGGTAACCCGGTAGTGTTAACTTCAACGGAATTTCGCCTACTCGAGTTTTTTATCCGCAATAAAAACCGCGTGGTATCGCGGATGGAAATACTGGAAAAAGTTTGGGGCATTGGCTTCAACATGGGCACCAATGTGGTGGATGTGTATGTAAACTACCTGCGCAAAAAACTGGGCGACCACAACGAGAAAAGGCTGATTCAAACCATAGTAGGCATGGGTTATATGCTGAAAGCTTAATGCTGCCATTATATGAAGATCCAAACGAAGACCACCATACTGTTCACCATTCTTACCGCTACCATCTTTCTTATTTTAAGTGTGACGGTATACTTGGTGGTGGACTCATTTGCCCACCGCGATTTTGACAAAAGGGTAGAGCTAAGGGCCCGCATATCAGCCAAGTTCCGGTTCGAGCAGGATCATCTTTCCACGCAGGCCTTTCAGGCCATTCAGCGGCAATATTTAGAGAAACTACCTGAAGAAAAAGCAGTGATATTAAAGCTGGATGCTAAAGGCCGGCTCACACCTGCACCACCCAAAGATTTACCGCAATCATTTTTACAACAGATCATCAATGCCGGCGGCAACACGGTGTTTTACGAAAAAGATTTCCGGCATTTTGCGGGCCTTGTGTACAACGATGAGTCGGGGCGCTACCTTGTGATTAAATCGGCCACCAACCGCTATGGCAGCCAAATGATGGCGCGGCTGCGTACGCTTAAGATCATCCAGTTCTGCATTGCAGTGCTGCTCATTTTTAGCGTCGGTCTTATTTTTTCCCGCAAAACATTTCAGCCCATCCGCGATATTATAAACCGGGTAAAACAAATAAGCCAGGGCAACCTGCATCTGCGCTTAACAGCCCGCAAAGGTGGCGATGAAATAGCCGAACTCACCAGCACATTTAACCAGATGCTGAACCGGCTGGAAACAGCATTTGAAGCACAGAATAACTTTATCAGCAACGCGTCACACGAGTTGCGTACGCCGCTTACCAACATCATTGGCGAGGCGGATTATGCGCTTTCAAAAGAGCGAACGCCTGAAGCATACCGCTACAGCCTGCAGCAAATAGTGCAGCAAGCCGAAAAGCTGCAAACCATTTCGAAAGGCTTGCTGGCGCTGGCACAAACGGGTTTTGATGGGCGGGCACAATCGTGGCAAACGGTACGGGTGGACCAATTGCTGTTTGATGTAAAAGAAGATTGCAGCGCTATTTTTCCCGATGCACAAATACAGATCATGCTCGATGAATTGCCTGCCGATGAAGCGGGATTGAGCATTTCGGGCAATTACAATTTGCTGAAAACTGCGGTGAATAATATTGTGCTGAATGCTTGTAAATATTCACGCAACCAACCCGTGCACCTGCACCTGCAGGTGGCCAGCGGCATAGTGGCCATAACGGTGCAGGATAAGGGCATTGGCATTCCCAACGAGGAATTAAAATACATCTACGATCCGTTTTTCCGAGCTTCCAACACCAAGGATTTTGAAGGCTATGGCATCGGTATGCCGCTGGCCAATAATATTATTCAACTGCACAAAGGCTCCATTGAAATTCATTCTAAAGAAGGCGCAGGCACTAAGGTAATTGTCCGTTTTCCGCTGTGTGCAACAAATGCAAAACCCGAATTGGCGATGCATGAACAATCTTAAGAAAGATTAGAGGGTGCCCATTTTTTTAATCGATTTTTTAAAAAATTCTAATCCTTTTCTTATCCTCCTCTTAGGTGTTACTAAGACCAGTATGCAAGTTTTGTGGTACTAAATTTTACAGTTATGACCAACATTTTAGTACCAACTGATTTTACTGCATACTCATTGATGATGGCCGAGCAAGCAATGAAAAACGGCAACTATGAAAAGTGCAACATCGTGCTGTTTCATGCATTCCAGCCGCCTGTGTCGCCGCTCGATATGCTGGGTGCAGGCCACCGCGATCCCTCGTGTGAACTGATGTCGGAGCCATTTCGCCAGGCATGCAAGCAACTGAAGGATAGCCATGGATCGCGCATCAATAAAATCGTTGTGCGCTGCATGACCGGCAGCACCCGTTCGGTGTTCCGCAACTTTGTTGAAGCCAACGATATCGACCTTATTTACTGCCCCGAAGACTACTACTTCAAACCGGTGCACGACCGCAGCGTTGACCCACAATTCCTGTTTAAAAAATGCGGCGTTCCGGTGCTCAAATCTGGTGTGCGGAAAACAGAGCCTGTGTACGAGCAGCCGTTTATGCCTTCTTTCCCGATGGCTGCACAATAGCTGCCCGCACCAACTGGGATGGGTCCGGTCTCCCACAAAATTTTCAACCAGATTATCATGCCGTCCGCGTGGAGCCGGGCTTGTCTCCAGCATCACCCTTTAAATGACAAGATTATGTTGCTAAAGAAAAATATTCCCTTCAAGTATGTGTTTGGGAAAATAAAATTTGAGGTTATTGTCATTACTATTTACGCCATTCTTGTGAGTGTAATGTACCATACGTTTCAGCTACACCATATTTCCATACCGGTGTCGATACCTGCTATATTAGGTACGGTCATTTCCCTGTTGCTTGGTTTCAGAAGCAATCAGGCGTACGACCGCTGGTGGGAAGCCCGGCATATCTGGGGCGCCATTGTAAACGACTCCCGTACGGTGGCGCGGCAGATCACTTCATTCATGCCGGTGGAGGAAGAGTCGGGCATGGTGCAAGCGTTTACCGGCCGTTTTATCCGTAGGCAAATTGCTTGGTGCTATAGCCTGGGCCGCCACTTGCGTGGACAGGATCCGTTGAAAAGAGTGGAGCATTATCTGACGCAGGATGAATACCAATTGATGAAGCAAATGGATAATGTGCCTGCGGCGTTGCTCGACCGAATGGGCAAAGATCTGCAACTGGCATTGGAAGAAGGCTGGCTCAACCGCTTTCAGCAAGTGGAGCTGGATCGTACACTTTCGAGGCTTACCGATCATATGGGTAAATGCGAACGGATCAAGAATACCGTGTTCCCAAGCACCTACAGTTTGTACATACATGTGTCGCTGATGTTGTTCATTGCACTGCTTCCTTTTGGCGTAATTGAGTACCTGGGTGTGTTGGAAGTGCCGCTGGTGGTGGCGGTTTCGGCCTGCTTTTTGCTAATCGAGAAAATGGGCATCCACCTGCAGGATCCCTTCGAAAATAAACCTACGGACACGCCTATGACCACCATTGCAGCAAACATTGAAAAAAACCTGCAGCAGATCTATCACCTGAGTATACAGCCCGTTAAGCATCAGCCTTTTAGCATGCGCAATGGTCATCATGTGGGCGATAAGTTGCCATTGAAAGCGCATCCAGTGGTGCCTGAAGAAGACGAATGCGATGTTCGTTACCAACACAAAGACGGCCTGAAGTATTACCTGCTGTAAGCGCCAACGGCCGTCAGCAGGATTTGTTCACGCTTTTTTTCGGAATGATTTTATTGGTAAAAAAGTAGCGGCGATTAGCGCCTTTTTACTGACAATGCTTGCCAGCATTTTGTGGTGACAACAAAAGGGAAATATGCAAAAAATTATCAGCGAAGAAACATATTGGCATCGCTTTGTTTACCTCAAAGCGGACCTCACCGATGAAGTGGAGCAAGCACTATCCGGTTTTATCTCCACCCGTAATCTGGAACAGCGGGTGTTTTTAAAATCAAAAGCTGCCGCCAGCATTCACCGGTACGAAACCATTTTATTACACGGCGAACACGATGCACTGACGCCTGTGCTGGTTGTTGAAATCAGCGGCAATCATTGGCAAAGCTTCATGCAATTGCTGCTGCATTTTTCCGATCGTTTTCCGCCGGGCCTGTGCCGGCAGGATGCGCCATCGAGCTTTCTTAATTTGAATTGATGGACAAATCGGCTTTTACTTAAAAGTAAAAGCTTGTGTGTTGATTGCAACTTATCGATTGAAAAATTTACCTTGTTTTGTCCGGTGCACTAAAGTGTGCTTGCATAATTTTTTTATGTAAAAATGCATTGAAGTGATATGTGGCGCTTCAATCCATTTTGATTTTACCAACAAGTGATGTTTATTTTTCTATGTACATGATGTTGTCGTTTATTCGTACATCGATCATCATGTAGTTGGGATCAATGCCGGCGCCGTGCGGCTTTCGGGGCACGTTTATCTATGTTACTTGTTTGCCGGGGCGGATGAAATTATTATTTCACCGTTGTCCATTCCTCAAGTGGCCTGAATGCGCTAATTTCCATCCCATGCTTGCGCCAAATTTCAGCCCTTTTCCATTGGTCAAAACAGAGAGATTATTGCTGCGCCAATTCACACTGGCCGATGCAGCAGGCGTGCATCAGTTGCGCTCCGACGATTCTGTAATGCAATTCATCAACCGGCCACTGACCCAAACCATTGGGGATGCGGAAGCATGGATCCGACTCATTCTAGATGCTTTGCAAAAAGGCGATGGCATTACCTGGTGTATGTGTTTAAAAGATGATCCTGCTACACATGTAGGCAGTATTGGCCTGTGGCGGATTGAAAAGGAAAATTACCGCGCAGAGATCGGGTATATGATTCAGCCCCGGCTGCAGGGAAAGGGGTATATGTACGAGGCTTTGCAAGCCGTGGTGCATTACGGATTTACTGAGATGCGACTGCATTCTGTTGAGGCCCGGATCGATCCGGGCAATGTTGCTTCTGCGGCGCTATTGCATAAATCCGGGTTTGTACAAGAGGCGCATTTTAAGGAAAATTATTACAACAGGGGGCGCTTTGCGGATACAGCGGTTTATTCAAAACTGGCGCCGAATGATGTGCAAGCAAATGAATAATAAATGTTCAACTGGATGTCGCTAAGTTGTAGGTGATTATTGATGGATTGTATTAAATCCATGCTGCGGTACACCGGTTTAATCGGTGTATTTTTGTTTGCATCTATAAGTTTCAATAGTCTTTCATAGTGTTGGTAGATTCATCATTGATCAACTTTACTTATGGTTTTGTTTCAGCAAACATTAAGATTGCCTGAGTATCGGAGGGGTTTTCATTTGATTACGAACGAAGTAGTCCGGGCAGTGCCGCAATTACGGGAGATGGGCGCCGGCATGTGCCAGGTATTTATACAGCATACATCGGCATCACTCACCATCAACGAAAATGCCGACCCGACAGTGCGACAGGATTTTGAAATGTTTTTCAATAAAACCGTTCGCGAAAACGACCCGGATTATGCACACGACTATGAGGGATCTGATGATATGCCGGCACACCTGAAGTCATCGCTGCTGGGCAGTTCGGTGTTAATCCCGGTACGCAATGGCCGTCTTGCATTGGGCACTTGGCAAGGCATTTATCTATGCGAACACCGCAATCAGGGCGGCAGCAGGTCGCTGGTGGTTACTGTTTGGGGTGCATAAACCGGTATCTTTTAATTCATCAATTTTACAAGCAAAATATTCAGCAATGGTCAAGGCATTTTTAGGCATGGGTTTACTGGGTTCCAATTTTGTGAGAGCCATGCGCAAGAGGAACGAGGAAGTGCAGGTGTGGAACCGAACAGCATCGAAAGCGCAGGAGTTGGAAAGCGTTGGTGCAAAATCGTTTGCCGATGTACAGGACGCTGTGCATGGTGCAGAGATCATTCATGTGACTTTGAAGGATGATGCATCGGTGGATGAAGTGCTGCAGGCAGCCAGTGCTGGTTTTGCACCAAATGCAATGATCGTGGACCACACCACTACATCAAAAGAAGGCGCCATCCGGCGCACCGCATATTGGAAAGATCGCGGATTTATTTACCAGCATGCACCTGTTTTTATGGGGCCGGCCAATGCACTGGAAGGCACAGGCTATATGTTGTTATCGGGTGATGAAGCAGTGTTGGCACAACTCACGCCAATACTTGCACCCATGACCGGAAAAATAATACACCTGGGTGCTGAAGTGGGAAAGGCCGCGGCAATGAAGCTGGTAGGCAATGCATTTTTGGTTTGTTACACGTTCAGCCTCCGCGAAACGCTGGCCATCAGCAAGGCCTTAGGCACTTCGGCAGATGACTTACTGGGCTTGTTAGAACAATGGAATCCCGGGGTGCAGTTTGTGGCCCGCATGGGCCGGCTCACAGCTGCCGATCACAACGAGCCATCATGGGAGCTTGCTATGGCCCGAAAAGACACACAGCTGTTCCTAAATGCTGCGCAGAACAACGAAATAAGTCTTGCTTTGCTGCCGTCCATTGCCGGTGTGATGGATCGGTGGATCGAGCAGGGTTTTGGCAGCCATGACTGGACGGTGGTGGGGAGTGATGTAGTTTGAGGGCATGTTTATAATTGAGGTCTATTAGCCACTTGTGGTTTGTAGGAACCATAGCCCCGGAAGGTTATTAATAACGCTCAATTGCTCATCAATAATGCACAACTTGTTTTTGCGCATTATTGATGAGCAATTGCTTTAAATGGTAATATCGCAACCGACCTTACCCGTTACACGGCGGGTGTTCTTGTGCTAGCTCAATGTTCCCTTTGAAAAATAATAATAGAACCCGCCTGCAAATTTTTAGCAGCGGAGCGATTTTGCTGTAGGTATTCTGGTATGAGTGCCGATGGCTAGACTATGCTGCTTTTGCCGGTGACCGGTATGGTAAGCGAGTCATAACTTTAGAAATGCACATTGCTCAGAAGAGCTTGTTTGCTTATAACAAATCGAGTATGTATAAAAATTTCTAATAAATATATACTTGCTTCAATATAATAATTTATTAATATTGCTATTGTGAAAACGAATTGACGCGGTAAATAACAACCAATCCTAACCGAAACCCTCTTAAACCTCCATTCCACGAAAAGCCGCATTTATATTTTGTTCTTGCTATAAGCATTTATCTAACGATACATCTGCATACTGAAAGTAGGCCAGCATTCGATACTTGCATCTGATCAGTCTTTTGCAACACGAAGTCATATGCTCGGAACCTAAGCCAGTACGGGGATTGTCAACAAAGATTTGTAAGCCAACGCCGAAATGGTTTTGGTCTAAAATACCTATCTGCACGTTTGAAAACTATCGGTTAATCCGCACCGTTTAGACGCATTGATCACCAACAGGCTGTATAAACGACTGCAACATGACCCACCAAAACCTTAACACGCTGAAAGATGAGGTCGAAACCGTGCTTGGGCGAAAAATCCTGACGGCATCCGACTGTACCGAACTAAGCAATGACATTTTTCGTAAAACCAACAACCAACTTAGTTTAAACACATTACGCAGGTTTTTCAACCTGATGGAAAGTAAATACAGCCCCTCTCTTTTTACACTTGATTTGCTTTCCAAGTATTGTGGGTTCAATACGTTTTCTGAGTTTAATGACAGAAAGCAAAGCCTTAACCACACCAGTGACCAACATGCATCGGCATTGCTCAATTTCCTGACGATGTTGTTTCGTGATGTTGATGTAAAAGGGCTGGATGATCTTACCTATTGCAACCTCATTCGGGAAGTGCTTAAAAATCTGCAACAGTGGCCCCATGTGATCGATCCGTTTCAATCGCAAATCGCTAAAACCCGCAACGGACAGCTCTTTTACTACGAACAGTTTGTAAACATTGATAAACTGAACAGTTATTTTGGCGATGGGCTTCGATACTATCTGCTTGAAAATAAAACTGCTGACGGCCAGGTACATGGGCATGCACTGCTTTGTTTGCGCGATTGGCTGACTGGGAATGCAGCGGGTGTAGGATTTCATGCTGCAGCGGTTGCTGTTCATCATCCCCACCAGTTGCACAACATGTTCAATTATGGCCGGTACTTCGCAGCGCAGCTTTTTCAATCCGACATTTTAGGATGCGACGTTTATAGGGTAACGGAGCAAACAAGGGAGTTCTATAACGACTTCCGTCGCCGCTGTGATGTACAGCAGAGTTTTCCTTGTTTTGAATATGTGATTGCAGAAACGTTGGTACTGATTGGTCAATTTGAAGAAGCAAATTTTTATATCAATGAGGCCATAAAAAAACGCAACAACCATATACCGCCTCATGTTGATCTGCGTATGTTGGAATCAATATACCTGTTTCATGCTGTTGCTATGGCTAATCTTGGTAAAACGCAGCGTTCAAAAGATATTTTGGAAACCATCGATGTAAAGAATCTTTCTTTCATGTCGCGGCGGCTTCATTCAATTTTATACCTCATTCAAAAGCTACAGTTTCATAGTTCTGCAACGCTGGAGCGACAGCTGGCTTATTTAGTTTCACAAACCGGATTTATACAATTAGTGAAAGCGTTGCCCGAAGTTGCAAGGATTCAAAGCGAAATAGATGTAGCACAAGTTGTGGGCAAAAATGGGCAGGATAATATCGAGGCTGTCGGCTACTTTTAAGTAGTTAACAACCAAAGCTAACTTGTCGGGACATATGCCTTACTGATTGGCAAATTTAGGTTTAAAGCTAACTGAGAAAAGTAACATCGCTCGTTACTAAATTATTAAGTGTTCGCTACCCTGGGCCAGTAATCTTCAAGGCTGTTTTTGAAAACTTAAATATCCTCTAAGCCAAATTTATCGTGCTGTGTGTGCACCCCAGGTATGGTGGTGGCCGGCAGTTTATTTTCTAAAAATCGAGATGATGTATATGCGTACCGTAATGCCTCTTTGTAGTATACTGTTGTTGCTGCTCTGTTCCTGCGTTAACACCCGTAAGTTCACCAACTTCAACAACGTTGCCGACACCACCATAGCATACCAAATCCAAAGCCTGGAACCGGTGATTCAGAAGAACGACATTTTAAATATTTCGGTGAGCAGCATCAATGCCGATGCTACACAACCGTTCAATCTTTACACTACATCCAACAATATTGGTAATGCTATATCGGGCACCATTTCACAAACCTCAGGCTTTTTGGTGGACCAGGAGGGCAATATCGAGTTTCCTATTTTGGGCGTAGTGAAGGCAGAGGGCCTTAATAAAAAGCAATTGAAACAAAAACTAGAGCAGGGCTTACGCGAAAAAAAGTTGCTCTATGATCCAATCGTGAACATACGGTACCTCAACTATAAAGTCACCGTGCTTGGCGAGGTAAACAATCCTTCGGTGATCAACGTTCCCGGCGAAAAAATATCGCTGCTCGAAGCATTTGGAATGGCCGGTGATCTCACTCCGTTTGCGCGGCGCGACAATGTATTGATCATACAGGAAAAAGAAAATGGCGAGCGGGTAGCACACCGCCTCAATCTGAACGACGACGAGTTGTTTACATCGCCGTATTATTTCCTCAAATCGAACGACGTCGTTTATGTTGCACCAAACCGTGCACGGGTAGCTAACTCCAGCTCCGGCCGACAATGGCTGCCTGCGGTACTGAGTGCCATGTCTTTTGTTGTCATCATTGTAGACCGAATAACCAGTAACTAAATTGCGATGGAAATCAAAAAAACCGCTAAAGACCCGCGTGAACAAAATCTGGTAAGTACGATTCTGTTTCGGTATCTGCCGTACTGGCCGCTTTTTGTTGTCATGCTATTGGCCGGCCTCGGAGGCGCCTACACCTTTTTGAAAATGAAGACGCCGGTGTACTTGGTGTCCGCAAATGTGCTGGTAAAAGATGAATCGAAAGGTGCCGACGACACCCGTGTGCTTGAAGCACTTCATGTGTATGGCCCCAGCAAAATTGTTGAAAACGAGATCGAGGTGATGCGTTCAAAAGACCTGCTGCACAAAGTAGTGGATAGCTTACACCTGTATGCGGAAGTGTTTGAAAAAGGCATGCTGCGGTCCGCGCCGGCATATAATAGTTCGCCATTGATGGTGCAGGCAAAAGATCCTGAGCAGATTGTAGAAGAAGTGGATGATGCGGAATTCAGCTACAACAAAAAGGATCAATCGGTGCTGTTGGCCGGGAAACGTTATCCGACCAATGAATGGGTTTCCACTCCTTTTGGCAGCCTTCGTTTTGTTCCCAACCCGAATTACGCCCAGGCCACCAGCAATGCATTATTCTTTACACTGGAGCCTGTTCAAAAAACGGTGCACCGCATTTCCGGTGAGTTGTCAATAACTGCTGCGAGCAAGCTTTCTACGGTGTTGAATTTGAACCTGCGGGACGCCGTGCCCGAGCGGGGAAAAGACATCCTTAATGCACTGATCAATGAATACCGCCAAGAAACCATTGCTGAAAAAAACAGGATGGCGACCAATACACTCGCTTTTGTAGACGAACGGGTTCGTTACGTGGTTCGTGAGCTGGATTCTATAGAAGGATCATTGCAAGCTTTCCGAACACAAAAAGGCGTAGTGAACATCAGTGAGCAAGGTCGGCTTTACCTGCAATCTGTAGGCGAAAATGACAAGCGCTTAACCGAACTTGAAATGCAGATGTCGATGCTTTCCGAGATGGAGCGCTTCGTTCGGGCCAAAGACAACCAGCTCGGTGTTGTTCCTTCGCTCAACTCGGTACGTGATCCACTTTTATCGTCCTTGCTGCAAAAACTTTTTGACGCACAGATACAATATGAGCGGCTGAAAAAAACGGTTCCGGTTGGACACCCCTCCATGCTTTCTTTGGAAAATGAAATCGAGAACCTGAGGCCACGAGTGCTGGAGAATATCCAAAACACACGTGAGTCCATGCGTGCCGGCATGTATAATTTAACCAGCCGCACAGGTATGTACAATGCCATGTTGCAGTCCATTCCAAAAAACGAACGCAACCTGCTTGATATCAGCCGGCAACAGTCGATCAAAAATGACGTGTATTCATTTCTGTTGCAACGGCGTGAAGAGATCGCACTAACCCACGCGGCTGTTGTAGCAGAAAGCCGTACGATTGAGCATGCCTACGCTTCCAATGCACCGGTAAGTCCCAACAGAACCTTTGCTTTTGGTGTGGGTGCTGCTTTAGCTTTATTGCTGACCATCGGTCTTGTTTACCTGCGTGAGGTGTTGTCTAGCAAAGTCCTGTTCCGTGCCGATATCGAACAGCGCACAGGCATTCCGGTTATTGCCGAGATCGTAAGGATGAAACGAAAAGAAAGCCAGATTATAAGCACCAATAGCCCGCTTTATCTCGCGGAGCAATTCAGGCAACTAAGGGCCGCGCTAACCCTGCACAGCCGGCCAAGCCGCCGCAAACACCTGCTGATCACTTCAAGCATTTCTGGCGAAGGCAAAAGCTTCGTCAGTTCCAATCTGGCTACCAGCATTGCTTTATCTGGCCGGCGCGTGGTACTGGTAGATATGGACTTGCGCAGCCCGATGATTTCCAAGCAGTATAATCTGATGGAAAAGCCTGGTGTTGCCGATTTGCTTGAATCAGAAAAAATGTCCTTTGATGAAGCGGTCTATCCGGTAGGCAGCATTCCAAATCTTTCAATTATGCCTGCTGGCGACGGTAAAATCAATCCTACCGAATTGTTCCTCAATGGCAGGCTAGGCCAACTGTTTGCCGAGCTGAAAGAAAAATTTGAATATGTCATTGTCGATTGTGCACCAGTCGATCCGCTTACAGATGCATATGTACTTACCGAGCATTGCGAAACAACTTTGTTTGTAGTTCGCCACGGTTATACGCCTAAGACCATGCTCGATATGTTGGAAGAAAACAACAAGATCAACGCGTTGAAACAGCCGATGATTGTATTCAACTCAATTACGGCAAGAGGATTTCTACGCAACCGTTATGGATATGGATACGGGTATGGTACCCGGAATGTGTACGCCGATCGTACTTATATGGGAAAAGAAATGGCACGCAAAGCTTAGTGCTTGATCGGACATTTAATTAGTACGGCATTTACCAATCAGCTAGTAAGAACTAAAATTTAATTCAGCCAGCAAAATGGGGCTGAGATGGGCGAAGCCTTGCGCCAAAAAACCGAAAACCTCTGAAAGCATGAAAAAAGAAAAGCGTTGGTACGCAGTTTACACCCGGTCGAGGTGGGAAAAGAAAATAGCAGAAACACTGTTGAAAAACGGCATACATGCATACTGCCCTATAAACCGGGTGGAGCATCGGTGGAGTGATCGAATAAAGCTGGTGGAAGAGCCCTTGTTCCGCAATTATGTTTTTGTTCGGATCTGCGACAAAGAACTGGTTCCTGTTTTGAGCACAAGTGGTGTCATCCATTTTGTTACAAATATGGGTAAGCCAGCGTTGGTGCAAGATGCCGAAATAGAAGCCATTCGCGATATGCTGAATGAGTACGTCAATGTACAGGTAAAACGAGCAGAGGTACATCGGAATGACCTGGTACATATTATTAGTGGCCCACTGCAAAGCCACGAAGGTGTAATTGTATCAGAAAGGCGCAACACCGTAAAAGTGATGCTACCTACACTGGGCTACATGATGTACGTGGAGGTTGGTAAAGAAAACCTCCGGCTTGTGAAACGTGCTGTATAATCCAATTGCCACCTAGCCTTAATAAGGGCGTCCGTCCCATTTCTTTACACTGCTTAATCTTTTTGAATGACTGTACTCATTACCGGAAGCGCCGGTTTTATAGGTTATCATTTGACAAAGGCGCTCCTCAACCAAGGCCACTGCGTTATTGGGTTAGACAATATCAACGATTACTACGATGTGCAATTAAAATATGGCAGGCTATCGGCCAGCGGTATTGATGCAAGTACATTATCATGGGGCAAGGAAGCACAGAGTAGTTCATACAAAAATTACCTTTTTGTACGCTTGGACCTCGAAGACAAGGAAGGGCTTTTTGACCTATTTGCCCGGCACAACATAGATGTGTGCATTAACCTTGCCGCCCAGGCCGGCGTTCGCTATTCGATCAGCCACCCCGACGCATATATCCGCTCTAACCTCACAGGATTCTTCAACATTCTGGAAGCCTGTCGCAAGTTTAAAATAGGGCACCTGATATATGCCAGTTCTTCCAGTGTATACGGACTAAACCAGGTAGTTCCGTTTTCGGAGGGTCACGGAACCAATCATCCCGTTTCACTATATGCCGCAACCAAAAAGTCGAACGAACTGATGGCGCATGCATACAGCCAATTGTATGGCCTGCCAACTACCGGGCTGCGCTTTTTTACAGTTTATGGCCCTTGGGGCCGCCCCGACATGGCCTATTTCCTTTTTGCCGATGCCATTACTGAAGGACGGCCCATCCAGGTATTCAACAACGGGCAAATGAAACGTGACTTTACCTATGTGGATGACGTGGTAGCAGCCATTGCAGTGCTGGTTAAACGTCCGGCAACGGCTGCCGCCAATTGGAATCCGCAAAGGCCTGACCCGTCCTCGTCGGTTGCGCCCTACCGCGTCTATAACATAGGCAACAATGAGCCTGTGGAACTCATGCAGTTTATTTCTGAATTGGAAATACAACTCGGTAAAAAAGCAATCATGGAGTTCAAGCCCATGCAGCAAGGCGATGTGGTGGCTACCTGGGCCGATGTTGAGCGGCTGGAAACCGAATGTGGTATAGCGCCTGTAACCAGGATCGCCGAAGGCTTGAGCCTGTTTGCAGCATGGTATAAAGAATACAGGCGCATGCAAGATCCGCTTGCTGCAGCATTACCATCGCTGGCAGCGGTGTAGCAGCTTCAAAAAGGAATGGAAAGCAGCAGGCAACCTAAACGGCTTTGAGTATATGCACACAATAGAACAACCGTCAAATGAAATAGGATCGGCAGTGGAAGCAGTGGTGCCGCATAATACGGTACGTGTTAATGCGCCGCTCCATGATAAACTAGAACTGATTGGGCACCTGCTCAACGCATTGCATGCCGCCGATATCCGGTATTGCCATTGGAAAAGCAGCGAGCATTTGGATGCATCCATGAAGGGCGAAACGGATATGGACATTCTTTTTGACCCATTACAGCAAAATGAGGTTGCCGGCTTGTTGCAGCAACTGGGTTTTAAAAAATTTGTAGCGCCAGGCTGGCGTGCTTACCCAGGCATCGCCGATTTTATTGGCCTTGATCTGCCATCTGGAAAGATCATTCACGTGCATGCACATTATGCCCTCACTTTGGGCGAAGCGTTTTTGAAAGGGTATCAACTTCCTTTTGTCAACCAAATACTTGCTGCCAGGGTTTATGATGCAGCTTTTGATTTATACCGGATAGCCCCCGCACATGAGCTGGTACTTTTATATATCCGGCTGGCTTTGAAAACTACCCATAGGGATGTGTTGCGTTTTCGTTTGGGGAAAAAGCCTGAGTACACTGCAAATATCTTCCGCGAGTATAAGTGGTTGAAACAACGCTGCACGCCGGGCGATGTTTCCGCCGCTATTGAGTGTTTTCAATTGCAACAGCCTTCCATTTTCCGTATTGCAGAACTGCCCCTGAGCCGGGCCAATATCATTGCTTTACGCAGCCATGTTCGAAAGGCTTTGTTGCCGCATAAATTATTTAGCCCACTTGAAGGCAACATGCTCCGATGGTATCGCGAAATGGTTGCCGTTTGGCGCCGGAAATGGATGGGGGCAATGGGCCAGCCCAAACCCGCGAAACGTACACATCCCAACGGAGGTTTGGTAATCGCGTTGATTGGTGCCGATGGCTCAGGTAAATCGACCGTAATTGCAGACCTGCAGGGAACGTTTAAGAAGAAGATAGACATCTGTACCGTTTACATGGGCAAGGGTAGAGCAGGAGGCCTTTCATTATCACGCCAACTACTGGTCGCCTCGAAAAAGAGAAACCGAACTAGCAAAGAAAAAAAGACCGTTGGTGAAAATGCACCGGTGCCCGCCGCTTCAACGGTGCAAAAACCGGTGAAGTTGTCGCAGTTAATATACCGTTGTATTGAAGCGCTTATTGTTGCAAACGAACGTAATCGTAAACTGGCGATTGTTGCAAAAGCCCGTAAGCAAGGTATGCTGGTTATTTGCGACCGGTTTCCGCAAAATCAACAACATGGTTATAACGACGGCCCGGCACTTCAGCATTTGCGCAGCGCCAAAAATCCTTTATTGAGGGCCATTGCATCTTTCGAAAACCGTGTGCACAAAAAGGCGGTGGCTCAGCCCCCCGACCTGGTAATAAAACTGGTGGCCGACCCGGTATTGCTGCGCCAGCGTAAGCCCGGAACAGCTGCATTGCCAATTTTAACCCAAAAAGTTAACGGCATCAAAGCACTGCATTTTGCAGCACCTTCAGTGGTAGTTACAATCGACGCAGCAAAGCCGCTGCAAGATGTACTGACCGAAGTAAAAGGCCAGCTTTGGAACGAATGGAAATAGTGTTTGATCGAATAAGTTGTAGTTAAGAAAACAGGATTTTATGTTAACCGGAACTGATACCACAACAACTGCTATTAAAATAAAGCCTCCGAAAAAGCCTGCTGCCGAAAACCTAAAACAACGGGCTTATCTCAACTCGGTTTCCAGTATCATTGATTTTGCTGGGGTACAGATTACAGGCCTTATCGTAAGCCCGTATATCGTTAATGGTTTGGGTGGCGCCATGTATGGCGTTTGGAAAATGTTGGGGCAAATGACCGGTTATGCCGGCCTGGCCGATACCCGCGCTACCCAGGCACTGAAATGGACGGTAGCTAAAAAGAAAGACGTTGTAGGTGAAGACGAATTGCGTACCGATCTTGCCAGTGCATTTTATGTAACCCTCCTTATTTTGCCATTGGTGTTGTTGGGCGGCTCCGTATTGAGCTGGTATGCTCCCATTATTACAAAAGCGGCCCCCGAGTATTATAGTCTGATCCGGATCACCAGTTCGCTGCTGATTTGCTCAATGGTGCTCTCAAGGATCTTCGATCTTTTTGATGCCGTACTGCGCGGCATGAACCTTGGATTCAAGCGTATGGGTTTTAAGGCTTCTATCGTGATCCTTGGTGGATCATTAAAGGTTTTAGTGCTCTCACAAGGTTATGGATTGATCGGGCTTTCTGTTGTCCAAATTTTTATCACACTGGTTACTGGCTTCGTGTTTTACAATACGGTAAAAAAACATGTGCCCTGGTTTGGTTTGGGCAAAACAAATTTCAAAAATGTAATTGCCTTTTCTCGTTTGAGTGGCTGGAATATGGCCAATTCTACCACCGATATGCTGCTATCCAATACCGATAAAGTGTTGTTGGGGTTGGTTGCAAGCCCATTGCTGGTTTCTTCTTATGCGCTTGCCTCTTTTTTGCCGCTTGCCGTGCAGGGGCTGATGCTTAAAATGGTGTTGGGCATGATGCCTGGCGTAGGAAAGTTGTTAGGGCTCGGTGAATTTGAACGCATCAACCGGGTCAGGGAAACAACCAATGATTTTATTTACGTGATGTCTGCTGCGTCAGGTGTGGTTATTCTCTTATTCAACCAATCATTCATCAGTGCATGGGTGGGCGATGGTTTTTATCCCGGGCCGGTAGCCAATGCCCTGATTTTATTGATGGTAATCCAGGACATTTTTATCAAGCACGACGGCTTCCTCATCACAGCTTCACTTGACCTTCGCCGCAAAGTAATGCTCACGACAGTAGCGGCTATCCTGTTCTTGGGTATTGGCTGGTTCCTCGCATCCAGGTTTGGCATCGCCGGGTTGTGCATCAGTTTGTTGGCTGGTAAATTTTTGCTCTTTGTAGGCCAGCGCCAAGTGCTCCACCAAAAGGTTAAGCAGCAAATGGTGCCTATGTCGCATCGGTTGCAACCGATGCTTGCAGCAGGCTGCATGTTGGGAGCTGCCTGTTATGCTTCGCAGTTTGTAGCACAGCAAGGTTGGCTGGGTATGGCATTGTGGGTGCCCATTGCATTTGTCGGTTCTTTGGCGGTTTTTTTCCTGGTCGGGTTGCGGCGGCACCGGCAGGCCAATCTTGTTTCGGTAATGATGTCGGTAAAATTTCTCAAACTCAGGCACAAATAATTATACGGATATGCGGATTTTGTTTGTAGCTCCCCGTTTTCATACCAACCAGTACCAGGCGGTAAAAACCCTGATGGAGAAGGAACACCAGGTTTCTTTTCATGTGGCGAGCTTAGGTTTTACCGAAGACCACAGCCTGGTGCAGCCGGTGCGTTATCCGCAGGCCAAAGCTTCGCTATTGCTCGAGCGGTTAGTGGGGCAGGGCGGTGTAAACCATCCCAACTATTTCCCAAACCCGATCGGTTATTGGAAAGCCTTTCGGCAACTGAGGCCCGAGATTGCCATCATCAGGGACCCGTTCAAATTGTTCTCGGTGCTTGCTGCAATCTGTGCGCTATTTACCCGAACCAAGATCGTTTTTTATACACAGGAACATTTGCGGCGAAAGCTAACCGCAAAGACAAAGCTGAAAAGGAAAATGGCACTCCGCTTTTTCGGCGCTGCCTGGATGACGCCAATTGTTGATGCAGCCCAATCGGCAAATGCCCGCATGCGGCATATGTACTATGTGCCGTTGCCGGTGCCTGTGCAGCCGGAAGACGGAATGCACAATGCGAACAGCGGTTTTCCAAGAATATTGATGGTGGGAAAATACCATCAGAAGCGGAAAAATCATTTGCTGCTCATACAAGCCGCCAAGATTTTAAGCCAGCAATACCAGTTCCAACTCACCATTGTTGGGGAGTGTATGCGGGAAACCCAAATGAAAAAGTATGCGGAATTGGAAGATGTGGTGTGCCGGCTCGGTTTGCAGGGTATGGTAAAACTCGAACGCAATGTTCCATATGCGCAAATGAAAGACTTGTACCTGTCGCACGACATATTTGTACTTCCCGCCCGGGATGAACAGTATGGCGTGTCGGTAACAGAGGCGCTTGGATATGGACTGCCGGCAATATGCACGGACACTTGTGGGGCCCGTTTCAATATTCGCAACGGGGAAAACGGGTTTGTAGTTCGGTCCGATTCTGTGGCAGATTTGGTAACCGCCCTGGAGCATTTTTTAGCCAATCGCCATACGCTGGCCGAAATGCAGTTGCGTTCGATCCGGTATGTGCAACAGCACCTCTCCGGCGATGCGTTTTACCAGAAGTTCTCACAGCTTGTGCAACAGCGATTTGGACTAACCTCCATGCAATTCAAGACAGTACCCTAGGACCTTACAAACAACCTATCTCAACCTTAACCCTTAGCGATGACACCGACCATTTTTACGAAAATTGTTTTCAAAGCATGCACCATTTTAAAACGCAAAGACTGGCGTTGGAAACTCAAGCAAAAGTTTCCGGTACTATTCTTTTTGCCGCACATGCGGCGGGTTGAATTTCGATTGTTTAAAAAAACAATGGCGGCGCCTAAAACGGTGCTTGAGTATGGATCTGGCGGCTCCACCATTTACATGCTCAGTAAAGGGAAAACGGTTTTTTCGGTCGAGTCGAACGAAGCATTTTATAAATACATGAATACAATAAGCCTTGTAAAAAAGGCTTTGAATAAAAAGCTGTTTTTCTTTTTTGCAAACCTTGGCAACACCAATGAATGGGGGCGGCCTATGGCAAATGGTGAACAACAAACGTCAGCCAATTACTATGCTTCGGTTTGGGATCGTATTGATCCATCGCTTTGCAAGGTGGACGCTGTTTTTATCGATGGCCGATACCGTGTTGCCTGTTGCCTGTACACTGTATTTAAGTTACTGCGGTATGAGTGGACTGACACCAAGGTCGTGATTCACGATTTCTGGCGCCGGCAACACTATCACGTAGTGCTGGAGTTTTTGGATGAGGTGGCTTCTGCAAAAGACCTGGCCGTTTTTCAAATCAAACGGAATGTGAACACGGCAAAATTGCGGGCCATTATCGAACAGCATGAATTGACGGCTGCGTGAGGTTTACCAACATTAATGCTGACTTGAAAACAATAGCATATGAACCTGTTTTTTGTATTGGTAGAGTTGTCGAGTTATTTGTTTGCTATTTACCTGTTGGTTAATAAAGCAAAAATGGCGGTTATATACCTGCCCTTGTTGTTTTTTGCAAATAACCTGATCGAGCCAACGCTGTCCGCGTCGGTTTACTACAGCACTATGACCTTGCTGCTGCTGGCATCTGCTGCCCGTTCCGGAATGTTCTTCCGCAACAACTTGTTTGCAGCGCTATTGTTTTTTTATTTTCTGCTTTTGCTGCTCCGGGTTACCGATCTCGTTGCCATTCGTGCACAAGTGTTTTCGGTACTTTGGCTGTTCTTTTCCGTGCCGCTGATCACCGAAGTGTACCAGACCGAAGAAGAAGGTGTGGTATTCCGCGAGTTGTCGCATTGCGCCACACTTATACTGGGATTATTTATTGTTAATGTACTGTTTTGCACTGCCTATCGCTATGCACCCAACCCCATGTATGGCATTACCAGTGGTGTGCTGTATGGTAATATGTATGGTGCGGGATTCAATGTATTGGCATTGGCTGTGTTCGTGGTGTCGCTTCGGTTGATTGAAGGAAAGCATACTGTTTTGTTATCAGGCCTGTTGATCATCAGCCTTACACTTGTCTTGCTCAGCCTGCGGCGGTCGGTGATGTTGTTGAGTGTGCTGGGTAGTGTTGTTGCATTGATCGCATTTTTTGCACAAAAGCAGGCCAGGCAATTGGTCATTTTTGGTGGCTTGGCGCTGTTGCTGGGTTACGGCATTTATTCGGCAACCGATTTCAAAGACGAATTTCAAACCCGCTATGAAGTCCGCAATCTCGATGAACGAGCAGTGTCGGAAGAAAAGCGGCTTTTTGAGTACGAACTAATCTACAAGGACCTGTTTGAATACGAAGCTTACAGTCCCTGGGTGGGCTACGAACCGCTGAACAGCGCAGGTAATTATGGCCGCGGTGTTTTTGGTGAACGTACCCTCCATGCCGACATTCCAAGCATCATTCATTCGGCCGGTCTTATTGGCCTGGCGCTATACCTGCTCATGGCTTTTGCCGCTTTTGCGCAAGCCCTTCGGGCATCAGTTACCGGGCTGGATAAACTGATTGTGTTTTTCTGTTTTGTGTTGTTCGTGGTGTACACCCTTACCGGCAGGTTTACAGAAGGCGCAGCCATGACACTGTTGTACCTGGTGCTGGCTTTGCCACAGGCAGGAAGGAAATTGGCGTATGAACATGTTGTGCCAGCGACGCCGCTGCCACAACAGAACGAAATCAACTTGACCGGAATACTCGGAAGCGAATAATTAAAACTTGTTTCATATGGTAGAAATCATCGGCCCTCCGGGGGTTGGCAAAACCTCGGTATATGAGGCGCTTTGTGCCAGGTGGCGCCCCGGAGCAAAGTGGATATACCTGGAAGCGGTGGCCTGGCAAATGCAGGGCAGTGGGGGCATAATGGATTATGTGCGGATGCAGTTGCACCGGTTTTCGGGAAAGCTCCTGAAGCGGAGTTTGCCGGTTGATTTTGGATTGCGCTTTAGCAAAAAGCACCAGGCGCTTGCCGACCATTGCTGGCAATTGATTTCGGATAATGCTACTGTGCCCGATTTGCGTTTTCGGGCTGCATATTTCCTGTTCCAGGATTTTTGCAGGTACCAGGCAATAAACGAAGAAAGCAAGGGACGCCTGTGCCTGATACATGAGGGCTTGTTGCAAAAGTCTTTTTTGTTGGGTGGCGTAGCAGATGATGCGGAAGGCGTACTGGGTGCATACCTCGGATGGGTGCCCAAGCCGCAGGCGATTTTTTATTTAAATACAACCAACACCGATTTGATCCTCAGACGGCTGCGCTCCAGAAGAAAAACAATTGCACAGCACAAAGGAAAATCGGACGATGAGTTGCTAGTGGACATCAATCAATGGCAGCACCTGCTTGATCAAATTGCCAGCTACATGCAGCAGCAGGGCGTACCTGTTTACCAGCTTGATGCGACCCTCCCGGTAGTGGAAAATGTGCGAATAGCTGAACGTTTTTTACAACAATTATATAAGACACAGGCAGCGGTTACCACCGAAGTAGAGCCGGTAATGGCAACCTAAATTTTGAACCGCAGCCTGATGCGCAATTGACTTACAATGTTCAAAAGGTATAGGCGCTACGTTTTCATTGATCACCCTTAATGAGTTTGCACAGAGATGGCTAAGTTTCTTTTTTACGACGACAAGATCATCAACATAATGGTACGCAATGAGCGGCCTTCGGGTGGTGCCGCTGTGCAGGCTTTTGGCTGGATTAGAGGTCTCAGTGAACAAGGGCAGGATGTGGAAGTGCTCACCCGACTTGATGGTAGCGAGGT
Source organism: Pseudocnuella soli (assembly GCF_004347775.1). Lineage (GTDB taxonomy): Bacteria > Bacteroidota > Bacteroidia > Chitinophagales > Chitinophagaceae > Flavisolibacter > Flavisolibacter aquaticus. The sequence goes on from NZ_CP037755.1 coordinate 2,106,522, forward strand.
GCTTAAGGAAGAATGTTCCACCCTCACGCTTTTGCCGTTATACGACAATAAAAAGGGAGTGCGCTGGCTACGCTGGGTGTACTACCGTTTGCCATTTATTTATGGCAAAATCCGTAACTCCCGGCCCGATTACCTGTACCAGGGCATTCCTTCCTGGCAGTCGTTTGTGATAGGTGCCGTTTGCCGTATGTTGGGTGTTCGCTACGTGTTGCGCATCTCCAATGATTTTTTGATCGATGAACGCTTTTTTAGGGCTCATTCACGTGCCCATCGCTTTTTCCAATCGCTGGGTATGCGCATGGCTTATTGCATTCTTTGCCAGAATGCTTACCAGTACAATATCATTAAGCAGCGCTTCCCGGGCAAAAAAATAAATAAAATATCCAATCCGTTTTTTTTACGTCAGCAGCCAACTATTCCGTCCGTTTGTGAACGCACTTACATTGCGTGGCTCGGGCTTTACCAATATCAAAAAAACCTAAAGCTGCTTTACGAAATAGCATCGTTGCTGCCCGATACACCATTCCGCGTTGCCGGGAAGGAAGAATCGAAATGCGACCAGGATACCATTGATTATTTGGAACGGTTGCGGCAATTGCCAAATGTGCAATTCGTAGGCTTTCTTTCCCGTGAAGAAGTGTTGCCGTTTTTAGCACACGCAAAGTTTTTGCTCAATACATCGCACTACGAAGGGTTCAGCAATACTTTTTTAGAAGCAATGTCGGTCGGTACTCCCATATTAACCACTGATCGGGTTAATCCGGATGGCATTATAAGCGAGTTTAAACTGGGTATAATCTACAAGGATGCAGCTGATGTGAAGCAGCAATACGAGGCGTTAGCGGCGGAACAACTGTCGGAGATGTCGATGCGGGTGCAGCACTACGTGCAAAATTATCACGACTACAAAATTCAGGCAAAACGGCTGCTGGCATTGCTGCAGGCCAATTGAACTTTTACCGAAACCATATTTAAGAACAAATTTTCCAGATGCATACCGAACCTATTTATATCGTCCATTCCGACTCTAAGATTGAGGCCCTGTACACACTGTTCCCGCTGATCGTTTCCAGGTATGTCAATTTGCTGCGCTTTGTGCCCATCAATTCCCGACAAGCACAAAAAATCACCGGCCACAGCGTGGTGCTGGTTCGGGCATTTAAAGGCAACGACGCCTTTGCCCAGGATGATGAGAAAAAGCGGGCTTATGTGCAGGATTTCAGGAAACGTTTTGACCGGGTAGTGATGCTTGATGATGGCGCTGGAAGCGACAGTTTGCACTACGAATACATGGACCTGGTTGACATTTATTTCAAAGGCAAATTATTACGCGACCGCAAAGCATACCTGGAGCCTTCTTATGGCAGGCAACCCTTTACCGATTATTACCACCGGCAATTTGGCATCACCGACGAGAAAGAAAAATGGCGTAACCCCCCCACCGATCCGGCTTTGCTAAGCAAACTGCGCTTGTCGTGGAATTTAGGCTACGGCGTTTATCCAGTGCCTGCAAAAAACCTGGTTCGTATGGCAAGGCTGGCAACCCGGATGGGTTGGGTCAAAATATTAAAGCCATCCTTTGATCGTGCATATCGAAGCCTGTTGCACAGTACCGCTGCTCCTGTTGCAATTGCAAACAAGCAACGCGTGGTACAGGCACGGTTTGGATACCGGTCGTTTCCAAATACAGTGGGTTATCAGCGCCGGTTGATGCTGGAAGGAACAGCGGGAAACAAACTATTGCTGGCAGGCAAAGTTCCACCTGATGTGTACCAACAGGAAATTCAACAGGTAGGCGCAGTACTCAGTCCTTTTGGTTGGGGCGAAGTTTGCTTTCGCGATTTTGAAGCTGTTGCAGCCGGCGCACTGTTGATCAAGCCTGATATGAGCCATCTTGAAACCTGGCCGGATATTTACCAATCGGGCATCACCTATCAGCCTGTAGATTGGGATGGGGAACAACTCAATGATGTAGTTGCCCATGTTACCACAAATCTTGAGGAGTACCTGCCTATGATCCAGGCAGCACGGCAAGCTTACCACCAGTCTCTTTTGCAGCTTGAAGATAGGGTTGTTCGTTTCCTTGAAATCACAACCGGGATGCCCATTGGCGGACATGTGCCTGTGCCTGCTTTTACAGCTGCAGAAGTATAAGTAAACTGATTGCTTTGCGTGTGACGGACGCCAACTGAGCTTGGGTACATCAACAGACATTACCATACTATTCACCAACATGAATACGGAACCAAAACGCTTACTGTTTTTTATTGGGTCGCTGGCAACGGGCGGAAAGGAACGCCGGTTGATTGAACTGCTTAGTTATTTGAAAGCGCACAGCCAGTTCCAGTTAACGCTTGTAATGACCAAAGACGTTATTCATTACACATACTTCAAGCAACTGAACCTTCCATACGAGGTCATCGACAGAAACAGCAGTGGCGCCTTCGCAATGCCGCTCCGCTTTTACCGGATCTGCCGCAAACTCAAACCAGACCTGATACATACTTGGGGCCGGATGCAAACCTTGTATGCACTGCCTGCGGTAATTGGTCAAAACATTCCATTGATTAATGGACAAATTACAGCCGCACCTCCGCGCATCAATCGGTGGTCGTTTCATTACTGGATTGACCGGCTGAATTTTATTTGTTCCCGTTTGATCGTGGCAAATTCTCATGCAGGCATTCAGGCGTATATGCCACCGGCAAATAAATGTTCTGTAGTCTATAATGGTGTAAACCCCGAGCGGTTTCAACACCTGCCCGACAAAGAACAGGTGCTTGCCACGTATGGCATTGAAACACCTGTGGCAGTGGTGATGGCTGCCAGCTTTTCGGAAAATAAAGACTATGATCGCTTTCTACGTGTTGCTGAAAAAGTTGTGCGCCTCCGGCCGCAAGTAACATTTATTGGCGTTGGGGCTAGTGCACCAGGTTGTGATGTGTTTGACCGTGTACGGGGTAGGAATAGCAATCCAAAACAAATACTTTTTCCCGGTCGATCCAATCAGGTAGAGGCGCTTGTTAACGCCTGCACCATCGGGGTTTTGTTTTCGGCTGATACGCATGGCGAGGGCATTTCCAACGCAATTATTGAATACATGAGCCTTGGGAAACCTGTGGTGGCCAATGATTCGGGTGGTACACGGGAAGTGGTGCATCATGGTAAAAACGGCTACCTAATCACCACACAAACCGACGATGAAGTTGTGGACCTGTTGCTGCAACTTATCGATGACCCGGAACTGTGCAGCCGGATGGGCGTTGAAGGTTACCGGATGATTCAGTCGACGTTCACGCTTTCCCAAATGGGGCGTGCATTCCATCGGATTTATAATAGTGTTCTGGGCACAGAAGAACTATTGACAAAGGCACAACCGGTTTCTACTATAAGTTAATGAATATGGAAGTATTGTTTGTTAGTAGAAAAGCTGCCAGCGGCATTAACCCATTTGTTGCCGAACAGGCGTCAGCCTTAACCGATCGATGCGGTATTACCGTGCAACATTTCCTGATTACCAGAGGCGGCGTTGTTGGATATTGGCAGGCGATTGTTGCATTACGGCAAATGGTGCGCAACCACGCCATTCAACTGGTGCATGTGCATTACGGTCTTTGGGCATTTACGACTATTGCAGCCCGTTTTCTTGCGAGGCGGCGCATTCCCATTGTCATTACTTTTCATGGGAGTGATTTAAATAAGCCAAAAGAACGGCCGGTATCGGTTCTTGCCAGCCGTTTTGCTGCACACAACATATTGGTGTGGCCACAAATGCGCCAGTATGTGAAGAAAAATTATTCGGTCATTCCCTGCGGCGTACAAACCAATGTGCCCCTGATTTACCGGGAAAAAACGCGCAACGAAATGGGATGGAGCCCCGCCGCATTCGTGGTTTTGTTTGCTTCCAGTTTCGACCGGCCTGTGAAAGATCCGGCGTTTGCAAATGAAGTGGTTGCAACATTACGGCAGCAGACGCAGTTACCAATTGTATTTGTAGAAATGAAAGGTTTTAATCGCCGCCAGTTAAACCGTATGATGCAGGCGGCGGATGCATTACTGATGTGCAGTCATTCCGAAGGTAGTCCGCAGGTGATAAAAGAAGCAATTGTAAACGGGCTGCCGGTTGTAACGAATAATGTGGGGGAAGTAGGCGACATCTGCGCAGGCGTGGATCATTGCTATATTTTACCCAAAAACATACCGGCTTACGTCCAATGCCTGCAAGCACTGATGCAAAGCAGGGAGCGCATTATCTGCAGGCAACCTGTTGTGGACCGCTACGATGCAAACATGATTGCGGATCGCATCGCATCGATTTATACCGGGTTAGCCGCTAAAAAACCTCAATCCCAACCTACAGTGTTACAGCACCAAACCGAAACTAATTTAACCCATAGCCATGAACATAGTCATTGATATTAACCACCCGGCCCATGTGCATTACTTCCGCAATTTTTCGCGGATCATGACGGAAAAGGGGCACCGCATTTATTTTATAGCCCGCAACAAAGAAATGGAGCACCGCCTGTTGGATTTATACGGCTTCACTTATATCGGCAGGGGTAAAGGCAGTAACGGGAGAATCGGTAAATTTTTATACCTGCTTTATGCCGATTACAAATTGTTGCGCATTTCGCGGTCGGTAAAGGCCGACCTGTTCCTTAACTTTTTGCATCCTTACCCATCGCAGGTTGCACGGCTGCGGGGTAAAGTGTCGCTGGTGTTTAGCGATACCGAGCATGCCAGCCTGCACCACCGGTTGACGGTCCCTTTTGCATCCAAAGTTTTCACACCAGCATGTTACCGAATGGACCTTGGCGCAAAGCAGGTGCGGTTCAATGGTTTTATGGAACTCGCTTACCTGCATCCGCGTTATTTTCAGCCCGATCCATCGGTATTCGATTTGCTCGGCATAGCGGCCGGAACGCCTTACGTTATTGTACGCTTTGTATCGTGGGCTGCAGCACACGATTTTGGGCACCAGGGCATGTCGCTGGCAAACAAGCGCAAAGCAATCCGTGAAATGTCGGCCCATGCAAAGGTTTTTATCACTGCCGAGGGACCATTGCCCGACGACCTCGAACCTTACCGGATGCAGCTTCCCGTGCACCGCATTCATGATGCCCTCTATTATGCCCAACTGCTTTTTGGTGAAAGTGCCACGATGGCTTCCGAAGCCGCGGTACTTGGCGTGCCGGCAATTTTTATCGACAACGATGGCCGTGGATATACAGATGAAGAAGAGCGCCGCTATGGCATTGTGTTCAACTTCAAAGAATCTGCATCCGACCAGGAACGGGCTATTGAAAAAGCAGTAACCCTATTGAGTACGCCAGGTATGCAGGAACATTACCGGGGTATTCGCGACCGCATTGTAGAAGAATGTGTTGACACTACCGAGTTCATGGTGCACGAAGTAATGAAATACGATCAACAGGCAGCGCTGACCGCCTGACACAATAACTAAATCATTCCTTATATGTAAAAACCACCCTTATCGTTCGCGATATAATCCGTACCAATTAATAAATCCTACCCTTAACCATTTATCACTAACAGGATTATTTATTACTGGTCAAAGAAAATTATCGCTTATGTTTAGTTTAAAACCAAAACCCACGATTCAACCTTTTCATACAGCGATGCTAACCCAGGCGCTGGGTTTTTTAATGCTGGTATATATTTTCGGGCCCGGCAGGTTCTCGAAGCTTGAATGGCTTATTGTATTTGGCGGAATGGTTACTTGGCTTGTAATCGTTTACTGGAGCAAATTGTACCGCACCGTTACCAGTGAAGCCTTTGGGCAAATGGTAGCCCGGCACGTACGGCACTATGCAGGTTATGTATTGCTGTTGCTGTTGTGTTATTTGTTTTTGCCGGAGCAGGGTCTGAGTAAAAAGCGCTTGATCCTTTTTGCGGTAGGTGTGCCGCTGGCGGGCTTTTTATTCAACCTGTTGTTGTTACAGGCCGTTTCCTGGATCAGTTATTCAAAAACACATGTGCGCACCACGTTGGTAGCCGGAACGGGCCATATGGCCAAAAAAGTTGAGCGGCAGTTATATGGTCGTAAGGTGTCGGGGTACAGGATTCTCGGATATGTAAACTGCCTGCAAAATGAAGAATGCCTGGTGGGTCGCGAAAATGTTGTGAGCAACCTACGCGATATCAAGCAGTACCTGGAAGAGCACCCGGTTGATGAAATCGTTATTGCTTTGCCCGGCAAGCCGCTGCGCAAAATCCGCAACATCATGGATGCGGCCGATTATTACGGCATCCGGGTAAAGTACATTCCCGATTACGATGAATTGTTTGGCCGCAATTACCAAATCACCAGGTATGGCGCCATCAGTGCCGTTGATGCACGCAAATACCCGATCGATGGGTCTATCCATTCGTTGGTGAAACTCGTGTTTGATAAGGTCTTTTCTATTTTTACACTTGTATTCTTAGCACCAATTTTCCTTGTGCTCGGCATACTGATAAAATTGGATTCGCCGGGGCCAATCTTTTATCGTCCCATTCGCATTGGTAAATCCGGTAAGCCAATCTTAGTTTATAAGTTTCGGAGCATGCGCATCGAATCGGACGGAGCCGGGTCGTTGTCAACATCCAAAAACGATCCGCGTGTTACAAAGATTGGGCGGTTCATGCGCAAATACAGCATCGACGAATTGCCGCAATTTATCAATGTGCTGTTGGGCAACATGAGCGTGGTAGGGCCGAGGCCGCATCGCCGTTTTCTTGATAAGCAATTGCAGGAGTGTGTAGGCCGTTACATGATCCGCCACTATGTAAAGCCAGGCATTACCGGCTGGGCACAGGTAAATGGATGGCGCGGGCCAACTGACACCGACGAACAAAAACGGCAGCGTACACTACACGACTTGTGGTACCTCGAGAATTGGTCGATTTGGCTGGATATCAAGATTGTGCTATTAACTGTGTTTAGTAAAAAAGCACATAAAAGCGCATTTTAATTTTTGACACTCTTCGGCCAACCAACATCCAATTGTTTGATCGGACTTGTATTTACAGCTTATTTCAAGACTATTGCACCAGGTGTAGGAAGTGTAAGTATGGATCCCCGCAATATAAGCTCGCAAGACTAACACGTTTATGAGCCACGCTATTTTAAAATAGCAGTTGTTAATCTCTGTTTGGAAAAGCAAAGTTTTTTCCAATTAATCACCAGGCTGGGTTGTATGAATTCTTGTTGCACAGCACCCGGCAAAAACCACCTGTTTAAATATGAAAAAAGTTGTAGCCAAATTTGTAATGCTCCTGTGTTTTTACACAGCAGCAGTGGGACAAGATGTATTGCCCAAAACGAACCTGTCAGCTAATTATCTTGATAACTATTCGTTCCTATCCCCGGCTGATGATCATCTCGATCCTGCAATGCCGCTAATCGTTGATGGGGTAGGCGTGCCGGGTGGTTTTACACCATTTATCTTTGGTGTCACAGGTACCAATGGCACCTTATTCAGTACAATTACGCCGCTTTCGCCCATACCAATTGGCAGCACTGATACCCAGCACAAGCCTCAGGCAAAAACATGGTTTCATGCGGGAAAATGGTGGGCCGCCCTGCCGCCTTCGGTGGGCGGTACCCGGCTATTTCGCCTCGATGGTACTTCGTGGACGCAAGTAATGACCATTGCCAGTTCTGGTTCCCGCACCGATTGCTGGGTGGATGGAAATCTGGTTCATATCCTCATGTTTAAGGGTTCGGGAACCAACCAGATCGCAACACTGGAATATGACGCGAACTTAGGAACATACAAAGCGTGGAACAGGAGAGCTACACCCACAAGCCTCAGCCTGCCTTCCGGCGTTGAATCAGCAACAATCACGGTTGATGGTACCGGAAGAATGTGGGTGGCAGCAGATGCGGTGAATGATATATTAGTGTATTGGAGCGATGCTCCCTACACTTCCTGGAGTTCCGGCATCAATGTAGCTTCTGGCATCAACAGCGATGACATCAGTTTGATCACTAAACTGCCCGGTAGGGTTGGTGTCTTTTGGTCTAATCAAAATACCGGGCTGTTTGGGTTTCGTACCCATGTGGATGGCACCAGTGCTTCGTCCTGGACGGCAGATGAATTACCAGCTTCGCAAAATGCCATTCCGGGTAACAAAAAAATGGCGGACGACCACATGAACGCTACGGTTGCCAGCGATGGAACTTTATATGTGGCTGCTAAAACAAGCTATAATTCGGGCTCATTGCCGCAATTGATTATGCTGGTGCGCAGGCCAAATGGTGTATGGGACAATCTTTACCCGATAACCATTGGCGATGGCACCCAGGCAATCGTGTTGCTGAATGAAGCATTAGGAAAATTGAAGGTTGTATACTCCAGCCAAACAAACGGTGGGGAGATTCTATACCGCGAAAGTGCAACAGCGAACATTTCGTTTAGTAGCGCAGCAACTTTAATGGGTTCTGTTGCCGACGATGTAAATTTTGCGTCCAGCACACACCAAACCTACACTAATGAAGTTGTAGTGGTTGCCACTAAACAGGCTGCCCCACGACAAATCATTGGCGTAATGGCCAGCGATGGTGCACCGACAGATGTTACTCCTCCTGTGGTGAGCGGCATTGTGCGTCAAACACCGGCTGACGAAACTACGAACGCTAATTCCGTAACCTTTGGTGTTACATTCTCGGAAGCGGTTACAGGCGTTGATGTTTCGGACTTCAGCCTTACTACGGGTGGAACCGTACAAGGTGCCGTGGCAAACGTATCGGGCTCAGGTACTGCTTATGCCGTTACCGTAAACAACATTTCGGGCGCCGGCACACTGCGGCTTGACCTCAAAGGTGCTGGAACCGGCATTACCGATGCTGCTGGCAATGCGATTAGCGGCGGCTTCAACTCTGGTCAGAGTTATACAATTGTGGCTGCTGATGTTACTGCTCCTGTGGTGAGCGGCATTGTGCGTCAGTCGCCGCTTGAACAAAATACTTCTGCCACCACGGTGAGCTTTGGTGTTACCTTCTCTGAAGCGGTGAGTGGTGTTGATGCAACTGATTTTACCTTAAGCACCGGTGGCACAGCACAAGGCAGCATCCAATCAGTGTCGGGCAGTGGCAGCAGCTACGTGGTAACGGTGGGCAGCATATCGGGCAGCGGCAGCCTTGGCCTTAACGTGAAGTCAAGCGGCACAGGCATTACCGATGGTGCAGGCAATGGGCTTAGTGGCGGCTTCAGTGGTGGGGAAACCTATAATGTGTCGCCTGCTGATGTAACGGCTCCAACGGTTACAAGCATCAACCGGCAAACACCGGCTGAAGAAACTACCAACGCCAATTCCGTAATCTTTGGCGTTACATTCTCGGAAGCGGTTACAGGCGTTGATGTTTCGGACTTCAGCCTTACTACGGGTGGAACCGTACAAGGTACTGTTGCAAGTGTATCGGGTTCTGGTACTACTTATGCCGTTACGGTAAACAACATTTCGGGCGCCGGCACACTGCGGCTTGACCTCAAAGGTGCTGGAACCGGCATTACCGATGCTGCTGGCAATGCGATTAGCGGCGGCTTCAACTCTGGTCAGAGTTATACAATTGTGGCTGCTGATGTTACTGCTCCTGTGGTGAGCGGCATTGTGCGTCAGTCGCCGCTTGAACAAAATACTTCTGCGACCACGGTGAGCTTTGGTGTTACCTTCTCTGAAGGTGTGAGTGGTGTTGATGCTACTGATTTTACCTTGAGCACCGGTGGTACGGCACAAGGCAGCATCCAATCAGTGTCGGGCAGTGGCAGCAGCTACGTGGTAACGGTGGGCAGCATATCGGGCAGCGGCAGCCTCGGCCTTAGTGTGAAGGGAAGTGGTACGGGCATTACTGATGGTGAAGGCAATGGGCTCAGCGGCGGCTTCAGTGGTGGGGAAACTTACAACGTGTCTCCTGCTGATGTAACGGCGCCAACAGTTATCGGCATCAACCGGCAGTCGCCCATTGAACAAAACACTTCTGCCACAGGGGTTACCTTCGCAATCAATTTCTCAGAGCCGGTCAATGGCGTCGACATCACCGATTTTCAAATAACCAAGACCGGTGATGTTTCGGGAACAATCGGCCAATTGCGTGGTGCATGTTCAGGTTTTACAATAACGGTCATCAATATAAGCGGCACTGGCACGATCAGGCTTGACCTGAAATCAGCCGGGACCAATATTGTTGATGCCGAGGGGAATGCCATTTCCGGCGGCTATACTTCCGGGCAGATATACGAATTTGGATCACAGGGTATTTCCGGAAGCACTACTGTAAATCCGCCGAAAAGAAAGCCAAAAGGTCAAACCTCCATCAGTGCATCGGAAAGGGTAGATTTAGAAGTGCAGGCAAAGCCAATGACTGAAGGCATTAGCGCACAGGTGTTCCCCAACCCATTCAATAATCAAACATCCTTTAGCTTTAAATTGGCCAGCAATGAGGAGTACAGTGTCTGGCTGGGCGACTCGTGGGGAAGGCAGTTGCAACATCTTGGCAACGGCAAGGCCAATGCGAATACTGAATACCGGATACGCATTGATGGTTCGCGCCTCACCCCTGGTTTTTATCTGTTAACGATCAAATATGGATCACAAATGAAGATATTGAAGCTGGTAAAAGAATAAGTGCCAGTACAGACCTGCATTTATTGTAAACAAAAAAAGGTAGCCAGATGGCTACCTTTTTTTGTTTCAGGGGTGTTGCCCTTTTTATTTTACAAAAGTAAAGCTGATGGTGTTGGCTACACCGGCAGTTCCTTTGCCGCTCGACAAAGAATACGGTGTTGCCTTCAGCGTGTAAGTTCCTATTGCAGGTGGGTTCCAGTCGCCATAGTAAAAGTTGCCGCTTCCGCTATCGCCATGCAGCGCATACGGGGCTTTGCTATCGGCAAAAGTTTTAGACTTCGCGCCACTCAACGAAAACAGTACACTGCCAATTGTTCCTGTGGTATTAACACGCAGGTTCAGTTTGGTGGTCGGGAGCTTCGACAGGCTGATTGTCTGGCCATTGGTGATGGTCATTACATCTTTTTCAGTCGATGCGTCCACAAGCACAAAGCTGGTGATGGGAGAGTTGCCAGTGCCGGGTTGCGTAACAGTTTGGTCTGTTTCGGGAGCAGGTGCTGGTGCAGGTGCTGGAGCTGGTGCGGGTTCCGGAGCAGGTGCAGGCGCAGCGCCGCCGGGCAGCATGTCAGCTAAAGTTGCCTTTTCGCTTCCGATGCGTACATCGTCGTAATACAGAATACGCTTGCTGGTTTGAGTCGTGCTCGAATTGTTCCAGGACGATTTGTACACGCCAAGCTTCCATTTTGGTGAGCTGAACTTGCCACTTGAAAGCTCGTACATGTTGATGCCGGTACGGTTCACTACTTTGTTACCATTCAGCCATACCTCGATCAGGCCATCAGTGCCTGCAGAATGTTTAATGTGAAAGACAAACGTGTTCCATTTATCCTTTGCGATGGTGCCGAGGTCAAACGTTTGTTTTGCAGTCGCATTTTCCTTAACAATGAGGCGGTAGCGGTCCAATTTGGTACCGAGTGTGATGGCTGGAGTGATACCGCCACCCTGGTGCCACTGGTTGATCAGTTCGTCTTCGGAGTCAATCTTATAGTCGGCCGCAGGGAAGTAAACTGAGAATGCATACCAGCGGTTCAAGTTAGATTGGGTAGGGAAAGAAACTTCTGCACGGGTTCCGTTGTTGTTCATAGGGTCGGTGTCGCGCAGTTCAAAGCGACCGGATTTTGAGCCTTCCAACACGGGTTTTGTTGCCAGCGTTAAAGCATATGAAGTTTCCATTTGCTTATTTACATACGTGGCAAATGCAGTGCTGCCTTCGAAGTTTTCGCGGAACAGAATGTTAGGAGATACGCCGGCAATGCTGCCTGCTACTTCCGGGCCGGCATTCAGTTGGGCCGCTTCAGCATTGATGGATGTGTCCTGAAGATCATTTTTACTGCATGAAATCAGTGCTGCGAGCAATACGGCTTGAGAAAGCATAAGTTTCCCTTTGCCAGAAAAGTTCTGAATTTTTTTCATAGAATTTTGTTTTCTTTTTTGCGACAGTTTAGGTGGCTAAGCTTGGGCTCATTTTTCATTGAAGCCGGCGGCGCCGTTTTTGAATGATTTTATGAACGGCACCTCTTGGCGAATATTATGCCAGTGTAATTCCTTATCTGGCGCGGGTTTCAGCCGATTTTTTGCCCCTTTTATAAATTCCTGATGATTTTTAGTACTGTACAGTTGAAAAAAAAATAAATATGTTTTCAAAACTTATAAAGAAAACCTAACACAGTTATAAAAAGATAATTGCGACCTCACTAAGAAGTATAAACGCTTATTGAAAGACCATATTTTCGGTTCTTCACCTAAGTTTTAATGAATAATATAGAAAGGGATTTAAGTGTAATTACTTAAAATATGATCTGCTATTTTCTAATGAAGAAAGTCGCTAAGCGTTTATACCTGCATGTAAGTATGATAATTAATTATCATATAGTAAAGCGTCGACTGGAGTAACAACTCTGTGGCGAAAATGGCTTTTGCTGAAATATAGTTCTGGTGGCCGGTTTACGTGTATGAAAGAAGCTTGCTGTATTGAATAAAATGTGCATGTGTTGGGTGCTCGGCCGCTGTTGCGTGGCAATAAATTTTGCTATCATTAAAAGACGTAACAGCTTATTGAAGCTATAATGATGTCAAAAAAGCCGGCGCAGGTACCTTAATCACTTTTTTAAAAACGAGTTTCTAAGTGTTAATGAAGTATTGCTCCTGGATGATAAATGCCGTAAGTGGGATTCATGAAAGAAGTACGCACCTCCAACTTGATGTAACAAGGAGCAAAAGTGTTAGGACTCAATTACACAGGCTATTAATGAAGCAGGTACACTTCTAAGAGGCTTCTTCCTAGTATGATAAAAATGAATGCGTGGGCCATCAGCTGATTTTCGATTTGTACAAGGATTTCAGGTACTGCTTCAGTAGCCCTTCATCTTCGTTGACGGAAACCATCTGGTTTTCACCCTGAATTATGGTAATTAAATAGATCGTAGTTTATGCAGATGTCTTAGTGCCATTCAAATAAAGGGAAGGCTGATACAGTGCTATGAAGCATTTTGCCGGAGATATGTATGGACCATTTAATTTAGTAGCAAAGCATTTCTCCAATGGCCGCAGTTTTAATGGACGGATTCAAGCACAGTATCAGATCAAAAGCAATACTCCTTCTTTTCTTTTGCATCATCGCAGCTTCCAATTTATTTGCTGCATCACCTTGCAAAGTGGTTGGACTGCGCTGCGAGTATTTGATTAATCCTTTAGGCATCGATGCAAAAACACCGCGGTTTACCTGGCGGTTGGAAGATGCACGTCGGGGCGGTAAACAAGTGGCCTTTCAGGTGCTGGTGAGTACAGGCGCTAACGATTTTTCAAATGATAAGAGCCTTCAGTGGAACTCAGGTAAAATCGATGCTGCAACGAATTTGATTCTATATAACGGCAAAGAACTGCAGCCGTTTACCACCTACTATTGGAAAGTAATTGTTTGGGATAAGGACGGCGTTGAAACCAGCGCATCGCCTATAGCAACTTTTGAAACCGGAATGATGGGTGCCCACAATTGGAAGGGAACGTGGATTTCGGATGCAGCCATCATTCATGAAAAGCCGGCGCCTTATTTTCGAAAGACGTTTAACGCAACGAAAAGAATTAAAACAGCAAGAGCATACATTGCCGCAGGCGGACTGTTCGAACTATTTCTAAATGGCGCGAAAGTCGGCAACCACCGGCTCGATCCGGCCTATACCCGGTTTGACCGCCGCACCCTTTATGTAACGCATGATGTGACCAAACAATTAGCACAGGGCAAAAACGCAGTGGGTGTTTTGCTGGGTAATGGTTGGTATAATCACCAGTCAACAGCCGTGTGGGATTTTCATAAAGCGCCGTGGCGGGCCCGCCCTACATTTTGCCTTGACCTGCGCATTACCTACGAAGATGGCTCTGTCGAAACCATCAGCTCGGGCAAGGATTGGAAAACAGCCTTTAGCCCCATCACGTTTAACAGCATCTATACCGCCGAACATTACAATGCAAATTTGGAGCAGCCCCTCTGGACCACGGCTGCATTTGTTGATACCGCATGGAAAGGCGTCATCATCCGCTCGGCGCCATCGCAAAACATTGTGTCGCAGGTAATGCATCCAATACGTAACGTAACGGAAGTGCCGGCTGTTTCAATTAAGAAGTTTAGTGACACAACTTACGTGTATGATCTGGGTCGCAATATTTCGGGTGTATCAAAAATCAAGGTACAGGGGCTGAAGGGCACGGTGCTTTATTTAAAACATGGCGAGCGGCTGACGAAAGCGGGCAGGGTTGACCTTTCTAACATTGATGCGCACTACCGGCCTACCGATAACACAGATCCTTTTCAAACAGACATTGTTGTACTGAGTGGAAAGGACGATGAATTTATGCCCCGGTTTAACTACAAAGGTTTTCAATATGTGGAGGTAACGAGCAGCCGACCGATTGAATTAAAAAAGGAGAACCTGACCGGTTATTTCATGCACAGCGATGTGCCGCCATTGGGGCAGGTGAGTTCCTCCAACCCCATGATCAATAAATTGTGGCAGGCAACAAACAATTCTTACCTGTCCAATCTTTTTGGTTATCCAACCGATTGTCCGCAGCGGGAAAAAAACGGCTGGACCGGGGATGCACATATTGCACTCGAAACGGGCCTGTACAATTTTGATGGCATCACGGTTTATGAAAAATGGCTGGCCGATCACCGCGATGAGCAGCAGCCAAACGGCGTGCTTCCTTCCATCATTCCAACCGGCGGTTGGGGCTACGAGTGGGGCAACGGTCCTGACTGGACCAGCACCATCGCCATCGTACCATGGAACATTTACTTATTCTACGGCGATGCCAGTTTACTCAAAGCGAGTTATGAAAACATCAAGCGTTATATTGACCACATCGATGCAACGTACCCAACCGGTTTAACCACATGGGGATTGGGTGATTGGGTGCCGGTAAAAACAAAGTCGCCGGTGGAATTGACGTCTTCTATCTACTATTTCACCGACACCTATATTTTAAGCCAGGCAGCACGGCTGCTTGGTAAAAAAGAAGAGGAACAACATTACAGCAAAATGGCGCAGAAGATTAAGGATGCCATCAATGCTAAATACCTAAACCGCACAACGGGTTTATATGGCAGCGGATCGCAAACGGAATTGAGCGCACCACTTTATTGGAACGTTGTGCCCGACGAGTTGAGGCCAAAGGTTGCTGCAAACCTGGCACAACGTGTACAAAAAGACAACCTGCATCTTGATGTAGGGCTGTTGGGAACGAAGTCCATTTTAAATGCGCTGAGCGAAAATGGTTATGCGGACCTGGCGTACAAAATTGCTGCGCAGGAAGACTTTCCATCATGGGGTTGGTGGATTAAAAATGGTGCTACCACTTTGTATGAAAACTGGAACATCGATGCTACGAGTGATATTTCACTCAACCACATCATGTTTGGCGAAATTGGCGCGTGGTTGTACAAAGCATTGGGAGGCATCAAACCCGATAGTGGAGCGTCGGGATTTCGGCATATTGTTTTAGAGCCCCACTTTGTTGCTGGCCTGGATGCGTTTGATGCCAGCTTTAATAGCCCTAACGGGTTAGTAGTTTCATCGTGGAAAAAAAAGGGTAGGAGTATTGAATACAACGTTACAGTCCCACCTAATACAACTGCAATGCTTAAACTAACTACCGGTAAAATGAAGTTGTATGAAAACGATAAAACTGTAACATCATTATCGCCTAAGGAAAGCAGTGGTAATAGGCAAGGGCAATCAAGTTATTTGCTCAACGCAGGTACGTATCGGTTCATATTGAAATAGGTTGCGGGGAAATATTTATAGCCATTATCATAAACAGGTTGTATTTGTTTTACATGCAAAAAGCTATTGCATTCAAACAAGCATTCAACTAAAAATCTAGCATTTGATTTGTAAGCAATGGTTCACGGCTCAGTGGAAAAACTAACCCGACCGGTGTATAAATAAAACTGCCCCTTTGCGCAAAGGGGCAGTTTTATTTTCAGGTATTATCAATACAAAATAGAACAGTGAAGCAATTTGTATCCGATGAAGCAAATTTATTGACCAATCCAGTGTTTGCGCAGCGCAGTTTGCGCTTCAGACATGTTACTTATTGCCAGGATATTTCCCGTTTCAATATTTAGATGGAGCCCGACTTTTTCCAATTGCTGTTTGATCGGCAAGCCATCTGTTCCTTCAATGTATTTTTCTATAAATGAATTTATTTCATGGTAACCAGTCATCGTATAGATGTCACCAAACAAATCATCATCGTTGAAAGGTTTGTCTTTTCCGTATTTATTCATTAGGTCAGAAACAAGGTGCTGCACCCCATAGTTTCCGCCGCTTAAAGCCATCAGTTCAATATCAAGGCACAGGTTTATTAGCGCACCCTTAGCATATACATTCATATATTCATCAGGCATTTGTATAACATTTTTACTGAGTTCAGTAAACGAAACATTGTCCTTGAATTTTTTCATGCCGGCAATCTTCTTTTCCACTACATGAATAAACTGATCCACCGCTTGCATTTTCTGTTTTACAGGCATGTGCATGGTGAAATACTCCGTCATGCCTTCGTATAACCACAAGTGTTTGGAGAACTTAGGGTTGCTAAAATCGAAATTTGCTATTTCGTGTGAATGAAGGCCAAGTGGCATTTGCATGTGAAAAAATTCATGACTTGCCAGGTTGTAAATATTGTCCTTAAGAATTGCTATATCCATCGGCGCATACATCAATACCAGTGTTGATCGATTATGTTCCAATCCATCAGCGAAATACTTGCTGTCCTCCTGGTTTGTATTGTGGTAAAAAATGAAACTGTATTTATCCGTAGCCAGCTTACCACCTAAATATTCTGCCTGGTTTTGCACAAGCGGCGCGATAAGTTCTGCCAGCTTTTTGGTAATCTTTAGGTTTGAATTTGAATAACAGGCGACAGTAATTGAAATGCCTGGCAAATGAATTGTCGCAGTATCGGCTGGAGCATACATGATTGGGTTATCGGCTAGTACGCGGTAGCTTTCCGCAAAATATTCATCCTCATTTTTTAGGGATCTTTTTTTCGTCAAACTTGTTGCGCCGTATAAATATTCGGGCTTTGTTACGTTTATTTTGAAAGGAAGATTTTCCTGTTTTGCAAAGTATCCGAATACGGTGTTCGGGTTAATAATGACGACCGCACTATCAAAATGGCTTTCTGAAGAACGATAGGGTCTTAGCCCTTCAAAATTAAACGCCTCCCAGCCATCGTTCGTTGTGTACTTAATTGTGGCCAGGTTTTTAGCGCCAATGATCTTCCAGCAATTTTTATCGATGCGAGCCACTTTAAGCTGATGTCCTTTTTTATTGATGGCGTTAAGGTTGTTGACAAATTTTCCATAGTCTAAAGCGTCGTATACACCAGGCACAATCCTCGGTAAAAAGAAATAACTGGTGTCGGTTAGTTTGCCGTTGAACGTCAGTTCGACATGGAGTTCATCGTCAATAATCTTATCGATGTTGATTTTATAATGGTATCCACGAAATACCCTAGCCTGCGAACAGCTGCAGAGCCAAAATAATATTGCGCAATAGACTACAGCAGTATTAAACATCCGAGAACGATCCATGCGCATATTTAGCCGTAATAATCGTGGTCTCCAATTTTTTTTAGAACAGTCGCATTGTTAGTGTTGTGGTCCAATACACTTCGCTTTATTCTCATAAGCAGTTATTTTTGGTTGCGGCCTGGTGTTCTTACCGGGCTTTTTTGTGCTACGACAGAAGAGTCGGCACCGCCTTACCTGGCGTTGGGGTTAATAGTGCCTGGCTAATAGGATGCTGCGTGTAGTGCATGGACACCGTAAGTGCCGATGAATAAATTGAGAAAGCATTAGGTATGGATGACAAATCAGAATCGCTTAACTTTCCTTTTTCATTCATGAGCCCGTACGAAACTGTAGATGCATCTTTCATTGCCCCTATTCTAGACTTGTTGCCAGATGCAATCATATGGGTATACCCTGTGACCGGAAGCAGTGGAGCGGTGGAAGATTTTTATGTTGGCTATTCTAACCGTTCGGCAGATACCGGCATCAACCATCCGAAAGGTAGTTTGACCGGCCTTTTTATCTTAAAGGACGGTGTGCCGTCTATACTGGGTGCACAGGCTAACTTCAACCATTTCCTTCAGGTCTATCAAAGTGGCGAGCCCAGTGAGCACACCTTTCACGCACATCATTCGGGGCTGCAGTTTGAAACAAGAAGAGTAGTTTATAAAGGGGGTATCCTAAGTACAACGCGGGATCGCCGGGCCCAACGTGAAGCCGAGCGGAAAGAACAGGAACAATCTCTGCTTTTAAATAGTGTTTTAACGCATTCCTCCAATGGAATTTCTGTTACAGAAGCCATCCGCAACGAAGAAGGCATAGTGATAGATGCCCGGACGCTGCTTGCCAATGAGGCTGCGGTTCGCTTCATTGGATTGCCTTTAGAAATATACCTCACAAAGACAGCCGTAGAACTACAGCCCAATATCATTGGCTCTCCTTACTACCAGGCGTATGTGCAGACTTTGGAAACAGGGGAGCCCACCATCATTCAATACCAAATGGAAGGCTCGGGCACCTGGCTGGAACTATCGATCTCTAAAATGGATGATAACCGCGTCATCCACATCTTTACCGATGTTACTCCGGTAAAGGACGCCCAGATGGCGTTAGAGCATTCAGCCCGGCAGCTAACCACTATCATCAATACCACCCAGGCCGGCTTTTTCATGATCAAGCCCATCCTCGATGAATCGGGAATCATTACCGATTTCAGATTTACGATGGTGAACCACGTCATGGCAGCCTTTGTGGGCGCACAGGCTGAAGACTTGGTCGGTCAACCGGCTTCGATAAATTTTGAAACCTACAAGCAAAACGGCTTATTTGAGCGTTTGCGCGACGTATACGAAACCGGTATACAGCAACAGTTTGACATTCATTATTCGGGTAAGATCGTAGATACCTGGGCCAACATGCGGATCACCAAGATTGGTGAGCAGGTTTTGGGCACCTTTACAGACATTAACCAGCTCAAAACACTACACCTGCAGCTGGAGCAAAACATTGCCGAGCTAAAGCACTCCAATGCGTACCTGCAAGAATTTGCCCATGCAGCATCTCATGATTTAAAAGAACCGATACGGAAGATCCAAACATTTTCCGAGCGCCTTCAGAGCAGTTTAAAAGATCGTCTGACCGAGGTAGAAGCAGGAGTTTTTCAACGCTTGCAGACAGCTGCCAGTCGTATGAACCAACTAGTGGAAGACCTGTTAACTTATTCGCAGGTTAGCGAAAGGCCGCTCCGCAAAGAAGCAGTGGACCTGAATGAAAAGCTACAAATCGTTCTTTCAGATTTAGAGGTGCAGGTGGAAGGAAAAAAAGCGGTGATTCAAGTGCATACGCTGCCGGTCGTCAGTGGATATCGCAGACAATTACAGCAGTTGTTTCAGAACCTGATTAGTAATGCGTTGAAGTATAGTAAAAAAGATACACCTCCACATATTGTCATCCGTTCGCAATCTATCACCGGGGCTGATTTACCCGAACCTATTCCAGGGGCACTTGCAGAGCAGCGTTACCATCTCATCGAGGTACAGGATAACGGAATTGGTTTTGAGCAAGAGTATGCGGAACACATTTTCAAAATGTTTCAGCGCCTGCATGGCCGTAGTGAATACGAGGGTACGGGCATCGGCTTGTCAATTGCCCGAAAAGTAATAGACAACCATCAGGGTTATATCTGGGCGCAGTCAAGGGTAGGAGAAGGTGCCACATTCAGTTTCTTGCTTCCACAGGATTAGGCCATGGGTAATCATCGGTAAAAGTGAATTCATCAGTGGAATGCCTTTTATTGGGGTGACAAACCTCGTACCGAACCAAGGCCATTTTTGAGATAAGCACGAATTATATTTGGAAACCACTCAAGCAACATCAAATGAAACGAGTGTATAATTTTTTATTGTTGATCACACTGCCTATTATTTGTTTCGCGCAACCGGCAACAGCACAACTTCCGGAAGGAACCAAAGGTGCATCGACAAATATTAATGCCAATGATTGCCCATGCGTATTTCCAAATAGAAGCATTCTATTTAAAGTGTCTGCGCCTGATGCAGGTAAAGTTCAGATAGACTTGGGCAAGCTGTATGACATGCAAAAAAATGATAAAGGAATCTGGATGGTTACGACAGATCCACAGGACCCCGGTTTTCATTACTATTCGCTTGTGATCGATGGCGTTAAAGTAGCAGATCCTGCCAGTGAATCTTTTTTCGGTATGGGTAGAATGGCAAGTGGGATAGATATTCCGGAAGCCGGAGTCGACTTTTATGATCGTAAGAATGTTCCGCAAGGCGAGTTGCGATCACGATCGTATTTTTCGAAAACGCTTGGTGTATGGCGTAACATAAATATTTACACACCTCCAGGATATGACAAGAATACAAAGAAAAGTTACCCGGTGCTGTACATTCAACATGGGGGAGGCGAAGATGAACGCGGCTGGGCTATTCAGGGCAAAACCAATATCATCCTGGATAATCTTATAGCAGATGGAAAGGCGGTTCCGATGATTGTTGTTATTCCTGCCGGCAATATACAAAAGCCGGGAATGCGTGCTGGTGGATACAACGATGAGGCGATGGACGCTTTCAAAGAAGAGTATTTTGAAAACGTGATCCCATTTATCGAAAGCAACTACAGGGTAAAACCGGGCGCTGCCAATCGGGCCATTGCGGGATTGTCAATGGGTGGAGGCCAGGCATTCTACACTGGCCTGCGCAACACTGATAAATTTGCTTATGTGGGTGTCTTCAGCACGGGCCTTTTCGGAGGTATTGCAAGGCCAGACGCATCGCCTTTTGATCCTGAGGCGGTGATCCCCGGAATCTTGACGAATCCTCAGTCGTTCAATAAGAAGCTTAACGTGTTTTTTATAACAGTGGGTGAACAAGACCCGAGAATTGAGCACACCAAGAAGTTGATAGAAACGTTTAAAAGTAAGGGGTTAAAAGTGGATTTTGCTTCCTATCCTGGTGGGCACGAATGGCAGGTGTGGCGAAAGTCTCTGCATGATTACGCTCAACGAATCTTTAAGTAGCGCTTTTCTACTTATTATGAAATGAAGGCTGAAAGACGCCCATTGGCCACCTACTCTTTGAGAAAAAGAACTGCTCTAATGTTTCCTGATCGTAGAAGTTTACATCGAACTCGATTCGGTCTTGATCATTTTGATTTGGATTGCGGTACGGCATTCCTCATTCGAACACTGAGGGTGGGTGTTCAAAAGAAGTAGCAACCCCCGGGGGTAGTTAGGAGCTTGCCAAGGAGCCCGCGTTCTGTAAAATTGGAAATCAGAGAGCTGGAGCACCAACAACATGACTTGCTACAGGTATGGCAAGGCGAGCAGGTAAAGTGCATTAGCTCTATTCCTTGCTTAAGTAAAAGGGCCGTTGCTCTGCTGATTGCTTACACCAAAAGCTTCAAAATGGTGCAGAACTACTGGCAAGGTCAAGTCCAATAAAAAATGCAGGTCCAGGAGCGTCGCAAACAGTAAATTCAAGAATTGAAATACTCACCAGTCGTAATATTTGGTTGAGGAACGTTAGCATCAATCCAGATGGTTGGCTTTTTATAGCTTTAAGTCCTGCAAACAAGCTATAGGTCCCGAATCCTCTTCCTACAGGCATATAAATAAACCAGAAAAGGTTTACCCGATATTCTCTGAATTCAAGAAACGAATAAAAGCAAAAAGATGCATGAGCTAATTAGTTGATAAATAACTAAGGCATAAAAAAGTCCCGCACCAATGGCGCAGGACCTGCCGTGTACCGAGGAGCAGACTTGAACTGCCGACCTTCGGGTTATGAATCCGATGCTCTAACCAGCTGAGCTACCTCGGCAACCGTTTAACGGGCTGCAAATATATGTGAATCATGCACAACAAAACAAATTTCTCTCGCAATCCAACACCAAAAAAAAGCCCACTGTAGAAACAGCGGGCGACTAACGATTGCTTGCCATATGAAAAAGTTCTGCCCGGAGCTGCGTTCAGCGTCGGACCATAATCATTTGATTCATTTAATGTGCGATACACTATAAGTGTATCTAATACACTTGCAAATATAAAACAGCTTCGCCATTTCTATATTACCACATTGTTAATTCCAGCTTCTCATTTGCGCCAACGGGCAAAAAAATGCAGGACCTGGTTAAGTCCTGCATTTTTTCAAAATATACTTCTGTGCTAATTATGGCGTAATGCTTTGATCCGATGAAGTACCACCAGTGCCGGGACGTGTATTTCCGGCGTTGCTCGCATTCTGGCCTTGGTTGCCGGGTTTGTTGGTACCAGTTGCCGACTGGTTTTCAGAAATATGGCTGCTGTGCTGCGTACCGGTTCCGGTGGCGCCAGTGGCAGGGTTGCCGCCCGGCGTGTGTGCCATCGAACTGCTGCCCGTAGTGCCTGTTGCGCCGGTAGCCATACCGCCGCTATTGCCGCTGCTCATCGTGCTGTTCATGGCATTGCTGGCGGTGTTGGATGTGCCGGTTTTGGCGTTGTGCTTTGTTTCGATGTATTCTTTAAAGTTCAGAACATCTTGGCGGATGATTTTTTCAAACATCGGGTTGAGCATTTTGGCAACGCCCGAACCGATTTCGCCGGCAGGCGGCGTGTATGAAATCACCACTTCCAGCTCGGTGCCTTGTCCACCCAAAGCGTCTTTAAATACTACTTTGCCGGCATTGTGGATCGTGGCGTTTGGAATGCTTTGCCAGCCAATCATTGAGCCTTCCTCTTCTTTCACAATCTCGGCGTTCCATTTGATCTTGCCAATATTGCCCGGCAGCGTCGCTTCCCAATGCGAATGCTTTTGGTCAATCTCTGTAACCGAAGCCAGGTGTTTCATAAAAAGGGGCAGGTTTTCCAGCTTGCGCCAGAAAGCGTATACTTCGTCTTTGGGTTTGTTTACAATAAGGCTGGTGCGGATGTTTACCGCTTCGGTATGTGCTACGCCTTTTGTTTTGCCCATGGCGCTGTACATGGGGCAGTTGCCCGATGCGCCACGGTACACCAAAAAGCCGCCCAACACGGTTTTAACGAGGCCGCTTACCGGGTTGCGGGTCAGGTTGCCCAACCCCGACGAAAGCAGGTAGCCACCAAGGGCTGCGCTTAAAATGCGTTCGTTGTATCCAACATTTATCTGGTTGCTGTTCCCTTCGGCAGGGTTAAAATCGTTCTCATCCTGCCAGCTTCCAAATTGTTCATTTGTGGCCATATTACAATGTTTTTGCTGCACTGCTGCTAAAATGGTGCTTACCCCTGCCGGGTACTTAACTACATCTTTGTTCTATTGCATAAGTAGTTGGTTTTTAGGTAAATAAAAAAGTCCTGCATGCATGCAGGACTTTTTTATTATTCTATGATTTCAAACTTTGAGGAAAAGCTTTCCCAAAAAAACAGTTCAATTATTTCCTAGCATTGTTTTGCAAAATGGCGCTCATCGTGATCGTAAATATTTATAAACCACCTGCATGATTTTTTAAGTCAATGGTCAGTTCCGAAGCAGTCGAAGTCAGCTCAATTCGTCCCGGGTACTGCGCCAGCGCTGCTTCCAGGCAATCCATTGCCGCACCAATATCCTGCAGGTTGAGCACATATGCCAGCCGCACTTCCTGTTTGCCCAGGCCCGGCGTGCTGTAAAAGCCGGTTGCAGGCGCCAGCATCACCGTTTGCCCGTTGTGCGCAAACGACTCCAGCAGCCACTGGCAAAAAAGATCCGCATCATCAATAGGCAGGCGGGCAATGGCATAAAAAGCGCCACCCGGCATTGGGCAGTACACACCCGGAATGGCATTGAGCCGCTGCACCAGCAGGTCGCGGCGGGCCTGGTATTCGGCGCGGGTTCCGTCAAAATAAGAATGGGGCAGGTCCACAGCCGCTTCGCCCATGATCTGGGCCAGCCCGGGCGGGCTCAGCCTTGCCTGTGCAAATTTCATTGCCGCGTCATAAATGCCTTTGTTTTTGGTAACCAACGCACCAATACGGGCACCGCAGGCACTATATCTTTTGGATATCGTATCAATCAGTACCACATGTTCGTCCATACCCGTCAGGTGCATGGCACTCACGTAAGCACCATCATAGCAAAACTCACGGTAAGCCTCATCCGAAAACAGGTACAGGTTGTATTTCAGGCAAAGCGTTTTCAGCGCTTCCATTTCTTCGCGGCTATACAGGTAACCGGTTGGGTTATTGGGGCTGCACACCATAATGGCGCGGGTTCGCGGCGTTACCAGCGGCTCAAATTGTTCAATAGGAGGCAGGGCAAACCCGGTTTCAATGTTGGCAGTAACCGGCACCACTTTTACGCCGGCAGCTACCGCAAACGAGTTGTAGTTGGCATAAAAAGGCTCCGGGATGATCACTTCATCGCCGGGATTGAGGCAAACAAAAAAGGCGAATAAAATCGCTTCGGAACCGCCGGTGGTCACCATGATCTGGTCGTGCGACACATTAATGCCCACGCCTTTGTAATACTGCACCAGCTTCCGGCGGTAGCTTTCGTTGCCGGCGCTATGGCTGTATTCCAGCACCCGGATGTCGGTAGCCTTTACCGCGTTGATAATGGCTGGCGGTGTTTCAATATCGGGCTGGCCAATATTGAGGTGGTATACTTTAGTGCCCCGTTTCTTTGCCGATTCGGCAAAGGGCACCAGTTTACGGATGGGCGATGCGGGCAACTCCTGCCCACGCTGGGAAATCGATAACATGCGCCAAAACTAAGGGAAATCAATGCGCAGCTAAAAAACTAGCTGCGCCCAAATGCTTAAAATTTTTGCGCAATGGCCTAATTGAACAGCGCTGTGCTGCTGGTGTTGCCCCAAAAAACAAGGTCCCTGCTTTTGGCAGGGACCCGTTTTTAAATATTATTCAAATACCATGTGATTGGCTATTCAAATTCTTAGCTTTTTTTAGCTGAAGTAGGCTTTTGTTTGGCAGCGGCTTCGTAGGCGCCTGGCTCCAATACTTCGCCGGTAATTTTGATCAGTTTAGGCTCTTCGATGCCGGCAAATTTGATGAACACATCTTTGGTAAACTGGCCCAATGCTGCAGCATTGTATTGCACTTTCACCTTGGTAATGGTGTTGGGCATGATGGGCTCTTTAGGCACTTCGGGAGTGGTGCAACCGCATGAACCCCAGGCATTTTCAATAACCAATGGCTTATCGCTGGTGTTTTTTACTTCCAGGTAAGTAGTTACCGGCACACCTTGTTTAATCTTGCCAAAATCGTGTTTTTCGGTATTTACCTTCATCACGTCGTCGGCTTTTTGCGCCATAGCTGTGGTGGTAACAATAAAGGCAGTAAGCAGCATCAGAAGCTTTTTCATGTAGTGTTTTTTTTGAGGGGATGAAAGGATTGCTATATTATAAAATGTTTGGGGAAAATTACTGACCCAGCTGTTTTTTCAAAAACAGCACCGATGCATTGGGCGGCGCTGACGTTACCGGGGTGCGCCACACTTCGCCTTTAATATGGAGCACCTGAGTGTCGTTGCCCGTTACTACGGTAATGGTTTTGTCAAATGGCCCTTCTGCCGCTGCATTGTAACCCACTTTAATTTGGGCAGTAGCACCCGGCGCTATGGCCTCGCGGCTCCACTCGGGTGTGGTGCATCCGCAGGCTGCCTGTACGTTGTCAATCTTTAGCGCCTGGCCAGTGGTGTTTACTACTGAAAAATTGTAGTACACCGGTTTGCCCTGTGGTATTTTGCCAAAATTAAATTCAGTTGCTGCAAAACGAAGCGCTGGGGTTATTGCCGTGGCCGTTTGCGCCTGCGCCCCAAAGCCGCACAGTAGCAAGGTTACAAGCCCCAACAGACCGATTTTTCGAAGCAGGCGTTTGCTCATGAAACCAAAATTAAGGCAAACTTCCATCAATTGCCAGGGCCGGCGATGATTTAGCTTTTTTTAACGACGAAAGCACCAAGCCGCCATTCCGCCTATTTTTGCCGCATGGAACATTCGATTGAGGCCACAGCGATTTCGTTGGAGCAGCTGTCATATGAAAATTTTCGCCAGGAAGTGCTGCACGACTACCGCTGGGTATGTATCAGCCGCGAAACCAGCCTGATCAGCCGCAAAGAGGTGCTGACCGGTAAAGCCAAGTTTGGCATTTTTGGCGACGGTAAAGAAGTGGCCCAGGTGGCCATGGCTAAATTTTTCCAGCCCGGCGATTTCCGCTCGGGGTACTACCGCGACCAGACCTTTATGTTTGCTGCGGGCCTGGCTACGGTGGAGCAGTTTTTTGCGCAGTTGTATGCCGACCCGAACGATCCGTTCAGCGCCGGCCGGCAAATGAATGCGCATTTTGCCACGCCATTTGTGGCACCTACCGGCGAATGGCTGGACCTGGCCAACCGCAAAAACGTTTCTGCAGATATATCTACCACTGCCGGCCAGATGGCCCGCGGGCTTGGGCTGGCGCTGGCCTCGAAATGTTTCCGGCAGGTGCCCGAACTCAGGCAGTTCGAGGAGCTGTCGCACAACGGCAACGAAGTGTGCTTTTGCACCATTGGCGATGCCTCCACCTCCGAAGGCCAGTTTTGGGAAACCGTAAATGCCGCCGGCGTGATGCAGGTGCCGCTGGCCATATTTGTATGGGACGATGGTTACGGCATTTCGGTTCCTAAAAAATACCAAACCACCAAAGGCTCCATATCTGAAGCGCTGGCTGGTTTCCAAAAAGAAGATGGAACTAATGGATTTCATATTTACCGCGTAAAGGGTTGGGATTATGCTGCCCTGTGCGAAGCGTTTGAAGAAGGCATCCGCCTGGCCCGCGAAACACACACACCGGTGCTGTTTCATGTGGAAGAGATCACGCAGCCGCAGGGCCATTCCACTTCGGGTAGCCATGAGCGTTATAAAGACAAAGACCGCCTTGCCTGGGAACGGGAATGGGACGGTTTGGTGAAAATGCGGGAATGGATCTTGGCCAATAACCTGGCCGAGGAAGGCGAACTGCTGGACCTGGAAAATGAAGTGAAAGAAGCCGTGCGGGACAGCAAGAACAAGGCATGGGAAGGTTTTTTACTGCCGGTAAAAAAACAAATGCGCCAGGCTATTGACCTGATGGAGCAAACCGCGGCAGCAGTGCCCGAAGTAGCGGCCCTGTTCAGCGGCCTGGTGAAAAAGCTGCTGCAGGTAAAAGACCCGATGCGCCGCGATATCATGGTAACGCTGCATGCAGCCGTTTCGGCCACCGAAGGCAAACCGGCCGCAGCAGAACTGGCTACGCTTTACAAAGACCTTAAGCAATCGAACGGCCGGTTGTATCACACGCATCTGTACCACGAAGGGCCGAAAAGCCCGTTACTGGAAAGGGGCAATAGCCTGCGTTTTGATGCCGATGCGCCCATCCTGAACGGCTACGAAATCTTGAACCGTTATTTCGACCAACTGTTTGCCAACAATCCCAAAATTGTGGCCTTTGGCGAAGACGTTGGACATATCGGCGATGTGAACCAGGGCTTTGCCGGTTTGCAGGCCAAATACGGCACCGGCCGCATTTTCGACACAGGCATTCGCGAACTCACCATTATGGGGCAGGGCGCCGGTTTGGCCATGCGTGGCCTGCGGCCCATTGCCGAAATACAATACCTCGATTACCTGCTGTACGGACTGCAGGAGCTGAGCGATGACGTAGCTACGCTGCATTACCGGTGCAACGGCCAGCAAAGCGTACCCATGATTGTGCGTACCCGTGGCCACCGCCTTGAAGGCATCTGGCACAGCGGATCGCCGATGGCTATGTTGCTGGGTTCGTTGCGGGGCATGCACCTGTGTGTGCCGCGCAATATGGTGCAGGCCGCGGGCATATACAACACGCTGCTGCGTGGCAACGACCCCGCCGTGGTTGTGGAATGCCTCAACGGCTACCGCCTGAAAGAGCGGCTGCCGGCCAACCTGGCCGAATACACCGTGCCACTAGGCGTGCCTGAAATTGTGCACGAAGGCTCCGACGTAACCATCGTATCGTATGGTTCTACACTGCGGGTGGTGCAGGAAGCGCTGCCACGGCTGGAGCAACGGGGCATCAGCTGCGAAGTAGTGGATGTGCAAACCCTGTTGCCGTTTGATGTCAATCATTTGATCCTGCAATCGCTGAAAAAAACCAACCGCATTCTTTTTGTAGATGAAGATGTGCCGGGCGGCGCCACTGCTTATATGTTCCAAAAAGTAATGGAAGAACAGGGTGGTTATCGCTGGCTGGATGTGGCGCCCAGAACGCTTTCGGCTAAAGCCCACCGGCCTGCCTACGGCTCCGATGGCGATTATTTCAGCAAACCCAACGCAGAGGAAATCGAAACTGTAATACGCCAGATGATGGCGGAGTAGGAGCGATGAGGGATGGTGGATGAAAGATGATGGTAAAATCAAGAATCTACTATCTACTGTCAACTATCAACTACCAACTCTCATCCACCATCTTTCATCCACCATCCCCTCACCATGTATCCCAGCCTACTCCACGTCATCGATATTCTGGGCACATTTGCTTTTGCGGTGTCGGGGGCATTTTCGGCTATGGAGCGCCGCTTCGATCCGTTTGGCGTGATCATCATTGCATTTGTAACCGCCATCGGCGGCGGCACCATGCGGGATCTGCTGGTGGGCAACACACCCGTTTCCTGGCTCACCAATGGCGGCACCATCATCGTTATTTTTACCGCGGCTGTTGCTACCATGTTGTTGGGGCCGCAATTGCGCCGGCTCGATCCGGCCCTTTTCCTGTTTGATGCCTTGGGCATTGGCCTCTTTACAATTGTAGGCGTGGAAGTGGGCCTTCGGCGTGGCTTTGGGCCTACGGTGTGCCTGGCGTTGGGCACCATGACGGCTTGTTTTGGTGGCGTGCTGCGCGATGTGATGTTGAACAAACTTCCCCTCATTTTCCACCGCGAAATTTATGCGCTGGCCTGCATCACCGGCGGTGCTTTATACCTGCTGTTGCAGCGAACACTCATTCCCACTGATGTAGCTAAAATCATCTGCATTGCATTGGTTATTGCCATCCGCATAATTGCCGTTCGTTTTGATATTGCATTGCCCAAATTTTATTTAAAAAAACAACCATGACCCTGCCTATTTACCAGGTCGATGCATTTGCCAGTAAAATATTCAAGGGCAATCCTGCCGCTGTGGTACCACTAAACGAGTGGATACCGGACAGCCTGATGCAGCAGATTGCCATGGAAAATAATTTAAGCGAAACGGTATTTTTTGTAAAAGATGCCGCAGCAAAAGACCAGTATCATATTCGCTGGTTTACCCCCGATTATGAAATTGATTTGTGCGGGCATGCAACGCTAGCCGCTGCATACATCATTAAAAAATTCCTGGAGCCGCAGGTTGCCGAATTAAATTTTACCACGCAAAAAGCCGGTCCGCTGCAAACCCTCATCAGCGGCGATGTATTCACGCTCAACTTCCCGGTGCGCATGCCGCAACCGACCGAAGTTCCGGATGGTTTGCTCGAAAGCATTGGCGTAGCCAAAGCCGTACAGGTGCTGCGTTCCCGCGATTATTGTGTGGTGTTGGAAAACGAAGCAGCAGTGTTGCAAGTAACGCCTGATTTCAATAAAATGAAAGCACTTGATTCGGCTGGTGTAATCGTTACGGCAAAGGGAAATCGCGCCGATGCGGTGAGCCGCTGTTTTTATCCCGGTGCCGGTGTGCCCGAAGATCCGGTTACCGGTTCGGCACATTGCAATATTGTGCCATACTGGGCCGCGCAACTGGGCAAGACGGATTTGGTTTGTCACCAATTATCGCAACGCGGCGGCGAGCTGCAATGCTCATTGAAAGATGATCGGGTGTATATGAGCGGCGAATGCGTCTTGTTTTTAAAAGGAGAAATTTACCTTGATGAACTTTAACCTGGATGCCTCAATAAAAATGGCCGGCAAATAGTTGCCGGCCATTTTTATAATTGCTTTGAATATACCAATTGCCCATCCTGGAAAAGAGCTACAACAACCGGTTGAAAATAATACGCTGCAGGCAGTTGCATAGCGGTTGCAGCGCCGGCAGCCACCATCGTTTTTTGCAGCAGCCTTCCCGATAAATCAAATATCCGCACTTCGGTTGGTGTGCCGTTTGCGGCAGTTTGCACCATCACGTTATTGCGGCTTTCGGTGCGCCATGCCTTTGGTGTATGCAGGCTTTCATGCAGCTTTACCACCGAACTCAATAGCGGTGCTAAGCCGGTTGCTTGGGCCACCACGCGGTAAAATCCCGGCGTTTGCCCGGCTTCTTCTTTAAACGTAAGCCTTGCTATGCCGGTAGCAGCAATGTGTTTGATGGTAGTAAAATGCACGCCGTTGGTGCTTTTCTGCACTTCGTAGCTCCAGTTGCCGGCAGCGTCGGGCCGGTTCCACCAAAGGCTGGTAGTGCCCGCAATCAACCGGCCTTCAAGCTGCATTGCCGCATTAAATAAAATGGCGAGGTCGAAGATGGCCGTATCCTTGCAGCCATTCCGTTTTTCGGTTACCACCAATTCATAAGTTTTGCCAAACAACGTATCCACTTTCGGGTTTTGTATGGTGGAGGTAAATCCATTCGGCCCGCTCCAGTTCCAAAGCAAACCTTGCGACGATCCAAACGGCGTTGGATAGTTGGATGCGGCAACATTGCCGCCCATTAATTGGTGATAGGGGTTGGGTGGAAAGGCATCAATGTGCGCCACGGGTTTATAATAATCGCCACTCACCACAATGGTATCCCGCTTCATCGGCGCACATGCCTGGAAGTTGGTGGCTTCTACAATGTAGGTACCGGCTTTGTTTACCGAAAATGTGGGCACATCGCTATCGCGTTGCAACGTATCGCCGGCAAGGTTAAACCAGCGGTAATAATTTCGTGCATCGGATTGCAGTTGAATGGTTCCCGATGTTTTGGCGCAGCTAAGTGTATCGGTTGTTGCGGTAAACGGCGACAGGTTTTTTACGGTAAAACTTTGCGGCCCCACAAAGTCGGAAAGGCTGGAGTTGAACTCGGCCGAGTTGCGCGACTTGATCAGGATGGTAGCATACGGCGATTTGCAAAATGATGTAACATATGCAAACGGATTCATCCCGAACCGTGAAAAGTTGAGCGCTACTTCCACAAACTGCAACTTGTCGTAGTGCTGGCCCCATGCTTTGGTAGTGGCATTGATGGTGCCCCACGGCGTTGAATAGGTACTGTCTGTAGTTGAGTTGTTGGAGATATAATTGGATACACCGCTGCCCCAATAGGAGCTACCTGAGTTGGAAAGTATTTGGGCATAACCTGCAGTGCCTATGCTGTTGAACTTGCTGCCAAATTTAAACGCATTGGGTTTAATGGTGCTGTAAGTATTGTTGCTCACCCAAATGCGAAAATCAATTTCCGGTGCTTTGCCGGCCGAATAAGTAACGGAGATAATGATGTCGCCGGTTTGAATTACGTTGCCGCTGTTGTCGAACCGCCATTCCGAATGACCTTCTGATGTGCCCGCCGATGTAAACCGTTTAGTTACCGGGTTGTAGGAAATGTTTTCGCGGTACACTTCTATATCAAAATACCGCGAACCGTTGGTGCCCACTGTTGCCACGCCTGCAAAAAACCAGGCCGAATCGGCTTGTGGCCGGGTGCCCGATGTACGCACATGCGTGTATACATCAATGATGTCGGTTTTGTCGCTCACCGGCGAAATGGTACCGATCCAGTTGTTAGGATTATCGCCGTTCTTACTGCCGGTAAAAGAAGTGAAATCATCGCCAATGGCGTTGTCCCTGAAGTACACGCCATCCACCCAAAACCGGTGACCAATAGGCGCTCCATTGGCATATGTTACGGGTAAAATAGAGTAAGGAGGCAGCGACATACGCTTGACAAACGAAGTATTGGGTTTGGCTTTTAGTTGAGCAGTCAGGGCGGCAGCACCGGTGGTGTCAATGACGCCGCGGCCACGGCCATTATAGCCCGGTAGTTTAAACCAGTCGTCGTGATGAAAAGTAGAATCGGGATGCAGTGCGCTGATCTTTTGAAAACCGGTACGCGTATCCGCATCCACACTGAAGTCAACGTAAGATGCACCGACCGAATCGAGTTGGGCACCAACCGACCACGACAGGCAGCAAAGAAATATAAGCGTAAACAGCCTTTTCATTTCATAGGATCATTGAGTGTATGCCAACGCAATTTTGTAGGATACGGACTGGCGTTGCTATACAGAAAATGCAGATCAAAATAAAAAAATAATGCGCAGGTTTTGTGGCTGCAACCGGTAAATGCTGCCTGCATGCAACAGCCGAATTGTGGAAAGTTTGAAATTCGTAAGCGCTGAACCATACGTCCCGTATGGGTTTCATGTGTTGGGTGCAATTAACGGCTGGCAACAATCAATTTTGCCGCAGTAAGATTTTCCCCGAACCGGCTGGTGGTAAAAACACTTATTGTAAAAAAGTAGAATTACGAGGGTCTGCACTGTTTTAATAAAAATAGAAGTGCTTGGGAGATTCTTTGTCAGGATAAAAAACGTGCCCTTACTTCCTTCGTTGGTACCATACACACCGCTTGTTTTCCAAACCACCGATACCGGTTGCGTGCAATAAAATCATACAGGCCATCGCGCCACCGAACGGGCAGCAGCGCACCCAATTTTGCCCACTGCCAGTACCAGGGCAGGTGGGGCACCACTTGCAATGCCGCACTTGATTTTTGATACACGTTTCCCGATTTGATCAATACAAAAGAACCAAATTGCTCGGTGGGTAAACCATATTGTTGCAGCAGGGCCTGGCCGGCGCCGCTTTGCAGCGGTGCAAAAAGCAGTTGTCCCGTTCTATCCTGCCGAATCAGGAAGTTGATGGCGCCGTTGCAGAAATTGCAAACGCCGTCGAACAATACAATGGGCCGTGCTGCGGAGTTCATAAAAGCGTGGTTGATGCCGGTAAATAAAATGCCGGAACAAAGGTCCGGCATTTTGAAAAGAATGTATTGAATCGATCAGGCGAGGTTGTGAAAAACCTTTTGCACGTCTTCGTCCTGTTCCAGTTTGTCGATCAACTTCAGCACATCCTGCGCCTGTTCTTCATTCAATTCTACTGTGGTGGATGGAATCCATTCCAGTTCGGCGCTGAGCGGCGTGAGCCCTTTTTCTTCCAATGCTTTTTGCATGTTGCCAAATTCGGTAAACGAGCAGCGCACTACCAGCACTTCTTCGCCGTTTTCACCGGTGCCTTCCCCCAGTTCTTCCAGGCCAAAATCAATCAGCTCCAGTTCCAGGTCTTCGGCGTTCAGGTCGGTGGGGTTGAGTTTGAACACACCCATTTTGGTAAACTGGAAAGCCACCGATCCGCTGTTGCCCAGTGTGCCGCCACCTTTGTTGAAAATCGATTTTACGTTGGCCACGGTACGCACATGGTTGTCGGTAGCGGTTTCTACCAGCACGGCCACGCCATGGGGCGCATATCCTTCGTACAGGATCTCGTCGTAGTTGGCCATGTCCTTTCCCTGTGCCCGTTTGATCGCGGCTTCCACGCGGTCTTTCGGCATGTTAACGGCCTTGCCGTTTTGCATGGCGCGGCGCAGGGCCGGGTTGGTAGCAGGGTCGGGGCCGCCGGCTTTCACGGCAATCACAATTTCTTTTCCTACACGGGTAAATTGTTTGGCCATCCGGTCCCACCGGGCAAACATGGTGCTTTTTCTTACTTCAAATATGCGACCCATAGAATGAGTTTGTAGTTTTTAGTTTGAGGGGGCGGCGGTTTACAAGTTCACGTGTTCACAAGTTCACAAGTTTTAAAACAACTCGTGAACCCGTGACCTTGTAAACTTTTTCAACCCGCACCGGGCCCGCAAAATTAGGCAGAACAGGGCAAGAAAAAACCGCCCGAAGGCGGTTTGGTTTTTTTTATAATGAACGTTTTTCAAAATCGTCGGCTGTAGGCAGCACATCCGCAAAGTTGCGGAGCTTGGAACGTTTGCGGCTGTAAGCAAAGTAAATGATCAAACCAATGATCATCCACACAAACGCGACGGTAAGCGTTTGGCGGTCCAGCGCAATGATCATACCGGTGCACACCAGCACACCCATGGTCGATACAAAGCCAACGGCCGGTGTACGGAACGGGCGTTTGATCTCGGGTTCTTTTTTGCGCAGCAGCCATACGCCGGCACTAACCAGCACAAAGGCAAACAGGGTTCCAAACGAAGTAAGGTCGCCGGCTACGTGGCCAGGTACAAAGGCTGCAAATGCACCTACAAAAACAAACAGGATCCAATTGGCCTTATAAGGTGTTTTGTATTTAGGGTGCAGGTCGCCAAATGCTTTGGGGATCAAGCCATCGTTACTCATGGTGTAAAAAATGCGGCTCTGGCCCATCAACATTACCAGGATCACCGAAGAGAAACCAGCAAGGATGGCAATGGTTACCGCAGTAGCCAGCCAGCCATAGCCCGGCATGTAAGTGGAAATTGCATACGCCACCGAAGCTTCGCGGCCTTTAACGGGATCTACAAAATCCTGCCAGGGCGAAACACCGGTCAATACGTGGCCAAACAAAATGTACAAAATGGTACAAACCGCCAGCGAGCCAAGGATGCCAATAGGCATGTCGCGGGCCGGGTTTTTGGCTTCCTGTGCCGCAGTGCTCACCGCATCAAAGCCAATAAAGGCAAAAAACACTATGGCCGCGCCACCGAGCACACCGCCCCAGCCGTGTTTGAACACACCGCTGTAATCGGCAATCACTTTGCCGGCGCTGTCGGTAAATGGTGCAGTGCCTTCCGGAATCATGTAAGGCGTGTGGTTGGCGGGGTTGATGAACTGCCAACCCACTGCGATAAACACCAGTACAATAGCCACTTTAATAAATACGATCACGGCATTTACCATGGCCGATTCCTGTGTGCCTTTGATGAGCAGCAGCGTAAGCAACAATAAGATGATGAGGGCAGGAGCATTGAGGATACCCTGGTGCAGCACACCGGCAGAGTCGGTGAAGCTTTCAAAAGGCGAGTGGCTCCATTCATATGGTATCGCCCCTCCCAATAGCGTATTTAAATATTCACTCCAGGCAATGGATACCGTAGCGGCACCCAGTGCATATTCCATAATAAGTGCCCAGCCAATGATCCAGGCAATAAGTTCGCCCATGGTAACATACGAATAGGCATATGCGCTGCCCGCAATCGGGATCATGGCTGCAAACTCGGCATAACAAAGTCCGGCAAATGCGCAACCAATAGCAGCGATCACAAACGACAAAGTTACCGCCGGACCGGCTGCCTGCCCGGCAGCAGCAGCGGTGCGCACAAACAAACCGGCGCCAATGATGGCGCCAATTCCCAGTGCAACCAGGTTGCCTGCACCGAGGGTACGTTTTAAGCCTTTTTCGTTGTCGGCGGCTTGCGCCAACATAGCCGGCAAAGACTTTTTAGCAAATAAACTCATATAAGCGTGTAAAATTTTAGGTGCGTAAAGTAATGATTAATTCTATTTCAGGTCCTAATCATTTATGGTGCGATATGGGTATGGTGCGGACAAAAAAATTTCCACCCACCCTTTTTTTTACCGATTTTCGGCCCTTTATCATTATCCACCACATGGGAAAAGGAAACAGGCTGACGATTTATATTTTGCTTTCAATGGTCCTTGGTTTTTTATTGGGACTGATGATTTTCAATACAACAACGCCTGAGTTCCGGGCCCAGTTTTCCAAAAACATCAAACTGCTCAGCACCATTTTTATCCGCCTGGTGCAAATGATCATTGCGCCGCTGGTATTCTCCACGTTGGTGGTAGGCATTGCCAAACTCGGCGACCTGAAAGCCGTGGGCAGGGTAGGTGGCAAAGCCATTTTGTGGTTTGTTACGGCATCGCTGGCATCGCTGCTGCTGGGCATGCTGCTGGTTAATTATTTCAAACCGGGCCAGTACATCGACCTGTCGCAATCCGACACTGCCGGCCTTTCCGACCTCATGTCGAAGCAACAGGGTTTTTCGCTGCAAAATTTTATCGAGCATGTTATCCCGCGGTCCCTGTTCGAGGCTATGGCAAACAACGAGATCCTGCAGTTGGTGGTATTTTCTATTTTCTTTGGCGTTGCTGCTGCCTCCATGGGCGACTTTGCAAAGCCAGTTATTAAAGCACTGGATGTTGCATCGCACATCATATTAAAAGTGGTGGGCTATGTAATGAATTTTGCACCCATTGGTGTGTTTGGTGCGCTGGCCGCGGTGGTGGCGGTAAACGGCACCCGAATTTTTAGTTTTTACATTATTTACTTTTTATATTTCCTTTTGGGCATTGCGCTGCTCTGGATACTGCTGCTGGGTGTAGGTTATCTTATTTTAGGAAGCAGAATGAAAACCCTGATGCAACGCATCAGCGGGCCGCTGCTCATCGCATTCAGCACCACATCGTCGGAAGCCGTGTTTCCAAAATTGACAGAAGAATTGGAGCGCTTTGGCTGCCGCGACCGCATCGTGGCGTTCATTCTTCCGCTGGGCTATTCGTTCAATCTCGATGGCAGTATGATGTATATGACCTTTGCATCGCTGGCCATTGCACAGGCGTACGGCATTGATTTGCCGTTAGCTACACAGTTAACCATGCTGCTGGTGCTGATGCTTACGAGTAAAGGCATTGCCGGTGTGCCCCGTGCATCGCTGGTGGTGGTGCTGGCTACCTGCGCCATGTTTAACATTCCGCCGGAAGGCGTTGCGCTAATTTTGCCCATCGATCATTTTTGCGACATGTTTCGCACCGCTACCAATGTAGTGGGCAACGCCCTGGCCACCTCCGTGGTGAGCAAGTGGGAAGGCGAACTGGAAAGCTAGAACGATTGACGAATTAAGATTTACGATTGTAGATTGTTGTTGCGTTTGAATGTGTCGGTGAAGCGATCAGGTTTTAAATAATCGTAATTCCAAAATCGTCAATCGTAAATTTCATCACTATCCCTAAACCATGGACAAAGGATTTATACAGCAGTTTATTGATTGGATTTTACAAAATGGCGGTTTGTATTTCCTGCTGTTGGTAGTATTTGCCGAAACCGGGCTTTTTGTTGGATTTTTTCTCCCGGGCGATGCGCTGCTTTTTGCCGCCGGCCTGGTGTTGGACAAATTGTCTGATGAATTTTTCGGCGCCCATTTTTCCTTTGTGCTCATGTTGGTGATCCTAGCTTCAGTGCTGGGCAACATTGTGGGTTATTGGTTTGGCTATAAAACTGGCCCGCTCCTTTTCGAACGGAAGGATTCATTTTTCTTCAAACAAAAGCACCTCAAAAAAGCCCGCGAGTTTTATGAGCGTTATGGAAAGGGTACTATTTTCCTTGCCAAGTTCCTGCCCATCATCCGCACATTTGCACCCATTGTTGCCGGCGTGGTGCGCATGGAAAAGGCAACCTTCATGTTTTACAATGTAGCCGGTTCGCTGGCTTGGGTGTGCAGCATGATGCTGTCGGGCTATTACTTAAATACTTTTTTCAAACAGCAATATGGTATCGAACTGATCGACTATATTGAGCCCATTGTATTTGTGATGATTGGGGTAACTACGTTGCCGGTGTTGTATAAATTATTTTTTGCCAAAAAGAAAATAGTACCCACTCCGCCAACTAACGATTATGACGCAAAACCGTAGCTACGGCATTCTTTCCATCCCGGTTATTGTAGGTGCGCTTGGTTATTTTGTAGATATATACGACCTGTTGCTGTTTGGCATTGTGCGCCGCCAAAGCCTGATGGACCTGGGCCTCAGGGGCGATGAACTGGTTACGGTTGGTGAAAATATTATTTCGTGGCAAATGGCCGGCCTGCTCATCGGCGGCATTATTTGGGGCATTATGGGCGACCGCAAAGGCCGCCGCTCCGTGCTGTTTGGTTCCATTCTTATGTATTCGCTGGCGAACATTGCCAATGGTATGATCACTACCACCGGCCAGTATGCGGCGGTGCGTTTTATTGCAGGCATTGGCCTGGCAGGCGAGCTGGGCGCCGGCATTACGCTGGTAGCCGAATTGTTGCCAAAAGAAAAACGCGGCATTGCCACATCACTGGTGGCGGGCCTGGGCCTTACCGGTGCGGTGGTGGCTTATTTTGTTTCGCAATCGTTCGACTGGCGCTTGTGCTACTACATTGGTGGCGCACTGGGTTTGCTGCTTCTTTTTTTGCGTGTGTCGGTATTTGAGTCGGGCATGTTCGAAGCGGCTAAGGAAGCCCGGGTGCAAAAGGGCAACCTGCTCATGTTTTTTAATAAAGGCGAACGTTTTAAAAAATACCTGCTCAGTATTTTAATTGGCCTGCCCACCTGGTATGTGATCGGTGTGCTGGTTACATTTTCCGACCAGTTTGCACAATACTTCGGCATTGCAGAACCGGTGTCGCCGGGCAAGGCCATCATGTACGCATATGCCGGTATTTCCTTGGGCGATATTGCCATTGGCTTTGTAAGCCAGGGTTTGCGCAGCCGCAAAAAAGCGCTGTATATTTTTTATGCCTTGACCGCCATTTCGGTGTTGTTGTTCTTTAACCAGGACGGCGGCTCGGCCGCCAACATGTATTGGATTTGCGCTGCCATGGGTTTTGCCACGGGCTTTTGGGCCATTTTTGTAACCATGGCTGCGGAGCAGTTTGGCACCAACCTGCGGGCCACTGCAGCCACCACAGTTCCCAACGTGGTGCGGGGTTCGTTGCCGCTGATCATTGTTTTGTTTAAAAGCCTGCGCGGATCAATGGATTACGCCAGCGCCGCACTGGTAACGGGTTCCATCGTGATGGCCATTGCTGTGGTAGCCGCCATTTTATCTAAAGAAACATTTGGCAAAGACCTGAACTTTTTGGAGCATTAAACGGGGAGCAGGTGACGTGAAAGGTGAAACGTCAAACGTGAAATGTTCAATAATTGCTCATGTTTTAAAGTAAGTTGCTGTTTCGGTTTTCATTGATCAGTCGCTCTGTTTTGCCTTTTTACTTTTGCCTTTTGCCTTCCCTTCCGCCTGCCTTATCTTTGCGCCGTCGCTGCAACAGGCGATTTTTCTTATGATCAACAGTGCGGTTTGTATTCCTGTTTTTCAGCAGGCCATTGCCAATTATCATCTGCACGATGATGTAGATGCGGCATCGAATAATCCTTTTACTCCCGGCAGTATCGAGTTTTTGTTGTATGCAAAAGCCTGGATTGATACGGTGCAATGGCACCTCGAAGACATCATTCGCGATCCGCAGATCGACCCGGTTGGCGCACTGGCCATCAAACGCCGCATTGATGCATCGAACCAGCAGCGCACCGATATGGTTGAATTTATTGATTCGTACCTGTTGCAACAGTTTTATGACGTGCAGCCTGCAGCCGATGCCACCATCAACACCGAAAGTCCTGCGTGGGCCATCGACCGGCTTTCCATTCTGGAGTTGAAAATTTACCACATGCAGCTGGAGGCCAACCGCGAAAATGCAACCGATGCGCACCGCGCTGCCTGTGCACAAAAGCTGGCCGTGTTGCTGGAACAGCGCACTGATCTTTCATCCGCTATAGATCAACTGTTGCAGGATATTGCCGCCGGCCGTAAATACATGAAAGTGTACAAGCAAATGAAGATGTACAACGACGAAGCGCTGAACCCGATTTTGTACGCACAAAAAAGCACTTCCTGAAGTCCGCACAGCACATACTTGTTTTTCGTTTTTCTTCATTGGGCGATGTAGCGATGACGGTGCCCGTGATTAAAAACCTGCTGCACCAATATCCGCATCTGGAGGTAACTGTTGTTTCCACAGCGTTTCATGCGCCGTTGTTCGCCGGCGTCGACCGGCTCCAATTTTTCGCCGCCGATTTGAAAGGAAAGCACAAGGGTTTTGCAGGTTTGTACCGTTTGTTTAGGGAACTAAAAAATACCCGAGAGATCGATGCGGTGGCCGATCTGCATCATGTGTTGCGTACCCGTATTTTACGGTTATTCTTTACCGTGGCAGCCTTTAAGTGGGTCAGTGTAGATAAAGGCCGTGCAGAAAAAAAAGCATTAACCCGCTTCGAAAATAAAATACTGCAGCCGTTGAAGTCCACCTTTCAGCGTTACGCCGATGTGTTTGCTGCATTGGGTTTGCCGGCGCAGTTAAATGTAGCTCTAGGCATTAAAGAAAAGGGCCCAATGCCAGCCGCTATTTCCGGCGCTAAAAAAGACGGCACTAAATTGATCGGGATTGCGCCATTTGCCCAGTACAGTCGCAAAACTTATCCTGCCGAAAAAATGAAGGAAGTGTTGCGGCTGCTTGCCCAACATCCGCAATTAAAGATCTACCTGTTGGGTGGCAAGGCCGATGTACCCATTTTGCAACAATGGGCTGGCGAAAACAAATGCCTGCAAGTAATGGCAGGCACGCTGTCCTTTGCTGAAGAATTACAGTTTATTGCACACCTCGATGCGGTGGTCAGCATGGATTCGGCCAACATGCACCTGGCATCCCTGTACGGTGTGCCCGTAGTTTCGATTTGGGGCGCCACGCATCCTTTTGCCGGTTTTTACGGCTGGGGTCAGGCCCCGGAAAACGCGGTTCAAATCGACCTCGAGTGCCGGCCTTGTTCTGTGTTTGGCAACAAGCCCGGCCCACGCCCCGACCTTGCCTGCATGCACGGCATTGCACCGCTGTCGGTGTACAATAGGGTGATGGGTGTACTTGGGTTGTAAGCGCAGCAATCTTCCTTTGCATTTTCTTTCCTAGCTTTTTCCTGCATTCATTGTTTTAAGCTGAATCGCTAATAAGTAGCGTGTTTGAACATTAGGGTTGTCATGCCGAACTTGTTTCGGCATCCCCTTATGGTTTGGTAAACGTTGCCAGATGTAGGAACTACCGAATGGAGTTTGGCATGACAGACATTGTGTAGCATGAAGCTACTTCGATAACAGTCTGGTCTTAAGTTTTCGAACCGGCACTCTTTGTGGTATTGAAACTGTACCTACCTTTTAACCATGAATATCCTGGTCATTTTGCCGCCGGCTTTATATGATGTTGTGAGCAGCACGGCACTATTGCGTTGTGTGCACCGCCAAGTGGCCGATGCGCAGCTGCACGTGGTCGTGCCGGAGCAACTGGCATTTGTGCTGGAGGCCAATCCTGCCATCAACCGGCTGGTGCCGGTAAAAGAACTGCACACAAACCTGTCGCCGCAGCAATACGACCTGGTGATGGATGTGGCGCATCTGGAAGAAAACGAGCATTGGGCCGCCGCGGCGGGTATCTCATACCTTTCTTTTAAAAAGCCATCGCTTTGGAGCGGCGTTTTTGAATGGTTTCGAAAAAAGCGGAAACAATACACGGCCATGGATATGGTGCGCCTGGCCCAACCAATCGGTGTGCAATACGATGGCGGTGGACTGGATTATTTTATTGCACCGGCGCACCAGGTGCCGCAGCAAGATGTGCCGGCGGCCCACAGTGCAGGATTTGTGGCGCTGGCACTTGGGCATGCGGTAACCATTCAACCCGAGGTGCTTTGTCATTTTTGTACCCAATTACAATTTCCCATCATCATTACCGGAGGCAAAGCACTGCATGATGCAGCACAGAGTTTAACTGAAGTGGATAACATAAAAGTGTACAACGCCTGCGGCAAATTTACCGATGCCGAATCGGCCGACCTGCTGCGGCGGGCACGGGCTGTTGTGTCCGGCGATGCAGGGTGGATACAGGTAGCAGCGGCTTTTGCTAAACCTGTGGTGGCATGTTATGCGGGCAAAGAGGCCGCGGTAGAGCTCACGCCTTTTTATGCTACAACAGCTAACGGTGGGAAAGCGCCTGGTTTTGAACTGGTATCGACAAATAGTAATGCGGCGGCAAATGAACATGCAGCAACCGGCGCCCGGATGGTACAATTGGTCAACGGTTTGTTGGCCAAAAAATGAATGCCTGTTTCAAACACATTTACTCCAAAGAAAAAGGCCTGATGTGCACATTCGCATCAGGCCTTTAGTAGCTTCAAACGAAGGCCGCACAACCTGGGGTTGGCGCCTTCGCCGAATCTTGGTTTCTATTATTTTTTTGGAAAAACTAAGCAAGTACGCAAGGCATGTTAGCTGCCCGGCAATTGCATCATCAGATAACGAACAGAGAAACTGCAGCAATGGCGGCTAAAATCAGCGCTACCAAAACACTATCCTTTACAGTTTCATCGTGAAAAAAAGCGTTGAACTTTTTCATACGCAAAGATTTAATAGTTAAAAAATCCCGCTTTCACAGTTTACTGGATTGATAACAATCTTTGGTTACGTTTCGAAAGATGCTCCTGGTAAATATACAAATCAATCTAATTCGTTGCTCAACTTCCGGAAGAAATTTCTGACAGCTCCAGCCACCGCAGTTCCTTATTGTCAATATCTTGTGCAATAGTGCCAATACGTTCCGTCAGCCGTTGCAACTCATCAAATGACAAGCCGGGCCCGTTCAGCTTTTCCATGATTTCGGCCCGTTCTGCTTCAAGCGACGCAATGTCTTTTTCCAAACCATCAAACTCACGCTGCTCGTTATACGAAAGCCGGCGGCCCACCTTGGCGGGTGCTGCTTTGGGTGCCGCGGCAACGGGTTCTTTTTTCTCTTCTTTTTCCTCCGCTTCCTGCGCTTTCAGCCACTCGCGGTACTGGCTATAGTTGCCCGGGAAATCGCGGATGGCTCCTTCGCCTTCAAACACCAGTAGGTGATCCACCAGCCGGTCCATAAAATAACGGTCGTGGCTAACAATGATGAGGCAGCCGCCAAACTCCGACAGGAAGTTTTCCAACACCGCC
This sequence comes from Pseudocnuella soli, assembly GCF_004347775.1. Lineage (GTDB taxonomy): Bacteria > Bacteroidota > Bacteroidia > Chitinophagales > Chitinophagaceae > Flavisolibacter > Flavisolibacter aquaticus. Next base: position 2,149,485 of record NZ_CP037755.1, read on the forward strand.
AGGGTAGGCAGGTCGAGGTCGTTGGTCGGTTCGTCGAGAATGAGAAAGTTGGGGTTGCGAAATAAGATAGATAGCAAGTGCAGGCGCCGCTTTTCGCCGCCGCTCAATTTAGAGATATATGTGTATTGCTGCTCGGGCGGAAACAAAAACAGGTTGAGGAATTGCGCCGCACTCAGCGAGCCGCCACCCGCCAGCGGAAAGCTTTCCGCAAGGTTTTTTACAAACTCAATCACCCGCATGTCGTCTTTTATCTCCAGACCTTCCTGCGAGTAGTTGCCAAACACCACCGTATCGCCGATATTGATCTTGCCGCTATCCGGTTCTTCCTGGTGCTGCAGCATTTTGATAAATGTGGATTTGCCCGCACCGTTTTTCCCCACAATGCCCACCCGTTCGCCTTTTTTAAACGTGTAGTCAAAGCCTTTCAGGATGGTTTTCTCACCATAGCTTTTGTACACTTTTTTCAGTTCGGCAATTTTACCGCCCAGGCGGTTCATTTTTGCCTGCAACTCCATTTGCGCTGTTTCCAGTTGCTGCTTCGCTTTTTTCTCTACTTCGTAAAAAGCGTCCTGCCGGCTTTTGCTTTTGGTGGTGCGGGCCTTGGGTTGTTTGCGCATCCATTCCAGTTCTTTGCGGTAGAGGTTGCGGGCTTTATCGATGGACGCCGCCTCGCTTTCTTCACGGGCTGCTTTTTTCTCCAGGTAATTGGCGTAGTCGCCTTTGTAGGTGTACAGCATGCCGCGGTCGAGCTCCCATATTTCATTACAAACCGCATCCAGGAAATATCGGTCGTGGGTAACCAGCAGCAGCGTTACGTTTTCTTTGTTGAGGTAATGCTCCAGCCATTCCACCATTTGCACATCCAGGTGGTTGGTCGGTTCGTCCATGATGAGCAGCACATGTCGGTGCTCAAAACCAATATCAATGAGGGTACGGGCCAGGGCTACGCGTTTGCGCTGCCCGCCACTCAGCGTAGATACATTTTGCTGCAACTGGTGGATGTTGAGCTTGCCCAGTATCTGCTTTACTTTCGACTCAAAGTCCCAGGCGCCCAGTTCGTCCATCTGTGCCAGGCAGGCGCCCAGCTCGGTATCGTTTTGCGCTTCCACTGCCGCTTCGTACCGCTTGATGGCGTTGAGCACGGGGTGTGCGTGGTGAAAAATATTGTCGAGCACCGTGCGGCCTTCCAGCATATCAGGGTTTTGCTCAAAGTAGGCTACCTCGGCGTCTTTGTGCACCCACACTTTGCCGCCATCGGCCACGTCTTTGCCGGCAATGATCTTGAGCAGGGTGCTTTTGCCGGCGCCGTTGCGGGCCACCAGCGCTATTTTATCGCCTTCGGAAATATGAAATGAAATATCCTCAAAAAGGGGCTTAACGCCATACGATTTGGTTAAGCCTTCGGCCGACACATAATGCATGGCGCAAAAATAACCCGTGCCGGGCAGGAATGGCGAAGAATATCGAACAGATAAACGAGGGGGGAATATCGAACAGATGAACAAGGAATGTCGAACAGAAGAAGTGTGGAAAATGAAACAGCCAATAATCAATAATTAAAAAAATGAATAATTACTGATTACTGGCTGTTGACCAAATGGAGCAGCTTCAACATCGTCGTTCATCTGTTCCTTGTTCGTCTGTTCGACACTTAGCTAACGATCGCTGCCGAGGTTGCGGAGCCAATGAACAACGTCATCGCGGGTTTTACCCAGTTTGTTCTGGATGCGGCCGTATAATTCTTCCTGCTTGCCTTCTTCGTAGCGCAGGTCGTCATCGGTGAGGTCGCCATGAGCTTGTTTGGCTTTGCCTTTCAGCTCATGCCATTTTCCTTCAAATTCCCATCTGTCCATAGTTGTAGGTTTTAATGGTAGGGCTAAAATATTCGTGCCAAAAGGAACCAGTGATTTGTATGATTGGGAAGGATTTTAAGGATGGGTTCAAAATATTTGCGAGTTGATGCTGTTGTTACAGGAGTGAATTTTGCATTAGTTTACGCCAATCATACCCATCCTTTCCAATCATACAAATCACTGGTTCCCGGGGAGCATCAGGTACAAGCAATGCGGCAAAATGCGGGCACGCACATCGCGGAGCCGGCCGCGGTATTCACCGTCCACTTGGAAATAGCCGCGGTGTTTGGCCTTCAGGTGCAGTTGTTTTGCCGACACAATTTCCACATGCTCTTCCGGAAAATTCCGGTGGTTCATCAGCACTTTCAGCACCGCCCAAAAGTTGAGGCGCCGCACAATCACAATTTCAAATTGCCCGTCATCGATCGCGCCTTTTGGGTTAATGGTAACGCCGGTGCCATACATGCGGGCATTGGCCAGCACAATCATATAGGCATTGCGGCGCAGCACGCCTTCGTCGGTTTGTATGGTGGCTTTAATGATCCGTTTGTTCCACAGCATTTTAAAAATGGACCGCCCATAGCCCCACATACCGCGGCCCGGCGAATCATCGAAATATTTCACCAGCATCGCATTCAGCCCCATATCGGCCAGGTGAATGCATATTTCCTCGCCATTTACTTCAATGGCATCAATGGGCCGTCGTTCGCCGTTGAGAATCACGTTCAGCGCTTCTTCTTTATCAATGGGCAGCCCCAGTTCGCGGGCCATGCCGTTGGCCGATCCGGCAGGCAAAATGCCCATCGTCATTTCGGTGCCTTTGATGATTTCGGCTACCAGCTTCACGGTGCCATCGCCGCCCACCGCCACAATTTTATCGGGTTGAATAGTTTGTATATAATGCGCTACAGAAGCGGAGTCGTTGTTGCCGGTGAGTAAAAAAAACTCCATGCTGTGCGGCTGATCCCTGAAATAGTTGCGGATAAACTCCTCCCAATCCTGTTTGGCCTTACCGCCCGAAACAGGATTGATGACGAACAGGAGTTTTTGCGCAGGTTCTTTTTGCATGTTTATTGCGTTTACCCCATTATGCAAAATAATGACCACATTAGGCCAAAGGGGATGCGGCTGCGTGCCCGTTTGCTGCACTGGCTGGGGCTGCATTTTGGTTTGCAGGTAAAGGTGTACCACGGTTACGGACACACGGAGCAGATGGTGATCTATGGGCATGTGCTGAAACTGGGCCCCAAACCGCCACGCCGCTACCGCAAAAGTGTGGTGCACAATGCCATTGCGCTGTTGCGCCTTTTTATTGTAAAACCCGTGGCCGGCGCTTTGGTGGAAATGGAGTGGGAAGGAAAAAAATACAGCGGCCACACCGATACCGATGGCTTTTTTGCGTTTAAGTGGACCGACGATCCGCCGCTGCGCACCGGCTGGCACGATGTGCGGGTAACGGTGCACAGCGCCGAAGGTGTGGCCAAAAACAAAGCAGTGGGTGCGGTGTATGTGCCGCACCAAACGCAGTACGGTTTTATTTCCGATATCGACGATACATTTCTCGTGTCGCATTCGGCGCACATGGGCCGCCGCTTAAAGGTTTTGTTTACCCAAAATGCCCGCAGCCGCAAACCGTTTGAAGGCGTGGTGCGGCATTACCAGATGCTGGCACTTGGCAACACTACACCCGATGCGCCCAACCCATTTTTTTATGTTAGCAGTTCGGAGTGGAACCTGTACGATTACATATTGGAGTTTACCGGCGTTAATGGCTTGCCCCGTGGTGTGTTCCTGCTTAATGTGCTCAAGGAGTTTGGACAAATTTTTAAAACCGGCCAAAACAACCACCACACTAAGTTTACCCGTATTGTGCGCATTTTGGAGGCCTATCCTTCGCAGCGCTTTGTGCTCTTGGGCGATTCGTCGCAGCAGGATCCCTATATCTACGAGTCGCTGGTGCGCCACTTCCCGGGCCGCATACAGGCGGTGTACATCCGCGATGTGTTTGAGCAAAGCCGCGCAAAAGTTCAGGAAGTGCTGATCAAGATCGAGCAGGCAGGCGTACCATATTGCTTTTTCAAACACAGTGATGAGGCCATTTTGCACTCCCGTAAAATTGGCCTCATCAGCGATAAAGAAATGGCGGTGGGTACCGGCAGTCCTGTTTTGCAACAATAGAATATGGCAGACAGACACTGCTGTATTTTGTTACAATATCATTGGTAAATAAAAGCTGCAACGCAGCACCTGCACCAAAGTGGCATAAGTTTTATACCAACAGGAGCAGCAAAAACAATCAATATGGAGAAGAACCTACAAAACGAAGAAGCCCTGAAGAAATTCAAGAAGATAGTGGAGGATGTGCGGATCTGTATGTTTATTACCAACACCCGCGACGACGATCAGGAGCATACCCGCCCCATGGCCAACGTGGCTGTGGACGATGACGGCAGTCTTTGGTTTTATACCGATATCCGGTCGATAAAAGTAGAAGAGGTAGCAGCCGACCGCGATGTGCACCTCACGTTTGCACACCCCGGCAAAACCACTTATATGGATGTGTGGGGCAAAGGCACCGTTAGCACCGACCGTGGGCTGATCAAGGAAAAATGGAGCCCTGTGGTAAAAGCATATTTCCCCGGCGGCGTGGATGACCCCAACCTGGCGCTGCTGAAAGTAAAGCCCACTGATGTGTACTATTGGGAATCGGAAACCGGCAAAATGATGCAGTTTCTGAAAATGGCTACGGCTGCCGTTACCGGCAAAACAGAAGTGGCCAAAGGAGCCGAAGGCAAACTGGACATATAAAAAAAGGGCGGGAGTGAACGGTGGTTTTTGCCGCAACGTGATGGTTGCGGTCAGGGCGCAGTTCACACCCGCTTTTGTTGTTTACCAAAACTTTGTTCCATGGCGTTTCCCAATGATCGTATCCCGCAACACCATTCCGGCGTACAAACCGACACCGTTTCATCACAGGAGTTTGATACCGAGGCTGCAGCGCAGCAGTTTTATACACAGGTGCAGGTGCGTCTGTTGCAGGTATGGCGCTGGCAGGAGTGGGCAGGCGCCGGAAGCGCATCGTTTGCCCTTACCGATAGCGCTGGCGCCGAAGTGGAACGCGAACCACAGCCTGGCGACTATTTTAAAATAGACATTCCCGGCCCCGGCCCGCAAACTGGCGACGGCTATGACTGGGTGAGGGTAGAGGCGGTTGAAAAAGAAGACGATTGCACCATTATCAGGGTGCGGCCGGCCAGCAGCCCGCTCAATGAGCATGCAGATGTGGCGCACTTTTTTTCCGATGAAGCTACTTCCAATTTTATAGTGCGGCGGGTTGGCAACACCGTCAGTGCCGAAGTGCATGGCCGCAATGAAAAGCCCAATTTCGGCGCTGAAAAAATAGTGGAGAAAGCCCGCAACACTGCCGTGGCTACCGGTGCTGTAACGGCTTTTTCAAAGCTGCAGTGGAAGTCGCTGGTGAATGGGCTGGTGGAGCGGTAGGGGTGATGCTTTTGGCAATTATGCTACTCTTTCCTTGTGAGTTGATACTGTTTAATATCTATGCTGTCAAGATGTGTTTTTGACCTTTAGGGTTGTCATGCCGAACTTGTTTCGGCATCCCCTACACCTCGCGGAGTTTACAAGAGCACAAGGAGATGCCGAAACAAGTTCGGCATGACAGACACTGCTAAGCAGAAGCCAACTCTAATTGCAATATGATTTAACCAATATTGAAATAACACCATTTCATTCTGCACCAGACCCATCACGAATCGTTTTTTGTGAACCCCAGCTACGGCTGCACATCAAAGTGCAAAAAAATTCATTCAATGAAAGTCTGCAGCGTAGCGAAATAAAAAAAGGCAGGTTATTTACCTGCCCAATAATCGATTACCAAAACTTTATCGAGGTGCGGCTTCAGCACTTCCACAAAGGCGGAATGCGCCGGATGTGGCAGGTACACTTCGCGGTCTTTTTCCGAAGCAAAACTTACAAAAAAGCAATGCGTAAAACCTTGCGCCAATCCTTCGGGGCTGTTGTTGGTGCCCCACTCAAAACCCCTTACTTCCTTGATCTTGGAAGGCAGGGCACGAAACGCATCTTCCACTTTTTTCACATCGGCTGCGCTGCTGGTTTCTTTAAACTTAAACAGCACTACATGGCGCAGTAATTTGTCGTTTTGCTGTGCGTTGGTCTGGGTCATAAATAATGCAAACAGTAAGGTGAATATTATTTTCATATGGAAGTTGTTGGAGGGCCAAGATAAGCAAACATGTTTTTGCGCAGCGCCCCTGTTTGTAAATTAAGCATGCAACTCGGCGAGATTTTATTGCCGCCAGGTCTATAATGCCAGCGCTTTTTGTAAAACGGGATCGATGCCGTTTTCAACATCCGCTGCCGTGTTGGTCACCTGCGCCTGCACCGGCACGCCTTTGTCTTCCAGCGGCTGCCCGTTTGTATCAAGGTATCGCTGGTGGGAGAAAGTTACTTCCAGCCCGCTGGGCAGCGTCAGGTTGTACATGTCGGAAAACATGCCGGCAGTGGGCATGCCCACCCGCTGTACATGCGGCTGCTGCACCAGCGACAGCGCAAAATCTTCAGCCGAACTGGCGGTGCGGTCGCTGGTTATCACTACCACATTTTTTAAAAAACGCACACCGCTGTGTGGTGCTAAAAGTTGTGGCGCCGCGGGCCCAAAGCCGCCCGCCGAATCGCGGAGTGCAATGCTGTGTGTAACCGTTGGTGCAGCCAGCAAGCGGCTGGCCATTTCGCGGCCGCCATGCCCGCCGCCGTTGCCCCGCAGGTCGATGATCAATTTTTGTTTGGGCCCATAGGCCACCAACAGGCTATCCCAAAGCCGCAACATTTCAGCCAGGTCTTTAGCTTCGGCTTCATCGCTGTACAAACTCGCTACGGCGCCAAAGCAACGTGTAATGCGGATATACGCCGCATCTGGCGTAGCACCAGTATAAAAAAGCGTTTCTTCTTTGTATTTAGGCCCAACGCCATTGATGGCGCCAAAGCCCGACCGGGTAAGGTTTTGATCGACCATGTTCCAAAACTGCGCTTCCTTTCCGCGGATGAGTTCGCGAAAGGCGGAACTGCGGCTGCCGCGGTACAGCACTTCATCGCCTTTTGAAATGGTGATATGTCCATCGCGGAGTGGTGCCACCATTTTACCCAGTATCTCTACCAGTTCGCTTTCGCTTGTTTGTGCCGTTACCGCCGGCCGAAATTGTTTGTAGGCGCTGTCCCATTGCACGCCTTTTACATCAAACAACGCATAGTGCTGCTGAAAGCTTTGCCAAAACGCTTCGAAATCTTTGGTGGCATCAAACTGGTGGGATACATGGCGGGCGGTGGAACAGGAAAAAAATAAAAGGAACAGAATAGGAGCAAATGTGAACTTCATATGGTTGCAATAAAATGCCCGCAATATTGTGCGGGCATCAAATGTAACGGCGCACCTGCAGCAAACGTTACAGGGGCGCAAAACTTATTTGCCAGCCGGTTCCTTCGGCACCGCCGGGCCGGTTTTTTCTTCAAACAGTTTTGCGTACAGCGGGCTTTCGGTGTTTTTCCATTTATCCCAAAAGGTAAAGTACAAACCATAGTTGTACTTGAACTGCTTGTGGTGCAGCGAATGATGTGTGGCACCAATCAACCAGCGGCCCAGGAAGTGGCGGTGAAAATTTTTCGGGTACACTTCAATGTCCAAATGATTGACCACGGAACTAAAGGTCATTAACGTAAGCTGGATGATGAGCACATACAAATGCATGGGCAATACCAACAACAACGCAGGCAAGAACAGGGCCTGCAGCAAACCTTCCAGCGGGTGAAACGAGAATGCGGTCCATGGCGAAGTAATATTGCTATTGTGGTGCACCTTGTGCACAATGCGGAAAATTTTTGGGTGGTGCATCCAGCGGTGCAGCCAATAGTAATACGTTTCGTGGAGCAGCATGGCAATGATCAAACTAACGGGCAGCCACCACAGCGGGTAAGCATGCACGTTATCGTACAACTGCGTATAGCCTTTTTGCCACAATACTGCAGTACCTGCACCGGCCACGGCAAACAATGCGGCCGTGATCATGCTCCATTGCACTTCTTTGCGGAACTGGCCTTTTTTATAATCGCGGTGGTTGATTTTGCGGTGCTGCCAGCGGCCCGGTTTGTAACGGTAAAAAATGACGTGAAACAATCCGGCAATTAAAAAATATCGGCCCACCACCACGGCAAACACCACCACGGTAGCCACTATAAACCAAAGGGGCTGTGAAAAATCGGGAAGTTGCTCCATGAAAATAAAATAAGGTTGATGGTTAATAACGGCCCGAAGTAATAACTATGATAAGGGTAAAAAGTTCGAAGGAGTTAAAAAGTAAAACGGCAAAAGTCGAAAAAGCTGTTGCATGTAGCAATCAAATTTTCACGTTTGCCGTTTCACGTTTCACGCCCCGCCATCATTCCGCCGGCAGCCGCAGCACATAAGTTTTGCCACCACTAACCGTCAGCGAACGGCCTTTCAGCCAAGGGTTCATGCTGCGCAAAATTTTAAACGTGGTGCCGTTGTCGATGGCAAACTGCGCCAGATTAGCAATCGAAGCGTTCACCGTTACCTCGCGGTACGGAATTTCTTTGTACAGGTCTTCTTCGGCTACATTAAAGCCCAATGTTTCGGCGTTTTCCAACAAGTGCTTAAACGTAAGGATGCGGAAAATATAACGGTTGGTTTCCTCCGGCAGCAGCAGGTCGTAATAGTTCATTGTTTGCTGGAAAGTAGCCTGCCCGTTGTAGCCGCCCATGCCGCAGTTGTACGATGCCGCAGCGGCCGTCCAGTTGCCAAATTTTGCGTATGCATTTTTCAAATACTTGCTGGCTGCATCGGTCGATTTGATGATATCCGAACGTTCATCTACCTGCGTGTTGCTGGTGAGGCCATAACCCGGTGCCGTCGCGTCCATAAACTGCCAAAACCCTTTGGCGCCGGCCCTTGAAGTGGCACCGCTCAGCAAGTTGCTTTCGGCCACGCACAGGTATTTAAAATCATCGGGGATGCCATTGGCTTTCAGCCGTTCGGAAATAATGGGGAAATAGCGGTTGGACAGTTTTTTTAAATACAACACATTGGCCGGGCTGTAAAAATTAAACAGCAATTCGCGGTCGAACCGCTCCTGCACATCCCACCGTTCCATAGGCACGGCCTCGCCGGCAAAACTCATTTGCTTCGGCAGGGCAGGAGGCGCCCATTTCGCTTCGTTTTGCGCTTTGGTCTTTTCTTCGGTGCGGCGGTCTTCCCTAAAGCCAAACTGCACCACTAGGAACAGGGTAAGCAGGGCGCCAGCGCCAAAATTGAGTATATGGGAAAGGGTGGGTTTCATACGCGGTAAAGTTGAACGGTTAAGGTCGCAAAAAAGGTGCCTGTGCTGGCGGTGCCGTTTTTACGAACCGTCAAGCTACTAAAAATAAAAAACACCCGCGGCTGCAGGCCCAATTAATTGGGTGCAGCAGCGGGTGCATTGTGCTTTTTTAAATAAGTGTTAAGCAATTTGGATGGTCCGCGGCGGACGCTGCTTTGCCTCGTCCTTTTTCGGGATCACCAGTTGCAGCAGGCCATTTTCGTAACGGGCCGCTATCCGGTCCACGTCCACCACATCTTTCGGCAGTGTAAACATGCGCTGGAACGACTGGTAACTAAACTCACGGCGATTGTATCGTTCGCCTTCTTTTTGTTCCCGTTCTTCCTGCCGTTCGCTGCGGATGGTGAGGGTGTTTCCATCCAACTCAACCGAAAAGTCTTCTTTTTTCATGCCCGGCGCCGCCACTTCCACTTCAAAATGTTCGGCAGTTTCCCTGATGTTTACCGCCGGAATAGTGGTGTTGGTGTTCGAGTTGTTGCTCAATCCCCAGTTCCAAAGGTCTTTGGTAAACAGGTCGTTGAAGAGGAGCGGCATATCCATCAGCCGGTCGTTTCTTTTTACGAGTGACATAATTTCCTCCTTTTTTAAATGTTTTAAAAATCTTGTTTCCATAACATTCTAAAAAGAACCGAAACCAGTTCACTTGTTCAAGCAGTGTGCCGGTGGCTTTTTGCTGAAAAATTTGCAGCATTGAGCTGCAAATTTTTCAGCAGGCCTGACCTTTTTGAACCTTTGTGCCATTACATTAAGGCGTTCCTTCAACGGCTTCGTCGCCCTGGTCTTCATCCTGCCCCATTGAGGTATGCGCCGTGCGGTCGTCGTCCGCGCCAAAAACCGATTCGCCTTCTTCGTCGGCTGATGAAGCCGTTACATCTGCAAACGATTCCATGCGGGGCACGGTCACGTTTTCCTGGCCCGGAATGTCCGACACATCGGGCAGGTTGATCATTGTCTCCTCCGGTTGCAGGTGCCTGCGGTCGTCGTCGCTTTCCGGCAGGTCGTTGGGTATAGACGAATGCTGCTCGCCGCGGCCCGAGGCCATATTGCGGTCTTCGTTAGGGCCGCGGTTGTTGTCTGCTGTTGCCATAAGTTTTGCTTTGGCGCAACAACATAAATTTCCATACCGCAATGCTGAATGACTAGTTCAGCAAATACGCACCGGCAAGGCTGTTTACGCCGGCCAGTTCGAGGCTGCGTTTTTTCAGCTGGCGCAATTCAATGCTTTCAATAATGCCGTTGGGGCACACCAGCAGCGACACCTGCGGTTTGCGCAGCCATTGGGCTTCTTTGAGTTTGTCAAAACGAATTACGCCGATAAAGAACTGACGCTTGTCGTTGAGGTAAGCTTCTTCGATAAACTCAAAATCATTGCGCTCCACATCGCCGTCGGCAGCATAGCTTACAAACACCCGCAGGTAAAAATCATCGGTGAGGTTGGGGCGCTGCTCCGATTTTAATTTGCGGTATTCGTAGCGGTATTGGTAGCGCAGCGCCGAAATATCGCTCAGCACGGCCGATGCCGTTGGAAACCGGCCTGCGCCTTTACCGTATAAAAATTGCTTGTCCGAAAAAGAGCTTTCAATCACCACGCCATTGTATTCGTTGCGCACTGCAAACAGCTGGCTTTCGTCGGTAACCAGTTGGGGCAGCACAAAAGCAGCCACATCGCCATTGCTCAACTTTTTGGCTTGCGCTGTGAGTTTAATTTGAAACCCTTTTTCCGCGGCATAACCGGCATCAAAAGCATGGATCTGCGTGATGCCGCGGGTCAGCAGTTCGTCGGGGTTGGCCACAATGCCGTAGCCATGCGCCAGCAAAATGGTGAGTTTGTTTACTGCGTCAAAGCCTTCTACGTCCAGTGTGGGGTCGCTTTCGGCAAAACCCTGGTCCTGCGCCTGTTGCAGCGCTTTGGAATAGGGCAGGCCTTCGGCCAAAATTTTGGTGAGGATATAATTAGTGGAGCCGTTTACAATGCCGCAAATGCCGCGCAGCAGGTCGTTGTCGTAATATTCTTCCAGGTTGCGGATCACCGGGATGGAGCCGCATACCGATGCTTCGTATAAAAACGGCACATTGTATTGCTCCTGTAGTTGCAACAGTTCGGGCAGGTGGTGGGCAATCAGTTTTTTGTTAGCGCTTACCACGGCTTTGCCGCCCTTCAGCGCAGTGGTAACAATGCTGTACGCATCATCGGCATTGTCGATCAGTTCCACAATCACGTTGATCTCGGGGTCGTTCAGCAGCAGGGCCGCATCGGTGGTAAACAGGCTGGCCGGTGCATTACGCGGCTTTTCGGGGTGTTTTACACAAATTTTACGGATGCTGGCCTGCAGCGACGGGGTTTGCTGCAATATCTGGTAAATGCCTTCGCCTACTACGCCAAAGCCAAAAAGTCCGATCGTAAGATTGTTTGCACTGCTCATGAAAAAGGGGTGTTTTATTGCCAAAAAAATGGGCGGTTATTGGGTAAAATGCAGGCTTGTCCGGCGGCGCTGTGGGGCATAAAAAAACCCTTCCGATAAATCAGAAGGGCGCAATATCATGGGAAAAATAAAGGCTTGGGTTCTGACTTATCTGCCCACGTATGGTACGTGGTTGGAATTGGCACCTTATCCTTTTACACAGTGGTAAAAAAACAGGTTGCCAAGGCTTCAAAGGGCCATTTCCCTCAGCCTTTCTGGATAAGCGATGCAGTTAAAGAACTGGCGCAAAGATAAGGTGGCACTATTTATTTAGTAAAAAAAATCTGGTGTTAAAATTTTAGGCGTCCCAAAAATGAGGACGTTTACCGGATAAACCACTTGACCAAACAAGGAACTTTTGCCCTTGTCATCCTGACGAAGGAAGGATCTGTCCTGACCACAATTGTGCGCTTTGCGGAGCTCAGATGCTTCGCTGTGCTCAGCATGACAGGCAGGGTGCTGCATCGATAACATCAACCCAAATTGCTTGGCCAAATGAAGTATTTAAATAATAAACCTCATTGCTGAATAATGATCCAAAGCCGTTCACCACAGTAGTACTAAAGCCCAATCAAGGCACATTCCCGAGATCAGGCTGTCATTTGATCTCGGGCCTGCTTTTTTGTTACTTTTTTGCAATAGCAAAAAAGTAAAACATTCAAATCAAACACAGCTTTTTCAACAATGCGAAATTCATTGAAATCAAAACCCCAGTAGCGATCCACCAACCCTTTCTTACCTTCAACCCAACACCCCGCCCATGAGTTACAACCAGCACGCCTACGCCGAACTTCAGGAATGGAAACACCGCATGGCCCGCAAGCCCAACCTGGCCGGGTACCTGAGCAAGGCCGCCCAAAACCGCATTAACCGCATCATTCCCGAAAAGGTGCATGCAGCCATTACGGCCACCATCAAAAAAATGGTGCAGGGCGTGCTGTACGGCGCCAAATATATTTCCAAGCCCCACCCGCCCGTTACCGACCTGATGGCCCGCGAAACCGAGATCATGCAGCGGATTAAAACCTACCAACACACCGCAGCGGCAGAAGGCGGCATTACCGGCGCCGGCGGCTTTTTAATGGCCATGGCCGACTTTCCCATTTTGCTGGGCATCAAGCTCAAAATGCTGTTCGATGTGGGAAGCATGTATGGCTTTGACCTCACCGACTACAAGGAGCGGGTTTTTTTGCTGCACATATTTGAGCTGGCCTTCAGCAGCCGCCAGCACCGCAGGCAGGTTTTTGAAAAAATGCAACACTGGGAAGCCAAAAAAGCAGCGCTGCCCGACGACAGCAGCCAGTTCGACTGGCGGGCTTTTCAGCAGGAGTACCGCGACTATATTGACCTGGCCAAACTGGCGCAACTGATTCCCGGTATTGGCGCCGCCGTGGGGCTGGTGGTCAATTACCGCCTCATCAAACAACTGGGCGAAACCGCCATGAATGCTTACCGGATGCGCATCATGGAGCCGTGATTGGGGGGATAACAACGGGTAAGACAGGGGCATGGTAAAACTGCGATGTAGGCCAGCGGTGTGGTTGGGTAGAAATACCCTATGCCATAACTAAAAAAATCTCCATCTTGCCACACCAAAACCACCACCATGGAAATTGTAAAAAAAGACCACCGAATTTCTAAAGCGGCAGCCGTAGCCATGACCAAACGCTACCGCCAGGAAAAGCAAAAAATCATTGCACCAAGCTTTAAGCATGAAAGCATTCTGCCCATTTGCGAAACATTCGACCGGGCAGGCTTTGATGAATTGCTGGCGCAAAAAAGCTGTGTCGGCGTTCGTGCATATTATGCCATGAACGAACAGGACCAGGTACATCTGGTTTTCGTAGGTGTGGATGCCCAGGGACGGGATATCTTACCTGCATCGGAAGACACCATTGCCCGTTTGGCTACCCAGGAATCGGCAGAAGATGACGGCGTTTTGCTGGACAACGGTGCCCGTTGCCCGGAAAATTGTCCTGAACCTTCCCCGCTTAACTCTTAGGGTTGACATGTACTCTGTAAACGAGATTATTTTATTGTCGTCGATACTCTTGCCTGCAATCACAGGGTTGGTCTGCTACAGGCGGATCAACCCTGTTTATTTCCCTTTCCTATTGCTAATGTGGTTAGGGCTGCTCAATGAAGTAGTTAGCCTCACCGTCATTTCATTAGGATTCTATAATTATTACAATTTCAACCTGTTTCATTTGGTTGAGACGTTGTTAATTATCTGGCAATTCAAAAATCTACGGCTCTTTGAGCATAGAACTTTCTTTATACTGTCCTTATCAACCATCGGTTGGTTTATCACCGAAGCCGCTATAAGCGGACTGAATGCTTTTTATTCCTATTTCTACATTTACTGTGCTGTGTTGATTGTGTTTTTATCTATGCATATGATCAACAAACTGCTGGTAACCGAACGGAGTAATTTGTTTAAAAACGCAGTTTTTCTATTCTGCTGTGCTTTTATTATTTTTTTTACAGCTTCTATTGTCACTGAAGTTTTTTGGTTGTACGGCACACAACTCAGTAAGGAATTTCGTTCCGGTATGCAAGCTATCTTTGGTTGGAGTAACTGCATTTGTAACATCATTTACGCTTTTGCAATCCTATGGATGCCGCGCAAACTGGCCTTTACACTTACATATTAATCGTGAGCCTCATTTTGGGGGCCATCATCTTATTTTTTATTATTTCACTAGTGCGGCAGCAGCGCCGCAACCTGCGCCTGTACCGCCAAAGCCTGATGGCCGAAATTACGGCCATGGAACAGGAGCGGGCCCGCATAGCCGCCGATCTGCACGATGAGCTTGGCCCCAATCTTTCCAGCGTAAAGCTGCGCATCTCATCGTTTGAGCTGCCCGACGAAACCGACCGGGTACAACTGGAAAAAACCTGCCTGCATATCGACGCCCTTATTCAGCGCATCCGCGAAATCTCGTACGACCTGCTGCCCAGCTCGCTTACCCGCAAAGGATTGTCGGCTGCACTGCAAGGCTATATCGAGCAGGTATCAGCAGGCGCCGCCATGCAGGTGCAGTTTCATGCTACCGATGGGGTAGTGGTGGCCGAGGAAAAAGCCATCCACCTGTACCGCATTGTTCAGGAAGTGGTGCACAATGCGCTGCGCCACTCCGGTGGCACCCAAATCAACATCAGCCTGTATCAGAAAGATGGCATGGTGGTGCTCGAAACTGCCGACGATGGTGTTGGCTTTGATCATTACGAAAAAACAAAAAGCAGTTCGGGCCTGGGCCTGCGCAACCTGCTGAACCGCGCCGAGATGATCGGTGGAAAAATGTTTGTGGAATCAGGGAAAAATAAGGGCACACGCTATACTTTTGAGGTTCCCGTTTAAACAATGAACAAAACCACCCCACTGCGCCTGGTACTTGCCGACGATCACGAACTGTTTCGCGACGGTTTGCAGGTGATGCTCAAAAAACAACCCACCATCGAAACCATTGGCGAAGCGTCGAACGGCGTGGAGCTCCTTTACCTGGTACGCACCCTGCACCCCGATGTGGTGATCACCGATATTAAAATGCCGCAAATGGACGGCATTGAAGCCACCCGTCAACTGGTAAAAGAATTTCCAAAGCTCCCGGTCATTGCCCTTTCGATGTTTGATGAGGAAAACCTGATTGTAGACATGCTGGAGGCCGGGGCCCGTGGCTACCTGCTCAAAAATGCATCGAAGCAGGAAATTGTAGCCGCCATTGAAACGGTGGTGGACGGCGAAGTGTATTACTGCGGCAACACATCGCGCAAACTGGCCAAACTGATTGCTACCAGCAAGTTTGATCCGCGCAACCATGCAAAGGAACCCGAATTTTCGGCCCGTGAAGTGGAGATCATCCAAATGATCTGCGAAGAATTGTCGAATAAAGAAATTGCTGCCCGGCTGGGGCTTAGCGTTCGCACCGTGGAAGGGCACAGGGAGCGCATCCAGGAAAAAATGAATGTGCGCAATATGGCCGGCATCGTGGTGTATGCCATCAAGCACCACCTGTACAAGGTGTAGGCACCGCGGGGCATCGACAGCAATATTCATGTTGAATACCCATTTACACCAGCAAAAGAATTAGCCCCCGCCAACCTTCCCGCACTGTCATGCCGAACTCGTTTCGGCATCTCCCGCCCAAACAACAGCCATTGCAAAAAAAAGTGCAATGACCATTTTTTAATGAAACGCATTGAACGGGTAACCCCAACACGCAAGCACAACCGAAAATCATTTTACAAAAGTGTGTAGCCCGTTGCAATCGTAACTATTACTTGGTAATAAAACGAAGCAACAAAGCAAAACGGATTTATACCTAAAAAGAAAGGTTCTTCATTACTGAAGAACCTTTTGCAGTTGGTTTTGGTGCATTTAGATAACATCCTGGCTGGATGCCTGCTCATTCAGGGAATTGGTTGGTTCCCGTTAATTATATCGAAGGGCCGGGTTAATAAATAATGTCGAGGTCGTTCATCTCCACAATTACTTCACCGCCAACCATAATCATCACACCGGCGTACTGGTTGACGTTGGTAAGTTTTTCGGCATAAACAATTTCCATCTCGGTGCCTTCCTCACAAAGCACATTCGGCACAATTTCCAGCAGCAGCCAGTCGGGCCGTTCGGGCAAGGATAGCCGCTTTTCAAACCGCGGCTCTAGGATTAAATTGTTTACTACTACATCGCCTATTACAAAGAGTGTTGCGGTGGGTTGTTCGTCGGCATATTGTACATCGACCCAAGCTTCCCAGAGATCAATGTTCTGGGCTGTGATGGTAGTGGTCATAAACGGGTTTGTGGCTCTAAGTTATGATTCCCTTTTCATCATCTGTACACGGTTAATACGGGTAGGGGTACCGTATTTTTACGTAATTATATGTGATAAATGCGTCATTAATTTAATATCATGGCTGTTTCCACCTAAAATCCGGAAAAACGCAGCCCTGGCCTGGTAGTTTTCTTTTATTTGTCGCGGCAAAACGCACAAAAAAAGTCCCGGTGATCCGGGACTTTTTAATTGTCAAAGCATTCCGCTTGCGGTAAAACCGATCTTACGATTCCTCGGCATAAGCACTTACGGGCTCGCAGGTGCATTGCAGGTTTCGGTCGCCGTAAGTATTGTTTACCCGCGCCACCGAAGGCCAGAATTTATTGCCTTTTACATAAGCCAGCGGAAATGCTGCCATTTCGCGGCTGTACGGTTTTTTCCAGTCGTCGCTGCACACCATGGCCTGCGTATGCGGTGCCGCTTTCAGCGGGTTGTCTTTTTTGTCCAGTGCGCCTTCTTCAACCAGCGCAATTTCGCGGCGGATGGATAACAGCGCATCGCAAAAACGATCCAGTTCCTCTTTGTCTTCGCTTTCCGTTGGCTCGATCATGATGGTGCCCGGAACCGGGAAACTCATGGTAGGCGCATGGAAACCGTAGTCCATGAGGCGTTTGGCCACGTCTTCGGCTTCAATTTCAGCAGTGCGTTTAAATGGCCGCAGGTCCACAATAAACTCATGGGCACACTCGCCATTGCTGTTGGTGTACAAAATATCAAATTGCTCCTTCAGGCGGGCCCGCATATAATTGGCGTTCAAAATGGCAAACTCTGTTGCCTTCCGAACACCGTCGGCGCCCAGCATGCGGATGTACGCATAAGAGATGAGCAGGATGGATGCAGAGCCATAAGGCGCTGCGCTAACCGCACCGGCTGCGCGGTCTTGTGCGCCTTCGGTATGCTGGCCAATTTCCACGTGGCCGGGCAGGAACGGCGCCAGGTGTGCTTTTACGCAAATGGGTCCCATGCCGGGGCCACCGCCGCCATGCGGAATCGCAAAGGTTTTGTGCAGGTTAAGGTGGCATACATCGGCACCAATAAGGCCGGGAGCTGTGAGGCCCACCTGTGCATTCATGTTGGCACCATCCATATATACCTGTCCGCCATGCTGGTGAATAATGGCTGTGATTTCTTTTACCGTTTCCTCGTACACGCCGTAGGTGCTTGGGTAAGTAATCATCACACCCGACAGGTTTTCGGCATGTTGTTCTGCTTTTGCCTTGAGATCGGCCACGTCAATGTAGCCATTTTCCAAAGCTTTTACCACCACCACTTTCATCCCGGCCATCACTGCCGAAGCAGGGTTGGTGCCATGTGCTGAAATCGGGATCAGCATCACATTGCGGTGATGATCGCCACGGCTTTCGTGGTAGGCCTTTATCGTGAGCAGACCGGCGTATTCGCCCTGGGCGCCGCTGTTGGGCTGCAGGCTGCAGGCATCAAACGCGGTGATCTCTGAAAGATAACGGCTCAATTCTTTTACCATAAACTGGTAACCGCCGGCTTGCGCCATTGGTGCAAACGGGTGGATCTTGCTCCAGTGTGTCCAGCTCAGCGGGATCATTTCTGATGCTGCATTCAGCTTCATAGTGCAGCTGCCCAGTGCAATCATGCTGTGGTTCAGGGATAGGTCTTTGCCTTCCAGCATCCGCATGTAGCGCATCATTTTGGTTTCGCTGTGGTGCGAGTTGAATACCGGATGCGTTAGGAACTCGGATGTGCGGGTAAGTGCCGATGGAATATGCGCAAGCGTTGCATTATGATCGATCTGGTAAGTAACCGGGTCCACATCATTTACAAACGAGTTGATCACATCAAACAGGTCGGAAGGCGATGTGGTTTCATCCAGCGAAATGCCAATATGCTGTCCGTCGTAATAACGGAAATTCAATTGTTGGCGTTCGGCTTTTTGGCGATACGGCGTTACATCGTCCACTTTTACCACAACGGTATCGAAAAAATGATTATGCACCACGGTGAAGCCTAAGTGCTGTACGGCTTCGGCCAGGGTTTGTGCCAGCAGCGCAATGCGTTTGGCAATATTGATCAGGCCATCAGGACCATGATACACGGCATACATAGCGGCCATGTTGGCCAGCAGTGCCTGCGCCGTGCAGATATTGGAAGTGGCTTTTTCGCGTTTGATGTGTTGCTCACGGGTTTGCAGCGCCATGCGCAGCGAACGGTTGCCCTGTGCATCGATGCTTACGCCAATGATGCGGCCGGGCATGTTGCGCTTGAACTCGTCTTTTGCTGCAAAAAAAGCAGCATGCGGACCGCCATACCCAAGTGGCACGCCAAAGCGCTGTGCCGAGCCAAAGGCCACATCAGCACCCAGTTCGCCCGGCGATGTAAGCAGGGTTAAAGCAAGCAGGTCGGTAGCCATGGCTACAAAGGCACCGGCGCCATGCATTTGCTGGATAAAATTGCGGTAGTCTTCAATAGAGCCTTTGTCGTTGGGGTATTGTACCAGTGCGCCACAATAAGTAGCGTCGGGTTGCGCCTCGCGGTAGTCGCCAAACACCAGTTCAATGCCCAGCGGCGTGCCGCGGGTAATCAATACATCCTTCGTTTGTGGAAACACTTCGGCGTCTACAAAAAACTTCGGACGGGTGATATTTTCCGACTTGTTCAGGAAAGAAAAGAACAGCGCCATGGCTTCGGCGGCAGCGGTGCCCTCATCGAGCAAGGATGCGTTGGCAATGGGCAGGCCGGTAAGGTCACTCACCATGGTCTGGTAGTTCAGCAGGCTTTCGAGGCGACCCTGCGAAATCTCGGCCTGGTAAGGCGTGTACTGCGTGTACCAGCCTGGGTTTTCAAACACGTTGCGCAGGATCACGCTGGGCGTGATGGTGTCGTAATAACCCTGGCCAATGTAGTTTTTGAACACCTTATTCTGCATCGAGATTTCCTTGATGTGTTGCAGGTATTCGTTTTCGCTCATAGCGGCCGGCAGGTCCAGGTCTTTGTTCATCCGGATGTCGGCGGGCACAGTGCTGTCAATCAGTTCGTCGAGGCTGGAAACGCCGATCACGCGGAGCATTTCCTGCATCTGGGCTTCATCGGGACCGATATGGCGGCGCTGGAATTCCGTTGCTTGTCTTTCCAAAAAGCTCATATAATATGTGGTGCTTTGAAATTTGGGGGCAAAGTTAACCCCGTTTGGCTACAAATATGGGTTTGCGCAAATGTTGCACTGTTAAACGTTATCGATTAAATGAATCGCTAAAGGAGTGCTGTTTTACTATATAATTCGTCAGGTTTTTGGCAAAAAAATGACATAACTAAAGCCAGGTTTATTCCGCATTTTGCCGCAGCAAAATGCACCCGAGATTTCGATACTGCAACCCCTTTGAAATTTCATTTGATTGCAGCATTCATTTATATCACATGCATTTTAATGCAAACAAACAACAACGGCTTTTGGCTTACGCGTTGCTGGTTATTTACCGTTAAACTGAACTCAAAAAGTCCGGCGATTTGTTTTGAGTAAAGATTAAAGCAATCTTTCCCTACTGCCGTAACAGATCCACCGGCAACACCACTGAGAAATTGTGCCGACTGCCATTCCCGCCAAAACCCTCATCCAGCAAATAACTGTAGCGCAGGCCGATGGTAGCATCCAGCTGGTTCATCCACTTGGTATCAAAAAACAGCTCTGTGCCGGTGCTGCGCAGTGCCCGCTGGCCAATGCGGCCCGGCCACCAGGCTCGCTGGTAATCGTAAAAAAGGTTGGCGCGGATGCGCATAAAATAAAGCAGGCCACCAAAACCCCAGTCGGGATAAAAAAGCGGTAAGTGGTAGTTGGCCGAAACACGCCACATCCGTGGCAGGTAATAATCGGCATAGCCGCGGGCATTGGCAAAACGGTTGCTGAACAGCACCAGCCCGGTATCAGCCAGCTGCATCGAACCCGCCAGCACCAGGCTGTGGTTGCGTATCGATGGCAGAGACATTTGCCCGTTCACCAGCCACTGCCGGCCGGCGCCATCCAATTGGTGCCGCAGCGAAGGCGCAATGGCCAGGCTCCATCGCGGGAAAATATGCTGCCGGGCCCGGGGTAACTGGTGGCTGAACGATACCGAATGTTGCAGGTAGGTGCGGGTAGTGGCCTGGTAAGGATTTTCCTTTCCACTGGGCATCAGCCGGTTTACCACCACGCTGGAACCAAAGCGCAGGAACTTGTACGTTTTGCCACCCGAAAAATTGAGCGGGATATAAAATCCGGCATTGGCTTCGGCCTGGTCAAAAAGTTGTGTTTGGCGCGGCGTACGCAGCCGCCGGTTAAAGGTGTATTCGGCGCCGCCGGTAATCACCGGGTACAGGCCGCCATAGGCTATGTTGGCACCCACACCGTGTGATCGCTCATTTTGGTTGTACCGGTAATAGGCTGTTGCATCCAGCGTATTTAAAACGTTCTGGCTGTACGCCGAAAAAAGGAACTCGGGGTCTTCATAATTGGGGCGCCAGCTGTGCAGGTTCACGAGGCCCGTGCTTTTGCGGTATCGCTTGGTAGCAAAGCGTTGCGTTGGTGTTTGTAAAATATTAAAGCTGTCGCTGGATGGAGCAAAACGTTCCCGTTCATTGGCCAAGTATTCCTTTGCCAGCGGCTGGCCCTGGGCCGTGCCGGTTTGCAGTTCCAGTCCGTTGGCAGTGAATTGCGCAAAATATATGTTGTCCCCTTTTGCCGAAACAAAATAATTGCCCGTTTCTGTTTCGGTCAGGCGCTGCAATTCGCCACTTGCAGCATCAAACGAATACACATCATCGGTGCCGGAAGCACTTGAGGTAAAATATATTTTTCCCTCCGACACAAATGGGTAGCCAAGTGTATTATAACCGGCATACAACAGCATTTCCTGCGCACCGGTGGTAAGGTTCCAGTGGTGCAGCGCCATCGATCCGTTGCGGCGGCGGTGTACCGTTACCAGCGTTTCTTCATCAATAAAACGGGGGTGCAGCAACATGGTGCCTTCGCCAATGGTTAGCTCCTGTAGCAACTCGCCGGTTTCGGCATCCAGCAGGTGCAGCCTGCTGCGGGTGCTGGAGTCAATTTCTATAGCTGCCAGCTTTTTACCCGACGGCGAAATGTCCGGGGTAAAATAGCGGCGCTTTTTGGTGAGGGTGCGTTCCCGGCCCGTGGCCATATCCAGCACCACGATGTTGCTGTAATTGGTAAGACTCCAGCGTGCATCGGTATTGTAGGCGGTGTACACAATTTTGCCGTTGCGATAAGCAAACCAGTCTTCCGATGAAATATGCCGCAGCTTCAGCACTTTTTGTTGGCCATTGTGTTGTAAAACAAAACGCGGCAGGTGGCGGTAAGAACTCTCAAGAAAAAGCAATGAATCCTGCCCGATCATTTGCGGAAAAAACTGCTGCCGCACCAAGCCCTTCGGCTCTGCCTCCTTCGGACGGGGCAACTCCTCACGGTAATCCCTAAACGCTTCCTGCACAAAATTGCGGAACCGCATGCCGCTGTGTTTTTTTACAGCCGACCGCATCGGTGTGGGCAGGCCCCGGTATGCACTGGCATCGTGCACTACCTTTTCCCAAAATGCATCGCCAAACTGGGTGTAGCCATAGTTGGTAAGCAGGTAGCCAAACTGGTAGTGGTTGGGCACATAATCTTTCAGCGACCCGTTCATCCACTTCATCAGGCTGTAGTTGCGCCCCGCCAGCCAGATAGAGGCAGGCCCACTCATGAACTGCGGCAGGCGGCCGCGGCCTTGGGGCGTCAGCACCGTTTCGGAATGCACGGCATCGCCTTCGAAGAACCAGTTGGGCACCGCCAGCGAGTTGGCAAATGCCTGGCCTTCTTCGCCCAGGAGCACCCGGAAAGCTTTGGACAGGCCGCGGTTCATGTTGCTGTATTGCTGCACATGCCGGTATTCGTGGATGGCCAGGTGTTCGTACCAGGGCACATTGCCCTGCGCAAAAATATCGGAGCCGGGTATCAGGTAAAATTCGCTGCGCCACGGCCCGAGGCCCACATAACCATTTGCCAGCGTGGTGTTGGGATGCAACACCACGTTTATTTTGTCGATGCGGTTGCCCAACGGCTGCGGTCTCGTTGCTGCCATGCGGTGCACCAGGGCTGCTATGCGCTGCGCCTGTGTTTCGGATTGGGACTGAAAAATAATCCGCGCCGTATCGGTGTCGATCTGCTGCCAGCGGGTACGGGGTGCAAAACCTCCAAACTGCTGTGCCTGGGTACCATTCTGCAAGAAAAAAAGAAAGGCCAAAACAAAAATGCGGTGCATAGGGCACAAGTTAGGATAAGTAAGTTGCGTTATAGCGTAGTGTAAAGGGGTAAAAAATGCGCGGATGGTCTGCCACATTCAACGCATTTTGGTGGATGGTTGTTATCTTAACCTAAACAAAAAAGCATGTTGCTCACGGCTCTTGCAGTTGCCCCGGGATTGGCCATTTGCTTTTTCTTTTTTTACAAAGATGCGCATAACCCCGAGCCGGCCCGTTACCTGCTCGTCTCTTTTTTGCTGGGCATGCTGGCCGTGTTGCCGGCGGGCATAATCGAGCTGCGCTTATTTCGCTCCACACCGCATTCCATTCCCGAAACCTTGTTTACCGCCTATTTTGTGGTGGGACTGGTAGAGGAGGGCGCCAAATATTTAATGCTGCGCAGCTATGGCTTTACCCGTTCCAGCTTTGATGAACCGCTGGATGGCATTGTGTACGCGGTGATGGTGAGCATGGGTTTTGCCACGCTTGAAAATGCCGGGTACATCTGGCGCCACGGCTACGAGGTGGCCATTTTGCGCATGTTTACTTCCGTGCCGGCCCATGCATCGTTTGCAGTAGTGATGGGATATTTTGCCGGCAAAGCCAAATTCGATCCCGCCCGGCGACCGCTTCTATTGCTGTGTGGGCTGTTGGGTGCCGCCTTTTTGCATGGCACCTACGATGCGTTTTTGCTGCTCAGCGAAAACCACTGGCTTACCCAATATGTTTCGGAATTACTGTTGGTGTGCGGTGCTCTTTTTTCCCTGTTCCTGGCGGTGCACCTGAGCCGGCAGTTGCTGCGCCTGCATTACCGCACCTCCGAACGGCTGTTTCGGCTGGCGCCGGTGTGGGATGTGCAGGAGGTTGCCCCAAGTCAGCTGCCGCAGGTGCACCTGTTGGTAACGCATGCCCTTGCCGAAGCAGAAGAAACTGTGGGAGGTACAGAACAAACCCAATTGCGGCAATGGCAATCGATTGAAGCACTGCGCCAGGCTTGGTTGCACGGCCACCGTTTTATGCTGGTGTTTAATGCCGGCCTGCCGGTTGGGTTTATTGCTTTTGCCGCTGGGGCATCGGGGCGTTTTCACTTGCTGCACCTGTATGTGCTGGTGCACCACCGGGCCAGGGGCACCGGCAGGTTTTTGCTGCAGCGGGCCGAAACTAAAATGATTGACCATGGCGCCGTTGCCATTATGTTATCGGTGCCGGAAACTGACCCGGTGCGGCCATTTTTTGAAAAATCGGGTTTCACCGAAAGCAATGATGATCTAGTGAAACAGTCGGAGGATGGAGCACTTTGGCTGCACAAAAATGTAGTTCCGATAATCGTTGATGAAGCGGCAGCGTTGCCTGTTTAACTTGAATTTTAGGCCAACGCTTTTTCCATCACAATAAATTCAAGCGGCTGTTTGGGGATGCCAAATCTTGGATCGGTGGGAAAAGGTTTGCGATCGCCGGTGATGGTGTAGCCCTTCGATTGATACCATTGAATCAATTCCTGCCGGACTGAAATAACGGTCATCACCATTTTTATGCAGCCTTTTTCTTTAGCAAGGTTTTCGCCGGCTGCCATCAGTTGTTTACCAATGCCCCCGTTTTGCAGTGTGGGTTTTACGGTGAGCATACCCAGGTACATGGAAGTTCCTTGCTGCTCCAATTGTACCACCCCAACCAGTTCGCCGGCTTCAGTCGTTGCTTTTAAAAGCGTGGTGTTTGCATCAGCCAACAATTGCTTTATGCCCGCTTCATCCACCCGGATGCCGTCGAGTAGTTCGGCTTCGGTGGTCCAGCCCTTGCGGGATGTGTCGCCGCGGTAGGCACTGTTTACCAGGTGCACAATAGCTGGAACATCTTCTTGCTTGGCGGGTACAATCGATAATGAAAGGCTCATGCCGCGAAGATAAATGGCGGGCATAAAAAAAGGGCCGCTTCAGGCCCCCTTAGTTTTCAATGGTACAGTTCTCGATCTTCAACAGGTACAGTGTTTTATCATACAGCCATATAGCTACTTACCAATACATAAAAAGATGCGCCTACAAATGCCAGCAACAGCAACAACACAGTGATGGTAGCGCCCCAATTGAAGTCTTCTCTAACAGGCGCCGTTACCATTTTTTCATGCTCACGATTCAGGTTCATAAATATTCAATTTTATCTACTTACCCTTTATAAGTGCAAAAGCGTGCCATTTCGTTTTAAAGCGGAAAGTGCCTGTTTTAAGCTCCTTTGCTAAGTTTTGGTGTGGATGGTTTACCCCAACGACTGCTTTCTGCGTACAATTTTTTAAAATATTAAACTGCATTTTGCTAAATGAACAAAGCCACCCAACGGGCGGCTTTGTTGCAAAGTTTTTTGTGGTAAGATCGGTTAGGGGTGCATGGAGCACATTGCTGTCACGGGTACCGAACCTGAAGTTTTTTCAAAACCTATGGAGATGAAATAAAATTTATTTAGGCAGGACTGTTGAGCAGCATATACAAGCTGGCTGCGCCAAAAATGACAAAGAATAAAATCAGGAATACGGCAATTTTCGACTGGATCTGCTTCAAACTCACTTGATTCATCTGTACGGGTTTACTATTCGCTTTCATAACATTGGTTTTCTTTGCTATTAGGAAATAACATGCCATTTTTTCGAACGTCGCTCTATTTTCTTTGGCTGGCTGCAAGTCTTTATTAATGGTTGCGTTGCGTTTTCTTTGGCGTCCATCCCTAATTTTAGCCTATGTTTTCCCGTCAGGAAGCCTCACGTATTCGCCAGGAATTTTGGACTGCCTTTGGGTTGTATATGGCCCCCGTACATTCCGCAGATGGCGAAAAAATCAATTGGATCAATTACAAAACCAGCGAAAAGCATGTGCAGTTTCGCATGGATGCCGGCAGCAATGAAGCAACCATCGGCATTGAAATGCGCCACCCCGATGCGGGTGTGCGCCATTTATATATGGAGCAACTGCAGCAGGTAAAAAAAATATTGGAAGCGCACCTAGGCGAAAGCTGGACCTGGCAGGACGAAGCCGAGGATGAACACGGAAAAGCGTTCAGCCGGGTGTATCAGCAATTGCCTAATGTTTCTGTATTTAGAAAGGATGACTGGCCGGCGCTGGTTTCTTTTTTCAAACCCCGCATCAGGGCGCTGGATGCATTTTGGAGCGAGGCCCGTTATAGCTTCGAAGCGCTTCGGTAAGGCTTAGCTGTTTTCCTTGGCGCGGTGACAGATCAATTCTACCGAAAAACTGAACGCCAAAGCAAAAGCAACCGATTGCCACAGGGACTGGTCTTTTACAAAGGATACGATCATCATTACAAAGCAGAAGAGGCTTACCATCACAGTGAGGGCGTTCTTTTCAGTCAAGTATTTTTTCATCGGATATTTTAAATTTCGAAAGGTTTAGGTCGCCAAAAATAGGTTTCAATTTTAAATATTGGAACCCGTTTATCGGTAAATAGGCGTTTATTATCGGCAAAGGTTTGTTAAACAAGGTTTTTGATCAATGCGGCACTAATGAATCGTACCTTTTCCACCGGACAGATACAATTTGTTTTTACATTCATTCACCCAAAATATACTTGCCATGCGAACAAGAACAATAACCAGGTTTTTAATGTTGTCTGCATCTTTAGTTGTGCTGGCAGCTTTTCTAAGAAAACCGCAACCGCCACAGCAAACGCTGCAAGGTGCCTGGCAAATGAAAACCGGCGATACTGCACATCTTTTAATAGCAACTGACGGATACCTTTCACATACCGCTTATGCAGGTAAAACCTTCCTCTTTACCAAAGGCGGCCCATTTGAACGAAAAGCTGATGGCTTGCATATTAAATGGGAATACGACACGCAAACGCCGGACAATGTGGGCACCCAATCGGTTGTTGCAACTTCGGGCACTGGCAATAATTTGGTGACCACTGCAAAAGATGGCGTTGCAAAAAGATGGACGCAACTCGATGCAGGCCAAAGCCCATTGGCCGGTGCCTGGCAAATAACCCAACGCATGCAAGACGGCAGCATGCAAACCATTCACCAAACAGGCACCCGTAAAACCGTGAAGCTGTTAACTGGTTCGATGTTTCAGTGGGTTGCCATTGATCCGGGCGCTAAAGGCTTTTACGGAACCGGCGGCGGCCGCTACACTTTTACTGATGGCAAGTACACGGAGCACATCGACTTTTTCTCCCGGGATAGTAGCAGGGTAGGAGCTTCATTATCTTTTTCCGGCAAAGTGGAAGGAGGCAACTGGCACCACAGTGGCAAAAGTTCTCGTGGCGATGATATACATGAAGTATGGAGCCGGGGTAGAAAGTAATCGTGAATTATTTACGATGAAGGAAACACCGTAAGTATATAAGGGAATATAACCACCAATCGTTAACCCTTCGTCAAAGCGCAATAAAAGTTCCTTTTATTGCGCTTTTTATTTGCATTGAATTACCTAACCCTCTTATCTTTGCAGGCCGCGGTTGTCGGTACAGGGCAGCGGATAGTTCTCTTCATTTAGTTCTTTGTTGTTTCGGTTAAAGTTTTTGTGGTTTTGGTCATTTTTGGAAAGATTGAAAAAAACTTTTGGTCAATTGGATTGGTTTTCTTTATCTTTGCACTCCCGAAAACGGGGAATGGAGTTCTTTAAGTGGTTGGTTTTTAGGTAGTTGCGGTGTTTTTAAGAAAGGAGAAGCACTAAAATTTCTGAAAAAACTTTTGGTTGTTGTGTTTGGTTCTCTTATCTTTGCACTCCCAATTACGAAAGAGGGGTTTGTTTAAAAAATAGTTCTTTATTGTTTTTTAGGGTGTTTGGTGTAGCTGATTTAGGTGATTGGTTATGACCTGAGGGGATCGCATCCCTGGGCGCTTACGAAAAAGGGGTACTGCTGATAGGGTGGTATCTTTTAAGATCTTTGAAAGTTTGGAAGCAACAGCACGGTACATTTTATATGTACCAAATAACATTAGGTAATCAAATAAAGCGAATAACATTAATTATTCGATTTTTTGACTCGTTAATTAATCCTTGAGATTATTAATTAGTCAGGAATTGGACACTTCATTTACAATGGAGAGTTTGATCCTGGCTCAGGATGAACGCTAGCGGCAGGCTTAATACATGCAAGTCGTGGGGCAGCATGGTGTGTAGCAATACACACTGATGGCGACCGGCAAACGGGTGCGGAACACGTACGCAACTTACCCTTAAGTGGGGGATAGCCCGGGGAAACCCGGATTAATACCTCGTAACACTGTGAAGTGGCATCACTTTATAGTTATAGCTCCGGCGCTTAAGGATGGGCGTGCGTCCCATTAGGTAGTTGGTTGAGGTAACGGCTCACCAAGCCTGCGATGGGTAACTGGTGTGAGAGCACGACCAGTCACACGGGCACTGAGACACGGGCCCGACTCCTACGGGAGGCAGCAGTAAGGAATATTGGTCAATGGACGCAAGTCTGAACCAGCCATGCCGCGTGGAGGATGAAGGCCCTCTGGGTTGTAAACTTCTTTTATGGGGGACGAAACCCCGGATTTTTATCCGGCCTGACGGTACCCCAGGAATAAGCACCGGCTAACTCCGTGCCAGCAGCCGCGGTAATACGGAGGGTGCAAGCGTTATCCGGATTCACTGGGTTTAAAGGGTGCGTAGGCGGGTTTGTAAGTCAGTGGTGAAATCCCGAAGCTTAACTTCGGAACTGCCGTTGATACTACAGGTCTTGAATACTCGGGAGGTGAGCGGAATATGTCATGTAGCGGTGAAATGCTTAGATATGACATAGAACACCGATTGCGAAGGCAGCTCACTACAGAGTCATTGACGCTGAGGCACGAAAGCGTGGGGATCAAACAGGATTAGATACCCTGGTAGTCCACGCCCTAAACTATGGATACTCGACGTGTGCGATATGACAGCATGCGTCTGAGCGAAAGCATTAAGTATCCCACCTGGGAAGTACGACCGCAAGGTTGAAACTCAAAGGAATTGGCGGGGGTCCGCACAAGCGGTGGAGCATGTGGTTTAATTCGATGATACGCGAGGAACCTTACCTGGGCTAGAATGCTGAGTGACCGCGGGTGAAAGCTCGTTTTATAGCAATATACACTCAGTAAGGTGCTGCATGGCTGTCGTCAGCTCGTGCCGTGAGGTGTTGGGTTAAGTCCCGCAACGAGCGCAACCCCCATCAGTAGTTGCCATCAGGTAACGCTGGGAACTCTACTGAAACTGCCGTCGTAAGACGCGAGGAAGGAGGGGATGATGTCAAGTCATCATGGCCTTTATGCCCAGGGCTACACACGTGCTACAATGGGGCGTACAAAGGGCTGCCACTTAGCGATAAGGAGCCAATCCCAAAAAACGCCTCTCAGTTCAGATCGCAGTCTGCAACTCGACTGCGTGAAGCTGGAATCGCTAGTAATCGTATATCAGCAATGATACGGTGAATACGTTCCCGGACCTTGCACACACCGCCCGTCAAGCCATGGAAGCCGGGGGGACCTGAAGTCGGTAACCGCAAGGAGCCGCCTAGGGTAAGACCGGTAACTGGGGCTAAGTCGTAACAAGGTAGCCGTATCGGAAGGTGCGGCTGGAATACCTCCTTTTTAGAGCGCTTAGCTTTTGGTTACTATTATTTAGGTAATAGCAAACTAAAACACTTGATTGCTTAATGTGCTGTTGTTTCCAAAATCTTTCAAAACTTGTTTTTCAAAAACCAGTTCTTTTACTTAAACTCTTAAGTAACCCGACAGACAATGTAGAGGGGCTTACTACAGAATGAAACATTCAGATCCGTAGCTCAGCCTGGTTAGAGCACTACACTGATAATGTAGGGGTCAGCAGTTCAAATCTGCTCGGGTCTACCAAAAGAGAAGAAAGCTGCAAGCCGCTAGCTACTAGCTGCAAGCTTAAAGCTAGATTCCTTTTATGGGGGATTAGCTCAGCTGGCTAGAGCACCTGCCTTGCACGCAGGGGGTCAACGGTTCGAATCCGTTATCCTCCACTTTTTAAAAGTCCGTAAAGTCGGAAAAGACGGTAAAGTCAGTAAAGTAGTTCTTTCAAACTTAGTTAGATGTGGGGTATGGCTTTTAGGCCTGGAGGTTCGCAACCTTAATACTTACAGATAAAACGCGAGAAGTTAATAGCGCAATGCTTGCAGCTTCTGCAGTTTAAGTTCTTTGACATATTGGAAAGCAATTGTAGTAGAAATAATGCTATAGTTAGCCAAGATCACAATGATAGTTTTTTTGCATCACTAAATAATTTTGGTGGTCTGAAGTCAATCAAAGTGGTTGGGTAAATACAATTTTCACAAATTGAATTAGATAAATCTAAAAAGATTTAAAGCACATAAGGGCGCATGGTGGATGCCTAGGCTCTGAGAGGCGATGAAGGACGTGGTAAGCTGCGATAAGCCAGGGGGAACTGCACACGAGTGATATATCCCTGGATCTCCGAATGGGACAACCCAGTACGCTGAAGGCGTATTATCTCGAAAGAGAAGCCAACCCGCTGAACTGAAACATCTAAGTAGGCGGAGGAAAAGAAAATAAACAAAATGATTCCCTAAGTAGTGGCGAGCGAACGGGGAAGAGCCCAAACCTGTGGGGCGTGCTCCATGGGGGTTGTAGGACTGCATTTAGAAACACTCATCAAGCTGAACCATCTGGAAAGTTGGGCCATAGGGCGTGAAAGCCGCGTAAGCGTACATTGAGTGGGACGAGCAGTATCCTGAGTAGGGCGGGACCGGAGAAATCCTGCCTGAATCTGCCAGCACCATCTGGTAAGGCTAAATACTCCTCAGAGACCGATAGTGAACCAGTACCGTAAGGGAAAGGTGAAAAGCACCCTGAATAAGGGAGTGAAATAGTACCTGAAACCGTGCGCCTACAAGCGGTCGGAGCTACGTTTACGTAGTGACGGCGTGCCTTTTGCATAATGAGCCTACGAGTTGCTCCTCACTGGCGAGGTTAAGTTCTTATTTAACGGAGCCGTAGCGAAAGCGAGTCCGAACAGGGCGTTCAATTAAGTCAGTGGGGGCAGACGCGAAACTTTGTGATCTATCCATGGGCAGGATGAAGGTGGGGTAACACCCAGTGGAGGTCCGAACCCATTAGCGTTGAAAAGCTATGGGATGACCTGTGGATAGGGGTGAAAGGCCAATCAAACTGAGAGATAGCTCGTTCTCCCCGAAATGTTTTTAGGAACAGCGTTGCATTAATTAGAGTTTATGAGAGGTAGAGCTACTGATTGGGCTAGGGGGCTTCACCGCCTACCAAACCCTGACAAACTCCGAATGCTCATAAATGCTATGCAGCAGTGAGGCTGCGGGCGCTAAGGTCCGTGGCCGAGAGGGAAATAACCCAGAATAGCAGCTAAGGTCCCCAATACATGGTTAAGTTGGACAAACGAGGTGGCGTTTCTATAACAGCCAGGATGTTGGCTTGGAAGCAGCCATTCATTTAAAGAGTGCGTAACAGCTCACTGGTCGAGAGACGCCGCGCGGAAAATAATCGGGCATCAAACCATGAACCGAAGCTCTATGATTGCACTTTGAGTGTATATCGGTAGGGGAGCATTGAAACCTGCGTTGAAGGTGATGGGTGACCATTGCTGGAGTGGTTTCAAACGAAAATGTAGGCATAAGTAACGATAATTAAGGTGAAAAACCTTAACGCCGAAAGTCTAAGGGTTCCTGATCAACGTTAATCGGATCAGGGTTAGTCGGGTCCTTAGGTGAACCCGAAAGGGGTAGCTGATGGAAAGCTGGTTAATATTCCAGCACCCACTGTAGTTTCGATGGGGTGACGCAGTATTGAACCTTCCCCGCACTTACGGAATAGTGCGGTTAACCGTGTAGCTATAGGTTTTGCAGGCAAATCCGCAAGACTTGGCAAAGCGGGAAAGTACACCAAAGCTTCGGCTGCGGTGAGTGAAGTTAAAAGCTGCCGAGAAAAACCTCTAAGGTTAGGCTACAGCGGCCCGTACCGCAAACCGACACAGGTAGACGGGATGAATATTCTCAGGCGCTCGGGTGAGCCGTGGAGAAGGAACTAGGCAAATTGACGCTGTAACTTCGGGATAAGGCGTACCATAGCGATATGGTCACAGTAAAATGGTTCAACCAACTGTTTAACAAAAACACAGGGCTCTGCAAAATCGAAAGATGACGTATAGGGCCTGATACCTGCCCGGTGCTGGAAGGTTAAGGAAGGGTGTTCGACCGCAAGGTCAAAGCTCCTGACTGAAGCCCCAGTAAACGGCGGCCGTAACTATAACGGTCCTAAGGTAGCGAAATTCCTTGTCGGGTAAGTTCCGACCTGCACGAATGGTCTAATGAGTTGAACACTGTCTCCTCCACGAGCCCGGTGAAATTGTAGTATCGGTGAAGATGCCGGTTACCCGCCACGGGACGGAAAGACCCCGTGAACCTTCACTACAACTTTGCATTGATTTTGAACAACGGGTGTGTAGGATAGTTGGGACGCTATGAAGCAGCCTCGCCAGGGGTTGTGGAGCGGTCGTTGAAATACCAACCTCTCTTTGTTTAGAGTCTAATCCCTTTCGAGGGAAACAGTGCATGGTGGGTAGTTTGACTGGGGTGGTCGCCTCCTAAAGTGTAACGGAGGCTTGCAAAGGTTCCCTCAGTACGGTTGGTAATCGTACGCAGAGCGCATCAGTATAAGGGAGCTTGACTGTGAGACCTACAAGTCGAGCAGGGACGAAAGTCGGCTGAAGTGATCCGGTGGTTTCTATATGGAAAGGCCATCGCTCAAAGGATAAAAGGTACTCCGGGGATAACAGGCTGATCTTTCCCAAGAGCTCATATCGACGGAAAGGTTTGGCACCTCGATGTCGGTTCGTCACATCCTGGGGCTGGAGAAGGTCCCAAGGGTTCGGCTGTTCGCCGATTAAAGTGGCACGTGAACTGGGTTCAGAACGTCGCAAGACAGTTCGGTCCCTATCTGTGGTGGGCGCAAGAAAATTGAGTGGACATGACCTTAGTACGAGAGGACCGGGTCGTACGTACCGCTGGTGTATCGGTTGTGCCGCCAGGTGCAGTGCCGAGTAGCTATGTACGGACAGGATAAACGCTGAAAGCATCTAAGCGTGAAACCTTCCACAAGATGAGTTTTCTTTTAAGGGCCGCAGCAGACTACTGCGTTGATAGGCTACAGGTGTAATCGTAGTAATACGTTCAGCCGAGTAGTACTAATTGCCCGTACGCTTTAATTTTATTATCTAACTAACATTATACTTTACTACAAACTTGCTTTCCAGTATGTCAAACAATATTGATGGTGGTTTTTCCGAGGGTGTCCACCTCTTCCCATACCGAACAGAGAAGTTAAGCCCCTCATGGCCAATGGTACTGGAGTAGCAATGCTCCGGGAGAGTAGGTAACCGCCAATCTTATTTACATCAATATTAAAACAGCCTTGCACAAAAGTGTAAGGCTGTTTTGTTTTCAGGCATATAGGTAAAACTAAGGCAATGACTCCTCCTTCCGTTTCTTATCTGCAATTGCTTTCAACACCGCTTCCCGCCAACTGTTATCGAGCCATTTGCCTTTCAACACAACGCCATCTATATTTTTGATGTGCTCAATGTTTTGCAATGGGTTGCCCTCAAGTAAAATCAAGTCAGCCGGTGCACCTTTTTGGATGGATCCCCACTCCGATCTGCCATAAAATTTCCCAACCGCAACCGTTCCACTATATAATGCCTGGTAAGGGGTGAGTCCTGCATCGACCAGATACCGCAGTTCGTGGTGCGTTGAAAAACCCGGCACATTAAACACCTGCGGCGCATCAGATCCCAGGAGAAGCGGCACCCCAGCATCCTGGCAGGCTTTAATCAGTTCGTTGCGCAAAGCAATGTATTGCGGCATGGCTTCCCTGTTATAACCTGCGCCTTCTTCCATGCTTTGCTTGGTACGCACCCAATTAGCTACCGTTTTTGGCGACATATATTTCATTTCCGGTTCGGCTGCCCGCTGGGCGGCATTTTGCTGCGGCGAAAGCCAACGCACCGCTAATGCTTGGGTGGGCACTACCCATGTACCTTTCTTCTTGAGCGCATCCATCAGTTTTTGGATGTGCGTCTTATTCGCTTCTTCAAAAATGTTGGTGGCAAACAGGCCATGGCTTCCTTCCGCAAATTGCTCCTTCCCCGGGATGAGGGCTTCCACAAAACCATCCAAGTGATCAATGGTAAGGATGCCCATTTCAATTGCATTCCAAATGCCCACGTCCGAAGGTACGTGTCCCGCGAAGGGAATGTTTAATTCTTTAGCCGTTGCAGCCATTGCCTTAAATGCATCGAGTTTGATACCGGGATGTATCTTCAAAAAGTCATAACCCGCCGCCTTTTGATCCCGAACCAGCTGCGCGGCTGCTTGGGGCGTGGGTGCACTGTTTCCATTGAA
Organism: Pseudocnuella soli; assembly: GCF_004347775.1. GTDB lineage: Bacteria > Bacteroidota > Bacteroidia > Chitinophagales > Chitinophagaceae > Flavisolibacter > Flavisolibacter aquaticus. The sequence goes on from NZ_CP037755.1 coordinate 2,183,705, forward strand.
CGAAGGACCGGATGTGAAAAAGGTGGGGCCAATGACGGAACCGTTCTGAATGCTTGCACGCAGCTCCAAATGTCGTGGATGCCCCAGCATACCACGGATTGTGGTGATGCCATTTACCGCAAACAAGAGCAACACTTCTTTCATCGCCTCCACATCATCGGACGGCGGCACATGTGCATGCATTTCTGCTAAGCCGGGCATCAGATATTTGCCCTTTCCATCAATTACCTTAGCGTCCTTGCCCCACTGCACTTTTCCTTCATCGCCCATCGCATGAATCACACCATTTCGCACCACCACCGTCTGGTTGGGCAGCACAATTTCGCCGTCCATGGGTATCACATTTACCGACCGGAAAACCAGCTCCTGAACCGGCGGCACCGGTGGGATTTGCGCAAATAATTTTGAATGGAAAAACGAAGCAAAGATCAACAGGTAAAGGGCTGCCGGCATCAGGCACAATCGAGGTTTCATATTTTTGGCTTTGGGTTACCAAAAGTTACGCAAACTCTGGAAACCAAAGAACTGAATGCAGCGAACAAGAATCAGAACCAGCGGTTGCGCCGTTTATCCCATGTAGTGAAACCCACTTTTAATTGCACCGGGTTGTGAAACTGGTTGGCCATAGAGCCCACCACGTAGATGCCAACTTTAAACTTGTCGAGCGGATTGAACGGCGACTGGAATGCCCGCTCAACACCGGCAAAAAGTTCGGCGTAGCGCAGGTTGCGTTCCGGCGCAATCAAAAAACCGGCGCCACCCATTTCGCGGAGCTGCAGCCTTTTCAGGAGCGGTATTTTATTTAAAAATAAGCCGTTGAATTCGTGCACATAATGGCTTTCCACATAACGGCTGAACAGGGCAAAAGTGGAGTCCAATGCCTGGAAGGATTTGTGCGGGTTGAGGAATAGAAACGGGTCGCCGCGGCGCTGGAACTGGTAATCGATCAGGCGCAACTCAGGCCGGCGCACAAACGAACCGGATTTTACCGTGTATTTTCCCAGCCCCATCAAACCCAGGTTGAGGTGCTGCTCCGCGCCGTATTCTATAAAATCAAACGACACTTTACTATTTAAAGTTCCCGGAATCCCTTTGCGCCACAACGCATAAAAGGTGGGCCATTTTGAACCAAGAATTACCTTCTCCCTTGGCTCGCGGCGAAAACGTTGGAACGGGGTGTATTGCAATTTCACTTGCCCGTATAATGCATTGTATGGTGCAAATGCCACGGCAAAATTGTTGTCGAGCACATTGCCAAAAACGCTGTCCACCAAATGGCCCGTGCGGTAACCGGCCACTGATCTGCGAAATGCGGTCTCCAACTCGGTGTGCAACATGAGGCCATTTACCAGTTCCAACCCATGCGCTACCTGCAGGTAGTTATTCAGGTAAATGTTGTTGCGCTTGATCATATTGATCCAGGCGTCGCCTTCGGTAATGGCCTGGAAAGCCCGCCCACCGCTGATTTCGTAATAACCGCGGTTAAACGGATTGTAAGTGCGGCGCAATTTTATAAAACCATTAATATCGTTGTTGCGGATGCCGTAACTGATATTGTTGTCGAGGAAAATATCTTTCCGCGACTTGGCCGTTTTTTTAAAAGCAAACGCAACGTTGATGCGGCTGCCGCCAAACGCTACGGGCTGGTACAAGGAAACCAGCGAAGGCAGGTGCCAGTAGCGTTCCTTTTTCCGGGCCCAAAACGACTGGCCAAACAGTCCCAGTTTTTGCCAGGTAATGCGGTTGATCTGGCGCTCCAGCGAATCGAGGTATTGGTCCGATTGCATGAAAGTATTCAGGCTATCGGTGTGGCGCACCAGGCGGGCCTCGCGGTTATTGAGCGGCGCCAGCCGGGCGGTGGTCCATAACGAAGTGTCCTGCTCATATGCGGTTGCCGCCGTGCTGCTCACTTCCTGGCCAAAATAACGGTCGGGAAATTTGCGGTTGAGCTGGTAGCCGGAATAATGAATTTCTGTGTGGCCGGAAATGGTATTGCGGGCACCCTTTACATTGTAGCGAAATGTCTGTTTCTGGAGCATCCACGCCGTTTCATTTACAAAGCGGTAGTCCTGCTCCACTTCAAAAAAGTTGTACTCCTGCAAGTGGTATTCTGGAAAACGAAAACGGGTGTGCAAAATAGCCCAGGCACTGTCCGAAACTGTTATTTCACCTTCCACCGTGGCATTGGTTAGCTGGCGGGGTTCAACTTTAATGGTGTAAATGCGGTGTTTGCCGCGGCGCACCGTTTTGATCGTTTTAAACTTATAAGCCACCAGCCCGGCACTGCTCACCGGCGAAACAAATGGGGTGGGCGCCAGCCCCGGAACTTTGATTTGGTTCTTGTAAAAATCAAAAGTGCCCTCGGTAGCCGATAGGTAAAACAAGTTTTTGGCATTGCCGGTGCTTTTTACGCCCAGCCGCTGCTCTTTTAATTTCGAACCCTGCACATCCAACTGCAACAACACTTCGGTCAGCTGCATGCCCTTCAGGTCGTCGGGCAGCGGCGCATTGCGGCCTTGCTGGCGGCGGAGTTTGCGGGCGGCCACCTGCGCCGAATCCTGCCGCGTTGCTTTTACATACAATTGCACCGAATGCGGGCCGGCTGCGGCGGTAATGGAATCTTTTTTTGCTACCAGCGTCCGCATCACCTCATCGGCGCGGTCCCTAATTTTGGCTTGCACCACTACACCGGACAACTGCTGCGAGTGGTCGTCTTCCATGATGATCTGGATGGTGGTGTCGCTGTAAATAGCTATTGGAATGAGCGGGCAGCGGTGGTTTACGCTGCTGGTTCGCAAGGTGTACCGGCCGGCTTCCAGCAGCAGTTCAAAGCTGCCGTTTTCTTTACTAACAATACCGCGGCCCAATTCGGTTACCACGATGCTCGCCGACGACAGCGGCGAACCTTTGCTGTCGGTAACGGTGCCGCTCAGCCGAACCTGTTGTGCGCCGGCCGCGCAAAAAAGCAAAGCGAATATGGTGGTAAAAAAAAGCCGCATGGTAGCCTGCAGTTGCGGCACAGCACATCGAATGCTCTTTTACTTTTCTAAAAAGAAAACGACTGTTTTGCTGCGCCGAACTGGTATTGAGGTTCGTTTAAAATGGCATCGGTTTACTCCATGCCAAAGCGGCCCGCAAGGTACGGTCTTTTAAAACCCGTCGGTTTCAATTTCGATGAATTAGAAAACCCTTTTGTTAAAGGGCATAAAAAGGGGATGAATGCGGAATGGCACTAACGCAGCAGGGTAACGGTGCCTTTTTGTACATGGGGCTTTCCATTAAAATCAACAGCCTTTACCAGCCACACATATACGCCGGGGCCCTGCGCCTGTCCACCAATGGTGCCGTCCCAACCACGGCCGTCGCGGCTGCTGAACACCAGCTGCCCCCAGCGGTTGTACACCGAAAACAGCTCCAGCTGGCGCATGCCTGCCGCCAATGGCCGCAGCAGGTCGTTGAGGCCGTCATTGTTTGGCGTAAAAGCAGAAGGCACAAAAACCGTGGCGCCTGTTTCAAAAATGCGCACCTCCAGCGAAGCTGTATCGCTGCAGCCTTCCGGCGTTTGCACTTTTACGGTGTATCGGATGCGGCCACCCATGCTTTCGGTGTACTGGGCAATGGGGTTGGCAATTTGCCCATCATTCAGGCCAGTGGCGGGTGTCCATTGGTACAAGTCGCCACCCGATGCCTGTAACTGCAGTGGCTGGCCCACAATCACTGTGGTGTCGCGGCCGGCAAAAGCCTGCACCGGTGCCTGCACCCGCACTTGTACCGTATCGTAAGCAGGTTTGGGACAACCCCTATTTCCAATGGCAGTGAGCACATAAGCGGTTGTGGCCGTAGGCCGTGCATTGGTAGACAAATTGGTTGGATTGGAGAGCGTGGTGCCCGCTGACCACGTAAACCTGTTGCCATCGCTACTGCCTTGCAGCAATGCCGCGGTATTGAAACAAATCACGGTATCCGCGCCGGCGTTTACCATCGGGTAAGACACTGTGTAAACATTAACCGAAGCCGTTTCCGTGCAGCCACCAATCTGGCCCGTGACTGTATATTTTGTAACTGGATCAGTTGGTGTAATAAAAGGGTTCGCAACATCGCTTTCTAGCAAAGTAGTTGTGGGTTGCCATGCATACCGCAATGCATTGGAAATGGTTCGCAATTGCACCGTATCGCCCAAACAAATAGTCGTGTCGGCACTAACCTGCAAGCGAACGCCAGCCTCAACCCGCACCAAAACAGAATCCTGGTTGATGCAGCCGTCCTGGTTGAGTTGTGCCACAAACAGGGTAGTGGATCGTGGTGTCGCTACGGCGTTTCCGGTGGTGCCACCGCTCCTGATGCTCGTTTGCGGCGTCCATTGGTAGTTGCCGCTGCTGCGGGCCTGTAGCTGCACTTCGTCGCCAATACAAATGGTTGTGTCCCTAAATGCAAGGTTCAGTGGCGGTTTATCAGTAATGCCTACCGGCTGCAGGGCGCTTGCAGAACAGCCTAAACTGGTAGCAACAGTCAGCCGTACCTGCCGGGTGCCGCTACCGCGAAAAACAAAACTGGGCGATGGGGTAGACAACATCGCTTCGCCTTCGGTATTGCTGCCAAAATCCCAACTCCACGAATCGATCCGGCCATAGACCGTGGTGCTTTGGTCGGAAAACTGGGTGGGCCGCCCGGCGCAAACACCTTCGGCGGAAAATTTGGGCAGCAAGCCGGGATACACCCGCACCGGCGCCGTGTTGGAATCGGAACATTCGCCGCCACGGTTAACCACCAGTTTTAATTGGTATAAACCGGTATCGGCAAACTCGTGGTTAAATGCCTGCGTTGTGGAAGCCGTCACCGTTCTGCCCAACCGGTCGAGCAATTCCCAGTTGTAGGTGCGGATCAGCGGGCTTACGCTGTTATTGGTCGCGTTCAATGTTTTAGATGCTTCGCAAAGCTGGTAGCTTGCCTCCAGCGAAGCGGACGCAATGGTGCAAGAAGCGATAAAAATTTGCAGGTCTTTGCGTTGCACCGCAATAACCCGCCCGTTGCGAATTTCCTCCACGCAAACCGTTACCACGTACACACCTTCATCCGGCGCAGTGCCGGTGATGAGGCCGGTGCTGGTATTGATTTTTACATTAGGACCCAGCGGCGAGCCGCCCGAAAACGCATTGTTGTATGGTACTGAATTATACGGAGGCGCATCGGGCGGCACCGACATGCCGTTGCGAAAATTACCGCCCTGAAACGCATCGCAAAAAGAATAACGCAGCTCATCACCATCCGAATCAGTGGCTGCAAAGGAGTAAGAAAAGTTGTTGTTGGCACAGATGGCCACGAGGTCGGAGCCCACAAACCGGGCACTGCTGTTGACCCAGGCGTTGCCGGTATTGGCGGGTATTTCAGCAGTATAGGTAGCACCGATATTATTGTAAAAAGAAACCAGGTTGCGGATGCCGGCTATGCGGTACACAAACTGCGCAGCAATCTGGTAGCCGCTGGCCGATGGCGGCAGTGTTGCTACAAACTCGTAGTAGCCAACGTTATAGCAAACCAGCGGCGGATCGGTAATGCATTTGTTCGGGTCCGTTAACTGGATGGTTTCGGTGCGGGCCAGGTACACGCTGTGGTCGGAAACACGGGCACCTGTGCCTTTGGTAAAAATAGAAATGGTGGTGGGATCATTAAAAGTGCGGCCGCTGTTGCAGCGCATAAACACCTTTACCGTAATGCGGTATTCATAATTGCCATTGTTGTTGCCCAACAGGGTATAATAGATTTCGCCACCCGTAATGTGGTCGGCCCATGCCGCAAACGGCAACAGCAACAGCCCGCAAAAAGTTAGCAACAGCCGGTTCATGTGGTTAGGTATGGCAAGCGAAAAGTGTAGTTGGGTGCCTGCTAGGGCACTCCCTTTGAATTTACACCTAATTGTGGAAAATGGATCAGTGATGGATACATATTTATTTCCATACCACTGCCCGTGCAGCCCCAATCTTACTTGGCAAGGAAGTTGAATAAGGAGAAAACATATTCATCAACTCTTAAAAAGGGAGGATTATTTTATGCCTACAAATCTTAACCCCGAGCACAAGGAAGGAAAAGTAGCAACTGCTATCGAGGAGCAAACCGCAAAGCTCCCATCCGATCTGTTTTTATGGGCAGCCCTGGGCTCCATGGCTGTATCGCTGACCCTGCAAATCATGGGCAGGAAAAAAGAAAGCTTGTTTGTTGGACAATGGCCTGCACCGTTTCTGCTGTTAGGCTTGTACAACAAAATTGTAAAGCTGGAAGGTCACGATTAATTGGACCGATGTTACAACTGGTGCCCAGCACCATTCAAAGTAAATGCACGGTTAACCTTGAGGGTTAGCCGTGTTTTTTTTGCGTAAAAAATAGGTTTTCTTCGATACAGTAAAACTAGCCTCTCGCTATTCAAAACCAGTGGTGGCGCAGAACCTATTACGTCCTATCTTGTATTTCCCTATACGATGCTGTTGCATCTTTTGCTCAGTGGGGAAAAAGCCACGCTGTTTATGAAATACCTGTCTGCTTATAGTTTGCTCTTGCTCGTTTTGCTTGCCGGTTGTAAAAAAGAAAACGATGCGGCATCCAACCGCACCACGTTTGCAGTGGAAAAAGCCGTGCAATACGGCGCCGCCAACAACTGGCTGGGGCAGCAGCAGGCTTTGGAAATGGATGTGTACCTGCCGCAAAACAACCGGCCTGCCAACCCATTGCTGGTGGTGCTGCACAGCGGTGCTTTTTACACCGGCACCCGCGATGAGCTGAATACTTTTTGCGAATATTTTGCCCAGCGGCATTTTACCACGGTAACCATTTCATACCGGTTGGGCTGGAACCTGGGCAGCGGTACCAATCTTTGTGGCGGCAATCCATATTCGGTTATACAGGCGGGTTACCGCGCCACGCAGGACCTCAATGCAGCGCTGCGTTTTTTAGTGGCCAATGCTGGTCAATACCGCATCGATACTTCCAAAATTTTTATAGGTGGCACCAGTGCCGGGGCTATTGCCGCACTTTCTGCCGCATTTTTTACACAGGCCGAGTTTCGCTCATTTTACCCAAATATTGAAAATGAGCTGGGCGGGCTGCAGGCTTCGGGCAATAATTTGCCGGCCGATTACCGCATTAAAGGCGTGCTCAATATGTGGGGCGGATTGATGAACCCTTCGGTAATTGAAGCCCGTGATGCCATCCCGGTAATCGGGTTTCATGGCTCTGGTGATGCGGTAGTGCCTTATGCGCAGGGCCCGTTTGTGGGCTGCACCAATTATCCGGAATTTTTCGGGTCCAAATCGGTGTACGATGCACTGCAGGCAAGGGGAGTAGCATCGGTGCTGCACACTGAAAACAGCTCCAACCACGGCGTGTACAACATGGAATACCTGGTCAGCAACAGCTATTGTTTTTTGCAGGCGCTGCTCGCCGGTCAAAAGCCCACCGGCTCCTTCACCAACCAACCCGCCACCTGCGACTAAAAAACTGTTGCTTCTCTACAAACTCTCTCCTTCCGACTTCCGACTCTTACTGGTACAACCACACCCGCAGCAGCGAAAGCAGCTGGTCGATGTCAACTGGTTTGGTAATATAATCCGATGCGCCGGCTTCAATACATTTTTCGCGGTCGCCGGTCATGGCTTTGGCCGTAACGGCAATGATGGGCAGGTTGCGGTAGCGGCCCTGTTTCCTGATTTCGCGGATCGCCTCGTAACCGTCCATTTCAGGCATCATCATATCCATCAGCACCAGGTCAATTTTGCCCGTGGTTTCCAACTGCTTCAGCGCATCACGGCCATCAATAGCCGAAACTACCTGCACGCCTTGCTGTTCCAATGCCTTGGTCAGCGAAAAAATATTCCGCACATCGTCATCGGCAATCAGCACGGTTTTGCCGCGCAGCACCTCGCCAAAAATGCTCATTCGGTTGTTGCGCCCCGATGTGCCGTCTTTTTTATTTTCTTCCACCAGGTGCAGAAACAGCGACACCTCGTCGAGGATTCGTTTATACGAGTGGGCGGTTTTTACCACGATCGAATCGGCAAATTGCTTGATGCGCACCTCTTCGTTGTACGAAAGGCTTTTACCCGTGAAAATGATGATGGGCAGGTTTTCCAATCCCGGTGTTTTTTTCACCTGCTCCAAAATTTCGTAGGAACGGTTTTCGGGTACACCCATGTCCAGGATCACGCAATCCACTTCTTCGCGGTTGAGCGCCGAAATGCCTTCTGAAACCGAATTGCGGATCTCTGTGTGTACTTCAAAGCTTTTCAGGAAAAAAGAAAGCGCCTCCGCATGTTTTTGGTTTTCCTCTACAATCAACACCTTTTTGGGGTTGCGGCTGAGGGCTTCTTCAATTTTGCGAAATACGCCGCTCAGTTTTTCAAAGGCAACCGGTTTGTTGATAAAATCGACGGCGCCCTGCGCAATGCTTTTGGTGCGGGCTTCCTGGCTCGACATGATGTGCACCGGGATGGCCCTTGTTGCGGGGTTGTTCTTCAGCGCATCCATTACCTCCCAGCCGCTTTTTACCGGCAGTTGCAGGTCGAGCAAAATACCCAGCGGGTGGTAGCGCTCCGCCAGTTCAATGCCCTCATCACCACGAACGGAAACAATTCCTTTATAACCATTTTTCCGGCTGTAATCGAGCAGGGCTTGGGCAAAATGCGTATCGTCTTCAACAATCAGGAGCACTTTGTCGCCGGCTTCAATTTTATCGCGGTCGTCGGGGATGGGCGCAGGAATGGTGCCGGTAAAACGGGCAGTGATGGCAGGCTGCGGTTCCGGTGCTTTTGGTGCAGACTCGGCCGGCTGCTGGTCTGCTTCTGGGTCGGCTTCCAGGGCCACAACCGATGGTTGGGCGGGCTGTGCTTCCGCATCGGCTTTTGAAAGCGGCAGCAGGAGCGAGAAAGTGCTGCCTTTTCCTTCCACGCTTTCCAAAGTAATTTCTCCGCCCAGCAAACGGGCCAGTTCGCGGCTGATGGAAAGACCCAAGCCGGTGCCGCCGTATTTGCGCCGTGTGGAACCGTCGGCTTGTTGAAAGGCTTCAAAAATGGTTTGCTGCTTTTGCGCAGCAATGCCAATACCTGTGTCTTTTACCGCAAAGGAAACGTGCTTGTCATCGGGCTGCGATACCTGTACCTGCACCGAACCTTTAGCGGTAAATTTCAATGCATTGCCAATCAGGTTGCGCAGGATCTGTTCCACCCTTAGCCTGTCGGTTTCAATAATATGGTGCATGCCCTCGGCCACATGCACGCTGAACTCCAACCCCTTTTCAGCGGCCATGGGTTTGAACATGCGCTGGAGGTCATCGACAATTTCCGGAAGGGGCACCATCTGGTATTCCAGTTCCATTTTGCCCGCCTCAATTTTCGACAGGTCCAAAATTTCATCGATCAGCGTTAGCAAACCGTTTCCGGAGCTTTGGATCACCCGTGCATATTCCACCTGGTCGTTGCTCAGGTTTTGTTCGTTGTTTTCGGAAAGCAGCCGCGACAGGAGCAAAATGGAGTTGAGCGGCGTACGCAGTTCGTGGCTCATGTTGGCCAAAAACTCCGATTTGTACCGGGTGCTTTGTTCCAGTTGCTCAGCGCTGGCTTTTATTTCCAGGTTGCGTTCCAGGATCAGTTGGTTGCGTTCTTCCAACAGGCGACTGCGCTCTTCCAGTTCTTGGTTGGCTTGCTGCAGTTCTTCCTGCTGCACTTTCAGTTCTTCTTCCGAAGCCTGCAGTTTTTCGGCTTGTGCCTCCAGTTCGGTGTTAATGTTTTCAAGCTCGCTGTGCTGCGCCTGCAATTCTTCCGATTGGGCCTGGGTTTCCTGCAACAGCTCCTGCACCCGCAAACGGCTATAAGCAGTGTTCAGCGCAATGCCAATATTGTGCGCCGCCGATTTCAGGAACACGCGGTCTTCGGCGGTGAACGGCTCCAACGACGCCAGCTCAATCACGCCCAGAACTTTTTTCTCAAAGAAAATAGGCAACGCCAGCACATGGGCCGGGGTAATGGCGCCGGAGGCAAACGATACCGTGTAGCGCTCAGGAGCCACGCCTTCCAGTTCCATGATTTTACCCGACGCCGCACTCTGGCCGGCGAGGCCTTCGCCCAGTTGGAGCAGGTGGTTTCTATGGTTCACTGCCAGCGCAAAGGCGCTGCTGATGCGGAGTTTGCCATTTTCCAGTAAATAAAATGCGCCGGACTGGCTTTGCGTATAACGGGCCAGGTAGCCAATAATGTGTTCGGTTAAAACCGGTAGATCTTTCTCGCCGACAACTTCGTCGTTCAGGCCGGCCATGCCGGTTTGCTGCCATTCTTTTTGGGCCAGTTGGTTAAACGATTCGTCGAGGGAGCCGGCCATTTTATTGAGCGATCCGGCAAGCGAACCCAGCAGGTCGCTGTTTTCATCGGTAACGCGGATAGTATAATTGCCGGCGGCCACTTTTTCAGCCACATCCTGTATAATGTTGAGGCGCTGTGTGATCTCGATGTCTTTTTGCTGCAACTCCTGTTGCATCGCCAGCCGCCTGTTAAAGTCGGACAGGACGCGGAAAAAGGAAACGATGGTAACGCCAATGGCCAGGAGCGATGCGATAACGATGAGCAGGGGCGTGCTGGCCGCAAATTGCCGTTGGGTGGCGGTGCGCAGTTCCAGTTGGGCCTGTTCGCGCTGCGTCATGCGTTCCACAATCATGCGGGCTTTTTGCATGGTTTCCCGGCCAATCATAAAGCCGTCGAGGTACAGCGGTTCGTTGCGGTATTTTTCCTCCAGGCGGGCCTGCAGCGAATCCAGCCGTTGCCGCACAACCATCGTAAGCTGGCTCACATCCTGTTGTTGCGCTTCACTATCGCGGGTCAGTTCCCGCAGTTCCCGGATGCTGGGGTCCAGCTTTCCAATAGCGTCGTCGTACGGTTGTAAAAAAGCATCATTGCCCGTGATTAGAAAACCACGTTGACCGGTTTCTGCATCTTTCAACAGAGAAATGACGCCTTCCAGTTTAATGATGACCTGGTTGGTATGGCTTACTTCCTCGGCGCTGCGCAGCAGGCCCCGGATGGAAAAATAGGAGGCAATGGCGCTCAGCAGTAACAGGAACAGGGAAAGGGAGTAACCGGTGAGCAGGTTGCGTTTAAACGTAGCGCTCATAGCGATGTATAATCTTTTTTATGGGTCGTTGGGTTTGGCAGCGGCGAAATGTTGGATTGAAACAAGGGCAGGAAAATGACAAATGTGGCCCCTACGCCTTCGCTGCTGTGTGCAGAAATATAACCGTGGTGCTGGTCGATGATTTTTTTTACAATGGCCAGGCCGATGCCGGTTCCTTCAAACTCCTCGCGGCCGTTGAGCCGCTGGAACATGCCGAATATTTTTTGCACATACATTTCATCGAAGCCGATGCCGTTGTCCGACACCGAAATACGGCACCAGTTGCCGTCTTTATCGGGTGGCGCATCTTCGCTGGGCGTTCGCACTTTTTCGCCCCTGATCTCAATGATTGGCGGCTCGTCTTTTTTGGAAAACTTAAGCGCATTGCTCAGCAGATTTTGAAACACCTGGCGAATTTGTCCCGGCGCCACTTCGGCGGTGCACAGCGGCGAAACCGAAACCTGTGCGCATTTTTCCCGAACGGCCAGCTCCAGGTCGGAGAGCACATCTTGCACCAGTTGCTCCAGGTCGGTAGGGATAAAATCAACCGACTGGGCCACCCGGGAGTATTGCAGCAGGTCGTTGATGAGGGTGCGCATGCGTTCAGATGAGGCAATGACCCTGTTCATCAGCCGCATGGCATCGTCGTTTTCCTGCAGGAATTTTTCCGAGATCATGTGGCTGAAGGTCAGGATCTTGCGCAGCGGCTCCTGCAGGTCGTGGCTGGCCAGGTAGGCATATTGCTGCAACTCGGTATTGCTGGCTTCCAGCTCTTTATTGGCCTGCAGCAGTTCCTTGGTGCGTTCGGCCACTTTTTGCTCCAGCGTGGCGTGGGCCTCGTTCAGCGCTTTATTTTGCAGATACAGCTTTTGGAAGGTTTTTACTTTCAGCAGCAGCAGGTCGGGGTCAAATGGCTTGGTGATATAATCGACGCCGCCCGATGCATAACCCTGCGTAATGAATCGTTTGTCGATATTGACCGCCGAAAGAAAAAGAATGGGAATGTCTTTGGTTTTGCTGTAGCCGGTAATAGTTTCCGCCACTTCGTAGCCGTCCATGCCCGGCATCTGCACATCCAGTATGATGAGCGAATACTCCTGCCGTAAAATTTTTTTTAATGCTTCCTCGCCGGAAGCCGCGGTGTCGACCTCAAACCGGTGCAGCTGCAACAGTGTTTTTAGGGAAAACAGGTTCTCGGAAGTGTCGTCAACAATCAGGATCATGATAAGTGCATAAAAGGGAATGACCTGTCATCTATTTATATGGCAGCAATTGGCCGGGACTCATTTTTACCCAACCCTACAAAAGCATTTCAGAGGCGTTATAACTTGGCTGAAAAATAGGCGGCTCCTGTTAGCAAACAATAAAAGTGTTTTGCGACTGGCTCAGGTGCCGCAGTGTTTTTTCAAGATTGTTGTTGGTATTGTTGGCCAGCGAACTTAAAATGGTGCGCAGCTCACTGATATGCGAAGGCTTGGTGATAAAAGAGATCGCCCCGTTCTGCATAGTTTCTTCAATGTCCCTTGAATGGGAAGAAGTGGTGTACATGATCACCGGTATATGCTGCAGCCGTTCGTTGCGTTTGATGGCGAGCAGGCATTGCTTGCCGTCCATTTTGGGCATGTTCAGGTCCAGGAAAATAAGCTGCGGCAGCGGATGCGATGGCGCCAGCAGGCTTTCGATGGCCTCCTGCCCGTTAGCTGCGGTGCGCAGGGTTACCTGTGGGGCCACGTCCGATAGCACTTCCCGAAACAGAAAAGTATCGTCGATATCATCGTCTACCAATAAAAAGGTCTGTGATTGGGGCATGGGTTATAGGGTTGTGTGATACCGTGGCTGCCAGCGGCCAGGTGTTTACAAAGCTAAAAAAAACAAACGGACGGCGCTTATGTTTTCGGAAACTGTTAGTATTTGCTCAATTTGTTTACCCGATACGTTCCACAAAGCGTTTGCAGCCCCCTTTTCAATTGGTGCGGTTTTGCCTTAAAGCCAGCATCCATGGCCGTTTTGCAGCGCAACCGATACCACAGTGCCGGGCTTCAAGCTGCCATCCAGGGTGAGCATATTTACCGAAAAATGGGGGAGGGTCACGCCTATTTCATAATGGCTGCCCATAAAAGCCACCTCTGTTACCTTCCCCGACAGGCCACCGTTGCCAGCCGCCTGCACCGTAAAGCTGCCGGGCCGCACCATCAGTTTTTTGCCCGGAGCTTCGGATTTTGCCCCGAATAACTGGGCCTGCTCCGGGCTTAGGAGGTTGTAGGCGCCAAACAAGGAAGCCACGTATTCATTTGCCGGATGAAAATAAATCGTATTCGGCGTGCCTTGCTGGACCATCCGGCCTTCCTGCAACACTACCAGTTCGTCGGCCCATGACAGCGTGTCTACCGGGTCGTGGGAAACCATGATGCAGGTAAGGTCCATCAGGTCGGTCAGGTGGCGGATCATGCCTTTCATGGTGGCGCGGTGGCCAGCGTCCAGGTTGGAGAATGGCTCATCGAGCAGCAGCAGCTTTGGCCGCGTGGTGAGTACCCGGGCTGTTACAATCCGCTGTTTTTCGCCGCCCGAAACTTGGTTGGTGCCCCGCTCCAACAGGTGGCCAATGTCGCAAATTTTGTAAATGGCGTCGGCTTCGGCCTGCGGCAGCCCATTGGCATAATCCAATTCTTCGCCGATTGTGTAGTTATTGCGCAGCTCAAAATGCTGCGACAGGTAGCCAATAGCCGGGTGGCCGGGCAACAGCTTTTCGTCGGGGCCCGGTACCCGCTTTCCTTCCAATACCACCTGGCCGCCATCGGGCTGCATCAGCCCCGCAATGATCTTGAGCAGCGTGGTTTTGCCCGAACCGGTGGCGCCGGCAATGCCCAGTTTTTTTCCCTGCGGCACCGAAAAAGAAACCGGGTGCAGTGTAGTGCTGCCTTGCTGCTGCTTATGAACGCCTTGTATTTCTAAAAAAGCCATGAGCAGCGAAGGAACGCATTTCGGTAAAATATGGGCGGTAAATATTGGGCGACGAACTAATAGTTAGCCCAAAGTTCCAAATTATTGAATGCGCTGCATTTACCCAAAAACCAATAACGCCGCAATGGAACGGCGGCGCGGGCCAATAGGCTTGACCAGCTTCACCCAATTGTCTGATAATTGTCAGGTGCCGCCACCATGGCTAAAAATACTTTTGAACCTGCAATAAAATGTAATACATGAGCGCACTGGTGGTCCTGATCGTGGTAAGCATGCTGGTAGCCGGCGGGTTTTTATGGCTTTTTATTTTTTCGGTTAAAAAAGGCCAGTACGACGATGATTACACCCCATCTGTGCGGATGTTATTCGACGACGGCGTCACCAACGAATCGAAGCAATCCTAGTTCTAAACAATACCGATCACAAAGAAATGGAAACAATTAAGCAAGAAAACCTCGCCTCCGAGGTACTGCACCGGCCTGCCACCGGCGGCAGGAGGGAAACGTTTTTTTACGACAATGCCATTGTCAGCAAATTTGCCTGGGCCACCATCATCTGGGGCGTAGTAGGCATGTTGGCCGGTTTGTGGGCTGCGCTACAACTGGTGCTCCCCGAATCGTTGAACCTGCAACCTTATTTCAACTTTGGCCGGCTGCGTCCGCTGCATACCAATGCGGTGATTTTTGCATTTGTGGGCAACGGTATTTTTATGGGATATTACTACTCCCTGCAGCGCCTGCTGAAAACCCGCATGTACAGCGATAAGCTGAGCAAAATTCACTTTTGGGGCTGGCAGGCCATCATCGTAGCTGCAGCCATCACGCTGCCGCTGGGCCTTACTTCTTCAAAAGAATATGCCGAGCTGGAATGGCCCATTGATATTGCCATTACCGTGATCTGGGTTGTGTTTGGCTGGAACATGTTTGCCACCATTCTGAAACGCCGCGAACAGCACCTGTACGTAGCCATCTGGTTTTACATCGCCACGTTTGTAACGGTAGCCGTGCTGCACATCATCAACTCGCTGGCCATACCGGTGAGTTTTACCAAAAGCTACTCCGTGTTTGCCGGTGTGCAGGATGCGCTGGTGCAGTGGTGGTACGGCCACAACGCGGTGGCATTTTTCCTTACTACGCCTTACCTGGGCCTGATGTATTACTTTCTGCCCAAGGCAGCCAACCGCCCGGTTTATTCTTACAAACTTTCCATCATCCATTTCTGGTCGCTCATCTTTATTTATATCTGGGCCGGTCCGCACCACCTGCTGTACACCGCCTTGCCCAACTGGGCGCAGTCGCTGGGCATTGTGTTTTCGTTTACCCTCATCTTCCCTTCGTGGGGTGGTATGATCAACGGGCTGCTCACGCTTCGTGGCGCCTGGGATAAGGTTCGCGAAGACGTGATCCTGAAGTTTATGGTGGTAGCTGTTACCGCCTACGGCATGGCCACGTTTGAAGGCCCGATGATGTCGCTGAAAAACATCAACGCCATTTCGCACTTCACCGATTGGACTATTGCCCACGTACACGTTGGCGGCCTGGGCTGGAACGGCATGCTCACATTCGGTATCCTGTACTGGCTGATGCCGCGCCTGTTCCGCACAGAGCTGTACTCTAAAAAACTGGCCAACGTACACTTTTGGCTGGGTACTTTGGGCATCCTGTTTTATGCGGTTCCCATGTACATTGCCGGGTTTATGCAGGCCTCCATGTGGAAGCAGTTTACCCCAAGCGGCCAGCTGAAATACCAGTTCCTGGAAACGGTAACTTTTATGAAGCCGTTTTACGCTACACGCAGTTTTGGCGGAGCCCTGTTTGTACTGGGTGCCATCATTATGATGTACAACCTGTACAAAACTGCACGCAAAGGATCGCTGCTGCGCAATGAGCAGGCCGAAGCACCAGCTTTGGAGAAAAATGTAAAACCACACGCAGGCGAACACTGGCACCGCTGGATTGAGCGCAAGCCAACACCATTGCTGGTAGCCACTTTGCTGGTGATCCTGATTGGCGGCGCCGTGGAAATGATCCCCACCTTCCTGATTAAATCAAACGTACCCACCATTGCTTCGGTAAAACCATATACGCCGCTGGAGCTGCAGGGCCGCGACATATACGTTCGTGAAGGTTGCTATACCTGCCACTCGCAGATGATCCGTCCGTTCCGCTCCGAAACAGAACGCTATGGCGAATACAGCAAAGCCGGTGAGTTTGTGTACGACTTCCCATTCCAGTGGGGCTCTAAACGTACCGGTCCGGATTTGGCCCGTGCAGGTGTGGGCAACAACCGCAAGTCGAACACCTGGCACTACAACCACCTCGATGATCCGCAGGCCATTTCTACCGGTTCGGTGATGCCGCCTTATTCGTTCCTGATCGATCAGAAATTGGATGTGGCTTCTACACCCGGTAAGATCAAAGCCATGCAAACGCTGGGTGTGCCTTATCCTGAAGGTTATGCCGACAAGGCCAATGATGACCTGCAAAAGCAAGCAGCTGAAATTGCAGCCGACCTGAAAAAGAACAACATCAACGTACCTGCTGACCGCGAGATACTGGCCGTGATTGCTTACCTGCAACGCCTCGGCACTGATATCAGCAATAATAAGACAGCAGAATTGAAATAAACCGAAGCGGGATTTACGATCGACGATTTTGGATTGACGAATTGATAAAAAAGCGTCAAATAAAAAGTCCCCAATCGTACATCGTAAATCCCAAATCGTAAATCCAACGAACATGCTCAAATACATCAAAAGCTACGCAGCCTCCATCAGCGGCATTGACATTTATCCCATCATTTCGCTGATGATCTTCTTCCTGTTTTTTGTAGGCGTTTTGTACTACGTAAAAAAGATGGACAAAGGCTTTGTTTCCGATATGAACCACCTGCCCCTCGATGGCGGTGAGATTGCAAACACAAATGCACAACCCTAAAACTTAGCTGATCAAAATGAGAACGTTTAATAAATATGCCGCGGCCGCCATTGTTACCCTGCTGATGCAGGCGCCGGCCTGGGCACAGGACGCCGCCGCAGATGCTGCCGAAAAAGCACCAGCGGCCAACGAAGGATATTTTTTCTGGGGCGTTGCCACGGCGCTGCTGTTCCTGGTGTTTTTCCTGTTTACGGCAATAGCACGCATTTCATCGGTAGGCAAACAGGAAGAAGCAGCCGTGCCGGGTGAAAGTATGTGGACCCGCCTCGACCGCAAGTTTTTTACCAAGGCCATTCCGGTAGAAAAAGAAAAAGACCACCTGCTCGATCATGACTACGATGGCATCCAGGAGCTGGACAACTCGCTGCCGCCCTGGTGGAAAGCCGGTTTCTATTTTACCATCGTTGTAGCCGTTATTTACATGCTGCGTTTTCATGTGTTCGACATGGGCCCGACACCCGAAGAAGAATACAAGACCGAAATGTCGCTGGCTGCTGCACAGATTGAAGAATACCGCAAAAATTCCGGTGAAATGGTGGACGAAAAAACTGTTACCATGGCCGATGCTGCAGGTATTGAAGACGGTGGCAAAGTGTATACACAAAGCTGTATTGCCTGCCACGGCGCCAAAGGCGAAGGCGGTGTAGGCCCCAACCTTACCGACGACTTCTGGCTGCATGGCGGCAGCATCAACGATGTGTTTAAGACCATCAAATTTGGTGTGCCCGACAAAGGCATGCAGGCATGGGAAAAAATGTTGTCTCCCACACAGATCAAGAACATTGCATCATACATCAAAACCCTGCGTGGCACCAATCCGCCCAATGGCAAAGCACCACAGGGCGACGAGTATAAAGAAGAAGCTGCACCTGCTGCCGAAAGCACTGCCGCTACTGGAAAATAAATACAACGGAATAGTACAAAGCCCGGTCTTTTTTGGCCGGGCTTTGTTGTTGGTAGCTGCTTCCCGTGAATGTTTTCGATGTTAGGTCATATATGCAAATGACGCCTCCAGTTTATGATGTATTGCAAAAGAGAGATGACAACGCAGCCAACGTAAATCATATCAATTGTTGTTGCAAACTGACCAAACTCAGTCCATAGGTTTTTGCTCATTTGTTCCTTTGTTGCCTAGCCGTTCCATAAGCTTCAAACAACGAAAACCATGAACAACAACACACAAGAAACCTTGGACCTGGCGGAAAAGAAAAAGGTGCTCATCGACCAAAGTTTCCGGGATTCTGTTGCCACTATTTCCAAAGAAGGGAAACGCAATTTCATACAACCCAAAAAGCCCAAAGGCAGGCTGCACCGCATGCGCAAAATTGCCACGTTGGTGTACCTCACTGTTTTCTTTGGATTGCCGTTTATAAAAGTGGCCGGCCAGCCCCTTTTCCTGTTCAATGTGATGGAGCGGAAATTCATTTTTTTTGGCCAGATCTTTTGGCCGCAAGACTTTTTCATCTTCGCGATTGGCTTCCTTACGTTCATGGTTTTTGTGATCCTGTTCACCGTGGTGTTTGGCCGCGTTTGGTGCGGCTGGGCCTGTCCGCAAACGGTGTTCATGGAAATGGTTTTTCGTAAAATTGAATACTGGATCGATGGCGATTCGGCTGAACAGCGTCGGCTAAAAGAAATGCCGATGAACGCCATGAAGCTGCGCAAACGGGCCACCAAAATAGCCGTGTTTTTTGCCCTGTCATTCCTCATTGCCAATTTTGCGCTGGCTTATCTGGTGGGTATGGATGGCGTGCTGCTGATGGTGAGCGAAGGCATTGCAGCGCACCGCGGCACGTTTGTTTCGCTGCTTGGATTTACCACTGTTTTCTTTTTTGTCTTTTATTGGTTCCGTGAGCAGGCCTGTATTGTAGTATGCCCCTATGGCCGCCTGCAGGGTGTGTTGCTCGATCGTAAAAGCATAGTGGTAGCTTACGACTATGTTCGGGGCGAACCACGTGGCAAGCTTAAAAAAGTAGCACCTGTTGAAGACAAGGGCGACTGTGTGGATTGTTTTGCCTGCGTGAGTGTTTGCCCCACCGGCATTGATATCCGCAACGGCACCCAGTTGGAGTGCATCAATTGCACAGCGTGTATTGATGCCTGTGATGCCATCATGGAGCGCATCAACAAGCCATTGGGTTTGATCCGCCTTGACTCGGAAGAAAATATTGCGCAAAAGCGCCGCACCAAGTTTAACTGGCGCCTGGCTGGTTACTCCGGTGTGCTTACCGCATTGCTGGGTGTGCTGGTGTTTTTGCTGGTAAGCCGCGATGATGTGGATGCAACCGTGCTGCGCACCTCCGGTCAGATTTTTCAAACGCTGCCCGATGGCCGCCTGTCGAATCTATACAACATCAAATTGGCCAATAAGACCCGCAAAGACCTGCCCATGACCCTGAAAGTGGAGAACATGAAAGGCGAAGTGGCCGTGATAGGAAAACCCATTGTTGTGCCCGGTGAGTCTTATTTCCAGGCGCCGTTTTTTGTAAAAGTGGATAAAGACCAGATCACCCGCCGCAAAACTGAACTGGTGATTGGCGTGTATGAAGGCAGCGAAAAAATCAAAACCGTCAAGACCACGTTTATGGGACCGGGTTTTTAAGGGATGATGGATGGTAGATGATAGATGATAGTTGATAGTCAAGAGTTGAGGTAAGCTTCAATAGTTCAAAATTTAAAGCGTTACCACCTTAATAGACTTGTGCATTTTTTGTTTAGACATACCTACAGCCCGTGGTTTCCACCACGGGCTTCGTCATTGCGAGGCGCGGCAGCACCACGCTTTCCGATGTTGCTGTTGCGCCGAAGCAATCTCCTAATATCGTTGAGAAATTCTCTATTGATAAATCAAACCTTTCACTGCGGTTCATTTCCTTGCTGCGCCCACTGCTGCATAAACCTTGCGTTATCAATAGCTGCACCCGATGCCGTGTTATCAAAAAACACAAACGCCTCTTTTGATTGGGCCATTTGATTACCGATCTTTTTCAGGTATACATCGGCGTAAGGTGAATGATACAAATGCGGCACACCATGCAGGCGGTAATAGCCGATCGGTTGGCCCTGCGGAAAAGCATCAGGCAGGCCAGGGTAGGAGGTGCCCGATACCACGATGTTGTTGTGCTGCAAGGTTTCCCAAACCTCGCTTTGCCACCAGCTTTCGTGGCGGAATTCCACCACGTTCACAAAGTCGTGGCGCATGTGTTGGATGATGTTTTCTAGGGCTTCTTCGCTATACACAAATGAGGGAGGTAATTGAAACAGCACGGCGCCCAATTTTTCGCCCAGGCCCAAACGCAGTACTTTGTAAAAATCATCCACTTCGGTGTGGGCGTTTTTCATTTTTTTCAAATGCGTTACCACCCGCGGCGCCTTGGCTGCAAACAAAAATCCTTCGGGTGAACGGCGGTCCCAGCCCTGCAACATGCCCAGTTGTGGAAATCGATAAAATGTCACATTCAGTTCCAGCGTATTGAACTGCGTGCAGTAGTATTCAAACCATTTACCTGCGGGCAAGCCTTTCGGGTAAAACCGGTCTTTCCATTCTTTATACGAAAACCCCGAGCACCCAATATGCCAAGTTGTTTGTGCCATATTTGGGGAGATGCAAAGGGTGGTCCAGAGTAGTGCGAAGTCCGTAGTCTGAAGTCTGAAGTCCGAAGTGAGGCAATTAGCGGCACCCATTTTCGGACTTCCGTCTTCGGTCTTCCAACTTCCCTACAACCACAACCGCGCAATCGCATCGGTCAGTTCGATCATTTTATTGAATGTATCGGGTTTGGTAATAAAACAATTGGCGCCGAGGGCATAAGCATTTTGCCGGTCGCGTGCCGATGAAGAAGTGGTAAAAACAAGTGTTGGAATGGCGCTAAAGCGTTCGTTGGTTTTGATTTCTTTCAGTGCCTCGCGGCCGTCTTTGCCGGGCATATTCAGGTCAATGAGAATCAGCGCAGGCATTTCGGCAGGCGTAAACGCATCCAGCATTTTCAGCAATCGTTCGCCGTTTTCAACAAACATATAATCATGATCGGGATAACGGGATACAAACGCATCACGTATGATCTCGCGGTCATCTGCATCGTCGTCTACAATAATGATCCTGGGTGGTGGTTTCATATGCCTGTTTTCTATTCTGATGATCGTTAATTCCTGTTCGTTGTTACTAACCGGCCGCCGGCTGATGTGCCGGAAGGATGATGGTAAATACGGCACCAGTGCCCAGTTCGCCCTGGGCATAGATTACGCCGCCATGGTGTTCTACAATTTTTTTACAAATGGCAAGCCCAATGCCCGAGCCCTCGTATTCGGAACGGCCGTGCAGGCGCTGGAAAAGCAAAAATATTTTACCTGCATTTTCCTTTTCAAACCCGATGCCGTTGTCAGACAATTCGATTTTTAAATAGCTGGGTGCCGGCGCCAGTTGAAATGCCGCAACATCCTCCGGTGCCAGGTAACTGTGTGTGATGCGTATTTGCGGCTGTACACCATCGGCCACAAATTTCAATGAATTTGAAATAAGGTTTTGAAACAACTGCCTGAACTGCGATACGACGATGCTGGCCTCCGGCAAACCATCGGAAAGTACCTGCGCATTTTTTTGTTCAATTTTAAACTCAAGTGTCTGCAATGTATCGGTCAATACTTTCTGCAAACTATACTGTTCGTAAGATCGGTTGCCCGAAATCATCGAAATCGACAACAGGTCGGAGATCATGGTTTGCATGCGTTGCGATGCATCGATGATTTTGGAAAGAAACATTTTGCCTTCGGGACTTAGCTGCTCGGCCTGTGTGGCTGCCAGCCGGTCGCCAAAGGTGGAAATCTTGCGCAGCGGCTCTTTTAAGTCGTGCGATGCAACATAGGCAAATTCCTCAAGGCTGGCATTCGATTGCTCCAGCATAAACGAGTTTTGCAGCAGCGTTTTTTCCATGTCTTTGCGCTTGCTGATGTCCAGCGCCGCGCCAACGATCTGCATCGGCCGGTCTTCGTCATCGGTCCGAAACACCACTTCCCGCACCAGGAACCAAATCCATTCGCCCGACTTATGCCGCAGGCGGCATTCGTATTGGATCATCAGGTCGGATTGCTGGATATGTCGTTCGCTTTGCGGCCGTTCTGGCAAAAGCGCATAGTCTTCGGGGTGATACAGTTGGCCTGTAACCGTTGCACCCATGTCGATGATTTCTTCGGGGGTGTATCCTAAAACAAAATACACCTCGCGGTTTACATAAGCCAAGTGGCCGCCGGGCACATCGTACACATACAAAATGGTAGGAGAGGCGTCGGCAATATTTTGAATGAATTGTTCCTGTTCCTCAATTTTCAATGAGGCTTCCTGCTGTCCGGTTACATCGAGCATAATGTGCAGCACATGTTCAACCGCTCCTTCAGCATTGCGGTCGAATACCGTAGCATAAGTATGAAACCACTGGTAAGAGCCATTGCTGTGGCGGATGCGGTACGTTGCCTCCACTACAATATCATTGCGGTCCGGATTGCGGTTTGCTTCTTCCAGCAACGAATCAATTTTTTCGCGAACGCTTTCCAGGTCTTCGGGATGAATATGCTGTTGTATAAATGCAAAGCCGCCTTTGCTGGCTTCCTGCAAATCGTAGCCGAGGAGTTTATACAACCCCTGGCTCATAAATGTGTTGTTGCCGTTGTGCACATTGTATGCTGCAATAGCGGCAGGCGTGGCATCGGTAATGCGGCGCAGGAAAGCCTGGTTTTCGTTCAGCTCCTGTTGCACCCGGTGCTGGCTGGTTACATCTTGCAGCGTACCGGCCATTTTTACCGGTTGCCCATCGGCGTTAGTTACCACTTCGCCTTGTGCCTGCACGGTTTTAACACTGCCGTCGGCTGCACAAATGCGGTGGTGGTTTAAAAATGAGGACTTATCCGTAAGCGCTTTTTGAATTTCGGCTTGTACCAAATGATAGTCGTCGGGATGGGTCAATTCCTTGATCTCCGATAGGAAGATCGGCCGGTTGGCGGGCTGCAAGCCGTAAATGCGGAACAACTCCTCCGACCACAACACCTGCCCGGATGTCAGGTCCCAGTCGTAATGGCCGATATGGGTGCGGGCTTCGGCCTGGCGGTAGCGCTTTTCGCTTTCTTGCAGTTTGTAAGTTGCCTCTTTTTCCGCTTGTATGTTTAATATGTTGCCAATGATCTCCGACGGCACACCTGCTGCATCCCTTTTGAAAACGCTGAAGTAATTGCGCATCCACACAAAAGCGCCATTGCGCTGCCGCATCCTGAATTCGAGGATACGCACCTCGCTGTCTTGTGCGCTGCTGATTTCGCGTAAAAAGTGAAAGGTGGCTGGCAGGTCGTCGGGGTGTATGATCTGCTCAAAAACCGACGAGCCCATGTTGATCAAATCTTTATTGGAAAAACCAAAGAATGTTTCTGCTGTTTGGTTGGCATACAACACCGAATAAGGCCGCAGGTTAAACAGGTAAATAATTCCCGGCGAAGTGTTGGTGATCTTGTTGGTAAGGTAAGCCTGCTCTTCAATCTTGGCGCCGAGGATATCGAGGTAAGTGGAAAAAGAAGCGCTTTCCGTTTTCATGGAAAGAAAATCAAGTTCCTGTACCAGTTGCAGCAATTGGTTGGTACTGCTGCAATAAGCAGGTGCAAACTGCAACATGGCTTGTTTGCGCAGGTAATTAACCAGCGTAATATCGCTGTCCGTAATGGCTTCCTTATCTATTTCCGGCAGCATGTTCTCTTTCCACAGCCGCAGGTTGTTTTCTATTTGTTCAGCAGCTTTGTTATCGGCCAACTGGGTTAAATATTCGTGGGTGGTTTGCTGGTAAAAAGCGGCTCTTTTTTCTTCGGGCAGCTGCTGCACCACATCGAGCAAGGGCACCTGCAGCACCTGCGCATATTTAATTTGGGCGGCAACAAATTCGTCGAGAAAATTATCGCGCAGGTGGCGGGCAAACGCCGGTAGCTGCTGCATCTGATCAAGGCTGGTTATCGGCAAAAAAGTTGTCTCCACGTTTGCGCTTCGTTTTGTTTCAGCCTGCAGTGCATGCTGATGTTGGTTAGGGTTTATCAGGTCAAATATAAAACTGTGCCTTCATTAATCATTGCGTCCATTGCTATGCGATGTACAATAGCAGTGATCACTGTATTGCATGTTGCAACAATTAACGAATATGCGTGCACATGATGCGTTTTTTCGAAGCGACATGATCATGTGCAATTACATAGGGATCTTTTACTTCCGCTATAATGAAAATCTAATACACTGGAAGGATTTCAATTGCGCCAACTTCGTTATCCGCTTGCTACTGCAGTTTTTGCAAAATCTATAAACGTCAATCTCACTTAAGCCTCCATTCGTTCCCTAAAAAAGCATATGAAAACCTAAATCCAATTGTTCAACAATTTTGTTTTAATATAAAATAAACTTAAACAAAAAATATTGCGTCTCAACTACTTATCCCGTTTGTTTGTAATCATTTAAGATTTGATTGCTACAATATTTAGTATTTTTGACCCTCAACGAAAAGCATGAATAAACGGGTTTTGGAAAAGCTTTCAATACTGGCCGATGCCGCCAAGTATGATGTTTCCTGCTCCAGCAGCGGCAGCAACAGAAAGAACGAAAATGGCGGGTTGGGCAATGCCGAAGGAATGGGTATTTGTCATGCTTATACCGAGGATGGCCGCTGTGTGTCGCTGCTGAAAATCCTGCTCACGAATCATTGCGTCTACGATTGTGCCTATTGCGTTAGCCGCAAAAGCAACGACATCAAGCGGGCCGCATTTACCGTACAGGAAGTGGTAGACCTGACCATTAATTTTTACCGGCGCAATTATATCGAAGGACTGTTCCTTAGTTCCGGCATTTTTTCAGACCCCGATTTTACAATGGAGCGCCTGGTGCGCATTGCCAAAAAGCTGCGTACCGAGGAAAACTTCAACGGTTATATTCACCTGAAAGCAATACCCGGTGCTTCCGATGATTTGATCAGGGAGGCGGGCTCATACGCCGACCGCCTGAGTGTGAACCTGGAAGTGCCCACCGAGCAAAGCCTGCAGCTACTGGCGCCGGATAAAAGCCGCAAGGAAATGGTGCAACCGATGAAGGTGCTGCAAAATGGGATTAAAGCCAACCGCGATGAACGCAAGGCATTGCAGGCTGCGCCGCTGTTTGCGCCGGCAGGGCAAAGCACACAGATTGTGATTGGGGCGACGCCAGAAAGCGACTGGCAGATTTTAAAGCTGTCAGATGGGTTGTATAAAAAGATGGACTTGAAGCGGGTGTATTATTCCGGCTATGTGCCCATTTCCAACGACAACCGCCTGCCTGCGCTGGGCACGCCGGTGCCGATGGTGCGGGAAAACCGCCTGTACCAGGCCGACTGGCTGCTGCGTTTTTATGATTTTGATGTGGATGAACTGATTTCGCCGGAAGATCCTTTTCTAGACATGCAGATCGATCCAAAATTGAATTGGGCTTTGCGCCACCTCGACCGGTTTCCCGTTGACATCAACAAAGCCGACTTGAACGTGATCAAGCGCATTCCGGGTATTGGTGTAAAAACAGCGGAAAAAATATGGAAGGCCCGCAGGTTTGGAAAGCTCAATTGGGAGCATTTGAAAAAGTTCAACATCGCCGCCAACCGGGCCAAGTATTTTATCAATATGCGGGTGGATGATTTTCAGCGCAAAGACTATACGCCGCAACAGATCCGCAATTTTATTTTGCAAACATCGCACAGTAAATATGCACCCAACCACTCACCACAGCTGCAGTTGTTTTAGTAGTTTAAAATTTAAGGTTTAACGTTCAAAGTTGTTTGCTGACAACTAGTTCATTTTGCATTTAAACTAAACCTCAAACCTTCAACCTTAGACATTAAACATTTAACCTCACTCCATGCAAACAGTGCTCTACGACGGTTCTTGGGATGGGTTTTTATGTGCCGTGTTTGACGTGTATGAGTACAAGTTTACCGATGCGCAGATTGTGCCCGAACATCGGTTCAATGGCAACCTGTTTGCCACGGTGCACCATGCACGGATGGAGCAGGCGCACAGCCAGCGGGTATGGAAAGGGCTGGAGCGGATCCTGTCGGTCGAGGCTACAACTGCACTGTACCGCGCCTTTTTATCGGAAGAAGCCGAAAGCGAAGATCATTTGCTGGCTTATATCCGCTATGCATTTGCATCGGGCGGCAATATGGAAGACGACCTGGGGCATGCATCGGTTTTGTACGTAGTGCAAACTGCACGGCGGGTGTGGCGCGAAAAGCACCGCATGGAAGCTTTTGTGCGGTTCCAGGAAACAGCCGACGGAATGTATTGCGCATTCATTGAACCCGATCATGACGTACTGCCCATCATATCACCGCATTTTGAGGCCCGTTATGCCGACCAGCGCTGGATGATTTACGACACCCGCCGCAAGTATGGCATTTACTATGATGGCAGCACCGTAGCTGAAGTGGACATTTCCTTTGAAGATAAGATCGACGAGCACAACATTGCGCCTGCACATGCGCCAAACGAAGCAGCGTACCAGGCGCTGTGGCAACAGTATTTTAAAAGCGTAAACATAGCCGCCCGGAAAAATACAAAGCTGCATGTACAGCATATGCCGCGCCGCTATTGGAAAAATCTGCCGGAGAAGCAACCGACTGTTGCTCCTGCTTTTACAAAGAAGAAATAACACGAACCTTTTTTCAACTCATTTCAATTGTGCCATAGCTTCTTTAATTCACAAGGTCATTTGCACATTATGCAAAAAAAAAAGTCCGCAACCTTTTACCGTTGCGGCCTTCCAATAAATTCAGCTCAATATCTATTTCGCTGCGGGCTGTGATGACGTAATTTCCGTGATTACATGCCCGATGTTGGCGTTCGGCATTTGTACCTGCAGCATCGCCGCCAGCGTAGGCGCAATATCAGTCATGTATGTTTCACGGTTTAGCTTGCCTGGTTTGATGTTCCAGCCAAACCACACCAGCGGAATATGGGAGTCGTAAGGATTCCACAAACCATGCGTAGTACCTGTGGTGCCGCCGTCAAACCATTGGGGCTTGTAAATGTATTGCACATCGCCGCTTAGTCGCTGGTTGTATCCGTTCACTACCATCATGTGCAGTTTTTCGGGCAGGTTGGCCGCATTGATGCTTTCCAGGTCAAATGCTTTCGACACGGCACCGGTTTTCAGCAGTTCACGAATGATGGAAGTCTTTACCGCAGATCGGTTCAAGCCAGCTTTTGCCACCGCATCGTTGTTCAAAAACACTTGGTCGTTGTAAATGGTGAGCACAATGTTAGCCGTATTGAATTCCTGTTGCAGCGCATCGTTCAGCCGTTGGCGTAGGTTGCGTTCGGTGGTTACGCCGCCCGGTATTTTATGTTCCTGTGCAAAAGCCGGCACATGCGCCACGCCATGGTCAGCCGTCAAAAACAACAGGTATTGCCCTTTGCCGATCTTTTGATCCAGGTATTTTAAAAACGTTGCAAACTCGCGGTCAAAGCGGAGGTAAGTGTCTTCCACTTCAATGGAGTTAGGCCCAAATGTATGCCCGATATAATCGGGTGACGAAAACGAAAGGGCCAGGAAATCGGTCGCTTTCCCGGTGCCCAGTTGCTCGCCTTCAATAGCCGCTTTTGCCATTTCAAAAGTGTAGCTGTTGCCCCATGGCGTATGCCGGAACACATCATAACGGTTATTGGTAAGCGATTCAGTAATGTGGTCAAATGCATTGTCCTCTCCATTTAGCCGGCCTTCATAAGGCTTATCGTCGGCGGTGCTTTGGCGGTATGTGTTGATGGGGAACAAGGTTTTCCAGTTGCCTTTCAGGTATTGGTCGGGCAGCTTGCGGGCATTGAACTGCTGCACCCATTGCGGCAATTGTTGCATATAAAAAGTGCTGGTGATAAAGCCGCCGCTGGCATTGTCAAACCAGTAAGCAGCATTGGCTGTGTGGCCTGCCGGCAAAATAGCGCCGCGGTCTTTCAGTGCAATGCCAATGGTTTTGCCGGTAAAATTATTCGCCAGGCGCAGTTCGTCGGTAATGGTACTAGCCCACATGTTGCGCGGCGATTGTTTGCCGGCGGTTGATGTACTGCCCACTGTTTGTACCGAATCGTCTTCCGTGCAATACACCGAGCGGCCCAGTTCGCGGCTATACCAGTTGTTGCCTACAATGCCGTGCAGCGATGGGACTGAGCCGGTGTACACACAGGTATGGCCGGGGGCGGTATAAGTTGGCGTGTACGGGATCAGCGTGTTTTCGCAGCTGAAACCTTCGCGCAGCAAGCGTTTAAAGCCATCGGCAATATAGCGGTCCTGGTAGCGGTACAGGTAGTCCCAACGCATTTGGTCTACCACCACGCCCACCACCAATTTTGGTTTTTGTGCGGCGGCTGGCAGCGTACAACAAAACAATAAAAGAAGTGCAATGAACCGGGTGCGGCTGATCATCAGGCAATTATTTTAGGGCCCCAAAAATACGGTTGTGCCGCTTACCTGCCACCCGGCGCCCCATTTGGTAAGGATTAATTGATGTGGCTGAAAATTTACCTAACAGATTAACAATTTTGTAAACCAACAACAATGCGTCACGCAACGCCTGCTGCGACGCTCCGTTCATCGTCCCGATTCGCTGCTGATCTTTTCTTTTAAACGCAGATGCAACTTTTATCACCCCATTTTTAAAACCAATACAGTTGTGCCGCAACCAAAACAGGTATCCACTGGAGGGCCAATATGTTCACAAATAGGGGCGCAGGTCACCAACACATCTGCTACAATTGCTTATTTTTGCGCCAATTTTGCGGCTGGGCTTGGCCCATGCCCCAATTGTTCAGCATCAAATACCTTCAATTTACCCCTATATGGCAGATATCTTTGAGCGACTCGTGAAAAACTACGGCCCTTTGGGTCAGCACCGGGAACGTGCCCATGGTTACTTTGCATTTCCTAAACTCGAAGGCGACATCGGCAGCCGCATGCAATTCCGCGGCAAGCAAGTTGTAGTTTGGAGCCTCAACAACTACCTGGGTTTGGCCAACCACCCCGATATCCGCAAGGCTGATGCCGATGCATCCGAAAACTTTGGTTTGGCTTACCCCATGGGTGCCCGCATGATGAGCGGCAACTCCAATTACCACGAGCAACTCGAAAAAGAACTGGCCCAGTTTGTAAGTAAAGAAGACGCTGCCCTGCTCAACTTTGGCTACCAGGGCATGGTGTCCATCATTGATACGCTGTGCAGCCGCCATGATGTGGTGGTGTACGACTCCGAAAGCCACGCCTGCATCATCGACGGTTTGCGCCTGCATGTAGGCCAGCGCTTTGTGTTCAAGCACAACGACCTGGCAGATTTTGAAAAGCAAATGCAGCGTGCCACCGCACTGATCGCAAAGCAAAATGCCGGCGGTATTTTGGTGATCACCGAAGGTGTGTTTGGCATGGCCGGTGACCAGGGCAAACTGAAAGAAATTGTTGCGCTGAAAAATCAGTACGATTTCCGCCTGCTGGTGGATGATGCGCATGGCTTTGGTACTTTGGGCGAAACCGGCGCTGGTGCCGGCGAAGCACAAGGGGTGCAGGACGGCATCGACCTGTATTTTTCCACTTTTGCCAAATCGATGGCGTCGATCGGTGCATTTGTTGCCGGCGACCGCACCATCATCGATTATATCCGCTACAACATCCGCAGCCAGATTTTTGCCAAGAGCCTGCCGATGCCGATTGTTATCGGCAACCTGAAGCGCCTGGAAATGCTGCGCACCATGCCCGAACTGCGCCAAAAGCTGTGGGACAATGCCCTGAAACTGCAAGCCGGTTTAAAGGAGCGTGGTTTTGACATTGGTAAAACCGATACCATGGTTACACCGGTGTACATGCTGGGCGGTGTGGAAGAAGCCACAGCCATGGCCATGGACCTCCGCGAAAACTATGGCATTTTCGCTTCGGTGGTAATTTACCCGGTAATTCCGAAAGGACACATCATTTATCGCCTGATCCCTACCGCGGTGCACACCGATGCTGATATCGAAGCAACACTCCACGCTTTCAGCGAAACAAAAGCCAAGCTGGATGCCGGTGAATATAAAGTAGAAGCCATCCCCGATATGGCCGAAGCACGATAAAATTTTTGATTCTATCAAAAAAGCCTCCGCATTTGCGGAGGCTTTTTTGTTGTGGTGATTTTTTGAGGGTCGGATGATTAGCTAAAATTCGGTCATAATTATTGTTTCGACTTTGCGAATACGAAATCCTACTGCCTCACTTAGCCGCTGTCATGCCGAACTTGTTTCGGCATCTCCTTGTGTTGTAGTAAACTCTGCAAGATGCAGGAGATGCCGAAACAAGTTCGGCATGACAATACTACTATTCGATCTCACCTCTACTGATTGCAAGAACAGATGATAGGAAGCGAAATCAGGTATTAATGTGGGAAGTTTAGAAAGATTGTGCTTAGCAGCACATCGTCATCGACGGTACATTAATGACACGCCGCTGCACCGGCCTTTGCCAACTCCGGCAATTGCGGACTGATAAACGGAATACCTAAGTTCATACCCCGCAGCACCAACAGCGTGCCCATTAGCAAGAGGAAAACAGGCACAGCCTTGCGCAACCGTAGGCGCATTTGCTGGTTCATATAATTCCCAAAAAACACCACGGCCAGCATAGCTGGGAAAGTACCCAAGCCAAACGCAGCCATAAACAGGCTGCCTTTGATTGCGCTACCGGTAAGAAAAGAAGAAGTAATGGCCAGGTACACCAGGCCGCAAGGCAGCAGCCCGTTGAGTACACCAACCAGGTAATGCGCACCATAGTGCCGGGCACCAAAAAGCGCCGCCAGTGCGCCGCGCAATTTCAAAAACGGTTTGTTGGCCGCATTGGTAAAACCTGCCAGCCCTTTCCATTTTACCGGGGCCAGTACGTATATCAAAATGCCCGCACCCAACACAATTGAAAATACTTGTTGGGCTTTTCCGGAAAGAAAAGCCTGCCCGGCCAGCCCAAGCACCAGCCCCAGCAAAGCGTAAGTGGTCATGCGGCCCAGGTTGTACAGTGCGCCGCCAACCACCCTGCCTGCTGCATTGCGGTGGCCCATGGGCAGTGCCAGCGCAAGCGGTCCGCACATGCCAATGCAGTGCAGGCTGCCAACGGCGCCCATCACAAAAGCTGCAGATATGATCTCAGGAATGGTCATGGATCGGCTAATTGTTTTCCTGCTGCCACCAGCTGATGGATTGGATTAAACCCAACACCAGCATGGGCAGCGAAAGAAATGTGTACACCGGCGGCGCAACATTTAGAAACGGAAAAATAAGCAGCGACCCGCCGGCAAAAAGCAACAACAGGCTTGCGACCAGTTCTGCCTTTTTCATCAGGGCCAATGCACCGGTTGCCGTCAACAGCAGCGCAAGAGGAGAGGCGCCGCCAATGGCATAATCAGTTGAAAAGTGCACCACAAATGCGGCTGCAACCGAAGCCACCGCCAGCCATTTCAGGATGTTTTTTTGTTGGAAGGCTTTCATGGCTAAAAGAATTGTTTTTGCTCCTGGAAATAGGTTTTGCCGCCGCTTTTCCAGGTCAGTTTAATGTCGTACAAACCCTGGATGGCAGTTGGCAGTTGCAAGGCAAATGCGCCATTGGTTACCGAAAAGCTGCGCCGCAGGTCATTGCCCTGGTTGGATGGGCAATAGAGGTACAACTCGCCTTCGGTAAGCGTTCCATCAAATTCGGTGGGAAAACTCACGAGCAGCTTGCCGCCGGACACTTCCATTTTTGGCGGTGCCGATAGCTGTGCTACGCGGTCTTTTTGGTCAATAACGGATTGGTATTTCAGCTCTTCGCCGTAATAATCTTCGGTAACAAGGTCGTGCTCTTCATTATTGGCCCGGTAAACGAGGTATAAAATGCCAATTACAAATAAAATGTACACGCCTGCAATGCGGTGGCCCCAGTTAATCTTCATGATGAAGTGGTTTAACGTTTCGGGGCAAAAATGCGCAAAAGGATCCCGGGGCGGGATGAGTAGGGGCAAGAGGAAAGCTGATATTAATCAGGAGGGGAGATATTTACGATTGACGATTTACGAATGACGATTTTGAAGAAGGACACTGTGCGTTCAACCCAATCGTAACTCGTAAATCGTCATTCGTAAATCCTATCACAAGCCATTATTCCGGTCCGGTCCCGAATACGGGTCTTCTTCGTTCTGGTCCTGGCGGTCGCTGCCGAGGCTGTAGTATTTATTTTCTTCATCGCCCTGGCCCATCGATTCGGTATTGGTCTCATCCACTTCACCAGGCACATCCAGGCCGGCGCCGCTAACGGTGCTGCCAAAGCTTTCCTCGTTCAGGGGCTCACCGTCAAAGTCGGTGTTGTCGAGGTGGGCAGTTCGCAGGTTATCGGCGTCATTGGTTGGGCGGTAATAAGTTGCATCTTCCAGCGTCTGGCGCTCCTCGGCCGATACATCGGCTTCAGTGCCGGGCCTCATGCCCAGGTCTTCGTCGTCAGCGGTTTGGTTGGGCTCGCGGGGCGCATCGGTGCCGGGGCCATCGGCGCTGCCCGGTGTGGGCTGCTGTTCCGATCCAAAACGCTGGCTTACACCGGTCATATTTTTTGAATTGGGAATATTTTCTACATCAACATCCTCGCGAACCATACCGCTGCGCTGGTTCATGGCGTCTTCTTTAGCGGGGTAGTGCGGATAACCCGGAAAATCCTGGTCGGTTTTTTCATCCGGCGATTGTTCCACATCCTTACGACTATCCATGGGCTTTGTATTGCTTTCGTCAGGAATACCGTTGGCATTATTGCCGCTGGTACGCTGGTAGTTTTTATTTTCTTCCATAAGTTCTTTTTCAAAACCTGCTAAAAATGTTGTGCCGGGCTTGTACTGCGTCTGGTTTCAAAACAATATGGTGTCGTTTCCGGTAGCACATTTTGCTGCAAACAAAAACCCCGCAGCAACGGGTTACGGGGTTTTTGCAAAAAATAAAAGATGCAGGTTATTTTAAAAATGCGCCATACATCCACACCATTTTTTCCTGTTGCCTGATGTAGTCGCTCATAAGTGCCGAAGTGCCTTCATCGCCTGCCTCGCCGGCTAGGTGCAGGATGTCGCGTTCAACCGTAAGCAGGGTTTGCAGGTTGGCCACAATGGTTTGCACTGCAGTGGTTGCATCGGCTATATTGGTGGCCTCTTTTATGTGCGACTGCTGCAGGTATTGCGTAAACGAATGTGCCGGCGTATTGCCGAGGGTTAAAATACGTTCGGCCACTTCATCCACTTTTAGCAGCAGGTCGTTGTACAGTTCTTCAAATTTTACATGCAGTTCAAAAAACTTGTCGCCAGTAATGTTCCAATGCAAGCCGCGGGCATTGATGTAAAACACCTGCAGGTTTGCCAGTAAAACATTCAGCTTTTCCGACAGTTGCCCGGATTGCTGCGTATCGAGTCCGATCTGGTTTATTTGTGCCATAGCTATATTTTTTACGGTTAACAATGATTTCAAAATGCGGGCCGGGAAATTATTTTACCGTCAGTACATCGTTCCATTTATCGGTTCGGAAAGGCACCACCGGCAGCCCATTTTCGCCGTACAGGTTGGGCTGCGGCGCATTGGTAAATGCAAAACGCACCGCCACCGGTTTGGCTACCTGCCTGCTCGAAACCACGATGGTTTTGCCTTCAATTTTGGCGGTAGCCGGGTAAAACATCCTGTCTTCGCCGGCTACATAAAACTCTTTAGGTGCGCCACCGCGGCTGGTAAGTTTGGCTACCCCTTCGGTAAAATGAATCCGCATCCGGCCCTTTTCTTCGCTGAAATGACTGTACCGCGGACTTTGATAGTTGGCTACTTTTTGGCCGTAAGCATCGCCCAGTGCCAGCTGTGCCAACCGGTGCGCCACTTCTTTTTTCATCTTTGGATGAATGTCGGCAATGTCATCCACCAGGTCGGTAGTGACAACCATGCCGGTGCGGGGCAGGGCCAGCGTGGCGGTTTGTGCTTCGCGCAGCAAAGCGCTGCCCACATTGTCTTTGCCATAGCCGCTGTACGGCGCAATTTGCACAAAATAAAACGGGAACTGTCTGCCAAAGGCCTTGCGCCAGTGTTCGATCATAGCGGTAAATAGTGGCGTGTACGTGTTGGCCGTGCTCACATTCGATTCGCCCTGGTACCACAATACGCCGGCAATGCCGTAGGGCGCCAGCGGCGCAATCATACCGTTGTATGCAGCACCGGGCCGCACTGTCCACCACTGCTGTGGCGTTAGTTTTTTTGCAGCGGCAGCCAGGTCGGCGTTTGCAGTTACCGTTGGTTCGGGTGTCCACACTTCGGCGGGTGTGCCGCCCCAACTGGCGTTGATGAGGCCTACCGGCGTCTGCAGTGCAGCATTTATTTCTTTACCAAAAAAATACCCGATGGCGCTGAACCGCTTCATGTCTTCGGGGGTGCACACCACCCATTGCGCTTTTACATCATCCTGTGGGTGCCGCGATGTAGTGCGGGGCACATGAAAAAAGCGGATCTGTTTATTGGTGGCATTAGGCATTTCGGAAAGCGTTTGCGGCAAGCCGTTGTCGCCGCTCCATTCCATATTGCTTTGCCCGCTGCACAACCATACTTCGCCAATCATTACATCTTCCAGTTCAATGGTGTTATTGCCTTTAATGGTAATGCGGTGCGGGCCGCCAGCAGCAGGTGTGCGGATGGCCACCTGCCAGCGAGCTTCGGCAGATGCAGTTGTAGAGTATGTGGTTGTATCCCAACTGGTGCGGATGGTGATTTTTTCCGAAGCATCGCTCCAACCCCAGAGGTTGACAATACCCGATTGCTGCAACACCATGTGGTTGCCGATAATGGCGGGCAGCCGCACATTAGCCGATGCAGCGAAGGCGAGCAGGATAAACGAAAAAAGCAATGAGCATTGGTGCAAGTATTGTTTCATGGATGCAATGATTGTAGCGGGAAGTTAAGGAGTAAATATTGTTCGAGGGCTGATGATAAGCATGCTAGTTTGCTAGCGTTATTTATAACCACGATGCACAAAATGGATTTTGAAACGAGCTTCATTTTGCAGCATTGCCATGTTTATTTTTTGCCGCTTCGTGCATCCCTTTATCTTTAAGCCAATAATAGCTGCGCCGCTAATACACCTGTGGCGCGGCAATGCACCTAAAACAATATTTGCAGCCATGTTCAACTCCCGGACCATTTCCGCAATGCTCTATTGTACGCTTGTTTGCGCCCTGTTTTTTAGTTGTACTGCCCGGAAAGGCCTGCCGCAAAACGGTTGG
Source organism: Pseudocnuella soli (assembly GCF_004347775.1). Lineage (GTDB taxonomy): Bacteria > Bacteroidota > Bacteroidia > Chitinophagales > Chitinophagaceae > Flavisolibacter > Flavisolibacter aquaticus. The sequence goes on from NZ_CP037755.1 coordinate 2,219,049, forward strand.
AAAACCCTGTTCAACGGCAAAGACTTGTCCGACTGGACCATCAAGATCAAAGACCACCCGCTCAATGAAAACTATGCACAAACATTTCGTGTAGCCGATGGCATGATGCAGGTGCGCTACGATGGCTACGATGATTTTAAAAGGCAGTATGGCCACATCTATTTCAACCAACCTTATTCTGCATACCTGCTGGAAGTAGAGTATCGTTTTGTAGGCGATCAGGCCAAAGGCGGCGAGGGATGGGCAACCCGCAACAGTGGTGCCATGCTGCATTGCCAGCCGCCCAACACACTGGCGCTGGACCAGGATTTTCCTATTTCGTTGGAGATGCAGTTTTTGGGCGGCGATGGTAAGAACAACCGCACCACGGCCAACCTGTGCACGCCGGGCACCAATGTTTTTGTCAACGACAAATTGTTTTTACCACATTGCATCAACAGCACTTCCAAAACATATCATGGCGAGCAGTGGGTAAAAGCGCAGGCGCTGGTGCTTGCCGATTCACTGGTGCAGCATATTGTAAACGGCGATACCGTGTTTACGTTTACCCGCCCGCAATACGATGGCCGCGACCCATGGGTGAAGAAAGCAGGATATGCCGATGGCGCACCCATCAAAGGCGGTTATATTTCGCTGCAGTCGGAAAGCCACCCGGTTGATTTTCGCAATGTGCGGATCTTTGACCTGGCGCCTTATATGAATAACAAAGCACGCCTCACCGAAGTATTGCAGCAATTGCGGATGCGCACCAATTAATTGAGTATTGAATTTCGGTTGCGCATAGCCGTTTATTTTTTGTAAAAAAACTATGGCTGTGTGCCTTGCTGCCGCTGCAACTCCTGTTGCAACAGCCGGTAATTTTCATCATCGAAACAAACAAACAGCACCCGCTCAATGGTAGTGGGTGTTGTTGCAAAATGCAAAACCGATCGCACCGCTATTTGCGCAGCGGCTTCCTTGGGATAACCATAAACGCCGGTGCTGATATTGGGAAATGCAACGGACCTGCAACCGTTATCCGCAGCGAGTTGCAGCGAATGCCTATAACATTGCGCCAATAATTGGGGCTCGCCATTTTTACCACCACGCCATACCGGGCCTACGGTGTGAATCACGTATTGCGCAGGCAGCCTGCTCGCAGTGGTCATCACTGCCGAACCCGTAGGGCAACCTCCCTGCCGCGCAACTATTTTGCGGCATTCTTCCAAAATGGCGGGTCCGCCGGCACGGTGTATGGCACCATCTACGCCACCGCCGCCCATTAATGAAGTGTTTGCTGCGTTAACAATGGCATCCACTTCCACGCGGGTGATATCGCCTTTTATTATTTCAATAACCATTGGCATAATTGTAAATAAAAAGGCACAAAAAGAATAAGGTTCAGCAAGGTTGCCCTTTGCGATCCCTTCTACTTTTTGTGCCTTTGTGTTTTATGAAAATACTTAAACCGTCACGCCATTTACCTGCTTCACCGTTGCGGCTTTAAATGCAGCTTCGATGTCTTCTTTCAGGTCGTCGATATGCTCGATGCCCAGCGAAATGCGCAGCAGACCGGGTTCTACGCCAGCCGATTTTTGTTCGGCTTCGGAGAGTTGTTCGTGGGTAGTAGTAGCCGGGTGAATGATGAGTGTTTTGGCATCGCCTACATTGGCCAGGTGGCTGATCAACTTCAGGCCGTTTACAAACTTGTCGGCCGCTTCTTTGCCGCCTTTGATTTTAAACGAAAGCACGCCGCCAAAGCCATTGCGCAGGTATTTTTTAGCCAGCTCGTGGTATTTATTTCCGGGCAAGCCTGGGTAGTTTACATATTCCACATCGTCGCGTCCCTGCAGCCATTCGGCCAGTGCCAGTGCATTGTCTACAGTGCGCTGCACCCGCAGGCTCAGGGTTTCGAGGCCCTGCAAAAACAGGAAGGAGTTGAACGGGCTAACAGCAGGACCGAGGCTGCGCAAACCGGTTACCCGTGCACGAATAATAAAAGCGATGTTGCCGAATGGACCATCCGATCCAAACACTTCCCAGAACTTCATACCGTGGTAAGCCTCGTCGGGTTCGGTAAAGTAGCCAAACTTGCCATTGCCCCAGTTGAAATTGCCGCCGTCTACAATGATGCCGCCAATAGAGTTGCCGTGTCCGCCGATCCATTTGGTAGCCGATTCAACGATTACATTGGCACCAAAATCAAATGGCCGGCAGAGGTAGCCTGCTGCACCAAAAGTATTGTCAACAATCAGCGGAATACCGGCCTTTTGTGCGATCTCGGAAAGGCGTTCAAAATCGGGAATGGAGAAGCCGGGGTTGCCGATGGTTTCAACATACAGTGCCCGGGTGCGGTCGTCGATTTTTGCGGCAAAATCATCAGGGCTATCGCCGTCGGCAAATTTAACGTTGAAGCCTAAGCGCTTAAAGGTTACTTTAAATTGGTTATAAGTACCACCATACAGGTAAGAGGATGAAACGATGTTATCGCCTTGCTGCAAAATGTTTTGCAACGCAATGAATTGTGCCGACTGCCCCGATGCCATGGCCAGTGCACCAACGCCGCCTTCCAGCGCCGCGATGCGTTTTTCAAAAACATCGGTGGTGGGGTTCATCAGGCGGGTATAGATGTTGCCGAATTCGCGGAGGCCAAAAAGATTGGCAGCATGCTCAGCCGAATCGAACACGTAAGAAGAAGTTTGGTAAATGGGCACCACCCGCGATTTGGTTACCGGGTCGGGCTCCTGGCCTGCATGCACCTGCAAGGTTTCGAAGCGGAGATTTTGCTGTGACATATGATGGGTTGTTTTAAATGAATGTGATAAGGTAAAACAAAAAGGGAACAGTGTTGCTATTTGTAAACAAATGCCCCATGAAAACACCGGTTCGTTTTAGATAGCGCTTGCTGATCAATGCCGCGATGCTTCATCAAAAATCCTTACATCGATTAGTCAAATGCGTTTCACCGAACATAAACAATGTTTGGCGCAACCTTTTTACCTAATGAAAAACATGGGCTTGTGAATACTCTACAAATATAGTAGGGAAATAATCGCAACAAAATTTAAACTGCTGGTACTACAAATAAATATGGAGCAAATATGTAGTTGAAGAAGAAAAGTTTATACGATCATATTGATAAACGAGAATAGAGACGATGGGCCGGATAAAGGAAATGACCCCATCTTTTTCAGATAAAAACTAACCGACCATTCAATAAGTCATGGTATTTCGCAGACTTGCTAAAACATACAAAACAAACTTTTCCGGTAGCGAATTTTACTGCGGCAGGGTGCTTTTATAGGTCAGATAAGCGGCTCGTATTTTATTGCGCAGCAACAACAACGACAACCCAGCTACCAACACCACACCTGCATTGATGGTAATGGCCGTTGCATAACCAAGCCGGTCGCTTAAAAAGCCCACCAGGAAATTACCCACCGGCGACATGCCCAAAAACATCAGCACATAAATGCTCATCACCCGGCCCCTGAATTGTGATTCCACCATGCTTTGGATCATGGTAGTGGTCATAGCGCTTTGGCTGATCAAACCCATGCCCACCAAGAACAGCAGCGGCAACGCTGCCTTTACGGAATTGGTTTGTGCAAAAAACATGAGGCTGATGGAAAAAATAACCGCGCCGCCCACTACAAAATAGGTGGGCCTGATTCGTTTGGCACCCGCACTCACCACAAGCGTGGCCAGCAGCGAACCTAGGCCCGTAGCGGTGTACAGCCAACCCAGTCCCGTGGCGCCCAGCCCGAAACCTGTTTGCGCAATGATGGGCATGAGCGTGGAATAAGACCAACCAAAAATGGACAGGATGGCCACATACACCAGCAGCACCCGGATGATGGGATGCGCAAACGCGTATTGAATACCCTGCCTGATGGCGGTAAAAGGATGCTGCGGCGGACTTGGCGGCGATGGTTTTATATGCATAAATCGCAGCGCAATCAGCACGGCGGCGTACGATACGGCGTTGGCAATAAATGCCCAGCCCGTGCCCACCACGGCAATCAAAATCCCGGCGATGACCGGGCCGATAACCCGCCCGGCATTGAACACAGCGGAGTTGAGCGCCACCGCCGAAGCCAGTTCATCTTTGGTCACTACTTCGGGTATAAAGGCCTGCCGGGCCGGTGCATCCAGCGCATTAACGGTGCCCATGCAAAACGCCAGCACGCAAATGATGGGGATGGACGCCAGCCCCAAAATGGTGAGGATGCCCAGGGTTAAAGCCAGCGCTGTGTTGGTGAGCTGTGTAAAAAAAAGAATTCGCTTTTTTGGAAACCGGTCAACAATGACGCCGCCAAACAGGGAAAACAGCAATGACGGCGTGGTGGCCAAAGCTGCCACCAAGCCAATTAAAAATGCCGACTGAGTAAGCTGCAACACCAGCCAGCCCTGCGCCACAATTTGCAGCCAAGTACCGATCACAGATACCAGTTGGCCGGAAAAATAAATGCGGTAATTGGAATTTTGCAGGGCTGGGAAAACACTGGTGCGTTTGGGCGGCGGGGCATCGGTTGTTTCACTTTCCTTATGTTGCGCTGTTGCCGGGTTCATGTGGCGCTAACCCGGAAAAAACTGTGCCTGTGCTGTTGAGCGCCGCGTTTTTTTAATCGGTTATGGCACAATCTTTCGGGGAAAAGAGCGGGGCAGCCGGAAAAGGTTGCCCGATTATTTACCCTAAATTTTTACATATGAGTAACAGCAGCAAAGGCGAAAGAGACAGCCGCAACCGCGATACGGTGAACCCACCACGCAAAGGCGAGGAGCAGCAGAACCCACAAAAAGGCGCATTGGGTGTGAGCCATAAAAAAGGCGAACCCCAACGCAAAGATGAATCGGACGGTGCTGACCGTAACACCACAAAAAGAGGCGAAAACAGCATTTAAGCCCATTTTGTGCTGGGCAAAAAGCGGATGCAAAGCGCAACCGACTCAATACGTGGTTGCGCTTTCCGTCCGTTGTCATTTTAATGCCTTACGTGGCACTGCGCATTGCCGCTTCGGTGGTAATCATTTTTTTGGCGTACCATTGTTCGCGGTAAAAAATGCCGCATATTCACCCTTTTCATCAAACCCATTCGCCACATGAACAGTGCACCACTGCCTGCGGAAAAAGCGGCCGCGAAAAGTTCGGGACTCGATATGGAGATACGCTACCACCACAGCCCCAAAGAAGTAAGCCGGATGACCACCGCCGAACTGCGCCAGCATTTTTTAATAGAGCACCTCGATGTTGCCGATACCATTCAACTCACTTATTCGCATTACGACCGGGTGATCATTGGCGGTGCCTGCCCGGTGCAGCATACACTCAAACTGGAAGCGCATCCCGAACTGCGGGCCGAATATTTTCTGGAACGCCGCGAGTTGGGCATCATCAATGTGGGCGGCCCCGGCCGCGTAACCGCCGATGGCGTGGAATATGATCTGGAAAAACTCGACGGACTTTATTTGGGAAAAGGCACGCAGGAAGTTTTGTTGCGCAGCAAAGATGCCGGCGCACCTGCATTTTTTTACCTGCTATCGGCACCGGCGCACCAACGCTACGATAACAAAAAGTGCTCGAAAGCTGAAGCAATGCCCGCAACGGTGGGCGATGGCCTGACCTCCAATAAACGCACCATTTACAAATACATACACGCCGAAGGCCTGCAAAGCAGCCAGCTGGTGATGGGGCTTACCATTTTGGAACCTGGCTCGGTTTGGAACACGATGCCTGCGCATGTGCACTCAAGACGCATGGAAGCTTATTTCTATTTCGATGTGGCGCCCAACCAGCGGGTAATGCACCTGATGGGCGAACCGCATGAAACAAGGCACTTGGTGGTGGCCGCCAACCAGGCTATTATTTCGCCGCCCTGGTCCATCCATTCGGGTTGCGGCACGGCCAGCTATGGTTTTATCTGGGGCATGGCCGGTGAGAATTATAACTATACCGATATGGACCCCGTGGCCATTGAAGACCTGCGATAGCGGGCCGATATTATACATTGAAAACGCCCCAACACAACGGGGCGTTTATTTTAAAAATTGGATACAACCGTGAAGCCCCAGGCACCTTGTCCATAGCTGGGTGCAATAACAGTTTGTATGGACTTGTTTTTAAATACTGCATTTTTTACAACCGGGTATAGCCAATACGCTATGCGTGTGGAAAGGATACCTACACCTGCACCGGCCACCACATCGCTGAACCAGTGTTTGTTGTTGTACATCCGCAAAAAGCCCGTGCCCGCAGCCACTGCATAACCGGCCACGCCGTACCATGGAGAGCGGTGTTTATATTCCTGCCGTAAAAATTCAGCGGCTATAAAAGCGCCGGTGGCATGCCCTGAGGGGAAGGAATAACGGTCGGAAGAATCGGGGCGCAGCACACCGGTAATGCGCTTAGCCGACGCCGTTATACCGCCACCGATCAGGTTCGAAAACCCGTACAGCATGTTGCGGTCCACCAGGTTGTGCCTGCCCTTTACACCGGCGATGTTCAGGCCATACACCGCAGCGGCGGGCAGGTATTTTGCGTAGCTATCGAAACAGATTTCTTTGCCGGAACTGTGCGCCGATAACTCGTCGCGTATGGAGCGGTTAAATGCTTTCACACCATCGCTGGTCAGCGAAATTGCGCCATAGGAAAGCAGCACCGCTGGCACCGCCATGCTGCGTAACGTAATTGGCTGCGGCGCGATGGGTGATTTTATTTGCCCCATCAATTTTGAGCAAACACTTTGCGAAGCATCCATTACGGATGCATTAACAGCACGTGCCGAATCGGGTGTTTCAATCAATGCTGTGTCCTCCTGTGCCATCAGCGGCACACAAAAAAACAGGAGTAACACCAGCAGCAAGCTGTTGCTTTTTATAGGGGTCGATTTTATAATATTTATCAATGGATATGGTGTTGTTAGCGCCGCTAAATTAGGCGCCGCAGCCAATAGAGTCAGCAACACTGGAACATTTGGCAAAGCCTTAATCCATTGCTGCTAATACAGCACTATACCCGCACCAGTTGTTTATTGAAACCCATGGCCACTAATTGCTCGTATGCGGCCCACACATCATCCGGAATTTCCTGGTACACCTGGAAGCCTTTTTGCGGGTAAATTTTGATCCGCTGCAAGTCGCCCACCATGATCTGGATCACCTGTTCCATGCTGATCTCGTCATTCGGGTATTCGGCAAAAGGGATCTGCGGCGATGTAACAACAAAGCTTTTTTGGGGCCAGTTTTGTTTGAACGTGGCATAGCTGCGTCGCTCCATATACGGCTTTTGCACCACGATGAACTGTTGCGGATTTAGTGCTTTCTGCTGCAGCACTTGTTGTACAAATTGTATGTTCTCACCGGTGTTGGTCGATTTGTCTTCGAGTAAAATGGCTTCCGGTGGCACACCTGCCTCCACGGCAATCCGCGCAAAACGGGCTGCTTCGCTTTCCGTCCACATGCCCTCGGTAAGGCGGCCAAGCCCGCCCGAAAAAATTAGCAGCGGCGCCCAGCCTTTGTGGTACAATTCCGCGGCACGATGGGCCACACGTGTATCGTGGCTGCCCAGTGTAAGGATGCAATCGGACGGCACCAACTGGTGGTTTACATGGTGGTAATCCCAGATCTTTTGGGCCAGCGCTAATACTTCGGGTGTGATTTCCATTGCCGTCCAAATTAGGCGGTTTTGTGCAAACGCATTTGCTGCGGGATTTTTTTACAAATACAACAACCACTAGGAAACTTAAGCTGCGAACTGATAAATGCCGCCTCCAAACATGATACAGGTCAAATTTTTTGGTGGGTAAAATGGCGCTCTTTGTAGCCATAAACCCCGAACCGCCATATATGGACGCAACCATCACAGCATATTTACATGAGCAAAAACTGGCTTCGGTATGTTGCGTGGATGCAGAAGGGTTTCCTTATTGCTTCAACTGTTATTGCGCCTACGACGAGGCGAATGGATGGTTGTATTTTAAATCATCGCCCGACACGGCACATGCCCGCATGATTGCCGAGAACAGGCGGGTGGCAGGCACCATTTTACCCGCTAAATTAACACCGCTCGATACGCGGGGCGTGCAGTTTACCGGCGAAGTTTTGCCGGATGATCAGTATGCGGCCCTGCGGGCTGCACGGCTCTATTACAAGCGTTATCCTTTTGCTGTGGCCATTTCCGGGCATATTTACGCAGTGCAGTTAAACTGCATTAAACTTTCCGAAACACACAACGGCCTGAAGAAAAAATGGCTGTGGAAAAGATCTGAACATGAACTGGCAGGTATTTAAAGTGATCGTTGCATTACTGTTGCGGCGCGACTAACGCATTTAGCTGCGCCACTGTATGTAGGTGCCAAACCGGTAGCCTGCAACATTTGTTGTGCAGGTTGCCAGCATTTGCATCCACTTTTTTGCACCTGCTATCCTGTGGCTCACTACCTTGGGCCGGATATTAATTACCGGACATGATGCGTTCCCTTTTGCTCTATTCCTTGTTGCTTTTTTCTTTGTGTATATCGGGTTGTGTTGCAGTAAATAGAAGCAACCCTGCTACGGAAACTGTTGCTGCTAGTGCATTGCAGCCGTATGGTCGTACGTTGCTGAATAGTAGCGGCCAGTTGGAGTTGATCAGTTCGGCCGCGCATTTTGGTTTTAGTTTTGAAGGCACTGAATGCAGGATCGATGCACGGCTGCCTTCGAGCCAGGGGCACAATTACCTGCAGTTTGAAATGGACGGATCGTACGGTCAACGCATCAAAGTGTTTGGTGGTAAGGATACCACCATTATACTGCGAGCCGCAAAAGCAGGCAAGCATGCGGTGTGGATATACAAAGCCACGGAAGCACATACAGGTCCTATTGCTATTGCAAAAATTAATGCAACGAAGGTGCAGCCATTGCAAAAAAAAGCAGCACCGCTCATCGAGTTTATTGGCAACAGTATTACCTGTGGCGCTGCCGCAGACGCATCGGAAGTGGCCTGCGGCACCGGCGTGTACCACGACCAACACAACGCCTACTACGCTTATGGTCCAAGAGTAGCCCGTGCACTCGGTACCCAGTTTGTCATGAGCAGTGTAAGCGGCATTGGCATTTACCGCAATTGGAACAGCGACGGGCCAACCATGCCGCAAGTGTATGAATCCACAAGTTTTCAGCCCGGGGATAAGGATCGCTGGGATTTTACAAAATACGCACCGCAGGTAGTGAGCATTGCATTAGGCACCAACGATTTCAGTAACGGTGATGGCGTTAAAAAGCGACTGCCATTCGATAGCGCTGCATTTGTCCGCAACTATATCCAATTTGTACAACTCGTGCAATCGAAATATCCTGCTGCGCAAATCGCTTTGCTCAGCAGCCCGATGGTAAAAGGCACCGCACGGCAAACGCTGCACAACTGCCTTTCCGCAGTAAAGCAACAGGTTGACGCAGCCAATCCGCAGGCAAAAAAGCTGGCCGTTCACCTGTTTAAACCCATGAACGCAAGAGGCTGCACCGGCCATCCCAGCGTGGAAGACCATGCAATACTGGCGGAGGAGTTGCTGCCATTTTTCAAGACGTTGATTCAATAAAAAGTAAAAAGGTAATATTCAAATAGGATAACGGACAGAAGTGCACTTTTGCGTTTTGAATGTTGCCTTTTTACTTTTTCTATTCCATCAAAAGTTCATTGCACCCGCTCCATTATCTTTAGCGCAACGGGCATGGCCCATTTTGCCAACACTACAACCAACGATTGTATGAACCTACATTTAGCAGATAAAGTAATACTGGTAACAGGCGGCGCCAAAGGTATTGGGCAGGGCATTGTGCAGGTACTGGCAGCCGAAGGTGCGATTGCGGTTATACTTGGCCGTAATGCCGACGACAACGCCGCCACCGTGCAGGAAGTAGCACAGGCCGGCGGAACCGCACATGCAGTAACTGTGGAACTGAGTAAACCCGAAGAAGTGGAACGTGCTGTGGCTGAAGCTGCTGCCCTTTATGGCCGCATCGACGGGCTGGTGAATAATGCCGGCCTCAATGATGGCGTGAACCTGGAACACGGATCGTACCAGCGTTTTATGGAATCGCTGCACAGCAACCTTGTGCATTATTACCTGGCGGCGCACTATGCTTTGCCTTACCTGAAACAATCAAAAGGCGCCATTGTAAACATCACTTCAAAAACGGCGGAAACCGGCCAGGGCGGCACATCTGCATATGCTGCGGCCAACGGCGGCCGCAATGCGCTGACCCGCGAATGGGCGGTGGAGTTGCTGCCCTACAGCATCCGTGTCAATGCGGTGATCGTGGCAGAGTGTTACACGCCGATGTATGATTCGTGGATCAAATCAATGCCCGATGGCGATGAAAAATTAAAGGAGATCACCGCCCGCATTCCGCTGGAGCAACGCATGACCACTGCCACCGAAATTGCCAACATGGTGGCCTTCCTGCTGTCTGATGTATCGAGCCACACCACCGGCCAACTCATTCATGTGGACGGCGGCTATGTGCACCTCGACCGGGCTATTGGCGCGGGCAAACAATAGGTACGACAATAAGCACCGTTTTTCGTCACGTTTGTTCCTGATTAAGGTTATTGTTTTTGGTGCTGGCGTTTGATTTAAGTAAACGTTTTTGCCCCATAATTACTTTAATCTTGCCCCTTGATGCCGGCGCATTTTGCAGGTGGTTTTTGATTATTTGAGTACATGCCACCAGCGATGCTTTTACCAGTTGTAAAATCGGCATCATGATGTCAGGAAAAATGTAATGGACGCATGAAACTCCGGCTGTTTGTTTTGTTTATGGTGCTTTGCCTGTGTTCTGGTTTTCAGCACGGCAAACCGGCGTTAACCCGTTGGGTCATTACCAGCGGGTGTTCGCTCAAGGTGGATGGCAGCACCAACGTAAACAATTTCAGCTGTGTTATTGCCAATTACAGTCGCCCCGATACCATCATGGTGGTAAAGGGCGGAAAGCCTTTTGTGCAATTGAACGGGCACATCAAACTGGATGTGCAGCAGTTTGATTGCCACAACCCGGTGATGACCGCCGACCTGCGGAAGACCTTGAAGTCGAAAGAGCATCCGTACCTCGTGATCCGTTTTGTTTCCATCAATAAATACCCCGAAAACGGTACCCGCCAGGCATTTACCAAGGGCATGGTGCATATTGAACTGGCAGGTGTGTCCAAGCAATTTGAAGTGGCTTACAAAGTAGTGGCAGCCGATAGGGGTGTGCTCAACCTGATAGGATCGCAGCAGGTAAATTTTTCCGATTTCAACATTGCACCGCCGCGTAAATTGGGCGGCATGATCAAAACCAACAACGAACTGAACGTGGTGTTTGATCTGAAAATAAAAGTGATCGAATAGAAATTCAAAAGGCAAAATTCAAAAAGTCAAAAGCGGGAATAATGAGCCCCTAATTTTTGACTTTTTAATTTTGCCTTCTTACATATTTGAGCTGTTGCTTTATTAAAAAAATTACGGGTTGATTTTAGCAAAAATGATCCCCGCCAGCACTGCCTGCACCAGGCCATAAATAAACCAGCTGGCTACCATCAGGAAGGTAATGTCCAGCGAACTGAATGTGATCCACATCACCGGCAAAAGCGCCACCAGCGCATACACCAGCCCAAACTCCAGCCCACGCAACACAAACGGCCCGGGGAACAAGCCTTTGAATCGTTCCCAAAACCACGACAGCGCCAGCGCAATAATAAAAGCGTGCAGGTAAAACAGCAGGTCGCGGCTGCCATCCGAATTGAACAGCGGGTTGTTGTACATCACAAAAAGTTCGGGGAAAAAACGGATGGCTAAAAACAGCCCGCCATAGCTAACAACAAAAAGGATCAAACCAACGATGAGCCCGGAAGTAATGACTTTTTTCATGCAGGAGTAAGAGGGCTAAAGATAAGGAAGTACCCGTGCATTCGTTATGACCTTGCACAGGCCTAGCTGCTGCCGCAAAGTTGTGCAACGAAATGGTTGTAGCAAAATAGGGCTCATTTATGTAAAAATATTAGCCATGCGCCGGTGCATTGCGGGTGCTATTGTATCTTGGGGTGGCAGCAACAAGCGGCTGCTTTGCCATGAACACCATCACCCGAAAAAAATTCTTGCAATCCTCCGCACTGATGCTGGCTGCGCTTGCCGTCAGGCCATCGTTTGCGGCCGTTGCAGAAAGCCCCAAACTTTCGTTTTCAACATTGGGTTGCCCCGACTGGTCGTTTGATAAAATTGTATCCTTTGCGGCGCAGCATGGATACAAGGGTTTAGAGGTTCGCGGCATACAACGCCAGATGGATTTACCGCAATGCCCCGAATTCAGCACCACCGAAGCACGCCGCAAAACAATGGCCATGATGAAAGCGGCCGGGTTGCAGTTTGTGGGGCTTGGTTCCTCGGCCACGCTGCATTTTCCGCCCGGTGCGGAGCGGGATAAAAACCTGGCGGATGGCCGTCGTTTCATTGACCTGGCGCAGCAACTTTCTTGTCCTTATGTTCGCGTTTTTCCCAACAATTTTCCCAAAGACGTAGATAAAAGCGCCACCATTGCATTGATCGTTTCGGGACTGAAAGAATTGGGCGATTATGCAAAAGGCAAAGGGGTAACGGTGTTGCTGGAAACACATGGCGATGTGGTGTACATCAACGACCTGGTGGCGATAATGCAGGCAACCGCACACAAGCAGGTAGGCCTTATTTGGGATGTAACCAATATGTGGGTGGTAACAAAAGAGGCGCCTGCCGATGCATATCAAAAACTCAAGCCGTACATCAGGCACGTGCACCTGAAAGATGCACAACTGGTGGAAGGCAAACCTGCATACAAGTTGTTTGGCGAAGGGGAGACCCCGGTGCTCGATGGTGTTCGTGCATTGGCTGCTGGCGGCTACGGCGGCTTTTATAGCTTTGAATGGGAAAAGCTCTGGCACCCCGATATTGCCGAACCCGAGATTGCACTGGCACATTTTCCCGGTGTTATTAAACAATATCTTGACCGATAGCCTGCAGGCTGCCCGTTTTTAGTATTTACACAAATAATATTTCAAGTAAACGTTTTAACAGCATGCAAAACGATCCACCCTATCTCAATACCGAGTCGGTGAAAAAAAACACATACAATGCCATCGTTGTTGGCTCGGGCATCAGCGGTGGATGGGCCGCAAAAGAGTTGTGTGAAAAAGGGCTGAAAGTGCTGCTGCTCGATCGTGGCCGCAACGTGGAACACGGCGATTACCCAACGGCTACAAAAGCACCTTGGGAGTTTGCGCACCGCATGACGTTGACCGAGGAAGACCGACGGCGCCACCACATACAAGCCCGCCACTATTCGCTGCGGGAGGACAACAAGCATTTTTACATCGACGACCTTGAAAATCCATACGAAGAAAAAAGCCGCTTTGACTGGATCCGCGGCGATATTGTAGGTGGCCGCTCCATGCTGTGGGCCCGTGCCTGTTATCGGTGGAGCGACCTTGATTTTGAAGCAAACCTTAAAGATGGCCATGGAGTGGACTGGCCCATTCGCTACAAAGACATTGCGCCTTGGTACGATTACGTGGAATCGTTTGTGGGTGTTAGCGGCAACCGCGATGGCATTGCCGTAGTGCCCGATGGAAATTTTCAGCCGCCGTTTGAAATGAACTGCGTGGAGCAGCATTTTAAAGGGCAGGTAGCGCAAAAGTTCAAGGACCGCCACGTGATTATGGGCCGCACGGCCAACCTCACCAAGCCCGTAAAAGGGCGGGGTACTTGCCAGGCCCGCGACCTCTGCCACCGCGGTTGCCCGTATGGTGCTTATTTCAGCACCAATGCCAGCACTATTCCCGCTGCTTATGCAACGGGCAACCTTACAGTGCGGCCGCATTCGCTGGTAAACCGCGTGTTGTACGATGAAGAAAAAGGACGGGCAACCGGCGTGGAAATCATTGATACGGTAAGTAGGCAAACAGAAGAATTTTACGCAAACATCGTTTTCCTGAATGCGGCTACCGTAGCTACTGCCGCCATTTTGCTCAACTCGGTTTCATCGCGTTTTCCAAATGGTTTGGGCAATGGCTCCGACCAAGTGGGCCGCAACCTGATGGATCATTTTAAAGGCATCAACATCAGCGCCGATGTGGAAGGTTTTGAAGACAGCTATTATTATGGCCGCAGGCCCACCAGCATTTATATTCCGCGGTTCCGCAACGTAACAGAAAAGCATCCGGCTTTTGTGCGGGGTTACCATTTTGGTGGCAGCGCATCGCGTGGGGCGCAGGCTGGTGACGCTGCTATCGGTGCTGAATTAAAAGAGGCGCTTACCGTGCCTGGTCCGTGGCGCATTGGGCTGTATGCTTTTGGCGAATGTTTGCCATATGCAGCAAACCGCGTTACACTCAACAGCGATAAAAAAGACCAATGGGGCCGGCCACTCATTTCGGTTGATTGCAGCTTTAAGGAAAATGAGCGAACCATGTTCGACGACATACTGGTAACCGGCGCAGAGCTTTTGGAAGCATCTGGATATAAGAATGTAAGGGCGCAAGGTACCATGTCTTTCCCCGGCAATGCCAACCACGAAATGGGCGTTGCCCGCATGGGCCGCGACCCAAAAACCTCTGTCCTCAACGGTTTTAATCAAATGCACGAAGTGCCCAACGTATTCATCACCGACGGCTCCTGCATGACATCGGGTTCCTGTGTTAATCCTTCCATTACTTATATGGCGCTAACGGCAAGGGCTTGCGATTATGCAGTGAAGGAGTTGAAGCGCATGAACCTTTAATTTTGTCGAAACGCATTTAATAAAAAAAGCCGCTGCATTTGCAGCGGCTTTTTTGTTTTATTTAATGCATCGAAATATTGATCCGACGGGATCAATTTTTCTTCATGATGCTTTGAATAATGCGCAACGGAATGATCACCCGTTCGGGCCGGTGCGCCATTTCGAAATTGAACCATTGCAACGCATTTTCCAGCAAAAACGTTTGGATTAAAATATCGAACTCCGCTTTTTCTTCCGGGAAAAAACCACTGCCCGTTGTTTCGGTTATATAAGCCTTTAGCAAAAAGTTGCTCATATAGTGCGTCCAGAAATCAGCAAAGGCCAACAGGCTGCTTTGTTCTTCAACAGGTATGTGCGACGAGGTTAAAAAGCCTTCGTACGCCACATAATAAAACGAACGGATCATAGTGGCCACATCCCTAAGCGGAGAACGTTTCAATATACGTTCGCTGTAGGGCCGCATTGGGTTGCCGCCAAAATCATGGATCACCAGGTCCTTGCCCGTAAGCAGTATGTGCGACAGGCCCAGGTTGCCATGAATCCTGATTTTAGCCACGTCGAATTTTTTGCTGTAAATGCGGCGCAACCGCTCCAGCAATTCTTCGCGTTGCCCCGCTAATGCTTCCACTTCAGCCTGCAGGTCGGCGGGCAGTCCCGTGCTTTTTTGAATGGCCTGAACTGTTTCCCGCACCAGCGATGTCATGGATGAAAAAAGCGACCGTTGGTAGTGCAGCGAAAATTCTTCTGGAACAAAACTCGGTTCCGTGCTGCTGGCAAGCGTCTTATGAATATTGCCCAAACCATAACCAACATTGCGGGCCACGTCTGATGCATTGGTGCCTAAAAATTCCTTGATATTTTCAGGCAGTTCATCAAAACCAACGGGGTCCGAAAGTGTGCCCAGTTGCGGGTAAGCAGCCAGCATCGACCGGTCGCGGGCCAATATGCGTTCAATCAGGTTGGCAATGCGCTCCAGCATGTAACGGTGCCCGTCGCCGTGGTTTTCTTCCAGGTGCTCCAGCATGCCCAGGTAAAACTCGGTTTGTCCCAGGTGCCACACCATGCTGCCGGCATACTTGGTAGTGAGGTTGGGTGCATGGGTGGTTAAAAAACGGGTGATCTCCACATCGGGGTGCATGCCGCGATCGACGCGACGATACACTTTTAAAAAGTAACGGTTGTTGTAAATAATAGCCGTGTGCAACTCCGAAGTAGTATGCACTTTCGATTGCAACTCTATATCCTGTGTCAAAAATTGTTGTACTTCCGGCACCGATGAAAAAACTAGTGCGCCGCTTTCCATATAGCGTTTACCCGTACCCAGTGCAGCCAATATCTGGTGCTGGTAATCGGTGGTATACACCGCATCGCACAGGTACCCGTCGCGGCCACCGCCGCTGATACGGGCCACAATTGCATCGGGATGGTTTACAGACAGTTCCCGGCCTTCTTCGTAATTGCAGTACACCAGCGGTAGTTGGTAGTATTCGGGCAAGGCGCTTTCAAACCCTACTTCCACCAGCACCACGTCCACGTCCTTTTCGCCCATGGGCAGCGATGTGCGGGCAATGATGGCGGTGCTGTACAGGTTTTTGTCTTTGCCGGTAAACCAGTCCATGCGTTGTATGTACTGGGGTAAAATTTCGTTTTGCAACTGCTCCACCACCGTGCTGTTCAGCAGCTCACTATCATCGTTAAGCGCAATATGCGGATGCCGCACTTCCGAGGTTGTTTCGGTGCCTTTTTTCTGCAACACAAACCATTGGTAGGAGTGTGGCGCCAGCGTAAAAAAGTAAGGCACACCATCGCGGATGGCTGGAAATTTATTGCGGCTAAATGCCTCCACCGGGATATAGCCTTTAAAGTCATTGAGCTCAATTTCAGCCGGCTGCGCAAACTTGGAGAGGTTGGTAACAATCAGCAGCGTTTCATCTTCATAACTGCGGGTAAATGCCAGCACTTTTGGATTGTCCACATGAATAAAGTTCATGTTGCCGCGACTGAATGCCTTGAACTTTTTGCGCATATTGATGATGCGCTTCATAAACCAAAATAAGGAGGAAGTATTGGCCCGTTGCGTTTCCACGTTTACCGACTCATAATGGTATTGCGGGTCGAGGATAACGGGCAGGTACAACCGCTGCGGGTTGGTGTCCGAAAAACCTGCATTCCGATCAGGCGACCACTGCATGGGTGTTCGAACGCCGTCGCGGTCGCCGAGGTAAAAATTATCGCCCATACCTATTTCATCGCCGTAATAAATAACCGGCGTGCCGGGCAGCGAAAACAGCAGCGAGTTCATCAGCTCAATCCGGCGGCGGTCGTTTTCCATCAGCGGCGCCAGCCGGTGGCGTATGCCCAGGTTGATCTTTGCCTTCGGGTCTTTTGCATACACTTTATACATATAATCCCGCTCTTCGTCGGTCACCATCTCCAGCGTCAGCTCATCGTGGTTGCGCAGGAAAATGGCCCACTGGCAATTTTCCGGGATCTCGGGTGTTTGGTCGAAAATATCGGTAATAGGGTAGCGGTCTTCCCGTTGCAGCGCCATGAACATGCGGGGCATTACGGGGAAATGATAGTTCATGTGGCACTCGTCGCCATCACCAAAATAAGAGGCCGAATCTTCCGGCCACATATTGGCCTCGGCCAGGAAACAAACGCTGGGGTAACGTTCATCAATATGCGCCCTGAGCTTTTTAAGGAATGCATGCGTTTCGGGCAGGTTCTCGCCATTGGTGCCTTCCCGCTCAAACAGGTATGGAATGGCATCCAGCCGGAAGCCGTCAACACCCATCGTACACCAGTAATCCAGCACTTTAATGATCTCTTCCTGCACCAGCGGGTTGTCAAAGTTCAGGTCAGGCTGGTGGTGAAAAAAGCGGTGCCAGTAATATTGCTGCGCCAAGGGGTCCCAACTCCAGTTGGAAGCTTCGTAGTCGGTAAATATGATGCGCACATCTTTGTACTTGGTGGGGTCGTCGCTCCAAACATAATAATCGCGTTCCGGCGAACCCTTGGGCGCCCTGCGTGCCCGCTGAAACCACGGGTGCTGGTCCGATGTGTGGTTTACCACCAACTCGGTGATCACTTTCAGGTTGCGTTTGTGCGCCTCGTCCAGGAACTGTTGAAACTGCTCGATGGTGCCATAGCGTGGGTTGATGCTGTAATAATCTGCTATATCATAGCCATCATCGCGCAGCGGCGAAGGGTAAAAAGGCAATACCCAAATTGCGGTTACACCCAGTTCCTGCAGGTAATCGAGTTTTTGCAGCAGGCCTTCAAAATCGCCAATGCCGTCGCCATTGCCGTCGAAAAATGCCTTGATGTGCAGTTCGTATATGATCGCATCTTTATACCAATGCAGCTTATCGTCTATTACTGTGGTTCTTTCCATATGTTGTAGGCTGTTCCACTAAGTGCATAATTTGTGTGCCATAAGCCTCCGGCGGCCAAACTTTTTACGTGCCGGCAGCTTTATTTTAGATAAAGCCAACGTTTTTACTGCCGGTAAATATTACTCATGTACTATTTGAGGGCACATCATTTGATGGCAGATAGAGCATGCAGCAACAAAACAAGCAGGATGGCTTTGTTCATGTGCGGGGTGCCCGGGAACACAACTTGAAGAATGTCAGTCTTTCCATTCCCCGTGATGCGCTGGTGGTGTTTACCGGCGTTTCGGGTTCGGGAAAATCATCGCTGGCATTTGGAACACTGTATGCCGAGGCGCAGCGCCGGTACCTCGAGTCCGTGTCGCCCTATGCGCGGCGCCTGTTTCACCAAATGCCCATACCGGTGGTGGATAGCATTGCAGGATTGCCGCCTGCCGTGGCCCTGCAACAACAACGCGGCGGCGCCAGCACCCGGTCTTCGGTGGGCTCGGTTACCACACTGAGCAACCTGATGCGCATGCTGTACAGCCGTGCCGGCGATTATCCAAAAGGTCAGGGCATCATTTACGCCGAGGGCTTTTCGCCAAATACGCCCGAAGGTGCCTGCCCGCAATGCCACGGCTTGGGCCGCATTTACGAGGTTACGGAGCGGAGCATGGTGCCCAACGACAAGCTGACCATTCGCGAACGGGCTATTGCTGCATGGCCACTGGCCTGGGGCGGGCAAAACCTGCGGGACATATTGACCACAATGGGTTATGATGTGGACATGCCCTGGCGCGACCTGCCGAAAAAGGACCGCGACTGGATCTTGTTTACCGAGGAACAACCGCAGCTGCCTGTGTATCCCGGCTTCGATAAGGAGCAGGTGAAAAGGGCTATAAAACAAAAAATGCCGCCCGACTATATGGGTACTTTTACCAGTGCCCGCCGCTATGTGTTGCACACTTTTGCCAACACGCAAAGCGCCCTGATGAAACGGCGTGTGGCGCAATACATGATCCCATCGGAATGCCCCACCTGCGGTGGCCGGCGATTACGGCAAGAGGCCCTTTCGGTAAAATTTGCAGGCCTCGACATTACCGAAATATCGCGGCAGCCGCTAAAACAATTGCACGCTATTTTTTTACCGTATGCAAATGGCACCGCTGCAGGCATTAAAAAACATGCAGCGGAACACCACGAAGAAAAAGCAATGGTGGCACAGCGCATTGCCGAAGATATGGTGGGCCGCCTCCAGGTGTTGCTCGATCTTGGCTTGGGTTACCTCACGCTGGAACGCAGCACGCCAACACTATCGCCCGGCGAGCTGCAGCGCCTTCGGCTGGCTACGCAGGTGCGGAGCAACTTATTCGGCGTGGTGTATGTGCTTGATGAACCTTCTGCCGGCTTGCACCCTGCCGATACCGAGGCCCTGTTGCGGGCATTGGACGGGCTGAAAGCAGGCGGTAATTCGCTATTTGTGGTGGAGCATGAACTCGATGTGATTCGCCATGCCGACTGGATTGTGGATGTAGGGCCTGCCGCCGGTGAAAGGGGTGGCGAAGTGCTGTACAGCGGTCCACCTGATGGTTTACAAAAAATAACGGCGTCGCATACCCGAAAATATTTGTTTGCTACCGGGGGAACCGAAGAGCGGGAGCCGAGAACCCCCAACGGCTGGTTGCAATTGAAAGGCATTTACCGCAATAATATCGAAGGCCTCGATGCGGCTTTCCCATTGGGTGTGCTCACCAGTGTAACCGGTGTTTCGGGGTCGGGTAAAAGTAGCCTGGTAAGCGGCGCACTGGTGGAGTTGGTGGCCGATTGCCTTGGGCACGAGTTGCCTGCCGAGGAAGAAGACGGCGATGTGCTGGATGCCTCCGAAGCACAAACGCTGGGTGGCAAAATAACTGCTGGCATGGAGAGGATCAAACGCTTGGTGCGTGTAGATCAGAAACCCATTGGCCGCACACCACGCAGCAACCTGGCTACTTACACCGGGTTGTTCGATACGGTGCGAAAATTATTTGCCGGCACTAAAATGGCGAAGGCTCGGAAATATGACGCAGGCCGTTTTTCATTTAACGTAGGCAAAGGCCGCTGCGAGAACTGCGAAGGGGAAGGCTTTGTAATGGTGGAATTATTGTTTCTGCCCTCGGTATATGCGCCCTGCCCGGTGTGTGGCGGCACCCGTTTCAATGCAAAAACGCTGGAGGTAACTTATAAAGACAAAAACATTGCGCAGGTGTTGGGATTGACTGTGGATGAAGCGGCCCATTTTTTTAGCGAAGAACCTGCTGTAAGCCGTGCACTCTCTGTGTTGCAGGAAGTTGGGCTTGGATACCTGCGGTTGGGCCAGCCCGCAACGGAACTGTCCGGCGGCGAGGCACAGCGCATCAAACTGGCTACCGAACTGCAACGCCTGGGTAAGGGCAATACGCTGTATATTTTGGACGAACCTACCACGGGCCTGCATCCATCGGATGTGGCGAAATTGATTGTGCAACTGAACCGGTTGGTGGATGCAGGAAACACCGTGATTGTGGTGGAACATGATATGGATGTTGTGGCTGCATCGGACTGGGTGATGGACATGGGGCCCGGTGCAGGATCGGAGGGCGGAACCATTGTGGTACAAGGGCCGCCGGAAAAAATCATTCAAAATAAAAAGAGCAAAACGGCTAAGTATTTGGCGAGTAGGTTGGGGAAGTAGATGTGGAATTAAAGTGGTGTTGGAATGTTTTCTTTTTAAAGCGGCGAATCAGGTTTTATATAATTCGCTACTCGAAAAAACACAGCCACTTTGCATTTGTCATGCTGAGCACAGCGAAGCATCTGAGTAATGTGTCAAATGCATTTCGTCAAGCTAAAGGTTGATTCTAAATGAATGTGTTCAATGTGCGGTAGTTTCTTCATACCGATGTCATTGCTTGTTTCCGTTTTAAAGAACTTGAAAGAGCATTCTTTTTGGCAAACACAATTGTTACGGAGCTCAGATGCTTCGCTGCGCTCAGCATGACAACATCAACGATGCTGCGATTCAATGCAGCAGGTATTATAAACTTATAATTGAATGAGTGTGCACATCGGAACATCAGGGTGGAGTTATGATCACTGGCAGGGGATTGTGTACCCGCATGGTACAAGGCTTTGGGACCGCCTTGGTTATTTTGTGCAGCAATTTCAAACCGTTGAATTGAACAGCAGCTTTTACCGGTGGCCGCAACAAGCTTCGTTCAAAAGCTGGCAGCGGCGGCTGCCGCCCCATTTCTTAATGAGTGTAAAAGCACCGCGCTATCTCACGCATGTAAAGCGGTTGTATGCACCTGAAAGCTGGGTGAAGCGCATGAAGCGCTGCTGGCACGAGTTGGGCGATAAAAGAGCGGTGTTGCTGGTGCAATTGTCGCCAAAGTTTGCCGCAGACTATGAGCGGCTGCGTTACTTTTTGCAATTGTTGCCACCATGGATGCGGGTGGCATTCGAGTTCCGCCACGAAAGCTGGCACCGCGAAGAAATCTTTTATTTATTGGAACAACACGGCGCCGCGTATTGCATCATGAGCGGGGCGCATCTGCCGTGCATTTTGCGGGCGACCGCTCCGTTCGTGTACTTGCGGATGCACGGCCCTGATACTAATTTTTTATACGGCGGTTCTTATACCGACACCGACCTGTGGTGGTGGGCCCAACGCATTGCAGAATGGAAAAGGATGGGCAAAGAAGTGTTTGTTTATTTCAATAACGATGGCGAAGGCAATGCTGTGCGCAACGCTGTAACGCTTCGGAGCATGGTACATTAGCTTGCATTTTTACCTTGCAAATTGTTGCTTATTCAGCCGTTTTATGTTCAGGGTTAAATACAAGTTTGTTGGCCGAATCAATTTCATCCTGGCTGATGGTATGTCCCATGCCCGGGTAAACTTTTTCTGTAACGTTGGCGCCCAACTCCTTTAATAAACTGGTAGTGGCCTGCACCCGCTCCAGGGGTACATGCGGATCGGGGTTGCTGGTGCCAATGAAAATGGGCGTTTGGTCAAAATCGCCATCGTAATTCTCGTCATATATTTTATCGCCAATTAGCCCACCTGTAAACGCCACTACACCACCATATCGTTCGGCGTTGCGAGCAACAAATTCAAGCGTGAGGCAGGCACCTTGCGAAAATCCAAGGAAATACAAGTTTTCCGGTTCAACCCCTTTTCGGTATAGGTCGGCCACCAACTCCTCTAGCACTTCCAGCGCTGATGAAAGCCAGGGCTCATTCTGCGCCGGCGGTGCCAAAAATGAATAAGGATACCAGGTATTGCCGGTTGCCTCCGGTGCCACCAGCGCAAAGTCTTCCACATTGAGGTAGGCAGCAAGGGATAAAATATCAGCTGCGCTGCCGCCACGTCCGTGCAGCATGATCAATACCTTGGTGTCTGGGCCGGCGGCCTTGCCGGCTGCCTGGATATTTTGTTGGTGCATGGTCTTGTTGTTTTATGGTGTTGTCAAGAGTAGCGATAAAATACTTTCCGATTGCTAACACCCTTTTATTTGCAATTATATTTTCGCTGCTTAAAAAAGCAGGCCCGGAATCAGTTGTAGCTTGATTCCGGGATCATGCCATCAATCAATTGTTGGATTACTGAATGCATTGCTGCAGGTTATTTTTCTGCAACCTATGTTGCATTAATTCACTAGCTGCATTATGATTTTAGCGTAAAAATTGCTGTAAGCTGATATCATCAACGCAGCACCGGCAACACCGCTTCGATTTGCTTTCTCTTGCCTTCATACTGCGCAGGCAGCATCAGTTTCTTGCCCAGTTCCTCAAAGGTTTCGTCGGTTACAAATCCGGGGTTGTCCGTTGCTATTTCAAACAGGATGCCGCCGGGCTCACGGAAATAGAGCGAATAAAAATAATTGCGGTCAATCTTTTCCGTAATGTGCAAACCTGCCTGCAACACTTTTTCGCGGAACGCCATCAACACTTCTTCGTTTTGCACCCGGAACGCAATATGGTGGTTGGTACCGCCAGCGTTCACGGCTCCGTGCCCGGTGGGGTCTTCCACCACGTCCACAATATTTGCGGTAGCAATGGCATCGGTGATGAAGCGGGAACGGTTGCCTTCCTGTTGCAGCAACCGGTAGCCCAATACATCGGTCAGCACTTTTGCAGTGGGCGCCAGGTTGCGTACCGTAAGCACCACGCTGTGAAAGCCTTTGATGGCAATGTTGGCGTCGATGCCATCTATTGTCCAGGGCGCCCGGGTATCTTGTTTGCCCGCCTCCACCAGTTGCAACAGCAAACCATCGCTTTCTTCCAGCGGCAGGTATTGCTCTCCAAACAGTTCAATAATCTTTCCTTGTTTCACCTTATGTGTGCTGAGCCGGTCGGCCCAAAACGGCAGACTGCCTTTCGGTACCGCATAACCGATTTCCGATGCGATGCCCGTGCCTACATGTCCTTTACGAATGCCTTCCCAGGGAAAGAATGTAAGGATAGAGCCTGGCGAACCAACCGCATCGCCGTAATAAAAATGGTAAGTGCCCGGGTCGTCGAAGTTCACAGTTTTCTTTACCAGGCGCAGCCCAAGCACTTTTGTATAAAAATCATAATTGCGCTGCGCATCCATCGCAATGGCGGTGATATGGTGCAGACCCAATATTTTTTGTTCCATGTTAAACCAGTTAAACGGTTTCTGCTACTGCTTGTTTTACCAGCTGAATTTCCGAAAGGATCCGGATGTCGTCGCTTACCACTACGCTGCCGGCTTCAGTTACGGCATTCCATGTAAGACCAAATTCTTTGCGGCTGATTTTACCGGTTACAGTAAAGCCAGCTTTGGTTTGACCGTATGGATCTACCACCATGCCCCCGAATTCTACGTTTAACGTAATGGGCTTGGTAATGCCGCGAATGGTAAGATCGCCGTGCAGTCTGGCTTCATCGCCACTGCGTTCGTAACGGTTGCCCACAAAGCGCAGCTGGCTGTGTTCTTCCGCGTTGAAAAAGTCGGCTGATTTAAGGTGGGTATCACGCTGTTCGTTGTTTGTGTCAATAGAGTCAATATCAGCAGTGAACTCAATTTTCTTCGCAGTTGCAAAATCTTCTGTTTCGGTTTCCACTACGGCATCAAACTTTTTGAAATAGCCGGTAACGGTAGTGATCATCAGGTGTTTTACCTTGAACTGTACTTCGGAGTGTGTGGGGTCAATTGCCCATTGAATGTTTGCCATGTTTGTGTTGTTTTAATTTGATACAGCAAAACTACTCCCACATGCCGCCTCACTCCGTTGAGGCAAAGCAAGAAATATTACTGACTTAGATCAATGGATTTTGCAATGCTGCAATACTGTTTGTAAACAGTTCAAGGTGTTTTGCAGTGCATCACAAATAATGGCGTGGCTATAGATGACCGGTGCAATGCACCAGCAACGTAAAGCAAATGTTTGCAATCTTATTTTTTACCAGCAGGCTGCGCAACACCCGATGGCAATTTTTGCGGTGCAGTAGTGGGGCCAGCAATAGTTATTCTACCATTGGCCACTTGCATGCGATCGATGAACACCACCCGTTCGTTGCCTGTTTTTGCCGTGCGGCCATGGTACACGCAAAACATTTCTTTGCCATCCGGCGAGTAGGCAATGCTGTTGTGCCCCGTCCCGGAAACGGCACCGCCTTTGCCTGTGTTCTTTTGCAAAACAGGATTGTTGGCAGCTTTCGTAAAAGGCCCTAGCGGCGAGTTGCCGGTAGCATAACCAATGGCATAATGCTGCCCGCCAAAATGGTTGGCTGAATACATGATATAATACAAGCCATCTTTTTTAAACGTCACAGAACCTTCCGTCCAGCGGCGGTTTACCTCTCGTGAAGTAACAGAGCGGCTTTCCCATTCAGCTTGTTTGTCCTTGAGGCTTAACGGCGGACGCAGCAGCATGACGGGTTCGCCAACAACGCCGGAAAAATCGGGTTTCAGCTCCACGCCATACACCCAGCTTTCTTCAATTTCTTGATACCATCCTTTCTGGCGGGCCATGTCGGCAATTTCGCTTTCCACCGGGTGTTTGTAACAGGCACGCGAATAATAGAGATAAGCTTTACCATCGGTATCAAAAAAAACATTGGCGTCGATGATGGGATAGCCGGGATCAAAAACAGGTTTGGCTGCAAGGTCTATAAACGGGCCTGTGGGCTTATCAGCAACGGCTACGCCTATGCGAAAATTTTCTTCCTCGTTGGTTGGGTTTTCTTTCCATTGTGCACTATAAAACATATAATATTTGCCCTGCACTTCGTATACTTCCGGTGCCCAGTAAGCACCGCCCCATGCAGCTTTCGGATCGCTCCATCCGTTGGGGTTGTTGTGAAAATAAACCTGCCCTTCCTTTTTCCAAGTTACCATGTCGGAAGAGGAGTAGGCGGCAAAACCTTTATCGGCACCGCCGGTGCCATACATATAATAAGTTCCGTTTGTATACAAAACATAAGGGTCGCCAAACTGCACTTTAAGCGGGTTGGTAAATGTGGCGGTTGTTGCCGGCCTGGCCTGCGCTTGTTGTGCATCGGCCGGTGCCGCAAGCAGTACAAAAAATAACAGGGAAAAAAGGGAGGTATGGCTCATGGGGTGTACCTGTTTGTGGTCAATAAATGTAAGTAAATTGTATGTAGGGCCGCGGTTCCGCTGCATACTGCATATGATTTTGATTAGGCCGGGCAATTTCGTGATGCAGGAATTGCTGAAGTTGCCTTGCTTTGCCATTTGGCGGCTGCATGTTGGATAGCGCTGCCATTTTGTTTGACCTAAAACAGTTTTGTTATGCTCAGGACAATTTTGCTTTTTTCTTTATTCTTTGCTACGGCAGTGCAGGCGCAGCAACTTCTTTCACCTGATAAAAATGTGGCGCTGCAATTCACCCTGCTCAATGGTGGTGTGCCGTCTTACACATTGTCTTACAAAGGAAAGCCAGTGATCAAACCCAGCAAGCTCGGGCTGCACTTAAAAGGCGATGCTAAATCCCTTTTAAATGATTTTACCGTAACCAATACTGCGACTAATGTTTTCGACGAAACATGGAAGCCGGTATGGGGCGAAGTAAGTTCCATTCGCAACCACTACAACGAGCTGGCCGTAACGCTGACGCAAAAGGAAACTACGCGGCAAATGATCATTCGGTTTCGCTTGTATGATGAAGGCGTTGGCTTTCGCTACGAATTTCCGCAGCAAAAAGCCCTTTCTTATTTTGTAATAAAAGAAGAACGCACCGAGTTTGCCATGGCAGGCGATCATACGGCGTATTGGATTGCCGGAGATTACGATACGCAGGAGTATGATTATACCACGTCAAAGCTTTCGGAGATCAGGGCCCTAATGGCGAAATCGGTGACCGATAATTTATCGCAAACTTCGTTTTCGCCCACAGGCGTGCAAACCTCGCTGATGATGAAAACAGCCGATGGATTGTACCTCAACCTGCACGAGGCCGCGCTGATTAACTATGCAACCATGCACCTGAACCTGAACGACACGACGATGGTGTTTCAGTCGTGGCTAACGCCGGATGTAAATGGCGATAAAGGTTATATGCAGGCGCCCTGCACCACGCCCTGGCGCACCGTGATGGTGAGCAACGATGCCCGCACGATCCTGGCATCGAAACTTATTTATAACCTCAATGAGCCCAACAAGATCAAAGATGTGTCGTGGATCAAACCAACGAAATATGTAGGCGTGTGGTGGGAAATGATCACCGGCAAATCGGCCTGGTCATACACCGACGAATATCCCGCGGTGCAACTGGGCATCACTGATTACACCAAGGCCAAACCGCATGGCCGCCACGGCGCCAATACGGCCAATGTAAAACGCTATATTGATTTTGCTGCGCAGCATGGCTTTGATGCTGTGCTGGTGGAAGGCTGGAATATTGGGTGGGAAGACTGGTTTGGTAACTCAAAAGATTTTGTGTTCGATTTTGTAACGCCTTATCCTGATTTTAACCTGCAGGAAATCCGTAGTTATGCCGCATCGAAAGGTGTGAAAATGATCATGCACCACGAAACCTCTTCGTCGGTGCGCAACTACGAACGGCATATGGATACTGCGTACAAGTTTATGAAGGCGAACGGGTATGATGCAGTAAAAAGCGGCTATGTTGGCGACATACTGCCTCGTGGCGAAAACCACTACAGCCAGTGGATTGTGAACCATTACCAGTATGCGTTGGAAAAAGCAGCGCAGTATCAAATAATGGTAAATGCGCATGAAGCAGTGCGCCCCACGGGCATTGCCCGCACCTGGCCCAATTTGATCGGCAACGAATCGGCCCGCGGCACCGAGTACCAGGCATTTGGCGGATCGAAGCCCAACCATGTTACCATACTGCCTTTTACGCGGTTGCAGGGCGGCCCTATGGATTATACACCGGGCATTTTTGAAATGGACATCAGCAAGCTAAACCCCGAAAATAAATCGCATGTAAACAGTACGCTGGCCAACCAGCTGGCGCTGTATGTAACGCTGTACAGCCCGCTGCAAATGGCGGCCGATTTGCCTGAACACTACGACCGTTTCCCCGATGCATTTCAGTTTATAAAAGATGTAGCCGTTGATTGGGACGACAGCAAATACCTGGAGGCCGAGCCCGGCGAATATATTACCGTGGCCCGCAAAGCAAAAGGCACCGGCAAATGGTTTGTGGGCAGCGTGGGTGGCAATGATCCACGTACATCACAAATCAGTTTCGATTTTCTAGAGCCGGGCAAAACATACATCGCCACCATTTATGCCGATGCTAAAAATGCGCATTACAAAACAGCACCGCAGGCATACAACATTCGTAAAGTCGTGGTGACGAGCAAATCAAAACTAGCCCAATGGGTTGCTGCAGGTGGCGGTTATGCCATCAGCATTGAAGCTGCTGAAAAAGGACAGACAAAAGGTTTGAAAAAGTTGTAAACGCCAACACGTATTTGAACTGAAAAATATGCACCCTAAAATAATTGCCGCTTGTTTGCTTTTTGCGCAATGCTGTATGATCAATGCATTTGCGCAAAAGCTTCCGGAGTACAAAGCACCCGGCTGGGCCAATGGCATAGTGTGGTACCAAATCTTCCCGGAGCGTTTTCGCGATGGCGATAGCACCAATCAACCTACAGCGGAACGAGCCCAAGGGCCTGCGGGCTGGCGCCCTTCTGTGTGGACAGCCGATTGGTACCAGCAAGAAGAGTGGGCGAAAAAAGGCGCTACAGATTTTTACATGTATGTAAACAACCGGCGCTACGGCGGCGACCTGCAAGGGGTGATCGTTAAGCTGGATTATTTAAAAGACCTGGGCATTGGTGCCATTTATTTCAATCCTGTTTTCGATGCGCAATCGCTGCACAAATACGATGCGTCGTACTATCACCACATCGACCGCAACTTTGGACCGGACCCGAAAGCGGATGAAGCGCTGTTTGCAACGGAAGATCATGGCAACCCGGCCACCTGGCGCTTGTCATCGGCCGACTCGCTTTTTTTGCATTTGATAAAAGAAGCCCACCGGCGCAACATCAAAGTGGTGATCGATGGTGTATGGAACCATACCGGTACCGAGTTTTGGGCATTCCAGGATTTGGTGCAAAAAGGAGCGCAGTCGAAATATAAGGACTGGTACGTAGTAAAAGCGTTTGATGATGCGCAAACTGCAAACAAAAATGAGTTTGATTACGAAGGTTGGTGGGGATTTAAAAGCCTGCCGGTTTTTAAGGAAGAGCGGGAAACACTGATGCCCCCGTTCGTGATCATATTTTTTCTGTAACCCGCCGGTGGATGGACCCCAACGGCGACGGCAACCCCGAAGATGGCATTGATGGCTGGCGGCTGGATGTGGCCGAAGAAGTAGGCAAGGAGTGGTGGAAAGAATGGCATGCCTTGGTGCGACAGATCAACCCGCAGGCCATTACCGTTGCGGAAATATGGACCGAAAAAGCGGCGGAATTTATAGCCGGTGATTTGTTTACCTCCGTGATGAATTACCGCTTTGCTTATGCAGCCAAAGATTTTTTGATCGATGGCAGTATTGATACAAAAGAATTCATTCGCCGCCTGCAACAAATAGAAATGGATTATCCAACAGGTGCGGCACATGCGCTGCAAAACCTGATGGACAGCCACGATGCACCGCGGCTGGCTTCCCTCATTGTGAACCCCGGCCGCGAGTACGACCGCAGGGGCCACCCGCGGGATAGTTTTTTGGTGCGCAAGCCAACTGCGGCGGAACGCAATGTTCAGAACCTGGTGGCAACTTTCCAATTTACCTGGGCCGGCGCACCGATGATCTATTACGGTACCGAAGCTGGCATGTGGGGCGCCGACGATCCGGACGATCGCAAGCCGATGGTGTGGGCCGATATGCAGTTTGAACAGGAAACGCATCATCCATTTGGTGCAGCGCGGCCTGCAGACGACAACAATTTTGATCCGCAGCTATTCCGATTTTATCAAAAGCTGGCGCAGCTACGCAACAGCGAACCCGCGTTGCAACGGGGCAGTGCGCAATTTGTGTGGGATGATGCAGCGAAGGGATTAATCGTGTTTAAGCGTGAGCTGAATGGTGAAAAGATCTGGGTGGTGATTAACCGGTCGAGCAGTGTGCAGCAATTGGATGCAAGCCGGTGGATAGGAAAGAAAGGCGTACAGGAATTGGTGTCGGGTAAAAAGCAGCGAACGGGTAAATTAGTAATTGAGCCAATGGCTGCATTGGTTTTGAAATAGACGTTTAAGTAAAATAAAATGAAACGTTGATAAATGAAGAGCACACTTTTATGTGAAACCGGCTTTTCGCACTTTTCATGTTGCGCAGTGATGACAACGGCATTCTCTTCATTGAAGAGAATCGACATGAAATTGTTCGAGGGACTTATTCGTTTAATTTGTTTTCGTGAATAAAAAAATTTCTGCAGCTCCAACATTTAGTTTCAAATCAATAAATAGAATGGGCGGCCTGATGCCGCCCATTCTATTTATAAAGTTTTTACCCGGAACCATCGGTATCCGTATGCCGTCATTCCAATGGTAAACTTTTTTGCGCTGTTGCCTTCAATCGAATCCTGGTCCATCAGGTCGTCCAGGCGTTCGCTGGCTCCTTTTGTTGCAGGTAATTTTATCTCAACCGGCTTGTCGCCAAAATTATGCACCATCATCACCGCATTGCCCTTCCACGAATAGCGCATAGCTAGCACCGTGGGTACGCCGGCGTCGAGTATTTCCCAATTGCCCATACCAATTTCCGGGCACTCCTTGCGCAGCCGGATCAGCGAGGTCATCCAGTTGAGCAAGGATTGTGGGTCGCGGCGCTGGTCGGCAACATTTACATGCTGGTAGGAATAAAAGCCTTTGTCAATAACAGGGTGCACTAGTTTAGGTGCAGTAGAAAAACCAGCGCCTTCTTCTGCACACCACTGCATTGGCGTACGCACCGCATCCCGCTCTTTCAGGTCCAGGTCATCGCCCATACCAATTTCATCGCCATAGCGCATTACCGGCGTACCGGGCAGCGAAAACATCAGGCTATAGGCCAGCTCTATTTTGGCACGGCTGCCCAGCATGGGCGCCAGCCTGCGCCGGATGCCGCGGTCGTACAACTGCATGTGCTGCTCGGGTCCAAATTGCTCAAACACACGCTGCCGTAGGTCATCCGGTAGCCGGTCGATGTCCAGTTCATCGTGGTTGCGTAAAAAGTTGGCCCATTGGCTGATGCCGGGTGCCACCCTTGTGTCTTCCAATGCTTTGATGAGTGGCGCCGTATCACCGGTAGCCAGCGTGTAAAATGAGTATTGGTTTACGTAAAAATTGAACATCATGTGGATGCCTTCAGCCCGTTCGCCAAAATAGTTTTTGGTTTGCTCCGGCAGCACATTGGCTTCGCCCAACAGCACTGCATCGCCGCTGCGCCATTGCAAAAAGTTGCGCATTTCTTCAAGGTATTCAAACTTCATCACCGGGTTCTTTTTGCCCGGCTGCGGCATTTCCAAAATAAACGGAACGGCATCCACCCGAAAGCCGGAAACGCCCAACTGCAGCCAGTATCCCATGATCTTGCGAATCTCTTTCCGTACCTCGGGGTTATGCGTATTCAGGTCGGGTTGGTGCGGGTAAAAACGGTGGTGGTAGTATGCGCCGGTTTGCTTGTCTTTTGTCCAGGTGGCTTTTTGCACGCCGGGAAACACCATGCCCTCGTCCCAGTTCGAAGGGCGTTTGTCAGCCCACACATACCAGTTGCGGTAGGGTGCATCTTTGCTGCTGCGGGCATTTTTAAACCAGGGGTGCTGGTCGGATGTGTGGTTCACTACTAAATCAATGATCACTTTGATGCCCAGCTTTTTGGCCTGGTGCATGAACGAAACAAAGTCACCGTTGGAGCCGTGCCGCGGATCCACACCATAATAATCCTGCACATCGTAACCATTGTCTTTATTCGGCGTGGGCTGAAACGGCGCCAGCCAAATGGTGTCCACACCCAACGCATGCAGGTAATGCAGCCGGTCGCACAAGCCTTCAAAATCACCAATGCCGTCACCGTTGGCGTCCATAAAGGTTTCCAGATCCAGGCTGTAGATCACCGCGTTTTTATACCATAATTCGTCTGTCATAGGCTTATATTTTTTTGCCTGCACATTTATCGGTATTGCCACGTTTATGCACAACCGAAAAATGCAGTTTTTACATTTATGTTGCTTTGCTATTCGTCTTCGTCCAATTCCACAATCATTCCTTCATCACCACCCAGTTGTATGCGGTTGACTACTGCAGTTCCTTCCAGCGTTTCATCGGTTGCAAACAACACACGGCCCGCAATGGTTCGGTGCTGGATGGCCAGGTAGCAGGGCTTGTGGCTCAGGTTTAACACCACCAGCAGTGCAGGCGCACCGCTGGCCTCACGTATATAAGCCAGTGCCTGGTGGTCGGCATGTACCTGTATATAATCGCCCACCAGCAGCGCAGGCTGGCTTTGGCGCAGGGCAATCAGTTTTTTATAAAAATGCAGTTGGCTGTGCGGGTCTTCTTTTTGCGCCGCCACATGCGGCCGTTTGTATTGTGGCCCCAGGCGCAGCCACGGCCGCGTGGCCGAGAAACCTGCAAACTCGCTGCCATCCCACTGCATGGGCGTACGGGCAGGATCGCGGCTCAGGTTTTTATCGGGCATGTTCAGCCCTTGCGGGTCCTGCACTTCATCGGGCGGAATGGGCACATCACGCATGCCAATTTCCTCACCATAGTAAATGGTAGGCGTGCCCCGCAGCGTTAGCAGCAACATTGCGGCTATGCGTGCCTGTTCTATACCAACACGGCTGGTAATGCGCGGCTGGTCGTGGTTGCCCAGCACCCAGTTGGGCCAGCCCCGCTGCGGCAGCGCATGTTCGTATTCATCAATTGCCGATGCAATTTTTTGTGCATCCCAAGGCATCGACAACAGCAGGAAATTAAATGGCAGGTGTGCCCCGTTGTTATCAGGACCGTAGTAGGTCATCAGCTTTTGTATGGGCAAATAAATTTCACCGATCATCATGCGTTCGCCATAGCTGTCGAGCACGGCACGCATTTGCTGCACCAGGTCGTGCACTTCGGGCTGGTCGGTGGAGTAAATAGGCGTGAGCTGTTCGTAAGTGGCCATATGCACCTGGTAGTCCGGGTTCACAGGGTTATCGCGCAACTCCTTGTCTTTTACCATATGCCACATCACATCCACTCGAAAGCCGTCCACACCTTTATCCAGCCAAAACCGCATCACGTCGAGCATAGCCTGCTGCACTTCGGGGTTGCGCCAGTTCAGGTCGGGTTGTTCGGTTAAAAATGCATGGTAATAATACTGCCCTGTTTGCTCGTCCCATTCCCAGGCCGGCCCACCAAAAACCGACAGCCAGTTATTGGGTGGCGTTCCATCGGGGCGGGCATCTTCCCATATATACCAGTCGCGTTTGGGATTCTCTTTCGAAGAACGGGATTCTAAAAACCACGGATGCTGGTTAGATGTATGATTGGGCACCAGGTCGAGTATAATGCGCAGTCCTCTATTATGTGCTTCTTGCAGCAATTGGTCAAAATCGTCCATGTTGCCAAACAGCGGGTGAATGCCGCGGTAGTCGGAAATATCATAACCATAATCCGCCATGGGCGATGGATAGATGGGCGAAATCCAGATGGCCGTTACACCCAGCCATTGCAGGTAATCAAGCCGTTGAATAATGCCCTGCAGGTCGCCAATGCCATCGCCGTTGCTGTCCTGGAAAGAGCGGGGATAGATCTGGTAAATAATGCCCGACTGCCACCACAATAGTTGTTCATGGGTCATATCCTGAATGCTTTTAGTGAAAACAAATTGCCACAGCCAACTGCCGCAGCCATTTTTTATAAAAAAGCCATACCCGGCAGGAAAGTATCCCGGCCAGGTATGGCGTTTTGGTAAATGATTATAACGATCGATTATGGTGTCAGCACCACTTTCACGCAATCTTCTTCCTTGTCTTTAAAGATCTTGTACGCATGTGCCACTTCGGTTAGGGGTAACCGGTGGGTAATGATGTCGTCGAGGCGCACTTTGCCTTCCTGCACATATTTCAGCAGCGTGTCGATGTGTTTGTGTGCCGGTGCCTGTCCGCCCTTCAACGTGATGCCTTTATCAAAAAACTGCCCGATGGGGAAATTGTCGTAAGTGGTGGGGTACACGCCCAGCACCGATACAATGCCGCCGCGGCGCACTGCACTCATACAGGCTTCCAGCACTTTGGGCGAACCTTTTTCCAGGTTGATCACCGCCTTGGCACGATCCAGCAGGTTGCGGTCAGGTTCAAAGCCAACCGCTTCCACGCATACATCAGCTCCGCGGCGTTCGGTCATGGCCCTTATTTGTTCCACCACGCCTTTGGCGCCATCTTCCCACAAAATGGTTTCGCAGTTGGCCGAGGCTTTGGCTTTGTCCAGGCGGTATTGCAGCGTGTCAATAATTACAACTCTTTTTGCACCGCGCAGCCAGGCACTTTTTGCCGCCATAATGCCCACCGGCCCCGAGCCGAAAATGGCCACGGTTTCGCCGCCTTTAACTTCGCCCCAATCAATGCCGGTATAGCCAGTTGGAAAAATATCGGTGAGAAAAAGCACCTGCTCATCGCTCAGGTTATCGGGTACAATGCGTGGACCAAAATCGGCATAAGGCACCCGCACATACTCGGCCTGGCCGCCGTCGTAGCCTCCGTACAGGTCGGTGTAGCCAAACAGGGCGCCGCCTTTTTCGGTGAGCAGCCCGCCTTCGGGACCGTAGTGCTCGGGGTTCGAGTTTTCGCAATGGCCGGGCAAATGATGATTGCAAAAAAAGCAATGGCCGCAGGCAATGGGGAAGGGCACCACCACGCGGTCGCCGCGTTTGAGGTTGGTTACGCCTTTACCTACTTCTTCCACAATGCCCATAAACTCGTGGCCTAGCGTCATGGGGCGGGGCTGCGGCAACCCGCCTGAATAAATATGCAGGTCGGAGCCGCAAATGGCGGTGGCTGTTACTTTTAAAATAATATCGCGGTCGTCCTGGAGTTTGGGGTCCTCTACGTTGTCGCATTGTACATTCCTGGGACCATGAATCCGTGCTGCTTTCATTGTTGTTTTTTTGGGTTGTTAAAAGGCGTTTATGCTGTTATTTTTTTACCCGAACAAATGCGCCTGTATGCAAATACTTGTTGTACACAGGTGGTGGAAAGCAAAGGGCAGGGATCATGCTTTTAATCTTTTTGCAAAAACAAAAAGCGTTGCACTATGGCCGTGGTGGCAAGTAATCTGTTGCCTTGACTGTTTACAAAGGGCGGTTCGGTTGGTTCAATTTTTTGCAAGAAAAACCTTTTTATTGTTGCTCGTTGGCCTGTGCAGTGCCGCCTGTTTCCTTGAGGTGTTGTTGCAACAACGCCTCATCGGTGAGGTCTAACCGAAGCGGCGTGATGGACACATAATTATTTTCAACAGCCCAGCGGTCAGTGCCTTCTTCTGCGGCCTCCAGCGGTATTACGGTAAACCAGTAGTGCTTGCGGCCCATCGGGTCCACGCTGGGCACAATCTTGTTGTCGTACATCCGGTTCGACTGGCGGGTCCACATGATGCCTTTTGGCCTGGGCGGAAAATTTACATTGTACAGCGTCAGCGCATCGTCTTTGGTCAGCAGATGCAAGGTTTCTTCCACATAGCTTTCAAAGGCTTCGAAGTCGGGGTCTTCCTTGCCAACCGGCGTACTCAGCGCAATGCCCCGCACACCCAGCAGTACCGCTTGTTTGGCGGCCGCCAGCGTGCCCGAGTGCCACATGGCATTACCCAGGTTGGGGCCCATGTTGATGCCCGACAAAACCAGGTCTACCTTCGAAAGGTGCAGGCCCAATGCGGCACAGTCGGCAGGCGTGCCATTTACTTTAAATGCTTGTATGCCGTCCACGTCAATCTTTGCCTTCTTGAATGAAATGGGCAGGTGCGATGTAATGGCATGCGAAGCCGAAGAACGCTCCACATCGGGGGCCACTACGGTAACCTCGCCAAAGCGCTTGGCCACTTTGGCAAGCGCAGCCAGCCCGGGGCTGTAAATGCCGTCGTCGTTTGTGATCAGGATCTTCATTGCATCCACTACCAACATTTTTGTGCCATGTTTTGGGGTGGTATGCTTTTGGCCTGCAATAGCCGTAAAAAAGCGCATGGGAAAAGTTCTCCTGATCCATAATCCTACAGCCGGCGATGAAGCGCACAGCAAAGAAGAACTGGTGAGCCAGCTAATCGCCGCCGGCTGGGAGGTTGACTACCACTCGGCCAAAAAAGATAGCTGGAAAAAAGCGGACACCAAAGCCGATATTATTGCCGTGGCCGGCGGCGATGGCACCATTGGCAAAGTGGCCCGCCACCTGCTAAAGGAGGCGGACAGCAATGCCACACCGATTGGTGTGTTGCCCCTGGGCACGGCCAACAATATTGCCAAAACGTTCAATGCAAACCCTGATACTGCCGCGGCCATTGCAGCCTGGCACGGCGCTACGGTGCAACACGTTGATGCGGGAAAAGTAACCAACGTGCCCGACATGTCGTACTTCATTGAAGGTATGGGCTTCGGCATTTTCCCGTACCTGATGGAGTACATGAAAGAAAACGAAAGGGAATATGAATCACCGGAAGCCGAGCTGGCCGAGGCATTAAAACAAATGCACCGCATATTGTGGGAGTACGAACCGCGGCATTGCCACCTTGAAATTGACGGCACCGACCACTCGGGCAAGTTTTACATGGTTGAGGTGATGAACATCAAATCCATTGGGCCCAATGTAATGCTCTCGCCGCTGGCCGATCCCGGCGATGGCGAGTTTGAAGTGGTGCTGATTCCCGAAGCGCAACGCGAAAAGTTTTCGGAATACCTCGAAGGCCGCATGGAAGCAGAAACCGAAGCTTATCATTTCCACACACTAAAAGGTAAAAAGATCAACATCAACTGGGGCGGCACCCGCATACATGTGGATGATAAAATGGTGCAACTGGAAAAGGGTATTGATGTGTCGATTGAGCTGGTGCCCGGTGCACTTTCTTTTTTGGTACCCCAAAATCCTTCGGAGTAGCAAGGAGCATTTTGTGGAAAAGCAATGACTGCCATGCAGCGATTGATGCCTATTTTACAGCAACAATGGCAAACAATACCAAGCGAGCTGCAATGATCCTGTTGCTGCTGTTTACCTGCGCCTTTTTACGGGCACAAAAGGGTGTGATCACGATCACCAACAAAAGTGCCCATGCCCGTGAAGAAGTGGTGGCTTTTCCCTGGCGCACCGTGTTGCAGCATTATCCAAACCTTGATACTGCCTTTTTCAAAGTAATAAACGCCACCTCTAAAAAAGAGTATCCTGTTCAATTAGCTTTGAATGGCACGGACAGCGTGCAACAATTATTAGTGTATGTTGCCGTGCCGGCAAAAAGCGCCATCAACCTGCAGTTGGTAAAGGGCAAGCGGGCACCAATTGCAGCCAAAACATATTGCCGTTTTGTGCCTGAGCGAAAAGATGATTTTGCCTGGGAAAACGACCGCATTGCGTTCCGCGTTTATGGAAAGGCGTTGGAACAAACACCCAACGAAATGGCTTATGGCATTGATGTTTGGGTAAAGCGCAACGACAGCCTCGTGATCAACAAAAGATACAGGAGGGGCAACTACCACGAAGATGCCGGCGATGGGCTGGACTATTACCATGTGGGCCTCACGCTGGGTGCCGGAGGCATTGCGCCATTTATGGCTGATACCATTCGCTACGCAGGCACCTTCAGCAGTTGGAAGATTTTAGACAACGGGCCGCTGCGCTCCACGTTTCAATTGGTGTACGATGAATGGAAGGCCGGCAACAAAAAGCTGCGCATGACCAAAAACGTTTCCATTGATGCCGGCAGCCAGTTTACCCGCACTGAGGTGAATTTTGTCACCAACGATAACGAAGTTTTACCGGTAGTAACAGGCATCATTAAACGAAAAGAGGCGGGTGCTATGTTACTGAATGAGCAGGAAGGTTTGCTGGCGTATTGGGAGGCGCAACATGGCAATGATGGAACTACTGGTGTGGCCTGTATAATGCAGACGTTGGTAGCCGGGATGCAGGTGGATAAGACTCACCTGCTGGCCCATTCGGTAGCAGCACCGCAGCAACCTTTTGTGTATTACCATGGCGCGGCCTGGGATAAGGGAGGCAGAATTGCATCGGCAAAAGATTGGTTTGCGCATGTGAAAACCTTTCGCACCAACTTGCAGCAGCCGCTGGTTGTTTCCATTCAATAGCATCCTACATTAGCATATGAACATCCTCGAACAATTTAGCCTCAAGGGCAAAACAGCATTGGTAACGGGTTGCAGCCGCGGCATTGGTAAAGCCATGGCGGAGGCACTTGCAGCGGCCGGCGCTGATATCATTGGCGTATCGGCCAGCATGCCCGGAGATGGCGGTGCCGTGGGACAGTCGGTGACGGGCATGGGCCAAAAGTTTTATCCCTTCCAATGCGATTTTGCCGACCGGCAATCCATTTACCGGTTTATAGAAGCAGTGAAGGCGCAACATGCGAATGTTGATATTTTGGTCAACAATGCGGGTACCATTTTGCGGCAGCCTGCCGCGCAACATTCCGATGAATATTGGGATACGGTGATTGCGGTAAACCAGTCGGCGCAGTTTATACTAACCCGCGAAATAGGCAAGGGTATGATCGAACGGGGTAGTGGCAAGATCATTTTTACGGCATCGCTGCTTAGTTTCCAGGGCGGCATCAATGTGCCGGGATACGCTGCCAGCAAAGGCGCCATTGCATCACTGGTGAAAGCATTTGCCAACGAATGGGCAGCCAAAGGCGTGAACGTAAATGCTATTGCGCCTGGGTATATTGCCACCGACAATACGCAGCCGCTGATAACCGACAAGGAGCGGAGTGCCGCCATATTGAGCCGCATCCCGGCTGCACGCTGGGGCAACCCCGAAGACCTGCAAGGCCCGCTTCTTTTCCTGGCTTCCGCAGCATCGGATTATGTGCACGGAACTATTCTAACGGTTGATGGCGGATGGATGGGTCGGTGATCTCATTGCATGTGTTGAATCATGGATGAGGCAAGAGTTGGGCGTTCTTCTTCTTTAAATACTTGCTGTTTTTTTTGGTAAAACTTGTTGGCTGTTCCGTTCAATAGTTAACAAAGGTCAGCCCCGGTACCAACAATGATTTGGCCGCCGGACCATCCCTGTTAGGTAGATTTGTTGCACTGGCGTAACTGCGCCCCTGCTAAACTGATTGCCCATGTCCAGATACTTTTTTCTGCTGCTACTGTTGTGTAGTACGCTTGCTGTTGCTGCCCAGTCCACGGCTCCTTTCGTTAAAACAAAAGACGGCATCGTTGTTTACCCGCAACAAAAGCCATCCGGCAACGCGGCTGTCGTGCGCCTCCAGGTGGTTGCGCCCAACATCATTCGTGTTTCGGCTAGTCCAGAGAAGGATTTGCCCGCAACCAAAAGCCTTGTGGTCAATTATCAATGGGTGCCATCGCAGACATTTAGTGTAACCGAGGGCAAAGGCGCTGTTCGCATAAAAGCGGCAAAGATTGCCGCCGAAGTAAACCTGGCCACCGGCAACGTGCAGTTTTTTGATGTGGCCGGCAAAAAGCTTGTTGCCGAAGCAGCCGAAAATGGCCGCGAAATAAAGCCCGTGGTGCATGAAGGCGAGCCGATGTACAGTGTGGCGCAAACATTTACCGCTACCGCCAATGAAGCTTGGTATGGATTGGGTCAGCACCAGGATGGCGTAATGAATTACCGCGGGCAGCAGGTGCAGTTTTTTCAAAACAATACTGAAGTGGCTGTTCCTTTTTTAGTTTCTACAAAGGGCTATGGCATTCTGTGGGACAATTACTCGCTGACCAAAGCCGGCGATGTACGGCCGCTGCGTCCCCTTTCCGACCTGAAACTGTTTTCGAAAAATGGCGAAGAAGGCTGGTTGACGGCCACCTACAGCAACGATAAAACAAAGCCCGAAGTTTCCTTGATGGAACGTGCCGAGTCGGAGATCAACATGGAGTTTTTGGGTGAGTCGGCCAAGGTATTGCCTGCCCAATTTACACCAGCCACCGGCGTGGTGGCTTGGGAAGGCAGCATCCAAAGTGGCCTTTCGGGCCGGCACCAACTCAGGTTTGTGTATGGCGGTACTATTCGGTTGTGGCTCAACGATAGTTTGGTGCTCGATCGCTGGCGCAAAGCCTGGAACCCTGCACCTGCACTGGTTCCTATTGATATGCAACCTGGCAAAAAAGTAAAGCTGCGCATGGAATGGATACCCGAAGGAACTGAATCGTACTTGGCGGTAAAATGGCAGGAGCCGGTAGCAGCAGAAGCCCGCAACAATTTTAGCTTCGCATCAGAAGCAGGTCGCCAGGTTGATTATTATGTAATCAGCGGGCAAAACATGGATTCCGTTATTGCGGGTTATCGTACGCTCACCGGCAAGGCGCCCATCATGCCCAAATGGGCGATGGGTTTTTGGCAAAGCCGTGAACGGTATAAAACACAGGCAGAGCTGCTGGCAACGGTGGCCGAGTTTCGCAAACGCAACATTCCATTGGATAATATTGTGCTCGACTGGAGTTATTGGAAAGAAGACGCATGGGGCAGCCAGGAGTTTGATGAAACACGTTTCCCCAATCCCGAGGGCATGATCGATACGCTGCACCGGCAATACAACACTAAAATCATGATCTCGGTGTGGCCCAAGTTTTACGAAGGCATCCCGGCTTACCATGCATTCAATGAAAAAGGCTGGTTGTACCGCCGCAACATTGCCGACCGGCAGCGCGATTGGATTGGGAAAGGCTACACGTCAACTTTCTACGACGCATTTAACGCAGATGCCCGCAAAGGTTTCTGGGATCTTATTTATAAAAAAATATACACCAAGGGATTTGATGCCTGGTGGATGGACGCCAGCGAGCCAGATATTTTATCGAACGTATCGCCGCAAAAACGCAAGCTGCAAATGCAGCCCACTGCGCTGGGTACCGCTACCGAATACCTCAACGCATACCCGCTGCAAAATGCAAAAGGCATCTACGAAGGCCAGCGTTCATCCGACCCCAACAAGCGGGTGTTTTTACTAACCCGTTCGGGCTTTGCGGGTTCGCAGCGCTATGCCGCAGCCATATGGAGCGGCGACATTGGCAGCACCTGGCACGACCTGAAAGCACAGGTAGCGGCCGGCGTTAATTTCTCCATGTCGGGCCTGCCTTACTGGACCATGGATATTGGCGGTTTTGTGGTGCCGGCACATTTTGAAAAACCAACCGCTGCCGACACCGAAGCTTGGCGTGAACTGCAAACCCGCTGGTTCCAGTTTGGCGCTTTTGTGCCCTTGTTCCGGGCCCACGGACAATTTCCTTTCCGCGAAGTGTTTAACATAGCGCCTGAAAGCCATGCAGCTTATCAAAGCATGCTGTATTACAACAAGCTGCGCTACCGGCTGATGCCTTATGTGTACTCGCTGGCGGGCAATGCATACCACAGCGAAGGCACTATTATGCGCGGGCTGGCTATGGATTTTAGGCAGGACAGCGCTGTATGGAATATTGATGACCAGTACCTGTTTGGCCCTTCGCTGATGGTAGCACCGGTTTGGGCTGCGGGGTTGCAAAGCCGGCCCGTTTATTTACCCAAAGGAAAGGGCTGGTACAACTTCTACACCGGTGCCTGGCAAGCTGGAGGACAAATGGTTACTGCTGCTGCACCCTATGAACGCATGCCGCTGTTTGTGCCTGAAGGTGCCATTATTCCTTTTGGTCCGGAGCTGCAATACACCGACGAAAAACCTGCGGATACGCTGACGCTGCAGGTATACCGTGGAAAGGATGGAAGCTTTACCCTGTATGAAGATGGCGGCACTACTTACGCTTATGAAAAGGGCCAGTTTTCGACGATTCCATTTACTTACAACGAAGCCGCAGGAACACTCACTATTGGCGATCGAAAGGGAAGCTTTCCCGGTATGATCGCTAAAAGATTTATTCGCATCAAAGCATTTTTAAAAGCGGCTGCGAAGCCTTTTAATCTCGAAGCACCAGCTGATAAAGCGGTAGTTTATGAAGGGAAGAAAATTACGGTTAAACTGTAGCTACATCGAGTTTGTACCAAGGGTTTTCGTGCCAGTAAACAAATGGGCTACTGCGGTTGCTTGAATGTGTTCGGTAAAAACGATGGCCCTTTTTGCAGCAGATAATCATTGCAGCATTGACTAAAAATTACACCAAGAAAATGATATACGCCGGATACTCTGCCGGTTGTTGAAACGAACGCCAACGCCGATTTTTTGCACACCAAAAATGAATGGGTATGTACAAATTTTGTATGCTGTTGGCTTTTTGTATCGCGTTTGCTTTTTTGCCTTCATCGGCACAACACAAGGGCCGGAAATCGTTCAATGCGGATTGGAAATTCAAGTTGGATAGCACCGCGTCTTTTAGCGATCCCGCCGTTGATGATGCATCGTGGCGTACGCTGCAACTGCCGCACGACTGGAGCATTGAAGGAAGTTTCA
The DNA here is from genome assembly GCF_004347775.1 of Pseudocnuella soli. Classification (GTDB taxonomy): domain Bacteria; phylum Bacteroidota; class Bacteroidia; order Chitinophagales; family Chitinophagaceae; genus Flavisolibacter; species Flavisolibacter aquaticus. The sequence goes on from NZ_CP037755.1 coordinate 2,261,240, forward strand.
GCAAAGACCATCCCGCCGGCACCAGTGGTGGGGCATTGCCAGGCGGCCTGGGCTGGTACCGCAAAACGTTTACCCTTCCCGAAACCGAACAGGGCAAGCAAGTCTTTATTGAATTTGATGGTGTGTATTGCAACAGCGAAGTGTTCATTAATGGGCACTCATTGGGCGTACGGCCAAACGGCTATATTTCGTTTCGCTACGAACTGACGCCACACTTGCGTTATGGCGCCCAACCAAATGTCATCGCGGTAAAAGTGGATAATTCAAAGCAGCCCAATTCACGCTGGTACAGCGGCTCGGGCATTTACCGAAACGTATGGCTCACCACTCTTAACGCCGTACACATCACGCATTGGGGCACGTTCATTACCACGCCTAAAGTAAGCAGTGCTGAAGCCACGGTTGCCATCACCACCGAGGTTGCTGCAAACACAAATGTTGCTGCGCAATTGGTGACCACCATTTTTGATGCATCTGGCCGCAAGGTGGCAACGGCTACCGTTGATGCACAGCCGAAAAACGAGAAGCAGATAAAAATTAAAACGCCGCAGCTTTGGTCGGTGGAGCGGCCATACCTGTACAAAGCAGTTTCGCAGATCGTTGCAGCAGGTAACGTGTTGGATGAATATGAAACGGTCTTTGGCATCCGCAGTTTTTATTTTGATGCCGCCAAAGGTTTTTTCCTGAATGGCAAGTCGTTGAAAATATTAGGTGTATGCAACCACCACGATTTGGGTGCACTGGGTGCAGTGATCAATACTAGGGCATTGAAGCGTCAGTTGGAGTTGCTGAAAGCCATGGGTTGCAATGGCATCCGCACATCGCACAATCCGCCTGCTCCGGAGCTGCTGCAGCTTGCCGACAAAATGGGGTTTATCGTGATGGACGAAATGTTTGACATGTGGGCTAAAGCAAAGAATCCATTTGATTATCACCTGGGCTGGGACCAATGGCACAAGCAGGACCTCGAAGAATTTATCCGCCGCGACCGCAACCATCCTTCCGTTTTTGTTTGGAGTGTAGGCAACGAAATTCCGGAGCAGTGGGGCGATGCAGCCAAGGGCGACAGCAGTGGCCGTAACATCAGCCGCGAACTAGCCGCCATTGTCCGTGCATTGGATACCACGAGGCCTGTTACAACAGCCAATAACGAAACTGGCGTACATAACCATTTATTGCAGTCCGGAGCCTTTGATTTGGTGGGCTATAATTACCACCACTATGAGTGGGGTAGTGCGCTGCAACGCTGGCCGGGCAAGCCTTTTATTGTTACGGAAAGTACATCGGCACTGCAAACACGCGGCCACTACGACCTGGTGCCTGCCGACTCCATCCGCAGGTGGCCCGAGGCCTGGGACAAGCCGATACCAAATGGCGGCAATACCGATTTCACCGTGTCGGCATACGACCATGTAAGTGCGCCATGGGGCTCCACGCATGAAGAAAGCATAAAAGAGTTGTTGCGGTACCCGCATGTTTCAGGCATGTATATCTGGACCGGCTTCGACTACCTTGGCGAGCCCACACCTTATCCTTGGCCGGCACGCAGTTCTTATTTCGGCATCATCGACCTGGCAGGTTTTCCAAAAGATGTATACTATCTCTATCAAAGCATCTTTACTAGCAAACCCGTATTGCACCTGTACCCGCATTGGAACTGGCAAAACGGCGACACGGTTGATGTGGTGGCTTATTACAACAATGCCGATGCCGTGGAGCTGTTTGTAAATGATCGGTCATTAGGTGCGGCAGCAAAGCAGGATGGTGCGCTGCATGTAAAATGGCGGGTGCCATACCAAGGGGGCACACTCCGGGCCGTATCGAAAAAAGGCGGCAAAACAGTGCTGGTTAAAGAAGTAAAAACTGCAGGTGCACCCGCACGCCTCATTGCAAAACCCGATCGGACAGTGATTAAAAGCGATGGAACTGATCTTTCATTCATCACCGTGGAAGTGTTGGATGCCAATGGCGTTCCTGTGCCTTATGCCGACAACTTGGTGCAGTTTACAGTAACCGGCGCAGGCTTTATTGCCGCTGTTGATAATGGTAGCCCGGTTAGCATGGAGCCATTTAAAGCAACGCAACACAAAGCCGCAAAAGGAAAGGTCTTGTGCATCATTCAATCGAATGGAAAACCGGGAAATATAATTGTAACAGCCACTGCCGCAGGTTTGCAAGGGACAACGGTGCAACTAACTGCGAAATGAAAAAAATGGCCAGTGCCAGTTTTACTTCGGTTTTATTTTTTAAATAAAACATGCGATAACAACTATCAGCGAAGGTTTAGCGAAAACAATTTCGACACCATTTAAAAGTAGCTGAACAAAGATCAATAACGCTTTATCACAATAGCACAAAAGCTACATCAGGGAAAGGCTCCGCAACCTGGCGATCACTAGTTGCGGTTGCCCTTTTTTTACTTTTCGGGGCAAGTAAAAAAAACGTGCATCACGGAGTAAACCTGCGAAAAGCATTAGCCGAAATAAATAGCCAGGTATCAGTAGCATTCATTACATGAACCAGCACCAACTACTTCCGCTCATTTTACAATTATTCCTTTACTTTAAAATCCGTTTTGCAAAACAAAGAATAACAACGTTTGACATGCACCTCTTACAATACTTGTTTCCCGCCGCCATACTATTCAGCGCCTGCAACACCGCACAAAAAACCATCCGCAACGATGCCTATGCATCCGACGGGTACCAATTGGTTTGGGCTGATGAATTCAATGGCAATGGACCGCCAGATAGCAGCAAATGGCGCCACGAAGAAGGCTTTGTGCGCAACAATGAAGCGCAATGGTACCAGCCGCAAAATGCAACTTGCAGCGGTGGCATATTGACTATTGAGGCACGCCGCGAAAGCAAGGCCAATCCTGCGTTTAAGCAGGGCAGCAGCAACTGGCGACAGAGCCGTAGGAAAATTGAATACACATCGTCGAGCATCAACACAAGGGACCGGCACCAGTGGCAGTATGGCCGCTTTGTGATGCGTGGAAAGATTGATGCACGTGCAGGCATCTGGCCTGCCTGGTGGACCCTCGGTGTTCGGGGACAATGGCCCTCCAATGGCGAGATCGACATCATGGAATATTACCGCGGTATGTTGCTGGCCAACGTGGCCACCGGCACTTCAACGCCTTACAAAGCGCACTGGTTTACCAAAACTTTCTCAGTGGATTCGTTGGGTGGAAAGGCTTGGGCCGACTCCTTTCATATATGGCGCATGGATTGGGATGAAACAGCCGTTGCATTGTATGTGGATGATATCTTGTTGAACCGAGTTCTCTTAGACCAACTGGAAAATAAAGATGGTTCCGGTATCAATCCTTTTAAGCAGCCGCATTATATGTTGCTCAACCTGGCCATTGGCGGCGACAATGGCGGCGATCCTTCCAACACTACTTTTCCTTCGCGTTTTGAAGTAGACTATGTGCGGGTGTATCAGAAAAAGTAATGGCGTTTTTGCATACGCTTGGCCTTTCTTAACATCAACCATTTTAAAACAATGCGCACCTAACGCCGGTCATCACGCCGGCGCTGCTTGCTCGTTTGCATGGATGCGCAAACTCAAGTTCCGGGCATTTATTTTTTTATATGTTTGCAGCCCTTTGCCTGCGCCGCTGTTTATGATGCGCAGGTTTTTTTAAACAGTAAGATAGAACTCCTGGTGCAGGAGGTCCACTAAGTAAGGCTTATGAAAAACACGTTGCACACCCCTGAACAAGACAGGGAAGCTGCTTTAGCATATCACTCGGACAGCAGGGCCGGTAAAATTGAAGTGTTGCCCACCAAGGCCACCAAAACACAGCGCGACCTGTCGCTGGCTTATTCACCGGGTGTGGCAGTGCCCTGCCTGGAGATTGCCGAAAACATACATGACGTTTATAAATACACCGCCAAAGGAAACCTGGTGGCTGTTATTTCCAATGGCACCGCCGTATTGGGGTTGGGTAATATCGGGCCCGAAGCCAGCAAACCGGTAATGGAAGGCAAGGCACTCCTGTTCAAGATCTGCGCCGATGTGGATGCGTTTGACTTGGAACTGGATACCACCAACGTAGATGAATTTGTGCGTACCGTAAAAATTTTGGCGCCCACTTTTGGCGGCATCAACCTAGAGGACATTAAGGCGCCTGAATGCTTTGAAATAGAGCAGCGACTGAAGGCAGAATTGGGCATCCCGGTAATGCACGACGACCAGCACGGTACGGCCATTATTTCGGCAGCAGCATTGCTCAATGCCTGCGAATTGCAGCAAAAACATCTGTACGAAATAAAGCTGGTGGTAAACGGTGCCGGCGCCGCTGCCATTGCCTGCTGCCGGTTGTACCGTGCCTTGGGCGTGCAAAAGGAAAACATCGTGATGCTCGATCGCAAGGGCGTGATCCGTGCCGATAGGGAAGGACTGGATACCACGAAGGCTGAATTTGCCACCAGCCGCGACATTCATACTTTGGAAGATGCCTTGCCCGGCGCCGATGTATTCGTAGGGCTTTCTTCGGCTAATATTTTAACGGCACCGATGCTGTTGTCGATGGCCGAGCGGCCCATTGTTTTTGCAATGGCAAATCCTGATCCGGAGATTGGTTACGAACTGGCGGTAGCTACCCGCAAAGACGTGATTATGGCCACGGGCCGCTCCGATTTTCCCAACCAGGTAAACAATGTGCTGGGCTTTCCGTACATCTTTCGCGGTGCGCTGGATGTGCAGGCCACAGCCATTAACGAAGCCATGAAAATGGCGGCGGTAAAGGCCATTGCTGCACTGGCAAAGGAGCCCGTGCCCACTGACGTAAAAGAGGCGTACCACGAACCGCACCTGCAATACGGCAGCACTTACATTATTCCAAAACCCACTGATAAGCGGTTACTCACAGCCGTTTCGCTGCAGGTAGCGATGGCTGCGGTGGAGTCGGGGGTAGCGCGGAAAAAGATCACCGACTGGGCTGCATACGAGCAGGAACTGGCAGCCCGCGGCAAGCGCCTGGCAGGCCAGTTGTAGAGGGACAATTAGTGATGATTTAATATTAGACAAGGCCGGGGCTCAATAGCTTCGGCCTTTGTTATTATGTGTATGGTGGCATGCGGCGGTGGCATTTTTACATAGCAACAAGACAACCTCAATTGAATATTGACGGTTCGTGCTGCAAGTCAACTGCTGTAATTATCGAATCTTTTAAATTAGGCGCATTAAAATCGCCGTCATTTATCCAATTGCCCGCCACAAGGCTTTTTAACCTCTTTACACAGATGTTTTTTCTTTATAATGTGGGCCAGTTAAAATATGTAAACAATGTATTAATTGCTGAACACCTAAACCCGTGGGGCGGTGTTAGTTTTGTTTCAATGTAAAAAGCAAATTATGACCAATATTACCTGGAAGGGCGTGTACCCTGCTGTTTTGACACCCTTTAACGAAGATGAGTCCATCGATTTTGAAACCTTTAAGCTGAATACACAGGCCCAAATAGCGGCCGGCGTGGATGGCATCATCCTGGGTGGATCGCTGGGAGAGGCAAGCACACTTGCCAACGCGGAAAAAGATGCCCTGCTGGTATATGCAAAAGAGCTGGTGGGGGCCACCACACCGGTGATCATGAACATTGCCGAACAGGCAACCCGCGTGGCCGTACAGGCCGCACAGGATGCCGAGGCCAATGGTGCCGATGGCCTGATGCTGCTGCCGCCCATGCGCTATAAAGCCGATGATGCGGAAACAGTGCAGTTCTTTAAAGATGTTGCTTCCAGCACTTCGCTGCCCATTATGCTCTACAACAACCCGGTGGATTATAAGATCATGATCACCCTCGAGATGTTCGAGGAGCTGGCAAAGGTGGACAACATTTGTTCGGTAAAAGAATCGACCCGCGATACATCGAATGTGATCCGCATGCACAACCGCTTTGGTGATCGCTATAAAGTGCTGTGCGGTGTTGACCCGCTGGCGATGGAAAGCCTGTGCGCCGGTGCCGATGGCTGGGTGGCCGGTCTGGTGGATGCGTTCCCAAGGGAAACGGTGGCCATTTACCGGTTGGTAAAAGCAGGCCAGCTGGCTGAGGCGTTGAAGATCTACCGCTGGTTTATGCCCCTTTTGGACCTCGATATTCATCCCAAGTTGGTACAATACATTAAATTGGCTGCGCAAAGCACGGGCATTGGTACCGAGTATGTGCGCAAGCCTCGCCTGCGGCTCAAAGGTGCCGAGCGGGCATCGGTTGAGGCGGTGATCAATGAAGCACTGAACAACAGGCCGCAATTGCCCGATTATCTTAACCTACAACCAACAGAAGTATGCTCCATGGAAGCAATCTCATAGGTAACAAAACCAGTGCTGCAGGCAGCGAAACACTCCGCGCCTTCAGTACCGTTACCGGCGATTTTTTGCCCGGAAATTTTACCATCGCTACCGAAGCAGAAGCATTGGAGGCCCTTGCAAAGGCAAGGGCCGCTTTTGCTGTGTATAAAAAAACAACCCCCGAAGAACGTGCCCGCTTTCTGGACACCATTGCGGATGAAATTGCAGCATTGGGGGCCGACCTGATTGAGCGTACGATGCAGGAAACTGGCCTGCCGCAGCAGCGCCTTTTGGGCGAACAAGGCCGCACCACGGGCCAGTTGCGCATGTTTGCAGCACTGCTCCGCGAAGGATCGTGGGTGGAAGCGGTGATCGATACGGCGTTGCCCGACCGCAAGCCGCTGCCCCGCGCTGACATTCGCAAAGTGGCACAGCCACTTGGGCCCGTGTTGGTGTTTGCAGCGTCTAATTTCCCGTTTGCATTTTCTACCGCCGGTGGCGATACCGCATCTGCATTGGCAGCGGGTTGCCCCGTTATTGTCAAAGCACATACCTCGCACTTGGGCACCAACGAGCTGATGGCTGGTGCCATACAGCGTGCTGCGCAAAAATGCGGCATGCCCGATGGTGTTTTTTCTTCGCTTATTGGCGAAGGCAGCACCCTCGGACAAATGCTGGCCAAGCACCCCGATGTGAAAGCCATTGGTTTTACCGGGTCGTACCGTGCAGGTATGGCTTTGTATAAGGCCTCTGCCAACGACCGCAAAGCACCCATACCGGTATATGCCGAAATGAGTTCCATCAACCCCGTGCTGGTGCTGCCCGAAAAATCGGAGCAGGAGTGGGATACAGTGGCTGCGCAATTGTCTGCATCCATTACATTGGGCGCAGGCCAGTTTTGTACCAACCCCGGTTTGTTGTTTGTTTTGGAAAACAGCACTACCGACCTGCTGGTGCAAAAACTTGCCGACCTGCTGAAGGCTGCACCCGAAGCGACAATGCTCAATAAATCCATTTGCGGCAGTTATCATTCGGGCATTGAAAAACTGTTGGCGCTGCAGGGCGTACGTGCCTTGGTGCAGCGCCGCGATGCAGCCAATGCATATGCCGCAACGGCCACGCTGTTTGAAGTGACTGCCGATACATTTATTGCCAACCCCGATCTGCAGGAAGAAGTATTTGGTCCCAGTTCGCTGATCATTCGCTGCAGCAGTGTGCACCAGTTAAACGAGGCCATTGCCAGCATGCACGGCCAGCTTACCGGCACCGTAATGGGCACGGATACTGATGTAGCTGTTTTTGCAGAAACCATCGATTTGCTAACCGAACGTGTAGGCCGCTTGGTTTTCAACGGTGTGCCTACTGGTGTGGAAGTCGGCCAGGCCATGGTACATGGCGGTCCGTTCCCAGCCACCACTGATTCGCGGAGCACTTCCGTTGGTGCCGATGCCATCAAGCGTTTTGTGCGCCCCGTGTGTTATCAGGATTGCCCGCAAGAGCATCTGCCCGATGCATTGAAAGATTCAAACCCATTGGGCATTATGCGCAAAATAAATAGCGTGCTCACCAGGGAGCCGGTTGACCTGGCCGTGGCCATGCAAACCGCAAAAGCGTAACCGCAACGGTTGCGCTGCTTTGTTCACTTAATTGTTTTTGTCGGCAAGCCCGGCACCTTTATATGGCTTCAAAAAAGTTTTTTTGTGTAGATGCCCATACCTGCGGCAACCCGGTGCGGTTGGTGGCAGGGGGCGGCCCGTTGCTGCAAGGCGCCACCATGATGGAACGGCGCCTGCATTTTTTAGCCGAATATGATTGGATCCGAAAGGGGCTGATGTTTGAACCCCGCGGCCACGACATGATGAGTGGCAGCATCCTGTACCCACCAGCAGATCCGGCGAATGATATTGGTGTATTGTTTATTGAAACAAGCGGCTGCTTGCCCATGTGCGGGCACGGTACCATTGGCACCATCACCATTGCTATTGAAGAAGGACTGGTGACGCCAAAAACACCAGGCCAGCTGCGCATGGAAGCACCGGCAGGATTGGTGTTGATCGAATACAAGCAGGAAGGAAAAAAAGTTAAGTCGGTAAAACTCACCAACGTAAAATCATTCCTGGCGGCTGAAGGTTTGGAAGTGGAATGTCCTGATTTGGGCACCATTAAATTTGATGTGGCCTACGGTGGTAATTTTTATGCTATCGTTGATCCACAAACGAACTTCAAGGGACTCGAACATTACACTGCCGACCAGATCATTTCGTGGAGCCGCACTTGCAGGCAGCGCATCAACGAACAATATAAATTTGTGCATCCCGAAATTGAGCACATTAAGGGGTGTAGCCACATGATGTGGACCGGCGCTACGCTGGGCCCAACTTCCACTGCACGCAACGCTGTTTTTTATGGCGATAAAGCCATTGATCGGTCGCCCTGCGGCACCGGTACATCGGCACGCATGGCGCAGTGGTATGGCAAGGGCAAGCTCAAAAAAGGCGACGAGTTTATACACGAAAGCATCATTGGTTCCAAGTTCATTGGCCGCATCGAAGCGGAAACAACTATAGCTGGTAAGCCCGCCATTGTGCCCAGCATTGAAGGTTGGGCCGTGGTAACCGGTTACAATACCATCATCATCGACGACGATGACCCGTATGCACATGGCTTTCAGGTGATCTAACGTTTTAATTTTTCAAACAGCTTTCATGAAAGCAGTAGTGATCGGTGGCGGCATCATTGGTTTGAGTGCCGCCTATTATTTGCAAAAAGACGGTTGGGATGTGACCGTTGTTGATAAAACAGATCTTTCCGACAGTTGCTCGTACGGCAACTTGGGCATGGTGGTACCCAGTCATTTTGTGCCCCTGGCAGCACCGGGCATGGTGGCACAGGGCATCCGATGGATGTTCAACAGCCGCAGCCCTTTTTATGTAAAACCTTCGCTGAGCCCAAGTCTTATTAACTGGGGATTGAAGTTTGTAAAAAGCGCCACCACCAAACATGTAGAAGATTCGGCGCTTCCGCTGCTCGAGATCAATAAATACAGCAAGCAGTTGTACGAAGAATGGCAAGAGGAGCCGGGGCTTGATTTTGCCTATGAAAAAAAAGGCATCCTCATGTACTACAAAACCGAAAAAGTAGGCGAGGAAGAAGTGCACCTGGCTGATAAAGCAAGGAGCCTGGGACTGGATGTTGTTGCTTTAAATAAATCGGAAGTACAGGAGTGGGAGCCGGGCATAGAACTGGATATTTTGGGCGCCGTACATTACCGCTGCGATGCGCATTTATACCCTGGCAAACTGATGCCGCAATTAATACAGCACCTCAAAGACAAAGGCGTTAAGTTTAAAGAAAATCATACGGTAACCGATGTAGTAACCAGCGGTGGTGCGGTAAAAAAACTGGTGACGGATAGGGGCGAAATTGACGGCGATGTATTTGTGATGGCCAACGGATCGTGGCTGCCGCAACTGGCTAAAATGGCCGGTATAACCATTCCGCTGATGCCGGGTAAAGGCTACTCGTTTACCTACAACGAGCCGCGGCAAAAACTCAATATTCCCGCCATTTTGTGCGAAGCCCGTGTCGCCATCACACCCATGAACGGCCACATGCGCTATGGCGGTACCATGGAAATTGCGCCGGTCAACAGCCGCATCAACATGAACCGGGTGCAGGGCATTGTTGAATCGGTGCCGAAATATTTCCCGGGTATAAAATTGGAGCTGCCCAACGAAAAAGATGTGTGGTATGGCTTCAGGCCTTGTTCGCCGGATGGCTTGCCTTACCTGGGTTACAACAAAAAATTGAAGAACTTAATCATAGCAGGCGGCCATGCGATGATGGGCCTGAGCCTGGGGCCGGCCAGCGGAAAAGTGGTGGCCGATCTGGCCGGGGGCAAGGCGCCGCAGGTAGATGTTGCGGCTTTTGATGCCAACCGTTTTTCCTGATAAAATAATTAAATGCATGTGCCTTGTGTGCCACATGCATTTGTTTTTTGCACCTGTTTTCTTTTAATTGACTCGCTGTTTAAACGATCTGTATGAACCATTTTGGCCTGCTTAAAAAGCCTTTTTTCATTGCCTGCTCATTTGTGGCGTTGCAGGCAGTGGCGCAACCTAAAGCTTCTTTTGTGCCCTGCCAGGAAATGCCCGACATGATGGTGCAGTTCAATGCTGACCTCCGCGCTGTGCAACGTTTTTACACACCTGCTACCGGCAACACTTTTCGCAACGCAGGCGGTGAGGGCAGCATAGGCTCGCCTGAAAAGCGGGCTCGTTTGGCAAAGCTGTATAACGACTACCTGAAGCAGTTGTCGCAAATATCTTTTACGGCTTTGCCACAGGAATGCAAGGTGGATTACATCCTGTTTAAACGCGACCTGGAAGAAAAGCTGCGGCAAGGTGCCGATGAAGAAAAGGAGTACGCTAAAATACAGCAGTGGATTCCGTTTGCAGATAAAATATGGGCTGCCGAAAAGCTGCGCCGCCGTGGCACACAGCCCAATGCAGATGCACTGGCAAAAGAGTGGACGGCCATTGTACGGGATGTATCGGCACTGCAGCAAAAACTAAAAGACGAAAAAGGATTAACGCAGGAAAATATCTACACCGCATCTGAAGCGGTGGAAGGTGTTCGCAAAGCTGCTACCAGCGTGTATGAATTTTACAATGGCTACGATCCGATGTTCACCTGGTCGGTGCCCAAAACTTACCAAGCGCTTGACTCAACGCTGGCCCGTTATGCAAAAGACATCAAAGGGAAAGCAGCTGCATTTACTGCGCCGGATAAAAGTGGCATTGTAGGGCAGCCCGCCGGCCGCGATGCGCTGGTGCGCCAACTGGCTTACGAAATGATCCCGTACAGCCCCGAGGAGTTGATCGACATTGCTAACAAAGAGTTTGCCTGGTGCGATAAGGAGTTGTTGAAAGCCACCAAGGAAATGGGTTTTGGTACCGACTGGAAAGCGGCCATGGAAAAGGTAAAGAACAGTTATGTGCCTGCCGGCAAACAACCTGAAGCCATCCTGAAATTGTACGATGAAGCGATTGGTTTTTTAAAGAAAAATGACCTCATTACCATTCCGCCACTGGCCGAAGAAACATGGGGGATGATGATGATGTCGCCGGAGCGCCAACTGGTAAACCCGTTTTTCCTGGGCGGGCTTGATATCATTATTTCGTACCCCACCAATACCATGGACGAGGCCGACCGCATGATGAGCATGCGGGGCAACAACCCGCATTTTTCGAAAGCAACGGTGCACCACGAATTGATTGCCGGCCACAACCTGCAATATTTTATGAACAGCCGCCACCGCACTTATCGCAACTTTAGCACGCCGTTCTGGACCGAAGGCTGGGCGCTGTATTGGGAGCTGCTGTTGTGGGATATGCAGTTTGCCAAAAGCCCTGAAGACCGCATCGGTATGTTGTTCTGGCACATGCACCGTTGTGCCCGCATCATTTTTTCGCTCAACTACCACATGGGCAAATGGACGCCGCAGCAGTGCATCGATTTCCTGGTGGACCGCGTAGGGCATGAGCGGGCCAATGCAGAAGGCGAAGTTCGCCGTTCGTTTGTAGGCCGTTACCCGCCGCTGTACCAGCTGGCTTACCTTACCGGCGGCCGCCAGTTTTATGCATTGAAAAAGGAGCTGGTGGATAGCGGCAAAATGACCGCGAAACAATACCACGATGCGGTGATGCGCCTCAATGCAATGCCTGTTGAAATGATCCGTGCCATCCTTACCAACCAGCCGCTGACGGAAGATTATAAGACCAAATGGAAGTTTTATAAAAGTGGGGAAGTAGAAGGGAAGCAGTTTTAAAAGCAGCAATATTATTATTGATCATGGTATAAAAAAGCAACGGCCTAAAAGGTCGTTGCTTTTTTTATGGTTTATCGCTGCACGATGTGTTGGGAAGTTTATTAATTAGAAACGACAATCTGGAAACAAAGCAATTAATGTGTATTTTAAATGATCGCGTTGTTTAAAGTTTTATTCATTCGTACAGCTTTGTACACGCTTGATCAATTAAATGCATGCCATGCGAATCCATTCAAGTATCACCCACTCTGCCTGTTTATTAGGTAATAAGTTGTTTCCAACAAAGCCCCTACTCATGCTGAAAGGTGTATTTAATACCAACGCATTTCTTTGTGTAGCTTTCTCCCTGCTCACTATTCTTTTCTCCTGCGCCGATGCGCCTCAATCCTCAACACCAATCGCACAGGAAAAGCCCGCCATGAAACCCAAACTTGCCGCACAACTCTGGACCTTTCGTTATGAACTGCAGAAAGATGTGCGGGGCACATTAAACAAGATCAAAGGGCTCGGCATTGACTATGTGGAAGGCTTTGATGCACCTTATATTACCGGCAACCCGGAAGCATTTAAATCGGCATTGGATTCAGCGGGCCTGCAACTGTTTGCACTCCATTGGAGCGAAATGAAAGACTGGCGAAACGATCCCGCCATGATCATGCAGACAGCGAAAAAACTGGGTGCCAAATATGTGGGCATTGCGTGGTTGAAGAACACAAAAGAAGACACGGTAACACTGGCAGTTGTAAACGAAGCTGCTGATTTGCTCACACAATCCTGCGCCGCGGCAAAGGCAGAGAGCCTGCAATTGTATTATCACATTCATGGCTATGAATTGCAGCCGATGGGCAGTGGTAAAACGTTTTTCGACAGCTTTATGGAGCGCATTGATGGCAATTGTGTGCGGCTGGAAGCCGATATGTATTGGGTGGCTTATGCCGGGCAGGACCCGGTGCAATTTATGCAGCAATACCGCGGCGGCATTGACTTTTTGCACATCAAAGACATGGCACCATCCGTATCCACCGGCGTTTTTACCGGTGCCAACTTTATGCCTCCTGATATGCCTGCATCAAACTGGGTACCGCTGGGCCAGGGCAAGATTAACTACAAGCCTATTTTTCAAAAAGGCAAAGAGATAGGTGTGGAATGGTATATTTTGGAAATGGATAAATACGGTGGTGATGTGTTTGCCGCGGTGAATTCGTCGATTGCTTATATCAGGAAAGAAAAGTTGTTTCCGTGAGGTGTTTTTTTAATAAGAAGCCAACTATTGCACTGCGTTTTGATGTTGGAAACACTTTGCCTTTGTCATCCTGAGCGCAGCGAAGGATCTGAGCTTTCATTTAAAATGATTGCTGGTAATTGAAAGTGGCTTGCTTGTTCTGGCATTTTCTAAAGCACAAAATTCAGATCCTTCGCTGCACTCAGGATGACATGCGGCGAAGCCGAATGCAATTTGGAAACACTCACGTCAACGCTTATACGAAAAAGTTATAGAAGGACATTATACTTAGCGAAAGCCAATTGTAAACGAGAAGTGACTTGAAAGTTTGACAATACAAACGCATTTAAAAAGCCTACAACTTCTTAAACCTATTCCCTTCTCCCGGGTAAATCCCAATCAAATGCGTCCGCACCAGATTAGGCGTGGGCTGCATGCTGCCCTGCGATTGCAACGAAATCACATGCGACTCTTTTGCCGGCATATGGCAGTCAATACAATTGGCCCTGATGCCCGTACCCAGCTCTTTTTCCTTTGGACAAAAATTGGTACCCGTTGGCTGGTGGCAGCTCATACAACGCTGCGAAAAAACGGCCATGTTTGTACGCTCAGTAGTATGCGGATTGTGGCAGGACGAACAATCCATGGTGATGCTATTTTCAAAACAGGCGCTGGCCTGCAATAGCTGCACCTGGTTGCCGTGCACGTCTATAGCATTCGGGTCTGGCTTCGTCGTATCCGGCGGTAAAAATTCGGACAACTGTGCACCGGGTGTAAAGCGGAATGTTGGTTTGATTGACTCCCGCAAACCCGAATGGCAGGTGGCGCAAACATCCATTTTCTGCTGGCGTGTAAGCGATGCCTGCACCGGTATGTGCTGCGCTGTTTTTTCTGTTGGGTTTGCCTGGTGAAACTGCACATGCTGCGCAGCCGGTCCATGGCATCGTTCGCAATCGATGCCATAAATGATCTTGCCCTGATCGAAATGATCCACACGAAAGCCATCTTGTGCACTTACATTGGTGCGGCGGATATAAGAGCTGTGGCATTCAAAACAACCAATAGGAATGTTGCGGTCAAAGCGCACTTGCTTAGCCGGATAGTTTGGGCTGTTGGCCCAGCGCTGCATCGGCACAAAATAAGACACGGGCAGTTGAAAAACCTTGTCGTCTTGGTAATACAAAAAAGTTTGCGCCTTTCTGCCGGAGCCCACAACCAAATCAAACCGGAATGCCTGTTGCTCCTGGTTATTGAGGTAAGCCACCTGGTACAAGCCACTGTCGCGGCGCTCCATGGCCACCTTTACATGCGGCTGGTAGTAATACTCGTTTGAATCCTTTTCAAAGCTGCCTTTGATCGTGCCTTCGTTTGCAGGTGCTGTGCTCCGGTTATGTGCTGTGTGCAGGTAACTGTCGTAAATATTTGCATGGCAACTACGGCACGCCTCAGCACCCGCGTAGCCTGCACCACGCAGGTCGGTGCCGGCTGCTGCGGGCTGCTGCATGCATTGCACAAAGACGGTTACCAGCGCAGCAATAGCGGTCACCATCCAAACACCCCGGTTGCTGCGCAAGGCCCTGTTTTTCATGCTTAAAGTAAACACGTTTTAATGCGATCAATATTGTTTGTTGCCGCCTTCCCCTTTAGGTCCGCCGGGACAATGTTCTTTTAAAAACTTGGTGAACAAACCAGCCAGGTGCCTGCTCGTTCCTTCGCCTTCGTTAATAGAGTGGGTGCGGTTGGGATAGCTCATCATCTGAAACTGTTTGCCCCATTTCACCAGTTCGTTAATCAGCATTTCGGTGCCTTGGTAATGCACATTATCGTCGCCGGTGCCGTGTACCACCAGCAGGTTGCCCTTCAGGTTTTTGGCGTGTGTAATAGGCGATCCGGCCACAAAGTCTTCCATATTTTCCTGCGGCAAACCCATATAGCGTTCCTGGTAAATATTGTCGTACAACAACTGGTTGGGCACAGGCGCAATGGATATACCGGTTTGGTAAATATCAGGGTATTGAAACAGCAGATTAAGCGTGGTTGAGCCACCGCCGCTCCAGCCATGCACCGCAATACGGCTGCTGTCTACAAACGACCATTGCCTTATTTTTTTTGCCGCCATTGCCTGGTCGCGGATGTTGATGACACCGATCTTCCGGTATATGGATTTGCGCCATGCAGCACCTTTCGGTTGCGGCGTTCCGCGGCCTTCCACACTCATGTAAATGTATCCGTCGTCGGCCATGTTGCCCATGTAAAGGCCATTGTTGCCAATTCCTGCAGCATCACGCACTGTTGTGCCTGCGGGCTCGGCATACACCTGGAAAACCACCGGGTATTTTTTGGTGCTGTCAAAGTTTTTGGGCTTTACCATCCAGCCGTTCATTGTAATGCCGTCTTCAGTGGTGATGGTAAACATTTCTACGTTCGGGCCACCGCCGGCTGCAGTTTGCGCCAGCGTTTTAATGGATTTATGCGCAGGCAGTTGCACCCATTCCGACAAGCGTTCGTTGCGGTGGTTGGAAAAATTGTGCATGGCAAAACTACCATCGGGGCTGGTGCGGTATTGGTGTGTGCCGCGCTGCGCTACAGGCGATAATTGCTCCAACTTTCCGCCGCCTTTTAGCGAAATGCGGTGCAGGTATTGCTGCGTTGCATTTTGCGGCGACGCCATAAAATACACGTACCCGTTTTTTGCATCCATTGCATTTACCGAGATCACATCGTAATCACCTTTGGTGATGAGTGTTTCTTTACCATTGCGTTCGAGCAGGTAAATATGGCGCCAGCCATCTTTTTCCGAAACCCACAAAAAGTTTTTGCCGCCATTGAGCCAATCCCAGCCCGCAAAGTCATCGCTCCAGCGGGCTTTTACATCAATCCATGCGTTGTCGTTTTCGGTGTAGATTTTTTTAGCGGTTCCATTTGCAGCATCGCAAATAAAAATGTTGGCTACATTTTGTTTGCGGTTCAGTTGTTCTAAGATGATTTCGGTATTGTTGGCAGCCCACTCCATGCGCGGAATGTAGTGCTGTTGCGGATCGCCGGGCACCTGCATCCATGTGGTAGCCCCCGATGCAATATTGACAACACCCACTTTTGCAGGCGAAGGCGCTTCGCCCACTTTCGGATATTCAACCGGGATGGTAAACGAATACACCGAATCAGTGTTGTTGATCATGAGAAAATTGCGGATCTGCCGCGCATCAATTTGCCAGTAGGCAATGCTTTTGCTATTGGGGCTCCACCGAAAGCCGTCGCGGCAATCAAATTCTTCTTCATAAGCCCAATCAAAAGTGCCGTTGATGAGGCGGTCTGTGCCGTCTTTGGTAAGTTGTTTTATAGCACCTGAAGTGAGGTCTTCTACAAAAATGTTGTGCTCCGATACATAAGCAACAGCACTTCCATCCGGTGAAAATTTAGCAAACATCAGCGACGATGCAGGCCGGCCTTTTCCCAGTTGTTTCAGCGTGCCGGATGCAAGGTCTTTCACCCAGTAATCGCCCCGTGTATCGAGCCGCCACACTTTTTTGGTGTTGGTGTAGAGCAACACTTTTTTGCCATCGTCTGAAAATGCAAACGAACGGATGGGAATGGAACGCTGGCCTGCTGCGGGTTTTAAAGTGCCCGAATCGGCAACTACGGTTTTGGTAAAATTGGGCAGCTGGTAGGCCACAATACCGTTGTCTTCAATGGCATAATAGCGGTTGCCTTCTTTGGCCCACATCATGCCACGGGTAGATTGTGCAATGGCCACGTGGCAGGTCGTGGCTATGAATAAAAATGCAACAAGAATTTTTGTATAACGCATAAAAAAATTGAATCAGGAATGATGGTTGTTTGCTGAAATGGCGCAGCGTGTTTAGCGCAATGCAGTTTTGCCTTCCGAAGGTTCTGCAACGATGTAATACATTTTCTCAATGGCTTCTTTTGTAAACAGTGCTGCAGCACCCGCTTTCAGGTCGGAGGTTTTCCAGCCTGTTGTAGGTTCAATGCGCATAGAAGTGGTAGCATTTTGCATCGAAATAGGCAGGTTAAAACCATCTACGCAATTGGCCCAGCGATAGGTAAGCTTTTGCCCATTGCTGCTTACATAAAATTCCAGTTTGGGTATTTGCGTGGTGCGCAGGTATTGGTCAAACACTTTGCTGTAATTAAAACCGGCTCGCTTTGAAATGTATTCTTCCACCTGTTTGCTCGTAACGGTTTGGTGGTAGAATGTTTTATTCAAACCACGCAGAATGTCGCGGAACAGGACGTCGTTGGCCATACTGTGGCGGATGGCATGGAGCATGTTGCCGCCTTTGGGATACATATCGCCACTGCCTTGTGCATTTACGCCATAGGGCGGAATTATGGGCTTGTCGTTGCGGATGCCTTGCCGTGTGCCGGCATTGTATTCGTTGCCAGCCTGCACGCCAAAAATATGGTCTACAAAAAGCGTTTCGCTATAGTTGGTAAAACCTTCGTGCACCCACATGTCGGCCAGGTCGCGGGTAGTGATGTTGTTGCCAAACCACTCGTGGCCGCTTTCATGGATCACAATAAAATCCCACTTCATGCCCCAGCCCGTACCGGAGCCGTCGCGGCCGCGGTACCCGGGTTTGTAATGGTTGCCATAAGCCACTGCACTTTGGTGTTCCATACCGGTGTGCGGCACATCAATCAGTTGGTAGCCATCCTCATAAAAAGGGTAGGGGCCAAACCAGTGCTCAAATGATTTCAGTGTGTTGCGTACTTCGGTGGGTAAGTAGCTTTTTGCTTTAGGTAAATTATAATCCAGTACCCAATAGGTTACATCGAGCTTGCCTTTTTCACCGCCATACACTTCTTTAAACGAAACATATTTGCCGATGTACGGAATGATGTTGTAGTTGTTGATCGGGTTGGTTACTTCCCATGTAAAACTGGCGAGCTTGCCGGGTAGCTTTTGCTGTTGTTTCAATCGTCCGTTACCTACTGCCATTAAAGTGTCCGGAACGATCATGGTAAGTGTTGCGCCCCTGTCCGGTTCGTCGCTTTGGTGATCTTTGCACGGGTACCAAACCGATGCGCCCAGCCCCTGGCAGGTTACGGTCATCCAGGGCCGGTTCAGCGAATCTTTGGTAAATGTCCAGCCGCCATCCCATGGTGCACGTACAGCTTCCCGTGGCGTGCCCGAATAAAAAAGGGTGAGCTTATTGGTTGTGCCTTTTTTTTGTTGCGGCATAGCGATAAACCATGCATTGCCATCGTTACGGAAGCGAAGTTTTTGTTTGCCATTTAACACAGCGCTATCAATATGCAGCGGCGTTTGCAAGTCGATCTGCATTTCTTCAGCACCTTTTTCATCCAACACTTTATAGCCGATGGTGTTGCTGCCTTTTAAAGTTTTAGTTTCAAAATCGGGTTGCACCGAAATGGCATAATGCTGCGCATCCCACCAGGCACGTTGTGGCGTAATGCTGCCGCGCAGCGTATCGGCACGGGTAAAAGTTTGGGGCTTGGATTGTGCCTGTGCAGCCTGTAAGCCGCAACTAAGCGCTAGGCCGGTCAACCAATAAATAGGCTTCATATAGGTGGGTTTGATCATGAAGAAAGTGATGCGCCAAGATAACATATAGATATGAACCGGTTGCGTTTTGGTGGCGTTGCTTTTTGGGTATAAAAATGAAGTGGCCTGCTGCTGAAATCCTTGCACTTTTCCTCATTTTTATTTACATCACAACCCATCCATTTTGCCGGAGGCTAAACCTGCTAAAATAATATTCATTAAAGAAAACTGCTGCGCCGCATTTTGCAAATAATGCCCATATTTTAACCCTGGCACGCTGCTGCTGAAAATTGGTGTAATGGGCGCCTGTAGCGGCTTTTGTTGCAGCATTTTACACAAACAATGCCCGTAATTTATGCAGCAGTATAAAGGGTTAAAATTTGTAAACATCAGGATAATATGCTTCTGCACATCGCTGTTGAAGCCGCATAATTTAGTGTTTCATTGAACTTCCCCTCACCCCCTAAAGTCATCGTATATGAAACGAATGGTACAATGTATATTAGCTTGTGCCTTGCTTACTAACCAACCGCTGCATGCGGCTCCTTATGTTCCACCGGGTTATGTAGCTTACCGCACCTTAACAGGCGTAGTTACAGATGCCACAACAAAGGAACCTCTGGCTGGTGCATCGGTTCAGGTTAAAAATTCTTCCGTTGGTACCACCACCGACGCCGCCGGGCGCTTTAGCCTGAATGTGGAAGGCAACGTAACGCTGGTTGTGTCGTATGCCAACTATGCCGTGCAGGAGTTTCCCATCAAAGACCAGGCTTCGATCACCATTCAGTTGGAGAAAAATATTGCCAGCATGAACGAAGTAGTGGTGGTAGGGTATGGCACGCAAAGAAGGGGAGAGGTTACAAGTGCTGTGTCCAGCGTAAAAGCTGAAGATTTTACACAAGGCTTTGCCCGTGATGCCGCACAACTGATCCAGGGCAAAGTGGCCGGTATTTCGGTGGCCACACCCAGCGGCGACCCCAATGCAACTGCACAAATTTCTTTGCGTGGTGCCAACAGTATCCTAGGCAACAACGCGCCTCTTGTATTGATCGATGGTATCCCGGGCAACCTGAACACGGTGGCACCGGAAGACATTGAATCGATTGATGTTTTGAAAGACGGTTCCGCTGCGGCCATTTATGGTACCCGCGGCAACAATGGTGTGATCCTGATCACTACCGTAAAACGCAAAGGCGGCAACCGTCCGCCCACGCTTAACTATCATGGGTATGTAACGGTGCAGCAAATTGCCCGTAAAATGGAGTTCCTGAATGCCGACGATTACCGCCGCCTGATCAGCCAGGGCGTAAAAGGTTTCAACCAGGACCAGGATCCAACCAAGCCCGGGTATTCGAACGTAGCCGGCTCGAACGACGAATACGGTGCCAATACTGATTGGTTTGAAACCATTACCCGCACACCCATCAGCCACACCCACAACCTTACGCTGCAAGGTGGCAATGGGCAAACGAACTATACCGCATCGCTCAACTACCGCGACTGGCAGGGCATTTTCCTTCGCTCAGATAACCGCCAGATCATTGGCCGCCTCGATGTGAACCATGCGATGTTTGATGGTAAACTGAAATTCAACGTCAATGCCATTACCCGTTCGCGTAAAAACTTTTCGGGCCCCAGCTACAGCTATGCTTACCGCCAGGCGCTTATCCGCAACCCAACGGAACCGGTTTATACACCGGAAGGCAATTATTTTGAACGCCCGGTGTATAACTACGAAAACCCGCTCCGCAGCATCCAGGAAACTGATGGCGAATACCGTGCAAACGAACTGCGGTTAAACGGTAGCGTTACCTTCACGCCGATCAAAGACCTGAATTTTAAACTGCTTGTTTCGGGCAACCAAACCAATGGTTTGAGTGCTTATTACGAAAAATGGAACCACCTTGCATCGGTTAACAACAACCGCCGCGGGTATGCTTCAAGAGGCAGCAGCTTTAGCCGCGATGAGTTGTTGGAATTTACCACCGACTACAGCCGCAGCTTTGGCGATCACCGCATTTCGGCGTTGGGTGGTTATAGCTACCAGTACAATTCGTATGAAGGTTTTGATGCATACAACTCCGATTTTCCTTCCGACCTGTTTTCCTACAACCGGCTTGAATCCGGCGACGGTCTTGCTTTTCAAACCACGCCGTTTGGTATGAACAGCGATAAGAACGACTGGAGGCTGATTGGTTTCTTTGGCCGGTTCAACTACACCTTTAAAGACCGGTACATGTTGATGGCTTCCCTGCGGCACGAAGGTTCTTCCAAATTTGGTAAAAACTACCAGTGGGGCCAGTTCCCGGCCGTGTCGCTTGGCTGGCGCATCAACAAGGAGTCGTTCATGCAGAATGTTCGCGCTGTCAACGACCTGAAGCTGCGTGCAGGTTATGGTATCACCGGTACCATTCCCAACGATCCATATCGTTCGCTTATTTTGTCCGACTATGGTGCACGTTTCCTGAGCAATGGCCGCTGGATCCAGCAGATTGCACCAGGCAGCAACCCCAACCCCGACCTGCGTTGGGAAAAGAAACTGGAATGGAACTTTGGTGTTGACTTTGCCCTCTTCAACAACCGCGTTAGCGGTAGCATTGACGCTTATCAGCGTGATACCAAAGACATGCTCTACAACTTCGCCGTGCCTGTGCCGCCGTACCTATTCAACAGCATTTTGTGGAACTCGGGCCATATGCGCAACCGTGGTTTAGAAGTGCTGGTAAATGTGGTGCCGGTGCGCAGCAAGAAGTTTGAATGGAACACCAACTTTACGTTCTCTGCCAACAAAAACAAGCTGATTGCCATCACTGGTCCTGCATCTTCGGGCACTATTGATTACATCACTGCAGGTGGCACCGGCGAACCCATCCAGGAAGCCACCCACCGCAACTATGTAGGCCAGCCGGTTGGTTCTTTCTATGGATACAAATCCATCGACATTGCACCGGATTCCACCTGGATCATTGAAGGTGAAGACGGTAAGCCAAAATCAATGCGCAACTCAACGCCTTCTGATAAAAAGATCCTGGGCAATGGTATTCCCAAATACATTGTAGGTTGGAACAACTCGTTCCAGATGGGTAATTGGGATCTGAATATCAACCTGCGTGGCGCTTTCGGCTACCAGATCCTGAACATGCAAAAGATGTATTATGCCAACCCCAAGATCAACCAGTACAACATGCTCCAGTCTGCGTTTGATCCGGTATATGGCAAAACGCCCATCTATGCCGACCTCGCATACGTTTCTTACTACATTGAGCAGGGCGACCACATCAAGATCGACAACGTGAGCCTGGGTTATGCATTGCCCATTAAAAACAGCAAAGTGATCCGCAATGCACGGGTGTATGTTGCGGGCCTCAACCTGCTCACCATCACCGGTTACACCGGCATCGATCCGGAAGTAAACAGGGTTGGTCTTTCACCGGGCATCGACGAGCGGGATAAATACCCAACCACCCGTTCCTTTACTGTTGGCGCCAACATTACCTTCTAACAATTTATCTGCTTAAACAATGAACAGAAATATAAAAGCTTCGTTTGCGGTAGTGCTGTTCGGCGCAGCAACGCTGCTCAATGGTTGCACCAAACTTGATGAAACGGTGTACGACCGGGTGCCTACCGAAGAATTTGTGCCTACCGAAAAGGACATTCCTACCATCATTGCGCCAGTGTACACCAACCTGCGGGGCATGCATGCTTCCTGGCAGGGCAACTTCGACCTGCAGGAAGAAGCCGCCGATGTAATTGTAACGCCGGCCCGCCCGAACGGTTGGTTTGATGGCGGCACTTACCAGCGCATGCACCAGCATGCCTGGAATGCCGTGCAGTGGCAGCCGCAAAACCTTTGGGAACATTGCTACCGCGGCATCAACACCGCCAACCGCGTAATTTACCAGATGGAATCGGGCGAAGTGCCCATTGCCAGCGGTAAAGAACAACTGGTGGCCGAACTGAAAGCTGCACGGGCTTATTACTACTACAACCTGCTCGATAACCACGGCAATGTGCCCATCGTTACCGATTACAAGGATGTATCGTTACCCAAGCAAAGCACCCGCCTCGAAGTGTACAATTTTGTAGTAAAAGAATTCACTGATGCCATTCCGCTGCTGAATGAAAAAGCAGACCAGTCGACCTATGGCCGCTTTACCAAATGGGCTGCAAAGGCCATGCTGGCAAAAGTGTATCTCAATGCAGGCGTGTACACCGGCACACCGCAGTGGGAGAAAGTGATCCAGGAATGCAACGATATTATTGCAGCCGCACCGGGCCGCTATGTTTTGGAAGCTGACTACAAAGCACCATTCAAAACCGATAACCACAACTCCAAGGAACTCATCTTCGCCGTGCCATACGACGAGATACAAGCCACGCAGTTCAACATGCACATGAAAACCCTCGATCCTGTGCATCGTGCAGTGCTGAGCATGGCAGCACAGCCTTGGGGTGGCAATGCTGCGGTGCCGCAGTTTATTGATACTTACGATCCCGATGACTCGAGGTTAAAAGATACCTGGATCATGGGCCCGCAGCTCAATGCAACAACCGGCGCGGTAGTGATCAATTACACCAAGCACCTCGATGGTTTGGCGCTTTCGGGCAGCAACCAGGGTTACCGCATTGGTAAATACGAGATCAAGATTGGTGCCCGTGGTGCCCTCAGCACCGACTACCCGCTGGCCCGCTACTCCGATGTGCTGATGATGAAAGCAGAAGCCCTGCTCCGCACCGGAAAAGCTAATGAGGCCGCTGAAATCGTAACACAGGTGCGCCAGCGCGCATTTAAAGCAAACCCGGCCAAAGCCACCGTAACCGGTGCGCAACTCATGATGGGCAGCTCGTATAAGTACGGCTACTACAATACCAACGGCACCATCAGCGAATACCAGGGTGGCGATGATATCCAGTTTGGCCGTTTCCTTGATGAACTAGGTTGGGAGTTTGCAGCCGAGGCACGCCGCCGGCAGGACCTGATCCGCTTTGGTGTATTCAGTACCAAAACATGGTTCAACCACCGGCCAACATCGCCCAACAAAGCGCTGTTCCCGCTGCCCGAAGCAGAACTGGTGAAAAACTCAAACCTGAAGCAAAACCCCGGATATTAAAACATATTTTTCCTGTAACGTTTGAAGTGAGCACTACGCCTGTGGCCTTTTGTCCGCGGGCTTTTTTTCAATTACGCAATAAGCGCATAATTTCAATGAGTGCTTTATAAAACCTGTTGGATATGATTTGTGAAACAAAAAAGAAGCTTGCACTGGCCGCTGTTGCCATCGCCCTTGGCGGGGGCATGGTGAGTGCACAAAAAAAAGGCGCTGATTATCCCATTCAGCCCGTTGATTTTACCCAGGTGCATGTGCACGACAACTTCTGGATGCCGAAGATGGAGTTGAATGCAAATGTGACCATCCCGTATGTGCTGGATAAAGTAAAGACCACCGGCCGCATTGATAATTTTTTGCGTGCCGCAAAAAAGATTCCCGGCGATAAGCTGACGACTTACACTTTTGACGACACCGATATTTACAAGGTCATTGAAGGTGCCTCTTACGCACTGCAGGTAAAGCCCGATCCCAAACTGGAGCGCTACCTCGATACCCTCATTGCCGTTATTGCCGATGCGCAGGAACCGGATGGTTACCTGTTCACATTCCGCACCATCAACCCCGCAAAGCCACACGAGTGGGTGGGCGCTAAGCGTTGGGAAAAAGAGGAAGACCTGAGCCACGAATTATACAACTCGGGGCACCTGTACGAGGCCGCAGTGGCGCATTACAAGGCCACCGGTAAAAAATCGTTGCTCAATATTGCCACCAAAAACGCCGACCTGCTGGTGCGTGATTTTGGTTTTGGCAAAGAAGAGCGCTATCCCGGCCACCAGGTGGTGGAAATGGGCCTGGCCAGATTATACCGCGCTACCGGCAAAAAAGAATACCTCGACCTCGCTAAATTCTTTTTAGATGTTCGTGGACCACGTCCCGGCCAGCGGCCTAACGAGTATGGACAAGCGCACAAGAAAGTAGTGGACCAGCACGAAGCGGTAGGCCATGCAGTGCGGGCCACTTATATGTATGCCGGCATGGCCGATGTGGCTGCGCTTACTGGCGATAAAAGTTACCTCACCGCCATCGATCATATCTGGGCCGATGTGGTGAATAAAAAAATGTACCTCACCGGCGGCATTGGTGCAACCGGCGCCGGCGAAGCATTTGGCGCTGCGTACCAACTGCCCAATATGTCGGCGTATGCCGAAACCTGCGCATCCATTGCCAATGTGTATTGGAACAACCGCATGTTCCAGTTGCACGGCGATGCCCGCTACATCGATGTGCTGGAACGTACGCTCTACAACGGATTGCTGTCGGGGCTTTCGCTCAACGGGCAACAGTTTTTTTACCCCAATCCATTGGCGTCAATGGGGCAGCACCCACGCCGCGACTGGTATGATTGTGCCTGCTGCATTTCCAACATGACCCGCTTTTTGCCTTCGCTTCCCGGGTATGTATATGCGCAAAACAACAACGACCTGTATGTAAACCTGTTTATGAGCAACACCGGTAAAATTCAGTTGCCGGTAACTGCAGTAAACATCAAACAGGAAACAGAATATCCCTGGCAGGGCACGGTGGCCATGACCATCGACCCGGCCAAGGAAGCGCAATTTGCACTGAAAGTGCGGGTGCCCGGTTGGGCATTGGGCAAACCTGTACCTGGCGATTTGTACCAGTTTACCAGCAAGCAAAACAAGCCTGTGATGATGACGCTGAACGGCAAGCCGGTGGCATACACCATGGAAAAAGGTTATGCTGTAGTGAGCCGCAAATGGAAGAAGGGCGACAAAGTGCAGGTGCAATTCCCGATGGAAACGCAAAAAGTTTTGGCGCACCAATCGGTGAAGGACGATAACGGCCGTTTTGCATTGCAACGCGGGCCGCTGGTGTACACATTGGAGTGGGCTGATAATAAAGACAGTTCGGTGCAAAACATTTTGATCGATAAGGCTGCGCCGGTGCAGGCACAATTCCGCAACGATTTGTTGGGAGGTGTAATGGTTTTGAATACAACCGGTGTAGGCGCCAAAAGGCAGGTGAACTCAGATGCATTGATCAAGACAAGCCAGCCCGTAACGGCCATTCCATATTTTTCCTGGGCCAACCGCGGTGCCGGCGAAATGATGGTGTGGATTCCTTACGAAGAGTCGGCGGCGAAGCCGAAACCTGCACCCACCATTGCTTCTACCAGTAAGGTGTCGGCATCGGTAACCAGCAAAACCATGCTGCTGGCGCTCAACGACCAGGCCGAGCCAGCCAACTCGAACGATCACGCCAACCTGTATTTCCATTGGTGGCCCAAAAAGAATTCGCTGGAATGGGTGCAGTACGATTTCGATAGCGAAAAGACCGTTTCCGAATCGAGCATTTACTGGTTTGATGATGCACCTTTTGGCGGCACCCGTGTACCTGCATCTTGGCGCATTTTGTACAAAAGCGGCAACGAATGGCTGCCGGTAAAAACCACCACCCAATACGAAGTGGCCAAAGACCGGTACAACACGGTAAAGTTTGAGCCGGTAAAAACAACGGCGATGAAACTGGAGGTGCAGCTGCCGGAAAATCATGCCTCCGGCATTCATGAATGGAAGTTGAAATAACGATTATTTAATAACAAGAACAGCCCCGAAACCGGGGCTGTTCTTGTTTGTGGGCAGCATGGTGCCGGTTAATAATTGGAAAATGCAGGTTAATTGTCAACAACGCCACAGCGCTGTTTTTTTCTAATTTACTTTTTCAAAAAAATAGGAAAGATGTTGCTGCGCAATTGTTTATATATGGCTGTGGCTGCGGCTATGGGCACCGGGCCGCTGATGGCACAGGAAGCCCCATCGCCCATGCACACGGCGCAAAAAGAAAAAGTTTCAGGAGCCCTTTTGCCCGCCTACCAACCCAGCCGAACTGAGATGCTGGAGCGTTATCGCAAGGCTGCAATACTGGATAGCACGGTGCGGCAAACGGTTTTTAAAACATCGCTGCAGCCACGCTGGCTCGATGACGGCGAACGTTTTTGGTACCGCAATGTTTTGCGCGACAGCGTATTTGAATACTGGATTGTGGACCCGGCAAAAGGAGAGAAAAAACCAGCATTTGACCATGGGCGCATGGCTGCCGCATTAGCCAAAGCAAGTGGCAAAACGGCCACTGCAGCCAAATTACACCTCACCAATATGGTGGTGGGCAAAAGCGATTTGGTAGTGCAATGGTGCGGCGAATGGTACAAGGTTTCATTGAAAGATTATACCGCAACAACTACCGAAGTGCCTGCAAAGTTTGCAGCAACAGATGTGGGGCCGCGTGGCAACAACTGGAATGCCGGCAACCCGGATGAAGTGGGACCGGTGCGGCGCCGTGCCCGTGCTTTTCGCTCCGACAGCGTATCGGCCGATAAGCAGTGGGTGGCTTTTGTGCAAGACTATAATGTGTTTGTGCGGCCTGCAGCAGGCGGCGCCCCGGTGCAACTAACCAACGACGGTACCAAGGAAAAACCATACGGGCAACTGAGCTGGTCGCCCGACAGCAAAACGGTAGTGGGCTACCGCATCAAGCCGGTGCAGGACAAGCAAGTGCACTATGTACTCACTTCGGCATCGGGCACCCGTGGCGAGTTGAAATCGCGGGGCTATGCACAGCCCGGCGATGAAAACACCAGCTATGAAATGTTTCTGTTTCACCCGGGACAAAAAAAGGCCACGAAGGTGGGCATCGATGTAATTGATTATGGCGGTGCGCCCTTCCTCAACTGGCGAAAAGACGACGGCCGCTATTTTACTTTTGAGCGTGCCGATCGCGGACACCAGCGGTTCCGCATCATGGAAGTAAATGCGGAAACCGGCACCGCCAAAGAAATGGTGGATGAAAAGACGGCCACCTTCATTTTTGAACAGCGCATTTTAACCCATTACCTGCCTGAAAGCAATGAGATCATATGGGTAACGGAGAAAGACGGTTGGCGCCATATTTACCTGGTGGATGAACGCACCGGCAAAGAAAAAGTGCAGGTAACAAAAGGGCCTTGGGTAGTGCGTGAAGTGGACAGCATTGATACAAAGAAAAGGGAGATCTGGTTCCAGGCCAGCGGCATGAACGAAGGAGAAGACCCTTATTTTGTACACTACTATCGCATTGGTTTTGACGGCAAGAACTTGGTGAAATTAACCGCGCCTAATGCCAATCACCGGTTGTTGTTTTCGCCCAACCGGAAATATTATATCGACCAGTATTCGAGGGTAGATATGCCCACGGTGATAGAACTGCACCGCACCAACGATGGTAAAAAACTGATGCAATTGGAGCAGGCGGATGTTTCGGCTTATGCTGCAACGGGCTTGAAATACCCGGAGGTTTTTGTGGCCAAAGGCCGCGATGGCACCACCGATATTTGGGGCGTAATGTTCCGCCCCAGCAACTTTGACCCGGCAAAACGTTACCCCATCATCGAGCAAATTTATGCAGGACCGCAAGGCTCATTTGTGCCCAAAACATTCAGTGCTTACGGTGAGCCCCAAAGCCTTGCCGAACTTGGTTTCATCGTGGTGCAGATTGATGGCATGGGCACGTACAACCGTTCCAAAGCTTTTCATGATGTAGCCTGGAAAAACCTTGCGGACGCCGGTTTCCCGGACCGCATTTTATGGATGAAAGCGCTGGCGCAGAAGTATCCGTATTCCGACACGTCGCGGGTGGGCATTTACGGTACATCGGCCGGTGGGCAAAACTCCGCAGGTGCATTGTTGTTTCACCCCGAGTTTTACGATGCTGCTGTGTCGGCTTGTGGCTGCCACGATAACCGCGTGGACAAACAATGGTGGAACGAGCAGTGGATGGGCTACCCGGTGGGCAAACATTACGATGAGCAATCGAATATTACCAATGCACACAAACTACAAGGTGCGCTGATGCTGGTGGTGGGCGAAGCCGATGAAAACGTGCCGCCCGAATCGACCTACCGGGTGGCAGATGCGCTGATCAAGGCTGGAAAAGATTTCGAGTTCTTGGCCATACCCGGCATGGGCCACAGCGATGGCGGCGCCTATGGACGGAAAAAGAAACGCGACTTTTTTGTAAAGCAATTGCACGGTGTGGAACCGCCCAAACGCAACATCAGCGAGCTGTAAATATTTCTTGGCATACACAAACAAAGCGGGCCTGCTGTTTTCACAGCGGGCCCTTATGTTTATGGGGAAGTATTAAGTCAAAAGACAAAAGTAGAAAGTCGAAATGGGGAGGGGTGAGCGCTTGTTGTATTAGGCAATTCTACCTGCAAAAAATGAAAAGTAATGCAGGATACGACTCGGTTTAGATTATATCAATGATGATCCCTGAAGTGCCTTTGAAGATTCTTCCAAGTAGTGTATTAAATCATTGTTCAGCAATCTTGCATTTGCATAGAACTTTCCAAGGCAAACATGGGATGTGTGATTGCCTAAATGCAAAAAGGGAAAACAAATGCATACTGCACCTGCCTTCCCTTTTTGACTTTTTACTTTTGAATTTTGACGCTTCTTTCTATTGTTCGATTTTTTTCGCCCTATTCGCTACTGCCATATAGTAAATAGGAATTCCGAGTAAAGTGATGATCAAGCCGGGCCAGGTAAATTTGGGTTTGTACATGATCAGCAGCGTGCAGAAGGTGAGTCCCATGAGTATGTAAATAATGGGCAATACGGGGTAGCCGAATGCTTTGTAGGGACGTGGTGCATCGGGTCTTGTTTTGCGCAGGATAAAAATGCCTGCAATGGTGAGCATGTAAAAACCGACTACTACAAATGAGATCATGTCCAACAAATCACCGTAGCGGCCGCTGAGGCACCAGGCCGCAGCAAAGGCGCATTGCAGCCAAAGCGCATATTCGGGTACTGCATTTTTATTAAGCGTACCTACTTTTTTAAAAAATAATCCATCCTGTGCCATCGTATAATACACCCGTGCACCGGCCAGGATGATCCCGTTGTTGCACCCAAAGGTCGAGATCATAATCATCAGCGCAATGATGATGGTGCCGGCGTTTCCAAAGATCACATTCGACGCCACCACCGCCACACGGTCTTTATCGGCCGATGCAATTTCCTGTAACGGCAGCACCGCGGTGTACATGATGTTGGTGGCCAGGTACACCAGCGTTACAATGAGTGTACCGAGGAAAAGTGCAAGCCCTATGTTACGCTTGGGGTTTTTTATTTCACCGGCAATGAACGTTACGTTGTTCCATGAGTCGCTGCTGAAAATAGAACCCACCATGGCGGCAGCAATAGCGCCCAGTGCAGCCATAGTTGTATAACTGCTGATGGTGCCATTGGGTTGCAGTTTTTGCAGGGTCCAGGCATCACTCCAGTTGGCAGCCCACACATCGGGGTTGATGGACAGCAACCCAAAAATGATGAGGCCAAATAAACTTAAGAGTTTGGTGAGGGTAAATGTTGTTTGTATAAACTTTCCGTTTTTGATGCCCGGCGTATTGAGGTAAGTGAGCAAAACAATAACGGCAATGGACAGCAATTGCGCTGGCGATACCGTTAGAAAACCCAGGTCGAAAGCAACAAGGTCTTCGCGAAATTGCGGTAGGAGGTAAGCGGTGAATTTTGCAAAAGCCACACCCACCGCAGCAATGGTGGCGGTTTGAATTACGGCAAAAAAACTCCAGCCATAAAGGAAACCAATGAGCGGGTTGTAGGCTTCTTTTAGGTAAACATATTGACCGCCGGCTTTGGGAAACATGGCGCTCAGCTCGCCATAACTCAGGGCAGCCGTTACCGTCATAAACCCGGTGATCAGCCACACGGCCATCAGCCAGCCGGCGCTGCCCACGTTGCGGGTTATGTCTGCACTCACAATGAAAATCCCGGAACCGATCATGGAGCCCGCAACGATCATGGTGGCATCCAGTAATTTGAGGGAAGGCTTGAATTCTTGATCTGTCATAAATAGGAAAGGGAAAAACTACGAAGAGCGGAAGATAGGTAAACTTCACACCACATGATTTTGCGGCTGTTGCCGGTTATTAATCCTTTTTGAGCAAATATTGACCGGCTGTAGAAATGAAGGTTGTCAATAAAAAATGGTGTGCATTACACTATTTAAAACGGAAAATTGTTGGGAGAGCAGGAATGGCGGGTCGAAATTTATTCAAGTCCGCTCGGCCGCTGCGCTGTGCGCACCAGGTTAAATTTTGCAGCATTTTTGCCACTACTTACCATATTTTAACCCAAAAGGGGTGCGGTTGATTGTCATTGGGTTAATTTTCTGTAAATTAAACTTGTTTTACAGGATCACCGAAAACCACCGACCATGAAAGTATTGCCATTCACCATTCCTGCTGCGCAGGACAGAACCTTGTTGGTTCAGGAAGATATTCAACCGAATTTCTATCCGTACCTGCACCGCCACGAAGAAATTCAACTGACGCTGATACTGAAAGGAGCCGGCACGTTGGTAGTAGGCAACAACATGCATGCCTTTGCTCCCAACCAGGTGTACCTGATCGGTGCCAACATGCCGCATGTGTTTAAAAGCGACGGCGCTTACCTTGAGCAGGACGTTGCCGAGGGCATCCACACCCTTACTATTTTCTTCAACACGCAAGGCAAACTGGCTTCGCTTTTTTCGTTGCCCGAGTTGAAAAATGTGTACACGTTTTTTTCGAGCAATTACAGCGGCTTCCAGGTACCGCAGGATTCGTTCAGCGATATTTCCACCCGAATCCTCAGCATCAAATATGCGTCGGGCATGGACCAATTGATGCAGTTTTTCCAGTTGCTCAAATCGCTCAGTTCCATCGAGCACATCAACCCGCTTACCTCCAACGTGGAGCCCCGCGATTTCAGCGATCAGGAAGGCATGCGCATTTCCAACATTTACAATTACATCATGCAGCATTACCACCGCGACCTGACGCTGGAAGAAGTGGCCGCTGCTGCGTATATGACGCCGCCTGCATTTTGCCGCTATTTTAAAAAACATACAAGGGTAACCTTTGTTACGTTTTTAAATGAAGTGCGCATCAACGAAGCATGCAAGCGACTGGTGGGCGGAAAGTATGAAAGCGTGTCGGCGGTTGCCTATGATTGCGGCTTTAACAGCATTACCAATTTCAACCGCGTATTTAAAAGCACGATCGGCAAAAGTCCCCGAACATATGCTGCTGATTTCTTAAGCAAAGTGGCTTAGTTAGCAATTGCATTAAATACGGACTAAGTAAAAAGGCAAAAGTAAAAATTCAAAAATGGTGGCAGCACTGATTACGGTGTTCTCTTTTTGAATTTTTACTTTTGCCTTTTGAGTTTTTCTTATTGGTTCAAACCCGCAACCACACCTGTTTTCAGCCTTTTTTGCATAAATGCTTTACTTCGCGGCAATTCCAAGTTGTATTCATGCGAAATCTTTACTTGCTGCTGCTTTTTTGGGCACCCCGTTTATTTGCACAGGAAGCCCATTTTTCGGGCATCGTTACCGACCGCAAAACCACCCTGCCGGTTGAAGGCGCCCTGGTGACCTTGCAACCTTCCAATCAGGTTTCTTTTACCGACGAAAGTGGCCGGTTTTTCTTTAGGCAAACTACTGGGGACACTGCCATCCAGATTCGTTCTATTGGCCACGAGCCGATAATGACAAAGCTAAACGGGCTACAAAGTGAAAGCGCCAGTTTTGTGTTGGTGCCCACATCCATACAATTAAGCAATGTAACGGTAACCACCGGTGCTGGCGAACAATACCGGCCCATCAGCAGAGTGGACATCAAGTTGCGCGGCATCAACAACAGCCAGGAAGTGTTGCGCATGGTGCCAGGTCTTTTTATTGGCCAGCATGCGGGTGGCGGCAAAGCAGAACAAATTTTTCTGCGTGGTTTTGACATTGATCACGGTACCGACATCAGCATTGGTGTGGACGGTATGCCGGTAAACATGGTATCACATGCACATGGGCAAGGCTATGCCGACCTACATTTTTTAATTCCTGAATTGATCGGCAATGTGCGGTTTAAAAAAGGCACTTATTATGCGGAACAAGGCAATTTCAATACATCGGGATTTGTAGATTTTAAAACCTTTGATGTGCTGCCGCAGAACTCTATAAAAGTGGAAGGCGGCATGTTCAACACGCTGCGCACCGTTGGTATGAGCAACCTGCTCGATGAGCGGGCAAGGAGCAAAGGCCATTCGGCTTACGTGGCATCGGAGTACATGTACACGAAAGGATATTTTGATGCACCGCAGGATTTTAACCGCATCAATGTGTTTGGTAAATACCATGGCGCCCTGGACCGGCACAACACGCTCAGCTTTTCTGCCTCGGCATTTTCAAGCGGTTGGGATGCCTCAGGCCAGATTCCCGACCGCGCAGTGGCCGACGGCACCATTGGTTATTTTGGTGCGATAGATGATACGGAAGGCGGCAAAACATCACGCTACAATGCCAATGCATTGCTTACCACCACCCGCAACAACGGCGCTTATTTTAAAAACCAGTTGTATTATTCGCGGTATCATTTCACACTCTTTTCCAACTTTACATTTTTTAAAGAAGACCCGGTAAACGGCGACCAGATCAGGCAACGCGAAGACCGCGATTTATTTGGATATAATGGCAGCTACCACAAACGTGCTTACTGGGGCAGCCGAGAACTGACCACCGAAGTTGGTGCTGCGGTGCGCATCGATGCTACTTACGATTCGGAATTATCGCGTACCCGTGACCGTGATATTGTGACCAATGCCATTAAAAGGGGCGATGTGCGGGAGCAAAACTGGGCTGCATACATCAGTGAAACGCTTACGCTTAACTCGCTGTTTTCGCTCAACGCCGGTTTGCGCTACGACTATTTTCACAACAAGTACATCGGCAAATTGCAAGGCGATGTAAGGGGCACAGCATCGGCTGCAACAGTGAGCCCCAAACTGAGTGTGTACTTCAACCCCAGCGACCGGACCCAGTTTTACCTGAGCAGCGGCCGTGGCTTTCACTCCAATGATACACGGGTGGTGGTGCCACAGAACGGCCTCCGTATTTTGCCGCCGGCTTATGGCTCCGACTTTGGTACCGTGTTGAAGCCTGCTAAAAATTTACTGGTAAACGCTGCACTCTGGTACCTCTGGCTCGACCAGGAGTTTGTGTATGTGGGCGACGAAGGCATTGTAGAACCCAGCGGAAAGAGCCGTCGTTATGGCGCTGATTTTTCGCTGCGCTACCAGCCTTTGGCCTGGCTGTATGCCGATGTGGATGTAAATTATTCGCATGCCCGTGCAGTGGGTGCGCCCAAAGGCGAGGACTACCTGCCATTGGCGCCGCGGCTTACGTCTATTGGTGGCCTTACGGTAAAATCGGGCAACGGCATCAATGCATCGTTGCGTTATCGCTACATGGGCGACCGGCCTGCTACCGAGGATAATTCGGTTGTGGCTAAAGGCTATTTTGTTATGGATGCTTTTGCCGGTTACCAGCGCAATAAATACGAGTTGGGACTGACCATTAAAAACCTCACCAACGTTAAATGGAAAGAAACGCAGTTTGATACGGAAAGCCGGCTGAAGGCCGAAGCAGCGCCGGTTTCGGAAATACATTTTACACCGGGCACTCCGTTCTTTGCATCACTGAGTTTTACCTACTTCTTTTAATATTTAACCCGCTAAAATATCAGTGGCTGGAATTCAACTTCCGGCCATTGATATTTATTTGACCTGGTTGGGATGCCTGCACTCCATCCAGTATTGAATGATCAGGCTCAATTGTGTTTTCATGCCGCTGAGCGTATTGGGTTTTTCAAAATAACCCTGCACCTGCAGGTCATATATTTTGTGCAGCATGTCTTTACCATCGGAGGTGCTCACAAATACGAATGGAATGCTTTTCACCCTCAGCGCTTCGTCTTTCATGATCTCTTCGCGCAGCCGGATGCCGTTCATGCCCGACATGTTGACATCGGTAAGTATAATAAAAGGATGGTCTTTTGTGGTGCGGAGGTAATCGAGCACCGCCCTGCCTTCATCGAAGTATTTTACCGGAAACGGCAGCTTCAGGCTTTCCAGCACTTCTTTCAATATTTCCCGGTCTTCCGCATCATCTTCCACAACAATGATGGGTTGCTTACTTTGGTTCATTTAGGAGTGTCGAAATTGGTTGAATCTTAAACCCGCCGGCATTAATCGGAGGTTATTGTTTTGGTGTGCAAAACAGTTGGTGTTGCACATTGGCTAATGTAACAACTGTAGCTTGTTTACACAGCATCAAAAAACGCTGGCCTTGCTGTCGGTATTGTTTTAGAAATATTAAAATAATTTAAAGCCATAATAACCCACCAGCGTAAATAACACGCAACGCGTCACCACGCCAATGCAGCACCAGGTAATAAGTTTGCGCAGCGGTGCCTTAAAACCAATGCCCACAGCAAGGCTGGCCGGGGCGCCAACGGTAACAGTGCCCAAAAAGCCCAGGCCAATAATGCCGTATTTGTGCCAGATGCGGTAGATCATACCGGTTTGGGGCTTGGTGCTTTCGGGTTTGTTTTTGCGGAATAGGCGCCGGATGCGGTCGCCGAGGAATGCGGCAACAAACACGCCTGCGAGCCCGCCGCCTACGCTGGCAAAAAATACGCTCCAGGCCGATAGGCCAAAAGCAAAACCTGCGGGTATGGCAGCATAAATTTCAAAGCTGGCCAGGGCGGCCACGGTCAAAAACTCGAGAAGAAAACTGTTCGTCATAATGTGGGCTGGCGAAGCTAGGGAAATATTCATCGGCCGTTTGTTAAACCGGCAATCCTTTCCATTCTTATTTATATAAAAGCCTAACAGCGATGGATAGTTGTTTTAGTTTCATCTGGGTTGGTGTTCTAAAATAATGCACTCCCGTTTTTCTCCTTTTTTCGGCGCAGCCAAAAGGCTCTTAATCCTTTGCCTATTTAGCTCCCGTCAGATTTAATGTTGTAATGCTGAACGTTTTGCGTATTAATTCCAAGTTTATGCATGGTTTTTGTTAAACAAAATCCTTTAGCTTTAACATGATATTTAGTATTCCTCGGGCCTAGATTCTTTAAAGGGTGTAATACATGGGTAGACGACTTAGAAGAATTGAACGGTTTTTATTTAAGTACAACCTCGTTCCGCCGCACCGCTGGCGGCGGGTGGCCATCGTGGCCGTTGCTGCGTTTATAGGTTTGGGGCTGTACATGCTCAAACTAAGCAACGCGGCTTCCTACCTTTCCGACGATCCGCAGGCATGTGTGAACTGCCACCTGATGACGCCCCAGTACCTTACCTGGACGCATAGTTCGCACCGCGAAGTGGCTCATTGCAACGATTGCCACGTGCCACACGACAACGTTTTCAATAAATATTTTTTCAAGGCAAAAGACGGGCTGTACCACGCCTCAATATTTACCCTGAGGGCCGAGCCTCAGGTGATCCAGGCAAAAAGCGCATCGGTGGAAGTGATCCACAACAACTGCATTCGCTGCCACCAGGACCAGGTAACCGATGCAAAACTGGTGGGCATGGTAGAAAACCACCACGCCAAAAGAACCGACCGGCTTTGCTGGGATTGCCATCGCGAGGTGCCGCACGGAAAAGTGAAAAGTTTGTCGGCCACCGGCATTTCCATCGAACCCATCCGGCTGTATACCCCCGAAGACCGCACCATTGTGCCTGCATGGCTGCAGAAAACATTGGATGAAAAAAACAGTAAGGAAGTAAAAAAATAAGCGTCACACTACAATTGCACCACAATGAAGAACTGGCTACTTTTTTTAGGAACGCTGATCGGTGTGTTTTTACTGGCTATGTTGGTTTATTCGATCATGGACCGGAGAACGGAAGGCAGGTTTGCCTACCATGCCCGTGTGTCCATCGAAGGCATTGAACCGCGCGACAGCCTTTGGGGCATGAACTATCCCCGCCAGTATCAGTCGTATCAAAAAACGCAGGACACTTCATTTAGCAGCAAGTACAACACGAGCGGCTTTAGAGATGCGCTGGAAGAAAGCCCCGAAACCATCATCCTGTGGGCAGGCTACTCGTTCAGTAAAGGGTACAACCAGCCGCGTGGCCACAACCACGCGGTGCGGGATGTGCTGGCATCGGTGCGCATTGGTGCACCGCAGGATTCCACCACTGCTATCCCCAGCACCTGCTGGACCTGCAAAAGCCCCGACGTGCCCCGGCTGATGAGCGAAGTGGGCGTAAAAGAATTTTACAACAAAAAACTCCCCGATTTTGGCAGCCAGGTAATCAACCCCATTGGCTGCGCCGATTGCCATGACCCCAAAACCATGAACCTCACCATTACCCGCCCGGCGCTGGTGGAGGCGTTCAAGGCTGCGGGTAAAGACATCAACCAGTCATCGCACCAGGAGATGCGGTCGCTGGTATGTGCGCAGTGCCACGTGGAATATCATTTTGATAAAAAACGCCCCGATGCGCCGGGTGCCAATTACCTTACTTTTCCCTGGAAAAATGGCTACACCGTGGAAGCCATGGAAGCGTATTATGACAGCGTAGGTTTTTCCGACTGGGTGCACCCGCTGAGCAAAGCACCGATGTTAAAAGCCCAGCACCCCGATTATGAAATTTACTCTTTTGGCGTGCACGCCAAACGTGGCGTTTCCTGCGCTGATTGCCACATGCCGTACGGAACAGAAGGCGGCCAGAAATTTACGGATCACCACATTGGATCGCCGCTGGCCAACGTAGAAAACTCCTGCTTTGTGTGCCATCGCGAAAAAGTGTCGGACCTCGTATCGGACGTATATGAGCGGCAGGGCAAGGTGAAAGAAACACAGCGCAAAGTGCAGCAGCATATTGCCATGGCGCACCTCGAAGCCGAACAGGCCTGGAAACTGGGCGCTACCGATGCACAGATGAAAACCATTTTGCAACAGATCCGGCATGCACAGTTCCGCTGGGACTATATCGCTGCATCGCATGGGGCCGGTTTCCACGCACCGCTGGAGTCGAGCCGGGTGCTGGCATCGGCATCGGCCATTATACAGGAAGCCCGTATTTCGTTGGCCCGAGTGCTGGCAGGGTTCGGCCACAACCAGGTGGTAAAAATGCCCGACCTGAATAATAAAAACGCTTTGCAAACTTATATTGGCGTGGATCTGGAAAAAGAAAAGGCTGTAAAAGCACAGTTTTTGGAGCAGGTAGTGCCCAAATGGCTGCAGGAAGGCAAGGCTCGCGAAGCACAGAAGAAAGTGACCATGCTGCAGTAAAATGCACTAGGTAACATAGTTTACATTTTAAGTAAAAAAGCAAAATTCAAAAGTCAAAACCTGCCTCGATACATGAAGCCGGCTTTTGACTTTTGACTTTTTACTTTTGAATTAACTAGCGGCTTGCCCCAAATTTTTCATCCCACTATTATGAGAAAAATTGTACTCCTGGCCGGATGCCTGTCCGGCTTACTTTGCAGCACCGCCAGTTTTGCCCAGTTCAACCTCGATGGCCAGCTGATCCAGCGCACCGAGTACCGCCATGGTTACAACCGGCCGCTCCCCGAAGGCTTCGATCCCGCCGCATTTATTGCCCACAGGGCCAGGCTGCAGGCTTCGTACCAGCGGTCGGCGTTCCAATTTTTTGCTTCGGTTCAGGATGTGCGTACCTGGGGCAATACTTCGCAAACAAAGCTTACCGACAATAACCTTTCCGTGCACGAAGCATGGCTGGAAATGGCCTTGTCGCCCACCTGGAAATTAAAACTGGGCCGCCAGGAACTGAATTATGATAATGCCCGTTTCCTTGGCAACCTCGACTGGGCCTTACAGGCACGGGCACACGATTTTGCACTGGCAAAATGGGAGCGGGGCACGGCCAAATTTCATTTTGGCGGCGGCTACAACCAGGATGGACAACAACTTGCCAACAACACGTTTACGGTGCCCAACCAGTACAAGTCGGCGCTGATGGCCCGCTACGAGAACGTGATCGGCAAGCTGCAGTTTTCGCTGCTGGGCTGGAACGAGGGGCGCCAGGTTACCCGCCCCATTACGGGAGGTACCGCATTTGGCGACGGCCAGCATTACCGCCAAACCATTGGTGTGCCTACGCTGCGGCTGACGCTGGGCAATACACAACTCTCGGGTTTTTACTACCACCAGTTGGGCAAAGACGGAAACGGCCGCAAACTAAATGCATTTGACGCCAGTGCACAGGTGCTGCAACAGATCAACATTGATACCGCATCGGGCCGCAAGCTGCGCCTGGTGGCCGGTGCCGAAGTGTTGAGCGGCA
Source organism: Pseudocnuella soli (assembly GCF_004347775.1). Classification (GTDB taxonomy): domain Bacteria; phylum Bacteroidota; class Bacteroidia; order Chitinophagales; family Chitinophagaceae; genus Flavisolibacter; species Flavisolibacter aquaticus. The sequence continues at coordinate 2,300,397 of NZ_CP037755.1, forward strand.
CAAGGGCAGGCACTAGTAACAAGAGCAGTTCCTTTTCGCCACAGTACGGCACCAACCACCTCCACAACGGTTACATGGACCTGTTTTATGTGGGTGGTGCGCATGAAGGCTCGGTGGGCCTGAAAGATCTGTATGTTCGGGGCCGGCTCGATATCAACCAAAAATTGTTTACCCAGTTGGATGGCCATTATTTTTCGTCGTACGCCGATGTGTTCAATGCTGCCGGTGCAAAAATGGACCGCTACCTGGGCACCGAAGTGGACGTGTCTGTGGGCTACCTGATTCACGATGCGCTATCGTTGCAGGGGGGCTACAGCCAGTTGTTTTACTCCGATACCTTTGAACGGGTACAGAGCAACTTTTCATTAAAACAAACCCAGAACTGGGCTTACCTGATGTTGATCTTTAGGCCCAATATGAAAAATAAGTTCATCGGGATTTTATTGTAATAGCATGAATGTATTGAAGCACCTACTTTCCACCCGCGTTTCGCTCATCCTCCTTATTCTGTTTGCTGTGGCCATGGCCGCAGCAACTTTTATTGAAAACGACCACGGCACCGCCGTGGCCCGCGGGCTGGTGTACGAAGCCTGGTGGTTTGAGTTTTTGATGGTGTGGCTGGCGGTTAATTTTATAGCACATGCCGGCCAATACAAGTTGTTTACAAAAGCCCGCTGGCCCATCGGGCTGTTTCATATTGCATTTGTGCTCATTATCCTTGGCGCCGGCGTTACGCGTTATTTTGGCCGCGAAGGCGTGATCCACATTCGTGAAGGTGCCACGGAGCATACTTTTTTTTCAGCCAATCGGTACCTGCAGCTCAACCACCCGGACGGCGGCAAACGTTTCGAAAAACCGCTGTCGCTGGTGGCGTACAACTATAAGCCTGTTACCACAAGCATCGAGTTGGGTGGACAGCAATTCAATGTAACCGTTCAGGAATATATTACCGGTGCCAAAGAAGAAATGGCAAAAGGCGCCGACACGTATTTTGATTTTGCAACGGCACAGGGCGAAGGCCGCCAGGATTTTGTCATCAAAGAAGGCGCAGCATTGCAAATAGGAAAGTTGGTGGTGGGTACAACGGAAAATGCGGCCGCACCGGTTAAAATTTTCCGCAACGATACAGGCTGGACCATCCGCTCCGATGTGCACTTGCAGGTAATGGAAATGGCATCGCAGCAGATTGGCGCGGTGCATGCCGGCCACGCGGCCCCGTTGCAAATCCGTTCGCTGTACCAGTGGGACAGCGGCGCATTTATGCTTAAAGAAATTCATGAAGAAGCTGCGCTAACCTACAAGGCAGTGCACGATAAAAAAGAAGCCAAGAACCTGCCCGATGTGGTAAAGCTGGTGGTGACCGATAACGAGAACAAGCCAGTTACCGAAAGTTATATCACCATAGCCTCCTTCAATCCCGCATGGCATTCGTTTACCCATGGTGGTAAGTTGTTCAACCTTACTTACGGGCCCAAAGCCGAAGTGTTGCCCTTTGGTTTGCATTTAAAAAAATTCGAACTGGAGCGCTATCCGGGCAGTCAAAGCCCGGCCAGCTACGCCAGCCAGTTGCAGGTGCATGATGGTGCACAATCGTTTCCGTACCGCGTGTTCATGAACAATGTGTTGGATCATAAAGGCTATCGTTTTTACCAGTCTTCGTTTGATACCGATGAAAAAGGTACCGTGCTTTCGGTAAACCAAGACCGGCCCGGAACATACATTACATACCTAGGGTATTTTCTCCTGAGCCTTGGCATGTTCCTGACCTTGTTTGCGAAGGGCAGCAGGTTTAGGGTATTGAACAAAAAACTGGGCACCATAAAAAAACGTGCAGCTGTGGTGAAAACAGCGGTACTGCTGTTGTTGTGTACCAGCGGGCTGCATGCCGAAACGCCTGCGCCGCCGATGATCATTCCGCAGGAAAAAGCAGCCGCCTACGGCAAACTGGTGGTTCAGGACCTGGACGGCCGCATGAAGCCGCTGAATACGTTGGCCAATGAAATTGTACGCAAGCTCAATGGCCGTTCCACTATTAAAGTGCCGGCAAAAGAAGGTGAGGTAACGCTGACGGCAGAACAATTTCTGCTGGCTGTGCAACTCGATCCGGCAACATTCAGCCAACTGCCCGTTATTAAAATTGATCAGGAAAAATCAGGTCCTGTTTTCAAAGCCTTAAGCATTGCGCCAACCGGCCGCATTTCGTTTCAACAATTTTTAAATAAGGATGGCGATTACATGTTGCACGACCTGGTGGAAGAAGCCAACCGGCTGAAGCCCGCCGAACGCAACGAAGGCCACAAAGAATTGCTCAAAACCGATGAACGCTTCAACATTTTTTATGCGCTGCTTAGCGGCGATTTCTTGCGCATTTTTCCCAATAAAGGGGACAAGAACAACACTTGGTTTACCAGCCAGCAATCGGGGCAGGGCTTTGATACGGAAGATGCAAATTTTGTAGCCAATATTACGGCCATGTACCTGGGCGCATTGCGCAAAGGGCTGAAAGAAGGCACGTGGAAAGAGGCCGATGAAGCGCTGGAATACATGCAGCTGTTTCAGCAGCATGCAGGCAAAGCGGTGTACCCCGATGAGGCCCTGTTGAAAACAGAACTCCTGTACAATAAACTCAATCTGGGCAACCGGTTGTTCGGCCCATTTTGGTTGCTGGGTGTGGCCATGCTGGTATTGGCCATTGCCATGTTGTTTCGCGAAAATGGCGCCATGCGCTTTGCCTGGAATGCCGGCAAGATCATGAGCTGGGCGGGGCTGCTCACCTTTACCACGCATTTGGGTTTGCGCTGGTACATCGCACAGCGGCCACCGTGGACGGATGGATTTGAAATGTTGGTGTTTGTGGCATGGGGCATTCTCTTGTTTGGTTTATTATTTTCAGGCAAAAGCCGTTTTACCATTCCACTGAGCTTGCTCTTTTCCGGTACGCTGTTGTTTGTGGGCTTCCTCGACTGGCTTAACCCCGAAATCACCAACCTGATGCCGGTGTTGCATTCGTACTGGCTAAAAATACACGTAGCCATCATCGTTAGTTCGTATGCGCCGCTGGCGCTGGCCGCAATACTGGCACTTTTAAGTTTACTTTTTTTAATATTCAAACCTGCATCGCCAAAGGCCGCATGGCTGGTAAGCCTGCAGGAGCTGACCATTGTAAACGAACTGGCCATTACCATCGGGCTGTTCCTGTTGGCCATCGGTACCTTTTTGGGCGGTGTGTGGGCCAACGAAAGCTGGGGCCGTTACTGGGCCTGGGATCCAAAAGAAACATGGGCGCTGATCTCAGTGATTGTATATGCCTTTGTGCTGCACCTGAGGCTCATCCCTGCCATGAACAATCCCCTGGTGTATAACCTGGCCAGCCTATGGGCTTTTTCGTCCATCATCATGACTTCCTTTGGCGTGAACTATTACCTGTCCGGGCTACACTCTTATGCCGCAGGCGATCCCGTGCCCATTCCGCAGTGGGTGTATTGGGCGGTGGCAATATTGGCGCTTATTTCGGCAGGTGCTGTGTTCCGGTACCGGCAGTTTACAAAGCAGGAGCGGAGGGCGATGTCGGTGTAGATTGTTGGAGGCATTTTGTTTTAAACCTAGTTATGCCATTGGTAAAATGTTCCCTTATTTATGTAAGCAGGGTGGCAAAGTCATTCGCGGTGAATGTATCAACCGGAACGCGACCAATCGCCGTTTCCGCCACCATCGGCATCATGGTAAGATTAGTCCGTTATCAATGATAAAATTTAATATGTTTTAAAAAACAAATTTGTCGATTAAGTTTGTAGGGAAGGTTTTTCTGTTAAACGCGAAAGCCATTTCAAATAGCGGTTGTTGGTGCCAAAACTACTCAACTGGGAAAGTTGAGGGTTATGACTTATTAATTTTTTATTACCTTAAGCCGAAACCAATCTGCTTTTGTCCGAACCAACAAACGATAACGAACGCTACTTACTGCAAGGCCTGAAGGCCGGCGACGAAGCCGCCTTCGCAGCCATCTATCGCCAGTACTGGCAACAGCTTTTTTTTGTTGCGTTAAAACGGCTGCAATCGGCTGACGATGCCAAGGAAATTGTACAGGAAGTTTTTCTGACGCTCTGGCAAAAACGGGAAGGCCTCGAAATTCACTCGCTGCCCCTGTACCTCTCCGCCATGACGCGTTATGCCGTGTACCGGGCCACAGCCAACAAACAGCGGGCACAGGCGCTGGCAGCCAAAGTAGCTGCTCCAAAAGAAATTGCAGCCATCGATTTGGACAACCGCCAATTGCTCGAAATCCTGCATCGTCTTTCTAACGAGCTGCCCGAAAAGCACCGGCTCGTTTTTGTACACCATAAAATGCTCGACCGCCCGCTGGAAGAAGTGGCCGGCATGCTCGGTGTATCGGTGCGTACAGCGGAAGGCTATTCGGCCAAAGTGATGGATTTTATGCGCCGCCGCCGCAAGCAACTGGCGCTTTCGGCCCTGCCTTTTTTCTTTTTTTAAAAAACTGGAAATTTCCTGCGTACAAAAGTTCCTCCCATGTCTCTATGTTAGAAATGGGGAACCATGATTCCTGAGCATATATCAAAACTGGCAGAGAAATTTTTGCGTGGAGATGCCACGGAGGCCGAAAAGGCTGAACTGCATCAATGGTACGATTCGGCCGACGGCGCCGACACGGAAGTGGTGATCACCGAGCAACCGATGACGGTGGACGAGCTGGGGGAGCAGGCATTTGCCGAAATACAAGCGCAGATCACCGCCACCAAACAGGCCGGGCCCACAGGCCGCGTCATTCCCCTTTTTCGGTGGCCACGGCTGGCTGTTGCGGCTGCAGTGCTGCTGCTGGCAGGCACCGGCATTTTTTATTGGTGGTCTGCCCTGGACCAACCTTCAATTGCATCCAATCCAAAATCCGTTCAAACAGACTTACTTCCGGGCACCAACGCCGCAACGCTTACACTCGCCGATGGCAGCACAGTATTGCTGGATAGCACCACCAATGGCGCCACATTGCAGCAAGGCAGCAGCCAGGTTATTAAACTTGCCGATGGCCAGCTGGCCTACAACAGCGCCGGCGCTGCGGACAATGCGGTTTTGTATAACACGCTGGCTACACCCAGGGGCGGCCAGTACCAACTCACACTGCCCGATGGCAGCCTCGTATGGCTCAACGCGGCTTCTTCATTAAAATATCCCACAGCCTTTACCGGTGCCGAACGGCTGGTTGAACTTACCGGCGAAGCTTATTTCGAAGTGGCAAAGAACAGCGCACACCCCTTTGTGGTGGCGGCTTTGGGCAACAGGGTAGTGGTGCACGGAACACATTTCAACGTAAATGCCTACAGCGACGAAGGCGAAATGCGCACCTCATTACTCGAGGGCAGCGTGTCGGTAACCAATGCTTCGGCCAAGGCCAGGCTGGTGCCGGGGCAGCAGGCCAGTGTTGGTAAAAACGACGCAACCATCGACGTGGCAACCGCCGATGTGGAACAGGCCGTGGCCTGGAAGAACGGCTACTTTTCATTTGACAATGCCGACCTGAAAACGGTGATGCGCCAGGTGGCCCGCTGGTACGATGTGGAAGTGGTGTACGAAGGCATACCAACCGACGATCGCTTTTCCGGTGAAGTGCCGCGCAACAGCAAGGCAACGGAGCTTTTAAAGATCCTGGAATTGAGCAACATCCGTTTCCGGATTGAAGGAAAAAAAATAGTGGTGATGCAATAGCGGCAACTACTGCAGCCATTTTTATAAAAGGTTTGGACACAAAAATCGGAAGCGCGGCAACGCTTCCGACCGGCGTGGAAAAACAACGGTTTTTGTAGCAGACAACTACGCGGCCTTGCGGCCTTGAAACAACATTGTAAAACCAACAACGCAAAAGTATGATTCTTCGTATTCTTTGCAAGGTGCGGCCCCGACGGCCCCTTGTGAAGGCCTCAACCGTCAAACTAATGAACCTCACCGCTGTTTTACTTTTGGCTGCCTGTCTGCAGGTAAGTGCTGCCGGTTTTTCGCAACGGGTTACTTTAAGCCGCACCAATGCAAAGCTGGAGCAGGTGTTTAAAGACATCAAGAAGCAGACCGGCTACACATTTTTTTACAATGCAAAAGCCATAAAGGCAGCGCAGCCCGTAAGCATACAGGTAAAAGATGCGCCGATACAACAGGTGCTGGAGCAATGCTTTCGCAACCAGCCGCTCGGCTTCAGCATTGTAAACGAAACGGTGGTGGTAAGCCTTCGGCAAAAACAGGCCGAAGCGGTGCCGAAACCTGTGTCTGTGGAAGCCGTACAGGTTGCTTTTATTGATGTGCGGGGCACCGTGGTGGATGCTGAAACCGGCAAGCCGATTACCGGCGCCAACATCATGGTAAAAGGCGGTAAGGCAGGCGTGGTTTCCGGCGATAAAGGGCAGTTTTCCATACAGGCCGATCCCGGCGTTACATTGATCATTAGCTATGTTGGTTATACTGCAAAAGAAGTTGTGGTAAAAGATGTGGGCCCGATTACTGTTAGCTTAAGCCTCGCTGCTGCACCGATGGAAGCCCTTGTGGTAACCGGCTACCAAGTGTTGAAAAAAGAAAGTTTTACCGGCACTACAACTACTGTTTCCGGTGAAGAATTAAAGAAAAACAACCCGCTGAATGTGCTGCAGGCCATTCAATCCTTTGACCCTTCATTCAAGCTTACGGAAAACAACCTGCTGGGCTCCGACCCCAACCGGCTGCCGGCGGTAAATGTGCGGGGATCCACCGCGTTGCCCACTGGCGGCGAAGGCATGCTCGACCGAAACAATTTAGCCACGAGCATGAACCTGCCCACTTTTATCATGGATGGCTTTGAAGTAAGCCTGCAAAAAGTGTATGACCTGGATGTAAACCGTATCCAGTCCATCACCTTGTTGAAAGATGCCGCTGCCACCGCCATTTATGGTTCACGTGCCGCAAACGGCGTTTTGGTGATTACCACAAAAGCGCCCAAAGAAGGTAAGTTGCAACTGGCCTACAACTTTGAGCTGAATGCGATGGCGCCGGATCTTACTGACTATAAAGTGCTGGATGCTGCAGAAAAACTGGAATATGAAAGGCTTGCCGGCCTGTATGATGCCGCCAACAATCCTGCATTGAGCCAGGACCAATTGGACGTATTGTACTACCGCAAAAAGCAAAACGTTGTGGGTGGCGTTAATACCTATTGGTTGTCGCAGCCGCTTACTACACCCATTGGCCAAAAACATTCCCTGTTCCTCGAAGGTGGTTCGCAGTCCATCCGGTACGGGCTGGAAATGCGCTACCAGGCCACGCCGGGTGTAATGAAAGAATCATTTCGCAACCGCTACAGCCTGGGCATGCACCTCACTTACAGCCCGAGCAGCAAGTTCTCGTTCCGCAACATTCTTACCGTAGCATCAGTGCAGTCGCAGGAGTCGCCCTATGGCGGGTTTGATGAGTATGTGCGGATGAACCCGTACTATCCAAAGACCGACTCGCTGGGCAACACCCTGCAGGAAATTGATGCGTGGACCAACCGCAATACACCTAACGGTGCCGTACAAACGGAAAGTGTGTTGAGCCCATTGTATAATTCAACATTGAGCTCGTTCAATAAAGGCACTTACCTCGAAATCATCGAAGCGCTTTCTGCCGATTGGAATATTGTTCCGGGTTTGCGGCTGCGTGCCCTGGGCAGTTTAACCAAAATCAATTCTGAGTTCGACCAGTTTCAATCGCCGCTTTCCAACGCGTTTTATTTTTACCCGACCAGCCAGCTTGCCAACCGCGGCCGCTATAATTTTACCGGCATTGGCGAAACGGCACTCGATGGCAATGCTACACTTACCTACAACAAGGGCATCGGTGCGCATTTCCTGAACTTTGCTTTGGGCACCAATATCCGCACCTACCTCAGCGACACCAAATCGTTTTCCGCGGTTGGCTTTACCAACGACCGGTTTACCAATATTGGCTTTGCCAACCGGTACGAAGAGAATGCTGCGCCGGGTGGGAATGTATCCCGCGACCGCTTGTTTGGTTCGTTCCTGAGCCTGAACTATTCGTTGAACAACAAGTACCTCGCCGACATATCGGTGCGGGCTGATGGTTCCTCGAAGTTTGGCTCCGATAGCCGTGTAGCGCCTTTTTGGGCGGCCGGCATTGGATGGAATGTGCACAAGGAAGATTTTCTGCGTGGATCGGCCATCAGCTTGTTGCGGCTGCGGGCCAGCACGGGCCTTACCGGTGCGGTGTCGTTCCCGCCGTACCTGTCTAAAACAACATTTACTTACTACAGCAGCAACTGGTACTCCACCGGTGTGGGCGCCATTGTAAACCAGTTTGGCAACGATAACCTGCAATGGCAGCGAACACAGAACTATGATGTGGGCCTCGACTTTGGCATGTTTGGCGACCGCCTCACCATTGCGCCGCGTTATTATTACAAACTCACAAAGGGCTTGCTGGCCGATATCATGTTGCCGCCGTCCACAGGTTTTACTTCTTATAAAGACAACCTGGGCGACATGGAGAACTATGGTTTTGAATTGAACCTGAAATATGATGTGGTAAAAAAACGCGGGCTCACGGCGACGATCACCGCCAACGCCATCAGTAATAAGAACCGCATCCTGCGCATATCCAACGCTCTGAAAGAATACAACGACAAAGCCGACGAACAGCAGGTGTCGGCGAAGTACCGTTCGGTGCCGCTGCTACGCTTTAATGAAGGCCAGTCGCTCAACACCATTTACGCAGTGCGTTCGCTGGGCATTGACCCGGAAAACGGGCAGGAGATCTTTATCAAACGCAACGACTCGCTGACCTATGTGTGGGACGTAAAAGATATTGTACCGGTGGGCGATTATACACCGAAAGCCGAAGGCTTTTTGGGTGCCAATATTGCCTATAAAAACTTCATGTTGTCGGCCAGCTTTTTCTACCGCTTTGGTGCCGATGTGTACAACCAAACACTGGCCGACCGCGTGGAAAATGCAGACCCGAGGTTCAACGTAGACCGCCGTGTGCTGGACCAGCGCTGGAAGAAACCGGGCGACCATACTTACTTTAAAGATGTGGCCGACCTGGGGACATCTTTTGCCTCCAATCGTTTTGTACAAAAAGACAACTTGCTGGAGCTCCGTTCGGTGTACCTGTCGTACGATTTCAACAAAGCCGTTTATTCAAGACTGCGCATGAGCAACCTGCGTGTGGCGCTTACTGCAAACGATATCTGGCGGTCTTCTTCCATCCAGATTGAACGCGGGTTGTACTACCCGTTTGCACGGAATTTCACTTTTTCTCTTCAAACAAGCTTTTGACAGCAATGAAAAAAATACTACTTGCAGTGTGCATGCTGGCATCGCTGGCATCCTGCAAAAAATTTCTGGATGTAAATCCCGAATCTGATATTTCGAAAGATGAACTCTTTCGCACCGCCGAAGGCTTTGAAGAAGCTTTGAATGGTGTGTACAGCCGCGCCACGCAAGGCGATATCTACGGCAATGAACTGACCTTTGGTTTTCTGGATGTGCTGGCGCAGAATTATTCCATTTCTTTTACCGATAACCTGGGCTACCGCCAAACTTCTTTATTTAACTATAAAGATGCATGGTTCATTAGCAGAAAAGATGCGGCGTGGAAAGGGCTGTATCATGCCATCAGCAGTTGCAATTTGATCCTGGAAAACATCGAGGAGCGAAAGGCCTTGCTCACCAGCACACAATATGCGCTGATCAAAGGCGAAGCACTAGCCTTGCGGGCTTATATGCATTTAGATCTGTTGCGGATGTTTGCCCCGTCATTTGCCAACGGCGCCAATGAAAAGGGCATTCCTTATGTTACGCTATTTACCAACAAAGTAACCCCACAGTATACCGTAACCGAAGTTTTGGGTAAAGTAGTGGACGACCTGCTGGCTGCAAAAGAGTTGCTGCGCAATACCGACCCGATTCGCACTGCGGATTACTTAGTTGCTTACCCGGCCGACGCCAATGCCGGCGAAGAAAAAGCGCAGGACCTGTTTGTGCAAAACCGCCGTCACCGCATGAATTATTACGCGGTTTGTGGCACGCTGGCAAGGGCTTATTTGTACGGTGCAAAAAACAACGAAGCATTGCAGCAGGCGCAGGAAGTGATCGCGGCGCAAAAATTTCCTTGGACATCTGCCGTTGATTTTATCACACCTGATGCTACCAAAAAAGACCGCATCCTGTACAAAGAGTTGTTGTTTGCCTGGTACATCCCGGAAATGCGGCAACCGCTGCTCAACCGCTTTGGATCGGCTACCGCAAGTTTATACATCGAAGAAAATGCAGGCCGTGCACTTTTTGAAGTGGCCGGCGTAGGCGCCGAGGACCTGCGTTTTAAAGAATGGGTTCGGTTAGCCCTCGACGTTACAGGCGGACGTTATGAAGTACAAAAATACCTGCGTGACAACGACGCGAACCGTCATCCGCTGGTGGCGCCTGCACTGCGCCTGAGCGAAATGTATTACATCGCAGCGGAAGCCGCTTTTGATACTAACCCGCAACTGGCACTGAAGTATTTCAACGATGTGCGGTTCAATCGCGGCATTGGTACACAACTCACCAACGTTGCATCGAAAGATGCATTTCAATTGGAATTGCTGAAGGAAGCCCGCAAAGAATTTTATGGCGAGGGGCAGATCTTTTACTTGTACAAGCGATTGAATAGGAGCATCAGCGGTCAATCGGGGGTAACGTACCCGGCAAGCAATTCCATTTTCGTGTTTCCGCTGCCTAACGATGAAATTGAATTTGGCAACCGTTAAACAACCTGCAATGAGTAAGATTTTTTTACCACTGTTTTTGATGGCTGTGTCCATTGCTTCCTGCAAAAAAGCAGCGGAGCTGAAATACAACAGTCCCGATAATATTTATTTTGATTTCGACGCCGCAACCAAAGACCGCGACAGCATTGTGTACACTTTTGCTTACGAGCCCGGCAAAGCCACCGATACCATTTTGCTGCCGGTGCGCATTTCCGGTAAAAGGGTAAACAGTGCCCGCACATTTAAAGTACAACCCATTACGCAGGGCACCACGGCCGTGCCCGGCGTGCACTACGAAGCGCTGAAAGAAAGCTACACTATGCCTGCCGACTCGGGCACATTTGCACTGCCCATTGTGCTGTACAACAAGGATGCAAAATTGAGCAACGAGTCGGTAATGCTGCGCCTCAGCCTGGTGGAAACAAGTGATTTCGGTCTGGCTTTGACTGGTTTGTCCTCCGCAAAAATCGTGTTCTCGAGCAAGCTGGAAAAGCCCGACTGGTGGGAGATGTGGCTTGGTGCTTATTACTCGCAGGTAAAACACGAATTGTTCCTCATCAGCTCCGGCACCATTCATATGACGCTATCAGGCTTGGATGCACCCAAGAACTTGTATCATGTTGGCCGCCTCAACAGCTTCCTTGCCGACCCGTTTAAATGGGTCGGGGAAAACAGCAGCAAAGGATATGTGCTGGAACAAAAAAACAACACCACTTACGAGTTGTACAACAGCAGCAACGCTGCGAAAAAGTTTGTGCTGCGGCTGAATGCGCAGAGTGGCAAATATTATTTCATTGACGAAAACGGAACGGAGGTAATTTAAATGAACAAGCAAACATTCATCAAAATATTTTGCTTTACCCTTCTTGTTTCCGGGCTATTGGTTTCGTGTTACAAAGACAAAGGCAACTACGAATACAACATGCCCGAAGCGCCGAAGGTAACCACACTCGATACAGTGTATTCGGTATTTGTGGGCGACAGCCTCATTGTTGATCCGGGTGTAACTACTTCAAAAGGGTCAGCGCACCTGCGTTATGACTGGAAGATCGCCATCCAGGAAAAGCTTAGCCACGACTCGTACAGCGGGCCGCAACTAAGAACGATTTTTGGCCTTGGGCCCAAACGTTATTTTGCGCGGTTATCCATCACCGATACCATCACCGGCATGAAATATTTTCACGATTTTGCTATTGATGGAAAAACCGCTTTTTCGAAAGGCATGGTGGTGCTGAGCGAAGAAGGCGAAACAGGACAACTCACATTCATCCGCCCCGATGGCGCGGTGCAGGCAAGACTGTACGAAGCCATGCATGGCGAATCGTTGCCAAAAGGCCCGCTGCAACTGGTGCCGGTGGCACAGGCATACAACCCTTCGGTAATCAATAGCTACTGGGTGTTTTCTTCAACCGGTGACAACCCCGGCGTACAGCTTGATGCTAATACCATGCAGCGGAAACAATACATCAAGGAAAACTTTTTTGAGCCGCCGGCAAGTGTGAAAATCGGTGGCATGCAATCCAACTTTTTTGGTGTGATCACCGGCGTAGCCAATGGTAAGCTCTATGCGGGCACAACTTCTACCTGGGATCAAAACCCTTTGTATGGAAAATTTGGACTGAACACACCGGGAGATTATGAACTGTCGGACAAGTTTATTTTCAATTTCAGCATGGCCACGTTCTCGGGGTATTACATTGGTTTTGATAAAATCAAAAAAGGGTTCCTGCGCTTCAATCTTTTTGGATCGCCCATGTATTTCGGTGTTGATTACGATGTGATGGGCAATGCGTTTGATCCCAAAAACACCGGTATGGAATTGCTGCACCTGGTGCAGATCAACGGCAATGATGTGTATGCATTTATGAAGGCGCCGGATGGTGCAGTGTATGAGCATAAGTTTACCGTAAACTTCAATGGGCCATTCCAGTTTACACCCATACATAGACGCTTGTTTGCGCAGCAAAATCTGATGCAGGAAGGCACAAAGCTGGTCGCAACCAACACCGGTGTTTTTTACCTGGCAAATGGAAATACTATTCACCGCTACAATCCGCTCAATGGCGAGCTGGTTGCACTTGGTGCGGACCTAGGCGGCAAGGCCATTTCGATGATTAAATTAATGGACAACGACAACACACTTGCTGTTGGTGTAGAAGGTGCTGTTTATTTATTAAACGTCGGCACCGGGCAAAACGGTTCGGTTACGAAAAAGATTGAAGGCATACCCGGCAAGCCGGTTGACCTGGCTGTGCGATAGTTTTCGCCGCATCACATTTTCCATTTTGCAATGCTTCGTTTTTACATGCCAATTGATCCGATCTGACACAGTAGAAACATTTAGAAAATCATATAAAAATTAGACATGAAACATACCTCACTCTATATTTTGGCGCTGCTGCTCGCTTTTGCTGCAAGCGCACAAACAGCGGGCAAGAAAGCTCCGGGCTTTACATTGACTGCAAAAATTGCTGGCCTCGATGCGCCGCAGATCATGCTGACCTATGGCGGCTTTCACAACAGCCACATTGATACGGCTAAAGTGGTGGACGGAAGTTTTTCGTTTAAAGGTTCGGTAGCGGAACCGGTACCGGCAATGGTGTTTACTTCAGATTTCAAGGTGCGTTTTGACCTGTATGTAGACAATGGAAAAATTGAAGTAAAAGGCCGCGCCGATGAACCAAATAGCTTAATCATAACAGGCCCGGCTGCAACGAAAGAATTTGTTGCGTTCAATAAAATGATCATGGACAACCGCGGAAGGGTGAATGATCTTTTTGCCAAATCAAATGCTGCACGGCAACAAGGCGATACGCTGGCAGCTGCAAAGCTGGAAACAGAAATGAACCGGTTGTACCAGCATGAATTTGAACTGCGCAAAACATACATCAAAGAACATCCGGCCAGCTATATCAGTGCACACGAACTATACGCATTCAGCAACGTGAAAAATGTGAAAGAAGCAGTGGTGCTGTTTGATGCGTTGCATGAAAAAATTCAATCTTCATCGCAAGGCGTGGCCCTTGCCGAACGGCTAAACCTTTTAGGCCGCGTACAGATTGGCGAACCGGCAATCAGTTTTGTACAGCAGGATGTGGATGGCAAAGATGTAAGCCTTGATGCATATAAAGGCAAGTGGGTGCTGGTGGAGTTTTGGGCCAGTTGGTGCACACCCTGCCGCGCCGAAAACCCCAATTTGCTCAATGCTTACCAGCAATACAAAGACAAAGGCTTTGTGATCCTAGGTGTATCGCTGGATCATGTTCGTGATGCGTGGATCAAAGCCATTCAAAAAGACGGCATGCCCTGGGCGCAGGTGTCTGACCTGAAAGGCTGGAAAAATGTAGTGGCGGAGATGTATGGCATTAAAGCCATCCCGGCGAACTTCCTGGTAAATCCCGAGGGGAAGATCGTTGCACTTGATCTGCGTGGGCCAGTGTTGCAGGAGAAGTTGGCTGCATTGCTGTAATATTTCATCGCAATGAATTTGCTAGAAAGGTGCATGAAAACATTACCCATTCTCTTTTAAACAAACGGCCTATTCATCAAATGAATAGGCCGTTTGTTTATCAATCATAATATAAATTGCGAAATGCTTTTTCTTTTCTCGGTATTTACAATCGGATACTAAGGCAATCCACCACCGCCCATAGCACCATACACCTGCCCTGTGGCATAGCTTGCATCACTTGCCGCCAGCTGCACATAGATAGAAGCAAGTTCCACCGGCTGACCGGGCCTGCCCATTGGTGTATCGCCGCCAAACTTTTGCAGCTTCTCTTGGGTGGCACCACCGCTCACTTGCAGCGGCGTCCAAATGGGCCCGGGTGCAACACCATTTACCCGTACGCCTTTTGGTGCCAGTTGCTTGGCCATCGAACGGACAAAGCTGGTATTGGCCGCTTTGGTTTGCGCATAATCAAACAGTTCTGCCGACGGGTCAGTAGCCTGTTCGGATGTAGTAACAATGATAGCAGAGCCGGGTTTTAAATGCGTCAGTGCTGCCTTGGTGATCCAAAACGGCGCATACACATTTGTTTTCATCGTGCGGTCAAATTGCTCAGAACTTATGTCAGCAATAGAAGGCTTTGTTTGTTGCAATGCCGCATTGTTTACCAGTATATCTAGGCCGCCTAATCCACGTACCGCTTCTTCCACCAGCCGCTTGCAAAATGCTTCATCGGTAATGTCGCCCGGAATAGCAATGCCTTTTCTGCCTTCGGCTTTGATGAGGGCAATTACCTCACGGGCATCGGGCTCTTCGGCGGGCAGGTAGTTGATGGCCACATCGGCACCTTCCCGTGCAAAGGCGATGGCAGCGGCGCGGCCCATGCCTGAGTCGCCGCCAGTGATCAGCGCTTTGCGGCCCTGCAGGCGTCCGGAGCCTTTGTAGCTTTGCTCACCATGATCGGGTCGGGGTTCCATTTTGCTGGCCAGTCCGGGCCATGGCTGCGACTGGCTTTTAAACGGCGGCTTTGGATACTTGGTTGTAGGGTCTTCTAGTCTGGCTGCTGTCGGCTGTGCATTGTTCGACTGTCCAAATGCTTTCGGAACCGCAATTGTTGCCAGGCTGGCGCCGATTCCACCCAGCACTTTTCGCCGGGTAATTTTGTATTGCTCGTCCATAATTGTTTTTTGATTTATGTGCATGTTTATGCTGCTACTAATAGTATATCTGCAGCGTTGCTGTGCGGGAATGGTCGAAATATCATACCAATAAGGCTGGCAAACCGGCGTGCATGTGTTGGTGCCAATAGCGGTGAATTTGTTTAAGATTTTCGCCGATTCTTTAGCATAGTCTATATTTTTTCGAGAACGATAGACAGTATTGTGTCTGATGAAAACTTCAGCACGTAAATGCTTGAATCATTTTAGTTGCGTTTTTGCACCAAAACACTTAGGAATGTAGAAGCACAGCATTGCCATATTTCAATCTATTCAAGAGGACTGCAATGCCAAATGTCTATGGTGTGATGTATTGTTGCACTTTGCACAAAAAGTGCGAAGCGTACATCAATTATTTTCCAAAAAAATTAGTGAATCTGTTGGCTAGAATTATATTCGGCTTATATTTGTCTACCAATTTGGTAGACTATTTGTTTCTCTGTTAATCGCCAACGGTAGAAATGTCACAACCCTCAAAGTTTTCGAAATGAACTTAGTCAAATCTTTTGCCCTGGCTTCAATGGCGATGTGCTACAAACAAACGGACGTGATGTACTACTGTTGTTGATTTGTTTTGATCCTGCAACGGTATCCATCAGTGAAATGCATGCCTAGATGGTCTTATAAGTTGTGTCGATATTCAAGCGAACTACATGATACAGTTGCGGTTGGTTTGAGGCAAGGGATCGTTGCAGTTGTAGCATTTGTTTCAAGCGCATAAAGCTCTCGATAAGCAAAATTTCAAAGTTTCTATAGCCATGTGGCCGAGTGGATAGGCTGGGGTCTGCAAAACCCGCGACGGTGGTTCGATTCCACCCATGGCGTCATCACAAACCGGTTAAAAAATTTAGTCATGCGTACAAAAATTTCGGTTCCGCTGATTTCAATTATGTTGATCATGCTTTTGTCTTATAAAAATATTGAACACAACCCACCCATCGAGGTGACTGGGATTGTGCTCGATGCGCATACGCGTAAGCCGCTGCCGCAGTTGCATGTGTATGCAAGTAAAGGAGAGGAGGAAGCATTTACCAATGACAAAGGTGCTTTTCAGTTCACGAGCTGGCAGGAATTGCCACTAACCATCACCGTGAGGGGCAATGACAAAAAAGACAAGCAGGTTCGGGTTGATTCTGCGCCGGTGCAGGTAACCATTTTGTTGCCCTGACGCGGCTGCGCTCTATTAAGTTTTTGTGCCGTGTGGCCGAGTGGCGAGGTTAAGGCCCGCAAAGCCTTATACAACGGTTCGAATCCGTTCATGGCACCCAATGGCAAGCAATCGTTAGTACGGCCTCCTGTGTCTACAGGGGGCTTTTTATGTAAAAGCAAGAAGGAAAGTGGCGGTTTTTTAGCCTACATTAAAATGAAGCATCCGTACCAATCCTGCCTTAACTTGCTGTTGCATCCTTTATATATTTTATAGCCATGCAAGCAGGAAATTTTATACAAAGTACCGGGGCGTTGAGGGGCACCTATTTTGAAAATGCAATCATCTTTCTCACTGAATGCAATGATGCCGGCGCCGTTGGCTTTATTGTTAACCGGCCATTTGGCCGTTCGCTGCATGAGTTGGAAGCGTATAAGCACAGCACCCCTTTTCCACTTTATGAAGGCGGTCCTGTTGGTGGCGAACAACTCTTTTTAATACATCGTCGCCCCGATTTAATTGAGGGCGGAGAACGGGTTGCAGCGGGTATTTATTTTGGTGGCAATATTGAGCAGGCAGTTGCTGCCATCAACAATGGAAGCCTGGGAAAGCAGGATCTAAAAATGCTGATCGGTTATTGCGGTTGGGATGCTGGCGAACTCGAAGCAGAAATTGCAGAAGGCAGCTGGAAAGAGGTGCGTGGAGGTTGGGAGGATATTGTTGATCACTAAACATTAATACACTTTATAAATAAAGCATCGGCTACAATTACAAACGGCGCACAAAAGCCAGATGAATGGGTTCTGTGCGCCGTTTGTAATTTGTCTATGATCGGCAAAAAAATACCCAGTTAACTAATCCAACGTAAACTGCCCATCTTGATAGATTACTTGCTTTCTGCCATCACGAAGTGTAGCAGTAACCGTGCGGTCGCTGGTACTGATGATATCAGTATGCACTTTCGGGCAACTGTTATAACCCATGTCAGCCCATTCTTCCTCGGTTACAGCAGCCATGTCGCCGGTAAATGTGTCCTTGTATGCATTGCCCAATGCAATATGGGTGTTGCCAAATGCGCCGCCCATGTTTTCATCAAACAGGGTAGTAGCCATAAATTTAGTGATGCGGGAATGGCGCCGGTCGGTTAGTGAAAACTCGCCAACCTTGTCGGCGTTTTCCTGTGCAATCATTTCTTTCAGCGCATCTTCATTTTCGGCAGCGGATGATTTTATAACAACGCCGTTTGCAAACTCCAGTGCCACGCCTGCAATGCGTTTGCCCGAATAATAAAGCGGTTGATTGAACCGGATAGTGCCGTTAGTGCCGCGCCAATCGGGTGATGTGAATATTTCAAACGAAGGAATATTTTTTCCGCCGCCACTAAGCCACTTGCGGTGCTGGCCAATTTGTACGTGCAGGTCTACATCTTCGCCTTTTATATGCACCGATTCAATAGCCAATGCATCCAATTTGTCTTTGATGGTTTCAATCTCGGCCTGTACCGTTTTCCAGCGGCTCACCGGGTCCGCTTCGCGCAGGTAACAGGCATCAATGATCTGCTCCCAGTATTCGTCCAGTGTTAAGCCAGCTTCATCGGCCATCGATTGCGTGCCGTACAAACAAAGTGTCCACGACAATTTGCCTGCTTGTTCTTTCAGTTCCCGCATTTTCATATAAGGCGCTCTGCCGCTGTTCATCAGGCTTACTTTAGCGGCCGGAACGTCTGCCAGGTAATGCACATCGGGCTCCGAAACAATGAACAGGATATGATCGGTAGCATCTACAATACCCTGCCAATAAGGGCGTGCAAAAAATGACAACTGCTCATCGCTGCCTTGTTGCAATAGCATCCGGGCAAGGCTTGTTTCTTTAGTGTTGTTGGGTAAATAGTTGGAAATAACATTGCCGCCGGCTGCATAAATTTCATTGCCAATTGCGAGGAATAAATCCCTGGTACATTCCTGTCCCACCAAAAAAACCGTATCGCCTTTTTGAATGCCGTTACCGTTGTTAACAGCATAGTGCACCATTACTTGTGCGTATTTTTCTAAAATGCTTTTATCGGGTTGCATGGTTTGTTTTTGCTTTAGTCAACAAATGTAGCGCCGAATATGGCGCAATGCATACAGCTTCGAACATCGCCGACTGAGAAGCAAAAAAAGCAAGACCAACAGGCCTTGCTTTTTTATACTGCGCTTTTTTTGTTTACAATGAATACCGAATGGTAGCACCAAATGTTCTCGGGTCGCCGAGTACGCCGGCATAATGGCCCGAATTGCCTGCTGCAGGCAGCAATTGTTCAAAGTAGTTTTTATCAAACAAATTGCGCGACCAAACAAAAAGGGAAAGCCCGTTTGCTGCGCGGAAACCGAGCCGTGCATTAACCAATGTGTATCCATCAATGTTCAGGTATTTGGATGGCGATGCACTGGATGAAAATTCAGAGCGGTAGTAGGTTTCAAATCCAAAGAAATATTTGCCTTTGCGGCCCAGTGCTTTTGCATCGTTCGAAGTGAGCTCGCCGCCCAACGATCCGGCCCATTTTGAAACGCCTGGCAATCGTCCACCCGATACATCTTTGAAGGCCGAAGGCGCACCGGTTTCTTCCAGCGGCACTGGCGCATTTTTAAACGAAACATATTTGCCATCGGTGTAAGCCAGTGCACCAAAAATGTTCACATGGTTGTTGGTGCGGTAGGTGGCATCAATTTCCACACCGCGAACCCGAACTTTTTCTGCATTGGCCAGGTATCCGCGGTTTACACCCACTTCGGCAGTTTGTACCTGCGTTTGGTAGTCTTTGATGTCGGTATTGTGCAACACAACATTGAACGTGGTGTTGTACGTTGGCTTTGTTTTAAAACCAACTTCGTAATGCGTTACATACTCCGGTTTGATGCGGGCCAGTTCGGTCAGCACTTTGCCATTGCTCGTGGGCAGGCCACCCAGGTTTACACCCACAGGCTTGTAGCTGGAAGAGTAAGTAACAAACGAATTGAAGCGGTCCGAAGCTTTGTACGACAGCGTCAGTTGTCCCGAAAGATTGCTTTCATCAACATTGGCGGTAAATGCCTGGTTGCTGTACACAATGTTCTTCAGCGCAATCAAATCCGGATCGGTTGTTTGCAGGCCGCCGTATGTTTCTCGGAGGTAGGCCACGTCTTTTTTGTCGTAGTTAAAACGAATGCCGGGCAACAGGTGCAGTCGTTGTGTAATGGCCCAGTCCAATTGGCCAAACACCGCGGCACCAAAGGATTTCAGCCGCGAAGTAGTTTTGATGCCATAGCCATCAAACAGGCCAGGTGTCTTCCATTTTTCGCTGGTAGAACTTTGCGAGAAACGCCACTGCGCAGCACCCGATTCTTCAATATGATAAGGGTCGGTTTTCAGGTCCTGGCCGATGGCAAACGCACCGATCACGCCACTCAGTTTTGTAGAAATATCACCGGCGTAGCGCAGCTCTTGTGTCCATTGCTTGTGTTTGGATGTGGCCTGCGACAGTGACAACACGGCAAGCCCGGTAAAGTCGCGGTCGTTGGATGGATCCCAGTTCCAATAGCGCCATGCCGTGGTGGAGGTAAGCGTTCCGCGGCCAATCTTAAAATCGGCATTCATGGAAACGCCACCCAAGTCGTTGCCCGAACGCCATGATGTATTGTGGTCGATCAAGCGGTCGAATGGATTTTGGCTGGGCAATTGGTAATTCAGGTCGGCAATGATCTGGTTAAACTGGCGGTAAGCAGGCCGCAGGGTAGGAGCCACGCCGGCCACCACTTGTGCATAACCGTTAGGCCGCTGGCGGGTAGCATCGGCAGCAAAAGTTATTTTCAATTTGGTAGTAGGTGTGTACAATAGCTGGCCGCGTACACCCAGGTTATTCAGGTCGTTCACCGGTTGTTGGGTAACCACATTTTCCAGCACGCCATCGCGTTGGGTGCCCGAAAACGAAATACGTGCCGCCAATTTTTTGCTCAAGGGACCGGTAATGGAAGCTTTGGCCTGGATGTAGCCATAGTTGCCATAGCTTACTTCAAACTTGGCGCCGGGTGTAAAGGATGGCCCTCTCGTGGTGATGTTGAATGCACCTGCAGTTGTGTTTTTACCAAACAAAGTTCCTTGTGGCCCGCGCAATACTTCGATCTGGTCGATGTCGATGAAATCCAGTGTGGTGGCGGCCGGGCGGGCATAATATACGCCATCAACATAGAAGCCAACACCGGGATCGATGCCATCATTGGTCAAACCAAAAGTTGAACCGAGGCCGCGGATGTTGAGGGTGGTATTGCGTGGGTTAGATGAATACAATTGCACCGTAGGCACCAGTTCTTTGATGCGGTTTACATTGAATGCGCCTGCATCATCGGCCAGTGCGCCGCTGATCACGGTAACGGGTATGGGCACATTCTGCGCGGTTTCAATACGCCGGCGTGAGGTTACCACCACTTCCGACATTTCGTTGCTGTGTGCCAGTCCAACAGCTATGGGCAAAGCTGGAAAACTGTCTACCAATAGTTCCTGCGGCAGAAAGCCAATGGAACTGATGCGCAGCTTGTAAGGCGGTTGCTTGGTTACGGCAATGCTGAATTGTCCTTTGGCATCGGCAAAGGAGTAAATGTTGGTGCCTGTTATGTTGATGGTGGCGCCTTCAACAGGTGCACCCACGCTGTCTTTGATCACGCCTTTTATGGTGCCTTGGGCAAAAGCGGCGCTGCTCCAGAAAAGAACGTGCAGCGTTAAAAAAAGATACTTCTTCATGCTCGGTTGGTTTGTTCGGCTTTAGGTTTTCGGCGCCGTATTGCAGGCTGGTTTGGAAAATTGAAATGAAATTTAATAGTCTACCTATTTGGTAGACAAATGTATTAGCGAAATTTTTTAATTGCCAAATATTTTTTGAACCCGGCTATTGAGTGGTTCTTTAGTTACGCATGTAAATGATTGTGGCGTAGCGGGTTAGTGGTTCAAAAAAATGTTTGGTTTACTTGCTGTGTTCTGTCTGAAATTGACTTGCAGCACTGCAGCATTTGTGTGGCCCAGCTATCATTCAATTCCCATCTGTTACTTACTGTGCAATCAAAAAAAGAAAAACAGTAGTGCAGTGATGTATAGTTCTGGACAAGACGAAACTGTTGTCAGCAAATAATGTGACAGGTAGATGTGCATAGCTTGAATGATCAGGCACTTCACCTAATCACTCGAAATTTTTTTTTAAAAAAAGACAAATATTTTTTGTCGGGAAAACCTTTGTTCTATATTTGTCTACCAAATCGGTGGACTAATGTTCGCCAGCTCAAATGATGTTAATCGCCAGCAGCATTTGACCTTAACCTTTAACAACTAAAGTTTACAGTAATGTACACAGCGAAGCATTCTGCCCGGTCTGTAATGGCGATCTCTTCCTATTCCAAAATGGTCATGCGCTGCGCCTGCTGCTGTTGCTAAGCAGGCATTTTCAACCAGTTTTTGTTTGTCTGCAATAGCCCTTGCTATTGCCCCATATCGCTTGTTGTTTGCTGAATAACAGGCCAGGAAATCTATGCGCTAAAAGTCGGCGATTGGCTTTTGCGTTGGCTCCTGGCTGTTGTTCAGCAAACCAACAGGTCGCTTATTGACTAAGAGCTAATGCTCTTATCGAAATATTTCTGTCGCATTTATATAAACCAGCCACAATGTTTCAATTTACCTTGCTACCAAAAAGGGCCAGGCTTGTGCAAACGATCTTGTGCACCGCTGCCTTTCTGTTAGCCCAGCATACACTACTAGCGCAATCCAATCAACACAATATAGCCATCAGGGGAAAGGTCGTAGACGCACAAACGGCGCAGCCACTGGCAGGTGCTACCGTGCACATTAAAGGCACTACCCATGAAGTGGTGACCAATAATAAAGGCGAGTTTAATTTCTTAACCGGTCAGCGGCTGCCCGTTACTTATAGCGTTAGCTATGTTGGCTTCGATGTGACCGATACCACGCAGGTTTCTGATGCCCCTTTTATTATACAATTAAAACCCGTATCCAGTCAATTGAGCGATGTGGTAGTGGTAGGCTACGGCACGCAGCAACGACGCAACCTAATAGGCTCCGTAACAAAAGTAAATCCTGCTGAAACCCGCAACATTCCTGCAGGCAGCTTTGATGCGCAGCTGCAGGGGAAAGTGCCAGGTGTGCAAATCTCTAGCAATACCGGCGTACCCGGAGAAGCTGTAAACGTCAGGGTGCGGGGTGCTACTTCTATCAATGCCGACAATGATCCATTGTATGTGGTAGATGGCGTTTTTGTCAATAACAATACTTTGCAAACTATTGGTACCGGCGGCAAAGCAACATCGCCCATCTCTGATATCAACCCTGCCGATATTGAAAGCATTGAAGTGCTGAAAGATGCGGAAGCCACGGCATTATACGGTTCAAGAGGCGCCAATGGCGTGATCCTGATTACTACAAAAAGGGGCAGTTTTAACCAACGGCCCACTATTAATTTCAACGCATCGCATGGATGGGCAAAAGCAGCCAAGCTGTGGGATCTGACCACCGGCCCCGAGCATGCAACACTGGTAAATGAATGGTGGGTAAATACCGGCACCGATAACCCCGCTTTAAACAGAACCTTTGCCAACAGGCCTTTTAGGCCGGTATCGGAAGGAGGCCGCGGCCTGCCCGAAGAGCAGCAAACCTACGACCGCCTAGGCCAGGTTTTTCGCACTGCACAACTGCACAACTATGATATTTCTTTAACCGGCGGTACTAAAACAACGCGCTACTATATCGGTGGTGGTTTTAATAAGCAGGAAGCCATTTTACGGCCCATCGATTTTAACCGGGCCAGCTTTAAGGTGAACCTCGATCAGAAAATAAACGATAAAGTGCAGGTTGGTGTAAGCAATACCTTTACCCGCACTTTCCGCAACCAGGCAAGGGCTGGCGACGGACCGGCAGGCGGTTTGCTGCAGGCCGCATTGCATACGCCAACCTACCTGTCACCCTTAAACGAAGATGGCATACAGGTTGGGCGTGCTGGTTTCGATAACGTAGACCTGCTGCTGCAACACTACGATGTGTCGTCGGTAAGCCTGCGTTACATTGGCAACCTGTACCTCGATGCCGAAATTTTGCCCAACCTGAAATTCCGTTCCTCCTTTGGCGCCGATTACAATAATTACAACGAATCGGAGTACTGGAACACCTTTCTCATTGCGGGCAGTCCTAACGGATTGGCTACATCTTCTATCGGTCAGTTCACTTCATTGCTCAACGAGCAAACGCTTACCTATCGTAAACGTTGTGGCAAACACAATTTGGGTGTATTGGTGGGCAACACGCTGCAAAGCGATGTGTATACCCGTACGGCTTCCGAGGGCAGGGGCTTTGCCAACAATTCATTTAAACTGATTTCTTCGGCCGCAATAACAACGGGCACACAAACCTGGACCAAGAGTACGCTGGCGTCGTTTTTCTCGAAAGTCGACTACAGTTTTGCCGGAAAGTATCTGGTTGATTTCAGTGTGCGGGCCGATGCTTCTTCCAGATTTGGTAAGGATCACAAATGGGGCTATTTCCCCGCGGTTGGCATAGCATGGAAAGCAGACCAGGAGCAATTTCTGAAAGGCATTGAACCCATTTCAACGCTTAAGCTGCGGGCCAGCTATGGTACTACCGGCAACCAGAATGGCATTGGCGATTTTGCTGCACGGGGCCTGTGGTCGGGCGGTACGCCTTACCAGGGAAGTGCCGGCACGGCGCCGCAACAATTGTCGAACAAAGACCTGCGCTGGGAAAAAACAACCCAGGCCAATGTTGGTGTTGACCTCGGCTTGTTCCGCGACCGGTTGAATGTTGAATTTAACGTATACCACAAATATACCCGCGACGGGTTGCTCCTTGTTTCTCAGCCGGCAACCTCTGGTTTTAACAGCTACTGGAGCAATGCCGCCGAGATCAGCAACCGCGGCTTTGAACTGGTCATCAATACAACGAACATCTGTAACCGAAATTTTACATGGAACACTTCTTTCAATATTGCACAAAACAAAAACCGGATTGAAAAACTTGACGCACCGTTGAAGTATGGCAGCCGCGATCTGATTTTGCAACAACAGGGCTCACCGCTTTATTCGTTCTGGGTGTACCGCCAATTGTATGTTGATCCGCAAACCGGAAATGCAGTATATGACGATGTAAATGGGGATGGCAAGATCACTACCGGCGATCGACAAATCTACGGCAGCATTTGGCCCAAGTTCTTTGGCGGGCTTACCAACAACTTCAACTACCGCGGCTTTGATGCAGGCGTATTTCTTTCCTTTCAGTACGGCAATAAAATTTACAACCACAACCGCTTTTTTGGTGAAGGGGGCGGTGCCCGTGATGCAGCCCGTGTAATACTGGCCAGTAACCTAGATCAGTGGCAGAAGCCGGGAGATATTACCAATGTGCCGCGTACCGATGGTATCAACGTGAACAACTATCGCGATGGCGGCAGCCGTTGGCTCGAAGATGGCTCATTCCTGCGCCTACGTTCGCTGTCGGTTGGTTACACACTTCTAAAAGAGGTTACGCAAAAAGCCGGATTGCAAACCGTACGCTTCTATGCAGTGGGTACCAACCTGTTTACAATTACAAAATACACGGGGCTCGATCCGGAATCAAGCGCAGGCAGCGGGCAAAACGAACAAGGCATCGACCTGGGCACACCGCCGCAGCCAAGAGGTATTCAAATTGGCGTAAACCTGACGCTGTAAATACTGCAGCAAATTGTTCAATCAAAACATTACCGATTTACCATGAACACAATAAAGTACTTGGGATTTTTACTGACGCTGGTAGCGCTTACATCCTGCGAAAAGTACCTGGATGTGGAGCCCCGTGCTTCCATATCCGATGATCAGCCCATATTCGATAAAGCCTCTGCCGAAACAGCCCTGCGCGGCGTGTACAGCGCTCTTGCTGATGGCGGATATTATGGAACCAGCTTTCAATCGATTGGCTACCTCTCTGGCGATAACATACAATGGACCGGCTCGCAATCGCAGGTGCAGGAGTTTATCAACCACAAGGTAAATGCAGATAACTCCACCATCAATGCGGCATGGATTGCCATTTACCGCACCATCAACCGCGCCAATAATGTTATTAAACGTGTTGGCGCATTGGAAGAAGGCAAACTATCCACAGCATTGC
This sequence comes from Pseudocnuella soli, assembly GCF_004347775.1. Classification (GTDB taxonomy): domain Bacteria; phylum Bacteroidota; class Bacteroidia; order Chitinophagales; family Chitinophagaceae; genus Flavisolibacter; species Flavisolibacter aquaticus. The sequence continues at coordinate 2,326,160 of NZ_CP037755.1, forward strand.
AAAATGGGATTGTTGGTGAAGCCTATTTTATAAGGGCACTGGCTTACTTCGATCTGGCCCGAACCTGGGGTGGCGTACCGCTTATTACCGAGCCTAGTCTGAGCCAGAAAGATAATATTGAAGTATCACGGTCATCCCTAACCGAAACGTATAATCAGGTGATCAGTGATTTGGATAAAGCAGAGGCGCTTTTGTCCCCTACCACCGATCGCCACAGAGCCACACAGAAAACTGTTTGGGCCTTAAAAGCACGCTATTACTTGTATCGGAAGGCGTGGGTTAAGGCAGAGGAGTATGCTACCAAAGTAATTGACGATACCAATTACAAATTGTTGAAGCCCTACTCCGCTTTTTTCGCCAATGATGCAAGGGGTACGCAGGAGGCGGTTTTTGAAATTTTTTACAGCACCACCGAATCCAACGGTCATCGCGGCCAGTGGCAGCCGCAGGAGCGGGGCGGCACCCGGCAATGGGCTCCCAGCGATGCTTTTGTGGCATTGGTAAATGATCCGTTGATTGGCGGCAACCGGAGTTCACTCGTTGCAAAAGACAACCAGAATCGCTGGTACGGTAACCTGTATTATCGCAACCCGGCTACTGATCCCAGCTATGTTATCCGCATTGCGGAGCTGTACCTCATTCGTGCAGAGGCAAGGGCGCAGCAGGGTGGTGCTAAGATCAGCGATGCACTGAGCGACTTGAATGCAGTGCGTGACCGGGCAGGGCTGGCAAATGCAACTGCTGCTACACATGACGAGGTTTTGCTAGCTATCGAAGCCGAACGCCGTATTGAATTTGCGTTTGAGCCACACCGCTGGTTCGACCTGGTACGTACCGGCCGTGCCGCTGCAGTGTTGAATGTAACCGATCCAAACAGGTTGGTATTACCACTACCGGCGGAGCAACTCCTAATCGATAAAGCATTGGTGCAAAACGAAGGATACTGATAAGTCAATTGGTAAAACCCAAAACTCAGTTGCACGCTTTGGGTTTTACCAATTGACTTAACCCGCTTACTACAAAATTTATTTGATTGCTTATAAACATACAGGCATGAATCAGAGCACACCCGTTGGTCTTACGCCTTGGAAAGAATACGAGAAAATCCTGTTTCGATTCTTTTTTATTTATTTTCTGATCCAGGTGTTGCCGCTCGACTTGAGTTATCTGGCAAACCTGTTTTCATTTGGCTGGTTGGGACTGCACTACGGCGATATATTTCACCTGACACGTTATTCGCCTAAACTGTTCACTGCAGATGATAGCTTTTACAACTGGGCCATAGCTGCACTGGTTGCATTAATTGGCGTAGCCGTGTGGACGGTGGCCGACCAACGCAGCAAGGAGTATCATAAACTTTATTTCTGGCTGCGGGTAGCGGTGCGCTATCGCCTGGCTATTGGCATTATTGGTTATGGTATGATCAAGCTGTTTCCGTTGCAGGCGCCCTTCCCTTCCATCAGCAATTTGAATACGCACTACGGCGATCTGTCGGCCTGGAAAATATTTTCGATGAGCCTGGGAATTGTGCCGGGATATCAATCTTTTCTTGGTCTGGTGGAGATTGCGGCAGGCCTGCTTTTACTGTACAGCAAAACGGCAACCATCGGTGCATTCATCATTGCCATATTTACCGGAAATGTGTTTATGTCGAACCTGGCTTACGAAGGCGGCGAACATGTATACAGTTTATACCTCATCAGCCTTGCACTTTTTTTACTGGCCTATGATGCCATTGGATTGTACCGACTGTTCGGCGAAGAAAAAGCGGTTGTGCCTAAACGTTTTAAACCAACATTTATGGCGGCGTGGCAGCAAACCGGCAGGTATGCCGCAAAGGCTTTGTTCGTCCTATTTTTTGTAGGGGTGTATGGGTTTGCTACTTATCGTGGCGCCAGGGAAGATCGTTACCAATTTCCAAAAACACCAGGCCTGGCGGGTGCCGCAGGCATCTACGATGTGGCTGAATTTCGCATCAACAACCAGGTGCTACCTTACTCCGCAACCGATCCGGTGCGTTGGAAAGATGTTGTTTTTGAAGAATGGGCAACCATCAGCATCCGCTCAAACCGGCCGGTAGCATTGGAACATGCAATGGTGGAGCACGTTGCAAAAAAAGATGAAGAACGCATTTATGAACTGGCAGGATCTGCAGGCAGACATTATTACCAATACTCGGTAGATGCAGCACAAAACAAACTGTTGCTGCAAAATAAGAATAGCAACAATGCCGGCGAAAAGCTGGTGTTTCAATTTACCCGTAGATCAAAAGACCAGATTGTATTGAACGGTGTAAACGAACGCAACGATTCGCTGCATGTGGTGCTGAACCGCATTCCCAAAAAGTACCTGCTGATTGAAGCTGAAAAAGGCCGTAACAAACCCATTAAGCTGTAAGCCTGTAATAACCTGTGCACTCAAAAACATTAGTTTATGCCAACTGCAATTGCAACACAAACCGTACTGGATAAACCGGTTCTTTCCACAGATAGCCTGCTTACACAGCAACCGCGCCAACAGCAATCCACAGGCGACTGGAAGGGTTGGCAAAAAGTATTGCTGCGCATTGCCTTCGTGTTTTTTGTGGCCATGTCGCTGCCTAATAGCACCACCTGGTACAGCAATCTTTTTTCCATAGACTGGACCAGCCTGCACTACCGTGATATTTATGATATTGCCCGCTTTAATTCCGGGTTTACCTTTTTGGGAAATACCATTTTCGGCAACAACCTTTTGGGTTATGCCATCTGGATAAATACCTTGTTTATTTCTGTGATCCTTGGCTTAGTTTGGTCGGCGCTGAATCGCAACCGTCGTTCTTACAACGATCTTTATTACTGGCTGCGGGTAATTGTGCGGTATCGTGCCGGCATTGGCATCATTGGTTTTGGCTTTACCAAACTGCTTCCGGTGCAAATGCCCTACCCATCGGAAGGTTTGCTCAATACAGACTTTGGCGACCTTACTGCACAAAAAATATACTGGCTTTCCATTGGTATAGTACCCTGGTACCAGGTGTTTGCAGGTATTGTGGAAGTGGCTGCCGGCGTAATGCTGTTTTTTCGCAAAACAACACTATTGGGCGCTGTGTTACTCTTCGGTGCTTTAGGTGATATCGTATATGTAAACTTCGCCTACGATGGTGGCGTGCATGTATACAGTTCTTACTTTGTGCTGCTGGCGGGTTTTCTGATGATTCAGGATATCCCGGTGTTGTATAACTATTTTATCAAGGAGCGGCTGGCTGTGCCTAAAAGCTATTATCCCCGTTTTGGAAAGTGGTTAAAGCTAACCCGCATTGGCCTGAAATCTTTAACCATATTTATCTTTCTGGTAGTGCTGTTTTATGTGCAGTATTTAAATTTTTTATACGACCCGTACAAGCAGCCCGCTGCAAAGGGTGTTACCGAGCTGCGTGGTTTTTACAACGTAACGGAGTTTCGTTTAAACGGTAACGTTATACCCTACTCGCCGTTCGATACGGTGCGTTGGCAGGAGGCCTATTTCGAAAAATGGTCAACCCTTTCCTTCAGGGTTGCTAAGCCGGTGCAACTTGATCTTTCAAACGGTGGCGGTTCGCCCATGCGCGACATCAACCGTACGTTTGAGCTGACCGGTACCGGAGGCGGTTTAAGGGCATTTTATTATGAAGCAGATACGGTTGCCAATGTGCTGTATTTGCAGGATAAAAATACCGCGGCCATCCGGAGGCGTCGTCAGGGTGCAGGCAGTGGCAGTCAAAGAAATGAACCTGAAAATAAGCCGGAAACAAAATCTTCCTGGATACCAGCCGCATCGCTGGCGGTGATTGGCGATGAAGATTTGAAGATCGATGAACGGGCACGCTCTGCCCGGCGTACCAGGGGCATTGCGGCAGAATCGAATGAAACATTTAGAAGGGCTCGTATGGTGCTGAATTATACAGCTACTGATGGCGGTGCAAGGGTAGTGCTGAATGGCATTAACGAAACCGGCGACTCTATTTATGTAGTGCTGGATCGTGCACCAAAAAAGTACACCCTTTCCGAAAGCACGTTGGTAGCCGGTAAATATTAAACCCGGAAAGCTACCCTGCAGTTACATGATTTTTTTACCGATAACTTTAGTGAAGCAAAATAATTGATGTCTTTACCCAAAACAGAGTACGATGCAGTAGTAGTGGGATCGGGGCCTAACGGGTTAGCCGCAGCCATTACGCTGCAGCAGGCCGGGCTTTCCGTGTTATTGATCGAAGGCAAGAAGGAGATTGGCGGCGGACTTTCCACCCAAGAACTGACTCTGCCCGGTTTTTTGCACGATACCTGCTCGGCCATTCACCCGCTTGCTGCCGGCTCGCCGTTTTTTAAAACCCTTCCGCTGGCAGCGCATGGCCTGCAATTTACCTACCCCCAGGTTGCGGCTGCACACCCGTTTGATGATGGCACAGCGGCAATACTCCATGGAAGCGTGGAAGACACGGCCCAATTGTTAGGTGCCGATGCCGACGCCTATCGCAGGCTGATGAATGAAGTAACAACCGACTGGCCGCTGATCGACCGCGATGTATTGGCGCCCCTGCATTTTCCCCAACACCCCATTGCAATGGCACGGTTTGGGTTAAAAGCCATCACATCTGCATTGCAGCTTTCCAAACGTTTTAAAACAAGGGAAGCAAGGGGGTTGTGGGCCGGCATGGCGGCACATTCCATACAGCCCCTTTCCAATTTAACCACATCGGCCATTGGCCTGGTGTTGATGGGTGTAGGCCACTTGCAGGGCTGGCCGGTTCCGTTGGGCGGCTCGCATGCCATTGCCGGGGCGCTGGCTTCTTATTTTGTATCGCTTGGCGGGAAAATAGAAACCGGGCATTTTGTAAAAAGCCTGCAAGCCTTGCCCAGTGCACATGCCATTTTATTCGACGTTACACCCCGCCAGTTGTTGCAGATTGCAGGTCATCGTTTTTCTTCCATTTACCAATGGCAATTGAACCGGTACCGCTACGGTATGGGCGTATTTAAAATAGATTGGGCGCTGGATGATGCCATTCCTTTTACCGCTGAAGGCTGCCGCAATGCAGGCACGGTACATTTGGGTAATACCATTGAAGAAATTGCCGCAGGCGAACAATTGGCTGCAAGGGGCGGCCATCCCAATAAGCCATTTGTGCTGCTTGCGCAGCAAAGTTTGTTCGATGCATCCAGGGCGCCAAAAGGCAAACATACAGCATGGGCTTATTGCCATGTGCCCAATGGCTCCACCAAAGACATGACCGAAGCCATTGAGCGGCAGGTGGAGCGTTTTGCACCAGGTTTTCGTGATCGCATCATTGGCCGCCATACCATGAACACGGTGCAAATGGAAGCACATAACCCCAACTACATTGGCGGCGATATCAACGGCGGCATCATCGATGCGGGCCAGTTGTTTACCCGCCCCGCGCTGCGTTATTCGCCGTACCGTACTTCTGCAAAAGGTATTTATATCTGCTCTTCCTCAACGCCGCCGGGTGGCGGGGTGCACGGCATGTGCGGCCACCATGCCGCAAAGCAGGCTTTAAAGGATATTTTCAACATACAATTACACCCTTCGCATGCAAACCACAGAACAATTAGTGCAGCCAACGCCGGCTGAACAAGCTCCGTTTACCGCTTCCAAAAAGCCAGCCCTGCACGAAGACTGGGTGGTAGTGGTACTCGGGTTTTTAATCATTGGCGTTACCCTATTTGGCTTTATACTTCCGGTGCCCAAATTTGGGTGGAGCAATTCAGAAGAGTTATTTTCAAAAGTCCTGACCGCTGCTAACCTGGGCATCATCGGGTTGCAGTTTTTGTATGTTTTTGCTGTAGCCCTCTTCGGTTCGCTTTTATTGGGTAAGCCGGTGATGCGATCCGTGATCGTGTTTCCGGTAGTGTACCTGCTTACCATTGTTGCGCTTATTATTGCGGGCAGCGCTACCATGAAAAGCCTCAACCTCGAGGCCGTAATTTTTAGTTTGACCATTGGCTTGCTGATCAGCAATTTTTTCCGGTTGCCCGAGTGGTTTCGGTCCACGCTTTCAACAGAGTTGTTTGTAAAAATTGGCCTGGTGCTGTTGGGTACCAGCGTTATATTTTCCGACATTCTTAAAGCCGGTTCTTTAGGGTTGATACAGGCACTGGCTGTGGTGCTTTCGGTTTGGTATTTTGCTTTTTGGTTGTGTAAAAAAATGAAGGTGGACGATGAGTTGCGGATGATGATTGCCAGTGCGGTTTCCATTTGCGGGGTGTCGGCTGCCATTGCCACATCGGGTGCCATCAAAGGCGATTCGAAGAAGCTTTCTTACGTTATTTCAATGGTGCTGATCACGGCCATCCCCATGATGATCTTCATGCCTTATATCGCCAACTACTTCAACTTTCCGGAGGAGGTAACCGGCGCATGGCTGGGCGGCAGCATCGATACCACTGGCGCTGTTGTGGCATCCGGAACGCTGGTTGGTGAGACGGCTTTAAAGATCAGTACCATCGTAAAGTTTTCGCAGAACGTGTTGCTGGGGTTGGCGGCATTTGCTATTTCCATTTACTGGACGTACACCAAGCATGCTGCTGCAAAGGATGAAGCCAACAAGCCAACCTTGAAGGTGATCTGGGAACGTTTTCCCAAGTTTGTACTGGGCTTTATTGCCGCATCGCTCTTGTTTTCATTTGCGGTATCGCCAGAAACTTCTGCTGCCGTTAAAGACAGTTTGAAAAACCTGCAGGGGCTTTGGTTTGCGCTGGCATTTACCAGCATTGGCCTTGAAACCAACTTTGCCGACCTGTTTAATCAGAACAGCAAAAAACCGCTGTATGCATTTTTGATTGCGCAGGGTTTCAACATCATTGTTACCCTCATTATTGCCTTTTTGCTGTTTGGATAAATAAGCCATGTATTTACCGAAAAATTTTTCGCAGCAGCTTGCAACAGGCCGCCTGCTACCGCTATGCCTTTTATTTACGCTCCTTTTTAGTTGTGCTCCAAACCAGCGCAACAACGAAGTAGTGCAAATGGTGCAGCCCAGCCGATTTGGTTTTGGCCGGCCCGCAACTGCCGCTCAAATTGCCGCCATCGATATTGATGTACGCCCCGATGGGCAGGGGCTGCCGCCCGGCTCGGGTACGGTGCCCGAAGGCCGCGCCATTTATGCAGCAAAATGTGCCAGTTGCCACGGCGCTACCGGTGTAGAAGGCCCGTACAACCGGCTAGTGAGCAGCGATACATCAAAAGCAAAAGCCATTGGCAATTACTGGCCCTATGCTACCACGCTGTTCGATTATATCAGGCGGGCCATGCCCTTTAATGCACCGGGCTCGCTGAGCAATGAAGAAGTGTATCACCTTACCTCATACCTATTGCATGCAAATGGTTTGGTGGCAGCCGACATAGAAATGAATGCAGCTAACCTGCCCAAAGTGGTAATGCCTGCCAAAGACCTGTTTGTTCCCGACGACCGTACCGGCGGTGCCGAAATCCGTTAAGCACTTTTTATGGAAAAAAAATCGCAGTTAAATAACCAGCCCGCTGGTAATAATATAAGCCGCCGCATGCTGCTGGGGGGCATGGCGGCAACGGCCGCAACGGTATTGCTGAAGCAATCGTCGGGGCAGGTGGTGCAAACGGCTTTGTCAAAAGATAGTTTGCTGCTGCACGATCCCACCAAAGTGCTTGGGCCGATGCCCAGCCGGCTGGGTAGCCGGTCGCCGTATGAGCAACCGTTGCGCAAACCATCTGATACCTCCTCGCGAACGCCCCTGCAGGATCTGTACGGAACCATCACGCCATCCGACCTGCATTTTGAACGCCACCACGGCGGCATTCCGGCCATCGATCCGCACCGCTACGAACTGCTGATTCACGGCATGGTGGAACGCCCCATGGTGTTTACCCTGGCCGATTTGAAAAGGTTTCCCTCGCTTTCCCGCATTTTTTTCCTGGAGTGCTCGGGCAATTTTCGCAGTGGTAAAGAAAAAATGACGCCGCAGGATATTTGCGGCCTTACCAGCCAAAGTGAGTGGACCGGTGTATTGTTGTCTACCCTGTTTCGCGAAGTGGGCATCCATCCAAAAGCCACCTGGTTTTTAGCCGAAGGCTCCGATGCGGCCGTGATGACGCGGAGCATACCGGTAAATAAGGCACTGGAAGAAGGCATGATTGCATTTGCACAAAACGGCGAAGCGCTGCGTCCGGCGCAGGGCTACCCGGCACGCCTGCTGCTGCCCGGCTGGGAAGGCAATACCAGTGTAAAATGGATCCGCCGCATTGAAGTATCCGACCAGCCTTTTATGACCCGCGAGGAAACGGCAAAGTACACCGAGCAAGTGGGCGATAAAGTGCGGCAATTTAGTTTTGTGATGGATGCCCGTTCGGTAATTACGTTTCCAACCTACCCGGCAGTGGTGCAAAAAGGCTGGATCGAGATCAGGGGTATTGCCTGGAGCGGCCGCGGAAAAATTACAAAGGTGGAGATCAGCACCGATGAGGGTAGAAGCTGGCAGCCTGCGCAACTTGGCGGGCCGGTTTTAGATAAAGCGCATACTGCTTTCCGTTATTTATGGCAATGGGATGGAAAGGCAACCGAAATAATGAGCCGCGCTGTTGATGAAACCGGGTATACGCAGCCAACGCTGGCACAACTCAAAAAAGCCCGGGGAAACAAGATGGGTGGCTATCATATAAATTCCATCATTGCGTGGCAAGTTAAAAGCGATGGGAGCGTGCTATTGGTGCCGGAAAACATCCGGTAGTTATCCAAGTAGGTCGATGTTTTAAAATATCAATTGTTCTCTTTGTCTTGATAAATCAATCAAGCCTCTCACTACATTTTTCAACAACATAGTTTTTTACAGCGGTTCGTTTTAGTCAGTCAATTTATTTATCCCAATTTCATACGACTTAGCCCAAAGTGCAGTTTCAGCGGTCCATCTTGCTAATTTTTGTACATTCAATGGCGTGATAAATGTCTGCTGTAAAGAAAACTTCTGCAGCCATATGCTTTACTTCCTTCGATTGCAAAAATTACAAAACCATAATGAAACCGATAGTTGCATTGTTACTCCCCTTGTTGATCGCTGTGTTTGCCCAACCGGCAATTGCACAAAGCCAGCAAAAAACCGTCATTGATGCTACGGCAAAATCCCGCATCGATGCGGCGCTGAAATCATTTGTCGACTCGGGCCAGATTGCCGGTGTGTCTGCCCTGGTGTATGAAAAAGGCAAGGAGGCTTATTTCAATGCATTTGGCTATGCCGATGCTGCAACAAAGCGGCCGATGGACCGCAACACCATCACCCGCATTTATTCCATGACCAAGCCCATAACCGGCGTGGCCTTGATGCAACTGTATGAGAAAGGCTTGTTCCAATTGGACGATCCACTTTCAAAGTATGCACCCGAGTTCGCCAACATGCAGGTGTACAAAGGCACCGATGCTTCCGGCAACATGATACTTGAGCCTGCGAAAAGGCCCATCACCATCCGCGATATTACCCGTCACACGGCCGGTTTTGCACCCGGCATCGACCACCCGGTGCTTAACCCATTGGTGGCAAAGGCGGATGTATTTAATCCCAATAATACGCTGACCGAAATGGCCAAACGGCTGGCCAGCCTGCCGCTATTATTTCATCCCGGTGACCAGTGGGGTTATGGCGCTTCAGTAGATGTGCAGGCTTACCTGGTGGAGAAGCTTTCCAGAAAACCATTTGATCAATACCTGGCTGCAAATATTTTTAAGCCGCTGGGCATGAACAACACCGGATATGTGCTGGCGCCAGCCGACCGCAACCGCTTTGCAACTTTGTATCAACGGGATGCCACCGGAAACGCATCGGCTATTTCGATGGGCGATAACGAGTTTAATATTAAAGACCGTGCGCTGAAGCCCGGTGGGTTTGGGCTTATATCCACAGTGGATGATTATATGAAGTTTGCCCGCATGTTGCTCAACAAAGGCAAGTTCAATAACGCCACCATTTTGAAACCGCAAACGGTGCAACTAATGGCTACTTCCCATTTGTCAGATACCGTTTCGCAACGCATGTGGCTGCCATCGAAAGGGCAGGTGGGTTTTGGGATCGATTTTGCGGTGCGTACCCGGCCGCCTGCTTCTGCTGCGGAAAACAACGGTGTAGTAGGTGAGTTTTTCTGGGATGGCGCCGCAAGTACTTTGTTTTGGGTTGACCCGGTAAATGAGTTGACCGCCGTATTGTTTGTGCAGGTGATGCCGTTTTATGGCGGCCTGCACAAAGCCTTTCGCGATGCGGTGTACGGGCCGTATCAACAGCAGTAGAAACTAGTTCACAAGTTCACGGGTTCACAAGTTTGAGAGTTTTGTAAACCAACTCGTGAACCTGTGAACCCGTGAACATTTAAACACACTTGCGACCGCACATTAACCCGCCAAATGCTTACTACACCGATGCGTGAACGGCCATAAGCGGAACCGCGGCATGATAGCTCATTTTGCGGGTAAGGCTTTGCCGAAACAGTTGTTGTATTTTGTTTCGTTTGTGTGTGATCATCACCAGCAGGTTGATGTTGTGCGCATTGATGTATTCCTGGATCGCATCTTCAAATGCATTGCCGCCAATATGTACCGTTGTTACCGGTGTTTGCGGGTGGGCTTCCTGCAATTGCGCCACGATCTTCGACATGCCGCGACCTTTTTCCAAAACAGCTGCACCCGCTTCATCAAAGTCAGAGAACACTACCGCATGAACGTCTGAGTGAAACGCCGCAGCCAGGTCGAATGCAGGCTGCAATACAGCGTTTTTTTCCTGCGGATTATTCAGCGCAAGCAACACACGTTTGGGTTCCGCCCATTCGTATGCATGCGGTACCGCAATAACCGGCACAGGGCTCGCCGACAGTAGTTCGGCAGTGAGTGATCCAAAAATTTTATTGTGCAAAGCAGAGCCGCCCAGCGTGCCCATTACAATCAGGTCGACCTTGTTTTGGGCGGTTGCATCCAACACAGATGCGACAACCGGGCCATCGTACAATCTAGTGGCAACTGGTACCTGTGTAGACGCGGTTGTTTGTGCCTTCAAAGCTTTTAGCTGCGCACTGGCATTGGACTGGATGGATTTATTATAATCCGCAATCAGTGCCTTTCGCGATTGATGTTCTTCGCCCAGCAGATCGCAGGCATGCAGCAAAATAATTTCAGCACCCATTTTTTGTGCAAGGCATGCTGCGTATTCCAGCGCTTTGCCGGCACAGGGCGAAAAATCGGTGGGGACAAGAATACGCTTCATATCTGTAAATTTTGGTACACTACAATTTGCCTCTTTTTTATTGCATTTTTACTGACAACGCTCAGGGATTTCAGCGGTGCTTTCGATTAGAAAGATTATCATGTAGGCTGCGGTTTCTTGCCATTGTTATTCGGCTGATCAATGGCAATTTTTTGCGCTTGGTTCTTCTGCTATAAACTGCTGTGGTTGCGGGTTTGCTGCGCCGTTGGTTGCGTTCCTGCTACTTGCTTTAAAGCCATCCTGCATCATGCTGGTAGCTGTTTGCCATCATGGAAAAATTTCAATTGGCGCACTATATTTCGACAAATGCTTTTTTATGGAAATGATATTTGGAAACAAAGTAGCCATTGTTGCCGGCGGCAGCTTTGGTATTGGCTGCGTCCTTTTTTAGTCTTTGGATCATTCCACTGCATCAGGATCGATTTAATAATTCCAGCAGAGCAATGTTTTCCATTGATCAATTCTTGCCACCTGGGTCATGCACTGAAAAAACATCCAGCAATGAGCCGACTGTTTCAATATGTTGCTTTGCTTTGGTTCAGCACTATGGTGTTGCAGGCAAAAGCGCAATTGAGTCCGGCGCTGTTGCGTGGTTTATTACAGGATTCGTCGTTTGTTGCTAACGCAGGTATGCAAGATGCGCAACTGGTGCAGCAATTTTACGGGCAAACCGATTACAAAATTGCATGGCTGAACAACGCCGGCTTAAAGCACCGCCAGGTATTGCTTCGGGATCTGCAAATTGCCGGTGATCTGGGATTGGAAACATCTCATTACAGGCTGCAAACACTTGCTTCATTTGCAACTGGTTCGCCAATGAAAAACATGTTAGATTCCGCAACCAATGAGTTGCTGCTAACAGATGCCGCACTGCACTTTTATGGTGATGTTCGGTATGGAAGTCAGTTGCCTTCTTTCAATTTTGATGGCGTAAAATATAAGCCGGATAGAACACCAATGATAGTCTTACTAGCTGCCAGCTTCGCGAAGGACGATCTTACCCATTTTTTAGCGGCTGCAGAACCCGCGGACGTAATGTATGTTGGCTTGAAACAATGGTTGCGCTACTTCAATCCATTGACGCGGCACTTAGATTTTTCGGAAGTAACGATCAGTGCAAAAAACAGCGATGTCTCCAACAAAGCTTTGGTGCAAAAACTGATGCAGCTTCGAATACTTGACTCGGCCCACGCAGTAAATTTTGAAGGTTCGTTAGCTCCAAAAATAAAAGAAGCACAGGCGTTGCTTGGGCTGCAGCCTGATGGCGTGCTGGGGCCGTCGACGCTGCGGGCAATGAACGTTCCCATCCAGCAACGGATTGAGGCGATCAAAGTAGCACTAAACTATATGCGATGGATGGGGAGCATGCAACACCGCAATCCGCATATTGTTGTAAACCTTCCATCGGCCAGTTTGCAATTGTATCAAAATGGGGAGCCGGTTTTTGATTCAAAAATCATTGCAGGCAAGCCCAATACGCCAACGCCAACATTGAGCAGCACCATCACCGAAGTAATTTTATATCCCTATTGGACCGTGCCGCAGAGCATTGCCACAAAAGAGTTGCTGCCAAAAATCAAACGCAATACATCTTATCTCGAACAAAATAATTTCCAGGTATTGAACCGGCAGGGAAAGCTGCTGGACCCGCACAGCATCAACTGGCAATCGTTAAGCGCATCCAACTTTCCATACACCATCCGACAGTCAACGGGCTGCGATAACTCGTTGGGCCTTGTCAAGTTAAATTTCGCCAACCCGTTTTCGGTGTACCTGCACGATACGCCGGCTAAAACTTTATTCAACACTTACCGTCGTTTTTATAGTCATGGTTGTGTTCGCGTGGCAAAGGCTGCCGAACTGGCTGCAATGGTGGCAAAAGAGCACAGGTTTCAAATCGATTCCGTTTTGAAAGCGGGCTGCCTGCACCAACAGGAGCCAATTGTTATAGCTGCCAGCCAGCCGATGAATGTATATATTATTTACAGCACCGTTTGGTTTGATGTAAACGGCCGCATCACATTCTACGACGATGTGTACAACAAACTGAAAGCACCCGCTTCATCGTTGAATACCGCGGTATTTAATGCCAATGCAGGTGCTGTTCGCTAGGCTTCTAGAAAAATGTTTGCCAGTTACATACTCAATTTGTCCATACGCAGCGTGGTGCTGGCTGGCGTGTAGCCCCTTACTTTGAACACCTGCCGGTTGGGCGGAAGAAAATCACGTTCGCCGCCGCGGCGTGTGTAAATGGCAATGGCACCGCCACCACCCGGGGCGCCAATAAATGGCGGCGGGTAGGCTTTTACAAGGGCAATATCGCTCATGGGAATGTTAGCAATCTGCTGCGCCGAGGTCCTTACTTCATCCAGGAAAAAATTAACCGGATCGCCGCGCCAACGGGCCATGCCGCCATTGAATCCGGCCGGTGTTATTTGCAAGCCCGCCACGCGGCCCTGCAGGTATGAAAAAATATTGTAAAAGCCTAATGCGCTTGGATCGTCTATAATGCTCACAATGCGTTCGTTGCCCGAGCGGAACAAGCCGCTCACATATTCCTCATCAAACTGCTCGGCCCTGCTTTTAGCAGTGGCACGCACCACTACTGCAGGTAGCGTGGTGCCTTGGTCGGCGAAAAGGTTTTGCGGTGTTTCAAGGGTTTGTCCCAGGTTGGCCTGTGCCGATGCCGGCGGGTTGCCCACATAAAAACTGCGGCCCGCTACCGCCAGCGGCACAAAGCTCGAATCGAGCTGGGTGCTGATGCGGATATCGAGCAGTTGCTTGCTGTTTTCCCTTCCGGAAAAAGCCATCAATGCATTTTCTTCAAACAACCAGTTGCCAATGGAAAAGCTGCCGTCCTGCGCCACGGGCACTGCCTGCTCGGCCCATTCGCCGGTTTTGGTGAGGAGCATGGCCTGGATCTGGCCACCGTGCCGGCCATCTCGCACTTTGCCCACCACTTCAAAAAAGCGGGGCTGCAAACCTGCAAACAGGGTGTATTTGCCGCGGGGCAACGAGTCGGACAGGTACAGGGCGCCGCTGGCCTGCCCTTCGATCATGGGCCAGCGCAGCCGGGTACGCATGCCCTGCTCGTTTTCAATAACCAGTTCCAGCGTAGCCAGTGTTGGGTTGCCCAATTGGCCGCTGCTGTCCCGGTAATCGGCAAGGAGCAGCAGCGAATCGCCGGGTTGAAAAATGGCCTTATTCAGTTGAATATTAAGTTGTCCTTTCCCCTGTTGTGCACCCGTCGAAACGGTCAGCACCAAACAGGCAGCAAGGGCTAAAAGCATCTTGTTCATACCAATGTATTGAGCAATATTGACGCCAGTAGCAGTGGCAATCCTCCAAAAGAAAGATAAAGTTGTGGTGCGGTACTGGTGTGGATTTAATGATGAAAATGGGACTGATTGTTTAAACAAAAAACAACTGTCCTATAAACTGGAAGCTGTAATTACCCAGCTATGTCAGCGGCTCTTTTTTTAAATGAAACACGATCCCAGTAATCCGCTGCTGCACCCGATCTTTGCCGTCCAATTACAGGATTTATGGCAAACAGCAGGCGCAACAGGGGTGGCAACAACGAACCGGATCGACCGAAAGTGAAAATTTCGAAGGAACGCCTGCGCGAAGCAATGGACCTGTTTGCCTACCTCAGGCCTTACCGCGGCAAGTTTATCCTGAGTCTTGTATTCATTGCGCTGTCGGCATTTTCCACGAGTTTGTTTCCTTTTTTGCTGGGCAAAATGATCGACGCCGTGGCGCCGGGAACAGCAGCGATTCCTGGCGGTAATGCCCTTGGCAACACATCGTTTGGCACCGAACTAAAAAACCTGCGGCTTGATTTGAACACCATCCTGCTGCTCATATTCGTGCAGCTTTCGCTGCAGGCTGTTTTTTCGTTTATGCGGGTGTACCTACTCACCGATGTTGGGGAGCGGTCGCTGGCCGATATGCGCAAGGATGTGTACAGCAAACTACTAAGCATGCCCATGCATTTTTTTGCCGAAAAACGGGTAGGCGAATTAAGCAACCGTCTTTCGTCCGACCTGTCGCAGATCCAGGATGCCATTTCGTTTACGCTGGCCGAATTCCTGCGCGGCATTTTTACCCTCATCATCGGCCTGATGTTTATTTTCTGGATCAGTGCACGGCTTTCGTTGTTGATGCTGGCGGTGGTACCCTTCATTGCCGTGCTGGCCGTAGTGTTTGGCATGCGCATCCGCAAAATGGCCCGCAGGGCGCAGGATCAGTTGGCCGAAAGCGGCACCATTGTTCAGGAAACCTTCCAGGGTATTTCCATTGTAAAAGCTTTTACCGGTGAATATTATGAAACGAGCCGGTATGTAAAAAGCTTGTCGGCGGTGGTGCTAACAGCCATCACCAATGCCCGCTACCGCGGCGCTTTTGTGTCATTCATGATCTTTAGCGTGTTTGGCGCCATTGCGGGGGTGATGTGGTATGGCGCTACGCTGATCCAAACAGGTGAATTGACTATGGGATCGCTCACCATGTTTGTGATCTTTTCGATGTTTGTGGGCGGTTCGTTTGCCGGCTTTGCCGATATGTTTTCGCAACTGCAAAAAACACTGGGCGCCACGCAAAGCATCCGCGAAATACTGCGCGGCGAAGGCGAAGCAGTGGAACTGCAATCGGTGCAGGTAACCCCTGAATACGGGATCCGGGGCGAAGTACAGTTTGAGCATGTTTCGTTCAGCTATCCCGGGCGAAAAGATGTGCCTGTGTTGCGTGATATTTCGCTGCATGCAGCACCCGGCGAACAGGTGGCATTGGTAGGCCCAAGCGGTGCGGGCAAAAGCACGCTAGCATCCCTGTTGCTCCGGTTTTACGAGTTGGACAACGGATCGCTGTACCTCGATGGTAAACCCATTACTGCTATCCCGCTGACGCAATTGCGCAAGCAAATGGCATTTGTGCCGCAGGAGGTCATTCTTTTTGGCGGCACCATTAAAGAAAATATCGCCTACGGCAAACCTGGCGCAACCGATGAAGAAATTATGGCTGCGGCCCGCAGTGCCAATGCACACGAGTTCATTACGGCTTTCCCAGAGCAATACAACACGGTGGTAGGAGAGCGGGGTATTAAATTAAGTGGCGGACAGCGGCAACGCATTGCCATTGCCCGTGCTATTTTAAAAGATCCGGCTATTTTGATATTGGATGAAGCCACATCATCGCTGGACAGTGAAAGCGAACAACTGGTGCAACAGGCGTTGGACAACCTGATGAAAGGGCGCACTTCCTTTGTGATTGCACACCGGCTTTCCACCATCCGCAAGGCAGATCAAATTGTAGTTATTGACAAAGGCACGGTGCTGGAGCAAGGCTCGCATGAGCAGTTGATGAAAGCAGGCGGCTTGTACCGCAAATTGATTGATATGCAGTTTGAATTTGGTAAAGATGATTTGATGCTGTGATTGATGGGTATTGATTGTTGCCAATCGTTTTTAACTGGGTTGTTTCATTGATCGAAATGGAATTTTGTTGTATTTGCTGCGTAAAAAATGGAACAAAGCAACATTTGTAGTGCTATTTTTTTACCTAAAATTCCTTGCGTCGCCAAACAGGTTTTGCTGCACTGCTTTTGGTTGCTGGTCCGATAGCAATGATTTTTCATCAGCGCGGGAAAGTGTTTGCACAGATGTAGCTTGATTGGTGCCCGGCGAAAGGCGCCGCAACAAAGCAGACATATCATAACAGGCCTGCACCAACACATGAATCACGATGCCTTCTACTTGCAGCGTGCCTTCCACCATGATCAGCCGTGCATGCAAAATGGCCTTTCGGTATTGCTCCACCACGTTTGGAAAAATAACCAGGTTTGCAAAGCCCGTTTCATCTTCAGTGGTCATAAACCAGATGCCTTTGGCGGTGCCCGGCCGCTGCCGCACCAGCACCAGCCCGGCCACTTTTACTGGCTGCCCGTTTTGTAAACCGGCCAAGTCGGCTGCAGGTGTTACGTGCAGCTGCGACAATTGTTGTCTTAAAAAATGAACCGGGTGCGCCTTTAGCGAAAGCGATGTAGTTGCATAATCATACACCACATGTTCGGAAGGCTGCATCGTTGGCAAGTCTGTTTGCTCGCCAATAGCGTCGGGTGGCGTTTGCCCCGCAAAAAGCGCTTGGGGCCGGTCTTTGGTGCTTACTTCCCACAGCGCCTGGCGCCGGTCCAGGCCAATGGAACGAAAAGCATCCGCATCGGCAAGGCGCTCCAGTGCCGCATCCGAAACACCGGCATCGCGCAAGCTATTGATGCTGGTATAAAGTTGTGTTCTGCCGGCAAGCAACACGGCAATGTCTTCGGCCCGCATGCCTTTTACCTGGCGAAAACCAAGGCGCAGTGTTTTGAACTTTGTTTCGTTTACTGTTGGTTCCAGTTGGTTGTCCCAAGTGGAGTGGTTGATGTCAATGGGCAGGATGGGCACGCCGTGTTTGCGGGCATCCTGTACAATTTGTGCCGGCTGGTAAAAACCCATCGGCATGCTGTTGAGCAGTGCGCAGGCAAATACATCGGGGTAATGACATTTGAGCCAGCTGGATACATACACCAGCAATGCAAACGAAGCTGCATGGCTTTCCGGAAAGCCATACGATCCAAACCCTTCGAGTTGTTTAAAAACCTGCTGCGCATAATCTTCGGCATACCCGTTTTTGACCATGCCCGCAACCAGTTTATCCCTGAATTTAGACACAACGCCCTGTGCCTTGAACGTGGCCATGCTGCGTCGCAGCTCGTCGGCTTCGGCTGGCGAAAAACCTGCAGCCACAATGGCAATCTTCATGGCCTGCTCTTGGAACAGCGGCACACCCAGCGTACGGTGTAGGATCGCTTCCAATTCTTTGGATGGATAAGTAACTGCTTCTTCATTGTTGCGGCGGCGCAGGTAGGGGTGCACCATATTTCCCTGAATGGGACCGGGCCGCACAATAGCCACTTCAATCACCAGGTCGTAAAACTCTTTTGGCTTGAGCCGCGGCAGCATGGTTTGCTGGGCACGGCTTTCAATCTGGAACACACCAATGGTGTCGGCGCGGCAAATCATTTCATACACGGCCGGGTCTTCCTGCGGAATATTGGCCAGCGTATGGTCTTCGTGGTAATGCTGTTTGGTGAGGTCAAATGCTTTGCGGATGCAGGTAAGCATGCCTAGTGCCAACACGTCAATTTTCATAAATCCCAACACATCAATATCATCTTTGTTCCACTCAATGCATGTGCGGCCGGGCATGCGTGCATTCAGTACCGGGCACAGCTCGGTGAGCTTTCCATTGGTAATAACAAAGCCGCCCGTGTGCTGCCCCAGTTGGCGTGGAAAACCAATCAGCTGCTGCGTTAGCTGCAGCACTTTGCGCAGGTGCTTGTCGGACGGGTCCAGCCCCAGTTCGCGAATGCTTCCTTCATCCACGCCTTCGTTACTGTAATGATGCGGGATGGCGCCTGCAAGCCGCCCCACCACATCCAGCGACAGGCCCATGGCTTTGCCTACATCGCGGATGGCGCCTTTGCCATGCTGCTGCGTAACGGTAGCAACAATTGCGGCACGGTCGCGGCCATATTTTTTATAAATGTATTGTATCACTTCCTCGCGGCGTTCGTGTTCAAAATCCACATCAATATCCGGCGGCTCGTTGCGGGCCATCGAAACAAAGCGTTCAAACAAGAGGTCAAAATGCTCGGGGTTTACCGATGTGATGCCCAGGCAAAAACAAATAGTGGAATTGGCCGCCGAGCCGCGGCCCTGGCAAAGAATGCCGCGGCTGCGGGCAAAGCGCACAATATCATATACCGTTAAAAAATACGCAGCATAATTTACCTGCTCAATAAAATGCAGCTCGTATTGTATGGCATTGGCGGTTTTTGTAGGAATAGGATCGCCGAATATTTCTCTTGCGCCCTGCAGGGCTAAATGGGAGAGCTCCGCAATGGGGCTGCGGCCTTCCGTGGTTATTTCCTCGGGGTATTCGTATTGCAGTTCGTCCAGCGAAAAAGTGCAGGCCGCCGCTATTGCGTTGGAGTGTTCAATGGCTTCCGGATAGTGCAGAAACAGGCGCTCCATTTCTACGGCCGGCTTGAGGTAACGTTCGGCATTGGGCAGCAGCCTGTAGCCGGCATTGTAAATGGTGCAACCTTCGCGAATGCAGGTAAGCACATCCTGCAACTGCCTGCGTTCGGGTATATGGTAATGCACATCGTTGGTGGCTGCTAATGGGATGTCCAGTTGTGCCGACAATTGCGCCAGCCGGTACAATTGTTTGCTGTCATCGCCATTATAGCGCCTCGCGGCGGCAAGGGATAAATTGGCGCCAAAAGCATTTTTATATTCCTGCAATGCGTTTTCAAATGTGCTATCAAATCTGAAATCCTCATCCAGTTTTTCCGGCGGCACTACCATCAATTGCATGCCCGCAGCATAGTGATACACATCGTTTTTATACAGTTTGCAATCACCTTTTTCGGTACGTAGGTTGCCGGTTGAAAGCAGCGTACACAAACGGGCATAAGCCTGCTGGTGCATGGGGTAAGCCAGCAGCGAAGGCCCATCCTGCAGATCGAGGCGGCAACCGGGAATGAGCCGGATGCCTGCTTTTTTTGCCGCGGCATGGGCCCGCACAACGCCTGCTAGTGTATTGCGGTCGGTAATGGCAAAAGCAGTGTGTCCCAGGCTTGCGGCCTGCAACGCCAACTCATCGGGGTGAGATGCGCCACGGAGAAAAGTAAAGTTGGACGTGATCTGGAGTTCGGCGTACTGCATGTTTTTTTATATAGGTAAATGCAAAGGCTTATGGCTGCTTAAAGCTTATTATCGTATCACAGTGTTGCTTATGCGAAATATCCGTGCAGGAACCACTGATGCGATCGATCCGCCATGTAGTGTCCCAGCCGGAACAGCCAGTAGCGGCAGCCCTCTTCGTCTTCAACACAGTAATAGTCGCGGTGCTCGCCTTCCTGTATCCACCATTCCTGTTCAATCCGCTCCGGGCCATCTGCTTTTACAATTTTGTGCAGGCGTCCTTTATGGCGGAACAGCATGGGCGGGTAATCGGGGATGGGTGCTGCCACCTCCACGGGCTCTGGTGGCGACAGCAGTTGCAGCGGCCTGGGCTTGTCGGTTTTCCAAACAGCATCCGGTGCGGCTGCAAAAAGCGGTGCCTGTTTAAACGACCGCTCGGGCCAGTAATGCTCGGCGGGCAGGTAACGGCTGATGACATCTGCTCCCAGCCTGGTTGTAATCCTATCGAATAGTTCGGCCAGTTGCGGGTCGTTTACACCCATGCCAGCCTCATAAAGACTTTCCTGTAGTGGCGTTTCCACTTCTGTTTTGGTAGCTTCCAGTACAAACAACTCGATGCCTTCGCCTGGCTCCAGGGTATCCAGTTTCAGGCTGAATAGGTAGAACAGGTGCGCCTCGTTATGGGCCGGGCGGCTGGTAGTTATTTCAATGCCTCTTGTTTGGCTATCGGTGCGGTAACACCTGAAATAAGCAGCACGCAAACCTTTTCCCTCTTTGCGCAGGCGGGTGCACAAAGGGGACAGCAGGTTGTGCAGCGCCACTTCAATGCCGCCGCGGGTACGGATTGGCTCTATGGTGGGCAGGCGTTCCTGGAAAGGCTCGGGTGGGTACACGGGTTGTATGCTTTCTTGCTCCGTGCCCAATGCTTGCTGCAACCTTTGGATGATCTGTGGGCCAAAGCGCCGCCGCAGGGTGGCGTGCGGCATGGCTATGAAAACGCCAACCTGCCGCAGCCCCAGTTTTGTAAGCCGGTCGATGGTCGCTGCATCAAGCCGCAATGCTGCTGCGGGCAAGGGTTTCAGTGCCGCGGCCTCAGCTCCGTTTTGCACAATCATATTGGCTTTGCCAAAACGTGCCAGTGCCCATGCTGTGCCTGGTGTGCCGGCCATAGCCACACGTGCAGTATAACCCCGTGCAGCCAAGCGGTTAGTGATGGTTGCCAGGTAAGCATCTTCGCCACCCCACAGGTGTGCACAGCCAGTAGCATCAAGCAACACGCCTGCGGGCGGATCGGGAGAGGCAACAGGGGTAAAGCGGACACACCATTCGGCTGCACGCTGTAGCAGTTGGCTCGCCAGGTTTGGTTTGTCATCCAGCACTTCCAGGCCGGGAAAAATAGCCCGTGCATCGGCCAGCAGCATGCCTGCATGCACGCCTTTTTGCTGTGCCAGCACGTTGGCGGCAGCCACCACCATACGGCCATGCACAATCGATTTTAGTACAAATGCTTGTTGCCGCAGCCGGGGCTGCAACAGGGTAAACCAGTCGGTGGCGAGGTGCGGAAACCATATGGAAACAAAACGCCTGCCCATTTTATCCCGCCTTTTTTTGCACACCGCCATTGATAACGGCGAGTTTGGAAGGGTGACGGAAACGGCCGTTGCGCCATTCCAGTTCCCATGTGCCGGGCTTACCGTTGCGTACTTTAAGCAACTCTGCCCGCCAGCGGGGATGGCCCACGCCGGGCATGCCGGCTTCGGGGATGCTGGGCAGCGGTGTTACCTGCCAGCGGGTAACCGAGGCTGTTGTGGTGTTAGCATTGCCGGTGCGTAATAAAAAGCAGGCAACGCCACTTTTTTCGACAGCCAGTTGCAGGCGCCTGCTGCTGGTGAAATCGAGGTGTTGAATTTCGCCGACCACTGCCGTGAGAACGGTACATTTCAATGCTTCCTCTATGGCCCAAAGCACCTGTTTGGCATTGGGCAGGTGTATGAAAAATATTTGGTGCGGGTTGATGCCAAACAATTTGAGCGCAGGTGGAAACAGACTGCGCCGCGAACCAACCCAAAGGCAAATGCCTCCATTTTTGATGGCCGATGACAGCAATCCCGAAATGAAGCCTGACGAAGTAGCCATGCTTGCCGCACCGGGACAAATAAATTCATGTACCGATTTAAAAGGAAAAGCCGCGTTGGGCATCGACCGGTTGATCGGCCCCAGCCCCAGGTTGTCGGATAAAGCGGATGGCGCTGCCCTGTAGCCTTGGAGTGAGGCGATGTCCTGCCTGAGGCGGGAAAGTATTTCCGTTTTCTGGTACATGTTGGCGGTGTTAGTAAATAGTGCAATTTTACTAAAAATTTTAGCAAAATAGGTGCCTGGTTTATAACTTGGACCAACACCCGAATTTTGATGTGTATATGACAGCTGAATGTAGTAATGGGTGTAAACAAGTAATTGTTCAATGCGTTGCAAATGTTGTATAGATGTTGATCTTTTGGTTGAATCTATTATATCATTCAGAACGATGACAGCTAGCTACCATCATCAACGGTCGTTATTAATGCCTGTTACTTTTCATGAACAACATCTCACCAAAACCTAGAACCTATCTCAAAAATGGATTTAGCTAGGTATGTTCTTTGAGCGATGTATTGGAAATCGTGTATTATAAAAGGTGGTGTGTATTTAAGCGACAGAGAATGGATGGTATTGGAGCCGTTTGTTCCAAAGGCAAAACGCAGAAGAGATGGGAAGGGGCGGCCAAGGCGTAATCCGCGGGAGGTCATG
Source organism: Pseudocnuella soli (assembly GCF_004347775.1). Classification (GTDB taxonomy): domain Bacteria; phylum Bacteroidota; class Bacteroidia; order Chitinophagales; family Chitinophagaceae; genus Flavisolibacter; species Flavisolibacter aquaticus. The sequence goes on from NZ_CP037755.1 coordinate 2,348,949, forward strand.
AATGCCATTGTTTGGATTTTGTTCTCCGGTTCACCCTGGTATCTGCTGCCGAAGAAATATCCGCTGTATCAGACCTGTCACTGATACTTTCAACTCTGGGTCAGGAAAGGCGTGATGCAGAAGATGCTGGGAGCCTTGAGCCTGTATCATGCTAGTAAAAGAAAAAACACAGACGTGGATGTAGCCGATGGGAGTTTTTCCTCGGCTAAAAAGGGGGCGACAAAATCGGAAAGGCCAAGCGGGGCAAAGGTTTTAAGGTGATGGTGGTTGTTACAAAAAGGAGCCACCCGTTGGCAATTAGCGTTTTCTCCGCCACACCATTTGAAAGTACGCTGCTGGAGCAAACCATCAAAGAAAGGTTCAACAAGACCAAAATGCGGCGGGTGGTGTCAGACCAGGCCTATCACAGTGATCCGCTGGACAAGCAGCTAAGAAGAAAAGGCATTGAGTTGATTTCACCGCACAAGCGCAACCGCAGCAAAAAGAAAACACAGGACGGCAGACGATTGCGCCACTACTGCCACCGCTGGACCATAGAACGGTTCTTTGCATGGTTGCACAATTATCGAAAATGTGTGGTGCGTTATGAAAGAAAAGCTGACAACTTCCAAGGCTTTCTCTACCTCGCTGCCATCATCATGCTGCTAAGGTATTTTTGAGATAAGTTCTAACATGTTTTCAGTTATGCTTTGGCTCAGCACTCATTGTTTGTTTCTTCTTTCCGTTGCCATCCACATAACAATGCAGCCAAAAAATGAAATGTTCACCAGAAAGTTGACAAACTGGTTGATAGCCCGGACACCTTTCATATTTCTGTCCATTTTTGGTGTCCGGCTACCGCTCGGTTAGGGACCGCCTTGCTTTTCTTCCCGATTCCGGATTTTTGTAAATTATTTTTTAGCCAAAACCCTTGATTTTGCTGCATTCCCGCCAAATAAATCCGGACTAGATTTTTCGGCGTTTTTTGTCATGCTTTTGCTTGGTAATAAGTATGGACCGGGTGAACCGCATTTGTTTTATGTGATTTTTATGGGATATTTAGTCAAAAGCTCATCAGTAAATTGACGACCTGAATTAGTTCAGATACTTTCGCGCTGGCTGCAACAAAACTAATTCGTACTTGGCTTTTGATTTATCACAACACCAAACTGCAAATGAAAAAACTTATTGGCATTTCCTACGTCGCTGTGGTAGCTTTCCTGCTGTTACTGCAAACAAGCGTTACTTCCTGCACCAAAGAGAAAACGATTATTGACACTGTTGTCGTTACCAAACGGGACACTCTTGTGGTTACCAAGAAGGACACCATTGTAATGAAAGACACCGCAATCTCTATAATGTTTCTCAGCAACAAAGTCTGGATTTTGGATGAAGTGAGAGGCGTCAGTGCTAATACGATTCTTTATTACAAAAGAGGAGCAGCGGGAAATACCCAAAACTTTGACTCAGAACTCATTTACTTCAATGAGAATAAAACCGGAGCGTATATCGACGCAAACGGGCAATCCCATACCATGACATGGGACTTTTTGAATAGTGAAAACACCAAACTAACTTTTACTATCAGCAACCCGCCACCGTACCCCTTTCAAACCACTATTTACGAAAACCTGCGGTTTAAAAATGGACAACTGTTGTTTGATCAATATTGGTCATATGAAGGAGTAAACCACCATGCCCAAGGTGTGAGGAAGGTCCGATAGTTCAACTATTTGGGAAAAGCTTAAAAAACCGCTATTGTATAGCGGTTTTTTTATGCCGTTTTCTTTCTCCTTATATGTTGAGCAGCCCTACCATTTTACCATGTAGTGAGGTCGATTCCGCCCATGTCGGACATGGGCACCAGCTCCAACTCCAGCGCACCCCACACAATCATATCGAAGTCGTCGGAATAGTGGGTGCTTTCCTCGGGTGGTACTTTTTTGCTGCGTTCGCTGCTTTTGTCTTTTTTGGTTTTGCCCTGCACCAGCACCGCATCGGTTTTGTTGATGGACTTGATCAGGAACGGGTTTCGCTCTTCGTTCATGCGGATGGCTTTATCGCCGGTTTTGCGCAGCCATTTGCGGATACTTTCCTGTTTTACACCGTGGTCTGGCGCATCGCCTGTGTACACTTCTACCACCGACCAGCCGCGGGCAATGGCGGTGTGGTCGTAAATGTAATACACCAGCTTTTCGTGGTGGCTCTCGTATGCATCGCACCAAAGCTCCATGGCCCGCTCCAGGCTGCCGGGCAGTGCGTGCAGCGACCGCACAAAGTTGAGCGTGGTCCACGGCGAGCCGGGCAGCACCCCCCACTGCGCTGTAACTACCGGCGTGATGGAGTGCTGGTAATCCAATGCAATCATCAGCGACCTGTTGGGGTCGACATCATTGCGGGTGGCTGTAGAGGTGCACTGGCGAAAAATCGGGGTAAAAAGGTTCACTGGCTTTGTCCGGATCGAGGTTGAGCACCGCCACATCAAACTCATATTCGGTCAGGTCGCGGCGCAGATCACGGAAAAACTTTTCGCTCAGCACTTCCAGATTTTCGTAGGGCTCCGCATCGCGGTAATATACCAGATCTTTGCGCAGCTCGCACAGCAGTTCCTCGCATTCGGCAATTTCTTTTTCGATGCGGTATTTGGTGGACTCGCTTGCTGCTTCCTCGGCATCGCGTTGCAGCCCGAACACATACAGTTGCAGTTCGTACACGGTTTGCACCGTTTCCCAATCCACGCTTTTCTCCTTGCGCATTACCCAGCTTACATCGGCGCCCTTGCTTGGAAACTTGTCGGAGAAAAACCACTGGCTTTGAAATTCAGCCAGGTGCCCGAAATGTTTTTGGCACCACGGATGGCGGGCTTTACTTCCGATTTAAACTTTGCCTCATCCCAGTATTTTACCTCATCGCCAATTAAGGCCTGCAGGTTAAAACCGTTGGCCGATCCCTGCACGGCCAGCGATATCATGCACACGCAAAACCCGGTTTGAAAGGCCACCACGCGGCTCCAGTCTTTTGATACAAACAGCGGCTTGGTCCAATGCTCGGGCGGCTTTTTGCCCACCACAAAATTCATTTCTTCGAGCAGTCCCAGAGTTCCTCCTGCCAGTAAGCTTTCAGGCCTTAGATCAGGTTTTTATCAATGCGCTCAAGGGTATCGGCAACCAGCCCGAGCTGGCTGCGGGGCATGGTTTCGGATAGGTGCAAAATGCGCGGCCCGATGCCTGACGATGTTTTTCCATTGGCACGCGGCCACAGGTTGTAGCATACGTTGGGTCTGATGTTGTGGATCAGCGCCTGGCTCACGTTGATGCTGGCCTCCTTACTGTCCGGCGTCAATTCCATAGGATCCATTGCCTTTTTTTTAGTTCCAAAATGTGGGCTGCCTTTTCTTTTGCGGAGCGGCCGGTGTTGCGTACCTGCTCGGGCAGCGGCGTGTTGCCAAAAATGTTGAAGATAATCTTCTTTGGCGACTGTGCCGGCTTGATGTCGGGGTAGGAATCGTAGTATTTATGCATCACTTTGTCCAGGACAATAGCCTGGTTGATGTATTCTTCGCTGGCAGTACGTTGCAGCGCCGCATCAACAGGATCGTAGTATTCGGCTTCTTTATCGGCATGCTGAACCTTGCCATACAATAGCTCCCTTCTGATCGACCCATTACAACGTTCTACATAGCCGTTTTGCATGGGTTTGCCAGGCTGAATGAACACCACGGTTATGTTGTGCTGCTTGCACCAATCGTCCGGCAGCGCTGAGATGAACTTCGGCCCATTATCCACCCGGATCATCTGCGGCAATCCTCTTGCACCTTCAACTGCTCGAAACAGCAGATCAGCCTTACAGTAGACAATGAAGTGTCTGCTTCAATGAACAACACTTCCCGATTGAAGTCGTCCACTACGTTTAGCAGGCGGAACTTTCTGCCATCCCACAGACTGTCGCTCATGAAGTCCACACTTCAAACTTGATTGGGTATTGCAAGCTGATACAAGGTCTGTTTTATTCGTGCAGGCAGCCGCTTCTTCCTTCTGCGGGGGGTGTTGAGCTTTAGCTTGGTGGAGATGCATTATACCCGCTTGTGGTTCTAGCGGTGGCCTTGTCGGCGCAATTGGAAGAAGCGCTGCCAGAAACCAATAGAAGGATGCTTATCCGAGAGGTGCTGCAATTCTTCCTCTACAGTTGCATCCTGGGGCTTCTGCTTTGACTTGTACCTGTGTGGTAGGCTTACTGCCTTCAGCGCAGAACGCTGCCTCACCTTATGCTCCCGGATCATGTACTCGCCCTGGGCTACTCTTTTCGGCTGCACTTCGAGCTTTTTGCTAGGGCATCTTTGAGGGCTTTGTGTACAAGGGAAAGATTAGCATACATGCGCTTGCGCCTGCTGCTCTCTTCTTAAAACTCTTTGAGCCGCTTCAGTTCGGCTACTTCCATACCGCCATAGCGCTGGCGCCACTTGTAAAAAGCTGCAGTGGAGATACCAAATTCTCGGCACATATCTTCTATTTTATTGCCGCCTTCATGTTCCTGAATGGCATTTACTATCTGTGTCTCGGTAAACGGTGTCTTTTTCATACTATGCTCGATTTAAAGTTAACTGTTCATGTCAACTTTTAAATGAACGAAAAGTGGGGAAGAGCACAACTACAGAAAAGGGAGAGTTGATCAAAAAAGCCTTTAAGTGGAAAGCAGAAGGTGCACTCACAAATAAAGAAATTATCAAAAGACTAAAAATGCGCGGCCTCCGGCTTACGGAAAAGAACTTTCGTTGGGTGATGTCCAATCCATTCTATGCAGGCTACGTAACCGGTAGTTTGCTCAAGGGAGCGTTGGTAAAAGGGATGCATCCAGCGTTGATTGATTTAAAGACCTTTTTAAAGGCAAATGATATGCTGCAAGCTGCCGTGAATGCCGGTATTGCAAAAGAGCACAAAAAAGAAGACCTGCCGCTCAAAGTTTTTGCTCTTGATGAAGGGAGTGGCGCAGTATTTACCGGCTATCGTACAAAGGGTATTTGGTATTATAAAACAAGGGGCAAGGGGCCTGCAGTAAACGTACGGGCATCGCAGATGAATGAGCGCTTTGAAGCATTGCTTAAGAACTTTGAGTACAGCAGTGAATACAGAGACAATTTGGAAGTGTTGATCAAAGAGAAACTAAAGGAAAAGCTCTCACATGTATTGGAAGAAAGTGTGCGGATGAAAAAGCAGCTTAGTGAAACAAGGAACCTGCTGGATAAGATAGAAGAGCGGTTTGTGGTGGGTGAGATCAACAAGGCGATGTATGATAAATACGCTGGTAAGTACTTGGAGGAAGTGGGGCAAATTGAAACGAAGCTTTCAAAAAATACCTTTCATGTTTCGAGCCTAAATGCGGCTGTAAAAAAAGAATCTTCATATAGCGGGAAATATAAATAAAATGTGGGCTTCCTGCAACTGTAATAAAATACGGAAACTACATATTCGGTGTTTCCTGAAGGGGTAAAGTATAGCAAGGAAAATGATCGAGTTCGAACCAAAAAATCAACAACCATTTTGCGCAATCGCAGGCGGGAAACAGACGTTTGAGCAAAAAGAAACAGGTGACCTTAACAAAGATCACCTGTTATCCAATATTGTGCCCAGGACTGGATTCGAACCAGCACGTCCTTGCGAACACCACCACCTCAAAGTGGCTTGTCTACCAGTTTCAACACCTGGGCAGCCATCAGGAAAAACAGTTGTTTGAACCCCTGCATTTCCCGTTAGGGTGGCAAATGTATTTATTTTTTTAAAACAACCCGAAAAGTTGTTCCTTTTCCTGGCTCAGAATTTTTCACACTCAGCGAGCCGCCATGGTATTGCTCCACAATCCGCTTGGAAAGACTTAGTCCCAAGCCCCATCCACGCTTTTTAGTGGTGAATCCAGGCCGGAACACTTTCCGGATATTTTGCCGCGAAATCCCTTTGCCGGTATCTGTTACATCAATGATCACTTCCTTGTCACCTTCCTGCAAATCAACGGTAATGCTGCCGCGGCCTTCCATTGCGTCCAGTGCATTCTTCAGCAGGTTTTCCATCACCCAGTCGAACAGGGGCGGCGAAAGCGGCACGATCACGGAGGTTTTCTGTTGCGTATTTAATGTGAATTGCAATTTGCCCGGAGCCCGCTTCCGCACATAGTCCATCATGCCGCCCACCTGGTCTACCAGGTTGCGCGGTTCGAGTTTGGGCTTACTGCCAATTTTGCCAAAGCGGTCCGAAACCAGTTGTAAACGCTGTACATCTTTTTCAAGTTCGGGTACCACCGTTTCGGTGCCAGGTATGTCGCGCAAAATTTCCAGCCAGCCTTCCAATGAACTTACCGGTGTGCCAAGTTGGTGCGCCGTTTCTTTGGCCATGCCTGCCCACAAATGGTTTTGTGTGCTGAGGTAAGAGGAGCGGAGCAGCATAATGACGATAATGATGAACAACCCCACTATGCCTAATTGTATCAGCGGGTAATACCTTACTTCTTGCAGCAGCGGCGTAGGACCGTAGTAATACCGGTTGTGGTGTGTACTGTCCAGCGTCAGTTCAATCGGCGTGTTGGCCGATCTAAATGAACGAAGCTTTGCACGCAGGTAAGTATTGTAATGCGCTACACGCAAACTATCGGAGAGTAGCCAGCCTGCAGCAACGTTTGCGGAGTCGAGGTTGGCCCATGCGGTAATGCTGTCGCGTTCCGTGGTTTCAATGATCGGTACATCGGTATGCTGAATGATGTGAAATGCCAGCCCCACATCGGTGTTTGATGGGTTGTTGATAAATGTGCCTGCCTGCACCCATTGCTCCACCTTTTGCCGCTCTTCGTTTTCAATTTTTTTGGCCAGGTATCTCGAATACCCAATGGTGCCACTCACAATCAGGATGGCAATCAGGGCCAACACTAGGCGCCAATTGAAAAGGGTAGAAAGCATGAACGAAAATAAGTAACCCTCGCGGCGGAAGAATTAGAATTTTTAAATATTAAAACGAAGCCGGCAATTGTATGTAGCAGCGTCGTAAGTTTCGTTTGTAGAAATTGGTTTACTCTATTTTAATATGATGGCTCATTCCTAGTTTTTCAAAATTGCAGCCGAATTGATAAAGCCATTGCTTTTTTCATAAATGCAAACGAATTTGTTTTAGTAAGCAACATGCTAATAAGCCAATCGTCCTACACTGATTTAACAATAAAAGCAGTTGAAAAGCTGTTCAAGTTCACGGGAAAAATGAGAATTAACCGATGCATCAACTAGACGCCATCATGGTGTAAAGGGCTTACCTTTTACATCAATCCACCGTTAGGTTCTGCCAGTTTTGGCCCAAACCTATATTCCCTCATATCTTCGCCTCATGCCGCAGCAACCGCCCCTGGTGGCCCTTGTTATTTTAAACTGGAACGGCAGGCATCACCTGCAACAGTTTCTGCCTTCGGTCATCCGGTCGGGGTACGAACGCTTGCAAATAGTGGTGGCAGACAATGCTTCATCCGATGATTCGCTGCAATATTTACAAACCCATTTTCCCGAAGTGGTGTTGTTGCCGCTTTCCGAAAATTTTGGTTTTGCAAAAGGCTATAATGAAGCATTGAAAAAAATAGATGCGGATTATTACATGCTCCTTAATTCGGATGTGGAAGTAACACCGGGTTGGTTGCAACCCATGGTGCAGCTGCTGGAGCAACACCCAAACAACAGTGCGTGCCAACCCAAAATTTTAGCATACAAAAACAAAGAAGTATTTGACTATGCCGGTGCGGCAGGCGGCTGGCTCGATGCATATGGTTATCCTTTTGCACGGGGCCGTGTGTTTGATTATTGCGAGTACGATAAAGGGCAGTATGATAATACGCAACAAGTGTTTTGGGCCAGTGGCGCAGCGTTGTTGATTCGCAGTGCCGACTTTCATGCCGCAGGCGGCTTTGATGAATATTTTTTTGCACACCAGGAGGAGATCGACCTGTGCTGGCGGCTGCAACTGATGGGTAAAAAATTGTATTGCTGCCCGCAGTCGGTAGTGTATCATGTGGGTGGCGGTACGCTGCCCCGCGGCAACTCACGCAAAACTTTTCTCAACTTCCGCAACAACCAAATCATGCTGGCCAAAAACCTGCCTTGGTCTGAAAAGTGGTGGAAGATCCCGTTCCGGCATTTGCTTGATGCTTTATCGGCATGGAAGGGTTTGCTTTCGGGCGACGGCGGATATTTTATTGCTATTGTAAAAGCACATATTGCATTTGCCCGTTGGGTGTTCCTTGGTTCGCGGCAATGGGTGCCGTTGCAGCGCAAGCCCCTTACGCAGTTGCAGGGCGTGTTGCGGCGCAATTTGGTGTGGCAGCATTTTGTGCTGGCAAAGAAAAAGTTTTCAGAAGTTGTAAAAAGTTGACAATAGTTTTTGATGGTTTTTACAGCCCCCTTATTTTTGCACCACAATTAGCAATATGGATTTGCAAAACGAGTACCACGAAGAATTAGAAAAAGTACAGGACCGCGACTTTACGCACAACTGGGTTTCTTCTTCTGCATTCATTTTTTACCTGTCGGTTTTTTGCCTGCTTGCATTCATGCTGGGCACATGCGGCCGCTTGTATACGCAGCGTTATGAGCGTGTTGATGGCACTGTAACTGAGAGCTCGAAATACACGCCGACTTACAAGTAAAAAAAAGTTGCAAAAAAAGTTGGCGAGAAAAAAAAGCCTCTTATATTTGCAACCCCAACGATAAACAAACAGTTCTTACAAAATACGCGGAAGTAGCTCAGCTGGTAGAGCGCAACCTTGCCAAGGTTGAGGTCGCGGGTTCGAACCTCGTCTTCCGCTCCATAAAAGAATCCATCCTAATTGCAGGGTGGATTTTTTTTTAGGCGCCCTGGTGGTGAAATTGGTAGACACGCAGGACTTAAAATCCTGTTTGCAGCAATGCAAGTGCGGGTTCAAGTCCCGCCTGGGGCACAAGCCGGTAAAGCGGCGCAAAGCTGAAACGGTTGTTCTAAAAGAGCAGCCGTTTTTTTATGCAGTCTTAACATCGAATTATAAAAACGGTGCATGGCACTACACGCAACTTGCAACATCTTGCCGGTCGAAATTTTTTAAGCTTATTTCCATCCATTTTTAAAACTAAACATCATCCTTATGCGAAAATTGCTGTTGCTCCTTTTAGTTGCGCCCTTGTTTAGCCAGGCTCAGAAAAAACCTTACCTCGAAATTGGTGGAGTGGGTGGTTATTATTTTAAGTCGGAAGCATTTGCTTATGGTGCGTCACTTGGTTTTAACGGCCAAATGAATGACTTCCTGACGGTAGGCGTTGGCTTTATGCCGCTGTGGCAAAAAGATGTAAAAAAGCCGCAGTTGCCGGTTTACGGCGACCTACGCATCCGCATCGATCAGCGTGCATCGCTCCTGTTGCAGCCAGGCTATAATTTTTACAAAACTTCTTCTTCCGCTAGTGCCGGAAATGTTTCTGTAAAATCAGAAGTGAAAGGCGGTTTTTATGGTGGCGCCGGTCTTGCGTTTGATTTCCCGGTGCGGCCCAACACAGCTATTTATGTGCATGCCAAATACAATTATTTTGGCTACCAAAGCAACGCTACGATGAGTGCCAACGGTAACACTACTACTTCGTCCGCCAAATCGCACACCGATGCGGTTACTTTAGGCGTGGGTGTGCGTTTGCAGTAAAATATAAGTCAGTATAGGCTCTTTTTATTGCCTACGAAAAAAGGGTTGCTCCACAAGAGCAACCCTTTTTTTATCACCACCATCCACTCTCTTAAACAACGTTGTTTAAGCCACAATCCTTGTTTTATTTCCAGCACATTAATAGCGGCTGCTATTGGTGCTCCGCGTTTCGTTCGCAGCATAGCGGGTGGTACCCTTGCGGCAAAAATTGATCAGGTCTTCATTCAATTGTTCCCGATGCGTGTAAAACAGCCCGTGCGGTGCACCATCATACACTTTGAACTCCGCGCCGGCAATCATTTTTGCAGTGCGTTCGCTGCTTGCCTCAATGGGAACGGTTTTGTCGTCGTCGCCATGAATGATGAGTGTGGGAATATTAATGTTTTGCACATCATTGCGGAAATCGGTTTGTGCAAATGAAATAGCGCATTGCTGCGTAGCACGGGGCAGGGCCACTGCCGCCAAACTGCGGTAGTACTCAAGCAGCGGTGCGCTTACCGGGTGGTGCATCAGGCTTACGCTAAAAAATTTTTTACCAAAATCGTCGAGGAAAGCAATGCGGTCTTTTTTCAGTTGCTCCATCATTTCTGCAAAAACAGATTCATCCACACCTTCCGGGTTATCCGGCGTTTTTACTAGGTAAGGCGTAACGGCACTCACCAGCACCAACCCCGAAACCCGCTCTGTGCCGTACCGGCTCAGGTACCGTACGGCTTCGCCGCCACCCATCGAAAAGCCAACCAGTACTGCATCCTTCAGGTCAAGGCCTTCAACCACTGCATGCAGGTCATCGGTAAGCGTATCGTAGTCGTAACCATTCCAGGGCTTGTCTGATTTGCCAAAGCCGCGGCGGTCGTATTTGACCACCCGCAGGCCGGCATCTACCAGGTCATCTATTTGGTATTCCCACATGTCTTTGCTCAGGGGCCAGCCATGGATCAGCACCACCGGCCTGCCGCTACCGTAGTCTTTATAAGAAATGTTTACGGTTTCGCCGGTCGTGGCATCTTTCGATTCAATGAATTTCATTATTGTGCATTTTTCTGTTTTGGGCACAATAATCAAACCGGAATAAAAAGGACTTTCTGTCTAACAGTTTATTGTGTAAAAGCAACCGGGCTGAAACAAACCGGGCTGGCGGCCATCATAATGTAGGCTCAATCGGACAAATTGCGGCGGCTGTTTTTGGGGCGACCGTGTAATAGGCATTTAATCATTTACAATAGTTGCACAGCATCGCCCACTTTGATGGTGCCAGTGCCCTGGTGCAATAAGTTTTGTCCAAAGTAAATTTTATTGCCTTCTTTCCGGTAACCGGCCAGCGTTTGTAGCGGCTCCTTACCTGCAATGCCTTCATCTTGCCGGATGGTGGTAACCACGCATCGGCCGCAGCGTTTTACGCCGTAAAAATGCACGCCGCCGATTGTAAAATGTTGCCAGCCGTCTTCGGCAAAAGATACAGCACCCGCAACCACTATGTTTGGCCGGAAACGATTCATGGGAACGGGTTCTTCAAGCCGGGTATTTAATTCATCCAGCGATGATTGGCCAATGAGTAAAAAGGGGTAGCCATCCGAAAAAGAAGTAACCTCGCCGCGCTGTGCATATTCCTGATCAACCGGGATAGGATTGGTTTCGGGCATGTGCACCAGGCGGCAGGCTACGCCCAGCTGCTCCGAAAACCACGCATCGTACACTGCTCCGACTAAATGCGCTGTGCTTCGGCTGTCCCACACCGTTACTGTTGTTTTAGTTTGGATGTTTGAGTGAAATGGAATAGCAATTGAAGCACCTGTTTTTTTATGCACCACGTTTAGCCCATCGTGTTCCACATTTACCTGCAACAACGCCATTTGCGGCAATTGCCGCTGCGATAAAAAAACACCCGCTTCATTTACTAGCATCCAGCGCCGGTCCAGTTGCAGCCCACGGTCAGTCACCTGCGCATGTGTAAGCGAGATGCCGCCCAGTGACTTGATCGGGTAGATATACAATGCACTAACCTGTAGCATGGCGCTAAGGTAGCAATTGTCACATGCCACACTGGGTAATCACTCAAATTTATCCACATCAATTCCCGGCTTTTTCAATCGCCAAAAGCCTGTGCCATGCAACACTGGCCGCGGTTGCTTATATTCATACAAACGTTTGCCCCCGCCATGAAAAAAATAATACTGCTGCACTTGTTTGCGGCAATGGTGTTTGGTGCCGCTGCACAACTAAAGGTGCACCACCTGCTCACCGAAAACAAACCCAACCCTTTGGGCGTTGATGCCGCACAGCCGCGTTTTAGCTGGCAGCTCGATGCAGGCAACCGCCGCAATGTGCTGCAAACGGCGTATGAACTGGTAGTGCAAACCGACGATGGGCAACCGGTTTGGCGCACGGGCAAAGTTGCAACGCCGCAAAGTGTGCTGGTGCCTTTTAAAGGGCCGGCCTTGGCTTCCGGTAAACGGTACAATTGGCAGGTGCGGGTTTGGGACAACGCAGGAAACGCTTCTGATTGGAGCGAGCCATCTTTTTGGCAAATGGGATTGCTCAAACCATCCGACTGGAAAGCGCAATGGATTGAGCCGGGATTTGCAGAAGATGCTACGCGGCCAAGCCCGCTGCTGCGCAAAGAATTTTCCATCGCCAAAAAATTAAAACGTGCAACTGCTTATATCACTGCACATGGTTTGTACGAAGCTTACCTCAACGGCAGCCGCATTGGCGATGCCTATTTTACCCCAGGCTGGACCTCGTACAACAAGCGGCTGCAGTACCAGGCCTATGACGTGACTGGCCAGTTGCAACAAGGCGCTAATGCAATAGGAGCGGCCCTCGCCAGTGGCTGGTATCGCGGCAACCTCGCATGGGGCGGTAACCGTGATATTTATGGAAGAGACATTGCACTATTGATGCAACTGCAACTGGAATTTGAAGACGGCACCACGGAACAAATCGTGACCGATGGTAGTTGGAAAAGCAGCACCGGTGCCATCCGGTCGTCAGAAATTTATCACGGTGAAAAAGTAGATGCACGCCTCGATCAACCGGGTTGGAACAAGCCCGGTTTTAACGATGCATCATGGACCGGCGTTAAAACTGCGGCCCATGCAAAAGAGTTGCTGGTGGCCACTTACAATGAGCCCATTCGTAAAAAAGAAACTTTTGCACCGGTTAAAATATTTACCACGCCGAAAGGGGAGCAGGTTATCGATTTTGGTCAAAACCTGGTGGGCTGGGCCGAAGTAAAAGTGCGGGGTGCCAGCGGCCAGCAAATTATTTTATCGCATGCCGAAGTGCTGGACAAAGCGGGCAATTTTTATATCACCAACCTGCGGGCTGCTAATTCCCGCGACACATTTATTTTAAAAGGCGGTGGCGAAGAGGTGCTGGCACCAACCTTTACCTGGCACGGCTTCCGCTACCTAAAAGTGGAAGGCTACCCGAGCACATTAAACAAGGCCGATTTTGAAGCCGTAGCCTTGTATTCCGACATGCCCGTCGCCGGCAAATTCACCTCTTCGAATGAATTGATCAACCAACTCCAACACAACATCGAATGGGGACAGCGTGGTAATTTTTTAGATGTGCCCACCGACTGCCCGCAACGCGACGAACGCCTGGGCTGGACCGGCGATGCGCAAGTGTTTAGTCGCACAGCCATGTTCAATATGAACGTACATAGTTTCTTCACCAAGTGGATGCAAGATGTTTCGGCCGACCAGATTGATGGTGCTGTTCCATTTGTAGTACCCAATGTTTTGGGCGCCGGTTCTGTAGCTTCCGCCGGTTGGGCCGATGCGGCCACGATCATTCCCTGGAACATGTACCTGGCTTATGGCGATACCGGCATTTTGCAACAGCAATACGGCAGCATGAAAGCCTGGGTGGAACACATGCGGCGCAAAAGCAAAAACGATCTTTGGAATACTGGTTTTCATTTTGGAGACTGGTTGTTTTACCGCCCCGATGACGACAATGATGGCCGTGCCGCAGTTACCGATAAATACCTTGTTGCGCAATGTTTTTATGCACACTCTACGCAGCTGCTGGTTAATGCAGCAAAAGTATTGGGCAAAAAAGCCGATGTGCTCCAGTATTCCGCATTGCTGCAAAAAATAAAGGACGCATTTCGCAAAGAATACATGACGCCGAGCGGCCGGCTTGTATCAGGAACGCAAACGGCTTATGTGCTGGCCCTGCAATTTGATATGTTGCCGGAGGCCTTACGGAAAGGCGCAGCCGAAAGACTGGCGGAAAATGTAAAAAGCTATGGCACGCATCTTACCACGGGGTTTTTAGGCACGCCGTATCTCTGCGAAGTATTATCGAAAAACGGGCAGGCCGATGTTGCCTTTGCATTGCTGCTGCGCGAACAATACCCATCATGGCTGTTCCCGGTAAAAATGGGCGCCACTACCATTTGGGAACGTTGGGACGGGCAAAAACCCGACAGCAGTTTTCAAACGCCGGGTATGAATTCATTTAACCACTACGCCTATGGCGCCATCGGCGAATGGATGTACCGCACCGTTGCCGGCCTCGATACCGAAGAAGATGGCCCGGGCTATAAACACATCAGGGTGAAGCCGCTGCCGGGCGGCAACTTCAATCATGTAGCTGTCACGTTGCAAACGTATTATGGGCCCGTTACTTCGGGTTGGAAAAGGGAAGGGGCCAGTTTCAATATGGAAGTAGTGATCCCCGCCAATACGCAGGCTTCGGTTTTTATTCCTGCACCTTCGGTAAATGCGGTGCGGGAGGGTGACATGGCGCTGTCGCAAAATGGGGCCATCAAAGTTATAGGCTATCATAACGGTTATGTGCAAGTGAAAATTGGTTCGGGCTCGTACCAGTTTACTACAACGGGATCAGGAGCCGCTACAACTTCGGCTAAGCGCTAGCTTTTTTCAAACACGTTTTTGTTTTTAATAACAGCTGTAACCCCCCATCATCCACACCATGCAGGCATTATTAGGCGTCATATTTCATTTTATCGGCGGTTTTGCTTCGGGCAGTTTTTATATACCGTATAAAAAAGTTCGGGGCTGGGCTTGGGAAAGCTATTGGATCATCGGGGGCCTTTTTTCCTGGCTTATTGTACCGCCGCTGGCTGCGTGGCTCACCATCCCCGGCTTTGGCGATATCATTGCCGGTGCAACCGGCTCCACCTTGTGGTACACGTTTATGTTTGGACTGCTGTGGGGCATCGGCGGGCTTACTTATGGTCTAGGTGTTCGATACCTCGGCGTGTCGTTGGGCTCCAGCATCATCCTTGGTTTAACGATGGTGTTGGGCTCGCTGCTTCCATCGATTTATTACCAGTTCAACCCACAAGAAGGTAAAGATTCGATCGGCGCCATTATGGGCAGCACCTGGGGCCAGATTGTACTGGCGGGTTTGCTCGTTTGTATTGTGGGCATTTACCTGTGCGGCCGTGCTGGCACCATGAAGGAGCGGCAATTGCAATTAGAAAACAGGAATGGCAACGATAGCGATGTGCCCGTGCAACGCAAAATTAAAATGAAACCGGTAGTGGCCGATGCTATAGCTGCTGATGTTGGTTTTACAACACCGGTTTTTGAAGAAGTGGCAGTAACGCCTGCAGCACCAGCCGATGTGCATGGCGCGGCGGTGCATCAAACAGAATACAAGTTTGGACTGGGCATTGCCGTAGCCATTATTTCCGGTGTATTGAGTGCCTGTTTTAATTTTGGATTGGAAGCCGGCAAGCCCATGGCCGACCTGGCAAATGCTGCATGGAAAAGCACCCATCCCGGTCAGGGTGAGTTTCTGTTTCAAAATAATGTTACCTACGTGGTGGTACTTTGGGGTGGCCTCACCACCAACTTTTTGTATTGCATGTACCTCAACGCAAAAAACAAAACCTTTGGCGATTACGGCAATGCAACAACCCCGCTGCTGCGCAATTATATTTTTGCGGCCCTTGCCGGAACCACCTGGTTTTTGCAGTTCTTTTTCTACGGCATGGGCGAAAGTAAATTGGGCAATGGTCCCTCATCATGGATCCTGCACATGGCGTTTATTATACTAGTGGCCAACGGATGGGGACTTGCTTTGAAAGAGTGGAATGGCGTAAATAAAAAAACAAAAGCCACCATCATTGCAGGCATTGCTACCATCATTCTTTCGGTGCTGATCGTGGGATATGGCAACATTGTTAAATCCAGCGTGCACTAAAAATTTTACAACATTTATAAAGACTAATAATGTCAGCAGCGACCCAAAATTTCAAGCATGTCAGTTACCTGTGGGATGATCAAAAAGCGGCAGCGCTGGAGGGCGATGAAGTAGGTTTATTGATCTATCGTTCCAACTTACTCGGCGCCGATTTGCGCCTCACCAATTATGGCGGCGGCAACACCAGTTGCAAGGCTATGGCAAAAGACCCGCTCACCGGGCAGGAAGTAGAAGTGATGTGGGTTAAAGGTTCGGGCGGCGACATTGGTACCTTGCAACGTAGTGGTCTTGCAGCGCTATATGTTGACCGGTTGCGCAGCCTGCAAAATGTTTACCGCGGCGTTGAACACGAAGACGAAATGGTGGAACTGTTCAATCATTGCATTTACGACCTGCAATCGAAGGCGCCTTCCATTGACACACCGCTGCATGGCTTTTTACCATTCAAGCACATTGATCACCTGCACCCTGATGCGGCGATAGCAATAGCTGCTGCAAAAGATGGAAAGCGCATTACTGAAGAACTATTTGGCGGCACTATTGGCTGGGTAGACTGGCAGCGCCCTGGTTTCGATTTGGGATTAAAATTAAAAGCATGCCTCGATGCAAATCCCGGTATTCGCGGCATCATGCTCGGATCGCATGGGTTGTTTACCTGGGGCAATACGGCCTACGAAAGTTATATCAACACGTTGGAGGTGGTAGAGCGGTGTGCCCAATACATCGAAGATAATGTTGGTAAAAAAAGTGCTGTTTTTAGCGGCGCCAAAATAGAAGCGCTTCCAAAAGAAGACCGGTTGAAAAAAGCTGCGGCACTGGCCCCGGTGCTGCGTGGGTGTTGTTCGGCCGAAGTAAAAATGATCGGGCATTTTACCGACGACGACCGGGTGCTGCAATTTATCAACAGCAACGACATGCAGCGGCTGGCGCCAATGGGCACATCCTGTCCCGACCATTTTTTGCGGACAAAAATTAGCCCGTTGGTGCTGGAGTTGTCACCGGATGACTCGTTGGAAGATGTAACAGCCATCAAACAAAAATTAGCGCCGCAATTTGAAGCATACCGCGCCATGTATCGTAAGTATTACGAAGGGTGCAAACACGCGGACAGTCCGCCTATGCGTGATGCCAACCCAGTGGTGATCCTCTATCCCGGTGTGGGCATGTTTACATTTGCCAAAGACAAGCAAACGGCTCGTGTGGCCGCGGAGTTTTATATCAACGCCATCAATGTAATGCGCGGAGCCGAAGCCATTTCGGAATATACTTCTTTACCGCGGCAGGAAGCATTTAACATTGAATACTGGTTGCTGGAAGAAGCAAAGCTGCAGCGCATGCCCAAGCCCAAAACGCTATCGGGCCGCATTGCGCTTGTTACCGGCAGCGCCGGCGGTATTGGCAAAGCTATCGCCAAAAAATTTGCTGCTGAAGGCGCCTGCGTGGTGCTCAACGACATCAATGAAGAACGATTAGCTGCCGCAGTGTCGGAGTTTCAGAAATTATACGGAAAGGATGTAGCGGCATCAACTGTTTTGAATGTAACAGATAACAGTACGATTGAAGCGGCCATTGATGCAACGGCACTGGCCTTTGGTGGCGTGGACATCATTGTCAACAATGCCGGTATTTCAATTTCCAAGTCCATCACCGATCACAGTACTGAAGACTGGGACCGGCTGTATGATATATTGGTAAAAGGACAATTCCTTGTTTCGAAAGCCGGTGTGGCCGTGATGCGCAAACAAGGCATGGGCGGCGATATCATCAATGTTGTTTCAAAAAACGCCGTGGTGGCCGGCCCAAACAATGCGGGCTACGGATCCGCAAAAGCTGCACAAGCGCATCTTTCACGGTTACTGGCCGCCGAACTGGGCGGCGACCATATCCGCGTCAATGTTGTTAATCCTGATGCGGTGATTGCGGATTCCAATATTTGGGCAGGCGGCTGGGCCGAGGGCCGCGCAAAAGCTTATGGCATCAGCGTGGAAGAACTGCCCGCTTATTATGCCAAACGTACGCTGCTGAATGAAGTGATTTTACCGGAAGATGTAGCGAACGCATGTTACGTTTTTGTAAATGGGCTTTTGCAAAAATCAACCGGCAATGTGCTGAATGTTGATGGCGGCGTAGCGATGGCATTTTACAGGTAAAGGTTTAAAGTTTAAGGTCTAAGGTTTAATGTTTAAAGTTGTTTGAGATGTTCAACCGGTTTAATTTGTTCAATTGGTTTAAGTAGTTCCAAGTATCTTTTATTCATTGAACGTGTTGAACAAATTCAACGCTTTACACAATCCTAAGCTATAGCCATTCAACTTTAAACCTTAAACCCATAATTCTAACTCAAAAAATCGATTGCATGTCTTTAGAAAAATACCTCATTGAAGCACATAATAACGAGCAGTTACCGCAACATAAAAGGGGATTTGAATTTATTGCAGCCGGTGTGGCGCAGATGGAAGAACTGTTGCAAAAATTAATGGATTTCCAGGTGGCGATACCTTCCTGGGCACTGGGCACTGGTGGGACCCGCTTTGGCCGGTTTGGCGGTGGCGGCGAACCGCGTAGTTTGGAAGAAAAAATTGAAGACGTAGGACTGCTGCACCAACTCAACCGGAGCAGTGGCGCTATCTCATTGCATATTCCGTGGGATATTCCGCAGAACTATAACAACATAAAGGCACTGGCCGCACAGTTCGGGCTTAAGTTTGATGCAGTCAATTCCAACACATTCCAGGACCAGCAGGGGCAACTGCTTTCGTATAAGTTTGGTTCCATGCAGCACGTGGACCAAACGGTAAGAAAACAAGCCGTGGATCATAACATCGAGGTGATTCGTCACGGCGTGGAATTGGGGTCTGAATCGCTTACGGTTTGGCTATCGGATGGTTCTTGCTTTCCAGGTCAATTGAATTTCAGAAAGGCGTTTCAAAATACGCTGGAAAGTTTACAGCAAGTGTATGCCGTGCTGCCGCCCAATTGGAAAATGTTTGTGGAGTACAAAGCTTATGAGCCCAATTTTTACAGCACTACTGTGGGTGATTGGGGGCAGTCGCTCCTGTATGCGCAAAAGCTCGGCCCCCAGGCATACACGTTAGTCGACCTGGGCCACCACCTGCCCAATGCCAACATCGAACAAATTGTTTCGCTGTTGCTGATGGAGGGTAAGCTTGGTGGTTTTCATTTCAATGATTCGAAATACGGCGACGATGACCTGACGGTTGGTTCAATGCGCCCCTACCAGCTGTTTCTTATTTTTAATGAACTGGTGGAAGGGATGGATGCTCGCCGCATGAACCATGCCACCGAACTTGGCTGGATGATCGATGCATCGCACAACGTGAAAGACCCGCTGGAAGACCTGTTGCAATCTGTCGAAGCGATTATGATCGCATATGCGCAGGCATTGCTGGTGGATCGGTCGGCATTGGCAGCGGCTCAACTTGACAATGATGTAGCTGCGGCACAGGAAATTTTGCAGCATGCTTTCCGTACCGATGTGCGGCCGCTGGTGGCCGAGGCCCGAATGCGGGCCGGCGGCGCATTGCAGCCCTTGCAATTGTTTCGCAAAGAAAAGATCAGGCAGCAGCTGGTAGCCAACCGAGGCAGCAAAACAGTGGCAACAGGCTTGTAAAAAAATCGTTGCATCCAGATTTGAGTTGTCATTAATCTTTTCCATTTTATTTAATCACCTATGCCTGCCATCCCTGTCATTGCGGTATTTGATATTGGCAAAACCAATAAAAAGCTGTTGCTGTTTGATGAACAGTACCAGCTGGCTTGGGAACGCTCCGACCGGCTTGCAGAAACGGTGGATGAGGACGGCATGCCTTGCGAAGACCTGCAATTGCTGGAGCAATGGCTGCGTGATGCTGGCAAGGAGGTGCTGCAACACCGCGACTTCGATATTCGCGCCATCAACTTTGCGGCCTATGGTGCATCATTTGTTTACCTCAATGAACACGGCGAACCAAATGCGCCGCTGTATAATTATTTAAAACCTTACCCGCCGCAACTGCTGGAACAATTTTACAACACCTATGGTGGCATCGAAGCGTTTGCTGTTGCCACTGCATCGCCGGCGTTGGGCAGCCTTAATTCGGGTTTGCAACTGTACCGCATCAAGCAGGAGCAGGAACGGCTTTTTGCACATACGCTTTACGCATTGCACTTGCCGCAGTTTGCTTCTTTTGTGTTCACTGGCGAAGCCTGCACCGATATTACATCCATTGGTTGCCATACCGGTCTTTGGGACTTTAAGGCCGACAAATACCACCCTTGGGTAAAGGCGGAAGCTTGGACCAACAAACTGCCGCTGATACAACCCGCCGATACAACATTTCCGCTTTTCGGATATCGGACTACAATAAAGGTTGGCATTGGATTGCACGATAGTTCGGCCGCGCTGATCCCGTACCTGCTCAATTTTAAAGAACCGTTTTTGTTGTTGTCTACCGGCACCTGGTGCATCACGCTCAACCCATTTAACCAACAGCCGCTTACTTATAGTGAACTTCGGCAAGACTGTCTTTGTTATTTATCGTACAAAGAACAGCAGGTAAAAGCATCGCGGCTGTTTGCCGGCAACGAACACGAACAAGAAACAGCCCGGATTGCAGCACATTTTGGCGTAGCTCCAAATTTTTACGAATCGGTACAATATGATGCGCATCATTTTGCCAACATATTACCTCGAAAAAAAGACCTGCAACAAAAAGGGCAGGGGTTGAAGGATTCAGGATTTGGCCACCGGGTGCTCGATGCATTTGCAAATCCATCCCATGCTTATCACCAGTTGATTTGGGATATGGCGCAGCAACAATATGCCGCAACCATGCTTGTGTCGGTGGGTGGGCAGGAGCGCCGCCTTTTTGTAGATGGCGGATTTAGTAAAAACGAAGTGTACATGCATGCACTTGCAGCTGTATTTACCGGGTGGGAAGTATTTGCTGCAGCAATGCCGCAGGCAACTGCCCTGGGTGCTGCACTGGTGCTACATGAAAAATGGAACAAAACTGCGCTGCCGCAAAACCTGATTCAACTAAAACGTTATCATGCGCCGGCAGAAATGGTAACGACAGGATAGGCATTCTTCTACTCTTTATCCGTCTTTTATTTTCCTGGCATCGGTCCTCATTACTGGTAAAAATGCTGTTATTGAGCCATATTATTGCGACAGCTATGTGTGGTGGAAAAAATCTATAATTCATTCTCAATTACTTATTGCCTTTTATCCTAATTTTTTCGCCGGTTGGGTTAAACCACGTTGCAAACGACATTGAATTTCCTTTTTTTTGTTCTGCTTTAAGACGAACAACTGTTTCCGATAACCTGCTGCATAAGCCGACCCTTGTACTACCCAGTGATCCAGCGATTTTGATGTTTCTTTTTTGTGCCGATTGATGATGCATTGGCTGTGTACTGTCCGATTGAGGCAAGGGACGGGCATGCACCAGTGTTGCCAAACCAACTGATTAGTTTATGACGACCCTTTGCTCCAGAGCAACTGCTTTATGCTGCTACCTCCTGTTTTTTTTATTGTGCACCGGACTGGTGGCATCGGCACAACCCGCCAATGACGCCTGTGCTTCGGCACAAACTATAACCATTCCCGAAGGCGGTTATAAACTAGGCAAGTTTCTTTCCACAGACGTAGATATTTCCAAAGCCACCAAACAAACCGGCGAAACCTTTGCGCCAGCCATCCTGGTGGCCAGCCAAACCGATAAAACCATTTGGTTCAAATTTTCGACCCCCACCACCCGCAGCGTTCGCGTTACGTTGAAACAACCGGGCATTGCCATTGCCGCCGGCGATGTAGGTTTTACCGTATATAAAACCAACAGATGTGTGCCCACCAATACCGAGATTAGCGACAAGCTAACGCCCATTGCGCTGTTTGGCGAAACCTTTCATCCCTGCGTGGAGCCCGGCGAATACCTGGTACAGGTGTCGGCAAAAAACAGCGCCAACGGAGTGCTGTCGGTGCAACTGGAATTGGGTGAAGGTTCGCCGGCACCTTACGACAAACCAGCCGGTGCATACGAGTTTGGTAAGCTCACCAACTATGTAACCCATGTGGATTATGAAGTGGAATGCCAATCGGTGGATGATGCGGCCGAGTTTTGCCAGGTGGGTACTAAAAAGATGGATTTTACCCGCAGCACCTGGCACACGTTTACTACACCTGCTTATTTTGATTACCTGTCGGTGATGCTGGCTCGCCACGAATACGGCACACCGAAGAATGTATTTGGCTATAGATTGTATAAGGGCAATGCAAAAACAACGGCACCATCGGCGCTGACTGCGGTGGGTGGCTGCGACAGCCTGGTGACCGAACATTACTATGCCGATTACCGGACTTATAAATGCGGTGAGCTGGAACCCAATACCACCTACACCGTGCAGTTGTTTTATAAAGAAGATTTCAATGCAAAAATTCGTTTGGCAATTGCCTTTGGCGGTGTTGCGCCAACCAAAGGCCCCGAGGCTGTAGCGGCAAAAGTGGCCGCCGGTAACAAGCTTGGAAATTTAAAAGTGGACGGGAATGGTGAAACCACTACCGCTACCGATTACCTGGCTTGCAACAGCCGCCACGCACAGCATCCATGCGCTTATGCACAGCCGGCAGCCGGCGTAGAAACCAACGGCCGGAAGTATAACCTGAGTACATTTTTCACGTTTACGCTCACTACCACTTCCAAAGTAGTGTTTACCGGGGCCAGCCCGTGGTGTGACAACGGGAGCCTGTGGCTGCGGCTGTTTAACAAAGACCTAACTGCCGATTGTAACAACCTGACCAAAGACGACCTGGTAAAAGAGTTTGCATACAACAGCACTTTGGATTGTTTGCCTGCAGGCACATACACACTACAGGTGTTGGGCAACGATACAGGCCGTTCGAAAAACTATTTTTATTACGGGTCGCTCGGTAGCAATACCAATCCGCTTTGTGTGCAAACGCACCTTGGTACCCGTGTAGATTTGAGGCTGGATGTAACTGCGTTGCAGCCGGTAAACAAATTCAGCTTACGGAATAAAGATGCTTTTGATGCCATTAACAAAGTTGCCGGTGTGATGAAAGCACTGACGACCGGTGTGGAATACAAAGCTGTAGCCGATACTTTTGGCTGTGAGCCTACCGTACTCCCCGACAGCACCAATTGCCCTACCTATTACAGCACCACCGTTACCAAAGCTATGTACCGCGAGTTTGTGGTGCAGGATTCGGGTATTGTAAATGTGAACAACCAAAACTGGTACCTGCGCTACAAAATGTTCAAAGGTGCCGCCGACCAATTGGCCACAACGCAAAATGCATTTACTTACCCCAAAATATTGAAAGGGCTCGATAAGCATACCGAATGCGTATCGCACCAAAGTTGTTATGGAATGCGGGCCTGCGTGGTGCCCGGTACCTATACGCTTGCCACATTTGGTGGCGCCGGCGATGTGGGCCAGTCCGACCAGCCCAACATCCAGCTCCGGAAGTTTACTACCCGCTTCAATGCACCGGCAAAGGCGCAAAACATGGGGTCGCTGCTAGATTCTTCCAAAAAATATGGCAATACGCTGGTGTCGCTGGAAGACCGTTTTGATTGTTACGACAACGCCATTACCATTGATGGACTGGCGCCGCTGAAGATTGGAAACTTCCCTACGACGAAGGCCATTTACCGTCAGTTTTATTTAGAAAAAGCAACATCGGTACAAATTTACAACTCGTATTATGCTGAATGCGGCTGGACCCAAGGTGGGCAGATGCGCCTGTTTTCGGGTAAAGCTACCGATGGCGTAGCTGGTTTGAAATTGGCCGGCAACCAGTGGAACGGTTTTAATAACCAGGCAACCGGAAATGGTGGTCGCTGTAGTTCGCTGCCTGCTGGCTGGTACACCATTGTTACCTACGGCGCAGGCCCAAGCTACAGCGAGCCGCTGCGCGACGCAACCCACAATGGTTATGGCGGCGATATTTTTCAATCGGATAAAGTAACCATCGTTATTACACAGCCCTGCGAAGACCCCGATTACAACAGGCCGCACAAAGCAGCCGTTGATGCCGCCACCAAAAAGCCCTTCCAGATCAAATGGGGTAACCGCGTGGGCAGCACCGCTGCTTATCCCCGCACCGACACCACTTACACCTTGCCCACCGAGTACTTTGATTGTTCGGTAGATACTGCACATTTCTATGCTGCTGCCTGCAACAACTCGGTGAACAGGATTGCGTATTATGTTTTTCAAACAACGCAGGAAGCTTACGTAGCCATCCGCACCAACAACTATTTCGGCGCCGTTTACGACCTCGATGTACGCAAAGATTCCGTTGCTATGAAAACGGCGACTCCCATTCAAACATGTTTGTCTTCTGATGGACTCATTGAATTGTGTAAACTGCAGCCGGGCACTTATACCCTTGTCATTTTTGCTGGAGATAATCATATCTGTACTTCTGTAACACCGCGTATCTACATTGACCAGGTTGGTTACTCCCGGTTCGATCATGCAGCGAAGGCTTACGATTTTGGTGTGCTTACTGCCGATAGCGCCTGGCACAAAGGCAAAAAAGGCGACGTCAATCCATTGAACAGCGGCCGGGCACCCAGCAACGATTTCTTTTACTGCACTACCGGCGCCCAGGAACGGGACCCGGTGGATATGGCCTGTTATACATCTTACGCACCAGCTATTTACACTGCAGGCAATGTATCCGGCTTGTACACCCAGACAACTAACCCGGGCTCGCCTTATATACCGCGCCGCAACCTGTGGTACACCTTCGTGGTGGATAAAGGTGGCTGGGTGCATATTAAAGTAAAAAATAAAACCGCAGGCAAGGCGCATCAGTATGGTTATGCAGTGTACAAAAGTGATGTTGACGGTTCGCTGCCATTTGATCAGGTAGTGGCTAATGGACAAGTAGATTCAACACTTGCCAAAGGCCTTACTTTCTTGGAGCGCAATAACTCAACTTATTATTGCTATGGTACCGAAGAAATTAAGTTTTACCGCGACCCATGTAACACTACTCCCGAACGGTATTACATTGTTGTTGAAAACCGCAACCCTTGGTGGTATGGGCACCAATTTGAAATGTATCCAAACAGCCAGGTTGAGGTGGAGTTGCTGTTGGATTCCATCAATTCTGTTGCGGCAAAATTCGATCACTATTCCACCGCCGGCGACATGGGCCTGATTGCGCCGGGCAAAATTGTAAAAGGGCCGAAGGATAATTATTCCTGCGCCACGGCCGATGAAACCGATCCCAAAAGTCATGGCTACCAATCTTGCGCAACCAGGACCCTGTGGTATAAATTCACGGTAAATGTAACAGGCAATATTCGTTACCGCATCCGCACCAACAAGCCTTACAACGGGTATTACTACAACGATGTAAACCTATACCGCGAAGCCATTAAAGGCGATTCGACCGACAAAGGACTGGAGCGGGAAACGTACACATCCACTATTTACCAGGATGGATCTTCTTGGGCACAAACCTGCGTCACCAAGGGCACATACTATCTATTCCTCACCGGCTGCGACCGGCTGAACGAGGAAGTGTATCCCGAGATCGAGATCATTGAACAGGCTGGTGATTTTTGCAGTGCGCCGCTCGTGGCAAAGGTTACAGGCGCTGGTCAAAGCGATGCAAAAGTGATCGTGGACTGCCACACCATCGGCACCGATTATGGCGAGTTTGGTCCTAAGCTTACCTGCCCCGCAGGTGTGGAAACTTCCAAGTATAAATCTTCCTGGTTCCGCATCGATATCACCGGCAAAGACACGCTGGATGTAACCGCATTTATTGTAGAAAACACCAACGCTGCTTCATCTGATATCAAGTACCGCATGATGACCGGCGATTGTGGCGCCATGCAGGAGCAAAGTTGTGTGCAGGATGCTCTTACCCAAAACACATACGAATGTTTGGCACCGGGCCGCAGCTATTTTATACAGGTATTAACGCCGGTGTTGAAAAACGGTGCTGTTGTTACTGGCGACATTACGCTGAAACTGAACGCCATTAAACACTTGGCTAAATGTTCGCCGCCGCCGCCCTGTTTGGTTAATGCAAATTTCCAAACCGAGTTTGATTGCTTAAAAGATACTGCCGTGCGGTTTGTGAATTTCTCCACTTATGGCTCGTCCATCAAGTACAGTTGGGATTTTGGCTACAACAACAAAACCTCCGAAGAAGTTTCTCCGGCGCATTTCTTCCCTGCATTGCCTACCGATAAAAATTACAAAGTGCGGCTGATTGTAGAAAACACCACCTGCGGTGAAAAAGACACCACCGAAGCAACCGTTACGGTGCCGGGCCGTCCGTACCTGAACCTGGGTGAAGATCTGAATTTGTGTACGCCTGGTTCCGAGGTAACACTTCGGGCAACATCGCATAAGGACGCAACTTATTGGTGGAATTATGGCGGCACCGATTCGCTCTTTAAAGTACAGGGCGCCGGCTATCGCCAGATCATTGGCAAAGTAACGTACAAAGGCTGCGTGGCTACCGATACGGTGAACGTGTACATCAGCGGGCTGCAGAAAAAACCCTTGCAAAACCTGTTGCTTTGCGGCGAAACAGTGAGCCTTTCGGGCTATCACGGCCAGGGCGAACAACAGTACAAATGGAGCACCGGCGAAACGGGCAGCTCCATCAGTGTGCGCCAACCCGGTACCTATTGGGTAGACTTAAAAGCTTACGGTTGTTCCATCCGCGACAGCTTTGTGGTGGCCACTGCCGAAGATGCACGGCCACTTGGATCGGATACTACACTGTGCTTTACCGCGGCCGGGCATACCCTCAATGCAACGCTGGGCGGTGCATCGGGGTATCGTTGGGATAATGGGGCAACAGGCGCCACCCGGAAGATCACGCAGGGCGGCACTTATTGGGTGGATATCACGGTAAGCAATTGCACGCTGCGCGATTCGATTGTGGTGGGCGAAACCACACCACCACAAACAACCATCACCGGAAACACCAACCTCTGCGCCGGCGATAGCGTGCAGCTGGATGCGGGTAACGGCTTTGCCGGCTACTTGTGGAACTCCGGCGAAACCACGCAAAAGATTTGGGTAAAAGCTGGCGGCTCGTACAAAGTAAGCGTTCGAAATGATGCCGGTTGCTGGGCCGAATCGCCTGCCAAAACAATCACGCAAAGAGCCAAACCACAGCCAAGAATTATTGGCAACCGGCCGCTGTGCGAAGGCAGCGCCATTCAACTGGATGGAGGAGCAGGTTTTGCGTCCTATGCATGGAGCAACGGCGAAACTACCCGCACCGTCAGCACGGCGCAAACCGGCAAATTGCGGTTACAGGTAACCGACGCCAATGGTTGCACCGGCCTTGATTCGGTAGTGGTTGCACCAAGTCCCGCGGCTAAAATCAATACCTTGGTTGCTTCTATTTGTGCCGGCCAAACTTATGCGCTGCCCTCCGGCGTGGTAGTGGCTGCCACCGGCAATTACAACGATACGGTGCGCAATGTTTCGGGTTGCGACAGCATTATTACCAAGCTCAACCTGGCAGTAAATGCTGTGTACGACCTGCGCATCAATGCAGCTATTTGTTCGGGCAATACTTATACTTTGCCTTCTGGCAAAGTAGTGGACAAGGCCGGCACTTACCGCGAGGAATTTACCACCCGTGCCGGCTGCGACAGCATCATTACTACCGTGCTCACCATTGCCGATGTGTTGCGCAGCACGCAAAATGCGACCATTTGTGCAGGCCAAAACTTTACGCTGCCTGCCGGCAAAATGGTAACGGATGCTGGTACGTACACCGATAGTTTAAAAACCGCCGGCGGTTGCGATAGCGTGGTGACCACGATATTGACTGTGGTGCAGCCGGTACGCACTTCGTTTACCCATCATGTTTGTAACGGAGCGCAGTTTACGCTGCCTTCCGGCAAAATAGTTACACCAGGCGTGTATACCGATACGTTGCGTTCGGCAGTAGGTTGCGATTCGATTACAACAACGACAATTATAGAACGGCAGTTGCTGCGGCCGTCCATCAATGCGGCCATTTGCGAAGGCGGTCAGTATTCGATGCCTTCGGGTAAAAAATTGGATGCGGCAGGTGTGTACACCGATACATTGCGGTATACATCGGGTTGCGATAGCGTGATCACAACGGTAACGCTTGCAGTGAATAAGGTTACCCGCAGTGCCAACGCCGTTACCATTTGTTTTGGTAAAACCTACGCGTTGCCATCGGGAAAAACAGCAGCGGCAACTGGCGTATACAACGATACGCTGCGCAACGCAGCCGGTTGCGATAGCATCATTACCACCACGCTTACCGTTCGTGATAAGATCGAGTCGGAGCACTTGGCCACCATTTGCTTTGGTACATCCTATACATTGCCGTCGGGCAAAGTGGTGGACAAGGCAGGTGTGTACACCGATGTATTTACCAGCGCTAACACCGGCTGTGATAGTACGGTTACCACCCGGCTAACTGTACGAAACGAAATCAGTACAACAATCAATGCAGGCGTTTGCGCCAACGCGGTATATACTTTGCCATCCGGCAAAAAAGTAGCCACTGCCGGCACTTACCGCGATACTTTGCGGGCAACAACCGGTTGTGACTCCGTTGTAATTACGCGGCTGTCGGTTGTGCCGCTGCCAGCAGTTACACGGGCTGTTTCCATTTGCGAAGGTTCGAGCTATCGCCTGCCGTCCGGACGAACTGTGTCCATTGCCGGAACCTTTGTCGATACCATTGCGCATGGCGCCGGCTGTGACAGCATCATTACCACCAGGCTCACGGTACAAACGGTTAAACGTCAGGATGTTTCGGGACAGATTTGCGCTGGCGCCAGTTACCTGCTGCCTTCGGGCCGCAGGGTATCGGCTACCGGTAATTATATTGATACGGCACGCACCACCATCGGTTGCGACAGCCTCATTACCCGACTGAACCTTGTGGTGTATGATGTGAAGCGGGAGCAATTGAGCCACAGCATGTGTGCCGGTAAAACGTACACGCTGCCATCGGGGCGGGTGCTGCGCAACACAGGCATTTACCAGGATACGCTGCGCAACTTTATGGGTTGCGACAGCCTGATCACCACCATGAATATGACGGTGACACCCCGGGCGCCGTTTGGTGTGAACCCAGCCAACCCGCAGATTTGTATTGGCGCAAGCACTACGATGACGGCCTTCGGCGGCGATACTTACCAATGGCTGCCGGCACCCGGATTGGTCAACCTTGCCAGCCCAACCCAAACAGTGCAGCCCAACGTAACCACCAGCTACAGAGTGGTGATCACCAACACCGTTTGTGGCCTTACTGATACGGTAACCACTAAGGTTGTGGTGAACCCGCTGCCCACTGTAACGGTGGCTAAATCAAACGATGTGAACTGTATCATTGGGGTATCCAAACTGGCTGCAACTGGTGGCGCCACTTACCTGTGGACGCCTGCCACCGGCCTGAACAACCCGCGACTGGCCAACCCTGTTGCGGCACCTTCATCCACCACGCTATACACCGTGCGGGTTACCACCGACAAAGGTTGTTCGGCGGAAAGTTCGGTGCAGGTGGTGGTGGCACCCGGCCCCGGCGAGTACAATTTACCAAATGCATTTACACCCAATGGCGATGGCATGAACGATTGCTTTGGCGTGGCAACCTGGGGAGCCGTGAAAGACCTGCAGCTTTCCATTTACAGCAGATGGGGCAATCTGGTGTACCAAACCAACGACCCAACCCAGTGTTGGGATGGCACCTTTAAAGGACAGAAAATGCGAAGCGAGGTGTTTGTGTACCAGCTAAGAGCCACCACCAATTGCGGGCCGGTGTATCGCAAGGGAACGGTCACCTTGATTAGATAAATAGGCGCATGATAGCACCATGGCCGCAGCAATTGCTGCGGCCATTTTTTTGGGTTACGGAATGTGAAAACTGACTTATATCTTGCCTCAAACCGACAAGGCTCAGGCCGCAGAAGCGGCTTGCCTGCCTACCTTTGCACCATGCCAACAGCAGTTACACCAATCAAACGAAGTAAAGAACTGGCGCCGCTGAGCCGCGAGCACCACGACGGGTTGTTATTTGTATGGAAGATCCGCCAGGGCATTAAGCTGGGAATAGCCAAGGAACGCATTGCCCGTTTTTGTACCTGGAGCTGGGCCAGTCATTTTGCGGCGCATTTTCAAAAGGAAGAAGCCGACCTGCTGCCGATACTGGGACCTTTGCACCCGATGATGGAAAAAATGCTGGAAGAGCACGAAGCCATTGCCGATAAATTTGCCGAGATCATGCGCAAGCCGTCGTTGCCGGCAATGGAGCGGTTGGCGCAAATCGTAAACTATCACATCCGCTTTGAAGAGCGGCAATTGTTTCCACTGATCGAGCAGATTGCAACTGCCGAACAGATGGCGGCGATTGAAGCAGCGCTGGCCGACGAAATGCCCGCCTGCGGCGGCTGGCGCGATGAGTTTTGGGTGCAGCCGAAAGGGGGAAGTGACTTGAATTAAAATGATATCATTTTATATAGAACAGCCTTCGGTACAGCCGGGGGCTGTTCCTGTATTAGCCTTTCCTGATGCTTTCTTGACTCAGGCCGGAAAAGCTGAATGGCGTTACGGAACGCACAAGTGAGTGACACAACAAGTGCTGGGGCGAATGATGCAGCCCGTTACATAAATGTCCTTTTCTTTTGACTACCACCTTGTAGTCAACTTTAAGTTCAGCAGCCTCGGTGTGAGCCGGTTGGGCATGGCAAAAGTGTTGTTTGCAAAATCCTTGATCAATTGGTAAGAGATGGTGTTGGATCGGTCGATGAGGTTAAACACTTCCAGCGCCAGCCAGATGTTGTCGAGGTTGCGGAACGGGTGGTGGCTGCGCCGTGCCGATTTATCGGTGTTGAGCAACAGGGCGCTAAAACCAATATCCACGCGGATGTAGGGCGGAATGGTCAGCGCATTGCGGTTGGCCACGCTGCCCGGGATGTTGTAGGGCAGGTTGGTGCCATACAACGTGCTCAGGTATACTTTAAAATTTTTGTTGTTGGCCAGATAATCCTGGAAGAACATGCCGAACGTGATGAGCCGGTCGGTGGGGCGGCGCAGCCAGCCCGCTTCGCCAATGGTGCTGTCGATGGGCTGGTTGAGCGAATCCAGCGTGTACCTTTTGAATACATCGCCTTCCAGGTTTTCGCGGGTCCGCATCAGGCTAACAGAAATCCAGCTTTCAGCATCTTTAACCAGCTCGCCGTGCAGGCGCAGGTCGAGGCCGGCCGCGTAGGCTTTGGCCGTGTTTTCGCCAAAATAGCGAACCCGCACATTGTCGATGTCGTAAGGCACTACGTCGGTGAGGTATTTATAATAACCTTCGGCCGTCAGGCGCATGGGGCGGCCAAAACCAATAAACTGGTAATCCATGCCCAGCACGCCCTGCCAACTTTTTTGCGCTTTCAGGTCCTTGTTTACCGAGCCGTCCATGCGCCGCAGTTCGCGGTAAAAAGGTGGCTGGTGGTAAGCGCCTGCCGCTGCCCGGAACATCACATCGCGGCGCCAGCCGGGTTTCCACGAAGCATTGATGCGTGGTGAAATCAGGATCTCGCCATTCAGATCGTTGTACGCTACCCTCAGCCCGGTTTGGAGGGTAAACGCATTGACGGAATCGCCAAACAACCAACCATGTTGCAGGTAGCCGTTGAATTTATTAATGCCAATGTCGGCGGCCGATCGCACAAAGCGCTTCATGTTCAGTTGGCCCGGCTGAAAGGGCAGGCTGTAGCCGGCCGAGTCCTGCATTTCCCATTCGTATAATTGGTCGTTGATCTGGGTGCGGTCATAGCCGGCGCCCCAAAGCAACTGCCGGCGGCCGCGCTGCCACTGCCCTTTGTGCGAAAAGTTGTAGTTGGCAATATCCAAGTTGTTGCGCGACCAGTTTTGAAAAGCCCCCGACCCCAACGGGTTGATGATGGTGCCAAATGTGGGCTGGCTTTTGTCGAAATCACGGTCGCCAAACAGGTAGGTGCCGGCAATGTCGATGTTTTCGGCTTCCTTGTTCCGAAAACCGGAAACGAGCCATTTGAGGCGTACGTTATTGCGCCGCTGGTTGGTGGCGGCAATGCCCAGCATCTGGGTGCTGTAGGCGCTTTTTTCACTGCCTTCAAAAAAAATGTCGGCGGCAATATTGGCGGTGAGGTAGGGAGTTACCACCGAGGAGGAAAGCTGTGTATACGACGGGTAAAATGTAAACCTCGTAGCGGAAATATTACCGAGCACTTCGGCCTGCCACTGCGGCGAAAACTGGTAGGTGAGGAGTGCCTGAATGTCGGACGAGGAAGGCAGGTAAATGCCTTCGGTGGCCTGGTTGCGGAGCAGGTTGCGGTTGTCGCGATTGCGGGCACCAATGACGTAAGAAAATTTCTTATCCCGGCTCAAGCCTTCAAAATGCAAGCCTTGCTCCAACAGCGAAATATTGGCCGAGCCGCCAAAGTGTTGCGGCTTGTTGTACTGGATATCCAGCACTGAGCTCATTTTGTCGCCATAGCGGGCAGAGAAGCCGCCGTTGTAAAAATTAAGGTTGCGCACCAGCGCCGGGTTAATGAAACTCAAACCTTCCTGCTGGCCGTTGCGCACCAGGTAGGGCCGGAATATTTCAAAGTCATTTACGTAAATCAGGTTTTCATCGTAGGATCCACCACGAACCGTGTATTGCGAAGTCAGCTCGTTGTTGGCACCCACAAATATTTTGATCAGGCTTTCCACACCGGACACCGGCGCAGGCAGGTTGGATATGTTCCCTCCATCTATCCGGATGAGGCCGGTTTCGGTGCGGGGTTGCTGGCCCCGAACCACCACGCCGCCGAGGGTTGTGCCCATGCGTTCCAACTGCACGGTCACCGATTCTTCTTCGCCTTCGAGCAGCATAAAGTTTTGCTGCACTATTTTATAGCCGGTGTAGGAAAAAATCAGCGCAAATGCCCGGCCGGCCGTGGCCCGGATGCGAAAAATGCCGGAGTCGGAAGTGGCGATGCCTTTTTGTTGTCCTAAAATGGTAACTGAAACAGCGGCCAGCGGCTGGCCCTCTTCGTTGACCACTTTGCCCTGTACAAATGCCGTATTTTTTTGGGCCAAAAGAACGCCGGAACAAAGGAGTAACAGCAGCAGTATGGAATGTCGCAGCAGTGGTTTCATAGCGATAGTAGCACCAAGATAGTAAAAAGCGGGAAGGGAATGTGGAACAGATGAGCAGAGCTTAGTGAATATCGAACAGACGAACAAGGAATGTCGAATATCGAAGTAAGGTGGAGAATGGCACACAATAATCAATGATCAAATAATCAGTAATTAATTATTATTGATTATTGGCTGTTTCCTTCATCGGTTCATCATTCCTTGTCTCTTGTTCGTCTGTTCCTCTGTTCGATATTCCTTAGGCTTTTTTCAGCGCATCGATCGCCGCCATTGGATCCGCGGCGCGGAAAACGGAGCTGCCCGCTACCAGCACATCCACACCGGCAGCTACCAATTGTGCGGCATTGCCGGTGGTAACGCCGCCATCCACTTCAATTAGCGTGGAAAGGCCGTTGTCGTTGATCATGCGGCGTAGGGCGGCAATTTTTTCCAGCGAATGCGGTATAAACTTTTGTCCGCCAAATCCGGGGTTTACACTCATCACCAGCACCATGTCCAGGTCGGGTAAAATATCTTCGAGCAGGTGCACTGGTGTGTGGGGGTTCAGGGCCACGCCGGCTTTCATGCCCAGCGCTTTTATCTGCTGCACGTTTCGGTGCAGGTGGCGGCAGGCTTCGAAGTGAACGGTGAGGTAATTGGCGCCCAGTTTTGCAAAATCCTCGGCATAACGCTCCGGCTCTTCAATCATCAGGTGCACATCCAGCGTTTTAGTAACCACTTTTTGCACCGCTTCCAGCACCGGCTGTCCAAACGAAATGTTGGGTACAAAACGGCCGTCCATGATGTCGATGTGCAGCCACTCGGCGGCACTTTCGTTTACCAGCCTGCAGGCTTGTTCCAGGTTCAAAAAATCGGCGGCCAGCAGGGAAGGGGCAATGATGGGCATGAGGAGAGGTCTAAGTTTATAGTTTATAGTCCGAAGTCCGAAGTCCGAAGTCCGAAGTCCGGATTAGTTGACGGCGCAAAGGTCAACGTTTACTTTATTAGCGACAAGTTTTTATTGAGCAATAGACTGTCTTTAAAAACATTCCACTGTCAACTATCAACCGTCAACTTCCAACTACAACCGCTCCGCGGCTTCCTTTGCTTCCCCCAGCGATTTGTCCAGACTGTATGCACTGGTGTAATGATTTTTTGCTTCGGCCTTGCGGCCCTGCGCTTCGGCTGTTTTGCCCAGCCAAAGGTGTGCATCGGCATACGATGGCGAAATGGTCAGTGCCAGCTCAAATGCTTTTTGCGCAGCGCCATATTGTTTACCATTATACAGCAACACGCCTTTTTCCATGTGTGCATCGAGGTAATTATAATCGCGGCGGATGGCCTCGTCAAACTGCTGCAACGCTGCACTTCTGTTGCCGGTGTTGGCAAAATATACGCCTTTGAAATAGTAGGGTTCTGCATGGCGCTGCGCCAAATCGGCCCGGATAAGTGAGTCGGTAAGTGCCAGAACTTTGCTGTTTTTGGCTTCGGCATAAGCAAATGCCAAGTTGTGGGCCAACTCGGGATCAAAAGGAGCGTAGTGGTGCGCCTGCTCCAGGGTAGCCAGCGCTTCGGCGGGCTTTTCCTGCGCCGTTAAAATATCGGCTTTTAACTGCAATGCGTCCAGTTGATTTGGGTATGCATCAATGATGCGATTGCACACAGCTAACGCTTTATCCGGCTGCTCTTGTTTTTGGTAGCCACGGGCCAGGCTTACCTGCAGCACCAGGCTTTGCGGCACCTGCTGCACTGCTTTTTCCAAAAACAGCACGGCTGAATCGGTGTTGCGGGCAATTAGGTAACGGGCCACGCCAATGGCATGGTCCTCGTTGGGCTGCAGGGTCCAGGCCTGCCTAAAGTCTTGTTCGGCAAGAGCTGATTGTTCGTCCTGCAACAGCAGTTGTCCGCGGCGGTAGTAGAGGTCGGCACGGTTGGGTTCGGATGCAATGCTATCGGTAAACGCTGCGTAGGGCGGTTGTTGCAAAATAGAATGCTGGCCGCTGTTGGAGCAGGCAGCCAGCAACATGATCATGGAGCAGAAAAATATGGGTTTCATCAGGCGGCAAAGCTACAGCCTTCGGGTACTATTTGACAGTTTTGTGATGAGCAAAGGGCGACGCACTGGATACTTTTGTGCTTCATTAACACGGAGCCATGCCTTATTCTGCCCAATCCCTGCTTGTCGTTTTTGCGTTAACCACATTTCAATTTTTCTCTGCGCATGCAGCAGCGCCGGTTGCCGATACGTTGCTGTATCCCGATGAGCGGCATTTTGCCAACGTGCAACAACTCACTTTTGGTGGCGATAACGCCGAAGCCTATTGGAGCCCCGACGGCAAGGGCATTGTGTTTCAGCGCACCTCGGTAAAAGATGGTGTGCCCTGCGACCAGATTTTTTATGGCCAAACACCGGCGGCAGGCGAAGCATTCAACTTTCGCATGGTGAGCACCGGCAAGGGCCGCACTACCTGCGCGTTTTTTACACACGATGGTGCACATATCGTTTATGCATCAACGCATTTGGGCGCCGATAGCTGCCCGCCACCGCCCGACCGGGCTAAATGGGGCAACCGCTACATCTGGCCCGTGTATGCGAGCTATGATATTTTTATTACGGATACTTTGGGTAAAACGCACCGCCGCCTCACCAATACACCGGGCTACGATGCAGAAGCCACCATTTCGCCAGACGGAAAGCAAATGGTGTTTACCTCCATGCGTGACGGCGACCTGGACCTGTACGTGATGGAGATGGAGTCGGGTAAAACAAAACGCATCACTAAAGATTTGGGCTATGATGGTGGTGCATGGTTTAGCCCCGACAGCAAGCAAATAGTATGGCGTGCCAGCCGGCCGAAAGGTGCCGCAGCCATTGCAGAATACAAAGAGCTGCTGGCACAGGGCCTGGTGGCGCCTACGCAAATGGAAGTGTGGGTGGCCAATGCCGACGGCAGCAATGCAAGGCAGGTAACCAGTTTGGGAGGGGCCAATTGGGCGCCGAATTTTACGCCGGATGGCCGCATTATTTTTTGCTCCAACCACGAATACCCGCGTGGATTTCCGTTTAATATGTACCTGATGAATGTGGACGGCACCGGCTTGCAAAAAATAAGCCGCGACAAAGGGTTCGATGCGTTCCCGATGTTTAGCCACGATGGCAAAAAGATTTTGTTTTCCTCCAACCGCAACAACGGCGGAACAAGGGATACGAATGTGTTCATGGCGGATTGGGCGGGGGAGTGAGTTGGCTGTTGGGAGTTGGGAGTAGTGAGTTATCAGTCGGGAGTTCAGAGTTGCAAGTATAAGTTGTCGACTGTAATTTATTGTGCACGATAACTAAATGAGCGATCAATTTTTTCAAAACAAAGAAAGCCACACAAATACAATCCATCTTATCTACTCATAATTCATAACTCATAACTCATAACTCATAACTCTCAACTCTGAACTCCCAACTACCTATTCCACTATCTTTGCTGGCAAACCTTTAAATCAACTGTATGTTAACCGGAATGTTGCACCTGCATAGTTTTGGCCGCTGGGTAGTTTTGATCCTGTTGCTGATCGCGATCTTTAAGCACCTGGGGGCTAACAACCGCCCTTACGACCGTGGCGATGCCAAACTGAATTTGTTCCTGATGATTTCGGCCGATGTAATGTTGCTGGTGGGTATTTACCTGTGGCTGGCTGGTCCATGGGGCCTGCAGTTGATCCAGAACAACGGTGGCATGGGTGGCGTTATGGGCGACCGCGTAAACCGCTTTTTTGCAGTAGAACACCAGGTGGGCATGATCCTGGCCATTGCCCTGATTCATATCGGTAAGGCACAGGGTAAAAAATCAATGGCTGATAGCGCCAAGCACCGCCGCACTGCAATCTTTTACATCATTGCACTGCTGGTGATTCTTATTTCCATTCCCTGGCCGTTCCGCGAAGTGGGCGCTGGCCGTGGTTGGTTTTAACCACAGATTTGTGTGATTGGAAATGATTTTAATGACTCCCGTTTGGAGTGGTATCATAAATAACAAAAGCGTCCTTCATGGGCGCTTTTGTTATTTATAGGATTGTAAAAAGCATTTGTCACTTGCGATCCAATGCATTCATAAACATATTACGGCTACAGTATTTTCCACTTCAATCCAAAAGGCACTAAATGTGCTTTGTGTTCTCTGAATAGGTCAATAATTTATCTTCTAATCTTGGTGCCCCTTCATTCCTTCGTGTCTTCGTGGTTCAAAAAAAGCTCAAAACCTACCGCACACCACGCCGTCCCAGTTCAATTACTTCGCAATCTTTAATTTCTTTTCCATCTATCGTAAACCGCAGCAGCGTTCGCATTTGGTGCCAGCCCTGGTTGCCGGCTGCACCGGGGTTCATGTGCAGGCAGGCATATTTCTGATCGTACATCACTTTTAAAATATGCGAATGACCGCAGATAAATAGGCCCGTTGGCGTGGTGGCCAGTTCCTTCCGTACAGCCGGCGCATATTTACCCGGGTAGCCGCCAATATGCGTCATCAGCACTGGCACCTCTTCGCATTGCCAGCGCAGTGTTTCGGGAAATTGGTGGCGGATTTCGTTATCGTCGATGTTGCCAAAAACACCCTTCAGCGTTTTGAACGGTGCCAACTGCTCGGCAACACCAGGCCCAAAGTCGCCGCCATGCCATACTTCGTCGCATTGTTCAAAATGTTTGAAAACTGCATCGTCCAAAAAACCATGTGTGTCGGAGATCAAACCAATCCGGGTCATGAATGCAAGTTCCGCGAAGTAAGCCTACATGCAACAGCCGGTTGAGAAAAATTTCCCCAAAAATTGGGGCTGCTGCAAAGAAGGAGATGTTGCATAAAAAATTAATGTATGGGCAACTCGCTGATTTTAAAAGCAAAATCCCTGCGCAGTTCCGGCCTGCTTTGTGGCCCGAAATATGAACAGGTACTGGAAAGCGTTGTCATATGAATGAAATGATGGATACCCAAATGAACAGTGTATTTGATGGTGGCCAAACTGCTTCGGGCAGTGCCGAAATGGTGCAGCGGGAACATGTAGTGATTTGCGGTTTGTGCGGAGCGGTGGAGCGCCCCTTAGGGCCACACAAATCGGAATGTCCCAATTGCGATGATTATATCTATTAAATAAATGGTTCGTACCCGTTGATAACATTTTCTACCCTTTAACCTATCAGCTGGAGTGCCAGCCCCTATGTGCCAGAGCAGCAACCTGCTTTGGCTTTTTTTGTACCTTGCCACAGGATTTCGGATTTGCGATTTCGGATGTACGATTGGATTGCCAACGGGCATATTATGCACCTTTTATGTTGTTCCGCAATCGTCATTCGTAAATCCCAAATCGTAAATAAAGATTGCTATGCCCCAATACCACCAACTGGGCACCGTGCCGCACAAACGGCATACCCAGTTTCGCAAGCCCGATGGCGGCCTGTACTCCGAACAGCTGTTTTCCACCGAAGGTTTTTCCAACGATTACTCGCTGCTGTACCATGTGCACCCGCCCACACAAATCATTAAAACCGGCACCCCGGTGGATGTGCAGCCGCAGATTGCCGAGGAAAAAATGTTGCGCCACCGCAGTTTTGAAGGGTTTAACATCCAACCCGCGGCCGATTATTTGGCAAGCCGGGTACCCGTGCTGGTCAACAATGATGTGCACATTTCCTTGGCCGCACCGCAGCAAAGCCTGGCGGATTATTTTTATAAAAATGCAGATGCCGACGAGTTGTTATTTGTGCACCAGGGCAGCGGCACGCTGCACACACAGTATGGCAAATTGCCTTTTGCCTACGGCGATTATCTCTGTATTCCACGCGGCACTATTTACCAGATCCAATTTGATGGCGCCGACAACCGGTTGTTCATCGTGGAATCGTTTAGCCCCATTCGTTTTCCAAAAAGGTATTTAAGTAAATACGGGCAACTGCTGGAGCATGCGCCGTTTTGCGAACGGGACATCCGCACTCCTAAAGACTTAACAACCCACGATACAAAAGGCGAGATTTTGATTCAGACTAAAAAACGCGGCGTGTTGTACCCGCTGCACTACGGCACGCATCCCTTCGATGTGGTGGGGTGGGATGGATGCTGTTACCCGTATGCATTTTCCATCCACGACTTTGAGCCCATTACCGGCCGGGTGCACCAGCCGCCACCCGTGCACCAAACTTTTGAAGCGCACAATTTTGTGGTGTGCTCATTTGTGCCCCGCAAATACGATTACCACCCGCAGGCTATTCCGGCGCCGTACAATCACTCCAACATCGATTCCGACGAAGTGCTGTATTACGTGGATGGCGATTTTATGAGCCGTAAAAATGTAATGCGTGGCATGATTACGCTGCACCCGGCAGGCATACCGCACGGACCGCACCCCGGCGCTGTGGAAAAAAGCATTGGCAAAGAAGAAACCGGTGAACTGGCCGTGATGGTGGATACTTTTCACCCGCTGATGCTTACCAGGCAGGCACTGGAAATCGAGAACGAAGGATACACGATGAGTTGGGCGGAGTGATAGCTTAAAAGTGAAAAGTCAAAAGTAATTGGCGCGATGCAGTAATTTTTTGGTTCCTACTTTTCCATTGCCACTTAACTCATCATGGTGCAATTTTTTTATATTCAACGATAAAAAAACCTTTGACCATGGTTAAACTCAATGAATTAAAAGCGGGAGATCTCCTGAAAGTACTGGATGAAGGCGGAGTGGAAAGAGAAGGAGTGGTAACCGATGTAAGCCGCGACGAACAACTGGTATGCATGGACAATGGCATCCAGGAATTTTGGTACGAGCCCAGCAAACTGGTGCCCATTCCGCTTACCGAGGCGCAATTATTCCGCCTCGGGTTTGTAAGGGAAGACACCGAACTGGGCGCAAAGTACCTGCGCGGGCCGTTCCGGGTGCTGATCAAAGACCCGGGTAATAATACCGATCTGGAAGTGTGGTACCGTGAAGATCACCGGGTATTTCACCACCCGTTATATGTGCACGAACTGCAAAATCATTACCTCGATATGACCAAGGTGCCGCTGGAAAAAACGGCGGTTTAAGGTGTGAAAAAGTAGCCGGCCGACCACGCAGAGAACAAATTTTTCGAAAAAATGGAACCTGATCGATGGGGCAAAAGGCGCTGTAACACTGTATTTTCCTATAAATTTGTCAAAAAACCGGGCTGTACTCCGCTTATTTGTGGAAAAAGTACAGTCCGGTTTTTATTTTTTGCCTGAATAACGTTATTTTTGCGCTCCCAAAATCTATATGTCAAAGCAACCTT
Source organism: Pseudocnuella soli (assembly GCF_004347775.1). GTDB lineage: Bacteria > Bacteroidota > Bacteroidia > Chitinophagales > Chitinophagaceae > Flavisolibacter > Flavisolibacter aquaticus. The sequence continues at coordinate 2,389,234 of NZ_CP037755.1, forward strand.
TAATTAAACAGGACGGCGTCATCTTAGAAGCACTTTCGAACGCAATGTTTCGGGTGAAGCTGGAAAACGGCCATGAAATACTGGCAACCATCTCTGGTAAAATGAGGATGCACTACATCCGGATTTTGCCAGGCGATAAAGTAGGCGTGGAGATGAGCCCCTACGACCTGAGCCGGGGACGCATCATCTTTAGGTATAAGTAAGCTATTAGCTGCTAGCTGTTAGCTAACTCGAAATAAAAACAATGTTTCAATTGCTAAAGGCGGCAAGCCGATAGCTAAAAGCTTAAAAAAATGAAAGTAAGAGCATCCATCAAAAAGCGCAGCGAAGATTGCAAGATCGTACGCCGCAAAGGCAAGCTGTACGTGATTAACAAAAAGAACCCACGTTACAAGCAGCGTCAGGGATAATGAAGCTGTTAGCCACTAGCCGTTGGCTATTAGCTCCAACCAAAAAAGCTAAAGGCTAAAAGCTAGTTGCTAAAGGCCTGCATTTAAATACAAACAAAACAAGAAATAAACTATGGCTCGTATTGCCGGCGTTGACTTACCCAAAAACAAAAGAGGCGAAATTGGTCTGACCTATATCTATGGTATCGGACCTGCCACTGCCCGTTACATTCTTGACAAGAACAGCATTGATCGCAGCAAGAAAGTAAACGAGTGGAATGACGAAGACCTGAATGCTATCCGTACTACCATCAACGATGAGTTTAAGGTAGAAGGTGCGCTCCGTTCGGAAGTGCAAATGAGCATCAAGCGCCTGCTGGATATTGCCTGCTACCGTGGCCTGCGCCACCGTAAAGGTTTGCCGGTTCGTGGTCAGCGCACAAAAACCAACAGCCGTACTCGTAAAGGCAAACGTAAAACCGTTGCCGGTAAGAAGAAGGCGCCTAAGAAATAATTGTGTCAGCAACGAGCTGCTAGCTTCAAGCTACAAGTGGTATTTACTTGCGGCTTGAAGCTATTTACTTGTGGCTACATTAACGAAGCAGCATATCACCACATCAATGCCGGATCCGGGCTTCGGCGGGGAGGATTGGTTTGGGGCCAGCGGGCAGCCGCCTGATGGTTTTATTTTAAAATACACAGAACAGATTACCTGTAATGGCAAAAGCACAAAAAGGCCAGCAAAGCGCTAAGGCCGCCGCTAAAAAGCGTATTGTGAAGGTTGACGCCTATGGCGACGCCCACATCACCGCTTCGTTCAACAACATCATTGTAAGCCTTACCAACAAGCAAGGCCAGGTTATTTCCTGGAGCTCTGCTGGTAAAATGGGCTTCCGTGGTTCCAAGAAAAACACTCCTTACGCAGCCCAGATGGCTTCATCTGACGCCGCTAAAGTGGCCCTCGACGCTGGTGTACGCCGCGTTGACGTTTATGTAAAAGGACCCGGCTCGGGCCGTGAAGGCGCTATCCGTGCCCTGGCACAATCAGGCATTGAAGTAGCCATGATCAAAGACGTGACCCCGCTGCCCCACAACGGCTGCCGTCCGCCTAAAAAACGCCGCGTATAATTTTAGTCGGAAGTCCGAAGTCCGTTGTCGGAAGACATTTCGTCGGACTGCGGACTTCCGACTTCCAACTGTTTAGATAGCTTTCAGTTATCTCATTTACTAAAGGGTGCTTCATTAATTTTTACCGCTTTCAACGATGAACGCACCGGTTTCTAAAAAGCGGAAATGAAATAAACTGATATGGCACGTTACAATGGTCCGAAGACCAAAATCTCCCGCATTTTCGGGGAGCCCATCCTGGGCAATGGCAAATGGCTGGGTAAAAACTCCAACCCTCCGGGTATGCACGGCGCACAGCGCAAACGCAAAACCCTAGGTGAGTACGCCCTGCAGCTTCGTGAAAAGCAAAAAGCCAAGTACACTTACGGTGTGCTGGAAAAGCAGTTCCGCAAAACTTTTGAAGAAGCCTCCCGTCGTAAAGGCGTTACCGGTGAAAACCTCATCAAGCTCCTGGAAGCACGTTTGGACAACGCGGTATTCCGCATGGGTATTGCACCTAGCCGTCCTGCTGCCCGCCAGCTGGTTAGCCATAAGCACGTTACCGTAAACGGTGAAGTGGTGAACGTTCCTTCGTTCCAACTGAAGCCGGGCGACATTGTGGCCCTGAAGGACAAGTCGAAAGACAATAGCTCCATCACCAGCCAGGTGCGTGGTAAAAACCAGAAGTTTAGCTGGGTAGACTGGAATGAAACCACCCTTACCGGTACGTTCATTACCTACCCTGAGCGTGAGGCCGTTCCTGAAAACATCAAGGAACAACTGATCGTCGAATTGTACTCGAAATAATCGTGAATGGTGAATCGGCAATCGTGAATATCTTACGGTTGCCGATTTTCATTGACCATTCACCATTGACGTTTCACGTTTGACGATAATCGGTAACTAACCCCAAATTCTAAAAAAGAAAAGGAAAGTCTATTATGGCTATTTTGAATTTTCAGAAGCCCGACAAGATCGTTCTCCAAAAAGTAACCGACTTCGAGGCTCAGTTTGAGTTTCGTCCGCTGGAGCCTGGCTATGGCGTAACCGTAGGCAATGCCCTGCGCCGTGTGCTGCTCAGCTCTTTGGAAGGTTACGCCATCACTGGTGTGAAGATCGAAGGTGTGGAGCATGAGTTTGCCACCATTCATGGCGTTTCTGAAGATGTGGTAGAAATCCTGCTCAACATCAAGCAGGTGCGCCTGAAGAAAGTGGTTGACCACGATGTTCAGAATGAGCGCATCATGCTGAGCATCAAAAACAAAACCGAGTTCACCGCCGCTATGATTGGCGAGGGCACACAAAGCTTCCAGGTAATGAACCCTGAGCTGCTGATTTGCACCCTGGACAATTCGGTGAAACTGGACGTGGAACTGACCATCGGCAAAGGCCGCGGTTATGTACCCGCCGAAGAAAACAAACCAAAGGATGCACCCCTGGGTTACATCCCTGTCGATGCTATTTACACGCCCATCAAAAACGTGAAATACAGCATCGAAAATACCCGCGTAGAACAGCGCACCGACTACGAGAAACTGGTAATGGAAGTAACCACCGATGGCACCATTCACCCCGAAGAGGCCGTGAAGCAAGCCAGCCGGATCCTGATCCAGCACCTGATGATCATCACCGATGAGAACATCACCTTCGACAACAAAGAAGAGAAAAAAGAAGACATCGTAGACGAGCAAACACTGCAACTGCGCAAGGTGCTGAAAACCCCGCTGGAGGACCTCGACCTGTCGGTTCGTGCCTTCAACTGTCTGAAAGCCGCCAAGATCAACTCGCTGAGCGAGCTGGTTCAATACGAGCAGGAAGACCTGATGAAGTTCCGCAACTTTGGCCAGAAGTCGCTTTCAGAAATTGAGCAGGTACTGAACGAACGTGGCCTCCACTTCGGTATGGACCTGAGCAAGCTGGGTGTTGATAAAGACGACATCTAAATAATTTGAAAATTTGAAGATGAACCAATTTGAAAATAATTGGCGTCTTCAAATTTTCATTTCATAACAGATGCTGCAATTCCTTGACACGGTGCAGTATTCTATTCATCACAAAAAATTTGACTAGGAGAAAAGAAGGGAGTTGGTATAACAGCCATTTCTAAATTTTCAAATTTTCAAATTTTCAAATTCAAACAACGTCATGCGTCACGGAGACAAAGTAAACAACCTGGGCCGGAAGAAAGCCCACCGCGAGGCCCTGTTGAGCAACCTCGCCATTCAGTTGATCGCCCACAAACGTATTGTTACCACTTTGGCCAAAGCCAAAGCGCTGCGTACTTACGTGGAGCCCCTGATCACCAAGAGCAAGCAAAACACAACGCACCAGCGTCGTGTGGTGTTTAGCTACCTGCAAAACAAAGAAGCGATCAAGGAACTGTTTGATGTGATCAGCGAAAAAATTGCCGGCCGTCCCGGTGGTTACACCCGCATCCTCAAACTGGGTATCCGTCCCGGCGATAACGCCGAGCAGGCCCTGATTGAGCTGGTTGATTTCAACGAAATTTACGGTAAAGCTGCAGAAGCCAAAGCCGAGCCCGCTAAGCGTACCCGCCGTGCTGGTGGTAGCCGCAAAAAGGCTGATACTGCTGCGGAAGCAGCAACGCCTGAGCAGACTCAAGGCGCTGGCCCGGCTGCAGATGCTGCACCGGAAACTGCAGAACAGCAACCGTCGTAAGCAATACGGTTTACTCTTATTGAAAAGCGGAATGCACATGCATTCCGCTTTTTTTATTGATGAGCTTATTTGATTTTTCCGTTATTTTTACGCCGAACCAAAACAAACTTCAGTACATGAAAACTGCGTTGCTCATCCTGAGCTTTTTCCTGGTCGGCACTTCATTTGCCAATGACCCCACCGATTCACTCAAAATATTTGAGGATCAACTCCGCCAGCTCGATTCCATCGAAAATGCATTGCACTATAAAACCGGCAAAATATTGCTTGCCGACACCAAGGTCACGATCAATGTGCCGGAAAACTTCAAGTTTTTAGAAGCAAAAGAAGCCCGTTATGTGCTGGAAGAACTTTGGGGTAACCTGAAGGGCCAAACTGCGCTTGGCATGCTGGTGCCGAAAAACGAAATGGCCGCAATTGCCAGTTATGCTTTTGTTGTGGAATACAGCGACATGGGCTATGTAAAAGATGATGATGCCCAGGAAATCAATTACGACGAGCTCTTGAAAGAGCTTCAAGATGAAGCTATTGAAGAAAACAAAGAGCGGCAGGCTGCCGGTATTAGTTCGATGTTTTTAGTGGGATGGGCTGCCAAACCCTACTACGATCAGAGCCGCAACGTGTTGCATTGGGCCAAAGAGTTTTCAAGTCCAGGCGAGGAAAGCCATACCCTCAATTACGACGTTAGGGTGCTGGGCCGCCACGGCGTATTGATACTGCAGGCGGTGAGTAATGTTAACCAACTGGACAGCGTAAAGCAAAGCATCAACCCGCTGCTGGGTGCCGTTGCATTTACCGAAGGAAACCGGTACGCCGATTTCAATGAAACGACCGACAACGTTGCTGCATGGACAATTGGCGGATTAGTGGCTGGTAAGATGTTGGTGAAAGGCGGCTTCTTCGCATTTATTGCCAAGTTTTTCAAAATCATCGTCGTGGGTTTTATCGCTTTAGGCGGTGCTATTGTAAAAAGGTTTCGCAACCGGAAAACAGCCGTGGAACCGGCTCCTATTTACCAGCAGTCCGATACGGAAGGGACACCGGTATAAAAAGTTTCGTGAAGTTTAAAAAGAAGCTGGCCATTATGGGCTGGCTTCTTTACTTTTGCGCAATTTGTTTTTAAAATGAGCGAACAACCCAAAGCACTTTTAGTTCTGGAAGACGGCACCGTTTACGAAGGCAAAGCCTTTGGCGCATCTGGCACCACCGGTGGCGAACTTTGCTTCAATACCGGCATGACCGGTTATCAGGAAGTATTTACCGACCCGTCGTACTACGGCCAGGTGCTGATCATGAACAATGTTCATATCGGCAACTATGGCGTAAAAGAAGAGGATGTTGAGTCGGACAGTATTAAAATTAAAGGGTTGATTGCCCGCAACCTGGAGGAACTGTTTTCCCGCAAGCAGGCTGCCGGCTCGCTGGACGAGTACCTCAAAAAACACAAACTCGTAGCCATTGAAGGTGTGGACACCCGTGCACTGGTAACCAAAGTGCGGGAACGCGGCGCCATGAACTGTTTGATTTCCACAGAGATCCTTGACGCCGAAGTGCTGAAAGCCAAACTGGCCGAAGTGCCCAACATGGACGGCCTCGAGCTGGCTTCGGTCGTTAGCACCAAAGTGCCATACGAACTCGGCGATCCCACTTCGCCCATTCGCATTGCCGTGTTGGATTTTGGCACCAAGCGCAACATCCTCAATTGCATGGTTGACCGCGGCGCTTATGTAAAAGTATTTCCTGCAAAAACGCCCTTGTCGGAACTAAAAGCGTTTAGCCCTGCGGGTTATTTTATATCCAACGGTCCCGGCGACCCGGCTGCAATGCCTTATGCCGTAGAAACAATCAAGGAAGTGCTTGCTGAAGACAAGCCTACCTTTGGTATTTGCCTGGGCCACCAGTTGCTGGCGCTGGCCAACGATATTCCAACCTTTAAAATGCACCACGGCCATCGCGGTATGAACCACCCGGTGAAAAACCTGCTGACCGGCAGATGCGAGATCACTACGCAGAATCACGGGTTTGGTGTAGACCCCGAAGCGGTACGCAAAGCGGAGCACATCGAGATCACGCATGTGAACCTCAACGACGAGTCGATTGAAGGCATCCGGGTAAAAGGCAAGCCGCATTTTTCGGTACAATACCACCCCGAATCGACGCCTGGCCCACACGACAGCCGTTACCTGTTTGATGAGTTTGTGAACATGATTCGCCAGCAGGAAGGAGTAGTATAAAAAGCCTCCGCCGTCCGTCATTGCGAGGCACAGCGGATATTTACTTTTCTAATAATTTTTGCGCCGAAGCAAACTCCTTTGACCTTTGGGTTTTTAGGAGCTTGCTTCGGCGCTTTTGTTTTATAAAATAGGCTGGTGCGTCCGGCACCTCGCGATCACGGGCAGCGGATTTTATTTTTTTCGGATAAACTTCACCAGTGCATCCACCAGACCCGGCGCTAAAGGCAGCTCGGGTTTTGAATAGGTAGCAATGTTAGCGCCCCGGTCTGCCGGTGCCGTTTTCAGCACATGGTTCATGCCTTCGATAATGGCAACGGTGCAATTCTTACACGCCATCGATAAGGCAGTGCTGTTTTCTACGCCCACCTGTATGTCTGTTGTGCCCTGTACAACCAGCACCGGCATTTTTAACCGCGCCACAATTTGCTGTGGCTCTTGTTTGAACCATGAAGTCATATAGGGCTGAATGGTGGGGCGGAGCAAACCCATGAGCGCCGGGTTTATTTTGTGCACCGTATGGCCGGCTTTTAAACTGTCCATTGCCTGGTACGCTTCCGTTTTTAGTGCTTCCGGAACAGCACTCAATTGTTTGCGCAGCAACGAATCGGCCGCAAAGCCCGGACCGGCAATGGAAATATAACCTGCTGCCTTTACCCGTTCGGCCAGCAGCATGCCCACCGTGGAGCCTTCGCTATGGCCCGCAATAAAAACACGTTTAACACCGCTCTCTTTTTGCAGCAGTTCAAAAAAAGCCTGTGCTACCAACACATTGTCTTCAAAACGCAGCTTTTCTTCCCGAACAGCGCCGGTGCTTTTACCAATAAAACGCTTATCGTAGCGCAGTGAAGCAATGCCATGCAGCGCCAGGCTGTCGGCAACTTGTTTGTAAGCATTGGTGCGCATTGTTGGCTGGTTGCCATCTCGGTCGGTAGGGCCGGAGCCTGCAATGATCAATACCGCATCGCCGGTAAAGGCCTTTTGCGGTCGTAATACACTGCCATAGATCTTCATCGAATCGGGTTGCACGGACACCTCTTTCTCGATGGTCCCGTCTACCTGGCAGGCAGCGCTCAGTGTCCACACAAAAGCCGCAAGCAGCAATATCATTTTATTCATAAATGTTCAATTTTCCGACAGCTAACAATTTACCCAAAATAGCGCAAGGAGTTGTTCATATCAATCAACCACACATGTGATAAAAATATCCTGGCAAAGCGGCTGCCGGGCTACATTTGACATAACCTTTTGCATTGGCTAAATTCAAACTATGTTTTCGCAGCGTTTTAAGTTGGAAGCATTTCAACCCGCCGACCAGGCTTTTGTTTTTGAAGGCCTCAGCCACCCGGATGTGATCCGCTATTATGGCGTGCAGTTTCACAGCTACGAAGCTACGCGGGTGCAGATGGAATGGTTTGAGCACATCATCAAAGAAAATAGCGGGCACTGGTGGAAAATAGTGAGCCTGCAAAATGGCGACCGGGTAGGAGCCATTGGTATGAACAACTACCAGCCCCAACACCGCTGCACGGAAATTGGTTACTGGCTGTTGCCACCCTTTTGGAAAAAGGGCATCATTAGCGAAGTGCTGCCGCTGGTGCTGCAGTATCTTTTTACGGGCCGGAACATGCACCGCGTAGCCGCATCTGTTGAAGTAGGCAACGACGCCAGCAGCAAGGTTTTGGAGCGTGCCGGCTTCCGTCTTGAAGGGGTGCAGCGCGACTGCGAATTTAAAAACGGTGGGTTGATTTCGCTTAAATGGTACAGCCTTTTGGAATCGGAGTGGCGGATGTTGATTCAGTAAAAACTGCAGACATACTGTAATTGTTAGCGGCGCTTTTTACTGTAAAATATAAAGCCGGAAATACCGAAATTGCGCAACACAGCAACACATCAACTATGACCATTGCCATCATCAACGGACCCAATCTGAATCTGCTTGGAAAACGCGAACCGGGTGTGTACGGCAGTGAGACTTTTGATGCCTACTTGCAAAAACTGGTGGCGCAATATCCGCAAGTGCAGTTTCATTACTACCAAAGTAATGTTGAAGGGGAATTGATCAACGAGTTGCAACGGGTGGGTTTCGACCATGACGGCATTATTATGAATCCCGGAGGCTACACGCATACCTCAGTAGCCATTGGCGATGCCATTGCCGCAATCACCACGCCGGTGGTGGAAGTGCATATTTCGAATGTGCATGCCCGTGAGGAGTTTCGCAAAATATCGCATGTATCGGCGAAGGCGGCGGGCAGCATTATTGGTTTGGGTTTGAAAGGGTATGAGCTGGCTGTGGAGTGGCTGTTGAGAAAAGGCTAATTCGCATTTATTTTGCAATGAAAAGCGAGATTTTTAGCGCCTTTTTCAAATGAAAAATACACACACTTACGGGGATGGCTTAGGCTGCCACTGCAGCGCCGGCCTTGGCAATATCTTCTCCCAGCCGCTGCATGAATTCGATCTGCCTTTTCAGCAACACTTCATCCGGACTTAGCGGCGCCCCGGTTTCCTCTGTCACCGCCAGCGATTCAAGCGCTTTTGCCGAACAGGGCGTATTCATTTGTTCGAGGCTGGTGCACAGCGTGTTGACCAATTTGCGCATGGCACGGTTCAGTTCGGCCGGATACACTTTTTCGGGCTGGCTGCGCAGCGTGGATGCCAGTGTGGCAATGTTTGAAAAAAGGATGTGATTGAGCACCACAAACTGCTGGATATGCGAACTGTCCCTTCTCGTCTTTTTCGGTTCGGAAAGCATGCGCTGGAAAGCCGCAGCCAGGTTGGCCGATGACACATATACTTCCTTGCGGGCCAGTTTGTAATCATGCAGCGCCACTACATTTCCTTGGAACATTTCGGCTACACGAAACAGGTAGTTGCTGTTGGCTTTCAGCATATCCTTCAGGTGTTTCTCCATTTCATCACGTTCCCAGGTGGGAAACAGCAGGTAACCCGCCAGCAGCGCAATGATGCACCCCAGCAACGTATCTACCACCCGCTCTTCCACCACCTTGCCAAGGCTCATGCCCATAAAGTGAAAAAAGATCAGCAGGAACGGGGTCATCAGCGCAACGGCCGCCAGGTACTGGGTGCGGATCAAACTGTAAGTGCCCAACATCAGGAGTACCAGCAGGCCAAACAACACATTTTTATCGTGCACCAAAAGCAGCAGCCCGATGCCGATGGCCCCACCGGCAAGCGTGCCCACAATGCGTTCAATATTGCGCTGGCGGGTAAGGCTAAACGAGGGCTTGAGCATGTAAATGGTCGTCATCAGGATCCAGTAGCTGTGGTGGCTTACCGCAATGAATTTTGACACCGCAAAACCCACCAGTGCCGCAATGGCTACCCGCAACGAAAAGCGGAACACCGATGAATTAAAATTCATGTTGCTCCACAGCACATTGGCCTCCAGGCTTTGGTGCGATACAAACCGGTCGAGGTGCACCGATTCTTTTTGTCGCCCGCTGCCGCGGCCAAAATACAACCGCAGGTCCTCCATGCGCTGCATCATGCGGCGAATGTTTACCAACAGTCTTTTCAGGATCAGGTTACTTTGGTCGCCGTTGGATTGCAAGGCATCTATTTCTTTTTTCAAGTCTTGGATGGCGGCACTAAAATCCATCCGGGCTACATAATTAGTATTCGATTGAATGGCCAGCCCAATGCTTTCCAGTTCGTTAGCCATCGACCGTGCGATGGTGGCGATATGCTGGAGCATGCCGGTTTCCGCAAAGTTCTTGCGCAGCATCCGGTAGTCGTAAAACGAAGCGGTGGTTTCTTCAAAAAGATCAACCGTGTCGGTAAAAGCCAGCAGCAGGCGGCGGCCCGGCGTGGACGAGTCTTTTACAATCTGCCTCGTTTTAAACAAGATCTGGCGCACATCATCTTGTTTCTGGCTCACCTCCATGTGTTGGGTTACCAGCCTGCGATAGCTGCCCTCCAGGTCAATGTTGCAGTCGTAAAAATCGGCTTTGATGCGCAGGTATCGGGCCACTTCCTGCACACATTCACCCAACGTACGCTGCGCCATGCGAAAGGGCCTGATGTGGTAAGAGAGCAGACTGATAACCGTGTACCAACCACCGCCCAGTAAAATAAAAAGCGCTGTGACAAAAGTGTTGTGCGGTGCCGGCGTTTGATCATGCTCCATCGTAAGCACCATTACCAGCAACGCGGCACTGCCTACGGCGCCGCCGCGGTTGCCATACACCAATAGCATAGAGAAGAAAAAGCTCAGCGCAAAAATGAGCACGCCCATGCCCACCAGGTAAGAGCGCATGGAAATGGTGGCCAACGCAGTTAGGAAAATAAAAAAAAGGCTGAACAGCATCGTGTTGGTGCGGTTGCGGATGGCCCCCGGTGTATCGGTGATGCTAACGGCCAGCGCACCCAGCGAAAACAAAATGCCGGTTTCGGTAGCGCCCAAAAAAGCGCCCAGCAAAGTAGGCACCAACACGGCAACAGTGGTTCGAAAGCCGTCGGCAAAATTTTGCCCCCAAAAAAAACGCCGAATGACTCTGTCTGCTTCTTTCATGAATCCTTCCGCTAAGCTGTTCAAAAAATAGTGCCGCTGCAAAGTTGGCCTTTTTGCCGCACATGAAGCATTTACCGAAGTGCGACATTTTATTTATAAAGCAACAATGGAAAACAGAAATGGAAGAGAATTGGCTATCTATTAAAATGCGGTGCATTGTATCGTATAAATGCAATGTCGGAATTTATAAAGAGTGCAGGCTAAACGTAATATTGGTGGGATGCAATGCAAAGAAAGGCATCAATGAATACCGCTAAGTGGAAGTGCTTTCATAAAAACAATAGCCCTATCCATGATAGGGCTATTGTGAGTACAAAAGGGTTGAAATCGAGGAATTGCTCCTTTGCGCAACATTTGCAGTTGTCTATTTCGCACCAGCAGCAGCCGGCAGTTTTGCTACATACAAACTGCGTCCATGCGTGCCCAGCACAATTTCGCGTTCCCGTTCCTGGATGGCAATGTCGTGCACCGGGATGGACCGGGGCAAACCGGCGTTCCACATCATAAAGGTTTTACCGCGGTCGGTGGATACATACAATCCGCCATCGGTACCTACATAAAGGACGTTTTCGTTCCAGGGGTCTTCACGCACCACGTTGATTGACTCAGTGGGCAGGTCGGTGCCCAGTTGCTGCCAGGTGGCACCGTGGTCTTCGCTTACAAAAAGGTAAGGTTTAAAGTCATCGTTGCGGTAGCCGTTAAGCGATGCATACACCCGTGGCTCGCTGAAACGGGATGCTACCACGCGGCTCACCCAAAGGCCTTGGGGCAGTTGTGCTGATGCGGCTTTTTTACCAGCCATGGCATTGCCCACCTGCGTCCAGCTAAAGCCTGCATCTTTCGATACCTGGATGCGGCCATCGTCGGAGCCAGTGTACAGCAGTCCAAAACGCAGCGGCGATTCGGCAATGGTGGTAAGCGTACCAAAGGGCACATCGCCTTCGCGTTTACCGCCGGTGAGGTCGGCACTCAATGGCGATAGACTATCGCCGCGGTTAAAGGAGCGGTATAGGCGGTTGGCGCCAATATAAAATACCTGCGGGTTGTGCTTGCTCAGCAGGATCGGCGTTTGCCAGTTAAAACGCAGCGGCGCTTCGCCCAACTGGTGCATCGGCCGCACCGATTTGCGGCTGCGCGATTCCATTTTGTTGATGCGTGCATAAGCACCAAACTGTGAGCCGGTGTAAACGGTTTGGTTGTCGGTGGTGTCCACCTGCACCTGCATGCCGTCGCCGCCTGCAATACTTTTGTACGGATAATTGCCGCTTTGGTGCCAGGCCGTGCCGAACCGGTAAGTAGATGGTCCCCACCAAACGCCATTGTCCTGCAAACCGCCATACACATTATAAGGGCGGGCATTGTCAACGGTTACGGTGTAAAACTGTCCCAGCGGTGGCGTGTTAGCTTTGAACCAGTTCTTGCCGTCATCGTAGCTGATGTTGAGGCCGCCATCATTGCCGCTAAAAATATGGCTGTCGCGGGCCGGGTTGATCCACACTGCGTGGTGGTCGGCATGCACATTATCGTCGGCCATTTCGGTAAATGTTTTACCACCGTCGGTTGAGTATTCGATGCTGATGCCGGTAATGACCACTTTCTGGTCGTTGGCCGGCGACACATAAATTTTACCGAAATAATATCCAAACGTGCTGTACAGGTTCAGTGCTTTGGTGTTGGTTTTGCGCCAGCTTTTACCTCCATCTTCGCTGCGGTACACTTCGGCGCCAATGGGCGTTCCCTGGAATCCGTCGTTCACGTTGAGGTGATCGTACAACACGGTTGGTTTCCAGCGGCCGGTTGCCACACCGGCTTTGATGGTGGCGCCGTTGTAGCGGTTGAGCAGTCCCACTTGTTTTAAAAACGTATCAATCTTCGCGGTATTTAAGGCTGCAAATTGCGCTGCGGTCAGGTTTTTAAAATCGTTGAGCACATATTTGGCGGTGTCTTTTTTCGCAGTGTCGGGGCGTGCCTGCTGGTTGTCAACAATGGCATACACAATCTGCGGGTTTTTGGGGTAAACGGCCAGGCCAATACGGCCCACATGTGCGCCTGCAGGAAAACCCGAACCGCCTTTTGTGAGCAGCGTCCAGGTAGCGCCGCCATCCACACTTTTATAGATGCCGCTGGTAGCGCCGCCTTCTTCAAAGTTCCAGGCGCTGCGGGTACGATACCAGGTTGCAGCATACAGTTCGGACGGGTTTTGCGGGTTTATTTCCAGTTCTACCACGCCTGTATTTTCGTCAATGGCCAGCGTATGTTTCCAGGTTTTACCACCGTCCGTGGTTTGGTAAATACCCCGCTCTTTATTGGGCGAATACAGGTGGCCCATCGCCGCCACCCAGGCTATGTCGGGATTGGTGGGGTGCAATTGTATTTTACCAATATGGTGCGATTCGGGCAGGCCCAGGTATTGCCAGATTTTGCCCTTATCGTTGCTTTTATAAACACCTAGCCCCGCATACGTAGAGCGGCTGCTGTTCACCTCCCCGGTGCCCACCCAAATGGCGCCGGTTTTCCAATCCACGGCAATATCGCCAATGGTCATCACGTCGAGGCTGTCGAACAGGGGCGTAAAACTTTGCCCGTTGTTGTTGCTGTACCAAAGTCCGCCGGTGGCGTAGGCTACATAAAATTCAGTGGGGTCGGCGGCGTTTACTTCCAGGTCAACCACCCGGCCACTCATAACCGTGGGCCCGATGTTGCGGAAAGCCGTGCTGTTGTAGGTGGAACGTTGCGCCAGTATTTTTCTTTGTTCCAGCCCTTTCATCCGTTCGGCGGCAGGTGTGGGCTTTACCTGCGCCCCGGCTTTTGGCAAAAGGGTAACAAACAACAAAACGGCCAGGAGGGAGGCTTTGTGTAATTTTGAAAACATAAAAAGTTGAAATTTTCGTTTCTAAGGTAAGCTTAGCCATAGAACAACCAAGAGGTAAAGAATTTGTTGACCCTCAATGCGGTGCCCGGCGGTGCCGTTATTAAAAAATAAAATCATGCGCATCCTTCCCTTTTTTTTACTGCTCCTTTCCTTTGAAAGCTTTGCCCAGTGCAAATCGTTTATCATTGGTGTAAAAGGCGACACCCTCAATTGCGTGGATGTGGCCGGTAAGCGGCAGGGTCGCTGGGTGGAGCGTATTGAAAATGCCAAAGGCGAACGTGGTTACGAGGAGCAGGGTTTTTATTACAATGGTATGAAAGAAGGGCAGTGGCAGCGCTTTTCGCTGGAAGGCGACCTGCTGGCCATTGAAAATTATAAATGGGGTTACAAAAACGGCAAAAGCGTGTACATGACCCCGATGGGCGACCCTGTGCGGGAAGAAAGCTGGAAGGCCGTAAACCCCGAAAATCCATACGATACGGTTGATGTGATCGACCCCGACAACCCGGGCCGCATCATTGAAAAGCGGGTGATCAAGCTGGAAGGCACAGCGCTCCGCCACGGCACCTGGCGCTACTACGATACATTTAGCGGCAAGCTGGAAAAAAAAGAAGAATACATTTTTGATAAAATAAAAACTGAGGGGGAAGCAGGTATTGATGGCCTTGCCGCCGAGGACGACCTGGCCCCGATCGACGTAACCGGCGCCGGCAAAAAGCCCGCTTACAAACCAAAAACCGAAGAAGAGAAAAAGAAAATGCCTAAGCCCCAGGCCGTGATCGATTTTGAGAAAAAGAACGCCGGTAAGAAAAAGGTGCGGGTAAGGGATGGTAGCACTTTTTAATTGATGCTTCATTTCGGAGAACTTTTCATTTCCAATAAATATTTGTTTGCAGCCACTTCACCCGAAGTGGCTGTTTTGTTTGGTGTTTTTTTGTTGGAGCCAGCTTTTGAATTGCTATTGGGCTGCTGTTGCGTCGCACACTGCGGCGTCCTGTAACGCTATTGTGCTTTCCGTTGCACCGTTAGTAAACCGTTGTCCTTCATTAGCTGTCATGCCGAACTTGTTTCGGCATCTCCTTGTGTTTTGGTAAACTCCGATAATAGAAGGGGATGCCGAAACAAGTTCGGCATGACAGACCCCTTGTGCAATAAACGGTCTGCACCATCGCTGGTACAAAGATCTTTTTTTCAAATCGTTTCTGCTCATTCGCCACGCTTTTCGCCCTTGTCATCCTGAGCGCAGCGAAGGATCTGAGCCAGCACCCAAGGAATTTCGAAGAATCACGGACGCTGCGTTTTATTCAATAGTTCGTTATGCTACAATACTCAGATGCTTCGCTGCGCACAGCATGACAAAGCCGTGAACCCAAATGCAATACGAAAGGCTCCATCGGCTGGATGTTAGATGCACTTGTCACACAGGCCTGTCGCCACACCGTTCCCAATAATTTTCGCTGAAGATTTTTTAACGAAACTCCCTGCTGCTGCGGTTTTCTTCTCCACAGGATTGCTTATATTTGCCGCCCCGGAATAAACCCTCCGGAATTTTTATGGAAGAAAATATTGTTAACCCAAACGCTGAAGGCCAGGAGCAGGCTCCGGTAGCGCAGGAAACTGCCGCTGCTGAAACTGCTACAGCGACAACAAATGCACCTGCCGCAGAAGCAGCCCCCGCACAGGAAGCAGCACCAGCTGCCGTAGCTGAAGCGCCAGCTCCCCGCGTAGAAACTGCTCATGACGACTTTGACTGGAGCATCGACAAACGCAACGTTGCTTCTTACAGCAAAGACGAAAAAGAAAAGTATGACAAGGTGTACGAAAACACTTTCGTACAACTGAACGATGGTGAGCTGATCACCGGTACCGTTGTTGGTATCACCAAAACCGACGTGGTACTGAACATCGGCTTCAAGTCCGACGGTCTGATCTCCCTGAACGAATTCCGCGACCTGCAGAACCTGTCTGTAGGCGACGAGGTTGAAGTAATGGTGATCGAAAAAGAAGACCGCCAGGGCAACCTGAACCTGAGCCGCAAACAGGCCCGCATTACCCGTGCTTGGGAACGCATCGTTGAGATCCACAAATCTGGTGAGATCGTTACCGGTACTGTTACCAGCAAAACAAAGGGCGGCCTGATCGTGGACGTATTTGGTATGGAAACCTTCCTGCCAGGCTCACAAATTGACGTGAAGCCGGTAACCGATTACGACCAGTTTGTAGGCAAAACCATGGAGTTCAAGGTGGTGAAGATCAACGAAGCCATCAAGAATGCCGTAGTATCGCACAAAGCACTGATCGAAAGCGATATCGAAGCACAACGTGCTCAAATCATCGGACAGCTCGAAAAAGGCCAGGTACTGGAAGGTACTGTAAAGAACATCACCGACTTCGGTGCGTTCATGGACCTGGGTGGTCTCGACGGTTTGCTGTACATCACCGATATTTCATGGGGCCGCATCAACCACCCTTCAGAGGTGTTGAAGCTGGACCAGAAAGTAAACGTGGTGGTTCTGGATTTCGACGACGAAAAACGCCGCATTTCGCTTGGTTTGAAGCAACTGACCCCACACCCATGGGATGTGCTGCCTGAAACCATTTCGGAAGGCTCTGTTGTAAAAGGCCGCGTAGTTAACATCGAAGACTACGGTGCGTTCCTGGAAATCATGCCAGGCGTAGAAGGTCTGGTACACGTGTCTGAAATTACATGGGCCAACACCCCAATCAATGCTAAAGAGTTCTTTAAGTTGAACGATGAGCACGAAGCCAAAGTGGTTACCCTGGATAAGGACAGCCGCAAAATGAGCCTCTCCATCAAGCAATTGTCTGAAGATCCCTGGAGCACCATCGAAACCAAATTCCCCGAAGGCAGCCGTCACAATGGCGTGGTGAAAAACATCACTCCGTATGGCGTGTTCGTTGAACTGGAACCCGGTATCGGCGGTATGATCCACATCTCCGACCTGAGCTGGCTGAAGCGTTTCAATCACCCAAGCGAGTACACCAAGGTGGCACAAAACATCGAGGTGGTGATCCTGGGTATTGACAAAGACAACCGCAAACTGCAACTGGGACACAAACAACTGGAAGAAGATCCCTGGAACAGCCTGCAGGATACCTTTGCCGTTGGTACCATCCACGAAGCCACTGTTTCCCGCAAGGACGACAAAGGCGCAATCGTACAACTGCCTTACGGTCTGGAAGGTTTTGCTCCCAACCGTCACCTTGCCAAAGAAGATGGCAAAGCAGTTGGTGCCGATGAAACTGCAGAATTCATGGTAATTGAGTTTGACCGCAACGAAAAACGTATTGTGGTTTCCCATGCTCGCATTTGGGAACAAGCTCAGGCCGGCGAACGCGATGCTGCCCGTAAGGAAGCACGTGCACAAGCCGACCAAACCAAGAAAGCCGTTAAAAACCTGCAGGGCAAGGTTGAAAAACCGACCCTTGGCGACCTCGGTGCGCTGGCGCAAATCAAAGAGCGCCTGCAGCAGCAGGAGCAAAAGGGTGGCGAACAGAAATAATTTCTGCCGCTTTATTGCAGCAAACAATACAGCACCTCGCTACGGCGGGGTGCTTTTTTATGACCACTATAAGGTCGCCTTTCTAATTTGTTGGATGTTATTTAGTTAAGGCACAATATTTATTCCCCCAAGTATCAGGGAGTGGATAAATTATTCGGCACCGCAGCAACGCTGTACCGTGCGGCCCTTTATCTTTAACGTTTTAAGCGTTCGAACATGGAAGTTTGGAAAAGGCTGGCGCAATTCAAGATCATTCGCAAACTGGTATATGCAATCGTGGGCATTTTCAGTTATCCCGGCCTTGTTTGGGTAAATAAATTAAAAATCTCCGGCACCGAGCACATCGAAAACCTGCCGCGCCGCAACGTATTGTTTGTTTCCAACCACCAAACTTATTTTGCAGATGTCATTACGTTCCTGCAAATATTTTGTGCGGTAAAATGGCGCAAACGCAACCGCTTGGGTGTGCCTTATTACCTGCTCAACCCGTTTACCAATGTATATTATGTTGCCGCCGAGGAAACCATGAAAAGCTCGTGGATCAGCCGCCTGTTTACGCTGGCCGGCGCCCTCACGGTGAAGCGCACATGGAGGAAAGACGGCTCCGAAGTGCGTCGCGGCTTAGACCCCTCGGACACCCGCAAAATTGAGCGGGCACTGAGCAACAACTGGGTCATTACTTTTCCGCAGGGTACTACCAAGCCCTATGCCCCCGGCCGCAAAGGCACGGCTTACATCATCAAGCATTGCAAGCCCACCGTTGTGCCCATCGTTATCCAGGGCTTTTGGCGTGCTTTCGATAAAAAAGGATTGAAGTTTAAGAAAAGAGGCACCCGCCTTTCGGTAACCTTTAAAACGCCGCTCGACATCAATTACGACGATACTGCAGAAGCCATCCTGGCGCAGGTGATGGATGCAATTGAGCAAAGCAAAAGCCACATGATGCAAGGCGCCCACCACTGGAAAAAGGAAGACGCAGCCTAGAGAAATTTCGAACAGATGAACAAGGAACAGACGAATGTCGAAGTGTGATGAGAATATCGAATAAGGAACAAGGAGAGTAGAATGATGAAGGGGTAGGCGGTGATTCGATTAATGGAGAATTGATTATGGTTTTCGATTGGGAAGAGTTAAAGCGCGGAAACGCAGTTGCGTTGTTATTAAAAATTATTATCAATAACAACATAACATTGGGCAAAGCCCAAACCTGTTGGTAGTAAAAAATCAGTCAATTGCGCGATGTTGGGCGTAGCCCAACCCTGAAAACGGTATTACATTTTTGCAACAATCATTTCAATCCACAGGGTTGATCTACGATCAACAGCATGAAATTTATTTGTGTTTTCGCGGTGCTACCAACCGGTTTGGGCTACGCCCAATCATCAATACTTGCACTAACTCTATTTTTGCATATTGCCAGCAACCAATAATCCAATAATTAAATAATCAATAATCATTCAACTACTGGCTGTTGGTTTCGGCAGTTCAAAATTTCGCGTAATTCTTGTTCGATATGCTCACACGCCTTCCACCACCAACATCTTCGTAGTTGCCGCTTGCTGGCGAATAATCTTTGCTTCGGTGTATTCCGGAGATGCCCACCATTCCTTTGCACGATGCACAGAAGGAAATTCTAAAACCACCATCCGTTGCGGGTTCCAGTCGCCTTCGAGGCTTTCGGTGGCGGCACCCCGCACCACAAAACGCCCACCATATGCGGCCACTGCAGCGGGCGTTAGCTTTTTGTACGTTTCATACAACTCGGGGTTGTGAATGGTGATTTCTACAATAACAAATGCAGGCATAAACGGCGGGTGGTTTTAAAAAATAATAGTTAGGTCCGTTGCGTTTCGTTTTAATCAACAAACGCAAATCGCATGTTTACAATTGCTCTTTAAAAAACAGCGCCTTCAGTTCCACCGCATCATCGGGTTTCATTTTGCCGCCTAAGATCAGGCGCAGTTGGCGGCGGCGCAATGCACCATCAAACAGGTGTTGATCTTCGGGAGTAACCGGCTCCAGCGTGGGCACCAGGCGTGGCTTGCGGTTAGGATCTAGGGCTACAAAAGTGTAATAAGCCTCGTTGCTTTTATATCGGTATTGCTGCGTATAGTCTTCGCCCCAAACTTTCAGGTGCACTTCCATCGAAGTGGTAAAAGCACGGGTAACATTGGCTTCAATATGCACCGTGTTGCCCAGTTTAATAGGGTTTTCGAACGAAATATTATCTACCGATGCAGTTACCACCGGCGCATTGCAATGCTTCATGGCGGCAATGGCTGCGGCAATATCCATCCAATACATCAGGCGGCCACCCATCAGGTTGCCAAATACATTGGTATCGTTGGGTAAAACAATTTCGGTCATCACCGTATAACTATCCGCAGGCTTTTTTGAGATCATGTTTCTGGAATTGCTCATTTGGCGCAAAGGTATTCGTCCGGTAGCTTATTTTGTTTTTGACTCCACATTTTTAAAAAATGCGGCTGCGGCGTCAACATTTATTTATCTGCAGAATTATTGCGTCAAAATCAATCATAAAGTAGGCCTTTGGTCATAAAGCGATGCCCCTTTTTGCCCTACTTTTGCGCCATTAACGTTTTGAAATGATCACTTCGCTGCCCGTTTTATCCTTTGACAACACCGAGATTGCGTTTGCCCATAAGCAGGACAAAGACCTGAAGGATGCGCAGTTTCTGTTTTCCATGATGAACTATTCCTGGCTGGTAAAGCTGGGCACCCAGCTGGCGCCGTGGGCCATCAATGCCGGTTTGCCGGTAAAAGGCCTTATCCGCAAAACTTTGTTCAAGCAGTTTGTGGGTGGCGAAACATTGGAAGAAACCATCCCGGCGGTGCAGCATATGGGCCAATACAATGTGCAGGTGATTCTTGATTATGGCGTGGAAGGAAAAGAAGGCGAAGCCAGCTACGATCATGCCCGTGACGAATTTATTCGCGTGATTCAATTTGCGGCATCGCAACCCAACATCCCCTTCATGAGTGTGAAGGTTACCGGCATGGGGCGGTTTGGATTGTTGGAAAAACTGGACGATGCCATGCATGCTTCCGGCGCCGAATCGCTGGTGAAGCGTTACCATGCCGGCTTGCAGGCACTAACCGCCAGCGAACAGCAGGAGTGGAGCCGCGTTGCCGACCGTTTCCGGTCCATTTGCGAAGCAGCCAAAACCGCCGGGGTCGGCTTTTTGGTAGATGCTGAAGAAACCTGGATCCAAGATCCTGTTGATGCGCTAACGATGCTGATGATGTCGGAATACAATAAGGAAGCATTGGTGGTGTATAATACGGTACAGCTGTATCGCCACGACCGCCTGCATTTTCTACAACAATGCATTGACGCCGCCACAGAACGTAATTTTTTGCTGGCCGTAAAGCTGGTGCGGGGCGCATACATGGAAAAGGAGCGGGCCCGCGCTGCCGAAAAAGGCTATCCTTCGCCCATCCAGCCTGATAAAGCCGCCTCTGACCGCGACTATGATGCGGCGGTGCGCCTGTGCATGGAGCACCTTGATCAAACCGGTGTGATCGTGGCATCGCATAACGAGTGCAGTAACCTGCTGGCCGTGCGGCTGTTGGAAGAAAAAGGCTTGCCGCTCAATCACCCGCATGTGCATTTCAGCCAGCTGTATGGCATGAGCGATAATATTACATATAACCTAGCCAAGGCCGGTTGCAGCGTCAGCAAATACCTGCCGTTTGGCCCCATTAAAGACGTGGTGCCTTACCTCATGCGGCGTGCCCAGGAAAATACTTCGGTTAAAGGCCAAACCGGCCGCGAATTGGCGTTGATTCAAAAAGAACTGCGCCGGCGTGGAAAAGCGTAATCATATTTGTGCAGATAAAAAAGCCTTGCTGTTTAAAGCTGCAGGGCTTTTTTGCAGATATGAGGATGTGGTGGATAAAATATTAGCGCAGCAATGGCGTTAAAAATTAATATGTTAGGGTTGGATTTTGCAAAATATTCTATTTGTTAAAAAAATGTTTGCAAAGTTTCAAGCACGGCCTTTATCTTCAACCCCTGAAAAAGAAAAAGCCCCCTGTAGAAACAGCGGGCGACTAACGATTGCTTGCCATATGAAAGAGTTCGAATAATCTTTTTTACTTGCTGCCTTTACAGCTTTTTCGACCAGGGCGGCTAACGATTCTTGCCATATTTACTCATGATTGCTTTTCTGTCCGCCTTTCCCTTTTGTCTGAAACAAAATTAAATCCCTTATTTCTTAGTTTAAGATCAATAAATGGGTTTAATTTTTATGCCTAAGGGAAAGGCGTTTTGTTAAAGCAGGCCACCACAAAGGGTTTCAGCGCGCTAAAGTCATTATTTCCAAGCTATTTTTCCCGGTGCTGATTTGGCTGATTTTTTTTCATTTTTTTGAAAATCCAGTAAAAATTGGCCGGTTTCATTGCATGAGCTGCCTGAAACTGGGGAGAAATGTGGCGATTGTAACGATTTTCTTCCTCGTTTTGACCCATTTTACAATGTGAATGCACATAATCGCCCGATCAATATTTTCCCGACGCCAAAACGTATGGCTTAGTGGAACGCGATAACGCCAAAGCTAAGTTGCCTTCATTTTTTCCCCAACGCAATGCTTATAACCCCCGCGCCTTAACTTGCAGGCATGCAACAATACCACGATCTGCTGCGGCATATTCTGGCAAACGGCGTTCATAAAAGCGATCGCACCGGTACCGGCACGCAGAGTGTTTTTGGCTATCAGATGCGCTTCGATTTGCAACAAGGCTTTCCGCTGGTCACCACTAAAAAGGTGCATCTTAAAAGCATCATCTACGAGTTGCTTTGGTTCCTGAAAGGCGTAACCAATATTGCTTATTTAAAAGAACACAAGGTGAGCATTTGGGACGAGTGGGCTGACGAAGCAGGCGAGTTGGGGCCGGTATACGGCAAGCAATGGCGCAGCTGGACCGGCGCCGATGGTAAAGTGGTGGACCAGATTACCGAACTTATACATCAGCTAAAGACCAACCCCGACAGCCGCCGGCTGATCGTGTCGGCATGGAACGTGGCCGAGTTGCCGCAGATGGCGCTGATGCCCTGCCATGCACTGTTCCAATTTTACACTGCGGTAAACAGCGGCGGAAAACGCACCCTTTCGTGCCAGTTATACCAGCGGTCGGCCGATGTGTTTTTGGGCGTGCCGTTTAATATTGCATCATACGCTTTGCTGACAATGATGATTGCACAAGTGTGCGACATGGAGCCTGGCGAGTTTATACACACCTTTGGCGACGTGCATATTTACAGTAATCATATGGAGCAGGTAGCATTGCAGCTTTCGCGGGAACCTTTTCCGCTGCCCACCATGCAATTAAATAAAGAGGTAACAGACATTTTTTCGTTTCAATACGAGGATTTTACCCTCACCAATTACCAAAGCCACCCGGCCATTAAAGCGCCGGTAGCGGTTTAAGTAAAAATTCAAAAGGCAAAAGTCAAAAACGGGAACCGTACAAACATGTACACCGTTTTTACTTTTGAATTTTGCCTTTTGACTTCCCATCTTGTTTGCTTATAAATAATCACGGATTCATGTCCTTTCAACCCATCATAAGTTTTGTAGTGGCGGCCGATGAAGGCGGCGTGATCGGTAAGGCCAATCAACTGCCCTGGCACCTGCCCAACGACCTTAAATATTTTAAGAACCTGACCTGGGCCATGCCCATCTTAATGGGGCGCAAAACATTTGAATCGATTGGCAAACCGCTGCCCGGTCGGCAAAGCATCGTCATTACCCGCAATGGTGATTGGCAATATCCTGGTGTGCTAGTGGTTCACTCGGTAGCCGAGGCGTTGGAAGCTGCAAAAACAGCCGGAGTGAAAGAGATATTTGTAATTGGCGGCGCCGAAATTTTTGCGTCTGCAATGCCGCAGGCACAGCGCCTTTACCTTACCCGGGTACATCATCGTTTCGATGGCGATGTGTTTTTGCCCTCAATCGACGACAGTGAATGGAACCTGGTGCGGGAACAGCATTGCAGCGCTGACGAAAAGAATGCTTATGCGCATACCTTCCAGGTGTGGGAACGCATTGAGGGATGATGGATGGAAGATTTTGGATGGTGGTAGCGCTTGCTGTTCTGAACTTTTGTTTTATTGCATTTCTCCGGAAAATTTTACGCTTAACATAGACCCAATTCCTTGTACTCGCATTTTGACCTAGCCCGCAAATACATCCATTATTACTGCACCGCCATGAATGGCAAAGGGCATGGCATGCATTCGCCTTTTGTGTTTCAATTCATTTTAAACGTATTGCATAACGGGCAGGGATATGCGCCGCCGCCAGTTTTAGAACAGCAACGTAAAAAACTCCAGCGCGATAAGCGCATGCTGCACATTGAAGATTTTGGCGCCGGATCAAGAACAGCGGCCACCAAACACCGTACCGTCGCCCAACTGGCAGCCACAGCCGTAAAGCCGCGTAAATACAGCCAGATGCTCCATCGCCTGGTTCGGTATTATCAACCCAACACTATTGTGGAACTGGGCACGTCGCTTGGATTGACCACTGCATACCTGGCAACTGCCAATACACAGGGAACAGTTTATACCATCGAAGGCAGTGGTGCGGTACAACAAGTAGCTAATGAAGGTTGGCAGGATGCAGGCATTGCAAACATTCAGTCGTCGGTAGGAAATTTTAATCAGGAGTTGCCCAAACTGTTGTCAACTTTAAAGTCGGTAGATCTTGCCTACTTTGACGGCAATCACCGGTATGCACCAACGATGGAATATTTCCATCTGATTTTGCCCCACGCAACAACCGATTCCATTTTTGTTTTTGATGACATACATTGGAGTGCCGAAATGGAATGGGCCTGGGCCGAAATACAGCAACATCCGTCGGTACGCTGCACCGTTGACCTGTTCTTTATGGGCTTAGTGTTTTTCAAAACGGGCTTCCACGAAAAACAGCATTTTACCGTTCGTTTTTAAAAACGCACCATGCAAATTTACTTTACCTTTCGACCTATAATTTTCAGCCTATGATCATTGGCGTGTTGCAAGAGCCTGCAGAAGAAACAAGGGTATCGCTGCTACCCGAGGCCGTTGCTGCTTTGGTAAAAAAAGGCCACCAGATATTAATAGAGCCCGGCGCAGGAGCCCGGTCGTTTGCCGCCGATGCTGATTATGAAAAAGCCGGTGCAAAAATGGCAACCGCAAACGAAATAGCTGCTTCGGCCGATGTGTTGCTTTCCATCAATGCGCCATCGGTTTTGCCAAAACCCGGTGCCGTGCTCATCGGCGTTTTTCAGCCTCTTTTTTTCCCGGAAAAAATAGCGCAGTGGGCCCAGCAGGGCGCCACGGTGTTTAGCCTCGATATGCTGCCCCGCACTACCAGGGCGCAAAGCATGGACGTGCTATCGTCGCAAGCCAACCTGGCCGGTTACAAAGCGGTGTTGCTGGCTGCACAATTGTACCCGCGGTATTTCCCCATGTTCATGACAGCTGCCGGCTCCATTGCGCCGGCCAAGGTCCTGATACTGGGTGCCGGTGTGGCAGGCCTGCAGGCCATTGCCACGGCAAGGCGCCTGGGCGCTGTGGTGGAGGTGTTTGATACCCGCCCCGCGGTAAAAGAAGAAGTGCAAAGCCTGGGCGCCAAGTTTATTGAAGTGGAAGGCGCCGCCGATGCATCGAAAGCGGGTGGCTACGCCGTGGAGCAAACCGACGACTACAAACAGCGCCAACAGCAACGGATATCCGATTCTATTGCCAAGGCCGATGTAGTAATAACCACGGCACAAATACCCGGAAAGCGGGCACCCTTGCTCGTTACCGATGATATGCTGCAACGGATGCGTGCCGGCTCAGTGATCATTGACCTTGCCGCATCTTCGGGTGGCAATACAGCCGCAACGAAGAACGGCGAAACGGTTTCGTATAATGGTGTGGCGATTGTGGGCAACAGCAACCTGCCGGCAACTGCGCCTTCCGATGCATCGAAGCTGTATGGTAAAAACATCCAGAACTTTTTAGCCCTCGTTACGTCAAAAGACGGTGCGCTCAACCTTGCATGGGATGATGACCTGGTGAAAGGATCGTGCATTACCCACGATGGCGCCATTGTGCATGAACGGGTTCAATCGCTTATTCAAACAACTGCATAACCCCATTTATATATGAACAGTACAATCAACTGGCTGGCGGCAAACCAGCAGGTCATCTACATAGTGATCCTGATGATTTTTGTAGGCATTGAAGTGATCGGCCGGGTGCCCAGTGTGCTGCACACGCCGCTGATGAGTGGCGCAAACGCCATTCATGGCGTGGTGATCGTGGGTGCCATCATTGTAATGGGGCAGGCGCCAAAGGACAACATCGCCGCACTGATTCTCGGCTTCCTGGCTGTCGTGCTCGGCACCATCAACGTGGTGGGTGGCTTTGTGGTGACCGACCGGATGCTGGAAATGTTTAAAAAGAAAGGACCTAAGAAGCCTGATGCTGCACACTAATCGCTAAATCCGAATCATCAAAATCGAAATCCGAAAATAGATCGGTTTGGAAGCAAACAAGAAATATGATCTGGAGGCGCGAACGGAAAGGTTTTCGATCTTGGTTAGAAACTATTGTTTGCAGTTGAAAAGGGACATCATCAACCGGGAGTACATCGTGCAACTGGTTCGTTCCGCAGGTTCGGTAGCTGCAAACTACATCGAAGCGAACGAACATCTTGGCCCAAATGATTTGCGTATGAGGATAAAAATTTGCAGAAAGGAAGCAAAAGAAAGCCGCTTGTGGCTCAAACATACACTTACTTACGAAGATGCCGCATATGAACAAAACCGGCTTCAATTGATTCAAGAATCCATTGAACTGGAAGCCATTTTTGGTAGCATTCTCCGCAAGTTGGGTCAAGCTTAAGGGCACGCTTCGGATTTCGGGTTTATTATTATTCGGATTTTTAATTTTCTTCTTCTATATGGACAGTGTTTTAATCATCATATACATCCTCAGCTCTGTATCCTTTATCATCGGCTTGAAAATGCTGTCGCACCCCGAAACGGCGCGGAAAGGCAACCTTGTTTCGGCCGCCGGTATGGGCCTGGCCATCATTGGTACCATGTTTATGTACCAAAATGAAGATGGCGTTTTGCTGCAAAACCGCGGCTGGATCCTTGCGGGGCTTGCAGTGGGTGGTATCATCGGCTGGATGTCGGCAAAAAAAGTGCAGATGACCGCCATGCCTGAAATGGTTTCCCTGTTCAACGGGATGGGTGGCGCTTGTGCGGCCCTTATTTCCATTGCCGAATTCAACCATTTTGCGTCCACCGATTTTACTTTTCAAATACACGAGGCTTACCAAAATGCTGATTCCATCGACGAAGCATTTTTGGTGCTGCCGGTGCAGATCGGTATTATGGTAACGGTGCTGCTTGGGCTCATCATCGGCTCGGTTTCGTTTGCAGGTTCAGTAGTTGCATGGGGCAAACTCAATGGCCGCATCAAGGACAAAATGTTCAAAGGGCAGCATATTGTAAACCTGTCGCTCCTGGGCATGATCCTGTTCCTCGGTGCCTTGTTGTTGTACAATATTTATTCGCAGTTCGTGGTATCGCAAAGCGATATCGGCATGCTGGGGCCGCTCACTATTTTTAATAAAATCCACATCAAGCTGCCCGTTTCGGTGTTTGTGCAGTTCTACATCATTCTACTACTTTCCTTAGCCTACGGTGTTTTGTTCGTGCTGCCCATTGGCGGCGCCGATATGCCGGTGGTTATTTCGCTGCTCAACTCCTTTACCGGTGTGGCGGCGGCCTGCGGCGGCTTTTTGTACCAAAACAACGCCATGCTTACCGGCGGTATCCTGGTGGGTGCAGCGGGTACCTTGCTCACCATCCTGATGTGTAAAGCCATGAACCGGTCGCTGAAAAATGTATTGATTGGTGCTTTTGGCGGCAGCACGGCAGTGGCGGCTGGCGGCAGTACCAAGGAGCAGGGCGCATTTAAAGAAATATCCCTTTCCGATGCGGCGGTGGTTTTGGGCTATGCCAATAAAGTGATGATTGTGCCCGGTTACGGCCTGGCGGTGGCGCAGGCACAGCATGCCTGCCACGAATTGGAAAAACTGCTGGAAGAACGTGGTGTGGAAGTGAAATACGCCATTCACCCGGTGGCGGGCCGCATGCCGGGGCATATGAACGTACTGCTCGCCGAATCGGACGTGCCGTACGACAAGCTGCAGGAAATGGAGCAGGCCAACGAAGAATTTCCTACCACCGATGTGGTGCTCATTCTTGGTGCCAACGACGTGGTAAACCCCGCAGCCAAATCCGACCCGGCTTCGCCCATTTACGGCATGCCGATACTGGATGTGGAGTTGGCGAAAAATGTAATTGTCAACAAACGCAGTATGAAGCCCGGTTACGCCGGTATTGAAAACGACCTATTTTTCCGGCCCAAAACTTCCATGCTTTTTGGCGACGCCAAAAAAGTATTGCAGGATCTGATTGCTGAGATCAAGAGCATTTAAGCGGGGTTTAAAAATTCAAAATTCAAAATTCAAAAGTCAAAAGAGCTGCGCCGTTTGGCAAGGTCTTTTGACTTTTTTTATACGCAAAGCGCTCAATCACGCGAAACCTTTAAACTTTCATTGCCGCTCTTCTTTTCCTTCGTGCCCCTTCGTTACTTCGTGTCTTCGTGGTTCAAAAACCCCCTCATCTCGGCACCGCATTTCTCCCTTGCCGCCCGGCTGTACCTTTGTTCAAAATTTTACTGTGGCCATAGTTCCGCCTGCATTGCTCCAATCCCTTCAGCACCTGCCCGGCTTCGATGCGCAGGCATTCATCGATGTGCATGCACAGGAAGAAAAGATCACCTCTATCCGGGTCAACCCGCTTAAGTTTACCAACGACGATCTAACAAGCATAGGCGGCGGCATTGCCAACACCAGTGAGTTAGTGCCCTGGTCGCGGTGGGGCCATTACCTGCCCGAGCGGCCTTCGTTTACGTTTGATCCACTTTTTCACGCCGGTTGCTATTATGTGCAAGAGGCCAGCAGCATGTTCCTGGAACAGGCCATTACCCAACTGGCGATCCTGGACCAGCCGCTAAAAGTGCTGGACCTGTGCGCCGCACCTGGTGGCAAAAGCACCCACCTCCAATCTCTGATTTCGAAGGAAAGCCTATTGGTGAGCAATGAAGTGATCCGGCAGCGGGCGGGTATTTTACGGCAAAACATGACCAAGTGGGGGGGCGCCAACGTGGTGGTTACGGCCAACGACCCGCAACATTTTGCCCGCCTCGAAGGCTTTTTCGATGTGCTGGTAGTGGATGCGCCCTGCAGTGGCAGCGGCTTGTTTCGCCGCGACCCGGAAGCCATCAACGAATGGAGCCCTGATGCCGTGCAGCTTTGTTGCGGCCGCCAGCGCCGCATTCTTTCCGATGCGCTGCCTTGCCTGGCAGCGGGTGGCCTGCTTGTTTACTCCACCTGTTCTTATTCGGCCGAAGAAGATGAGGCCATCGCTGACTGGCTGGTGGAAGAATGGGGTTTGGAAAACCTGTCGCTGGAGGTTGCGGAAAGTTGGGGAGTCGTTAGGTCTCAGTCGCCCAATACGGGCTCGGTCGGTTACCGCTTTTTCCCAGATCAAGTAAAAGGCGAAGGCTTTTATCTGGCCTGTTTCCGGAAAGGCAGCGGCGGTGCTAGCCGGTACAAAACTACAAAACCCGAGGCGGCGTCATCCGCCGAAAAAGCGGCTGTGGCACCCTGGATAGCCGCAGGAGATTTTTCGATTTTAAAAGAAGGTTTTTTATACGCGTTGCCTGCCCCGCTGTTGGAAGCATTCAGCATCATCAAAGCTAACCTGTATGTGCAGCAAGCGGGCGTCAGGCTGGGCGAGGTAATGAAGGGTAAATTAGTGCCCGACCATGCGCTGGCCCTCAGCGAAATCATCACGCCGCATTTAACAGCCACCGACCTGGAACTTCCGGAAGCCATCAAATACCTGCAGCGCCTCGACCTTTCCGTGCAGCCAGAACAGCGGGGCTGGCAACTGGCCCGGTTCGGCGGGCACAATCTGGGCTGGATGAATGCGTTAGGGAACCGGATCAATAACTATTACCCCAAAGAGTTTCGTATTTTGAAACAGGCTTGACAGCAGGCCTCGGAACATGATTTGTTTAAACCAAATACTAATTGTTATGAGAGTGGGATTAATATTTTTCTTCGCCTTTTTTGCATCCGTTAGTTGCAGTGCACAGAGATTTGTGTTGATTGATACCAAGATGAAGCTGCCAATTTTATACACCGACAGTTTAACGGCAGACCAAGCAGATAAGGGCTATTTCCCGGTTCAGTTAAGTGCAATGGATTCGTTGGTCGCCAATCTAAATTATCTAAAAGAATTATTGTCGTTAAGGGCGAGGGCGAAAATGGAGTCTTTTGAACTGCATGCCGCGTCAACTATTATCAAAACAGAACGTGTTCCTGCAGCTTATGGCGATCGATATAATATTATGGCCCGTACAACTGTTGGGGAACTTCAAACATATATGCGCCTCACTACAGCCGAAAACTCAAATAGTAAAAACAGAGAACGGATTGAGCGATTGCTCTCATATTTAAAAAAGGAAAAACAGCTATTTCGTGAACCAAAGGAAATTGTCCCTAAGGTCTATAATGTTCAAATAATCTCTGGATAATGCAGTATTGTTGATTTGGGCTTCTAGCCAGTTTGGCCGAAAAAAGGGATAGTTTTTATCAGAATATTTTCTAAACAAATCTTTTTTCACACCTACAGCCGGGGTTAAACTTAGCCTTAAATTGTTAACGGCGTCTTTGCTTTGTGCTGCATTTGCTAAATTGCACACCCGGTTGCTGGAACATTAAAAATGAACATTATCCGCATGAAAAAATTGTTGCTCTTGTTGGCATTTGGATTGGTGGCCCTGACGGGCTTTGCACAGAACGAGGTGTTGGTGCACAGCAACGATAAAGGACTGTATGTGCCGCATACCGTTGCCGCCAAAGAAAACTTTTATTCCATAGGTCGCCTGTATGCCATTTCGCCAAAAGACATTGCCTCTTTTAACGGCGTGGATATGGCCAATGGCCTGAGCGTGGGCCAAACCATCAACATACCGCTGAACAATACCAATTTCTCGCAGACTGCCCAGAGCGGCACGCCTGTATATTACGTGGTGGGGGAAAAGGAAGGGTTGTACCGCGTTAGCGTAAAAAACAACAAGGTGTCGATGGCGAGTTTGCGGCAATGGAACAAGCTGTCATCTGATAATATTTCCACGGGGCAAAAGCTGATTGTAGGTTACATACAATCCACTGGCGTGCCGGCCACCAGCACCAATGCAGTAGCGGCCACACCCGCACCGCGGCCGCAGGAGCAGCCTGTTTCGGCAAACAACAATGCTGCTGCAAACAATAATAATTCCGCGGCAGCTAACAATACTGCACCGCCACCAAGCCAGACACAAAATACCCAAACCGCAACGCCGGCAGTAACTGCTGCGCCCAAGCCAGCCGCACCCAGGCAATTGAGCACCAGCGGTTCGGGGTATTTTAAAAACCAGTTTGAACAGCAAAGCCGCAGCAGCAATGTGGGCAAAGAAGTGACTGCAAACGGCAGCATTTTCAAAACCACCAGCGGCTGGCAGGACGGTAAATTTTACGCACTAATGGACGGTGTAGAGCCGGGCACCATCATTCGCGTGGTAAACCCCACCAACAGCAAAGTAGTGTTTGCAAAGGTGCTGGGTGAGATGAGCGGCATTCGCCAAAACTCGGGCCTGGATGTGCGCATTTCTAACGCTGCCGCAACGGCACTGGAAATTGGCGAGCAGGATAAGTTTGTGGTGAAAGTGAATTACTAAAATCGGTAAGGGAACGGCTTTTGGCTGGTAAAGTCAAAATGCAAAAGTAAAAAGCGGAGCACTTGAAAAGGGGCTCCGCTTTTTATTTTATGAAAAGAGGCATGATGCTTATTCGGCAAAGCGATAACCGCGCAGAAAATCGCCCACCTGCATGCGTTTTTTGCCTTCCAGTTGCAGCTCTTTAATGGCGAGATAGCCATCGGTACAGGCTAGTTGCAAAAATGTTTTCTGATCGGTGTGCCATTGCCCCGGTTGGTGGCTGGGCGTTGTTTCTACTTTATCCGCAGCGTAAACCTTTAGCGTTTTGCCATCCAGCTGGGTAAATGCGCCGGGGTATGGCGACAGGCCCCGAACAAGGTTATACACCGCAGTTACCGGCTGTTGCGGGTCAATGCGACAGGTGTCGGTAAAAATCTTTGGTGCATGTTTTAAGTTTTCGCCGGTGGCAAAAGTTTGTGGCATTTCCTGTAGTGTACCGTCTGCCAGCGCCTGTACTGTTTTTACCAATAATTCGGCACCTACCACTTTCATTTTGTCGTGCAATGTGCCGGCGGTGTCACTATCGGTAATGGGTATGCGCTCCTGCAATAATATGTTCCCGGTATCAATTTCGTGCTGCAGTTTAAAAGTAGTTACGCCGGTTTCCGCCTCACCATTGATGATGGCCCAATTGATGGGTGCCGCGCCGCGGTAATGGGGCAGGAGCGAACCGTGCACATTGATGGTGCCCATCGGTGGCATGTTCCAAACAATTTCGGGCAACATACGGAATGCCACAACAATTTGCAGGTCGGCCTTCAGCGCGGCAAGTGCTTCCAAAAACCCAGGATTCTTCAGTTTTTCCGGTTGCAGTACGTTCAACCCTTTTTCCACGGCGTATTCTTTTACAGCACTTTGCTGCAGCTGCATGCCCCGCCCGGCGGGCTTGTCGGGGGCGGTAACCACACCCACAATATTGCAGCCTGCCGCCACCAGCGCATCAAGCGATGCCACGGCAAATTCGGGTGTGCCCATAAACACGATGCGCAATTGCTGGAAGGATTTGCCCGATGCATCTGCGCTGGTACTTTGCGTTACTGCTGTATCTTTCTGAGATGGTTCCAATGAGAATTATTTTATAAGCCTGTCTAATTGTCCTTTTAAAATGAGCCGAACATTGGCGGAGCACTACTGATAGATCAGGTATTTTTTCCTGATCTCTTTGAACATGGTCAATCCGGGCTCCCAGCTTTTCCTGATCTCCGCTTCCGATTTGCCCGCTTTAATTTGCTGCATCAGCGTATAATTGCCCGACAGGTTGTTGAAAAAAGCATCCACGTCGTTGCCGCTTTTGGGCAGGATAAAAAACTTGCTTTTATCGGGGAACAACCGGTAGGCTTCCAACAGGTATTTTATCTGCAGTTTGCCATCCACTTGTTTCAACACTTCATCGGGTGTGCCGTGCAGGTTCCATCCATAACATTGTTTGTTGTATGGTTTCGATTCCGGCGCATAAGTACGGTACTCGGGCACAAAAGCATACATGGTTTTAGGCAGCGATGGGTGCCCGAAAATTTGAAAAGGCTTCGGGGTGCCACGACCTTCGCTTAACACGGTGCCTTCAAAAAAGCAGGTGCTGGGGTACCAGTAAATGCTTTGTATTTCGGGCAGGTTGGGCGATGGCGCCACGGGCAGGTCGTATTTGCTGTTGTGGGTGTAACCTTCGCAAGGGATAACGGTAAGACCAAAATATTTGGCGCCCGGCGGGTACATGGCCGCCAGCACATTTTGGGTGTATTGCTCCATGGCCTCCTTGCTCAGCCAGCCTTCGCCCAGAAGCATTTTAGCGTATTCGCCAATGGTCATGCCATATACTACAGGCACGGGTTGCATGCCCACAAATGATTTGTATTTGGGTTCCAGCACCGGTCCATCCACATAAAAGCCATTAGGGTTTGGCCTGTCGAGCACCATCAAGGGCAGGTTGTAGGCAATGGCCGCTTCCATATAATCCTGCAGCGAAGAAATGTATGTGTAAAAACGAACGCCTACATCCTGAATGTCGAACAGCAAAACATCCACACCCGCTACATCTTCTTTCGAAGGCTTGCGTTTTTTACCATACAGCGAAACGACGGGAATGCCGGTTTGTTTGTCGATGTTGCTGTTGACGGAAGCACCCGCTTCGGCAGTGCCGCGGAAGCCATGTTCGGGCCCAAATATCACTTTGATCTTTACGCCTGATTCTTTCAGCACATCAACGAGGTGGCGGTTGCCTATCATCGAAGTCTGGTTGGCAAAAACGGCTACAGTCTTGCCTTTGAGCTGGGGCAGGTACGCATCCAGCCGCTCGGCCGCGGGTTTGATGCTTTTATTTTGAATTGTGTTCGTGGCTTTAGGTTTTGCAGCAGCGTTGCCGCCCGGTCGTTGCTGGGCCGCACAGCTGCACAGCAGGAACAATGAAAAGGTAAGGCTTGCCGCTTTAAGGCAGGAAATTTGCGCCATGAATAAGGGTATTTGATCGGCTGCTAAAATAGGGAGAAAACAGCAGGCCCTAGGTTTGTGGCGTTTAGTAGCGGCGATTTAACAGCGTTTTGAACGACATTTCAGGGAAGTGCGTACCTTGGCGCCCTGTTATCTTTCCGCCGGCCTGCTTTTGCCCCACCTGGTAGCTGCAGTTCTGTTTTTTGCCCGGGGCAAAAGGAAATGATGCATACTTTTTTGTTGACCTTTAAAATTATTTGAAACCATGCAACAAGTTCAGAACGGTGATAAGGTAAAAGTACACTACCACGGAAAGCTGCGCAGCGGCGAAACTTTTGATTCCTCTGAAGGCCGCGACCCGCTTGAGTTTACCGTTGGCGGTGGACAGGTTATTCCCGGCTTTGACCAGGGTGTGATGGGCATGCAGGTGGGCGACAAGCGCACCGTGGAAATTGATGTGGCCAATGCCTACGGCGATAAAAGCCAGGAGATGATCATTGAATTTCCAAAATCGCAGTTCCCGCCCGAAATGAACCCCGAAGTAGGCCAGCAACTGATGATGAACAACGGCCAGGGCCAACAGTTCCCAGTTACCGTTGCCGAAATAAAAGAAGAATCTGTTGTGCTGGATGCCAACCACCCGCTGGCTGGCCAGGACCTCATTTTCGATATCGAGCTGGTTGAGATTGTGCCTACGTCGCGCATCATTATGCCTTAAGATTGAATAGCAAAAGCAATCATGCTTTTACCATAATAAAAAATGCCATCCAGCCGGATGGCATTTTTTATTATCTATTGTTGGTTGCTTCAATCAATATTGACCACAGCTGATCTGCGGTTGCTGGTAATAGTGTTTGTTGCGGTGCCTTTTGTTTTCAAATACCAGCCCAGCCACAAGCCAACCAGGCCCCAGCTAACAACGGCATCGACCAAATGGCCCCACACATCGAAGCTGTGGTACCAGATGTAATTGGTGTACGGCACATTGAGGAAAACAATGAACCCGGTGGCGAGGCAGGCGGCGAGGATTGCTGCAAAACTGCGCTGGCGCAACCGCGTTATTACCCAGCAAAGCAGCAACATGGTAATAAAGTTGGTGACCAGTCCGCGGGTCATGTTCATCGTCATATTTTCCTGCAGCGATGCGTGGTACTCCACCCGAGCCCAGGGCTTGCCTGCAGCGGCTTCCATGGCTTTGTTCCATTCGTCCATACTGGCTGTAGGCGGTGGCATTGGTAAAATATAGCCGCCTTCTTTCAGTTGGAGGCCATTGAGGAATCCCATGATCTGGTCTTGTTGGGGCGTGTATTGCTGCGCCGGTTCGTGCAGGCCCGAAACATTCCAGGAAATAAATTGCCAGAGGAACATAATGATGCCCCCGACAAGGGCGGCAATGATTGTTTTTTTCATATCACAAGGTGGTTGTTGGTTGGGATTAAGGTAGTTCAGGTTTTGCTGCCAAACAATAGTCGCCAAACTCAATCAACCGGTTGCTACAATGCAAGCATTCGATGGCGGTAAAACGAAGGGTGCATTAAGGTGTATTCGGTAACAAGCGATAAGAAAAATTCCTAGATACGCATGGCGATTTGCGTTATTAAGTAAGTTTGGTAATGTATATTGCCGGCATAAACACCCTTTTTATACTTCTCTGATATTTATCATACGAAACCAAAACTTGCTGTAATTCCATGATGCATTTAGAGCGGATCGATTTTTTGCGGGGCATTGCCATCATGATGGTGTTTGCCTACCACCTGAGTGTAGAAATCTTTGGCGTGCCGTACGAAATCAAATATGTAGGCGGCTTTTTCCTCAACCCTTCCGATTTCAGCACCGATCAACTGGTCAAAAATTTTCTGCCCAGTGCATTCGGATGGGCAGGGGTGGAGTTGTTTTTAGTGATCAGCGGGTTTCTGATTCATTTAAATTATTTGCAAAAAGGCAAGTTCGTGCCTGCGCTGTTTTTCAATAAGCGCTTTTGGCGCATCTGGCCACCTTATATGATTGCGTTAGTGTTTTTTGCCCTAACGGTTCCGGCAAACAACATCCGCGAATTTCTGTCGCATGCTTTTTTGGTGCACAACCTGAACGAAAGCGATTTTTTTTCCATCAATCCTTCGTTCTGGTCGCTGGCGCTGGAAATGCAGTTGTATGCAATCTATCCGCTCTTCCTGTTGTTTAGAAAAAAGTTTGGCGTTAAAAAAACTGTGGCCGGTATTTTCTTATTGCAAATGGCGCTGACCACTACCGGTGCGCTTTTGCAAATTACCAGTGCCCGCTACCAGTCGTTTCTACTCAATTACTGGATTGTATGGGTAATGGGTGCCTACCTGGCTGAATGTTTTTTCCACGGCAAGCGGTTGGTTCCACTAACGTTCAACCAGCTTTTGTTGGTGTTGGCGTGTGTTATCGGATTGCGGTTTACAGCGGTATATCTGCATTTCAGTTTCTTGTTTTTCAGCATATTTTTTGTGCTGCTGCTCGATTGGATTTTGCACACCGAACATACAACGTTGCTGAGCGGAAAGGCTTATAAGTTTGTTATCTCCATCGGCTTGTTTAGTTACAGCATTTACCTTTTTCACCAGCCGCATTTGGGGTGGATCATCGAACGTTTAACCTTTGGTGCGCATCCAGCGTACACTGCTGTAGCTGCAGTGTTGGCATTCCTGTTTTTCTATTGTCTTTCCTACGTTACTTATAAACTCATTGAGCTTCCTTCCATCAAATTTGGAACACAATTTTATAAAAAGGTGTTTCAAAAAAAGGTGGCAACGTCTGCCGGAGTAAGTTTGAAGCAATCCGTGTAGCAATTGCGCTGGAGGTAGGTTTTTTGTAAAATGAATCAGCTTAATGCTCTAAGCCTGTTGCCTCATGCATCGCTAAGTTGGGCAAAGCCAAAAAGGAGAAAGTGAAATGGCTTGCTGTACATTTGGTCTATGTTTTCACACTACCAATTCACCGCGGCCGAACGCCTGATGCGCTATGTGCAGATCGATACCCAGAGCGACCCGCAATCTGACGCGCAGCCTACCACCGAGAAACAAAAAGACCTGTCCCGTTTGCTCGCTGCCGAACTTTTGGAACTAGGTTTGGCAGATGCGCATATGGACGAATGGGGTTATGTGTACGCAGCGCTGCCGGCCAATACCGATAAAAAAGTGCCGGTCATTTGTTTTTGTTCGCATGTAGATACGGCACCAGATGCCAGCGGCACCGGCGTAAAGCCTTTGCTCCACAAGCAATACAACGGTGGCCCCATTCACCTTCCCGATGATGCGGCCATTGTACTCAACCCCGATGATCTGCCATATTTAAAAGAATGCATCGGTCACGATATTATCACTGCCAGTGGCACCACGCTGCTGGGTGGCGATGATAAAGCCGGCGTGGCTGAGATCATGGATGCCATCGCATTTTTGGTGGCGCATCCACAGGTAAAACACGGCACCATTAAAGTGCTGTTTACACCCGACGAGGAAGTGGGCCGCGGCACTGCAAAAGTGGACCTGCAAAAGTTGGGCGCCGAGTTTGGCTACACACTCGACGGCGGCGACCGCGGATCGTTGGAAGATGAAACGTTTAGCGCTGATGGGGTAACGGTTACGGTCAACGGCATTATTACCCACCCCGGCGATGCCAAAAATAAAATGGTGAATGCGCTGAAAATTGGTGGCGCCATCATGGCCGCTTTGCCTGCTGATAGCCTGTCGCCAGAAACAACCGAAGGCCGCGAAGGTTTTATTCACCCGGTGCGTATTTCGGGCGGTGCGGAACAATGCACCCTCGAATTTATTATCCGCGATTTTGTAACCGCGGGCCTGAAAGAAAAAGAAGATTTGTTGGAAAGCGTTGTGCGGCAAGTATTGCAGCAACATCCAAAAGCATCATACACATTTACTGTAACGGAACAATACCGCAACATGAAGGAAGTGCTGGACCAGCACCCTCAGGTAGTAGCGTTTGCGCGGCAAGCCATCGAACGGGCTGGTTTGCCTGTAAAAACGGAAAGCATCCGCGGCGGCACCGATGGCAGCAGGCTTTCGTTTATGGGGTTGCCTTGTCCCAACCTTTTTACCGGCATGCAGGCCATTCATTCCAAACGCGAATTCATTTCGGTGCAGGATATGAACAAAGCCGTCGAAACCATTGTACACTTGGTGCAGGTGTGGG
The DNA here is from genome assembly GCF_004347775.1 of Pseudocnuella soli. Taxonomy (GTDB): domain Bacteria; phylum Bacteroidota; class Bacteroidia; order Chitinophagales; family Chitinophagaceae; genus Flavisolibacter; species Flavisolibacter aquaticus. The sequence goes on from NZ_CP037755.1 coordinate 2,427,076, forward strand.
AAGAAGCAGGGGAGTAATTTGAAAATTTGATGATTTGAAGATTTGAAAATTGAACAGTCAAATAGATTTAAACAAATACAAAGGGTAGAAATTTGTTTCGTTTAATGCATGGTTATGTTTTGCAACAGCAGCAGTGCAAAGCCGAATTACCAAAATGCTAACCGCTAATTGGTTATTTTTAAGCGAAACAAATTGTAACTGCTATGTTTATACTCGACTACTGGTGGCTGATTTTACTATTGATCATTGTCTTCACCGGTTTATTCACCATCAACCAGGGATACATTGGTGTTATCACCATGTTTGGCAAGTACCAGCGCATTGTGCGTCCGGGCCTCAACATCAAAATTCCAATCCTCGAGCAGGTTTATAAAAGAGTCTCCATTCAAAACCGTTCGGTGGAGTTGGAGTTCCAGGCCATCACTGCCGACCAAGCCAACGTTTATTTTAAATCAATGTTGTTGTACGCGGTGCAAAACGCCGACGAAAACACCATTAAAAAAGTAGCGTTCAAATTCATTTCCGAAAAAGATATGATGTCGGCCCTCATCCGTACGGTTGAAGGCACCATCCGTACTTATGTAGCATCAAAGCGGCAGGCAGAAATCCTGGGTTTGCGCAAAGAAATTGTGGAGTATGTAAAAGAACAGGTTGACCTTTCGCTGGAAGACTGGGGTTATCACCTGCTCGATTTGCAGATCACTGATATTTCGTTTGATAAAGTGATCCTGGATTCGATGAGCAAAGTGGTGGCATCGAACAACCTGAAAGCCGCTGCCGAAAACGAAGGCCAGGCACTGTTGATCACCAAAACAAAAGCCGCCGAAGCCGATGGTAACTCCATTAAAATTGCCGCCGAAGCAGAACGCGAAGCAGCACGGCTCCGTGGCCAGGGTGTGGCCCTCTTCCGCCAGGAAGTGGCGCATGGCATGACCGAAGCCGCCGAGCAAATGAAACAAGCTAATTTGGATACCAACGTGATCTTATTCAGCATGTGGACCGAAGCGGTGAAAAACTTTGCCGAATACGGCAAAGGCAACGTCATCTTCCTCGATGGATCGGCCGACGGTATGGAAAAAACCATGAAGCAGATACAGGCGCTGATGGTAAAGCAGGCCGGCACCACCATGACGAATTAATAGCAATATATCGCAAACAATAAAAGGGGCTTCGGCCCCTTTTTACTGCGCCCTATTTCCGGCCGCAATATTTATTTAGAGCGGCAATACAGAAATTCTTCTTAAATCGTGTAAATCTGCCATCGCTGCGGTTATTTTTGCCACCCGCCCGGCAGCGGCCCAAAATAAAGCAGGCGCCGGGGCGTTGAAGATTAGTTTTTCACCAATAATAACCACCAGTATGATGGACTTGCTGCAAATGGCAGACACAGCGGTACAAGCCGCACAAACCGTAGCCCAAAGCGACACCAATGGCGATGGCCAGCTAAGCATGATTGAATTGCTGACCATGGGTGGCTGGATCATGCTGCCGCTCCTGCTTCTTTTTGTCATCACCATTTATGTTTTTGTGGAGCGCTACCTCGCCATTCAGAAGGCGGGCCGCATTGATCCCAATTTCATGAACATCATACGCGATCATATTTACAACGGCAACGTTACCGCTGCCCGTTCGTTTGCAAAAAACACCGCCAACCCTGTTGCCCGCATTATCGATAAAGGCATCCAGCGCATCGGAAAACCCATCGACTCTATTGAAAAAAGCATGGAAAACGTGGGCAAGCTGGAACTCTACCGCCTGGAAAAAAACTTGTCCATCCTGTCGCTCATTGCAGGCATTGCGCCGATGTTTGGTTTCTTGGGTACCATCATTGGTATGTTCCAGTTGTTTTACCGCTTGGCATCTACCGGCGAGTTTACCATCCAAAGCATGGCCAACGGTATTTATACAAAAATGATCACGTCGGCGGTGGGTCTTATCATTGGTTTGCTGGCTTACATTGCGCACAGCTACCTCAATACGCAGGTGGATAAGAACGCAAATAAAATGGAAGCATCCAGCTCGGAGTTTATCGACATCCTGCAGGAACCGACCCGATAGCCTGGAGTATGTAGTCTGTAGTTCGGAGTTGTTTTTGAGGCCAGCTTTAGTGGTACTATTTAGCCTCGGTTGCGTCGCACACTTGTACTGCAGGCACGCTGTGCAGCCATCCTGAACCATCCTTTTTTAATCCTGCAAATCACTGGTTACATGAATATCAGAAGAAAATTAAGGTCGCATGCCGAGGTGCACACCGGCCCGCTCAACGATATCTTGTTCATCCTGCTGCTGTTCTTTCTGATTGCGGCAACGCTGGCCAACCCCAATGTCATCAAGCTATCGCAGCCCAAGGCTAAAAGCGATACCAAGGCAAAGCAAACGGTGGTCGTTTCCATTGATGCCAACAAAGTGTATTATGTGGGTACCAACCGCGTGGAAGGCGACAGTGCCATGAAAGCCGCACTGATGCCGCTGCTCCACCGCGATACCTTGCAGGAACCCACCATTGTGATCAACGCCGATAAAACAGTGCCGCTGGAATATGTTGTTGGTGTGATGCGCCTGGGCCGCGAACTCAATGCCCGCACCGTGCTCGCCGTTGACCGTAATGCGCAGTAATAGGAATGATCTTTGATCAAATAATTAGCTCATACACTATTCCGCTGTCATGCCGAACTGGTTTCGGCATCTCCTGCATTACTTTAAAACTCCGCATTTGAAGGGGATGCCGAAACAAGTTCGGCATGACGACACTAATGATAATTTGATTTTTTATCCTAGCTAAACTAAAAAGCCTGCAACAGATTTAATGTTGCAGGCTTTTTAGTTTAGTGCTGCTTATTTATTGAAATGCCCAAAATGCCACAACACACCCGAGGGGTCATGTAAAAAACATTCCTGTCCCCAGCTTTCCTTGCGAACGGGCACCAGCTGTACACCAGGATATTTATTGGCAAGATTTAAGGAATTCAATTCATCATAATACCGCTCAGCATCATCTACTTCCAAAAAGATCATCGTGTTGTCGATCCATTCCTGCATATAATAATCTTGCAGGTAGAAGCCCAATGCACCAGTTACAAACAAAGACATGTTGGGCGAAATCACCCGTTCTTCAAAACCAATGTCGCGGTAAAAACTACGGGACACTTCAAAATCTTTTGCGCCAATAAACGGCCTTATGGAGCGGGCATCATGTTTCATTTGCTTGTTGTTTTTATGCAGTTTAATGTCGGAATAATTTTTAATACAACTATTGTTTGCGCATTCGCTTAGGCCCGTACCACAGCCAAAAACCGGTGACGGTAAATATCATCAACGCGACGCCCATGATCGTGGTATAAATCAATTTGAACGCGTCGTTGCTGGTGTTGAAATAATAATCGAGGATGGAGCCATCGTGGATCTTTTCAATCAGGTCCGACCATCTTTTTTCAATGTGCAGCAGCTCGCCGGTGGCACCATCCAGTTGCACGCCGAGAAAATCATCGACGAAAATAAATTTCACCATGCCCTTGTCTTGCCGCACATCTATGCGGTCCAGTTCCAGCGAAAGGTCTTTCGATACCGAATCGTGCAGCACACGGCAGGCAATGGTGTGCAAGCTATCCATGGGCAGCCAATCTTTCAGGTTGGTAGAAGTGCCTTTGTAAGATTTTGCCTGGATCATCCCGCCGCTGTTTTTTTTCCATCCCAACAAAATGGTGGTGATGGAAACAATGGCGAAGAAAACAAAAAGAAGCACACCGGTTTGCCGGTGCAACTGGCGAAACAGCCGGAGCACTTTTGCCTGCTGCTGGCGCTTGTTCGATTGGGTCATTACAATGATGCTTGGATTGAGGTTGTGCCGTTCGGCCAAAGTAACAACTAAATGCGCATCATGCAGATGTGCACTGTCAATGTCGATTGCAGGTTTGTAAAATCATTAAGACGTTGCGTGCTTTTTTGACACGCATTTATGCTTCGTCACTTAATACGTTTGCAACTTTATTGCGCCTTATTCACCGATAATAGTTTTCCCATCGAATTTAATGCCGACGATATGATTTCACCATCCGGTCTTTTCCCTGCATGTCTTTGCGCAGCTCTGTGGTAAACCCTGCGTTTTCAAATAAGGCACAAACATCGGCGCCTAATTCTTCATGAATTTCCAGGTAAACAGCGCCGTTTTTATAAAGGCGTTCGGTGGCAAACTGCAGGATGGCTTTGTAAAAAAGCAGTGCGTCGTCATTCGGGACAAAAAGGGCCATGTGCGGCTCATGCTCCACCACGTTACGCGGCATGGCTGCACTTTCTCCAGCCGGTATATAAGGCGGGTTACTAACAATTATATCCACCGTCGGTAGTTGGTGGCGCTGCGCTGCATCCAAAAAATCCAACGCAACAAAATCTACACGAATGTCCAGTTCCGCGCCATTGCGGCGGGCAACAGTCAGCGCAGCGTCGCTTGCATCGCAAGCCCACACTTCTGCCAGCGGCAGTCTGCGCTTTAGGGCCAGCGCAATGCAGCCACTGCCGGTGCCCACATCCAGAATCTTTAGCATGTTCGTTTGGTCGGCTTGCGCAGTGCCGTGCTGCAACACCGGTGCCCCGGACGCTGTTACATCCCGCACAATCCAGTAGACCAATTCTTCGGTTTCGGGCCTTGGTATCAGCACGGCGCTATTTACATACAGTTTAAAATCATAGAACCAGGCTTCCTCCAGCACATATTGTATTGGCTCGTGTTGCATCAGCCGATGGTGAATTTCCGCGAGGCGTTGTGCTTGTTGTCCGGGCAGATACTCGTTTCGGCGCAACCGTCTGTTTGCGTCGTTCCAGCCGGTAAGGTGTTCCATCACCATGGCCGCCATCTTCGGGGCTTCCACTTCGCCGTAAGTGGGCTGCAATTCGTTTTCCAGCCACGTTGCTGCTGCTGCTATCGTCATGGTTTTGATGTAATATGTTTTAGGTGGTGCATGGTCCACTGCAATTTTGTTAGTGCTGCAATTCTGGGCCAAAGCAACTACATTCTTGTTACTTTTGGCGCCGCACATGGAAACTGTTCACCATCAATACATGTACCGCTGTTTGCAACTGGCCGCACTGGGCCGCGGCAACGTGGCGCCCAACCCCATGGTAGGCGCGGTGCTGGTACACCGTGGGCGCATCATTGGCGAGGGCTGGCACCAGCAATCGGGCGGACCGCATGCTGAAGTAGCCTGCGTGGCGTCGGTGGCGGTTGCCGACCGGCACCTGGTAAAAGACGCCACCATGTATGTATCGCTGGAGCCCTGTGCCCATTGGGGCAAAACGCCGCCTTGCGCCGACCTGATTGTGCGGGAGCAAATCAAAACAGTAGTGGTGGGTTGCCGCGATCCGTTTCCGCTGGTGGCGGGCAAAGGCATTGAAAAATTAAGAGCGGCAGGAGTGGAGGTGATAACCGGTGTGTTGGAACAGGAGTGCATTGCCCTAAACGTTCGCTTTTTCCTATTTCACACACAACGGCGGCCCTACATTGTTTTAAAATGGGCACAAACCGGCGATGGTAACATCAGCGCTGGCGAAGGACGGCGGCTAAAGATCAGCAACGCTTTTTCCGATCGGCTGGTGCACAAGTGGCGTTCTGAAGAAGCCGCCATATTGGTGGGCACCAACACAGCCCGCACTGATAACCCGGAGCTGACCACCAGGCTCTGGCCGGGCCATAACCCGCTGCGGCTTGTTGTTGACTTGGATGGCAAATTGCCCGAAAGCCTTAAGCTATTTGATAGGACTGTTTCGACGATCGTTTTTAACCGGTTGCAACACACCATACAAAGCCCCGATGTTTGGCGTAAAACGGCAGGAGTTTATTATTTCAAAATTGAAGATGGCGGTCCGTTGGTGCAACAAATGGGTGATGCCTTGTATCAATTAGGTGTGCAAAGTGTGCTGGTGGAAGGCGGAGCTCAAATGTTGCAATCCTTTATTGACGCAGGTTTGTGGGATGAAGCAAGAATAATCACTAACGAAGCCTTAATGGCGGCTGGCGGCGTAGCGGCACCTGTTTTAAAAAACCATCAATTTACAACAATGGAGCAACTGGACGGGGACACCATCCGCTATTATACACACCAACAGCCGCAACAAACCTGATATTTTACTGAAGCCAAGACCAACTCATTTTGTACCCATTTTCCTGATCAACTAAACATCCTACCTTTTGCTGTACCTGTTCCTGGCTATTTTTTTTAATGCATACCTCATTGTCGCGCTAAAAGCAGTGGAGCGGTTTCGTATTCCTGTGTTGCAAGCCATTGTTTTTAATTACATCACTTGCGTGGTTACCGGAACCATTGTCAATGGGGCTTTTCCCATTACTGCCGCAGCACCCGAATACTCCTGGTTTTGGTGGGCGGTGCTGATGGGCACGCTGTTTATTTCACTATTCAATTTAATTGGGTTTACCGCGCAGCGCATTTCGGTTTCGGTGGCATCGGTAGCCAACAAATTATCCTTGGTCATCCCGTTTGCGTTTTCAATTTACCTGTATGGCGAAGCCGCATCGGCGCTAAAAATTATTGGGTTGATCATTGCGCTGGTTGCCGTTGTGGCCACTTGCATGCCTTCGGCAAAAGAAGGTGATCGCGCCACAGCGCGGCTTTCGCCTGCCCTTAGGTTATTGGTGCCGGCGGTATTGTTTGCGGGCTCAGGCCTGCTCGATACATTGATTAAATACGTGGAGCAAAATTTTTTGAATAGCACTAACAGTGATGCCTACCTGATTACTTCTTTTGCTACGGCAGCGGCGATTGGTTCACTTGTGTTAATCGGGTTGGTACTGAGCGGCAAACAAAAATTTGTACCATCCAGTGTTATTGCCGGTGTGCTCATCGGCATTCCCAATTATTTTTCCATCTGGGGCCTGGTGAAAGTGCTGCAGTTGTATCCCGGCAATTCATCGGCCATCATTCCCATCAACAACATGGGCATCATACTCGTGAGCACCCTGGCGGCATTTCTCCTGTTCCGCGAACGGCTTTCAACCATCAACCGCGTTGGCATTGCGCTGACGGTTGTTTCTATTGCCCTCATTGCTTTTGGGTAACTTGCAGCGGGTTAAGTTTAAGGTTTAAATTTAATGTTAGTCGGTACAAATGAGCCGCTCATTCGACTTTATAAAACCCATCCTTAAACCTTAGACTTTAAACATTAAACGCATACATGACGCATTTTTATACCATAGAAAAACCATCTGTAGCAGAATATAAAGACCGTGGCAGCCGCTTTTTAGCGTATGCCTTTCCCATACAAACGGTGGATGATTTTAAAAAGCGCATCCGGGAAATAAAAGAAGAACATCCGAAAGCCGTGCATCACTGTTTTGCTTACCGCATCGGCACCGATGGCAACAACTTTCGCGCTGGCGATGATGGCGAACCTGCGGGCTCGGCAGGCAAACCCATTTTAAATGTGCTGGATAGTAAAACCCTTACCAATACTGCAGTGGTGGTGGTGCGATATTTTGGCGGCACGCTGCTGGGTGTGCCCGGCTTGATCAATGCCTATAAAACCACCACATCATTGGCGCTGCAACTCACACCCATCGTACAAAAGCCGGTGTTGGAAACCTACAGCCTGCATTTTTCATACGATGGCATGAACGAAGTAATGACCGTGGTGAAACGTTTTAATTGCGTGGTGTTGCAAAACGAAATGCAGTTGTTTTGCCACCTGGTAGTCGGCGTGCCCAAGGCAGAGGAGGAGCGATTTTTAGAAAAAATGCAGGACCACCACAATGTTGAAGTAAAGAAAGGCAGTCAATAAATCGAACATGACCAGCACAAAAAAACCGGCACTGTTGCCGGTTTTTTTGTTGCGTTTTATGATGCACTATCGACTTCACGATCATCAATAATCATTGTTCTTTTCCTTATCGTTTTTGTTGCCAAACACCCTGCGGAAAATGCCTTTCTTTTCTTTTTTTTCTTCTGGTTTAGCTTCGCCAATTCTAGGTGCGCCTTTCTTGGCTGTGTCTTTTTTCGGGGTGTTGTTTGCAGGGCGCTGGCGGTTGTCTTCGTCCTGCACCGGCCGCGATTCTGGGCGCATAAAATCATACGAAGTATCCAGTCCAAAATCATCGGCGCCACCCGCACCCATGTCTTCACCTTCAGCTCCGGGAGGCGGTGCGTTCGGGATAACTTCCATGATATCGGCCGTGGAAATTTCATTTTCCAGGTCGGCAGGTTTTACAAAAGTTGCTTTTTGATCAATGCCCAAAGATTTATCGGCATATACTTTTTTAAAGAACGCTTCCCAAATGGGCCGTGCTGCCTGGCCGCCATAACCCAATCCACTTTCAATTCGGATAAAACGATCGTCGCAACCAATCCACGAGCCTGCCAGCAGTTGCGGCGTGTAGCCCATATACCAGGCATCGGAGTTTTCGTTGGTGGTACCCGTTTTGCCGCCCATTTCGGCTGCGCCTAACCGATACATCAGGCCTGCTGCGGTTCCTTTCGTTACCGGGCCTTCCATCATTTTCGCCATTTTATACGCGGTTACTTCGCTCACCACTTCCTTGCGGTTTTGGCTATAATCAAAACGCTTCAAAACGTTGCCGTTGCGGTCTTCAATGCGGGAGATAATGGTAGGCTTGGTGCTGAAACCACGGCCTGGAAAAATGGTGTAACCCCACATCATCTCGAACAGTGAAAGATCGCAGGAGCCCAACGCAATGGAAGGGTAGGGGTCAACCTTGGTGGGAATATTAAGGCGTTCCAAAAAGTTGGCAAATTGTGCCGGGCCCACCTGCTTCATGATGTAGGCGGTGGCACAGTTGCGGCTCCATGCCAGTGCCGATGCCATTGTAACGGTACGGCCTGTACAGGTTTTGCCCGTTGCGGGCACCAGCCCCAGCGAGCCAAATGATTGCTGCACATCCTGCACCGGCGTTTCCATATCCATACCGCGTTCTTCCATTGCCTGGCAATACAGGAGCGGCTTGATGGTAGAACCCACCTGGCGCTTGGTTTTAATATTGGCGTGGTCGAATTTGTATGTTTTAAAATCAATACCGCCCACCCATGCTTTTACCTCGCCGGTAACGGGGTCCATCACCATGAACGAAGTTTGCAACATCTGGCGATGGTATTTGATCGAGTCCATCGGCGTCATCACCGTGTCGGCTTCGCGTTTGGCATTCCATGCAAAAATGCGCATCGGCGTTTTTACATTAAATGCTTTGCGGATTTCTTCATCCGATGCGCCGTCTTCTTTCATGTTTTTCCAGCGGTCGCTTTTTTGCATGGCTGCGTCCAGCACATTCTGGTGGCCGTTCCACACTTTGCCGCTCCGGATATTGCCCTGCCGGTTCAGCGCCTTTTGCAGTTGCGGCATTTGCTGCGCCACTGCTTCTTCGGCATAGTCCTGCATCTTGGGGTTGATGGTGGTGTAAATCTTCAGGCCATCATCGTAAATATCGTACTCGTCGCCGTCGGTGTTGGTCATGCCTTTCAGCGCAGCCCGCACTTCATCTTTCAGCACTTCGCGGAAGTACGGCGCATAACCGGTGTTTTCGTCCAGCTTGCGGTAATTCAATACAATCGGGGTAGCACTCAGTTTGTCAAATTCGGCCGGTGTGATGTACTTGCTTTTTACCATCTGGTTCAGCACCACATCGCGCCGCTCCTTTGCCCGTACGGGAAATACCCGTGGGTTGTAGAGGTAATTTCCTTTCAGCATGCCAATCAGAACGGCGGCTTCCTCGGGGTTGAGGCGGTCTGGTTCTTTTTGAAAAAAGGTACGCGCCGCGTTGCGGATGCCGTACACGTTATCACCGTAGGGCACGGCATTGAGGTATAATGAAATGATTTCTTCTTTGGTAAAATTGCGCTCCAGCCGAAGGGCCACAATGTATTCCTTCAGCTTTTCCATGATGCGCTCCGTAAGGTTCTTGCTACCCTGGTCGAGCAGCGTTTTCGCTAACTGCTGCGAAATGGTGGAACCACCGCCTTCCTTACCCAACAACACCACGGCCCGCATGGTTGATTTTACATCAATACCGGCATGGTCGTAAAAGCGTTCGTCTTCGGTAGCAATCAGCGCATTGATCACGTGTTTCGAAATGTCGCGGTAAGCTACATTGCTGCGGTTGCCCCGTTCGCGGTAGTATTTTCCCATGAGCGTGCCGTCGGCAGCATACACCTCGGAAGATTGTAGTATGCTGGGGTTTTCCAGCTCTTTCAGCGAGGGCAATTTGCCAAACACACCCGCCATGGCCAGGATCACAATAAGGGCAAATACGCCAAGAACGCCAAACAGGATGCGCCAGAAAACCAGCACGGCAGTACTGGATTTTGGTTTTGCCTTTGCTTTGGCCTTGGCCTTAGGTTTCGTATTCATATAAAGTAGGTGAATGCTTTAAAAAATCGTTCCGCTACTGCACAACGCCTCAAAGCTAAATAATAGTCTAAAGAAAGTGGGAAAAGTCGGAAGTCCGCAGTCAGAAGTCCGAAGATTAAGAAAAATGTTCTCCCGTCTTCCGACTTCTGACTGCGGACTTCCGACGTTCCTAAAACTTCACCGGCGTCGTTTCCAAAAATTGCTGGTAGCCTTTCAGGTCGGGGGTGGCTTTAAGCCGTTCGAGGTTGCCTTCGGAAATAACGGTAAACGAAAACTTATCAGATTTCAGCCAGGGCACAATCTGGCCCGCTGCAACCGGTTTGGTTTCCTGCACATAATTAATGGCACCCAGCACATCGGGGAAAGCGCCAATGAGGAGCAGTTTATTTTCGCCATCCAGCGGCAGCAATTGCACGGCAGCCGCGGTGCCCGAGCTTTGGCCGCGGTTAAACCGGTCAAATGCCGTGCGGGCCTCATTGCTGAAAATATTATCCACCTTATTCAGGATCACCACGGCATAGTGCGGTTTATCGGCTTCGTACAGGTAGCCATAACTTTCCTGTTTAGGCAGTGCTACTTTTTGGCCCGAAGCTGTTGTGCCCAAACCATTGGCTTTTGCTGCCGTGTTTGCGGCAGTTTGGGCTCTTGCCGTATCGCGGCGTACGGAGGGCAATTGCGGCTCAGGCTCGGCGGGTGGCGGCGTTGGCACCACCACCTGTGCTACCGGCGGCTGCGCCACTGGTTTTTGCTCCGCTTTTTTGGGCTCTTCCACTTTGGGTTGTGGTTTCGTCTCGGCAACTTTTGCCACCGGCGGCGCCACGGCCTGAACGGTATCTTTCACTGGTGGCGGTGCTGGCTGCTCCACCACGGGTTTGGCCGCTTGCCGTACCACAATAGCTTGTTCCTCGTCTTTCATGCGCTCTACGTTCATGTTGCGCAGCTCGTCTTCAATTTGTTTGCGGCGCGCAAGCACTTCCATAAGGTTGGCTGCTTTCTTAGCAATCGGCGCTTCGGGGTCCTGTTGCACCAGCCTGTTTAAGATATCTGTCGCGGTGCTGTCTTCTACTTGTTTGATGTGGTATACCGCCTCGATATACAGCAATTGCGGGTTCCAGTAATTGGTTTGGTAAGTGCTGTCGGCAATCTGCTTCGCCCTTTTTGCTTCGCTAAAACGGCCTTCCAAAAACATGTCGTACACCGCTTCATAATCTTTGGTGCTTTCCGCGGTGGGGCGTTTTGCATCGGGGTTAATGCCTGTTTGCAGCGTTTGTGCCGGCTTGCTCTGCGGGTGTTTTTGCAGCAATTGCTGTTTTGCTTCGGCGGCAGCCGAACTATTGCCGGTTTGTAGCTGCGCAAAATGCAGCTGGTACAGCGCATCGGGCATCATGGGACTGTCCGGGAAACGGCGGCGCAATTCCTCAAGCGCTGCAATAGCCGAAGGATAGTCCTCAATATCATTAATGTATACAAGCGCAGAACCCATTAGGGCACCGCGGATAGAATCATTTGATGCTGTAATCTGATCCGGTGTAAGCGGTAAGGAATTCAACAGCGTTTCCGTAGTAATCGCACCGCCACCCACGGCATCGGCCGATGCAAGCGGGTTGGCGCGGGTGTTTCCCGGCATGTTGTTGCCCAACTGGGCCACCGCATTCGAAGCCCTGCGCCAGTTGTCCACGTTGGGCCGGTTGCCCCACACTTGCTTAAAGGTGGCTGCACCGGAAGTGCGGGTGCTTTGGTTATAAAAATACCATTCTCCTTTTGTTTGGGTGCGGAACGCATCGGTCAGTGCATCGGCATCACGCATGGCACCACCGGTGGAGGCCACTGGCGCATTTTCGTCTTCGGCTAAACCACGCTGGCGGCGCAGCTGACGGGCCAGCTTTTTCAGGTAATCGGTGCGTTCGTCCTCGGGGAGGGCTGCAATGCGCTGCAGGCTATCCTGCCGCTGCACGGTAGATAATTGCGGCAGTAGTTTGCCCAAATAGCCTTTGCGTTCGGTGGCCCGGGCTGCATCCTCCGAGCTTATTTGCGATAGGTCGAGGCTGTCGTAAAATGCAGCCGCGTCAACGTATTGTCTTTGCTGGTAGGAAAGATCAGCAAGGGTTAAAAAGTTGGCATTGCGGGTGGCAGGATTATTCTGTGCCGCTTTTGTAGCCTTCAGCATATAAGCCCTTGCCGCGGCGGGATCATTGCGCTCTAGCTCCATCCTGGCCATCATAGCATAAATCACATCGCGCTGCTCCTGGAATTTTTCGCGGCGCACCATTTTTTCCAGTTCCGCAATGTTTTTGGCAATATAATCTTCACCGCCTTCTTTGTTGCTGCGCACCAGTGCCAGCCTTGCCCAGATGTCGAGCACCGGGTCGGGGGTATGGCCGATGGCTTTGTCGTAAAATTCGCGGGCCATTTCGCTCCGCCCCGACAGGTCATACAACTGGCCGATCAGGTACTCCCAGCGAGCCCGTTCTGCATTGTTCTGCGCGTTGGGCAGCGCGGCCGAAAGATGGTGTGCGGCACTGTCCCAAATGGCTTGTTTATAAAACCAAAATCCCTGCACTTCGGCCAGGTGGGGCAACAGCCGGTCGGGAAAAGCAGGATCTTGCCGCAGCGCGGCCAGTAAACTTCCGGCTTCGGAAAAAGCGCCCTGCTCCGTGAGGGTGCGCACCTGCCAGATAAAAGCGTTGTTGCGGCTGGGCGGATCAGTGGTGAGGCGTTTGAAAAAAGATTCGTCTTCGCTGGTAACAATATTTTGTGCATTGCCGCCATCCATGCGGCTGCCGATGTAGCGGTAATAGCCGTCTTTTTCTTTGGGTGCAAATGCGTGGTTGATGAACTGGAACATGCGCCGTGCCGAATCGTACTCTTGTTGCAGCAAATATGCGGCACCCCAAAGTAGGTATAGGTCGTCGATCCAGTCGTTGCGCAGGTCGTGCATTACAATGCCTGTTTTGGCCTTGTAAATGATCGAGTCGAGCTGGGTTTCGTCCTGCTTGGTGGCTTCCAGTGAATAATTGTAGTACGGGAGCAGCTTGCTGAAATCGTCGCGGTTGGCCTGCTTGGCGCGGGACAACACTTCGTTCAGCTTGTTGTTGGCATTGAAAAAGTAATTGTAGTGGGTATAGGTGTTTTGAAAAAAACGACGGCGGGCCGTAAATTTTTTCTTGCCGCTTTTTTCGGCTTTGAGCAGCCGGTTTTGGTACGGCTCTGGCTTTTTGATTTCCAGGTCAAAGCCTTTTTGGGCCAGCGTGGGCAATGAAACGGTTACAAAGGATATCAGGAAAAGGAGTCGGAATACGTACATCAGGATCGCGATCTAATGTGTAATAACTTAAAAAAGGCAAATTTAGTATAGTAGGATAAGGAAATAAGTAAATCTAGGCCATTGGGTGAACGGGGCAGGCCGTTACCGATTGAAACGCGGTGGGCGGCAACAGATTGGATGCACTGTTCGCTGTCCTTCTTACCTTAGCCGCAAAATCTGCTGCATGGCCAAACTCGATGCCGGAACAACCCTCAGGCGGTTGCGCAACCGCTACCGGCTGGTAGTAATGAACGATGATACGTACGAAGAGGTGGTGACCTTTCACATGTCGCGCCTCAGCGTGTATATTGGCATGAGCACCATCATTGTGGTACTGGTGAGCTTTACGGTGGGCCTGGTGGTGTTTACCCCGCTTAAATATTATATTCCGGGTTATGGCAGTGCCCGCATTGGCCGCGAATACCGCGAACTAAAATACCTGACCGACTCGCTGGAAAAAGAAGTTTTTGAACAGGCGCAATATATTCAAAGCGTAAAAAGCGTGCTGGACGGCAGCGTGGAGCTAAAACGCGACACGACGAAGTTGGAGTTGCCGCCGGATGAATATGATAATAAGTAAAAAATCAAAAGTAAGAAGTCAAAATTCTAATCAGCGAACGCCCACTTTTTGAATTTTGAATTTTGACTTCTTCCTACTGCATAATCAACTTTATATTCTTCCTCAGGCTTTGTTTCAGGTTTTGCTTTAGCACCTGTCCCATGGTGTTGCAGCGGCTAAAGCGGTCGGTAAAATGCATGCTGTTGAGTTGAGCCTTCAGGGATTCGATTTTTTCCGGTTTCGATAATTCTTCCCGTACCATCAGGTTCATCAGGTCGAGCATGCGCCGCCGCGAGGAAAACAGGCGGAACGCCATCAGCGTACGTTCTTCCATCCGGTATTGTTCAATTGAGTCCTTATTCAGGTATTGCTGCACCAGCTCCACATAGGGCAGGTTTTCTTTAAAAAACTGCGGCCGGTACAGGTTTGCGCGGCCTTCGTAGCACTGCTGGTCAAAATCGATGGGGCGCAGCCGGTATTGAAAATCTTCGATGTCGGGGGTAATGTCCACCACATAGTTATAGCTGCGCATATCACCCAACAGGCGCACAAAACACCGTTCGTTAAACTTGACCAACTCTTTGGCTAGGCGAATTTTGTTGCTGGTGCTGGTGTTGTGGAAATAATCTTTTACAAACAGGTCGCCGGGGATGCCGGCAATGTGCTCCTCCACCATAGTGCCCGGCCCGGCCAGAAACTTCATGCGGTGCGGCGATAATATATGCTCCAGTTCGAGGCCGTACACGCGGGAGGCATCTTCTTTTTTAATGTAAAAATAATCAGCGTTGTCGTTGAACCGGTTGACGATGCGTACTCTAAAGGGATTGGAATTACCAAAGGGGCAGTAATCGATGCGGGCCACACGGAGGTGTTTGGTAAATGTGAAATCGCCTTCGGTTTTAAGCAGTGCGTATAATTTGATGAGATCTTGCTGCAGCTCCTCCCAACTCCGCAGGTCGTAATGCGCTTCTTCCCAAAGCGTATCCACACCGTTCTTGTCTAATAGCGGCGTGGAATAGGAAATGCGCTCCATATCGGCATAGGTTACCGGCAGCGGAATATCGCGACCCCATTTTTTGAGGTAACCGCGCAAGGGTTTTTGTACGGGGTAAAATGGTTTTTTGCACGAGGGTTTGATGGAAGTCGTTTCAAGCATGGGCGCAAGGTACCCAGCGAGCCGGGCGGCACGATTGACCTGAGTCAAGCAGGAAAGGGAGATTGGTTAGGTGAATTTTTTATAATAAATAGAATGGTGTATTGGTGGAATTTTTTTATGAAGCTTATGCGCTCATGCAATGAAGTACCGTTGTAGCATGCTGATGCAACAAATAAAATGCAGCTTCTTTCTTCTTGATAAATTCCTTTGCGTACTCCGCGCCTCCGCCCCGCCGCCGCATGAACACTAATGCCGCACAGCGATCCAACCGCACAAGAGTGCGACGCAACCGGTGCCGCCCGGTGCACAGTTGCCGGATTACCAAAAAAAATATACCTTGATGCCCGTTCCAATCCTTTTGTAAAACATTAAACCAAGCAATCCTATGTTTTCTGCTAAAGAAAAAGCGACTGCAACTACGCAGCGCAGTCAAGCCGGTAATGCAACCCTTATTGCCGCAGGCACCACGTTCAAAGGCGACGTATCGAGCTCCAACGACCTCCGCATTGATGGCACCATTGTGGGCAATGTACATTGCGCAGCTAAAGTGATCATTGGCGCCGGTGGACTGGTGGAAGGTCATATTAACGGCGAGCAGGCCGAAGTAGCCGGGCGGGTGCAGGGCAACCTGACCATTAAAGAATTGTTGCAACTGAAAGGTGCCTGCGCAGTGGCCGGAAATATTGTGGCCGCCAAATTGCTGATTGAACCAACAGCTACCTTTAATGGCCAATGCCAGATGGGCGCCGCAGCAACAGCCGCCGCCCAGGTGGTGCACATGAATGAAAACGAAAAGCCCCTTGCCAAAGCAAAATAGCAACAACAAAGATTTGATGCGCTACGCCGGGCTGGCATCACAGTTGGCGGTATCCCTGGGTGTGGCCGTGTGGCTGGGCTACAAAGCCGACGGCTGGCTCGGTATGTGGTTCCCGGTACTGGTTTGGGTATTGCCTTTTGTAGTACTTTGCCTGCTGATTTATAAACTCATTCAGGAGACCTCCAAAAAGAAACAGGATGATGCATAGCAGGATGCGTGATTTTGCACCGGTAGTATTGCTTTTTATTATTTTAAATGCCTTGTTTGTGGCCGGCCGCAGCTGGCTGGAGGGCTGGGGCGCCGACCAGGGCGTGCTTATTGCCGGCAACCTGCTCTTGTTCCTGATCACGCTGTTTTCGTTTCTGATGGCCAAACGTGGCTTGGCCAATCCGAACCCGCACCGCTTTGTTCGCAGTGTGTACACCAGCATTTTGATTAAGCTGTTTGCCTGTATGATTGCGGCGGTAGTTTATATTGCTTCGTACAAGCAAGACCTGAATAAGCCTGCGCTGTTTACCGTGATGGGATTGTACCTGGTGTATACGTTCCTGGAAGTGTCGGTGCTGATGCGTATGCTGCGCAACAATAAGAACAATGGCTAAAAAGGAAGCGCCGCTACATGCATTGCAGCAGTTTTTGCCGCCGCAAACCCTGGAGCCGGTGCTGCACTACCTGCATCATTACAAGGTGCACCTAACGGTGGCGCGTGAACGAAAAACGATATTGGGCGATTACCGCCACCGAACCCGCACCGAGGCACACCGTATTTCGGTAAATGGTAACCTGAACCAGTATGCGTTCCTCATCACTTTATTACACGAACTGGCGCACTTGCTGACCTTTGAGGAATGGGGCGGCAGGGTGCAGGCACATGGCCGCGAATGGAAGACTACGTTTGGTAAATTGCTGGAGCAATTCATACAGCACGATATTTTTCCGGCTGATATAAAAGCCGCACTGTTGCGGTCACTGCACAACCCGGCGGCTTCCTCCTGTGCCGATGAAGTGCTGCTGCGGGTGCTGCGTGGATACGATAAAAAGCCGGATGGTGTTGTGTTTGTAGAAACGGTGGCCTTGGGCGCCTTGTTTCAAACAAGCGATGGCCGCGTTTTTAGAAAAGGCGTCAAAATGCGGAAGCGCTTTAAGTGCGAAGAAATAGCAACCAAAAGATTGTACCTGTTCAGCCCGGTGTATGAAGTAAAACTGGTGGATGAAACGGCCAATTGATGCAGTTAACTACAAACAGGGCCGCATCGCATCAATGAATATGGATGCAATTCTATTATTCAAACGTTATATGTAATTGTGGTGGCTCATTGCCTGCCGCCAGGTATAATTTTCCATTGTAGGCGCTGACTTTTTCTGCTAACATATTTTGGCTCAAAACAACGGCTCTTTGCGCTGCGTCAAAAGCATCGCCGTTGTCGCTTACAGAAAGCTCCAGTCCATTTTTTTGTTCGAGAAAAATAACTACTTCAGTCGCATTGGATTTTTGCGCCAGCACCTGCAACCATTGCTTCAATACGCGGATCACCAATACGGTAATATCAGTGTCTGTATCGCGATTGGCGCCAACGGCCTTAAAGCTGATGTTGAAGGAATAAGTATTGTGAACGCGTTGCAGAAAATCCTGTAACAGGTCTTTCACCTGCAAGTGTTGAAGCGTAGGCGGAGTAATATCGTAGGAAAGCTTACGTACATCAGTAAGCGATTTTTCCAGTTGAGCGATGGCTGTTGCTAACATGGGCGATGGAACCGGTTGCTGGGTTTCCACACAGCGCAGGTACATGATGCTCGATGCCAGCGTTTGCCCGATTTCTTCATGCAGGTTGTAAGAAATTTGCCCGTTCGATTGCGCATGTTCCTGCATCAGTTTGCGGAAGGCAGTTGTTTTTAACGCCACCAGTTCTTCGGCCTGTTGTTGCAAGAGCTTATTTTTCTTGTGTGTTTCCAACAATCGCGATGCTTGTTTTGCCAACAGGCTCAAAAGCTTTTTTTGATCGTTGGATAGCTGCCTCGGATGGCTATCAATAAGGCAAATCGTTCCCAACTTATTGCCTGCAGCCGATACGATGGGCGCACCTGCATAAAACCGCACTTTCAACCCGCCGGTTACAAACGGGTTTTGTGCAAACCGATCATCGCGGATAGTGTCATTGACGGTAAAAACATCATCCTGCAAAATGGCATGCGAGCAAAAAGCAATGTCACGCGGACTTTCGGTGCCATCCACGCCTTTTTTGGCTTTATACCATTGGCGGTCTTTGTCGATAAAAGTAATCAGCGACACGGGGCAGTTGCAGATCTGTGAGGCCAGTTCTACCAATTCATCGAAACCCGTTTCGGAAAAAGTATCCAGGATTTCATAGGAATATAGATCGTGCAGCCTGCACTCTTCACTGGCAGGTACTGTTGGTGTTATCATCTATGCGGTTAAAGCAGCAATTTAATTAATGAATCCGTTAGTTCGTTGTTAAGAAAAACATCCGGCTGCTTTGTTGAAAAAGCAAAAATGAAAACGCGGTTTTCGTTTAACACTAAGCGTTATAATGGAAGATTTTGTGTAAGCATCTAGCGTAAAACAGTTGACAAAATGCTGTTGCTTTACTTGCTTTTAAGTTATAGCGGTACGATTGTTCAAAGCAATTGACATCAATTGCTTTGAACATCTTGCTACCTGATGCATTTAAATAATAGATTAGGTTTATTTAAATTAAAACCTGCCTTTTTCTACATCCACCAAAAACATTTTAAGTGCGGCAAAATAATGCTCGGGATCATCCCACATGGTGTAGTGTGCGCCTTTTGGTGTGATGTGCACCCGCACTTTTGCCTTAGTCATTGCTTGCTGCATGTCTGTATAACCTTTAGCATACATATAATCATACGGTGCGCCAATAAGTAGTGTTTTTGTTTGCAGTGCCAGCAACGCTGTTTTGTAGTCCACTCGCTGATGCTGGCTTCTCAGGCGATCGAGATAGATATTGTCCTTTTTGCGGCGGATATGTTTTTCGTTGCGTACCAGGGGTTCGGGGTATGCATCGTTGGAGCGAAAATAAGTCAGCCTGTTCATCATGCTATCTAGCGCCGGGCCCACTTTGCGGTGCAAGGCTTTTGATACCGCCGTATCGGCCAGAGCTTTGCCGCTAAATACTGAGTCGATGACCGGGCGGGGATAAGCACTGAATTTAGCCAGCGCTTTTGTTTCGTTTAACCAAGCGTTCATCAGGCTGTCGTCGAATGCACGGAGTTGTTTTTCCTGCGAAAAATAATGACCGGGAACATTGGATAACACCAATCCCTTGATGTTCTTTCCATATTTCTGTGCATACAATTCGGCAAGCATACCGCCCCACGAGTGGCCCAACAAGTAAAACTTTTTCAGGCCTAACCCTTTGCGTACTTCTTCAACATGTTCTACAAATGCGTCAGGCGTGTATGCTGTGGAATCGAGCGGGTTGTCGGAAAAATAAGAACCCAACTGATCGTAGTAATAAATGGTAAAATCTTTTGGATTGAGGTGTTGCGGAAAGTTTTCAAAACCTTCGTGTCCATTTGCCGGGCCGCCATGCAGTAATAACAGCTTTATTTTTCCTTTGCCAATTTTTTGCGTGAACACACTGTATTTGCCGCCATGCACTTTAACCATCTTTACGCCGGGTTGTTTCATCTTAGCATGATAGACAGAATCTTTAGGCGCTTGTGCTTGTGCAAAAAGTGATAGGGTGCCGATCAGGAAAAACAATAAATGCTTCATAAAAAAATACGTGCAAGTTGTTTTCGTTTGCGTATAAATGGTACGCGGTAACCAATAAAATGTTACACAAGTGAAGAAAGAAAATTATGCTTTATATGCAATAGAAATTTGCTTGCTGTAAACGATTAGCAACAAGAATTGTCGCAAGAATAAATGAAAGTTTGATGTTTTATAATTGAACCAACATCCACAGCCCGCAACCGAAATGTCCGGAGTTGCCTATTGGCCCATCGAGGTATTTGAACCCTAATTTTTCGTATGCTACTAATGCATTGCGCAGTTCGGGCATCGTTTCCAAATACATTTTGCTAAAGCCTGCTGCACGTGCTGCTTCCATACATTGTTCAATCAATTGGCGGCCCAGGCCCAGTCCACGAGCTTCGGGGCGCAGGTACATCTTCACCAGTTCGCAGGTATCGGCTGGCAGGCCATCGGTAGGGTAGATGCCGCCACCGCCTAACAGACCATTTCCATTTTGGGCTACAAAGTATTGCGACCGCGGTGTTTGGAACAATTGGTATAATGCATCGGTGGTGGGATCGAAATAAACGGTGCCGGGTTTGTTGGCGCCAAACTCCTCCAGCGCTGAGCGGATGATCTTTGCCAGTGGCTCATTGTCCTGTGGTTCAATGTTCCTAATGGTTACGGTATTCGGTGCCTGTGTCATGGGTTAAATATAAGGTGGCGGGTAAATACAGACCAAATGCGTGTTTCGGGTTAATTATTAAAAATAATGATATTTGTTATAGGTGTTTTGTCTTAGAGAAGTTGAGGTATAAACCGTAAAAGTGTAAATGAGACACGCAATTTCTTTTTTGCCACTTTATTGTGCTGCATCTTTGATCCATCAAATATCCAAATCCAAAGAAAGATTAGCGTCCGACAATCCAAAAGAACAAACCGTTAATTTCCAAATCCACTGAAAGACTGAACAGGCCGATACCTTGTGAAAAAGTTAAACCGTCACGCGCCTGAAAAAATTACTCCCCGCTTTTGCGGGGAGTTCTATTTTATATAGGTCCCATTTTCTTAATTATTTGGCTGCGCCGCGTTAGCATTTCCATTTATGCTGATATTAAATACGGTTCCATCTGAATTACATTCAACACGCCACAATTCAGCCAATCGGTTTGTGTTTGTTTGCAAAATGCAAATCCGTGTGTCGCATAACGCTTGTGCATTTACCAAAGTGTACAATAAAAAAGCCACCCTTAAGGTGGCTTTTTTAGCTAAAGCAAAAAGTATGATTAAGCGGTAGCCAGTGCCTGGTTCACCAGCCCTGCTGCTTCTGACAGCTGGATGGCTGATTGCACTTTCAGTCCGCTTTCGTCGATCAGTTTTTTAGCTTCCTCGGCATTGGTGCCCTGCAGGCGTACAATGATAGGAATATCAATATTGCCCATGTTTTGGTAAGCATCAATTACCCCTTGCGCCACACGATCGCAACGTACAATGCCACCAAAAATGTTGATGAGGATGGCCTTTACTTTCGGGTCCTTCATGATGATGCGGAAACCAGCTTCAACGGTTTGTGCATTGGCTGTGCCGCCTACATCTAGGAAGTTGGCAGGCTCGCCACCACTCAGTTTGATCATGTCCATAGTGGCCATGGCCAAACCGGCACCGTTCACCATGCAACCTACGTTGCCGTCGAGTTTTACAAAATTAAGGTTGTATTTGCCGGCTTCAACTTCGGTTGGATCTTCTTCCGAAATATCACGCAGGTTGGCCAGGTCGGGGTGGCGCATCAGTGCGTTATCGTCGAGGTTCATTTTGCAATCCACCGCTACGATCTTATCATCAGCAGCTTTGAACAGCGGGTTGATCTCAAGCATGGCGCAATCGAGGCCAACGTATGCATTGTACAGGTTGGTTACAAACTTCACCATATTCTTAAAGGCATCACCTTTCAGGCCGAAGTTGAAGGCAATTTTGCGTGCCTGGAAACCCTGCAGCCCACCGCCGGGGTGTACCCACTCTTTGAAAATTTTTTCAGGTGTGTTGTGCGCTACTTCTTCGATGTCCATGCCGCCTTCGGTGCTGTACATGATCACGTTTTGCCCTTTGGCGCGGTCGAGCAAAATAGAGAGGTAAAACTCTTTGCGTTCGCTAGGACCATCATAATACATGTCCTGCGCAACCAAAATTTTATTCACCACCTTGCCGGCTTCACCGGTTTGGATGGTTACCAGGGTGCCGCCGATCAGTTTCTGCGAAACCTCGGTTACTTCATCCAGCGATTTGATCACCTTCACGCCGTTGATGCCGTTTTCGCGGATCTTACCCTTACCGCGGCCACCCGCATGAATCTGCGCTTTAATTACGGCAAACGAAGAGCCGTACTGGGTTTTGATCTGGCGGTAGGCTTCTTCCGCTTCGTGGGGTGTGCTGGCGGCGAAGCCTTCCTGCACCGGAACGTTGTATTTCTTCAACAGTTCTTTTGCCTGGTATTCGTGCAAGTTCATTCTCAAAAAAGTTTGGGCAAATATAAGATGATAGATGATAGATGGGGGAGGATAGTTGGGTGTGGTTAATTGGCAGTCGGGAGTTTAGAGTTGACAGTCTGTAGTTTGTACTTAGTCGTTAATGGTTTCTTTGAAGGTTTCTATGATTGCGATGAATGCCTTTTGCGTCCGCCCGTCATTGCGAGGCGCAGCGGAGCGATTGTGTTTTGGTAAATGTTCTGCGCCGAAGCAATCTCTGTCGATTTACAAAGAGCTATAGGAGGTATCAATTCATGCTGGAAAAAGGAGATTGCTTCGGCGCCCAAATGCTAAAATAAAATAAGCCACTACCGCGCCTCGCAATGACGGTGCGGTAGTGGCTCAGTAAAATATAAATAGGGCAATAGTAAAGAGGCTATGCCGGCTGCTTCATTCCGAAATCCGCAATCCGAAATCGTAAATCCCCTCATTCACTCGGTGGTATCAACGGCTCGTTGGCGTTGCGGATCATTTCTTCAATGTTGCGGTCTTCCGACTGGGGGATGTGGCCGGTTTCTTCAAGCATGCGCATGTCTTTCGCGTCTTTCAAAAAGTCGGATGCAAAAATGAAATCGTTCAGGCGTTCGTTTTTACTAAAGATGATGTCCTTGCTGTTGCCTTCCCATTCGCGTTCGCCCTGGTACATGTAAATGATATGATCGCCGATCTCCATCACCGAGTTCATGTCGTGGGTGTTGATGACCGTAGTAATCCCAAATTCTACTGTGATCTCCCTGATCAATTGGTCGATAAGGCCAGATGTTTGCGGATCAAGACCGGAGTTGGGTTCATCCACAAACAGGTATTTTGGGTTGAGTACAATGGCCCGGGCAATGCCCACACGCTTCATCATACCACCACTCAGTTCGCCGGGAAATTTTTTGTTGCTGCCGGTCAGGTTTACCCGTTCCAAAACCTCGTTTACCCGTTCCATTTTTTTCTTGCGGCTCCAGTTCGTAAACATGTCCAACGGAAAGATCACGTTGTCTTCCACATTCATCGACGAAAAAAGCGCAGAGCCTTGGAACAGCATGCCGATCTCTTTTCGGATCTCTTTTTTATCCTCTACCGACATTTCGGTAAAGTCCCTGCCGCCGTACAGAATATGCCCACTGTCGGGACGAAAAAGACCCACCAGGCATTTCATAAATACCGTTTTGCCACTGCCGCTCGACCCGATAATCAGGTTGCACATGCCGGGGTTCATGTTTACTGTAACACCTTTCAGCACTGCTTTGCCGTCGAATCCTTTGCGTAGGTCTTGTACTTCAATCATGAGGAAAGCTTTTAGCTTTTAGCTGCTAGCTATTTTATTTCAATCGGCTCAGCCGATAATCAAAAGCTATCAGCTTACTGCCCTTTTACAACAACAACGCCGCCAATACATAATCGGCCAGCAATATAGAAATACAGGTTACCACCACAGCCTTGGTTGATGCCCGGCCGATTTCCAGTGCGCCGCCTTTTACATGGTAACCATAATAAGCCGGTATGCTGGAAATAAGAAAGGCAAAGGTGTATGCTTTGATCAATGCAAAAAATACGTTGAAGGGCACAAATGCGCTGAGCAATCCTTTGTCGAAAATGGTGGGCGATACAATGCCGGTCATGGTAGAGGCAACACGGCCGCCATAAATACCGAGCACCATCGAAATCACTACCAGCATCGGAATCACTACCAGCGCCGCCAATATCTTCGGCATGATGAGGTAAGCCTTTGAGTTGACACCCATGATTTCCAGCGCATCAATTTGTTCCGATACCCGCATATTACCTAGCTCGCCGGCAATTTTAGAACCCACCACACCGGCCAGTACAATACAAACCAGCGTGGAGGAAAATTCAAGGATCACCGTATCGCGAACGATCTGTGAAATGGACTCGCGGGGAATGAGCGGCGACACTAATTGATAAGCAGTTTGCACCGCCGATACCGCACCAATGAAAAACGAAATAATGGCCACGATGGGCAGAGAGCCTATGCCTATTTCGGCACATTGGTGCATGAACTCCTTCCAGTACATTTTGGAGTTTTCCGGCCTGGAAAACATGCCGCCGATCATCAGAAAATATTTACCCAATTCGCTTAAGAACTGCATATACCATTAAGGGTTTGTAACTTGTTTGTTTCGTTTCAATCTTTTCCACCACGGCGAACGGCGCACCACTTCGTCGGTAGCAGTTTTGTTTTTGATTTGTGCATCCACAACGGCAATCACACTCATGTTTACAATGCTGCGCACCGAACTGCCCAGTTGCAGTACATGCACCGGCTTGTTTAATCCCAACAAAATCGGGCCAATGGCATCGGCGGCACCCAGCGCCTGCAGAATGTTGTACGTAATGTTGCCTGCAGCGAGGTTGGGGAAAATGAGGGTATTTACATCGCGGTCGACCAATTCGCTGAATGGATAGTTTTCCTTCATCAGCTCTTTGTTGAACGCGACCGATGCCTGCATCTCGCCGTCCACAATCAGGTTGGGCATGCGTTCCTTTACAATCCTGCGGGCGTCGGCCATCAGTCTTGCCTCGGCGCCGTCCGACGAGCCAAAATTGGAATAGGAGAGCAGTGCAATGCGCGGCTCAATGTTGAAATGCCGCACCTCGCGGGCTGCCAGCAGGGTAATTTCCGCCAGTTCCTCGGCTGTTGGATTGAAGTTTACCGTTGTGTCCGCCAAAAACAGCGGTCCCTTTTTGGTGAGCATCAGGTACATGCCCGCAATCTTGCGAACGCCTTCTTCCGTGCCAATCACCTGGATGGCCGGCCGGATAGTGTCTGCATAATTCTTGGTGAGGCCCGAGATCATTGCATCGGCATCGCCCATTTCCACCATCATGGCGCCAAAGTGGTTGCGATTGCGCATCACCTTCTGGCTTTCGTAAATGTTGATGCCTTTGCGTTTGCGTTTCTGGAAAAACACTTCGCTGTACGCCATCCGTTTGGGCCGCATTTCTTCACTCTTCGGATCAAAAATGGGCAGGCCTTCAATGTCAATTTTATTGGCAGCTGCAATGCGTTTTATTTTCTCCACATCACCCAGCAAGATCGGATAGGCCACGCCATCGTCGTACACAATTTGCGCAGCTTTAAGGATTTTGATATTATCGGCTTCCGCAAATACAATCCGTTTGGGATCGCGGCGGGCTTTGGAGCCTAGCACCCGCATCACCTGGTTGTCGAGGCCAAGGCGGCGGTTGAGTTCATTGGTATAACCCTCCCAATCCTGTATCGGCTTCAGCGCCACGCCGCTTTCCATAGCGGCACGGGCTACAGCCGGCGCTACCGTTGCCAGCAGGCGCGGATCGAGCGGTTTGGGAATAATATAGTCGGGGCCAAACGAAATGGTTTTGGTGTTGTAAGCGAGGTTTACCATATCGGGCACCGCAGTTTGCGCCAGTTCGGCCAAGGCCCGCACGGCTGCCAGTTTCATCGGTTCGTTGATCTGTCGCGAACGTACATCCAGCGCTCCGCGGAAAATGTACGGAAAGCCCAATACATTGTTTACCTGGTTGGGAAAATCAGTTCGGCCTGTCGCAATGATCACATCATTGCGTGCCGCTTTAGCTTCAAGGTATGGAATTTCCGGATCGGGGTTGGCCAATGCAAAAACCACCGGGTTTTTGGCCATGCTTTTTACCATTTCACCGGTCACTACATTGCTTACACTGAGGCCAACAAAAACATCTGCGCCACGCATGGCTGATGTAAGCGTGGCATCGGCAGAGGCGTTGGCAAAAGGCAGTTTGAATTCTTCAATGTCGGTGCGGCCGCGGTGGAGCGGTCCTTTGATATCAAATACATTAAAGTTTTCAGGCTTTGCGCCCAATGCTACATACAGCCGGATGCAAGCCATGGCTGCGGCGCCTGCGCCGTTTACCACAAACCGCACTTTGTCGATCTTTTTTTTCTGCAACAACAGTGCGTTGAGCAGGGCTGCCGATGAAATGATGGCGGTGCCGTGCTGGTCATCGTGCATTACCGGGATGGAACATTGTTCCTTCAGTGCTTTTTCGATATAAAAACATTCCGGCGCCTTAATGTCTTCGAGGTTGATGCCGCCGAAAGTGGGCTCCAGTGCTTTTACGATCTGCACAAATTTCTCCGGGTCTTTTTCGTTGATCTCGATGTCGAACACATCGATGTCGGCAAAAATTTTGAACAGTACGCCTTTTCCTTCCATCACGGGCTTGGAGGCCTCCGGGCCAATATCGCCCAAACCCAGAACGGCTGTTCCGTTGGAGATCACTGCCACAAGGTTTCCCTTGGCTGTGTATTTATAAACTTGTTCGGTATCGGCATGAATTTCTTTGCAGGGTTCTGCTACTCCCGGCGAGTAGGCCAGCGACAGGTCGCGCTGGGTTTTCGCCTCTTTGGTGGGCACTACTTCTATTTTCCCCGGGCGGCCCTTGGCATGATAATCTAGGGCATCCATTTTCCTTGAGTCTTTCTGCATACAGGTTTATTGATCCAATGCCCTTTCCGGTGACGACGGTGCCATGCAACAGGACCGGGCAGCAAATTAGCAAGCGGTTAAATATAAAGCGTGCAAGGTACGAAGAAATGAAAAGGCGCATTCAAAGATGGGCGGCCGACTAATGTTTAGCGTATTGAGAGTTTTCTATTCAATTAAAAAATGCTCGTTCAATGTTGTCGTATATTATTGTGCAATAATATTCATTGTTGCTGCGTACACTTCGACACCGCTCATACCAATTACTTGCATTTTAATAATAATCTGCACTACTTTGGTTCACCAAGCTACCGCTATATGGACACATTCGTTTTACAAACACATAACCTTTCACACCATTTTTCCGGCAACCGGCCTGTATTAAAAGACATTAGCCTGCAGGTGCCGCAAGGCGCTATCTATGGATTTTTGGGTCCAAATGGTGCCGGCAAAACTACTACGCTGCGCCTGGTGCTGGGGCTGCTCTCGGTACAGCAAGGCAGCATCAGCATTTTGGGCCAGGACCTGAAACAACACCGCGAAGCAGTGCTGCGGCAGGTGGGTTCGCTGATCGAACAACCATCGCTGTACGGGCATCTCACCGCCAAGGAAAACCTGGAAGTGTACCGGCGTATTTACAATGTGCCTAACATCCGCATTGCGCAGGTGCTGCAGCAAGTAGGTTTGGAAAATACCGGGAGCAAAAAAGCAAAGCAATTTTCACTGGGCATGAAACAGCGCTTATCCATTGGCGTAGCATTGCTGCACCAGCCTAAGTTTTTGATATTGGACGAACCAACCAATGGCCTCGATCCCAATGGTATCATTGAAACGAGGCTGCTGATACAGCAACTCAATAGTGAAGAAGGCGTAACCATCCTGGTGTCGAGCCATATTTTGGCCGAAGTGGAAAAAATGGCCACGCATATGGGCATCATTCACCAGGGTGCACTCTTGTTCCAGGGTACGCTGCGCGACCTGCAGGCAATGAAGCAAAAGCAGGCATTTGTGCAACTGGAAACCAGCGACAATGAAACGGCGCTGAACCTGCTGCAGGCCTTTGCGCCACAGCGCCAAAATGGTCACCTGCTGCTGCCCTTCACCTCGCGGGGTGATGTGGCCGCCGCCAACCGGCTGTTGGTGCAGGGCGGCATTGATGTATACCACCTTGAGCAGCGCCACAACGACCTGGAACAAATGTTTATCGACCTTACAAACGAAGCCAAATGACCTTTGCCAACTCTTACCGATCGGAACTGCTTAAAACAAAACGCACTGCCTCATTTTGGCTAAGCCTGTTGGGTGCTGGTTTTATTCCAGCCATTTATTTAATTGCTTATATTCTAAAGCCGGATGGTGCTTCAAGGCAATTGGGCGAAGCGCCCTGGAATGTGCATTTTTTTATGGGTTGGCAGGGCGTGGGCTTTTTCCTGTTGCCCATGTTTGTGGTGTTGCTTTGTGCGCTGGTAACGCAGATTGAATTTAAAAACAACACCTGGAAGCAGGTGTATGCGTCGCCGCAAAGCTATGGCCAGATCTATTTTTCAAAGTTGCTGATCATCCATACGATGATCATATTTTTCTTTATTGCTTTCAATTTATTTATGCTCGGTACCGGCATTGTTTCGGCGCTGGTGCATAAGCAACTGGCATTTTTGAAAAGTAGTTTTGATGTACAAAAGCTAGTGGAGTTGAATGCCAAAATGTACATTTCAACTATGGGCATTGCTGCCATTCAGTATTGGCTGTCGCTCCGTTTTAAAAATTTCATTGTGCCGATGGGCATTGGCCTTGCACTGTTGATTGCGGCAATTGTAGCTACCAACCTGGGATGGGAGCACATTTACAAAGTGCCTTTTGCACAGCCCGGCCTCACGCTGCGCTATGTTTCGCAGCCGGTAAAAGGCTGGCTGCAACCGCATGAATGGAACAGCATTATTGCGTTCGTAATTTTTACGATTGGCGGCTTTTTAGACGTGATTTATAAAAAGGAAAAAGGCTAATGAGCAAAAACAGTTTGACATAACAAAAGAGGTGTTCTGAACAGAACACCTCTTTTGTTATGTAGAAAAAATTATAAAAACCTATACAGCGCCCAATGCGCCAAACGTGGCCATCATGCCGATACCGGTTTCAATAGCGGATTCATCAATGTTAAATACCGGGGTGTGTACGCCAGCAGTTATTCCCTTTGCTTTGTTGGCGGTGCCCAACCTGAAAAAGCAACCGGGTATTTGTTGCGAGTAATAGCCAAAGTCTTCGGCGCCCATGCGCATTTCCGTTACCTCTACTTTATCGGCACCCATATATTCTTTGGCAAGTGCGTCGGCTTTTGGATACAACGCTTCGTTGTTGTAGACGCAAGGATAGCCCACATCAATATGTACATCGGCTTCGCAACCCATGCTGCGCACCAGCTCAGATGTAATTCGCTTAATGATATCGTGGGCTTTAAAACGCCATGCTTCGTCCATTGCACGGAATGTGCCCATCAGTTTTACTTCGGTTGGAATAACATTGGTTGTATAACCGCCTTGAAAAGAAGTAATAGAAAGCACGGAAGGCGAGAAAGGGTTTGCATTGCGGCTCACCACCTGCTGCAGCGCCACCACCAGGTGCGATGCCACAAGAATGGTATCGGTGGTCCAGTGCGGGGCTGCAGCATGTCCGCCCTTCCCTTTTACTGTAATGTAAATTTCATCGGCTGATGCCATGGCAATGCCCGGACGGAACGAAAGCAGGCCCACTTCCAATTGCGGATTAACATGCAGCGCATAAATGGCTTGCGGAGCAGGATTTTGCAACACGCCTTCCTGAATCAACAGCGATGCACCACCGGGATTTTTTTCTTCACCGGGTTGAAAAATCAACTTCACGGTGCCATCCCATTGGCCCCTTGTTTCCGATAAAATGCGGGCTGCACCCAACAAACAAGTGGTGTGCACATCGTGGCCACAGGCGTGCATCACGCCGGGCACGGTGCTTTTATATTCAATGCTGTTTTCCTCTTGTATGGGCAGCGCATCCATATCGGCACGGAGTGCCACGATGCGGCTTTGCGGGTTGCGGCCTTCAATGATGCCGACTACACCGGTTGTTGCTTTTACCTCAAATGGAACTCCATACTCCATTAGCTTTTGCTGCACAAATTTCGACGTTTCAAATTCCTGGTAGCTTAGCTCGGGGTGCATGTGCAGGTGATGGCGCACTTCAACGAAATGCGGTGCGTATTGCGCCGCCAGGTTTTTTATAGTGGATAGTTCCATTTATGTTGGTTCAATAAGTTCAATAATCAAGTGATTCAAAGTTCGGGGTTGGTGGGCAAATAGGCTTTGTTTTTTGGAACGCAACAACATATCCGCTTTGACTACCAAAAACGCAAACAACAAGGCCGCATTGCCCAATTCAAAATAAGCGGGCAAAAAAAATCCTGCATCAAAAAGACACAGGATTGTTCCATATATTAAATATTTTAGTTGCTTTCTTCGTCGTCTTTTTCAGGTTTTACCTCGATGGTGTCGTTGATGATAAACACGCCTTTTGGAAAGTAAGCATTCATCAATTTTTGGTATCGCACTGCCTCATCTCTTGTTTGAAAGTTTCCTGCCTTCAGCCGAAAAAACGGTGACTGGTAAACGAGGTAAGCTTTCAACTCCGGAAATGCAGTGTACACTTTTGTTTTTGCTGCAATGGCTTCATCACGTTTGTTGGTGTTCACCACCATCAAGCGGTAGCCCCGCATGGTGCGGCCATACATTTTTTTGGTGGCAGTATTGATGGATGCCTGTTTTTTAATCAGCATATCAATACGCGGGTCTTTGTGCACCACCACCGTAGGGCCATACAGGACCGAGTCGCGCTGTGCAAAGCTTAAATGCGCCATCAACAAAAATGCAAAGAAAAATAGTGGCTTCATGTGTTCAGTTGTTGCGGTAACAGTACCAAAAATAGTTCCATTATTGTTGAGGCACTGTTAATAGCTGCCTTCGCCGGCAGGCGCACCCTGCACAATGGCCACACTAGCGCTGCAGCCCAGGCGGGTAGCGCCAGCATCAATTAGTTGCTGCGCAAATGTGTAATCGCGGATGCCTCCGCTGGCTTTGATCTGGATGTGTTCCGGCAGGTTTTGCCGCATCAGTTGCACCGCTTCGACCGATGCGCCTTTCGCTGCATAACCAGTTGAGGTTTTTAAAAACTGCACCGGGTATTGGCGATAAAGTTCGCAGCAGGCCACAATTTGGTCGTTGGTCAAAATGCCCGTTTCCAGGATTAGTTTTAGGGCTGCACCACTGCTGCCGATGGCGCCTGTAATGGCTGCAATTTCCTCTTCCAGCGTTGCCCGGTCGCCAGCCACAACTGCGGCAATGTTCACCACCATATCCAGTTCATCGGCACCGGCTGCAAGTGCTTCTTTTACCTCGGCAACTTTAGCTGAATAATGGCTGTAGCCAAACGGAAACCCGATCACCGTAGCCACTTTTATAGCACTGCCGGCCACTTCTTTTTTTGCCTGCGCAATAAAATAGGGCGGCACGCAAACCGATGCAAAGCCGTACTGCACGGCCTCGGCGCACAGCTTTGATATTTCCGCACTGATGGTGTCGGGTTTTAAAATAGTATGGTCGATAAAAGAAGCGATATGCATAGTATTTATATTTATTTTTAAAGCCATCGAAACCGCACCTACGCGGTGCAAAGAAAACCCAAATAGTGATTACATGAGAAAACTACGAACCTGGATGCTCTGTGGCGGAGCCCTTTTTTGGCTGCCCACATTGCAAGCCCAGACAACCTTTCCGCAAAACGGCGTAGCCGATCCGCGCAGCGGCTATTATGCCTTTACACATGCCACTCTGGTAAAAGACGCCACGACCACTTTAAAGGATGCAACCCTCGTTGTTCGCGATGGGCGGATCGTATCCGTTGGTGTGGGCGGTGCTGTGCCCAAGGGTGCAGTGGAAGTAAACTGCAGCGGCAAATTTATTTACCCCTCTTTTGTGGATGCGTACAGCGATTACGGGACGCCGCCACCACCGCCGCGCCAATCCGGCTTTAATTTTTCGGCACCGGCGCAGCTTACTTCTACCACAAAAGGCGCCTATAGCTGGAACGCAGCAATACGCCCCGAGCAGGCCGCCGCAAGGGTGTTTGCAACGGATGAAACCAAGGCGAAAGCCTTGCGAGATGCGGGTTTTGGCACCGTGCTCACCCACGTGAAAGA
The DNA here is from genome assembly GCF_004347775.1 of Pseudocnuella soli. GTDB lineage: Bacteria > Bacteroidota > Bacteroidia > Chitinophagales > Chitinophagaceae > Flavisolibacter > Flavisolibacter aquaticus. The sequence continues at coordinate 2,459,186 of NZ_CP037755.1, forward strand.
CGGTATAGCCCGCGGCTCCGGCGCACTGGTATCGCTGGCCAGCGACAAGGAAAACATGACGCTGCTGAAAGAAAAAGCATCGGCGCATTATTCCATGAACAAAGGCTCGTCCACACAAAGCTACCCCGGCTCCATGATGGGCATTATTGCCTTGCTACGCCAAACTTACCTGGATGCGCAATGGTACAAAGCCAACCCTGAAAAAGAGGGCCGCAACCTGAGCCTCGTGGCCTGGAACGAACTGCAGCAACTGCCACAGATTTTTGAAGCCAATGATAAATGGAACGCATTGCGTGCCGACCGCATTGGCGACGAAGCCGGTGTGCAATACATCATTAAGGCAGGCGGCAACGAATACCAGCGCATTGCTGAAATGAAAGCCACCGGCGCTACGTTTATTCTGCCGCTGGCATTTCCGCAGGCACAGGATGTAGAAGATCCTGCCGATGCCCGCATGGTTTCGGTGTCGGATATGAAGCATTGGGAACTGGCGCCAACCAACCCCGCAGCCTTTGAAAAAGCAGGCATTCCGTTCTGCCTCACTACTTCCGATCTGCGTGACACAAAGGAGTTTTTATCGAATGTAAGAAAGGCGATTGCCTACGGACTTACCGAAGGTGCGGCATTAAATGCGCTGACCAAAACACCTGCCACGGTGCTGGGTGTGTACAACGAAGTGGGCAGCCTTGATGCAGGTAAATGGGCCAACTTCTTTATCTCGTCGGGGCCTATTTTCAATGATGGTGCTACTATTTATCAAAACTGGGTGCAGGGCAAAAAACACAGTGTTCGTGAAGAAAGCTGGGCCGAGCCCAAAGGCACTTATAAAGTGGTGTTCAATACTGCTTCGGGTCCCGCTGAATATACTTTAAATGTAAAATCTGGCACATCGGCTGCGCTGGTGGCGGGCAAAGACACAGTTACATCCCGCTTTTATTTTGATGGCCGCTCGGTGCGCCTGAACGTGGCTCCCGAACGCAGCCCCGATACACGTTTTCGTTTAAGCGGTACCGTTGGTGCAGAGGGTTGGAGCGGGTACGGTGAAGACAGTGTGGGCAACCGTTTTACCTGGACGGCTGTAAACATGCCGGTAAATGCAGCAGCCAAATCCGACAGTGCACGCCGCAAGACGCCGGGCACTTTGGGCAAGGTTGTATTTCCATTCGAGCCATTTGGCTGGGAAGAAGGTGCTGCGCCTAAACAGGAAACCATCCTGATTCAAAATGCAACGGTCTGGACGAACGAAGGTGATGGCATTTTGCAAAACACAGACGTATTGCTGCGCAATGGCAAGATTGCGCAGGTAGGAAAAGGAATCGCTGCATCTGGTGCCCGTGTAATTGACGGCACCGGCAAACACCTTACACCGGGCATCATCGACGAGCACTCGCATATTGCCGCAGCTTCGATAAATGAAGGCGGACAAAGCGTTACCTCCGAGGTGCGCATTGGCGATAACCTGGCGCCGGATGACATTAATATTTACCGCCAGTTAAGTGGCGGTGTTACGACATCGCACATTCTGCATGGTTCGGCCAACACTATTGGTGGGCAAACGCAACTGATCAAACTGCGGTGGGGCGCCAATGATGAGGGCCTGAAATTTAAAGGCGCCGATCCATTCATCAAGTTTGCATTGGGCGAAAACGTAAAACGTTCGCCAGCTGCGCAAAACAACCGTTTCCCCGATACCCGTATGGGCGTGGAGCAGGTGTTGACCGACGCATTTACCCGTGCAAAAGATTATGAAAAAGCATGGAAAGATTACGAGGCGAATAAAGGTAAAAAAGGCGCAGTCGCGCCGCGTCGCGACCTAGAGCTCGATGCACTTGTGGAGATCATGAACGAGCAACGTTTTATTACATGTCACTCGTATGTGCAAAGCGAGATCAATGCTGCGATGAAAGTGGCTGATAAACTCGGCTTCAAATTCAACACGTTTACCCACATTTTGGAAGGCTATAAAGTGGCCGACAAAATGAAAGCGCATGGCGCCAACGCATCTACTTTCTCCGACTGGTGGAACTACAAAATGGAAGTGATTGATGCCATCCCGCAAAACGCATCCATCATGCAGCGGGTTGGTTTGAATGTAGCCATCAACTCTGACGATGCAGAAATGGCCCGCCGCCTGAACCAGGAAGCGGCGAAAAGCGTGAAGTATGCCGGCATGAGCGAAGAAGATGCATTCAAAATGGTAACGCTGAACCCCGCCAAGATGATGCACATTGATAAGCAGGTTGGTTCTATCAAAGTCGGCAAAGATGCCGATGTGGTTTTGTGGAGCGATAACCCGCTGAGCATTTATGCAAAATCGCTGTACACCATCGTTGATGGAACCATTTATTTCGACCGAGAAAAAGATGCGCAAATGCGCCAGTCACTGGCAGCAGAGCGCCAACGCTTGGTGAAGAAAATGGTAGGCGAGAAACGCAGCGGTGCACCGGTATCGCCAGCGCAACCTACTTACCAACTGATGCACACCTGCAGCGATCATGCGCACAGCCATGGACTGCTGACGATTGATGTGCAGGAAACAGAATAGTTCACACGATTTAATATCAAATTTCTTTTGATGAAAAAATACTTCCTTCTCTTCTCCCTTGCTGCTTCGCTGGCCGCTTCGGCGCAGGAAACAGTGTACCCGGCGCCCAAACAAAAAGGGCCGGTTGTCATTACCAATGCCACGGTGCATGTGGGTAATGGACAGGTTTTAAATAATGCATCGATCGCTTTTGAAAATGGAAAAATTACTGCGGTAGGTGCATCCGTTACACCGGCCGCTGGTGCCACTGTTGTTAATGCCCAGGGCAAACATGTTTATCCCGGCTTGATCCAGTCACTGAGCAATCTGGGCCTGGTAGAGATCAACAATGTGCGGTCAACAAACGATGTTCGCGAACTGGGTGAACTCAATCCAAACATCCGTTCCATTGTTGCCTACAACACCGATTCCAAAGTAACCAATACGCTGCGCACCAATGGTATTTTGCTGGCCAATGTAGTGCCGCAGGGCGGGCTTATATCAGGCCGGTCTTCGGTGGTGCAACTTGATGCTTGGAACTGGGAAGACGCGGTGTACAAAATGGATGGCGGCGTGCACGTAAGCCTGCCGCTGCTGATGCCACAGGCTTCGTTTTTACCGGCTGCAGCCGGTGCTCCAGATCCTGTGAAAGCAGGCATGGAAGCCATTGACCGGATGCGCAGCTTTTTTCGTGAAGCCAAAGCTTTCCATTCCAGCGGTGTTACATCTACCGAAACCAACCTGAAGTTCGACGCGGTAAAAGGCCTGTTCGATAAAACGCAGAAACTGTTTGTGGAAGCCAACACCATCAAGCAAATTTTGATTGCCGTGGATATGGCAAAAGAGATCGGTGCCGACTTAGTAATTGTTGGTGGTGCCGATAGCTGGCGTGTGGCCGATCTGTTGAAACAAAATGGCGTGTCGGTTATTCTGAGCCAGTCGCACAGCCTGCCCATTTTGGATGATGACGATGTGGACCAGCCGTACAAAACGCCTGCACAATTGCAAAAGGCTGGCGTATTGTTTGCCATTGCCGATGAAGACGGCAACACCCGCGGCCGCAACCTTGCGTTCAATGCAGGTACTGCCGTTGCCTATGGCCTGAGCAAAGAAGAAGCGCTGCAGGCTGTTACACTGAATGCTGCAAAAATTTTAGGCATTGCCGATAAAACCGGTAGCATTGAAGTAGGTAAAGATGCCAACATCATTGTTGTAAAAGGCGATGTGCTGGACATGCGCAGTTCGGTGATCACCGATGCTTTTATTCAGGGTCGTAAAATTGATTTGACGGATAAGCACAAGCAACTCAGTGACCGGTTCGAGCACAAATATGAACTGAGGAAATAAACTTCGAAACAGCCTGTTTAAGTCAGTTTTGTAAGCGTTAAAAAGCAAAGGGTCGATTCAAATGAATCGACCCTTTTTGTATGTGTCCGCGCCTATAAATGCTCTTTATTGCTCTTACATTTTTACCAGTTGGCTCACTGTTTTCATACCCATAATGTTGGTCAGTTCTACAAAATACACGCCTGCAGATTGATCGCTGATTTCGGTAAGCTGGTGCTGGTTGCTGCCGGCTGTTACTGTCCACATTTTGCTGGCTACCATTTTGCCATTGGCATCCCGAACAATGATCTGTACTTTTTCAGCTTGCTTCGCAGCGTACGACAGTGTTGCAACCGATTGGGTAGGGTTGGGGTAAACATTGAAGGATTTTTGTTCGGATGCAGCCAGTTTTACCGTTTTTACTTCGGTAAATTTCACATCGCCGTCCAGCGAAAGGCCTTTGATGCGGTAGTAAACAACACCTGTTGTAGTTGCCGCATCTTTGTATTGGTAGCTTGCAGTTTCATTGCTGTATACTGAAGCAACTTGTGCAAAGTTTTTACCGTTGGTGCTGCGCTCAATTTCAAAACGCATACCGGGTTCGTACATCGCGGTCCAGGTCAGTTGCGGTACATTCTTCTGCACCGATGCCTGGAACGAAGTGAAATGAACAGGCAGTGCTTGCGACAGGCTCACCAGGTTGGAGCAGCCAGCCGTTTTTGCCATTGAATCGGGCTTTTCAAAAATACGGTACACAGTGTTGGCATGTATTGTTCCCCAGCCTTCGTCGAAAATGCGTGATGGGCTAGTGCGGGTTACATCGTACACCAGCAAGCTGTCGGTAGTTGCGCCGCTTTTACCGAAGGTGCCGCCGCCAACTGTTTTTCCTTCAAAATACAGTTGTGCATCACCATTAATAGAACCATAATTGGTAAAGTCCACGCTGCGGATTACCGCTCTGCCGCTGTTGTTAATCGTTCCATTGTTGGTCAAAAAGTCTTTGTTCGTACCGGTCTTGCCCACCCAAAGCATGCCTTGGTTATTTATGGTACCATTGTTGGTTAAACCACCGCTGGTAATCATTTTGCACCTATTGGTAAACGTTACATTGCTGTTGATAACCAGTGCGCCGTCGGGTTGAATTACACCCGTGTTTTCATAAGTGCCGGTGTTTAGGGTAAAGGTCGATTTGGTAGTGATGGTATTTTTATTATTAAATACTTTGCTTTCATTTACTGCGATTGCACCAATGGTGGCGATGGTGCCCTCATTTATCAATGAGGTACCAATGTTTACATTCAGCGCGCCACCTGCAGTCATCTTGCCGGTATTGGTGAACACGGATTGGGTATTTAATTGGATAGCGGAGCCAACCGACAATGTTCCTTCGTTGGCCAGTACGGTGGTTCCATTTAATGTCAGGCCGTTGGTAATACTGGTCACCGAATTTTGTTTGTTGCTCCATGAAGCGCCGTCATTCAGTGTCAGGCCATCGGCATCAACGATGCCGAAATTTTCTACCCTTACTCCGTTGCCAAAAGTGGTATAAGGCAATTTCATGTTACCGTAATTAAAAATGCGGCCTTTGGGGTTGGTGATAGAGTTGGGATTGAATACGGCGCCGGAAGAAACTACGATCACTCCATCTTCGTGAAAGGAACTTATGTTCCCCGTAAAACGTCCTGATACAATGCGCAGGGTATCCTTGCGGTTAATGTTGTAAGTAGTGTTGGAACCAAAGTCGCGGATTTCGCCAGCAAGAGCGATAAAGCCGACAAAGAGGGTAAAAATGCAGGTGAGTGCAGTACGGGTATAATTAGTTTTCATAAACAGTCTTTTCCGAAAGGCCGGTGCCTTTACTTAGGGTTGGGATTTATAGGGGTCTAAGGGAATCGTTTATTGGGTATCAGTTAAAACCCTTAGACAGCACAAATGTAATGTGGAAAATACGGTCGAACAAACGTGGTTGCCCTAAATACTTACTGTTTACTAATACAAATTACTTAGTGAATTGCAGCGCTTTGTTATTGATGAGTTTACGGTTGGCGCATTTTTTTACTGTGTAAAATAAAAACCTTTTGTAGGCAAAAATTAGGGGATGGTAATGTGTACTTAATGCACAATAAGCCTGTTTTTACACCCTTTTATATCTGAATAGGCTTAGTAAAAATTCGCTCACTAAGTATTTATACATAAAAAAAACGCCGGCAGGAACAGCCGGCGTTCAAAAAGCACGTAGTGATATCTATAAATCGACAGGAACAGCATGCTGCTCAGCCGGTTCAAAAACACACAAACTGGCCACATGATCCCGGCTGCCGTCGGTAACCCAAGTATCCAGTTGCGCAATATCCTTCATCTGCTGGCCACGTTGCCGCGGCACGGCAATATACCCGCATTTTACATCGGGCAGCGCCGACATATCGCTCCAAAGTTTTTCAATTTGCGCCACTGGGTAAATGTCTTCCTGCCCATGCCCCCAGCGATATTTTACATCTTTAATGGTTACATAAGTTGGAATGCGGTGGGCCACGCTGCGCACAGCTTTAGCCAGTTGCGCCTCATCGCCCCGTTGCAGATCATGGCGGGAAAGTCCAAACAATTTCAAAAGCGGATCGATCTGGATCCAAGTTGTCATCGAGTTGTAGTAACTCAGCGCCAGTTCGTCTTCCTCGCGGGGCTGGGCCAAACCTTCCAGCAGGCGCACCTGTCCGTTAACCCGTGCCAAGCCACCGCCGCGGTCTTCAATGCGGCGCGGCACCACTTCAAATGTGAGCACATTGCCCGATTGCAGGTGGTAACCCAACGCCGCCGGGTCCACGTCCGCACCCAGCGTATCAATATTATGCAGCATTAGGGTTTGCAATTGCGGCTGCTGCTCCAGCAGTCGTGCCAGCGTGCCATTGCGCAGCAGGTTCGATACTTCGTACCAATGCCCCAGCGGCGAAAAGCGCTGGCTAGCCACGTTATCTACATAATCACTGCCTTCGCCCTTGCTCTTGGCCCAGCCAATCATGGCCTGGCGGCCAGCTTCCCGAACTTTTTGTTTGTTCTCGTCGAGGGTTTCCTGCGGCATTTCTTCCCACAGAAAACGCAGGTCGCGTTCCATGGGCACATAGCGCTGTCCTATAGACCGGCCCGGTGAAAGCAGCGTGGGACCGCCGTACCCGAAGTTGCCGGTGTTAGCCAGCTTTTTTTCAATAGCGCTATGGGTGAGGTAGCTGGTGGCCACGAGGTGCGGAATGGTGCCGCCAAATTGCTCGGCCACGCGGCGGGTTTTGGCTAAATGTATTTCCAAAAATGAGCGGTGTACGCCGTCTATTTCTACAAACGGGTTGATGGCTTTGATCACGCCGGCACCTTTGGTCCAGCGGCTGCCCACACCGGCGGCCAGGCTCATCACGCCCACTTTGCCGTCGCGTATGGCGGCCTCGCCAAGGGCGGCTACTGGTTGCAGGTCATCAAAATGTACAAAATCGCCGGGCTGCACATCTTCGATGGTGGTTTCGGCCGGCAGCCTGTTCCGCGACAAGCCAATCAAGCCTTTTTGCAATTCCTGCCTGATTTCTTCGTGCTGAATAAAATCAAAGCCGTTTTCTTTTTTAATACGGTCGGCCTTATCATTTTCCAGCCCGCGGTTGCTACCTGTTGCGGGGTCAGATACTTTAAAGAGGTTTGAAACAATGGTGCGGAGCAGGGGATAGGCGAGGTTGTTTTGTTCGCAGTAGGTGGTAAACTGGTCAATTTCCGCCCGGCGGATGTACGGCACTTGGGTGGGTTCCAATCGCACCAGCTCCGATACATGGATGCCATAATATTGTTCGGGCATTAGGGCTTCGCCGCCTTGTTGCAGGCTTGCCCAACTACCATTGTGGTTGATTCGCCAGTTGTACACCACCGGCTCCATCGCAAACGGCAGCGAGTCGCTGAGTTCGGCCTTGGTGGTGCGCAGCAGTTCCAGCACTTTTATTTTATACTCATCATAATGGGCCGGGTTTACAAACATACCCATGCCGCCGCCCGACATGCCGCCCAGCATCAGGAAGCCATAGTAGTCGGGGCCAAAAGCTTTTTTAGCTTTGGCAATAAGTTGTTCGGTAAAATAAGTGGACGCCCAAGGAATGATGGTTTTGATGGGGCCGAAAAAGTTCGCTTCGGTTTGGCCCGCCAGCGCCTTGATGTCGCCGCTGCCAATTGCCGAAAGAATATTTTCGAAGATCTGGTTGGTACGCTGCCGTGCACCCCATTCCCGCTCGCCGCGTAGCAGGTATTTTTCCGAAACCATTTCCAGGATCGGGCCCACGTTTGAGGCCATGCCGCCGTGCATCAGCACCAGCGAATGGGTAAGTTGGTGTTCAAAATCGGGGTGCACTTCGCCTTCACCCAACACATGGTGGCGGGGCAGCAAGGTGCCGCGGCTAATGCCCCACTCAGGATCACCTGCCTGAGCCAGTGTACCGGTAATGGATTTAATGCCGGGCCAAACACCTCCGGAATCCTGCCAGCCGCCCCCCGAGCCGCCAATCCATTCGCCCAGGATGGCGCGGGATGCCACCAGGCGGCGTTCGCTTTCCTGCAGTGGGCCTTCCAGGTTTTTCGTTTGTCCGCTGGCCCGCATCAGCAAACTAATGATGCAACCGAGCAAATTGGTGGAAACCGCAAAGCGGCTGCCTTTCGGAATGTCGTTTACCTTGGTTACCAGCTCAATGCCCATGCCCGGTGCTACCATGCGGCCCAGCACTTCCTGCAAAGATTGGTTGGTGCCTTCAAACGAAGGCGGAATCAGCCCCGACGCAATGACGCCGGCTTTGATCAGGCTCAAATAGTCGTTGCCAAAATTGAACAGGTCGGCCAGGTCGCGAACATCTTTGGTTGTATTTAAATCAATAGAGGTCAGGCGCAGCACCGGCTCGGTTATCACCCGCACATAAGCATGCAGGGGTGGGCGGATTTCTTTATCGCGGCCAAAAACGCCAAGGTCGATTGATACGTTGATGACCCGGGCACCTTCGGGATAATCCATGCCCAGGAAAAATATATCCGACCAGCCGCTGTGTGTCAGGTCCATCCGCACCGAAGTCTGTTCGTGCAGGATGGGGTAAAATAAGGAGTCGGGTTGGCGCTGCAACAGCTTTGAGTGGATGCGAATTGGATGTTCTTCGAGGTGGCCCACCCGGAACATCCATTGATTGCCCTTGCTGGAGCGTACGCTTTTACGCACCTGGTCGGCCAAAATTTGAAATGAAAGATGGTGGTAGCTGTCGGCAAGCGCACTGAACAGGGCCGCGTTGGGACCGCTTTTTTCCACCTGTTTTAAAAAGATGGCAATGGCAGTTTCGAACCGGCGGCCCAGCAGGTCTTCAAAACCTTCGTAAGGAATTTTGCCGGTAGTTGGCGTCTGTGGCGTTTCTTGCAGAAAAAAGCGAAAGCCGGCGTGCAAAAAAAGGATTGACCGCACTTTATCGTACAGGCTGCCGGTGCTTTTGCGGAAATCATCCAGCTCACGCAACTGATGCCACATTTCCGTAGGGCTTATGCTTTTGGCCAGCTCAAAAAATGAGCGGTTGCGCAGGTGCGGCTCCGTGGCAGTTATGGTTTGAATAAATATGTTCATGATGTAGGGGGATTGGAAAGACAGAAGTCGGAAGTCCGAAGACGGAAGACAATCACACCAGCGGAATAGTCCTCGGACTTCGGACATCTGACTTCGGACTCAATTAGCTATTTGCTTCGGCAAGCGATTCAACCAAAGTGGTGAGGGTTTCGTTGTGGGCTTCGCCGGCGAGGCCGAGGGCTACCTGTGCCCGCAGCAGGCCATGGCGGCGGCTGAGGTCGTAGCGGCGGCCTTTCATTTCCAGTGCCAGGTATTTTTCAGTTTCGGCCAACTGCTGCAGCGCAGGAGTCAGCAGCACATTGTTGCTGCCGGCTTCCACTTCATTTTGCAACAGCTGAAAAACGGTCGGTGTAAACACGTGCATGCCAAAGAAGCAGAGGTAATACCCGGCACGCAATCCTGATGTTTGCAGCTCCAACTCGGCCTGGCTGAGCGAAGGTTTTTCAATCAGTTTTTCAATGCTGTACATGCCGGTTTGGCCCGCTACATGTTTGCCGGTAATCGTGCCATACCGACCAATCTGGTGTTCGATAGTAGGGTTTACCGCCGACACGGAACAGCCTTCTCTCGACGCCAACTCAATCAGCTGGGCGGCGCAGCGCTTGGCACCTTTTTGCGACACATATAGATAGTCGCCTAAAAGCAGCAGGAACGGCTGATCGCCTACAAAGTCTTTGGCGCAGTACACAGCATGCCCATAGCCACGGGCTTCTGATTGCTCTATAAATTGAGTGGTGGAAAGGAGATGGTCAATCTTATCGGCCTCTGTTTTCGCCCAGTCGCTGCCCTGGTAAAAGCGGATCAGGTTATCGCGTAGCGATGCAAATGCGCCGGCATAGCGTTCGCCATCGCCAGGGGCGCATACAATGCAGATTTCCTCAATGCCCGAAGCATAAGCTTCTTCGGCAATGATCTGGATCACGGGCTTGTGCAGTCCATCCACATCTACAACAGGCAACATCGCTTTTTGAATCGTATCGGCAACAGGGTACAGTCGTTCGCCACGGGCCGCGGCGGTAATGACAGCTTTCTTAATTTTCATATTGGTGCAGTGACTTTGAAAGGGCCTAAAATTAGGCCTTCGCCGCGGTGCCATCAAATATTAAAAAGAAATGCATGCACACCGGCGGTTACCGGCCGCCGTTGGCTTTCAGATCGGCCTCGCAGTGCGGGTCCAGTTTTGGAATATCGCCACGTACCAGGTAGCCAAAGCGGTCCTGCGTACCGATGCTGTAATACATCAGGCAGTCCTTATTGCTGCAATGGCTTTCATGGTCGTCGTCCTTGTGGTCCGACTGCATGTCGGTGCCTTTGTTGATCAGCCCCAGCAGGTGGCCCACTTCGTGGAGCAGCACAGTTGTTTCCAACTTGGTGCGGTCGGGCTGGCCAATGCGGCCCGAATGTTTCAAAATGGGTTTGCCAAAAATGACGGCCGATGTATTTTGGTAAGCCAGCCCCAGGATCCGCGGGTTCACATACTCGCCGTTGGTGTACACCAGGTGCACTGCCAGCGTTTTATTGCGGGTATATTCCGCACGGGTCTTGCGCTCCAGCGCTACCAAGTCGCTGTGGTTCATCACAGTATCGGCAATGGGGTCAATTTCTTTGGTTGTAATAAAAATGCCCGCCGGCTTATTTAAATATTTATCCAGGAAAAGGTGCAGGTTTTTCAAAGCCTGCTCGTCGGGTTTGAAGCCCGACATGTATTGCACTTCAATCTTGAGGGCCGTGTATTTTTCGCTGCTCAGCAGGTCGCGGGCCGATGCGCCAAAGCGTTTGTTGTGCAGCGCCGAAACATCCACACGTTCTTCTTCGCCGGCAATAACCTTCACGCAGCCGGTGGCCAGAACGAGGAAAGCAAGGGCGTAAAAAAAACGTTTCATAGCGTGCAGTTTTAATGGGTGATTGTGGGAATTTGGACTCCTTTAAAATTCGTAAAAATGCACGGCAATCAACCCTTCGAGATTGTTAAAAGCACATCCGTAACGTATGATTTTGATTAGGTAGGGTTATAAATGTTTGCGATCAAAAAGGTGTGCTGTCGAATATTACGTGTCATGCCGAACTTGTTTCGGCATCCCCTAATCATTCAGGTTTTACTTATGTTTAAGGAGATGCCGAAACAAGTTCGGCATGACAACACTGAAGAGCAAAAGGTAACGTGTTTGCGGTCGGTTTTAACGACTAATGTTAGTTCTGTGTTACTATTTAAAAGAAAAAACCACCGGCCGGAAAGCCAGTGGTTTTGCTGTAAATATTAGTTTGTTTTTATAAAAACACGTTCGTCGCAAATTAAGCCACATCCCTGCCGTGGCAGTTCTTGAACTTTTTGCCGCTACCGCAAGGGCAGGGGTCATTGCGGCCCGTTTTCGGTCCAACCTTAACCGGCTCCTGCCGGACAGCCGTGCCGTTGTTCGGGTCGAAGTAGTCTTTTTCGTTGGCGGCGTAATCATCGCCGATCGCATCAACTGCCTCTTTATTCGATTGCAGATGGCTTAGATCGGTGCGCTCCACATGCGCTTCCTGAACCTGCTCGGGTGCTTCTTCGGCCATCGGCAAGTTGGCATGCGCCAAAAACGAAACGATATCTTTATTTACCTCGCTGCTTAAATTTTTAAACAGGTTGTAGGCTTCCATTTTGTAGATCACCAATGGATCTTTCTGCTCCAGGTAGGCCGTCTGCACGCTTTGCTTCAGGTCGTCCATGGCACGTAGGTGCTCTTTCCATTTTTCATCAATAATGGCCAGCGTAATGTTGCGTTCCATCGCGTTGGTCAACTCTTCGCCGCCCGATGTGATGGTTTTTTCCAACGGTGCCAGCACATTGATGCCTTTGCGGCCATCGCTGAAGGGCACGATCACGTTTTCGATATGGGCACCCTGCGTAGCGCGGATGTTATCGAACACCGGCACGGCCTGCTGCTGTACGGCTAATTTGTGGGCCTGGTAAGCCTCGGTAGCTTCATTGTACAACGCATCGGACAGTTTATTTGCATCGGTTCTGCGGAACTGCTCTTCGGTGATCTGTGTATCGAGGCCAAAGTTGATGATGCAAGCCAGCTTAAAGCCTTCAAAATCTTCTTGTTCGCGGTAAATGCTCACCAGTTCTTCTGCAGTTACGGAAAACGCGTTGTCGATGTCCAGCGCCAGGCGGTCGCCAAACAGGGCGTGGTTGCGGCGTTCGTAAATGGCGTTCCGCTGTTTGTTCATCACGTCATCGTATTCCAACAGGCGCTTACGAATGCCGAAGTTATTTTCTTCCACTTTCTTTTGTGCCCGTTCAATGGAATTGGTGATCATGCTGTGCTGGATCACTTCGCCTTCTTTATAGCCAAAGCGGTCCATGAGGCCTGCAATACGCTCTGAGCCAAACATGCGCATCAGGTCATCTTCCAGCGACACGTAGAACTGCGAAGTACCGGGATCGCCCTGGCGGCCGGCACGACCACGCAACTGGCGGTCAACGCGGCGGCTTTCGTGGCGTTCAGTACCAATAATGGCCAAACCACCCGCTTCTTTCACACCAGGCCCGAGCTTGATGTCGGTACCGCGACCGGCCATGTTGGTGGCGATGGTTACGGCGCCAGGCAAACCGGCTTCGGCTACAATTTGTGCTTCACGGGAGTGCTGCTTGGCATTGAGTACGTTGTGTGGGATTTTTTTAACCTGCAAAGCACGGCTCAGTAATTCACTTACTTCCACCGACGTGGTACCAACCAGCACAGGGCGGCCCGCATTGCGCAGCGCCTCCACTTCGTCAATTACCGCACGGTATTTTTCGCGTTTGGTTTTATAAACTAAATCCTGCGAGTCTTTACGCACCACCGGGATGTTGGTAGGAATCGTTACCACATCCAGTTTGTAAATGCTCCACAATTCACCTGCTTCGGTTTCGGCAGTACCGGTCATACCGGCCAATTTGTGGTACATCCGGAAAAAGTTCTGCAGCGTAACGGTAGCATACGTTTGCGTAGCCGCTTCAATCCGTACATTTTCCTTTGCTTCAATGGCTTGGTGCAAACCATCCGAGTAACGGCGGCCTTCCATGATCCGGCCGGTTTGTTCGTCAACAATTTTCACCGCGCCGTCAATTACCACGTATTCCACGTCTTTTTCAAAAAGGGAATACGCTTTCAGCAACTGCTGCACCGAATGGATGCGGTCGGCTTTGGTGGAGTAATCGTTGATGATGGCTTCTTTTTGCGCCAGCTTTTCTTCGGCAGGCACCTGTGCTTCATCAATCTCACCCAGTTTTACCGAAATATCCGGCAGTACAAAAAACTCAGGGTCTTCGCCGGCACGGGTAATGGTTTGAATGCCCTTGTCTGTAAGGTCAACCGATTTGTTTTTTTCATCGATATGAAACAGCAGTTCTTCATCCACAATGTGCATGTTGCGCTGCTGGTCGGCGATATAATAGTTCTCTGCTTTTTGCAATTTTACCCGCATGCCTGGTTCGCTCAGGAACTTAATGAGCGGACCATATTTGGGCAAACCACGGTAAGCACGGTACAGCATCAGTCCGCCTGTTTTGGGATCGTCGTCGCCGGCAGCAATCAGGCGTTTGGCTTCGTTTAAAAAGCCTCGCACCAGGCGTTCCTGTCCTTCCACTAAAGCTTGCACGCGGGGACGCAGCGTTTGGTATTGCTGGTCGTCGCCACGCGGCACCGGGCCCGAAATGATCAGAGGCGTACGTGCATCGTCGATCAACACGGAGTCCACCTCATCCACCATCGCAAAATGGTGTTTGCGTTGCACCATTTCCTCCGGTGTGTGCACCATATTATCGCGCAGGTAGTCGAAGCCAAATTCGTTGTTGGTACCGTAAGTGATATCGGCCAGGTAGGCGCGGCGGCGCATTTCGGAGTTGGGCTGGTGCTTGTCGATGCAATCAACACGCAGACCTAACCATTCGAAGATGGGACCGTTCCACTCACTATCCCGGCGGGCCAGGTAGTCGTTCACGGTTACAATGTGCACGCCTTCGCCAGCCAGTGCGTTCAGGTAAGCAGGCAAGGTAGATACCAGCGTTTTACCCTCACCGGTGGCCATTTCCGAGATCTTGCCCTGGTGCAACACGATACCACCAATAAGCTGTACATCGTAGTGTACCATGTTCCAGGTAACGGTGCCGCCGGCAGCGCTCCAGCTATTTTGGTAAATGGCCTGGTCGCCTTCGATGCGGATATGTCCTTTGCCGTTGGCCGCCAGTTCGCGGTCCAGCTCGGTGGCGGCGGCTGTTACTTCAGTATTTTCTTTAAAACGGCGGGCGGTTTCTTTTACTACGGCAAAAGCTTCGGGCAGCAGCTCTTTCAGTGCCTCTTCAATCTTTTGATCGCGGTCTTTTTTCAGGCGGTCCACTTCCTGATAAATGGCATCTTTGCCCACCAGGTCGTTGAACGGCAGCTCTTCGGCCCGTTGGTTGGCCGCGGCAATTTCGGATTCAACACCCTTGAGGTGTTCGGCAATGCGCTGGCGAAACTGCACTGTTTTATTGCGAAGCTCGTCGTTGGAAAGCGATTGGTACTGCGAGAAATTTTGGTTGATTTTGGCAACCAGCGGTGTGATGCTTTTTACATCACGCTCCGATTTTGAGCCGCCAAATAACTTGGAAAAAAAACCCATAATATACTATTGTCGTTGAGAAGTTGTACTTGGCAAAAATGGGGCAGAAATTTTATTCGGGCCATTTTGACAGGGTGCCAAAGATAACGGTATTTCAGGAGCCCTTACACAGGAGGGCGGTTAAGAAAAACCTGCTGGCATGGCCTTTTGTGTTTGTTTAACAACGATGTGGAATGTGATCTTAAATTTTTGGAGTTACGATATGTTGAAAAAATGGTTTTGCGCGGCGCTGCTGCTTGTAGTTTTTTCCTGTTCCAACGAGCCGGGCAAACAGGCGCCGGGTAAAAAGCCGGCCGGTGTATGGGCCCAGTATAAAGTGTGGGCCGAAGAGGGCGACAGCGCCGCCACCTGCATGCTCCAGTTTTACACCAATGAACGGATGGCCCAAACCATGCTGCTGCAGCCGCCTGCCGCTGTACAAATAGACGGACAGGAGTTGCAGCCCGACAGCGCCGGCGTAGTGGGGGCGTTTTACGAATACCAGGCGCCGGTGGCCAGGCTTGTGGGGAAACATACCATCCGCTTTACCGACCTGGAAGCGAATCATTACACCGACGAATTTAATTTTCAGCCTTTTACAATCGGCGCCGAACTGCCTGCAGTTTTGTCGGTTGGCGATCACGAATTGCCCCTAAATGGCTTGTCCAACGGCAGTTCGGTACGGGTAGTGCTCACCGATACATCGGCTGAAGGCGTTGGCGTAAACGAGTTGCTGCAGGTGCGCAATGGAAAGCTGGCGCTGCCGGCAAAGTTTTGGGAAAATTTGGCCGCAGGCCCCATTGTGATGCACCTGACCGCTGAAGAAGAACGGCCGCTAAACAGCAATTTAGGCGGCGAAATACTGATTACATACGGCCTCAGCCGGATTGTAACGTTGCGGAAATGATCGGTCGTTGGGCGCATCTTTTTATTTAGCGCTGTCAACCGTTCCGGAAATAGTAAAAACCGCCACGTTAAACATTTATCCACACCCTATTTCTGCCCCTACTGCGGTATGGAAGTTTCCCTTTGTACCCGTACCTTTGCGCACCAAATACCGGGGCCCTCTATTTTCGGGCTTGATTGAACTAATCTTTGCGTTTTACCGCAGGTAGTTTTTCAACAATGAAATTAAGAGCACCGGGAACGGAGCCGCCACAAGCGCTCCAACTTCCAAAAATAAAACTACAAACCACCCATGGCTGGTCAGTTAAAAGAAGTACGCAACAGGATTAAATCGGTGCAAAGCACCCAGCAGATTACCAAGGCAATGAAAATGGTGAGTGCAGCCAAACTGCGCCGTGCCCAGGATGCCATTGTACAAATGCGCCCCTATGCCCGAAAACTGCAGGAAATGCTGAGCAACATTGTGAGCAGCAGCGAAGGCGAAGGCACTATGGCACTGGCAGCAGAGCGCCCCATTGAGCGGGTGCTGTTGCTGGTAATTACCTCCGACCGCGGACTGGCCGGCGCTTACAACGCCAACGTGATTAAAACTGCCCGGCAGATGATGCGGGAGCAATATGCCGCGCAGGCTGCCAAAGGCAACGTGGAAATTTGGGCCATTGGTAAAAAAGGGTACGAGCATTTTGCAAAAGCAAATGCCCGGGTTACCGAAACCTACCGCGATATTTTCCTGCAACTGAATTTCGAGAACGTGCAAAAGGCGGCGCAGGCTGCAATGAAAGCGTTTGAGCGGAAGGAATTTGACGTGGTGGAAATTGTATACAGCGAGTTTAAAAACGCCGCAACACAGCGTTTTGTAGCGGAGCGTTTCCTGCCTATTCCAAAAGTGCAGCGCACCGAAGGACAGGCTGCAGCCAGCGAATTTATTTTCGACCCCAATAAAGAAGAACTGATTGCAGAATTGATGCCCAAGATCCTGAACACGCAGTTGTACAAGGCGGTGCTCGATGCCAACGCATCGGAGCATGGTGCCCGCATGACGGCGATGGACAAGGCTTCGGAAAACGCCAACGAGCTGCTGCGTTCGCTAAAAATATCTTACAACCGTGCCCGCCAGGCTGCCATCACCACCGAGCTTACCGAGATTGTAAGCGGTGCCGCGGCGCTGCAAGGGTAGGGGTAATTTGAAAATTTGAAAGTGTGCAAATGAAACAATGAATGGGCCCGGTGTGGCAGCTGCAATTGTTTTATTTGCACATTTTAATGTTCGGCATTTTCAAATTTTCATATCCCTAAATTTTCAAATTTATAGATGGAACTGTCCAACCTTATTCCGCATATTGAGGCCCTGATTTTTGCTTCCGATAAACCATTGTCCGGCACCGAAATAACGGAGCTGATCAACGGCGCTTTTGGTTTTATGGAAGACAAGATCACCGAAGAACAGGTTGATACCGCGTTGGCAGGTATTTCGGAAAAATATGATTCCGAGTTTTACCCGTTCTCCATTCGGCAAAGCGGCGGCGGCTGGCAGTTTTTGACCAAGAAAGATTTTCATAAAACCATTGCGCAGCTCAATGGTGAAAAATACCTGAAACGTCTGTCGCCAGCGGCTTTGGAAACGTTGGCCATCATTGCTTACAAGCAGCCCATCACAAAAGGCGAAATTGAATTGATCCGTGGCGTAAGCGCCGATTACACCATCCAGAAATTATTGGAAAAAGAACTGATCGTGATTGCCGGCCGCAACGAAAACGCAGTGGGCCATCCGTTGGTGTATGCTACTTCCAAAACCTTCATGGATTATTTTGGTTTGAATACCACTGCAGATTTGCCCAAGATCAGGGAAGTGCTGCAGGAGATTGTGGAACCTACTACAGTGAATGGTGCGGTGGTTGAAACTGGTGAAGAACTGGCCGTCTCGGATGAAGGTGAATTGATTGCCCGCCTGGAGGATACGCCTGTGGAAGGCGCAAGGTTGTTTGTAAACGGTTACCCCGTTGAAACGCCCGGCACCGACGAAGCCGACCTGCATGCCGATAAGGAAACAGAACAACGCGGACCGGTGGAACGAACGGATGAAGATGATGCGCCGAAAGAAGGTGAAGAAGATTAATTATTGCAATTTTTGATAAAAAATGCACCGCCTAATGCGGTTAACACAATATGTCGCAAAGCCTGACACACACCCAACTGGTTGAATTAGCAAACCGCTTTGGCACGCCGCTTTACGTTTACCACGCCGAAAAAATTAAGGAACAATACGAGGGCCTGCAAAAAGCATTTGATGGCACCAAAGCCCGCTTTTTCTATGCGTGTAAAGCACTGACCAATATCAACGTTTTAAAATACATACAATCGCTTGGTGCCAACATCGACTGTGTAAGCATAAACGAGGTGAAACTGGCGCTGCACGCAGGTTTTAGCCCCGACCGCATTTTGTTTACCCCCAATTGTGTTGACTTTACCGAGATTGAAGCGGGCAAGGACCTGGGCGTAAACCTGAACATCGATAACATCTCGATCCTCGAGCATTTTGGTGCAAAGTACGGTGGTTCATATCCTATTTGCATTCGCTTCAACCCACACATCATGGGTGGTGGTAATTATAAAATTTCCACCGGTCATATCGACAGCAAGTTTGGTATTTCCATTCACCAGTTGCGCCATATTGAACGCATTGTAAAAACCACCGGGCTGCAGGTAAAAGGCATCCACATGCACACCGGCTCCGATATCAAGGACATCAATGTGTTTATTGCCGGACTTGAGATCATGTTTGATGTGGCCGCACATTTCCCCGAGCTGGAATTCATCGACCTGGGCAGCGGTTTTAAAGTGCCTTATTTTGAAGATGACGTACGCACCGATGTGCAGGCGCTGGGCGCTAAAGTGCGGGATGCTTTTGAGCAATACGCGAAAGAGCACGGCAAAGAACTGGAAGTGTGGTTTGAGCCGGGCAAATACATGGTAAGTGAAAGCGGTTATTTTATTGTAAAAGCAAACGTGGTAAAACAAACTACTGCTACTGTATTTGTGGGGGTCAACAGTGGTTTTAACCACCTCATTCGTCCCATGTTTTACGAGGCTTATCACCGCATTGAAAATATATCCAACCCGTTTGGTGCACCGCGCATTTATACTGTTGTTGGTCATATTTGCGAAACCGATACGTTTGCGTGGGACCGCACACTGCCCGAGGTTCGTGAAGGCGATCTATTGGTGTTTTACAACGCCGGCGCTTATGGTTTTGAGATGTCGTCGAACTTCAATTCTCGACTGAAACCTGCCGAAGTGCTGGTGAAAGATGGCGAAGCGCTGCTGATCCGCAAACGCGAAGAATTTGAGGATTTGCTGCGGAACCAGGTGGAGGTGTTGTAAGAGTCGGAAGTCGGAGGTCGGAAGTCCGAAGATGGTTTATCTAAGATTAAAAAGTCCTACAGGCTTGGAGATTACTTTTCCCAGGCCTGTAGGACTTTTCTTTTCTATAAACATATGTCTTCGGACTTCTGACCTCCGACTTCCGACTCCTCAGCTTCCTTCCGGCAACAACAAATGAAAAGTTGCACCAACACCCGGCTCGGAAGTAGCCCAGATGGCGCCGTGGTGATTGAGCACTACTTTTTTGCACAGCGCCAATCCAATGCCCGTGCCTTCGTAAGAAGAGCGGGAGTGGAGCCGCTGAAAAATGGTAAAGATCTGGTCGGCATACTCGGGCTTAAAGCCAATGCCGTTGTCCGTAACCGTTATATAGTGCAACGGCGTTTCGTGGTGCGCCAGGCCGTGTTCGGCAACAAGCGTCTTATCGGCCGGTGTGCTGGCCACTTGTACAAAAGGTGCAACGCCTTCTTTCGAAAACTTCAATGCATTGCTCAGCAGGTTATAAAAAAGCTGGCTCATTTGCAAAGCACTGGCCTGCACGTTGGGCAATGGTTGCCATTCAATACGGGCGGCTTTTTGATTGATCAATAATTCCAGGTCTTCGTATACCTGCTGCAAAATCTCATTCAGGTTGACTGGTGCAAACTGTGCTTGCTGCGTACGGCCCAATCGCGAAAAATCAAGCAGGTCTTTGATCAGTTCCTGCATCCGCGATGAAGACTGCCAAATGCGATCGATAAAATGGGTTACTCGTTTCGGTTCTTGCTGCTTTAGTTCCGACTCCAGCATGCCGGTAAAAGTGCGGATTTTGCGCAGCGGTTCCTGCAGGTCGTGGGATGCTACATAAGCAAACTGCTCCAACTCGCTGTTCGACCAAGCAAGGTTGCGATTTACTTCCTGTAACTCAAAAGTGCGTTCCGCTACTTTTTGTTCCAGCAAATCCGCCGCATGTTTTTGATCGTTGATGTTGGTGCAGGTGCCAAACCATTTGGTGATGTTGCCTTCGCCATCCCGCATGGGCACGGCGCGGGCCAAAAACCAGAGAAACACACCATCGTATCGGCGCAGGCGGTACTCAATTTCATACACTTCGCCGTTTGTTACCGCGTTATTCCACGTGTGCCAGGTGCGGTCTGCATCATCGGGATGTACAATGGTAGTCCAACCAGACGCTTTCGTTTGCTCAAACGATAACCCGGTGTAATCGTACCATTGCTGGTTAAAAAAATCAACGGCGCCGTTGGGCTGTGCGGCCCAAACCATTTGCGGCATAAAATCGGTTACGAACTTGAATTCCTGGATCAGTTGTTCCAGTTCAACGTTCTTTAGTTGCAGCGTTTCTTCTGCTTTCAATTGAGCGGTGATGTCGCGGAATTGCCAAGTCCAGCCCAGGTAATTCCCGTCTTTACTGCGAATGGGATAACCATATCGTTCAATGATGCGACCATCTGTTAATTCAATTTCGTCGCGGCTGCCGGTTTGTGGGTTCGCATATAAAAATTCAATGCGTTCTAAAAATGCATCGTAATTCCGGATCGTTATTTTAAAACGTTCCAAAAGCTCGCCGCGGGTTACCGTCTTGATGGTTTCTTTCGAAAAGCCAAAGATCTCGGCATAGCGTTCATTGAGGTAATAAATTTCTCTGTTGGTATCGATGCCCAAAATGCCCAGCGGCGAACCTTCATTTTGTGCTTCGAACAATGCGTTGCTCAGTTCCAGTTCGTCCTCTATGGTTTTACGTTCCTCTATATCAAGCACCGAACCAATGTAGCCCAGAAATGCGCCAGCCCTATCGAACCGCGGCATGGCTTTGTCCAGCATCCACCGGTAGCTGCCGTTGGCATAGCGTAGGCGGTATTCCATGCTAAAACCGGTTTGCACTTCGTTGGCTGCCAAAAAATGTTCAATGGCCGCCTGCCGGTCATCGGGGTGCAGCGCGGCGGTCCAGCCAATGCCCTGGCCTTCGGCCAATGTTTGGCCGGTGGCCTGCAGCCAGCGCCGGTTGAGGTATGTGCATTGTCCGTTGGGATCGGTCACCCAAATCATCACCGGCGCATGATCGGCCATTGAGCGAAAACCTTCTTCGCTTTCCTGTAGTTTTAGTTCTGCTTCTTTTTGTTTGGTTATGTCCACCACAGTGCCGATAAACCTGGAGGCCTGGCCAAAATCATTAAAATATGCTTTGCCGGTAGAACGAATCCAGCGGAGCAGCCCATCTTCAAAGCCGATGGTGCGGAACTCGGCCGAAAAAACGCCATCATTTTCCCCCGCAAAAGCCGCCTGGATCAACTGGTGGGTGCCCTCGCGGTCATCGGAGTGCAGGCCGGTCAAAAAATTATTGTAGTCGACAGGGAAAGGCTGGGTAATGCCAAACAATCGGTAGCATTGCGGCGACCAAAGCAGCTGGTTATTTTGAATGTCAAAATCCCATGTGCCTACACCCGCTGCTTCCAGCGCTTTTTCAAGTCGTTCTTTTTCCTGGGCCATCTTGTTGTCGGATACCATAAGCTTTGGTGCTGTTGCCCATGTATTTCAAAAGAAAGCCTGGAACGGGCGGCTTAACGAACAGAAGTCAGCAACCGCTTGTAACGATGGCTTTTTCCGAAGGTCAGTATTGCATGCACGCCGGGCCGCAGAAAATTAGGTCGGTGAGAAAGCTGCGCCAAACGGAATTTCTTTTTATTACAGCAGGATAATTCCGGTGAAATTAAGCAAAGCTGGTATTTGTACAAGCGGCGGCCGGCCCATATTTTACCGGCGGCAAAGGTCATGGAAAACTTGCGCTAAATTTAAAGCCGTAAAACAAAAAGCGTACGATGAAATACCTGGTGTTGCTGTTGGTCATATGTTCGTTGCAGGCCCATGGCGCCGACACTACGAAATTGTATAACCCGTACGCCAATGCCGAGAAAGACCTGGCCGCATTGATGATCCGTGCAAAGGCCGAACGCAAACACGTGCTGGTGCAGATTGGCGGCAACTGGTGTGTGTGGTGTTATAAGTTCAATGCCATGTTGCAAACCGACAGCACGCTGAAACGGATGCTGGAAGGCAGCTATATTTTGTATCACCTTAATTACAGCAAAGAAAATCGCAACGAGGCGATGCTGAGCCGGATCGGGTTTCCGCAGCGTTTTGGTTTCCCGGTGCTGGTAGTGCTCGATGCTGCGGGCAACCGGCTGCATACGCAGGACAATACTTTGCTGCAAAAAGGCAATGGATATGATTTTGAAAAAGTAAAAAGCTTTTTGTACAACTGGTCGCCGGTAGCTTTGCAGGCAAGCAATTACAAAGAAAGTTAGGCAGGTATTTCGGTGCTGATTAGTTCGTTTAAACGGGATGACTTTTTTAAACAAAAGTTCTGTTTTTTAATTGTTGCATCAACTGCGGTAACTTTAAGCATAACCGCTTTGCATGCAACAACAAGTCCAATTGCAACCTGCCGATCAGTTTTTCCAGATCATTCGAAACCCGCTGAAACTGCGGCTTTTTTTGCTGCGCAAATTGCCGGCTGCTGCATTTTCAGGGCTGCGTATTGTTAACGTAGATGAAGGGGCTTGCACGGTGTCCGTTCCTTACCGCTGGTCTACTACCAACCCATTTCGGTCTACCTATTTTGCATGCCTCAGCATGGCGGCCGAACTAAGCACTGGTGTGTTATCGATGGCGCAGGTATGGGGCCGCAAACCGCCGGTATCCATGCTGGTGACAGGCATGGAAGCCCGCTTTTTTAAAAAAGCTACCGGCACTACTTTTTTCACTTGCAGCGATGGCGCTGCCATAAAGGGCGCCATAGAGAAAGCGGTTCAAGCCGGAACGGCCCAAACCATCAGCGTATGTAGCGAAGGAAAAAATATCCAGGGCGAACCGGTAGCGACTTTTGTTTTTGAATGGTCGTTTAAAGCAAAGGGTGCAGCGATTGTAAACAGTAACAATGCATGAACGGTCAAGTAGTGCATGATCCATATCTTTTATTTTCCCGCCCATCCGCATTAACTTCAAGACATTAACCATTACGTTATGAAAATTGCTTTTCATGGTGCAGCCCGCTCCGTAACCGGCTCCAAACATTTACTGACGCTCAAAAACGGTAAACAAATTCTGCTCGATTGTGGCCTGTTCCAGGGCATGGGCAAAGAAACGGAGGCGCTTAACCGAAAATTTGGCTTTGATCCGGCAACTGTAGATGTGGTGGTGCTTTCGCATGGCCACATCGATCATTGTGGCCTGCTGCCTAAGCTGGTAAAAGACGGCTTTAGCGGCCCCATTTATTGCACGCCAGCAACCCGCGATATTGCTGCAGTTTTGCTCGAAGATTCGGCGCAAATACAGGAAAGCGACATTAAATACAGCAACAAAAAACGCAGGGCAGAAGGACGGCCATTGATTGAGCCGCTGTACCGCAAAGAAGACGCGGTGGCGGCGATGCAGTTATTTAAAACCCGCGAGTATGGGCAATGGTTTGAAGTGCTGGAAGGAGTGGAGGTAATGTTCACCGATGCGGGTCACATCATTGGCAGCGCTGCAGTACACCTGCGCATTACTGAAAACGGCGTGCAGCGACAAATATCTTTCAGCGGCGATCTCGGCCGCTATCGCGATGTGATATTGCGGTCGCCGGCACCGTTCCCGCAAGCCGATTTTATCATCCTCGAATCAACCTATGGCAACAGCCTGCACAAAAGTGTTGCGTCCAGCGTGGACCTGCTGTTGCACTGGATTGAAAAAGTGTGTGTGCAGCGCAGGGGCAAACTGATTATTCCTGCATTCAGCCTGGGCCGCACACAGGAGATTTTATATGCCCTCAATCAACTCGAATTAGAGAACAGGTTGCCGCGACTGGATTATTTTTTAGACAGTCCATTGAGTATTGCAACAACGGCGTTGGTAAAGAAGTACCCGCAATATTTTAATAAAACCATTCAGCGGGTGTTGCAGGAAGATCATGATCCTTTTCATTTCAACGGGCTGCAATATGTACAGTCGGTTGAGGAGTCAAAAATCCTGAACTATCGCAACGATCCTTGCGTTATTATTTCGGCCAGCGGAATGGCGGAAGCTGGCCGTGTAAAACACCATATCTCCAACAATATTGAGAACAGCCGGAATGCCATTTTAATGACCGGATATTGTGAGCCGCAATCGCTGGGTGGCAGGCTGATGGACGGGCAAAAAGAAGTGAGCATTTTTGGCGTACGCCATGAGGTGCATGCCGAGGTGGGCGTGATCAAAAGCATGAGTGCCCACGGCGATTACGAGGATATGAGCCAGTGGCTGGCGGAGCAGGACCCGAACACGGTACAAAAGCTTTTTTTGGTGCATGGCGAGTACGATGTGCAACAGGATTTTAAGGAGCGCTTGCAGCGGAAAGGTTATGTTGATGTGATCATCCCGGACCGCCACCAGGAGGTTGGTTTAGGATAAAGTTTTCAGCAAAATGGCTCTTAAACGGAGCCATTTTGCATTCATGACATACGTGTTTCCGACATCTGGTCAGTTAAAAATATTTAACAAGAATGCACCGCTGCAAAACGTCAATTTTCTGCTTTAAAAATGCGTGTGATTTTTTTTCACATTCTCTTTGGAATAACCGCACTGAATTTGCGTCTTTAAAGAAAAAAGGAGCATAAATGAAGCCTGTAAAACTGCTGGGAATCTTGTTTTTGGCAGCTTTTGTAGTAAGCGGTTGTGCAGCCGTGGCGCATGTGGAAAAAGACGAAACGGTTAACTTCAGCAAGTACAAGACTTTTGCCTGGACAGAAACTTCAGACACCGATTCAGCAAGTGGGAAAGTAACATCGGACCTAACCGAACGCAACATCAAAGCAGTTGTGGCGGCCGAACTGGTGAAGCGAGGTTGGCGCGAAAGCAATACTAAACCGGATGTGTTGCTGGGCTATGATGTGCTGGTGGAAAAGAACCTGCGGGAAACAAACAATCCGTTATACTCCCGGGCCTATACGCGGTATTTGTTTAACCCTTACACCCGCCGTTGGATTGGCTTTTACTATCCATCACAATTCATGGGCTACGACAATGCGGCCTATGAAGTACGTGAGGGTACCGTAACCATTACGATGGTAGATGCCGCAACAGAGAAAGCCGTGTGGCAGGGTTGGACCACCTCGGAAATCAACAGCCGCAACCTTACGCGTAAGGAAATCGAAAGCAGCGTGAAAAGCATTTTCCGCAAGTTCGATGTGGCGAAGCGTTAGTGTATTTTTTGCTTATCATAATCCGGGCCCTATTTCTATAGGGCCTTTTAATTTTTTTGGCAGTTTAAAGCGGACGCCTATCTTTGCACTCCCAAAACACGAACGCCGCGTTCGTCTAAGGGCTAGGACACCTCCCTTTCACGGAGGCGATACGGGTTCGAATCCCGTACGCGGTACAAAAAAAAGCTCCACGGTTGTGGGGCTTTTTCATTTAGTGTTGGTGCGCTTTCGTCAAACGTGAAGCGTCAATCGTGAATGGTGAGTGGGCAATGGTGAATAGTGGATAGGTAGGGAGGAACGCTGGTCTTTTCGTATGAGAAATGATTAGCTGTGTGCAGGTAAATTTTTTTAGAAAACGAAATGATTTCCTTTGGGTGCAATAATCTCTGCCCTTATCTTTGCACTCCCAAAACACGAACGCCGCGTTCGTCTAAGGGCTAGGACACCTCCCTTTCACGGAGGCGATACGGGTTCGAATCCCGTACGCGGTACAAAAAAAAGCTCCACGGTTGTGGGGCTTTTTCATTTAGTGTTGGTGCGCTTTCGTCAAACGTGAAACGTCAATCGTGAATCGTGAATAATCGAGCATTGTTATTTAACTAACTGCATAGCGATTTGACGCGATCCCATTCTTTGTTCTACAACTGGCAATTAAAAGCCATTGTTTAATTACAAAAACAAAAGGCAAGAATTAAAACGGTTATTGGCATTTTACCAACCTACTCATTTCAATTTTTGCCTTTCTTATTACGCTGAATCATTCGCATTAACGCTTCGTGTTCCTTCGTGTTTTTCGTGTCTTTGTGGTTCAAGATTTTCACGATTGACGTTTCACGTTTCACGAACAACAACCTCCACAACGCCTACCCAAACAAATCCGAACTCAAATACCGGTCGCCACGATCGCAGCAAATGAAAACGATCACGCCGCTTTCCAGTTCCTGCGCTAATCGTATGGCGGCGGCGGCGGCACCACCGCTGCTCATGCCGGCGAAAATCCCTTCTTCGCGGGCCAGCCGGCGGGTCATTTCCGTTGCTTCCTGCTGCGATACATCCATGATGCGGTCTACCCGTGCAGGTTCAAAAATCTTCGGAAGGTATTCAACCGGCCACCGGCGGATGCCCGGAATGGACGATTCCTCCGTAGGCTGGCAGCCAACAATCTGCAGGTTGTTGTTTTGTTCTTTTAAAAACCGCGAACAACCCATTATGGTACCGGTAGTGCCCATTGAACTTACAAAATGGGTGACCTGGCCTTCAGTGTCTTTCCAAATTTCCGGGCCCGTTGTTTTGTAATGGGCCATGTAGTTGTCCGGGTTGGAAAATTGGTTGAGCAGGTGAAAAGTGCCACTAGCGGCCTTTTCCTCCGCATAATCGCGGCAGGTTTCAATATTTTCCAGCAGCGTAACGGTGGCACCAAACGCCTCCATGGTCAACACTCTTTCGCGGGTGCTGCTGGCTGGCATTACCAGTTCTATTTCAATGCCGTACAATTTTGCCATCAGCGCCAGTGCAATACCAGTGTTGCCCGACGTTGCTTCAATCAGTTTCGTTTCCTTATTTATTTCACCACGTTCCAGCGCACTGCGGATCATGTTCAGTGCCGGCCGGTCCTTTACACTGCCACCGGGATTGTTTCCCTCCAGTTTTGCGTATATGCGTACCCGTGGGTTTGGGTTTAACCGTTGTAATGCTATTTGTGGCGTATTGCCTACTGTATCTAAAATGCCTGCCATTAGATCAAAATTTTTCCTTCCAATACGGTAATCTCGGGGTTGTGAAATACCAGTGAACCGGGAGGCACGCTGGCAGTAAGCCACACGTTGCCGCCAATAACACTGTGGTGGCCCACAATCGTTTCGCCGCCCAAAATGGTAGCGCCACTGTAAATCACTACATGGTCTTCAACGGTGGGGTGGCGTTTGGTGTGGGCCAGTTCCTTGCTTACACTTAGCGCACCTAGCGTAACGCCCTGGTAAAGTTTTACATGGTTGCCAATCACTGTTGTTTCGCCAATAACAATGCCCGTTCCATGATCAATAAAAAAGTACTCGCCGATTGTTGCGCCGGGGTGAATATCAATGCCGGTTTTTGAATGCGCAAACTCCGTAAGAATACGCGGCAGCAAGGGCACCTGCAGCAATAAGAGTGCATGCGCAATGCGGTAAATGGATATGGCGAAAAAACCAGGATAAGCCCTGATCACTTCAAATTCGTTCGTAGCTGCAGGGTCGCCTTGTAAAATGGCTGATACATCACGATTAAGCGTTTCATACAATTGCGGCAGGTCTTCAAAAAAGCTGCGGCTGCGCATTTCATTGTTGCAATCGGTGCAGGCCTGTGTGCCGTTTAATATTTGCACCAGCTCATGTTCCAGTTCGGTAAAACGCGTTGCTAATTGTGCTTGGGATAGCGTTCCGGTTTCAGCACGTTCGGGAAAAAGCAGGGCCACCACGTTCATGGCCCAATCCGATATAGCAGCATTGGAAGGCACGGCCTCCACCTGCTGTTGTTTATGGAAAAGGTGTTGCAGGAAGTTTTTATCCATACGATTATTATGCTGCGGAGCGCACCAGGGCCCGTGCAGCAACGATAAAATTAGCTTCCTTTTTGTTTTGTGCGCTATAATAATAGCGCCGCACCTGCAACGGATCCATTTGACAAGGTCCAAATCAGGCACTTACCTGCCAGCCCCTGCTTTCAAAATAAGCCTGCATCAGCCGGTATTTGTCGGCCACATTGTGTTGCTTGAAAAATTGCTGTGCTAAAAACTCTTCGCAGCGGGCCAGGGTGCGGCCCACAAGGTTCAAGTACTTTTTGCCCGGACGAATCCGTACGGTTTCATCCTTTACCATCACTTCCATTTCATAGGGTGCTTTCTCCACACGAAACATAAGCCACAATTTATGGTTCGTGCTACTGAAACAAAGACAATACCATTTTACTATACATGGGCTTGCAAAAAGGTCCCGCAATGCGGGGCCTTTTAACCAAAAAAACAAGAATGAAAACGCTACTTAACCCGCAGCACAGGCCGTAATTTGTAGCCGTCGCGTTCCTGTTTTACAGAAAGCGCTGCATCAAAATCGATTGTGAGTGAATCAAGTGTTTGGCGCATCGGCTTGCTGATTTTGATCTTCAGCCCCGATTGTGCGCCGCTTGGAATGGTGAGGTCATGTGTTTCGCCATTGGCCACAACCGAGTTGTTTTCGCCTAGCACCAGGCGAATCTCTTTTACGGTGCCTGTACCAACATCGCCTTCGGCTATCAGCGTGTCCACGCCGTTTTGCAGCTCGAGCAAGTTGTACACGCCGGGTATAGCTTTCAGTGTAATCCACGCCGCCGAGTCGCGGTCCATTTTTACCAGCACCTGCTGCAGGTCTACATTTACTTCATCCAGCGCCGTGGGTGCATCGGTAAGGCGTACCCGTAAAGTGTGGCCGCTTTCTTCTTTATTGCACGCAGCAAAAGAAATACATGCGGCAAAAGCCAGCGCAAAAAACAAGCGGTGTATGTTCATGAGGTAGGGTTTAGTTTTTAAAGGGTGGCTTATGGACTGCTGGTAAAGCAGTAAGGTTTAACATTGCATCAACTTTTTCTCGCCCTTTCCTGATGGCTATCAGTAAGATTGTTCAACAAACTGAGCATAATCATTGAATAAAATTCATTGAAGCGCTGCTCTTTTAACAATTTTGCATCATTATTGTACCTTCGACGCGCATTTAAATAAAATCTAAATCAAATACAGATGAGCACCGTAAAAGTCGCAATCAATGGTTTTGGACGGATTGGCCGGTTGGTTTACCGCCAGATCTATAAAATGGAAGGCATCGATGTAGTAGCCATCAACGATCTGACCAGCCCTAAAGTGCTGGCACACCTGCTGAAATATGACACAGCACAAGGACGCTTTGACGAAAAAGTAGAAGCCACTGAAAACGCAATCATAGTAAATGGCGATGAAATCAAAATTTACGCTCAAAAAAATCCAGCCGAAATTCCCTGGGGACAGCACGATGTGGACGTAGTGCTGGAGTGCACCGGTTTCTTCACCGATAAAGCTAAAGCAGAAGCACACTTACAGGCTGGCGCCAAAAAAGTAGTGATTTCTGCACCTGCAACCGGCGACCTGAAGACCATCGTATTCAATGTAAACCACGATATCCTCGACGGCACAGAAACCATCATTTCCTGCGCATCTTGCACCACCAACTGCCTGGCGCCGATGGCCAAAGTGCTCGACGACCAGTTTGGTATCCTTGCCGGTTTGATGACTACCGTGCATGCTTACACGAACGACCAGAATACACAAGATGCACCACACGCTAAAGGCGACCTGCGCCGTGCCCGTGCCGCTGCACAAAATATTGTACCCAACAGCACTGGTGCTGCAAAAGCCATTGGCCTGGTACTCCCCGGCCTGAAAGGAAAACTGGATGGTTCGGCGCAACGTGTGCCTACCCTCACTGGCTCACTCACCGAGCTTACAGTTCTGTTGAACAAAAAGACTTCGGTTGAAGAAATCAACGCTGCGATGAAAGCCGCTGCCAACGAAAGCTACGGCTACACCGAAGACGAGATCGTTAGCTCCGACATCATCGGCATCAGCTACGGTTCCCTGTTCGATGCTACCCAAACAAGGGTATTGTCGGTAGGCGATCAGCAAATGGTGAAAACAGTTAGCTGGTACGACAACGAAATGAGCTATGTAAGCCAGTTGGTACGCACTGTTAAGTACTTTGCACAGCTGATTCAGAAATAAATGAAAGGCTCCTGCGGGGGCCTTTTTTTATCCTTACCAAACCCAACACTGAACATGAACAATTTCGATCAATATAATTTCGCAGGCAAAAAAGCGCTGATCCGCGTTGACTTCAACGTGCCGCTGGATGAGCAATACAATGTAACCGACGACAACCGGATGCGTGCTGCCGTTCCAACCATTGAAAAGATTTTAAAAGACGGCGGCAGCGTAATCCTGATGTCGCACCTGGGCCGTCCAAAAGATGGTCCTACTGAAAAATACTCCCTCAAACATTTGGTGGCACACCTGAGCGAACTGCTCGGCGGCCGTAAGGTTGATTTTGCAAATGATTGCATTGGTGCAGAAGCAGAACAAAAAGCTGCAGCGCTGCAACCCGGCGAAGTATTGCTGCTTGAGAACCTGCGTTTTTATAAAGAAGAAGAAAAAGGCGACGCGGGCTTTGCAGAAAAGCTTTCCAAACTGGGCGATGTGTATATCAACGACGCATTTGGTACAGCACACCGTGCCCACGCATCAACTGCAGTTATTGCGCAGTTTTTTGCACCGGATGCCAAAATGTTTGGCCTGCTGATGAACGGTGAAGTGAGCAGTGCGGAGAAAGTGATGCATGCTTCTGAAAAACCATTTACTGCCATCATCGGCGGCGCCAAGGTTTCGGACAAAATCCTGATCATCGAGAACCTGTTGGAGCGTGCCACCGATATTATTATTGGCGGCGGTATGGCGTACACTTTTTACAAAGCAATGGACGGAAAAATCGGTAACTCGCTGTGCGAAGAAGACCGCCTCGATACTGCCCGTGAGCTGTTGAAAAAAGCGGAAGCAAAAGGTGTAACCATTCACCTGCCTTCCGATTCCATTATTGCCGACAAGTTTGCTGCCGATGCCGAAGTTTCGTCTGCGCTGAGCAACAATATTCCCGACGGCTGGATGGGGCTGGATATTGGCGCATTGGCCTGCGCTATGTTTACTAAAGTGATTAGCAATTCCAAAACCATTTTGTGGAACGGCCCGATGGGGGTGTTTGAAATGGAAAAGTTTCAGCACGGCACCAAAGCCGTTGCCGAAGCCATTGCAGCAGCTACTGAAAACGGCGCCTTCTCACTGGTGGGCGGCGGCGACAGCGTAGCTGCCGTAAACAAGTTTGGCTTTGCCGATAAGGTAAGCTACGTGTCCACCGGTGGTGGCGCCATGCTTGAGTTTTTTGAAGGCAAAGACCTGCCCGGCATTGCTGCTGTGAAAGCATAATTCAGCGAGGAATAAAATGGAAAAGGCTGCACCTTGGTGCGGCCTTTTTTGTTGCTGCAATTTTGGTGTAAAAGAATGATGTTTGGTTTTCGGGTAGGCGTGGTGTTAGTGCGGAACACGTCATATTGTCGGGTTTAGGTTCGTGGAACAAAAATTGTGTACTCCTAAATGCTTAGTTTAATTTTAAAAGAAAAATAGAAAATGAAAGGACGTTCCCTTACTACCATCATTATAGTTGGCGTATTGGCCCTGCTACTGTTTTGGGGTTGTGGCTCGTACAATGGGCTGGTGCAACAAGATGAAACTGTAAAAAATGCTTGGAACAAAGTGCAAAGCGATTACCAGCGTCGTGCAGATCTTATTCCGAATTTGGTAAACACTGTAAAAGGTGAAGCCAGTTTTGAACGCGGCACGCTAAACGATGTAATTAATGCCCGTGCACGTGCAACTTCTACGCAACTCAATGCCGATGATTTGACACCCGAAAATATTCAGAAATTTCAGCAAGCACAATCGCAGCTTTCTGGTTCGCTGAGCCGCCTGTTGGTAACAGTGGAACAATATCCCAACCTGCGTGCAAACGATGCCTTCCGCAACCTGCAAGCGCAACTGGAAGGAACCGAAAACAGGATCAAAGTTTCCCGTAACGATTTCAATGATGCCGTGCAAGTGTATAACACACAAGTGCGCCGTTTTCCTACAGCATTGTTTGCAGGCATCATGGGCTTCAGGCCACGCCAGGGCTTTACTGCCGATGCAGGCGCTGAGAACGCACCGAATGTGGATTTCAGCGATCAGCAACGCCAGCCCTCGGTGAATTTTAATGATACAACCACTACAACCCGTTAACCGTGCGGCTGTTTCCCTGGCAAAAGCAGACTGAATTTTTCAGTCATACGGAGCAGGAGCAAATCCTTGCTGCACTGCGGGCTGCGGAGCAACGCACCAGCGGCGAACTGCGCATTTTTGTTGAATCGCGGTGCCGCTATGTTGATGCCATTGACCGCGCTGCCGAACTGTTTTTCCAGTTGCAAATGGATGCCACCTCGCAACGCAATGGCGTGTTGCTATACCTGGCGTTGGCCGATCACCAGGTGGCGGTTTATGGCGATGCCGGTATCCATGAAAAAGTGGGACAGCAGTATTGGGAAGCTGAAGTCGGTAAGATGCTCCGGCATTTCCGCGAGCAGCATCCTGTTGACGGGATCATTGAATGCCTTGGCGACATTGGTGATGCCTTGCACCAGTTTTTCCCGTACGATCAAAGCACAGATAAAAACGAATTGCCCGACGATATAATTTTTGGCAGATAAGCTGCGCATGCGCTACCAGTCACGTGTTGAACAATCAATGAAGTATTTCCTT
This sequence comes from Pseudocnuella soli, assembly GCF_004347775.1. Lineage (GTDB taxonomy): Bacteria > Bacteroidota > Bacteroidia > Chitinophagales > Chitinophagaceae > Flavisolibacter > Flavisolibacter aquaticus. Next base: position 2,492,134 of record NZ_CP037755.1, read on the forward strand.
TTAATCATATCTCTTAGCTGCAGTTTGTTGGTTGGTGCGCAAAGCATCGACCGCATTGTGCCATCGAGGCCGTCGCCGGCACGGTTGGTAAACGACCTGGCAGATGTGCTGACACCGGAGCAGGAAGCAGCTTTGGAGCAAAAACTGGTAGCCTACGACGACAGTACTTCCAACCAGATTGTGGTGGTAACCATGACCACGCTGGAAGATTTTCCGATTGAAGATGTGGGTTTGCAGATCCTACGGAAATGGGGCGTGGGCAACAAGGAAAAAGACAACGGCATTGTTTTGCTGGCGGCTATCCAAGACCGTAAGATCAACATCCAAACAGGTTATGGAATGGAAGGTGTGGTGCCCGATGCCACGGCCCGCACCATTATTGAAAACGATGTAATTCCTGCTTTTCGCACCGGTAATTTTTACCGCGGTTTTGATGAAGCAACAACTTCAATTTTTAAAGCTGCTGCCGGCGAATACCAGGCTCCTCCCGGCTATGCCGACCGTGGCAAAAGGCGTGGTAATGGTGGCATTAGTATTGGGCAGATTATTTTCGCTATTATTATTCTCATCGTCATCATGAACATGTTTGGCGGTGGCGGTGGCCGTGGTGGCGGCTTCATGAGCCGCAGAGGCTATCGCCGGGTTGGCGGCCCCATTATCTTCCCTGGCGGATTCGGCGGTGGATTTGGTGGCGGCTTCGGAGGCGGAGGCGGCGGATTTGGTGGGGGTGGCTTTGGCGGATTTGGCGGCGGTAGCGGCGGAGGCGGCGGTGCCAGCGGTTCGTGGTAGCAGTTTTTTGTAAAAAAACTTTTTGCAAAAGCCAACAACTTGCAATCCCATTCAAGGCATTAAATAGTAAAGATTTTTTCCCAGGTTGTATAAAAAGCAAAGGGCCGTTTGATACGGCCCTTTGCTTTTTATTGGATGAAATGTATTGCGCTATATCGTCAACTTAGAAACTTTTCTTTTCAAAATTATCTGCAATCTTGCTGGTAATATAAGCTGCCTGTTCTTTTTGACCGGCGGTGGTTTTTGCCTGCGAAAGTTGGCGCAACATGTTTTCAACAAAACCTTGCACCTGTCCACGGTAAGCTTCGGGTATGGCCATTACAAAACCAACCACATCATCAATGCCGCGTTTAAATGTCTGCAGCGATTGCACTTTGCCCAGGTATTGAATCAGCGGCACAATGCTTTCGAATTTCGCCTGGTTCAGTGGCATGGCTTCAAAGTTGGTGAGGATCGTTTCTGCATTGCTTTCGTCGCCGGCCTGTATCATTACGCGGGTTGCAGCGCCAGCCAGGGCGCCCTTCAATCCGGTTTTTGGCAGCTTCGCCAATTCGGCAGCTGCAGCGGCGGTGTCCACTAAGCTCAGTGCTTCCAGTCCGCTGGCGGCAACTGTGTAAGATGAATCAGAAATGGCGCTGCGGAACAGCGGTACATATTTAGCAAAACCATACTCACCCAGCTTGCTGATGGCAGCTGCCCTAACGGTGCGTTTGGGATCTTTTTGCGCAATGGCATACAGCTTTTCTTCAGCGAGGGTTTTCACCGCCTGCTTTTTCAGGTCAAGGTTTTGAATGGCCATGCTGCGGAGCTCGTGGTAAGGATCGTTCAGAGCCTGCATCAGCATTTCCACGGCCTTTTGTTCGGCTTGTGCTTCGGCAGCGGCAGCCAGCGCTTCGTAGCGGTCCATAAAGTTGCGGCCATGCTGGTATTGAAAGGCGTATTCCTGCAGCGTCTTGTTTTCCTTTTTCTCTGCCAATAGTACTTTCTCCGCATCAAAATTCACCAGGTCGGGCCTGCGTTGTGCGGCAAACACAAAAGTGTCCACCCGGTTTTTTACCCACACATTATAGCGCATCCGGTCATTGCCCTGGTACACGTCAATGGCCGTAGGCAGTTGAAACAAGTTGGTGCTGTCCTGCGTTTGGCGCACAATTACCTGCACCTGCTTTGCTGCATCATTATAGTTATAAGTGATGTCGAGTTTAGGATGCCCTTTACCAAAATACCATTGGTTGAAAAATGGGTTCAGGTCTTTGCCGGTAACTTCTTCAAAGGCAAGGCGCAATTGGTGCGCTTCAGCCGATTTGTATTTGTTGTTGGTCAGATACAAATTCATGCCTTTGAAAAATGCACTGTCGCCAATGTAGTTGCGCAGCATGTGCAAAATGCGGCCGCCTTTGTTGTAGCTCACGGCATCAAACATGTCCTCTTTATCGCGGTAGTCAAAACGCACCAGGTCTTTTTCCTCGCTGCCACTCATGATGTAGCCCTGCATGTCTTCATGGCTGTGCGCATCAGCGGATTCTTTGCCATATTTATATTCCCGCCACAGGTACTCGCTGTAGTTGGCAAACGATTCGTTCAGCGTCAAGTTGCTCCAGCTTTCGCTGGTTACATAATCACCAAACCAGTGGTGAAACAATTCGTGTGCAATTACATCTTCCCAGCTGTTGCCATCGGTTAGTTGGCGTGCATCCTGTTGCGCCGATTCGCCATGCAACGTTGCTGTTGTATTTTCCATGGCACCGCTAACATAATCACGCACCACCATTTGCGCATACTTTACCCAGGGGTATTCCACACCGGTGATCTTTGAAAAAAACTGCATCATTTCCGGCGTCATGCCAAAGATGCGGCGGGCTACAGCTGCGTAGTCTTTTTCAACATAATAACTTACTTCCTTGCCTTTGTAATTGTCTTTTAGCACGGCAAAATCGCCAACACCCATAAAGAACAGGTACGGTGCATGTGGCTGGTCCATTTTCCAATAATCGGTGCGGGTGCCATCGCTATTGGTCTTTTGGCTTACCAGTTTGCCATTACTCAAGGAAACATATTTTGCAGGCACGGTCAGGTAAAATTCCTGTGTTGTTTTTTGGTTGGGCCTGTCGATGGTCGGCACCCAAACCGAAGTAGCTTCTGTTTCGCCTTGTGTCCATATTTGCGTGGGTTTGTTGGCTTCGGTACCCAACGGGTTGATGAAATACAAACCCTTTGCATCGGTGATGGCCGCGCTGCCTTTTGTTTTAAAATCGTTTGGCTTTGCGGTGTATTCTACATACAACACATAGCTTTCGCCGCGGCGGTAAGTGCGGTCGAGATCTATGTCCAGTTGCAGGCTGTCGTAGGTATATTTCAATGCGCTGTTTTTACCGTTGCGCACCAGCGCCACTTGGTTGATGTCCATGCCTTTCGCATCCAGGCGCAGCGAATCAGTTGGGTAAAAATGCGGCTGCAGGGTCAGCCATACTTTGCCGTTCAATTGAGATTTGGTGTAATCAAACCGTGCTTCCAATTTTGTATGCACCAGGTTGTTGATTTTTTCTGGTGTGGTCTGGTACACCTGTGCGTTTCGGTGAATGGTGCTGGGTGCGGCTTCCTGCGCTTGCAGCGATCCCGCTGCTGCCAGTAAGAAAAATGCAATAGCAAATCGACTCATAATAAGAAATTGTTGGGTGTAAATTTAGGGGTAAGCTTTATTCGGCCCGTTTATTTGAAAATGACGGGGTAAATAAAGCGCTGATGTTTTCTGTAACTTTGAATACCATGAAGAACGCTTTTTTGCTGGTGATGCTGCTTTGTGTTGGTACCGTTGGCTGGGCCCAAAAAATCTATTTCATATATATACAGTCCGACACGCAAACGCCATTTTATGTAAAAATGGGCAGCAAAGTGTTGAGTGCCTCTTCCACAGGGTACCTTATTTTGCCCGAGTTGCTGGAGAATACGCACAGCTTTCAATTAGGGCCGGCTGCAGGAGAGGGCGAATTGCAGTTTTCGGTACCGGTGCGCCAGTCGGACCGCGGTTTTTTACTCAAGAAATTTTCGGACGGCTGGGGTTTGTTTGACTTGCAAAACATGCAGGTAATCAAGCCTACCAACAGCGCTGCAGGTTTTGCCTATACCCAGCGTGTCCGCGACGATCGTTTTACCCACCTGCTTGCCGAAGCCGCCGACGATACGACAGTATTTTACCAACCTATAGTTGCCAGCGCAACGCCTGCAAAAAAAACGGATCGGCCAAAAACGCAAGAAACCGCGCCAGCTAAAGCAGAAGAAAGCAGTTCTGTTTCGCCAGTTACTGCGAACACCGTGCACCAGCAAGTTGATACCGTGGTAAGTGTTGCTACAGGTAATGCAAATGCCGTTGCTCAGAAAAATGACGCCGCAACCGTTGCGGTACAGCCGGCCACTGTTGCAAAAAATTCAGCGAATAATGATTCGGTATTGGCAAAGGCAACAGAGGTAAATGTTCCGGCATCGACCAACACCGTTGCTGCTGTTTCAAACAATGCATCTACTTCTCTTGACTCCGTGACCGAAGTGAATGAGGAAGGTGCAGAAGCTCTGGTTTATAAAAAATCAAAGATTACCCGCCGTGCGGAAAGTTCCACTGTGGATGGTTTTGGGCTGGTGTATTGGGATGAGATCGACGGGGTAGTGGACACCGTTCAAATCTTTATTCCAAACCAAAAGTTTGTATTTGCCGAAGCGAAAGTTGAACCGGAAGGGGAGGCAGCAAGCGGCAAAGACGTGGCTGCAGCAAATGGCGCGGTAACAGCTGAAAAGAAAGCAACTCCGCCTAAAACCTGCAACGGCAAGGCCAGCGATAAAGATTTTTTCCGCATCCGCAAAAGCCTGGTGTCCTTTGATACCGAAACCCAAATGGTGATTGCGGCCCCCAGCAGTTTTCGAAACAAGTGTTTTTCCGTGGAGCAAATCAAAAATTTGAGCACCCTGTTTTTGACGCAGGATGGCAAATGGCAATTTTTGGAAGCTGCCTTTCCGCATATAATAGATAAAGGTGCATTCTCTGGTTTGCAGTCCGAACTTCGCGACGAACCTTATATCTCCCGTTTTAAAGCGTTGGTAGCACAATAAAATGGCGCGATACTTTTTAGAGGTGGCTTACAAAGGCACCCGTTACAGCGGATTTCAAATCCAGGAAAACGCGATCACTGTACAGTCTGAAATCGAACAGGCGCTGGAATTAATTCAACGGCAATCCATTTCTCTTACTGGATCTTCCCGCACCGATGCGGGTGTGCATGCCTGGCAAAATTTCTTTCATTTCGATCTGGAAGAATCGTTGCATCCGCAGTTGTTGTATAAACTCAATGCGGTATTGCCTTGTGACATCGTTCTTAAAGCAATATACCCGGTTGCCTCCGAGGCGCATTCCCGCTTCGACGCCGTTAGCCGCGAGTATGAATATTACATCTACAAATTCAAAGATCCTTTTCGCAGGGACACTGCGTATTATGTCCCTTATCCATTAGATTTGGAGGCGTTAGCAGAAGCAGCCGCAATAATAAAGGAACAAACGAACTTCGCCGCATTCAGCAAAACCAACACACAAGTAAAGAACTTTCGTTGTTCAATTCTGAAAAGCGAATGGCGCGAAGAAAATGGTCTGCTTGTATATAATATAAAAGGAAATCGGTTTTTGCGGGGCATGGTGCGGTTGCTTACCGCCACCCAGTTAAAGATTGCCCGGGGTAAATATAATATGGCAGATTTTAAAAAGTTGTTTGAAACCGGACAAAAGTGCGGCTTCTCAGTGCCAGCGCATGGTTTGTTTTTGAAAGAGGTCGCTTTTCCGATTGGACACCTTCTAAACCTAGAAAAATGAGTTTTCCGACAAGGGAAAGAAAAGATCTTGAAAACTTGCTTTTAATTTTTGTTTAAATCACCTCGCTACTTATCTTTGCAGGCCGCGGTTGGTCGTACCATCACAGCGGGAAGTTTTCTTCAATTAGTTCTTTGTTCTTTGTTTTTCCACTATTGGTTTTTGAGTTTTTTCAGAGGTTCTCAAAAAACTTTTGGTCGTTTGGGTCAATTCTCTTTATCTTTGCACTCCCGAAAACGGGGAATGGAGTTCTTTAAGTGGTTGGTTTTTAGGTAGTTGCGGTGTTTTTAAGAAAGGAGAAGCACTAAAATTTCTGAAAAAACTTTTGGTTGTTGTGTTTGGTTCTCTTATCTTTGCACTCCCAATTACGAAAGAGGGGTTTGTTTAAAAAATAGTTCTTTATTGTTTTTTAGGGTGTTTGGTGTAGCTGATTTAGGTGATTGGTTATGACCTGAGGGGATCGCATCCCTGGGCGCTTACGAAAAAGGGGTACTGCTGATAGGGTGGTATCTTTTAAGATCTTTGAAAGTTTGGAAGCAACAGCACGGTACATTTTATATGTACCAAATAACATTAGGTAATCAAATAAAGCGAATAACATTAATTATTCGATTTTTTGACTCGTTAATTAATCCTTGAGATTATTAATTAGTCAGGAATTGGACACTTCATTTACAATGGAGAGTTTGATCCTGGCTCAGGATGAACGCTAGCGGCAGGCTTAATACATGCAAGTCGTGGGGCAGCATGGTGTGTAGCAATACACACTGATGGCGACCGGCAAACGGGTGCGGAACACGTACGCAACTTACCCTTAAGTGGGGGATAGCCCGGGGAAACCCGGATTAATACCTCGTAACACTGTGAAGTGGCATCACTTTATAGTTATAGCTCCGGCGCTTAAGGATGGGCGTGCGTCCCATTAGGTAGTTGGTTGAGGTAACGGCTCACCAAGCCTGCGATGGGTAACTGGTGTGAGAGCACGACCAGTCACACGGGCACTGAGACACGGGCCCGACTCCTACGGGAGGCAGCAGTAAGGAATATTGGTCAATGGACGCAAGTCTGAACCAGCCATGCCGCGTGGAGGATGAAGGCCCTCTGGGTTGTAAACTTCTTTTATGGGGGACGAAACCCCGGATTTTTATCCGGCCTGACGGTACCCCAGGAATAAGCACCGGCTAACTCCGTGCCAGCAGCCGCGGTAATACGGAGGGTGCAAGCGTTATCCGGATTCACTGGGTTTAAAGGGTGCGTAGGCGGGTTTGTAAGTCAGTGGTGAAATCCCGAAGCTTAACTTCGGAACTGCCGTTGATACTACAGGTCTTGAATACTCGGGAGGTGAGCGGAATATGTCATGTAGCGGTGAAATGCTTAGATATGACATAGAACACCGATTGCGAAGGCAGCTCACTACAGAGTCATTGACGCTGAGGCACGAAAGCGTGGGGATCAAACAGGATTAGATACCCTGGTAGTCCACGCCCTAAACTATGGATACTCGACGTGTGCGATATGACAGCATGCGTCTGAGCGAAAGCATTAAGTATCCCACCTGGGAAGTACGACCGCAAGGTTGAAACTCAAAGGAATTGGCGGGGGTCCGCACAAGCGGTGGAGCATGTGGTTTAATTCGATGATACGCGAGGAACCTTACCTGGGCTAGAATGCTGAGTGACCGCGGGTGAAAGCTCGTTTTATAGCAATATACACTCAGTAAGGTGCTGCATGGCTGTCGTCAGCTCGTGCCGTGAGGTGTTGGGTTAAGTCCCGCAACGAGCGCAACCCCCATCAGTAGTTGCCATCAGGTAACGCTGGGAACTCTACTGAAACTGCCGTCGTAAGACGCGAGGAAGGAGGGGATGATGTCAAGTCATCATGGCCTTTATGCCCAGGGCTACACACGTGCTACAATGGGGCGTACAAAGGGCTGCCACTTAGCGATAAGGAGCCAATCCCAAAAAACGCCTCTCAGTTCAGATCGCAGTCTGCAACTCGACTGCGTGAAGCTGGAATCGCTAGTAATCGTATATCAGCAATGATACGGTGAATACGTTCCCGGACCTTGCACACACCGCCCGTCAAGCCATGGAAGCCGGGGGGACCTGAAGTCGGTAACCGCAAGGAGCCGCCTAGGGTAAGACCGGTAACTGGGGCTAAGTCGTAACAAGGTAGCCGTATCGGAAGGTGCGGCTGGAATACCTCCTTTTTAGAGCGCTTAGCTTTTGGTTACTATTATTTAGGTAATAGCAAACTAAAACACTTGATTGCTTAATGTGCTGTTGTTTCCAAAATCTTTCAAAACTTGTTTTTCAAAAACCAGTTCTTTTACTTAAACTCTTAAGTAACCCGACAGACAATGTAGAGGGGCTTACTACAGAATGAAACATTCAGATCCGTAGCTCAGCCTGGTTAGAGCACTACACTGATAATGTAGGGGTCAGCAGTTCAAATCTGCTCGGGTCTACCAAAAGAGAAGAAAGCTGCAAGCCGCTAGCTACTAGCTGCAAGCTTAAAGCTAGATTCCTTTTATGGGGGATTAGCTCAGCTGGCTAGAGCACCTGCCTTGCACGCAGGGGGTCAACGGTTCGAATCCGTTATCCTCCACTTTTTAAAAGTCCGTAAAGTCGGAAAAGACGGTAAAGTCAGTAAAGTAGTTCTTTCAAACTTAGTTAGATGTGGGGTATGGCTTTTAGGCCTGGAGGTTCGCAACCTTAATACTTACAGATAAAACGCGAGAAGTTAATAGCGCAATGCTTGCAGCTTCTGCAGTTTAAGTTCTTTGACATATTGGAAAGCAATTGTAGTAGAAATAATGCTATAGTTAGCCAAGATCACAATGATAGTTTTTTTGCATCACTAAATAATTTTGGTGGTCTGAAGTCAATCAAAGTGGTTGGGTAAATACAATTTTCACAAATTGAATTAGATAAATCTAAAAAGATTTAAAGCACATAAGGGCGCATGGTGGATGCCTAGGCTCTGAGAGGCGATGAAGGACGTGGTAAGCTGCGATAAGCCAGGGGGAACTGCACACGAGTGATATATCCCTGGATCTCCGAATGGGACAACCCAGTACGCTGAAGGCGTATTATCTCGAAAGAGAAGCCAACCCGCTGAACTGAAACATCTAAGTAGGCGGAGGAAAAGAAAATAAACAAAATGATTCCCTAAGTAGTGGCGAGCGAACGGGGAAGAGCCCAAACCTGTGGGGCGTGCTCCATGGGGGTTGTAGGACTGCATTTAGAAACACTCATCAAGCTGAACCATCTGGAAAGTTGGGCCATAGGGCGTGAAAGCCGCGTAAGCGTACATTGAGTGGGACGAGCAGTATCCTGAGTAGGGCGGGACCGGAGAAATCCTGCCTGAATCTGCCAGCACCATCTGGTAAGGCTAAATACTCCTCAGAGACCGATAGTGAACCAGTACCGTAAGGGAAAGGTGAAAAGCACCCTGAATAAGGGAGTGAAATAGTACCTGAAACCGTGCGCCTACAAGCGGTCGGAGCTACGTTTACGTAGTGACGGCGTGCCTTTTGCATAATGAGCCTACGAGTTGCTCCTCACTGGCGAGGTTAAGTTCTTATTTAACGGAGCCGTAGCGAAAGCGAGTCCGAACAGGGCGTTCAATTAAGTCAGTGGGGGCAGACGCGAAACTTTGTGATCTATCCATGGGCAGGATGAAGGTGGGGTAACACCCAGTGGAGGTCCGAACCCATTAGCGTTGAAAAGCTATGGGATGACCTGTGGATAGGGGTGAAAGGCCAATCAAACTGAGAGATAGCTCGTTCTCCCCGAAATGTTTTTAGGAACAGCGTTGCATTAATTAGAGTTTATGAGAGGTAGAGCTACTGATTGGGCTAGGGGGCTTCACCGCCTACCAAACCCTGACAAACTCCGAATGCTCATAAATGCTATGCAGCAGTGAGGCTGCGGGCGCTAAGGTCCGTGGCCGAGAGGGAAATAACCCAGAATAGCAGCTAAGGTCCCCAATACATGGTTAAGTTGGACAAACGAGGTGGCGTTTCTATAACAGCCAGGATGTTGGCTTGGAAGCAGCCATTCATTTAAAGAGTGCGTAACAGCTCACTGGTCGAGAGACGCCGCGCGGAAAATAATCGGGCATCAAACCATGAACCGAAGCTCTATGATTGCACTTTGAGTGTATATCGGTAGGGGAGCATTGAAACCTGCGTTGAAGGTGATGGGTGACCATTGCTGGAGTGGTTTCAAACGAAAATGTAGGCATAAGTAACGATAATTAAGGTGAAAAACCTTAACGCCGAAAGTCTAAGGGTTCCTGATCAACGTTAATCGGATCAGGGTTAGTCGGGTCCTTAGGTGAACCCGAAAGGGGTAGCTGATGGAAAGCTGGTTAATATTCCAGCACCCACTGTAGTTTCGATGGGGTGACGCAGTATTGAACCTTCCCCGCACTTACGGAATAGTGCGGTTAACCGTGTAGCTATAGGTTTTGCAGGCAAATCCGCAAGACTTGGCAAAGCGGGAAAGTACACCAAAGCTTCGGCTGCGGTGAGTGAAGTTAAAAGCTGCCGAGAAAAACCTCTAAGGTTAGGCTACAGCGGCCCGTACCGCAAACCGACACAGGTAGACGGGATGAATATTCTCAGGCGCTCGGGTGAGCCGTGGAGAAGGAACTAGGCAAATTGACGCTGTAACTTCGGGATAAGGCGTACCATAGCGATATGGTCACAGTAAAATGGTTCAACCAACTGTTTAACAAAAACACAGGGCTCTGCAAAATCGAAAGATGACGTATAGGGCCTGATACCTGCCCGGTGCTGGAAGGTTAAGGAAGGGTGTTCGACCGCAAGGTCAAAGCTCCTGACTGAAGCCCCAGTAAACGGCGGCCGTAACTATAACGGTCCTAAGGTAGCGAAATTCCTTGTCGGGTAAGTTCCGACCTGCACGAATGGTCTAATGAGTTGAACACTGTCTCCTCCACGAGCCCGGTGAAATTGTAGTATCGGTGAAGATGCCGGTTACCCGCCACGGGACGGAAAGACCCCGTGAACCTTCACTACAACTTTGCATTGATTTTGAACAACGGGTGTGTAGGATAGTTGGGACGCTATGAAGCAGCCTCGCCAGGGGTTGTGGAGCGGTCGTTGAAATACCAACCTCTCTTTGTTTAGAGTCTAATCCCTTTCGAGGGAAACAGTGCATGGTGGGTAGTTTGACTGGGGTGGTCGCCTCCTAAAGTGTAACGGAGGCTTGCAAAGGTTCCCTCAGTACGGTTGGTAATCGTACGCAGAGCGCATCAGTATAAGGGAGCTTGACTGTGAGACCTACAAGTCGAGCAGGGACGAAAGTCGGCTGAAGTGATCCGGTGGTTTCTATATGGAAAGGCCATCGCTCAAAGGATAAAAGGTACTCCGGGGATAACAGGCTGATCTTTCCCAAGAGCTCATATCGACGGAAAGGTTTGGCACCTCGATGTCGGTTCGTCACATCCTGGGGCTGGAGAAGGTCCCAAGGGTTCGGCTGTTCGCCGATTAAAGTGGCACGTGAACTGGGTTCAGAACGTCGCAAGACAGTTCGGTCCCTATCTGTGGTGGGCGCAAGAAAATTGAGTGGACATGACCTTAGTACGAGAGGACCGGGTCGTACGTACCGCTGGTGTATCGGTTGTGCCGCCAGGTGCAGTGCCGAGTAGCTATGTACGGACAGGATAAACGCTGAAAGCATCTAAGCGTGAAACCTTCCACAAGATGAGTTTTCTTTTAAGGGCCGCAGCAGACTACTGCGTTGATAGGCTACAGGTGTAATCGTAGTAATACGTTCAGCCGAGTAGTACTAATTGCCCGTACGCTTTAATTTTATTATCTAACTAACATTATACTTTACTACAAACTTGCTTTCCAGTATGTCAAACAATATTGATGGTGGTTTTTCCGAGGGTGTCCACCTCTTCCCATACCGAACAGAGAAGTTAAGCCCCTCATGGCCAATGGTACTGGAGTAGCAATGCTCCGGGAGAGTAGGTAACCGCCAATCTTATTTACATCAATATTAAAACAGCCTTATACTTTTGTGTAAGGCTGTTTTGCGTTAGGGGATGGTAGGGGAGAGAAGGAAAGGTGAGTGTTCTTCACTGTGATCTGCAACGGCCATTTTGATCGGGAAAGTCTTTACTTATTTTATTGTTGTTTGCGAGCCAATTTGCTAATGCCTGTGCGCAATCAGTCATACCTTATATATACATCATGAAAGGCGCCATCCCAATCGCATAAGATATTGCCAGGATAATGAATGATCAGGTCGGCATCTTTCACTTCATACCAATACCAATAGGAATTTGGCGGCAGCGATGAATTAACAGCTAAATCCGGGATGCTTTCAATTTTCATCCAAACAGCGGAACTGCTTTCTTCATACCAACGCCTGATATACACATCGAAACTGAAAATTAGCGGTAGCTGGTCGCTGTAGTTGGCGATCTTCAAAAAACAGGGTGAACCAACAGGCAGCAAATTGTTGAACTGAATACTTTCCCCTTTTCTGTTCACAACAGCTGTACTTGTATCTTTCCCGGTTGCTCCGCCATCGTCGGTTACCTCGAGCTCAAACACATACACACCTTCCACCATTTCACTTACCATCACGTTTGCAGCATCGGCATGATTTAATTTGAAAAGCGGCGGACCCGATATTTTCTTCCATGAATAAGTTCCAATCTTTCCGTCCGGATCAAATGATTGGGAACCGTCCAGCTGCGTCGCATTTTCGGGCAATGTCAAAAACAGGTATTCGCCAGCTTTAGCAATCGGTGGGCGATTGGCAACCCGGTCATCCTTATCACAGCCGGTTTGTAGCATGATCATGAAACAAATGCATAATCCGGTGCGCCTCATTTAACTTGTATTTATTTAAATAGGAATAGCAGACCGAGACCCGATCTCCATGTTGCAGGCAGCACCAACATTCAATTTGGTGCTGCTTGTATTTTGCTATCGCAAAACCATTTGATCTAACGCAATATAATGCCGGCCGTTCTGCGGGTCTTTCCATATGTTGTACCGCGTAGGATAATAGGTATTCACCGGGTCAAATTTTTCGGGCTGGCGGAACGGCTTGTGCACACTGGTACCTTCCTGCAGAAAAGCAAGAGAAGCCATTGGTTCGAGGAAGTTTACCTCGCCATCGTACGATCCATACACAAACGTATGCGTGAACGGTTGGCCATTGAATTCAGGCGAAAGCACATCCATCCAATGCGCACCCATGCGGGCTTCGCCAGCCGGTGCTTTGCCATAGGCCGGCGGCAGGTAGCCAGCAGGCGGATTTTTGTCAAAAGCTGGCTTCGCCAATTCGTAAGCCGGAATTGCTAAGCGCTCCGCCAGCGGCATTTTGTAAAAATGAAAATCAAAATGTGGCTTTGTGTAGATGCCTGGAGGCGGGTGGCCTTCCGCCATAAATCCCATAGTTAAATGATCAAACGGCATCAGGTCTTTTGCCTTCTGATGCAGCTTGAGCAACACCTCGTGTCCATGATCATCGCCGCTGCTGTGGCTATGCTCCTGAACAAGCACCCCTTCGGTAAATTCCATACCAATAGCCAGTGGCTTGTTGTCGTGGCTGATGTTCACCCAACTTCGTACCCTGCCTTCGCCAAATTGTTCGGTGGGGCCGTAAAAAGTGTTGTATTTATTAGCCTGCTGGCCACGGGCACTGGAGGTTTCTTCATTAGGAACGACGATAGTTGCGGTGGCCGACAGATCATCTTTTCCGCTGTCTTTTGTATCTTTTTGGCAGGCCGTGATCAGCAGCATTGGTGCTGCAATAGTAACGAGCATTCTCATTGTTGGCTTATTTATGGTTGTAAAATGCAGTTCTTAATCGGCTGATATAAATGCGTTGGCAAATACATAGCGGGCAATATTTTTTCCCATCTCTTCGCCTTCCAAAACAGACTTTCTAAAATCCCAGCCTGTGTAGATCATGCTCAATGAATTTTGCCGCGCTGCTGCGGAATAGCTGGTAAAGCGAATGGGCTCATTGGGCAAGGTAGTGCTGGTAAATTGGATGTCTGTTTCATCCGATTCGAAAAACAGGCGCAGTATTTCGGCGGTGCTACCACCATATGCTGCAAAGCCATTGGGGTAACCGGGCACCGGTGGTGTAGGAAATACGTTCGGTACTTCATCTAAAAACGGGAGCCAGTTCGGATCCGGTGTTGTAGCATTGTTGCCATCGGTAGCAGCCAACCGAATTGCCGTTTCAGGGCGCCAGAAATAATATTGGTATCCCGCATTCATTTGCGAATTGATGCTTTCGGCCATGCTTACATGCATCAGTGCAAACAACCGTGCAGTTTTCCAGGCATCCATTTTTTTGCCAGCAATGGCTGCCCGAACAAAATTGTTCCATGTAACAGACGGCCTGTTTTCACGCCAGAACATGGCTTGTTTTTCCTCTGCCGCGGTGCGGGTGCCGCCCACCCGTCCACCTTTTGTTTTTACTTCATTAAAATCGGTGGCGTACTGCGCCGATGTAACCGCGTATGGAGCGGAAGGCCGGAACTGCTCATTATTTTTTAGCACAAACGGCTTCATCACAGTACCCCAGTTTGGAATCCTTTTAATGGTCGTCGGCGTTAGGTTTCCACCGATCAGCATCAATGTAGAACGGTATGCTCCGGGCAAGGTGCCATCTGCCGGTGTTTGCGAGGTTTGAACGACCTGCGACAGCCCATCGTTTGCGCGGTTGGCAAAAATGGCGTCCGCTGCTTTTTTACCCAGTGTTTTACCCAACTCTTTACTCCGGCCGTCGGGGATGGTGGCGAGGCTTTCTTCATACCAGCTGTCAATGGGCGAATTTCCCTGGCTGTTCAACCCTTTGATGGTCCAATATGCGGCACTGGCCACGGCCGCATCCGGGTCGGCAAACTGCTCTCTTGCATCGAGGGCGTAGGCCTCATACTTTGGCTTGATGTTGTTGAGCGCATCGTGCACCGCAATTTCCACAATGGCAAACAGGCGTGCACGGGCAGGCTGGATCATTGGGCTGGCCAGCACGGTGGCCGTTTTTTCATTCCAGTACAGCACCATATCATTTGCAGCAAAGCCGGGATTATTGGGCTTCTTAAATCCCTCAAATACCTGTTCAAAATCGTAGGGCTTTTTACAGGAGCCAATCAGGAAAAAGGTAATAATGGTTGCGACCAGTAGGTTAGTGGTTGGTTTCATAACAGTGGTTTTTGGACAAACAGCACTTGATCACCTAAAAATATTTTTATATACGAACAGTTTTTGGGAAATGCGACTAAAGAAACTGGTTGTGCTACAGACGGCTTAAATGGGGATTTAAAAATGGGAGCACAGCTTTCGCTCCGGTTTTTACCTGCGACAAAAACACTTTGTCGCGGTTAATTATTCGTTCAACGCATTTAATTCAGCGCACTTTACATTCAGCGTAAGTTGAATTATATTTAAGTAAACTATTATATAATGTCGCTGGCCAACTTTGTGTTTTCGCAGAAAAAAAGCGACCGGGTGAAACAACACCTCCTATTTTGGGGCTTGTGGTATCCTTATATCACGCTTACCCATGCAGCCATGCCATTTGGCTACCCCGAGATGTCTTATTTCAAGAATCCCATCTATACGTTTTCCGAAAGTTTTTTCGTGGTGTTTGGGCAGCTGCCCATGGTGTACATCGTACTGTACTGGATCTTCCCGCAATTCATTTTGAAGAAAAGATATATAGCTGGCATTTTTTTCATGATCGTGCTGTGGTTTATGTGCGGCATCTTCAACATGATCCTGATGGGCAAAGTGATGCAGCCGTTCCTATTTTGGGTGTTGCCGCCTGAAAGGATTCCAGCCAGTCAGCGGGTTCCGGGCATGTCGTTTTTTATGGCAGTGATCGCAACCAACAAAGGCGCTTTTACTATTACCGCCAGTGCGCTGATGATGAAGGTGGGCAAGCACTGGTACCACCACCAGCACCGCAACCTACAACTGCAAAAAGAAAAATCGGAGGCGCAACTGCAGTTGCTGACTGCGCAGGTGCATCCACATTTTCTATTCAACACCCTCAACAATATCTATTCGCAGGCACAAACCGAATCGCCGAAAAGCGCCAAGATGCTCATGGACCTTTCCGACATACTGCGTTATATTTTATACGAAGGCCAGAAACAACTGGTGCCGCTGAAACAGGAACTGGCAATGATCACCGAGTACATTAACCTCGAAAAGATCCGGTATGGAAACAAGCTGGATGTGCATGTGCTTACACCTGATAAGGCCGATGATGTTTACATAACGCCGTTGCTGCTGCTGCCTTTTGTGGAAAATTGCTTTAAGCACGGCGCCAGCAATATGTTGCAAAATCCCTGGATCAATTTTACCGTGGAGGTAAAAGGCACCACCATGGTGATGAAGCTGATGAACGGGAAAGCGCCAGTGCAAGAAGCGGAAGCGCACCGTTCGGGCATTGGCATCAACAACGTACGGCAGCGGCTGGAGCTGCTGTACAACGACCGGTACGAACTGCAAATAAGAGAAGACGAAGAAGTATTTGTGGTGGACCTGAGCGTGGAACTGGTGCGGCAAAAAGTAGCTGTACAACCCGCCGCTATTACCGCAACCCAAACTGACGTTACCTATGCCTAACGGTACACACCAATCCATTTCGTGCATCATTGTAGATGACGAGCCCATGGCGCGGGACGTGGTGCGGCGGTACATCCAGCAAATACCGACACTGAAACTGCTTGCGGAGTTTGGAAACGCCATTGATGCCACCATTTTTTTGCACGAGGAAACAGTGGACATGATTTTCCTGGACATCAAAATGCCGCAACTGAGCGGAACCGATTTTGTAAGAAGCCTGCGCAACGGCCCGAAGATCATTTTCACCACCGCACACAAAGAATATGCATACGAAGGCTTTGAACTGGACGTGGTGGATTACCTCCTAAAACCAATTCGTTTTGACCGGTTTTTAAAAGCGGTAAACAAAGCGTTTCCACAACGCCGCCAGGATGGTGATGGAGCAGGAGCAGTTAATGCCGATGATAACAACAAAGTGCAGCCTTCCTTTATTTATTTACGCGTGGATCGTAAAATGATCAAGCTTTTTTTAGACGAAGTGCTGTACGTGGAAAGCGATAAGGACTATGTAAAAGTGTATACAGCAAAAGGGTTTATTGTTACCCGACAAACCATTGCTTCGGTGGAGGCCATGCTTTCAGCCAGCCAGTTCATGCGCATTCACCGTTCGTTTATTGTTTCGCTGGCTAAAATTTCTTCGTTCACGCATGAAACCGTGGAAATCGGCAAAAAGGAATTGCCCATTGGCAAATTGTACCGCAACAGTTTTTTGAAACTGCAACACCAGCAAAGCTAACGATTCATAAAAACCAACCAATGCTGCTATGATCAAACTACTCAACCTGGTATTCTTGTGTTGCCTTCCCGCTCCCGTGTTTGCACAATCCGGCGGACAGATCTGGGGCACAGTTATCGACGGCGAAACGGGCCTGCCTTTAGCCGGTGCTTCGGTAACGGTTAAGGGTTCAGAACTAACGGTAACCACTGACCGAAGAGGCCATTTCAGTATTTCGAAACCATCACATTCAAAACAAACACTAGTTTTTTCTTTTGTGGGTTACGAAGAAATAGAACGGACGCTCCGGGAAGAAGAAACCAATATACATGCGTCATTAACGATGGATACAAAACTGGGGCACGAAGTAGTGGTTTCCGCTTCGCGCCGCGCCGAAAAAATAACTGCTGCACCGGCGTCGATACAGGTTATTGGTAAAACGGAGTTGAATGAATTTGCCGGATCAAATTTTGGCGAGCTACTATCCAAAGTGCAAGGCATTGAAATGACCCGATCGGGGATGGACGAGACGATGTTCAATGCAAGGGGCTTCAACAATGCATTTAATAATAAAATTCTGCAACTGGCGGATGGCCGCAACATGATGACGCCCCTGAGCGGCGGCTTGCCCATGTTGAACAAAGGTTCCATCATTAAAGAAGACATTGAACGGCTGGAAGTGGTGCTCGGCCCGCAGTCTGCGCTGTATGGGCCCAATGCACACAATGCCGTGTTTAATTTTATCACCAAAGATCCAAGAAAATATGGCGGCACCACGCTGGCCGCAAGTGCAGGAAACCGGTCGCAGTTCAGTGCCCGCTTGCGCCACGCAATGAAGCTAAACGATCGGTGGGCTTTTAAAGTGACCGGCGAACACGTGACCGGAAGAGATTTTACATTTTACGACAGTGTGTATGTGCCGCTTGCCACGTCCGACCGGTCGGTACCGGAGCGCAATGTGGATTTTGATTTCCGGCACATTCGCGGCGAAGGACATATTTACTACAGCCTCACACCGTTTACCGATATCGTTGTGTCGGGTGGTGGCAGCACCAACGATTACCTGCAGGTTACCACCACCATGCGCAACCAGATGAAAGACCTTACTTATCGTTTTTTGCAGGCACGTATCGTAAACCCGCGGTATTATATAACGGTGTACAATTCGTGGGGTAACATTGGCAACTCTTACCTGATTGCCAATTACACCCGGGATTTTTGGACCTTTACCAACCAGCAGGTCCCGGCCGATTCTGCGGAGCGGAGAGCAAGAACTAGAAACCTGTTCAAAGAAGAAAGCCAGCGGCTGAATGCCGATGCCCAGTACAATCATCATTTTAAAAGTGTGGGCTTGTTTGTAGTTGGCGGTGTTAACTTTCAAAAAGAGCGGCCGAATGGCTTTGGCGTAAATCTGGTCGATTCGTTCAAGCGGATCGAGATCAACCAATACGGCGCCGTGCTGCAGATGGAGCAAAAACTGCCCATGGATGCACGTTTTATAGGAGCGTTGCGTTGGGACCATCACAGCAACTTTGGCAATGTGTATGCACCCAAGTTTGGGCTGGTAAAAACTGTTGGCGACGGCAGCCTGCGCATTACCTGGGCTAAGGCTTATGCCATGCCCAGTATCCTCAACCAGTATTCCATCCTCAATGGTTTTATATTTGGCAATGGCGAGGGCATCACTTACTGGCCGGTAAACAAGGCAAATGATCCGGAGCAGTACCAACGCACTACACCATTAAGGCCTGAAGAGGTGCGCACCTGGGAACTAGGCTACAAAGGCACGGTTACACGCAAGTTGTATATGGATGTGAACGGTTATTATAGCCGCATCAAAAATTTTCTGGGGCCGCCCCGCACTGTTGCAGGCAGGGCAATAACGCTTGGCGAATATGCTGTAAGACATAACCCGGTATTTGCGGGCAATGATGAAAGTGGTGTGTTGACAAATGCTTTTTTCAATACCTATTTCAATTATGGGAACGTACAAGCCTGGGGTATTGATGCAGGATTGAATTATGAATTGAACAATACTATCGGTTTTGCCTTAAAATATTCCTGGTTCGATTCGGATATAAAAAACTACCGTCCCGAAAACGATGCAAACCGCGATAACGAAGTAACTGCCGACGAAAACAGTACCAATGCACCCGAACACAAGGCGTTGGCAATGCTGCGTATTCAAAATCTATTCAAACAAAAACTCGTCATCAACCTGTCGGCACGCTATGTGGCGGAATACGATTTTTACAGCGGTTCGCAAATAGGCACGTCGGCAGGTGCGGGCCGGAGGGGTGTCATCATGCGTACACCGCCCAACCCGCCGCTCAAAAAGAACTTTGACCACGGCGCACTGGGCGGCTTTACCTCGGTTGATGTGAGTGCCAACTACTGGGTGAACCAGCAGGTGCAAGTAAATCTAGGCGTCACCAATTTGTTCAATACAAAGCAAGTTGAGTTTGTGGGTTCACCATCTATTGGCCGCCTCGTTGTAGCAGAATTAAAGCTGCATGTGCCCGACCGTAAATAAGCAACTTTAGCAAATGGGCACAACACACCATAATTTTTGTAAGGTTTAGGGAAACGTGCAACGAACGGGTTTTCCTGCGGCATTGAAGGGGAAGGCCTGTTCTGTTTGCACTTTTGGCCTTGCTTAAAACAAGCACATGCTTGTGCGTCCATTCGCCCGTTCATAAATATTACAATGCGGCCCCATACTTAATACCGTAGCTTTGTGCCTTTTTTATCACCTCATTTTTTATGGGAAAAAACAAGAACGGCGTGGTGTTGCTATTGATGGCTGCCATCAATTTTACCCATATCCTCGATTTCATGATCATGATGCCCCTGGGCAATTACCTGATCCCTTACTTTAAAATTTCACCGGTGCAGTTTACATACCTCGTTGCAGCGTACACCATTTCCGCAGGCATTTCGGGTTTCCTGGCAGCGTTCTTTGTAGATAATTTCGATCGCAAAAAAGTGCTGCTGTTTGGCTACGTTGGTTTTCTTGCCGGCACGCTGGCCTGCGGCATTGCGCCTACTTATGGCTTCCTGCTTTTGTCCCGGTTATTTGCCGGTACTTTCGGAGGGCTTATTGGCGCACAGGTGCTTTCCATCATTGCCGATATGTTTGCTTACGAGCAGCGCGGGAAAGCCATGGGCAGCATCATGTCGGCATTTGCCGTGGCGTCTACTTTTGGCGTGCCGTTTTCGCTGTACCTCGCTAATCTAATTTCGTGGCATGCCCCTTTTTTAATGGTGGTGTTGATCGGGCTGATTACCATTCCGTTTTTGCTTAAATACATTCCATCACTTACAGCACATATACAGGCAGGGGACAAGCCCACGATGGGGCAGCGGTGGAGCATCATGCAAAATGTGCTCAAAAGCAAGCAGCAGCGCATGGCGCTCATCTTTTCGGGGCTGATCATGATGGGGCATTTCCTCGTGATTCCTTTCATCAATCCCTACCTCGAATTCAACAAAGGATTTTCAAAACAGCAAACACCGATGATTTACCTTGTTGGTGGTGTTGCTTCGTTTATTGCTGCCAACTGGCTGGGCAAGCTGGCCGATAGGAAAGGCAAACTGCTGGTGTTCCGTATTTGCGTGTTGGCTGCGTTGCCGCTGGTGCTGCTCATTACTGCGCTGCCCGATATGCATTTTGCAATTGTGCTGGTATTGTTTGCCATTTGGTTTACACTATCTACTGGCAGAGGCGTGGCGGCACAGGCCATGGTGAGCAATGTTATTCCTGCCGCTACGCGTGGCAGCTTTATGAGCTTCAATAGCAGTATACAGCAATTGGGTACCAGCGCAGCTTCGTTGGTTGCCGGGCTGATTGTGGCAAAAGGCACCAACGGCCGCATCCTGCATTACAACTGGGTGGGCTATTTAAGCATTGCGGTGTTGATGACCACGGTCATTATTGGTCTGCGCACCTTCAAGCAAACCGACGTAGTGCGCCGGGTAAATCCTGCTTAAAGATGTACAGCCGTCCGCATTATTTTACCACGCGAAAAACAGGGTACAACATATACGCCGGCTCCACGTAGGGAGAGTTCTGGTAAACAAATTCGAGTTGCTGTGCGGCACTTTTTGCAAAAGCAGGATCGCTTTTTCGTTTGGCTTCCAACAGGGCTTTTACTTCCGGATTGGATGCTAAGAATTTTGCCGCTGTTTCTTCAAACACATAATCCGAAAAGCCTTCCTTGCGGCTCAGGATGGGATCGAAAAAATTCCAAACAAAGTAAGAATCTTCGGTAGTTGGTTCGAGTGTTTCCAGCAAAAACCGATAGCCGGGCTGGGCAAACGGAATCCAGTAATCGCCGGCACGAAACGTCATTGTTTTGGTCTTTTTTTCTACGGTTACATTGCCATTGGTATGGTGGCCTTCGTATGGCCGTGCCGATGCCTGGTAACCCGTGATGGTGTATGTTTCCACTTTTATGGTCGTGTCCCGTTTCACTGGCTGCATTTTGATGCTGTTTGCGGTCAACCGTTCTATCACCGTGTGCCAGCCTTTTGGAATCATGTAGCCTTTTGGTGCATCAATCCAGGCTGTTTCTTTATAAAAATTATAAAAAGGGATTTGTGCGGTATAGGGTTGTGTGCGGTCGTAAAAAAGCCGCGGTAGGTTGGAGACGGCACTTTCTTTTGTAGTGGACTTATATCCTTTAAACGTAATAGTGGCAGGCTTGCTGCTGTCCAACGACCATTTTACCGGCAGGCGGTTGGCCGTTTTGTAAGCCGTTTTTTGTGCCTGTCTTAATGACTTTATTTCGGCGCCGTTTGCCGCGGTAAATTGTAAAAAAGATTCCATCAGTGCACGGGTAGCCGCCACGCGTTGCGGGTAAGGTTTCAGCATATGCGTTTCGGGCACAAACCCGAATGTGTGCCATAGCGAAGCAAAGCCGCTGCTGTACCGCGGGCTGTCCCAAAATTCTGTCCAACCTTGCTCCGGCGTTTTGCCAAAATGGTTCACATAAGGCACCAGGTCAAAGCCGCGTTGCTGCATCATTTTGTACAGCTCCGGCACAAACTTGTTGTTCATGAACTCGCCCATCCCGCCACCGAGCTTATTGTGTTGCGATGCAATCAGCGTCATCACGTGCTGGTAATCGGCGCCGTTGCTTACATGGTTGTCAACAAATACATCGGGATCGAGGTAATGAAAAATGCGGGTAAAGGTGAGTGCTTCTTTTGAATCGGCTTTAATGAAATCGCGGTTCAGATCGAGGTTGCGGCTGTTGCCGCGAAAGCCAAATTCTTCAGGGCCGTCTTGGTCTACACGGTACCATTTGCTGCGGTTTAGTGCACCGCCAATATTGTAGACCGGCACCAGTGCCAGCACCACGTTTTTGGGCAACGCCCATTTGCCCGCTACAATATCCCGCACCAGCAGCATGCTGGCGTCAATGCCATCGGGCTCGCCGGGGTGGATGCCGTTGAGTACGAAAACAATATGGCGTCCCTTTTTTTTCAGCGATGCAATATTGAAATCCTTATCTGCTGAAACCACAACCAAGTGGAGCGGGTGGCCTGCATCAGTAGGCCCCATTTCTTTCATTTGAACGATGGGGGAGGCGGCATCGAGGCGATGCCACCACTGGATGATTTCGGGGTAGGTGGGGGTTTGTTTGCCACCGGATGTTTCAAAGCGGGTAGGAAAATTTTGCGAGTGGGCTGCAACTGAAAGGCAAAGAATTGCGACAACAAATAGGAAACGATTGCACATGCCCCGAAGTTAGGGGCCGCACATAAATGTGGCGAGGTAAAAATGCAGCGACCTAGTTGTAATGTGGAAAATTTGCAAACATGCCGTTTGTCATTTACCTACATGCACCGATGGTTTTTGGTTGTTGGCCGCCAACGAAAAAAGGCGTTCGAAAAGAACGCCTGTAATATTGTTGAAGGGAGCAGTGCTTACGCCAGTGTGTTGAGGCGCTTAGCCAGCTTGCTCTTCAGGTTGTTCGCTTTGTTCTTGTGGATTACGCCACGCTTAGCCAGCTTATCAATCATAGCGATTACCTCAGGCATTTTTTCAGTGGCGGCAGTCTTGTCATCTAAAGCACGCAGGGAACGTACGGCATTACGGGTAGTTTTGCCATAGTAACGGTTACGATCACGGCGCTTAGTGGCCTGACGCATATCTTTTTTTGTTGCCTTATGATTAGCCATGTGTTCTTTTAATTTGGACGGCAAAAGTAGTAGATATTTTGAAACGGGCCAACATTTTGGCAAAAATTGTTGCGCAATGCCCACAACGTTATGGTAATATTAGTAAATGGCGTTCGTTCCGGCCAACCTAATAATGTTGCACAATTGGTTGTTTATCTACAAACGCATTTTTACAAAACATGCAGTCCTTTTTTACCCGATATTTGCATACTCCCAACAAAATAACGTACAAACCTCCTTTAAATGAAGGATTTCTCTTACATAACACACTCCCATCCCTCTTACATCGAAAGCCTTTACCAGGGCTATGTTGATAATCCCGAAAGCGTGGATCCGGAGTTCAGGAAATTTTTTGAAGGTTTTGATTTTGCCGTATCACAGGTGCCTGCCGCACCAGGGGCCAATGGTAAAAGCGTAGATGGCGCACAACTCACCAAAGAGTTTGCGGTGTACAGCCTGATCCAGGCTTATCGCCAAAGAGGCCACCTGCAGGCAGATACCAACCCGATCCGCAAACGCAAAGACCGCGGTGCCAACCTGGACCCGAAATTTTTTGGTTTGGCCGAAGCCGACCTGGGGCAAAAGTTTGCTGCCGGCAAAGCCATCGGCATGGAGGCGGCTACATTGAAAGATATCATCGACCGCCTGCAAAAAACCTACACCGGTAAAGTGGGTGTTGAGTACCAGTTTATATTAAAACAGGAGCGTGTTGAATGGCTGCAAAAAGAAATTGAAGCCAACTTGTATCAACCGTTGCCCATCGAAAAGAAACGCCGGGTGCTGGAAAAACTAAACCAGGGCGTGATCTTCGAAAAGTTTTTGCACACCAAATATGTGGGCCAAAAGCGCTTTTCGCTGGAAGGCGGCGAAACCACTATTGCGGCACTGGACACCATTATTGATACGGCTGCGAACAGCGGCGTAAAAGAAGTGGTGATTGGTATGGCCCACCGCGGCCGCCTCAATGTGCTGGCCAATATTTTGGGCAAAACATACGAGCAGATTTTTTCTGAATTTGAAGGCACCGCCATTCCCGATCAAACGATGGGCAGTGGTGATGTAAAATACCATCTTGGTTTTTCCTCCGAAGTGGAAACCATCAGCGGTAAAACCGTGAACCTGAAACTGGCACCGAACCCTTCGCACCTCGAAGCGGTGGACCCCGTGGTGCTGGGCTTTAGCCGCGCCAAGGCCGATGTAATGTACGGTTCCGAGTTTGATGCCGTATTGCCGATTTTAATTCACGGCGATGCGTCGGTAGCAGGCCAGGGTATTGTGTACGAGGTGGTGCAAATGAGCGACCTCAATGGTTACGATACCGGCGGTACCATACATTTTGTGATCAACAACCAGATTGGTTTTACCACCGATTTTGATGATGCCCGTTCATCTGATTACAGCACCTCCGTTGCCGGCATTGTGCAGGCGCCAGTGTTGCATGTAAACGGCGATGATCCCGAAGCTGTAGTACGTTGCGTGGAAATTGCCACCCGCTACCGCCAGGAGTTTAACGCCGATATATTTATTGATATGGTGTGCTATCGCCGCCATGGCCACAACGAAGGCGACGATCCGAAGTTTACACAACCGGCGTTGTATGCGTTGATCGACAAACACGCCAACCCACGTGAAACTTATGTGCAGTTCTTGTTGCAAAATGGTAAAACCGAAGCACAGGAGCTGGCAAAGGAAATGGAGAAGAAATTCTGGGGCGACCTACAGGACCGTCTGGATGAAATAAAGCAAAACCCGCTGCCGTACAAATTTCAGCAGCCCGAGCTTTGGTGGCAAAGCCTGCGCAAATCCACGCCAGCCGATTTTGAAGCATCGCCCAATACAGCCATCAGCGACGATGAATTCCGCCGGTTGTTTACCGGCTTGATGCAATGGCCTGAAGATTTCAAGCCGCTGCGCAAAGTGGAAAAGCTGTTGCAGGATAAAGTAAAATTGTTTGACGCCGAACAAAAAGTGGACTGGGCTACCGGCGAACTGTTGGCTTATGCATCCCTGATTGCCGAAGGCAAAGAAGTGCGCATGAGCGGGCAGGATGTAAAACGCGGCACTTTTTCACACCGCCACGCTATTATTCGCGATGAGGCCACCAACAAAGAATACAACCGGATCAACCAGTTTGGGCCAAACGACAAAACCTGTTTTAAAATTTACAACTCGCTGCTGAGCGAATACGCGGTGCTTGGTTTTGAATATGGCTATGCCATGGCAAACCCCAACGCATTGGTATTGTGGGAAGCACAGTTTGGCGATTTTGCCAACGGTGCACAAATCATCATCGACCAGTTTATTTCCTCTGCCGAAACCAAATGGCAGCGCATGAACGGTGTGGTGATGTTGTTGCCGCACGGCTACGAAGGACAAGGCCCCGAGCACTCCAGTGCCCGCCTCGAACGTTTCCTCCAGCTTTGCGCCGAGGACAATATGGTGATCACCAACATTACTACGGCTGCCAACTTTTTCCACGCACTGCGCCGCCAGCTTAACTGGCCGTTCCGCAAGCCGCTGATCAATTTTTCGCCAAAAGCCAACCTGCGCCTGCAGGCCAGCTATTCGCACATCAGCGAGTTTACCAACGGTGGCTTTAAAGAAGTGGTGGACGATGCATTTGTACAAGATGCCAATGCCGTAACCAAGGTGTTGTTTTGCTCCGGCAAAGTGTACTACGACCTGGCAGAAAAGCAGGCAAAAGAGTCGCGGCAGGATGTGGCCATTGTACGCATGGAACAATTGTTCCCGCTGCCGGTGGCACAACTGGAAGCGCTGTACAACAAGTACGTCAACGCTACCTGGTTCTGGGTACAGGAAGAGCCGCTGAACATGGGCGCCGCATCGTTCCTGCAAATGAATTTGAAGGTGGTGAACTTTGGTATCATCAGCCGTCAGCCAAGTGCTGCTACTGCAACCGGGTACTCGAAAGTGCATGCACAGGAGCAGGCCGAAATTGTGGACACCGCTTTTTCCATTTAATATTCGCAATGGGGCTACAGCGGTAAAAAGGGTGCAATAAATCTTTGTGTTTCTTTTGTTCCTTAGTGCCTTTGTGGTTCAAACCACATAATAATAGTTTGGATTTTTGAACATAGCTTGCAGCTACCACCAACGATTAGTTTCAAGCAAAAAGTTTAACAACACATGATTGATATCAAAGTACCTACAGTGGGGGAATCCATCAATGAAGTTACCCTCGTAAAATGGCTGAAAGGTGACGGCGCTTATGTAGAGCGGGATGAGGTGATAGCAGAACTGGAAAGCGAAAAAGCAACCTTTGAATTGAACGCCGAACAAGCCGGTGTTTTAAAAACTGTAGGTAAAGAGGGCGACACCCTCAACATTGGCGACCTGGTGGCGCAAATCGACGAAACGGCACCCAAGCCTGAAGGCGCCGCACAACCCGAAGCTGCACCCGCAGCGGAGGCGCCAACTAAGGAAGCGGCACCTGCAGCGCAGCCCGCAGCGGCACAGGCCCCCGTTACTTCGGTGCCCAACGATATCAAAGCCACGCCGGTGGCATCGGCCATAATTGCCGATAAAAAAGTAGATCCCAAATCCATTCAGCCTTCGGGTTTTAATGGTAAAATATTGAAAGACGACGTGCTGGGTGCACTGGCCAACCCTGGCCGCAAACCAGGCGTGGAAGCCTTTGGCCGCGGAGAGCGCCGCGAAAAAATGAGCAACCTGCGCAAAACCGTTTCGCGCCGGCTGGTTGAAGCAAAGAACACAACCGCCATGCTCACCACGTTCAACGAGGTGGATATGGGTGCCATCATGGCCATCCGTTCGGCCAACAAAGACAAGTTCAAAGAAGCTCATGGCGTGAACCTTGGCTTTATGTCGTTCTTTACCAAAGCCGTTTGTTTTGCGCTGCAGGAGTGGCCTGCAGTAAACGCTTACATCGATGGCGACTCGATCATCTACCACGATTATTGTGATGTATCGATTGCCGTTTCTGCGCCCAAGGGTTTAGTGGTTCCGGTGATCCGCAATGCCGAGAGCCTGAGCATGTTTGAAATTGAAAAGAAAGTAGTGGAACTGGCCACCAAGGCCCGCGACAATAAATTGTCGATGGAGGAAATGCAGGGAGGCACTTTTACCATCACCAATGGCGGTGTGTTTGGTTCGCTTATGAGTACACCCATCATCAACATTCCGCAGTCGGCCATTTTGGGCATGCACAAAATCCAGGACCGCGCCATGGTAGTGGATGGAAAAATTGAAGTGCGTCCCATGATGTACCTGGCACTGAGCTACGACCACCGCATCATTGACGGCCGCGAGTCGGTGGGCTTTTTGGTACGGGTAAAAGAACTGCTGGAAAAACCAGAGTTGTTACTCTTTGGTAAAGATCCTGTGAAGGCTTTGCTGCAATTGTAATCAATGCAATGAAAGATAAACTCGGGGCGGGTCGCATAGTGCGGTCCGCCTTTTTGTTTGCCTGCCAATAAATAAATAGGCAACAGTAGCCCATTTTTTTTAATTTGTAGGCGCTACACCACCTTCTTTTACCCCCGAAACCGCATAGAGCTGTTTATGAAAAAATCGCTGCTATACCTATTGCTCCTGACCGTGGCTTTTACCAGTTGCCAGAAAGAACCTTCCGAAGAATTGCCCGACAATTCGGTGCCCATACAGCCTAACAAAGGAAACCGGCTTTCGAAAATTGTTTATCAATACAGCCCGACAGATTCTGTGTACACCGAGTTTTTTTACGACAATGCTGGGCGCTGGACCGGGCACCGCACCACCGGCGATGACTTTGCGTTATTCACCACTGGCCTTGAACTGCGTGTGATCCGCAACACCACAGGCATCATTACACAATACACCGTTACCGATTTGGATGCGGCTGGTTTCCCGGAAAATACTACCTACACCGTGCACTACGATGTGAATGCAAAGCGCTACACATCGAGGGTAAGCGAGTATGAACTCAACGGCAGTATACTGGTAGATAGTACCGTGTTTGTAATGAACAATGGGCGGCTGGCTACACAGCGCTTTTTGTATAAAGAAAAAGCATCGGGTATTTTTTTAGAAGTGGGCAAGTTGGAATTTGTGTACGATGCATCGGGTAACCCGGTAAACATCGATACGTACACCGCCAACCCACAAACCGGTGCGCAGGTTAAGATGGCGGCAATAGGTTTGCAATTTGATTCTAAGTCTGCCGCGCTGGATCTTGGTGTGGAAGCCTTTGTAACCGACCAAATCTATTTTGCATCGCCCAATAACGTAACGCAATTATCACTGCGTGATTTGTCGGATCCTGCGGGTGTGGATGAAGAAATGATCAATGTCACCTATCAATACAACAGGGATGACAAACCGGTGTCTGCCGAAGTATCTGTGGACGGCGGTAAGATTCCGGTATTCTTTAATTTTGGATAAAGTAATCAGTTAAATTATTTAAAGCTTCAATTACGATAGTATTTACAAAGCCCATTCGTAGGAATGGGCTTTGTTGTTTCTAGGTAAGAAGACAAAAGGGTTCGATACTGGTAAAGGCAAATCGTATCGCCAAATGATTACCGCTTTTTTTTAGTTTGGGTTTGTCATGCCGAACTTGTTTCGGCATCTCCTTGTGTTTAAATGAACGCTGATAGCAGAAGATGCCGAAACAAGTACGGGATGACACGCCCTAATATACAAGACACTACCATCGACTACTCTGTGACAACTAACATTGATAGACATCAATGATTCAAAGCAGCGCATTGTGTTGCTATGTAAAGAACAACTGATTCACCCGGTTAATAATCTTAAACAACCGTACAGATTTACAAATGCGCCACTCTTAAAGTTTGAACCGTCCTTTTTAACGGCAGCGCAGATATTTGCTGCAGATAAAATGCATGGCTTGCTACCGCCTGCATGGACACCATACAACCAAAACCATTGAACCCTTCCATGAAGTACAAACACCACCCTTTGCTATTCCTTTTATTCTACTTGGTCACACTGCGGAGTTAGCTACAGCAGGGCGTTTTATGCAATAAGGTGATGCGCATTAATTGCGTTTTTCGAATGGCTGCACATCCATTCAGCACCTTCATGCACACTACACAAAATCTATTTTCTAAACAATACACAAACAACCAAAACATGAAAAGATCGAAGTTACTGATGCGCACATTGTTGGCCGCTGCTCTGTTTACTGCGGGTACTGCAGGTGCACAAGAAGTGAAAGGAAAGAATTTTGTAAACGTGGGCATTGGCCTCGGCACCTTTGGCTTTGTCGGCAGCGGCGGGTTGCCCATCACAGCATCATTTGAGCATGGCATTACCGACAAAATCAGCGTTGGTGCTACGGCGGCTTATGTAAAAACAAAGTTCCTGAGCAACTACAAATACACCAATTATGTATTTGGTGCCCGTGGCTCTTATCACTTCAACGAACTATTGAAAGTTAACGATGACAAGCTGGATGTATACGGCGGTGCGTCGCTTTTCTACCGCGGCTACAAATTGAAGTGGAAAGGCGAAGGCGAATATAAAACCAGCGATGGCAGCATTGATATGGCATTGCATGCCGGTGCCAGATACCAACTGACCTCACAGTTGAGCGGCTACGCCGAACTGGGTTATGGTATTTCGCCGCTGCAAATTGGTGTTAGCCTGAAGTTTTAAGCTACGATTTCAAAATAAAAAAGCGATTGTTACCGGCAATCGCTTTTTTTGTGGGCATATGTTTGTGAAAGCTTACCTGGAGGCGGCTGAAACCATTATTGGGTTGTACGAGGGAAAGGAGCCGCTGGCCAATTTTCTCAAAAAATATTTTGCAGCGCATAAAAAATACGGATCCCGTGATCGAAAGCAAATAGGGCAGTTGGTGTACAGCTATTACCGCGTGGGGCGATCATTGCAGTCAAATGCAATGCAAACGCAATTGTTGGCAGCCCTGTTTTTATGTGCCAATGGGAGCCAGCCTGTTTTGCAGCAAATAAAGAGCGAATGGAACGATGCTGTTCAACAGCCACTAGCAGAAAAAATGGAATTGCTGCAAAACGAAATTGCTTTTGATGCGGCATCAATTTTTCCGTTCGCATCTTGGTTGTCGGCCGAAATACAATTGCCCGATTTTGCACGCTCCTTTCTTATACAGCCTGATACTTATTTAAGACCTCGGCCGGGCAAGGAAGGCAAAGTAAAACAGCAACTCGATGAAGCCGGTATCGATTATAAATTGTGCGGTAACAACACTATTGCTGTTCCGCCCGGTTTGCCGCTCGATGACCTGCTGATGATGGACCGCGACCTGGTGGTGCAGGACAAAAGTTCGCAACAGGTGTTATCGTTATTGGAGCCAGTGCGCAATGAGCTTCCGAAAAACTTTTCCGCGTGGGATTGTTGCGCGGCAAGCGGCGGCAAATCCATTTTGCTGCACGATCTTTTTCCCGGTGCGAGGATCATGGTTTCGGATATCCGCGAAGCCATCCTGGCCAACCTGCGCAAACGTTTTGAACGTGCCGGGATCGCCAAATACCAATGGTTTGTGGGTGATGTTTCTGATCCGCATTTTCACCACAAACCGCAGTACGACCTGGTAATTTGCGATGCTCCTTGCAGCGGATCGGGCACATGGGCCAGAACAACGGAGTGGCTGCGTTTTTTTACCGAACAAAAGCTGCAGCATTACGTGCAACTGCAGCAAAAAATAGCAGGCAGGGCCAGCCGCAACGTTCGGGAAGGCGGCTATTTTTTATACATCACCTGTTCGGTGTTTCAGCAGGAAAATGAAGAGATGGTAGCGCTGCTGCAGAAAGAGTACGGCCTGCAGTTGCTGGAGCAGCAATACTTTACAGGCTATTTGGAAAAAGCCGATACACTTTTTGCCGCTTTGTTTCGGCGGTAATTAAGTCTGCTATCAGTGTTTGATAAACTCCATCGTGGTTAAAAACTCCTGCTGGTTAAATACCTGCAGGTAATAAATGCCTGCAGCGAGGTTGGCCGTTTGCAGCGGAATATTTTGCGTGCCTGCAGCTTTGCTCGTTTGTTGCTGGTGCACCCGTTGCCCAATGTTGTTCACAATCACCAGGCGCAATTGGCCGATGGGCGCTTCGAAATGCAGTTGCACAAAGGCCTGTGCCGTTACCGGGTTTGGTAAAATGGTAAACTTACTGGTGAGTGCACAGGATGGAAACAGCGATGTGGTAACCGTATCGATATACACGGCAAGAGGCGCTGCTGCGGCGGTATCCAGCACCTGCATGATGCGGTAGCTTATCGGCCCCGAGGCCATGCCTTCCAGGTTATCGGAAAACGTGTATTGGCGGTTGCCAAATTGTGCACCTGTCCCGTTCAATTCTCCAACTTTGGTAAACGTTCCTTCGTTGCCTGCTTTGCGTTCTACCTGGTAGCGCATGGCGCTCATGTCTTTGCTTTGCCAAGCCAGCGTAGCACCGCAGCCTTGCACCTGCACAGTTGCCTGCGCATATTTTTTCAATAAATGAGCGGTTGCCTTGCGCATATCCGGAATGCCATAGCCCACGCGGTCGTCGGGTGCATCCACTTTAGTGCCCGATTGCCTTATGGCATCAATTATTTCCATGTTGCTGTGCTCCGGAAAGCCCTGCCACAGACATGCCGCAAGCCCGGCGATGTTGGGTGCGGCGAACGAAGTGCCGGAGCCGGTACCAATGCGGCCGTTGGTAGCCTGTATGGTGGCGTTTACACCCATCGACGCAACATCGGGTTTTACGCGGCCGCTGGCAGATGGGCCATAGCTGGACGAGGGGCTGGGTACGCTGTTGCGGTCAACCGAACCCACGGCCAACACACTGTCGCCATCGGCGGGTGTGGTTAAATATTTCCATGCATCGGCGCCGGAGTTGCCGGCAGCATTTACTACCAGCAAACCCTTTTTTGCAGCCATATCAGCACCGCGGGCTGCAATGGTTGTATTACCATCAAGGTCGCGGTAGGTGTGGTTGTCGGCGGCATTGTCGAACTGGTTATAACCCAGCGACGAAGAAATGACGTCGCCACCCACACTGTCCAGCCGTTCGGCGGCACACACCCAATTGAATTCTTCAACAAGCGTTTCAGTGGCGGCATTTTCGCTGCGGTACAAATAGAAAAAAGCCTGCGGTGCGGAGCCCACCATCTGGCCGGGAATATTGGCGGCAATGATGGAAAAACATTGCATGCCATGTGAATGATCCTCAGCAACGCTGGCTTCACGGGCTACAAAATCCCATGTTTCAATTATGCGGTTGTTGAGCCGTACACTGTCAAAAGCTGGTAAGGTATTGTAACGGAAATAGCCAGCATCGAGCATGCCCAGATGGATGCCTTCGCCACGCAAACCAATATTGTGCAGAAACTGCCCGTGGTGCATGTTGATTTGCGTTTGTGCACCACCGTAATGATATACGTCTTCTTCGGTTCCTACAATGGCTTGTGTGCCTTCCGCTCCTAATTGTTTTTTAAAAATGCCGGTACCGGGCCAAAGGACTGATGAAACCTTTTGCTGGCGTTGCACAAACGGCAAATTCCCAATTTGCGCCAGCGCATTTGCGTCGTTTACCTGAATGGATGCTGCATTGAGCCAACGCGAAATATTGCGCACCTGCACACCGGGCACTTGTTGCAGGGCTTCAATAAAAGTTGCGGGCACTGGTAGGTCGGTGCTATCGGTAGGAATGCTATGCCGCTGCCTGCGTTCCACACTGCGTGCCGACAAGTATGCTTCGGGTTGCGACAACGAGTAAGTTGTAGGAGCCTTCCGGTTGAAGTACACAATGTATTGCTGCGCATCGGCGGCTGTCATTGCCAACAAGCACAGGCTGCAGAGCACCCATTTTTTCATGCAAAAACCTTAGTTGTGATCAATCATCCACATCCGGATGCCGAATCCAATTCGGTAAGGATCGTAGTTATCGGCGTCCAGTTTATTGGGTTCGTTTTCAATGGCCAGCAATTGGCGGGCCACCAGGCCCACCCGGGGAACAAACTTTTCTTCGCTGTAGCCAATAATGTAAAAGCCATGATGCGGCGATGTGCTGCCGGCAGGAATGGAAACCGTGTCGGCAATTTCGTTGAGGTGCTGCACAGTCCAAACCGAATCAAAATTGTTGCGGCCAATGCGCTCCTGGCTCCAGCCGTTGTGCACAAAATCCCAGTTCCAAACTTCGTTCAGCCGCGCATCATTAAACGCGCCATAGGCGCCATCCGGCAGGTAGCTGTTGCCTTTCCAGGTGGCATCGGGGCGCAGCGGTAGCTGCAGCTTTACGGTGCGCAGGTTATTTTCCACAACCTCAATTTTTTTGCCCATTGGGGTAATGAAATATGTGGCCATCGGCTGCCATGAACCCCTTGCCAGCGAATCATTGCGGTAGCGAAATACGCGGTAAGACGGGCGGCCCAGTACGTCGGTGATGATCGTGTCCACCACATCTTTGATCTGGTAACGGCGGGTTTCCAGTGCACGGCCCTGGCGAATGGGAACAATAGAATCAAGGCGATAAGTAATGTATTTGCCTTGGGCAAGAGGCATGAGTTCTGCCAGTTTTTCTTCGGAAAACTCAGGGTTGTCCATGGTTTCCGTGGTGCGGGTACAAAATGTAAGCAGAAAGCCAGAAAATAGCGTAAGCAGTAACAACGTTTTTCGGGACATGGATTGTATTTATTTAATACCGGGTATAGCGTAAAAGCTTTACGGCATAAAAATAAAGACAAATATTTAAGTGCTGTTTGAAAGTTCGGCGGAGCAGGAGTTTTGGAAGTTGGAGAAGGATTGTGGCCGGTAAAAAAGAACGGCGGCAAAATGGATCACTCCGATTTGCCGCCGTTTATAATTGTGTGTAAACTTTTAGCCGCGTTGAATAATGCCGCCACCAATCACGTCGTCGCCTTCGTAAAACACGGCGCTTTGCCCGGGAGCAATGCCTTTGGCTGCTTCAAAAAACCGCACCGATACGGCCTGGTCGTCTAATGGCGTGAGAGTTGCCAGGCTGCCTCGGTCTTTGTACCGGATCTTGGTCAGCGCTTCCGTTTCGCCTTCAATGCCGGAATATTTGAGCCAATTGATTTTTGAAACAAACATTTCAGGGCGTTCCAGGTCGGCTTCATCGCCCAGCACCACGGTGTTCGTGTCGGGGTCGATCGCTGTCACATAGGCCGGTTTGCCAAGGGCAATGTCCAGCCCTTTGCGCTGCCCGATGGTATAAAAAGGATAGCCTTTATGCTGCCCTAAAATCTTCCCGGTTTTGTCTACAAAATAACCGCCGGCAACACGGTCTTCCAGGCCTTCAACCTTGCGTTTTAGAAAGCCGCGGTAGTCGTTATCGGGTACAAAACAAATTTCGTAGCTCTCGTGTTTTTTCGCCAGCTCGGGGTAGCCAAAATCGTGGGCCATCTGCCTGATCTCTGTTTTGCGATAGGTGCCCAGAGGCAGCAGCGTACGGCGCAGCAGGTCTTGTTCCAGGCCCCACAGCACATAGCTCTGGTCCTTCGTTTCGTCCACGCCTTTGCGGATAAAATAGCGGCCGTTGCTGTGCTGGTGCACCTGGCCATAGTGGCCGGTGGCAATAAAATCGCAGCCCAGCGCATCGGCACGTTTCAGCAGTGCCCGCCATTTAATGTGGGTATTGCACAGCACGCAGGGGTTGGGGGTGCGGCCGGCCAGGTATTCATCAACAAAATTGTCCACCACGAAAGAGCCAAACTCATCGCGGATGTCGAGGATATAATGCGGGAAACCATGCTCCACGGCCGCTTGCCGCGCATCGTTGAACGAATCGAGGTTGCAGCAGCCTGTTTCTTTTTTCGAACCGCCGCTGGCCGAATAATCCCATGTTTTCATGGTGATGCCGATCACTTCGTAACCCTGCTGGTGCAGCATCAGCGCCGTTACCGTGCTGTCGATGCCGCCGCTCATGGCCACCAGTACTTTACCTTGCTTGCTCATAATATAAGCGGCAAAGGTACAACAGCAGATTGGGCCAATTGTCGCCTGATTGTTAAACCTGCGTGGCGACGTTTCAGCCACCCCGCTGACCAGCGGATCGCCGTCATTCCAAGCTTCCGTCATTGCGTGGGTATGGTTGTCATTGCGAGGCGCAGCAGCAGTTGGCTTTTTTTCGCTCCGAGGCGCCGAAGCAATCTCCATGGTATTTAAGAAACTTCGTCTATTAAAGCAATCG
The DNA here is from genome assembly GCF_004347775.1 of Pseudocnuella soli. Taxonomy (GTDB): domain Bacteria; phylum Bacteroidota; class Bacteroidia; order Chitinophagales; family Chitinophagaceae; genus Flavisolibacter; species Flavisolibacter aquaticus. The sequence goes on from NZ_CP037755.1 coordinate 2,527,467, forward strand.
GTTACGCCGCAGGAGATTGCTTCGGCGCACCAAACCCAAGCTATATTTCATTCCGTTCTGCGCCTCGCAATGACGACAACAAAAAACAAATCCCGCTACGCACTTGTGTAGCGGGATTCGAATGAATCTTTAAAGAAGATATTCTACGCCTTTACCATCCCCAAACTCCTGGCAATACCCAATTCCAGCCCGCGCAGTTCCGCCAAACCCTTCAACCGGCCAATGGCCGAATAACCCGGATAAGTAGTCTTCGACAGGTCGTCGAGCATCTGGTGGCCATGGTCGGGGCGCATGGGCAGCGATACGCCGCGGCGCTGCAACAGCTGGAGCAGCTCTTTTACCACGGCATACATGTCCACATCACCGTCGAGGTGCGCTGCTTCAAAAAAGTTGCCTTCGTTGTCGCGTTTGGTGCTGCGCAAATGAATAAAATGAATATGATCGCCCAGGCGCTGAATCATCCCGGTCAGGTCATTGTCGGGCCGTACGCCATACGAGCCGGTGCAAAAGCAAAGGCCATTGGCAGGCGATGGCGCTGCCGCAATCAACTCGGCTGCATCCTGTTCGGTGCTCACCACGCGGGGCAGGCCCAAAATAGGATAGGGGGGATCATCGGGGTGAATCGCCATTTTTACGCCCACTTCTTCTGCGACCGGCACCACTTGTTGCAAAAAGGAAAACAGGTGCTCTTTTAGTTTTTTGGCATCAATGTCTTTGTAAGTTTCCAGTCCTGCCAGCACCAATTCCGGCGTAAAACGCTGGTCCGCATTGCCCGGCAGCCCCAACAGGGTTACAAAAAACAATTCCTCTTTTTCGACGTCCGACATGGCTGCATATTTTGCTTTAGCACCTTCCAGTTCAGCTTCCGTATAATCCTTTTCCGCACCGGGGCGTTGCAATACAAACAAGTCAAAAGCAATGAACGCCAGCTTTTCAAAACGCAAGGCTTTAGCGCCATCGGGCAACGTGTACGAAACGTTGGTGCGCATCCAGTCGAGGATGGGCATAAAGTTGTAGGTGATCACTTTCAGTCCGCAGGCTGCCACATTGCGGATGCTCTCCTTATAGTTTTCGATGTATTGCAGGTAGTTGCCGCTTTGCTTTTTAATGTCTTCATGCACCGGCAGGCTTTCAATTACCGTCCAGGTCATGCCCGCTGCTTCCACGTCGGCCTTTCTTTTATTGATCTCTTCGATCGTCCACACTTCGCCTACCGGTATATGGTGCAATGCAGTAACCACCCCGGTACATCCTGACTGCCTGATGTGCGCCAGTGGTACAATATCGTTAGGGCCGTACCACCGCATGGTTTGTTCCAAAAACATACGCTTTATTTAATGATGTGATTTGATGTTGTAGTGCGCAAAGGTTGCGTTTTATTCTATTCGGCTATCCTGTAAAATAACAACCTGCAGCGATGGACAGCATAACTACATTTTGCAAAAATGTCCGCTACTTATTTTCCCAAAATGCCAGCAGCGCTGAAGTGTATGCCGCTTTTTTACTAAGGTTTCCATTGTACAACAACGGGTAATCCAGGCCGTTGCTGTACATCCAACTGGTGTTGTCGGTAAGGCCCCACACAGTAATGCCGTGCTGTTGTGCCTTGGGCACATTTTTCAGGTACGAGTTGATGATGTATTTGTACAGGCCGGCTTGTGCCGCGGCTTCTGTAGCAGTGAGTGTATAGCCTGTGCGGTTGGTTGGATTCATGCGAATGTCCAGTTCCGAAATGCGCACCTTCAAACCTGTAGCCGCCAGCTTTTGCATCATGTTGTCGATGTTAGTTCTGTTCGAATTGATGTTCACATGCATCTGCGTACCGATGCCGTCGATCTTCACGCCTGTGCCTTGTAGTTCTTTTGCAAATGCAATTAAGGAGTCAAGTTTGGGACCATTCAATTCAAGGTTGTAGTCGTTGATGAATAAGAGTGCGGTAGGGTCGGCAGCCTTTGCATAATTGAAAGCTTTTACCGCCACATCGCGACCCAGGTACTGGCTCCAAACGAATACATCCGATGCGCGGTCGGTGGTATTAGTGGTGTTTCGGATAGCGCCGGATTCGGTAAACAATTCATTCACTACATCCCATGCTTTTACTTTACCGCGGTATCGGCTAACCATGGCCGTTATATGTTTGTTGAGCGCTTCGTGCAGTTTTGCCGCCGCTTGTGTGTTGCCGGTTTGCGACAATTCACGCACCGATACTTTATCAATAAAATAAGTGGTGGCCACCTGGCCCATGTCAAAAAGGATGCGGGTTTGCGTTGAATTAGCAGCAAAGGCCCACTTTACTTCGGTCCATGTTGTCCCAATGGTTTGATCGGCTTGGTATTGGGCGCTGCCCTGTCCGGTTGGCGTGCCGGTTGATAGGCGCAACGAACCGCCGGCAGCGGCTGCTTTTACCCAAAACGAAACCTGGTATTGTGTGCCAATGGTGGTGTTGAATAGTTCGCCTGCCACTTGTACCCGCCACTGGTTGCCTGCGTTGGCCACCGGGTTAATTACTTTCATGGCACGGGTGCCTTCATATATTTCACCCGCAGCGGTGGTTACTAATACTTCCGCATTGTTGGCTGCATTAAACACAGACCATCCGTCAAATGATGTAGCAGTGCCGTATTCAAAGCTGCCGTTTTTATGCAGGTCAGGTCCGCTTGCCTCCACAATGCCTGCGAGGGATTGGAGGTATGCGCTGTTCTGGCCGCGGTGCCACACCAGAGTATGTCCAAACACCTCCAGGTTGGCTGCCTGCGCAGCTGCTACCATAGCATCGGCTTGTGAAAAATCGGTACTGCCGTCATTGCGAACAATGGAGTAATGTTTCATTTCGTTTTCCAGCGTAATGCCATCAAAATCGCGGCGAACAATAGCAGCATATGCCGGGCTGGAAATGAAATGTTGGTAGGGCACGGCTACGCCAACCGGTATATCGGCTACAGCCTTCAGCGCCACCGCACTATCGGGCAGCGTGGCAGGTGGCGGCGCTGGTGGATCAACCGGGGCGCCGGTGCCGTTGCTGTCGCTTTTGGAACAGGAAAAAAGCATGGAAATAAAAAGACTTGTGGGTACAGCTAATTTCTGAAATGCATTCATACAACAATCGTTTTGGAACAGGCCCGAGGCCTGCAATTTTTTATTAGTTTGTCAGTTTTTGTAAATAAAATTATTCGCCGGCTGCATGTTCAAAAGCACTACTACCTGGCTCAGTATCTGCTTTTTTTATTTCTTTAATAAAGGCCGCGCCAAGCAGCAACAATGGTACGGCGGCGCATTTATAAAAGCATTGACAACGGTCATTCCGCAACCATTTTCCTCTAAAATCATTCGCCATTTATTTTGTTTGTACCACAATCTGTGCAGCGGCCAGACCAGGTGATTGTGCTGTTATTTTTAACGTCCCTTTCTCGCCCTTCTTTGCTTTAACTATGACCAACGCCAATCCGCTAAACGCTTTGCGGGTAGTGGAAGTAAACGCAACAAGATCGGCAGGGTCTCCATTATCAGTAGCTACAATTTCGCCGGGACCTTCGATGCTAAACGAAATAGGGTGTATCGCATCAGGAACAACCAGGCCTTCGCTATCAGTAATTTTTACCGTGATAAAAGAAAGATCTTTCCCATCCGTATCGATGATTGTTCTATCTGCAGTGAGTTGCAATTGCGCTGCAGGCCCGGTTGTTGTTACCGAATCCGTAGCCCAAATTTTTCCGCCTTTATACGCCACCACATGCACTGTTCCGGGTTGGTATCGCACGCTTTCCCAACGCAGCCGGTACTCGTATTGCGCTTTCTTTTTTTTACCAAACGAACGGCCGTTGATAAACAATTCTGCTTCATCGCCTGATGTAAAAACATGCACCGGCGTTACATGCCCTACACGACCGGGCCAGTTCCAATGCGGTAAAATATGCGCCATTGGCAGCTCGGGCCGCCACCGCGACTGGTACAGGTAGAAGCGGTCTTTTTTAAAACCGGCCAAATCAATAATGCCCGAATAAGAACTGCGTGCTGTATAATAGGGTGTTGGTTCGCCGAGGTAGTCCCAACCGGTCCAAACAAATTCGCCAGCCACGTAGGGGTGACGGTCCTGCGAAGCAAAAACTTTATCGGCCGACGAACCGAATGCAGCCGTGTACAATTCGTATGCACTTACAACCTGCAACGCAGCATTGCCGCCGGTGCTGTCGCTTACCGGTGCGCTGATGCCGTTGTACACCGGGAACACATAAGTGCCCCTTGTGCTGAGTGCCGATGCTGTTTCGCTGCTCACAATTAGTTTGCCCGGAAACTTTGCTTTGAATGCTGGATACAAAGGCGTGGTTCGGATTCCAGTGAGGTGTGCATAAGCCGGTGCATCGCGGATGCCCTCGCCCTGGTAGTTCAGGCTAATGATGTCCATTGCTGCCGGAAAAGGCATGTCCGGTTTTGCAAAATTCATCGAAGCCGTCGCCGGCCGCGTCGGGTCTTCTTCTTTTACAATGCTGTATAGTTTTTGTGCTAATCGGGCACCAGCGGTGTCGGTATATTGTTCACCAACTTCGTTGCCAAAACTCCAGGCAATAACCGACGGATGGTTGCGGTCGCGGCGGATAAAGGAGCGGGTATCCGGCTCGTGCCAGTCGCTAAAAATGAGGTGAAAATCGTGCGGCGTTTTTTTGCGTTCCCAGTTGTCAAAAATTTCATTGATTACCAAAAAGCCCATGCGGTCGGTGAGTTCGAGCAACTCCGGCGCAGGCGGATTATGCGCCATGCGAATGGCATTGCAACCCAGTTCGCGCAGCAGCTCCAATTGCCGCTCTGCAGCCCGCACATTAAAGGCGGCACCCAGTGCGCCGAGGTCGTGGTGCTGGTTCACGCCTTGCATCCGCACCGGTTCTCCATTTACCAATAAGCCTTTGTCTGCGTCGAACTGCAAGGAACGAATGCCGAAACGTGTGTGGTAACGGTCCACAATTTTGCCGTCAACAAAAAGCGAGGTAACGGCCATGTATAGGTGCGGTTGTTGTACAGGAAGTGGTCCCCACAACTTTGGATTTTGAAGCGTGGCGGAAAAATTCGTTTTCACTTTTTTACCTGCAGCAACCTGTACCGTTTTTCTCGGTAAAACGAAAGCTGCTTGGTGAGCAGGTACACCATTGCTATCGAGCAGGTACACTGCGGTGGTTACAACAACTGATTGCGCTTTGCCTGATTTATTTTCTAATTGCACTTGCACATCGATCGATGCAGCTGCAGCCGAAACATTGTTGGTGGTAACAAATGTGCCCCATTGTGCCACATGCACCGGGGCCACCTTAGTGAGCCACACTTTGCGGTACAGCCCGCCGCCCGGGTACCAGCGTGCCGAATGATTGGGAATGTCGATGCGGATGGCTAATTGGTTGCTGCCGCCAAATTGCAGGTAAGGAGTAAGATCCAGCCGGAACGAGTTGTAGCCATAAGGCCAGCCGCCAACCAATTGGCCATTGAGCCATACCATTGCGTACGACATGGCGCCATCAATATCGAGGTAAATTGTTTTGCCCTTATCCGCAGCAGGGATGTCCAGTTTTTTTCGGTACCAGGCCACACCATGGCTGGGCAGCCGGCCCATGCCGCCGCCTACCTCGGGGTTGTTGCCGGTATAAAACGGGCCTTTAATGGCCCAGTCGTGTGGCAGGTTTACTGTTTCCCATGCACCATCATTGAAGGTTTTTTGAACAAGGGGAAATTCGCTGCCCGGGTTGCCGGCAGGGCGCCGGTAATGTTGCGTAGGATCTTTTATAAAGTCATTTGCAGTGGGTAATATCCAGGGTTTTAATACGCGGTCTGAAGCTGCTGTTTTAACTGCTTCAGTCGGTTTCGAATCAGCTACTTTGCTATCATTGCGGTCGGTGATTTCGGGGCGTACATCATACAGCAATGAATCTGGGTTGGATGCATAGCGCATAAACTGCCAGCCTTCATTAATGGAGATGATTTGCCGCGGTCCGTTTACCTGTGCTTTTTGCGCAGCACTGTTTTGCAGTGTGCAAAATGCTATGAAAAGGCACATGTAAATAAATAGCCCTGGCCACGCAATCCGAAATTTTTTCCGCCGCATAACTGTGTACAATCTTTTTAAAATGCAACAGGAGAAAGATAAAACTTTCTCCTGTTGGCAATTGGGTTATTAAAACTGCACTATCATCCTGCTATTAATAGCCTGGGTTTTGATATGCTGCTTTTTCTTCCGGTGAATAGTCCATACCGTCGATCTGTCCTTGCGGAATTGGGCGTAGGTAGTGGAAGGGCTGAATGGTGCGGGTAAACACTTTAGGCGTGTGTGCACCATAGGTAGGATCACCAATTTCGTAGGTGCCTGCCAGCTCGTTCCATTTTTGCGTACGCACCAGGTCGAACCAACGATGGCCTTCACCGAAATATTCACGGGAACGTTCGGCCAGGATGTAGTTGATGTCGATGTTGGCTGGCGTAGCGGCAACCAGCGCTGCGCTGTTGTCGGCAACAAAAGCAGCGTTGTCTTTGTTTGAGAACTTCCACTTACCGGCACGTGCACGGATTACGTTGATCAGTTCGCGGGCCGATTTGCCAGAAACGGTAGTAGCACCTTTTACGGCTGCTTCAGCAGCTATAAAGTACAGCTCCGAAAACTTGGCGATCTTGAACGGACGGGTGCTGGTAGCATTTGGTTGTCCCAACCCACCTGCATTGTCGGTGCGGTATACGCCAATCTTCCACAATGCGGGGAAAACGATCCGGCTGATGCCACGTGGATTGATCACAAAATCGGCCCGGCCTGGCAATACACCAGCGCCTACGTTGTTGGAAGTTTTGTTAGGGAAACTTGCACCGGAAGGATAAACAATATTAGCCGTTTGCGACTCATCTTGCAAGAAAGTCAGGATAGGATCACCGGGCCTTACCGGCAGATCGTTGGCATTGTACAGCACTGGGTTGGTAGTGCCGCCTTTAGGCCAGTTGCCGCGGTACACAGTGGTAAAGGTACCATCGTAACGGGAGTCCAGGGTTTTGTCGGCAAAAGTGTTGGTAATTGCACCAATAGTGGGCGCCATACGGGTGTAGGGGCGACCCAGTGCCTGTGAAGCTTCACGTTGCACCGAACTTACAGCTGCTCCGGTACCATCGGGATTTGGAGCACTGCGGATAACTGTATAGTTCCAGTTTACCATCCAGGCTGCTCCGTTCCGTCCGTTGCCAGATTCGCTATCAAAGCAAGCCAGGCAGGCGCCGTTGTAAAACTCGCTTTCCTGTGTGTGGTCGGCGTAGAGCAGCATTTCCTTATTGCGGTCGTTGCCACCAACGTGCAGGTCGTAGAAGGTGTTTTCCAAACCAAAAGGACCGGGTTCGTCAATAGCCTGTGTAGCTACATCGTACGCCTTTTGGAAATACCAGGCTGCAGTCTGACCGGCTGGGTCTACGCGTTGCGCAGCAGGGTAGGTGGGGATGTTGTTCGGGTTTTGCAGCCACCAACCGTACGTCAGGTATGCTTTTGCCAGGTAAAGGCGGGCTGCAGTTTTAGTAACACCACCGGTTACACGCGGCACGGCAGGCAGGTCATTCACTGCTGTGATCAGGTCAGGGAAAATGGCTTTGGTGTACACTTCAGGCACCGTGTTGCGCACCGATTTCCGCGAAGGCGAAGTGTTGAACTTCAGTTCGCCGGAGCCCAGGTCGAGGGGCACGCCACCAAAAGTTTGCACTAACAAAAAGTAGTCGAATGCGCGGAAGAAACGTGCTTCTGCGATCAGCGATGCAGGAATGGTTTTTACCGCTTCCGCATTTTCAATAATGCCACTGGCAGTATTGATGTTGGAAAAAGCGGTACCCCACAAAGCATCGGAACGGCTGCTGGCAGCGTTCAGGTTGCCTACGCCACTCAAGTCGGCATCCTTAAAGTTACCATCGGCCTGTTGGCCCCAGGTATACTCGTCGGTGCCGGTTTCCAGCGAATTGTAATAATAAGGCTGCCCGTAAATAAAACGCAGGTGTGCATATTGCGAAGTGATGCCGCCTAATACGCCTTTTTCGGTTTTGAAAAAATCAGGTGTATAAATGCTGCGGGGCTCTTCTTCCAGGATCTTGTTACACCCGGGTGCAAGTGCCATAAACAGCGCCGCTGCAAATAGTGATTTTATTGGAATATGTTTCATGTTCAGTTCTTTTAGAATGACAGGTTAAGACCAAGAATATAGTTGCGGGTAGATGGCGTGTTGAAACCAACAGTCAATACACGGTTAGGGATGGCAAAGCCACTGGTTGCCGTGTTTTCGTTACCCATTGAGTTTGTTTCAGGATCCAGGCCAGATTCTTTGTGGAATGGTGAGAAGAAAACAAACGGGTTTTGTGCCGTGAAATACATCCGCAAACGGATATTGTCGTTCTGGATGATGCTGCGGTTGAAATCGTATCCCAGTGTGATGGTGCGGATCTTTGCAAACGAGCCATCGAAGTAAGCCAGTGTGCTGGCATATTTGGGGTTGTCGCCGCTGATGATGCCACCGGGCTTGGGATATTTGGCATCGGTGTTCTCTGGAGTCCAGTAGTCCACATCGATGTTATTTCTGCGGCCACTCAGCAGGTTCAGGTAGCCGTTCGGTCCGTGAATGGTGCTTACCAGTACGCCACCGCTTCTGAACACGCCAACAACGCCCAGGTCAAAACCTTTGTAAGCAACGCGGGTGTTAAAGCCGCCCTGGAAATCAGGATCTACGTTCATCACCTGGCGGTCGGCAGGACTGATCGCTCTTTTTGGTGTGCCGTCAGGATTGTACTCGCCGGTGTATTCTACTTTGATCATGCCCACGTTGCCGCCTGGCTCCAGGATAGCGCGGTGTTCGTCTTTATCCTGCCACAGGCCTACGCGTTTGTAGTCGTAGATGGCGTTGATGTTTTTACCAACAAACCACCAGTTGGCTTCGTCACGGGTAGCACCAGATGCAAGGGCTTTCAGTTTGTTGCGGTTGGCGTAAACGTTGAAACCTACATCCCAGGTCCAGCCGTTTACATCATTCAATACGTTGCCATTGAGGCTAAATTCAACGCCTTTGTTTTGGATCTCACCCACGTTTTGCACAATGCTTCCTACACCCGATGTTGAAGGGAGGCTAACACTTTGCAGTACGCCTTCGGTGTTGGTGATGTAATATTCCAACGAACCGGAGAGGCGATTTTTCAGCAGGGAAAAGTCAACACCAAAGTTGTAGGTCTGCGAGTATTCCCATCCCAAACCTGGGTTAGGAATTTGCGATACAAAATACCCGGTGCTGTAAGTGGTCGGTCCAAAGTTGTAGGGGCGGGTAGACAATAAACCCAGTGTGGAATAAACAGGAACCGCCTGGTTAGAGGTTTGTCCGTAGCCGGCACGCAGCTTCAGGCTGTTGATGGCGGTAATGTTTTCCATAAAGCGTTCTTTGGCAATGTTCCAACCAACTGAAAGGGCTGGATAAGTGTGCCATTTGTTGCCCGGTGCCAACCTTGAAGAACCATCTGAACGAACGGTTGCAGAGATCATGTAACGGTTGTCATAAGCATACATCACACGACCCATCATCGACATCAAACCCCACAACTGGTATTGTTGCAGCGCTGGATCAATGGTGATCTGGCCGGCAGCCTGGCCCAGGTTGTAGAATTGGAAGGCATCAGCAGGAATGTCACGGGCGGCCATGTTCGACCGGGTGAATTTTTGCTGCTCTGCAGAGTACAATGCAACGGCATTTACCGAATGTTTGCCTGCAAATACACGGTCGTAGGTCAGCAGGTTTTCAACAGTCCAGTGGTAAGTATAGCGGTTATCAACCGATGCACCAGAAGGTGTATTGGGGTTGAGGGCATCGCCTACGCCAGCGCCGGTGTACGAACCATTGTTTGATTGTGTGTAGTTCAAACCCACGTTGGCGCGGTATTTCAAGCCTTTTACATAAGGAATCTGCACCTCGCCATAAATAGAGTTGTACGATGCAAAACCGCGGGTTTCGTTCAGCCACTGGCTGTTGTCGCGCAGGTTTTCCAATACGTCTTTGGTGTACACATACTGGTTGTCGGCAATCATACGAATGCCGCGACGCAGGCTGCCATCCTCGTTGTATGGGCTGGAGATCGGCGTCATGCTCAGTGTGTTGTACAGGCCCACCTGGTTGCCTTCGCTTTGGTTGTAGTTGTTGTTGGTAGTAAAGCCAAAACGAAATGCTTTACCTACTTGCTGGTCCAGCGATCCGCGCAGCGAATAACGCTTGTATTGCTGCGTTGGGATAACGCCCTGGTTTTGATAATAGCCGCCACCAAAATTGTAGTTGCCACCATCCGTAGCGCCGGAAAGGCTGATGTTGTGATCGGTTACAAAACCATTGCGGTAAAACAGGTCCTGCCAGTCGGTGTTGATGTTGTCGGCTTCATCCTGTCCGTTTACATATTGGCCGGCTGCTTTGCGCAGGGCCGTAAATTTAGGCCCGTCCATCATGGGGTACTGTGCAAAAACAGTTTGCACACCATGGTATGCGTTGTAAGCAATGCGGGGTTTGCGGCCTCTTGCACCTTTATCGGTAGTAACCAAAATAACGCCGTTGGCGCCACGCGAACCGTAAATCGCTGTTGCAGATGCATCTTTCAACACATCCACGCTGCGGATGTCGTTGGGGTTGATGTCGGCCAGCGAACCCATGAACGGAATACCATCCAGTACAATCAACGGATCGTTGCTGCCAGTGAGGGAGCGGGTACCGCGGATGCGGATCTGCATGGTAGCACCGGGCCGGGTGGAGGTTTGCGAAATGTCGACACCAGCCATGCGGCCTTGCAGGGCCTGGGTAATGTTGGGAGAAGGCACATCACGCACCGCGTTGCCGCTGATGGTAGCTACCGAACCGGTAACCGCCTCTTTGCGTTGAGTGCCATAACCTACCACTACCACTTCGTTCATGTTCACCGCAACTGCCTGCAGTGAAACAAGCATTTGTCCGGCCGTAATAGTGGCCTCGGTAGTGCCGTAGCCCACTGCGGAAAACACAAGGGTTTGTGCATTACCGGGTACGGAAAGCGAGAAACTACCATCGGCAGCGGTTTGCGTACCCGTGGTAGTACCTTTAGCTGTAACTGAAACACCGGCCAAACCGGTAGTGTCGCCTTGTTCGGTTACTTTTCCCGAAACAACTCTGTTTTGTGCCGCGGATTGCAAACCCGCACAGAACACAAAGCAAAGCGCAATCAATAGCTGTTGCAGGCTTTTTTTAGCCATACTTTTCATAAGCGTTTTTTTAAAAACAGTGAAGAGAGCATCGTTCAATAACCGGCATTTAATTTTTTCGGTTATACGTATTCGGTAGGTCAGGAAAAAATGAGGGACAGGTTTAGAAGAGCAAGCCCGGTATCATTATTATAAAGGCGATTGTTGTTAGTAAAGTGGCAGCGGGATTTTTTGGTGCGGGGTCAGCATGCTTTTTTTCCGTTCGGTAAGGAAAGCGAAAAGGCATGTGCCGCAAATGGGAAGTATGCATTTCACAGACATATTCAATCGTTAATAACGGGGATGGAGTATCCTCCGCCTCGGCTAATATCGGACAGTTTTTCAATTATGCAACCGATTGCATAAAAAATTTTTTTTTACACCGTTTCAGTCTATATTTATCCAGTATTTACAAGTGCAACCGATTGCAACAAAAAGCCATATAACTCAGCAGCTCCGCTGAATTCTTTGGCTGCCACCAAGCCATCAACATGGAAAAAGAGGTTACTATTTATGATCTGGCGGAACTGCTTAAAATTTCCCCTGCAACAGTCAGCCGCGGACTGCAGGATCATCCGGCCATCAGTAAAAAAACAAAGAAGCGCATTTTTGATCTGGCCGAACAAATTGGTTACCGCACCAATCGTTTTGCACGCAACCTGCGCAGCCGGCAGTCGCACACATTGGGTGTGATCGTGCAACGGCTCGATAGCAACTTTATCAGCACCGTGATTGCCGGAATGGAAGACACTGCAGCCAGTTATGGTTACCGCCTTATTATATGCCAGTCGTCGGAGCAGGCACAGAAAGAAAAAGCAAACGCCACTGCTTTGCTTGAAAGTAGGGTTGATGGCTTAATGGCATCACTCGCATTCGACACCGAAGACCTGTCGCATTTTGATGCGTTTTTACAAAAGAAAATTCCACTCATATTTTTCGACCGCGTGATGGAGCACCAGGGTTGTACCCGAGTGCAGATCGACAACCGGAAAGCAGCCTACGATGCTACCCGCCACATGCTGGAGCAGGGTTGCCGGCACATTGTGCATGTAACGGCGCCACTCAAACAAAATGTGTACGTGGAGCGGCTGGAAGGTTATAAGCAGGCATTGGCCGAAGCGGGTCTGCCTTTTAGCCAGGACGATGTATTGATTGGCAACCTACGGCAGGAAGACGGCCGCAATGCAGCAGCAGCCATATTGCAAATGGACCCGCTGCCCGACGGTATTTTTTTTACCAACGATAACTGTGCGGCTGCCTGCGTGGTAGCATTGAAGGCTGCAGGTGTGCGGATACCTGAAGATATCGCGGTAGTTGGTTTTAACAACGATCCTGTTAGCACGGTGGTAGAACCCAACCTCACCACCATCGATTATCCGGGTTATGAAATGGGCACCGTTGCGGCACGCAACCTGATCCAGCATCTTTCCGGTGATGGCAGTATTGCTGCTACCAATACCATTTTGTTGCATTCGGCACTGGTGGTGCGTGGCTCGTCGTTGCGGAAGAAAGGTGAAGAGCCACAAAAAAAATTGTAAACAGTTTAAGTGCAATACAGCGGGTGTAATAGTTAGCAGCCCGTTATTTCAAAACGAAATTTCCTGCAGGAATGAAAAAATTATTCAGCTTAGTTTTTTGTCTGGTTGCCCTGGCGGCCCACAGCGAGGACGGTTATCGATTATGGCTTCGGTACGATAAAGTGGCAAACGCAACGCTCTTGCAGCAGTACCGCAGCGCTGTTTCCGGTGTCTATTTCCCAACTGCATCACCGGTGCTGGCCGCTGCAAAAGAGGAGCTGACCAACGGCCTGAACGGGCTGTTGCAAAAAAAGATGGCCTCACAGGCAGGCATGGCCGCAAATTCGCTAGTGGTGGGAACGCCAAAGTCACTCCCGGCAATTGCATCCATGAAGCTGAAAGGTTTGCAAAATTTAGGTGCCGAAGGTTTTGTCATTCAAACAACAACCAGCGGTGGTAAAAAAGTAACTGTAATTACTGCCAATGAAGATGCCGGTGTTTTATATGGCGTGTTTCATTACCTGCGCCTGTTGCAAACAGGTGCCAACATCAACAACCTTTCCATTGTTTCAGCACCAAAGCTGCAGCGCCGTATTTTAAACCATTGGGATAACTTGGATCGTACTGTTGAACGCGGCTACGCTGGTTTTTCCCTGTGGGATTGGCACCGCCTGCCCGGATATATTGATCCGCGCTATAAGGATTATGCACGGGCAAATGCCTCCATTGGTATCAATGGCACTGTATTAACCAACGTAAATGCGAACGCATTGGTGCTGACGCCTGCTTACCTGAAAAAAGTAGCAGCGCTGGCCGATGTTTTTCGGCCCTATGGCATCCGAGTTTACTTGACGGCACGCTTCAGTGCGCCGGTGGAAATTGGTGGTTTGAAGACCGCAGACCCGCTGGATCCGCAAGTGCAGCAATGGTGGAAAGACAAAACAAAAGAAGTTTACAGCTACATTCCCGATTTTGGCGGCTACCTGGTAAAAGCCAACTCCGAAGGCCAACCCGGCCCGCAGAACTACGGCCGCAACCATGCCGATGGTGCCAACCTACTGGCCGACGCCGTTGCACCGCATGGCGGTATTGTGATGTGGCGTGCATTTGTGTACAGCAACGAAACGCCTGAAGACCGCATCAAACAAGCGTATTCAGAATTCAAGCCATTAGATGGTTCCTTCCGCGACAATGTGTTGGTCCAGGTAAAAAATGGAGCACTCGATTTCCAACCCCGCGAACCTTTTCATCCGCTGTTTGGTGCGATGCCCAAAACACCGATGATGATGGAGTTCCAGATGACACAGGAGTACCTGGGTCAGGCAACGCATTTGGTTTACCAAGGCCCATTGTATAAAGAAATACTCGATGCTGATACGTATGCAAAAGGAAAAGGTTCTACCGTTGCCAAAGTGATCGACGGCACACTGGACAATCATCGTGTTTCGGGTATTGCAGGTGTAACCAACATTGGTAACGATCGCAACTGGACCGGCCACTTGTTTGGTCAATCCAACTGGTACCTGTTTGGCCGCCTGGCATGGGATCACCAGCTTACTGCTGCCACCATTGCCGATGAGTGGACGCGTCAAACTTTTTCGAACAACGCTGCCGTGGTGCGGCCCATCAACAACATGCTCATGTCGTCGCACCAAACGATGGTGGATTATATGACGCCGTTGGGGCTGGCACACATAATGGGTTATGGGCACCATTATGGTCCTGCGCCGTGGTGGGATAAAGCACCCCGCGCCGATTGGAACCCGGTTTATTTTCATAAAGCCGATAAACAGGGAATTGGTTTTGATCGCACCAAAAGCGGCAGCAATGCACTGGAGCAATATGCGCCGGAGCTGCAGCAACTGTGGGGCAACCGCGCTACCGTTCCCAACGACCTGCTGCTTTGGTTTCACCACGTAGGTTGGAAAGAACAATTGAATACCGGCCGTACGCTGTGGGATGAATTGTGCTACCGTTACAACAAAGGTGTGGCCGAAGTGCGGGACATGCAAAAGACATGGACGACAATGAAAAACCAAATAGACCCCGAACGATTTGAACATGTGCGGATGTTGCTGGCTGTGCAGGAAGAGGAAGCAGTATGGTGGCGCGATGCCTGCCTGCTGTATTTCCAGACATTCTCCGGAATGCCTATTCCTGCACAGTACGAGCAACCAGCAAAAACATTGGAGTATTACAAAAGCCTGAAGTTTCCGTACGCACCGGGCAATGGGTAAGCGTTAGTTATTTAAATGCAACACAATACTTATCAGTAGATCTTTTATAAAAACCACGGAGCCTTAACCAACAAGAGTAACGCAAGATATAAACCGTGTTACTACCTGCTCCAACTGGCTCCGTGGTTCAAACAAATAAGATATTAATAATTCAGTGCAGCAAACGGCTGTACACTATTCTGTTTTATGAAAACAAGTACAACGAAAACGGTTGTTGTAACCGGTGGTGGATCGGGCATAGGGTTGGCCATAGCGCAAAAATTTGTAGCAGCAGGTTGGCAAACTATTATTGTTGGTCGCGATGCGCAAAAGCTGGCTGCAGCGAAAGAAGGCATGGGCGAACTGTGCCAAACGATTTCCGCCGATTTAAGCGACCTCACCGCAATCCCGGAGCTAGTGAAAAGCTTGGGAGAACAATTTGGACCCATTGATGCCTTGGTGAACAATGCCGGCATCAATATGAAAAAAGAATTTCTGGATGTAACCGATACAGATTTTCAAACAATATTGACCACGAATGTGTCGGCTGTTTTTACACTGTCCCGCGAAGTGGTGAAACTCATGCTGCAGCAAGGCGGTGGTTCCATCATCAATATATCTTCGATGGCTTCGCAATACGGCATTCCAAAAGTAATTGCATACACCGCATCAAAATCGGCTATTGAAGGCATGACCCGCGCTATGGCGGTTGAACTTTCGCCGAAAGGCATTCGCGTCAATTGCATTGCACCTGGTTTTATTGCTACAGATATGTCGGCAAAAGCCCTGAACAATGATCCTGAACGCAAAGCAAAAGTGATGGGCCGCACACCGATGGGTGTGATGGGCAAACCGTCCGACATTGGCGAAGCGGCGCTGTTCCTGGCATCTGATGCAGCAGGCTACATCACAGGTGTGGTGCTGCCTGTAGACGGTGGCAACTCCATCGGGTTTTAATCGTTAGTGCAAAATTTTCGTCAATACAGCCAAAACTCCTGCAAAAATCAACAGGCATGAAGACAACCGTATTGCTGTTCATATTTATGGTGGGTGCCGCCTCTGTTGGGGCACAGGAATTTTTGGCGGATAAAGCGGGCAAAGATGTGTTTCCGGTGGTTGCATCGGGGCGCAGTGCCACTATTTTGGTGGATGCACAAGACCACGAATTGGTGCAAAAGGCTGCGCAACTTTTGCAAAAAGACATTGCCGCAGTTAGTGGCGTACAACCTGCATTGGTCAACAAAACAAGCGCAGGTGCAAAGAACATCATACTGGTAGGTGCGCTGGATAAATCCCTTTTGCTGCAGCAACTGGTACAGCAAAAAAAGATCAACCTGGCAGCGCTAAAAGGTAAATGGGAAGGCTACCACATACAAATGGTGCAACAACCTTTTTCCGGTGTGGAAAGTGCACTGGTAATAGCCGGTGCCGACCGCCGTGGTGCCGCGTATGGCTTGTTTGAATTATCGAAGCAAATGGGTGTTTCGCCCTGGTATTACTGGGCCGATGTACCTGCAAAAAATCGTACTGAAATTTTTGTAAAAGGGGGCCCGTTTACCGATGCGCCAAAAGTAAAGTACCGTGGTATTTTTATCAACGATGAAGCGCCTGCGCTTTCTTCCTGGAGCAAAGAACAATTTGGTGGCTTCAACCATAAATTTTACGAAAAGGTTTTTGAATTGGTGTTGCGGCTCAAAGGCAACTACCTGTGGCCCGCTATGTGGGGCAGCGCATTTTACGACGATGATCCAAAGAACATTGAAGTGGCCGATGCATACGGCGTGGTGATTGGTACATCGCACCACGAGCCGCTGATGCGGGCACACGATGAGTGGCGCCGCTTTGGACAAGGCAAATGGAACTACGATAGCAACGCGGTAAAGCTGCAGGAGTTTTGGCGCGGCGGCATGGAGCGTGCCACCAACGAAAAAATTGTCAGCGTGGGCATGCGTGGCGACGGCGATGAGCCCATGAGCCGCGAGACCGCAACAGCACTGCTGGAGCGGATTGTAGCCGACCAGCGCAAGATCATTGCTGATGTAACGGGCAAGCCTGCCTCGCAAACGCCACAACTATGGGCGTTGTATAAAGAAGTGCAAGACTATTATGACAAGGGCATGCGGGTACCGGATGATGTGACCTTGTTGTTGGCTGATGATAACTGGGGCAACCTGCGCAAGCTGCCAAAGCTTGATGAAAAGAAACGCAGCGGCGGCTATGGTATTTACTACCACTTCGATTATGTGGGCGGTCCGCGCAACTACAAATGGCTCAACACAAACAATCTTTCCCGCGTGTGGGAGCAAATGCACCTGGCATGGGAATACGGTGCCCGCCAGATCTGGATCGTGAATGTGGGCGACATCAAGCCAATGGAATTGCCCACTTCGTTTTTCCTCGATTATGCATGGAACCCGGAAAAATGGAACCAGGAAAATTTATTGAGTTACTATACATCGTGGGCTGCGCAAAATTTTGGCAATACACAGTCAGCAGCCATTGGTAAACTGTTGCGGCAGTATGCACAGATCAGTGCCCGCCGCAAACCTGAGTTGCTGGATGCGGCTACTTACAGCCTGCAAAACTATGGCGAGTGGGAAAGGGTAGTGGCCGAATGGACAACGCTGTTGCAACAAAGCGAAGCGGTGGAGCAGGCATTGCCAGCAGCCTACCGCGATGCATATTTCCAATTGGTGCAGCACCCCATTAAAGCAATGGCCAACCTGCACCAGATGTATCATGCCGTGGCACTCAATCGTTTTTATGCCGAGCAAAATAAGTCGGCAGCCAACGCATTTGCCGACAAGGCAAAAGAATATTACATCAACGACTCGTTGATCACGCTGCATTATCATAAAGGCATTTCGGGTGGCAAATGGAATGGCATGATGAGCCAAACACATATTGGCTACACGTACTGGCAACAGCCCGAAGTAAACAAAATGCCCGAAGTAAAATATGTAACCAACGGCACCGCCGCCACTCCTGTTGTTGCTGCAGATGCCATTACAACATCTGCGAAAAACCTGGTGCCTGCTGGTGTAAAAGGCCCCGTGTTTTACGAACAAAATGGCGTGGTGTCAATAGAGGCCGCCAATTGGACGAAAGCTGTTGGGGCCAACGGCATGCAGTGGGGCGTAGTTCCTGATATTGGCCGCACGGGTTCGGGCGTCACTACATTCCCGGTAACCAAATGGGGTCAGCATGGCGCTAACAACGCTACGGTATCCTACGATTTTTACAGCAGCAGTTCGGGCGAAGTAACCGTACATCTTTATTTTTCGCCAACGCTCAATTTCCACAACAAGGAAGAAGGATTAGAATTTGCCGTATCGGTGGATGGTGCAACGCCACAAGTCATTTCGTTGAACAAAGAAGATAAAAACAGCATCAGTGGTATCTG
The DNA here is from genome assembly GCF_004347775.1 of Pseudocnuella soli. Classification (GTDB taxonomy): domain Bacteria; phylum Bacteroidota; class Bacteroidia; order Chitinophagales; family Chitinophagaceae; genus Flavisolibacter; species Flavisolibacter aquaticus. The sequence goes on from NZ_CP037755.1 coordinate 2,545,830, forward strand.
GAACAAGTGGGTAAGCGACAATGTTATCGTCAAACGTGCTACATTTAAGGTTGAAAACGCGGGTAAGCATACTGTTAGTTATGCTGCTATTGCGCCGGGTGTAGTATTGCAAAAGTTGGTGATTGACTTTGGCGGATTGAAACCTTCTTATCTGGGACCTCAGGAAACGATTGTACACAATAAATAACCATATAGTATGAAGAAGTCATACATGCTTTTGTCTGTAGCCTGCGCCGGCATTTTAGCGACGGGTTGCAGCAGTTCAAAACAGGCAACCACTACTGCCGGAACACCATCGCTGAAAGAAGTATTTAAAAAAGAATTTGTCATTGGAACGGCGCTCAATGCCGACCAGATCGAAGGTAAAGATGCAGGTGCAGCCGCATTGGTGCCGCAGCAGTTCAATGCCATCACACCTGAGAACATCATGAAGGCCGAAGTGATGCATCCCGAATGGGGCCGCTACAATTTTGACCTGGCCGATAAACTGGTTGAATACGGTAAAAAAAATAACATCCAGATCAATGCGCATACACTGATCTGGCACAGCCAGTTGCCGCCATTTATGCGCCGCATGAAAAGCGCCGATTCGGTTCGGATGTTTATGACCGAACATATCAACACCATTGCCGGCCGCTACGATGGTAAAGTATATTCGTGGGATGTGGTAAACGAAGCGCTGGAAGAAGACGGCACCATGCGTAAATCGGTTTTCCTCAACACACTCGGTGAAGATTTTGTGGTAGAAGCATTCCGCCTCGCACAAAAAGCTTCGCCCAATTCAAAGCTCTATTACAACGACTATAACATCGAAGAACCGAAGAAACGTGCAGGTGCCATTCGCCTGATCAAAAAGATCCAGGCAGCAGGCGTACGCATCGATGGCGTTGGCATCCAGGGCCACTGGCGTGCTTACGATGTGCCGTTGAAAAACATTGAAGAAAGCATACAGGAATTTTCGGCACTGGGCATCCAGGTGGCGTTTACCGAACTGGATCTGGGTGTGCTGCCTAACCCTTGGGATGGCAACATTGCCGATGTAAACCGCACTGCGGCCAACAGCGAACGTATGAATCCGTATGCAGCTGGATTACCCGATTCAATGCAGGCAAATTTGACCAAGGGATATGAAGACCTGTTCCGCCTGTTCCTGAAATACCAGGATAAGATTGAACGCGTAACTTTCTGGGGTGTAAACGACGGCCAATCTTGGCTGAACGACTGGCCCATCCGCGGACGTACCAACTACCCGCTGCTGTTCGATCGCAACTTCAAACCCAAGCCCGCATTTTACAGTGTTATTGCTACCAAAACCGGTGCAACCGCTGCCGGTCAGAAAGCATTTTAATTTAACCAATACTAACAAAACAAAACAGTGATGAACAGTAGTTCACAAAAACTATCCGTCCTTGAGAAAGTAGGTTATAGCCTCGGTGATCTGGCGGCCAACCTGGTGTTTCAAACACTGGTTACCTGGATCGCTTATTACTACCTCAACATCTATGGTTTAAAGCCCGAAAATGCATCGCTATTGACGCTGGTAGTAGGCTTGGTAGCGGCTTTTGCATTCAACCCGATCATGGGTGCTATTGCCGATAGGACCAGGTCGCGGTGGGGTAAGTTCAGGCCGTGGATTTTGTGGACTGCTGTGCCACTCGGCATAGTATCGCTGCTGGCATTTCGTACGCCTGATTTCTCATACGCCGGCAAAGTGATGTATGCCATTGTTACGTATGCATTGCTGCTCCTGTTGTATGCCGCAAACAACCTGCCTTATTCTGCATTGAGCGGTGTGATCACCGGCGATATGAAAGAACGCAACAGCATTGGTGCTTACCGTTTTGTTGCCGTGATGTTTGCACAGTTTTTTGTGCAGGTGTTCATGTACAACTTCATCATCAAAGCAGGCGGCGGTACCAGCATTGAAGCAAAAGCGATTGGTATCTCTAAAGTAATGACGGTGTTGTCCATCATCGGCACCATCATGTTGATCATCTGCTTCCTGACAACAAGGGAGCGGATCGTTCCAAAGCCGGAGCAGAAATCAAGTTTGAAGGAAGACTTGTCCGACCTGTTTCGCAACAAGCCTTGGGTGATCATGTTGGTGGTAACTACACTGGTGTTCATCACGCTGGCAATGAAGGGTGGGTCTTATGTGTACTATTTTGAAAACTATGTAGACAAAGCCGAACTCGGTGCATTTTTACAACCGTTCAAAGCTTTCCTGCCCGAGTTTGAAAATGATACTTCGTTGGGATTGGGTGTGTTTAACGGTGGCGGTATATTGGTAGGTCTTGTGGGCATCATGATCTCGCAATGGTTTGCCAACAAATACGGAAAGCGCAACACCTTCATGGCGTCGCTGTTTATCTCAACTTTATTCCTCGTGTTCTTTTATTTCTTTCCGCCAAAATCCATCGGACTCATTTTTGGAACGCAGGTGCTGCACGGGTTTTTCTACGGCATCAGTACCCCTATTTTGTGGACGATGATTGCCGACGTTGCCGACTTTAGCGAATGGAAAAACAACCGCCGTGCAACGGCCATTATTTTCTCGGCCATGATGGTGGGATTAAAGGCTGGCCTGAGCATCGGTAGCTCGCTGGTGTCGTGGATCTTGGGTGCTTACAACTATGTTGCCGACTCCACCGTGGGACAATCTGACTCCGCGATACATGGCACCAAAATGCTGATCTCCGTGTTTCCATCCATTCCGTTTTTTGTAGCGGTGGGCCTCCTGGCCTTTTATGAAATAAACAAGCAAAAAGAACTGCAGATTGAACGCGACCTGGCAGAACGCCGCGCTGCTTAATCTTCATTTTTTCATTCTTAAAAAAATCTTTTATGCCAGAAGATAGCATTGACCATATCGACTTTGAAGAACTGAATAAAAAGGCTATTTCGCAGCCGCTGGTACAACATATTTACACTGCCGATCCGTCGGCGCATGTGTTCGATGGGAAAATTTACATTTATCCTTCACACGACATTGATGCCGGTGAAGCGTTCGATGATCTGGGCAGCCATTTTGCCATGGAAGATTACCATGTGCTTTCGATGGACCGGCCCGATGGCGAAGCCACCGACCATGGTGTGGCGTTGCATGTGTCGGATGTGCCCTGGGCTGAACGCCAGATGTGGGCGCCGGATGCACATGAGAAAGACGGCACCTATTACCTGTTTTTCCCGGCAAAAGATTACGACGGCATTTTCCGGATTGGTGTAGCTACCAGCCCTTCGCCAACAGGTCCATTTACGCCGCAGGCAAACCCTATTGAAAAAAGTTTTTCTATTGATCCGGCTGTATTTAAAGATGATGACGGCAGCTACTACATGTACTTTGGCGGTATTTGGGGCGGCCAGTTGCAACGCTGGCGAAAGGGTAGCTTCAATGCCGAACAAGCGGAAAGTCCATTTGCATTTTTGCCTGCCGACAATGAACCTGCATTGTGCGGAAAAGTGGCACGGCTGACAGATGATCTGCTGCAATTTGCCGAAGCACCAAAAGACGTATTGATCGTAGATGAAGCAGGCAACCCGCTGCTGCAAGGCGATGCGGATCGCCGCTTTTTTGAAGCATCGTGGGTGCACAAGTACAACGGTAAATATTACTTTACTTATTCCACTGGCGATACGCATTTTATTGCTTACGCAGTTGGCGATAATCCATACGGTCCGTTCACGCATAAAGGCAATGTGCTAAACCCCGTTGTAGGCTGGACCAGCCATCATTCCATTGCGGAATATGAAGGCAAATGGTACCTGTTTTACCACGATTCAAGTTTGTCGAAAGGCGTTACACACCTGCGTTCGGTGAAAGTAACAGAGCTGGTGCACAACGAAGACGGCACCATCGAAACAATCAATCCTTACAGGTAAAAAATAAACGGTAATGCGCATCAAAGCGGTTGCTTTATCCGGCTTGTTATTGTGTGCCCTTACATCTGTTGCGCAGGTAAAATTACCACGCCTGGTACGCGACAGCATGGTGCTGCAGCGGTCGCAGCCCCTGAAGATATGGGGCTGGGCATCGCCGGGCGAAAAGGTGCAGGTAAAATTTGGCAACAAAACATACCGCGCCGTTACAGGCCACGACAAAAAATGGCAGGTGGTGCTGCCGCCGCAGAAAGCCGGCGGTCCGCACAACATGACGATTTCCGGCACTAACCGCATCACCCTAAAAGATATCCTCATCGGCGATGTTTGGCTGTGTGCGGGCCAGTCGAACATGGTGCACCAAATGGAGCTGCACAAAGGCGAATATCCAGCTGAATATGCCGGCGCCAACAATCCGCAGATCCGGCAATTTTGGGTGCCCAACCGCTCTGTGCTAACCGGCCCGGAAGACGACCTTCCGGCCGGTAATTGGAAATGGGCAGGCCGCGAAAACATCGGCCAGTTTTCAGTCGTCGCGTATTTTTTTGCTAAAAACATATGGGAGCAACACAAAGTACCTATCGGCATCATCAACGCCTCGGTGGGCGGTACGCCGGTGGAGGCATGGACCAGCGAGGAAGGCCTGAAGGCGTTGCCTAAATGGGCCGCTTTGGTGCAGCAAAACAAAGACACAGCATATGTAAACGGCCGCAACCGCCAGGCCGATGTCGCCAATGCTCCACTGCAACAACGTGGCCGGCAGGACAAAGGCATGCTCGCATCGCCAAAATGGTTTGAACCAGCGTATCAGCCGAAGGGCTGGCAGCGCATTCATCTGCCCGGGTTTTGGGAAGATGCAGGCCTGCGCAACCTGGATGGCGTGGTGTGGTACCGCAAAGAAATAGAAGTGCCGCAATCAATGACCGGCACTGCAGGTATGTTGTACCTCGGCCGCATTGTTGATGCCGATGCAGCATACATCAACGGAAAATTGGTGGGGCAAACCGGGTACCAATATCCGCAGCGCCGTTACACCGTTCCGGCCGATCTATTGAAGCCAGGTAAAAATGTAATTACGGTGCGCATCACCAACTCGAGTGGCAAAGGTGGCTTTGTTCCCGACAAACCTTATTCCCTTTCGGTTGGTGGACAGGAATTGGATTTGACCGGCTACTGGCAGTATAAAGTAGGAGAGGTGTTTACGCAATTCCGTTCGGTGCCTGGCATTTCCATACAAAATTCGCCCACTGCCTTGTACAATGCAATGGTAGCGCCGCTTACACCATATGCCATCAAAGGTGTGCTCTGGTATCAGGGCGAAAGCAATGCGGGTAACCCTGCCGAGTATGCGCAGTTGATGCCTGCTTTTGTGGCCGACTGGCGCAGCAAATGGCGCCGTGCCGATCTGCCGTTTGTGCTGGTGCAACTGCCCAATTTTATGGAATACGATTACCTGCCCGCAGAAAGCGGTTGGGCACAAATGCGGGAAGCGCAGGAAGCCACTGCAAAACTGCCCAACACAGGCCTGGTGGTTACCATCGACCTTGGTGCATGGAACGATATACATCCCGGAGGCAAAGGAACCATCGGCAACAGGGCCGCATTGGTTGCACGCAACCTTGTGTACGGCGAATCATTGGTATATTCGGGACCGCGTTTTGCCGCGGCCGATAACCGCGGCGATTCATTGGTGATTCGTTTCGACCATACCGGTAGCGGGTTGGTTACAAAAGATGGCGGTGCACCGGGAGGATTTGCCATTGCCGGAAGGGACAAGAAATTTGTGTGGGCAGATGCCCGCATCGAAGGCAACAGCGTAGTGTTGTGGAACAGCAAAGTGCCGCAGCCGCAGTATGTGCGTTATGCCTGGGCCGACAATCCGCACCTGGCTAACCTATACAACAAGGAAGGCCTGCCGGCAGCGCCGTTTCGCACCGATAAGGAAGGTGCTGGTAATGCGCCTGCTACTCATTAAACACGTTTGAATAAATTTTTCTTGCAAACAATACAGCATGCATTGTGCTCGCCACCGTGCATTGTGTTGCTGTGCGCCATATCTATAAAAAAACGATAGCCGATGCTATCGGCAACTAACGATACGCAACCATGAAGAAAATTTCATTGCTTGTTCTCCTTGGTGCTGCATTGCACAGCAGTGCCCAATTCAATGCACCTTGGCGTGGTAAAAAAGCTGCTGTGGTGCTCACTTACGATGATGCCATCGACCAGCACCTCGATAATGCATTGCCCCTGCTCGATTCGCTGCAATTGAAAGCAACTTTTTATGTTACCGGTTTTTCGCCGTCCATGCAAAAACGCTTGCCGCAGTGGCGCGATGTGGGAAGGCGTGGGCACGAACTGGGTAACCATACTATGTACCATCCCTGCAACGGTGGAGCCGGCAGGGAATGGGTACCTTCTGATTATGATTTGACGAAATACACGGTAAAACGAATGGTGGACGAAACCCGCGCCACAAACGTTTTGCTACAAGCCCTGGACGGTAAGACAAAGCGCACATTTGCCTACACCTGCGGCGATATGAAGATCGGCGACGTGTCGTTCATCAATGAGTTGAAACCTGACTTTGTCGCAGCCCGTGCAGTGCGCAACGAAATGCGGCCCATTCAAAACGTGGACCTATACGATGTAGATTGCTACATGGTGGCGGGCCACACCGGCGAGCAAATGATTGCATGGGTGAAAGAAGCAATGGCGAAAAATTCATTGCTGGTCATCCTGTTTCATGGCGTGGGTGGCGGCAACGGGCTTGATGTATCGCTGCCGGCCCACCGGCAACTGTTGCAATATTTGAAAGAGGTGGAAAAAGATATTTGGGTGGCACCTATGATTGATGTTGCCGAACATGTTCGTGACTGGCAAACCCGCACCGCAGCTGCGGCCGCACAACAAAGGAAGACCGATGAAGATTACAAACAGATGCTAGCGCAGCTCAATATAAAGGCTACAAGGCCCGGCCCTTCGGGCAACCCGCAAGCGCCCAACGCTGCCAACGCTGACGAAAGTAAAGCCACGCAATACACATCGCTACCCGACCCGCTAATGCTGGCGAATGGCAAAAAAGTAAGCAATGCAAATACCTGGTGGAAAAGCCGCCGGCCGCAAATAGTAGAGGCATTCGACCGCGAAATATATGGCCGTGTACCGGCCAAAACACCCGGCGTAAAATGGGAAATAACAGCTTCAAAAGATACCATGATTGGCAGCATTGCGGCTGTGGAACAGCAACTGGTTGGTCATGTAGATAACTCCAGTTACCCGCAGATCAAGGTGGATATGCAGATGTCGCTGCTGAAGCCTAAAAATGCTGCCGGCGCAGTGCCGGTGGTGTTGGAGTTTGGGTTTGTTTTTCCAGCTGGTTTCCGCATGCCGCCACCGCCTGCCGGTACGCCGGTACAAAAAAGCTGGCAGGAGCAGGTGCTGGAAATGGGCTGGGCAGCCGCGGTACTGGTGCCTACGTCTTTCCAGGCTGATAACGGCGCTGGCCTCACCGAAGGCATCATTGGTTTGGTAAATAAAGGCCAGTCGCGCAAACCCGATGATTGGGGTGCACTGCGGGCATGGGCCTGGGGTGCCAGCCGCGCCATCGATTACTTTGAAGGGGATAAATCGCTGGATGCAACCAATGTTGCCATCGAAGGCTTGTCGCGGTATGGAAAAGCAGCCGTTGTGGCCATGGCATACGAGCCGCGTATTAAAGTCGGCTTTATCGGTTCTTCAGGTGCGGGTGGATTAAAAATCCTGCGCCGTGTTTTTGGCGAGCAGGTTGAGAACCTCGCATCTTCGGCCGAGTACCATTGGTTTGCCGGCAATTTTATAAAATATGCAGGTCCACTCACCCCGAACGACCTCCCGGTGGATGCACACCAACTGCTGGCACTTTGTGCACCGCGGCCTGTGTTCATCAGTGTAGGATCGCCAACAGTCGAAGGGCAGTGGATCGATGCTAAAGGGATGTTTGTTGCCGGCGTTCACGCAGGGCCGGTGTACCGCCTGTTGGGTAAAAGGGACATGGGCACGGCCGAATTTCCGCCGCAGGAAACCTTGATTGCAGACGGTGACATTGCATTTCGCCAGCACAGCGGCGGCCACACAACTGGCCCCAACTGGCAGTACTTTTTGCCATTTGCCAAACGATATTTTACCAAAAAATAATTGCGCAACTTTTAACCATAAACAGGGCCCGGCGGGCTGCGCTTGTATTGACACAATGCCAGCGCTATAGCCTTTCGGGCACATCATTCCATCATGAAGAAACTGATCTTAACTGCATGTGTAGCCGCAGCAGCTGCTACGGGATTTGCACAGCAAAAAGGCCTGAAGGATTATTACAAGTCTTATTTTCCCATAGGCGTGGCCGTTAGTCCACGGGCACTGGCCTCGGAGCAAGGCGACCTGGTTAAAAAAGAGTTCAACAGCATGACTGCGGAGAACGCCATGAAGATGGGACCGATCCATCCGCGGGAAGGCGAATTCAACTGGCGTGATGCGGATTCTGTTGCTGCATTTGCACAACGCAACGGCATGAAGCTGCGCGGCCACACCTTGGTTTGGCACACACAAGCCCCGGCCTGGATCTTTAAAGATTCGGCGGGTGGGCAGGTGAGCAAAGAAGTATTGCTGCAGCGAATGAAGCACCATATTACCACCGTGGTCAATCGCTACAAAGGCACCATCTACGCATGGGATGTGGTGAACGAAGCTATTTCCGACAAGCCCGATGAGTACCTGCGGCCGTCGCTATGGTACCAGATCTGTGGCGAGGAATATATTGCCAAAGCATTTCAGTGGGCACATGAGGCCGACCCGAAAGCTTTGCTTTTTTACAATGACTACGATGAGATCAACCCGGTAAAACGGACTAAAATCATCCGCCTAATCAACAGCCTAAAGGCGGCCGGCATTCCCATCCATGGCGTGGGCCTGCAGGCACACTGGGCGGTAAACGAGCCTACCCGCCCACAATTGGAAAGCACGTTGAAAGACTTTGCTGCGCTGGGTTTGCACATGCACATTACGGAGCTCGATATTTCGGTGTATCCAAAAGAACACAGTGCCCGTGAACGCAGGCCCTCGGACAGCGATACCGCGTTTACTTCGCAAAAAGAGCAACAGCAAATTGATGTTTACAAAATGAGTTTCGAGCTGTTCCGCAAATACCGCAAGAACATTTCCAGCGTTACGTTCTGGAATATTTCCGACCGCTTTACTTGGCTCGATAATTTCCCGGTGCGTGGCCGCAAAGATCACCCACTGCTGTTCGACCGCAACCTGCAACCCAAGAAAGTATATTGGGAAGTGGTGAAGTTTTAAAAAAAGCGGTACGCCGTTTCTGGCCTGCTCTTTGTTTTCACCTGGCTAAAATAATTAGCATGAAAAACGAACGAAATAACAATGCTGAAAATGGCCGCGAGGGAAAAGAGAACAAGGTAGCAAATGAAACGGCAAACGGCCTGCGGGGCGACAATACCGAAAAAGATCCGGCCGATTGGGTAACTGGCGACGAACCCATGACCGGTGCACAGCGCTCTTACCTGAAAACCTTGTCCAGTGAGGCTGGAGAGGAATTTGACGAGGAAATATCGAAAGCGGAAGCATCGAAAAAGATCGACGAACTACAACATAAAACGGGCAGGGGATTAGATTCTTAGTACCAGTACGCTCAAATTTTTATTTGGAAATTACCTTGAAGCGGCAGGCAAACACCTGCCGCTTTTTTCTGGCGGAATTGCTGTGTTTGAAAGTTGATTAAATGTGGAAAAATGCTAATTTTTTTAACCAAAATACTTGCAGTGCTGCGGCTAATAACTGTATCTTGTGGGCTTAATACTGAGTACTATGATCAAATTGCAAGTTATCGGACGTTTGGGAAAAGACTGTGTGGTAAACACGGTTAACGGGAAGAATGTGATCAACTTTACAGTAGCACATTCCGAAAAATTCAGGGACAGCCAGGGCAACAACCAAGAGAAAACAACTTGGGTTGATTGCGCTTACTGGACCGACCGCACTGCCGTTGCACCCTACCTCACTAAAGGTCAGCAGGTATTTGTAGAAGGCACCCCCGAGGTACGCACATTTACCCGCAACGATGGCACCAGCGGCGCCACGCTTTCCATGCGTGTTCGTGATGTACAATTGCTGGGCGGCCGCGAAAACAACCAGGCCGGCGGACCTTCATCTTATGGTCAGCAAGATTCTGGCGCACCTGCTTACAACAACAACCGCAACGAAGTTCCTGCTTCCAGCGGCATTGGTGCCGACCAGGTAGACGACCTGCCTTTTTAATGGAAATTCATTTTCTCCATAAAGCCCCCGCACCGGGGGCTTTTTTTATGCCCTTTATTTTGTAACCGGCTGTAGTAGGCCTGTTCAGCGCCTGTTGTGTCACTCACTTGTACGTTCAGTAACACTATTCAGCAAATGGCGAGCTGCTTGGTTTTATCGTAATCAGCACTGCCATAATATCCTTAAATTAGGGCAAACGAACTTGCCATGTCATCCCGCCGAAAGTTTCTCAAGAACCTGGGCAACGCGTCCCTATTGCTGCCCATTGCCTCGCTAGCCAACATTCCCGACAGCGAACTCGAAAGCCGCATTTTGCCCTACGAACGCCACTACGGCGCCAACGATAATATTCGTGTGGGTGTGATTGGTTTTGGCATCATGGGACTGGCCAATGCCCGCACCGCAGCCAAAGTGCCCGGTGTGTCCATTGGCGCTGTGTGCGACCTCTACACCGGCCGCCTCGAACGAGCAAAAGAGATCTTCGGTAACGACATCTTCACAACCCAAAACTACGCTGCACTGCTCGACCGAAAAGACATCGACGCTGTGTTTGTGTGCACCTCCGACAACTGGCACGATGTGATCACCAACGAAGCGCTGCGCAAGGGGAAAGCCGTGTATTGCGAAAAGCCCATGATGCAGCACATCGACCAGGGCCGCAGCATGATCAAAGTGCAAAAGGAAACCGGTGGCATTTTACAGGTAGGCAGCCAGCGCATTTCGTCCATCGTTTATGCCAAAGCAAAAGAGCTGTACAACCAGGGCGTGATCGGCACACTCAACTGCATCGAAGCCTCTTTTGACCGGCACGATGCGCTGGGCGCCTGGCAATACACCATGCCCCTCGATGGCTCACCGCAAACAGTAGATTGGAAGCGGTTTAACCGGCACAATCCATCAGCACCCTACGATCCGAAACAATTTTTCTGGTGGCGCAACTACCGCGAACACGGCACCGGCGTGGCCGGCGACTTGTTTGTGCATCTGCTCACCGGCATTCATTTTATTACGGGCTCGCATGGCCCCAACCGCATATTTGCCAGCGGCGATATTTCGTACTGGAAAGATGGCCGCAATGTGCCCGATGTAATGACCGGCGTGATGGAATACGGCGCCACGCCGCAGCACCCGCCGTTCCAGGTGTTGCTCAAAGTAAACTTCGCATCGGGCGGCGAACGCCCCGATGATAGCCGGGTACGTTTTTACGGCTCTGATGGCTCGATCGATTTTGGATGGAGCGGGATTACGGTGCACCAAAACAAGCTGCCCAAAGCGCCGGGTTACGGTGGCTGGGATTCGTTGGACACATACCCCAAAGCCGCGCAGGAGCAAATCATTGCCGCTTATAACCAACGTTGGAGCGAAGGAGACAAAAAGAAAATTAAAGGCGAGCCCATCAAGTTTAACGCACCACAAGGCTACGACGAACGGCTCGATCACCACCTCAATTTTTTCGAATCGGTACGCAGCAAAAAACCGGTGGTGGAAGATGCATTATTTGGTTTCCGCGCCGCAGCACCATGCCTGCTGGCAAACGAAAGCTATTTCCAGCGAAAAGTAATGCATTGGAACGCCGGGTAACCAGTGATTTGTGCGATGGGAAAGGATTTTAATGATGCGGTGTTGGGATGCGTATTTTATGGCCAGCATTCAACAGGTTGCCATGCAAAAATTAAACTCGTTGAGTTTAATCATCCCAACCCTTTCTAATTCTACAAGTCACTGGTTCTGTTATACTTTTGCGCCATGTCCGAAACGTTGATCTCCTACGAAGAATTATATCGCTTTACCCACTCCGTTTTCCTGTCCATTGGTTGCCCTGAGGCGGATGCAACACTGGCTACAATAGTGTTGCTGTCGGCTGATGTCCGCGGAATCGACTCGCATGGCGTGGCTCGCCTTACCGGCTATGTTCGGCTGTACGAAGCGGGCCGCATCAATCCCACACCAGATGTGCGCATCGTTCACGAAACACCTTCAACTGCAACGGTTGATGGCGACAGGGGCCTGGGTTTGGTAGTGGCGCCAAAGGCCATGCAAATAGCCATTGATAAAGCAAAAATTGCCGGCACCGGTTGGGTAAGTGTCAAAAACAGCAACCATTATGGCATTGCTGGCTACCACGCCATGATGGCGCTGGAGCACGACATGATCGGCATCTCGATGACCAATGCCAGTGCGCTGGTGGCACCTACATTTTCCATTGAACGAATGTTGGGTACCAACCCCATTTGCGTAGCTATACCGGCAGGCGAGGAGCCCCCTTTTGTGGCCGATATGGCCACTACAACTGCTGCCAACGGCAAGCTCGAAATTTTGCAACGCAAAGGCGGCGAAGCACCAACCGGATGGGTGCAGGACAAAGACGGCCAAACTACCGTTGATGCACACGCGCTAAAAACCGGTGGAGCATTACTACCCCTGGGCAGCGACCGCGAACACGGCAGCCACAAAGGCTATGCATTTGGGTCGATCGTAGATATTTTTTCGGCAGTTTTGAGCGGTGCTTCTTATGGGCCTTGGGCGCCGCCGTTCCCGGCTTATGTGCCCATGCCACAGAATATGCCCGGCGAAGGATTGGGCCATTTCTTTGGCGCCATGCGGGTGGATGCGTTTCGTCCAGCAGAAGATTTCAAACAACATATGGACAATTGGATCCGGCGTTTTCGCAATGCCACACCAGCTGATGCGGCACAGCCCGTGCTTATTCCTGGCGACCCGGAGCGTGAAATGGAAAAGAAGCGGATGGCGGCCGGAATTCCGCTGCATGCCGCGGTTGTAAAAGATTTACGCGAACTGGCAGAAAAGCTAAAGGTTGCGCCTTTTTAGTGCCGTTTATTTAATAATGTGTAGCTATTTTTGCACCTCATCAAAAAAAATCCTGCATTTACAGGAACCGGTTTATGAAAATAATGAAGTTCGGCGGCACCTCGGTAGGTAAGCCGCAACGCATGCACGACGTGGCCCAATTGATCACCAAAGACAGCGATCCCAAGATTGTTGTGTTGAGTGCGGTGTCGGGTACCACAAACTCGTTGGTAGAAATTGCAACCCTGCTGGCGGCGCAGAAACGGGAAGAAGCAAAGGAGAAGATCGATACGCTGGAAGCAAAATACCAGGAGTTTATTAAGGAGCTGGTGCAAGGCGAAGAAGCGCTGGCCAAAGCCAAAGCCATCCTGCAGGAACATTTCGAATTTCTGAACATCATCCTGAAAATATCATACAGCGAAGCCCTGAGCAAAGACATCCTGGCTCAAGGTGAGCTTATTTCCACTAAATTGTTTTCGGTGTACCTCGAGGAGCAGGGCATTGACCACCTGCTGCTCCCGGCGCTGAACTTTATGGTGATTGACGAAAACGACGAACCGCCGGTGCCGCAGATCAGCAAAAACCTCAAAGGCTTGCTGGCACAGCATCCCGAGAAAAAACTGATCATCACGCAAGGATATATTTGCCGCAACGCCAGGGGTGAAGTGGACAACCTTAAACGTGGCGGATCTGATTACACCGCATCGTTGGTTGCTGCTGCCATTCAGGCTTCTGTTTGCGAAATCTGGACCGACATCAGCGGTATGCACAACAACGATCCAAGGGTGGTCAACAAAACGCTTCCCATCGAGCAACTAAGCTTTGATGAGGCAGCAGAACTGGCTTATTTCGGTGCCAAAATTTTGCACCCAGCATCCATCTGGCCTGCGCAGCAATATAAAGTGCCGGTGAAATTGCTCAACACCATGGAGCCCGAAGCAAAGGGCACTACCATCACATCCGAAGCTGCATCGAAAGGGGTGAAAGCGGTGGCTGCAAAAGACGGCATCACCGCGGTAAACATCAAGAGCAGCCGCATGTTGCTGGCTTACGGTTTCCTGCGCAAGGTGTTTGAGATTTTCGAAAAGTACCGCACGCCGATCGATATGATCACCACCTCGGAAGTGGCTGTATCGGTAACCATCGATAGCGACAGCGCACTGCCCCAGATTCGCAAAGAACTGGAAGCATTGGGCTCTGTAGAAACCGAAGGCAATATGACCATCGTGTCGATTGTGGGCAACGAAATTGCTGACAACACACAAACGTTGCAGGATGTATTCAACAGCCTGACTGATGTGGAAGTACGCATGGTTTCTTACGGCGGCAGCCCGCACAACATTTCCATCCTGGTGCCTGCTGCGCAAAAAACAGAAGTGCTGCAGAAGATCAACAGCGGTGTATTTAAGTTGTAGGTTAGGAACTAGGATTGATCGGATTTTGTAGGATTAATTTATTGGAGTTTAGTTTGAAGATTTATTCCATCAAATAAAAACAAAAGAGGCGCTCAATAAGCGCCTCTTTCTATTCCAAAATAATCAATTCTAATCCTAAAAATCCGGGTTCTGTTAGATCACCAGCATTGCATCGCCATAGCTAAAGAAACGATATTTATCCTTAATCGCTTTTTTGTACGCTTCCATGGTTAGGTCGTAACCGGCAAAAGCGCAGGTCATGATGAGCAGGGAAGTCTTTGGCAGGTGAAAGTTGGTCACCAGCGAATCGGCGATTGAAAAATCATACGGCGGGTGGATAAAAGTATTGGTCCAACCTTCTGATGGTTTCAGCAATTTCTGCGCAGTAAACGAAGACTCCAAAGCCCGCATGGTAGTAGTGCCGATAGAGCAGATGCGGTGCGAAGTTTCCTTTGCTTTGTTTACGATTTTGCAAGCCGCTTCTTCAATCCGGTAGTACTCTGCATCCATCTTGTGCTTGCTCAGGTCTTCCACTTCAATGGGGCGGAACGTGCCGAGGCCGGTGTGCAGGGTTACTTCCGAAAAACGGATGCCTTTAATCTCGCAACGCTTGATCAATTCGCGGCTGAAATGCAGGCCGGCAGTGGGCGCCGCTACAGCACCTTCGTGCTTTGCATACACCGTTTGGTAGCGTTCGCGGTCTTCTTCATCGGGCTTCCGCTTGATGTATTTTGGGAGCGGGGTTTCACCATGCTTCTCCAAAACCTGGCGGAATTCTTCGTCGGTACCGTCAAACAAAAACTTGATGGTACGGCCACGCGAAGTAGTGTTGTCAATTACTTCAGCAACCAGGTCTTCGCTGTCGCCAAAATAAAGTTTGTTCCCAACGCGGATTTTCCTTGCGGGATCAACGATCACATCCCAAAGGTTGTGTTCCTTGTTCAGTTCGCGCAGCAAAAACACTTCGATCTTGGCGCCTGTTTTTTCCTTGCGGCCATACATTCTTGCGGGAAAAACCTTGGTGTTGTTTACCACAAAAACATCTTTGTCATCGAAGTAGTCGAGGATGTCGCGGAAGTATTTGTTTTCGATGTTACCGGTCTTGCGGTCCACCACCATCAGGCGTGAGTCTTCGCGTTTCTTGGCCGGATTTTGAGCAATGAGGTTGAGTGGGAGGTCGAACTTAAATTGAGAAAGCTTCATGGGCTGTTGTTACAGTTGTTTTATGCCTCATGACGCGAAACCCGGGGCTAAAAGTTTCAAGAGGGTGCAGAAAAAAAGTCGGTCTAAAAATCCCTGCCTTTGTTATCTGTAACGCCTTTGAGCCTTTTGCTCACCTTTCCAATCCACGGTCTTACGGCACCGGGTTTGGTCAATAAGCGGTTTGAAGGCGGCAAAGGTAATGCCATTTGTTTACAAAACCTGATGCCGCGGTCGGAATTTAATTTTATTACGTTGTTTTATTTAAACACCACCAAAACCCGCTGCCGGAAAGCCCACAGCGATAACCTTTTCGTGTTGTTCCACCACCGGCCGTTTGATGAGTGCGGGGTGCTGTGTCATTAACTGGATGGCGCCTTGCTCTGTTGCCGCTTTGGCTTGCTCCGCTTCGTTTAGGCCACGCCAGGTAGCGCTTTTCTTATTCAATAAAACAGCAACGCCCATTTGCGATAGCCAGTCATTTATTTTTTGTGCGTCGATGCCGTCCTTTCGAAAATCATGAAACTGGAAAGATTGGTTTGCTTCTTTCAACCATTTTATTGCCTTGCGTACGGTATCGCAACTGGCCAGTCCGTAAACTGTGTACATGCAAAAAATCTGTTCTAATTAATTCTGTGTAGGGTTTGCTGTTAAATGCCGCACTGCGCCATCTAAAAAATTAGGCAACACATGCGCATAGGTCCACATGATCTTGTCGGGATCGTTCAATTGTTCCACCATGCTTTCCCATTTGGCCAAGCCATGCTGCTCAATCACCAGATCTTTGCGCTGTTCATTTTGCAGGTAAGCGCTCATGCCCGGCGCATCGGCCTCGGGGTGAAATTGTGTGCCCACCATCCACGGCGAAAAGCGCATACCCATGATGGCCTGCACATAAGGCACATGCGGCCGGTATTTTTCTATGCATAAAATATGTGCACCCATTTTGCGGATCAGGTCCCAATCGGGATGAATCACCTGCCAGTCGCGGCTGTCAACAATGTAAAATGGGTCGTTCAGGGCTTTGAACAACGAGTCGTGGTGACCGCCCGGTGTGATGTGCACCGGAAACACGCCAAAAGAAGTGGACTTCCGTTTGCACACTTCGGCGATGCCGTAATCGCGGCACACCAACTGGAAGGAATGGCAAATGAGGAATACAAATTTTTTGGGCGCAATATGCGGGTTGTTGTTCCAACTTTCTACCGACCGCAACCAGCCAAAATAAGCCCGCTCCCAATCCGACCCCTCGCTGTCGATGGGGCTGCCGGGCCCGCCGGTAGAAATATATATGTCGTAGTTGAGATCAGGCACTTCCTGTTTGATGCGTACCTCAAATTCATCTACATGCACCGTATGCGCATGAAATTCGCTCCACTGCCGGATGATGTCGCGCAGGCAGCGCATACCCTGATTGGGATAGCCTTCATAAAGGTCCAAAATTGCTATGCGTACATTCATGAAGGCGCAAAAGTACGCAACTAAAATTTTTTGGTTTTTCGGCCGCCTTTTATGGCGTTACTGTAGGTATTTATTATGGGCAAAAATGTGTTTACTTACCGTGCACCTTTTTGCCGCCAATAAATGTTGCGTGCACTTGTGCCGACAAAATTTCGGCAGCATTGGCTTGCATCAGGTCCACATCCATCAACACAAAATCTGCCCATTTGCCCCTTTCCAAACTGCCTTTTTCACCTTCCTCAAAATTGCTCTTTGCAGCCCAGATCGTCATGCCGCGGAGCGCTTCCTGGCGGGTTAAGCTGTTTTCTGTTTGGTAGCCACCAGCGGGCCAGCCCCTTGCATCCTGCCGAAACACGGCTGCACAAAAAGTTTTAAATGGCGAAATGTCTTCCACCGGGAAGTCGGTGCCCAGCGGGATCCAGCCGTTTTGCTGCATCAATTGCTTGTATGCATAAGCGCCTTTTTCGCGGTCTCTGCCCAGCCGTTCGCCGGCCCAGTACATATCAGATGTGGCATGCGTTGGCTGCACCGAAGGCACCACGCTATAGGCCCCGAATTTTCCAAAATCCAACGGGCTCACCACCTGCGCATGTTCAATACGCCAGCGGCGGTCGTTGGTGCCTTTGAGGTATTTTGCATAAATATCCAGCACCACGCGGTTGCCCGAGTCACCAATTGCGTGTGTGCACATTTGAAAGCCTTTATTGTAAATGGCACTTGCCACCGAATCGAAATGCGATGCAGGGCTCAACAAAAAGCCAGTCCAGTCCGGCTGGTCGGTGTAGGGTTGTAATAAACAGGCACCCCGAGATCCCAAGGCACCATCGGCGTATACTTTAAAAGATCGGACATTTAAGAGCGGCGTTTTGATGGCGCCGCGGTTAAATAAAAAGTCGTAATTGCGCGGCGCATCGCTCAGCATAGCGTATATCCGCATTTGGAGTGCGCCCTTTTTTTGCAGGCTGTCGATGGCAAGGACTTCGGTGTAATCGAGTCCGCAATCATCAACGGTGGTGAGGCCCACAGCAAAGCAGGCTTTTTGTGCATCGTCCAATGCGGCCGCTACCTGCGCCGGTGTGGCCGGCGGAATTTTCGATGCCACCAGGTCCACTGCATTGTCAATCAACAGGCCGGTTGCAGTGCCGTTTTTGGTCACTACCGTTCCGCCGGTTAGCGTGGTAGCAGCAGTTACGTTGGCAAATTTCAACGCAGCGCTGTTGGCAATCGCCGCATGTCCATCCACACGGGTCAGCAGCACCGGGCGGGTAGGGAACAGTTTATCTAAAGCTTCGTTGGTGGGAAACGCTTTATTGGGCCAATCGTTCTGATCCCAGCCGCGGCCAACCAGCCAGCCTTCTGTGTTTTGTTGTGCAAACGAATCGAGTTTGGCGAGGGCCGCTTCCCAACTATGTGTGCCGGTGAGGTCGGCGGTTTGCAACCCGAGGCCATAGCGGTAAAAATGCGCATGGGCATCAATAAAACCGGGGTACATAAAACGTCCCGCTGCATTCAGCGTATCCGGCGCAGTAAAGCGTTCCCTGATGCTGGCATCGGTGCCGGTGGCTAATATCTTTCCATCTTTGATGGCCATGGCCTGCGTAGTGCTAAACAGCGAATCGACGGTGTAAATTCTTGCATTGAACACCAGCAGGTCCGCACCTGTTTTGGAGTTGCAACCAATAAGCAGTGATGTAACAAGCAGTGCAAAAAGCGGGATAATATTCCGGTGCATGAATAGATAACAATTTTGTAATTGGTTTGTCTCCAACAAACAATCGGGCATCAATGTTTGCTGCATCGTAGCAAGCATTGGTTGATGCAACCGCCTGATGTTTTGCAAAGCAAAGAAATGCGTTCAGTATTTTCTATTTGCCCACAAAAAGTGGCGGATGCTTTTTATTAAAATCGGTAGCATCCTGAAATGCGCTCCCCGCCTGTAAAATAGAGGCTTCATCATACAGGTTGCCGAGCAATGTAATGCTCAACGGATTGCCGCGGTTGCTGAAGCCAATGGGAAACACGAGTGCCGGGTGCCCCGTCAGGTTGGTAATGGCCGATTGGTTTCCTGAAAAAGTGGGTACGATCACCACGTCCCATTGCTGCATGAAGTCGTGCATTTGCCGGATCAGGGCTGCACGAAATCGGTTCGCATTAATGTATTCGGCAGCAGGTATCAGCCGCGACGCCCTGAAGATATTGGGCCAAAAACCTTTGTCCTGCCGCTCTATCAGGGAGTCGCGGTTGGTGCGGGTAAGTTCATCAAACGCAGCAGCACCTTCGGCCGAAATGACCATATTCATGATATCGGCAGGGAAATAGGCCGTATCTGGAAAGGTAGTTGCCCTAATATTTGGATTCAATTTTTTGAACACTTCCAAAGCCTGCCATTCAGCGGATTCGCGGGGCAACTTGTCGAAATAGTTGGCCGCATAGGCAATACGCAAGCTCCGAACCGGTTTGGCAGCCGGGTAGTTAAAAGGATAGGCCACCGCAGAAGGATCTAAGCCATCGGTTCCTTTAATGGCTGCAAACACAAGCGCACAATCGGCCGCGCTGCGGCAAATGGGCCCGATTTTATCGAGGCTCCAACTCAATACCATTGCACCGCTGCGGCTGACGGCGCCAAATGTTGGGCGCAACCCGGTGGTGCCGCATCTTGTAGATGGCGAAACAATGGAACCCCAAGTTTCGGTGCCGATGGCAAAGGGCAGTAAACCGGCCGCAGTAGCGGCTGCCGAACCCGCCGACGAGCCGCTCGACCCTTGCCGCAGGTTCCATGGATTTTTGGTTTGACCGCCAAACCACAGGTCGTTGAACGCCAGCGCACCCAGCGACAGTTTTGCACAAAGTACCGCACCGGCTTTTTGCAATTGGGTGTACACGAACGCATCTTCTTCAATTACCTGTTCCCGGTACGGAGTGGAACCCCAGGTGGTGCGGGTACCTTTTACGGCAAACAGGTCTTTCAACCCGTAAGGAATGCCGTGTAGCGGTCCGCGGTAAATGCCTTTTGCCAATTCAGCATCCGCTTTTCTTGCCTGTTGCATGGCCAGTTCTTCGGTGTAGGAAATAACGCATTGCAACGAGTCGTCCCATTTCTTCAGCCGCTGCAGAAAAAACTCGGTCAGCGCAACAGAAGTAATCTTTTTGTTTTTGATCAGCGATGCCAGCTGGCCTACGGGGTAAAAAGCCAGGTCCTCTCGGTTTTGCGGCAGGGACACATTCTGCGGTAGCGGATTGGCTTTTTTTACTGCCGGTTGCGGCATTTTGAAACCGACAGGCGCCGGCTTAAATGCAAAAGGGTAGGGCAGTGCGTTTACCGCCAAGCGGCCGTGCAGGTTTCGGTAGGCATCGTAAAATTCCCGCATCGATTCCACCGCCGAATCGGCTTCGGCGGCGGTGTACTGCAGGTCGTAGTAGGAGGAGGTTTCCTGTATCCACTTGATCGTGTCGGTGCGGCTTTGTGCACTGGCGCCAGTAGCTGCCGTTAGCAACACGGCGCTCCATATTTTTCGCATGTGATTGTGTTGTGATTGGGAAAATAGGCAATAAGTGGGGCAATGGAAGTTTTCCGCTTTAGAAACCGGGCAGCAATCTCTTTGCTATAATAACGTGCAAGCCTAAACGAAATTTAGCTTTTCACCAATTGTAAATGTTCGGCTACGGCCCTGGAAATGGCTTGCATGAGCGAATTGGGCGGCTGCATTTGCCCGGGCACAAATACCAGTTCGCCGCTTTCCGATTGGATCAACCGCTTGGAGGGCAGTTGCCGCTCCAGGCGGTCGTCCGGAATGCTGAGGATATACTCGGTAAGCAGGTGCGTTTCCCTTACACTCACCATTGCATTGTAAGTGGTGTTTTCGTGTTCGAAAAAGATGGTAAAAATCCGCGCCATAAAAACGGGGGCCAGCCAGGCCTGGTTTTTTGAAAGGATTGCAAGGGCATCTCTAATCTACTAAAAAAATTGAAACACGAATATTAAGTTTTGCTATATTCCCTCCAAGAATTTTGACTCAATCATTTCCACCACGGCCTGCAGCGAACCGGTTTGCTCGTATACTTCCAACTGTCGGTCGGCGCCGGTGCCCTCCTCCAAAATGCGGTGCACTTCCTGCAAGTGGTGCCTCGATCCCAAGCCGTCTACTACGTCGTCAATGAAATCAAGCAGCTCGTAAATCAACACCCGTGTATCAATTTCTTCTTCTTTGCCAAAATCAATCAGTCGGCCGTCGATTCCATAGCGGCTGGCCCGCCATTTATTTTCGTTGATCAGGTGCCGTGAGTACTGGATGAAGTTCATGTTCTGCAGGCGCAGCTTGTATATTTTGGCACACACCGCCTGAAAGATTGCCGCAATGGCCACCGTTTCTTTCACGGTCAGTGGCACATCGCAAATGCGGAATTCAACGGTGTTGAAATATGGATGCACCCGCAGGTCCCACCATATTTTTTTCCCATTGTCAATACAGTTGGTTTTGATCAACAACTTCAGGTAACAATCGTACGCTTCAATACTGTCGAACACTTCGGGTATGCCTGTACGTGGGAACTTATCAAACACCTTGCTGCGAAAAGATTTGTACCCGGTTTTGCGGCCTTCCCAAAAAGGCGAGTTGGTGCTCAGCGCATAAATATGCGGCAGAAAATAGCGGGTGCTGTTGGCAATATGCATCGCCATTTCGCGGGTTTCCATGCCCACATGCACATGCAATCCAAAAATGAGGTTGCTGCGGGCAGCCTCCTGCAGCTCCGCTACGATTTCATTATAACGATCGTGCTCGGTGATCAGTTGTTTTTCCCAATGGCTAAACGGGTGGGTGCCTGCTGCGCCTAGTTTTAGCCCCAGTCCATCGGCAATGCCCGACACGGTTTTGCGCAGGTTGGCCACGTCTTCAAAAGCTTCGTCGGCATTTTGGCAAATGTCGGTGCCCACTTCCACCACCGCCTGGTGCATTTCTGCTTTTACTTTGTCTTTAATTATTTTATGGCCCTCGTGTACAATGCGCTGCTGGTGGCTTTTCAATTCCCCTGTGTTCGGGTCTAGCACCATATACTCTTCTTCAATGCCGAGGGTAAAAATGTTGTATCGGAAATGTGTCATTAAATGGCTTGCAAAATCATTAAATAAATGTCCACTGCTTTTTGCAATGGTGCTAAATAAGGGGCCTTCCACCCACGCTGCGTTTCAAAAATTCACCCCAGGTAAGATTGTCTTTTCCATCTTCCTGTGCCTGTGCCCGTTCAATGCAATAGTTGGCGGCATTTTCCACCACCCAGTTAAAGTTATGCTGGCCCACGCTGGGCAGGTCGGCATCGGGTGCCGGGTTGCAAAAGTCGATGGCATAGGGCACGCCGTCGCGGTAAGCCAGTTCCACCGTGTTGAAATCATACCCAAGGTATTGGTTGATGCGCAACACGATCTCTTCCATCTGCTTTTGCTTTTCCGCCGTTGGCGTAAAGTCGGCGGCATACCTGCGGTGAAATGGATTGCGCGGCTCATAGGGCATGATGTGCACATATTTGCCGCCGATGCAATAGCAACGGTAGTATTCTTCAAAAATGATTTCTTCCTGCAGCAACATCACCAGTTGGCCGGTTTCGGTGTGCTTGCGGTAAAAATCTTCTTTGTCCTCCAGCCGGTACACATTGCGCCAGCCGCCGCCGGCAAAGGGTTTCATATAAGCAGGGAAACCAACGTATTCAAAAATATGTTCCCAATCAAGCGGGTAAGTTAGGTTGGTAAATGAGTCGCTATTGGTTTCATCGGGCAAATCGAAGGAGGGAAGAATGGCGGTTTTTGGAACCGGCACCCCGATCTGCGTCATGAGGCAGTTGTTGAAAAATTTTTCATCGGCACTCCACCAAAACGGGTTGTTGATCACCGCGGTGCCGGTCAGTGCCGCATTTTTTAAAAAGGTGCGGTAAAAAGGCACGTCCTGCGAAATGCGGTCCACAATAACGGCGTACCCCGGGGCTTCACCTTGCAGCACCTTTGCAATACGCACCGGCTCGGCCTGGATATGCTCCATCCCCATACTGTTGATCCGCTCGATTAAGGCCATTGGAAAGCTGCGTTCCTGTCCAAAAAGAATCCCGATTTTTTTCATACACGCCATTTTGTATTATGTGCAGGCATTAAAGTACAAACTAATCTAATTGTAAAAAAACAACGGGAAGCACCATCCTTCCAAACTTATTTTTGCAGCATGAACAGGGCGGGGCAACAAGCGCAAGAAACAGTATTGGTAACGGATGGCAGCATTCAATCGGGCATGCTGCAGCGCACCGTTTGGTACCATACTTACCGGCCCCAACCTTTTACGCCGGACAGTATTTCGTTGCTTCTTTTGTATGATGGGCAGGAGTTATTAACAACGCCGTTTTACCAACGGCTTGTGGCGATGCAGGATGCAGGCTTGCTGCAGCCGCTCCTGATTGTGGCGGTGCACGCCGGCCCGCAACGCCTGCTGGAGTACGGCACCGCAGGCGTGCCCGATTATGCAGGCCGCGGTGTTAGGGCCGGCTTGCATCACCGTTTTGTGCTTGAAGAATTGGTTCCTGAGATCAAACAGCAATTCGGTGTTGTGGCATTCAACAGCATGGCTGTAGCCGGCTTTTCGTTGGGTGGCTTAGCTTCACTGAGCATGGCCTGGAGCCATCCCGATGTTTTTACAACGGCAGGTGTTTTTTCCGGTTCGCTGTGGTGGCGCAGTAAGGCATTGGATACGGGCTACGATGACAACCGCGACCGCATCATGCACCAACTGGTGCGGAAGGGTACGAAAAAGGCGGAGCTGCGGTTTTATTTTACTACCGGCTCGCTTGACGAAACTGCCGATCGCAATGGCAATGGCATCATTGATTCAATCGACGATACACTGGACCTGATTAAAGAATTGAAGGCAAAGGGTTACGAGGAAGGAGCAGACATTTTTTATAAGAACTATGAAGACGGCCGCCACGATATTGATACCTGGGTGCGGCTGTTGCCGGAATTTTTGTTGTGGGGATGGGGGAGGTAGTTGGTAGTTGACAGTTGGGAGTTGATCGGATTGTCTTAATGTAAAGCAGTTACTATTGACGATGTACTATGGGCCATGGACAAAAAAAGACCCCGCAGTTGCGGGGTCTTTTTTTATACGATGCAATGGAGGCTTAGTTACCGAAAATGTAACGCAGGCCAAACTGCATAAAGTAAGTAGAAGAAAGGGTCTGGTTGTCGCGGAACGACTCACGAACAGGAGCGCCACGATCCAGTGCCAGCCAGTAGTTGGGGCGAACGGTACCGCCAGGAACCACGTTGTTCAGGTTGCGGGCTTCCAGCAGCGAACTTGCGTTGGTCGATTGGGTTACACCCCAGTCGCTGTTCAGCAGGTTGGCTACGTTGAAAATGTCCACACTCAGTTGCAGCGTGTTGCGCTTGTTGCCAATGTTGGTGAAAATATCCTGGAGGATCTTCACATCAAACTGGTTGCGCCAGGGCAGCAGGGCTCCGTTGCGTTCAGCATATTGTCCTTTGCGGTCGCGCAGGTATTTATCCTGCTCGAGGAATGCAAAGAACAGGTCGCTTTGCTCTTGTGCAGTGTAGGCTTTGCCACCGGTTGCAGAAGATGCAGGACGGTCAACAAAAGTGATCTCCGAAGCATTGCGCGGAACGTAGATCAGGTCGTTGTTCTGGCGGTCGCGGTTGAAGTCGTTGGTATAAGTATACGAGAAACGACCCTGGTGCGAACCTTCGTAGAACAGGGAAACCGTAGTACCCAGGTGCTTCAGGTATTCTTTGCGGTACGAAAGGGTTGCAATTACACGGTGTGGCACCACGTAGTTGGCAAAGCTCAGGTTAGGCCTGTTAGCGCCATTTACTGTCTGGATCAGGCTCCATGTATTGAAAGGCTGGTCGCCGTTACCATCGTACAGGTTGCTGGCAATGGTGCGGGTATAAGCCAATGAAGCAAAAAAGCCTGCGGCAAATTGCTTTTCCAAACGGCCGGTCAGCGAGAAGTAATAACCACGTTTTTCGTTGCCGGTAACGATGGCGTTGAACTGCTGGTTGGCGCCTGGGCCAGCCTGGCCGGTGCGGGTAATGGGGTTGATGTATTTATCCGCATCATTGGCCGCATAAATCACGCGGTTGTCGGGGTAGCCTGCAATGTTCAGCGCAGTTGGCTCTTTCAGGTTTACGTTTTGCGAATACAATACATTGATGTCGCGGTTGTAAATAGCTTCCAAAGTACCTACAAAACCACCGGGCAGGCGCTGATCCAGTGCCAGCGTAGATTTCCAGGTTTGGGGCAATTTGAAGTTTTCGTCAAACGCCGTAACGGTGCTTGGAATGACAGTACCTGCAGCAGGCACGGTGGCAGGGCGGTAAGCACCAATGTCGGAAGAGAATGGTCCAGGCGTGTTGGCTTGGCCGTTGGCGCTTTGGGTTACCTGCAGCATGCCGGAGTTACCCGACTGGCCTACGATCCATACAAAAGGAACACGGCCGGTAAAGATGCCGGTACCACCACGGAGTTGGAGGCTGCGGTTGCCAAATACATCGTAGTTAAAGCCTACGCGGGGCGACCACATGATCTTTGGCTCGGGCAGTTTGCCGGTGTTGATGCGGGTGCCGTTGGCAAAATTAAGACCAGCTACCAGCGGGTTGGTTTTTACTTCGGTTACATCGGGGTAGGTGCTCAGGTCGGCACGGATACCGGCAGTAACGCGGAGTTTGGGGTTGATCACCATTTCGTCCTGTGCATACAGCGAGTACTGTGCAAACTTGAACGAAGGGAAAGCCTGCGAATAATCCGGGGTCAGCGAAAATGTTTGGGCGAAATCCAAAGGTTTTACACCATTTACAAAATCATCCCACGAGTTAAAGCGGTAGTAGGACATACCCAGCGGCTGGAAGCCGTTGCGGGTTTTGCTGTAATCAAACTGGCCACCAAACACAAAGTTGTGGATGCCGGTGTTCCAGGTAAGGTTGTTTACAACGGAGTAAATTTCCACGTCGCGCAGGTTGCCCAGCGAGAATGGCTCGTATCCAAAAGAAGTGAACGGAAGGCCGTCCTTCATGATGTCGACGAAAGGAAACAGGGAGCTGTTCGTGCTGCGGGGCTCATCCTGGTTGTTGTACGATACACGGAGGGTGTTGGCCACTTTGTTGCCAAACTTACCGTTCCACTCCAGCTGTGCAGAGTAGAAGTTATTCTCCTGAAAATAATTGGAGTTAGCAAAATGCAGCGCGTTGATATCGGTGCGGCCCTGGCCCGAACCGTAGCTTACACCGGTAGAAGAAGTTGAACCCGAAACAAAGCTTGGGGTTTTGCCTTCAACCTGGTTGTAGCGGAAGTTAATGCGGTGGTTGTCGCTGATGTTCCAGTCGAGGCGTGCCAGGATCTTGGTCTGGTCGGTTACAAAATCATATCCCTGGTAGCCACCGGTTTCATAACCATAAGTGCGGCGCAGGTAATCGGAAATGGCATCCAGCTCGGTAGCCGTAGGACGGGCAACCTGTGGGTTGGTAGGTCCGTAAGGGCGTTCCACGGTTGCAGCAAAACGCTGCTGGCCCGGAGAGGTACGCTTTTCGGTTTCGCCGCTCAGGAAAAAGAACAATTTGTTCTTGATGATTGGCCCACCAACACGTGCACCATACTGGTTGAACTGGAAGTTTTGGCGGGGAAATTCGTTGCCGTTTACCTTGTTACCCTGCTGGTTTTGGTTACGGAAGTAAGTGTATACCGAACCGGTAACGTTGTTGGTACCGGAGCGGGTAATAGAGTTAATCGAGCTACCAATAAAGTTGCTCTGGCGGATATCAAACGGAGAGATGTTTACCGAAATTTCCTCGATGGCATCCAGCGAAATGGGCGAACCGCCTGCAGGCAGGTTGCCGCCAATGCCAAAGGTGTTGTTGAAATCGGAACCATCTACCGTAATAAAGTTCTGACGGGAGTTGCCACCACCAATGGCGTTGCCATTAGCCTGTGGGGTGATGCGGGTAAAATCATTCAGGCTGCGGCTGATGGTTGGGAGCCGGCTGATTTCGCGGGATCCAATGTTGGTTACCGAACCGGTGCGGCTTCCGTTGAGGATGCTGTTTCGGCGGCCACTGGTAACAATAACCTGTTCCAGTGTGGCGTTGGTTTTTGATAAAACCGGGTTCAATACAAAGGATTCAGCGAGCTGGAGTGTAATGTTTTCCAGCGTTTGCGACTCGTAGCCAACATAGCTTACCACTACGGTGTAGGGTCCGCCGGGGCGCATGTTTACGATGTTAAATGTGCCTCCCGACTGTGTTACGGCACTGTAGCGCGTGCCGGACGGAAGGTGCGTAGCCGAAATGGTAGCGCCAGACAGCGGCTGTTCGCCAGCATCACGCACCACGCCGGTGAGGTTACTTGTAGTAACCTGCGCCAACAAAAATTGCCCGACCATAAGGAACATGGCGAGCAACAGGGTAATTTTTCTCAACATACTTACTGATTTTTCTCTTGTGAATGTGAAATTCGCTGCAAAGAAACTGAATTATGGGCCAACGGCACAAAGGGAATATTAACAAATTATTACCCAGCCTTGGAATACAGGCCGTTGGCATCGAAAAAAAACTTTTTTAATTAAGCCAATCCGGTTGCGTTTACATTTTCTACAATGGGTAAATGCATGTAAAAACTCGTCAATAGAGGGTGAGCTGCTACCGAATTTGAAGTCTATAAATTTCGTAAAGCGGTGGTTGTTTAAATGAAACGGGATTTTTGTTCACTATTATATTACAATCCGGCATCCAACCATACGGCCAGATTTTATTCTGCCATTGGAAAGGCGATCAGTGCGATTTATTCACTGGAAAAATAGAATGCGCCTAAATCATGTGCGATTCGATCGTGTTTGCATTATTCATTTTGCTGGAAAAATGCATCCATTTGTCACGCTACTGCTAAATGCTTCCCGCCGAAATGGGATCACTGCTTTGTTGCTACCTTTGCGAAAATTTTGGACATGCTTCATTCCATAGAGTGTGCGATCGAGGACCTCAAGCACGGGAAAATGGTCATTGTGGTAGATGACGAAGACCGCGAAAACGAAGGCGATTTTATTATGGCTGCGCAATTCATCACGCCGGAAGCAGTCAATTTCATGTCCAAATTTGGCCGCGGCCTTATTTGCGTGCCCCTGCTCGAAGACCGCTGCGATGCACTCGGCCTCGAGTTGATGGTGAATAACAATACAGCCCTGCACGAAACTGCGTTTACTGTTTCTGTCGATTTGCTGGGCCATGGCTGCACCACCGGCATTTCGGCCCACGACCGTGCCGCCACCATCCGAGCCCTGGTCGATCCGCAAACCAAGCCTGAGGAACTGGGCCGCCCCGGTCATATTTTTCCGTTGCGTGCCAAAAAAGGCGGTGTGCTGCGCCGCGCCGGCCATACCGAAGCGGCCGTTGACCTGGCCCGCCTAGCCGGTTTTGAGCCAGCCGGTGTTTTGGTGGAAATCCTGAACGAAGACGGCTCCATGGCCCGGGTGCCCGACCTGATGATCATTGCCGAGAAATTTGACCTGAAGATCATTTCTATAAAAGACCTCATTGAGTACCGCATCAAACGCGACTCGCTGATTGAAGAAATTGTGCGGGTGGATATGCCCACCCAGTTTGGCCATTTTAAACTAGTGGCATTCCAGGAAAAAAATACTTCCAACGAACACCTAGCCCTCATCAAAGGCGAATGGGAAACCGGCGAGCCGGTGATGGTGCGGGTGCATTCATCCTGCTTTACCGGCGACATTTTGGGTTCGCTGCGCTGCGACTGCGGCGAGCAACTGCACAGCGCCATGAAAATGGTGGAAGCCGAGGGCAAAGGCTTGATCCTGTACATGAACCAGGAAGGCCGAGGAATAGGCCTGCTCAATAAATTAAGAGCCTACCGCCTGCAGGAAGAGGGCATGGACACCGTGGAGGCAAACCTGCACCTTGGTTTCCAGATGGACCAACGCGACTACGGCGTAGGTGCACAGATTTTGCGCCACCTGAACGTGCAAAAGCTCCGCCTCATTTCAAATAACCCGCGCAAAAGGGTAGGGCTGATTGGTTATGGACTGGAAGTGATAGAAAACATTGCGTTGCGCATTGATCCTAACCCTTTCAATGAACGCTACCTGCACACCAAACGCGATAAGCTTGGCCACGAGTTGCATTAAGCGATACTGCGAACCATCCAGCTAAAGAGTAGCATTTTCCAACTTCAGCCTTGTCATGCCGAACTCGTTTCGGCATCTCCTTTAGCTGTATTAAACCCTGCTGGATGTAGGAGATGCCGAAACGAGTTCGGCATGACAAACACTAATGAGCAGGACTTTACCTCGATAGCGATTGGCAAATACATAAAAGGGCCGCATTTTCATCGAAAATGCGGCCCTTTTATGCGTAAGATTAAGTTACTGTGCCCCGGCCGAATCCTGCTTTTGAATGCTATCCCTTGCTGCTTGTGCCCGTAGCCTCGCCGATTTGCGGCCGAACAAAAACTCGCGGATGGAGTCAAATTCCCGCCGGTAGGAAAGGGCAGTACCTGTCCTGGTGGTGCGCAGCCCGTTCCCCGCCACCGAGCCGGAACCCAAGAAGTCGAGGTTTTGGCGGTAAAAAAACGTGGCGCGGATGGTGCCGCTTTTATTGATCACCCATTCTGCCGTTACGTCGGGCAAAAACTGGATGGTTTGTTGTAAAGTACTTTGCAGCGGCACGTTGAGCGTGCTGCCAAACGTAACGGTAAACCGTTCGTCGAAGAATGCCTTGCCCACGCTCAGGTTCACGTCGGTCTGGTTGATGTTGAAGTTGCTGGAGTTGGCCACCAGGCTGCGGTTGTACACCGAACCGGACAGATTGAGCGTCACATCATTTTTTTGCAGAATGCCGCCCAGCAGCTGGTTCAATTGTTTGTTCACTTCGCCAAACAGCAATCCCGAAATGGTATTATAAGCCAGCTCGTTGATCTGGTTACTGGTTCCCAGCTTAATGCCAAACGGCGCAAACGAGTTGAACACGATCAGCGACGTAACCTGCTTGTTCAGTTCATTCGGGTTTTTTTCAATTTGCTGGATGGCATAAGAAAACTCGTTGCCCAGGTTGCTCGGCAGCTCCAGCGAAAAACTAAACTGCGGCCGGAACAATTCACCGGTCAGCAGGGCCACTACGTTCACATCATCGCGGAAGCTGGCAAGGTTAGGCCCACCGCTGGACGCAAGAATCAGCCCGCTTTGTGCCAGCGGTGCAAAACTTACTTCATCGGCTTTGTACACGGCTTCCAGCCGCACGGTGGCGCCAAACGGGTCGCCAGTCCAGTCGATATAATTATTGCCGCCCGGCCGGATGGTGAATGGTTTTTTCAGCACCGACTGGAACGTAAACAGGTAGTTTCCTTCCTGTATATCGTAACGGCCCCTGATGCTGAGCGGCTCGTTGGTGCCGGAGCTGATGAACAGCGTACCCGTGCCCCGGCCACGGATAATGTCGCCGGTCAGCTCATCCAGGATCACTTCAATATTCACCAGCGGGTTGGCTGTAAGGTTTACCTGGTACGAAAGGTTGGTGGCCGCACCCCGCAGGTCGTTCGGGTTCATTTCGCGGCCGTATTTACGTTCCACCAAAAAGTCGGCGGTACCGCTTTCCCGCACTGCCTTCGACGGCGGCAAGGTAATGTAGGCACTATCTCGGTCTGATGCCACCATATCGATGTTCATCAGGATGTCGTTCTGCGGGCCATTCAGCAGGAACGAGCCGGTACCCATGGCGCGGCCGTAAAAAGTTTGGTTGTCGGCATAGGTGGTGTTGAGCAACTCCATGGGCTGGTTGCCGGTTTGCACCGCAATATCAAACACCATGTCGTTAAATGCCTGGTGCTGAATGGTTCCCTGCATCGTCGCCGTGTTGCCCAGCCGGTCGCGGAGGCGGATGGTTCCAAAATCAATATAGTCTTCGTGGAGCACGATCTCGGCGTTGTCCAGCTTATAAAAAACCTGGGTAAAATTCACTTTCAGCCCGGCATCGCGGATGGCTGCGCGGCCAATAAAGGCGCGGTTGGTGCCTTCGCCTAAAATATCCAGTTTACCCGTAACAAAGCCCTGCAAGTCGGAAAACAGCGTGCCGATAAACCGCTCCAGGATTTTCACGGGATAATCTTTTGCATTCACCGTAATGCGGTCGCGGTGCAGGTTGGTGCTGTCGTCCACATCGATGGAAAGGTCCACGGTAACCTGCTGGTCGGGGTTAAGGTTGTTCACCCCACCCGTGATCATGCCGGTTGTATTATTATAGGCGATGGCGGCCAGCACTTGTCCAATGCTGTCATTATCCACCCGTAATGCTTCGGTGCGCAGGTCGGTTACCACGTTAAGGCGCTGTTGCGGGTCTTCCACGGTTACCGTTCCGGAAATCAATCCTTCAATTCGGTAGCCTTTTACCAGCAGCGGTGAAAGGTCGCCGAGGTTTACGCGATTCAGCGCCACCACCAGGTCGTTCCACGAACCAATGTCGGAGGGCTGTGTCGTGAGCCTGATTTCCTGGTCCGATTCGCGCAGCACCACCTGCCCATGCACCACCGACCGCTCCCTGAAATCCAGTTCGCCGCCTTCTTCGGCATTCCAGGTTTTTCCATTGATCACAAAACTAGAAGGCCGTAGCAGCACTTTAAAGCCATCGGCAAATGTTTGCACCTGTGCCGCCAGCTCCGCCTTATTGATGGTTTGGTTGGCCATCGTGGTTACGGTCAGGTCGGAAAGGTCGTTTTGAGCGGTCAGCGAAATATCGGTCTGTGGAAAATTGAGTGAATCGCTGATCACCGCGTTGGCCACACTGGCCTGCACCTTCAAGCGTTCGAGGTCGCCATCACCAGTGAGGTGAAAATTGGTAAATGAATATTGTTGGTAGCCGGCCAGGGGCACGTCCAGCTCCACCTTCATCATGTTGGAGTCAAGGTTGAGCGAACCGGAAATCTGGCTGTTGTTGAAACCCGTAAGGTTGCGGTCGAGCAGCTTGAGGTAGTCTTCCACCACACCGGTACGGATGTCGAATGTAAATGCCTGGCGGGGCAACTGGAACCGCGGCGGCCGGATATAAGAAGGGTAATAGCGGTTTAAAAAAAGCAGGAACGCATCGGGCAGCGACTTCAGGTCGAAATTGCCTTGTATGGAAGCTTCCAGTTCGTTTGAGGTGGCCCGCAAAGTGCGGAATCCGTCGGTAACGCGGGAACTCAGCGTCAGCGAATCGAACGGCAAGGGCTGGCCATCGAGCAGGAGCGAAGCCTGGCGTATGCGGGCATCGCCATAAAAATCGTTCAGCGTTTTGCCCCGGAAATCAAGGTCAAACAAGCCGCTCAGCACCAGATCTTCGCCGGTGAGGCCCAGCAGGCGCAAGTTGGCGTATTTGATATCGGCATTTGCATTGAACACCGGCACCTTGCTGCCCAGGTCAATGATACCCGAAAGCCGGATGTCGGCATTGGGGTCGTCAATAATAAAATTGCCATCCAGTTTACGGCGGGCAATGGTGCCGTCCACAGTAATATTTTGAAACCGGTAATCCTGGTACTGGATGCTGCGGATATTGCCGCGCAGCCGCGCATTCAGCGTGTTCCAGGCAAAGCCGCGGCCCTGCACATTGCCGGCAAAAGAAACGGCGCCGAGGTTGGCGTCGTTTAAAAAGGTGCCCAGCCTGAAGCCTGATGTGCTCACCGAGCCGGAATACACCGGCGATCCGCCCGCGGGCAGTTTCATGTTCAAATCCGACACAACGGTGCCCAGCGCGGTTTCCAGCGTACCAAAGGTTACAAAGTCGTTGATAAAGCCGGTAAAATTTCCATTGAACCGCAGGTATTGCAACTGGCGCAAATTAGGCGTGGTTACGCCGCGGAGCTGCGGTACAAAATCCAGCGCATCGGTATAAGTAGTGCGCAGTTGGCCGGTTTCGAGGTTGATAAATGTGCTGGCAATATCGGGCAGGCCCACCAGGCTCACATCGCCGGCCACATAGGTGTTGGCGCCGGCCTGTATGGCCAGGTTTTGTGCCGATAAATCATCGACGGTTCCTTTGGCGTTACCGCTCACTTTAATGTTGCGGTTCCAGGTGCGGAGCGCCGGTGCAAAAAAAGCCAGGTCATCGCTGTGCACGGTGCTGTTGCGCATCCGCACCACCATGGTAACGGCGTGGATATAATCGCTCATGCTGGCAATGGACGGGTATTCCATCGCGTAATAATTGCCTAGCAAACTTTTGGGTGTCCGCAGTTCCATGTTCGAAAACTCCATCAGTTGCGGGTGCATCCGGAAATTGGCGGCCAGTTTATTTACGGTAAAACCGCTGCGTTCTTTTGTGCTCAGGTTTACTAGCGCCTTGATCGTATCCCGCTCCATCCGCAGGTCTTTTACATTGCCGGTAATTTTTGAAAACAGGATATGGGCGCCATCAAAAGTGGGCACCGTTGCCCGCAGGCTGTCGCGGTCGGTGCGGAAGGTTCCGTTTTCAATGGTAAAATCTTTCAGCGCCATCAGCCATCCATCAGCATTCCACCCTTCATTGGGTGCAGCCGGTTTGGCCTTCGGCTTCAGGCTGTCGGGTCTTGCACCGGTATAATCAAAGAGGTGTAAATATGGTTTTACCAACGCCAGCGAGTTGATGTCGATTTTCTTTTTTGCCAGGCTGATCTCGTTGGCATCCAGGTCCAGCTGGCCTACCCGCACGGTCATGTTGCGGCCAATCCATCCATCTTTCTGAATGATGGATACATTACGCAGCTCCACTTTTTTCAGGTCGAAATCAATGCCGGCATTTTTTTGCTGTTTGTTGGTGCCCGGTGTTGTAAAATAATCCTGTAAAAATTGGTAGTTCCACACCGAATCGGTGCGTTGCATTTTTACCAGCGCATCTTCAAGCCCGATGAATTTAAGCTCCGCTTCTTTTTGTAAAAAAAACCAGTCGGTGATGCGTACCTGCACGGCGCCTGCATACAGCAGTGTGTCCCGCTTCTGGTCTTCTACCAACACACCACCCAACGACATGCGGTTGAAAAAACCCACTTCCACGTTGTTTATGGAAATGCGGCTTTGCAGGTCGCGACTCAGGCGCTTTGTTACCTGCGTTACCAAAAAGTTTTGACCCCAGTCGGTATGCAGCAGCCCCAGCAACAGCAGCAACAGCAGCATGATGGAGAGCAGCACCCGCCCGAATATGTTTAAAAAAGCTTTCAGGTAAAAAATTGATTAGGTTGTAAAAATAGCCATTTGCAGTTGTGCGCCTGCAATTTTAAAGAACCGTAAGGAAAACCGCACGGCTTTTAAATACACCACCAACGCAACATATTCCAATAACGGGTCATAAGCCGGTTAATGATGCATTTTTCATTTTCTTTGTCGCTCTACAAACGAACGGATTATGGTGCATGTTGTAAAAACGATTTGCTGTTTTGCCATTTGTATGATGTTGTTGCAGGTACCTGCAAATGCACAAAACCCGCGGGTGTCTGATCCCAACCAGATCGGCTGGTTTGCAACCAATGCAACCGTAAGGTTTGCCGAGCAATGGTCATCGACACTGGAGCTGCAGTGGCGCCGCGATGATTGGCTGCGCAACGGCATGCAAAACCTGGTGCGGGGCAGCATCAACTACCAGGTGCACCCATCGGTTTCGTTGCGTGCCGGCTATGCCTTTGCCGAAACCTTTCCGTATGGCGACCCAACGATACAAGCCGCAGGCAAAACTTTTCCCGAACATAGAACATTTCAACAGGCATTCATCACACAGCCGCTCAACCGGCTGGCACTGCAGCACCGCTTTATGCTGGAGCAGCGCTGGATCGGGCGGTTTACGGACCCAACCAATAACCGTGCACACGATTACCAATATGTAAATCGGTTCAGGTATTTGGCGCGGCTGCAGGCGCCCTTGCAAAAGCCTGCTGCAAACGGTGCACATTGGTACGCCGCCGTTTGGGATGAGTTGATGGTCAACTTTGGCAAAGAGGTAACGCAAAATGTTTTTGATCAAAACCGCAGCAGCCTGATTGTTGGCCGCCAGTTTTCGCCACATGCCCGGGTTGAAGGCGGCTTCCTCAGCCAGATCGTACAACTCGGCCGGCAGCTTACGCCGGGGCGCCCCATTTTTCAATACAACACAGGTTTTACGGTCAGTGCCATTTTTAATATTGATGCCAGGAAAAAGGATGTGGGGGAATAAGAGATAGAAAGCTCTGCATAGCACGTTGTATGGTCAATTATTTCGTTGAACTGCACGCTTGTCATGCCGAACTTGTTTCGGCATCTCCTACGACATCGTTAATCCTGCCAATAGAAGGAGATGCCGAAACAAGTTCGGCATGACAATCACTTTGTAACAAAATGGCACTTTGTTAGCAAGTTGGTTAAATACTTTGCCGAGGTGCAAAATCATTCCTTATAAATCTGTACCACCGCTTTTCCATCTTGCTTGATATACCCGCGATACATGCCTTCGGTATTAAACGGCATGGCCACATTCCCCGATTTATCCACCGCAATCAAGCCGCCATCGCCGCCAAGTGCCGGCACTTTTTTATGAATCAAGTCGTTGGTGGCAGCCTGCACCGAAAGGCCTTTGTATTCAATTAAATCGCTCACCGTTTTGGCTACCGACAGGCGGATAAAAAATTCGCCCCAGCCGGTACAGCTTACTGCGCAAGTGGCATTGTTGGCATACGTGCCCGCGCCAATAATAGGTGCGTCGCCAATGCGGCCAAACTTTTTATTGGTCATGCCGCCGGTGGAGGTAGCCGCGGCCAGGTTGCCGTGCTGGTCCAGCGCCACAGCGCCAACCGTTCCATATTTATCATCGCGGTTGCCGGGCTGCTTCAGCATTGAAGTGCTTTTGTTGCCATGATCCAGCGCCACACTATCTGGGTCTTGTGCCCGCACTTTTAGCAAACCCTGCCAGCGTTCTTCTGTATAAAAATAAGAGGGGTCCACCAGTTCAAGGCCTTGCTGCTGCGCAAACTTTTCGGCACCCGAGCCCACCATCATTACGTGCTGGCTCTTTTCCATAACGGCCCTTGCCGCGGTAATTGGGTTGCGTATGGTGGTAACCGATGCCACTGCACCGGCACCCAGGTTTTTTCCATCCATAATCGATGCATCCAACTCGTTCTTGCCTTCGTTGGTAAACACAGCGCCCTTGCCCGCATTGAACAGCGGCGAGTCTTCCATCAGGCGCACAGCCGCTTCCACGGCATCCAGGGCCGTACCGCCTTTAGTCAAAATAGTGTATCCCGCTTGCAGCGCATTGTTCAATGCCAGCTGGTAAGCCTGCTCTTTTTCCGGCGTCATGTTCTTTTTTAAAATAGTGCCCGCTCCACCATGTATCACCAGCGTAAATTTTTTACTGCTTGCTGCCTGCTGCGCCTGCGCGGTTGCCATCATAAACAAAAGGAGGATGATTGCCGAAAATGGTTTCATATAAATGCTGTTGCCGTAAAGTTCGGAGAAATGGGCGTTACCCTATTCATATTTGCGTCGCTTCGCTTTGAACCACATTTTAAGAGGGGATTTTTTTAGCATTCATAACTGCGGCGTTGTTGTACATTTGCCACCATCTTTTTAACCCTATTAAAGCAAACATGAAAAACCTGTTCCTGTCGGTTGCCTTCTTGGGCACCCTTGCACTTGCTTCCTGCGAAAAAATCAAAGACGCAATTTTTCCTTCTTTTGAACATGACGTTCCCGAAGTAACGGTCACCGTTCCCATCAACCCCATCGTGGGCAGCGATGTGGTGTTGGGCAGTTATGAATTTCAGTTCAACGTGGACAGCCTTATTCAGAAATACACGGCGCAACAATTCGGCATCGACAATGCGGGTGACATTGTGATTAAATCGGTGATCCTGAATGTGAACAACGCCGATGACCTCAACAACTTTTCGAACTTTGAAAATGTAAAACTTTCGGTATCGGGCAATGGCCGGCCGGAGCAGGTGGTAGTTGCCGAAACGACGATAACAAGTGCTGCATCGCCACTGGTGGTGCCCGGAAACAACACTGATTTGAAAAGCTATATCAAGGCTGGGCAAATGCGGTACACGCTAACCGGCCGCGCAAAAAAGATCACCACCAAACCGCTGCAGGTTTCGGTGCAGGTGCAGTTAAAGATCAAATAAATCCTGTTGTCTCTTATTTTCTAAAGCGCTTTGGTCTGGATGGATCGAGGCGCTTTTTTTTGCGAGTAAAATCTATAACGCGACAAAAATTGTCGGAATTAGCCGCCTGTTTTGTCGCATGCTGCATCGTGCAACGCCGCCACTTTATCGAGCTTTGGTTGCAATAAAAATTGGTACAAATGCGCAAAATAATTGTCCTTTCTTTTATCAGTTTAGACGGCGTAATGCAGGCACCCGGCGGGCCGGAAGAAGATACATCGGGCGGGTTCGACCTGGGCGGTTGGGTAGTCCCTTATTTTGATGAAACATTGGGCCAAGTAATGGCGGCGCAGATGCAACCAGCCGACCTGTTGCTCGGCCGAAAGACCTATGAGATTTTTGCCGCCCATTGGCCACATCACACCGATGAATGGCCCGGCATTAACAAGGTAAATAAGTTCGTGTTGTCTAATACGACTACCAACTCCGATTGGCAAAACACATCGTTCCTCAAATCCGCGGAAGACATCCGGCGGTTGAAGGAAACCAACCGACGTAATCTACAAGTGCACGGTAGCGGCGGGCTGGTGCAGCTGTTGCTTGCCCATAACCTTGTGGACGAACTATGGCTGAAAATATTCCCGGTCACATTAGGCAAAGGCAAAAAGCTGTTTGCAGACGGTACCATGCCGGCAGCGTTTACCTTAACTGAAAGCAGCACAACGCCCACCGGTGTGCTCATTGCCAATTTTAAAAGATCAGGTGGGGTAACAACCGGCACATTTGGCTCCTAAGCGACTTAAAAACCACTGGCACTGTCATCGCCGCGGTTATCTGCTACCGCTTCAAAACGGCCGTCGGGCAATACTTTGATCAGTTCCGTGCGGCCAATCGGGCCACGCGGCCTGATGGTATAGCCCATGTTTTTCAGCGCGGCAAGCAGGCTTTGCGGCACCGTTGGTTCCACTGCTATTTCATCGGGCAGCCATTGGTGGTGAAATTTAGGTTCATTCACCGCCCGGGCTGCATCCAGTCCAAAATCAATGATGTTGATAATGGTTTGAAACACGGATGTAGGAATAGTGGTGCCGCCCGGAGTGCCAATAACCAAGTAAGGCTTGCCGTCTTTCAATACCAGTGTCGGCGTCATGGAGCTGAGCATGCGCTTGCCCGGCGCAATAGCGTTGGCCTCGCCGCCAATGGCACCATACATGTTGGGCACACCGGGTTTAATGCTGAAATCGTCCATTTCATCGTTGAGCAAAAAGCCGGCGCCGCCCACCACGGTTTTACTGCCGTAAGCATCGTTGAGTGTAGTGGTTACTGCCACCGCGTTGCCTTCTTTGTCAATGATGGAAATATGCGTAGTCTCTTCGCTTTGCGGCGCCAGTGCTTCGCCGGCTGCAATGCTTTTACCGGCTTTGCCGGGCACGAAATCCTGCATTTTTTTGCGTAAATAATGGCTGTCGGTAATGGCTGCAACGGGCACGGTTACAAAATCTGCATCGCCCATATGTTGGGCCCGGTCGGCGTAGGCGCGGCGCTCCGCTTCAACCATGGCCTGCACCGATTGCGGCGCATGAAAGCCCCATTGCTGCAAAGGAAATGGTTGCACCATGTGCAACATTTGGTGCAGCAGCAGTCCGCCGCTGCTCGGCAGCGGCATCGAAACCACTTCGTAACCGCGGTACAGAAAACGGTGTGGCTGCCGCCATTTGGCCTTATAGTTTTTCAAATCATGTTCCGAAATAATGCCGCCGCCGCGGCCCATTTCCGCAACAATCAGCTGCGCGGTTTCGCCTTCATAAAAACCTTTTTGACCCCGGTCGTGTATGCGCATCAACGTGGCGGCAAGGTCTTGCTGCACCAGGGTGTCGCCCTCTTTCCAGGGCGTAGCTTTTTGCAATGCGTTAGGTTGGGTGTTGTACGCCTGCAGCGTTGGCTGCAATGCGTTCAGTGAGCGGGCTTCCCGTGCCGTGATTACAAAGCCTTTTGCCGCCAATTGTATGGCTGGTTCCAACAACGTTTTCATCGGCAGCTTTGCGTATTGCAAACTTTCGAACAAACCCGCAACCGTGCCGGGCACGCCGCTGGCCAGGTGGCCGTGCCGGCTTTTTTCGGTTTGGGCGTTGCCTGCGCTATCGAGGTACATATTGCGGTGTGCCGCTGAAGGTGCGGCCTCGCGGTAATCAAGTGAAACCAGTTTGCCACTTGCAAGTTGGGCCACCATAAATCCGCCGCCACCCAGGTTGCCCGCCTGCGGGTACACTACGGCCAAGGCCAGTTGCGTAGCAATGGCCGCGTCAAACGCGTTGCCGCCTTTTTGCATCACGTGCAGGCCGGCCATGCTGGCCAGCGGGTGTGCCGATACTACCGCGCCATTGGCTGCAGTGACCGTTTTTTGAATGCTGTATTGGTAAGGATTAAACGGCAGGCTGCCTCGTTCGGCTTTGCGTGGCGCACAACCCAGCAAACTGATACAGCAGGTCAACAAAAACAAATAGCGCATACACGGAAGTGGTTAGGGTAACGAAAATAGCCCATTCAATGTTCAGCAATTTCAATCCGTGGGAGGGAAGTTGGTGGCATTTAATTTACGCATATACAGCCACGTTGCATTTTGCAACCAAATAAAACAGAAAAATCATATAAGCGAAAGCGGAAAAAGAGGTATCATTGTGTGCTGCCGGCTTTACGGCGCCTAAACCAACTGTACAAAGAAGAGCCCCTGCCCGGGGCTTTTCTATTTTCATGGCCGCAATAATATCAGGGTTTGTAATATTGCCTTACAATTTCTGGTACATGAACAAACGGTTTTTTGCCGCATCTCTCCTGTTGCTGCTTTCTTTTTGGTGCAGTGCACAACTGCAAAGTCCCGAGCAATTTTTAGGTTATAAAATAGGCACCCGCTATACGCCGCACTGGCGCATTGTGGAATACTTTAAGCATGTGGCTGCGCAAAAGCCCGATATGATGAAACTGCAATCGTATGGTCAAACCAACGAAGGCCGTCCGCTGTTGGCGGGTTTTATTTCATCGGCCAATCATATTTCCAACCTCGAAAACATCCGCAACAACAACCTCAAACTGGCGGCGCACAATGGTGGCAACGGCAACACCAGCGCCCCGGTCATCGTTTGGCTTTCGTATAATGTGCACGGCAACGAAACTTCTTCCTCTGAAGCGGCGATGATGACGCTGTATGCATTGGTGGACCCGGCCAACAGCCGCACCAAGCAATGGCTGCAAAACACGGTGGTAGCTATTGATCCCTGCCTTAACCCCGACGGTCGTGATCGCTATGTGAACTGGTTCAACTCGGTGGTGGGCCGCCAATACAACCCCGCGCCTGAAGCCAGGGAACACCGCGAGCCATGGCCCGGCGGAAGGAGCAACCACTACAATTTTGACCTCAACCGCGATTGGGCCTGGCAAACACAGCTCGAAAGTCGCCAGCGTGTGGCGCTGTTCAACCAGTGGCTGCCGCAGGTGCATGTGGATTTTCACGAGCAGGGCGTTAACCAGCCTTACTATTTTGCACCGGCCGCACAACCTTACCACGAGGTGATCACGCCATGGCAGCGGAATTTTCAGGAAACCATTGGCCGCAACCATGCCCGTTATTTTGACGAGAACGGCTGGCTCTATTTTACCAAAGAAGTATTTGACCTGTTATACCCGTCTTACGGTGATACCTACCCGATTTACAATGGCTCGATCGGCATGACCTACGAGCAGGGCGGCGGACCGGCCGGCGGCCTGGGCATTATTACCGATGAAGGCGATACGTTGACCCTTACCGACCGCGTTTTGCACCATTACACTACGGGCCTGAGCACTGTGGAAGTAGCTGCGCAAAATGCAGGCAAACTGCTCAACGAGTTCCAGTCGTTTTTCCGCACGGCTGCAGCGGGCAACGCCGGCGCTTATAAAACCTATGTGGTCAAACACAGTCCCCGCGATGCAGAGCGCATTGCATCACTGAAAAAAATGCTGGATCGCAACGGCATCCGCTATGGTGCGGCAACAGGCAACAGCCTGCGCGGCTTTAATTATGAAAATGGAAAAGAAGAATCTTTTTCCATAGCTGCGAACGATCTGGTAGTTTCTGCAGCACAGCCGAAAGGCACGCTGGTTACGGTTTTGTTTGAACCCCGCACTACTGTGGTTGATTCCAACACCTACGACATCACCGCATGGGCCATGCCTTATGTATATGGCCTGAAAGCATTTGCCACCCGTACTGCTTTGAACACAAATGAAGCTGCAGCGCATAAGCCTGTTTCTAACGCCAATAGTTCCGATCCTTACGCTTATGTGATTCGCTGGACCGGTGTGCAGGGTGTAAAACTGGCCACGCAACTGCAGCGCCGTGGCATCAAGCTGCGGTATAGCGAACGGCCTTTTGATGTGGGCGGACAAACATTTGACCGCGGCTCCATCGTGGTGATGCGGACCAGCAACCAGTATGTGCCCAACCTTTGGAACACGGTACGGAGCCTCGCCGATTCGGCAGGCGTGGAACTGACCGCGGTGAATACCGGTTTTGTAGAAAAAGGTTTTGATTTTGGCTCTTCGAAAATGGTTCCGTTCAAAAGCCGCAAAGTGGCGCTCATTACCGGCGAAGGAGTTTCATCGCTGGGTGCCGGCGAAGTGTGGCATTTCTTTGAGCAGGAATTGCAATACCCGATCACGCTGGTAAACCTGGCCGACATTAGCCGCTTCAACTGGAGCAACTACGATGTGGTGATCATGCCGGATGGCGCTTACCGATTCCTATCGGACAAAGCTGCTGCCGACCAACTCCGCAACTGGATCTCCGGCGGCGGGCACCTGGTGGCGCTTGAAAGTGCTGTGGCGCAATTAGGCCGCCTCGACTGGGCTATCAAATCGAAAAAAGAAGATTCTGCTGCCGATCGCGATCAGTACAGTGCGCTGCAAAAATTTGAAGACCGCGAACGGGATTATATCCAAAACATTACGCCGGGTTCTATTTTCCGCGTGGAGTTGGACAACACGCATCCCTTGGCTTTTGGTTACCCGAATTACTATTACACGCTGAAACAAGATGATGCCATTTACGATTTTATCAAAGGTGATGGTTGGAATGTTGGCGTGTTGAAAAAAGGCGGCCAGGTTGCAGGTTTTGTGGGCAACAAACTGGCCCCGCGTCTGCAGGATGGCCTGCTGTATGGAACTCAGGAGCTGGGCCGAGGCACGGTTACTTACCTTTCCGATAACCCCCTGTTCCGCAATTTTTGGGAAAACGGGAAACTAATGTTTTGCAACGCTGTGTTCCTAGTTGGCCAATAAGCCGCACCTAAAACAACGGGTTGCATATTAAGTGCAATAAAAAAGGAGACAAACCTTATTCTTTTTATAATTGTTAAAAAGGAGCACAGTATGTTGCTCCTTTTTCTTTTATTTGGCCCTTCATTGAAATCATAAACCGTCTGACGCCTGCATGAAAAAGTCTTTTTCACTGGCTTTGCTTGCCCTTTCCTGCTTTATTGGCCGTGCCCAAAATGTGGCGTCCTCTGCCGATATTTATTTAGGATTAAAAAAACTGAATGTATTGGGTTCGGTGCTGTATGTGGCGGCACACCCCGATGATGAAAATACAAGGCTGCTTACCTGGCTGTCGAAAGACCGCCTGTACCGAACCGGCTACCTGTCGCTGACCCGCGGCGATGGCGGGCAAAACCTGATTGGCAACGAGCAGGGCATTGCCCTCGGCATGATCCGCACACAGGAGTTGCTGGCGGCGCGGCGCATTGATGGCGCAGAGCAGTTTTTTACCCGCGCTTTTGATTTTGGTTTTTCAAAAAATCCCGAAGAAACATTCACCAAGTGGGACCGCGAAACCATCCTTGCCGACGTGGTTTGGACCATCCGCAAGTTCCGCCCCGATGTGATCATTACCCGTTTTCCCACCACCGGCGAAGGCGGACACGGGCACCATACTGCATCAGCTATTTTAGCCAACGAGGCTTTTAAAGCGGCCGGCGATCCGGCCCGTTTTCCCGAGCAACTGAAATGGGTGGAAGTGTGGCAGCCCAAGCGCATTCTTTGGAACACCTTCAATTTCGGCGGCAACAACACGCAGCGCGAAGACCAGTTTAAAGTGGAAGTAGGCGGCTTCAATCCCGTGCTGGGCGCCAGCTACGGCGAAATTTCGGCCGACAGCCGCAGCCAGCACAAAAGCCAGGGTTTTGGCGTGGCCCGCAGCCGTGGCGAGGCATTGGAATATTTTGCCACAACCGGCGGCAGTGCGCCAGCTAAGGACCTGATGGAACAAGTGGACCTTTCCTGGCAGCGTGTGCCGGGAGGGCAAGCAGTGGCGCAAATGATTGAAAATGTCACCGCGTCGTTTGATTTTGTGCAGCCGCAAAAATCGGTGCCACAACTGGCCGCTGTGTATAAAACATTGCAACAACTGCCCGACAGCTATTGGCGCCGTGTAAAAATGGAAGAAGTAACAAAGCTGATCGCATCCTGCAGCGGCTTGTTTTTAGAAGCCAGCACTTCGGTGCAAAATGCAGTGCAAGG
This sequence comes from Pseudocnuella soli, assembly GCF_004347775.1. GTDB lineage: Bacteria > Bacteroidota > Bacteroidia > Chitinophagales > Chitinophagaceae > Flavisolibacter > Flavisolibacter aquaticus. The sequence continues at coordinate 2,589,580 of NZ_CP037755.1, forward strand.
CGATTCGCTCAGGGTAAATATCTTGGTGAACAACCGCAATGGTGCTCCGCTGAAATGGCAACGGCTTGTGTTGGACGGATTGGATACAGCAATCAATATAACGTTGGCGCCTAACCGAAATACGGCTTTTCAAAAAAGCATATATGTAGGTATAGAAAAGGCCGTGAGCCAACCGTATTGGTTGCGGGAAAAAATGAAGGAAGGCATGTTCACTGTTCGCGAACAGGAACTAATTGGACAGCCCGATATAACGCCGGCCTACACCGCACGGTTTGATGTGGAAGTAGAAGGCCTGACATTTTCCTATAAACTGCCCGTACAATACAAATACACCGACCCGGTAAAAGGCGAGGTGATCCAGCCTGTCTTTGTGGTTCCGGCAGCAACCGTTTTTGCCACACCCGACCTGTTGATTTTTCCAAAGGGCGCCGAAAAGCCAAAGGAATTTGGCGTGCAGTTATCGGCCAACAGGAGATTGCAGGCAACTGCCAACTTAGAAGTACGTTCGGCGGCCAACGTAATCAGAAAGGATGATCCAAGCCTGCAGTTGGACCGCAATGGCAGCAAAACCTATTACCTGACGGTAGGCAAGGAGCAGATCAACGGGCGGCAAAGCAATGCGCTGCAAAGTTTTGTGCACCTGAAGGAAGGGGGCAAGCAGCAGGAAGCTTACCTGGCCATGACCTCCATCAACTACGATCATATTCCCACCATCCGTTATTTTTATCAGGATCCGGTGCAGGTGCTGCACATCGACCTGAAAACTTCGGGTACGCGTATCGGTTATATTGTGGGCGCCGGCGATAAAGTGCCGGAAGCGTTGGAGCAAATGGGCTACGAAGTGGTGCTGATGGGCGAAAAAGAATTATTGCGCAATAACCTGCAGCAATTTGATGCCATCATTGCCGGTGTGCGGGCCTACAATACCAACGACTGGCTCAATGGGTTTCACGATAAGCTGATGGCTTATGTGCAGGGCGGCGGTAACCTGATTGTGCAGTACAATACCTCATCGCAGATAGGACCGGTGCGGGCCAAGATTGGGCCGTATAAATTCGACATCAGCCGCAACCGCGTGACAGACGAAAATGCTGCGGTGGCCATGTTGCAGCCGCAGCACCCGGTGTTGAATGTGCCGAATAAAATTACGGCTGATGATTTTAAAGGATGGGTGCAGGAGCGCAGCATTTACCATGCATCCAACACCGATCCGCAATTTGAAAAAATCCTGGGCATGAACGACCCGGGTGAAAGCAGCGATAACAGCAGCCTGGTGGTGGCAAAATATGGCAAAGGATATTTTACCTATACCGGTCTTGTGTTTTTCCGGCAGTTGCCTGCCGGTGTGCCCGGCGCTTACCGGTTGCTGGCCAACCTGATTGCGCTGAATTCAAAAAAAGCATTCTGAAATGGCGGATAAGAAGCCTGACAACAGGCGGGGAAATATTGCTTTTATATTCGTGATCATATTGGGTTATCTGATTGGTTTTGCGATCAAAAGGGTGCAGTTGGGATTGGTGTTGGGGCTCGTATTAGGTTTGCTGGCGGCGGGTTTGTGGCGACGTAGAAAATCTTAGCTTTCGTTTTATACTTCATTGCAATGATACAAGATGGCATAAAGCCATCAGCTGTTGCTTGCGTTTTAAACATTGCTTCATGCCAGACCAACAAAATGACCGTATTCCGCTGTTCCGCTCCTGGCTTGCTTGGTACCTGTTCGTCATTGTGTTGCTGGTCCTCATGATCCTATTTTTTTACTGGCTCACAAATTATTTTGCATGAACGGTACAGATTGGCTGGTCCTTACCCTAACCCTGCTGGGCATCATTTTGTACGGCCTGTACCGGAGCCGCACTACCCGTAACCTCGAAGGTTATTTTTTATCCAACCGTAGCATGCCCTGGTGGATCGTGCTGTTGTCCATCATGGGCACGCAGGCATCGGCCGTAACATTTCTATCGGCGCCGGGCCAGGCCTTTGCCGATGGGATGCGTTTTGTTCAGTATTACTTCGGCCTGCCACTGGCAATGGTCGTCATTTGCATCACATTTGTACCCCTGTTCAACCGGCTAAAAGTTTTTACCGCATACGAGTTTTTAGAAAAAAGATTCGACAGCAAAACCAGGCTGCTCACTTCATTCCTCTTTCTGCTGCAACGCGGACTTTCAACCGGCATATCCATTTATGCACCCAGCATTATTTTGTCGTCCTTGTTTGGTTGGGATATTTTTTGGACCAATATCGTTATGGGCGGCCTGCTCATTATTTATACTGTTAGCGGCGGCGCTAAAGCAGTTGCCTACACACAGCAGCTTCAGTTCATCATCATTTTCGCTGCAATGTTTTTGGCAGGCTATATGGTGGTGCAGTTGCTGCCCGAAGGCATCGGTTTCACTGACGCGTTGCATATTGGCGGCAAGCTGGGAAAGATGAACGTGATCACGAGCGGGGTAGAAGGGGGCAAGTTCAATTGGAATGACCGGTACAATATGTGGAGTGGCGTGATTGGTGGTTTCTTCCTGGCGCTGTCTTATTTCGGTACCGACCAAAGCCAGGTGGGGCGCTACCTTACCGCGCAAAACAACACCGAAAGTAGACTGGGATTATTGCTCAATGGCATTGTAAAAGTGCCCATGCAGTTTTTTATTTTGCTCATCGGTGTGTTGATCTTTGCATTTTACCAATTCAACAGCGGGCCCATTACATTTAACAGCGGTTTGTTGTCCGATGTTCGTTCTTCCAATAGTGCAGCGCAGGCGCAAAAACTGGAGCAGGATTACAATGCGCTTGCAGAACAAAGGAAGGCTATGGCGTTGCAATTTGCCAATGCAGTAAAAGCGGGTAACAACGATTCCATTGTGCATTACACCGGCCAGTTGGAAGCGATCAATGCAACTGCCTCCGGCTACCGCCAGCAATTTAAAGATATTGGTAAAACGGTAAGCAGCCGCGATACCAATGATACCAATTATGTATTTCTATCATTTGTAAAAGAACACCTGCCTGCAGGCTTGCGTGGTTTGCTCATTGCCATTATTTTCCTTGCGGCATGGGGTTCTATTGCAGCTGCATTAAACTCACTGGCGGCTGCCACCATGGTGGATTTTCACCAACGTTTTGCCAATAAAAAACAAGATGAAAGCGAGTACCGCGTATCGCAATGGTACACGCTGGGCTGGGGCGTTTTTTGTGTCCTGGTAGCGGAGTTTGCCAACCAATTGGGGCAAAGCCTGATTGAAGCCGTGAATGTTTTGGGATCCTTGTTTTATGGTGTTATTCTCGGCATTTTTCTCCTGGCGTTTTATGTAAAAAAAGTAAAAGCAACGGCTGCATTTTGGTCGGCAGTGGTGGTGGAAATATTCATCGTCATTTTGTTTTTCAATGAACAAATTGCGCCGTTCAGTTTTCTGCCCGATGTAAGCTTTTTGTGGCTGAATATGATCGGTGCCATTGGCGTGGTGCTCTTAGGATTGTTGTTGCAGGTTTTTGTTGGCAAACAACCGGCTGTTGCAACCACATAGTGTACTCGTTTCTTCTGTTTAACAAAGCTGCGACATGTATTAAAAAACATCAACACGTGTGGGTTTTGGCTGCCCGCTTTTAAAATTTAGTCTCGGTAATGTGCTCATAAACTGTAAATTCAACACTTTAAAAATTACACTACTCCTCCAATGAACCGTTACTTCCTTTATGTATGCAAAGGAATGCTAGTGTGTTGCTTGCTGTTGTTGTTTGCTTCGTGTAACAAACGCTCCGGTAAGGCACGTGTGCTGGTGTTCAGTAAAACTGCAGGATTTTACCACGAATCGATCCCAAGTGGCATTGCCGCCATCCAAAAGCTAGGATCAGAAAACGACTTTGATGTTGATACCACTACCAATGCAGAGTGGTTTACCGAAGACTCGCTGAAAAAATATTCAGCGGTAATTTTTTTAAGCACCACCGGCGACGTGCTTAATAACTACCAGGAAGCCGAATTTGAGCGTTATATCCAGTCGGGTGGCGGGTTTGTGGGCATTCATGCCGCTGCCGATACTGAGTACGACTGGGGTTGGTATGGCCGTATGGTGGGTGGTTATTTTTTAACCCATCCCGGCATCCGGGATTCCTTTCCCAACGTGCAACCCGGTGTGATCAACGTGGTGAACAAAGACCACATCAGCACCAAAGGTTTGGCAGAGCCCTGGAACAAGACCGACGAATTTTATTCGTTTAAAAAAATGGACAGCTCCGTAAATGTGCTGCTGAAAATTGATAAGAACAGCTTTAAAGGCAGCTACATGGAAGGCGACCATCCAATGGCCTGGTATCACGATTATGATGGCGGCCGTGCATGGTACACCAACTTGGGGCACACCAACGAAACATTCAGCGAAGCGCCATATCTCAAACACCTGTTGGGTGGCATTCAATATGCCATTAGCGATAACAACGAACTGGATTACGGTAAAGCCCGCACAGCGCAGGTACCGGTTGAAGATCGATTTACAAAAACGAGCCTCGCTGTAGGCCAGTTTTACGAGCCCACCGAAATGGCCATTTTGCCCAACCTCGATATCCTGGTGGCACAGCGCCGCGGCGAGATCCTGTTGTATAAAAACGGCGATTCGGTGATGAAGCAGGCTGGTTTTTTAAACGTGTATTTTAAAACCAACACGCCGGGTGTCAATGCGGAAGAAGGCGTACTGGGCATCCAGGTGCATCCCAATTTTGCCAAAAACAATTTTGTCTTTATTTATTACAGCCCCGCCGATTCATCGGTAAACCGTTTGTCGCGTTTCAAATTTGTAGCCGACAAGATTGACATGCAGTCGGAGCATGTGATCTTGGAAGTAGGCTCGCAGCGGGAAATCTGCTGCCACACCGGCGGCTCCATTGCGTTTGACAAAGATGGCTTGCTGTATGTTTCTACTGGCGATAACTCCACGCCGTTCAACGACCGTGGTGCAGCGTATGTAAACTCGGGTTTTGCACCCATCAACGATGCACCCGGCAAAGAGCAGTACGATGCCATGCGTTCGTCGGGAAATGCTGCCGACCTGCGTGGTAAAATCTTGCGCATCCGCGTAAACGATGATGGCTCGTACGATATCCCGGAAGGTAACCTGTATCCAAAAGGTACGCAAGGCACCCGTCCTGAAATTTATGTGCAGGGCAACCGCAACCCGTACCGCATTTCGGTGGATCAGAAAACCGGCTTTTTGTATTGGGGTGAAATTGGCCCCGATGCCGCTGCCGACAGCTTTGCTACCCGCGGTCCGCGTGGTTACGATGAAGTAAACCAGGCCCGCAAAGCAGGGTTCTTTGGCTGGCCGATGTTTGTTGGTAACAACTACGCTTACCGCGAATACGATTATACCACCGGCAAAAGCGGCAATGCGTTTGACCCCAAACGGCCCATCAATAATTCGCGCAACAATACCGGCATCAAAGAATTGCCGCCGGTAGCGCCGCCGTTCATTTGGTATCCGTATGATGCGTCGGCCGAGTTTCCGCAGGTAAGAACCGGTGGCCGCAACGCCATGGCAGGTCCGGTATATTATACCGACATGTTCCCTAAAGAAACGCGACTGCCCGATTACTACAACGGCAAGCTGTTTATCTACGATTGGGTACGGGGCTGGATCAAAGCGGTAACCATGCGGGACAATGGCGATTTTGATAAAATGGAACCGTTCATGGGTAGCACCAAACTCAATGCCCTGATTGATATGGAAGTGGGCCCCGATGGTAAGTTGTACCTGCTGGAGTACGGAACGGGTTGGTTTACCAAAAATGCCGACGCGGCACTGTCGCGAATCGATTACAACGGCGGCAACCTGGCGCCAAAAATTGCCAGCATGGATGTAGACAAAACATCCGGCGGGCTGCCCCTGAAAGTGGTGGCAACCGTTTCGGCAAAAGACCCGGAGAAAGGTGCGCTGAAATACGCCTGGAAACTGGGCGGCGGTGTAACCAAAGAGACCAACGAACCCCGCCTGGAGCACCAGTTTGACAAGGCGGGTGAATACCCCATTTCGGTGGTGGTTACCGATAAGGAAGGTTCCAAAACTGAAAGTGCTGCTGTAACCGTGTATGCCGGTAACGAAGCGCCTGTGGTGGACATATCGGTGCAGGGCAACCAAACTTTCTATTTCCCCGGCAAGCCAGTGGCGTATAACGTTCAGTTCAACGACCGCGACGATGCGGCCGGTGGACCGAACGCCGAAGGGCTGATTGTTTCGGCTGATTACATTGAAGGCCTGGATAAAGCCGGCGCCAACATGGGCCACCAGGTTATGACTGAGGCTACGATGGGCAAAACGCTGGTGCAAGCCCAGGATTGTAAAGCCTGCCACAAGGTTTCCGAAAAATCGATCGGGCCTGCTTATACGGCGGTAGCGCAGAAATACCAGAAAGATGCAGGCGCTACCAACCATTTAGTGAACAAGATCATCAAAGGCGGTGCTGGTGTTTGGGGCGAACAGGCCATGCCTGCGCATCCAACCCTTGACCCGGCCGATGCCCGCCAGATGGTAGCTTATATCCTTTCATTAACCGATGCAAATGCGGCTGCATCGTTGCCTGCACAGGGCACCGTGCAACCCACGCTGGGCAAGCCTGCCAAAGACAATGGCGTGCTGCTGCTTACTGCTTCGTACACCGATAAAGGTGCGAACGGAGTGCGGCCACTTACGGCATCCAAATCAATTGCACTGCGCAGCAGCCAGTTACAACTGGGTGCTGTACAGGAAATGCAGGGTTACTCTGCGTTCCGCATGGGCGGCAACACATTGCTGGTGACACCAAAATCCGATGGCTGGTTCCGCATCGACAGCATCGACCTGAGCGGCATTGCATCGGTAGAACTGGCAATTGGGTGGCAAAAAGCACCTGAGTTCGGATACGTGTTTGAGTTCCGGCTGGATAAGCCCGATGGGCAAAAGCTGGGCGAAGCAGTGCTCAACGGCGGAGCCTCGGGCAGTGGCGGAGGGGGCATACCCGGCACTTCTATCCGGTCAACGCTGACGCCGGTTACCGACGGAAAGCTCCACCATGTGTACATTGTGAGCCGTCCTCGCGATGCCAAAGAAGCTAACCAGGCCGCAGTGCGGTCGGTGAAGCTGGGTACGAAATAAGCTAGACTTCCTTTTTATAAATGGGCAACCACAGGCAAGTGGTTGCCCATTTTTTTTGCCCAAAAATGTTCACCGGTTTTTTGCGCAACAGCCATCACCGTGGTTCGCTATCTTGCAGTGGCCGGGCCGCTGCTGGCCTGCTCTTTGTACCCCATGTTCAATCAGCCACATTTATGAAAAACATACTCCTGATCGCTGCTGCCTGTACCTTGTTGAGTGTTACAGTTTCCTGCAAAGAAGAGTCGAAAGCCCAGTCGGCTGTTGTGCTGGCCAGCAATGGCGATACAACTTTGCCGGAAACAAAACCGGAGCCACCCGCACCGAAACTGGATACAGCATTATATAACCAGAAAATAGCGCATGTACACGCCGGTGACACTACCGGCAGGTGGCCGGTGCCGCACGATTTTCCGCTGCCCGGCGCGGTATTGCCGTTCAATAGGATCGTGAGTTATTATGGGAATTTATACTCGAAACAAATGGGCGCCCTGGGCGAATTTCCAAAAGCACAAATGCTGCAAAAATTACAGGCGGAAGTAAAGCGCTGGACCGCGGCCGACAGCCTGCTGCCCGCCGTTCCGGCACTGCACTATATTGCCGTTACGGCGCAGGTGGCGCCGGGCAAAGGCGGCACTTACCGGCTCCGCATGCCGCACAGCCAGATCGATACGGTTGTGGCATGGGCAAAAGAAATTGATGCGCTTGTGTTCATCGACATTCAGGTGGGGTTGAGCACGCTTCAAAAAGAAGTGCCGGAGTTTGAAAAATACCTGTCGATGCCCAATGTGCATTTTGGTATTGACCCCGAATTTTCGATGAAAGGCGGTCAGCGCCCCGGCACTGCCATTGGCACGTTTGATGCGGCCGATATCAACTACACCACCGAGTACCTGGCCAGTCTGGTAAAAAAACACAACCTGCCGCCCAAGATCCTGATTATTCATCGCTTTACACAAGGCATGGTTACCAATTACAAATCCATCAAGCTGCGGCCCGAAGTGCAGATTGTAATGGACATGGACGGTTGGGGCATACCGGCAAAAAAAGTGAACACGTACAAACAGTTTATTTACCGCGAGCCCGTGCAGTTTACCGGCTTCAAGATTTTTTATAAAAACGATACGCAGAAATCGGGGATGGCTAAAGAAATGCAACCAGCAGATGTGCTGAAGTTGGTGCCCAAGCCCGTGTACATACAATACCAGTAACCAGTGATGTGTAGGATTTGAAATGATTTTGATGAAAGGGTGCAGGGAGTACTTTGTAATTCCTGCACCCTTTTTTTATTATTAATATGCTCGATAAAAAGGAGCAAACTTTCAAACGAAGTGATAAAAATCATTTCAAATCCTACACATCACCGGTTCCGGTTTCGAACAGGCAAAAAGTTCCGCCGACCCAATCCTTGTCTTTATTGTAGCGGGTGCCCACCATTTTGCCTTTGCTCAATCGGGCCAGGTTGTTTACAGGCACGGGTTTCGGTGCGCCGGGTTCCCAAAAATAAAACAGGCGTATTTCCGCTTTTGCAGGTTCACTGGGCGTAGCGATGGCCGAAGCATACTTTACTTTTCGTTGGATGATCCAATTGTGCGGATCACCAATTTGCGCAATATGCTCCGGCGTTACATCGATGATCACGCCTTGTCCGGCAAACGAAAAAAGCGGTTTGATGACATAGTTTTCCAGGTCATCGGGAATCGATTGCAGGTCGCTTAAAAACCTTGTTTCGGGAACCAACGGGTGTTGCACAAACGGCAGTGCAAATTTTGAAATGCGGTAAAACCAGTTGGGGTGCGGCACCCAGGTTACATCCAGTTCGCTCTGAAAAAATGCGGCCTTCTGTTGTACTTCGGCCGCCTGCTGCAGTAGCTCGTCGAATATAACGCGGTTGTATATGCGCTTTATTTGCTGCAGCGTGCCATCCTTTTTTTTATAAAAAAGATGATTGCCTATTTGCTCCACTTCGGTTAAACAAACAATGGGGATGCCCAGTAATTGTTGCGTGGCATAAAAGTCGACCCTTGTTTTTTGCTGGTGCGGGAAGATCTCTAGTAAAACGGTTTCCTCAGGTGGGCCATCGCCCACAATAATGCGCCGCAACAACTCAATGTAGCTGTCCGCATCAAACGGCGGCACAAATGGAGTAAAATGTTTTGGCGTGCCAAAATGCGCACTCCAAACCTGCGGCTTGTGCAGGTGCCATGCAAAAATGGTGGGGAAGGCCTGTAACTCTACTAACTGCGGCTCAACGCCGCCACCGGGTGTTTCGCAAATACCAAAATCGAAACAAATAAATTGCGGATCGCCTTCCGGCCCGGGCACCTTCAGGCTCGGTGGAATGGCCCGTTCGCTTTGTTGCAAATACTGCGGCGAAGTGATCACTTCTAAAATGGCGTCGCAGGCATCGAGCATTTGCTGTAAAAATGCATGGGGCACAAAAACTGGCGTTTCGGCCACCCTAAAATCCAGCGCACCTTTAAACGGCGCATCCAAAGCTTCAATGTAGGCCTTGTATTTTTCTTCGGTAAATGCCTTGTTGTATTGCTGGCGAAGTTGCGGTATCATGCATCCAATTTTTGCGCGGTGGGTATCTGTGAAATTAAGTGTTTGCATGTTTGATTCCTTGCTTAATTTCCACCTATGAAAAAGTTGATTGCACCCATAATTTGCCTGATCTTTTTAGGCAGCGCCTTTGCTGCCAGCGCCCAGAAAAAACGTGAGTTTTATGCCATTCAGGTTTATTACCTGCAGGATGCAGCACAGGACCAACGCGTGGACAATTATTTACAACAAGCTTACCTGCCCGCCCTGCACCGGATGGGCATGAGCAAAATCGGCGTGTTCAAACCCCACGGCAACGATACCAGCAGCAACAAACGCATTTTTGTTTTGATGCCGCTGAAAAGCCTGGAGCAACTGGTGAAAGTGCAGGAAAAACTGCAGAAAGACAAAGCCTACCAGCAGGCTAGCGAAAGCTACAATGCAGCAGCGCACAATGCACCCAACTACCGCCGTATGGAAACGATTGTGCTGCAGGCATTTACCGGCATGCCGGTATCGGATAAGCCCGCACTGAAATCGGAGGTGGCAAAACGAGTTTACGAATTGCGCAGCTACGAAGGTGCAACGGAGCGCTTGTACGCCAACAAGGTGGATATGTTTAACCGCGGCGATGAAATCGGGTTGTTCCGCCGCCTTGGTTTCAACGCGGTATTTTACGGCGAAGTGCTGGCCGGCAGCCGCATGCCCAACCTGATGTACATGACCTCGTTTGAAAACATGGACGAACGCAATGCACATTGGAAAGCATTTGGCGCCGATGCGCAGTGGAAAGAGCTTTCCGCCAAAGCCGAATACAAGAACAATGTAAGTAAATCGGATACCTGGCTGCTGCAGGCAACACCATACTCCGACCTGTAAACATTCTTTTGAAAATATGTAAAAGAGCCCTGCAAAACGCAGGGCTCTTTTTTTGTTTGCCCCAATTTTTTAATTGAAGAAAAAAAGAAATGCGGGCCAAAACAATGGTGGCGTTTCGGTAGTCCTTAAATTCGAAGAATGCTTTTGCCATGCAATTAAAGCTGCTGCTGTTGACGCTCACCACTTTTTGGGTTTCCCTTCATGGGCTTAGGGCACAGCTATGCACCGGCAGCTTAGGCGATCCGGTGGTCAACATTACTTTTGGAGCGGGACAAAACCCGGGTGCACCATTATCGTCCACCAATTATCAATACGTTACTACTGATTGTCCTAACGACGGGCAATACACCATTCGCAACAACAGCATTGCCTGCTACGGAACCACCTGGCATACCATCAATAGCGATCATACCGGCGACCCGAACGGTTATTTCATGCTGGTAAATGCATCGTATTCGCCCGGCGATTTTTTTGTGCAAACAGTAAACGGTCTTTGCGGCAATACTTCGTACGAATTTGCAGCTTGGGTGGCCAACGTGCAGCACCCGGTGTCATGTAATGGAAGGGCCATTAAACCCAATCTTTCATTTACCATTGAAACCACCAGCGGCACGGTGCTGGCTACTTTTACCAGTGGCGATATTGAGTTGACCAGTAGCCCGCAATGGAAACAGTACGGTACTTTTTTTACCACACCTGCCAATGTGAGTTCGGTGGTCATTCGCCTCACCAACAATGCGCCTGGTGGATGCGGCAACGACATTGCCTTGGATGACATTACGTTCCGGCCCTGTGGCGGTACCATTTCGGCAGTAATTGAAGGCGCAAATACAACGCAGATGGAGATTTGTGCCACGGGCAATATTGCGCAAAAGTTTGTGGCAACTGTGCCCGGTTCGTATGCCCGGCCGGAACTGCAATGGCAGCAAAGCCTTGATGGCGGCCAAACCTGGACCAATATTGCCGGTGCTAAAGGCCGTGAATATGCCTGGAGCGAAACTAAGCCGGGCACTTACTACTACAGGGCTCTTGTTGCAGAAGAAGGCAACATCAATTCGGTTTCGTGCCGCATCGCATCCAAGCCCATCATCATCCGGATTTCGGAAGCGCCGGAAGTAACACTGGCCAGTAGCGTTGCTTTTTGCGAAGGTTTATTGCTGCAGTTGGATATACCGGTGAAAATAGCGGATACAGCGGGCTTGCGGCTTTCCTGGACCGGCCCACCGGGATCTGATTTAACGCTGTACGAAATAGGTGAAAGCAGCGGCCGCGTATTCCGCCTCAGCAAAAGCGAAGCCTCATTTGCCGACACCGGCTGGTACAACATTACCGTCACCAATGGCGAGGGTTGCGCAGTGACCGGGCAGGTGCATTTTTATGTGTTTAAAAAACCAGTCGCTAATTTATCGGTGCAAGGACCGGCTTGTGCAGACAGCCCTGTGCAGCTGGTCGGCGGCGGGTCGTCCAATAGCGGCTTTACTGCATTTAAATGGAAATGGGGTACAGGCGATTCGGCCCGCGGGCAGCGTATAGCGCCGGTGTTGGGCCCGGCGGGCAACTACCGGGTGGAACTGGTTGTGGTGGATGCAGAAGGTTGCCCCTCCGACCCGGTGAAGACGGAGGTGCGGGTAAACAAACAGCCAACGCCGCTTTTTGCCTTACCGGAAATATGCCTCACCGATGCTGCGGCACAATTCACCAACATGACGGAAACCGACGGCAACGAGCCTGCTACCTACCAATGGCGTTTTGGCGATGCAGCCAATCCCAATGCCCGTTCCACGGAAAAAAATCCAAGATATCGTTATGCTGCTATGGGCAATTACCCGGTTACGTTATCCGTGGTATCTGCGGCCGGCTGCGGTGCAGATACCACGCAGACATTTACCGTAAATGGCTCAAAGCCCAATGCACAGTTTACACTCAATGCCGTTGCAGTGCGTTGTAGTGGCGATTCTGTAGTGTTGCGCAACAACTCCTCGGTTGATTTTGGATCGGTTACCCGCCTCGAAATTTTTTGGAAAGGTGATAACGATGCGGCCGCAAGAACAATCGATGAAGAACCCACGGCCGGCAAGGAATACCGTTTTAATTATGCACCGTTTGTTACGGGCGGCCAACAAAAATTCACCATCAGGATGGTGGCCTATTCCGGGGAAAGCTGCATGCACCAAACCGTACAGGAAATAGAAGTGCAGCAAAGCCCACAGGTAGTTTTCGATGCATTGCCGGCGCTTTGCCAGGGTGCACCCGCATTTCTTTTGTCATCGGCACGGGAAGTGGCTGGTGCAGTGGGGCAGGGGCGGTATAGTGGTGCCGGCGTGAACGGACAAGGAATGTTTAACCCTGCGCTACCCGGTGATTATCCCATTCAATACCTTTTTACCACCGGCGCTGGTTGCACGGATACGGCTATGCAAACAATGCAGGTTTGGCCGTTGCCGCAAGTACAAGCCGGTCCGGATAAAACAGTGGTGGCCGGAGGTGCCGTAACACTTGCCGCAACCGCACTTGGTGAAGGCTTGCGAATCCAATGGTCGCCTGCAAATGGATTAAGTGATGCTACGACTATTCAGCCAATAGCATCGCCAGAAACCGAAACCATTTACACACTAACGGCAACCACTAACCGCGGATGTGCCGCTGCTGATGATGTCAAGGTTTTTACCATTCCTGAAGTGTACATCCCCAATGCATTTACACCAAATGGTGATGGCATCAATGATACCTGGCAGGTGCCTTACCTCGAGTCGATGCCGGAAGCGGAAGTGCGGGTGTTTAACCGGTACGGACAGGAAGTATACCGGGCAAAAGGCGCGGCCCGCGGCTGGAACGGGAAGGTTGGTGGCAAAGACCAGCCCTCAGGTGCTTTTGTTTATTTGTTGAAAATGAAAGGTGGCAAAATGCTACGCGGCACCGTGATGCTGGTGCGATAAAACTATTTTTTAGAATTTGTTTTCCATTAATCTTTGGCCGGTAAGCCGCATTGTCTTATGTTTGCATCGCGAAGTAGAGCAGCGGTAGCTCGTCGGGCTCATAACCCGAAGGTCCTAGGTTCGATCCCTAGCTTCGCAACAAGAAAAAGCCTTCAGTATTTACTGGAGGCTTTTATTTTTTGCAAGTGTTGTAGAACATCTTAGCGGGGTAACAGATAATGACATCGCTGAATTTATTAAATAAAAACCGTGTTGCTCCCAGTCCTCCCTGTCTCCGTGGTTTATAAACCTCCACTCAAAAATTAGCTGCTGCCAACAATTCTTTGGTATACGCTTCTTTCGGATCGTGATAAACCTGCTCTGCGCTGCCGGTTTCAACTATTTTACCACCCTGCATCACCATGATGCGGTCGCTCATAAAACGCACTACTTCTAGGTCGTGTGAAATAAACAGGAGCGTCAAGCCCAATTCAGCTTTCAGGTCGTTTAATAAATTCAGCACTTGCGCCTGCACGCTTACATCCAGTGCCGAAACCGATTCGTCGCAGACAAGGAAACTTGGGTTCATGGCCAGTGCACGGGCAATCACAATGCGCTGGCGCTGACCACCGGAAAATTCGTGCGGGAAGCGGTTTTGAAATTTGGCCGGCAGTTGCACCTGGTTGAGCAATTCGGCAACCCTGTTGCGTCTAATTTTACCCCCATTCAGCCCCTCCAAATGCAGCAGCGGCTCTTCCAGCGCATCACCAATCGAAAGCCGTGGATTGAGTGCAGAAAAAGGATCCTGGAAAACCAATTGCACTTCTTCGCGGAACTGGTGCAGTGCCTCTTTGGCCAGCTTTGTCAGTTCCTGTTCGCGAAAAAATATTTTACCCGAAGTGGGATCGATCAACCGCAGCAGCGTACGGCCGAGTGTTGTTTTACCACATCCCGATTCACCCACCAACCCCAACGTTTCGCCTTCAAATACCTGAAGGTTTACGCCTTGCACAGCATTAAAAAACTTGGTTGGCTTGCCCCAAATATTGTGTGCCGTAGGAAAGGAGACGTGTAAGTTTTCGGCCTGCATCAATACCTGATTGGAAGGCGGCCGTAGTGGTGCTGCGGGTGGTGTGGGTTTTTGTTGTAAAATTTCTTCCACCGCCGGCAGTCGTTCACCTTTCACATGCCCAGCGGGCCTGCAGGCAAGCAAGGCTCTAGTGTATGGATGTTTTGGTGAATTAAAAATTTGCGCGGTTGCACCTTCCTCCACCAGTTTGCCACCGTACATAATAGCTACGCGGTGCGCCAGGTGGGCCACCACGCCTAGGTCGTGGGTGATGAATAATACCGACATCCCTTGTGCCTGCTGTAACTCCTGTATCAGTTCCAAAATATGGCGCTGCACCGTAGGATCAAGCGCAGTGGTGGGCTCATCACAAATCAGCAAGGATGGCCGGCAGCAAACTGCCATGGCGATCATCACGCGTTGCTTTTGCCCGCCGCTTAGCTGATGCGGATACTTGTGGTATGTTTTTTCCGGTTCGGGCAGGCGCACCTGTTGCAACCAGTGCAATACTTCTTTGTGCGCTTCTTTTTTCGAAATGGGCTGATGCGCCAACAATACTTCCCGCACTTGTTTGCCTACAGTCATCACTGGGTTCAGTGCACTCATCGGCTCCTGGAACACCATCCCAATGTTAGCACCCCTGATGGTGCGCATATCTGGCTGCGCCAAAAGATCCACCACACTGTTGCCATCATCGGAAAAAAGAATTTTTCCGCCGGTATATTTTGCTGGCGGCTCGGGCAATAATTGCAAAATGGACAGCGCCGAAATTGACTTGCTCGAACCAGATTCGCCCACCAGCGCCACAATTTCGCCGCGCTGCACTTGCAGGTTTAAATTCTGCACGGCAGGCTGCAGGCCTGCATCGGTTTGGAATGCGATGGATAGATTTTGTATGTGCAGCAGCGGCAGCAATTGGCTTGTTTGGCGGTTTTATGGACAGGGCTCCGGCTGCACTTTAATGGCTGCGGCCTTTTGGGGCGTGGGGTAATAAGCCATGCAGGTGGTGCAGTTTTCCAGTTTGCCTGTGTCCAGAGTAAAATAAAATTCGTCGCCTTCCTTGATGCTTTCGGGAAACGGGCAGGGATTGGCCAGTTTAAAAACATCGGTATATTTTTTACCGGTTGTTTCGTCGGTCCAAGCCGCTTCGGCCCAGTCCAGTCGGCTCGCATCCAGCACCTTTATGGTATAATTGGAACAAATGCCTTTTACTTCCAACCGTCCTTTAAAGCAGGTAGCCGCATTTTTTTTACCGCAGGTTTTTGTTGTGGCTGCCACTGAAACCAACATGATGGCCGCCAGGAATATTTTCATCATTCCGTGAAATTCTTTTTGTAAAAATAACAGCACTTAAAAGCGCAGGTGCCTTACCGTTAGTCCGCCGTTGATCAGTTGCTTCAGCGAATCGATGCCGATGCGCAAATGGCGCTCCACGTATTGTTCGGTCACCTTTCGGTCGCTTTCTTCGGTTTTTACACCTTCAGGCGTCATCGGTTGGTCGCTTACCAATAGCAGCGCACCAGTAGGTATTTTATTGGCAAAACCCACCATAAAAATGGTAGCCGTTTCCATATCAATGGCATAGGCCCTGACGCGTTTCAGGTATTGCTTGAACTCTTCGTCGTGCTCCCACACGCGGCGGTTGGTGGTGTATACAGTGCCGGTCCAGTAATCCACTTCATAATCACGAATGGTGGTGGAAATGGCTTTTTGCAAAGCAAACGCCGGCAGCGCTGGTATTTCTTCAGGGAAATAATCGTCGGACGTTCCCTCGCCGCGAATGGCCGCAATGGGTAAAATAAGATCGCCCAGTTTGTTGCGTTTTTTCAGCCCGCCACATTTTCCTAAAAACAGCACAGCCTCTGGACTGATGGCGGAGAGCAAATCCATCACCGTGGCGGCGGTGGGGCTGCCCATGCCGAAGTTGATGATGGTGATGCCATTAGCCGTGGCGCACTGCATGGGCTTTTCCCAACCCACTACTTCCACGCCGTGCCAGTCGGCAAACAGTTTTACGTAGTTGCTAAAATTGGTCAGCAAAATGTATTTGCCGAATTGGTCGAGCTGCTGGCCGGTGTACCGGGGCAACCAGTTTTGTACAATGTCTTCTTTTGTCTTCATATCCCGGACGAATTTAGCAGAATTGCGCCGATGCCTGCATCTTTGGTGGATGATTGTGGTGGATTACCCGGCACCCGACTTCAGGATCAAGGAAGAAGGAGGCAAGAAATACCTGTTTGATGGGCTGCGCCGCAGCTGGTTACTGTTGACGCCGGAAGAGTGGGTGCGACAAAATTTTGTGCAATACCTGGTGCAGGTGCAGCAATACCCCACTGCCTTGATTGCATTAGAAAAAGAATTATTACTGAACGGCCTTAAAAAGCGCTTCGACCTGTTGGTGTACAACCTAGCGCATGAGCCGTGGATGCTGGTAGAGTGCAAAGCATCATCGGTTGCGCTGAGCGCAGCGGTATTGGAGCAGGCGCTGCGGTACAACATGGTGCAGCCCGTTTCTTTTATTGTAATCACCAACGGCACCCAAACACGGGCATGGCAAAAAACAAAAAGCGGGTTGGTGGAACTAGATAAGCTGCCGGAATGGAATAGCAGTTATTAATTGATAAAAAAAATAATTCTGTATTTATTTCTCTTAAGTCGATCAAATGCCAAATATCAACTATAAACTGTCATCTACTTGAACGCCGGATGAAACAGGTGCAGCGTGGTGCGTAAAAAGTCGCGGTCGAGGTGGGTATAAATTTCGGTGGTGGTAATGCTTTCGTGGCCCAGCATTTCCTGCACGGCCCGCAGGTCGGCGCCACCTTCAACGAGGTGCGTAGCAAACGAATGACGAAAAGTGTGTGGAGAAATTCTTTTGTCGATGCCTGCCTTTTTTGCCAGCTCTTTAATGATTAAAAATATCATCACACGGGTCAGGCGTTTGCCCCGCCGGTTGAGGAACAGGATATCTTCTTCACCTTTTTGCACTGGCCCTTTCTTGCGTACCTCTCTGTAATAAATACCGATGTACCTGGTGGCGCTGTCGCCAATGGGCACCAGCCGTTCCTTGTTGCCCTTACCAATCACGGTAATGAATTCGTCGGCCAGGTGCAACTGCGAGATGCGCAGGTTTACCACTTCACTTACCCGTAAGCCGCAACTGTACAAGGTTTCCAAGATGGCCTTGTTGCGGGTGCCTTCGGGTGTGCTCAGGTCGATGGCGTTGATCAGGCTTTCAATTTCGCTGTAGGATAAAACATCTGGCAGTTTGCGCAGCAGCTTCGGCGCTTCAAGCAATGCAGTGGGGTCGGCGGTGCAACTATTTTCCAGCAAACAATAGCGGTAAAATGTGCGGATGCCCGAAATAATGCGGGCTTGCGAGCTTTGGGTCATGCCCAGTTCGGCCACCCATTTAATAAAGGCCTGCAAATCGGGCAGGACAACTTCGGCAGGGCTTTTTGCCCAACCTTGCGTTACAAAAAAAGCAGTGAGTTTATCCAGGTCGGCAAGGTATGCCTGCACTGAATTATTGGAGAGTGACCGCTCCAGTTGCAGGTATGCTTTAAAACCGTTTTTATAGGGCTCCCACATCACTGAAGATTTTTAGTTTGTAGTTTGTGGTTTGTAGTTGGAGCAAGTCAGTCTTGCTTGTATAAATTGTAATGTGCCACCAACTACAAACCACAAATTAAATACTACAAACTGATTGCTTTCTCGATTTGCACGGGTTTGCCGTCTTTAATAAGTTGTACAAAAATGCGGTTGCGGCTGATATTCACCGAATCGATGGTGCTGTGAATGTCGTTCCAATTTATCTTGTATTCTTCTTTAAAGGTCATGCGCTCCGTTGTGTCTTTTGCAATGTCCACTACGTAGATGTTGCTGTAGTCGGCATAAGCCCGCAGGTCCTGCGGCACCACAAATTTTTTATCAAACGAATTGATGGCGCTTTTAAAGTTTTTTACTGCGTCTTTTTTATCAAAAGGCAGCTTCATTAAATACCCGCGGCCGGTGTTGCAATCGTTGAACGACAACCAGGCGTATTTGTCTTCATGAATGTAGCAATCGATGGCCGAGTTATTCAGGCGCACCAGGTTTTCCAGCATGGTGCCCAGGTGCATTTGCCGGCCTGCTTCCAGCCCGTTGTGTGTCCAGGTAAGCGTATCGCCGGTGCAATTTTTTGGCGAAATGGTTACGACAGGTTTTAATTTATGCGTGCCCTCAAAACGGAATGTATCAGTGTTGCAGGTGGTGTCGCAAAAAGTTTGGATGGCTGTAGCCGAACTGTCGTCGTTGGAGCAACCCACGGCAAAAGCTGCCAGGGCAAGGGAAAAAAACAGGATGCGCATGGTTAAATATTAAGGCCACGAAGATAAGGAATGAGCGGTGGCGATGATTATGCGGGTATTTGTATACAGATCGTTTATCGAGGTAATTCAAAAACGGCACATCTGAGTAAACGTTGCATCCGTTGCTTAGAGCTTGATTAAACCAATTTAAAATAACTGCGGATTTACTGCACCGGCCGATTAGAAGTAAACATCTTCAATAAAGAAAAATTCAGGGGCAGCACCGGGTACAGTATTGATGGATAAAATATCAAACCGGATTTTTTTAAACTGCGGGTTGAGGTACAGGTATTGTTCCGCGGCCCGCTGCAAAAAGCGGAATTTTTGTTTGGTTACGCTTTGTTCGGGATGGCCGTATTTATTGCCCGTTCTGTATTTTACTTCCACAAAATGCAACACGCCGTGCCGCATGGCAATGATGTCAATTTCCCATTGTCCATGGCGCCAGTTGCGGTGCGTGATGGCAAAACCGTTTTGCAACAGATAGTCGGCTGCCAACTGTTCGCCTTCTTTACCCAGCTGATTGTGAAGCGCCATTGCCTATCTTTAAACCCCAAAATACACATTGAATGTCAGTAGTTCAAGGCGTTTTCCCGCTTAAAGGCGCAGTGCAACATTACACCTGGGGCGGGTTTCAGTTTTTACCCCAATTATTAAATCAAGAGGAAGACGGGCGGCCTTGGGCCGAGTACTGGCTGGGCGCACACCCCAATCATCCCGCCTTGGTAGTGTTGCCCGATGGGCCGCAGGCATTGCACCAGGCCATTGACGCTGCGCCAGAAGCTATTTTGGGAACTGGTGTGGCGGGGCATTTTGGCAAACTGCCTTACCTGCTGAAAGTGCTGGACGTGCGGCAAATGCTGTCCATACAAGTGCACCCGGATAAAGCCTCGGCGGCTCTAGGATTTGAAACTGAAAATCGGTTGGGCATTGCCGTGAACGCACCAAACCGCAATTATAAAGATGACAACCACAAGCCCGAGCTCATGGTGGCGCTTTCCGATTTTTGGCTGCTGCATGGCTTTAAGCCGGAGACAGCTTTAAAGGAGTGTTTGGCTACCATACCGGAATTTGATTTTTTGATGGGGGCATTCGAACAAGGCGGTTATGAAGCCTTGTATCGACTGGTGATGACGATGCCGCAAGACGAAGTGAACAGCTTGCTGGCACCAATCATCGACCGCATTCTACCCTTGTATCAAAATGGCGAATTGCTAAAAAGCTCTGAAGATTTTTGGGCGGCCCGTGCTGCCGATACATTTTGCAAAAACGGCCAGTACGACCGCGGCATTTTTTCCATTTACCTGTTCAACCTGCTGCACCTGAAAAGGGGCGAAGGGGTATACCAGCCGGCACAAATGCCGCATGCTTACCTTGAAGGGCAGAACGTGGAAATTATGGCCAACTCCGATAACGTGCTGCGTGCAGGACTTACCGATAAGCATATTGATGTGGCGGAATTGCTGAAACATGTGCGGTTTGAGGCAACGGTGCCCACCGTGTTGGGCGCCCATGCGCAGGTGCAGGAGGAATTAAGTTTTACAGTGCCTGCACCTGAGTTTGCGCTGTACCAATACCGGCTGGAAGAAGCGCCGGCCCATTTCACCGCATCCGGCGCCGAAATAGTGCTGGTAACCGACGGCGCCATACACCTGAGCGGTAACGGCCAGGAGCTGGAACTACAACGCGGCGAAGCTGCACTGGTAACGGCCGGAACCGCCTGCAGCCTGGCGCCGTTGCAACCGGCAGATGTGTTTCGTGCAGCCACTGGAAAAATTGAAGGGGCCGCAAAACAGTAATCTTATTATTTTTGGCCGCACTTTGTGCTGATGGCTTGCTTATAACAAACGAATAAGAAAAAATACACATGAAAAATAACCGTTCTTTTTTGGTGGCTGTAATATTGTTGGTTCTGGTGTCGGCGTTGTACCGTGCATGGGACGGGCGGCCATACGGCTTTGCGCCGCAAATAGCGATGGCGCTTTTTGGTGGTGCCATGATCCGCAATAAAAAGCTTGCATTCATTCTGCCGCTGGCATCGATGTTTGCTTCTGATTTGCTATACCAGGTTTTGTATATTAACGGTCTTTCGGAAATCAAAGGATTTTACGGCGGCCAGTGGATCAACTACCTGCTGTTTGCGGGGCTCACCGTGTTTGGTTTTGCCATGCGCC
Source organism: Pseudocnuella soli (assembly GCF_004347775.1). GTDB lineage: Bacteria > Bacteroidota > Bacteroidia > Chitinophagales > Chitinophagaceae > Flavisolibacter > Flavisolibacter aquaticus. Next base: position 2,610,625 of record NZ_CP037755.1, read on the forward strand.
GCGTAAACGTGAAAAACGTAGCGTCGTTTTCGATTAGCGGATCGCTCCTGTTTTTCATCGTGTCCAACTTTACTGTGTGGCTCGGTGGCGGCGGTTATCACCATCCCAAAACACTCGAAGGCCTGATGCTGACGTACAACGACGGGCTTCTTTTCTACCGCGACTATGGCATGTTCCAGGGCTTTTACGGTAACCTGTTCCTTGGCGATCTGTTCTTTTGCACTGTGTTGTTTGGTGCATTTGCATTGGTACAAAAATTTTGGGCTGCACCAAAACACGAACTGGCTTAAGTTATTTGCAATAAACAAAAAAAGACGCTCCATTACGGGGCGTCTTTTTTTTTATCAATACTGCCAAAACCAAAAATTGAATGACCACAATGTGACTGCTTTCAACTTCGTGCTGCTTTGTTCCTTCGTGTCTTCGTGGTTTAAAAATACTATCCCGCACCCTGTTCATAACCTTCATCTATTAACAGGTGTTTGCCATCGGCCGCCGTAGTGGCCAGTACATCACAACGGTTGTTAAACGGATTATCGGCGTGTCCTTTAACCCACACAAACTTTACCTGGTGCTGCAGCGATACCTGGTGATACCGCAGCCATAAATCAGGATTTTTTTTGCCGCCGGCAAAATTAGTCGCGATCCATTTTTTTAACCAGCCTTCTTTTACTGCTTTCACCACGTACTGGCTGTCGGAGTAAACCGTTACCTGCATGTTGGGCTTTTTCAGTGCTTCCAGTCCAATGATCACCGCCAGCAGTTCCATGCGGTTGTTGGTGGTTTTGCGAAAGCCACCCGACAATTCTTTGCGTTTATCACCAGCCATTAATATTACGCCATAACCGCCCGGGCCGGGGTTTCCACGCGATGAGCCATCGGTGTACATCACTATTTCCATGCGGCCAAAGGTAAATCGCAGATAAACGGATTGGCGGGATCAACCGGATTTATATTTTGAGTCTATTCAATTGAACTTGATAGAGCAGGGGAGCAGTTGGCCTATTTTGTTCGATATGTGACCTGTCGTATAGTGTATTCTACTTGTGTTGTCATCCTGAGCGCAGCGAAGGATCTGTTGTGTGCGAAAATCACAATATTGCAATGCTGAGATCCTTCGCTGCGCTCAGGATGACAAGTGCCAAAATACTACACAGGTAACAGACATGAATAAACGCTTGTGTTGCGTCGAACATTAATGAAACGCTTCAACAACCAAAAAGAAAAGTTGCTTAGAGGGATTTAAAAATACAATCCGCTAAGCAACCCAAGTCCATCGACCACCCACTCCTGTCCATCTCTTGCCAATGCCACAATCCCTGATTACACTTGAAAAACACCCGTCCGAAACGCTTCCATCTTCGGATTATGATTCGCTGCTTCAATGCCTGCTGCAATCACTTGTCTTGTTTGTGCCGGGTCAATGATCTCATCTACCCACAACCTGGCAGCGGCGTAATAAGGTGTTGTTTGTTCTTCGTAGCGGCTTTTGATTTTATGCAACAGTGAAGCTTCGGCTTCCGGTGTAATTTCCTGGCCTTTTGCTTTGAGGCCGGCAACCTGTATTTGCAGCAATGTTTTGGCCGCCTGCTCGCCGCCCATCACTGCAATTTTTGCCGAAGGCCAGGCATAAATAAAACGCGGATCATAGGCTTTCCCACACATGGCGTAGTTGCCCGCACCATAGCTGTTGCCCACAATTATGGTGATCTTGGGCACAACAGAATTTGCTACTGCATTTACCAACTTGGCGCCGTCTTTAATAATACCCGAATGCTCGCTGCGGCTGCCCACCATAAAGCCCGTAACATCCTGTATAAAAGCAAGCGGTATTTTTTTCTGGTTGCAATTAAGAATAAATCGTGCAGCCTTGTCAGCGCTGTCGTTGTAAATAACGCCACCCATCTGCATTTCGCCCTTTTTGCTTTTCACCATCTTGCGCTGGTTGGCTACTATGCCCACGGCCCATCCTTCGATGCGGGCATAACCGCAGATGATCGTTTTGCCATAGTCTTCTTTAAACTGCATCAGCGAACCTTCGTCCACGATGTGCTCCAGCAACTGCACCATGTCGTAGGGTTTGGATGCATCCTGCGGCAGTTGGTGTTGCAGTTGTGCTGCATCAAATTTGGGGGCAATCGCATCAATGCGATCAAAGCCTGCTTTGGGCTTGTCGCCAATTTTACCGACAATTTTTTTAATGGCGTCGAGACAGGCTTCTTCGCTTTCAAATTTATAATCGGCAATGCCTGAAATGGAAGTGTGGGTTGCGGCACCGCCAAGTGTTTCCGCGTCAATGTCCTCGCCAATGGCCGCTTTTACCAAATAAGGCCCTGCCAAAAAAATAGAGCCTGCACCTTCAACCATCAGGGTTTCATCGCTCATGATGGGCAGGTAAGCGCCGCCGGCCACACAGGCGCCCATCACGGCAGCAATCTGAACAATGCCTTCGGCACTCATGCGGGCATTGTTGTAAAACATGCGGCCAAAATGTTCTTTGTCGGGGAAAATTTCATCCTGCATGGGCAGGTATACACCGGCGCTATCCACGAGGTAAATGATCGGCAGGTTGTTTTGCAAAGCAATTTCCTGCATCCGCAAATTTTTCTTCCCGGTGATAGGGAACCATGCGCCGGCTTTTACGGTTTGGTCGTTGGCTACAATCATGCACTGGCGCCCGCTGATATAACCGAGGCCCGCAACCGTGCCACCAGCTGGGCATCCGCCATGCTCGGAATACATGCCGTAACCGGCAAATGCGCCTAGTTCCAACAGGCTGGTGCCTGCATCAATCAGGTATTGAATCCGTTCGCGGGGTGTTAGTTTTCCTTTTTCTTTTTGTTTGGCAATGGCTTTGGCACCGCCGCCCAAATAGATTTGTTGCAATCTTTCGTTTCGTTCGTTAAACAATCGTTCCATAATGGCAAATTAGGGGCACAAAGATAAGCGGCGGTGGGGCCGAAAGTTTTTTGCCCCGCTTCGGCCGAAGTATTTACTTTTATCTTATGTCTACCTGTGAAGTAAGCGCAGTGTGTGCTGCCCGTGTGAAAGAAGCAACGAGGCAAAGCCACGACACTGCCGAAGAGATAATGATGCCGCTGATAACAGGTGCTACCGCGCCTCACCGGTATGCGCATTTGCTGCAAAAGTTATATGGATTTTATCACCCGCTTGAACAAGCCATTGCGCCATTTGCTACCGAACTACAGCTTTCTTACCCGTTTCAAAAAAGCCAATTATTGCTGCAAGACCTTCAAGCACTAGGTCGTAACGAAACTGTTGCATTGAGTGAAGAGTTGCCACAGTTGCAAAATAAATACGATACATTGGGTGCTTTGTATGTGTTGGAAGGTGCAGCGTTAGGCGGCAGGGTCATTGCCCGTATGCTGTCGGCAAATAAAGACCTGCCGGCCACCGCTTTTTCTTTTTTTGAAGGCAGAGGAAAAGAAACCGGCCCGCACTGGACGCGTTTTGTGCAACTCATGAACGAACAGGCCCAAACTGAAGATGCGGTGGCGCGGGTGTGTGCCGCTGCCACCCATACATTTGACCTACATACCGAGTGGATGAAAACCCCTTGATCCCAACATGTCCCAAACCATACCAAATTTCGACGCTAGTTTTTGCGGCCGGTTGCCGCTGCACCAAACCAATCTTATTCAGCCACATGGCGTTTTGTTTGTGCTCGACGCGGCCTCGCTGGAGGTGCTGCAGGTAAGCGAAAACATTGACGTGTTGCCATCACTCGATGCGCAAACAGTTGCCGGCAAGCCTTTCGAACGCATTGCAGATGCCGCATCTTTTAATCAACTGCAGCAGATCATTGGTAGCAATCTTACCGATAAGCAAATGCTGTCGATTACCCTGATGGCGGGCAGCGAAGCCATTGCCTGTTCGGCGTCGGTGCATCAAAAAGACGGGTTGCTGTTTTTAGAACTGTTGCTGCCGCAATATGCGCAGCCCGCAGGCCGGAGCTTTCTAAATGTATACCAGGATGTAAAAAACATCATGACTGCTTTGGAAGCGCAAAAAGACGTGCATGGATTTGCCGAAACAGTGGCTAAAGAAATGCGCCGCTTGAGCGGTTTCGACAAAGTGCTGGTGTATAGTTTTGATAAAGACGACCACGGCACTGTACTGGCGGAAGAAAAAGTGGCAGAAATGGATGCCTACCTGGGTCTTCGTTTCCCGGCATCGGATATACCCAAACCCGCGAGGGACCTTTATCTTAAAAACCCCTATCGCTTTATTCCCAATTGCAACTACCAGCCTGCAAGGTTGTATCCGTTGCTCAACCCGCTCACCAACGCATTCAGCGACCTCTCGAGTTGCGACCTGCGCAGCGTGGCCGGCGTGCACCTGGAATATTTGCGCAATATGCAGATTACCGCATCCATGTCGCTGCGGCTGGTGCACAACGGGCGGCTTTGGGGCCTTGTTTCCTGCCACAACCGCGAGGCGCATTATTGCTCTTTTGAAGAACTGGGCTTGTACGAATTGCTGACCGGCATTTTTTCGGCGCAATTGAGTTTGGTGCTGAACAACACGGTAGGGCAGGAACAACAGCATTTGCAAACCCAACTCACCAGCCTGGTGCCGCGGCTTAATGCGGCCGACGACCTGTATGATGCCATTTCCGATAACGCATCCGACCTGATGTCGCTGCTCAATGCCGATGGACTGGCGTACAGCATCGATGGGCAACAGGGCTCCTTCGGTACCGTTCCCGATGAAAGTGACCTCGACCGCCTGTTTTACTGGCTGCAGGTGCAGGATGGCGATGGGCTAACGCATTTGCCTTCGCTCACCAGGTCTTTTGAAGAAGCGGCACATTTTTCCAATGTGGCCAGTGGCATTCTGTCGCTGCCGGTGGTGCCGCAGCAGGGTGCATTCGTAGTGGCGTTTCGTCCCGAAGAGATTGAAGAGGTTTCCTGGGGTGGCAACCCGCATGAAGCGCTGCAGGTGGAAGGCGACGGCAAAACCTATCATCCGCGCAATTCGTTTAAGATTTGGAAGCAAACAGTTCAAAATACTTCACGTTCCTGGTCGGAGGCCGAACTGAATATTGCCGACGCATTAAAAAACGTACTGGCAGGCATGGTCATCAAGCGTTTACACGCCTGATTATCCTTATTTTGCAAGCCTTCCCCTTAACTCGAAGCTATTTAGATGTCTTTTAAAACAACGAATTCTGGAAACTTGTTTGTAGTGGCTGTTGGTGCCTCTGCTGGCGGCCTCGAAGCAATCCACGAATTTTTTGATCATATTCCCGATTCGTCCAACCTGTGTTTTGTCATTATTCAGCATCTTTCGTCCGACCATAAAAGCCTGCTGGTGGAGCTGGTGGCCAAACACACGCATATGCATGTGGCCGAGGCCCGGCACGGTGCCGAAGTGCGGTCGGGATGCGTGTATGTAATTCCCAACAACAAACTGCTTTCCATTGCCAACGGCAAACTGCAGCTTTCCGAGAAAGAGCAGGAGCGGGGACCTAACCTGGCGATCGACCATTTTTTGTATTCACTCGCCAACGAAATGGGCGAAAACGCCATTGCGGTAATTCTTTCGGGCACCGGCTCCGATGGAACCCGCGGCGGTGAAGCCATTCGCGAAGCCGGCGGTTTTGTGCTGGTGCAGGAGCCCAGCTCCGCCAAATTTGATGGCATGCCCATCAGCGCCATCCAGGCCGGCATTGCCGACCTTGTGTTGCCACCCCACGCCATGTCGGCGCCTATTTACCGGCACATCGATTATGTATCTACCGGTGAGCAGCCCGCGGAATATTCGAATGTCGAGTTAACCGAAATACTGAACACGGTACACCAAAGTACCGGGTACGATTTCAGGCAATATAAACCCGCAACGATCTTGCGCCGCATTTCGCGCCGCATAGCCAATACCCGCAGCGGCAACATGGCCAAGTATGCGCAACTGCTGGCGCAAAATGAAGAAGAATCGCGGCAACTGGCCCGCGAATTTTTTATTGGCGTTACCGCATTCTTCCGCGACATGGATGCGTTCAATGTGCTGCGCGATGATATTTTGCCAAGGCTGGTGGCTGACAAGCCCGCTGAAGAAGGCATTAAAATTTGGGTAACCGCCTGCAGCACCGGGCAGGAAGCTTATTCATTGGCTATTCTGGTGGCCGAATTTTTAAAGGAAATAAAACAGCACCGCGATGTAAAAATATTTGCCACCGATATCGACGACCGCGCCGTAGAAGTGGCTGCCAAAGGCAAATACCCGGTAGATATGTTGCAGCATGTGCCGGAAGATTACCGCGATGAATATTTTGTTCGCCAAGGCAACCAGATCACGATTGTGCCGCACATCCGGAAGCAAATCGTTTTTGCCCGCCACAACATTTTAAAAGATCCGCCTTTTATAAAAAACGACCTCGTTACCTGCCGCAACCTGCTTATTTACTTAAACCCTAAGCTGCAGGAAGGCGTGATGAGTACGCTGCATTTTTCGCTGAACAAAGGCGGTTTTCTTTTTTTAGGCCCCAGCGAAAACCCCTCGGTGCTGAGCCCCGAACTGGAAGAGGTAAACAGCCGTTGGAAAATTTACCGCAAAAAAGGGCTGGCCATGCACTACCCGTATGGCGGCCAGCGCCAAACCACCCGCAACGATTCGGGACGCGGCGTGGAATACCGGAGCAAGCCAGTGGCGCCGTCGCAAATTGCGGGTGATTTTGCCAAATCGCTGGCCGATGACTTTGGCTATGCCGCGGTGTATGTAAACGAACAGTACGAAGTGAAAGAAGTGATCGGCGATTTCCGGCGCTACCTTTCGCTGCCCGATAAACTAGTCAACCTGAATATTCTGCGGATGGTGCCCATCGAACTTTCGGGCCTGCTGAATTCCGCTTTTAGAAAAGTGACGCAGGAGCGGCAAAAGCTGGTGTTTCGCAACACCAAACTGCACATCGATGGCAAGGCCCGCACGTTTCAACTAATGGTGTACCCGCCGGGTGCAAACAATTGCATACTGGTGGTGCTGGGCGAGGCCCATGGAACTGAAGGCAAACCCGAAGATGAAGGGGCAATCAATGTAAGCCGCACCGATCAATATGTTCGCGACCTGGAAGAAGAATTGCAGGAAGCCCGCCTGAACCTGCAAATGGCAGTGGAAGGTTTGGAAACAACTAACGAGGAGTTGCAATCGGCCAATGAAGAACTGCAATCGGCGAACGAAGAATTGCAAAGTTCCAATGAAGAATTGCAGTCGCTGAACGAAGAGCTGCACACGCTGAACACCGAACACCAGATGCGCATCAGGGAATTGAAAACCCTGAACGACGATTTGAATAACTATTTCCGCAGCACGGAAATTGGGCAGATATTTTTAGACGGCAATCTTTGTATCCGCAGGTTCAACCCCGCGGCGGTGCAAATGATCAACATGCTGGAGTCGGATATTGGCCGGCCCATCAGCGATATTTCTACCAATATTCTTTACGCCGATCTTTATTCCGAGATTATCGCGGTCCTCAATAGCGACCAAACGGTGGAACGCGAAGTGGAACTGACCACAGGCCTGTTTTGCCTCATGAAGATCATGCCATACCTGCGCCACGATGGAAAGCAGGACGGCGTTGTGATCACGTTTGTAGACCTAACGGCCATACGTAACCTGGATAAGATCATCAAAGGCGTGTTTGATACTACATCAAGCGCCATCTTGGTATTTGATGCGGTTCGGGAAAAAGGTAAAATCGCTGATTACCGCTGCACTGCGGCCAACTATGCTGCGCAGCAATTACTGGATACAGATCAGCAGCCAACAGGCTTATTGTTGCACAAAGAACTAAAAAGCCTGCATGCGGGAAAATTGCATGAACGCCTGAGCGACGTGGTGGAAAATGGTCAATCGCTCCGATTGGAAGTAAGCCTTAACACCAGCGAAGGGGTGCAATGGTTTACCGTAATGGCCAACCGCCTGAACGACGGTGCCATCATTGCATTCAACAACATCACACCGCTGAAAGCGTCGGAAGAAAAGCTGCGCAAAAACTACAACGAACTGCTGCGCACAAAAGAATCGCTGAAAGAGCTGAATGCACAGCTGGAAGAAAAAGTAACGGCCCGTACACAGGAGCTTTCGCAAAGTGAAGAACGATTCCGACTGGTGGCATCGGCGACTAACGACGCCATTTGGGATTGGGACCTGAGCGACAACCATGTGTGGTGGAGCGATAGTTTTTATACACTGTTTGGATACGATCCGGCAGACACCAAAATTCAAACCGCATCGTTTTGGGTTGATGCCATTCACCCAGACGACCGCCAGCGAGTGAAGGATGATATTTACGGATTGATCAATGGCGACGGCGGCAAAGGCTGGAACAACGAATACCGCCTGCGCCGTGCCGATGGTAGCTATGCGGTGATCCTTGACCGGGGCAGCATTATGAAAGATGAGTGGGGCGTGCCTTACCGCATGCTGGGCGCCATGATGGATGTAACGGAGGCCACCGCCACCAGGCAGCAATTGCAGTCGCAAAATGAAGCGCTGGAAACGCTGATCCGTGAGTTTAGTTTTGTTACCGACTTTATGCCGCAGATTGTGTGGGCAACCCGCGAAGATGGTTACCACGATTTCTTTAACCGGCAATGGTACGACTACACCGGCACTACGTTCGAACAGGCAATGGCCGAGGGTTGGTCGCTGGTGTTGCATCCTAACGATTACGAACATACGCTGGCGGTGTGGAAACATTCGTTGCGCACCGGCGATGTATATGAAACCGAGTACCGCCTGCGCCGCCATGATGGTGTATACCGCTGGTTCTTAGCCAGGGCCCATCCCATGCACGATGAACAGGGCCGTATCCTGAAATGGTTTGGCACCTGCACCGATATTCACGACCAGAAGTTGATGAATGAAGTGCTGGAACAAAAGGTTGCGGAACGGACCCGCGATTTACAGGTTTCGAATAAAGAATTAGAATTAAGTAATAATGAACTGATGCAATTTGCGTCCATTGCATCCCATGATTTGAAGGAGCCGCTGCGCAAAATTCAGATCTTCAGTTCGCTGGTAAAGGAGCGTTATTTTGAAGGCGCTGATCCGGGCATCACGGCCCATTTGGATCGCATCATCCAGGCATCGTCGCGTATGACGCGGCTGATCAACGACCTACTCGATTATTCGCGGCTTTCGGCCAATAGCTTTTTCCAGGCCACCGATCTGAACCTGCTGCTGAAAGAGGTGTTGAATGATATTGAACTGGCGATCGGTGAAAAAGATGCTACCGTTGAAACGGATGCGTTCCCGGTGATCGATGCGATACCAGGGCAGATGCGCCAAATTTTCCAAAACCTGATTTCCAACTCGCTGAAGTTTACCGCACCGCACCGCAGGCCGGTTATTCGCATCACTTGCAGCCGGGTGGGGCAGCTATCGTTTGATGCGCCGGAAAAACAAGATGGTGCATTTTGCCGCATTTCGCTGCGCGACAACGGCATTGGTTTCGACAAGCAGTACGAGCAGAAGATCTTCGTCATTTTCCAGCGCCTGCACACCCGTGAAAATTATGAAGGCACCGGCATCGGCCTGGCCATTGTAAAAAAGATCGTGGAGCGGCATGGCGGCATCATTACCGCTGTTGGCCGCGGGAATGAAGGTGCGGAGTTTGTATTTATTTTGCCCATGCACCAACAGGGGCTACCGCAAAACGTTTAATCGAAGTTTACTCACATAAAAATGCCGGCGCGATTTGCACCGGCATTTCCTTTTCGCAGAAAAAAGTAGAGAAGGGCTATTAATCTGCATCGTCACTTTCAGGGTTGTCATGCCGAACTTGTTTCGGCACCTTCTTGTGCTCTGAAAAACTTCGCCAGATGTAGGAGATGCCGAAACAAGTTCGGCGTGACATGTCCTTTCGACTAACGATGCCTTGTTGTAGTTGGTTTTTACTTTGAAAACTTGCTTAGAACGCCTTCCATTTGCAACCGAATGGCATCGGTGCACAGATTGCCAAGGCTGCCTTCATGTGTGTGGTTCAGGCCTTTTGTATAATCAAAATTAAATGCGCCTGCTTCAATATCGTTGCCCACCTGGCGATACGCATCACGGAACGAAATGCCCTTGTTTACCAAGTCATTCACCGCTTCCACACTAAACAAGTAGCGATATTTTTCATCGGATAAAATATCATCCTTTACTTCCATGTTTGACAGCATTACAACAGCAAGTTGCAGGCAGGATTTCAATTCTTCGATGGCAGGGAAGAGCATTTCTTTGGTCAACTGCAAATCGCGGTGATAGCCTGATGGCAGGTTTGCCAGCAACAGCGTTAGCTCATTGGGCAAAGCTTGTATGCGGTTACATTTAGCGCGGATCAGTTCAAATACATCGGGGTTTTTTTTATGCGGCATGATTGATGAGCCGGTTGTCAACTCAGATGGGAAGGAAAGAAAACCAAAGTTCTGGTTCAGGTACAGGCAGCAATCCATTGCCAAACGGCCAAGTGTAGCCGAAATGGAACTCATGGCCATGGCTAAAATCTTTTCGGTTTTGCCACGGGTCATTTGTGCATATACCGAGTTGTAGTTGAGTGCACCAAAATGCAATAGTTCCGTAGTGCGGGTTCGGTTCAATGGAAACGAAGATCCATAACCGGCGCCACTGCCCAATGGGTTTTTATTGGCAACCGAATAGGCTGCAGCAAGCAGCTCCATATCATCCACAAAGCTTTCGGCATAAGCGCCCAGCCAGAGGCCGGCGGAGGAGGGCATAGCAATTTGTAAATGCGTATAACCCGGAATCAGCTTGTCTTTAAAGCGTTCGCTTTGTTGTTGCAGCAGGTCGAATAGGCCTTTTACTTCATCTTTTAATAACAACGTTTGCTCCCGCAGATACAGCTTGATGTCTACCGCCACCTGGTCGTTGCGGCTGCGGCCGCTATGGATTTTTTTTCCGGTATCGCCAATGCGCTGCGTCAGCAGGTATTCTACCTGCGAATGCACATCTTCAATGCCTTCTTCAATGATAAATTTGCCCGCTTCAATTTCTTGAGCAATTTCTTCCAATGCAGCAACTGCAGTTGCCGATTCTTCATTCGTCATCAAGCCCACTTCTCCCAACATGGTTACATGTGCAATGGATCCTGCCACGTCGTGTTTCGCCAGCAAGAGATCAAATTCCTTATCGCGGCCTACGGTAAACTGGTCGACCAATGCGGATACCGAAGTGTTTTCTTTTTGCCAGAGTTTCATGTTGCTGCGAAGTTGTAGTGGCAACCAGTTTTACTTGATCACCTTGTTCAATAAGTTGATGTAGGCTTCAACGCCTTTATGTATCTCGTCTACAAAAATAAATTCATCGGCTGTATGGCTGCGGGCTGAATCGCCGGGACCCATTTTCAATGCCGGAAAAGGCATCAGGGCTTTATCTGATGTAGTGGGTGAACCGTACGGTTTGCTGCCTAGCGCTATTCCGGCTGCTACCAGCGGGTGTTCCAGCGCAATGGATGTAGAACGCAGCCGGGTACTCCGTGGCGTCACAGTGCACTGCACATTTGCCCGTATGGCTTCCAAAATGGCTTCAAAAGTATAACATTCATTTACCCGCACATCTGCTACAAAACGGCATTGTGCCGGTACCACGTTGTGCGCTTTGTTTTCTGTTTCTATAACGGTTACAGATAGTTGCACCGGACCCAGGAACGGAGAAACCTGCTCAAAGTGGTACGAACGGAACCAGGAAATATCGTCCAGCGCTTTATACAACGCATTTACGCCTTCCTTACGGGCTGCATGTCCTGCAACGCCTTCTGCAACACAATCCAGCACCATCAGGCCTCGTTCCGCAACGGCCAGCTGCAGTAGGGTAGGCTCGCCAACAATGGCGCAATCTATTTGGGGCAAATGTTTCAGCGCCATTTCAATGCCGCCGGTACCCGAAATTTCTTCTTCGGCAGTGGCTGCAAAAACAATGTTGTACTGCAAGTTTTCCTCATTGTAAAAATGAAGAAAGGTTGCCATCAGCGAAGCGAGACAACCTCCGGCATCATTGCTGCCGAGGCCATACAGTTTTCCGTCCTCAATATCTGCACTGAATGGATAGCGGGTATAACCTTTATTGGGTTTAACCGTATCGTGGTGCGAGTTGAGCAACAGGGTTGGTTTGCCTGCGGCAAAATGTTTGTTTACTGCAAAAACATTATTGCCTTCACGGTTGCAAGCAATGCCTTTTTGCGTCAGTATATTTTGCAAAAGGCCTGCGGTTGCATCTTCTTCGCGGCTAAACGAAGGAAGGGCAATCAATTGCTGGAGGTGTTGAACGGCCTCATTAGCCAGTTGTTGAACGCTATTCATGTACAATGGAAGTTCCGGAAGTTCCTTCAATCAATTGCGGCAGATGCTGTGCATTGCCGATTATTACGCGGTTCACGCCTTTGGTCAATGCTGCAAATGCATTATCCAACTTGGGAATCATGCCGGCAAAAATGGCGCCTTCCTCTTTTAATTGCGTGTACGTAGCCGGATCAATTTTTGGAATCACAGTGGTATCGTCATCGGCATTGCGCAACACACCACTTTTTTCAAAAGAGTAAACCAGGTTTACCAGGTAATGTGCAGCAATGCTTTGTGCAATAGCCTGCGCCATTGTATCGGCATTGGTGTTGAGCAACTGGCCTTTTTGATCATGTGTGATGGGGGCTACAACAACCGTATTGCCACTATCGAGCAATTGCTGCAGCAATGCTGTATTCACTGCATCAATGTCGCCCACAAAACCATAATCGTGTGCCGCACCGGTACGTTTATGGGCCAGCACCAGGTTGCCGTCAGCGCCGGAAAGACCCATGGCATTTACGTCGGCAGCCTGCAATTGAGCTACAATATTTTTATTGATAAAACCTGCATATACCATAGTTACAATGCGCAGTGTTTCGGCATCGGTAATGCGGCGGCCATCAATCATCTGCTGTGGCACTTCCAGTTTATCGGCCAGGCGGGTTGCTAATTTACCTCCGCCATGTATCAACACTTTTTTGCCTGGTGTGGCAGCAAAGGCTTTTAAAAATTGCGCAAGTGCCGCATCATGGTCGATGATGTTACCACCGATTTTTATAACCGTAACCTGTTCCATGCTTTATTGTTCCCCTTTAATGATGGCTTCCAATACGGCCTGTGCCGCCCATACGCGGTTTGCTGCTTCCTGCGTTACAATGCTGTGTGCACTGTCCAGCACTTCATCGCTCAGCTCCAGGTTGCGGCGTACCGGCAGGCAATGCATTACTTTTGCGTTGTTGGTAGCCTTTAGTTTATCCAGCGTCAGCATCCAGGATGGGTCCTGTGTGAGTATTTGTCCGTATTGGTGGTAGGAGCTCCAGTTTTTTACATACACAAAATCCGCATCTTTCAGCGCCTCATCCTGGTTGTGGGTAATGGTAGCACCTTTAGCAAACTGTTCGTCCAGTTCATATCCTTCGGGATGTGTTACCACAAAATCGGCTTCGCCCCAGGCATTGATCCATTGCGCAAAAGAGTTGGCCACACATTGCGGCAGCGGCTTTACATGCGGGGCCCAGGTGAGGACCACCTTTGGTCTTTTATGTCCATGGTCTAAAGAGGATGGACCATGGACGCTGTTCCAACTTTCCGTGATCGTTATGATATCGGTAAAGCTTTGCAGCGGATGCAAGGTTGCACTTTCGAGACTAACTACCGAAATACCGGCCCATTTCACAAACTGCTGAATGTAGCGTTCGCTATAATCTTCTTCACGGTTTTTAAGTGATGGAAATGTACGAATCGCCAATATGTCGAAATAATGGCCCATGATGGGCGCCGCATCCCGCACATGCTCCACCGTGGTGCCATTCATTACCGCACCGTCTTCAAATTCCAACGCCCAGCCTTCCGAACCAATATTAAATACAATGGCTTCCATACCCAGGTTTTGTGCGGCCACCTGAGTACTCAGGCGGGTACGCATACTGGGGTTCAGAAAAAGCAACCCGATGCGTTTGCCTGCACCCAGTGCTTTCTCCGCTTGAGGGTTAGCCTTATGGGCAAGTGCCCGTTGTACCATTGCTTTAATATCCGGAACGTCGTGTGCTGAGAGAAACTGTTTCAATTTTGGAATCGTTTATTCAAATGTTCTGGGCAAATACTAAATGCTGTATGATTCGGTTAGGTGTTGCCGTTAGGCGGTTACCTGTTGCGCCGCTTTTACTTCGGCTACCGCTGCTTTCAGGCGTTCGATGAACAGGGCGGCTTCATCTTGAGATAGCGCCAGTGAAGGCAGCAGGCGGATAACAGCAGGCTTTGCCTCGCCGGTAAAAACTTTGTGTTGGAACAGCAGTGCCTTTTTCAGGTCTTTTAGTTCGGGGGCCACATCAAAGCCAATCATCAACCCCATACCGCGGACGTTGTGCAGTCCTTCAATTTGTTGCAGTTCTTCCATCAGGTAAGCACCAACGGCAGCAGCGTTTTGCATCAGGTTTTCCGCTTCCATTACTTCCAGCACACCTAATGCTGCAGCGCAGGCCAGTGGCGCACCGCCAAAGGTGGTGCCGAGCATCCCATGCTTGGGCTTCAGGTGCGGCGCTATGAAAATGCCGCCCACCGGAAAACCATTGCCCATGCCTTTTGCCATGGAGTAAATGTCGGCACTAACACCGGCATGGTCGTGTGAAAAGAACTTGCCACTGCGGCCATATCCGCACTGTACGCTATCGGCAATAAATACGGCACCATGTGCATCGCATAAGGTGCGGATAGCTTGAAGGAAAGGAGCCGATGCTACCTGGATTCCGCCAACGCCCTGGATACCTTCTACAATTACAGCACACACTTCTTTGCCGTGGCCTGCAAAATATTCCTGCAGTGCCGCCACATCATTGAAGGGCAAAAAAACAACATTGTCGGTTTCGTTGATGGGGGCAACAATTGCTGGGTTATCGGTTACGGCAACGGCCAGTGAAGTGCGGCCGTGAAATGCCTTGGAAAACGCAATTACTTTTTTTCTTCCTGTATGGAAAGATGCAAGCTTCAATGCATTTTCGTTGGCTTCGGCACCGCTGTTTACCAAGAACAATTGATAATCGGGGCGGCCGCTAACCTCGCCCAGTTTTTGGGCCAGTTGCTGCTGAATGGGCAGCTTTACGGAGTTTGAATAGAAAGCTAGTTTTCGCAACTGCTCTTCGATGCGCTGTGTCCAGTGTGGGTGGGTATGTCCAACGGAAATAACGGCGTGACCGCCGTACATGTCGAGGTATTGTGTGCCGGCATCGTCCCAAACAAAGGAACCTTGTGCCCGGTCAATCACAATGTCGTTGAGCGGATAAACATCGAAGAGGTTTGCCATAACGGTTAAGTGCGTACCGCAAGCTGCGCATTGCAGTACTGGCTTTTAATGGTGAGGAATGCACGAACGATGCAGTGTGCGACGCAACAGGTGCTTAATAGCAGCACGGCTGCCGGCTACCACATCAATCTATATATCATCATAACGGCCTTGCATAGCCGAATAAAAATCTGGTGTTTAAAAGTAAGCTGCTTTCAGCTTCAGCCCTGCACACTCATCCAATCCCATCATCAGGTTCATGTTTTGCACGGCCTGTCCGCTGGCGCCTTTCAGCAGGTTGTCGATGGCCGAATGGACCACCAGCTTAGAGCCTACTTTCTCGAGGTAGATCACACACTTGTTGGTGTTGACCACCTGCTTTAAAAAGATGCTTTCGCGGCTTACATGCGTAAACGGCTGATCGGCATAAAAATCTTCGAACAGGGATTGCAGCTTTTCAATACTCCAATCGCAGCTAATGAGCGACGAAATAAAAATGCCGCGGGTAAAATCGCCGCGCCAGGGCACAAAATGAATAGCATCGGCGCCTTCGTTTTGTGTGCCAAAGCCGGCCTGCAATTGCTGCAATGATTGCGTGATTTCTTTCAGGTGCTGGTGTGTTAGTGTTTTGTAAGCCTGCACATTATTGGCACGCCATGAAAAATGCGAGGTTTGCGCCAGGCCCTGTCCGGCGCCGGTGGAGCCGGTGATGCCGGTGGTGTTTACTTCATCGAGCAGACCTTGCTGCGCAAGGGGCAACAAACCCAATTGAATGGCTGTAGCAAAGCAGCCTGGGTTAGCTACATTCTCCGCACTGCGAATGTCATCGCGGCAAAGCTCGGGCAGACCGTATACGAATTTGCGATTGCCGATTTCAGATTTCGGAGTTAAACGGAAGTCTTGCGACAGGTCGATGATTTTTACGGAATCAGCGATCTCGTTTGCTTCCAGAAATTTCCGGGCTTCGCCATGACCCACGCACAGAAACAAAACATCAATATCCTGGCTCAGCTCGCCGGTAAATCGCAGGTCGGTATCGCCCACCATGTCCTGGTGCACCGATGCCACCAGTTGGCCTGCATTGCTGCGGCTATGTATAAAAGAAATGTCGGCCTGAGGATGGTTTGCCAGGAGGCGAATCAGTTCGCCGCCGGTGTAGCCAGCGCCGCCAACAATTCCAATTTTTACTGATTGACCCATGAGTATGCATTTGAGCTGCAAGTAGCCAGCTACAAGCTGCAAGTATATAGGATGATGAATGTATGTTTTACTTGCAGCTTGTAGCTAATAGCTTGTAGCTAGTTATTCTCTTTATTTACCTGATACCAAATAGACGTTTGGTTGCCAAATATCTTACTAAAACCGCGAACATCCTGACCGGTAAAGCCGGTGTTCATTTCGCCGTATTTGCCAAACTTGCTGCTCATCAGGTCGAACTGGGACTCGATGCCAATTACCTGAAAACGATAGGGCAGGAGTTGCACATATACGGTGCCGGTAACGGTTTGCTGCGAGCTTTGCAAAAATGCTTCAATGTCGCGCATTACAGGGTCGAGTATCTGTCCTTCGTGCAGCCAGTTGCCATAGAACTGCGCCAGTTGGTCTTTCCAGCCCAGTTGCCATTTGGTAAGTGTATGCTTTTCCAAAGCGTGGTGCGCTTTGATGATCACCATCGGTGCCGCGGCTTCAAAACCCACGCGGCCTTTGATGCCGATGATGGTATCGCCCACATGTATATCGCGGCCAATACCATAAGGGCCGGCTAGTGTTTGTAAGTGTTGAATGGCTTCGGTTGGGTGGCTAAACGATTGGCCGTTTACACCCACCAGTTCACCCTTTTCGAATTGCAGCGCCACTTCTTCCGAACCAGTTTTGGTAACCTGCGTAGGCCAGGCTTCTTCGGGCAGCATGCCTTTGGAGGAAAGGGTTTCCCTTCCGCCCACCGATGTACCCCAAATGCCTTTGTTGATCGAGTACATGGCTTTGGAAAAATTCATGTCCACGCCTTTGTTGGTAAGGTATTCAATCTCGGCTTCGCGGCTCAGTTTGAGGTCGCGGATGGGCGTGATGATCTCGATGCCGGGGATCATGATGTGGAAAATCATGTCGAACCGCACCTGGTCGTTGCCGGCGCCGGTGCTGCCGTGTGCAACAGCGGTGGCACCCAGTTTTTGCGCATGCTCAGCAATATGCAGGGCTTGGCTCAGTCGTTCGGCGCTAACGCTCAGCGGGTAGGTGTTGTTTTTGAGCACATTGCCAAAAACAAGGTATTTGATGATGCGGTCGTAATAACCTTTTACCGCATCTACGGTAGTATGCGTTTTTACACCCAGCTTATAAGCATGGGCTTCAATTTGCGCTAATTCTTCGTTGCTGAAACCGCCGGTATTTACAATGATGCTATGCACCTCGTAACCCTGGTCTTCGGTCAGGTATTTTACACAAAAAGATGTATCCAATCCACCACTGAAACCCAGTACCACTTTGCCCTTTGAGCCCGCAGTTACTTGCGGGTTGCTGTTCGACTGATCTGTCATGATAAATGCAAACGTTGTTTACAGTGAAATATAGACGGACCGGCCTTGCCGGCCCCGGTTGGTTAAAAATTGAAGAACGAAGCAAAGATGGCCTTCAGCTTGCTTTGGGTGGTGCTGCCGCCCTGCTTTTTGCGCAGCCTGCTCAGGAAGCGGCTTTGCTTCAGGCGCATCAGGCGTTCGTACACCTTTGATTTTTGCTTGAAGTGGGCCTCGGTTTCCTTGGGCTCGTAATGGTCGGCGGGATCGTAGAGCATGCCGGTGCACAGGCAGTTTTTGCGGTCCTTGCTCATCAGGATGTCGTAATTGACACAGCTTTTGCAGCCGGCCCAAAACGCTTCGTCCTGTGTAAGCTCGGAGTAGGTCACCGGCTCGTAACCCAGCTCGCTGTTGATCTTCATTACGGCCAGGCCGGTGGTGAGGCCAAAAATTTTGGCTTCGGGGTAAAGCCGGCGCGACAGCTCGAACACCGTCTTTTTGATGGATTTGGCTACGCCGCTTTTGCGAAATGCCGGTGCTACAATCAGGCCCGAGTTGGCAACATATTGCCCGTGGCTCCAGGTTTCAATATAGCAAAAGCCCACCCAGGTACCGTCGGTAGTAACGGCGATTACGGCTTTTCCTTCCAGCATTTTTTGCGCCACATAATCGGGCGAACGCTTGGCAATGCCGGTGCCACGGGCCTTGGCCGACGACTCCATTTCATCGGTGATAGTGGTTGCAAAATGCTGATCGGCAGGGGTAGCTACCCTGACAATGATTTGTTGATTGTCCACGATGTACAATAAGTTTATAAAAGCGGGATAACCAATCCTGGAAGAAAAATGTGCCGGGAGGTTTTCACTGATAGGGGCCTTGGTTAGCGGCTCGGCCTATCAGCAAGGTCGTCTGGAGAGGTATCGGAAAATGTCAAAGCACACCGCGTACACTCCCGTGGCCGGGAACGTGTGGAAGATAAAATGCTTTGTATGGGTATTTCCGTTCATTTTGTAAATGCAGGTGCAAATTAAGCGAATAGCTGAAATAGTGGCAAAAAATAATTGTTACAATTAGCAGGAATTGTGCCTTTTTGAAAAACGTTTAATGGGTGCTTCAGGATGTTTGGTTCGACCCGGTCAATCGTAGGGTCTTTCGCCCAGTTGAAAGATCGATTTCCGATAAGGCCGAGTGCCGAGCCATTACTTTTTGGGTTTGGAATTCAGCAGCGATCTTAGACAGAGATGTTGTTATTGTATAATATTATATACATGCACAGTCTGCCAAGGTTGACGGAAAGGATAAAAAGTATACCGACAATTTTGAAATTAGATGCAATTAATTGGTTTAAAATTGTGCCTTTTCGTCTAATTATGCGGTAGTGGTTTATCTTTAATGTGAAGGTGGTTCAATCGTAGTGGCGTAAGCGTGTCTAAATACGATACCTTTTTATGACTAATGCCACCCACCACTGATGCGAAAGCTGCTTCTAATTGAGTATGACAAATAAATCACCTTTTTTCGATTTAGTAATTTTAGGGGTTTGATGTGGATGAGGTGTGGATAAAACTTGTAGAACGGACTGTCCAAAGGATACCATTTTCGACGCCACTCAACTTACTATTTACCGATTTGAAACTTCAGATGCCAATGACAAAGCCACAGGTAGCCATTGAATATTGTCCAAAATGCGGCTGGATGCTGCGGGCTGCATACATGGCGCAGGAACTGCTGCAAACCTTCAGCGACGATTTGAGCGGCGTACTGCTTCGCCCTAGTGAAGTGAGCGGCCGCTATACCATTTTTTGCGACGACGCTATTATGTTCGATCGTAAAGAAATGGGCCGGTTTCCGGAGATCAAGGAATTGAAGCAGCTCATTCGCGACCAGGCGGCGCCAGGAAAAAGCCTCGGACATAGCGAAGGAAAACATGTGCAACAGGAGTAGATCGACTTTTCAGTCAATCTAGCTATGCTTAATCAACCCGCGCTTTTTAAATTTTCTTCATTAAGTCTTTTTTAATGATTCCAGTTTCCGACGCCAGGTTAATCCTTGACGATGCAGTTGGACCATTGGCGCCGAAAATGCTGCCGTTGACCGACGCGGTAAACCAGGTGTTGGCGGAAGATGTGGTGGCCTGTATTGATGTGCCGCAATTTGACCAATCGGCGATGGATGGATATGCTTTTCAGCTGCACGACCTTGAGCAAAATTCCTGGCTGGCCGTGGCAGGTGAGGCGGCAGCGGGAAGTAGCAGTCCGCATGTGTTGCAAAAAGGAACGGCCATGCGCATTTTTACTGGTGCACCCATGCCCAATGGCGCCGATGTTGTGTTGATGCAGGAGCATGCGCACATTCATGACGGAAACTTATTGTTTAGTGGCTGCCCATTGCAGAAAGGCCGCAATGTCCGCGCCGCTGGTTCGGTTGTAAAAAAGGGTGCAATGGTTTTGCCGCGGGGAACCGTTTTGTTGCCAGGAGCCGTGGGCTTACTGGCCAGTTTAGGTATGGCGCAGGTAAAGGTTTATCCGTCCCCAAGAGTTGCGTTATTAGTCACTGGCAACGAGTTGGTGACACCGGGAAATGCATTGCAATATGGGCAGGTGTATGATTCAAATTCACCCGCGCTGATTGCCGCCCTGAAACAACTTGGTGTTGACATTGTTGTTGTAAGATATGTTTCGGATTGTTTGCACGAAGTTGAAGAAGCCCTGGAAGCCCTGTTGCCTCATTGTGACCTGCTCTTGATAACCGGCGGTGTGAGTGTTGGCAAATACGATTTTGTAATTGCGGGTGCAAAGAGGGCAGGTGTGCAAACGCTTTTTCATAAAGTAGCGCAAAAGCCGGGCAAGCCGCTGTTTTTTGGCAGGTGGCAGCAAACACCGGTTTTTGGACTGCCCGGCAACCCCGGCGCGGTGCTCACCTGTTTTTATATTTACGTAGCACCTGTCATTAAAAAAATGATGCAGCAAAAGTTTGCTCTTGTCCGGCACATGCCCTTGGGTATTGCAGTGGAAAAAAAGACAGGGTTGACTTATTTTTTAAAAGGCCATATCGAGGGCAATAAAGTAATGCCATTAGGCGCCGGTGATACCATGCGAAAAAGTTCGTTTGCATTTGCCGATTGTATTATTGAACTGGATGCGGACGACGTTTACTTTGATGCGGAATCGATTGTGAAAGTGCATCCGATATAAATGCGAAAGAGCATCGTAAAATGATGTAAACACATTTATTTACGTATTGGTATAGGTCTTTTATTTTAAGCGAAATAGCTTTGCGTTAATCCGGAGGCCTGCCGGCTCTGAAGGAGCGAATGACAAGTGCTGTTTGCTAATTAAATCATTTGTGTAGACCCTCCAAAATATATAGCTGCATTTAAATTGAAATTGCACATTATGGGTGACAACCACCAGGACCATATACCATTTAGTGAAATAAATCAGCCGTCGGTTGCGGAACTAGGTGCCGACAAAACATTTGCCAACACTAAAATATTGGTAGTAGGTGCAGGTGCGTTGGGCTGTGCGTTGCTGCAACAGCTAGCAGCGCTTGGTGTTGGCTGCATCGGTATCGCGGATGGTGGTAAAGTGCAGTACGAAAACACAGATCGTCCGGTGCTATTTGCAGTTAACGATGAAGGTGAACTAAAAGTAAAAGCTGCCACGGCTGCCCTCCACCGCCATCATCCAAACGTTGCTACTAAGGAGTATCCATTTTTAATTTACAATGTGCTTGCGCTAAAGATTATCCCCAAATATGACCTTGTAATTGATTGCACTAATCACTTGCCTACACGGTTGTTGCTCAATGATGCCTGTGCCCTTTTGGGTAAACCAATGATCTTTGCCGCGCTGAATGGAAGCGAAGGAATTGTGGGTTTGCTCCATGCAAAGCGTGGAAGCGGTCATTGCGGCATCAATTATCGCGATGTGGCGCCGTCATTCAATGCTCGCCTTCAATCACACAACAGTGTGTCTACGGAAGAAGTGCAAGTTTTTACTGGAATGTTAGGCACGCTACAGGCGTTAGCTGTATCGCATTGGATCAAACAGTCCGGGCTTTTTTTTGACAATGAAATTATTCGATACAACATGGAAACGTTAACGCCAAATGTGGTGCAGGTGGAGCAAGATGCCACACAGAAAGCTCCGAAAGATGAAAGCGATTTTTTACATACCAATTACGAATGGCTTTGCGGCGCGGATGAAGTGAGGGAAATAAGCATGCGGGAATTGCAGCAAAAAATGCAGGACGATGTCCGATTTATCGATGTGCGGGAAATGCATGAAACGCCGGACCTGCCTGTGCCCCACCAACGCATTCCACTTTCACGGTTGCAGCAAGAACGGGTGAGCGTGGAGGGCGAAGAAGTAATAGTTGTGTGCCATATGGGTGTCCGTAGCGTGGAGGCCGTGCAGCTGCTGAGCCAATGGGCAGCGCCGGGTCAAAAATTATATAGTTTAAAAGGGGGCATCATGGCATTGGCAGCAGTGGTGAACGACCGTACTCATTGATTTTTTTAGAAAGCCAATGAACATCCGTTTCGTTTAAAGCATCCAACTACTACACAGTCTTCAATACAAACATGTTCTATATCACCGGCCAATCACAAAAGCTACACAAAGCAATTGCAACTTCAGTATTGCGATTGTCGGCTTTAGAAACATTGGATGATATAGAACAAAGCGGTCTGTCACTACAAACACTTTTCGAAGGTGCACGGCTTGCCGGCTTGCGGGCAGCAAAAAACACCAGTGCGTTTGTTCCGCATTTCCACCCGGTGCCGGTTACTTACACTGCAATTGATTTTGAGATCAAAGGATTTGACATCATTATTGAAGCAGCGGTGCATGCTCTTGCCCGCACTGGAGTTACGTTGCAGGCTATGCACACTGCTACGGTTGCTGCACTACACTTGTATGCTATCCTTCATCCTTTTGATACTGGGATTGAAATCGGGACAACGAGGATTGTGTCCGCTACTGAATATGATCCTGCCCTTCATTGGCCGCGAAATCCTATCCGTGCTGCAGTTGTAGTTTGTTCCAATGCAGTGGCGATGGGCGTAAAAGAAGACAAGGCTGGACGAAGTATATTAGCTAAATTAAAGGACTTCAGTATTTCCTGCGATGCATATGCGGTGATTACTGATGATGTTGATGCAATTCAACAGAAAGCTAAGAGCTTTGCAGATCAAGGTTTCCAGTTGCTAATATTTTGCGGCGGTACAGGCATGTTGCAGTCGGACAAAACACCGGATGCAATTGCGCCGCTGTTGCAACGGCAAATGCCCGCAATTATGGAAGCCGCCCGTGCCTATGGCCAGGAGCGAACGCCATTTGCCCTTTTTTCAAGAGGTGTGGCCGGTTTCATCAGTGATACGTTGGTACTCACATTGCCCGGTTCTTCTCGTGGTGCTGCTGAAACGATAGATGCATTGTTTCCAGAAGTGTTGGCGCTCTTTTCCGAAGAGAATTTGGCAAGGAGATAATCGCGCAAAACATTTATTTCAATTCATTTCGATATGTCAATAACTGGAGTTGTTCTTTGCGGTGGTGAAAGTGCCCGAATGGGCGTCGACAAAGGCTTATTGGAATGGGATGGCCGGACATGGGCACAACTTGCTTTCGATAAGCTCTCAGGTTTTGATATTCCCGTTTACGCCTCTGTCAACAGTCAGAATGTTGCCGGGTATAAGCAAAACTTCGACCCCGCACTATTGATTAAGGACGATGACCAAATTGGAGTGGGCGGGCCGTTAAAAGGGTTGCTCTCTGTGCATCAAGCAATGCCTAATGCTGAATTGTTGGTGTTGGCAGTTGATATGCCCCACATGCATCACTCAGTACTGGAAACTTTGATCGAACAAAGTAAAAGGAGCAAGGCGGAGGCACTCGTCTATCAAAACGAAAATCAATTGGAGCCGCTCTGTGGCATTTATACGGCATCAGGCCTCCGGAAAATTTTAGCCGCAGTACAGGAGCAGCGTTTACCGCGGTTTTCCATGCATTATGTTTTATCGCAAATACCAATGTTGGCACTCCCAGTAGCACCTGAACAACAACGATATTTTATTAATTGCAACAGTCCCGAAGATCTATACGACTTGAAGTGATGACCCAACCGAACTTTTTAAAGCAAAGCTCGATTTGGGGCTTTCGCACAACGGGCAGCAGTAGCTTTCGGGCAGCAGATTGAAAGGTGTGTCGGCTTCGATGCCTGCATCGGCATCTCCCATAGTGGCATCATATATGGTTAGGCAATCCGGGCACTGGTGGATTACTTCCTCCAATACTACGATCGGCTTTGTCTCTTTTGGTTCAACAATGGCGGCAATATTCTTCTGGGCATACCTTTCCGCTTGCTGCTCGTAATACATTTTGCACAGCGATACAATGTAAACACCCAGTTGTTCTTTTTCCAGCCCATCACGGAAGGGAATCAGCGTTGCTGCATTTGGGTTGAAATCTTTAGT
Source organism: Pseudocnuella soli (assembly GCF_004347775.1). GTDB lineage: Bacteria > Bacteroidota > Bacteroidia > Chitinophagales > Chitinophagaceae > Flavisolibacter > Flavisolibacter aquaticus. Next base: position 2,634,916 of record NZ_CP037755.1, read on the forward strand.
GTACAACAGGTCATATCGGTCGAGCGACCGGAGGCGGTGCGGATTTTTTACCTGCTGTTTGCGGATGATGATTGAGCCAAACATACTCGCAGTGGGTTTCGACTGCACGCCAAAACTCAAGCCATAAGTACGCACATCTTCTTTGTCGAAATGCCTGATAATAGTGCGTTTAATTTGCAGCCCCTGCTCATCACCGTCTTCCACCTGCCAGGCCAGCTCATTGGCTGCATGCCGCACATTGATCCGGTATTTACCTAGCACATGGTTCCAGCGTTCACGGTCCTTTTTGTCGATGCCTTTAACGATCAAACTTTTCCAGGGCGTTGCGTACAGCTCGCCAATTTTCGAGCTGTTGCACAGTATGCAAACATCCATCAGAAAAGAAACCGGGAACATTTGATCCCTCCGATAAATGCCCAGCCAGGCGCCGCTTTCGCCAGGATTGAAGCCTTCGTAATAAGGCAACGAAAACGGCTGCAGTTGCAAATGTTCGGACCTTTGCGCAGCACCTTTATTGACAGCTTCTTGTTGTATTAACCTTCCGATTGCCTCAGAAGCAAAGCCTTTATCCGCCACGTTTTCGCTCAACGCTTGTTCTACTTTTCGCGTCAGTGGTCCAATTTCATTAGTATATACAAGATGCGGCCAATTGATGATGTTTTGTGTTTTAGGTAGCCGGATATTGAGGTGCCAGAAATGTGCAATGGTGGACGACACCCAATTGATGTGGCCGGTAAAAAGTGGTACCAAATTTTGGGTGCGGTCGCAGATGTTAACTTTATAGCTGGGCGGTTGTGTAAACTGGCTGAATACATCTTTAAAAACATCTTCACGCAACCATGTGTCGGCGGTAAACAAACCCGCAGCGGGATAGGAGGAAACGATGTTAGGCGTCGTTTCGTTTTTCGGCCGGCACATAATATTGCGGGCTGCACAACCTTTTCGAAACGATGCCGTCAATGCCTCAGATACTTCCAGCAAGATTTGTTGGCGCAAGCCAAATTGTACTTGTGTAACCCTTGCAGCCTGCGCTTCCTGCAGCAGCGACAACAATTGACCCGGTGAAATAATGCCGCCGGAAAAATTTACCTGGAAGGTTAGTTTTTTGTTGGCCATAAAGTGTGTTTAAGCCCGCTTCATTGCAATAATGTTTTGCTCCATTTGTGCTAGGGCTTTTTGCAAAATAGCCTGCACTTCAGGTTTGCAACTGCCACAGCCCATGCCGGCGCCAGCAGCCTGGCATAGCTGCGGTAATTCTGTATTTCCCGCCTCTATTTTTGCGCGGATATTGCCTTCGCCAACGCCGCCGCAGGAGCAAATAAGTTTACCCAAAACCGTTTCTGCTTTTTTGCCGGAACGGAGCAGTTCCAGTCGTTTTTCAGAAAGTTCAATCTTGTTTTGAATCAGGTCGCGATACTCAAGAAACTCCGACTTGTCGCCGATCAAAATGGCGCCCACCAATCGGTCGTTGTGAATGATGCATTTTTTATAATACCTTTTTGCTTTATCAATAAATACCACCTCTTCATAAGCCGGGTCGCCGTTCGGTATTTCTGCAACGCCAAGTGAGCACAATTCGGTGCCGTGCATTTTTAAAATATTCATCAGCAGCGAACCATCATACACTTGCCCGATGTCGCCGCTCAAGTGTTGTGCAACGATTGCAGCTTGTTGTTCCGCAGCGGCGGTAATGCCATACAGAAACCCGCGGAATTCTGCTATTTCACCAACGGCATAGATATGCGGGTCGGCGGTTTGCAGGTATTCGTTCACCACCACCCCACGTCCGGTGTGCAAACCTGCAGCCCTTGCCAGTTCTACGTTTGGCGTGGTGCCAATGGCAATAACCACGGCCTGGCAAGGAATTCGGATGCCACTTTTTAATACAATTCCGGAAACCGAATTTTCGCCGATAAAGCGGTCTATTTCATCATTATAAAAAATATCGACGCCTTTGTCCACCAGTTCGTCATGGAGCAGTTGGCTGCCCAGTAAATCCAGTTGCCGATCCATTAAACGCGAAATGCGTTGTATAATGGTTACGCCAACACCCACTTCCCGCAGCGAAGCAGCCAACTCAATACCAAGCAGGCCGCCACCAACAATGATCACTTTGCCCTTTTCGGGCTGCACATGGTGGCGAAAATTATCAGCATCAATGCGGCTGCGCATGGTGAAGATGCCCTGCATAGCTGGGATGCTGCGCAACATGGTGGCGCGGCTACCGGTGGCCATCAGCAATACATCGTACGGGTGCATATTGCCGTTGCTGTCGGTTACCGTTTTGCCCTTACGGTCAATGCTTTCAATACTCACACCGCGGTGCAGCCTGATGCCCAATTCGCTTTCTTCTTCGTCGCGCATTTTCACCAGCTGTTGCCATTGTTGTGCGCCGCTGATATAATCGGGCAGCATCACGCGGTTGTAAAATGGAAAAGCCTCTTTGCTGAACACGTCGATCTCGTCCACTTCGTTCAGCTCGCGGTATGTTTTTACAAAGCCAAATGCACCGGCACCGGCGCCGATGACAATGATGCGTTGCTTGGGTTTTTGATACCGCGTTACCTGCACGGCAGCAAACTTAAAATCGGGCTCTTTAGAAATGGGATCAATGCGGCTGCTGGTAATGTTGTTGGCACGGTGCAGGTCGCTGGAAAGGATCTTTCCCCAGTGCATGGGCAAAAACACAACGCCTCGTTTAATGGTGTCTGTTAGTTTTGCTTTTACCCGCACTGTGCCGCGGTTGTTAGAAATTTCAACGAGGCAATTGTCGGTAATGCCACGTCTTGCCGCATCGGCAGGATGCACTTCGATAAATGCGTTTGCGCTGTGTTGTTTCAGCTTGCTCACCTTGCCCGTTTTGCTCATGGTGTGCCATTGGTCGCGGACACGGCCGGTAATGAGGATGAGCGGAAAATCGGGTGTTAGTGGCTCCGAATTGTTATCGTGCGGCGGCGCATGAATAATGGATTTCGATGATGGTGTAAAGAATTTCTTGTCGCTAAATAAGCGGGCTGTTCCAGTGCTATTTTCTTCTTTTTTAAAAGGCCATTGCACACTTCGCAACGCTTCCAGCTTTTGATACGACAGGCCGCTTACGTCAATATTGGTTCCGCTGGTGAGGCGGCAATGTTCTGCATAAATTTCAGAAGGGTGATTATAATGAAAACCGCTGTATCCCATTTTTTGTGCAAAGCGACAAATGATTTCTGCATCGGGCAGGGCTTCGCCGGGTGCATCCACAATTTTGCGCAGCAGCGAAATGCGCCGCTCCGCGTTGGTCATGGTGCCTTCTTTTTCGGCCCATGCAGCAGCGGGAAAGACAACATCTGCGTATTGCAATGTTTCGGGTTTGCTGCTGATTTCCTGCACCACCACAAACTTTGCTTTTTGCAAAGCCGCTTCTGCAAAGCGCACATCGGGCAAACTCACCAGCGGGTTGGTGCACAAAATCCAGATTGCCTTCAGCCGGCCGTCGTGCAGGGCTTCAAACATTTCAGTGGCGGTGTAACCTGGCTTTGCGCCAATGGTGCCGCCGCCCCAAAATTGCTGTACAAAAAGGCGGTCCTGTTCACTGGCCAGGTTGCGGTGTGCGGGCAACAGGTTGGCCAATCCGCCCACTTCGCGGCCGCCCATTGCATTGGGTTGGCCGGTCAATGAAAAAGGCCCGCTACCCGGTTTGCCAATATGGCCAGTAATAAGATTAAGGTTGATCAGGCTTAAATTTTTATTGACGCCGACCACGCTTTGGTTGAGGCCCATGGTCCACATGGTTAAAAAGCCTTTGGCGTTGCCGATGTATTGCGCTGCCAGCCTGATGTTTTCTTCGGGTACGTCGCAGATGGCGGCGGCATCGGCAACAGTTGTTTCCATTACCTTGGCGCTATACGTTTCAAAGCCTTCGGTATGGTTGCGGACAAAATCGAAATCGATATCGCCGTTTTCAATCAGCAGTCGGCCGATGGCATAATGTAATGTAATATCGGTGCCTGGTTTTATTTGCAAATGCACATCGGCGGCTGCGCAGGTTTGCGTGATGCGTGGATCGGAAACAATAATTTTCAATGCGGGATTGGCTGCCTTTGCGGCCTCCACACGCCGCCAGATGATTGGGTGGCACCAGGCCGGATTGGCGCCAGCAATAAAAATGCAATCGGCTGCTTCAATGTCATCATAACAAACCGGCACCGAATCTTCGCCCAGTGCCATTTTGTATGCAGCCACTGCGCTGCTCATGCATAGCCTTGAATTGGTGTCGATATTGTTGGTGCCAATAAATCCTTTCACCAGTTTATTGAGCACATAATATTCTTCGGTAAGGCACTGCCCCGACGCATAAAAACCAACAGAGTCAGGACCATATTTTTTGATCAGGGTTTGAAAGACTGCCACGGTCCGGTCCAGTGCTTCATCCCACGAAGCCCGCTGCCTTGCGGCGCCTTTGCTGTAGCGCATCTCAGGATAGTGCAACCGATCCGATTGGTCCATCACCGTATAGTGCAGGTTCATGCCTTTGCTGCACAACATGCCTTTGTTAACCGGGTGGTCTTTATCGCCGGTTACGGTCAGTTTGCCGTTCCGGTCCTGGTGCACTTCAATGCCGCAGCCAACACCGCAGTAGCAACAAGTAGTTTTATGTGTTTGCGTCATGCCGTTTCAATGGAGTGTTTGGGAAATTGCGATGCTTGGTGACGGCATTATGCAGCCACCGCTTCCGGCATCACATCAGGTGTAGCCCGGGTAACTGCTCTTGGTGCAAAGCGGATGGTCAGAACCAATGCCGCCACTACAACCACCGATACGCCGATGTACCCGAAGGCCTGCACATAAGAGATGCTTTCCATTTTAAATAAAAACCCGAACAACATTCCGCCCAAGTTGCCGCCGGCGCCTACAATGCCGCTCACCAGGCCAACATTTTTTTCGTTAACAAACGGCACAATGCCATAAGTGGCGCCGTTGGCCATTTTTAAAAACAATGCAAAGGACAGCATGGACAAAATGGCCAATGTAAAATTGCCGGCTTGCGCAAACAGGATGATGCCGAAGCCTTCGAGCAGGAGCATGGCGGCCAAAAGAAGTGATTTGCCCCGCATGCCATAACGCAAGCCTATTTTGTCGGAAACAATGCCGCCGAGGGCCCGCGCAAAGATGTTCATGAAGCCAAATACACCGGCCCAAAAACCGGCACCGGATTGCGACAAGCCAAACGTATCGACAAAGTGCAAAGCAGCAATATTGTCGAAGGTAATTTCCATACCAAAGCAAACGGCGTACGCCAGTGTAAGCGCCCAAATGCGTTTGTCGGCCAGCACCGACCAATCCGTTTTCGTGTTGCTCTTCGCTGCGCGGTCTATCTCGTCGAAATTACCTGCAGGAGTGTCCTTGGTGTAGCGTTGGTAGAGCCATGCAGCCAGCAACATCATGCAACCGGGAACGATCATGGCGTAGCGCCAGGCGGCGCCATCGGCATATCCAAAGCCTACAATTGCTGCAAAAATTAACGGCATCACCATGTTGGTGACGCCGCCGCCCAGGTTGCCCCAGCCGCCGGCCACTGCATTGGCCGTGCCTTTGATATTGGCGGCAAACATCATGGATGTGTGGAACTGCGTGATAACAAACGACGCACCAATTACACCGATGGCCGCCCTAAACAGCAGAAAAGTCGTGTAATCCTGAGCAAGACCTACAAGGAATACCGGGAGACAGCCAACAAGCAATAATCGTACGGCGGTTTTTCGTGGTCCCCATGTGTCGCAGAGGCGGCCAATGATCAGCCGGGCGACAATGGTGGAAGATACCGAAACGATAATCAGGTTGCCCACTTGTGCCTTACTTAGTTGCAGATCTTCGCGGATGGTGGGCATTAGTGGCGCCAAGCCAAACCAGCCGAAAAAGCAAACAAAGAACATGAACCAGGTGGTATGAAAGGTGCGCATTTGCACACCTGTTATGCTGAAGATTTGGAGGCGGGTAAGTGGTGTATTTTGGGGTTGCGACATGTAGGAAATGGTTTTGTTTTAAGGAAAACACAGCGGTGCAGTGGATGGGGAACTGCTCACGATTAGCTGTGCATGCAAAGGCAAGGGCATGCTTGAAATGCTTTTTCGAAAGGAGGTTTGTTGCGTTAGGCTTGCATCAATTTGGGTCAATTCAAAAGCAATTAATGCATAATGCGCTCAGAAAGAATAAATAGCCTAACAGTTAAGCTTTGTGCCTGCAAATAGGAGGGGCGCAAAAGACCCGATAAAATCAGCTCTTTTTTCATTTATTTTGATAAGGTTTTAATGATGGGAATTATTAAAATCCAAAGCCCGGCAGGTGGCAGCCTGTCCGGGCTTTACTTTTTCAAAAAAGGTCGGCTTCCCGGTCGGGTACGCCAATGAATACCTTGCCGTTTTCCACCCGCACCGGGTAGGTTTCGATGGCGCCGCAATCGTCGCCACTCATGCAACGGCCATCTACAAGCGAAAATGTTTTTTTATGAAATGGGCAGGCCACTTTAGGCTCGCCGCCTGCTGTGCCAATAAGGCCGCGGCTCAGGGCCATTTGCATGCGGTGCGGACACATGTTTTGCGTAGCGTACCATTCGTTGCGGCGGGTAAAATGAAACAGGGCGATTTGTTGGTCTTTGTATTTGATGCAGACACCGCCGTTACTGGGTACATCAGCTGTGCTGCATGCTGCAAACCAGGTGTATTGTTCCGTAATTGTTGCACTCATTCAATAGGTTTTTAATGATGGGAATATGAACAGAAACCAAGCGGCGAAGAGGAAAGTGGAAGCCGATCTTTTTTGAAACTCAAAACTGCAAATGCCTGGCAGGGCAAAAGGCAATTATGAATTCCAATCGGCAGCTTTCCGCTGGCCACGCATGGTTTCAAATTGTACGGTAGGATCTTTTTCTTCCGGTGCGTTAATGAAGTGGGTAAACCTTTTGCGTAGTTGCGGGCTTTCCACCACTGCTTTCCATTCGCAGGTGTAGTTGTCCACCAAGCCTTGCATTTCCGCTTCAAACTGCGCCGCCATACCAAGGCTGTCATTTACCACCACATTGCGCAGGTAATCGATGCCGCCATCCAGCTTGTTGAGCCAGGTAGCAGTGCGGGTAAGCGGGTCGGCGGTTTTTATGTAAAACATCAGGAACCGGTCGATGTATTTGATGCAGGTTTCGCTGCTCAGGTCGGTTGCTAATAGCTTAGCGTGTTGCGGTTTGGAACCGCCATTGCCGCACACATACAGGTTCCAGCCTTTGTCGGTGGCAATGATGCCGAAGTCTTTTGATTGTGCTTCGGCGCATTCGCGGATGCAGCCTGATACTGCAGATTTTAGTTTGTGCGGAGCACGCAGGCCGCGGTAGCGTTCTTCAATTTGTATGGCAAAACTTACACTGTCGTGCAGGCCAAAGCGGCACCAGGTGGAGCCAACGCAGCTTTTCACGGTACGCAGCGATTTGCCATAAGCATGACCGCTTTCAAAGCCGGCGGCAATCAGTTCCTCCCAAATAGCCGGCAGGTCGCCCAGGTGTGCACCAAACAGGTCAATGCGTTGGCCGCCGGTTATTTTGGTGTATAAGGCATATTTCTGTGCTACCTGCCCAATGGTAATCAGTTTTTCCGGTGTAATCTCGCCGCCGGGGATGCGGGGCACCACCGAGTAGGTGCCGCCTTTTTGGATATTGGCTAAAAACCGGTCGTTCGAATCTTGCGCAGTATCGTTGCCTTTGTCGAGGATCAGGTCGTTCCAAAGAGATGCAAGAATAGAAGCCACTGCAGGTTTGCATACTTCGCAGCCATCGCCGGCACCGAGGTGGTCAAGTGCTTCATCGTAGGTCACCAGGTTTTTTAATTTGATCAGATCAAACAGCTCCTGGCGGGAATATTGAAAATGTTCGCATAATACATTGCGTACGTATTTGCCGCCCTGTTTCATGGTGTGCAGCATCAGGTCTTTCACCATCGGAATGCAGCCACCACAGCCGGTTCCGGCCTTGGTGCATTTTTTAATGGCATCCAGGTTTTCGCAACCGCCTTCCGACACTGCATTGCAGATCTGCGCTTTACTGATGCTTTCGCAACTGCAAATCAGCGCATCGTCGGGCAGCGCCGAAACGCCTGCACCTTCCTGTGCGGCGCCACTGCGGTTGCCCAGTATCAGGTCTTCCGGATTGGGCGGCAGTGCCAGCCCATTTTTAGCAGTCTGCAACAACATGTTGTATGCCGATGCATCGCCCACCAGGATGCCGCCCAGCAGGAGTTTGCCATCGTTGCTTACATTGATGCGTTTGTATATACCTTTTACGGTGTCTTCAAAAATAATAGTGCGGGCTTCTTTGGGCCCAATGAACGGATCGCCAAACGAAGCAACATCAGTGCCTACCAGTTTGAGCTTGGTGCTCATGTCGAAGCCGGTAAATTCTTTGGCACCGCCCACAAGTTGGGTAGCCACCACTTCGGCCATTTCATAGCCCGGTGCTACCAGCCCGTATATCATGCTGCCGTGCAGGGCACATTCGCCAATGGCAAAAATACTCGGGTCGCTGGTTTGCATGTTGTTGTTTACCACGATACCGCCACGTGAACCCACCTCCAGGCCGCATTGTTTAGCCAGTTCATCTCTGGGCTTAATGCCTGCCGATACCACCAGCATGTCGGCATCAATGGCGCTGCCATCGGCAAACGCCAACCCGCTGATGGCATCGCCGCCGGTAATGGCCGCCGTGTTTTTCGACAGGTGAACCTGCAGGCCCAATGCTTCCAATTTCGATTGCAACATTTGCGAGCCGGCTTCATCGATCTGGCGAGGCATGAGGCGGGGTGCAAATTCAATGACATGCGTTGTGGACAAACCCAGATCGAGCAGGGCCTTAGCGGCTTCAAGGCCCAACAGGCCACCACCAATTACAGCGCCTTTACGGGCACGAGGCGCCCAGTGTTGCATCAGCTCCAGGTCTTCAATAGTGCGGTAAATAAACACACCCTGCTTATCCATGCCGGGAATGGGCGGCACAAAGGCGGCCGATCCGGTTGCCAGTACCAGGTAATCGTATGGAAGGGTGATGCCACGGTGAGAGGTAACCGTTTTTTCAATACGTTCGATAGCCTGGATAGGATCGGAGAGGTGCAGCGTTATGCCGTTGTCCTCGTACCACGATTGGGGCGCCATGCTCAAGTCTTCAGCAGTTTTACCTTCAAAAAAACTACTCAGATGCACCCGGTCGTAAGCGGGTCGTATTTCTTCTCCAAAAACGGTAATCTTAACTGAGGGTGCCAGGTTTTTCTGCAACAGTTTTTCGCAAAATTTAAACCCGACCATACCATTGCCGACAACGATGATGTTCATGTTGGAATGATTTAGTTGTGAGATACAATGGCAGGCAAAAGAAAATATTCAAGAGAAATATATCGTTCACTATTTCTCGTTGTTGAGTATAAATTTAATTAACAAATCGTTTAATAGCCAAATTAAATTTTAATTTGAGATGAAAAAACTACCAGTTTCTATATTTATAAATAAATATTTAAATAAATAATATGGAATTAAAACCTCATCCTTTTCTGACATTAGTTGGTGCTGGTCCCGGTGATCCGGAGCTTATTACCCTAAAAGCGATCAAAGCTATTGCATCGGCAAATGTCATTTTATATGATGCGCTGGCAAGCCCGGAACTGCTGTCCCACGCGGCCCCCGGCGCCGTCCGCACTTTTGTAGGAAAACGGTATGGCTGCCATGCGCTGTCGCAACAGGAAATAAATGACCTGATTGTGGAATCGGCCTTTACATATGGGCATGTGGTGCGGCTCAAAGGTGGCGATCCGTTTGTGTTTGGCAGGGCTCAGGAAGAGTTGGAAATGGCCACTCGGCACGGTATCGGCGTAGCGGTGGTGCCGGGTATTTCCAGTGCATTGGCAGTACCGGCTTCGCAAATGATTCCACTCACATGCCGTGGCGTCAACGAAAGTTTTTGGGTAACCACCGGCACTACAAAGGATGGTTCCATTTCTCCGGACATTCACCTCGCTGCGCAGTCTTCTGCTACGGTCATTATTTTAATGGCAATGAGTAAGCTTGAAACCATAGCCGAAATTTTTGCCCAGCACTGGAAGAGCGACACACCGGTTGCGGTGATCCAAAACGGGACGCTGCCCACCGAGCAAATGGTGGTGGGCACGGTTAAGGATATTTATTTCCGGGTGCAGCATGCCGGGCTTACTAATCCCGCAATTATCATTGTAGGTGAGGTAGTAAAACTTCACCCAAGCCAATTGGGTGCACAGGTGCAGGCGCTGGTACAAAAAAAGGAATGGCAGTAACACCATTCCTTTTAAATATGCTTTTGCAAACCGTTGTTATGTGTACTTAATAGCTACTTTTTTGCCGGTCTTTGCAGCTTCATAGATCGCATCAACAATAATCATATCCTTCAGGCCCTCCTCGCCATCTACTGGCACCATGTTCTGTTGGTTGTTCAATATAATGTCGGCCATGCCATCCATTTGCAGAGTTTGGTGCGTAGTGTGCGGCTGTGTAAGCGGCCCCTTGTGTGTGCGGCCCTGGATGGGGCCATAGCCTGTGGCCGGCATCAGTTCGCCAAAGCCGCGTTCGCCATTGACAAAAAAGCGGTCCAGGTTGTTCATGCTGTAAGTAGAAAGACAGGAAGCGGTAGCGCCGCTTGGAAATCCAAACTGGAACGTGATGGTTTCATCCACGCCTTCTTTGAATTTCACCGGGTCGTTTTTTGTTTCCTGTGCCGTTACCCACACCGGGTCTTCGCCAATCATGTAACGGGCACCATTAACCGAATAAATACCAATGTCCATCATGGCACCGCCACCTGCCAGTTTGCGGTTCAGTCGCCACTGCGTAGGATCACCAATGCGGAAGCCCGAAAGCCCCTGGAAGAACAGTGCCTTGCCCATTTCGCCTGATTGGCGCATCCGCACAATCTCGAGGGTTTTGGGTTCAAAATGCAGGCGGTAGCCAATCAGCAATTTTACGCCGGCAGCTTTGCAGGCGGCCACCATTTCGCGGCCTTCTTTTGCATTGATGGCCATGGGCTTTTCACAAATCACATGTTTGCCGGCCTTGGCCACCCGCAGCGTTTGCGGATGGTGCAGCGCATTAGGGGTAATGATGTACACGGCATCAATGTCTTTGTTGTCTTTTATCGCATCAAAGTTTTCGTAGTTGTAGCAGTTTTTTTCGGGAATTCCGTATTTGCGCTGCCAGTCGGTAAGCTTCGATGGGGTGCCGCTGATGGCGCCTACCAGCTTGGCTTTGGTGCAATCTTTCATGGCATCTGCTACCCGGGTGCCATAGCTGCCCAGGCCCATAATGGCTACGCGTAAAATCTTTTGCGGCGCATCGCCGTTTGCTGTTTCCGGGGCAATGCGCCAGTTGATAAATGGAACACTTAAAGCGGTGGCCGTTGCGGCCTGTAAAAAGTTGCGGCGTGATCGCATGGTTGGTATTACGGTTTGGTTGGTGTAAAAACTATGGGCAGAAAGATATTGAATTTATCGCCAATACAAACGGCCCCTTAAATGGCAATGGATTCAATCAGCCCTTTTAGTTTGTCTGCAGATTTTTGCAGCAATTGTTTTTCGTGGTAATTTATGTTCAGCGACAACACTTCTCTAACACCGCTGTGGTCGACAATGCAGGGAACGCCTAAAAACACGTCGCTGATGCCATGATAATCCTGCAGCAGTGTGGATACGTTGAGCACCGAAGCTTCGTTGCGTAAAATGGCGGTGCAGATGCGGTCCAGCGCCAATGCAATGGCATAAAAGGTCGCGCCTTTTGCCTGGATGATCTGGTACGCAGCATCGCGGGTATTGGCAAAAATCTCCTGCTTGTCTTCTTCGCTCAATAATATTTCTGAACCCGCAATATTAGCCAGGCTCCAGAGCGGCAATTCCGAGTCGCCGTGTTCGCCCACAATATGTGCATGCACACTGCGCGGATCAATTTGCATTTTGTCGCCGATTAGGTAGCGCAGGCGGGCACTGTCTAAAATAGTTCCGGAGCCAATCACGCGGTTTACGGGCCAGCCCGATTTTTTCCAGGTAAAATAACTCATGATGTCCACCGGGTTACTGGCAATAAGCAGGATGCCGGTTTGGTTGTATTGCAGCACCTGGTCGGTGATGCTTTCAAAAATGGCCACATTGCGTTTGAGCAGGTCCACCCGCGATTCGCCGGCCCGCTGTGCAGCCCCTGCGGTAATGATAATGATATCGGCATCGGCGCAGTCTTCGTAGCTGCCGGCCCACACTTTTGCTTTGCTGGTAAACGGGATTCCGTGGTTCATGTCCAGCGCATCGCCAATGGCTTTTTCCTTGTTGGCATCGATCAGTACCAGTTCGTCCATGCGGCCGCGCAGCAGCAACGTGTATGCAGTGGTGGAGCCGACGGCACCCACGCCAATTACTACAATTCTTGTTTTTTTAGGCGTATTTTCTATCATCGAAATATTGGTTATCGTTTGGTAAATAAAGTTCGGTTATCCTGCACTGTAAGTATCAATGTGGAGGTGTTTTCTAGATACAATGATTGCACTCCAAGGTAAGTTGCTTCCAAAAGTAATATTCAAAATCGCTGGTATCAGGTCAGGACCAACACTTCACACCGTTATAGTGCTTGGGTGGTTGAGCACCGGAGCTATTGCGAACTCAATTGATCTTTTCAAAAATACGGCACTGCGCAACAGCAAATGCTTGTTTATTGCTGTAGCTGTTTATGTGCACACCATTGTGGTTCATCATTATTAAAATTCAAAAGACTCTGACACTTTTATACATGAAAATGCCTGTGTTTTATTCGACGGATTTCCTGAATAAAACACAGGCTCATGCTACTTTTTTCCGAAAAAAAGATTCGGTGTTTGCAATTAATTCTTCACCAATGGAATGACCTGCTGGCGGCCATTCATCCAACGCACTACAGCACTGTATTGACCAATGGGCAATGAACTCATTTGTAACGGAATATGATTGATGCCGCGGGTCAGGTTAAAGTCGGTGCTGTAATGGGGCACACCACGCGAATCAAACAGCAACACTTTTACCCGTGCAGTGCCAGGCGAGCCAATGCGCAAAGATGTATTGCTGTAAACCGGGTTGGGTGTAGCACCAATATATGCTTCGTTGCTGCAAGGTGAAAGGAATGGCGCACTAGCCACCCGTTCGCCGGAGATGGCCTTTGCCGCAATCCGGAACAACACATCACTGGCGGTGCTGTTGTAATTAAATTGATATGAGGAATGACCACGATCGTTCTGATTGGCCAGCACCACGCCTACAACTTTCCAGTTAGTGCCATCACTACTTTGTTCCAGTTCATACCGGTCGGCGCCGCCGGGCTGTATTGCCACCCAGTTGAGGCTCATTTCATTGTTGCTGCACTGTGCCTGCACCGATGCAAAGCGTGTATCGCGGGGACTGCCCAGGCCGGTATTATACAATGCAGTTTGCCTGCGCATGGCATTGGCTGTGTCGTTCGATCCGTAGTGGCGGGCAAGGTCGCCTTCCATTACTTCAATGCTGCCATTCATGCTCCAGCGCAGTGGCGTACCTGATGCGATGCGTGTATTGCCCTGCGCTGCTGCGTCAAAGCTCAATGCGGTTAAACTTCCCATCAATATCCAGTTCCACATAATCTTCCGTTTAATTACACAATCTACTGTTGGCTCACAGTGGTTGTAAAACCAAAGTCGTGCCGGGTGTGCAACCTAAGCGGAGCAAAAAACTGGGTGTTTTTGTTTAAAAATAAAATGGATTAGGGCGCATTAAACTTCTTCACGCAATATTTCCAACGGCGGCCGGCTCAGTACGGCGCGGCTGTTGAACATACCAATGAGGACGGTAAGCCCCGAAATGGCCAGCGCCACCAGCAACAGCGAACCCCACTGCGGTGTGAAAGCCGTTTCAAAAACATACCTGGCCAGCAGCCAGCTGCCTGCCAGCGACAGTACAATGCCGGCAAGCGCTGCCAGTGCGCCGAGGAAAAAATATTCCAATGCAGTGATCCATAAAATCTGCCGCCGGTTGGCCCCAAGGGTACGCAGCAACACGCTTTCCTGGATGCGCTGGTATTTGCTGATGAGCACCGACGCGATCAGTACCACCAGGCCGGTGATGATGCTGAAACCCGCCATGAACTGGATCACAAAACCCACTTTATCCAACAGCTTATCAATGACGCTTAAAACAAGGCCTAGGTCAATGATGGAAATATTGGGAAACTGGCGAACCACCGCCTGTTGAAAGCGGGCAGCAGCTTCTTTGTTGGGCACCCGTGTCAGCAGCACATGAAATTGTGGGGCAGCTTCCAGCACACCTTTGGGAAACACAACGAGAAAATTGGTTTGTATCCGGTTCCAATCCACAGAGCGAAGACTGCCCACCACTGTATTGATCATGGCGCCTTGCACGTTAAACAACATCGAGTCGCCCACCGAAATATCATTTCGTTGGGCAAAACGTTCTTCCAATGAGATAGGCACAAAGCCGTTCTGGGCATTCGCATTGCCCTGCCATTTGCCACTCGTTATTTTTTCTGCGGCGGTAATGGAGTCGCGAAACGTAACGCGGTATTCGCGGCTAAACAGCCAGCGCTGCATCTTAATCGTGCTGTCCTGCTGCAGGCGGGTTGCGGTAATATCGTTCACACCCTCAAGCCGCATGTTTACAATGGGCACGGTGCCCTGCACCGGCAGACCTTGTGCGGTGGTTAAGGCAATCAATTGCTGCCGCTGTGCGGGTTGTATGTCAAACAGCACCGTGTTGGGCTGGTTCCCACTAGCGGAAAGTTGAACCCGGTTGAGCAGCAGCGATTGGATGGAAAAAAGGGTACAAATAAATGCAGTGCCCAAACCGATGGCCACGATGAGGATAGTAGTTTGATTGTTCGGCCGGAATAAATTGGCCAAACCCTGCCGGCCGATGTAGGGCCACGACTGCGGGAAAAAGCGACGCACTGCCCAAACAAGGAGTGCGGCAATGCCAGCCAGCACTAAAAATGCACCAACAACGCCCAGCGTAAAAGCCAGCGCTTTTCCCCAACCGCCCAATTGGATCCAGCTAAACCCGAATATAAACAGGAGGATCAGCAGGTACACCAGCCATTTCATTTTATCGCGAAACAGCGTGGCCGGCTGCAGCGAAATGCGCAGCGTGTTGAGCGGCGAAATATTGCGGATGGAAACCAGCGGCAGCAGCGCAAACAAGGCCGATATGGTGATGCCCAGCACAATGCCTTGTGCAATAGCCGGCCACGAAATAGATGCATCGATGGTAAAAGGTAAAAACTCCTGCAGCACAGCGGGCAACGCCTGTTGAATGATGGTGCCCAGCACTGCGCCAATGATCGACCCGATTGCCCCAATCACAATGATTTGTAGCAGGTAAATTAAAAACGCCTGGCGGGCCTGTGCACCCAGGCAACGCAACACCGCAATGGCTGCAATTTTTTCCCGCACATAGATATGGATGGCGCTGGCCACACCAATACAACCAAGCAATAATGCGATAAAACTAACCAGGGCAAGGAACTGTGTCAGGTCGGAGAGGGAGCGGTTGGTGTCTTCGCGTTGGCTGGCAACGGTTTCGTAATTCCAGCCTTCGTCTTCAATCACTGGAACCGTTTTTTCTTCAAAAGCTTTTGTGTTCAGCTTTTTCGCCGGTTGCAAATAAAACTTATAATTGATGCGGCTGCCCTTTTGCATCAACCCGGTTTGCGGCAGGTATTGCAAGGGTATATACACTATGGGAGCAACTGCTGCTGAAACACCTGTTTGTCCCGGTGCACCCAACAACTCGCCGGCGATCGCAAACACCAAATTGCCCACCCGCACCGAATCGCCCACTTTCGCGCCAAACTGCAACAACAGCGTTTGGTCAACCAACGCCTGCCGGCCATTGCGAAAGCTGCGGCCTGCGGTGGCGGGCACTGTTTCCAGTTCGCCGTAATAGGGAAAGCCGCCGCTCAATGCCCGCACCTGCACCAGCCGCGAGCCTTCGGTTTTTGGAAAATAAACCATCGAAGTAAAGTTCCGCTCCTCCGACCGTTGGCCGCCAATCGAATCCACCAACTTTTGAATAGCGGGGCTCGGCTCGCGGTTGCCACTGATCTCAAGTTCAACTCCCAATAAGGCCGCGGCTTGTTTGGATACTTCCTGCCGCATGTTGTCGCTCAGCGAGTAAATGGCCACCAATGCAGCAATGCCCAATACGATGGAGGAAACAAAAAGCAGTAGTCGCGACCGGTTTCTGCGGCTGTCGCGCCATGCCATTAACAACAGCCAGGAAAGGTTCCATTTATTGGATGGGTGCATGCTGGGAAAGCTTTTGTAAGCTGCGGTTGAGCGCAGCAAATGAGATGGTTAAGATGCAATGATTTATACAGCGAATGCAGCGTTCAGCGTCGGCTCGTCGGAAACAATGCGACCGCCTTTGATGCGTAAAATGCGGCCGGTTTTATTGGCCAGGTCTAGGTCGTGGGTAACCAGCACCAGCGTAGTGCCCGCTTCTTTATTCAGGTTAAAAATCAGTTCGATGATGCGTTCGCTGGTTTCAGCATCCAGGTTGCCGGTTGGTTCGTCGGCAAACAAAATGCGCGGTTGATTAATAAAAGCCCGGGCCAGCGAAACGCGTTGCTGTTCGCCGCCGCTCAACTGCGTTGGGTAGTGGTGTCCCCGTTCGCCTAGGCCCACACGTTTGAGCAGGTCTAGTGCTTTGTTTTTGATCCCTTTTGCGCCACGCAGCTCCAGCGGCACCATCACATTTTCCAATGCGGTAAGTGTGGGCAGCAATTGAAAGTTTTGAAAAATAAAACCTACATGCTGGTTTCGCACTGCGGCACGCTGGTCTTCGTTTAAGCCATCCAACGCAATACCGTTTAATGCAATAGATCCGGATGAAGCCCGGTCGAGGCCCGCTGCAAGCCCCAGCAATGTTGTTTTACCACTACCCGATGGGCCAACAATCGACATGGTAGCGCCTTCCTCCACCGAAAAGCTAATGTCGTCGAGTACGGTGAGGGTTCGTCCTGCGCTTTGGTATATTTTCCTGACGTTTGTTATGTCGAGTATGGTCGGCATGGTTCGGGGATGATTATTGATTGGAATGAAGAAGCAATGGCGTGTGGCGCCACGTTTCCGATAAAAATAACAGAATAGTTTAATTTCAGTTGTTAGCAAGATGATATAATACGCAATACCAATGATGAAGATGTACTACCGGTTTTTGTTCGCTGCATTTTTAGGAATAATAACAAGCTGCGGCAACAATAGTTCCACAACCAATAATGCCGCTGCGGATACAACTACGAATACGACCCGCAATACAGTGAAAAAGAACATAGTGTTTTTTGGCAATAGCCTTACTGCCGGTTATGGCCTTGCCAGTACTGCTGAAGCATTTCCCGCGGTTATTCAAAATAAAATTGATTCAGCCAACCTGCCGTACAACGTGGTAAATGCAGGCGTGAGTGGCGAAACAACATCAGGCGGGTTGTCACGAATCGATTGGATATTGCAGCAGCCGCTCGATGTGTTTGTTTTGGAACTCGGTGCAAACGATGGCCTGCGCGGCATTCCGGTGGCGCAAACCAAACAAAACCTGCAGGGGATCATTGATAAGGTTCGGGCAAAATATCCCGGGGCGAAAATAGTGTTGACTGGTATGCAGGTGCCGCCTAATATGGGACAAACCTATGCAACCTCATTTGCACAAATTTTCTCGGAACTGGCAAAAGCAAACAATATTGCGCTGGTGCCTTTTCTGCTGGAAGGGGTAGGTGGCGAAGTGGAACTAAACCAGGAAGACGGCATACACCCAACCGCTGAAGGAGCCCGCATACTGGCGCAAAATGTATGGACGGTGCTGCAGCCGATTTTGTAAAAAACAAGTGAGGCCCTGTATGGGCCTCACTATCTACTGTTGGCTTTCAGTACCCCCGGAGTTACGGCTTCGGGAACAAATGACGCAGCCTTTGAATAGAAAACTAAACTAACAACACAGGGCGATAACAACAAGCAGAGCATTGTAAATTTCTTTCCCCGCGGAATGAAACTGCTGAGCAGTTTTTGACACAAATTGATTGCAGCCGATTTTAAGAGGAAGCGCTATCATGCTCAAGATCAGTTTATTTACCGCAAAATCCGCCGCGGCAATTTTGGAACGATATTTTTATCTATCTTTTTGAAAAGTTTACCCTCAACCTTCGCTATATGAAAGTACCTGCAACAAATGCCGCCAACCCAACTCCGGAAGATGCCAACGCAGTAGGCACCCGCGAAATTGTTAAGCGGCACATGGAAGATCCGAATCACCACATCAGCGATGAAGAAATCAGCAAGGTGGTAATTTCTACCGATCACATCAACCTGGAAGAACATCCGCTGGTGAAAGCGCTGGATGGCAAAACGCCATAAGTAGCGCTGCTTTGTACCCCACGGTTGTGCTGCTTGCAGCACAGGGCAGCCTGTACCCTAAAACCGGCTCGTATTATTTTCTCCAGCGTTTTGTTTTTTTGCTTTGGCAGATGCAACTTGCAGGGCCTGGTGCCCTGCTTTTTAATACCAGAACTATATAATGAAATCAAACTACGTTGTTGCCAACAATATACGCCTGCATTATCTCGATTACCAGGGCGACGGGCCCACATTGATCCTGATGCATGGCCTAACTTCCAACGCATTTTGTTTTGAAGGATTGGTGGCACAAGGATTAACAAAAGGCCTACGGATTATTTCAGTTGACCTGCGGGGACGCGGCCTTAGTGATGCGCCGGAGCATGGCTACACCATGGCCGATCATGCAGCAGATATCATTGAATTGATGGATGCGCTGGATATAAGCCGTGCACATGTTGGTGGCCATTCGTTTGGCGCCTGGGTAAGTTTTTACATTGCGGCGCATTATCCCGATCGTGTAGAGAAGCTGGTGTTGATTGATGCGGCTGCACAAATGCATCCCGATATTATGGACATGCTGCGGCCGGTGATGACCCGTTTGGGAAAAACATACACTTCGTTCGATACATATCTTAAAGGTGCTACCAAAGCACCGTTCCTTACTTTTTGGGATCCGGCCATGATGGCTTATTACCAGGCAGATGTGGCCGAAAATAGCGACGGCTCCGTAACGCAGCGCAGCCAACCCGCACATATGACGGAAGCGATTACGCAGGTGTTGGAAGAACCATGGACGGACATCATCAGTGATATTCCTCACCCGGCGCTGCTGTTCAATGCACCGGACCCATATACTTTAGAGGCGCCGCTGCTGCCGGTACCACAGGCATTAGCCACGGTGCAGTTGATGCAAAATTGTACCTATCATGAAATTCGAGGCAATCATTTAACGATGCTGTATGGCGAAGGGGCAAGACAGATTGTAAAAGCAACCCAGGAGTTTATTTAAAGGTTTTCTGCGGCGGATTATTCTTATTGGGATTTTATATGGAAAAAGCCCTATACATGCCTGCTAGTTTTACATGCATGTATAGGGCTTTGGTATGTTTGTGAAATATTGAAGTAATGATGGGTGAGTCGAACGATATTTTAAATTTTGATCTTCCTTCTTTTTCAGGTGTTTGAAGGTGCTGGCTCGGATGCTTCGCTGTGCTCAGCATGACAAAGCTTAGAGGCATTTTTTACCATAGAATACTGCTGTGCAGGCATGCGGATTGTGTTTTAATAATTGCAAAACACCCCGAAGCTTTTCTTACTTTTACTTTTCGTATTTCTGGTATTTGTTCCAGCGGGTGGCACCGTCTGATTTCAGGATGAGCTTTTGATCGGCATCTTCAAGGGTTACATAGTAGTAAGTGCCGTTCTCATCCGATACTTCTACCAGGTCGGAGATCCACTTTTGGTTGTAGTCTTTTTTAATGGAAGCCAGCAACACTACGGGCAGTTGCAGCGAAGAGATGTTGCGGGTTACCACCATCAGGTTGCCGTTGTTGCTGTAATAAGCAAAGGCATACTGGCCGGCCACCTGGAAAGATACTTTGTACATATCATCGATGGCGGTCCAGGTTACATCGCTTGCCTGCGCAAAGGTGATGCTAAAGCTTTTGAGGGCTGCCGGTGTTACTTCCCCTCCGGGATTGTTTTTGGCCTGGGCCATAAAGGAAGAAAGAACAGTCAGCAGGATAAATAAAGGTTTCATGATTTGTTAGTTGAAGTATGATTTGTTTTGGTTGTTCTGTGTTTGTTTGACGATTCAAAAGTAGTGTGGGTTACACCCCGGGGCAAGTGAATTGTGAGGGGTGGCAAGGGCTGTTAAAAGGCTTAACAAAGAAAGAGTGGCCGTCGCTGCAAACGCTTAGCCCGCAAAGCTTTTATACAACCACATGTTCATGTGAATGTTGTAGAAGCCTGCTTAAAGTAATTAGCCAAATACATTTGCAATAATGATCTAACATCTGAAGCATTTGACGATACGCTTATACACTAAAACCTACAACTGATCTTCCCATTATTACAATTCAATCAAGCGACCGTTGCAAATGCATTCGTGTATTATAGTTTTACAGCAGCAACCAAGCTAACTTCTTTATTTCTCTCTACATATGGCAAGCAATCGTTAGTCGCCCGCTGTTTTTACAGTGGGCTTTTTTTGCGACAAGCCGAATAACATTTTGTAAAAAACATGCAGCAGCACCCGTTCATTTTGGACAAACGGCAAAACAAAAGGCAGTCCACGAGGAACTGCCTTTTGGCATAATAGAAATTTTGCTCAACAATCAGTGCAGCAAATAAATGGCACTTCGGTTAATGGCGAGGTGCGCAAAATGCGGAAGCTGCCCAACTGCGTTTTTAATGGATCGATAGGTTTGGTATCGGGTATCGGTCCGTCCATTTTCCGATAGGTTTCCTGCTGGATGCCTGCTGCCAGCGTTTGATCGTAATTGCTGGCAATGCTGCTGATCAGCGCTTCTTTTTTTGCCCGTGCATCGTTCATGTGCTGGTAGATGTTGGTAATCTGCCCATACACTTCAACACACAAAATACTCAGCGGCGCATCTTCCGGAAGGCCGTACAGGTACAGCATTTCGCGGATTTCCTTGTTTTGCCATGCGCCGTAGGCCTGCCAGGTTGCCTCTTTTTCCCGCGCTAGTTTTTGCACATATTCCATTTCAAATTGCCGGATCAGCACCGGGTTGTTCCCGGCTTCACCCATTTTTATTTTCAGCCATTCGCGGTGGCGGGACGGCGGTTTCTGTTCCAATCTTTTTTCCGCCAGCAAAATATTGCGGAAATCCAACCCGTCGGCTTGCCGCACCTGCGCATACAGCAAGCACCAGATGCTGGTTCGCGGTGGGTTGCTAGTTACATTTTTTCCATTAAGCACTGCTTTTGCAAACGGCGCAGATACGCGGAGCAGTTGCTCGTCTCTTGAAACCATTGCCAGCAGGTTGGGCGCCGGGTGCTGCAGGCCGGCTACGCGCAGCGGTCGCCCAAATCTTCCCTGCGCTGTGCTCCACAACCGGTCGCTATGGCCAAACCGGAACTCGTATGTGAAAAAACCAAACAATTCCGTGCTTTCACCATGGAGGCCCAGCGGCAGCGGCAGTATGTAAAAGTGCCGGTCCTTATCATCCGATTTGATCATCTTTTGCATGGCGTTGAGCCCGGCATGTTCGGGGCTGCTGGCCGGTGTAATCACCCTGATGTATTCCGGGTCAATCGGCAGGTTGCTTTCTTCCGGAATCTCCAGTAATGAGGGGTCGTTGTTGGACAGCAACTGGTCGGGGGCATAGGCCAGCACCCGCGCAAACAAATCATCGGCTTCGTTGTCTGGCTTGCGGTCAAACTCCAGCCATAGGTATCGTTTTCTTGCTTCGGTGGCGCTGTACTGTTTGTTGCGCTTGTACGGGCTCAGCGCAATACCGGCGCCCACCAGTTTCGGCATTTGGGTTGGATTGACTGTTGCCGGCAGCAGTAGTGCCGGTGTTTCCAATGGGCCATCAGCGGTAGGCGTGTGCCCGGTCTTAAATCTTGGTGTGATCTTATAGGAAACCTGGCTTACGTCGGGAAACTCGCCAATGGGCGGTTTTCCATCCACTACATCAATCAAGATGATCTTCGTGTATTCGCGGTGGATGAGTCCGTCTTCACCTTCTTGTATGGCCTGGAAACTGGCAATGCGTTGCAGGTCGAGCGAACCGATCTGCTGCCAAGGTTTTGCGCTAATGTCGTCGGCTTCGCGGCCTTGTTTTCGCCTCCGCTCAATAATAAAGCTCAAAGCATCGAGGCTGTCCCAGGTCCAGTCGCGGTTAATGTAAAAACTGGTGCATACCAGCCAGTGGCCCTGCAACTCGTTGGTGCCGCTAAACGTGATGCTGCTACTGTCGGGTGCCATGGTATGCCGCACCATGTTGGAGCACCAAAACGCAATCCGTTCACCCAGCGGTGCCGTGATCGTAAGCTCTTTGGCATGGACGTCCAGTTGTTTTGCAAAACGCTGCACAATGCCGGACATTGCATCCGGTGTGTTGTTGCCATCAAGCGTTTTAAAAAATATCGGGTTGAGTTTGATGCGCAACGGATCGGGTTGCAGCAAAATGCCTTGAATGGCCTGCGGATCTTCCGTCCCGGTAAACAGGTCCGTTTCCACAGCCGATTCTTTGCGCAGCGACAGCACAGTGGTTTTGCCAAGGCGGGCATCGAGGTCGGGATTGGTTTCGCTGTAATTGCCCCAGTAATCGGCGGTGCCTTCGCAACAAGCCCGGATGGTCATGCGGATGTCCCTTGCTGTTGGCAGTACAATAGTTCCCGCAGTTTGTGCAATCGTATCATTGTCGGCCACATTGTCAAACGGCTCGGTAATATTTCCCAGCTTTAAGATCGGCTGGTCTTTCCAGTTAATAGGCACCTCCAGCAAAGCATCCGGATTTGCCGCATCAAATGTGCGGTAAGTGGTGTACAGCGTGATGTAGTGTTCGCGGCCATCGTCGCTGGCCAGGTTGTCCATCTTCAGCGTTTCCACTTCCACTTTTACCTGCACTTTTACCACATCCAGGTCCGGAATACCAAAGCCATCGATGGGTTGATCTAAGGCCTGTTTGGCAAAATTATCATCGCGGTTTTGCCGCAGGCGGGTAAGTGCATCGGCTTCAACGTACCGGCCCGTATACAACACGGCTGGGTAGCCTAGCAGCGGCCGTTGCATCTTAAGGCTGTTCGGGGTAAAATTTACATCGTCGGTATTGGGCTTTAACTCAGTGTCGGTGTGGCGCAGCAGCAAAGCATTTGGCGCAATGTATCGTTTAAAATGCGTAGTGGTGATCATGCCAGGCAGTGCCTTTTCCGGTTCGCCGTTTTCGCCGGGGCCGCCGCCGCTCATATCACGCATCCTTACCCGAAATTCGTATTGGTTGCCATACAATAGTTTAGTAGTATATGCCGGTGCCGTGTACATATCACTCAGCGTTGCCGGGTGTTTGGTATCGCCAGCATTAGCATAGATTTCAGCGGCCCGTTTATCGGGCAGCACCATACACTGGTCATTCCAGTTGGCAAAATACATGGGCAGCCAATAGCTGCCGGCCAGCTTGGTAGGATATACCTGGTAAGGCAACTCCCCTGCATAATTGCCCATATTGATCGTTTCCAATTGCAGGGCGCCGTTGCTGACCACCTCAGTCAGGCTTTCCCAGGCAGCGCCGCCAAACTGCCGCACATCGATGCAGTAGCCGGTTACGCCCAAAGGCGCATCCAGCCGTTTGTCGCCCAGGTTTTCGTCGGTGCCAATTTGCCGCAAATACCAGATCAATATTTGTTCATCATCCCAGCCCAGCCGGATGCCCATTTCTTTTTGTGGGTGAAAGCCGTCGGCACGTTCCACCAACAGGTTGTGGCTGCGCGGCTGGTAGCTGTGCACCAAACCGGCAAAGCCGTCGTTGTATCGGGCTGATTCAATAAACAATTCATCAAAAATGCCTTCCGGGTTTTGCCCGCTTTTCATCACAGGAAAAAGAACGGCGGCAAAAAGGCTGCGGGCCTCGCCCCACTCCAGCGGTGGTATTTTAGCTGCATATTTTTTGATAAAAGGATCGGTGCCAACCGGCTCCGACGCTGCCTGTTGTGCGCTGTAATCGCCGGTTAAAATATCGGCATAAATCCAGCCGCCTTTTTCAAGGTCGCCGGCCGATAATTGGACAGTTACGTTGTAGATTAAACCAGCCGCTTTTGCCATGAGCGGTTGCCGCATCAGGTGCGCATACACTTTGCCCCAGCTAACTTTTCCATCGCTGGGCGCAAAAGTTGGATCGGGCTTATCATCGCGAACGGCGCAATGGTAACTGTCATCAGTAACCGCATTGGGCACCCGTGGCGCGGTGAAATTAAAAGCTTCGCGATAAGAGAACGGCAGGTATTTGCGCACCGCAGTATTGCGAGGCAACGCCTTTGGAATAGAGAATTTCTCTGCAGCGGCCCGGTCGGCACTACGGCTTTCATCAATGTCGAAATATTTTGGCGTCACACCGTTCGGCTGTTTGGCATCTTTCAGTGTTTTGTAAATATCCGCAGCCTGTGTACTGTAAACAATGGGGTCCATTGGCCGCGTGACTTCGTGTGGCGGAGCGGGCAGTTTTCCTGGAAATTCGGATGGATTGTTCCCGATTTTGATTGTGAATTGCGGTTGCACCGAAACAAACGGCGGCGCTATACTAGTGCCTTCATTTCGTACATCATCCAACGGGCTAATGTTGCGTGGAAGAAATACAAGGTTAAGCGACAGCTTTCCTGTTGCGTCCACACTCTGCGGAAAAGCCAGCAGGGTAAAACGTGTTTTATCAATGGCCATTGCCTGAAAATTTTTTTTGGAGAAAAATGGTTAAGCAATCTGCCGGGTTTCTTCCCAGCTTTCACTGAAATCGATGTTGATGACGAAGCAAATGCTGATGTCGATAGCGAAGGTTACCTGCGCCTTGCACAAGCAAGGTTTATTTTCACCCTCCTCTCTTTGAATGGAGCCTCTTGCTTCGATGGTGATGGTAACGCTTACAATGCCACCGCATATTTCGGCATGGCCGCGGAACAACATAAACGCGGTAACCTTTACCGTTTTGTTGCTGTCCACATACACTTCCACGCCCACCATAAACAGCACGCTAACGTTGGCCACCACCGGCAGGCCCACAGTTATTTGGGCACCAAAACCAAACTTCATCGTCAGCGAAATCAATGGGCTGGTATCGGCCCGCAGCGCCAGGTCGGCACTGCCCACGGCATACACCGTGCCTGCGGCAAGGCTCACACACATCACCTGCAGCCCGCCATGAAACTTGAAAAATGCACCAGCAGTGGGGAGCAGCTGCTTTGGATCGGTTGTTACTTTTAACGCAGCGTTGAAAAAAACACCCAGGCTCATGCTCGCCTCCAGTTTAAGCGGCGTAGTGGGCGCTTCGTACAGGTTGCGTTCCGGCGGAAAGCGCACCAGTGCAATGTCTTTGGTGGCTTCAAATTTATACTCCCAAAGATTGGCGCTGTTGCTCATGGCTACTTTGAGGCCTTTCTTCAACGCATCGCCATATTTGCCCGTGCTCAGCGCCTGCAGTATTTCCAAGATCTTGATCACAGCGTCCACCGCATCGCTGAATTCAATTTCGGGTGTGGGGAAATTCAGGCCGGTTGCATCGCTGTCCTGCTTGCTGCCGTAATCGGTTTCTTTTCCTTTTTGTGAATTGAAATTTCCTTTGATGGTCATCAGCCTTTTTAGCGGGCCAAGATCTACAACCATCGCCAGGTTGTTCATGCGTCCTTTCCAGGTATTAGCCAGGTCGGACGCAAATGAATCGACATCAAAATCAAAGTTGCCGATGAATTGTTTCGGGTCTTTTTTGGGGCTGCTGGTTACAGCATATTCAATGTAAATGCACAACACATCTTCAATGTTCACCAGCTCGTATGCAAATGGCGGCAGGTCAAATTTGAAAGCCTTATCCAACACTTCGTTGCCTTTTGCTTTGATCAGTTTGTAACCCTGGTCAAGTAATTTGCCCGCTTCTTCTTTTGCTTTTAGTTCCAATACCTCGTACAGCTCTTTTCCCAGGTTGTCGACAACGCCAGGTTTGCTGAACGCTTCGATCGCATTTTTTGCATCGTCAATGCCTTTCAGCATTTGAATGGCGGTGCCAAAATTGACCTCTGCATCGCCCACATTCGGAAAGATGCTGTTGGTATTCATCAGGCGATAGGCATCGGCCAGCAGTGGCGGCGTTTTGGTCATGAGCGACTCGATGCCTTTTTTAAACGCCGGTGTCAGGAACAGCACTTTCTGCGTGTTCATGTTTTGCAAAAAGCCAAAATTGAGTGTGCTATTGTCCGGCGTTTTCAACAAGTCGTTGGGAAATGCAATGCGCTGCAATATATTTTCGATTGGCGGAAACGCATTTGTTTTTACATCCAGTAAACCTTCGGCAATGAGCGGCACGCTCAGTTTTTCGGGCATGGGCGTTACATCGCCGCTACCGCGGTTGTGCTGCACCATCGTCCAGCTGCCGTCTTTGGGCAATACCACTGCGCCCCGCACGGCACCGGCAAACACGGGTCCACCACCGCCATCGGTCGATTCGTTTACATCAAAACGGTCGAGGCGCATCCGCTGGTTGGTGCCCGCCACCTTGATGGTGCAATTGATGGGGCCGCCAATGGTGCCTTTTTCATAGCCCATCAAACCTTTCAGCGCCTGCGGATCGATGGGAGCAGCTGGTGGCGCCAGTTGTACATATCCAATGACGCCTTTGCTGGCCACACGGTTGTCGGTGCCGCCTTCTACGACGTTGTCAATTGCTACATCGCAATCGAAACTGATGCCTTGAAGAATGGCTGTTTTCGTTTTTTGTGGCTCGGCCGGTACCGGGTAACCGTTGGCGCCTTCCTGCCACAGGTACACCAGTTTGGTGTTGGTGGTGTAGGCCTTTGGTATTTCGCGAATGTTGCGGATGTTGTACAAGCCGCGAACCGGGCCGGGGTGAATATTAAATGGATTGGGGTGCAGCTCCTTTACTTTTTTCCCAGTGTTTTTGTCATTAACCGGGTAGCGAAAATCGAACAGGCCATCGCTTTGCGCCTGCCAGCCGCTGTCCACCCGGGCCACATATCCATTGCCCATCCGAAACAGCGTGATGGTACGAACCACGCGAATGCCCCAGGGGTAAACCATGCTTTTTACCTGCACCACCTCGCGGCTGGTGCGGCCAACGGCCACGTTGAAAAATGCCTGGCTGGTTTGCGCAAAAAGGGCGTCCTTATTTTCCCAATTGCTAAATGTGCTGGCGCCGTAACCACTGATGCCGACGCGCTCCAACGGCACTGCCGGCCGGCCCGGCGGCATGTCTACCGATTGCGAAAATTCGCCATTGAAAATAATATCCGGGCTGTGCGCCAGGTTGCTGTATTGTGCACCAACACCCGCGGAATCGTTAATGTTGTGCAATTGAAAAGTGAACCCTTCAAACAGGCGCCCATCGCCGGGATTGACACTAATTCCTCCGGATAGTTCCAATTGGATGCCGCCAACAATATAGTCCCAGACCGGTGCGATGTTTTCGATGTATTCGCCTTTTCCCTGCGGCTTGTTACTGTTTAAAAAACTCAGGGCTACCATGCCAAACGGCAGGTTGAACCATGCGTAGGTCTTGCCATCGTCGCCGCTTTGAAAAGTATGCACCAGGTACTTCGCCATCGGTATCGGCGACAGCGCCACCGGCTTTTTACTGAGGTTGCCGATGCGGGTGGCGAGTCCGTCGTTCTGGTAAAAGTTCCAGCCAAGCGGAGGATCGAAGGGCGGGCTGGCGGGAATGAGCGCATCCGGATTATTCGGGTCGGGAATTTGTGCACCGGGCAGGCATTGAGGAGGCGTAGTATTGAGCACCGGCTCCCAGCTTATTTGCGGTACTGTAAACGCCTGTACCTGGCGGCCAGGCGCCACCACATCGAGGCCACTTACCTGGATGGGAAATACCTGCACATCGCCTTCGTTTTTAATGTTGATGTCGTACTTGCGGGCCACTACCTGCTGCAACACATTGTTGGTAAACGAAAAGGCCACACCCATCTGGTTGGCTTTGCTGCTCACGTCGAGCAGGGCAAAATCGTCCATGCGCAGGGCAAAAAAATCGTTGCGTACCGCGGCTGCCCGCACCGTTCCGCCCCTGGGTTGCATCAGCACATTATCGGGTAGTTCAACTGGTTTTGCCGTGCCCAATGTTGGAAGAAATGGCTTATTAGCATTATTGTCTGTAACCGGTGTTCCTGGCTTAGCACCCCAGTCTTTTTCAATTTCAAGTGGCTTTTGCAGCGGCGCAAAATGAAAACTAACGCCTACTTTGTTCGGTGCTTCTGGCTTTTGTTCCCACTGCACCAGGCCGATGAGCCATGCCGACACGCGGCTGCTGCGCTGGCCGTTGGGAGTGGCACCGGTTATATTATTTCCGCGATCATTAAACTGGTTTTCCAAAACACCCAGGTTAGCAGCATACGGATCCGGGAGGGTGGGCAGGTAGCTAAACAACCCAAAATGCAGGAACATGCGGCCCAGGTGCATGGTCGTGATGGCTTCGTCCACCTCGCTGAACAACACCAGGCCATTGGGCGGCGTAACGGTGAACAGCGCATTGTGCATGGCCAGCGCAATGGGCCGCACTTTCGGCATTTTATCCGCCGGCAATTTGTTGTCCCACAAAATGTTTTCATCGCCCAGGTTCAGCGACCGCTTGTGCTTGTTCATGCCAATCATCAGCAGGCTGCCCTTCGTTTTTACCAGCATGCCCTGCCCGTCCACTTTCACGGGCCTGTCGGCATTGAGTTCTGCGTTGCATTTGCAAGCCAATAGTTCGTCGCCTTTTGCCTGCGTATTAAAAATGAAATTGCTGTTTGCGCTAAATGCCAAATCCAGCGTGCTGCCGAACGGGTTTACCTCGTCCTGCCACATTTTTAGTTCCTGTTGTGCACCGGTGCCATTAGCGGCAAATTCGGTGATGCCGATGCGGCCCGGCTCGCCAATGATAAAGGGAGCCGAAAGCCGCAGTTGCTGGTTTTGCAAACCTTTCCATTGCGCTGCGATACCTTCACTGCACTGCACTACAATGGCACCGTTTCCGTCCGCTTCGGTGGGCGCCGCAGGATTTATTTTTGCCACTGGTATACCCCACCAACTGCTTCCAATTTGTGCAACGCCGTTGAGGGTACAAAATGGCGACAAGTTTTCTTTAATGGAAAAATCTGGATTGGTGCAACTAACGGGGATGGCTAACCGCCCGATTAGGGGATTATACACGCTGGCCTGGTTGCCGCTGTAAGCAAAGCTGTTCTCGCTACCGTACACCTTCCACTTACTTTCGCCAACCGCATTGATTTTTTTGGCCAGGTTTTGAAATTGGAAGCCAAAGCTTTTGGGCAGATCATACGTTGCATTCCGGGCATCTTGTCCGTAGGGCGATGATGCGTCGCCATCAGTGATTCCTTTTTGCTCCAACGCAAGGTCACACACAACAGTGGTTGCTGCAGTTACAGTCAGTTTACCCGCCACAATGGTTGGGTCGGCATTGAGCACAATGGTGCCGCCTGTGACTCGCAGGCCTGCGTAATATCCTGCAGGTGCGGCATTGTCGAACAGACGTGCCAGTACCCATACCGTTTCGGGCACCACTTTATAATTGCGGGTAATTTCGGGCGGCTGTATCGGCAGGCGGCCCGGTAACCGGCGGATGGGAAAGCCTGCATTGAACAGGATGACTGGTTCGGGCTGGCCCGCCACGTGCAGTGCAATGAGCTTTTTTACCTGCGCCACATCGAAAAACACCTGCCGGCCGGTAACCTTATCAATAAAAGGCCCGCGGGTAACCACCCGTGATCCGGCCGCTGCTTTTGGCGTGCCGCCGGCCAGTTGGGTAGTGCGCACCGGAAGCGTTCGTACAAATACCTGGAATTGGTCTTCCTCATCTTCGGTATTGCTCGTTGCGGTTTCACCAATGGCAGTCTTGTCGCCCTGTTTAAAAAGGTCGCTGGTTTCCAGCAAATATTGTTGGCTGATGATGTCGTCGGGGTCGAGGCTCGTCAGTGTGCGGGCCAGCATTTGTTGCAATTCTTCCAGCGATTTTTGCTGTTCGGCGCCGGAGATATGAAAATGGGAAGTAAGCGCGGCCAGGTGGGCCGGAATGGTTGGAGCAGGCATACCGTGTAGGTTAGGTGAGGGGAATACGCCTGACAAACTACAATGTGTATGTTAGGGATGCAATACTTTATAGTAAAAAAATATCATTCGAATAGGCCTGGTGCAGCGCTGCCTCATTTATAAATGCGAAACAACTGTTTTATAGCTTCGATAAATACGTGCTGGTAGTGGGTTTGCTGCGGCCGTGTTTGTTTCATCATCTCAATGTTAGGCATAACCGTAAATGAAGGGAGCGGCTGCTTCCTAACGTAGTTTTACTCCATCGGTACGCAAAATTTCTGTCGTTAATTATTTTAATAAGATTGATGGCGCAACAAGTATTGCGTTATTGAAAAGAGGGTCTGAACTGATATGGTTGGGCCTTTTTGCTTAAAGAAGTACTGGCTTTCAAATCAAGCAACGCTGAATCTTTATTCGGTAAAAGGGGCAAAACATAGTTGCGCTGTTTATTGTTTTTCAGTGCGACAAAAATGGCGTAATTAGCATTTACCGCGATGTTCGAAACGCATTGAACCTGTCACACATTTGTTTCCATCCGCTTTTTTGCTTCCATGTACCAAGTAAGTTCATCCAAGAAAGTCTGTGCAGCTTTTTGCGCTTTAGGATTGGTGTTGTTACCCGTCTCATCGTATGCATCCTGCACATCACCGGCCCGGTACATGTTGGGCACCAGCGTGGCGCCCATTTTTACCAATGTAAATACCAGGCTGGTGAGCACCTGGCTGCCGCCAAATTGCCCGTTGGAAACCGCTGCAAGCGCAACGGGTTTGCGTTTCCATTCTGGGTAAAGTAAGTCGATGGCGTTTTTCAGGCTGGCGGGGTAGCCGCCGTTGTACTCCGGCGTTACGATGACGATGCCGTCCGCAGCTTTAATTTTTGCAGCAAAATCCACCGCAGCTTCTGGCGGTTGTTGCATGTGGCTCAGGCGTTCTTCAAAAAGCGGAAAATTGTATGCTGCAAGGTCAAGCATTTGTGCAGTAGCCTTTCCACTTTGGTCGATCATTTTTTGAAAAAAAAGCGATACCCGGTGGCTTTGTCGGCCGGTGCGGATGCTGGCGGAAATGATGGCAATGGTAAACATGCGCTTTAGATTGAGGTTGTCTTAAAGTTAGTCAGGAAACACGTTGAAAGTTTGGAACCTGATGAATACTTAATTATATAAACGAACACTAAATTGATACGTACGTAATTGCTTACCCGTTTAAAGCGTACACTTGCACAAACAATACATCGCATGCATTCAGCCGAAGCAGTATTACAAGAATTGGGGCTTGAACTGCCCCCGCCACCCAAACCACTAGGTGTGTATAAGCCCTGTCTGATTGATGGAAAATACCTGTATGTTTCCGGGCACGGCACGGTGCAGGCCGACGGCTCGCTGATCATTGGGCGCATTGGCAAAGACATGGATGCAGCAGCAGGCAAACTGGCCGCCCGCCAGGTAGGCCTTGCTATTCTTGCCACCATCCGCCAGCAACTGGGCAGCCTCGACCGGGTAAAAAGAGTGATCAAAGTTTTGGGCATGGTCAACTGTGTGCCCGAGTTTGAAAAGCATCCTTTTGTCATCAATGGCTGCAGCGAGTTATTTGCCGAAATTTGGGGCACCGAAAACGGCATTGGTGTACGCAGTGCCGTGGGTTTTGGATCGCTGCCTGATAATATCCCGGTAGAGATAGAAGCCTTGTTTGAATTGCATGAGGAAGCATAACACTTAGGCAATCTTGCGCTTTTTACTACATCTACGTTTCACCCAAATTCATCCCACACAGCCGCCACATGTTTATCATCGATGCCCATCTCGACCTTGCAATGAATGCGCTGGAATGGAACCGCGACCTCACGCAGCCGGTAGCGCAAATCAACAGCCGTGAGGGCCACCTTACGGATAAGCCCGACCGGGGCAGGGCTGTAGTGTCGTTGCCAGAACTGCGCAAAGGCAAAATCGGACTGGTGGTGGCTACACAAATTGCACGTTATGTTGCTCCTGAGAATAAGCTGCCCGGTTGGCATTCGGCCGAGCAGGCATGGGCGCAAACGCAAGGACAACTGGCTTGGTATAAAGCCATGGAGGAGCGTGGCGAAATGGTGCAGATCGTTGACCTCACATCGCTAAACCGGCACTTGCAGTTGTGGCAACAGGCATCCACAACCGAAAATTTACCGGTAGGCTATATCTTAAGCCTTGAAGGTGCCGACTCGATGGTAACGGTGCAGCACCTGGAGCGTGCATGGCAATATGGTCTGCGTGCAGCGGGCCCCGCACATTATGGCCCGGGCCGTTATGCCAACGGTACCGATGCATCCGGCAAAATGGGTGCTGCCGGCTTGGAGCTGCTTCGTGAAATGGAGCGGCTCCATTTAATTTTGGATGCAACGCACCTGTGCGACGACGCATTTTGGCAGGCCCTGGATCATTTCAACGGGCCAGTATGGGCCAGCCACAACAATGTGCGGGAACTGGTGCCGCACAACCGGCAATTTAGCAACGATATGATGAAAGCCCTGATTGAAAGAGGCAGCGTTATTGGTGGTGCACTGGACGCATGGATGATGGTGCCCAACTGGGAGCGGGGTAAGTCAACGCCAAATGGGATGGGCTGCAACCTGGAAGTGGCGGTCGATCACCTGGATCATATTTGCCAATTGGCAGGAAATGCGCGGCATGTGGGCATTGGCTCCGACCTGGATGGTGCGTTTGGCCGGGAGCAATGTCCTTATGATTTGGAAACGATCAGCGACCTGCAAAAACTGCCTGCGCTTTTATCGAAACGAGGTTTTTCAGATGCTGATATCGAACTGGTAATGCATGGCAATTGGTTGCGGTTTTTACAGGATGCATGGAAGGATATTTAATTAAGCCCCTTATTGTTTTGCATATAAAAAATGCCGGACAGTTATTGCCCGGCATTTTCAATGATATAAAATATCATCAATGCGCAGCCAAAGCCGGCGCCGTATTCATCCGAATGATATTAAGTTTTGCCAACACTTTAATGATCGGGTAGCACAGGTCAAACTCACCTTTCTCCACCGCAAAATTGCTGCGGCTTGGATGCACATGGTGATTGTTGTGGTAGCCTTCGCCAAACATCAGCCAATCAAGCTTGAACAGGTTTTTTGAAGTGTTGTCGGTTTCAAAATTTACCTCGCCATATTTATGCGCATACCAGTTGATGATCACACCGTGCAACGGGCCCATCACAGCATGTACGGGCACCAGCAACAGGAACCATGCAGATGGCGCAAACAGCAGGTACAGCGCTACGTACACGCCAATCCAAAAAACCCGTGATGGCCAGCTGCTGGCAAAAATGTCGAACGATTTCCAGGTGGGTACGTTCTTAGTAAAACGTGGCTCCACCTTTGTTTTTTCACTCAAAATATCGGAGTAGATATTTTTGGTGCGCCACATCATGGCGAAAATATTTTTATCGTAAGCAGGAGAGTGGGGATCCAACTCCGTATCGGTGTAAGCATGGTGCATGCGGTGCATGATGCCGTAGGCACGTGGGCTCAAATAAGATGAGCCTTGCGTAAGCCACGCAAAGAAAAAGAAAAAGCGTTCCCAGCCTTTAGTCATAGTAAAGGCCCTGTGGGCTGCATACCGATGCTGAAAAAATGTTTGGGAAAAAAGCGATAGGTACCAGTGGGCAATAAAAAATACGATAACAAAAACCATAAGAAAAGTTGAACTAAGCAATTAACAAGCCAATAATGCCCATTGTTGGGCGGGTCGGCGACCCAATTGACTTCAAGCCGCAAAAGTCGTTAATCTAATGAGAACCTCAGGTTAAAAAACGAAAATTTTTCACTTTTTGCGGTCGGATTGCATGGTAGTGTTTTCACATATTGCAGGCGTACCGGCAGTTACGGGCAGATAAAGTCGAGTTGTATATTCCGCTATATTTTTCTGGACCGCCGCGGCTATTTTTAGCGGTATTACAAATTGGTGATTGTTTTGAACTGCATATGCGGCAGTTTTGCGCAGCAAATGGGTGCATTGAAACCCGCACAACCAATGAAACAACACAACCGTTCTGTACTCATCCTGATACTTGGGATGCTTTCCGCAATAGGACCATTTTCCATCGATATGTACCTGCCGGGCTTTCCCGCCATCGCCTCTAACCTCGGCACAACCGTAGAGCGGGTAGCTTATTCGCTTTCTTCTTTTTTTGTTGGCGTTTGTCTGGGCCAGCTGCTCTGCGGGCCGCTGCTCGACCGCTTTGGCCGCAAGCTGCCGCTCTGCATCGGGTTGGGCATTTATATAGTTGCCTCGGTTGGCTGTTCGCTGTCGCAGTCGGTGGAGGCGCTGATTGTGTTCCGGTTTCTGCAGGCATTGGGCGGCTGTGTAGGCATGGTAGCGCCCAACGCAATTGTTCGCGACGTGTTCCCGGTGGAGCAGAGTGCTCGTGTATTTTCCATGCTCATACTCATCCTGGGTGTTTCGCCCATACTGGCACCAACGGTGGGCAGTTACGTGGTGGCGCATTTTGGCTGGCAGGAAGTGTTTGTGGTGCTGGCGGTGATTGCCGTTTTGATTTTGATTGCCGTGATCCGGTGGCTGCCCGAAAGCCGCGGCCCCAATCCAGCTTACTCGCTGCGGCCGGGCTCCATTGTACGCAGCTATGGCGAGGTATTAAAAAAGCCGCAGTTCAACACCTATGCGTTTGCCGGGGCCATTGCATCGGCGGGCTTGTTTGCGTACATCGCCGGTTCGCCGTTTGTTTTTATGGAACTGTACGGCGTAAGCGAACAAGATTACGGGCTAATCTTTGCGTTGGTTGCAGCCGGCCTTATTGGCAGCAGCCAATTGAACAATCTGTTCCTAAAATATTTTACCAGTGCACAAATTCTGCGCACCGTGCTGATGGTACAATCTGCAGTAGGCATTTCGCTGTTGGTGGGTGTCGTAACCGGCACCATTGGGCTGGTCGGTACCATCGTCCTGATCTTTCTTTTTCTCAGTTGCCAGGGTTTTACATTTCCCAATTGTGCTGCGCTGGCAATGGCGCCGTTCAAGCAAAACGCAGGTAGCGCATCGGCACTGCTGGGTGCCATCCAAATGGTGTTGGGCGCCATTGCATCGGCAATGGTGGGATTGATGTTCAATGCCACCGCTGTGCCCATGGCTGGTACCATGGCGTTTTGCTGCGTTGCCGGTTTGAGTATTTTATTGTTAGGCAGTAAAAAAATAGCGTTCAACGCCAGCCAGGACCAAATAGAACAACAAACGCTGGAGATGATTGAAAAATATTAGATGTTTATGTATGCTAAAGGGCATGCATAAACGAAATTTAATTTATTGCAAATTTGAAACTGAACTGATCGCCGTGCTTGTAAACCTTGATTAGGAAATGTTGTAAAGTAGTTCGCTTTCTGTCACCGATTTTTATTAAAACGAAAACGGATTTTTTAAAAACTACGCATTTCCTTTTTTCTTCAGTGCAATGTATTCCGAGGGCAGCATATTAAATTTTGCTTTGAATGATTTTGCGAAATAGTTGGGCGTGGAAAAGCCCACCGAATAACCGACTTGCGCAATCGTCATGTCGCTTTTTTCCAGCAGCACGGCGGCTTTTTCCAGTTTTACCGACCGGATGAATTCCACCGGTGTCTGCCCGGTAAGTTCCAGCAGTTTATTGTACAGCGAGCTTCGGCTCATACCAATATTGCGGCTCAATTCTTCCACCGACAATTGTGGATTGGTGAGGTTTTCTTCAAGGTAAACCGATATCGCTTTCATCAATTTCTCATCGTCCGATTCAATATGCACCTCCGGCGCCTGTACTTTTATCTGCTTGGTGTAAGTAGTCTTGAGGGTTTGATTCAGCACCAGCAAATTATTGATCTTGGCATGCAGCACGTCGTAGTTAAATGGTTTAGTGATGTAATCGCTGGCACCGGTCTGCAAGCCACGCAATTGGTCTTCCTCACCAGTCAATGCCGTAAGCAAGATCACCGGAATATGGCCGGTGCGCTTGTCTGCTTTTAGTTTGCGGCTCAGTTCTATGCCATCCATCACCGGCATGCTGATGTCGCTCACCACCAATTGCGGATGCTGGCCCAACGCTTTTTGCCAGCCTTCCTTCCCGTTGGCTGCTTCCAGCACACAAAAGCTCGATTGCAAGTTGTCTTTTAAATAAGCGCGGAAATCTTCATTGTCTTCCACCAGCAAAATGGATGGTTTGCCATTACTGCCCGAAACTAAAGATGCCACTTCTGCAACGGCTGCTTCGCCTGCTTCGTCCATTTCGGTTTCTTCAACTGTTGCGACGATTTCGGGTTGTGGCAATTCAATTGTTTGCGGTGCATCTATTTCGGTAAAAGGAAGCTGAATAATAAAGGTGGTGCCTACTTCCGGCTCGCTTTCTACCGCGATGGTGCCGCCATGCAGTTGTACAAATTCCTTGGTGATGGCCAGTCCAATGCCGGTGCCCTGGTTGAGGATTGCTGCGGGTGAATTTGCCTGGAAGAACCGTTCAAAAATGCGGTCTTTTTGTTCCGGCGAAATACCCACGCCGGTGTCCTTTATTTGGATGGTCACCCATTTTTTATCGCTTTCCTGTTGTTGCGCTGCCTGTTCTGTAATGGTCAACTCAATCTGCCCGCCTTCAAGCGTAAACTTGAATGCATTCGACAACAGGTTGAATAGTATGCGTTCAATTTTATCATGATCAAAACGGGTGTGCAATGCCGCTATTTGCGATGAAAATGTAAAGGCAATTTTTTTGCGCTCCGATAAATCGTGGAAGGAGTCGGCTGCTTCTTTTACAAACGAAACCAATTCGCCTTCGGAGAGTTGCAGTGTCAATTCTTTTTCTTCCATTTTCCGGAAGTCGAGCAGTTGATTTACGAGGTTCACCAGCCGTTTTGCGTTGCGCCGGATGCGGTGCAGATGGCTTTTTGCCTGCGGGTCGGTTTCCTGCGCCAGCAAATGATCGGCAGGACCGAGGATCAGCGAAATCGGCGTACGGAACTCGTGGCTT
The DNA here is from genome assembly GCF_004347775.1 of Pseudocnuella soli. GTDB lineage: Bacteria > Bacteroidota > Bacteroidia > Chitinophagales > Chitinophagaceae > Flavisolibacter > Flavisolibacter aquaticus. Next base: position 2,672,102 of record NZ_CP037755.1, read on the forward strand.
AGGTTGGTAAGGAATTTTATTTTTTGTTGGTCCAGTTCGTGCACCCGCAGTACTTCTTTTTTTTCCTGCTCGGCGCGGAAACGCTCCTGCTCCAGCGCAAACTTGCGGTTGATGCGCTGAATGCCCAGGTGTCTTGAATACAGCAACAGCCCGATGAATGCAGCCGTGTACAGCAAGTAAGCAAGATTGCTGCGCCAGAATGGTGGGTGTACAAATATCTTAACCGTGTGCCCTTCTTCGTTCCACACGCCATCGTTGTTGCTGGCTTTTACGCGAAAAGTATATTCGCCGGGGTCGAGGTTGGTGTACGATGCAGTGGTTGCGTTGCCCACATAGTTCCAGTCTTTATCAAAACCTTCCAGTTTAAACGCGTATTGGTTTTGCTCGGTGGCGGTGTAGTTCAGTCCGACGTAGCTGATGGAAAAATTTTGTTTAAAATCAAGGTGAATTTCCTTTGCAATCGTTATGTCTTCACGCAGCGGTCCCTTCTCCGATTGCTGCACCGATTGGTTGGCTACTTTCAAATCGGTAAGCAGCACCTTCGGCACATTGGCGTTCTGCTTCAGGTATTTTGGGTTGAAAAAATTGAACCCTTCCAGTCCACCGAAAAATAGCGTTCCGTTGGAAGTGCGCAAGCCGGCGCCGCGTATAAAGTTGTTGTTCTGAAGCCCGTTGTGGTGATTGTAATTATTGATCTTACCGGTACGTGGGTCGATGCTGCTGATGCCTTTGTTGGTACTGATCCAGATGCGGCCAGAAACATCCATCAATAATTCGTACACCGTGCTGTTGGCTACGCCATCGGTTTCGGAAAAAGTGCGGAACTGCCCGTTTTTTTGGTTGTAATGCACCAGCCCGCCACCAAAAGTTGCCGCCCAGATCCCGTCGGTGGAATCAATCAACAACGCTTCTACAATATCATTGACAAGTTTGCTGTTTTCCGTGTTGTAGACATTGAATTTGCCCGAGCCCGGGAAGTAAGTGGCAATGCCGCCGCCGTGTGTGGCAATCCAGATATTGCCCTGGCTGTCTTCTTTTATATCGCGGATATAGCCATTAATAGGCAAAAAGTTATCGATCGCGGCTTTGGGTTGCGGCGTAAATCTTCGAACCACTGAATAATCTTTATTCAGCACATTGATGCCATTGCCGTTGGTGCCCACCCAGATGTTGCCTGCCTTGTCTTCAAAAATACAATACACATCATTGGCGTTCAGGTCGCCGGGCTTGCCGCCTTGCCATACCTGCCGGTAGTTTTTGATGGCGGGGTCAAACACAAACATTCCTTCGCCATAAGTGCCCAGCAGCAGCGGTCCGCGGCTACTTTTTTCCATCGTTAAAATGGTAAAATTGGGACCAGCGTTGGGCCGGTTGGAGCGGATGGGAAAATGGGTGACATACTTTGTTTGAACATCGAACAGGTTGAGCCCGCCGCCTTCAGTGCCCACATAAACATTGCCATTTTCCGCTTCGGCAAACGAAAGTACCATCGGTGCGTTCAGGCCCCGCGGATCATACGGATTGCTGCGCACCAGGTTAAACAGGTTGAGGTTCCGGTCGTATTTGTTAACGCCACCGCCAATGGTACCAATCCAGTAGAGGCCTTGTTTATCGATATGAATTTTGCGGATGCCGGCAGCCGTCAGGCTGTGGATGTTGCGGTTATCGGGGCGCAGCTGGCGGTTGTTGCCGGTGCGGGTGTCGAAAATGATCAGGCCATTACCGGTGCCGAGCCAAAGGTTGGGCCCATCCACTGCTACGGAAAACACGCTGTTGCCATTGATGCCCGTCACCGGGCTTTGCGAAAGCGGCACAGGCACAAATGTTTCCGAGCCTTTTTGCAGCATACTGAGGCCATTGGTGGAACCCGCCCAGATGTTGCCGCTGCTGTCTTCGGTGATCACGTTTACCTGGTTGCCAATCGGGCCTGTGGCATTGGGATGGGTGCGGAAAAAACCGGTGAATGCCCGGTTTGAGGCATTAAATCTAAAAAGGCCCTGGTTGGTGCCAACCCAAATGCGTTCGCGGCGATCGCGGTAAACGGCAATGCCGGCCAGTGTACCCGGGTCCTCTGAAGTACCGGGCAGTGGCAGGTTGGTTACCTTACCTGACTCGGGATCTACAATATTTACCCCTGCAAAATGCACCACCCAAATATTGCCGCCGGCATCGGTGGTGATGCCGCGAACCACTTTATTGGTGAGGGCGTTGGGGCCGGTGGTGGGGTAGTTTACAAACACATTCTTCTGGCGGTCGTACCGGCTGAGGCCGCCACCGCTGGTGCCGATCCACAGGTTGCCCAGCTCATCTTCGTGCAGGGCCAGTACCTCATTTGCCGGAAGGCTTTGCCGGTCGTCGGGTTTGTGGCGGTACACGGTGAGGTTAATGCCATCGTACCGGTCCAGTCCGTCTTCGCTGCCAAACCATAACAGTCCATATCGGTCCTTCAGGATTGTATTAATGGTATTGGCCGAAAGGCCTTCTTTGGTGGTGATGGAAGTAAAGTTAATGTCCTCCTGTTGGGCAACGCCCATCATGGGCAGGGCAAGCAGTAGAAGGAGGAGAGGAGCAAGTAATCTGGTCGGCATGTTCAAACACGTAGCAAAATGATGGCAAAAGCAATGCAAGTACAAATATCGTTTTTATGAAAGAAAGCGATGTGCAAGAAACAACGCCTCTTTATAATGAACATTGTTTGCCGGGTAATGATAGTGGGAGTACGGACGCATATGAAAATATTTTGGTTTCTTTTTCCTTGTTTTGCAGGCTATTTGGCTTTTTTCCGGCCCGTTTTTCCAGCTTCCAAAAGGGCTTTATACGGGCATTAAGACGAATGTATCCTATTCGTGGCAAAATTTCCATCAGGGTAAACATTCGTTCCATAAGCTTCAACAATCATCGCACATAACGCATTTTAGCCGCCATACTTTTGAATCATCGCAGCGTTCCACCAATAAGCTTTCGCTTTTGAGGGTGCAATCAGCCCGGAACACTGCTCTATTTTTTTTTTCCTTTTTTAGTGAACAAAGGAGTTCTTAAAGCAAGTATTGTTTTGCATATTTCAAACGTTTACGGGAGGATGATTCTTCATCTTCCCCTTTTTTTGTCTCCACGTTTCTATTGCAAGTTGGGTTCAATGATATCTGCTGACTCAAAGGGTAATTTTGCAACTCCGCCAGTCTTTTGCGCCGTTTCATTTAAAGTTTCAGGCATTCTGCAACAATTGTAATACTATTTTCAACAATTGACCTATAGTAATCCCTACTGTTCTGGTAGATTACATCCTGTAAAACATGGGGTTAGGGCTGCTCTGTATAGCATTATGTAGCGCCCTGATTTTGGTTACCCAGCACCCATTTTTTACAACATAATTTAAAGGCCATATGCACAGGTTCTGTGTCATTTCTACGCTTTGAAAAATGTATTTCATTATATACAAGGACAGCGCAGAACACACAGCCAAAGGTAATTTGAGCAAATGAACATGTACCGCGCAAAACGATTGTTTAGAAATATGCTGCCGCTTGCTGCCGGCCTGTTTCTTTTTTCCTGCAAGCCCACTGCACCCGCTGTTAAATCCAGCGTTGCAACAGCAAAGACCGGAGCATTTTACTCCGGCGTTTACCCCAACTTATTTCGCGAGGCTGGCTACAGCCAGGCTGATATCGACGGCAAACTGGCCAAAGCATATCAGGATGTTTTTGAAGGACCCAACCGGGTGTATTTTGAAGTGGGCGATTCGATGGCTTATGTGTCGGATATCAAAAACAACGATGCCCGCACCGAAGGCATGTCGTACGGCATGATGGTGGCGGTGCAGTTGAATAAAAAAGATGTGTTTGACCGGCTGTGGCGTTGGTCGAAGAAAAACCTGCAGCACCAGAGCGGCCCACGCGAGGGCTATTTTGCATGGAGCATCAACCCCAAAACACTCAAGAAAAATTCGGAGGGTTCCGCTTCGGACGGTGAGCTGTTTTATATTACCTCGCTGTTGTTTGCCGCCAACCGCTGGGGCAATGCCACCGGCATTGATTATTACGGCGAAGCCCGCCGCATATTGGATGCCATGTGGAAAAAAGACGGTACCGGCGGCATCTATAATTTGATCAACACGGAGCACAAACAGATCACTTTCGTGCCCGAGCGGGATATGTACAACTGGACCGACCCATCATACCACGTTCCCGCCTTTTACGAAGTGTGGGCCGAATATGCTAAAGACGGCCATGAGCAATTTTACCGCGACTGTGCTGATACATCCCGGGTTTTTTGGCGCCGCGCCACCCACCCGGTTACGGGCCTTAATTACGATTACAGCGAGTTTAGCGGTGCGCCGTATGCCACGCCGTGGATGCCGCCCGGCTTCCGGTACGACTCGTGGCGGGTGCCCATGAACATTGCCATGGATTATGTTTGGTTTGGCAAGGGCCGGGCCTGGCAAAGGGATTATGCTAAACGTTTTCAAACATTTTTACGCTCCAAAGGCATTGACACGTTTGAAGACCAGTTCAATGTTGACGGCACCCGCCCTGATTTCATTTTACAGGCCGGGCCGGTAAAAAAACTGCGGCATTCCATCGGGTTGGTGGGCACAGCTGCAACAACCGCTTTGATGACTGGTGAAAAAGAAAGCCTCGATTTTGTACATGCATTATGGAACGCGAAACTGGAGCCATACGAAGACGGGTATTTTGATCCCTATTACGATGGCTTGATGTACCTGTTTAGCCTGATGCACCTGAGCGGCAATTATCAAAACATTAAACCACAAATAAAATAGCAGAGGGCCGGGAACGGGCAAGAAGCCCCGGCATATGATCTAGCAGAAGCTCATAGCCTTGCAGCTATGCAGCGGCATTGAACAAAACGCAACGAACCCAACAGCATTTTTGAACCATTGAACAAACAAACATGAAATCAAAAATCTTACTGGCCTTTTTTGCCAGCGTGGTTTTGTTGACCGCCAATGCGCAGAACCCGATCATCAAGCACGTTTTTACTGCCGACCCGGCGCCGATCGTGTACAACGACACCGTGTTTTTATACACCAGCCACGACACGGCATCAACCACCGCCACCAATTACAAAATGCTCGACTGGCACGTGTTTTCCTCCACCGATATGGTTACCTGGAAGGACCACGGTGCACTGCTTTCGCCGGCTACTTTTTCGTGGGCTACCGGCGATGCGTATGCGGCGCAATGCATTTACCGCAATGGCAAATTTTATTGGTTTGTGTCCACTTTTCATAAGTCAGACGACCGGAGTAAAGGCGGTGCGGCCATTGGTGTAGCCGTTTCCGATCGGCCAACAGGTCCGTTTAAAGATGCCATTGGCAAAGCACTAATTGTAAACGAAATGACCACCGATCAAAAACACGCATGGGATGATATTGACCCCACCGTTTTTGTTGACGACGATGGGCAGGCTTATATGTTTTGGGGCAACGGTAGTTGCCGCTGGGTAAAACTGAAAGAAAACATGATTGAGCTGCAGGACAGCATTCATGTGTTCAAACCCAAAAATTACATTGAAGGCCCTTGGGTGTACAAACGCAACAACCTGTATTACCTGGTGTACGCCAGTGCCGGCACCAAACCCGAGATGATCGAGTATTGCACTGCCACCAACATCCAGGGCCCGTGGGAATACCGTGGCATTATACAGGAAAATGTGCCCAACAGTTTTACTACCCACCCCGGCATTCTTGATTACAAAGGCAAAAGCTATTTCTTTTACCATAACGGTGCACTGCCCACTGGTGGCAGTTACCGCAGGTCAATTTGCATCGATTACATGTACTACAACCCGGACGGAACCATCCAGAAAATTGTGCAAACTGCGGAAGGAGTGAAGCCGGTACGGTAGGAGTGGATAAAAAGGAACTTAAAAAGTTGGGGCCCAAACCCCGATCAATTAATAAAAATGAAAAAGGGATTACTCATTCTTGGACTGCTGTTTGGCGCTGCGCAAACCCTGTTGGCGCAAGACCCCAACTTTTATATTTTCCTATCCTTCGGCCAGTCGAACATGGAAGGCAATGCCCGTTTTGAACCGCAGGATACCACGGTGGACAGCCGCTTCCGTGTTTTAGAAGCGGTGAATTGCCCCAACCTGCGCCGTGATAAAGGCAAGTGGTATACCGCTGCGCCGCCGCTTACCCGCTGCGGCACCGGCCTTACGCCAGCCGATTATTTTGGCCGCACCCTGGTGGCCAACCTGCCGCAAAATGTTCGTGTGGGCATCATTAACGTTTCTATCGGCGGTTGCAAAATTGAGCTGTTCGATAAAGGGCAGTACAAAAGCTACCTGACCACGGCCGCGCCGTGGATGATCAATATGACCAATGAGTACGATGGCAATCCGTACCAGCGATTGGTGGAAATGGCAAAAATTGCGCAGAAAGATGGCGTGATCAAAGGCATTTTGTTGCACCAGGGCGAATCCAACACCGGCGACAGCCTGTGGCCGCAAAAAGTTAAAGTGGTGTACAACAACTTGCTGCAAGACCTGAAGCTGAAACCCGCTGCTGTGCCACTGCTGGCCGGTGAGCTGGTAGCCGAAGACCAGGGTGGCAAGTGTGCCAGCATGAACAAGATTATTGCCACGTTGCCGCAAGCCATTCCCACGGCGCATGTAATTTCATCCACAGGCTGCACGGCTGCTGCCGATAAGCTGCATTTCAACGCAGCCGGCTACCGCACACTGGGCACAAGATATGGAGTGAAAATGCTGTCGCTGCTGGGATATACTGCCAAAGCAGAACAGTGATTTTTCTGCAGCCCGTGCCGGTCATGGCCCTGGCGTTGGTCCGGAGCAAACGGAGCAAGTAAATACCCTTTAAAAATCATTTCAAGCAAATTAAATCTGAATAAATGAACAAAGTATTAGTGCGCATTTTTCCCGCGGTAGCTGCCCTTCTGATCCATGGTGCCCTGTTTGCCCAATCCAACTTTAGCAGTAAACTGATTGGGGTGGGTGTAGTAGTGTCGGATATTGATCGTTCACTGGATTTTTACATCAATGGCATCGGCATGGTCAAGGCATATAGTTTTACCATAAGGGAAGATTTTTCAAAACGTTCCGGACTTTCCAACGGCGTTCCCACGGCCGTAACGGTATTGAAGCTGGAAAATAGTCCTGAAGCCAACGAATGGAAGCTGATGAGTTTTGGCAAAAAAGCGGCCCATCCAAAGCAGCAGTTTATACAGGATGATACCGGCATGCAATACATCACCATCAATGTAAAATCATTAAAGCCGGTGATGGATCGACTGACGCAAATGAAAGTTCCTTTTCTGGGAAGCAGTCCTACGCCGTTAAACAACAACGCCCATTTGCTGCTGGTGCAGGATCCCGACGGAAGCTTCATTGAGTTGATCGGTCCGATGCAATAACCGTAAGCGGTTCGAAGCGGTGGAGCATTTGCCCCTGCTACCTGTTTTGCCCTACAGGGTGGGGCAAAACAGGTAGCCAGAAAGCTTCGCTTTTGTGTGCCCAAGAATTTGTGCCAAAAAGCAAACTATAAAATAACCCGTTGCGCTGCAACTGTGTATCAACAAGAGATAGATAACGATGATGAAAACAAAACTTGTGCATCTGGCCTTTGTAGCCATTATTTGTTTTGGAGCAGCTACTCAGGTGCATGCCCAAACCGCACGCAATCCGATCATTTTCGCGGATGTTCCGGATCTGGCCATGATCCGTGTGGGCGACACCTATTACATGAGCAGCACCACCATGCACATGAGCCCCGGTGTGCCCATCATGAAATCGAAAGACCTGGTGAACTGGCAACTGGTAAGCTATGCCTATGATACGCTGGCCGATGTGGATGCGCTGAACCTACAGGGAGGTAAAACTGCTTATGGCGCTGGTTCCTGGGCCAGCAGCCTGCGTTACCACAACAAAACTTTTTATGTAACTACGTTTGCATCCACCACGGGGAAAACATACATCTACACCACAAAAAATATTGAAAAAGGCCCGTGGAAGCGCATTGAATTCAGGCCCAGCCTGCACGATCATTCTCTGTTTTTTGACGATGATGGAAAGGTGTACATGCTGTATGGTGCCGGCAAGCTTACGCTGGTGGAATTGAACGAAGATCTCTCCGGCATCAAGCCCGGTGGCTTTAATCAAATCGTGATCGAAAACGCAAGCCTGCCGGCAGGTAACAACATCAACCTGCAGGCGGAAGGTTCGCAGTTGTTTAAGATCAACGGCAAATATTACCTCTTAAACATTACCTGGCCACGCGGCGGCATGCGTACCGTGGTCATTCACCGCGCCGATAATATTACCGGCCCGTATGAAGGCCGTTTGGGTTTGCAGGACCTGGGCGTGGCGCAGGGTGGCTTGATCGATATGCCCAATGGCGAATGGTACTCGTACCTGTTCCGGGATTATGGCGCGGTGGGCCGCATTCCGTACCTGGTGCCGGTAAAATGGCAGAACGGCTGGCCGGTGCTGGGCGTTGATGGTAAAGTGCCGCAAACACTCGATCTGCCTGCAAGCAAAGGGCTTATTCCTTCGCTGGTTGCTTCGGATGAATTTACCCGCAAAAAGCGCCAGGCGCCGTTCGGACTGGTATGGCAGTGGAACCACAATCCTGATAATCGTAATTGGTCGCTGTCGGCACGCAAAGGTTTTTTGCGCATTACCACCGGCCGCGTAGATACCTCATTTTACATGGCCCGAAATACGCTGACCCAACGCACCATCGGCCCGGTTTCTTCTGGTGAAATTTCATTGGATGTGTCGGGATTGAAAGATGGCGATTTTGCTGGACTTGGCCTGTTGCAAAAGAATTATGGCCAGTTGGGTGTGCAGGTTTCGGGTGGCGCCAAATCGCTGGTGATGATCAATGCAGGCTCGGGCCAGGCTGTGGAAGCGGCCCGCATTCCATTGGCGCAATCAACAATTTACCTGAAAGCCGAGTGTGATTTTACCGACAGAAAAGATGTTGCACAGTTTTTTTACAGCCTCGATGGCAAAAGCTGGCAGCCCATTGGCACGGCGTTGAAAATGTCGTACACCTTGCCGCATTTTATGGGCTACCGTTTTGCCCTGTTCAACTACGCCACTAAAACAGCCGGTGGCCATGCCGATTTTGATTATTTCCGCATCACCGATAAAATTTCCAAATAATAATTCATCACCAAACGACCGAATAGCCATCATGAATACCATTTCGAAATTGCTTTTAGCTGCCGTTGCGCCCATTGCATTGGTACAATGCAGTACCAGTAAGAACGCCGGCAGTGCGACCAACGCCCCCAAGGGGTTGAAAGATTATTACAAAGATTATTTCCTGGTGGGTGGTGCCGTTACACCACGCCAGTTGAAAGGGCCAGACTCGGCGTTGATCGTAAACCATTTCAACAGCATTACTGCGGAGAATGCAATGAAGATGGGACCCATCCATCCAAAAGAGAACGAATACTTTTGGGATGATGCAGATGCCATTGCCAATTTTGCAAAAAAACATGGTCTGAAACTTCGGGGTCATACCCTTTGCTGGCACTCGCAGGCACCGGCCTGGATGTTTAAAAACGCGGAGGGCGGCGATGCCTCGAAAGAGTTGCTGCTGCAGCGTTTGCAAAGCCATATCAACACGGTTGTGAACCGTTATAAAGACCGCATCTACGCATGGGATGTGGTAAACGAAGTGATCGACGACAGAGATTCTGTTTTTTACCGCAGCACCCAGTGGACCAAAATTACCGGCGACGAGTTTATTGAAAAAGCATTTCGGTATGCCCACGCGGCAGATCCAAAAGCGGTGCTTTTTTACAACGACTACAACACCGAAAATCCAAAGAAGCGGGAAAAGATTTTCCAGATGGTAAAACGCCTGAAAGAGGCTGGTGTGCCCATTCATGGTGTTGGGCTGCAGGGACATTGGTCCATCAACAACCCGTCGCGTGAAGAGCTGGAAAAATCCATCCAGATGTTTTCCTCACTGGGCTTGCAGGTGCAGGTAACCGAGCTCGATGTATCGGTATATGCGGGTCGCCAGGGCGGCCAGTTGATTCGGGGACAGCGCGATACCACTGCGGTGTACACCCCGGAAATGGAAGCCGCACAACGCGAAAAATACCAGATGATCTTCGACGTGTTCCGTCAGAATAAAGGAAAGCTTACAGGGGTTACGTTTTGGAACCTGAGCGACCAGTACACCTGGCTGGATGGCCGTGGCCGTAAAAACTTTCCGCTGCTGTTCGACGTAAACCGCCAGCCGAAAAAGGCTTATTGGGATGTAGTTGAATTTGCAACGAAAGGAGCGCCCAGTGCAGCTGCGCCGCTATAAAACATTTTTAAACGAAATGAACAGCAGCCGCAACCAATACTAACTTCAAACCTTGCATTAGCAAGGAAAACTACAGCGCACTATTGGATCAAACTGATAGTGCGCTGTATTTATATCTCTTTGTCGATGTCAATATGCGACGGGTAAAATTTAGCGCTGACGACTGAATCGGTGAGCAATATTTTGTACCCTATTCGGTGCATCGATGCATGTCAATCGTGATCGTTCTCTTGCCTCATTACGTTCTAATGTTTTTGCTTCGATAAAAACTTTTTCGTTTTTAATTTTCCGAATGGTTCGGTACACATGCGTACCTTGATGCAGCCATCTTGAAACAACCCTTTTTGCTATGATGATCAACCATGCGCTCCGCAAGTGCGGTTTTCTGGTGCTCCTGTTTTTAATGCTCCTTGCAACTAACGGCCTGGCACAGCCGAAACAGCCCCTAAAGCTTTGGTATAAACAGCCATCGGGCCGTGTTTGGGAAAATGCATTGCCGATCGGCAACGGCCGCATGGGCGCTATGATCTATGGCAATGTGGAGAAAGAGATCATCCAGTTGAACGAGCACACGGTTTGGAGCGGAGGCCCCAACCGCAACGACAACCCGCTGGCGCTGGATTCGCTGGCACTGGTGCGGCAACTGATTTTTGACGGCAAACAAAAAGACGCGGAGCGCCTGGCCAACCGGGTGATCATCACCAAAAAATCGCACGGGCAAAAGTTTGAACCCATTGGTAGCCTGCAACTGGCTTTTGAAGGACACGAAAATTTTTCGGACTACCGCCGCGAACTGGATATCGAACGGGCTGTTGCCACAACAACCTACACGGCCAATGGCGTCACCTACACGCGGCAGGCCATTGCATCATTTCCCGATAGGGTAGTGGTGGTGCGGCTCAGTGCCAACAAAGCGGGGAGCCTGTCGTTCGCCGCAACTTTTGCCACGCCGCAAAAGCGGGCTACCATTGCCACCACGCCTGCAAAAGAGCTGACCATTTCCGGCATCACCTCCGACCATGAGTCGGTGAAAGGTATGGTGCAATATAAAGGCATCGTTCGGATGAAACTGGAAGGGGGTACGCTGGCAGCAAACGATACGGCACTGATGGTAAAAGGCGCCAACGCTGTGACCATCTATATTTCGGCAGCTACCAATTTTAATAATTACAACGACCTGGGCGGCGACGCAGACAAACGAGCCGCCGATTACCTGAACAAAGCTTACGCAAAATCATTTGCCGCAATGCTGCCTGCGCATGTGGCTGCTTATCAAAAATATTTTAACCGGGTAAAACTGGACTTGGGTACCACCGAAGCGGCCAGCCTCCCCACCGACGAACGGCTGAAGGCGTTCAATAAAGTGGCAGATCCCAATTTTGTAACGCTGTATTACCAGTTTGGCCGTTACCTCCTGATTTCCTCATCGCAGCCCGGCGGACAGCCTGCCAACCTGCAAGGCATTTGGAACGACAAGATCAATCCGCCCTGGGACAGCAAATACACCATCAATATCAACGCCCAGATGAATTACTGGCCGGCGGAGAAAACGGCGCTGCCCGAACTGCACGAACCATTTTTGCGCATGACCCGCGAACTTGCCCAAACGGGGCAGCAAACGGCGCGGGATATGTATGGCGCCAGGGGTTGGGCAGCCCACCACAACACCGACATCTGGCGGGCCACCGGCGCCATCGACGGCGCTACATGGGGCGTATGGAGCGCTGCGGGCGGCTGGATGAGCCAACACCTTTGGGAGCATTATCTCTATAGCGGCGACAAAGCTTTCCTGGCGCAAGTATACCCTGTAATCAAAGGTGCTGCTACTTTTTATGTAGATTTTTTGGTGGAACATCCCAAGCATGGCTGGCTGGTGATCAACCCAGATAGCTCGCCGGAAAATGCACCGGCCGCACACCAGGGTTCCTCGCTGGATGCCGGCACCACCATGACCAACCAGATCATTTTTGAACTTTTTTCGACGGCGATCCGTGCTGCGAAAATTTTAAACAAGGATGCGGCATTCAGCGATACGCTGGCTCAACTGCGCAAACGGCTGCCGCCGATGCAAATTGGCCAGCACGGCCAGTTGCAGGAGTGGCTGGACGATATTGACGATCCTAAAGATGAGCACCGTCATATCTCGCACCTGTATGGACTGTTCCCGGCCAACCAAATATCAGCTTATCGTACACCAGAGTTGCACAGCGCTGCCAAAACCACGCTTACCCACCGGGGCGATGTATCAACCGGCTGGAGCATGGGCTGGAAAGTAAACTGGTGGGCCCGCATGCTCGATGGCAATCACGCTTATAAGTTGATTCAGAACCAACTGTCGCCGGTAACACCCGGAAGCCGAGGCGGCGGAACCTATAATAATCTGTTTGATGCTCACCCGCCGTTCCAGATCGATGGCAACTTTGGTTGCACTTCGGGCATCACCGAAATGCTGATGCAAAGCGCAGGCGGCGAAGTGCACCTGCTGCCCGCTTTGCCCGACGTGTGGCAAGCAGGTAGCGTTAGCGGCATTAGGGCCATCGGCGGTTTCGAATTGGTGCAAATGGAATGGAAAGAGGGCAAATTGGTAAAAGCTGTGGTGCGGTCAAAACTGGGTGGCAACCTGCGGCTGCGGGTGCCCAATGCGGTAAAACTTGTCGGTGGAACAGGCCTACGCCCTGCTACCGGCAATAATGCCAATATATATTACCAGGTGGACGCCACACCGACGCCAATCATTTCTGAAAAAGCCAAGGTACAGCCTATTGCGTTGCAGGAGACGGTAGTTTACGACCTGCCAACGGTTGGGGGTAAGACGTATACGTTTGTAGCACAATAGTGCTGTTGTGGTCCAAAGTTGCTATAAAGGGTTGGAAATTCGTGCTGATCTATGAGCCGCTTAAGTACCGGTAGAAGCAATTACCGCCGGCAGTAAAATCCGCGATAAACAGTCGCAAACTTCACTCAGAAAATAAGATAACGGAAAATGAGCTGCCAGAATGGCGGCTCATTTCATTAAAAGAAGCAATATGCAACCGATTGCAATTTTCTCTAACATTTGCTGAACATTGCCTCCAAATTGTTAAACAGTCGACATTTGTTCCTACCGTTGTAGATACTTTTTTGCCTGTTTTAAACATTTGAACCATTTTTTTGCCATTCCATGCCCTATGGCAGGAGACGTTTCTGCGAATTTTAACACTTCGGAAGCTTGTGATGGAAAATTTTGAAGTTTTGGCGGAGCCGAATTGTTTTAAGCGAGTAATATTGGTTCAACTCGTCATTTCTGCCAAACGGGCAGGACTCGGCGAAATGGGATAAAAGCCGCAAACAAATCGGGCATTTTCAGTAAAAGTGCTGCTGCCAAAAGGTGATTTAGGATACGCGACCGGTTTTCCCGGCGGGACTAAACTGCCCGCCGACAAACGATTGTTTATTCACTAAAAAGTGCTGCTATATGAAGAAAATCTACCTCCACTTCAAGGTTTGATCCAGCCCGTCGCCCTGCGACCCGGCGCTGCGTTTCAATTTGGTCAACACCTGGCCCTTCAAACAAACCTTTAATTTATCAATCAAGTATGAAAAAGTCTAGACGACACTTGTCGCTTGGCGGAAACATTTTGCCTTACCGATACTTTGTGTGGGCAAACTGTTGCCTGATCGCCTTGTTCGGTCTTTCAACGCAATCGTTTGCTGGTACACCACCCGGTACCGACAAATATGCGCCCCTTGCTTTGCCCGTTTCCGGTAAAGTAACCGACGACACTGGCCAACCGCTTAGTGGCGCCACCATTACAGAAAAAGGAACCACGAATACAGCTGTCACCAAAGAAGACGGCTCGTTCTCACTTACGGTAGCCAACGAAAAATCAGTACTGGTCGTTTCTTTTGTCGGTTTTGCTTCAAAAGAAATTACTCTCACCGCCGGACAAACCGGCAATATGCAGATTCAATTGGCCTCTTCAGCCCAGGAAATGGCTGATGTAGTTGTGGTAGGTTATGGCAAGCAGAAAAAAGAAAGCGTAGTTGCGGCCATCGCCCAAACCAGCGGTAAAGTATTGCAGCGTGCAGGTGGTGTATCAAACATCGGTGCGGCGTTGACCGGTAACGTACCGGGTGTGATCACCGTTCAGGGCACCGGTATGCCGGGTCTTGAAGATCCGCAGATCTTTATCCGTGGCCAGGGAACCTGGAACGCCGCCGGTCCGCTAATCCTTGTAGATGGTATTGAACGTTCGATGAACGGCGTGGACATTGGTTCCGTTGAAAGCATTTCCGTTTTGAAAGATGCATCGGCCACAGCCGTATTTGGTGTAAAAGGTGCCAACGGTGTAGTACTCATCACTACTAAAAGAGGTGTGGAAGGCAAAGCCAACATCAATGTAACGGTAAACTCCACGCTGAAAATGCCATCGCGTTTGCCTGAGAAATATGATGCTTACGACGCTCTGATGATCCGCAACATGGCTATTGAGCGGGAATTGGCTGTGAGCCCCGGCTCATGGGCAGATTACACGCCAATGGCGCGGATCGACAAATACCGCAACCCAGCCAACGCGGCCGAAGCGGAGCGTTATCCTAATATTGACTGGCAGCGTGAGTCGGTGAAAAAACTGGCCACCGCACAAAACGCCAACATCAGCATTTCGGGTGGTTCTCCATTTGTAAAATACTTTAGCTCGGTAGATATCCTCCACGAAGGTGATATCATGAAAATTCCGGGCAATGGCAAGGGTTACTCACCAGGTTTCAGCTACGACCGTTTGAACCTGCGCACCAACCTGGATATCAAATTGACCAAGAGCACCACGCTTTCTACC
Organism: Pseudocnuella soli; assembly: GCF_004347775.1. GTDB lineage: Bacteria > Bacteroidota > Bacteroidia > Chitinophagales > Chitinophagaceae > Flavisolibacter > Flavisolibacter aquaticus. Next base: position 2,687,231 of record NZ_CP037755.1, read on the forward strand.
AACCTGGCCGGTATGTTTGGCAAACGCCAAACTACGTACAGCGGGTTTGAATATGCTTGGTACCAGGGTATCTACGGCAACGCGCCTGACCTGTTCTATCCCATTTATGCCGATGGCTCGTATGGATACTATCCAAACGACCCGGTTGCAACAAACAACCCTGCCCTGATCCTGGGTAACAACGGTGTGCGGAACGAAAAGTCTACGCAAATCAACACCGACTTTATCCTGCAACAAGACCTCGGTGCACTGGTAAAAGGCCTGACCTTCCGCGGTAGTTATTCCGTGGATAACCGCTTCCTGGCTGTGGGTGGCATCACCGACGGTGGTAGCGCTGTTACCAAATGGATCGATCCGAACACCGGCGAGATCCGTTACGGCAACGTAACCGGTGTAAACCAATTTGATTACGTAGTGCCACAGTGGGGCACTGCCGCAGACGCTTTCCAGAACGGTAATACATTCAGAAGAAATGTGTACCAGGCTCAACTAAACCACGCTGCTAGAATTGGCCGCCACAATATCTCTACCATGGGCCTGTTCATGCGTAATGAAAGTGCCAACGGTAGCGCATTCCCCGACTTCCGCGAAGACTGGGTTTTCCGTGGTACCTACAATTTTGCCAACCGCTACTTTGTTGAATTCAACGGAGCTTACAACGGTTCGCAAAGATTTGGTCCGGACTACCGCTTCGACTTTTTCCCATCTGCAGCTATTGGCTGGACGCTGACCAACGAGAAATTCATGTCGAACCTGCGTTGGGTTTCTTCGCTGAAACTCCGTGGCTCGTACGGCCAAGTGGGTAGCGACCAAATCAACGGCAACTACCTGTACCTGACGCAGTGGGGCTTTGGTGGATCTGCCCGCCTTGGCGATAACAACAACAACGCCAACAGCCCATACCAGTGGTTCCGCGAAAGTGTAATTGGTAACCCCGATATCCATTGGGAAACCGTTACCAAAGCAAACATTGGCGTGGATTATTCCCTGTTCCGTGGTTTGATTGAAGGTAGCGTTGAATTTTACCGCGATTACCGCACCAACGTATTGATTGCTGGTGGACAGCGTGCAGTACCCGTGTATTTTGGTGGTACACCGCCTCCGGCAAACCTGGGTGAAACTGTAGTACAGGGTTACGAGGTCGAATTGAAATTCAACAAGCGCATCAACTCCGATGTACGCCTGTGGGGTAACATAGCCATCACCCATGCAAAAGACCGCGTTATTTTCCGCGATGATCCCCAACTGCTGGATGATTACCTGAAGCAAGCCGAATTCCAGATTGGCCAGTCACGTTCGCATGTTCGTGCCGGTTATTTCAACAACTGGGATGAAGTGTACGGCAGCACCCGGCTGGACCAGAACGATAACAACAAGTTCCCCGGTCATTTCAACCTGATCGACTTTAATGGTGACGGTGTGATCAACAACTTTGATAACGTGCCTTTTGGTTTCCCTTCAAGGCCGCAAAACACCTACACTGCCAGCGTTGGATTTGACTACAAGCGTTTTGCCTTGTTTGTACAGTTCTACGGTGTAAATAACGTAACCCGCGAATTGACCCAAACCAACTTTGGTGCACGCCTCAACACCGTGTTCGATCAGGGTGATTACTGGGCAAAAGACAACCAGGATGCAAGAGGCCCGCTGCCTCGTTGGAAATCCCTGTCTTACGGTTCATCATACGGCGACTTCTTTCTGTACGACGGCTCTTACCTGCGCCTGAAAACAGCTGAAATCTCCTACACCTTGGATCCTAATTGGGTGAAGAGAGCAGGCGTTCAATCGTTGCGTGTTTTTGCCAACGGTAACAACCTGACTTTCTGGAGCAAAATGCCTGATGACCGCGAAGCAAACGTGGGAAACGGCAACACTTCGGGCCAGGGTGCTTACCCAACTGTTCGCCGTGTGAATTTTGGCTTTAACCTCAGTTTATAACATTTACAAACACACAATATGAAATTGTCTAAGAAACTGACGCTGTCTGTAAGTGTACTGCTTCTTGTTTTTGGACTCGGGTCCTGCAAAAAGTACCTCGACAGGCCGCTGGATGCAAACATCTCCGAAAGAGACGTGTTCACCAACTTCCGCAGCTTCCAGGGCTTTACCGAAGAATTATATCATGCGCTTCCGGATATGACCAAGTCTACCTGGAACAATGAGTGGAATATGGGCGATGACATGTTATCGACCACCAACGCCAACTACCGCATCAATGCAGAATTTGACAACGGTAACTACCGCGCCTGGCAAACAGGCGGTGGCGGCTGGGACAACAGCTGGCTCGACGACAACGGCTCCGGACCCAACAACCTGGGCACCGATCCCCAAAGGAAAGGATTGTGGCCGCTGAGCTGGTATGGCATCCGCAAGGCAAACGTAGGTTTGGCCAATCTGGACAAGCTCACGAATGCTACCGACGAAGAGAAGAATGTGCTGAGAGGCCAACTCCTGTTTTTCCGCGGTTTTTTCCATTTCCAGTTAATGAGTTTCTGGGGTGGTCTTCCTTACATCGACACCGTGTTGTCGAGCTCGGCAACGTTGACGCTGCCAAGGTTGAGCTACCGCGAAACTGCACTGAAAGCTGCTAAGGACCTGGAAGATGCTGCAGCCCTGCTGCCCAAAAACTGGGATGCTTCGCCTGTAGGCCAGTTGACACAAGGCTTGAACAAGCAACGCGTTACTTCTTCAACTGCGTTGGCTATTAAAGGCCGCAACCTGCTGTACGCCGCCAGCCCCATGCAGAACCAAATGGAAACCGGCGTAAACGATTACGACGCCGAACTGAGCAAGCAAGCTGCTGATGCATTTGCCCGAGTGATCCGGATGTCGGAAAGCGGCGAATCGCAGTATCAGCTGCTGCCTTGGGACAAGTGGAACGAAAACGTGTACACTATTTCTCCCGATGGTCGTCACCCAGGATATCCTGAAGTAATTTTTGGACCACCCACATACGAATCATGGCGTTCACGCTGGTCGCTGGTAAACATGTTCATTCCACCACCGCTGGGTGGCGAAGCGGGCATTTCTTCTCCGGCAGCTAACTATGTGAACTATTTCGGTATGGCCAACGGCTTGCCGCTTGATGCAGCAGGTTCCAATTACGATCCTGCCGATCCCTGGTCGAACCGCGACCCGCGTTTTTACAAATCAATTACTTATGATGGTGTTCGCATGATCCGTGGTACGGGCAATGCCGACTATCGTTTTGCAAACCTGTTCAACGGCGGCAACCTGCGCCTGGAAAGCACTGCAAGCCGTTCGGGCTACCTGGTGCGCAAGTTTGTAACCGACGGTTGCAACAACGTGGACAACGAGTGGAACAACATCAACATCGTAGTGCCTTACCTCCGTTTGGCCGACGTTTACCTGATGTATGCCGAAGCTGTATTGCATGGCTACGGCACACCGCAAAGCAGCGTACCCGGCACTTTAACCGCAGTTGAAGCTGTAAATAAAGTAAGAACAAGAGCTGGCATCCCTGGTGTTGACCAACGGTTCCTGGGTTCGAAAGAAGCCTTTATGAGCGAACTGATGCGTGAAAGGGCTGTTGAACTGGCTTTTGAAGGCCTGCGCTGGCACGACCTCCGTCGCTGGAATGTTGCCGACCAAATGAAATACCGCGAAAAAACGGTGATCGACTTTGATCGCGGCCCCAACGGCAAACCAATCAACCTGCGCGAACGTGTAGTGGTAACCCGTGTTTTTGAAAAGAAACACAACTGGCTGCCCCTGCCCAACAACCAGGTAAACCTTTACCCCTCGTTCGGTCAGAACGAAGGTTGGTAAGCGGCAGTTTTTTGCCCAGGAAAATGCAGTGTTCAGGGCAATGCTGCAGCAACTATGGATTCAATTTAAATAAAATCTAATGAGATACATTAGGATATGGATGTTTGCGCTCTGTGCGTTATGCATCTTATCAAAAACATCGATGGCGCAGACAGAGGGACAAGTAACTGTGGCGTCAGTTGTATACGATGATCGAGGAAAACCTGTGACCGGAGCGCTGATTACCGGCAATGGTGGAAAAGCAACTGCTTTTACTGATGCATCAGGACGTTTTTCCATTGAAGTGCCCCCAGATGCGGTAGTATTGGTAAATGCCAAAGGCTACCGGGTACAAACGCTGCGGGCCAATGCTATCCCTCAAACCATCCGCCTCGTTGTGGATGGCGAAAGTACAGAGGTGTACGTGCCCTTTGGTAAAGTGGACCGAAAGGACCTGACCGGCGCCGTTAGTGTGCTGAACCCTGATACTTATATCGACAAAGACTTCAACACTTCGGTTGAAGCCGGTATGAATGGAAGGGTAGCAGGTGCGCTGTGGAGCAACAACATCTGGGGTATGGAAAATGCTGCAGTTTTCATCGACGGTATCCGTCGTGAGTTCAGCGATATTACCCTGGTGGAAGTAGAACAGATCACCGTGCTGAAAGGTGCCAATGCAGTTGCGCTGTATGGCACACAAGGCGCAAAAGGTGTAATCCTGATCACTTCTAAAAAAGGTGAAGCAAACGCCAAGAACATTTCGGTGCGGGTAAACCAGGGCATTGCCATGCCAAGGGCGCTTCCCAAGTTCCTCAACTCGGCCGACTACATGACTTATTTCAATGAAGCACGCCGCAACGATGGACTGCCCGAGACGTTCAGTGCTGAAATGATCCAGAACCATAGTGGTGGTAACCCATATCGCTATCCAAGCGTTGATTACTACTCCGATGACTACCTGAAAAAATTCCAGAGTGCAACCGATGCCAACGCTGAATTTTCGGGTGGATCAAGCATTGCTCGTTTTTACTCAAATGTGGGCTTCTCCAACAGCTCCACATTGCTGAAAGTAGGAGAGGGCAAAAACGAAAACGACAGCCGCTTGAACGTTCGTGGTAACGTAGATCTGAAGTTGAATGACAAGATTTCGAGCTCGATCTATGTGTCTGCAATCTTCCGCGATTCGAGAAGGGCAAGAACCAACTACTGGAACAACGCAGCAACGTTGTTGCCTAACCGCTTTACGCCGCTGATCCCGGTGAGCCTGATTTCACCAAACGATAAAGCATCCCTGGGTATCGTTGATGCGAGCCGCAACCTGTTGGACGGCCAGTACCTGTTGGGTGGTTTGCAAAGCTTTCAAACCAACCCCATCGCAGATCTTTATTCTGCAGGCTACGACCGCAACATCCAACGCGTATTGCAGGTTACTAACGAGATCAATGCCAATTTAAGCAGTGTGCTGAACGGCTTGTCTTTCCACACCTTGTTTAACCTGGATTATCGCAACTCTTACCTGCAGTCGATCAGCAACACTTATGCTGTGTACCAGCCTACCTGGAATGCAACCGCTGACACCATCACCAGGTTGCAGAAGTTTGGCGAAGACACAAGGCCCGGTACGCAGAACATCAACAACACTGCACAGCGCCAGAACAACAGCTTTGCTGCATGGTTTGGCTACGACCGTTCTTTTGCCGGTGCACACAATGTATCTGCTAAGTTGCTTGGTTACACATCTTCTATTTCGGTAAACGATGTGTTCCAGCCAATCACCGCGTCGCATCTGGGCCTGCAGGTAGCGTACAACTTTAAAAACCGCTACTGGGCTGACTTCAGCGGCAATTATGCCAACTCAACCCGTTTGCCCGAAGGCAACCGTACGGCGCTGTCGCCAACCCTTAGCCTGGGCTGGTTGCTGAGCGCTGAAAATTTCCTGGCCAACTCTACCGCGGTGAACCACCTGAAGCTTTCTGCTTCTGCTGGTATCATCAACACGGACCTGGACATCAGGAGAAACAATGCGGATGCGTTCTTTATTTACAACAACATCTATGGCCGCGGTGCCGGCTACAACTGGAATGATGCCGTTGGTGGTTCTAACCAAACAACCACTTCTCAATTTGGTGCCAATCCCAACCTCACCTTTCCTAAAAGGAGAGAGCTGAATGCAACTTTGGAGGGTTCGTTTTTCAACAACCTGATTCAATTGCAAACAACGGTGTTCAGAACAGAAATGGCTGGCCAGCTGACCCAAAGGTTTTCGCAGTATCCCAACTATTTCAACACCTTTATTCCGTTTACCAACTACAACACCGATCAGCGCAGTGGCTTTGACCTGATGCTGAACGTAAATAAGAAAATCGGTGCATTTGACATCAGCCTGGGTACCAACACTACCTATGCTACTTCAAAAGTGCTGGATCGCGATGAGCTGAATTTGGATGCCTACCAAAACCGTGCGGGCAAACCAGTTGATGCCATCTTCGGTTTGGTGAACCAGGGCTTTTTCAACGACCAGAACGAGATCAGCAACAGCCCACGCCAATTGTTCAGCACCGTGCTGCCCGGCGACATTAAGTATGTTGATCAAAACGGCGACAACCTGGTCGACACCCGTGATGATGTGATGATCGGCCGCTTTATTGCGCCATGGAACTACGGCCTGAACTTGAATGTTGGCTACAAAAATTTCAACCTGTTTGTACTGGGAACCGGCAACTCGGGTGGTTATGGTATTAAAAACAATAACTACTTCTGGGTGAGCGGTGACCTCAAGTATTCTGAAGTGGTGCTGGACCGCTGGACTCCTGATACAAAAGCTACAGCAAGCTACCCACGCCTGAGTTCGCAACAGAGCAACAACAACTTCCGTACTTCTGATTTCTGGCTGTATAAAACCGACCGGTTCAACCTGGCCAAGGTGCAGCTGACTTACGAACTGCCGGCAAGTGTTTTTGGCAAATCGTTCGTGCGGGGCCTGATGGTGTACGTTTCTGGTGCTAACCTGTACACTTTCTCGAAAAACCGTGAGATACTGGATCTGAATATCGGCTCTGTACCACAGTTGAGACATTACAATGCTGGTGTTAGGGCCAGGTTTTAAAGAATAATCTTACGTGGTGACACGTAGCAAAAATAATTAGCATGTACAAAAAACTACTGCTACCGCTTGCAGTCGGGATAGTGTTTGCAAGCTGCAAAAAGAACCTAGAACCGCAATTTGATAACCACCGTACACTTGAAGGCATTTACAAAGATCCCGGATATGCGGAAGGGGTTTTGTTGAATGCGTACACCAGGATTCCAACCAACCGGTTCACCTTTAGCGAGGTGGCTACCGATGATGCCGTAACAAACGATAAGTTCAGCCCGTTGCTCAACATGGCAACCGGCTCCTGGTCGGCCGCCAACAACCCGGTTGACCAATGGAACAACTCCTACACGGCCATCATGTACATCAACCTGTTCCTGCGCGAAGTGGACAGCGTAAACTGGGCACCCATGAGCGGCGCAAATGTGCGCCGATTGTACACCGATCGCTTCAAGGGTGAAGCCTACGGCTTAAGGGCGCTGTTTATGTTCCACCTGTTGCAGTCGCATGGCGGTGTGGGTGCAAACGGCCAATTGCTGGGCGTGCCCATCATCACCGAAGCACTGGAACCCAATTCTGATTTCAGCCGTCCACGGGCCACTTTCGAACAGTGTGTGCAGCAGATTTATGCCGACCTTACTGAGGCGGAGAAATACCTGCCGCTTGATTACCTGTTCCAGGACATCACCGATCCTACGGCTTTGCCGCCAAAATATGCAGGCATCCAAACCGGTGATTACAACCGCGTATTTGGCCGCTTTGCTCGCCAGCGTATGTCGGGCCGCATTGTAAAAGCAGTTCGTGTCAAAACCGCACTGCTGGCTGCAAGCCCCGCGTTCAATACGCAATCGGCACAAGCTAAATGGGAAGAAGCTGCCAACTTAGCCGGTGAAGTACTGACGCTGAATGGCGGCATCAATGGGCTGGATCCGAAAGGCGGTTTGTTTTATACTGCTGATAACGTGAACCTGCTCAACACCAGCCCAAGCTCTGGCTCGCCAATCGAGCAGCGCGAAATGCTGTGGCGTGGCAATATTGAAAACACCAACAACATGGAGGTTGACAACTATCCACCATCGCTGTTTGGTAACGGCCGCGTAAACCCCACTCAGAATTTGGTAGATGCATTTCCAATGGCAAACGGTTATCCCATCACGGATCCTGCCAGCGGCTACGATCCAAATAACCCGTATAACGGTCGCGACCCAAGGTTGAAAAATTACATTGTAGTGGACAACTCCTCGATGAGAAGCACAACCATTCGCACAAAGGTTGATAACCCAACCAATGACGCAGTTGACTTCCTGCCTACTTCAACCCGGACCGGTTTTTACCTGCGCAAGCTGCTGAACGAAACAGTGAACGCAAACCCAACGGCCCGCACCAGCCAGAAACATTATCCAGTGCACATTAGGTATACTGAAATATTCCTGGCGTATGCCGAAGCGGCTAATGAAGCATGGGGACCAGACGCGACCGGCACCTTTGGCTTTTCTGCACGTGACGTGATCGCTGCACTGCGTAAAAGAGCAGGCATTGCACAGCCCGATAACTTCCTGGCTTCTGTTGCTTCGAAAGAAGCAATGCGCGACCTGATCCGCAACGAACGCCGCCTGGAGTTGAGCTTTGAAGGCTTCCGCTTTTGGGATCTGCGCCGCTGGAAAGCAACGCTTACCGAACCGGCAAAAGGCGTGATCATCAACAACAATACATACAATGTAAGAACCGTGGAGAATAGGCAATACACCAATGATATGTATTATGGTCCTATCCCTCAGTTAGAGGCACTGAAAGCCAACCTGGAACAAAACAGGGGTTGGTAAACCGGTAACCTAATTCATAATCATTAAATAAGAATGATGAAACGAGTTTATTTAATAGGCGCATTGATGATGGTATTACTTGCCGCCTGTAACAAGGAAAATGAATTTCCGAATTATAAGTACTCCACGGTGTACTTTCCTTACCAGTCGCCCATCAGAACGATAGTGCTCGGCGAAGATATATTTGACAATACGTTGGATAACCAGCGCAAGTTCATGATCATGGCATCGATGGGCGGTGTGTATGAAAACAAGAAAGATGTGACGCTCAGCGTGGAACTGGATAATTCACTGGCACAGCGCCTACGCTTCGACCCCAACAATGGCGGTGGCGAAGTGGTGCCCATGCCCAGTAATTATTATGTGTTGCCCAACGAGATGAAGATCAAAATTCCTGCAGGCAAAGTGATCGGCGGCTTGGAAGTGCAACTGACCGATGCGTTTTTTGCAGATCCACGTTCGGTAAAAAACACGTTTGTAATTCCCCTGCGGATCAGCGGTGTTGAAGGTGCCGATTCGGTGCTTAGAGGTACCAGCGCCAAAGCTGGTGCCGATCCCCGCCTGGCTGGCGATTGGAGCGTAGCACCCAAGGATTATGTATTGTATGCAGTTAAATACATCAACCCATACCATGGTGCTTACCTGCGCCGCGGTGTTACCGAAGTAAAAGGCGAGGGTGGCAACACCAGCCTGGACACAACAGTGCGGTACCGCAACGAGTTTATTGAACGCGACCAGGTGGTTAACCTGTTTACCCGTTCGCTCACACAGGACACCATTTCGCTGAACTCGAAAAATAAGGGCAATGTCAATGCACCGTTCCAGGCATTCCTCAATTTTGACAACAACGGAAAGATCACGGTTACTGGCCCTGCAAATGCTACGTACACCGTAACTGGTAGCGGCCAGCTCACACCAAAAGGCGACATGTGGGGCAATGAAAAGCGTGACGTGTTGCACCTGAAATACTCGGTTAATTTTGGTTCTACCGTACACAACCTTACCGACACATTGGTGATTCGGGACAGGGGCGTAAAGTTTGAAACTTTTGCACCGGTAGTGAATCCTTAATACACTCACTGGATCCTTGTAAAGTCAGTAATTAATATTGTTGCCCGGCGTACATTGTATTGATGCAAAGTAGCCGGGCAACATTTTACACGGCAGATGGTAAATTGAAAGAATGGGCAGCTAGGCATTCAATGACGTTGTTGGTCGTTTTTTATAAACGACTTAATCCTACGTTTTGAAAACACCCTAAACATATTTCTTTGTTTGCCATTACGGCCCTTTCCATCTGCCAGCGAAATTTTTTCGAGTAAGAAATCAACGTTTACGCCTTACAAGCTTGTGCTCCATAAACCATCCTTATAGTATGACCATGAGAAAGTTTTGTACGTTAATGACCGGCCTTCTAACCCTTGCTTTTACGGCTGGGGCGCAAAGCATCGAAAAAGAAATGCCACAGGGTTTTGATGTGGCACAGGCCGGCATTGCCCAGGGGAAAATTGATACCATTACCTACAATTCAAAAACGGTAGGTTCCAAGCGCAGGGCGTTGGTATACACGCCGCCAGGTTTTTCCAAAAGCAAAAAGTACCCGGTGCTGTACCTGCTGCACGGCATCGGCGGCGATGAAAAAGAATGGCTGAACGGCGGCAAACCACAAGTGATATTGGACAACCTGTATGGACAGGGAAAGCTGCAGCCGATGATCGTGATCATGCCCAATGGCCGCGCCATGAAAGACGACCGCGCTACGGGCAACATCATGGCGCCGGATAAAGTGCAGGCGTTTGCCACGTTTGAAAAAGACCTGCTCACCGACCTCATTCCTTACGTTGAAAAAACTTTCCCGGTACTGAAAGACCGCGAACACCGCGCCATTGCGGGTTTGTCGATGGGCGGCGGCCAGTCGCTCAATTTTGGCCTGGGCAACTTAGATAAATTTGCTTGGGTGGGTGGCTTTTCATCGGCGCCCAATACCAAGATGCCGGCGCAATTGGTACCCGATCCTGCAGCAGCTGCAAACAAATTAAAACTACTGTTTATTTCCTGCGGCGATGCCGATGGTTTGCTGAATGTAAGCAAGCGTACACACGATTACCTGGCGGAAAAAGAAGTGCCGCATATCTACTACCTCGAACCCGGCGGACATGATTTTAAGGTTTGGAAAAACGGGTTGTATATGTTTTCGCAGTTCCTGTTCAAGCCGGTTGATCCATCCACTTTTTCGAAATACACAGTGCTAGGAACTGCGGCTGCAACAAATGTGCGCAATTCAAAATATCCGCAGGTGCTGCCCGACAGCCGCGTGGTTTTTCGCATGAAAGCACCGGAAGCGCAAAAGCTGCAAATCGACCTCGGTAAGAAATACGATATGGCAAAAGACACCGGCGGTTTCTGGCAGGTAACTACCGACTCCATCGGCGAAGGTTTTCATTACTATTCGTTGCTCATTGATGGCGTGCCTGTAGCCGACCCGGCCAGCGAAACTTTTTATGGCATGGGCCGCATGGCCAGTGGCATCGAAATTCCGTTTGTTCGTGGTGGTTATTATGGAGTAAAAGATGTGCCACACGGCGATATCCGCATCAAGCGGTATTTCTCCAATGCCACCAACTCATGGCGCCAGTTTTACCTGTACACACCACCGGGCTATGACAACAGCGCCGAAAAATATCCAGTTTTGTACTTGTTGCATGGCGGTGGCGAAGACCAGCGTGGATGGGCCACCCAGGGCAAAACCGACCTAATCCTCGATAACCTAATTGCCGAACAAAAAGCAAAGCCCATGCTGGTGGTGATGGTCGATGGAAACCTCAGTGGCGGTGGTGCCGGTGGCTTTGGCGAACAGGCACTGCGCATGTTTGAGAACGAGTTGAAGAACGCCGTTATTCCTTTTGTTGAAAAAAATTACCGCGTACAAACCGATGCAAAAAGTCGTGCACTGGCCGGCCTGTCGATGGGCGGTTTGCAAACGCTGTATGCCGGTGTAAAAAACACCAATATGTTTTCTTATCTCGGCGTGTTTAGCTCGGGCTGGTGGACCAACCAACCTGCGTTGTCGAACCCCCAATACGAGTTTATGAAAACAAACGCCGCAACCATAAACAACAACCTGAAATCATTTTGGATATCGATGGGTGGTAAAGAAGATATTGCCCACAACAACTGCCAGGCCATGATGAAAAAGTTTGATGAACTGGGGGTGAAGTACACCTACAGCGAGTACCCCGGCGGACATACATGGCCCGTGTGGCGCAACAACCTGTACAACTTTGCGCAGGTTCTTTTTAAATAATGCAGGATAATATAAAAGATGTAAGGGGCATGCAACCCGTACCTGCGGTTGCGCATCTATTCTTGAACATCGTTAAAGGCAGGTGCATTTGCAAAACTATTTTGCACTAATACATTTAACTGCACTGATTTTAAAAAAGAGGTCTCAATGCATCGCTCTGTTTATAAAGTGTTCACCCAATTTAACATCCCGAAATGATGAAATTAAAAGTCATTTTACTGGCTCTTTTCAGCACTGTTTTTTTATCGCTGCACAGCCAGCAAACGTACCAGAACCCGATCCTTGCAGGCTTTTATCCCGACCCGAGCATTACCCGCGCCGGCGATGACTACTACATCGTCAACTCTTCGTTTGCTTACTTCCCGGGACTGCCTATTTTCCATAGCAAAGACCTGGTAAGCTGGAAGCTTATTGGCCATGCATTGGACCGCCCTGAACAACTGCCACTGATTGGCGCAGGTGTTTCCCGCGGATTATTTGCACCAGCCATTTCTTACTACAAAGGAAAGTTTTACATTGTTTGTACCCTTATTGACCGTGGCGGCAACTTTGTGATCACTGCCGATAATCCTGCCGGTCCTTGGAGCAACCCAACGTACATCAAAGAAGTAAATGGCATTGATCCGTCGCTCTTTTTCGATGAGAAAAATGACAAGGCGTACATCGTGTACAACAGCGATCCGCCCAACCGCAAAACACTTTGGAACGGCCACCGCACCATTCGCATGTACGAGTTTGATTACAACAACAAAAAAGTAATAGGCGAGGAGAAGCTGCTGGTGAATGGCGGTGTGGACACTTCGAAACATCCGGTATGGATTGAAGCGCCGCATATTTACCACATCAATGATTGGTACTACCTGATGTGTGCCGAAGGCGGCACTGCATACAATCACTCTGAGGTGGTGTTTCGCAGCAAATCGCCGGAAGGGCCGTTTGTGCCTTGGGATAAAAACCCGATCCTGACGCAGCGCCACCTGGACCGCTCCAGGAAAAATCCCATTACCACAGCTGGCCACGCCGACCTGGTGCAAACACAAAACGGAAGTTGGTATGCCATTTACCTGGCTTGCCGCCCTTACGAAGGCGACCTGTACAACATTGGCCGCGAAACATACATGAACCCCGTGACTTGGACGGAAGACGGATGGCCGGTGATTTTAAAAGGCGACGAAGCGATCAAATTCAATTATCCTTTGCCGCTGCCCAATGTAAATAGCAAACCGGTAAACAACTTCACCGGCAACTATACTTTCCGCGACGAGTTTGACAATGCAAAACTCGACATGCGTTATACGTTCTTAAGAACGGTTACAGAAAAGTGGTACAACACTGGTGAAGTAAAAAGCAAGCTCGGTATTGCCCTGCGACCTGAAACTGTAGGCGGACGTGCCAACCCTTCTTTTGTTGGTTTCCGCCAGGCGCACAACCAGGCCATTGCCACCACCAAGTTGCAGTTTAAACCTGCGGCTGAAAATGAAAAGGCAGGTTTGGTGATTTTCCAAAACGAGCGGACATTTTACTATGTATGTAAATCAATCAGCGAAGGTAAGCCCGTGGTGCAATTGTACCAGGGCACTAAAGATTCGCTGAACATGGAACTGCTGCAACAGCAGCCTGCGGGCAACGGCGATGTGCACCTGCGCATCGAACCAAAGAATGCAGTGTACACGGTTTCCTACTCAACTGATGGCAAGGTTTGGAAAAAAATGCAGGACGTGGACGGAACCATCCTGAGCACGGAAAAAGCCGGTGGCTTTGTGGGTTCTGTTTTTGGTTTGTATGCCACATCGCTGGGCAAACCTAGCTCCAGCAAAGCATACTTCGACTGGTTTGAGTACAAAGGTGCCGACCCGGTGTTCCAGCAACAGAGCACCGTTTTAGCAAAATAAAAAAGACGCTTTATAAAGACAGCTTTGAAGAATGACGTATGTTTTATTTTTTATAAAACACGTTGCTTTTCAAAGCTGTCTTATTTTTAAGCAGGCATGCTTGTAAATGCTTCATCATTGATCATTTCATAAAGAATGCATCACGCATTTACAGAACATATTTTTTTACAACAAAGCTTACGGTATTGAAAACGCTGGTCTGCACTGAACCCGGACAATTTGATTATAGCACCGAAGAAATGCCGCACCTCCAGCCCGGTATGGCGCTCATTCAGGTAAAACGCATCGGCATTTGCGGCACCGACCTGCATGCATATGAAGGCACGCAGCCTTTTTTCAATTATCCGCGCATATTGGGGCACGAGCTTTCCGGCGAATTGGTGGCGATTGATGGGGCAACAGGTTTTACTCCCGGCGAAGCGGTTACGTTTATTCCTTACTTCAACTGCGGTAATTGCATTGCCTGCCGCAACGCCAAGCCCAATTGCTGCGTCAACATCAGCGTTTGTGGCGTGCACTGCCACGGTGGTATGCGCGAATACATCCAGGTGCCAGCCGATAAATTAGTACACGGCGAAGGCCTGAGCTACGATGAACTTGCTTTAGTAGAGCCGCTGGCCATTGGGGCACACGGCGTTCGACGGGCTGGTGTGACGGCCGGTGAAAATGTGTTGGTAATTGGTGCTGGCCCGATTGGATTGGGCACAATGGAGTTTGCCCGCATTGCAGGTGGCAAAGTCATAGCGATGGACATCAACGAAGACCGACTCCGTTTTTGCAACGAACAATTAGGTGTGGCCCATACGGTACATGCAAAGGCTGCCGATGCAAAAGAGCAACTAGCACAAATTACCGGTGGCGATATGCCCACCGTGGTGATCGATGCGACTGGAAGCATTGCTGCTATTAACAAAGGATTTGAATACATGGCGCATGGGGCACGGTATGTACTAATTGGTTTGCAACGGGAAAATTTAAGCTTTAGTCATCCCGAGTTTCACAAACGCGAAGGCACGCTGATGAGCAGCCGCAATGCCACCCGGCAAGATTTTGAACACGTAATTGCCTGCATGAAGCGCGGAGAGGTAGCACCGGCCACATACATTACGCACCGCGTGACGTTTGATGCCGTAAAAGAAAATTTTGAAAGCTGGCTGAATCCAAAAAACGGTGTGATCAAGGCAATGGTGGAACTGTAAGGTTGCAATTCGTGATAGCCAGATTTTGTTTGTAAAGCAATTGATCTTTTCACTGCACTTTTGCGGTGCGCTGGTGACAAAACTTTCCCGAACATTTGCTGCATTATTTTAAACAATAATGCTACTATAGACTTACATAGTTCGTGATCTTTAAAGCGGTAAAATGGAGCGGGCATTTTATGTGCCTACATCACATATTCTTTTCCTGTACTTTTTGAAATCGATTGCTGTTTTTTATGCAGGCTCCGTTGAACCTTTTAAAAGGGTTGGGGCGTAGCTGAACGCATTTACTAATTTTTAAAACGCCAGATGAAGCCATATAAAAACATTACCCTTAAAAAAGCCAGCGTCGCTTTTTTCCTGCTTTTTTCTTCCGTTGTCGGTGCACAGGAAGTTGTGCCGATTTATAATGGTGCCGTTCCTAATGCAAAGCAATCGAGTAAAACGGAAAGCTTTGCACAGGGCATGTTCCGGAATGTAACGCAACCCACGCTGGAAATTTATTTGCCCGAAAAAGAGAAAGCAACCGGCACCGCGGTGGTGATTGTTCCGGGTGGTGGCTACGGCGTGGTGGTGTACCAGGGCGAAGGCATTGGCAACGCAAAGCAGTTTGCAAAAGCTGGCATTGCGGCATTTGTCCTCAAGTATCGCCTGCCCGATGATTCGATCATGCAAAATAAAAGCATCGGTCCGCTGCAGGATGCACAACAAGCCATCAAGTATGTGCGGGAAAATGCATCGAAATGGGGCGTGGATGTGAATAAGGTAGGCATCGTCGGCTTTTCGGCAGGCGGGCACCTTGCATCAACAGCTGCTACGCATTTTGCAAAACCTGTAATTGACAATAAGGCCAACACCAACCTGCGCCCCGATTTTCAGGTGGTGGTGTACCCGGTGATCAGCATGAGCGATAGCCTTACCCACCGCGATTCGAGAAGTAGCCTGTTGGGTAAAACGCCATCTAAAGAATTGATCGCCGAATACTCGAACGAATTGCAGGTAACACCCAGCACACCGCCTGCTTATATTACACACACCACCGACGACCGCACCGTAGATGTAGGCAATGCTCTGGCTTACTACGAAAGCTTGCGCCGCAACAAAGTGCCGGTGGAAATGCACATTTATGAAAAGGGCGGTCACGGCTTTATTTTCCGCCAGCCCGATTGGATGGACCCGCTGCTGCTGTGGATGAAAAAGAACAAATGGCTGCAGTAAGCCTTTCATTTTTTTACTAACGAAGCCCTTTGCAAAAAGGGTTATGCAAACCAGATGAATATGAAACTTTCACTAATCAAAGGGCTGCAACTTGGCGCAGCAATGATGTGCATGGCTGTTATAGCACATGCCCAGCCACAGCGAGTCCCGCAGTTCAACTCGCCACAAGTTAACCCCGACAACAGCGTCGTATTTAAACTTTATGCGCCTGCGGCAAAAGAAGTAAAACTCAGTACGCAGTTCCATCAGGGGGCAGCGTCCATGACCAAAGATGCCGATGGCGTGTGGAGTGTAACGCTGGGTCCGGCAAAGCCCGATATGTACCCGTACAATTTTATCGTGGATGGCGTGTCGGTAGCCGACCCAAAGAACAGTGCCATCTTTCCGAATGAAGGATTTCAAAGCTGCATTGTAGAAATTACCGGTAGCACACCGCTGGTGCACACATTGCAAAATGTGCCGCATGGCACGGTGGCTTACCGCTACTACAATTCGTCGGAACTGGGCCCACGCCCCGTAGTGATTTACACACCGCCGGGTTATGAAAAAGAGACCTCGAAAAAATACCCGGTGCTGTACCTGCTGCATGGTACCACCGATACGGAAGAAACCTGGACTAAAGTGGGCCGCGCCAATATTATTTTAGACAACCTGATTGCACAAGGCAAAGCAGTGCCGATGATTGTGGTGATGCCTTACGGCAGGGCATACCCGAAAATCAGCAAAACATCGGGCAGCCTGCGCAACTGGGACAACCTGCAGGAGATCAAAAAAGATTTCCTCGACCTGCTGATTCCATTTGTAGAATCGAACTACCGTGTAAAGGCGGATAACAACAACCGTGCAATCACCGGCTTTTCTGGCGGCGGCGGCACTTCGCTGTTTTTGGGCCTCAACAACCCTGACAAGTTTCGCTGGGTGGGTGGTTTTGCGCCGGGTATGCTGAAAGAAGAATTTGATCGAAACAATGCTGTTGCTTTTGCCAACTCCAGCACCACCAACCAGCGCTTGAAATTGTTTTGGATTGGTGTGGGCCGCGATGATATGTTGTATCCCGTGATTACCGATTACCTCAAGCTGCTGAACGATAAAGGCATTAAACACGAAACGCTTATTTCAGACGGCGGCCATACATGGATGAACTGTAAACTATACCTCTCTACACTGGCGCAAAAGCTTTTCAAATAACCCCACTGCAACCACTGATTTTTCAATACAAACGAACATGCATTTTTCTAAGATCTTTCAACTATTGCTCACACCTGTAGCCCTTTGCTTGTGTGCTGTTGCGCTGGCGCAGCCGCCACGCGGGCCTTTCGTGGTATCGCCGCGGGTGTTGCCCGATAAAAAAGTTACGTTTAGTTACTTGGCACCCGGTGCCAAAGATGTGCGCCTCGCTGGCGGCCAGTTTGGCGCCAACAATGTGCAAATGAAAAAGGACAGCATCGGCATTTGGAGTGTAACGGTGGGCCCGGTGGTGCCGGATATTTACCCGTATAATTTTATCGTAGACGGCGTAAGCGTAATGGACCCGGCCAACGTTGATTTTTTCCCCAATGAACGTTTTAAAGCAAGCCTCGTGGATGTTCCTGGTTTTACGCCGTTGGTACATGCAATGCGCGACGTGCCGCACGGTTCGGTGAGCTACGAATACTATCCATCGGCACAGGGCACTATTGGTTCGCTCATGGTGTACACGCCACCGGGATATGATAAAAATGCTGCTGCCAAATACCCGGTTTTTTACCTCATTAGCGGCACCACAGATACAGAAGAAACTTTTTTTAAAGTGGGTCGCACCAATTTGATATTGGACAACCTGATTGCCGAAGGCAAAGCAAAACCCATGATTGTGGTGATGCCCTATGGCAACGTAGAAGCAAGGATCGCGGAGCAAAAAGGCGGATCAAAGCCCGCCGACCCGATGGGCCGCGAAAGTGCAGATGCAATGGCACGGATGCGCAATTTTGCCGACGACCTCACCAAAAATGTAATTCCCTACGTCGACAAAGCGTACCGCACAATCCCGAGCCGCGAAAGCCGCGCCATTGGCGGTTTTTCGAGAGGTGGCGGGCAAACGCTGCGCACCGCGTTTTGGAACATGGACAAGTTTGCCTGGATCTGCTGCTACAGCGCTTACCTGCCGCCTTCGGAAATGGACAACAGCTTTCAATCGATTGTGGCCAACCCCGATCAAACCAACAAACAGTTGAAGCTGTTTTGGGTAGGCGTGGGCACCGAAGACTTTTTGTACAATGACACTGCCGGTTTCCTGAACTACCTCACAGGAAAAAAGATCGCTTACAAGAGCATGATCACCGATGGTGGCCATACCTGGATGAATGTAAAAACCTACGTGGCCAATACCGTTCCCCTGCTTTTTAAATAAACAAATACTTGTACATGAAACGCTCATTATATATTGCTTGTGCCCTATTGCTGGCCGGCATTAGTTGCATGGCGCAGCGGCCGCCTTCCATTTCATCACCCGATGTGCACGCCGACAATACGGTTACGTTTAAATACTTTTCGCGGAACGCACAAAAGGTGACGCTTACCGGCGAGTTTCTGCAGGCAGGCCTGCCCATGACAAAGGACACGGCCGGTGTATGGAGCATCACCGTTGGCCCAATCAAGCCTGATATTTACCCGTATGCTTTTGTGGTGGACAGCGTGCAAACCGCCGACCCAAACAATAAATACATTTTCGCCAACGAACGTTTTAAGCGCAGCATTGTCAACATTCCCGGCAGCACGCCGCTGGTGCATTCGTTGCAGGCCGTGCCGCATGGAAAAGTAACGTACCGGTATTATAAATCAGGCACACTGGGCACCACCCGGCAAATGCTGGTGTACACGCCGCCGGGATTCAATCCGAACGGCGCCAAAAAGTACCCGGTCCTGTATCTTATTCATGGCGGTTCGGACACGGAAGAAACATGGACCAAAGTGGGCAACGCCAACCTTATTGCCGACAACCTAATTGCTCAGGGCAAGGCGCTGCCCATGATCATTGTAATGCCTTATGGTAATGTGCGGCCGGCACCGATGCCCGATTTTACCAAAGACGTGCTGAACGATGTGATCCCATTCATTGAAGCCAACTATCCCGTACTAACGGACAGCCGTAACCGCGGCATTGCCGGCTTTTCCGTTGGTGGCGGCCAAACGCTGAACATTGGCCTGACCAATACGGCAAAGTTTGCTTATGTAGCGTCTTATGCACCGTTTACGCAAACCGAAGAATTTGGCCGGAACTTTGGTGCCAGCTATGCGCCCAACGCCGACCACATCAACAAGCAATTAAAGCTGTTTACGATTCATGTAGGCACCGATGATTTTTTGTATGAAAGCGTAAAGAATAACATTGCGATGTTTACCGGTAAAGGCATTAAGCTGCGCAGCGATATCGTGTCCGGCGGCCATACCTGGATGAACTGCAAGTTGTTTTTGGCTACTACGTTGCAGGAGTTTTTTAAGTAATTATTTTTTCGTTTTATAGAAGCTTCAATTACTGCCATTCGGGTAGTAATTGAAGCTTTTTTATTACAGTTTGTTGAAACAGTATTATAGCTTAATGACTTTGCACGTGCATTGTTGAAAGGAGTGACAGGTAAAGTATATGCCTGCCATCAGCCGCTGTCGATACTGGTCTAAAATATTACCAGAAGCGATTACCAGGTTCTAAAAAACGGCGAACTTCTTTAGATTGTGTTTTAAACCAAGTTTATCTATGTTGCCTATCACCGGCACTGAAAGTGCCCTGATGCAATCGGCGTTAAATTTTTTACCCGAATATGTTTTGATGTAAACTTTGCGTCAACGCCATAAGCAGCAGAGAGCTCACAAACAAGCAAGTCGCCTTCACTGTAAGAGTTAATTCCTGAAAGCGCATTCTGATGATTAAAGCCATCCATGCTATTACCATGTAAATCGTCAAGCTCAAAATCAATAAGGCAATGTTTGACGAGCTCAAAATGCCTTCCTTTTACTTTGCTGGTCATTTCGAAAGCATACAGCCGAAATTCCATGCTGGGACTACCTTCTTTAAATCCCTTTGAAAGTTAATAGAAAGTACTTCTGCATCATGAAAAGTGGGCCAATAACCGAAATGGTCGATTATTAAACGAGCATTTAATATGTGCTCTTCTTCCTTAAATTCCATTTGGCGATTGATTTAAATGCCTATGATCAATTTATTGCTTTAAGGACTGCGTTATTATTTAGTCGAATAGGTTGTTGACCACAGAAAAGGCTGACCTTTCTTGCTTGTTAATATTTCACGTTAATCAATACTCACCCGCTTCATACCTTCTCTTCCGTAAAAGACGGGGAAATACATCATTTCCGCTTTGGCGGGGTTGAGCTGATAGCTGCCGGTAAATTTTGGAAGCAGTGGTATGGAAAAAGTGTATGTGCCCTTGGTTAGCTTCGTACAAAATATGCTCACCTTGTGCTTGAAATACTCGCGGTGCACTTCGTTGTTGCGCCAGGATTGCGGCTTATCGCGGTAGCTGCAACCGGCAGGAATGGGCACTTCTATCATTACATAATCCGCATCGGCTTTCACCGTCACTGTAACTTCAAGATCAACTGGGTTGCCTGCTTTAAGCGTTGGTGCTGCGGCGCTGTCTTTTGCAAATGCTGTTGTAACTATAAAGTCGCTGGCAACTTTTTGTGGGTGGCGGTTCCAGTGTTGGCTGTATGCCGTGAAGTAAACCGGCAGGTCACCCGTTTTTTGTATGGTCAGTGCATCGCTGTTGTTTATTTCGGTTGCAAAAGGAAATGTTGAAACCTGGATATTGTCTTTACCCATAATCGTTAAGCTTGCCGGGCGGGGCAACGAATCGTTGCGCAGCAGGTCGGGCAGAATCGTTTCCATGATGAGCGACGACTCATAAGTATTGCGCCATTGCCCGCTGCTGCGTTGCTCCAGAAAATAGTTGCGCATTTGTTGCAGCTCTTTTGCGTAGCCACCAGCTTGCCGCAACATTTTATATACCAGTATTGTGTGCTGCATGGAATTGTTGAAAAAGCGATAGCCTTCGTCACCCCAGTAAATATTGCCCATCATGGTGCGTTGCTTTTGTTTCAGCAAGCTGTCGAGGTTTAATTGCAACCCGGTTTTTTGTTCCTGTTCCATCAGCCTTAAACGTGCATAGCCATCATCCAGTGTTGAATCCTTTTGCAGTTCATCGAGGTATTTGCCGTAATCGATTTTAGCATGCAACGCATTTAATATGCTCAGGCCATCCAGCTTTTCAATCCCGCTGCTTGTTGCTACTTTTAACACCAAATGATCGATCAGAGGTTGTTTAACTAGGTTGATCTTGAAGCCCATATATTCCGCTTCCAGTAAGGCTTCCAAGGCATGCCTGCTGATCCAAAATTCCGGTTGGCTATTGCCCCACCAGCCCCAAAGCTTGTTTGCCGCTTTCCCTTTGTTCAGCCGGCTGATGATTTCATTAATCTCCCCATCCCGATTAAACGTTTGGTGGAGATAACCGGCTACCTTTTTTTGCGCCAGCAAAGCTTTTAGTTTGGATGCCAACTGCTCGTTGCAGTAGTATTCATACCTCCGAATTTGTTCTGTTTCATCAAGTATAACAGGCAGAACCGAGGATGCGGCAAACAGTTTTACCGGGCCATCTATGGCGGGAAATTGAAGTGTGAAGGCAGTGTCGCCCTCCAATGCCGCAAACATACCCTTGGTTTCCAAAGTACCCGGCCGGATCAATGGGATGGTCCGCTCTTCGCCATCAAAATAACCGTCTTCTTTTTGTATGGTGTACTTGAACTTCATGGAATCGCGGTGCGGTGTAACCACTGCAAAGGTGTCGATCCATGCACTTTTAAGTTTGATTCTTTGTTGTGTTGCTGCGGAGTCGTTCACGCTGAAGCTGCGCAACAATTGCACGCTATCCGGCAGGTAATGTTGTGTTTTTGCAATAATGTTGGCAGAGTCGTTCCAAGTGAGGAATTGCGGCAAATTGATCGTGCCGCTCAGCGCTTTAAATGCTTTGACGGTTGATTCAGTAAAGCCTGATTTTTTTTTGCCATCCATGGCAATGGCAAAACCCCGCCAACTGGTAATGTCATCGGGAAAGGTGGTAGTAAATGTTGCACGCCCAGTTGCATCAGTTACCAGCCTTGGCTGCCAGTACGCATAATCACGGAAATTACTGCGCAGGGAATATTGTTGCACCATTTCGGTTGCTGCCGATTGATCGCCTTGTTTTTTGGTAGTGATCACCAGTACACCGGCGGCTGCAGCAGCACCATAGATGGCCGTTGCCGATGCATCTTTCAACACCGACATGCTGGCAATGGTTGCAGGATCGATATTTTCCAGGCTGCCACTAAATGGCCTGCCGTCTACAATGATGAGCGGTTTGCTTGCAGCATCGGCCGAGGCTAATCCGCGTATATTAATGCCGGCTACCTTTCCGGATAGGGTATTGCCCAAATTTGTTACGCTTATAGAGCTGGTTACGTTTGATTTCCTTTGTATACCATAGCCCACTACCACTACTTCCGCCAACGATTGCCTGGCGGTCAATAGGCTCAACTCCAGAAAGTCTGCCTGCACGTTTACTTCCGCAGAAGTGTATCCTACTGCGGAAACAACCAGTGTTGCATTCTTGGGTACGAGTAAGCTAAAATAACCCGCGTAATCGGTGATGGTGCCCAAACGGGAGCCCTTGATTATTACAATAGCACCAACGATAGGTTTTTGCGCACCATCCAACACCCGCCCTTCGGCACGCTGCGTTAATAGTGAGCTGTCCAGGTATACAGCGTGAAAGGTCTCTTTAATCTCATTGGCATCTCCTGCGGCATCCATTATTCGGGCAAGCTCACGGTTGTTGATGATGGCCGCAATGCGCATCGAAGTGCTATCCTTGGCTTTTGGAGCAAGGCCATCTATCGTATAAAAATTGGTTCCGTCGGCGGCAACCTGCAGGTGCTCCTGTATAAAATAAGCATCACCACGAAACAGCAACATTAGCCGGTATTGGCCTGGCTTCAGGTGACCAAGATTTCTTTCGGCACCTTTATAAATGCGAATAAAGTTTGGGTCGTCGTTGCGAAATAAAATGATGTTTTTAATGGCCAGCGTCGCTTTCGTGCTATCCGGCGCAATCGCAATTTGCAGCTTGCCGTTGCCGCCTTTTGGCAAACGTGGATTGTAAAATAAATTACTATTGGCACTGCGGTCATCGAGGTATTGTTGCCAAAGCGTATCGATTTCTTTTTCCGTCAATACATAGTCGCTAAAGTTAGCAGGTGGCGTGTAGTGCGGCAGGTGTTTTGAAAAAAGTTCATTGCCGGTCCATTTTTGTCGCACAAAACCTTCCCTGATCCGGTACTGAAAACCTCCTTCTACCTCGAAATTTTGGCGGAAATTATTTTTTGCCACAAGTGCTGCATCGCCAGGGAGCAGTGGCCCGACCAGTTGCAGTGTCTCACCAAGTTTATTTGTTGCTTTTCCAATATTCAGCGAAAATGTTTTGGCTCCCTGTTGCACATAAACCGGCTTTTCGCCATAGTTGTTTTCAACCAAAATCATGTAACGGGTCCACAGGTCTTGTTCGTGGCGGGTAAGTGTATCCGGTGCTTTTACAATCCGCACGTATTTGTTGGCAGTATCTGCATTGATCGAGAAAAAAGTTTTCATTCCTTTTTCTGCCCAAATGCTATCCACATGTATGATCTTGTTTGCAGTGCGCAGCCGTATTGCATGTTTGGCCGGTGCCACGGCAAAACTGTAACGCTGCAACTGTTGCGCCTTGCTGAAGAACACTGGTTGTTCGTCGATATATAACAGGTGTATGGGTTGCAACGCGCCGTCCTGCACTACAAAAGGCGCAATCTGGGTGATGCTATCTATTGCAGGTTCATGGTTGCGGTAAATAGAATCGGGGTATAAAAAGCGATAGTATTCGATTGTGTCCAGCGCCAGTTCGCGGCTCCATTTTTCCCATTGCAGCTTTTGTTGAATGACGGGGCTGTTGCCATCCCCAAGGCTTATGCTATTTCGGCCCGAACGTGTCCCATACATGCGGCCGAAATATGGCACATGGGGTGGCTGCACATGTTGGAATTTATGTGTAAAAGCATATGCAGTCACATCAACGTTGGGAACTGGATTTCCTCTAGCATCCTTAACCTGTATGGCTATCTCCGTTTGTTGTCCGGGGTAAACAACATTCGGTTGTTCCACCGACAGGTGCAATAATTTGTCCTGGAACGGAATAGGATATTCTTTGGTAAATGTTTCATCGCCCGCAACAAACTGCAGCGATAAATAACAGGTTTTTGCAGTATTTGTTTTGCCGATATAAAACAACGTATCGCTGGTGCCGCGCATAACAGGTCGGTTGCCGGCAAACAACGTATACCACATTGGTAGCTTGTGTTGGTTATCCACTTTTATCCAAACAGAATCGTGTGTACGTACTGCCGGGCAGGATACCATTTGGTCGGCATTGGGAACAGTAAATGAATCGGTCAGGTCACCAGTCGATACGCTATATTGGTGCACGTAAGGTTGGTATTTGAGCGCAGCGGGCAATGATACCTGCGCGACTTGAACCGTGTCGCCGCTTTGATTAAGCATTACCAATTCAGCAGATGCTTGCGTAGCTATTCCCGAAGTTTTCAGTGCTATGTGCAAACTGTCGGACTTCAGTTGAAAAGTAATTTTTTCACGCCGGTGGTGATATCGCTGCCGAAGCGTTTGAGTATGCAGTTCGTTATTGCTGTTGCGGAAAGAAACTGCAATGATGTAGTTAAATGATGCTGCGGGGAAAATGGTATCAGGAATGGTGATTTTTGTTTCACCAACGGCTTCTAAATTTTGATTGTGCCGCCACAGCGTGTCAGGCAGAAATACTTTTTGCGCATGCAACTGCTGATCATTGTCCAGTGCGATCACGTCGATCGTTACGCGTCCATCTGGCACTGCCAGTCCGTTTTCATCCGTTGCTTTCAGGAAAATGGAAATTTCCTCACCGCGGTGGTGTTCGTTTTTGTCCGCCCGGGCTAAAAAGGTGGTGTTGGTCAATTCATATTCTTCATAACGAAAATTGCCGCGCAGCAGCACTTTTCGTTCCATGGCATATTCATCTTCGTCCAGGTCGCCGTCGTATTTAGAGAGGTCGTATTTCCTGCTGCGTTGTTCTTCAAGTGTCAGCAAAAGGGCCTGATCCAATTCCAGTTCCAACCGTTCATTTAATACAAATGATCCAGCGTAACCGCCTTTGCGGTATGGCTTGAGTGTTGTAAGAATGGTATCGGTTAGAAAAGACCGATCGGTCAGGCGTAGCAACAATTCACGGTCCAACGGTTTTCCTTTGCGGGTAGTGATAAATGCCTTGATGTGTACAGTGTCGCCCGGTTTATATACAGGTTTATTGAAGGCCATATACCCCTTGATTTTTCGCTCCCATTTTGTACGCGACTGGAAGTAGCTGTAATAGCGGTACCGCTGTTGCCGTTTCTTAAAAATGTTCCCGATTGACTTCACCCGAAGAATATCAAGTGCCCTGGTCCAAATTGGATTTCGGCTTGCAGTGTTTTTAATTTCTGAACAATGCAGCGTATTCTGGTAGTAAACTTCTAGTCGTCCGGACCGGCGGCTGCCGTTCGAACGATACGTTTGTGTTTTTTCATCAAAACGGAGCTTTTTACCTGCCAGCAACACGTCTGCGTTATTTATGGCCTGGCCATCATTGTGATGCACCAACACTGCTACGTCGTTCTTATTGTTCAACACCTTTACCTGCACGGCATGTACCGTCGTTAGCTTGTACACGAGTTTATTTTCCGCAGCGTGCATCAACAGGTAATTTCCGCTGGGGAGTGTGGGCATTTTGCTACCGGTTGCAAACGAATCTAATAGCGTATGCAGCATTGCTGCGGGCTTTGACGCAGTGCCTTTTTTATGAATTGCCAGTGCTTCTTTTGGAGTGAGTTGGTACACGTATGTGTAAGCACTGTTTCTTTTACTGCCGGAAAGGTTTTGTTGGGCATGACAAAAAAGGGCAAGCAATAAAGAAAAGAATGTAAGGCAAATTCTCATAAAGCAGGTGTTGGTTGGTTGCAGTCGGCCGGATGGAAAGTTAAGAAAACGAACTCATTTTTTGGTGGTATACACTGAACGCATGACCAAACACGAGGATGCCATCGATTGCTATATCCCGAGCACAAAAAATTTTCTAGACAGGTTCGGCAAAAATTAGTGTTGCAAATTTTGGAATAGGCTAGATAGATGGCGCCGTGGAAATAAACAATAAACGCATTTGCTTAAACCGGATAATCTTTAGCTTTAAGCAATATGAGCCAAACAATGATTCGATGGGGTATTATTGGTTGCGGCGATGTTACGGAAGTAAAAAGCGGACCTGCTTTCAATAAAGTACCCGATTCAAAACTGGTGGCCGTGATGCGCCGCAATGCGGATAAGGCAGCGGACTATGCCCGGCGGCACGGCGTGGACCGCTGGTACAGTGATGCCGCACGCCTCATCAACGACCCGGAAGTAAATGCCGTTTATATTGCAACGCCGCCCTTGCAGCACGAGGAATATACCGTGGCAGCACTGCGTGCAGGCAAACCGGTGTATGTAGAAAAACCCATGGCTGTTAGTGCGGCCGCTGCCGCCCGAATGGCGCAGGTGGCTAAGGAAACAGGCCTGAAACTTTCTGTGGCCCATTACCGCAGGGCACAGCCGCTGTACCTGAAAATTAAATCGCTGATTGCGGAAGGCGCAATCGGCGTTCCGCGGCTGGTGCAACTGCAATGTTTGCAACCCCACCAGGGCAACTTGGTTGCCCATACCGAAGAACCCTGGCGCTACAATCCCGCAATTTCTGGCGGCGGCTTGTTGCACGACCTGGCCCCGCACCAGCTGGACCTGATGCTCCATTTTTTTGGCGCTCATGAAGTTGCGTCGGGGTACTCGTTTAACGGTGCAAATTTGTATCCTGCCGCTGATACAACTATTGGCCAGGCAGTGTTTCCCGGCCCGGTTGCATTCGCCGGGTCTTGGTGTTTTTCCGCCGGTCAAAAACGCGACGAATGTGAAATATTCGGTACCGAGGGCTCTATCAAATTTTCATTTTTCACACACCAGCCCCTGGTGCTTAATAGCGGCGGAGGCGAGCAACAATTTTTATTCAATCCACTGCCGCATGTACAACAGCCTATGATACAAAAGGTGGTCGATTATTTTTTAGACACAAGTGAAAATCCATGTTCTGCAGAGGACGGGGTAACAGTGATGCAAATGATCGAAGTAATGGCAGGAGATAAAGCCGTTAAGTAGAAAACGCTGTTCAAAAAATCACCTATTGAGTTTGTGCTGCACGATTATTTGTGAAGTCGGAAATGGTCTGCATTTAATTAAAGACTTTGTGAACCCTGCAATGGCAAATGTTTAAAAGTCAAGATTACCGCAAAAGTTTGCTGGAAGTTGTTGCAAGGATAATGCCCGCTGTGAGGTTTCGAAGGATCAATTTTTTGTAATAGACTAAATAGTGTGCTTTGCTTTATATTACGCAACTCGTTTACATCATTCCCGGGCAGGAAAAAGTGTTTGATGAATTCGAACAAATAGCCATACCGCAGATAGCGCAGTACAACGGGCAACTTTTATTCCGTTTGCGGCCGGAGCGGAGTGCATTCATTGAAGCTTCCATCGAGGAGCCATACGAAATTCATATTGCCACTTTTCCATCGCAAGAGGACTTTGAAAATTATAAAAACGACAAGGAGCGGCGGACATTTCTGCACCTTAAAGAACAGTCGGTGAAGGCCACGATTCTAATTCAAGGTGTACGCTTGTAAATGTTTAAAAAATGGTTCGAAAAGACAGCACTATTTGACTATCAGTTGCATTAAAATATGGGAGGCAGAAATGGTTCTAAAAAGAAACAGGTGACCTTACTTAAGATCACCTGTTATCCGATTCTGTGCCCAGGACTGGATTCGAACCAGCACACCTCGCGGCGCCGCCACCTGAAGACGGTGCGTCTACCAATTTCGCCACCTGGGCAACTTGCTTAAAGCGTTGTGCTTTACGGCGTTGGGAGTGCAAATATAGGAGGCCCAGTTGAAAATAAAACAAAATGGTGCGAAATTATTTTTCGCTCTTTTTGCTCAATAATAAAATGCCGGCCAGTACCAGTCCGGTGCCGGCAATTTGCTGCCAAAAAATGGGTTCGCCCAAAAAATAATGTGCCTGCACAATGGTTGACACCGGGCCAATGGAAGAAATAATGGCTACGTTGCTCGAGCCGATTTTTTTCATGCCGGCCGAAATAAGGTAGGAGGGAATAACCGTAGCAATAATCGCTAGTGCGGGCCCATATATCCACAAACTCATGCCCTGGCCCAGCGCAGTGTAATTGCCCCTAATCACATAGTGCAATAAAATGCCGCCCGTTGCGGCCAGCATAGCATATGATGTAAACCGGTTGGCGCCTACCTGCGGAATGATGCGGCCGCTGCCTGAAATGTAAATGGCGTAAGTGATGGCACACAAAAAAACCAGCCCCGAACCCAGGAAGAAATTTGGATTGGCGCTATCCAATTCCAGTTCACCAAAAAATGCAAGGATGATGCCGGCATAAGTAAGTGCAACCGCCATCCATTGGCGCAGCAACATTTTTTGCTTAAATACAATGCTGTTGATCAAAAGCGAGAATGTAGGATACAAAAACAAGATGAGCCGTTCGAGCCCCGCGGAAATATATTGCAGGCCCATGAAATCGAACAGGCTGCTCAGGTAGTAACCAAATAATCCCAGCACCAATACAATGCGCCATTGCCTGCCGGTGAGCGGTTGGCTGCCTTCGCTATTGTTGATCCAAAAGGCAGCAGCTAGGTAAAAGGGCAACGCACAGATCATGCGCACTGCAAGCAATGACAGCGCATCGACCGATGTGCCGGCAAAAGCCAGTTTTACAAATATGGCTTTGGTGGAAAAAAGCAACGAGCCCAGCAACGCTAATAAAAACCCGGAAGACCTGATGTTCTGGACCATGCTTTTTTAAGATAGAACGTGTGTTGAATGAGGCAGCGATAAGTAAAAAGACAAAATGCAAAAGTCAAAAAATGTGCAGCAGAAAGGATGAATTTTTCAGCAGTTCATTTTGCCAATGCGTAAAGTTTTTCTTATTCAATACAAATAAAAAAATGGCCGGTTAACGATTGGAAAACACTTTACTCACCGGCCATTTTGTAACTATTTAAAATTTGTTCATTGAGATAATTACAACTGCCAGCCGCAACTACACCGCTACATTAAAATCACGGAGTGCATCGTTCAGGCTGGTCTTCAAATCCGTGCTGGCTTTGCGCTGCCCGATGATCAGGGCGCAAGGCACGCCATATTCACCTGCGGGGAATTTTTTGTTATACGATCCGGGGATCACCACGCTGCGGGCGGGCACTACACCCTTATGTTCTACCGGCTCCGATCCGCTTACATCAATGATCTTGGTGCTTTTGGTCAATACCACGTTGGCGCCCAATACAGCTTCACGTTCTACACGTACGCCTTCCACGACAATGCTGCGGGAACCCAAAAAGCAACCATCTTCGATGATCACCGGCGCTGCTTGCAACGGCTCCAATACACCGCCAATGCCTACACCGCCACTCAGGTGCACGTTCTTGCCAATTTGCGCACAGCTGCCCACGGTAGCCCATGTGTCTACCATGGTGCCTTCATCTACATAAGCACCAATATTTACATAGGATGGCATCAACACCACGTTCTTGGCAATAAAAGCGCCATAGCGTGCAGTGGCCGGTGGTACGGCTCGAACACCCAGTTCTTTAAACCCTTTTTTCAACAACATTTTGTCGTAAAACTCAAAAGGCTGCATCTCCCAGGTTTGCATGGGCTGAATGCCAAAATACAGCAGGATGGCCTGCTTTACCCATTCGTTTACTACCCAGCCCTCGCCAGTGGGTTCGGCCACGCGTAGCCCGCCTTTATCCACTGCTTCAATTACGGTTCGTATGGCTTCCTGTGTGTCGGCCTGCTGCAGCAAGTCGCGGTTGGCCCATGCCTGGGCAATTGATTCCTGTAGGTTCATGTTGGTATGCTTTTTAGCCTGCGGCCGCGCCACTGTTGTTTTAAAAAATTAATGCGGGCCGAAGCATAGATTTGCAAACTTAATTCAACCCGGACAAAGGCGGTGATCACATTTATCGAACACCTGATATATGAACCTAGGATTTGATGCAAAACGGTATTTCCACAACCCCACCGGTTTGGGCAATTATAGCCGAACGCTGGTGAACGGGCTGGCGGCACTGTACCCGCAGCATCAATATTTTTTGTTCAATCCAAAGCCAACACAAAGGTTTGCAATGCCGCCGAACATGCCATTGGTGGAGGTGATGCCCCGGGGCTGGTTTAACCGAACTTTTTCATCGTACTGGCGCAGCCGCGGTATTGTAGCAGATATAGAAAAAAGGAACATTGCTCTCTATCATGGCCTTAGCCACGAAATCCCTGTTGGCTTGGATGAAACTGGCATAAAATCAATCGTAACCGTGCACGACCTGATTTTTGAACGCTACCCGCATCAATACGGTAAATACGAAGTGCTGGTGCACCGGCGCAAAATTCAACATGCCTGCCGCCACGCCAATGCCGTGATTGCCATCAGTGAACAGACCAAGAAAGATTTGGTGGAATTATATCGTGTGCCGGCACAAAAGATTGCGGTCTGCTACCAAAGCTGCGATCCCATTTTTGCAGCAGTTGCGCCGGTTGAACAAAAAGAAGCTGTGCGAAAAGCATACGGCCTGCCTCAGGATTTTTTTCTTTACGTTGGGTCAATCATTGAACGGAAAAACCTGTTGCGCATTTGCATGGCAATGAAGGAAACGGGAGATGATTTTCGGTTACCCCTGGTAGTGGTTGGCACGGGCAAAAAATATGCACAACAGGTAAAAAATTATTTGCAAAAGGCCGGATTGGCGGATCGCGTGTTGTTTACCTCTACGATGCAGCCTGCCAGCAAAGAGGCCGATTTAAAGCATACCAGCAATCTTGCCACGCTTTACCAAATGGCCACCGGTTTTATATACCCTTCGCTTTTTGAAGGATTCGGCATCCCGGTGCTGGAAGCTATGTGGAGCGGGGCGCCGGTGATTACTTCCAATACATCCTGCCTGCCCGAAACTGCGGGCAACGCAGCGCTTTTGGTCGATCCGTTAAATGTTTCCGACATGGCTGCAGCAATGGTGCGGCTGCAAAATGATGCTGCGCTGCGCCAAACCCTGGTTGCAAAAGGAAAATCGCAGGCGCAACAATTTTCGTTGGAACAGTGCACTCGTTCTGTAATGAATGTTTACGAGCAAATAATAACACATGGAAGCCTTTGAACACGACATACAACAATGCCTGGAAGTGCTCCACAACGGCGGCTTGATCTTGTACCCCACGGATACCATCTGGGGCATTGGCTGCGATGCTACTCATGAAGCAGCTGTGCAAAAAGTATATGCGTTAAAAAACCGTGCGGAAAGCAAAAGCCTGATCGTGTTGCTGGCCGATGAACGGGACGTGTTGCGATACGTGGCTGCTCCCGACCTGGCCGTGTTTGATTATGTGGCAACGCAGGAGCGGCCCACTACCATTATTTTTGATGGTGCGCTGGGATTGGCTTCCAACATGGTGGCCGATGATGGTTCGGTAGGTATACGCCTGGTGCAGGATACATTTTGCCGGCACCTCATCAAGCGTTTTCGCAAGCCGCTGGTTTCTACTTCAGCAAACATCAGCGGCGATCCTTCGCCGGCACATTTTGGCCAAATCACTGATGCAATAAAAACCGGTGTTGACTACGTGGTACAGTGGCGACAGGAAGAAACAACTGCCGCACAGCCTTCGCAAATTATTCGTTGGGTGGATGGTGCGGTGCAGCGCCTTCGATGAACCGGTGATTTGTATGATTTGAAAGCATTAAAAGGACAGTAATATTTTGGTTTTGCAAGCAAGCAAGTAAGACAGAAGTGTGCCGCCATTCTTAGATCACATGCATTTCGATGCAGGTTCACGCATCAGTCGAACTAAGTTTGAACGTTTGCGGCAGCCATTTTCCCGCTGCCTTTTCACTTAATTTTCTTTTTAATCATTCTCAATCCTTTAAATCACCGGTTCCCAAATCACCGGTTCCGTTATATTTTTGCGCCGATGGATATTCCCTGCTCCGAGTATGAGAAAATGGTGTTTAAAAAAATAGCAAAAGCCGCAGCGACCCTGCAAGTGCCCTGCTATTTGATCGGTGGTTTTGTTCGGGATAAAATATTGAGCCGCCCCACCAAAGACGCCGATTTTGTGTGTGTAGGCAACGGGCTGGAACTAGCGCAGGAAGCCGCCAAACAATTTCGGCCAAAGCCCAGCGTGCAATTATTTAAACATTACGGCACCGCGCAAATGCGCCTCAGCGAGGGCTTTGACCTGGAGTTTGTGGGAGCCCGCAGGGAAAGTTACCAATCCGAAAGCCGCAATCCGGATGTGGAACCCGGCACATTGGAAGACGACCAGAACCGCCGCGATTTTACCATTAATGCCCTGGCTGTTTCGCTAAACGAAGCCGATTATGGAACGCTGATCGATCCGTTCAACGGGCTGGAAGACCTGAAGAACTGCGTGCTGAAAACACCCCTCGATCCGGACCAGACTTTTAGCGACGACCCGCTGCGCATGATGCGCGGGGTAAGGTTTGCGGCGCAACTGCGTTTTCAAATCGACCCTGACACGCTGGCTGCAGTTAAACGCAACCGGGAACGGATTCGCATCATTACGCAGGAGCGCATCACCGACGAATTGAATAAAATTGTGCTGAGCCCGAAGCCGTCCATTGGCTTTGATCATTTGTATAAAACCGGTTTGCTGCAGATCATTTTCCCCGAAATGGCGGCGCTGTCCGGCGCACAATACATTGACGGTAAAGGGCACAAAGACAATTTCTACCACACCCTGCAGGTGTTGGATAATGTGGCCGAACGCAGCACCAGCCTGTGGCTGCGCTGGGCTGCTATTTTACATGATATCGGTAAACCAGCCACCAAGCGCTTCGAAGAAGGCCATGGCTGGACCTTTCATGGACACGAGGTGGTGGGCGGCCGCATGGTGCCCAAAATATTCAACAAGATGCGCCTGCCCTTGGGCGAACCAATGAAATATGTGCAAAAGCTGGTGGAGCTGCACCTGCGGCCCATCGGGCTTTCAAAAGAAGACATTACCGACTCGGCCATGCGGCGGCTGTTGTTTGATGCAGGCAATGATTTCGACGACCTGATGATCCTTTGCGAATCGGACATTACCTCGAAAAACCCGCATAAAGTGCGGCGTTACCTCGAAAATTTTAACCTGGTGCGGAAGCGCTGCACCGAGGTGGAAGAAAGTGACCGGGTACGCAACTGGCAGCCGCCGGTGTCGGGTGAACAGATCATGCAAACCTTTGGTATTGGGCCATCTAAACCGGTTGGGGTTATTAAAACTGCCATCCGCGAAGCCATCCTCGATGGCGTTATTGCCAACGATTACGAGGCCGCTTTCCGCTTTATGTTGCAAAAAGGGGAGGAGTTGGGCTTACAGCCGGTACAGTAATTGTGAAAACCCTATTTTTGAAACCCACTAAGCCCCCCCGACTACATGGCAATCTTACGGTTCCGGATTTATTTTGAAGAAGACGATAGCGTGTACCGAGATGTATCCATCCGGCATACCCAGAATTTTTTGGACCTGCACGAAGCGATTCTAAAAGCATTTGAGTTTGACAGCAAACATGCAGCAACGTTTCACCGCAGCAACGACAACTGGCAACGCGGTCGCGAAATTTCGCTGCAGGTGTACGAAAAAGCCTACAAAGCTGCGCCGCTGATGATGTCGGAAACCGCCATTGGTTCCGAGATCCGCGACCCGAACCAGAAGTTTATTTACGTGTACGATTTTGCCAAGAACTGGACGTTCCTGGTGGAGTTGATTAACGTGTCGAAGGAGGAAAATCCAAAGCTTACCTACCCCGCCGTTGTACGCAAGGAGGGCATACCACCTAGCCAGTATGGAACCAAAAGCTTGCTGGGCGAAAAGTTTGCGGATGTAGAAGAAAAATACGATCTCGGGAAAGATGCAGAAGGCTTTGGCACCGAAGGCGACGATGGAGATAGCGACGACTCGGGCACCGAAGAGATGGGTAGCGAAGAACGTGGCGACGAATTTTAGTGTACGGCGAAAAATAAATGTATTCGATTGCACAAAGATTTCTTTGTGCATCTTTTTTTATGGGATGATGTGTTGAAAAACTTCGCACCGTTTTCATCCACTACAAATCCCGGCACGTAAGATTTTTGATTTTTGATCATTATATTTTGTAAATAAAAACCTTGGATCGAAAAGCAGTCATCATTATTGGTGGGCCAACGGCGGTTGGCAAAACAGCTGCAGCTATTGCAGTGGCGCAGCATTTTCAAACGGAGATCATTTCGGCGGATAGCCGGCAATGCTATCGTGAAATGTCGATCGGTGTGGCGCGTCCGTCGGCTGAAGAACTGGCTGCGGTGCCGCATCATTTTATTGCGTCGCATTCGGTAACTGAAAATGTGACGGCTGCAACGTTTGAGCAGTATGCATTGGAAAAAGCGGCCCAGATTTTTGAAACAAACAACGTAGTGGTCATGACCGGCGGCACGGGTTTGTACCTGCAGGCTTTTTGCGAAGGCTTTGATCCCATTCCTGATGTGCCGGAAACAATTAGAGAAAAGGTGCGGCAGCAATACGCATTGAAAGGACTTTCGTGGCTGCAGGATGAAGTGGCAAAACACGATCCCCTCTTTTTTGCACAAGGCGAAGTGGCCAACCCGCAACGATTGATGCGGGCACTGGAAGTTTTTTTAGCCACCGGAAAATCGATTTTCACGTTCCGTACCGGTGTCAAAAAAAAGAGGCCGTTCAACATCATTAAAATTGCGCTGGAACTCGATAAGGAAACACTCCATCAGCGCATCAACCGGCGGGTGGAAATAATGATGGAAGAGAGCCAGTTGGACGAAGTAAAAAAGCTGCTTCCGTTTCGCCACCTTAATGCACTGCAAACGGTTGGCTACCGCGAGTTGTTTGCTTACTTGGATGGCAATATAGCACTTGAAGCGGCCGTGCAGGCTATTCAACAAAACACCCGCCAATATGCCAAGCGGCAACTTACCTGGTTTCGACGCGATGGTGCGTACCAATGGTTTCATCCTGCAGCAACAGAGTCGATATTAGCATATGTGCATCAACAACTAAACGAACAATAAAATGAAAGCAGGCCATTCACTGAATGGCCTGCTTTATTATAAAAAAACCTGAATTTTTATTTACAACTTAAAGCCTACCGTAAATAGCACATTGCCCAAGCTTTGATTCAATTTTGCTCCAGCATAATCTGCAGGATTTTCCAAACGATAGGCAAAATGCACATCGCGGTTAAGGGCATGCACATAAGTGAGGTCGGCAAAAAAGCCGCGGTTGCGGTAACCCAGGCCGCCACTCAGGTTCAGGCGATGTGCTTTTTCGCCGTTGAACTGCTGGTAAGGGTTGCCATAATAAGCGACACCGGCCCGCACCATCAGCGTGGTAAATTTAAGCTCGCCGCCCAGCCGTGCATTCAGTGCGCCTTTGTAAGCATTATCAATGGCGCGGTTTACCGATCGGAGGTATTCTTTTGTGGATTGATCGCCCACCACTTCGTTATTGGGCTGGTACGATGCAGCTTTATAATTTACATATTCCAGATCGGCGGTAATAAAACCCTGTTGCTTACTTACATCTTCTACCTCGTGCAGCACATACGATACCGAAGCAATGGCGCGGTAAGGCGTGGTGAGGGTGTATTTAAATTCCGCCGCAGCGCCGCTAACATCCTCTGAATTTTGCCGCTGTTCTCCATGGAAACCTTCGGTATCGGTTTGCATGGAAACATAGTAGTTGTCGGTTAAATTATACAGCGTGGGCGAATGAAAAGCAATGCCCACACGCCATGCTTCCTGCGGCTTGAAGATGACACCGATCTTTGCATTGATGCCGACGCCTGTGGTCTTCAGGTCTTCGTTGAGCACCATTGCATTAAAATTGTTATTTGGGTTGTCCGTAGCATCTGCCTCACCAAACTGCGCAACCCGCTGGTAGCGCAACACCGGTATGCCGATGCTGGCACCGATCATTACCTTGTTATCCATATTTACAGCGCCGCCCAATGCAAACTCATCGATACCGCCTGTTTCATTGAGCGATTGCCGCTGCAATAAATTTCCGGCCGGAGCCAAGGTTTTGAATTGCGAAATGGTATTGAACGTATCGATGTAATAGGTGTTCAACGCCAGCGACGCGCCAAACGGATAGTCGGCAGCTACGCTGTTGGCATTACGTCCGTTTACTTCCTCCAAATATTTTTGCGCAAACGAACTGCGGTTGTTGGCACCCTGGTAAAAAACATTGTTGTTGAAATCGGCGGTGCGGTTGTATGCCAGCGACATCGCCGCGCCGCGCATATTGCCCGAGTTGGAGCCGCCGCCAAACACAAAGCCTGTGGTGCCCCAGTTAAATTTGTTTTGTTTTTCCTGTTCGGTGCGGCCAAAATAGGCCGCCTTTGTACTGCCAAAGCGCAGCTGCGGGCTGAATACAAAATCGCCGGTGCGGTAAAAGCCCAGGCCAGCGGGGTTTACAAATGTTGCCGTAATGTCGCCGCCCAGCGAGCCCATGGCGCCGCCAATGGCTTTAGCTCTGGCCGTGCCTCCCGGCACCGTGTACGAAAACCGGAGTGCATCCGAAGGTTCTTGTGCCGCTGCAGCCTGGCAAATAAGATATCCGGCCGCAAAAAATGCCCATCTTTTATTCATCTGTATTAAGGGTTCTGTTGCTATAGAAATAATCTTTGGGTCAATCGTGTATGGTCAATGGTCAACGGTGAATCGTGAAAGGCTGCTTCCGATCGTAAATCGTCAATCCAAAATCGTAAATAATTGAAAGTTCCGATGTTCAATAGCCAATCATCCTTTCGCCATCAGGTACAAAAAAGCCCGGTGCCGCATGATGGATTCATGCACGCTTCACCAGGCTATTTTGTAAAGACCTTTTAGAACTTGCGAACCGGTGCGCTGCCGCCACCGCTGCTGCCGCTTGAGGAGCTGCCCGACGAGCTGCTGCCGCTGCTCATGGTAGACCTGCTAGGCGCGGAGTAAGTAGGCGTAGGGCTGCTGCTCCTGTTATTGCCAAACGTGTTGCGGATATCGTTGCCAAAATCGCGTGGCTGGCTGTAGCTGCGGTTGTTGCTGTTGCCGTTGTTGCCATAAAACTTACCGTTCGATTGGCGCGGCGAACTATACACCGGGGCGTTTGGCCGGTTAAATACATTCAGGTTGGCTGTACGTGGCCTGCTGTACACCGGGCTTTTCGGGTTCGAAATAATTACGTGGTTGTATGGGCTGTAATAAGGGTTGTAGTGATAACCCCAGGCCATGTACGGGTTCCAGTAGCTGTAGGCTCCATATGCGCCGATGCCACCAAAGAACGGATCCATATAGCGGTATGCAAACGGATCGGCATAGTAGTAGTCCAGCCCCGACCACATACGGCGGTTGCGCACCTTCATCCGCAGGTAACGGTCATCATAGTAAGCCTCCGGATCGGAATATTGCTGCTGGCGGCGGTTGTTGTTATTGCGGTACTGGCGACTATTCTCACGGTCCATCTGCACATAATCATTGTCGCTGCGGGCAGCGCTTACATATGGCTTCGGCTCCGGCGAAAAGTACACGTCGTCAGGTGTTTGCCCGCTTTTGTACGCTGTGGAACAACTGCTGGCAAAAACCGCCAATGCTATTAAGGGTAATACTGATTTCATGGCAGATGTTTTAATGAGTTAAGATGCTACTTTTGCTGCCGCATCCTGAGCACCTGTTTACTACGTTAAATTACAGCCTTTTGCTGTTAACCTAATATTAAAGATGTGGATGCAACTACAAAGTTATGAGTAAAGCAATTACCTCCCGTTCGCAGGATTATTCACAGTGGTACAACGACCTGGTTTTAAAAGGCGGCCTTGCCGATTATTCGGCCGTTCGGGGCTGTATGGTCATTAAGCCGTATGGCTTTGCCCTTTGGGAAAATATGCGCGACGAGCTGGACCGCATGTTCAAGGAAACCGGCCACCAGAATGCTTATTTCCCCTTGTTTGTACCCAAAAGCCTGTTTGAGGCAGAAGAAAAAAACGCCGAAGGCTTTGCAAAAGAATGCGCCGTGGTAACGCATTACCGCCTCAAAAGCGATCCCCAGAACAAAGGCAAGTTAATGGTTGACCCCGAAGCTAAACTGGAAGAAGAACTGGTGGTGCGGCCCACATCGGAAGCCATTATTTGGAACACATATAAAGACTGGATCCAAAGCTACCGCGACCTGCCCATCCTCGTAAACCAGTGGGCCAACGTGGTGCGTTGGGAAATGCGTACCCGGCTGTTTTTGCGCACCGCCGAATTTTTGTGGCAGGAAGGGCATACCGCCCATGCAACTGCTGAAGAGGCGGTGGAAGAAACACGCAAAATGCTGGATGTGTACGCCACTTTCGTGGAGGAGTTTATGGCAGTGCCCGTGGTGCGTGGTGTAAAAACTGCATCCGAACGTTTTGCCGGTGCAGAAGATACTTATTGCATTGAAGCGCTGATGCAGGATGGCAAAGCATTGCAGGCCGGTACGTCGCATTTCCTGGGGCAAAATTTTGCCAAGGCATTTGATGTAAAATTCCTGAGCAAGGAAAACAAGCAGGAATATGTTTGGGCTACCAGTTGGGGTGTAAGCACCCGCCTCATTGGTGCGCTGGTAATGGCGCACAGCGATGACGAAGGCCTGGTGCTGCCGCCAAAAATTGCGCCGCTGCAGGTTGTGATTGTGCCCATTTACAAGGGCGATGAGCAAAAAGCCCGCATCGACGAAAAAGTAGGGCAGATTGTAAAAGAGCTGAAAGCGCTGGGCATTTCGGTTAAATACGACGATAACGACAACAACCGGCCCGGCTGGAAGTTTGCCGAATATGAATTGAAAGGTGTGCCGGTGCGCCTGGCATTGGGCGTTCGCGACCTGGAGGCCGGCCTCATTGAAGTAGCCCGCCGCGATACAAAAGAAAAAGAAACCATCGTCATCGATGGGGTAGTGGCGCATGTACAGGCCCTGCTCGATGCAATCCAGCAAAACATGTTTGAGCGGGCGAAAAGCTACCAGCAAGAGCACATTACGCCTGCCGATAACTGGGATGATTTTGTACGCCTGCTCGACGAAAAAGGTGGCTTTATTGCAGCCCATTGGGACGGCACCGAAGAAACGGAAGCGGCCATCAAGGAGCAAACAAAAGCCACCATTCGCTGCATTCCGCTCAACAACCAGCAGGAAGAAGGAGCCTGTATCCTCACCGGCAAACCCTCAAAAGAGCGGGTGCTTTTTGCCAGAGCATACTAATAGAATGTCGAACAGACGAACAAGGAACAGAGGAATGATGAAGGTAAAATATGAATGATCAGTTATGAATTACGCAGGTATCTCAATAATTAATAATCCATAATCAATAATTTATCGTTCATCTTCTCCTTGTTCGTCTGTTCGACATTCTTCCCAAACTTTCTCTGTTCGACATTCCTTGTTCGTCTGTTCGAAATTCTTCCCTTCCTTTGCGGGGATGAACGCCGTGGACAATGTATTTGCGCAGGGTAAAGTTTTATTGGTAAACAAGCCGCTGACCTGGACTTCTTTTAACGTGGTGAGCAAGATTCGCTACCTCTCTAAAACGAAGAAAGTAGGGCACGCCGGAACCCTCGACCCGCTGGCCACCGGCTTGCTGATTGTGTGCACCGGGAAGTTTACCAAGAAGATCAACGAGTACATGGCGCAGGAGAAAGAATATACCGGTACCATTACGTTGGGTGCCATCACACCTACCTACGACCTGGAAAGCGAGCCCACCGATTTCAAAGACATTGCGCATTTAACCGGGCAACAACTCTACGAAGCCACCAAAGTATTTACAGGCGATATTTTACAAACCCCACCCATTCATTCTGCCATTAAACAAGGAGGCAAAAGGGTGTACGAAATGGCCCGAAAAGGGCAGGAGGTAAAGCTGGAGCCACGGCCCGTTACTATTAAGGAATTTGAACTAACAGGAATCGATTTGCCACAAGTGCATTTCCGCGTGGTGTGTACCACGGGCACGTACATACGCAGTTTGGCAAATGATTTTGGTGCGCATCTCGGGGTAGGCGGTTACCTCAGTGCTTTGTGCCGTACCCGCATTGGCAACTTTCATGTAGCCGATGCACAAACCATCGAAGAACTGGAAGTTTCGATCCCTGCGGAAAGGGCCGCGCAGCAGCCTTCCTGATGTTTTTTAGAACGGATAGTTGATGCCAAGTTGCAGCATCCCATTGTCGAGCCGCCATCGGTTAAACCATTGGTCCTTTCCCCGTTTAGCTGGGTCTTTGACTTTATATGCATAGTCGAGGCGCACCAGGAAAAATCCAAAGTCTACCCGAAGGCCGGTGCCGGTGCCGATGCCAATGTCCTGTAAAAAGCGGTCGGCACGGAACTCGCCATCTTCAAAGTCTGCGTTTTTGCGCAAAAACCAGATGTTGCCGATGTCGGTAAAAAATGCACTGTTGATTTGCACACCGCCCATATTAAACAGAGGAAAACGGTATTCAGCATTGGCCTCCAGCTGCATATCGCCAAATCGTTCCGGGGCAATCGTATCAGCAGTAGAACGGCTGTTTGAACCCGGTCCCAATTTGCGCAGGCCCCATGCCCGCATACTGTTGGGGCCTCCGCCAAAATATTGTTTGAAAAACGGCAGGTATTGGTTGATCCGGTCCCTTTCAAAACGCGGCATGCCAATGCCGGCGCCACCAAACACCCGCCACGCAAATGCCGATTTACCCATTTGGTGCACTTGCCTGAACTCCGCGTCGAGTTTTACAAAACGATAAAGATTACTATCTAAAAATGGGTTGCGGATCAGGCCGGAAGTCAGTCCCGATGCTTCGAGGTTCAACCGTTTTTGGTTTGAAACTTTTTTGGTGCCTCCTGTTACCGTGTAGCCCAATATAGTAGAGGAAACAAGACCTGCATTGAAAATGTACCGGTAGGATGGATATTTTGCAATCCGTGCATTCAACTCTTCCCTGCGGGTGATAAATGAGTATTCGATGTTGGGAAAAGTAAACGTAAACAGTTTGTTGTCGCGGCTAAAAGAGTAACCCCAGTTCAGGTTGAAAGAAGTTAGGTTAAACCAGCGGAACCGGTCGGTATTGTTGATGTTGAAATTCAACACCGTGCGGGCATTTTCACGCCAGGCAAGCGGAATCCAGTTATTGCGCGGAATAAGCCGCGGGAAAAGAATGGAATTATTAAGCGATACGATCTGCGTTTGAATTTGTCCTTTGTTGCCCAATTCAATGCCATAGCGCACTGTCGACGTGGCCTGGTTAGCGGCCCGGGCAAAGTTGCGGTTGTTGAGGCTGGCGTTGATACCAAAACCGATTGCACCTACATATGGGTTGCCCCTGTTCTGGCTGCCTTCGATATTGATGGTGCCTTTGTATCGGGCCGCAGGAAACATTTTAACCACATAATCCACCGTGTCGATCCCTTTTCGTGGCACTGGGTCAATACTTACCAGCCGCCAGGAGCCAATGCCATTGAGCCGAAGCAATGCTCGCAGGTATTGCTCGTGGCTATATAAGTCGCCACGTTTCACCATGATGTTTTCGACAATGATGCGGGGTTTAAACAGGTCGCGGTAACTTACTACCTGCAAGCCCCGAAGCGTTTCCGTGCGGGGAATATAATTGGCCGTATCGGCAGATAGGTCGGGGTAAACAGTGATGTCGCCCACCTTGTACCGCACCAGCCGGTTCGAATCTTCGCTTACCCTCAGCCGCACCTCCACCGTAGCTGATGGATTTTCGCGGCGGCGCTGCAATTCCTGCAACTGTCTTGCCTGTTCAATAGGGTCAAAAGTGGGCCGCAGCAGGTCGATGCCCACGGTGTCAAAAACCGCGATCAGGTCGTCAAAAGAGAACTGCAGGTAACCATTGTTGCGATATACATTCACCAGGCGGTCAAACTCCTGCGAGATCAAATTTTTAGAAAACGGCACTCCTTTTTTCAGCAAGGTGGCGGCCATATTTTTATCCGTGATGCTTTTCAACGTGTCGTCTTCAAGGTTGTACACCACCGAATCGATGGTCACCAATTTACCCGGCACCACGTTGAAATTTACGGTGGTCCGCAGCTGGTCTTCTTTTACCACCAAGGTTGTATCGTAGGTGATCGTGTCGCGGAAATACCCTTGCGCATTGAGCAGCGCTTCCATAAATGCAACCGACTTCGAGGCATTCAAACTGTCATACACCGGCGGGTTTACAATCTCTTTATAAAATAGCCGGGGACCGTTCTTCCAGCCAATTAATTTTGCCACCGATCTTACCTGTATCGAATCGTGCAATTGCTGTTGCAGCAAACCTTCCAGCTGTTTTTGCTCTTCCTTGCTAAATTTGCCCTCCAACTTTACGTTGGTTTGGTAAACAAAGGGTTGGCCGGAGGGATAATTGCGCAGCGTGGTGCACGAAGCCAGCAGTAGCATCCATAAGGTAACGAGGAGCAGTGAAAGCTGAGAAGGTTTTGCCAGGGTGTACAACATAAAGATTAAAGCCCGACTATGCTGAATAATAAAGGGATTAAAGATATTCAAAGTTTACGCGACAAAAAAAGCAGGGATGCAGCCGGCCTTTTCGTGGCCGAAGGTCCGAAGATTGTGGCGGAATTGTTGGCTGCAGCGCCGGGGCAGGTGCACCGCATTTACGCGGTAAAAGATTGGGCTGCGGAACATGCAGAAAGCTTGTCATCATTGCAAGTGGAAATAGTTGACGAATCGCTGCTGCAGCGGATATCGCACCTGCAAACACCCAACAAAGTGCTGGCTGTTTTAAAAATGTTTACAGGCGTGCAGCCCGCCAGCACCGACCAATGGTGTATTTATCTGGATACCATCCAGGACCCCGGCAATCTCGGCACCATCATCCGGCTGGCCGACTGGTTTGACGTGCCGCATGTGGTGTGCAGCCCCGGTACTGGGGATATGTATAATCCTAAAGTGGTGCAAAGTACCATGGCTTCGCTGGCAAGGGTAAACATTTGGTACGACCGGGACGATAGCTGGCTGGTGCAGCAGCAAGCACCGGTTTATGCCGCAGCGCTTGAAGGTATTTCGCTTTATGAAGCAGGCTGTTTGCCGCCGGGCATCATCATGATAGGAAATGAAAGCAAAGGTTTACGCCGCGAATTGTTGGAGCGGGCCATGGAAAAGATCACCATCCCACGCATTGGCGGCGCCGAATCGCTCAACGCAGCCGTTGCCACCGGCATCATTTTATCGCACCTGGTGGGTGCAGAACAACAGCTGCGTTTTAATAAATAATTACCGGAAACGAATTGCCTTCACCGGTTGTATGCTGCGGATCAGGAAAGAGGGGATGAGCAACACCAGCACCGAAACAAGCAGCGTGCAAATGCCTACAGCAGCAACCTGCTCCCATTTGATAACCACCACCGCGGTTTGCATGTAATACGCTTCTTCTTTGAGGCGCACAAAGCCAGTTTCCATTTGCAGCCACAGCAGGCCTAGCGCCAGCACGGTTCCCAATACAATACCCGTCAACGTAATGTAGGCTGCATGGTATAAAAATATTTTTTGCACGGCCCAATTGGAGGCGCCCAACGCTTTCAAAATGCCTACCATGCGCAACCGCTCCAATACCAGTATAATGAGGCAGGTAATGAGGTTGATCAGCGCAATGATGATCATGATGGTGATGAGGATAAACTGGTTGGTGTTTTGAATATGCAGCCAGTCAAAGATGTACGGCAGAATCTCCTGCACGGTGCGGGTTTCCCAAAGCTGCGGAAACAAATCGCTTGCATAAATTTCATTGCTTACCGCATCCATCTGGTTGTAGTCGGTCAAGAATATTTCATAACCACCAATTTCGTACGGCTCCCAGCCATTCAGGCGTTGTATAAGTTTCAGGTCGCCCAGCGCAAAGGTTTTATCGTATTCTTCAATGCTGGTTTTATAAATGCCCACCA
This sequence comes from Pseudocnuella soli, assembly GCF_004347775.1. Taxonomy (GTDB): domain Bacteria; phylum Bacteroidota; class Bacteroidia; order Chitinophagales; family Chitinophagaceae; genus Flavisolibacter; species Flavisolibacter aquaticus. The sequence goes on from NZ_CP037755.1 coordinate 2,731,727, forward strand.
CTTGCAACCGGTCGGGGCGCATGCTGCCATCGGGGCGTACGAAATAAATAAAGATGCGGTCGTTTAGTTTTAATTGCAGTTGTCTCGCTGTGTATTCCGATAACACTATTTCGCGGCTATACGAGCTGTCGTTGATTTGCGGCATGCGGCCGCCGGGCAAAAGAAATTGCTCCAAGTGTTTAAACGATGGCTGCGATCCAAAACCCTTGAGCAATACGCCTTCCATTTCGGAGATAGTTTTTAAAATGGCGTATTTAGTAGCAAAAGGATTGACCGCTGTTACTTGTGGCAGTTCGCGAATGGATTGCGCCACCGCATCGGACGCTTCAATGGGAATGTCTTCCGCAATATTGGCTTTCATCGGCTGCCTGGCCTGCACCCGCACATGCCCCGAGAAAGAAAACACCTTCTGGCTCACCGTTTCCTGGAAGCCGTTGACAAACGAAAGCGTAATGATCATTACGGCCACGCTGATCACCGTGGCTGCAATAGACAGCCGGATGATGAACCGGGAAAAAGATTGTTGCCGGTTAAAGGCAATGCGTTTTGCAATGAATGAGGATAAGTTCAAAACTTAAATTTAAATACGGGCGGGCATCAACTAAAAGCCATTTTTGTTCGTCCTACTGGTTCGAGCCGGCTCAAAAATAACGCCGGCGGGATAAAAAACTTATTTTCATTGTTGATATGAACCGATACCGTACGATCCTGTTGTTGTGGGCGGTGCTTTTTGGCGCTGCTTTGGGTGCGCAAAAAGTGCACAGTGTAAAATTATTTCGTTCCGGCGACCAGACTTCATTCCCGCTCATTCGCCTCAACTCCGCAGATGTGCTTGAGCTGCATTTTGATGACCTTGATGGTGATTTTAAAAATTACTATTATGGGTTCCAGTTATGCAACGCCGACTGGACGCCTTCGATGCTCACAACATTCGATTATGTGCGGGGCTTTCAAAATGTACGCATCACCAATTACCGCAGTTCTTCCCTCACCACTACACGCTATACGCATTACCAGGCGCAATTGCCCGACCGCAGTTCGGCACCAACACGGTCCGGCAATTATCTGTTGAAAGTGTTTTTGAACGGCGATACGTCTAAAACAGTTTTTACCCGCCGGTTTGTGGTGGCCGATACCAAAGCCAGTGTTGCTGCGCAAGTGCAGCAACCTTTTAACAGCAGCCTGTTTCGTACAGGACAAAAGCTGCAGATTGCGTTGAACACTGACCAGCGCCTGCAGATAATGAGCCCTTCAGATTTGAAAGTGGTGATCCTGCAAAACAACAACTGGACGACCTCGCGGATTCTGGACCGGCCCACGGTTTTCCGCGGTAATTTTTACGAATACACCGATGAAGCGACCACTGCATTCCCCGCGCTGCGGGAGTTCAGGTGGGTAGACCTACGCAGCCTGCGCCTGCAAAGCGACCGTGTGCAGGACATTATTACGCAAGGCCAAAATCTATTGGTTTCGGTAAAACCAGACGCCAGCCGTGCTGGCCTGCCTTATAATTATTACCGCGACATCAACGGGGCTTACACGTTTGAGGTTTTGGAAAATAATAATCCATTTTGGCAAAGCGAATATGCTACAGTGCGGTTCACTTATTTCCCTCCGGAAAACAAGCCGCTGCAGGGATTGGATTTGTACTTGTTTGGTGAAATGACCAATTGGGCGGCGGACACATCGGCACTGATGCAGTTCAATGCAGACCGTGGTGCCTATGAAAAACTGTTGCAGTTAAAACAAGGTTATTACAGCTACGCCTATTTTACACAACCGGCTAATCGCGGTTCGTTTCCTGAGTTTGCACAAACAGAAGGCAACTTCTGGAACGCTGAAAACACGTACACCATTTTAGTGTATTTCCGGCCATTTGGTGCAAGGGCAGATGAATTGATTGGAACCGCAACAGTAAACTCGATCTTGCAACGAGGTGGATTATAATGTTGCAGTTTTTATAATGGCGTTATACATATAGATGTCAACGCATCATTGTAAAGCTGCTCCCGCAGCACAACGAAAAATTAAAAATAGCGGTGGGTAGATTTTTTGAACATAGCTGCCTATATTTGCACCGGCAGGTCTCATACGACCAGCTCCTGCTGAACTCCCCCAGGACCGGAAGGTAGCAAGGGTAGGCGGTTGTAGCGGTGCGATGTGAGTAGCCTGCCATTTTTTATTGACTACAGTTTTACTCAAAATATTAAAGGTGCTGCACAGCACCTTTTTTTATTGCACCACAATTCTGGAACGTTGTTTAAAATAAAAATTTTCGCCCTTTTTTCGGTTTTCGAATGGGCTGGTTCAAGAGCTCTTCTTCTGTTTTCAGCGGCTCGTCAAAACCGCGTTTGCGGATAAAAATCACGGTTTCTTTCCACAACAATGGGTTGCTACGCAACATTACTTTTACCCGGACCGAATCGGCTTTATATGCAGAGTCGATAAACAAATCATTGCCCTTAAAGTGCCCCGTATTCGCCGAAAAAATCAGGTGTGTCGAATCGAGTGGAAGCCAGCTGCCATCGGCCGCTTGCCCATCTACCGAAATGTAATTGTAAAAACCTTTTTTCAGGCTGTCAGTGTACAGGTTAAACGTAATCGTTTGGATTTGCTGCGCCTGCAGGCCACTTGCTGCAATCGTAATGAAAAGCAAGAAAATGATTTTACGCATGGCCTACTGTTTGGTGCAAAATTGGCGTTACAAAAGTTAAGACGGATTCAAATATGTTTTGGTTGGCCCCGCGAAAAAGGACCAATAAAAATTTGCCAGTTTAAAAGCGGCACTTATTTTTGCGCCACAAATGATCAATCTCGTACATATCCATCACCATGCTCATACTTGCCTGCAAGGGTAAGCCGCTGGTGCTTTGTGTACAACACATAAATCTCTGAAGGCTTATCCGTTGGGTAAGCCTTTTTTAATTGTATTTTATGAGCCTGAAAATAGCCATTCAAAAATCCGGACGACTGCACGATGATTCGCTAAAGCTGCTCAATGATTGCGGCCTGGGCGTGAAGAACGGGCACAACCAGCTAAAAAGCAATGCCGAAAATTTTGCCGCCGAAGTGTATTTTTTGCGCGACGATGATATCCCGCAATATGTGGAAGATGGTGTAGCGCATATTGGTTTTGTGGGTGAAAATGTTTTGTACGAAAAGAACAGGAGCGTGGACATCGCGGAGCGGGTTGGTTTTGGTAAATGCCGCCTTTCTATTGCCATTGGCAAAAATGAAGACTACAGCGGACCCGCGTATTTGGATGGGAAAAAAATCGCCACCAGCTACCCGTTCCTCACGCAAAAATTTTTAACAGAAAATGGCGTGAATGCGGAGATCCACGAGATCAGTGGTTCGGTGGAACTGGCTCCTGGCATTGGTTTGGCCGATGCGGTGTGCGATCTGGTGAGCAGCGGTTCTACGCTGTTCATGAATGGCCTGAAGGAGGTGCAACCCATTTTGCAAAGCCAGGCAGTGCTCATTAAAACAAAGGAATTACAACCCGATCAGCAAAAGCTGCTCGACCAGTTGGTGTTCCGCATCCGTTCAGTGCGCAAAGCCAAGCGCTACAAATACGTGTTGCTCAATGCACCGAATGATGCACTGAAAACCGTCATCAGCCTGCTTCCGGGTATGCGCAGTCCTACAGTGTTACCGCTCGCCGAATCGGGCTGGAGCTCGGTGCACAGCGTGATTGAAGAGGACGCTTTTTGGACAAAGATCGAACAACTGAAAGCAGCCGGTGCCGAAGGCATACTGGTTGTGCCCATCGAAAAAATGATCATGTAACCGGGTTATTTGTTTTGAATACAAAGCATTAAAACATTGAACTGATCGGGAATTTTTCCTGGTGATAAAATAGAAGGACATGGAAATTTTGCTGCATCCGGAAAAAAGCGACTGGCCGCAATTGCTGCAGCGCCCTTATGTTGACAACAGCGCCGTGCTGCAGTCGGTGCAGCAAATTTTGCACGGTGTAAAAAGCGGTGGCGATGCTGCGTTGGTGGCCTATGCGCAACAGTTTGATGGTGTGCAATTAAGTGCCCTCGAAGTAAGCGTTGAAGAAATAGAAGCCGCTGCTGAAATGCTATCGGATGAATTGAAAGAAGCCATCAAACAGGCTGCAGCCAATATCGAAGCGTTTCATTCTGCCCAGATTTCCGACAAGCAAATGATTACCACCATGCCGGGCATTGAATGCTGGCGCAAATCGGTGGGCATCGATAAAGTGGGTCTGTATGTTCCGGGCGGCACTGCGCCACTGTTTTCAACGGTGCTGATGCTAGCCATTCCCGCAAATCTGGCGGGCTGCAAGGAAGTTATATTGTGCACACCCAGCGGTAAAGACGGTGCCGTACATCCCGCCATTTTGTTTGCCGCATCCCTAACGGGTGTAGCACGGGTGTTTAAAGTGGGCGGTGCACAAGCCATTGCTGCCATGGCTTACGGCACCGAAACAGTGCCTGCGGTTTATAAAATATTTGGCCCCGGCAACCAATATGTGACAGCCGCCAAACAATTAGCGCAAATGGACGGTGTAGCCATTGATATGCCGGCCGGTCCCAGCGAAGTTTGCGTGCTAGCCGACGACTCGGCCAACCCGGCTTTTATTGCTGCCGATCTTTTGTCGCAGGCAGAGCATGGCCCCGATAGCCAGGTATTGCTGGTTTCCATTTCCGAAGTGTTGGTATATAAAGTGGCTGAAGCGTTGGAAGCTCAATTGCAGCAACTGCAACGCAAGGATATTGCTGCAAAAGCACTTTCCAATAGCAAAGCAATTGTAGTGGGTGATACGTTTGAAGCTATAGAATTGGTGAATGCATATGCTTGCGAACACCTTATTTTAAACTGCTACCACGCCGAAACAATTGCTGAACAAATCACCAACGCCGGCTCGGTGTTCATTGGTAGTTATTCGCCGGAAAGTGCCGGTGATTATGCATCGGGCACCAACCATACATTGCCCACCAATGGCTACGCCCGTGCCTACAGTGGTGTGAGTGTTGATTCGTTTGTCAAAAAAATTACCTATCAAAAATTAACGCGGGAAGGGCTGGAAGGAATTGGTGCTACCGTCATTGCGATGGCTGAAGCGGAAGGGCTGGATGCACACGCCGAAGCAGTTCGCATTCGATTGCATCATAACGAATAAACATTGTTTGTCTTGAAACAGCCTCAATTTTTTAGCCCTGCAAATAATTGGAACCAATGAATTTTGAAATCAACAATATCGTTCGGGAAAATATAAAAAACCTGAAACCTTACTCATCGGCCCGCGACGAGTTTAAAGGCGAAGCCCGCATTTTTTTGGATGCAAACGAAAACAGCCTTGGTTCGCCGTTGACGAAATGGTACAACCGTTACCCCGATCCGCTGCAATGGACCCTCAAAGAAAAAATCGCGAAGATCAAAGCCACGAAGCCGGAAAATATTTTGCTGGGCAACGGCTCCGACGAATGCATTGATTTGCTGATCCGCGCCTTTTGCGAACCGGCGCAGGACAACATTGTGATTGTGCCGCCAACATATGGCATGTATGAAGTTTATGCACACATCAACAATGTGCCGGTAAAATGCATTCCGCTGCTGCCCAATTTTCAACTGAACCTCGATGCGCTGGCCGAAGAAGTGGATGCCCGCACCAAAATCATTTTTTTGTGCTCGCCCAACAACCCGACCGGTAACAGCCTGCACCGCGAGGACATCGAACTGGTGCTGAATAATTTTGACGGATTGGTAGTGGTGGATGAAGCTTATATCAATTTCAGCCGGCAGCGTTCGTTTATTGCCGACCTGGCCGATTACCCGAACCTGGTGATTTTGCAAACCTTTTCTAAAGCCTGGGGCCTGGCTGCTTTGCGCCTCGGCATGACCATCGCATCTGCCGAGATCATCAACATATTAAACAAGATCAAGCCGCCTTACAACATCAACCAGGCCACGCAGGAACTGGCTTCCAAAGCACTGGATAACCTGGAAGGTGTGAACGCCATGATTACCGAATTGGTAAAGGAACGGGAAGTACTGGCCAGTGGACTGAAACAGTTGCCAATAGTGCAGGAGGTTTACCCAACCGATGCTAATTTTATTTTGGCAAAAGTGGCCGACGCCAATGCGGTGTACGATTTCCTGGTGGCCCAAGGCATCATCGTTCGCAACCGCAGCAACGTGATTTTGTGCGAAGGTTGTTTGCGTATAACTGTGGGCACCGAGCGGGAAAATAAGGAGTTGCTGCAGCAACTGCAGCAAATTGCAGCGGCCACGGTTTGATCATTTGCCTAAAAAAGTACAACATATGAAACCAAAGGTCTTGTTGTTGCTTGCACACCTGCTGCTTGTCGCTGCAGCATTACATGCCGCGGACACCACCCGGGTGGCGCCCTCTGCTATTATTTTGCCTACCGGTTTTACCAGCACTTTTGTAGCCGAAAACCTGGGCCAGGCAAGGCATATAGCGGTGCACCCCAGTGGTGATATTTATGTAAAACTGGGCAAGCTTAGTGAAGGCAAAGGCATTGTTGGGTTGCGTGATACCAACGGCGATGGCAAGGCTGATAAGATCACTTCGTTTGGCGAATACCCGGGTACCGGCATCGCCATCAAAAATGGCTACCTGTATGCGTCGTCGAATAGCGAAGTGTACCGATACAAACTCACCGGCCGCAACGAAATTGAAGACATAGATAAACCCGAACTGGTAGTAACCGGTTTGGTGGACCGCGGCCAGCACAATTCAAAATCTATTGCGCTGGACAATGCCGGCAACCTGTATGTAAATGTGGGTGCGCCGTCCAATGCCTGCCAGGTGCAGGACCGCACGAAGGGTTCGCCGGGACAGGATCCATGCCCCATTTTAGAAACGGCTGGCGGCATCTGGCAATTTAAGGCAGATGGCAAGGGTCAAACCTATGCGCAGGGCAGCCGTTATGTTACCGGCCTGCGCAACGTGGTGGGGCTCGACTGGAACACGCAAACCAACTCGCTGTTCGTAATGCAGCACGGCCGCGATCAACTGGCTTATCTTTTTCCCAACTTGTACGACTCGCTGCAAAGTGCCGAATTGCCTGCAGAGGAAATGTTTGAGGTGATAAAAGAGGGTGCCGATTTTGGCTGGCCTTATTGCTACTACGATGGAGTACGCCAGCAAAAAGTGTTGGCGCCTGAATACGGCGGCGACGGCAAAAAAGCGGAGCGTTGTGCAGGCGTAGAAGCGCCGGTTCAGGCGTTCCCCGCTCATATGGCGCCCAATGGGTTGCTGTTTTACACCGGCAACCAATTTCCCGAAAAATACCGCAACGGTGCCTTTATTGCTTTTCATGGTTCATGGAATAGAACGCCGCTACCGCAAAAAGGTTATTTCGTAGCATTTGTGCCGTTTGCTAATGGCAAGCCTTCCGGCCCTTGGGAAATTTTTGCCGATGGCTTTGCAGGTACCGAAACCATTACAGCACCAGGCAGGGCGCAGTACCGCCCTTGCGGTTTGGCACAGGGCCCCGATGGTGCGCTGTATGTTACCGACGACGCCAAAGGCACCATCTGGAAAATCAGTTACAAACCTGCATGATGAAAACATTTGTTTGTACCCTTTTATTGATTGGTACCTGCATAAGCGCTGCCGCGCAAACGAAAAAGCCGGCTGCAAAAACTATGACCCCTTCGGCAGTGGTGCTGGAGCGGGGCAAAACTATTTACACTACCAATTGTTTGCCCTGCCACCAGGAAGATGGATCGGGTGTGCCGCACCTCAATCCACCATTGACGCCCAACGAATGGGTAGTTGGCGCAAAGCCGCGCCTGATCAACTTGGTGCTGCATGGCTCGCAAGGTCAGGTAGTTATCGATGGCGACCGATGGGCCAACAGCATGCCGGCAAACACGTACCTTACCGATGCGCAGATAGCCGATGTGCTTACGTATGTGCGCCATTCGTTTGGCAACAACGCAGGCGCCATTAGCGCCGCGGAGGTAAAAGCGGAACGGGCAAAGAAGAAATCATAAAAACAGATCCGGTTGATGATCCGGAAATACAATACAGCATGGCAAAAAAAGTTTTATTCATCGACCGCGATGGCACATTGATACAGGAAGCTCCGCCCACTTACCAGATCGATGCATGGGAAAAATTAAAGTTTTACCCCATGGCATTTACCTACATGGCCAAGATCGCTACCGAGTTGGATTTTGAGTTGGTGATGGTAAGCAACCAGGACGGTTTAGGAACGGATTCATTTCCCGAAGCAGACTTTCATCCGCTGCACCAGCATGTAATGGACTCGTTTGCCAGCGAAGGCGTGCATTTTTCCGCAGTGCTGATCGACCGCAGCTTTCCCCACGAAAATTTGCCCACACGCAAACCCGGCACCGGTATGATGCTGCACTATCTCGACAACGATGCTTACGACATTCCCGGGTCCTTTGTAATTGGCGACCGCATTACCGATGTGCAGTTGGCTAAAAACTTGGGTTGCAAAGCCATTTGGCTCAACAACAACCCGGCGCTGGGTGCTGCAGAAGTGAGCGATGAACAAGCTGCACTGTCTGAAGTGGTGGCATTGGAAACAACCGACTGGAAAGCCATCTACGAGTTTTTAAAATTGGGCGAACGAGTGGTGGAACATTCCCGCAACACCAGCGAAACCGGCATTTCGGTCCGGCTGAATTTAGATGGCACTGGCAAGGCCAATATCAAAACAGGCCTGCATTTTTTTGATCACATGCTCGACCAGATTGCCCGGCACGGCATGATTGATTTGGAAGTGATTGCCAAAGGCGACCTGCACATTGACGAACACCACACCATCGAAGACACCGGCATTACTTTGGGTGAAGCTTTTGCGCAGGCATTGGGCAATAAACGCGGCATCGAACGCTACGGTTTTGCATTGCCCATGGATGAAGCCGAAGCAAAGGTGCTGATTGATTTTGGTGGCCGCAATTGGATTGTTTGGAACGCAACTTTTTGCCGCGAAAGGGTAGGAGATGTGCCCACCGAAATGTTCTTCCATTTCTTTAAATCGTTTTCCGATGCGGCCCGTTGCAACCTCAACATCGAGTGCCGCGGCGATAATGAACATCATAAAATCGAGGCCATTTTTAAGGCATTTGCAAAAGCCATTAAAATGGCAGTTCGCCGAGATGCATCGAGCAACCAATTGCCGAGCACGAAAGGTGTTTTGTAAAAAAGATATTTGCCCAAATAAAAACAGGTGGCTCACATGAGCCGCCTGTTTTTATTTTATTAAGGATTGTTTGTGATGGAGCTCGGGCAACATTTTTGCAGCATGAAAAAACGAACAGCGTTTTTAGCATTTCAAAACATTTATAAAAAAATATAGGCGGTGTCTATTGGCTATTGTACTTTTCTATAACGCCGCTTGACGCAGCTTTTGTTGCTTTGTTGCGCCTAACTTTGGCTACCGCTCTTTTTAACACCTAAACACATCCATATGAATCAGGATCAAAACAAGCCCAATGCTGCCGGTAATGGCAATGGTCATTCGGGCAATAATGGCCAGTCTGGAAATAATCAACTCACCACCCGCCAGGGTCACCCGGTGTTCGATAACCAGAACCTGCGTACGGTAGGCAACCGTGGGCCGGCCACCATGGAGAACTATCATTTCTTAGAAAAAATGTCGCACTTCGACCGCGAACGGGTGCCGGAACGTGTGGTGCATGCCCGCGGTGCTGGGGCACATGGTTATTTTGAAGCTTATGGCACTGTTGGCAACGATCCGGTTTCGAAATACACCCGTGCAAAGCTTTTCCAGGAAAAAGGCAAAAGAACGCCTGTATTCGTACGGTTTTCGACGGTAATTCACGGTCTGCATTCACCTGAAACGTTGCGCGACCCACGCGGCTTTGCGGTGAAATTTTATACCGAAGATGGCAACTGGGATTTAGTGGGCAACAACCTGAAGATTTTCTTTATCCGCGACGCGATCAAGTTCCCCGATTTTATCCATGCGTTCAAGCCCGATCCGGTCACGAATATCCAGGACGGGCAGCGCCAGTTTGATTTTATTTCGCATACGCCTGAGGCAATGCACATGATCACCTTCTTGTTTTCGCCATGGGGCATCCCGGCCAGCTACCGCCATATGCAGGGCTCCGGCGTAAACACATACAAATGGGTAAATGCCGACGGTGAAGCCGTGCTGGTAAAATACCATTGGGAACCCAAGCAGGGCATTAAAAACCTGACCTCGGCACAGGCGCAGGAGATCCAGGGCAAAAACTTCAACCACGCTACGCAAGACCTGTACGAATCCATCAAGAACGGCGACTACCCCGAGTGGGAACTTTTTGTACAGATCATGAGCGATGACGAACATCCGGAGCTGGATTTCGATCCGCTGGACGATACCAAACTGTGGCCGCAAGACCAATTCCCCTGGCTGCCTGTAGGCCGCATGGTGCTCGATCGCAACCCGTCGGATTTCCATAATGAAGTGGAACTGTCGGCCTTTGGTACCGGTGTTTTGGTGGATGGTCTTGATTTTTCGGACGATAAAATGCTGCAGGGCAGAACGTTTTCATATTCCGATACACAGCGTTACCGCGTAGGTACCAACTATTTACAACTGCCGATTAACGCACCAAAAAGCCATGTAGCTACTAACCAACGTGGCGGACAAATGTCCTTTAAAGTAGACTTGGCCGAAGGACAAAATCCGCATGTGAACTACGAGCCTTCCTCGCTGAATGGATTGCAGGAAGCGGCTAAGCGCGGTAAAGATTACGAGCCGCAATACAATGCACGCCTGGTGCGCCAGCGCATCGATCGCACCAACGATTTTAAGCAAGCCGGTGAAACTTACCGCAACTTTGAAGATTGGGAACGCGATGAACTGATCCTGAACCTGGTAAACACGTTGAAGCCTGTTGCGCAACATATCCAGGATAAAATGATCGAAATGTTTACGGCTTGCGATGAAGATTACGGTCGCCGCGTAGCTGAAGGCCTACGGGCCGGAAGCAATGGAAACGGCGCCCATCAAATCGGCACCAGAGACGAGCAGGACGCCGTAAACCAGGCGGAGAATGAGTCGAAGGAAGCCAGGCCGTATTGAGGAGTTGATTGTTGACAGTTGGTAGTTGATAGTAAAAAGCAATTGCCAAGTTCATAAAAATTGAAAAGGCTGCCTGAGTGCAGCCTTTTCAATTTTATTTTCATGCTTGTACAATAAACAAATTGCGCATAAAGTTCACAACTACCAACTACCAACTACCAACTACCAACTACCAACTACCAACTACCAACTACCAACTACCAACTACCAACTACCAACTACCAACTACCAACTACCAACTACCAACTACCAACTACCAACTATCAACCACCAACTCCTCAAGCCAGCACATCCACAAAGTCCGGCTTTTTTTCAAAAATAGCTTTGGCAAAAGGGCACACAGGCACCACTTTAAAATCGTATTTGCGGGCATGCTCCACGGCGGCATGTACCAGCTCGTAGCCAACATTTTGTCCGCGCAACTCCTCATCCACACCGGTGTGTTCAATGATCATTTTACCATCGTCGGTAACGGCATACACCAGTTCTGCGGCACGTTCGCCTTCTTCTCCGGGAATATAAAACAGGCCATGGGTGCCGGACATCTTATGTTGTATGTTCATGTGCAGTGATTTTTATTGAAGCTAAAAATTATTTGTTCAAATGCGTCTTGTATTGCATATTTGCATACGATGAAAAAGATCAACAACATGCAGTGGTGGTGGCATTCAAATTCTTAACGGGGTTTGTTCTGTCCTATCTGCATGTATCAAGATATTCAGGCCCCGGTTTTTCCGGGGCTTTTTTTATTCCATTTAGCAAACTGGTGTTGCGCAAAAATGATTCCAAAAGGTAGCCGGCAGGCGCCGGAAAGAACAGTTGGGCCAGCACAGGAAATATTGGGTTGATGAAAAAAATACTGATCGAAACCACCGCCAAAAAAATTTTGGCCGACCTGTACACACCGGTGGGAATCTACCTGCGGCTGCGCGACCGCTTCCGGGATACGATCCTTTTGGAAAGCACCGACCACCACGTTGCCGAAAATAGTTTTTCGTTTATCTGCATCAATGCAATTGGTGGCATCGAAGTGCAAAGCAGCGACAAGGCCGAGTTCAAATTGCCCGGTGCAGAGCCGCAGAAAGTGGCGTTGGCCGGACAAAAAATTGAAGACGTTTTATACAATTTCTTACAGCGGTTTGAAGGCACCAGCAACGATCCCAAAGTGGCGCAATTTGCGCAGGGCTTGTACGGATATTGTTCCTTCGATGCAGTGCAGTTATTCGAGACCGTTAGTTTTAAAAAAGATGGCGGCAACGAAACTGCAATTCCATTGGCGCGGTACCGGTTGTATCAGTATGTAATTGCCATCAACCATTTTAAAGACGAATTATGGCTCATTGAAAATGGCGTGGCCGGTGTAGAAAGCGAGTTGCCGCTGGTTGAATCGCTTATCCGCAGCCGCGATCTGCCGGTGTATCCCTTCCGTGCAGTTGCATCCGAAACATCGAATATGACGGATGAAGATTATATGGAAATGGTGCGCAAGGGCATACAAAGTTGTCACCGTGGCGATGTATTTCAAATTGTACTCAGCCGCCGCTACCAGCAATCGTTTATCGGCGATGAAATAGCGGTGTACCGGGCCTTGCGCAACATTAATCCATCACCGTACTTGTTCTTTTTTGACTATGGCGATTATAAATTAATGGGCTCGTCGCCTGAGGCGCAGGTAATAATCCGCAACGGTAAAGCAGTAGTGCATCCTATTGCGGGTACATTCCGTCGCAGTGGCGACGATGCAGTAGATGCGCAAGCCGCTGAAGACCTGCTGAAAGATCCAAAAGAAAATGCCGAACATGTAATGCTTGTGGACCTGGCCCGCAACGATCTGAGTACCGTGTGCAAAGATGTGGACGTGGCGCATTACCGGCAGGTACATTACTATTCGCATGTCATTCACCTGGTGAGCGAAGTGGTGGGCACAGTGCCTGATGGTACCAATCCGTTTGCGGTGCTGGCAAAGACATTTCCCGCCGGTACATTAAGTGGTGCTCCTAAATACAGGGCCATGCAATTGATTGATGCATACGAACCCACACCCCGCAGTTACTATGGCGGCGCCATTGGTTTTGTGGGCTTGAACGGCAGCTGCAACCACGCCATTATGATCCGCACATTTTTGAGTAAGAATAATACGTTGTACAGCCAGGCCGGTGCCGGTGTAGTGGCAGCCAGCAAGCCCGAAAGTGAGTTGAAGGAAGTGGAAAATAAACTGAACGCATTAAAAGCCGCGGTGAAGCTGGCCGAAACATTATCGTGAATGGTGAATGGGCAATGGTGATGGTGATGAGAACTTTGCCAATTTGCGATTTTGGATTTTCGATTGACGATTTAAGTATAGCATTGACCATTGACGTTTGGCGTTTCACGACAAACTACCAAGAACAGTAACATGAACATCCTAGTTTTCGATAATTACGATTCATTTACCTACAACCTGGTGCACCTGGTGGAAAAGATTACCGGCGCCAAAGTGGATGTATTTCGCAACGACCAGATTTCGTTAGATGATGTTGCGAAATACGATAAGATCATTCTTTCTCCGGGCCCAGGGATACCGGAAGAAGCCGGGCTGATGCTGGAGCTGATCAAACGTTATGCTGCCAGCAAATCGATATTAGGCGTGTGTTTGGGCCACCAGGCCATTGGCGAGGCATTTGGTGGAAAGTTGAAAAATTTATCAACAGTTTACCACGGCGTGGCCACACCGGTGCAGGTGGTGGGGGAAGAAAAGGCAACATCCAATAAGGCCGATTTGTTTGCCGGTCTGCCACAAGAGATTGAAGTGGGCCGCTATCATAGCTGGGTGGTGGAGCAAACCGGCTTTCCCGATGTGCTGGAAGTGACAGCTGTAGATGGCGAAGGATACATTATGGCGCTGCGCCACAAAGAATACGATGTGCAGGGTGTACAATTTCACCCGGAAAGTGTGTTGACGCCAGCCGGTGAAACAATATTGAAAAACTGGTTAATGCCCCGTTAGGGATAACAGTATGAAAAAGATTTTACAGTATTTATTTGAATATAAAACGCTGTCGCAGCAGGCTGCCAAAGACATCATGCTGGGCATTGGCAAGGGGGTGTACAACGAAACGGAGATTGCTTCGTTCATCACCGTGTTTATGATGCGCAGCATTACCATCGAGGAGCTGCAGGGCTTTCGCGAAGGCCTGCTTGGAATGTGTGTGCCGGTCAACCTAAACGGCCATCGTGTAATGGACATTGTGGGCACGGGCGGCGACGGCAAAAACACGTTCAACATTTCAACACTTGCGTGTTTTATTGTAGCAGGTGCGGGGCAAAAGGTAGCTAAACATGGGAACTATGGTGCTACTTCTGTCAGCGGTGCATCGAATGTGATGGAGCAGTTAGGCTACACTTTTAAAAGCGGCAACGATGCGCTGAACCGCGAGCTCGATGAAGCGAACATTTGTTTTTTACATGCACCCATTTTTCACCCGGCGTTGAAAACCGTGTCGGTGATCCGCAAGAATTTTGGCCTGCGTACTTTTTTCAATATGCTCGGCCCGATGGTGAACCCCGCTAACCCGGAATACCAATTGGTGGGTGTGTTTAACCTGGAAATGGCCCGCATTTACAATTACCTCCTGCAGCAAAGCGGCAAGCCATTTACCATTATTCATGGTTTGGATGGCTATGATGAAATTTCTCTGACCAACGACACGAAGGTAATTACCAATAAAGGCGAACAAGTATTGTCAGCGCAGGTACTGGGCAAACGCACCGTGCAGCCCTCGGATATATTCGGCGGCAACACACCGGAAGAAGCAGCAAAGCTGTTTAAAACAATCATCAGCGGAAAGGGCTCCTGGGCACAAAACGCAGTGGTGCTGGCAAACGCGGCGATGGCGCTGCAATGCACGGGCAACTATCCAGATTATGAAGATGCATATGCCGCCGCTGTCAACAGTTTGGAAAGCGGCGCTGCAAAAGCCTGCCTCGATAAATTAGTGGCAATGCAGTAGAAAATTTTTACAGCAAAACCTGCTTCGCAAATGAAAACCATTGATCATTCACGATTCACGTTTCACGTCTCACGAACCTCCACACAACCATGAACATCCTCGACGAAATAGTAGGCTATAAGAAAATTGAAGTGGCGCAGCGCAAGGCGGAAATGCCGATGGAATTGTTGGAGCGACAGCGCCTGTTTTTGCGGCCGGCACTTTCCCTGAAACGATTCATACTGGATGCAAGCCGCACCGGCATCATTGCCGAATTCAAACGGCAGTCGCCTTCTAAAGGCGTGATCAACGGAACGGCCGATGTGGTGGATGTTACTACTGCCTATGCCAACAATGGCGCTTCGGGGCTGTCGGTGCTCACCGATTATCCTTCGTTTGGCGGCACCACCGAAGACCTGGTGCAGGCACGGATCAACGAAATTCCCATCCTGCGCAAGGAGTTTATTGTAGATGAATACCAGATCTACGAAGCAAAAGCCATGGGCGCCGATGTGGTGCTGCTGATTGCGGCCATCCTTACACCGGAAGAGGTGAAAGAGTTTACCATGACGGCGCACAGCTTGGGCCTGGAAGTGATCCTGGAAGTGCATGCTGAAGCAGAAATGGACCAATTTAATGACCGGGTGGACATAGTTGGTGTAAACAACCGCAACCTCAAGACCTTTGAAGTTTCCTTGGAAACATCCGTACATTTAAGCCGACTAATTCCGGGCGATAAAATAAAGATCTCAGAAAGCGGCATTCACCAGGTTGCCGACATCCGCTACCTGCGGCAGGCCGGCTACCACGGTTTTTTGATCGGTGAAAATTTTATGAAAAGCCCCGACCCGGCGCTTGCCTTTATGAAGTTTGTTTCCGAATTAAACGACACCGACGTATGAGAATAAAGGTATGCGGCATGATACAAAGGGAACAGGTGGATGCATTGGCAGACATCGGGGTTTCCTTTGCCGGCTTTATATTTTACCCCAAGAGCCCCCGCTATGTTTTCCGCGAAATGACGGCCTCGCAAATCCGCAAGGTGAACAACATCAACAAGGTGGGTGTTTTTGTAAACACGCCGATTGATGAAGTGCTGCACCTGGTAGATGAATGCCGGCTGCATATGGTGCAGTTGCACGGCGATGAATCGCCGCAGTACTGCTCCAAGATCGCCGATTATATTTCAGTGGTAAAAGCCTTCCGGCTCAGTGATGGCGACAGCGTGGAATGGATGGTGCGGCCTTATATGGAAGTGTGCGATCATTTTTTGTTCGATACGATGGGAGCGGGGTATGGCGGCACGGGTAAAAAGTTTGACTGGACAGTGCTGAAAGGTCAACAAATAGAAAAGCCTTTTTTCCTGAGTGGCGGTATTGAAAGCGGCGATGAAGATCAGTTAAAAACATTTGCCCAAACATCGGTTGCAAAAGACCTGTTTGCCGTGGACATCAACAGCAAATTTGAAATAAGCCCCGGCATCAAAGACTTGGACCTGGTGCGCCAGTTTGCTGCCAACCTGAATGGTGAAGCAAAATAAAAACAAGCCAATTGCTTCGTTGAAAAAAATAAAATCCTTTGTCCCACTTTGTTCCTTCGTGTCTTAGTGGTTCAAACAATAAAATAAGTTGAACAGCATTGGTGCCGTACAAGTGTGCGACGCAACCGGTGCCCAATAGCAATACAAATGCCGACAACAACATCATACAAACAACCGACCGAGCAGGGTTATTACGGCAAATTTGGCGGCGCCTACATCCCGGAAATGTTGCACCGCAACGTGGAAGAACTGCAGGCCCGTTACCTCGAGATCATGCAGGATGCGCAGTTCCGGAAGGAGTATGCAGCGCTGCTGCGCGATTATGTGGGCCGCCCAACGCCGTTGTATTTGGCAAGCCGGCTCAGTGCGCATTTCGGCACCAATATTTACCTCAAACGCGAAGACCTGTGCCATACCGGTGCGCATAAAGTAAACAACACCGTTGGTCAAATTTTGCTGGCCGAGCGGCTGGGCAAAAAGCGCATCATTGCCGAAACCGGCGCCGGCCAGCATGGTGTGGCAACGGCAACGGTTTGTGCATTGAAAGGCGTGGAATGCGTGGTGTACATGGGCGAAAAAGACATTGAGCGGCAGGCACCAAACGTGGCCCGCATGAAGATGCTAGGCGCTACCGTAGTGCCGGCAACCAGCGGTTCCAAAACGCTGAAAGACGCCACCAACGAGGCTATCCGCGCCTGGATCAACAACCCGCACGACACGCATTACATCATTGGTTCGGTGGTGGGGCCACATCCTTACCCCGATATGGTGGCGCGTTTTCAAAGCATTATTTCGGAAGAAATGCGCTGGCAGTTGAAAGAAAAAACGGGTTCCGAACTCCCTACTGCAGTTGTGGCTTGTGTGGGTGGCGGCTCCAACGCGGCTGGCGCTTTTTATCATTTTCTCGACGAGCCTTCGGTGCGCATTGTGGCGGTGGAAGCTGCGGGTCATGGCGTAACCAGCGGCCTCAGCGCGGCCACCACGGCACTGGGCAAAGACGGCGTGTTGCATGGCAGCCGCAGCCTGGTAATGCAAACCGACGACGGACAGGTGGTAGAGCCGCATTCCATTTCGGCCGGGTTGGATTATCCGGGAATTGGGCCCATGCATGCACACTTGTTTGATAGCGGCCGCGGCGAGTTTTTAAGCGCCACCGACGATGATGCATTGAAGGCCGCTTTCCAGTTGGCCCAGCTCGAAGGCATCATTCCGGCACTCGAATCATCGCATGCATTGGCGGCGCTGAACGATTTAAAATTTGGTGCCTCCGACAACGTGATCATCTGCCTTTCGGGTCGTGGCGATAAAGACCTGGCCACTTACATGAAGGCAATGGGTGTAGAAGGCAGCGAGGTTTCGGGATAATATTTTTGAGCCGGCTGCAGTGCCACTATTGGGCTGCTGTTGTGTGACTCACTTGTACGTCCCGAGCATTGCGCAGCAGGCTTTTCAACGACAATAAACATGCGGTAAATACCGCCAACAATAGATCCGGCCGCGGCCGGAAACGAAACAGAAATGAGTAGGATTCAACAACTTTTTGCCCGCAAACCGAAAGGTGTATTAAATGTGTACTGCACAGCGGGTTATCCAACGCTGGAAAGCACGGTGCCCGTAATGCAGGCACTGCAGCAGCATGGCGCCGATCTTATTGAACTGGGCATTCCCTACAGCGATCCCCTGGCCGATGGACCGGTGATCCAGGCAAGTGGCAACAAAGCCATTGCCAACGGCATGACGGTAGCCGGACTATTTGAACAACTTAAAGATTTCCGGCAAACGATCAATGTGCCGGTTGTGCTGATGGGTTATTTCAACCAGGTGCTGCAATATGGCTTTGAACGTTTTTGCGCCGATGCGGCAACCGTAGGTGTGGATGGCCTCATCTTGCCCGATCTGCCGATGTTTGAATTTGAACACATGTACGGAGCCACTATTAAAAAGCATGGGCTGGATTTTATTTTCCTCGTTACACCGGAAACCTCAGAAGAGCGCATTAAAAAGCTGGATGCAATGAGCACCGGATTCTTATATGCAGTGTCTTCATCATCCACCACGGGCAGCGACAAAAAGTTGGAAGACAGCAATGCCTATTTTCAAAAGCTGCAATCGATGGGACTGCAAAACCCGGTGCTGATTGGCTTTGGCATTAAAGACAAACAAAGCTTTGATGCGGCCTGTGCATTTGCCAACGGCGCCATTATTGGCAGTGCTTATATCAAAGCGCTGGATGGAAAAAGTGATGTGGCTTCGGCAACAAAAGAGTTTTTATCGGGAGTGCTCCAATGAAACATTCCATCTGTTCAAGAGATGGAATGTTTAAGTCGAAAAATAGCGTATTGAAGAGCGGAAGACGGGACTCGAACCCGCTACCTACAGCTTGGGAAGCTGTCGCTCTACCAGGTGAGCTACTTCCGCGGCTTAAAAAAATGAAGGATGATTTGAAAATAAAACAATTTGTCCGGTTTTAAAATTCTGATGATGAACATTGCAATTGTTCAATACAATGCGGGCAACATACAGTCGGTGTTATATGCGCTGGAGCGGCTGGGTGCGGACGCTAAAGTAACCGCCAACGCCGACGAGCTGCGCAGCGCCGACAAAGTTATTTTTCCCGGCGTAGGCGAAGCCGGCAGTGCTATGGATAGCCTGCGTGAAGGTGGGCTCGATAGTGTAATTAAATCATTAAAGCAGCCGGTGCTCGGTATTTGCGTGGGCATGCAGTTGCTGTGCGCCCATTCCGAAGAAGGTGACACCGAATGTTTGGGCATTGTGCCCGTAGCAGTGCGCCGTTTCCCGGCAGCACTCAACAGCCACGACGAAGGTTTTATACATGTTGCTAGCGGTGCCGGAAGTCCAGTTTTGAAAGTGCCGCAGGTGGGTTGGAACACCATCCAGGATTTAAGCTCACCGCTGTTTCAGGATATTACTTCCGGTAGTTTTATTTACAACGTACATAGCTTTTATGCCGAGGACAGCGACTATACCATTGCCCGATGTAACTACGGGCTGACCTATGCCGCGGCGGTACAGAAGGACAACTTCTACGGCGTGCAATTCCACACCGAGAAAAGTGCCGCAACCGGCGACCAGATCCTCAAAAACTTTTTAGCGCTGTGAGCATCGAGATCAAAGAAGTGCCACTGCTAACGGTTTGGCATATGCGCCAGACGGTGATGTACCCCGAAATGACGCTGGAAGCGATGAAGCTACCGGACGACGAAGCGGGCAAACACCTTGGTTTGTATGATGACAACGTACTTTGTTCCGTTGTTTCCCTTTTTTACCGCGGCGATGTGTTGCAATTCCGCAAGTTTGCCACCGTGGCGCATTTGCAGGGAAAAGGTTATGGCACAAAGCTGCTGCAACATGTATTTTCTGCCGCAAAAAAGGATGGCGTGCAACGCATTTGGTGTAATGCCCGTGCAACCGCATTGCCTTTTTACCAGAAATTTGGGATGCAGCCGTTCGGCGAAGGGTGGTTGGAAAACGGGCACGAGTTTATAAAAATGCAAATTGAATTATGACGATCATACCGGCTATAGATATCATTGATGGCAAATGTGTGCGCCTTACCCAGGGTGACTACAATCAAAAAACCGTGTACAATGAGCACCCACTTGAAGTGGCCAAGCAGTTTGAAGATGCCGGCCTTACCCGCCTGCACCTGGTGGACCTCGACGGCGCAAAAGCAGGGCAGGTGCGCAACTGGAAAGTGCTGGAAACACTGGCCGCAAAAACGGGCATGATCATCGACTTTGGTGGTGGCGTGAAAGCGGAAAAAGATGTGCAGATCATCCTGGACTCCGGTGCTGCGCTGGTCACGGTTGGTTCAATTGCGGTAAAAGATGAAACCTTGTTTGTTTCCTGGCTGCAGCGGTTTGGTGCTGATAAATTTTTACTGGGCGCCGATGTAAAAGATGAAAAGATCGCCGTGCATGGCTGGCTTGAAACAACCGATGTATGGATCTATGATTTTATCCGCAAATACCTAGACCATGGCGTGCAACAGATCTTTTGTACCGATGTAGCTAAGGACGGTGCGCTGCAAGGTCCGTCCACGCAGCTTTATAAAAACATCATCGCCGAATTTCCGCAACTCCATTTCATTGCCAGCGGTGGTGTCAGCAACATTGATGATGTGCACCAGCTTGCGGATATCGGCTGCAGCGGCGTCATCATCGGCAAAGCCATTTACGAAGGCCGCATTTCCCTGCAAGAACTGCAGAAGATCAGCAACTAAAAGCAGCAACCTGCAAAAGATGCTACGCCAATAATTATTAATTAATAATTTCTCAAAACATGCCAACCGGCAACCCACAATCAATCAGCAACCTGGCCAAGCGCATCATCCCGTGTTTGGATATCAAGGACGGCAGAACGGTAAAAGGCACCAACTTCGTGGAGCTGCGTGATGCCGGCGACCCCGTGGAACTGGCTGCACGCTACGCCGTTGAAGGCGCTGATGAACTGGTGTTTTTAGACATCACCGCTACTATAGAAAAGCGCAAAACCCTGGCCGAACTGGTAAAGCGTATTGCCCACCGCATCAATATTCCGTTTACCGTTGGTGGCGGCATCCGCAGCGTGGAAGATGTCAGTGTGTTGCTCGGTTCCGGTGCTGATAAAGTGTCGATCAATACAGCAGCATTTCAAAACCCGGAGCTTATTTCCGGCATTGCAAAAGCAGCCGGCAGCCAATGCGTGGTGTTGGCTATAGATACACGGCCGGAAGAAGACGGTCAATGGTATGTTTACCTGAATGGCGGCCGCACAAAGACCGATGCATTATGTTTTGATTGGGCCAAAAAGGCAGTGGAACTAGGTGCTGGCGAAATCCTGCTTACCTCCATGAACCATGACGGTACCAAAGCCGGCTTTGCGTTGGACATTACGCAACAATTGTCTGATGCGTTGCCCATCCCGGTCATTGCATCGGGTGGCGGCGGCAACAAAGAGCATTTTGTAGATGTCTTCCAAAACGCCCATGCTGATGCAGCGCTGGCAGCGTCTATTTTTCATTTTAAGGAAATTGCCATCCCCGACCTGAAACAACATTTAAAAGAAGCGGGCATCCCAGTACGCATATAGATTTGCTATTACGACCGCATCGACACCAAAACCTTCGTGTACCTTTATGTCTTCGTGCCTTTGTGGTTCAAAATAATTTCCATGAAAATTGATTTTAAAAAATATGCCGATGGCCTGGTGCCTGCGGTGGTTCAGGATTACAACACGGCCAAAGTGCTGATGCTTGGTTTTATGAACGAAGAGGCTTTGCAAACAACCGAGCAAACCGGCCTCGTTACTTTCTTCAGCCGCAGCAAAGGCCGGCTTTGGACCAAAGGCGAAGAAAGCGGCAACCACCTGCAATTGCGCCAGATGCTGGTTGATTGCGACAATGATACGCTGCTCATCAAGGCCGAACCCACCGGGCCCGTGTGCCACACCGGCGCCGATACCTGTTGGAGCGAACGCAACCATAAGGACGATTTTTTGTATTACCTCGAAGACATCATCCGGCTGCGCCGTAGCAGCAACGACCAAACCTCTTATGTGCACAAGCTTTTTGGCAAAGGCATCAACAAAATTGCCCAGAAAGTAGGTGAGGAGGCAGTGGAAGTAGTGATCGAAGCGAAAGATGTTAATAGGGACCTATTTTTGGGCGAAGCGGCCGACCTGCTGTTTCATTATTTAATATTATTGCAGGCTAAAGACTGTTCGCTCCAGGACGTCATAGCCGTTTTAAAACAACGGCATCAACCTAAATGATCTATGAAAAAAATTCTTTTTTCCCTGCTGTTGCTGCCATCCGTTTTGTTTGCCCAGGACGTTGCTTTTGTGCTTAAGGGTAAAATCTCCGGCTTGGCCGAAGGCGCCGAGGTAAAACTCACCAGCACCAACGAAGAAGCGGTAGTGCTCACCAAGGGTACCGCAAAAGGCGGCACATTTACCCTCACCGGCAAGCTGCCCGAGCCGGGCCTGTACTGGCTAACCGTGGGTAAAGATCAGCCACAGCATATTTACCTCGAGAACAGCGCCATCAACGTGGCGGGCAAAGCCGGCGACCTGAAGAACATGAAGGTGGAAGGCTCCGCTACACACAACGATTTTGTTATTTTCCGCGACCGCTTTAACCCACTGGTTGGTGAGCTCCAGGCTACCATGGCCCAGGCCGAAAAAACCGAAAGCGAAGCCGGCCAGATGCGCCTACAAAAGCGTTTCGACTCCCTGAAAAATGTGGTAGATGATGAAGTGGGCAAGTTTGTACAAGCCCGCCCGGCATCGTATGTGTCGCCGTTCCTCCTGTTCATTTCTTCGCAAATTTTGGAAGACCCGATGGTGATGGAGCAGCGCTTTCAGCAGCTGGCCGAGCCGGTGCGCCAATCGCAAATTGGCCAGAGCCTGGCGCAATACATCGAGTTCAATAAAGTAGGCGCCGTAGGTACCGAAGCCCCTGATTTTACACAAGCAAGCGTGAATGGCCAGCCCATTGCACTTTCGTCGCTACGCGGGAAATATGTGCTCATCGATTTTTGGGCTTCCTGGTGCAAACCCTGCCGCCTCGAAAACCCCAACGTGGTAGCAGCTTATCAAAAGTACAGCCCCAAAAATTTTACCATCCTCGGCGTATCACTGGATAAGGAAAAAGATGCCTGGGTAAAAGCCATTGAGAAAGACGGGCTTACCTGGCCGCAGGTGAGCGACCTGAAGTTTTGGAACAACGAGGCCGCCGCCCTGTACCGCGTTCAGGGCATTCCGCAAAATTTCCTGGTGGACCCAACCGGAAAGATTGTTGCCAAAAACCTTCGTGGCGCAGCCCTTGAAGCCAAGCTGGCTGAACTGCTGAAATAAATTTTACTCGCAGATATTTTTAAAGATTCCATCTCTTCAAGAGATGGAATCTTTTTTTGTAGCGGGCTATAGCACCACTGTTCGTCGCCTGTTGCGTCGCACACTTGTGCGGTTGGCAATCCTGTTCGGCTGTGCGCCACACGTTTTTAACGGGCCATTAGGTCCATCCGGCCAGAATTCTTTGCCCCATCACGCCGCTTTTCCGCAATGCCGGTATCTTTGCAGCCTCATGGAAAAACAGCGTAGTGTAGCGTTTCACACCCTGGGCTGCAAGCTCAACTTCTCGGAAACATCCATGCTGTCGCGCAGCCTGGAAGCCGAGGGATTTGTGAAAAGGGAGTGGGACGACCTGTCGGATGTGTATGTGATCAACACTTGCTCCGTTACCGATAATGCAGATAAAGAGTGCCGCCAGCTGGTGCGCCGAATTCAGCGCCGTGCCCCGGAAAGCCTGGTGGTGATCACGGGCTGCTATGCCCAATTGAAACCAAAAGAGATTGCCGAAATTCCCGGCGTGGACTTGGTTTTAGGCGCAGCTGAAAAGTTCAACCTCGCTACGCATTTACGCGAGCTGGCCAAAGGCGATTCGGCCCGCATCAGCAGCTGCGATATTGAAGATGTATCCGGTTTCCATGCATCTTATTCCATCAACGACCGGACCCGCACTTTTCTGAAAGTGCAGGATGGTTGCGATTATACCTGTTCGTTTTGCACCATACCCATGGCGCGGGGCAAAAGCCGTAGCGATTCTATTGTGAATGTGGTGCGCAATGCCGAAGAACTGGCCGCTACCGGTGTGCAGGAAATTGTACTCACCGGTGTTAATCTTGGCGACTTTGGCAAAGGCCCCGATGGTGCTAAAAAGACCGAAGAAAATTTTTACGAACTGATCCAGGCGTTGGAGGGAGTGGAGGGCATCCGCCGCTACCGCATATCTTCCATTGAACCCAATTTGCTTACCGAAGACATCATTCGTTTTGTGGGGCAATCGGGCAAGTTTATGCCGCATCTTCATGTGCCGCTGCAAAGCGGTTCCAACGATGTTTTGGGTGCCATGCGCCGCCGCTATCGCCGCGAGTTGTATGCCGAGCGGGTAGCAATGATCAAATCACTGATGCCGCATTGCGCCATTGGTGTGGATGTGATCGTTGGCTTTCCCGGCGAGTCGGATGTGCATTTCAGGGAAACCTTCGATTTTCTACACAGCCTCGATGTTTCTTATTTCCATGTGTTTACTTACTCCGAACGGGATGGCACAAGGGCTTTGGAAATAAAACCAGTGGTGCCCATTTCGGTACGGCATGAACGCAATAAAACGCTGCGTAATTTAAGCTACATGAAGATGCAGCATTTTACTGCACAACATGCAGGACAAACACGGCCTGTGTTGTTTGAAGGACATGAAAAAGGCGGCATGATGGAAGGGTATACCGATAACTATATCCGCATCACTACACCGTTCCGCGAGGAGTGGGTAAATAAAATTGTGGATTGGAAAATTTAATCCTGTTTCTTTTTTGGAAATGTAAACTGCTCTCCCCTATATTTGCACTCCCAAAACGCACCAACAACGTTGCGGGAAAACAGAAGTTCTTTAAAATTGGGAGCATAGCTCAGCTGGTTCAGAGCATCTGCCTTACAAGCAGAGGGTCCGCGGTTCGAATCCGTGTGCTCCCACAATTTTTTTTCTGCACATGCCCATGTGTAGTTTTTTTTTAGGTTAAGGGAGCATAGCTCAGCTGGTTCAGAGCATCTGCCTTACAAGCAGAGGGTCCGCGGTTCGAATCCGTGTGCTCCCACAAATGGCCACGGTTTTTCCGTGGCTTTTTTGTGCCCATATACCTTTCACGGCTGTGGTTAAGCGAAACCTTTTTTGGTGGCAGATATATCCTCGCATTTGTTATTTTAAGTTGACATTTAATTACTGGTAAACATCAGTTTACATATTAGGTGCTTCAGGTGCAGTTATAGTGTTTGTTTGTATTGCCGGTGCCCTGTTCCTCTTTCCTCCTGAACAAACCAAAACAGTAGCATTCATCCAATTTCATTTTGTAGGCCACTCTTTAACTTTTATTGTAAATGCCTGTCATAAAGTGCGAAAAGGCGCCGGATGGCCTGATTTTTTAAGCTCAACATTTAATAACCTGCGAAACATGAAAACGTCTACGCTGCTTGCCACCCTTTTATCTTTTGCCCTCATTTATTCCTGCGCCAAAGAAGACCAGCCCGAACATGGCGCCAAGGCCTGCCAGTTGCGCTACAACGTGATTGTGGAAGAAGGAGCCGCATCCGATTCGTTCAACTACCAATATAACGGTGCCGGGCAGTTGATAAAAGTTACCAGCGACAAATACGATTACACTTTGCAATATGATGCCGGTAGGGTAGTTGGCCGAAAGTATTTTTATGCCGGCTCCGGCGAAATGTTTGCATCAGACACAGTGTTGTACAATCCCGGCGGAATTATCAATGAAATAAAGCGTGTCGATCCGTTGGGTTTTGCCATTCAAACCACCGGGTTTACTTACAATAGCAATAAGCTTACGGCACTTTCTTTCTTCAACGAAAAAGACGAACTGAAAGCCAAATACAATTACACCTATACCATCAACAACATCACGGCTATTGCTGGCGACGAATCGTGGGACAATATCAACCGCAGCTTTAGTTACAGGTTTACCTATGATACCCGCTCCAACAACAATAAATGGGGACAGCAGGCACTTTTGTACGATGGATTTTTGAGCGACCACATGGGCCTCTCGGTTATTTATGCAATCAGCGACAACTATGTAAAAACGATCGAGCAAAATGGCCTGACCGTTCCCGTTAGTTACACCATTGATGGCAATAACAACACTACTGCAATAACAGTAGCCGGGCAGCCTGTGATGCGTGGAGCGTACAATTGTCCATAATATTTTACAGTAAAATTTGCTTGCAACCACAATGGCGTTACCGCTGTTGTGGTTGTTTTTTTGTGCTTACAGCTGTGTTTCGGATAAAACTTATCTTCCTAACTTTGCCCCGTTATGGGCGCCGTAAAGGAATATAGTAACCCCTCACCGTCGGAGACGCTGCTGGCAGAAGCCGAAAAGCCTTTTCAACTGGTTGTTTGGAACGACGAGGTAAACACCTTTGAGTGGGTGATTGAAACCCTTGTGGAAGTGTGCAGCCACTCCTACGAGCAGGCCGAGCAATGTGCATACATCATTCACTTCCGCGGCAAGTACGCTGTAAAAGAAGGCGACTACGAAACCCTGAAACCTATGTGCGATGCCATCACTGAAAGAGGCATTGGCGCAACGGTGGAACAACCGGCATAAGCTTGTTCTGAGTCTGTAGTTGGGAGTTTATAGTTGGTATTTGGCTGCGTGAAGCAGCTTTTTTTATTTGTATAAAAACCTAGGTGGATTTTATACTATTATCAACTACAAACTGTCAACTGTAAAATATCGACTCCACTCACCACCTTGTACCCAAATAATGCGGTAGCACGGCCCGCCAGGTATTCCAGTCGTGTGGCCACTCGGCTCCCCAAATATCCAGTTCATAATTGATGCCTTTGCTGTATAACAGGTGCGCAAAGCGGCGTGCTGCATCAGGCGCTTCATATGGCCCGCTGCCGGAAAAAAGATGAATGTGTTGCGACCGCCGGATCTGCTCCAGAATGCCGTGGTCGGTCAAGTTGGGCAGGTAATGTTGCGGGCTGTTGAAATAAACATCATCGCTGAAAAATCCACGGCTGTATTCAGTAAGGTCATACACACCACTGAGGCCAATGATGCCGTCGATCAGGTCGGGTCGCTTCAAAAATAGGTTCATGCTATGCAGTGCGCCAAACGATGCGCCGCAAACAATGATCGGTGTGTCATTGCTGGTTTGGCGTTTCAGGTGCGGCACCACTTCGTCAAATACATACTGGTTAAACTGCTGGTGACGTATTGCTTTGTGGTGCGGATCCATCTCGTAATTCATCCAGCTTTGGTTATTGATGCTGTTGATGGAAAAAACTTTTACTTTCCCCGCATCCACTGCAGGCGCAATGGCGTCCATCAGCCCAAAGCGTTCATATTCCAAAAAATCGGCTGCGGCCGTGGGCAACAGCAGTAACGAAAAACCATAATGCCCGTACATGGCAATGGGCATTTCCTGTTGCAGGTTAGGACTATACCACGAAGTGATGTGTGCATGCATGGCCAAAAGGTAATTATTCCGTTTCATTTTCTGCAGACAGCAGCAGTGAGTAATGGGTTTACCTAGCAAAAAGCAGTGAATACCCTTACTGCCCTAAAGCAATGCGTTTTAGCGCTTTTAAACATGACGAATTGCTTTAATTTTACCCCTTATTGCGGGCATTTGGCCCCGCCAACCACCAATCGGTTTGAAATTTGTCGTCCAATATCCCTGTGCATATCGATCCACTACAACAAAGTCATTCGCATGCTGGCCCACCCGCCAACTTGGGGCAGGGGCTGGTTGTGCCGGCACAGGACGGCGGTGCAGATAATCCCGTGTTGGCTTTTTTCGCAGGACTGCCGCTGCCGGCATTCATCTACGACCCCGAAACGCTGCGCATCATTCAGGTAAATCCGAAGGCTCCGCAGCATTACGGTTATACCGAAACGGAATTTCTGGGCCGCCTCGTTACCGATTTCCACACAGAACAAGAACATGATACCGTGCGGGCACAGATTGCGCAAAGCCGCAAAGGCAACACCATGACGGTGCGCAACTGGCAACACCTCCGGAAAGATGGTGCCGTGCTGGATGTGGAAGTGTGGGCCAGCAATATTGAACTGGACGGCCGGCATTACCGCATGGCCATCATGAACGATATTACGGGGAAACGACAAATAGAAACAGCGCTGCGGAAAAGCAACGAACGTTTTGAGCTGGCCGCTAAAGCCAGCAAAGACGCCATTTACGAATGGAACCCGATTACCAACGAATTGCTTTGGACCACCGGCCTTACCATGCTGTTTGGGTGGCAACCCGAAGAAGTGACTTTTAACCGGTGGCATGCGCTGGTGCACCCCGACGATGTGGATGAAACAGACCAGACTTTAAAAGAAGCCATTGCCGATCCAACGCAGGAAATCTGGAGCCACGATTATCGATTCCGACACCAGGACGGCGGCTGGCGTGATGTGCAGGAACGCTGCTTTATCATTCGCAACGAGCAGGGCGTAGCCACGCGTTGCATTGGTGTGCTGCAGGATATATCGGAACAAAAGCGGCTGGAACAGGCGCTGTTAAAAAAAGAACTGGAGCGGCAAAAAATAATCGGGCAGGCAACCATCGACTCGCAGGAAAAAGAGCGGGCCGAAATAGGAAAGGAACTGCACGATAACGTGAACCAGATTTTGACCACTACAAAGCTGTACCTCGACCTGGCGCAAAGCAATGCCGAACTCAGGGATGACCTACTACAAAAAGCAAGTGCCAATGTAATGCACGTCATCAACGAGATTCGTTTTTTATCCCGTTCTTTGGCCGACCCAAGTATCGGCGACTTAGGCCTGGTTGATTCGATCAACAACCTGGTTGCCGATATTCAGAAATCACGGCAACTCGAAGTTCGGTTAACCATCGACGGTGACCCGGATACGGCGCTGGAACGGGCCAAAAAGTTGATGGTGTTCCGCATTGTGCAGGAGGCGTTGAACAACGTGGTGCGTCATGCGCAGGCTACCGTAGCCACGGTATACATAGGCCAGGAGGGTAATATCTTTAAGGTTGTGATACAGGACGATGGCGTTGGTGTGGCCAGTAAAGAACTGGTTTACGGCGCCGGGTTGAATGATATCAAAAACCGAGTATATTTAGTCGACGGTAATTTTCAAATTGAATCGGCGGCGCAAAAAGGCGTGCGGCTTTCAATCAGTTTTTTAATATAAACAAATCCGAATAACATGGATAAGATCAGTATTCTGATAGCAGATGATCATACGTTGGTGAGAGAAACGTGGAGCTTTATATTAAATACAGATCCGCGGTTTACCGTAGTGGCGGAAAGCGGCAGCGGCGAAGAAGCAGTGGAGCTTGCCAAAAAATTACGTCCGCAGATCGTGATCATGGACATCAACCTGCCCGGCATCAACGGCATTGAAGCCACGCAGCAGATCCGTAAGTTTTCGCCGGGGACTAAAGTGCTGGGCGTATCGCTGCACACACAGCCCACTTATGCCCGCAAAATGATGCAGAAAGGCGCTATGGGTTATGTAACCAAAAACTCGTCGCGGGAAGAAATGTTTAAGGCCATCATGGAAATTCAGGGCGGCAAAAAATACATTTGCGATGAGATAAAGAACATTCTTTCAGAGCAGGTAATCGCCGGCGATGATCCGCAAGCCGGCCTCAACTCCTTATCGCAACGCGAAATCGAGATCATTGCTTACATCAAGAAAGGATTTTCTTCAAAGGAAATTGCTGATGCGCTGAACATTTCGGTAAAAACCGTGGAGGTGCACCGCTACAATATTTTGAAAAAACTGAACCTTAAAAATGCTGCTGCGTTGGTAAACTTTATCAACAACAGCCAGCTTGATATAGAAGAATAAACGTTGCTGTCATCGCGTTTTGCGCAGCTCGTTTTTGAAGTGTGGGACCAGAAGCCGGAAATTTATTTTGCAAAAGATCAGTGCTGGTGAAATTTCGGCACGTTTATTACCAAAACCAAACCGTCTTAAGGGATAATAAGTCCAAGGAAGGTTAATGGCTAACCCATTACTACTATGCATGAGAAAAAACTAAGGGTCATCATTGTTGATGACCATAAAATGATTAGGGAAACCTGGCGTTTCCTCCTGAGCCGCGATCCCAAGCTGGAGGTTGTGGCCGAATGCGCATCCGGAGCGGAGGCCATCGAAAGTGCCGGCGCCCTGCAGCCCGACATCATGCTGATGGACATTAACATGGAGCCGGTAAACGGCTTTGAAGCCACGATGGAAATTACCCGCAAATACCCCGACATCAACATCATCGGGGTATCGGTAAACGATCAGCCCGGTTATGCACGGCATATGCTGCAAATGGGTGCCCGCGGTTTTGTTACCAAAAATTCATCCCTCACCGAAATGGTCCATGCCATTGTGGAAGTAAGTCAGGGCAATGTGTACATCTGTACAGAAGTGCGGGAGAAAATGGGAAGCTGAGGCGATTGACGATTTTAGATTTCGGATTTCGGAATTGAGTGATATAATATTTAGGGTGGCTGCTTAAAACGAGCAGCCATTTTTTTATAACGCAATTTGACAATAGTGCTGTTTTACAAAAACGGAATCCATCCTCCGAAATCTAAAATCCAACATCCGAAATCGTAAATGCTCCCATCACCGGCTCATTCTTTATTTTTGCACTCCTATTTTTTACCATGAGCACAACACTGAGCAAAAACTTTGAGCCCGGACAGGTAGAGGAAAAATGGTACCAGCACTGGCTGAACCGCCGTTATTTCAACAGCACCCCCGACGACCGCAAGCCTTTTACCGTGGTCATTCCGCCACCGAACGTAACCGGTGTGCTGCACCTGGGCCATACCCTCAATGAAACGGTTCAGGATGTGCTGGTGCGCAAAGCCCGCATGAGTGGCTACAATGCCTGCTGGGTGCCGGGTTCCGACCATGCCTCCATTGCCACCGAAGCGAAAGTGGTGCAAATGCTGGAAAAGGAGCGGGGCATCAAAAAAGCCGACCTTAGCAGGGAGGAGTTTTTGGGCTATGCGTTTGAATGGAAGGAAAAATATGGCGGCATCATTTACCACCAAATACAAAAGTTGGGCTGCAGCGTAGATTGGGACCGGGTAACATTTACCATGGATGATCATTACTACAAAGCAGTCATCAAAATATTTACTGACCTGTATGCAAAAGGCCTGATTTACCGCGGTGCCCGCATGATCAACTGGGACCCTGCGGCACAAACAGCACTCAGTGATGAAGAGGTAGAATACAAAGACATTGAAGGCAAGCTGTACTATGTAAAATACAAGGTAGTTGGGAACCCGGAAATTACTTCGGACTCCGGACTTCCGACTTCCGACTATATTATCATTGCTACACAACGTCCTGAAACCATCATGGGCGACACCGCAGTTTGCGTCAACCCAACCGACGAACGGTTTGCACACCTGCGTGGTAGAAAAATAATGGTGCCGCTGGTAAATCGCGAAGTCCCAATAATCTTTGATGAATATGTTGATCCTGCGTTTGGTACTGGCGCATTGAAAGTAACGCCGGCACATGATATCAACGACTACAACCTTGGGCTGAAACACCACCTGACCACCATCGATACACTCAACCCCGACGGCACACTCAGCGAAGCCGCCGAAGTGTTTGTGGGCATGGACCGCTTTGAAGCAAGGGAAAAAGTGGTGGCGCAATTGCGTGAATTGGGCTTTTTGGAAAAAGAGGAAACTTACAGCACCAGGCTTGGCTTTTCGCAACGCACCAATGCGGTAGTAGAGCCACGCATTTCCACGCAGTGGTTTGTAAAAATGAAAGACCTGGCCGGCGATGCGCTGGAAGCCGTGGTGAATGGCGATGTGAAAATTCATCCCGAAGAACGCTTCATGGCTACCTACCGCTATTGGCTAGAAAACGTAAAAGATTGGTGCATCAGCCGCCAACTTTGGTGGGGCCAACGCATACCAGCGTGGTACGATAAGGACGGACGCTTTGTTGTGGCCGCCACCCGCGAAGAGGCGTTTGAATTATTCGGCCAGCAATGGTCTACAAATGGCATTGACCATTCCCAATTCACCATTGACGACCTTACCCAAGACGAAGATGTGCTCGACACCTGGTTCTCGTCGTGGCTGTGGCCGATGGAAGTATTCAATGGCATTACGGAGCCTGACAACAAGGATTTCAATTATTACTATCCCACATCGGTGCTGGTTACAGGGCAGGACATCATCTTTTTCTGGGTGGCCCGCATGATCATGGCTGGTATGGAATACAAGTCGGAGCGGCCTTTTGAGCATGTGTATTTCACGGGCATGGTTCGCGATAAGCAGGGCCGGAAAATGAGCAAGCAGTTGGGTAATTCGCCCGACCTACTGGAACTTATCGAACGCTTTGGTGCCGATGCAGTGCGTTTTGGAATATTGATTGCAGCACCCGCCGGCAACGATTTGCTGTTTGATGAAAGCAGCTGCGATCAGGGCCGCAATTTCAATAACAAGTTGTGGAATGCATTAAAGCTGGTGAAACTTTGGGAGGCTAATGGCGTTGCCCAAAGCAGCACCGATGCTACTACATTAGAGCAAACAATGTTCCCCGCACGCTGGTTTGCGGCACGCCTAGCAACCGTACAGGCCGAAGTGGAAAAATTGTATTCCGAGTTTCGCTTAAGCGAAGCACTGAAAACCATTTACTCGCTGATTTGGGATGATTTCTGCAGTTGGTACCTCGAGTGGGCCAAGCCGCCTTTTGGTCAGCCAATTGATGCGCATTTGTACGAAAGCACCCTTTCGTTTTTCGAACAACTGATGCAGTTGCTGCATCCGTTCATGCCCTTCATTACCGAAGAAATTTACCACCAGTTGCGCCAGCGTGACGAAGGCGATGACCTTACCATCAGCCAGTTTGGTGCGCTGGGTAAAACGGAAATTTCCGGTGCCGAAAGTGCCGATGTATTGGCACAGGGCGAACTGTTGAAAACTTGGATCACCGCCATCAGGGATGCACGGGTAAAAAATGGATTAAAGCCAAAAGACGCCATCCAATTGCATGTGCAAACCGCCAATGAATTGATGTTTACCAACATCAGTGCATTACTGCTGAAACAAGTGGCTGCCGGCTCGCTGTCGTTTACGCAAGATGCAGTTGCCAATACCATTGCAGTAGTGGCGGGCCGCGATAAGATGTACCTACAAGCCGAAGTGGAAGTTGATACAACAGCACAAAAAGACCAATTGCTGAAAGACCTCGAGTATCAAAAAGGCTTTTTGCAATCGGTGGAGAAAAAGCTTTCGAACGAACGTTTTGTGCAAAACGCAAAGCCGGAAGTAGTAGACGCCGAACGCAAAAAACGCGACGACGCCATGCAGAAGATCAAGGCGATTGAGGAAAGCCTGGCCACTTTGTAACTTGATGATGGATGATAGATGGTGGATGATGGTGTGATAAGCAGCAGTCTTCGTTTCACATTGTTTCCTACTACCATCTATCATCCATCATCCATCATCTCACTATGACTACCGCCGGAAAAGAAGAGCAAAAAGCATTCAAGCAAATGCTGCAACGGGCACCGAAAAACAAAGTGTTGCAGTATTTGCCGCGTTTGCATGAAGAAGCTTTTGAACGCATCGACTGCCTGCAATGTGCGGCCTGTTGCAAAAACTATTCGCCGCGTTTCAAAACACCCGATGTCAAGCGCATCAGCAAACACCTGGGCATGCGGGAAAGCGCATTTATTGAAACTTATTTGCGGGTGGATGAAGACGGTGATTTTGTGGTTAAAAAATCGCCTTGCCCGTTTTTGGGTTCCGATAACGCCTGCAGCATTTACGAGGTTCGCCCATCCGATTGTGCCCGGTTTCCCTACACCAATGAAGATGTCATCATCAAACGGCAGCCGCTAACATTGAAGAACGCCACATTCTGCCCCATTACATTTTATGTACTGGATGGCCTTTTGAAACAGTTGAAATAAGCAAAGTGGGGTGAAGAAATTTAATATTCAAACTTCCGCAATTCCGGTGCCCGCCACCAGGTAATCAGCACCACCAGCAGCGTCATGCTGCCGCCGAAAATAATGGACGGAACGGTACCCATCATCCTTGCGGTAAAACCACTTTCAAACTGCCCCAACTCGTTACTGCTGTTGATGAACATTGAGTTGACCGAACTGACACGGCCACGCATTTCATCGGGAGTGGTGAGTTGTAAAATAGTGCTGCGGGTCAACACCGAAATTCCATCCATCATGCCGGCCACCAGCAGCGCGGCAAACGATACCCAGTAAATATCGGAAAGGCCAAACACGATGATGCAGATGCCAAAGCCTGCAACGGCCACAAGCAGGCGCTGGCCTTGTTTGCGCCGCATGGGATAAAGGGTAAATAGCGTGATCATGGTGGCGGAGCCGATATCGATGGCGGCATTCAACCAGCCAAAACCAATCGGGCCGACCTTTAATATCCGTTCCGCCACTTCAGGTATCAGGGCCACTGCGCCACCGAAGAGTACGGCAAACAAGTCAAGGGAAATGGCGCCCAGCATTACTTTATGGCTAAATACAAAACGCAGTCCTTCGCGAACACTTTCCCATATTTTGGCCTGCACATTATTGTGTGCAATGGGTTTGCGACTAATACGCGACACGGCAAAACCTGCAAACAACACATACAGCAAGATGATGATGAACGTGACATTGATGCCAAACCAGGCAATGAAGAAGCCAGCGGAAGCATGACCCAAAATGGAAGCAACCAGCCAGGTGGTGGAACTAAAATTGGCAGCGTAATGCAGTATTTCGCGGGGAATGAGCTGCGCTAAAATTGCATTAGAAGTTGGCCCGGCAAATGCACGGATGATGCCGGTGCAAAAGATAACACCATAAAACAAGCGGGTTAATGTTTGCTTGGACAATTCATCCTGTACCTGCGGCAGCGTAAGCACCACCAGGGCTGCGGCGCACAATGCGTAGCTCAATATGCCTTTCAACAACAACGTCCGTTTGTCGGACCGGTCAATAACATGACCGGCATACAGCGCCAATGCAAACACCGGGATGAACTCCGATAGACCGGCGAG
This sequence comes from Pseudocnuella soli, assembly GCF_004347775.1. Taxonomy (GTDB): domain Bacteria; phylum Bacteroidota; class Bacteroidia; order Chitinophagales; family Chitinophagaceae; genus Flavisolibacter; species Flavisolibacter aquaticus. The sequence continues at coordinate 2,766,927 of NZ_CP037755.1, forward strand.
GCCGATGGAAAAGGAGCTACCCGTAATTTGAAAAAGCTGGTAGGCAACAACAGTGGCCACCATGCGCAAAGCCATGATATAAAAGAAACGCGACAAGACGTAAAACCGGTACTCACGGTGCTGGAGTGGTTGCAAAGAAGCTTTGGTGGTAAAAAAGCTTTTCCGCTGCTGTTGCTGCATTATCGGGTGCAATTAGGATGGCGCAAAAGTGCGAATAAATATGGTTGCAAGATTTAATTTTTGATCGTTATCGCCAATGCTTTTATTTAAAGCAATACTTGGTTGCAGCTATTGGTTATTTAAATTAACAGGCTCACTTACTATCCAGCCACGCAACTTTTTGCTCTGGTGTGTGGGCCGCCCCAATGATATCGCAATACAGTTCGGGCCGCCTTGCTTTTTTGTAACGGGTGCCACCGGCCTGCGCAATTTTTTCCGGAGTGCATGTAGCTACCACCAGGTCATCGCCAAGGTTGCGGCACTCTGCCAGCACATCGCCAAAGGGATCAAGGATCATAGAACAGCCGTTTTTTAACTGGTCGTCGTCCATGCCGATGGCATTGGAAAATACTGCGTAAATACCATTATCGGCAGCGCGGGAAGGCAGCCATTTCATCAGCCACTGGCGCCCTTTGGGTCCGTCAAACTCATAGCGCAGCGAAGTGGGGTCGGCTTCGCGGTTGGCCCAAAGTTTTGGATCAACAAAACCTGCACCGGGCCGGGCCGATGGCGTACACATGGTTACATGCGGCATGAAAATAATATCAGCTCCCAGCAACGATGTAGCCCTTACATTCTCGATGATGTTATTGTCGTAGCAAATGAGCATGCCGCATTTCCAGCCCAACAAATTAAACACACAATAGGCATCACCCGGCGTAATTGCGGGATGTATAAACGGATGCAGCTTGCGGTATTTTGCGACCAATCCGTCGCCGGAAACACATACATAGCCTTTATAAATTTTACCCGCATCATCCCGTTCAAACAAGCCGGCCAGCACTACGATGTTGTGGGCTTTTGCAATCGCAATCAGCTGTTGCACGCTGATGCCGCCCGGTATGGGTTCGGCAATAGCAAGCAACGCCTCTTTCGTTAAATGCCGTGCAAAAGCATAACCCGTGACCGAGCATTCATGAAAGCATACCACCTGTGCACCGACCGCCGCGGCACGGGCAGCGATCTTGTCGATCACGGAGAGATTATATTCTTTATCACCATTACGGTGCTCGAATTGTGCGGTGGCAATTTTTAACGGTTGCATGACTTTTTTTATAAACAGCTAAAAAGCTGCTTTAAATAAAACGATCGAGGATGAGCACGCCGCCCAAACCCACAAAGGCAACAATGGTTTCCATCAGCGTCCACGAACGGAAAGTGTCCTTCATACTTAGATTAAAATATTCCTTGTACAGCCAAAATCCAGAGTCGTTTACATGCGAACAAACAAGGCTGCCCGCACCAATAGAAAGCACCATCAACTCCGGGTTTACTGTTCCCTGTGTCATAATAGGGGCAATGATGCCAGCGGCAGTTAGACCCGCCACCGTGGCCGATCCTACGGCAATGCGGATGATGGCGGCGGAAAGCCAGCCTAATACCAACGGCGGCAAATTAAAGTACTGCATTCCGGCTGCAATTTCGTTGCTTACGCCACTATCGGTAAGCACCTGTTTCAACGCCCCGGCGCTGCCAATAATCAATAAGATGAGTGTAATATCTTTTAGGGCTTCGCCGTAATAATGCATGATCTGCTTGATGCTTTTGCCTTGTGCGGTACCCAAGGTTATCGTGGCCAGCATCAGCGCAATCAGCAGCACAATCGATGCATCTGCTAAAAACGAAAGGCCTTGTTTTACGCCTTCCGATTTAATATCTAAGTAAGGCAGACCGGCAGTGGCCGCCAGCAATATTACCGGTAGCAGCGCGGTAAAAAATGAATTGGCTGTTCCGGGCAATTGGTCCTGCGGCAACTCGTTGGGCCGGAAAGTTTCAAGCGGCTGTGCATGCAGCCCTTTCACTGTGCGGGCAAACAGGGGCCCTGCAATGAGCACGGTGGGAATGGCAATGATGAAACCATAGATCAACGTGAGGCCGATGGATGCGCCGAACTGTGCAGCCAACGCGACCGGCGACGGATGCGGCGGCAAAAAACCATGCGTAACCGAAAGTGCCGCCAGCATGGGCAAACCCACATACACAACGGGCAACCGGTATTGATAGGTGATAGAAAAAAGCAGCGGCACTAATAGGACAAAACCAACGCCGTAAAACAGCGGGATGCCGACAATAAATGCAGTAATTAGTAGGGCCCATTGCATGTTTTTGGTGCCGAACAGCCCGGCAAGCACCGTGGCCATTTTTTGCGCAGCGCCGCTTTCAGCAACCAGTTTACCCAGCATGGCACCCAGCGCAATAATGAGTACAATGGAACCCAGCGTGTCGCCAAAACCTTTTTGAATGGAAGCAGGCAATTGCTTTGGTGGAATGCCCAACAACAAGCCGGCGAAGATGGCGGTAAGCAAAAGCGCAAGGAAAGGATTAAATTTTCCCCAGCTAATCATGAGGATGAGTAGCACGAGGCAGGCAAAGACAATCAGCAAGGTCATAGGAGGAAATTACTGAATTGTTGCATGGATTGACAAAAATGTTATCCGGTTTTTATATAAAACAAAATCTCGGTTGCACTTTGTTGTAGATTTTTGATTGAAGCAAGCAAATGCTTTTGATATTTAAGCCACAAAACGTGCAGCTATTTTAAATAGCAGAATGACATTTTTTGCGACGAGCTGTATTTGCTTGTAAAATAAAATGTCACCATTTTAATTCATTTGCGTGGTGACATTTTAGAAGAATATAAATGCCGAATGCCAATTAGGTTGAAGCAGCAAACACAAGTTTAATCACAACACCATTTCCCGAAATAATTTATCCAACGCCGCATCCAGGTCACTGCAAAAACCCGGGTGCACTTTTGAAGTTTGCACCACGGTGCTGCGGGTAGCAGTAAGCCAACGGAAGCGGGAAGGTGCATCAAGCGTGGCAATAAGGCTGCCGCCTTTTTTTCCTTCACAAATATTTTGAAGGGCTTGCAGGTAAGCGCCTACTTCAGCAGCATCCAGCGCCGGTGCCATTGCTTCCAGTTTTTGCCCGTTCAAACAATGCCGCGACTTCAGGTAGCGCTTTTTTTTACAAAACAAAATAACCCCCACATTGAAAAATTCTTCACGCTCCACGCGGGGCACCACGCGAATGATGGCATATTCAAATAAGTGCAGCTCTTGCATCGATGGCGTGGTTTACAATAGTGGAAAAATGCGCAAGCCGTGCCTGCAAAAACTGTGTGTACACCTGCCGCACTTCAGCGGGTGTGCCCTGTTCGGGAGTAATCCATTCGGATGGTATCAATGCAACAATGTCTTCAATTTTTTGCGGGGTGAGGATGCCGCGAAACGTTGCATCAACTTCTTGCAACATGGTTGCCTGCGGCAGCAGCACATGGTCTTTGATCAGTGCAAATGGCTTTGTTGCCGCTTCCTGCCAGCCATCCCAGCTATGATGAAAATACAACGCTGCACCATGATCGATCAGCCACAATTCTTTATTCCACATCAACATATTGGTATTGCGCACCGTGCGGTCCACATTGGTGAGCAAGCAGTCGATCCACACAATTTGCGAAGCCAGCAGCGGATCGATTTGTGTTACTGCAGGATCAAAAGTGATGGCGCTGGAAAGGTAATGCAGCGCCAGGTTAAGGCCGGTGCTTGCCTGCAGCAGGTCCTGTATTTCTTCGTCGGGCTCTGTGCGGCCAAATGCTTCATCAACGGTGGCAAACACCAACTCCGGCACCCGCAAACCCAACAGGCGGGCCGTTTCGCCGCCAATCAGTTCGGCAATCAGGGCTTTGGCACCTTGTCCCGCACCCCTGAATTTTAGTGCATACATAAAGCCATCGTCAGCTTCCACAATCGCCGGCAGCGATCCGCCTTCGCGCAGCGGTGTGATGTAGCGCAGCACCTGTACGGTGCGTAGTTCATGTTTGTTGTTATTCATAAACGTGTAGCTGCAAGGGTGGGGCAGCGGCGAAAATTAAGTAAAAAACAGTGCCCGGCCGCAGCTAAGTGTTTGCACGCATTGCGTGGCGCACAAAACCGTTTTTTTCAGAATGGTTACCTTCGCGGCCAGCGCAACGATGCCACCGAACCACTTTTTTCACCAAACCATTTGTGCATGGAGTTATACTATTCCTTTTCAATGTTGATTGTGCTTGCTTCACTTTTTGCTTACATCAATCTTCGTTTTCTAAAACTGCCGTCTACCATCGGCATCATGTTGATGGCCATTTTCGCTTCCATCGTCATTCGCTTTTTTGGCAACACCCTTTTTCCTGAAACGACCCACAAGCTGTTCAAGTTGATTTCTGAAATGGATTTCACGGAAATTTTGATGGGCGCCATGCTGAACTTTTTATTGTTTGCCGGTGCGGTGCACGTAAACTTTGCCGACCTCCGACAACAACGCCTGCCCGTGCTGGTGTTTTCTACCATCTCTGTGATATTATCCACTTTTGTCATTGGCGGGATTTTATTTTACATCACGCCGCTGTTCAATGTGGAGCTGCCATTTTTGTATTGCCTGCTGTTTGGTGCGCTTATATCGCCCACCGATCCGATTGCTGTTTTAGGCATTTTGAAAAAAGCCAAAGTGAGCAAAGCACTGGAAACAAAAATCACCGGCGAATCTTTGTTCAACGATGGTGTCGCGGTAGTGCTGTTCGCCGTGATCCTGCAACTGACGCAAACCGATGATGCACAAATTTCGCTGGGTTCCATTTCATGGCTGCTGGCTAAAGAAGCAATCGGCGGATTAGCGCTGGGTGCAGTATTGGGTTATACCGCTTCCAAAGCAATCAGGAGCATTGATGATTATATCGTGTCGGCACTCATTACACTTTCTGTGGTGATGGGTGGTTACCTTATTGCACATTCCATTCATATTTCCGGCCCGCTGACCATGGTGGCTGCGGGTCTGCTCATTGGCAACTACGGAAAAAAAGTGGCCATGACGCCACTCACCAAAGATTACCTCACCAAATTTTGGGAATTGCTCGATGAAATTCTCAACGCCGTGCTGTTCTTGTTCATCGGGTTCGAGTTGTTGCTAATACCCGACTTTGAAACATATTGGGTGATTTCAGTGGTTGCCATCTTTATTGTTTTGATTGCCCGTTTCCTGTCCATTTTTATTCCTTCGCTTATTGTGCCGTTCAAGCCAAGGCTTACCCGCGGATCGCTGACGATGCTGGTTTGGGGCGGCCTGCGTGGCGGTGTTTCCATTGCGCTGGTATTGTCGGTCAACAATGGCGTGTACAAAGAATTACTCCTCGAGATGACGTATTTCGTAGTAGTGTTCTCAATTGTGGTGCAAGGATTAACGGTGGGCAAAGTGGCCAACCGTGTGCTAATTAAACCAGTTCGTAAGGTATCGATGCCGGAACATGTTTAGATTTGCTTTGTAAAAATTAATGGGGGTAAAAATGTGGAATCATTTTTACCCCCATTTTTTTATGCCTCTTTTTCAATTGGCCTGATAACCCGGCACGGATTGCCTGCGGCGAAAACGTCGGCAGGAATATCTTTTGTAACCACGCTTCCGGCACCAATTACCGACCGGTCGCCAATGGTGACGCCGGGGCAAATAACCGCGCTGCCACCAACCCACACGTCGGCACCAATGGTGATGGGTTTGGCAAATTCAAGCCCCGTGGCTCTTACCGCCGCATCCATCGGGTGGGTTGCGGTGTAAATCTGCACATTGGGACCAAACAAAGTTCTGCTGCCGATTTTTACGGCACAAACATCGAGCACTACGCAATTGAAATTGAAAAACACTTTTTCGCCCAGCTCAATATTATACCCGTAGTCGCAGTAAAAAGGGGGCTGTATCCACAAACCTGCACCGGCGCTAGGAATCAATTCTTTCAACACATCGGCCCTTTTCTCAGGCTCATTTTCTGCCGAGTCGTTTAGTGCTTTAATCAGGAGCCTTGTCTTTAAACGATCTGCTGAAAGCTCGGGATCCAACGCATCATATAGTTCGCCGGCAAGCATTTTTTCTTTTTCCGTTCGCATGGTAAAAATTTATGGGTGAGGGTAATTAGTTTCTGAAGATTTTTCAGCGAATGCAACTTTATTTTTCATTACACGTGAATATTAAGTGAAAAACTCAGTTGCAAACACGCTGCGCAAAAGGTAGGAAGAGTATTTAAAAGTCCACATTACATTTTATGTAAACGTACATGCAGTTATTGATAAAAGCTAGATGCAATAGCCAATGCACTTCATACAACTTCTTAAATAAACAAAGCCCCCGCAACATGCAGGGGCTTTGCTCTATAGATAGGTTTTAAAAGGCTTAGAATCCTTTTTTCTCCTGTGATTTTTGCATTGGGTTGATGCCGGTGCTTTGTCCGCGAACAGCAGCTTGCTTTTGCTTGAACACCTGGAACCTGTTGGGTTCGGTAGCAGTAGCGCCCCAACTGTTGTTGCCTTCGTTGATGTCGGCAGTTTCACGCATGGGGTCCAGCTTAATAGAAGCCACTTCTTTGTCTTTCATAAAAGCTTTCACCACTTTGTTCTCATTGTAGCGCCAAACTTGAGCAGGGATGCGGTCAATTTCTTTAGTGCCATCTTTATAAGTCCATTCAACAATTATTGGCATTACCAGGCCGCCTTTGTTGCTGAAATGTAATTCGTAAAAATGTTTGTTGGCCCATTGCTGGCGGGTTGCATCATCAAGCGGCTCCAGCGAAGCAGGCACTTCAATCGAATAGCGGGTGCTGTCGTAAGGCTCCTGGCCACGAGCATAGCGCCAGTAAAAATCGCGCAGGCTGGTGTCTACATCCGTTTGGAAACGGATCGACTTGTCTTCGCGGTTGCGCACCTTGCTGATGTCTTCAAACGAATTCAACTGCGGACGGGCAAGTGCCTGCGTAACAGTGGTGTCGCGGAAACGCGGAGAAGTGGCGTTGAGGTCTGCTTTTGCATAACGAACGCTGTCCAGTGCAATGTCGGTAACATCGGTGCTGTAAAACCAGCCTCTCCAGAACCAGTCGAGGTCTTCTGCAGAAGCGTCTTCCATGGTGCGGAACAGGTCAGCAGGCGTGGGGTGTTTGAATGCCCAACGGCGTGCATATTCCTTAAATGCATAGTCAAACAGTTCGCGGCCCATGATGGTTTCACGCAAAATATTGAGGCCGGTTGCAGGCTTGGCATATGCATTCGGACCAAAGCCAATGATGTTTTCCGAATTGGTCATGATGGGCTCCAATTGGTCTTTGGGCAACTTCATGTAATCGGTAATGGCAAATGCAGGTCCGCGGCGGCTGGGGAATTTATTGTCCCACAGTTCTTCTGCCAGGTATTCTACAAAAGTGTTCAGGCCTTCGTCCATCCAGGTCCACTGGCGCTCATCAGAGTTGATGATCATGGGGAAGAAGTTGTGGCCTACTTCGTGGATGATCACACCCAGCATGCCATACTTCGTGCCTTCGCTATACGAGCCATCACGTTCGGTGCGGCCGTAATTAAAGCAGATCATCGGGTATTCCATACCGTTAGCTGCTTCCACGCTTTGCGCAACAGGGTAGGGGTAAGGAATCGTAAACTTCGAGTATGTTTTAATAGTGTGTGCTACCGCTTTGGTGCTGTATGGCCGGTACAGGCCATAAGCTTCTTTGCCGTAAAACGACATGCACATTACTTTCTTGCCTTCAACAGTGATGGGCATTGCATCCCACACAAACTTGCGGCTGCTGGTCCATGCAAAGTCACGAACATTGTTGGCATTGTAGATCCATGTTTTGGTAGCATTGGTGCCTTCTTTCTCGTTGGCCTTTGCTTCATCAAGGGTTACAATTTCAATAACGTCTTTGGCAGTTTGCGCTTTTTGCCAACGGGCCATTTGTGGCGCCGACAACACCTGTGCATAGTTCTGGCATTCGCCGGTTGAGCCTACCACGTGGTCGGCCGGAACGGTCAGCTGCACTTTAAAGTTGCCGAAGGTGAGGGCAAATTCGCCGCGGCCGGTGAACTGCTGGTTTTGCCATCCGCCAAAGTCGCTGTACACACACAGGCGTGGGTACCACTGGCTCATGGTAAACAGGTAATTTTTATCCTCGGGGAAAAACTCGTATCCACCACGGCCACCTTCTTTCATGCGGTCGGAAATTTTGTAATTCCAATCTACGTTGAACACGTATTGCTGTCCCGGCTTCAGCGGCTGGGGCAGGTCAATGCGCAGCATGGTTTTGTTTAACACGGAGCGGAGCGGCTTGCCGGCTGCATCGGTGAGTTTGGTGATGTTGATGCCGAGGCCGTTGTCGCCTTTTTGCGCCATGCCTTCCATTGCCTGCACCGATGTTTGGCGGGGCAGGGCGTTGCTGGTTTGGTAATTGGCGTTTTTTGTGGAGCTATGTTCGTTCTCATCCAGCTGCAGCCACAGGTAAGTGAGCACATCCGGCGAGTTGTTGAAATAAGTGATGGTTTCCGAACCGGTCAGTTTCAGGTTCTTTTCATCCAGCGTAGCCTTGATGTTGTAATCGGCACGCTGCTGCCAGTACTTGGGGCCTGGTGCACCTGAAGCCGTACGGTATTCGTTGGGCGTCGGCAGGATGGAACCCAGCTGCTCAAACTTGTTGGCGTGGTTTGAGTTGGGGTTGTTTTGTAAATTTTGCGCCAGCACGGCTCCGCTGCAAACGGAAGCCAACCCGCACAAAAAGAGCATTTTCTTCATGTGGTCTTCTTATTTGTATGTGTTTTGCAATTTAACGAAAGGGCGCCCTTTTGCCCTAAAAGATTTTATGAGCGGTAGGGGCCCAATGGGAAAAATGTTTATAATTAAATACTCAGGGAATCCGTTCCAACGCCATCTGCAACGATAGGCTAAACACAGCGGCTGATAAAATGAGCACCCACTCGCGGCGGGGCACCCGCAACATTTGTACAAACAGGAATGCGGCCAGCAAAATGAGTGCAACAATGATGATCTGCCCGGCTTCAAGGCCTACATTAAAACCAAACAAGGCCCATCCGAGGTTTTGATCTTTTGCCAAGACAAACCGCAGCGTGTTGGCAAAACCTAATCCATGGATCAATCCGAAGAATAAAGCGAGGAAATAATTTAACCGGATGGCGCGGTGATCGAATTTTCTTTGAAACAGGTTGAGGAAGGCCGTGAGCACTATGGTGCAGGGAATCAGAAACTCGACCCATGCGGATGAAACCGAAACCAGGTTGAGTGTGCTCAGCGCTAAAGTAATTGAGTGGCCGATGGTAAAAGCAGTCACCAGGATCAACACTTTTTTCCAGTCGGCGGGCAGGTACACTGCCGCCAGCACCAGCACAAAAAGGATATGGTCCAGCGCATCCCAGCTCATGATGTGTTCCCAACCCAACCCGAAATAAAAACTAAAATCATTCATGCCATATATTTTAAAAAAGCGCATTGTTTTTACGCCCTACAAAATGATCGCCGCCTGTTGGTTGTCATTGCAGCAGGCGAGGAGGATGTTTTTAACAACACCGCGTCAAAATAAACTACACTTTTGTATCCGGAAAAATAATCATTGCATGAAGCTGCTGTTTGGCAAATGGATGTTGTTGCTGTTGCCCGTTTTTTGGATTGGGAGCAGTGCGCATTCGGTAAAAGATGTGCATCCATTTTACGTGAGTGTTACCGAGATCAACCACAACGCGGCTGAAAAATCATTGGAAATTGTGTGCAAGGTTTTTGTCGACGACATGGAAGATGTGTTGAAAAAAAGCTTCAATACGCCGGTTGACTTGTCGCAGGCAAGCCAGCAGGCGCGTGCCCAGAATTTACTGAACCAATACGTACAACGCCACCTGCAGGTGCAGGCCAACGGGAAACCGGTGACCCTTCAATTCATTGGGTTTGAAAAAGACAGTGAATCGGTGTACTGCTACCTCGAAGGCGCAAACATAGCCAGCGTCCAGAAGCTGGACATCACCAACGGCTTGCTGCACGATCTCACTCCGGACCAGATTAACATCATGCACGTAACGGTGGGCGGCAAGCGCCAAAGTACCAAACTGGATTTCCCGGCAAAGCAGGCCCATTTCAAATTTTAATGCCTCGGCAACGCTTTTGCATGCCATTGCAAAAACCGCATGCAACAGCCGCTACCACCAACCATCAACAAAGACCTTATTCTGCGGGAAAACCTGGCCATTGAACGAACGGTGATGGCAAATGACCGCACTTTGCTATCATTCATCCGCACGGCGCTTTATTTTTTTGTGGCCGGTCTTTCGCTGGCCGAGTTGCTCACGCTGGATTACGAACTGTGGCTGGAGCTGCTTTGCTTTGTTGCAGGCGGCGCCATTCTTATCCTCGGCATTGCCAAATACATCCGGCAGTTGGGCAAGATCAGAGAAAGCCGCAGAATGGTGGGCAACTATGTGGGCGGGCAGGGCAAATAGCGCTTGTTATGATGATATAAATCAGTTTCAGTGTTTTGCCCAATAAGAAAAATACTTATTTGTCGATGTTTTTCGGGCTAAACGTTTTCGAATTGGTAGGTGCATTGTACCTTGCCCGTACCAATTCCTATGCAATCCAAATCCTATTATCCAAACCCTGCCGGGCTGCGGCATGCATTGATATGTGCATGCATGTTATTGTTTGCACCCGGTTTATACGCACAGCTTTCCGCCGATTTTTCCGTGGACCGAACTTCTGGCTGTGCGCCATTTACCGTTATTTTTTCCAACAAAACTAAAGGGGCCAGCCCGCAGGCACGCTATGCGTGGAACTTCGGGAACGGCAACACATCAGCGCTGCAATCGCCGGGTGCAACCTTTCGTACGGCACAGACCTACACCGTTACGTTGACCGTTACCGACAAGGGTGTGGTGGCAACAAAGAGCCAGCAGATTACGGTCTATAAAAACCCGGAAGTCGCGTTTTCGGTGTCGGCAGCAAAAGGATGTTTGCCGCTGCAGATCGACTTTCGTAGTACGGCCACTGCTGGCGATGGCAACATTGCGTCCTACCTCTGGGATTTTGGCGATGGTGCTGTAAAAAAAGGTGAAGATGCCGTGCGGCATACCTACAATTTTGCGCAAAAAGCGTCGGTAAGCCTGACGGTGACCAACCAATACGGCTGTTTTACCACCATTGAAAAACCTGCGGCAGTGAACGTGCTGCCTGCCGTAAAAGCGGATTTCAGCGCCGACAAAACCCTGCTTTGTAGCGAAGGCGAAGCGGTGCAGTTTACCAATAAATCTACCGGCGCAACGGGACTGACTTATCAATGGAACTTCGGCGACCAAAAAGCATCTACCGCCGCCGACCCAAAACATATTTATGAAGAAAAAGGAACTTACAGTGTTGGCTTAAAAGTTTCCAGCCCCGATGGTTGCACCGCCGAAAAAGTGGTGGCAAACCAAGTGAATGTGGGCCAACTGACTGCCACCATGCAGGTGCCGCAAGTAGTTTGTGTGGGCACACAGGCCAATTTAAAAGCGGCCGTACAACCCGCTGCCGATTCTATTGTATGGACGCTGGATGACAACCGCCGCATGACCGGCGCCAGCATCAATGCCACCTTTGCCACACCCGGGCTGCGCACTGTTCGTTTTGTGGCGTACAGCGGCGGATGCGCACAGGAAGTGGCGAAAGAAGTGCTGGTGCAATCGGCTCCTGTTGTGAAAGGTTTTATCAAAGATGCGTCGGCCCTATGCCAGTTGCCGGCTGCATTAAATTTAAAAGACACTACCAGCGGTGCCACCAAATGGCAATGGAAAATTGGCAACCTGCCGGTAGTGGAAGGACGGCAAGTGGCGCCGAACATTACAGAGCCGGGCATTTACGGCGTGCAACTTTCAGTTACCGGCGCATCGGGATGCGTGGCCGTGGTAACGGACACCGTTTTGGCAGGCGAGCCGGATGTGGCCATTAAAGCCGTAAATGCGGCGGGCTCCGGCACCGAAGGTTGCATTGGCATGGCCCTCAATTTTTCTGCAGTTTCGAATGTCTCAATCACTGATTACAAATGGGATTTTGGCAACGGCAACACCGCAACAGGCGCATCACCAAGACATGTTTTTAATAAAAGTGGCAGGTTTACTGTCACGTTGCAATACACCACGGCTGGCGGCTGCGTGGAGACGGTGACGCTGCCGAACGTCGCCGTATTTTCCAAACCGAAAATTGATTTTATTGGTCCGAAAGAAGCTTGCGGCAGCAACCCGGTTGGCTTTACCGCCACAACCGATACTGCGGTAATGCGGTATTACTGGTACTTTGGAGAAAACACCAAGCCACAGGTTACCACCAGCCCCAACACTGACTATAAGTTCATGGACCCGGGTTTGCACACCATTAAGCTGGTCGCAAACAACGGCGTTTGTGCCGACTCGGTGATCAAGAAAGATTTTATCAAACTAACGCCTCCTTTTCAATACATGGAAAAGGCATTGGTAGATTGCATAGGCGACCGCAAAACGGTTTCGTTCCCGGTGTTTGTACATATTGAAAAAATGAATTGGGATTTTGGCGATGGCACTACGCAAACCATTGATGCACCGGCGCTCCGCAAAGTATATCCATTAAAACATTCATACAGCCGCCCCGGCTATTATAAAGCGGTCTACAAAAGTTATATGGGTGGCTGCGAGGCCCGCGATTCTGTTTCTTTTTATGTGTCGCCAAAAGAACAGCCTTCCATAGCACTGGATAAAAGCATAATCTGCCCAACCGATACCTTGGGCATTGAGGTAACAGTTCAAGTTCCCGCTGCCGGTTTTACCGTACACAAATTGCTGTATGCCGATGGTAGTGCCTTCACCGGGAAAACAAGCGTGGTGGCCACTTCCGATAAATCCAAAGCCCGGATCTTAGCTTGGGGTTTTGACGGCGCAAAAAAAGGATTACGGTCCATCATTCAATGGAATGTTTCCAATTGCTTCGATACTTCTGCGCTGGTTGATGTGCGTTATTCCACGCTCAATGCAAAGATCAGTGTTGCAAAAAAAGCAATTTGCCTCGGCGAGCCGGTAGTGGTAACGGATGCTTCTGTTGGAAAGATAAATAAATGGGAATGGGATTTTGGCAACGGAAACACAAAGGTGCTTGATGCAAAAGCGCCGGTGTCATTTTCGTTTGACCTCACGGGTTACCACCCGGTGCAGTTGCAGGTGACCAACGAAGATGGCTGCGTGGGCTCTGCCAGGTTGGACAGCATTAAAGTGATTGATGTTACTGCTGGATTTAGCATGGCCGACACAGTGGTAGGCATCAACACAGCGGCAACATTTACCAACACCTCCAAAGCTTTTCCCGAATCCGCTATGCAATACCAGTGGTGGTATAAGGGCAGCACAAAAACTGCGAAAACCACTAACCTGTCATATACCTATAAAGAAACAGGTGTAGATACCATCAAACTCGTGGCCCGCACAACGGCTGAAGGCTGCACCGATACGTTGGTAAGATCATTTAAGGTGGTCAACTTCAATGCACGTTTTACTTACACTGCAGCATACATCAACGACAATGCATGTCCGCCCATGTTGGTAAAATTTAAAAACCTGTCGAAGGGCACCAACAAAAACCTGTGGCATTTTGGCGACGGCAGTACCGCGCAAAATGTGGACCTGCCGGAACACGTGTACCGCAGCGGCGGCACCTACACGGTAACGCTGTACACTTACGGTGCACAAAACCGCGTTGATTCGGCTTCAGAAGAAATCGTGGTAAAAGGACCAAGCGCTAAGCTTAGTGCTGATGAGTTTTTTGGTTGCCTCGACCAGCGTGTAACCCTTTCCGCCGAAGTGGAATCGGCGAAGAATTTTTACTGGGATTTTGGTGATGGCACCGTGCTGCACACCCGCGACACGTTTGCCCGCCACCATTACCAAACTGCCGGTGTGTACCGTCCTGCACTGGTGATGAGTGATTCGCTGGGATGCACTGTAGGCGTGGGTTTGCCCAATCCCATCATCATCGATAGTCTGGCGATTTCCATTCAAAACAATGCGACGCTTTTATGCGATGCGGGCAAGGTTTCCTTTACACCAAACGTGGTAAGCGTGGCTGCCGATGAACTCGGCCAAAAGCTGGCGTATCGCTGGCAAACCGCTACCACTTCAGATACTACAGGCAACCCGCAATTCAATTTTGCAGGTGCAGGAAAACATGTGATCCGATTGACGGCCACTTCGCCGTATGGCTGTACGCAGCAAACAACTGATACGATCATTGTGCAGCAAACGGTGAAAGGTGCGATTGAAGGCAAAGGCGAAGTTTGTGTGAACAGCGGAATTTCGTTTTTGGCAAAAACACCGCAAACGGTGACGAGTATGCGCTGGCTGATGCCGGATGGTGTATTGGGTAACGAAACAACCAGCCCGGTGCAACAATTTGCAAAAGCAGGAATCTACCCGGTGAAATTGGTGGTAAACAACCAGGGCTGCCTCGATACGGCAACGTTGAAATTGCAGGTACACGGTCTGCCTGACATTCAATTGAAACGCCGTTCGGAAAGCATTTGCCTGGGACAGTCGGTGCAGTTGCAAGCAGCAGGTGGCGTGTCGTATAAATGGGAAGGCGTTGTATCGGCGCTGGGCGAACAAACCGTTGCCAACCCTGTAATTGCGCCGGTGCAGAATATGTGGTACCGCGTTTTTGTGAAAAATGCACAGGGCTGCGAAAACAAGGATTCTGTTTTTGTAAAAGTGCACCAGCCTTTCAAAATGGATGCGCCGAAAAACGTGGTGGTATGTGCCGGCTCAGAAACCATTTTGGAAGCCAAAGGCGCAGCTACCTATCATTGGAGCGGGCCCGCCGGAACATTAGCCACAACAACAGGCAGCCAGGTAAAAGCAAAACCTTTTGCAACTGCACCTTATACCGTGGTGGGTACCGATAGTGGCCGTTGCTTCACCGATACAGCAGTGGTAAAAGTGCAGGTGGCGGCATTGCCTTCAGTAAAAACCGGCCCCGACCAAACTTTGCTAACTGGTTCTGAAATCACTTTGTCGGCAAAGGGCAGCAACGATGTGGTAAGCTACCAATGGTATCCGGCCGATTACCTAAATTGTGCTACCTGCCCGCAAACGGTTGCAGCACCACGCAAGGCCATCGACTATACCGTAACGGTGCGCAACAACTTTGGTTGCATTGCCAGCGATACCATCCGGCTAAGCCTGCAGTGCACCGACAGCCGCATATTTATCCCCAACGCATTCACGCCGGATCAAAATGGTTTGAACGAAACATTTTCGGTTCGTGGCCGCGGTGTTTCCATGGTCAAATCGATGCGGATATTTGATCGTTGGGGTGGTGTTGTTTTTCAATCCAACAACACCGGTTTCGAAGACCGAAGCGGTGCATGGAATGGTAACATCGGTGGCAAAAAAGCGCCGGTTGGCACCTATGTTTATGTAACCGAATTGATTTGCGATACAGGCGAACTGATCGTGAAAAAAGGAACTATTACCCTGATAAGGTAACAGCATATAGGAATGGTACAAATGGCCTGCAATGTGCAGGCCATTTGTTTTTTATAAAGTGTACTCGGCATGTGGAGCCGGTATTTCTATTGCTTCAAAACCCTTTCGCTGCAGGCGTTCGGCAAATGCTTGTTGTACTTCATGCTCACCATGCACCAGAAATATTTTTTTTACTTTATCGGCTTCCTGGCAACCAATAAACCGGCATAGATCATCCGTATCACCATGGGCGCTCAACGATGTAAGTTTGCCCACTTCAACGCCTACAGCCTCGGCTTCGCCAAAAATCTCTACTTCTTTTGCACCGCTTAATAACTGGCCGCCCAAAGAGTTGGGGCCGCAATAACCAGCCAGCAACACCGTGTGCCGGCCATCGGCCAGGCAGCCGCCAATATGATGGCGCACCCTGCCGGCATCGGCAGTGCCCGACGCAGAAATAATGACACAAGGTTCTTCGAGGTCCACGAGTTTGCGGCTGTCCTCCACAGATTCCACGTAAGCCAGTCCGTCAAAATGAAACGGATCATCATCGATCTGCAACACCTGTTGCAGGCGGTCGTTAAAATCGGAAGTGTATTGTTTGATGGCGGCCGTTGCTTTCAACGATAACGGGCTGTCCACAAATACTTTTATTTCCGGCAACCTCTTTTCGAGGCTCAATTGGTTGAGGGCATATAGAATTTCCTGGGTTCTGCCCACACTAAATGCGGCAATCACCAGCTTGCCACCTTTTTGCACACAAGTAGTTTTGATCCACCGGCCCAAGTCATCCACGTGCCCGGCAGTAACATCATGAAACGAGTTGCCATAAGTGCTTTCCATGATGATGTAATCTGCCTCGGGAAATGGCGCCGGCGGCTGCAGCAACACAGAACGGTAACGGCCCACATCGCCCGTAAAACAAATGCGTGTTTGCTGGCCCCCTTCTGTTATGCGCAGGTTAATAGCTGCCGAACCAACGAGGTGGCCGGTGTTGGAAAACATCACTTCCACATCATTGGCTGGCGAAAACCATTCACCGTATTCAATGGTTTGCATCAGGCCAATGGTCGTTGCCACATCTTCGTTCGAGTAAAGCGGCTCGTAAGGAGTTTTGCCTGCTTTTTCACGGCGCCGGTTGATGTATTCAATTTCGTATTGCTGTATTTCTGCGCTATCGTACAGCAGGATTTCGGTAAGATCTTTCGTAGCAGGAGTGCACCAAATGGTGCCGGTAAAACCTTCCTTTACCAGTTTGGGCAACAGGCCCGTATGATCGATGTGTGCATGCGATAAAAAAACGCAATGAATGGAAGAAGGCTTGAAGCCAAAATGTTCGTTCAGATCATCTGTTTGTTTACCCATGCCCTGAAACAGGCCGCAGTCGAGTAATATGCGGGTGTCGTTGTCAAGCGTAATGAGGTGTTTGGAACCCGTTACTGTTTGGGCCGCGCCATGAAAAGCAAGCTTCATTGATTGTCCTCTTTTTTATTGCCAGTTTGTGAATAGAGCCAGGCAGATAAGCTGTGCATATTTCATACCATTTGCCGCTGCGCAAATTGGGGCATTGAGGAAAGGGAATGGTGAGGAATTGTGCGTGGTGGATTGCAACCGAGCTTAAAATAAAAAGCAGCTAGTTTTTTGAAATAACGGCAATCAAGATTTGCTTCAACCGGAGCATATTTTATTTAATGCCCAGCAAATCGCGGTCGCGTTTGCCGTCGCGGATCATCTGGCCAAAATCTTTTTTCAATACCAGTGCATTGATGGTTTCGGCCACCCGTTTTGTTTTGGTGCTGTCGGTTTTGGCACTGTCAATCCAACGGGTGAAATACAATTGGTGCGATTGCGCCAAAGAAAAAAAGTAGGCTTTTGCTTCGGGTTCGTCCTGTAGGCATTCTAGCAACATGGTGGAAACTTTCGGTAGCTCCGGATCCAATTCCATGATCAGTTTGACAGTTTCGCCCTGAAGCTTTTTGATTGCCTTGCGCATCGTGGCATTCACTGCAAAAATAAAATCGCCGCCACCCATCGGTACCAATGCCACACCTGCAAATGGGTGGCGGTCCATTTTGCCCCGCACCCTGTAAGCTTTTTTCACACCCGGGTTCAGTTGTTCGGCAATGGCCGCGGGCACTTCAAAATAAGTCCATCCCGACTTTTCGCCCATTTGTTCAAACTTCTTCAGCAAGGTGGTAAAATGGATCATGGATTGTTTTCAATTGTTGGTTTGATGTTCGTGAAGTGACTCGTTTAATCCACTAAAAATAAAATTCTTGTGTACTTGATCGCTCAATTTATTTACTGTGCATCCGCATTTTTTTAATAGAAAAACCGGAAGCTAAGTTCCGGTTTCACTATTTTAAAAAGTTGATTTATTCTTCCTCCATCGACTCCAAAATTTCCTGGCTGGGCGTTACCAGCACTTTGTCAATTCGGTGTCCATCCATATCCATGATCTCGAACGTAAAACCGCGCCACTCCAGCTTGTCGCCGGTAACCGGGATGCGCTCCAACTCGTGCAAAATGCAACCGGCAAGCGTATCAAATTCCTGGTCTTCTTCGTTCAACCAATCGGTTTTATCAAAGCGGCTCAGGAAATTGTAAAACGGAATCTGTGCATCTACCAGCAGCGAGCCGTCTTCGCGTTCCACAATGGCGTAGTCGTCGATGTCGGTTTCGGGCAGGTCACCAACAATGGCTTCCATAATGTCATTCATCGTAATCATGCCCTGCACCGAGCCATATTCATCCACAATAAAACAACTTTGTTGTTTCGACTCCTTGAATTTTTCCATTACCTGGTACGCCGTATTGTTTTCGGGCACAAACAACGCAGGCTTCATCATCTGGCCAAACTTAGTGTGGTCGTTGGTTACATACAGGTCTTTTATGGAAATGATGCCTTTTACGTTGTCGATGGCACCATCGCAAATGGGGTACACCGTATGCGGGTCGGAAAATATTTTTTCGCGGATGCGCACTTCTGTGTCGTTTACATCAAACCAAATAATATCACTGCGGTGCGTCATCAAGGAAGTGATGTTCCGGTCGCCTAAATGAAACACCCGCTCAATGATTTCCTGTTCGGCTTCTTCAATGGCGCCGTGTTCGGTGCCTTCCGAAATGATGGCTTTGATTTCTTCTTCCGTTACCTGGTTGTCGCTGGCCTTAATGCGAAACAGCCGCACAAAAAGCGTTGACGATTTACTCAGCAACCAAATAAAAGGGTAGGTGATGATGCTGAGGATCCGCATCGGCTTCGCCATTATTTTGGCAATGGCTTCGGGCCGCGACATGCCCAGCCTTTTCGGTACCAGTTCGCCAAGAATCAGCGAAAAATAAGTTACAACCACTACGATCAGTGCAGTAGCCAGGCCTTCGTTGAATGTTTTTTCACCTAAGTAGGAGTCGAGAAATTTTTTAAAATCATCCGTCAGTTTTTCGCCGGAATAGATACCGGTGAAAATGCCGATAAGCGTGATGCCTATTTGTACAGTAGAAAGAAAAGTATCGGGATTATTGGCCAGCGCCAGCGCTTCTTTGGCGGCTTTGTTTCCTTTGTTGGCCTGAGACTCCAGCCGTGCTTTACGAGCCGATACCAAGGCAATTTCCGACATGGAAAACAGGCCATTGATAATAAAAAGCACGAGCAATATAAAGATTTCCATTTAGGGGTTAATTAGTAAAAAAATAAGGGCAAAAGCCCCATCCTAAGCTATCAGCTTTTGCTGTTTACTTGCAAGCCTTTTGCCACGTTATGTGCAAACATTGTTGAAACGGGGCGGTAAGCTGCAGTGGTTTTAAACTGCTAATTTAATGGTTCCCGATTTGTTGTTGAAAAAGGTTGCTGTCAACAATCCTGCCAGCACACCCAGCAATGCACCGCCCAGGATATCGCCAGGGTAGTGCACCCCCACATAAATCTGTGCATAAGATACCAAAAAGGCCCAGAGGTAAAATAAATAAATCCAACGCTTGAAGGTGGGGTACATGGTGGCACTCACAAACGTAGCCACGCCAAAATGGTTGGCGGCATGGTTTGAGGTAAAACTAAATCCGCCCGAGCAGGTGCGCACCAGCAGGCGTACATTATGGAAAAACTCCGGATCGCGGCAGGGGCGCAGCCGCTCAAAACCTTCTTTAAAAACACGGTGGCCTACCATGTCGGTAATGGCTAGCGTGCATAAAAAGGCAATGCTCCACCAAAAACCTTTTTTGCCATAATTGAGCAGCATAAACGACACCATGAGCAGGTACAAGGGTGCCCAAAAAACAGGATCGCGGAAGTAAGGGAGAATGAAATCAAATACCGGATTGGTCCACCCGCTGTTGAGTTGCTGGAACAACTGCTTGTCCCAGTTTACCAGGGTTTGAAAAAAGGTGGCCAGTATTTCAACACGCAACATGCGGCAAATGTAAGCTAAATGGTACCACTCGTCTAATAAGCCGGTGCCGATGGCGTTTTTGTCGTTTTTTTGCAGTAAACTGAAAATGTCAGGGGTTTAAGGGCCGAACTGAGGAGAAAATATTGCTCATCTTCGGACTTCGGACGGCTGACTTCCGACACTCGTTTATGCCATGTTAGTAAAAATGAAGTTGCCCAAGACCCTGTTGTGGGTGGTGAACCTGTTGGGCATTTTTATATTGATGTTTACGTTGTTCCGGCTGGCTACGTTCGTGGCCTTTCGCCCCGAAGGTGAGCCGGTGGACCATTTGTGGCCAACGTTTTGGCTGGGCCTGCGCTATGATCTGCGTTGGATCGGGCTAGTGTTGCTGCCCATTGTGCTTGTGAGCCTGCGGCCTGAATATTCGCCGTTTTACTCCCGACGCAACACCCGCATCTGGACGGCTTACTTGGCCGCAGCCACTTTTTTTGTCATCTTTTTCTTTGCTGCCGATTTCGGCTGTTTTTCCTATAACAAAACAAGGCTAAATGCTTCGGCGCTCAACTTTGCCGAAGATCCGGGCATTTCGGCTGTAATGCTGTGGCAAAGCTACCCGATGGTGTGGCTGATCCTGGCGTTGGTTTTGGCAGTGGTGTTGCTCCAGTGGATGTTTCAGCGAACGCACTATTATGTAACTGCCCATACCGATGGGTGCCGGATACGGTACCGTCGCTGGCCTTTTTTAGTTGCATTGCTGCCGTTAGCTATTGCTGTGTACGGCAGGGTAGGGCTAAAGCCACTCACCTGGAAAGAAGCTTTTGTGTTGCAGGATAGTTTCCGGTCGTACCTGGCGCTGAACCCGCTGCAGAATTTTTTTACCACGCTTAAATTCCGGAAGCCGGATGTAAACGATTCTAAAGCGCAACAGGCTTTTCCCGTTGTTTCCGAATGGTTAGGTAAGGAAGTAGCTCCGCCAAATGTGGTGCCCACAGCGCCGGCATCATCCGCGTTGGGCCTGCAGCAACCAAACGTAGTGCTGGTGCTCTGCGAGTCGTTCAGCATGTACAAAAGCAGCATGAGCGGAAACCCGCTCAATACCACGCCTTATTTCGATTCGCTGGCGCAACGCGGCTTGTTTTTCGAACGTTGCTTTACGCCGCATTTTTCCACTGCCCGTGGCTTGTTTGCCCTACTCACCGGGATCCCCGATGTGCAATTGTCAAAGTTCAGCACCCGCAACCCGGAAGCGTTGCAGCAGCATACCATCATTAACGATTTTAAAGGCTACGAGAAATTGTACTTTTTAGGCGGCAGCCCCAAATTCAACAATTTTGAAGGACTGCTCAACAACATCGAAGGCCTGCAAATGCACACCGAGGGTAGCTTTAAATCCAAGCCGGTAAACGTGTGGGGTATTTCCGACAAAGACCTGTTCCTGGAAGCCAACAGCGTGCTGGCGCAAAAGAAGGCGCCATTTTTTGCCATCATCCAAACGGCCAACAACCATCGTCCGTTTGCCATTCCTGCGGCCGACACGCTGGATTTTCCGCCTGTCAAATTAAGCCTCGATTCGCTCAGGCATTTTGGTTTTGAATCGGAAGGCGAGTACAATGCATTCCGCTATGCTGATTATTGTTTCCGCAAGTTTATGGAGGCTGCGCAGCAAGAGCCCTATTTCCAAAACACGGTGTTTGTTTTTGTGGGCGATCATGGCGTTTCGGGGAATGCACGGGCGGTTTATCCCGAGCTTTGGACCTCCGAACGCCTGACCGATGAGCATGTGCCACTGCTGTTTTATACGCCGGGTAAAACTTTGAGCGAAAAACGAAGCGAAGTGGTTTCACAAATCGACGTGCTGCCCACCATAGCCGGGTTGGCCGGTATTTCCTATAATAACACCACGTTGGGACGCGACCTATTGCAACGCAATAAAAAGAATGACCATGCCTTTATTATTTACCACGATGAAGGGCAAATAGGCATCGCTACCAATGATTTTTATTTTACCAAAAACCTGAACTTCCAGAAAGAAGAAGTGCATCGGATGCCGGGCAGGAATTTCACCAATGCGCAGGTTGATAGCATCCGGCAAAAACTTTCTGGTGTCACCACCGCCTATTACGAAACGGCTAAGTGGATGCTGCTCAACAATAAGCCAAAAAATAACATAGCAGCAAAGCCGGGCCTGGCAACGGGCCGGCCGTCGAAATAGGGAAAACCGACTGCGGAATCTTGCGCCAATTTGCGCAGCTTTGGACTTAATCCGGAAAAAACAGCCAGCAAACTCGTATTTTTGCCACCCAAAATTTAAATATTTCGTGGCACTGATTAAGAGCATTTCCGGTATCAGAGGTACCATTGGCGGCAAGCCCGGCGAAACCCTTTCCCCGATCGATATTGTAAAATTTACGGCCGCCTACGGCAGCATTTTATGCGAAAACCGCGAGGATAAAACAGTTCCGGCCCGGATCGTTCTGGGTCGCGATGGCCGTATTTCCGGTGATATGGTGAGTGCGCTTGTGAGCAATACCCTGGTGGGCCTGGGTGTGGAGGTAATTGACCTCGGTTATTCCACCACGCCAACTGTGGAAATTGCTACGAAGTTGGAAGGTGCGACCGGCGGCGTTATTTTAACCGCCAGCCACAATCCTAAAGAATGGAATGCTTTGAAGCTGCTGAACAGCGATGGCGAATTTATTGACGCCGCAGTTGGGGCCGAAGTACTGCGCCGCGCCGAAGCCGGTGATATTCAATTTGCTGCAGTGGAAAAACTGGGCAAAATTGTTACTGCCGGCGACTACCTGCAAAAACATATTGACCTGGTGCTGGAATACCCGCTCATTAACCGCGAAGCCATTGCGGCGAAAGGTTATAAAGTGGTGGTTGATTGTATCAATTCCACCGGTGCATTGGTGGTGCCGCAGTTACTGAAAGCATTGGGCGTTTCGGAAGTAATTGTGCTGCATGGCGACAACAGTGGCCGTTTTGCACACAACCCCGAACCGCTGCCCCAGCACCTCACCGCGTTGAGCAACGAGGTGGTGAAACAAAATGCTGACTTCGGAATTGCCGTTGACCCCGATGTGGACCGCCTTTGCTTTGTTTGTGAAGACGGTTCTATGTTTGGCGAAGAATATACATTGGTTGCCGTGGCTGACTATGTGTTGCAGCACCGGAAGGGCAACACCGTGAGCAATATGAGCAGCACCAAGGCACTAAAAGAAATTACCCTGAAAGCCGGCGGTGAATATTTTCCATCGGCGGTGGGTGAGGTAAACGTGGTGCAGCGCATGAAAGATGTGCAGGCAGTGATTGGTGGTGAAGGTAACGGGGGCATCATTGTACCGGACTTTCATTATGGCCGCGATGCGCTGATTGGCATTGCGCTGTTCCTGTCGCACTTTGCAGGTTTTAAAAAAGGCCTAAAATCGTTCCGCGGCAACTACCCCGATTATTTTATTTCGAAAAATAAAATTGAGCTGGAAACCGGCCTGGACGTAGGTTTGATCTTTGAGAAAATCCAGAAAAAATACAAGAACAATCCAATTAATACAGAGGACGGGCTTAAGATTGAGTTTGATACCGACTGGGTGCACCTGCGTACGTCCAACACCGAGCCCATCATCCGCATTTATGCCGAAAGCTCGTTTGAAACGACCGCGAATAATATTGCCAATCGGCTGATGCAGGACATCAGGGAAGCGATATAAGGTAATGCATCGCTTGCCATTGGATCGGTATTCCACTTTTGTATTGTTCAACCCAGCACCATGAATGACATTTCGCTAACGGCACCAACAAATAATGTAAGCGCTACCGGCACGGGCAAGGCTGCTGTTACCCGTATTTACCTCGATAATGCGGCCACCACGCCACTTGATCCGCAGGTGCTGCAGGCGATGATGCCTTATTTACAGGACCATTTCGGCAATCCTTCTTCCATTTATTCATACGGCCGCGAAACAAGGCTGGCAATTGAAAATGCACGGAAGTCGGTAGCGAAGGCCTTAGGAGCCCGCCCCAGCGAAATCTTTTTTACCAGCGGCGGCACCGAAAGCAACAACACTGCCATAACCGCTGCCATCCGCGACCTGGGCTGCCGGCACATCATTACATCGCCCATTGAGCACCACGCGGTGCTGCACACGGTGGAGCATTATGCGGCGGCAAATGCGGTGACGCTGAGCATGGTTCGGTTAACCAACGACGGTAGTGTGGACCTGTCCGACCTGGCTGCACAACTGGAGGAAAAAAATGCCGAAGGTGTGCAAACGCTGGTGACGCTGATGCATGCCAACAATGAAATCGGCACACTGCTGCCGCTGAAAGAAGTGGGCGGCATTTGCGAAAAATTTGACGCTATATTTCATTCGGATTGCGTGCAAACCGTTGGCCACTACCCGCTCAACCTTGAGAATATTTTTGTTCATTTTATTTCTGGTGCCGGGCACAAATTTCACGGGCCGAAAGGCGTGGGTGTGCTCTATGTCAGCAACCGTGTCAGCATTAAGCCTTTTATTTTTGGCGGTGGCCAAGAACGCAACATGCGGGCTGGCACCGAGAATGTGTACGGCATTGTAGGCTTTGCGAAGGCGCTGGAATTGTTCATGGAGCATTATGAGCGGGACAGTGCTTACATAACAGACCTCAAAACATACATGGCCGACCGGCTTCGGGCGACTATTCCCGGTGTACGGTTCAATTGCTCGAACGATGGGTTGTACACGGTTTTGAGTGTTTCTTTTCCGAAGTCTGAAAAGGCGGAGTTTTTGTTGTTCAACCTCGACATCAATAATATCTGCGTATCCGGCGGTTCGGCCTGTTCGTCCGGCGCCAATGTTGGTTCGCATGTAATTTCAGCGCTGCACCCGGAAACGGATTCTGTGACTGTACGTTTTTCTTTTTCGAAGTTTAACACGAAGGAGGAAGTGGATTTGGTGGTGGGTAAGTTGCAGGAGTTGTTGTGAGTTGAATTTTGTTGTTCAGTGGAGCCTAATTTTGATAATGATGCGGATGCAGTTAATTAAATAATCAATAGCCACAAGGGATAGCCTTTGTAGCTTTTCTATTTGCAGTTGAATGCCTTTATGTCTTGGAGTTGGTTTTCGCAAATGTCATGCTGAGCGCAGCGAAGCATCTGAGTATTGCAAGCGTAAAATTGTTGTAAGCTCAGATTCTTCCTTCGGCAGGATGACAGGGTCAATAGCGTTATTTGTAAGTGAAAGTATTAGCAAGAAAGAGCATGATTCCATGGTGACGCGGACAATTATCGCAGTCAGTGTCTGTCATGCCGAACTTGTTTCGGCATCTCCTTCTGATTTGATAAACCCTGCAAAAAGAAGGGGATGCCGAAACAAGTTCGGCATGACAGGTAAAAAATTGCAATGGTTTACTACCGATGCAATGGTAAAGGGCAATAGTATTCTTGAACGTACAAGTGTGCGACGCAACAGAGGCCGAGTAGTAATATTGCAGCTGGTTACGTAAAAACAAAACTGCCACACTAATCAGTGTGGCAGTTTTGGTAAGTTTCATCTTGTTTGCAAAGCCGGAGTAAATGGGCATTGCACTAAACTATTTCCCCTCCCGCAGCACTTCACTAGGCAGGCGGCCAAATTCTTTTTTAAAGGCAAGCGTAAAGTTGCTGAGGTTGGAATACCCCAGAGTGTAGCCCACATCTTTGATGGAATGGTTGCCGGTGAGCAGCAGCTGCCGGGCTTTTTGCATGCGGTATTTTTGAAAATATTCGTAAGGCGGCAGGCCAAACACGGCCTTGAACACCTTTTTCAATTTCGATTCGCTCATGGCAAACTGACGGCTCATCTCGCGGATGGTGGGCGGCAGCACTGTTACATCTTTGGTGAGCAGCGTTTCAATGCGGCGTGCGGCCATGATGTCGCTGCGGGAAAGCAACTTCAGTGCCGGGTGCTGCTGCATTTCGTTGTACAGCCAATCGAAAAATACTTCAACCAGCCGGAACATTTTATTCTGGTAGTACAAGAGCGGTTGTTCCTGGTCGGCAAGTAGTTCGGAAGTAAGGCCTTTTGATTCGACATCAATGGTTTTTTGCCAAATGCCGCCGGCTTTTAATTTAATATACTGCTCCAGCATGTCGTCCTTTTCTGGGGCACGCAGGTATTTGCGCAGCCAGTCGGGGGTAAGGTATACCCGCAGGCCTTTCAAGTTTACGTTTTGCTGCAGCGCCAAATCCCAATCCAGCAGGGAAGAGGTAAGGTACAAATAGGCGTTGCGCTGGTCGGGGGCTTCAAATGAATCGTTTTCAATGGTCACCTGCATGCCCGTGGGATCAGCTACTTCATCGTAATTGAGTGTAAAGAACTCGGTATTCTCCTTTTCCCGTTTCAACAGCATTTCCTGGTGAAAGGTCATATCATATACAAGGGCGTCGATCCCTTCAAACGAAAATGCCTTCATAAAGCCGCTGCCCATTTCTTCGGGCAGCCGCATTACCTGGTTGGTGGGCGTAATGCCCAGAAACCGGGAAAACTCGTCCAGAAAAGCATTGTAGGAGGTGAGCTTGTAGGTGAATATTGTCATTGAGTTCGATTCATAAATACCATAATGGATTGCGCCTGGCAGCCAATATATATCTTTTCATGTTCATCCAAAAGGCCAGCACCATATACACCACGATCGGCGAACCCAGGGTAATAAACGACAGGTACATAAACCAGGTGCGGATTTTTGAAGTGGCAATGCCCATACGGCTGCCAATAGCAGTACATACTCCGTACATCTGCCATTCGATATAATCTTTAAACCGGTTTTTCATTTTGCTAAATTAATTTTTTTTCAATGTGCTGCACAGTTATGTGCATTCTTATGGAACTCTATTTTTCAATACCTTTGCCCCGCTTAACTTCTGCCTCCGCATCTATTGCAAAGGGAGTGCCTGTATCTTTTTTTAACGACAAAAAATGGAATCGTCATGCTTTTTGACCTGGATTTGATAGAAAAGGTTTACAACGATTTACCGGCTAAGATTTATGCCGCCCGCCAATTGCTCAAACGTCCGCTGACCCTTGCCGAAAAGATTTTGTATGCTCATACTTACAAACCAGCGACTTATTCGTTCGAGCGGGGAAAAGATTATGTAGACTTTGCTCCGGATCGTGTAGCCATGCAGGATGCCACCGCACAGATGGCCCTGCTGCAGTTTGACACCTGCGGCCGCGACCGCGTGGCAGTGCCCTCAACCGTGCATTGCGACCACCTGATCCAGGCCAAAGTTGGCGCTGAAACTGATTTGAACGTAGCCATCGAAACCAACCGCGAGGTGTATGATTTCCTGGCATCGATCTCCAATAAATATGGCATCGGCTTTTGGAAGCCCGGTGCTGGTATCATTCACCAGGTAGTGCTGGAAAACTATGCGTTTCCCGGCGGCATGATGATCGGTACCGACTCCCACACACCCAACGCCGGCGGCCTCGGTATGGTTGCCATTGGCGTGGGTGGTGCCGATGCGGTTGACGTAATGGCCGGATTAGCATGGGAACTGAAAATGCCCAAACTGATCGGTGTTAAGCTTACTGGTAAAATGAGCGGCTGGACTTCGGCCAAAGACGTGATCCTGAAAGTGGCCGGTATCCTGACCGTAAAAGGCGGAACCGGTGCCATTGTAGAATATTTTGGCGACGGCGCCGATAGCCTGAGCTGTACCGGTAAGGCTACCATCTGTAACATGGGTGCCGAAATCGGTGCTACCTGCTCAGTATTTGGCTACGATGATAAGATGGCCAACTACCTGAAGGTAACCGGCCGCGAGGCTGTGGCTCAATTGGCTGATGGCGTTCGCGAACACCTGCGTCCTGACGCGGAAGTATATGCGAACCCGCAAAAATATTACGACCAGGTTATCGAAATCAACCTGAGCGAACTGGAGCCGCATGTTAACGGACCATTCACTCCGGACCTGGCTACACCTATTTCGGAAATGGCTGCTGCTGTTAAAGAAAACGGCTGGCCCGACGAAATTGAAGTAGCCCTGATTGGTTCCTGCACCAACTCTTCGTATGAAGATATCAGCCGCTCTGCTTCGGTAGCGGCACAGGCTAAAGCAAAAGGCCTGAAGGTGCGCAGCGAATTTACCGTAACCCCCGGCTCGGAAGTGGTGCGCTACACCATCGAAAAAGACGGCTACCTCGGTACGTTCGACCAAATTGGCGGCGTGATCCTGGCAAATGCCTGCGGTCCCTGCATTGGCCAGTGGGCCCGCCACATCGACGATCCGAACCGCAAGAACACCATCGTTACTTCGTTCAACCGCAACTTTGCCAAGCGCAACGACGGCCTGGCTTCTACCCACGCTTTTGTGGCTTCGCCCGAACTGGTTACAGCTTATGCCATCGCCGGCAAACTGTCGTTCAACCCCATGCGCGACAAACTGGTGAACGAGCAAGGCCAGGAAGTAATGTTGGATGAGCCAACTGGTTACGAATTACCTCCCAATGGATTTTCGGTTGAAGATGCCGGTTATGAAGCACCTGCCGACAACGGTAGCGATGTGCAAGTAGTGGTTAGCCCGGAAAGCCAGCGCTTGCAATTGCTGACGCCGTTCCCCGCATGGGAAGGCACCGACCTGCAAGGCCTGCGCCTGCTGATCAAAGCAAAAGGCAAGTGTACTACCGACCATATTTCGATGGCAGGTCCGTGGCTGAAATACCGCGGTCACCTGGACAATATTTCCAACAACATGCTCATCGGCGCAGTGAATTATTTTAATGGCCAAACCGATTCTGTAAAGAATGGGCTAACCGGCGAATATGGAACAGTTCCGGGCACACAGCGTCATTACAAAGCCAACCATATTGGCAGCGTAGTGGTGGGCGACGAAAACTACGGCGAAGGCTCCAGCCGCGAACACGCTGCCATGGAACCGCGTCACCTGGGCGTTCGGGCCATTTTGGTAAAAAGCTTTGCCCGCATCCACGAAACCAACCTGAAAAAACAGGGTATGCTGGGGTTGACCTTTGCCAACAAGGAAGACTACGATAAAGTGCAGGAAGATGATGTGATCGACATCACCGGATTGACAAGTTTTGCCCCGGGCAAACAGCTCACCGTGGTGCTGCACCATAAAGATGGCACAACCGACAGCTTTAAAGTAAACCACACGTACAACCTCCAGCAGATTGAATGGTTCAAGGCTGGTAGCGCCCTCAACCTGATCCGCAAGCAGTTTGGTAAATAAGCTGTGGTAGATAAAATAAAGAGCCGCCGGTTTCAAACTGGCGGCTTTTTTATGTGTGTTAATTCGGCGCCGTTCTCGTCATTGCGAGGCGCAGCGGAGTTTATGGTGATAAAACGAAGGCAAAAGCGCCGAAGCAATCTCCTTTCGAAAAACGGCAGGAGATTGCTTCGGCGCAATGATGTAAAAGATAAGTAAGTGTTCGTGGCGCCTCGCAATGACGTTACAGCGAAGCGATGTATGTTTTAGGTATGTAGCTCCTTCACTTAGTAATGTGGACCACCTAGCGATTCAACTAACACTAAGGCGTAGGCGCTTTTTTCTTCCGGATTCTTACCGTTGCGTTTTTTTGCAAATTACTTGACAGGCGTACATCGTGGCGCTTGCTGCCGTCGTACACGATCATCAACGCAGTATTGGGTGCAATGCTGCCCAGGTTATCGGCAAACATCGAAAGCTCGTTGAACTCTTTGGTGCCGTCCACGGCAATCTGGAATTGTATGGCTTTCGCCGACAACATCCGGTTGAAAGTAAGCAGTTGTCCATTGTAAAAAACAGAAATCGAATCGCCATCTACTTCGCCGTTGTCGTAAAAATTAATGGTCAGCGAATCGGATTCTACTTCAATTTCCTGTTGCAACTCGTTTTGCCGCTCTTTGAATTGCGCAGCTACTACATAGTTTACAACCGGGCGCTGCAAAACGGTAGCGGCTACCAATGTATCATCGTCAGAAGGCTCCCAAAGGGCATATACTTCTTTCTTGCGACTAACCTCGGCATAGAGCGAATCCATGTTTTTGCTGGCCGTTGTGTCCAGCGAAAAGTCAAAGAATACTTCGGGACAGGTATTGCGATACATGGGTTTGCTTACAAAACGCCCATTGAGTACAGAGCCGGTTTTGCTTACCCGCAAAGTGCCTATAAAATCCATCATACAATCAACCTGCACCTGGTCGGTGGAGGCGTGGTAAGTAATGGGAATGCTCGGAATGGTAAGCTGGCGGGTTGTGGCATCGTATGCGCCTTTCAATGGAATGCTGCGGAATGTGTTGCGGAAATAATAATTCAGCACGCCATCTACGATGTTGCCTTTTTGATTGACCACAATTTCCATTGCGTAGTTGTTGGTGGAGCCACCATTCGATACGTTGGCAGTTGTGTACCAGTATCCAACCACTTTGTTTTGGGCCGCACCGCACAGGGCAAGGCAAAGAAATAACAAGGTTCCGATGCTCTTCATGTGTTCAGGGTTAAACAGGTAAACGGATGGATACGGCAGTTATTTTATATAGCGCTTTATTTCTCGGTCCGTGTCGCGCTGTTTGATGCTTTCCCGCTTGTCGTGCAGCTTTTTACCCTTGGCCAAACCAATCTCCATTTTGACCAGGTTTTTCTCGTTCATAAAAATGCGCAAGGGGATGAGTGTATATCCTTTTTCCTTGATGCGTGCCTGAATTTTTTTCAGTTCCTTTTTCGTCAGCAACAATTTGCGTTCGCGAACGGGATCGTGATTGTTGACGGTGCCATGCGAGTACTCGGCTATATGCAGCGAACGGATATACAATTCATCTTTTAAAAAAAGACAATACGCATCATTGAACGAAGCCTTGCCGGCACGCAGCGATTTTACTTCGGTACCGGTCAGCACAACACCCGCCACATATTTGTCGTCGATGTAATACTCGTAAAAAGCCGACCGGTTCCTGATGTCCATTTGTATGTTTTATAAACCACCCATGCGCATGCAACTGTTGCAGCAAAATGTCTTTGCTTTTATTGCTGCGCAATGATTGGTGGCAACAGATTTAGCCCTTGAATAAAGTGAGTACCTGTCCTAATTTATTCTTCAGCTCTTTACGATCCACAATAAAATCCAAAAAGCCGTGCTCGAGGATAAATTCGCTGCGCTGGAAACCAGGCGGCAGGTCTTTCTTGATGGTTTCCTTTATTACCCGCGGACCGGCAAAACCAATCAGGGCGCCAGGTTCGGCAATGTTCAGGTCGCCAAGCATACCAAACGATGCCGAGATGCCGCCGAAGGTTGGATCGGTAAGCATGGAAATATAAGGCAGGCCTGCATCGCTGAGCTGCGACAGCTTGCCGCTGGTTTTTGCCAACTGCATTAGCGAAAAAGCGCTTTCCATCATACGTGCACCACCACTTTTGGAGATGACCATATAGGGCACTTTGTGCTCAATGCAATAATCCACAGCGCGGCTGAATTTTTCACCCATCACAGAGCCCAGGGAGCCGCCGATGAATTCGAAGTCCATACAGGCTATCACCAGGTCAAGGCTGTTGATTTTTCCTGCCGCCACCCGCATCGAATCTTTGAGGCTGGTTTTGCTCCAGGTTTCTTCCAATCTTTTTTCGTAGGGCTTCAGGTCGGTGAAACCCAGAAAGTCTTTGGCGCGGATGTTTTCAAACAGCTCGGTAAATTCTTTATTGTCGAAAACGATATCGTAGTATTCTGATGAGCCTATGCGGTGGTGGTAGTTGCATTTGGGGCAAACAAAAAGCGCTTCCCGAAGGTCAGACACAGTGCAGATGTGGTTACACTCCGGGCACTTCGTCCATAAACCTTCCGGCGTTTCTTTCCGCTCCGACGATGGCGTTAAAATGCCTTTTTTGATGCGCTGAAACCAACGGCTCCTTGTTTCTTCGGTTTTTCCTTCTTCTCCGGCAAGGTTGGCTTCGAAATCCTCAAATTGTTGGTCCATAATGGAAAATTGCTGACGGCAAATATAGGGGCAAATAGCAGAAATGGAGAAAAGCGGCGATACGGCTGTGCTCGGGTCAATCGATCATATTCGTCAACTTAAGGCAACTGCAAACAATTGCGTTGCGTTTTCCATGAGAAAACTTTTTCCACCGCGTACTAAAAGCTTTGACAACAAAATGCAACCTGCTCCATCGCTATAAAAAAGAAAAGCGGGGTTTGATTCAACACCCGCTTTCCCTGCTGCATTTAGCTGCAAAGCTTAATCCTCGCCGCGGCGCTTTTGTTTCAGGTTGCCTTCCTTTGTTTCTTTTTTGTTGTGCGTTACATCATCGCCTTTCGTGTCCTGCTCTTCGTTTTTGCGGCTGTCAAGGTCGTCCCGTGTTTCGGGCCGGGGCTTATGGCCAGCCATCTGTTTGTTTTGCATGTTATTGCCACTTCTTGATCCTTTCATGGTTAATGGTTTTACTGTTGCGGCCGAAAAACCATACCAAACAAAAATGGGGCGATGAAGTGGTGACCCCATCTAGCGTTCAAATCAAAAAGCGTTATTGCTTGGACTTTGCGGCAGGAGCGGGGCCCAGTGTGTATTTGGCCGGTATCTGTGGATGGCCGGAGGTCCATTTCCGCGACGGCACTAGCAGCACATCCGCTTTCGCGGCACGTTCAGCTGTTTTTGGGTCTTTGTTTACTTCTGTCATTTTATTGCGCAGCACTTTTTTAGTGGCACTCGAATCTTTTTGCGCCGTAGCGAAAAAACTGAAGCCGATCAGGGCCATTGAGAAAGTAAAAACTCGTTTCATGTTGCAGCTTTTTTATAAGATGCTTTTTCACAAGATCGGTTTACAGCCCTGTGCTTGGCTGTTCGTTAAAGCCGTGTAAAAAGACGATAAGGATAAGTCCTGATTTAGCGTAAAATCCACCTTTCAACTACTTTTTTCGCAACGCTTGTCCTTACCTTTGCGCCGTTATTTTGAGCCTTGCATTTCGTTAGTGTACTATTCTTTGCTGCATTCGCTGCTGTTGGTTAGTTCCCTTAACTGTTTTGCCGCGCCTCATTTCTAATTATTTTTTTCAAAACAGCATGAACATTTACGTTTCGAACCTGAGCTTCAATGTACAGGATGAAGACCTGAGAGAATTTTTCACCGAGTATGGTGAAGTATCTTCTGCCAAAGTGATTACCGACAAATTTACCAACAAAAGCCGTGGTTTTGGCTTTGTGGAAATGCCCGATGATGCGGCTGCACAGCAAGCCATCAACGAGCTGGACCAGGCTACTGTAGAGGGCCGCACCATTCGTGTAATGGAAGCAAAACCCAAAGAAGACCGTCCGGCGAAGCCACGCAGCAACAATTTTTCGCGCAACAATAGCGGTGGCGGATTTGGCAGCCGTTATTAATCATATTGCTTTTAAAGCGATTGGCCCCGGATTTTCCCGGGGCTTTTTTATGCCTTCTTGTGCCGGTGCGGCAAGCAATATGCATGAATGCAGTAAATTAACGGACGATGAATTGGATTGACCTGCTCCTTTTATTCATACTGGTGGTGGCCATGTGGCAAGGCTGGCAAACGGGTTTTGTGGCTGGTGTGGCGCGGTTGCTGGTGTGGGCCGGCAGTCTTGGTGCCGCGTTTTTATTGTATCCGCCGGTCACAGGCTGGCTGGTAGCGGCCATGCCCGGAGTGGGCTCGTGGGGTCCGCTCATTTCTTTTCTCATTATTTTCTTTTTGTTCCGCATACTGTTAGATGCCGGCTTTCATTACCTCTTGGCCATGTTGCCCGATCATCGGCACCCGGTGAACCGGTACCTCGGCGTTTTTCCCGGGCTGGTGCAAGGCACCATTACTGCAATGTTGCTGGCGGCCATCTTATTGACTTTACCATTTGAAAATCCCCTGTCGGATAGCGCCCGCAACAGCCGTATGGCGCAGAATGCAGGTAAACTCGTTGCCCGCACCGGCGACTTGTTGGAGCCGCTTATCCCGGCTGGAACTACGGGTTTGTCTAGGAAAGTGGGCACTGGCGACAGCAAAGATGTTATCAAGCTGCCTTACACAATCACGAATGTGGACGAACGCCCGGACCTGGAAGCGAAAATGCTGGAACTGGTGAATGCCGAACGTACTGCGCTTGGCTTGCAACCGCTCAAAGCCGACCCGGAAATAGCCGTGGTCGCCCGGGCGCATAGCCGCGATATGTTTGCCCGAGGCTATTTTGCCCATATTAATCCCGATGGAAAAAACCCGTTCGACCGGATCAAGGCTGGCAAAGTTCGGTTTCTTACGGCCGGCGAGAACCTGGCACTTGGGCGTAGCCTGAAACAATGCCACGAAGGGCTGATGCAGTCGCCGGGACACCGGGCCAATATACTCCGGCCCCAATTTGGCAGGGTAGGCATCGGCATACTGGACGGCGGCATTTATGGGCTGATGATTACCCAAAATTTCCGCAATTAGTTCTGGCTACTGGTCCGGCCACTGGTAATAAGCTTTAATTCTTGAGGTTACTTCGAAGTGGCCTGACCAGTAGCAGCGCCCCATTTTCACACAAAACAAAAATATTATGGCAATACTTGGTTACCAGGCATCACACGAACAATTTACACCTTCCGAGTTGTTGCGATGGGCACACGCGGCGGAGGGAGCAGGCTTTGCCGCGGTCAACTCTTCAGATCATTTTTACCCATGGAGTGAACGGCAGGGGCAAAGTGGGTTTTCGTTTGCCTGGCTGGGTGCGGCCATGCAGGCCACTACGGTGCCTTATGGCCTGGTGTGTACGCCGGGCTACCGGTATCACCCGGCTGTGGTAGCGCAAGCTATTGCCACGCTGTGCGAACTTTTTCCTGGCCGCTTCTGGATTTCGCTGGGCAGCGGCGAAGCGCTGAACGAGGCCATTACCGGTGAAAAATGGCCGATCAAAAGTGAACGCAACGAACGGCTGTTTGAATGTGCCTCCATCATCCGCCGGCTGCTGCACGGCGAAACGGTGACGCACCACGGGCGGGTAACCGTTGAAGAGGCCCGTTTGTACACACTGCCCAAGCAAATGCCCTTATTGATTGGTGCGGCTGTAACGGCCGAAACCGCCGGCTGGGTGGGCAGTTGGGCCGATGGTCTGATTACCGTGCACCGGCCCTATGATGAATTGAAGGAGGTAGTCGATGCATTTAAAAAAGGGGGCGGCGAGGGCAAACCGATGTATCTCAAATCGCAAATTTCTTATGCAGCAACACAGGAAGCGGCGTTGGCAGGAGCTTACGACCAGTGGCGCACCAATATCTTCCACGGCACCGTGCTGGGCGACCTGAGCAAGGTGGAACAATTTGATGCACTGGGCGAAATGGTGCAACCCGAAGAATTAAAAGATATGGTGCGGATTTCCTCGAGCATTAAGCAACATATTGAGTGGATCGAGCAAGACATCAGTCTTGGTTTTGAGCTAATTGTGCTGCACAATGTAAACCGCGAACAAGACCTGTTTATTAAAGACTTTGGCGAAATGGTGTTGCCACGTTTTCATAAAACCAAATAGAGTTGCGGAAAAAACTGATGCGTTTTTTCTGCAAAGGCGAAGATATAGAAGCAGCAGTTGAACCGTTGTTAAACCGAAAAGCTGAACGGTACGGTTTTTTGAATTTGATACCCTAAATATTGACCTTATGCATAGCTACCAGAATTTTTTATCCAACTCCGACCGGTACAACACCCGGGGCGCCGATGCTGAAACACTCCACTACCTGACAAGGAACCTACCTTTCCCAGTAGAAGATATTTTGCGGGCCGTGCAGGAAGTGGGCACCGATGCGGATGAAGTGGAGGAATACATAAGGGACCGTTACAACCGAACATAAACAGGAGAGCAGGGTAAACCTGCTCTTTTCATTTGATACGCAGTCGAAAATTTAAAAAGCACTGTGGGTAAATCTTTCATCATTCAGTTTATGTTGGTAAACGGATAGCCGGGTTATCAACCTCTCAGCAACAGTTTTCCACCGGTTTGGGATTGGCATATTATTCTTATAAAGTAAAACAACGGGTAAAGGGTCTTTTGTCGACGCAACATTTTTACCCTGCTCTTAATCACCTAAAACATTTTTACATGGAACCATCTTCTGCAAACGACCGTACTACCTACATGACCGATATGGAAAAGTGCATCAAGCGACTGGAATCGGAAGGATACACCGATCAATACCGCGTTGAAAATAATCGCATGGTATCGATGGAAAACAAAGGGAAAAAATACAAGCCCGACGAGGTGGTGGCGGTGAATTTTTTCCGGTTTGAAGGCCCGTCCAATCCCGACGATATGTCGATTTTATATGCTATTGAAACAACCGATGGCCGCAAGGGAACTTTGGTGGATGCATACGGCATCTACGCCGATGAAAAAACCGGTGAGTTTTTTCAAAGTGTTGAGATCCACAAAAAAGTAAATAAAGACACGCCTTCGTAAATCAGTCGTTTCAAAATAAAAATGCCCCTGACCAAATTTGATCAGGGGCATTTTTATTTTAAAGTGTTTGTATTTTTTACAAGCCCACTTTGAACGAAACAAATGCACCGAATTTCGGGTGTGCCGAAGTGTTCGATTCCCAAGGCGATAATTTCCAAACCAGGTCAAGGCGCAACACTTTTAAAATATTGTCCACGCCTGTGCCCACTTCCAGGTAAGTTTTCCCATCCAGCGAACGGAACGGGTGACCATTTACAAAGTTCAAATTTTTATTATCGGCGGAAAGTGAGCCCCACAGCGCTTTTGCGGTCCACAGTTGCCGCAGCTTTAGCTTGCGGGTAATGGGCAAAAAGCGGAACAGACCGTTGCCAATGTTGTGTTCGAAAAATACACCGGCATACCGGTCGTGGATGTATTCGTAGCGGTTAATGAGGTTAAACGCGTAGCGGTTGTAATAATAAATTTCATTGCCCGGCGCCACATCCAGCAACATGTAAGGCAGTGTGCCGTAGGTTTTGCCTGCAAAAACATTGTAATAAATATTACCCAGCGGCGCAATCTTGGCGTAATCCGAAACAGAGCCATACAGCTTACTGTAATCGTACCCGCTGCCATCCACACCCGAAATGCCGCGGGTAAAACGCATATCAACAATGGGGTATACTGAGCCCAGGCTGATGCGGTTAAAAGTGGACTCGAGGAATTTTTCAAGGTAGGCATAGCGCACCCTGAGGCCGGCTTCAAATGTGGCCAATTCTTTTCCATGACCGGTGCCGAGGTCGGCCTTCCCGGGCAGGTTCAGGAGCGGGTTGAAGTTGCGGTGTGCACCCGAAAAAGTTAGCGCCAAACCATTGCGCCAGCCGTGCATGTATTCGGCGCGGCGGTCTTCGATTTGGATAAACTTGATGGGCACACCCTGTTTGCGGATGGCGAGTGCAAAAATGTTATCCTGCGAAATATCGCCGTAATAGCTTTGGCCAAAATCAATGTCCGTGCGCCACGATAGGTACAGCTGGCGGCGCGGATCGCGGTTGATGAGGTAACGGCCATCCACCTGGAACTTAAACCGTTGGTCGGTGAAACCATAAGCCAGGTAGCCGTGGAAATAAAACTGTTTGCTGAAGGCCGTGTTGGTGCCAAGATCGAAACGGGTACGGTAGCCTTCCCACCTGTTGTAGCTTACCCAATTGTACCACGGCCCAATCTCGTAATTACCGATGTCTTTGTAGCCCACCGTCAGGAAATAAATCCAGTTGCGGTAGGTTTTGTACGAAGGCATATTCATCAGCGAATCGATCATGGTATAAATGCCCTGCTCGCTGCCCGTTAGTTGCTCGTGGCGGTTTTCCGTCCAAAACGAATCGGCCTGCTGGCTTGCCGAGTCGGGCACGATCACTTCTTCCAGAATCTTGTTTTTAGCCAATTCCCGCACCACCGTGCTGTCGTTTACCAGAACATTCCGGTAAGTGGTGGTTTTGCGGCCAATAAAAGAAAGATTGGATTTACCCAACGGCGACACATCAACCACGAACTTATCTTTTGCCAAAAACCAGGTGCTGTCGTTGATCAACTGGTACTCCTGGATCAGGTTGAGTTTGTTCAGGAAATTGATATTCGCATCACCCGAAAGCCGGAGGTTCATTTTCTGTATGGCAAAACTGGTGTCGTGCACCCAGCAGTCGCCCTCAAAGGTGTTTTCGCCTTTTCGTTTGGGTGTAAAATAAAAATGGATCAGCCGACGCCCCGCCACAAACTGCGTATCGGCAATTTTGTAGTTGTAGTATGCATCGCCGTTGTCCGAAATGGGGCTCACATACTGTTTGTCGAAGACGGGGATATAGTTGTTGTAAAAATTGACGATCTGGTCCATGCCGCCGAGCAGCTTGGTGATGCTTTCGTTTTTAAACCCAACCGTTTTTGTGGCTTTAAAAACCTCGCGGCGGCGGAGGGGCGTCTTACTGTAATAATAATCCGACACCGCTTCGGTCAAATACGCAGGCAAAAACGGCGCATCTTCAGTGGTGTCGATCTGGTTGAAAATAAACTGGAACTTGCGCAGCACACGGCTTTCGGACAGTTTTTCCTTACTTACATTTTTCAGATCCAGCTCCAGCTTGTTGTACAGTTCGTAGGAAAAATTGTCGAACCGGTAGCGGTCGTTTTTCTTTTTGTTGGCCACAATGCGGCGCCACATCCACAGGCCGCGGTTGCCTTTTGCTTTGACCACCACGCCGGTATTAAAGCGGCCTTCCTGCATGCTTACCTGCAGGCGCAATGTGTCGGAAAAGATGGTGTTGGGTTGTACAAAAAATTTATAGTCCTGAAATCCTACTGAAGTAATTTCCAGTGTATCGGTCGGCCAGGCCTCAAAAGCAAAACGGAAATAACCTGCCGAATCGGCCAATTTGCCAATGCCGGAACCCGCAAACCGCACCGAGGCAAACGGAATGGCCTCGCCGCTGTTGGCTTCGCGAATTTGACCGATCAGAATTTTGTTTTGCGCTGCAGATGAAAAGAAGGAAAAAGCGGAAAAAATGATTGCCAAAAACCTCAAAAAGTATCGCCAGTCTCGTTGCTTCATGTCGCCGCAAAGTTAATACGGTGGCTGCGAAAAGAAAAAGGGCGCATTTGCAAGCGGTTTATTTGGCGGAAGAGTGCGCAAGTAGCAAAGTGTAGGCGCCGGTTTCAATAAAGTATATGCGGAGCAATGAAAAAATTACCCGCCCGGTTGGCGGGTAATAATTCCTTTCAGGATCTTGTCCACCAGGCGGGTAGCCCAGTTAGCCGCGTTGCGGTAAATTTGCGGCATGAACGTGATGGTTACAAATACGAAGATGTTGAATAACAATACCAAAAGCACCAACACCTCGAATTTATCTTGAGCGGCAGCAATATTGTAAAACATAACTTTATAAATTATAATCCGCTTTATCTAAAGCACTATTTGTACCATTTTTTGATAAATAGCTGCTAAATATTGCAGAACTTGAAGTGTAAATCCCTGCTTTACAGCGTCATTACGGTGGGTTTTGAATCGTCCAGCTGTTTTGCACAACTTACGCACCATTTGAGCACTCGCATTCATGAGCGGTAGGATTACAACATATTCAAAAATTTTTGAGCGTTCTATGCTGGAAAAATCGGGCAAGTATTGTTTACCCCTTTACCGCCAACTGCCCGCCGCTGCTTATCTTTGCGCTTTCCATAAACAATAGGAATGACCGAAGA
Source organism: Pseudocnuella soli (assembly GCF_004347775.1). GTDB lineage: Bacteria > Bacteroidota > Bacteroidia > Chitinophagales > Chitinophagaceae > Flavisolibacter > Flavisolibacter aquaticus. The sequence goes on from NZ_CP037755.1 coordinate 2,806,447, forward strand.
AAAAAGCCTCAATTTCATCGAAGAAATAATTGAAGCCGACCTGAAGAGCGGTAAATACAGTTCCATCGTTACCCGCTTTCCGCCCGAACCCAATGGTTACCTGCATATTGGCCACGCCACTTCCATTTGCCTCAACTTTGGCCTTACCCAAAAATTTGGCGGCTACACCAACCTGCGTTTCGACGATACCAACCCCGTTACTGAAGAAACGGAGTACGTGGAGAGCATTAAGGAAGACGTAAAATGGTTGGGTTTTGAGTGGAAAAATGAGCTATACGCCTCCGATTATTTTGAACAACTATACGGTTTTGCACTGAAGCTGATTGATAAGGGTCTGGCGTATGTAGACGACCTGACCTCGGAGGAAATTGCGGCACTCAAGGGCTCGCATACCGAGCCCGGCAAGGATAGCCCGTTCCGCAGCCGCAGCATAGACGAAAACCGCAGCTTGTTTGAGGCCATGCGTGCCGGCCAGTTTAAAGACGGCGAAAAAGTATTGCGGGCTAAAATTGACATGGCCCATCCCAATATGCTGATGCGCGACCCCATCATGTACCGCATCAAGCATGCGCACCACCACCGCACCGGCGACCAGTGGTGCATTTACCCGATGTACGATTTTGCCCACGGCCAAAGTGACTCCATTGAAGAGGTAACGCATTCTATTTGTACGCTGGAGTTTGTGCCCCACCGCGAACTATATGACTGGTTTATTGAAAAGTTAGAAATTTTCCCTTCGCACCAATACGAGTTTGCCCGCCGCAACCTTACTTATACGGTGATGAGCAAACGCAAACTGCTGCAACTGGTGGCCGAAAAACACGTGGATGGTTGGGACGATCCACGCATGCCGACGATTTCCGGGATGCGCCGCCGTGGGTACACGCCGGAGGCCTTCCGCGATTTTTGCGACCGCGTCGGCATCGCCAAACGTGAAAACCTGGTGGACGTCGGGCTGCTAGAGTTTTGTGTTCGCGAACACCTGAACAAAGTAGCGCTCCGCCGCATGGTAGTGTTTGACCCGCTGAAAGTGGTGATCACCAACTACGAGGAAAAGCTGGGCGAAGTGGAAATGTTAAAAGGGGAGGACAACCCCGAAGATCCGGAAAGCGCTGTTCGCGAAATTCCGTTTGGCCGCGAATTATTTATTGAGCGGGACGATTTTATGGAGCAACCTCCCAAGAAGTTTTTCCGTCTCTATCCTGGCGGTATGGTCCGGCTTAAATTTGCCTACATCATTCGCTGCGATGAAGTAGTGAAAGACGATGCAGGCAATATTACCGAACTGCAGTGCACGTACATCCCTGAAAGCAAAAGCGGCGAAGACACATCGGGCATCAATGTAAAAGGCACGCTGCACTGGGTTTCGGCGCACAACAACGTAACGGCTGAAGTGCGCTTGTACGACCGCCTGTTTAAAGTGGAAGATCCAAGCAGCGAAGAAGGCGATTTTAAAGACTATATCAATGCGGACTCGCTGCAAGTGGTGCAAACCGTTTTTGCCGAGCCGGCGCTGAAGACCGCCAAGATGGACGAACGATACCAGTTTTTACGCAAAGGATATTTCACCCTCGACACAAAAGATACTTACGGCCGCCTGGTTTTTAACCGCACTGTTACCCTTAAGGACAGTTGGAGTAAAGAACAGAAGAAGGCTTAGCCGTGGGGTTCACATGAGAAAAAAATAAAACGCCGCACTTGTTGCGGCGTTTTTTATAGAACTGGGATTCTTGAGATTGAAATGGATTTAGCTGGAAAGTGGATGGGTGATTTTAAAAAATGAAAAATTTCAGTGTTTGCATAACCGGTTTTCCATTTCCCCCATAAATCCCATCTAATCCAAAAAATCCTAGTTCGCAAATCCTAGTTCTCAATAATGTCCCCGAATCACCGGTTTGATCTCCGCATCATACAACTTTCTTAATTGCTCATGTACGCCGGGCTCGATGGGCGGAAAGTCGGAGGCGAGCATGTTGCTGTGCACCTGCTCGGGCTTCGAGGCGCCGGGAATGACGGTGGTTACCTGCGGGTGATCGAGAATCCAGCGAATGGCCCAGGATGCGGTGCGGTCGTCGGGCAGCATGCCGGCAATTTTTTGCGCCTGTTGCACGCCCTGCTCAAATGGCACCCCTGAAAAAGTTTCACCTGCATTGAACGCGGCGCCGTCCGCATTAAAGTGGCGGTGATCGTTGGCGGCAAATTGGGTGTTGGCGGTAAATTTCCCCGACAACAGCCCGCTGGCCAGCGGCACCCGCACAATCAGCGCAACGCCTTTTGCGGCAGCCTGCTCAAAGATTTCTTCAGCTACGTGCTGGCGAAACAGGTTGAAAATAATCTGCAGCGAAGCCAGCCCTTCCTGCTCCATGCAAATGAGTGCTTCTTCCGAAGTTTCCACGCTGGCGCCCCAATACTTGATCAAGCCTTCCGATTGCAGCTGGCGCAGGTGATCGAACACCTTTCCCGACCGCATTTCATCGGTAGGGATACAATGCAGTTGCTCCAAAAATAATTGCGGCAATTGCAGGTGCTCCAGCGAATCGGTTACAGCGCGGCGCATGCCCTCCAGCGAAAAATTTTGCGGCCAGCCATTACCGGCGTCGCCGCGGCGGCCCAGTTTGCTGGCAACAAACAATTGCTCCTGCCGGGTTTTTAAAAAACGGCCGATCACTTTTTCGCTGATGCCCATGCCGTACACATCGGCTGTATCTATAAAATTGCCGCCAAGCTTCACAAAAGTGTTGAGAATGGCAAAGGCAGTTTCATCTGATACATTGCCCCAGTCGGAACTGCCCAGCTGCCAGGTGCCGAGGCCTACCTCTGATATATTATTGCCCTGAAACGAACGGTAACGCATGTGTTGAAATTTAGTTTGCAAGATAGGAGACAGGCCTATGAAAACTGCGCCCGCAAAATAGAGCAGGGCACTTAAGCGCGACAGATTTTACTGGCATAAAATTTTAATATCACCTACTACAAAACCTCAATTATGAATAAAAAGACTTTTGCAGCCGCCCTGATTGCAGGAACCACGTTTTTGTGGGCCTGTGGCAACAACGATAAGAAAGAGGGCGATAACATCACGACTGGCGAAACAACGATGTCCGATACGTCATCCGCCGCTACAGCGATGAGTGCCGCCGATCAGGATTTTGCTATGACGGCTGCCAGCAGCGACATGCTTGAGATTCAATCATCAAATATGGCCATGCAAAATGCATCCAGTGAACGGGTAAAGTCGTTTGCTACCACGCTTATCCGCGACCATGGCGCAACATCCGACCAATTGAAATCAATTGTGATGGGTAAAAACGTGACCCTTCCGGCCGACCTGATGCCCAAACATAAAACCATGCTCGATGGCCTGCAAGGCAAAAAAGGCAAAGATTTCGACAAGGCTTATATGGACCTTCAAGTGAACAACCACCAGGAAGCTGTGAACCTGTTTCAAAACGCCTCTACCGGTTTGACCAACGCTGACCTGAAAGGTTTTGCAACGCAACACCTGCCGCACCTGCGCATGCACCTGGATTCTGCCCAGGCAATCAACGGTGGTCTTAAATAATCAAATAGAAGCACTAAAAACTAAACGCCTGCATCTGCAGGCGTTTAGTTTTTAGTGAAATAGCCGTCGGTAAAATCATTTCAATTGTAATAAAGCTTTCAAATTTTTCAGTACAACCTTTGATATGTTTTTCTGTTTTTAATTGCGGTTATGCATACTGTTGTGTTGTCCATGTCGATGTTTTCTAAAGTATTTTCCTAGTGCGATCAATAATTATTCGTTAAGATATATGGATGTGCCTTATTGAAAAACAAGCACAGCCAACAGGAAACAGCGTGAATAGGGCTTCCATGTTAAAAACCTTTCAATGCTTCGGGTGTTTGATTAGATAGATTGTTTAATTTTGCGGCGAACCCCGATCTTTTAACCGGCAATCTCTGCTGTACAAAAATGAAAAGCATATACAAAAAACTTTTCCTGCTGGCACCACTGGTGCTCTTGCTGTTTGTACAGGCCTCTGCCGGTGTTGCTAAAAGCAAAAAAGCATCATCTAAAGCCCGTTTGTTTGCGCCTATTGAGCGGGTTCATTTCCCTAAAGCTATTGGTCCCCATTCGCTTATCGAAGAGCTGGAAGAACACGAAGTAAAGTGGGTGCACGCCACATTTGAGCGGAAAAAGAAATCCCGTTTTGTGGTGCGCAATGCCTGCGCCAGCCAGTATTTGCGCAAAGGCCTGAGCCGGGGCTTCACCCTCAACAACCACGAGTCGGCAACCGACCCCGACCACGAACCAGCGCCAGATGAGATCTGGCACGCAAAGCCGCGTTATTACGTCTTTCTCTTCAGGCTTTGCCCGTTTTAATGTCTTGATTTCTCCCCCTTTATTTCCGGCACTGCACCGGTAGCATTCATTGCATTTGTGCTTGCACGTTATGCCGCAAATGGAGCTAGTCCATTGGCATCTACATGCATTGTACTAAATAAAATGCGCGGCTCGCAGCAGTGCACATGCTGATGGCCTGCAGGCACTTGTATGCCCAGGTTCGCTTATTTCCCTTGTTGAACAATCAAATGAAATCATGAAGTCGAATAATATATTTTTAGCCGTCGCTGCCATAGGTTTGTTAGGTGCTGCTTCCTGTTCGGTAAACAGCCAGACCGACCAAACCGCCGAATTGCCCCGCCTGCCCGTAACGGAGATTGTAGTAAAAGACACCCTGCTGCACCAAGAGTACGTGGCAGAAATCCAGGCACAAAAGAATGTAGAGATCCGCAACCGCATAACCGGTTTTCTGGATAAAATTCTGGTAGACGAAGGCCAGTATGTAAAAGCGGGCCAAACGCTTTTTGTGCTCAACAGCACCGAATACCGCACAGCAGTAACCCGGGCACAGGCCAGCCTGAGCAATGCTTTGGCAGAAGCAAAGACCGCGGAAGTAGAGCTGGAGCGGGTAAAGATTTTGGTTGATAAAAAAGTGGTAACGCCTTCTGACCTAGACCTGGCAAAAGCCAAACTGGCCGCGCAGCAGGCAAAAATTGCGGAAGCCCGCTCGGTGCTTTCCGATGCGCAAAACCGCTTGTCGTACACTGCGGTGCGGGCACCGTTCAGCGGCATCATCAACCGCATTCCCTTAAAAACCGGCAGCCTGCTTGAAGAAGGTTCGCTGCTCACGACGGTTTCCGATATCAATTCTGTTTATACTTATTTCCATATTTCCGAGGACGAGTACCTAAATTATCTGCAGGCAAAAGAAGCCAACAAAAGCCACAGCAACACCGTGGAGCTGACGCTTGCCAATGGCAAAACCTATCCACACGATGGCGAAATTGAAACCATTGCTTCCGAGTTTGACGGCAGCACCGGGTCGATTGCATTCCGCGCCAAATTTCCTAACCCGCAGAACCTGCTGAAGCACGGCGCTACAGGCAAAATAGCATTGGAAACTGCTGTTGAAGGTGCACTGATGCTGCCGCAAAAAGCCGTGTTTGAAATCCAGGACAAAAACTACGTGTACGTGGTGGACAAGCAGAACAAGGTGAAGATGAAAAGCTTCACGCCTAAAACGCGTCTATCGCATTACTACATCGTGCAGTCTGGTTTGCAGCCCGGCGAACGCATTGTGTACGAAGGTGTGCAAAGCCTCCGCGATGGCATGGAGATCATTCCGCAGCCCGTGGCACAGGATAAAATTGCACAGGCGTTCTAAGAGTTTTGAACCACTAAGGTACAAAGGCAAAAAGTGGCACAAAGAAATGCTGCAACTGTCTTTGGAGTTTGGTGGCGCCTGACGCCCATTTCGCAGATATACAATTTCGGTGGCTGCTTTGTGTTGCCACAAAAGTCAAAAGCCTTATGCTATTGGCTTACAGCTAAACTTTTACCATGTTCGACATATTTATTAAACGGCCAATCTTATCGCTGGTCATTTCCCTCTTCATTACGTTGCTGGGGGTGCTGGCGCTTTTTTCGCTGCCCATCACGCAGTTTCCCGATATCGTGCCGCCATCGGTAACGGTAACGGCCAAATACACCGGCGCCAACGCGGAGGTGTGTGCCAAAGCCGTGGCCACGCCGCTGGAGCGGGCCATCAACGGTGTGCCGGGCATGACCTATATGCAGTCGGTTACCAGTAACAACGGTACGACGCTGATACAGGTGTTTTTTAAAGCCGGCATCGACCCCGACCAGGCTGCTGTGAACGTGCAGAACCGCGTTTCCACCATCCTCGACGAATTGCCCGAAGAGGTAATCAAGGCGGGTGTAACTACCGAAAAGGAAGTCAACTCAATGCTCATGTACCTTAACATCATGAGCGACGACCCTGCAGCCGATGAAAAGTTTGTATACAACTTTACCGACATCAATATCCTGCAGGAGTTGAAGCGTATTGAAGGCGTTGGTTTTGCCGAGATCATGGGTGCAAAAGACTACTCCATGCGGGTATGGCTGAAGCCCGACCGAATGATGGCCTACAACGTTTCGGCCGATGAAATCGTAAATGCGATCCGTGCACAAAACATCGAAGCAGCACCGGGTAAAACCGGTGAAAGCTCCGACAAAAACCCGCAGATGCTGCAATACGTGTTGCGGTATACGGGTAAATTTTTCGAGCCCGATCAATACGGCAACATCGTGGTGCGGGCAAATGATGATGGATCCGTATTGCAGTTAAAAGACATTGCCGACGTGGAATTTGGATCGTTGAGTTATGCGATGGTATCCAAAACAGACGGTCGCCCTTCTGCATCGATCATGATGAAGCAACGGCCGGGCTCCAATGCGCGGGAGGTGATTGCCAATGTAAAAAGCCGCATGGCCGAACTGAAGGAATCATCTTTTCCTCCGGGCATGACGTACAACGTAAACTACGACGTATCGCGGTTTTTGGATGCCTCTATCAGCGAAGTATTGAAAACGCTGATCGAAGCATTTATCCTTGTGTTCCTCGTGGTGTTCCTGTTCCTGCAGGATTTCCGCTCCACCTTGATTCCGGCGTTGGCGGTACCGGTGGCGCTGGTAGGTACGCTGTTTTTCATGCAAATGCTCGGGTTTTCCATCAACCTGCTTACCCTGTTTGCATTGGTACTGGCTATTGGTATTGTGGTGGATAACGCCATTGTGGTAGTGGAAGCAGTGCACGTAAAAATGACGGAGTTTGGAATGCCGCCAATGGAAGCCACCATGGCGGCGATGAAAGAGATCAGCGGCGCCATTGTTGCCATCACGCTGGTGATGTCGGCGGTATTTGTGCCCGTGGCATTTATGGATGGTCCAGTTGGTATTTTCTACCGCCAGTTCTCCTTGACCATGGCTATATCCATCGTCATCTCGGGTATCAACGCCGTAACGCTTACACCCGCCCTTTGTGCCCTCATGCTGAAGAATAATCATGCGCCGGTGAAGAAGCGGGGACTGCAACGATTTTTCGATGGCTTCAACTCGGGCTATAGCAAAACCGAAAACAAATATGCGCACCTGGTAAAAAGCATTGCCGGCCGCAGGGCGGTGACGTTGGGGCTGCTCGCATTCTTTTTTGTGGCAACCTGGGGCATTTCCAAAATATTGCCGTCGGGCTTTATCCCTACCGAAGACCAGGGGATGATTTATGTAAACGTAACCACGCCGGCCGGTGCTACAGTGGAGCGTACTGAAAAAGTGATGGACGCTATCCAGGCCGCCACAAAGGATATGACATCGGTGGAGTCCGTGTCTACGCTGGCGGGCTACAGCCTGGTGAACGATGTGCCGGGTGCCTCTTACGGCATGGGCATGATTAACCTGAAACCGTGGGACGATCGCGAACAAGGTGTGATGGAAGTGATCCGTGAGCTGGAGGCTAAAACAAGGCATATATCGGATGCGAGCATCCAGTTTTTCCCGCCGCCAACGGTCCCGGGTTTTGGTAACGCCAGCGGTTTCGAAGTGCGGGTGCTGGACAAGACCGGCAGCGGCGACCTGCAAAAGACCGCAGAGATCAATAACAAGTTTATTGAAGCCATCAACCAAACACCGGAGGTGGACGGTGCCTTCTCTTCGTTCGATCCAAACTTCCCGCAATACATGATTCATGTGGACCAGGAAATGGCGGCGAAAAAAGGCGTGACGGTGGACAATGCAATGTCTACGTTGCAAACCCTCTTGGGTAGCTATTACGCTTCCAACTTTATCCGCTTTGGACAGATGTATAAAGTGATGCTGCAGGCTTCGCCGGAATACCGTGGCAAACCTGAAGACCTGTTGAAGTTGTTTGTAAAAAACAATCAGGGCGAAATGGTGCCGTTTTCCACTTTCATAAAATTGGAACGGGTGTATGGCCCAGAGCAACTGACGCGATACAACATGTACACTTCGGCCATGATCACCGGCGATGCTGCACCAGGCTATAGTTCGGGCCAGGCCATTGAAGCAGTGGAACGTGTAGCTGCCGAAGTGCTGCCCCGCGGCTTCGACTACGAGTGGTCGGGCATGACCCGCGAACAGATCATTTCGGGCAACCAGGCCATTTACATTTTTGCCATTTGTTTGGTGTTTGTGTACCTGCTTTTGGCCGCACAATACGAAAGCTTTAAGCTGCCGCTGGCGGTGTTGCTTTCTCTACCTACCGGCATTTTTGGTGCGTTTCTGTTTTTGAAAATGATGGGCTTGGAAAACAACATTTATGCGCAAGTGGCACTGGTTATGTTGATTGGTTTGTTGGGTAAAAACGCCATCCTCATCGTGGAGTTTGCCATCCAGCGGCGCAAGGAAGGCGCCTCCATTTTAAAGGCAGCCATTGAAGGTTCCGTGTCGCGTTTGCGTCCCATTTTGATGACCTCCTTTGCCTTTATTGCGGGTCTTATTCCGCTAGTCATCGCTTCTGGTGCGGGTGCAATGGGTAACCGTTCTATTGGTACGGCTGCGGCCGGCGGCATGCTTACCGGTACCATTTTCGGTTTGATTGTAATCCCCGGTTTGTATGTGTTGTTTGAAAGCATTGGCCAGAAAAAAGCGAAGCGAAAAACAAAACCGGTGGAAACTGAAGAACCCGTTTTAATTAATGAAAACGTATAAAAAATTGAAGTTGATGCAATATAAAATATGGTCGGCTGCGCTGGTTGGTTTGGCAGCAGCCACCATTACCGGCTGCGCTCCAATGAAAGAGCTGCAGCCAACCGAACCGGTGGCTTTGCCACAAACCTTTACAGGCGGGCAGGATTCGGCCAGCATGGCGCAGTTGTCGTACAAACAATTGTTTGCCGATGCTAACCTGCAGCAATTGATTGATACGGCACTGCGCAACAACTGGGATCTGCTTTCGGCACTGCAGCGGGTAGAAATGGCCCGTGCAAGCTTGCTGCAAGCCGGTGGTGCACTGCGTCCGCAAGTATCGGTAGGCGCCGCCGGCGGCGGCGATCGCTGGGGCCGCTACACGCTAAATGGTGTGGGTAACTTCGATACCAACCTTTCGCCCAATATTGACGACAAGCGCAAGATTCCAAACCCGTTTACGCCTGATTTTTTTCTTGGACTGCGCAGCAGTTGGGAGTTAGATATCTGGGGCCGTTTGCGGAACCTGAAAGAAGCGGCATCGCTTCGGGTGTTGCAATCGCAGCGGGGCGTGCAGTTTGTGCGTACTGTGCTGGTAGCCGAAGTGGCGAATCATTACTACGAGCTGTTGGCGCTGGACAACCAGCGGGAGATTTTGCGCAAAAATATGCAGCTGCAGGAACGAGCCGTGGAAATTGTAGAAGCGCAAAAAGAAGGTGGCCGGGCAACCGAACTAGCGGTGCAGCAATTCAGGGCGCAACTGCTTAATACCCGTTCGCTGGATGCCGTATTACGGCAACGCATAACCGAAGTAGAGAATAATTTAAACCTGTTGTGCGGCCGTTTGCCGCAAACGGTGCAACGCGGCAACGACCTGATGCAGCAGAAGATGCCGCAAATGGTGGCTGCAGGCGTGCCTTCGGATTTACTCTTGCGCCGGCCCGACATCAGCCAGGCCGAACTGGAATTGCGGGCACTGGAAGCCGATGTGTCTGCTGCACGAAAAGCATTTTTACCAGCACTTACCCTAACGCCGTATGTCGGATTCAATTCGTTCAGCGCCGCACGCTTGTTTGATCCTGCATCGCTGGCGGCCGGTGTAGTAGGTGGTTTGGCTGCACCAGTCATTAATCGTGCAGGCATTAAAGCCGATTACAACCGGGCAGATGCGGCAAGGAAAGAGTCGTTGCAACAATATTATAAAACAACGTACACCGCTTTTACTGAAGTGGTAACAACGCTGAACGCTATTAAAAACCTGGATCAGAAATTTGCGTTTAAAGAAGAAGAAACAACGGTGTTAGAAAATGCGGTTGTTACGGCCAACGACCTGTACCTGTCGGGGCGTGCATCTTATCTTGAGGTGATCACAGCGCAGCGCAGCGTCATTGATGCAGAACTGGAATTGGTCAATACCCGTAGAGATATATTTTTGTCTGTGATTGAGTTGTACCGGTCGCTGGGGGGCGGCTGGCAATAAGTGGGTTGTTATTTGTGGTATGTTTCCCGGGTCTTTATGGCCCGGGATTTTTTTTGCACTTGTAAAAATATTCAGCTAATTTTTTCAATGCAAATTGAAACCACATGCTTTTGCCGAAATATATTTTACAGCAAACTTGAATAGAAGAACCGAAGAAATTTAGTTACCCGACCACTATGTTTTAATCAACGTATTTTTTATAAATAGGCCGGTAACCCAGGAAATAGGATAGTGGCGCCAGGATTGCAAAAACAGCTCTTTGCAAAGCAAATGATGGTTTTGCCAAACGAAACACTGGAGCAAATTTTTTGGCGATAAGTGCCACTTGCAATAATGGCGGCACACCTGAACGGTTGGTTTTGCCATCAACCGCAAGCCCGGTCAGCGTTTCCAGCAAGTGTTCCGTATTCATAGCCGGCATCACCTTCCATTGCATGATGGTTTCGCCATCAGATTCATTCCACATGGCATGTACCGTGTTCCGCGGAATATACACAGTTGCTCCCTGTTTAACTGGTTGCCGTACACCAGCTATTTCAATGGTCAGTTCGCCGGAAATAACACAAAACTCTTCGTCCTGCTGCGGGTGGTAGTGCGGTGCCGGCCTGGTGGAGGCCGCACTGTATGTTGCGATCATGTGGAGCAACGCGCCACCGGTTTCGCTACCTGTTTGTACAAACCTGATCTTTTGTTTGATGGCAGGATTGTAAATAACCTTGTTAGGATATGCCATGGTTGTTGGTTGCTGTTGCGAAATAAAAATGCAAATGCCTAGGCGACGAGTAATGTTATTCTGCACTCATCGGTTTGCTGCATTTTCTTTTTCGAATTCTAATTTGTAACAAAATAGGCGGAGTTAGCATAGTAAAATGATAAACGGAATTATTCTGTTATCAACCCATTTATTTGCTACAAAAACACGATGCCGTAACATCGAGTGCTTGCAATCTACAATGATAAACAACGAAAGTTATTCGCCTTGCATTAGTTATAACTAATAGCGCTGAAATGTAGGCTGCATCAATGTTTGGACATTGTGATGGCTTGCTCAAATGCAATTATTCACTACCCTGATTACAATCATTTAATGCTTTTACCTTACTCAGTTATAACTGCATTTTGCACGGCTATATTGCAATAACAAAAGGGTACAAAACAAGTCAATAACCTGTAGCCTGCATCTTGGTCCTCGTGTTCGTTTTGCACCACTTTTCTTTCACTTGCTTGCCAGCAATACTTCAAACAAACAATTTTCCGATTTCCATTTTCGGGCGGGGCATAGGTAGCCTTGTCGCGGCCCGGCTAAAACAAACATCATGAAAGAATCAAACGTTGACAGGCTTCTAAAAAAGATAGACCGGATCAGGGAGGCCCAGAAAAAATTTTCCACGTACACGCAAGAACAGGTGGATGAAATTTTTCGTGCAGCCGCTATAGCGGCCAACAACAACCGGATTTACCTGGCCAAGCTGGCGGTTGAAGAAACGGGCATGGGCCTGGTTGAAGATAAGGTGATCAAGAACCACTTTGCATCGGAATACATTTACAACCAATATAAATCCGAAAAGACCTGCGGCATTATTGAAACTGATGAAGCATTTGGTATTACCAAAATTGCCGAACCGATTGGTGTAGTTGCTGCGGTGGTACCAACGACCAACCCCACATCCACCGCTATTTTTAAAGCACTGATCGCGCTTAAAACCCGCAACGGTATTATCTTTTCGCCACACCCAAGGGCAAAAGGTGCCACCATTGCGGCTGCTAAAATTGTGCTGGATGCAGCAGTGGGAGCCGGTGCTCCGGAAGGCATCATCGACTGGATTGACGAGCCTTCTGTTGAATTGTCGCAAGTTGTGATGGCTAAAGCCGATCTTATTTTGGCAACGGGCGGACCGGGCATGGTGAAAGCCGCTTACTCATCGGGCAAGCCAGCTATTGGTGTTGGTGCCGGCAACACGCCAGCCATTATAGATGAAACGGCGCACCTGAAAATGGCGGTGAACTCTGTGCTGCTTTCCAAAACTTTTGACAATGGAATGATCTGTGCTTCGGAACAATCGGTGATTGTTGTGGACTCCGTTTACGTAACCGTACGGCAAGAGTTTTTGGATCGCGGTGCCTACATTTTAAATGCGGCCGAAACGGACAAAGTCCGCGCTATCATCTTGAACAATGGTGTGCTTAATGCGGCCATTGTGGGACAGTCGGCGGCAAAGATCGCTGCGCTAGCAGGTTTCTCCGTGCCGGAAGAAACTAAAGTGTTAATTGGCGAAGTGGAATCCGTGGAGCTGGAAGAGCCGTTTTCACATGAAAAGCTTTCTACCATTTTGGCCATGTATCGCGCCGCTGATTTTGATGAAGCCCTGGACAAAGCCATGCGCCTGGTGGAGTTGGGCGGCTTTGGACACACATCTGTGCTGTACACCGACCCGGTTGTTTCCAGCGACCGCGTTGCACGTTTTGGCGCAGCCATGAAAACAGGCCGCACCATCATCAACATGCCTTCATCGCAAGGCGCTATCGGTGACATTTTCAATTTTAAATTATCCCCATCGCTTACCCTTGGCTGCGGCTCATGGGGCGGCAATTCGGTGTCGGAAAACGTTGGGGTAAAACACCTGCTCAATATTAAAAGCGTGGCCAACAGAAGAGAAAATATGTTGTGGTTCCGTGTACCAGAGAAAACTTATTTCAAATACGGCTGCCTGCCGGTTGCACTTCGCGAACTGAAAGAATTGGGCCGCAAAAAAGTGTTTATCGTAACCGATAAAGTGTTGTATGATTTAGGATTCATCGACCCGGTTGTAAAAGTGATTGAAGAACTCGGTATTGATTTGCGTGTGTTCTTCGACGTTGAACCCGATCCAACATTGGCCTGTGCCCGCAAAGGCGCTGAGGAAATGACAGCCTACCAACCCGACACGGTCATTGCATTGGGTGGCGGTTCGCCGATGGATGCAGCCAAAATTATGTGGGTGCTGTACGAACATCCGCAGGAGCGCTTTGAAGATCTGGCCATGCGGTTTATGGATATTCGCAAACGGGTGTATACATTCCCGAAAACGGGAGAGAAGGCTTTGTTTGTAGCCATTCCAACTTCGGCTGGTACCGGATCGGAGGTAACGCCTTTTGCCGTAATTACCGACGAAAAAACCGGTATTAAATACCCACTGGCCGATTATGAGCTAACACCGGATATCGCCATAGTGGATGCGGAGTTGATGATGAAAATGCCGCGCAGTCTTACTGCCGCATCGGGCATCGATACACTCACCCATGCATTGGAAGCTTATGTTTCGGTGCTGGCATCAGAGTTTACCAATGGGCTGGCGCTGGAAGCTATTCGTCTTACGTTCAAATACCTGCCGCTTTGCTACACCGAGGGTGGCACCAACATTAAGGCGCGGGAAAAAATGGCGCATGCCGCATCTATTGCGGGTATGGCGTTCGCAAATGCGTTCCTAGGTATTTGCCACTCGCTGGCGCACAAATTGGGTGCAACACACCACGTGGCGCATGGCGTGGCCAATGGCATGCTCATCTCGGAAGTGATCCGGTTCAATGCGGTGGACAACCCGCGCAAACAAGCCGCATTTCCACAATACAAATATCCCAATGCAAAATGGCGCTATGCACGCATTGCCGATTACCTGAACCTGGGTGGCACCACCGAGGATGAAAAAATAGAACTGTTGATCGAAGCTGTTGAAGAACTGAAACGCAAAGTGGGCATACCCAGCAGCATCAGGGAATACGGCCTCAACCGCGAACAGTTTTATGCAACCCTCGACACCATGTCGGAGCAGGCATTCGACGATCAGTGCACCGGCTCAAACCCTCGCTACCCGCTTATTTCGGAGCTGAAGCAACTATATATAAACGCCTTTGAAGGCAGACCGAAAGTGCCGGCACCCACCGAAGTGGTCGTCCTTCAGGAAGAAGCTGAATTAGCAGCAGTATAGTGTTTTTCTATTGTAGATTCGGTAATCCCGGCGCTGGGTGAGCGTCGGGATTTTTTTTACCGTATTTCATCGTTTTCTTTTCGCTCCTGCTGCGCTTTTTCAGGCGCCTTCGTGCCGTCGGTAAGGGTGGGCTCCAAATCTTTGTCGCTGTCAACAAACCCCTTTAATTCTGTCATCTGCGGGTCGGTTTGTTCCTGCCTGCTTTCAGATTGAATAATAGGGTTATTGCGGTCGGCTTGAGGCGTTTGATCTTCGCGATTATTGTGGTCCATAAATATTCGTTTACACAGCTAATTGCAAAAACCTCGCCTATGCTTTTTGTCGCGCACACTTCAATAAATGCCACCCAGTTTGCGCTTATTTAGTGCTGCATACTTTCCTTCCAGTTTGGGCAACCGCGTTGGAATATTTTGCGCTGCAGTGGTATCGGTCAATGTGTGTAAAAAAAGAACCACCTGTTTTTTCTCCAAGTCGGTAAGGTTCAGTTTAATTGGTAAAATCATGAAAAAGGGAAGGCCTTTCATGCCAGGACGCATGGCAGTTGCAAACTCGTTGCCCCCGGCATGATCATAAAAATTTACAACTTGCTCCAGTGTTCGATACACACCGTTGTGCATGTACGGCGCCGTCACTGCGGCATTGCGAACTGTAGGAATTTTAAAAGAAAAATGAAAAAACGGGTTTTGATTGAGCTTCGAAAAACCAGTGTCGGGATCTACCTGGAATATATCCATGGTGTCTTTGAGCGGCACGCCAATGGAACGATGGTCGGTGTAATCGAAGTAGGGCGGTATGGCGCCATTGAACAGCGGTGCATAATGGCATGAGCCACACTTGGCTTTGCCCATAAATAAATTAAATCCTGCTATCTCATCCTCGTTCATTTGTGCACCGTCGCCACGCATATACTGGTCAAATCGGCTATTCAATCCGGTTAGTTGGCGTTCATACACCGCGATGGCCATTTTAATATGTTGCCGCTGAATGCCGGTTTGCGCTGTTTCGGGGAATGCCGACTGGAATAGCGAACGGTATTCTTTGCTACTATTAAGCCGCTTTGCTACCAGGTCGAAATTGCTGTGCATTTCATCGGCGCTGTTGACTACCGAATCAAGTTGGTCTTCCAAAGATGTGGCCCGCAAATCCCAAAACTGCAGTTTTTGAAAACAGGAGTTGATCACGGTCGGTGCATTGCGCGGCAGGTCGCCGCGATCAAACCGAACGCTTTTAGCCATGCCATCGGTAAATGCCAGTTCCGGTTTGTGACAAGATGCGCAGGCCCGTTCGTTGTTGTCGGATAAAATAGGATCGAAAAAAAGCAGCTTGCCCAGTTCGGCTTTTTCTTTTGAAAAGTAAGCCGCTTCGGCCGGCGCAAAATAATCCGCATTGAAAATGTTGGCGTCGTAAATATGTTTGGCAGTGGGATAAACAGCCCGCGATTTGTTTACAACCGGGATATTCAAAATGGCCTGCATTTGCTGCAAATAGCCGGAAAGTGGCAGGAGGTGTTTTTGTAAAAACGCCATCCGATTAAAGCTATGATCATCTTGAATGTTGCCTAAAAGTAAATTGCCATCAGCCAGGTTCTGCTGAATGGATTGTCGCAATGCTTCATGCTCCTTAGGTAAGGTTGCAGCAAATTGCCCCGCCACATCGGCCCAGGCGTGAAAAGCGCCGGTAAATGCCGGCCGCCAGGCTTCATCCACCACAAAGTCGCCGTTGCCGATGCCCATGGTGCTGATGCGGATCATTTGCAAACGGAGTGCATCAAAGATTTCCGCATCGGTCATTGCGGTAATTTTTTGCTCATAACCCCCATGCTGCAAAATTTTGCGCATGCCGTCTGCGGAACGTTTGATCAAGTTTTTTTCCAGCAGCGAATCCTCTCCGCTTCTTTTGCGCAGCACACTATCGGGATCAACACCAAAAGGCCCCAGCCAGATCCAGTTGTCGGGTAAGGGCGGGCCCCAATCACGCTGTTCGAACTGCGCCGGTTTTAGAAAAGTGTGGTACACCGAGTCGGGATCAAGATATGCCACCAACCACTCGACCTTTTTGAATCGATAGATTAGGTCGTCAAACTTTGCTCGGCGCACCGCATAACTGCTGTCCAAATAATAAGAGGGATAGTGCACCAACGCAGAATCGAATTGGTGGATGGCGGTAGCATATTGCTGCTTAATATTGGCGACCGTCAGCTGCAGCTTTTGTTCCGGCCGGCCTGATGTGATAGCGACCATTGCAATGCAACCAACAAGGATTAATAGCAGCAGCCAGGGTTTATTTACCCGCATGGTGTATTGTTTAAAATGGAGCAAATAAGTACGTCGTTGGCAGTTCGATGCAGTGTTGTTGTGTGTGTTCCCTTGTATTTCCCGATTAGTGGTTCATTTAAAAAAAGACTTAGCAAAACCGATTGAGTAGCTTGCGAACTTCGTGTGGTCGAAAATGCCTCAGTTAAAATAGTGTCTTTATTTTGCAATTAAAAGCGCTGCAACGAATGGGGCATTGCAATTTGAAGCTTATACAAGTTTTCTTCTAAACACCGTTGGCGCAGGTTGATGGCACAATTTCAATTCAGTTTCTACAAGTAGATTTTTCTAAATAATGTTTACTCATGCGCATCTCAACTTTCTGCATCCTAATTAGATTCATTTCGTTTTTTATATAAAACATTAAATAAACGAAACTTTACTGCTGAGTATTTAGGCGGTCGCGTACTCAAGTTTATGCATAAGCGCTTTTTATATCTGTGGGTAATATTTTGATAACTTTGACGTTTTGGCATTCCTGCCATATATTCGCACTCTGCTAAGTCTACATCCTATTGATATCCAGCCTTTCCAATCATCCTACCGAATAGCCGGATTTTACTGATCACCCTATTTACGAAAATTTCATGCAAGGTGACTCGCATTCACTGAATTGGTCTAAGATCAAACTGGTAATTTTTGACGTTGACGGAACACTGTACGCTCAGGCCAAACTTAGAAAATGGATGTTGCGCGATCTGCTCGGGTATTACATGCTCCGGCCGTGGCGCTACAAAGAGCTACTGATTTTACAAAAGTTCCGTTCTGAACGAGAACATAGAAATACTGAGGATTGCACCGATCTGGAAAATAGTCAGTACGCGTGGTGTGCCGATGGTCAAAAGGTAACCACAGATGCTGTCCGGAAGGTAACCGATAAATGGATTTTTACGCACCCCAATCAATACCTCAGCAGGTGTGCATATCCGGGCATCAACAGCTTTTTCACAAGCTTGCGCCGGATGGGTATCAAAACCGCCATTTATTCGGATTACAAAGCCCACGACAAACTAGCTGCCATGAACTTAACTGCTGATCTTGTGGTTAGCTCCACCGATCCGCAGATCGACAAGTTTAAACCCCACCCCAGGGGCCTGCTGTATATAGCGGAGCAAATGGGTGTGGCTGTAGATGAGTGCCTGTTTATTGGCGACCGTGATGAGCGAGACGGGCTTTGTGCCCGCAATGCCGGGATGCCTTATTTGCTAATTGATACGAAAACCGATGATAGCGCTGCTTTTTACCCCGTGTTGGAGCAGCAATTAAACACCAAACCATAAAACCTTACGTATGAATCAAACACTAGCGCACAACAATGTGGAGCCGGTAGCAGAGCAGGTGCTGTTGCAGCCTGCAAAACTCAAGGACTACATCCGCATTGCCCGGCTGGACCACTGGTTTAAGAACATCTTTATGCTTCCCGGGATGTTGTTTGCGTTTCTTGTGTACAATCCGGCACTCGACCTCAATCTGTTGGTAAAGATCATTTTCGGCGTTGCATCTACCTGTATGATCGCTTCGGCCAACTATGTGATCAACGAATTTTTGGATGCTGAATTTGACCGTTTTCATCCGCTGAAAAGCAAGCGGACTGCGGTTGTAAGTGAACTGAAACCTACCTATGTGTACCTGCAATACGCGGCATTGGTGGTGATGGGACTTTCACTTGCTTACTTTATTTCGTTTCCGTTCCTCATCATTGAAGCGTTCCTGCTGTTCATGGGTGTGATGTACAATGTGCGTCCGTTCCGTACCAAGGAGCGGGTTTATCTTGATGTACTGTCCGAGTCAGTAAACAACCCGATCCGCCTGGCGCTGGGCTGGTTCATCTTTGTACCAGCGGCGTTTCTGCCCAGTTCGCTCAGCGATTTTTCTTGGGTGATCATTCCTCCGAGCAGTATCATCCTGGCGTACTGGATGGGTGGTGCGTTCCTGATGGCAACCAAGCGTTTTGCAGAGTATCGTTTCATCAACGATCCGGAACGTGCAGGACTGTACCGCAAGTCATTTAAGTATTACACTGAAGAAAGCCTGCTGATTTCGATGTTCTTTTATGCACTAACATCGGCCTTTTTCCTCGGCATCTTCCTCATCAAACACCGCATTGAACTGCTCATCAGTTTCCCTTTCTTTGCACTGCTGTTTGCATGGTACCTCAAAATTGGCCTACGCAAAGATTCAGTAGTACAAGGCCCAGAAAAGCTGCACCGCGAAAAAAGGTTCATGCTGTACGTGGTGGCGTTTATTGTGATCCTGATGCTGTTGATCTACATCGATATTCCGGGACTGAACTGGTTCCTCAAGCAATCATTCCAGTATGAATAACCACATCCAGTAAATGATTAAGCGGCAACTGCTGCTGAAAAGACTTGGAAAAAACGAGCGGTTGGTAGAGATACCAGCCGCTTTTTTTATTGGGTAAAACGAAAAGGCGTTTGATTGTTAATCTACAAAGTAGAACAATCAAACGCCATATATTTTTTGTAACAGCGATTAGTATATCACAGCGTTTTGTATTGCTTCATTATTTGATTAGCTCGATTGAGTCATTTCCTGAGCGGAATATAATTTCATTGCGCTGAAAGAGTATCTGTTCACCAGTTGCTATTCGTTTCAGTGTTGTTTAAAATAGGCGAGGGTTTGGTGAAGAGCGAACTGCACCATTTACATTTAGGAGCATTGAAATATCGAACTACATTATTTCGGTCGAGAAAGGTCGAATAAATACACATTCACATCAACCGTTTTGTAAGCATCAACTTCTCTGCCCATCGATTTAAATGCATCGTATATACCACGATCATTCAACAGCCCGATATTAGGCAGGTAATATGGTGGCTGATCAACAAAGTCGCCAATCTTCAGGTCATAAAATTTGTTGTAAATAACCCACACTCTTTTATTGCCTTTCAACGCAGCAAATTCAGGACCCAGGTTGCGGAAATATGCCTGCGGGTCGGCGGAAATAAAACGGACATCGGATCCTTCCACTGCGTCAAATTTTAGCGGGTAAGCTTCTTTGTAATAACGGTAGGTGTGCTGCACATTCCAGTACACGTACACCACATCGCCCGGTTGGTAACGGTCGTTGATATATGCCAATGTTTCGCGGTGGTAAGCTTTTTTGTAATCGCCGAACAGTGCTGTGTTGGTAGCTTGCGCAGTTGACATCGTTACCGGAACCGCCAAAAGGGCTATGGGTAATAAGTAAGGCGCCTTTTGCAAAATGCGGAATCGTTCAGTAAGATATACCACACCATAGGCTATGAAAAGGATCAATAGTGGCGCCAGGAACACCAGCAGTCTTTCGTAAAACGGATAGACTTTCACAACCGATGCAGCCAATGTGAGCAGCAGCGGCAATGCCAACACCCAGAACAATTGGCGCGACTGTTTGAATACGGTAATGAAACCAGGAATGATCACCAACAGTGGAATGAGCGGCAGTTTGGATGCCAACTGCAGCAACCTGTTGTCCACCATCGTTGCTTTCCACCAAAGGCCCATCGGGTAATAAAATACTTTGGACAAAATGGTAGCGTACCACTTGACGTGATTCATGTTTTTAGGCGGCAACGGCATAAACCCACCTTCTTTCGCAAACCAGGTAACCAGCCATTCGGAGTCTGCATATTTGTTGGTAAACAAAAAATAATTCAGTGCAAAACTGGCGAGCCAAAATGTACCGAGCACTGTTGCCTGCACCAGGTGCGGCCAGCGCTTGTTGAGCAAAGCATGCAATGCCATAGCGCCGGCCATCCCCATCAAAATAAAAATGGAAGCATAGGAAAACCATACGACTGCTGCGCCACAAAGGCCCCAAACTATAAGCCCTTTCAGGTCGTGGCGATGTTGCCATTTGGCATAAAACAGGAGCAGCAACACTGTAGCCAGCAACTCCATGCTGTATTGTTTTATTTCGACCGAATGGTAAATGAGCGGTGGTGCCAATGCCATAATGCCGACCGCAACCGCCACACCCATTGGTTTCAGGAACTGCCTGCACAACGGGAGGAACAAGAAGAGCGAAGCAATGCCCGCAAGCAACGGCACCAGGCGCAACGCCATTTCTCCTTTACCAAACAACATCACCGCAGTGCGTACCAACCATAAAAAGCCAATGGGTGCTTTCTGTTCATAATCAAGTGCAGGCGCCATCAGTTCCAGGTAGTTCATCCGGATCAGGCTGCTGGACAAATACACTTCGTCCACCCAAAGCGAACGATTATCGAAATAATGAAACAGGCGCAATGAGATGCCGGAAAAAATGAATATCCAAATCAGCAAATTTCCGCTTCCGCTCTTTTGGTGGGGTAGGTTCGGGTAGGGCAGCGAAGTTTGGGAAAGTAAAATTGCTTTCTTCGTAGGTTGGTGGGTGTCTTGCATGGTTGGTGCAATTTTATGAAAAGCGAAAAAAAACTAACGGCACAAATACCTGAAACCGCAAGTGTATTGCTTACAGCAAACGGCTGCAAGCATCTCAAGATCTTGGTTAGCTTATTATTATTGATCGTTCAGTTGAAACAGGCTCACACTCGCATCACGCAGCCTTTTGTGGTCCAGTTCGCTGCCGATAGCCGACAATGTTGACCGCAAACTGTCGCCGCCTTTTACTTCGGCACTGTACCACTTGGGCAATTTTGTAATGTCATCGCCAATGTCAATATCCAGGTCGTTGTTGTAAATAATCCAGATTCGTCCGGCTGCTTTCTGCTGGCTTATATCCGTTACAACTTTGCCCAGATATTCTTGCGTGTTGTTGGCTTCCCATCGGTAGTCCTTTCCAATCACTGCACTATATTTCAAATTGTAGGCAGGTTTGTAGTATTGGTAAGTATGGGTCATGTTCCAATAAACATACACACCATCACCTTGCTGGTAATGCTGCTGCACATAAGCAAACGCTGCTCGCTGACTGGAATTTTTATAACCACCCAAATATGCCGGCGTTGCCACCTGCATGGCTGCACCGGCCAATGGCCCGATCAATTCCAAAAGCGGCAGCGCAAAACGTAAGGCTGATTTTGGCGGAAAAAAACTGGCAACGCTGTCGCTGCCACGACCGATGAATAGGAACAAAAATGGTGCAGCATACACCAAAAACCTTTCTGAAAAAGGATATAGTTCCAATGCAGACGCAAGCAGGTGAAAGAAAAATGGGAAAGCTAGAATAATGAACCATCCTTTCCGTTGCCATGCAAAAGAAATAATGCCCACAACCAGCGGCAACATGCCGACGATTGGCACCTGCAACACAGCTCGCAACAAAGGCTGGCTGATTGGGTTTGCATTCCACAACAAGCCTAATGGGTAAAACAGCATCTTGTAAGGTGTTTGTACAAACCAGCTGATGTCGTTGGCCGAGTTGGGCGGGAACGGCATGAAGCCGCCGTAATATTTAAAAAACGTAACCAGCCATCCATCATCCGAATGACCGCGGGTAAAGAGCAGATAATTCACTGCAAAACTGGCCATCCAGATGCCGAATGGAATAACGCAAAGTAGCAAACGGTTCCAATCTCTTTTCACCATGTAGTACAACGCAACGGCGATTGCTATGGGCGTCAACACAAATGGCGCAGTAAACGAAAACCAGTACAACAGCCCGCCAAACACGCCCCACAATAGCAAAGATTGAATATCGGTGCGGTGCCGGTAACGGAAATAAAGCTGCAGCGCAACGATGGTTATGAGCATGTCGAATCCATACTGCTTTATTTCCACCGAATGGTAAATGAGCGGTGGTGCCAATGCCATAATGCCGACAGCAACCGCCACACCCATTGGTTTCAGAAACTGCCTGCATAACGGGAGGAACAACAGAAGCGAAGCGATGCCCGCAAGCAACGGCACCAGGCGCAGCGCCATTTCACCTTTACCAAACAAGACCACGGCGGTGCGCACCAGCCACAAAAAGCCGAGTGGTGCTTTTTGCTCATAGTCGAGCAGTGGCGCCGCCAGCTGCGCGTAGTTCATCTTAATGATGCTGACCGAAAGATAAATTTCATCGGTCCATAAAGAGCGGTTGTCGAAAAAATGAAACAGGCGTAAAAGGATTCCGGAAAAAATGAACAGCCAGGTGATTTGATGTAAGATCTTGCTGTTTTCTTTAGGTGTTGTTATCGGTGCATGTTTGTTAAAAGTCCAGACAGTGTTACGGTGTTGAAGCTGTGTAGTTTCCACCCAGGTTGGTTTATGGTAAAAAGGGATGGCTGCAAATTAATACATATATAGCTGCTATAAAAGGGGCCAGCGTTATTTTATCCGGTCTATGGCTGCCGGCCAGTTATCAAAAAAGCGTTTGTTCAAGCGGTTTAGTGCTTTGTTATATGTAATGGGTTCAAATACATAAACCTTTGTGCTTGGGGCGTTGTATAGCAATGCTACTATATACAGTGAAATATTATTCGCTTACAGCACCGATATAACGCCGATGTGCTAATTCACGACACATTTCCCAATTGTGATCGACGATTACTATGATTATTGCACCGGGCGGCGCTATTTATGCTGGCGCAAAGCCAGGTTCTGCAAACGAAAGCTTTTGCGTTCTGCTTTTTAAAAACCGCATCACTTCTTCATCGCTGCCATATTGATTTCCGATGTTTACAAAATGCCGTGCCAGCAAATCGTAGCGTTTGCGCATGAGCCAGAAATATACATGTAGGAAATGTATCCCGTCGAACACAATGGCCTTATTGGCCACATATCGATCGAGTGTTTGTAAAAAATGTTTTGGATGATCGGTCCAGTGCATGGTCTGCCGTTCGTGGTGGCTGATGTGGTAGCCATCGTTCCAGCATTTGTGGTTGTATTTTGTATTGATGCAGGTGATGCTGTTTTTATACGCATTGCCCGGATCGGCCGGATCAATAAATGCATGTTGTGCCCAATTGCCCATCATGGCAATAAGCCGGTACAACAAAAACGGAATGATGAACACCCACAAGGTAGCCATCCAGTTGACGAAGGAAAGTGCTATGCAAAACAAGATGAATAAGATCTCGCCACGCACCGACCGGTATAGCAGCCGCTTTCTTTTTTTTCGAAAAAAATACATACAGAGATGGTAGACACCTGTAAAGAGGAACTGACCGAAGTACAGTCCAAAATCTTTTAGTGAATCGCGTTGGTATGGCATGGTGCTGCTTTCATCTTCTTCCAGGTTGTTCTCGGCGTGGTGCATACCAATGTGATGGGTGTAATACGTTTCCGGCGAATGGCCAAAGAACGGAGCTATAACCCAAGGCAGATAATTATTGAGCCAACCGACATTTTTTTTAAACAGTACCCGGTGGCTGGTGCAATGGAGCATAAGCCCGAACGGCCCTTTGAAAACAATATTATTGAAATAGGCATACGCCAACGCAATGAGCCACCAAACCCACCCGGTAACGAAGGGCATATAAAGGAGGATGGCCAGCGGGATCAGCGTAATAGTAATCTTCAACGTTAGGTGAATAAAGGGAAGGTCCCGTTCATCGCGGATGAGGTTCAGGAAAAAGCGATCGAGGCGGTCGTAGTGCTGTTTTTGTACAAAAACCGGATCGGTAATCGTTTGGAGTGGTTTCATATGATCGGGCCGATTTTTATTGAATATAAAGTAAATAAAATATCAGGCCATTTGGTGCCGATTCTTGAAGTTTAAGACCACGAATTATTTAAGTGTAGTTGTGGGTATTGACCTGTTCCGGCACCTTTTGCCATCACGTTTGTTCGCAACTGTAGCTTAGGAGGAAAAAACTGTGTGCATATTTTGGTGACCTTACTATCCGGATTTATATTCATACCAAACTAAGCCACTGTTTATGGAACAATACTCCAATCAGCTGCCACAGTCGCAACCCAAAAACTGGCTGCTGGAGTCGATCTTGGTCACGATTTTTTGTTGCATGCCGTTCGGCATCGTAGGCATCATCAATGCTGCACAGGTCAATTCGCGTTATACATCCGGCGACTACAATGGCGCATTGAAGGCTTCGCAGGAAGCGGGCAAATGGACAAAGATTGGATTTTGGGTCGGCATAGGAGTAATTGCACTGTACATCATTGCCGTATTTGCATTTGGCGCCACTGCGTTTTGGGCCAGCCAGCAAGATTATGATTATTAATGATTAGCCGGCACGTCAAAAGCTTTGCTTTAGCAGCAGCAACAATAGTTTTGCTGCTGCTGTATTTTTTTGTTGATGCCCGCAAAGGCGGTTTTCATGCATGCCCGTTTCGCCAGCTTACCGGCTTGCTTTGTCCCGGCTGCGGGTCGCAGCGTGGCTTATCGGCACTTTTGCACGGCGACGTACTTGAAGCCTTTCAATTCAACCCACTGCTTGTTTGCGCAGTGCCGTTGGTGGTATATGCGATCGTGATTTTTGTAAAAACAAATGGCACGCAACGGCCAAAGCTGTTGTATCACCCATTGTTCGCAAAGCTTTGTTTATGGGTAGTGCTCCTCTTTTGGATTGGCCGAAATGTGGCAGTCTATATCTAAATTTTTAAGTGCTTTATTGTTACATAAAGCTATCTAGCATCAAACTATTTGGCAGCAGCCATAAAAGAACAGCCCGCATTTAAAACTGCGGGCTATTTTTTTATAACCTATCATCATGTTATTTACCGGTATTCTCCATACACACCACGCAACACATCGGCAATTTCGCCCAATGTACAATAGGCCTCTGCCGCTTCAATCACCGCAGGCATCAGGTTTTCACCACTTTCCGCCCATTGCTTAATTCGTTGAAGGCACAGCTGCACTGCTTCGTTATCCCTGCGCTGGCGCAATGCCTGCAGCTTTTGCTGTTGCGCCGTTCTGATGCTGTCGTCAACCCTAAATACCGGCACCGAGTTCGTTTCCTCAACAACAAATTTGTTGACGCCTACAATGGTCTTCACGCCGGTTTCGATCTGGCGTTGGTAGTGGTAGGCGCTGCGGGCAATTTCATCCTGCATAAACCCATTTTCGATGGCCGATACCGCACCGCCCATGGTATCTATTTGCTCCATCAGGTCAGTCGCTTTTTGGGCAATTTCGGTAGTCAGCGCCTCTATAAAATAGGAGCCGGCAAGCGGATCAACCGTGTCCGGTGCTCCACTTTCAAAAGCCACAATTTGCTGGGTGCGCAGCGCAATACGGGCCGCTTCTTCGGTAGGTAAACTCAGCGCTTCATCATAACCATTCGTATGCAGGCTTTGGGTGCCGCCCAGCACTGCAGCAAGTGATTGTACCGTAACCCTTGCAATGTTATTCAGCGGTTGCTGTGCCGTTAAGGTGCTGCCGCCGGTTTGTGTATGAAAACGTAACATCATGGCTTTTGGGTCGGTGGCGCCAAGGCCTTTCATAATGTGTGCCCACATGCTGCGGGCTGCACGAAACTTTGCTACTTCTTCAAACAGGTTGTTGTGGGCATTAAAGAAAAACGACAGCCGCTTGCCAAACACATTGATGTCGAGGCCTTTTTGTAAAGCAGCTTCCACGTATGCTTTACCGTTAGCCAGTGTAAAGGCTACTTCCTGCACCGCCGTACTGCCAGCTTCGCGAATGTGGTAGCCTGAAATAGAAATGGTGTTCCACTTAGGCAACTCCCTGCTGCACCATTCAAAAATATCGGTGATGATGCGCATGGATGGCTTGGGCGGGTAAATGTAGGTACCGCGGGCCGCGTATTCTTTTAAAATATCGTTTTGAATGGTGCCCGAAATCTGCGACAAGTCAGCGCCTTGTTTTTTCGCCAATGCCACATAAAATGATAACAAAATAAATGCAGTGGCGTTGATGGTCATGGAGGTGCTTACATCCTGCAGTTTGATGCCTTTGAACAAGGCCTCCATATCTTCCAGCGAATCGATGGCCACGCCCACTTTTCCTACTTCGCCTTCGGCCAGTGCATGATCGCTGTCGTAGCCGATTTGCGTGGGCAGGTCAAAGGCAACACTTAAGCCCATTACACCCTGTTGCAACAGGTAGTGGTATCTTTTGTTGCTTTCTTCGGCGGTTGAAAATCCTGCGTATTGGCGCATGGTCCACAAGCGGCCGCGATACATATCGGGCTGCACGCCTCGGGTGTAGGGAAATTGTCCTGGCTGCTCGGCTGCACTGGCCGGAACATCGGCGGTCGTATAGGTTTGTTTTATTTCGATACCGGCGTCGGTAAAAATTTTCTTGGTCATTGGCAAAACAATAGCGACAAAATTATAAGTAAAAAAGCGGCTCGAAAGATAAGCGCATTTGCAGGCCTTACCATCGGGCAGCGGCAGTACAATAAAAGGAAATGCACCTAAGTAACCGGCATTCCCTCTGTTATTAAATGGTTTAGATTATTAGCTTACACAAGCCTACAGCAATTACTGCACTCCTGTTTACTTCATCAGTTTTTTTGCTTCAAAATTCAGTGCATCCAGCACAATGGTGTGGAGTGCTTTTTCATTTTGGGCCATCACCACTTCCAGCACCTGTTTATTGAGGTCGCTGCCCTTTGCATCGGCGGGTAAAATGGCAGCGATTTGGTTGATGATGAGCATATTCTGGTCGCGCAGGTTGCGGATTGCGTCCCACGCTTCGGGGCTTACATACACCTGCTGCGATGCATTGTACTCGTACTCCTGGCGGATATTGTCGATCAGCACCGCCTGCATTTCGCGGGCAGTGGCACCGGGATGGTTGAGGCGGCTCACCAGGTTGGGCAGCGCAATGCGTTCGGCAAGCAACACCAGCCGTTCGTAGGCGCCCAGTTTCAGCGGCGTGGCTTCGTATTTTTCAGCAGGCTGGGCAGCGGGCTGGGCGGCGGCGCGGCGGGCCGTAATAAAGGCAACGATGGAAAATACCAGCGCCACTGCGGCAAGTGCTATCGCGAGGATCGATTCGTTCATACCAATGATTGTGGCGCAAATGTAAGAAAACAGTAAAAGCACATTTTTATGACATTGTTTTGGCCCTGCTGGGTAAATTTGCAGTATGGAAACCACGATTGGAACACCGGTAAGTTTTACCGAATCTGCGATAGCCGAATTAAACCGGCTGATGAGCGAACCTGGCTTCGATCCGAAACATTCCCTGCGTGTGGGTGTAAAAGGTGGTGGTTGTTCGGGTATGTCGTATGTGCTGGGTTTTGACGAAAAAACAGAGCGGGACAGCGAATATAATTTTGAAGGCCTCCAGTTTGTAATGGAAAAGGCCCATGAAATGTACCTGTTTGGTATGCAGATAGACTGGCAGGGCGGGCTCAACAGCCGCGGCTTTACCTTTAAAAATCCGAACGCTTCGACGACATGCGGCTGCGGAACTTCATTTGCAGTGTAGCGGTGAATGGGTAATGGTGAATAGTGAATTTCTGATGCGATTTAGCCTACCTCCTTTGGGTTATACACTGAATATTGTTTTATAAAAGATGCCGGGTTGGTTCCCGGCATCTTTTATTACGATTGTGATGTTTAGTCGGCCTTCATTATATGGCAATTATTTTCTAAAAAAAATATTTCACGTGGTGAAAAAATCTTCCAACGGATTAGTCAATCCCAATTGACCATTCACCATTCACCATTCACAATTGCCCATTCACTCTTCACGTCACCTTTTCCAGCAGTTGCTTTTCGCCCACAATCCAAACCACATCACCTAGTTCGAATGTAATCGTTGATTCGGGATTGAGTATCCGTACACCGTTCCGTTCAATGCCCACCACAAGTCCATTAGTGGCGCTGCGCAAACCTGATTCGCGGATTGTTTTTTCTAAAAATGGCGAGTCGGGTTCTATAGTAAATTTATCGAGCTCCACTTCAGCGTCGCGGAAGTTTTCCGATGTTTTGCGGTCGGGGCGGAGCACGGCATTCATCTTAATGGCCTGCGCATCTGTGCAAATCACAAACAAGCGGTCGCAGGGAAAAATGCGTTCGTGCCGCTGCGGCACCACAATCGTAATCTGCCCGCGTTTAATCATCGCTACGTTCACCCCAATCTGTTCGCGCCAGCGCAGCTCTTCCAGCGTTTTGCCAATCACCGGCGACTCCGGCGCAATTTCAAATGTGGTGAGGTGCGCATCCCACGGCGCCAATGCCACGTTGCGGATACTGGCTGCCTGCTGCATTTCCATCAGTTCCTGTTGCAGTTCGCGGTCATTTAGGTTGGCAATAAAACGGCGTTCGAGGCGGTCGTACAGTACCTGTATTTTTCTGCGAAAAACGGCGAACAAAACAACCATGATGAATGCCGCGACCAGTGCGATGGTGATGTCGAAAAACAGGTTGAGTACGAACAGGATAAAGAAAAGCGCCAGTGCCAATTTCACGCCGCGCATGATCCAGATGGGGCCTCGGTATTGCTGCTGGCTGAAGATGCGGGCAAACGATTCTGTTTGTTCGTTGCGTACCGTTAGCGCCCATAAAAAAGGAGCCATCAACAAAAGCGTTAAACTCGATGCGGAAACGGCACCAATGCGGTCTTCAAAATATTCGCTGACAAACGGCAGCAACACTTCCGAAGAAAGATAAATGATGGCGGTCAGCAACACCGAAAACACCACCAGGTTGATGATAAACGAACGCACCACTTGCTGCCAGTCGCTCACTGCTGAAATGGTTTGTGCTTCGGAACTGTACTTGGCCAGTGAAAACTTTACTTTATCCGGCAATCTTTTATCGATCCAGTTAAAAAACGGTGTGCTCCATTTGATCAGATACGGCGTGGTAAAAGTGGTGATGCCCGATACTGCAACAATAGTTGGATAAAGGAAGTCTGAAGTCACATTCAGCGCCACACCCAGCGATGCAATGATAAACGAAAATTCGCCGATCTGCGCCAGGCTCATGCCCGTTTGCAACGAAACTTTCAGGGTATTGCCCGATATAAACGCACCCAGCCCCGTGGTGATTATTTTGCCAACAATACACACAACGGTAATGATCAGGATGGGTACAATGTATTCACCGATCACACTCAGGTTGATCATCATACCCACCGACACAAAAAAGATGGCGCCGAACAGGTCCTTTACCGGCGCAACCAGGTGTTCAATTTTTTCGGCTTTGGTGGTTTCCGCCAACAGCGAGCCCATTACGAAAGCGCCCAGTGCTGCCGAAAAACCGGCATGCGATGCAAGAAACACCATCAGCAAGCACATGGCCAACGATACGATGAGCAGGATCTCGTCGTTCATCAGGTGCCGGGCTTTTTTCAACAGCGTTGGGATGAAAAAAATGCCGGCAACAAACCAAAGGATCATAAAGAACACCAGCTTTAAAATGGACAAGCCGGTTTCTACACTGAAAAAAGATTGGGTGGTGGCAAAAGTGGACAACAACACCAGGATGCCGATGGCAATGATGTCTTCTACGATCAGGATCCCAAATACCAGCGAGGCGAATTTTTTCTTTTTTAAATTGAGTTCGTCGATGGCCTTGATGATAATGGTGGTGGAAGAAACTGCCAGCACAGCGCCGAGGAAAATGGAATCCATGGTGCTCCAGCCCATCAACTGACCTGTGCCATAACCCAGCGCCATCATGCCGATGGCTTCCATGCTGGCCGCTACCGAAGACGAGCCGCCGACCTGTACCAGTTTTTTAAAACTAAACTCAAGCCCCAGGCTAAACAGCAAAAAGATCACCCCGAACTCGGCCCAAACCTGCACATCGCTTACCTCCAAAATTGAAGGCGCAAACTTGAAATTGGGGCTCACCAAAATACCCGCGATGATGTAACCCAATACCAGCGGCTGTTTCATCCACTTAAACAGCAGGGTTATTATTGCGGCCGCACCCAACATCAGGGCCAGGTCGGTGATCAATGGGGGTAAATGATGCATACTACAATCTTTTGCGCCGTGTGCTCCCTGCGGTGCCCACAGCCAGTTCCTAATGCTGTTTCCGTGAAAATTCCTCTTCGTAAGGCTAGCAAACGTTAATGTGCCAACCGAAAAAGCGATCGCCTATTTGCCTGAAATTGCGCTTGGTGACTTGTGCCGGCAGCGCAGCCGCCGGGTTTATTGAAAACGGGAGCCCATCCCGTTTTTGCGATTGTTCCAAAAATAAAAAAAACAAAGCCTGCAGCAGTCACCAATTTTCAATTTTTAAAAACAAAATGCCCCTGCTGGTGCAGGGGCATTTATAGTGAACCTGAAGGTTTTTTAATTAGTGCTTGGCAACGGCGGGCTTAGGAGCCGGTGCTTTTTCTGCAGGATCTTTTACATCGCCCAACATTTTTTTGCCACCCAGGTCAACAAGGATAGGTGCGGCAACAAAGATGGAAGAGTAAATACCAACGATTACACCAATCAGCATCGCAAACGCAAAGCCGCGGGTAACTTCACCGCCCACCAAAAACAGGATGAGGATGGTGAGGAACACAGTTAGTGACGTCATGATGGTGCGGCTCATGGTATCGTTGATGGCCCGGTTGATAATGTTCTCCCGGCTGGCACCAACCATTTGGCGGCTGTATTCACGAATCCGGTCGAAGATTACCACGGTATCGTTCATCGAGAAACCAATGATGGTGAGGATGGCCGCAATAAAGTGCTGGTCAATTTCCAGCGGGAACGGCACGATGTCCTTTGCAAAAGAGAACACGATGAGGGTTACCAACACGTCGTGCAGCAGGGCCACGATGGTACCCAGCGAATAACGCCAGTCGCGGAAGCGCACAAAAATGTAAATCGAGATCAGCAGCACCGACCAGAACGTGGCCCATTTGGCGCCGGCTACTAAGTCATCCGAAATGGTAGGCAATACCTTGGTGCGGCCCAGCAGGTTGTCGTTGTCAAACTGCTGGAAGTTTTGTGCTTTTACGTGGTTACGCAGGCCTTCATATAGCTTGGCTTCAACTGCTTCGTCTACACCATCAGCATTATCATCGATGCGGTAAGCAGTGGTGATATCGAGCTGGTTGGCACCGCCGATGGTTTTGATGACCGGGCTTTCGCCAAATGCTTTTTCCAAATCGTTTCGTACGCCTTCGATGTTGGCGGCCTGGTCAAATTTTACAATGAACGAACGGCCACCTTTGAATTCCACGCCATAATCAAAGCCGTGGAAAATCGAAGCTATACCCAGCACCAGCACCACTACGGAGATGATGTAAGCGATCTTGCGTTTTTCTACAAACTTGAAGTTGGCATGTTTGAAGATGCGGCGTGAAATAGGGGTGAAGTATTCGAGGTGACGCTTTTTGTTGGTAAAAATGTCGCTGATCCAACGGCTAACGGCAATACCGCAGAACAGGGAAAGCAACAGACCTAAGATCTGCGTGGTAGCAAAACCTTTTACCGGGCCCAAACCAAACGAAAACAAGATGATGGCAGTCAGCAAGGTAGTGATGTGACCATCGAGTACCGGCGGCAGCGAACGATGGTAGCCGTCGTTGATGGCCTGCTGGTACGATTTGCCCCGCGTCAGTTCTTCTTTAATACGTTCGTAAATCAGTACGTTGGTATCTACCGCCATACCAATGGTCAGCACCAAACCGGCGATACCAGGGGCAGTCAAAGTAGCGCCCAGACCGGTTAATACGCCAATGGTAAACAGCAGGTTCAGGACCAGGGCTATGTTAGCCACCCAGCCGCTGGTATTATAATATACCAGCATCAGGATAAAGATCACGAGGAACGAAATGCCGAAAGCCAGCACACCACCCTGGATCGCATCGGCGCCGAGGGTAGGACCTACCACCTGCTCCTGAACAATTTTAGCGGGAGCCGGCAGTTTACCTGCTTTCAAAATGTTCGAAAGGTCGGTAGCTTCTTCAGGGGTAAATGAACCCGAGATAGAAGAGTTGCCGCCTTCGATCACGTCGTTTACACGGGGAGCAGAGTATACAATATTATCCAGCACAATTGCAATGGATTTGCCTTTGTTGGCGCGGGTCATATTGGCCCAGGTGCGGGCACCTGCCGGGTTCATTTTCATGGTCACCTCGGGCTGGCCGGTAGTGGGGTTAAAATCCGAACGGGCATCCACAACGGCTTCACCTTCCAGCGGCGCTTTGTCCATGCCTTTGGTTTTCAAACCATAGAGGGCAACAAAGTTTGCTTTCTTGTTATTCTCCTGTGTTTCCGGAATACCATATGCCCACTGGATATCGGCAGGGAAATTAGCCGCTACTGCAGGGTTGGTGAGGTATTGACGAACGATGGA
The DNA here is from genome assembly GCF_004347775.1 of Pseudocnuella soli. GTDB lineage: Bacteria > Bacteroidota > Bacteroidia > Chitinophagales > Chitinophagaceae > Flavisolibacter > Flavisolibacter aquaticus. The sequence continues at coordinate 2,839,351 of NZ_CP037755.1, forward strand.
AGTATCACGGATCGCAACCAGGCCAATCTGGCCATTGTCAACAGCCTGACCAGTTTGCGGGTTTACCATAAATGAAATGTACTGCCACAGGGTTTTGCGGCTGGTGCTGTCGGTGGTGGCTTTTGCAGCAGGTGTAGTGCCGGTTTTGCTCAGCTCTTCCGAAAGGCGTGCATTACCCGAATCAGGGGTTGCAGTGGCGGTAGTTGCGGTGGTGTCAACAGCGGGTTTTGTAGTATCTGCCGCTGCTTCTCCACCCATAATTACGTTAAACGCCTCATCTGCGCGACCAATGGATTGGCCGAGTTCCGAAATATTATATACTTCCCAGAACTGCAGGTTCGCCGAAGATTGCAGGTATTTGCGTACACGCTCCTGGTCCTGAACGCCGGGCAGTTCTACGGTAATAATGCCGCGGGCCGGGTCGGGGTTAATGTTGGGTTGTGCTACGCCAAATTGGTCAATCCGGGTACGCAATACGCGGAAAGTGCGGTTAAATGCTTCCGAAGCTTCGTCGCGGATCACGCCAACAACCTTATCGTCGCTGTCATTGATCTTGATGTCGGGGTTGCTGGTGTTGGCAAACAAGGAAGCAAGGCGACTGTTAGGCGCCAGCTTTTTGTATTCCTCCACAAACAGCGTTACGTAATCGGCGTTGGAGTTGGCTTTACGCTTGTTGGCGTTATCTAGCGCTTTCAGAAAGTTGGCATCTTTCGAGTTGTTACTCATGGAGCGCAGCAGGCCCGAAAGCTCCACCTCCATGGTTACGTTGATACCGCCCTGCAGGTCGAGGCCGAGGTTCAGCTCGTTTTCCTTTGCCTGCTGGTAAGAAATGGCTCCCTGTATGCCGTAATGAACCGTTTCATCTTTGGTGCTGTCTAGGAGGCGCTTCAGGCGATCCTTGTACTGCAGTTCTTTGGTGATGGCATCAGCATTGGGGTAGTTGGTGGAAACATAGCTGTTGGCTTGTGCTTCCATCTTCTTTTCGTGGCTACGTACTACCCATGTAAACGATAGCTCGTAAATAGAATACAGGATTAATAAAATGGTGAAAAAACGGACCAGGCCTTTTAATTGCATACACGGAATTTTAAACGAGGGGCAAATATAGCCTTTTCGGTCTATATTCATACGCTAATTATGCACCCTAAAAAACGGCTGAAAGTGCCGTGAAACAAGCATTTAACAGGAAATAAAGTCTTTGCCCATATCGGCTTTTAATTACAGGTGTTTTATTTTGGCAGGGGCTATTTTGCCTCAGCCACAAACATGAGTTTGCTTACAAATACACCCATCTTTTCGTCAAACGCCACAACCAACGGATTCACTTCACTCGTATCCGCCTGAATAAATATCTACTATTCTCATTTTTATTATTTGTTCAACAAACACAGGTTGTTTTTTAATAAACAAAATATAGGGCAGCTATTTGCTGCAAAAATTTCAAAATAAGTAGGAAGTGCTTAAATTCGCGGGCACTCTAAAAATGAAATTCCAATGGTATTAGCAGCGCGGCTACAACGATTTAGCGAGCCGGAAACCTTGAAAATGGCCAAACTTGGACGCGAACTGCGTACCCAGGGCCACGATGTAATTGACCTTAGCTTAGGCGAACCCGATTTCGACGTTCCGGATCATATAAAGGAGGCTGCAAAAAAAGCCGTTGATGAAAACTGGAGCCACTACACGCCGGTGCCCGGTTACGTGGATGTTCGGGAAGCCGTTTGCCACAAACTAAAACGCGACAACGGGCTTGAATATGCCTGCGAAAACATCGTGGTTTCCACCGGTGCCAAGCAAAGCCTGGCCAATGTGATCCTGGCTTTGGTAGACCAGGGCGACGAAGTAATCATTCCCACACCGTACTGGGTTACCTACGCGGCGTTGGTGCAACTGGCACAAGGCAAGGTGGTGGAAATTAAAACCGACCTGGCTTGCGGATATAAAATTACCCCGGAGCAACTCGAGGCGGCCATTACGCCAAAAACAAAAGCGTTCATGTTCTCATCGCCCTGCAACCCAAGCGGCGCCGTATATACTAAAGAAGAGCTGGAAGGGTTGGCCGAAGTATTTCGCAAGCACCCTTCGGTTGTGGTGATCTCCGACGAGATTTACGAGTACATTATTTATGGCGAAAAACCGGTCAGCATTGCTGCACTGGAAGGCATGAAAGACCGCACTGTTATTGTAAACGGTTTGTCGAAAGGCTTCGCTATGACTGGCTGGCGTATTGGTTATATTGCCGGACCGGCTGCGTTAGCCAAGGCCTGCGAAAAAATCCAGGGCCAGATGACCAGCGGCACCAATTCGGTAGCACAGCGTGCCACCATCACGGCGCTTACTGCACCGCTGGATGCTTCTGTCGCAATGGTGGAGCAATTTACCGCCCGCCGTGCCCGTATGGTAGAACTGCTGCGCGGCATTGCCGGTATGGAACTGGCTGAGCCTGATGGTGCATTTTACGCATTCCCACGGGTTGATGCGTTCTTTGGTAAAAAAGCCGCAGACGGTTCTGTCATTGCCAATGCCGACGACCTGTGCATGTACCTGCTGAACACAGCGCATGTTTCCACCGTTACCGGTTCTGCATTTGGCAACCCCGAGTGCATTCGTCTTTCTTTTGCCAACAGCATGCCCAACATTGAAAAGGGCCTGACCCGCATTAAGGAAGCATTGGAAAAATTGAGCTAAGCAATGAAGTGAGCTAATTTTCTTAATTGCATAGAAGAACAGGCGGTCTCCAAAAGACCGCCTGTTTTGTTTTATTTATTGAAAAAATTTCTTACAAGAAAGAATGCAGCAATCTGCTATCGACGCAAGATCTAGTCATATAGGGGATGTCATGCCGAACTTGTTTCGGCATCCCCTGCACATTCAGAAACCCGGAATATAAATGGAGATGCCGAAACAAGTTCGGCATGACATCCAAAAGGTTTAAAGATGCTACTCGATAGCATGTTGCTATCAAAACAGCTTTGCAAAATCCCCTATAAAAAACTATTTCGTTTGCAGCGCAGCCGCCCGCTGCAACAAAACTTCATGCAATTCCAACACCTGCGGAATAAGCAATGCCTGTTCATCATTTTGCAACACAAAATCGCACAACTTCATTTTAATACTTTCCTCTATTTGTCGCGCCATGCGGTTCGCAACTTCTTCGCGGGTAACGCCATCGCGGTCCATCACACGCTTCATACGCAATGTCTTTGGGCTGCTTACGCCAATCACCAGATCGAGTCCGGCGGCGGAGCCGCTTTCAAAAAGAAGCGCGGCTTCTTTTATAAAATAAGGTGCAGTTTGCCGCGCCATCCATTGTTCCGCATCGCGGATGGTAGGCGGGTGCACTAAGCGGTTCAGCAATTCCAATCGCGTGGGATCGGAAAACACGATCGCTGCCAGCTTTTTGCGATCCAGTTGTTCGTTAACATATATGTCCGCACCAAAATGCAGCTTTAGATTTTCCTTTAATTCGGCATCGGTGTGGTACAACCGCTTCGATGCCGCATCGGCATAATACACCGGCACACCCAGCACTTCGAAGATTTTCGCCACCGTGGTTTTTCCCGAACCAATGCCGCCGGTCAGTCCAACTATTAATGCCATGAATAAAAAATGTACAAAATAAAAAATCCGAAATCCAGAAAGCTACCTGCTTTGGATTTCGGATTTCATGCAAAAATATTTCAAGGTTATTTTTTGTCGGTGGCCAACGCAGCTTTGTTCAGCTGGTTGCTCCATTCGAGGGAAATAGCCGATTTTTCGATTTTCAGGTAAGAGCCCGGGTTGATCTCCAGTTGCAGGGTGCCGTCTTCGTTTACGCGGTTTACCACGCCATGAATGCCGGCAATGGTTACCACGCGATCGCCTTTCTGCAGGCTTTCGATAAATGTTTTCTGCTGCTTTTGTTTTTTAGCCTGCGGACGGATAAAAAACAGCCAGAATACCACGATCATCAGTCCAAGAAAAATAAACTGGAAACCGCCGCCACCCGGCGCAGCTTGTAAAAGATACATGTTCATTATAGGTGATTGATAATTGAAGAAATTGAAAAAAGTGAAAGATCAAAACGCAAAACCAAAAACTGCATCAGCACTCTTGATTGCGTTTTGTATTCCGCTTTTTATTTTACCACTTCCACGCGGAAGTTGAGTTGGTGGTAAGGTGTGCCGGTGGTGTTGGCATCAACCGAAATTGCCTTGCGGTGTTCGCCTTCGCTTTGGCTGTTGCTGTCAAACTTTCCTTTGATTACGCCTTCCTCACCGGGAGCCAATGGCGCTTCGGGTTTTTCGGCAACGGTGCAACCGCAACCCGGGCGTACACTTTGGATCACAAGCGGTTTGTCGCCGGCGTTTTTAAAACGCCAGGAAATTTCCACCACCTGGCCTTTTTTTACTTTCCCCAAATCCTGGTAGGTGGAGTCGATCCACTGAATGGCCGTGTACGATGCAGTGTCGGCAATGGCGTTCACTTCGCTCATTGGCTCCGTGGCCGCAGTGGTGTTCGCATCATTTTGATTGCAGGCCGCCAGTACAGCTGCTGCAAAAAGTATAGCAAAAACTTTTTTCATAAACATTTGTTTGCGGTGCAAAATTACAGGAATAGCGGAAACATGCGTATGCCGATGTGCTGTGGGTTGTTTGTGCCGCAACCGGCTTTTCAATTTTTGATAATATCCAACTCTGGTGCAGTCAAAATTCAACAATTAAAAAAGTCAAAATGCCAATCCTGTTTCGGATTTCGATTGCCAACTTTTCGGATTTTTTCAAACAATCAAACCCGATTACGCTTTCCTAAAATCCGTCTTCTGCAACTTACCGGTTTGCACCAGCTCCTTATGAATATTGTCCAGGATACCATTTACAAACTGGCCGCTTTGGGCAGTGCTGTATTCTTTTGCCAGGTCAATGTATTCGTTGATCGTAACCTTGGGCGGGATGGTATCGAAATACAAAAACTCCGCAACGCCCATTTTCATCAGGATCATGTCGAGCACGGCAATCCGCTCTGCATCCCAGTTCTGCAGCCGTGGATGGATAAAAGTTTCAAGGTGTTCCGCCTTTTCCAAAACCGCTTGCAGGAGGCCTTTTGCAAAACTCCATTTATCGGCAGAAATAAGAGTGCGGAAATCAAAAGTGCCGGGTTTGGCCAGGTACATTAGAAACAGTTGGATGGCCATTTCACCATCGTCATCCCAGTTCATGTACAGTTCTTCAATATGGCTCAGAAACGCTTCGTTTGGCAGGATCAGTTGTTCCCACACAAAATGAACAATGGTTCGTTCCTCATCTTTTTTGCGTTCCGGCGAAGCGATGTACGCTTTGTATTCGGCCGACTCGGTGAGCTGTACATAAATGCGGCGCACCAGGTCTTTATCAATGCGGTGCACCAGCTTTTCGGTGTCGCGGGCAGTGGTAAATGAAGTGTCTTCTTTGATGCGCCACAACAATTCGTTGCCGGCAATTTTGGTATTTACATTCAGATCCTGTGCAGTAGGTAAATGCTTGGAAGCACGGTGGTGGGCGTCGGTTTCGGCGTACGACAATACCTGGTTCAAAAACTCGATCATGTAGATCAGCAAACTCCGCGATTCGTCGAAATGTTTTTGCAGCAACTTTACCGGTTCGCCTGGTTTTACTTCCTGTTCCAGGGTATCAATAGTATATAAGGTCTGCATCACTTTTACCCTGATATTTCTTCTGCTGATCATATGCAATGAGCTATTTTGAGCCGGCGAAGATAGTAAAGAAGGGGGGAAAAAGGGAGGCCAAGAAATGGTTAATTTAGTCGGGCCTGTATTTAAACAGGTTATCCGCAGCTTATCATTTTACCAACAAACCAGTACCATGCACCGCCGAAAATTTTTGCAGCAAACCGCACTTGTAGCATTGGCAACGCCTTTTGCCCGCTGGGCGCCGGCGCCCAAAAACGGGCAGTTCATGACGGTAAATGGTCCGCTGGACACAGCCGGCCTCGGTTATATTTTACCACACGAACATATATTGGTAGACTTTGTTGGTGCCGACAAAGTGAGCCGCGACCGGTACGACCGGGAAGCGGTGGCGGCCTTGATGCTGCCGCTTTTAATTGACGCAAAAAAGGCCGGCTGTACCGCGTTTTTCGATTGCACGCCACAATTCCTGGGCCGAGATGTACAGTTATTGCAGCGCCTGTCGCAGAGCGTGGGATTGCCCATTATTACCAACACCGGTTTGTACAGCGCCCGGAATAACATGTTTATTCCGCCTTATGCTTTTGAGCAGTCTGCCGAACAGCTCGCAGCCGCGTGGATCCGTGAATTTGAAGAAGGCATTGAGGGCACGGGCATCAAACCCGGTTTTATAAAAATTAGTGTGGATGCGCACCCGCTTACTGAGATGAATAAAAAGATAGTGCGGGCTGCAGCGCTGACACACAAAGCCACCGGGCTAACCATATCGTCGCATACCGGCAGCGGGCAGGCAGCGTTGGAGCAACTGGATATTGTGCAGGCCGAAGGTGTAGCTGCTGCCGCTTTTATTTGGGTGCATGCGCAAAATGAAAAGACCCATTCCTACTTTACTGAAGCGGCAAAAAAAGGAGCGTGGATTTCATTTGATGGTTTGGGCTGGCAACCGGTGGACGAATATGTGGCCCTTATTAAAGGGATGCAGCAACAAAAACTGATGCACCAAATCCTTATTTCGCATGATGCGGGTTGGTACGAAGTAGGCAGGGAGGGTGGTGGCAAACAACAGCCGTTTACCAATCTGTTTCAGCAACTAATTCCGAAATTGAAAACAGCAGGTTTTACGGAAAAACAGTTGCAGCAATTATTTCACCATAACCCGGTTGCCGCTTTTTCGGTAAACAAAAGGCTGGTTTAAAAAATAATGTAGCAGCATTTTTTACAATGCTAAACCAACCGCAACAACTTCGTGCTCCTTGCTTTTCTTCGTGCCTTCTTGGTTCAACTTAGGCCGGTTCCATCTTGCCCGCCAGTGCCGCAATTACCAATCCCATTACTGCAATCAAAGAAAAAGAAAGCCGCAAGGATGCAATACCTGCCAGCAACCCAATGAGCGGCGGACCAATTAAAAAGCCTATAAAGCCGATGGAGGAAACCGTTGCCAAGGCCATCCCTGCCGACATTACTTTACTGCGGCCCGCAGCGCTGTACACCAGCGGCACGATGGAAGAAACGCCAAAGCCAACTAGGAAAAAACCGGCCAGCGCAGGCGCCATCTTTGGAAACGCAACCGCAATGGAAAGGCCCAGGGCGGTGAGCAAACCGCTTACCTGCAAGGTGCGCTTTAATCCAAATTTGGTAGAAAACCAATCGGCAATAAAACGGCCGGTGGCCATGGTGCACATAAAAACGGTGTAGCCGGCGCCCACCCAGGCGGCCTTTGCATGCACCACTTTTTGGAAATAAATACCGCTCCAGTCAAACATGGCGCCTTCGCAAATCATGGAGCAAAAGGTAATGAGCCCAAGCTTCAGCAGGTGCCGGTCGGGTTTAACAAAAAGCTTTTGGCCGGTGGCGCCGGTATGGAGGTCTTCTTTTAAGGTAAAACGAAAAGTAAGTGCCAGCGCCAGCACCATAAAAGAAAGGATGAGCACAAAATGCTGGTACGGCGCAATGCTGTGCCCGATCATGTACGAACCAATAGCCGCAGCGGTAAAACCTGCCAGCGACCAAAGTCCATGAAATGAAGCCATCACCGAACGTTGGTAAATGGCCTCAACGCCAACGGCCTGTGTATTGACCGAAATATTGGAAAGATTGCCGCCGATGCCAAACACCGCCAGCACGCCGATGAGTTGCCATTTGGTAGTGGCCATGCCCAGCCCGCACAGCGTAATGCCATAAAAAACCAGCGCCGCCGTTACAATGGTGCGGCTGCCGAGTTTGGAAACCAGCCACCCGGCAAAAGGCAAGGAAATCATGGAGCCGACCGGAAGTGAAAACAGTACTAGTCCCAACTCTGCATCGCTTAGGTGTAGCGACTGCTGGATGCTGGGAATGCGGCTGGCCCAGGATGCAAAACAAATTCCCTGTAAAAAAAACAGCACACTCACAGCCACACGGCGTGCTTTGCGTGTCTGCGAAAATTTCAACGCATAGTCTTGCATGGGCGCAAAGGTAGGCGGAGTGGCGGTGAATGGTGAATGGGCAATAATAAAGGGTAAAAGGGACGATTATTAATTATTGATGATTCATTATTTCCTGCAAACATTGTATACTTCGAAACCAGCAAGCTAATAATCAATAATTTAATAATTGTCCCTATTCACCATTGCCCATTCACCTTTCACGCCCGCATAACAGTAAACACCCATTTGCCATTCCAGGCTACCGCGGGGTTTGTAAAAATGCAAATTTGACAGGCGGACTGAAATTTTTTTCAACCCGGCAACCCCTTTCCCGGCGCGGCCTGTCAAAAACTGCAATTTTTTCCGTTTCATCGGCGGTGGCACACAATTCGCCTACCTTTGCCCGCTGTTCGTCGATAGCGTTTTAAGCCCGGCGAAACGGTATTCGTAATCATTAAACCAAAAATTCATACACGTATGGCTAACAAATTGAATGTTACCCCGCTGCACGACAGAGTTATTGTGAAGCCGGCTGCTGCTGAAGAGAAAACCGCCGGTGGCATCATCATTCCCGACACCGCTAAAGAAAAGCCCCAGCGTGGTGTTGTGATTGCTGCAGGTCCTGGCAAAAAGGACGAGCCGGTAACCGTTAAAGAAGGTGATACTGTATTGTATGGCAAATATGCCGGTACCGAAATCTCCATCGAAGGAGCCGACTACCTCATCATGCGTGAAAGCGACATTCTGGCAATTGTATAACATTTGAAAATTAGAAGATGTGCTGATGCATGTTAGCCGCTTCAATTTTCAACTCATTTCAAATTTTCAAATCCAAGCATTTTCAAATTAAACTGTTATGGCAAAACAACTGTTTTTCGAAACTGATGCCCGCAATAAAATGAAGCGTGGCGTTGACGTTCTGGCCAACGCTGTGAAAGTTACCCTCGGACCTAAAGGCCGCAACGTGGTAATTGAGAAAAAATTTGGCGCTCCTTCCGTTACTAAAGACGGTGTAAGCGTGGCCAAAGAAGTAGAACTGGAAGACGCCATTGAAAATATGGGCGCCCAGATGGTGAAAGAAGTAGCATCTAAAACTGCTGATGTAGCAGGCGATGGTACTACCACTGCAACTGTTCTGGCCCAGGCCATCATCACCGAAGGTCTGAAAAACGTAGCTGCCGGTGCCAACCCAATGGACCTGAAACGCGGTATCGACAAAGCCGTTCGTGCTGTTGTTGAAAACCTGCGTGCACAATCTCAGGAAGTTGGTAACGACAACCAAAAGATCCAGCAGGTTGCTTCGATCTCTGCCAACAATGACGAAGAAATTGGTAAACTGATTGCTGAAGCAATGGAGAAAGTTTCTAAAGATGGCGTTATTACCATCGAAGAAGCTAAAGGCATTGAAACCACTGTTGACGTGGTAGAAGGTATGCAGTTCGACCGCGGTTACATTTCTCCATATTTTGTTACCAACAGCGAGAAAATGGAAGCCGAACTGGACAACCCTTACATCATGATCTATGATAAAAAGGTTTCCAGCATGAAAGACATTCTCCACATCCTGGAGAAAGTGGCCCAGCAAGGTGCACCGCTCCTGATCATCTCCGAAGATCTGGAAGGTGAAGCACTGGCTACACTGGTAGTAAACAAACTGCGTGGCACCCTGAAAGTGGCCGCTGTTAAAGCTCCTGGCTTTGGCGACCGCCGCAAGGAAATGCTGCAGGACATCGCTATCCTTACCAAGGGTATCGTGATCTCCGAAGAGCAAGGTTACAAACTGGAAAATGCTGACCTCACTTACCTCGGCCGTGCTGAGCGTGTAGTGATCAACAAAGACAACACTGTGGTTGTTGGTGGCCGTGGCGAAAAAGCCGACATCCAAAGCCGCATTGGTCAGATCAAATCTCAGATCGAAAACACTACTTCCGACTACGATCGCGAAAAACTGCAAGAGCGTTTGGCTAAGTTGAGCGGTGGTGTAGCTGTACTGAATGTTGGTGCTGCTACCGAAGTAGAAATGAAAGAGAAAAAAGACCGCGTTGACGACGCCCTGCACGCTACCCGCGCTGCTGTGGAGGAAGGCATTGTTCCTGGTGGTGGTGTAGCTTATGTTCGTGCCATCGACGCGCTGAGCAACATCGATACCCTGAACAATGACGAAGCAACCGGTGTGCAGATCGTTCGCCGTTCGCTGGAAGAGCCGCTGCGCCAGATTGTTGAAAACTGCGGAATTGAAGGTTCTGTTGTAGTAAACAAAGTTCGCGAAGGCCAGGCCGATTATGGCTTCAATGCCCGCACCGAGCAGTATGAGAACCTCATTGCTGCAGGTGTGATCGATCCTACCAAAGTTAGCCGCATTGCATTGGAAAATGCTGCTTCTATTGCCGGTATGCTGCTCACCACTGAGTGTGTAATTGCCGACAAACCCGAGCCTAAATCTGCTGCTGGCGCTCCTGCCGGTATGCCTGGTGGCATGGGTATGGATTATTAATCCAAGCATTTCCCTACGCTTGCTGCACCGGCAGGCAACGGGTAAACAATACAACCCCTTTCTTAAAGACTTTGTCGATGAGAGAGGGGTTTTTGTTGGTACCGATACAAGCGCACCATTGATGAGCAATTGAAATGGCCAATCGGTTCATTGAAACAACAAATCACGAACATTTGATTGTTCAAACGGCTCTACAATTTGATCTAAAAGTGCAGTTTCAGTAAACAAAATGACGATTATCCATTTTCGATCTTTTGATGGTGTAATAATATTTTTATTTATTTTAGTTTTCGATCGAAAAGCACAACATCCAATTCCTACCGCGCCTGTTAATCTTCCTGGAGAAGAACCATGGTATCCTGGCCAGGAGGTATTGTTTAAACAAAAGCAATTCGGGCTGAAGCCGTACAATGGTTGTTTCAAAAATTTAAAAGCCGCATCCAGGATGCGGCTTTTGCTTTTTACCAACCAAATTCCCCACTATTTTTTACTGCCTCATTTTACTTTCTGGCACCTCCTTTGTCTATGGATGGCAAACCTTACTTTATATGAAAACAAGAATCAGTGTTTTGTGTGCAGCTGCGCTGTTAACCTTCACATCCGTACAAGCCCAACGCCCCACAGCGCAGATCAGGGGCGGTTTAAACCTCGCAAATATTTCGGTTAATGATGACGGTGATGTTTCCAAATCCAACCAGCTTGCTTCGTACCAAATTGGTATTGTAGGCGACATTCCACTGGTGGGCATGCTGCACTTGCAGCCCGGTGTTATTTACACGGGTAAAGGTGCTAAGGTGGAACGCGGCAATGAGGGCGCTGCTAATTATTACAAAGCAACCACCAGCCCGAAGTACGTCGAGATTCCAGCCACTGCCGTATTGAAAATTCCCATTGGCGCCAACAGCAGCTTTAACGCGGGTTTTGGTCCCTACTTAGGTATTGGTGTTGGTGGTAAAAGAAAATTGGAAACAGCCTTCGGCAGTGCTGAATCAGAGATCAAATTTTCTGATGATGATCCAACCACATTCAACAACGAAGAAGGCACTGGCTTTGGCGTAATGCGCCGTTTTGATTATGGTTTCAATACTTCTGTAGGATTGGAAGGAAAGTCGCTGGTGCTGAGTGCCAATTATGGTTATGGATTGGCAAAACTGCAGTCCGGCACCAACAACAATGCGGATAACAACAACAAGCACCGCGTGTTGAGTTTTACCCTTGGCTTTAAGTTGTAATCTGAATTTAAAAAATAACATGCGCCTGTTGTGCTGTGTATTTAGGCAGTGCAGCAGGCTTTTTTATGCGGGTAAATAAAGTCGATGAATCATTTACAGCCCCGCTGAAAGGTGCGGTACCTGTATATTTGCAACATGGAATGGAGAAGATGGCTGGCAGTTGGTGCAGCCTTATTGTTGATCGGGTTTAGCTTTTTGCCTTGGGTATATATTGAGGCTGCAAACCTTACGCTGCCCGGCACCAATGATATGGGCCTCAACTACGGGCCACGTGGCCGTGGTCATATTTATTTTGCTGTTATCTGCATCATCATGATCCTGATCCGGAAAAACTGGAGCATGTTGTTTGCCATTGTGGTGGCCATGATCAACCTTGCATTTGCAGCTTCACATTTATACGTGTATCGCTGTACGGCTGGCATTTGCCCCGATAAATTGTACGGGCTTTACCTCACCATCATAGCCAGTGTGCTGTTGCTTGCCGGCTTGTTGTATTCGCCGGTAAATCCTGAAAAGAAATAACGCATGTTGCATCATAAAAAAACCGGCAAACGCCGGTTTTTTTTATTTCAATACTTCAAGACTTTTGTCGATAATATTGATGGCATCATCCAATTGTTCTTTCGTAATTACGAGTGGCGGAGCCAGTCTTATTTTATCGCCATGTGTGGGCTTTGCCAGCAATCCATTTTCCTTCATGCGCAGGCAAAGTTTCCAAGCTGCGTCTTTATCCGGGTGATTGATCTTGATTGCATTGAGTAGTCCTTTTCCCCGCACTTCGCTAATAAATGGCGATTGCAAATCTTCCAGCTTTTTGCGGAAATATGCACCTAACACTTCTGATTGTACCGCAAGGTTTTCGTCCACCAACACCTGCAAACTTGCCATTGCTACGGCACAGGCAAGCGGGTTGCCGCCAAAGGTAGAACCATGTTCGCCCGGCCCGATGGTGAGCATGATGGGGTCGTCGGCGAGCACTGCACTAATGGGCATTACGCCACCGCTCAATGCTTTTCCCAAAATGAGTACATCCGGCCGAACATCTTCATGGTCGCAAGCCAGCATTTTGCCGGTACGGCACAAGCCGGTCTGTATTTCGTCGGCAATGAGCAACACATTGGCATCGGTACATAGCTGCCGCGCAGTTGCCAGGTATCCTTCATCGGGCACTACCACGCCGGCTTCGCCCTGGATTGGTTCTACCAAAAAGCCGGCTACATCCGGGTTTCTGAGTGCTGTTGCCAGCGCTGCCAAATCATTGTACGGAATTTGTACAAAGCCCGGCATAAACGGCCCAAACTGTTTGTACGAAGATGGATCGGTGCTAAAGGAAATAATGGTGCTGGTGCGGCCATGAAAATTGTTGCTGCACACGATGATTTTTGCACTCCCTTCCGCTATGCCTTTTACCCGGTACGCCCAGCGGCGGCAAAGCTTTAAAGCTGTTTCTACTGCCTCGGCGCCACTGTTCATGGGCAGCACTTTATTGTAACCAAACAAGGCGGTAACGTATTGCGAGAACTCTCCCAACAGGCTGCTGTGAAATGCCCTGCTGGTGAGTGTCAGGCGCTGCGCCTGGTTAGTCAGTGCTTCAATTATTCTGGGGTGGCAGTGGCCTTGGTTTACCGCAGAATAGCCACTTAAAAAATCGTAATACTGTGCACCTTCCACGTCCCACAGGTGCACACCAAGGCCGCGTTCAAGCACCACAGGCAGCGGGTGGTAATTGTGGGCGCCGTATTTTTCTTCGAGTTCCAGGTAATAGGATGAACTGTATGTTGCTTGGGTCATAAATCGTCAGTTTGTACATAGCTGCATGCACCATGCGATAGCGGTAGGAGCAGCATGTGTTTACATAAAAATAATGGGGCAGGAGGGTAGGAACCGACTGGCGTCAGTGATTGAGGAGATCGAGGTTTTGCGCCAAAAACGCCATTTGAAACATCCGCTGTAAATTGTAGATTGTTGCAATTTACAATTTAGCGCATGGACTACAAAATACCGGCCGGCACCCATATCGGGCATGTGCACCTTAAGGTGACCAATTTGGAAAAGGCATTGGCTTTTTACCGCGACTTATTGGGTTTTGAAGTAATGCAGTATTATGGCGATGCCGCTGTCTTTCTTTCTGCCGGCGGCTATCACCACCATATTGGGCTCAACACCTGGCATTCGAAAAATACCGGGCCGGCGCCAACCAAAAGTGCCGGGTTGTACCATGCCGCTATTGTTTACCCTGAACGTAAAGATTTGTCGCAAGTACTACGCAATCTTTTAAAAGCCGCCTATCCATTGACAGGTGCTTCGGATCATGGCGTTTCGGAAGCGCTGTATATGAACGATCCGGATGGCAACGGCATTGAGTTGTACTGGGACCGGCCCCGCGACGAATGGCCGGTTGACAGCGGAGGCAATTTGCAGATGATGACCGATCCGCTGAATTTGGAAGAACTCCTGCAATTGACTGCCGTGGAATGATTTTGCTTAAAAAAGAATTTGTTAGAAGCCGCTGTAAATCACGCCGGTAGTGGGCGTTTCATACAATTCGATGCGGCTTAGTTGCGGCACCACTTCTTTTAGTTGGTTCCAGATCCAAACAGTGATGTTTTCTGCCGTTGGATTTTCCAGTCCTGGGATGTCGTTGATTAATTTGTGGTCCAACTGGTCGATCAATGGTGCTATGGCATCTTTCAATTCCTTAAAATCCATGATCCAGCCATAATGCGGATGCACCTCACCCTGGACAAACACTTTAAGCTTGTAGGTATGGCCGTGCATGTTCTTGCATTTATGCCCTTCGGGCACGTTGGGTAAAAAATGGGCTGAATCGAACGAAAACTCCTTATAGATTTCCATAGCGGCGCAAAGATACAGAACCGTCTGTTAGCAGAACGGCTGCAGCGGCATTCGGGCTACTGCGGGCAATAGTTTGCCGTTTGCATTCATGCATTTTGCAGGAAATAAAAGCGATATGTTAATTGAGAGAAGCTGCATTTAACCTTCAGCGTGCAGCAAAATTTGCACAAAATAATGCTGCGGAAAATGGAAAGCAGGAGTGGTGTTTTTGTCAAACAGTGCAAACACGGTGGAACCGGTGCCTGTCAGTGATGCATAAGCAGCACCTGCATCATATAGCGTCTCTTTGATCTTGGCTATTTCGGGATAAGCTGCAAAAACGGGTGGTTCGAAATCATTGGTCATATCGGTCTTCCAATATCCGATAGGTTGTTGCGCCACTTGCAGCAGGTTGCTGTGCTGCCGATCGGGTTGCAATTGTGCAAACGCCCACCCGGTGTTGATGTGAATTTTTGGGTTCACTAAAACGATGGCGTAGGCCGAAAGATCAAGTGTAACCGGCTGCAATCGTTCGCCGCGGCCTTGTGCAAAGCAAGGCTGGTTGTAAATAAAAAACGGGCAGTCGGAACCGAGTTGCAGCGAAAGACCCATTAACTGTTCGTTGCTCAATCCCAATGCAAATTTTTTATTGAGCAACTGCAGCATAAATGCGCCATCGGCCGAACCGCCGCCGAGGCCGGCACCGGATGGAATGTTTTTATGCAGGTGAATTTGTACTGGGGGTATTTGATGCGTTTGTTGTATCAGCCGGTAAGCCTTAATGCAAATGTTGTCTTCTGCATGGGCGTCGATGGTGATACCGGTTACTTGTAGTGTAGTAGCTCCGTCTTTACTGTGCACCAGTTCCAGTGCATCGTACAGGGGCAGTGGGTAAAAAATGGTTTCCAGGTCGTGAAAACCATCCGGCCGTTTGCCCACAATATGCAGGCCCAGGTTTATTTTGCAATTGGGAAAAAGTACCAAAACCGCGGATTAATTGAAGTGCAGGATAAGCAAGATTTGATTTATGGATCGGACTAAACAAACAAGTAAAGCGACT
The DNA here is from genome assembly GCF_004347775.1 of Pseudocnuella soli. Taxonomy (GTDB): domain Bacteria; phylum Bacteroidota; class Bacteroidia; order Chitinophagales; family Chitinophagaceae; genus Flavisolibacter; species Flavisolibacter aquaticus. The sequence continues at coordinate 2,855,042 of NZ_CP037755.1, forward strand.
GGATCGATAAAGTAGATGTTCAATACGTTTAACTGTAAGATTTTTGCTTGAAAGATGAAAATCCATCAATTAAAACTAATCCCGAACATCCCGCCCAATCCTTTAATCAGCGATTGCGGCTGTTGATCTCATCCCGAATCGCAATTGCCTTGATATAATCTTCCTGCTCCAACACTTCATTGAGCAGTTTGTTCAGTGCTTCCAGCGACAGGCTTTTCAAATCATCTGTATCGCTTTTGCTTTGCTCCACCGCGCTGCCTTCCTTGCGTTTTTTAGCGGCGGCAGTATCTTCCATCATGATGCCGGCACTTTCCAGGATGTGCTCGTAGGTATAAACGGGGCAGCCAAACCGAACGGCCAGGGCCAGCGCATCAGAAGTGCGGCTGTCAATTTCAATCGTGTCGTGTTCGGAAGTGCACACCAGTTTTGAGTAAAAAATGCCTTCTTGCAGGTCAGTGATGATCACCTCGTGCAGCTCGATATTAAACGCATTCATGAAATTTTTCATCAGGTCGTGGGTAAGGGGGCGGCTGGGTTGCATTTTTTCCAGCGCCACTGCAATTGCCTGAGCTTCAAATCCACCAATAACAATGGGCAGCCGGCGCAGGCCGTTTACTTCGCCCAACACCACTGCGTAGGAATGTGTTTGGGTAATGCTATGCGAAAGCGCCACAATTTCCAGTTCTATTTTCTTCATACTTCGAAGCTAAAATGTCGGTAAAATCCATTTTTTGCAAGGGTACAAACCTACGCTATATATAAATAAAAATGCCACCCTGCTCATGGGTGGCATTTTTACAAACAAATTCTATGCTACTCCTTTTACTTTTTTCACGGCCTCGGTAAATTTCGGCAATACCTCAAAAACATCTCCTACAATGCCGTAGTCCGCAGCCTTAAAAAATGGCGCTTCAGGATCTTTGTTGATCACCACGATCACCTTGCTGCGGTTAACACCAGCCAGGTGTTGAATGGCGCCGGAAATACCCACCGCAACGTAGAGGTTAGGGGCAATGGCCACGCCTGTTTGACCTACGTGCTCGTTGTGCGGACGCCAATGCGCATCGGCTACGGGGCGGCTGCAAGCAAGGGCAGCATCCAGTGCCGTCGCCAGGTCTTCCACAATGCCCCAGTTTTCGGGGCCTTTCATGCCGCGGCCGGCACTCACCACCACCTCAGCTTCGGTGAGTGATACTTTGCCGGTAGTTTTATTGGAACCAATCACTTTTATTTTCGAGGCGGGCACTTCGGCCTGGAATGGAACAACCTCGGCCTTGCCGTCGCCGGTTTCAATGGTAAAACTGTTTACGTTCAGTGCAATTACTTTTTTCGCGGTTTTCACCGAAACCTTGGCAAATGCTTTTCCCGAAAACACATTCTTGCGCACCACAAAACTGCCGTCTGTTTCGGGCAAGGCAACAGCACCAGAAACCAGGCCGGCGTTTAGCCGAACTGCCACCCGCGGCGCAATTGCTTTGCCGCTGGTGTTGTTGGAAAATACCACCACATCGGCGCCGGTTGCTTCGGCCACATCGGCCACAACTTTTGCAAACACCTGCGCATCGCCTTCCCTGAAACCATCACCGCTTACCTGGTGAATTTTGGCAACACCATGTGCACCCAGTTCGCCCAGGTCGGTACCTACTTCGCTGCCCAGCACCACGCCTTCGGCAGTTGTGCCCATTTGCGCAGCCAGTTTGGCGCCATAAGTAAGGGCTTCGTGTGCCGCTTTTTTTACCTGGCCATCTACCAGGTCTATAAATACTAAAACGCTCATTTAATTATTTTTAAAAGCTATTGTGTTGCAACAGCTGTTGGTTATGCCCGTGCCGACGACAATCTTGCGCATCCGCACCGGTTAATTTTTTTAAGTTAATCCGTTGGGTTAAATCACCCTTGCTTCTTCGTGGAGCAGGCGTACCAGTTCTTCCACGTTGTCGGGCGATACGAGTTTAACGCCGGCCTTCGCAGGGGGCAAGCCAAACTCGGCAACTTCGGTGTATTTTTCGGCAGCAACCGGTTCCACCACACGCAGCGGTTTGGTGCGAGCCGCCATAATGCCGCGCATATTGGGAATGCGGGCCTCGGCCATTCCTTTTTGGCAGCTCACCACAACAGGCAGTTGCACTTCCACGGTTTCTTCACCGCCTTCAATTTCTCGCTTAATGGTAGCCGTTGTACCTGATAGCTGGAACGAAGTTGCCAGCGCAATGTAGGGGAGGTCCAGCATTTCGGCAACCATGCCGCCAATCACGCCGTTGTTGTAATCGATGGTTTCTTTACCGGTAAAAATGAGGTCGTAACCACCATCCTTAGCAACGGCTGCAATTTGCGCCGCTACGGAATATGAATCGGTAGGCACTGCGTTTACACGGATGGCTTCGTCGCCGCCCAGCGCCAGCGCTTTGCGGATCACGGGCTCGCTGTCGGTGCCGCCTACGTGCAACAGGTGCAACGTAATCGAAGCGTCGGCTTCCTTTAGTTCCAAGGCTTTAACCAGTGCATACCATTCGTCGTACGGATTGATGATCCATTGAACACCCGCCTCGGCAAATTTCGTGTTGTTGTCGGTGAAGGCTATTTTTGCCGTGGTGTCCGGTGTCTTACTGATGCAAACCAGTATTTTCATGCAGCAATGTTTTTTATATAGTTGTTTATGCAACTAAATTAGGAAAAAATACGCTGCGTCAAAAATAATCTCAAAGCAGGACACCCCAATAGATAATGGACAGAATGGCGAAGTTGCAGGAATTTTTAGCGGTCAACCCGGAAGATAGTTTTGTGCAACATGCGTTGGCGTTGGAGCATATTAAATTGGGCAACGATGCGGCAGCAAGGGATCTGTTTGAACAATTGCTGCAACGCGACGAAAATTACATTGGTTCTTATTATCATCTGGCAAAATTGCTGGAGCGCAATGGCGCCACCGATGCTGCTGTTGCTGCTTACGAAAAAGGTATGGTGATGGCGAAAAAGGCCGGCGACAATCATGCTTATAGCGAACTGCGTTCCGCATACGAAGACTTAACTTTTTGATCTTGACCAGCCCCGACCTGCAACGAAAGTTTACCGAATACATTAGAGCCCACCAGTTATTTCACGCTAAAGACCGGTTACTGATCGCCGTTAGTGGCGGGCTTGATTCGGCGGTGTTGTGTGCCTTGTGCTACCGTTCGGGATTTTCTTTTTCTATTGCCCATTGCAATTTCGGATTGCGTGGTGAGGAAACTATGCGGGACGAATCATATGTGCGACAGTTGGCAAAACAGTATGCTGTGCCAATCATGGTAAAAAGTTTTCAAACCGAAGCTTACGCCGCGGAGCAAAAACTTTCCATCCAAGAGGCTGCACGAAAGCTGCGCTATGCCTGGTTTGATGAATTGCTGCAATCGGAATGGGAAGAAGGTGACGGGCAGTGGCAATTGGTTTCAAATGAAGGAGCTTCAAGCCATTCTGCATCACAAAAAGTAGGAAACGACTCTTTATTAAAGCACCAATACCTGCTCACTGCGCACCACCTCGATGATAACATCGAAACGGTGGCGATGCATTTTTTCAAAGGCACTGGCATCAGTGGTTTGCGGGGCATTTTACCAAAAAAAAATAAGGTAGTGCGGCCGCTGCTTTTTGCTAAGCGCAGCGAATTGGAAACATTTGCCCAGGCCAATAAACTACAGTGGGTAGAAGACAGCAGTAACGCCAGCACCAAGTACACCCGTAATTTTTTCCGGAAAGAATTGCTGCCCATTGTTGCGCAAAAAATGCCACAGGCCCTTGATAACATTGGCGACAGCATTCCAAAATTTTACGAAGCAGAATTGTTATATCAACAGGCGGTGGATTCACACAGAAAAGCGTTGCTGGAATATAAAGGTGCAGAAGTGCACATACCGGTGCTGAAACTGGCAAGGGTGCAACCGCTGAACACCATTGTTTATGAAATACTAAAGGAGTATGGGTTTCGGCCGGCACAAACCGGCGATGTGGTGCATTTGCTTGCCAGTGAAACCGGCAAGTATGTACGCTCCGCAACCCACCAGGTGTTGCGCCACCGTGCCTGGATTATTATTGCACCGCTGCAAGCCGCGGCGCAAAGCATTGTTTTGTTGGAAGGCGAGAAGGGAACCGTTCAATTCGAAGGTGGCAGCATTTCTTGGCAGCATTGTGCAGTGCCGAAAACCGTTGAAGCACCTGCGCATATCGCATTTTTAGATGCAGCCAAAATTGACGCTTCACTGATGCTGCGCCGCCTAAAACAAGGCGATTATTTTTACCCGTTGGGCCTCGGGAAAAAGAAAAAAGTAGCCCGCTTTCTAAGCAGCCAAAAGCTTTCTAAGCAAGTTAAAGACGCCGTATGGATATTGCATTCGGGCAACCGCATTGCCTGGGTTGCCGGCCACCGTATTGACGACCGTTTTAAAGTTACAGCACAAACAAAACAAGTTATAAAAATCGCTATTGCCCAAGGTTCTGCAGGTAATCTTGCACGCCCAAAATAAAATAACCGAACACATCGAAGCCAACTGCGTAGCTGGCAACCAAAGTAAAAGCAAGACCGTAAACTGCACCCCAGATATGCGCTGAATGGTTGATGTTGGAATCGCCACGACGGTCGAGGTAAATAGAAATAAGGAGATAGAGCGGCGCAAAAATGAACCCGGGAATGGGAATCGGGATGAGAAAAAGGTAAACGCTTGAGCCAGGCGCTAACAGCAAGCCCGAAAAAATAACGGCACTCACTGCGCCGGAAGCACCTAAACTCCGGTAATAATGGTTGTCTTTATTTTTCAAGTAAGTGGGTAACAACGATGCCACCAAGGCCGATAAATATAAAATCAGGAACACCCATCTGCCTAGGTCGCCCATTATTGCAGTAAAGGCCCGCTCCACACCTTCACCAAAAAAGTAGAGCGAGATCATGTTGAACGCCAGGTGGCCAATGTCGGCATGGATCAACCCACAGGTAAAAAACCGGTACCACTGTCCCTGCTGCACTGCGGGGGGGTAAAAGATCAGGTCGTTCATAATCTTTTGGTTATTAAAAGCGCCAAACGAAACGAGGCAGGTGATGATCAGGATAATGATGGTGATGGAAAACATGAAATGTATTTAAACCTGTGTCTGTTTTTAATTGAAAGGTGCGAAACCATTATTTGCCGCAAAAAATCTTGATGTACGCTCCGCTATTCGTGGTGGTATTTTTCGTTGCGCAAAATGGTGCAGGCACGATACACCTGCTCGGCTAAGATAAGCCGTACCAACTGATGTGGAAATGTCAATTGCGAAAGCGACCATTGGTGTTTTGCTTTTTGCAGCACCGCTTCGTCAAGTCCGTAAGCACCACCAATTAAAAACACCAGTTGCCGTACACTTTCATTGGCCCGTTGCTGGATAAATAGCGCAAGCCCTTCCGATCGGAACGGTTTGCCCCGCTCGTCCAGCACACACAGGTAATCATCTGGCCGTAGCAGCTGCAACACAATCGCACCTTCCTTTTTCTTTAGTTCAGCCTCAGGCAACAGCCCGGAGTTTTTTGGCGGCGCAATGATCTGCCATTCCACCGGGTAATATTTGCCGATCCTTTTGGTAAAATTGTCGATGCCCTGCAGCACATAAGGCTCATGGCTTTTGCCCACCGACCAGAAACTGATCTTCATGCAACGAATGTAACGCCTCCGCCACAAAACGTTGTTTTGTCCGCCTTTGAAGGAGGTATTTTATAAAAATGCCACGTGGTGTTTAAAAAGGGCCGCGGAAATTTTGGGGAAATGCGGGCCCGGCAAGTCATTTGTATAGCTACAAACAGAATGGCTAAGCTTAACGAATATATCCTCATTCGGGGCCTGCGCAAGGCCCAACGCATCGAAACAGCTTTTTACCTAAAAAGCTCCCTTATGTTTTTGCTGCTGGCCTTGGTGCTGCAAGCGCCTGCCGGTGCGCCCCACCAACCCGTGGGTCCGGCGGCCGATTCCATTACGGTTGCGGCCAGCGCCAAATACAAGCCCACCCTCATGCGCCGCATTTTCATTGGAAATAATTACCGGCAGGTTTGGAGTACGCCGGTGCGCATGCCGGTCTTCGACCTGAAAGCCTCAGGTTTGAAGGTCACAGAGTTGGGCGGTGGCCAACAAACAAAATCATTGCAACTCGTAGATAAAGCCGGGGTGGAGTGGGTGCTGCGTACCGTAGATAAAGATGTGGAGAAAGCGCTGCCGCCCAAGCTACGCGGTACGCTGGCGCAAACGTTGGTGCAGGATATGATATCAGCAGCACACCCGTATGCACCGTTGGTGGTAGCACATATGGCCAAAGCCATCGGTGTTTCCGCACCTGATCCGCAACTGTTCTACATTCCTGATGATCCCGCATTTGGCGAACACCAGAAAATATTTGCCGGCCAGGTGGTGTTTTTAGAAAAACGCAATCCCACGCCGGATGATTCCGACTCGAAAAGCACTGCTACTGCGCAGGAAAAACTGGGCGAAGATGAAGACCGGCTGATACTGCAGCGCCAGGTTTTGAAAGCGAGGCTGCTCGATATGCTCATTGCCGACTGGGACCGCCACGCCGATCAATGGCGCTGGGGTATCCTGGATTCGGCCGGGGCCAAATATTATTACGCCATCCCGCGTGACCGCGACCAGGCTTTTTTCCAAAGCAGCGGGCTTATTCCCCGGGTTGGAAAAGCCGTGGCAATGAAGCACCTCAACTGGTTTAAGGCCAAGACAAAAGGGCTGCCCAGCCTCAATTATAAAAGCCGCGAGTTCGATCCGATCTTTTTAAATGACCTCGATGCTGGCGAGTGGCAGCAGGTGATTGAAGAGTTTCAGGCACAGCTTTCCGATGCGGTGATTGATGCGGCGGTGGCCCGCATGCCGGCACCGGTCGTGGCCGGAAGTGGCGACTTTTTAAGATCCCGGTTAAAAAGCAGGCGCAACACGATGATGCGGCCCGTGATGGAATATTACAAACAAGTGGCTGCAGAGGTGCAGGTTTGGGGAACAAAAAAAGCAGAACTGTTTACCGTTACACCAGAGAATAACGGCGTCCGGGTGCAGGTGTTTGCATTGGATAAGGCCGGAAAGCAAGGGCTGCAGCGTTACAACCGGTTTTTCCCTGCAGGTGAAACACGTTTCCTGCACTTGGAAGGTTTAGGAGGTAAGGACCGGTTTCAAATTGGAAAGGTACCACAGGGTGCGCCGGTGGTGCATGTTTACGGTATGGACGGCAACGACCTGATCGACATTGCAGAAAAGAACGACAAAAAAATAAAATTACATTTTGAAAGCCTGGGCGCAGCACCGGTAGTGGCGCAAAAACCGGCGGAAGAGGAAGAAGGTAAAAACTAATTTTTTTAGCAAATAGCAATGGCTTATTTTTGAATCCTACTTTTTCTTTGTTCCTTTTTTAGAAAAAAGTGGGTTAGTTGTTTGGCCCTGCCTGTTGAGGCGGGGCTTCTTTTTTAGTGTCCGCAAAGCCGGGACATTTTACTGACTATCATCACATATTTGTTTTACGCTGCTGTTACTTGTTTGAAAACCAATGTAATAACCGCATATGAGTTGAATCTTTCCATCGGTTGATGCACATCAGCATACAAGAAGTTCAGCAGGGGCAATTTTGCTGTATACAATTGAACGGGGCATACAACAAAGCCTCAATCAGTTATTCATTGACTCACCTTAAATGCTAACGACATGTTGCTTGAAATAGATGACTGGCGGACCGTTGGAGACCTGCAGTACCGGTTCAACAAATGCTTCCCTTATCTTACCCTGCAAATTTTTGATGCCAATGAAGATCGTTCACTGAGCCGGCCAATGGCTGGCGGTACCCTGCTTGAACTGGTGCGGAGAGTGCACCACCAAGGCGTGCTCAGCATCAAAAGCTGGTTTACCAAAAGCGAAGTAGAACACCTGATTCGCGAAAACTTTGGTGTAGTGGCTAAAGTGGTCCCCGCACATGAGGGGCTCGAATTTTCCCGCAAAGATTGTAACCGCGCCACCCTGGCCGAACTAAGCCTAACCGTAGCCGGTTGGCAAAGCCAATTCAATGCAAAGTTGAAGCCGGTGGAGGAGTTGGTGGAAATTTAAACCCTTTCTAAAAACCGTTCCGGAGCGTTAGATAATTGATACCACTTGAAATGATGCGTTTTTATCACGAATCGTTTCAAGTGGTTTTTTGCGTTGTACCCGTTTATACGGTAGACTAGAACACTGACCGATGTAACAACGCAATTTTCCGCACATCTTTTTATTAACTTTAATATTGGCCCGAAGCAAAATATCATCTGGGGCATTGAATTTTGCGCTTGCGCTTAATGCGTTTTCGAGCGGCATTTAATCAAATGTGGCTGCGCCTTTTTGGTAAATTTCGGTGTATTGGAAAAATAGTGTTTTGGAAATGCGGTTTGCCTTCTTCATATTTTTTATTGGTCTATGTTGCAACGGCGCACTGGCGCAAAAAGCACCTTCGGCTGCGGCCCGGCTGGCACATGAGTTGACGCGGAACAGCAAAACCGAACGCCAAAAGGCCGATGCCATTTTCTATTGGATCACCGGCAACATCAGTTATAAAGTTTCCGGCCCATTTGCCGCAACCCGCAGCAGGCGCCAGCAAAGCAACTTTGAAGACGATGATACATCCACCGTTTTGCCACCGCTCGACCAGCGGGTGGCCGAACTGGTGTTGCAAAAAGGCGAGGCCGTTTGCGATGGCTATGCGCGGCTGTTCAAGGTGCTGTGCGACCATGCCGGGCTGGAAGCCGTGGTGATCAATGGTTATGCCCGAACCGGCAGCGGCAGTCAGGGAAGGTTTTTCCGCGCCAATCATTCGTGGAACGCGGTGCGCATCGACAGCATTTGGTACCTGCTGGATGCTACCTGGGCCAGCGGCTTTACAAATATGCGCGGCGACCAGTTTTTTCGACAGTTCGACAGCCGCTATTACCTCGCTGATCCGCAATCTTTTATCCGCGACCATTACCCAGAAGATCCGGGTTGGACCTTGCTGCCCGACCAGCCGCTGATCCGGGAGTTTCAGCAGACGCCGTTCAAGCATACATCTTTTGTTCGCCAGCAAATCAAAAGTTTTAGCCCTGCCATTGGTATTATCGAAGCGGCAGTGGGCGATACAGTATTGATTGAATTGGAAACGTTCGAGCCGGAGAAAAAAATGGAGGTTTGGGACCAGCCTTTTGGCGACCCGCGGCGGCACACCGGCCCGGTTTGGCGCAACTATCCCGAAAAACCCCCTCTGGTAAACGGTGCCCGGGTAGGATACACGTATGTGGTGCATTCGCCACAAGTTCAGTGGTTATACGTGGTGCTTAACGGCGAAAGTGTTTTGCAGTACCGGCTCAACATCAAACAACCGCTGGCGGCCGCCCGAAATAAAGAAGCCGCTCATTAAAGCGGCGTCTTTATTCAGTATTGAATGCTTCTAAATAGTCTGTAATTCAGATTCCTCGATCAGTTTTTCAATCTCCACATCATTCAGCTCGGTGCACATGCGGCACAATTCAATAAATGCTTCCAGGTCGTCGTGGTGAATAGCAAACCGCGACAACTTGAATGTTTCGAATGGTTTACACGATTCATCCAATGGCTTTTCATAAAGCGTGCAACCCTGGATGCCTTGTTTGGGATGAAAATAAACATGGGTAATGCGGTATTGCTCGTCCTTTTTTACCCATTTATCCGGCGCAATCTGCTCCGGTCTTCCCTCGTCGTTGATGCAAATACAATTAACCATATTAGTTGTGCCCTTTGGGCCTGCAAATATACAACAGCCGCGCAGCAAGTTTTCAACGCCATTTTTGGATGGGTTCACACAAAAAAAGCTGCTTCACAAATTGCAAAGCAGCTTTCGAATTTAACGGTATAAAAAATTTAGGTGTATGCTTTCTCGCCTTTTTGATACGGCACACAGCCTTTGTAACTACCGGGAACGGGTATATGCCGGCGGGCTTGCGTGGAGCCGATCTCGGAGGTGAAATACCCAAGCAGGGTCAGTTCTTTCATCATCCGGAAATAATGCGCCGGGTCTTCGGGCTTTTTCTTTCCGGCGTAGTCTTTTTGCTCTGCATCGAGGGCCACCAATAATTCGTGGCGCTGCTGCGGGGTCAATTGCACAAACCCGTTGCCGTGTTTGTCTTTTGCCAACGCATTCAGTTTGTCCATTCCTTCGCGGAACACTTTTTGGTCGCGTTCCTCGTAGCAGTCGTTTACCATCACGGTCATAAACTGCCCGACCTGCGCCGCTTTAGCGCCGGGGGTGCCGGTGGTAGGTAAAATAGTATCCGCGATTTCATCGAGGTAAACTATGTCCTCGGGTTTCCATTCGGTGGGCTTGGCGGTTTCGGTTTTGCAACCGGTCAGCAGGGCGCTGGAGCCCACCATGGCGCCGCCCAGTAACAGGGCAATATGTTGTACCGCTTCTCTTCTGTTCACGATAATGTGTTTTAAAGTTTTTGATCTGGGTTGAAAGGGGTGAATTGTGAATGGTGAATTGTGAATGCTGCGGTTAATTATTGATGATTGAATAATCACTATCATCCACCATCAATCATCCATCATCCTCATCTACGCTTTCAAACTATACCCTTGCCGGTATTCGCGTTTTACCCATTGGTTTACATCGTCGAAATTGGTCACTTTCATCTGTGCATTGTCCCACACCAGTTTCAGGCCGCGACCAGGGAAGCTGAACCGGTTGTTTTCCAGCGGCTTCCTGATGTCGTGTGCCCGGATGGCGAGGTTGGCCATCAGCAGCAGCTCGGTCAGCGGGCCCGCCACTTCAAATGGCGAACTTACCTGGCCTTTGCCATGCCCGGCAATACAGGCTTCCACCCACTGCGCATAGTGGCCTTCGGCACCGCCGGCAACACGAGGGTCCACCTGTTTTACTTTGGTTTCTTTTGTTTTGGAAGTGGGCAGCAATTGCGGATTTTGTCCATATGTGCCGCACATCATTTTGCCTTTTGTACCAATAAAGAGGGTGCCGTTACCGCCATCGCCAAATACTTCGTTTGGTCCCAATTCTTCGGGCCGTTCGGGCTGTATGCCGCCATCCATCCAATGCACTTTTACCTCGCCTTTTGTTTTGGCTGTTTTCGGGAACGTAAGCGTAACATGGCTGGAAGGAGGGAAGCTTTCAGGAAAATAACCGCGTTTGAATTCATCAACATACACCGAGCCTACCGAGGCCTGTACATCTTTTGCGTAGCGCAGGTCCAGCACACGGAAAGCCGGCTCCAACATGTGGCAACCCATATCACCGAGGGCGCCAGTGCCGTATTCCCACCAGCCGCGCCAGTTAAAAGGCACCAGTTTGTCGATATAATCGCGGTAGGGAGCAGTACCAAGCCACAGGTCCCAATCCAGTTCTTTAGGCACATCGGCTTTTGCTTTGGGCCATTCAATACCCTGTGGCCACACGGGGCGGTCGGTCCATGAGTAAATGGTGTGCACATCGCCAATAAGGCCGGCTTCAAACCAGTCTTTCATCAGGCGGGTGCCGTCGCCGGAAGCACCCTGGTTGCCCATTTGCGTAATTACCTTGTACCGCTTTGCGGCTTCGGTGAGCACACGGGCTTCGTAAATGTCGTGGGTCAGTGGCTTTTGCACATACACGTGTTTGCCCAACTGCATTGCTGCAAGGGTTTGCACTGCGTGGTTATGATCGGGGGTCGATACAGAAACGGCATCAAAGCTTTTTGATTCTTTGTCGAACAGCTCACGCCAGTCTTTGTAATATTTTGCTTTAGGAAAACGCTTTACCGAAGTGGCTGCACGGCGGTCGTCCACATCAACGAGGTAACCAATGTCGGCTTTGCCGCTTTTGAAAAAACTGTTGATGTCACTTTCACCCTTGCCACCTACACCAATGCCGGCTACCACTAAGCGGTCGCTGGGTGCCAGGAAGCCTCGGCCTAAAACGTGGCGGGGAACAATAAAAAAACCTGCTGCGGCCAAACCCGCATTTTTGATAAAACTCCTGCGTGAGTTTTGCGGTTGTTGTTCTTTATTCATGACAAGGTTGTTGGGCGTTAGAATTTACGAGCAAGAATTGATTTGTACTTCAAAAATTAATATGCCGAGGGCGGTTTATGCCTGCAGCCGCACTTTATCAAATGTTCCTTTTTTCAACTCCTTCACGGCATGGTCGGCGGCACGGGCGGTCAGTGCCATATAGGTAAGCGATGGGTTTACGCAAGCTGCAGAAGTCATGCAGGCGCCATCGGTTACAAATACGTTGGGCGCATCCCACACCTGGTTGTTGCCATTGAGCACCGATGTTTTCGGGTCGCGACCCATGCGGGCAGTGCCCATCTCGTGGATGCCCTGGCCCATATAGTAAGTGTTGTCAAAAGGCTTCACATCTTTCAGCCCGGCGGCTTCCAACATGGCCACAGCTTCGCCGGTCATGTCCTTGCGCATTTTTTCTTCGTTCTCTCGGATAGTAGCATCAATGGCCAACACCGGCAGGCCCCATTTGTCTTTCTTCGTTTTGTCGAGGCTGATCATGTTTTCGTGGTAGGGCAAAATTTCGCCGAAGGCGGTAATACCCATGGTCCACGGCCCCGGTTCACCCAGCGCATCTTTAAAGTCGCCGCCAATGGCCATTTCAGCCACATCGCGGTTCCAGCCCTGGCGGCTGGCGCTGCCCTGGTAGCCAAAGCCACGCAGGTAATCGCGTTTGTCAGAGCCCACGTTTTGGAAACGCGGAATATAAATGCCGTTTGGCCGCCGGCCATAATAATATTTGTCGTCGTAACCTTCGGCACGGCCGGATGCACCGAGGCGGAAATGGTGGTCCATCAGGTTGTGGCCCAACTCGCCGCTGCTGCTACCCAACCCGTCGGGCCAGATGTCGGTGGCCGAGTTCATCAGCACCCAGGTTGAGTTCATTGCCGAGGCGTTGAGGAAAATCACCTTCGCAAAATAGTCGTAGGTTTTATTGTCCTGCGCATCTACAATGCGTACACCTTTAGCAAGGCCGGTGTCTTTATCGTAAATAATTTCTTTTACAATCGACCAGGGGCGCAGCGTTAAGTTGCCTGTTTTTTCTGCCGCTGGGAGGGTAGAAGATTGTGTACTGAAATATGCGCCAAACGGGCAGCCCAGCCAGCATTTGTTGCGGTACTGGCAATTGGTGCGGCCCGTCAGTGGCTGGGTAATATTTGCGGTGCGGCCAATGGTCAGCAGGCGCTGGCCTTTCCAATGCGCCTTGATTCGGTCGGCCACGTCTTTTTCAACGCAGTTGAGTTCCATGGGTGGCTGAAAATCGCCATCGGGCAATTGTGGCAGTCCATCGCGGTTGCCGCTAACGCCGGCAAATTTTTCTGCGTAGCTGTACCAGGGCGCAATGTCTTTGTAGCGGATGGGCCAATCTACACCGATGCCTTCCTTTGCATTGGCTTCAAAATCGAGGTCGGAAAAGCGGTAGCTCTGCCGGCCCCAGGTAAGCGAACGGCCGCCTACATGATAACCACGGAACCAGTCGAACCGCTTGGTTTCGGTGTAGGGGCTTTCTTTTTCATTCACCCAAAAGTCGAGGTTCATTTCGTTCAGCGGGTAATCGCGTTTCAGCACGGGATAATCCTCGATCATTTGCTGGGTGCGGCCTCCACGGTGCGGAAACTGCCACAATTCCTTGTTGGCACTTACGTAATCCTTCACGTGCTTAACATCGCGGCCCCGCTCCAGCATGATGGTTTTGAGGCCTTTTTCGCAGAGTTCTTTGGCGGCCCAGCCACCCGAGATGCCGGAGCCCACTACAATAGCGTCGTAAACGTTGGTTGCCATATGGCGTAATCGTTATAAGGTGTACAAAAGAGGTAAAGCAGATGTTGAATGTACTGTTTTATCAAACATCACAGATGCTGATGGCCTTTCTTAATGAAGCAATTTTATCATCGGCCGCCGGGATAAACTCTTGGGCCAGGTATCCTTTGAAACCGGTTTGCACAATGGCTTTGATGATGGCAGGGTAATACAGCTCCTGCGATTCGTCGATTTCGTGGCGGCCCGGCACACCGCCGGTGTGGTAATGACCGATGTACTGATGGCTCTGCTGGATGGTGCGGATCACATCGCCTTCATCGATCTGCATGTGGTAAATGTCGTAGAGCAGCTTGAAGTTTTCGGAACCGATTTTTTTACAAAGCGATACGCCCCATGCCGTATGGCCGCACATATAATCGGCATGATCCACCTTGCTGTTGAGGAGCTCCATGATCAGCGTTACGCCTTTTTGCTCGGCATGCGCCATGATCTTTTTTAAACCCGTAGCACAATTGTTCATGCCGGTTTCATCGTCCATGCCTTTGCGGTTACCGCTAAAGCAGATCAGGTTTTTGTAGCCGGCTGCAGCTACCAGGTCGATGTGTTCGTTGTATTGTTTGATGAGGCGGTCGTGGTATTGCGGGTCGTTCCAACCCTCGGTGAGGCTTATTTCCGCACCATTGCACATGCTGGAGTAGATGCCGTGCTTTTTAAGTGTTGGCCAGTCTTTGGGACCAACCAAATCAATGGCCGCAATGCCGATGTCTTTTACCGTGGTGCACAATTGCTCCAGCGGCATAAAGCCATAGGTCCAGCGGCAAACTGAATGTTGGATATTATTTTTCAAACGTTTCGTTTTTGAGTTGGCGCAGGAAGCAGCAAAAACGGGTAATGCCACAGCTGCAAGGCTTCCTGCAGCCAACTGTTTGATCAGATCTCTGCGATGGTATTGTGCCATTTAGATGAATTACGAATTACATTTTTGTATTGCACAATTCAATGATGGGACGACAATAAAGAACAACGCGTATCTGGCAAGATGCTGTACCCAATGACTAGTGCACTGCCATTGTCATTTCGCTTTCGGTAATGCGCTTGGTATTTTTTTGCCAGAAGAAAAAGATGGTAAACAATACGATGAGGATTGCAGGGAATGCCAGCATCTTCATCAAAGTATCCTGGCCGGTTGCCAGTTCCAGCGCATCGCCGGTAAGACCAGCCGCGGCGCTTTTTTCACGGGCACTGTCAATCCAGCCACCGATGATGGGCTGCCAAATGGCGGTTGAAAACATACCTACACCACCAACAATAGACATACCCAATGCGCTGCTTTTTGGAACACGGTGCGCCACCGAACCGATCATTACGGGCCAGAAGTAGCAAATGCCCAATGCGAAAACTATTGCAGCAACATACGTCATCGGGCCAGTGATGGTGCTGAACATATAGATACCAATGGCAGTAAGAACAGCGCCTGCAAGCAGCACACCGGTTTGCCCCAAACTGGCAACTACGGGGCCTGCAAACCAGCGGCCAACAGCAGCAATTCCAAATGTCAAAGCCAAGATGAGCAGGGGCTCAGCGCCGCTGGCCACCAGGATAATACTTACCCACTGGTTAGGACCGAACTCGGAGATAGCGGTCAAAGCCATGGCGAAAAACAGGAATATAAACACCGGGCTCAGCATCGCTTTAAAGTTGGTGGAAAGCGAGTTGGCATCTTCGATCTGTGATTTCGGAAATGTTTTTCCAAAAAACAAAACGGCATAAATAACAGTAGGGATCATTGTTACCCACATTTGCGCCTGCCAGCCAAAGCCCATTCTGGTCATGCCCAATGAAATGAGCGAACCGAGCAGAATGCCGCCGGGGAACCACATGTGGAAGCGGGAAAGCATCTTTTGCATCTTAACACCTGAATACATGTCAGCAATCATCGGGTTACAAGCTGCTTCGGTACAACCGTTACCAATACCAATAAATAAGGTGGAAATAAGCAAGGTGGAATAACCGCCTGCATAGATAGTGAGCAGGATACCCAATGTGTGACAAACCAGTGCCACCAGCATGATGTTCTTAGGGCCGAATGTGTGGTACACCAGTCCGCCAATGATCATGGAAATAGGAAAGCCCAGGAACCACATGGAGTTGATGAAGCCAAGTTGTTCGGCAGAAAGACCAAACTGTTCGCCTAATTGCGGAAGAATACCTGCACGAATGGAAAATGTAAAAGCAGTGGTGATGAGTGCAAAGCAACTTCCGTTAAACAAGGCACTTTTGTTAACGTTCTCGTTCATTTGGTTATACGTTTTAATCGAAGGTTTATTTTAGAAAGATGCGAAAAAGAGTACGACGGAGTTGATGCTGCAAAGATGGCTACGGCTGACCGGCTTCATAATAGGCAAACGTTAGGGTGGTGAAAGAAAAAAAGAGTGGTTAAATGTAAATGTTTATTTTTAAAAACCTGTACCGTTGCAGGGCTATTTGCAATAGTTTTCCACGCCATTTATGTTGACAAATATTTTTCACATTTTGCGCATGATGGCCTTTATTCACGCATAATTTCTGAATACCTAAACGCCATGACGATGAACAGAAAACTTAGAATGGGTATGATCGGTGGAGGCAAGGATGCCTTCATTGGAGCCATTCACCGCATTGCTGCCAATTCCGACGGATTGATTGAGCTGGTTTGCGGAGCACTCAGCATCAACCAGGAAATTGCTGTCGACAGCGGTCGTTCGCTCTTTTTGGAAGAAAGCCGCATTTACACCACCTGGGAGGAAATGCTGGAAAAAGAAAGCGCACTGCCCGAAGACAAGCGCATGGATTTCGTTACCATCGTAACACCCAACTTTGCGCATTTTGCACCGGCCATGGCTGCGCTGGACCGCGGCTTTCATGTGGTGATTGAAAAGCCCATTACTGTTTCGCTGGACGAAGCAAAACAACTGGCAAAGAAAGTTGAAGAGACTGGACTTACACTTTGCCTCACGCATACATACACGGGTTACCCAATGGTAAAACAAGCCCGCCAGATGGTGAAAGAAGGCATGTTTGGAAAGATCCGCAAAGTATATGTTTCGTACCACCAGGGTTGGCTCAGCAAGCTTTCTGAACGAGAAGGAAATGCACAGGCCGCATGGCGCACCGATCCCAAGCGTTCGGGCAAAGCCGGCGCTATGGGCGACATTGGCACCCACGCATTCAACCTTGCCGAATACATTACGGGACAAAAAGTTTCAAAGCTTTGCGCAGCACTTAATATTGTTGTGGCAGGCCGTGCACTGGATGATGACGGTGGCGTGTTGCTGCAATTTGATGGCGGTGCAACCGGTGTACTCACTGCAACACAGGTTGCTGCCGGTGAAGAAAATAATTTGACCATTAAAATATACGGCGAAGAAGGCGGTATTGAATGGTACCAGCAAGAGCCCAATACACTGATTGTAAAATGGCTCAACAAGCCTGCTGAAATTTATCGTGCAGGCACCGCATTCAATAGTGAGATTGCTAAAATGAATACCCGCACACCGGGCGGTCACCCCGAAGGTTACTTGGAGGCATTCGGCAACATCTACCGCAATTTTGCCCGCACCTTGCAAGGACGCATTACCGGCGAGCAAGTGGATACCGACCAGGTTGAATTCCCGTCGGTGAACGATGGCATCAGGGGTATGGCTTTCATTGACAACGTGGTGCGCAGCCACGAAAGCAATGAAAAGTGGACCACATTTGAAGTGTAATATTTTCAAGCCACAAAGACACGGAAGCATTAAGTCACACAGAGCGTTTCTTTGTGTGGCTTTGCTACTTTGTGCCTTTGTGGTTTTTTACTTTCTTTTAAATTAAAAGAGATGAAAACAATAAAAGGACCGGGTATTTTTCTTGCCCAGTTTCTGGGCGACCAGGCACCATTCAATGATCTGAAAAGTATTTGTAAATGGGCCGCCGATCTTGGTTTTGTTGGCGTGCAATTGCCTACATGGGCATCGCATATTATTGATCTGCAAAAAGCAGCCGAAAGCAAAACCTACGCCGACGAACTAAAAGGAACCATCAATGAATTAGGACTGGAGATCACCGAACTTTCAACGCACCTGCAAGGCCAGTTGGTGGCCGTGCATCCTGCATACGATGCCTTGTTTGATGGCTTCGCTCCTAAAGAAGTGCATGGCAATCCAAAGGCACGCCAGGAGTGGGCTGTACAACAACTAAAATGGGCTGCAAAAGCGTCGCAAAACCTGGGCTTGAATGCGCATGCAACCTTCAGCGGTGCGCTGCTTTGGCCAACCGTTTACCCCTGGCCGCAACGTCCTGCCGGTTTGGTTGAAACTGGCTTCCGTGAATTGGGTAACCGCTGGCGTCCGATCCTCGATGCTTTTGATGAAAGCGGCGTGGATGTATGTTATGAAATTCATCCCGGCGAAGACCTGCACGATGGCATTTCGTATGAGATGTTTTTGAAAGAAGTAGACAACCATCCCCGTGCATGTCTGCTGTATGATCCGTCGCATTTTGTTTTGCAATGCCTCGACTACCTCGCATATATTGACCATTACCATGAGCGCATCCGTGCATTTCATGTAAAAGATGCAGAGTTCAACCCCACCGGAAAGCAAGGTGTGTACGGCGGTTACCAAGGCTGGGTGGAACGTGCCGGCAGGTTCCGTTCGCTGGGCGATGGACAGGTTGATTTTAAGTCGGTGTTCAGCAAGCTCACTGCATACAACTTTGCCGGTTGGGCAGTAATGGAGTGGGAGTGTGCTATGAAGCATCCCGAAGACGGCGCAAAAGAAGGCGCTGTATTTATCAAAAACCACATCATCCGCACCACCGATAAAACCTTTGACGACTTTGCCGGAACCGGTTCCAGCGAGGAGTTCAATCGTTCGGTGCTGGGTATTTAATTAATTTTAAGCTTAAATAATTGTTCATGAAAAAAGTTTTCCTGACCCTTACAGTTCTTTCCATTTTAGTTGCTTGTGGCTCCAACGAGGCGGGCAAAACGCCGGCAGAAACAGCACCCACTGCTGATGCGCCTGCAGCCACTACCGAGCCCGAAGCAGTTGACATCAGCCAGCATCCCGATTACAAGGCTGGGCTTGCGCTGGAAGCAAAAAGCGATTGCGCTGCCTGCCATAAAGTGGATGACAAACTGGTGGGTCCGTCGTTCCGCGAAATTGCCAACAAGTACACCAATGATGATTCGACCGTTTCGATGCTGGCTGATAAAATCATTTCGGGCGGCTCGGGCAATTGGGGACCTGCGGTAATGACACCGCATCCTACGCTGTCGAAAGAAGATGCGACCGCTATGGTAAAATATATTTTGTTGCTTAAAAAATAAAGCATGAAAACACCCTTAACTGCGGGCATTGCGGCAATGATGCTGCTGGCTTGCGACGGACCAAAACAAACCACCATGGAAACATCAGGCACAACCGCGGCACCCACCCAGGATGGCTGGACGATGCTATTTGACGGCACCAGCACCAAGGGCTGGCATTCGTATGGCAGCACCACCGCCGGTGGTGCATGGAAGGCGGTAGATGGTACGCTGTACTTTGACCCGGAAGCCAAAAAAGCTTTGGGCAACAACTCCGGTGGCGACTTGGTGACCAACGAAGCATATGATAATTTCCACCTGGTGTACGATTGGAAAATTGCACCGAACGGAAACTCCGGAGTGATCTTTTACGTGCAGGATGATCCAAAAAAATACGACGCCACATACATGACCGGCCCTGAAATGCAGGTGTTGGACAATGCCGGCCATCCGGATGCCAAGATTCACAAGCACCGGGCCGGTGACCTGTACGACCTCATTGCTTCTTCAAAAGAAACGGTGAAGCCAGCAGGTGAATGGAACACTGCGGAAATTGTTGCCAACAAGGGGAAGCTTGATTTTTACCTGAACGGTGAACACATTGTAAATACAATGATGTGGGATGATGCATGGAAGCAAATGGTGGCCAATTCCAAGTTCAAAGATTGGGAAGGCTTCAGTGCTTTCAAAACCGGCCATATCGCTTTGCAGGATCATGGCGACGCCGTGTGGTTCCGCAACATCAAAATAAAAAGGCTCTGACGAGCCTCTTTAAACTATCCGATTGTAAGAGTGCAGCAAGTGTTTGCTGCACTCTTCTTTTTTTATTGTTCCTCTTTGGCAAATACGGTAGCCGGTTCTTCTTCTTTTTTAGCGGTGGCCGTGGCGCCGGCCTTTAGTTGCAACTGGCTTACTACATGGTTGCCAATTTTGATACCGGCGTTATATCCTTCAACTAAATCACTCCGGTAATGAATGCCACCATACAGCCGTGACATGGATGCTTCCCAGGCCGCATCATGAAATGATTGAAAGCTGCGTTCCTTGATGCCAAACTCGGTAAGGGAAGTATCGGTGTACTGGAATTTTTTACCAAAATAATGCGCCATTACTTCGGCAGCACCTGCCGAAATAACGGAGTGGCCCGATACATATGAAGGAAACGGAGGTGTTTGAATAAATGGCCGCCATTCGGGATCAAGATGTTTATTGATCACGGTTTCGGGCCGTACTGTGTTGTTGCTGAATTTCGTTTTCCAGCAAGCAATAAATCCATCAAAAAGTGCAATAGCGGTTTGCGTATACGCAGCAACAGTTGTGTTGAAATCGGCACCGGCCTTTTGCGCAGCGATGCCCACAATATTCATCCAGTGACCCGGCGGCGAAAACTTTTTGGTGGCAAACATTACGTGGCCCTGCACGTTCATGTTGAACGGATTGTCGTCGAAAAATTCCGCGATGTGCCGACGTTCATCATCCAACGAATCCACAGAGTTTTTTACCTCCATTAATTCTTTATAAAATGCGCTATTCTTGTTGGTTAAATCAAACTTCGGTGGTGGTGGTGGTGCAAACTGTGTGCAGGTGTCGAGCACCAATGGCCTGATATCGCACCAATGCGGTTCCATTGCTTGCGCATACATGGGCGGCGTAGGTATCCAGCGGCCGTCTTCGGTACGCACCGAAAATTTTTCCGCACTGCGTGTTTGCGCATAATTGTCGCCTTTGCTCCATTTCATAATGGTGGCCGAAATAGTATCGGCAAACGCAACCGTACTAGCTAATACTTCGCGGGGCATGCCTGCGTTGCGGGCACCTTTTTTCAGTTCGTCGTAATAATCCATCAGCACACCTTCGGGGAACGTAACTGCGTTGCCCACTTGCACAAATGCAAGCAGGGCTGCCAGCCGATAGTCAACCTGCTGGTCCGGTGCAGGCTTGGGCATGGGCGGCAGGTGTTTGATTTGCCCTGATAAAGAAAGATAACTGCTGTCGCCGGCAGCAATGCACTCGTATGCTGCAATGTTGGCGTACGCATAGTTACGGGAAGCGACTACTGGTGTGAAATTGTTTTGCAATACCACGTCGTTCAGTTTCTTCACGGTTTTGCTGTACAGCAACGGGTCGCGGGAATAAGGCTGGTAATCTTTTTCCTTGCAGGCAAAAAGCAGCACTGCCAGCAGGCAACAATAAACAACGGACTTCATCATAATAGGTGGCTCAACGTTAGTTTGAACAGGCAATAGTGGTTACTAAAATTAAGGAAACCTGTTGAGTGTAGGCTAATTGCACTGATTTCTTTGCATTTCACCTAGTCAGAGTTTGGTTTGTACTGAGGAAAAGTCGTCTTGCGCTGTTTTTGAGAATGGGAAATCGGGCCGAACTTACACCTAGCCGGCTAGTGTTGATTTTTCACCAGCATCATTTTTTTACAGAAATAGAAAAACAAAAGGCCGTTCTGAATGAACGGCCTTTTGCTATATAAAAATATTACGAGAACTTAATCCACTTTGGAGATCTTGATGATGTTGGTCGGCAGGTGCTGGTCCACCGGTGTAGAACCGGTGTTGATCACCACGTCGGCCGATTTCACAAAACCGCGTTCCTGCAAAATTTTGATTTGATCGGAATGGATCGCATCCAGGCTTTCTTCCTCGCCGTAATAAAAGGCACGAACACCCCAGCTCAGGCTAAGCTGGTTTAGCAGCGTACGTTCTTTGGTGAAAATATACAGCGGCGATTTGGGCCGGTACGACGACAGCATAAACGCGGTATAACCACTTTGCGTCATACCAATGATGGCATCGGCACGAACGTCGCGGGCCAGTTTACAAGCGTTGTAGCAAATGGCATCACTGAGGAACGAAGGGGAGTGGGGCTGGGGCACCAGGTCTTCTTCGCGGTTGTAGCGGTACTCAGTACGCTCCACTTCCTGGATGATCTTGCGCATGGTTTGCACCACCAGTGCAGGATGCTGGCCGGTAGCTGTTTCGCCACTCAGCATCACCGCATCAGCGCCTTCCAATACTGCGTTGGCAACGTCGGTAATTTCGGAGCGGTTTGGTTTTACGCGGTCGATCATGCTTTCCATCATTTGCGTAGCCACAATTACAGGCTTGGCGCGGTGGATGCATTTGCGGATAATGTCGCGTTGTGCCATCGGCACTTTTTCTACGGGCAGTTCCACACCAAGGTCGCCACGGGCTACCATCACCGCGTCTGATTCCACCACAATGTTGCGGAGATCAACCAACGCTGAAGGCATTTCAATTTTGGCAATTACTTTAATGGGGCTGTTGCGTTCATTGAGGCGGCGCTTAAGGTCGATGATATCTTCGGCACGGCGCACAAATGAAAGTGCCACCCAATCCAGTTTTTGGTCGATGATAAAATCGAGGTCGGCAATGTCTTTCTCGGTCATGGCCGGCAGCGAAATCTTCGTGTCCGGCAAATTCACACCTTTCTTAGGCTTCAAGGTGCCGCCGTAGGTAACCACCACTTTTACATCGCCTTCAGGTGTAATTTCTGAAACCACCACTTCAATCTTTCCGTCGTCGATCAGGATCTTATTGCCTACTTCTACATCCTGGTTCAGGTTGGGGTAGGAAATGTAAATGCGCTCCATGTTGCCCACCACTTTTTCTCTTGAAGAAAAAGTAAGGATGTCGCCGGGAGCAATATCGAGGCCGCCGTTCTCGATGTCGCCAACACGCAGTTTTGGTCCTTGCAGGTCGCCGAGGATCGAAATATTGTAAGGCTCTGTTTTGTTGATGTTGCGGATGTGCTCAATGATCTGGGCTTTGTCGGCATGGTCGCCATGCGAAAAGTTGAGGCGAAACACGTTTACGCCGGCTTTTACCAGTTGCAACAGTTTGTCGTAGGTATCGCAGGCGGGGCCCACGGTAGCTACAATTTTGGTGCGGTGAAACGTGTGCTCGATACCCGCCTGCATATCCATATTTTTATGCAGGTACTTGGAAATGTTTTGTGACATAATAAGTCCCGATCTAACTGCGGAATGTGGGGCAAACTTGATGTGCTAACCTGCAGTCCGAAGTTTATTTTGTTGCGTTATAAAATCTTAAGTCGAAACGGTTATAATACGGCCTAGCTGGCCAAGATCTTTACAATCTTCATCCACTCTTCCGACACGGTGCCTTTTTTCTTGCCCACATTTTCCAGCGGCACATAGTTCATGCGGTTGTTTAAAATGCCCACAAAAACATTGTGCTTGCCTTCAACCAGGCACTCCACGGCGTGGTAGCCCATGCGGCTGGCAGTGAGGCGATCGATACAAGTAGGCGAACCGCCGCGCTGAATGTGCCCCAAAATACAAACCCGTGCATCAATGTTGGGCATCCGCTCTTTTACGGCTTTGGCCACTTCATTGGCACCGCCAAATTCGTCGCCTTCGGCTACTACAATAAGGTTCACTAGCTTCTTTCGCTTTTCCTTTTCCAGCAGCGATTCAATTACCGCGTTGATGTCGGTTTTGCGCTCCGGGATCAGGATGCTTTCGGCGCCGGTGGCAATGCCGCTGTGCAGGGCAATGTAGCCAGCGTCGCGGCCCATCACCTCGATGATGAACAGGCGGTCATGGGCATCGGCCGTATCACGGATTTTATCAATGGCTTCTACGGCTGTATTTACAGCGGTATCAAAACCAATGGTAAAATCAGTACCTACAATATCTTTATCAATGGTGCCGGCCAGGCCAACACAGGGAATATCATATTCTTTACTCAGTGCCAGCGCTCCTTTAAAGGATCCGTCACCACCAATTACTACCAGGCCGTCGATGCCTCGTTTTGCCAGCACATCGTACCCTTTTTTGCGGCCTTCCGGCGTATAAAATTCTTTGCAACGGGCTGTTTTCAAAATGGTGCCGCCTCGCTGAATAATGTTGGCTACCGAACGGGATTCCATTTTAAAAATATCGTCTTCGATAAGGCCCTGGTAACCACGCATGATGCCGTAAACTTCCAATCCGTTGTACAGTCCCGTGCGTACCACCGCCCTTACTGCTGCGTTCATGCCCGGTGAGTCGCCACCGGAAGTTAACACACCTATGCGGTTTACTTTCTTTTGCATTATTGATCAATTTCTAACAAAACCCGAAAATGTTTGCTAATTGTTCAGTGATTAGCGGGCCAAAAATAAGGTTTTGTAATAAGTAACCACTTGACAAAAAAATAGGGTGGCTAACCTTACTCAGCTAAGCTGCCCATTTA
Source organism: Pseudocnuella soli (assembly GCF_004347775.1). Classification (GTDB taxonomy): domain Bacteria; phylum Bacteroidota; class Bacteroidia; order Chitinophagales; family Chitinophagaceae; genus Flavisolibacter; species Flavisolibacter aquaticus. The sequence continues at coordinate 2,879,389 of NZ_CP037755.1, forward strand.
AATGGTAACCATCAATCTATATGTAAACAATCATTAATGCCTGCCTGCAAAGGGCGGGGCATTGCTCCCAAAAGTTGCACTATTGTTATTATATATGTTGGTAAAAATGATGTGCAGCAGGGCACAGGATGAGTTTAGCAAGGGTGCGCTGTTGACAAGAATCTTTACGAACGATCTATGTGAAATAAACGGGGAAATGCAAAGCCTTTATAAAAATGGGGAATACTTTTTAAAGCTTTGAGGCAACGCTGCCACGGATACATTAAAAAATGGCGCCAAAATCCGCTGCAGGACCGGTTTTCGGGCTGCCATAAATGGCACGGAAAATGGTGCGCTATACAATACAAACACCATCTATGAAAGGCGTAGGAATTGTGGTAGCGTTGGCGCTGTGTGCGGTGCTGGGCGCTTGTAATAAAGAAAACAGGGAGAAGAGTTCGCCGACGTTCGAGGTAACAGAGGTTAAAACCTCTATTGCGGCTTCGGCCATTTATGCCTCGGCTTGGGAAACCTTGCAGGATTGGGAAAAAGACGGTGCGACTTTTAAAACCCGCCAGCATTTGCCCATCAAACCCGAAGGCGGCAAAGTGCTCCTTTTTGCCCGCAACGTGTGGGCAGCAGATGAACCGATGGAGGAGCCGATGGATGATATAGCACTGCAATTACCTTTTAATTTTTTACCCTATACAACCCAGCCCGGACTTACTGAAACCTGGGATTACCAGTTGGAAGCAGACGAAGTAAAAATAGATCTGAAGGTGGCTGGTGGCGAAACCACACCAAGGCCCGTGCAGGTGCGTTGCATTTATATTCCAGAAAGCTTGTGGGCAACGTTAAAATCGGAAAGTGCTGAAGCGCTGGCGTACGAATCGCTGGTGAGTAAGCTGAATCTGAAACCATAGTTTTTGCAAAACAATATTGAAGCCCCGCAGTTTTTAATTGCGGGGCTTTTTTGTGCAAGGGAAATTGGAGGCCTACCGACCGTTGTACCCGATGCCCTACATTTAGCACATGAAGACTGTGTTAATCACTGGGGCAAATGGGTTTGTTGGTCATTACCTCGCCGCAAAACTGTTGCGTTCTCATTATAAAGTGGTAGCTACAGCAAAAGGCGAGCAGAGGCTTTCCATCAACCATCCGCAATTTTTCTTTCAAAACTTGGACATTACAGATGAACAAGCGGTAGCGGCGGTGATGCAGCTATGGAAACCAGCTGTTGTAGTGCACTGTGCCGCTATGACGAAGCCGGACGAATGTGAGTTAAACAAGGACGCGGCCTGGCAAGTAAACGTAACCGGGACTGAACACTTATTGCAAAGTGCCGCTGCAAATGGGAGCCCGCATTTTGTGCACCTGTCCACCGATTTTGTTTTTGCAGGCGATGCTATGACTTATAATGAAGAAGATGAAGTTGCACCGGTAAATTACTACGGCCTAACGAAGTGGGAAGCGGAGCGAAAAGTTCGGCAATACATGGGCAATTGGACCATCGTCCGGCCGATTTTGATATACGGACATCCACTGGCCGGCCGGTCGAACATTCTAACCGTGGTAGCAGATGCATTGAAGGCAGGCAAAGAGGTAAAATTGTTTACCGACCAACAGCGCCGGCCTACGTATGTAGAAGACCTGGTTTGGGGATTGGAAAAAATCATATCGCAAGGAGCCGGCGGTATTTTTCATTTTTCGGGGAACGAGACCCTTTCGCCTTACGACATGGGTAAGCGGGTGGCGGAATATTTATCCCTCGATGCCGACTTGGTCTTACCAGTAACCGCGGCCCAATTCCAGCAGCCCGCCAAGCGGCCACCCCAAACCATTTTTGACCTGCAAAAAGTTACAAACGCACTTGGCTACAAGCCCACGCCTTTTGCCGAAGGCTTGCGCAAAACATTTAACCCGCCCGCAAGGCGCTAAAGCCCAAAAGGATAAGTGTCCGGAATTTTCTGGTTGTGCGCTTCGCCATGGAGCGGGTGCAGTGCCCTTGTTTCATCGAGGAAAATAAAAGCGTTGTAGCGGTTGGGTATGGTAGAAGGAACATAATTGCCGTATTGCTCATACAACGGCCGGTACACCACGCCAATGGCTCGATGGCCTATTCGTGCCGTGGCAAAATCGGTTTGTTGCAAATCTTCGGAAAGCAATAATGAATTGCCACCGGCCTGGTGGAGCAACCATTCCCAACTGCCTTCCCGGGCTTCGGGCACATCCATCACGGTTTGGTCGGCTCCCCAACTGCTGCCGGCAATGACAGAACCGCTATACGTTCCAAAACCTACCAATGCTATCTGCTCCGGCGGGTAAGCCTGCCGCACCAGCGACCCTATGTTGTGCATGCCATCGTCGTGCATGGTAGTGGCCCGGGCATCGCCGATATGGGTATTGTGCGCCCAAACAATAGCCTTCGCATCCGGCCCATGAAAATGCAACAGGCGGTCGAGGGTTTCTGCCATATGACTGTCCCGAACATTCCAGGAATTCGATCCGCCGGCGACCATAGCGCGGTAATATTTCTCAGCGTTCACCGCGATCAGCGCATTCTGTTCGGCATTAAAAATGGCTTCGTTGCCATCTTGCTGCAGCTGGCCTTTTTGCCGCATTTGCTCCAGCAATTTTACCACCTCATCCTCGCAGCGTTTGGGCACCAGTTGCGATGCATATGCATACGAAGATTCATCATCGCGGTACGGGGCAAAACAGCGAAAAGCTTTTTCCGCTTGTTGCAAGGCAGTCGGGTCGGTGTGGGCCAAGTAATCCCGCACCGATTGCAACGAATCCCAAAGGCTATAAACGTCCAGTCCGTAAAAGCCCACTTGCGTTGGTGCTGCGAGGCTGTCGTTGTGCCGGCGCAGCCAACTGGTTAGTGCAACCATTTCCCAGTTTGCCCACATCCAGGCCGGCCAGCGGTCAAAAGCCTGCAACACTTCTGTTGCTATTTCCGGCGTGCCGGGCCTGTGTTTGATAAAATTATTGACGGCGTAACAAGCCGGCCAATCGCCTTCAACAGCAATAAAGTTGAATCCAAAATCTTTGATTAGCCGCTGGCTGATGTAGCTGCGGTAGGTGTAAAATTCGTGGGTACCATGCGAGGCTTCGCCCAGCATCACCATCCGTGAAGTGCCGAGCTGCTCAATCAGCGGTTCCAGATCGGCCAACGATGATATTTGCCGGCCCACGCGGCGCAGCGTTTGCACCTTTGCAGCATCGCTTTTTTGTAAAAATGAGGTGCCCATCACATCTTATTTTGCCGCCGGCGGTGCAGCAATTTCCGGCTCTTGTTTTTTTACATACAACTCCTGCAACACCACCATTAGTATCGCCACCAAAGGCGTTGCCAAAATAATACCCCAGGCACCAAATAAGGTTCCGAATATCATTTGCCCGATCAGTATCAGGGCCGGCGGAATCGAAATCATTTTGTTTTGAATGTAAGGTGTAATGAGGTTGCTTTCCAGCGCCTGCACCAGCAGGTACAGGCCGATCACGAAAAGCGGCGCATTGCCACCCATGGGCAGGCTCACCAGCACCGCGGGTATGGCCGAAATGAGCGGACCAATGTTGGGTACGAAGTTGAATAAGCCCGCAATGATGGCCAACGCAAGGGCCAGTGGCACGCCTATGATGGCAAGTCCAGCCCAGGTTAGCACGGCCACTACCAGCATGGCAAACAATTGTCCTTTCAACCATTGCCCCAAGGTATTGCCGGTTTCTTCCATCACATGCCGGGCTTCCGGCCTTGCTTTGCGCGGCATTAATTTTAAAAAACCGCCCACATAAGTTTGCGGCGCAATGGTAAAGAAAATGCCAAGGAAAAGGATGGCATAAAGATCGCCCAGCACGCCAAAAGACGTGGTGAAAAATCGCTGGATGGCCGGCGTCATTTTTTGCCCCGACCCACTGCTGCCCATGCCATCGATGATTTGTTTACCAATGCCGGTTTTGCCCAATTCTGATTTTGCTTGCTCCAGCAGTTGCGGCAGCTGCTCCGTAAGTTGCGTAAACTCCTGCTGTACCTGCGCACCAATAAACCAAAACACCAGCACCATTAGCAATATGGTACCGATGATAGCGGTGGCCAGGCTTAGCTTTGGGCTCCAATGAAATTTTCGGCGGATGAGGCCTGCAAGCCGCTGAAAAAAAACGGCCACCAATATCGACATCAGGATCAACATCAGCACGTTCACTGCCGTGTAACAAATCCATAAGAGGAGGAATACAAGTGTGATGATCCCGGCGATTTGCCAAACTCTTTTCACAAAAGTGTCGCCATCTGTACGGTGCGGAGCTGGTTGTTGCATGGTAATGAAGCTTTGTTTGAATGGGCTCAACAAAGCCGGAAATTTTTATGCCATGCATTGGTGGAAACTGACAAGCAACCTTTTTGATAGATATAAATCCCTTTCTTTAGCGGCATGTACATCAGGATGCTGGCATTTGCGATTGCTTTAATTAAATGGTGTGCCCCGCCCGCAGAATCCTAATTTTGCCCGTAAATAGTTTATGCATTGAAACACCTTGCTGCTCTCAATAAATATTTCTGGAAATACCGGTTGCGGCTGGTGGTCGGTATTTTCTTCATCATTGTTTCCAACTACTTCGGTGTGCTGGCGCCGCAGGTTACGGGTTTTATCATTGATTTTGTGCAACGTTCGCTTAACCTTCCGGGTTATGTGCCGCGTAACAGTGCCGCTTCTTACGACCGACTGGTGCAATGGTTCATCCGTTGGGTGGAAGGCATGCCTGTTTCAGTAAGTTATATTGTAGCCCTCAGCGGCATCACCATTTTGGTGTTGGCGCTGCTTCGAGGGCTGTTTATGTTTTTTATGCGGCAAACCATTATCGTAATGAGCCGCCACATTGAATACGACCAAAAGAATGAAGTGTTTGGGCATTACCAAAAACTCGATGCTGCATTTTTTAAAACGCACACTACCGGCGACCTCATGAGCCGCATGTCTGAAGATGTAAGCCGGGTACGAATGTTTACCGGCCCGGCGGTGATGTACGTGGTCAACCTGGTGTCGCTGATCGGTTTGAGTTTGTATTTTATGTTTCGCCGCGATGTGGAGTTGTCGCTGTATGTGCTGGCGCCGCTGCCCATCCTGGCCGCTACCATTTATTTTGTCAACACCATCATTCACCGGAAAAGCGAAGAGTTGCAGCAAAGCCTGTCTGCACTTACAACCAATGCGCAACAATCTTATTCCGGCATCCGGGTGATCAAATCCTTTGCGCAGGAAAGTGCCATGTTCCGGTTTTTTGAGCACAACAGTTTGACCTACCGCAGTCGCGCCACCGATCTTGCAAAAATTGAAGCCCTATATTTTCCTTCCATGAACCTGTTCATTGGGTTGAGTACGCTGGTGACCATTATGCTGGGCGGGTTGGCGTACATCAAAGGCGACCCAAGCATTGGTGTAGACACCATCGTGGAGTTTGTGATTTATATCAACATGCTTACGTTCCCGGTAAGTGCTATTGGCTGGACCGCCTCGATGATACAGCGGGCAGCAGCGTCGCAAAAAAGACTGAACGAATTTTTGCAAACAGAGCCGGCCATACAAAATGCAACGCATCCGCACCAGGCGCAAATAACGGGTGGTATCCGGTTTAGCAACGTTCAATTTGTTTATCCCAACACCGGCATTCATGCGTTGAAAGATTTTGACTTGCAGATCAAGCCTGGTGAAAAAGTGGCACTGATTGGCCGCACCGGTAGTGGCAAAACAACAGTTGCACAATTGCTGCTGCGTTTTTTTGATCCTACGTCGGGCACTATTTTATTGGATGATACGCCACTGACCCAAATGCCCCTCAACCACCTGCGCCAGCATATTGGTTATGTGCCGCAGGATGGATTTTTGTTTAGTGATACCATTGAAAACAATATTGCTTTTGGCGCTACCACTGCCGACCGGCAGCGGGTAGAAAGCGCAGCGGCAAATGCAGCCGTAGCCGGCGAAATACAAGGCTTTGCACAACAATATGAAACGTTGGTAGGAGAACGGGGCGTAACATTGAGCGGTGGGCAAAAACAACGGGTGTCCATAGCAAGGGCGCTGCTGAAAGAAGCACCAATCCTGATTTTAGACGATGCCCTGAGCGCCGTTGATGCACGCACTGAAAAAGCCATTCTTTCAAGGTTGAGCGAATACCTGGGAGGCAAGACGGCGTTATTTATTACCCACAGAATATCCACGATGATCCGGTTCGACAAGATCATTGTTTTAGAGGAAGGCCGCATTGCGGAACAAGGCACCCACGAAAGCCTGTTGGCCAGCGGTGGCCTCTACGCCGAAATGTGGTGGCAGCAACAAACCAAAGATGTAGAAGGGGAGCAGGTTTGATCGATTTCCAATCATTCCATTGCAAATTTTATTATTTGTGACGACTCAGTAATTGGCAAGAGAAAATGAAATTTCATTAGATATAGAAACAGCCGTCCGAACTTTTTTTGTCAGATTTGGCTGTTTAAAAAACATAATTATATTTGTAAGGAAACAATTTTAAAACAGAGCTGCAAAGCCAAAACCTTTCATAACTGTAAAAACAACAACTGTGGCGTACGAAAATAACGACAAGAAAATGGAGAGCATTTACAGCAAACGTATTCGTGCAGGTAAACGCAGAACTTATTTTTTTGATGTTCGGGCAACCCGCGGCAATGATTATTATCTGACCATTACAGAAAGCCGTAAGCGTTTCAATGATAATGGATACGACCGCCACAAAATATTTTTGTACAAAGAAGACTTCAACAAGTTCATCAAGGCACTCATTGAGGCTGTTGATTTTGTAAAGACCGACCTGATGCCTGATTTTGATTTTGATGCGTTCAACCACGATGAAGTGTATGAAGGCGAAGGAGAGGGCGAAGTAGAAGAAACAACCGAAGTGGTGGCTGCTGCACCAATCGTTGTTCAGTCTACGGTAGTTGTTTCTTCTGTTGTTGCGTCAGCTGCGCCAGCGTCGGAAGAAGTGGACAAATGGTAATAACTAACTTTTGATAACGAACCCGCTGACAACAGCGGGTTTTTTTTTATGCATCGAATGGTGCTGCCACAAAAAATGCGGGGTGTTGAAGCCCCCGCATTTTTATTATTGTATTTAATGGTTTAGCGCCATTCCTTATATGCATTGATCAACCCATTGGTGGAAGCATCATGGCCAGTTACTGCTTCACTTCCAGTAAGCTCCGGCAGAATCTTGTTAGCCAGTTGTTTGCCCAGTTCTACACCCCATTGGTCAAAGCTGTATACGTTCCAGATCACGCCTTGCACAAAGATCTTATGCTCGTATAAAGCAATCAGTTGACCCAGTGTAAACGGCGTTATTTTCTTAACTAAGAATGAATTGGTGGGCCGGTTGCCTTCAAAAATCTTGAACGGCGCCAGTGCTGCAACTGCCGTTTCGTCTTTGCCCTGTTGCTTCAATTCAGCCACCACTTCACTACTGCTTTTCCCATTCATCAACGCTTCGGTTTGCGCGAAGAAGTTAGATAACAATTTCGGGTGATGATCACCGGTAGGATTGTGGCTTTGCGCGGGTGCAATAAAATCGCAGGGAATGAGCACTGTGCCCTGGTGGATCAATTGGTAAAAAGCATGTTGCCCGTTGGTGCCGGGCTCGCCCCAAATGATCGGACCAGTGGCATAATTTACCGGCTGGCCGTTGCGGTCTACGCTCTTACCGTTGCTCTCCATATTTCCTTGTTGGAAATACGCTGCAAACCGGTGCAGGTACTGGTCGTACGGCAAAATGGCTTCGCTTTGCGCACCAAAAAAGTTGACATACCAAATGCCGATGAGGGCCATCAGCACTGGAATGTTTTGCTCAAACGGTGTGTCTTTAAAATGCTGATCTGCCGACTCAGCACCTTTTAAAAGTGCTTCAAAGTTTTCGTATCCAATGGTCAATGCAATGGACAAACCAATGGCGCTCCAAAGCGAATAGCGGCCGCCAACCCAATCCCAGAACTGGAACATGTTTTCCTTATCAATGCCAAAACGCGTTACCTCTTTTTCGTTGGTGGAAAGGGCCACAAAATGCTTGGCAACATGATCTTCGGAACCTGATGCAGCCACGAACCAGTCACGAGCCGTGTGGGCATTGGTCATGGTTTCCTGCGTAGTAAAGGTTTTGGATGCAACAAGAAACAGCGTTTCTTCCGCAACTACTTTTTTTAATGTTTCTTCAATATGGGTCGCATCCACATTCGAAACAAAATAAGTCTGTATGCCTTCAACCCAGTATGGTTTCAGCGCTTCCGTTACCATCAGCGGGCCTAGGTCCGATCCGCCGATACCGATGTTGACGATGTATTTTATTTTTTTACCGGTGTAACCCACCCACTCGCCGCTGTGCACTCTTTGGCAAAATTCCTGCATTTGCTGGCGCACCCTTTTTACATCCGGCATTACATCTGCACCTGCCGTATTTACCGGCCCATCGGCAAATTTGCGCAGCGCCACATGCAACACGGCACGCTGCTCTGTCTGGTTGATCAATGCACCGCCAAACAGCGCATCAATTGCCTCATTGAGTTTTGTTTCGGTTGCCAGTTGATGCAACAGTTGCAAAGTTTCTTCTGTAATTCGATTTTTAGAATAATCAAAAAGTATATCGCCCAGGCGCTGCGACATTTTTTGAAAACGTGCACCGTCCTGAGCAAACAGCTCTTTCATGTGTACCTGCTTCATGCTTTCGGCATGATGTTGCAATGCGCTCCAGGACTGGGTTTGAGAAGGGTTGATGCGGGGAAACATAGGCATTTTGATTATAAATGTTCAAATACTTCAATGGTCTTTTCGATCATGGCTTCCGAAATATCGAGGTGGGTAACCAGGCGCACCTGCGTCGGCGAAATGGCATAAGCCAGGATGCCATGCTCTTTCAATGTGGCTACAAACGATTGCGGTGTATAAGGTTGCACCACTTCAAAAATGAGAATGTTGGTTTCAACCGGCAGTATGCCACCCACAAAACTTTGGTAACCCAATATTTCTGCGAGTTTATTGGCGTGGTAATGATCCTGTGCTAACCGTTGAATATGGTAGTCGAGTGCATAGCTGCCGGCCGCTGCCAGCGAACCAGCCTGGCGCATACCGCCGCCCATTAATTTACGCACCCTGCGGGCTTTTTTAATAAATGCTTCAGAACCCAATAGTACACTGCCAACGGGGCTGCCCAGGCCTTTGCTCAAACAAATTGATATTGAATGAAACAACCGACCGTATTCCGTTGGGTCCTGTTCCCTTGCCACCAGCGCATTGAACAGGCGGGCACCATCCAGGTGCAGTGCTAAGCCGGTCGTGTCGCACAAGCTCCTGATGGCTTCAATGTCTTCTATATCGTAGCAGCTGCCGCCGCCGCGGTTGGAGGTATTTTCCAACGCCACCAGCGAAGTGCGTGCTTTGTGCACATCATCGAAACTGTTGATGCCTTCCGCCACCATTTCGGCAGTAATGAGGCCGCGATAACCGTTGAGTAATTTTACCGATGCACCCGAATTAGCCGCAATGCCGCCACCTTCATATTGATATATATGTGCGGTGCAGTCGCAAATCACTTCATCGCCCGGCACAGTATGCATTTTGATGGCGATCTGGTTGGTCATGGTGCCAGAGGGGCAAAACAAACCGGCTTCCATCCCAAACATCCGTGCGGCCTTTTCTTCCAGGCTATTTACTGAGGGGTCTTCTCCGAAAACATCATCACCTACGGCGGCCGCATGCATGGCTTCTTTCATGGCCGGCGTAGGTCTGGTCACTGTGTCGGACCGGTAATCAATCAACATTTAAAAAATTTGTCCGCAATATAGTATTAGCGCGGCTCTTATTTGTATGATTCTGCCATGTTGCGAGCAATATCAAATTGTACACGCCAAGGCTAACGAAGGTTATGTTCCTATCATTGATTCAAGTCATTCATCTTATTCCCACCATATAATACCACATACATGCAATGCCGACCGCTTGTCATTTCGTCGGCTGCGTGTGGTAACATAAATAAAGCGGCTGCGTCCCATTGCTACAATGCGTTGCTGCCATTCATCCTCTGCTAAAACCGTTCATGCCAAACTAATGTACTATGCTTTGTATAGTACCTACATTCGTAATGTAATTAACAATTACAAGTACTAACACAACAATATATGAAACCACTGCGCTCCCTGCTCACCCTCGCCTTATTTGCCGTACCATTTGCCGGTTTTGCCCAGCAAAAACCAGCGTCCATCAGCGGCCAGGTTACCGACATTCAGAAAAAAGCCCTGGAATCGGCCACTGTAGCCCTGTTGCGGGGCAAAGATTCTTCGGTAATAAAATATGGTGTTGCCGATAAAGCGGGCCGTTTTGTGTTCGAGAACCTCGAAGCAGGACAATACCTCGTTCAAATCACAGCAGCTGGTTTTGAAAAAAAATACTCCGAAAAGCTGACGCTTGATGCGAAAGCGACCCCAGTGGAATTGGCTGCAATGGTTTTGGCGCCACAAAGCAAATCTATGGACGGCGTGACCGTTACGGCCAGACGCCCCATGGTGGAACAGAAAATTGACCGCACCGTGGTAAACGTGGAAGCGTCGATCACCAATGCCGGCAGCAATGCACTGGAAGTGCTCGAAAAGGCACCCGGCGTAACAGTGGATAAAGACGGTAACATCAGCCTGAAGGGAAAAGAAGGCGTGATGGTGCTGGTGGACGGAAGGCCTACGCAACTGAGCAGCGCCGACCTTGCCAATTTGCTCCGCAACATGAACGCCAGCCAACTGGACCAGGTAGAGATCATGACCAACCCACCCGCAAAATTTGATGCTGCAGGCAATGCCGGTATCATCAACATCAAAACCAAAAAGACCAAGCAGTTTGGTTTCAATGGTTCAGCCACATTGAGCTATGGCCAGGGCCGCTATGGAAAAATAAATGAAAGCCTGAACCTGAACTACCGTAAAAACAAAGTGGCTCTTTTTGCCAACGTCAGCCACAACCACCGCAAAAATTTTCAGCGCCTGGATATCCAACGCAACCTGCGCAATTTTAACACCAAGGAACTGGAATATTTCTTTGACCAGGAAGCGCACATGCAGAGCAAGTACAACTCAATCAATGCAAAGCTGGGCGCCGACTATTTCCTGTCGAAAAAAACGACGCTGGGTGTATCACTCGGTACCAACACCAACCCGGGTACCAACATCAACAACAACCTGAACCAGATTTCGGATAATGCAGGCAACTTGTTTGAAGTAACTAAATCGGTAACAGGAGCGGAGCAAACCTTTCGCAATGTGCAGGCAAACGCTAATTTTCGCCATCAGTTTGACAGCACCGGTCGTGAGCTGACTGCGGATGTTGATTACCTGAACTACCGCCTGCGTGATCAGCAATACCTGTCGAACTATTATTTTGATGCACACAACAACCAGATCCGCAATGGCGATACGCTGTACAGCTTCCTTCCGCAGGACATCAACATCCTGAGTGGCAAGGCCGATTACCTGCAACCCCTGAAAGGCGGTGCCCGTTTTGAAGCCGGCGTGAAAAGCAGTATTGTAAAAACCGATAACAATGCTCGCTTCGATTCAATGATCAACGGCAAGCGTGTATTTGATGCCAACCGCAGCAACCATTTTATTTACGAAGAGCAAATCAATGCAGCTTATGTAAACCTGGCGGGTCCGTTGAGCAAAAAATGGAATGGCCAGCTGGGCTTGCGCCTGGAACAAACCGTTGCCAAAGGCACACAGGTTACTACCGACAGTGTGTCCAAACGCAATTACCTCAACCTGTTTCCCACAGCCTTTATTCAATACAAAGCCAATGAAAAGAACGTGTTTGGCCTGAACTATGGCCGCCGCATCCGCCGTCCTAATTACGAAAGCCTCAACCCGTTTGTTGAATACCTGGACCGGTACACGTTCCAACAAGGTAACCCGAACCTGCAACCGCAGTTTAGCCACAATGTAGAATTGAGCCATACGTTCCGCCAGTTTTTGACTACAACGGTGAACTATACCCGAACTACAGATATCATCCAGCAGGTGATTGAACAAAACACCGAACGAAAAGAGGCTTATGTCAAACAAGCCAACATTGCAAACCAGCGCCAGGTGGGTATCTCAGTAAACGCAACCATGCCCATTACCAAATGGTGGACCAGCAGCATTTATGTAAATGCTTCTGATAACCGTTTTGAAGGCATTGTTAGCGGAGAGAATGTGGTGGTGGAAGGCCGGATGCTGATGCTCAATGGCACGCAACAATTCAAGTTGTCGAAAACATGGAGCGCCGAAGCCAGTGGCTTTTACCGCACCGCCGGGCTGGAAGGTGTGCTGCTGACCCGCCCTGTGGGCATCTTCAACCTGGGCCTGGCCAAGCAGGTAATGAACAACAAGGGCAGTATTCGCCTGAATGTTCGCGACGTGTTTTACACCATGAAGTTTAAAGCCGAAACCCGCTACGCAAACGTAGACGCACAGTTCCAGGAGTGGCGCGACAGCCGCGTGGTGAACCTCACATTTACCTACCGCTTCAGCAAAGGCAAGCTGAATGGCAGCGCACCAAAACGCCGCACCAGCAGTGCATCCGACGAGCAGGAACGTGTTGGTGGCAACTAACTGAAAAACACCAGTAAGAAGGGCAGGGGCGACCCTGCCTTTTTTAATTTATGCCGGCAAATAATGCGCAATGTTGTAACTTAAATAACGGCTCGATTGATACAGCATTTTTGAGGAGCAATTCTGATCAGTGGTGCGATTTTTTTAGCAGCAAAAGTTCTGAATCTCAATAGCATTTAAACCGGATACCTGCCATTTATAATAGGATGTTGCAGCTTGTCCAAATGCGGGTTGTTCACATCTTGATGTTTGTAACTTGAGGTATCAATAAAAAATAACTTGATTGAATGAAAACTTTGTCTAATTTTAAGTTGCAGAATAAAATTCAACAAAGTGCCAAAATAATTAGATAGAATATTTTGAATTCGGTACGGAATTCGTATTTTATCCAAAATCTGTATTTTTCTCATGTGAACTTCGGCCCCTTTGTCCAGAGGGGCTTCTTTATTTCCCTGAAGCGATGCTTTATCTAAATGTTGTCGGATAGAAGCAACTACAGTAACTGCAGCAAAAAATTCGTAAATCTGCATGAAACTTTTCAACCCATGCCTTCTTTTGATATTGTCAGCAAAACCGACATGCAGCTGTTAGATAATGCCATTAACGTAACCCGCAAAGAAATCACCAACCGGTTTGATTTTAAAGATGCCGCCGTCGAAATCGACCTCAACAAAAAAGACGGAACTATTGATATTGCCACCACCGATGATATGCGGATGCGCCAACTGGTGGATGTGCTCATCAGCCGCACCATGAAGCAAGGCATCGATCCCTCGGCGCTGGACGTTTCGAAAGAGCCGTACCAAAGCGGTAAAGTGGTGAAAAAAGAGGTGCCGGTGCGCAACGGCCTGAAACAGGACGACGCCAAGAAAATTGTGAAGCTCATTAAGGACTCGGGTCTGAAGGTGCAGGCGCAGATCATGGATGAAACCGTGCGGGTAACCGCCAAAAAAATTGACGACCTGCAGCAGGTGATCCAACTCTGCAAAGGCGCTAACCTCGATTTGCCGCTGCAATACACTAATATGCGGAGTTAAAGCAAAAACTGGATTTTGCTTTTTTGCGCTAATACCCTACCTTTGCGCCTTCGTAAACTTAATTCCGCCCCGGCGGCAAATAACATAACCGTATGTAGGTCGCCAATGGAGGCGTCTGGCATGCAAAACCCATCAACATGAAAAAAGATCTTCATCCGGCAAACTACCGTTACGTGGTGTTCAAAGACATGAGTAACGGATTTTCTTTCCTGAGCCGCTCTACAGCTAATACTAAAGAAACCGTACAGTGGGAAGACGGCAACGAATACCCGCTGGTGAAGCTGGAAATTTCCAGCCAGTCGCATCCTTTCTTTACCGGTAAAAACGTATTGGTTGACACCGCTGGTCGTATCGACAAGTTCAACAAAAAATACGCAAAGAAATAAGTTTTGCCCCGGCAAAATAATAGGATCCCGCTCCGCTTTGGAGCGGGATTTTTTTTGACCGGTGATGTGGGGGATTGGGAATGATTTAGATGATGTGGTCGGGAAATCAACTTTCGATTAAACAGAAAATTCATTACCACCTGCCAGCCCGAAGCGTCTCCGAACTTCGACAATGTCATGCCGAACTTGTTTCGGCATCTCCTCGATCCTTAGTCAACTCCGAAGATCAAAGGAGATACCGAAACAAGTTCGGCATGACAACACTGCATGGCAATAGCAACTCGATTTGAGTACAGTCAGTTTACTCCTCCATGTGATTTTTTCAACAACCTCACACAAACATCCTGCATATCCATTCCAATCATGCCCATCTGGAGTTATCTTTCAGTTGCCAAATAACCAGCCCAGCGGATATGAAAAAGATCGTGTTTACCGAAGAATTCTGCCAGCCCGAACAGCTCTATCCTTTTACACTTACCCGGCAGGTGCAGGACATCCGCATAGGCATCCTGACCATTCGGGAAAAATGGGAGGCGCATCTGGGGCTTGTCTCTTACGACAAACACGAGGACGATTATAAAGACCTGGAACGGGCCATGGTGGTGGATGGACCGTCGATTGGCGATGATATCCTGTACCTTATTCACGGCAACATCTTGCCAACGCCTAAACTGGTGCGGGCCATCAAAAAACTAAAACCCGGCGAATGTATTTCTGCCGGCGGCCGCGAAAGCGTGGCTTATTGTATCTCGAAGGGGGAAATTGAAAACGAGCACAAGATCAAGATCACCCGGTCCATCGAGATTGATGAAGAGATCAGGGAACTTCGTTTTCCGTGGGACATTTTTACACTCAACGCATGGGCCATTGCACAGGATTTTGAGCTGCTCACCCGCAAAAGAACTTCGCAAAAATTAGGGCCAACCAACCGGGCTTCGGGCTCTAAAAACATTTTTATTGAAAAAGGCGCCAGGATCAACCATGCAATTTTCAATGCTGCAGACGGGCCCATTTATATTGGTAAAAACGCCACTATCATGGAAGGCAGTTTGCTGCGTGGCCCAATCTCCATAGGCGAAGGAGCCGTGGTTAAAATGGGCACCCGTATTTATGGCGCTACGACCATCGGGCCCAAATGCGTGGTAGGCGGTGAAATAAAAAACTCGGTGCTGTTTGGCTGCTCCAATAAAGCGCATGATGGTTACTTGGGCGATTCGGTGATTGGCGAGTGGTGCAACCTGGGTGCCGGCACGTCCAACTCCAACGTAAAAAACACTGCCTCTGGCGTACAGGTGTGGACGCCCCGTGGTGAAGTAGTGGTGGGCCTCAAATGCGGCCTCATCATGGGCGATTACTCCCGCACCGCTATCAACACATCGCTTAATACCGGCACCGTCGTAGGCGTCAGCAGCAACGTTTTTGGCGCTGGCCTGTCGCCAAAATACATTCCTTCTTTTTCCTGGGGTTTTGACGGCATCGAACGCTACCGGTTTGACAAAGCTTGCGCCGATATTGCATCATGGAAAGCATTGAAAGACGAGTCGCTCACCAGCAATGAGGAACTCATTTTAAAGCATATCTACAATCATTACTGAGCATAGACCCGAAGGCCTATTTTTGCGGCAACGCCGCAAGGATATGACCCAGTTTGAATACAAGTTTTTGGAAGCACCTACAAAAGGATATTGGAGCGGAAAGATCGACCTGCAGGAGCTGACCAACACACTCAATACACACGGCCGCGAAGGTTGGGAGGTAGTGAGTACCACCGACACCAATATGCACCAGGGCGGTACACATGCCCTAATCATTTTATTAAAAAGAAAAATCGATAACCTTTAGCAATGAGAAAACAAATTGCCGCAGCAAACTGGAAAATGAACCTTACCTACCAGCAGGCCGAAACCTTGCTGGATAGCATTTTGAGCGAAAAGCTTTCGCTGGAAGCACACCAGCAGGTGGTGTTTTCGGTTCCTTTTCCATACCTCATTATGGCCAACAGCGAAGTGGCCGACCAGGCGAATGTTGCCATCGCCGCACAAAACTGTTCCGATAAAAAAAGCGGCGCCTATACCGGTGAAGTATCGGCCGAAATGCTGCAGTCGATCGGCATCAACTGGTGCGTGATTGGCCATAGCGAACGCCGCGAATATTTTGCAGAATCGGACGCAACACTGGCCGCCAAGGTTGATATCTGCCTGGCCAATGGCATCACGCCTATTTTCTGCTGCGGCGAGCCATTGCCGGTTCGTGAAGCCGGTGAAGAAAATAGTTTTGTGCAAAAACAATTGGAAGCATCGCTGTTTCACCTCGATGCCGACAGCATACAAAAAGTGGTGATTGCCTACGAGCCTATTTGGGCCATTGGCACCGGCAAAACCGCCAGCACACAGCAGGCGCAGGATATGCACCAACACCTGCGTTCGGTGTTGGCATCAAAATGGGGTAGCGAAGTAGCTGATAACATTTCTATATTGTATGGCGGTAGCGTAAAAGCAGCGAATGCAGCGGAAATTTTTGGAACACCCGATGTTGATGGCGGCCTGGTTGGCGGCGCATCGTTGCAAGGTCCCGAGTTTGTGCAAATCATTCAAGCACTGAAAAAATAAACAGCACAGAAACATATGTCATGGTCATCACCCGGAAAAGCGGGGTGTTGCTTAACTTCCTGGATGTTCGGGTGGTGATCAATGGCAATGTTATTTACCCGCTTCGCCGCGATGAACCCGTGGTGATCACGTTGCCCAAAAAACCTTCGTCGCTGGTAGCTACCGATGGCTACCATATTTCGCCGCCGCTGCAGGTGGAATGTGCGCCCCGCAAAGCTTGTCACCTGTACGTTGTTTGCGCCATTGATGACGGCCTTTTTTACACCGGCCTGTTGTTGCTGGGTGTTTGTGCGTTGGTAGGCGTCATATCTGATATTCTCCTCCTGAAGTTTTTATCCTTCTTGCCCCTCCTGTATTTTCTGTTTCATTATTACATCCGCCGAAGGGCTTTTCTACAGGTGCGGATGGCTACGTGATAAAGTTTTAGTACAAGCTTTTTACAAAACCTACCGCAAATAAATTTCACTGATTATCCATTCTTTTTTGAAGCTTTAGCAAATAAAAAGACACGCCGACAGCAGTGCGATCGCTTTATGCTAAAAACCACCAATGTGTTTTAATTTGTGCGCAAATAAATAAGCTCATGCCCCGCCTGCTGATCCTGTTTGCGCATCCCTTGCTCGAAAAATCAAGAGTGCACAGCAGGCTGATCAAAGAGTTGAAAGGTCTGCCCGATGTGACCTTTCATGATCTATACGAAGCCTATCCCGATTTTGATATCAATGTGCCCTTTGAACAGTCGTTGCTGCTGCGGCACGATGTAATCGTGATGCAACATCCCTTTTACTGGTACAGTGCGCCACCAATCATGAAGCAATGGATCGACCTGGTGCTGGAACATGGTTGGGCCTACGGTAAAGGCGGCACACATTTAACCGGCAAAATGTTGTGTAATTTTTTATCGGCGGGCAGTTCGCTTTCCTCCTACACCAACGAAGGGCAACATGCTTATTCAATACGCCAGTTTTTGCTGCCTTTTCAACAAACTGCAGCACTGTGCCACATGCAATACCTGCCACCGTTTGTAGTGCCCGGATCGCATCAACTGGGCAAAGAAATGATTGCCGAATATGCCAGCCAGTACCGGCAACTGCTGCAAATGCTGACTGAAACAACTGTTGCAACACATGATTCTACAGCCACATTTTTAAACGACTGGCTGGTGCCATCCATACACACACAAGCTTTAACCAATGGACCAGAATAATATATTTTTCCAGGCAATGGTGTACCTCGCTGCAGCGGTGGTGATGGTGCCGATTGCCAAGAAATTAAACCTCGGCTCTGTGCTGGGTTATCTGCTTGCCGGGGTGCTTATCGGGCCAGCGGTTTTGGGTTTTGTAGGGCATGAAGGCGAAAGCGTGATGCACTTTGCGGAGTTCGGGGTGGTGATGATGCTATTTATCATTGGGCTGGAGCTGGAGCCCACCATGCTGTGGCGCATGCGCCGTTCCATACTAGGCATGGGTGGTTTACAAGTTGCCGGCACAGCTTTGTTACTTTTTACCGGTGCAATGATGTTTGGTTTGCCCTGGCAACAAGGCGTGGCATTAGGTGGCATTTTAGCGCTGTCTTCAACGGCCATTGTATTGCAAACCATGCAGGAAAAAGGTTTGATGAAAACCGCATCCGGGCAAAGTGCTTTTTCGGTGCTACTGTTTCAGGACATTGCAGTCATCCCGATGCTGGCGCTTTTTCCGCTATTGCAAAATTTGCCGCTGCCTGCTTCGGCGGATGATCATAACAGCACGAGCATGGTGGCGCATTTGCCGGCATGGCTGCAGGCGCTGGTTTTGCTCGGCGTTGTTGCGTCAATCATTGTTGCGGCACGGTTCATCATGGGGCCCTTGTTCCGGCTCATTGCTGCTTCTCGGCTGCACGAAATGTTTACGGCCACCGCGCTGCTTATTGTTGTAGGCATTACGGTGTTGATGACGATGGTGGGCCTGAGCCCTGCATTGGGCAGTTTTTTAGCCGGTGTGGTGCTGGCTAACAGCGAATACCGGCACGAGTTGGAAAGCAATATTGAACCATTTAAAGGCTTGCTGCTTGGGCTCTTTTTTATCTCGGTGGGTGCTACCATTGATTTTCGCCAGGTATTGGACCAACCGCTTCAACTCGCTGGAATTGTTTTGGGATTGATGGTGCTGAAAGTGCTCGTGTTGTTTGCGATCGGGAAGATCTTTAAAATGGGTCTGGACCAAAACCTAATTTATTCCGTTGCATTGAGCCAGGTAGGTGAGTTTGCATTTGTGCTGTTTTCTTTTTCTGCATCAAATGGCATTTTGCCACAAGCCCTTATTGATACGATGATTGCTGCCGTGGCAATCAGTATGGCCTTATCGCCGTTGCTGCTGTTGGCGCTGGAGCGTTTTGTGTTGCCACGCATTGTTACCAATACTCCTGATGATGATCGACCAGCTGATACTATTTTGGAAGAAAACCCGGTGATTATTGCCGGCTTTGGCGATTTTGGCAATGCGGTCGGCCGCTTTCTGCGGGCACATAAAGTAGGCGTAACCATTCTGGACAATGATGCCGAACGTGTGGAGCTGTTGCGCCGGCTTGGCTTTAAAGTTTATTACGGCGATGCATCGCGGTCGGAGCTGCTGGCTTCGGCTGGTGCGGCCAAAGCAAAGCTCATCATCATTACCATCGAACCTTCGGAAAAGCGATTGGAATTGATCAACACCATTAAAAAACATTTTCCCAACCTGCGCATGCTGGTCCGGGCCAGCAACCGTTTTGATGCATATGATCAGATGAACGCCGGGATGTTGCACATTTACCGCGAAACAATTGACACGGCTTTACGGGTGGGTGTGGATACCATGCACTTCCTCGGGCATCGAAATTATACGGCCACCCGTGCTGCTAGACAATTCCTGCGGCTGGATGAGGCTAATCTGAAAAAGCTTTCGTCCATTCGCGACCCGGATGAATACATTAATACTGCCCGGGAAAAGATCGAAGAACTGGAGCAAACTTTACAGTCCGATTTGTTTCATTTGGGTAAATCAGAAAAAAGCTGGGACGAGGAAAGCCTTATTGCAGAAGCATTGCAGCCCAATCCAATCAATAACGGTCAAGAAAAAGCCGCACCAAAATAGTGCGGCTTTTTCTTTCATTTCGTAAATGTATCGTTACCATTTCAGGCATGCAACTTTGCCATCCATGGTGGTTACAATTACTTGTTTATTGGCCAGCGGTAAAATACCGGTGACAAGGCAATTCGACAATTTATGCTGCCATGCAATGCTGCCATCTTTACGATGAACTGCCGTAACTACTCCGTTGTCGGACGGCACGAACACCAATCCATTTTGTTCAACCATTGCAGTAGGCGCTAATTCATAACCAAGTTTCAGGTCGGTTTCACGTACCAGTTGCATGGTGTCGGCAGCAGCGTTAAACACTGCCAGCGTGCCTTCCATAGTTTTACCATACACCAGTGTTGCATCGTCAGATATCCCCATAGACTCACGGACACGTACAGCCGCATTTCGGTTGCGCCAAACCTGTGTTCCTGTTACCGCATCCAGTGCAGTCATGTAGCGGTCCGGAGCCACAATAAAAATTCGGTTGTTGGCCGCGACAGGATAACATGCAGCCGGCGAAAACATCCGGTTGGCGTTGCCGTTGTTCCATAACCATACTAACTTTCCTGTTTGCGCATCCAATGCATAAAAGTTTTTGTTCCAGCAGCCGAAATATATTTTACCCTGGTACAATAGCGGCCGCGTTACCACAAAACCACCAACCTGGTCAAATTGCCATTTGATCGTCCCGGTTTGTACATCAATAGCACGGAAAACGCCATCCGATGCGCCGATAAACGCAACGCCTTCATGAATAAGCGGGCTGCCGAGTACGGCTTTTTGCGCCGGCACCTGCCAGAGCTTTTTACCGCTCTTCGCATCAAGGCCATAAATGTTCCCATCCGACGATCCTACCACCAGCCGGTTGCCGGACAGGGCAGGAGTGGAGAACACTTTGCCGCCGGTTTTAAATACCCAAACCTTTTTGCCAGTCCTGCGGTTAAGCGCATACACTTCGCCAACAGTATTTGCAGAAAACACCAGCCCGGCGTTGGCCGCAGCACCATTGCCAATATCGCTATGATCCTGGTAGGTCCATACCGCTTTTACTTGCGGGTAGGTCTTATTGACAGCAAATGATGGCCGGTAATAATGGGTAGTATCTTTTTTAAAATCGTGCTGTTGCAACACCACTTCAGCCCAGGGGAGGCCGGTCGTAGATAAGGGTTTGCGTTCGCGGTAGATGGCTTTGCCGTTGGCGATTGTCACAATGTTGTAGGCACCAATGCTGTCTTTTGCCCGCAGGTTGGACCGGCCCATAATGCTCGGAATGCCTTCGAAATTATATTGCCTGTTGGCGTGCCCGTGCCCCAACAAAATGAGCTGGATGTTTTTTCGCTTAAGCCTGTCCGTTGCTTCGTACCAGTTGTTCAGCGATGTATCCTGCGGGTAATGGTTTACATAAATAATGGGATGATCATCTGGCAGGGTTTTGAGGGTGCTGTCCAGCCATACAATATGTTCGCGGGGCACCTGGCCGGGGCTCATACGCAGGTTGGGTCCGCAGTTGGTTCCCAAAAAAACATAGCCGCCATGACTGAACCGAAAATGCTCCGCACCAAAAATGCGGCGGAACGAATTAGCGCCGCTTTCCGACCAGTTGCCGTCGTGGTTGCCGGGAATAATGTACCAGGGCTTGTTGAGGCTGTCCAGGATTTGGCGTGCCAGTGCTAATTCATCGTCTGATCCAAACTCGGTAATATCACCGGAAAGGATCACAAACGAAAGCGAATCATTTCCATTAATATCAGCTACCGTGCGGCGCAAATCTTCGGCCGCGGTTTGGTTGCCGATATGCGTATCGCTTACATGCGCAAAATGAAAGCTTTGTGCTTGGGCCGTGTGCAGCAAGCAGTATAGAAAACAAAGGGTGAACAGTTTTTTGATCATGCGCTGTATTTATTTAAATAAAAATCGGAAGCCGGTGAGGGCTTCCGATTTTTTAAAGCAAAGCTATACTTATTGCCAACCGGGGTTTTGCTCCAGTGCACCATTGGGGTACAACGAAATCTGTCCGGTGGGTATTGGCGAGAGGTAATGTTTCGGGTCGATAAAGGTGCGGGAAACGGTTGCGGCATAAGGCATAATGTAGCCGTCAGCATTCCGCAGCACCCGTCCATTTGCAGGCACTTTTGCACCCAGAATCGCATCAGGATTTTTCTGCGTATCGAGGTATTCGCCTTTTTTCCAGCGCATCAGGTCCTGGTAGCGGAATCCGTCCATCATCAGCTCTACGCGGCGTTCGCGGCGAATTTCCCAAATCAATGGCGTTACATCGGCGTCTTTTTTCGGGTCCACAAAGGTTACTCCGTTTACAGCTACTTGTTGTCCGCCCGGCGCTTCCAGTTTGGCAACGCCTGCACGGGCACGCAGCAAATTTACTGAGCGATCCAGGTCTGCCTGGGTCAAAGTGTATTTACCCAATGCATCCAGTTCAGCAGCGGCTTCCGCGTAGTTTAACAACACCTCTGCCAGCCAAAAAATAGGGGCGTCGGTTTCGTTGTTGGGCGCCAGTTGCACCGATGCAGGTTGCAGGAATTTTGAAGGGCGATAACCGGTGCTCGAGCTCAGGCCACTCACCAGCGTGCCGTTGTAAGCCAAAAATGTATCTACCGTAGCCAGCAGGCGTTTGTCGCGGTTGGCACGTACGGCTTTAATGTTGTCATCGCCCTGGTACAGCGGCGACAGCGTAATGGGCAACCCATCAGTTGCCACATACGATTCAACAGCCGATTTAGTTAAACCATGCATTTGCGTGCTGCTGTTGGTATAGCCAATCACCGAATGCGTCATGGCGCCGGCAATGTAACGTTTGTACAAAATGATTTCGCGGTTGCCTGCCAGGTCCATGCTGTTGTACACTGTTTGATAGTTCGGGTTCAGTGTAAACGTACCGGTGGTCATCAACTGGTCAGCGGCGTCTTTTGCTTCCTGCAAAAAGCGGTCGGCATCGTTCAATCCCAATTCCGTGTGGTACTTACGATAGGTGCCCTCGTACAAGCCAATGCGTGATTCCAGTGCCAGTGCCACGAATTTATTTACCGTGTTAACCCCATCATTGGTGCGGATGTTGGCCACTGCAAAGTTGATGTCTGCCATAATGGAATCCATCACCAGTTGTCGGGTATCGCGTTTTTTCAGGATCTCGTTTTGCTCCGAAATATCCAATGATTTACCGATCCAGGGAACGCCGCCAAAGAGACGCACTTTGTTGAAATAATCCATGGCGCGGAAAAAGCGGGCAACGCCTTTCCAGTGTGCTTTTGCTTCATCGCTCATGGGCACGCCGTCGATGCGTTCCAGCATGATGTTGGCCTTACGGATATACGACCAATCCCAGGCCGACGATGTAGCCGGCGCAGACGCTGCAAAAATCGGGAACGCTGTTGCGGCTTGGTCGTCGGTAAAATTGGAGAAATAAAAATCGCCGGTGGTACCGGTACCGTAGCCGGTAAACAGTTCATAAAAACCCCAGGTGTAGGTACGAACGTTGTTTTCGCCGGTCCAGTAATTGAGGTCGGAAAATGCATCCGGCGTGTCTTTGTCCAGCTCCTTGGTACAGCCGGCCAGCAGCAATGCTGCTATAAAAAATAATATGGGAAATCTTTTGTTCATGATTCTTTTTTTAACCGGTTAAAAAGTAAGCTGTGCACCGAACGTAAACATGCGCTGGAAGGGGAACGTACGGCCGAGGAAGCCCAGTTCGCCATCGGTAATTTCCGGATCGAGGGGCAGGCCCACGTTGGAGATTTCCGCCAGGTTCTGTCCGCTTACATAAAACCGCAGCTTCTGCACATTAAACCGGTTGAGCACGTTGGTAGGCAGCGCATAACCAATGGTTACGTTTTTCAAACGGGCATAAGCCAGGTTCAACAGGTATTTCGTTTGTGGGTAATAGTTATTGCCCGATGTAGGCATCCCGGCAAGGCGTGTAGCGTTGTTGCCGATATAAGGCCTTGGGTATTGCGCATTGGTGTTTTCAGCCGTCCAGAAATCGAGCTGGTGAGCATACAAAATATCAGCACCCTGGTACAGCGGAACCGATACGTTGCCCAGTCCCCAATAATCACGTTTGCCTACGCCCTGGATAAAAATATCTGCATCAATGCCTTTGAACGTGCCACCAAGCCGAATGCCGTACTGGTAGCGGGGTTGGTTGTTGCCGATCACTTTCAGGTCGCCGGGATCAGAGAGGCTCATTTTACCGCCATTGATCACGTTATCGCCATTCAGGTCTTTGTATTTCACATCGCCAGGACCGAATACAAAATTGCCGCTTTGCAAAATAGTTTGGCTGGGCGATTTGGTTACGTCATCGGCCGATTCAAAATAACGGTCGGTTTCAAAACCCCAGATTTCACCATAGGTTTTGCCTTGGTAGTTTTGCATGATCAGCATCGAAGGATTGTCCCACTTGGTGTACACCGCTTTGTTATCGGCAAGTGTAAAGATGCCATACAGGTTCAGGTCGCGGTTTACTTCGTGGTTGATATCCACAGCTACTTCCCAACCACGGTTGCGCAGCGTGCCCGAGTTGATGCGTGGCCCGGTTGTGCCAAATGTTGCAGGCACGGCCACAGGCGCCTGGATGCCTTCGGTGTTGCGTTCGTACCAGTCGAAGGTTACGCCCACTTTGTTTTTAAATAGCCGCAGGTCGGTACCAAAATCCAGGGTACGAACTTTTTCCCATGTGAGTGACGAAGCAACGGAGCGGGGCGCCGAAATGCCCTGAACCCTTGTGTTGCCAATAACCCAGGGCACAGCCGAACCGGTCATGAGGGGTAAAAACACATTGCTGCCGCCTACATCTTGGTTGCCCACTGTGCCGTAAGATACCCGCAGTTTCCAGTCGCTGACAACCGGTTTGAGGAACTGCATAAAATTCTCTTCGCTAATGCGGTAACCAGCCGAAGCGGAAGTAAACAACGCCCAACGATCGAGCCTCGAGAACAGCGACGAACCATCGTAACGGCCGTTCAACTCCAGCAGGTATTTGCCTTTGAAGTTGTAGTTAACGCGGCCAAAATAACCGGCATATGCTGCCATCGAGTGGCCGCTGGTAGTGGTTTGCTCGCCTGTAGCCAGGTTCAGTTCCGGTTTGTTTGGGTCGAGCGGGTTGAGGCGCTGCGCATTAAAATTCAGGCCTTCGTTTTCTTCCCAGTTCACACCCGACATTAATTTCAGGTTGTGATCGCCTTTGAAGCTCTTGTTGTAGGTAGCGTATGCGTTGAGTGTGTTCACTGCATAGCGGCCGCTGTTGTAGGCCACGCGATCTTGAGCAGCGGTAGCAATGTTGTTCAAACGAGGGTCGCCTGGGCTCCAAAAGTCCCATGCATAAACGGGGCCGCCGGCTTCGTGGCGGATGGTGTTGGAGCGGCCGATGGTATAATCAGCGCGGATGTTCAGGTTTTTATGCAGCTTGATGGTGGCGCCAAGATCGACCCGTTGGTAGTTGTCGGTAACGCTGTTGGTGTTAGCCTCTGCCAAGTAAGCAGGGGTATGGCGGAAATAATTTCCTTTCCAGGTGCCGTAAGGAAAATAAGAACCCCAGCGCCAGAAATAGTACCAGTAGTCCTGGTAGCCAAATGGCGACTCGTAGTTGAAATTGCGGTACAGCATCCGGGCATCCACATCCAGCCACTTATTTACGGTTGAATTGATGGAAGCGGTGATGTTGTATTTTTTCAAATTATCCGGGTTCAGCTTCAGGATACCGCCATCGTTTGCGTAGTTAAACGAAAGGTAGTAACCCACTTTATCACCACCGCCTTGCAAGCGTATGTTATGTTGTTGCTGTTGGGTGTAATCTTTCAGCATTTCTTCTTTTGGATCCCACACACGATAGAAATACATGCGGCCGTCGGATTCCATTTTAAAATCTTCGCCTTCTATCATTTCGCTGCCGCTGCGTTTGCCTGCATAATTGCGTTTCCAGTTGGCAATGCCTTCACGCAAACGGGTTAGCTGCATGCCAAAAATTTCTGGTGTGGTGATGCCGCTGCGTTGCGAAGCGCCGTGCAGTGCATCCAGCTCCAGCTCCGGATCTGAAAAATCGGGGAGTACCGTTGGTTTGCTCCACGCAAAGTTGTTGGAGTAAGTAACAGTAGCTTTTTGGTTGCGCTTGCCCGATTTTGTTTTTACCAGCACCACGCCAAATGCGGCGCGGGCACCGTAAATAGAGGTGGAAGCAGCGTCTTTCAATACCGAAATGCTTTCAATGTCATTCGGGTTGATCACCGACAGGTCGGAGGTTTCCACGTTGTCCACCAAAATAAGCGGTCGTCCGCTACCGTTAGGCGAGCCTACACCACGGATGTTGATGGAAGCACCGGCAGTAAGGCCTCCGTTTCCGTAAGTGATGGTAAGGCCCGGAACCACGCCCTGCAAGGCTTTGGTTGGATCATTGATGGGCCGCGACTCCATTGTTTTGGAAACATCAACAGTAGAAACAGCGCCGGTGAGGTTGGCTTTTTTCTGTGTGCCATAACCCACCACTACCACTTCGCCCAGTTGGCCCTGCTGCTGTTGCAGCACCAGCCCGATGTTGTCATCGTCGCCCACGGTAAAGTCGAGCGGCTGAAAGCCAACATACGATACCTGCAGCACCTGGCCTTTGGCTGCGGAAATAGTAAATTGGCCAGTGGCATTGGTAACGGCATTACGCGTGGTGCCTTTTACCCGAACGGTAACGCCACCCAGCGGTGCCTGGTCTACGCCGGAGGAAACGACCCCGGAAATGGTTCGTTCCTGTGCATGCACAGGAATGGCTGTTTGTAGCAGTCCAATCAGGAGGACCAACAGCATTAGGATTTTTCTCATGTGGTTGATTTTGCGCTTTGCTTTTTAGAAAATTTGGTTTACAGTGGTTTGGGCTTGGGGTTATTGTTTTATAAAACCTGGATCCCGGCGTCGCGGAACGGCTTTAACATTTTGTCGTCAGGGTCGAGTTCAGTGATCAGTGTGTGAATGGCATTGGCCGCACAAACCTTCAACGGTTGCACGGTATGCAGTTTTTCGGAAATGGTGAGGCAAACTGTTTTGCGTGCAGCACCAATCATGGCCTTCTTCAGTTGCACCACTTCCCAGTCATTATCGGTTACGCCTACCTGTGGGTCAAAGGCATTGATGCCCAAAAAACAAAGGTCGACATGCAGGTTGCCGATTTGTGCAATGGCTCCCGGCCCCACAGTGATATTGGATGTTTTAGAAAGTTTATCGCCCAGCACAATTACATCGCACAAAGGGTGCTGTGCATAAGCCATCAGCGCCGGAATGCTGCCCGAAATAAAAGTCGCCTGCAGGTTCTGCGGCAGGGCGTGGGCCATTTCTACAATGGTGGTTCCGCCACTGGTCAGCACATACATTCCGTTACTGATCAGGGACACGGCTTTGCTGGCAATGCTTTGTTTTTGCTGAAAAGAGTAGGTGAGTTCCCTTGTTGTTTGCCCGCTAAAAAACGACCGCGACAGCGCACCACCATGCACTTTAATGATCAGGCCTTTTTCAGAAAGTTCCACCAGGTCGCGCCGAACCGTGTCGTCCGACACCTGCATTTTAGCGCACAGGTCGGTGCACAATACCTTATTATGAAGCTCTACCTGGTGTATGATAAAGGCTTGCCGTTCTTTTTTCAGCATAAGCAGTGCAATCGTCCTGCTAAATAACATTTAAATCCGCATTTTCCCGCAAATTTTTTTGCGGTTATTGCGGTTTTTGACAATATGAATTATTTGGTCAAAACGAGAGCCGCAGAAATGAAAATGGGCGGACATAAAAACATCCTGTTCTTCACCACGCGGCAATTGGATGGTAAAGAACAGGATATAATTATTGAGCTCTTTTTTCTAAAATGCAAAGCGCACCGAAACGCCGACTGCGGCCGGTTCGAAATCGGTCCGTTCAATGAGGTATAATTCGGGTTTCCAATCCAGCGCAATGTTGAGCGGCACCTGAGGTATTTTATAATCAATGCCAATGATGCCGAGCAAACCCAGGTTATTGCGGCCCTCAAAACCAACATAGGCGCCACCGCCCACAAACCAATCGAGGCCGGCGGCCTTGGTAGGGTAGTGCCGCTCCACCATCAGGCCCAGCGCTAACGGGTCAAACGCCATGATCGCTTCCAGGGCTGTATTGCTTTTTACAAAATGCTTGAACGAAATGCCTGTGCCAATGAATGCATCGCTATTGGAAAAACGTACGCCTACTGCCGATTTATAACTCTGAGCAGTAGCCGAAAATTGGGTGAATAAAACAAAACAAAAAAGCGCTGTCAACATCTTCTTCATAAAAAGCGGTTTGCATGACTAACGCAAAAATTGGGCAAAACTTGTGTAGCCGCCCAATCCTCCTGTTACAAAATGACCGCAACTTGGAAGGTGGTAACAGATGACTTTATTAATCTAACCCGTGCCTATTGCGGTTCTGCCGAGGCTGGCCCGCTTTCAATAAACCGCCTGATCTCATCATCAGAAAGTAGCCGGATTAACTTGACAAAGGACCGCTGTAAACCATGGATGGCGCGGCCGGATGCGATGATTTTTTTATCGGGAAAATGCCGCACCAATTGTTCGAGGTACACCTCAGGATCAAGCTGGGTGAGGTTGGTAAGCAGGTGTAAAAACAGGTATTTGATGTCTTTGTTTTCCTTGAAAGAATCCAGCACATCAAACGTGATGTTTTTGCCCAAAAACAAAACGCTCCAGCCCCATTTGCGCAGCATATAATGCAGGAACAGCAGAGGCATTTCGTGAAACTCGCCTTTGGGTGTAAACAACAATACTTCGGGCGGATGCTTGGGTAGCGGCGTTTTTTCTATTTCGGAAATGATCTTGTTTTGAATGAGGTAGGAAGAAAAATGTTCCTGTGCCGGCACAATGCGGTTGGTTACCCACAACAAACCTACACGTTGCAAAAATGGAAAGCACACTTCCAGAATGGTCCGTTCAAATCCTATTTCTTCCGACAGCCGTTCGATGATTTCCGAAAAGCCGCCTTCGTCAAAATCAATGGAGCAAGCCACGAGTTGCAGCACAAAATGCGGGTAAGTATTGCGGTTAGGTTCGATGGCGCCAACAGCCGCAAGTCTTTCTTCGGGTTCCAGCGCAGCTATCCTTGAAATCTTCCAGCCCAGGTGGTATAAAAACGCAACCTGCAGCAAAATTTTCAGGTCCTCATTGTCGTAAAAACGGTGTTTGCTTTCCTTGCGCTTGGGCGCAAAAAACGGGTACCGCAACTCCCAGATGCGCAATGTATGGGCTTTGATGCCCAACAGGTTTTCAACGTCCTTGATTGTGAATTGCTGCATGTTCTTTTTCGCCGTTTGCCATCAGGCGCCTACTTTAGCAAAAACTTTGCTAGTAACCCGAGGTACCACCTGTTTATATAGTTACATTTGAGCGCCTTAAAAATAAGCTAATGCCGCTTTCCCACATACTGATTGTTTATTTGATTTCATTTTTACTCGTTTTCCTTCCTTCGTTTGGCCTCGCGAAAATGTTCCAGAAAGCGGGTGTTGCTTCATGGAAAGCATACATTCCTTTTTATAATACATGGGTAATGCAGGAGCTGGCCCGCAGGCCCAAGCATTGGGTGTTTTGGCAATTTATTCCCGTCGTGGGCTGGTTTATTACGCCGGGTATTTTTATTGAATTTGTAAAACTGTTTGGCCGCTTTTCCTTGCTCGATCATACACTGGCTTCGCTGGCTGCGCCATTTTATTTTCCTTACCTCGGTTACTCCGACAAGGTTCGGTACATCGGGCCGGATGGTGTGCGGCGCTATGTAAAACCAGGCTGGCGCGAATGGATCGATGCTGCTGTCTTTGCCATTGTCGCTGCTACGCTGATCCGCACTTTTATATTTGAAGCCTATACCATTCCTTCGGGATCAATGGAGCGTACATTGCTGGTGAATGACTTTTTGTTTGTATCGAAATTCAGCTACGGTCCGCGCATTCCCAACACGCCTCTATCCATTCCTTTTGTACACAATTATATTCCGGGGTCTGATCGCAAGTCTTATTCAGGGTTGATCAAGTTACCTTACATCCGCTGGTTCCAGTCGCCAGTGAAACGTGGCGATGTGGTGGTATTTAATTTCCCCGCAGGCGACACGGTCATCAATCGGCCTGAGTACCAATCCTACCGGCCTTATTACGAGATCATCCGGCAGATGGGTGGCGGCAACGAGGCAAGGGGCAGGGAAGCAGTGTTCGCCAGTCCGGATGAATTTCCATTGGCCATTCACCCGGTTGATAAAACCGATAACTACATCAAACGTTGTGTAGCTGTTGCCGGCGACACATTGCAAATTCGCAAGGGTAATGTGTACATCAACAGTGCGCTGCAAAACCCGCCGCCGCAATCAGTGATGCCCTACATTGTACAAACAAACGGGCAACAGCTGGATGAAACGGTGATGAAAGAAGAATACAACATTGACATCACCAACCCCGACCAGTTTCAGCCAGGTGGCAACAACACTTACCTGATGGCTTTGACAGCTGAAGCAGTGAATAAATTAAAAGGCAGCCAGCTGGTAAAGATGATGGAGCCGCAACTGGAGGACACCGCATTTTACAGCCCGTCATTTAATAATTACGTGGTAGAAAATGGTTGGACCGTTGATAACTACGGCCCGATCTGGGTGCCTAAAAAAGGCGGCACCATGGTGCTCGACACAAGACTCTATTCGATTTACGAGCGGGTGATCCGGGTGTATGAGCAAAATGACTTTTACATGAAAGACGGCAAGTTTTTCCTGAACGGCGCACAGGTGGACCGCTACACTTTTAAAATGAATTATTACTGGATGATGGGCGACAACCGTCATGGTTCCCAGGACTCCCGTTTCTGGGGTTTTGTTCCAGAAAATCATATCGTTGGCAAAGCGTGGATGATCTGGTTTAGTTGGGAGGGAGGACCGCGTTGGAACCGCCTGTTCCGCATCGTTAAATAGTTTAACTTTATGCTAATGCCTCTGCCAAAACAGGGGCATTTTTGTCACCCTACATATGAAAGAAGCAATCTTTGAATTTAAATACAAAGTGTACAACAGCATCGACGAGCTGCCGCAGGAACAACAATGGTTGTTGCAGGAGGCTCGTGATGTTACAGGACAAGCATATGCACCTTATTCCAACTTCCAGGTGGGTGCTGTTGCCAAATTAGTGAACGGAGAATTGGTGGCGGGTTCCAACCAGGAGAACGCATCTTTCCCCGTCGGCCTTTGTGCGGAGCGTGTTTTGCTCGCTGCTGCCTCTTCGGTTTTCCCGAAAATACCCATTGAAACAATGGCCATTTCTTACAAAAGCGACAGCCAAAAAAGCGACCATCCCATTTCGCCATGTGGCATTTGCCGCCAGAGCCTGCAGGAGTTTGAAAGCAGGGTAGGGCACCAGGTGCAATTGATTTTGGGCGGCATGGAAGGCCCGGTGTATGTTATTGACAGCGCCAGCCGTTTGTTGCCCCTTGCATTCACCAGCGAAGAGTTGAAATAAAACGCCGGCGATTAAAACAACTGTTGCACGCCCAACGCAAATTTTTGTTCGTGGGCCAGCAGCCATTGTTTGCGCATCAGCCCGCCTGCATAGCCGGTAAGGCTTTGATTAGACCCAATAACGCGGTGGCACGGCACAATGATGGCGATGTTGTTTTTGCCATTCGCCGCGGCTACGGCACGGATCGCTTTTACATTGCCGTATTGCTTGGAAAGTGTTTGATAAGAAAGTGTTTTTCCAAATGGGATTTGCAGGAGCAGGTCCCATACTTTTTGTTGAAATGCGGTGCCAGTTTGTGCTAACGGTAAATCAAACGTCAGCGTTTTACCGGAAAAATAATCTTGGAGTTGCATTGCACATTGCTCGAGCAGCGGATGATTTTGGCTGGGATTATTTTCCACTTCGGTTTGCTCATTTAGAAAAACGACTTCGGTGATGGCACTATCGGTGCAGCCTAACCGGAGTGGACCCAATGGCGAAGCAATAATTTTTGTGTAGGTTGACATTAACCGATTTTTTGTCCGTTGGTTACCGTTTTGCCCGGGTGCAACAAAACTACATCTCCCTCATCGTCATACACGCCCAGCACCAAGCATTCCGAAATGAAGTTAGCAATTTGTTTGGGTGGAAAATTTACCACCGCCACTACTTGCTTGCCGATCAATTCGTCGGTGGTGTAATGGTGGGTAATTTGCGCCGATGACCGCTTTAGACCCAACGTTGCGCCAAAATCGATTACCAATTGATACGCCGTTTTTCTTGCTTTTGGAAACGGAGCCGCTTCGGTGATGGTACCCACGCGGATATCCAGTTTTTCAAAATCATCCCAAGTGATCGTGGACATAGAGAGTTTGTTATTTGTCAGCGCCGAGAATCAATTTTGCGGAAATTTTTCGATACAAATCCCTGCTAATCCAACATCGCAGCCAACTTCATGAGTTCATCGCGTTTGTACTCATTTTTAGGTTCGTTAAAGCACTGCGCCATTTCTTCCAGCAAGTGTTGAATCACCCTTTTGTTGGACAGTGGTTTGAAATACGCCGGCGTGGATGGAACCCCAATCCTTTTAAAATAACTCTCGATATCTTTTTGCGAAAAAACCTGTCCCGACGCGGGTTCTATAAAAAATTCGATGCGTTGTGCGTCCTCCGATTCCTGCCCATAGCCGGGCCGGAAATAAGCCAACACAAATTGCTTGGGTATGCCGATGGCCCGCACAGGAATGTCGAGCATCTCGCATAAAATAAGATAGAGCACGCCGTTGCTCAATTGATTTCCCTTTTTGCTTTCCAGCACTTTTGGAATAAGAAAATCATTGAGGTGCGCCGCCGATGTTTCCGAACCTTTTAGCCCGTAATATCCATACAAAATACCTGTTACAATCCTGACCTGCTCCAGCGGTGTGAGGTAATTGTTTAACTCCAGCCAGATGTTGCGGCGAATCTTTTCCACTTCGAGCAGGGCTGATGCGGTAGTTAAATCGGGGTATTGAAATTTCGCAGCAAGCAACGAGCCTAACATTAAGTCATAATGACCGGAAAGGCTCCACTGCCGGAAATCTTCCGTCAGGTCGGTGTAATGCAGCCGGTGGATGATCATTTCAATGCGGTTCTGCACTTCTTCATCCGGCGTATTCTCCCACAGGTTTTCGAGGTTGGGAATAATGGGTTTGCCATATTCCACGATACGCTCCGAAACGGCATCAAACACTTCGTGGTCGGGGTCTTCGATCAGGTGCAGCAGGGCCGATATTTCATTGTTCTCTTCCATCAAGCAACACGCTCCTGTTTATTTCTTTTTGGTGGCCGCTTTTTTTGCAGCTGTTTTCGTCGCGACCGTTTTTGCTTTTGGTGCCGCTGATTTCGATGCCGTTTTTTTAGCAGCGGCCTTTGCAAAAGCACCCGGCACCTGCGCTTCAATCATTTTTTTGATGGCGTCCAATTCTACATCGGCCAGGTCTTCGGCGGTATATTTTTCACCGTTGGCTTTGCGATCCAGTTTCAGCATTTTTTTGCCAAAACGAATGAACGGTCCCCAACGGCCATTTTCAATCGAAATCTTTTCAGCCGCCCATTGTTTTATATAACGGTTGGCTTCTTTGTCCACTTTTTTCTCGATCAATTCGTCCACGTCGCGCTGCGACAGGTTATCGAAATTGTACGCCCTGGGAACATTTATAAAAAGATCATTCCACTTGATGAATGGTCCAAAGCGGCCCTTGCCTTTGGTTACCGGCTGGCCTTCGTAATGAGCAATTGGCGCATCGGCCTGTTGCTTTTCTGCAATCAGAGCAATGGCTTCTTCAATGGTCACATCCAGTGGATCTTTGCCTTTTGGCAATGAAATAAATTGCTCTCCAAATTTTACATAAGGCCCGAAACGACCGGCATTTACTGCCACTTCCTGCCCTTCGTAATTGCCCAGCGACAAGGGCAGTTTAAATAAGTCAAGCGCCTCATCAAGGTTGATGGTTTCAATACTTTGCTGTTGTTTCAACCGTGCAAAGCGCGGCTTTTCTTCGCTGTCGGTGGAGCCGATCTGCACCATAGGGCCATAGCGTCCCATACGGGCCACCACGGGTTTACCCGATTGCGGATCATTGCCTAAAACACGTTCGCCTTTGATGCGTTCAGCAGTTTCGATTGTTTTTTCTACATCCTTTTTAAAAGGGTTGTAAAATTCGTCGATCATGCGGTCCCAACGCATACGGCCACCGGCCACTTCGTCAAACTCATTTTCGATGCGGGCCGTGAAACCATAGTCCATGATTTCATCAAAATATTGTTTGAGGAAATCGGTCACCACAAGGCCCAGGTCGGTGGGGAATAGCTTTGATTTTTCCGCACCGGTATTTTCGGTTTCAGTCTTTTGTGTAAGGTTGTCTTTTGCCAGTGTAAGCACCCGGTACTTGCGCTGCACACCTTCTTTGTCGCGTTTTTCTACATAGCCTCTTTTAAGGATGGTAGAAATGGTAGGCGCATAAGTAGAAGGGCGGCCAATGCCCAGTTCTTCCAGCTTTTTCACCAACGATGCTTCCGTGTAGCGGGGCAGCGGACGGCTGAACCGCTCAATGGCTTTCATCTCGGTAAGCGGGAGGTTCTGGCCGGTGCGCAATGGCGGCAACACGCCTTCGGCACCTTCTTCACCATCCACAATATCTTCATCGTCTTTATCCTCCCGGTACACTTTAATGAAGCCTTCAAACTTCATTACTTCACCGGTTGCAGTGAGTTCGTTTTTATTAGTGGAAATGCCAATTTTCGCGATGGTTTTTTCCAACTCCGCATCGGCCATTTGCGACGCCATGGTACGCTTCCAAATCAACTCATACAAGCGGCGCAGCTCGGGATCATCCACCGAAGTGTGGCTCATATAAGTAGGGCGGATGGCTTCGTGTGCTTCCTGCGCCGACTCGTTTTTATTCTTGTATTTGCGGGCTTTGTAATAGCGGTCGCCAAACGAACCCTTAATGTTTTTTTGGATGTCGTCCATTGCCGTTTCGCTCAGGTTTACACTGTCTGTACGCATGTAAGTAATGTGACCGTTCTCATACAGCTTTTGCGCCAGCTGCATCGTGCGGCTCACGCTATAACCCAGTTTGCGGCTGGCTTCCTGTTGCAGTGTAGAAGTAGTAAACGGCGCAGCCGGGGAGCGGCGCGTTGGTTTTACCTGGATATCTTTTACGGTGTAATCGGCACCCTTGCAACTATTTAAAAATGCTTCGGCACCTTGCACTTCATCAAAACGGGCGCCTTCAGCTTTAAAAGAAATATTACGACCTGCAGTATCCGGCGCGGTGAAAATTGCTTCGATACGGAACGCACTTTGCACGTTAAATGCATTGATCTCCCGTTCGCGTTCCGCCACCAACCGTACCGCCACACTTTGCACCCTGCCTGCACTGAGGTTGTTTTTCATGCTCATTTTGCGCCAGAGCACGGGGCTGAGTTCGAAGCCCACAATGCGGTCGAGCACACGGCGTGCCTGCTGCGCATTTACCAGGTTCATATTTACGGTGCGGGGCTGCTCCACTGCACGCTTAATAGCCGGCTTGGTGATCTCGTGAAACACGATGCGCTTGGTACGTTCGGGGTCCAGACCAAGCACTTCGCACAGGTGCCAACTGATGGCTTCACCTTCGCGGTCCTCATCCGTTGCCAGCCAAACTTCGCCGCTTTTCTTGGCGAGGCTTTTCAGGTCGGCAACCACTTTTCTTTTTTCTTCCGGAACAATATAGCGGGGCCGGTATTGATTTTTAATATCAATACCCATATCATCTTTTTCGAGGTCGCGAATGTGACCATAGCAGCTCTTCACCTCAAAATCGCTGCCCAGTATTTTCTCAATTGTTTTGGCCTTGGCAGGCGATTCCACTATCAGCAAATTCTTGGGCATATCAGTCCTTTCTTTATTAAATATTCGCCATGCGAATAATGCAATTATAGGATAAGTAACGGAATTTTTCTTTTTGGCGTTTTTTGGCGGAGCTTGCAAATGGGGATGAATGGTCTTAATTTAACTATAGTTCTGCTCTTTGTACTTCTTCATTTTAGCCACTTAAAACTGCAATGAAACATATTCTTGCACTAACGTTTTTGTTGCTCGGTTGTTTTTGCGCCACTGCGCAAAATGAAAAACCGCCGGTGTTTTCACTGTGGGCTAAATGGGCACCATTAGCGCTGTTCGAAGCTAATTCCCCAACATTGCAACCTGGGGTGGGTTTTATAGTCAATGATCGATTTGGTGTACATGCCGAATATGGATTTCATTTTAACCCGTTTAATTGGGATAGGGCTAATCAAAAGAACGGCTTAACAACCAATCGTATTCGTACCGAGCTTCGTTATTACACAGCCAATTCAAATAATAAAAAGAAACAAAGCGCATTTTTCATTGCCATTGAAGGATTTTGGATGGAGCAAAATTACCAGTTGTTCAATGGCAAAATGTTGTTTCCAAACTCAAATCAGGAGTTGTACTACGATACTGTGTCGGTAGCACGCACAATAAAGGGCTTTAGCGTAAAAGGCGGGTATGAGATTTTTTTAGATAAACGCAAAAAGTTCTTATTCGAAACTTATGGCGGCCTAGGCTATCGCCAGCGACGATATAAGCACAGTAATATTAAACCTTCGTCGCGGCAGTCGTTCCTTCCAGTAATTGAAGAAATCAACGATCTTTTTGGCTGGACCGGAGTTGACACTAAGGAAGGCCCGAGTTCCAGCATGCATTTATCCTTCACTATCAGACTTGGATACCGCATTTTCTAAATCACTACACTTAGTATCATTTATATTTCTCCCGCAACGGAGATTCTAAATAAACTTGCGCAACCGCCTCTGCCCATTTTTTATATTCCCTTCCCGACGGATGCAATCCATCTGCTGCAACTAATGTGGAATCATTTAACGCCGCCCGAGAGCCCACCGTAATATCAACAAACACGATCTCTTGATGATCACAGATTTCATTAGCTGCATTGTTAAATAAGTCAATCTCCTGTGCAATTTGTTCCCGGTTTTGGTCTTTCGCAAAAGGCGTAGCGCCCCAATCGGGAATGGACAATACAACCACCGCGTCTTTATTGCCCCCGGCAAATTGAATGGCTTGCTGCAACAGTTCGGCAAAGTCAGTTTTATAATTTGCCAGTGGCCAGCCGCGGTATTGGTTGTTTACACCAATGAGCAGCGTCACCAGATCATAGCGTGGTAATAAGTGATGCGCCTGGATTGCCGCCATTAGTTCATCAGTAGTCCAGCCGGTAGTAGCTACAATTTCCGGCGCCGCAACGGCCCAGCCCTGCTGCCGCAACAATTGCACTAATTGGCTCGGAAACGCTTCACTTAAATGCACCGCTTCTCCGATTGTATAGGAATCGCCCAACGCCAGGTAGGTCATTGGTGTTTGCTCATTTGCAGGTGCGCTTGTATCCATCAGCGATTGAAGTTTATAAAAACGGCTTTAATAAAATTCGATAAAGCATTTACTTACAAAAATGCAACAACCGCCTTCGTAACATTGTTGTCGCGGTAAATGCGGCGATGCCCCAATCCCTCGGTCATCATAAACTGCACATGCGCATAACCTTGTCTCATCACCGGCTCCACATCAGATATCGGAGTCATGTGATCGTCGCGGTCGTGGGCCCAAAGCACCTGTGCTTTTAAATGCGGCATTACCCGCGCCACCGAAAACCATTCGGGATCGTGTCCGCTTATTTTTTTGATCAGCGCATCGAACTCGACCCGTACATCATCTTCCAGTTTTAAAAAACGGAAATAAGAATCAATGGCCGTTGTGGTTTCCGTGGCCGGCGCTATCAGCGCCACGCGGGTGTCCTCGTCATGCGGCAACTCTTCCAGCGCCATGCTCAACGACAAGCCGCCCAGCGAATGCGCCATGAACGATTGAATGGGACCGTAGGTTTGATACAGGTGCATGATGAACTCTTTATACACCTGCACATTGATCTGGCGGCCCGTGCTGCGGCCATGGCCGGGTGCATCAAACGCCAGCACTTCGTAGCCTTTGCGCAACAGCGGCCGCACATAGCGGTCGAAATTAACCACGCTGCTTTCAAACCCATGCAGGATCAACACTCTCCGAGTGCCGCCTTTTTGCCAGCGATACCCTTGGATATTGTGTTTTTGAAATGTAAAACGAATCACCTCCGCCTCGTTAAAAATGCGGGGCAACTCTTTTTTATTGCGGTGCTGTGGAGTGCAAAAAAGTTCAAATGCCTTCCGCGCTGCCTTCTTTTTGGAAAACGTGCTCCAGACGGTAAATTTTGTGCGCACCAGCTGCAATACCAGTTTTTGGGAAAAACGCATATGTATTGAAAAGATCTGCGAAGTTATAAGCGGCAGGCGGAAATGGCGACATTTCGCTGTTAAGGCGTTAGCCAAAAAAGATGCTTGGCTTATCTTGTGTTTGGTTTGTCAACCATAACGACAGCGAATTTTAATAATCGGCATTATGAATATTGTGATTATTGGAACGGGCAATACGGCATCGGTACTGGGCCGTTGTTTTAAAAACGCGGGGCATCAGATCCTGCAAATTTTCGGGCGGGATGCGCATGCCGCTTCTGAACTGGCGTATGAACTGGATACTGAAAGCACCAATTATTGGAGCGTGGTTACCAGGGATGCCGACCTATACTTATTGGCCGTTTCGGACATTGCGATAGCCGACGTGCTCAACGAACTGAGCCTACCCAATGGCACGGTGGTGCACTCTGCCGCCTCGGTTTCCAAAGATGTGCTGAACGAAGCGGCACACTATGGTGTTTTTTACCCGCTGCAAACTTTGAAAAAGGAAGCGGCCGGTTTCCCCGATATTCCCATCATCATCGACGCCAGTGATGACGCAACGCTGCGGCAACTGGAAGCGCTGGCCTACACCATTTCGAACAAAGTGGCTGTTGCGTCCGATGAACAACGCCTGAAACTGCATGTGGCAGCCGTGTTTTGCAATAATTTCGTGAACCACTTGTATGCCCTTACTGAATCGTATTGTATTAAAGAAGGATTGGATTTTTCCATGCTGCAACCGCTGATTCTGGAAACAGCAGAGCGGGTAGGGGAGTTGTCGCCGCGGGCTGCGCAAACCGGCCCGGCCATCCGCAACGACGAAAATACATTGGAAAAGCACCAGCAATTATTGCAGGCGCATCCGCACCTAGCCGCCTTTTACCAGCTTTTTACCCACAGTATTCAAAACCCGGCCTGATAAAAACGGATGCTTTGCAATACTTTTGCGGCCGAAACAACTCCTGATGTACACGATTAAGATCAATTTTGAACAAAAGGGCCTCGAGACGGTAACCCTTGAAAATGTTGAGCCCGGACAGAGCCTGTTGGAA
The DNA here is from genome assembly GCF_004347775.1 of Pseudocnuella soli. Lineage (GTDB taxonomy): Bacteria > Bacteroidota > Bacteroidia > Chitinophagales > Chitinophagaceae > Flavisolibacter > Flavisolibacter aquaticus. Next base: position 2,918,493 of record NZ_CP037755.1, read on the forward strand.
GTGTGCCTGAAAAACGACATCGAGCTGCACCACAACTGCGGCGGTGTTTGCGCCTGCAGCACCTGCCACCTGTACGTGCAGCAGGGCGAAGATTTTGTGGAGGAACTGACCGATCGTGAAGAGGACTTTATCGACCGTGCAGTGAACCCGCGCCTCAATTCACGCCTGGGCTGCCAGTGCGTACTGCTCGAAGACAGCGGCAACATTGAAGTAACCCTTCCTGATCAAACCCAGTTTTTGGGAGAATAAATACAATTTGAAAATTACAGAATTTGAAAATTTGAAAATAGAGAGGCAGCAAGTGCTTGAGCATGGTATAGAGCTTTTTTAAATAGCATTGCTTTATCATTTTCAAATTTTCAAATTCCCAAATCAGCACATTACTACCATGGCTCATTTTGAACCGCCCATACATTGGAACGATTATGAAGACATTGCTCTGAAGCTCTATGAGAAGTTCGGCGATGATTTTTCGGAAAGCAAAATTTACCGCATCCGTTTTACCGACCTGCTGGAATGGGTACTAACGCTGCCCAACTTTACAGGCACCCGCGAAGAAAGTAATGAAGGGCACCTGGAAATGATCCAAAGCGCCTGGGTGTATGAGTGGCGCGACAACCAGAAATAAGCGTTTTTGAACTATGAGTTATGGATGATGAATTATGAATGAATACTGAAGATAGTTGACACTTATGTTGCCCATTCACCATTCACCATCCCTAACTCATAATTCCTAATTCATCATTCCCCTCCATGAACGTACTTACCCATTTTCAAAAGGTCACCACATTTGTGTTCGACATCGATGGCGTGCTCACCGATGGTACAGTGCTCCTGTTGGAAAATGGGTTGCAGGCGCGGCAGATGCATGTAAAAGATGGACTAGCGTTGCAGATGGCGCTGAAATGGGGTTACCGCGTGGTGATTCTTTCCGGCGGTTACTCCGAGCCGGTAGTGGGCCGGTTTGAAAAGCTGGGAGTACACGAAGTGCACCTGCGCATCCACGATAAAAAGGATTTTTTGGAAAATTACCTGGAGCAGAACCGACTGCATTGGGAGGAAGTTTTATTCATGGGCGACGACCTGCCCGATGTGGCCCTCCTGCAACTGGTTGGCGCATCGGCCTGCCCGGCCGATGCCGTGAGCGAAGCGAAGGCTGCCGCCAAATACATCTCGCCGGTACGCGGCGGATATGGTTGCGTGCGGGATGTGATCGAGAAAGTACTCAAGCTAAATAACCATTGGATCTTCGATACCAGTGTAACTTCACGTTAAAACGCCTGCATGAGGTTGGTTCCTGCATTTTTACGGTTGATCCGCTGGCCTAATCTCCTGTTCATCATTCTTACGCAGGTACTGTTTTATGTTTCGGTGTATGTGCCGCTGTTCCAAACCGCCGATTGGGTGCAGCTTGCATTGCTGGTGGTGGCATCGGTATTTATTGCGGCAGCCGGCTACATCATCAACGACTATTTCGATCTCAATATCGACCGCATCAACAAGCCTGATAAAAACGTGCTCAATACGGGCATCAACCGCAGGTGGGCTATTTTCTGGCACCTGTTCCTGAGTGTTGCCGGTGTCTTTTGTACCATGCTGGCCACGCGTTTCGACAAATGGTACCTGGTGCTGGCAAACGTTGCATGCGTGTTGCTGCTCTGGTTTTACTCCACCACGCTCAAGCGTAAATTGTTAGTGGGCAACATTGTTATATCAGTGCTTACTGCATGGACAGTTTTAATTCTATTTTTTCTAAAAGTTCCGTTCTCCGCCGCATTCAATAGCGACGAAACAATTTCCAAATTCTTCCGTGTATCGTTTTTATACGGCGGTTTTGCATTCATCATTTCACTCATTCGCGAAGCGGTGAAAGATATGGAAGATATGATTGGCGATGAGCGTTACGGATGCCGCACCTTGCCCATTGTTGCAGGCACAAGGGCTACAAAAGTGTATGTCGCGGTTTGGTCCGTGGTACTTATTGCGGCATTGATTGTGTTGCAACTGTACATCCTGCAATTTGGCTGGTATGCAGCCGTTGCTTTTTGTGTGGTGCTCGTCATCTATCCCTTGTTCAAATTATTTCGCCAGTTGTTTACCGTCCATTCTGCCGCCGAATACCACCAGTTGAGCAGCCTCGCCAAATGGGTGATGTTCACCGGCATCTTAACCATGATTTTTTTCCGAATTTATTTTTAATCTATGGCACCCATCATACTGGCTTCGGCATCGCCGCGCCGCAAACAATTGCTCGAATGGGCTGAAGTTCCTTTCGACATCGTCGTGGCCAATACCGATGAAACTTTTCCCGATCATTTGAGCGAATCAGAAGTGGCTGTGCACATAGCCCGGGAAAAAGCATTGGCGGTGCAGGCAAACGCAGGAGCGGAGCGGCCCATTATTGCGGCAGATACCATCGTGGTATTGGGCAACGAGATCATCGGCAAACCGCGTGACCGCCAAGATGCAGTGGATATCCTATCGCGGCTAAGCGGGCAAACCCACCGTGTAATTACCGGTGTATGCCTGTTGCATGCGGACAACACTTTTTGTTTTGCCGATACAACTGAAGTTGTGTTTCACCAATTGACAAATGAGCAACTTCAATTTTATGTAGACAAATACCAGCCCTATGACAAAGCTGGTGCTTATGCCATTCAGGAGTGGATTGGCGTGGTGGGCATCAAATCGGTGCAGGGCGATTTTTACAACGTAATGGGACTGCCCGTGAGCAGGGTCGTGCAACTGTTACAGCAGCAGGGTTTGCTACCATAGTATTTTTTGTGAACCGGCAGCACTGCATTGTTCGTCGCCTGTTGTGTCACTCACTTGAACGTCCGGTAATACTGATCGGCTTTTTCTACTGGTGCACTGCTATTTGCTCGAGCAGGGTTTCGGACTTCGTTTTACCAATAATTGATCATCACATAAAAAAGCAACACTGCTGATCCGGGATCGACACAACTTTAAAATAGCTCTTCTTAAAGTTTAAGCTTAACTACGGTTAATCACTTTTTCGTTCAACAATCTTTGCCATAACATTTCAAATCTCCAAAAGCGTTTTGTATTTTACCAGTGCGGTTGTCAAACAGCAACAACGGAAGCACTAACGTTGCCGGCAGCCCGAAACCAAAACGCCAGGGTATGACCGAAAAACTGCTGCAATTCATCTGGAAGTTCCAGTATTTCAATCGCGCCGCACTGCGCACCACTTCCAACGATCCGATCGACATTATTTTTCCCGGCCAACATAATACCGAACAGGGCCCCGACTTTCTGCAGGCCCGGGTTCGTATAGGCGCAACAAAACTTGCCGGCTCTGTTGAACTGCACCTCAAAACCTCCGACTGGGACCGGCACGGGCATAGCGGCGATGCCAATTACAACAACGTTGTGCTGCATGTGGTTTACGAGCATGATGGCCTGTCCAACCCGGAGATTCCGGTACTCGAATTGCAGTCACGCATTCATTCAATGCTTTACCAACGCTACGAAGCCCTGATGCAGTGTGCTGATTTTATTCCCTGCGGCAATGCTATTGCAACAGTGCCGCCGCTCACCATGCAGGCTTGGCTCGACCGATTACTGGCCGAACGCCTGCAGCGCAAAGCCACACAGTTACTCATGCTGCGCGACCGGAACAATGGCAGTTGGGAAGAAGCTTTTTGGCAAATGCTGGCCCGCAGTTTTGGTGCCGCTACTAATGCTGATGCATTCGAAGCCATTGCCCGGTCGGTGCCGGTAAAACTGTTGGCCAAACACAAGTCCAGCATTCATCAATTAGAGGCCATGCTCCTGGGCAGCGCCAACCTGCTGGGCCCGAAATGGCAGGACGATTATGCACAGTTGCTTTGGCGCGAATACCAGTTTTTAAAAGCAAAATACAACCTGCAACCGATCAATATGCCCGTGTATTTTTTGCGGATGCGCCCACCTAATTTTCCCACCATCCGGCTGGCGCAATTGGCAGCATTGCTGCATCGTTCCAGCCATCTGTTCTCCCGAATTATTGAAGCAAAAGCAGTTGCCGACATACAAGAAATGTTGCATGCCACAGCCAACGATTACTGGCATTATCATTATCGTTTTGATGAACAAACAGGATACCTGCCCAAAAAAATTGGGCAGGATATGTTGCATCATTTAATCATCAACGTAGTGGCCCCTGCGTTGTTTGCATTTGGTTTGCACCACAAGCAAGATCATTATACCGGAAGGGCAGTTGAGCTACTGGCAGCACTACCGCCCGAAAAAAATGCGATCATATCCGGTTTTGCAAGACTCGCCGTTAAGGCCGAACATGCAGCAGCATCGCAGGCACTCATTGAGTTAAAGAACAATTACTGTAACAACCGCCGCTGCCTGGAGTGTGCTGTGGGCAATGCTATTTTGCGCAGGGATTCGGAACCGCAACGAAGCGGGCTGTCGTTTATATAACTTTCAGACTAACGGCATAATAAAGCAGCATTATAATGCACTATTAATTTGTAGCCCGACATTTTTCTTTTTCCAGTAAATCTTCAAAACGATCACGCTTAAATAAAATAACAGAGCCGGCAAACCTATTTGCCGGCTCTGTTATTTGGTTCAACGCTAAACTCTTTGCCTTTTGCGTTGTTTTATCCAAAATGCTTAAAGGGCCAACGCTGCAAAAAGTATTTGAAATAGTGCGATTCTTTTGGTTGAAAATGCGTCTTTGAAAAAAGGTTATTTAAACCTTAGCTCCATGCGCCCCAATTCACATTCACTTCAATATCCGGGTGGATGCTTTGGGCAACAGGGCAGGTGTGGGCTGTATTTTTCAGAATGGTTTTTTCTTTGTCGCCGATTTGTTGCAGGCTTTCAGGTATGTGGAACATTATGTTGATGCCGCCCACACGGCGGGGTTCGGCCTTCATTATTTTTTCCACTTCGGTTTTGGTGCCGTCCAGTTCAATGTCCATGGTCCGTGCTTTGATACCCATAACAGTGAGCATGCAAGTAGCCAGCGAAGTAGCCATCAGGTCGGTTGGCGAAAAGCGTTCGCCCTTGCCATGGTTGTCGGTTGGGGCATCGGTTTCAATAGAAGAATGCGACTGAAGATGCGTGCAGGTAGTACGGAGACCGCCTACATAAACTACAACAGAGGTCATAATTTTTCGCCTAAATTTACGTTTAACTACCAACATGTTTTCAGTGAAGCAATTTTTAGCAATCGCAATACTTCTGTGCAGCACTACCGTGCTGATGGCACAGGACCGCGGCGGCCGGCGCGAAGACCGCCAGACCCGCAAAGAAGAAAAACGCCAGCGCACCAACGCCATGATCCGGCAGGAAGAAGAAGGCGTGCTTTCATACAACAAACACAATGCGTTTGGCCTGCAGCTGCGCAGCAATGGTTACGGCTTTTTTTACGAGCGGGGCAAAATGACCTCGCCACGCTGGGCTAATATTTATGGCTTCGAGTTTACCGAGGTCATGCACCCAAAAGAAGAGCGGTCGTCCAGCGCACAGGGCTTTTTGCTGGGCAACTCGTTTAAGTATGGTAAAATGAACAATTTTTACCAGGCAAAACTGGGTTATGGTCGCCAGTATATTTTTGGACAAAAAGGAAATAAAAACGGTGTTGCGGTCATCGGCACTGCCATGGGCGGCCTTTCGATGGGGCTGCTGAAACCTTATTACCTGCAGGTAAACGACCAGGGTGCCGACCGCGAAATCAAGTACACGCCGCAGGACAGTGCATTGTTTTTATCAAACAGCATTCTGGGTTCGGCTGGGTTTACCAAAGGCTGGAGCGAAGTAAAGCTGCGTCCGGGCCTTTTTGCAAAAGCCAGTTTACGTTTTGATTTTGGGTCCTATAACGAATCTATTTCGGCGCTGGAGATCGGCTTTTCAGCCGAAGGTTATGCCAAGGAAATTGAACAAATGATCGCCGTAGAACCGCGCCGCACTTTTTTACAGGTGCATGTGGCGATGGTATTTGGTAACCGTAAGTAGCCCATAATAAACGAAAAAATTTAGAGGACCAGACCGGTCCTTTTTTTATGCACCGAAGCTTAACATTTAGGCCGGAAACCGAAGTTTTTGGAAAGGTTACGAATTGTAACTTTGCAGGCATCCCGGCGGATAAAGTGGTTGCATTTGTGATCAATTGTTTCAGTGCATTTGTTAGGATCAAGTGGTTTGCAAGCAACACTTTATTCGGCCGTTAAATGAAAAGAACATGATTGAACTTCCGGTAGTGGCGGCACAGCCGCAGGAATCGAAAATAAAAAAGCCCGATTGGCTGCGGGTAAAGCTGCCCATCGGCGAAAGCTATAAAAATGTCCGCGGGCTTGTGGACCAGCATAAGCTGCACACCATTTGCGAAAGCGGCAACTGCCCAAACATGGGCGAATGCTGGGGGGAAGGCACCGCCACATTTATGATTTTGGGTAATGTGTGCACCCGCAGTTGCGGCTTTTGCGCTGTGGCCACTGGCCGGCCCGAGCCTGTAGATTTCGACGAGCCACAACGCGTGGCTGAAGCCATTTACCTGATGAAGGTGAAACATGCCGTGATCACCTCCGTTGACCGCGATGAACTGAAAGATGGTGGCGCTTCCATTTGGCACAACACCATCAAGGCTGTCAAGGCGCTCAATCCCAATACAACATTGGAAACCCTAATCCCCGATTTTAAGGGAAAAAAGGAAGACATTCAACAGGTGATCGATGCGGCGCCGGAAGTGGTATCGCACAATATTGAAACGGTAGAAAGGCTTACCCGCCAGGTGCGCATCCAGGCAAAATACTGGCGCAGCATGGATGTAATTTCAACGCTCAAAGCCGGTGGCATGCGTACCAAAAGCGGCATCATGCTGGGATTGGGCGAGGAGCGGGAAGAAGTGTTTCAAACCCTGCGCGACCTGCACCAGGCCGGTTGCGATGTGGTAACGATCGGCCAATACCTGCAGCCTACAAAAAGGCATCTGCCGGTACATCGTTTTGTGCCGCCAGCGGAGTTTGCCGAGTACCGCGAGTTTGGTTACAGTATTGGTCTTGATTACGTGGAGAGTGGCCCGTTGGTGCGTTCTTCGTACCACAGCGACCGACATGTAATTGCCGGTTATGGTCGGGCCAAATGGGAAGCAGAAAAAGCTACGATGATCGCATAAAAAGGAGCACTGGTTTTTACCGGTGCTTTTTTTATGTTTCACAAAACGAAGTCATTTTATCTAGATGATCACTTGCGGTACCACATAACGTCTAGTCCTTGGCGAATGGTTTGTAAACGCAATTTTAGTTGAAAGAGCCTGCGCCAAGTTTTCTAAAAAAAAGGCCATTGCACTATGGCTTTCACTGTACCGTTCCCGATTTTCATCAGGTTTTAACTACTTCCTGCTGCTTATCTTTAAAGTAATAGCACCTGTCTATTCAGGCGTTTGCAAACATTCCTTTACGCTATGATTGCACAATAGCCAATTTGCCATCACCCTCAAAAAAACCGCCTATGGACTTACATCCGGCAATAAGCTTTTTTGGTGGCCTGGTGATTATTTTGCTGGGCGCCGAGTTGGTGTTGCGGGGTGCCACAAGGTTTGCGGCAATGCTCGGCATCAATCCCATCATCATCGGCCTTACCATTGTTTCTGTGGGCACCAGCATGCCTGAACTGGCCATTGGCATCACAGCAGTAACCGATGGTTTTGGCACACTTGCCGTGGGTAACATTGCCGGAACCAATATTGTAAATATTTTGCTGATACTCGGGTTGAGTGCGGCCATCAAGCCCTTACCGTTGCAACTTATGAGCATCAGGCTCGATGTTCCGGTAATGATCGTTTCGGCGGTTGCTTTAGTGGTAATGGCAGCCGACGGTGTGCTCAGCCGGCGCGAAGGCGCAATCTTGTTGCTCGGTGCCGTTGCCTATCTTATTAAACTAATCCAGATCAGCCGCAAGGAAACGGCTGCCGTTAAAAAAGAGTTTGCAGCCGATTTTGGCAAGCAGGCGTTACATGTGCAAAAAAGCACACCACGCTTAATGTTTTTGATCATGCTGGTAACGGGGATTGGCTTGTCGGTACTTGGTGCTCATTTGTTAGTAGCCGGTGCGGTAAACATTGCGTTGTCTCTGGGCATTTCAGAGTCGGTGGTTGGGCTTACCATTGTTGCCATCGGTACGTCAGCGCCCGAGTTGGCTACCACTGTTGTTGGCACCATCAAAAACGACCGCGATGTGGCTGTCGGCAATCTTATTGGCAGCAGCAGCACCAATATATTGGTCATCCTTGGTCTTACCTGTATTGCTGCACCCAATGGTGTGCAGGTAAGCAACGATGTTTTGTGGTTTGACCTGCCCCTGGCCGCGGCCGTTGCCATTGCCTGCTACCCGGTGTTTCGAAGTGACCGGATGGTGTCGCAAAAAGAAGGACTGGTGTTTGTTTTGATTTACTTGTTGTACCTGAGCACACTGTTGTTGCTGCGTACCTGAACAGAATTACCTATTAAGCTGAAATTGAAATTTTAGCAAGCAAACTGTATAATGTATGGGCAGGAATTTGCAACCGATGATAGCAAAAACCAAGACAGTCTATCGCTCAACTTAATGGCTCAAAAATCATAGGCTATGGAAAAACGTTTTATTGTACTGGTGGATTTTTCTGATTATTCTGCCGGACTGGTGCGGTTCGCTGCTGATTGGAGCACAAAGGTCAAAGCAAGCATTGTGCTGGTGCATCAAACCATTGTGCTGGCACCCGGCATGCTCGATAACGAAACCAAGCAACAGTTTGCCGATGATGACAATAACAACGCATTGCACCAACTAAGAAAGCTGGCAGATGCATTTGTACCACCAACAGTAAAAGTTTCTTACAGTGTTTCGGAAAGTCATTTGGAAAATACGTTGAACGAGTTACTCGCGGAGCCATTCAATCACCTGATTTTTACCGGCATCAAAGGAACAGGATTACTCAAAAAAATATTCCTTGGCAGCGTGGCATTACAGGTCATTGAAAACATCAACAACGTGGTTGTGGCTATACCAAAAGGCGTCAGCAGTTTTGAGCACACCCGGGCTTATATCGCCGTTTCCGAAGACCACCCGCTCAATTATTTTGAACTGAATAAGTTTTTGGGGTTTGTCGGCAGTCGCATCATGCAACTTACGTTTTTTCACCTGGCCCAACCGGCTGATCAAAAGGCGGAAATAGAAGAAAGCCTGGCAAAAGTAGCGGCGCTTTTTGCAGACCGTTTTCAAACTGAAGTGGCCGTTTACGAAGAAGCCGATGCAATTGAGGGCATCAAAAATATAATCAGTAACAAGCATGAAGAAATGCTGGTCGTGCAGCGTGGTTCGCGGCTATTGACCGACCAGCTTTTCCGCAGGTTATTGATCAACGAGCTGGTATACGAAGGACAAACGCCATTGGTTGTCATTCCATAAAAAGCGGTACAAATTTTTGCTCCTTATTTTACTGCTAATTAAGCCACCACTGCAGCTTTCCGGTATTTGTGGCGGTAAGCAAAGGGCGACATGCCGGTGACTTTTTTAAACACATCCCTGAACGCTTTATTATCGGTGTAACCCACTTCGTACATAGCTTCCGCTACATTTTTGCGGCTTGATTCCAGTGCCTTTTTAGCAGCTTCCATTTTTACCCGCTGAATATATTCGGCCACAGTATTGGCCGTTGCTTTTTTAAAGCGCCGCTCAAATGTGCGGCGGCCCACGCCCAGTTTATCGGCCAGGCTTTCCACGCTGATCTTTTCATCGAGGTGTTGTTCAATATAAGCCTGTGCCTGTAGTACCGCCGCATCGTCGTGGGCTTTTTGCCCGCTGAACATAATAAACGGCGACTGGCTGCTGCGGTCGATATCGATCATAAACGTTTTGGCGGTGCGGATGGCTATTTCCCGTCCGGCAAATTTTTCTACGAGGTAAATGAGGAGGTTGGTAAATGAGTAGGCGCCGCCACTGGTATAAATGCCGTCCGATTCAGTAAGTATGCGGTCGTCGAGCAGGTGCGCCTGCGGAAACATTTTGCGAAATTCATTTGCATAAAACCAATGGGTAGCGCATTGCCTGCCATCGAGCAGTCCGGTGGACGCCAGCAAGAAAGTGCCGATGCAAAACGCCACGATTTCCGCACCTGCCTTGTATTGCTGCACCAGCCATGGAATGATCGCACTATTCTGCTGCAGCGCTTCGGGCAGCGGGCCCATCACAGCAGGTAAAATGATCAGATCGGTGCGCACCACATCCTCCAGGAGCACGTCGGGGTGGATGGTAAACAATCCGCTCGTTTGCGTAGTATTTGGCGCAATGCCCACCAGTTGAATATCGAACAGTGGCGGCTCACCGGCTTGCTCCAACAATTGGTTTACCCAAGATAAAACCTGGTGCGAACCTTCAACATTGACCAGGCTGAAATGCCCCTGCGGCACTACTATGGAAACATGCTTCATTTCACCAAGTTAACGCAAAACAGTGTCGGAATCAACCCTCGAAAATGTCGTTTTTGCACACCACTGTGCCGGAATATGGAGGCTAAGTTTGTATGGACAAATCCAAACGATCAGGCCAACCAAAATTTTTGAACCTGCTCGGCCGCTGCTAACACACTTTTTTTCTAAACCTCAAACCCAAATTGCAACGATATGAACCAGATCACCCCTTACCTCAATTTCAACGGCCGGTGCCGCGAAGCGTTTGCTTTTTATGCGCATTGCCTGGGCGCCACAACGGAAATCCAAACAGTGGCGGAATCGCCAATTGCCGAACAGTTTCCCGACAGCATGCAGGACCAAGTGGTGCATGCCGTGCTAACCGGCAAAAACGGAATACTCCTGATGGGCTCCGATATGTGCTGCCCGGAAGGCTGGATAGCAGGAAACAATTTCTCGCTATCCTACAGTTGTACTGAAGACGAGATCCACCAGTTGTTTGAACAATTATCAGAAGGCGGATCAGTTACCGAGCCGGTGCAGCGTCAGTTTTGGGGCGACCTGTTTGGCAACCTGAAAGATAAATTTGGTGTTCGCTGGGCGTTGAATGCTGCAGCAAACGCAAGCAAGCCAAAATTTGAAACCATGCATTTCTCGGTGCAGATCAGTGCACCGCGGGAAAAAGTTTGGGAAGTACTGTTGGAAGACCATTACTACCGGCAATGGACAGCCGCTTTTCACCCGGGCTCGTTTGCCGAAGGAGATTGGAGCGAAGGAGGCACCGTATATTTTAAAACGCCCGAAGGCGACGGAATGGTGAGCAAGGTATTGGCGCACCAACCTGGAACGATCATTTCATTTGTCCATGAAAGCGTTCTGCACAATAATGAAGAAGTGCCAGACCACCCGCAATCGGAGCGGTGGCGCGGCGCAAGGGAGATTTACCGTGCCGAAAATAATGGTGATGGCACACAACTTAGCATTGAAGTGGATGTGATCGACGAATACAAAAAGCATATGGAAAGTTCCTGGCAAAAAGCACTGCAGATCGTCCGGTCGCTGGCTGAAACTGCAGCAGTTCCTGCTTAATAAAACAAGTATGGCATTTAGTAAAAATGATTCTGCAAAGGTGATTCCAGATCAGCGGTGATCGATTTTTCGTCGGCCTCATTGATTAGGAATGAAAAAGCATTTGCAGTTATAAAAAACTCCGGCAGCACTTTGCTCCGGAGTTTTTTTATATACAAATTAAAACCGTTTTAGTTTTCCCAGACCAGTGCGCTGGCGCCCAGGATCGCGGCGTCGGCTTCGGCCAGTTCGGAAAAGAGGAGTTGAACTTTGTTTTGGAATATCGGCAACAGGTTGCGCTCCATATGTTCGCGGGTAGGCTTCAATAATAGGTCGCCGGCCTTGATAACGCCGCCAAACAAAATGATGGCTTGCGGCGACGAGAACATAATAAAATTAGCCAAAGCCTCACCCAATATTTGCCCGGTAAATCGGTATGCTTCCTGAGCCAGTTCATCACCGGCCATGGCACATTCATACACGATTTTTGAGTTTAGTTCTTCGCCGCTGTATTGGCGCATGCTGCTTTCTTTCGGGCTTTTTTCCAGCAGCTCTTTTGCGGTCAGCACAATGCCGGTAGCGGATGCATAGGCTTCCAAGGACCCGTCCAAATCGGTGGACCAGTGTGGCCTGCCGCCGGGGCGAATAACAGTGTGGCCGAGCTCTCCTGCAAAACCATCGTGCCCATAGATAAGGTGGCCATTGGCAACAATACCGCTGCCTACGCCAGTACCCAATGTGATCATGATAAAATCTTTCATACCACGGGCTGCGCCATACATCATTTCGCCAACCGCAGCAGCATTAGCGTCGTTGGTGAGCCAACAAGGAAGATTGAACTTATCAGTCACCAGTTGTGCCAGCGGCACAATATCACGCCAGTGCAGGTTAGGTGCATAATCGATGGTGCCGGTGTAATAGTTGCCGTTGGGTGCGCCCACACCAATGCCTTTAATGTTGTCAAAACCCACATCATCGATGGCAGGTTTCAGGGCATTGTACAAGGCTTCAACAAAGTCGGAAACCTGTTCGTATTTATTGGTGGGCAGATCGCCCTTGTGGGTGATTTCGCCTCGGTGGTTTACCAAACCATATTTGGTATTGGTGCCGCCAATGTCTACACCAAATGCAAACTTCTGGGTGCTGTCAGCCATTCTGATTATTTATGTTTTGCAATTAATGAACTTATTTATCTACAATATTAGTGTGCACCGGAAACCTGTTGGTCCACATCCAGTCCTTGCGCCTTCAGCACCGATCTTGTTTTAATGGTATGCCAGGCCAGGTAAGCAAAGCAAAGCAGGGGCACAATGTATGACAAGTGTGTGTAGGGGCCGGTGGTGATGCCTTCTGCATTGGCAGTAACAGCGTCGAGGTCGATGATGGCGCCCTGTGCCGGTGGAATAATGGCACCGCCAAGGATCATTGTAATAAGAAATGCCGATGCCTGGCTGGTGTATTTGCCCAGGCCAGTGATGGCTAGTGCAAAAATGCAGGGCCACATTACGCTGCAGCACAGGCCAGTGGCAATGATGCAGTAGTTGGCAACCATACCGGTAGATAACAGCGAAACCAATATAAATAGTGCACCCAATACCGACACCGACAACAACAAAGTGATGGGCCGTTCCTGTGCATACAGGTTAGCAGCGATCAGGAACACAATAAAAATGGGGTAGTACTTGTAATCGCCGATAGGGCTGCCTTTTACAATATTTGCCAATACGATAACGGCAAACGCAATAAACGGCACTACGATTGTCAGTGTCTTCTTTGTTTGTTTGGAAACGTTGAACACCGAGATGGCACCGGTCCAGCGGCCGATCATCAAACTACCCCAGTACAAGGCAATAAGGTGCGACATTTCGCTTTCATCAAAACCGCCAAACTCAGGGCGTTTCAGCAGGGCGCCAAAATTGTTGTCCACCGTTACTTCCACACCCACATACACAAAAATGGCGATCATGCCCAACACCAATTGCGGGTACGACATAGCGCCCCAACCGCTTGGGTTGCGTTTTGCCAACAACATCGAGCCAAAAAGGAGGCCGAGGATAACAAGCAGGCTGCCGATGATGATGTATGACTTCTGGATGCCTGTATTTTCTTTGATCGATTCGGCAAACAACACCGGCAAAAACACCAGCCCGATCAACACCAGCACCTGCAAGGCTTTGGGGCTGCGCTCCAGCTTTTCGTTGGAAGTTGTTTTGGGCAGTTTTGCTAGGCTAAATACAATGGCTGCAAAAATGAACAGGCCGGCGAGGAAAAAATAAAGCGTTTGAATGGAGCTTACATCGGCTTCGGTGCCGGTGCTATTGGCTGCGCCAAAAAGCAGGAACGAAACAATCAATGGTCCCAGCAGGGTTCCAAACGAGTTAACGCCACCGGCCATGTTGAGGCGGTGCGCACCGGTTTCAGGCGATCCAAGCGAAGCGGCAAATGGTTGTGCAGAGGTTTGTTGTAGCGAAAAGCCAAGTGCTATAATAAAAAAAGCCACGAGGATCATCGGGAACGTGGCATTGCCCGAACCCGAAATATAAGCCAGTGCAATAGCGCCCACCATTGAAATAAGCAGGCCGTAAATGATTCCTTTTTTATAGCCGATCTTATTTAAGATATCAGTGCCCGAAAGATAGGAGGCAAGGTACAGCGCCAGCGAACCATAAAAATAAGCACCGTAAAATGCAGAGCCGATCAGTTGCGATTGGATCTGGTCGAGGTTGAAATATTCTTTACAAAACGGGATGAAGATGGAATTGGACGCCGCAACAAAACCCCAGAAAAAGAACACCGAGATCAATACACCAAACTGGCTCCAGTTGGTTTGCCCCGTTGCCGCCGATGCTGTGGCACCCTCCGAATTGTCAAAATCAAGGTCAACCGCGCCGTGCGGGTTAACGTGTTCATTAGCATCAGCTTTTGATTGTTGCGACATAGTATTGTTTTTTGCAAAAGGCTCTAAAATTCCGTCAAAGTAAAGAGAAATTGTTCACGAAAAAACTAACTTGAACACCTTGTGCAAAACGACCTGCGCATTGTTGATTAGTGTTGGGCGGTAATTGTGTTTTCTTAGTTATCTTGACTGCCGGTTGAAAGAATAAACTATGGAGATAATTCATGTTTCTGCCGAATGCTACCCGGTAGCAAAGGCAGGCGGGCTCGGAGATGTAGTGGGTGCTTTACCCAAGTATCAAAATTTGCTGGGGCATTCGGCCAAGGTTGTAATGCCCATGTACCGCACCAAGTTTTTATTCGATAATGATTGGGAACTGGTACACGAAGGCGGCCAGTACCTGGGCAGCCAGTGGTTTCATTACAGCATCATCAGGGAGCAAACCAACAAGCTTGGGTTCGACCTGTACCTCGTTGACATCAACGGCCTGCTCGACCGTGAAAAGGTTTACGGCTATGCCGATGACCTGGAGCGCTTTCTTTCTTTTCAACTGGCGGTATGCGACTGGCTGGTGCAATGGCAGCACCAACCCGATATCATTCATTGTCACGACCACCATACCGGCCTTATTCCATTTTTTATAAAACACACCTACGCCTTTAACCGGCTGGCCGGTGTGCCTTCCATATTTACCATACACAATGCCGAATACCAGGGCTGGATTGGCTGGGACAAAGCCCACCTGCTGCCACATTATGATGATTGGAAGACAGGCATGCTGGAATGGGGCGGCACCATCAACTCGTTGGCATCGGCGGTAAAATGTGCGTGGAAGGTAAATACAGTGAGCCCCTCGTACATGGAAGAACTGCGCTACGGCGCCAATGGCCTCGAAGCACTTTTTGAATATGAGCGGGGCAAATGCACCGGCATCTTAAATGGTATCGACAACGAAGTATGGGACCCGGCTACCGATCCATTGCTTCATAAAAACTTCGATGCGGAAACAGCGAAAGAAGGCAAGCGTAAAAATAAAAAGGAGCTCTGCCAGCGTTTTGGCCTCGATCCCGACAAGCCGCTGATCGTATTCATTGGCCGGCTGGTGGGCGAAAAAGCAGCCGATCTGTTGCCCGATGCCATCCGCAATGCTATTTACCAACAGCAAACCGGGGCATCTTATCTTATTTTGGGTTCCGGCGAACCTCAGGTTGAGGTGCGGCTCAATTACCTCCGCGACCAGTTTGGCGGCTTTGTCAATACATTTATTGGCTACAACGAAGCGCTGGCGCACCAGATGTATGCCGGGGCCGACTTTTTGCTGATGCCCAGCAGGGTAGAGCCCTGCGGCCTCAACCAGCTGTATGCACTGCGCTACGGCACAGTGCCCATGGTGCGCAGCACCGGCGGCCTGCGCGATACCGTAAAAGATTTTGGGGATTGGCAGGGATTTGGTATCCGCTTCGACCGGGCAAGCGTAGACGATATTGTGTATTCGTTGGGGCGTGCCCAAGACCTGTATTACAATAAGCCCGACCTGTTTGGCTGGATGCGCAGTTATATGATGCAGATCGATCACAGTTGGGAAACATCCGCCATTACTTATATCAACTTATATGAATCAACCCTTGTTTATCAACCAAATCAACCAAGTACAGACATATGAATAATGAAATTCTGTCCGTGATCCTGGGCGGTGGCGCCGGCACACGATTGTTTCCCCTGACAGCAACACGCTCCAAACCTGCCGTTCCGATTGCCGGTAAGTACCGGTTGGTAGACATACCCATTTCCAACTGCCTCAATTCCGAGATCCGGCGGATGTTTGTACTCACCATGTACAACTCGGCTTCACTTAATCGGCATATCAAGAACACCTATCACTTCAGTGCTTTTTCATCGGCCTTTGTTGATATCCTGGCCGCCGAGCAAACACCCGATAACCCGGCCTGGTTCCTTGGTACCGCCGATGCGGTGCGCCAGTGCTTGCGCCACATCGAGCCGTTTGATTCCGAATATGTGCTGATTCTTTCCGGCGACCAATTGTACCAAATTGATTTTGCAGAAATGCTGGCAGCCCACAAGGCAGCCAATGCTGATATTACTTTGGCAACCATTCCCGTGGCGCAAAAAGAAGCGTCGGAGTTTGGGATATTGAAAACAGAGGACGGCATGGTTACTTCTTTTATAGAAAAACCAAAAACTGGGCTTGAAGAGTGGGTAAGCGATACCGGTGCCGAAATGCAGTCGAAAGGAAAAGTGTACCTCGCCTCAATGGGCATTTACATTTTCAACCGGCAGTTGCTGTTTGATATGTTGCAGCACGAGAAAAAAGACGCGGCAGATTTTGGCAAGGAAATCATTCCGCAGTCCATTGCCAAATACCGCATCGCTTCCTACCAGTACGAAGGTTACTGGGAAGACATCGGGAACATTTCCGCGTTTTTTGAAGCCAACCTGGCACTCACCAAAGACCTGCCGGAGTTTAACCTGTTCAGCAGCCAGCATGCTGTATTTACCCGTCCGCGCCTGCTGCCTCCGGCAAAAATCAGCGGCACCACACTCGACCATACGCTGATTGCTGAAGCATCGATCATCAATGCCTCGAAGATCGAATCTTCGGTTATTGGTATCCGTTCCCGCATTGGCTATGGCACTACCATGGTGCATACTTACCTCATGGGTAACGACTTTTTTGAAACCCTCGACCAGATCGAAGAAGCCAAACGCACCGGCACGCCGCTACTGGGTATCGGCAACCGTTGCTACATTGAGCGGGCCATTATCGATAAAGATTGCCGCATTGGAGATGACGTAAAAATCATTGGTGGCAAACACCTGGCCGACGCCGACACGCCGTTGTATACCATTAAAGATGGTATTGTGGTTGTGAAAAAAGGATCCATCCTGCCCAACGGTTTCACCATCGGATAAGAATAGCGCAATTTATATTTCACCGCAAGGTTCGGAGCAAATGCTTTCGGCCTTGCGGTTTTTTATTGTCGGTAAAAGATTTGTACCACCGAGGCACTACCGACAGATTGGTACATGGAGGTTCCCGAAAAAATCTTTGTGCACCTTCCCATCTTCGTGCCTTCGTGGTTCGAAAAAGCCCAGTACTCCGCATGCTAAAACTCATGTCGCAGCAAATTTGTTTTCCCCATATTTGCATTAATGTGTAACAGATACACTATCTTCAAGCCCTCAAAACTACGATTGTCATGCCCGATGTTTCCGCAAAAACAACCCACCCGGTAACGCCGCATCGCCCCCGACTCAGTTTCTCGCAGCTCTGGAATATGAGCTTTGGTTTTTTGGGTATACAGTTTGGTTTTGCCCTGCAAAATGCAAACGTCAGCCGCATTTTTCAAACCCTTGGTGCCGAGATCGATGAGATCGCGTTTTTGTGGATTGCTGCGCCGGTAACGGGTTTGCTGGTGCAACCCATCATTGGTTACCTTAGCGACCGCACCTGGCACCCGTACTGGGGCAGGCGCCGGCCGTTCTTTTTCATCGGTGCCATATTGGCTTCCATTTCTCTTTTTTTAATGCCCAACTCGCCTGTGCTGCTCATGGCCGCGCTGTTGCTTTGGGTGCTCGATGCTTCCATCAATATTTCCATGGAGCCGTTTCGGGCTTTTGTGGGTGATAAATTGCCGGCTTCGCAACGCACCACGGGTTTTGCATTTCAAACATTTTTCATCGGCATTGGCGCAGTAGTGGCTTCGCTGCTGCCGTATATTTTTACCAACTGGTTTGGCATCAGCAATACGGCGCCGGAAGGCATCATCCCCGACTCGGTTAAATACTCCTTTTATATTGGCGGTGTAGTATTCCTTGCAGCCGTTATGTGGACAGTGTTTACCTCCAAAGAATACCCACCCGAGAACATGCAAGAGTTTGAGGCAGAAAAAGCCCGCTCTAGCGGTTTCGGCAAGGGCATAGCGGAAATTGTGCATGGCATTGGCACCATGCCCAAAACCATGGTGCAACTGGCCGTCGTGCAATTTTTTACTTGGGTAGCCTTTTTTTCTATGTGGATCTACACCACTGCCGGCGTGGCGCAAAACGCCTACGGAACTACCGATACGACCACCAAAGCGTACCAGGATGCCGGCGACTGGGTGGGCGTGATGTTCATGGTGTACAATGGCATCTCCGCAATTTTTGCGTTCCTGTTGCCCATGCTCGCAGCACGCATCGGCCGCAAATACACGCATATGCTGGCCCTCATCATTGGCGGCGTTGGTTTGGTCTCCATTTATTTTATTAAGGATGCCAATATGCTGCTGGTGCCGATGGCTTTTGTTGGACTGGCTTGGGCCTCCACACTCACCATGCCCTATGCCATGCTGGCCGGTGCATTGCCGCCAAGCAGAATGGGTTTTTACATGGGCGTGTTTAATTTCTTTATCGTTATCCCGCAAATTGTAGCGGCAGGCATCCTGGGCTTTTTTGTAAAAGATGTTTTTGATGGCGCCAGCATCTATGCACTGGTCATCGGCGGTATTTCGATGGTAATTGCCGGCCTGCTCAACGTAATTGTTAAAGAGACAGCCGATGAACCGGCAGCGGAAATAGTAGCAGATGTAATGGATTCGGAACAAAGCCCTAAAACGTATATATGATCAACAAACTGTACCTATTGGTGTTGCTCCTGTGTTTGGCAACTGGTGTTTTTGCGCAGGAAAAAGGCGTGTATCCAACCCATTGGTGGGTAGGCATGAAAAGCCCCAAGCTGCAACTGATGATTCACGAACCCGGCGCCGGCAATTTTTCCTACAGCATTGCTTACCCCGGTGTGCGGTTGGAAAAAACGCACAAAGTTGAAAATCCGAACTATGCTTTTCTTGACCTGAATATTCAGCCAGCGGCCAGGCCGGGCAAACTGACCATTAAGATGACCGGCGGCAGCGGCAACCGTTCGCTGATTTACGAATTGAAAGCAAAGCCGGCAGGCAACGGTACCACATGGGCAAAAGGCGTAACGCAGGCAGATATGGTGTACCTGTTGATGCCCGATCGGTTTGCCAACGGCGATCCATCGAACGATATTGTTGCCGGTATGCGCGATGGCGCGGCCAACCGCAACAATCCGTTTGACCGCCATGGCGGCGACCTGCAGGGTGTGATCAACAATCTGGATTACCTGAAAGGTCTTGGCGTAACCGCGCTGTGGATGACGCCTGTAGTTGAAAACGATATGGCCCGCACCGATGAAGGCGGCGCATCGCGCAGCACCTATCATGGCTATGCATTTACCAATCATTACCAGGTAGACCGCCGGTTTGGTGGCAATGAAAAATATAAAGAGCTGGGCAGGGAACTAAAGCGCCGCGGCATGAAACTGGTGCAGGATGCGGTGTACAACCACGTGGGCCGCGATCATTTTTTTATCCTTGATATGCCCTCGAAAGATTGGGTGAACCAATGGCCTAAATATCAAAACACGTCGTTCAAAGAACAGCCGCTGATCGATCCCTATCGTTCTGCTGCGGACAGTGCCATTTCGGTGAGCGGTTGGTTTACACCGTTCATGGCCGACCTGAACCAAAACAACCCGCTGGTGGCCAATTTCCTGGTGCAGCATGCCATTTGGAGCACCCAGGAATTCGAGCTGGACGGCTGGCGTGTTGACACCTATTTTTACAGCGACCCCAAGTTTTTGAACCGCGTAAATACCGAACTGTTGCGCGAATTTCCAAAGCTCACCGTTTTCGGCGAAACATGGGTGCAAACGGTTGCCAGCAGCGCCTATTTCACACAAAACACGATGTCGCTGCCATTCAAGCACAATGTTCAGGGCATCACCGATTTTCCGCTGTACTTTGCCATGCTCGATGGTTTGAACCAACCCTTTGGCTGGGCCGAAGGCGTAAACCGTGTGTACGGCACGCTGGTGCAGGACATCATGTACAAAGATCCAACCCGCAACAGCATCCACCTCGACAACCACGACCTCGATCGCTTTTATTCGGTTGTGGGAGATGACTTTGATAAATACAAAATGGGCATCAACTGGCTGCTGACTTTGCGCGGCATTCCGCAGTTGTACTACGGCACCGAAATCTTGATGAAGAATTTTAAAAATCCTTCTGACGCCGAAGTACGGCGTGGCTTTCCGGGCGGCTGGGCTGGCGATAAGGAAAACAAATTTGAGCAGGGCGGACGGAACAGCCAGGAACAGGCAGCTTACGAATTTGTTTCGCGGCTGGCTAATTTCCGCAAAGCATCGCCGGCCATAACGCGTGGCAAGCTGATGCAGTTTGTGCCGGAAGATGGCTTGTATACGTACTTCCGCTACAGTCCCGAACAAACCGTCATGGTGATCAGCCACACCGGTAAGGAAGATAAGACCGTTGCCATTAGCCGTTTTGCGGAACGTATTAATGGATTTACCAAAATGCGCAACGTGCAAACCGGCGAAGTGCGGCCGCTTGCCGATTTTGTGCTCAAGCCCAAAGAAAGTTTTGTAATGGAACTGTTGAAGTAAAAATTGCGGCAATAATACCAAGCCCGGAGCTCACCGCTCCGGGCTCTTTTTGCCCGTGTATGATGCAGTTTGCGTATCTGGTCATATTGTTTTCATGGGCGTAAACTCGCTGTGGTAACTTTAAGCAAAGCAATCCGTGGCCATGGAAGTATTTGTAGCAGAAAATTCGGTGGTTCGAAAAATATGGGGCAAGAGCGATACCGTGCTGTTCATCTTTGCTGGGGCAGCCGCAGAATTTGCGTTGAATAAGGCTGTGGACTGGTTGTATTTTACAGGAAAACTGCCTGCTGACCCCATCGGCCGTCTTTTTTCAACGGTGAAGTATGCCCGAAAAATCATATTCGCGCCGCTGGCTGACGCGAACAAAGCCATCGATACCATGCGGCATATTCATAGTGCGGTAGAAAGTGCCCGTGGTGCAGTCATTCCGGCATGGGCATACCGCGATGTGTTGTTTATGCTCATACATTATTCCATTGCTGCGTATGAATTGTTGGAGCATCCATTGAGCGACGCGGAAAAGGAGGAAGTCTTCAATGTTTTTTACCGGGTGGGGTTGCGTATGGGGCTAATAGAATTGCCTGCGAATTACAAGGATTGGCTGCCGGTGCGGCAAGCCCACATGGCTGAAAACCTGCAACACAGCAAATACACCGACGATCTTTTTTTACAGTATAAAAAACACCTGGGTGGCGTACGTTACCGCGTTTTAATTGAAGCGCAAAAACTGGTAGTGCCACACGGGGTTGCAGCCCTGCTGCAGTTTAACCGCTTTTTACTGCTGGCGCCAGCGGTGCCTATTTACAAGTGGAGCAGGAGCGTGGGGATGGACCGGTTAATTAAAGCTATTGTGTTGCCGGCAGCCTACCGGGAACAAATAGCCGAATTAAATGTGGTGAAGGATCGAAAGGCCTAATTTAATCTGTAAAATATCGAAAGTGCGACTCAGTCAAGGATTTTATTAATCGGCTAATAAAAATAAATAGTAGCACTTTTTAAATGCGCCGACCTACCAAGTAATCATATTCGTATTTAATTTATTTTTTGGTCGATTAAACTTATCGATACAACAGCTTTCTTATACCGAACGATTTTTAAAACGTAAAGAACAAAATCCGTCCTTGCCAAAACCATCAGTACTGATACAACTGCAATCCGGCAATCATTTGCTTATTCCTTTTTTAGCTGTTAGGCAACCGATTCGAGATGTAAAATTGTTTGCCTGACCCTTCTTCTTTGCGTTTAAAATTCCAACCACCCTTTTCCCGACGTTTCTTTTTTAATCAATACTTTGTACAAGTACCCATGGAATCGTCTGTAAAGAAGGAACCGGGTTTGCAAACCCTATCTGCTGCGGCCATCGTCGAAACGGGCCCTGCATACCAGTTCAACAATAACGCTGCAACAATTTTGTTGGCTCCGCAACGGGTCACCCGCTGGCTTGTTTTATCGACCCTGTTTTTACTCGTTTGTCATGTGTTCATTGTGCACGTTGCCGATGATTTGCTGTACAAGCTAAAAAGCTGGCCACACTATGCCGGCTACCGTGCTTTTTACGATGCATTGTACCAGCAATTCTCATTAGCACTCGACGGAAACATCCCGACTTATTTTTCTTCGCTATTGCTTGCGATGGCAGCGCTGTTACTGTATTTGATTTACAGGAACGAGCGGCAAAGCAAAACGCATTGGCTGCTTTTAAGCTTTTTGTTCCTTTTCCTTTCCATCGACGAATCGACCCAGTTGCACGAGAACTTTGGTGGGCTCGTGGGTGATAAGGTCAATACATACATTAAGGATCCGCCAGCGTTTTTGCAATGGGCATGGATGGTGCCGTACAGTGCTTTGACGCTGGCTGTGGGGCTTTACTATTTAAAGTTTATCTGGAAGCTGCCGGCGAAAACAAAAAAGCTGTTCTTCCTTTCCGGGTTTGTGTACGTGTTTGCTGCACTCTTTCTTGAATTCTTTGAATCGCATATACAAGTGACTTATGGTTCGGGTACCTTGGCTAATGCAATTTTATACCCGGTTGAGGAAGTGTTGGAAATGTTAGGTGTTGTTATTTTTATTTATGCTCTGCTGGATTATATAAAAACGCACTACCGTCAGTTGCATATTGAAACTATTTAGGATTTACTGCCGGCTGAAAACCATAGCGGGTTTGGAGATAGCTTCATGTCTTCTTTTTTCAAATGCAGGTTTCGTTTCAGTAGTTCAACACAAAATCTTTTGCTAACCAAACCAAATAAAGAAGCCCTTGTAAATAATCATTTACAAGGGCTTCTTTGTTGAAAGTGAACCGGATTGGATTCGAACCAATGACCTACTGCTTAGAAGGCAGTTGCTCTATCCAGCTGAGCTACCGGTCCGGTTTGCAAGGCCGCAAATATAGCCATTCCTTACAAACACGCTATTTTAGTCCAGCACTTTCTGCAAAAACTCGCCGGAAACTTTATGTTTTAGGATCAGTTTGCGTGCACCGTAGTGCGTCATTTCTTCTTTCACCAGGTAATGATCTGCATCCCATTCGGTGTACTGGCTCGGTTTGGATAAGCCCTCCCGTCCGCGCCAAACCTCCAGCTGCACGGGCTCCCATAACTTACTCTTAGCCGACCGGTAAGCCGCATCCAGCACCGCATTCACCACGTAGCCATCGTAAAACGTTTCCTTCGGTGCACGCCCTGCTTCCAGCGCATCGAACATATCCATGAACATATGGTTGTAACCAAGTTCATTCAGTTCGTCGCCTACGGGAAAGAGCCAACCGGTATTGCTTTCCGCTTTTTCCGCAACGTAATCGGCGCCTTTGCCGGTTGTAAACATTTCCATACCAGTGCGCAAAAAGTTGTTGATCCAGATGGTGCCTTCGGTGCCCATCACTTCGTCGCGCAGGTCGAGGCCACCGCGGAAGGTCCAGCTCACTTCAAACTGCCCAATGGCGCCGTTCTCGTATTTTACCAACCCAATGGCATGGTCTTCGGCCTCGATGGGTTTTACCTGCGTATCGGCCCAGCACATTACTTCCACGGGCTTGATGTCTTTACCAATATAGCTGCGTGCAATTTCCACGCAGTGGCAACCGAGGTCGAGGATGCAACCGCCACCTGCCTGCTCCAGGTCCCAAAACCAATCGCTGTGCGGCCCGGGGTGCGTTTCCCGGCTTTTTGCCCACAAAATTCTTCCCAGTGCACCGCTTTGTACCGAGCCCATTGCTTTTAGAAACTTCGGTGTGTACACCAAGTCTTCCAAGTATCCATTAAAAATGCCGGCGGCTTCAACAGCTTCCAGCATACGCTTGGCTTCGGTAGCATTGCGGCCCAATGGCTTGGTGGTCATCACCGCTTTTTTGTGTTTGCAGCACAGCATCACCGCAGCTTCGTGCAGGTTGTTGGGCAACGAAATACAAACAATATCTACCTCGGGCCGTGCAATGGCTTCTTCCATTTCCGTGGTCCAGTGGGCCACGCCATAATCTTCTGCAAACTTGCGGGCCGATTCCTCGCGGCGCGAATAAATGGAAACGATCTTGTCGCGGCTGCGGTAACCCTGCAGGGAGTCGGCATAAAAGCGGCCGATAAAGCCCGAGCCAAGCATGGCAATTTTAATCATATAGAAATGGTGATTTTTAAGTATTCAAAATAGCTCCTTCATTTTACGAACAATAAAAGGCGTTACTGTTGCATTGGTGGCGGCGCTGCAGCAGGTGCAGGAATCGATTTTTTTTCCTTGAAAAAAAGCACAAAATAAATGAGCACCGCTGCAGCTATGAATGCTGGAATGTACCAGATGCTTTTCCAATCGTGGCCCTGCTCACCGGTAAATGAATTGATTTGTGGCAGCGTGTACATGCCGGCGAACCAGCCGGAGAAATAAGTGCCGATGAACATACCGAGTCCGTATGTGGCAAATGTAAAGAGGCCTTGTGCGGCGTTTTTGATTTGCGGACCCGCTTTTTTCTCGGTATACATATATCCGGTTACAAAAAAGAAATCGTAGCAAATGCCGTGCAGGATGATGCCTGCATACAGCATCCAGAGGTTGGCGCCGGCATCGCCGTAGGCAAAACAAACATAGCGCAGTATCCATGCAACCATACCCAGCAACAGCATGTTTTTAACGCCAATGCGGTTAAACAAAAATGGGATTGCCAGGATAAAAACCCCTTCGGAAACCTGGCCGAGGATCATTTTCGATGCGGCATTTTCCATCCCGGCTTCATTTAAAAACAGGTTGGCAAAACCGTAGTAAAATGAAAGCGGGATACACACCAAAATAGCAGCAATGAAAAAGATCAGGTATGGCCTGTTGCGCAGCAACACAAAGGCTTCGGCACCCAAAGCGCCTGATGCGGATGCATCGGCCGAGCGGCCTTTGGGGGGCGTATTGGGCAGCATAAAAGAAAAAATTCCCAGCAGCACCGATGCGGCCGCAGCCAGGTAAAATGTGGCGTCTGTTTTTTCAATCACCAATGCGCCAATCAGCAAACCCGCAACAATCCATCCAACGGTGCCGAATACCCGAATCCACGGAAACTGGCTGCCCGGATCGGTCATTTGGCTGAACGCCACACTGTTGCTCAGTGCAATGGTGGGCATGTACAACAAGGAATAAAAAAGAATGACCCAGTAAAAAGTGGAAGGATCGGAAACCATGGTGGCGAGATACAACAAAGCAGCACCCACCAGGTGCAACACACCCATGATGCGTTGCGCCGCAAAGTACCGGTCTGCAATCATGCCCACAAAAAAAGGCGAGATGATGGTGGCAATGGCCAGTGCACCATATGCTGCGCCAATCTGGGCATCGGTTGCGCCAAGGTTTACTTTCATATAAGTGCTCATGGTTACGTACCATGCGCCCCATATAAAGTATTGCAGCAACATCATGATAGACAGTGAAATGCCGGTGGATCGTTTCATATGTGCAGTGGTTCTTGCAAAGGAAATTACAAACAAAAACGATATCGCTACAAAGCATTTACTTTGAAGCAACACTTTGATTATGCAAACTTTTGAATACGGAACAGGGCATTTAACCGTGCAAACGGCGGTGGCACTTGCACTGGAAAATGTAAAGGGTACCATCAGCGAAAATGCAGAGCAAACGATTGCGCAAAGTGCCGCAAGGGTGGCCCAAATTGTGGCCGACCAACAAACAGTGTACGGCATCAACACCGGGTTTGGCGCACTGGCCAACACCAAAATTTCTGATAGCGATACGCAATTGCTGCAACATAAAATTTTACAAAGCCACAGCGTAGGAGTGGGGGCGCCGATATCGATTTTCCTTTCCAAGCTCATGCTCATTACCAAGCTGCATGCGCTGGCAAAAGGATATTCCGGCGTGCAACTCCAAACCCTGCAACGGATTCAATGGCATATTGAAAATGATGTGATTTCTGTGGTTCCGGAAAAAGGAAGTGTTGGTGCTTCCGGCGACCTGGCACCACTGGCACACCTCTTCTTGCCATTGATTGGTTTGGGCGAGTTGTGGTATGGTGGCAGCCGTTACCCTGCACAGCGGGTGCTGGATATATTTGGGCTGCAGCCGTTACAACTCGGCCCCAAGGAAGGACTGGCCCTCATCAACGGCACGCAGTTTATTTTAGCGCATGCTGTGGCCGGCGTGCAACGCATGCACAACTGCCTTGAAGCTGCCGACATCATTGGCGCCATGAGCCTCGAAGCGCTGACCGGTACCAAGGCGCCCTTTGATGAACGCCTGCACCAGCTGCGGCCTTTCTCGGGGGGGCAATTGGTCGCGCAGCGATTGCGCATGCTGCTGCAGGATTCAGACATCATGCAAAGCCATGTGGATTGCGGCCGGGTGCAGGATCCGTATTCCTTGCGCTGCATGCCGCAGGTGCATGGCGCCAGCCGCAACGCATGGCTGCACCTAAAAGAAACGGTGGAAACGGAGCTGAATTCGGTGACCGACAATCCGCTGGTTTTTGCCGATGGCGAAACCCTGAGCGGCGGTAATTTTCATGGCCAACCTTTGGCGCTGCCGCTCGATTATGCTTGCCTTGCCGCTGCCGAACTGGGCAATATTTCCGACCGGCGTTGTTACCTGTTGCTTGAAGGAAAATGGGGTTTGCCCACGCTGCTCATGAACAATGTGGGCATCAACAGTGGCTTTATGATCCCGCAATACACCACAGCCGCGCTGGTCACCGAAAACAAAACGCATTGTTTTCCCGCTTCTGCGGATTCGATTCCGACATCGCTGGGGCAGGAAGACCATGTAAGCATGGGCTCCATCAGCGGCCGCAAACTCAACACCATTCTGGATAACCTCGAATACATCCTCGCTATCGAACTGCTTTCCGCAAGCCAGGCCATTGAATTCCGCCGGCCCTTGAAAAGCAGCAAATTGTTGGAAGCAGCGCACAGCCTGGTGCGGGAAAAAGTTGCGTTTGCTACTGAAGACCGCGTTTTTGCATCTGATGTTGCCGAGATCAAGGAGCTCATCGCATCTTTTTCTTTTGTGGCCGAGGTGAATGCCGTAGCAGCACATAGTAATGTCGAACTCAACAAAAACTTTGCAGGGTTTGTTTTATAAATGCCCAGTTGCTGCAATTTGTAATGGCTAAATTTTTGTGTAGACCAACTGCAATACAACTATGATGCTGCAGTGGCGACGCTCCGTTCAACTGTGTTGCAAAGACGGTCAAATTGTAATGCCGTAACTTGCAACCGACACCCTTGCCATCACCATCCGGTTTTGTAGTTGCCGAACCATGCAGTTCCGGATCCCTGTGGCGCAATTTTTCGAATGTAAAAAGAGGAGATTGAACGCATGAACAGATTGATTATTGTTTCCAACAGGCTTCCTTATTCAATTGAAAGAAACGGCGATGAAGTACAGTTGCGCCAAAGCTCGGGCGGGCTGGTTTCGGCAATAAAAAGTTTTTTTGAAAAGGACGATCCCCAAACGCAGCAGTTCGACGAACGCATCTGGGTAGGCACATTTGATGCACCGGAAGAAGACTGGTACAAAGTGTTGGAGCAGGGCGGGCTGTCCACCACGTTCAACATTGAGCCGGTATTTACCGACAAGGATACTTACGACGAATTTTACAACGGATTTTCTAATTCTACGTTGTGGCCGCTGTTCCATTATTTTCCTTCCATTGTTACCTACGAACGCAGCCAGTTTGATGCATATATGCGCATCAATGCACTGTTTGCACAAAAAATACAAGAAATATACCGCCCCGGCGACGTAGTGTGGATACACGATTACCAATTGATGGCGCTGCCCGCAATGGTGCGCAAAGCCATACCGGACGTGCAATTGGGCTTTTTCCTGCACATTCCATTTCCGTCTTACGAAATATTCCGGCTCATGCCGACTGATTGGAAAATGGCGTTGCTGCAGGGCCTGCTTGGCGCTGATCTGATTGGCTTCCACACCCACGATTATGTGCAGCATTTTATCCATTCGGTGAAAATGGCACTCAAGGTTGAGTCGCAATACAATACCATTTATTATGGAAACCGCACCATTAAGTCGGACCTGTTTCCCATAGGTATTGATTTTGAAAAATTCCGTAAAACAGTAAAAGAAGAAAGCGTAGTCGATCTGTCGAACAAGCTACAGGAGCGATACGGTTATCGGAAGATTATTTTTTCGGTCGACCGGCTGGATTATACCAAGGGATTAAACTACCGGCTGAACGCGTATGAAAGCTTTTTGGAAACCTATCCCGAATGGCAACAAAAGATCGTGTTTGTTTTTACGGTTGTTCCTTCGCGTGACCTGATCCCAACTTATGTAGAGCGCAAACGACAGATCGAAGAAAAGGTGAGCACCATCAACGGCCGGTTTTCTACCCTCGACTGGCAACCCATTTTATACCGCTACAACCATATTTCGTTTGAAGAATTATGTGCGTTATACCTCACCGCTGACATTGCACTCATCACGCCACTCCGCGATGGCATGAACCTGGTGGCAAAAGAATTTGTTGCCTGCTGCGAGGACAAAGGTGTGCTGATCCTGAGCGAACTCACCGGCGCAGCCAGCGAACTGGCCGAGGCGCTGCAGGTAAACCCAACCGACACTACCGAAGTGATGGCAGCCATTCAGCAGGCACTGGCCATGCCGCCGCATGAACAACTTGCGCGGATTAAGGGTATGCAGCGCCGACTGTCGGAGTACAATGTGCAAACCTGGATACATGACTTTTTAGCGCAATTGCAACAGGCCCGAGAAATGCAAGAGAAAAATCGCATCCGCCTGTTGGATCCACTGGCCATCAACCGGATGTTGGACGATTATGCCAATGCACAAAAGCGGTGCATCATGCTCGACTACGATGGCACACTGGCGCCTATTGTGCGACTGCCTTCGATGGCTGCGCCGGGCGGTGATTTACTCGAAGTATTGAGTGCACTATCTGCTGCGGAAGAAAATGAACTGATCATCATCAGCGGCCGCGACGCGACCACCCTGCAGGAGTGGCTCGGGCATTTGCCGCTAACCTTGGTGGCCGAGCACGGTGCTTGTATCCGCTTTCATGGTGGCGAATGGCAAACCCTTGTGACCCAGCCCGACGATTGGAAGGCGCAGATCAGGCCGATTTTGGAGTTATTTGTGAACCGTTGCCCCAATTCGTTTATCGAAGAAAAAAAGAATACGCTTGCATGGCATTACCGCAACACCGATCCCGATTTGGGTTTCAACCGGTCGCGGGAACTGCGCAACAGCCTGCTGCAATTAACCACCAACACGCCGTTGCATGTAGTTGATGGAAATAAAGTAATTGAGGTGCGGCTTTTGGGCGTTGACAAAGGATCGACGGCGCTCAATTTGATTAACCAGTTCAAGCCGGAATTTACCTTGTGCATTGGCGATGATACAACCGATGAAGATATGTTTAAGGCATTGAAAGACGACGCGTATACGATTAAAATTGGTCGTGGTAATACAGCGGCCCGTTACTCGATGGGTGCACAAATGGAAGTGCTGCCGTTGCTACGGCAACTTGTGACGCGGACCCCAAGGAACACTTACCAGCATTAACTGCTTGGTGCTTATTGCATCATAAAATTGTAGTGGGAAAAACCAAGAAGGAAGGTGGATTTCTCACGAAAAATTGGTTGAAAAATATTTTATTTTTCCTGTGATTGGTTAACCTTTTAAGTGCCATTTGGCAATACCTTTAAGCAACAACATGCTCCTGGGCAAACTTTTTATTCGGGAGCATGCAAGCCATTGTATGCTTCACTAAAAGGAAATATCCATGAACCTTACACACTTCAATTTTTATAAAAAAGCCGATCTTCAGGCGTTGACACAGGTACGTAAGTTTGAAACCAAACTGGGCGAAACCATGCAAACGCCGCAGCAGGGTTTGACGCTTCAAAAGGAACTCGATCAAAGCACAGCATCGTACGTCATTTTTGGTATACCGGAAGATATGGGTGTTCAGGCAAATCTAGGTCTGGCAGGATCGAGCCAGGCATGGCCCCTGTTTCTCAAATCTTTTTTAAATGCACAGAGCAACGACTTCTTGGATGGCGACGAAATTCTGTTGCTAGGTGCGTTTGACTTCAAGGCCATGCAGGACCTGATTGATAAAATGGCGCTGAATGAAGAAGAGAAAATCGGCGCCTTTCGTCACGCCGTAAACACTATAGATGGGGAAGTGGAAGGATTGGCAAAAGCCATTGTACAGGCGGGCAAAATCCCGATCGTGATTGGAGGTGGACACAACAACGCATATCCATTACTGAAAGGCGCGGCAAAAGGTTTACAGCAGGCCGGCAAATTGGATCTGCCGCAATTGAATTGCATTAACCTCGATGCGCATTCAGGCTATGGCCCCGCGGAAGGCAGGCACAGTGATAACCCGTTCAGGTATGCCGAAGATGATGGCTTTTTGCAAAAATATTGTGTGCTTGGACTGCAGGAAACCTACCTGCAGCAAAACGTGTGGGTAGATATGGTCAACAATCCGTTTATGGATTGCATCACTTTCGAAGACATTTTCGTGCGGGGTAAACGAACCTTTGTACAGGCTGTTGCCGATGCGATCGGCTTTACGGCCGAAGGTTATACCGGTCTGGAATTAGACCTCGACGCCGTTCAAGGACTGCTGTGCACCGGCGCATCGCCGGCCGGAATAAGTGCCAGAGAAGCCCGCCAATATGTTACGCTTACTGCGTCATCGGCACAAGCCGCTTACCTGCATATCTGCGAAGGCGCTGCCAACTTTCAGAATGGCGGTGATGGGGCAGTGGGGCAATTGATTGCTTACTTGGTTATTGATTTTATTAAAGCGATTGAGGAGAATGCGGATTAGTGGCTACGTGCTATTTACAAAGCACCATTTGTCATTGGAGGTTGTCATGCCGAACTTGTTTCGGCACCTCCTGCAAAGCAAATGTTTTAAAAAAGATATTTAACTATCACTACATCTAACGAAGCGTCCTTAAATTAATGGAGATGCCGAAACAAGTTCGGCATGACAACTCTAACGGGACACAGTCTCCTCCATAATTTCGGAAGCAGGTGGGGAGTTGGTGAATGTTTTTTTGCAAGTGCTAAAATATTTTTCAAAAAAAAGCGCACCCAACATTGGATGCGCTTTTCTATTTCGATCAAAAACTATTTCGCTTTTTCCTCTAAATCCATCAACTGCTCAAACAGCTGCTCGTATTCTTTCGTCAGTATAGCAATATCGGCTACTGCTTTTTTATAAGCCGCTTCGGCTTGGGCAAAGGATTGTGCGTTGGCGTAAATATTCGAGTTGCCAAGTGATGCTTCCAACTCTGTTCTTTGCTGGTTCAACTTTGCCAGTGTTTCCTCTGTTTGCTGAAATTTACGTTGTACCCGCTGCAATTCCTTTTTTGCTTCTTTATCAATGGGCACATTTTTCACCGGCTGCGCCACGGGCTGCGGCGCAGGTTTTTTCACTTCCTTTTTCTCTTCCTTAGTCGGTGCCGCATCACCTTTACGTGATGCCATGCGTTCTTTCCACGCTACATATTCTTCATAGCCGCCTTTAAACTCTTTGATTTCGCCATCAACAATTTCCCAGATCTTATTGGCTGCTTTCGATATAAAATAACGGTCGTGGCTCACCAGCAGGAACGACCCTTCGTACCGGTTCAAGGCATCAACCAACAATTCGGTAGAATGTATGTCCAGGTGGTTAGTCGGTTCATCGAGCAGCATAAAATTGGCCTTCGAAATAATGGTTTTGGCCAATGCTACCCTTGCTTTTTCGCCACCGCTTAACACGCGAATTTTCTTTTCTACTTCATCGCCGCCAAACAAAAAACAACCCAACAGGGTACGCAACTCCAGCTCGGTTTTTTTCGAACCGGCGTCTTTCATTTCATCAATAATGGTGTTGTTTACGTTCAGCGATTCCAGTTGGTGCTGCGCATAAAAAGCCGCTTCTACATTGTGTCCCCATTTGCGGTTGCCCTGGTGCGGCTCGGTGCCGGCCACAATGCGCAACAGCGTTGATTTGCCTTTACCGTTGGCGCCAATCAGCGCAATTTTATCACCGCGTTCTATTTCGGCGCCCGTGTTATTAAGGATCTGCAGGTCGCCAAAATTTTTCGATACATCCTTTAGCTCCACCAACACACGGCCCGGTGTTTTATCCACGGCAAAGTTGATGCGTATGTCCGGGCGTTCAATGGTCACATCTTCGATGCGGTCCAATTTATCCAGCCGCTTCATCACGCTTTGTGCCTGCGCAGCCTTGCTGGCTTTAGCCTTAAAGCGTTCAATAAAACGTTCCTGCTGGCGAATGTATTCCTGTTGGTTTTCAAAAGCACGTTGCTGCAGCTCAACACGTTGCTGTTTTTCTACTTCGTAAAACTCGTAGTTGCCGTTATAAAAATGCAATTCACGCTGGTACAGCTCCACGATCTTTTTCACCATGCGGTTCATGAAATAGCGGTCGTGGCTCACAATCACCACAGCGCCTTTATAATGCTGCAGGTATTTTTCCAGCCATTCAATCGACGGAAGATCCAAGTGGTTGGTCGGTTCATCGAGCAACAAGAGGTCCGGTGCCTGCAAGATCATTTTAGCGAGCAGCACCCGCATACGCCAGCCACCGCTGAATTGTTTGTAGGGCTTTTGCAGGTCGGCATTGCTGAAACCAAGGCCTTGCAACACTTCTTCGGTTTGGTGCTGCACCGTATAGCCGCCAGCTTCTTCAAACTCGTGGAGTTTTTCGCTGTACAGCATCAATTTTTCATCCGATGAATCGGTTTCCAGTTCCTTTGTTATTTGCTCCAGCTCTTTTTCAAGCGCCATCGCTTTGTCAAAAGCATGCATGGCCACACCCAGTATCGACTCGTTGGTGTCAAACGAAAGTAGGTCCTGGTGCAGGTAACCAATAGTGGTAAAACGGCCTTTCTCCACCTGGCCGGCGCTGGGCAGGTATTCGCCCACCAGCACTTTCAGCAGGGTCGATTTGCCGGTGCCGTTGTAGCCCACCAGCCCAATGCGTTCGCCCGGATGGATATGCCAGGTTGCGTCGCGAACAATGGTACGGGCACCAAATTCAAAGGTCAGATTCTGAAAACCAGCTAACATAAGAAAAATTGAAGGCGCAAGTTAAAGAGTTTCCCATTGTGGCGGCGGGTTTGGGGCTGGGTATCGCAAATCTTAACGGATTGTGGCGCCGGACAGTGTACATTGCTCGAGGGACGTTGTTTCCACCACCTGCAGTGCGTTTATCAAAATGGCGCTATTAATTCAGCGAAATGTAAACGATCCGGTGACGCTTTTTTGTAAAATATATACCCTTCAGCAGCTGGCGTGCGGCGATGCCGCCAATGGCCGTAGCCGCCGGGGCAATCAATGTATTCAGGTTTTCTTTTGCGGTGACGGGTTCCTTATTCATCAGGCCGTTAAAAACATTGAGGAAAATATAGCCTCCGCCGCCGATCGCAGCATAACCCGCCAGCCGGCCGTAAAAGCCGCGTTTTCTGGAATACACTTCAATCCGTCCAATGTCCTGGTAGTGCACCCGGTCAATGCGCCGTGCAAAAGTATCCACCATCGTTACACCCAGCGTAGTGGGCACAGTGCGAATGTTGTAGGTATGGATATAAATAGAATCGTTGCGCATCGTTACTATACCGCCCGAGATCGGTGTGCCGTATTTAGTAATAAATGAAATGGTGCTGCCGGCATAAAACGTTTTGATGGTACGGCCATTCTTACGGCGTACACTCAGCATATCCGGCATTTGTGCAACAGCCGAAAAAGTAGTGGAAAAAACCAATAAAAAAAGCAGCAGTCGATGCATCAGGGCTAAAGTACCACCTAGCCCTGTTGTGTAATTGTTAAAGGAAAAATTATCTGTATTTAATGTGTTCTGCTTAAAAAATGTAATGCACGAAGATTGATAAAAAAGAAAGGGGCGCAATAGGGGCTATGGCAATGCCTGCGGGTTTAATTTTGCAAAAAGAACAGCACATGAAAAAGATTGCTTTACTGGTTGTATTGGCGCTTATTGGCGTGTTTGCCTGGTACTATTGGGAAACAAAACCCAAGCCCGACCAGGAAGTTAATTTGGTCAAGCCGGTAAAAGCAAGCCAGCACAGCGCTGCATTTAACCAATCGGTTGATTCGGTACTGCAGGCCTACTATGCGCTTTCCGAAACATTAGTGGCCTGGGATTCGGCCAAATTGGCGCCGGCTACCGAAAAATTGCAAAAGGGACTGGCAGATTTGAATTTACAGGAACTGCAACAGGACTCTGCACTGTTTACGCCGGCACAAGCACAACTGAAAACAGTACAAGACCAAACCGCTGCATTTGCCAGTGCCGCCGGCCTGGAAGCAAAGCGCCGCACGTTCCACGAACTTTCCGGCAACCTGTACAACCTGCTGCATACTGTAAAATACGACGCATCGAAAGTGTACCTGCAAGAGTGCCCGATGGCGTTTAACGACGAAGAAACAGGCAACTGGATCAGCCAAACCGCCGACATCCGCAACCCGTATCTTGGACTGCACCACCCGCGGTATAAAAGCGGCATGCTGCAATGCGGCGAGGTAAAGGATTCGCTGGTTTTCGACC
Organism: Pseudocnuella soli; assembly: GCF_004347775.1. Taxonomy (GTDB): domain Bacteria; phylum Bacteroidota; class Bacteroidia; order Chitinophagales; family Chitinophagaceae; genus Flavisolibacter; species Flavisolibacter aquaticus. Next base: position 2,953,418 of record NZ_CP037755.1, read on the forward strand.
AAGTGCAGTAACCTAATCGGGGTTTGCATTGTTGTACCGTACACAAACTCCCTAATTTCCCAGCAACGGATGAAATATATCTGCAGCCTGATTGTACTAGTGGCAACGCTTTCCGCCACAGCACAAAAGAAATACACCATCAGCGGCTATGTTCGCGACAGCGCCACCGGCGAATCGGTGATTGGTGCCACCATTACGGTAGTGGGTAGCAGCATGTCGGTGGGCAGCAACCAGTATGGTTTTTACTCACTTACCCTCGACTCGGGTGCCTATGCATTGTCGCTCTCACATGTAGGTTACCTGGCGCAGGGCAACGAAGTGCAACTCAATCAAAATGTAACCCTCAACTGGACATTGCTTTCCAAGTCGGCGGCATTGGCCGAAGTGCAGTTGTTTAGCCGCAGGCGCGACCAAAATGTGCGCAATGCGCAAATGGGCCGCATTGACCTTTCGATAAATCAAATAAAAAATATTCCGGCCTTCATGGGCGAAGTGGATATTTTGAAAACATTGCAACTAATGCCCGGCGTTCGCAATGCAGGGGAGGGCAATGCCGGTTTTTATGTGCGGGGCGGTGGCGCCGATCAAAACCTGATCATGCTCGATGACGCCGTGGTGTACAATACCGGCCACCTGTTCGGTTTTTTTTCCATCTTTAATTCGGATGCAATTAAAAATACGTCGCTCATCAAAGGCGGCATGCCGGCACAGTATGGCGGGCGCCTTTCCTCGGTGCTCGACATTACAATGAAGGACGGCAACAACCAAACGTTTGAAGGTGAAGGCGGCATTGGCGCTATTGCTTCCCGGCTTTCGTTGCAAGGGCCGCTGGTAAAAAACAAGGCGTCATTTATCGTATCGGCAAGACGCACTTATGTAGATGCTTTGATCAAGCCATTTGTAAAAAAGACCAGCGATTTTTATGGCTCCGGCTATTACTTCTATGACCTCAATGCAAAAGTGAATTACCGTTTTTCGGAAAAAGACCGCTTGTACCTGAGTGGGTATTTTGGCCGCGATGTATTTGACTTCAACAACCAGCGGCGTTCATTTGGTGCCAACATTCCGTGGGGCAACAGCACGGCTACGTTACGTTGGAACCATGTGTTCAATCAAAAACTTTTTGCCAACGCCACGCTGGTGTACAATGATTATAAATTCAAGTTTGCCGCCAACCAGGATAATTTTTCTGTGTCGCTAGCTTCAGGCATCAGGGATGGCAGTGCAAAAGTTGATTTTGATTATTACCCCGCACCAAAGCACAAGATCAAGTTTGGCGCCGTGGCCACTTACCACCGGTTTACGCCCAACGTAGTAAGCGGCCGCCAAGATTCGGTGGCGTTTGCGCCCAGTAATGAAGGAAACAAGTTTGCGCTGGAAAACGGCGTGTACATCCAGGACGACTGGGACATCAGCGACCGGCTGAAACTCAATGCCGGTGTACGTTGGACAGGATTTACACAACTGGGCCCGTACACCCGCTATACCCGCGACATTAACCGGAACAAATTGGATAGCATTGTGTATGGAAGCGGCGACAAGATCAAGGAATACAATGGGCTGGAGCCGCGGGCTACGCTGCGCTACACTATTGATGATGCTTCATCGCTTAAAGCAGGCATCAACCGAAATTTTCAATTTATACATTTAGTCAGCAACTCAGGCTCAACGCTGCCCACCGACCTTTGGGTGCCCAGTACATTTATTGTAAAACCGCAAATTGGCTGGCAATATGCGTTGGGTTATTTCCGTAACCTGCGCAACAATATGTTTGAAACCTCGGTGGAGGTGTATTACAAAAACATGCAGAACCAGATTGAGTACCGCGAAGGGTACACGCCTGGTTTACAGGATCCGGAGGAAGAATTTGTTTTTGGTAAAGGCTGGAGCTATGGTGCCGAGTTTTTGGTAAATAAAGTGCAGGGCAAATTGACCGGGTGGATCGGCTACACGCTTTCCTGGACCTGGCGCCGTTTCTCCGATTTGAATGAAGGCAATAAATACCCGGCGCGTTACGACCGCCGACATGATTTATCGGCAGTGGCTACTTACAAACTAAGCCCCAAGTGGCGTTTTGGTTCTGTGTTTGTTTTTGGCTCGGGCAATGCGGCATCGCTGCCTGAGCGATTTTATATTGTTGAAGGTGTACTAACGCAGGAGTATAGCCGAATCAATCAATACCGAATGCCTTCGTATCACCGCATCGACCTCTCGGCCACGTACACGCCACAGGCAAAAAAGAAACGCCGTTATGAAGGCAATTGGGTGTTTAGCATCTACAATGTGTACAGCCGGCAAAATCCTTATTTTATCTACTTCGACCAAACAGGAAGCCCGCTGGAAGGCACCTTAAAAGTGGAAGCAAGGCAGGTGTCTATTTTCCCCATCATACCGGCGGTGACGTATAATTTTAAATTTTAGGGGATAAAATTAAGCGTCGCTTTAGTGCTCATTCTGAATTGAAAGCACAGAAAAAATTCTGGTTTGTACCGCTTTCGTTTCCATCCTATACCGATTTACAACCGAAATAAGTTTTTGAATTTAGGTACTGTCATGCCGAACTCGTTTCGGCATCTCCTCCTAATGTTTGGAAAATATTGATAAGGGATGGGTATGCCGAAACGAGTTCGGCATGACATTGCTGCGAAACGAAACGGATCATTGATCGCGATTTGCAAAAGCCTGAAAATAAAAACCGGCCCTGTTGGGCCGGTCTGTTGAAAAACAAAGCAATCGTTAGCCAATAATTTATCAAAGCATCAGGCAGTGCGTACCAGTTGGGTGCGGAAAACACCTCTCCTGGACGTTGTTGCTGCTTGTTTTGTTTTTTGCATTTGCTGCTCAAACGCTGCATGTAATTTTTGCGCAGCTGCATCATAAGCAGCGCCGTCTTCCCAGGCATTGCGCGGGTTCAGGATGCTCGCCGGCACACCCGGACATGAAGTAGGAATCCGCAATCCAAAGACGGGTTCGGTTTCAAAGATCATGTGCTCCAGCACCCCGTCCAGAGCCGCTTTAATTAACGCACGGGTATATGCCAGCTTGATGCGGCTTCCGGTGCCATAAGAGCCACCGGTCCAGCCGGTATTCACCAGCCATACATTCACCGCATTGTTGCGAATTTTTTCTTTCAGCATTTTACCATACACCTGCGGGTGCAGCGGCAAGAATGGTGCGCCGAAGCAGGCGCTGAACGTACTTTTCGGCTCTGTGATGCCCGTTTCAGTTCCGGCTACTTTCGCAGTATAGCCGGCCAGGAAATGATACATTGCCTGCTCGGAAGTAAGCCGGCTGATGGGCGGCAATACCCCGGTAGCATCGCAGGTCAGGAAAAATATATTTTCGGGAATGCCGGCTACCGAGGGTATCACTGCGCCTTCTATATAGGAAAGGGGATAGGATACCCGTGTGTTCTCGGTAACGGCGCTGTCGTCGAAATTGATTTGCTGTGTACCTGGGAAAAACGAGGTGTTCTCAACAAGTGCACCGGGACGGATGGCCGCAAAAATCTGCGGTTCTTTTTCAGCGCTTAAGCCAATGCATTTCGCATAACATCCCCCTTCGAAATTGAAAATGCCTTCATCGCTCCAGCCATGTTCATCGTCACCCACTAGTCGTCGGTCCGGGTCTGCACTCAGCGTGGTTTTGCCAGTACCGCTCAATCCAAAAAATAAGGCAACATCTCCTTTTTTACCAACATTCGCGGAACAGTGCATAGGCAATACCTGCTGCATGGGCAGAAGGTAATTGAGCACGGTAAACATGCCTTTTTTGATCTCGCCGGTATAGCCGGTGCCGCCAATCAGAATATGTTTTTTGGCAAAATCAATGACCACAAACTGTGGAGCGTTGGTGCCGTCTACTTCGGGATCGGCCAGGAAACCCGGCGCATGAAAAATATACCATTCGGGTTGAAACGTTTCCAGTTCAGGGCCTTTAGGTGCAATAAACATATTGCCTGCAAAAAGACTGGCCCAGGGCTTTTCGGAAACAAGACGAAGCGGCAGTGAATAATTAGGATCGGCACAGGCAAATGAGTCGCGAACCCAGAGTTGCCGTTCTGAAAGATAGCGCATCATCTTCCGCTGCAGTTCTTCGGCGCAGGTTGGCGAGATGGGTTTGTGAAAATCATTCCAGTGTACGAATTCGTCGCTCATATCATCCTGCACCACGTACTTGTCTTTGGGCGACCGGCCGGTGAATTTTCCGGTGTTGATGACAAGTGTTCCGTTTTGGTCCAGAGAGCCTTCTCCGATATCAAGGGTTTGGCGGGTTAACGATCCCGAATCGCATTGGTAGTGTAGCAAGGGCTTGCGTATGCCCTGGCACCACAACTGTTGGTTAAGTGAAGCAAGCAATCGTTGAAACATTTATGGCAATTTAGTTTGAAGCTACGAAAAAACAAAAATGACACCAAAATGGCATCATTTTAATAAAATTATTTTTACTGGCCACCCTTTCGTGTTAAAAGAACACTTTTCAGCAAAATCATAGTTGCATAAATATTGTATTGTTTAGTCGGTCGACCGCATGTGTTTATCTAAAGAAAGACCGCGTTCCTTTCATGTTATCGAAAAAGCGTTTAGTCCGCAGCGTTATATTTCATTGGCATAAAAAATCCAGTTCAGCAGCGATTCCATTGCCTTTTAAAAAAATTTTCAGTCCCAGTTTTGGTAGCGCTGCATAATTGGTAGTCCCTGTACCGACGAAAAAGGGATGCAGTACGCATCCCTTTTCTGTAATTCAATTCGAGTTTTAAATATTGTACATAGTGGCAAGTGCTACAACTTCACCGTCTGCATGTAATCTGCGTTCAATTTTGCGGCATTCAACGGAGTAGTACCGGCGTATGCTTCCTGTTCTACAATGTAATATTGCATGCCCGACTTTTCCATTTCCAACAGCATGCGCTGGTAAGGAATGCTGCCTTTACCCAGCACCACCGATTCAAACTTATCGTTGCTGCCCGAAACAGCGCCGCGGTCCTTTACATGGCACAGCGTAAAACGGTTGGGGTATTTTTTCATCCACGCCATCGGGTCCTGGCCGGCCATCACCACCCAGTAAATATCCATTTCAAAATCAACCGTTGATGGGTTAGCCATCTGCATCATCACATCCTGCGGCAGTTGCCCTTCCACGGGGCGGAACGAATAGTCGTGGTTGTGGTAAGCAAACTTCAGCCCGCGCTGCTTGCAGATGTCGCCGCACTGGTTGAAGCGGTCGGCGGCTTTTTTATAAAAATCCAGGCTTTTGTTGGCACCGAGGTACGGGCAAATCAGGTACTTCATACCGATAGCCGCAGCCTCATCAGCCTTTTGTTCGAAGTTGCGGTTCATGTCGCAATGGGTAGAAACCATCGTGAGGCCAATGCCGTCGAGGTAGCTTTTCATTTCTGTGTTCTTCATGCCCCAAAAAATTCCCTGGTTGCCCTCATATCCTTCCACTTGCTTGTATCCAAAATCGGCAACCTGTTTTAGAACGCCTTTAGGATCTTTTGGAAAATCTTCGCGCAGGGTGTAGAGCTGCAGGCCAAAAGGTTTTGTGTTTGCGCCGGCGCTTCCTTTTGCAGCAGTGCAACCGGTTATTTTTGTAGCAAAAGAAGTAAGGAAAAGACCCGACCCCAAGGCGGTGGCGGTCTTTAAAAAGTTTCTACGATTGTTTTGCATTTGGCTGGGGTTGAAATTTAATATAGCGCCAATTTATGTAAAATATTTCCATGGCCGGTTATTTGTACCGCATCATGCTTCCGCGGCACTTGTTCCCTTCATGAACTTGCGGACGTTGGATTTGTTAACCCAAGCAGGGCCGAAACAGCGCGGCATTTTAAACAACCCTTAAAACCTACAAAATGTACCAGGTATCGATAGAAAAAGATTTTCCGGTAACGGCAGAAGAATTGTACCAGGCATGGACCGAGCCCGAGGCACTGAAGCGATGGTGGCACCCAATGGGCAACGATCTTTTGGAAGTGGAAAATAGCCTGCAGCCCGGCGGCAAAGTGCGGTACATATTTGAAGCCGGCCAACAAAAAGAGCGGATCGAGATTAGCGGAAATTATGAAACGGTAGAGCCGGCTAAGCAATTAGTGTACACCTGGAACTGGCACCTGCCGCAGGCTACGATTGGTAATGGGCATTACAAACTGACCATTGGTTTTGAAGCAAACGGCACTTACAGCAAACTGTCAGTGCGGCAGGATAATTTTGACTCCGAAGAAGCCATTCAGCCACACCAGCAAGGTTGGGAAGCGGCGTTGAACGACCTGCACCAATTTGTATCGCAGGGTAAAGCAGCAGAATAAATTACAATAGCTGGAAGCCTGCACCGGCGGGCTTTCAGGCCCTGCTTTCGGTATACATCAGGTGCAACAAGTGCTGGTATTTTTCCAGGATTTGTTTGCGGCGCAGCTTTAGCGTGTGGGTTAGTTCGCCGCCTTCGATGGTCCACTCTGCGGGAATAAGCTGAAACTTTTTTACCTGCTCTACCTGGTTGAATTGTTTGTTGTACTGCTGCACTTCTTTTTGAATGATCTGGTGCACCTCGTTGTCCTGCACCACGGCTTCGTTGCCCGGGTATGTTTTACCTCGGTTAGCATACCACTCCTTCAACACGTTAAAAGCAGGGACAATCAACGCCGACACAAACTTTTCGCCGGCACCGGTCACCATCAGTTGTTCGATCCAACGGCTTTGCACCATGCTGTTTTCAATAGGCTGCGGCGCCACGTATTTGCCGCCGCTGGTTTTGAACATTTCTTTTTTGCGGTCCGTTATTTTCAAAAAACGATCTTCTTCCCACACGCCAATATCGCCGGTGTGCAGCCAGCCATCCCGCACGGTCTCCGCCGTCAGTTCGGGTTGTTTGTAATAACCCAACATTACGTTTGCTCCCTTCACCAGGATTTCGCCGTCCGCAGCAAGTTTTACCGTAACGCCATCCAACACCGGCCCAACAGTGCCAAACCTGCGGCCCGATTTGTGGTAACGGTTACCGCTGATTACCGGCGAAGCTTCCGTCATGCCGTAGCCTTCCATAATGTTGATGCCCGCTGCTGCAAAAATGCGTAAGAGCTTTACCTGGCATGCGGCTGCACCAGTAATGATGGCTCGGACACGGCCACCCAAAGCAGCTCGCCATTTTGAAAAAACCAATTTGTTGGCAAGGGCCAGTTGCATTTCGTACCAGGGCCCCAGCCGCCGGTTGATTTCGTACGCCGATGCCAGCCGCAGCGACCAGTCGAACAATCCCTTTTTCACACCGCTTAGCTCTGCGCCTTTTGCCTGGATTTTTTCATACACTTTTTCCAGCAGGCGTGGTACTGTTGTAAAAATTACCGGTTGTACGTCCTGCAGATCCTCAGCAATAGTGGCGGTGCTTTGTGCGTAGTAAATGGAAACGCCGGTGTAGAAATATAGATAAGTGGCTGTTTTTTCAAATGCATGATTGAGCGGTAAAAAACTCAATGCCTTGTCGCCCCTGATGCCGATTTCCTTGAACAGGGGGTAGCAACTCATGATGTTGCTGATCACATTTCGGTGCGATAGCATGACGCCTTTAGGCACACCGGTTGTGCCGGATGTATAAATAATGGTGGCTAAATCCTCTGGTGTGATGGAGGCTTTCAACTGGGCCAAAGTTTGTTGTGGCACTTCGTCAGCAGGCACCAACAGATCTTCCCAATGCAGTTCGCCCGCTATTTTTTCAAAAGTATAGATGCTTTGCAAGTGGTTTAACTGCGGTAAAATGGGCTCAGCTTTTTCCAACAGTTGCGCATCGTTTACCACCAGCATTTTTACCTGTGCATGTTCCAGAATATACTGCAACTCACTTGGATGCACAGTAGGATAGAGCGGCACCAGCACAGCACCGATCTGCTGCACTGCCAGATCGAGTAAAACCCATTCCGGCCGATTCTTACTAATCAGGGCCACTTTGTCGCGGCCTTCCCAGGTGCCGTCGCCGCCCGAAATGCCTGCTTCCAAAAGCCCGGCAGCCAAACGCTCTGATAGCTGCTTTACCTCGGCGGTGCTGTACCGGCGCCATTCGCCGGCCTCTTTTGCCGCCATCATATCAGGTAACGGAAATTGCTGCAACTGATAATCCACCAGGTCAAACAGTCGTTGCGGCATATTTGGAGTCAGTGTATTCATAAGTAGTACAAGGCGAAGTTAGCCCGAAAAAGGGTGCCCGTTGTCGGGCGGCAAAACTCGGGTATTACCGTTAAAAAAAGGCGGCAAAAATGCCGCCTTTCCAGGCAGTTACAAAAGCGTAAGAAACTGTAACTGCCGTGGCATCACCCAATAAAAAGCGTCTCGAAAATGAAAAGTGTAATCGGGGTGTGCCGTCATTATGTTAGCAACAACCAATGTGCCATTTTTTGTAAAATGGGCAATCGAAATATTGTAAATACAAGTTTCTTAAAAAATAAAGTCATCGCGTTACTACGGCTTATGCTCTTTTCGGCAAAGCCGGCGGGATAGCTGGCTTGCTGCGTTTGCTGCTCAGGTATTTTTGCCGGATGATTTCGCTCATCGGTTTCTGGTGCACCTTGCTTTCCACCCACGATATCACGTCAAGGTATGCAAACGACCGCGTTTCGTAGCGGTTCTTTTCCAGGTGTTTGATGCTTTGCAAAAACGCTTCTAGTGCCGGTTTCAGCTTGTGCCGCGACAAATGGAACGATGCCCGCAGGAACCGGAACATTTCTTCTTCCACTACCGTCAGGTTTTTCATTTTGGCCATAAACCGGTACACCGATTTGGTGAGCGATTCCATTAACTCAAAATTGCCCAGCTCGTAGTGCGCCAGCAGGTGCATCAGGCGTGCATAACACTGCAGGTCGGTGCGCAGGTCCACATGGTCGTTGATGATGCGCTGCAGGTAATCGATGGACGTTGTAAAATCTCCGGAGCCAAAATACAACGTGGCAATTTTGTAATTGAACACCATGATGCGGTGCATATCGAGGAACAGGCGGAACTCGGAAATTTTTTCTTCCAGATGCGGCACCAGCGCAAGGCCTTCTTTGAAGGTGCCCAACATAAAATGCTGGTTGATTTTTGCCTGTTGCAGGTAGATAAAAGTTTGCACCCGGAAGTTGTCATGGTGCTGCACCAACGGCTTCTGGCTGAAGCTTTCAAAATGCTGCAGCGTTTCCTCAAACTTCTGGTAGTTGCGCAAATCGAAATGTGCATTCAGCAGGTTGTGCAGGCCTTTGATGTAGTGGCCCGTTTCCACCTGGATCATCCAAGAATGGGTTTCAAAAAGGTCGACCCATTTTTGCGTGTAGCGGTAATACATCAAAAAATCCTGGCGGATAAATGCATACCAGCAATAGCTTTGACAGAGGTACAGACGTTCGTAAAAACCAACCTGCTTGTGCGCATTGCGTGGCAGGGTAGAACGGAAAAACACCCGCACATCTTTTTCATCGTCCTCATTGCGCACATGCCCGTTTTTTACATACCAACTGTACAACTGCAACGCGAGGTTAGACAACTGCGTGATCATCCAGCGGCGTTCGTGCACGCCGGTTGATTCTGCCGCCAGCAAATCGGCTTTGTGCTGAATGCTGCGGGTGATATGCAATGTTTCGATCTTTTTTTCCAGCGAAATAACCTGCATCAAAATCGAATCCTGGTAATACTGGTGTGCCTGCTCTTTAACCCGGTCCAAAATCTTCAGGCTTTGCAGGTACAACCCTTTGTAATACAGGATGCGGGCATATTCGAGCTGTTCGTTCAATTCAAAGTCGATGTTCTCCGTGCGCTTTAGCAGGCGCAGCGAAGCCAGCACTTGTTTGTACAGGTGCGTTTTTAAATTAGACAGTTGCGGCTTTTCGGTTCCGGGTAGCTTTTTGAGCAACAGCTTTTCGTCGTACTCACTCATTTTATCCAGCGCATCGAAGAGTTGGATGATTTTTAAGTCTTCTTTAGCCGAACTTCTTTTGATATATAATTTGAAATGGCGCTTTTCAGACTTTTCCAGGGAGTGGATCAGTTGAAATAACGTATCGGAAAATCTATTGGCCATAATGGAGAAATACTCTTAAAACCCTTTACTGACAATACTTTTGGCGGACACCACTGGTTTTAGAGATAATTTTAAGCAAATTTATTTGATTCCGTGCACGAATGTGCATGTGCTATTTTTGTTTTAACAGACCGGAACAAAACATACGGCAGCAATCGGAAGTCAGCAAAATGGTAAGAATCGTTAGCCGCCCTGGTCGAAAACGCTGCTAAAGGCAGCAGAGAAAAAGATTATTCGAACTCTTTCATATGGCAAGCAATCGTTAGTCGCCCGCTGTTTCCACAGTGGGCTTTTTCTTTCTGTGGGCTGTGAAGGTAGGGCCTGGTGCGATAACCGCGTAAAAAATTTATAAACAGCCTATTTCGGGTGTGGACAACTCAAAAAACAAGCGCAAGACCTGCGCTGCGCAAACCAATACATTTTCCGGCTTGTGTGTGGCCGTTTCCAGCCATCGCTTTTGGCAGTATTGGTTTACATTTGCGCCAGCTATAACAGACAGGAATTACAGCAGGCAGGTGTATTTCGAATGATGATTATTTTAGGTCCCGTTTGAATTCAATCCTTATGCATTGATCTGGTCCCTCCATCCTGCAAGTGCAGATAAGAAAACAAAAATTTATACTGTCCGATACGTGTAACAGAAAACGTTCCCCCTGCAAGCCAGGGGGATTTTTTTGGGGTTAGTTCTTATTCAGTCCCAAAAATTCAACCATCCATGTATTCACCAAATCCATCCATTTTACGTCGCTTTTCGGATTGTCCATACCGTAGCCATGTCCACCGGTTTCGTATAAATACACGCGTTGCGGTAGCCCGATCTTTTTCATTGCAGCAGCAAAAAAGAGCGTGTTCTCCACTTTCACCGGGTCGTCTTTTGCATGCACCAAAAATGTAGGTGGCGTTTGTGCATTTACCTGCACATCGTTGCTGAAGTTGCGAATCTGTTCCTGCGTTGGATTTCTTCCAAGCAACTGTTGCCGCGAACCCAAATGGCCTACCGAATCGGCAAACGAAATCACCGGATACACAAGGATCATAAAGTCGGGGCGCAGGCTGGTGCGCTTTGGATTTTGGATGTGCGTTTCGTGGAAATGCGTGCCTGCCGTGGCTGCCAGGTGCCCACCCGCTGAAAAGCCCATGATCCCGATGAGGCCGGGATGGATGCCCCATTTGTCCGCACCTTCACGCACCAATTGTATGGCTCGTTGCGCATCCTGCAAAGGGCCGATCTCGGGCTGCACCATTGTTTGCGGGTTAGGCAGGCGATACTTCAACACAAAAGCAGTTACACCCATTTCATTAAATTTTTTGGCCACATCGGCGCCTTCGTGGCCGGCGGCCAAAATGGAATAGCCGCCGCCGGGGCAGATGATCACGGCTGCGCCATTGCGTTTTCCTTTTGCAGGCAAATAAGCCGTAATTGTAGGCCTGCTTACTTTGGAAATAATCAACCGGTTGGATGAATTAACCTCAGATTTTTCTTCGTTGGAGCCGGGTTTAGAGTTAGGTATAGCGCCTTCATAAAGGGGCATCGTTGTTTGGGCACTAACGGTCATGGGTAAGGTAAAAATGATTAAAAGCAAAAGACAAGCGATCCTGGCCATGCGGGGTGATTTACTACTAAAATACACCGTTGGCTGGCAAACACGACGCCGCAGTGCCCTTTATTTCTATTGCCAGGTGATTGGACCTTCCCGCATGCTAGCTATTTCCCATCGTTTTATAGAAAAACCCGCATTGAAAAAATGCGGGGTTTGCGTTTTCTATTTACGCGAAGTCATCTGCGGCGTTGGAACTCCGTTTGCCCTTACTGATTTCAAGTAATTGTAGATCGCCTTCAAATCATCATCGCTCATATTTGCAAAGGCTGTCCAAGGCATATGGCTTTCATCGTAAGCCTTGCCCATCCTGAACCGTTTGATAAAATCTTCCTGCTTCCATGCCCGGATGCGGCTGGAAGGATCGCCGCTGATATTGGGCGGCGTAAGGTGTACCATTTTCGGGTCTTCGGCGCCATTACCACCAGCCAGCGGTTCGCCAATATATTCGCCCATGCCGCCCCGCACTGTGTGGCAGCCATTGCAATTGGCGACGTTCATCACCAGGTATTTACCATATTCTGCGGATGTATCACGCTCCACTTTTTGTGGCACTGGGCCCGATGGGCCTACCGGCTTGATCATAAATGCCATGATGGCCCGGCCAACGATATTTAAATTGTTTTCCGGCACATGGTTGCGCACCGGCTTTTGTGCCCGCAGGTACGAAATTACCGCGGTCAGATCCTCGTCGCTCATATCGTGAAAAGGCATGAAATCCAACACAGGACGGCCGTTGGCGTGCACGCCATAACGCAATACCCTGGCCAGTTCTGCATCGGTGCGTTTGCCAATACCGGTTTCGTTATCCGGCGTAATGTTTCGGGCATAAATATTTCCAAACGGCAGCTCAAAAGCGTAGCCGCCATGCAGCGGCACATTTAATCCTGCCTTCAACAACGAGTCGGCATTTTTAGGTCCATGACAGTTGACACAATGCGCAGGGCCGGTTACCAGCTGGCGGCCCCGGTCAATAAGAATGCTGTCGGTAGATGCTTTGATACTGGGATAGGGCGCATCAAATTTTTTGCGCAGCTGCACTTCCATGGCAACGAGCAATATTGCAAACAGGGAAACAATAACGATCCCGGTCCATTTGAGCACTTTTAAGGTTTTGCGTAGCATGATTTCTTTTTTTGGTTGCTGCGCCAAACTTACCAGCCGGCCGATTTGGGAAGAAGCTGTAACTGCACGAACTGTATTTTTTGTTGCATGACCTGTTGCCGGCGCGGGCTAAGCTTATCTTCTGTAAAACCTGTAAATTGGCCCCGATGCAATCGATTATTCGTTCCCGCCTTCAGGCTGCCCGTAAAGAACTGCTCGACCTGGGCCTGCGCAACCCTTTGATCAATTACCGGAGGCTGCAATCGCGTGGCGTGCAGGTGGTAGCCGAACGAAGCGCCGATGTGTTTCAACTGCTGGTGCAGGATGAAAAGGCGCTGTTTTTTGTTCCCTTAAAAGAAGGCAGTACTATAAATGAATTGTCCAGCAACAGCGCGACATTTACCGATAACAAATTGCAAACCGGTGAACCAGAAGCGCTGCTGCAAAAGCGTTTGTTGCAAACATATTATGCGGCCCGCACTGCAATTGAAGAACAAGGCGTAAACATCTTGTATCTCGCACTGGGCATGATCCATTGGAAGGAGTCGGAGCGAAGCAGTGAGGTGCGGCGGGCGCCGGCGCTGTTGGTGCCGGTTGCGCTGGAACGAACAACAGCACGCGAACGCTTTTCTTTGCGCTATACACTTGAAGATATTGGCAGCAACCTGTCGATGGAAGCCAAGGTGAAGGGAGAGTACGGCGTGCAGCTGCCACAATTGCCCGAAGAAGAGGATTGGACCATCGACACCTATTTGTCATCGCTGGAAGCAGCGTTGGAATCACTGCCAGGATGGAAGTTGGAGCGGGATGAGATTGAACTGGGCTTTTTTTCCTTTGGCAAGTTTATGATCTACCATGATCTCGACGAAGAGCACTGGCCGGAAGGCAAAAACCCTGTGAGTCATTCGGTGCTGCAAAGCCTGTTGCACGATGGCTTTAATGATGGTGCACCCACTTTTTCTGAAAACGATTTTATCGATAATGTACCACCAGCACAGGAATTGTTCCAGGTGGTGGATGCCGATAGCTCGCAGGTGCTGGCCATGCTTGCCGTGCACGAAGGAAAGAACCTGGTGATACAAGGTCCGCCGGGCACCGGCAAATCGCAAACCATTACCAACATCATAGCCCATGCCATTGGGCAGGGAAAAAGGGTCCTTTTTGTAGCCGAAAAATTAGCTGCATTGGAAGTGGTAAAGCGCCGCCTGGATGCGTTGCACCTCGGCGAAGCCTGCCTCGAACTGCACAGCCATAAGGCCAACAAAAAAACACTCCATGCGGAAATGCGCCGTGTGTTGGAACTGGGCAAACCGGCTGTGCAACACCTGCAACAACAGGTGAGCCTGCTCACTTCGATGCGGGCGGAACTGAATGAATATTGCGCTGCGGTTAATAAAGAAATTCAAAACAGTGGCTTGTCCACCCACGATGTTTCCGGCTTGCTCCTGCAATTGAGCGAACAAACGGGCGGCATAGCTTTGCCACGCATCGCCATGCACGACTGGCAGCGTTGGGATAACGTCACGGCGCAGGAGGCCACAGCTACAGCTGCCGCCATTGAGGCCCGCATTAGGGAGTTGGGGGTGCCATCAGCAAATCCATTTTGGGGCACAAAGCTGCGGGTAATGTTGCCACAACAACAGGATGCACTTTGCGACGCAATAGGGGCAGCAATGGAGCAGAATAGCAAGTTTACCAACCTGCTCCATTGGGTTTCGGAATCATTGGGGCTGCATCCGCCAGCTAATAGGGAAGAAGCACACAAACTGGCAAGTGCGTTAGAACTGCTTTCGCAAAACCCTGGTGTGGCTGGCTTAGCTGTTGATGACAGGTCATGGATACAACAGGCACCTGCTATTTCGAACTGGCTTGTGGCAGGAAGCCGCTACGATGGTTTGCAAAAGCAATATGCGGGCACATTTTTATCCATTGCATGGACACAGGATGTGCTGCCCATTCGGGAAGAAATCTTGGCACACGGCGACCAATTTTTCCGCTTTTTGAACAGCGGTTATAAAGCTGCAATTAAACGTTTGCAAAGCCTGCTGCAAACACCACTGCCGAAAGATAAAAGCATCCGTTTGCAGTTGGTTCATGCCATTATTGAAGCGCAAGGTCTATTGCCACAAGTGCAGCAACCGAAATTTGATGCGGCAAATTTGTATGGTAAAACCTGGCAAGGTGCTGAAAGCGATTGGAACCAACTGCAACAGCAGTTTCGATTTTTACAAGAGGCGCACCAACAACATGCTGCAGGTAAATTGCCGGCTGATTTTTTTGCTGTTTTTGCCAACAATATAGTAGGTGCAAAATGCGCTGCGATGCACCAGCAACTGTTGCAGGAAATAAATGGGCATGGCCGCACCATTCATTCCGTTGCGGAAAAACTGGCGCTGGACGAAAGCACCCTATTTGGTGGTCAAACTTTTTTAGCGCAGCCATTCAATAAACAACTGGAACAACTACAGTACTGGCTGGCGCATTTGCCGCAAATACATGGCGCTGTTTCGTGGAACAACCTTGCAGATGATGCAAACAGTAAAGGCTTGAACGCATTGATTAGCGCAGCTACACATTGGGAAGGAGCGGGTAGGTTTTTGAAATTGGCGCTGCAAAAGTCCTGGTGGGAATTCCTTTTGGAGCAGGCGATGCAAAATGAGCCTGCTTTACGCAAATTTGAACGCAACCGGCACGAAGAGCTGATCCAACAATTTGGCAAGCTCGATGTGTTGAACCTGCAATTGAACCGGGCGAAAGCCGCATTGGCGCATTGGGAAGGAATGCCTGAACCCGAAGGTGGCGGACAGATGCAGGTATTGCGCACCGAGTTTAATAAAAAAAGCCGGCACAAACCCATCCGGAAATTGATGGGCGATGCGGGGCTTGCTATCCAGGCCATCAAGCCGGTATTTATGATGAGCCCGCTATCAATCGCCAACTTTTTACCGGCCGGTGCACTTGATTTTGACCTGGTAATATTCGACGAAGCGAGCCAGGTGCGGCCCGTTGATGCGCTTGGCGCCATCATTCGCGGACGGCAGCTGGTAGTGGTGGGCGACAGCAAACAATTGCCACCCACTTCGTTTTTTGATGCGTTGACCGGCGAGCCCGACGAGGACAGCGACAGCATTACTGCGGACATGCAAAGCATCCTCGGACTTTGCGATGCACAAGGCGCTCCGCAACGCATGCTGCGTTGGCATTACCGCAGCCGGCACCAGTCACTGATACAGGTTTCCAACCACGAGTTTTATGAAAATAAACTGGTAGTATTTCCAGCCGCTGGTCAAAAGCAGCAGGCAGGTTTGTCGTTCCATCACTTGCCCAATAGTGCTTATATGCGGGGCACTACCCGCACCAACCCGGAGGAAGCGAAAAAAGTAGTGCTTGCTATTTTAGACCATGCACAGCAGCATCCAAAACTATCGTTGGGCGTGGCTGCATTTAGCACGGCACAGCAACAAGCAATACAAGATGAACTGGAGATTCAACGCAAACAGCATCCGGAGGTAGAACCATTTTTTAGCAGCCATAAAGAGGAACCCTTTTTTATCAAAAACCTCGAAAATGTACAGGGCGATGAACGTGATGTGATCTTTATTTCGATTGGTTATGGCCGCGATGAAACGGGCAATTTTTCGATGTCGTTTGGGCCGCTGAATGCCGATGGTGGCGAGCGGCGGTTGAATGTACTAATCACTCGGGCCCGCTTGCGCTGCGCTGTTTTTTCCAACCTTACTTCTGCTGATATCGACCTGAACCGGACACAAAGTGCAGGCATTGCCGCACTCAAACGGTTCCTGCATTTTGCGCAGCATGGGCAAATGGATTTGCCTGCAGCTTCGGGCCTGCCGGCACAAAGCCCATTTGAAGAAGCTGTTGCTGATCGGCTGTTACAATTGGGCTACAAGGTGCACCGGCAGGTTGGCTCCGAAGGTTTTTACATCGACCTCGCAATCGAAGACCCTGAACATTCAGGCCGTTATTTGCTGGGCATTGAATGCGATGGCGCTTCGTACCATTCCGCACGGTCGGCCCGCGACCGCGACCGCTTGAGACAGCAAGTGCTGGAAGCGATGGGCTGGCGCATGCACCGCATCTGGAGCACGGATTGGTTTCGTAACCCGGAGCAGGAATTGCGGCGTGTGGTCAATGCTATTGAACAATCGTGGAAGCAACAGTTAGATGTGCCCGAAGAAGATGATTTGCCAGCCACCGATACCAGCCTGGTGCGTGAAGAAGTGATTGAAGAAAAGAACCAGCTGGAGCCGTACGAAGTAGCAAAGCTGCCAACTGAAATCGCATCGAAAGAAGTGCACCTGCACCCGGTGGGTAAAATGTCGCGGTGGGTGGAAATGGTGGTGGCAACCGAAAGCCCGGTGCATGAAGAAGAAATTGTACGGCGCATGGTGGAAGCGGCCGGTGTAACCCGCATCGGGCCCCGCATTCGCGACCATATCCGGCTGGCGATCCGGTTTACCGAAGGCAGCGGACGCATCGAACGGAAGGAATCATTTTTGTGGTATGCGGGCCACGCAGCACCGCCGCTGCGCAACCGTTCGGCGCTGTCTGCAGCTTCAAAGAAATTTAAATACATCGCACCGGAAGAAATTGCCGGCGTGTTGCTGAAAGTGGTTGGAGATGCAGTAGCGATTGACCCTGAAGCGGCGTTTCCGTTGGTGGCAAAAGCATTGGGCTTTTCGAGGGTGACCGAAGAAATGCGCCAGGATATTTTAAAGGTCATTCCTTCGTTGGTGCAGGCTGATATCCTATTACAGGAAGGTGCGGTGATCACATTAAAATAGTGTCGCTAATTCTCTTGTCAGCAAGCGAGCTGTTTTAAGATAAAGTGTATCAAAACAGCAAATTTTTATCAGCCCATGTGCATTTACCTTGCACACTTTGATATTCGTTGTTCTAAATTAAAATATGTTCCAACTCAACAACCCGGACCCGCAGATATTGGTGGCGCTTGTGAAAATGAAAATGCCGTTTGGCAAATACAAAGACACGATATTGTGTGATCTGCCTGTGTCGTACCTGGAGTGGTTTGGCAAAAAAGGTTTTCCGGCCGGTAAATTGGGCATGTTGCTGCAAACTTTGTTGGAAATAAAAATGAACGGCCTAGGTGAATTATTAGTAACGATCAAGAAAATGGAATCAGGTAAATAAATCTTCCTTCATCAACTAATTTCAATGCTTCGTTGTTGAAGCACCTGGATGCTAAATCATTAACTGCAACAAATTCAAACTACCCGTAAATTTTTTTATATGCAACAACAAGCCGATGCTGTAGCTCTTTTTGAGGCCTGCCGCCGCAACGATACCGAAGCTGTAGCACAGATGGTCGATGCCGATCCGCAATTAATGTCGTACCAGGATGTGAAAGGCTTTTCGCCGGTACTTATAGCTGTGTATAATGGTGCTGAAGAGGCGGCGCGATTGCTGTTGCAGAAAGGCGCACCGGCCGACCTGCCCGATGCATCGGGCAACACT
The DNA here is from genome assembly GCF_004347775.1 of Pseudocnuella soli. GTDB lineage: Bacteria > Bacteroidota > Bacteroidia > Chitinophagales > Chitinophagaceae > Flavisolibacter > Flavisolibacter aquaticus. The sequence goes on from NZ_CP037755.1 coordinate 2,971,651, forward strand.
GCACTTATGGGCGCTTCGTTCAAAGGTTATCGCAACCTTGTGACTGCACTATTGGCTGCCGACGTAGATGTAAACCAGCGCAATACACAAGGCGCAACCGCATTAACCTTTGCCGCAACATTTGGTAAAATGGATATTGCCGAAGACCTGCTCGAACACGGCGCCGCATGGGATATTCCGGACAGCCGCGGCAAAACGCCCATTGACCACGCAGTAATGCAGGAAAACGAACCAATGGTGCGCCTGCTGGAAAAATATGAGCAACGTGGCCGGTAGACTAGACCGATAATAATATTGTTCAATAGAGTCTTTGTCAAAACCTTTTAAACTAGGACTTACAAATAGCCCATTACATCGTAAACCACATATCCAAGCATTTCACGCAGCAAGCGTTGCCAATGGTACAGTGCACCTTCATAAGGCATGAAATTATCGGGGGTGAATCTGCGGCGGGAAGTATAGAAATCAGTTGCAAATGGATCGGCAGCAATACCGGCTTGTTTGAAACAACCAACCGACCGTTTCATATGAAATGCTGATGTAACGAGCAGCAGCTTTTTCAGCTGCGGTTGCTGCTGCAACAGTTGTGCAGTAAACTGCGCATTTTCATACGTGTTGCGGCTTTTTTCTTCCGTCAAAATCAGGTGCGCCGGCACACCGGCATTTTGCAACAGCTGTTTTATCTCTGCGGCTTCAGAAGAGTAAGTTTGCATTAGCGAACCGGAGCCACCGGTAATAACAAAGCTGCGCACCTTACCCATACGGTACAGTTGCAGCGGATGCAGCACCCGGTCGGCACCGCGGGTAATATACATGCGGTCGTGCGGCAGTTTTTCCTGGTCCGAAATTCCGGACAAAATAATGGCCGCATCGTATTGCCCAACCTGTGCCATCGGCGTTGGCGGCTGTTCCCACAACAACATCGCCTCGTTTGAAAGGAACGGGTTGGTGAAAAAAAGCACCAATCCCAATGCAATACCCAAGGACCTTTTTTTCCGCATTGGATTTTTTGCAAACACCGCTATAGCCAGCGCCACCACAATCCATACAATTGGCGTGACTAAATAGTACAAAACCTTAGACAAAACGAAAAACATGCGTGCAAAGAAATAGGAAGGCGTACAATAATCTTTAATTTATTACCCACGTTGGATAAATGGCAGCCTGTTTGCACTTTTTCATACGAACATAAAAATGAAGGTTATGAAAATAGTGTGGTTATCGATATGCATTTTTAGTTTGGCTACCCCGGCATTTGCCCAGAAAAAAAGCACCGGGAAAACAACGCCTTTACCGAAAAAAGAAACAGCGCGGCCCTCAATTCCGGCAACAACTTCACCCGTCATTTCCCTAACCGAGCGGGGAAACTATGCTGCAAAATCGCCGGCGGCTCCCGGCCAACTTTCAATTGCCGATCCGGTAATTCGGGCGTTTAACCAGCGAAGCAATGGCGCCAATATAAGGCTGAGCGGCTCTGGCGTGCTGGGTGCTCCACGCGGCACATACGGTTTTGCAAACGGACAAATCTCTCTTCGCTCTACCGATGCGCCTTCTATTGGCGGCATCACCGGTAGCGGTTCGGTGGGTACGGGCACTAGTGCCGGCAGCGTAGGCATGGGCGGAATGGTACCGCATGTCAACGGCAAAAACGTGTATGCCGGCCCGGCACTTTGGGGTTCGGCCCGCAACCTGCAATTGTCCGATTCGGTATTGCGGAGGCGGCCCGGCAACCAGTAATTTTTCAATTAAATTATTTAGAACATGCCTGCCGATAGCGAGGCATGTTTTTTTTGTCGGTTACTGCCAAACGAAAATTATGGAAGAGCAAAAAAATAAGCACCAAACCGGACAGAACGGCGGCATTGGCCGCACCCATAACCAAGGAACTCCGGAAAATGTAGGCGCACAAAAGGGCAGTGACAAAGCCGATATCAGCAGCATGGACCAGCAGGAGGGCAGCATGCACCACGGCGAAACCGGCGGCAGCGGCCACCTGGATCCGAAGCGTGAAGAAAATAAAAAAGAACAATAGCCCTAGAATAAGGCAAAAAAAAGCTGGCAAGTCGCCAGCTTTTTTTATAGATATACAATAGTCTTTTCTATTGCAATTTGTAAGTAAATGCCAAACCATGCGAACGACCGGTGAACGGCATCAGGCTCATATTTTCGTTTTTAAACAATTTGTTTTTGTGCCAATGCGGGATCAAAATACCGGACAACACACCCACTGCAGTGCCTAAAACAATGTCGGAAGGAAAATGGCGACCGCCGCGATGACGCAGGTAAGCAGTAGTGGCAGTGGCCAGACCGGCACCAGTAAACATCCATTTGTTCCATTTAGAGCCAGGATGGTAATCGGCGTACACTTTTGCCGTAAAAAATGTGGCAGTGCCAACCAAGGCCACGTGGCCGGCAAAGAATGAGTTTTTAGCGTTGCCTTCCCGCGCATCTCCTTCCGATACACCGCCGGTAGCATATTGATAAACATAAGGACGATAGCGGTCTACAAAAGTAGTAGCACCGGTGTACAGCGTGCCGGTTACCGACATTGCCTGTAAGTACAGCAAGGTTATTTTGCCAAAGTCGCGCCTGATTTCCTTATCGGCTAATAGCAAAAACGGCAAGGGCATCGAGCCGTAGAACAAGAGGTCGCTGGTCTTGGCAGCGTCCTCATTATAATATTTAGTGGCCCACCGGTCAAAACGGGGCAGGTCGTTCCGGTTCACCCGCTGAATTTCTGCCAACGGCGTCGTTTCCTTGTCATAAGCTTGGGTAAAACCGTACAGCGTCCAAGCAGTAAGGGCCGCAGTCAGCGGAATGTCGAGCTTTGCTTTGATCTTATACACTTCACCTTCACGGGCCTGGTTGGCAGACTGCGATTCGTATACCGTAACTGCCGTGTCTTGCACTGCAACTGTGTTGGTCATCGAATGCTGCCGCATTTCGGTTTGGGTAGTGTCTTGTGCCAGGGCTGTTGTTACTGCACAGCATAAAACTGTGATCGTCGTTACACACTTTTTCATACTGGTGTTATTCATTTTAAATACCGCTAAAAAAAATTATGCCGCATGGTTGAGGTTAGGGTTTTGCGGAGCGCTTCAATTAGGCATTTTGTCATTTAACAGACTCTGATTTGGATTTTTACCAAATGGTATTATATTTGCTAACACTGTTAGGTATTAATTATGGGAATAGCAGAAAGAAAACAACGGCAAAAAGAAGGCGTACGCACCGCCATCCTGCAGGCTGCCTGGCAAATGGTAGAGCAGGAGGGTTGGCAAGCGTTATCGCTGCGCAAAATTGCCGACGCGATTGAGTACAGCGTGCCCGTGATTTACGACCATTTTGAAAACAAAGAGGCAATTCTTCTGGAGTTCACCCGTAAAGGATTTCAACTGCTGAACGAGCAATTACATAATGCGGTGGCTGGTAAAAAAGATGGGGCGGACCAACTGACAGCGATCTCGAATGCCTATTGGAATTTTGCTTTTTCGCATGCTGAGTATTATCAGTTGATGTACGGTTTGGGCATGCCGAGTTGCGAGACGGTGCGGCAAATACCCGAGCTGAGCAGTTTTACCGATTTGCTTCTGCAAACCGTAAAAGCCATCATTGCATCAGGCAATAGTAAAGACGCAGATCCCTGGCTGAAGCTCCATACATTTTGGTCGATGCTGCATGGACTCATTTCCATCAACATGATGGGGAAGGAAAAAAAGCTGGACCCGATGCAACAGGCAGTGCTGCACGATTTCACCAAATCGTTTATTCAGAGCCTGAAGGAGTAAACTTTTTTTTGCCCCGTTTGTTAACACTGTTAGATTTTTTAATTACGATATAATATAACACACCATGAACTTACTTGAAGCTTTAAATTGGCGCTACGCAACCAAACAAATGACCGGCGAGCCCGTACCGGCTGCTAAAATTGAAAACATTATCGAAGCCACACGACTGGCTCCTTCATCAATGGGCTTGCAGCCGTATTCGGTGATTGTTGTTTCTAACCCGGATGTAAAGAAATTGATTCAGCCCGCTGCTTACAACCAGCCGCAGATTGTACAGGCTTCGCACCTGTTGGTGTTTGCCGCTTGGGAAAATGTAACTGCAGCACATGTTGAAGCCTACATCCAAGATATTGCCGAGACACGCGGTGTGCCCGCTGAAAGCCTTGATGCATTTAAAGATTCGTTGATGTCGATTGTAACCGGCCGTACGTCGGAACAAAAACACGAATGGGCTGCCCGCCAGGCTTATATTGCCTTTGGTACCGCCATTGCTGCAGCGGCAACTGAGGAAGTGGACGCTACGCCGATGGAAGGATTTGTACCGGCGCAAGTGGATGAGATTTTGGGATTGAAAGAAAAAGGTTTGCGCAGCGTAACGATTCTGGCCATTGGCTACCGCGATGAGGCGAAGGACTTTTTGGCCAATGCAAAAAAAGTGCGCCGGTCGAAGGAACTTTTTGTGCAGGAAATTGCCTGATACACAAACGAAACTGTTGTGCGGTAAATCATGTTTTGCCACACAACAGTTACTCAATAAAATGTAACCAATGAGCATACAAAAACCCGTCAATGCCATTTACCGTGCTGGCTACACCGATTACGATGGGCTGGATACCTACCGGGTAATGCCGTCCCGCAACGTAACGATGGACATGATGGACCCGTTTATTTTCCTGAACCACCATGGCCCACAAGTGTATCCTGCAAATAATGCGGGCCTGCCTTTTGGTCCACACCCGCACAAAGGCTTTGAAACGGTGACCTTCATTGTAACCGGCGACCTCGTTCACCAGGACAGTACCGGTTTTAATAGCAACATCAAAGCTGGCGGCATTCAGTGGATGACCGCAGGGGCGGGCATTATTCATTCCGAAACTTCATCCGAAGAATTTAAAGCATCAGGCGGACCTGTGGAAATATTGCAGTTGTGGGTAAACCTGCCTGCACGTTTGAAAGGCACGCCGCCGGCGTACACGGGTTTGCAACATCCCGAGATCCCGCATATTGTTTTGGAAAATGGTGTGCAGATCGATGCGGTATCGGGCACTTGGGCCGATCAACAAGGTGCGTTGCAATCGCTTTCGGATGTACAACTGGCAACGGTTGCGCTGCAAAAGGATGCATCGTGGTCGTTAACGGTAGGCGCTGATCGCAATGTGTTGTTTTATGTGATCCGTGGAAAGCTTTCGGTAAATGGATCTGAGGCAGAAGCCAACGACCTGGTTGTGTTCGATGCGGAAGGCACCGTGATGCAAGTGCAGGCATCGGAAGATGCGCTATTGCTCATTGGACATGCGAAGCCAAACAAGGAGCTAATTGCCGCACATGGCCCTTTTGTGATGAATACACAAGAAGAAATAAGGCAGGCATTTGTTGATTACCAACAGGGCAAATTTGGTGTGTGGAATCATTAAAAAATTAGGAGTGGGGCGATAAGATCAGGCGGCATTATTATTTGAGCAAGGATTAGATGGATAGCTGTGTGCAAGAATATTTTAAGACTGGAAAACTATTGCAGGCAGGAAATGTTGTTTGTAGTGGATGCATACAGTTTAAGATTTTCGAAGTATTTAACTGCTGATCTTTGAGCCCTTTTCCTTAATGCTATTATACAAACAATGAGAAACGTAAAAGATATACCCGAAATAATAGAACCTCGTGATATAGTTGTGGGCAACCCCAATGCACCGGTAACCATTATGGAGTTTGGCGACTATGAAAGCGAAGCTTGCATGCAAGCCAACGAGGTGGTGAAAGAGCTGCTTGAGTATTACGAAGGACAAGTGAATTTTGTGTTCCGCCATTTCCCGCTTACTAAAGTGCACCAGCGTGCCCACAAGGCCGCGGAAGCCGCAGTGGCTGCGGGACAGGAAGGCAAATTTTGGGAAATGCACCAGGCGCTTTTTGCCAATCGCCGCAACCTCGGCATCATTTCACTGAAAAGCTATGCCCGTGAAGTGGGCGTTACCGGCAAGCGTTTTTTGGAAGACCTGATGAATGGCACGTATGGCTGGCAGGTGCAGGGCGATTTGCAGGAAGGCCTGAAGATGGGCGTTCGTGATGTTCCCCATTTTTTCATCAACAACAAATCGTTTGACGGCACCTGGAGCACCCGCAATGTGAAAACACATATCAACCACCTGTTGCAGGAAGTGGCCAGCATGCCTACTGTAGGCACCAAAAGAAAGCGTGCCTGATTAGCAACAAGGCTCCATCGACTTTTCAATAAAATGAGTGTGTTCAATTTGCGAACTAGTGCCGGCGTAATAACTATACCCGCACCTGATTTTGTGCAGTAAAAACTCGCTTGAGAACCAGGTTCAAATTAGCTACGCGTTGATCGAAATATCTGCAAACAAGTTGAATTGACCTGCGTAGTGCAGGTCTTTTTTATTATTGCTCACCACTTATTTGATCCACCCGCGCCCAACTCATACCTGCTGCTTTTGCAGCGGCTACGCCGGGGTTGCCGTCTTCGAATACCATACAGCGCTCCGGAGCAACACCCAATGTGTTTGCTGCAAGCAAGAACGGATCAGGAAATGGCTTACCGCGTAATGTGTCTTCGGCGCAAACCAGCACTTCCACAAGGTGATCAATCTGCAGCAGCGCCAAAGTTTTTGAAACGGTACTTTTTCTGCCACCGGAAACAACAGCGACGCGTTTTTTACCTGCGTTTAATTTTAAGTGCTCCAACACAAAATCCAACGGCTTGGTTTGGGGCAAATATTCATCAACAAAGGTTTGCGATTTTTGCTGCGCAAAAAGCACTGGATCGAATGAAACAGCATAGCGTCGTAGTATCTCTTCAGCAACACCAACGGTTGGTACACCGGCCATCTCGTCCAGTATCGACGGGTCCAGCTCAAATCCATGTTGCCGGGCCGTTTGCACAAATGCAGCTTTGTGTAAATGCATGTTGTCGGCAAGGGTTCCATCGCAATCATAGAGCAATGCATCAAAGCCATTTGCAGTGATTTCACTCAACCGATGCAATTTTAAATCGCTCATTGTGTCTTGTGCAAAATTCCTTGTATTCATTTCGCCGCAAAGGTAGCCCGATGCGGCGGCTATAAATGGTTAAAAAAATTGTTGCGATGAGCATGAGTATTTGTTCGGTTTCAGAGGGTAAGGTTCTGCGAAGTACAACGCTGCGCGAACACGCAGTTAAAGATTTTGCTATCAACTCGTGTTTTTTAAAAACAGAGTTGTCATGCCGAACTTGTTTCGGCATCTTCATAGAAATAAAACCGATAATTAAAGAAGTAGAAGGTCGGAGTTTAGCTTATAGCATTTCCTTATTTCAGGGGGATGCCGAAACAAGTTCGGCATGACGTACTCCGCAGGACAAAACGCTAACTTTATATTCGTATAGATTGAATGGAACCCAGCTTACACCAACACAAAAAAGCCCTGCAAGTTTTTCACTTGCAAGGCCTTATTTGTGTTGGTAGTGACCGCGTCAGGATTCAAACCTGAAACCTTCTGATCCGTAGTCAGATGCTCTATTCAGTTGAGCTACGCAGCCAGTATTTTGAAGAGCTTTTTTCTTTTTTCGCACCGCATTACTGCGTTTAGCGGAGTGCAAATATAGAGCGCTCAATGTTTTCTACCAACAGTTTTTAAAAAATTTTTTAAAAGATTTCTATTAAGTTATTGCATTGCAATGATGTTAGATGGATGCAATGCATTTGTGCAATCCAATGAACGCAACTAACGTACTTCAATTTCATCCAAAAACATCCATGCTGCATTGCCGGCACCGGGGAGGTTCGCCGGAATTTTTTCCAATGGTTTCAGCACAAGTTTTACAAACCTGCCGCGCTGTCCTTCCGCAACAACTTCCAGCGTCCCCTTTTGTGGGGTTACACCTTTAAACTCTCTTGCTGTACCCATACGTTTGTAATTGGTACCGTCGGTGGAAAGGGAAACTTCCATTTCCTGCGGCGGATGCACCCAACTGCCACCGGCAGAAAGTGCATGCGCTGCCACCATTTCCAGTGGCTGTACGCTACCCAGGTCAATTACAATTGTTACAGGCTTGCCGTTGTAGCCGATGAATTCGGCACTGCGGGCCATGCCTTTGGCATTGATAATGCCATTCACCAAAGTAAATGCGCCGTCGCCGGGATAGTTAAGAGCAGGAGCCGGGTTGATGGTTACTTTTTTACCGGTGGCTTTGTTGAACATCAGGTTCACGGAAACAGAATCCATCACTTGGCCATTTCGGCTATACAAGGCCGTTATTGCCGATGTTTGGTTTACCACAATTGGCGCGGTGTAGTTTTTAGCAAAATGCACTCCGCTGATGCCATAGGTCAATTTGCCTGTTTTATCTTTTGATGCAAGTTTTACCTGCAAGCCTTTATTACCCTGCGCAGGCTGCACGGTTGCAGCAATGTCAAAGTAAGCCTTGCTCCAGTTTACACCCCATGTATTATACCGTGTGAATTGTGTTTGCAAACGCTGCTCAAATTCAGTCCAGCTTCTTCCGGCTTTAGGGCTCCACAGCACTTCGCTCAGTGCACCAATACGTGGAAATACCATGTACTCCACCTTTTGCGGGTAGCGGATGTATTCAGTCCACAAGTTGGCTTGTGCACCCAAAACATATTTGGCTTGCGCTTCGTTTAATTCTTTTGGTACCGGCTCGTAGCTGTACACTTTTTCTATAGGCGTAAATCCACCAATGGTTACCGAATCTTCATCGCCAGACTGGCTGTGGTCAAAATACACATGGCTGCCCGGCGTCATGATCACCTGGTGTTTGTCTTTTGCCGCAGCAATACCGCCGGCTTCACCACGCCAACTCATTACAATAGCATTGGGCGCCAAGCCACCTTCCAAAATCTCATCCCAACCAATGATGGTTTTGCCTTTTGCATTCAGGTATTTTTCCATGCGCTGGATCAGGTAACTCTGCAAACCATGTTCGTCTTTCAAGCCTTCGGCTTTGATGCGGGCCTGGCATTTGGGACACTGAGCCCAATGTTCTTTTGGTGCTTCATCGCCACCCACATGAAAATATTTTGATGGGAACAGCGGCACTACCTCATCTACAACATCCTGCAAAAACAGGAACGTGCTGTCTTTGCCGGCGCAGAAAATATCTTCAAACACCCCGAATGTTTCCTGCACTTTTTTGCCACCTTTTGCCTTGCTTGCTGCAGAAGGGTGGTGTGGTATTTCGGTTTCTTTTTCTGGGAAACAGCTAAGCCACGGAAATGCGGCAATGGCGGCAGAAGCATGACCGGGCATTTCAATTTCGGGCACTACAGTAATAAAGCGGTCGGCGGCATATTTCACCACTTCCTTTACCTCTTCCTGCGTGTAAAATCCGCCATAACGCTGGTTGTCGTTGCCGGTACCTGGGTAGCGGCCAATGATGGTGCCGTCGCGCCAACCGCCAACGCTTGTCAGCTCAGGATATTTTTTTATTTCAATGCGCCATCCCTGGTCATCGGTAAGATGCCAGTGGAAAAAGTTCATTTTATGCAGCGCCAGGTAGTCAATATATTTTTTTATAAACGACAGCGGGAACATATGCCGCGTAACATCGAGGTGCATGCCGCGGTATTGAAAGCGGGGCGCATCGTTGATGCGAACGGCAGGAATGGCTACCGACTGCATGCCCGGTGCGGCATTGGCAGGCAGCAATTGAATCAAGGTTTGCACGCCGTAAAAAGTCCCGGCTCCGGTTTCGCCATCAATGCTGATGCCGGTTGGGCCACTGGTAAAGGCATAGCCATCATTACCCGGTGCTGCAATATGCTGGCGGGTGCTCAGCACAATGCTGTTGGCGCCACGTTGTTTGGTTACCGGTAGTTGAAAACCGAGGTAATGCTGCAGGTAATCGTTTAAAAATTGCGCAGCATTCAGGTCGGCATCGTTCGGTACCACCAGTTTGGTGGCAGCGGTCAGTTTAAAAGTGCCGGTCGCGGCGGTCATTGAGGCTGGTTTTGGAATGATGGAGATTTTTTGGCCCATCACCGTACCGGAAAGAAAAAGGGAGCATAGTAGGAACAGGGTGATCCGCATACTTCAAATTTTGCGGCAAGTTAAACGCAAACCAACGAAAAGAAAACAACGGGCTAGAAATCAGGATTTTAACCGGGCGACCAACAGCTCGTTTATGCCGCAGCGACGTCGGTTATGAGACGTACGAATGTTGATGAAAAATGTCGCAGGAGACAAATTCAATCACTATTGAATAAATAACAGCAATGTGTAACCGCTTTTACAAGGGATCGACAAAGCGGTATTGTTGAAAAATCCTCACTCAGAAAGATTGCTCCGCTCATTTCCCGGAACAATCTCAAAATCTTCATTCATTTCTAATACCACGCTGCTTCAAATCTGCGGAACTCTTGTTTAAGTTCGCCATACAATTTGCGGAACGTGTTCATTTGGTCGCGCAGCTTAGAATGGTTATCCATGCGGATGCTTTCGAGGCCCATGCCGCTTAGTTTTTTTACAAATGCCACTAGTTGTACTTCGGCGCCGTGCAGGTCGTGCCGCAGTGTATCGATCACTTCTTTTTCGCGGATAAACCGGTTTTGAAATTGCTCCACCTGCGCGGTTACTTCAATTAAAAAGTTCTTGCTGATCAACTCTTCGAGGTGGTGTTCAAAAATGCGGATTTCTTCTTTGGCAAACTGGAGTTCAGCAATCCAAAGGCGGTATTCGAGGTGCAGTTTCGGGATGGGAACAGTGCCTACCATGGCTTTAAGTTTTAGTGCTTCTATAAAGCACTCCTTTTTTGCCCAGCATTTGCCTGACTCGTCGGCCATTTGTACGTGATTAAAGTCAGTGGAATGGCGCAGCAAATACCTTACACTGGTACTTCTATCAGCAATACCTCGGCAGCTTTGTTGGCCACTATCTGCAAGGTATCTTCATCCGTGATGCCCAAACCATCACGCCGGTTCAGAACAATTTCGTTTACAGTAATATCGCCTTCAATCAAAAAAACATACACGCCATTTGCGCTGCGTTTTAAATTGTAGCTAACGGCTGTTCCAGCATCCAGCCTGCCAAGGCTGAACCACGCATCTTGGTAAATATTTACACCTTCGGATGAGCCCATTGGTGACACAACTGTTACGAGCTGGTTGTGCAGCTGCGCATCGCTGAAGGCCCGTTGTGCATAGCGCGGCGCCACAGCTATTTTATTGGGAATGACCCATATCTGCAAAAAACGCACGGGCAGGTGCGGACTACCGTTTTTTTCAGAATGCATGATGCTGGTGCCGGCGCTCATTACCTGCACATCGCCTTTTACAATGCGTTGCACATTGCCCATGCTGTCGGCGTGTTCCAGTTCGCCTTCCAGCGGGATGGAAATGATTTCCATATTATCATGTGCGTGGCGACCGAAACCCGCCCCGCCCATTACCGTGTCATCGTTCAATACACGCAGGGCGCCAAAATGCATGCGGCCAGCATCATGGTAAGTGCCGAAGGAAAAGGTATGCCATGAGTCGAGCCAACCATGATTAGCGTGGCCACGGGTTGTTGATTTGTGCAATACCACTTCCATGCAAAATGATTTTATAGGGTTATGTTTTCAAACGCATTAAACAGGCGTGGTGGCTGCAGCCATCCGGCCAGCCAACCAAAGGAATTCCTGTTTGAACACATCAATATTTTTTTGAAAAGCCGCGTCGATCAAAATGCCTTTTGCGTCAAACTTTTTATCAACGCCTGGCACAATGAGCATAAAAGGAGAGGGGACGCCAAACAGCGCTAGGGCAAACAATTGCAGCTTCATTGCTGCACGGATGCCGCCCAATGCACCCGGCGAAGCCGTTACTAGTCCAAAGGCTTTGTGCTGCTGTTTGGGAAAATGATCGAACAGGTTTTGCATGGCTGGCGCATAGCTGCCGTTGTACTCTGGCGTAACAATAATAAACGCATCAGCAGCAAACATGCGGGTGGCCAGGTTGCGGTGTTTTTCCGGGGCTTCTTCCGGGCTAAAAAACACTTGCTCCATCGGTGGCAGATGGTGTTCCCTCAGGTCAATCAGCCCGGTATCGTTGCCCGATTCGGTAAAAAGCCATTGCAAATAAAGGGCAACCCGCAGCGTGGTGCTGTTTTGCCGCGGGCTCCCCGAAATAATCTCAATCCTCATGTACGATATATTAAACGGCTTTATCTAAACCGGGTAACAGCTTAACAATTAAAGCTCTTCGTTGTTGAGCTGCACCGTTTCCGAATTTTTGCGCAGCCGCATGTTAATCAGTTCCACCACCAAGCTAAACGCAATGGCCGAATAGATATATGCTTTGTTGATTTCTTCATGGAAACCTTCCGCAACCAGCATCACACCAATCATAATGAGGAATGCCAGCGCCAGTATTTGCAGCGTAGGTTGCTTGTTGATGAACCGACTGATCGGCCCGGCAAAAAATATCATGATGGTCATAGAAATAACCACGGCTACGATCATTACCAGCACCTCTTCCACAAGACCAACGGCTGTCAAAATGGAGTCAAATGAGAACACGGCGTCCACCAGCACAATCTGGAAAATAACGGCACTGAACGAAGAAGGCGCTTTTTTGGGGGCGCCGGGGTCATGACGTTTCATTTTGTGGTGAATTTCCAATGTGCTTTTAAACACGAGGAAAATACCACCGGCAATGAGGATGAGGTCCTTCCAGCTGATGCCCAGGCCTTCGCCTGCCTCATTTTTTATAAAGCCAATGGTAAACACCGGCTCGGTAAGACTGATGATCCAGGAAATGGCCAGCAGCAGCATAATGCGGAATGCCATGGCAATGATGAGACCCAAGGTGCGGGCCCGCGGCTGTTGCTCCGCGGGCAGCTTGTTTGAAACAATAGATATGAAAATAATGTTGTCCACGCCGAGAATGATCTCCAGCACGGTAAGGGTGACCAGGGATGTTAACACTGCCGGGTCGGCAAAAATGGATAAGTCGGCTATCAGTGTCATAATTTGTTGGATATGTAGAAAAGTGAGGCCGCAACAGCCCCTTTATGCCAGTACAAACAAACATCATACTAACCTCCATGGCCAACCGATGTGGCGCCTAGATGAGCTTGTTCAATGCTTTGCTTTAAAGTGGCAATGGCTGAGTTATGCGATGCGCAAATATCGCGTGGCGCCTTTGAAAAAACCAAATGAAACAGGAAACGAAAGGGAAAGCGAACAAAATGATCGTCAGCACTAGATTTTAATAGCTGCCGTAAAATTTTTTAAACAGCATATAGCCGACTATTCCTCCGGGATTGGGCACCCCCTTTTGATCACTGTACGGAAATTGATCAGTGTTTCGGTGCGGACAATGCCTTTGATGCTGTCGATCTTATCGTACAGCACATGCATGAGGTGGTCGTTGTTTTGCGCAATGATTTTCACAAACAGGTTGTAAGCACCCGAAACAAAATAGCATTCCACCACTTCCGGCACTTTTTGCAGCGCCTCAATGACCCGGGCAGTGTTGGCGACTTCTTTTAAAATAATACCGGTAAATGCAGAAGATCCGTAGCCCAGTATTTTTTCATTGAGCTTGATCTCGGTGTGTTCGATCACTCCGAGTTGCTTCATCCGGGCAATCCGCTGGTGGATCATCGTGTTCGACACATCCAGCGACTTCGCGATTTGGGAGTAAGGTTTTTCAGCATCCCCGGTCAGTTCGTTCAAAATTTTCCGGTCAATTTCATCCAGTGCCGATTTGCCGTTCATTGCGCTTTATTTGGGATGGAAAAATAATTAATGTTTGATTCTTTGTATAGTATAATTCTGCTGGCTCTTTATCAATGCTAAAAAGCACTACCGAACCTGTCCATTGCCGGTGATGACCCATTTTTCAGTGACTAGTTTTTCCAGTGCAAACGGGCCACGGGCATGCAGTTTTTGGGTGGAAATACCGATCTCGGCGCCCAATCCAAATTCCTCACCGTCCGTAAACCGCGTTGAGGCGTTGGTGTAGACAGCTGCCGCATCCACTTCCTGCACAAACCGCTGGCAGGCTGCTTTATCTTTCGAAACTATAGCTTCCGAATGGCGGGTGGAATATTCCGCAATATGTGCCAGCGCTGCGTCCAAACCATGCACAACTTTAATAGCGCATTTCATGCTCAAAAATTCGCGACCAAAATCTTCAGCAGATGCCTTTTCCAGGTGCGGATAACTGCGCAGCAATTTATGTGCAGCAGCATCCGCAAAGATTGTGACGCCGGCTGTTGCAAATGTTGCGGCAAGCTGTTGTAAAAACTGGGGCGCTATCGTTTTGTCTACTAAAATTGTATCCACCGCGTTGCAAACCGAAGGCCTGCTTGTTTTTGCATTGACAACGATGTTCACTGCTTTCTTCAAGTCGGCAGCTTCATGTACATAAATATGGCAAACACCCGCACCGGTTTCAATGACCGGCACCAAACTGTTTTGCCGCACAAAATTGATCAGGCTTTCAGAGCCACGAGGAATCAACACATCAACGTAACGCGTAGCCGAAAATAGCGCATTAACTACCTCACGGTCGGATGGCAGCAGCGTTACGCAATTGGGGTCAATGCTGTTTTCACGCAATGCCTGGTGAATGATTTTCAAAGCCGCTTTGTTGGTGGCTTCCGCTTCGCGGCTGCCTTTGAGCACACAGGCGTTGCGGCTGCGTAGGCATAAGGCGGCAATGTCAAAAGTTACGTTGGGCCTCGATTCATAAATGGCGCCCACCACGCCCAGCGGTACCGCCCATTTTTGCAGCAACAAGCCATTGGGTAGTTTGCGGCCTTCCAAAATCCTGTTCGACGGATCGGGCAATGTGCTGATCTGCCGAACGGCCGCAGCAATGGCATTGATGCGCTGATCATTAAGCAACAGGCGGTCGGTACGCGGGTCGTCGCTTTTTTGCTGCGCCACGTCTTTTTTATTAGCCCGCAGCAATGCAGGAGTTTCTTGCTCCAGCAGTTCGGCCAGCCGCAGCAAACTTTGTTTGATCTGCGCTTCTGATGCAGCCCGTAAACTGGCGCCGGCCTTATGCGTTTTTATGATGGCTTGTTCTGCTTTTTGCAACATGGTGTTGGCTCGTTATTAAAATAAAACGATATCGTCGGCATGTGCGGCCAACGCATTTTTCTCTGTTTTATGGCGGGCAATTTCCGCTGCGTCCATTTTTACTTTTGCCACGCCAATGATGGTTCCCGATTCATCGACTAATTGCACTACTTCGCCGGCCGCAAAAGAACCTTTAATATGCTGGATGCCCACTGCCAGCAGGCTTTTGCGCAACAACAATGCTTTAGCCGCGCCGCTATCAACCTGGATGCCACCAAGTGTAATGGACCCGCTGGCCAGCCAGCGTTGTCTTGCTTTTAGGTCGGAGCGCTGCGGCAAAAAAGTAGTGCCGCGGTTGCCCACTAAAGACTGTCGTAATGCATCCGGTTCTTTCAACCCGGTGATGATCACTTTAATGCCCAATGAAGTGGCGAGACGGGTGAATGTGATCTTGGATAACATGCCGCCCAGGCCGAGGCTGCTTTTGTCGGTGGAAATATAACTGAGCAAGCCATCATCAATCTTTTCAACCAATGGAATGACCGTTTTCTTATCGTCGAGAAAGCCACCTACCGAAGTGCAAATGATCAATGCCGTTGCATCAAAGCCAAGTGCTAAAAGCGTTGCCAGTTCGTCGTTGTCGCTAAACTTCAGTTCGACGTTGCTCACCAGGTCGTTTTCATTGACAACAGGCAAGACATCGTTGCGCCAGAATTCCGCAAAGGTCTCTTTAAGCTGCAAAAACTGTTGGCGATTCGAAAAATGGTGTCGTTCGCAAAGCGCTTGTGCTACTGTAAGTCCGTGTGGCTGAAAAAACTGGTGATAAAGCCTGATCAAAATGGGGTTGCCCACGGCGGCGGCGGCTTTACGTTCCACTAGAGTGCCGCGATATTTTTTAAAAAACTGTTTGCCAGAACCCACGGCGCCGCTGGAAACCAGCACCACGTTGTATTGCCCATGCAAAGCGGCGACTTCTTTAGCAAGTCGTTCAATCACTGCTTCGTCAATGTATCCACTGCTGTTGGTGATCACCGCAGACCCGATTTTGATGACCAGAATAGGTTTATTCATGAACAGCATTTTTGAATACCGGCTAAAAATAATTCGTTTTTCTTAAAAAAAATTTTGGAATTGGCGAAACGGATAGGCGTTTGTTCAAAAAGTCATGTGGTTTATTATTTCACTGTCTGGTTTGCCAGCACATCGTGATGGCGGCAAAACCATTGAATTGTGTCTGTTCCGACGAATAGTTCCTCTAAACGCGATTTGAGCCACCCTATTAAATTCAGCATTCAACGTACTTTATCGGAAACTACCGGTTTGGGTTAGCCGAGAGTTTTAGAATCAAAAAAAGAAGCCCCGGCTTTCTGCCAGGGCCTCCGCTAAATTCAAGCGTAACATTTTGGATATTATAAAATACTCCTCTTTTATGCAAGCGTTCTGATGCCGTTTAGCCCAGATGCTTCGCTGCGCTCAGCATGACAAAGGTTAGAACGAAATGCAGTGCAGATGTGCAGTGGAAGTGAAAGATTTTATATTGAAAACTATTTCACTTCTTTGATCAGTTCTGCTACTGCAGTCTCAAGTTGCTGGTCTTTGCCTTTGGCTACCTGCTCCTGCGTGTTTCGTACTTTAATATCAGGTTCGGTTTGCAGGTTTTCGAGGTAGCGGCCCTGCACATCTTTTACACCCAGCGGTGGTACGCCCCAGCGCAGCGTTTCGTCCTGCAGCATTTCCCAGCCGGCAAAAGTGCAGGTGCCTGGTACCGGCATGCCTACAAGCTTTCCCAACTTCAAATCGCGGTACGAAAAAGCAAAGCAATGACCATCGCTGTAGTTGGCTTCGTTGGCCAACGCAATGGAAGGCTTCGTCCAGCGGAAATTGGGCTCAAAACCTGCAGACCGATTGTCGGTGGTATAATCCAAAAACTTCTGCCCGCTCAGGAACATCGCAAGATCGGCAACGAGGTCGCCGCCGCCATTGTTCCGCGTATCCACCACCAGTCCTTTGCGGCCGGCCCATTTACCCATTACCTCTTCGTAAGTGGTGCGGTAGGCATTGTCGTTCATGCCCGGAATGTGCACATAACCCAATGTGCCGCCGCTCAGTTTATCCACTTCATCGGCGTTGCGTTTTACCCAGCGCTTGTAAAGCAATGCGCTTTCTTCGCCCGGTGTAATTGGTTTTACCAACACCTGGCGGCGGCTGCCATTTGGATCAAGCAGGTTGAGCAAAACGTTTTTGCCGCCCTTGCGGTTCAGCAGATAAACCCAGTCACGGTCCTTTGGAATGGCTTCACCGTCGATTGCTTCAATGATGGTTCCGGGTAGTATGTTCAAACCACTTTTACGCAGCGGACCTTCGGCAATCACTTCTTCAATCTGCAGGCCGGTGCCCTTATGATTGTTGTTGAAAAACACACCCAGCGAAGCCGTTGCATCGGCGTTTGGCACTTGCGGATTGAAGGAAGATCCCGAATGCGATACGTTTAGTTCGCCCAACAGTTCGCTCAGCATTTCGGAGAACTCATAGTTGTTACTGATGTGCGGCAGGTATGCTTCGTAGTCTGCTTTCAACGCGGCCCAATTAGCGCCATGATAACCTGCCGTGTAAAATGTTTTTTGTGTTCTGCGCCAAACATGATCCAGCATAAAAGCCCGCTCTGCCGCCACATCCAGCATTACTTCACCACTGATGGCAATGGTTTCGGGCTTGGTGGTTGTGGGATCAAGTTTCATGATTTTATTGTCAGCTAGTAAAAACAAAAACTTCTGGTCTTTATCCCAAACGATGCGGGCATTTTGTGCATCCAGCGGCACTGTCATTTTTGTTTCCTTGCTGCGCAGGTTGGTGTGCCAAAGGTTGTAGCCTTTTTCGAATCGTGCCAGGTAATACAGGTTTTCCCCGTCCTTAGAAATTTCGGCATCGGCAATGTTGGCGGAATGCAATGTGAGCCGCACTTTCCGGCTGTTGAGCCCGTCCCAATCAATTGCGATGGTCGTGTCCTGCTTTGCACCTTTTTTAGCGGAATCCGCTTTTTGTTTTTTCTCTTCTGCTTCTTTCATTAGCGCCGCTTCTTCCTTTGTCAAACGAAAGCGATCATAGGCTTCCTGCGTAAAAAACATTCCGTACACGTCGCGCTGACCACCACCACTTGCAGCCTGTGCCCGCAAACCATCACGGGTACTTTGCCACATCATCATCTTACCACCGGCAACCCATTTAGGTGAAAAATCAGGAAAACCGCTTTCGGTAAGGTTTCGTTTTTTACCGCTGCCGTCGGCGGCAATCATACCCACTTCGCCCGGCGCATAACCTGGTTCGGTAAATTCAAACAACAGCCATTTGCTGTCGGGGCTCCATGTAAAATATTGGTCGTTGTCGCCCATTGAAAAAAGTTCCGCTGTAGTCAACAAAGTCCGCACTTGTTTGCTGGCCAAGTTGTACACTTTCAGCGTCATGCGGTCTTCAACAAAAGCCAGTTCTTTTCCATTGGGCGAAAACTGCGGCTGGTAAGCATCTTTGCCATTTTCAATCAACACATCTTCTTTGATCAAAGTGGCGTTGAAAAAATACGTTTCTTCCGCTCTTGTCTTTGTAGCACGCATGATCTTCCAGCCATCACTACGTTCCGATGCATACACTAGGTGGTTGCCATCTGGGCTGAATGTTACCGAACGTTCCTGTTGTGGTGTGTTGGTAATGCGTTTTGTTGTGCCTGCATCAACCGATGCCGTAAACACTTCGCCGCGATAAATAAAAGCTACTTCTTTTCCGGAAGGAGATACCGCCAGGTCGCGTATACCGCGACCGATGGAAAGCAACCGCTCTGGATTGATCTTAGCGTCGTAAGGAATTTGCACTGATAGTTTTTGCGGCTGGCCGTTTTCGGTTTTGGTGTAGATCTCTCCATTGTAACCAAAGCAAAGCGTGCCATTTTTTGCAGCAGTTAAAAAGCGCACCGGATGTTTAGTAAATGAAGTTACCGCAACGCCCTTGCCGCCACCAGCAGGCATTTTATACACATTGAACGAGCCGCTTTCTTCGCTTAAATAATATATCGAATTGCTACCGGAATAAATAGGATTGCGGTCTTCGCCTGTAAACTGGGTTAGCTGCACATGCTGGCCGGTTTGTGTATCCCATTGCCAGATATCGCGGGCCACTGCCGACTGCTGGTGTTTGCGCCAGCTGTTTTCGCCGCCTTTTTTATCATGGTAAACAAGGTAGCGGCCGTCGGCGCTCCACTGCACATCTTCGGCTGGCGTTGTGAGCACTTGCTGCACCCGGCCGCCACCCAATGGCACAGAATATAATTCGGGTAAATAAGCAGTGGGGTAAAGACGGTTGGCCGCGGCATCCATGCGGGCCGCGCCAAAATATACCTCCTTGCCGTTGGGCCCTACGCTGTATGGAAATTCGTTGGCGCTGTGATGGGTTAAACGCGTTGCAGCACCACCAGTGGCCGGCATTTGAAACAGGTCGAAGTTGCCATAGCGGTCAGAGGCAAATACAATGGTCTTTCCATCAGGGCTCCACACCGGCATAAAATCGTGTGCTTCGTGAAGCGTCAACGGCACGGCCGTTCCGCCTGATGCAGCCACACGATACAAATCGCCTTTATACGTAAACACAACGGTGCCGCCATCAGGTGAAATAGAAGGGTAGCGCATCCAGGAAGGTGCTTCCTGTGCTGCTGCTGTACCTGTGGCAAACGTAAAAGCCAGCAGGATTTTTTTGAATTTGTTCATGGTAAAAAGTAAAACGGAAAATTATTAAATCTATCGCTTGGCGGGGTAAAAAAGTGGATATCGAAAATCAATAGATCTACAGATTTTTCAATTATGAATTTGCACTAAAATGCAAAACGCTGATTGGCGTTGTCTGCCCGTCAAGCACCACATCATATGTTTCATGTTTGCGGCAAAAAGAGAGCAGTGCTGCAACAAAACTTTTGGATGCAAGCCGCTGCGGTGTTGCCAGCACTATTTGCACGCCGTTGTGTAAGAAATCTTGAATTACATTTTGCAGTTGACTAAACGCTGCGGGATCGTAATTGCCATCCGATAATAAAACAGTATCCGCATTTTTTATATGCGCCGGTATATTATTCCAGTCGACCACCTGATGATCTATATGATCCAATTCATTTTTAATTGCCGCATTTTTTGCCCAAAAAATAGCGTTGGGGTGAATATCGGTACACACAACGTGCAACGTGTGATTTGCGGCAAGCAATGACGGAAGACCAAGACCAGCCCCCAACTCAAGAATCTTTTTATTTTTTACTAGTTCCGGATGTTCCTCCAAAAAATAACACATACCAATAGCCGACGGCCACAACCTCGACCAGTAGGCAGTTTCAGCGGCAACGCCATTTGCTCGCATTGCCGAGTATTGTTGGAAAATTGCTTCCGGGTTTGGAACCGGGAAGTTAATGGCACAACTTTTAAATAGAAAGGCGTGCTCAACAGTTGGAAAAAGGCCGGGTAAAATTTGTGGATCAAACGAATGGTTCAAGTGCAATGAGTATATGCTGCAAAATTAGGTAAGCACATTTGCATCGTATTGCGTTTTCTAATGTTTAAAAAGGTGAGCGGCAAATATTTATTTATAAAAATCACCGTTCATCATTAAACTTTTTAGGTACAGCGATATCTAAACCAACGAATTGAACAAATGCTTTTATTAGCGACAATATTTTTGTGAAGAATCTGTCCGGATTTATTAAATGCATCATTGGAAAGAACTTGTGCACCGAACAAATCCATCATGTGTTTCAGCAGAAATTGTAAAAAAAGAAATTTATGCAGCAGAAATAGGTATTGATAAAAAAAGTATTATTTTCGATGCGGAATTGGTTGTGTTTACGTTCCGTAGTTCAACAACATCCCGTTACCCTGTTTCCTCCATCCTTTCAGAAAACCAAGTTCCATCTTTCCTGGATTAACGTTTTGCTCAGCCTTATCGAATAACAAAGTATTGCTTTTTTAATGCAGTATATCGCTGCAGGTTTGTAGTACACATCCCGATGAGGCATACACCATAATCCAGATCCTCCTAAAGATCCACCGTTTTAACACGTGTTGTCTATCTGTCCTATGACTGATATTCTAATCCGCAAACTTTAAACTAAAGCGCACAATGGATCTTTCGATCACCAACAAAACGAAAACCGTTACCGGCTCCATCGCCCCAGGTAAGGTGCTCCGCAAAGAGCCCGTTACTGCACAGCGTCCGCTTCGTATTACGATCATAACGGTTACCTATAATAGCAGTCACACAATAGCTGATACGCTGGAAAGCGTAAAGGCGCAGCAATACGAGAACATCGAACATATTGTTGTCGACGGCGCCTCTACCGACAACACTATTGATATTGTACGTTCTTACGAACATGTATCCAAATACATTTCCGAAAAGGATATGGGGCTGTACGATGCCATGAACAAAGGCGTGCAACTGGCCACCGGCGATATTATTGGCATCCTTAATTCCGATGACGTTTATGCCCACCCACATGTGCTGAGTCATGTGGCCGAAATATTCACCCGCGAACAAACCGACACCCTCTACGGCGACCTGGATTTTGTAGATCCTGATAACCTCGACAAAGTGGTGCGTTCTTGGCGCTCCGGCAAATTCAGCCGCTCCAATTTTCATTTTGGCTGGATGCCGCCGCACCCAACCTTTTTTGTTCGCCGCGAAGTGTATGAGCAAACCGGTTTGTTTAACCTTTCGTTGCGCAGCGCCGCCGATTACGAACTGATGCTGCGCATTTTGTTTAAGCATCAATACAAAACTTCATACTTAAAAGAAGTGCTGGTAAAAATGCGTGTAGGCGGTATGAGCAATGGCTCGTGGCGCAAAAGGCTTAAGGCGAACATTGAAGACCGCATGGCCTGGAAAATGAACGACCTGCGCCCATACTTTTTTACACTGTACATGAAGCCCATGAGGAAGCTGTTTCAGTTTGTGGCGCCTTATCTAAGGCCTGCGCACCGAAGCCAGATTTCCTAAACACTACACCCATACGCCCTTTCAAAAAGCACCAAGCCCAAGTAATCCAGTACCTACGGGGCCGCAAACAAACCATACCAAATGAACGCTTCACTTATTGCCCTGGCACTAAGCTTTATTGTTGTATACTTTTTCATCCCGGTCATTATCAAGATCGCTAAAGCAAAACGGCTGTACGATGAACCCGATGAACGAAAAGTGCACAGCCGTCCTATTTCATCTTTAGGTGGGGTAGGGGTTTTTGCCGGATTTATTTTCGCGTTGTTATTATCGTCCGATATGGCCCAGAGCGGCCACCTGCCATACTATGCCACCGCAGGGCTGGTCATTTTCTTTTTGGGATTGAAGGACGATATAATGGTCATCAAACCATTTAAAAAACTGGTGGGCCAATTAATTGCCGCCGGCATCCTGGTGCACCTGGCAGGTTTGCAGATCACTAATATGTACAGTTTCCTCGGCGTTGGTGTTATACCAACATGGCTCGGGGTGCTGCTTTCCTATTTTTTAATTGTGCTCATCATTAATGCCTGCAACCTTATCGATGGCATCGACGGCCTGGCTGGGTTGCTGGGGCTGTCAATATGCACCCTGTTGGGCGCCTATTTCCTGTTTTGCGGCAGCACTGCCAACGCGGTATTGGCATTTTCCCTGGCTGGGGGGCTCATTGCCTTTCTTATATATAATATGCAGCCGGCAAAAATATTCATGGGCGACGGCGGCTCGATGCTAATCGGCCTGGTGGTGGCCATTCTCGTCATCCGCTTCATCAACTTTGCGCCGGGCAGCGAAGTATTGCCACTGAAAGCTTCACCAGCAATTGCGTTCAGTTTGTTGGTGGTTCCCCTGATGGACACCCTGCGGGTATTTGCCATAAGGATGTTGCAGGGCCATTCGCCGTTCCGCCCCGACAAAAACCATGTGCACCACCTGCTGCTGCGCAAAAAATGTTCGCATCAGCAAATTGCCATTGGCCTCACGCTGGCCAATACCAGTTTTGTGCTGGTGGCATTTGGCGCCGCACACCTCAATGTCAACCTGCTGTTCCTGATCATTGCTGGTTTATTCTTTTTTGGAATGGGGCTGGTTGCCCGCACTTCGGTTTCGTTCAAACGGGGCGGGGTGGTGTTTACAAAAAGCGCCACTGGTGCTGCTTCCGCAAGGCCCGGCGTCATCCAGACGCAGGGAGTAGTGGCCGAAACCAATTAGCCAAGTTTCCATTACCTTTAGTGCCCAATGTTTAACCAAAACCATTTCCTTTAAAAAAGTATAATCAACACTTTGTTATGAACGCTGTTTTAAGCCGTATTACCCTATTGTTACTGATTGTTGGATTGTATTCGTGCGGGTCTACCAAAGACATGATCTTGCTGCAACAAAATCCCCCCACCGCAAAAGGGCAGGAGGCAAGCCGTACAGTTCCCATTTCTGAAAAAGAATACAAGATCCGGCCGAACGACCGGCTGATGTTAAACATATTTAGCCTGACCGATGAAAAGGTAAACTTCATCAAAGACCCTCAGATCGAAAAACTGGTCGATTTTCGCGGCCAAATTGAACTGCCTGTAATTGGCAATGTAACCCTGGCCGGCTTGACCCTGAAGCAGGCAGAGGACACCTTGAAGCGTGTATCTTCGGACTACCTGCGCAGCCCAAGCGTTACTATTAAACTGATGAACTTCCAGGTTACAGTGATTGGCGAAGTGTTGCGTCAAGGCGTGGTGCTCGTGCCAGATCCTGAAATCAATTTGCTCGAAGCCATTGGACAAGCCGGTGGTTTTAGCGAAAATGCCAACCGTGAAACTATCCGTATTGTACGCAACGAAGGCAAATCGGCAAAAATTTATCCCATCAACTTGCTCGACCAGAATTCGATGAGTTCTAAAAACTTCTTTTTAGAGCCCAATGACGTAATTTTGGTGAACCCACGTAAGGTACTTTCCAACCAGCAGAACCGGCTTTCCACCATCAGCTTAGTTTTATCCCTGATCTCCAGCACTTCATTTATTATCTACCAACTTACGCGGTAAACAAATTTTTGGGGCAAACGAAAGTGGATATGATAGCAACCAAAGCGAACACGAGGGGGCGGGTAAATTTAGAAAAATACAACAACGTCTGGTTTAAAACCGGCGCCCCGGGCTGGAAGGTTTTTATCTGGTATTTCATAAATATTATCTTTTTTATCAATCCACTCAACCCATTCTCCAAAATAAAGTGCATCTTGCTGCGGCTTTTTGGCGCTCAGGTGGGCAATGGGGTGGTAATCAAGCCATCGGTAAACATTAAATACCCCTGGCTTTTGACCATTGGTGATCACGTTTGGATTGGGGAGCATGTTTGGATTGACAACCTGACCCGCATTTTTATAGGCAATAATGTTACCCTTTCCCAGGGTGCGCTTTTGCTTACGGGCAGCCACAATTACAAGTTGGAAACGTTCGACCTGATTGTAAAAGAAATAAAACTGGAAGACGGCGTTTGGATTGGGGCAAGAGCTGTGGTTTGTCCGGGTGTTACCTGCGCATCGCACAGTGTGTTATCCGTGGCATCGGTTGCCACCGTCGATATGGAGCC
Organism: Pseudocnuella soli; assembly: GCF_004347775.1. GTDB lineage: Bacteria > Bacteroidota > Bacteroidia > Chitinophagales > Chitinophagaceae > Flavisolibacter > Flavisolibacter aquaticus. The sequence goes on from NZ_CP037755.1 coordinate 2,996,275, forward strand.
TTACTGGATTTACCAGGGCGTGCCGGCCGAGAAAAAGCGGGAACGCTTTATAAACTAATATCCTACAAACCAAAACTTTAAACATTAAGTACTCTAACTTTACCTATTACTAAAGTAAAATGGAAACGACAAAGTTTATAAATCCACCTTCGTACCAGTCTGTGAAACGAATAACCACGTCTGGGTTCCAGAAGTTTTGGAAAGACGTGGTGCGGCATAAATATCTTTTCCTCATCAGCCTTGTGCTGTTCCTGGTGGGCGCCTACATTACCAATGAATCGACACCGCCGCAATACATGGTGGAAAGTTCGCTGATCATTAAGGATGCATTCAACCCAACTTCCAGCCCCGGCCGCACCCTTGTTTCCCCCGAATACCAGGGCAATACGGTTTCGCCGGTAAACAGGGAAGAGGAGATGGCGATCATTACCTCGTATCCATTTATCTATAAAACCTTGCGCAACCTCGACATGCAGGTAAGCTATTTCGAGAACACAAGATTTAGGTTGAAAGAGGTCACTAAGGATCTGCCGTTTACTGTGCAGTTCCCCGATACCTCACTTACCAAAGGAGTGTACAACCGGACCTATTCTGTGTTTTTCGAAGAAAATGGCAATTTCGTCGTTAACGACGCCGGCCTTGGTAAAGCAACCGGGAAGGAGTTTGCACCGGGTAATACTTTGTACCTTAATAATGTTCCTGTAAAAATCAAAACAAGTGCAGATTTTGACGCAGCCAGCCTGGCTGGCAAAGAGTTCCAGTTTACCGTGCACAACCTGCACGACCTGGCTTGGGGTATGAAAAGCGCCCTCAACGTATTCATTGGTGGCGAAGAAAGCTCGGTTATTTCATTGCAGGTAAAAACTGAAAACACGGAAAAAGGCATTGCGTTCTTGAATGCCATTACCAAGCAATACATTGTTGATAAATACGAAGAAAAAAGCCGCTCTGCTACACAGGCACTGATGTTTATTACCGAGCAGATCAATTCTGTACGCGGCAGCCTGGGCAGTGCCGAAAGCAACCTGGCTTCGTTCCGCGCCAACAACACTTATACTGATGCTAATGAGATGGCGAGCCGCAATCTGACTGTGATCCAGCAACTGGATGAAGAGCGGGCGAACCTGACACTGAACGAACGGTACTACTCTAAAGTACTCGACGACCTGTCGCAAAATGCCGATGTTGACCAACTGATCTCACCATCATCCGTAGGCATTACCGATAACCTCACCGAAGGATTCATCAAGCAATTGTCTGACCTGCAGCTGGAGAAAAACAGCTACCTCGCCAACGGCGGCGGCGTTAAAAACCCGTTGGTTCAAGAAATTGATGTGCGCATTAAAAACGTAAAAGCTTCGTTGCGCGACAACATCCGCAGCCTTTCGGCTTCTAACCGTACCCGCCTGAACCAGGTAAATACACGTGCCAGCCAGTTTGAATCGAAAGTGTTCAATATTCCGATTGCTGAAAAGAAATTTACAGATATCAAACGCACCACCGATTTTAATGACGGACTGTACCAGTTTTTGATGCAGAAAAGAGTAGAAGCGGGCATTATGAAGGCTTCTGCAACCGTTGAAGACAAAGTGGTGGAGCCTGCATTCCTCACCAGTTCGGTGCCGGTTACGCCTAAGAAAACAAACAATTATGCATTGGCTGTTTTGTTTGGCCTAGCGCTGCCCCTGGGCATTGTGCGGGTACGCCGATTGATGAACAAACGCGTTGCTGACAAGGCGGAGATCATGAGCCATTCGTCAGTTCCCGTGGTTGGCTCGATTTACCACAGCCTGAAAAAGGAGCCGTTTGTGGTTACTTCCAGCAACCGTTCAGCGGTTTCAGAATCGTTCCGAATGCTGCGTTCAAACTTGTCGTCTTACTTAAAAGATAACACAGATAAAGTGCTCCTCATTTCGTCGCTGGACAGTGGCGAGGGCAAGTCGTTTATCTCTACAAACCTCGCCTTCACTTATGCGCTGGCAAAAAAGAAAACGATCCTGATCAACCTCGATATGCGGGTACCCAGTTCGGTATACCGCGAGTTGGGTACGCACAGACACGGGATCTCAGAATTTTTGTCCAACAATATTCCGCTGAAGGACATCATCATGAAGACCGATAACGAGTACCTCGATATCATTGGTACCGGCACGCTTCCTGACAATCCTGCGGAGTTGCTGATGGACAATAAGCTTGAGTTTTTGCTTGAGTACCTGAAAGCGCAATATGATTATATCCTGATTGATACGCCGCCACTCGGACTCGTTGCCGATCCGCTGATCATTTCACGTTTTGCGAATGCCATGATGATTGTAGTACGTGAAAAATACACGCAATTGCAGCGCTTGGGCGAACTGGAAGATATGTACCGGTCGGATAAACTGAAGGACGTATGCATGGTAATTAATGACGTGCATATGGATAAAAGCGCTTACAAAAACGCTTACTACTACAACTAAACGTAGTGTCTTTAATAACACAAAATCGGAAACAGTGTAAGCCCATCGGGTGTGCGTTGTTCCCGGATTTTTGCACGTTTTAATCCACCACTTACGAAAGGATATGGACCCACAAGCGTTTTCCCAAAAGGATCGACTTTATTTGGACCAGATGTTAACCGTCATTATTTCTACTAAAAATAGGTGGGAAGATTTGAACAGGGCATTGCAAAGCCTGCGGTCGCAAACGCTGCCGCACCAGGTTATTGTGATGGACGATAATTCGGATGACGGCACATTTGAGCAAACCCAGCGACTGTATCCAGAAGTAAAGGCATTGCGTTTCAACGAATCGAAAGGCTACATTGTACGCCGCAACGAAGCGGTGCAATTGGCAACCACGCCCTATGTGCTTTCCATCGACGATGATTGCATTTTGGAAAGCCCGGAAATTCTTGCGCAAATAGCCACCTTTTGCCAGCAAACAAAATGCGCGGCAGTTGCATGGCCTTATGTGGATGTGAACACCAATAAAAAGGTCGAAAGCATTTCGCCGGACGGCGGATTGTGGCAGGCCTGCACTTTTAAAGGCTGTGCCTTTGTAGTGCAACGCGAGACATTTTTACAGCTCGGTGGATTCAGATCTGTATTAGTACACCAGGGCGAAGAAGAAGATTTTTGCATTCGTTTACTTGATGCAGGTCACCCCGTATTGCTCGGCACCGGCACTGCGATATCGCACTACGAATCACCAAAGCGCAGCTGGAAGCGTATGGATTATTACGGTAGCCGCAACCTGATGCTGTTTGCGTTTTTTAATGTACCCACCAGCGTGTTGCCTATTCAATTGGCAGGCAGTGCGGTAAAATCAATTTTATTTGGCTTTAAAATAAAACGCCCGTACGATAAAACCCGTGGCGTGTTTCATGGTTTTTCCGATGGTATTAAATTGATGCGGGAACGAAAGCCGGTGTCGATGAAAACCTACCGGAAATACCGCGAGTTGAAAAAAAGCTATCAAAAGCTTGCAGATATTAATGCTTAATACACTGAACAAATAAGAAAGGCCGCCACCTGAATGACCCAAGCCGACATCATATCGTTTCACCCTGGAAGACAACACAACTTTGAGCAGGCAGTGCAGCTGCACCGGCTGTTTCATGGTTTTCGTCATGTTACCAGCTTGCATTTTACAGCGGCTACCGTAAAAGGTGTGAGCAAGTATGCTAAGAAGATTGGCGGTGCTTTAGAAAAACGTTCCTCGCCCTTACCGGGAAATATTGTTCATGCCATTCCTAATCATGAAATAGGCTTATTGCTGCAACGGGCTAGGGGTAAGGCTTTGGGGCCGCAGGATTTTGTGCGCCGCAACGAACAATTTCAACGCTCTTTATTGCGCAAGTTTGCACCGCCTAAAGTTTGCATCGGTTACGATACATCGAGTTGGGTGGTGTTCGAGGCATGGAAAGGAAAATCGAAGTTGGTGCTTGATCTTTCGATTGCAGTACCTCAGTATAAAAAGACCTTGGCGGCAGAATTGGGTGGCAATACCGAAATGCTCAACAACCTGACGCAAGGTGACGAACATCTGTACGGTATTTACGAAAAAGAACTTGACCTTGCCGATGTTGTGTTGTGCGGTTCCCAGTTTGTAAAAGATTCTTGCCTCAGCCTCGGTGTGTCGGAAAAAAAATTAAAAGTGCTGCCGTACGGCGCTGACCTCGAAAAATTTAGAGCGGCGCCTCATTGGTTGCCAAAAGAAAGCGGCAAGACAAAAATCGTATTCGTCGGCTCGGTTAACCACCGCAAGGGTGCAGACATTTTATTAAAAATGTGGCCAGAAATAGCCGCGGCTTTTCCAGCCGCTGAATTGCATTTTTTCGGTGGCGTTTCCATTGATCTGCCGCAAAATTTACCGCAGGTACATTTCCACGGCTTTGTGGCACAAAAAGATTTGGTGGCCGAAATGCGCACCGCCCAAATTTCTGTGTTGCCTACTTTTTTTGAAGGCAGCTCATTGGCCATCTACCAATCGATGGCGATGGGCCTGGCTGTGGTAACCACGCCCAATGCGGGCAGCGTTATCACGCCTGGGAAAAATGGCCTGCTTGTTCCATACGGCTCCGAAGCAGCCCTGAAAGATGCTTTGGTTCAAGTTCTAGCCAATGCCGATTACCGTGAAACCCTGGCTACTGCGGCGCGACGGGATATCCAACAATATACCTGGGACAATTATGGTGTAAACCTGGCCAATATTATTACTGATGAATTGGCACAGGGATTACGTCTCAAACATTATCCGGAACCTGTTGCCGGCAGTGAATCGGCCGGCATGGGCGTGAAAACAGTTGTAGCAAAATGATCGAACTATTCTTATACTTTTTCCTGATCCTGTGCATCGTCCTCCTCGTGATGGTGATCGTCACGCCCAAACTGATCCTGGAGTTTCCGTACTTCCTGAGCGGCATCTTTTTCGTCTTTATCGTACCGCAGGCAATCATATTGTACAATCAACCATTCCTGGTTCCTAACGGTGTGGCCACCACGCTTTTTGCCATGTGCTTTTTCTGTTTGGCCATGGGCGTGCTGGGCTATTATTTTGCGCCTAAAATATCCATCACTCAATACCTCGACCGGCCCCTCATTGAGAAAAAGGTTTTTCAGTTAGGTGTAGTCTACACCTTTATTGGCCTGATGTTTTACATCCTCATCTGGCGTACCTACGGTGGCTACAAAGAAGCCGGCGAAGAGGCACCAACACAGGCTACCGGTGCCATTACCATCTACTTTTTCATCAGCCAGCTGGCGCATATAGCTTTTCCAATTTTTCTGTACCTCACACTGCGCAGGCCAAAGGCGCTGTACATCATTATGCTGTGCGTTGCGGCATTCCCGTTTTTATACATGATCTTGACGGCCGGCCGTCGCGAAATATCGGCTCTGTTTGGATTGTCCATTGCCATGGCCATTTATTATCGGTATAAAATTGTACCGCCGCGGTGGGCTGTGGTGGGTATGCTGGTCTTTGCCATGCTCATTATCCCGGCCACCGGCGACTACCGTTCGCTGGCCGATAAGGAAGGGCCGGTTGCTGCATTGAAGTCATTGGACCTACAAAAAAGCTTTTCAGATTATTACAACAAGGGCGGTAAATATCTTGAGTTGAAGGTTGCTGCACACATCATCGACAGTTATAAATTTTCCGGCAACTATTCTTATGGTGCAGGTTATTGGGACCAAATTGTGTTTCGGTATGTGCCGGCGCAAATTGTTGGTAAAGAGGTGAAGGAGGCGCTGTTTTTTGAGAAAAAAGGTTTGCAATACCGCAACGGTTACCGCATGCCGCTTGGTTTAACCAGCACCGGCATCGGCGATGCATATTGGCAGTTTGGTTTGTTGGGTTCCATATTTTTCTTTTTTATGGGCGGCTTTTTTAAATCCATATGGAGTTTTTCTTTACAAACTGATAACCCGCTCATACAAACATTTTATACGCTTTGCGTGGTCAATGCGTTGATTTCAGTTACGCATGGAACCATCAATTTTATACCGGCCAGTTTGTTTGGTTTCATGTTCCTTTTCTTTATCAGCAGGTATGCTGCGGTAAAAGATTAACGGACGATTCGCAAAGAAGCTGCCTTTGTATCGCTTACATCCTTTCCATAAAAACAACTAATGAAAGTTGCAATTCTTTTCGACAGATTTGGACCCTACCATATAGCGCGGCTGAAAGGTGCAGCAACTTATGTTGATGTTGTACCCGTTGAAATATTTGGCGAAACCAGCGAATACCAATGGGATAAAGTTGCAACGAATGGACTGAGGGGTGTTATTACTTTATTCAACAATCGTACAAAAGAACAGGTAAAAGCACCTGAGCTTAAAGCACGGATTTTTGAAGTGCTCGACCAGCAACAACCCGATGCCGTAGCCGTAAATGGTTGGTTCGACCGTTCTGCACTCATTGCCTTATACTGGTGCAAAGTGCGGAAAGTGCGTGCAATTTTAATGTCGGAAAGTACGGCCACCGACGACAAGCGGGTGTGGTGGAAAGAGTGGATCAAAAAAAATGTAGTGTCGCATTTTGCTGCTGCCCTTGTGGGCGGACAGCGCCATGCGCATTACCTCAATCTGTTGGGTATTCCTTCGTCGAAAATATTCTTTGGATACGACGTAGTAGACAACGACTATTTCAAAAACGAAACGGAAAAGATCCGCGCTAATGAAACAGCGGAACGGGCCAAGCGAAAGCTGCCGGAAAACTACTTCCTTGTAGTTAGCCGTTTTATTCAAAAAAAGAATTTGCCGTTTGTGATTGATGCTTATCATCAATACTTTACTAAAGCTGGAGCAGCTGCCTGGGACCTATACATCTTGGGCGATGGCGAACTAAAAACCGCGCTGCACAGCCAGGTTGTTCGGCTAGGCCTTTCCGGCAAAGTACATTTCGAAGGATTTAAACAATACGGCGAGTTGCCCGCATACTTTGGTTTGGCCAAAGGATTGGTGCATGCTAGCACCGTAGAGCAGTGGGGTTTGGTTGTAAACGAAGCGATGGCGTCCGCTCTGCCAGTTATTATTTCAAAACCATGTGGCTCTGTACCCGAACTGGTGCACGACGGTATCAACGGCTTTGCTATTGATCCGTACAACCAACAGCAATTGGCTGACATCATTTATGGCTTTTCAAACGGCAGTTACGATTGGCAACAAATGGGGCGGGAAGGCCAGCGCATCGTTTCCAATTTATCCCCTGATACATTTGGTAAAGGCATTCGCGATGCCGCGGCCGTTGCTGTCGAAAGCAAAAGCAACAGGCAACCTGCCGGTGCTTCATTGTTACTTAAACTTCTAGCCGCCCGATGAAGGTTTTATTATTGAGTTCCACTATTTCTAATTTGGGGGGCGGTGTAACGGAAGTAAAACGCAGGGTTGCCCAAAGTCTGGCAGCCATGCCCGGTGTAGATGTTTCGGTAATGGGACTGGAAGATGCACAAACGGAAAAGGCCTTGCCCTTGTGGCAGCCGCTGCAACCGCAAACTTTTCCTACCATCGGGCCAAAAGCAATTGGCTATTCGCCCAAACTTTTAAGTGCGGTAAAAAGGGGCACTGTTGATGCCATTCATTTGCATGGCATCTGGCAATATCCTTCGTATGCTGCGCTAAAAGGCGGCAAGCCTTATCTAACTACCGTGCATGGCATGTTGGATAAATGGGCGATTAACAACTCGAAATACAAAAAACATATAGCACGCCTGCTGTATGAACAAGCAGCTTTGAATAAGGCAGCTTGCCTGCAAGCCTTCAACGAACAGGAATACGCAGACATACGCGGGATGGGCCTTAAAAACCCGGTGTGCATGATACCGAATGGTGTGGACCTACCGCAGGATGTTGCGGCCGTAAAGGCCGAAAAACCTATTTGGGCCGACGTCATTCCAGCCGGTAAAAAGGTGATGTTATACCTGGGAAGAATTCATCCGAAAAAAGGTTTAACTAACTTAGTCAATGCCTGGAAAAAAGCAATGGATGCGCAACCTGGAGCAATGAAAGATTGGGCGCTGGCAATTGTTGGTTGGGACCAAGGTGGATATGAGGAGGAACTTAAGCAATTGGCAAGCACACTGCGATTGCAAAATGATGTTTTCTTTCTAGGCCCGCAATTCAACCGGGACAAACAAAAGGCATTTGCACATGCCGATGCATTCATCCTTCCTTCATTCAGCGAAGGCCTGCCGATGGTTGTGTTGGAAGCATGGTCGTATCAATTGCCTGTGCTGATCACAAAACATTGCAACCTGCCCGAAGGATTTGCGCATGGTGCGGCCATTGAAATTAAACCCGAGGAACAAAGCATCGCAGAAGGTTTAATCCAAGCCGCAACGATGCCGGGCGAAGCTTTGGCAGCGATGGGTGCGGCCGGTTATGAACTGGTAAAAACAAAATTTGTTTGGTCAAACGTTGCGCAGGAACTAATGGAAGTTTATCGATGGATCAGCAAGAATGGGCCGATGCCGCAACATGTGCGTCTGAAGTAGGTGATGTAAAATTTACGACTTCATAGATCTAAAATAACATATTACCGATTAGATACCACGGAATTCTTTTTCACGCCCGCCTCTTTCGATGCACCACATATTTGTTTAAATAGCGCTTCATATTGGAGCGCTATTTTGCTGGCGCTAAACCGCAAATTATAGCTTTCGCGTACTGATTGTTCCGTAATGTCTTTTTGCAAAATGCGCTGTGTTACATCGTACAATGCGGCGCCGAACTTTTCTGGGTTGGCTTGCGGCACCAGTTGGCCCAATCGTGTATCGGAAAGAATTTCCGGGAATGCGCCGGCTTCGGTGGCGACAATTGGCCGGCCGCAACTCAATATTTCCAGTGCTGCCAGGCACTGCCCCTCGATGTTTGAACTAAACGCAAACAGGTGGCAGGAAGCAACGGCATCCATCACCTTTTCGTTGTTGATGCCGCCGTGGAAAGTAACGTACTCTTTTAATCCAAGACTGTCTGCAAGTGTTTCCATTTCGGCTTGCAGGTGGCCGGTACCAAACAGTTGCAGATGCGTTTTTTGCTGCTGCAACAAACTGCGGTAAACCTTGAACGACTGTAGCAATAGTGGAAGGTTTTTGTCTTCAACGAGGCGTCCTAAAAAGCCCAATTGAATCACGTCATTTTTCGGGAACGGTGCTACCGCTGCCGGCTCCTGGGTTAGATAAGGCAATACACTCACGGCTCCACTAAAACCGATTTCGCGTAGGTCGCCTTTAAAAGCTGCAGCCTGCACCATCACATGATCAAACAATTGCAGCATCTGCAATGCTTCAGCCCTGTCGGCCGCTTGTTGTGGCGGCGTGGGCCGATAGGGTGTGATAAAAACAAACTTGGAGTGCGGCCCTGCACTTTTGCGCAGCGATGCCAGCATTTTCGATGGAATAGCATTACCAAACACAACGATGTCGGCCTTTTTTACCTCTCTCATTCCCTGTGGCAACATCACCCAATCAGGAACATTCCACCGGCAGCCCCATTGCCAAAAAGATCGGACGATCTGCACATCTGCAGCTTCAATCGAACGCAACAACGGGTTAGGTGCACCCCAATAAAGCAGGCTGCAGTTGTGCCCTTTTGATTGCAGGAAAACTGCCAGGTTTTTATATAATGTTTCTATTCCGCCAATGGGAGCAAAACCCCGGGAATAAAAAAGAATGTTCATGATAAGTAAATTAATGACCGCATTTATTTCGTCGATTAAGCAAACTTTAATTGATCAAACCAAACTGGTATAATCAATTAGAAATTCCTTGAACCGGGTACGGGTATGCCGCAGCAGCGACGGCACTTTGAAATCAAGATACATTGGCTGCTTGGCCCGCGGCGATTTATCAAAATACTCTTCGTATAAAAACCGGAGCCGGTTTGCGCAACCCAATATCCAGGGCTTGTGCTGCGTGGTATAATGTATAATTACCTTGTCTTCCAGGAAAGCCGCGATGTCTTTTTTCTTCAGCTTTTTTGGAATGTTGTAAAAGGTCAGGTTGTAGCGCGTCGACAAATGATACCAGTTGCCGATCAAAATTGCATTAAGTGCATCCTGGTCCACCCATTGAATTTTTTCGGGAAATTCATTTAAAAATGCAATTGCTCTTTCCGATACCCTCTGGCTGCGCCACTGCGGCAGGTTCATCAGCAGGATACCTGCATTGAAGCACTGGCCGTCTTTTGGAATACCCAATTCGGGCCGGGCGGGCATTACTTCATCCAGCACCGCTGCCACTGGATATTCGTTGATGTCAGTATTGTATAGTTGCGACAGCTTGCCAATTACAATGGTGTCGGTATCGACATACAAAAGTTTTTCAATATGCTTGGGAACAAGAGCCGGGAAAAACAGGCGGTAATAGGTGGCAGGAGAAAAGTGTGAATTTTCTGGAATTACAAAATTATCGACCTGGCTGGCGTCGATGGTGTAATAGTGAATTTCCGATTTGTTTTGTTGTACAAAAGCAGCGATCTTATTTAGTTCCGCTGCATCTACTCCAGATGCAATGGTATGCAATACAAAATTGCTTTCCCTATTATTTTCAAAAATTGAGGTCAGCAATACATAGAACGGCGTGATGAAATTTTGGTCAAAAGCCAGCGCCAAATGTATTTGCTTGTCTTGTGTTTCCATTTCTTGTCTTTTTACCCGGATCAGAAAAAATCCGGGTTGCACTGTTTATTAGGGTTAGGGTGTTTGAACTATTTTTTTTACTAAGGCTTTGGATCTGCGTTCCAGTTGACCAATGCTCAATAAGGTTTTGAACCTTGCTTTTTCAAAAGTGGGCCTTGACTGCCACTGCACAAATCGTTCATACACCGCGCCAGTAAGGACCTCTTCCCATATGGTTCCAATACGTCCGTTGGTGTACATCACTGCTTTCTTCAGTCCATTCGCCACTAATTGGTCGTATAACTTTGTATCCCATTTCAATTTCAATACCGCGGCCAGCACTTCTTCCTGCGATTTAGCCAGCAGGTAATCTTCACCCGGAACGCCCACCTGGCTAAAGGCCGAATCGTAGCCGCCGATGAACGGGATCCGTGCATGCCATGCATTGATCAATTTACTTGGTGGCTTGGTGTTGTGTGGGTTTGTGTCAAAACTTCGGATGCCAATAGCCACGTCAATGCCACTCATGTCATTCCAGGCGCCGTTTTCACGGGTAATGAATTCAAGTCCATGCGGCCTGAACAACTCCTGCCATTCTTCTACCGAACCTGCAAGGTTTCCGTTCCAAATCTGGCCTACATAAGCAACGGTTTTTACGCCGCTGCGTGCCGCATCGCGTTTAACCAGGTAAGGCTGAATCCAATGCGGAATATAAGCACAGGCGCTTTCCAACTGCGCCTTATTTTGCACAATATGATAATGCGCCCAGGGCCGCCGCGGAAAGTCGGCCTGGGTACAAACAATAAATTTAGCACTATCCCCACCCAACTCATACAACTGCGTTGAGTGCACGATGTTAATTACGCCATCCATCAATTTGTTGGAGCAAGTAACACGCAGGTTTTTACGGGCCTTTAGCAACAAATAGGTTTGAATGCTCCAGCACCATTCAATATTCCAGGTATCAATTAAATCCAGCGGGATGTCCTCACCGGGCGGAATGTTGAGCCGTTCGAAGCCGGCGATTTCCGCATCGCTGCAATTGATCAAGAAATTAAATGTTACACTACTCATAAGGAGGATGTTCTATTGAACCACCGCACTATTTGTTTTTTTCGACTTTGATTTTGCGCCGATTTAAAACGCTTCACGATTTAAATCTTTCGATAAATGATTTCGGAAAAGCAAATTCCTGAAACCATAAAGGCATAGATATCCCAAAGTTCCGCCAATCAGGTTGAAAATTACATCGTCGATATCGAATACACCAATTTTTAATACAAACTGAATCATTTCGGCCGTTAGGCTAAATGCAGCGGTGAACAACACAATCGCTTTTAAGCTTCTTACAAAGGGCAGTACAATGGGCGCCAAAAAACCAAATGGCATGAATAACAGGATGTTGCCGATAATATTGCGAAAAGCCAAGTAGGTGTAGCCCACTTTGTTTTCCGCACCAAAATTGCCACTGATGATGATGGATAAGGTTTGGTAGGTATGTTTCATGGGTACCCAATGCACAATGCGCTTGTCGAAATATTCGTCCCGCACCGTTCCGCCGACACTTACAAAAAGAAACCAGCTTAACAAGAAAAGGTAAAAAATAAATAATACCCAGGCCCTGGCTTTGGCCGCCTTAGATATTACCATTTTTAAATCCTGCATACATCTTGCTCATAGGTTTTAATGCAATCGTAGTGGGCTAATTTCGGGTTTCACCTGTTCAACCTCAGCTTAACAACCTCCACCATAAACAATAAGCCTGCCTGATTATCGCGTTTAGTAAATTTCACTCAATCTTTTTTTGCTAAACAGCTTCAAATACAAGTGTAAGGGCACATGTTCCTTGCGAATGATTTGAAATGCCTGTGCCATTAGCTTCCAGTTTTTCTTCAATTTCCGCGACAGCACGCCTTTGATGATCACCTTTGAGCAAAACAAGGCCTTTACCGAAACCAGCCGGTCCATTTTTATTTCCTGTAGATCGAGCTGCAGTTTGTTATGCTTTTGAATGTTTTTATAAAAACGATATTCTTCGATGTAATTACCGATGTTTTGCATGATCTGCTTGGTGGACTGGTTGGCATGTATCCGGAAATAAGAATAAACTCCCGGCACAATATAACAGTCGCCCACCGCCAGGTGTCGCAGCCACATATCCCAATCGGTGAGGTAATGAAACTCCGGATTGAACGGGCCCACAAACATGTTGGCTTTGCGGATCATCACCGTGGTCGGTTCGCCCAGCCAGTTTACGCTTTTTAAATTATCGGCAATAACCATTTTGCCGGCCTGCAAGTGGTGAAATGGTAACACCCAGGTGTAATTCACCGCACCAAAAATGCCGCGGTCGGATGTAACCAGCGAAACATTGGGATGCGCTTCCATCACACCCACAAATTTTTCCAAGATCTCCGGGTGAAACTTATCATCCGACATCAGGAACTTGAGGTACTTGCCCTGTGCCAGTTCGAGGCAACGATTAAAGTTGCCCACCATGCCCAGGTTTTTTTCGTTGAGTTGGTATTGAACCCGAGGGTCAGAAAGGTATTGCTGCACCAGCTCTTTAGTGTTGTCGGTCGATTGGTTGTCGACGATCAGCAATTCGAAGTTGGTATAAGTTTGCGCCAGCACGCTTTCAATGGCTTCTTCCAAAAAAGCCGCACTATTATAAGTGGGCACCAATACAGAAACTAAGGGTTCTTGTAGCTTCATAACGTAGGGCTATTATCGCCAGTCGGGATTAATGTCGGTAACTGTTTCGGTTTGCGCGGAAATTGGAGTGCAGGCTTTTGTTGCGAACCGCAACTGAGGATATTAAAGAAGTACGCTGTAAATCGTTGCGGCACAAATGTATAAAAATTATGCCCACGAACTTTTGTAAAGATTACGACACCAACAAGTACACCTCATTCCATTTCAAAACATTGCACCGGTTGATCAAGAGTTAATGCAACCGCAACCGGTCCGGTATCAGCGCATCTTTCCAACCGGTACGCAGCGCCACATATGCCACCTGCCATTGCCGCACTTTTAATTTGCACAACAACTTCAAACCAATCTTTACGAGTGTAAACGATTTGTTTTTGATCTGGGCTCTGGGGTTGTATGCCGTGTCTTTTATATAATAAGGTTTTACCGTTTTGATGGATTTGAAAAAACGATACTCCTCGAAATACAGGCTATAGTTTTGTTTTATTTTATTGGACGTTTGCGAACCGTGCATGCGGAAATAGGACAGGGGTTCGGGAACAAAATAACAATCGCCTACCGCCAAGTGACGCAGCCACATATCCCAATCGAGGTAGTAATGATATTCGGGATTAAACAGGCCCAGGTCGAGGTTCTTACTCCTGAACATTACGGTGGTTGGTTCTCCGATCCAATTCCAGTCGTTCAGGGTTGAGTAAATGATCTTTTTGCCTTCCTGCAGGCCTGCAAAAGGCGTTTCAAAAACTTTGGTCGTTCCCTTTTCGGTTAGGAGATAGCGATAGGATGTTACCAGCGCCACGTCCGGATTGTTGTCCAGCACTTCCACAAAGCGCTCCAGTAAATGTGGATGAAACTTGTCGTCGGCCATCAGGAACTTGATGTACATGCCTTTTGCCAGTGTCAAACACCGGTTGAAATTGCCCGACATCCCGATATTTACCCTGTTGCGGAAGTACTGCACACGGCGATCGGTGCAATATTTTGCCACCAATTGCGGCGTTGCATCGTCGGATGCGTTGTCCACAATAATTAATTCAAAATCTGTAAAGGTTTGATCCAATACACTTTGAATACATTCATCAATAAAAGCAGCAGCGTTGTAACACGGTATCAATACTGAAACCTTTGGTTGCATATAAAGGGTCAGATTTTTTATAAATATAACAGCTTTCTTTTGATACTATCGGGCATAAACTCAACAATTTCCTTCTTCAGGAAAGCGAACCAAATAAACAGCGCAAACAGCAATCCGGTGACTGTTCCCATTGCAATGAGGTTGATCCAGGTGACCGGCATGCCTTTCATCAGGTAACTGCTGGCCATGTACACCAATGTACCAAAACTGCCGACCGCGAACAGCGGCAACAGCAAGGGTTTCCAGAGGTAATCCATCATGCTGATGTTCATATATTTCACAGCGGTGCGGGGCACGTACCAAAGCGATGTAAGTGCACTGGCAATAATCGTGGCCCACAGAATACCCTGGATGCCGTACATCTTACCCAGCCAAAACGTAAGGCCCACATTGAATGCGGCTTCCACCACCGACACCAGCGTAAAGCCTTTTACAATGCCTGCACTGTTAAGACAAACCGAGCTTACGTGCAAAATGCAATGCAAGATCATCAGGCCAAGCGTTAGCAGCAATATTTCAGTGCCAGCAAAAAACGAAGCACCCACCCAAAGCTCCATGAACCATTCGTTCAGGATCAGGATCATAAAGGCCGCAACCATCACGCAGGCGGTGGTAATCAGTAGCAGCTTTTGGTGTACCCGCACAAAGCGGTCGCGGTTTTCTTTTTCCGAAATTTCAACCAAAGCAGGGTAGGTGTTGTCGGTGATGCGGAAAATGAGGTCGCGGCAAATTTCCGGGATCTTCGCCGTTAGCATATACATGGTTACCACCGATAGCGAAACCAGCGTACCGATGAAAAAGCGGTCGGTAAACATGATGAGGTAAACGGCAATAACGTTGAGGAACATGTAAAACCCAAAGGAAAAAAGCTTGCGTACCAGCTCGCGGTCGAACAGCTTGATCCGGATGCGGAGGTATGGATAAAACTTGCGCAGCAAGATCAGGGTAACGGTTACCGAAATGAGCGTTCCAATGATATTGGTCATTACAAACGACCATAGGCCCAAACCAAAAGCCAGGAAAACAATCGGTAAAATCTGGTTGAGCATATTTACAATAAAGCTCATGGTGTTGGAAAGCACCAGCCGCTGGTGGGCAAAAAAGATGCTGCTGAACACCTTTAGCGGAAACTGCAGCGCAATAAAAATACTGAGGGTATAACCAATGGAAACCGCCACACCATGGAGTTCGGGCTTCATGTCGAAAAACCGCGGGATCATCGGCGCAAAGCTTAACCCGATGATCAACACCAGCACACCCAACGCCGTATATATATAAAAGGCCGTGGAAATGATCTTGTTCATGTTGTGCTGGGCATCTTCATCGTTGCCGCGGGTGGTGGCCAAAAAACGGCTCACAGCGGCGCCCAGTCCAAAATCAAGCAGTGAAAGGTAACTAACGATCTGGAACAAAATGGTAGAGAGCCCGTATTCTTCCTTGTCCAAAAACTTCAGGACCAGGGGTGTGGTGATCATGGCCATGAGCATGGAAATGATCATGAACGCCTGTGAAGTTAGGGAGCCTAAAAACGAGGACTTTGCTCTCGACATTATTTTCAAGTTTACGAATGGCCAGGGGATAAGGGATTTTTACAACCAGTAGGAAAGGAACAAATGCTGCTGATTTCACCGGTCCGAAAGGCAATTTGAACCGCCATTTTAGGAAACCAGCATCTGGTTGTTGAATAACGGCGGGCAAGTTAACTAAATAAATTTATTCCGCTATGGAACTTTTGGTCCCCGACTCATCTTGTATTTTAAATTTTATTGATATACGCGGTCGTTTAAACCGAGATGCTGCAGCGTTGGGATGGTCGACGTAATTAGATTGATAATTATTTAATTAGGGAAAGATGGGCAAGTTTCAATGAGTTCAAATTTTACGGCAATATATAACGGTTATGTATAAACGTAATTCATAGCAATGAAATTTCAAATTAGAATGTCAATGGGCAATGAAAATCAATGCTATTTTGATCACATATTAAAAACTATGCTGGGTGCGGCTTTTGTGGAAATGTTGTAGCAAATTCGCCACAAAAAATCATCCCAGAATTTTATGCACTACATTAGTAAAAGTATTTACTTAGTAGGGCTTAAGGCTATATATTTCATTTTAAAAAAATAAATAAACCTCATTGTTTATTGGCATTCTTTTCGGTAGCCTTGTGCAAATTTTACAGGATTGAGCCGTTTTTTACAAAACGTATTATGACTGTAACAGTTGATCGTGGTTTAATTTGAAAACAGATTTTTTTGTTTTTTTGATTAGCGTCGGCAAGAAATAATCCAGTATCGTATTAGAAAAACCGTATCCAAAAAATGGCGTTTGCAACCTAATCCATTGCAACCCACAACTTACAGCAAGGCTCCTTAGGCGGCTGTAGGTATCCAAGTAAAACCGTACTCTATGTATCCTATGAAGCAAAAGGTGCAATGCACATACCTGTGCATGCTCACCCTCTTGTTGTCGATCTGCACAACAGTACAAGCACAAACGCAATTTCCCGCACTTGCTCGTTTCCAGAAGCCGTCTGGTGTATCTGCACCCGGCGAGTCGTTTGCTCCTCCCTTTGGTGGCAGCCCTTCCGGCGATGCGCCACAGGTGGCAGAATGGACCCGCACCGCGGGCCCCGATGAATCAGTGATCATGACCGGTGTGTCCTTTTCCCGCCACAGCGGCACCGACGTAGGTAAAGACACCCGCTTTACCCTCTACAGCGCATCCGGCGTGCAGGGCGATGCCCAAATCCAGCGCCTCGATGGCGACCGTGCCATTGTAACCATTCCACGCAACATTCCCTCCTGGGGCATGTACCTGATGTGGCCCGGCAACGATGCAGGCTATGGCAACCCCATTGCCATCAACAAAACCGATGCCTGGTGGGTAGGACCCGACAAGGCAACGCGTGGCGCCACCATATCGGTGTATGGCCGCAACCTGTCCCGCGGTGGTGATACCACAACGGCATATGTGTATGTACGGAGCAAATCATCCGGTGCAGGCCAGTGGGCATCGGTAAAGCGGGTGAACCCATATAAAGTGGACTTTGTAGTGCCGGACGGCTTTGCCAACGGTGAATATGAAGTGTGGGCACACAATGGCCATGGTGGCGACTATGGCTGGGGCAACCCCATCAACCTCACCATCTATGATGGCGTAAAATGGACCGGCACCACCTATAACGTAAAAAACTATGGCGCAAAAGGCGATGGTGTCACAGACGACACAAAAGCTATAACCAGCGTAATTGCTTTGGCAAAAAATAATCCTGGTGCTACACTATACTTTCCTGCCGGAACATACATTGTAAATGGCATCATGGAAGCCCACAGCAACAACCGCTGGCAGGGCGAAGGCCGCGACCGCACGTTTATTAAATGTGGTCCGACGTTTTCTTCTCCGTATGCGTTTTTGTTTGGCAACCCAAGATTCTTCGAACTCAATGACCTGACCCTCGACGCCAACAGCAGCTATCGCGGCAGCACCGAAAAGCCGATTTACCTGGTGGGTAGCCAGAATATCTGGATGACCAATGTACGCCTGGCTTGTAAAAATTATAAAGTACTTGATATCAACAACGCCAAATATGTATACCTCACCAACGTTGAACTGATTGGCCAGCACACCTTTTTGGGAACCGCTTCGCAACTGTTCATTGATCGTTGCGATTACCGCATGACCAACGATACCGACATGGCCTGGCACTCTTGGGGCGCAACCGGTGTGAGCATGACGAACTCAACCTGTAAAGACTACGACAACTCAAACCAGTACGATGGTACCGGTTGGGGTAAAGGCCGTTTTATGGCATTCCTTGGTAACTGGGGCTCCAGCAAGTGCACTTACCTGGGCCATAACACCACTACCGATATGACACCGCGGTTGTACGACACCGACCAGAACTCCGGCGAGCAGTTTCTCTTCGAGGGTTTTGTGGGTGTATGGAAAGGCAACGCCAATTCATCTACAACAGAATCTACAACCGTAAGCGGCTGGACCAACACTGCGCAAAATGCATATTACCTTATCGTAACCAGCGGCCGCGGCATGGGCCAGTCGCGCAGGATTACTGCAAACAACGGCGGTGTCCTTTCGCTGGATGAGCCATGGAATGTAATTCCTGATGCAGCCAGCACGCTGAGCATCGGCATGGTGTCGGACCGTACTGCCATTTATAAAAACTTCCTTGATGGCAAGCCATACGCGGTTACCAACAAAGACCACGTAGCTGCTGCAGGCGTACAACCTTATGGCAACTCGTACAACTTCATTGTTGACAATAACACGTTTCACCAACTGCGCCAGGGCACTGCCAACTGGGCGCAACAGTCCAATTCAGCTTGGCCGGTAGGTGCAAATTATTTTACCATTTACACCAACAATAAATACATCAACTGCCGGGTGGCCATTCAAAATATCATGGATGTAACGAACCCAAGTGGCATCGGTATTTTTGGAACCATTTACCGTAAAAATTATATTCAAAACCCGACGCTGGCGGCTATTGAAAACACCCATTACAATTTTACGCCAGCGATCACGGATGGTGCGGTGTATGAACACAACAACATACAGGGAACACCCATTGGGTTTCATACCGAACGGCCCGGTGCCATCACCAACCAGATTTTTTACAACAATACATTCCGTGGTAATGGAACGGGTTATGGTAAAGAGGTAACCGCAAAACTGGCCCTGCGTGGCAACAGCTTTGAAAATTTTGCAACTACTTTTTATTTTACCCGCACAACTAATGATTTAAATTCTACGCAAACATTGGGCGGCGTGTTGGAAGCACCGCTGCATGTGGTGGACCTTTCCGCACCAACCGGGTCCGACACAGCAAAAGGTTCGTTTATATTGTGGAACAGCGGCACCGCAGCCCTTTCCTGGACCGCACAAAGCAACGCATCATGGCTGCGCCTGGGTCAAACCAGTGGCTCCATCGAAGGTGAAAAAGCACTGTCTAACATTCCACTTACCGCCATTGCCCGTGGCCTTGCACAAGGCAGGCACCGTGCCGAGCTGAGTGTAACAACAGGCGGTGTGGTAAAAAAATACACCGTGTGGCTGAACGTAGCTGCCAGCACTACCGTGCCCAACCAGGCACCTACTGCTCAGATCGTGTCGCCCGCAGCAGGCAGTGCCTTTACAGCACCTGCCAACATTACCATCGCAGCAAATGCATCGGATGCGGATGGTTCGGTACAGCGTGTTGAGTTTTACCAGGGTAATGTAAAGATTGGTGAAGACTTGTCTGCACCATATACCTTCCAGTGGGGTAACGTAGCCCAAGGCACATACATGCTGAGTGTAAAAGCAGTAGACGACAAAGGTGTAGTGGGCACTTCGCAAAGCATGCAGGTAGTTGTTAGCGCAGCGCCTGTACCAAACGTTGCTCCAACAGTAATCCTCACCGCACCTGCATCGGGCAACCAGTTTATTGCACCGGCCACGGTAAGCCTAGCCGCGAACGCTGCCGATAGCGACGGCACTGTCGCCAAAGTTGAATTTTACCAGGGCAGCACCAAAGTAGGTGAAGACCTATCCGCACCATATACTTTCTCAGTAAGCGGTCTGGCTGCCGGCAGCTATGCATTTACGGCACGTGCCATTGACAACGATGGCGCAGCAGCTACTTCGCAAAGTGCAACCATTACGGTAAATGCGCCGGTTAAAGTGGCACCAAAAGTTTCAGTGAGCACCAGCCAAACATTGGCTACACAGGTAGCGCCTGCATCATTTAAATTGATAGCAACAGCTACCGACAGCGATGGCACTATTACATTGGTTGAGTTTTTTAACGGTACCCAAAAGATTGGCGAAGACAATTCGGCGCCTTATGAAATGACATGGAGCAATATCGCCGCAGGCAGCTACAGCATTACTGCAAAAGCAACCGACAATGACGGCCTGACTGCAACATCTTCGGTGCTCCCACTGAGTGTGCAGGCCGCACCGCAGGCGCCTAGAGTTGCATTGACCGCACCAACTACTGGTGCCAACATCAATGCACCGGCAACCATCAGCATTGCAGCCAACGCAACAGACAGCGATGGTGCTATCGTCCGAGTGGAGTTCTTTGTAAATGGTAATAAAATAGGCGAGGACACAACGGCTCCATATGCATTTGCATGGTCGAATGTTGCAGTAGGTACATACGCTATCACGGCGAAAGCAACTGACAACAGCAATCTGTCAGCCACTTCTAATTCGGTTTCGTTAACTGTGGCAGAAAAACCAAACGTAGCGCCGGTTGTTTCATTAATCGCACCTGCTGCCGCACAAACTTTTACCGCTCCGGCAACGATTGATTTGTCAGCCACCGCAACAGACAGCGATGGTACTATATCGAAAGTTGAATTTTTTGCGAACGGAAATAAAATAGGTGAAGACCTTACTGCGCCCTACACTTTCCAGTGGATTGGTGTTGCCCAAGGCACTTATACCTTTACCGTAAAAGCAACGGATAATAAAGGCGCAATGAGCACGTCGCAAGCCGTACAAGTGCTTGTGAACCCAGCACCGGTTGCGAAAGTAGCGCCGACTGTAAGCTTGACAACTGCCACCACGAACAGCACTTTCGCTGCACCAGCTAACGTGACGCTGCAAGCAACTGCTGCGGATACGGATGGAAATGTTGTTAAGGTAGAATTTTACCAGGGCAGCACTAAAATCGGTGAAGACGTTACCGCGCCTTACACATTTGCGCTCAGCGGGCTTACCGCGGGAACTTATTCCTACACAGCTAAAGCAATCGATAATGATGGCTTGACTACGACATCGACTACCGTAAATATTATAGTAAATGCAGCACCTGTTGCGCCAGTAGTGGCCATCACTGCGCCGGTGGCGGGAACATCGTTTACTGCACCGTCCACCATCAACATCGCCGCCAATGCTACCGATGCGGATGGGACCATTTCCCTCGTCGAGTTTTTTGCCAACGGCAATAAAATAGGAGCAGCCACTGCAGCACCGTACAGCATGTCATGGACAAACGTTGCAACAGGTAATTACAGCATTACGGTGAAAGCTACGGACAACAGCGGCCTCAGCACTGTATCTGGCAACACAGCGATCACTGTAAATGCGCCACTAAAAACGGCACCTGCAATTTCTGTTACAGCTACGTCGGTAACTGCTAATGTTATTGCGCCGGCTACTATTAAAATAGCTGCAACAGCCACCGACAACGATGGCACCGTTGCTAAAGTTGAATTCTTCAATGGCACACAAAAGATAGGAGAGGACCTGGCCGCTCCATTTGAAATGACCTGGAGCAATGTAGCTGCCGGCATTTATAACATCACTGCAAAAGCAACCGATAACGACGGACTGAGCAATACGTCCAGCAGCGTTTCAATAGTGGTAAAATCCGCTCCTGTGGCTCCGGTTGTAACGCTTGCATCTTCAGCCAGCAGCATTGCAGCACCGGCTAGTGTTACACTTACCGCTAATGCAACAGATGCAGACGGCTCTATCGTTAAGGTGGAATTTTTCAGCGCCGGCAAAAAACTGGGCGAAGCTACAAGAGCGCCATTCCAATACAAATGGACCATGTCGCAGGCAGGTACATACACCGTAACTGCAAAAGCAACGGACAACAATGGCTTGACTGCAACATCAGAAGTAGTAACCATTATTGCTACCAAAAAGAACCAGGCTCCTGAAGTAAGCCTGACCAAAACGCAAGGCGGCAAAACAGGCTTGTCATCGCTGGCCGAATCAGTTTCACTGCTGGCCCTGGCGTCCGACCCTGATGGTTCCATTACTAAAGTGGAGTTCTTTAACAACGGCGTGAAAGTGGGTGAAACAGCCACCAGCCCTTATGTGTACGAAGTGAAAAAACTGCAACCCGGCGTACATAATTTCACTGCGAAGGCAACGGACGATGGCGGTATGGCTACCGTATCGCAAGTGGTGGCACTCTCTGTGAGCAAGCCCGCACCAGTTGCACCGGTAATTTCTTTGGGTGCCAATAAAACAGCAGCCAAAACCGGAGAAAAAATCACCCTGTCGGCAAAAGCATCTGACAGCGATGGCTCGGTAGTGAAAGTTGAATTTTTCAACGGTACCACAAAGTTGGGCGAAGACCAGACTGCACCATTTGAATGGACTGCGCAATTTGCAGCAGCAGGTGTTTATAAGATCACTGCTAAAGCAACTGACAACAGCGGCATGACTGCAACTTCGAACGTAGTGACGCTGACCGTAACTACGCCGCAGGTAGCGCCGGTTGTGGACGTAGTCAACCCAATTGCCAACAGCGTGTACGTGTTGCCCGCCACCATTTCGGTAGCCGCTAATGCAACAGACAAAGATGGCGCTATAGTAAAAGTAGAATTCTTTGCCAACGGCGAAAAGATCGGTGAAAGCAAAACTGCTCCTTTCCGCATCGACTGGAAAGCGGAAGTTGGTGGTACATACCAGATAACCGCCCAAGCGACCGACAACCACGGCCTTACATCCACTGCAGCGGCGGTGTTGGTAACGGTGCAAATGAGCAATACGGCCAACCAACCGGGCCACATCAAATCGTACCCGAATCCATTTAGCAACCAGGCAACACTGGAAGTGGCTGTGCAGGCAAAATCATACGTGGTGGCACAATTGATTGCGCCGTCAGGACAAATGATCGCCAATATCCACCAGGGCATTCTGGAACCGGGTTTGGTGCATAAGTTCAATTTGAATGGTACCGGACTACCCAACGGTGCATACATCGTTGCCATCAAGTTGAACGACGGTGTGACCTTTTTCGATAAGATGATTTATCAGAAAGTAGTGATTGCACGTTAAGCATCATAGTTGAAATAACATTACAAAAAAGACCCGCAGCCATTTACTGCGGGTCTTTTAATAACTGCCTTTACAAAACATGAACAATAAAAAAAATGTGTTCATGTTTAAGGGTTATCTTATTTTAGTGCCCGATTAGCATGTTGCAACATTTGACTGTTTCAATGCTGCATAATCGGCTGAAACACATAAATATTTTTTCCATATTACCCTGATCATCCTGTCAACGAAAACGAATTTTACTAACACCAAAACTACCAGGCCCGCCGCTCTTTTATGGCCGGTTGGTTATTTCAAAATAATACATGCAAATGCAACAAGAACGGGTGCAATGGAACTGGGTTATCAAGCCTGAAACAAGCTGGCTGGGCGCAAGTTTCAAGGAGCTGCTGCAATACCGTGATTTGTTGTCGCGTATGGTACGCAAAGAGTTTTTGTTGCGCTACCAGCAAACCCTGCTTGGGCCGGTGTGGGTGGTGATACAGCCACTGCTTACCATGGCTATTTACCTGGTGGTGTTCAACAAAGTAATCGGCCTGTCCACGCTGGGTGTGCCGCCGGTGCTGTTTTACCTCACGGGCATCAACCTTTGGAATTTATTTTCCGATATTTTTAACGGCACCTCCGGCACATTTGTAGCCAACGCCAATGTTTTTTCTAAAGTTTATTTTCCAAGGCTCATTATTCCCCTTTCAGTAGTGGCGCTGCACTTGTTGCGGTTTGCCATTCAAATGGGTTTTCTCATTTTATTTTATTCATACTTTTTCGCAACCGATCGAATTGAATTTTCAGGGCTGCAGGTATTGTATATAATCCCTGCGGTGATCACTGTTTCGGGGATTGCGTTGGGCAGCGGGTTGATCTTTTCGATTTTGACCGCCAAATACCGCGACCTGTCGAACATGATCGGCATCATCAACAGCCTGCTGATGTTTGTTTGTCCTGTGTTTTATTCGCTGTCAATCGTTCCGGAAAAAGTAAAGTGGTTGGTCGACATCAATCCCTTGTCGGGCCAGTTCGAATTGTTCCGCCTGGCAATTTTGGGAAAAGGCATGGTGAGCACCGGCCAGGTGCTGTATGGGATTGCTTTTATGGTGGTGATATTGCTAAGCGGCATTTTATTTTTTAATAAAACCGGCGACCGGTTAATGGACGTTGTGTAGCGCCTCATCATTTTATTCTGTTTCGTCGTTTAGAATAAAATTGTTATTACATTAATTTTTTCTAGGTTGGGTTTATATTCAAATTGCCTGCCTGTTGGAATAAAATATATTTAGTGGAAAGAATTCCGTCAACGCCTCCTTCGATTGATCCTGTCGCGCCGGGTGTGCACCGGCCGAAGATATCGGTAATGGTACCGGTATTTAATTGCACCGAGTATATACAGGAGGCATTGGAAAGTGTGTTGCAGCAAGGTTGGAGTGCGGAGGACATGCAAATTGAAGTGATCGACGATTTTAGTACCGATGCCGATGTTGAAGGATTGGTGCAGCGGGTGGGTGGTGGCCGTGTTGCTTATTACCGCCAGCAGGCAAATGTGGGCAGCTTATGGAATTTCCAAACATGCATCCAACGTGCCCGAGGTCATTATGTTCATATTCTCCATGGCGATGACAAAGTGCATCCCGGCTTTTACGACACGATGATGGGAATTTTTGAAACCTATCCCGAAGCCGGAGCCGCTTTTTGCGCTTTTGATATGATGGGCCCCACCAGCGAGTTTTTTGCCACCTCCGGTAAAATGGAGCCGGAACGCGGCATCATCAAAAACGCTCTGTACCGAATGGGTAGCAAGCCCTGGCTGCAGTATGCCTGTATGGTAGTAAAACGCGAGGCGTATGAGCAATTGGGTTCGTTTTACCTGGCCACTTACGGCGAAGATTGGGAAATGTGGGTGCGCATCGCTAAAAACTACCCGATCGTGTATACGCCGGAAGCGCTGGCGGTGTACCGGGTGCATCCATCATCGATCACCCGCCGCAGCTACATGACCGGCGAAAACATCCGTGACCTGGCAAAAGTGATCAAACGGATTGCGGAGCACCTGCCGAAAGAGCAGCAAAAGCAAGCCGCTACGGAAGCCCGGAAATACTGGGCTTATACTTCGCTCAATATTTGTTACAGTCTTTGGTACCGCACCCACGACAAAAACGTGGTGATGACCCAAATGAACGAAGCGCTGAAATTGTACCGGGATCCGTTTCTTACCTGCAAATCTTATTTTATCCGCATGATCATGATGATGCCCAAAACCTGGCTGCCTGCCATGCGGGGAGCTTACCGGAAAGTTTGGTTTGGGGAATAGGAAAAAAGTAAACCTGTATTTATACTCGTTGGTGTCGTGCAACTCTTAGTACGAAAGCCTACATTGTAAATGTCTCACTGTCGGACTCTGAAACCCAAAAGCATATACAGGTCTATATTCACCCAGCAAAGAATTAATTGAAATCCCTTTATAAAAAAGCAGGTGTCACTTATGGGACACCTGCTTTTTTGTGATCGATGAAAAAATCTGAGAACATTGGAAACGAAAATTCTTTCGACCAGAGCGTCAAATTTTCACAACGATTAATAAGAAGTAAATCTTTGTAAATGTATACAAATCAGTTTCTAGAGAATTATTCATAATTCATTTTCTAACTCATCATTAAGACATTCACACTTCGCTGAAGGATATTAAATGCGATCTCCGCCATTAAATTTTCCTTGTCCAATGTTGGGTTTACTTCAGTAATTTCTAAGCAGCAAACTTTCCGATTTTGCATCAGTTTACTCACCAAATCCTCAGCCTCACGTTCCCGAAGGCCGTTGCCTACCGGAGTGCCGGTGCCTTTGGAAATGGAAGAATCCAGCGAATCCACGTCAAAAGAAACATAAATATCGGTGCAGTCGCTCAGGTAGCGGTTTACGGATTTAAAAACGTTTTCCACGCCTTTGTTGCGCACCTCCTTTACCGAGATTACCCTGATGCCGTATTTCTCAATCAGTGCCCGTTCTTCTTTTTCATAGTCGCGCAGCGCAATGAACACAACATCTTCCGGCAATACTTTTGGCGATACATTTCCTACGTTCTTTAATCGGTTCCAACAGTCAATCGTTTCGTCGTCCAGTTCATGCACGGCCGATTCCAGGTTGTCTTCAGCCAGCGCCGCCGCCAGCGGCATGCCGTGCAAATTGCCCGAAGGCGTAGTGTACGGCGTGTGCAGGTCGGAGTGGGCATCGATCCAAATTACGCCCAGCTTGCTACCGGGCTTGGCCGCTTTAATGCCCGCAATGGTGCCGCCGCTGTTGGAGTGATCGCCAGAGATGACCACCGGGAAAAAGCCCTGCCGAGTTGAGTCCTGAACGGCCTTGCTTATTTTTTCATACATCTGCAACACCCCTTTGATGCGCTTGGCATAAGGCGATTCGATGGGTTCGTACAATAATTTGTTTTCGTGGGGAATTTTTTCGCTGGGAAAATGAATAAAAAATGAGCTCATGAAGTCGAGTGAGGCAATCTTGATGGCTTCGATGCCCAAAGATGCACCCCGCGTGCCTGCCCCGATTTCCGATGGCACCTCGATAATCTTAATGTTTTTCATGCAATCATTTTCGTTCACAAAAGCAGGGCGCCGCGCTGTATGGCCCAGGCGGCTGAATAAGCGTTTGCCCTCTAGTTGACATCCAGCCTGCAATATCCGAAAATTGCCCCAGCCAATTCTTGCCGCCATATTTTAATAATATAAAATACAACAGCGGAAATCGGGCCGGGCCAATCGGTATAAAATTACTCATGGGCAGCTAAAATAGGAACAGTGCTTTCGTAGGCCAGCTTGCGGGTAGTGCTCGTTTTGTAAAACGAAGCAAACAGGTTGCGCTGCCGCGGCACAGTAATGAGCATGTCAATATTTTTATCCATCACAAAGGTCTGGATGGTTTCTTCAACATTGTAAGTGCCGATAAAATAAAACTCGGGGTTGAACTCGCGGAACATTTCCACCAGCAGTCCGCGCTGCTCCAAGTATTCCTCAGTCAGTGAAACATAGTGCTCGCTATTTACGTTCACAATATGCAGCGAAGGGCGGAACAGCTCCAAGGTCCGCTTGATGGGTACATGCGGAATGGAATGGCGCACATCGTGAAAATCGGATGTGAGGGCCACGTTGGTTACCTTGGTAAACTGCGCTGCCGGTGGCACAATCAGCACCGGGCACACGTTCCGTTCTACCATTTTCAGCGTGTTGGAACCAAAAAACACCTGCTCCAGGCGGCTCTTCCCGGTAATACCCATCACAACCAGGCCGGCGCTGAAATGGCGGGCCAGGCGCTCAAGACTGTTGATAAAATCAGAATTCAGCTCGCAGCGGGTTTCAATTTTTACGGCTCCCTGCGATTGCATTTCACTTTTCAGAAGGTCCATATTCGCCTGTGCATCTGCCTCATCGGCCGCCTTATCATAAACATGGTACAGGATCAGCGTATTGTCGTAAGTGCCGTGCAGCATGCGAACGGCATAGTTGGCGGCATTGTTTGCGGTAGCGGAAAAATCGGTAGGAACAATAATGGTCATGTGTTTCTTTTTTTCAAATGGCTGTTCAATATAGGGATTAAAGCGGTAACGTTGAGTTGGGGACTGTCTTGGTCGAAAAAGAAGGGCCTTGGTAAAACAAAAGTTTGATCCAGATTTCGGCAACCTGCATCGATGGAATTCAGCGCCAATCCCCAAAAGTTAAAACAACGCCTCTATTTACCCTTTCGCCTATATTTGCCCGTTCCAAAAAAATAGCATTAGTGCGACTAAAGTCACTTGAAATAAAAGGTTTTAAAAGTTTTGCGGATAAAACCTTCGTCAGCTTCGACGAAAACATCACCGGCATTGTTGGGCCCAACGGCTGCGGCAAAAGCAACATCATCGACAGCATTCGCTGGGTGATTGGCGAACAAAAGATCAGCCAGCTGCGATCGGAAAACCTCGACAGCCTGGTGTTTAACGGCTCAAAAACACGCAGCGCCAGCGGCCTGGCGGAGGTGAGCATTACTTTTGAAAACACCAAGAACCTACTGCCCACCGAATTCAGCACCATCACCATTACCCGCAAATTTTTCAAAAGCGGCGAAAGTGAATACCGGCTGAACGATGTTCAATGCCGGCTCAAGGACATCCAAAACCTGTTCATGGATACGGGTGTGTCCACCGATTCCTACGCCATTATTGAGCTGGGCATGGTGGATGACCTCATTAAAGACAAGGATAATAGCCGCCGCCGCATGTTGGAACAGGCTGCCGGCATCTCCATTTATAAGACCAGAAAAAAAGAAGCGAAACAAAAACTTGATGCCACGGAGCAGGATCTGGCCCGGATTGAGGACCTCTTATTTGAAATCAACAACCAGCTTAAAACGCTTGAAAATCAGGCAAAAAAGGCACAGAAGTGGCATGAAATAAAAAAGGAATATCGCGAGGTAAGCATTGAATTAGCCAAGGCTGCATTGGAAGGCTTCAACCTGACATACAAAGATTTAAATGAACAGCACGACCGGGAAGGCGACAAACGCATAGCACTGGAAGCGGAAATTGCCACCTCCGAAGCCGCATTGGAATCTGACAAGGTTGGCTTCGTGGAAAGGGAACGCCAGCTGCATGCCATGCAGGCGCAGTTCAACGAATTGGTGCAGGGTGTGCGCACTAGGGAAAACGAAAAAAACCTGGCGGCACAGCGCCTCGAATACTTAAAAGAACGGCAAGGCGGCATCCAGCAATTCCTGGAGCGGGCGGGTAGTCAGGTAAGCGGCCTCGAAGAAAGCATCCGTTTTACCCAAACACAACTCACCGACGAAGAGGCGGCATTGGAAGGCATCTCCGACCAAATCGAAGAATTGCGGGCCCAGGTGGATGAAAAAAGGGCAGTGCTGGATGAAAACCGGTCGCAGCTGAACCACCTGCGTACCGCCTACCAACAGGTGCAGCGCAGCCAGTTTGATGCAGAGAAAAAAGTGGCCGTAGCCGATACTTCCATTCAAAACCTCCTGCGCACCATTCACCAAATTGAAGAAGAGCGGGACCAGCGGGCAGTGCAAATCGAAAGCCTGGAAGCGGAGCGCATTTCCAAAGAAAAGCAGTTGGCCGAAAAAGGCGCAGAACTGGAGGCCCTGCACGAACACCAGGCACGGACAAAAGAGCAGATTTTGCAAACCCAGGGCGCACTGGAAAGCCTTCGCGCCAACCTAGCCGCGGAAAACCGCATTCTGGATGCCCGTCGCAACGAGCACGACCTGTTGAAAAGCCTGGTTGATAAGATGGAAGGTTACCCGGAAAGTGTAAAATTTCTGCACAACAATGGGGGCTGGAACCACCAGGCGCCCATTTTATCAGACATTATTTATGTAAAAGAAGAATACCGCGCAGCGGTTGAAAATGTGCTGGAGCCTTACCTCAACTACTACGTGGTGGAGAACCTGGCCGAAGGCATGCAGGCTGTGCATCTGTTGGAAGGCGCCAAAAAAGGCAAAGCCAATTTCTTTTTACTCGATAAAGTAAAAGCGGCAGATGCTGCAGGCCACCAACCGGGCGGCACTACGCCGGCAATGGACGTGATTGAAGTGGACGAGCAATACCGCCCGCTGGCGCAACAGCTGCTGGGCAACGTTTTTATTGCCAACGACGAAGGCGCATTGGCTGAAAGCAACGGCTCGGTGATCCTGGAAAAAACCGGCAAATACGTAAAGGGCGAGTTTACCCTCAGCGGCGGCAGCGTTGGTCTTTTTGAAGGTAAAAAAATTGGCCGGGCAAAAAACCTGGAAAAGTTGCGCGAACAAATTGAGGCGCAGAAAACGGTGGTAGCTGGTCTTACGGCACAAATCCAGGCAAGGCAGCAGGAAGTGTTGGTATACAACGCCAACCTGAAAGAAGGCCAGATCCGCGAACTGGAACGGGAACTGCAGCAAATGAATAACGCCGTTTTTGGCCTCCAAAACAAAGCCGAAAACCTGCAGCATGCACAAAGCCAGGGCCGCCGCCGGCTCGAAGATTTGAACCTGCAACTCGAGCAAACACATGGTTCGATCGACGGGGTTCGTTCGGAGCTGAAATCGCTAAGCAGCCAATTGAGCGGCTATGCCGACCAGCTTCAGGATGCGGAAAGCCAGTACCGAAGTTTTGAACAGCAATACAACGAAATCAACGCATTATATAATGAAAGCAACCTGCGCATCACCCGCCAGCAAAGCAAGGTGGCCGGGCTAAAGCAGGAGTTGCAGTTTAAGACCAACCAGCTTACCGACCTGAACGCACAGGTGCAAAGCAATACAGCGCAACTGGGCGAAACGACTGCCAACATCGAAGAATCGGCGGCCAAGTTGAAAGAGGTGGAAGAAGCCCTGATTGAACTGATGCGCCGCCGCGAACAGGAGCAACAGGCACTCAACGAAACCGACCAGGCGTTTTATGTGCTGCGCAATGAGTTGAATGCACGGGAAACGGCCCTGCGCCAGCGCACCAAAGAAAAAGATGCACTGGAACAACTGCTTTCGGGCATCAAGGAAAAGCTGACCGACCTGAAACTGCAACTGGCCGGAATGAAAGAGCGGCTGAAAGTGGAATTCAGGGTGGTGCTGGAAGATATTTTGGATGAGCCGCGAACCTCAGATACGCCAGCCGAGGAATTGCAGGAGCGTGCCGACCGGATGAAAAAACGCCTCGAAAACCTGGGCGAAGTAAACCCGACGGCCATTGAAGCGTACGAGGAAATGAAAAAGCGCTACGACTTCATCGTGGAGCAGCGCGACGACCTGGTGAGTGCTAAAGAAAGCCTGCTGCAAACCATTGCGGAAGTGGAAACCACGGCCAACCAAAAGTTCCTCGACACCTTCAACGTGGTGCGGGAAAATTTCCATAAGGTATTTAAAGCCCTGTTTACCGAAGACGATCAGTGCGACCTGATCCTGGAAAACCCGGACAACCTGGCGGAAACCGGCATCGACATCATGGCAAAGCCAAAAGGCAAGCGACCGGCCAGCATTGGTCAATTGAGCGGCGGCGAACGTACGCTTACCGCCACGGCGCTGCTGTTTGCCATTTACCTCATCAAGCCGGCGCCGTTTTGTATCCTCGATGAGGTGGACGCACCGCTGGACGATGCCAACGTGGGCAAATTCACCAAAATGATCCGCGAGTTTTCGGCCAATTCGCAGTTCATCATTGTAACGCACAACAAAACCACCATGAGTACGGTGGATGTTATTTATGGGGTAACGATGCAGGAACCCGGCGTGAGCAAATTGGTACCGGTGGATTTCCGCAGCCTGAATAATTAATACCGCATCGTAAAAACGGTGGTGCTTCGGCGCCAACAGTTCGATGATTTCGTCAAAATTGCACCAGCATGCGCACCATTATTTTATTGGTGATCTCCAACATATTCATGACCTACGCCTGGTACTACCACCTCAAACAGGACGGCTGGCCGTTGTGGAAAGCCATTTTGATCA
Source organism: Pseudocnuella soli (assembly GCF_004347775.1). Classification (GTDB taxonomy): domain Bacteria; phylum Bacteroidota; class Bacteroidia; order Chitinophagales; family Chitinophagaceae; genus Flavisolibacter; species Flavisolibacter aquaticus. The sequence goes on from NZ_CP037755.1 coordinate 3,027,995, forward strand.
GTTGGGGTATTGCGTTTTTTGAATACTGCCTGATGGTGCCCGCCAACCGGCTCGGATATTCGGGTGGGTTCAATGCTTTTCAGCTAAAGATTGTGCAAGAGGTGATTACCCTTGTGGTATTTGCAGCATTTGCCATGTATGTGCTGAAGGAGCCTTTCCACATGAAATACGTGTATGCTTTCCTTTTGCTGCTGGCGGCGGTTTGGGTTATGTTCCGTAAATAGCTCGGCACCGCGCTTTTCATTCTGTTAATTCAGCCGGCCCACACGCTGTTATTGCGCAGCCAAGGCTATTTTTATAAAGCAATAACAGCACGATGAAAAAACTGATGACCTTCATAGCCGTTGTGGCTGCTTCTTTTACTTTATCTGCGCAAGGCAAACCGGAAGGTTTGTTCATCAATTCAAAAGCGCCGGAGTTTAAGGGCAAAGACCAAAGCGGCATGGAAATAAGCCTCCGTGAGTTGCGTAAAAAAGGACCAGTGGTGGTGATGTTTTACCGCGGCAACTGGTGCCCGTACTGCAATCGCCATCTCGCTAAAATGCAGGACTCGCTGCAAATGATCATCGACAAAGGTGCCACTTTGGTAGCCATTACCCCGGAGCAATCGGCCGGCGTGGCACAGTCGATCGAGAAAACAAAAGCCATGTATTCTATTCTTTCCGACGATGAAATGAAAATTGCCAAGGCGTATAAAGTGGCTTACGATGTGGACGAACGCACCACCACCCGGTATAAAAATGCGGGCATCGACCTGCTGCAGACCAACGGGCAAAAAGGCAAAGCCCAATTGCCGGTGCCTGCTGTCTACATTATCAACAAAGACGGCTCGATCACTTACCGCTTTTTTGAAGAAGATTACAAAAAACGGCCTTCAGTGCGGGAACTCTTAGACGAGATAAAATAGGGGAACATTTAGCTATAAATATTTTGCCCAAAAGCCTGCGGCAGCCCAATGCTTAAAATTTGGGTTGCGCAGGTTTTTGTTCTTTTGTGTAGTCCAGCTTAGCAATTTTGCCGTTACCGCCACACAAAAACACGGCGCTGCCGTTCTTGGCAATCCGCACTGCATGAAAACCTTCATCGGAAATGCCCTTCCAGGTTTGGCCGCCATCGGTTGAATAATCAACACCGGTTGGTCCGCAGGTAACCAAATGTTTCTTAGAAAGATACTCCACGGCACTGCGGTAACCCCGCGGGCCTTTGCGCGGCGCTTTCCAGCTGGCGCCGCGGTCGGTGCTGATGAAGCAGTTCAGCGAATCGGACGAAGGTTTGGTAAAATCGCCGCCCACCACAATCATAGTATTGCCGCCTTTACGGCTGTTTTTATCCTGCACGGCCACCGAGTTGGCGCCGGTTGTTTCGCCGCCTTGTACCAGCGGCAGCGTGATTTTCTGATCGCGGATAAACACTTGCGACTTTGTGCCGCCGGAAACCATCACCGCTTCGTCTTTATCCAACACCCGCACATTGGTGCCGCTCGATGCAAAAAATGCTTCACCTTGCGCAACAGTTGGTTTATTGATTTCGGGTAGTTCTTTCCAAGTGTTGCCGTTGTCAAATGTGCGGGCCACAAACACTTTACCGTTGATGGGGTCGCCAATCACGATGCCTGCCTGGTCGTTCCAAAACTCCATCGCGTCGAGAAACATGCCCGGCGTTTTATTTTCATAAACCGATTTCCATGTTTGCCCGCCGTCCACTGTTTTTAAAATATATGCAGGTGCATCAATAGCCATAATAATGGCTGTGGTAGCGTCAAACGCTTCAATGTCGCGAAAGTCGCGTTGCTCAAAACCCTTAACCACCAGCCATTTCCAGGTTTTGCCGGCATCGGTGCTACGGGCAACGGTGCCGTTGGAGCCGCTGGCCCAAACCACGCGGTCGTTAACCACGCTGATGCCGCGCAGGCTGGTTTTGGTGCCTGAAGTCAGCAATGTTACTTCCGGTTTTTGTTGGGCAAATGTGGTGGCAGCCACCAGCAACAGGCAAAGGGTCAACGTTTTCATCAGTGTAGTTTGCACAGCAATTTACGGGATGTTTGCTTAGACAAAATGGTGGTGGGGTTTTCGTGTATACAGCAAGACTAGCGGCATCGATTTTTTTACAGCAATAAAAAAGGAGGCCGAAGCCTCCATCAATCAATGGGTTTTTAACTTACTTGCAAACACCTTTTGGAACTTTTCCAACTTGGGCCGGATGACTACGGCGCAGTAGGGGTTGGTGTTTTTATTGTTGTAATAATATTCCTGGTGGTAATCTTCGGCCGGGTAAAACTTTGCCGCTGCTGCAATTTCCGTCACAATAGGTTTTGGAAAGGCACCGCTTTTCTGCAGTTCGGTTTTATAATGTTCTGCTTTTTGCTTCTGCGTATCGTTGTGGTAAAAAATGGCGCTGCGGTATTGCGTACCTATATCGGCGCCCTGGCGGTTAAGGGTAGTGGGGTCGTGCACCTGCCAAAACACTTCGAGCAATTCGTCGTACGAAATTTTGTCCGGCTCGTATTGGATCTGTACACATTCGGCGTGCCCGGTTTCGCCGGTGCACACTTCCTTGTAGCTTGGATTTTCAACATGCCCACCCGAGTAGCCCGAGGTTACTTTCAACACCCCGTTGAGTTGCTCGAAGATTGCCTCGGTACACCAAAAACAACCGGTGCCAAAAGTCGCCGTGTCAGTTTGTTCAGTCATGTGTATCAGGGATGAACTCATCGCATTGTATTTGTTCTCCGACGTGCAGGAAAAAAAACTGATCGCCAAAAGCGTGGCAAAGGTCATTTTCATCATGAGATGATTTGAAATACAAATATCCAATTCTATATGGTGCCGGAAATTAAGCAAAAAACACTTTAACAGTTGGTTGTGGCTACCTTTTACACTTTTTTAGGACAATGCTCTTAACAGTTAAAACATTGATGCCGCTCTTAAAGGATAAATAACAGCTGCGTTTATTATGAAACGGCCGCCGGGTTTATCTTTGCAGACCTAATTTAAATGGAATAATAGAGGTGGGCAAAAAGGAGTGAACATGTAGCAGTAAAAACACCCTATGCCGCACCTGATGTAAAAAGCAATAGCACGAGAAACACTAAATGAAGTTATTTCCAGAATCGGCCGCTGTACAACTTGAATTTGACAAAGTGAAAGAGTTGCTGCATGCCAAATGCCGCTCGGAGTATGCCCGCAACAAATCGAAGGAGCTGCGCATCCATACCCGGAAGGATTTTATTGAACGCGAGTTAAAACAGACGCACCAGTTCAGGCAACTGCTGCAAAATGGCATTTATTTTCCGAACGATTATATACTAAACCTCTCAAAAGACTTAAAACTTTTGGGCATTCCCGGTGCTGTACTTACCGGCGAGCAATTGGTGGGGCTGCGCAAACTGGTGCTGAGCCTCGAAGCCATTTTCCGTTGGTTTGATAAAGAGCGCCGCGAATCGTATGATGCGCTGGCGTTGGTGATTGAAGGCACTTATTATGAAAAGGCAGTGCTGCAACTGATTGACGAAGTGGTGGACGAAACCGGCGTGGTAAAAGACAGTGCATCGGCAGAGTTGCAGGACATTCGTATGGGGCTGTACCGCAAACGCAACGATCTGCGCCGCATGTTCGACCGCATTGTGGGCAAGCTGAATAAGCTGGGTTACCTGTCGGAAATTGAAGAAAGCTTTATGAACGGCCGCAGGGTAGTGGCGGTTTACGCCGAGCAAAAACGCACCGTTAAAGGCATCATCCATGGCGAAAGCGACAGCCGCCGAACTTCGTTTATTGAACCAGAAGAAACCATAGAACTCAATAACGATATATACGAACTGGAAAGCGCCGAACGGAAGGAGGTGTATCGCATTCTGCGCGAACTGACCAGCCGACTGGCCGTGTATGCGCCCTTGCTCACCACCTACCACAACATTGTGGGTGAGTATGATTTTATACGGGCAAAAGCATCGTTCGGTATTGAAATAAAAGCCGAGTACCCGGTGCTGACCGATAAGGCACATATCCACCTGGTGCGGGCATATCACCCGCTGCTGTTTTTATACAATTTGCGCAGCGGCAAAACGACGATCCCAACCGATTTGACACTCGATGCAGCTAATCGCATCCTTGTGATCAGCGGACCGAACGCTGGTGGTAAAACGGTAACGATGAAAACGGTGGGCCTGCTCCAGATCATGGTGCAAAGCGGTTTGTTGGTGCCGGTACATCCAAGCTCGGAGTTCGGCATTTTCAAACAATTAATGATCCATATTGGCGACACGCAAAGTTTGGAATTTGAGTTGAGCACCTACAGCAGTCACCTCCTGAGCATGAAAGAATTCATGCAATCGGCCAATGGCAAAACGCTGTTTTTTATAGATGAATTAGGCAGTGGTTCTGATCCAAACTTAGGCGGCGCATTTGCCGAAGTGATCCTCGAAGAACTGGCCCGCAAACACGCCATGGGTATTGTAACCACGCACTACCTCAACCTGAAAGTGATGGCCAATAAAACGCCCGGTATTTTGAACGGCGCCATGCAGTTTGACGAACAAAGCCTGATGCCGTTGTATAAACTCACGGTGGGCAAACCAGGCAGCTCGTACACCTTCGCCATTGCACAGCGCATTGGCCTGGAAAAACGCCTCATCGACAGGGCAAGGCAGCTGGTTGATGAAGACCATTTTAAGCTGGATAAACTACTTAACCGCACCGAACAGGATTTGCGGCAGGTGGAACAAAAACAAAAAGAGCTGAACGGGCTGCTCAAAGAAAATGACCGCCTGAAAAGGGAAATGGAAGTGTTGATGAATAAGGAAAAACACCGCCAGCAGGTTGAATTGTTGAAGCAGCAAAACCGCATTACCGAAGACCGCATCGTTTACCTGAAAGACATGGAGCGAAAGTTGCGGCAAGTGGTGCTCGACTGGCGCAAAGCGGAAACATCGGAAGACAAGCGGGAGCTGATGAAGCAATTGCAGGCTTTATTGTTTAAACAAAAACAACAGCAAAGCGCTGAAAAAGTAAAAAAGAAGATCAACTCAAAATACCAGGAAGTTGGCGGCGAAATTATCCCCGGCGCTAAAGTGTGGATGAAAAAAGCACATAAGGTAGGAGAGGTAAAAGAGTTGCGCGGCAAAAAGGCCATTGTTCAGTTGGGCATCATTCCCATCACCGTTGATTTGGATGACTTGGTTGTGGTAAAGGAGAAAGAGGTGGAATAGAGTCATCGCGATTACCTAATTGAAAGGCATTTCGATTTTTAGGGTTGTCATGCCGAATTTGTTTCGGCATCTCCTAAGTTTTTAGGCGACGCAACGAATAAGAGTAAACCTTTTTTGTAAGATCACTTGCTTTGAATGAGATGCCGAAACTTGTTCGGCGTGACACGGTATTCTCGGAATAGGTTACTCATTTTTAGCATCAACTACAATCACGGTACACCATAAAAGAAAAGGACCTGCACATCATGTGCAGGTCCTTTTCTTTTATATAGACAATTGCTTTTATCTTCCTGAGTGCATATAATCTTTCAATGATGAAATAGTTTCGGCCTGCGCCGAAATGGTTTCTCTTACCACATCGTTCATCGAAACAATGCCGCACAATTCGCCACCATCATAAACCGGCAGGTATCGGATATTCAAATCCGACATCAGTTGCATGCAATGCTCAATCGAATCGCGGGGCGAAACCGCCGGAAAACTGGTCGACATAATTTCTTCTACCGGCGTATCGGTTGACGACTTTCCATTCAAAATCACTTTACGCGAATAGTCGCGTTCCGTCATAATGCCCAATAACTGGTTGTGCTCAATTACCATTACCGACCCGATGTTTTGTTCTGCCATAATGCGGAGCGCCTCCAGCACCGAAGTTTGTGGGCCAACTGCTGTTGTAGTACTGCCTTTACGCCGTAATATTTGGGCAACGCTTCTCATACTGAATAAAATTTAGGTATTGTGATTTGGAATTTACGACATTAAGCAGTGCGGCACAACAAAGTTTAAAAACTGCAGTGAAAAATTTTTGTCATCAGGCGCGGTTCTCCTATTTTCGCGCCGGAGAGATGGCAGAGCGGTCGATTGCGGCGGTCTTGAAAACCGTTGACTGTTAAAGGTCCGGGGGTTCGAATCCCTCTCTCTCCGCCATAACAAAACAGGCCCCGATCAAATCGGGGCCTGTTTTGTTATACAGCCTTCGATGCAAAGCTTGTTGTACAAAAGAAATGGTATAATAAAAAGCGGGGCCATCCTTTTGTTTCAAGTTTCCGTTATCGATCAATGCATCTAATGCCCCGCTTGCCGCCGCACCGTGACGAACCGAGATAAAACTGATTGACCCTGATTTCACTTCGGCCAAACTTAAATTTGGCATCCCAATACACCTTACGACTGTGTTCACTTCCTGGGTTCGAGATGGCCCATTATTGGTTATTGCAAATTTGCTTTGGAAACATGTGTTGTGCAGGAAAAAAAGCCTGCCTCATTCGGAACTGGCGAAAAGATCACAGAAGTTTAGTGCTGGTGTTGCAATTTAATTCGGGATTATCGCTGCGCTTGTCTACACCGGCACGCCCCTCCGGTAGTCAGAAGGGGAAATACCCACCTGCTTTTTGAAAAACTTGCCAAACGATGACTGGTCCGGAAAGCTGAGTTCATTGGCCACCTGTTGCACCGATAAATCCGGATTTTGCAACAGGGCCTGGGCTTCCACAGCAAGGGCCGCATCTATCCATTCGCTGGCCGTTCGGCCAGTTGTTCCTTTTACCGTTTCAGATAAATATTTAGGGGTTACGTATAGTTTGCCGGCATAAAACCGCACACCGTGTTCCTGCCTGAAATGACGGAACAGGAGCTCGTGAAATTTGGTGTTGAGCTCCTCTTTGCGGCTTTGCTTTTTTTGCACCTGTTGAAAATGCAATTGGTAAGCCCCTTCAAAATCGTGCAGCAACGCCATCAGCAGGTTGCCTGTAATTTCTTTGCGAAAGGGGTGCGTCGTTTCCTGAAAGCGCTGCCAGATATAAATAAACAGTGTCTGCAACTGCATCGCTTCGGTGGGTTGGAGGTGTACTACTGGTACGGCAGCCACCCTAGCAAACTGGAACCTGTCCAACACATGCGGGTTGATATAATTAGCCGTAAGGAAACGAGGGGAGAAAACAATAAAACGGCAGCGAAAATCCGCACTGGTTTCCAGCACTTTCAGTACCGGGTGCGGCGTGGTAATGATCATGGAATGGGCGCCACCTTCATATACCGTTAAGTTGATCTCCATCTTTATGTTTCCCTGCGTGCAGATGCCAATCAGGTAACCATCCACGTGCATGGGCACATCGTGCATACGGAGGTAATGTTGTTCGTCGGATACCAGAAAATCATGGGTGCTCCATTCAAATTGGTAAACTTCTTTGAGGTGCGCAATCGTGATATCGGTAAGCTTCGGCAACGACATACCCAAAAATACGAACGTGTAGTGAACGCTTTGCGTGTTCAGTTGTTAGGCCACGAATACCCTGGCTGTTCTCACCCATCATTCCTATTGATCCTTACCCTTAATTCCATTTTGTTCTCATTTTGACCAACCTACCCGAAGAACAGACGAAATAACGGCCATCTAGAATATTAATTTTGTACCTGTTTACATTCTTAATCATTAAAGAATAAACATGAAGCGCAAAAAAATTCTAACCGGGTTATTGGTGTTGCTCAGCACTTTGTCGCAGGCCCAACAGTTTGATGAGGCACTTCGCCATCTTGTACACATGGCCTACGGAAAAAGTGACACCATTCAATTGAACAACATCCGGGTGCAGCAGGCAAAAATTGAAGAACAAACGACCCGCTACAATTATTTGCCCCGGCTATCGGCAAATGCAACCTACACCCGCTTGAATGATGATATTCTTTTTCCGCAGGATATGCAGTCGCTCCTGTTGGGTACACAGCGCCTGTTGATAAAAGAAGGAGCCGGCCTTCCTTTCAACAGCCAGTTACCGCCATCGGTAAAGCTGCAACCCGTACCAGCTATTCAGCAGAAGGATATTTTTAAGATTACGGGCAATATGCAGTGGGTATTGTTCAGTGGCTTCAAAATAGAAAACGGTATCAGGGCGTACCAGCACCAGCAAAAAGCGCTGGCTTACGGCAATGAAAAACAACAGGCAGGATTGCTGTTGGATATCGCAGACCTCTACGACAAGCTAGCCTTGCTTTACGCATCGGATAGCGTAATCAAAAGCTCCGATGCGTTGCTTGATCAGCAACTTAGGTTTGTGGAAGGCGCGATCAAAAACGGTTTGGCCACCCCGATAGAACGGAAAAAAATTGAACTGGCCCAACAAAAACTGCAACTACGTATTATAGAAAACGATGGTAACCGCCTTACACTGGTGGAACGTTTGCACCAGCTTACCGGCGTTCAATTTACTACACTCAATGGTCTCCAGCCAAGGTTGCAGCCCATGCTGCTCGCCAACGATACGGCCGTAGCGGAACGCTCCGAAATTAAGTCACTTAATGAAGCCATTGCGGCTACCCACTATAAGGAAAAGGCGGAACGAAGTGAATACATTCCCAAAGTGGCCGCTTTTGCCCAATACGAATTTCGCAAACAAGACCTTTCACTTCTTGACCCCAGGTGGTACGCAGGTTTACGTTTGCAATGGAGCCTGTTCGATGGCTTTACGGCACGCAATAATGCACGTAAAGTAGCACTTGATCGCCATGCTTTTGAAGTGCAAAAACAAAGCGCAGAAGACCTTATTCAATTGGGAAAAGCAAAAGCCGGGCATGAATTACGTACGGCCAACCAGCGTATTACCATGTTGAAGGCACAGGTGGCGCTGTCGGATGAGTCGCTCGAATTTGTTTCTAAGCAATACAAAAACGGGCTTACGACCATTACCGAATTGCTGAATGCGCTGAACAACCTTGAAAAAGCCCGGTTTGATCTGCAGCAGGCTTATTACGAACAGCGCCGGGCCAGTTTGCAATTGCTCCATGTAAATGGAACCTTGTTGGAAGATTTTTAAAACTTGATTGATCATGAAATACAGTTCTCGATCCATGGCTGCTTTTCCGCTTTTGTTGCTCATGTCATGTAGTGATCAAAAAACTGCTACCGACGGCAGCATCGAAAACCAGGGAAAAGTAAAACAGGAAACAGTATCGGTGGTGCCCAAAGTTGCCGGCCGCATTTTGCAGATCAATGTCAGCGAAGGACAAGCCGTACAGAAAGGCGATACACTGGCTGTGCTGGACGTGCCGGAGATTGGCGCCAAACTTGAGCAGGCCGACGGTGCCATCGAAAGCGCACAGGGCCAGTTGAACCTTGCGCTGAATGGTGCCACCGCCGACCAGGTGGCGCAGGTGCAAGGGCAAATTGACGCAGCCGATGCACAGCTGCAATTTGCCGAAGAGTCGTACCAGCGTATGAGCAACATGTACGCCGACTCGCTAATTTCCGCACAACAGTTTGATGAGGTGCGCAGCAAGTACAGGGCAGCGCAGGCCCAGGTTCGGGCACTGCAAGCAAAAAGGAGGGAAGTGCAAAAAGGTGCACGACCCGAAAATATCCAGGCAGCCCGCGGACAGGTACAACGGGCTTCTGGCGCGAAAAACGAATTGTTGCAGGCGGAGAAAGAACGTTATATCACTGCTCCTGCAGATATGGTAATCGAAAGCATCGCTTTGAAACAAGGCGAGCTGGCTACGCCGGGCTACACCATTTTCAACGGGTTTCAAACCGGCACCACCTATTTCCGTTTTACGGTGAGTGAATCAAAGATTAATGCGTTCCGGTTGAACCAGCAGGTTACGGTTAAAGTGCCTTTTACGGATAAAACTATTGCAGCCAAAGTAGCGAGTGTACGACAACTGCCGAAGTATGCAGAAAACACCAGCACATCACCTAACTATAAACTGGGAGAAAGCATTTTTGAATTGAAGGTAGTACCCATGAATATAGAAGATGCATCCGGATTATATACCAACGCTACCGTGTTACTCGATCAAAAACAATAAACGACATAGCCAATTACATAAGCTGGCTTTGATTATAAACAATTCCGGAATGAAACAAATTATTCATTTACTGCGAGTGGAGTTCCGACGCATCTTTTCAAACAGTGTGCTGGTAGCCATTTTCTTTGGCGCACCGACCCTTTACGGCGTCATGTTTGCCAACGTGTATAAAAAAGGCAAGCTTACCGATATGCCTGTTGTGGTGATTGATGAAGACAACTCGCCACTATCAGGCAAAATCATCGATGCCCTTGGCGACAACGAGGCATTGCTGGTAACGAAGGTGCAATATGCACCGGATAATATTGCCGCAGAGATGCCCTCTAAAGAATACGTAGCCATTCTTACCATTCCCGATGGCTTTGAAGCGGCCGTGCTGCAAAAGCGGTATCCGGAAGTGCAGGTGGATATTAACCTGGCCAACCTAGTGCCGGCCAATTTTGCCACACGGGCCATACAAACGGTATTGGGCACCATCAGTGCAGGCGTGGAGATTGAAGGCCTGAAAAAAGCCGGTGCCGACCCGGCTACTGCTGCGCAGCGATACGAGCCGTTCAGAGTAAATTACAACAGGTTGTACAATCCCGCATCCAATTATATGGAGCTGATGATGCCGGGAATTCTAGGCACGATCATGCAGCAGGTGTTGTTTTTAGGATTGGCGCTTGTATTTGCCCGTGATTTTGAGGATGGATATTTCAACAAGCTGGCAGCTGCCAGCCAATGGTCGCTGTACCATATTGTGCTAAAAGCTTTACCCTTTGTTTTACTTAGTATTGTAATGTGGCTGATTGTGGGCAGCTTTTATCCATTATTTGGCATCGGTATCCCGGTATTTACCTGGCCAATGGTTTTGCTGGTAAGCATATTTACACTGGCCTGCATGTTTATTGGCATGTTGTTTTCGCTGGCCATACCCAGCCAGTTAAAAGCCACCGAATTGCTGATGGTGCTGGCCACGCCTTCCTTCTTACTTAGCGGTTACACATGGCCGATAGAAGCCATGCCCCGGCTCATACAGCAGTTTTCCAATTTGTTACCGTTGACGCATTTCCTGCAGGCCTTCCGGCGCATTGCTATTTACCGCGGAACCGTGGCAGATATTCATACGCAGTTAATGGCGCTGATTTGGATCAGCTGCTTTTGTTTTTTGCTGATGACAATTTTGTTACAGGTAAAAATTTACAGGCAACGAAAGCAGGCTGCGCTGGTGAATTAATAACCGTTTGCACCGCCCTTTACATATTCACGCTAAAAACAAAGTGCACCAGCAACGATTTATTCTATCGCTGGTGCATTTTGCTGAATCATGCGTAACTAATTACCTGGCGCTGTATTTTTCTTAAGTAAAGCCAATAATCTTTCCGCTGCCTCTTCGCTGCTGGCCGGATTTTGCCCGGTGATGAGCATATTGTCTTCTACTACATAAGGACCCCAATCGCTGCCTTTGGAATAGTGGCCGCCCCTTGCCTTCAATTCATCTTCCAGCAGGTAGGGCACCACGTCGGTCAATTGCACGCCTTCTTCTTCTGTGTTGGTAAATCCGGTTACCTTTTTTCCTTTCACAAACGGCTCATCATTTTCGTCTTTCACATTCAACAAGGCAGATGGCGCATGGCACACTGCTGCCACAGGTTTGCCAGCCGACCAAAAGTTTTGTATCAATGCAATCGAATTTTTGTCCTCATAAAGGTCCCACATAGGCCCATGCCCACCAGGATAAAATACAGCATCAAAGTCGGCCGCGTTCACATCTGCAAGTTTTTTTGTGTTGGCCATTTTTTCTTTCAATGCCGCATCTGCATAGTACCGTTTCGTAGCTGCTGTTTGCGCATCCGGTGCTTCGCTTTTAGGATCGATGGGAGGCTGGCCGCCCTTGGGCGATGCAATGGTAATGTCGGCACCCGCATCTGCCATTACATAATAAGGGGCAGCAAATTCCTCTACCCAAAATCCGGTCTTCTTGCCGGTGTTGCCTAACTCGCTATGTGAGGTCAGTACAAATAATACTTTCATGATCTTGATTTTAAAGTGAACAATAAAGCTGTTTGCAATATTTTGAAAACTGTTTTAGGGAAAATGCGGTCAGGCCTCAACGATCATTTTGCCTGTGTTTTCGCCTTTGAACAATCCAAGCAGGGCATTTGGAAGATTTTCGAAGCCATGCTCAAGCGTCTCGGTACTTTTCAATTTACCTTCCCTGATCCATTGCGCCAGGTGTTGCATGCCTTCAGGAAATTGTTCCTGAAAATTGCCGACAATAAAACCTTGCATCAATACGCTACGGGTAAGTAAGATCGGTTGTATCCGGGGCCCCATGGGTGCTTCCGTAGCATTATATAAAGAAATCTGTCCGCACAATGGGATCCTTGCATGGAAGTTTATGGTCTTGATAACCGCGTCTGAAATTTCGCCGCCCACATTATCAAAGTAAACATCAACGCCGTTTGGACAGGCCGCCGCAATGGCTTTATTCATATCGGAGGCAGTTTTGTAATTGATCGCAGCATCAAATCCAAACTCAGTGGTCAATAGTTTTGTTTTCTCATCCGATCCGGCAATACCCACCACCCGGCATCCCTGAATTTTAGCAATTTGTCCGACCACGATTCCAACCGCCCCTGCGGCCCCGGAAACAACTACAGTTTCGCCGGCTTTAGGCTTGCCGATATGCATCAACCCAAAATAAGCCGTTAATCCCGTCATGCCCAGTACGCCGAGGTAGTAACTGGGAGGCGCCAGGGTGGCATCTATTTTTCTGGCTTCCTTTTCCGTTGCAATAAAGTCTTTTTGCCAGGGAAAATTGCCCACCACCAGATCACCGGCTTTATATTGATCGGATTTACTCTCCATTACTTTAGCCACTACGCCTCCATAAATTGGCTTGTCAATTTCAAAAGGCGGAGCATAAGATTTTGCATCGTTCATACGGCCGCGCATATACGGGTCAACTGAATAGTACAGGCCCTTCAGCAATAGCTCCCCGGCCTTTATTTCCGGAAGTTCAACTTGCGTCATCCGAAAGTCGGTACCGACCGGCAAACCTTTTGGTCTGGATGCCAATACGATTTGTTCAGTTGTCATCTTTTTTGATTTAGTATGTGAAGTAATTCCGGTAACAAGCGTAGTATACCAGTAACTAAACTTCGGCTAATTGTTGGCTGGTTTTATATTTAATAAAACCAGTTATTTGTCATGCGGCTTTGAAGCGGTTGTACACCACACAACAACGTTTTGAGCAAAAAAGTTGAACGAAGCGGTGATCCGTTGTAAAGTTTTACTCGGGCTGGGCGTTTCCTTCCTACCAGGTTGTATCCGGTTATGCAACTAAAAGAATGTTTTATTGGCAAAACGGCTATTTCGATGCAATCGTTCACAATTTTGAAACCAGCTACAGCTTTCAAAATCTATTCCCCATATTCATGCAAAAAAGCCCCTGATCAAATTATCAGGGGCCTTTTTATTAATGGTTTTACTTGCACATGCGCTACCTGTTCTTATCTGAACAGCACCAATCTCCACATGGCCGCGTCGATATTTTTTATATACTTAAATACCCCAATTATTGTTGAACCGCATCAGCAACCTGATGCCATTGATGCTTAAAACCTTATCAATAACGGATTCCAGATACTTTCGGTCCACCGTGCCGTTCCGGTCATAGCGCAGCGCTTTTTCATGTTCGTAAAATGGCAGCGTTTTATCCGCCTGTGGCAGGTAACGCATCAACTCGCCTTTCAGCCGGTCGATCTGCGTTATATTTTTTACTGAGTTAATTGGATTGATCAACCCATCGAAGTCCGATCCAATGCAGAGGTAATCCCAGGGCGAAGGGTCGTCCACATCGGCGGGGCCTGCAATGCCTGCGTTCAAGCCCACCCTTACCGCATGCACCAGGTGCAGCGCCAGCAGCATAGAGTGGCGTTCCCTGGGCAGCGGCACCACTCTTTGCAAGCCTTCCAGCAACACGGCTTCTGCACCAGGCACTTGCCCGTTTTCAAACAGTTTGGTGTACTCTTCCCGCGCCAGGTGTTCGGGTTCATAATGCGATTTACGTTTGCCGTCTAAAAACATCTTGCGGGTTCCCAGCACCCGTTGGTCCAACGAAATGCCGATCATTCCATTGGTGTTGAAAATTTCTTCAATTTCTTCGTCAAAAAGATTAATGGTCCAGGGGTTTCCAAACAGGTCCTCGTTGTTGTGGTCATCTGTCTTACCAATTTTGCGTTCCTGCGCCGCAATGGTAGTAACCGGCAGTCCTTCGCTATCGGTATCCACCTGTGGCAGGTATTGCTGGTTGCCAATAAAATTGGAGTAAGTGGTAAACGTAAAACCGGTGTGCGACGAAATGACCGGCAGTTTCGAAACCTGCGCATGCTCCTCGGCAAGCTTTGCGCGGTAGCGATAGTATTGCAGCCTCGAATAAAGGCTCATGTGTTTCACATCAATTAAAATGGGCTTAACCGGGTGGGTGAGGGCCTGGCGAACCAATTTTTTACCCAAAAATGTTAACCCGCATTCCGCCGCAGGATGAAAGTCGGGGCTCCTGAACGCCTTTTGTGCCGACATGTTCAGGCCCTGTGCAAATCCGCTTAATTGCATCTCCGGAATGCGGCTCAGGTGGCTCAGGTTGATCGCCAAAAAATCAACGTCTTCGCGGTCCTGAAGTTTTTTCAGGGTTTCTTCCGGGGTCTGGTGAATCAAACCCTGTTGGTTTCGGATGGGCACTTCGCTCAGGTTGTGACCGCCTTCAATGGAAAGCGCAAACCAGCGGCTGCCTTTATAATTTTGTTGATGTTTGATTGCGTCCTGCATATTGGCATTTGCCCTTTTGCGGATGGCTTCCCACACACCGGGCTCATCGCGGTCTTTGGAGCGGTTGAGCAACAGCATGTCCCAATCCTTACCATGTGTTTGGATTGTATCGCGTGTAAACGTTACCTGCTTTTGAAAAAGCTCATGATAGCTTACTTCGCTGTTCTTTATTTGCTGCACCATTTTGGGGTCCAACGGCAGTGCCTTTTCCAGGCGAAAGCCCGGTATGCGCATCATTCTTTTTACAAAAGCATGCTCCACGGATAAGATGGCGATCAACCCAAATTTTAGCGGGCTTTGCAACACCATTTGCGGCGACGCCTGGCTTTCAAACGGGCCACCAAAAGCAGAGTCCAACAAATCAGCAAATCCTTTTACATCGATGTTTTGATTGACATCGGTATGTTCATTCGCATCGGTGTCTCCGGATATGGCATGTTTAAAAAGGAGATGAAAATGAAAATCAAAATGTGCCATGTGGATTATGCTTTTGCATTTTGAAGAATAAGATTGTTCAGTACC
Organism: Pseudocnuella soli; assembly: GCF_004347775.1. Lineage (GTDB taxonomy): Bacteria > Bacteroidota > Bacteroidia > Chitinophagales > Chitinophagaceae > Flavisolibacter > Flavisolibacter aquaticus. The sequence goes on from NZ_CP037755.1 coordinate 3,043,335, forward strand.
TGCAAGCGGCTAATCGCCTCGTCAGGTGAAAGTGCAGCATCGCTTTCAAGCGACGAGCCCCCACCAAAAAGGAGTGTTTCCTGCGTTTTGGAAAAATCACTCAAAGTGGCATTGGCTGCAGCCGATTCCATCGCTTCCATACCAAACAACCGGCGCAAGCCGCCATGTGCCAGGTTCCAATACGATTTAAACAACTCAGTCCAGCCTTGCAGCGATGCAATAAAATGGTGCTCGTTCCATCCATCGTAAGCATACTTTAGTCCTGCAATCATTTCCGGTGTCGGCCTGCCTTTTTTGCTGTTCAGCAACGCATCCACATTGAGTATACCCGCGCCATATCCGCGGCCGGGCAGTTTATCGTGCTGTCTTGCTGTTTGAGTAATGGCAGTCCTGAATGCTTCCACACGTTGCCAGCCTTTCACGTCCAGCAGTTCTGTTTTATATTTTGCCAGCCACAGAGCTGCAGCTGCGGCCACATGTGGCGTAGCGTACGATGTGCCGCTGCCATATGCAAAATCGTCCAGCCGGGTACCGTTGGGTCCTTTGGCAAAAATGGGCACATACACATCTTGTCCCGGTGCCGTAATATCCACTGCATCGCCCACACTTGATTTTGGCCAGGGGCCGTTATCCGGGTTGTGTGCGGCCACTGCAATGGTACCGGGAAATACAGCAGGCGCTACTACAAATTTTACCTCATTCCCTGCAGCGCAACACCAAATCACGCCGGCATCGTATGTTTTTTTTGCAAGGCGCGCCGTGGTGATGGTTGGTGCAGTACCCATGCTCATGGTCATTACTTGCACGCCAGATGCAATGGCTCGGTCCACTGCCTTGGCCAGTTCTTTTTGCCGGTTCAGCAAGAGCACCGTTTCTGCAATACGAAAGGGAATGATGCGTGAACCGGCTTTGGATATCAATCCGTAATTGCCATCGTGTTGTGTTGCGCTATCGGTTAACTCAAACAGCGGTTGTTTACCGATTAATATGCTGCCGGTGCGGGTGCCGTGGCCGGGAAACTTGAGGACGCCGCCTTGCAATTCATCTGTTGCATCGGAATCGTTGTCAATCAAATCAACATCGAGGTCCTGATCAAAACCGCCTACCACTTTAAAATGGTTCGTAAAACCCGTGTCCAGCTGCGCAATGAATACCGGGTTTTCTTTTAAAAAAGAAAAGTCTTCATCGGTTAGCTTATCAAAGCGGGCAGCATCGTGGTTCCACCGCCTAAACTCGTGGGCTTCGCGGCCTTTTACAAACTCGGCTTCCGCCCACTCTTTTTGAAATGCTTCTTCGTTCCAAGAGGCAAATTCATCTTCCCAAACTTTATCCTTTACACCGGACTCATAAATCGACTCCGTGCCGGCGCCGCCTTCCCGTTTTTTAATGTAGGTATTCAGCGCCAGCGGCACATCGGCTTCCGCCGCTTGTATGTAAGTAAAACGGGTAAGTTCCGCGGCTTCATCCGACAGCGAAACTTTTGGCGAAGCAACAAACTCGAACAATTCATCGGCGCCATCGATTGCGGTAGCCGGCGTCAGCAACTGGATTTTGATCGGCCGGCCATATCGTGCCGTTAAAAATGCATTGACTTGTGATATGCTTACCGGCTTGTTTTTTACCAGTATAATAAAAGAGGTAAGCTCATTTGCCTGCAGCCCGTCGCCCATGTTTATGGCTGTTGTTTCCATGTTGACATTCTTTTTTTCGGTTTTGTTATTGCCCGCGGCGTTTACACTTTCTGTTACCATTTTCCCGGCCTCCTGCCTGATCTGCCGGCGATCGTTGGTGCGGCGCAACACCTTTTGCCGAAAAGGTTCCATTGCCTTTGGCAAAGCCATTTGCTCAATAGCATTGATGATGCAACTTACCCGAACCCCTTCGTTTCCTTCCCACGCAATTTGCTCGTCCGGCGTGCCCGGGTAGGCAACGGCGCCTGATTTTGTTACAGGCCTCCCTTCTGCATTGCGCTTGGGTACGCCTGCATGGTGGAGCGCTATTATTTCGCCGGTTCCCAGCCCGACAACCATGGAGCCCGACGAACCGGGCAAAGTATCGGACTCATAAATAAGATGTGTTTCCGTAAGCTTGAGCAGCGAAATATTTTTCAGTACCACTTTCTTAGGTTCACCTGCCGGGTGCTGAATGGTGATGCATAATTCGCCCATTACAATTTTACCCAGCGTTCCATCAAGCGGGGCAACAGTATAACGGGAAAGGTTAGCCGAAGGATCGACCGCGACCAGTGTAAAGTCAAGACCGGAAGTGGCATCGCCAGCAACCGGCGCAATGGACGACGTACAAAAAAACAATTGCGGGTGCAGGGAAAACTTGTCGGCCTTTTTTAAAATTTTATTCGAATCGAATTCATACCCAAATTCAACTTCCATTCGTTGCGCAGTGGCTTCATCAGGAATCACGTGGTGGTTGGTTATGATGATTCCCTCGGCAACCATAAAGCCGGTGCCCAGGCCGCGGCCGTTTAACGTTAGCCGGCACACAGCGTTTTTGAGATGCGCCAGTTTATCAATGATAAAAGCATCCTGGAAATCGTTGGTACCGTTGATGCGTTCTTCGGCAATATGGCGGGGTGCATGTTCCCGCTCAATCCGCTGGTCCACACGAGCCTTACTGGTATCTATCTGCACCAGCGAGAGCTTGCCCTGGTGCACCAGCTCTATCTGTCGCCTGATTTCTTCTATTTCCTGCAGCCTACTTTCGTAGCGCTGCACTGCCTGCAGTTGTGCTTGAAGTTTGAGTGCATTGATGATGGAAAGTTGGTGATCCAATTCGTCTGTAATCATAGTGCATTGGTTTTGGATGCCGGGTGAAATATTACGATCAATACTAATGCTATTATTTAAAAAATGCAAGCGTGCAAAGCTTAGTGTGCCATTGCTCTGTTGCGACAATCAATACGGCGACATCTGCATGGCACTTGATAAACGAACGAAACAAGCAGCCTTATATTTTTACCTTTTGCAGTATTGCGCCGAACCACTATTTTTGCCGCCCCAGAGGAAAGGTGCCAGAGCGGTCGAATGGGACGGTCTCGAAAACCGTTGTATGGGCAACTGTACCGAGGGTTCGAATCCCTCCCTTTCCGCAAAGCCTGTTTGTATGTGCAAACAGGCTTTTTCGTGTTCAACGAAAACGAAAACGCTTTACACCAGCAGGCATTTTCGCAAGCAACAAGGCGGTACTTTTAACCTTGCAATACGTCGATACTAAATCTCAAACTATGGATCTATCACTTCATAATAAAACGGCATTGATATGTGGCAGCACACAGGGCATAGGGCTGGCCATTGCACAGGAACTGGCCCTGTTAGGTGCCACATGTATTTTAATGGCCCGGAATAAAGAACGTTTGCAGGATGCATTGGCCACACTGAGCACCAGCGATGGGCAACAACACCGCGTTGCACAAGCCGATTTTTCAGTAGCAGGCGCAGTAGAAAAAGCAGTGAACGAGCAACTACAATTTGGTCCCATTCACATTTTGGTCAACAATACCGGCGGCCCAACTGCCGGCCCTATTACCGATGCAGCACCGGCACAATTTGAAGCAGCCTTTTTCCAGCATATTGCCAACAACCAAATATTAGCACAGGCGCTGCTGCCCGGGATGAAGGAAGCGGGGTATGGCCGCATCATTAACGTGGTGTCTACCTCTGTAAAAATTCCGCTGCCAAACCTAGGCGTATCCAACACCATCCGTGCGGCAGTGGCAGGCTGGGCTAAATCGTGGGCCAACGAAGTAGGGCAGTGGGGCATCACGGTAAATAATGTGCTGCCTGGTTTTACCAAAACGGCACGCCTCGACAGCCTGATTGAACACACGGCTGGGGCCAATGGCAAGGAAGCAGCCACTGTGGCAAATGAAATGCAGCAGGCCATTCCGGCCAGGCGTTTTGGCGAAGCCGCCGAAGTAGCTGCGCTGGCTGCGTTCCTGGCAACACCGGCAGCGGCTTATATCAATGGTGCCAGCATCCCTGTGGATGGTGGCAGAACCGGTGCATTCTAAAATGCATTTTATAGAACTAACTAGTTCTGTTGCAGATTTCCTTTGGCATGCCTATTGTCGCTGAAAACAAAATGTTTATTATGGCAAGAGATCATGTACCAACACCGGGCAATACAAGCAAAGAGCACAACCAAACAGGAACGCCCAATAAAATGCAGCCGGAAAACAAGCCGGTGAACGACGACATCACGGAACGGTACACAGCCGACGATCAGGATGTTGCCGACCATGTTCGGACCAATAACCCTAACCGCAATACGGACAAGGACACACAAGGTCATTAGTACTTACAACGGATAAGCCCCGGTAGCCTGGTTTTGCCTAAAGACGGCAGCGGGGGCTTATTCTTTCTTTTTGCAGGCTGGCCGCTTTTTTTTTCCTTCGCAACATGCAATTTGAAGCATCGGCCGCCTTTGCCCGCCAGTTGGACGCAGCAGATGAACTGGCCTCTTTCCGCACCGAATTCTTGATTCCAGAAAGGAACGGCGCAGCCCAGATTTATTTTCTAGGCAATTCACTTGGGTTGCAGCCGCGGCAAACAGCGCAGCACCTGCAACAGGTGTTGGATCAATGGGCACAGTGGGGCGTGGAAGGTTTTTTTATGGGCAGCGATCCATGGCTCCATTACCACGATAAATTGGTGGAGCCACTCGCTAACATTGTTGGTGCATTGCCTTCAGAAATTGTGGTAATGAACTCGCTGACCGTAAACCTGCACCTGCTCCTAGTAACTTTTTACCAAACAGCAGGCAAGCGCACTAAGATTTTGTGCGAAGCCAAAGCTTTTCCTTCCGATCAATACCTGCTGGAAACGCATGTGCGCCAACGCGGTTTTGATCCTGCCGATGTGATCATTGAAGTGCAGCCCGAAGATGGGCAAACTGAGATAACTACGGCCGCCATACTTGCCGCTATTGATCAACACCGCGATAGCCTGGCGCTGGTATTTTGGGGTGGTGTCAACTATTACACGGGTCAGGCGTTTGACATGCAATCAATAACGTCGGCCGCACATGATGCAGGCGCACTCTGTGGATTCGACCTGGCGCATGCAGCTGGAAATATTTCGCTGCAACTACATGATTGGAACGTGGACTTTGCAGCTTGGTGTTCGTACAAATACCTCAACTCCGGACCGGGTGCAATTGCTGGTTGTTACATTCACCAACGTTACCACAAAGATGACTCACTACAGCGGTTTGCCGGCTGGTGGGGTTATCAAAAAGAAACGCGTTTTCTCATGCAAAAAGGTTTTGTGCCCATTGCGTCGGCCGAAGGCTGGCAACTGAGCACACCATCGCCACTATTATACGCGGTGCATTTTGCAGCATTACAAATATTTGCACAAGCCGGCATGGATCGGCTTGCAACAAAAGGGCAACAGTTAAGCGATTACCTTCATTTTCTATTACAACAAATTGAAAGAGCCAACAAAGGCCTGTTGCATATTATTACACCCAGCAGTGCAAAAGGTTGCCAGGTGTCGATACTCGTACCCCATATTGGCAAGCAGGTGTTTCAGTACATTACCGATAAAGGCGTGTTTGCCGATTGGCGTGAACCCGACGTGATCCGCGTGGCACCGGTGTCGCTTTATAACACCTTCGAGGAAGTGTTTCTTTTTTGCCAATACCTCGAAGAAGGACTGGCAGCCGCATCCGCAAAATAATAGCCCGCTGTCAACACATTTTGCATAAACATTTTTACACCCAATAATACATGACCCGCCAGCAACTGACCGAACAAATTTTTTCGAAAGGCACTTATCTCTGTGTCGGATTAGATACCGACCTGGAAAAAATTCCGGTGCACCTGCGCCATCAGCCTGATGCGATTTTAGCGTTCAATAAAGCGATCATTGATGCAACGAAAAATCATTGCGTAGCTTATAAAATCAACACCGCATTTTATGAAGTGCATGGAGCGAAGGGATGGGAAATAATGGAGCAAACGGTGGCCTATATTCCAGACACACATTTCACTATTGCCGATGCCAAACGCGGCGACATCGGCAACACTTCGGCGCAATATGCAAAAGCATTTTTTGAAACACTGAATTTTGACTCCATTACCGTTGCGCCATATATGGGAGAGGATAGCATCCGGCCGTTTCTGGAATACACAGGCAAGTGGACCATTGTGCTGGGGCTTACTTCCAACAAGGGTGCCGATGATTTTGAACGCCAGCCTTGCGGCGATGGCTTGTTGTACGAGCAGGTGCTCACCAAAGTATCCGGTTGGGGCAATCCTGATAACCTGATGTTTGTAATCGGCGCCACGCAGGCCGCAGCTTTTGAAAACATCCGCAAAATTGCACCGCAGCATTTTTACCTGGTGCCCGGCGTTGGCGCACAAGGCGGTAGCTTGGCCGACATTTCCAGCAAGGCTATGACCCAAGATTGCGGCCTTTTAGTAAACGCAAGCCGTGCCGTGATTTATGCCGGTTCGGGCGAAGACTTTGCCGAAAAAGCCGCCGCCGCCGCGGCACAGTACGCTGCCGAAATGAAAAGCTACCTGATCCGGTAAATTAAATAACTTGCTGCTGCAGATTTTTAAAGTTTAAACTTGTTTCAGTTCACATGAGATTTTTTTCAACCCTTGTGTTGTGCCTGGCACTCATTTATTCCCATGCCCAACAAGCCACCGAGCCCAATTACCAAATGGCCGCCCGGTTCTCGCCCAAGAAATTAGACAAACTTATTTTCAGCACTGCCGTAGACCCGCATTGGTTAAAAAACGGCGACCGCTTTTGGTACGAATGGTCTACATCCAGCGGCAAAACCTGGTACCTCGTAGATGCCGCTAAAGGCCAAAAACGCCCGCTATTCGACAATGAAAAGATGGCTGCCGAGATCACCAAGATCGTAAAGGATCCATTTGATGCGCAACACCTCAGCATCGACAGCATGCGTTTCATTGGCGATGAAACCCGCATCCAGTTTGAAGTAAAAAGCACACAGGAAATTGAACGCCGCGACAGCACCAAAAAAGATGCAAAGCCGGTGAAAGAAAGAAAGGTGCATTATTTCGAATACAACCTCAATACAGGCCAACTAACCGAACTGACCGGTTTTAAAAAGCCGAAAAGAAAACCGTCCTGGGCTTCGATTTCACCGGATGGTCAAACCATTTTGTTTGCCCGCCGTTTTAACCTCTACATGATGGACCGCGCCAACTACGAAAAGGCGCTGCAGAATGAGTCCGACAGTACTATTGTGGAGCAGCAATTGACGACTGACGGCATCGAGTTTTTTGGCTTTGGCGAAAGCAACAGCGAAACAAATATCGATAAGGAAAAAAATAAGGATAAGCGCAAAAGCGCATTTGCTTACTGGAGCCCCGATTCAAAACATTTTGCAGTGATCCGCACCGACAACCGGCAGGTAAAACCGTTGTGGGTAATTAATTCAATTGCGGAGCCAAGGCCTACGCTGGAAACCTACAAGTACCACATGCCCGGCGAAAAAGAAGCGCCGATTCCTCAGGTGTTGCTATTTAATGTACAAAGTAAACAACGCCGCGAACTGGACATCAAACAATTCAAAGACCAGGTGATCAACCTGCAAGCCGCGCCGGTAAAAGAAAGCAGCCGCGATGATGAATACCGTACACTTACCTGGCTGGGCACGCCCAACCAGTTGTACTTCTACCGCACCAGCCGCGACCTGAAGCGCATTGACCTCTGCTCGGTTAACATTACTACCGGTGCCGTACAACCGCTTATTCGAGAGGAGCTGAACACCTACATTGAAACACGCAGGCCTGGTTTGGTAAACGGTGGACAGGAATTGATCCATTGGAGCGAACGCGATGGCTGGGCGCATTTTTACCTGTACGATGGTGCCGGCAAACTGAAAAACCAGATCACATCCGGTGCCTGGCACTGCGAAGACATTGTGGGCATTGACGAAAAAGCAAGGGTGCTGTATTTCTCTGCCAATGGCCGCGAAAAAGGCGAGGATCCTTATTATATCCACCTGTACCGCGTCAATTTCGACGGTACTGGTTTGCGCCTGCTCAACCCCGGTGACTTTGAGCATGAAATGAGCATGGCCGATTCGCGTAATTATTTTGTCAACAATTTTTCGCGGGTAAACACGGTTCCAAAATCAGTGTTATACACTTCCGATGGCCGCAAAGTAATGGACCTGGAAACGGCCGACCTATCGGCGCTGTTCAGCACCGGCTATAAGTTTCCCGAAATTTTTAAAGTAAAAGCCGACGATGGTGTTACCGACTTGTATGGCGTGATGTACAAGCCGTTCAACTTCGATTCGACCAAAAAATACCCGGTAATTGAGTACGTGTATCCCGGTCCGCAAACCGAAGCAGTAAATAAAGCTTTTGGCCGCGGTATGGATCGCATTGACCGCCTAGCACAAGTAGGATTTGTGGTAGTAACCGTAGGCAACCGTGGCGGACACCCCAGCCGCAGCAAGTGGTACCACAACTACGGCTACGGCAACCTGCGCGATTATGGCCTTGCTGATAAAAAAGCAGCCGTGGAGCAGCTGGGCGATCGTTACCCTTTCATTGACGTTTCCCGTGTGGGCATTCACGGGCATTCGGGTGGTGGCTTTATGAGCACCGCTGCGCTGCTGGTGTACCCCGACTTTTTTAAAGTGGCGGTATCAACTGCCGGCAACCACGACAACTCGATTTACAACCGCTGGTGGAGCGAAAAACACCATGGCGTAAAAGAAGTGGTGGGTGAAAAAGGCGATACCACATTTGCCTATGCTATTGACAAAAACCCCGAACTGGCAAAGAACTTGAAAGGCCGCCTGATGCTGATGCACGGCGACATTGACAACAACGTTCACCCAGGCAATACCATCCGCATGGCCAATGCTTTGATCAAAGCAAACAAGCGTTTCGATCTGGTGATCTTGCCCGGTCAGCGGCACGCATTTGGCGATATGACCGAGTACTCGTTCTGGCGTATGGCCGACTACTTCAGCGAGCACTTGCTGGGAAAGAAAGACTTCCCGGTAAGCATTGAAGAAATGGACCGAGAGGTAGAGCGGAAAAAATAAAAAGCATAAAAAAAGCGCAGATCATTTCTGCGCTTTTTTTATGCTTTTTTGTTAGGCTGGTTGTGCCACTTTTCGCGGCAGCAAACTTTCCAGCTTTTGTTTTGCATTTTTCAATGCTTGCATAAAAATGGCCTGCTGATTTTGGTCGTTCGTAATTTGTTCAACCATGTTACCATAGTACGCAATGCCTTCCTGCAGGTTTTGAATGAATGTGATCAACTGTTTGGAAAGACCATCCTTTAAAGTATGTGCTTGCTCGGCCATCTGTTCCTGCAAATAACCTAAATACAGCCCTAATTCTTTGATCAAAAAATGCGGCCTTTTGGCATTGGAAATTATGTTGGTGCGGCCATAAATATGATCCGTCATTTGCTGCAACGTCACCTCCTTGTCGAAGTAAGCCGTGTTGGGCCCGGGGCAAATGGTAACGCCTTCCTGCCTTTTTAAAATGGGCAACTGGTAAGCCTTTACCGCCGAATTGATCAGGCCGACACAGAGGCATTCCTTATCGAGAATTTTTTGTTTTTGCAACGCATAATCTGGAGCCGGTTCTGTCGCTGCATTCAATTGCGCCAGTTTCAGCCGCTGGTATTTTACCGACGCGGTGCAAATGGGCTCTTTGGTAAATTCGGTATTCGACACGAGGTGCTTCTCGGTGCAGGGGCTGCCCGCTTTGCCGCTCAGTATGCGATCCAGTTTTTCCTGTTCGCCTGTCGTGTTTTTCAAATAATGAAACCGCACGCCCAATGGGGAATTGTGGCTCAGCACAATGTCGCCTTCGCCGGCAGCGCACAGTTGCTGCAAGGTGTCTGCGTCAACCGTTGTTGCTTCGGGGCACAGCAGGAAAGGTGAACCCCAGCCGGTGCTTTCCATGCCATACTGTGTTTGTAAAAATGCTGCTTCTTCGGCCGTGCCAATGCCACCCTGCACGGTAAACCTGATAGGGTGCGGATGGTTAAATTGTGCGCCTGTTTTAGCCGCAATGGCAGGAGCGTAGAGGGAGAACAGCGCATCGGAAAGTTCGGCTCTTTTATCTTTAAATTCCTGCAGGATGGGACCCAGTAAAAACCCTTCGGTAGCAAATGCATGTCCACCGCAGTTCAGGCCCGATTCAATGCGAAACTCGCTGACCCAAATCCCCTTTTTCGCCAGGTATTTTCCCTGGATGAGGGCCGACCGATAGTCGCTTACTTTAATGACCACTTTTTTTGAAAATTCACCAGTTGGCGTTGCATCGAGTTCGCGAAATGATTCGAGGTAATTGTATAATCTTGGATTTAATCCGGCTGAAAAAATAATGGAAGAATCGGTAAGGTCACTGTTCATATATCCACGCAGCGCAGCCGATGCATCCGACCCGTTCTCAATCAATACACCTTCCTTGTTGTAGTTAGCTTTATCCACCTTGGTCATGATGTTTACATCAATCGAACCCGGGATAATTTGCTGGCGCAGCCATTGTTGCTGGCCGTATTGAATTGCCGTTTCTTTTGTTTGCAGCATGGTTTGGTAAGCATGTTGCAGAAAGCTTCCCGGCGGCAGCATTTCAAAATATTTGGCAATTTCGCTGCCTGCTTCAAAAGCCTGCTGTTTCAATTTGCTCACTTGCTCCTGAACTATTTGCTGCACCATGTTGAGGTACTCGGTAATGCGCCGTGCCCGGTAATCTTCTTCTTTATTGGAAATTGGCACAAATGGGCGGTCGAGGTTTTGGCAATAATACTGCCGCATCATTTCTATGAGCCGGTCTTCAACAATGGAAATAACCGATGCAATTCCAAAGCGGGCAACTTTAATGGGGGAGTCGATGGTGTAAGCCAATCCCATAACCGGGATGTGAAACTGGTGCGGTGACTGCATGCCTTTGAATATGTTTTGGCCCAAAGAGAAGGTATATTTTTCGCCCACTATATGACTGGTATCATTGGGCTGTTTCCAAATTTTTTCATAAGGTCATAAACCAACATTTTTTTAACGGCGCACCTGCAATTTTTAGGCGTTGCCAATTGTTATGGTGAAGTAAGACTGATCCTATGCCATACAACATCTTGCTTTCCTCGATCCTGACCTTTGCACTATCCGGCGACCCAACGCCGCAGAAGCCTGCACTCCGGCCCATTCCGGGCGAAGGGCTGAATAGAACAACCATTTTAAGGTTGGTAAATAAATTCCGAAGTACCGGTGGCAAATGTGGCGATACATTTTACCCCGCAGCACCCGCACTTACCTGGAACGACCAACTGGAACAGGCGGCACTGGTGCACAGTAAGGACATGCAAACGCGGAAATATTTCAATCACTATTCGCCGGAGGGCAACAATGCCGGCGAACGCATCGATGCGGCTGGGTACCGCTGGATGACGTTCGGCGAGAATATCGGTCTTGGTTATAAAAACGAGAACGAAGTGGTGGACGCGTGGAAGCAAAGCCCGGGGCATTGCAAAAACATGCTGAACCCGAAATACAAAGAAATGGGTGTAGCCCGAGTGGGACAATATTGGACGCAGAATTTTGGATCGAAATAAACAAAGAAGCCAGTGCAATCGCACTGGCTTCTTTGTTTATTTAAGGTTTAGTTATGTCATTTTACACACAACAAAATCTGGCGAATAATTGATGTTTATGGCACATTAATTATTGCGTATTTGCGGCGCCTAAACCCAACACATCACTCATTGAAAAAACACCTTTTTTACCGGCCACAAATTCGGCAGCCAGCACGGCGCCCAGTGCAAATCCTTTGCGGCTGTGTGCGGTATGAATGATCTCGATGTCGTCGATTTCCGATGTGTATTTTACATGATGCGTACCCGGTGCCGGATCCACCCGTTCGCTGATGATGGAGAGCTCCGCACTGTTTTGCGCAGGCTCGTTGGTCCAGCCCTTTTTGTGCGGAAGGGCCTGCAACACCTGCTCAGCAAGAGTTACAGCAGTGCCGCTGGGTGCATCAAGTTTTGCGGTATGATGGATTTCTTTTAACGATGCCTCATACTCGGGATGGGTGGCCATCAGGCGTGCCAGCAATTTATTTACCTCGAAAAAAATGTTTACCCCAATGCTGAAGTTGGACGCATGTAAAAACGCTCCGCCATTTTCAACGCACATTTGTTTTGCCTCATCCAGTCGGTCGTTCCAACCGGTGGAGCCCGATACTACCGGCACGCCCCACTGCAGACATTGCGTTACGTTGGCAAAGGCGCTGTGCGGCGTAGTAAACTCAATGGCAACATCGGCCGGTTGCACCGCTTCTTTTGTAAAATCGGGAGTATTGTCGATGGATATTTTTAATACAATCTCGTGGCCGCGTTCCAGGGCAATGGCTTCAATCATTTGCCCCATTTTTCCATAACCGATCAGTGCAATGCGCATATCGTTGCAATTGTTTATTTAAAGGTGAGCACCAGTCCAACACCACCGGTTCGGGCCACATCAAAATATCCTGCTTTAAACCGCAGGCTTAAATCCGGACTTACATCAAAAGCTTTGAGGTGTGCATCAACGGTTGCATCCACCACATTGAGGCCCCAGAGCGCTATAAAGAATAAGAACGAGTAATCAATGTATTTGCGGAAGTTGTTGCGGTTGTAACGCAGCGACTCCTGGTCATAGGGCATGTATTCCGGCTTGATGCGGATCAGGTCGGTAGTGTCTCTAAAAGGCCCGCGCTGGCTTGGATCATTGGGATTCCGTACCGGAAGCGATGCTTTATATTTTGCCTGGTAGGCAAAACGCAGGTCGCGGTAGGTTTGAATATTGGTAAAAAAAACATAACCCGACACACCCAATGCGCCATACACGATGGGCAACTTCCAGTATTTACCATTGTAGATCTGTCCCCAACCGGGCAGGATGGCCGAACGGATGGCTGCTTTGCGGGGTGAGTGAACTTTTACAACCGAGTCTACTTTGCTGTCGTATACCGGTGGCGCCAGCCGCACCAGCGAATCGGCACGCATCAGGGGTTTGGTGGTATCGGTTTGCACCACCACTTTGCTGTTCTGGTTAAGTGTATCTTTTTGCTGTGCCGCTGCATTATGCAACATCAACACCAGCAGCGTTACACAAAACGGGGTAACAACGGTTTTATATAAATTTCCTTTCGCCAACAATTGTTTCTTTCTTGTATGAAAATGTTTCGATCAGGTACTTGCATGATCATGCGCTTGCACAAAACGCTGCAGCTTGTCAGTAACCGATTTTATTCGATCGTCACATTCATTTGCTCCAGCAGTTTGTTCAGCTCCTGTAGCGAATAATAATCGATGGAAATCTGCCCGCTGCCATTCTTGCTGTGTTTCAGCGCCACTTTAGTGCTGAAATGCGTAGCCAGTTTGTCTTCAATTTTTTTATACACCGGCGGCAGGGAAGGAGTGGCGCCCTTTTTATCATCGGGTGTGGCTTCCTTATACAGGGCCCGCACCAGGTTTTCGGTTTGCCTTACGGACAGGGCTTTTTCCTTGATCTGGTTAAAAATATAAAGTTGCTTGTCCACCGTATCTACGTTGATGAGAGCACGGGCATGGCCCATGCTCAGCTCGCCGCTGCGCACCGCCACTTGGATATCTGGCGGCAATTTCAGCAAACGAATATAGTTGGTCACCGTGCTGCGGTCTTTGCCCATGCGTTCGGCTACCTGCTCCTGCGTATATTCCAACTCTTCCATCATGCGCTTATAGCTTAGCGCCACTTCCATGGCATTGAGGTCTTCGCGTTGGAGGTTTTCAAGCAAGGCCAGTTCCAGCAGTTCCTGGTCGTTGGCCTGGCGGATGTAGGCCGGAATGTCTTTCAGGTCGGCCAACTTAGCGGCACGCCAACGGCGTTCACCGGAAATAAGGCGGTATTTATTGGCGCCCACTTTCGATACCGTAATGGGCTGGATAATGTCGTGGATTCGGATGGATTGTGCCAGTTCCTGCAGGGCCTGCTCATCAAAATCGCGGCGCGGCTGCTTGGGATTCGGTTCCACCTGTGCCACCGGGATGCGCAGGATGCCGGTAGCGGCTTCCACTGCGTTTTCTTTCAGGTTGCCCGAAGTGTTTTTCAACTCCGAGTCAATGCCTTGCAACAGGGAACGGATTCCTTTACCGAGTAAGTCTTTATTAGGTTTGGGAGTACTCATTATTTAGTTCGTAGTTCAGAGTTCAAAGTTCAGGGTCTGTTTTCATTCAGCAAAAACGATCGGGATTTTGAATCATGAACCAAATCATTTTGCCGACTTCAACGTTTCGGTCTGAAAAATCTTTGAAGACTGCGTCGTTAAAATATTTAAATGCAAAGGCAAAATCAAGCCAGACAGCTGTTTCCGTATTTTCCGATTCGCAATCGGCAAGTTTCGATAAAAAATGTTGCCTGTATTTTCTTCTGCGGTAAGCTTCTGCAAGATTAGCGCAAACAGAGCGGCTCGACCGCCTTATTTGGGAGGTTAAACTAAATTTCTCGTCAGGAGGAAACGCTTGTGAAACCTGATGAATGTCCAGGGCCAACTGAAACGCTTTTTGGTACACAATCAGGCTTTTCAGGTCGCCCATTTAGTTTTAGTTGAAACAGTTTATCAAAGCCATTTGAACAGACAGCAAAAAATTTTTTCGATTGCCAACTCCCGGCTCATAACTCCCGACTAATACCTACAGTTCCATCGTCCGTTCCTCCTGCGGAATCTTGGTCATATTGTTCTTCTGCAAAATCTCCTTCGCCAGGTTCAGGTAGTTGGCCGAACCCTTGCTGTTGGCATCGTATAAAATTACCGGTTTACCTACGCTGGGCGCTTCGCTGAGGCGGGCATTGCGGTGGATAATTGTGGCAAAAACTAGGTCTTCGAAATGGCGGCGCACTTCGTTCACCACCTGGTTGCAAAGGCGCAGGCGGCCGTCGTACATGGTCATCAAAATACCCTCGATCACCAGCGACGTGTTCAAGCGACTTTGTACAATCTTGATGGTGTTCAGCAATTTGCCCAAACCTTCCAGGGCAAAAAATTCGCACTGCACCGGCACAATTACCGAATCAGAAGCGGTCAGCGCATTTACCGTGATCAGGCCCAGCGACGGCGAACAGTCCATGATGATAAAATCATAGTCGTTGCGCACCTCGTCCACCAAGCCTTTCAGCACGCTTTCCCGGTTGGGGTAATTGATCATTTCAATCTCGGCGCCCACCAAATCAATATGCGAAGGAATGAGATCGAGATAGGGTATATCGGTTTTCAGGATCACATCCCGGGCCGTTGCATTGTTCACCATGCAGTCGTACAGGCTCTGCGTCACATTCTGCAGGTCAAAACCCACGCCGGTAGTGCTGTTTGCCTGCGGATCGGCGTCGATCAGCAGCGTTTTGTATTCCAGCACCGCAAAAGAAGCTGCAAGGTTAATGGCGGTTGTAGTTTTGCCCACACCGCCTTTTTGATTGGCTACACCTATGATTCTGGCCATTCGTTCGGATAGTATTTAAATATCAATGGTTTCGCCAATAGCAGGCAGCAATAGCTGGATACCCGCATCAGCAAAAGCCTTTTTTGCTTGTTCGCGATCAATAATAATAGGAGGGAAAGTATCGTAATGGACGCCTACCACCGTAGTGCATTGAACCATCCGCGCTGCTTCTACCGCATCCTCATAACCCATTGTGAAGTTATCGCCAATTGGCAATACGGAAAAGTTAACCTTTCCCCACCTGGGGATAAGCTGCATGTCCAGCGTAAGGGCCGTATCGCCGCTGTAATATAGGTTTTGGCCGCCGGCCGAAATTATAAAACCCATCGGGTTGCCGCCATACGTACCATCGGGCATAGAGGAAGAGTGGAGTGCATTGGTGCAGCGTACAGAGCCCCATTCAAAAGCCTTTACACCGCCGGTGTTCATCTGGTGGATTTTGGCTACGCCTTTCGAATGCAGCCAGTTGCACACTTCAAAACTTCCCACAACGGTGGCGCCGGTTTGCTGCGCAATGGCCACGCAATCGGCCACGTGGTCGGCATGCCCATGCGATACCAGGATATAATCGGCTTTGATAGAAGCTATGTCGATTCCCGCCGCTTTTTCGTTTGGCGTTATGAACGGATCTACCAATATATGTGTACCACCAATTTCCAGTCCGAAGCAGGAATGCCCGTAAAAAGTTAAGCGCATGATGTTTTCTTTTTATTTGGGTGAAACAGATTTGGCACCGTTTGTTCAGGCACCAATGATGCCGTCGCGAAAGTAAGACCCCTTAAATATTAAATGAAAGGTGATCCGGCCCCATCGCCACCCGTCACCAACCAAAGGCCTATTCATTTGTATAAAAGGCTGTTTCCGAAAGTTTTGCAAAAATACAGCATCAGGCGGCAAAACAAGGGATGTGGAAAGATTAGGGCGGCCGCCGGCCAAATGGCCGATTGCGCCGTAATTCCTATTTCTTTGCACCGCATTTGCCCGGCTGGATAATATTGCAAACAATCCGAGGCAAGTCATTTTAGCCCAACGAATTAAAAGATCAATTCATGCGAAATTCACCCTTCTGGCTCATCATTGTAGGGTTGATGGTGGTGCTGGACATATACGTTTTCCAAGCGGTAAAACTGGTTTCGGCGGCTGCCGGCGCCCGCACCCGCACCATTATATATGGCCTTTACTGGACCATTTCCATTCTGGCCCTGCTCACACTGATTTTGCTGCCGCTACTCAAACTCGATACCTGGTCGCAAGGGTTGCGGTCGGTGGTGTTTGCCACCATTATTGCCTTGTTTTTTGCAAAAGTGTTGGTGGCCTTGTTCCTGCTCATTGATGACATCAGGCGGCTGATCCAGTGGGCGGCGGGCAAACTGTTTTTCAATAATACCGAGGGAGCACAATTCCAGGAGGGCGAAACCATTTCGCGGTCGCATTTTTTAACCTGGGCAGGCATTGGCCTGGGTGGCGGAGTGCTGGGAACGCTGCTATATGGCTTTTCCAACAAATACGATTACCGGGTTCGAAAAGTGCCGCTGCAGTTTGCTAACCTGCCTGCAGCATTCAAGGGCATGAAGGTGGTGCAGATCTCCGACATACACAGCGGTAGCCTGCTCAACCACGATGCAGTGAAAAAAGGCGTGGAAAAGATCAACAGCCTCAAACCGGACCTGGTGGTTTTTACCGGCGACCTGGTGAACAACCGAGCCGATGAAATGGCGGGGTTGAAAGAAGTTTTTAAAAACCTCGCTGCGCCGCTGGGCGTGTATTCCATTTTGGGCAACCACGATTACGGCGATTATGAGCAGTGGGAATCGCCGGCGCACAAACGGCAGAACCTGGAAATGCTGAAAAAGATCCATGGCGAAATGGGCTGGCAACTGCTGCTGAACCAAAACGCGGTACTGGAACGCAATGGCGAACAAATAGGTTTGCTGGGTGTGGAAAACTGGAGCGCCAAAGCCCGTTTTCCAAAATATGGCAAACTCTCCGAGGCCTACAAAGGTGCCGAGCACTTGCCTTTTAAAATCCTGCTCAGCCACGATCCCTCGCATTGGGATGCCGAAGTGCTGCCGCAATACGCCGACATTGACCTGATGCTGGCCGGCCACACCCACGGCATGCAATTTGGCGTGGAGCTGCCCTGGCTGCGCTGGAGCCCGGTGCAATATGTGTACGAGCAATGGGCGGGATTGTACAGTCGGGGCAACCAAAAGCTGTACGTCAACCGAGGATTTGGTTTCATTGGCTATCCCGGAAGGGTGGGCATTTTACCGGAGATCACGCTTTTTGAATTGGCGTAAAAATGCAATTAGGTCGCAGTTATGAGCGTTTCTTCTCTGCGGACAAAACTTTCGATACGAGTTGATTTGCAAGCAAAAACCTAAGCTGGACTATATTAGGTTTGCCGCACTTCGGTGGGTTTTGTTACCTTGGCATAGAAAAAGTTGTTATTCAAAAGAGTTTTCGGCGGCCGGCCGCAGAATCATTAAACCCACATTTCACCTGATACGATGCTGCGCATTTTGTGCCTATACGTGTTGCTCCAGCTTTTTGCGCCTGTTTGCCAGGCACAAAAAGATACAACCAGCATCGGTGCGTTGACTGAAGACGACTACGCTGTTCTTTTTTCCGAACTTGATACTTTTCTCGATTCGCTGACCCGGCCAAAAAGCTTTGCTACAATTTCATTGACCGCTGGTAACCGCCTGCTGACTGTGCCCAAAGGCAGAGACCTCGAAACCCAGTCCGCATTGATGTTTTCACCGGCCGCGGGTTATTACCACAAGAGCGGGTTGGGCATTGGCGGCAGCGCGGCACTCGTCATGAATGGCGGCAAACCCGAACCTTACCAGTACCTCGCATCGCTATCATACGATTACTTAAAGTCGCACAAGTTTGCCACCGGCATCGCTTTTACCCGCTTTTTTACGTCCGATTCGCTGTGGTTTTATACATCGCCGCTGCAAAATGAAGCGTCGGCTTATTTTATTTACCGCAACAGCTGGCTTAAACCTTCGCTGACCATGAGCTATGGCTGGGGCAGCCAGTCGAGTGTGGAAGAGTATGCCACTTTCATTGAACTGATCCGGAAGAAAACAAAGGAACTAAACAAAGAGAAAAAGCCGGGCAGGGGTAACGGTAATGGAAACAATGGAAATGGCAACGGGAATGGAGGTAATGGAAATAACGGAAACGGCAATAACGGAAATAACGGGAATGGGAACGGCAACAACGGCAATGGAAATGGAAACAATGGGAACGGTAACGGCAATGGCAATGGCAATAACGGGAACGGGAACGGAAATGGTAACGGCGGTAATAACGGAAACAATGGCAACAACGGAAATGGCCGCAACGGCGGCGATGAGGTAATCCCGGTTGATATTATTTCCCGCACCGAAACCGAAGAACATTATTATGATATTGCTGTTAGTGTATCGGTGCGCCACGACTTTTACTGGATGGAAGCATTTTCCAAAAAAGACCATATACGTTTTACACCACAGCTTACCGTAAACGGCGGTACACAAAGGTTTGGCCTCAATCAAACCACGCAATCTTCATGGCGCATCAACTCGGCTGCGTTCAAACCGTTTGCCTCCGACCAGGTGGCGCTTGAGGAAAAATCAAGGTTCCAACCCTTATCCATAACCGCTTTTTTACGTACCGCCTACACCCGCGGTAAATGGTACCTGCAACCACAGTTTATTGTCGACTATTACATTCCCGAAACAGGCAAGCACTGGACCACCAACTTCATGGTGTCCACCGGGGTAATATTTTAATAAAACACTTTTCTTTAACAGCATTGGAACATTGTTGGTATTAGTATTGAGCGTTGTTACTAAAACCTATCTTTTATGAAACTGAAGTTGCTAACACTCGCTGCACTGCTCACTTTTACTCAGGCTGCAATGGCCCAGTTTACGGCCGGTATCAAAGGCGGCGCCAACATCACCAAAATCGAAGGCAAATCTTTTAACCAGGAGTTTCGCTATGGGTACCAACTCGGCGGCTTTGCCATGATTGGCCTCGGCGAAAAGTTTGCCCTGCAGCCCGAAGTGCTGTACCAGCAAACACAAACCAAAGTTGAAAGCGACTTTGAAAACGTGTACCAGGAAGCTTTTCGCGAGGTACGCGATGGCAATGTAAAACTGAATTACCTGGCCATCCCCATCATGCTCAACTACAAATTCATTGGCAACTTCCTGTCGCTGCAGGCGGGCCCGCAATTTGGCGTGCTGCTCAACAAAGACGACAACTTGTTGGAAAATGGCAAGCGGGCATTTAAAGGCGGCGACTTTTCAATGGCTGCCGGCGCCCAGATCAAACTAAGCAAAGTGGTTGTTTCGGGCCGTTATGTAGTGGGCCTCAATAACATCAACGACATTGGCGAGCAAAGCAAATGGCGCAACGAAGCCATCCAACTGAGTGTTGGCCTGGCGCTGTAATTTATGCATGCTGCATAGTGAATGGTGCGTGAAGTATTGAGCTAGCTTATTGATTAATAGAAAATGCTACCGGATTTCGGTAGCATTTTCTATTGAACATATTTATTCAGTAAAATCTTTTCATTGCAGCAAACACCAAATCGCAATCGTTTATTCACCATTGACGTTTCACGTTTCACGATTGACCATTCAACCATCTCCCTGCCAATCTTGCAGATATCCGCCCGTGGCACTATACTTGAACGGATGCCCTACCTTTGCAGGTTTCCGGACAAAGCACATTTAAATATAACTGCGTGAATTTTTTGCTCAAGCCCGAAGATGACATGGATTTTTTACCCATCATTCCCATAAATGAAAACGAAGGGGATAGCAACGATGGTCAGCCCATTCCCGATGAGTTGACGCTGCTGCCCCTGCGCAACACCGTTTTATTTCCAGGTGTTGTGTTGCCCATTACCGTTGGCCGCGATAAAAGCATCAAAGCAGTAAGCGAAGCATACAAAACCAACAAGCTTATTGGCGTGCTGGCGCAAAAAGACAGTTCGGTCGAAGATCCTGAATTTAAAGATTTGGTGTCCATCGGCACTGTGGCCCGCATTGTGAAACAAATAAAAATGCCCGATGGCGGCACTACCATTATCATTCAAGGCAAGTCGCGTTTTTCGGTAGGAGCGCTGATTTCGGAGGAGCCTTATTTCCGTGCCACCATTCAGGTGCTGGAAGAAGAGCCAGCGCCGACCGACCCGGATTTTGAAGCATACATTTCCAACATAAAAGATGTTGCAGCCGAGATCATTCATCTGTCGCCGAACATCCCGGCGGAAGCTTCGATCATTTTACGCAATATCGAAAATCCTTC
Source organism: Pseudocnuella soli (assembly GCF_004347775.1). Taxonomy (GTDB): domain Bacteria; phylum Bacteroidota; class Bacteroidia; order Chitinophagales; family Chitinophagaceae; genus Flavisolibacter; species Flavisolibacter aquaticus. Next base: position 3,064,139 of record NZ_CP037755.1, read on the forward strand.
TTTTTTACTCCACTTTGTTTCGAGCAACCTAAATACCGACCTGCAGGAAAAGCAACGCCTGCTGGAGCTGAACAACCTGCGGGAACGTGCCGAACTGTTGATGCAATTTTTGCAAAAAGAACTGCAGTTTGCCGAATTGAAAAACAAGGTTACCACCAAAACAAAAACGGAGATCGATAAGCAGCAGCGTGAATATTTTTTGCAGCAGCAACTGAAAAGCATCAAGGAAGAACTGGGCGGCGATGCCAACGACCTGGAGCTAAAAGAAATGCGCAAAAAAGCGGACGCAAAAAAATGGACCGATGCTGCGCGGGACATGTTTAAAAAAGGCGTGGAAAAATTGGAGCGCATGCACCCCAGCACGCCTGATTACTCGGTGGTGTACAACCACCTCGACCTGTTGCTGGACCTGCCTTGGCAGGAATATTCCGAAGATGTGTACGACCTGAAGCGGGCGAAAGAAATCCTCGACCAGGACCACTACGGTATGGACAAGATCAAAGACCGCATCCTGGAATACCTGGCGGTGCTGCAATTGAAGGGCGATATGAAAAGCCCGATTCTTTGCTTTTACGGTCCTCCCGGTATTGGCAAAACATCGCTGGGCCGGTCAATTGCGCATGCGCTTGACCGTAAGTATGTGCGCCTGAGCCTTGGTGGCATTCACGACGAAAGCGAGATCCGCGGCCACCGCAAAACATACATCGGTGCGATGCCCGGCCGCATTGTACAAAGCATTCGCAAATCGAAAACATCGAACCCGGTGATCATCCTCGATGAAATAGATAAAGTTGGTTCTGATCATCGCGGCGATCCTTCGTCTGCTCTGCTGGAAGTGTTGGACCCCGAACAAAACAATACGTTTTACGACAACTACCTGGAGCTGGAATACGATCTTAGCAAAGTGCTGTTTATTGCCACGGCCAACAATATGCAAAACATCCAGCCTGCACTCCGTGACCGGTTGGAGATCATTGAACTTAGTGGCTATGCTGTTGAGGAAAAAATTGAAATTGCGCAGCGCCACCTAATTCCAAAACAAAAAGAAGCACACGGGCTGAAATCGACGCGGCTGAATATTACCAACAAAGTGCTGGAAAAAATTATCCAGGATTACACCCGCGAAAGCGGTGTTCGGGAACTGGACCGCCAGCTTGCTGCCATCATGCGCAATGTGGCCAAAGACCTGGCGCTAAATGGAAAAGTAAAAGCATCGCTTACGCCGGCCGATGTTGAACGCATTTTGGGTCGTGCACGTTACAGCAATGAAATGTACAAAGCGGCATCCATTCCCGGTGTTGCGGTAGGCTTGGCGTACACTTATGTGGGTGGCGACATTTTGTTTATTGAAGCAACGATGAGTGAAGGCAAATCGGAGCTGCGGCTTACGGGCAATCTGGGCAACGTGATGAAAGAAAGTGCGGCTACGGCATTGAGTTATTTAAGTGCCAACGCAAAAAAATACGGCATCGACCCGAAAAAATTTGAAACCCAAACGGTGCACATCCACGTGCCGGAAGGTGCAGTGCCAAAAGACGGACCCAGTGCCGGTGTAACGATGCTGACTGCATTGGCATCGGCAGTTACCGGGAGGAAGGTGCGGCCATACTTGGGCATGACCGGCGAAATTACCTTACGCGGACAAGTGTTGCCGGTGGGCGGCATTAAAGAAAAAGTGCTGGCCGCAAAACGAGCAGGTTTAAAAGAATTGATTCTTTGTTGGCAAAATGAACGGGATGTTCAGGACATCAATCCGGAATACATCAAAGGCATGAAGTTTCATTATGTGCGGCACATGAGCCAGGTGCTGGAGCAGGCCCTGATGCCGTAATTGCACAAAAGTTTTAAAACAAAAAAAGTTGCCCTGAAGCAACTTTTTTTGTTTTTGGCTGCGGCCGGTTAACCGCCTTGCCGCTGTTGAAAATTGCGGCGCATTTCTTCGTAGTAAGCATTTACCGATTTGATCTGCTCATCCGTCAGCGGGATGGCTTTGTACTTTTTATCCAGGTCGGCCTGGATGGTTTCCATTTTTTTCTTGCGGTCGTCTTCCGACAACTCACGCAGTCCACGCATTTGCTGCCGCGACTCAAATTGTATCTCCACAACTTTATCGGCCTGCGCATCGGTGAGTTTTGCTTTCTCAACCAACTCGGGTTTAACGCGTTCTTTCATACGGGCAAGCATTGCTGCCGGGTCGCCGCCGCCGGGTTGTGCCTGGGCTTCGGTGGTGGTCAGCGCCAGTGTCAGCGCAGCTAAAGCAATCCACTTTTTCATGGTGTTTAATTTTAATACGGTAAGGTAGCGGCAGCAGCGGTTAATTTGGGTTAAAACCTTACCCAACCCCATCACAATCAGCAAATAAAAAACCGGAGCAAAAGCTCCGGTTCGTTGTATCAATCAAAATAACTCAGGTTAGTTTCAGGCGTCAGTGTGAGCAGTGTTTCGTACATCAGCCGCACTGTTTGTTCTATATCGCTGCGGTGCAACATTTCCACTGTGGTGTGCATGTAGCGCAGCGGTATGGAAATAAGCACCGAAGGGCAGCCGTCGTTGGCATAAGCAAACGAATCGGTGTCGGTGCCCGTGCTCCGCGACACGGTTCGCAACTGCACCGGGATCTCATTTTGCGCTGCCACATCCTGCACCAAGTGCAGCAATTTGTTGTGCACCGCTGGCCCGTACGAAAGCGATGGACCTTTGCCGCAGGACGTTTCGCCTTCAATGTTTTTGTTAATCAGCGGGGTGGAAGTGTCGTGGGTAACATCGGTAATGATCGCAATATTCGGCTTAATGCGGCGGGCAATCATTTCGGCGCCGCGCAAACCAATTTCCTCTTGCACCGCGTTTACTATATACAAGCTATAAGGCAGTTTTTTACCGGCCTGCTGCAGCAGCCGGGCCACTTCGGCAATCATAAATCCACCAATGCGGTTGTCGAATGCGCGGCCAATAAAATAATTATAAGCCAGTTCATCAAAGCCATCCTGGTAGGTCACTACGTTGCCCACCTGTATGCCCAGTTCTTCCACTTCCTTGCGGCTGCGAGCACCGGTATCCAGCCAAAGGTTTTCCACTTTTGGTGTCGGCTCTTTATCGGGTGTGCTTAACCGTGTGTGAATGGCCGGCCAGCCAAATACTGCCTTTACCAAACCATTATTACGCGTATGTATAAATACACGCTGTCCCGGCGCAATCTGGTGGTCCACGCCGCCGTTGCGTTTCAGGTAAATCAACCCTTCTGCCGTAATATAATTGACAAACCAGCTGATCTCATCGGCATGCGCCTCAATCACTACTTTAAACGGCTGGCCCGGGTTGATCACACCCACAGCCGTTCCGTAAGGATCGGTAAAGGTTTCATCCACATAGGGGCGCAGGTAATTGAGCCATAATTTTTGCCCCGCTGCCTCAAAACCAACAGGCGAAGGGTTGTTGATATAATCGCGGAAAAACTCCATGGATGTTGCTGTCAACACGCCGGTATCGCTTGCTGCCTGTGCTATCTTTTTAGCTTTTGCCATGTCCTTTTATTTATCGGTCAAATGTAGAAAACAATTTTTGCCCAAACGGGTTCGAGGCTGGAAACAACGGTTGCTTATAGCCACCATTGAAACAGCAAGAGCAGGGGCAATGATAGTGCCATGAGACCATCGAGCACGCCATAAAACAGAAAATCGCCGGGGTGGCTCAAACTGTAATCAAAAAGCGCAGCGACCGCAATGCCCGGAAGCGCCAGCGCTGCTATAGTTGTCCAATGAAAGTGAAAATAAAAAAGCGCAACACTCCATAATAAAAGTGCAATGATATTACCCCAGAAGAAACGGTGCACGCCGGCCGGCTCAAATGCAGTGATGACACTACGAATGCCTTGGCGTAGGTCCTGTTCGCGGTCGCGGTAATCAAATAAAATACAGATGCTGTAGATCAGGAAAAAGCGTTGCACCACGTAAACCACTTCTACATCAGAAATGATTGGCTGTTGCAGCACAATGGGCAGCAGCGAAGTGATATGCGTCCACGCAAATGCCAGGAAAAGCGTTTTGCCAATGGCTATTTTTTGCAGCCACCGCGCCGCCGGATGCGGAATGAGCGGCGCCGAATATAAAAAGGTCAGAAAAGCAGTGGCAGTAAGCCATTGCCAATGCTGCAGCAATTGCACACCGAAAAAAGCAGCGCCTAAACCACCGGCAATACACAGCGCCAGGTGCAGGTTTTTGTTGCGCACCGACCAGGCCGCTTTTTTGGAACCACTGTACGATTGCGGCGTGAGGTACCAGTGAAAATTATAGCTGCACAGCGTGCCGCAAAATGTAAAAGCCAGGAATAAATAATCTGGCTGGAGATGAAAAACGAGGTAGGTGAGGTACACCATCGCCACGGCACATAGGGCCAAAAAAAAGCTGGTGAATACAACGAAGCGCACCAGCTTTTTCAACAGCAATCCAATAGTTGCAAGCGCCAAAGCTTACCGGATTACAATGATATTCCGATCAATGGTAACCGTATCGCTGCGGTTGCCTTCCGCATCACGCACCGAAAAACTTAATTGCAGGGTATCGTTCTCGTTGCGGTTTTCGCCGGGTATGCGCAGCGGGCTGTTTTGCAGCGTTAAGAACTGTGCCCAGGAAAGCGACACATCCATTTCTCCGGTGGTTTTATCGGGAAACGGCGGAATTTTGAAGCGCCTTGAAAAAGGCTGCGCATCGATATCCCTTGCATTCAAACGTTTGCGGATAATGGTTACCGAGTCGTCTACATCGCCTTCCTTGTCCCGGAATTCAAGCGTTACAATGAGGTTGCCGCCAATGGGCACTTGTTCAGTGCTGATCGATTTGACTTCAATTTCCGGCTTGGTCTCCAGGTTGTTTTTTTCGCAGGCTACAAGCAACAAACCTGCTGCAAAGATTCCTAATACTGCCTTCATGTATTTGTATTATGCTGGTTCAAATTTAATCTTATTCGGCGTTGGAGCGCTATATAAAAACGTGACCTGCCGCCACTAAACAACGTTGCATCCCATTTGTGCAACGGCAGCTATTTAACAATCGAAAAAGCATTGAACACTATTTGCGTCGGTTACCGAACTTTGCCCGTCATGACGCCGGATATTGTTTTTAACCCAGCTATTAGTTTCGATGAAAAGGCAATTGCCCTGTTCCAGTTTCAGGCGGCCCAAAATCCGGTATATCAACGTTTTCTCGAGGCTATAAATTGCGATCCCAACAAAGTTCGCCAACTGTCCCAAATCCCCTTTCTTCCCATATCGCTGTTCAAGACGCATGCCGTGCAAACCGGTGCCTACCGGCCACAGGTTGTTTTCTCGTCAAGCGGCACCACCGGCACCAACACCAGCTACCATTATATCCCCTTCGTGGAATTATACGAACAAAGCTTTCGCACTGCGTTTGAGCATTTTTATGGACCGGCGCAAAACTATTGCGTGCTGGGGCTTTTGCCCAATTACCTGGAGCGCAGCGGCTCGTCGCTGGTGTACATGTCCGAAAAGCTGATTGAATGGAGCGGGCATCCGCAAAGCGGGTTTTGCCTGTATGATTTTGAGCGGCTGGACCAGACGCTGCGCCAACTGGAGGCTGCGGGGCAGCCTGTGTTACTGCTTGGCGTCACCTACGCGTTGCTCGATTTTGCTGAACGTTTTCCGCAACCGTTGCGGCACACCATTGTTATGGAAACCGGCGGCATGAAAGGCCGCAAAAAAGAATTACTCCGCAGCGAGGTGCACGGCATTTTAAAAAATGCATTCCACTTGGAGCAAATTCATTCTGAATACGGCATGACCGAATTACTGTCGCAGGCTTATGCCAAACACGACGGCCAGTTCCAAACGCCGCACTGGATGAAAGCGGTGCTGCGGGAAGAGGATGACCCTTTTGCGCTACATTTCGAAACGGCGAAACCTGCCACCGGTGCCCTCAACATCATCGACCTGGCCAATATACATTCCTGCGCATTTATTGCTACCGAAGATGTGGCACGACTGCATCCATCGGGCCAGTTTGAGGTGTTGGGCCGCATGGACAATACCGACATCCGCGGCTGCAGCCTGCTGGCCATTTAGCTTTCGGTAAAAATGTTTGGTAAAAAACTTGGCTGGCCGGTATTATAGCTCGTTGCATGCCAACCGGTGAACTTATTTCTGGCACGTTTCTTTTAATATGTTCCTTCCTAACCGAACGGCAACCATGACGGTCTTGTACCCCGGCCTTGCCCATGGAGTGGACATTTGAAAAAAAAGAAATTGTGAGCCATGATGATTGTAACCGAGGAACAAAAGCTGCAGGCAAGGGCTTTTTATGAAGAAGCGTTGGAGGGGCTTGCCGAAAGCGGAGCCCAGTTTATGATGGGCGGCGGCTTTGCCCTGTACCAGTACACCGGTATTGAACGCGATATGAAAGACCTGGATGTTTTTTGCAAACCCAGCGAATATCCACGCATCCTGAAACATTTTGCCAGCAAGGGTTTTGAAACAGAACTCACCGATGTACGCTGGCTGGCGAAAGTGTTTGATGGGCCGCACTACATCGACATCATCTTCAACACCGTCAATAATATTTGCACCGTAGACGATACTTGGTACGAACATGCAACCGAGTGTGCGTTTGGCAACATAACAGTGAAAGTGCTGCCGGCCGAGGAATTGGTTTGGTGTAAAATTTATGTGCAAAACAGGGAACGGTTTGATGGCTCGGACGTGAACCACATTTTATTGAAATGGGGTAAAAAGCTGGATTGGAAACGGCTCCTATTTCGCATGGACCCGCATTGGCACCTGCTGCTGATGCAGATTCTTTCGTTTCAGTTTGTATACCCATCCGAATTCCACGAGATCATTCCGCGCTGGCTGTTTGAAGAGTTGATGGAACGGGCACGGGAGCAATATGATTTGCCATCGCCAACCGAAAAGGTTTGCCGCGGTCCCATCATCGACCAAACGCAATATCAGGTGGATATTAAAGAATGGAATTATAAAGTATGCACCATTAAAACGGTGTAAGCGGCGCTAAAGATCATTGATTACAGGTTATTGATGATTCGGTTTCAAAAAAACCGCTCATCGATGATAGATAATGAAACATACAGGCATGGAAGAACAAAACGGCAAAGTTCGCATAGCTGCAGTAGGCGACATTCATGTTCGGGAAAACGACAAAGGCAAATGGGTGGATTGTTTTAAACGCGTTTCCACCGAAGCCAAAGTGCTCGTTATTTGCGGCGATCTTACCGATACCGGCGATGAAGGCGAGGCACAGGTTTTGGCCGAAGAGCTGCGTGCCTGCACCATCCCGGTAGTGGCTGTTTTAGGCAACCATGATTATGAAAAAGGCCGCCACAAACTGATCCGATCCATGTTGCAAAAAGAAGGTGTGCACATGCTCGATGGCGAAGCGGTGATCCTGGAAGACATTGGCTTTGCCGGTGTGAAAGGTTTTGGCGGCGGCTTCGATAACCATATGTTATCCATATTTGGCGAAGGCGCCATGAAGGCCTTTGTGCAGGAAGCGGTTGACGAAGCACTGCACCTGGACCGTGCCTTGGCCCGGCTCGACGCTGAACGGGAAGGGATTAAAAAGATTGCGGTGATGCACTACGCTCCGATCAAGGACACCGTTGTTGGTGAGCCGGAAGCCATCTTTCCATTCTTAGGTTCATCGCGGCTGGCCGAGCCACTGACCCGTAGAAAAGTGGTAGCTGCATTTCATGGCCATGCACATGTGGGTACATTGCAAAGCTCCATCAACGGCACGGTGCAGGTATTTAATGTTGCCCGACATATTTTGCAAAAAGAAGGAATGGAAACACCGTATTACCTGTTCGATGTGTAGGTTAACGATAAGAATTCAAAATTAGAAAGGCAAAATTCAAAAGGCGGGGCAATACCTCTATCATACAATTTGACTTTTTACTTTTCAATTTTACTTAGCCGCATTTCCCTGCTCGTACCATTTAACCGCCCTTGCGTCACATTTAACACAAACAATTACTGGGGTAAATCTGCGTTTATCTATTTTTAGTTCAATGTTACCCCACATGAAGCAACTTTTTATCTTGTTAATGTTCCTGCCGATGGTCGGATCGGCACAGGATTGCCCTGTTAAAAAAGAAAAGGACCAATTTAGCCAGGAGCCTAAAGTAACCACTGGATTTGTTTCTTTCAAAACTACCAAGCGGTTCCAGTTGTCGCTGGATGGCACTAAAAAAGAGATTGATTTTTTCTTCACTTTTCCCAATGCCGACGGCCAGTGTTTCGATGACCAGTCGAACGTGGTAGTGACCTTTGAAGGTGGCAAACTCAAAAGCACGTTTAAAAACACCGGTTCGATGAACTGCGAGGGCCTGTTTCATTTTACCCACAAAAACCAGACGGTTACGCCGTCCATCCTGCAGCGGCTGGCCACCAAAAAGATTGTGAGCATGAAGTTTGTGGGCGCCAATAAAACCGAGTTTGAAATTGCCTTGAACGATCAGCAGCAGGAGCAGATGATGCAGTTGGTGAACTGCGTGGTGAATGAATCAAAAACGCTTTTATAAATGGCCTTATGGTTATCGAACTTCAATTTATAGTTGCAGTAACCCCGAAGTATCTTTAAGCCAATCCCTTTGTTATGAAACAAAAAGCTTCCATCTGGCAACGCATGGGCCTGCACGAATGGTTCCTGAAAAAAGATCCCGAACATACTACCGTCCAGGCGCCGGCGCTTACGCCTAATGATGTGTTTAAATACATTGGTGCTAAATTCAAAGAATCAATCGGCCAGCTTTCTTTTGCCAACCGGGTGGTGTTTTTTCACGAATACATTGTATCCTTCAACACCGAGGATTACAAAGATTTTATGGACAATAAAAAAGGCATCTTCGGCCTGATTGTCCAGGAAGCAGTACGCGGTTTTTACGAAGAATTGAAAAACCTGCGGTCCGGTGGCAAAACGGTAGAACCTTCTGCATCAAAATGGGTATTTCGCTTTGTATCGCACCCCGACTATGCCCGTGGCGACATGGGTTTCATCGGCAAGTTGTTGCCCGGTAGTTCGGCCAGTGCCAGCGAAAATTTGCGGGTTACTTTTATTCCGCGGCAAACAGGCATTGCGCAAACGTTTGACATCAACCCGGAAATACTCAAGGGCTTTAATTTTTACAGCGAAGGCTATTACGAAGTGCCATACACCGAAGACCTGCAATACGACAGCCGCAAGATCAGCAACCATCCTTCGTCGGCATTGGCGAGGTTAGAAACCATTTTACCCGATAAAGCATTTGCCGGCAAAAAACTGGAATACCTGATGCAGGACGAAGAAATTGTCGTGTCGGGGAAAGATGAAACAAGGGAAGCGGGCAACATTTTTAAAGTGCCGTCTGAATGGGTCAACACGCCGCACCTGCGCATTCGTTTTAACCGGCAGGAAGATAAATTTTACGTAGCGTCGTTTGGTGAAAAAACAATGGTGAACGAACAGGAAATTAAACGCAGCCCGGCCACGCAACCTTCCTGGACCGAAGTGCCCGTGAACAGCCGTATGGTGTTGAATGGCATTGTAGGCATCAACCTGTATAAAGGATAATCCGCATCGTTCGCGTTTACGTTTTACCGCATAAAATTGCCTGCATGGAGTATTTGCCCATAGCGCTCTTAGCAATTGTTGTATTGCTGCTGGCCGCACATTTCCGCGATATAAAAAAGACACACCGCACCCATGAGTAAACATTACTTCGGGGCCACCGATGTGGGCCGGATGCGGCAAAACAATGAAGATGCATTTTTTGTGCAACCCGTGCTGGGTGGCGCTTACCTCGCCGGCTGCGTTATTGACGGCGTAGGCGGGTACGAAGGCGGCGAAGTGGCAGCAGCCATTGCCCAACAAGTATTGCCCGACTATTTGCGCATACCATCCGGTGATGTGCCAACGATGATGCTGGAAGCCATGATGGCGGCGAATGAAAAAATCATTGCGGAAAAACGACAGGCGCCAGCATTGGCCGATATGGCCTGCGTGGCTACGTTGGTGTTGGTAAACGAAGCAGAAAATAGTTTGCACTACATACATGTGGGCGACACGAGACTGTATCTTTTTCGCGATGGTACGCTTGTAAAAGTTTCAAAGGATCATTCATTTGTTGGCTTCCTCGAAGACAACGGCCGGCTGTCGGAACCCGAAGCGTTGGCCCACCCAAAAAGAAACGAGATCGACAAAGCGCTTGGCTTTGAACCCAATCTTAAACGCGACTATTTTGATTTTGGCAGCTCGCCGTTTTTGCCGGGCGATGTGTTGCTGCTATGTAGCGACGGGCTCACCGACCTGGTGCCTGCGGCAGGCATTGTGCAGGTGCTCGAATCCGGCGACACACTGCAACAGCAGGCAATGACTTTGATTGAGGCCGCTAACGAGCAAGGCGGTAAAGACAACATCACGGTGGTATTGCTCCAGCACAGCCGCCAGCCACAAAAGCAGCGTGCCCTGAAACCTAAAAAAAAAGCAGCACCAAAGGAACGTGCGCCAAAAAAGCCGGAACCGGCCAAAAGCGCAGCTTCAGTAACGCCAGCACAAAATCAGCCAATAAAAGAAACGGTTAAGCCTAAACGAAGTGGACGCAACACGGTGATTGCATTGGCACTACTTTCAACAGTTTTAGCCATTGCACTCATCTTTGTTTTGTGGCGGCAAAATGGCCCGGCACCAAAGACCACTGAACTGGCGGGCACCGAAGAAGGTGCTCAATTGGCCCGTTTGTTTGCTGCAAACAACGGCGACACATTGGACCTTCCGGCTTACACACTTGCACAACCTGTTGTGTTGGCTGATTCGCTGAAAGTTGCGCTGGACACAGCTTTCATCAATGGAAACGGCATGCACCTCAAAGCCTCCGAGCAATTCAAAGGTGCTGCCATTTCGTTAATGCCAGGTAACAGACTAACAATATTGCAAGACGTAGTGTTCGAAGGATTTACTGTTGGTTTGCAAATCGGCCAACAAACCGTCCGGCTCAAAAATGTGCAGTTCCTCAATTGCGCCGTGCCGGTAAAACACGGGGCCTCGGTTCCCGTCAACAGTCCGCACAACCTGACCATTAAGGACTCTGTATTTTTCACCGCCGACACCTTATCCCGCTAAACGAGATGGCTACTGCTCCCATACATAATCCCAAACGCAACACCGAACGGCTGTTTTTGTTACTGGCATCCGTGGTGCTTGGCCTGCTCTTTTACCAGCTACATGCGGTACTGCAGCGCGATTTTACACAGGTGCCGCAGCGCATTGCTGATGGGTCGATGGTCAATTTAAACAGCGACAACCCGGGTCAAAGATTGCAACAGTTGTTGCAAAAAGGATTTTATTACGAAGACCGCCGTGATATTGCTCTCATCACTTCTACCGTAACGCAAAATCTGCGCAGCGATGAAGCCACCATTGATAACATTGGCGAACTGAACAAACGCAAATATTTTGTCAATGCTGACCAGGCTTTTGCACAAGGCGGTGCATCGTTTCAAAAAAGAGTAAAAGTTTCCAGAGGACTATTGGGCTTTGCCGGCCGAGATTCGCTGCGTTACGAAGCGGAGCAAAAATCGCCAGCCCCATTAGCATCGCAAGTCAACGCAGGCGCGGGTTCGGGGCGTATTGAAGTGGAAATCGAAAACAGGGATGGAAATGCTATGGCCGGTGTATTGGTGCGGCTGCAAATGATATTGCCGGAGAACAGCTTGTATAGCAACCGCGTGGTAGAAGTGGCCCAACTGCAAACCGAAAAAGGAGCTGGGTTTGAAAAAGAATGGATCACTGATTCACTGGGCGCCAAACAATTACAAGGACTTGTGTCGTATGCACGCACCAATGCCGACGGTGAAGTGCAGTTTGAAGGCCTGCCCGAGGAGCGGTCATTTGCCGTATTGCCGTTACAACCGGGTTTCCAGTTTGGTGCGTCAAAAGGAGTAGAGGCGTTGGATGGAAAGGAGTCTTTTTCTTTTATACAACAACCCCATACCATTCGGTTGCTGGCCACCCGCGACTTCAACAATTTAAAAAAAGAAGGTGCCTTAATTGTGCGCATGCCCGATGAGGTAAACCAATGGTATTGGATTTTGGCGGCCGTCTTCTTTGCATCTTTTTGGTTGCTGCATGTTTTCTTATCAGTTAAACTGCCGCGTGTTGACCAACTCATCGTGCCCGCAATTTTCCTGCTCACCGGATTCTCATTCTTAACCCTATTAAGCCTGCAGGATCCGCTGCGCGACCGGTTTTTGGCAAAAGACATGCTGCTGTTTTTCGGCATCGGCATGGCCGGCATTTTTATCCTGCTCCTGTTCGACCTGCGGAAATTCACGACGGACTCCGGTTTATACAGGTTATTTTATTTTAAAGATCAGCCATCCGCCGCAACGGGCTGGCCCTGGGCTGCAGCAGCCGTGGGTTTGCTGTTGCTCACCATTATTTTTGGCTCCGGCCCCGAGGGCAGTGGCGTAAAAGTAAACCTGTTTGGCTTTCAACCCAGCGAGCTGGTGCGTTTTCTGCTCTTGTTTTTCCTGGCGGGGTTTTTCACCGCCAACGAAGCATTTATTTCAGGCTATGCTACGGCGCAAAAAAGGTGGCGCTTTTTCTATCTGGCGCTTGCCACTATTTTGGCTGCCATTTTCCTGTTCCTGATGCTGGGCGATCTAGGTCCGGCAATGGTGGTATGTTTCACCTTCATTATTTTATTTTCATTTTCCCGCGGCGATTTTGGCTACATGATCGCTTCCATTATCGGCTATGCATTACTGGTATGGCTGGTGAAAAATGTGTGGCTGGCAACGGGCATCACGGCAGCGCTATTGGCACTGTCTTTCTTGTTTATCCGCAAGCAGCTCAGCGAATCGGCTATTATGGCGCTGACCGTTATCGCAGGATTTTTATTGCTCGATGAAGTGCCATTTTTAGACCGCCTTTTTCCCGGTCCCATCCAGCGGCTGTCCGACAGAAAGGCCATTTGGGAAAATGCATGGAACAACGAAGTGTTTGGCGGCGACCAGGTAGCCAATGGCATCTGGGCCATGTCGAGCGGCGGCATCCAGGGGCAGGGCATCGGCGAAGGTTTCGCCAAAACAATCCCCGAAGCCCATACCGATATGATCCTGCCTGCGTTTGGCGAAGAGTTTGGCTGGGCCGGCATCATCACCATTTTTTTGCTGTTTGTCATCCTGCTGCACCGGGCCATTGTTATTGGTAGGCAAACAGGCAGGCCATTTCTTTTTTACCTGAGCGCCGGCATCGGCATCAGCACATTTGTACAATTTGTGTTGATCGCCGGTGGCTCCACTGGTGCCCTGCCGCTGTCGGGTGTGGCACTTCCATTTGTGAGTTATGGTGGCTCTTCGCTCATCATCAATATGCTGGCTGCAGGGTTCCTGCTGTCGGTGTCGATGGTGCAGGGCTCGCCGGTGCAAATGGGGTATATAAAAAAACAGCAGGACCGCAACCTGATGCCCGCATTGGTGGCAGCATTTATTGGCATTGCACTGTTGGGTGCCAACGTATCGCGATACCTGTTCAACAACAAACGCTGGGTTGTAGAACCCGCACTGGTAGCCGAACGCAGCGGTGCCCGCATGTACAGCTACAACCCGCGGATTGAAATATTAATGAACCGACTGCAAGCAGGCAACCTGTACGACCGCAACAACCTGCTGCTGGCAACAAGCAAACCGGAAGCCATCGTGCAGAACAGGGACACATTGCTAAAAGCAGGTTTGCAAACACACCTGTTGGAAGCCCTGTCGCACAAACGGCTGCAACGTTATTACCCGTTTGGCGAACAGATGTTTTTCTGGACCGGCGATGCCAACACCGGCGTTTTTACCGGCGGCAACAATGGCTATTTTGCCGAATACCAGCATGCTGCAGAACTGCGGGGTTTTCCTATTCCCACATCGGGTGTGGAAGTGGTGGCCAGCCGCTATCGCGAAGACCGATTTTTGCCGCAAACCACCCGCGAAATGATGGTGGCGCGGAAAGACTACCGGGCCATTTCGCCCTTATTGCTCGCCGGGGTCAATAGCGAATTGGTTGATTCGGCTAAACAAAGCAACCGCGATATGCGCCTGACACTGGATGCGGCGCTGCAAATGAGCATCCAGCAATCGCTGCAGGCAAACGAGGCGGTGCGCAAAAGCAGGGTTTCGGTAGTGGTGATGGACGCATCAAATGGTGATGTGCTGGCCTCCTCAATGTACCCGCTGCCACCGGTTGATAACTGGGATTTGCTGACGCTGCCGCAACGGGAAATTGCAAAATTCGGCCAGTGGGTCAGTACGATGGATCCTGGTTTTACCCATGCCACACAGCCTGGTTCTACGGTAAAATTATTGACCGCGTTGGCTGCATTTAATAAACTGGGCGATGCAGCTGCCACTAAGACGTTCCGCATTTCGCCCAACGACTTGGTGCGTACCCGCGGCGATGAACCTGATGAAGCGGGTTCCATCAACCTGCAGCGGGCTATTGTAAAATCGAACAACCCATATTTTATTAAGCTGGCAAACGAGGAGAACCTGCACGAAGAAATGGCAACGCTCTACATCCAAACCGGTATGTTTTTGCGGGGCGTGGGCGGATATTATTATAGCTTCGATGGCGGCAACGCGTTTAGAGCAGCCGAATGGCGCAACCTCTGGCGTGATACCGAGTTCCGCAGCAAAAGAAGATACGACCCTAACAACATCAGGGCAACAAGAGGTTTGGGCATTTCGGGCATGGCCTGGGGACAAGGCGAACTGGTGGGCACACCGGCCTCGGTGGCGCGGCTGGCTGCAGGCATTGCCAACGGTGGTATTTTAATGGACAACCGCTATGTGCTGCAAATTGCCGATTCGCTGGTGGGGGTAAAGGATAGCATTGTTTTGGCAAAAGATGCGCAGCATACCGCACTGCTCACACAGTTTATGAAACAACAAAGCGCCTCAAAAGTAGGACGCTTGGGCATTGCTGTTGCGGGCAAAACCGGCACTCCGGAACGCATCATTCGCGGTAAGCGCATCAACGACGGATGGTATGTATTCTTTGCGCCGAAAGCGTCTGGCGGCGGCCATATCGCCACCTGCATCCGCATCGAAGATACCAGGGGCAGCAGCATCGCCGTTCAGTTAGCGGGTACCGATGTAATTCCGCACTTGTTGCGCATGGGCTACATCAAGGGTTTTGACAAATAGCGCTACATCCGCATTCATTGAAACAACCATTTTAAATCATCAATCTACCGCTATGTTTTCGCTGTTTAAAAAAGAAAACAATAACATGCCGCCTGACGTTAAATCCATCCGCGACCATTTACTGCGGTTCATCAAAGAACAGTTGCAGCAATGGGAGGGAGGTGAAGGGGGCAACATTCGTTTTTTGCATTTGTACATTAATCCGGCCGACGAGGAAAAGGAATTGTACGAAGCCGCAGCATACAAATCGGAGGAAGCCAGGCTGAAAGAAGAAGTGCAGCGCATTGCCGATGATTATGCGATTGACCTGCCCGCCGACTGGCAGTTCGAGGTATATTTTTCTGAAAATGTTCCGCCCGATGCGGTGGTTGCTGCCAACTTTGCTGCGGCATTGCTGGTGCGCAGCGGCAGCCGCAAACCCGCGCAGGTATTGAGTGCAAAAGCATTCATTAAAGTGTTGCACGGCGAGGCCGAGCAGGAGTTGTACCAGTTTGATTCTGATAGCGGTCGCATCAATATTGGCCGCGACAAAAAGGTGCAGGCCGGCGACGGATTTTACCGCGAAAACTGGGTGGCCTTTCCGGCCACCAGCCAGCACGAAAGCAACCGTTTTGTGAGCCGCCAACATGCGCATGTGGAGTGGGATGGCGAAGCCGGTGTATTTATGTTGTACGCCGATGAAGGCGGTGTGCCGCCACGCAACAAAGTAAAAGTGCGACCAAGAGGCGGCGAGGCCGTCAAGTTGCAAAGCACCCAAATTGGCTACACGCTCCAGCACGGCGATCAAATTATTTTGGGCGATTCTGCGTTATTAGAATTTGGAATAACACCCTGAGCAATTTTTTAGCTACATGGAAGAACATCATTGCTTGTAGCTGCCAGGGAAAAAAGAATAAATGTCAAAAGTATTTACCATAACGGAAGGGCTCGAAAATATGGGCGCCCTGAAAACGGGCGGCCAGGGATCGGTGTACAAGGCGCGGCGTATTGGGCCAATTATCACCGCTGTGAAATTATTGCCCACACCCATTCATACCGAATCGGAGGAAGACCGTCATTACCGCGACTTTCAGAACGAAGTGGCGAAACTGAAACGGGCCAATGCACAGCCCAATCCCAACGTGGTGAAATTCCTGAGTTCGGGTATTACCGAAAGCGGTTCGCTACCTTTTATCGAAATGGAATTCATCGAAGGCCCCGACCTCGAAGAATTGTTGCACCCGCCGCACGACCCGGTTTTTTCCATCAAAGAAATCATGAAGGTGGCCGACCACCTTTCGAATGCATTGGCGCATTGCCATCGCCTCGACATCAGGCATGGCGACATCAAAAGCAACAATGTAAAATTCAACATACATACCGGCAATTACGTGCTGCTTGATTTTGGCCTGGCCATAATGAGTGACGAACAAAGGCGTACCAGTTTGCGCCATGCCGGTGCCATCGAGTTTATGGCGCCGGAGCAGAACGAAGGCCGTATGCTCCCGCAAACCGATATCTATTCATTCGGCATCATCCTGTATGAACTCATTGCAGGGCGGGTTCCGTTTCCCTTAACCGGCGGCACCGAAAGTGCCCGCAATGAAGTCCGGCTGCAGCATATGGAAACGCCGCCACCCGACCCGATGCAGCTGCGCCAAGACGCTTTGCCCCAAAACTGGAGTAGTGAAAAACAGGCGCGGGAAATGGCAGTGCCTTCGTGGCTGCTGCATTTGGTAGAACAATGCCTGCAAAAAAGACCGGAAGACCGGTTTGCATCGGGGCTGGAGCTGCACGATTTTGTGGCGCAGCACATGGTGCAATCCACGCAAAAAGCTGCCACCGTTGCGGCACAAAAGGATCCTTTTGCTGCACTGGAAAATGAGCGGCTGAAGGCTAAAATGGCCATTTTGCAAAAAACACTGCAGCAACAACGGGAACTGGCTGCGGCAAAAGAATCGGAATTGGTAAACCTGCGGGTGGCACTTACCCGCAAAGACCGTGAATTGGCCGAACAGCGGGAACGACAACCTGCCTATGCAGCGCCGCCAACGGTGATGCCGGCTGCGCCAGTGGGTAAACGTTCCTCCGGCATGAAGCTGCCCATGATATTAGTGGCTGTGTTTCTCGGTGCCGCATTGCTGTACCTGGCGGGCAATAATCTGTTTGGCAATAACGAGCCAACAACCGAACGGGAACGGCCTGCAAAAAAAGTTTCGGAGCCGGCACCCGAACCCCGCCGCGTTATTGGCGAATATAAAGTAGTATCTGAGCGGGCATATTTTCATAACGACGCCGACCAGGCTACACGCCGCGGTGCATACATGATCCCATCGGAAGAAATCATTAAGGGACTGGAAGAAAAAAATGGCTTCATCTATGTGGAGTTTACCAACAACCGCAACCAAACGTCTAAGGGATGGTTGTTGCGGGAAGACCTGATGCCACTTTCGGAATGGCTGCAGCAGCAGGCGGAGCAACAACGGCCGCTGACAAAGATTGAGATCAACCAGCAATTGCAGGAAGCAAAGGCATTCATCAATACCAACAACAAGGATGCGGCATTTGCTATTTACCGAAAACTGGCGGAGCAGGATGTGCCCGAAGCTATGTACGAATGGGGCAACCGGGCACTCAAATCGGAACACGAACAATTGAACTGTGATGAAGGTTTTGACTTGGTACGACGTGCTGCTGAAAACGATTATACACCGGCAAAACGAACGCTTGGTTTTTTATACTTGTTCGGTCAAAATAAGGATGTACTACGCATGAGCAACTACCAGCGCTGCACGTTTGAACGCAACGTGGTGCGGGGCACACGCCTGCTGGTGCAAGCAGCCACCGAAGGCGATTCTACTGCCAACCGTATTTTAAATG
Organism: Pseudocnuella soli; assembly: GCF_004347775.1. GTDB lineage: Bacteria > Bacteroidota > Bacteroidia > Chitinophagales > Chitinophagaceae > Flavisolibacter > Flavisolibacter aquaticus. Next base: position 3,082,191 of record NZ_CP037755.1, read on the forward strand.
ATTTCAATAATCAAAACGACGAAACCGATAGTAGCGAAGAAGGGCAGTAAGAAATGAATGTGGGTTTATCTAATTCAAGCGAAAGATGTTCTTGAAGCCATTTGCTTAAAGAAAAAGAAAGCGCTTATAAAAAAGCGCTGCCTGTTTTATTTAAATGTATATACGCCTTTCTCGGTCCACCATGGATAAATTTCCATCCGAAGCCGGCCGGTAATTACCGCCGAATCTTGTTGCACCATTTGTGAGACCGTTGCCGAATCAGGCGCATCGATGATAAAAATGCCGCGCAGGTCGTCGTCGGGGCCAATGGGCCCGGCCATCACCAGCGCACCGCGCTGCGCCATGCTGTTGATGTTGCGCATATGTGCTTCCTGGATCTTTGCAGCGGCGGCACTGTCTTGCGTTCGGTTGGTGCCCCGTTTCAATAATACCAGCCAGTATTGTTTCATTGCCGCGGGTTCGTTTGTACTGGCCAGTGGCGGCAAGTATTCTTTTGCAGCAAGTTGGTCGGCGGCATAACAAAATACCGCCAGCAAAACGGCGGACAACATCATAATTCGGATCATTATGGCAGCTTTAGTTTTTCAAAATAATATTTTCCTTTTATAGTTCAGCTTAAAAATGATCAGCACGGGAACTGCGCCGTTGAATTGCATCTAGCTTTCGGTAAAAGTTAAACCCTGCCAGGCAGATTTGCGGATGGCTTACGCAAGCCCGAATTACCTATCTTGCCTGTACGAAAAAGTGCAAACAATATGGCCACCGACCAATTTCAATCGCCGGATTATTTTCTTGTAGATGATTTGCTCACGGATGAACAGAAACTCATTCGGGAAACAGTGCGGAGTTATGTAAAAAAAGAAATTTCACCCATTATTGAAGACTTTGCGCAGCGGGCCGAATTTCCTGAACAGATTGTGCCGCAGCTGGGCGAACTCGGTTGTTTTGGTCCCACCATTCCTGCCGAATATGGCGGCGGCGGCCTCGATTATATTTCCTATGGTTTGATGATGCAGGAACTGGAACGTGGCGATAGCGGAGTGCGGTCTACCGCATCGGTGCAAGGCTCACTGGTCATGTTTCCCATTCATGCTTATGGCAGCGAAGAACAAAAACAAAAATATTTACCCAAACTGGCCTCCGGCGAATGGCTTGGATGCTTTGGTTTGACCGAACCGGATCATGGCTCCAACCCGGCAGGCATGATCACCAATATTAAAGACGCCGGCGATGACGTGGTGCTGAATGGCGCCAAACTTTGGATATCCAATGCGCCGTTTGCACAGGTGGCAGTGGTGTGGGCTAAAGACGAAGCCGGCGATGTTCGCGGGCTGATTGTAGAGCGGGGCATGGAAGGTTTTACCACGCCTACCACGCATGGCAAATGGAGCCTACGTGCATCGGCTACCGGCGAACTGGTTTTCGATAATGTGCGGGTGCCCAAAGAAAATATTTTGCCCGGCGTAAAAGGTTTGAAAGGACCATTGAGTTGCCTTACCAAAGCCCGCTACGGCATCGCCTGGGGAGCATTGGGCGCAGCCATGGATTGCTACGATACGGCATTGCGCTACAGCACGGAACGCGAACAATTTGGCAAACCCATCGGTGCTTTTCAATTGCAGCAAAAAAAGCTGGCGGAAATGATCACCGAGATCACCAAAGGACAGTTGCTCAACTGGCGGCTCGGCGTGCTGATGAATGAAGGCCGGGCTACGCCGCAACAGGTGTCGATGGCCAAACGAAACAGTTGCGAAGTGGCCACCAATATTGCGCGGCAGGCGCGGCAAATGCTGGGCGGCATGGGCATCACCGGCGAATATTCGATCATGCGGCACATGATGAATTTGGAAAGCGTCATTACATACGAAGGCACCCACGACATTCACCTGCTGATCACCGGCATGGATGTAACGGGGATTAATGCATTTGGATAAATATGTTGTTACAAATCCATCATGTTATTATGCACACCACCGCGTTAAATTTTCAAGCCATTATAATTTTTACCGGAAAAAGCTTTTATTTAAATCCGGGTAATCCTGCCCATCGTACCTGAAACAAAAGCACCACCATGAGAATTTATCTGATCGGGTTTATGGGCTCCGGTAAAACATACTGGGGCCGGCAATTGGGCCAGAAACTGGAGCTGCCCAAATTTGACCTCGACGAACAAATAGAACAGGCCGAAGGGCGGCCCGTTACCGAAATATTTGCACAGGAAGGAGAGGAGTATTTCCGCCAAAAAGAACAGGAAACGTTGATGCTGCTTTCGGAAACCCACGAAAGTTTTGTGATGTCCACCGGCGGCGGCACGCCCTGCTTTTTCAACAACATAGATTACATGAACAAGATGGGCACCACCATCTGGATCAACAGTTCCATCGACAGTCTGCACCAGCGCATTTCATCCGAACAGGCCCAGCGCCCATTGGTAAAAGACCTGGACAGCGAACAATTGCGGGCCTACATCATCAAAAAGCTGGGCGACCGGAAAATTTTTTACCAGCAAGCTTCCGAAGTTATTTTTGAGCACGAATTGAGCCTTGATACTTTTTTAGATAAAATCTTTCACGAAGAAAACAGGTTGTAATGACGGGAAAATTATGGTTGCTGGCGGGTAGCGTGTTGGCGGGACTGGGCGTAGCATTGGGCGCTTTTGGCGCACATGGATTGAAAAAACTGGTGGCACCCGAAACCGTAGCCACTTTTCAGACAGGCGTACAATACCAGATGTACCATGCCTTTGCATTGCTGATTGTGGGTTTGCTCGCAGATAGGGTGGGCGCTGCCGGCCAATTGAATGGCGCAGGCTGGTCGTTCCTGATTGGCACTTTGCTTTTTTCGGGCAGCTTGTATGCACTGGTGGCACTCAAAGCTGCGCAAAAAGCCGGCCTGGGTGGCATCGGCATCATTACCCCAATTGGCGGGCTGTTTTTTATCGCCGGATGGATTTTGCTGGCGCTTGCCATCGCCAAAAAAATGGCGTAAAAAATTTGGCGGAACCTCTATTAACGGGTGTTGCAATGCGCTTATTGTATCCAACAAGCGGCGGCAAATTTTACCCCTAAAACCCAAAGCTTACCCCATGTAAGTAGCGGCAAACACCCCCCTGAACCTTATCTTTGCGCACATGGCTAACAGGCTGAAGAAGCCCGCTGCTCCCCAGCCAAAGGAGCAGCCGGTAGTGAAGGAAAAGGCGCCGGTTCCCCAAAAATTCAAGAAAGACCGGGAAGAATCCGTTGACCTGAAAAAGTTGGCGAAAGACGAACGTACCTGGAAGATCCTGGGCACGGTGTCGCTGCTTGTTTCCATATTTCTGTTCATTGCTTTTGTTTCCTATTTTTTTACCTGGAAAGAAGACCAGGACAAGCTCATGTCGGGGAGCAGCTTTTTGTTCAACGACGAACTGGTGGTGGCCAACCTGCTGGGGCGCCTCGGTGCCTGGACAGCACACCTGTTTATTTTCAAAGGATTTGGCATTGCAGCCCTGCTTTTTTGCACCTTCTTTTTTGTACTTGGCATCAACCTGGTTACCACACGCAAAGTTTTTTCGCTCTGGCGCAACCTTCGTTATGTAACCATCGGCCTTGTCATTGCTTCGGTTTGTTTTTCTTTCCTTTTTGGCGCAGCGGCATTTCCGTTTGGTGGCCGCGTGGGTGATATGATCGCTAATTGGCTCGGCTCATTTATGGGCTCGGTGGGCACTTCGGTGTTGTTGCTGGTGGTGGCTTCGAGTTACCTGATCTGGCAATTTAATCCAACCTTCAAAATACCGGAACGAAAGCCCAAAGAGACCGTCGAAGAATGGGAAGAAGAGGAAGAAGAACCGGAGCCTGCAACTCCGGCAGTTGCGGTACAGCAGCCTATTTCAAGGCCTACCCGCATTATTGCGGAAACAAAGCAACCGGAAGTGGTGCAACAACATCATGAGGCAAAACCCAACGCCATGAAGGGCGATGTGCCCCTGATCCTCAACCTGCCAAAAGAAGAAACGTCCGGAGTTTCTTTTTCGGTGATTGAAAAGGAAGACGAGCCATTTGCGTTACCCATTTCCGACCCGGTGGAAGAGGCAGTTGTTGAAGAACTAACCCATGAGTCAGAAGCCGCTGCATTCGACATCGAGCCCGAGGTGGTGCCGCAACGTGCAGCTGCCGCCCCGGTGGTGATCATGCCGAAGAAAAAAGAGCAGCCGCTGCCGCAGTTGGTGATCAACACGCCTGATCCCGAGCCGGAAATCATCCCGGAACCGGTATTGCCGCCGGCTGCGCCTGCAAACCTGCCGCAGATTGCTCTGGAAATAAATACGCCGCAGGAAGAAAGCGAAGAAAAAGCAGAAGAGGACAAAGAATACAGCGACCTGCCACCATACGAGCCCACACTCGACCTGCGGGATTATAAATACCCGGTGGTGGACCTGCTGGAGGCTCACGGCTCCGAACGCATTGTGCAGGACGCGGCCGAACTGGAAGCCAATAAAAACCAGATCCTCAGCACGCTGAAGAACTACGCGATTGACATTCAGAAGATCAGTGCCACGGTGGGCCCCACGGTTACGCTGTATGAAATTGTGCCGGCTGCCGGCGTACGCATTTCGCGGATCAAAAACCTGGAAGATGATATTGCGCTGAGCCTTGCGGCGCTGGGCATCCGCATCATTGCACCCATCCCCGGCAAGGGCACCATTGGTATTGAAGTGCCCAATGTAAAAAAGACCGTAGTGAGCATGCGTACCTTGCTTTCTTCGGAAAAATTCCAGCACAACGCCTACAGCCTTCCCATTGCCGTGGGTAAAAAAATTGACAACGAAAACTTCATTGTAGACTTGGCCACCATGCCGCACTTGCTGATGGCAGGCGCCACCGGCCAGGGTAAATCGGTGGGCCTGAATGCGATCCTCGTTTCGCTGCTGTATAAAAAACACCCGTCACAACTTAAGTTTGTGCTGATCGATCCAAAGAAAGTGGAACTGAGTGTATACCGGTTGATTGAAAAGCACTTCCTGGCCAAGCTGCCCAACGAAGACGAAGCGATCATCACCGACACTAAAAAAGTGATCAACACCCTCAATGCCCTGTGTATTGAGATGGACAACCGCTACGACCTGTTGAAAGAAGCGGGTGCCCGCAACATTAAAGAGTACAACGAGAAGTTTACCAAACGCCGCCTGAACCCGCAAAAGGGTCACCAGTACCTGCCATTTATTGTGCTGGTGGTGGACGAATTTGCCGACCTGATTATGACTGCCGGCAAGGAAGTGGAAATGCCCATTGCCCGCCTCGCACAGCTGGCCCGTGCCGTGGGTATTCACCTGATCATTGCCACACAGCGCCCTTCGGTAAACATCATTACCGGTACCATCAAAGCCAACTTCCCGGCACGGATCGCGTTTAAGGTTTCTTCAAAAATCGACTCCCGTACCATTTTGGATGCCGGCGGTGCCGAGCAACTTATTGGTAAGGGCGACATGCTGATTTCTTACAACGGCGAAATTGTGCGCCTGCAATGCGCCTTTGTGGACACTCCGGAAGTGGAGCGTATTGTGGAATATATTGGCAAACAGCGCGGCTACTCGCAGGCATTTCAACTACCTGAATACACCGATGAAAAAGAAATCGAAAAAGGTGGTGACCTGGATGCCGGCGACCGCGATCCGCTGTTTGCCGATGCAGCCCGCCTGATCGTGCAAAACCAGGTTGGTTCCACCTCGTTGATCCAGCGCCGGATGAAGCTGGGTTACAACCGTGCCGGTCGCCTGATGGACCAATTGGAGCAAGCCGGTGTGGTGGGCCCGAATCTGGGCAGTAAAGCCCGCGAAGTGCTGTACAAAACCGAGCACGAACTGGAAGAATTTTTAGAAAACTTTGGTTAGAATGCCGTTAAGAAGGCGGGTAGCCATCAATTACGGTACATAACTTGAAATATAGCTGGTATTGAACGGCTATCTTTAACGCCGGCATTTTTAAAACCACTGGGTGCATTACCTTAATTCCTTGTATTGGATTGATTGTACCACCCAAATAATATTACTTACCAATGAAAAAAATGTACGTTTTGATGGCCTTGCTTGTTGGATTTTTGAGCAGCGGGGCGCAAACCAATAGCAGGGAAACCAGGAACGACCCGGACGCAAAAAAGGTGCTCGATGCAGTAAGTGCCAAGTTCCGCACCTTTAAGGCGCCGCAGGCAACTTTTATTTACCAGGTGGAAAATGCGCAAGGCAAAGTGCTCAGCAGCCGCAAAGGCACAGTTAATATGAAGGGCAACAAGTACAAAGTAAATATGGGCGGAATGGAAATATTTTCCGACGGCCGCACATCCTGGAACTATGACAAAAATGCGAATGAAGTGACGGTAAGTGGTGTGGACCTGAATGGTACCGCGATGACGCCACAACGGCTATTCACCAATTTTTACGACCGTGATTTCTTTTACAAATTAAACGGCGAAAAAAAGGTGGCTGGTAAAACCGTGCAGGAAGTGGAACTCACACCGACCGATAAAACAAAGCCATTTCATAAAGTATATGTGCTGATTGACAAGGCCACTAAAACAATCTACAGCGCCCGGTTTTTGGAAAAAAGCGGCAACCGCTACAGCTACACCATCAATTCGCTCAACCCCAACGCGACTGTTACTGATGCAGCTTTTGTTTTTGACAAAGCCAAGTATCCCGGCGTAGAAGTGGTTGATCTTCGATAAACTTTACTGTTCGTTTGTGCAAAAGCCCGGTTAAACCGGGGTTTTGTTTTGCGTGTGAAATAATATGTGACTGTTGTACAAATATTTTTAGACCAGCTTGCTATCAGGATGCTTCTTTAAAATTTGGAGTTGTCATGGCTAAAGGCGAAAGTTTGCTACAGGTACATCGATAAAGCATAATAGAAATACAAAACGTACAAGTGTGCGACGCAACAGAAGCTCAATAGAATTGCTAATGCCGGCTACATAAAAAAGGTTCCATCCTTTTAAAAAGATGGAACCTTCCAATATCAAAGCATTAAATCTTACTGCTGTTGTAAAGGCCTTACATCCTTTCCGGCACCCGAATGCCCAGCAAGCCCATAGCAGATTTAATCGTATTGGCTGTTAGCTGGCACAAGCGCAAACGCAATTGTTTTTTCTCGTCGCTTTCCGCATTGAGCACCGAATGTTCGGTGTAAAAAGTGTTGTAGGTTTTGGCCACATTAAATGCATATAGCGCAATCACCGATGGATTGTGCTCGGCTGCAGCCTGGGCTACCACGGTTGGATATTGCTCTAGTAAAACCAGCAAGTTCTTTTCCAGTTTTTCCAAGCCATTGAACGTTACCTGTGCGCTTTCGTCTACCGGCTGCCGGCGTAGAATGGACTTGATCCGAGCATGCGTGTACTGGATAAAAGGACCGGTGAAGCCATGAAAATCGATCGACTCTTCGGGGTTGAAAATCATTTTCTTTTTTGGATCAACGCGTAGCAGGAAAAACTTCAGTGCGCCCAATCCGATGGTATGATAAAGTTCTGCCAGCTCCGCTTCGGTAAAGTCCTGCACTTTGCCACTTTCATGCGTGTGCTTTGCCGCAATGGCCACCATTTCCGCCACCAGGTCATCGGCATCTACCACGGTGCCTTCGCGGCTTTTCATGCGGCCCGAAGGCAGCTCCACCATGCCGTAGCTGAGGTGAAAAATACCATCGGCATATGGCTTGCCCATCTTCTTTAAGATCAGCTGCAGCACTTTCATGTGGTAGTTCTGCTCGTCGGCAATCACGTAAATGCTTTGGTCGTATGCAAACTCGTCGTATTTCTGTTGCGCCAGGCCCATGTCTTGCGTGATGTACACCGAGGTGCCATCTTTGCGCAGCACCAATTTTTCATCCAATCCTTCTGAGGTCAGGTCAATCCACACACTGCCATCGTCCTTGCGGTAAAACACTCCCGACTCGAGGCCTTGCTCCACAAACTGGCGGCCCAGGAGGTAGGTCTGGCTTTCGTAATAAACCTTGTCAAAATCAGCACCGATGCGTTTGTATGTTTCGTCAAAACCGGCGTACACCCAGCTGTTCATGCGCTGCCACAGTTCCATCACTTCGGGTTTGCCAGCTTCCCAATCCACCAGCATTTGCTGCGTTTGCTGCATCAGCGGCGACTTGCGTTCGGCTTCGTCTTTCGGCAAGCCGGTAGCTTCCAGTTCCTTGGTTTGCGCTTTTAATGCGTCGGAAAATTTTACATAGTAGTCGCCCACAAAATGGTCGCCTTTAGCGCCGGTGCTTTCCGGTGTGGCGCCGTTGGCAAACTGTTCCCATGCAATCATGCTTTTGCAGATGTGGATGCCGCGGTCATTGACGATACAGGTTTTCATCACCTCGTTGCCCAGTGCTTTCGAAATTTCAGCGATGCTCCAACCCAAAAATATATTGCGCAGGTGGCCCAGGTGCAGCGGTTTGTTGGTGTTGGGCGATGAATATTCCACCATTATTTTCTCGCCCTTGCCGGAAGCCAGGCTCGGCATAGTGGTGTATTGGCCTCCTAAATGATCGAGAAAAACCTGGTCGGAAATGGAAAGGTTTAAAAAGCCTTTGATGACGTTGAAGCCAGTAAACAGTTCGGGATTGTTTGCCACCAGGTACTGACCCAGCGTTTGGCCCAGCGCATCCGGTGCCGCTTTTAATATTTTTACATAAGCAAAAAGCACCACGGTATAATCGCCTTCAAACTCGGGTTTGGTTTCGTTTACCAACACATCGGTGGCCTGCACCTGGTGTCCAAAACTGGCTTCGATGGCGGCCGCGGTTGCTTCTTTGATCCTGCTTACTATGGTCATGCTCGTTCTTTTCTTTGCGGCGCAAATTAAGGAAAATGAGGCCAGCGGCAGGCGGCAAGAATTTGGGCACCCTTAACGAAAAACTGCTGCCGCTTTTATTTTTAGCAATTACCTTCGCAAACCGATGCGCAGGATGCACCATTTTTTACGTTCCCTTATTTTAGACGTGGTAGATTTTTTCTATCCCATTTTCCGGCGCATCATGCCTTTGCAAACGTACCGCTACGCGGCCTGCGGCGGCGGCAATACCACGCTAAACATTTTCCTGTATTTCGTTATTTACAATTTTGTGCTCAACAAGTCGGTGCTGCACATTGGGCCCATTGCTATTTCACCGCACATTGCAGCGTTTTTGCTGGCGTTTCCGGTCACGTTTGTGTTGGGCTTTTACATGAGTATGTACGTGGTGTTTGCGGGCTCTTACCTGCGGCGCCGGGTGCAGTTCATTCGCTACTTCATCGTGGCTTTGGGTTGTATTGTGCTTAACTATGTGCTGCTCAAATTATTTGTGGAAGGCTTTGGCTGGTATCCTACACCTTCCATGATTTTGACCACCGTCTTTGTGGTCCTGTTCAGCTACCTGTCGCAGCGGCATTTTTCTTTTAAAACAAAAAAGATCACGCTGGCCAAAGACGAAGTGCTGATTGAAAGCTGAGGCTTTTATAAGTTTATTTCCACTACTACATTTCCAGTGCAAGCCATTTCCACCACCAGTGCTTCTTTTCCCGCACTGACAGATTGCACCAACACTTCCTGCACTTTCCCGGTACTCCTAATGGTGGGCGACCATTGTTTTTCCAAAGATGAATTGATTGTTGCGGCAGCTTTTTCAAAATATGGCTGCAGCGGAAAAACGGACCGCTTCATCAACTCTTCACCAATTTTGTTGGCCAAAAGCGATTTGCTCAATCGTAGGAGCAAACTAGTGGATTGAATGTCATAAGTCAGATCGGCGAGGCGAACGGCCCGCAACACCGCATCGTACTGCGGCTTTCCTTTTATATAAATGCTTCCGTAAAACGATCCGCCAAAATGCGCCTGTATCAGCAGGTTGCCCGCACTGTCTGCTTCCACCATACCTTTTTCAATAATTATATGCGTGCTGATAAGGCCTTCGGAAAGGTCAAAGCGTTTGCCCACAACGGCTGCTTTGAATATTTTATTCATCAACAAATAGGGCAGGGAAGCGGTGGCCTGCAGGTAAAATCCATCGCTACCGCCGGTGCTGGCCAGCCCTTCCGGCTTATTAAATTGTAAGGCCGGCGCTGCCGTAAGCCGCAGTTTGATCTCCATTTCTTTTTCCATTGGTTTGTTCTGTTCCATCCCGTTCATTTTATTAATAGCAACAAATCTCCGGCCGGGCTTTCTGCCATCCGGCCTGCCGAAACTGACAAACGGCCGTGCCGATTAATGCCAACAACGCCATCATTTTCACCCATTTAGCCCCGAACTGTCAAAATTGCACATTTCTTCCGGCGGCACGGTCATTGATAAATAGGAGTGAACTTTAAACTTTCAACCAATGGGAAAAATAATCGGTATTGACTTAGGTACTACCAACAGTTGCGTGGCAGTAATGGAGGGAAACGAGCCGGTGGTGATTGCCAACGATGAAGGCCGTCGCACAACGCCTTCGGTGGTGGCTTTTTTGAAAAATGGCGAACGCAAAGTGGGCGACCCCGCCAAGCGCCAGGCCATCACCAACCCGCACAACACCATTATGAGTGTGAAGCGCTTTATGGGCCGTCGTTTCGACGAGATCACTGAAGAGAAAAGCCACTGGAGCTATAATGTAGCCAAAGGCGATAATAATACCGTTCGTATAGATATTGATGGCCGCCTGTACACCCCGCAGGAAATTTCTGCGATGGTGCTGCAAAAGATGAAAAAAACGGCTGAAGACTACCTGGGCCAGGAAGTAACCGACGCGGTAATTACCGTGCCCGCTTATTTCAACGACGCCCAGCGCCAGGCTACTAAAGAAGCCGGTGAAATTGCCGGCCTCAATGTGCGCCGTATTGTAAACGAACCTACCGCTGCAGCCCTGGCCTATGGCCTGGATAAAGGCGGAAAAGACCACCATATTGCCGTGTTCGACCTTGGTGGTGGTACATTCGATATTTCCATCCTCGAGCTGGGTGATGGCGTATTTGAAGTAAAATCAACCAACGGTGATACCCACCTTGGTGGTGATGACTTTGATAAAGTGATCATGGACTGGCTGGCTGAGGAATTCCGCAGCGAAGAAAACGTGGACCTGCGCAAAGACCCGATGGCGCTGCAGCGCCTGAAAGAAGCGTCTGAAAAAGCAAAGGTGGAACTGTCTTCGTCCAGCGAAACAGAGATCAACCTGCCTTATATCACCGCAGTGGATGGCGTGCCCAAACACCTGGTGAAAAAACTGACCCGCGCCAAATTTGAGGCCCTGGCCGACAACTTGTTTGAGCGTTGCCTGAAGCCTTGCGAACAAGCACTGAAAGATGCAGGGTACAGCACTTCGCAAATCGACGAAGTGATCCTGGTGGGTGGTTCTACCCGCATTCCTAAAGTGCAGGAAATTGTAGAGCGCTTCTTTGGCAAAAAGCCGCACCGTGGTGTTAACCCCGATGAGGTCGTAGCCATTGGTGCTGCTATCCAGGGTGCCGTTTTGACCGGTGAGGTTAAAGACGTACTACTGCTCGACGTTACCCCGCTGTCGCTGGGTATCGAAACCATGGGTGGTGTAATGACCCGCCTGATCGAGTCGAACACAACTATTCCTACCCGCAAATCGGAAACCTTCTCTACGGCTTCCGATAACCAGCCCGGTGTGCAAATTCATGTGCTGCAGGGTGAGCGCCCCATGGCTACGCAAAACAAGAGCCTGGGCATGTTCAACCTCGATGGCATTCCGCCGGCGCCGCGTGGTGTACCCCAGATCGAAGTGATCTTCGATATTGATGCCAACGGTATTTTGCATGTAACGGCAAAAGACAAAGGCACTGGTAAAGAACAAAAGATCCGCATTGAAGCTGGTTCTGGTTTGACCAAAGACGAGATCGAAAAAATGAAGGCCGAAGCGAAAGCAAATGAAGCTACCGACAAAGCCGAGAAAGAAAGAGTGGAAAAAGTAAACCAGGCAGATTCGCTGATCTTCCAGACAGAAAAGCAATTGAAGGAATACGGCGATAAAATTCCTGCTGATAAAAAAGCTCCGATCGAGTCGGCATTGAACGACCTGCGTGAAGCGCACAAATCGCAGGACCTGGGCCGCATTGATACGGCAGTAACTGCTATGAATGCCGCTTGGACCGCAGCTTCGGAAGATATGTACAAAGCTACACAGGACGCTGGTGGGGCACAGCCCGGTGCTGATGCAGGACAACAGCAACAACCCGGTGGTGGCGGTGCAGAAAATGTAACCGACGCTGAGTACGAGGAAGTAAAATAAGTGAACCCGGATTTATAAGATTCAAGAGGATTTAGTTTGATAGAACAGCCCTGCAGTGATGCGGGGCTGTTTGTTTTAGTACAATTGAGAAAATAAAAGTCTACAAGAATATGATCGCTGAGTGGAATTTGCAATTACATTTAACCATGCAGCACGCCCAACTACCTTCGATTCTTGACAATGATTTTTACAAGTTTACCATGCAGCAAGGTGTGGTCAAATTGTTTCCACGTGCCCGTGCCCGTTATACCTTCATCAACCGCGGCAAGCACCAAATGCCGGACGGTTTCGATAAGGCTTTGCAGGCTTCGGTAAATGCGATGGCGGGCTTGCAACTAAGCCGCGCTGAGAAAGCATTTTTGCAAAAAGCTTGTCCGTACCTGGATCCCGTGTACCTCGATTTTCTGGAAGGTTACCGGTATGATCCATCGGAAGTTCATATTGAACAAAATGGCAGCAACGTATCGGTGACGGTAGAAGGCTATTGGTACCGCACAATCCTTTGGGAAGTGCCGTTGCTGTGCCTGATCTCAGAAAATTTTTACCTGCTCAATAACAGTGTGAAAGCTTCTGACGAAGTCGTTGTACAAACAGCGGAAAACAAGCTGGCGCAATACCGAGAACTGGGGGTGACCATTGCTGATTTCGGCACCCGCCGCAGGCATTCGTATGCCGTGCAGGATTTAGTGGTAAAAACGATGATGCAAAACGCCGGCAGCACCTTTGTGGGCACATCGAATGTACACCTGGCCCATAAGCATAGTACCAAACCCATTGGCACACATGCGCATGAATGGTTTATGTTTCATGCGGCAAAATTTGGCGCTAAAATGGCCAACACGATGGCGCTGGAAAACTGGGTGGAAGTATTTCGGGGCGACCTGGGCATTGCCCTTTCCGACACGTTTACCACAACTGAATTCTTCGAGATTTTCGATAAAAAATTTGCGAAGCTTTTTGACGGCGTTCGCCACGACAGCGGCGACCCAGTGGCATTTGCCGAGCAAACCATTGCGCATTACCAAAAGTTGGGCATCGACCCACGCACCAAAACCATCATCTTCTCCGACGGCTTGAACTACGAAAAAGTGGCCCGCATCACCGAAGCCTGTCGCGGCCGCATCGGTATGTCGTTTGGCATTGGCACCAACCTCACCAACGACGTGGGTTTGCAGCCGATGAACATCGTGATGAAAATGACCGAGGCCTGCCCGGAAGGCGAGGAGTGGACACCGGTAGTAAAACTTTCCGACGAACGGGGCAAATACACGGGCCCGGCCGAATCGATCAACCTGGTGAAAGCGGTGCTACAAATAAAAGATTAAGCATCACCGCAACTGGTGCAGCCGGTGCATGGTTTGGCGTAGTACGGGGTACAGGTCCTGGTAAATGGAAAAAAGCCTGTTGTACAATTGGTGCCTTCGGCCATCGGGTAAAAAGCGACTATCCGCAACCGGTAGTGGTAGTTGGTCAAAATCGGTCACCCAACCCAGAGCCTTAAAACCAAGATAAGCAGCACCCATCGCCGAAGCATCGGCTGTTTGCAACCGGACTACTTCTTTGCCGGTGCAATCGGCAAACAGCTGCAAGGCCGTTTCCGATTTTGCAAAACCACCGCTCAGGTGCAGCTTGTGCACCGGCCCAGTTGCTTTTTCCAGCGGCTCCAGCACCGAGCGCAGGGCAAAACAAACGCCTTCCAGCACGGCTTTTATTAAGTGTTGTTTGTTATGATGTTGTTGCAGCCCAATAAATGCAGCACTGCTGGCACTGTCCCAAATGGGTGCCCGTTCGCCCATTAGGTACGGCAGAAACATCAGGCCTTTTGCACCGGGTTCAATATGGCTTAAGGTATCGAACGGCACATCGTCTATCCCGTTTGCAAACAACAAATCCGCAGCCCACGAAATAGCAGCGCCGCCGTTGTTGATGGCACCCCCGGTAATCCACCAGCCTTCGTCGAGATAATAGTTAAACAATTGCTCAGGCCACTGCGGGCAAGGTTTTGTGGCCGCCACCCGCACCGCGCCACTGGTGCCAACAGTGGTAGCGCCGATGCCCTGGTGCAAGGCACCGGTTCCCAAGTTGGCGAGGCAGCCATCCGAAGCGCCAATGTAAAACGGAATGTTGGCTGGCAAATCGAGCAACGAAGCTGCATGTGGCGTAAGCGCATTTCGCTGAAAAGTGGTGGGCACCAATTGCGACAGTCGATCGGTATCTGAACTTGCGAATTCCAATGCCGGGCTGTGCCAGCTAAACGATGCTAACTCCATCATACCAGTGGCGGCGCCCAGCGAAAAGTCGATCTCAAAAAAACCAAACAGCCGGTGCCAGATCCATTCTTTAATGCCGATAAACTTATGTGCAGACTGGAACAGGGCAGCGTCATGTTCGCGCCACCAAACAATTTTACATAACGGCGAAAGGGCATGTATAGGCGTGCCGCAAGCTTCGTAAAGTTCTTTACCTAAAGGCTGTGCATACAGGTTTGATGCAATATCGGAAGCCCTTGGATCGGCCCAGGTAATGAGCGGCGAAAGGGGTGTAGCCTGGCTATCTACCGCCATGATGCTGTGCATGGCGCTGCTTAAAACAATGGCGTCCGGCGGGTATCCCATGTGGCCCACCACATTATTGATACAAGCCACAAATGCATCCCAAACCACAGCCGGGTTTTGCACCGAGTGCCCTTCGTTTTCGGGGTAAAAAACCTGGTGGTCACCAAGCACGTCGCCGCTTTTTGCTACCGCTACCGCTTTGGTACTGCCCGTGCCTATGTCGATGCCGATGATATAAACCTGCTGCATGAGCAAAAGATAGTGGATAGCGGTAAAAGGCTTGCTCGATCAACCATCTTTTTTGAAAAAATGCTTAGCAAATGGACTGGTCTATAAAACCTTCTCCATCCGGTGGTGCGCAATACCCACTTCTAAAAATTCGTCGCCGGCCACAGTGTAGCCGCTTTTTTCGTAAAAAGTCATCACCGGGTTGCGGGCATGTAAAAACAGTGTGTAAAATCCTTTGTCGCGGGCCACTGTTTCCGCAAATTGTACAATTGCAGCACCCAGACCTTTACCTTGAAAATTGGGATCCACAGCCATTTGCCTCAATTGCACCTGCCCGTTTCCGCGATCGGTGAGCACGCAACATCCGATAATCTTTTCATCTTCAAAAGCACCAATATGAATGTCGGTTGCTTCCGCATGTGGCTGGATATAAGTGGACGTAATGCCGCTGGGCTCCAGCAAAACATTGATGCGGAGCTGCAACATCTCGTTGTACGCTTCAGAAAGATGCGGGATAATTTTGAGGTCCATGCAACCCGTATTATTTTGGTGCAAAAGTAAACGGTATGACCCAACAACCTTTAACGGCCGAGGCAGTGATGCAAAAAGTAGCCACTGGTAAACCGTACACTTTGCTGCACCTGCTGGCTGCCAAAGCCATGCCCGAAGATGAAGCTGTTGCCAACCAGTTGCAAGTGGCGCACCTGGCGCATTTGTTCACGCTGGAACAACAGGGGAACATTTCGGTGTATGGGCCGGTAGCCCATCAAAAGCTGCGAGGCATCATCATTTTCAACACCAACGACCACGAGGCCATCGCCATGTTGATGGCCACCGACCCGTACATTCAAGGTGGTTACTTACGCTATGAGTTATTTAATTTTTTTAGTATTCCCGGGCAGACATTGGCAGGGTAGGGCGTTTATTTTACCATACAGAAAGTAGCACTTGAGGGTTACCCAGTTTGCTTTTAAACGGGCTTATTTTAATGATGAAAACCCACCGAAGCTGCGCTAGCAAATAATCCATTCTTTTCACTTCTATTTACCCTGAAACCAAAGTGCCTGCTTCCACATATTATCCATTCAAAAGCGCCGCTCTTTTTTCGAAAATCATTCAGCATTTTCAAGCGGAAATACAACGGTTTCTAAATTGAAAGCCGGGCAGTACGTACCCGTTATATTTGTGGAAACATTGCTTGTTTATGCATTTTCAACTCTCAGAAGAACACCTGATGATTCAGCAGGCGGCGCGGGATTTTGCCCAAACCGAATGCCGGCCCGGCGTTATTGAACGCGACGAACTTCAAAAATTTCCCAAAGAACAAATATCGAAGCTGGCTGATCTAGGTTTTATGGGGATGATGGTGCCGCAGGAATATGGTGGCGCCGGCCTCGACACGGTGAGCTATGTGCTGGCCATGGAGGAAATCAGCAAGATAGATGCCTCGGTTAGCGTGTGCATGAGTGTGAACAACAGCCTCGTGTGCTACGGCATTGAAGCATTTGGCACCGAAGAACAAAAACAAAAATACCTGGCGCCTCTGGCACAAGGCAAAAAAGACGGCGAGTTGTACCTGGGCGCTTTTTTGCTCAGCGAGCCCGAGGCCGGTTCCGATGCCACATCTCAACGCACCACCGCCGAAGACAAAAGCGATCATTACCTGCTCAACGGCACCAAAAACTGGATCACCAATGGTGGCACTGCATCGGTGTACCTTGTGATTGCGCAGACCGATCCGTCGAAAGGTTCACACGGAATTAATGTGTTGATCGTAGAAAAATCCTGGCCCGGCGTAGTGGTGGGTGGTAAGGAAAATAAACTCGGCATCCGTGCATCTGACACCCATACCATCATGTTCAACGATGTAAAAGTGCCCAAAGAAAACCGCATCGGCGCCGATGGTTTTGGATTTTCGTTTGCCATGAAAACGTTGGCTGGCGGCCGTATCGGTATTGCGTCACAAGCTTTGGGTATTGCATCCGGCGCTTACGAGTTATCGCTGGCGTACAGCAAAACCCGCAAGGCATTTGGCACCGAGATCATGAACCACCAGGCCATTGCATTTAAGCTGGCCGATATGGCCACCCGCATTGAAGCAGCCCGGATGCTTTGCCTTAAAGCGGCCTGGTTAAAAGACCAAAAACAGGATTATACTTTGGCTTCATCTATGGCGAAAGTGTTTGCATCAGAAACGGCCATGTGGACCGCAACCGAAGCCGTGCAAATACACGGTGGTTACGGCTTTGTAAAAGAATACCATGTGGAGCGGCTGATGCGTGATGCCAAGATCACCCAGATCTATGAAGGCACCAGCGAAGTCCAGCGCATTGTGATCAGCAGGACGATTCTGAAGTAAGTCGGAAGTCGGACGACCGCAGTCCGAAGAACTGTTTTAGAGTTGCTCAACCAAAACAGTATCAGCATGTTTTCTGTTTCTAAATAATTGAGTAAACAGAAAACATGTTTTTTACGACATCATATTCTCGTCTTCGGACCTCGGACTTCCGTCTTCCGTCTCTCTCTACTCCACCACCTCCTGCGTCGCCATTTCCTTTGCCTCTTTGATGTTTTCCGTCGTGGCTTCCGGTGCCGATTGCTCTGGTTCTAGGCGTGGCTGGTAAGCCAGGTGTACAAATGTGGCAAAATGATCAGAGCCGTTTTTGGGCATGCGCTTCATGCGGACGAGGCCAAAATCTGTCGAGCAAAAAATATAGTCCAGCGGAAAGCGCATCCACCAATGGTGTGCATTGAAAGTTGAGTAAAATCCACGTCCAATGCGGGGATCGAGCAGGCCGCTGGTTTTGCGAAACAGCTTGGTGGTATGGCTCCACGCCACGTCGTTCAGGTCGCCGAATACCACGCTGGGCAAGGGCTCTTTACGGGCAAGCAGCGCCACCTTCATTAATTCTTTGTCTTTTGCGGTAGAATATAAATTTTCACCAGGCACCGGCGGCTCCGGGTGCAGGCCCCATATTTTTACCTCCTGCCCGTTGCTCATTTTCAGCACCGCTTCAATGGATGGAATGTCTTCTTTCACCCGCTGTTTTATCGTGCCCGAAATCATTTTTATGCGGGTGTAAAACAAGAGCCCATAAGTATTGTTCTGCGGCTGCAGCAGGTGATGTGTATATTTCTCTAGTAACGGCCGCATCGCTTTTTCCCATCCATCATCTGTTTCCAGCAAAAAAACAATGTCCGGATCGGTTTCCCTGATTTGTGCCAGCATCCGGTCGTACTCAGTATTGGTTTGCAGCACATTTGCGGAAAAAATTTTCAGGCTGCAAATACCTTCTGCCGCTTTGATCCGTTTGATCTCGGTAGGCCACAGCATGGTGTAGGGAAAAACTTTTCCGGCATAGTAAAATGCTGCACACACCAGCAATCCAAAGATGACGTAGTGCGCCGGTTTCATTTGATCCAACACCAATGCCCATCCGGCTATTACCACAGCCATAAGAATGAGCTTTTGCAACCGCGGATATTCAAACACCTTGAACACCCAAAAGTCGTTGCGCACCAGCGTTAATGCAGATACTACCAACAAGAGGATGGAACAAATAGTAAGGGCAAGGAGCATAAAAATAGGGATGTATGGATGAGACTATGCAATCCCGTTGCCAAGGCAAAAAAGAAGCGCCCCGTAATTGGTGCGCCTCATTTTACAACGGGAAAAATAAAAGATCAAGCCTTTGGTATTTTCAGTTTCCAACCCGGCTGGATGAGATCGGGATTTTTAATAACATCTTTATTGGCTTCGTAAATGGTCTTCCAATCCACACCGTGTTCCTTGCCAATTTTTGAAAGGGAGTCACCGGATTTTACTTCGTACTCGTCCATGCCGGTGGTTATATTCAGCGCCATATCGGCCGACTTATAATCGGGATTTAAAGTATTGTACACATCCCAAACACGTTGCTTGGCTTGCTCGTTTGGTGCGGTGCCCGTTACATGGAGCATAGTGCCTTCCTCGCGAACCTGCAGATCGGTGATGCCTGCTTCCTGCGCTACTTTAATTACCTGTGCGTATTTATCAGTTAATGCTGACATATGGAGAACATTTAAGGTTGAAAAATGAAAGGAAAAATTTGATTTAAAAACGGCCACCCAACATGCGGCCCAGCATACCACCAGCGCCGCTCATGCCGCGGCCGCCACTGAGCATGCCAATAAGCGAACCCAATCCGCCACCACTGCGGTTACCGCCGCCGAGCATGCCACCAAGTCCACCGCTACCACCCAGCATGCCGCCCAGTGCGCCACCCAAGCCGCCACCGCCCAACATTCCACCGAGCCCGCCTCCGCCACCGCGGCGGCGCAGCATGGCTGCCAGTATCATCGGGCCGGCAAAGCTCAGCAAACCTTTGAGCAGCCCGCCGGTGTTGATGCCGGCACTTTGCATTTTTTGTTGCAGCCCGGTATTGGCTAAAAATGTAGGGCTGGCTACTTCTTCCGGCGCAGCGTCAGATTGGATGGCTTTTTCTGTGTATTCATCCAACAGGCCAAACTGCTGCTGGTCAATTTGCAATGCTTCCGCAATGCGCTGTACATGGTGTTGCTCTGCCTTGGAATAATGTTGATCGGCTTTGGCAAAAGTGATCAGGTCGGTGACCAGCGAAAACTTCAGGTCGCTTGTTTTCAGCGTTTCCAGGTGCTGTTTCAGGTGCGGTTCTGATGCTTCTCGGGCGGTGCGCAAAACCTCCTCGGTTTGCGCCTGCGGAAGGTCTGCCGACTCGCAAAGCGCCGCTATATACTCCAGTTCCTCATCGCTGGCCTCATGGTCGGCGGTGGCAATGGAGGCAATCACGCCTAAATAAGCAGCTTTTTCGCCGTCGGAAGCACCGGCAAGAATCGTAGTTTGCTGGTCCATATAATTTTTTTATTACACGAAAACCGTAAATATTATGCCAGCCTCGGCTGTAAATGCAAAGCAAGGAAAGGAAGGCACATACAGCAACCTGGTAATAGCCATGTCGATCTAATTAGCATTGCGGCAGCAAAACCTTTATAAATAAAAGCTGCGTTTGTCAACACTGCCGAAACATCGGGTAGTACTATGTTCTGCAGTTGTACCTACATTTATTTTCAAAAATAAAACCTCGATGCCCACACAGGAATGGACCATATCCGGGAAAGTACAAGGCGTTTTTTACCGTGCATCGGCCCGGCAAAAAGCCGAAACATTGGGCCTTACCGGCTGGGTTAAAAACCTGCCTGACGGATCGGTGCAGCTGCGGGCAACTGGCCCCGATGGCGCCTTGGCAGCGATGGAAGCGTGGTGCAAAGTAGGTCCGCCAGGCGCAAGAGTAACCGAAGTGCAGGCGCAAATGCTACCAGAAGAAAACTTTGACGGCTTCAGGATCATCCGGTAAAAGGCAATGCATTGTTGCTGCGACAACATTTTATCTATCCCGCTTCCCCATCGGTGATTTCGCTGCCTACGCCATCTCCGTCGCCTTTTACAGGCTTGCCGCCTGTTGCTTCGGTCACATTTTCGTTCGCCCTTGGATTTTCGTTCAGGTTCATTTCCAGCCCTTCATTTTGCGCCACATTGGGTTGCTGGTGCACGGCAGGCTGCTGGTTGGCTGCTGGTTGATTGTTGCGTTCGTTGGACATGATTGTTGTTTTGCCAATAGCTGCAAAAATCTGTGCCACGGGCGGGGTAGGGGGCGGATCCTGAAACGTGACACGTCAAACGTGAAAGGGGCGAGGAAATGGAATGCAAGTGAGGTAGGTAGGTGATGTATGGCGTTAATTATTGTAAAGTTTCGGTCGAGAAGATTTAGACGATAAGATTAGGATCAGTGCATGTCAGCAAATTTGCCCTAGACATTTTCTCGAGATAGAGATCTTTGGAATGCTGCCATTTCTTCTAAAAAATGAAATTATGTAGGCGATCGAATAGAAAGTGCCTTTAGTTTACTGATCATAGTAAGAAGGCGCTTAAAAAATGAGTCAGTAAAAAAGGTCTCAATCAGCAACAACGTACAAAC
The DNA here is from genome assembly GCF_004347775.1 of Pseudocnuella soli. Lineage (GTDB taxonomy): Bacteria > Bacteroidota > Bacteroidia > Chitinophagales > Chitinophagaceae > Flavisolibacter > Flavisolibacter aquaticus. The sequence continues at coordinate 3,103,197 of NZ_CP037755.1, forward strand.
CAACAATCAAAATTGTGAGGGAATGCTCTATCATTCATGATTGACCATTCACCCTTCACGTTTGACGTTTCACGTTTATCACGCCGGCAACACGATCTCCCCTCGCTTCATCAAGCCCACCACAATTCGGTCAATCGGCAACGTTAGGTCATTTTCGGTAAGTGTGTGCCAGTCAATAAACCGAAAGGATTCTGTTTGCCGTGTTGCTTCGTATAGCGCCAGTTGACCGGCATCAAACTGAAAGGGTTCGGTGCTGATGCGCACCTGCAGCGGCTCCAACGCCTGGACGCGATAGTATATGGAAATGATCTGGTCGCCTTTTTTAAATGCAGACTCCTGGAAAAAATCAGTGGTGTAGAGGTGTTCTTTTACTTCCACCAGCAGGTTCATTTCTTCCTTAAACTCCCGCACCAGGCATTCACGGGTGCCTTCGCCCCACTCGAGGCCGCCACCCGGAAATTTGGTAAAACGTTCGCCACGGATCATTTCATCGGTGACCAGCAACTGGCCCGCTTCATTGAACATGATGCCATAAACCCGCAGGGTGATGGTGGCCATGCGTTAGAATATTTTTTTACGTAAAAAGAACCAGCCAATACCCAGCGAAATGCCCAGCGACAATATGGCAACGATGTAAAACGCATACGGAGACCGCTCAAAACCACTCGGTACATTCATACCAAACAAGGAAGCGATGAGCACCGGGAAGGTGAGCACAATGGTGATCACCGAAAGCCGCTTCAGCACTTCGTTTTGGTTGTTGGCAATGATGGAGGCAAATGCATCAAGGGTGCTGCTCAAAATGTTGGTGTAAATGTTCGCCATTTCAAGCGCCTGCGAATTATCTACAATCAGGTCGTTTAAAAATTCTTTTTCATCATCATTGAGCCCCAAAAAATTGGTGCGCTCCAGTTTCATAAACAACAACTCATTCGACCGCAGCGCCGTTACAAAATACACCAGGCTTTTTTGTATGCGCATCAGTTGCAGCAGGTACTCGTTGCGGTTGGCATGATAGAGCTTTTGTTCCAGGCTGTTTCGCCTGCCATTTACTTCTTTAAGGCTTTCCATAAAGTTTTGCACCACCTTTTCAAAGATCTTCAGCACCATCATGTTCTTTTTGTTCGGGTGCCGGTTTTGAAAGGTGTTTAAAAACTTTTTCATCGCCGGGTTTTCAAACGAATTCACCGTTACGATCTGGTCGCCGGTGAGTATGATACATACCGGTATGGTAATGTAATACGCATCACTTTCGTTGAACGAATTATTGAGGGTAGGGGTTTTCAGCACAATCAACCGCACACCATCTTCTTCTTCAAAGCGGGTACGTTCGTCAATATCCAGCGAGTCGGTAAGAAAGTCGATCGGTATGTTCAGCGTTTCCGACAGTTCAGTAAATTCTTCCTGTTTCAGCGGTGGCAGCACATTCACCCAGGTGCCGTTTTGCGCCTTGGGCGTTTGTACTGTTTTCTGATTAACGTTGATAAAATACTGAATCAAAGGAACACGTTGAAAAGGTGGAAACTATAATTGAATGGAACCCTGGAACACCTGCACCGCCGGGCCGGTAAGCCAGATGTTTTGAAACGAATCGCCTACTTTGTCATAATCAACACTCAGGCGGCCACCCAAGGTATCAATTTCTACGCGGTTAAATCCGTTATCGTTGTGGTAACAAACCAGTGCTGCAGCCGTTACACCGGTGCCGCAGGAGTAGGTTTCATCTTCCACGCCCCGTTCGTAGGTGCGTACTTTGATGCGGTAACTATCTTCGGTTTGCTCCACGAAATTTACGTTGATGCCTTCGGCTACAAACGGCGGGCTGTTGCGGATTTCGCGGCCGCGTTTGGCCACATCTTCTGCCATTACATTGCTGCTAAATTGCACGAAATGCGGCGAGCCGGTGTTTAGTACAAAACTGCCCGACTGCTGTTGCATCCCGCTTACATCCACCATCTTTAGCGACACAGAACCATCCAGGTCCACCGATGCTTCATGCGGGCCATCCACTGCTAAAAAGCGGTACACGGTTTTGATGATGCCGCGGTCGTATGCAAACTTCACCAAGCAGCGGCCACCATTGCCGCACATGGTGCTTTCGCCGCCGTCGGCATTGTAATATTTCATTTCAAAATCATAATCCGCATGTGCGTTCAGCATCATCAAGCCATCGGCGCCCACACCAAAGCGGCGCTGGCAAATGGCCTCCACTTGTTTTTTCGATAAGCTGCTGTATTCGCCGTTGCGATTATCCAGGATCACGAAATCGTTGCCGGTGCCCTGGTATTTGTAAAAATTGATCTGCATGTAGTTAAATACTTTGAAGCATTTCCAGCGATTGTTGAATCAGGCTTTCCACAGCGGCCGCACCATCTTTCGAAAACTCCTGCCGCACCCTGTTGGCCACAACGGCATTGAGCGAAAGACAATGATGTCCCAGCAGCCGGCCCAGGCCATAAATGGCTGATGTTTCCATTTCAAAATTGGCAATGCGGTGGTTGCCAAACTGAAATTGAGTGAGTGATGTAATGAGTTGCGGGTTGCGTACGCCCAGGCGCAGCACACGCCCCTGCGGACCATAAAAACCGGGGCAGGTAACAGTGATGCCCTGGTGGTAGCCATGCACAAAATGCTTGAGCAGCGAAGGGCTTGCCGAGCTGATGTAAGGGTTGGTTACCTGCATGTGCAGCTGTGTATGCGTGGCAAAAGACTGCAACAGTTGCCGCTCTTCATCGTTGTGCTCCAGCCGGTAAAAATTGAGCAGGTTATCGAGGCCCAAACCATGCGTAGAAGCAACAAAACTGTCCACCGGCACATCTGCCTGCAGCGAACCGCAGGTGCCCATGCGTACAATATTCAGCGCTGTAAGCGTGGGCTTGATGGTGCGGGATTCAAAATCAATATTCACCAGCGCATCCAGCTCGTTTACCACGATGTCGATATTATCGGGGCCAATGCCGGTGGAAATCACAGACAAGCGTTTGCCACCAATGGTGCCGGTATGCGTAATAAATTCGCGGTGCTCAGCCTTGTATTCGATGTGGTCGAAATACTTGGACACAACGGGCACACGGCCGGGATCGCCTACGGTGATGACGGTGTCGGCCAGTTCTTCGGGCCGCAAATCGAGATGATACACGGCACCCCGTGCATTGATGATTAATTCTGATTCGGCAATACGCTGCATGAATGCGGAAATTAGGTACAAAAAATTAGAGGCGATTTTGGTTTGCAAAATTATCTATATTTGCAACCCGCTCAAAAACGAGAAATCGTACAAGCGAAAGGGTACCATGGCCGAGTGGCTAGGCAGAGGTCTGCAAAACCTCGTACAGCAGTTCGAATCTGCTTGGTACCTCACCAAAAAAGCTGTCCCGCGACAGCTTTTTTATTTTTTAAACAAAGGCATAAAATAAGCACATGCCGCTAACCAAACAGGAACAGGATTTTTTGGAGTATTGGGAAGCCAATCGCAACAACAAAAAAAAGTTTTTGCGCCAGTTCAGCATTGGCCTGCCGTTGGGCGTGCTGATGGTAGTGGCTATTTTTATCAACCTTTTTTCGGGTTGGAATAAAAAAGCGGAGATGGTGGCGCGGGGTAATGCGTCATTTATGTACACCGTTGTTATTGCCGTGGTGGCCATTTCTGTGTTCATCACCGTTTTTTCGAGCCGGCATAAATGGGAGCAAAACGAACAACGCTACCAGGAATTAAAGCAAAAAGAAAAAGCTGCCGGTGCAGCGCATTCCTAAAAAGAAGCGTCTTAACCTTTCAAATAATCCTTGATGAAGAAAACATTGCTGACCCTTGCCATTGCTGCAACACTTGCAGGGTGCCTGAAGAACGAAGAACCCCAAAGAAATTGCAACTACGATGAGTGTGCCCTTAAAGCACCTGCGGCCGAAATCCAGGCTGTAAAAGAATACCTGACGACCAACAACATCACCAACTATGTAGAGCACTGCAGCGGCCTGATGTATGTAATTGATTCGGTAGGCACCGGCGCCACACCGGGTGTATGTTCCGGCGTTTCCATTCGCTATAAAGGCATGCTCACCAACGGTACCGTGTTTGATAAAAGCGAAACTTCGACTCCTTACTGGGAACTGAGTAACCTGATCCGCGGCTGGGTAAATGGCCTGCCCAAGATCAAGCAGGGTGGCGGCATGAAGCTCTATATTCCGCCAACACTTGGGTACGGTGCTGCGCCACAAACCGATCGCAACGGCAACGTAATCATCCCGGCTAACTCCATCACTGTTTTTGAAGTGAAGCTGGACGGCGTGGTAAACTAATCAATCAATACTTTTTTGAAAGCACTATTGCTAATTAGCAATAGTGCTTTTTTATTTTATATAAAACGCATCACGTTCTGATCAACCGTTCAATCTATCGTGGATTAAATAGACACATCACCGTCATTCAGTGCTGGTATTGTTTAAACTTTCATTTCATATTCAGCTCACTTTGAAGTATTAATTTTGGCCAAACCTGTAGCACTTGGCACACGAAGCAATCTCCGTATTTGATATGTTTAAAGTAGGCGTGGGGCCGTCATCGTCGCATACTTTGGGGCCGTGGCGTGCTGCGCTGCGCTTTTTGGAAACATTAAAAAAAGCCGACGGAACGCTTACAGGCGTGCAACAAGTGCAGGTGTTGTTGTATGGCTCGTTGGCTAAAACAGGCAAAGGCCACGGCACTGATATAGCGGTGTTGTTGGGCTTATGTGGTCTTGACCCGGTAACCGTGGATGTTGCTTCCATTGATGATCGAGTTGCAACAATCAACCACAAACAGACCATCGATTTAGGCGGTACCCATTCCATTCATTTTGATCCGCCACAACATCTTCAATTTCTTTTTTCTGAGTCGCTGCCGTATCATCCGAATGGACTTACTTTTTTAGCGGATTTTTCCGACGGACGGCAAGTTGCCGCAACATATTATTCAATTGGTGGCGGCTTTGTTGTGGAAGAAGGGGAGCATAGTGTGGCCAACCCGGTGCAGCTGCCTTTTCCCATTAATACCGCTGCCGACTTGCTGCACTGGTGCCGCAAAACCGGTCTTTCCATACACGAAGTGGTTTGGGAAAATGAAGGCGCCTGGCGTGGTGAAGGGCAAACGAAAAGCGGCCTGCAACAAATTTTAAAGGTGATGCAGGAATGCACTTATCGGGGCTGTCATACCGATGGCATTTTACCGGGCGGACTGAATGTGCAACGCAGGGCCGCCAGCCTCAATAAAAAATTGCTGCGGGGAAAAATATACAATGATTATAACGAATGGATCGATGCTATTCGTGCCGGCGGCAATTCGTTTCAATACATCCTCGATTGGGTGAGTTGTTTTGCACTGGCCGTTAATGAAGAAAACGCATCGTTTGGCCGCGTGGTAACAGCGCCCACTAATGGTGCTGCCGGAGTTATTCCAGCGGTGTTGCATTATTACATTGCATTCATGGACGGCGCTACGGAAGAAAAGGCGCTGCAGTTTTTACTGACCGCATCGGAGATCGGTTCCATTTTTAAAAAAGGTGCGACAATTTCTGCAGCCATGGGCGGATGCCAGGCAGAAATCGGTGTTTCTTCTGCAATGGCTGCGGCAGCATTGACCGAAGTAATGGGCGGCACGCAACGCCAGGCAATGATGGCAGCCGAAATTGCTATGGAACACCACCTGGGCATGACTTGCGACCCGATTGGCGGACTGGTGCAAGTGCCCTGCATTGAACGCAACACCATGGGTGCCATTAAGGCTATTACTGCATCGCAACTGGCACTACAAAGCAGCCCCGATTTTGCAAAAGTTTCTCTGGATGCGGTAATCGATACTATGTGGGAAACTGCTGTAGATATGAACAGCAAATACAAAGAAACCGCCGAAGGCGGCCTTGCCGTCAACATCCCGCTCAGTTTAAGTGAGTGTTAAATGTCTATGCAAGGTATAGGAAACGCTTGCAGTTATTTTTCATTGTACTCTGAAGCTTACGCCATCGTAAAAAAGATAATCTTCTAAGTCAAGTAACCTTCGCTCTGTCATGCTGAGCGCAGCGAAGCATCTGAGCCCACATATAGCAGACACGAAAGAAAGTAAAAAAATATCCCGTAAACTCGCGACAACAGGAGCAAAAAACCTACACAAATTGTGCAGCAATAATATGCCCGCCTTTCTGCACTAATTCTGTCTTCGCCGTTTCAAAGCCCGTTGCATCAATCGGCCGCGTTGCATCCACAATAATCGTCGTATTGAATCCTTCACGCAATGCATCAATTGCCGTAAAATACACACAGTAATCAGCCGCTAACCCGCATACAAAAACGTCCTTAATACCTTTTTCCTTTAGATACCCCGAAAGGCCTGTAGCCTTGCGGTGGCCATTGTCGTAAAACCCGCTGTAGGAATCAATCTGCGGGTCCATGCCTTTTCTAAAAATAGCCTCAATCGGTGTCGTATCTAATTCTTTAGCTAATTGCGCACCGGGCGTTTCCTGCACACAATGGTCCGGCCAAAGCACTTGCTGTAAGCCGTGCAAATCAGTCGTGTCAAAAACTTTTGCGCCGGGGTGACTGGAGGCAAAACTGCCATGATGCGGTGGGTGCCAATCCTGCGTGGCTACCACCAGGTCAAACTGCGGCATCAACGAATTGATTAAAGGAATTACTTCGTCACCGCCCGGTACGGCCAGCGCACCGCCCGGTAAAAAATCGGGTTGAATATCTACAACAATTAAGGCCCGCATATACTTTTTTTACAAAGGAATGGTGAAATAAAGTGCTAACAAAAATGCCCGGGATCGCCGGGCATTTTTGTTTTATGCATAAGTGCGGCCACCGGCCAGCTTTTCGGCAATGGCCCGCTCCACGGTATCGGGGATGGTGCCGGCATCATCGTCGATGGCGGCAAACCTGCCTAATGAAGTATCGTACGCCATTATATGCTCGTCGCTGCCGTTGTACGTTACGCGAAACCTTGTTTCCTCATTGAACGTAAACGGCTCTGCGGTGATTTGGTAAGGAACTTTGTCTACCAGTAATTCAAAACGTTGTTCTGCCATAGTGTTCGATTTTTCAATTCTGGCTACAAAAAGGGGTCCAAACTAAAACGCCCATTTAAAACCATTAACAGTTGACGAGCAGTGGACAGAAATTTTGAATCAACAGTAATCGGTCCTTGATGAAATTTTATCACAAGGTCATTTGCCCAAACTGCTTCATTTAGTTTTTTATACGCCGCCAGTTGTTTTTGTACCCTTTATTTTTAATCTCATATCTGATTTATATAAAATAAAACGTATGTGCAACGATGACCGGCCCATGATGTCAAATTAAATCAATCGTTACAAACTCAATCTTATATATGAAATTGATTTCCCAGCGCACAGATAGGCCGAAACATGCGTTACCAAAAGAGTGTTGACCGACCAAATAAAGCCGTTCATCATAGATAAAAGGTATTTATAACATAATTTAAAAACACCGTTACCCCGGCATTATGGATTTCTGCTACATTTGTTGCGCGAATGAACCTGAAACGGAAAACCATAAAGTTGGTGCACCATAGCTGGCTGTGGATCAAGGAGCGAAAGGCGCTTCCCGTTTTTATTTCTTTGTTGCTTCTTGCTGAACTTTCTATTTACCACGCCGATGCAAGCAACAACCAAACCGCCGGACAGTTCCAAGGTTCGAAAGTAACGCTGAACGACAGTAGCGTTCCATTTTTCAACATCGACCCAATTGATCCCGTTTCAGAAGATTCCAACGATTCGGATGAACCGGACGATCAGAACACCGAACAAGGGTTAGACGAAACCGAAGATGGTCCGGATGATTTTTGGAAAACCTGTCATCGGGCATTTCTCGCTTTAAGCGACTACTCGGAAGAATCCAAACCTTCTGTAGTTACGCATTCGGTACAGCATTTAGAAACGCTTCCGCTTTTTATCCTGCACTGCTCCTGGAAGAGTTTTCTATTCTGATTTTTTGATGCAACAACTGCTTAATCAAGCCTTAATGCACACCTGCATTTAAGCAGCCATTCATGTACCTACTAGTCTATTCGCTTTAGGAACCAGAAGTCATTTCTGTTCCATACCCTTCTTTAAAAAATCACGAACATTTTATGGGAAAGTCGTTCTCCATCATTTGCCTGGCTGCATTTGCTATGGCCAGCTGCAAGCAAGCCGAACATCACAAAGAAGAAGCCACAAAATTTATTGTAACCAGCCCACAACAAAAGGATACAGTCATTTACCAGGAATATGTATCGCAGATCCGCTCCATTCAACACATCGAACTGCGCACATTGGAAAAAGGGTATTTGCAAAATATATATGTGGACGAAGGGCAGGCCGTAAAGAAAGGCCAGCTCTTGTTCCAAATAATGCCGGTAGTGTACCAGGCGGAAGCACAGAAAGCGCAGGCCGAACTGACAACGGCTGCAGTAGAATATCAAAACACCAAGCTGCTCGCGGACAGCAATATTGTTTCGAAAAATGAATTGGCTTTAGGCAGGGCCAGGCTGGAAAGAGCAAGAGCTGAACTGAATTTGTCAAAAGCGCACCTAAGTTTTACGCAAATCAGGGCACCATTCGATGGCATCATCGGCAAGTTTAACGATGTACGCCTTGGTAGTTTGTTGGACGAAGGCGAACTGCTCACCACTTTGTCGGACAATAATAAAGTATGGGTGTACTTCAATGTGCAGGAAACGGAATACCTCAACTTCGCCACCCAGCAAACGGCCGACAAGCCGGTGAATGTAAAGCTGCAAATGGCCAACAATGCGCTGTTTGATAAGGAAGGTGTGATTGAAACCATTGAAGCCGATTTCAATAACGAAACAGGCAACATTGCCTTCCGCGCCACTTTTGCCAATCCCAACCGCATCCTGCGCCACGGCGAAACCGGCAACATCCTGATGCCTACCGCATTGAAAAACGCCTTGTTGATTCCGCAAAAAGCCACGTTTGAAATCCTCGATAGAAAGTATGTGTATGTGGTGAATAAGGACAATAAAGTTGTTGCCCGGGAAATTACCATTCAACAGGAACTGCCACACATTTACGTGGTCACAGAGGGATTAAAACCAACTGATAAAATACTGGTCGAGGGCATTCGTAAAGTGAAGAACGGTGACCAAATTCACTACGAACAGCAACCGTTCAACGCTATCATCGAAGAGATGCAAGACCTGAAAGCAGAGTAATTACAAGAACCAAAAACCAAAAGCATGTTTAGCAAATTTATACAGCGCCCGGTTCTTGCCATTTCTGTTTCGCTGGCCATTGTATTTCTCGGAATATTGGCCATCACCACAAGACCGGTCTCTCAATTCCCCGACATTGCCCCACCGCGGGTCAATATATTTATTGCCTATCCTGGTGCCAGTGCCAATGTGTTGGTCGAATCAACTTTAATACCGCTGGAACGCGCCATCAATGGCGTGCAGGGAATGCTTTACCTCACGTCGGATGCAACCAGCGCAGGTGAAGCTACCATCCAGATTGTTTTTGAACCCGGCACCGACCCCAGCGCTGCCGTAGTGAATGTGAAAACGCGGGTGGATGCGATCATGAACAACCTGCCGCCGCTGGTGCAGCGTGAAGGCGTTGTGATTACGCCCATTCAGCCAAGTATGCTGATGTACGTGAACTTGTACAGCACCGCTAAAAAGGTGGACGAAAAATTTCTGTACAACTACGCCAGCGTGCACATTATTCCGGAGCTGCAGCGCATTGGCGGGATGGGGCGTGCACAAATATTGGGCAGCCGCACATTTGCGATGCGTATCTGGCTCAAGCCCGACCGGATGCGGGCCTATAATGTGTCGACCGAAGAAGTGATGAAAGCGATGGACGAACAAAGCATCATCGGCCGGCCGGGAAGGTTGGGCCAAGCTTCGGGAAAAACAGCGCAGTCGCTTGAATTCACATTGACCTACAAGGGCAGATTCAATAAGCCCGAAGAATATGAAAACATCATCATCAGGGCCAACCCCGATGGTGAATTATTGCGGCTGAAAGATGTGGCGAATGTAGAATTGGGCAGCGAATTTTTTGACATTTATTCCAACAAAGACGGCCACCCGTCTGCGTCGATTGTTTTAAAACAAAACAGCGGCACCAACGCCAGCACGGTCATTGAAAAAACAAAGGAAAAGCTGGAGGAACTGAAAAAGGATTTTCCTGCCGGCATGAATTACGAGATCAATTACGACGTTTCAAAGTTTGTTGATGCGTCCATTGAAAAAGTAATGCATACGCTGATCGAAGCGTTTATCCTTGTGGCCCTGGTTGTGTTCATTTTCCTGGGCGACTGGCGCTCAACACTGATACCGATCATAGCAGTGCCTGTGTCGCTGGTTGGTGCGTTTATGTTCATGCAATTGTTTGGACTGACCATCAACCTCATTACGCTTTTTGCGCTTGTGTTGGCCATTGGTGTGGTAGTAGATGATGCCATTGTGGTGGTGGAAGCCGTACACGCCAAGATGGAAGAAGAGCATTTAAGCCCGATCAATGCAGTTAAAAAAGTGCTGAGCGAAATCAGCGGCGCTGTCATTGCGATTACGTTGGTAATGACGGCGGTTTTTGTTCCCATTGCATTTATGACTGGTCCTGTGGGAGTGTTCTATCGGCAATTTTCCATCACCATGGCCAGCGCAATTATTCTTTCAGGTGTAGTGGCGTTAACCTTAACGCCGGTGCTCTGCGCCATGATCTTGAAAAACAATCATGGAAAACGAAAGAAGCGAACCCCGGTGCGCATTTTCATTGATTGGTTCAACCAAAATTTTGAGCGGCTTACCGGCAGATACACAAACCTATTGGAGCGCATCGCTAACCGACGGTTGATCACACTCGGATTGTTGCTGATGTTTGGCTTTGGCATTTTTGAAATAAACCAAACGCTGCCTTCGGGCTTTATCCCGAACGAAGACCAGGGGCAGATCTATGCCATTGTGCAAACACCGCCGGGCAGTACGCTGGAACGGACCAACGAAATTTCAAGGCAACTGCAAGACATCGCCGAAGAAATCGACGACATCCAGTCCGTTACATCACTTGCAGGTTATGAAATATTGACAGAAGGTCGCGGATCGAATGCCGGTACCTGTTTGATCAATCTGAAAGATTGGGAGCATCGAAAACATTCGGTAAAAGAGATCGTAGAAGAACTGGAAGAAAAATCAAAAGACCTCGGTGCCGTGGTTGAATTTTTTGAGCCACCTGCAGTTCCTGGTTATGGTTCTTCGGATGGATTTTCGTTGCGCATGCTGGATAAAAACAGCACTGTAGACTACCAGGAGTTTGACAAGATCAACACGGAGTTTATGGAGGCGTTGAAAAAACGCAAAGAGTTGTCCGGGCTGTTTACTTTTTACGCGGCAAATTACCCGCAGTACGAGATCGTGATCGACAATGAAAAAGCGATGCAGAAAGGCGTGTCGATTGGTGCTGCCATGGAAAACCTGAACATTCTTATTGGTAGTACCTACGAGCAGGGCTTCACCCGCTTCAATACGTTTTACAAAGTGTACACGCAGTCGGGGCCGGAATACCGCAAGCTGCCATCGGATGTTTTGAACCTGTATGTAAAAAACAACCGGGAAGAAATGGTGCCTTATTCCACATTTGCCACGCTGCGCAAAACACAGGGGCCGAACGAGATTACCCGGTACAATTTGTACACCTCGTCCTCCATCCGCGGTTTGCCCGCCGCCGGCTACACCACGGGTGATGCTATTGCGGCGATTAAAGAAGTGGCGGAAAAAACACTGCCAAACGGATATGGCATTGCCTGGGAAGGCTTGTCGTACGACGAAGCCGGCAGGGGCAATGAAGCCATTTATATTTTCCTGGTCGTATTGATTTTTGTGTACTTGGTTTTGGCTTCGCAATACGAAAGCTTCCTGCTGCCCATGGTTGTGGTGCTGTCGTTACCTGCGGGCATTTTTGGCGCCTACCTATTGCTGAAAATAATGGGGCTGGCCAACGATATCTATGCGCAGATCGGCATGATCATGCTGGTTGGTTTGCTGGGTAAAAACGCGGTATTGATTGTTGAATTTGCCGTGCAAATGCACAACAAAGGCGCAACGGTATTACAAGCTGCAATTGAAGGTGGAAAGACACGTTTCCGTCCCATCCTGATGACTTCGTTTGCGTTCATCGCGGGCCTAGTGCCGCTGGTGCGTGCCACCGGTGCAGGTGCTGTTGGCAACAAAACCATTGGTGCTTCAGCACTGGGCGGTATGTTGCTGGGCACGCTGTTCGGCGTCATCATTGTGCCGGGGTTGTACTACATTTTTGGTACCTGGGCCGAAGGTCAGCAACTGATCCAGGGCGAAGATGAAAACCCGCTCACCGAAGATTTTGTTGAACGCGGATCGGAAGCCTCATGGCTGAAAAAAATGCAGCGAATGGGCTTGCTCATGAAAGTAGCAAAACGTAAAAGAATGAACAATGCAAACTAAATCATTATATAAATTACTCGGGCTTGTAGCAAGCATGCTCTTGCTATGGGGATGTGCACCAACGCAAAAAGCCGTTAAGGTGGAGAACACTACCGTTCCGGAACAATACCTTAATTCAGTTGACACCGTTTCGGTTGCTGATATTGATTGGCGCAGCTACTTTGCGGATGATTATTTAAGTGCACTGATTGATACTGCGCTAAACAATAACCAGGAACTCAACATTCTGTTACAGGAAATTGAGATTGGCAAAGCCGAAGTAAAATCGAGGCGGGGCGAGTACCTGCCATCTGCAAGAATTGGTGGCGCCGCCGGTGTAGAAAAAGCCGGCAAGTACACCCGGTTTGGCGCATTGGAGGAGCAATTGGAAATAAAAAAAGGCACCCGTTTTCCGGAGCCATTGCAGGATTTCTTTCTCGGAGCAACCGCCACTTGGGAAGTGGACATTTGGAAAAAGTTGCACAATGCACAGCAGTCAGCAATCATGCGGTACTTAGCCACCAGGGAAGGCCGAAACTTTGCGGTGACCAAGCTGATCGCGGAGATCGCAGACGCGTATTACGAGTTGATGGCGTTGGACAATGAAATGGAGATCGTTCAGCAAAGTGCCGATATTCAGTCCAATGTTTTGAAAGCAGTGCGGCTGCAGAAAGAAGCTGCGCGGGTGACGCAGTTAGCCGTCAATCGCTTTGAAGCGCAGCTGCTTAAAACGCAAAACTATCAATACGAGATCCGGCAGAAAATCGTGGAAGCAGAGAACCGTATTAATTACCTCACAGCGCGGTTTCCGCAGCCTGTATTGCGGTCGTCTAAATTGTTCAATGATTTGAAGATTGATTCCATCCGGGTAGGCATTCCGTCGCAGCTGTTAGTGAACCGGCCGGATATACGCCAGGCTGAGTACGAGCTGGCGGCGGCTAAGTTGGATGTAAAAGTTGCCCGGGCAAATTTCTATCCTTCATTGAGCATTTCGGCAGGCGTTGGGTTCCAGGCTTTCAATGCAGCTTATTTGGTCAATCCTGAATCGTTGCTCTACAACTTGGCTGGCGACCTTATGGCGCCACTCATAAACAAAAATGCACTCAATGCGGCTTACAATACTGCTAATGCACAGCAACTGCAGGCGGTGTATAAATATGAGCAAACCATCATCAATGCTTATGTTGATGTATTGAACCAGCTTTCCAAGATCGAGACTTCGGCAAAAAGCTACGACACGAAGCGAAGGGAAGTAGCGGCGTTGATGCAGTCGATCAACATTGCCAACAACCTGTTTAATTCGGCCCGCGCCGATTACAGCGAAGTGTTGCTGACGCAACGGGAAGCGCTGGAATCGAAGATGGAATTGGTAGAGATCAAGGCCAAGCAATTGAATGCAAAAGTGAATATTTACAAGGCTTTAGGAGGCGGTTGGAAATAAGTGATGTAATTGGCTGGCCGGGTCTAGCGGCCAGCCAATTTTTTTTATTTATTGGATTTAGCGTTGCTTGAAAAGGTCAATGAAAAGATTGTCAATTTATCTCAAGTGTTGGCTTGCAATTTCTTGAAACTAAACATAGTATAATAACCTTCAAACGCAGTTTTTACTCTGCTTCACGATTCACGGTTTCAATATTAAAAGCCGGCAGGCAAACACTCCAGTAGCCGCATGGTTCGTCGAAAGGATTGGAGTAGCGAACCCTTGTGCCTTTTTGTATCAAAATACTTTGGCCTGCTTCGAGCACAATGGTGTCGCCATCGGCTTCAATTTGTTTACGGCCGCTGCTCACCAGCGTGTATTCATCAAATTCCGGTGTTTGAAAAGGCTCGCCCCAGTGTGGCGGTGCCACCATGCGGGCTATGCTCAATTGTGTCGTGCCCGTGCTGGCCAGGCCCGCGTGTTCTTCAATCAATTTCCCGTCGGTGGTCGGTACAATGAATGGATTGTTTTGTACAAAATAAGGCATCGGTGCAGGTTTAGTGTTTGAAGTTAACAAGTTCCGTGGTTCACGGGTTCACATGTTCACGAGTTTGATGCCGAACCTACGCGAATAGTTTTCTATGGTTTCTAGGTCAAAGAAAGTAAGGGTTCGGTTAATGCAAGAATCACAATCTCGATTGTTGATGAATACACCCATTATCTCATTTACATTTTGTATTCCTAACTTGTGAACCCGTGAACAAGTGAACCCAAAAACCCTCAACCCATCATGTTCAAAAAGAAACTTGTAGTGCTTACCGGCGCAGGCATCAGTGCAGAAAGTGGTTTGAAAACTTTCCGCGATTCTGATGGCTTGTGGGAAGGATACGACATCAACGAGGTAGCCACCGCAACGGCATGGCGCCGCAACCCGGCGCTGGTGCAGGAGTTTTACAACATGCGCCGACGAAACGTGTTGGAAGCATCGCCCAATGCAGCACATTATGGGTTGGCGCAATTGCAAGCCCACTTTGATGTACACATCATCACACAAAACATCGACGACCTGCACGAACGGGCCGGGTCGGAAAAAGTGTTGCACCTGCACGGCGAGATTTTAAAAATGCGCAGTGAGCATTCCGAAGACCTTGTCTATCCAATTACCGGTGATATTAACATGGGCGACAGGGCAGAAGACGGCGCACAACTGCGGCCGCATATTGTTTGGTTTGAAGAAGCGGTACCGATGATTGAACCGGCTGCGCAGTTGGTTCGTGCGGCCGAAATATTTGTGGTAGTAGGTACGTCGCTGGTTGTGTATCCTGCAGCCGGACTGGTTGATTATGCACCGGCACACATCCCGAAATTCATCGTCGACAAAAGCATTCCGTATGTTGCCCGGATGCCGCACCTGACCAGCATTGAATCACCGGCAACTTCTGGTGTAGCAGAGCTATCAAAACGACTTGCTGCGTTGGTTTAGTAAAGGCAATAATTTTAATAATCATTGCTTTTGTTTATAACACCCGTTCTGATTCTTTGAATAATATGCCTTCTTGTTCCAATATTGAAAGCACCGGTTCATATATCTCTGGGATCACTGGAATATGCAAACCGGTTAAAGGCAATCTACCTTGAAGCATAAATGTTGCAGCAATGCCCAATGGCAAGCCAACGGTTGCAGCCATGGCAGTATGCGCATCGTTTTTCCCTTCAAGGTAGAGTGCGCTGGTGACTTTGTGTTGCTGGCCGTCCAGTTCATAAATTATTTCGTGTTGCATCACCACCAGGTCGCGGTCGCCCGGTTGCAGCGCCAGCTTTTGTTCCAGTACCAATTGCAGCACGTCCGCTGCACTGCAGCGTCCTTTATTGATCATCGTTTGCCCGTCTTTAATGCCCAGCCACGAAAGTTGGTCGAGCAGTAGCCCGGAACGATACAATACTTGCTGCACTCTTTCTGCAACCTCCACAGCATTAGCTTGCATTTCGTTGTTGCTAAATGACCCTTCTTCCAAAATCTTATCCTGCGCCGCCAGGTGGTGCACCAGTTTTGTTTGCAGCCATTGATCAAAATGCACCCGCTGAAAATGTTGCTGGAAAAATTGCTGCAGGCTCAAGCCGCCGGTATCATACATCGTTTCTGTATCGGTCAGGCCCAGTTCAATGAGGTGCTTCCAGCCAAATATGAAATCTGGGTGGCGCAGGGTGGTTCGGATAAACGTAGCGCATTGGTCCAAGCCGTAAATAGGAATATATCGAAGCGAATCGCGGTTGGGATACCAGCAGTAATTAATGCCTTCAATTTTCACTGGCCGTTCTTCTGCAAACAAGTGCTCGTAGGGCCATTGTACTGTCTGTCCGCTTTTGCGAAAAATAGCGCCATTTTTCCCGGCCATCACCACGTTGCGCGGGTTCCAACTTATTTTGTAATGCCACGGGTTGTCGTCGCTTTTCGGTGCTACCAATCCACCGCAGTGCGAATAAAACGAAGTAACCTTTCCGCCCCTTGCCGCAATGTCATCCAGCAGCTTTTTAGCGCTCATATGATCAATGCCGGGATCAAGGCCCATTTCGCATAAAAACAACAACCCCTTAGCTTCAATCTGCGTCCGCAACGCCTCAATGCCCGTATCGATATATGAAGCCGTGAGCAAGTTTTTACCGGCTGCCACACAATCTTTTCCTACTAGTAAATGCAGGGAAGGAGGCAACAGGGAAATAACCAGATCAGCTTCGGCAATGGCAGCCATCCGGTCAAGCGTAGCGGTCACATCAAATGCCTGTGCACGTCCGCTAACATGGTTACCTAATTTTTGCGCAGCCAGTTCTCTATTGGCATCTACTACAGTCAATTGCCAGCCGTGTTGGTCGCATTGTTGCAGCAGATATTGAATTAGAACCGTGGATGATTTGCCTGCGCCAAAAAGAAGGATATTTTTCATGCTGAAGAATCTGCCCCGAATATAAGCAAACGGGCATTGGGCAGATGCAATAGACTAACTACGCAGCGACTTGCATTAGCTGTTTACACCAACGAATGAATGTAAATGTTACAGTAAGCCAGGAGCAGAATGATTACAACACTTCCGATTGGAGACCTCCTGTTATGTTACAGCAAAATCTTTTTACAAACTATACAGCTGCGTTACATGTTTCCGCGAACGCACCTCGTGAATGCGGTAAGCTACTTTTATTCCAGGAGTGCCTTCAGGAATAGTAATTACCCGTTCCTGGTGTGGGCCTACCGGCGGCGTGGCATACAATTCGGTTTGCAGCAGCTTGCCTTTTTTGCCAAAAAAATCAACAGCCACCACCACTTTGTCCAGCGTGTTCGGCGTCCCGTTCACGACTTTAAGTTTCAGGTTATGCAAGCCTTTTTTTACCGATGACTGGTATTTGGATGCGGTTACCTGGATGCGGGCATCAGTCTTTGCTTTTTTCTTTTTCGCCGGCGCCGCCACTTTGGTTGCACTGGTATCCATTGCCGAAACCATTTCGCGGGTCAAGGCATTCTGATATTCGGTTTTGACGGCATCCTGTGGGGCGGGACCGGCACCGCCGCGCCAACTCTGTGTTTTGATGTATCCGGCCGGGTAATATTCTGCAAATTGAACGCCTTCCACTAAAATGCGCAACATGCCGATGGATGCGAAGATGGTTGCGATGAGTACTGCAATGGGTAGTAGTTGCCAGATTGTTTTCCCCCATTTTTTAGTCGCAGGAGCATGGGCGTATGCGGGGCGGGGCTGGGGGAGTTGGGTGTACACATTGCCCGATGGGGCAAAAAGAAAGGAAACAGCATGTGCCGCTTTGATTCGGCTTTTCCGGGGTAGCGCCACATAAACCAGTGGCGGCGGCTTTTCCGGTGCAGCAGTTGGCGCCGCTGGCGTTCTGTTTCCTTTTTTGGAAAATAGGTCGTTCAACAGTTTGAGGCCCTTTTGGTGCCAAACAATTCCCACGCTGTTCATAACACCTCCCTTTTATTGCTACACTTATAAATAGAAAATACTATGCCTATGCGGAAAACGATCCGGAACAGATGTAAAAAAATCTTAACAACTACTTGGGCCAAAGGGTGGCCAAATGTGGGTAAATGCACCGCAGCCCGTCAGGTTTTTAGGCCTAAAAAGGGTACATTTGCAAGCTTAAATTCCGCTTTTTTCTAAGCACCAATAACGCATGGAAGAAAATCTTCAACCGCAAGAAACACAAGATAATAACCGCATTATACCGGTAAACATTGAAGAGCAGATGAAAACGGCTTATATCGACTATTCGATGTCGGTAATCGTAGGCCGTGCACTGCCCGATGTTCGCGATGGATTCAAGCCCGTTCACCGGCGCATTTTACATGCCATGAACGAGCTGGGTATGTACCACGGAAAACCCCATAAAAAATCCGCCCGTATTGTGGGTGAGGTTTTGGGTAAATACCACCCCCATGGCGACAGTTCTGTGTATGATGCGATGGTGCGTATGGCCCAGGACTGGAGCATGCGCTACACCATCATCGATGGGCAGGGTAACTTTGGAAACCAGGACGGCGACGGCCCGGCTGCCATGCGTTACACGGAAGCCCGAATGGAGCGCATCACCGAGTACATGTTGCAGGACATTGACAAGGAAACAGTCGATTTCCAGTTCAACTTCGATGATTCGCTGGAAGAGCCTACCGTACTGCCAACCCGCATTCCGCAGTTGCTCATCAATGGCTCCAGCGGTATTGCCGTAGGTATGGCCACCAACATGATGCCGCACAACCTAAGCGAGGTGATTGACGGCTGCCTGGCCTATATCGACAAACGCGACATCACCATCGATGAGTTGATGCAGTATGTAAAAGCGCCTGATTTCCCGACCGGTGGCATCATCTACGGCATGGAAGGCGTGAAGGCTGGCTTTACATTTGGCCGCGGCCGGGTAGTGCTGCGCGGCAAAATGCATGTGGACACCAAGCCCAGCGGCCGCGAACAGATCATTGTTACGGAAGTGCCGTACCAGGTAAACCGCGATGCCCTTTGCGACCGCATCGGTCAGTTGGTTACCGACAAGACCATTGAAGGCATTGCCCACATCAACAATGAATCAAACAAAAAAGAAGGCACCCGCATTGTAATGGACCTTAAAAGGGACGCCGTTGCCAATGTGGTGATCAACCAGTTGTACAAATACACCGAGCTGCAAACCAGCTACGGCATCAACAACGTAGCCCTTTCAAAAGGGCGCCCCAAGATCCTCAACCTCCGCGACCTTATTTCGGAGTTTGTAGAGTTTCGCCACGAAGTGGTGGTGCGCCGCGCCAAGTACGAGCTGCGCGAAGCACAGAAAAAAGCGCACATCCTCCAGGGCTACCTCATTGCCCTCGATCACCTCGACGAAGTGATTGCATTGATCCGCGCATCGGCAACGCCTGATGTGGCCCGCGAAGCCCTCGTGAATGCGGGCTGGGGACTGGATGAGATCCAGGCAAAGGCCATCCTTGAATTGCGCCTCCAGCGCCTGACCGGTATGGAACGCGACAAGATCAAGGCCGAGTACGATGAGCTGATGAAATTGATTGCGCACCTGGAAGAGTTGTTGTCGAACGAAGGCATGCGCTACGACCTGATCAAGACCGAACTGCAGGAAGTAAAAGACAAATTTGGCGATGCCCGCAAAACCGAGATTTCTTACCTCGACAACGAAGTAAGCATCAAGGACCTGATCAAAGAAGAAGATGTGGTGATCACCATCTCACATCTTGGTTATATTAAACGTACTTCCGCCACCGAGTTCCGTTCGCAGAAACGCGGCGGCCGCGGTGCCCGTGGCAGCAGCACCCGCGAAGAGGATTACATCGAACACCTGTTTGTTGCGTCCACGCACCACACGATGTTGTTCTTTACAGAAAAAGGGCGCTGTTACTGGCTCAATGTGTACCAGATCCCCGAAGGTGAAAAGAACAGCAAAGGCAGGGCTATTCAAAACATGCTGCAGCTGTCGCCGGATGATAAGATCCGCGCCATCATCGACATCCCGGACATGCAGGATGCCGATTACATCAACAGCCACAACATCATCCTGTGTACCAAACGCGGTGTGATTAAAAAGACTGCGCTGGCCGATTTTAGCCGTCCGCGTACCACCGGTGTAAACGCCATTACCATTGTTGAAGGCGACCAGCTTTTGGAAGCACGCCTCACCAACGGCGACAGCGAGATCATGCTGGCCGTGGCCTCGGGCCGCGCCATCCGTTTCCCCGAAGCTAAGGTGCGCAATACCGGCCGTGGGGCCATTGGCGTAGGTGGTATTGAAGTGGATAATGAGCAGGATGAGGTAATTGGTATGATTTGTGTTAACCCGAGCACGCCTGACCGCACCGTTCTGGTTGTTAGCGAAAAAGGATACGGCAAAAGAACACAGGTTGAAGAGTACCGCATCACCAACCGTGGTGGTAAAGGGGTAAAGACCATTTCTGTTACGGAAAAAACCGGCAAGCTGGTTGGCCTGCTGGATGTAGCGCAATCGGAAGACCTGATCATTACCTGCAAGAGCGGTGTAACCATCCGGATGAAAGTGGCCGATATCAGTGAACTGGGCCGGGCAACGCAAGGTGTTAAATTGATCCGCATCGATGACCAGGACGAGATTGCAGCGATCACGAAAATAGACGTGGATGAAGACGAAGCTGCAGAAGTGCTGGCGGAAGGAGCAGAGCCTGTTTCTACCCCCGACGCAACCGATGGCGCCGAAAATGCATCTGAAGGAGAAGAAGTTCAATCATAACCATTAATTCAAAAAAAAGAACAATGCGTAAGCTTATTTTATCCGCATTATTGCTTGCCAGTGGATCCGGCTTATTTGCCCAGAAACTTTCCGACGTAGAGAAAAAACTCGCCGACGGAAAATACGCCGAGGCAAAAGATGGCATCGACAAACTGCTGGCCGATCCCAAGAATCAGAACAACGCCAATGCCTGGTATCGCAAAGGGCAGATTTATATGCAGTTGGCGATGGACAGCACTAAGTTGGACGAATCGCTGACCAACCGCTCCGAAGCCATGACCGCTTTCAAGCGCTATTACGAAATGGATGCGAAAAACGTAATGGGTACGCTGGAGCAAAACGTTCGCCCGTTCCAGGTGTATGAAAGCGCATACAACGCGGCATTGTCCGATTACAATGCGCAGAACTTTGCCCGTTCGTTCCAGAACTTCAAGCAGGCGCTGGATGCAGAGGAATACATCAAGGCTAAAAACCTGAGCTATGGTGGCATTACTTTTCCTGCACTCGACACCAACCTGTACCTGAACGTAGCAGCAACCGCATTGAAAGCTAAAATGGAAGATTCGGCAATGGTGTACTACACCAAGCTAGCCGATGCCAAGCTGAACGCCGATAACTACATCGAGATTTACCAAACGCTGGTGGACTATTACGACCGTAAAGGCGATGCTGCCAACCGCGATAAATACCTGGCACTGGGTAAAGAATTGTATCCTAAAAACGACTATTGGTTTGAAGCCCAGCTGAGCCCGCTCCGCGAAGACAAGCCAAAGCTGTTTGCTAAATACAAAGAGCTCGCAACTGCCAACCCCGAGAGCTACTACCTGAACTTTAACTATGCAGTTGAATTGTTCAACTATGCTTTTGCAAACGACAACAAGCCTGCGGATTTCGCTACTTACGAAGGCCAGGTAGAACCTGCCATCAAAGCTGCCATCAAAGCACAAAATTCGGCCGATGCCAACTACCTGATGGTACGCTACATGACCGAGAAAATCTACCGCACTGAAGATGCGATGCGTGCCATCAAAGGAACAACGCCTGCCGATGCCAACAAACGCAAAGCACACGCTGCAGAAATTAAGCAAATGTGGGCTGCCATGACTCCTTACGCCGAAACTGCCTTTACTGCTTATGAAGGCAAAAAGGACCTGAAGGGTTATGAAAAAGGCAACTTCAAAAACGTTTCCAACGTGCTGATCGATTACTACAGCATGCAGAAAGACGAAGCCAAGGTAAAGCAATACCAGGACCGTCTGAAAGCAGCAGGCATGTAAGCTAGTTGTGATAAATTATAAGAAAGGCTTCCCCTTGGGAAGCCTTTCTTATTTTATTAATAACCGTCCGGAACGGTCGGTTGTTTCAAGGCTTTGATGAATAACGTAGCCAGGCTTTTTGCGAGGTAGGGATATACACCGCGATTGTTGGTGAGCACAATGAATGTCAGGCCTTCCCTTTCAAACCGCACAAAATCGGCCAGCGCCGGGCCACCGCTATGCTCCACAATTTTATGGCCCTGGTAATCATTATTTACAATCAAACCCAACCCAAAATGCCCGGGTTTGCCATCAGCCAGCGCAAGGGGAGTGCTGATTAATTGTTTGGTGTTTGCAGATACAAATGACGCTGCATCCATCACCGCTGCCAGTTTTGCCATATCCTCAATGGAGCTATAAATACCGCCGGCGGTGTAGCCTGTGGCGCCAAACCACATTTGATTGATGCGCAGCGTGCTGTCTTCTTTGAACCAATGATATTCCTGGGCCTGGCCGGGCACAATATCCAGGTCGGTAAGCGCTCCAACTTTTGGATTGTTGACAAACGTATGTTGTAATTGCAGCGGTTGCAACACCCATTTCTCAAGCGCGTCAAAATAGCGCATACCTGTAACCGTTTCAATAATATGTTGCAGCACCCAGTAATCGGAACTGACATACGCTTCTTTTGTGCCCGGGCTGTACTCCATATCCATTTTTGCTGCCAGTTCAAATGCGCCTTTACTGTCGGTAGCTTTACTAAAGTCAGCAATCTTGATACCGGATTGGTGTGCCGCCAGTTGTTGGATGGTTATGGCTTTCCATGCCTCTGGCGACTGCGGCAACAGGTTGCCCAATGTTTGTTGTGGCTGCAAAAGACCCGCGTCAAAGAGTTTACCCAGCAGCATAGCGCAATAAATTTTTGAAACGGACGCCAGTTGAAAAGTTGTTTCCTTCGTTACCGGAACATTTAACCCAACATGTGCCTTGCCCAAGGTGCCCATGTGTAACACTTTTCCGTTTTTAATCACGGCATAAGCTAGCCCGGGAATATGCTCCTTGTGCATGATCTGTTGCAACAGCTCGTCGGCCCCTTTGTGCGGCTGTTGTGCATCAGCAATGAATTGGGAAAAAACAAGCGCCAACAGGAGCGGTGTTTTTGAGAAAATGAGGAGTAAGAAAGTTTTGGTTGCGGCCAGCATAATATTCGTTTTAAATGGTTAATAGGGCTAAATTGAAGCATGTAACGCAGTCTTAAAAAAAGACCTGCATGAAGCTGCCAAAATGAAGCGTGAAGCGGACAACAGCAGGATGCAGGGCCGCTTTTTAACCTGTACTTTTGAGTTGTGGCTTTACCTATAACATCTGCCAACAGCGCCACCACAACTGCATGACAACCCCGCTAAAAGATACCTGGATCCGCATCGTCAACCCGGTGATTTTGATTGCCCTGAGCATCATCAGCCAGCAAACACTGGTGCCGCCGGTTACAACAGATAAGCTGGCCGCCACGGCTCGTTTGATCATTTTGCTGGTGTTCAATTTCGAATTGGGCAGGATGCTGGTGATCTATGCACGGCGAAAGTTTCCCGCCATCAGCGCAACCAAAAAGCGGGTGTTGTATGCATATGCGCTATGTGTTGCCGGCACCTTTGTGCTCATAACGATTTCTACTTTAATCAGCAGGTATTATATGCCCAAACCAGTTTCGTTTTGGTTTGAATCCTTGCTGAATTTTATCCAGTCTTTTTGGATTGGTGCGCTGATTATGGCGCCCTACGAGGTATTGTACACTTATGCTTTATCAGTGCGAACCGAGCAGCAGCGGCACCAACTGGAAAAGGAGCACATTCAAACAAGGCTGCATTCGCTGCAGGCGAAGGTAAACCCGCATTTCTTGTTCAACAGCCTTAATACACTTAGTGCGCTAACTACCAAAGACCCGCAAAAAGCGGAAGCCTTTGTGCTGGAAATGAGCGCTGTTTACCGTTACCTCCTGCACAACAACACGGCGCACCTGGCAACTGTTGCGGCGGAACTCGATTTTATAAGATCATACCTGCACTTGCTGCAAACCCGCTATGGCACTGCATTACAGATCGATATTGAAATAGAAGAATCCGTGCACCAATACAATTTGCCTCCATTTAGCCTTCAGTTGTTGGTGGAAAATGCGGTGAAGCACAACGAAGTATCCAGCGATGCGCCGCTCAATTTGTATATGTATAACAAAGGCGTGGAGTACATAGTGGTGACCAACAATATACAGCCCAAAACAGGAGCGAACCAGCCTTCCGGTTTTGGGTTATCGGGACTGTCTTCACGATACCACCTGTTAGATGGGCCGGAAATAGAGATCATTAAAACCACCGAACATTTTACGGTAAAGCTGCCATTAATCAAACCGTCACATCAATGAAAGTCCTCATCATTGAAGACGAGGCGCTGGCCGCCGAACGGCTGTCGCGGTTGCTGCAGGAAATTAATCCGGCGATTGAGATCACCGGCATTGTGCCAAGCATCCGGGCTGCCGTTGCCATTTTAGGAAATGATCCGCAGCCGCAACTCATTATGGCCGACATTGAACTGGCCGATGGCACCAGCCTGGAAATATTCAAACAGGTGGCTGTAAAAAGTGCGGTTATTTTTACTACGGCTTACAACGAATATGCGCTGCAGGCATTTAGCGCTAACAGTATTGCTTACTTGCTTAAACCGATCCGCAAAGAAGATCTGGAAAAAGCCTTGCACAAACTTGCCACCATGCAGGAACAGTTTGCGGCCAGCTTTTTTGCGGAAAAGGGCGAAAGTTTACAACAGGCCTTAAACACCCCAAGTGTTTCCTTTCGCAGAAGTTTTTTGGTGAAAATGGGCCTACGGCTCATCCCGGTGGACGTGGACGAGATCGCTTATTTTTTTGCCGACGGGCGGCTGGTGTTCCTAACTACCTGGGATAAACGAAAAATGCTCATCGATCATTCTTTGGACGAATTGGAAAGCATGTTGAATGGGGCGGATTTTTATCGGGCCAACCGCGCCTTTTTAGTGCAACGCAAATCGGTACAAAAATGCAAAGTGTTGCTGAACCGAAAATTAAAACTGGAGCTGTTGCCGCAGCAGGATCGGGAAGTGTTGGTAAGCAAGGAAAAATTGGGGCCATTTAAAAAATGGTTGGATGCATGAACGAAAGATTTGTCCCGGCAATCCGTCGAAAAATTTATTGTAAAAAAATATGGCTGTCGTTGTGATTTTCTTACCGCATCGTACACTAATAGCATAGCACAAAAGCTTGATCACCGGCGTGGATAAAAAAGAATTGTTTGTAGCGGCTATTGAAGTGAACAAAGCGGCGATCTATAAAATTGCAACGGTGTACACCAATGGCGCGGAAGACCGCGATGACCTGGTTCAGGAAATCCTGTACCAACTTTGGAAATCATTCGACACGTTTCAACAAAAGTCTTCGATCGGCACCTGGATCTACCGGGTCGCGATGAACGTGGCTATTTACCAGCTTAAGGCTGCGGGCAAAAGGGTTGCGACGGTGGAATTAATTGATTCAACCCTGCAACACGGCGATGCGCCGCAGGGTGGGGAAGAGGAGCAATGGCGTATGCTGAAAGCGCAAATTAATGAACTGAATTTACTGGAAAAAGCAATTGTGGTGTTGTACCTGGAAGACAAAAGTTACGATGAGATTGCGGAGATCGTCGGCATTTCGGTGAGCAATGTCGGTACAAAGCTGTCGCGGATCAAGGAAAAATTAAGGGCGAACATTTCTAAACATTTATAATCATGGAACTGGACGATTTGAAAAAAACATGGAGCAGCACCGGTAGAATGGTCGGGCAACAAACAATGGATGTGGCACAGTTGGTAAAAGATCGGGAATTAAAATATGGAGCAACATTGCGCCGGATTATTTTGCCGGAAATATTGGGCAGTATTGTTTGCCTGGCGGCCGCCGTATTTATTGGCTTTCAGTGGATTAGCTTGGAAACAACGTTGATGCAGACTACTGGTATCGTGGCCATAGCGTTGTTGGTGCTGATCCCAGCAATCAGTTTTTGGAGTACCGCAGGTTTGCGCAACCGGCCGAATTTAAGCCAGCCACATGCCGACACACTGCGCCATTTTGCGCAACAAAAACTTCAGTTCTTCAAACTGCAAAAATTAAGCGTGTTATTGAGCTATTTATTGCTGGTGGCCGTGATTGTGTTGATGTCGGGCCTGTATGGCCGCAATGACATTGTCGAAAACAAATACTTCTGGATGTTATCCATGACGGTGTGTTATGTATTCCTGGTATTTTATGCAAGGTGGGTGGACAAATATTACCGGAAATCGATTGATGGTGCGGAGGTGTTGTTGAGGGAAATAGAGCTTTGATCTAAATGCTTTAAGTGCAAATTTCTTAGAATTAATTAGCCCGGGTCGGCATTCTGAAACATTGTTTCGTTTGTTAAGTCGAGCTAATTATTTTCATGCTATTCGCATTTGGAACGATGGCCATCTCATTGATATACCCATCAATGATAATTGTCTTTGGTTGTCTTTGGTTTTCCCTGAACGCGGAAATACCTCAACTTTCAAAGAACCCGAGCAAATTGCAGAATTAATTGCTTCTAAACTTACGGGAGAAAAAAGTGTTTATTTCTGAAGCGGCATTTGGCGGGCAATGCCATTGTATATCCCAATAAACAATGCCATCGGCATACCAATAGTCTACGTAGGTTTTCTTGCCGAAATATTCTCCATAAGTCATTAGGTTATATTTCTTTTCTAAGTCGTGCGCAAACTTTAGCCATTCCTGCCATTTTTCGGCGTCGGGGCCTTCGCCCATATACTTGTAATCATCGTGGTTAATCATTTCGCAGTAGTGGTTTTCAAATATTCTCCCTGAGATACAGTAGGTAACTCTACATTATAGTTCTCTAAAACAGAAGCGCGGGCAAATAATTTCTGAACACACAGCGTCGATGGGGCAAGCCATGTGCGCCTATTTAACATAAAATGAAGTTATCAGAGAAGACCACGTAAAGCGTGGTTGCCCCCTTTATATAACGGGGTTTTTGCAATACTCAAAATCATTAAGAAGCAATAGCGGCGCGTGGGACAGCAGATGCCTCCACCTTCAAGGTTTCCACACCCGGTAGTCAATATTAAGCACGGAGTAACGCCCCGTGCGTTGGCGTGAAGGGTTGGCTTCTGTGCCGTTGGCCGCTATTGCTTTACCAATTTATCGCAAAAACCCCGTTATATAAAGGGGGCAACGCTAAGGGTCTGAGCTGATAACTATTTATTATGTGTAAATAGGTTGGCGGTGCGATGGGCGTTTTTTGTAAGTTTCCCGCCACAAAAAACGCTGAAGCGTTGGCAAATGTGCTAAGGGCAGCGCAGCCTGTGTGCGGGCTGTTTTCAGAAATTATTTCCTGGGGGAAAACGCCGTTAAGGCGTATAGCCCGCAGGGCTTACTCATATGCAGACTATTGAAATAAAAGAGGCAATTGTAAAAATTCAGTTTTCCGAAACCGAATGGATTCAACTGCCCGTAGAAATATTGAAAGATTTGGTGTTCAAGGGAAAATCTCTTTGAGTTTTGCTTTGACTTCTTCGGCAATAGCTGGGTCCAAATCATCATTGGCGACATAGGATATGTCGCCGTAAGCCTTTACGCCATATCCAACGTACCATCGGATACTCCCTTTAGGTTTAAGTTCTTCCGCATATTTCACATCAATCTCATCCAAATAGGCCTCAAATTCCTTCCATTTAGCATCCATTTGTTCTTTGGTTAACTTCATAAAGCAGTAGTGGTTTTTAAATATTCCCCCTAAGATACAGTAGGTATCTCTACATTATAGTTCTCTAAAACAGAAGCGTGGGCAAATAATTTCTGAAAACACGGCGTCGGTGGGGCAAGCCGGTGCGCCTATTTAACATAATATAAATTATCGGCAAAAGCAGTAAGGTTGAGGAGTGGAGCCATTCGGGCTAAAACCGGGAAAACAAATATAAATTGCGCTGCCTTTGCAAATGACCTAATCGCATTTAAGAAAGACAAATCACCAACGAAACACCCATCGATCATCCGGAAATAAATTCCGGCCAACAACCATACATGCGCCCTATTTCATTACAGCAATCCGCCACCAACCCGGCGCTTCCAGCTTACGAACTTACCGCCGCCAAAAACATCATTTCCATTTTTATCTTTTTGGGCATCGCCTTGCGGCTGTTTCATTTTTTCGACAACCGTTCGCTGTGGAACGATGAAATGTACCTCGCATCGAGTCTGGTGCGGCTGAACCTTTGGGAACTGGCTACCAGCCCGCTCGATTACGAGCAAAAAGCACCGCTGGGATTTTTGTGGGCTGTCAAACTGTGTGTGATGCTTTTCGGCAAAAGCGAAATGGCATTGCGGCTGTTCCCGTTGCTGTGCGGCATTGCTACGCTGTTTATTTTCCGTCCGGTTGCACATTACTTTTTAAAACCTGTTGCGGCGGTTGCAGCCATGGGCATCATGGCGTTTTCGCCATTTATTATTTACCACGCGGTCGAGATCAAACAATACAGTACCGAGTTGCTGGCTTCGGTTTTCCTGCTGGCGTTGTATTGCCGGTATCATCAAAAAACAAATAACAAAAGTTTGTTCCTGTACGGAATTTTGGGCGCTGTTACGGTTTGGTTCTCCTTTTCGTCGGTGTTTATGCTGGTGGGCATTGCCATAGGTACCTGCATCTATTTAATCCTCAAAAAAAATTGGTCGCTGCTCTTCTGGTCCATGATTCCATTCGGCATCTGGGCAGTCAGTTTTGGCATCAGCTACGTGCTGTTTGTAAAAAATCACCCGGCAAAAGAATGGCTGGTGGAATGGTTTGCGCTATCGCATGGGTTTATGCCGCTGCCGCCAAAATCGGCGGCCGATATGAGCTGGTTTGTGCACAAGTTGTTTGGCATTTTTCATTACCCATTGGGACTTTCATGGGTTTCGCTGCCGCCTGAAACGGCGCCGGTACCCAGGCTGCTGGCACGTATGGCCGTCGTGCCGCTGGCTTTGCTGGTGGCGGGTTTGGTAGCTTTTTGGCGCGGTGGTAAAAAGCACCTGCTCGTTTTTTCAATGCCTATTTTGTTGCACCTGCTGGCTTCCGGTGTGCAGGCGTTTCCATTTTTGGAGCGGCTTACCTTTTACCTGGCGCCTATTTTTATTTTGCTGATTGCCCGTGGCGTGCAGGTGGTCACCGACTATTTCCCAACAAAACAATGGCTGGCTTACTTGCTGGTGGCCCTGCTCATGTTCGGGCCCGTGTTCAACATTTTCCGGCAAACGATGGATACCTCGATGTTTGCAGATTTTAAAAAATCGTACGACCGCGAAACTTTGCTCTATATCGACAAGCATGCGCAACCAGGCGATGTGGTGTATGTATATTGGAACAACCTGGTGCCGTACCGTTATTATAAAGACAACTACGGGCTGAAGTTTAAAGCGGTGGAAGGCGCCGATCACAAGTTCTCCGCAACTAACGTCGACGAATACATGAAATTGGTGGAGCAGGATGTGCAACACCTGGCCGGTGCCAAACGGGTGTGGCTTATTTACAATAAAATTTTACCCAACGGCAACATCGGCGACCGCATGTATGACCCCGAATGGTATTTTAAAACCGACATTCACGTGCCCATTGAAAAAGTGCAACCGTTATTTGGAAAGTACGGCAAACAACTTGAAATGGTGGAAACACGCAATGTAAACGTGTTGTTGTTCGATTGGAACAATTAAAATTTTCCAATTTGGAATAGCAAAAAAAGAGCACCAAAAACTTCCCGTCTTTGGTGCTCTTTTTTATTTATTAACGGCTCGCCAGGCGGCGTCGCCTTCTGTGCTTGATTTTTTGAAATCGCCGCGGAGCGTTTTAAGGCCGAACTTTTCCTTATCAATTTCCTGCCGGGTTCTAAAGCCGAGCCGCCGTAAAATGGGCAGCGGCGGGCACCAGCCCTGTATGGCGTGTTGCGCCAAAAAAAAGGTGACCACTGCCGGCAATACCAGCCATTTCCGGTTCACAAATGCACCCAGTATTACCCCGGTAAAGGCCAGCGTGGAAGCGTTCAATTCCAGTGCACGCTCCATATCCCATTCGTCGTTGAGCAGCTCCAGCCGTTCATCAATCAGCCTGGGGTTGTTTGCGGCAAGCCGCAAATGATACAGGGTTTCCTGGTCTATTTCAGAGTTTAAAGCATCGCTGGTTTGTTCACGTACCAGGTCTTTGTTTTTGGCAGCCATGAAATAAATGGTTTTATAAGTTGTTCTCAAGCAATGTTTTTTAAACAATACACTTGGAACTTCCTGATAAAAATGGCACGGGAAGCATAGCGCTGTCGGCAACGCTCCTGCTTTCCGTGCCCAGCATTTAATACAATAACCGCACCTTTATAGTTTGTGGCACTTCTTTCAGTAATTGAGCGGCCTGCTTCGACAATTTGCGGTCTACATCCACCACCACATACCCAATCTGGTCGTTGGTTTTCAGGTATTGCCCCAAAATGTTGATGTTGTTTTGCGACAACTGCCCGTTGATCTGCGACAGTACGCCGGGAACGTTTTTGTGGATGTGCAGCACCCGGTGGGCACCTTCCTGCGGCGGCAACGCCAGGCCGGGAACAGTATGCGAACCCCAAGTAATGCCTTTTTCCAGATAGCTCAGCAGTTTATTGCTTACATCCTCTCCTATGTTTTGCTGCGCTTCTTCGGTTGAGCCACCAATATGCGGCGTCAGCAATACGTTAGGCAAACCCTGCAGCGGGCTTACAAAACGGTCGCCGTTCTTTTCGGGCTCTACCGGGAACACATCCACAGCGGCACCACGCAGCTGGCCGCTTTCCAGGTATTTGCGCAGCTCGTCCAAATCCACCACTTCGCCCCGGGCGTAGTTTATGATGATGGCGCCTTGTTTTACATGGGGAAGATTTGTTTTATTGATGAGGTTTTTCGTTTGCGGGGTGTCCGGCACGTGCAGCGTAATCACGTCCGAATTGCTGAGCAGTTGCTGGAGCGATTTGGCATCCTGCGCATTGCCCATGGGCAGCTTGGTTTGGATGTCGTAAAAAATCACCTTCATACCCATGGCCTCGGCCAGCACGCTTACCTGTGCGCCGATGTTGCCGTAACCAATAATGCCCAGCGTTTTGCCGCGCAGCTCGTTGCTGCCGCTGGCATCCTTCATCCAGTCGCCGCGGTGTGCTGCGTTGTTTTTATCAATGATCTTGCGAATGAGCATTACGGATGCGCCAATAACCAGTTCGGCTACCGAACGGGTGTTGGAGTATGGCGCATTAAAAACAGCCACGCCATGATGGGTAGCGGCATCGAGGGCCACCTGGTTGGTACCGATGCAAAAACAGCCAATGGCCTGCAGCTTTTCGGCGGCGGCCAATACGGCGGGGGTTACATTTGTTTTGGAGCGGATGCCCAGAATGTGCACATCCTTGATCTTTTCGATCAGTTCACTTTCGGAAAGCGCCTTGGTAAGGCGTTCTACATTTTCGTAACCGTTGCTGGTAAAGCGTTCGGCAGCGGTGGCGCTGATATTTTCCAACAGCAGGATCTTGATCTTTTCCCGCGGGTATGAGGTCTTTGTGGTCTCCATGGTTCAAATATCTTAAATAAACTGCCTGATTCGTTAGATTTTATTCAATAATTGTCCACTTTGTTTTTTCAAACAGCAACCAATTAGTTATACAGGCCTTTTACTTTTGCAAAAATTCGAACATTGAAACCCTATATATATGGATTATGCGCGGCCCTTTTATGCGCCGGGTGTGGCGCAACTGCGGATAAGGATAAAAAGGAAAAAGCCCGGGAAGCTGTGTATGCAGCGCATTTCCCGGCACTAAAACCAGCGGAGAAAAAGCGGTACCACGATGCGGTGGACAGTTTTTTAAAACCCCTGATCCGGTCGGGCTTCAGTGGCTCCATACTGGTGGCTAAGGAAGGCGAACCCGTATATGAATATTATACCGGCATTGCCAACCCCATCAGCAAAGATTCCATCACGGCCGAAACGCCACTGCAAATTGCATCAACGTCTAAAACCCTCACTGCTGCTGCCATTCTGCAACTGGTGCAGGACGGCAAGCTGCAGCTGTCCGATTCGCTACAAACATTTTTCCCCGACCTGCCTTACACGGGCATCACGGTGAAAACGCTGCTCAATCACCGCAGCGGCCTGCCCAATTATATGTACTTTTTAGAGGGCGGCCTGTGGGATAAAAAGCAATACCTCACCAATGCCGATGTGCTGGGCAAACTAGTTGAACTGGCCCCGCCCCGCGCCTTCAAACCGGATACGCGTTTCCAGTACTGCAATACCAATTATGTGCTGCTGGCGCTGATTGTGGAGCAGCTGAGCGGACTTAAATACCCCGATTACATGCAGCAAAATGTGTTTGGTCCGCTGGGCATGACCAACACTTTTGTGTACACGCCAACCGATACGCTGGTGCATTCGATTTCCTTCAATGCCGGTGGCGGCATCTGGGCACAGGATTATACTGACGGCCCTTACGGCGATAAAAATATTTACTCCACCCCCCGCGACCTGCTCAAGTGGGACCAGGCGCTGTACAACGGCGACTTTATTGCGCCGGCCCTGCTCGATTCGGCATTTACGCCCTACAGCCACGAAAAGCCGGGACAACATAACTATGGCCTAGGCTTTCGATTGTTGATGCTCGATGGCGGCAAAAAAGTAGTGTACCACAATGGCCGATGGCACGGGTTCAACGCGGCATTTTCCCGCCTGCCCGATGAGCATGTGACCATTATTATCTTGGGCAACAGATTCAAAAGCAGCATTTATACGCTGGCCCGCAAAATGTACAACCTGTTTGGCCCTTACGAGCCCGGTGCTGTCGAAGGGGCGGAATAATGTTTGAAAGGTTGTATGACAAATGTGTGGCGCTGTGTTCTGGCGCTCCACATTTGCTACATTAGTCCTTCAATTCATCTTTCCGTGAAGTTGTACACTGCCGCACAGATCCGCGATTGGGATGCTTTTACCATTGCCCACGAACCCATTGCCTCCATCGACCTGATGGAACGGGCCGCAGCCAAATGCGTTGCCTGGCTGCTGCAACACTATGGGCCGGCGCAGCGCATTGCCGTTTTTTGCGGTAAAGGCAACAACGGCGGCGATGGCCTGGCTATAGCACGGATGCTGCACCAACGCGGCCTGCCGGTTGAAGTGTTCATTCTTGAGTTTGGCGCCATCGGTTCACCCGATTTCCAGGCCAACCTGCAGCGGATGCACCAGTTCGAAATTCCCTTTCATTTTGTACAGGAAAAGCTGCCGCTGCCCCTACTCCACCCCGATGCTGTAATTATAGATGCACTCTTTGGAACCGGTTTAAATCGTCCGTTGGAAGGTCTGGCGGCAACCGTTGTAGCACACATCAATAAGGCAGCAAATGAAGTGGTATCGATAGACGTACCGAGCGGGATGATGCTGGATGCATCCGTTGAAAATGCTCCCGTCATAAGTGCCCATTACTCGCTGAGTTTCCAGGCAACAAAAGCTGCTTTTTTATTACCCGAAAATGAAACGCAAACCGGTAAGGTCGTTGTGCTGGATATTGGGCTGCACGCAGGCTACGAAGCTGATGCACCGTTTGAGTTGCTGGAGATTGCGACTATAAAAAAAATAATGCGACCACGTTCGCGGTTTGCACATAAAGGCAGTTTTGGGCATGGGCTGATCATTGGCGGCAGTTATGGTAAAATGGGCGCTGTGGTATTGTCCACTCGGGCACTGTTGCGCAGCGGTGCCGGGCTAGCTACGGCCTATGTACCCAAATGTGGCTACAACATTCTGCAAACCACTGCGCCGGAAGCCATGACAATGACCGACGAAGGCCCTGAATATTTGACGCAACTAACGGTCGACAGCAACCGTTTTTCCGCCGTCGGCATCGGGCCGGGTATGGGTACAGATGAAGCGACACTCCAGGCATTTGCTAATTTGCTACCGCAGTTTACCATTCCGCTGGTGGTCGATGCCGACGGGTTGAACTTATTAGCCCGCCGCCCCGAGTTGTTGCAACAGTTGCCGCCGCAAACCATTTTAACGCCGCACCCAAAGGAATTCAGCCGCATGTTTGGCGAAAGCAATAATGATTTTGACCGGGTAAAACTGGCGCTGGACAAAGCCGCCGAACACAATATGGTGATCATTTTAAAAGGCCACCATAGTTTGATCGCATCGCCTGGCGGTAAAGGATATTTCAACAGCACCGGCAATGCCGGCATGGCCACCGGTGGCTCCGGCGATGTGCTGACCGGTTTGCTCACCGGTTTGTTGGCGCAGGGATATAATGCTTTAGACGCCGCTTTGATTGGCGTGTACCTGCACGGCCTTGCCGGCGACCTGGCCGCTGCTCGGTTGTCGCAGGAAGCGATGATCGCAGGCGATATCATTCATCATTTTGCACCGGCTTTCCGCAAACTAACCGCCTGATTATTCCGCTTCTTTTTGTGCCAATTTATAATGTACATCGCTCAAGCCGCGCAACTTTTCTGCCGCCCATTCGGCGGTGATGTCCCGTTGCGGGTTGGCCAGCATTTCATAGCCCACCATAAATTTTTTCACCGTTGCCGACCGCAGCAGCGGCGGGTAAAAATGCATGTGCCAATGCCAGCCTGGGTGCTCACCATCATTCACCGGCGCCTGGTGCATGCCGGCGGAATAAGGAAAGGAAATGTTGAACAGGTTATCGTACCGCGTGGTGAGCTGCTTGACGATAGCGGCAAATGCTGTTTTTTCCGCTTCGGAAAATTGCAGGATGTTTTGCACGTGTCGCTTGCTGATGATCATGGTTTCGTAAGGCCATACGGCCCAAAACGGCACCACCACTGCAAAATGCTCGTTTCCGATCACCATCCGCTCCCCTTCGTTTTGTTCCAGCTGCAGGTAGTCGGTGAGCAGGCTGCGGCCGTGCTCGGCAAAGTATCGCTCCTGTTCCCGCGTTTCTTTTACAATTTCCAGCGGCAGTGCACTTTGCGCCCAGATCTGTCCATGCGGATGCGGGTTGGAGCAACCCATTATCTCGCCTTTGTTTTCAAATATTTGAATGTGCCTGATCGTTGGATCGGCGCTGAGCGCAGCAAATTCCCGTTGCCACACTTCCACCACTTTTACCAAACCCTCCATGCTGATTTCCGGAAGCGTAAGACTATGATCGGGTGAAAATGAAATAACTCTGCAGGTGCCCCGTTCGCTTTTGGCCTGCAGCAAACCACCGGCTGTAAACGCACCTTCAGGCGTATCGTGCAGCAGTGCGGCAAAGTCGTTGGTAAACACAAATGAATCGGTATAAGCCGGGTTGGTATCGCCATCGGCCCGCACATTGCTCGGGCACAAATAACACTTTGGGTCATACGCTGGCCGGTTGTCGGGCGGCACCGGTTCCACCTTTCCTTGCCATGGCCTTTTCGTGCGGTGCGGCGAAACCAGTATCCAGTCGCCGGTCAGTAAATTATACCGGTTGTGCGGGTGTTCTTTGTAATCAAACATAGCGGTCAATTTTTGCCGGAATAATCGGTGGTTGTAAATAAAATTTACACCTTGTTCCGGCGATGATTACAAACGACGGCAAAAAATGGTCCGGCCTTATTTGCGGCTGGTTTTCTTTACATACAACTTCGGGTTCCATTCCAGCACCTGCACCATTTGTGGGGTTGTTTTGGCTAAGCCTTCGCCATCCACCTGCACTGCGTTTTGCACAAAAAGATGCAACAACCCTTGCTCCCGCCACAGTTCGGTATCAAAAGATGGCTCCCAGGATCCCACGCCTTTTTGCGACAGATCGAGCAGCCGCCACTTGCTCTTTTTAATATTCTTATTGAGCGCTACCGAAACTTTACTGCCACGCTCCTCATCGCGGAAAATGATTGCTGCTGCCCACCGGCGGCCGATTTGCCAGGCAATGATCTGCGGGCGGGCAATGGGAATGCTTTTGCTGCCGCCGCCACTGAGGCTGAATGGCGTGGTTCTAAAAGCAAGATTTTGTGTTTGCCAACGCTGTCCGTTTTTATATACGAGCCGGTACTGCGGTACTGAGCTCATGCTGTCGCGCCAATAAGTAGCAATGAATGGTTCGCCGCCCGGTGCAGCAAACATGGAAGTCTGGTTAATGAGTTCACTTTTTTGCGGGATCGCTGCGGCCACTTCGGCAGTGGCTTGGGTTATGGGCAGCGTGTATGCCTCACCGTTAGATCGTTGCCAGGTAGCGCCGTCGTCGGTTGACCGTGCATACATCAGGTCGTGGTTGGATGCAACATCGGGACTTTCGCGCCACACCCACGAAATGTGAATCGTGCCGCTGCCGTCGATGCACGCCTGCCAATACGGATTGCGCTTGCCCTCGCCGCTGATCAGGTTATTGTGCAGGGTGCGCCATGCTCGTTTCACTGCATCGTATTTGTTGAGCACCAGGTTGCCATTGCCCGAGCCGCCATCGCGGTAAAAAAACAGCAGGTCGCCATTGGGCATGCGGTAAAATTCGGGATAACTGACACGGCCCTCTCCCACCCCGGTCATTGGCATCTTAGGCCCAAATTGCAAGCCGCCCGGTTCCAAACTACGAACATAATTGAGTGGATTATTGTGGTGATTCCACGCCATGTGCAGGTACCCCGCACCATCCGTGATTATGCTGATGACATTGTGTGCATCTTTTGTATTCCCGGTAAAAGCCGTTTCCTTCAACTGCCAGTTACCTGTGCCCAATTTGCGTTTACCCACAACTACTTGACCACTCGCATTATAAAAAGCAACGAACTGCGTATCGCGGTGTGTGACCAACGAATTTTTCCGGAAAACGGTAACGTTGACGGAGTTGGCCGCCCAGCCCGGGGCAACATCAACGAGCTTAACTTCAGATGTAGGTTGTTGTGCATTTATCGTAAAGCAGTAACAAATAAGAACAACAAGGAAAGATGTCTTAGTGATCGCTTTATAAAAAATATCCTTCGGTATAAACTGGTTTTTTAGCTGCATGAACCGGCATTGTGAACCGGAAATGTAACCCTGTTTTGGCAAACGAAATTCAGAGATCTCTTTCGTAAAATAACCGGTCAGTTTTTAAATTAATGCGTTTATCGGCTATACAATTTGTCTTCGGTCAAACCAAAAATGAAAAAGCAAAATTCAAATAGCGAGCAATTTGCATTATCGCCTATTAAAATTTTGCTTTTCACATCAATTAATTATATAACTAAAAGCTACTGCTAAGCGAATTCAGCAACGGCTTCATTTTGCATCGATTCCTGCGCTGGCGCAGTCCGCCGCTGGAGCGTAAAATAGAACGTAGATCCGCTGCCCAACACAGATTCCACCCAGATATGACCGTTGTGCATTTCCACAATTTTTTTACAGTGCGACAGGCCAATGCCTGAACCTTCAAACTCGCTGCGGGTGTGCAGCCTTTGAAAGATCACGAAGATGCGTTCGTAGTGTTTAGCATCCATGCCAATGCCGTTGTCTTTTACAAAAAACTCCCAGTGGTCTTCCCGCTCAGTGCAACCCACTTCAATGAGCGGCGGCTCAGTTTTCTTGCGAAACTTCAGCGCATTGACGATCAGGTTTTGAAATACTTGTTTCAACTCGGTAGGAAATGCTTCAACAGTCGGCAATGCACCAACCTGCACGTTTGCACCAGCATCCTTGATTGCCAGTTGCAAATCGGCCAGCACGGCCTGTGTTAATTCATTACAATTCACCAGGGACAACTCACCTTTCCGGCCCAGCCTTGAATATTCCAGCAGGTCGTTGATGAGCACTTTCATCCGGTCAGAAGCCTGCGACATGAACGCAAGGTATTTATCCGCCTTATCATCGAGCCTGCCGCCATATTGCCGGCGCAGCAATTCTACAAAGCTTGAAATGGTGCGCAGCGGTTCCTGCATATCATGCGAGGCTACGTATGCAAACTGTTCCAGTTCCACATTTTTCCGCGCCAGTTGTTTGTTGGCTTTGTCGGCTTCTTTACGGGCAGCACGTTCCTGCTCGGTAACGCTGGCCAGGCGCTTCGTTCTTTCTGCCACCTGCCGCGCCAATTCTTCTTTTTGCTGGTGAATGCGTTCTACCCGCATCCGAAAAATGGCTACGGTAATGGCCACCAATGCCAAAACGGCCAACAAGCGAAACCACCATGTTTGCCAGAACGGCGGCGTGATGATCAACCGAATGGATGCACCTTCCTCATTCCAAACGCCATCGTTGTTGGACGCAATCACTTTCAATACGTATGAACCCGGTGGCAGGTTGGTGTACGTAGCCGAGCGGTTGTGGCCGATATGGTTCCAGCCATCATCAAAGCCTTCTAGCTGGTAGGCGTAGTTGTTTTTTTCCGGCGCAGTAAAATTCAGTGCGGCGAAATCAAATGAAATAACAGACTGGTGGTAAGGAAGGGTTATTTCCTTAATGGTGCTGATGTCTTCAGGCAGGTATTTGTTTGCATCTCCGGGCCGGATGTTTTTGTTGAACAAACGGAATCCCGTAAACACAACCGGCGGCTGGTGGGTGTTGATGATGATTTGAGTAGGATCAAAAATATTAAAGCCATTGATGCCACCAAATACGATCTCTCCCCTGCTGGTTTTTAAGCCGGCTCCTTGCGAAAACTCCCAGCTCTGTAAGCCATTTTCCAACCCGTGATGCCGCACTTTTCCGGTGTGGGGATCGAAGCGGCTCAAGCCGTTGTTTGTGCTCAGCCACAGAGATCCATTGTTATCTTTTATAATACTGTTGATGGTATTATCGGGCAACCCTTCCTTGGTGGTCCAGGTGGTGAGTTGGTTTTTCTTTACATCCAACCGGTTTAGCCCGCCGCCCAACGTGCCCACCCACACAACGCCGTTTCCATCTAAAGCAAGGCTAAAGATCACATCACTTTCGAAGGGCATGTTGTACTGGTTGTAATGTGTGAACTTCCCCTTTTCGGGATCATAAACACTAAGACCAGCCGTGGTGCCCATCCAGATATGTCCCCTTTCGTCTTCCAAAAAAGAACGTACATAATTGCCCGAAATAGAATTTGCATTGTTCGGGTCGTTCACAAATTTGGCGATGTTGCCGGTTTGCGGATCGAGCATATTAACGCCACCGCCGTTGGTGCCCATCCAAACCCTGCCTTTGCGGTCTTCCAACACGGCATATACTGCATTGTTATTTAAATCTTTCGGGCCGGGTCCGGCATTGTAGTGCGTAAATTTTTGCGTAACCGGGTCAAAGCGGTCCATGCCGCTGCCATACATGCCAATCCAGGTGTAGCCGCTTTTGCGGCCTTGGCTTACACACAACACACTGTAGCTTGCCAATGCATGGGGGTTGGCTGGATCTGGATTAAAGCGTTGAAATATGTTCTCTTTTCTTTTCCAAAGGTTCAAGCCGCCGCCGCCGGTGCCAATCCACATATCGCCATCCCCTCGTTCCGCCACGGCAGTAACTACGTTGAAACTAAGGCTCGTCCAGTCAACAGGATTGTTGCGGTAGAGGTAAAAATTATTCAGGCTC
This sequence comes from Pseudocnuella soli, assembly GCF_004347775.1. GTDB lineage: Bacteria > Bacteroidota > Bacteroidia > Chitinophagales > Chitinophagaceae > Flavisolibacter > Flavisolibacter aquaticus. The sequence continues at coordinate 3,142,662 of NZ_CP037755.1, forward strand.
GGGTCCCAAACGTTGATGCCGCCTTGGTAAGTGCCCACCCAAAGTGTGTTGGTATTATCCTGGAGCAATGCAGTAATGGTAGCGTTGCGCGACAAACTTGAGGCATCATGTACATCGCTGCCAATATGGGTGAATTGGCCGCTTTTTAGATCAAAAAGTTCTAGGGAATTTTTTGTACCGATCCACATGCTGTCGCCAATAGGTTGGATAATTGTAACCTGGTTATCGCCAAGGCTAGTTGGATCAGCAGGATCATTAAGAAAGCGCCTCCAAGTGCCGGTGGCGCGGTCCAGCAAATTTAGGCCCGATTCGGTGCCCACCCATAGTCGGCCAAATCGGTCTTCCCGTATTGCCTTGATGCTGTTGTGGCTTAAACTGCGGGGATCGGCATTTGAATAATAACGGCGGAATGTGCCCCTTTTCCAGTCCATCAGGTTGAGGCCGTTGTTGGTGCCCACCCATAAGTTGCCTTTGCTGTCTTCAAACAAACAAGTAATGCCGTCATCACTGATGCTGGCTGCATCGGCGGGGTCGTGTCCATATTGCTTGACCTTGCCGGTGCGCCGGTCCAGCAGGTTAAGTTTCCAATAAGTGCCCACCCAAAAATTGCCCTGCCGGTCTTCCAAAATGGCGGTAGCAGTTTTCTGGCTCAACCCTTCTTTGTTGCCGATGGTTTCGTAGTAATGCACAAATGCATCGCGTTTGCGATCGTAACGCGATAAAGCACCATTGTTGGTGCCAACCCATAGCGTGCCGGAACGGTCTTCATACAGGGAAATTATATGGCTTCTGCGCAGGCTGGTGCTGTCGGTTGGCTCGTGGCGGTAGACCTTAAATTTGTTGCCATCATAGCGGTTTAAACCATCCTGCGTGCCAAACCACATAAAGCCGTACCGGTCTTTGATGATGGCTTGCACAGTGCTTTGCGACAAGCCATCCAGGTTGGTGAGGTGGTTAAATCGATATTTCGTTTGTGCCGTGGCGTTATACACCAATAACTGTAGCAAAAAAAACAATATTGTATTGCGCAGAAGCTGCACCAAACGAAAACGGGCGGGTTGTTTCAAGGACATGATCGGGTTAAACCAAAAGATTGCGATCAGTTAGCAAAATATTCCTGGAGGATGCGTTCTACTTTTTCTTTTGTCAGCGGCTTGTTTTCAAAACCGGCCACTTCCGGAATTTCCATGGCCCGGTGCTGGTCCTCGGGGAACAGCGATGTGGTGAGCATCACCACCATAACTTTTCCCTTGTTGTTTTGTGGTAGTTGCCGGTATTGTTCCAGAAACTCCCAGCCATTCATTGCCGGCATATTGATGTCTAAAAAAATAAGATCCGGTCCAACGTGTTGCGCCGCATCATCAGAAGCGGTATGGAGCAATTCGATTGCGTCGGCACCGCTTTGTGCCACCTGTACCGACTCAGCGCAATCCAGTTCTTCGAGCACCATTGCATTGATAAAATTGGTTGGCTCGTCGTCGTCTATCAGCAGTACGCTCTTTAATTTTTTGTGCATCGGTTTTTATTTAGGATGATTGAATAGTATTAAAACAGCACCAGGTTGGTGGCTGCGTTTGGCGTTGAAATATTGGGTTGGTTGAGCGAAAGCACCACCTGCAGGTTGCAACCGCCACCGGGGTATGAGTTGATGGTGACCTGTCCTGAAAATAATTGTGCTCTTGAAATAATATTGGTCAGGCCTACGCCTTTGTGTTTTACCAAAGGGTCAAAGCCACGTCCATCATCGGTAATGTGCAGGTGCACCTGCCCGTTCTTTTCAAATAGCTGGATGGTTACGCTGCTGGCCGCGGCATATTTTACAATATTGCAAAGCTGCTCCTGTACCATGCGGAAAATATTAAGCTTCAGGTCTTCGGATTGTTCCACCCGCGGAATGGTAGCAATGTGGCAATGCCGCTGAATGCCCTGCGGTTCCAGCATTTCCTTCGCGAGGTCTTCCACCGAATACACCAGCCCCAATTCTTTCAAGTTACCGGGAAGGATCAGTTCTTTCGCCAGTTTGCGGATCTCGTCCATCACCTGCGCTACATTCTGAATGCTTTTTGCCAGCAATTTTTCCTGTAGGTCTGGATGGTCCATTGCCAGTCCGAGGTTCAATTTAACCGCGGTTAAAATCTGGTTGATGTTATCATGCAGTTCGCGGCCAATATTTTTCCGTTCATTTTCCTGCGCTTCCAAAACGGCTTCCACCAACTCCTGCTTTTTTCCTACCAGTTCGTTTTGCAGCCTTATTTTCTCCGATACATCATTTACCTGTGCCTGCATCGCGGTGCCGCCGTTGAACGGAATGACATGGCTGGTAAATTCAACGATGATATGACTGCCGTTCTTGGTGCGGTGCAGCCACAATACTTCGTTGCCGTCGTGCACCATCGGGCTTTTCGATACCAGAATATCATTTATGGAAAGCGACAAAAAAACATCACGGGAAAAGCCATATTTCTGCAGTGCGGCATTATTTACTTCCAGGAACCGAAAGGTTTCAGGTTCGTAAATCCACATCGGGAACGGGTTGCGGTAAAACATCTGCCGGTATTTTTCTTCCGACATCAGGATGCGTTCTTCCGCCTTTTTCCGTTCAATGCTGTATTCAATGGATTTCAACAGCAGGCCGGCATCGAATTGTCCTTTTACCAGGTAGTCCTGTGCATTTTGGTTCAATGCCTTCAGCGCCATCTCGGTATCGGCATAGCCAGTGAGCACAATTATGGGAATGCGGCAATCGGCATCGGTAATTTCCAGCAGGGAGTCCAATCCAAAACTATCGGGCAGCGAAAGATCGAGTAGGGCCAGGTGCACTTCATTGGTGCGCAGCATTTCTTTGGCTTCGCTCATGCGGGTAGCCTTATAGATCGCACCGATCCTTTTGCCAAAGGATTCGAGCATATCCTCAATCAGGTAAATATCTGCGGGATTATCTTCAACAATTAAAATATTCAATTGGGTTGCTTCCAACTGCATAAGACGGTTAGGATTCGGATTTTGGTAGGATGACGGCAGGCGGGCCTGTAACCACGCCGGGATATTGCTATTGATGCAACCGTAAAATTACAGCGAACGTTTGATTATCTCATCAATAATCGGCCGTGTTTTACAACAAAAACTGGGCGTTTAGGGTTATCCCTTACCCTACTTAATTACTTGCGCAATGACACATTTTGCTTATCAATAATTTAATGAACGAACCTTCTGCAGATTTAAATTGAAAAACTTCAAAAGCATTTCGTTCCGGTCTAATTGGTTGCGACCGATGCAATGTCAGGAAAGAGCAATTGCCTGATTGAAGCAGGTCCAATTTGCCAATTGACTACATCCGAATGCACACGTTTTTCATGTTTAAAATTGAGATGCTGCTGCATCAGTTTCATCAGGACACAGAAAATTTCGCTGAGCGTAAATACTTATAACACTCACGTAATGCGTTGATGTTCGTCATGCCGCACCGCTATGACTAAGGGTAAATTGCAGCCATATTCAACGATTTACCTACAAAATGTCCCTCGCCACGCCTCCCGAAATCGCTGTCCTCTTCAACAAAAGCGCTGCACAAAAAGATGCTTTTTCAACGTCCCGGCTATTGGTGTATTCCTTGCTGGGCGGTGCTTTTATTGCATTGGGTGGTTTGTTGGCATTGGTGGTTACTGGCGGCATGCCACAGGTAGCTGCTGCCAACCCGGGCATTATCAAATTTATATTTGGTGCCCTCTTTCCCCTGGGCCTGGTATTAGTCGTAATAGCCGGCGCCGAATTGTTTACTTCCGATTGTGCCGTGATACCTTTTGCATTGCTGCACCGCAAAACTAATATTAGCCGTTTGTTGCGCATATGGAACATTGTATATGCCGGCAACTTTATTGGTGCACTAATCGTTGCTTACCTTTTTGCTTATCAAACCGGCATTCTTAGCTCCGGCCCCTGGCTTGAAGCTGCACAAAAGATCGGCATCAACAAAACATCGCATCATTTCTGGGAAACGTTTGTAAAAGGTATTGGCGCCAACTGGCTGGTGTGCATGGCTGTTTGGGCAGCGTATGCCGCCAAAGATGTAACAGGCAAAATACTGGCCCTTTGGTTCCCGGTGATGTGTTTTGTAGCATTTGGCTTTGAGCACAGCATCGCCAATATGTTTTTTATCCCCACCAGTATGATGCTGGGCGCCGATATCAGCATGTACCAATTTCTAGTGGTAAACCTGCTGCCGGCTACGCTGGGCAATATTGTAGGCGGGGTGGTATTTGTGGCCCTACCCTACTGGTTTATGTTTAAAGAAAATGCGGCACTTACTGCCGATACCCATATTGCGACTAACGAGTATAGCCACCAAATGGAAGCTTTAGAGAATCAATTAAATTAAAAATCATGGAAAGCTTAGCAACCATCAGCGCACCTTTTGTTGCCGGAAACTGGAACAATAGCATTGATGTAAAGGACTTTGTTCGCAACAATATACAGCCCTACTACGGCGACGCCTCGTTTTTGGCGGCACCTACTGATCGCACAAAAGCACTATGGCAAATTTGCCTGGAAGCAATGAAAGAAGAGCGCCAGCGCAATGGTTGCCGTTCGGTGGATGCGGAGAAAATATCGACCATCACCAGCCATGCCGCGGGTTATATTCAGCAAGATCTGGAAGTGATTGTTGGCCTGCAAACCGACGAACTGCTGAAGCGTGCCATCAAGCCGTTTGGCGGCATCCGCGTGGTGGAAGGAGCCGTTGAAGAAAAAGGCGGCGAGGTTGCGGAAAATGTAAAGGAGATTTTTAAATACGTTAAAGACCACAACAGTGCTGTATTCTCGGCGTACGATTCAGAGATATTAAAATTCCGGTCGAAAGGCATTCTTACCGGCCTGCCCGACAACTATGCCCGTGGCCGCATTATTGGCGATTACCGCCGCCTGGCATTGTATGGCGCCGACCGCCTGATTGCTGCGAAAGAAGCCGACAAAAAAGCGGTGGAAGGCGAACTGACCGAGCACACCATTCGCCTGCGCGAAGAACTGTTTGACCAGATCACTGCATTGAAAGACATTAAAGAACTGGGCAACATTTATGGCCTCGACCTGAGCCGCCCTGCACAAAATGCACAGGAGGCAGTACAGTGGGTGTACATGGCGTACCTGGCCGCAGTGAAAGAGCAAGACGGTGCCGCTATGTCGCTGGGCAACGTGTCTTCATTCCTCGATATTTATATTGAAAAAGATTTAGAAGCCGGCCTGATAACCGAAGTAGAAGCACAGGAACTGGTAGACCAATTTGTAATGAAACTGCGCATGGTGCGCCACCTGCGCCCTGCGGCTTACGATGAAATTTTTGGTGGCGATCCAACCTGGGTTACCGAAGCCATCGGCGGACAGTTTGAAGACGGCCGCACCAAAGTTACCCGCACATCGTTCCGGTTTTTGCAAACCTTGTACAACCTAGGTGCATCGCCCGAACCTAACATCACCGTGCTTTGGTCTAACGCACTGCCACAAGGATTCAAAGATTTTTGTGCACAGGTTTCCATCGATACTTCGTCCATTCAATACGAGAACGACGACCTGATGCGGCCGGCCCGCGGATCGGATGATTACGGCATTGCATGCTGCGTATCATACCAGGAAATCGGCAAACGCATCCAGTTTTTTGGAGCCCGCACCAACCTGCCCAAAACCTTGCTGCTGGCGCTGAACGGCGGTAAAGAAGAATTTTCGGGTGTGCCGCTGGTAAAAGGAATCGCACCGCTTCCGTCAGACGAATTGGATTACGAACAAGTGCTGTTTCGTTTCAAAACTGCGATGAAAGAAGTGGCCCGTGTGTATGCCAAGTCGATGAACATCATCCACTACATGCACGACAAATATTACTATGAAAAAGCGCAGTTTGCATTTATCGATACCGACCCCGGCATCGACATTGCTTACGGTGCAGCCGGTATATCCATCATTGCCGATTCACTTTCTGCAATCAAGTTTGCAAAAGTAAAAGCCATCCGCAACGAAGAAGGCCTGACCGTTGATTTTGCAGTGGAAGGCGACTATCCAAAATACGGCAACGACGATGATCGTGTAGATAGCATTGCACAGGAAATTGCAGAATTTTTCTTCAACGAGCTGGCGTCGCACCGCACCTACAAAAATGCAGTGCCCACCATGTCGCTGCTTACCATTACTTCCAATGTAATGTATGGCAAAAAAACCGGCGCCACACCTGATGGCCGCAAAGCCGGCGAGCCGTTTGCACCGGGAGCCAACCCCATGCATGGCCGCGATAGCAACGGCGCCATTGCATCGCTCAACTCGGTAGCCAAACTGGAGTACCGCTATGCACAGGATGGTGTTTCCAATACTTTCTCGATGGTGCCGAAATCATTGGGCAGTATTCGGGAAGATCAGGTAGAAAACCTGGTGAGCCTGCTGGATGGATATTTTACCAAAAATGCACAGCACCTGAATGTAAACGTGCTGAACCGGGAAACCCTGGTGGATGCGTACAACCATCCCGAAAATTATCCGCAGCTAACGATCCGTGTGTCGGGGTACGCGGTAAACTTTATCCGGTTGAGTAAAGCACACCAACTGGAAGTGATTGCCCGGACCTTCCACGAAAGAATGTAGTGCTCAGGGGTTTTAAATAAAAGAACGGGCTGCACATTGTGGCCCGTTCTTTCAAAAACTTCTCGCTGATTTTTTCAAGCAATTGTAGTCGAAAACGAAAACCATTTACCCATGTGCCTCCATATAAAAGACGGACTGCTGGTAGCGCAGGAAGCAGATCACCTCAACATCGATACGCCTGAACAACTCAGGATCCACTCCATAGAAACATTTGGCACCCACGACGGGCCCGGCATTCGCATGGTAGTGTTTACACAAGGCTGCCAGTTTCGTTGCCTGTATTGCGCCAACCCCGATACGCTGGATGTGCACGGCGGCCGCTTTGTCGGCATTGAAGAAATAGTGCAGCGGGCCGTTCGTGAAAAACCTTATTTCGGTAGAAAAGGCGGTGTTACTGTGTCGGGCGGCGAGCCTACGTTGCAGCGCACAAAGCTATTGACGCTGTTTCGCAGGCTGCATGAAGAAGGCATCAATACGGCGTTGGACTCGAATGGTAAATTGCTGAACGATGATGTAAAAGCATTGTACGCTGAAACGGATTACCTGCTGCTGGATGTAAAACATTTCGACGATGAATGGCATCATAAAATCACTGGTCTTACCAACAAAAGCGTGTTGAAATGTGCCGAGTACCGCGAAAGTACCGGAAAGGCCATGTGGCTGCGTTATGTGCTGGTACCGGGTTGGAGCGACCAGGAAGAACACCTCCATGCGTTGGGCAATCATTTCAAAGATTACCAATCAATCCAAAAAATAGAGATCCAGCCATATCATGTGTTGGGTGTGCACAAATGGGAAGGCCTTGGCATGAAGTACAAACTAAAAGGTGTAGAGCCGCCCAGCAAAGAGCAAGTGAAAAACGCTGCGGATATTTTCGGGCAGTATTTTAAGGAAGTGAAAGTGAATTGACAACAACTCATTCTTTTCAAAATAGTCCATCCACTTGCCGGTAATAGCGCCGGCATTTTTATGTACAATAAACTGCTGTTTACCGGAACAAGTCAAACGACAGGTGGCCAAGCATTATTCATGCACACCCTTAAATGACGACGGAATGTAATCTTTATTGAATAAAATATATTTGGGAACAGGAATTGTAGCGGCATAGGGTCATACAAAATTGGCGGAGGGAATAATCTTTTTCAAGGCTGAGTATGATTAAGATTAACCATATTCAATGTTGGTACACACAACTTTGCACAAATAACAGCGCAATAATTTATGGCGAAGACAATATTCATTGCAACGGCAGAACCATACAGCGGCAAATCGGTAGTAGCCTTAGGCCTCATCAATATGCTGCTGGGCAAGGCACAAAAGGTTGGCTATTTTAAACCCATCATCAACAGCGATCCCCGCGAACAGAAAGACGTCGACATCGAAACGATCGTTTCGCATTTTGCGCTGCCCATCGCTTATGAAGACACCTATGCGTTTACGCGGCAACAGGCGTTGCAGCAAATGGAAACGGATTCGCAAGGTGTGCTGATTGATACGGTAATTCGTAAAGTAAAAAAGCTGGAAGGCGCCTTTGACATCACCGTTATTGAAGGCTCTGATTTTATTGGTGAAGGCACTGCGTTTGAATTTGAAACCAACGTCACCATTGCCAAGAACCTCGGCGCTCCAATGGTGTTGGTTATTTCGGGGCAAAACAAAACCACTGCGCAGATCATTAATACGGTGCATACCGTTTTGCGCAACATCACCACCCGCGATGTGCAGGTGTTGTCGGTGATTGTAAACAAAGTAAGCCAGGACCAACTGACCGATGTTCGTGAGTTGCTGCAGTCGCAGTTGAACGGCGGATTGATCTATGCAGTCATTCCTGAAGACAAAGGCCTGCTCAACCCCACCATGAAAGAAATTTACCAGCAACTAAACGGCAAGTTGTTGCTGGGCGAAAATGAACTGGCCAACCAGGTTGATACATTTATTACAGGCGCCATGCAGGTGCCACATTTTTTGAACCACATTAAAGACAATGCGCTGATTGTAACACCGGGCGACCGTGGCGATATCATCATTGCTTCGATGCAGGCAAATCTTTCGGTTAACTATCCCCGTGTGGCGGGCATTGTGCTCACTGCCGGTATTGAACCCGAAGAACCGGTGCTGCGGCTGCTAGAAGGTTTGCAAACGGTTGTGCCCATCATTGTTGTAAAAACCGGCACCTGGCGCACTACTACGCAAATAGGCGCCATTCAGTCGCGCATTTCCGCAGATAACACAAAGAAGGTGCAACTGGCCATCAGCACGTTTGAAAAATACGTGGACGTAAAAAGGCTGGATGAAAAAATTGTAACCTACCGCACCGAAACCATGACGCCGCATATGTTTCAGTACCAGCTGGCGCAATGGGCAAAAAATAAAATCAAACACATTGTGTTGCCGGAAGGCAACGACGAACGGGTGTTGAAAGCTGCGGCGCGACTGGTGGCGCAGGAAGTAGTACGCCTCACCATTTTGGGTGATGCAGCACAGATTGCAGCCAATGTAAAACGGCTTGGATTAAACCTCGATCTGAACCATGTGCAGGTGATCAACCCTGCTACTTCAGAGCAATATGCCGATTACGTGGAAACTTTGTATGAGCTACGTAAATCGAAAAATGTAACGATGGAAATGGCCCGCGACCTTATGACCGATGTATCGTACTTTGGTACCATGATGGTGTATAAAGGCCATGCGGACGGTATGGTTTCCGGCGCCATTCATACAACGCAGCATACCATCAGGCCGGCCTTGCAGTTTGTAAAAACAAAGCCTGGTATTTCAACTGTATCATCTGTATTTTTCATGTGCCTGCCCGATCGTGTATCGGTATTTGGCGACTGTGCCGTGAACCCCAATCCTACCGCCGAACAACTTGCCGAGATCGCTATTTCTTCGGCCGAAAGCAGCCAGCGATTTGGCATTGAGCCACGCATTGCCATGCTGTCTTACTCATCCGGCACATCGGGTGAAGGAGCCGACGTAGAAAAAGTGCGGCAGGCGACCGAGATTGTAAAACAACGCCGTCCCGATTTAAAAGTAGAAGGCCCGATTCAATATGATGCTGCTGTTGACCCCGCTGTCGGTAAGCAAAAATTACCGAATTCGGAAGTGGCCGGACAGGCAAGCGTGTTGATTTTCCCTGATTTGAACACAGGCAACAATACCTACAAAGCAGTGCAACGCGAAACCGGTGCGCTGGCCATCGGGCCAATGCTGCAAGGGTTAAACAAGCCGATAAATGACCTAAGTCGCGGCTGTACTGTAGAAGATATTATCAATACTGTAGTAATTACCGCACTGCAGGCGCAGGATGCCGATAAATAAACGTTCAAAGTTTAGCGTTGTAAATGCTTCAGGAAGCTTCCAACGATATACTTTAAACCTTAAACATTAAACCCCACTTCATGAACATATTTGTAGTCAATTCCGGGAGCAGCTCCATTAAATACCAGTTGTTTAAAATGCCGGACACCCAGCCGGTGTGTACCGGTCTGGTGGAGCGCATTGGGCTGGATGGTTCCATTATCACCCACAAAATTTTTACCGAAGGTGAAGAACAAGTGGTGCGCAAAACGCTGTTCTTAAAAAACCATGAAGCGGGACTAAAAGAAGTGGCCCTGTTGCTCACCGACCCGGAAATTGGTGTGATCCAAAACCCTGATGACATTGAAGTGGTGGGTCACCGCGTGGTGCACGGCGGCGAAAGCTTCTCTGCAACAACGGTAATTACAAACGAAGTAAAAGAAGAGATCAGCAAGCTGTTTTCGCTGGCGCCGTTGCACAACCCCGCCAACTATGTGGGCATTGAAGTGGCGGAAAAAATATTTGCACGTGCACAACAAGTGGCGGTCTTTGATACTGCATTTCACCAAACTATGCCCGAACGTGCCTTTCGATATGCACTACCCGAAGCGCTGTACACCGAGCAACGCATCAGGGCTTATGGTTTCCACGGCACATCGCACAAATATGTAAGCGAACGTGCAGCCGAATACCTGCAGAAAAAACATGCAAAAATCATTACTATTCACCTGGGCAATGGTTGCAGTATGGCCGCCATTAGAAACGGTGTGTGCATCGATACGTCAATGGGGTTTGGCCCATTGGCGGGGCTGGTAATGGGCACCCGTTCAGGGGACCTCGATCCTTCCATTATTTTCCACCTCATTAATCAACTGGGCTACACACCCGACCAGGTGAGTGGCTTGCTGAACAAGCAAAGCGGCATGGTGGGGCTTACTGGCTACAGCGATATGCGTGATGTGATAAAGGCGATGGACAGCGGCAGCAAACAAGCCGCACTGGCGTATGAACTGTACGCCTACCGCATTAAAAAATACATTGGCGCTTATGCCGCTGCACTGAATGGTTTGGACGCGATTGTGTTTACTGCAGGCGTGGGTGAAAACGACAACCGCATCCGTCAAATGGTGTGCACGGATATTGAATTTTTCGGCATCCGGATAGACATGCAACGAAACAGCCTGCGTATACCCGGCATCCGCGAAATAAACGAAGAGGCTAGCGGAGTAAAAGTATTAGTGGTACCAACTAATGAAGAATTAGAAATAGCGCAGCAGTGTTTTGAGTTGTTGGTACCGATGGCTGTAGCGTAACAATATCAATTGTTATTAAAAAAGGGGTGCAACATTTGCATCCCTTTTTTTTGGGTGTGGATGCCGTTTTGAAAATCAAATAGCTAAGACATGCTATTAGGCCACCACTTTGTAATTAAGTACATGTCATGCCGAACTTGTTTCGGCATCTCCTTTTTCCAGCAGGGTTTATCCAAGCAATAGGAGATACCGAAACAAGTTCGGCATGACAGACACTGATTGTAATAAGAGTCCTACACCACGACTGGAATTGTACTCTTTCCCCACTAATCACGATTTCTGCTTGTCATCCTGAGCGCAGCGAAGGATCTGAGCCTGCACAAGGATAAGCATTGACAGAAAAGCGAGCCTGCCTTTTTACAACAAAACGTTTATCTCTAACACTCAGATGCTTCGATGCGCTCAGCATGACAAATGACAACAACCTGTATTAGCAAAACAGCCCAACACTTGGAAGCAAAAAAGCCACAAGGAATCAATTCCTTGTGGCTTTTTATAATTCGGAAAAAGTTTTTCAAAACGTCCAAACGACAGTGAAATAAAATCGAACAAACAAAATGATAGCCTTAAAACGGCGTCTCCATTTTCTTGCGTTTGCTCGCAAGGCTCGGGTCCATTTCAATGGCTTTATCACAAAGGGCCTGTCCTTTGCCTTTCTCCCCTTTCTTTTGGTAGCTCATGCCAATCATATACAGTGCCGATGCATTGGTTTTATCCATGCCCAGCAGCTGGTCCCAATAGCCAATGGCTTCGTCGTATTTTTTCGCATCATAACAAGCCTCGGCCACCGTGTTGATTAACGCCACATCACTCGGGCGGCGCTGCAGCGACTCTTTCATGATCTTCAGGCCTTCGTCAAATTGTTTGTTATTAAGGTAGGCAACGGCCAGGTTTTCCAGGTATTCATTGTCCCGCTTATACCCTTTATCAGCTGCCATCAGCAAGTATTTCAGGCTGTTCTTGTCATCGTGGTTGGCGTAGTACATCAGGCCAATCTCGTACATCATGCGGTTGTTGGCGGGGTCCAGCGCCAACGCTTTTTCAAAATAAGGCATGGCCTGTTTAAAATTGCTCATGTCGCTGTATGCGCGGGCAATAAGGTAAGGCGCCTCCGCATTGGCTGCATCTTCCTTCATGGCTTCGTTGAGGAACTTTATGGCTTCGCCATAGTTCTCACTGTCGTAATGTGCCTTGCCGATGATGTAAGAAACCTTTTGCGCAGCGTCGTATTTTTTTACCAGGCCTGCATATTTAATGGCATCATCAAACTGGCGCATGTTGAAGGAAAGATCCATCAGGCTTTTGTACAGGCCGGCATTGGCCACACCCATGCTTTCCAGTTCCTGGTATTTAAGGCGGGCTTGCGGATAACGGCGGAGGGCCATCAACGCATCGGCCATTTCGCGTGTAATAGCAGTGTCTTTTTTATTGTAGCCATAAGCTTTTTCCAAAGCCTTAAAGCTTTCCATGGTGCGGCCCTTGGCCTTTTCTTCAGTAGCTTTTTGGAGGTAAACAGCAGCGCTGTCGGATTGCGCACCGGCAGCTACAGCAGCGCCGGCCAGCGCCACGGAGAACAGGATCTTCAACATAGGATATTGCGTTTTTGGAAGCCCAAATTTAATGCGTAAAACTAATTTTTGATACAAACAGGGACCGGGCTTACCAGCGTTTTAACAGCAATAAGTGTTTTACCTGAGGATGATGCCGGCCAGCGGCGGCAAATGCACCCTGATGCGGTAGCGGTCTTCCTCCTCATCCAGCAGCTCTGTTTGTATGTCGGTATTGTAAACGTTGCCCGAGCCCCAATATTTTGCAGCGTCGGAGTTAAATAACTCCTCTTTGTAAGTATGGCCGGTTAGTTCAATGGGCCAGTTCCACCGCACTTCCGGCTTCAGGTTCAGCACAATCAGGAGGTCATCTTCGGGCAAGAGGCCTTTGCGACGGTACACCAGCACACAATCGCTGCGGTGGTTCAGGTCAATCCATTCAAAACCTTGCACATTGAATTGGTTCTGGTACAACGCAGGCTGTGCCCGCAGTACTGCGTTCAAGTCGGCTACGCATTGCCGCAGCCCTTCATGCGATGCATATTTCAAGAGGTGCCATTGCAACTCGCTTTTGTAATTCCATTCGCTGGTTTGGCCAAACTCGTTGCCCATAAACAGCAGCCTTCCGCCAGGGTGTGTCCACATGTAAGTGTAGAGGGCCCGCAGGTTGGCAAATTTTTGCCAGTCGTCGCCCGGCATTTTAAAGATCATCGGGCTTTTGCCATGCACCACTTCGTCGTGGCTGAGCGGCAGCATAAAATTTTCGTCGAAGAAATACATCATCGAGAACGAAAACTTATTTTGGTGGTGTTCGCGGTGGTAGGGGTGAAACTTGAAATAGTCCAGTGTGTCGTGCATCCAGCCCATCATCCATTTCATGCCAAACCCAAGGCCGCCGGTAAACGTGGGTTGCGATACACCCGGCCAATCAGTTGCTTCTTCAGCAATGGTTTGCACGTCGGGAAAATCGCGGTAAATCGTTTCATTAAGGTCTTTAATAAACGCAATGGCTTCAAGGTTGCCGTTACCGCCATATTCGTTTGGCTCCCACTGGCCATGGCTGCGGCTGTAATCCAGCTTCAACATACTCGATACGGCATCTACACGCATGCCATCAATGTGAAACAGGTCGAACCAAAACCGTGCATTGGAAATTAAAAACGATTTAACCTCTCCCCTTTTATAATTGAAGATGTAAGAATTCCAATCCGGGTGAAAGCCCTTGCGCATATCGGCGTACTCATAGGTATGTGTCCCATCGAACATGTACAAGCCATGTGCATCGGCAGGGAAATGCGAGGGCACCCAATCGAGAATAACGCCAATGCCCGCCTGGTGAAAGCTGTCTATGAGGTGCATCAAACCTTCGGGTTGACCAAAGCGGGACGTGGGTGCAAAATACCCGGTGAGCTGGTAACCCCAGCTGCCGTCAAACGGGTATTCCATCACGGGCATAAACTCCACATGGGTGTAGCCCATTTCTTTTACATACGGCACCAACCGGTCGGCCAGGTAATGGTAGTCGTTATACGATTCTTCGTTGCCAGCATCGGGGCGCATCCAGCTGGCCAGGTGCACTTCATAAACACTCCATGGTGCATCCAGTGCGTTGTGTTTTTTACGGCTATCCATCCATTCGGCATCGCGCCATTCATAATCAAACTCCCAAGTGATGGTGGCCGTATTGGGGCGCAGTTCCCAATAATTGGCCAGCGGGTCGCCTTTTTGGGTAATGCGGCCCTGGTAGCCGATAATGTGGTATTTGTACAATTCGCCTTTGGGCACACCCGGAATAAAACCTTCCCAGATACCGCTTTTATCCCAGCGCGGATGCAGCAGGTGTGCTGCCGGGTTCCAGTCGTTGAAGTTGCCGATTACCGAAACCTCTGTGGCGTTGGGCGCCCACACGCAAAAGTAATAACCCTCCTTTTCCAGCACTGTCAGGCGTTTGGAGCCAAACTTTTTATACAACTGGTAGTTGGTACCTGCCTGGAAAGTCTGCACATCATCGTCGTACAGCAGCGAGTAGTTCCAAACCGGAAGTGCGGTGTTCACAAAATTCTGGTCTTCAAAGCGCCCTGCATTTGTGCCGCCCGGTGCTGCTGCTTTATTGCCCGTCATGGTTGTTGTATTTGGTAATCGTACAAAAGGTGTATAAAAATCCCGGCCAGCATCAACCTATTTCAAACCATACGCCGGGGCCCATTCCGGGGAAGGTAAAACCACTTATGGAAATTAACAATTCCTGCATCTTATAATCTTTTTATTTGTTTTAATAAGCTTCCAAAACCAATAGCCGGCACACCATCGGCACCAACGAAACCTGCACAATGAGTAAATACCTGCTGCTCTTTTTCTGCATGGCTGTCATAGGTACAGCCAATGCCCAAACCTCTATTCGCGGTACCGTTCGCGACACCATCGAAAACAAACCGCTCCGCAACGCGGTGGTGGCCCTGGTTGGCACCGACAGCGTTTTGCACCAGTTTACCCGAACGGGTACCGATGGTGCTTTTGCCATCCGCAACGCAAAGCCCGGTGCTTACAAAATCCTTGTTTCCTTTCCCCGCTTCGCCGATTTTGTTGAAGACGTTACGGTGAAAGAAAGCGGTGCGGTGGAAATGGGGACGATTGCGCTAACGCTAAAAAGCAAACTGCTTCAGGAGGTGGTGGTGCGCAGTGCCGGCGCCATTCGCATTAAAGGCGATACCACTGAATTTGTGGCCGACTCGTTTGTGGTGCGGAAAGGCGCAACCGTGGAAGAACTTCTGAAAAAGCTACCGGGTTTCCAGGTAAACAGCAAAGGCGAAATAACGGCGCAAGGCCAGCGGGTGCAAAAAGTGCTGGTGGATGGCGAGGAGTTTTTTGGCAACGACCCCACTATGGCTACACAAAACATTGCAGCTAAAGCGGTGGACAAGGTGCAGGTATTTGACAATAAAACTGAACAACAGCAAATCACCGGAATGACATCGGGCTCCGAAGGGAAAACGGTAAACATTAAGCTGAAAGAAGACAGCAAGAAAGGCGCATTTGGCAAAGCCGAATTGGGCTCCAACTTTAACCGCCTGCACGATGCAAAGCTGCTGTACAACCGGTTTGTGGGTAAAAAGAAATTTTCGGCCTTCGGTACCCGCAGCAATACTTCCACAGGTAGCCTGGGCTGGCAAGACCGGCAACGACTGGGCATTGAAAACGACTATGAATACGACGAAATCAGCGGCTTTTACTACTCGTTTGGCGAAAGCGGCGAATTTGATAACTGGAACCTGCGCGGCTTGCCCACGGCATACACTGCCGGTGCATTGTTCATTAATAAATGGAACGAGGACAAGCATGCCGTAAACGGGTCGTACCTGTTTAACCAACTGGCCACCGTGAACAGGGCTTCAACCCTTGCGCAAACCATTTTACCCGACACCTCGTTTTTTACCAACCAATACACCAACTCCGATGTAATGGTGCGGCAGCACACGGCAAACTTTAAATACGAATGGAAACTCGATTCTTTGCGGTCGATCAAGTTTGTGTCCGGAGCATCGCTTAAAACGAACATATCTGACAACGTGACCTACAGCGAATCGCTTTCGGAGGAGCGGGCACCGGTGAACCAAAGCGACCGCACCAACCTAACCGATGCCACGCGGCAGCAAATGTCGAACGTACTTACCTATAACCAAAAGTTTAAGAAAAAAGATCGGTTACTCATGGCCGTTTTACGGCATGGATTTGTTGGCGACGATCACACCAATTATTTAAAAGCCACCAACCGGTTTTACAAAAGCGGGCTGCTAGATGAAGTAGAGACCATCGACCAGCAAAAAACCAATGTGGGCAACAGCACCACACTGGGCGGGAAGGTTACTTACAAGGAGCCCATTACCGAACATCTTTCGGTGATTGCAGACTATGGCTACAACCTGAATACCGCGAACAGCCGGTTTAATACATTCGACAAAAGCACCAATGGCAAATACGAAAACCTGAACCCGCTATTTTCCAACAATTTTGAAATGGATGTGCAATCACACAGCGGCAGCCTTATTGCGCGGTACATGTCGAAGAAGATGAATATTTCGGTGGGTTCCGGAATTTCCAACACAACATTGGACTTGCTGAACCTCGACAACCGTGATAAGCGTTTGTATCATTTCCTAAACTTTACCCCACAGGCTGCGTTCCGCTATTCGCCAAAAGCACAGTCCACGCTGTCTTTCAACTACCGCGGCAACACAAGGCAGCCATCGCTCAACCAATTGCAGCCACTGCGCAACAACAGCGATCCGCTCAACGTATTTGTGGGCAACCCCGACCTGAAAGTTGGTTTTAATCACAACATCAGCGGTTTTTACAACTCTTACAAAATGCTGAAGCAGCGCGGCATCTGGGCAAATGTGGGCGTGAACTTTATGCAAAATGCGATAACCAACCGCGTGACTGTAGATGATAAAGGGCGCAGCCTGATACAGCCGGTGAATATCTCGGGCAACCACAACTACTATTACTATCTGGAATGGAATTTAGGCGAAGGTGAAAAGCGTTGGATCTATTCGCTACGCACCAACGGTAACGGTGGCCGCAACAACAACTTCGTGAATGGATTTACCAACCGCACCGATTATCGAAATGTAATCGGCGGCTTTGGATTGCGCTACCAGGCAACCGATAAATACATGATCTACCTGTCGCCGGAAGTTGGCTACAACTGGAGTAATAACTCGCTCCGCCCCGATCAGAAAGTAAACTATTACACTTATGGTGGCAATATTGATGGTATGCTGATGTTGCCAGGTAAACTGGAATTGCGGTCCGAATGCAATTTCGACCTGCGGCAAAAGCTGGACGGCTTTGCCCAAAACACCAATATCATTTACTGGAACGCATCGTTGGCCCGCTCGTTTTTTAAAGACAAAAAAGCAAAGATCATTTTGCAGGCAAACGATATACTGGACCAGAACCGCGGCTTTCAGCGCACCATCAACAGCTACGCCATTACCGACCAGCGCTACGACCGCGTAGCACGCTACGTGATGCTGAAACTGGAGTACACGTTGAATAAAACACCAGGCAATTAAACCGGATGGTGAAGCAGCGTCGTAAAAATATATCCCAGATCATTTCAAGCCGTGAAAGTTTATGCAACAAAACTTCAATCGGCTTATAAAAATTTAAACGAAATGAAAACGATCACTCTTTTTGCATGCATTATTATATGTCTTGCTACAAAAGCACAACAACCTTTTTTTCAAACCGTAAAAGTGGAGTATGAAAAAACAACTTATGTGCACCAACTCATTAAAGAAATTGACCCCGAATGGTTTGAATGGACCAAGGATAAAACAGAGCCTATACAACTCCGGTACTTCGACCTGATAGCAGATTCGGGGCAATCCTTGTTTCGGCCCGGACGTGAAGTGAATAAAACCCGCCGCGGCGCTTTCGACCTTGCCGATACCAAGAACACGGTGTACACCAATTTTAGCAGTGGCTTAAGTACCAGTCAGAAGCCGGTTTTTGAAGAAACATTTATTGTGGAAGACAGCCTGAGCCGCATTCAATGGAAGTTAACAGCCGATACCCGAACCATTGCCGGTTTTGAGTGCCGCAAGGCAATCGGTATCATGAATGATACGATCGGCGTGTTTGCATTTTATGCCGACGAATTGATGATGCCCGCCGGCCCCGAAAGTGTGCATGGCCTACCTGGTTTAATTCTTGGCTTGAGCATCCCACGCCTGCATACCACCTGGTTTGCTACAAAAGTGGAAGTGAATGGAGTGAACATGAGCCAGGTGAAAGCACCGGCAGGCAAAGGAAAGAAAGTAACCAAGGCAACATTGCAGCAACAATTACAAAGGGTGTTGAAAAACTGGGGAAAGGAAGGCGAAAAAATGGTGATCAATTTTATTATTTAGATTCCATTGCATTTTTTTTGAGCCGGATGCAGCTAATGCATTCGGCTTTTTTTGTCTACAAACTACTGCATCCGGTACACCTCGGAACCAGCCAGCAAAAAGCAGCCCAGTCCATAGTCTTCAAAATCGGGCATGGAGCTGGCAGTTACGGGCTGACCGTCTTTTGGTTCCTTGCCGGTGCCCTGCACCCAGCCCAAAAATCCATTCGATTGAAGCGAATGTTGCAGCATTCCATTCCATGCTTTGGCAATGACAGGTTGGTAGATGCGGGCCGATAATATACCATTGTTTACGCCCCAGGCAAAACCATAGGTGAACAGCGCAGTACCGGTTGTTTCCTTTCCGCCAAAATGCGTTGGATCATGCAGGCTTACATTCCAAAATCCATCGGGCCTTTGCAGCTTGATGAGTGCAGCGCACATCGTTTTGTAATCGTCCAGGTATTCGTTGTAATGCGGGTCCGTTTTGGGCAACATCTCTAAAGTGCGCACCAATGCAGTAACCACCCAGCCATTGCCGCGGCTCCAATAACAATCGGCGCCGTTTGGTTCTTTGTAAGGCGGCACAAAATCTTTATCGCGCCACCAAAGTCCGTCCCGCTTATTAAACAATCCGTTGCCGCCTTCACGGTATTTGGTGTGGGCATACAAGTCGTACATTTTTCGGAAGAAAACCGTGTCGTTATATAAAACGCCGAGCCGCACAAACACCGGCATGGCCATTTGCAATGCGTCGATCCAGTTCCAATCGTCGCTTTTTTCGCTTGCTACCATAGCATCAATACTGGCCTTGATATCACGAATGCGTTCGGGTTGTGCATCCATCGCATACAGGTCGAGGTAGGTTTGGCCGCAGCACTGGTCGTCGGCATTGCGGGTGCTTGGGCCGCTGCGCAAGCTCCAACGGTGTTTTTGGCCCCATTGCAAAGCGTAGTCGGTGTATTCCTTTTGTGCATCGATGGCGTTCAGCGCCATCAACCCTTCGTAATAAACGGCGCGGGTCCAAATATTGGACGGCCGTTCTTTATTGGTAATAATGCTTTTGCCGGCGTCAGGCCATTTCTGCATAAAATAGGCATTGGCCCTGCGCATGGCTTCCAGAGTTTCCTTTTTGGGTGGCAGCTTTTGCGCCTGCATTTCTACAGCTGAAATAGCTAGCAGTAAAACAAAGAATATTTTGGCAAACAATCGTTTTGGTAACTGCATAAGCAAACAATATTATTTAAGTAAACTAACAGCCATGCTCACCTGCTTTTTAAAAATTGGTGTAAACCGGAAGGCTTTTGCTGCCTGATGGCGTCAGCCAGGATTTGAGCATTCATCATGGCACCTTCGCGAAGTGTATGGGTAAGGTCCGGCGCAAATAGTTTTAATACGTTATCGCTGCCAATATCCTCGTAGCGTTCAGCAACCAGGTCGTTCAGGTCAATGAATGGAACGCCTTCGGCTTTCGCCACTTGTTCCGCCCACAGCGACCAGGTGCTGTCCGATCGTTCAATCCGCCCGTTCTGCCACCTGTTGCGCGGAATTTGTGCACAAACAATTGGATGCGCACCTTTGCTTTTTGCATCCGCTACAAACTTCCTGAGGTAATGTCCGAATGTGTACACCACTTCATTTTTCTTCGTGATCGGGTTCCATATTTCCTTCGATTCCGCGCCAATTCCACGCAACACGCCTCTTGCCCTTGCAGTGTCGTCAATGGGTCCCGCATCGTTGTGGCCAAACTGCATCAGCACATAATCGCCCTGTTGCAAAGTGGCCATTATCCTTTCCCAACGGCCTTCGGTTTGAAAAGTGCGGCTGCTGCGGCCGCCGATCGCATGATTTTGTATCTCGATTTTAGTTGTATCAAAATGCAGGTGCACAAACGAACCCCAACCCCATTGGTTGTTGCTGCCGGTGCCATCGCCATTGCGCACCGTTGAGTCGCCGATGATATACAGCACCGGCTTTTTTGGTGCAACAGCAAAAGCTGTAACAACTACGAGCAACAACAAACAGGCATATGTCAGCAATTGCTTTTTCATATTGGTTCATCAAATGCGTTAAGCAATCATTTTTTCTTTTTTCTAAAAGCTTTTTGCATGCGGGCAAACTCGGCTGCAGAAACAGTAAACACAGTACCATGCCGCATACCCTTCGGCATTTGCAAACGGTCCGAGACATCGGTCCAGTTTCGCAAGTCGGACGACGTTACAGCGCCGTATTTATGGTCCCGGTATTTATCAAAATACACTAACCACTGCCCGCCAATCTGCACGGCAGATGGACCTTCGGCCCAGTACTTTCCGTGTATTGGCTCTGACGGTGTGGTAAAAGGACCGGTAATTTCGGAAGCAAACGAAACCTGGAGGTTTTTTTCTTCCGGAGCCCGTGTTTCATTTTTTAGAAACAACACGTAACCATCGCCGTTAGGCACAATGGATAGGTCGATAATGTTGAAGCCTGGATCCCACAAAAGTTTTGTTGGCTCCAGTGTTTTAAAATCTTTGGTAGATGTGTAATACATGCGGTGATTGTACTTGCTTTCGGCTGCAGTATCGTTTTGCGGAAAACGGCCATCAATGGTGGTTGCCCAATAGATATAATACTGCCCGCTGCGTGCATCATAAGTCAGCTCAGGTGCCCAACTGTTGCGTGCACCCGGTTCATGCTCCATCACGGGCAGGTATTGCTGGGTGCTCCAGTTTACCAAGTCGGTGGAGCGGGCATATCCAATGCCCCGCTCATTCCAGCTAACCGTCCACACCATGTGGAATGTACCATCACCACCGCGAATGATGCACGGGTCACGCATCAGTTTATCCACCCCCACAGCAGGTTTCAGTACAATGCTGTCGTTGAGCATCGCCTTCCATTTAAAGCCATCTTTGCTATACGCATAGTGCAGTCCGTCGCCATTGCCTTTAAAATAGCTAAACAGGTAAACGCTATCGTCGTTTTGCGCAGCCGCACTGAAACTTAGGGCTGCTAAAAAGAAAAAAACAAAAGCAAATGATCTCATTCGTATGATTTAGAATTTACGATGTTTTTTGTTTTGCAAATCAGTGCCGGTGCACAGTATAATCGAACCGTTCGCATTTACTATTTCGGGAATGCTCCAGTGGTTGGTGTAAGCGTCACTGGGCCTAATAATCCCGATGATTGCGGTTCCCAATGGCTGGCGTCAAACACCCCGTTTTTCAAGTTGCCCCGGTTCTTTGCCGACATGTTGATGTTATAGAATTTTTTCCATTGCAGCCCCTGCCGGTCCATGTATCGAATGCGATTCGCCATTAGGTTCGACACCAGCACTTCCAGTTTATTGATGGGTTGCAGTTGTGCCGCAGCTATTTCCACACCATATTGCGGACCAATGAGTGTGGCCAGTCTTGTTCCATTTAAAAACACTTCGGCGGTTTCATCAACTTGGCCCAGGTCGAGCCACCATGTTTTTGAAGCGGTGGGTGGTTTTGGAAAATCAATAACATAACGGGCTGTACCTGAAAAATTGGTAGTTGCACTATCGCCCCAATGCGCCCATGAACTAAGGGTTTGCTTCATCACTGCTTGCGGCAATTCCGGCCCGCCTGTTTCAAAACTAATGCGCCAGGTTCCGATTATTTCCTGTGGCTGGCCTGTGGCAAAACGATAAGGAAAATGTTCGCTTTTTTGTTCGCTGCCGAATGTTTGCACAATACATGTTTCGTAACGCTTTAATTGTACATAGACCTGCATGGCACCAGCGTCGCCTTTCCGTGTTTCGGCCAAACCTTTTTGCCCCGTCATCGGGTTAAACAAGGCGACCGACCTTGTTGTAGCTCCGGGTATCTGCAAGGTTAACCAGCCATCAAAAGCTTTAGTTGAATCGTTGCGCAAAAAATAAATGCTACCGCCATCATAGTTCCGCCGATGCAGTTTGATGCCCCTGCTTGCTGCCCCCTCCTTTTCAACACCGCTCGATGCAAGCAGCGCATCGAGGTCATCGGCCATCAGGAATTTACCCTTTCCAACAAAAGCCGCACGAACACCGGCACCATCTGCTTGAGCAAATTTCAATTGGCTGAGTGCAGTTTGTAACAATTTTCTGCGTTGTTCCAATTGATAAAAACCGGGCACATCCTCCGGTGCATTCTTATACAACAAAATAGTGGCGCCTTGCTTTGTTAGTTGCACCAAATGTTGAAAAGTCGTGTCGGAAATATATTTATTTGCGGGCAGCAAAATGGTTTTGTATGTATGGATGCCGCTTGTCTTGATTCCATTCTGAAAACTTGTTGCTGCGAGTTGCCGGTCAGAAATAAAATCAAATAGATTGCCGGCTTCCTGCATCCGCTTGGCTGCATGCTCAAAATGCGATCCTTCGAAGTTTTTTTCCAACCCGTCGAAATGTTGCAGCAATTCTTTCCCCGGTTCCATGTACCGGTCGGGCAACGGAAAATATAGGAGCACATCGTTGGCCGCATTGCCCATTTGCAAAAACGACTGGCACCGCGCCACATACTCGTTCAGCGCACCAAAATCTTTCCATTGCGGGTTGGCCTGGTTGAAATGTACGGCTGCATAAAACAGCCAACCGGGCCAGGCGGCTTCGGGCGGCGAATAATTAACACCATGGTAAAAAATATGGTTGACACCAGCCAGCATAAAAAGATCCAGCGCCTTTTTCACATCGCCCCAGCCCGACAGGAAGTGCTCATTGAGCCAGGTGGCAGCTTCGGCGGAAGCAAGTTTTTTACCTGTGACATTCGCCGCCGAAGTGGCAAACTTGAATCGCAAAATATCGGACCCTTCCGTTTCGGGAATATCAATGGCGGCATACAGGTCGAGCAGGTTGGCAGGCGAACCATGACTTTGATTGCGGATCGATTTACCGTGTTTACTGCCCCACCCTTTCCACCTTTTAGTAAAATGTTTGAGGATCATTTCGTCTATGGTTGCCCGGTAGTCGTACAGCACCCTGCGGTTTTTGTCAGTTGCATCCTGTTGCAGCAAAGCCGGAAGGTGTTGCGCCAGGTCGTAACCGCGGCGCTGGCGGAAAGCAGCTAGAAAATTGGGCGTCCAATTACTTTGTCCACGAGCATCATCCACTTCATACGAGTCATTAAAAAATGCACGAATGCCACTTAGATCGCGGCCGGCAAATGCAGTGTCAAAGCGGCTCAGGTAATGATCCAAAGCTGCGGCGGAAAAATGATCTATAGCATATCCTTCACCACCCGGTGCCGCACGTTCTACCATTTTTCCATGCAGACCCTCATACAAACCAACTAATTGCCATTTGGCGGCAGGCGCAGTCCAGACAAGATTACCATTTGCATCTACTTTACTGGTAACATCAACCGGCTGGCCTTTTTCGGGGTAAGCCATCAGCAAAAAAGGCCGCAATGTTTTGCTAAACTGTACCTGGTCGAGTGCCAGTGCCTGCAGGTCTTTATTTTGCGCAATGTCCTGTAGAATTGTATCTGCAATTACCTTTTGGTTGTTGGCAGTACGTACAAAACTTTGCTGCGCAAATGTGACCGGCTCTCCTACTTTTTCGACACCATTCAACTGCCAGGTTTTGTGAAAAAGTGTTTTGCTGGCATGGCTGTCCTTAATGGTGGGCCCACCAAAAGGCCAACCGGTTCCGTTCGCCACATCAATACTGAGCCCTAAGTTCTTTGCCGTTGCCAGTGTGGCCTGCAACATCTCCATCCACTGGTTCGACAAAAATGGAATAAACTGTTGTTCGGCACCTTGCGCGCCATAAATCGGCGTAATCTCCAGTCCGCCAAGACCCACCGCGGCATAATCCTTCATGTTCTTTTCCAAGCCTGCCCGGTCAACGGCGCTGCCCTGCCACCACCACCGGGCCCAGGGTTTTGATTGTTGCGTAATTGCTGGCCACTCCACCTGCGCATGGACAGTTGCTGCCAGCATGCATGCAACAGAAAAGAAACACTTTTTTAATAGCATGCGCAGTGCGTTTGGTTGTGGAAACTCGACTCGGTAAGATTATCCGGGGATATTATAAATCTACACTCCCCCACAGCAAAGTGCTTCAATGACGCATCAATGGAACGTAGATTTAAGGCTGCGTCATTACCGGCAATGTATTTATAAAAAAATGAGATTATTGCGGCGCCAGTGGCGGTCCGCAAAGTAGTGGGTTGGTTCATATGGTGGGCAAGCATTGTTTTAGGTAAATGCATCGCTGCCGATGCTTAGTTGGCTAATTTAATTAAAACAGCCCGCAATTGACTGCATCGTCACAACTGTAAACTCCACATGGTGCAGAATTTGTTGAAACAAATGCAGCGCTACTTCCCGTTTCAATACTTTTGAGCCAGTCAAACCCCAAACCCATATGGCCACACAAGTCAAAATAGAAGAGTCCTGGAAAGCTGTGTTGCAGGATGAATTCAACAAGCCGTATTTCAAACAAATCATTGAACACCTGAAAACGGAAAAGGCACAGGGTAAAACCATTTATCCAGCGGGACCTAATATTTTTCATGCATTTGAGACCACACCATTTGATATGGTAAAAGTGGTGATACTGGGACAAGATCCCTACCACAATCCAAAGCAGGCGCATGGTCTTTCCTTTTCAGTGCAGCCCGGCGTGGCGCCGCCCCCATCGCTGATCAACATTTTTAAAGAGCTGCACGAAGATGTAGGTATGCCCATTCCCAATCATGGGTATTTAGAAAAATGGGCACGGCAAGGGGTGCTGCTGCTTAATGCATCCCTCACGGTTCGAGCCAACGAACCTATGAGCCACAGCAAAATTGGCTGGGAAAAATTTACCAATGCGGTGATACAGAAAGTGTCGGAAGGCAAAGAGCATGTCGTGTTCATGTTGTGGGGCAAATTTGCACAGCAAAAAGCCGAACTCATTGACGGCAAAAAACATTACCTGCTGAAATCGGCGCACCCTTCACCCCTTTCTGCCAACAGCGGCTTTTTTGGCAACCGCCATTTTTCCAAAGCCAATCATTACCTGATGCAACATGGCATCGATCCCATCGACTGGGCGCTGTAACTTTGCTGCATGAACTGGTTGAAGAATATCCTGGGCAGGGTGTTTGCGCTGTGGACCCTGCTGGTGTTTGTAGTTACCCTATTGCTGGTGCTGATCCCGGTGTGGATCATTTCCAAACAACCCGAACCACGCCGTACCAAAAATGTGTTCCGTGTGTTTAACCCGTGGATGAATGTGTTCTTCGTGCTTTCGGGTATCCGTCGCCGTTTTGTTGGCCGCCACCATTTTAAAAAAGGCGAAAACTACGTGGTGATCTGCAACCACAATTCATTTATGGATGTGCCGCTTTCTTCCCCGGGCATCCCTGGTCCCAATAAAACGATTGCAAAAGTGGAAATGGCCAGCATCCCGGTGTTTGGAACCATTTACCGTGGTGGCTCGGTGCTGGTGGACCGCAAGAGTGAGCAAAGCCGCAAGCAAAGCTATGTGGCCATGCACCAAGTGTTGCAAATGGGACTACATATGTGCATTTACCCGGAGGGCACCCGCAACAATGGAAAAGAGCCGCTACAGAAATTTCATGATGGCGCATTCCGGCTGGCCGTTGAATCGGGCAAGGATATTATCCCCACAGTTATTTTTAATACAGGAAAAGTGATGCCGCGCAACAAGATGTTTTACATCTGGCCACACAAAGTAGAGATGCATTTCTTGGCACCGATAAACGTGGCTGATAAAACCGCGGGTGAATTGAAAGAGGAAGCGTTTGCCGTGATGCGGGATTATTATGTGGCGAATAGGAAGTGACGGCGGGTAATCATTAAGCGGTATTCGTCATTGCGAGGCGCGGCGGCGGCTTTATATCCTGATAAAGTTCCTGCGCCGAAGCAATCTCCTATTTGATAATGAAACTCTTTATGATCGTAGTGAAATAAACTCAAAATGTAGCAGAAGATTGCTTCGGCGCTTACAATTACTCAATTACAAAACATCTGCTGCGCCTCGCAATGACCGGAAGAACCGACTTCACCGATAGTAAACACGAATCCTCATTTTGTGTTCGCAACAATTATTATCTCGCAATTCTAAAAGTTCGAAAACGTCCTGCTCCGGTTTACTTTTAAATCCTGCAGCAATGACGCTTTGGGATTGATGGTGAAAGAAAACGACCGCCATGGGCCAACAGGCGTTACCTGTATCGACATCTGCCAGCAGTGCATGTCGCGGCTAATGGACATGGAAAAGGTCTGGAGCTTCATGGTTTGGAAATCATAATAACCATTGGTGCTGAAGTTCCACTTTGGTGTAAGGTTAAAACTGTTGTTGAACGAAACGTTGGCATTCACATCGTTTTCAAAGCCGGAGAAATCGGCCCTGCGCCGCCGCGTCATATTTACCGAAAGCGAAAGCGATAGTTGCCATTGAATATTAAAATCCACGAACTCAGCAGGGTTGCGCCGCATATAATCGAGCAGCATTTGCTGGTCGCCCATCAGCGTTGGATCCGTTATCCGGCGCTGGCCGGGCATCAGCAATTCATCGCCCGGAGTGGTTTGCGTTGGTGCTTCTTTTCCGTCTTTCGATTTGCTTTGAAAAGAAGTGCTCACCGCAAGGCTGGCGTATTGCAAGGTACCGAGGTTGAAACCGTTGGCCCATGCATAGTCGTTGGTGCGGCGACCAAACGAATCAAGCTTGTATGGAATCAACTGCCCGCTGGCAGTGATGTTGATCTTTTCGAGCAGGGTACTGCGCAGCGAAAGGTTGAATGGTTCTAGGCGTTGTGTGTCGCGTAAAAAGTTGTAACCGCTGGTAAAACCAAATCCATCGATCAGGCGAATTTTTTTAATAGCGTTGTCGCCGGTGTCTTTTTTCGAACGCCATTTCATTTCCAAGTTATTATCTACACCAAACGAAATGCCGCCAAAACGACCTTCGCTAAAGCCCGGAAACAGGTTGCCTTCATATGCCGAAATACGGTCCCATACTTTGCCAGCGCTATCCAACCGCACATTTTGATAATTACCGGCCGACAGATCGGGACGGTAGTTGAAACTTACCTGGGGCCGGATGACGTGGCGTATTGCCTGCACCCGCGACCTTTGAAAACGAAGCGTACCAAAAATGTTTGTACTGGCGCTCATACTGAACGAAACTTCGTGATCGACGTACAAACCTTTTTGCCGGTTATTATCAACCCGCTTAGTTACATCATTCCATTTACGGTCATACTTGTTTTGCAACCACACCTGTTGGTACGAAATACCCGGTGAAAAAATGATGGGCCCAACAGCGGGCAGCGACATGGTGATTGGAAAACGGTGTTGTGCGCCCCATTGCATGGTATCAAGCAGGCGGGTGATGCTGGTGAAAGCAGAGTCGTAAAAATTAAGTTGGTTGCGTGCTACGCCATTATAACCAATGCCCAGGTTTTCGTACCAGCGTTTGGCACCAACTGCCTCTTTCCGTTGAAATGGGTACAAAGTATTTACAGTAAAACTAGCATCAGGCAATGTAAATGACATTAACCTCGTGTTGTTGTTCTGGTTGTGGTTGGCACTCAGCGTCAGGTTATAAGGTTTGCCCGCCCACATTTTCGAATAGGCAATAGAAGAGGAAAGGTTGTTGTTGAAATTGGCTCTTGGATTATTAGGCAAAAAACGGTTGAATCTTGTAGAGCCAACATTTACGTTAGCAGAAAAAGTTGTCCCCGGTCTTGCTTTCCCGTCCACCGTATGGTTCCAGTTAACCATAAAGGATTTGGTCAGGTTGTAGTCCGGGTCCCCTTTAAATGCGATTTTGGTGCGTTGCACGCTGATGTTCATCGAACCGTTATACCGGTATCTTTTACGATAAGTGGGCGTCAACACGGCGTTCCAACCACCGTAGGAATAAATGTTACCACGGAAGGTAACATCTAGATATTCATTCAATACTTTATAATAACCCAACCCTTCGAGGCCCAGGCCAAACGCTTCGTTGGTGGCAAAGGTGGGCGGCAAAAAACCGGAATGGCGGCCCTGGCTCATGGGGAAAAAGCCAAACGGCAAATAGATGGGAATCGGAATACCTTCAAACTCGGGATGCGTGGGACCGGTTACCGCGATTTTATTATTCACCACCTTCAGCTTGTTGGTGCGAAAGGCAAAATGCGGATCATCGAACGAACAGGTGGTGAGGCGGCCGCCACTGACAAACACCGTTGCGGAATCTACTTTTTTAATCTTTTCGCCCTGCACCCACATTTCGCCTTGTTGGGTAAAGGTGTTGCGGGTAATGCCGCGCTGCGTTTTAAAATTAAACTGGATCGTATCCGACTGGAATTTGTTTTCGCCCTGTTCAAAACGAGCCCTGGTCGCTATTTCGCCCAGGCTGTCGCGGTCGGCAATGGCGGTAAGGATGTTGGTGCCCTGGTCCAAAATAACCGTTGGCGCCTGCAGGTTTACATCCTGATACTTGGTTTCGGTTTTACCATACAGGATGATTTTTTTCTCCTGCATCAGGATCACGGCGCTATCCTGCGCCTTGTAATTAACCGGTCCGCTCAACGTATCTTTTGACAGCTTCAGCGAAAATGTATCTGTAGTGGGCACACTATCCCGCACGGCCCGCGTACTGTCTGTAATTTTCCGTAATGTATCGGTGGCCTTTTTAACCGGCACCGTGTCACGTTGCCAAACTGTTAAACTGCCCTCAAATTTACCGGCAATAATATTACGGGCATGCCCTGTTTGCGTTAAGAAACAAATGGCTGCCAATAGAAGAAGAGCCGAGGAGAAAATTTTAAATGTAAATTTGTGCAGTCCCGTCATAAGCCGGCAACAAAAGTAACTGATTAGGTGGTTACACACCGATAGAGCATACTGTTAACAGATAAATAAATAATCCTCTATGCTAAAGAAAACGCTTGCACTGGTTTCCCTTTTTTTAGTGGGCACATTGTTGTTTTCTTTCCAGGAAAAACCAAAAGTTCTGCGCACCATTATTATTGATGCAGGCCACGGCGGCAAAGACGTAGGTGCCCGCGGTGCATTTTCCTATGAGAAAGATATTTGCTTGGGTGTGGCCACACGCCTGGGCGAACAACTGGCACGCACAGCACCCGATGTAAAATTGCTGTTTACCCGCACCGACGACTCGTACCCCGAGTTGCATACCCGTGCACGCATGGCCAATCAAAACAAAGGCGACCTGTTTATTTCTATCCACGTAAATGCGGCGCCCCCGGTGCAGCACAAAGAATTTACCGGCAACAAAACCGTGGTGAGCTATGTAGGTAAAGGCAAGAAGCGTAAAAAAGTTACCCGCCAGGTGCCGCAATACCGCTACTACTCTACCCCCAACCCTGCTAAAGGCACCGAAACATACATTTGGGGTGCACATAAAAATGAAGACAAGGAAATTGCAATGCGTGAAAATGCACCCATGCTTGCCGAAGAAAATTTCCAGCAGAACTACGGCGACGTGGATGTAAACTCTGCTGATTTTATCGCACTGTCCCTCTTAAAGACCAAACAGTTCTTTAAGCGCAGTGCTACGTTGGCCGGCTTGGTGGAAGAAGAATTTGCCAAAGTGGGCCGTGTGAGCCGCGGACAGCGCCAGCGCCAGGTGGGTATTTGGGTGCTACAGGCTACGGCCATGCCTAGTGTGCTGGTGGAAACCGGATACATCACCAACCGCGCTGAAGAAGATTACCTGAACTCCGATAAAGGGCAGGAAGAAATTGCCAATTGCATTACCAGTGCAGTAAAAAATTATATGGGCTGGCTGGAGAAAAACCAAATCTCTGCTCAGCAAGGTTTGACCACTGGCGTGCAAAAACAAAAAGACGCCGAAGCATTTTTGAACAGCATTGATGCGCAGGAACGCCGCCGGCAAACCGTCCGGTAGTTCTTGCCTTCCTTAAACGATCGCTTAGAAGCCCCGCAAGGGGCTTTTTTATTGACGATTTGGGATTGACGATTTACGATTGCCTTCGGTGCAAATTGCGAGCTAAGTTTTACAAAGACCTTCCCGCCAGAATGAAATCCGAAATCCGAAATCGTCAATCCGAAATCCCCTGTGGTATGGTTTTTTACCCACCTGAACAAGGTGGGAATAAAATGGAAAAAGCATCGATGAAATTGTTGCTATTTTTGAAGCTTCAATTGGTTCCTGCCGCAGGAAAAATATAAAGTTCATGAAGATCAATAACGAAACCAAGGTTGGCATACTTGCCGTAGTTGCTATTGTGCTGCTGGTGTTGGGTTTTAATTTTTTAAAAGGTGCAAAAGTTTTTAATAAACAGCCTGCGTTGTATGCAGTGTTCAAAGACCTTGGTTCACTCGAAAAATCAAACGTTGTAAAAATCAATGGCCTCCCTATTGGAACGGTGTACAACTTTACCCCAACCAATAAAGAAGTGGACGGCATTATTGTAGAAATTCACCTCAACCGTGATGTAGCCATCCCCGACAATTCGGTTGCTTTTATTGATGCTTCGCTGGTAGGAGCTTCTTATATCAAAATTGAAAAAGGGCCATCCAATACTTACCTGCAACCCGGCGATACACTCAACACCAGTTTGAGCGGCGGCATCATTGCCGATCTGAAAACACAGCTGACGCCCACCATCACCCGGGTAAATGATGTAGCCGATTCACTTAAAATGGTATTGGGTTCGGTAAACCAGATTTTTGACCCCAACACCAACCACAACCTGCAGGACATGATCGCAAGCCTGGCGGTATCATCGGCACACCTGCAGCGTCTGCTCAATGCAGAAAGCGGGTTGGTATCGCAGGCAGTGGGCAACCTCAATAATGTTACCGGCAACCTTGCCCGCAACAACGAGCAGATCACTTCTTCCATCCGCAATATCGAACTCACCACTGCCAACCTGGCCAATGCGCCCATCAAGCAAACCATTGCCGGTTTGCAGGCAACAGTTGACCAGTTGAAAAATACCATCACTGCTTTGGACGCCAACGTAAATAACCCCAACGGCACTGTGGGCCGGTTGCTCAACGACCAGCAATTGTACAACCAATTGCAGAAGTCGGCACTGAGCCTGGAAATCCTACTGGACGATGTGCGGGTGCATCCGAAACGCTACGTTAATATTTCCTTGTTCGGTGGCCGCAAAGGGGCCGAGCCGCTAACTTCGCCTTCAGCTAAAGACACGGTGATTATAACCGAAGGCGATTGATGAACCGATTTCTTACCCCTTTTTTCTTACTCCTTTCTTTTTGGTGTAGCGCCCAGTTGCCTGCAGGTGACACGGCACGGCTGGTGCAAATTATCGAAGCAAGGAAACTGGCGCTAAAAAAAACGCCGGGCGGGCAAACACTGCAGATTTTGTCGGGCAATGTAAAGTTGCGTCAAGGCACTGTTTTGTTTGATTGCGATAGCTGTGTCATCAACCAAGCGGCAAACGTATTTGAAGCATATGGCCGGGTGCATATCAACGACAGCGATACGGCGCACATTTATTCCAATACTTTACGCTACCTCATCGACCGGCGTATTGCGTATTTCAGGGGTGCGGTGCGCATGTCTGATGGACAGGCAACACTTACCACGGCCGAACTCGATTACGACATGAACACCCGCATTGGCGATTATCGCAACGGCGGAAAACTGGTCAATAAAAAGTCGGTGCTCACCAGCCGTGAAGGAACCTATTTTGCCGATACGCGGGATGTTTATTTTAAGAAAAATGTAGTGCTCAAAGACCCGGCTTATGATCTGAAAGCCGATTCGCTTTTGTACAACACAGGTTTGCAAACCACCCGTTTTATTTCGCCCACATTTATTAAAGATTCCAGCGGCCGGGTGATCCGCACCACCGAAGGTTTTTACGACCTGCGCGGTGGCAACGCCAATTTTACACAACGCACTACTATTGAAGATGGCGCACTTACCGTAACCGGCGACCAGATTGCCAACGACGATGCGGCCGGCGTGGTTCAGATCCGGGGTCGTGGTGTATTGAAGGACACAGCAAAAGGACTTTCGATCCTGGCAAATGAAATCTTTGTCAACAAAAAAACAGAAGCGTTCCTGGCTACCGAAAAGCCATTGATGATTGTAAAGCAGGAAAAGGATTCGATTTACATCACCGCCGATACGCTGTTCTCGGCACGCCTTTCCGATCTTACAAGGCTGCATGATTCGCTGAACCGTTTCGATACATTGAAAGCCGGCGACAGCACCAACCGCTATTTCGAAGCATTCCGCAATGTGCGCATTTTTACCGATTCGGTGCAGGCAGTTAGCGATAGCCTTTTTTACAATTTCCGCGATTCCACTTTTAAGCTGTTTCAAAACCCGATTGTGTGGAGCCAAGGCAGCCAGATCACCGGCGATACCATTCACCTATTTACCCGGAACAAACAGGCTGAAAAAGTGCATGTGTTCAACAATTCGTTTTTAGTAAAACAGGTAGAACCGGGCTATTACAACCAGGTCAGTTCGCGGCGCATGGACTCCTATTTTATTGAAGGCGTGATTGATTCGGTGCGGGCCCGCGGGCAGGCGCAATCAATTTATTATATGCAGGACGATGACAGTGCCTACACGGGCATCAACCAGTCGAAGTCGGAAATAATGGATGTGTACTTTAAAAAAGGCGACCTGAATAAAGTGGTTTTCCGTAGTGACGTGGATGGAACCTTGTGGCCGATTCAGCAAAAGTCGCCGGCAGAAATGCGGCTGGAAAATTTCCGCTGGCTGGAAACGCGGCGGCCGAAAACAAAGTACGAGCTGTTTGGATTCTGACCCAATTATTAATTATGAATGATAAATTATTAATGCAGGTAAAGTAGCTGCAATCAATTCATCATTCATAACTAATAATTCGTCATTTCACAATCTACTTCGGAAACACATAACTCTTCACATCTTCCCTTGAAATAGTTTTACCAGAAAGAATCACCAGGCGTTCGACAACATTACGCAGTTCGCGGATGTTGCCGGTCCAGTTGTATTGATGTAAAGCTTTTAATGCTTCGTCAGAAATGCTCTTTTTCGGCATGCCATAATCACCACAAATATCATCGAGGAAACGCGATACCAAGAGCGGAATATCATCGCGCCGTTCGTTGAGCGATGGCACATGAATCAGGATCACACTCAGGCGGTGATACAAGTCGAGCCGGAATGCTTTTCCTTCCACCTCTTTCATCAGGTCTTTGTTGGTCGCGGCCACTACCCGCACATCCACCGGAATTTCTTTATCGCCACCCACACGGGTAATTTTTCCTTCCTGTAATGCCCGCAGCACTTTGGCCTGGGCGCTCAAACTCATGTCGCCAATTTCATCGAGGAAAAGCGTACCGCCATTAGCTTGTTCAAATTTGCCAATGCGTTGCTTGATGGCCGAAGTAAAGGAGCCTTTTTCGTGGCCAAACAATTCGCTTTCAATGAGCTCACTGGGAATGGCGGCACAGTTTACCTCCACCAGTGGACCGTCGGCTCGGTTGCTTTTTTCATGAATCCAACGCGCCACTAATTCTTTACCCACGCCGTTTTCACCGGTCACCAAAATCCGGGCATCGGTGGGTGCTACTTTCTCAATCGTGTCTTTGATCTTTTTGATGCCCGGCGAATCGCCGATCATTTCCTGCACTTTTGTTACCCGCCGCCGCAGCACTTTTGTTTCGCTGACCAGCGATTTGCGTTCCTGCGCATTGCGGATGGTAATGAGCATGCGGTTGAGATCGGGCGGCTTTTGAATAAAATCGTAAGCGCCTTTTTTCACCGCTTCTACGGCCGTTTCGATATTGCCATGTCCCGAGATCATGATGATGGGAACATCTGCATTGATCTCTACCGCTTTTTGCAAAAACTCAAGGCCGTCAATCTTCGGCATCTTGATATCACACAACACTACGTCGTAAGTTTTTGCCTTAAATTTCTGCAGGCCTTCTTCTCCATCGCCGGCTTCGTCGATGGTGTAGCCTTCAAAAGAAAGAATCTCGTTCAGCGTTTTGCGGATGGCTTTTTCGTCGTCAATAATGAGTAGCGTGGGCATCGGTACAAAGGTGATTTGGAGGGCAAAAGTAAGCGTTCCGGGGCAAGCGTTTTTAAGTTTAGCTGCAAACCAAATGACAAGCCACTTCAGCAATTATTTTCTGCTAGAAATGTTGTTCGCTTGCATCTCACCAGTTTTAATCCAGTGGATGGTGTCGAATTCAAAACGAAATAAAAATGTGTTTGGTGTGCTGGTGCCGGAGGCGGAATTAATATATACTCTAACAGGCGGTGTACGGGTAAGAAGAATAAAAAAATAAAGGCCGGATAGAAATCCAGCCTCGTGTAAAATCCAATATCCTATGAAAAACCGTAACAAAGATGGGCGCTTTATTCCAGATTTCAAAAAATATTTTCAAATTATTTTAGGAGCGATACTTCCTGAAAATGAAAAAGTTGCACACAATGGTGCAACTTTTTCATTCTACAATGATGCCTTTTAAAGCAGTGCGTTATTTCTTCAGGTACATTACTTCCTTTACCAGTTGCACGGTGCGGCCTACATCGGGGAGGGCCAGTGAAACCAGGTTAGGTGCATAGTGCAGCGGTGCATCGGCAGCGGTAATGCGGCGGATGGGTGCATCCAGGTAATCAAAGCCTTCTTTTTGAATGCGGTAAGTGATCTCGGATGAGACGGAGGCAAATGGCCACTGCTCTTCTACAATCACCAGGCGGTTGGTTTTTTTCACGCTTTCCAGGATGGTCATCCAGTCCAGCGGGCGGATGGTGCGCAGGTCGATCACCTCGGCCGATATGCCTTCTTTTTCAAGCTCGGCTGCTGCACCTAGGGCCACTTTCATCATTTTATTGAACGAAACAATGGTCACATCAGTGCCTTGTTTTTTAACATCGGCCTTGCCCAGCGGAATGTAATATTCTTCATCGGGGATATCCGACTTTTCGCCGTACATCAATTCGGCTTCCATAAAGCAAACCGGATCTTCTTCGTAGCGAATGGCCTGCTTCAGCAAACCTTTGGCATCATAGCCATTGGAAGGCGACACTACTTTCAGGCCCGGGATGTTGGCATACAGGGCTTCAAACGCTGTGGAGTGCTGAGCACCCAATTGGCCGGCAGAACCATTGGGTCCGCGGAAAACAATGGGGCAGGAAATTTGACCACCGCTCATGGCCAGCATTTTCGAAGCAGTGTTCAGGATTTGGTCCAGCGCCAGCACGGCAAAGTTCCAGGTCATGAATTCTACGATGGGGCGCAGGCCGTTTTGTGCGGCACCAACCGCCACAGCGGTAAAGCCCAGCTCGGCGATGGGAGTATCTAATATCCGGCGGGGGCCAAATTCGGCCAACATACCCTGGCTAACCTTGTAGGCACCGTTATACTCGGCCACTTCCTCGCCCATCAGAAATACACGTTCATCACGGCGCATTTCTTCGGACATGGCTTCACGCAAGGCTTCACGTAATGGAATCTGTCTCATGCAGCAAAAAATTTTTTTCTGAACGGGGGCAAAATTAGCGGAGCAGGGCCACATTACCTAAACAAAAAAACAGCGTGGCAAAAAATGGAACGATTGTTTTGTAGCTATTGAATATGGCTTGTTTTCATGGTGAAAATGAAGAAAACAAACCATGCATCAGCACAACTAAAAACATACAACCAACATTATTTATGAAAACAATGGAGTGGATCGGGATTGCTGCAGGTGTGCTTACGGCAGCATCAATGTTGCCGCAATTGATCAAGGTGATCAAGGAAAAACATGTGGAAGTCCTTTCGGTGATGATGCTGTTGATTTTGATTGCGGGATTAAGCCTGTGGGTGGTGTACGGGTTTATGCGCAAAGATGCGCCGCTGATTTATACCAACCTGTTTTCGGTGGCGGTTAATTCAGCGCTTGTATTTTTTAGAATCAAATACAGCAGAAAGAAAATAGTTTAAGGGTTTAGAAGTTTAGATAAAAAATGTGATGTGACATTTTATACCAAACTCTTAAACCCCTAAACTGCTCAACACTTTTTTACACCCGCTCAATGATCATGGCACTGGCACCGCCACCGCCATTGCAAATGCCGGCCATTCCGTAGCGGCCGCCTTCTTTTTGCAAGATGGATGCAAGGGTTACTACAATGCGGGCACCACTGCAACCAATAGGATGACCGAGTGCCACTGCCCCACCCCATTTATTCAATTTTGCGGTGTCTATATTCAACTCCTTTGCATTGATGATGGCCACGCAGCTAAATGCTTCGTTTACTTCAAATGCATCAATGTCGGCAACGCTCAAGCCGCTTTTATCCAAAGCTTTTTGCATGGCTTTTACAGGTGTGGTGGTAAACCATTCCGGCGCCTGCGATGCATCGGCAAACGACACGATACGAGCCAATGGCTTTAACCCCAACTCTTTCATTTTTGCTTCGCTAACCAGTACCACTGCGGCAGCACCATCGTTTATTTTAGATGCGTTGGCAGCGGTTATGGCGCCTTCTTTGGTGAATGCCGGCTTTAGCGTACCCATCTTTTCGAAATTGGCCTTTTTATATTCTTCATCTTCCGCAACGGTTGTAGTCGTTCTGCCTTCAATGGTCACCGGCACAATTTCATCAGCAAAATTTTGCTGGCTCCATGCCTGCTGTGCCCGCTGGTAACTTTCTTTCGCAAAATTGTCTTGGTCCTCGCGGGTAATGTTGTAGGTAGTGCTGCATAGTTCGCCGGCATTGCCCATATGGTAATCCTGGTATGGGTCCCACAATCCATCGCGAATGATGCCGTCGATAATTTTATCATGACCCAGGCGATAACCATTTCGGGCTTTTTCTAAATAATATGGAATGTTGCTCATGCTTTCCATACCGCCGGCCACTACAATATCATTGTCGCCGCACATGATGCTCTGTGCGCCCAGCATAATGGCTTTCATGCCGCTGGCGCAAACTTTATTTACAGTGGTGCAATTAACTGTTGTGGGCACGCCGGCCATGATGCTGGCTTGCTGCGCAGGCGCCTGGCCGATGTTGGCACTTACCACGTTGCCCATATAAACCTCCTGAACCTGGTCGGGTGTAATGCGGGCTCTTTCAATGGCCGCCTGAATGGCCGTAGCGCCCAGTTTGGGTGCGGGCACTGCTGCCAGCGCACCATTGAAGCTTCCAATGGGGGTGCGGGCTATACTAACAATGTAAACGGATGATGTCATAAAGCAATCGTATTTATAGTGCAAATGTAAAGAGGCATACCTTAAAAATTGGTGAAGCTAAGTGCGGACGCTGTGGCGTCTTTGATCTATCATTTTTGGCTTACGGCATGGCTTTACCAAGAAGCGATTACAGGGTGTCTTTAAAATTCAGCTGCCTGTCCTAACTTGTTGGCCTATGGCCACTCATGTTTTATTGATTCAATGTCCCGACCGGCCCGGGCTTATTGCCACCATTACCGGTATTCTTTTTCAGCACCAACTCAACATCATCAGCAACGATGAATTTGTGGAGCGCAAAGGCAATTGGTTTTTTATGCGCACCGAATTTTCGGGAAACACTGTGCCGGAGCCAATTTTGCAGGAATTGAGGGAAGCTTTGCCTGCAGAAGCGGTTATTCAGTTTTGTGCTGGTGGCAATAAGAAAATTGTAGTGCTGGCATCAAAAGAACATCATTGCCTGGCCGACCTACTGGTGCGCCATCATTACAACGAATTGGGTGCTGAAATACTGGCAGTGATTGCCAACCACGAATCACTACAGCCCCTGGTGCAGAAATTCGATCTTCCATTTCACTACGTGCCGCATGAGGGGCCAAGCCGCGAAGAACACGAGCAAGCAATTGCGGCGATCATCGATCAATACGAATATGATTTTGTGGTGCTGGCCAAATACATGCGCATTCTTTCGCCGCAGTTTGTGGCCCGGTACCCTAATAAGATCATTAACATTCACCATTCGTTTTTACCCGCATTTGTTGGCGCCAAGCCTTATGCACAGGCATATGAGCGGGGTGTAAAAATTATTGGCGCCACCGCGCATTTTGTCAACAACCAGTTGGACGAAGGCCCGATCATTGCACAAAGCATAATACCGGTAAACCATACGCATGGCGCTAAAGAAATGCAGCAGGCCGGCCGCGATGTGGAGCAAATGGTGCTGGCAAAAGCTTTGCGGCTGGTGTTTCACGAACGGGTTTTTGTGTACGGAAACAAAACCGTGATTTTCGATTAGTGATCTTGCCTTCGCCTTTTAAATAAAAAAGATATGGCTATTGCGCTTGTGTTGGGTGCCACCGGTTTGGTGGGCCGCGAGTTAACAAAATTGCTGCTGCACCATCAACAGTTCAGCGAAGTGCATGTGTTTGTGCGCCGCCGCACTGGCCTGCATTCGCCTATGTTGTACGAGCATGTTGTGGCCTTTGACCGGCCCGAGCAATGGCGTGATGAAGTGAAGGGCGATGTGCTGTTTTCGGCAATGGGCACTACGCTGAAAGCTGCCGGAAGTAAGGAGGCACAGTACAAAGTGGATTATACTTACCAATACCAGTTTGCACAAGCCGCAGCGCAAAATAGCGTAAGCCGTTATGTGTTGGTTTCGGCTGCAAATGCGGCGCTCAATTCTTTATTTTTTTATTCGCGGATGAAAGCGGAACTGGAACGAGACGTATTGCGCCTGCCCTTTGAACACACATCCATTTTGCAGCCCGGTTTGCTTGCCGGCGACCGCCAAGAGAAACGCACCGGCGAAGGATTGGCACTGAAATTATCGGGCTTGCTGCAACACATACCCGGCCTGGGTATGCTCAAATCCATCCCTGGTGAATCGGTTGCCAAAGCAATGATTCAGACCGCTACGCGACAAAAAGAAGCGAAGCGGATTTATAACATGCAGGAACTTTTTTTGCTGGCGCAACATTACCGAAACCAATAGTAAAACTTCGGTTATTGATCACTGTGAGTTACTTTTTGGCAGATCATTGAATATCTGCTACTCCCCTTTTTCATATTGCAACACCCGCTCCCATTCCTCGGGTGTAACGGGTTGCACAGAAAGCCGGCCGAGGCGCAGCAGCGCCATTTGCTGCAATTGCGGATCTTCTTTTATCGTCTTCAGCGAAACCGATTGCTGCAGTTTGCGCACTGGCTTAAAGTCAACCGCCGACCAGGTGTCTTCGTTTGAAGTAGGATCCTGGTAAGCTTCCCGCACCACTTCAGCAATGCCGACAATTTCGAGGCCTTCGTTGCTGTGGTAAAAAAATGCCTGGTCGCCCACTTTCATAGCCCGCAAGTTGTTACGCGCCGCATAGTTGCGTACGCCATCCCAAAAGGTACGACCGTCCTGTACAAACTGATCCCAGCTATATTTAAATGGTTCCGATTTTATGAGCCAAAATGCCATGAGATGAGGTGTTTGGGTTTGATAATTGAGGGTTGACAGTTAGTAGTTGACAGTTGGTAGTTGATAGCTAATAATATTTGGTAGAAATTTATAGCTGTCGATGAAAACTCTATTTCTTGTCAAACAGAAGTAACTGAATCCAATGTTTGTTAATTTGATATAAACACTATCAACTACCAACTGTCAACTACCAACTCCACCCCCTACCATCCACTAGCCAACACATC
Organism: Pseudocnuella soli; assembly: GCF_004347775.1. GTDB lineage: Bacteria > Bacteroidota > Bacteroidia > Chitinophagales > Chitinophagaceae > Flavisolibacter > Flavisolibacter aquaticus. Next base: position 3,182,873 of record NZ_CP037755.1, read on the forward strand.
GGCGAGGTGCATGGGTTTGAGGGGAATTGATTTTTTATCGATATAGCCACCGATGTGCATCAGGCAACTCAAGTCGGTGCTGATCAAATAATCGGCATTGGTGGCCATTGCGTTTTCAGCTTTTTGCTCGCCCATGTTAATGGAGATGGGCTCGAATTTTACGGCGAAGGTGCCGCCAAAACCACAGCAGGTTTCTACGTCATTCATCTCAACGAGTTGTAGTCCGGCCACTTCTGCCAGTAAAGTTCGGGGCTCGGTTTTGAGGTGGCATTCGCGGAGGGCGGCGCAGGAGTCGTGGTAGGTGGCTACACCTTCGAGGCGTGCACCAAATTTTGTCTGCTGTAACACATTCACCAGGAAGTCGGAGAACTCGAATATTTTTTCACCAATGGCCTTTGCTTTTTGTGCATCGGCGCCTTCGGTAAACAACTTGCTGTAGTAGTTGCGGACAAAACCAACACAGGATGCGCTAGGCGCTACAATGTAGCTGTCCGCATCAAAATCAGCGAGGAACTTACTGCACACAGTTTTTGCATCGTCCCAAAAACCGGCATTGAAAGCAGGCTGTCCACAACAGGTTTGGTTGGCATTATAGCGAACAGCGCAGCCGGCTTTACGCAGCACCTTCACCATGTTCATGGCTGCATCGGGGTACAACTGATCGACAAAACAAGGCACAAAAAGTTGAACGTTCATTGCGGTTACTTTCAGTTGGTTGGGTTGATTGACAAGGGTTGTTGCCTGGTGCTTTTTTCGTGAAACGTCAGACGTCAAACGTAGATATTTAAATGAAAGGTGCGCATTTGATGAAACAGATTTGCTCCGTAGCGATGCGAAACCTAAACGGAGCGTCGCAACCGCAGTTTCATCAGGGCACAAAAGCCGGCTACATCATCTTTATTCAAATATCACTGGGCATCAGCCGAAAGCTGGCGGCTGAATGCGATCATTTTCATTGCCGTGATGCCTGCTTCCTCGCCTTTGTGACCGTGAATGCCACCGAGCCGTTCTTCCGCCTGCTCGTTGGTGTTAACAGTGAGCACGCCAAATATGGTCGGCACCGGAAGGGTTAGATTGAGTTGCGTAACGCCGTCCGTAACCGTTTGGCAAACATATTCGAAGTGCGGTGTGCCGCCACGAATAACACAACCCAGTGTAATGAACGCATCCGCTTTAATGCCTGCGGCCCAGCAACGCTGCACGGCAAAAGTGATTTCCACCGCACCGGGCACCGTATAGGTTTTGGTGCGGATGCCCTGCCCCTGCAACACTTTCAATGCGCCACGTTCCAGTTCATCGACGATTGCTGCGTTCCATTCGGTTTTGATCAAAACAACAAGGGCATCCTTTAGTTGTGGGATGCCCTCGATGCCTTCCAATAATTTGCTGTTTGCTACGTCAGCCATGAGAGAAGCTATGAGTTATGAGATACGAGTTGCGGGTAAACTTTTTTTAAAGGTCAAATCCCGCAACTCGCAGCTAATTAGTTATAAACGCCCATTTGCGCCAGGAATTTTTCTGCTTCAAAGCCACGCTCCGTGCGGGGAAACTTTTGTTTCAACTGCTTGAACAGTTCTATGGCCTCTTTATCATTCTTCAGCACACGGCTTGAAAAATAAGCAGCGGTGAACAAGTAGTCCGATGCATTTTGCTCGTCGTCGGGAAAGTGTGAAGCGGCATTTTTATACGCTTTAAATGCGTCTTCATTTTTGCCCTGCTCTGCGTAGGCATCACCAAGAAGTTTGTAAGCTCGGGCCTGTACCATTTTGCTGTCGGTGTCAAACTCGTTCAGGTGTTTGGCAGCTTCGGCAAATTTGCCTTGTTTCAGCAACAGACTGCCTGCGTAAAAGCGGGCCAGATTGCCAGCTTTGGTGCCGCCATATTGGTCGATCACTTTCAGGAAACCGGGGTTGATGCCATCGCCGTTGAGGGCAGCGCCCAGTGAGTCGGCACGGAAATATGTTTCGGCTACTGCCAGTGCATCGGCGGCCTTTTGTTCTTTAGGGCCCTGCACCAGGTATTTAAAGGCCAGGTAGCCTGCACCCAGCACAATTACGGCCAGTGCGGCGATGGTTACCACGCGGCCATTGCGGGTCCAGAAATCTTTTGCGCGTTCCACTACCGCACCTTCTTCGTCACGCACCGGCAGTGTTTGTTTTGTTTCTACCATAAAATAAAATTAGTACAGGCTGCTTTTATTAATCAACAATAAAGGGATAATTCTGATCAACGTACACGTCTTTTAACAGTTCGTCGTCCGATGGCCAAGGCGACTCTTCGGCAAAGCGAACGCTTTCGGCTACTGCCTCTTCTACGCGTTTGTTGATGGCGTCGATCTCTTCCTGGGTGGCAAAGCCCTTGTTCAGGATGGTGTCCAGCAGGATGCTGATGGGATCTTTGGCGCGGTACTCTTCCACTTCGTCCTTGGTGCGGTATTTCTGCGGGTCGGAAATGGAGTGGCCTTTGTAGCGGTATGTTTTGATCTCCAGCAAAGTAGGGCCGCCGCCTTCACGGGCACGTTTTACAGCGCGGGAAACGGCTTCGTGTACAGCTTCTGCCTTCATGCCATCCACCTGGTCGGCGGGCATATCGTAGGCATCGGCCAGTTTATAAATATCAGTTACGTTCGAAGTACGTTTTACCGACGTACCCATAGCATAGTTGTTGTTTTCGCAAATAAATACAACCGGGATATTCCACAACATGGCGAGGTTGAATGTTTCGTGGAGGATGCCCTGGCGTGCAGCACCATCGCCGAAAAAGGTAAGGCATACATTGTCGGTACCGCGGTAGGCCTCGGCAAAGGCAATACCTGCACCGGTTCCGATCTGGGCGCCCACAATACCGTGACCACCATAAAAATTCACGTCTTTTCCAAAGAAGTGCATCGAGCCGCCCTTGCCTTTCGCGCAGCCGGTGGCTTTGCCATACAGTTCGGCCATGCAGGAGTTCAGGTCCACGCCTTTAGCAATAGCCAGGCCGTGGTCGCGGTAAGCAGTAATAAAGGCGTCTTCGGGCTTGGTAGCGGTCATACAGCCGGCAGCAATGGCTTCCTGCCCTACATAGGCGTGGAAAAAGCCACGGATCTTGCCTTCCATTTTATATTTTTCTTCCGCCATCAACTCAAAATGACGGATCAGTTGCATGAGCTCGTACCAGTACAGATAGGTTTCTTTAGAAAATTGTGTAGCCACAGCTTGGAAATTTGTGGCGCAAAAATAAGGGATAGTTTGATTCAACGACCTCGGGAGGGGAAGGAGTTGGCAGTTGAGCGTTGGGAGTTGACAGTAGAGAGATTTTCGGCAGAAAATTTCCGCGCCTGTTCAGTAAAGCTTTGGAATTGACAGGACTTTTATTTTAAAAAAATTGCCTCCTACTTTTCTCAAAGCTCGCGACTCTAAACACTGAACTCCCAACTCCCAACTGTCAACTCTCCTCCTCCCCTTGCCGCTACCCCCGAATACCACATCTTTGCAGCGTTGGACCTGCAGCTCAATTCCATATCACTTTTTCAATTCAAGAACTATTTCCACCAGGAGTTCCAGTTTACCGAGCCCATCGTAGGCATTTGCGGCCGCAACGGTATGGGCAAAACCAACCTGCTGGATGCACTCCACTACCTCTGTTTTACCAAAAGCTATTTCACCCGCCAGGATGGACTGGTGGTGCAACAAGGTCACCAGGGTTTTCGGGTGGAGGGGCATTTTGCGCTGCACCAGCAGCCGGAAAAAGCGGTGTGCATCCTTCGTGAAAATGGGAAAAAAGAATTTTCGGTAAATGATGTGGCGTACAGCCGGTTTTCGAAACATATTGGCCGCTACCCTTGTGTGGTGATTGCGCCGGACGATGTGCAATTGATTATTGGCACCAGCGAGGAGCGCCGCAAATTCTTGGACACGCTTCTTTCCCAACTGGATGCCGCTTACCTGCAAAGCCTGATTGCCTACACTAAATTGCTGCAGCAGCGCAATTCATTCTTGCGGAATTACGATACCGGCTACGGCGGCCGCGACCTGTCGGTACTGGATGTGCTGGACGAGCAACTGGCTAAAGAAGGGCATTACATCCACGAAAAGCGGCAGCATTTTTTGTTGCGGTTTCTGCCGGCTGTAAAACTGCTGTACAACGAAATTGCGCAGCACTACGAGCCGATTTCCTTGCTGTATGAAAGTGAAATGGAGCAAACGTCATTAAGCCAACTGCTACATACCAACCGGCAAAAAGACCTGATGCTCCAGCGCACCACTGCCGGCGTGCACCGCGATGACCTTAGTTTTTACATGGGCGACCAACCTTTTAAAACAATCGCTTCGCAGGGACAACGCAAAAGTTTGTTGTTTGCGCTGAAGCTGGCAGAAGTGGACACGCTGCATGCCGAGAAAAAAGTAGCGCCGTTTATTTTGCTGGATGATGTGTTTGAAAAGCTGGACGAGGAGCGGATTTCAAACCTGTTGATGCGGGTATGCACAGAAAATAAAAGCCAGATTTTTATCACGGATACCAATTGTGCCCGCCTGCAAACGCAATTGGAAAAGCTGGAGCAGCCGTTCCAGATTATTGCACTTTAAAAATTTCAATGTTTTGCTGGGTGTTTGCTCTTCATGCTGAGCGTAGCGAAGCATCTGAGTGTCGGTCTGAAGTATTAGTGAAAACTAGGCTACTCTCGATATTCTAAAATTTGCACTGATGCAGGCTTAGATCCTTCGCTGCGCTCAGGATGACAGGGCAAAAGCGTGGCTGGCGGGCAAAACGTACTGTAAACAAAGGGAGTTATTTTGGCTATGTGGTCGGACAAGTACTACAATCAGAGTCTGTCATGCCGAACTTGTTTCGGCATTTCCTTCATCTCGCGGAGTTTATCAAAGCACAAGGGGATGCCGAAACAAGTTCGGCATGACAGCTAATATGGAGCAATGGCTTACTACTCGTGGTTGAGAAAAGCACAATAGAAATACAGAACGTACAAGTGTGCGACGCAACAAAAGCCGAGAAGTAATTGCAAAGCTGGCTTAATAAAACAGCCACCGATGTGAAGGTGGCTGTGAACTAAGAAGGGCCGTTCGGCCGAATTTATAATCAAAAACAACTCGACTTAGCTCCTGATCGCCACTACAGGGTTGAGTTTAGCAGCCTGCGAAGCGGGGATAATACCGGCCAAAATACCCACCACAATGCAGATACCAATGGCCAGCAGCATGTTGGCGGTGGAAATAAAAATTGGAAAATCAAGTACGGCGCTGACGATTTTGGTGAGGACAAATACCAGCAACAACCCGATCATCCCGCCAATAATGCACAGGAACGCCGACTCCATCAAAAACTCGGTAAGGATGGTGCGGCTTTTGGCGCCGATGGCTTTCTTCAAACCAATTTGCGCGGTGCGTTCCTTTACGGTTACAAACATAATATTGGCCACGCCAAACATGCCCACGATCAGCGAAAGCGCTGCAATGGACCATCCGCCCAGGTTGATGCTGGAGAATATTTGCCCGGCCGCTTCGCTAAACTCGTTGATGTCGTTGAGGGTAAAATTATCTTCCTGCACCGGGCTCAGTTTGCGGATGCTGCGCATGGCGCCGGTGAGGTCGTCTTTAAGCAGCGCGGTGGGCACTTTTTCTTTTCCCTGCACCAGCACCAGCGGGTCGGCATACAGCTCGTTCATGATGGAGCGGGCATATTTATAATTGAGCAGCACGCTATTATCCAGCTGCCAGCCGCCCAGCATTTGCGCACCTTGCTTTTTTATAACGCCGGCCACTGGCAGCTTGCGACCTTTAATGGAAACAATTTTACCAACGGCCCGACCCGGATCGCCAAACAGTTTTTCGGCCACTTCATAACCAATAACGGCGGCGCTGCTGCCCTGCTCGTACTCGGCTTCGGTAAGGGCCCGGCCCCACTGCACCTCAAACGGTTGTATGGATTGAAATTCTTCTGAAACGCCGTAGATGACCACGCCGCTGAGCACATTGCTGCCCGCCTCCACCTGGCCCGAAATGTTCATTTTAAAAGCGGCGTATTGCGCCGATGGCGTCCGCTCTTTGATCAGCTCCAACTCGGAATAGCGCGGCGAAGGGCGGTTCACGAATTTCCACCAGGGATAATCGGAGCCTGCCGATGCGCCATAATCCCATTTATCTATATAAATGGTGTTGGTGCCTAAAGATTTGATTTCGTTTTGGATATTGTACTCCAGGCTGTTGACCGTAGCCAGCACGCCAATGATGCAAAAAATACCAATGGTAACGCCAAAAAGGGAAAGAAAAGCCCGGAGCTTGTTTTTCCACAGCTCCAGCACCGCCATTTTGAATGACGTGACGAGGATTTCGAGGTTTTGGCGCATGCTACAAAAATAACCGGTTCGGGGTGTTGTAGCACATGCCCGTTTAATTATTATGGCACGGAAAAAGACCGAACACGAAAAAGGCAAACCCAAAATGAGTTTGCCTTTCGTTACAGGAGCAAAATCCACCACAATTATTCCAGCTCACTTCCAATGTTCACAGTCCGGGTTCCCACATCCTTTCTGCACTTTTGCGTTGTAACTGTTCTTGATCGTTTGGTGTTTTCCAAGCTTTTATCAAATCCTTTTCTGCCGGAACGCATGCATTTTTTGCCCACTGCCTTGATGCCTAAGCAGTGCCCTCCTCGTGTAATGGTTGGGACGCATCCTGCTGGTTGTACCCATTTCGCGAAGCGTGTTGCCTTGCTCCTTTATACGGTTCTCTTCTTTGCTCGTAGTTCATTCCTTCAAAGCCGTTTTGCGGCATTTGCCTGTGTCGTTCGCCCTTTCTGCCTTCGCCCGGGTTACCCCCTCGCTGCTCGTTATCTCTATCGAAATTCATCTCCGTCATCATTGGTACACTCACATTGTTCCGAAAACTATGCCTGTATGATTAAAACGTAACCTTTATTTTTTCTGTGCAAAATCTCCCCAAATTGTCCGAATGGCCACCCCGTTTTTTCCCTGCAAAATGTTAACGTGCCAAATTTATGGTGATGAAAAAACAGGTTGCAAAATGTTGGGCAAAGGGTGCAAAACCGATTCAGGCCAAACGTGCAAGCGCGATAGTGAACTCATCGCATGGAACGCTTTACTTAATTATAACGGAATAAACCACAGCCGAACCCGGCCATAGCTTACCTTTGCATCCGCAAAAAAGAGGGCGCTTTGGGCGCTATTCATTTTTACACACAACGCATGAAATACCAGCAGGAAATAGAACGTCGCCGAACCTTTGCCATCATCTCCCACCCCGATGCGGGTAAAACCACATTGACCGAAAAGTTTTTGTTGTTTGGTGGTGCCATCCAGGTGGCCGGTGCGGTAAAAAGCAATAAAATAAAAAAAGCAGCCACTTCCGACTTTATGGAAATTGAACGCCAGCGGGGCATTTCGGTGGCTACATCGGTAATGAGCTTTGAATACGACGGCACCTTGGTAAACCTGCTGGATACACCCGGCCACAAAGATTTTGCGGAAGATACCTACCGCACCCTCACCGCTGTAGACTCGGTAATATTGGTGGTAGACAGCGTGAACGGCGTGGAAGAACAAACCCGCCGCCTGATGCAGGTGTGCAGGATGCGCAAAACTCCGGTGATTGTGTTCATCAATAAACTGGACCGCGACGGTAAAAACCGGTTTGACCTGTTGGAAGAAATTGAAAAAGAACTGTCCATTTCACTGCACCCCATGACCTGGCCCATCAATCAGGGAAAGGATTTCAAGGGTGTGTACGACCTGCACAACCGCAGCCTGCGCCTGTTTACGGGCGGCACCAAAGCCGCAGATGATGACACCGTTTCTATTTCCGACCTGGGCCTGCCTGTGCTGGATGAAAAAATTGGCGACCGCGATGCCGAGTTGCTTCGTGAAGACGTGGAACTGATCGACGGCGTGTACGGGGAACTGGATGCTGCCCGCTACCTGGCCGGCGATGTGGCACCGGTGTTTTTTGGATCGGCCATCAACAACTTTGGTGTTAAGGAAATGCTCGATACGTTTATCCGAATTGCGCCAAAACCCCGCAGCCGCGAAACCAACAAACGCACCGTGGCTGTAGGCGAAGACAAATTTTCGGGCTTTATTTTTAAAATCCACGCCAACCTCGATCCAAAGCACCGCGACCGCATCGCATTTTTGCGAGTGTGCTCGGGCAAGTTTGAGCGCAACAAATATTTTCACCATGTGCGGCTTGATAAAGATGTGCGGTTTTCGAACCCATACTCTTTTTTGGCCCGCGAAAAAAGCGTGGTGGACGATGCTTTTCCCGGCGACGTGGTGGGCCTGTTCGACACCGGCAACTTTAAAATTGGCGACACCCTGACCGAAGGCGAAGACTTGTTTTTTACCGGCATCCCAACTTTTTCACCCGAAATTTTTAAAGAGGTGATCAACAAGGACCCGATGAAAACAAAACAACTGGAAAAAGGCCTGCTGCAGCTCACCGACGAAGGCGTGGCGCAGTTGTTTACCCAATATGGTGGCAATAAAAAAATCATTGGTTGTGTGGGTGAGCTGCAGTTTGAAGTGATCCAGTACCGCCTGCTGCATGAATATGGCGCGTCGGTGCAGTTCAATTCGCTTCCTTTTTATAAGGCCACCTGGATCACCAGTGCCGACCCGAAAAAGCTGGAAGATTTTACCCGCTTTAAGCCGGCAAATATTGCCGAGGACAAAGACGGACAATTGGTGTACCTGGCACAAAGCGAATGGTTCCTGAACACCGAACGCACCAACAACCCGGATATCGAGTTTCATTTTACCAGCGAAGTGCATAAGTAAATCCTTTGTTCGCTTGCTGATGTTTGACTGAAAAAACGTTCAGTGTGATAAAATGTTTTTAGACTAAAGAAAAGGAAACGGGATATTGGAAACAATCACCAACAATAAGAACAGCGCAGGTTTTCATTCCGCATCGGTTGGAACTGGTTGCATCCTTGCAATTGAATCCTCCTGCGATGAAACTTCGGCTTCGGTTTGCAAGGACGGCGTCATTCTTTCCAACTTTATTGCCAACCAAAAAGTGCATGAGCAATACGGCGGCGTAGTGCCCGAACTGGCCAGCAGGGCGCACATGCAAAACATTGTGCCGGTGGTGGATGTGGCAGTAAAACAAGCTGGTATTGCACTGGCCGATTTGGATGCAATTAGTTACACCCATGCGCCGGGATTGATCGGCTCTCTGTTGGTGGGCAGCCAGTTTGCCCGTTCGCTGGCGCTGGCGCTGAACAAGCCGTTGATTGCCGTGCACCACATGCAGGCGCATGTGCTGGCCAACCTGATCGGCGAACGCAAACCGCAGTTTCCCTTTTTGTGCCTTACTGTTAGCGGCGGGCATACGCAAATTGTGTTAGCGCACAGCCCGCTGCACCTGGAGATCATCGGCGAGACGCTGGACGATGCTGCCGGTGAGGCTTTTGATAAATCAGCTAAAATGCTGGGGCTGCCTTATCCCGGCGGGCCGCTCATTGATAAATATGCAAAAGAAGGCAACCCCAAAGCGTTTCATTTTGCGGAGCCGCAGATCGAAGGACTGAACTTTAGCTTCAGCGGATTGAAAACTTCGGTGTTGTATTTTTTGCAAAAAGCCACCCGTGAAAATCCGGATTTTGTACAGGCCAATCTTGCTGATATCTGTGCCTCCATACAACAACGCATTGTGCACATTTTGCTGGCTAAACTGAAAAAGGCAGCACTTCAAACCGGCATTACGCGGCTGTCTATTGCAGGTGGCGTTTCGGCCAACAGCGGCCTGCGGCAGGCATTTACCGAAATGGGCCAGCAGCAAGGCTGGGAAACATTTATCCCCGAGTTTCAGTATTGCACCGACAACGCCGCCATGATTGCCATTACCGGTTACTATAAGTTTTTGGCAGGCGATTTTACCCCACTTTCTGAAAGTGCCAGTGCCCGCAGTACCTGGCATTAGTCGTTTGTAGTTTTATGTTATTGGTTAAAAAGCCTTTGCGTCAGGTCGAAGACCGTTTCGATTACTGACTTCAAACTACAGACTTAAAACTCCCGACTCCTCATGGCCAATTCCTATTTCCGGCTTAAGCAGTTTACCATCAAACAGGATCGGTGTGCCATGAAAGTAACCACCGATGGTTGTTTGTTTGGGGCCTGGGTGGCGAGTCATTCAAAAGACATTGCTGCAACGAACGGTTTAGACATTGGCGCCGGCACCGGTTTACTATCGCTAATGGTGGCGCAACAAACGGGCTTGTATTTAGACGCAGTGGAAATTGATGCAGATGCAGCTGCGCAAACTGCGCAAAACTTTGCTGAGTCACCGTGGGCCAACCGCCTGCAAGTGCACCAAACCGACATCCAGCGTTTTATCCCCAACAAGCAATATGATGTCATTTGCTCCAACCCGCCTTTTTATGAAAATGAATTGGCCTCGCCGAAAAGGGGCCGCAGCATAGCCCACCACGGCAGCGGTTTGCGTTTGGTGGAATTGTTGGCACAGGTTAACCGCTTGTTGGCGGACGATGGCACGGCATATTTACTTTTTCCGGCAAAACGGGCTGCGGACTTGGAAGCAGCATTGGCAGCGGCCGGATTAATTGTGCAACAAAAAATAGTGGTCCATCCTTCGGAAACGCATCCGCCATTTCGGTTAATGCTGGCGGTTAAAAAAAATAGTGTTGAACAAATAGGGGAGCAAACCGTTTATATTAAAGACAAGGGCGGGTACTACACCCCTGCGGCCACATCGCTGCTTCAGGATTATTACCTGTTTTTGTAGTACTTTCCGGAAAAGCGAAATGGCATTGAAGGGTTAAATTGCAACAAGTGCTTTTACTTTTTTATGCTTTGCCGTAGCGAGTTGCTGCCAACCGAAACGATTACCCCATTGTATTAATTATATCGGTGTAGGTGATGAGCAATAACTTCGCCCTCGAAATACAGAAATTTCATACCACCAATATTCATGACCGGTAGATTTTTATTCCTCGCAGAAGATGATACAGACGACCAGGAGTTTTTGATTGAGGCATTGCGTCAGATCGACCCGGACGTAAAGGTGCATGTAGAAAGCGCCGGTGATAAGGCACTCGAATTCCTGCTCAATGTACCACAGGACGAAGCGCCGCAACTGATTTTACTCGATTATAACCTGCCCCGCATCAATGGGCAGCAAATACTTACCCAACTGGCACAACGCGGCCGGCTGCAACAAACCACTAAACTCGTTTGGAGCACTTCCAGTTCACCACTTTATGAACGGGCCTGCATTGAGGCCGGCGCCAAGGAGTACCTGGTAAAACCGGTGGACATTACAGGCATCAGCCGCATTGCGCAGGTAGTGCTCGACCACTTCGGTTAATGTGGAGAAAGGATGCGGCGCAGGCGGCCAACCGAAACGTGCAAACCGTTAACTTCGCCCCTCGATGAATATCCTTATCAGGCAGGTAAAGGTCATTGACCCCCAAACTCCATTGCATAACCAAATTGCCGACATACTCATTGTGTCGGGTAAAATTGAAGCCATTGGCAATCCGCTTTCCGTTGATGCAAATACGGAAGTGATCGATACGCCGGGGCTTTGTGTATCGCCAGGCTGGGTAGATCCGTTTGCTTATTTTGGCGACCCCGGTTTTGAATTTAAAGAAACACTGGAAACTGGCACTGCCGCTGCCGCCGCCGGTGGCTACACCGAAGTATTTTCATTGCCCAACACCGCCCCTATTGTGCACAACAAACTGGCGGTAGACTACGTGGTGCAAAAAAGCAAATACCTGCCGGTGCAGGTACACCCCATTGGTGCCGTTACAAAAGGTGCCGAGGGCAAAGAGCTTTCCGAAATGTACGATATGCGGGTTAGCGGCGCCGTTGCGTTTGGCGACGGTACAGCGCCGGTACAATCATCGGGCATCATGCTCAAGGCGCTGCAATACCTGAAAGCTGTTGATGCGGTGCTGATCCAGGTGCCCGACGACAAGTCGATTTCCGCACATGGCCTGATGAATGAAAGCGTGGTTTCTACGCAGTTGGGACTGCCGGGCAAACCAGCCATTGCAGAAGAGCTGATGATCCAGCGCGACCTGGAACTGCTGCGCTACACCGGTTCCCGCATTCATTTTACGGGCATTTCCACAGCAAAAAGCGTGGAACTGATCCGCGTTGCGAAAGCCGAAGGGTTGGCAGTTACCTGCTCAGTTACGCCATACCACCTGTTTTTTACCGAAGAAGATTTGCAGGAATACGATACCAATTTAAAAGTGTCGCCGCCCCTGCGCAGCGCCGCCGACCGCGACGCACTGCGCCAGGCAGTAGCCGACGGCACCATCGATTGCATTGCATCGCACCACCAACCCCATGAGTGGGACAGCAAAGTGGTGGAGTTTGAATATGCCCGCAATGGCATGACCGGGCTGGAAACCACGTTTGCAGCGGTACGCACTGCGTTGCAAACAATACCTTTAGAAACGCTGGTGGCTGCGTTTTCAACAAATGTTCGCAAAGTGTTCGGCCTGGAGGCAGCAACCGTTACGGAAGGAAATATGGCCAACCTCACCTTTTTTCTACCTGATGAAACCTGGACGGTAGCGCCGGATCAGCTGAAAAGCAAAAGCCGCAACACCGCGTTTGGCGGCATGCAGCTTACCGGCAAACCCGTAGGCATCATCAGCCGGGGCCAAATGATTTTTAATCAAGCATAAACGAATTATGGAACAACAAAAACCGATCAGCCATATTGCGGCGGGCCTTATTATCGCCGGTATCCTGATTGTAATTTCTGCTGCTACCAGTATTTTGGGCTTATCCACCAACCGCGGTGTGGGTCTATTGCAGCCGCTGGTGATCCTGGTGGCCCTGATCTTTTTAATTCGCCTATACGGGAAAGCCCACGACTATAACCTGACGTTTGGCAACCTGTTCGCTTATGGGTTTAAAGCCACCACGGTTTTTACCCTTTTGTCTGTTGCTTTTACCATCATATTCCTGCTGCTGTTCCCCGACTTGAAGGAAAAATCTTTTGAAGTTGCCCGCCAGCAGCTCGAAGACAATCCCAACATCAGCGACGACCAGATTGACCAGATGCTGGAAGTTTCCCGTAAATATTTTTGGGTGGGCATTGTTGGCGGCTCTGTGTTTTTTACGGTGGTGCAAGGTGCCATCGGCTCCCTCATCGGCGCTGCCGTAACCAAGAAAAGACCCCGTAGTCCTTTTGAACAAACCCAACAATTATAATGGACCTTTCGATTGTTGTTCCCCTGTTTAATGAAGAAGAATCGCTGCCGGAGCTTTGTGCCTGGATCGACCGCGTATGCGAGGCCAACAGGTACAGCTACGAGGTTATTTTGGTGGACGATGGCAGCACCGACAGCTCATGGGATGTGGTGCAAAAAATAAGGGAAACCAATCAGCAGGTAAAGGGCATCAAGTTTCAACGCAATTATGGAAAATCTGCCGCGCTGAACGAAGGTTTTAAAGCAGCCCAGGGCGATGTGGTGATTACCATGGACGCCGACCTGCAGGACAGCCCGGACGAAATTCCGGAGTTGCGCCGCATGATCGTTGTGGATGGTTTTGACCTGGTGAGTGGCTGGAAGAAAAAGCGTTTCGACAATACGCTGACCAAAAATATTCCCTCTAAATTTTTCAATGCGGTTACCCGCAAGGTTTCCAATATTTACCTGCATGATTTTAATTGCGGCCTGAAAGCCTACCGCAAAAAAGTAGTGAAAAGTATTGAGGTGTACGGCGAAATGCACCGCTACATACCGGTACTGGCCAAGTGGGCCGGCTTCCGCCGCATTGGGGAGAAAGTGGTGGAGCACCGGGCCCGCAAATATGGAGTTACCAAGTTTGGCTGGGAACGTTTCGTGAACGGCTTTCTGGACCTCATGTCCATCACTTTTGTGGGCAAATTTTCCAAACGGCCCATGCACTTTTTCGGGTTGTGGGGCTCCTTGTTTTTCCTGGCGGGCCTGATCATGGCGCTGTACCTCATTGTTGCGAAATTGCTGCACGAAGAAGTTTGGGTAACCAACCGGCCGGCGTTTTACCTGGCACTGGTGTCCATTATTTTAGGTGTTCAATTGTTCCTGGCGGGTTTTATTTCCGAATTGGTGGCCCGCAATGCACCCGGCCGCAATGCTTATCTGATTGAAGAAAAAACAGGGCTGTGAGCAAACGGATCATTATCCTCGGTCCGGCGCATCCCTTGCGCGGCGGCATTGCAGCCTTTAACGAACGGCTGGCCAAAGCGTTTACCGAAGCGGGCCACCACTGCACCATTGTTTCCTTTACATTTCAATACCCGGGCTTTCTATTTCCCGGCAAAACGCAGTACAGCACTGGGCCGGCGCCTGAAGGCGTTGAAATAAAATCGCTGGTACATTCCTTAAACCCGCTCAACTGGCTGGCTACAGCCCGCTGGATTCGGCAACAAAAGCCCGACCTGATACTAGTGCGCTTTTGGCTGCCGCTGATGGCGCCGGCACTGGGCTCTATTTTACGCTTGGCAAAAAAAGGCAGGAACCTGCCGGTCGTTTGCCTTGCCGATAATGTGGTGCCCCACGAAGCCCGATCCGGCGATGCCCAGTTTACCCGCTATTTTATGAAAGCTTGCGATGCCTTTGTGGTGATGAGCCAAAAAGTGCGGCAGGACCTAGCCCGTTTTGTGCACAACAAGCCGGTGCAACTGGTGCACCACCCGCTGTACGATCATTTCGGCACACCTGTGTCGAAAGCCGAAGCGAGAAAATTTTTAGGGCTGGGCGCCGACGAAAAGATCATCCTTTTTTTTGGCTTTATCCGCAAATACAAAGGCCTCGATCTGCTGCTGCAGGCAATGGCCCAACCGGAGATAAAATCGGCGAATATAAAGTTGTTGGTGGCAGGCGAATTTTACGAACCCGAAGGCCTGTACCGCCAAATTATCGAGGAAAATGGCCTGACCGAAACTGTGGTGCTGCGCAACGATTTTATTCCCGATGAAGAGGTGAAATATTTTTATGTGCCGCCGATTGCGTAGTGCAACCCTACCGATCTGCAACGCAGAGTGGCGTTACACCCCTCGCCTATCATTTTGAAACGCCGATGATTGTGACCAACGTAGGCGGCCTCCCCGACCTGGTACCGCATGGGCAGGTGGGTCTTGTTTGTGAGCCGCAACCCGGCTCGATTGCACAGGCTATTGTGCAGTTTTATGCCATGGGTCCGCAAGTATTCAAACCATTTATTCAGGAGGAAAAAAAGAAATACAGCTGGGCACGCATGGTGGATACGATCTTGGACCTTGCAGGCAAATAGTCACTGAAGCAATCATTGTTCTTTGATGCTCGCTTCGTCCTCTCTGTTTATTGCTTTGTTTTTGTAAGTACAATAAACGCGGTATGTTAAACGCTTTAATCCGGTAGCGCATGCAGGCAATCTTAGGATAACCTTTGAAGTTTTTGTCTCAATTTAGCTGTGCTTAAAATCTAGTCTCTTGAAAAAAATCCTGTTTCTTTTTGTTGTGGCAGTATGGGCATCGGGTGCCAGTGCACAGGCACCGTCGGCCGATGCATTGAAAGCCTTGCAAGCGAAAGAAGACACCCTTAAGAACCTCGCTAAAAGCCTTATTGTAGATTCACTGATTGCCGGCCGCATGCGCAACGATTCGCTTTTTGTGCGAACGCTGATCCGCAGCCTGCAAATTAGAAACTCTTTTTACTATCCCTTCGATTCGGTTCGGGGCATTGGCAATGTGTATGCACCGGACAGCACCTTTCGCATTTTTAGCTGGACGCTTTCATTAGATGATTTTTATTCCCGGCAGCGTGGCGCCATTCAGTTCCGCACCGCCGACGGTTCTTTGAAGTTGGTGCCGCTCCACGACTTTTCCGAATTTACCGACCGGCCGCTCGACTCGGTTCGCACCAACGCCACCTGGATTGGCGCGGTGTATTACAACATCGTCAAAACCGAACACAACGGCAAACCGTTTTATACCTTGTTTGGCTTCGACGACAACTCGGTTCGCAGCAATAAAAAATGGATTGAAGTTTTGCATTTCAATAGCCAGGGGCAGCCAGTTTTTGGCGGGCCATTTTTTACGTTTCAAGCCGATAGCCTGAAACGCAAGCCGCAGCACCGCTTTAGCATTGAGTATAAAAAAGAAGCTAGTGCGCTGGTAAATTATGACTCCGATCTTAAAGTAATTTTAGTTGACCACTTAGTTTCAGAAACGGAAGAAGATGATAAGCCTTACACTTTTATTCCTGATGGAGATTATGAGGGTTTTAAATGGGATAAGGGCAAATGGGTATACATCAATAAAGTGTTTGACCAAAAGCTGGAAGATGGACAGGCGCCGGTGCCGGATCCTTTGTTGGATGATCTGGGAAACCGGAATGAGCAAAAGTTAAAGACCAGTACAGAAAAGAACAAGGCGAAGAAGAAGGGCAACTAAATCAGATTTTCTTTTATAAAAAAGCCTCGGACTATAGATTTCTATAATCCGAGGCTTTTTTATATTATCTAGTATTCTAATCGTCCAATTTCAACACCGCCAGGAAGGCTTCCTGCGGAACTTCTACGTTACCAATCTGGCGCATGCGCTTCTTACCTTCTTTTTGTTTTTCCAACAATTTGCGTTTGCGGCTAATGTCACCGCCATAACATTTGGCAGTAACGTCTTTACGCATCGCGGAAATGTTTTCCCGCGCCACGATCTTGGCGCCGATGGCTGCTTGGATCGCGATTTGGAATTGCTGACGTGGTAGCAGTTCTTTTAATTTTTCGCAAAGCTTGCGGCCAAATTCGTGGGCCCTGCTGCGGTGAATCAGTGCACTCAGTGCATCTACTTTATCGTTGTTCAGCAGGATGTCCATTTTTACGATATCCGCCTCGCGGTAGCCGATCGGGTTATAATCGAAAGAAGCGTAGCCTCGGGTTTGGCTTTTGAGCTTATCGTAAAAGTCAAATACAATCTCCGTTAGCGGCATCTCAAAGATCAGCTCCACACGGGTAGTTGTCAGATAACTTTGATTCAGCAAAATACCGCGTTTGCCCAAACACAGCGTCATGATATTGCCGATGTAATCGGGTTTAGTAATGATCTGTGCTTTGATAAAAGGCTCCTCGATCCGGTCGGTTTTTACCGGGTCAGGCATTTCAGCCGGATTGTTCACAATAATCTTTTCGCCCTTAGTGGTGTAGGCAATAAAACTTACGTTCGGAACGGTGGTAATTACCGTCTGGTTAAATTCCCGCTCCAGCCGCTCCTGGATGATTTCCATATGGAGCAGCCCGAGAAAACCGCATCGGAAACCGAAACCAAGTGCCTGCGAAGTTTCCAGTTCAAAGGTCAGCGAGGCATCGTTCAACTGCAGCTTTTCCATGCAGTCACGCAGTTCTTCAAACTCGTCGGTATTCACGGGGAAAATGCCTGCAAATACCATTGGTTTCACTTCCTGAAAACCTTTAATCGGCTCCTGTGTGGGCGTTATTGCATTGGTGAGGGTATCACCAACTTTCACTTCCTTGGCATTCTTGATCCCGGTGATCAGGTAGCCTACGTCACCAGCACGTACCTCTTTTTTAGGCTCCAAGCCAAGCTTCAAGATGCCAATTTCATCAGCCTCATATTCCTGGTCGGTTGAAACAAATTTAATCTTATCGCCCTTGCGGATGGTGCCGTTGTTTACCCGGAAATACACGATGATGCCGCGGAAAGAGTTGAAAACCGAGTCGAAAATGAGGGCCTGAAGTGGCGCTTCGGGGTCGCCTTTTGGCGCTGGAATGCGTTCAACAATTGCTTCCAAAATGCCTTCAATACCAATGCCGGTGCGACCCGACGCCAGCAAAATATCCTCTGGCTTACAGCCGATCAGTTCGATGATCTGGTCTTTTACCTCTTCGATCATAGCGCCATCCATATCGATCTTATTGATCACCGGGATGATCTCGAGGTCGTTTTCGATGGCGAGGTAAAGATTGGAAATGGTCTGTGCCTGGATGCCTTGGGTAGCATCCACCAGCAGCAATGCGCCTTCGCAAGCCGCCAGTGCCCGGCTCACCTCGTAGCTAAAATCCACGTGGCCCGGCGTGTCGATGAGGTTCAGCGTATATTTTTCGCCTTTATGCAGGTGGTTGATCTGGATGGCGTGGCTTTTAATGGTAATCCCTTTTTCACGCTCCAGATCCATGTCGTCGAGCACCTGGTCCATCATCTGCCGTTCAGAAATAGTATTGGTGGTTTGCAGCAGCCGGTCGGCCAGTGTGCTTTTTCCGTGATCGATGTGTGCAATGATGCAAAAGTTCCGGATATGCTTCATGTAGGCTTTGCTAGAGTTTAAGACGGGCAAAGGTACGGCCAAAGAGCTATTGTACCGCGCCAAAGTGTCGTTTGTATAGGTTAAATATTTGGCTTCCTATTGTTTTTACACTGTACTTTTCCGAGGCTTCATCTGCAATTTTTCGCCGGTCATATCGAAAATGTTGACCGAGCATGTGTTCCAGGGCTGTGCACAAGGCATTACTATCGCCCTCCGGAACTAACAAGCCGTTACTTTTGTTCACAGCTTCACCAATTCCAGCTACATCCGACGCAACTACGGGCAAACCGCAACAGAGTGCTTCAACTACCACACAGGGAAAGTTTTCATGCCGACTAAATAAGACAAATGCATCGGCCGCCTTCATTTGCTCCGCAACTTCTTCATAAGCCAATTCGCCACTAATTCGTACATTTTGCTGTAGGCCTGATTCAGCTATCTTTTGGCGTAAGGCTTCGTTGGCTGGACCCACTAGATTAAGTTTCCAATTCTTGTTTTTGATGGCAAGTTGTGTGAACGCAGCGAGTATTCCGCTTATATTTTTCTGCTCTGTTAAGCTTGATACATGTATAAAAGTGTATTGAGCATTGATTTTTGGCTCAAATGAAAAAAGGTCCGTTTCTACAAGGTTGTGTATGGTTTGCACCTCTTTTAACTGAAAGAGGTGCTTTAATTTTTTACCAATCATAGCAGACACATTAGTTGCCACTGCTGCATTTTGAAAAACCCTTTTGACCTGCCACCGATAAAAGGGGATTTATTTATAAATGCATCTGGTGAGGAGGATAGATAGTGCGACGATTGTTCCGACACAATAAACGGGATGCCCCATTTCTTACGAATCCAAAGAGCGAGATTGCCTGATTTCACAGGGATATGAACATGAACACCCGTTGGCAGCCCATTTTCTTTAAAATAACGCAGTAATCTTTCTTTTGCCTGACGGTAAAACCGGATATTGAATGCCACCTGGTTTATTATTTTGAAATGCGTTGGCCTGTGGCGAGGGTAACAAAAAAACTCGGTTAAATTGCCGTTTTTACACATCTCTTCCTCCTGAATGGACACTTTTTCGGGGCCGCCATCCTGCGCAAAGTGAAAAACGGTAACCGGGCAGAATGCAGCGACAGCCCGGGCATGCCTTTGTACAAAATCGCCATTAAAGGGTTGCAATTTATTTGGATACCACGATGGCAGCCAGAGTATATAATTTCCCTGCTTCACTTTAATATGCGTTTAAAGAATGAAATATCATCTTTTTGAAACCTAGCAAACAAGCTAGCGGAGCCACCGGTTTTACGACCATAAAAGAAAAAATAAAGCATCAACACCGCCGTATATGCAATGGTATTGGCTACGGCTGCGCCATTGTACGAGAACAAGGGAATCAGAACCAGATCCGCCACAAGAATTAACAAAAGGCAAACCGACGATGCAATGAAATTTGTCTTAAATGCGCCTGCCCACGAAAAATATGCACCAAAATAGATGACCAGCGCCCAGCAAAAATAACCAGGCAGCATCAGCCAGAAGGCTGCGATGCCAGCACGATACTCCGGCAGCAAAAAGATATTGTAAATAATTACCGTTGCAATTGCCGTAACAAAGGTCATTATCAAATTTATAACAAGGGCTATCCGAAATACCGCCGGCATTTCTTCTTGCTGCATGCTGGTAAACTTTGGTATTAGCAACGCAGCAAGAATATTGGGTAATAGCCAAAGTAAACTCGCAAATTTATTAGCCTGTGCATACATACCCACTTCAAAGGAGGTGTGGTAGTAGTTGAGCAGCCAATAGTCAATGCGGTAAGCAAGCAACTGCACTATATTGGTAAACATGATCAGCGCTGAAGCCTTAAGTATGTGCAAGGCTTTTTGCCACTGAATGATTTGCCATTGTATAGTTCCCTGAATCATCATGAAAATAAACACAAGCACCACACCCTGAAGCAGGGATTGCAAAGCAACAAACCAGAAAAAACTTTGTCCGGGCAAATTTATTTTGGCAAACCAACAACCCGCTAGCAATAGCAGGTACAAAACACCAATAGCTAACAGGAGCAGGTTGTACAATTGTGCTCGGTGCATTACATAAAACGCCGTAAGGCATTTTTCCGTTAATACCAGGCCGAAAAAATAAAGAAACTCGATCCCGATCATCTCGGAACCACCAGCTGAAAGTATGGTTTGCTGCAATAGCAGCCAGCTTAATAGCTGAAATGCCGCGAACGCAGCCAGCTGCACCAGCGTCATTTTTGCAAGAAACGAAATACCGTAGCTAAAGGTCCACTTTTGCTGCACCAGGGCATGCATGGCCATCGAATCGGAGCCCACTCCGGTTATCAGGCTTACCAGCGATGCGTTCAGCACCATCAGCGACAGTTTGCCCAGGCCGGCGGGCTCAAGCAAGTTGGCAAGCAGCAGATTGGCCAGAAACATAAACCCTAGGTAGGCAGCCCGGTAAAATGCCGGCATCAGCATAGTCTTTAATTAACGGTGCAGGATAAACGTAAAAGCGCCATTACGCCCCCCCAAAAAACAAATACGCCAAAACGATCGATGTAACAATCCCCACCAGATCTGCCAGCAACATGGACCCAATTGCATACCGTGTATTTTTAATGGACACCGCGCCAAAATATACCGCCACTACATAAAAAGTGGTATCCGACGAACCCTGTAAAATACAAGCCAGCCGGCCGGCGAAAGAGTCCGGGCCAAATGTGGTCATGGTGTCGATCATCATACCCCGGGCGCCGCTGCCGCTCATGGGTTTGATCAGCGCGGTAGGCAGCCCATCCACAAACCGGGTATCGGTGCCCAATGCTGCGAAGCCCGATTTTACCGCACCAATTACTACATCAAATGTACCGGAAGTGCGAAGCAAACTGATGGCCACCAGCATACCCACGAGATAAGGAATAATGCGGACAGCCGTTTCAAAACCTCCTTTTGCGCCATCGATAAACGCGTCAAATACATCAATCTTTTTGTACACAGCACCGGCCACGATCAGCAAAAAAATCAGCAGGATCAGGCCGTTGCTCAACACGCTGGAAAAAGCCTGCAGCGCATTTAAATTCAGTGAGGTTAGGTACCAAACCAACAACCCGATCACCGCCGAAATGCCGCCTACCCAGGCCAATATCACCGGTTGCAGCACATTTATTTTTTGCCTGAACGACACAATGAACATAGCGGCCATGGTAGCCACAAAAGTGGCGATCATGCAAGGCACAAAAATATCGGTTGGGTTTTCGGCACGCAGGGCAGAGCGGGCCGCAATGATACTTACTGGAATCAGGGTTAGCCCGGATGCGTGCAGGCACAAAAACATGATCTGCGCATTAGATGCCGTTTCCCGCGATGGGTTCAGTTCCTGCAGGCTCTCCATTGCTTTCAGTCCAAACGGGGTTGCGGCATTATCGAGACCCAACAGGTTCGCTGAAAAATTCATCATCATATGCCCCATCGACGGGTGGCCTTTCGGCACTTCGGGGAAAAGGCGGGAAAAAAAAGGTCCGATAATTTTCGACAACAACCGGATGCCCCCTGCCCTTTCGGCAATCGCCATCAGTCCCATAAACAGGGCCATGATGCCAATCAACCCAATCGCAATGGAAACGGCATTTTTACAGGTTTCGATCATGCCGTCGGCACGGCGGTTCAGGCGGTTTTGCAGCGATTTATAGGTGTGAATTTTTAAACCCGGTTGCTGCGCCTGCAGGCTTTTTGCCGCAGGCAAAGTTTGATCATCGGCCAGCAAAACGGTTGCTGCAGCGGCCGAGTCGGCTTTTATATAACCAAAACCAGAAACATAAGTAGCAAACGCTTCGGCAGTTGGGTAGCCCGCACTGCGCGGATCGCCGATGGAAAAGTAGCGAACGGTATCGAACGGATCGGAGGCACGGCCGGTAACCATGCGGCTAAAAATTTGTTCATCGTCCTGAACCACGCTGCGGTAAGCCGCCACCGCTATTGCTATCAATATAAATGCCGACCAGATTCTGCTTAAAGCCATGTAAGCAATGAAATATTTTTGGAAAATCTATCCTGCACACCCGCAGCAAAATGCCCGGATGCAAATACCGGCCTGAAAGGTAACAGTTTAAGGGTAAAGTTTTGGGGCGGCCGGTTTGCTTATCTTTGCGAACCTTTGTCAATTTACGATTTACGATTTCGGAGTTACTAATGAGTGCACCAGGTGAACGCTAATCGTCATTCCAAAATCGTAAATCGTAAATGCAACAGTGCATTTATAACAAATAGGAAATCTAAAACATAGACAACAAAAATGGCTTTACAAGCAGGTATCGTAGGCTTGCCCAACGTGGGAAAATCAACTCTTTTTAACGCGGTTAGCAACAGCGCCAAAGCGCAGGCAAGCAACTACCGCTTTTGTACCATCGAGCCCAACGTGGGACTGGTGGATGTGCCCGACGAACGGCTGGCAAAACTGGCCGAGCTGGTGCAGCCCAACCGCGTGGTGCCTACGCAAATCGAAATTGTGGACATCGCCGGACTGGTGCGGGGCGCATCAAAGGGCGAAGGTTTGGGCAACAAATTTTTGGGAAACATTCGCGAAGTGGATGCCATCATCCACGTGATCCGCTGTTTTGAAGACGAGAATATTCTGCGCGATGAAGGCGCCATTAACCCGGTGAGCGATAAAGAGATCATCGACACCGAACTGCAGCTGAAAGACTTGGACAGCGTTGAAAAAAAGATCTCGAAAACAGAGAAAAACGCAAAGTTCGATGTAAAGGCAAAGGCCGAACTGGAAGTGCTGCAACGCTGTAAGGCGCACCTTGAGCAAGGCAAAAGCATCCGTTCGGTGGACATTGCTCCGGAAGAGCGCAGTGCCATTGCCGACTTGTTTTTGCTGACCGAAAAACCGGTGCTTTATGTTGCCAACGTGGATGAACCTTCCATGCATACCGGCAATAAATTTTCGGAAGCGCTGATTGCTTCGGTAAAGGATGAAGGCGCCGAAGTGATCATCATGAACAATTCCATCGAAGCGCAGATTTCGGAAATGGACGACCCCGCCGACCAGGCGCTGTTCATGGAAGAATACGGCATGAAGGAGCCCGCGCTGAACCGCCTTATCCGTTCGGCGTACCAACTGCTGCAATTGCAAACATATTTCACTGCAGGCGTGCAGGAAGTTCGTGCCTGGACCATCCACGAAGGCTGGAAAGCACCGCAAGCAGCCAGCGTCATTCATACCGATTTTGAAAAAGGCTTTATTAAAGCCGAAGTCATCGGCTACGATGACTTTGTGAATTATGGCTCCGAAGCAGCCTGCCGCGAAGCCGGCCGCCTGCGCATTGAAGGCAAGGAATACATCGTAAAAGACGGCGATGTGATGCACTTCCGGTTCAATGTGTAACTGGTTTGAAGGAAACGTCGTTAGTTCAAAAGTTCAATTTGTTCCAAGCGTTTAATTAGTTAAAGCCACAGAGAAAAACTCTGTGGCTTTTTGGTTTTATGTAACCGGCTTTTACAACCCTATTAAACTTCCGTTGCGTCGCACACTTTTACTGCAGTAATATTATTCACCAAATGAATCACACTACCATTTAACGCTTCAAGCCCTTCGGGCGATTTTACGATCGCCTTCTTCACCTACCACATCAATCGGATAAGCGGATCATTAAAAAAACATCTGCCTTAAAACAAAGCCCGCAAACTTGCCCTGCCCGTATGCACTGTCTTTGCGTTTGCCGGCTGGCGGCCATCATACTGAAAATTTAGTTCCACGTTATTGAGCAGCCGGCGGGTCAGGTCAATGTTCCATAAAAAGTTCTGGCCGGGCAGCAGGCCATCCAACATGGTGTAGGCAATCGCCGTGTTGGCTTTGTTGTTGGCGCCTTTGTCGGTATATGCAATATTGTTCCAAACAAACCGCGCCGTCACTGAGCTGTTTTGCAGCACATTATACTTGGTTTCAAAATTCAGTGCATGCGATAACGACGCTTGTCCGCCCCACTCCTGTCCATTCTTTTTCTGTTCGTATTTGTAGCCGGCCTGCAACCTGAAGCTGGTGCCTTTTGTATAACTCAGCCTCGGTTCGGCCGAGGCTAACGCCAATGCATAGTTACGGTTTTCAAAAGAAGGCGTGTATAATTCATTGCTGCCTTTGCGGCCCGCCACATCCAGTGTAATCGACCGGCTCCACATCCAGCGCAGTTTGGCGATCAGGTCGGTTTGCCCACGGCTTTCATAGCCATAAGTAAGCAGCGCTTTTGCATCGCTGCGGAACGATGTAAGATCGAGCCCCCATACCGATGACGTGCGGTTAAAGGAAATTGTATTGGCATAAGTGGTGTTGAGGCTTAGCAAAGCTGTGTCCTGTATGCCATATTTAAAAGGGTTGGCTTCTACTGTTCCTTTTGCAATGCTTTTTTTACTCCACTGCATCGAAGATTGCACGGTAAACCTGTTGAGAAACTTTTGGAAACGGGTAATATCTGTGCCGCTCCACAATGATTTCGGCACCAGGTTCATGTTGTAATTGAGCGTGGTAAATGCGGCTTTTATAAAATCATTCGTAGGTACCAAAATGCGCACAAAATTTGCCTGGTCGCGGAACTGCGCTATTTCAAATTCGTTCAGTTGTTGCACGCCATCTTCGTTATAGTCGCGCCAGGTGAATTCGCCCTGCCCGGCGGGCACTTCAATATATGTGAAATCCCTGCGTTGCTCCTGCCCTGTCCCCAACTCGTACAGCACATTGCCCACCAGCAAGCCTTTCCATTCATTTACCATGTACTCAGCTCGGCCCAAAACTGTTTGGTCGGGTTGCTGCTGCGACAGGTCTTTGCGTTCTACTTTCAGTTGGCGGTAAGTGGCGTTGAGCAGCAATTGATGCCGTTGGCTTTGCAAAATTTCAGCGCCAAAATTCAGGTTGTAGCTGCGGTCGGTGCGGGCCAGTTTTTCCCGTTCGGGCAGTTGATCGGCGCGGGTAAAAAAGGTAAGGTTGTACCGGTTTTTGCGTTCATCGCTGGTGCGCAGCGATGCGGTATAAGTGGTAAATGCAAAGCTCAATCGCGACAGCGAATCCGTTTGCAGGTGCCGCACTTCGTTGCGTTCCTGTGCATAGCGCAGGGCCACTTCAATGCCGCCCAATTTTGGCAGCGTTTTGCGTACATCCACCACCGGCCGCAGGTAGCTGCCTTTTTCGGTTTGGGTGGTAAAGTTGGTCAGCAGTGCATTGTTTTGCACGACCCATGTCTTATGCCGCAGGCCGTATTGCGCGGTGTTTTGAAACCCTTTATAACCATCGCTGCGCTGGTAGGTAGTGAGCTGGTAGGAAAAATGTTGCTGCTCGCCTTTTTTTATTCCAGATGCTAACTTTACGATCGTTTCATCGGCGGATTGCAACAACAGCGGAAGGCCCCATTCCCTTGAAAATTCAACAAACCGGAGCCGCTCCAGCGGCCTGAACCGTGACTGCACATGTTCTACATCCACCGACGAAAGCAGGCTCCATTTGGCGCCAAACTTTGCAGCATTGGTGTAGTTCAATCGTGCCGCTATACCGGCGTCATCGCCAGCATTTTTCGATGACAACGTATTGAGATCCGTATTGCTCATCGCCATTTCAGCTTTCAGCAAATTGTTTTTATCCACCTGGTATTCCGTGCCTACGCTGATCAACTGTTGTTTTTTTGGCGGCACTAAAATGGTCACCGGCTCAAAGCGCCCTTGCGGCACTCCGTTCAGTGGATCAACGTATTTAAACACCTTACCGTTTGCGCCATTAAAATCGGGTACGTAATTACCTCGGCCGACACCCAAGTCGGCAAACTGCAGCGAGTAGCGGGCCAGCGCAGAATCCGTTGAATACCGGTAAAATGAATCCAGACCGTTGCCGGTTTGCACGTACACCCGCTCATACAGCACTTTGTCTTTTGAAAAAGAATCGGCCACTACATTGGGATACAGCGCCCGCTGCACACTATCGCCAAGATTGAACAGAAATTGTTTTTGATCATCGGAAAGCGGCTGGTTGATCGGCGAGTTCTTTGCATCGTTGTTCGAAAATGCGCCAATCTTAATTTTCAATTTATTGTTGATCGTTACCGTTTGGTTGGCGTAGAGGTTTGCATTGAGGTAGTTGCGGTCGGCGTACTCAAACTCCACTTGTATCCGGCTATCCTTAGTGATCATGCGCCGCGGCATGAACGTTATTTCCGCCGTGTTGTAGTTGATGATATAATCGGCGTCCTCGCCGCGTTGCAACAGTTCGCCGTCAATAAACACCCGCTCAGTATTAGGCAGCACTATAAAGAAAAACTCGTTGTTTGCCCCGCTCAACCGGTACGGGCCTTGGTTTCCTTCAAGGCCTTGGAACACGTTGCGGGTGAATTTTCCTTTAGCAATGGAGCCGCTCACCAACGTGGAAGTTTGCACATTGCGCGACCATTGGTTTTGGGTTCGGAACGTCACACCCTGCAGGCGTTTGTAAAAATTCAGGAAATACAGATCGTTTTGGCGCAGGTCAATGTCGCCCAGGTTAAGCTGCCAGCCGCCCTTTTTAAATTGTAAAAAAACCTGATCAAACTCGTTGAGCTGCTGCGTAGTGCCGTCGGGCTGGATGGGCAGGTTGTTGTCCGAGATGGCGGCCGCAATTTCGATGCTGTCGGCCAGCATGCCATTGAGTTGCAGGTTGAAATTGGATTGCACCACCGCATCCTGGTTGTTGCCAAACGAAATGCCGCGGCCAAACGAACCGTTGTACTGCAGGTTGCCAAACGACAGTAGCGACCTGCCGCCCGCCGATGCCGGCACAGAAAAAGGCACGATGGCCGTTGCATCGGCAACACTGTCGTAATTGAGGCGCTGTGCGGCGGCATTGAACCGGTAGGGAAAAACGCGGTAGCTAATTGAAACGGAATCGGTCGTTGGTTTGACCTTCCAAAACAAATGAGCATTTACATAATCAATCCGGTATTCGTGCGGCAAAACCGTTTGCACCTGAAATGTGCCCGGCACTATGCTTAGGGTATCTAGCCGCAGGCTGTCTGCTGCCGTAGTAATGGTTTTAATCCGAAGATTGGTTGCAGTGGCCGGCGGCTTCACCTCCTGCAATTGCCCAAAGCTGCGTTGCCACAACAAGGTAATGAGGGTGATGAAAATTATGCGGAGTGCCGGTTTCAACAATATGCGTTTTTCAGGATATGTAAAGTTGCGGTATTTATGTGCGTTAACCGGTACAAAGCGGTAAAGGTCTGCATTTTAGCGGTGGAATAATGCAGTTATGGGGATTGAAATCAGGTTTGGTATTGCTTCCGTGACGTTAAGTCGGCTACCACCGTCCAAGCCGGGCCGCTATGAATTGACAAATATTGCAATTACATTCAATGTGTCATTCTTTTTTTCACTAAATCCTAAACCATTTTTTATGAGGTCAACGTCCTTTGCAGCAGTAGCTGCAGTTGTTTTCATTATCTCCGGTTGTGTAAAGGAAACTGCCCCCGATCCGCATCTGGGCGGCATTCAGCCATTGAAGGAAACGGCATTGTTTCAAGAGGCCGCCAAGGGCCAGTTTAAGCTTGAGTTGCTGCATGCCGAGTATATCACAGCAGGCGGTTCGGCACAAATGGGCCAAACTGTCTTTTTTAAAAATACTGGAAATAAACAGTTGTCAACTGATTTTGTGCCGGGCGATCCCCGCCGTGGCGGCCGCACCAACATAACCTATGCGATTGATAAAGAAACGACGGCCGACAATGGACTTTCGATGATGATGGTTCAGGATGCCCTTGCACGATCGATGAATACCTGGGATGAAGTAAACTGCTCCAACTTAAACATCACCCGGGTTCCTTTTTCGGGCAACCTCGGCATTTACGGACAGCTCTTGGGCTTTGGCAATTACGACGATAACATCGTGGCCGATGTGCAACACAGCGGCTTTTTACCGGGGGCATTTTTTGACCAGATTGCACCCGGCGGCAGTGCATATATTTTAGGCGTAACCTTCACATTTGTGTTTGTAACCCTGCCCGATGGCAACACGACCGATATTAATGGCGATGGAAAAATAGACGTGGGAATGCGGGAGATTTATTACAACGATGCATTCAATTGGGCCACCAATGGAACTGCAGGTATCGATATCGAAACAATTGCGCTGCACGAAGCCGGCCATGGATTGAGCCAGGCACATTTTGGCAAGGCAACGCTTACCGAGGCCAATGGTAAATTGCATTTATCACCGCGGGCTGTAATGAATGCCGCTTATACCGGTGTGCAGCGCCAGTTGGCCGGCACCGACCTGGGCGGGCATTGCAGCAATTGGGGTAGCTGGCCGCAACCGTAACGGATTTGCAATAAAAAAAGCTGGCCTGAAGCCAGCTTTTTTTATGTTTTATTTCTCCGATGAAAGACCAGCCATCAGGTAGTCTTTGTTCATCCGCGAAATGTTTGTGATCGAAATTTCTTTGGGGCAAACTGCTTCGCAGGCACCGGTAAAGGTGCAGGAGCCAAAACCTTCTTTGTCCATTTGCGCCACCATGCTCAGCACACGGCTTTTGCGCTCCGGCTGGCCCTGCGGCAGCAGGTTGAGGTGCGCCACTTTTGCCGCCATGAACAAGGATGCAGAAGCATTTTTACAAGCAGCAACGCAGGCGCCGCAGGCAATACAGGAAGCTGCCGCAAATGAAGCATCAGCCTTGTCTTTTTCTACCGGAATGGCATTACCATCAACCGCGTTACCGGTATTTACCGATACAAAACCACCGGCCTGTACAATGCGGTCGAAGGAAGAACGGTCGGTAACCAAGTCTTTAATCACCGGGAAAGCCTGTGCACGCCAGGGCTCCACCACGATAGTATCGCCATCTTTAAAAGCACGCATGTGCAGCTGGCAGGTGGTGGTAGCATGCCATGGACCGTGCGGCCGGCCGTTGATGTGCATGGAGCACATACCACAAATACCTTCGCGGCAGTCGTGGTCGAAAGCGATGGGATCGGAACCTTCGCGAACCAGCTGTTCGTTCAGCACGTCGATCATTTCCAGGAACGACATTTCCGAAGAAATATCCGCTACTTTATAGGTTTCAAAACGACCCTTAGCGGCCGTGTTTTCCTGGCGCCAAACTTTCAGCGTCAGGTTCATATTATAATGTTCCATTCTGATGAATTTGAAAATTTGGCGATTTGAAAATCAAATAGCCAAATGATATTTTAAAAACCGGGATTGGCGAAGCGATTGTTTAGAAAATACTTCTGATCAATTCGCTTAAACCGGCTTTCAATTGTGTGTCGATTGTTCGATTTGCTTTGCCCGCATTTTTTACTTTTAAACACGTGGCTATTTTCAAATGACCACATGTTTAAATCGTCAAATTATTTGTAGCTCCGCTGGCTTGGCTTCACTACTTCGTAATTGAGGGGCTCTTTGTGCAACTCCCATTCGTGTTCGCCTTTCATTTGCCAGGCGGCCACGTACATAAACTGGTCGTCGTGGCGCAGCGCCTCACCTTCTTCAGTTTGGTGCTCCTCGCGGAAGTGGCCACCGCAGCTTTCTTCGCGGTGCAGGGCGTCGCGGCACATCAACTCACCCAGCTCAATAAAGTCGGCCACGCGGTTGGCTTTGTCCAGCTCGGGGTTAAAATCGGCAATCTTGCCCGGGATGCGAATATTGCTCCAAAACTCTTTTTTCAGTTCCTGGATTTCCTTGATGGCTTGTGTCAGTCCTTCCCGGTTACGGGCCATGCCGCATTTATCCCACATGATCTTGCCCAGGCGCTTGTGCATGCTTTCCACCGTTTCGGTGCCCCCAATACTCATCAGCTGGTTCAGGCGGTCGCTTACTGCTTTCTCGGCATCGATAAACGAAGGGTGATCGGTTGGAATATTGGTGGTCCGGATCTCGTCGGCCAGGTAGTTACCAATGGTGTAAGGAATCACAAAATATCCATCGGCCAGGCCCTGCATCAGTGCCGAGGCACCGAGGCGGTTGGCGCCGTGGTCGGAGAAGTTACATTCGCCCAGTGCATACAAGCCGGGAATAGAAGTCATCAGCTCATAATCCACCCACAGGCCACCCATGGTATAGTGTACCGCGGGGTAAATGCGCATCGGCACTTCGTATGGGTTTTCGCCGGTGATCTTTTCGTACATGTCAAACAGGTTGCCGTACTTTTCTTTTACCACTTCTTTACCCATAGCGGTAATGGTGGCGGCATCCACGTTGGCGAGGTTGCGTTTACCCGCTTCAATTTTACCATAGCGCTGAATGGCATCGGCATAATCGAGGTAAACGGCCTGCTTGGAAGTGCCTACGCCGTAGCCGGCGTCGCAACGTTCCTTGGCGGCGCGGCTGGCCACATCTCGGGGAACGAGGTTACCAAACGCCGGGTATCTCCGCTCGAGGTAATAATCTCTTTCTTCTTCAGGGATATCGCCTGGGCGGCGGTCATCGGCTTTTTTCTTGGGTACCCAAATGCGGCCGTCGTTGCGCAGCGATTCCGACATCAGCGTGAGCTTGCTTTGGTGCTCGCCGGTAACGGGGATACAGGTGGGGTGAATTTGGGTAAAACATGGGTTGCCGAAATGGGCGCCCTTGCGGTGTGCTTTCCAAATGGCCGTGGTGTTGGAACCCATGGCGTTTGTAGACAGGTAAAATACGTTGCCGTAGCCACCCGAGCACAGCAGCACTGCATGACCCGCATGTCGCTCCAGCTCACCTGTTACCAGGTTGCGGGCAATAATGCCGCGGGCCTTGCCGTCGATGGTTACTACCTCCAGCATTTCGTGGCGGGTGTATTGTTTTACGTTGCCTAATGCCACCTGGCGCTCCAGTGCCTGGTAGGCACCAATGAGCAGCTGCTGACCGGTTTGGCCGGCGGCGTAAAAAGTACGCTGCACCTGCGTTCCGCCAAAAGAGCGGTTGGAAAGCAGGCCGCCGTACTCACGGGCAAAAGGAACGCCCTGCGCCACGCACTGGTCAATGATGTTGGCACTAACCTCGGCCAGGCGGTGTACGTTGGCTTCGCGGGCCCGGTAGTCGCCTCCCTTGATGGTGTCGTAAAACAGGCGGAACACAGAGTCACCGTCGTTCTGGTAATTTTTTGCAGCGTTGATACCACCTTGTGCGGCAATGGAGTGAGCCCGGCGTGGAGAGTCCTGGAAACAGAACACTTTTACCTTATAGCCCAGTTCGCCAAGCGAAGCCGCCGCCGAAGCGCCGGCCAGCCCGGTACCTACAATAATGATCTCGAGCTTACGCTTGTTGGCAGGGTTTACCAGTTTAACGTGTCCTTTGTAGTCCTCCCACTTTTTGTCTAAAGACCCATCAGGAATTTTTGCATTAAGCATACGTCAGTTCTAATTAACGAGTAAAAATATGTTGTTTGCCTCTTGCTGTCCGTATCGAGGCGCCACCGCATTTTATAACAACCAAACCGTTTCAAAAGATGATG
Organism: Pseudocnuella soli; assembly: GCF_004347775.1. Lineage (GTDB taxonomy): Bacteria > Bacteroidota > Bacteroidia > Chitinophagales > Chitinophagaceae > Flavisolibacter > Flavisolibacter aquaticus. The sequence continues at coordinate 3,214,593 of NZ_CP037755.1, forward strand.
CGCTGTTGTTAATTAATCCCCTGTTCAACATTTGATGAGGGGCAGCACTATCTTTACAACAAAACCGATCAGTACCGAATAACTTACGTTGATCATGGTGCCCGCCAGGAAGTACATGCTGTTCTTTTCGATCTCTTCCTTGCGTACCATGGTTTTGGCCGTAAACACAATGGCCAGTGCGGTGTAAGCTTCCAGCATCATCAGCGCCAGTACCAATATGTTTTCGCACTTACCAATGATGATCCCGATTTCCAGCCGTTTCTGCACCGATTCTTCGGGCTTGTCGGCTGCGGCTACCGCTTCTATGGATTGTTGCGCCACTTTGCTCAATATGTACCGGACCACCGAGCCGCTGGTTAGCAACACCAGGGCAAAGGCCAGTACAATAATGAGGTAAGCAACCGCACACATAGTTATTTAAATTGGTCGTTCAGCCATTGCTGCAGGTCACTTTCCAGTTGCTGCACCTGTGCTGCGTTGATTGTTTTCAGCGTTTTTGAAACCGTTTGCTGCGTCACCTCCAGGCTTTTGGCCACTGCTTCCTGGTTGCCTTCTTTCAGGTAACTGGCGTAGAGCAGTCTTTGCCGGCTCGTCCAACTGCTTTTTAGCAACTGCAGCGCATTGATGTTGAGCTGCAGCAACAGGTCAGTTTGCTTGCTGCCTGTATTGGCGGCCAGCAATAACCCACTTGCCTTTAGGCTGCTCATCAGGCTTGCAGCCTGGTGAAATGCAGGCCCGTCGGCCTGGGTAATGTTGGTTGTTTGCGGCAGTTCCACTGCGCCTTTTACCATCACCACCCGCATTTGCTCGGGGGCCAGCAATGTGTTGAGCATATCAATGAGCTGGTACAAACATGCCGGGTTTTTGATCAGGGTGGCCGCTTCGTCCAACCCTTTCCAACCCTGCATCGGCATCCGGAGTTCGTTGGCCAGGGCAATATTTATTTGCTGTATGGCCCGGTCAAAAACCGTTTTGAAAACCTTCCGGTCTGGTATGTTGCGCGATGCTACCACATCGGTGAGCACCACATAATATTCTGAAACTTTTTTCATACAACCCTTTTTGTTGTTTTTCAAATATACAACCTAAAATGGCTGTTATTTTATTTTACAAACAAAATTGGTTGTACCAAAATTATACACCTGGTTTTACCCACTGCAGGTACATGGCCACAGGCATCAGTGCAAACAACACCGAAACCACGATGGCAAAACCATAACCCAAGCTTTTCAGCATGGTCAGGTATTTTCTGTTGTGCACACCCATGGTGCGGAAAGCACTGTGAAAGCCATGCATCAGGTGAAACAGCAACGATGCGCAGGCCACCAGGTACAACAAAACGATATAAGGATTTTGAAAAACTTCGTACATGCGCAGGTACAGGTTATGCATTTCAACACCGTTGCCGTAAGATACAGGGGCAAGGTCGTGTGACACACGGGAAGGCCACCAGAATGCACTGATGTGCACGATCAAAAACAGGAAGATAATAGTGCCCAGCAAACCCATGGAACGGCTGTACCATTTGGAGCCGCGGTTACCCAAGTCAACAGCATAACCTTGTCCGCGGCGACGGCGGTTTTGCACTTCAAGCTGCCAGCCCTGGATGATGTGCAGAATAAAACCGGCAAACAACACCAACTCCAGCAAACGGGTTACAATAGTAGAACCCATGAAGTGTGCGGCACGGTTAAACATCTCACCATCATCGTTGGGATTAAGAAAAGAAAGGTCTGCGAAAATGCAGGCATTGAGGCCAACGTGAATGATCAAGAATGAAACCAGAAAAAGACCCGTCAGGCCCATTACAATTTTCTTACCGATCGCCGATGTAAAGAAGTAAGACCATTTCATATTAACAGCAGGAAGTGGTGAAAAATTTGTGGCAAATGTAAGGGCCAATGCTGACAAAAATCAATATTTACGTTTACTGCAATATCATTACACCGAAAGCCGGCGCCCCAGATTTCCATCAATGAGCTTGAACAAATGAAAGGGTTTGTAGGTTCGCCAGTTGGCCAGCTCCATCAGCTCCACATAGTAGTTGATCTTTGCTTTGCGAAAATCATGTTGCGTGGCTTCGGGCATGTTCAAACAAACAACCCATCCTTCTTCATCCGTTACTTCTTCGTGCCACTCTTGGTAATAGTCGCGGTCGCCGCTGTGAAAATTGAGTACGTTCTCGGCAATGAGTATAAACTTGGTAATACCCTGTTGTGCAAATTCATCGATCACATCACGCTTCAGGGTCATGATGTCGTTTTCAATCGCATCGTTCCATTCGCCAAGCAATTCAATCACGATGTAATGCTCATCATAATCGGCCAGCAAAACTTTTAAGTAAAGTGTACGGCTGCCAAAATCATCCCATTGCGGATGTATGTAATAATTGTACACTGTAGCCGAGTATTCAAACTCGGAATACTGTCGTTTGTAAAACGGCGACCGTTCATCTTCTTCACTCACGTAAATGTGCCGCCAATTGTAGAATGGTTCTATTTCGTGCATTAAAATAAAAGGGGTTAAATGGGCTATGGCCACCGCAGCGGCCATAGCTTCAGGTCAGTCGTCAAAGTTACCTTGCCCGCTATTTATTTCAATGCTAAAATTTATGGCAAAAAGGGGCATTGTGTTTTGATGTTTCCCAACTATACACCGGCGTTTTCCACTGCCTTTTTTACACTGCCCCATTTAATGAGCAATCCTTTTGCCTGCTCATAATCGGCGAGCTGCAGGCGCTCCATCAGCATTTTGGTGCCGCGGTCCACCAGCTTTTCGTTGGTCAGTTGCATGTGCACCATGCGGTTGTCCTCTACCCTGCCCAGCCCAATCATTACCGAAGTGGAAATCATGTTCAGCACCAGCTTTTGCGAGGTACCGCTTTTGAGCCTTGTGCTGCCGGTAATAAACTCGGGTCCTACTGCCACAGCAATCGGGAAATCGGCTTCCTGCGTTAGCGGCGACCCGGGATTGTTGGTAATGCTGCCCGTGGCAATGCCCCGTCTGCGGCACTCCTGCAGCGCACCAATAACATAAGGCGTGGTACCGCTGGCGGCAATGCCGATCACAAAATCTTTATCCGAAACATTATGGGCCTGCAGATCGGACCAGCCTTGTGCGGCATCATCTTCGGCGCCCTCCACGGCCTGTGTAATGGCCCGTTCGCCGCCGGCAATAATGGCCACCACCAACCCGGGCGGCACACCAAAAGTGGGCGGACATTCGGATGCATCTACAACGGCCAGCCGGCCGCTTGTGCCGGCGCCAATATAAAAAAGACGGCCGCCGGCCAGCAGGCAATCAAGTGCCGCTTCGGCCAGTTGCTCTATTTGCGGCAGTACACCGGCTACGGCCTGCGGCACGGTTTGGTCTTCCCCGTTCATGTGCTGCAGCACCTGCTGCAGGCTCATTTGCTCCAGGTGCCGGTATTTGCTTGGTGCTTCGGTTATTTTATCGAAATGATTCATAGTGCGGGTTTAATAAGCGGCGCATTTGTGGCAGACTACTGCCCTGCATCTTCCTTATGAAAATTGATCAATCCCTGCATGGGGTTTTTATAAATATTACCGGCCTCAAAGCCATAGCTGCTGCACAGTTCCAGCAGCACATCCCGAAAGCCCCAAGCAACGCCGCCCACAAAATGAACCGGGTATTTCCATACTTCGGCGTATTTATTCAGGTGGATAAAAAAGAAATCGTTGAGGCCATCCTCGATGATGTTCTCAATCATATAGTGGCCGCGGTTCTCGGCAAGGAACGGCGTAAACGAACTAAGGTACCGGTTGGGCAGCGGCTTGCGGTACACGTTTTCCAAAATTTCCACGGCGCTGGTAGTAAATGTAGCGTCGAAGCGGGCCCGCAGGTCTTCATCAAAAGTGCCGTACAAATAGTACTGCACCACTTTTTTACCCAGGTACGCACCGCTGCCTTCATCGCCCAGCACGTAGCCCAGGCCGGGGCTGTTTTTGGAAACCTTGCTGCCGTTGTAATAACAACTGTTGGAGCCGGTGCCCAAAATGCAGGCAATACCTTTTTCCCGGCCGCAGCCCGCCCGGGCCGCCGCCATCAGGTCGGTGTCCACCGAAACTTTTGCCTCGGGGAACAAACCTTTCAGCACCGCTTTGATCATTTTCGCATTTTCGGGATTGGCGCAGCCGGTGCCGTAGTAAAACAATCCCGAGATCGATTTGTTTTTGATCTTGGGCAACAGCTCTTTCCGGAGCACAGCTTCAATGGCGTCGCTATCCATAAAATAGGGACTGATGCCTTGGGTAAAGACTGTTTTTTTGCGGCCTTCCGATAACAGGCACCATTCGGTTTTGGTGGATCCGCTGTCGGCAATAAGAGTTGCAGTGTGCATGATGGGCGCTTAAAGTATTGTTGAATAAAGGTAGCGGCTAGCGTTGCTTTTGGTAAATGACCTAATTTGCAAACTTAAATTAGTATCAAAAAGAGCAGCATAAAGATGAGTAGAAAAAAATTACAGGTGTGGCTTCCCCTGATCTTTTCCGTGATCATGATCCTGGGGATGGTCTTTGGATTTAAGCTACACCAGCAAACCGGCAGCACCCGCGGCTTTTTCAAGCTCGACCGCCGCAGCTCGCTGCAGGAGGCTTTGGACCTAATCCAAGACCGCTATGTGGATTCGGTGAACCTGGGCTCGCTGCAGGACAGTGCGCTGGAGGGCCTCATGAATAACCTCGACCCGCACTCTGTTTATATACCGGCCAAAAATTTTGGCGAAGCCAATGAAGACCTCGTGGGCAACTTTGACGGCATTGGCGTGGAATTCAACATTTTTTCTGACACCGTACATATATTATATGTGATCCCCGAAGGTCCTGGCGACAAGGCCGGACTGCAGGTGGGCGACCGCATCATAGCCGTGGACGATTCATCAGTGGTGAGCAAAACCATGCCTTCGGAAGACATCCGCCGCATGATCCGCGGCAAGGCCGGTACCAAGGTAGACCTCACCATTAAACGCGGCGCGGAGATCAAACATATTGTGCCCACCCGCGGCATTATCCCGCTGCCCGCAATGGATGCACATTTTATGCTGGACAGCGCCACTGGCTACATCAAGCTGAGCAAATTTTCGGAAACCACTTACCGCGAGTTCATGCAATCGATGGAGCAGCTGCAGGCGCAGAAAATGAAAAGTTTGGTGCTGGACCTGCGCAACAACGGCGGTGGCCTAATGAGCCAGGCCATAAAAATCGCCGACGAATTTTTGGACGGCGATAAACTGATTGTGTACACCGAAGGCACCAACACACCACGGCAGGAACACCGGGCACAAAAGGAAGGCGTTTTTGAGCAAGGCAAACTGGTGGTGCTGGTCGACGAGCTTTCGGCTTCGGCATCTGAAATTCTGGCCGGCGCCTTGCAGGACTGGGACCGCGCCACCATTGTAGGCCGCCGCACATTTGGCAAAGGCCTGGTGCAGGAGCAATACATGCTGAGCGACGGCTCGGCCATCCGCCTCACCGTTGCCCGCTATTTTACGCCATCGGGCCGCAGCATCCAGCGCTCCTACGAAGGCGGTAAAAAAGTGTACATGGAAGAACTATACAGCCGTTACCATTCCGGCGAAATGCTCACCGCCGACTCCATCCACAACATTACCGGCAAGGCTTATAAAACAAATGCAGGCCGCACCGTTTATGGCGGCGGCGGCATTGTACCCGATGCATTTGTGCCCATTGATACCAGCCTAGTAACCCGCAGCGTAACGCGGCTGTACCTCGATGGCCGGTTCAACAATTTTGTGTACCAATATTATATTCAAAACGGCAACCTGTTCAAGCAGTATAAAACGCCCGCTGAATTTGCTGCCAAATACAACAACCTGGAAGATGCCTGGACCCACCTGGTGCAATACGCATCAAAAGACAGTATTAACCTGAAAAATATTCCGCAACGCGACAAGGCGGAAATTCAGGAACAAATGAAAGCTTACCTGGCCCGCTTCCGCTGGCGCACCCAAGGCTTTTATGAAGTGAATGCCCTGTACGATGACATGATTGCCAAGGCGAGGAAAGAGCTGGCCAAGTAGTGATGATTTACGATTAACGACTTTGGATTGACGATTTTTGGCAAACGGCTGCTTTACTTGAAGCAGCCGTTTGTTATTTACACACATAAAAAAAACGCCTGCAGTGCAGGCGTATTAAATTCTGTCGGTATCTATTTAAATCGTCAATCCAAAATCGTCAATCGTAAATCCCTTATCGGTACTCCGGTTCGCGGCGGGCAGGTTCTACCTCGCGGTTCGGCGTCAGGGTTTCTTTTTTCTCAATGCGGTACGACAGCATCAGTCCAATACCGCTACCAATGGCAATCAGGGCAAAATAGATAGCTTCGTTGTTCCAGCCACCCATGTTTTTATCAAGGAAAAATGCCAGGAGCAGGCCGATGCCGGCACCAAAAAATACAAGGCCCGATTTAAGACTGCGATAAGGCACGGGGCGGTTGGCAAATTGTTTGGGGTTCATGCCTTTTTCGATCATGGCCATATTCTCTTTGGTTTTCAGGTACACAATGCCAAAAACCATTGCGAATGCGCCGAGGGAAGTGATGATCGGGATTAAAAACGGTGACATAAAAATTCAGTGTTATGGTTTAAAAAGTTGTTTGCTGTTTTCCTATCTGACTACAGTGGTACCGCTGCGGTTACAGAAATTCAGGATTTTTTTAAAAAGAACTGCAAGCATCGCTTACAAACATTAGGACGCCGACACAAGAGACGTGGTTACAGCCCGGTTTCATTTTTCTTTTAAAAGGATCAAATGCACCGAAGAACTGAATATTAATGATAGAAAGCGAAGAACAATTCAAGCATCCCGAAACATCCTTTGCCCCCAAAGGTTGATCCTCCGCTCTCATTATATATAGCGAAAACATCCAACCATTCAGCGCAATTAAAACAACAACATCGCCAGCAGTCAATTACCACATTGTTGATCCATCCCCAACAAAAGGGCATTCGGACCAAAACACGGGCAATTCATCACCTGCCGTTATGAAAGCTAAAAAAATTTCTCAACCTTGCACCTGTAACCAACCCCAACAACAAAGCGTCATACATGCAGATGCACAACGAAATAGCTGACAACGCAATCATCGAGCAGGTGCTCAAAGGCGATCGCAACGCTTTTGGTACCCTGGTGCAGCGTTACCAGTCGTTTGTTTTTACCATTGCCCTGCGCTATGTAAAAGGCCGCGAAGACGCCGAAGAACTGGCCCAGGATATATTTGTAAAGGCATACCGTTCGTTGGCCGATTTCAAGGGTACGTCCAAGTTCAGCACCTGGCTGTACACCATTACCACCACCACCAGCATTTCGTTTTTACGTAAAAAAAAGCTGGAAGTGCATTCGCTGGACAATGAAAAAGTATTTGCCGTAGCCGATAATTTTGATGGCGGCATGAATGCCAATGTCATCGAACAAAAGTCGCGGCAAAATATGGTGAACGCGGCCATCCGGCTGCTCAGCCTCGACGATGCACAGGTGATCACGCTGTTTTACAAAGGCGAACAAACGCTGGAAGAAATTGCGCAGGTAATGGGTAAAGAGCCCAATGCGGTAAAAGTGCAACTGCACCGGGCACGTACCCGATTGAAGGAAAAAATGCAGCAGCATTTTGCCGCCGAAGTGCGGGATTTGTAAGCCGCATGAACATTAACTAACCACAAATGAACGACCATGAATAACAGGCACGAAGCGTTCGACCCGGCAGATGATGCGGCGATGGAGTTGCGGATTTGGGAGTACATCGATGGGCTCAGCACCGATGCGGAGCGTTCGGAAATAGAACAGTTGTTGGTGGAACACGCCGCGTGGCGCGAAAAATACAAGGAATTGCTTTCGGTGCACCAAATGCTGGATGCCACCGAACTGGAGCAACCTTCCATGCGTTTTACCCGCAATGTAATGGACGAAATTGCGCGGCTGCAAATTGCACCGGCCACCAAGGCGTATATCGACAAAAAAATCATCTGGGGCATTGGGGCCTTTTTCGTTACCGTCATTGTTGGTTTCCTTGTATACGGCCTCAGCCAGATCGATTGGTCCGCCGGCGCATCGGGCACCAGCAAGGTTTTGGGCGTCGATTTTACGGAAGTGGATTATAGCCAGGTGTTCAACAACAATTTCGTGAATCTGTTCATTATGCTAAACATCACGCTGGGACTGATTTTACTGGATCGCTACCTCACCCAGCGCCGCAAAACCTGGCAGCAGGCATAAGTTTTCGTTTGCTTTGTTCAATAAAAAAATGCCCCGGCAAAAGCGGGGCATTTTTTTATTGCTACATAAATATTAGTCTTTGAATTTGCTTTTCAACGCCTGCAGGCTTTTTTGAAAATCGTTCAGTGAAGCCTGCTTGGGTGCGGGTTTAGCGAAGGATTTATTGCCGCCACCAGCACTGCGCGGCTCTGTCGTCTGACTACGGTCGTCCGGCTTTGTAGTTTTCATCGTCAACGCAATGCGCTTGCGGGCAACATCCACTTCGGTAACAGTAACCTGCACTTTTTGTCCCAGTTTCACTACCTCGTTCGGGTCACTAACAAAGCGGTTGCTCAATTGCGACACATGCACCAGCCCATCCTGTTTTACGCCAATATCCACAAAAGCACCAAACGCAGTAATGTTGGTAACGATGCCCGGTACCTGCATGCCCACCTTTACATCTTCAATGCTTTTAATAGTGTCGTCAAAACGAAACTCCTCAATTGGGGCACGTGGGTCGCGGCCGGGCTTTTCAAGTTCCTTTAAAATATCTTCAATGGTAAACTCACCCACCGTTTCGGAGATGTAAGCTTTTTTATTGATCTTCTTGCGCAGCTCGCCCTTTTTGATTAACTCCTCCAGCGATGCCTGCAGGTCGGCAGCCATGCGTTCCACCACGCCATAACTTTCGGGGTGCACCGATGAATTATCCAAGGGATTTTGGGCGCCGGGAATGCGCAAAAATCCTGCGCATTGCTCAAAGCTTTTCGGGCCCATCATCGGCACTTTCTTTAATTCGCTGCGGCTTTTGAACGGACCATTTTGTGCCCGGTATTCCACAATATTTTTTGCCAATGTGCCATTGATGCCCGATACATATTGCAGCAGGTGTTTCGATGCGGTGTTTACATCCACACCCACAAAGTTTACGGCACTTTCCACCACGCGGTCCAGCGCATCTTTCAGCTTTACCTGGTTCACATCGTGCTGGTATTGGCCCACGCCAATCGATTTCGGATCAATCTTTACCAGTTCGCTCAATGGGTCGAGCAGGCGGCGGCCAATGGACACCGCACCTCTTACCGTTACATCATGGTCGGGAAATTCTTCACGGGCCACTTCCGATGCGGAGTAAATAGAAGCGCCGCTTTCATTTACCTGGAACACGCTTACCGGCTTGCCAAAATCAATGCTGCGCACCAGCGTTTCGGTTTCGCGGCCGGCAGTGCCGTTGCCAATGCCGATGGCTTCGATGTCGTATTTATTGACCAGGTGCTTTATTTCAGCAACGCTTTCCTGCCACTGGTTTTGCGGCGGATGCGGGTAAATGGCGGTGTTGTGCACCAAGTTCCCTTGGGCATCGAGGCAAACCAATTTGCAGCCGGTGCGGAACCCGGGATCCAGCGCCAGCACCCGTTTGTTGCCCAGCGGCGATGCCAGCAGCAGTTGCCGTAGGTTTTCAGTAAATACCGTTATTGCTTCATCATCGGCCTTGGCTTTGCTGCTCAGGCGGTATTCGCTTTCAATGGACGTTTTCAGCAGGCGCACAAAGGAGTCTTCCACAGCCTTGCGTACTTCGTCGGCAGCGGGGTTATTATCTTTCACAAAAATGCGGCTCAGTTCATCCACCGCCGATTCTTTTTCGATGGTAATGTCCATCGCCAAGTAGCCTTCTTTTTCGGCACGCCGAATGGCCATGATGCGGTGGGAAGGGCTTTGCGACAAGGGCTCGCTGAACTCAAAATAATCGCGGTATTTCTGTGCTTCGGGCTCGTCTTTTTTGGAAAGAAAAACCTTCGACACCAGCGTGCCGGTTTCGGTAAACAATTGCCGCACTTTGTTGCGGGCTTCTTCTGCTTCCGACACCCATTCGGCAATAATATCACGGGCGCCTTGCAGCGCTTCTTTGCTGTCTTTTACTTCTTCTTTGATGTATGCAGCGGCTTCGCTTTCGGGATCGATGTTGCCCTGTTCGAAAATAAGTTTTGCCAGCGGCTCCAGCCCTTTTTCAATGGCTTGCGTAGCGCGGGTTTTGCGCTTGGGTTTATAAGGTAGGTAAATATCTTCCAGCACGGTGAGATCCAGTGTGCCTTCAATGCGCTCTTTTAATTCAGGGGTCAGTTTGCCTTGCCCGTCGATTGTTTTCAGCACCGTTTCCTTGCGCTTATCCAACTCGGTAAAATACTTGATCTCTTCCACCACGTTCCCGATCTGCACTTCGTCCATATTGCCGGTGGCTTCCTTGCGGTAGCGGGCCATAAACGGTATGGTGGCACCTTCCGACTGCATCTGGTACACGTTGTTGATCTGTTTGAGGCTCAGCCCCAGCTTTTCTGCGATGTTTTGGATATACTTCGATTCCATGTGCACGATTTAGCCCGTTTTTTAAACAGGGTGGCAAAGGTAACCAGTGATTTGTATGATTGGAACCACAGATTTGTTTGATTGGAAAAGATTTTTATGATTTTTTCAAAAGGGCAAGATGCTTTTTCTGTACGCACATTTCCGTTTAGGATGATTGCCGATAAAAGTGTCGCTTAGCTTCTGAAATTGAATCGCCAAAATCATTTCCAATCAAACAAATCTGTGGATTTACCTTTGCCGCATTAATCCCACTGCATGGACATCAAGAAAAATATTCTGGAAACGATTGGCAACACGCCGCTAGTGCAACTCAATAAAATTACCCGCGACCTTCCCTGCGAGGTGTATGCCAAGGTAGAATATTTCAACCCCGGTAACAGCACCAAGGACCGTATGGCCCTGAAAATGGTGGAAGTGGCCGAAGCCGAAGGCAAGCTGAAACCCGGCGGCACCATCATTGAGTGCACATCGGGTAATACCGGTTTGGGATTGGCAATGGCGGCCGTGGTAAAAGGGTACAAATGCATTTTCACCACTACCGACAAACAGTCGCAATCGAAAATGGACATTCTGAAAGCGCTGGGCGCCGAAGTGATCGTTTGCCCTACAAACGTGGAGCCCGAAGATCCCCGCTCCTATTATTCTGTTGCGGCAAGGTTGGCTAAGGAAATTCCAAACTCCTTCCTGATGAACCAGTACGATAACTTGGCTAACAGGCAGGCACACGTGGAAACTACCGGCCCCGAAATCTGGCGCCAAACAGAAGGTAAGGTGACGCATTTTGTTACTACAGCAGGCACCGGTGGCACCATTACCGGAACGGCCATGTATCTGAAAAAAATGAACCCCGATATCCAGATCTGGGCGATTGATGTGTACGGTTCACTGCTAACTAAGTACCACCGCACCGGCGAGATTGACATGAACGAAGTGCATCCATACATTTCGGAAGGTTTTGGTGAAGACTTTGTGCCGCAGAACTACGACATGAGCGTGATTGATCACTTTGAACAAGTGACTGATAAAGACGGTGCTTTATTTGCGCGTAGGCTTGCCCGTGAGGAAGCGCTCTTTTGCGGCTATAGCTCGGGCAGCGTGCTGGCGGGCTTGATGCAACTAAAAGATAGGCTGAAAAAAGACGACGTTGTAGTGGTGCTGCTGTGCGATCATGGCAGCCGTTATGTTGCTAAAATTTACAACGACCAGTGGATGTCGGAACGTGGCTTTTTTGAAGTAAAAACCTTCCGCGACGTAGTATCTGCACGGGGCCGCAAAAGGCTCATCACCATCGAGCCTACACAGTCAGTTTCGGAGGCAGTGGAACTGATGAAGGAATACGACATTGAACACATCCCTGTTGTAAAAGATGGCGAGCTAGTAGGTGCAGTGTCGGAAAGCGGCTTGTTTCAACGGGTTTTTGGCGACCCTGAACTGCGCACCGCTAAAATTGAAACGGTGATGGACAAATGCTTTCCCGTGGTAGCAATGGAAACGCCTGTGGAAAAACTGAGCACCCTCATCAACAAAGAAAATGGCGCGGTATTGTCGAAAGATGAAACCGGCAGCTTGCAGATTGTAACCAAATACGACGTGCTGCAGGCCCTTGCCTGATGTATTAAAAATGTAGTAGAAAATACTTAGTTCGCTCAAAAGCCGGTCGAGGGATGCAATATTGCCCGGCCGGCTTTTTTCGTAAAAAAACCATCCACTTTGAATAATATAATTTTTTCCACATACAATAGCAATGGCCGGCGTTACTTTTACTTTAATGCAGCTGGATGCCCCGTTTAACCTGTAAAAAATGGGGTATTAGCCGAAGGCCATTTTCGTAAAATCACGATGCGCATTTTCAGAGAATACGGCAGGAGCACCGCCGGTTTTACGCAATGCGGCGTATTTACTACATGGAAAAAATTGAGCGAAAGTTGTATTGAACAGCAAGCTCTGCCATTCTACATTTGTTACAGAAGTTGATGCGGTGAACGTTCCGTTTCCTTGAAAAACCGAAATGATCCAAATCCAAAGAGAATCCAACCGTCCAAAAATTGCATTATCCCAGTCCTGTGAACAACTAAAAACACACGCATCAACTTCTTCCTTTTAAGGACAATTCCTATGAAGACCAGTTCGACGTCCTGAAAAACCAAACCGTCCATTATCCGTTTGAAAGCCGTTCCATATCTATGAAAACCTTTGGTGCCTAAACCGCCAGAATCCATTAGCCTATCACCACGCCGTTCCAATGAAAACCGAATGGTAAACCCTTTTCCTCCTGCATTTGGTGCACACGCATTAAGGCAGGAGGAGGTGATAGCAAACAAATCCCGACGCTCCAAAAGTTGCTGTTGCATGCTGCCCGCTATTTTTGCAGCATGCCGTTGATTTCCACACCCACTTTTTTTGCAAACAAACCGCCGCAGCGCATCGTCTCGTTGGTGCCTTCGCAAACCGAGCTGCTCGCCGATCTGGGCCTGGAACAGGAAGTGGTGGGCATCACCAAATTTTGTGTGCATCCTAACCAGTGGTGGCGCAATAAAAAGCGCATTGGCGGCACCAAAATGGTGGATGTGGCGGCTGTACTGGCTTTGCAGCCCGACATGGTGATTGCCAACAAAGAAGAAAATGTAGCAGAACAGGTTTTGGAAATTGCGGCAACCATACCCACTTATGTTTCGGACATGGGCAATTTGAACGAAGCCCTGGCAATGATCAACACCCTCGGACAGTTGACACACCGCGAGGAACAAGCTGGCGCAATAATCGACAAAATCAAAAATGGCTTTAATCATTTAACGCCACTAAATCCGCCACTGAAAGCAGCCTACCTGATTTGGCAAGAACCGTGGATGACCGTTGGCAACGACACATTTATACACCACATGATGCAGCTTGCAGGGTTTGAAAATGTGTTTGCCGACAGGCAACGCTACCCCGCTGTTGAATGGAGTGAAATTGCCGCTACCGCGCCTGATGTATTGCTGCTTTCATCGGAGCCTTATCCGTTTAAGGAAAAACATATTGTTGTATTGCAGCCGCTGCTGCCGCAAACACGCATCGCGTTGGTAGATGGTGAAATGTTTAGCTGGTATGGCAGCAGGCTGCTGCATGCACCGCGGTATTTTGCGCAGCTGCAAAATGATCTAGCTAGGAAATGACCCGCAATCAATATGTATCATTTGCACATCGCCTGCCGCTTGTTTGATGCAAATCATATCAGCGTAGCTGTTCCCACCGCTTTGCGCTTTTAAACTAATGACAGCTATCAGGTGCAATACAAACAGTTTCTCATTATCTTCGGCAGCGAAAAAAAGGCGGGATCCTTTCCCAATCCACATTAAACCTGATCTTTATGGGTAAATACAAAGCCGGCGTCCTGTTCGGCGACGAACTCAGAGCTCTTTACCGCGATGCCTTGGAAAATGGCTTTGCGCTTCCTGCAGTGAACACTATTGGCACCAACAGCATCAACGCTACGCTGGAAACCGCTGCCAAAGTAAACTCTCCAGTGATCATTCAGTTTTCGAACGGCGGCGCCCAGTTTATTGCGGGCAAAAGCATGCCGAACGACAACCTGCAAGCTAATATCGTAGGCGCCATTTCAGGTGCTTTGCATATCCATACTGTTGCCAAATATTATGGCGTACCTGTAGTGTTGCACACCGACCACGCAGCAAAAAAATGGCTGCCCTGGATCAGTGCCCTGCTCGATGCCGGCGAACAATACCACAAAGAAAAAGGCCAGCCGCTGTTTTCTTCGCACATGCTCGACCTGTCGGAAGAGCCGATTGAGGAAAACATCGAAACCTCGGTGGAATATTTCAAACGCATGGCACCGCTGGGCATGAGCATTGAAATTGAACTGGGCGTTACCGGTGGCGAAGAAGACGGCGTTGATAACAGTGGCGTGGAAAACGATAAGCTGTACACACAGCCCCAGGAAGTGGCTTATGCATATGAGCGCCTCAGTAAAGTTGGCGACATGTTTACCGTAGCTGCTGCCTTTGGCAATGTGCACGGCGTGTATAGCCCCGGCAACGTGGAGCTGCGTCCGGAGATTTTGAAAAACAGCCAGGAGTACATCCAACAACAATACGGTACCGGCGAAAAGCCCGTGTACTTTGTATTCCACGGCGGCTCGGGTTCTCCGCAGCACCAGATCCGCGAAGCCATTTCGTATGGTGCCATTAAAATGAACATAGACACCGATATGCAGTGGGCATTTTGGGAAGGTGTATTGCTCAATTACAAAAAAAGCGAGCATTACCTTCAGGCACAATTGGGCAATCCTGATGGTGTTGAAAAACCTAATAAAAAATACTACGATCCCCGCGTTTGGTTGCGCAGTGGCGAGGAAAACTTTGTAAAGCGCCTGAGCGTTGCGTTCGAAGACCTCAATTGCATCAACCGCAACAGCTAATCTTTTTTATTTTAAGAATAAGCACAATAGCGCTGCCCCTAGGGCGGCGCTTTTTGTTGCAAAAGAGTTTTCAAACAATCGATTCGCTGCTTTTTAAATGCATTGACGTTGCATGCAAAATCTTCATTAACTTAAGCCATATTTTTTCACCTAACAACGTTTGACCATGCTTCACTCCCGCCGTCGGTTTGTTCAAAACCTGGCAACGCTTGCTGCCGGTGCTGCCATTGCACCAAAGTTTTCCCATGCATTTGCTGCAAAACCATCTTTTGAAATATCATTGGCCGAATGGTCGTTGCATAAAACCCTGTTTGCCAAAAAAATGACCAACCTCGAATTCCCCGAAGTTTCCCGCAAGCAATACGGCATTGGCGTGGTGGAATATGTAAACCAGTTTTTCAAAGACAAAGCGCAGGACACGGCTTACCTCAACGACCTGCTGCAACGTTGCAAAGACAATGGCATTAAAAACCACCTGATCATGATTGACGGCGAAGGCGGATTGGGCGAGCTCGATGCCGACAAGCGCAACAAGGCCGTGGAAGCGCATTACAAGTGGGTTGATGCTGCCAAATATTTAGGTTGTGCCACCATTAGGGTAAATGCCTACGGGCAGGGTAGCCGCGAAGAAGTGGCGAAAGCGGCTGTTGATGGATTGGGTAAGTTGGGCGAATACGGTGCAAAAACCGGCATCAATATCATTGTGGAAAACCACGGTGGCTGGAGTTCGGACGGCCAGTGGCTGTCAGGCGTGATGAAGCAGGTGGGCAAAAAAAACGTGGGCATCCTGCCCGACTTAGGCAATTTTTGTTTGCGCCGCACCGCCAACGGCTGCGCCGAAGAATACGACCGCTACAAAGGCGTGCAGGAATTTATGCCCTACGCAAAAGGCATCAGTGCCAAAACATATGATTTTGATGAGCAAGGCAATTGTGTGGAAACAGATTACAACAAGATGATGCCCATTATCAAAAAAGCAAATTTCAATGGCATTATTGGTATTGAATACGAAGGCAGCAAACTGAGCGAAGAAGAAGGCATTAAAAAAACAAAACAATTGCTGGAGCGCATGGCCAGTGCGCATGGTTTTGAGCTGCGCGGAAGCGGAAAAGTTTAGCGTAAAAGCAAAATCAAAAAGTAAAAATGCAAAAGGCGGCCCACATACAGAGCCGCCTTTTTTATTCATTTTCATAAAGGCATTTCATCGAACGGTAACAAACACATTGCGAGCTTCTTCTTCGAAAAACACGATATTGTCCGCTACATTTTGCCTTTAACTTTTGACTTTTTACTTACTCACGGCATGCCCGGAAGCTTGATGCCACCAGCTTTCAGGTCGTCAATGATGTCTTCCTGGAACGCCAGTTTTACTTCGTGGTAATGGTGCGCATCCACCCAAATGTTGATCATCACTTTATAACCGTCAGGGTCAACCGAAGAAACACCAAAGTTGGTAGCCGGGTCGTTTAAGATAGCCGGCGTCTGATCAATCCTCTTTTGTACAATTCGCTGCACTTCATCAAACGAAATTCCAAAATTGAATTTCAGTTCAATGTCCAGCCGGCGTTTGCCCTGCCGGCTTAGGTTGATGATCACCTCGTTGGACAGCTTGCTATTTGGGATAATTACCGTGGTGTTGGTTTGCGTGGTAACAACGGTATAAAAAATTTGAATTGAGCTGACAATTCCCTCCTGCCCTTGCGCCAAAATACTATCGCCTACACGAAACGGTTTCAGCAACAGGATCAAAACACCAGAAGTAAAATTTTGCAAAGTCCCTGACAGCGCCAAGCCTGCAGCTACACCCAGTGCACCAATCAGGGCAGTAAAAATGGTCATTTGCAAGCCCAGCACCTGCATCAAGGCCAGTATGAGCATTACCTGCATCACGGTTCCAAACAAGGAAATAAGGAAGGGCTGCAGCGATGGGTCAAATTCGCGGCGGTGCATGTGCAGGTTCAGTGCCCTTTTCAAAAAGCGGATCAGCCAGATGCCCACAAATAATACAAAAAAAGCGATGAGCAGCCTTGGCCCAACGGTCAATATCCACAGGTATGCTTTATCGTAAAATGCCTCCAAATTCATGGCGCGAAAGTAAAACGGAAAAAGTTAGTGGTTAAAATGTGCTCTAAAAATTAGGCAGCGACCGAGTTGTGCAACTATTGTTCCGGCTTTTGCGGCAGCGCAAATGCCACGTAATAATCGCCTGATTTTGTGCCCAGTTTTCCGCCTCCGCAGGCCACTACCACATACTGCCGATTGTTGGCTGCATACACAGCAGGCGTGGCAAAAGCAGGTGCCGGCAAAGTAGTTTCCCAAAGCAAACGACCATTGGTCTTATTGAACACCCGAAACATACTGTCCGGGGTGGCGCCGATAAAAAGTAGTCCGCCTTTGGTCACCACCGGACCGCCATAATTTTCCCTGCCGGTGCGGATGCCATGCGCTTTAAACAGTGGATGATCGCCCAGCGTGTCGCGCCAAACAAATTCGCCGGTGTTGAGGTCAATGGCGTTGATGGTACCCCACGGCGGCCTTAATGCATTCAACCCTTCCGGGCTTAGAAATTTGTTATAGCCGGTGGTGCTGTACGGCAATTTCAGGTAGGCATCTCCGTTAGTTGCGGGCCCGTTATATTGTTGCTTACCCGGCCCATTTTGGTCCAACACGAATGCAGCGATTGCTTCTTTTTCGGCGGCATGCAATCGGTTAAAAGAAGGCATCATCCGGCGGCCACTGGATATCAACTGGTGAAACTGTGCATTGTTGTATCGCTGGCCCACATTGATCAGCGACGGGTTGGCGCCACTGCCCTTTCGCTCCGGTCCGTGACAGGTCATGCAGTTGGCCTGGTACAATCGTTTGCCGGCCTCCATCTTAGTTTCTGTTCGAACTTGGTCATTTTTCAACGGCACCATCGTAAGTATCCAAGCCATTTCATTGGCATTTACATACAGTATTCCTGTTTCCGGGTCTACTGCCGGCCCACCCCATTCGCCGCCGCCGTCAAAGCCCGGAAGGACCACCGTGCCCTGCTCCGATGGCGGCTCAAACAAGCCGCCACTTTTATATGAAGCCAATGCTTTTTTTACCTGCTCAAATGAGGCCGGCGGCAACAGGTGGTTCAGTTCTTCCGGAGTAAATTTTTGCCGCACAAACGGCAATGGTTTTTGGGGCACCGGTTGCGTAGGCGACAGTTCTTCGCCAACAAGCGTTGTATTGATAGGTACCGGCATTTCGCGAATGGGAAAAACAGGCTTGCCGGTTTCACGTTCAAACACAAACACAAAACCCGTTTTGGTAACCTGCGCCACAGCATCGATGGTGCGGCCACCTTTTTTAAGTGTCAGCAACACAGGCGGTGTTGGAAAATCGCGGTCCCAAACATCGTGGTGCACGCCCTGGAAATGCCAGACATGTTTACCGGTTGCGGCATCCAATGCCAGCACACAGTTTGCGTACAGGTTCGCTCCTTTTCTTTTACCACCATAAAAATCAAACGAGGCCGAGCCGGTGGCGCAAAACAAGAGGCCACGTTGTTCATCGAGGCTGAAGCCGCTCCATACATTGGCGCCGCCAATATTTTTATACGCGGCTGTGTCCTGCCAAGTATCATAGCCCGGCTGGCCCGGCTGCGGAATGGTATGAAAGATCCATTCGCGTTTACCAGTCCGTACATTAAAAGCGCGGATATGGCCCGGTGCTGCGGCAGCGCCTTCATCTACACGGGTGCCCATAATGATCAGATCTTTATAAACAATGCCCGGCGAGGTGGACGTAACAAAAAGCTCAGTTACATCGCGGTCGAGGCCATCGTGCAGGTCAATCTTTCCATCGGTGCCAAAGCTGGGGATAGGTGTGCCGGTGGCGCCATCAATGCAATACAGGTACGAACCGGCGGTATAAAACAAACGCTTTTCTTTGCCATCCGTCCAATATGCAAGGCCGCGGCTGTTGTTCATGATAAAAAATCCGCGGTCGGCTTTCAATGAATCAAACGGGTTGAACACCCACAACTCCCTGCCCGTAGCGGCATCCAGCGCAAACAATCTGAGTGTTGGCGATGTGCCGTATAAAATACCATCTACCACCAGCGGGTTGCACTGAATTTGCGAACCATTTACCGTGTCGGCATCGCCGCTGCGATACACCCACGCCACCTCCAATTGCGCAGCATTGCTGGTATCAATTTGCGACAGCGATGAATACTGAGTTTTTTCTTTGGAACCACCGTACACACTCCAGGAGTGGTTGGATTCATCGGGTGCATCGGCGCAGGAAAAAAGGACAAAGGAAAAAATAAGAAAGGGCAACAATCGAAGAAGCATGTTTCAAGATAAAGATTTATCCCTTTTGCTTTTGAAGCCCAACGCTCCTATCACTAATCCTTCGGTTTGTCGTTGTTGTTATCTTCCTGCAAAATGATGGATTCAAACGGATGCTCTTCTTCCTCGGGGTGATCGATGCGGTGGTCTACATCTTTTTTGCGGGCCATTTTTATGGCTTGAATGATGGCGGTCAGCAAGAAGATGCCGCCAATCACCCAATTCAAAATATCTTGGTTGCCGGTAATATTATCGGCCACCATTTTACCACCAAACATGAACACAAAATTGCCGATGAGTGTGCCGATGCCGATGCCGGCAATATAGATGTTGTATTGCGCAGCCTGCGGCTGCAAAATGCCTTTGGTAAACAACACCGTGCTCCAACCAAACCAAAACGGGATTTGCACCGGGTTGAGGGCGCTCATAAAAAGCCCCAGCCAAAAGCGGTGCAGCGTGCTGCTGAGGATGATGTTCTTTTTTATACTTGGATGTGTGGCCGCATAAAACGAAGAAATAGCCAGTGCCAAAACAATCAGCAGCGTTACCCACTCCAGTGCACGGAACAGCGCTTTTTGCTTGCGTACCCAATCCATGGCAATGAGCGACAGTCGCACATACACCACTTCGGCAGTGAGGGAGCCGAGGCCAAAATAAAGCGCAGGGCGCAAGCCATCGGTGATGGCAATTTGCATGATGGCCACGTTGAGTGTGCCCAGGGGCAACGAACCCAAAAAGGAAATCATGAGACCGGTAAAAAAAACACGCAAAAGCCTGGGCATCGATCTAATGGATTGGGGTGCACAAGGGTGCAATATTAAAGTAAAGCGGTATTTAAAAAATTACACCAGAATTTCTTTGTCCAGCGCTTCCAGATGCTTGCCGTGGCGACCTGCTTTTTTCAAAAAATGATAGCCTTTCCAAAACGGCCAATACGGGTGCCCGTGCTCGTGGTTGTACTTTGAAATTTCATACAAAGCTTTCCAGTGTTTTTTGATCTCGGTATGCGCCTGGGTTAATGACAGCCCTGCATGGTACACATGGTTGGGCTCGGCGCCGGCGCCATTGAATTCAAGGATTTGAAAAGCCTTTCCCTGTTGCAGCAACTCCACCGACTGGCATTTGATATCGTATCGGCCATAATAAAACTCGGTGCGGTGGCTCAGGTCATCAAACAGTTGTTGCAGGCGTTCGTCGATGTGTTGCGTTAGTTGGCTAAAACGTGCACCGCGATTGAGGTTGGCGGCATAAGCCAGCAGGTATTGTTGGCCTTGTGGCAAAATGGTGTCGAAATTATCGGCATGCTTTGTTTGCATTTCGGCCATGCGGTGCCGTGCAATGGGATGCGCTAAAATGAGTTGGTGCAACGTGTCCCTGCCGTTGCCCACCACTTCCATCAGGTCTTTTTGTATAAAACCACTGATGGTGCCCTTTTGGTGCGTTGGGTGGCGGTAGTAAAAAATGCTCACTTCGAGCGGCAGCAACACCAAGTCCTGCACCATATATTCCAGCGGCATGGCGCTGTGGTAGCGGAGCAGTTCCGCCTCGTTATCAATTTTGCGAAACAACAAGCCTTTCAAACCAACATCGGGTTTTACACAAAACGGGTATTGAAAACCGGCAGCCTGAACCTGTTGCAGTAATTGATCGGCAGCCATGCCCGGTGTAACAAACAAAGTTTTTGGATAACTGCCTTCGGGTAGCAATGCATACATTTCTTTTTTGCCTTCGCCATCAAAGCCACCAAAAGTGATGGTAGGGTTGGACGCGGTAAAAAACCAAGGCGAGCCCGCCCGCATGCAATAACCAACCCAAAAAGGCATCAGCGCAGCATACCGAAGCGGAAACGGCCACAATTCCCAGTTGCCCAACTTTTCCCAAAATGTATTCCTACCCATAAAGGGCGGCAAAAATAACCATTATGCAGGCCCGATGTGCATTGGTTTTGGCGGCGGCAATTTCAGTTGCAGCGTCTTGTTTTTTTAAAACTGATTGATCTGATCGTTGTAAAATAACACACGCTGTAGCTAATTGACGAATGCTAAACGGGCATGCCTTATTTTTGAAGGCAGAGTTTAAAACAAGCACCATGCAGGTACGGTCAATGGCAGAATTTTTTGCGGCAGGCGAAGTTCCGGAAGTTCTTTTTTGGGTGGGTTGCGCCGGCTCTTTTGATCAGCGGGCACAACGCATTACCAAGGCTTTTGCAACGATATTGAATAAAGCCGGTGTGTCGTTTGCCATTTTGGGCAAAGAAGAAATGTGCACCGGCGATCCTGCACGCCGAGCTGGCAACGAGTTCCTGTTCCAGATGATGGCCTATCAAAACATCCAGGTGCTGAACAATTATGAAGTAAAAAAAATCGTAACCACCTGCCCGCATTGCTTCAATATCTTTAAAAACGAATACCCGCAAATTGGCGGCAATTACGAGGTAATGCACCACACCACCTTTTTGCAACAATTGATTGATGGCGGTAAAATAAAACTCACCGACGCCGATGCATTTAAGGGCAAAAAAATAACCTACCACGACAGCTGCTACCTTGGCCGCGGCAACGGTATTTACGAAGCGCCCCGCAAGGTGCTGGAAGCGCTGGACGCCGAACTGGTGGAAATGAAACGCTGCCGCAAAAACGGCTTGTGCTGCGGCGCCGGCGGTTCGCAAATGTTCAAAGAGGAAGAGCCCGGCACCACCCGCATCAACCTCGAACGCTCCGCCGAAGCCATTGGTACCGGCGCTTCTATCGTAGCGGCGGCTTGTCCATTCTGCAACACCATGCTCACCGACGGCGTCAAAAACGCCGAGCAGGAAGGATCGGTGCAGGTGCTGGATGTGGCGGAATTGGTGGCGGCAGCGATGAAATAAGGCAGAAGTCGGAAGTCCGCGGTCCGAAGATGTGTTTTCATTGCGTCCATCTTCCGACGTCCGTCTTTGGAATTCCGACTTTCCTAAAATGCTACTAATCCTGCTCCAAAGCTCCGCGGCACAGGTTACCTTTGCGGCATGAACCTGGAATACAAACATTTACTGCCCCAAGAGTTTGCTGCCGGAAGCCGTGTTTGGATCTACCAATCGAGCCGCCAGCTAACGCTTTCCGAAGCCCTAGCGATGGAGCCGATGATCGAAGATTTTGCCCGCAACTGGCAATCGCATGGTGCGCCGGTAAAAGCCTACGCCAACTTGTTTTTTGGCCAGTTCCTGGTACTCATGGCCGACGAATCCAGCGTGCATGTGGGTGGCTGCAGCACCGACAGTTCGGTACGTTTTGTAAAAGGGCTGGAGCAGCAATTCGGCATCAACTTCTTCGACCGCACCACGCTGGCATTTGTTGCCGGCGAAAAAGTGCAGGTGCTGCCCATGAACCAACTGGGCTATGCATTTGAAAACGGATTCATCAACAACGATACATTATATTTCAACAACTTGGTAGCCACCAAAAAGGAACTGGAAGAAGACTGGATCATCCCGGTAAAAGCGTCCTGGCTCGCCAAAAGGTTTGGCGTAGCAGCCAAATAAAAAGAGTGTAGAAGGCAAAATTTAGAAAGCAAAAGGTGCAGTGTAGACTATTGCAGATTTTGACTTTTGAATTTTGCCTTTTTACTTTTCCGCCTCCTGACATCCTGTCATTTTCTATTGCTTATCTTTGCGCTCAATTTTAGTGGTTATGTTGGACATTGCTCAAAAAGTACACGATGAATCCCGCCAGGGCGAAGCGTTTGCTCCATTTGCCCTGGATACAAATAGGTACCGCCGGCATTTTTATATCGAAAGCTATGGCTGCCAAATGAACTTCAGCGATAGCGAGATCGTGGCCTCGATTCTCAACGGGGAAGGCTTTGGCGCCACCCGCAATTTGGAAGAAGCCGACCTGATTTTTTTGAACACCTGTTCGATCCGCGAAAAAGCGGAACAGACAGTGCGAAAAAGACTTACGGAATTTAAAAAGTTGAAAAAAGGCAACCCGGCCCTGCTGGTTGGTGTGTTGGGCTGTATGGCCGAACGCCTGAAAGCAAAATTCCTTGAAGAAGAAAAGCTGGTGGACATTGTGGTGGGCCCCGATGCCTACCGTGCCCTGCCGCAACTCATCGACGAAGCCGACGGCGGACAAAAAGCTATCAACGTGCTCCTGAGCCGCGAGGAAACATACGCTGATATTTCGCCGGTGCGCCTCAACAGCAACGGTATCACTGCGTTTGTGTCGATCATGCGCGGGTGCAACAATATGTGCTCGTTTTGCGTGGTGCCCTTTACCCGCGGCCGCGAACGCAGCCGCAACGCCGACAGCATTTTGGCAGAATGCCGCGACCTGTATGCGCAGGGATATAAAGAAATTACCCTGCTGGGGCAAAACGTGGACTCCTATTATTTTATACCCGATGCAGACGGCCAGCCGGTAACTTTTGCCCGTTTGCTGGAACTGGTGGCTCTGGTAGCTCCGGACCTGCGGGTTCGGTTCTCCACCTCGCATCCAAAAGACATTACCGATGACGTGCTAGCAACTATGGCCCGCTACGAAAACATCTGCCGATATATTCACCTGCCGCTGCAAAGCGGCTCCACCCGTGTGCTGGGCCTGATGAACCGCAACTACAGCCGCGAATGGTACAAAGCCAAAGTGGACCGCATCCGCGAGTACATGCCCGACTGCGGCATTTCTTCCGACATCATTGCCGGCTTTTGCACTGAAACCGAAGAAGACCACCAGGACACGCTGGACCTGATGCGGTTTGCCCAATACGACATGAGCTATATGTTTTTTTACAGCGAACGACCCGGCACTTTGGCGCAACGCCGCTACCAGGATGATGTGCCTGAGGCGGTAAAAAAACGCAGGCTGCAGGAAATTGTGGAATTGCAAAACAAACTTTCGTTCGACAGCAATCTAAGGGACATTGGTAAAACATTTAAAGTGCTGATCGAAGGCGATTCGAAACGCAGCGAACTGGATTGGATGGGCCGCAACAGCCAGAACAAAGTGATTGTTTTTCCAAAAGAAGGATACAACCTGAAACCGGGCGACTATGTGCATGTTCAGGTGGACAGCAGCACGCAGGCTACGTTGCTGGGTAAAATTGTAGCGAACGCTTAATCAGGGCTGGGCTGCAATCGTTCAGATTTTGTAGGCACAGGAAACAGATAGGATTTACACGAAACAACCAACCAAGAATGGACCTGCAAACCATAAAAAACCGATTTGGAATCATTGGCAACTCTCCAGCGCTGAACTATGCGCTGCAGGTGGCCGTTCAGGTGGCCAACACCGACCTGACTGTGTTGATTGTAGGCGAAAGCGGCGTAGGCAAGGAAGCCTTTTCGCATATCATACATTCGCTTTCTGCCCGTAAGCACAACCCATTTATTGCCGTAAACTGCGGCGCCATCCCGGAAGGCACCATCGACTCTGAATTATTTGGCCACGAAAAAGGCTCGTTTACCGGTGCCGTGGATAGCCGCAAAGGTTATTTTGAAACGGTGAACGGCGGTACCATTTTCCTGGATGAAATTGGCGAGATGCCATTGGGCACACAGGCCCGTCTGTTGCGGGTGCTGGAGTCCGGCGAGTTTATCCGCGTGGGTTCTTCGAAAGTGCAAAAAACCGATGTTCGGGTAATTGCCGCCACCAACCGCGATCTGCTGCAACAAGTAGAGCAAAACAAGTTTCGCGAAGACCTTTATTACCGGCTTAATACGGTGCCCATACGGGTCCCTGCCCTGCGCGATCGTAAGGAAGACATCGTTACGCTGTTCCGCAAATTTGCAGTTGATTTTGCCGAACGCTACCGCACAGCACCCGTACAACTCGATGACGAAGCACGCCAACGGCTGACCAGCTATCATTTTCCGGGCAACGTACGGGAGCTGAAAAACCTTGCCGAACAGATATCGGTTTTGTCGGTTGACAAACAGGTAAATGCAAAGGCGCTGGAGCGTTTTTTACCCCAAAACAACGGCAGCCGCCTACCCGTGCTGGCCAGTGCCAGCGGCGGACATCCACCGCATGAATTTGCCAACGAAAGGGAAATTTTGTACAAGCTCTTTTTCGATATGAAAAAGGACGTGACCGAACTGAAGCGTCTTTTTTTTGAAGTGGTGCAAAACCCCTCTGCCCTGCAGCAAAACCCCGCCATGATGGCACAGGTGGCCGAGCTACACCCGCACAACGACTTTTCGCCGCCGGTGCTGATGCACCATGCACCGCAGCCTGCCGCACAGCCCGTGATCCTCAACAACGACATCCACGATCATGAAGAGGTGGAAGAAAGCCTCAACATCATGGACAAGGAAAAAGAGCTGATCATCAAGGCGTTGAAAAAACACAAGGGCAAACGCAAGGATGCCGCCTCCGACCTGGGCATTAGCGAACGAACCCTGTACCGGAAATTGAAAGAATACAACATTGACGAGTAAGGAGGTTTGGGATTCCTTTTTCAAAACCATTTGTAATTTGCCCACTCTATCCCAATGATATTTCAATGAAAAGAACACCCATTCTTTTATTGTTCTTTATGGCTATTGCTGCGCTGTGCGTAGCAACGGTAAACACTGGCTGCGGCGTGTATTCGTTCGCCGACGTGTCGGTGCCGGACAGTGTAAAAACCGTGCGGATCAATTTTATTGAAAACAAAGCCCGCTATGTAAACCCGCAGCTAAGCCCGCAGCTTACCGAAAGGCTGCGCCAAAAAATTGTGAACCAAACCCGCCTGACACAAACCAACAACGATAATGTGCACTGGGATGTAACGGGTTATGTGTCGGACTATTCTGTTACTACGTCGGCTATTTCATCGGGGCAGGCTGGCGGCACAGGGCGCAACCAGCAAGCGGCCGTAACCAACCGGCTTACCGTGTCGGTGCACCTTACGGTAAACAACCGGCTCAGTAATACGGCGCAGGAACTGGACGTGAGCCGCAGTTTTGATTTTGATGCCAACCTCTCACTTCAGGCGGCAGAATCAAGATTGCTGGATGAAATTTTGCGCAACATGACCGACGACCTTTTTAACCGAATGTTTTCGAATTGGTAGGTAGAGACGGGAAAGACGATAGAGACCGAAAAGACAGGAAAGTAAGACTAGTTTTTGCTCCAACAGACTTGTTTGTTAAACGATATAATCTAATACTTTCTTTTCCGTCTTTACTGTCTCTACTGACTTTTCGGACTTTTCCGTCTTCCCTCCCCTCTTTCATTTAACTTGCCTGTATGAGCAGCCGCTTTGACCTTTTAGCCACATCGTTGTTACAAAAGCCCTTTGCCGATTGTTCCATTTCGGAATTGCAGCAGCTTATTACCGAACAACCCTACCTAGCGCCTGCGCAGTTTTTACTGGCAAAAAAAATGACGCAGGAAGGCGTACCCGAAGCAAGGGCGCAAATGCAAAAGGCCGCACTATATTATCACCAGCCGGCAGCGTTCGATGCATTTTTGAACGCCACGTTTCCGGAAGCTGAAACGTTTTACGAGGAAGAAGAAACAGACATCGAAACCGGCGATGAGCCGCCTTTGCCTGAACAACTGAGCCTCCCCGAACAGCCTGCATTTGCGGCCAATGAGAGCGAAGCAATAGAACAGCCGGTTTTGCCGGAAGTAATGTTGTCCGTTGCTGAACCGCCCGCACCGGAACCGCAGGAAATTGCACCGGAATCGGAGCAGGTTGAAGAAGTAGAACATAAGGCGCCAGTTCCTCAGGAGCAACAAAACGAACCGGCTACAAGCGATGCCGCGTTGCCCGCTTTTGAACCTTATCATACCGTCGACTATTTTGCTTCGCAAGGTATCCGGCTGTCGCAAGAAGAAGCCGGCAAAGACAAGATGGGGCGGCAATTGAAAAGTTTTACAGAATGGCTAAAAACCATGAAACGCCTGCCAGCAACCGAGCAGTTGAAAGACCTGGATCCCAACGCCGAGAAAAAGGTGGAGCACATGGCGGCCCATTCGGTGGTGGAATCGGAAATTGTAACTGAAGCCATGGCGGAAGTTTGGATCAAGCAGGGCAACCTCGATAAGGCTGAGGCTGTTTATCATAAATTAAGTTTGTCTAATCCTTCCAAAAGGGCTTATTTTGCAGCCAAACTGGAAAGTTTAAAGAAAAACGTATGACCATTTTATTCCTGATCCTGATTATTCTTGCCTGTGTGGTACTGGCTTTGGTTGTGCTGGTGCAAAATCCCAAAGGCGGTGGCCTGGCCGGAAACATTGCCGGTTTTAGCAACCAGTTTATGGGTGTAAAACAAACCACTGATGTATTGGAAAAAGGCACCTGGATTTTTGCGGCTGTCATTGCCGTACTGTGCATTACTTCCACATTCTTTATCGCAGGCGGCGGCGCCGTTCAGGATCGCCTGGAGAACGTTGGTACTGGCACCTTGCCCATGCGCCAGGGCACTACTCCCAACGCTACTACCCTTCCTGCACCGCAGCAAGCTGCACCTGCAGATACCGGCAAGTAATTTCTAAGCTTTTTTATATTGCACCCTGTCTTGCTAGGCAGGGTTTTTTATTTACTTTACTCCATCATGGTCAGGAACTTATTCATTATCGTAGCAATTTTATTGCTGGTAGGCGCTGGTGTGGTTGCCTGGTTTTTTTGGGGGCCGGCTACCGGTTTTTCGGAAAATAAAAAAGCGCTGTACATCGCTACCGATGGCGCCAACAAACAAGCCATTACCGATTCGCTGGTGCGCAACGGGATTGTGAAGTACCCGAAAGCTTTTGACTTTTTAGCGCAACGGCTAAAGTATTGGAACAACATCAAACCCGGTAAATACGAAATTGAAGAGGGTACGAGCCTGTTCACCATTTTGCGCCGGTTGCGCAACGGGCAGCAAACGCCGGTGAACCTCGTGATCAATAAGCTGCGCACCCCGCAGGATTTAGCTAAACTGGTATCGCGCCGCCTCGAAACCGATTCGGCCGAGATGATGGCGTACCTGCAAAGCGACAGTTTCCGCACCAAGCGATCTATCACTTCGGACCAGGCCCTGGCTTATGTGCTGCCGGATACATACACTTATTTTTGGAACAGCGACCCGGACAAAATTTTTCAAAAATTAGCTGATGCCAACCGCCAGTTTTGGACGGAAGAACGCAAACAAAAAGCGGCACGCCTTTCCCTAACACCGCTGCAGGTTGCGATCATTGCTTCGATCGTAGATGAGGAATCAAACAAGCTCGATGAAAAAGACACCATCGCGTCGGTGTACATCAACCGGCTGCGTACCGGCATGCCGCTGCAAGCAGATCCAACGGTGCGTTTTGCACTGCAGGATTTTACCATCAAGCGGGTGTATGAAAAACACCTGCAGGTAGCATCGCCATACAATACATACCGCAATGCCGGACTGCCGCCGGGACCTATTTGCACACCGCAAAAAGCAACGCTTGATGCCGTGCTGGATGCGCCCCAAACCGCGTATGTTTATTTTGTTGCCAGCCCGGAGTTTGACGGCACACACGACTTTAGTGCGACCTACGCAGAGCACATGAAAAAAGCAAAACTGTACCAGGCTGCATTAACCGTTTGGATGCAAAAACAAAAGGATAAACAAGCGCAGGCCAATGCCCAGTAGAAGCGATATTACCCGGCGCATTACCACGTCTACACCGGTAAAGGGCATCATCCGGAAAAGCAAAACCGTTTTTATCCCCGGCTTTGCGGGTCATTCGCTACACGCCGTGTGGCCGGCTTTTCTGCGGCAGTTGAACCGGGCCAACCTCGTGGAACGCACTGCGGCAATTTCCTTCAACGTGTTCATGGCCATTCCACCCACGCTGATTTTTATTTTCACGCTGGTGCCGCTGTTGCCCATTTCAGAGAAGTTTATACAGGAACTGTTTTCAGTGATCCGCGACATTGTTCCCGGCGAACAAAACAACCGCGTCATCATTGATTTCCTGGCCGATTTTCTCAACAACCCGCGCAACGAATTGCTTTCTTTCGGTTTATTGCTGGCCGTTTTTTTCTCGTCCAACGCCATGATGGGCATTTTGCGTTCGTTCGACGAAAACTATGAAGGCTTTTATAAACGCAGCGGTTTGGGCATGCGGCAAACGGCTTTGCAAATGACACTCGTAACATTGTTGCTGGTGTTTATGTCAT
Organism: Pseudocnuella soli; assembly: GCF_004347775.1. Taxonomy (GTDB): domain Bacteria; phylum Bacteroidota; class Bacteroidia; order Chitinophagales; family Chitinophagaceae; genus Flavisolibacter; species Flavisolibacter aquaticus. The sequence goes on from NZ_CP037755.1 coordinate 3,244,034, forward strand.
TGCTGTTGCTGGTAGCACATGAAGCGGTGCTGCAGTGGCTGGGTGTGCAAAACCATATGGTGCGGCTGCTAATAGTCAACCTGCGTTGGGTGATTTTAGTGGCGCTAATCTTTTATGTTATTTCCTTTATATACCGGCATGGGCCTGCATTGCACCAAAAATGGCCATTGATCACGCCGGGTTCTGTTTTGGCCACAACATTGGTAATTCTCACCACGATTCTTGTCTCTTACTACATCAATAATTTCAGCAACTACAACAAATTGTACGGGTCAATATCAGTTGTGTTTATCATTATGTCACTGATTTACGCCAATGCGTTGGTAATCCTTTTAGGATTTGAATTAAATGTTACGCTGGCGGCTTTGCAACAAAAAAAGCGGAAGGAACAAGAAGCGATTGCGGCAGCAAATATGTGAGCTTAAATAGTCAATTATTCAGCCGGTGGCCGGCACATTTTTATAATTAAGTGATGCGCACCTCGTTGCAAGAATAGACTGTGCTTTTCCTAAAAAAACAAAAAAGCAGTTTCTATAATTCCATTATTTCATATTTACAAAACACTACTCTGCTCCGCCTGTATCCCGCAATCTCGGGTGCGTCGTCCAGTCTTGAAATAAGTGATCAAATTGTTCGGCGCTGATTTGTTGTTGGTTGTAATGGCCGGCTGCGCTTTTTTGCCGGAGGGCTTCATATAAACTCACCGCGCAGGCCACGCTGATGTTGAGCGAATGAATCATGCCCATTTGCGGAATGATAAAATTACCGTCGGCCATGCCGCGCAGCGCCTCACTTACCCCTTTTTGTTCGTTGCCAAATACCAGCGCAATGCTTTGCGTAAAATCAATTTCAAACAACGAAACGGCTTCGGAAGAAAGATGCGTGGTTAGCACTTTTTCATACCTGTTTCGGACGGCAATCATGCAGGTTTCCAACTCATCAAACTGGTGCACTTTTACCCATTTGTAAGCACCGCTGCTGCTTCTGTAACCCCAGTGTTCCGTTGCCGGCGCCTGCGTGTTTACCACGTACAGTTCACCTACACCAACAGCATCGGCGGTGCGCATAATGGCCGACACATTGTGCCGGTCAAACACGTTTTCCAACACAAGGGTGAGCCCTGTTTGCCGCCGTTGCAACACCTGGATAATTTTTTCAGTTCTCGCCTCTGTCATAGGGGTGCAAACTAAAATTTTAGCCGGATTGTTTCCAATTTTTCCCTTACATTTGCCACCCCATCGCCAATAAAACGGCGTAAAAGTTCGGGACGTAGCGCAGTCCGGTAGCGTACAAGCATGGGGTGCTTGGGGTCGCTGGTTCGAATCCAGTCGTCCCGACAAAAAAAATCCTTCAACTGATGTTGAAGGATTTTTTTATGCCGCTACAACAACCAAGTTGCAGCAAAATTTATAGGCTTTTATTTCACTGCAATCCTATTGTCAACAATCCGGTGCAGGTTCTCGATATACGGTCCGTAATCAATAAATGTTTCGGGCTTTACCAGGTAATCGGCAGCGCCAAGTGCCAGGCATCGATCGATAAAAGTTTTGGTGGAAGATGTTGACGTAATGATCACCGGGATGTGCGCCAGCGCCGGGTTTTCTTTTACTTCTGCAATAATATCATAACCATTCTTGCCCGGCATATTCAAATCAGAAAGAATCAAATCGGGTAAATTACCCGGGTTCGTTTGCAGCCAGTCCATGAGTGCATTGCCGTTGTTCAGCAGAACGATCACATCAAACAACTCCGACTTCCTGAAACTTTCGTTCATAAAAAATTGCTCGTCCTCGTCGTTCTCTACAATGATGATTTTGTATTGCGTCATTATGCAGTTTGCAACACTTCTGGTTGCTCGTTTAAGGTAAAATAAAAAGTAGTGCCTTTGCCTGGTGTAGATTCGGGCCAAATCCTTCCATGATGCCTGTCTACGATTTTTTTGCAGATGGCCAGTCCAATACCGGTGCCGGGGTATGCTTTCTCGGTGCTGAGCCTTTTGAAGATCTCAAATACTTTGTGTAGGTCACCTTTTGCAATACCTATGCCATTGTCCGATACGGAAAATTGCACGACTCCGTTTTCGTTGGTGCAGCGGATATTGATCTGAGGCACCTCGGAAACAGTAAATTTTAGCGCATTGCCCACCAGGTTTTGCACCAGTTGCACCAACTGAATCCGATCGCCGAAAATATAAGGCACTTCGTTCTCGATCGTTATTTGCGCATTATTTGCCTCAATGGCGGTGCGCAGGTTTTGCAATGCCTGGCTGAACAACTCATTTACATCCACTTCTTCACAAACCATTTCGCCGCGGCTCAATTGCGCATAGTGTAACAGGTTTTGAATAAGCTCCCGCATCCTGTTGGCGGCGTTCTGCGATTTTTGCAAATAACCTTTCAGCTCCACCACTGTTGCATCTTCCAGTTTGATGTCGATCAGTTGCAAAAAACTTTTAATGGTGCGCACAGGTTCCTGCAAGTCGTGCGACACGATGGAGGTAAACTGCTCCAACTCCTGGTTGGCATACGACAGTTCGGCGTTGGCTCTTTTCAATTCATCGGTGAGCATGCGGTAGCGTTCGTAGCTTTCACGCAGTGCCCGTTCTGCCTCTTTACGTTCGGTAAGGTCGCGGGTAACTTTTGAATATCCGATCAATAGGCCCTGGTTATTGTACACCGCGGTGATCAAGATGTTGGCCCAAAACATACTGCCATCTTTGCGCAGGCGCCAGCCTTCTTCTTCGTATTTACCTTTGCTACGGGCCACTTTTAATTCATAGGCCGGCTTGCCCATGATGATGTCTTCCTCGGTATAAAATATCGAAAAATATTTACCCAAAATTTCATCTGCCGTGTAACCTTTGATGCGCTTAGCACCTTCGTTCCAACTGATGATGCGGCCTTTTTCATCAAGCATGAAAATGCCATAATCCAGCACCTGCTCCACCAGCGACCGGTATCGTTCTTCACTTTGGCGCAGGTGTTCTTCATTTTCTTTGCGGTCTGTCAGGTCGCGGGTAACTTTTGAAAAACCAATGTGCTGGTTGTTTTCATTAAACAGCGCAGTGATCACCACGTTGGCCCAAAACACCGAGCCGTTCTTTTTTACACGCCAACCTTCTTCTTCGTATTTGCCGGTAGCAACGGCAATCTTTAGTTCCCGTTCGGGCTTTTTATCTTCCAGGTCGGGGGCGGTGTAAAAAGTAGAAAAATGCCGGCCAATGATTTCCTCGCCACTGTATCCTTTGGTGCGTTGGGCACCTTCGTTCCAGGTTAAAATATGCCCTTCGGTATCGAGCATAAAAATGGCATAGTCCTTTACGCCTTCCACCATCAAACGAAAACGCTCCTCGCTTTGGCGCAGATTTAGCTCCTGTTCTTTTTTCTCCGACTGGTCGCGCAGGCTGCAACAATACCCTTGCATTTCGTTATCATCATTGAACAATGGGCTAATGGCAGTAGTGCACCAAATGCGGCTACCGTTCTTGTTTAGCTTCCACCCTTCTCCCTCAAAGCGGCCTTTTTTCAGGGCCTCGCCCAGTTCGAAAGTGCACTTGTATGCACCCGACAGATTTTGCTCGAGGATGGAAAAAGGTTTTTGCAACAAGTCGATTTCGGAATAACCGGTAAGCTGAATCGCTTTTTGATTCACATAGGTGATATAGCCATCCTGGTCCAAAAGGAGGATGGCTTCAGGCAAATGCTGAAGTACAGATTGACAATTCGGCAACATGGTTAAGGGGCAAAATACTAGGCCCGTGTGTAAAAATACAACTCCTTTTCATTGCTGTGTAAGGAGCTAACGTTATAATTTATTGAGTTTTAAACAAAACGGGGCGATCAGTGTGGTTTTTACGTTTAAATTTTTACAATGATTGGATTTTTGCGCCCATTGCTTCCGGTGAAAATTTTTACAAATTGGGAAATGTCGATACTTTTGGCCCGTCCATTTTACTCGGGATGTAGCGCAGCCCGGTAGCGCGCTTCGTTCGGGACGAAGAGGCCGCTGGTTCGAATCCAGTCATCCCGACAAATGTCCTCTTAAGTCCTTAAATGTTTCAAAATGTCTGATTTTGTCACATTTAAGGACTTAGCTTTTTATGCTAAAGGTTTTAATTCCGCTCGAAGCGGCATTTGTAGCCCAAGGTAGAAATCCGTTCCCAAAACCTAATGCTTCAGGTATTTATGTCCTTTATTGAGTACAACTAGGTAATAGACCTGTAAAAGATCGGTTTTCTAGGTATATATCTCCGGATAACTTTAATTACTTTGATTAACTGAAATGTATCTACCGTTGAGTAGTGCAATTTACAAGTACCGCCTAGTTTACCTTAGGAAATTTAATCATCAAAGCTGCAGCTTCCCTTTGACGTCCTACATGGCACGATAATAGTGCCTTTATTATTATCACGTTTCTACACCCTGTCATATCTGGCAAGTATTGCAGCCTGTACAAATTGGATTCACTCCCTAAACAGGCTATTGATGACATTCACTGTATATGTTCAGTTGGATGGTTCTTCTGCGACTTATGAAGTGAAGCATCAAGTGGACGGTATCTATAAGGCAATACTTCTCCATAAAGGCAATCACATATCATATCATTTTCCGGAAAAGATTATCCTAATCAGGTCAAATGGAAGCTGGACATCCGACTGCCCTACCAAGGTCGTAAGTTCGAAAATTGTTCAGAAAATCACTGAACACGAAAGTCCATCTACTATTCCCATCTTAAAGGACGAAGTTAATCCGCTTAGCGGTAAGCCACAAAACACCACTGTGGTCCCCTGTAGAATTTTGATCATTGACGATGATGAGGACGATGTTGCGATTTTAGCAGATGCCTTTACACAATGTGGTGTAGATAGCGTTCACTATGTTTTTTCCGCCATGCAAGCTTTTATATACTTGCAAGAAGTAGAGCATTTATCTTTGCCAAAACTTATTATTACAGATCATTATTTGCCTGGCATGACCGGGGCCGAGTTCCTGAAAGATTTAAAAGGGATGCACAAGTATAAACATATTCATGTCATAGTGCTCACAACAACCAAGTCGGAAAGGGAGATAGAAAAGTACAGAGAAATGGGAGCACTTGATTATCTAATCAAACCTGCCAGCTATGATGATTATGTTAGGGTTGCCGCCGATATGAAAAGCAAGGCTGGGTTGTAAGCAGCAATTCGACCACGCGGACAAATGTGTGACACAACGAAAGCCCAAACAAGGATTTAATGCTGGTCTAATAAAAAAGAATAACCACTATTTAAGTGATTGTTGCATTTTGATTCGATTTTATGAGTTAATTCCAAATAAGGAAGGCCTCATTAAATAACAACCGGTTAAAATGGTCCTTCAATAATGTCTAATAAATTCCTGTTTTGTTCCAAAAAGTCCTTTATTGCCTCTAAGTCGTTGATTGTCAAGTTCGAATGTTGACCTGTCTTCCCGACTAATGTCCACTTAAGTCCTCTATTGTTTCAAAAAGTTATCTTTTGTCCAATAGAGGGCTTTATTTTTCTAGGCGGTTGAGCGCGGCTTCCATTTCTGCAATTTCTTTTTCTTGCGATTGGATTATCTGTTCAGAAAGCTTTTTTACTTCAGGGTCTTTTATATTGGCATGTTTGCTTACCATAATCGCCGAAGAATGGTGTGGAATCATGGCTTTCATATATTGAACATCCCCGATGGGTGTTTGTGTGCGAAGACCAACAAGTATTACAGCAAACAAAACGATACTGCCAATAATAATTCCTGTATTAATCCTTTTATCAGGATACATTTTGCCCATCATCGTCATCATCACCACCGCCATAGGAGCTACCATAAGCAGGGCCATATAAACACGAGTGGTGCTAGTATGGTAGTGGCTTAACTTATCCATATTTAAAAACATCACGATGTACATGATCAAAAAGGAGATCAACATCATAACCATAAACTTTTTATAACCCATGCCTTTCAAATGGGACATATTCTTTTCTTGTTCCATGACATTCTATTTGTGATTAATGAGAAAAGCAGGCGCTAAACCTGCTTTGTATAAATATTTTACGCTGCCATTTTCCTGCACTCTTCTACACACCGTTTGCACGCCTGGGCACATTCCTGGCAGTGCTCAGTTTGGTGTTTAGCACATTCAGCCCCGCATTTTTCGCATATATCAGCACATATACGGCAGATGTCTTTTGCCTGTTCACTACCCAGGCTCATCAATTGAGCTGCTGCATAACAAATTGCTGCACATTCCATATCCAGTTGTATGCACTTAGCCATCATTTTCACATCCTCTTCCTGTGTGCAGGAACTGGCACAATGATTACAAATGGCAGCGCACTGCAAACAAGCATCAATACACGATTTGTAGGTATGGTATCCGGTCATAACTAAAGATTTTTAATTGTTAGTATAGCTTGCCACAAAAACTAAACCACTCAAAATATTTTAAATTAATTGGACTTTTCCAGTTGAGAGGAGTTTAGCACTTTATGTTGGAAGGGTTAGTATGGTTCATCAGGAAAGTCCAATAAACTCCTTTGTTTTTCAAAAAACTCCTTTATTTCCTCTAAATCATTGATTAATAGGTTCGAAGATTGTCCAATCATCCCGACAAATGTCCATTTAAGTCCTTTAAAGTCTTCTTTTGTCACTTTAAGGGACTTTTTTTATTTGTAAAGTTTAGGAACAACAAGATTTATTCATTTGGATGGGTGGGCAAGCAACAGTGCCATAGCTGCAAAATACACAACAGTCGCCTTGGTTTGGCTTTAAAATTGTGCCGCAGTTTGTACACTTATAGAAGTATTGGCAAGCATCTGTAGGCATTGTTTCTTCTTTTTGAAAACCGCAGTTAGGGCAAGTTATGGTCGATTGCAGTATTAGTGTTTTTTCCATTGTTATTTCTTCTCACTGATAAGTTTATGCTCTTTTACTGTGTAGCCTGTTTTATTAATAGCTGCTTGAATTGTCTTGACATCAACTTTTGATTTATCAAAAGTTACTAAGCAGTTCTTTAAAGCATAGGATGTTTTATAAGATAATACACCAGCCACTTTTGAAAGCTGGGTGTTTACATGCTCTTCGCAACCTTCACAGGTCATCCCATATATCGTAAAGTTTACCTGTTGTTTGTTGCTGGCAACTGTCACCCCTGCTGCTTGTACCTTTGGGTTTGGATAAAAGGCTTTTGCATACATTGGGAAAGTCATCATCAAAATAGCAAATACCGTTACGATACTTAAAAAGGTTTTTGACTGAAGGAACGAAGTCTTTTTTCTTTGTTCGCAATTGCAATCCATATTGTTCGTTTTTGAATGTTTAAGTTTTGCATACCAGGCTAATGCAAGTACGGCTATTGATAATCCTATTAAATAGGGTCTTGCTGGTTCTATCCACGAAAAGTTCGCAGCAATGCTGCTGCTGCCAGCAACTAAAGCAATAACAGGTGTAATACAACAAAGCGAAGCTGCAATAGCTGATAAAACTCCAGCACTTGTGAAAGTGCCTGATGATTTTATACTTATCATACTGTTTCCAGGTTTTGGGTTTGCTTGTTAATGTGCTTAAAGAAAGGCTGTATAATTTTTAGGTTTTCCTGCATGAGAGAGTAATAAATAGTCTGACCTGCCTTTCTTGATTCAATCAAACCACCATCTTTTAATTTTCGTAAATGTTGGGATACAGCTGGAATAGTCATGCCTAAAATATCTGCCAGGTCACAAGGACATAACTCTTTTTCTTCATCCAGAAGGTAAATCATTTTGAGGCGCACCTCATTGCCAGTCAAAGCCAGAATAGGTGAAAGCTGGCTAAATGATCTTTGAGCGGTCTTGAGCTTATCCTTACAGGAATTTATTTGAGCCTGATCGGCATAAAGCCTTAAACATGTATTACCATTCATGTGGCAAAAGTAAGGATAAGCATTTAAGCAAGTGCTTAAGTAGGCAAAATGTCAAGCTAAATCTCAAATTGTCTTATAAAGTCTTGAATTTTCTCTAAATCTTCAAGAAATTGGTTCGAACATTGTCCTGTCTTCCCGACTTAGATCCATTACACCATCCCATTATTTTTCTGTTCTGGGAAAGGATCATACCTCAAGCTGTAAAATTTTGTGCTTCGTTATTTTACGCTTTTACTACACTCTATTTCCTGCCCTGCCCCATTGCATGTTGTTAGCGAAGGTCGTTAGCATTAATCATCGTATTGGCCGCAACGTTATGTATGGAGCCGCTTCTGGCAAATCATCCGCAGCTGTTATTCAACCCTACGAAGTCATTTAAGACATGTCAGACTCTTAGAGCCATCGGCTAAAATATCAACGCCGATAACATGCTCAATCAAAAAAATATTACATTAAAATTTTTTTGAACTTTTCCAACAAAATTCTTGTTCTCCTCCTACCGTGCAGCTATAGCTTACTTGGCCCTTGAAGACTAATATTTTTTCAATCCAAAAAACACAAAACCTATGCGGAGATTTGTCTTGGCAGCATTGCTGCTGCCTGCTCTGATCATGATTTCTTGCCAAAAAGAAGCTAAGGATAATGCTGAAGCAACACCGGGCGAAACAGGTATTGTTGCATTTTTAAATAGTAAGTCTGTGGGAAAAAATAGTGCGGCTAATGCGCAGATGAATAACGGGAAATCGCGGCAGGCCCAATTTCAATTGCTATCATTTGCCATTGCAAGAGCCGGACTTGCCAACGAACTGAATAACCCGAAGTTTGCTTACACTTTGTTTGCACCAACCGATGAAGCATTTGCAGCAATGGGCCTGGGAACACGCCAGGCCATTAACGGTGTTCCGGTAGCACAACTTAAAGCCATTTTGCTCTATCATGTATTGAAAGGAAAAGTGCTGGCCGCACAAGTGCCCACTACGTACACGGAGCTAACGATGCTTAGCGAGCAAAAAGCTTATATCGTTCGTCGTGGTTCGGATGTTTTTATCAACGGCACACCTGTGGTGGCTGCCGATATAACGGATAAAAGTGCGGTGATCCACGCCATCGAGCGGGTGTTGATGCCACCTGCAGGAAACATTGTTGACGTGGCGGCAGTGAACCCGGACTTCACTTACCTGGTGGCAGCAGTAAAAAGAGCTGGCCTTGTAAACGCATTATCCGGTCCAGGTCCGTTAACCGTATTTGCACCGACAAACCAGGCTTTTATTGATGCAGGTTTTACAACCATTGCTTCAATAGAAGCAGCAATGCCAGCTGACTTGGTTCCGATACTGACCTATCACGTGGTGGCCGGCAGGGTATTTTCTTCCGACCTTACCAATGGCAAAATGGTGACGATGCTGTCTGGTGGCAAAACCATTATTTCATTGACCAATGGCCCACAGATCGATGGGAAAAACTCTGCTCCTTCCGATATCGTTCAAACTGACATTGTTGCCACCAATGGCGTCATTCATGTGATAGACCTGGTTTTGTTGCCTTAATCAAAATTGATTAACCAACGACCCTACGCAGGGTCGGCGGTTTTTACAAAATGTGTGTTCAAACTTTTCGTGTATTTAAACAGCAACAAAAAAAAGGCTACGCATTCGTTAGAGTCAGGTCGAAATACTGCAGCAAGTGACAACACGCTGCAATAAAAAAAGCCCGCAAGTGCGGGCTTTTTTATTCTATAAGATTGCTTACGAAGTATGCGCCAGCTTTTTCTGAGCGGCATCAGCCAGTTGGCCGATGGTGTCTTTAACGCTGCCATAGCCCTGTTGTGCTTTTGTTTTTGCACTGCCCAAAGCCTGCTGCACCTTTTCGTTGTCTTTAAAATAATATGCAATGCCTACCACAGCGGCGCCCAATGCAACTACGGACGCAACCGTTCTCCAAGTTTTTTTGCTATTCCTGTTCATAGTGTATTTTTTTGTGTATAGATCAATACCTGTGCCGTAATTAATGGTATGCCCGATTCATTTCGCGGTAAGCTGTATGACGGTAAACATTTCTTACCGGAGGCCATATTTACGTAGCACTAATCGCCTTTGCTTTCAATAAGGCCGCCGTTGGTGTCGAAAATGGCTTTGATTTCTTTGTTGTTTGCACGGAAATCAACTTCGTACACCGTGGCGCCATTGCGTTCTTCTTTTTCCCACTCGGCGTTGGTAACGTTGGTGTATTTGCTGTTAAATGAGGACATCACCGCGGCGGGTACTTCGGAGGCTGCAATGTCGTTGTTATCGCCACAGGAGGTGAGTGCAAACGCTGCCATGGCAAAAGCTGCAAAGATGTTTTTCTGTTTCATTGTTTTTTCCAGCATGCAGATACAAAAGCTATTCCAGCCCCTTTTAGTTTTTCTTTGGCGCAAGCAAAGGCATTACAAAATAGAAGCACGTTCCATTGTGTGCCCGGGATATTTTGCTACAAACCGCAATGGAACTCATCCCTTTTTGCATTATTAGATTTTAGCTATGGTTGTTTTCCATTGTTTGTGACCGAACAATAAATAACGCTTTTTGATGCTTTGTTTCCCACTTCATAATGCGCATACATTTTGATACGTATGAACTTATCGCAAGGCAAATTGGTTGAAACATGTGCGGCACGGAAGCAAACCGAACACCGTCTTTTTATTTAATCCAGCCAGATGGAAACGGCTTAAATTGTGGGAATTATTTCAATGAAGGCATCATACGACGCTCAGTTATTTTCGGAGTTATACGATATACAGCCGCAGGCGGTCGTTTGGAATCAACCCATCTGGAACGATGCAGGAGATGCCATCATTGATTTTGAATTTGTGTACAGCAACGAGGCCGGCCTCAAATACCTGAAGCTTACACGGGAACAGTTTACCGGCCTGCGTGTGTCTAACTCTCCCACCCTTGATGATCAATTGCGTAAGTCCGTGCTGGCAGAATTGGTGCAGGTGTACCAAACCGGTGTGCCGGCAAAAACAAATGTGTTCAACAAGGCGCTCAACAAATATGCACGGGTGTACCGGTGCAAACTGCGGGAAGGCGTGCTGACGCTGGTGGAAGACCGTACCAAGGAAAACATGATCATTCAACAGCTGGAAGCACAAACAGCGCAACTGCAGGAGCAAAAAACGATGCTGCACAACCTGCTGCGTTTTTCCCCGGCTGGTATTACCGTAACCGAAGTGCTACGCGACGAAACGGGCCAGGTTGTTGATGGCAGAACAATCCTGTCGAACGATGCGGCACACCAGATGCTTTTGTTGAATGATGAGACCATCAGTTCCAAAACGGTAACGGAAATGGACCCGAACTTTTCGCAGTCCACCTTACAACAAATGGCGCTAAATGCATTGGAAACCGGTGAGCCGTTTAATGCACAATACTTTTTTGCGCCAACGCAAAAATGGATCGAGCTGTCGGTGTCGAAAATGGACGACGACCATTTGATTAATATTTTTTTAGACATCAGCCTTACCAAAGAAACACAACTGCAGGTGGAGCAGGCAGGCGAAAGGATGCAGGCGGTGTTCAATGCATCACAATCGGGCATGTTTACTTTTGCGCCCTATTTTGATGCCCATGGCGAAGTGGTGGATTTTACATTTGTGATTACTAACCCCACTTTTGCTGCTTATGTAAACGAAACGCCGGAAGTGCTGAAAGGCCGATTGGGAAGTGAATTTTTCCCGGGATATTTGACCAATGGTGTGTTTGACATGTACAAGGAAACATACTTAACGGGCAACACCATCCGAAAAGATGTGCATTATCATGTAGATGGCCATGATCTTTACCTCGACCTCCGCAGCACCAAAGTGCATGATGAAGTGCTGGTAACATTTACCGATTATTCGGAGTTGAAAAAAACCGAGTTGCGGTTGGAAAAACTGGTGGAAGAATTAAGGCGCTCCAACGCAAACCTCGAAGAATTTGCACATGCGGCTTCCCACGATTTGAAAGAGCCGATCCGCAAAATTCATGTGTTTTCCGACCGGCTGAAGAATACTCTTGCCGACCGCTTGTCGGAATCGGAAATGAATATGTTTACCCGCATGCAAAACGCTACGCAGCGCATGACGTCGCTAGTTGAAGACTTGCTTTCTTACTCTCATATCAGCGCCACGCCGGCACATCCCGAATCGGTGAACCTGGGTAAAAAATTGCAACAAGTACTGTCCGACCTGGAAGTAACGATTGAGGAAAAAAAGGCTATTGTTGAAATTGGGCAGATGCCGGTGATCAAAGGTTATTCAAGACAGGTGCTGCAGTTGTTTCAAAACATCATTGCCAATTCGCTTAAGTACAGCAAACAGGATGTGCCGCCCCGGATTGAGATCACCGCTAAAATGGTGTCGGGCGCTGATGTAGCCATTGCATTGCCACCGGATGCAGCCGAACAATGCTTTCAAATGATTTCGGTAAAAGACAACGGCATTGGGTTTGAGCAACAATATGCCGACCGGATTTTCCAATTATTTCAGCGCCTGCACGGCCGCTCCGAATTTTCGGGTACCGGCATCGGCCTTTCTATTGCCCGCAAAGTTATGGACAATCACCATGGCTACATTTGGGCGGAATCTGAACTTGGAGCAAGTGCCACATTTTATATGCTTTTTCCCTGCGCAGGATAGTTTTTGGTTATCGCAAAAATCTCATTATACGGTCGTTATACCGGCAGCGTAATCCTGCAAATAGCCGAATTTTTCACTAAGCTTTCCGCTACGAACGATCGTTGCACGATCCAGTATTTCAGAACCGCCACTAATTAAATCAGGCAATACATATTTGATCAATTGCTCGCCAAAATAACGGGATGCATCGCGTGGTAATTCATTGGGCAGGTTGCCAACTGCCACCACATCCACCGAGTTGTAGGCATAGGGTTCCGTTTTTTCCAATGTTGTTTTACTTACACCATATACCGGGTTTTCAATCGATTGATCGCCCAGGTTGATGGGCACCGATCCATGTTCGTCATCGGTAATATCAGAGATTACGGAAATGCGAAAATCGGGTTGCTGCACATCTTCTCGCTCAAACAAGCGGGGCACATTATTGTCCCAATAAACACCATTGAGCAGTATGTCGGTGTGTGGTAAATACTGGGGGAACAGCGACCGGTATTTTTGAGGCTGCTCGTGAAAATCTTCGCGGTTGTAACCACCTGTTTCTTTATGTGCGTACAGGTCGGAACCTTTCAATTGTACATACACCGGGTATTCAAATGAACGGCTGCAGTATTCCTCTCGTTCCACTTCAATAATGCCCATCAGGTTCATTACTTCGAGTACACCATGCGCTACGCGGCCCGAACCGGTGACCGCCACTTTTATGTTGGGAATATGCAATCCGAAATATGCATGAATTAATCGACGGAAACTCCTCTGCCGGTACACCCGCTCCAGTTCAAAACTACCCGTTCGTTTGCCATACACCATGATGCCATTGTGTGCACCCACCACGCCTGCAAAAAAGCCAAAGCCAATGATGCGTTGCCCGTCCGAATGTTCAAGGCATTCAAAATCGATAAGTGTAATGTTGCGTTCGATGATCGCTTGCAACAGTTTTTGATTGTGCGGCTGCGCCTTTTTGGTATGCGAAAAAAACAGGTAGGTTTTGTCTGGGATCAATTGTTGCACCGGCACTTCTTTAATGCCCATCAGCACATCGCAATCGCTTACGTCGGTTACCACCGGAATGCCGTTGCGCTGGTATTCCGCATCGCTAAAACAACGCAAACTGCAGCTTTGCACCTTAATAGTTAAGCCAGCAAATTTTTTAACAAGCCACTTGCATTGCCTGGGCGTCAGCGCTACGCGGTTGTCGGCCGGCACTTTGCCCTCTTTAATCATTCCGATGGTCATGATTTAAAGGTAAGCGGAACAGCGCAACAGTTGGCAATGCCGCTATTGCGAATGGAATGGGTTATTTTTGCAACGGAAAAAAATAGCATGGAATATTTTGAGCTTTTTGAAATACCGGTGCAGTTAGAAGTGGATAAGAAAACGCTGCGGGCAAAGTACCTGGAGTTGAGCCGGAAATATCACCCCGATTATTTTGCCAATGCTTCGGCAGCGGAGCAACAGGAAGCGCTGGATGCAACTGCGGGTTTGAACAAAGCATTCAAAACTTTGGGCAACCGTGAGGATACGATCCGTTATGTGTTGCAACAAAAAGGCCTGTTGATTGATGACGAAAAGTATGCGTTGTCGCCGGACTTTTTAATGGAGATGCTGGAAATAAATGAAGCCATTGCAGAAGCAGGCATGGACGCCGATGGTGCGGGAAAAGCAGCAGTGGCGCAGCAATTAAAAAACTGGGAACATGAAATCTACGAACCTGTGGCGCAAATTGTGGCAAGTTATCAGGACGGTGTTACTACCGAAAAAGAGTTGTTGCAAGTGAAGGAATATTTTTATCGTAAAAAATATTTGGAACGATTGCAACATCAATTGGATGGAATATCGTAATATTGCCGCCCATCGCCCGGGTGGCGGAACTGGTAGACGCAGCAGACTCAAAATCTGCCGCCAGCAATGGTGTATCGGTTCGATTCCGATCTCGGGCACAGTTCGAAAGCGAAAATGCCTTGTAACTTTATCAGTTATAAGGCATTTTGCTTTTGCAAGATTTTGGAGAACGCTTTGATTTGAATTTCGTTTTCGCTTGATCGCAATGTCCCCTACCAGTTACATAAAACTCTCATTGAAAAAATTCAGAAAATTTAAGCAAGTTCCAATAATTGATTGCCGTCAATTCCTAAAACCTGGTGTGCAGCTTTTAAGAAAACAACATCAGGTTTTCTTTTCCTGCTAAGTATCTGGGAAAGCTTTGCTTCACCAATACCAAGCTTTTTCGCAAGCTCCTTTTGTTTTAGCTTTTGTTCATACATTGCTAATTCAATAATGCCTTCAAGCGTGGAAGGCGCTGGTATCAAATACCTTCCCTGTTCAAAAGCCTGTGCAGCTAACGACCGTTCACGTATTTCGTCAACTTGGCTATCAGTTAGATTAGCCTCCCCGATCTTCATTAACGCGTCAACTTTCTTCATTGTCGCATTATACTCTTTTAGGGTTGCGATTTTTTTAGACTTCCGCTGTGTCATAGTCAAAATTTAAATTGCTACAAACAGTAGCCACTCGCCTGGACGTTACATCTATAAGGTGCCCAGGTTAACCTTATCATATTGCTTGTGGGTGCCAACAAATCTTATATACACCGTTCGGGCTTTGAAAATAATGCGAACGATAAGGCGATAGTCATTGCCCTTGATATTGAAAACATAAAGATCATTTCCAACCGCATCAACATGACCATACATTTCCCGCACCTCGTTGAAGTTCGCCCAGTCGGCTTTGGTTGCAACTCGGTACCAGTTGTTCAAAGGGTCTGTGGCGTCGGCGTGTACATCCACAAAGTCCCTTATTGCCTTATAACTGATGACTACCAAACTATTTCATTTACGGGCAAAAATACAACCAATAATTTCAATATTTTAAATTTAATTTCCAAATTAGAAACTTCTAATAGCTGGTGAAAATTAGCTTCAATCCAAACCGCAGTTTTGGTTTGGTTAGTCATCATTACTATTCACTAGCGTAAAACGACACTTTATCATATTTGCCAATACAACCCTTGCCATAGGCTGAGATGAAGTAAACCGCAAAAAACTACCGTAAACACCGATACGCCCCAAAGTTGTTTGTGAAATTGGCTTAGTGCCTCCTTTTTTCGTTGTATCTATAGCTGCAATGCAGCAGCGTTATATCATTTACACACCATCAGGTGGTGCTGTTTCTAATGCTGCTTTTGCAGGATCGATAGCCGGCTTCGGCTTAATGTCGAATACAAAAGGCTTATTCACCAACTCATAAGATTCGTTTAATTGGCTGCAATTAAAAAAGCGTATTCCGTTGCGGACAACCTTGCCATACGATTCGTGTATGTGGCCAAACAAGTGCACCTGCGGCTGAACCCGCTGCAAGCAAGGCAACAGGTCTTTATCGCCGTTGTTGCGGCCATTGAGCACCTGGTCCAAAATGCCAAATGGCGGGCCGTGGGTAATGAGTACATCGGTTTCATTGGGCACCAGGTTCCAGTGTTTGCGCAGCGCTACGCCGCGTTGCCGGTTAAAGGCCCAGTTGTGAAAGAAAGGCGTTACCGGCGAACCCCAGAAATTGATTCCGTTGATGCAAACGCCGCTATCATTCAGGTAGTGCACACCGTTTGGTAATAGCGGTTCAATTACTCCCTTTTTTGTCTTTTCAAAAAAGAAATCATGGTTGCCGGCAATGAATATTTTATGCGGAAAAGGCTGCGCCCCAAACCACTGCAAAAAGTCCAGTATTTCCGCCTTCAATCCCCTGGAACTTACATCCCCTGCATGCACCAGCACATCGCCTTTCGGCAGCTTGATGGAATGATGGCGGCAGTGTGTGTCGGAAATGGCAACTATTTTCAAGAAATAAAATGATGTTTTGTTTAGAAAAATCAGTGCAACAATTTCAACATAAAACTTAGTGATAAAAACAAAAAGCTGCCCGTCGGCAGCTTTCAATTTTAAGCATCTTTACCGGTGCTCCTGTCCCGGTTGGCCGATTGGTCTTGCGAACGCTCCTGCGGCTCGGATGGTTTGGCATCCGAAGCATTTTTTTTATGGTTGGATTTTCCTTTTTGTTCTGCCGAACCAAATGGCTGGTTGCTTTGATTACTGCCGCCACGGCCTGCACTTCCACTTTTGTTGTTATCACCTCTGCCTGACATACGCAAAAAATTTTGGGGTAAAAAAATATTGTCCAATACCTTTCCTGCCACTTTTGTGCCAGCATAATATACGGCCCAATCATTAAGGTCCTGGTGTTGTTGCTTGCTGGTGCTTTTTCAAAAAAATATACATGTTCCCTAAACCATTTATACTCCTTGCATTTGTAGCCGCCCAATACGAGGCGGTGGCACAACAAACCGACACACTACCCACCACCGAACTGCCCGAAGTAATGGTGCAGGCATACGAACAGGGCCGCAAGCTGCGCGATGTGCCGGCAGCGGTTCAGGTAATAGGCCGCAGTGCGCTGGCACGTTTTGCACCGCTCTCACTCGTTTCAGCAGTTAACGCGGCACCTGGTGTGCGACTAGAAGAACGTTCGCCGGGGTCCTATCGATTCAATATCCGGGGCAGTTCGCTCCGGTCGCCGTTTGGCGTACGCAATGTAAAAGTGTATTACAACGACCTGCCATTTACCCTTCCTGGTGGCACCACTTATTTCAACAACCTTGGGTTTTACAATGTGCAGCATATGGAAGTGATCAAGGGGCCCGGCAGTAGCCTGTACGGTGCGGGCACGGGTGGCGTGTTGCTGTTGGAAAGTTTATCGCCAACCCCAGAAACAGGTGTAGAGGCGGCTTACACACTTCGCTCCTTCGGCACCCACCAAGGCCAGGTGGCTATTACTACTGGAAATGATCTAATGACCAATCGCTTCCAGGTGCAGCACCAGCAAAGTGATGGCTTTCGCGACCACAGTGCGCTGAAGCGAACCGTCGCCGATTGGACCGGTCATTTTAAAACTGGTGAAAAAAGCCTGCTCAAAACCTCGTTTTTGTACAGCAACCTCGAGTACCAAACACCCGGTGCACTCACCGAAGCGGAATACAAAGCCAACCGTAAAGGAGCCCGGCCCGGATCGGCTGCAGCGGCCGCCGCTATCCGCCAACAAACCTTGCTGGCCGGCGCATCGCTGGAGCAGGAACTGGCTCCGCTCCTGAAAAATAAAACGGTTGTGTATGCCGCTGCCACGCAGCTCACTAATCCTAACCTTCGTGGATATGACGAAAGCCTGGAGCCGCACACCGGCGGCCGCACCATATTTTCTTATGCGCCACGGCTAGCAACTGCAACCGTGCTGTTGCAGGCAGGCGCCGAAGTGCAGGCCGGCTGGGGCGCCATTACCAATTCGAAAAACGTTGGCGGCCGGCCCGACTCGCTGCGCTATTCGGATGCGGTACGCACCACGCAGGCGCTTTATTTTGCTCAGGCAACATTGGGATTGCAGCGTTGGCAACTCACGGGCGGGCTATCAGCCAACAGCCTGAATGTTCGCTACCGCAGGTCGCAGCCACAAACTGCCGGTAACCTAACCCGCAAATTTGAACAGGAACTGGCTGGCAGGCTGGCACTGCTGTACCGTTTGGAAAAAATTAGTTTTTACTCCAGCGTTTCCAGTGGTTTTTCGCCACCCACACTCAGCGAGTTGCTGCCCACCGGTGGTGCGATCAACACAGCGTTGGACCCGGAAAGCGGCGTCAATTACGACCTTGGTGCCCGTGGCGCTTTCGGCCGCTTTTCATTTGATGCCAACCTTTTTTATTTTTCGCTGCGCAATACCATCGTGCAGCGCCGCGATGCTGGCGGCGGCGACTTTTACCTCAATAGCGGTAAAACCGGCCAGATGGGTGCCGAAGGCAGTTTTCAATACCAGCTCACCCAATTGCCACAAAACAACAGCAACATCTGGCTGAGCGCTACCCTGTTCGATTTCCGGTACCGCGATTTTAAACCGTTAGAAAATGATTTTAGCGATAATAAGCTCCCGGGTATTGCGCCGTTTTCGCTGGCGTCCGGCATCGACTGGCGGCTGGCCGATTGGGCATTTTACTTGAATTATTTATACAATGGCCGAACGCCGCTCAACGATGCCAACACGGCCTTTGCAGATGGCTATCATTTGCTGGGCGTGCAGGTGCAACGTAGTTTTCAATTGGGCACCAGAACAGGCCTGCGTTGTTTTGCCGGCGTTGAAAATATTTTAGATCAAACGTATAGCCTGGGCAACGACCTGAATGGTTTTGGTGGGCGTTTTTACAATGCAGCCCCAGGCCGCAATTATTTCGGCGGGGTTGCATTTTCGGTTGCGCAAAAGAAATAACTGCAACCAGTTTAAAAGCAAAATATGGAATTTATTGCGGCGCTGTTACCAAAACAGTAGCCGCGGTATTTGCAGCCAATTCGTAAAAAGGTACATTTGTTTATGGGCCAGTATTCAATGGGTGATGCGATTCAGAAATTTTTGCAGGGCAGCCGCCTTAAGGGCGATATGCAGGCCATGCAGCTGGAAGTGGTTTGGGAAAAATTAATGGGCAAGACCATCGCGAAATATACCGACCGGATCAAGATCGTGAACCGCACCCTGTACATTACTACGAATGTGGCGCCGCTAAAACAGGAACTGCAGTACCAAAAGGAAACAATAAAGCTTCGTGTGAACGAAGCTTTACAATCAAATGAAATAAAGGAGGTGGTAATTCAATAATTCCACGGGTAGGCACGGTCTTCGGTAACGGTCTGCCCCTGCTCGATTGCATTTTTCAACAGGTCGTTTTCCGACAACACACCTTTAAATTCCAGTCCATCGTAAATGGCCATGTAACGGGTGTTATACCGATCCAGCATTTGCATCAAATACTCCATTGAATCGGTTGGGTTGGCAACGGGTAGTTTCCGGTTCATCATATCACCCACCGTCAGTTCCGACATGGGTTTGTCGGCAAATAACAACTTCTGCGTAATGTCGTTCTCCGACAGCAAGCCCACAAATTGTTCGCCTTCCAGCACAATTAGGTACTCTGCGTTTTCACAGCACATTTGATACAGCGCATCGGTAAGCAAATGACCCGGAGTAGTGGTGTTGAACTGCGGAAATTTGGAATCCAGGATTTCGGTTAATCTAGTCATGGCCAAAGGATTTAAAGCAAGCAAAATGGGTTACATTATAAAGTTACCTATTTAAACTCGTTCGCTGCCATGACAAAAATCACCCCCACACAGTTTTTATTAACTGATGAATTAGAGCCTCCGCGGGTTAAGGCTTTTGTGCAGTTGTGTATAAAACAGGCGGGTAAAAAATTCTTGCTGTTTCACCAGTGGACCGGCTATTTAATCCTTACCCGTGGATCCAACACGCCATAAAGGATATCCGCCAAAATATTAACTACGATAAAAAATGTAGCCGTGATGAGCACCGAGCCCATCACTACGGGAAAATCTAGTTTCTCCAGCGCATCCACTGTGACCTTGCCAATGCCGCGCCATCCAAAAATGTATTCGATAAAAAATGCGCCGGCCAGGAGTTCTGCAAACCAGCCGGTAACGGCTGTGAGCACCGGGTTCAAAGCGTTACGTACGCCATGTTTCCAAATCACCTGCCGCGGCGCCAAACCCTTTGCATAAGCGGTGCGCATAAAATCCTGCTGCATCACATCGAGCAGTGCGCTGCGGGTCAGTTGGGTGATGATGGCCAGCGGCCGGATGCCCAAGGTGATGGCGGGCAAAATGCCATTTTGCAAGGTGAGCTTTCTTTCGCCGGTCTGCACGTCAATATCAAACCAACTGCCCGTGAGGTGCAGGCCCGTGTACTGGCTCCACACAAATCCGAATAGGTAGGCGATGACGATGCCCATAAAAAACGAAGGCGCCGATATGCCGACGATGGAAGTGGCCAGCGCTGTGGTATCGAGCCAGGTGCCCCTGCGAGTAGCTGCCAGCACACCCAGCGGTATGCCCAATGCCACTGCAATAGCCATTGCCGCCACGGCCAAAATGATGGTGCCGGGCAAAACTTCGAGCAACACATCGGTAACCGGCTTGCGGCTTTGGTACGAAGTGCGCAGGTAAGGCAGCTTCAATCCAATCTTGTATTCCCCGCCAATGAAAATGCCGTTTAGCTTTTTAGCTTCAATGGCAGCTGCGCTATGTACCGCCAGCGGCGATACATCGTTGAGGTACAGCAATGCCTGTTTCCATTTGGGTTGGTCCAGGTTCAACTCTTTCCGGATGGCGGCCTGCGTGGCTGCATCGCCGGTTTGGCCCATCACCAGCCGGGCCGGGTCGCCAAAGCCCTGGAACAGCACAAATACCAGCGCTACTACGCCCAGCAACACCAGCAGTCCGTACCATATTTTTTGGAGGATAAACCGGAGCACAGGCTGCTGTTTATTTTAAAAATTTGAATTGACGGAAGAGAAACGGGCCGACTGCTTTTTACCAGCCAAAGCGAACCGCAAACTGCATAAAGCCAACACGGCGGTGACGGGTGTGAAAATAGCTTTTTCCATTGCGCTATTCGACAGCAGGTTGCCCACTGTATTCATCAAAAAAAGAACAGCCATCATCCAAAACGCCACCTTGAAAATAAAGCTCGGAATACTATTCGGAATAACTCGTGCAGCCAGCAGCACTACAAATAACATAACAAAGTTGACGAGAATAGACACCCATTCAAACCGCACCATTTCCTCCCTATTTTTCAACCGCCCGCCCCAGACCATATCGTAGGGCACAATGCCGCCCAACACCAGGAAGTGAAAAATGATTGTGCCTGTAAAAATTACCAGCATGATCCGTGCGGCTACATTTTCAGAAAACAAATTGCGCATAAGCATGAACGTTATTGGTCGCGATTAAGCAGCGGGTATAGATTAATTAAAAAGCCTCGTCGATCTGCCGCTTGCTGTATTTCTGTTGAATCACTCCCCTTTTTAAATGATACAGCGTTGGGTTGGTGCGGGCAGCGGTGCGAACAGCGGTAAAATCCAGCGAGAACACGGAAACATAGGATATGCCTTTTTCCGCCAGCAACTGCGCTTGCCGTTGCAGCGGGGCAGATGTAGCCACCAGCACCGGAATGCCCTTGCTTGAAGCAGCTTGCGCCAGTCGGGCAAAATCATCAGCCCAATCCGATCCTGCATTGCCCAATTGTTCGGCAATAAGAAGATATGCTTCGGGGAGGGCCAGCACCGCATCTGTACTGTCGGCGCCAGAGACCCCGGTGAGTGCAAAACCTTTAATGGGCGGTTCGGCATTGCCCTTGCGCACCAGTTTATCTACACGGCTTACATATTTGTACGTGCCCAGGTTGGAAGGTAAATTAGACGCATCGAATGCATGCTGTTTACCCCCTTTTTCATACACAAACTGGATGACGAACGAATCGGGGTGGGCACCAGCGGGTATCTTCATTTGCTGGCTGATGTTGGCACCTTTTTTAAACGGCAGGCAATCGGCAAAAGGCAGGTATTGCAACACATACCATTGTATAGCAAGTGTAGCGGCTATTGCAACAAACACCAACGCTCCTGCCCTTGCGGGCCGCACCCATGGCTGTATGTAGCGCCGGCCCCACCAAAGCACCAGTATCATCACCAGCAGCGCAATGTCTTTAAGCAACGATGCCAACGGAGAAATGGGCAGGCAATCGCCAAAGCAGCCGCAGTTTTTAAACTTACCCGAGCCATAGGCGTATGCTGTAAGGAACGTAAAGAACACGATCAACAACAATAGCAAGCGCAATACTGCTTTGGGCCGCCAGCCCACCAACAGCGCAACGCCTGCGCCAATCTCTAGCGTGATCATCACAATGGAAAGCGGCAGCGTGTATTCGTGCAGCCACTGGAACAGCGCAATAAGCGGCGCTTTTGCAAAAAAGCCCGATGCGGCCAGGTCGGCCGACCATACCTCGAAGAATTCCTGCATTTTATAACTCAGCCCCAACGGGTCGTTGGCTTTTACCAACCCCGACAGGATGAATAAAACGCCAACCAGTATGCGAAAAATATGCGTGGTGATGGCCATGCGTCAATTTTATACCGCAGCCTGCCGCCGTAAAATGGTAGCAAATACTGCGTAGTTAATGATGTCGTGATAATTGGCGTCGAGTCCTTCACTGATGAGCGTTTGCCCGCCGTTGGCAATGATCTGGCGCATGCGGTGCAGCTTCATCAGGATCAGGTCTACAAAACTTTCCTGGCTCATGTGCCGCCAGGCTTCGCCATAGTCGTGGTTCTTATCATGCATGAGCGCTTTTACAACAGTAATTACTTCCTTATATCGGCTTATTGTTTCGTCGACTTCCAAGTCTTCCGGTGCATCAGTCGGCAGTTGCATTTGCATCAATCCAATCACAGCATAATTGATGATGCCAATGAATTCGCCTTCCAGATCATCGTGTACCCGCTGCACGCCTTTTTCCTGGATAGTGCGGATGCGCTGTGCCTTGATGTAAATTTGGTCGGTAATGGAAATGGGCCGCAGCACCCGCCATGCAGTGCCGTAATCGGCGGTTTTTTTTGCAAAAATGTCGAGGCAATTTTTGATCACCGCATCATACTGTGCATCCGTTCGCTGCTGTTCTGTTGTCATGCGCTAAAATTAAGCGCAGAACTTTTTCCGCGGGCCATTTTTTATAAACACAAAACGGGAACAAAGACAACTACAAAAACATATTGCGGCGCATTTGACAGCACACTGCATTTCCATTTGCACACATTTATGCAGCCCAAAAGGGTCTATCTTGCTGTGCAAACATGTGCCTTCATTATGAACAGCATCAACTGCCGCGGCCGGTTACTCCATTTCGATCAGCCCCGGATCATGGGCATTTTAAATACTACACCTGATTCTTTTTTCTCCGGGTCGCGAACGGCAAGCCTGGAAGCGGTGGTGGAACGGGCTGGCAAATTATTGGAGCAAGGCGCAGCCATCATCGACATCGGCGGACAAAGCACCCGCCCCAATGCAGAGCGGGTGGCTGCGGAGGAGGAAGCGGAACGTGTGCTCCCGGCAATTGAAGCAGTTGCGCACCATTTTCCGGAAGCCATTATTTCCATCGATACATTTTATGCAACCGTGGCACTTGGTGCGGTGGAACGCGGCGCTGCCATCGTGAACGATGTAAGTGCGGGCTCGCTGGATGCTGCGCTGCTGCCCACGGTGGCCAAATTAGGCGTGCCATATGTGCTGATGCACATGCAGGGCAACCCGCAAAATATGCAGCAGGCGCCGCAGTACAACAACGTGGTGTTAGATGTATTTGATTACCTCAATTTCCGCATGGCCGAATTGCAGGCTATGGGCATTAAGGACATCATCGTTGATCCTGGTTTTGGTTTCGGCAAAACAGCTGCGCATAATTTTGAATTGATGGCGCGGCTCGAGTACTTTCAGCAATTAGGCCACCCGCTGCTGGTGGGCATTTCCCGTAAAGGCATGGTGTACCGCACACTGGGCATCAGCGCCGACGATGCATTAAACGGAACCACGGTTTTGCATACCGTAAGCCTGATGAAAGGTGCACAAATATTGCGGGTGCACGATGTGGCCGAAGCGGTGCAGGCCGTTAGGCTGGTAGCGGCACTAAATGGCGAATTATAAAGGCTGTTCGCCGGGTCATTCAATTGCTTTGCGTAAATAAAAAACCGGGCGGGTTTTAATTTTTGTATAAACCTGTCGCGAATCCCGAACCAACTCTGTTGCTGGTTCAGAGTCTATTTGCTGCACCACCTGAACCAGTTCCCACCCCACGTCGGCAGCAAATTGCAACACCTGCGACTGGTTGACGAAATAATTATAAATACCCCGCGCCGTGTCCTTAATAGCAGGATAATAGTTGTCCTTGTTATAGGTTACACTCCTTTCATTTAAAAACGGAACCAGATCATAGAAACTTTGTGCATTCGGATTCGCCGGTTCGGGCAAAATTTTTAAAAAACTCCTTTTTGCTTCATAATCCCACTCTCCACTAATCTCCAGGACTATGTAGGTAAATTTGGGGCCCTTTTGGGCGTGTAGTTGTCCAAAGGCAATAGAAAAGGCCAACAGCAGCAGTAGTCGCGTTGTCTTGTTTTTGCGGGTAAATTAATTACTGCATGTCAATCGTTTCGTTAAACCATAGCATCCCATTGCATAAAAAAAGAGCACCTGCTGGATGCTCTTGTTCATTGTGCAAATACCGGGCATATATGGGACCAATGGTAAATGTTTTCAAAGGATGGATTAGAGTTTTACGCTAAGCAGGTACAGTCAAAGCAGGTGCAGTTTGGTTGGACTAAAAACGGGCCTCATCCACGAAAAACGGCTCATCGTGTGATGAGCCGTAAAATTGCGATATTTTATATGTGTACCCGTTTATTATCGGCCACCACCGCCATTTGTCGGCGAACCGGGTGCATTTGCCGATGGAGCGCCATCGTTCACATCGAGTATCTCGATATCAAAAACGAGGTTTTCATTCGGTTTAATATCCGGCGAAGGCGGGTTAGCGCCATAAGCCAAAGAAGACGGGATAAACAGGCGGGCTTTAGAGCCTTTGCTCAGGCCGCGTACCCCTTCTTCAAAGCCTTTGATCATGGGGCTGGCGCCTACTACAAAAGTCAGCGGGTCGGTGTGTTTGAAAGTATTGTCCATATTGGTGTCGAACACTTTGCCTTCCAGCGTTTGTCCTCTGTACATCAGGCTTACACCTTTGCCATCGGTGATCTGTGTGCCGGCGCCGGGTTGCAGCACCTGCACATAGGTGCCCTGCCCAACTTTCTTGGCCTGGATGCCATTTTTGGTAAAATGGGCTTGCAGTGTTTTATCGTCGGCGGCCAATTGTTGCTGGATGGTTTTATCGTTTTTAAACGCCGTTTCCCGCTCCTTGGCTTCGTCTGCCTGTGCCTCTTCCGGCGATTTAAATACCCGCTGCACTTTCAGCGAAGAAATCAGGCGGTCGCCTTTTTTCAGTTCAGGCGGCAGGGGCTGCGCCTGCGGGTTCTTGGCCTGGCGGGCCATAAACGTATCGATCAGCTGCACGGCGTACACGCTGTCGCCTTCTTTCAGCATCGTCAACACTTCCGAAATGTCGTAGGGCTGGCTCTGGCCGGTCACCTGGAAATAGATCGGTGCATCGGGCTGGCCGGGTCCGGGAATTACGGTGCTGTCGTTGATCGACTGGCGGTAGCTGATCTTGATGATGCTGCCGGGTTTTACGCTGTCGCCTTTGCTGCTCGAAAAAACCTGGTACGGCATGCCGCCGGCGGTTTTTTTATATTCAACCTGGTTGCAGGCCGTCAGTGCCAGGCCGGCTGCCGCCACGCACAAAAGCTGTCTGGAAAATTGCATTGGAAGTGTTTGTTTTATTGTAAAAGATGTTCGTTTTCGCTAATCGCCTTTTTGAACGACTGGATGGTTTTTTCCAGCGATTCAAGATCGTGGCCACCGGCTGCATTGTAGTGGCCGCCGCCATTGAAATAAGTGCGGGCAAATGTGTTGCAATCGAAGGCGCCTTTGCTGCGGAAACTCCATTTGCGCAGCTCATCGCGGTCAACCACAAAGCCCACCAGCTTGATGCCCTGGATGGACAGCGGGTAATTGACGATGCCTTCGGTATCGCCGGTTTTAATATCGTATTTATACAAATCCTGGCGGGTGATGTACACCAACGCCGTGTTGTTCAGGTAATCCACTTCCATGCGGTTGGTAAGGATGTGGCCTAAAAAACGCAGCCTGTTTTCCAGGAAATTATCAAACAGGGATTCGTGCACTTTGGCGTGCTCCAGCCCCATTTCCTTTAAATAAGCCACCATGTGGTGCACGGAGGCGCCGGTGGAGGAGAAACGGAATGAGCCGGTGTCCGAGACAACGCCGGCATACAGGCATTCCGAAACGGGCTTGTTGATTTTATCGCGGTGGCCCGATTCGACGATCAGGTCGTACACCATTTCGCAGGTGCTGCTTTTGCCCGGCGATGAGATGCCATAGGCAAACTGCACCATATCGGGCTGCTCGTGGTGGTCGATCAGGATTTTTTGCGCCGCCACTTCCGCCAGTTTTTTAGCCATGCCCTTAGTGCGGGCCAGGTGGTTGAAATCAAGGCAAAATATCCAATCGGCCGCTTCCATGTATTCGTCCGACTTGGCGCGGTGCAGTTCGTAATCGAGCACGGCGTCCACGCTGGGCATCCAGTCGAGCCAGCGGGCCCAGTTGGTGGGCGAAATCACCTGCACCTGGTGGCCCAGTTGTACCAAGAAATGCTGCAGTCCCAGCACAGAGCCCATGGCGTCGGCGTCGGGTTTCTGGTGCATGGTAACCACTACCCTGCGCGGCTGTGATAATAACGGAAAAATATCTTGTATCGGCTGCATAAACAGGCCGCAAACCTACGGAAAAGTCGGAAGACCGGAGTCCGAAGTCGGAAGAAGTGCGAGTAACGGTGGGAACTCTTCGGACATCCGTCTTCCGACTTCGGACTTCCCTCCCTATCTTCGCGGCGCAAAAAGCAAACTATGAGCAACAGAACATTCACCATGATCAAGCCGGATGCCACGCGCAATGGACATGCCGGAGCCATCCTGGATAAAATCATTAAAGCCGGCTTTCGCGTGGTTGCCCTGAAGCAAACCAAACTGACCGAAGAAAAAGCCGGACAGTTTTACGAAGTGCACAAAGAGCGTCCTTTTTACGGCGAGCTGGTGCAGTTCATGAGCAGCGGTGTGATCATTGCCGCTATCCTGGAAAAAGAAAACGCAGTAGCTGATTTCCGCACACTGATCGGTGCTACCAACCCTGCACAAGCTGAGGAAGGTACCATCCGTAAAATGTTCGCCACTTCGGTTGGTGAAAACGCGGTGCACGGCAGCGACAGCGACGAGAACGCACAAATCGAAGGTTCTTTCTTTTTCTCCGGACTGGAGCAGTTTTAAGAAAGTTCAATTAGTTCGCGGGTTCACTTGTTCACAAGTTGAATAAGCGCCGGTGAATTGGAAAAAATAAAAAGGGTTTTATGATTAGCCGGAAATTATCCAGCATTTCATAAAACCCTTTTCTATTTTAAATTGAACCTAAACTCGTGAACTTGTGAACCAGTGAACTTAACAAACTCACGACTTACATTTCCCTCGTCAGCTTCTTATCCATCTTGTTCTCCACCGGCTCCACTTTGTAACCCATTTTGCGCAGCA
The DNA here is from genome assembly GCF_004347775.1 of Pseudocnuella soli. Lineage (GTDB taxonomy): Bacteria > Bacteroidota > Bacteroidia > Chitinophagales > Chitinophagaceae > Flavisolibacter > Flavisolibacter aquaticus. The sequence continues at coordinate 3,271,732 of NZ_CP037755.1, forward strand.
GGCTCAGTACGCCCTTGTCGCCGGGCAGGTGCCCCGCTCCTACTGCAAACACTGCGGCATTGCTTTTCATGATGCCCTGCATTTTGGCAACCCAATTAGCGTTGCGGTTGTACAGTAGCAGGTCGGTAAAGTGCGACATGCCCATATCTTCTTCAACGGTCAGTTGTTCCATTTTTTTCAGGTCCTGCATGCGGTATGCTTTGGCCAATTCTGCAAACTCCTTTTGCGTTTCCACCGGCGTGTGGTTTTTCTTTACATAGGCCGCCAGTTGCTCTGCCTGCAGCTTGTACGGAATGCTGTCGAAAATGCTCAATTGATAGGCCATCGACTCCAAGCCTTTCACATCCTTGCGGTTCTTCTTGGCCTCTTTCATTACCAGTTGCTCCATAGCAATGGCGTTGCTGCAAGTCAACGCCGATTCCATCAGCGTACTGGCAGCCAGCATCGGCTTGAATGTTTCGAGCATCGAAAACGGGATGGGGCTTTTGTTGTTCTTAAAAAACTCTTTTACACTTGCATAGTCTTCTTCCGAAAGCAGGTCGGCAAGCGTGGTATCGCCGCGCATTTTCATTTTGCGCATGGCGCCCATCATTTCAAACAGGTTGTCCATGTCCAGCTCCAGGTACACCTGGCTGCTGCGGCCAATGGCACTCACTAGGCTGTCGCTTAATTGTATGTCGTCGGCGCAGATCATGTGAATGGTACCAAACACATACGATGGGCTGGCCAGCCCATTGCCACTAACCCGCCACAATAGGGTTTGCGTATTGCTGTTTTGCGCACCGGCCGTAAGCCCCAGCATCACCAGCAAACCCATGCAAAACTTTTTCATTATCGAGGTTTTCGTTTTGATTAAAGTAAAAATTGCAAAAATGTAATACCCAGTAATTTACTGAAAAAGAACAAATGGGCCCGCTGCAAACCGACCCATTTATATCACAAAATATTCAGGCCATGCTTATTGCACCACGGCCTCTTCACCATAAATCTGGTGTTTGAATTTCAGGGATGGTGAGGGCACAAATGCACCCAATCCAAGCTTGTTCCATTTTTCATCTACCGATGCAATGGTTGCGTCGCCAGCTACGATGATATTGGGCCAATCGCGTTGAAAATTATCCAGCTCTTTTGTTTTGCGGGTGCCGTCCAGCCCCATGCAGGCAAAGGTTTTCCCAGGCTGTGTTTCCGAAGGGCGCTGCACCAGGTTATAGTCGCGGCGAGGGTCCATATTGTTGCAAAAACGCCAGAGCGCTACACCCAAATCCTGCGGATCGACCGTGTGCTCCACGTACAAAATCATCTTCACACTCTCTGCTGCTGCATGGCTGCAAATAGCATCGTGCAGGTCACGCACCTGGTTGCGTTTGGTTTTTTCAACTGCCACTACCAGCACTGGAATGCCTTTGGGCAACAATGAGGCGTTGACATTGGTGATTTCCGGAAAAGCGTTCAGGAAACTCATATCCCAGTTACCATCTTCTGCAACCATTGCATCATCAGCTATTTCTTCGTCGGATTTGGCAGTGCCATCGATGCCCATTTTACCACCAAAACCTAGTTTGCTGCAGCTGTGGTCCAGCACGTCCATCGGGCCCTGTGCTATGGAAATATCTGTAGCCGGGTTCAGGTGTTTGAATACGTATTGCGCCAGCGCTTCGTAGTCCTGGATCTTCACGCCCTTATCGGCTACCACCAAAATTTTATTGAACATCATCTGTCCGGCGCCCCACATGGCATTCATCACTTTTTGACCCTGACCCGCATAGCTTTTATCAATTTGTGCAATCACCAGGTTGTGGGCCACGCCTTCAACGGGCATGTCCATGTCTACAATTTCGGGCACCATGGTCATTTTCATGGGCGCCAGGAAAATGCGTTCGGAGGCTTTAATGAGCCATGCATCTTCCTGCGGCGGAATGCCCACGATGGTGGCTGGGTACACGGCATCTTTGCGGTGCGTGATCGCAGTAATGTGAAAACGCGGATAAAAGTCGGGCAGCGAATAATAGCCGGTATGATCGCCAAACGGGCCTTCCCAAATCAGTTCGTCGGCGGGATCGACATAGCCCTCAATAATAAAATCTGCATCGGCAGGCACTTCAATATCGGGCTGCGTGATGCATTTTACCAACTCCACTTTCTTCTTGCGGAGGAAACCCGCCAGCATGTATTCGTCTACGTTTTCGGGGAGTGGCGCAGTAGCGCTATATGCATATGCCGGGTCGCCGCCGAGGGCCACTGCTACCGGCATCCGTTTACCCAATTTTTTATACTCGCCAAAATGCTTGGCCGACACTTTGTGTTTGTGCCAGTGCATACCGGTAAGCTGCGGGCCAAACACCTGCATGCGGTACATGCCCACGTTGCGGGCACCACTGTTCGGCTCTTTTGTATGGATTACGGGCAGGGTTACAAACGGGCCGCCGTCTTTTGGCCAACAAGTAATAACCGGGAGTTTAGTGATGTCTGCCGCATCGCCGGTGAGTACCACCTGCTGGCATTCGCCACGGCCGCTGCGTACCTTGGGCATCCAGGAGGCAAATTTGCCCAACTCGGGTAGCATTTTTAATTTATCCAAAATGCCTTCTTTCGGTGCAGAAAGCATGTGAAACAGGCCTTCGATTTCGCGGGCCACATCATCCAACTCGGCTACATCCAAAGCCATACATACCCGGCGCTCCGAGCCATAGGCATTCATCAGCACCGGAAATGCATAGCCGGTATTTTCAAAAAGCAAAGCCTTGCCGCCACCGGGCATTTTAGAAACGCGGTCGGTAATTTCTGCAATCTCTAGTTTTGGGTCTACGTATTCCCTGATACGGACCAACTCACCGGCCCGCTCCAGGGCATCAATGAATTCTTTTTGATTTTTATACGCCATAATGATTGGGGGCAAAGGTACAGCGTCAAAACAAACTGTGCCTGACGCGGGTCATTTCAAATACTAATGCCTTGACAAAAAACGCCTTATTGATGGGCTTGTTCCATTTTGTCTATTTTTGTGCCGTCAATTATTTCAATAATAACTGCACAACCAAAACAACATGCTTAAAAGAATTTTGTTGGCAACTTTTTTTGTCGGCGCCACCACCGCTGCATTTTCCCAAAACCTCATGCACAGCTACGGCGGCAACATTGCGCTTCTCGACGGAAAAAAATCGGAGTTTTCAATGATCCAAACGGCGTTTTCTTATTTCCCAAGATTCATTGTCGCTTCAGTAGAAAATAATTCGGTTTCCATCGGCACACCGTTAGGTTTAGGTGTTGGCCTTTCATCGGACCTGAACGGAAACGACGCAGGTATTTTCTTTTCGTACGATGTGCCGATGGTGGTGGATTATAACATTGGTGCCAAATCAGCACCCGATAACGGATCGATGTATGGCGCACATTTTGGCGCCGGCTTTGGATACCACAAAACAATCATCCAGGCAAGCGAAACCTCTGATTTTAGTGGCGCTACTTATGGCCCGATAATCAGGGCCGGGTTTCGGTTAGCGCCGCCGCAGGAAATTTTCAAAGGGCAAGGCGTTACCGTCGGCGTTTATTTTAAAAAGGGTATTGAGCGGAGCAAGACAAATACACTTGGATTTAGTGCTTTGGTGGATTTGTAAGCTCGACGCAGCAATTTTTATACACCAATTCAAGGACATTAAAGCCGCACATAAAAAAGGCGTGATTGCAGAATGCAGTCACGCCTTTTATTTAAATCGATCTTTGTTTACATCGGGTTCGGCGGACAGCCATAGCGGCCTTTGCGGCTGCCACCACCATTGCCGCCTTTGAAAAAGCCACCGGCACCGAACCGGTAAGTAAGCTGCAGTTGCGCCATGTAGTAAATATCATTAACGTTGGCACCGCCGCGTTGCGAGCCTTTTTCGGGATAATTGGTAAACCCGCCCGGCACTTCATCGGCACGGTAAGCCACCGATACTGCATCGGGGCCACGTGCTAGCAACAGGTCCTGCGCATCGGCGTAGTTGGTGCTTACATCATCGAGGTAATCGGTAAACAGTTTCCTAAAACCAAGCTCGGCTCCCAATGTGATGCGGTCCGACACATCAAAACGAATACCGCCGCCAAAAGGCAATGCCAGTTGTGTGCGGCTGTACAACGAACGTTCGGGGTAACCGGGGATGCCCTGACCTTCGGTGCCCAGTGGTTGTAAAAATATTTTGCGGCCGGTTGTATCAAACGTGTAAGGATCGTAATGAAATACGGCAATGCCACCAAACAGGTATGGGGACCAGCGCTTTTCATCGAGCCTGAATGCATGCAGTTCGGCCACCGCACTGAATTCTGTGATCTTCGATTGAAAGCTCAGGTTTCGAAAGCGCAGGCTTTCTTTTTTCATGAGGCTATCGGCACCAACAAGCTTGCCTGCATTGAATGCTGCACGCAACAACAATCTTGGAGTCACCTCATATTTTACATGCAAGCCAAATGCGGGTTTCGACATCTGGTGGGTATAAAAGCGATCAATGAGGTCGCCGCGATATTGAGATATGCCACCGGCCACACCAATTTGCCACTGTGCATGACCGTTAAAAAAAGCCACCAACAAAATGAGGATCAATCCAAGCCCTTTCATAATCTATTTTTAAGCCTAAAGCAAATTTTGGGCCGTCTGCACAGTTTGTTGTGTGGCCACTAAGGCTAAAACGTAAAAACACCTGCCATCGTATAGCCCGGCAGTATTAGCGGCCGTGTCGCTACAATAAACTGCTGCAAAAAAGAGGTGCACACATTTAAAAACGGCATCCCCTCAAACCCAGTCCCGGTGCATCTGAAGGCGTAACAAAACCATCTTTGAATTGCAGGCCTTCGGCCAGATCTTCGGCCAGCAGCAGCGGGCCGTCCGCATCCAGAAAATCGACCAGCGGCGCCAGGTGCGCCAATGCTGCTGTGCCAATGGTGCTTTCGTTCATGCTGCCCAACATCACCTGCAGGCCTAAATTTCTTGCAGCTTCAATCATCCGCAATGCCGGGGTAATACCGCTGCATTTGGTCAGCTTGATGTTGATTCCGTGAAAATGGGGCGTACAGGTTTCCACGTCTTTTTCGCCCACACAACTTTCATCGGCAAAAATGGGCAGCGGCGATTCGGCACGCAGCATGCGGCTGCCTTCCCAGTCGTCTTTTGCCAGCGGCTGCTCCACCAGCTCCACGCCCATTTGTGCCAGCACTTTTATTTTTTCCAAAGCTTCGCCTGCCGTCCATGCCGCATTTGCATCTACACGCAGCCGTGCATCGGTGCTGGCCCGAACCGCTTCCATAATAGCGAGGTCGTTATCGGTACCCAGTTTTATTTTGTACACCGGCCAAGGCTTTTCCTCAATTTTTCCCACCATTTTTTCCGGCGTATCAATGCCAATGGTGTAGCTGGTTTGCGGCAATTGCGGCAAAGCCGGTATTTGCCAAAGGCTGCTCAGCGGCTGCCCTTTCATTTGCCCAAAAAGGTCCCAACCGGCAGTATCCAGCGCAGCCACCAAAAACGGGTTTACCGGCATTAGGTGATGCAGGTAATGCCAGTAGCGCTCCGGTTCGGTAAAAGCAAATTTTTCAACAAACAGCTTTTTGCGCTGCAGCTCCAGCTCCATCCGCTCCACTGTAATGTTGTAATAGGCAATGGCCGGCGCCTCGCCATACCCCGACCAGCCCAAATGATCGAGCCGCACAGCCATGGTGGGCTGGTGCGTTTTGGTGCCTTTGGAAATGGTGAACGGGTGGCGAAACGGCAACTGGTGCGACTCAAAGTAAAGCTTCATGTATGCGGGTAGTGGTCAACCGATTTTAAAACCAGTGCAAAAATAGCCCAATGCCCTTGCGATTGGCATTGGGAGTTGCACTCCGGCCTCAATAAAATTAAAAACCGCCCCTTTCGGGGCGGCCTCTTTTTCTCTCATGTGAACCTATAGGCTTTTATGCGCGGCCGCTGTTGTGTATGTAGCTGCGCAGTTCGTTGTTATAACCCTTTTCCTTGCCTAATTGTTCAAGGGTCAGGTGCATGCGGTAATTCCAGTAATGATTCGGGTCGGCGGGGTTGTTGATGCGCTCCTCATGCGGATCTTGGCGGCGCAAGGATTCGCTCATGCCCAGCAAGTCCTGCAGTTGGAAGATGCTCCACATGGCCGGCGAAAAAAGATGCTGCAGCAAAATGGCCCGCACCACCCAGGGCTCGCAATAGTACGGCGCCTGCCCCCAGGCTTCCAGCACGCTGTTGTAAAAATGCTGTGTTTTTTCCCTTGACTCTTCCCACCAGCCGCGGATGGTGCTCATATCGTGGGTCGATGGTGTGATCACCGACAGGTAAGGCGCATCTTTCGGGTGAAAAAATTCGCGGGTAATGTCTTTGGGCATCCGCTGAATTTCAAGGCTTAATATGCCTAGTTGCTGCATTACCTGTGGCACCGAATGCGGCACCATGCCCAAATCTTCGCCGCAAATAAGCATCTTGGTAGCGGCCTTTAGCGCCGGCAGCTTTTTCATGGCTTCTTCCTTCCAGAAAGCGTCCTGGCGGCGGAAGAAATAATCGATGTATAACTCGTGCAGTCGGCCTTTCAGGTGTTCGTCCAGTGCCTGGAACGACAGCGTTTGGTCCATCGAAATGCGGAAATGAAATGCCTGTCCCCCCGAACCTGGATGTTCTAAAAGCAGCACGTTGGCAATCAATTGGAACAAACCCAATTTGATGGCATCGTTATCGCTGTTGGCCGGCAATTGCGCAAAATGAGCCGCTACTTTTTGCTGCGTATTGTACGCCTCCTGCATGTGGTAAGCACCATGGTCATCCTGGTACAAAAACTGGCTCCGCACAGCATCGGCATGGTAGCCAAAAACCTTTTCCAGCACCCAGTCGGTAATATAAGGTTTGCAACAACGGTCGGCGTCAAACCAAATGCCCCGCTCGCCAAACTCGGCCACGGAAATTGGCAATGCCGGCACAAACACACCGAGCAAACCTTCCACCGCATGGGTGGGTATGCTCCAGATCCGGAAAAATCCAAGTATGTGGTCGATGCGGAAGGCATCGAAATAATAGCTCATTTGCTCGAACCGCTGGCGCCACCAGGAAAAACCATCTTCCTGCATGCGCTGCCAGTTGTAGGTAGGGAAGCCCCAGTTCTGGCCACTCACCGCAAAATCATCAGGCGGTGCGCCGGCCTGCTGGTCCATATTGTACAATTGCGGCGCCGTCCATGCATCCACGCCATAGCGGTAAATGCCAATGGGAATATCGCCTTTTACAGCAATGCCTTTTTTATGCGTGTATTGCACCGCATCCAGCAACTGCAGGTGCAAGTGGTATTGCACAAAATACCAGAACGCAATGGCCTTAAATGTTTTCGATTTGGGCAGGCATAGCTTTTCAATTTCCGTCTGGTCAAACACTTGGTGCGATTTCCATTTGCTAAAATCCGGTGTGCCCCATTTGTCGCGCAGGTAAGAGAATGCGGCATAAGGCATCAGCCAGTGACTGTTGTTAAGGAAAAATGTTTCGTATTCTTTTTCCTCGCGGAAAGTACCGCCGTCCAGTTCGTACAACTGGCGCAGCGTGTCGAGTTTTAATTTAATAACCGCTTCGTAATCCACCGCGGCCAGGCTGTTCAGTTCTTTCTGCGTTTTGCCCAAATCCTTTACCAGCGCAGCGCTTTTTTTACCCCCAACTTTTGACAGGTTGATGTACACCGGGTGCAGCGCGAAAGCCGAAATAGCGGCATAGGGGTAAGAATCTTTTGCTGTAAACGTGGCATTGGTATCGTTGATGGGCAGTAGTTGAATGATCTTCAGGCCCACTTCTGAAGCCCAATCTGCCAGCAATTTGATGTCGGTAAATTCGCCGATGCCCATGGAATTTTGACTGCGCAGGCTAAACACCGGAATGGCAACGCCGGCACCTTTCCATTTGTTGGCGCGGACGCGGATAAACCCATCCTGCAACACTACCTGGCGGCCGGGCAGGTGATCGGCATTAAAGAGGCGGTTGCTGTCTTCTTCAAAGCGAACAAAAGCCTCTTCCTTGTGGTTGTAAATGCCGTATTTATAAGCAATGGGGCCAGCTTCGTCCGACAGGTCGGCCTTTGCTTCCCACCAGTCGCCGTGGCGGGACATCAGCACCGGCTCTTCGGTGTTCCAGTTGGCCAGCGCATCGCAGCTGCCCAGCAGGCAGGGCACTTCGCCGTTGGCGAGCAGCGGAGCTTTGATGCGGAACAAATGCGTGAATGTTTTGGGCTCCTTCACCTTCGGGTTTTTGACCTGCGGCAAAAAGATGTTGCGGAAAGGTGCCGTATAAAAAGACAATTCGGGGCTGCCCGAAAAAACCCAGGCATCATAGACCGTAACATGGCCGGAAAAATTCTTGAACGAAAGGATGCGTTCGCCTTCGCCGTCATTTACCTGCTGGCCGTGCTCGTCGATAAAAACATATTGGTAATGAACCGACCGGTATTCGTTTTCGTCCACCTCGATGGAAGCCTGCCACCAGTCTTCGTTCAAAAACTGCATGGGCATTCGGGCTTCTGGAACGCCATCGCCCAGTTGGGGAAGATTACCTTCGATGAACAGGTTTTGTCCAAAATGGGTGCGGTAACGAATGTAAAAATCAATTCTCATCTTTTCTCTTTTGAATTGTTCCGGTTTAGCTTGTACCTGCCGGTGATTTATTTTGCCTATAACCAGTTTGAAAAATGACGTGGCGTTTTTTTAAAACGTCCGCACATTTCGCCAACCGGTTCTCGACCCATAAAAAACCGGGCCCATCCCGGGCAAAGGCAAATGGCAAGCAACGGGCAGGTTGTGTATCAATTACACATTTAGCGAAAATAAGCGGTTTGTTTCAAGTTTGTGCTGATGTTGTGCAGATTCAAGGCATTTTTGTTCGGTAGGCTTGCCTCCCCTATTTTTGCGCTAAATTTGATCAAGACATGGAAGCACAAAAAAGTCGAAAGGAACATACTGGCTGTTGTTTTTTATTTCCACAGCTGCACTGCTTTTTGCCATTTTCACCAACTGGCCCTGGCTTACGCTGATCATTCCTTTTGTTACGCTGTTTTTTGTAAAAGCCATGGACATCATCTAAGCTCTGCTTAGGCGTCCATTTAACCATTAGTTTTCAATAAACCCTTTTGGGGTTACTCCATAAAAAAAGGAGCGATATTTCATCGCTCCTTTTTCGTGTGGCATTTTTTTTATTTTCTGCCCATTTCTTTTAAAAACGCCACATGCGATGCAACCGCATGGCGCATTTTGGGATACTCGATATAAGGCACACCAAACTCCATACAGGTTTGCTTGATGATGCGGCTGATGTGCGGGTAATGCACATGCGAGATTTTTGGAAACAGGTGGTGTTCCACCTGGAAATTGAGCCCGCCCACAAACCAGGAAATCACTTTGTTCCGCGGGGCAAAATTGGCAGTAGTTTTTAATTGGTGAATGGCCCACTCGTCTTCCATTTTACCGGTGTCTTCATTGGGCATGGGAAAATGCGTATGCTCAACGGTATGTGCCAGTTGGAACACAATGGAAATAACCAACCCGGTAACGATCCCAAAAATGAGGTACCCTACCAGCCAGCTTACAAAACCAACGGTGTAAATGGGCAGCACCACAAACAGGAACAGGTAAAATACCTTGAACGACCAAAACACAACGTGATCCCAGGCCGTCATTTTTTTCAGCGGCATGGCACCGATGCGGGCTTTGAAGTATTTCTGGAAATCCATCACAAACACCCAAAGGATGTACAACAACGCATACAGTATCCAGAAATAAATATGCTGGTATCTGTGCAATTTGTATTTGGGCTGCGTGGTGCTCATGCGCATCCAAGGCTGGATGTCGATGTCGTCGTCCACGCCATCAATATTGGTGTAAGCGTGGTGGATCACATTGTGTTTCATGTTCCACATAAACGAAGAACCGCCCAATACTTCCAGCGAAAAAGCAGCTACCTCGTTGAGCACTTTGTTGGTGCTGAACGAACCGTGGCCGCCGTCGTGCATGATGTTGAAGCCGATAGCCGAAACCACGCAACCCAACAGCACGCATTCCAAAATAGCCACCCAAACAACCGGTGTAAAAAACACCAGGTGAACGTACAGCGAAATAAAAGCCACCATCAGGATAATGGCCTTGGAGTACAACACGGCATTGCCCGTGGGTTTTTTACCGGTTTCCTTAAAATAGTTGTTGATCCGCGCTTTTAGTTCGGCGTGGAATGAAGGTGGCGGCGGCGTTGCAAATTTGGGAGTGGACATGTGCGATAACAATTAACAATGAACGAAATACAATGGTTATTTGGGTGCTTTAGGTTTCCTGCAGCACCAGCGCATCCAGGCTGTGGATGCCGATATTTTTTTTGGAAAGAAAACCCTCAGCATATTTCACGCCAATCCGCTTGCCCAAAAGTCGGGCCCGGGCAGTAATTGCGTCTAAAAATTCTGGGCTGGAAATATAAGTTTGCGGGCCATCGCCTGCAGCGCTGTTGAACTGCGTGGTGTAGGCTACAATCGATTGGAGTTTTTCCTCCCACTCATCCGAAATGTCCACAATTACATCGGGCTCGTAAAACCGGTCCTGGATATAATGCAACAAATACTTTGGCCGCCAGTGCTCCTGCTCGTCGCCATCGGCGTCCCAGGTTTTTACCTGGCGCAAACCCGATAAAAAACAGGAATCGTAAATCAGGTGGCCGGCCCGGCCGTGATCGGGGTGGCGGTCTTCCAGGATATTACCAATCACAATTTCAGGCTTGTAGGTACGCAGGGCAGCAATCAGTTTTAATTGATGCGCCTCGTCGTTTTGAAAAAAGCCGTCCCGCATCTGCAGGTTTGCCCGGGCCGAAACGCCAATAATGCGGCCAGCTTCGGCGGCTTCGGCGTAGCGGGTTTCCACGGTACCGCGGGTGCCCAATTCACCTTCCGTCAGGTCGATAATGCCTACCTTTTTTCCTTTCTTCCGTTCTTTGATGAGAATGCCCGAGCAGCCTAGTTCCACGTCATCGGGGTGGGCGCCAATGGCTAAGATGTCCAGCTTCATGCGTAATAACAAATCCGGCTTTTTACGGACCCGTGCTGTTGGTGATTAATAGTGGCGCAAGATAAGTTAAATGCCGCATCGGCAAACTGAGCAGCGTCAACGTTAGGACGATTATATGATTTCGGATTGACGATTGTGTAGCCCTCCATCGTAAATCGTCAATCCAAAATCGTAAATCCCTACTGTCTTATTCCCGGCCGGAACGGGTTGTTGTACCAAACGCCGTCAATTTCCCGCACAATGGCTTCAATCTGCCGGTCGGTGGCGTCTTGCTGTGCGTCGTAATCTTGTTTGAGTGAGGAGCCGAAGAAAAATGCCACGGTCTGGTATAGCCGTGCATTCAGGCCGCCGCGGTATTCTTTAATTATTTCGTAGCAGTTGTTGCCGGTTTGCCGGTTGATCAGTTTCATCAGCACCCGGCCCTGGTACACCGAAAGGTTGGTAAGCGGGTCAGCAAATTGTTTGCGCAGCTCCTCTTCCTTGCTTTTGATGACTTTCCGGCGTTCGCTTTTGCCCTTGACATATTGCAGTCGGTAAGCCACCTCGTTGAGCGTCACGCCGGCCACCCGGGCATAAGGGTAAGTAACATACACCGCATTGCGCAGCCGGTTGTATTTCTGGATGGCCTGCGCCAGTGCCTCGCCGCTGAGGTTCGATACGTATACATTTTCCAGTTCTTTATACGGCATGCTTTCACCGCCGTAAATGATGGCCACCACCGTCATGGTGTCGTTGGGGCCCCATTTCCGCGCAATGGAATCGGGCACCTGAGCCAGGGCAGATCCTCCGGTAAGCAGCAGTAAAAGCAAAAAAACTGTACGGAACATATCCTTTTAAAAATACAAAGGTTCGGATGCATTAATGACACCCGAACCTCTAAAATAGCTGTATTGTTAAAGATTAAATTTTCTTTAGCGAAACCTTGTTCGTCTCGATCCGGCGCATCATAGCGATCCAGAAACCAATCACCATCATGATGGTACCGAGCCAAAGCAGGTTAATGAACGGGAACTTGTACGCCTTTAAAGTTACATATTGCATTACCGAGCTGGATTCTTTAAAACCAACCGTGGCTTTGTTGCCTTCCATTTTCTGCAATTGCAGCACCAGGCTTTCTGCAGTGATGGTGTCCGGCTCGGCCAGCACCGCGCCGCCCTTGTTGATCAGCACGGGCTTGGCCGTGTATTCCGATCCTGTTTTTGCAAAAACTTTCAGCGTGGCCAGTGTTACGCTATCCTGCGGCGTAAAGTTGGCGCCGGGGATATCGCGGTGGTTTTCGAGGTTTTGCAGCACCGCAAAACCTTTCGAGTAAAACGCCGTATCGCCTACCCGCATTTTTTTAGGCAGGAATGTGGAGGTGTCTTTGTTTTTTTCCGGGTCGGGCAGCGAGGTGATGTAGGTAAATACATCATGATCCCAATAATGCTTTGAATCGGGGTTGGCCATCAGGCCTTCGTTGCCTTTATAGTTGACAAATGCATTTGGCTTCAATACAAAGTCCTTGGTCGAGTCTTTTTTATACTCAAAACGCAGGTGGTAATACCAAAGGGGTTTTTCGGGGTGCGCTGATTCCTCTTCGTAGGTTACCCAATATTTCCCCATGTCGTTGCGCATGCCTTTTACCAGCGTCAGGTTTTCGCCGGCCTGCTCCTTACTGCCTTCGCCAAAATTGATGAAGATGCCGCTGGTGTTGTACGACAACACTTCTTTTTTAGCCGAAGAAATAAGAATACCCACCAGCATCAGCGCAAAACCCAGGTGGGCAATGGCGCCACCGGAACGGCGCATGCTGCCTTTCATGCCAGTCCAGATATAAGCGGCGTTGGCAACAGCGGCGTACACGGCAGCAATCAGGGCCAGCCAAACAGCTGCCAGGTAGCCCGCACCTTTTTCCGAATAATTGACATCGCCCAGCCAAATGATCAGCCCGCCAATCACCACTGATACGATGGCCGGAAGCCAAATCTTGCGTAGGGATTCCTTACCGGTCTGACGATACTTCAAATACATTCCAAAACCAGTGAGCAGGCCGATGATGATGGCAACAAACACCTGAATACGGTTGTAGGCAAATGCCGTGTCTTCGCCAAAAGCCAGCGGCGTAAACAGCTTGGAGTCGCTGATGAAAAACGAAGCAATGTTATTGATCACCGGAACCGAGGTCATCAGGATGATGGACAAACCGGAGAGGAACAGTACCAGCGAGCCTACAAACATCCAGAATTCGCGGGAAGAAGCTTCTTCCTCCTTTGCAATGAATGGAATGGATTTGTACCTGCGGAAAAATATAAACAGGGAGGGCACTGCAAAAGAAAAAAGGAATACCTGCAGGTGGGCACGGGTAATGCCTTCGCCGGTGAAGGCGTGTACCGAAGTATCCTGAAGATCGCCGCTGCGGGTAAGGTAAGTGCTGTACAGCACCAGCAAAAACGACAGGATAAAAAACAGGCTAGTGGTACGCAACGCATTACCGGTATGCCGGAAGATGAGCAGCGAGTGGATGCCGCCCACCAGTACCAGCCAGGGCACCAGCGATGCATTTTCCACCGGATCCCAAGCCCAGTAGCCACCAAAGGTCAGCGACTCGTAAGCCCATGCCGCACCCATCATAATGCCCAGACTAAGGGCGCCGCCCGAGAACAGGGCCCAAGGCAATGCGGGTTTGGTCCAACCGGTAAAGTCTTTTTTCCAAAGACCGCCCACCACATAACCAAAAGGAATAAGCGTGGACGCAAAACCCAGGAACAGCACCGGCGGGTGAATTACCATCCAATAGTTCTGCAGCAGCGGGTTGAGGTCGTTACCGTCCTGGATCATCGACAGGTAATCGGGTTGCGAAAAGATCGGGGCGTCCATGGTATTGCGCAGCAGCACAAACGGGTTGGAGCCGATTTTTACACCAAATAACGTGATGCCCACAACCATGGTGGCGAGGATGGCCTGCGCAGCAGAAACCACCGCCATCACGGGTGCTTCCCATTCCCGCTCCTTCCAGATCACGATCAGGCCCAGCACGCAATGCCAAATGCTCCACAACAGGAAGCTGCCCTCCTGCCCTTCCCAAATGGCCGCGAGGAGGTACTTGGGCTCCAGCGTTTTACTGCTGTGCTGCCAGGCATATTTATACTCAAAAAGGTGGTTCTGAACAATGTAGTACAGCAGCCCAAAGACGATGAACACCGACAGGGCCTCGGTAATGAAAAAGATGCGGGCCAGTTTTTTCCATTGGCGGCCTTCGTCGGCAAGAGAGCGGCTCTGTACGCTTTTAATGTAACTAAACGACGCTGCTATGGATGAAACCAAAGAAAGTAGCAGCAAAAAATGCCCGAGCTTCCCGGGCAGCAAGTGTTCGCCTACAAAATCCATCAGGGCTTAGTATTTATATTCGGTGGTACTTGATGCAGCAGTAGAAGGCAGTGCCTTTTGCTGTTGTTCGAGGTTGTCCTTGTATTTGGAAGGACATTTCATTTGCAGCTTGGTGCATTCAAAATGGTCGTTGCGCATATAACCGTTCAGGTCGATGCCTTCGCTTTTTTCAATGTCGGTGGGCTTGGCGTTTTTATACACCACTTTTCGGCTGTTGCCATCTTGGTCCAGGGCATAAAATTCAGTGTAGTTCGGATCTTTCAGCTGGTCGTAATAGATGGGCTTCGACTGGTCCAGTTTTACCTTTACTACTACAAACTGCTCCTTCTTGTCTGCGGCAGATTCAAAGGTTTCGTAGGTGGTGAGGTCTTTTATAAAAAAGGACATTCCGGAGATGCCGGCAACGATCAGGATCAACAGAACAATATGAATTTTTTTCATTGTTTCCTTAGTTGCATGCGAAGTTATGTCAAAAATCTGTCAGCAGGGAACCACTTAAACCTGTTTTGGCGCTTTTGGATTTTTTTTAGAAACCATTTGCTTTTCGTTTATTATGGCAGGGTTTGGACGGATTACGCCAAATCCACACTGGCGGCTGCTTTACCACGTTTATTGCTGGCGATATATCGTTCCGTTTATATAAATAACCGTCGCCATTTCTAAACATTTTATCACGTGGTTGATAAAATCTATCGCGTTCCATTTTTTAAATACACCGCCACCGTCTGCATCATTATGCCGAAAGCTTTTGTTACCATTTTCTTTTAGCCTTCTATTTGGTTATTGCGGCTTAACTTGCACCGCTTTAAATTTTGCAGGAATGGACCTTTCTCATTTTGACCCGGACAGCGCCGGAAATCCCAACAACAATATCTTTGGACTGCCGTTTACCGAAGCCGATGCACGGCTGGTGATTTTGCCAGTGCCCTGGGAAGTAACGGTTAGCTATGGCTCAGGCACCTCTCGTTCCTCCGAGCATATTTTCAAGGCCAGCCTCCAGGTGGACCTGTTTGACCCCGATGTGCCCGATGGCTGGAAGGAAGGATTTTACATGCGGGAATCGGACAAAAAGATCCTGCTGAAAAGCGACTACCTGCGCAAAGAAGCCGAACTCTACATCGACTATATTTCAAAAGGCGATCTGGTTGAGGACAACCAGTTTATGTGCAAAACCCTGAAAGATGTGAACGAAGGGTCGGTGTTCCTCAATAATTGGGTGTACCAGCAAACCAAGGCGCTGCTCGATGCCGGCAAATTGGTGGGCCTGCTGGGCGGCGACCACAGCTCACCGCTGGGTTTTTACAAAGCCATTGCGGAAAAATGGGGTGATTTCGGCATCCTGCAAATTGATGCACACCTCGACCTACGCGAAGCCTACGAAGGTTTTGTGTACTCGCATGCCAGCATCATGTACAATGCCCTGAAGGAAATTCCGCAATTGAAAAAACTAGTGCAGGTAGGCATCCGCGACTACTCGGGTGGCGAGGTTGATTTTGTAGCGGAGAACAGCGACCGCATTTCGGTGTACTACGACAGCGACATCAGGACACGTCAATATGAAGGGGAAACTTTCCGCCAGGTGGTGGAAGAAATTGTGAGCCAGCTGCCGCAAAAAGTATTTATCTCGTTTGATATCGACGGCTTGGACCCTAAACTTTGCCCCAATACCGGTACTCCGGTACAGGGTGGTTTTGAAACCGAACAGGTATTCTATTTGTTTAAAAAGGTAAAGGAATCGGGCAGGCAAATCATTGGTTTCGACCTCAATGAAGTAAGCATTGGTGAAACCGGATGGGATGCAAATGTGGGTGCCCGGGTATTATTTAAATTGTGCAACCTGCTGGTTTCCAGCAATCCCAGATAAATGTTTTATATTCCTGTTCAGTTATCGGGCCTAGACAAAAGGCGCAAAACCATTGGGTTGTTGCACCTTGTTGCCGGCTTTTTTTTAATTGCTAACTCAGAAAGCGCCGTGCTTGTATTGAAATACGACCGGCTGGCCGACCTAGCCCCATTATACTTTGTGGCAGCGGTATCGCTGGTGTATGGCTTTTTCCGAAAAAAGCTGGACCCGAAGGGCAAGGCCAATTTTTGGATCCGACTGCTCCAAGCGATTACCTTTTTATCGTTGGCCATTGCATTTGTGCAGGCCGAAAATTGGGGCAAGGCGATACCGGTTTTGGTTTGGGCGGCGCTGTCGGCCATGCTTGCCTTTACCGACCGGGTGGCGCTGCAAAAGCCTCAAGTGCTGGTTAGCACTAACGGACTCTCGTTTCCGAACGGGTTTGGTGTAAAAAAACTGGACTGGGAGCAAATTGAATCGGTTACGCTGCGCCCCGACTTTTTGACCCTGCACCTACCCGCCAACAAATTTTTGCAGCTGGAACTTAAAGAACCTTTGAGCCCGGATGCAGCCGAAAAGCTGCAGGATTTTTGCCGCCACCAGATTGGGAAGGCAGCCGGCCGTTCACCAATAAATCAATGACCGTGGTAATACAGCAATCGCCCTACCTGATGTACTCCGATGGCAAGGGAAATATTTTTGAAGACACCTCCCTGTATGTGGTTGGCCGCAGTGGGTGGGATGCCCTGCCCATCCCGGAAGACGAGTGGATTGAGCTGCCGGCGGGTGGCCAATTGTACGAGCTGCCGGGCCGCCGCGGCATTGGCATTGATGTACGCACCGGCGAAATGCGGCTTTGCCAGAAAGGATGGGCCGTAGCGGCTTTTGTGCCACCGGCGCATACCGGTTTTTATATTGCCGCTTACGAAACGGCCCCTGATGCACCTACCCTGCCCCTGTTTTGCTACACGGCTGCGGGTTGGCTCGACAATAAGTTTTACGTTCCGGCCATTCGCATTGAAAATGACATCCGCCAGGAATGTGGTGGTTTTGATACGGGTAAAATTGAATCTGGTGTAAGCAGCTTGATCGAGGCATACCCACACAACCGGCTGGTGAACCACCTGGCTAATAATTGTGCGCTTACCTACCACTGCCCCGCTGCCCGCAATTTTTTTATGGGCCGCTGGGAATGCCCGGTGCCGGCATCGCCAGCTTGTAATGCCAACTGCATTGGCTGTATTTCGTTCCAGCCGGAGGAAGAAAATATTGTTTCGACTCAGGATCGCCTGACTTTTAAACCTTCGGTGGAGGAAATTGTGGAGTTTACCGTTCCGCACCTGGAAACGGCGCCGTTCCCGATAGTAAGCTTTGGACAGGGCTGCGAAGGCGAGCCACTGCTGATGTGGGAAACGATCAGGGCCGCGATCATTGAAATTCGCAAGCATACCGACAAAGGCAGCATCAATATCAACACGAACGGTTCTAAACCGGATGCGGTGAAATTGCTGTGCGAAGCTGGGCTGAATTCCATCCGCGTAAGCACCAACTCGGCCCGTCGGGAGATTTACATGCCTTATTACCGCCCCAACAACTACGATTTTGACGACATTATTGAAAGCCTGAAAGTGGTGCGGAGTTATGGCGGCTGGACCTCCATCAATTATTTTGTATTTCCGGGCATGACCGATTCGGTGGCCGAATATGAAGCGCTGCGCAAACTGATCATTGACACCGATCTCCGCATGATCCAGTGGCGCAATTTCAATATTGACCCGGATTGGTACCTGGGTAAAATCGGCGTTCAGGACACCGGTGAAATTTTAGGCGTGAAGCAATTGATGGAATTGATCCGCGAAGAGTTTCCGCACCTCAAGTTTGGCTACTACAATCCCCCGATGGAACGCATTGAAGGACAATATGATCGGGATTTTGCCCACTAAAAAATAAGAGCCGCACCATTTGAAAAGTTGTGCGGCTTTTTTATTTAAAATCATTCGCTCATCCACATGCAGGCAAGCGCACTGGCACAGGAACAACGAAAGGGAATTTTATTTGCGGTAGCTGCAGCACTGCTCTGGTCGGGCAATTTTATTGTGGCGCGGGGCATCATAAACCAGGTGCCGCCGGTAACGCTGAGTTTTTTCCGGTGGCTCACGGCAATGGTGCTCTTATTGCCCATTGCATGGCCCAAAGTGCGGCAGGATTGGCCACAACTCAAGTCCAGACTCCCCTACCTTTTCTGGACGGCCCTCACCGGCATTGCCGTGTTCAACACGCTGGTGTATGTGGCCGGCCATTATTCGCCCGCCATTAACCTCGCACTTATTGGCACCACTTCCTCCCCGTTCTTTGCCCTACTGCTGGCCGCTATCTTTTTAAAAGAACGGATTGCACCGCTCAGGCTGGCGGGTATGGCGCTGAGTTTTGCCGGTGTGGTATTGCTGCTTTCCAAAGGCAGTTGGGAGGTATTGCGCCATTTTCGGTTTGCTGCCGGCGATGTGTGGGTGATGGCTGCCGCTTTTTCCTTTGCCGTATACACCATCCTGGTGCGGCGCAAACCCAAAGAACTGCAGAGCATTTCTTTCTTGTGGACCATTTTCGCGATGGGCACACTCATGCTCCTGCCCGTTTACATTTGGGAAAAAGGCACGCAGCCTGCAGTTCAGTGGACACCGGGCTTGGCGGCCGTGATCCTTTATTTAGGATTAGGTGCCTCCGTCATCGCCTTTTTGATCTGGAACCTCGCGATTGGTCGGCTAGGTGCGGGCCGCACGGCGGTATTTGGCAACCTCATTCCACTGTTTAGCACGCTTGAGGCGGTGGCCATTTTAGGCGAGCCGGTACAAACCATCCATTTGTGGAGCGGGCTGCTGATCATGGCGGGACTAATTTTGGCCAACAGCAAAAAGGCCGCGGCATAATGCCGCGGCCCATTTTAAAAAATCTTTCTGCGCTTATTTACCCATCATTACATGCCCCCGCACTTCGCCGGCGGGATACATAGGTGTGTGGATATTAAAATACCATTGCTGGTTCATCAGTTGTTGCGCTTGCTCCTCAGTAAGGGTTACAGTTTGGGATACTGACCCAGAAGTGCGGGCCGGGAAACCCGTGATGGTCACTACTGGTGGTGCCACAGACTCTGGCGTTGCCGGGCCATGAAAGTGCATCATTAGTGGATCGCCGGTAAGACGGTTCCAGGATATAGTGTAGGTAAAACGCCGGGTTTGCGGCTCGTAGCGGCCCGTCATGGAGCCGGAAGCTGCGGTTACAACGGGGGTTGGCCGCTCCTGTGCACCCGACCCGGTGCTGCGGAACAACATGGTGCCGTCGGCCAGGTCGCTTTCGTTGCTGTAGCATCCGCTCAGGCTGGTACCCAGTGCCAGCATACCTAATAACATCCAGTTCCGGAAAAATAGTCTAGTTGATTTCATATTCAAGGTTTGTAATTGTTGCTCAATTAAGCAAGGATACGTTTATATATAAAAAAGGTTGCCAGCCTTGGCATATGTTTTTACTTAAGGCTGTCTCGCTTGGTTTGCTGCAGTTATGTTTGTCCGATTACGCTTCTTTGGATTTACTGCAGTACAAATTGCCTTTTAAAAACAAATGCTGCTATCCAATGAACCGCGATCTTTTTAAACTTGCCAAAGGACTAATGAAGTAATTTTCTTTGTTAAAACAAAATGGAGATGCGGCGATTCAGGGCAATTTGTGCCACTTTTGTTTCGTTTAGCCCACATCGGAAACACCCGTTACATTTGTATGCAGAATCTATCGATCATGCTGGCAAGTTTTGAAAAAGAAAAAAACCGCAAGGCGGGTTTTGTAACCCTTGGTGTTGCAGGCGGCCTCCTGTTGCTTTTTTTTCTGGTAAAATGGCCCCTGCCCGTTGTTGACCCTCCGATACTTACCGAGGAACTGGAGGTGAATTTGGGTAGCGGCGATGAAGGTTTTGGTTCCGACCAGCCACTGTTGCCCGGCGAGCCGGCACCTGCGGCTGCACCGGCGTACACGCCACCGCAAGCCACGCAAACGGCCACCAACGATGCAAAAGATGTGGATACGGACGACCGCCCGAATAACGATGCAGTTGCCATCAGCAAACCGGCGGTAACCACACCGAAGGCTACGCAGATTTCGGAAAACAACAAGCCGGTGGCAAAACCTGTCTCAAATCCCGAACCGGTGGTTAACCCCACGCCTGCCCCGCCCAAACCACGGGCAGTGTTGGGCCGCACTGTTGGGGGTACCGGCAATGGCGGCAACGGTGCTGATACTTATCAAAAAGGCGGCAGCGAAGGCATTGCCGGCGGTACCGGCGACCAGGGACGACCCGGCGGCGACCCCAACAGCAACAACTACAACGGGCCGCGTAAAAACTTTGGTGTTCGGGTGTTGCAGATCTCCGACCAAAGCTTTGAAGATGATTTTAATGAAAACGCGAAAATAGCTATGGATGTGGAAGCCGATGCCAGCGGGAAAGTGACCAATGCTACTTTTCAGCCAAGGGGTTCCACCACCAGCAGCCGCAGTCTTATTGATATTGCCCGCAGGCGTGCCTTCCAGTTAAAACTGGGCACATCCGATGGCGGCCAAAAAGGAACG
Organism: Pseudocnuella soli; assembly: GCF_004347775.1. Lineage (GTDB taxonomy): Bacteria > Bacteroidota > Bacteroidia > Chitinophagales > Chitinophagaceae > Flavisolibacter > Flavisolibacter aquaticus. The sequence goes on from NZ_CP037755.1 coordinate 3,292,592, forward strand.
GTGATCTTTAATTTTAAAGTAAAAGGTTAACGGGATTTACGATTGACGATTTTGGAATGACGATTTTAGGGGCCGCAGTTTGCGGCCCTTCTCTTTTTGAGCACCCCAATCGTAAATCTTCAATCCAAAGTCGGCATTACGAAATCTCCCCGCTTTATTTTTGCGGTGCATGAATTATCCCGAAACGCTCCAGTATTTGTACACCCGCCTGCCGCTGTTTAGCCGCATTGGCGCAGCTGCAATGAAAAAAGACCTGCACAATACCATTGCGCTGTGCGACCACTTAGGCAACCCGGAGCGGAAAATTAAAACCATTCATGTGGCCGGCACCAACGGCAAAGGATCGGTGAGCCATATGCTTGCAGCAGTGCTGCAGCAGGCTGGCTACAAAACCGGCTTGTATACGTCGCCGCACCTCCACGATTTTAGGGAACGGATCCGCATCAACGGGCAGATGATGCCGGAGCGGAAAGTAGAAGATTTCGTTGCCGGGATCATTCCAGAAATAGACCGGCTGGAGCCTTCTTTTTTCGAGCTAACCGTGGCTATGGCCTTTCAGCATTTTGCCGAAGAACATGTGGACATCGCCGTTATTGAAACCGGTTTGGGCGGCAGGCTGGACAGCACCAATGTGATTCTCCCAGAGGTGAGTGTCATCACCAATATTGGCTTTGATCACACCGATTTGCTAGGCGACACGCTATCAAAGATCGCTGCGGAAAAAGCGGGCATTATTAAAGAAATTGTACCGGTTGTCATCGGGGAACGGCATGCAGAAACCGACCCTGTTTTTGATGCAACAGCGAAAGAAAATAATGCCGCGATCTTTTATGCCGCGGATCATTTTTCTGTAGTCGAATATAATTCAGCGCCTACGCATCTCGAGGTTGAACTTGCCGAGAAAGACGCCACCGAACCGCTGCACCTAAAGCTCGATCTGCCCGGCATGTACCAATTAAAAAATGTGCAAACTGCGTTGATGGCAATCCGGGTACTGCAGCAATGTGGTTGGAAAATATCGGAAGACCAAATTGCGTCGGGCCTTGCCCAGGTGCAAACCTTAACCGGGTTGATGGGCCGTTGGGAGGTTTTGCAAACGGCTCCGGCAGTGGTTTTGGAGGTGGCGCATAATGCGGCCGGCATGCAGCAGGTGCTCCACCATGTTGGTCAGCACCGATTTGGCAAACTGCATTTTGTGTTGGGCATGGTTAAAGACAAAGACATCGGCGCGGTGCTGCAACTGCTGCCAAAGGGTGCCGCCTATTATTTTACACAGGCCGCCATTCCACGGGCCCTGCCTACGGCAGAACTGCAATCAAAGGCAGCGCAAAATGGTTTGACCGGAAAGGAATACCCCGATGTAAATACAGCCATTGATGCGGCGCTGCAAGTTGCAAGCTCCAATGATTTAGTGCTGATTTGCGGATCTGTATTTTTGGTTGGCGAGGTTGACCGTAAACGGTTTCGTTCATCGCCGCGTTAAAATATTTAAGCCTAGCTATTATTTAAACTAAAGAAGCGTCGATCAGCCCATTTTATTCAGCCGGAGCAGCGCATAAAATATCCCGTTGGTGTGCAGGCTTTGTACAATCTCATTCTCAAGGGCCATGCGTTTTACTTCGTCCAATGGCAGCTCCAACACTTCCAAATCTTCTTCCTCATCCAAGTTTTGCGCGGCCACTTTACGGCCCTTGGTTGCCAGGTAAAAATGTGTGAAGTTGTTGGTGGTACTGGGGTTGGCACATACTTTACCCAAAAACTCCCATTGCTCAAACTCGTAACCGGTTTCTTCCAGCAATTCGCGTTGGCAGGCCTCCAACAGGTCTTCGCCTTTTTCGGCTACGCCTCCCGGTAATTCGATGCTCACCTGCTCGATGCCGTGGCGGTATTGTTTTACCATCACTACATTGCCTTCATCGGTCAGGGCAAATACATTCACCCACTCGGGATATTCATTTACATAAAATGCAGGAATTTCTTTCCCGTTGGGCAGCAGGCAATGGTCCTTGCGAACGGTAAGCCAGGGCTGGTTGAACAAATATTCAGAGTGCAGCACTTTCCATTTCATAGCGGCAAAAGTCCTTAATTAATTGCTGAAAAACATCACCAACCTTTTCGTTCACGCAAGGCCGTTATATGCGCCGTATGGTGGCGGCCATGCCAGCTGTAGCTGCCCAGTAAATCCCAAAGGGTCAGCTCTTTTTGTTGCCCCGGATGGTATACTGTTTTTTGCCAGTCCTCGTCGGTTAGGGAAAGCAGGAACGTATGCCAGCGCTGGTGCAGCGCAAACAAAAGGGTGATGGAAATATTTACCGGGAGCTGCGCTACATCGGAGGTTTCGGCCCAAAGCTGCTCTTCGTACGGTTTGATGGTTGGCGCCTGCTCGGTATAACCTAGCTTAAAGCGGATGTACGCATTCATGTGGCTGTCCGCAACATGGTGCACCAGTTGATGTACCGTCCAGCCGCCATCGCGGTAAGGAGTTTGCAGCTGCGCCTCATCCAAATTGTGGAGCGCATGCTCAACGGCGTTCGGCAAAAAACGGATATCGGCAACCCATTCTTCTTTTTGCGCAGCACTAAACGGCTTGGGCTGAAACAACCCGATGGGATAGCGAGGATCGGTCATGCGTCAAGTTTGGAGTCTGTGGTTTGAAGTGGGAAGTTTGTGGTTTGTAAATGTTCATTTTTACGTTGGAAAAAATTCGATTTATTTATCGTCAGCAAGCTAACAACAAACAACCGTCCATTATCAACAACCAACTACAAACCACAAACTAAAAGGGACCAACTAGCTTAAAATTCGGAGCAATTCAATCTCAAACTCCAGCACGGCACCGCCCGGAATGCCCGGTACGCCATTGTCGCCATAACCAAGATCAGAAGGCACCCAAATGGTGGCGCGGCCGCCTTCTTTCATCAGCGGCAACACCAACTGCCAGCCTTTGATCAACTGGTTGATGCGTGCCTGGAACGGCTTGTTGCGGCGGAACGACGAATCAAACTCTTTACCATCGAGCAGGCGACCGGCGTAGTGTGCTTCAATTTGCGTGGTTACCTGTGGTTGATTGCCGGTGCCTTCAACGGTCATTTTGTATTGCACGCCTTCGGGCAACGTTACCACACCTTCTTTATCCTTGTTTTGCGCCAGAAAATCGGCGCCTTTTTGTTTTTCTTCGTTCAGCTTTTTGCTGCGTTCTCCTTGTAAACGATCAAATAAACTCATGATTTTTTTATTTCGGCTTCGCGCAACGAATGCCCGGTTAAGTGAATAAATACGTCTTCGAGATTGGCCGTTTTCATTTCCTTGGGCCGTTCAAAACCAGTGGCCACCAACTCGTCGATCAACTGGTCGGGTGTGGCCAGGGCAATGATGGTGCCCGAATCCACAATAGCCACCCGGTCGCAAAGGTATTCGGCTTCGTCCATGTAATGCGTGGTAATGATCACCGTGGTGCCCTGTGCCCGGATGCCTTTTACAAGATCCCACAGGTTGCGGCGTGCCTGCGGATCGAGGCCCGTAGTCGGTTCATCTAAAAAAACGATACGCGGCTGGTTGATCAGCGTGGTGGCAATGGAAAACCGCTGCTTTTGCCCGCCGCTCAACTCTTTTACTTTGGCTTTTGCTTTATCGCGCAGGTTAACGGTATCAAGCAATTGCCAGGGATCTACTTTTCGGTTATACAAGCCCGAGAAAAGATCGATTAACTCGAGCAGGTTTAGCCCGGGGTAAAAGCCACTGCTTTGCAACTGCACGCCGATGATTTTTTTGATTTCATTCGGTTGCGCATCCAAATCATAACCCGCCACTGTTACTATACCTGAAGTTTTTTCGCGCAGCGTTTCAATGATTTCCAGCGTTGTGCTTTTACCCGCACCGTTCGGACCGAGCAGGCCAAAAATTTCTCCTTCATATACATCGAAGGATAGGTCTTTTACAGCAACAAAATCGCCGTAGTGCTTTACCAGGTGTTCAACTGAAATGATCTTTTTTTTATCCATGCGTAGCGGTTGCCGGCATCAGGCAATTTTCCAGTTCCTCCATCATTTGGGCGGAGCCAATAAACAGCGGGCACCGCTGATGCAGGCTGGTGGGTTGAATATTTAAAATGCGGTTCAGGCCGTCGGTTGCTTTGCCACCGGCCACTTCCACAATAAACGCAAACGGGTTGCATTCGTACATCAGGCGCAATTTACCATCCCTGTTTTGAAAAGTGGCAGGGTACATAAAAATGCCGCCTTTAACCAGGTTGCGGTGCAGGTCGGCCACCATGCTGCCGGTGTAGCGTTGCGTGTACGGTTCCTGCGTGGGCAGCTCTCCTTTTTTTTGCAGGCGGTTGATGTAGCGCTGCACGCCAGCGCTGTATTGGAAAAAATTGCCATGGTTGACCGAGTAAATTTTTCCTTTTGGGGGGCAGGTTATGTTGGGATGGCTGAGGCAAAATTCACCAATGGACGGATCCAGTGTAAAACCATTGACACCCCTGCGGGTGGCATACACCAGCATGGTGCTGCTGCCGTAAATAACGTAGCCCGCCGCTACCTGCCGCAAGCCGGGTTGTAAAAAATCGGCTTCGGACACGGGGCTGCCTTGTTCTGTAACGCGGCGGTACACGCCGAAAATGGTACCGATGGAAATGTTTACATCAATATTGGAACTGCCGTCCAGCGGATCGAACAGCACCACGTATTTGGAGTTGCGGCTGATGTCGTCCTCGAAGGGCACAAAGTCGTCGAGTTCTTCGGAGGCTATGCCCGCACAACTGATGCCGTGCCGCAGCACACCCATCAGTTGGTTATTGGCATACACGTCGAGCTTTTTTTGGGCTTCGCCCTGCACGTTGGTGGCATTGGCATCGCCTAAAATGTCCACCAGCCCGGCTTTGTTTACCTCAACATTAATGCGTTTTGCGGCAAGGCCAATATCGCGGAGCAGTGTACTCAGCTCGCCGGTGGCATTGGGAATTTGTCTTACCTGCTGGATGGTGAATTCATCCAGGGTAAGCACCTGTCTGTTAATAGGGTTCATTGCAATCGTTAATTTGAAAACAAATGTAACGAACCCATTGCAGCCGCCGGTTGAGGTTCCATGCTTTCACGTGGTCCGGGTTAACCCGGTTGCGCATGAATGGCAAATACGCTTTTGAAAACCGAGCGCCGATCATATAGCACTGCCTTCCACCACCAATGCAACGATCTGCTCGAGGTATGCCTGGTCGGCTGCATTAAATGTATCGAGGTCGGCACTATCGGCATCTAGCACGCCGATCACTTCGCTATTGCGCATCAGCGGCACTACTATTTCGGAACGCGACAAGCTGCTGCACGCAATATGCCCGGGAAACTGTTCTACATCGGGTACAATCAGGGTGCGGGCTTCGGCCCAGGACGTGCCACAAACACCGCGGCCTTTCCGAATACGGGTGCAGGCAACCGGGCCCTGGAACGGCCCCAATACCAGCTCGCCGTTTTTAACGAGGTAAAAGCCCACCCAAAGCCAGCCGAACTGTTCTTTCAAAGCCGCTGCCACGTTGGCCATATTGGCCACCAAATCCGCTTCGCCTTGCAGCAAACCTTTTATTTGCGGCATCAGGCCTTCGTACTGTTCTTCTTTGCTTCCGGTAATTATTGATAGATCTTCAGCCATGGGAACCGGTGATTTGTATGATTTGAAATGATCGCATGATTAGCGGATGCAAGTTCCAGCTTTATCAAATTGGCGGGCTGGTAAATTTTATTAAAATGTTTTTATCACAACAATCTTATTCAAGATCGTCGCAAATGGACAACATCTCAACCCAACTGCTGTTATTAGATTGACATCGACAAACAGAACTCAAATCCTTTAATACTTCCAAATCATACAAATCACCGGTTCACCGGTTCCTGGCGTCATTCACCTCAATCCAATGCCCATCCGGGTCTTTAAAATAAATCTGGTGCACACCATCCACGCGGGTAGTGATGCTGGATGGTGTGCCCGCCCAATCTTCGTAAGGCACGCCGGCTGCCACCAGCCGTTCAATGAGCGGTTGCAAAGATGCTTTCCTAAAACAGAGGTGCGTGTTTTTATTCTGCGCTACCGGCGCACCCAGGCCTACAATCAGGTGCAGTGCCGCACCGCCGCCAACCGTAAACCAGGTATGCTTGCCATCATGAAAAGGTTCGGGTATGGTGTCGAGGCCCAGCACATGTTGGTAAAAATGGGTGCTCGTTTTTAAGTTTTGTGTATACAGCGCAATATGATCGAGGCTGGTTGCGCCGGGTTTGGAAACGGTGCAGGCAGCAAATGCTACCAGCAACGAAGAAGCGATCCACCAATTTTTTAAGGACATACAAACGTTTGAATAAAAATAGTCATTCGGCTGTTGCGGCCGATTGCCGGATGTTGCTTTTGCCGAAATTCGCCACCGGCAATGAAAGCGATCCTTAAATATATCAGCAGTTACTTAAAAGATGTTTGTTGGCCGGTGCATCTTATTACGATGGCGTTGCTGTCGGTGCTGGTCTATTGCAACTATGCGCTGGGTATTAATGGCGCACTGTACCGCCTTCCGCAGCCGCTGCCTATTGTTGGCTGGTATGCATTGCTGTTAGTTGTGCTTATAGTGCCCTATGGTTTGTACCGGGCCTTTCGGCCGGGTGTTATTCAATGGAGCCGTTCCTTTTGGGCGGTGCTGCTATTGGCGCCACTGGTTTTTGCATGGAAAATGACCGCCCCGGTTCACCTGTACCAGCGGGTACCCCAACAACTATTCTGGAATGCGGTTTTTTATTTCACAGCAAAAGCTGCGATTGTTACGGGCATGTTGCTGCTCATTAGACGATGGGCTGGTGAAGATGGCGCAGTGATGGGTTTAAAATCGCCGGCGCGGGGTATGATGCCTTATTTTATTATGCTGCTACTGATGGTGCCGCTGATTGCAGCCGCAGCCACGCAGCCCGATTTTTTGCGGGTGTACCCAAAAGCATTACACATGCTGGCGCCGGGCGATGTGCAGCAAGGTTGGAAGCTTCTTCTTTTTGAAGCTGCATATGGCATCGACTTTTTTACCATCGAGCTTTTTTTTCGGGGTTTCCTGGTGATCTATTTTTCCCGCTGGGCCAAAGCGCAGGCCATTTTGCCGATGGCGGTTATTTACTGCGTTATTCATTTTGGCAAGCCGCTGGGTGAATGTGTGTCTTCATTTTTTGGGGGCATGTTGCTGGGCATTGTATCGTATCATACCCGGTCGATTTGGGGCGGGCTGGCGGTGCACCTGGGCATTGCCTGGCTGATGGAGTTGGCGGGCTGGGTGGCGAAATACCCGGTGTTGCCGTGAGCTGGAAGTTGATGTTTGGATTGTGGTGTTGGTAAATGCTTAATCCGCTAGTCGGAGCAAATAGCTTGATCTTTTTTTCTTTCGTATCAATACTCTTTTTAAAAAAGCGGCCACTTGCCTTTGTCATGCTGAGCGCAGCGAAGCATCTGAGTATTGTAGTGACAAAATCTGTTGTGCAAAAAGCAGGCTTACTTTTTCTTTGAAACTTGTGCTGGTACAGGCTCAGATCCTTCGCTGCGCTCAGGATGACAGGGGCAAAAAGCGTGGGTGGTGGGCAAAGGGTGAAGCGAGTAGAGTCGTAAAAAAGCCGGATAGCGAAACCGAACGCCGAAGTGTGCGACGCAACGAAAGTTGAACAGCAATACTGGAGCTGGCTACATAAAAAAACAGCCACTCCAACGGGAATGGCTGTTTGATCAACGAAAGAATATTTTTCCAACAAATTCACGGCAAAGAAAAAACTGCAAGCCAGTAAGCCGGATTCTGTGTTCCGCGTTGCGGCGGAATGCTATCATTTATCTGCGATGGCTGTTGCCAGCCACCTGTATCTGCCTACCCTGGACCGTGAACAGCCAAAGCTGCTGCAGAAACGGGCCGCTTCCAACCGGTCCTATACATGGCATTTCAGCACGCAAGGTTTACCCACCCCATTTGTCTCCAAATGAGGCCGTGGGCTCTTACCCCACATTTTCACCCTTACCGGCGGTTAGGCCGGCGGTTATTTTCTGTGGCACTGGCTCGCTTTGCCCTGCGGCAAAGGTCCTGCCGTTAGCAGGATGCGCTGCCCTACGCTGTCCGGACTTTCCTAATAACCAACAGGTTACTCGATAGCTCGGCTTGCAGTGCCGCAAAGATAACCCGGGCCTGCGTAGCCAAAGGCTTAAAATTCGGCGTTCCGTTTTTAAAAATAGATTTCCGTGGCGCCGTAGCCATACGCCGGGTGGTAGCGATTGACAAACGATTTCACTTCGCGTTTCAGGCGCAGCATGTCGTGGATCTCATCACGCAGCTTGCCGGTGCCTACGCCATGGATCATGATGAGGTGCGGCAGGTGGTGCGCCACGGCCAGTTCGTACCATTTTTCAAACTCGCGGAGCTGGATCTCGAGGATCTCCGGGTTGGAAAGGCGCTCCCAATTGTCTTCCAGCTTTTCGATGTGCAGGTCCACCACGGAGCGGGCCGGTGGCAGGTGTTTTCGGGCTTCCTTGGCGTTGTACACTTTTACGCCTTTGGCCACCAGCGAGCTCAGGTCGAGCATGGCGGGTTCTTCGGCCGTGGCCTGCGGGTAGTGCTCAAACAGGCGGTATTTAAAACTGGCCTCGCCTTTTTGCTGCATCTGTGCAATCTGCTGGAATATCTGTTTGCCTTTGAGTTTCAAGTTGGCTTCGTAAAAAGGCGCCAGGCCTTTTTCGGCTTGTGGCAATGAAAACTCGAAGGCAAAATTTGGGTTGTCGCTCATGTCGCCAAACGGAATATCGTGCAGGTAAAAATCCTGCTGTGGCGCAATGTCGCCTTTCAGCTCAAACTCGGTATCGCCAAAAAATTGGAGCTTATATACAAAATTGAAACTCCGCTCGGTGCGGTTAATGAGGTGCAACTTGAGCAACTCCACTACGTCATCGCCAAATTCGTCGGAGTCCATTACGGGTAAAAACGATAGCCAGACGCCGTCCACAACTTTGGGTTGCGGCGTTTTGTCCTTGCGCAGGTTTTCCACGTAGGTTTTTTCCTTTTTGGGCGGAAACATCTTCTTTTCGGAAAACCGCTTGAAATAAGGAAAATCAAGCTGGTCGATGTACGCCGGGAATTTTACCCCCCGCACTTCCACCATCACCATTTGCTTGTTGATGATGTCGATCACCTCTCCTTCTTCGTTGGAATGCAGCACCAATACCTTATCGCCGATCTGAAACTTCATGTGTTTTGCCTTCTACTTTAATCTGCAAAAATAATACGTAAAAATGCCCCGGAGCGGGGCATTTTCTTAAAGCGTTCCTATATGTGTCGGCCATGTATCAATGAAGGCCTTGCTTTGCTGAGTTATGTCGGTAGCGCTTACTGGAATTTTGCAAAAAACGTTCCTTCCGTCACTTCCAGTTCGTTGCCATCGAGGCTATAAGCTTTGCCGGAAAAACTGCCCCGAACCGATTCGCTGTTGATGCGGGAAAGGTTTACGGTCAGTCCCGTTTGTGTAGTGGCAAACAGCGTGGAAAATTCTTTGCCGGTATCATCGCGAAACATCATGGCCGGCGTATCGCTATCGGGCACTTCGCTATAAGTTTGGGCAACCACTGGCTCGTCATCGGCCACCGTTACCACAATGCCTTCGGGGTTGTTTCCTGCAAGGTCGGCCTGGCCTTGGATGGTTACGGTAAACACGCCGCCTGCGGTGGATGTTGTGGCCAGCACTACATCGGTATATTCCCGAACGGTACCGCCCACTTTAAAACGAACGAAATAAGCTGTTTCGGTTTCCTGTTCAAATGAGTTTTCTTTAGAGCAACTGGTGGCCACCAGCACTACTGCCATCAGGCCGAGTAACAATTTTTTCATTGGGGAATGCTTTAGGGTAAATAGAGCGACGGGCACACGTCAACACTTTCCATTTTCATGCCGCCCCCTTTTTGTAGAAAATGCGGCATGTTGGGTCAAAACTACGCTCAACTCTTCCTTTGTCGGATTGCAAAAATGTGGAAAGGTTTAATCCGGTGTGGCAACGGCTTTTGGTTGCAGATGGCTATTTCGGTAACCATAAATAAAATACACCACCAGGCCAATGGCAAACCAAATGAAAAACCACATCCAGTTGGAAGCAGACATGCCGGTTAACAGGTACAAACAGGTAACCAATCCTAAAACCGGGATCAACGACAGTTCGCGGAAAAAGCACATGATGGCGAGCATAATGTTGACCGCCCAAAAAATAATGGTGGCGATCTTGGTGGCTGCGGTCGGGAAAATATGCGTTTTGCCATCAGTGGCAGCGGAGTAGTCGCTGAAATCACCGTTGAACATTTCTGTGAAATATTGCGGCGTCAGCAGTGCAAGCAAAATCAGCACACCAATGATCACCGGCGGAAAAACATATTTGGCATTGACAAAAGGCATGTTGAACCGGCCGGGTATTTTTTCCTTGCGCGGAATAAGCAACACACCACCGCACACCAGCACAAAGGCAAACAGGGTTCCGATAGAAGTAAAATCGAGTACAAATGTTTTGTCGGTAAACAGGAGCGGTATGCCCACCAACAAGCCGGTGAGTATTGTAGAAAACGAAGGGGTTTTAAACTTGTGGTGGATCTGCTGAAAACGTGGCGGCAGCAGGCCATCGCGGCTGATGCTCATCCAGATGCGGGGCTGGCCCATTTGAAAAACCAGCAGTACCGAGGTCATGGCAACGACCGCCACCAGCGAAACCAGGAACTGCATCCATGCAACGCCTTTCGCTTCAAAAATAAAAGCCAGCGGATCGCCAACACCTTCAAAGCGGCGGTAATCAAGCACGCCGGTCAGCACCAGCGAAAGCAGTATGTAAATGATGGTACATAGTACCAGCGAAAAAATCATCCCGCGTGGCAAGTCGCGTTGCGGGTTTTTGCTTTCCTCTGCCAGCACACTCACGGCATCAAAACCAATATAAGCGTAAAATACACCAGACACTGCCAGCATCATGCCGCCAAAGCCGTTGGGTAGGAACGATTTAACCCCGGTGTTGTTTACCGGCGTCCAGTTTGCCGTATCAATGTAAAAAGCACCCACAACAATCACCAGGAAAATGACGGCAAGCTTCAGGATCACCATCACGTTGCTAAAGTTGCGCGACTCTTTTACACCGCGATAAACCAGGAACGTAATGAACATAACAATGGCAATGGCCGGCAGGTCAACGATCATGCGGAGGCCGCCGATGCGTGGTGCATTCTGCCAGGCTAAAATTGATTCCTGATGGTCGGAACCTGCTTCCACTGCGTGTTGCGCTTCTTTATAAGACGTAGAAAAATATTCGGGAATATGCCAGCCAATGCGGTCGAGCAGCGAGGTAAAATAGTCGCTCCACGAAAAGGCCACATAAATGTTGCCGATGGAATATTCCATGATCAGCGCCCAGCCAATGACCCAGGCAAACAGTTCGCCAAACGATGCATAGGCATACGTGTAAGCACTGCCTGAAATAGGAATGCGGCTGGCAAACTCGGCGTAGCACATGGCGGTAAAACCACAGGCAATGCCGCAAATAATGAACAGCAAAATAACACCGGGTCCGCCGGTGAATACTGCTGCACCCAGGCTGCTGAACGACCCGGCACCGATGATTGCCGCAATGCCGAAAAATGTAAGATCCCTTACCGTAAGTACCCGCCGCAGGGATTCATGCGAATGCGTTTCCGCATCTTTTTTTTCGTGCATGAGGTTGTCGATGGACTTACGTCTGAACAGGGAATAGGACATTAAGTGCAGAATTTAGTGCGGCAAAATAATGCAATGGATTGAAAACTGCGGGAGAAGTAGTTGGGAGTTGATCGTTGACAGTTGGGAGATTAAAAGAATTATTGGATTATTGAATTATTCACTATTGTTATTGCCTTTACGAAAGGCATACGGCGATGAACCTAATAATCAGTAATGAATAATAAATAATCTCCAACCCAAATCACTAATGCTCCCGCTGCACTAAGTACAACGCCAGTTGGCGCAGTGGCTCTTTACGCGACGAGGTTACGGCAATATCTTCGAGGTGCTGTAATGCCTGATGCAAATAATTGTCCTGCAGTTCGCGGGCCCATTGGTCCACACCGGTTTGCCGGAACAGTTGCAACACATCATCCACTTTATTGTCGGAGTTGGTCAGCATCAGGTGCTGCAGCGATTCTCGCTGGCCCTTGTCCGCTGTTTGAAGCGCATGAATCAGCAAAAATGTTTTTTTATTGGCCTTGATATCGCCGCCTACCTGTTTGCCAAACTTTTCCGGGTCGCCAAAAGCATCCAGGTAATCGTCCTGCACTTGGAAGGCCAAGCCTACTTTGCGGCCAAATTCGTAAATCAGGTCCTGGTTGCGTTTAGATGCGCCACCCAGTATGGCACCTAACTTCAGCGATCCAGCCATCAGCACCGAAGTTTTGAGGCTGATCATGTGTTCATATTCCTCAAGCGTCACATCGTCGCGCTGCTCAAAATCCATATCCAGTTGCTGTCCTTCGCACACCTCGCGGGCTGTTTTATTAAACAACCCCAACACGGGCACCAAAAAGTTTGGCGAAATTTTACGGAGGTTTTCGTAAGCCGCCACCAGCATTACATCGCCGGCAAGCAGCGCCGTGCTTTCGCCATATTTATGGTGCACGGTGGGCATGCCGCGGCGCAGCGGCGCCCGGTCCATAATGTCGTCGTGAATCAGCGTAAAATTGTGGAACAACTCAATGGCCGTTGCCACTTTCCAGGCATCGGGCACAATATTGTCGAACAGCTCGTTGCCCATCAGGCAGCCAACGGGCCGCACCCTTTTTCCGCCCAGTTGCAAAAAGTAGCGGTTGGGCTGGTATAAGGTGGCCGGCTCCTGCGGAAAATGGTCCTGCTGAAAGTATTCGGTAAACTGCGAAGAAAGCTGTTCAAATGTTTGCATGTGATAATGGTGGGGCGCAAATATAAAAAGGCAAGTGGTTTGGTTAACGAAGCAACACAACAAAGCACTCCGGCTTTTGTTGCGGCGGCCTTTAACTTCAATTACTCTCCTTCTTTTTTACGCCTGCGTTTTTGTTTTTCGGGCAATTCCTTGCCGCCTTTTGCTTTGGTGGCTTTGGGCCGCGATGCTTTTTTCGGTGTGGGTTGTGCAGCATCGTCAGTTACTTCCATCGGTGTCAGCACCCATTCATAATCAAGCTGGCGCTTGGTGAGGTTGGCAGCAATTACCCGGATGCGCACCTTATCGCCCATGCGGAACTTGCGGCCGCTGCGGGCACCCACCAACATATAATCAGTATCCACATGGCGAAACTCGTCGTACTCCGCGAGTGATGCAATGCTCACCAAGCCTTCGCATTTGTGTTCTACGGTTTCCACCCAAAAGCCAAACGAGGAAACACCTGAAATAACACCGTCGAATTCTTCGCCCAGAAACTGGCGCATAAATTCAACCTGCTTGTATTTATTGGCGGCCCGCTCAGCTTCCATTGCGGCCCGTTCCCTTTCGCTGCAGTGTTTGCATTTTTGCTCCAGCTTTTTATCCACCCGTATGTTTTGGGTCAGCACTTCGTGCAAAATACGGTGCGCCAAAATATCGGGGTAGCGGCGGATGGGTGAGGTGAAATGACAATAGTTCTCAAAACCCAACCCATAGTGACCAATGTTTTCGATGGTGTACGCCGCTTTAGCCATGGTGCGGATGCCCAGTTGCTCCAGCACATGCTGCTCGGGTTTGCCTTTTACGTCCTCCAACATGGTGTTGAACGACTCGGCTATTTTATCAGGCGTAGACAGGTCAAACTTGTGGCCAAACTTGCGGGCAAATGCAATGAATGGCGTCAGCTTTTCTTCCGACGGCAGGTCGTGCACCCGATACGGAAACGGTAATTCTTTTTTGTCCACTTTTACTTTCGACACCACGGTGGCCACAATGCGGTTGGCCAGCAACATAAACTCTTCGATGAGTTGGTGCGACTCTTTGCTTTCTTTTACCACGATGCCGATCGGCTTGCCTTCTTCGTCAAGCTTGAACCGAACTTCCTGCGAAGAGAAGGAAATGGCGCCGTTATCGAAGCGCTTCTTGCGCAGCCGCTGTGCTATGTTATGCAACAGCATTATTTCATCGAGGTACAGCCCTTCCTGTTTTTCGATGATGTCCTGCACGTCTTCGTATGTAAACCGGTGGTCGGAATGAATGACCGTGCGGCCCACCCAATGGCTTTTTACAGCGCCTTTGGGCGTCATTTCAAAAACGGCCGAAAAAGTCAATTTATCCTCATGCGGTCGCAGCGAACACAACACGTTTGAGATATGTTCGGGCAGCATTGGGTTTACCCGGTCGGGCAGGTACACCGATGTAGCTTTGCGGTACGCAAAATCATCCAATGCTGTATCGGGTTGCACATAATGACTTACATCGGCAATGTGCACGCCTATTTCGTAGTTGCCGTTTTTCAGCACCCTAATGGACAGGGCATCGTCAAAATCCTTTGCATCCACCGGGTCGATGGTAAACGTCAGTATGTTCCGGAAATCGCGGCGGCGGTCAATTTCGCTGTGCGGGATCGTATCGGGAATGCGGGCTGCTTCTTCCAGTGCTTCGTCGGGAAACTCCAGCGGGAAGCCATTTTCCAACAGTATTTCCTTCATTGCCACCTGGCCCTCGTTCTCGTTGAGCACCGTCACCACTTCGCCTTCGGGCCGCTTGTTGCTGCCTTCTTCCCACTTGGTAATGCGCACCACCACGCGGTCGCCGTCCTTTGCCTCGTTGAACGCATTTTGCGGCACAAAAATATCCGGCATCTTGCGGTCGCTGTCGGCCACAAAAAAAGCAAAGCCTTTGTTCATTTGCAGGGCGCCAATAAACTCGCTTTGTTTTCTCTCCAGCACTTTCGTTACCGTTCCCTGCATGCGGCGGCTGTCGCGTTGCGGCAGCACCTGCACCACCACGGTATCGCCATTGAGCGCCGTATTAAAATCGTTGGGTTTTACCAAAATGTCGGTTTCCAGTCCTTCCACTACTACAAAACCCATCCCCGATCGGGTAACTTCCAACCGGCCACGATGTTCGTCAGCCGAACCATGCTGCCGGTGCTTTTTTTTATCTTTTCCGTTTTTCCTACCCATGTGTTATGATTCCGTTTTTTTAAAGTGCCTTATGAAGTTAGCTACAGTTTGTAAAAAGGCCTCCTGACCGCCAAACAGAAAGCGGTGTTCAATCGGTAAAACATAAAAAGGTATGCCATCCATCTCGGCCGCAAACTTCAGCAGCCGCATGGCGTCCTTTTCGGTGGTGAGTATCACTTTATTGCTTGCCTGCAGCCCATCGAACCGCTTTTTTATTTCCTTAAAATCGTCGATGGTAAAAATATGGTGGTCACCATACGACATCAGGTGGTACTGGTTGGTTTGGTGCTCCAGGTGTTTTTTCAGCGGGTTGGGGTTGGCAATGCCGGTAACCAGCAACACCTCTGTAGCGCTTTGCAATACCATCTCTTCTCCATTCACCAAATGATACGGCGTGCCATAGGCAATGGTGGTAAAATAAACCTTTTGCGTTGGCATTGGTTCAATTTCAGCAACAATGCCCTGCCGCATTTCTTCGCTCATATCTGCCGGGCATTTGGTTACCACAATTGTTTGTGCCCGCCGGTACGAGCCCCGTTCGTCGCGCAGATCGCCGGTGGGTAAAAAAAAGTCGCGGGTAAACAGGTTGTTGCAATCGGTGAGCAGGATATTAAAACCCGGTTGAATGGAGCGGTGCTGGAACGCATCGTCCAAAATAACGGCTTCCGTATCGGGGCGGTCGTGCAGCAATTGCGGGATGGCCACAATGCGCTCCTCGCCTACCGCCACCGGCACGTCGGGAAA
This sequence comes from Pseudocnuella soli, assembly GCF_004347775.1. Lineage (GTDB taxonomy): Bacteria > Bacteroidota > Bacteroidia > Chitinophagales > Chitinophagaceae > Flavisolibacter > Flavisolibacter aquaticus. The sequence goes on from NZ_CP037755.1 coordinate 3,308,463, forward strand.
CTTGCGGTAAAACTGCATCGGTTCATCACCGATATCAATAGCCGTAGTTTTTTCGGAGGCCAACGCATAGCCCGTTGTTTTTCTTTTGTACCCGCGGCTCAGCGTAGCCACTTTAAATTCCCCCTTCAGGTTTTTTACCAGCAGTTCCACCATCGGCGATTTGCCGGTGCCGCCAGTTGACAGGTTGCCTACGCAAATGAGCGGCAACCCAAACGATGTGGAGCGCAAAATTTTTTTATCATACATCCGGTTGCGCAGCACCACAATGGCGCCATAAAGCAAGGCAAACGGCAGTAAAAGAATGCGGAATGATTTCAGAAACCAGTTAGAAAACATAAACCTTTTGCGGAGTGATACAAAGGTTTAAAGGTACGTCATATTCACTGGCGTCTTCTATTTGCGCAATGGGCTCAAAATAGCTCAGTCCCACCTTCAAACAATCGGGATTGCATTGCTGCAAAAAGCGGTCGTAATATCCTTTGCCATAACCGACGCGGTTGCCCTGTTCATCAAAGCATAACAAGGGCACCAGCACCAATTCAATTTGCTCCGGATGAATGAGGTGATCGCCAACCGGCTCCAAAATTTGATATGCGTTGGGCACAAAATCATCGTCGGTTTGCGGCACAACGGCATGCATCAATCCATCGCCTTCAATGCGGGGATAAGCTATTTCCACACCGGGGTTTTGAAACCGCAAAAAATCGGTGATCAGGAAAGTCTCCGCTTCGCCTTTTTCATCGGCGGGGTAATAACTCAGAACATGATTAAGAAAAGGCAAATGCAGTTGCTGCAATTGAATCAGCAACAAGTCGTCCCATTTTGTTTTTTGCACGTCGTTAACAGCTGCACGTTGTGCCCGGAAATGGGCACGGGCTTCCTTTTTACGCATCGTTACCGCCATCGGCTGCATTGTTTTCAAAAAAAGAAAATACGGTGGTGCCGTAATTGCGGGCTTTTACAAAATGCGGGTTCGACTCGTAGTTGTTGCGTGGTGTATGTTCCAGCACAAACACACCTCCGGGCAGTAACAATCCATGTTGAAATATTTTCAGTGGCAGGTCGTCGATGGTGGTCAGCGCATAAGGTGGGCCTGCAAAAATAAAACTGAAGCTTTGTTTGCAGGTTTCAATAAAACGGAACACCTCTGACTTTACCAGTTTTACGCCATCCAGCCCCAATTGCTGCAAATTCTTTTGGATAAAGGCAGCCATTGCATTGTCTTTTTCTACAATAGTTAAATCCGGTACGCCACGGCTGGCCAGCTCGTAAGTAATGGCGCCGGTGCCACCAAACAGGTCCAGCGATTTAAGCGATTCGAAGTTGATCGTGTTTTGTAAAATATTGAACAATCCTTCTTTGGCAATGTCAGTTGTTGGACGGGTGTGGGGCATATTTGCCGGCGGGTGAATGCGGCGGCCGCCCAGTGTGCCACTTATAATGCGCATTGAGCCAGGTTGTAGAGTGAAGAAAAATAATATTGCGGCACGGGCTGCCCGTCAATGTCCAATGATTTGAGCGGGCTGAACCGGATATTAAGGAAATATTGGTGCAGCTCTTTATACAAGGGCGAAACAGCTTCGATAAAACCGGAAACAGAAACCAACGTTTCCTGCTGCGACAGGCCAAATTCGGTGCATATTTTTAATAAATAATATACCACGTCCAACGGCACCTGGAAGCTGTATTGCTGCACCAGCTGCAATTGGTGTTGTTTGTAAACAGCCGCCCTGATCTGGTGATCGACAAAAAATACATGAATGCTGTTGGCTTCGCCGCCGCCGTCGGGCACACAGGCAATCGCCGGCCGGTATTCCACGGAGCGGAAATGTTTGCCCAATACCTGGTGCACTGCGGGCGGCACCTGGAAGGCATAGGTTTTTCCATTTACATAAGTTGCCGGCCTGCCAATACTGCCCGGAAACAGTGCCTGCAACATTTGCGGGTAGCCAACCCCGTTAGCATCGGGCAAAATAGAAGCTTGCGGAAATGCAAGTGAAGTCACCAGTTGAACTTCGTCGGTTGCGCCTTCTTGTACCAAACCTACAATTGACTCCAACGCCGCTTGCAGGTTTTTTTCGGGAAAAGCATAGAGCCGCGCAAATGCGGGTGCCCCGGTTTCGGCATCCATTTTTGACAGCAAACAATACTCGGTGCCCAGCTCCATCAGCAGTGTTTCTGAAGGTGCAACTGAAAGCCTGCCTGATTCAAAAAGGGTCTTCAATACGCGGGTTTTATGCTGTGCAAAATAACGATTCCGCCTAAATGTGGTGCACACAAAAATGGTTGTTGTAGCTTGCAACACTTTTTTATGGAAACGGCTTTACAGGTAAATACTTCCAACCGGCAGATACTGAAAATTGCGGTGCCCATCAGTTTGGCGATGATGGTGCCCCAGGCCAATTTTATCATCAACAACATTTTCCTCGGTCACCTCAACGAGCAATCGCTGGCCACAGCTTCCATCACCGGTGTGTATTACCTGATTTTCGGATCGGTTGGCTATGGATTGAACAACGGCCTGCAGGCACTTATTGCCCGCCGTGCCGGCGAAAACAAACCGGAAGAAATTGGCCGGCTGTTTAGTCAAGGCGTGCTCATTTCCTTGCTCATTGCCTTATTCGGCATCCTTGTAACCTATTTTGTGGCGCCGCTTATTTTGCGGGCATCGCTGCATTCGGAAGAAACCTACCGGATGTCGGTTGATTTTTTGCGCATCCGCATCTGGGGTTTGCCGTTTTTATTTATTTACCAAATGCGCAATGCCCTGCTGGTGGGTACCAACCAAAGCCGGTTCCTGATTGCCGGCACCCTCGCGGAAGCCGCCGCCAATATATTTTTCGATTACACACTCATTTTTGGCAAGCTGGGTTTTCCCAACCTCGGTTTCAATGGTGCCGCCTATGCTTCGGTGATTGCAGAGTTCACGGGCATGTTTGTTATTTATCTGGTGATCCAGGCCAAGGGCATCGGGCAACGATTCCAGTTGTTTCAAAGCTTTCGCTGGGATGCGGGACAGGCTAGGCTGATTGCGGGCATGTCAGGGCCGCTGGTTTTTCAGCACGCTATTTCCATCATCAGCTGGGTGTTTTTTTACATCCTAGTGGAGCACCATGGGCAAACCAGCCTTGCCGTTTCCAATACCATGCGCAATGTGTTTGGCTTTTTTGGCGTAGCGGTCTGGGCTTTTGCCGCCACGTCCAACGCAATGGTGAGCAATGTGATTGGCCAGCAAAAACATGATGAAGTGCTGCCGCTGATTGGGAAGATTACTAAGCTGAGCGCAGGTACGGCGCTGTCCATTTGCCTGTTACTTAACCTTTTTCCGCAGTTGTTTTTAAGCATTTACGGCCAGGGACCGGCATTTATGGAAATGGCGATACCGGTGTTGCGCCTGGTGTCATCGGCGCTGGTGCTGATGGCATTTGGAACCGTGTGGCTGCAAGCGGTAACCGGTACCGGCAACAGCCGCATGACGTTTTTGATTGAACTGGGCGCCATCATCGTTTATTGCAGCTATGTGTACCTAACCCTTGAAGTATATCAACTGCCCATTATTTGGGGTTGGGCTTCAGAAATTTTGTATTGGTCGCTGATGTTTGGCCTTTCTTACACTTATTTGAAAAAGGGTAAGTGGCAGCAGAAAAAGATCTAAGATTTGCCATTGAGCCACGAAGGCAGAAAGACAGGAAGAAGCACAAAGGATTAAAACAATGTGAGACTAATACCGCGGCCGCAGATTAGTTGATGCTGCGTAAGAGTTGTTTGCCTTCCGCTTTTACGCGGTTATCATCGCCGGTGCGGGTGGGTAGCGAAGCCAGTTGTTGCAACAGGGCTTTTGCTTTTGCTTCCTCGTTGTTGCGAATGTAGGCTTTAGCCAGCTCCAGGTGGTTGAGGGCAAATGCAGGCTCCAGGCTCTGGGCCTTTTCATATGCACGGATGCTTTGCTGCGTTGATGCGGGTGGAAAACCGCCATAAAAAACTTTAACTGCGGTGCGCTCCACCATATTGAGGCCGCTTACTTCAAAATGCCATTTGCCCAATACATGCCAGGCACGGCCATGACCGGGGTTGAGCTGTAAAGCTTTCTCGGCGTTTTCCTTGATGGCTTTTACCGCGGCAATTTTTTCTTTGGTGGGTCCTGCCAGCGCCAGGCGGCCCATAGCCACCGATAGCGCATAATATCCTTCCGCGCCTTTCGGCAACACTTTAATGGCCTGTTGCGCCAGGTGTTGGGCCCGGGTATAATAAGCCATCTGTTTCGCTTTTGTGGGCTGCGCAATGCCGAGCCGGCTGTGCAATTCGCTGCTTTTCCAAAGAGCAAAATAGTTGGTTGGCTCCGCCTTCAACACCTGCGCCAGTTTGTCCAAAGCCGCTGCCTCCTGGAACGCTGCTTCGAGTTTTACCGCTTCGGCAATTAACTGCTGTTGCTGGCTTTTTGCCGTAAAAAAACAAACCAGTAACAGTACCAACAATTTTGCTTTCATGCAATAGGATTAAAATGTTTGTGAATACCGCACCCCTACCGAACCGGTAAACCCGGTGATGGGCGGCGTCATTTTTTTAATGCTGATGGTGGCATCCAGAATTTGCGGAAACGCGTCCTTCAGCTGGGTGCAAATGATCATGGCACAGGTTTCCAGTAATTGCTGCCGTTGTTCCATCACCGCTTTTACAATCTGGTACACGGCCACGTAATTCACGGTGTGCGCCAGTTTGGTTACCGGGTGCTCCTGCGGCAAAAACGAAACGGTCACGTCTACTTCAAATTCATTGCCTGCTTTCTCTTCTTCTTCGTACAAACCGTGGCCCGAAAAAAAACGCAGCGACCTTAATTCTATTGTCATGGATGCACCCATCGTGTTGGTGTCAAAATTTTTGTGCCGGGTAAAAAAAGCGTTTTGTTTTCTTTAAAAAAAATAAGCGGAGCATTGGCATCCGCTTATTTTATATAAAGCCAATCGTTTGGTAAACGATCCGTTTTTCTAAAACTTAATGAAAACCTTTTTCCGAAAGGTAGCGTTCAGCATCCAGTGCAGCCATGCAACCGCTGCCCGCAGCCGTAATGGCCTGGCGGTAAATTTTATCCTGCACATCGCCGCAGGCAAACACGCCTTCCACATTGGTTTTGGCAGAACCCGGCACCGTGAGGATGTAACCCGATTCGTCCATATCAAGCATGCCCTGGAAAATGTCCGAGTTGGGCTTGTGCCCAATCGCCACGAAAAAGCCACGCACCGGCACTTCTACTTTTTCACCGGTTTGGTTGTTGCGGATGCGTACGCCTTCCACCAGTTTATCGCCCAGCACTTCGTCGGTTTCGCTGTTCCAGTAGATCTTGATGTTTGCAGTATTTTTCACGCGGTCCTGCATTACTTTGGAAGCCCGCATCTCATCGCGGCGGACAATCATGTGTACGGTGCTGCACAATTTGGAAAGGTACAAGGCTTCTTCTGCTGCGGTATCGCCGGCGCCTACAATAGCCACTTCTTTACCGCGGAAGAAAAATCCGTCGCAAACGGCGCAGGCGCTCACTCCGTGACCGTTCAGCCGCTGTTCGCTTTCAATGCCCAGCCATTTGGCCGATGCACCGGTGGCAATAATGATGGCGTATGCCTCAATAATCTTTTCTTCGTCGATCCACACTTTGTACGGTTGCTGCGACAGGTCGACCTTGGTGGCCAAACCATACCGGATATCGGCACCCATGCGCTGGGCCTGCTTTTCAAAATGCACCATCAGCTCCGGTCCCTGCACGCCTTCCGGAAAGCCCGGATAGTTTTCCACTTCGGTGGTGATGGTGAGCTGGCCACCCGGCTGAATGCCCTGGTACAACACCGGTTTCATATTGGCCCGTGCTGCATATACGGCAGCGGTGTAACCGGCCGGTCCCGATCCTATGATGAGGCAATTAACCCTTTCTGATATATTTTGATCCATGCTGTTTTCTTATGCGGTGCAAAGTTAGGTGGAAGTGGGGAAAAGTCGGAAGTCCGTGGTCGGAAGTCGGAAGAAAGACGACGCAGTTGCATTAGTTTAAACAAAAATTAAGTAGCGCTGGACATCACATGCTTGAAAGATCGTCGTCGGACTTCCGTCTTCCGTCTTCCAACTACTTCGGTACCACCACCGTTTTATACTGCACGCCATAGCCACCGAAATAACCCAGTGCGCCGCCGCTGATGTTGCCGAGCACTTTTACAGGCGTAGAAAAAGGATTGCCGACCGAATTGTAACCGTACTCCATGGTGCGCCAGAAATCGTAGGTGGCGCGGTCGATGTTGGCGAGTTTTAAGCTGATGGTATCGCCGCGTTTAAAGTAATAGTCTTCGTCGTTGCGTTCGATGTTGCGGTTAAAGCCGGGTTCCACTACCAGCTCGTAAGTGGAGCCGTCAATAATAAAATCATCGAAGACTGATGTAAACGGCGGTAGGTATGTTCCACTGTTCTTTTTGGTAAAATAGCGGATATAATCGCCAAAACCCGGGCGGTCTGTAGCCCGGATGTACAGCGATATTTCTTCGTCATCAACGGCATTGGGCACCGGTTTCCACCAAATTGAATCCAGCCTGCGGGTCGTATCCGGAATAGTGGTTTGGGCGGTGTATTCATTGCCGTCAGCAATTATTTTTAGCATATAGCCCGTCTTCAATGCACCTACAAAAGCCGTTGCCGGTTGCGCCGGGTCGTTGGTATAAAAAGTGAGCGAATAGCCATTGCCGGTGGGCACCGTAAATTCCTTGAGCCGGTGGGTCAATGTGCCATTGGAAACATACACTTCCGCATTGCGGACAAAACTTTGCGCCAGCAGCTCGGGACTGATCTGCGCAAAAAAGTTGGAAGACCGCGAAAGGACCACTACCGGCGCCTGCCCGTTTTCAATGGTCGCTTCCACCACCAGTTTTGGCTCGGCTTCTTCGAGGTCAAAGTCCACGGCTTTTTCGCAGCCGGTAACTATTAGTAGTAAAAAAAGAAAAGCGAGAATTCGGCGCATACGGGGTGAAATTACAAACAAAAGCCCCACAACATTTGTTGCAGGGCCTTTGGAAAAATATCAGGAAACTTATCCTAAGTAAGCTTTCAGTGCATTGCTGTACCGGGCTTTTTGCAGGCGTTTGATGGCCCGCTCTTTAATCTGGCGGATGCGTTCCTTGGTCAGGTCGTATTTCTGGCCAATCTGTTCGATGGTGGTGCCATTTTCGCCATCAAGGCCAAAATAAGCATTCACAATTTCCGCTTCGCGGGGGCTGAGCGATTTCAAAACCCGGCGAATTTCGGCACGCAGCGAGTCTTTCATCACGTCGTCGTCGGTATCATCGCTGCCTTCCAGCAAATCGCCCATCGCTACATCTTCGGCTTCGTGCACGGGTGCATCCAGCGAGGTGTGGCGGGTATTGCTTTGGAAGATATTGTTGATCTCGGTTTCACTCATTTCCAGGATGTCGGCCAGTTCCTCGGTGCTTGGCTCTCGTTCGTGCTCCTGCTCAAAAGCCATGTAAGCTTTGTTGGCTTTGTTGTAGGTGCCAATTTTGTTCTGGGGCAGGCGCACCAGACGGCCCTGCTCAGCCAAAGCCTGCAAAATGGATTGACGGATCCACCATACGGCGTAGGAAATGAATTTAAAACCCTTGGTTTCATCGAAGCGTTGGGCAGCTTTGATCAGGCCCAGGTTGCCTTCGTTGATCAGATCGGAAAGCGAAAGACCCTGGTGCTGGTACTGCTTGGCAACCGATACCACAAAGCGAAGGTTCGCCTGTACCAGTTTGTCCAAAGCTCTTTGGTCACCCATTTTGATCCGCTGAGCCAGGGTGGTTTCCTCTTCGGGAGTGATCATCGGAATTTTAGAAATTTCCTGCAGATACTTCTCCACGGCCTGGGAATCCCTGTTCGTGATCTGGGTGGCAATTTTAAGCTGCCTCATAATAAAACGGAGTTGTTTATATTGTTAATCAGAATGAAATGTTGCGTGTGGCTGGAAACAAGCGCTAGAAAAAACTGCTGTTCAAAAAAATCAGTCTGCAAAGGTAACATCTTTTACCCAAACTTTCTAATTCCATCAGCCATATAAAAGGCTACAAAAACTATACTATGCATTTTGAAATATAGCGCTTAACACTTTTTCGTGTTAAAAACTTCTATTTATCGTAAGACAAGTTTATCGGGCAACTGGCTGCACGCCGTTTTTTTTGCTCAGGTAAATCCACAACCCGATACCGATAATAACCAGGCAGGTAGAAATCACCTCGGCTTGAGTCGGCTGAAAGCCAAGGAAATTCAAGCGGTTGTTTACCCTGATTTTTTCAATGAAAAACCGCTCCAGCCCGTTCAGGATCAGGTACAAAGCAAACAGGGAGCCTGGTGTTTTGAGCCTTTTGCGGAAAGCCCACAACAACCCAAACAGCAACGTGCAGGCAACCGTTTCGTAAAAAGGCGTAGGGTAATGACCCACCGGCAGTTGGGCACAGTACCGGCCTTCGCAGCCCGGAATAGGCACGCCCACTTCGTTTACATTATGTGGATAATTATAGCTCCACGCCCAGTCGGGCAACCAGCTAAAAGGATTAGGATCTGTGTTAGCAATGCCCCAATCGCCATCGCCGGCTACCTGGCAGCCAATCCGGCCAATGGCATAGGCAATCATCAGCGCCGGCGCCAGGCTATCGGCCAGGTGCCGCAGCGGAATTTTGTGTTTGCGTGCAAAAATGATGATGGCAATGGTGGCGCAAATAAGGCCGCCGTAAAAAGTAAGTCCGCCGCCCGACAGGATAAAATCCATGGGGCGTTTTAAAAACTCGCTCCAGTTTTCAAAAATATCGAACAGCTTGGCACCCAACAAGCCAAACACAAGGGCCAGCAGCGTGATCTCTCCTACCCGGTCCTGCGGCCAAAGGCGCACTTTTCGCTTTTCCGGTTTTTCCAGCCGTGTTTTTTGTTTTTCCCGCCATTTTAAAAAAGCAAAAACGCCGCCTAGCAGCAAGCCCAGCGGCCAAGAGCCGGCGCCGGAAAAGATATAAGCCTGCGGATCGGCAGTAATTTCGGGGCCCAGGAAAAACATCCCCAGGATTTTATATCCCAACACAAAACCCAGTAAAAAATTGAGCAGCAAATCGGTAGTGCTGGCCGGCTCGCCAACGGTCACGGTATCTTCTGTTGGTTGCAGCAGACCAAGCTTACTTTTTCTTTTAAGCTCGGACGTAAGCAGCGCGGCCGCTACGAAAAAGGCGATGGCCACAAAAAAGCCAAAGGAGTTAATAAAGCGCAGGGGGCCAATTTCCAGTCCGAAAAGATCTTTAAAAGCGTAGTAAAGGTTGGGATACATGCAAAATACTAGGTGAAAAAGGCAGTGTTGCGGAATATAAAAAGGCCTCTCCAGTACATGGAGAGGCCTCAAATTAAAGCAATTAATTGCAGTGTTGTTCAAATGCGCCAATAAGGTTGTGCGCAATCATTTGTGCTGAACGGCCTTCAATCATGTGGCGTTCTACAAAATGTACCAGCTGCCCGTCTTTAAACAAGGCAATGGCCGGTGAAGACGGCGGGTAAGGCAGCAGGTGCTGGCGAATGGCCTGGATGGCTTCTACATCAAAACCTGCAAACGAAGTAGTGAGGAAGTCGGGCTTTTTCTCGCTGTTGTGCACTGCCATCAGCACACCCGGGCGGGCCGTGCCGGCAGAGCAACCACAAACAGAGTTGATCATAACCAGCGTAGTGCCGGGCTTAGACAGTTGCGCCTCCACTTCATCGCGGTTCAATAATTCCTGGAAGCCGTATTCGGTCAGCTCCTCTTTCATTGGTTGTACGATCTCTATTGGATACATATATTATTTGTGTTTTTAGTACTGCAAAGGTAAGGAACTGTCATTATTGTAATAAGCGCAAGCCAATTCATAACATTTTGTCACATACAACATTAAAAAACTGCATAACTGTCATATAAACCAGCGTTTTACGCAATGGTACGTCATTTGAAAATAAGGCTGCAAACAAGTAAACATTAAACAGAAAATACTATGACAACCTACAAATTAGCAAACCGGCCTTTTGAACAAAGTTTTAACAACATCCTCGATGACTTTTTTTATCCTGCACCGTCTTTATTTAAGAACGGCGCGAATGGAAATGGACATAGCACCCCGGTAAACATCCGGAAGACGGAAAATGGTTACGAGTTGCAGTTGGTAGCGCCCGGTTTTGAAAAGGAAGCGTTTAAAATCGACCTGGACAAGAACCTGCTCACCATTGCAGCAGCGCACAAAGCGGAAGGAGACAAACAACAGGAAGGCTTCATCCGCACTGAGTTTCGCCAGCGTTCGTTCAAGCGTTCTTTTACATTGGATGAAACGATTGACGCGGAAAAGATTGAGGCCCGCTACCACAACGGAATTTTGGTATTGAACTTGCCAAAAAAAGTGGAAGTGAAAGAGCCTGTGAAGCAAATCTCAATACAATAACTTTTTCTCATAAGCAGTTGGTTTTGGTTTACGCCCCTTGTTTCCACGAGGGGCTTTTTATTTTAAAAAATACTGCCCGCAAATTCAAGGCTATGTAGGGAAGCATGCCGTTGCCTGTACCCTATTACCTGCATCGGGTTATTGGTAAAAGGTTAATGCCTAATATTGCAGGGATATTTATTCGGTTCCAGCATGTTGAAAACAATACTTTTAGCGTCCATTTTCCTGTGTTTTGGCTATATGGCCCAGGCGCAGGATGTAGATACCGTGCAGGTGCACCAGGATACCATGCAGGTGTACCACCCCGATTCTACGCTTCGGATCATCAACCTCAACCCGTACTTTACCATCCATGTTGATTCGAGCCTGAACTACCAGTTGCAGATCAACAAAAACCCGGAGCAGTACTTTTGGTACCTGCGCAATTCGCCGGTGGGTTTGCGGATCAACAAAGACAACGGCACACTGAATTTCCGCGCCGATAAATCTTATTTTTTGTCGGGAAAACTGAAATACGACGTCAATTATAAAGTAAATGTTGGCGTGCAAAACCTGGTGAATCCCGCCGAGAAAATTGACACCAGTTTTTCCATTGTTTTTTACAGCACCGAAATCATCCCTTCGCAAATCAAACCTGCAGTGAGCGGCACCGTGTATGTTGATGAAGGCGAGGAAATCAAATTCCGCGTGTTATGTGAAAACGGCTCTTTCCCCATCGAAAACATCATCATGCTGCCATCGGCTGCTATTTCGGATTACAATGACGTAAAAAAATGCGACGATGAATTTCGCTGGCGGCCGTCGTACGATTATGTAAAAGATAAAGACTCGGCCGGCGTTCGCGTGGTAACCCTGAGCTTTATCGGCACCACCCGTTTCCAAAGCCGCGATACGGCAAATGTGCGGCTCATTATTCGTAATGCGCTCAACTACCCACTGGCCAAGCAGGAATACGACCAGGTGGTAAAAAATATCCAGACTTATATCCTGCGCCTGAAGTACACGTTCCTGGTGCTGGACAAGCGTTTGAAAAAAACCAAAAACACCCGGACTGCGTTTGACCTGACCTCCACCACCACCTCGCTGACTGGTACTATCATGAGTACGGCTACCAACCCCGAAACCCAGCGCACCGGTAAAATATTACCAAGTGTCGGCCTAGCTATGGTGCCCATTAAGGAAGCGTCGGTGCCTAATAAAACCGTGGATCAGAACCAGGCGGCACAAATCCGCTCTTCCATTAAAAGGCTGGAATACCTCATCCCTGACAACATGCTGTTGGGCGAACGCGACTGGGATATTACCCGCAAAACCAACAAACTGCGCGACGAACTGAAAGCCGTTCAGGTACAACTCATTGATGTGCCCATCGAAATCACCAACGACCTGTCCGAAGAAGAACTGAATCGCTACTTCAACAGCCCGAAAGTGAATAAGAAATATCGGTTGAAGACGAGATAGACCGACGTCCGAAGTCGGATGTCCGAAGAAATTAAAAAGGGAATGATAACTCATTCCCTTTTCTATTATCGCCTTCCTTGTCCTTCTTCCGACTTCCGACGTCGGACTTCCGACTTCTCTTTCTCACATCCCTCCCGCCGGCGGGTGTCGATGAGGTACTGGATTTTCCAGGCGCCATTCAGTTTTACCAGTTGAAATGAATTGACGCCGCAATGGCTGAATTTATCGCCTAGGTAAAATTTGTAGGGCGTCCATACCGAAGCCATATTGCCGTCGATATGTATAGCGCCAAACTCGATTCGTTCGTCGTATACCTCGGTGTGCGGGGTGCCAATTTGCCGGGCAAATGCTGCTACCGAATCGGTGCGCACCACGGTGGCGCCTTCCCTTGTACGCCCAACCGACTGCAAAATGGCGCCGGGAGCAAATGCCTGCATGAGCAGCGCCGAGTCGCCTTTACGCATGCCATCAAAAAGGCGTTTAACAGTGGCTTTTACTGCGTCTGTTTCGCTTTGTGCACCGGCGCTGAGGGTGCAAAATGTTAAGATTACCAGCAAATAACGCATACACATTTTATTAAGATTATTTGGCTAAAGTATTGCACCTCAAAGTAAAACAATCAAAAAATGAAGCGTTTCAATTTTTTATCGGTGGCGGTTATTGCTGTGTTGATGGTATTTGCCGTAGGCTGTACCACATTGCAGGAAGGCGCCGGCGGGTATTATGAAGATGCGCCCAGTGGCCGGGCATATCGGCAGGCACCCTACGGCAACAACGGCGTGATTGTGGTGGAGCGTGACCCATTTACCGGAAGATATTACCAGGTGAGCCCTTATGGCAACTACGGTTCGCCTTATGATAATTATGGTTACGGGTACCCGGCCAACCCAAGGGTGTACAACCGGGGCGGGTATTACCGCGGCAACACTCGGCCTAGCGTGAACAACCCACGTCCAAATGTAAACAACGGCAGCCGGCCAAGCCTGGGCAACAACGGTGTGATTACGCAACCGCAGCGTAAAGCCGAAGGCAGCCAGGATACCAAACGGGCCCGCGAAATTTTACGAGGCGGCAATTAACGGATGCACCGCAACCCCTTTTTACAAAAAAACTCCCGCACCAGGCGGGAGTTTTTTATTTGATGTATCCTAAAATCTTCAGCATGCTTTGTGCGCTTTGCTCCTTGGCATAAACCCAATCTTCCAGCTTCCCGTTTTTGTCGTATTCAACAATAATGTGTTTGGGCGATGGAATGAGACAATGCTTGATACCGCCATAGCCGCTGATCTGGTCCTGGTAGGCACCGGTATGGAAAAAGCCAACATATAGCGGCTCCTCACCTACTGCCTTCGGCAAAAACACTTCGTTGATGTGCTCCTCCGAATCGTAATAGTCGTGGCTATCGCAGGTGATGCCACCTAGAACGACTCGTTGGTACTCCTCATTCCATTTATTGATGGGCAGCATTAAAAACTTTTCGCCAATGCCCCAGGTATCGGGCAGCGTGGTAATGAACGACGAATCGATCATATACCAGATCTCCCGTTCGTTCTGTGTTTTTTGGCCAATAACGCTGTAAATATGCGCCATGCTTTCGCCAACGGTGTACGAACCAAATTCTGTGAAAATATGCGGCATCGGCACCTTGTTGCGCTTGCACGCAGCTTTGATGTTGCCCACAATTTCGTTGATCATAAACTGGTAGTCGTACTCAAAACCCAGCGAGTGCTTGATGGGAAAGCCGCCGCCTATGTTGATCGAATCCAGTTCAGGGCAGATCTTTTTTAACTGGCAATACAGGTTGATTACCTTGTTCAATTCCGACCAGTAGTAAATGTCGTCCTTTATGCCTTTGTTCAAAAAAATGTGCAGCATCTTCAGCTGGAACTTGTCTTCGTAGCCTTCGATATTGTCTACGTAAAATTCCAGGATGTCTTTTGCACGGATGCCCAGGCGTGAAGTATAAAAAGGAAAAGTCGGCTCTTCTTCGGCAGCTACGCGGATGCCCACTTTAAAAGGCACTTTCACCGACCGGCGATATGCCTGCAATTCCTCCTTGTTGTCCAAAACAGGAATCACATTTTTAAAGCCGCCGTTTATGAGCTGCGCAATGCGGCGGGTATAGCCTTTCTGCTTAAACCCGTTGCAAATAATATGAATGTCCTTTGTGATCTTGCGCTTTTCATAGAGGTTTTTAATGATCTCAATGTCGTAAGCGTAAGATGTTTCCAGGTGTATATCGTGCTTCAGTGCTTCCTGAACGATAAAAGAGAAGTGCGAACTTTTGGTACAATAACTATAAAAATACTGGCCTTCGTATTTGTGCTTTTTAAAAGCGTTGGCAAACATCTGCTTCGCTTTGTTGATCTGCATGCCAATCTTGGGCAGATACGTCAACTTCATGGGCGTACCATACTTGTCGATCAAAGCTTTGATGTCGAGGCCATTGAATTGCAAATACCCGCTCTTGAGCTCCAGGCCTTCCTGCGGAAAATTGAAGGTTTGTTCAACGAGGCCTAAGTAAGTATTGTTCATTGAGGAAAAATGGGTAGTTCAGTGAACAGAAATTAGTTGTGCAAAAGTAAAAGTTACACCATACAAAAAAGAAGCCGCCCCGCAAAAATGCGGAACGGCTTATATGAGTTGTGCACTAAATGTTCATTACTTAACCTGTGCCACCAGCGCTTTGAACGACTCGGGGTTGTTCATCGCCAGATCGGCCAGCACCTTACGGTCCAGGGTAATGCCTTTTTGATTCAGCAGGTTGATGAACTGAGAGTAAGTCAGTCCTTCTGCACGTACAGCGGCATTGATACGGGCAATCCAAAGGGCACGGTATTCACGCTTTTTCAGTTTGCGGCCTACATAGCTGTAGGTCATACCTTTTTCTACAACGTTTTTGGCAACGGTGTAAACATTTTTACGCTTGCCATAAAAACCTTTGGCTTGCTTTAAGATTCTTTTGCGGCGGGCCCTGGAGGCAACCGCGTTTACGGAACGAGGCATATGGAAATAAGTTTAAAGTTCAGAGTAATAAGTTCAAAGTCGTTTTCTGCTGCTGGCCAAAAGCCGGCAGTTTACTTCAGGCGCAGCAAGCGCATTACAAAATCCTGGTGCGACTGGGCTACAACGCCGTCGATGCGCATTCCACGCTTACGCTTGGTTGATTTTTTGGTGAGGATGTGACGTTTGAACGACTTTTGGTGGGTGATCTTTCCGGTACCGGTCACCTTAAAGCGCTTCTTGGCGCTGGAGTTTGTTTTAACCTTAGGCATTGCAAAATGCGGTTTGTGTTGATCCTTTGAGGCGCTTTCCACAGGGAAAGACTTATGGAGCCACTTCAGGAAATGCCCACCCTTTTTTAAAAGATGGGCCGCAAAAGTAGGAAATAAAACGCAATGGGCGAAAATGCAAATCGCTTTAATGGCCCTTATTTATCAAATTTATCCCAAAACCGGTGCTGCAGGTGCCCGCAGCAGTTCTTCCGAAGCCGGTGCCGCCGCTTTTTTAGCAGCGCGGTGGGTAAAAAGGGAAGCCAGCAGCGCAATGGTCATGAGGATGGTGGGTATAATACCAATGACGGTAAAGATCCATGTGGGCAGTGTGGTGGCTACAATCCTGAGGATATTGAAATACACCCGTCCGCTAAACCGCTGGTTGCCCCGAACATGCCGCAGCACCTGCCTTGCCAAAAAGTAAGCCTGTGTGCCCACGGTGCCGCCAAACAGCACCAGGCCATAATGGTAAAATGCAAACACCGCTTTTCCATCGCGGATGGTAACAAATGCATTGTAGCTGTTGTGGCCAATATGCATGACCATGAAACACATGAGCACGACTGCGGGCCACAGCAGCAAGCCGGCAAAAAACCCCCGAACCCGGTCTGGCCGGCATTTTCGTTTGACCCAGGTAAGTGTGATGGTGATGATGATGGAAGAAATGATGGCCGTTGGTCCGGAAAAGACCTCGAAAAAATGTTGCAGTGTCATGGTATAATGCGTTAGTGTTTGGATGATTATCTTCAAGCGGTTGCTTCTTGCAGCGTCAGCATGTCCAGGTCATAATCGGCGCTTTCCTTTTTGCGTACGACAAAAAGGGCTGCCACCGAAATGCCCACTACCATGTACATGATTGCGGCCAGCGGTGTAAGCCACAGCAGCGGGAAAAGCACCAGTGCAATAATTCCTGCTGGTTGCAATACTTCTTTTTTGCTGGTTGCAGCATCGCTCAAAAAACGAAGCGTGCCGCGGTACATATAAATGCCGGCATTGCCCAGCACCAGCGGCATCAGGTACAACGCGTATAAATAAAAGCGCAGCGAAAACTTGCCGGTAAAATCAGAATCAACAGCGTGAAGACTGATTTCAGCGAGGTGCGTAAACATGCAGGAAATAAGCATCACCGGGCCCAGGAAAACCAGCGGCACCAGGGCCACCGGCAATCCTTTGCTACCGCGTTTTATCGCAAAAATGGTAGCCCCAATGGTCCATGCAAGCGTAATGATGATGGTGACCAGGTCGATGTATTTGAAAAAGAACTCTTTCATATGTTTTGGTTGTGTGATGACTTGAAGGAGGAATTTTTAAGATGCAACCGCGGCAGTGGCAACTTTTTTTGTGATGGGTGTCGCCACGCTGTCCGCCGTTTTTTTAACCACGAAATATGCAGCAACTAAATGTATAAGCACCGCCTGCACCGGCAGCGAGCCAATAAACGTGAATGGAATAGTGGGCGCCGATACCAGCACCAGCCAGCCGCAGGCCGCCAGCCTTTGCTGCCGAAATGTTTTAGCAACTAAATAGTCAGGCTTGGAAAGTTGCAACAGCCGCAGACTAATATAAAGCAGTACGCCGGCCATCAGCAGCAGCGAGTAAAATCGAAAATCGTATTGAAAACTACCCGCAGCCATTTTGCGGCTGGCCGCAATGCCTACGCCAACGAGGTGCATCAGCATGTGCACAACAACGGCCACTGGGCCAAACAACACAAAAAACAGCGGAACGGCCCGAACCCGGCCTGCAGCCTTTTTGTACCAGGCTACGGTTAACACGGCGGCCGAAACCACCGATACACCCATTGCCACCAGGTCCATTAAACGGGAAAGCGCATCGTTCATTTTTTTGTGTTGAGTACCTCAAAAATGAACAATGCGCCTCCAATTTGAAAGCAGCTAATGGTTGAACTGCGCTTTTTGCTACATGGATTGTAAAAGCGCCCTAATTATTTTGCAAAAAGCAGGCACACTGGCTTGGGTACCGATACTTCGATACCGGTGTGGGTTAATTTTCCCGTAGCTGCGTTGCGGCTAAACACAACAATATTGTTGCTTTCCTGGTTAGCTGCCAGCAAAAATTTTCCATCAGGAGTTAAGGTAAAATTGCGTGGCGAACGGCCGCCACTGGGCGTAGCGCCCACCCACACAAGCTTTCCACTAGGTCCAATAATGAATTGGGCAATGTTGTTGGCGTCTCCCCTGTTCGAGGCATAGAGGTGCTTACCGTCCGGCGACACATGAATATCGGCGCTGCCGATGGTGCCCGCATAGCCTTTCGGGTGACTGCTGATGCGCTGCACCAATTTCATGTTGCCGTTATCGAAAGCATAAACCGCAATTGTGCCCGTCAACTCCTCAATGAGGTAGGCATATTTGCCATTGGGATGCAGCTCCACGTGGCGCGGACCGCTACCCGCCGCGGCTTTCACGAACGGCGCTGGTGCCGGCTTGATCGCAACGGAATCGGTCACGCTAAATTCATACACGTTCAACTTATCGGTGCCCAGGTCCGGCACCAGCAGGTGTTTTCCGTTCTGCGTAAACTTTGTCATGTGCACATGCGGCTTTTCCTGCCGATCGCGGTTGGGGCCAGTGCCGCTGTGTTGCACCAAATGCGAAAGAGGCTGTACCGCACCGTTTTCGGCAAGCGGTAAAACAGAAAAATTACCACCACTGTAGTTTCCGGCCACAGCCCATTTTCCACCTGGGTGCACCGCTACATAACAAGGATGATCGCCGCCGGTAATGGTCTTATTGATAAAGGAAAGGCTTCCGTCTTGGCCAACCGCAAATGCACTGATGCCGCCGGGTTGTGCGCCACCGGTTTCATTTGCCGCATACAAAAAGCGGCCATTGGGGGCCAGTGCCAGGTATGATGGATTAGCTACAGTGCCGCTATCGGTAGCCGCAATTTGCGTTAACACTCCGGTTACTGTATTGAATTGGTATGTGTATATGCCTTTGCTACCCGTGCCGGTGTATGTGCCCACAAACAGCTTAAGGTTTTGTGCAAACAAACAGGAACTAACAAGTAAACAGCAAAACAGCAACAGACAACGCATATAAATAAGTATAGGGATGAAAGGTAGTTGTTTTAGTAAAAGTGTGCGTACCAACAAGCGCTATGCCCGTGGTGTTTCGTCGTCCAGTTCAATGCCGATTTTGCGCATCAGCACCGATGCATTTAGGTTGGAGCAAATGCCCGTTTTTAATTTATAATCAAAATAAAGCTCCTCGCCGGCAACCTGCACGTCAAAGTGATAATTTTCAATGCTTCGCGGGTATTGCTGTTCTAGTGCGGCCAGTTCCACATCGTGGGTGGCCAGCACGGCCACGCTTTCCTCGCGGATCAGTTGCTGGATTAGCGCCTTGGAACCGGTATGCCGGTCCAGCGAATTGGTGCCGCGCAAAATTTCGTCCAGCAGCACCAGCACCGGCCGCTTTTCCCGCACAGCTTCAATGATCACTTTTAGTTTTTTCAATTCAGCGTAAAAAGTGGAAGTATTTTCCGCCAGGTTATCGGCAATGCGCATCGATGAAAGCAGTTGCACCGGCGACAGTAGCAGCGAACGGGCACACACCACGGCACCCATTTGCGCCAGCACCACAGCCACACCCAACGAACGCAAAAAAGTACTTTTACCCGCCATATTCGAACCCGTGATGAGGGCAATCTTGCCCGTTCCTTTCAGTTCGAAGTCCGAAGTTATCCGCTGGTCTTCGGGTAAAAGCGGGTGCCCCACACCGGTAGCCTCAAAATAGAAATAGGGCGTAGTAAATTGCGGCTGCACCCAAGTCGGTTTATTGAACCGCAATACAGCAAGGCTGTTCAACACTTCGGCTTGCGTGATGGCCCAGAACCAATTCGACACTGCATTTTTATTGCCCATACGCCAGCGATGCAGCGCCATCATTTGCCGCACATCCCACAACAGGAACGCGTTCAGGAAAATAAAAAGAAACACATTCAGCCGCAGGTCGAACCGGTTGAGAATGGACTTGAGCCCGTGTATTTCTTTTGATGCAGTGCTATTGGCGTTCGTTATACTTTCCTGTAGCTGTTGCAACAAACTGCTTTTAAACGTCGGCTTTTCCAGACATTGCAAAATGCCGGCAAGGCTCTCCATTTCGGCCACCACTCCCGACAACTGCATCGAAGTAGCAGTGGCTTTTTTACCCAACGCAAACGAAGTGATGATGAATAAAAACAGCATGGCGGAAAAAAGCGCACCGGGAATAAGGTCGAAAATGGCCGCAGCAGCTATGCCGCAGGCAAATAAAGTATAGACCGGCACCACCCATTTCCAGGCCGGGTGTGTAAACGATTCGTCTTTTTGCGCCAGCCAACGTTCCAGGCGCAACTGCGTGTTGGTAGTGATGGGCGAAAGTGCCGCAATGGCCTGAAGTTCCTGTCGCCATTGAAGTTGCGGCGCCCACTCCTCCACGGCTTGCTGGCGCAGCAAAATTTCATCAACGGGCAGAGGCTCCAACAGGTTATTGGCCAGCAATGCATTGGCCTGCTCGCTGCTGCACCGGTTGATGTATTGATAAAGCGAATAAGCGCCAAACAGGTCGAGGTCGGCGGCGTAATCGTGCACCTGCGGTGCAAACTGGCTGCCCGTTGAGCGGTGGTTGAACTGGCCCGCAAGGATCCTTAATTCCTCCTCATTAATGTGGAGCAGTTGTTTTACAAAATTGAGTTTACGGTTGTTGTTCGCATCTACCGACACGACCCACAAAAAAAGCGCAATGCCGCCCAACACAACTACCCAGGCCCATGCGCCGGCCGCCATAAACAACTGGTAAGCACCAATGGCCGTACCCGCAAGGGTAAGCAGGCGCAGCCATCCCAGCCGGTTGTGTTTTTGTTGCAAAAGTTGCAGTGCTGCTGCATGCCGCGCTTTTTCGGCGGCATAAACGGACGCTGGATCTTGGGCCATACCGGGCGAAGATAAGTGCTAAGTTTTTTGCGCCCCTGCCGCCCCATTCCATTTTAGTGCGGCATTAACCTGCGGTGAACGACTAGCGCAATATTTCTCCACATCGCTCCTGCCCTATCCTCCCCGGCTTATTTTCGCGGCTAAAACCTGTGTGGTAAAAGATGGAACTGAACCTGAAGAGCGCCGCCCTGAAACATTTGATGGTACATTATGTGGGCAGTAAAAACAACCTGGACCCCCTGCATATTTCGGAAGCTGCGCTGGAATTAAGCGAGGAAGCGCTGGAAGCCATCGGCGGATCATTTCTCAACCGGTTCAGCAACGCGGTGGAATGGTTTCGTTTTCACCATCCCAACTCGTTGCAGTTTAACCAGGTGTACCAGTATGTGCTGGACACGTTTACCAACCGCGAAAATTTTGAGGCCAACTCGGGTGCTATTGCCCGCCACCTTTACGAAAGTTCGACCCACCCGAAAGTAAAAGCCGGCGAACTGTACATCGGCATATTTGAAGGCCTGCCGGTGGAAGGCCGCATGCACCGAGCCATTGGTTTGTTTAAAACAGAAAACAAAGCGTTGTTTTTACAAACAGCCGTGCAAGGTGGAACCGTAGCGGTGGAAATGGAAGAAGGCGCCGAACTGGGCAAGATGGATAAGGGCTGCCTGATTATCAGCAACAATGGCGATGATGGTTTTGATGTGCTGCTGTTTGACAACCAGGGCCGCGGCGAGGAAGCCATTTACTGGAAAGAACAGTTTTTGGGTGTGGCTGCGCAAAAGACCGAATACCACCACACCAACCATTTGCTCACACTGACCAAGCAATTTATTACCGGCCCGATGGAAGAAGAGTTTGGGCTGGAACGCAAAGACCAGATAGAATTGCTGCACAAATCGCTGGAATACTTCAAGCACAAGGAAGCATTCGACATCAACGAGTTTCAGCAAGAAGTATTTACCGACGAAGGCCATATTGAATCGTTCCGCACCTTTGGCTCGCAATATGTAAGCCAGCACGAGGTGGACATTTCCGATTCGTTTTCCATTTCGCCGCAGGCGGTAAAAAAACAAACCCGCATTTATAAAAGCGTACTCAAGCTCGATAAGAACTTTCACATATATATCCACGGCAACACCGACCTCATTGAACGGGGTATTGATGACGACGGCCGGAAGTTTTATAAAATATATTACCAGGAAGAAGCGTAGCGGGATTTTGGATTTCGGATTTACGATTTACGATTGTGCGAAACAGCCGAAGTTTTCGTATTACTGCAATCACCTAAATCGTAAATCCGAAATCTAAAATCGTCAATCCCCTCATCCTGCTGCGGGAATATTCGTGTAAGGTTCTTCGTCCTGACCCATGGCGGCGCGTTTCATCCTGCGGGCCACATCGGTACCGAGATAGTTTTCGATCTTTTTTTCTGCCAAGTAAATGACCGGTGTAAGCAAAATGGCCACGGTAAATTTGTATGCATAATTCACCAACCCAATGGCCACCACCTGCGCGATGGGCCAGTTGGCGCCTATTTTAAATGCAATAAACAACACTACAAATGAATCAATAAACTGAGACACCATGGTGGAACCGGTGGCCCGCAGCCACACCTTTTTCTCACCTGTTACCCTTTTGATGCGGTGAAAAATATATACATCAACCAGCTGCCCGATGAGGAAGGCCACGAGGCTGCCCACAATGATCCATAGCCCCTGCCCAAATACGCCGCCAAACGCCATTTGCATATCGGGGATGCCTTCGGCTGCACGGGAACCCACCCACCAGTCGGCAGCCGGAATATGGATGGCCATATAAAACATCACAAATGCATAGGAAATAAGCGCCACCGCTACATATGAAATGCGGCGCACTGCTTTGGGGCCATAATATTCATTGACAATGTCGGTCATCACAAACTCCAGCGGCCACAGCAATACCCCACAGGTAAGGTTAAACGAAAGTCCGCTTTGTCCCAACAGCGTAAAATTTGCCGGAGGCAGCCCCAGCAAGGCTTCCAGCGAAAATATTTTACCGCCAATGCATTCTGCAATCAGTGCATTGGCAACAAAAAATGCAGCGAAATAAAGAAACAGGCGGGCGGGCTTGTCGTTGAGCAGTGCTTTGATCATAACCAGGTGCGAAATATATAAATGATTTGCAAGATCAGGAAGAAGAAGTTGGTAACAGCCAGCCAGCGCGGCACTGCGGGAAACAACGTTTTGCGCCGCATCAACACAATTGCGTTGGCAATATTTGAAAGCGGATTGATAATCCACATGCCCAGTACCAGGCCGAGAATGGCCAGCATCGACACCATCACGCTTTTGCCATCGGGCGCCCATCGCTGAAAAAACAGGCAGGCCAAAAAAGATAGGTTACAGATAAAAGCGACTTTGGCCAAAAGGGCAATCCGGTGCATGAAAGGTGTGTTGGTTTTCGGGGCGGCAGCCAGCGTGCAGGAATGGACCAACGCCTTTGTGCCGCTGCCGCTCCGGCGGTAATTTGTGTCCGCTGCAGCATTATCTCTGTAAAATAACCGTAATTTGCCCGGTTAAAAAAACGGATTTAGCCTGTACAAAACCCTTTGTGCAGCACACCCCGAAAAAGAAGACACATGAAAAATGGGTTCTTGCAAAAAGCCCTTCCACACGCCATTGCCGTAATCATATTCCTGCTGGTGGCCGTTATTTTTTGTTCGCCTGCACTTAGCGGAAAGCAAATCAGCCAGAGTGATGTGATTCACTGGAAAGGCATGGCGCAGCAGTCGGTGGAGTACAAAGAACAACACGGACATTTTCCACTTTGGACTTCCAGTATGTTTGGTGGCATGCCTGCCTATCAAATTTATATGGATAGCAAGGTGGTCATCACACCCGGTTTGTTTCACTATGTGTTTTCACTTTCCTTGCCCAAGCCAATCAACTTTTTCTTCCTGGCCAGCCTCATGTTTTACTTTTTGTGCCAGGCATTTCGGGTAAATCCGTGGATCAGTATTTTGGCGGCGTTAGGATACGCCTATGCTACATACAATCCAATCATTGTGGCGGTTGGACACGACACGAAAATGCTTTCGATGGCATACATGCCGGCAGTGATCGGTGGTATTGCACTCATTTTTGATAAAAAATATTGGTTAGGAGGTGCCTGCACGGCACTATTCAGCATTCTGCTGATTGCAATGAACCACCTGCAGATTGTGTATTACACATTAATTACCGCGGGTTTCATGACGCTGTATTACCTGTACCAATGGTTTCGCCAAAAAGAGTACCGGCACATGGCGGCGGCACTTGCCATTGCATTAGGCTGTGGCACTTTGGGGGTAGTTGCAAATGCTACAAGCATTTTTGTGACGTACGATTACTCAAAGGCTACCATGCGCAATGGCACACTGGGCCTTGATACGACTGCCGCTTCTGGCACAAAAAAATCAGGCTTAACTACAGAGTATGCGTTTACCTATGGCAGCTATGGGCAAGCCGAGACAATGACCCTGCTTGTACCCGGATTATATGGCGGCGGTGGCAGCGGCGAACTTGGTCCGAATTCAAAAGTAGCGGCCAACCTTGCAGCTAAGGGTGTACCCGAAGATCAGGCAGCACAGTTTGCCGCCAGTCTGCCGTCCTACTGGGGCAACCAGCCAGGCCATGCAGGCCCGGTTTATCTCGGCGCCATCATGTGCTTTCTGTTTGTGTTTGGCATGGTGTACTCAAAAACAGGTCATCGCTGGTGGATGCTGGCAGCAATAATATTTTCCATCTTGCTCTCTTGGGGTAAAAACCTGGAAGGCTTTAATTCTTTTGTTTTTAATACACTCCCACTTTACAACAAGTTTCGGGCACCGGCGATGATACTGGTGATTCCCCAGATGTTGTTTCCGCTTCTGGGTGCAATGGCTTTGCAACGTTTGTTTTTCAGTGATGACAAACAAGTGGAAAAATGGAAGTCGTTGAAATTAGCAGGTTTTATTACTGGTGGCTTGTTGGCTGTTGTGGCGCTGATGTACCTGACATTCGATTTCAAAGGACCGAATGATGAAAACCTCATCCAATATTTTGGCCAGGCGTTGGGCAACCCGAGTGCTGGCAGCGAAGTTTACGGCGCATTAAAAGATGACCGCCGTTCGCTGTTGAGTGGTGACCTTTTGCGCAGTCTTATTTTAATTGGGTTGAGCTTCGGTGTCCTCCTGATGTATTTGCGGAGTAAATTGAAATTTGCTACAGCAGTTGCGGCGTTGATTGTTCTAAACCTTTTTGACCTTATCGGTGTAGGGAAACGTTATTTAAATAGCGATAATTTTGTTGACCCAGACCAGTATAATCAGGTTTTTGCTCCTACCCCTGCTGATTTGCAAATAAAACAAGACACAGGCTATTACCGTGTACTAAACCTGACACAAGACGTATTTAATGATGCGCTTACCTCCTATCACCATAACTCGGTGGGCGGTTACCACCCCGCTAAATTGAGCATAGTTGAAGATGTGTTGTCATTCCACCTGCGCAAGCAACCGATGAATGTAGCAGTGCTGAATATGATGAATACAAAATATGTCATCACACCGGATCAGAATAATCAGCCACAAGTGCAGGTAAATCCTGAAGCCCTCGGTCATGCATGGTTTGTAAAAAAATTGCAGTACGAGAATGGCTGGCTGGCCGTAATGCGGGCAATGGATAATTTCAATCCGGCACAGGTTGCCGTTTTGGAATCGAATGACCAACAGAAAGGTTTCACGCCGCAAACCGACTCGGCGGCCGTGGTGCGCCTAACCCGCTACGACAATGACAAAATGGAATACCAAAGCAGTGCTGCTGCGCCGGGCTTTGCTGTTTTCAGCGAAATTTTTTACGACCGTGGGTGGATTGCGTTCATTGATGGCAAGGAAGTACCTATTGCACGCACCAACTACGCGTTAAGGGGATTGCAAATACCTGCGGGGCAACACCAGATTGTATTTGAGTTCCGGCCCAGGTCCTATTACCTTGGTGAAACCATTGCATTTACAGGCAACATCATTACCCTTTTGCTTATCATCGTAGCGCTATGGTTTAGCTTTCGGCCGCAGCGTCCTGAATTGAAAAAAGCCTAGCGATATTTTTAAAAATGAGTCAAAGAAAAAGCCACTGAACATAGTGGCTTTTTCGCAGTTGTTCAACCGGCCTACAACCGAGCATTTGCCGCTGTTCATGAAGCAGATTTCCATCATCATCATTTCCTACAACAGACCTGCAGATGCCTTGGCGTTATTGCAAAACTTGGTGTCACTCGAAGGGGTTGGAATGCTAGTGGCCGAAATCATCCTATTTAACAATGCTTCTACAGAAAGTTATACAGACGTAGAAGCTTTTTGTGAAATGGGACATGGTTGTAATATTCGTTACATAAAACACAAAGAGAACCTGGGCGTTGCAAGGGGCCGCAACTATGCCATTGGAGAGAGTACCGGCGAACTGCTTTTTCTGCTCGATGATGACGCGGTATTACAAAACAGCGATGCATTGCTACAGATTGCTGCATTGTTCAACGACGACGATTCGGGCACGATCGGTGCCGCTGCGTGCAAGGTTTTATACTATGATACAGGAGCCATGCAACAAACCGCATTCCCGCACAAAGATTTTAAGCGACTGCAGTATGCTCCTTTTTTTGAAACATATTATTTCACCGGCTGCGCACACGTGTTACGCCGGCCAGCTATAGAAAAGACAGGACTTTATCCGGAAGACTTTTTCTATGGCATGGAAGAGTATGATTTGGCTTATCGCTTACTGTTGCATCAGTACAGGATTGTTTACACAGCTTCAATAGTTGTGCTGCATAAAGAGTCGCCACTCGGCCGCAAGCCAAAAGCCGAAAAGCTGCGAATGATGTGGGTCAATAAATCAAAGGTTGCGTGGCGATACCTTCGTTGGTACCACTTTGCAGGCACTGCAATAATGTGGTCGCTGTTTGCTTTGTTGAAATCCGGATTTAACTTGAAAGAATGGTTAAACGGATGGATGGCCATTTCCAGGATTTTTGTAAAGGAGCGGAAAACGACTTTGCCGAAAAAGGCTATGGATCACTTACACCATTTGAATGCAAGGCTTTGGTATTAGCATTATGACTATTCGCTTTCAAACAAGTACAGCTATTGGTTAAAAATTGCGTAGCGGTAGTTGCTACAAAACTCGTTGCCGGAAAATTCGTTTTTCGCATAATTAAATGCATGCTTCGACATCTTTAGCAGCTCTGCTCTATTGCCACACAGGAATTGTACGTGTTCAATAAGTTGTTTTACCACTTTTTCCTCACTTGCATTATCGATTAATAACCCATTGTGCATATGACGAATATGCTCAGGCACGCCATCCACCGCCGTAGCAATAGGCACTACACCAAATGTCATTGCTTCCATAATAACCATTGGAAAACCCTCGTATGCGGAAGTTAGCATGAGCACGTCCATTTGCTGGTGTAATTTGTTCATCGCTTCACCGCCTTTCAACTGCCCCAGGTATGTGCAGAACTTGGAATGATCTGCTGGCAATTCTGCTTCAAAATTGCCAGCTAAGAAAAAATCCACGGGAAGATTAAGCTTCTGGCAACGGCGCATTGCTTCTACAAGCAGCCACACACGTTTTTGTGCGCCCCCCCTGCCGGCGTAGTAAAATTTAAGTCTTGGACCATATTCCTTTTCAAGACCGCCTTCATTCGTCATTTCTACCTTATTCAGGATACGTCGCATACGGCCGTCATAGGCTTTTGAAACACCAAATTTTCGGTAGTATCGCCGGTGTTCCTCTATATGAACATTGGTAATCATAACACGTAAATCGATAAATGGTATGTATGGCAATGTGATCAGCGTAAACTGCCGATCGGCAGTGTGGATCAACTCCACCTTACGAACATGCAAATTCAAGTGGGGAAATAGCTTGTATGCAAAATTGCATTGCCCGTTGAACACAACAGGAAGCTTTGTTTGACCATTAATATACGCCGCACATATACCCCGGTAAATAAAATTTTCCCAGTATCGTTTTTTATTATCTGTCCATCGGCTGATGTCGTGGTAGGCTATTCCATTGGTTGCAAATAAGTGTAACATTGCTTCATCGCAAGGTTTTTTTGTAAAAAAAACAATGCACTTTTTATCCTTTACACAATCCAGTATTTCGGCATTTACCTTTTCCGCGCCGCCAAGTCCGTATGTGGGAAAAAAGAAAAAAACGTCATATTCCATTTCCAACGGCCGGCGCCTTGCTTTTAGCTTTCCCCACCATACAAACGGAGTTATGACCACCTGTTCAACCAGGCGTTTCAGCGTTATTAAACCGTAGACTAAAGTCATGGGTGCAATTTGGCATTTTCGGCCGGGGAATGAAAATTTTTTGGCTTTACACGTTAAGCATTTTGACCCACGCAATTTTCATCTCTGGTCAAAACACCATACCGATGGGATGAAAATTATCCGTTTCCGACCCAACGAACTTAAAATTTCGATTCAGATAATTAGCCCATTTTTGTGCAAAAGAAATTTGTTGCATTTTTTTTCGATTAAGCATCATGCTAATCTCTTTAATAAAACATCAGGATTGTACATGAAAATCGCAGTCATCTCGATGATAAGAGATCCTTGGGGCGGTAGCGAAGAGCTGTGGTACGCCATGGCGAAAGAGGCCCTTGCCGCAGGTCATCAGGTTGCGCACCTTAGATTTGAGCACCCGGTAACGGCGCCAAAAATAAAAGAGCTGGAAGGGCTTGGCTTGCAAGCTTTTACCCGCCCTGGCTATATCCGGCCTGGGTCAGGCCAAATTTCCCGGCAGTTCCAAATCGGTGTCAACTTTCTGCGTAAGCAATGGCAAAATCCGTTTCAGCAGATTTTAGAATGGAAGCCTGATATTGTCTTATACAACGGAACCTGTTATTCCATCGCTGGTGAAAAAGGACTGTTGGAAAAAGTTCGCAGTAACAATATCGCCTTTTTTATACTCGGGCAACAAAATACCGAGACAATCCGTGAGATCTCGGACAATGAAGCAGCGCAGATTTCGGATGCTTACGCCTATGCTAAAAAGGTAATGTTTGTTTCATCGCGCAATATGCATACTGCCGAAAGACATCTTGCTACCCGTATCATCAATGCTATGGTGGTGCGCAACCCGGTTAACTTAACCAATTTAAGCCAGATCCCCTTTCCCACTCCGGAGCCGACGGTACATTTTGCATTGGTCGGTCGCCTCTACGTTCGGCAGAAAGGTCAGGATGTTTTATTAAACGCATTCGCATCAAAGCAGTGGCGCGACCGCAACTGGGTTCTACACATCTTTGGCGATGGGCCGGATAAAAATTATTTAGAGCGGCTTGTAGCTTTTTATGGCTTGGAGCGAAAGGTTGTATTTGAGGGCAATGTGCCCAACATCCGCAAAGTTTGGGAGCAGTGCCATATGCTGTTGATGCCCTCAATTATGGAAGGCATGCCGCTGGCAGTTGTAGAAGCCATGCTTTGCGGCAGGCCCTGTCTCGCAACGGATGTGGGCGGAAGTGCCGAGTGGGTCGAACATCAAAAAAATGGCTTTATTGCTGCGGCCTGTTCAGTCAATGCTTTGCAAGCTACTTTGGAGGAAGCTTGGCAGGCGAAGTCACTGTGGGCCGACTTAGGCGCTTCAGCTGCGCATACTGCACAAAAACTGTATGACCCCAATCCTGGAAAAAGTCTTTTGCAAATTCTAGTCGGTTCCAACGGCGCTTAGCGTCAAAAACATATTTAACCCGATTCTCGCAGTAATTTTGTTGCGGTCACGCAATCATTTCCAAGACATATCAACTGCTTGCTTTGCGCGGTTCAAAGCAATAGTGATTAAAATAATTCCTTTCTTTGCCCATTAAATTTTAGAGTAATCCTGGCGGGTTTATGAAAAAAATACTTCGGCGTTTCGGTCTGGAGCTTGTGCGCCTCGACAAGCAAAAAATACCTGTTGACTTTGAACAGCAGCATGTCGATCTTGTACGTCTGGTTCAGCCATATACGATGACGAGTCCCGAACGGATTTTTGGTTTGGCAGAGGCGGTCAACTATATTGTTAAAAACCAAATTGAAGGTGACGTAGTGGAATGTGGGGTTTGGAAAGGCGGCAGCATGTTGGCCGTGGCGCAAACACTTTTAAACATGCAGGAAACAAAAAGGCATCTTTACTTATACGACACATTTGAAGGAATGCCAGCGCCCGAAAAGGAAGATGTTTCATATGCCGATCAGCAAGCCAGCGAACTGCTGGCGGCCGACGCTGATAAAGAAAAAAATTTGGTGTGGGCATATTCTGCATTAGAAACCGTACGCCGGACCATGCAATTGTGTAAATATCCCGATACCCACATACATTATGTACAAGGCAAAGTGGAAGACACCATCCCAGCAACCATGCCTGAAAAGATAGCTTTGCTGCGCCTCGATACGGATTGGTACGCATCAACCAAACATGAACTCGAACATCTATTCCCGCTGTTGGCGCCCGGCGGTGTGCTGATCATTGATGATTACGGCTTTTGGAAAGGAGCAAGAAAGGCGGTAGATGAGTATTTTCAGGAACATAAAATCCGCATTCTGCTGAACAGGATGGACGAAACCGGAAGGATCGCTGTAAAACAGTAAGACATTCATGAAGAAGGAATTTAACCCTGATATTTTACAGCCTAACTATCTAATCCGCCAAGGCCTCTTGAAAGCTTTCACCCGTCTATCACCCCGATTGAAAGGACGCATGCTTGATTTTGGCTGCGGAACAAAACCTTACCAATCGCTTTTCTCGGTTGATGAATATATTGGCGTCGATTACGAAAATCCCGGCCATTCTCATTTGAACGAACAAATTGATGTATTCTACGACGGCAAAACATTGCCATTTGAGCATGCACAATTTGATTCAATATTTAGCAGTGAGGTATTCGAACATGTGTTCAACCTGCCAGACATACTCATCGAACTAAACAGGGTGCTTAAGCGTGATGGGCTACTATTATTGTCCTGCCCTTTTTCTTTTTGCGAACATGAAGTGCCGCACGACTTTGCACGATATACATCATTCGGGATCCGGCACCTCTTGCAGGAAAAAGGTTTTGAGATTGTAGTGCAGGAAAAAACGGGCAGTACCATCGAGACAATACACCAACTGTTTTCAGTTTATTGCTATTTCAACATTTTTAAGAAAATAGAAAAGATACCGGTGGTACGTTCGGCGGGCCGCCTGTTTATTTTTGGCGTAATCAATACATCGGCGAAAATTTGGGGAAAGCTGCTTCCTCGCGACAAGACACTATACATGAACAACATCGTGCTGTGTCGAAAAGTAAACGAAATTGCCAGCAAACCTAGCCACCAAGTGTAATGAACAGCGAAAGCTGCCTTGGATAGCCCTTAGCTGCGCTAAGGCTGCTCAATTTAAACAAAGACCATGCAATCGAAAAGGCTGTTATTTATATTCGGCACAAGACCAGAAGCCATAAAAATGGCTCCTGTGATTTTGGCTGCGCAAAAAGATCCATTTTTCACTATAGAAGTTTGCACTACGGGACAGCACCGCGAAATGCTGCAGCAAGTGATGGATTTTTTTGGCCTGAAGGCAACTTATAGCCTTGACCTGATGCAGCCAAACCAAACATTGTTTGACATTACTGCACGTGCCATAAAAGAACTTGAACGAGTACTTACAGAAGCCAAACCTGACGTTGTTCTTGTGCAAGGCGATACGACTACAGCGTTTGTAGGTGCATTGGCAGCGTTTTATAAAAAAATTAATATCGGCCACATCGAGGCAGGCCTTAGGAGTTACGATCTCTATGCACCATTCCCGGAAGAAGGCAATCGAAAATTAACCGGTGTTCTTGCCAATTTTCACTTCGCGCCTACAGAAAAAGCTGTTATCAACCTTAAAAAAGAAGGGATCACTGAACATGTGTACCAAACCGGCAACACGGTGATTGACGCCTTGTTGATGGGCGTTGCAAAAGTTCGCAATGACGAAGCGGTCGCCGCAGCATTTCATTATTTAAATGTCGAAAAGCGCATCGTTTTAGTCACGGCACACCGCAGGGAAAGTTTCGGCCAACCACTCGAAGAAATTTGCCAGGCATTACTCGAGATTGCTGAACGCTTTCACGATGTGCAAGTGGTTTACCCGGTGCACTTAAACCCAAATGTTCGTGAAACTGTTTATCGCTTACTTGGTGCACATCCACGTATTTCGCTGATTGCACCGCTGGACTATCCTCATTTGCTTTGGCTGCTTGATAAAAGCACATTGGTCATTACCGATTCCGGCGGCATCCAGGAAGAAGCGCCCTCATTGGGCAAACCCGTACTGGTGATACGTGAAGTAACGGAGCGGCAGGAAGGTGTTGATGCCGGCACTGCACTGTTGGTAGGCACCAATCAGAAAAACATTGTTGAAGCCGCCGCCATGCTGCTTTCGGATGAATCAGCCTACCAGCGCATTGCAAAGGCCGTTAACCCATACGGCACCGGCCAAGCCGCTACTGCCATTCTCACCTTGTTACGCGAAAATCTTTGACACATGTTGCACCCAGTTGTAAGCATTGTTCTGCCAACATTTAACGGTGCAGGGTACCTGCGCAACGCAATAGAAAGTTGCCTCAACCAGACATTTGAACAGTTTGAACTGATCATCGTAAACGATTGTTCAACTGACGAAACGTTATCCATCGCATACGAGTATGCACAGAAAGATGAGCGGATCAGGATAATCAGTAACGAGGAAAACAAAAAGTTACCACTTTCGCTTAATGCGGGATTTTCAGTAGCAAAAGGCACCTATTATACTTGGACATCCGATGACAATATTTATGCACCCAACGCCATTGCAACACTCGTCGGGTATTTAGAGCAAAATCCATCAATTGACCTGGTGTATACGGATTACCAATTGATCAATGCAAGCGGCAAAGTTTTTGGCACACGCAACTTCGGCGATGTCAATAAAAGCTTTACGAAATGGACCGGTGCTGGAGCCTGCTTTTTATACAGGAAAGAAGTTCATACTGCATTAAAAGGATACAATGCAGCTGCGTTCCTGGTGGAAGATTATGATTTTTTCATTCGTGCATTTATCCGTTTCAATTTTGCGTACCTGCCTACTAATCAATTGTATTTTTACAGGGAACATGAAGGCTCGCTAACATCCCAACACCTGGCCACGGTAAATGATATGGCCAAGATATTTTTAGAACGAAACCTGGCCGGCCTGGAGCAGCGGCTACAGGCTTTTGATTTAGCACTTTTATACCGCAAGCTTGCTGTTTTTTATGGATCAACTAAAAGTGTACCTTACAAGTACATGCTTTTTTTGCAAAAGCTAAAACGTCTTTCTGTTCCGCAGGCGTTAGTGGTACTCTGCTACGTGCCGGTAAGTAAGATGGTGCAAATGATTCGGATGAGTTTTACGGGCATCAAAGCCCTGCTCCTACCTGTCCCTAAACAGTGAGGCCCGTTACCGTATCAACATCATCGTGCCTTTTTTAGACACATCCCCGCAAAGCGTTTTTGCCCGTATGGTATAAATGTAAGCACCCGATGGTTGTAATTGGTTTTTGAACTTACCATCCCAACAAGCGTTTACATCTTTTGTGCTGAACACGACTTGTCCCCACCGGTTATACACGTTAAAAGAAAATTCCTCAACTGCTCCCCAATCACGAACACCAAAGCAATCATTCAGTCCATCGCCATTCGGTGTAAATGCGTTTGGTAAATAAAATGAGTTTTTACCGGTGGCTGTCACTTGCACCGTAACTGGAAGGGAAATACTGCAATCTTCTTCGTTGGTAATTTTTACTTTATAGGTGGTTGTAACGCCCGGACTGGCAATTGGGTTTGGCACGCCGAGATTGCTCAACGAAGCTGCTTGCTCCCATTCATATTGGACGCCACCTGTTGCCACAA
This sequence comes from Pseudocnuella soli, assembly GCF_004347775.1. Lineage (GTDB taxonomy): Bacteria > Bacteroidota > Bacteroidia > Chitinophagales > Chitinophagaceae > Flavisolibacter > Flavisolibacter aquaticus. Next base: position 3,341,529 of record NZ_CP037755.1, read on the forward strand.
GTTGCACTGATGAACGCGTACAATCAATGTCTCCTTCTTTTGTTACTGCACCAGTTGCTTTGGGTTTCAGCGTGATGAAAATTGAATCGGTTGCCACACATCCTTCAGCAGAGGAAAGCGCTGCAAAATACTTTTGCTCGGTTATCGGCGAAAAACTTGGTTCAAATGCGGATCTATTATTAATGCCAACAGCCGGATACCAACTAACTTGCTGAACACCCGTATAAGTTGGCTTCAACTGAGTTTCTGTGCTTGTACATATTGCCAGCGAATCCGGCATTGTCACACTGGGCAGTGCTAATATCGCGATACGAACCGAATCTGTTGTAGCGCAGCCAACATTGTTTGTAACTGTAGCAGCAAATACACCACTATTCGTAGGATTTACCTTTGGTGCAAAACTGTTTCTGTCCGAAAGGCCCGGATTTTCACGCCACTCAATGCGATCCGCCGCGCCATTGCTTGTTGTGTTCAAAACTATGCCAGTTCCTGCACAAATGGATGTGTCTTGGGGAAACATAACAATTGGGGCTGCAACAACGTTATATTCAACTTTATCCGTTTTGATGACAGTTTTACCAAAATAAAGATCTGTCACTGCAAGGTCCGTTGCTCCGGCTTCGTTGTTTGTGCTCACCAACGATACAGTTACGCTTTGTTTGCCGCCCGAGTTCCAAAGTAAAAACAACTCATCCCATTCGCATTGCTGCTCCTTTACATTGTGTGTTGTAGTCACGGGAATTCCGTCGAACAAAAGTTGAATCTTAGCCTGTTTAGCTGCCTGTAGCGACAAAAGTTTTGCAGAAAATGCATAAGCTTTTTGTCTCTCAATTTGCACCGTTTGTTGCCAAATGGTCCTAAAGCGTTCCGAAGCGTTTTGTACAATCAAATATCCTTTGCCCTGGGGTGCTGCAGCACAAGCCGCTTTAGCAGTCCCGGCAAGATTGCTTTGAACTTTGTAACCTGTACTGCCGGCCGCGGGATTAAGCTGATAATCTGATTGAAAGCCGGAATTGCCCAACGAAAAATTCGGATTTGCCAATAAGTTGTTTGTACCTGAAAAGCCGCGAAGTGAAACAGTGCCGGAGCCCGCAGGCTTCAGATATCCGGTTAAACCAGTAGGTGCATTGACGTTTGGCGGTGTCTGCCAACAATATTGAAGCAGCGAACTTTCACCACGCAGCAAAAGCGAATCGCCTTGGCAAAAAGTTAGTGGGCCAGGTTCAATGATTGCCGATGCGTCTTCTGCGTAGGATATTATTTTCTGATCTGCGTTCCGGCAGCCTTCGGCAGTTTGTGTCGTCAGAAATACTGTATTTGAAGTACCCGGATTTGGCAAAACTACAGTTGCCGTACTGCCGCTCAACATTTGCCCATTGATTGACCAGGTTGCTGTTTCTCCTGTACCCAGGCCGGTAGAAAAGACAAATTGACCGGGTGTGCAGATGTTTTGTTTGTAAGAAAAATCTATCTCTTTTTCAATGCAAGGTTTTCTTCCACAACTGTCCGCCACAAAATTGCAGGCCGCATTGGTTTGATTAATGCTGGCATTTCCATGGACCGAGCCATTCCATTGCACATCGCCTTGCTTATTGTTCAAACTCTCAAACGTATAATATGCTTTTAGCCCTGATATGGCGGCCGGATTAGGCAACGAGGTTTCCATAAATTGCCTTATTTGTTGTTGCGAACGGGCTACATTCCAGATCCGGACCTCGTTAATATAGCCGGTGAATTGCGTGTTTACAACTTCGTTGTAATACAAGCCAATCTGCGTTTCCCAATCGTTTAATACCAAATTGCCCGACGCCGCCTTTTCACTCATCAAAAATCCGTTGCGGTAAAGTTTGAGCGATTCACCGTCATACACCATCGCGGCATGGTAGGTTTTATTCAACTCAATGGCACATATTTCCGGCGTCTTATAGTAGCCATGCTCAGTAGTAATTTCGGCTGAACCAGGCCGCAAAAGATAGTTACAATCGTCTGGCCCATCATGTTTTGAAACAAGATCGCCCTGGTACAAATCCGAACCAGGCCAGCGTGATGTGCGGTTGAACGTGGCTTCCACGGTAATCTGGTCGCCGGTAATATCCAAATCGCCAATGCGCACAAAACTGGGATGGTTCCCAGTCTTTAACCAGTTATTGCACGTCATGCTGAGCATGGCGTTCCCGGCGTGGCTTGAGCAAACGGGTGTGTTTGTCTGATTACGGGTACCCGCATTTTGGGCAAATACATTATCGATAAATAATATAGGGAACAGCAGAAGCGCAATTATTCTCATGTACAAAGAGGCAGTTAGGTTGGGCTAAAAATAGGCCATTTCTGTCATGTATTATCCCGCAATTTTTCCAGAAACAACGCCAGCCCTTTCCGCTTATCGTCATCCAGCAGGTAACTGATGTTATGCGTGAAATATTTGTTTAAATCATAAACAGGATAGTTGATGTTTTGCAGCACAACCTCCAATTGTTCCAGGCCCCATTTGTTAGCTTCGTTGAATGCAGCAACAAAATCGGGCGGCAGCGGCTTGTTGGCAACCCAGGCGGCAAATACAAAGGGCAAACCTGTGTGGTCGATCCACGCTTCTGCCAGGTCGTAAATAAAGGGTGAACGCTGGCGTTGCTCAAGTGCACGGTCGCCAATCACTACGCCGGCGGTGTTGCCTTTAATTTTGTCTCGAAAATCTTCGCCGGTAGCGTCTAAAAATTGCACATCTTTTTTCCAGTATTCCCGCAGCAGCACACGGGCCAGGTTTACCGATGTGCGGCTTTGGTAATCGAGGTACACATGGGTAATTTGGTCCATCGGCACTTCGCTAAACAGGCACACAGAAGCCACCGGTCCATCGGCGCCGATGCAATAGTCGGCTACAATAAACGACTGCGGTAATTTGGGGATCATCGCTACGGGAATCAATCCCATATCTACTTCGCCGGCCACCAGTTGGCGGGCCACAAAAGCAGGGTAATCTTCCGTCAATTGTATTTGGTTTATCACCGGGTGGTGGGTCAATCCGTAAACAAGGGGCCGGGCATTGAGGTAACTCACCGATGCAACTCTTATCTGATTCAAATCGATTATTTTTGGCCGCAAAGTAACCGCAGTTTCTGCGGAATCAAGCCAGTATTAGCAGGAATTTATCTTGCGCTGGCGCCCCTTTTTGCCGCACTAAAAAACCTTGCTGCACCTTTTGTTATGGAACTAAACACACTCACCGCTATTTCCGCAATCGATGGCCGCTACCGAAAGCAGGTACAACACTTAGATGAATATTTTTCTGAATATGCACTGATCAAATACCGCGTTTGGGTGGAGATCGATTATCTTTTTTTCCTGTCGCAAAAAGGTTTTTTCTCCCTGGATCCAAAAGCAGCAAAACACCTCAACAACCTGAAAGGCAATTTCAGTCCCGATCACGCACAGGCGGTGAAAGACATTGAGGCCACCACCAACCACGATGTAAAGGCAGTGGAGTATTTCCTGAAAAAGGAACTGGATAAAGTGGAAGCCACGGCTGCAAAAGAGTGGGTGCATTTTGGGCTTACCTCGCAGGATGTAAATAACACTTCTATACCGCTTCTCTGGAAGGGCGCTATTGAAAATGAATTCTTGCCGGCACTCATTAATTTAAACAGCCGTTTAAAGCAATTGGCTGCGCAATGGAAAAACATATCAATGCTGGCCCGAACCCACGGGCAACCTGCATCTCCTACTAATCTAGGGAAAGAGTTGATGGTGTTTGTAGAACGCGTCGACCGGCAGGTAGATCAATTGATGCACATTCCTTTTTCGGCAAAATTTGGTGGCGCTACCGGCAACTTTAATGCGCACCACATTGCATTTCCGGATGTAGACTGGATTGCATTTGCCAATGAGTTTGTGAACGATGTGTTGTGTCTCGAGCGGTCGCAGTTCACCACGCAAATCGAACACTACGATAACCTTGCTTCTTTCTTCGATGGATTGAAACGGATCAACAACATCCTCATCGATTTTTGCCGCGATGTATGGACCTATATTTCGATGGATTATTTCAAACAAAAAATCAAAGAAGGCGAAGTGGGTTCATCGGCCATGCCGCATAAAGTAAACCCGATTGATTTTGAAAATGCGGAAGGCAACCTGGGCCTCGCCAATGCACTGTTTGAGCACCTGGCCGCCAAGCTGCCCATTTCGCGGTTGCAGCGCGACCTTACCGACAGCACCGTGCTGCGCAACATTGGCCAGCCGATGGCACATACATTTATTGCGCTGAAAAGTATTGAAAAAGGCCTGGGCAAATTAGTGCTAAACGAAGAACGTATTGAAGCCGACCTGGAACAAAACTGGGCGGTGGTGGCTGAAGCCATTCAAACTGTGCTGCGCAGGGAGCAATATCCAAATCCGTACGAGGCTTTGAAAGACCTGACCCGCGGCGCACAAAAAATCAATAAGGAGGTGATGCACCAATTTATCGACGGACTGGATGTGTCGCAAAAAATAAAGAAGGAACTAAAAGCAATTTCGCCGCAAAATTATACGGGCATCTACCCGGACTTTTAATTACTGAAGCAGCTTCGCTACAAAGCCAATCATTGATTTTGAATTAAAGAATCATGGTTGGCTTTTTGTTTTTAAGCAAATGATGTGCATTGCGTGCTGCTCATTTTTCATTACAGTGCAGGCTACTAATTCTTTTCTTTTTGCAGGAACCAATAATATTTTAACCCGTTGCCATTGAATGGGTAAAATGTGGCGGCTTTTGATGAAATTTAGTGCCTTGAACAGGCCGTTTTTGTCGGCCAAAAACCACCAGGCATTTAGTATATTCGTTAATAAACGTTAAATTGACACTTTTCCCGGAGTTTTACCGCAACTTCGGATTATGTTACAGGTGTGGTTCGTGAAAACTGCACCTTGAAACCACGATCAAAATACTTGCCATGACATTGAAACCGATGATGATCCCGGTATTGTTAGGCCTTATGGCGCTATCATTTACAATCGCAAAACAATTGCCGGACGATCCCAAACCACGAAGACTCGAATTGCTTTTGCTGGGCCACAAAAGCCAGCACCACAACTCCGACCAGCTCGCTAACATTTTTGTAAAGGAGTATTTCAAAGACGGCTTCAACATCAGTTACACCACCGATCCAAACGATCTGAACGACGAAGTGTTGTCGCATTACGATGGCCTTATTTTGTATGCCAACCACGACTCCATCACAGCACCGCAGGAAAAGGCACTGCTGAATTTTGTACGCAGCGGCAAAGGGTTTATTCCCATTCACTCGGCATCCTGGTGTTTCCGCAATTCGCCCGAAGTTGTGGACCTCATTGGCGGCCAGTTCAAACGCCACAAATACGATTCGTTTCCCGCGGTAATTGTTCGTCCCGACCACCAGGTGGTGAAAGGCGTACCTACATTTACCACGCTGGACGAAACCTATGTGCACGACAAATTGAGCAAAGACATTACCGTGCTCACTGAGCGGGTTGAAGGCGACCACCGCGAGCCTTACACCTGGGTAAAAGAATACGGCAAAGGCCGTGTGTTTTACACTGCTTATGGCCACGACGAACACACATTTAACAACAAAGGCTTTCTGCAACTGGTAAAAAATGGCATCCTGTATGCCGTTGGTCAGGATGCTGTAGCCCGTCTGCAGGCTTATAAAATTGCCGATCCTAAATATTTTGACGGACCTGTTCCCAACTACGAACGCCGCGACCCGGCACCTAAAGTGCAGCAGTCGCTGTCTCCGCAGGAGTCGATGTCGCTGATGCAGGTACCTGTTGGTTTTGAGCTGCAATTGTTTGCTTCGGAGCCCGATGTCGTGAACCCCATTTTTATGAACTGGGATGAAAAAGGCAGGCTTTGGGTAATTGAAACCGTGGATTATCCCAACGAAGTAAAAGACGATGATGTTGGCGATGACCGCATCAAGATTTTGGAAGATACCAATGGCGACGGCAAGGCAGATAAGTTTACCATTTTTGCCGAAAAACTGAACATCCCCACCTCATTCACTTTTGTAAACGGTGGCATCATCCTGAGCCAGGCGCCCGACTTCCTGTTTTTGAAAGATACCGATGGCGACGGCAAAGCCGATGTACGCCAAACCATTCTTTCGGGCTGGGGCAAAAGCGATACCCATGCGCAAGCCTCTAACCTCCGCTATGGTATGGACAACAAGATCTGGGGCGTTGTAGGTTACTCTGGCTATTACAACGGTAAAAAAGGCAAAGACTCCCTGCGCTTTGGCAATGGTGTGTACCGCTTTGATGTGAACGGCAAAAACCTCGAGTTCCTGTCCAACACCAGCAACAACACCTGGGGCCTTGGTTTTTCGGAAGAAAATGATGTATTCATTTCTACCGCCAACAATACCCACAGTGCATTCTTCGGCATGCCGAAACGTTATTTCGACAAAGCCAAGATCAATGAATCGGGTGTAGAAAAAATTGACGCACACTACGGCATGCGTGTAGCTACCAAAAACCTCCGCCAGGTGGACGTTCACGGTGGCTTTACTTCTGCCGCTGGCCATAGCCTGTACACTGCACGTACTTATCCGAAAGAATACTGGAACCGCGTAGCATTTGTTACCGAACCTACCGGCCGCCTGGTGCACCGCACCGTGCTGAAGCGCAATGGCTCGGGCTTTACCGAAGATGGCGACGGCTGGAACATGCTGACCAGCGCCGACGAATGGGCGGGACCCATCCAGGCTGAAGTGGGCCCTGATGGCGCCGTTTGGGTTACCGACTGGTACGACTTCATCATCCAGCACAACCCCACTCCTTCTGCCGACCGCGGTGGTTACAATGCACAAAACGGTAAAGGCAATGCCTACATCAACCCACTGCGCGACCATGAGCGGGGCCGCATTTACCGCATTGCTTACAAAAGCAACGACCAGAAAAACACGATGAAGCTGGACAAAGGCGACAAGCAAGGTTTGCTGGCCGCACTGTCCAACGACAATATGTTCTGGCGCAACCATGCACAACGCCTGTTGGTAGAAAACCGCGACGCATCGGTGCTGCCTGCTTTGTACAAATTGGTACAAAACGAACAACTGGATGGCGCAGGCATCAACGCTCCTGCTGTTCATGCACTGTGGACCATCCATGGCCTTAAAGCACTCAACGGCACTAATGCTGCGGCTACAAATGTTGCCATCAAAGCGCTCAGCCATCCCGCTGGTGGTGTAAGAAAAACAGCCATCGAAGTGCTGCCCAAAACACCTGCAACTTTTGCCGCCATGAACAAGGCCGGCGTATTTACCGATAAAGATCTGCGGGTACGTTTGGCAGCCGTGCTGGCCACAACCGATATGAACCCTTCGGCTGAAATTGGTACCGTGCTGGTGGATATGGCAGAACGCGAGGAAAACGTAAAAGATACCTGGCTGAAACACGCGTTGACCATTGCAGGTAAACTGAATGAAGAAACGTTCAAAGCAGCCTTCCGCAAACGCGGCCTCAACATGAACCCATCGCTGGTGGAAGCATCGGTTGCACAACGCCTTGCTTTTGGTTCGCGTTTGTCTGATATGCAACTGCGCCGCTCATTTGGCCGCCAGCAGCAAGCCGACGCGCCTGCACCTGAACTGGCCGGCAAAGAGTTCCTGATTTCCGGCGATGTTGAACGTGCTGCATCGGGCCAAGGCGCTGCGCAAAATGCAGTAGCCAACAGTCCTATTCCGTTCAGCGGCATGCTGGCGGCGCAGGGCGATGCAGCCAATGGTTACGGTGTTTATTTCTTGGACAATAAAATGTATTTCCAGATCAACCAGGGTGGCAAAACTTACAAAGTGGCCACAGCACAAGCGGTGCCCAACAAGTTTTCGTTTAAAGCAGGTTTGCAAAAAGACGGCACCATGCGCCTGATTGTGGACAATAAAGACGCAGGCACTGCAAAAGCTGCCGGTGTGTTTGCAAAAGACCTAGAGCAACCGCTGCGTGTAGGTGTTGACCGAAGCGTCGGACAGGACCGCATTTTTGAATATCCCGATTCGATGTTCTTCCTGCGGGCAAACCTCACCAATGCTAAATTGGAAATGTTGTCGCCGGTAGCATCGGCCACTGCCAAAGCCACCGAGAAAGCAAAAGTGGACAAAGTGATTGTGATGAAGGTGGTGAAGGACGTGATGAAATTTGACAAAGAACTGATCACTGCACAAGCCGGCACTACGGTGCAACTGGTGTTGGAAAACCCCGACTTTATGCAACACAACCTGGTGTTGATCAAGCCCAAAACTTTGGAAAAAGTTGGTGCCGCTGCAGATAAATTAGCGTCGGACCCCAACGGTGCTAAAATGCAGTACGTGCCTAAAATGCCCGAAGTATTGTATGCAACACCGCTGGTGAACCCAGGTGGTAAGTTCACCCTGACGATGAAGATTCCCGACCAACCCGGCGACTACCCCTACGTTTGTACGTTCCCCGGTCACTGGCGCATCATGAAAGGTGTGCTGCGGGTAACCAAGTAAACAGCACTCAGAAAAATAAACAAGTCAGGCCGGTATGTTTTGTCGCATACCGGCCTGTAACTTACACCGAGTGCCACTCCACATTTTTATTGCTACAGCTGCGCTAAAAACAGCATTATTGTAGCGAACATTTTTGCTTACAAAACCTAATCAACCGGCAACATGAGTTTAGACTTAACATACGCGGTGAGCACATGGCTTTGGACCTCGCCATTTACCACCGAAAGTGCTGCGGTGCTTTTTCCAAAAATCAAAGCGATGGGCTACGATGCGGTAGAAATTGCCGTAGAAGACCCGGCGTTGATCGACGCACAAGCGGTAAGTGAAGCGTTAAACGAACATGGCCTGCGTGCCATTGTTTGCGGTGCCTTTGGCCCATCCCGCGACCTCACCAACGAAGATCCTGCAGTGCACCAGAACTGTTTCAATTACATTGATCAGTGCATGGACCTCTGCAACCAATGGGGCGCACATTTTTTTGCCGGCCCCATGTATTCGGCTGTGGGTAAGGCCCGCATGCTGCCGCCCGAAGAGCGGGAAAAAGAATGGAACCTGGCGGTAAAAAATCTGCGCACCGTTTGCGAAATGGCCGAAGCAAAAGGCCTGCAAATTGCGCTGGAGCCGCTCAATCGTTTTGAATCGGACCTGGTAAATACAGCAAAAGATGTGTGCCGCATGGTTGATGACATTAACCATCCCGCGGCCCGCATCATGCTTGATCTTTTTCACAGCAATATTGAAGAACGTGACCCCGAAGCCGCACTGCGCCTCATTGGCGACCGGCTTATTCACTTACAGGTTTCCGAAAACCACCGTGGCATTCCGGGCACCGGCACCACGGCATGGGGCGCATGGCGCCGCGGACTGGAAGCGGTAGGATACAACGGTGCCGTTTCCATTGAAAGCTTTACACCCAACAACAAAGAGCTGGCGGCGGCTGTGTGCATCTGGCACCCACTGGCCGACAGCGAAGACCAATTTGCAGCAGAAGGCCTGCACTTTTTGAAACAATGGGCCGGCGCTGCACAAACCACCAATCAAACAATACTTTTAACCCCATAGACATGGAACCAAAAAAAATCAACGTTGCCATTATCGGGCTTGGTTTTGGCGCTGAATTCATTCCCATTTACCAGCGTCATCCGCATGCAAACATGTATGCCATTTGCCAACGCAATGAGCAAAAGTTAAACGAAGTAGGCGATCACTTCGGCATTGAAGTGCGTTATACCGATTACGACGAATTGCTGAAAGACCCGAATGTTGATGCAGTCCACATCAACACGCCCATCCCCGATCATGCGGCGCAATCTATAAAGGCATTGAAGGCGGGCAAACACGTTGCCTGCACGGTGCCCATGGCTACTTCGGTGGAAGACTGCCGCCAGATTGTAGAACTGGTGGAGCAAACCGGCCTGACCTATATGATGATGGAAACGGTTGTGTATGCCCGTGAGTTCCTGTTTATGAAAGAGCTGTATGACAACGGCGAACTGGGTAAAGTGCAGTTCCTGAAAGCCAGCCACCAACAGGATATGGACGGATGGCCTAATTACTGGCCCGGCCTCCCTCCCATGCATTACGCCACGCATTGCGTAGGCCCCGTGTTGGCACTAACCCGCGCAGAAGCCGAATATGTTTCCTGCTTCGGATCGGGCACCATCCGCGAAGAGTTGCACGGACATTATAATTCGCCGTTTGCGGTGGAAAGCACACACATCAAGTTCAAAGGTTCCGACCTCAGCGCACATGTATACCGCTCCCTATTTGATGTGGCCCGCCAGTACCGCGAAAGCATTGAAGTATATGGTTCTAAAAAGTCGGTGGAGTGGCCGCTGATTGAGCACAAGCCGCTGGTGGTGCATACCGCCAAAAAGCCGGAGCCCGAAATTCCTGAGGAAGTGCAGGCACCCGACTATGCGCACCTGTTGCCCGAGCCCATCCAAAGATTTACTACCAAAGGCGTGTACGACACCGATGAACAAACCCACCTTTCCTTTGTGCAAGGCGCAGGCCATGGCGGGTCGCATCCGCACCTCGTGCATGAGTTTGTAAGTGCACTGGTTGAAAAACGTGCACCGTTCCCCGATGCACGGCAATCTGCGAACATTACCTGTGTTGGTATACTGGCACATGAATCGGCAATGGAAGGTGGAAAACTAATACCACTGCCTTCGTTTACGTTGAGCAAAAGCAGCGCGGTTGCTAACGAAGTAGTTTCTTAATGTGGATTTTTATAAATGAAAAAGACCGGCAATTTGCTGGTCTTTTTTTTATGCAAAAAAATGCAGGAATATAATGGTACTCCTTTCTAGCTTACTGTGAACAATCATCGATTGCGGGTACTGTCATGCCGAACTCGTTTCGGCATCCCCTTGTAAATACAGTTGCTGATTAGAACGGCTGATCGGTTCTTTTCTTAATAGACTCCGAAGGTTAACGGAGATGCCGAAACAAGTTCGGCATGACAACCCGAAAATTGCAAGCACATCTTTGGTATCGAAAATCTAAAATAAAGTCGATAAAAACCTTCCAGTAAGTAAAAGCAATATTATTTTAAACATCGATGTCGATTATTCTAATTAAGCAAACAAAAAGCCCGGTGTGAAAACACCGGGCCGTGAGAACGATTGCAACTTGAGCTGCTGCTATGGGCTGCAGCAACAAATGCTATTTTAAATTGATCTTAACGGGCTGCGAGTACAGCAGTTCCGCTACACCTACGGTTTTTACACCAATGCGTGCATACACCGCTTCTTTCGAAGCCATCGATCCGGGAACGTTAACGCTCAAGGTAACCGGCTGCGACATGTCGGCTATATCAGCACGCATTTTAGTGGCGCTGCCTTCATTTCGCACCTGGTCGGTGATCATGGTTTGGCCCACATACAACCGAACGTATTCCAGGTCCTTCGTGGTATTTACCCGTTGAATATTAAACGTGGCGTTGATGGCATTGCCGCTCCGCTGCACGTTGTCGTTGCGGATCACGAAATAAGGATCAACGGGCACATCAACGGTAGTACCACCTTTCACCTGTATATTGATCGTATCGGTGTTATCGGCCCAGGGACCATTACCGCGCAGGCGGGTCAGCTTATAATTACCGTCGAACAGCGAAGCTGAAAAAGTGCCGTCCTGCGCTACATACACCGGTATTTTGGTAAACAAACTGTAGCCCGATTGCCAGAGCTCCAACTGCACACCATCGGAACGTACACCAAGCGGCTGATCCTGGTACACTACCCTCCCGGTAAGCGTTGAGGCAGGTGCATCATAGTTGTCTTTTTCACAACTCGAAAAAAGCAACATGGCTGCGCAACCTATTATGGAAAAAATATTTCTTTTCATGATGACATACAATTAATGGAAAGGATTACGAACAATGAGCGGATTGGCGTCGATGGCGTTCTGCGGAATCGACATATAATAGTTCTGGATTTGGAAGAACCGCGGCGTACGGAAACGTGGCGCCACCAGTTTTACAAACACATACTTGTTATGCCGTGCAGCGTCGCCGGGGCGAACAATGCGGTAGGGATACAACGCATACAGGTTGGCAGTTGTGCTGGTAGTGCTGCCGTTCCAAACTTCGGTTGCCTTGCGAGTACGGATCAAATCCCAAAGACGGTGGTCCTCAAACGCAAGCTCCGCCCTTCTTTCGCTGATCAACTTATCGATCGATAAAGTGGTGAGGCTGTTGTCGGGGAAACCTGCACGTTTGCGCAGCGTGTTTACGTAGGTAAGCGCCTCCGGCGTATTGCCCAATTCAAATGCAGCTTCGGCAGCATTCAGGTAAATTTCACCGAGGCGGAACCGTACCCACCACATGTCGCTCTGGCGGCCGCGGTTGCTCGATTGCGGCGCCGGGTCAACATATTTGCGCAGGTAAAAACCGGTGTTTGACACATCCTGTGCGGAGCGCTGCGGGCCTGAAGCACCAGTGAGCAAACCACCATCGCCATTGGGGAAAGTGGGCGTACCGTAAATAGAACCCAGGTTGCCTTCCACAGTTTGGTAGCTGTTGGTGGCAGCATTCCACACCATTACACCGGCCTGTATTTGTACCGGCGAACCTTTGAACGAAGTGCCGGGGTAAATAACGGTGCCGTATAACCGCGCATCTTTGTTTGCAAAAATGTCGCTGATGTTATCGTAGTAAATGTAGTCGCTGTTGTCGGCAGTGCGGTTGCGCAAAGTGCCGGCGTCGCCATTCAGGAAATCGTAGGTTTCCACCAGGTTCAACGTAGGCGCAATGGCTGATGAACCGAGGTTGTCTTCGCGGATCGAACGGGCAATGTTGTCGTAACTAAAGGCGTGGTTGCGACCTTTGGTTTGCAGGAAATCCTGCGCAAAGATCACTTCCGGGTTGCCCACTTTTTTGGTGATGGCTTCAAAGAAGTTTTCGCCAAGATTGGGGTTGCCGTTGTACAACGAATACCTGCCGCTGTTGATGATCTCTTTCGAAGCATCCAACGATTTTTGGTAATAATCGGCTGCACGGTTAGCCGGGATGCCTACTTCGCCGCCGGGCAAAGTAATGGGCGAAGGCAGCTGGTTGTTGTATTTAGCCAAGGAACCCGCATACAACATAGCCCTCGATTTCAGCGCCAGTGCAGTGTACTTGTTGGCACGTGTGGGGCTCCCGGTATTACCGATCACATCTTTGATCGCATCAATTTCGCTGGCGATAAAATCATACACTTCCGCCTCTTTGTTGCGCGGCTTGCGCAAACCAGCTACATCACCTTTGTCATCAATCAACAACTGCGTGGTGATGATGGGTACGCCACCCATTCGCTTCACCATTTCGAAGTAATTGTATGCCCGCAGAAAACGGAACTCTGCTTCAAACTGTAGCTTTTGATCGGCAGTAAGCCTGTTGCCCACAGCGTTCATGTTTTCAATGGCGAGGTTGATGTCGCGGATCAGCGCATAGTCGTAAATCCTCCAGCGGTCCGTGGCATACTGCACAATGTTGTTGCGTTCCTCGTCGCCGGCATTGCCCCCGCCCGACCATACTGCATCGTCGTATGCTGTGTGTTGCTGCCAGCGGCTCGTGAGCGATGCGTCGGTTGGCAGCCGGTCGTAAAAGTTGGCAAGCAAACCCACGATCAGCTTTGGATCGTTCATTACCTGCTCGTTTACCAGCAGGGTTTGCGATTGACGGTCCAGCCAGTCTTTTTTACACGCCGACATGGATAACGCCAATGCACAAGCGATCGAATATTTTACTATGTTTTTCATGTCGCTTTGATTAGAGGTTTAGATTAAAACCAAATGTGTACAGGCGTTGCTGTGGATACACCAGGCCATTGGTAGAAGAAATTTCCGGATCGATCTCGTACTGGTCCACGTTGTCAAATTTCAGCAGGTTGGTGCCCTGTACATAGAAACGCAAACCGCGGATGCCGAAGCGATCGAGGTATTTATTCGGAACAGTATAGCCCAACTGTGCGTTGCGAACACGGATATAAGACACGTTCACTACCCAGAAGTCGTTCTTGCGGTTGTTTACGTGGCCGGGGAAATCTTTCCGAACGGCAGGGTAAGTGCCAGGGATCCATGCGCTGTTGGCATCAAACGGATCCTGCCTGCGCCATGCATCAGAGATCAGGTAGCCAACGCCAGCACCGTTGTTCTGGAAAGGAATCTGCATTTCAAACTCGCGGCGGTACGATTGCATGGTAGCACCTGCAAGGTCGATGTTCAGGTTGAAACCTTTGTAGCCAAAAGTGGAGTTGAAGCCGAAGCTCATATAAGGCGTTGCACCTTCAGCATAACCAATGGGGCGTTCATCCAAACCATTGATGATCTTATCACCATTTACGTCGGCATAAATAAAATCACCGGGCAATTGGGTGCGGTTACCCTGGCCATCATTGTTAACCGGGTGGTTATCAATTTCGGCCTGGCTTTGAAAACGGCCCACAACCTGGTAGCCAAAGTTTACACTGGCCCAGCGGTCTTCGCTTACAGCGGTGTTGCGGTATTCATCCCACGAGTTGCCTACACGTGGCTTGTAACGGCCCAGCACTTTAAGGCGTGCTACAGTGGCGTTGGCACTCAGTGAATACGACAAGCCATAGTCGGTATTGTTGGAATAGGTAAGAATACCTTCAATACCACGGATCGCATCGCTTTCCAGGTTTTCATTAGGGTATCCATAACCAACTTCTACAGGCAGCAGGATGTCGTTGCGTTGTGCCGGCAAACCAGTGCGGCGGCGTTCAAATACATCGACGGTACCAGACAGTTTGTTTTTAAATAAAGCAAAGTCAACACCTACGTTGCGGGAAATGTTGGTAACCCAGGTAAGCATGGTTACAGGCAGGCCACGTGGACGTACACCGGTAACCAGTGTTCCGTTGAGCACTGCCGATCCACTGGCGTAGTCGTATCCTTGCAGGTAGCCAAAAGGCGTTGGTCCATCACCGTTAGCAAAACCAATTTCGCTACCGGTTTCGCCGTAGCCCGCACGGATCTTCAGATCGCTCAGCACATTGCCGGTTACGTTTTTCATAAATTCTTCCTGCGATAAACGCCAGCCCACGGTTACACCGGGGAACAGGCCAAAGCGGCGGTCTTTTGCATAGAGGTAAGAACCATCGTAACGGCCCAGGGCTTCGATCAGGTATTTTTGTTTGTAGCCATAGTTGATCCGGCCAATATAACCCGCACGGGCTGCTTCGCTATAACGCTGGTCGAGGCGGTTTTGATCTTGGAAATAAACGATGGCCACCGTGTTGTTTTGCGGCAGCGAACCGGTTTCCAGCCACTCCGACTTTACATCATACTTTTCATAGGCTGCAACGGCTGCAATGGAGTGATCGCCAATTTGCTTGTTGTAGTTCAACTGCAGCTGCGCAAAATTTTCCTGGATGTGCTGGCTGCGTTTGCGGCGCCATGGGTTTTGGTTACCACCCACTACATTGTATTGGTCTGTTGTTGGATTGTAAGAATACGCATCGTATGTGTATTCAAATTCTTCCAGCATCTGCGTGGTGTAGTTATAGGAATAAGTGCCTTTCAACGACAGGCCAAAAGGCAGATCGTATTGCGCCGTGAAAATCGGCTTGATGGCACGCCAGTCGTCACGTGTGTAACCCGTAACATCCATGTTATAAGTGGCAGGGTTTACGTTGATGTTGTGCACATCGCCGTTTACGTAACGTGGATTGTCGTTGGCATAAGGACGTTCCGTTGGCCACATGGTAAAGATGGACAGCATCGGGTTGAAATAGTCATCCAGACCGGGCACACCTGCCTGGCGGCGCTTTTCGTAACGGCCGCTAATTTGTGTTCCAATTTTCAAACCTTTAGCCAAACCCGCTTCTAGGTTGGCTTGCATATTGGTACGCTGAAAACTAAAGTCCTTCATCAAGGCATCCTGGTCCACATTACTTACTGAGAAATAATACTTGCTGTTTTGCGAGCCGCCCGATGCACTTGCATTGATGTAGTGCTGGGGCACATTTGGCCGCATGATTTCCTTGTAATAATCGTAGCTCTGGTAACCTTTTTCGGTGCCGGCGTCCCATTTTGCCAACTCTTCTGGCGTAATGCTGGCAGGGTTAGCAATGCCGCGGTTTTGGTTCGAATAGGCAAGGCCGCGCATATAGGTAGCAGCATCCGGTGGCTTTGGAAAATTGGTGAAGTTTTGCAAACCATAATAGCCCGAAACGTTGATGTCCGGCTTACCGCCCGACTTACCTTTTTTGGTAGTAACAAGTACTACACCGTTGGCCGCACGCAAACCATAAATGGCCGCAGATGCGTCTTTCAGAATGGAAATGTTATCGATGTCGTCGATGCCCAGGTTATTAAATTGGCCTGCATCGGAAGGAACCCCATCGATGATAAACAGCGGGGCGCCCATGTTGCGGATCTGCAGGTTTACACTGCCACCCGGCCTCGAGTCGGTGGCACGGGCCGTTACACCCTGTGTTCGGCCCACCAGTGCACCGGAGGTAGTGGTGGCCGGTGTTCGGGTAAGGTCGGATGATTTAATACTACTCACCGCACCGGTTACTGATCCTCTTCGTTGCGTACCATAACCTACCACAACCACTTCGTTCATGTTGCCAACGGATGGCTCCAGGCTTAAAGTGATCTGTGTTTGGTTGTTGATGCGTACTTCGGAAGTTAAATAACCCACCGACGAAAACACCAGCGTTCCGTTGGTTGGAGCGTTGATGGAAAAATTACCGTTGTCGTCGGTTTGTGTTGTTGTGTTAGTGCCTTTTACCTGAACGGTAACGCCGGCCAGCGCTGAATCGCGGGAAGTGATGCGGCCCCGCACGGTTGCATTTTGTGCAAATAGTTGTCCTGTCAAAAATGAAAACAGAAGGAGCAGGAGAATTCGGCCCTTTGGTAAGCATATGGCAAAGGGATCCCTGTTGGAAGGTTTGACCTTCCATGGCGGCAAGCAATGCTTCATGGCAAGTTGGTTTAAAATAAAATAATTAAGAAGCGCAGAAAAGCATCTGATCTGCTTTTGGCGTCAGCTGTTAAGTGGGAGGCACCATAAAATAGATGGGCAGCGCCTGGCGGAGTGGTTTCAATAGCATAAGCAAACGTTTATATGAACAAAGCAATTAACCGTATCAGTTGTACAGCGATCTAATGTTGGTATTCTCTATGCACTGTTACCCGTTTCACTGGCAGTCGCTTTGGTAGACCAAACATCACAACAGCCGCCCTTTCGGTTGGCTTTCGGTATCAAACAATCAAAAAAATTACACGCAAGTATTGTAGCCCGGCTTGGGATAACTAAGATAAATGTCTTTTTTACACTAAAAAATTTTTTTACCAATTTTTTAATGGAAATGTTATCCACGGTTAAATAAAAAGACATGCGGGAATGAGTGGAAATTTCTGCTCCTCTTTTTATCAAGCTACGAAGATTTGGCCAGGCTTTGTTTTTAATGAAATGCTTTTTTACCGGCCCACCACAACATCAGTGCGGGTGGCAATTTTTTGCAGCATAAATGACGCGATGGCCTTGCCTTGGGTCATACCATTTTCGATGGCGGGCATGTAGTGAATGCCGCCATAAAACCTGCTGATGGCCGCTTCCTGCGCGGCTGCTTCAAAGGAGGTAAAATGGCGCACCGGCAAGCCAAACTCCACTTCCGTATTGTCGGCGTAAGAAAATTGGGCACCAAATAACTTGGTGAGCATAAGGGCAGCGGCACCCGATATAACGCTGTGGCCGCTGGTGTATTCAGGGAAAGGGGGCGTTTGCAATTGCGGCGTCCACTGCGGATCGATGTATTGGTTGATATACGTTTCCGGGCGTATGACGTTGCTGCGATATTTTTCATCCCAGCAACTAATGAAACCGTCGGCAATAGCCATGGCCACACAGGCATATGCTTCCGCGGTGGCTGTAAAGTTAGTCTTAGCCTTTCGGCAGGCCAGTGCGGTAATATTGATCCAGTGCCCACCCGGCGAAATTTTTTTAGTGGCAAACATCACGTGCCCGCGGGTATTCATTTTATAAGGATTGCAATCCCAAAAATTAGCGATGGCCACTTGTTCAGGCGTCGCGTTTTTCCCTGCCTGCCACACGGCATGAGCGTCCTTGTAAAACTTGCTTTCTTTTTCCGTTGCAAATGCATCGGCCGCCACGGGACGGAACTGCCCGGCCGAATCCATAATGAATGGCCGGATGCTGCTCCAGTTGGGCTCCACGGCTTTCATATAAGCCGGCGGTGTGGGCTTCCAGGTATGGTCTGCTTCGTCTACCGAGTATTTTGGAAACGACCGCGACTCTCGGTAACCGTCTTTTTGGCTCCAGGCAATGATGTGCCGCGCCACCTGTGCACCCCAGGCCAGCGAACTGTCGTACACCGGTTTTGGCATGCCCGTTTTTTTAAATTCACCCAGTATTTTCTGGTGAAAGGCTTCCAGCCGCGCCTCCGAAATGACCATGGTTTTGCCCACCAGCAGTAGGCTGTGCACCGCTGCCAGTGGCGCCCATACGGTTTGTGGTTGCGCGGGTTTGGGCAATGCGGTAAGCCCATTTACCTGGCCTGCTAAAGTGCGGTAACCGGCCTGGTCAAAGATTGCGGCTTCATAAGCGGCGATGGAAACATAGCTATAGGTGCGGCTGGCCACGGGCGGTGCATAAATATCATGCACCATGATGTCGGTAAGCTGCTTGATGGAGCGATGCAGGAACTCGGGGTTTTGCGCCTTTTGCTGCCAGCCGGGCGGATTGAATGCCAACACGGGCAAACAAAAAAACAGGAGTATTATGATGGCAGCAACGCGGTTCATACAATTTCAAATTAAAGCAATATTCAGGAAAAGGGTGCGGCGCAATGCCGGCCGGATTTTTTTAAATGTCATCCATCGCTGCTTATTTCTTTACAAACATTCACCTCTTTTAATTTGAAATCAATTTTAAATTGTGCATTGCTTTACCTGTGAAATGCAATTTGCCCGTTAAAAAAATATAATTCGTTGAGGATTTTACTTAAGCCAAAAGCCATTGCCGCCGACAATATTGCAACAATACCACGCTCCAAACTTTGCAAATTTTAACCGATACCCGCACTAACTTGGTGCGTTCGTTCAATTTTCGGTAACATTAAGGACTTTTGTTCCTGAATCCAACGTTGTACAAACTTGCCACCTATGATCTTTTTGCAAAACAATAAATTTCTCCGCTTTTTATGCTGTTCCCGCGATGCACGGAGGTTGTTTGTATTCATCCTTGCGTTATTAATTTCAATTTCTAACGTACAAGCCCAAACAGCTACGCCGTTATTCCGGTTGTTGCCCGCCAGCAAAACGGGCATCACGTTCAATAATAAATTGACTGAAAACAACCAGCTCAACATCCTCAACGAAGCCTATATATATAATGGCGGTGGTGTGGGCATCGGCGATTTTAACCGCGACGGAAAACCGGATGTATACTTTTCGGGCAACCAGGTAAGCAATAAGTTGTATTTAAATAAAGGCGCACTGCAGTTCCAGGACATTACCAACAGCGCAGGCGTTGGTGGTGGTGGCCGTTGGTGCACCGGCGTATCGGTAGCCGATGTAAACGCAGATGGTTGGGATGATATCTATGTGTCGGCCACATTTGTAAAAGAGCCGCAAAAGCGCACCAACCTGCTGTATATTAACCAAGGCACCAATGCACAAGGCATCCCCACATTTAAAGAAATGGCGCGGCAGTACGGCATAGCCGATACGGGATACAGCACACAAGGATATTTTTTTGATTACGACAAGGACAATGACCTCGACCTGTTCCTGCTCACCAACACACTGGACGATCCTAAAACGCCCATCAAGTTTCGGCCGAAGCTTACCGACGGCACGGCCGCCAATACCGACCGGTTGTACCGCAATAATGGCGACGGCACTTTTACCAACGTTTCAAAGGAAGCCGGCATTTTGCTGGAAGGCTGGGGCCACGCTGCTTCCATCACCGATATCAACCTTGACGGCTGGCCCGACATCTATGTGAGCAACGATTTTGTGGCCAATGATATTTGTTACATCAATAATGGTGACGGCACATTTACCGACCGCATCGCCGAATATTTTAAACATACCAGTTGGTACACTATGGGTACCGACATTACCGATATCAACAACGATGGCTATGTAGATGTAGTGGCGCTGGATATGTTGCCCGAAACCAACCTGCGCAAAAAAGGCATGTTGATGGGCAATGAATATTACAATTATTTCAACAGCAAAAAATACGGCTACCAACACCAGTATGTACGCAATGTGTTTCAGTTAAACTCGGGCCCCACTCCTTCCGGCAAGCCGCGGTTTAGCGATGTGGGTTTGATGGCCGGCATCTATGAAACCGATTGGAGTTGGACGCCACTGGTGGCCGATTTCGACAATGATGGCTACCGCGATATCATCATCACCAATGGTCTGCCACGCGATGTGACCGATTTGGATTATATCTCCTACGACAATGGGCAAGGTGCCGGTGCCATGAACACTTCGCTAAAAATGGTGGATGCGTTGCCGGTGGTGAAAGTAGCCAACTATGCATTCAAAAACAAAGAAGGGTTCATGTTTGAAAATGCAACGCGGCAATGGGGTTTGCAACATCCTTCGTTTTCAAACGGTGCTGTTTATGCAGACCTGGATGGCGATGGCGACCTGGATATATTAATCAACAACATCAACGAAGCCGCGTTTGTTTATGAAAACACGCTGAACAAAAGTGGCGGTAATTTTCTTGCCGTTTCGCTGAAAGGTGCAACGGCCAATCCCAATGCATACGGTACAAAAGTGCGGCTTTATTTTGGCGGCAAACAACTCTATTATGAGCACCAACCGGCCCGCGGCTACTTGTCCACCGTCGATGCAAAAGCGCATTTTGGATTGGGTGCTGTTTCCCGCATCGATTCAATAGTAGTGCACTGGCCCGATGGAAGAAAGAGCCGCATGGAAGGTGTTGGCGTCAATACCACCATCACTTTGGAACATAGTGCAGCGGCTGCTTTTGTGCCGGCGATAGCCACCACGTTGCCCTCAATTTTTAAAGAAGTAAGCAAACAACTCGGCATCGATTACAAACACCAGGAAAAGGATGCAGTCGATTATAACATACAACCTACGCTGCCGCATAAGTTAAGCCAGTTTGGTCCTGCCATAGCGGTGGGCGATATCAATAACGACGGCCTTGAAGATTTTTATGTTGCGGCACCTGCGGGCAGCCACGGCGTGTTTTACGTGCAGGATTCGTTGGGCCGGTTTAATAAAGAAGCGTTCCGTTTTTTGATTGAAGACAACAGCCGAACCGAAGAAATGGGTGTGCTGCTTTTTGATGCCGATGGTGATGGCGACCTTGATTTGTATACGGCCTGTGGTTCGTATGAATTTGCACCCAACAATCCCGGCAACCAGGACCGGCTATACCGCAACGATGGCAATGGACATTTTACGTGGGATGCATCGGCATTACCTAAGGAAACAGCCAACGCTTCCTGCGTCAGAGCCTTTGATTGGGATGGCGATGGCGACCTCGATTTGTTCGTGGGCGGCCGCAGCACATCAGGCTCCTACCCCGTGTCGCCGCAAAGTTTCTTGCTGCAAAACGATGGCGGAAAATTTACTGATGTTACCCAAAAGTATTGCCCGCAGTTGCAGCAGATCGGTATGGTGACCGATGCACTGTGGACCGATTTTAATGGCGACGGTAAATTTGATTTGGTGCTCACCGGCGAATGGATCGCAGTAACTTTTTTACAAAATACAGGTAGCGGTTTTTCCGCGGTAAATACAGGTGTTGAACAAGCCAAAGGTTGGTGGAACAGCCTGGTGGCCGGCGACTTTGACAACGATGGCGACATGGATTATGTAGCGGGCAACCTGGGGTTGAATTCTACATATAAAGGGACGAAGGAAGAACCGATGCTGTTGCTGGCAAAAGACCTTGACAATAACGGCAAGCTGGACCCGATGGTTTTTTGTTACATGATGGGTGCCAATGGCCAACGCAAGCCATTTCCCATGCACACAAAAGATGACTTGAGCAGCCAGTTGGTTTCAATTCGCAAAACCTATCCAACGTATAAATCGTTTGGCTTTGCATCATTAGATGAACTGTGGCCCAAGCAGGCCCGGGCCGATGCATTGTCGTTTGAAGCCAACCATATGGCAACATGTTATTTCGAGAACTTGGGAGGCGGAATATTTAAAATAACGCCACTCCCACTGGCAGCGCAAACGGCGCCTGTATTTGGCATGGTGGCTACAGATGTAAATGGTGATGGAAACCTGGATTTAACACTGGTGGGTAATGATTTTGGTATGGAGCCAGGCAGCGGCCGGCATGATGCATTCAACGGTTTGTTGTTGCATGGAAATGGAGACGGTACATTTGCATCGACAACCGCAGCACAAAGCGGATTTTTTGTTGCCGGTGATGGAAAGTCGTTGGTGACGGTTGGCACAAAAGAAGGCCAGCCCTTATTTCTTGCGGGGCAAAACAGCGACAGCTTACTTGCCTTTCAACCATCGGCTGCTAGAAGAAACCTGCGCTGGATTGCACCGGAGCAAAACGAATTGTGGGCAGCGCTTCATTTAAAAAATGGCAAAAAGCAGCGGGTGGAATTGTATTACGGTTCCGGATTTTTATCCCAATCCACAAGGCGAATTGCTATTGATCAAAATACTGTTCGCTCCATTACATTTTTTGATGGCAAGGGCGCAGAAACCAGGACGGTGCAGGTGGCGCAATAAATCTGGAATGCCCGTTCCATTTTAAAAACGTGTATAAAACAAAAGATGCCGAAATACATCGGCATCTTTTGTTTTATCAAAAACCGTAAGCTCCATTTCTTATAAACGACTTGGCGCTACACGTTTCATTTTAGAAAAATAACACGGACATTTTGCATGCTAAACGCATTGAAACAAGTTTGAAGAATTGTTTTTTATAACTCCTCCACTACTTCAGCAATTTCCTGTCCGGGCATGCGGGCATTGCGCATGGAAGCCGAGCGGGCCACGTTGCCGGCAAATTCAAAAAATGCCTGCCTGGTGATTTCGTCATCACCCATCACGATGGGCACGCCCTGGTCGCCGCCTTCGCGGATGGATTGCACCAGCGGAATTTGTCCCAGGAACGGCAGGTCGTATTCTTCGGCCAGGCGCTTGCCGCCTTCTTTGCCAAAAATGTAATACTTGTTTTCGGGCAGTTCGGCGGGGGTAAAATAACTCATGTTCTCCACCAGCCCGATGATAGGCGTATTCAACTGCGCCTGTCCAAACATGGCAATGCCTTTCTTGGCATCGGCAAGGGCTACATCCTGCGGGGTGGTTACCACCACCACACCGGTAACCGGAACGGTTTGCAACAGGGTGAGGTGGATATCACCGGTACCCGGTGGCATATCCACCACCAGGTAATCGAGGTTGCCCCATTCCACATCGGTTACAAATTGCTTGATGGCGCTGCTGGCCATGGGGCCACGCCACACCACCGCATTTTTTTCATCCACCAGCAGCCCGATGCTCATTAGTTTAATGCCAAACCGATCAATGGGTACGATCATCCCTTTGCCGGCCACATCTTTCATCATGGGCCGCTCGCCGCGAACGCCAAACATAATGGGCACCGAAGGGCCATAAATGTCTGCGTCCATCAGGCCCACTTTTGCGCCGCCTTCGGCCAGCGATAGCGCCAGGTTGGCGGCCACGGTGCTTTTACCCACACCGCCTTTACCACTCACTACCGCAATAATATTGCGAACGCCAGGCAGCACGCCGCCTTTATCGCTGCGCAGGCTGGTGGTTTGGGAAGTAAAGTTTACGGTAACCTGCGCCTCTTTATTTACCAAAAGCTTTACTGCGTTAATGCAGGCGTTTTTGATCATATCCTTCATTGGACAGGCCGGCGTGGTGAGCACCACGGTGAATGAAACCGCGTTGCCATTGATGCGAATGTCCTGCACCATATTGAGTGTTACCAGGTCTTTCCCCAAATCGGGCTCCTGCACATTGCTCAGTGCCCTTAAAATATCTTGTTCGGTCATAAATGCTCTGTTAATGAAGTGGCAAAGTTAGCCCCAAACAAATATCCCCGCCGTGTGTATTTAAGTAGTTGGTTATTTTTGGTCAAACTGTAAAATTGCAGGATTGGTTAGCTTTGCACCGGCAGGCCAATAAATGCGGTACTGCAGGCAACAGCAAATTAGCGAAGCGCAAAAAATGAGCGACCGCTTGCTGCCCTTTAAAAAATGCAATATGAAGAAACGGTTTCTTGCATTATTGGTATGCGCCATCGTATGGGCTGGCAAGGCACAGGCGCAGTTTGAAACCGTTCGCGATTCGGTGGTGCAGTTGTATGGTATTGTAATGACAGCCGACAGCCTGATGGGCATTCCGGCAGTAAGCGTTACGGTAAAAGGCACCGGCCGCGGCACCATGACGAACGCACAAGGTGTGTTTTCGATTGTGGTATTGAAAGGCGACGAAGTGGAATTTACCCACGTAAGTTATAAATCAAAATTAGTTTCCATACCCAAATCGCTGGAAGGCAACCAGCACAGCGTGGTGCAACTAATGGTGCAGGATACGGTGTACCTGCCCGCTACGATTATCCGCCCGAGGCCTACGCCGCAGCAGTTTAGTCGAGATTTTGTAAACACACCCGTACCCGACGATGATATAGAAGTGGCGCGGCAAAACAACAGTGCTGCCAAACGCCGGGCCCTGATGACGGTAACGCCTGCTGATGGTGGTGGCGCCACGGCCATCCAGTTTAGAAATATGGCCAGCAGGGCGTCTTACGCCGGACAAACCCCACCGCAAAACATTTTCAACCCGGCAGCGTGGAACGAATTCATCAAAAGCTGGAAACGCGGCGATTACAAGCGGAAAAATTAAAAGCCGTCGTTACACACTAAACGGGATGTTCGTACTTTTGTACAAGTAATTACACCAATTTGAACGGCAAATGGGCGGCATCATTCAATTGTTGCCCATCAACATATTCAATCAATAGCCATTGCTGCAACAAAGCATTGTACTATGAAAAACGCATTCCCTGTTTTCGTCCGTAAACAGGGAATTTTCTTGTCGGGTCGGTTCAGAAGTTTACCTCATTATTCCGCACAATAAAAAATAAATTGGCCGTTGCGGTCAGTTGGCCCGTTGTTTGAATTTATAGGTGTAAAATTCAGATGTTATGTTTCCAGTGTGGTTTTTTATCATGTTGATTGGAGTGATTGGATACCTGTTGTATTTGACTCGACCCACCGAAGACAATTTTGTGATGATCAGCAAAAATGGCCTTCGCAAAATGCAAGGTTGGTTCCGTGTTAGGCAACAGCGCTAATCAATTGTGGTTGGTATAAACCACCGGAAGTACATCAGTACCCGTCTCCTATTTTAACAAACAAAACAAATAACTAAAATAGCCGCTTGAAACGGCTATTTTTTTATGCGATAGTGTAAAGCGTTTTGTTGAAAAAGTCGGATAGTATTAATCGGCACGACGGCTGCCACCACCACGGGTAAGGGCCACCAGCAACAGGATGAACACTGCGGCGCCTACAATCCACACCCAGGGCGCAGCATACCAGGCAGCTCCGCCACCATCGGTGTTGATGTCAATATCTACTTTCTTGGTTTCGCCGTCTTGTGCATACATTACTGCCGACAGCAAAAGCGCATAAATGGAAAAACATAACTTTTTCATAAAGGGTTTTTTATAGCACAGTTTAAAAAACTATGCCACTGAACAAACATTTTTGCAACAAGGCGAAGCCAATAAAATACTATTTACGGGCTCCAAACAACATGCTGCCAATGCGCACCATATTGCTGCCATGCGCAATGGCCAGCTCATAATCGCCGCTCATGCCCATCGAGAGTATTTCCATGCTGGTTTGCGGCAGATCCTGTTGCTGCAATTTTTGAAACAACTGGTGCAAGCCATCAAATTCTGCTGCTACCCTGTTGGTATCGTCTGTAAATGACGCCATCCCCATCAGCCCGCGGATCTGCACATGATTCCACTGCGCCAGTTCGGGGCTGGTAAACAAGGCCTCCAGGTCAGCGGCATCAAAACCAAATTTTGTTTCTTCCTGCGCAATGTGCACTTGCAGCAGCACCGAAATTTTTTGCTGTATTTTCGCCCCCTGCTTATTGATTTCTTTAAGCAGCTTGATGCTGTCCACGCCGTGAATAAGGTAAACGAATGGCGCGATGTATTTTACTTTATTGCTTTGCAGGTGGCCAATGAAATGCCAGCGGATATCGGGCGGCAATTGCGGTGCTTTGTCCAGCAATTCCTGCACGTAGTTTTCACCAAAATCGCGTTGGCCGTGCTGGTATAATTCAAGGATGGCAGCAACAGGTTTAATTTTGCTGACCGCAACAAGGGAACAATCCTTGCTTTGCAGCAGTTGCTGCAGCTTCTGGTAATTTTCGATGTTGCAATATTTTGCTTCCGGCATACCTGCAAATGTAGCAGCAACAAAACAGTTTAACCGCGATGATGCATATAAATTGGAACCGCTTATTTTTTGCCGCAGCCTGCTGCTGCCTGTTTTCGGCATGTGCCACGCAGGCCATTGTTTCCAGTCCCAATCAAATTCAAAACACACCCGGCACCATTTATCTTTCCAATGGCGATTCGGCCACTGGCCTGTTATCGCTCAACAACGAAGTGTTGTTTCCTAAAGACATTAGAGTGCAGCAGCCCGATGGCAACCAGCAAATTCATTTGATGGATGTAAAGGGCATGCAGGTGGGCAACAATTATTTTGAATTAAAACACCACAGCAATCATTGGCGTCCGAGCAGCGGGTTCTATTTTATGGAACGCATTACGCCTGCCGATTTTGAAATACAGGTGTACCGGCATCTGGAACGCAAGCAAAAAGGAAAATCGCTGCAGCAGGTGGTGCACGAACCGGTGTTTTATGTACAGTTTCCCGGCGAAAAGCAAGACCGGGTGTGGGCCTCTAATAGCAAAAAGCTGATGCCGCATTTTGAAAAGAAAATGAGCCGCCTGCTCAAAGATTGCCCGCAACTTGCCGACACCATCCGCCACAAAGAAAGGGGCTATTTCTACAACCGCCTTAATGCTACTGAAGCCCAACGTGGACAGGTGCTGTTGCGCATTGCGGAGGCTTATCAAGCGTGTAAGTAAGTGTGGATTGGAAGTCTGATAAATAAATTCAGGCTAACACCCAACCTCTGTTGATACTTGAATTGTTTCTCTATTTAAAACATAGGCTGCCCAAGGCGTCTTTGAGAACGCCAGCGCTGTCATGCCGAACTCGTTTCGGCATCTCCTTGATGTATGGCAAACTCCGCAGGTCGAAGGGGATGCCGAAACAAGTTCGGCATGACATCTCCTGTGAACTGAATGCTGCTATTGTAGCAAATACCAATAAATTAAAAAGGCTGCTTTCAAATGCAGCCTTTTTAATAATAACAATCGTAAACATTATCCATTTTCCCCCTGGCTCATGCCAGCCTTGATGTATCGGGCAATGGTCAATGTGCGGCGGGTTTGGTGTTTTACCGCGCCTTGCACATCTTCTTTTATTTTGCCATTATCCACCGAAGCACTGGTGCCATAAGGGTTGCCGCCGGCACCAAACAATACCGGGTCGGTGTAGCCAGGCGACGCAATTATAGCGCCCCAGTGGTGCATGGTAGTGTACAGGGCCTGCACGGTCATTTCCTGCCCGCCGTGCGGGTTTTGCGCAGTGGCCATAGCACTCACCACTTTATTAACCAACTTGCCCTGCGACCATAAGCCGCCAGTGCCGTCCAAAAATTGCTTCATTTGCGCTGGCAAGTTGCCGTATCGTGTGGGTGCGCTGAAAATGATGGCATCGGCCCAGTCGAGGTCGTCGTTGGTAGCGGTGGGCACATCTTTTGTTGCTTCGGCGTGCTCCTTCCACAGCGGGTTCGAATCGATGGCGGCCTCCGGCGCCAGTTCGGCTACTTTCAACACTTTTACTTCGGCACCTGCCTCGCGGGCCGCTTCCGCCGCCCATTGCGATAGTTGGTAGTTGGCACCAGTGGAGCTATAATAAATAATTGCCAGCTTGATCTGTTGCATAAAATTTGGTTTTGGGTTAATCGGTTTGTTTTTTAAATATATACAATAAAACTGCCTGTTGTTGCAACATTAATTGGTGCGCAAAAACAATACAGTCGCCTCGCTGCCTTTTTTATACCACGCAATGCGGCACTTAACTACAACCCGTGCCGTATAATTGTTTTTATTTGTCAAAACATTTTATGGCAGCGTGTAATTTCCAGTTTACATTTTCCGGCGACCCGAACCTTGTTTTAGAAAAAGCAAGAAAAGCCGTAACCGGCCAGGGCGGAAACTTTGAAGGCGATACGCAAAACGGCAACTTCAACCTGAGCGTGTTTGGCAACACCATTGCCGGCGCTTATGCAGTGTCGGGGCAAACAATGGATATTGAAATTTCAGAAAAGCCTTTCCTGCTCCCCTGCTCTACCATCGAAGGATTTTTGAAAGCCCAGTTGGGTTTATAAAAAAATTGCTACTTTTTGATAAGCACCCGTTTTCCCGGCGGGTGCTTTTTTCATGCGTTTGACAATCTAAAAAATGGCACGTAAATATTACAGCTAAACGCCTGCTCCGGTTCACTGGTGCACGGTACATTACCGCTCCTGTAATTTTTGGACAGTTAGGCCCACATGAGGTTTGTTCTACAAAAGGTAAAAACTACCTTTATTTTTCGTCCCGCTTTTGTGGGCCCTTTTCCGCCCCTTTGAATCACCTGCCCACGTAATTTTTTACCAAACATAGTGTACCATGCAACTGCCAAAACGAGCTGGGTGTACCGCCCTGATGTTACTTCTTGTAGGGTTTGCTCATGCCCAACCCAAGTTTCTTAAAAAAGCTGCAAATGCTGCCAACAACGCCATCAACAATGCCGTGAACACTGCGGTAAATGGCAACAGTAATAATAACAATACCGGCAACGACGCCCAGCAGGCTGGCCAGAACAGCAGCAGCACCCGCAGCGGGCGCCCCTCCAACCGCGGCGGACAAGGCCTGGTGAGCACCCCACCCGATGTGGCTGCCAATCTCACCGCATCGGAAGACGCCTTTAAAAAATCGAGTTATGGCGAGGCCCGCTATGCGCTGCAGCAGGCCATGCTGGGCGTGGAACTGCAAATAGGCCAGGGCATTTTGAAAATGCTGCCCGAGCAAATTGCGGGCATGCCGAAAGAGGCCGAGGCCGACCAGGTAACCAGCACCGGCTGGGGCTGGGCCGGGCTGACCATTCGCCGCGAATACCAGAAAGACGACAAGGCCATGGACGTAACCATCGCCAACAACTCCGTAATGCTGAATGCACTGAACATGTACCTCGCTTCCGGTATGTACAACCAAAGCACCGGCGGCCAGCAAAACTGGAAACAAACCAAACTTAAAAACAACAAAGCCGTGATCGAATACAGCGATGGCAGCGGCTACAAACTCAGTGTGCCCCTGGGCCAAACAACGCTGCTGCTGTTGGAAGGCGTCAATTTTGCCACCGAGCAGGAATTTATGAACGCCGCCAATACAATCGACGTTGACAAAATCAAAGAACTGCTGAACGAAAAATAAACTACCAAAACAAACAACATGAAATCATTATACTGCCTCCTGATCCTGTTGGCTGCCGCGGCTTCGGGCAACGCCCAGGAATTTACCAAGCAACTGACCACTGCCCGCACCGCTTATAGCTCCGGCAAACTGGAAGAGGCCCGTTTTGCCATGCAACAAATGATGCAGGAGCTGGATATTATTTCCGGGAAAGAATTGATCGGGCTATTGCCGGCTAAACTCGATACGATGAGTGCCAACACCAGTGCCGATAATGTATCAGGCACATCGGGCTTTGCAGGCGTGGTGGTGCACCGCGAATATGGCAAAGCCAAACCCGACGGCGATGTGCCGGCGCAAGTAGAGATCATTACCAATTCGCCCCTGATCAGCGGACTCAACGCCATGCTATCGTTGCCGCTGCTGGGTAATTCGCCCGACCAAAAAGTGATCAAGATCAGCGGCTACAAAGCGCTGGTAACAAAGCAACACAGCGATGGCGAAGCGCCGGAGTTTGAGGTGCAGTTGCCACTTAACTCCACCCTCATCACATTGAAAGCCCCGGGTTACAGCCAGGACAAAATCATTGCGTTGGCCAACACTCTCCCCATTGCGGAGATTGCCAAGCGGGTACAGTAATACAAAGAATTATTTCGATTTGTCAAAAAAGCCGGTGAATGATCGCCGGCTTTTTTAATGGAAATTGAAGTCTACTGTTGATACATTTAAAAAAACATGCGGGTTGAAAAAATCAATTTTGATTTTTCTGAAACTTGGTACGATTTCTTTACTAATAAATATTAGAAAGGGAAAAACCCGCATTTTCCACAAAATGCGGACGTCGGCAATAAATTTTTTTCAAAAAAAATTTTCGCTTCTTCACCCGCACGGATTATTTAAATACGTCATCGTTAGAACATTAACTATGTTAATGTTACACATTACATAGTGCTTCTTTCTCCTATTCTTCCCGGTTTGTTTAAGTTTTAAATCAGGCAGTTACAACACCGACAAAGGTGTGGAAACTCAAGTGTTGCATAGTTTTTGTTAATGCAGCGCGACTTTTAACATTGATCCTTTCCCTCCCGAAAATTCCCTGATCCTATTTAAAAAACTGTCCGATTTAAAACGTCTAAACCAGTTCTTCATGCAAAAAACCTTTGCGTGCCTGCTCCTTTTTGTTTGTTCCAGTATCCAGGTTCTGCAGGCCCAAACCCAACTCCCACAAATCAAGAGTTTCCAGAAGCCGTCTGGTGTATCTGCACCCGGCGAGTCGTTTGCTCCTGCCTTTGGTGGCAGCCCTTCCGGCGATGCACCGCAGGTGGCAGAATGGACCCGCACCGCAGGCCCCGATGAATCAGTGATCATGACCGGTGTATCCTTCTCCCGCCACAGCGGAACCGATGTAGGTAAAGACACCCGCTTTACCCTCTACAGCGCATCCGGCGTGCAGGGCGATGCCCAGATCCAGCGCCTCGATGGCGACCGTGCCATTGTAACCATTCCACGCAACATTCCCTCCTGGGGCATGTACCTGATGTGGCCCGGCAACGATGCAGGCTATGGCAACCCCATTGCCATCAACAAAACAGATGCCTGGTGGGTAGGACCCGACAAGGCAACGCGTGGCGCCACCATATCGGTGTATGGCCGCAACCTGTCCCGCGGTGGTGATACCACAACGGCATATGTGTATGTACGGAGCAAATCATCCGGTGCAGGCCAGTGGGCATCGGTAAAGCGGGTGAACCCTTATAAAGTAGACTTTGTAGTGCCCGATGGCTTTGCCAACGGTGAGTACGAAGTGTGGGCACACAACGGCCATGGTGGCGATTATGGCTGGGGCAACCCCATCAACCTCACCATTTATGATGGCGTAAAATGGACCGGTACTACCTATAACGTCAAAAACTATGGCGCAAAAGGTGATGGTTACAGCGATGATACCAAAGCCATTGCAGCAGCAATTGAAGCGTCGAAATTTGTGACCGGTGCCACTGTATATTTCCCAGCAGGCACCTACATTTTGACCGGCACCATGGAAGCCCACAGCAATATTCGCTGGCAGGGCGAGGGCCGCGACCGCACCACCATCCGCTGCGGCAGCAACTTTACCGCTCAATACGGATTGGTGTTTGGTAATCCCAATCATTTTGAGATCAACGACATGGCGTTTGAAGACAACAACAATTACCGCGGTGGCACGGGGCATCCCATCCACTTGGTAAGCAGCCGCCACGTTACCATCAACAATGTGCGTTTAACCTTTAGAAACCATAATGTTATTGACCTGAATAATACCCGTTACGTAAGCCTGAACAACGTAGATCTTACCGGTAAATATTCCTTTTTGGGAACCGCTTCGCAGTTGTTCATCGACCGCACTTCATACAAACTCACCAACGATACCGACATGGGCTGGCACTCGTGGGGTGGCGACGGTGTGAGCGTTACCAACTCTACTGCCCGCGACCTCGACAACTCGAACCCGTTCAATGGTGCGGGTTGGGGCAAAGGCCGTTTTGTTGCGTTTCTCGGTTCATGGGGTTCCAGCAAAAACACCTACCTCGGTTACAACACCTCAACAGACCTGGTGCCACGTCCGTATGATGTGGACCAAAACTCCGGTGAGCAGATCCTGTTCGAAGGATATATTGGTGTTTGGAAAGGAAAGCCTTCCTCTTCTACACTAAATACCACCACGGTTAGCGGCTACAGCCACAATATCCCTGACCGCCATTACGTGGTGATCACCGGTGGCCGTGGCCTGGGCCAGTCGCGCCGCATTGTTGCCAACAACGGCGGTGTACTTACCCTCAACGAACCCTGGAACGTTGCGCCTGATGGCAGCAGTATACTGACCATTGGCAACGTAGTAGACCGTGCAGCCATTTATAAAAACTACCTCGATGGCGTATCGCGGGTGGTTACCAACAAAGAGCATATTGCCGCTGCGGGCGTAGAGCCTTATGGTTCGACCTATAACTTTATTGTTGACAACAACACGTTTCACCAACTGCGCCAGGGCACGGCCAACTGGGCACAGCAGTCCCAATCGGAGTGGCCTGTAGGTGCAAACTATTTCTCGCTGTACAGCAACAACAAATACATCAATTGCCGCATTGCCATGCAAAACATCATGGATGTAAAAATCCCGAGCGGCACGGCAATATTTGGTACTACATACCGCAAGAACGTGGTACAAAATGCGTATGAAGCAGCTGTAGTAAACATTCACGGTTTGTTCTCTAGCCCACTTTCCGATGCGGCTGTATATGAGCACAACAACATCCAGGGCTCTCCTATCGGTTTCGATTCGGAGCGTACTGCGGGCATTTCAAACCAGGTGTTGTACAACAACGTTTTCCGCGGCACCGGCACCAGCTTTGCCAAAGAAGTAACGTCCAAGCTGGCCTTGCGTGGCAACAGCTTCGAGTATTTCCCGAGCATTTACCAGATCACCATCACTACCAACGACCGTAGCTCTACCCAAACCCTGGGTGGTGTGCTGGAAGCACCACAGCGTGTGGTGGAACTAAATGCACCTTCGGGCACCGATTCGGTTAAAGGTTCGTTTGTATTGTGGAACAGCGGCACCGCAGCCCTTTCCTGGACTGCACAAAGTAACGCTTCATGGCTGCGCCTGGGACAAACCAGCGGCTCCATCGAAGGTGAAAAAGCACTGTCCAACATTCCCCTGACTGCCATTGCCCGTGGCCTTGCGCAGGGCAGGCACCGTGCCGAGCTGAGTGTAACAACAGGCGGTGTGGTAAAAAAATATACCGTGTGGCTGAACGTGGCTGCCAGCACTACCGTGCCGAACCAGGCACCTACTGCACAGATCATGTCGCCCGCGGCGGGCAGCGCATTTACGGCACCTGCCAGCATTACCATCGCAGCAAATGCATCGGATGCGGATGGTTCGGTACAGCGGGTTGAGTTTTACCAGGGTAATGTAAAAATTGGTGAAGACCTGTCTGCTCCATACACTTTCCAGTGGGGCAACGTAGCCCAAGGCACATACATGCTGAGTGTGAAAGCAGTGGACGACAAGGGTGTTGTAGGTACTTCGCAAAGCGTGCAGGTAAGTGTTAGCGCAGCACCTGTTCCAAACGTTGCACCAACAGTAAGCCTCACGGCACCTGCATCGGGCAGCCGGTTTACTGCACCGGCCACCATCAACATTGCAGCTAATGCAAATGATGCAGATGGCTCTGTTTCGAAAGTTGAGTTTTTTGCCAACGGCAATAAAATAGGCGAAGACGCCAGCAGCCCTTACCAGTTTTCTTGGTCAGGAGTAGCAGCCGGCTCGTACACCATCACTGCAAAAGCATTTGACAACGACGGATCATCGGCTACATCGGCTGCCGCAACCGTAACAGTGGATGCACAACTGGTGGACAAAGTAAACCAGGCACCAACCGCTACTGTGATCGGGCCACTGACCGGCAGTGCATTTACTGCGCCTGCAAGCGTTACCATCACAGCCAGTGCAACGGACGCCGATGGCACCATCGCAAAAGTGGAGTTCTACCAGGGTAGCGTAAAACTGGGTGAAGATTACACCGCTCCATACAGCTTTGCGTGGACCGGCATTGAAGCAGGCACTTACCAGGTAAGTGTGCGGGCAATAGATGATAAAGGTGCCGTTGGCACTTCCAGAAGCGAGCAGATTTCGGTTGCCGGAACATCCGCTTCCAAACCATCCGCTACTGTGGTAACGCTTTCATCGCCTGAAGATGGCAGCAAGCTTACCGGACCAATTACCGTTACCCTGCATGCAACTGCGGAAAGCAGCAACGGCAGTGTAACCAAAGTAGAGTTTTACATGAATGGCCGGAAAGTTGGTGAAGATCCGACTTCGCTTTATAGCTACTCGGTGGGTGGATTAACAGAGGGCACCTACAGTTTTGTGGCTACAGCAGTGCACAGCGATGGCACTACCACCGACTCCAAAACATCTACCATTACAGTAGTTGCACCGGTGAAAAAAGTGCCGGTAGTAAAAATCACCGGTCCTTCTGAAGATGCCATTATCGTTGCGCCGGCCAATGTCAATATCGGTGCTGAAGCATCGGATGAAGATGGTACCGTAAGCAGTGTCCGGTTCTTCCTGGGTACAAAGCAAATTGCTGAAGACCTGACTGCGCCTTATACTGCTACGCTTTCCAACCTGGAAGAAGGTGGCTACACCGTTACTGCTGTAGCAACTGACAACGACGGTAACCAAACCACTTCCAATACGCTGACATTCTCGGTTAACGCAGATCCATCAAACAGCTCACAAACAGGCTGTGCACAAACAGGCGGATTGTACTGGGAGTATTTCAACAACGTACCCCTCACCACTTCGCTTTCGTATCACAGGGCAGCAGATGCCAAGCCTAGCGGCAGCCGCATCCTGACTTCGTTCTCCGCTCCACGCAACTTTTCGGACAAATTTGCATCAAGAGCCATGGGATACATTTGCCCGCCGGTATCAGGTTACTACACGTTCTATTTCTCGTCTGACGACAATGGCGAACTGTGGCTGAGCACCGACGACAACATCGAAAATGGACGGAAGATTGCTTTTGTAAACAGCTGGACCAACCCGGGCTTTTACTTCAAGTATCCTTCGCAGGTATCTGCCAGCATTTACCTGGAAAAAGGACGCAGGTATTTTGTGGAAACGGTTTCTATGGATTATAGTTTCGACGATCACATGACTGTAGCCTGGAAAATGCCAAACGGAACATTCCAATCGCCCATTTCAGGCCAGCACCTGATCCCATACCAGCCGCAAACGCAGTTGCTGTCGAGCACCGCGGCCAAAGCCGGTACACTGGAGATGACCACGAATCCGAAAAATGTGCTCGCCGCAGGCACTATGGAAGTTGCGCCCAATCCGGTGCAGTCTACTGCTAACATCCGCTTTGCAGTGCCTGAATCTGGCAAAACAGTAGTTGAACTGTACAACGGAAACGGTGCACTGGTTACCCAACTGTTCAACGGCGTTACCGAAAAACAAACCACTTACCAGGTTTCGCTCAATGGTACACATTTGCCGAACGGCGTATACTATTGCCGCCTCGTGTCGGGTGCAACGATCCTGCAAAAGCAGGTAGTGATCGCCCACTAATTTGTTCCAATATCCCTTTTTAAAGCGCAGGTGTACACCTGCGCTTTTTTTATGCACCTAGCCCATAGTGCCCATCGGACATCATCATTTAAAAAATGGGTAAACGCGGCGCATTTTACTGGCACTGTTTATGAACCACCAGCCTACATTGTTTTTACTAAAAAAGCATACAACATGAACATGAAGAAGATATTGATGGCTGGCGCAGTGCTGTTGGCTTTGGGAATAAAAGCGCCGGCAGTGGCACAGGAGGAAACCGCTAAAGAAGTAAAGCAGGCTGGCAAAAAAGCGGGCAAGGCCGTGAAAAAAGGTGCGCAAAAAGCAGGGGCAAAAACGGCCGAAGTTGCCTTAAAAGGGAAATCGAAAATTACTGATGCGGAACACAAAGACAAAGTTGGTCCCAACGGCGAAGTGATTTACATAGACAACCATGCCCGTACTTACTGGGTGGATAAAAACGGCCGCAGGCACTACGTGGTGGCGGCTGAACTAAAGGATAAAGTAACGCCTGAACAGTAACGTGGATGGCACCATACTTGTGCAACCGCTATAAAAAATTAGTATGAACAAAAACGATCGGCAAAACAGGCAAGGCACGGGCGGCAGCGGTAGTGCCGAAAATACCGGCAGGGAACGAGTGGAACAGCGTGCGGATGCAGGAGGAACAGGTAAAGCGCAAAACAGCGATGCAACACCTATGGGCAACCTGCGTGACACCGGTGCATTAAGCGGCCGCGACGATGCTTCGGGCGGTAGTGGCGACGGTATGGAAAATACCAGCAGCAATGAAACAACCGACCGCTTTTAAAACAAAACAGGATCAATACCTGCGGCATAGTTTTTATAACCCATTACAAAAATTTTTATCATGGAAAAGATGCGTGACCTACGGGATTTATTGATACATGAGTTAGCTGACCTCCGCTCTGCTGAGGAACAAATTATTGAAGCCATGCCCCAAATGATTGGTAAGGCACACAACCCGCAACTGCGCCAGTCGCTGGAGCAGCACCTGCAAATAACACACGGCCAACTGGCCCGTCTGGAGCAGGCACAGCGAATGCTGGGCGACCACAACGCTGATGACAACCGCTCTGGTTTACTGGCCAACTTATTTGGCAGCGGCACCCATTGCAAAGGCATGGAAGGCCTGATTGACGAAGGCCAAAAAGTAATGGGCGAAGACATGAACCCCGAGGTTATGGACGCAGCCATTATTTCCTGTGCGCAAAAAATTGAGCACTACGAAATTTGCGGCTATGGCACCGCCCGTGCATTTGCCCGCCAGCTGGGTCTTACAGAAGTAGAGCGCCTATTGGAACAAACACTTGATGAAGAACACCAGGCCGATGAACTGTTGACCTCAATGGCGCTGAATAGCGTAAACCTGATGGCCGAAACAAGTGGCGGCGCTTCTGGTAATACTTCTTACAACAAACTCTAGCATTGGAATAGAAATGAATAGAAGGGAAATGAATTAGAAGAGGAATCGAATTAGAGAACGGAAAACCAATACACCCTTAGCATTAAAAATGCTTGTACAAATAAGCCCCGCAGCAGCGGGGCTTATTTGTATCGATCAGTATTTTATAAGTGCAGCTTGCGTAGCCAAACGCATCTTTGCAAAATAAAAAGTGCCGGAAGCATCCGGCACTTTTTATTTTACTATCTATTGAGCATTAACCTTACACCTGCTCGGGTTGCTCTACATCATTGCGGAAGACCACCACGCGGTCAAATACATCTACCAATACTGGGTGAGCCCGATCGATATCGCCAGCCAGGATTTTCTTACTCAAGTTGTTGACGATCTCTTTTTGGATCAGGCGCTTAAGCGGCCGGGCACCAAACTGCGGATCAAATCCGTTTTCTGCAAGAAAGTCGACGAGATAGTTCGAAAAGTTGAGCTGCAAGCCGGTTTTCGCAACCAGTTCGCGCAGATTTTCCAATTGTATCCGGATGATGCCACGAATCTCGCTGCGCATCAACGGTTGGAACAGGATGATCTCATCCACACGGTTCAAAAACTCGGGCCGCACCGTTTCCTTCAACCGGCTCATCACTTCCACTTTGGTTTGTTCCATCACCTCGTCTTTGTTGCGATCGGTTACGTTGGAAAAATTTTCCTGGATAATATCCGAGCCCATATTCGAGGTCATGATGATGATGGTGTTTTTAAAGTTCACCACGCGGCCTTTGTTGTCGGTGAGGCGGCCATCGTCCAGCACCTGCAGCATCACGTTCCACACATCGGGGTGAGCCTTTTCAATCTCATCGAGCAGCACCACCTGGTAAGGTTTGCGGCGCACCGCTTCGGTAAGTTGCCCACCTTCATCGTAGCCCACGTATCCCGGAGGGGCGCCCACCAGCCTGGCCACCGAATGTTTTTCACCGTATTCGCTCATGTCGATGCGGGTCATCATGTGCTCGTCATCAAATAAGTAAGAGGCCAGCGCTTTTGCCAGTTCCGTTTTACCTACACCGGTAGTGCCCAGGAAGATAAACGAGC
Organism: Pseudocnuella soli; assembly: GCF_004347775.1. Lineage (GTDB taxonomy): Bacteria > Bacteroidota > Bacteroidia > Chitinophagales > Chitinophagaceae > Flavisolibacter > Flavisolibacter aquaticus. Next base: position 3,379,736 of record NZ_CP037755.1, read on the forward strand.
CGATGGGCTTTTTAGGATCCTGCAAACCGGCACGGCTGCGGCGTATGGCATCGGCCACGGCAGTAATCGCCTCCTCCTGCCCCACCACGCGGCGGTGCAATTCTTCTTCAAGGTGCAGCAGCTTTTCCCGTTCGCTTTGCAGCATTTTGCTAACCGGGATGCCGGTTGATTTCGCTACGCTTTCGGCAATGTCTTCTGCATCTACTTCTTCCTTCATCAGGCGACGGCTGTTCCGGCTCAGTTCGTTCAGCGATTGTTGCAAAGCCACAATAGCACTTTCCTGCTCTTTTATTTTGCCGTACCGGATCTCGGCCACGCGGCCATAATCGCCTTCCCGTTCTGCCTGTTCGGCTTGGTGCTTCAGGTTTTCAATTTCTGCTTTGGCACCCTGAATTTGTTCCACCAGGTCTTTTTCTTCCTGCCACTTCGCTTTCAGCGTGTCCCGCTCCACGGCCAGGTTGGCGATGGATGTATTGAGTTCGCGGAGTTTTTCTTCGTCGTTTTCCCGCTTGATCGCTTCGCGTTCAATTTCCAGTTGCCTGATCCGGCGTTCCAGTTCATCCAGTTCTTCCGGCATCGAGTTCATTTCAAGGCGCAGCTTTGCGGCGCTTTCGTCAATCAGGTCGATGGCCTTATCGGGCAAAAAGCGGTCGCTGATATAGCGGCTGGAAAGTTCTACCGCAGCAATGATCGCTTCGTCTTTGATCCGCACATGGTGGTGCGTTTCGTATCGGTCTTTCAGTCCACGCAAAATGGAAATCGCATCTTCCACCGAAGGTTCGTCGATCATTACTTTTTGGAAACGGCGTTCCAGCGCCTTGTCCCGCTCAAAATACTTTTGGTATTCGCTGAGCGTGGTGGCGCCAATGGCACGCAGCTCGCCACGGGCCAGGGCCGGTTTCAAAATGTTTGCGGCATCCATCGCACCTTCGCCGCCGCCGGCACCCACCAGTGTGTGTATTTCATCAATAAACAAAATGATCTCGCCATCGGAAGTAGCCACTTCTTTGATCACCCCCTTGAGGCGTTCTTCAAATTCACCCTTGTATTTGGCGCCGGCAATCAGCTGGCCCATATCAAGGGTAAAAATGGTTTTCGACTTCAGGTTCTCGGGCACATCGCCGTTGACAATGCGGATGGCCAGGCCCTCGGCAATGGCGGTTTTACCCACACCCGGCTCACCCACTAAAATAGGGTTGTTTTTGGAGCGGCGCGACAAGATGTGCAATGTTCTGCGGATCTCATCGTCGCGACCAATAACCGGGTCGAGTTTGCCCTGCCGGGCCAGCTCGTTCAGGTTTTTACCGTATTTATTGAGTGCGTTAAACTGGGTTTCCTGCGTTTGCGAGGTTACGGTGCTGCCTTTGCGCAGATCGTTGATGGCTGCGGTCAGGCCTTTCTCGGTAACACCCGAATCCTTGAGCAATTTTGCAGTGCCATCGCTGCCTTGAACCAACGCCAGTAACAAGTGTTCTGGTGTGATGAATTCATCGCCAAAGCTTTTCAGCACGGCACCTGCACGCAACACCACGTTGTTGGCATCGCGGCTGATTTGCTGCGCCGGTTCGCCGCTGGTTTTGGGCAAACGCGAAAGCTGTGCATCGAGGCCTTTATCAAGTTGCGCTATGTTGACCGCGTTTTTCTTGAGCAGGTATTCCACCGGCGAGTCTTCGGCCGACAGTAATGCCTTCAAAATGTGCTCGGTTTCTATGTTGGGGTTTAAACCATTAAAGGCAAGTTGCTGCGCCTGCTGTACCGCTTCTGCAGCTTTTATCGTAAAATTGGATAGGTTCATACAAATAAGTTTATTTGGTGTACGTTCTCTACCTATCAAATCACAATCCATTCCACCAAAACAGAAAACATGTCAGTTTTCATTAGCTCAAACCGACTGAAAGTCAGTGCATTATCATTTGGCCTGTTATTTTTTCAGACGGGCTATGCACAAGGTAAGTATGCAGCGGCCGATGCCATTGCCGCCGAGCGGGCCAAGACGTTAAAAAAAGAAGTGGCGCTGGTAGTGGCCACAAAGGATACAATCGTTTTTCAAAAAGATACCAAGTTGTTTAGCGCACAGCGCGGCCAGGCAGACCTGGGCCTGAGCAGCCAGTGGCTTACTGCTGCTGTGGTGATGGTGCTGGTAGATGAAGGCAAAATTTCGCTGGACGATAAAGTGAGCAAATACCTGCCGGTGTTTAGTTCGTACATGAAAAACTATGTCACCATCCGCCATTGCCTGGCGCATTTCACCGGCATCCAGCCGGAAAATGCGAAAGTGGGCGGCTTGTTTGCTAAAAAGAAATTCGAGAACCTTGACGAAGTAGCGGCGAGTTATGCCAAACGGGAAATTCAAAACAACGCCGGCGAAGCGTTTCGCTTCAATGGCATGGGCCCCGATATTGCCGCCCGGGTACTGGAAGTGGTGACCAAAAAAAAATTTGAAATGCTGGCGCAACAGAAATTGTTCCGCCCAATGGGCATGCGCCAAACCACATTTGCTACGCTGGATGGATCCACTATTTCGCCATCAAATGGTGCCCGCAGCACCGCCGGCGACTATGTGCGGTTTTTGCGCATGCTGCTCAACGGCGGCACGCATTATGGCCAGCGCATTTTAAGTGAAACCTCTGTGGCTGCCATGCGGCAGATCATGACCAATGCTGAAAATAACAAATACAGCCCCGATGCCGCTAAAGGTTGGGAGTACACCATGGGCGCCTGGGCCGTTGGCGAAAACGACGGCAGCAAAGCGGCAGCCTTGGCTGCGCCATCATTTGAAGGCACAACGGCCTTTGTAGATTTTTGTCGCGGTTATGCATTTGTGTACCTGCAGCAGGAGTTGTCGGATGAAGCACGGGTGCCTGCCGGCTTTCAATTGAAAAATGCGTTGGACCCACTTTTCCCGGCAAACTGTAAGTAACAACTGCATAATAAAAAAGGGCTTTGATTACTCAAAGCCCTTTTTTATTGAGATAGTTAAAGTATAAAATTGGTCAATCTTTTTTCAGGTGCCTCACTCCTTTTTCACGAACACTACCCGTGCATTGTCGGCTTTGTGCATGGCGGCATAAAACTGCGCAATGTCGGCTGACTTTTCGGGCTTGTACCGGCCGGCGTACTGTTCACGTTCCCTGCGGTACAACAGTTTATTGCCCGTGAGTTTTACTTCGCTTTTAAATAACCCGAAGTCTGTTTTCAGCGACACCGGCGCAGGCAGTGCCTCCAAAGTATAACCTTCGGGCAGCTCAATGGCCACCGAATCCACATCGCGGTAAGAAAGGTCGAAAAAGAAGTCAAACTTGCGCTCCGGCTCCGCGATGTACGGGCTACCTGCTTTGTTGAGCAGGTTGGGCAGAATGAACAATCTTTTGCCGCTTACTGTTGCATAACGGTTCACTGCCAGGTCCAGGCGCTCTACGATGTGCGGCAAGGCGCCCCGCTTTTGCTCGTAGCTAAAATTAACGACATCGTAAGTAGCCAGCCCAAGGTCTTCGTTCAGCGATTTCTTTAATTCTTCCTTGGTCGTTTGCTCCAGTACTTGCTGCTTTTCGTCCTGCTGGATGGCAGCAAATTGCGTTACCACCGTTGCCTGCAGGTTGCCGGTTTCACCATCCAGTTTACCGGTGATGGTTCTTAACTGTAAATTTTCGGCTAGGCCATACCGTGGCGTATTTACCAGGCGTCCGCCGGCTTCGTCAACCAGCAGCGCCTTGCGGTTGCCGGTGAACGATCCAAGATATCCTGCAGATTCCGTTTGGCTGGTACATTCGAGCCACAGCGAATCCCGCTGCAGCGGCACACAAAGAATAACGTGGTTCGACTGCTTCATTGGAAAATCTTCCAAAATATTCCGGGCCTCTTTGCTGTTGCCCGCACGGATGATGGCATAGTGCGATTTGATGCCTGCAGCTTTCAGCAGGCTATACATGTAATTGCTCAGGGCTTTGCAATCGCCGTAACCTTTTTGCGCCACAAATGATGCTTCAAATGGCTGCCAGCCGCCAATGCCCAGTTGAATGGAAATATACCTTGTGTTTTGCTGCAAATATTTGTAGAGCGCTTCCGCCTTTTCCCGGTCTGTTTTTAAACCGGTAGTAATGCGCACTACTTCTGCCTGGATGTTGGGCGGCAGCATATCGCGGCCTTTGTTCAATTGTGCATGAAATGCGCCTAAATCCTGCCAGCTGCTCATTACGCCATTGAATCCTTCAATTTGAAATTCGGAAGGCGCCAGGTAAACAATGGTTGCCATCTCCTGCCACAACGGTGCAGCAAAAGGTCGCACAATGGGCTTCAGGTTTTTTACCTGCCAGGTACGCACTTGCTTGCTGCCTTCTGTTGTAACTTGCGGCGCGCCGCTATAATTCACTGCTTTAAAACGCAGGTTGTAAGCTGCAGGAGTTACCACCGAAAAACGGCTATCCATCACCGATACATTCTCGGCTTCCTGTGGGTACCACGACTCTAGGTAAAAGCTATGGTTGTACTGCACTTCCACGTCGTATACAACGGTGTATGGATAAGCGGGTGCACCAAAACTATGGCGCTTCACCCGGCTGTCTTCATAAATACTGATGTTGGAAATAGCGCTGCGGTCTTCGATCTCTTTTGTTTTCAGTTTCCGCAACTCGTTGCCCGCTGCATCATACAGCCAGCCGTCGATGGATCGAACCGATTTTAGTTTATCATACGGTTCTTCCAGCGCTGCAAAGCCGGCCCCATCCCTATCCAGCACCGTGATCGCATAAGTTCTTCTTACAACAGTTTTATTGCTGCTTACCAGCTCAATGCGGATGTTTTCCATGCGCTTTACCGCATGTGCATTTTTCAGCAGTTCCAGTGGTATTTCACTCACCGGGTATTTTTTATCGGCGGCAAAAAGGCTGGCACTCACCAGCATCAATGCCATCCAAATGAATAGGCGCATAGCTCTTATTTTTTCTTTTTAAATACCAGTTGTTCCGATTGTTTGCTAACCACGCGGTTGAAGAACTCGCGGAGCATTTCGTATTCTTCCGGAACAAAAAAAGTACGTTTCATGTCCATGGTCACCCGCATGGATATGGTGCCGCCTGAGCGGGAAATCAGGTATTCAAACTGGCCGTCGCCTTCCTCGTTCATCTTCATGCGCATGCCTTTGGGCATTTCGTCCAGCTCGTAGCCGTCGGGTATTTGTATGGTGGCAAAAAATGTTTCATTGAACGTGTATGGCATCTCTACGGGGTAATTCCGCTCAGCCGACTTGAACGGGTTGTCGCCAACTTTTTCGCCCAGCAACGGATTGATGTACAAAATGTCTTCACCGTTGGTCTGCATATCCATTTGGTATTGAATGGCCAGTGGCTTTTCCAGTTCCTTCAATGAGTCGATCTGGAATGAAGTAAGCAGCGCATTGGAAGCAAATACTTTTTGCACGTCTTTTTTTACGCCGTCCATACCTTCCGACTGCACTTTGTTGCGCAACTGAAACGACTCGTAATAACCAGGCACCTGTTTTACATTGCCCTGCCATTTCCCATCCACATTGAAGATGGTGGCATGCGTTACTTTTTGTTCCATCAGCGATTCGGGCAGGAACTCAACATGCGGTGCAAACTCATTGATGGTGCGGGCCGTGCCGTTGTAACAGTCGTACATCATTTTACCAAAACCCAGCATTTTATAACTGGCATCGAGGTACACCAGGTTGGTGTCGATATACGCCTGGCACACAACGTAATTCAGTCGGTTCATCAACGGGTAAATGCTGTGTGCATAGCCATTGTCGCGGGTGCTGAGCACCACCGGATCTGCATTGAAACCAGCCGAACGAAGCATCGCTACCAGCAGCAGGTTGATTTCGGAAACAGAGCCCTTATTGTTTTTAACTGTAGTCTTAAGGCTTTGGTCAGGAATGAGCGAAGAATGATCGGTGCAGGTAAAACGGTCACGTACATACGTGTAAATGTTTTTTGCTTTTTGCACCGGGTCGTTGGCGCCGTTGATGGCAGCTTTTACATCGTCGTTAAGCCAGCCATTGTTGGCGAGGTACAGCCTGCCAAAATCTTCCCGCTCGATCAGGCTTTTGGCAGCGGCGGGCCAATCATTCATGATGCGGCGCGGCGTCAGCGGGTCGCGGTAACCGGCCAACTGGAACTCGATCTTGGCAATATGGTTGTCGAGGGTTGAAGTAAATTCTTCGCGGCGCAACACAGGCACATCTTTCATCACCCAGCGGTTGTCCGCCACGTTCGCATCGATGGTGTAGGTTTCAGTGCGTTGGGCAGCATTGGTTTCGCGGATGTAAAAACTCTGACGTCGGTTCTTTTGATCTTTTATATGAAAAGGAAAATAGCCCTGTGCCAGGAAGATGTAATCCATGAACTGCGGCAGCTCAAATTTGTATTCGCTCCACAGGCGTGGAATGCTACCCTGGAACTCCCACGGCATCAGCGTAAAATAGAAATCGGAAATAATGGTGTACTCAAACTCCACCACCGAACCTTCTTTCACCGCGGGGAAAGTAAATTTTACGCGGCTGCGGTTTTTGTCGATCTGCTCTTTAAAAATACCCGACTTTTCCAGCTTGGTTTCCACCAGCTTGCCGCCTTCGAGGTTGTAGGTTACGGCTTTCAGGTTGTCAAGCTTGGTTTCATCGTTGCCGTCCTTATACAGCGGGATGGTCACTTCGGCGTAGTCATAGCCGTTTTTGTTGAGCACATGTATGCGCTTGCGGTGCTTGAATTGCATCGACAGCCAGCCTTTATCGTTGCCTACGATCTGGGTGTTGCCTACATCAAACAGGACCACCGCAGGGGCGCTGCTGTCGATGCTGTACACTTTAACCTGTAGCTCTTCGGGGGTAATTTTGCCAAACTTTGTGTTTGGCTCGGGCACTTTTTGGCCATAGGCAAATACACTTGCCAATAGCAAAATGGGTAGAAAAATACGGATCATAACGCAGTTAGTTTGCGCCTAAATTTCCGACTTTTTCTTAAAAATCAAAATAACCTCAGCAATAATTTCTTCCCGGCAGCCCTTTTTAAAGGTAAAATGGGCTCCGATGATTAACACTTAAGCTCGGATTTAAACCCCAATTTTGCAGCGCCATGAGTGCTGCAGCAAAATATACCACCTTTATTAAAGACCTGGCCTGCAGGTATGGCTTTGAGCAATGCGGCATTGCGCGGGCCCAACAGCTCGACGAAGATGCCCGCCGGCTGGAGCGCTGGCTGCACGGCGGCATGCACGGCAGTATGCAGTACATGGAAAATTATTTCGACCTGCGCATCGACCCCACCAAACTGGTGCCGGGGGCACGTTCGGTAATTACGCTGCTCAAAAATTATTTCCCGGCACAACAGCCGCCCGCAACGGATGCCCGCATTTCGAAATATGCCTGGGGCACCGATTACCATTGGGTGATCAAAGACGCGTTGAAAAGCATGATGGCGGAAATGCAAACAGCCATCGGGCAGTTTGAAGGCCGCGGCTTTGTGGATTCGGCGCCGGTGCTGGAGCGTGCCTGGGCGCAGCGCAGCGGGCTGGGTTGGATTGGTCGTAACGGCAACCTCATTACTAAGGAAAGCGGCTCATTTTTCTTTATTGCCACGCTGATTGTGGATGTGGAGCTGGAGTATGATGACCCGTTTGCCCGTGATTATTGCGGATCCTGCCGGCGCTGTATCGACGCCTGCCCTACGGAGGCCATCGGGCCCGATAAAACGATCAACGGCAGCAAGTGCATTTCTTATTTTACCATCGAGTTGAAAGACGCCATCATACCCGATGAGCAAAAAGGCCGTTTTCAAAACTGGGCCTTCGGCTGTGATACCTGCCAGGATGTGTGCCCTTGGAACCGGTTTAGCAAACCACACCACGAACTGCAGTTTACGCCCATCCCGGAAGTGCTCAATTTTTCCACCCGCGACTGGGAAGCATTGAGTGAAGAAGCGTTTCGGAAGATATTTAAAAAAAGCCCCCTGAGCCGGGCCAAGCTCAAAGGGCTGCAACGAAATGTGCGGTTTTTGGCTGAAGGTGCCAACCAACAAGTTTAACCAGACAATCCGATTATCAATTTTACCTAAAAGCCAAAGCCTGCTTTCAGCGCCAGTCGTCTAAACTTATAATCAAAACGGTTTGTCATTGTTGGGCAATCTGGCGTGCCGCACCAAACCGGCGATGTAAAAGTTTCGCTGTAAATTTTTTCGGAAAATCCTGCGCCAAAAACCAGGAAGGTTTTGTTGCGCAATGGCGCCCGGTACTGAAGACCGGCGTCCCAGTGATAGCCTTTGTCCCTTTCCTTGTTGCCCCAAAACCAGCCTTCTTCTTTGCGGTCCCAAAAGAAATTTGGCCCACCCTCGGCATACACAAATACCGGGATGCGCCTGATTGGCAATGCCCGCGAAAGATGCAGCAAAACGGGCACACTACGTACCCTATAGCCATCAATACCAACGCCGGCACCCAATGCCCAGCCTCTGTAGCTAACGCCATGAATTGTTTGCACGCCAAATGCAGAACCCGATGAGCCCTCGTAATGAATGGCCTGGTTGATGGAAAAATAAGCGGCTCTATTTTTTGCCTGCAGGCTATCCTGCGCAGCGGCATGAAGCGATGCAAACACCAACAACAATATAAAACACTTGTGCATGGCCGTTAGTTGGTGAGTGCAATTTTAGAAAGTTGCTTTACCTCGGTGAAATTGACATAATCAAACTGGTACAGGCCGTTTTTGGTGGTAACCAGCGCCACGCCGTTTTGTGCAATCACATCGTACGTAGTACCCAGGTTCGCGATGGTTTGCAGCAGCTTCATGTTCGTTGGGTCGGAGCAATCATATACTTTCATCCCGGCATTGCCATCGCAAATAAACAACAGGTTGCCATCTTTGGACAAACCGTACGGACCGGAGAGCGGGTAGGTTTTGAGCAGCCTGGGCGATTGCACATTGGTAACATCCACCACGTCCAACTGGTTGGAGTTGCCACCGCAGGCATCGCCGCCACGTAGCGTGACATACGCATAGCGGCCATCGGTTACAACTGGATCGCAGCGCCGTGCATGGCTAAAGGTACCCAGTGGCGCAGGTGCGGCCGGGTTGGCCAGATCGAACAGGAACATGCCAGTCATGGAACCGATGAATAATTTGCCGCCAAAAGGGTAAATGGTTTCAATGTTTGCGCCTAAAATGCGATCGTCTACCTTTTGCGGATTCAGCGCACTAGCTATATCGAACGTGGAAAGGGTATTGGTAGTAACGGTGTACAGGTAATGATCTACAAGGGTGAAACGTGCCATCGATCCGCCCGTTCCGGTACCTCCGCCGGCACTGGCATTAACATTGGAAAAAATGGGCCGGCCGCTGGCATCGGCAAAGGCACAATTGGGACAATTGTTCCAAGTGTTCACCGTTTCACAATCGACGATGGTATCCTTTTTTTCATACCCCACAATTACCTGTACTTCGCTGGCATTGTTGGCATCGCGCCAGTAATTATTGCGGTCGGCAAAAACTTTGTCTTGAAATGCTACCGGCTTTGCGCTGGCCCAGTCAGATACTGGAATTACTGTCAAGTCAGCATATGAATCGGCGTATAAAACATTGTTGCGAATGGCCATATCCACGTTGCCGCCAATGCGGAGAAAGCCCATTTTTTTAGGGGCCGCCGGCACGCTGTTGTCAAACACATGAATGCCTTTGCCCACATCATTGAGCAGGAGATACTTGCCATACAGGTAAATCTTTCCCGGCTGTTCGATGTTGCGGGCGGCCTCCCATTTCATGTCGCTGCGAACGGACGCAAGGCTTTTATAAATAGGCCGGTATATGGTGTAGGTATTGCTGCATTCATCTTTCAGGCAGCCGGTGAAAGTTGTGGCAAACAGCAGCAGCATGATTGCGGTGAGCAAGCTAGTTCGTTGTGTGTGCATAAAGCAGGTTTTGTATTGTTGACACGGGGTTTGCGCAGGCCGTTGCACCTATTTTTTTAAATATGCAACGATCTAATTGGCAGTTAGTATTTGAGTTTTCTCGAATCTATTTTTATTGGATGGGGATGCAGGAATGATGCAGCAAATGCATTTTGGTACAAAAAATTCAGATGAAGATTGGGCAGCGCCGCGTAATAATTTCTATGCAGAAACTTAAAATGTAGACCTGTGCAATGCTGCGTTGCAATAACCATTTAATCCTTATCTCCTACGCAGTTGTAAGCCTACGCTGTACGCCAGCTGGCGTTGCGGTTCGCTGCCTAATTTGTTGCGGCGGTTAAGCCCGTATTGCACCTGCGGGCTACCCAACAATTGCCACCCGCCCTTTTCCATGATCTTGTATTGCACGCTGGCCACACCGGCCACATGCCAGGTATTTAACGGCGGCTTAGCAGCGTAATACAAACGGGCGGCGGTATCGTATTGAAGGCCTTTTGCGCCTACTACGTAACCCACATGCACACCAGCGGCCAGCTCCAGTGGCACACGCCGCATGGGCTGCACATAAGCCATCAGCGGTACGGAAACCTGTTCTACTTTGTTATGAAAATAGCTCTTCTTCGCACCATCGCGGTACAGGGCTTCGCTTCGCAATGCGTCGGCGTTGGCGTTGCTGGGCAGGCTTAGCCGGCTTACCGATTCGCCCACCATTTGGCGCTGCGTGAATCGCTCATATTGCAGGCCGGTACCAAACGCGAAGCCACTACCCAACGCCCGCCGCAGGGTAATGCCTGCGCTGAAATAATTGCCCCGCTCCAGCTGAAGGTTGGGGCCACGCAACGGTGCACTGCTGCCGTTTTGCGAAGGCCACGGGCTTACATTGGAAAAGTCGGCCGAGGTGGATTGCAACACCATATTGCCCCGGTTTATATTGGCAACACCGTAATGTACCGCGGCTCCCCACTGCCAGGCACCGCGGGCAGCAACAGCTTTCGCCTCCTGGCGCAGCAACGCGTTTTTTTGTATGCTGCCGTTTACAGTCAGTTCGTTTTGGTTGCGGTCCGGTTGTAATAATGGAATGGAGGCAACTACCCTGGGCTCTTCTACAGCTGCAGTGTCCGCTTTTTGCGTTGCAACAGTCGGGTCAAAAATTTGCCTGGAATAGTTTGTTGTTCTCGACGCCTTTTGCGCTTGTGCGGCTACTGTGCTTTCATTGCCTGTTCCGCTGGTAGTGTTTGTATTTTTTTGATTAAAATCTTTTGATGCTATCGAACTGTTTGCAGCGGTCTCACTGTTTTGCTGAATGGGACGGGCAGTTTGTCGCGTCGTGTTTTTATTTACTAAAACATTTTCTGATTTACCAGCAACATCCCCTGCGTTTACATTGCTGCTAATTTTATTTTCTGTTTTATCGTCGGTAATTCCAATGTTATTATTAATACCTGTCGTGGTGTTTGCAGCGGGAACTTTATCAGCGTTTATTGCAACATCATGCCCACTACCCTCCTGCAGCAACCACCAGCTACCGGCACCAATCACAACGGCCAGCGGTACCAGCCAAAAGGCAACCCTGCGCCGCCTTTGCGGACGGATATCAGCCCTTACCTTTTCCCACACGGATGCCGATGGCGTAAAGGAAAGTTCCTCCATCTTTTGCTGCACCGATTGCTCAAAGTCCTGATTGTGCATAGACATCGGTTTTAGGGTCCTTGTTTCTGATTTTGATCCATTGAATGAGCAGGGCACGGGCACGGGCATATTGCGACCGCGAAGTGCCTTCATGAATGCCCAGCATCTGCCCGATCTCCACATGCGTATAACCCTCCACCGCGTGCAGGTTAAAGATGGTTTGGTAGCCGGCGGGCAATTGCCGCAGCAAACCCGCCAGTTCCTTAGCGCCCAGCGTTACGTCCGGGTTATCGGTGCTTACCGGGTGCAGGTGCTCCGATTCAAACACCAAATCGGTTTGGTAGCGTATGTTTTTTTTCAGGTAATTGATCGCTGTAGTCACCATGATGCGCCGGATCCATCCGCCCAGTTCACCATCGCCGCGAAACTGTTTGAGGTTGCGAAATACTTTTACAAAACCTTCCTGTAACACATCTTCCGCATCGGCCATCGACTTGGTATAGCGGTAGCAAACCCCCAGCATGGGCGCAGCAAAGCGCTCATACAGCCCCTTTTGGGCATCGGGCCGCCCGGCAAGGCAAAGTTGCACCAGCTTTTGATCGTCCATGTTTGGGTTTGGTTATAGTGCTGACAATAGCCGGAGGATTACCGTTGCAAGCGGCAACAAATATTTTTTCCGGCCGGATTGGGCTTCTTTTTTGCCCGCCGCAAAATAGCCGCCGATGGCTTGCACGGTGCCCGCAAAATGGATGATTGGCGTAAATGCTTTTTGAAAAAAATAGAAACTCAACGCAGGTCTTCGGTTGACACTTTTTTGATGTTGTTCAATCCCATTTCCATCATCTGGCCATAAGTGCCTTCATAAAACAAGGAACTGAATTTGTGCCACGGCAGGTAAGAAAGTCGGAAGTCCATATACCATTGCAACGTCAGCGAATCTTGGGCGCCAAAGCGGTGTACCTCCCAGGAGTTGCGCACCGGGTAGGGTCCGCGGCCAGTGATGTCGAACGCCACGAGTGTATCGGTATCGGTCACTTTGGTCAGTTGCTGGTTCGGTGCACTATCCGCCGTAAATGCAGGATGCCACCGCTTCCACTCCGCCTGTTTGCGCACCAGGTTCAACACCGTGCTATCGGTAGGTGCCAGGTTGATGGCTTTGGAAATGCGCACCCTTGAAGGTACCAGTAGCGACATCAGAAACAGCAACCCAAAAAAGAACACAAATGAAATAACGGCCAGTTTTATAATGCGCATAACAGGGTAAAACGGTTTTGGATAAATGAGGCTACTCCCAGCGAAACACTTTAACCGCCACGGCATACGCCACCACGCCCCAGCCCGCCAGCACAGCCAGTTGCAGGCCGCAATCGGTAAGGTGTGCACCTTCAAATGCAATGCGGCGCATGGCATCGTTGAAATGCGTTAGCGGCAGCGACATAGAAATGGGTTGCAGCCATTTTGGAAAAACATCAATGGAGAAAAAAGTACCGGCCAGCAAAAACTGCGGCAGCGTAACGATGTTGGCCAAGGGTGGAATTAAGTTCTCGGATTTTGCCAGGCTGCTGACAATGAACCCAAAAGCCATAAACACCAGCAGCGCCAGAAAGCACAACACCATAATTTCCAAAAAGGTAATCCACCCATTTATCAATGTAAAATTAAAAGCGAAGTAGCCAATGCCGATGATGATGATGGCTGTTGTCATTTGAAAAATAACCCGCGCCAAACCTTCGCCCAAGACGATATAAGTGCGGCGGATGGGTGTAGCGTAAAAACGCTTGAGCACCAGTTGCTGGCGCAGGCTGTAAAACAAAAACGCCACGCCAAACACGCCGGCACTGAGCAGCGAAAAACCCAACTGACCGGGCAGGATAAAATCGATGGTTCGGTATTCGCGAACAGTATCTATCTGCGTATGGAGCTGGGCATATGTCGGCCGGTTGGCAAAACGGGCCCTGTCGATTTTTGAAAGCGTATTTTCCAGGAAAGGTAAAAACGTGGCAGTCTTATCGCCGCTGGCTGTGGTGCTCCTGAACTGCACGTTGTAAGGATGGCTGCTGTCGCCGCTGCGCTGCACATCCACAATGCCGGTAATGCGTCCTTTTACCAGGTCCGATTGCAGTTCTGCAGTGTCGGCATATTTAGCAAAGCGAATGGACTTGGAAGCCCGCAAAGCTGCCACCACTTCGTTGGCTGTGTCGCTCTGGGGACTTAAGTAAATGCGATATGTAGGGCCACCGCCGCCGCCGATAAAGCCAAAAACCAGGATGAGCACCAGCGGAAAAAAAATGCTGAAACCCACCGATGACGGGCTGCGGAAAATAGCCCGCATGCTGGCCCGGGTTATGGCCAGCATGGCGCACCACTGGCTATATTGTTGTGACATCAAGTGTAATTGCGGAGCAAAGGAAACGAATATCGAACAGACGAACAAAGATGGAATACCGGACAGAGGGCTGTGCTAATGCTCGAAGGAATGATGGATTATTAATTATGAATTATTGATTATTGAGTTTTCTTATTACTCATGATTGAATTTTTTAATAAACAATAACCCATGCAATAAAAAAGTGGGCAGAGCCCACTCCTGTTTGTAGCAAAATTTATCGAGCAATGTTTTTGGGCGTAGCCCAAACCTTAGATTGATAACAACTACCTTATTTAGACTGCGCCCATCAAAACGACGACTATTCAATGCTATTTAATTCTTATCTCCAAACCAAATTGCCTCCGCCCAATAATCAATAATTCATCATCAATAATTCTAAATTCCTACGCTTATCGTGTTACAAAAGTAAACGGCAGCCTTGTCTGCGGCACATCGCACATCTGGCGGATGGAAATCATTTGCTGCAGCACAGAAAAGTTTTCCGCACCAATCTGTTCGCGGATGCGGGCCACGGGTTCTGTCCCGGTTTCTTTTTTCAACAATTGATTGAGCCAGTTTTCCTGTTCGGGATATTCGCGCAGGCGGTAGTTGGTTGTTTTGGCCAGCCGCGCTGCACAGTCAATGGCATCCTGCAGGTTGCCCATGCGGTCAACAAGGCCCAGGCGCAATGCATCGGCGCCGCTCCACACACGGCCTTGCGCAATGCTGTCGATATAAGCCAGGTCTTTTTTGCGGCCTTTAGCTACACGGTCTTTAAACTGCGCATAAATACGGTCCACGCTGGACTGAAACATTTTTTGCTCCATTTCCGTCAGCGGCCGCACCACGCTGCCACCACCTGCATGATTAGCTGTTTTTACACCATCGAAGGTTACGCCCAGCTTGCTTTTAAAAAACCCTTCCATATTGGGCACCAGCGTAAAGACGCCAATGGAACCCGTGATGGTATTGGGGTGGGCAAAAATCGAATCGGCGCCGCAGCCTATATAATAGCCGCCCGAAGCAGCCACATCGCCAAAGCTCACCACTACAGGTTTGCGGCCTTTTGTAAGCGACAGTTCGCGCCAAATTTTTTCGCTGGCCAATGCACTGCCGCCACCGGAGTTTACACGCAGCACAATTGCCTTTACCGAACGATCCATACGCAATCGGCGCAACAGTCCCTGGAATTTATCGCCGCCAATATCGCCATCACTGCCTTCGCTATCTACAATATTGCCCGATGCAAATACCACGGCAATGCGGTCTTTACCCGAACGTTTGTAATCGGCGGCCTCCGCATAAGTGTTGATGGAAAGAAAATTGATCTTGTCGTTTTCGCCCAGTTTCAAATTGCTTTTCCAAAGTGCCTTTATTTCGTCGTCGTATTTCAGGCCATCGATCAAACCGGCAGCAACAGCATCTTCAGGCTTTTGAATGGCCGCCGTTTGCGCCAGCTGGTGCAGTTTGGCCGTATCTATTTTGCGGTCTTTTGCCGTGGCATTTAAAAAAAACTGGTACAAGTCGCCCAGCCATTCCACCGTTTGTTCGCGGTTCTCTGGCGTCATTTGCGTAGTGCGGAACGGCTCGGTGGCGCTTTTAAATTTACCAGCATAAAAAATCTGCGGCTGAATTTCCAGGCGGTCGAGCATGTTTTTAAAAAAAACCAGGTCCACGTTATACCCCGACCAATCCATTTGTCCAACAGGATTCAGGAAAATTTTGTTGGCCGTGCTGGCCACAAAATAGGCACCCTGCGACATCACATCGCCATAGGCAATAATGGGTTTGCCCGATGTTTTGAATTGCAGCAGCGCCTGGCGCAATTCGTTGCTCGATGCAAACGAATTGGCATTGCCATCGGCTTTGATGTAAACACCGGAAATTTTTTTATCGTTGCGTGCCGACTCCAGCAGCCGCACCACGTCGTACAAACCGGGCAGCGAAGGTTTATCGGAAGCCAGCGCCGTAATGGGATCGCCAGGTTGTTTTTGTTCGGGAAATGCTTCGCCGAGATCAAGCACCAGTACCGATTTTTCTGCAACCTCCGGTTTGGCCTTCGAAGCCATGGAACCTGCCACACCAAAAAGTATAAACACTGCCAGGAAACCGAACACGATCAGTGCCAACAAGGAAGCGAAAAATATTTTGAAAAACTGGGTCATGCGGCAAATTAAGGTATGTGCGCAAATTTCTAAAGATATTTGCCGGCCACAAAGGCTGTTTGATGAACAAAGTGTATCTGCTTACAGGCGGAAATTTGGGCCACCCACAGGCCGTGCTGCAGGCGGCAAAAGAGGCCATTGCCCGGCAATGCGGTCCTGTCGTTGCCGCATCGTCGGTGTACCGCACCGCTGCCTGGGGCAAAGAGGACCAGCCCGATTTTTTGAACCAGGTGCTGCTGGTGCATACAGCGCTGGATTCGTTTAGCCTGTTGCAAACCGTGCAGCAAATAGAACTGCAGGCGGGCCGGCAACGCGTGGAAAAATACGGGCCGCGCCTGTTGGATATCGACATTTTGCTGTTCAACAATGACATCATTGATACACCGCGTTTGCAGTTGCCGCATCAGCAAATGGCCAACCGGCGCTTTGTGCTGGTGCCGCTTGCCGAGATTGCGCCGCAAGTAGTGCACCCGGTAACGGGCCAAACTATTTTGCAACTTTTAAAGCAATGTCCCGATACACTGGCCGTGCATAAATTGTAGTGAGCTCAATTAAAACAGGGCAAAGATTTCGCTTAGTTTTGCGGCCGTTGAACAGCCACTGCAGATGAAGTATAACTTTATTACAATTGAGGGAAATATAGGTGCGGGAAAAACGACGTTGGCTAATTTATTGGCCAAGCATTTTGATGCACGGCTCATTCTGGAACAGTTTGCGGACAATCCTTTTCTGCCGAAATTTTACGAGGATCCCAAACAATATGCTTTCCCGCTGGAGCTATTTTTTATGGCTGAACGTTTTAAGCAGTTGAAGGAAATGCTGCAGCAAAAAGAATTGTTTCAGCAAGTTACCATTTCCGATTACTTGTTTACCAAAAGCCTCTTGTTTGCAAAGGTTACACTACCCGAAGATGAATTTCGTTTGTACCAGCGCCTGTTCGACATCATCATCCAGCAGTTGGTGCAACCGGAGATCCTGATTTTTTTACATGCACCAGTAACAAAACTGCAGGAGAATATTAAAAAAAGAGCAAGGCCTTACGAACAAAATATTCCAGACGAATACCTGTCGAATATCCAGCAAACCTATACGCATTATATCCGGCAGCATGGCATCAAAACAATCATTGTGGATGCATCCAATGCTGATTTTATCAACAACCCGGCACACCTGCAAACCATCATTGATGCACTGGATGCAGAGTACACCGAAGGGCAACATTTTTTACAACTGCCATGATCGTATATTAAATCGAAATTCATTTTTTATATACAAGCAATAAAAAAGGAGCAGTGAATACTGCTCCTTTTTTATTAAATATAATCAGCTTATAGTTTGCCATACACCGTAAGGCCATGCGACAAATGGTAGCCCGATGTTTCGGTTACAGCTACCCTGTATTGCGATTGCAGCCCCAATGAAAATTCGTCGGAAATGCGAAACCGCAGGCCCACACCCAACGGCATCATAGCGCCGTAATAACCATCGGCTACTGTGGCACCAATGCCAGCGGAAACGTAGGGAATCAATCGAAATGTTTCGGGCAGCATTTTGGCTTGGACCGATGCATCGGCTGTGAGGAAACCAATGTTTTTTGTTTGATCAGGCTTATTGCGCAGCACTACAGAACCCGAGGTAAAACCAACGGTGACACCCAGGTCAAGCTTGGGCAGCAAACCCTGCGCATAAGTTACCGCAAGGCCTGCATTCATATTCCGCAATTTGGCCGTCTGGCTATTGTTGATAGCCGATTCGATGGACGAATTGCGGATGTTGCGGGCAGTAATAAAGTCGTTGAAAATAACGGAGATACCAAGCGAGGCGGGACGCAGTTCACTGTTTTGGGTTCCTTCGCTATCCTGTGCCACCACAGGGCTGGCGAAGAAAAGCAACAGGCACAGGGCCAGGTGCATACGGTTCATAAGTGGTTGGTTTTAATTTAGGCAAATAAAACCAATTACCGCATATCAGCCAATAGTGGCCGATTATTCTCCCAATTTAGGTTTCTTTTTTCCAAGCACTTCCACTTTTACACGGGTAAGGCCGGAATTGGTGTAGCCCAGCGTTTTTGCTGCGGCTTTGCTCAGGTCCACAATGCGGTTCATTTTGGGGTGCAACCGATCGTTGGTGCGTACCAAAACAGATTTGTTATTTCTTAAATTAGTGACCCGAATCCAGGTATTGAGGGGCAACACATTGCAAGCCGCCGTTAAATTATCGGGGTCGTACGTATCGCCGTTTGCTGTTTTACGGCCGGTAAATTTATCTGCGTAATAAGAGGCAGTACCATAATACGTTTTTATTTCCGCAACGGGCTCATCGGGTTCCTGCGCATTGAGTTCTGTAAACAGGATCATCAATGACAGGAAAAAGAGTCTTAAAAATTGCTTCATACGAATGGGTTAATTGCATGGAACAAATCCCTTCAGTGTCTAATGCCGCTCTGTGTAACATCTGTTTCAACAGCAACCCGGTTAATTGCCGCAAAAACCATCATCGTTGAATGTTTGCGAAAGTAAAACCTATAGCGGGAACGGCAAACCATATATCGTTAAAACCTATCATACCTGACGATAATCAGCGCATTTCAGCCTTTGGGCAAAGTAAATTTTAACCGGCCAAAACTAAAAGGTAGGTTTACCCCGGAAATTTACGTGTGCCCTTGATGGGTGAAATAGAAGGTTTTTAACCTTAACAAAAAGGAATTGGTTACCTCATTAACCACCTGCAGGCATATCCGAACTTTTGCAGGCAAAAATCTGCTTATGTTGCACTATATCTTATGCACCATGCGGGTGAACAGGCGGTTAATATGCGCAGCCTGTTCAGCAATAACCACACCATTATTCATTTTTAGCCAGGAGCAAACCCTAAAAGTTATTAACAAACCTGCACAACACAAACACCTTGTTCGAGCCGATAGCATGCAAAAAATGGTTGCGTTGGATAGGTTTGTGCCTGGCATCATCATCGAATTACAATATGCCACCGCAAAAAACTTTACAGGTGTGCAACTCTATCCGCCAGCGAAAACAACATTTGTACGGCTGCCGGTGGCAAGGGCACTTGCTGCAGTGCAGCAACAATTAGCAACAATGGGTTTGGGGTTAAAAGTGTGGGATGCATACCGGCCGCACAGCACCACGAAGGAAATGTGGGATTTAATCAAAGATGAACGTTATGTGGCCAATCCTGCAAAAGGCTCGGGCCATAACCGCGGCATTGCTGTTGATGTTACACTGATCGATTTGCGCAGCGGTGAAGAGCTGGATATGGGCACGCCATTCGATCATTTTACCGAAGCTGCCCACCATAATTATAAAGGCCTGACCGCTGCGCAACAAGAAGCAAGGGCGTTGCTCAAAAATGTAATGGAGCAAAACGGCTTTCGGGCACTTGCTACTGAGTGGTGGCATTACAGCTGGCCCGATGGAGCAAAATACGATGTGCTTGATCTAAGCTTTCACCAGCTAGCCAAGTTAGCTAATTGATATTTGGCTGTTTTCTCATCCCCGGTGATATCGCCGCTGCTGCGTACCTGCAATTGAATGCTGGTGATCCATTCGGCACAGCCTTTTTGATAGAGGTGTTCCTGCACATCGCTAATTACCTGCATTACTGCATCATGTGTGCCTTCCAACACTGTTGCAAATGCACCTACTTCAAACCGCACACCCGATGCTTCGATAATAGCAATGGCCTCATCTACCCACAGGTATGGATGCCGGTCCTGCGCCAACGGAACAATTTGAATGGAAGCATTGACGATGTATGAATGCATAGTTTAGGTTTAAGTCAAAAGGCAAAAGTAAAAAAGGGAGTTTTGATTTGAATAATTGCGTTTGGGAAATTGAAGTCTAATGGGCTGCTAAATAAGTTTTCAAACGTTGTGATTTACTACATTAAAATTGCAACACAAAAGTTCGACAACGCTGTAGTAAAAGCAAAATGTGCACGTTCATTCAAAAGACAAAACTGAGACAGTAAAAGCCTCTTGATTTAAGACAGCGGAACAGAATTCTGCCTCGCCCATTTTGCCTTTTTACTTTTGCCTTTTGCCTTATTCCGCACTATCCATTCACTGCCCTCGGTATCTTTCCTTCGAGCAACATCAGGTCGGCCAACGACATGGCAGCAACTGCTTCCAGTACCGGTGGCACCCGCAATGCGATGCACAGATCGTGTCGGCCTTTGATGGAAAATTTCTCCACCTGTCCTGTTTCCCAATTCAAAGATTCCTGTTCTTTGGGTGTCGATGATGTTGGTTTGATCGCTACGCGAAATACCAGGTCGTTTCCATTGGTGATGCCACCTACCACGCCGCCAGCATTGTTGCTGCCGGTGCGCCCTTCTCCATCTAGCAATGCATCGTTATGGGCTACGCCAAACATCTTTGCTGCCAGAAATCCTGCACCAAACTCCACGCCTTTTACCGCGGGAATAGAAAATGCAGCATGTGCCATCACCGATTCAACCGAATCAAAAAACGGTTCGCCCAAACCAATGGGCAGGCCTTTTACTACGCATTCGACAATTCCCCCTACAGAGTCTTTTGCATCAATGGCTTTTTGCAAACCTTTTTCCAAATCCTGCTCTCCTCCTATTTCCAGAATCTGTGCAGCCACTTCTATTGAGCCCAACACACGTTTTGCCACAACACCGGCTGCAACCAGGCACACTGTAAGCCGCCCACTGAAATGCCCGCCGCCACGAAAATCTTCATGGCCACCAAACTTTTTCGACGCCACAAAATCGGCATGGCCGGGACGCGGAAATGCCCGTTGCTTTTCGTAATCGCCGGAGCGGGTGTTGTTGTTTTGAAATAAAATGGTGATCGGTGCACCGGTTGTTTTGCCGCGAAATACACCGCTTTGAAAAATCGGCTCGTCGGTTTCCTGGCGGGGCGTGGTGCCTTTTTGCGTACCGCCCTTGCGCCGCTCAATATCGGTAGTAAAATGTTCGGGCAACAGCTCAATGCCTGCAGGACAGCCATCAATAATAACGCCCACTGCAGGGCCGTGCGATTCGCCAAAAATGCTGACCTGGAACAAACGGCCAAATGAATTCATGGTTGATATTTTGAGCCACGATGCTTATTGATTGATTAATCAATAAACATCGTGGCATTGTGCCTAATTTTTTGTTTCCACCAATGCACCCAATTGTTGCATGTGGCTCCAGAAATGCGGGTAAGATTTATTCACTGCTTCAGCACCGGTTACCGTCATAGTGCCGTTGCATTTAAGTGCAGCCACTGCCGCGGCCATGGCAATACGGTGATCGTTATGCGAAGAAACTTCGGTGCCTGTTACGCCGGTTCCGCCAGCCACCAGCATCAGGTCGTCTTGCAACGTGATGGTGATGCCCATTTTACCAAATTCTTCCTGCAGCGTCAGTGCACGGTTGCTTTCTTTGTGCGTCAACCGGCTCGTGCCTTGTATCACTGTGGTGCCGTCGCAATAAGCAGCAAGCGCTACCAATGGCGGAAACAGATCGGGGCAGTCTGTTGCGTCAAACTGAAATGCTTTTAGCTTCGATGCCTTTAGTACAATCTGATCTTCCTGCACGCTCATGATGGCGCCCGCTTGCATCAGTGCCTGCATCACAGCTTTATCGGCCTGCGCCGATTGCAGGTCCAAGCCTTTAACAACGAGGTTTCCGGCAACAGCGCCGCTCACCAAAAGGAAAGCTGCACCGCTCCAATCACCTTCAACGGTGTAGTGTACCGGCTCGGCATTATGCTGCACATTTGAGGCAAAATAAAAAGCTTCGTAGTTCTTGTTTTGGGGTACGGGTAAACCAAATGCCTCCAATACTTTCAGTGTCAGGTCAACATACGGACGGCTATTCAAACCGGTCACATGGATCGTGACACCCGATGCGCCAGCCGCAGCATAAGCAAACAACAAACCCGTGAGGTATTGCGATGACAGTGAACCATCAACGGTAATGTCGCGGGGCTGTAGTGGACCCTTGATATTTAACGGTAAATGACCGCCATTACTCTTACAGGTAACATCCAGTTGCGGCAGCACTTCGTCAAAAAAGTGCATGGGACGTTTTGCCAAACTGCCGGAGCCCACCACCTGGATGGCGCTGCTCGCCAATGCAGCAATGGAAGTAAACATGCGAATGGAGAGCCCACTTTCGTGGCAATCAATTTTATCAGAAACGGGCTGTACACCGCCACTGCTGATTTCGATGATTTCATCTTGTTGCCGCACGGTAGTACCCAGTTGCTGGATGATGTCTAATGCTGCCTTATCGTCGTTCGATACACCGGGGTTGTGCAAATGGGAAACACCTTTACGAACCAATGCTGCGGCGCAAGCCCGTTGCATGGCACTTTTGGATGCGGGTGCTGTAATGGTTCCGGCTACGGATCCAGGTTGAATAGTTGCGATCATCAGAGGTAATTGTAAATAGTATTGAGCTCGATCTTTTGTATCACTGCCTTGCCCAGCTTTTCCAACAACACAAAATTCATATCAGCACCTTCCTTTTTTTTATCGCTGGTGAGCAAAGAAAAAGTTTGTTCGCGGTCGTAATCGAGGTGAGTGGGCAAGCCGTATTGTGCAATCAGTCGTTGCAGTCGTTCAGCACCTTTAAAGCCGATGCGCTGTTCGGAGAGTTTTGCTGCAAACACCATCCCGATTGACACGGCATGGCCATGCGGCAAACCATACGGCGTTTCAATCGCATGGGCCAGCGTGTGGCCAAAATTGAGCAGGCGCCGGATATTTTTTTCAAACTCGTCTTCCTGCACTACACTGCATTTCAGCAGCGCATTTCGCCGAATGAGCTTTTCCAGTCCGTCTTTGTCTTTCTGGTAAAATTTCAGGTCTGCTTTTTCCAGTTGCCGAAACATCGAAAGGTCGCGGATGGCCGCATGTTTGATGATCTCGGCAAACCCGTTGCGCCACTCACCATCCGGCAAGGTTTTTAATAGCGATGCATCGTACAACAAAAAGTTTGGCTGGTTGATGCAGCCCACCATGTTTTTATATGCGCCTACATCAATGCCATTTTTTCCACCTATTGATGCATCCACCATTGCCAATATTGACGTGGGCACAAAACCAAACGCAATGCCCCGCATGAACACCGAACCAATGTAACCCGTGAGATCTGTGATAACGCCGCCACCGATGCCCACCAGCACGGTTTGCCGGTTGGCTTTCATGTCAATGAGCTGGTTGATGACGTGATCGACAGAAGCCTGCACTTTATGCTGCTCCCCTGCTTTGATGACAATGGTTTGCCAGCCGCCAAACTTTTTGCTGTGCAGTTGAAACAAGTGCTCGTCAGTAATGAGCACAGTATTTTTTTTCGGAACCAGGTCTTTTAACTGGCTAAACGAACCACCGAAATGGAGCGAAACTTTTTGCCGGCTGAACTGAATCTTTTTTTCGGTCATGCGTTGCTGTGAGAGGTGGGCGATTGAGGGGTAAAATGCCTTGCAGCGTACAGCATTGAGTTTCGGGCTACGAGTGTCAAGCAAAATGCTCGTCACTCATAGCCCGTGGCTCAGTGCTTTTTATAAAACCATAAACATGCAATAGCTGCTTATGAATTCAGCACCTTGGTTTGGTGGTTGATGCTTTCGAGGTGCACTGCGTCAAAATAACGGGTGATAAAATCGGCACTCAGGCCCAGTTTCTCGCCTTTTGCAGTAGCACGCTGCAATATTTCGTTCCAACGGTTGGTTTGCAGAACGGTGATGTTGGCTTCCTTTTTATAAGTGCCAATCTTTTCAGCCACTTTCATACGCTGGCCAAGAATCTGCAACAGTTCGTCATCCAGGTGATCGATCTGTGCACGCAGTTTATCCAATGCAGCATGGTATTCTTCCGATGCTACATCTTCGCGGCGCCAGGTGATGCTGCCCAACATCTCTGCTAAACGCTCCGGTGTAATTTGTTGTTTGGCATCGCTCCATGCATTGTCCGGATCGATGTGGCTTTCAATGATCAATCCGTCGAAATCAAGATCAATGGCTTTTTGCGCCACTTCCTGCAGAATATCGCGGCGGCCGCAAATATGCGACGGGTCGTTGATCATGAGCAGTTCCGGGTTGCGGCGCTTCATTTCAATAGCGAGGTGCCACATCGGCGCATTGCGGTATTCGCTGTTGCCGTAAGATGAGAACCCACGGTGGATCAACCCAATATCTTTAATGCCGCTTTTTGCTACACGTTCCACAGCACCGATCCACAATTCCAGGTCGGGGTTGATGGGGTTCTTGATCAGTACGGGCTTGTCCACACCACGCAGGGCGTCGGCCACTTCCTGTACAGAAAAAGGGTTGACGGTAGTGCGTGCACCGATCCAAAGAATGTCCACATCAAAGTGCAGCGCATCTTCCACTTGTTTGCCGGTAGCTACTTCCACTGCCGTGAGCAATCCGGTTTGCTTGCGGGCTTGTTGCAGCCAGGGCAGGCCCTTGGTGCCAATGCCTTCAAAAGAACCGGGGCGGGTACGCGGCTTCCAAATGCCGGCACGGAGCACATCCACTTTACCGGTTTTGGCCAGGCGCTGCGCGGTTTCCAGCACTTGTTCTTCGGTTTCTGCACTGCACGGCCCTGATATGATCAGCGGCCTTTTTTGCCATACTTGTTGTACGGCAGGTGTTGCGGGGTTGGTTACTGTTTGCATGTTTATGGTTTTATAAGTTTGGAGGAAGCTTTGAGCTTTGAGTTTTACGCTAAAAACTCACCACTTCCCTATTTCAATATTTTCTTGATCCTGTTCGCATTGTTCATCAGCTCGGCGAGGTATGGATAGTTTTCCTTTTCCAGGCAGGCTTTGAATTTGCGCAGTTGTGAAATATGTTCGTTCAAAACATCGAGTACGTTTTCCCTGTTTTGCATGAATATGCTGGCCCAGGTATCCGGATTACTTTTTGCAAGCCGCACGGTGCTTTCAAAACCGGCACTGGCCAACTCGAAAATGGCGTCTTCTTCCCTCTCTTTTTCCAAAACCGTATTGGCCAATGCAAATGAAGTAATGTGCGAAATATGGCTGATGTACGCCACATGAACATCATGTGCCGCTGCATCCATATACACCAGGTGCATGCCCAATGCACGGTACAGGTTTTCTACAAGCGCCACGGCATCGGCATCGCTATCTTTTCGGTTACAGATCACCGTTGCTTTTTGCTCAAATGCGCCCCGCACCGCTGCTTCGGGCCCACTGTATTCGGTACCCCACATGGGGTGCGAAGCTACAAAGCGGCTGCGTTTTGGGTGGTTGGCAATGGCTTCAATCATAGCCAGTTTGGTAGAACCTACATCCATCACCACCTGGTTTTGTACATAGTCCAGCACGGTTGGTGCCAGGGTTGCAATAGCACTTACGGGCACTGCCAACACAACAAGATCCACTGCATCAATCGCCTCTTCCAAAGGCAACACCTCATCCACCAAACCTAACTCCAAGGCCTTTTTTGTATGCGCTTCTTTTTGGTCCACGCCAATCACTTGCTGCGCCAGGCCTTTTTCTTTAAGTGCCAGCGCCATGCTGCCGCCAATCAATCCAATGCCTACAATTGCCGCTTTCATGCCGGTACCTTCCTTGCTTCTTTAATTCGGTTAATGGCCGCGTCTAATTTTTCAATAGGGCTGCACAGGCTAACGCGGATAAAGCCATTGCCTGCGCTGCCAAATATGCCGCCAGGTGTAATAAATACACGGGCTGTTTTCAATATTTCATCACTCACTGCAAAACCATCCCTATAATCGGCTGGTATTTGCGCCCAGATGAACATACCTGCCTGATCGGTTGAATAAGTGCAACCAATCAGATCGAGCAATTCATAGGCCTTTTGCCTGCGTTGCCGGTACTGTTCGTTTACCGATTGATACCAGGAAGCATCCAGTGAAAGGGCTTTTGCTGCGGCTAATTGCAGCGGCAAAAACATACCACTGTCCATATTGCTTTTAAAACGCAGCACTTCATTGATGCGATCAGCAGCACCGAGTAAAAAACCAACCCGCCAGCCGGCCATGTTGTGCGATTTGGACAGCGAGTTCAGCTCCAGCACCACTTCTTTTGCACCATCCACCGCCAGCATGCTTGCAGGCTGATCGTTGAGAATAAAACTGTATGGATTGTCGTGGCAAATAAGGATGTTGTGTTTTTTTCCAAACTGTACCAGGCGCTCAAACACTTCGGTTTGCGGCAGTTGCCCGGTGGGCATTTGCGGGTAGTTTACCCACATCAGTTTTACCCGCGACAAGTCGGTTTGTTCCAACGCTTCAAAGTCGGGGAAATAATTATTTGCTGCGGTCAACTCGTAGGGCAAACAAGTGCCACCAGCCAACTGCACGGCACTGCGGTATGTAGGATAACCGGGGTTTGGAATCAGCGCAACGTCACCTTCATTAAGGTAGGTCATACAGATGTGCAGGATGCCTTCTTTTGAACCAATCAGCGGCAATATTTCCGATGCCGGATCGAGCTCCACGCCGTACCATGTTGCATACCACTGCGCAACCGCTTTGCGCAAAGCCTCTGCACCTTTGTAGCTTTGATAAGCATGGTTGCCGGGCTTTGCTGCTTCTTCCTGCAGCACCCGAATCACGTCGGGATGTGGCGGAAGGTCGGGGCTGCCAATGCCCAGATTCAGGACCGGCGCGCCGGTTTTATTCAGCTCGTCGATCTGCTTTAGCTTTTGCGAAAAATAATATTCACCAATGCCGTCCAGCCTTTTGGCTACAGAGATTTCCATGGTGGTTGCTTAAATGGTTTTTCCTTTTTTGTAAATGCCGTACACCGTCAGTTCAGCGGTCAGCGGCCGTATATCGTTCAATGCACTTTCCAATTGCCCCGCCGATTCAAACTCAAGGTCGGCATGAAAGGCATAGCGCCAGTCGCTGCCCGGGATCGGAAAGCTTTGCAGTTTGCTCAGGTTAATGCCCTGGCCCGCAATAGCGCTCAACACTTTGGCAAGGCTGCCCCTTGAGTGGTCGGTATGAAAATGAATGGATGCTTTATCTGCATCGATCACCGGCAGGGCAGCGTCGCTGCGTTGCAACACCAGGAAGCGGGTATAATTCGCTTTCATGGTATGGATGTTCGGCGCAATGATCTCCAGCCCAAACAGGTCGGCAGCCAGCTTGGAAGCAATAGCCGCGTGGTGTTTGCTCCGGGCCTTTGCCAGGCGTTTTGCACTCAGTGCCGTGTCTTCGCTTTCCACCAGTTTCCAATGATGTTTGTCTAAAAAATCCAGGCACTGCTGCAACGCCATTGGATGCGAATGCACTTCCTTGATATCTTCTATTTGAACACCCGGGTTCACCATCAGGTTTTGCTTGATGGTCAAATAAATTTCACCGGTGACCTTGAGCCCGCTTTTTTGCAACAGGTTGTAGTTGGGTAAAATGGAACCGGCAATGGAATTCTCGATGGCCATCACGCCGCCGGTGCTTTCCTTTTTATTGCCTGCAATTTTCACCACTTCGCGAAAGGTGGCGCAGGGCACTACTTCCACGCCTTTGCCAAAAAACTGCTGTGCCGCCACCTGGTGAAAGCTGCCTTCAAAACCTTGAATTGATACCCGTTGTGTTTCCATCTGTTGCAATTGCCGCAAAAAAAATCCCGGCCTCCAGGCCGGGATTCTATGTTGTAGATTTTTTATTCGGTTCGGTTACAACAAAAGCATCCCGGCTTCTTTACTAAAGAAGGTAAAATAAAATCCGTAATAAGCTTTCGTCAATAACATGGCAGTAAAACTAAAGGATATTCAAAAAAGAACCAAATTTTTTATCGTTTTTCACGCTTAAAGGGTGCAGAATCGGCAGGATTCATCCGGATGCGGCGGCCATGGAAGTTTTTGCCGTCGATGGAACGAATCATTTGATCGGCCGCTTTTGCGTCCACTTCTACCCAGCTGTTCATTTCCCGCATATCGATGCGGCCCAGCACATCTTTGCGTAGGTCGCTCAGGTCGAGGATAAACTGCAGGAATGAAGCTTTGTAAAAGCCATCCTTTGTACCCAGGTTTACAAACAGGCGGGTGAAGTTTCCACCACCGCTGCCGTATTGCTTGCGTTCGCCACGGCTTTCGCGGCTGCGTTCGGCAAACGTGCCTTCGCCCCTTCTTTCGCGTGGTTCGCGGCTGCGTACGTTCAGGTCTTCCGAGTTTTCGTAGTATTTCAAAAACCGGTCGAATTCCAATGCGGCCACACGCTTCAGCACTTCTTCTTTGCTCATATCGGCAAATTTTTCCTCCAGCAGCGGCATGTACGTTTCATAATCGCCGTGGCTAACATCAGCCTGGATTAGTTTCTCCATAAAAAAGAAAAACTGCTTGCGGCACACATCTTTACCTGAAGGAATTTCCATTTTGTGCAGCGGCACACCAATCATACGTTCAATGGTGCGGATGCGGTGCGCTTCACGCATGTGTACAATGGAAAGACAAACACCAGTTTTGCCGGCACGGCCGGTACGGCCACTGCGGTGGGTGTATACTTCCACGTCATCGGGCAGCTCGTAGTTGATTACGTGGGTAATGCCCGACACATCAATGCCCCGTGCGGCCACGTCGGTTGCAATCAGCAATTGCAACGCTTTATCCCGAAACTTGCCCATTACCTTATTGCGCTGCTCCTGGCTCAGGTCGCCGTGCAGGGCCTCAATGTCGTATCCTTCGCGGGTCAGTTTTTCGGCAATATCCTGCGCATCCATTTTGGTGCGGGTAAATATGATGCCGTACATGCCCGGGTTAAAATCAATCAGGCGCTTCAGCGTTTCATAACGGTGCTGCGCAGTTGTAACCAGGTATTGGTGGTCGATGTTTTTATTGGCAGTATTTACTTTACCCACCGTTACTTCAGTTGGGTTTTTCATATACCGCTTGCTTACGTTGCGGATTTCGGGCGGCATCGTAGCGCTAAACAGCCAAGTGCTGTCGCGCTGCGGCGTATTTTTCAAAATAGCCTCAATATCTTCTTGGAAGCCCATGTTCAGCATTTCATCAGCTTCATCGAGCACCACGTATTTAATCTCTTCGAGGTTGATGGCTTTGCGCTCAATCAGGTCGATGAGGCGGCCCGGTGTGGCCACCACTATTTGCACGCCGCGGCGGATGTCGCGGATCTGGTTGGTAATAGATGTGCCACCATACACGGCTACGATGTGTACCGCCGGTTGAAACTTTTTAAACAGCTCCATCTCATTCACGATCTGCATGCACAATTCGCGGGTGGGGCAAACGATCAGGGCCTGCGGGTGCCGGTCGTCCTGATTGATGAGTTGAAGCAGCGGCAGGCCAAATGCTGCCGTTTTTCCCGTGCCCGTTTGCGCCAGGCCAATGAGGTCGTTGGTGCCGGAAAGCAGCACCGGGATAGCCTGCTCTTGTATAGGGGTAGGTGTGGTAAATCCAAGGTCTGTAACTGCACGAAGCAGCGGTTCGCTTAATCCAAGCGATTCGAAAGTTGTCATTATCAAAATTTGCGCAAAGGTAACGCCCTTGCAGGGTAAATTCCGTAGTCGTAAAATAAAAGTCTCCCCTGAAAACAAGGGAGACTCGACTTAAGAATGCTTGCCATAAAATTCTTTGATCTGGCAAAAGCAGAAAAGGGGTACGGTTTAAAACCGAACCAATTATTGCTGACCGCCAGTGGTTGTGTCGGTAGTAGTGGTGCTCATACCAGTGGTATCAGCGCCCATAGTGCCCATACCGGTAGTGTCGGTACCGATGGTACCAGTGCCCATACCGGTTGTGTCGGTAGTAGCAGGATCAACGGTCAAAGTAGATGTGTCGGTTGTAGCGTCAGTTGTTTCAGCGTCGTTGCCGCAAGCTACCAGTACACCAGCCAGAGCGAAAATTGCAAGGAACTTTTTCATGTGTTGTTTTTTAAAAAATGTTGATAGTTAAGGAAAAGTTTAACGCAGCGTGTCATTGCGGTCGCGGTCCAGTGCCGTATCCAAATGATCCCGTACGTCTTTGTATTTTTCTTTTGCAGAATCTGCCAGAACCTCGGCCTTGTTCTCCACTTTTTTCAAAACGCTGTCCACTTCGTTTCTGGCTTCGCGGCCTTCTTCGCCACAGGACGAAAGGAGCAGCACAGTTAAAAACAGACAGGCGAATTGTTTCATGGTGGTCAAGGTTTCAGTCATTATTGTTTAGCAGCAGAGTCAGCTATTGCCTTGTTAGCAGAATCGGTTTTTTCGAAAGTGGCCTCCACTTTATTGATTACACTGTCGGTAGTTTCATCAATAGAATCTTTCTGAGCTTGAGCAGCGGAATCAATAGCGTCAACTACAGAATCTTTTACATTATCAGCAGAAGCGCCATCATTGTTGCAGGCAGCTACCGAAGCAGCTACAGCAAGAATCAAAAAAGCTTTTTTCATTTTTTTGTTTGATTTTTAAGTCTACCCAGGTTTATTCCCCGCTTTGCAAAAAGGTAACCCACTATTTTAAAAAATTTTTTCTGCCGGGCTGCGGGTTACTATTTTTAGTTTTTGGTATTAAATAATGAGCGTTGAAAGCGGACAATGAGACTTTACTTTTGAGGGGACTGGCTAAGAACGACCGCAAGGCCATCGAAACCATTTACCGGGAGCATTACAATCTGGTGCAGGCGCTTGTTTTAAAGAACAACGGAACGGCCGAAGATGCGAAGGATGTTTTTCAGGAGGCCATGATTGTTTTGTACGAAAAGGCTAAATCAGAATCTTTCACCCTCACCAGCCAGTTGGGCACTTTTATTTACTCGGTTTGCCGGCGCATTTGGCTCAAACGCCTGATGCACCAAAACAGGTTTATGATAGCCGAAGAAGGTGAACTGGAGCTGGTAGGCGTAGAGGCGGAAGTAGAGGAACAGGAACAGCGCAACCACGAGTTTGCCACCATGGAAAAAGCCATCGGCAGCCTCGGCGAACCCTGCAAAAGCCTGCTGGAAGCCTTTTACCTTGAAAAGCGCAATATGCAGGACATTGCCCTTTCGTTTGGCTATACCAACGCCGACAACGCCAAGACGCAGAAGTATAAATGCCTGATGCGCCTGAAGAAATTGTTTTTTAGTACCTATAATAGCAACGCCTGAGATGGACGAACTGAAGATGCTGGAACAAATTGAACGCTACATCAACGGGCAAATGAGCCCGGATGAACGTGTGCAGTTTGAGCAGCTGCGCAAAACGAATCCTGAAATTGATCAGATGGTGGTGGAGCACACATTTTTTGTGCACCAGTTCACGCATTTCGATGAGATCAAGAAGTTCAAGAGCAAACTGAACGACATCCACATTGACTTGGCTGAGAAAGGCGCTATTCAATCTACCCGCCTGCAAGGCCGTGCCAAGGTTGTTTACCTGGTTAATAAATACAAGCGTGTGGCCGCAATTGCCGCATCCATTGCGGGCATTACGGCCATTGCACTGAGCTCGCTGGTGGTGTCGGTTTCGCCGAAAGCACCCGCTAAAGAAATTGCTCAACTGAGCCGCCAGATCGATGCGCTGAAACGCAAAGACCAGGAACTGAACCAGGAACTGAACCAGGTTAAAAATCATGTAACCACCGCACCGCCCGATATTACTTATAAAACCGGCGGCACCGGGTTTTTGATCAATACCAAAGGGCTGCTGGCCACCAATGCGCATGTGATCCAGAATGCCAGCCATGTGGTGATCCAGGGCAATAATGGTAAAGACTACGCAGTGCAGGTGGTGTTTATGGATATGGCAAAAGACCTGGCCCTGTTGCAGATTGTAGACAGCTCTTTTAAAGCGCCAGCTTCCCTACCCTACGCCATCAAACAAACACCTGGTGAACTGGCTGAACCGGTGTTTACGCTGGGTTATCCGCGCAATGAAATTGTGTATGGCGAAGGTTATCTTTCTGCCAAAACCGGTTTTAAAGGTGATACGATGACTTACCAGATTGCCATTGCCGCTAACCCCGGCAACAGCGGCGGTCCCATCCTGAATAAGGCTGGTGAAGTGGTGGGCATATTGAGCACCAAGCAAACTAGTGCCGAAGGTGTGGTGTTTGCAACGCAATCGAAATTCATTCACCGCGCCATTGATTCGCTGCGCAGGCAGGACACGGCTTTTGGTAAAGTAAAACTGCCCAATGCAGGCTCGCTGAAAAACCTGGACCGCACCCAGCAGGTAAAGAAGATCAAGGATTTTGTGTTTATGGTGAAGGTGAATTAAGCCTTTGGTTTTACACAGGGATTCTACCGGATCAAGCGTTAATTGAACAACTAAATATCAGCATACATGTTAGCCGCAAAGATTTTGGTCTTTGCGGCTTTTTTGTGTTGTGGCATTTTGGGTTTTCGTTTGTTGCGCTGGGTTTTTGCTTGTCATGCTGAGCGCAGCGACGCATCTGAGTGTTGTTGTCGCAGCGGCTGTTGCGGAAATGCAGGGGCACTTTCAATTCGCCATTTGCGCTAGTGCAGGCTCAGGTCCTTCGCTGCGCTCAGGATGACAGGGGCAAGTAGCTTGATTAAAAGGCAAAGAGTATTACTAACAAAAAGCAAAATAAGAGCGATGAATTAGGCTACTTATTACGATCAGCGTTTGTCATGCCGAACTCCATTCGGCAACTCCTGCACTACTTATAAATGCCGCATTTGAAGGGGATGCCGAAACGAGTTCGGCATGACAACTAACATAGGACGACCGTTTACTACAAGTGCATGAGTAAAGCCCAATAGTGATACAGGACGTGCAAGTGTGCGACGCAACAGAAGTTCAATAGCATTGCTGAAGTTGGCTAGAAAAAAATTCCATCTCTTGAAGAGATGGAATTAATATAAAATGCTGTTTCTTTTTCTGAAAAGAAAAAGCTACCAAAGGCGCTGCGGATACTTGCCGGCAGCGATTTCTGCTTCCAGTCGTTGCTTCACCACAGGTGCATCTTCTTTGTAGGTAACGCCAAACCACTGCGCAGCAGTCGGGATTACTTTGATCACGCCTTTGCCGTCTTTAATATAGCGGTCGGCGGAATAAGGAATGAGGAATTCGGCTTTCAGCTCCTGCCCGCTTTGCGCTAAGAACTTGCGGAACTCATCTTGCAGGAACGGGAACAGCGTCGGCGTAAAGCACCAAAAGTTCATCGATGCTTTGGCGGTGTCGCCAATCGGATGTTTGCTGCCGTCCCCTTCTTCGTACACGATCTTTCCATCTTCTTCGTACACTTTCAGGCGTTCATTGATCTGCACCAGGTTGTTGTCAGCATCCACTTCGCAAACACCGCGGCTTACCGAACCATTTTCAGAAAGTGTGTTTTCCAACTGGTAACCCACCAGCGCAAAAGTTTGGTCGTTGGCCTGGTTCACCAAAAAGTCGTATGCTTTTTGAAATGCGTCCTGACCATAAAAATCATCGGCGTTGATCACGGCAAAAGGCTCGTTGATCGACGGCTGTGCACAAAGGATGGCATGCGATGTACCCCAAGGTTTGGTGCGGTCGGCAGGCGCCTGGTAGCCTTCGGTAAAGGCCGTCATTTCCTGGTACACATATTCGGTTTTGATTTTGCCCTGGAGCTTGGGTTCGAAAATGGCTTTGAAGTCTTCAGCAAAATCTTTGCGTATGATAAAAACAACTTTCTCAAAGCCTGCCTTTATTGCATCGTAAATGGAGTAATCCATGATGGTTTCGCCGCTGGGGCCAAACTGCTGGATCTGCTTCATACTTCCATAACGCGACGCCATGCCGGCGGCCATAATCAGGAGTGTAGGTTTCATATTGTTGTAAAATTGGAAACGAAAGTAAATATTTTCGCCACTTGTCAAACGGCATGTCGTTTATTATAAATTCCATACCAGCAGTGCAATCGATTTCGCAACCGCAGTTGCAGCAACAACAATTGCGGGCAGCTGTGTTGCGGCTCGATGCAGTGCACCCGGTGGTTTCGGGCAATAAATGGTATAAGTTAAAACTGCACCTCGCCGCTGCAACGGGCGGCAATAAAAAAGCGATCGTAACATTTGGTGGCGCGTTTTCAAACCATATTGTGGCAACGGCTGCTGCCTGTGCCGCTGTGGGTTTGCAATCGTATGGCATCATTCGCGGCGAGCGGGCAACGGTGCTATCGCCCACACTGCAACAGGCAGCAAAGTTGGGCATGCGATTATTTTTTTCCAGCCGTACCGATTACCGCAATCAAAAAATTCCCGACGAATTATTAAAGCTGATAGCCGACAAAGAACACATCATCATTCCGGAAGGTGGCTACAGCAAAAAAGGCATGCTGGGTGCTGCCACCATTTTAGAAGGCATCAATATTCAATCGTTTTCTCATATTATGTGTGCCGTAGGCACTGGCACCACGCTGGCGGGCTTGCACCTTGCCGCACCGCTGCAACAACAGGTGATTGGCATTTCGGTGCTAAAAAATAATCATTCATTGGAAGCGTCTGTGCAAAGTTTGTTGCCGCCGGATATGTCCAAACCGATACAAATCCTGCACGAACATCATGGTGGCGGCTACGCCAAACACACACCGCAATTGCTCGCTTTTATGAACGAATGGTACGAACAAACCGGCATCCCATCGGATTTTGTGTACACGGGGAAATTATTTTTCGCCTTTCAAAACCTGGTGGCCGCCGGCTACTTTCCAAAGGGCAGCCATGTGCTCCTTATCCATAGTGGCGGATTGCAGGGCAACCGGTCGCTGCCGCCCGGAACGTTAATCTTCGGCGCCGAATAGGCCTGCATCCTATATTTGCTGGCCAATCCCAAACCGGCTATGAATTGGATCAGAAAATTTTGTATTGGTTCGCTCCTGTTTTTTTGCTGCCAACAAGCTGCAGCACAGGATACGCTGCCCAATTTTTCGTTGCGCAATGTTGGGCAAAACAGGATCGTGATTGGTTGGGTAAACAACTACCAGCAGGTAAAGCAAATTTCCATACAGCGCTCTTTCGACAGCCTTAATTTTTATAAAACGGTGTTGAGTGTGGCCGACCCGATGGCCGTGCAAAATGGTTATGTAGACACCAAAGCACCAAACGACCGGATGTTTTACCGCCTGTTCATTATGCTGGATGGCGGCAACTTTTTGACCACGCCTGCAAAACGGCCGTTGCTCGATACGGCCAATGCTGCTGCCGTAGTGGCGCCGGGTTCGGGTATCCAGGGACAGGTGAACGGCGTTAGAAAAGATTCGGCAAAAACAGTAGTGCCTAAAAAACCGGAGTACATACCATCGGTGTATGTGTACACCAATAAAGACGGCTACCTGTTTGTAAACCTGCCCGATGCCGACAAACAACAATACCGCATTCGTTTTTTTGAAAACGACGATTCGTTTTTATTTGAAATGAAAAACATCAAGGAAACGGCACTCACTCTGGACAAAGCCAACTTTTTGCACGCCGGCTGGTTCAAGTTTGAACTGTACAACGATGATAAACTGGTAGAAAAAAACCGGTTTTTCCTGGCGAATGATTTTTAGGCTTTGAACCACGAAGGAAACGAAGAGCCACAAGATGTTTTCTTCGTGTAACTTCTTTTGCTGGCGTCTTTGTAGTTCGGCTCTACTCCCACTCCACGCCAAACACCTCGGCGAAATGGTGTTTTAATTTTTCCTTTACATCTTCCAATCGCACTGCGCGGCCTAGTTCCTGCTGCAGCGATGTAACCGCTTTGTTGGCAATGCCGCAGGGAACGATATAATTAAAATAATTCAGGTCAGTATTGATGTTGAACGCAAAGCCGTGCATTGTAATCCAGCGGCTGCAGCGCACACCCATGGCACAGATTTTCCGTTCCTTGCCGGGCACGCCGGGCTCAATCCACACGCCGGTTTCGCCGGGCGACCGGCCTGCTTCGATGCCGTAGTCAGCAAGGGTGCGGATGATCACTTCTTCCAGTTCGCGGAGGTAGCGGCCAATGTCGGTGTAAAACTGTTCAAGGTCGATGATGGGATAACCTACAATTTGTTCGGGGCCATGAAACGTAATGTCGCCGCCGCGGTTTATTTTAAAAAATTCAATGCCCTTTGCATCCCGTTCTTCGTCCGAAATGAGCACATGTTCCATTTTGCCACTCTTGCCTAATGTATACACCGGCGGGTGTTCCACAAACAGCAAGTAGTTCTGCACCACGGCATTTTCAGCCGGGCCATCCGGTGCACTTGCCGGCGACTGCTTTACAGCAACACCTTGTTGCAACAGGCTTTCCTGCAGGTCCCAAGCGGTTTTATAATCCAGCTTTCCCAGGTCTTTAAATATGGCGGTGCGTTGTGGCATGGGTGCAAATTTACTGCGTTTGGCGCAGCGCACATCTGCCGCTAATTTGGGCATCAGTATATTTGCGGGCTATGGCCCCCGATCAAGAGCCGCTGACCGGCGAACAGGAAACAGGCGATGAATTGTACCAACGGTTTTCTTTTGTGACCGATAAAGGACAGGAGCCTTACCGCATCGACAAGTTTTTGATGAACCGCATTGAAGGCGCCACCCGCAATAAGTTGCAGCGGGCCATCAACAGCGGCATGGTGCTGGTAAACAACCAGCCGGTAAAACAGAATTACAAGGTAAAGCCTTTCGATAGCATCATTGTATATTCCGATGTGTCGCCGGAAACGACGGAAATAGTGCCCGAAAAAATGGCGCTGAACATTGTGTTTGAAGATGAGCACCTGATGGTGATTGATAAACCGGCGGGCATGGTGGTGCACCCGGGCAGCGGCAACTACAGCGGCACGCTGCTCAATGGCGTGGCTTATTACCTGCAGCAAACCCTACCCGATGTTTCGGAAGACACGCTGCCACGATTTGGATTGGTGCACCGCATTGATAAAAACACCAGCGGCCTGCTGGTGTTGGCCAAATCGGGCAAAGCGATGACGCACCTGGCCAAACAATTTTTCGATCATACCGTAAAGCGGCAATACCTGGCCCTGGTTTGGGGCGATGTAGCCAATGATACCGGCACGATTAAAGCGCATGTGGGCCGCAACCAGCGGTTCCGCAAACTATTTGAAGCCTACCCCGATGGCGAACATGGCAAAGACGCCACCACGCACTATACCGTGCTGGAGCGGATGAACTATGTAACGCTGGTGCAATGCGTGCTGGAAACCGGAAGAACCCACCAGATCAGGGTGCACATGAAATATATTGGCCACCCGCTGTTCAACGATGATTTTTACGGCGGCGATAAAATTGTAAAAGGCACTATTTACAGCAAATACAAGCAGTTTGTAGACAATTGTTTTCAGATTTGCAAACGCCAGGCGCTGCATGCCCGGACGCTGGGATTTGTGCATCCCGTTACTGGTGTTGAGATGCATTTCGAGTCGCCGGTGCCGGTGGATATGGCAACGGTGATTGAAAAATGGCGCGGCTATTCGCAGCATGTGCTGAAAGGAAAAGTTGATTAAGATTCGTTAAGCGATTAATAAAAAAGCAGCACTGGTTCGGTGCTGCTTTTTTATTGGGGCTTGTAAGAAATTGGCGTTTGAAAAATGTTAAGCAAGGCACTGCAGTTGCAGTGTGCGACGCAACCGATGCTGAATTCAGAACAAATGCCGGTTACAAAAAAATAGCAAAGAGTCGGCAGGCCTTGCGGAGCAATAAGGGAACGGCAAAGCACAAATATTATCGTGCAAAATCAAACAGCGTAGCGGTGAAAATGCCGCGTTCCCGCTTCTTAAATGCCACGTCCCAGTTGCCGTTGTAGCGAATCAGGTTGGGCACCAGCAGGCCATTGAAATGCGTCATCTGCACTTCCATGTGCACGTCAAAATCATACACACCTGCATTGTAGCTCAGGTCGTACACCCGGCCTAAAATAGAAAGGTTTTTGGCATCGAACCAGGTGGTGATGTTGTCGTAAACAATCTTGTCCCGTTCGCCGCTGCTGAGCCCTTCTTTGCGCTGGATAGTAAATTTATACGAAGGCACTTCGCGGTAATCTTCCACATCAATGTTAAAGTCGTAAAAGCGGGCCACGTCTTTATCAAACACATCGAGCTTATCGCCAATGAACGGAATGCCCGGGATCTTTTTGCCGGGATTAAAGAACATCATTTTGAGTTGTTCCTTGTGTTTTTCCAGCCCTTTGGTTTGCCGCACTTTGCGCTGCGTGCCCGACACAATGTTGGTTTCGCCGCAAACTTTTCCCTGTGTAAAAAACAGGCCGGCATAGAGTTCGGCGGTGTAATAATTCCAGTCGCCACTGCGGTCGCGAATGTCGCCTGTGGTTTGCTCCTGCAACACCTGCATGGTGCGGCAACCATCCTGCCGCAACTGGCGGGTACGGCTTTGCAGCGTCGCCGCAACCTTGCCCTTTTTATCCTGCATACGGATGTCGTTCAGCGATGTAAACGAAAGAATGCGCAGGTTGCGGAAAGCTTTGTAAAAAGTAGTGTCGGTTTTTATTTGCTGCAGAAATCGGGGCACGTTCAGGTCGGAACGAATCACCACTTCGCTCAGGTTTACCATGCGGCGCAGCGCTTCGGCATCGGCACTGTCGGTTTGAGCAAAACCCTTACCCGCAAGCAACAGGAGCAAGAATAAAAACGGAAGCCGCTTCATTATTTAGGGAACAGCATTTTGTAATCTACCCGCACATTTCCTTTGGTAATGTCGTCGAGCTTGCGCTTGAGCAGCTTGCGTTTGAGCGGCGACAGGTAATCGATGAACAGCTTGCCATCAATGTGGTCGTATTCGTGCAAAATGACCCGCGCCGTGATGCCCGAGAATGTTTTTACATGCTCGTTAAAATGCTCGTCGTGGTAGCGCAGCGTTACTTCCTCGGCGCGGTAAATATCTTCGCGGATTTTTGGAATCGACAGGCATCCTTCGTTGTAAGCCCAGTCGTCGCCGCCTTCTTCTTCAATATGTGCATTGATGAACACTTGCTTTATGCCGGGTTCATCGGGATAAGATTCTTCCTTGCGTTCTTCTTCGTCCATGTTGGCAAAAATCTGCTCACTGTCGACCACAAACAGGCGGATGCCTTTGCCAACTTGTGGTGCGGCCAAGCCTACGCCGTTGGAGGCATACATGGTTTCCCACATGTCTTCGATGAGTTTGGCCAAGCCGGGATAGCTGCTATCAATATCCGAAGCCACTTTGCGTAAAACCGGGTGCCCGTATGCTACTATAGGTAAAATCATGTTGCGCAGGTTGTATAAAATATCGCTGCAAAATTAAGGTTTGCAGCCCGGGCTTGCTGTGAAGAAACTCAAAATTCAAGGGAAAAATAAAAACGGCGAATGGTGGCACTGTATACAAATGAGGCACTACACCCGGCCCATGTACTCCTGCAGCATAATGGTGGCAGCAATCTGGTCCACCATGCCTTTATCCTGCCGCTGCTTTTTTTTCATGCCCATTTCCACCATGGCTTTTGATGCCATTTTGGAAGTATAGCGCTCATCCACTTCGGTGAGCGGAATGAGTGGAAAGTTCTTTTTAAAGGTTTTAATGAACCCTTTTACCAGCGGCGTGGCATGTGTTGCGGTATCGTCCCAGTTGAGCGGCATGCCAATGATCACGGCATCCACCGGCTCTTTTGCAAAATATTCTTTTAAGAACTGGAGCAGTTTGTGGGTTTCAATGGTGGTAAGTGCCGATGCAATGATCTGCAACGGGTCGGTTACGGCCAGCCCGGTACGTTTTCCGCCATAATCAATTGCCATGATGCGCCCCATACAAGCCGAATTAGCGGGTCAGTAAATCGGTAATCACAAATACAGAAAACACGACGCTGGCAATGCCGTTTGCTGTCATAAACGCAATGTTCACCCGGCGCAGGTCGTTGGGTTTGATAATAGAATGCTGGTACACCAACATGCCAATAAATACCAGTACACCCAACCAATACAGGTAACTAAAATCACCCAATTTGCCGGCAGCCACCACGCAGGCAGCGCTCAGCAGGTGCAACAGTTCCGACACCTGCAAGGCCTTTTCCTTACCCAGCCAAGATGGAATGGAATAAAGCTGCTGGTTGCGGTCGAAGTCTTCATCCTGCAGGGAGTAAATAATATCAAACCCACTTACCCAAAACAAAACAGCAAGCGAAAACAAAATGGGCAGCCAGTGAAACGCACCGGTTACGGCCACATACGCACCAATGGGTGCCAGTGCCAGGCCCAGGCCCAATATTAGGTGGCACAGCGGTGTAAATCTTTTGGTATAACTATAACCCAGGATCACTGCCAGCGCCACCGGGGCCAGCATGAAACAAAGTGGGTTGATGAACCAGGTGCAAACAAGAAATAAAACACAGTTGACAATGGTAAACAGCAAGGCGTTCTTCGGTGTGATGATGCCACGCGGCACTTCGCGGATGGCCGTGCGGGGATTGAGGGCATCAATATCGCGATCGAGGTAACGGTTAAAAGCCATGGCTGCCGAACGGGCAAACACCATACATAAGATCACCAACAGGAACAAAATGCCCAGAGGCTTGCTGCTGTCTGATGCATATTGCGGCAAACCATTTCCCAGGTAATCGTGCACCCAGCTGCGAATGGCTACGCTGGTTGCCAGGAAAAAACCGATCAATGCAAAAGGCATTGCGAAAATGGTGTGCGAAAATTTTATAAGCGACAAATAATTTTTCAACTGATTCATGGATTGATTGATTGCGCCGCGAATGCGGTAGAAAATCCCGGGCCAAAATTTGACTGCAAAACTATCTTAATCAGGTTTACAAACAACTAACTTAAATCAGCCAGCAGCCTGTTGCGAACCAACTCCCACAACACGATGCCGCCCGCTGTTGCCACATTTAAGGAATGCTTCATACCTAGTTGCGGTATTTCGATACAGCCATTACACGCTTCGATGGTGGATTGTTCAACACCAGTTACTTCGTTGCCAAAAACAACAGCAACTTTTTCGCCGCCGGAAAAATGCTGCAATTGGTTGCTGCCACTCGCCTGCTCAATGGCATATACTTCGTAACCCATGGACTTTAAGTCGGCCAAGGCTTCCGCAGGTGTTTTAAAATGTTTCCAGGTAACGGTATCCTCCGCTCCCAGCGCGGTTTTTCGGATCTCTTTGTGCGGCGGAAATGCCGTGTAGCCCACCAGGTAAATGGCTTCCAGCAAAAATGCATCTGCCGTACGGAAAAAAGAACCTACGTTATAGGCGCTGCGAACATTTTCCAAAACGGCAATGATGGGAAGCTTTTCTTTTTCCCTGAATTCCTCCACACTCAGCCGGCCCAACTCGGTGGTCTTCAATTTGCGCATGGCGCAAAAGTAGCTGAAAGACAGTAACGTAGGAAAGACGGAAGTTGGAAGACAGATGTCGGAAGATAAACTACTACTTAACTCAATTGCGCATTTTTTGAAAAAGTAAAAAATCAAGGTCATAACCCGAACGGCACATCGGAGTAAGGCGGGATTGTGTACAAATTCAATCGCCGGCAACAGTCTTCAAATGGTATTCTTCCATCTTCCGACATCCGACATCGGACTTCCGACTATTTTTGCCCCACACTATGAGCAAAGCGAAAACTGCGGAAACCCCATTGATGCAGCAGCACAGCGCCATCAAACAAAAATACCCGGATGCGATCCTGCTGTTTCGCGTTGGCGATTTTTACGAAACCTTTGGTGGCGATGCCATCATTGCGGCGCAAGTGCTGGGCATTACGCTGACCAAACGTAACAACGGCAGCGCCGATAATGAACTGGCTGGTTTTCCCTACCATGCTTTGGACACTTACCTGCACAAGTTGGTAAAGGCCGGTTACCGCGTAGCGATTTGCGACCAGCTCGAAGATCCGAAAACCGTAAAAGGCATTGTCAAACGCGGCGTCACCGAAATGGTCACACCGGGCACTGCCACCAACGACCGCCTGCTCGACCACGGTACCAACAATTTTTTGGCCGCCATACATTTTGATGGTGCGGCAAAATATGGCCTTGCATTCCTGGATATTTCCACCGGCGAATTCCTGGTGGCCGAAGGCGACCGTGAAAGCGCCGACAAATTGCTCAACGGCTTTAAGCCTGCCGAAGTGATATTTCAACGGCAATACCTGCGCCGCTTTAAAGAAGAATTTGCGGGCCGCTTTTATACCTATACACTCGATGAATGGATTTTCCAAGATCATTATGCGCAGGAGTCGCTGCTGCGGCAGTTTGATACGCATTCGCTAAAAGGCTTTGGCGTGGAAGGTTTACCGTTGGGGCTGGTTGCAGCCGGTGCGGTGTTGCATTATTTAAAAGAAACAGAGCACCCGAACCTGCAACATATTACAGCGCTTCAGCGCATCGATCAAGGTGACTATTTGTGGATGGACCGGTTTACAATGCGCAACCTGGAACTGGCTGGCAGCAACGAAGGCGGCGCTA
This sequence comes from Pseudocnuella soli, assembly GCF_004347775.1. Taxonomy (GTDB): domain Bacteria; phylum Bacteroidota; class Bacteroidia; order Chitinophagales; family Chitinophagaceae; genus Flavisolibacter; species Flavisolibacter aquaticus. Next base: position 3,422,102 of record NZ_CP037755.1, read on the forward strand.
ATCTTTTATCGGTGCTCGACCAAACCGCATCACCCATGGGTGCCCGCCTGCTGAAGCGTTGGCTGCATTTTCCGCTCAGAGATTTGCAGCGCATCAACGAACGGCTGGACTTGGTGGAGCATCTTATTTTACATACCGAATTGCGCAACCAACTGGTGCAGGCCATCAAGCAATGCGGCGATATGGAACGGCTGGTGGCCAAAATTCCGCTGCGCAAAATAAATCCCCGCGAATTGCTGCAATTATCGCGGTCGCTGCAGCAGGTGGCGCAAATAGAAGAATGGTGTGCTGCCGCCCAAAACCCTTACCTGCAACGCCTTGCAGATGCGCTTAATCCCTGTTTGTACATAGCCGGAAAAATTGCACAACAGGTAATTGAAAACCCACCGGCACAGGCGCAGAAAGGTGGTTTCATCCAGGCAAATATTCATGCAGATTTAGACGAACTGCGCGGCATTGCCACTCACGGTAAAGAGTACCTCCTGCAATTGCAACAACAAGAAGCTGACCGCACCGGCATATCATCGTTGAAGGTTGGTTTCAATAATGTGTTTGGCTACTACCTTGAAGTGACCAATGTGCACAAAGGCAAAGTGCCCCCTGCATGGATGCGCAAACAAACGCTGGCCAACGCAGAGCGCTATATCACACCAGAGTTAAAGGAATACGAAGAAAAAATAACCGGCGCTGAAGAAAAGATATTAGCCATCGAGTTGCAGTTGTTTGAAGGACTGGTGGCCGAGCTGCACGATTTTCTTTCCTGCATACAGGCCAATGCACAAGTGGTAGCTACGCTAGATTGTGTTTGCTGTTTTGCACAAAACGCATTGCAGTATAATTACAAAAAGCCCCGCATGCATGAGGGCGAAGAACTCGAAATATCAGAAGGCCGCCACCCGGTGATTGAACGCACCTTACCGCCCGGCGACAGCTATGTGGCCAATGATGTGGTGTTCAATAAAACGGAGCAACAGATCATCATTTTGACCGGCCCGAATATGAGTGGTAAGTCGGCGCTGCTGCGGCAAACAGCACTCATTACGCTGATGGCGCATATGGGTTCGTTCGTGCCGGCGGCCAATGCCCGCATTCCGCTGACGGACAAAATATTTACCCGGGTGGGAGCATCGGACAACCTCAATGCCGGCGAATCAACTTTTATGGTGGAGATGAATGAAACGGCTTCCATCATCAACAACATTTCTCCGCGCTGCCTGATACTGCTAGATGAAATTGGCCGCGGTACTTCTACCTACGATGGCATTTCCATTGCCTGGAGCATTGTTGAATACCTGCACGGGTCGGTCCATCAACCCAAGACTTTTTTTGCTACCCACTACCACGAGCTCAATGAACTGGAAGGCAAATTGCCGAGGGTGCGCAACTTTCATGTGACGAATAAAGAGATCGGCGGCAAGATCATTTTCCTCCGCAAGCTGGCACCGGGCGGCAGCACCCATTCGTTTGGTATTCATGTGGCCCGCATGGCTGGCATGCCACCCGAGCTAGTAGAGCGTGCCCGTGAAGTGCTGGCGCAACTGGAAGAAAAACATGCCGACAAACCCACCGAACAAAGCCTGAAAGGCTTGGGTGGACCCAAAATGCAGTTGAGCATTTTTGATGCGCACAGCCAAACATTTGAAGATATCCGGCGACTGCTGGAAACCATCGATATCAACCGGTTGACGCCAGTGGAGGCGTTGTTAAAGTTGAATGAGATTAAGGGGATGATAAAGTAGGATGCGGCGTTGTTATTTACGTTTTATGAGCCGAAAGGTTTTCGTCGACATTCTCTTTTACAATTAGGGACTTTGCTTGTCATGCTGAGCGCAGCGAAGCATCTGAGTGTGGTAGTAGCAGCGGCTATTGCGGAAATGTATGTTCACTTTCTCTTCGACGGTTGCGCTGGTGCAGGTTCAGATCCTTCGCTGCGCTCAGGATGACAAGCAAAAAGCATGGTTGGCAGGCAAAGAGCATTGCAATCAAAGAGTGTGATTTCAGCGTTGGTGTAGGACAATCATTACAATCAAGGTTTGTCATGCCGAACTTGTTTCGGCAGCTCCTTGTGCTTTTGTAAACTCCGCGAGGGGTAGGAGATGCCGAAACAAGTTCCGCATGACATTACCTAAAGGCGCCAATTCGCTACAGGTACCTAGATAAAGCGCAATAGTTGTACGGAACTTAAAAGTGTGCGACGCAACAGCAGCTCAATAGCATTACCAAAGCTGGGTACAAAAGAAACAACGATCTTATAAAGCAGAAACAAGGGCGGTAAAAAACGCCATTGATTAAAGCAATGCATTTGCCGTAAACGCCACGAATCAACCCTCAACTCGCTGCAAACCAAACCGGCTTTTCATCATTCCAATCACCGTTGTAATTAATAAATAATTCCTCACCAGCCGCAATGTTTCGGACAGTGATGATAGAAATGGTTTGCTGTTTGAAATCCATGAGGTAATCGCAATTGGCGGGTGATGCATGGTTGTACAGCGCCACATATCCCAACGCCATGCAACACTGGTCCTCGGCTTCGCCCCAGATAAAAATATAATCGTGCAGCAACGTTTGGTCGATAAGGGTGCGGTGTGCACCAGGCATTACAATCACCGGTGCTGTTTCGAGCAGCAGGCCTTCGGGCAGGGCTGCCTGCGCAAAAATGCCGCGGCCGCGGTTGGGCGTATGCCGAATAGCCACCAGGTCGGACAAAAAATATTGCGGCTCCTCCATGCTTGCAAATTAAGGCAGCAACCGGAATGTTTGCATTCGGTAAATTTGGCCCATGGCATTGGAAACAACCATCGGCGATTTGAAGGACCAGTTTGAAGCGGTGCTGGAGGGAAACGACGTGTTGGAGATCCGGCAATTCCTGGACGACCAGAACATTTCGGACGTGGCCGACCTCATTTACGAGTATGAAGAGTACGAAAGCAGCATTATTGCCAACATGTCCATCCACCGCGCCGCAGGCGTGTACCGCATCCTGGAGTTTCCCACCCAAAAGCGGATCATGCAAACGCTGCCGCCCGTAAAAACGGCCGAACTCCTGAACGAGCTGCCTGCGGATGACCGTACCGCTTTCCTGGAAGAATTGCCCAGCAGCGTGGTGCGGGAACTGATCAAACTGCTGGACCCACAGGAACGAAAAATCACGCTGTCGCTTTTGGGCTACCCCGAAAACAGCGTGGGCCGCCTGATGACGCCCGATTATGTGTACGTGTACGAGCACAATACTATTGCCGAAGTGCTCGACATCATTCGCCGGGTGGGCAAAAACAGCGAAACCATCGACGTGATCTACGTGATCAACCAAAAAGGCGACCTGCTCGATGACATCCGGATCCGCGAATTTATCCTCAACGATCCCAAAACAAAGGTGAGCGAACTGATGGATGAACGGGTGATTGCCCTCAATGCATTCGACGACCAGGAAGTGGCCAACGAGGCGTTTAAAATGAACAACCGCGTAGCGCTGCCGGTGGTGAGCAACAGTAACAAGCTATTGGGCATCGTTACCATCGACGACGTGTTGTGGGTGGCCAGCGAGGAGTTTAGCGAGGACATGCAAAAGATTGGTGGTACCGAGGCACTTGAATTTCCTTACCTCGAAATGCCGCTGTTCAAGCTGTTTAAAAAGCGGGTGATCTGGCTGATGGTATTGTTTGTAGGCGAAATGATGACCATTTCGGCCATGCACCAGTTCGAAGACGAAATAGCAAAAGTGGTGATCCTCGCCACGTTTATTCCGCTCATTATTTCCAGTGGCGGCAACAGCGGATCGCAGGCGGCTACGCTAATCATACAAGCCATGGCGCTGGGCGAAATCACCATCAAAGACTGGTGGCGCATCATGCGGCGGGAAATTTTTTCCGGCCTCCTGCTGGGCACCACGCTCTGCATTATGGGCATTTCGGTGATTGTTACGTGGAACTTTGTATCGGACACATTGGGCCAATATTACCTGGCTTTGGCATTTACCATTGGCCTGTCCCTTATTGGCGTTGTGTTGTGGGGCACGCTTATGGGCTCTATGCTGCCGTTGTTGCTCAAAAGGCTGGGAGCCGACCCGGCTACATCCTCCACTCCTTTTGTGGCCACGCTGGTAGACGTAACAGGTCTTATTATTTATTTTTCTATAGCATTTACGATCCTCGATGGAAAGTTATTATAAGTAAAATGGATGTGGTTTTGTAATTCGCCAATCATTTCAGATTTTCGCGGCTCAATTAAAACCAAACACCAACACCTATGTGTGGAATTGTTGCGTATATCGGCCAGCGTGAAGCCTACCCTATCATACTGAAAGGACTGAAGCGATTGGAGTACCGCGGATACGACAGTGCAGGCATTGCGCTGCTCAACGGCGGGCTGAAAGTATATAAGAAAAAAGGCAAGGTTGCCAACCTGGAAGAAGAACTGCAAGGCAAAGACCTGCACTCCAACATCGGCATCGGCCACACCCGCTGGGCTACCCACGGCGAACCCTCCGACCGCAATGCACACCCGCACACTGCCGCCAGCGGCCGCTTTGCGATGATCCACAACGGCATTATTGAAAACTATGCGCAACTAAAGCAGGAGTTGGTCAATAAAGGTTACGTATTTCACAGCGATACCGATACCGAGGTGTTGCTCAACTTTATTGACGATATTCAAAAAAACAATAACTGCGAACCCGAAGAAGCAGTGCGCATTGCGCTGAAACGCGTAGTGGGCGCTTATGTTATCGTGCTGCTCGACCGCGAAAATCCCGAAACACTCATCGCAGCCCGCAAAGGCAGCCCATTGGTTATTGGTGTGGGTAAAAACGAGCACTTCCTCGCATCCGACGCATCGCCCATCATCGAGTACACCAAAGAAGTGGTGTATGTAAACGACTATGAAATTGCCATCATCCGCCCCGATGAATTGATCTTGAAAAACCTGGGCAACGAACGCCAGACGCCGTTCATTACCAAGCTGGATATGGAACTGGCCGCTATTGAAAAAGGCGGTTACGACCATTTCATGCTTAAAGAAATTTTTGAGCAGCCGCAAACTATTTACGATTGCCTGCGCGGCCGTCTCGATGCCACAGCCGGCACCATTACCATGAGCGGTGTTGAGAAATATGCCGAGCAGATCATGAATGCCAACCGCATTGTGATGGTGGCCTGCGGTACCAGCTGGCACGCCGGTCTGGTTGCCGAATATATTTTTGAAGAATTGTGCCGCATCAACGTGGAGGTGGAATACGCATCTGAGTTCCGCTACCGCAACCCGGTGATCAATCCCGGCGATGTGATCATTGCCATTTCGCAAAGCGGTGAAACTGCCGATACACTGGTTGCCATTGAAAATGCGAAATCAAAAGGTGCCATCATCCTTGGTGTGGTGAACGTGGTAGGTTCATCCATTTCCCGTGCTTCGCATGCAGGTGCGTACACACACGCCGGTCCCGAAATCGGTGTTGCTTCTACCAAAGCATTTACGGCCCAACTTGCCGTGCTCACGATGATTGCACTGACTGTTGGCTACAAAAAAGGTACCCTTGGCCAGCAACGTTACCTGCAACTGCTGAAAGAACTGGAAGCGATTCCTGAAAAGGTGGCTACACTGTTGCAGTCGGTTGATCAGATTAAAGACCTGGCGGAAAAATATAAAGATGCGCAGGACTTCCTGTACCTCGGCCGCGGATACAATTTCCCGGTGGCTTTGGAAGGTGCATTGAAGCTGAAAGAAATTTCTTACATCCACGCGGAAGGCTATCCCGCAGCTGAAATGAAGCATGGACCCATCGCGTTGGTGGATGAATCGCTACCGGTGGTGTTCATCGCTACAAAAGATTCGTACCACGAGAAAGTGATCTCCAACATGCAGGAGATCAAGGCACGGAAAGGCATGGTTATTTCGGTGATCAACGAAGGCGATGAGCAAAGCATCTCTCTTTCGAACGATGTGATTGTGGTGCCGGAAGCTGATGAGATCCTTGCGCCGATGCTTTCGGTTATTCCCATGCAATTGCTGGCTTACTACATTGGCGTGGCCCGCGGGTTGGACGTAGATAAACCCCGCAACCTCGCAAAATCAGTAACTGTTGAATAAGCCAAACACCTGAGATTTTTTTTTGAAATGCGTAAAGCAGCAGCTGCTGTTCTTTACGCATTTTTTTTATTAAAATAGCATCGGCATTTGTCCCAATTTCCACTATCCTTAAAAACTACTTAAACCCTTCAATCAGCAATGAACGCTATTCATAAACGCCCACTCAATACGCTAGGCTACAATTACGTGGCACAGGAATACCTGCCTGCAGAAGCCGATGAGTATTACCTGCGCAACCTGCAAAACCGCAATGGCATTTCGTACCGCAACTTATCGGCATATGAAATAGAAATGCTGGTGCGCAACAATAACACTTCCGACGACTGGAACAAAATCTGCGTGTCGGATGACTTTAATCCCGAACTGGTAAAAAACTGCAAGTTCTACGGGTTAGTGCGCATCGGCAAATTGGAACCGGTGTTTCTGGAATACCACAATGTTTGCTTGCCGGTGGGCCTGTACAACAGCACCATCATCAGTTGCGATTTTGGCGATAATGTGGTTGTATCGAATGTAAATTACATGGCGCATTACATTCTCGGGAACGAAGTGATGATTGCCAATGTGCATGAGCTGCATGCTACCGATCATTCCAAATTTGGCAACGGCATCATCAAAGATGGTGAAGATGAATCCATCCGCGTGTGGCTGGAAGTGCGCAATGAAAATGGCGGCCGCCGCATCATGCCTTTTAATGGGATGCTGCCGGGCGATGCGTACTTGTGGTCGAAGCACCGCGAAGACGATGAACTGCTGGAAAAGTTCAAAGTTTTTACTGAAGAACGCTTTGATAAACGCCGCGGCTATTATGGTAAAATCGGCGACCGCACGGTGATCAAGCACACCAGCATCATTAAAGATGTTTGGATCGGCACGGATGCATACATCAAAGGCGCCAACAAATTAAAAAACCTTACCATAAATTCATCGCCCGAAGGGCAAACACAAATTGGTGAAGGTTGCGAACTGGTGAATGGAATCATCGGTGAAGGATGCCGCTTGTTTTACGGCGTGAAAGCGGTGCGTTTTTATATGGCCTCTAATAGCCAATTAAAATACGGCGCCCGGTTGATCAACTCCTATCTTGGTAATAATGCCACGATCTCTTGTTGCGAAGTGTTGAATTCGCTTATTTACCCGGCACACGAACAACACCACAACAACTCCTTCTTGTGTGCCGCATTGGTAATGGGTCAAAGCAATATGGCTGCTGGTGCAACCATAGGCTCCAACCACAACAGCCGCGCAGCTGACGGCGAATTGATTGCTGGCCGCGGCTTTTGGCCAGGCCTTTGTGTGAGTTTAAAACACAATTCCAAATTTGCATCGTTCACGCTGCTGGCAAAAGGCGACTACCCGGCGGAATTGAATATCGACATTCCGTTTAGCCTAGTGAGCAACAATGAAAGCAACGATACGCTGGTATTGATGCCCGGGTATTGGTTTATGTACAACATGTATGCATTGGCCCGCAATTCAGCCAAATACTCAGACCGTGATAAGCGCATTGAAAAGATCCAGCACATTGAATACAATTACCTGGCACCGGACACTATTAATGAATTGTTCAGGGGCATAGCAACACTGGAGCGGTGCGCCGCACTTGCTGCCGGTGCTGCTCCCAATTCATCGATTGAAGCATTGCAGGAAACAGGCGCAGCGCAACTGCAACAAAATACCGGTGAAACGTTGGAGCTACGCGGCGCAGGTTTTGAAAACAGCAAAAGGCCGGTGCACATCGTGAAAGCATCATCGGCCTATCACCTGTTCCGGGAGTTGATTGTGTTGTATGGCGTGCAACAGCAGTGCGGCTGGTGGGGAACTAACGGCATCAATACATTAGAGGGATTAAAGCAACAAATAGGCAACACACTTGTGCGGGAAGAATGGGAAAACATCGGCGGGCAACTGGTGCCAAAATCAGGCGTGGCAAAGCTTTTAGCCGGTATTAAAAATGGCACGCTTACCAATTGGACCGAAGTACATCGTTTTTACAAAGAAGCCGGCGCCAACTACACCGAACAAAAACGGCTGCATGCATTTGCATCGCTGCTCGAAATAAAAGGACAAACCATTGAAAGCCTGACCGAGGAAATGCTGGCTGCATGGATAGAAGAAGCAGTGGCAACAAAAGAACGTCTGACTAAAAATATTCATGCTTCGCGGGAAAAAGATTACCAAAACCCGTTCCGCCAAATGGTGTACGACAACATGGAGCAAATGGAAGAAGTGGTTGGTAAATTTTCAGAAAATCAATTCATCATTCAGCAGGAAGAAGAGCTGCAGGCATTTAAAAAAGATGTATCCCTATTGCTGCAGCAATTGAGAGGTGCAACAGTGTGACAACTGCAGTTTTAATCTCACCGATGCATAAAAAAATCCCTCCGCAATTGCGGAGGGACCTTCTTGCAAGAAGTACGTATACAGTACAATTATTTTGCAGAGTCAACAGCTGCAGCAGCAGAGTCAACGATAGCAGCACCAGTGCTGTCTACAGCAGTAGCAGTAGTGTCTACAGGAGCTGTTTCCAGGGGAGCAACTGCAGTTGAATCAACAGTGCTTTCTGCTTCAGAAGCGTTGCCACAGGCAACCAGGGTACCGGCGATAGCGGCAATAGCGAAAAACTTTTTCATTGTACTTTTTTATACGAATTATGAACTAATGGGCGCAAAAGTAATGGCTCAGTTTTAACTTACAAATCTTCGCTGCGCTTTTTTTTCAACAACTACTATTTCTTTCTGAAATAGATGCGCACCGGCACTCCTGTAAAATCAAAATGTTCACGCAACTGGTTTTCCAGATAGTTACGATATGGTGTTTTAATGTCATCCGGGAAGTTGCTGAAAAATGCAAACGACGGCACTTTGGTTGGCAGTTGCGTGATGTATTTGATGCGCACTGCATGCCCACGCACCACCGGCGGATGGAATGCTTCAATCGCTTTCAAGATCACTTCATTGAGCTGCGAAGTGGGCACTTTGCGGTGGCGGTTTTCAGCCACCAGCAAGGCTTTTTCAATGGCCTGAAAAATGCGGATCTTGTCTTTCGCCGATACAAAAATGATGGGCACATCATTGAATGGAGCCAGCCGCTTCTTCAATTCCTTTTCATAATCGCGGGCCGTGTTGGTTTCTTTTTCCACCAGGTCCCATTTGTTTACCAGCACCACCAGCCCCTTGCCTTTGCGGGCCGCGAGGCTAAAAATATTCAGGTCCTGTGCAGTGATGCCTTTCTCTGCATCAAGCAACAGCAGGCAAACATCGGCTTCATCCATGGCCTTAATGGCACGTATAACCGAATAAAATTCCAGGTCTTCTTCAACTTTGTTTTTGCGGCGGATACCGGCCGTATCTATCAGTACAAAATCTTTTTGAAACAAGTTGTACCGGGTATGGATTGTATCACGTGTAGTACCTGCAATATGGCTTACAATGGTGCGCTCCGCTCCTACCAATGCATTGAGCAAAGATGATTTACCAACATTGGGCTGACCAATAATGGCAAACTTGGGCACCTCGCTTTCGGTGTCGGCTTCTTCTTCGGTATCGGGTATCAGTTCCGTTACCGCATCCAGAAGATCGCCGGTGCCACTACCGCTGATGGAAGAAATAAAATGCAGTTGTTCAAAACCCAGGCTGTAAAATTCGGTGGCTTCCAACATGCGTGTATTGTTGTCCACTTTGTTCACTACCAGGATAACCGGTTTGGTAGCGCGGCGCAACAAATCGGCCATTGCATCATCCAGGTTGGTGATGCCGGTAATGGCATCCACTACAAACAACACCAGGTTAGCTTCGTCCAGTGCTATCTGCACCTGCTTCCTGATTTCGCGTTCAAAAACGTCTTCGCTTTGCGGCACAAAACCGCCCGTATCAATTACGTTAAACGCTTTGCCATTCCATTCGGCAACGCCGTACTGCCGGTCGCGGGTAACACCGGGAGTGTCTTCCACAATGGCTTTCCGCTCTTCAAGCAAGCGGTTGAAAAATGTGCTTTTGCCTACGTTTGGCCTGCCTACAATTGCTACTGTAAATCCCATATAAACTTGGTTGTCCCTAAACAGGGAACTTGTTAATTGCGCTATTAAAATTCAGGTGTAAAAATGCGGTGCTTTAATAACCGTATTCTTTCAAAAACAAATCGTTCTCACGCCACTTGGGCCGCACTTTTACAAACAACTCCAAAAACACTTTTTGGCCCAGAAACTTTTCAATGTCCTTGCGGGCATTGGTGCCAATCTGCCGGATCATTTTGCCGCCTTCGCCCAGTATGATGGCCTTTTGTGTTTCGCGTTGAACAATGATGTTGGCGCCAATTTTTATCAGCGATGATTTGTGTTTGAATTCGTGCACCACTACAGTGGTTTGATAAGGTATCTCCTCTTCAAACAACTGGTATATTTTTTCACGGATCAATTCGGCAACAAAAAAACGTTCCGACAGATCTGTGATTTCGTCTTCTTCAAAATAAGGATCGCCTTCCGGCAAACGCTCCGCTACTTTTTCGATCAGTTGTTTTACCTGCCCGGCCTGCAATGCAGAAATGGTAACAGTGCCGCTGCAATACTTTTTACTGCCAAAAAACGCAGTTGCTTCCGCAACTTTCTCCGGCGTGGCTTTGTCAATTTTATTGATGATCACCAGCGCATCAACCTTCAGGCGCAGCGCCGAAAAAATAGCATCGCAGGTTTCCCAATTGTCGTTCACATCAACCAGCAACAGCGCCAGGTCGGCGTCTTCCAGCGAGCTTTTTACGGCCTGCATCATGCGTTCGTGCAGCTTGTATTTGGGCTCGATGATGCCGGGCGTATCCGAAAAAATAATCTGGTAATCGTTTTCGGTTAAAATGCCTTTGATGCGGTGCCTTGTGGTTTGCACTTTAGAGGAAACAATAGCCAGCTTTTCGCCCATGATAGCGTTGAGCAAAGTACTTTTCCCCGCATTAGGCCTTCCGAATATGTTGACAAATCCTGTCTTCACTGGTAAAAAATAAGGCACAAAAATAAGTCTTATAAAATTGTTTGGCCGAAAAGGCTTGCCGGCCTATATTTGCACCGCGAAGTAGAGCAGCGGTAGCTCGTCGGGCTCATAACCCGAAGGTCCTAGGTTCGATCCCTAGCTTCGCAACAATAAGAAGCCTTCAGTATTTACTGTTGGCTTTTTTTATGCAGCAAACTTTTTGGATGTTGATGCAAATAAAAAAGCGCATGTTGCCATGCGCTTTTTCGAAAATTAGTTTTGGTGCAATGTATTTGTTCCAACTTATGATTTACGGGAAATATTGCTGGCCCCGCTGGTTTTAATGTCGCGGATCATGGCGCTGCCCTGGTACTGCACGTTGCTGGCACCACTGAGTTGTGCAGAAATTTCTTTCTCCGCAGAAATGCGAATGTTGCAGGCTCCGGAAGCTTTGATGTTGCAATTACCCGCAGTGAGGTCAAAGGCTTTTACATCGCTGGCACCCGAAGCATCAATCGCAATCGAACCGGCAGCACCGGTAAGGGTCACATCAGATGCCCCACTCAGATTCAGTTGCAGTTCCTGATTCACGGTTACTTTTCCCTTCATATCGGTGGCGCCGCTCAAATCGATGTTGAGTTTGGTGGCGGCCAACGTGCCTTCAATGATAAATTTGGTAGCGCCGCTGCCTTTGATGCCTTCAATATTTTTTACCGAAACGTATGCTTTCAAACGGTGGTTTTTATACCAGCGTTTTCCTTGTTGCTGGTAGCTGATCTTTAGCCTTCCGTTTTTTGTTTCGGTGATGATGTTTTTATTATCGCCCTCAATGTTGGAGCTAACAGCAACGGTTTCTTCATTGCCCTGGGTAATGATCACTTCAAAAGCGTGGGAAACATCCAATGCTGTAAAAGAGCCTACGGAGCGCACTTCCACGTTGGGATCGTTGATAACTTTTTGGGCTGATGCGGTGAACATTAGGGTAGCAGCAAGAATGGTGGTCAGCAATTGTTTCATATAAGCTGGTTTATCTGTACAACGGCGCACAAAAGAAAAGGTTACAGGCCGGTAGTAAAATTTTTACCCTTATTTTTGCGGCGCAAACAAATTTCTTCAGCGTTTACCGGGGTGTCTTTTTCTGCAACGAAAAAGTCTGAGATCAAACCCGTAGAACCTGATCAGGGTAATGCCTGCGCAGGGAGGATTTTTTTAGTTTAATAATTCAGTCTTTTCGGTTCGTGGACTTCTGCAACAGCTGGTCCTGCCTGAAGCACTGAACAAATAACTAAAAACTTTTATTCACTTCTCTCTCCTAGTGTTTCCCTTTCATTTTTGAAAATTTCAGCTAAATGAAAAGGATTACTTTTTTTCTGTTCTTGTTTTCGTCATCTGGCGCATTTGCCCAAGAGGCTTTGCAGGATACCACTGAGTTGGTGCCTGTGGAAGTAAGGGCCACCCGTGCCGGCACCAAAGCGCCTTTTACCAAAACCAACCTCAAGCGGGCCGACATTGAGCAAAAAAACCTGGGGCAAGACCTGCCTTACCTGCTCAACCAGGTTCCGGCCGTGGTGGTGGCTTCCGATGCCGGCACCGGCGTGGGCTACACCGGCATTCGTATCCGTGGCACGGATGCTACCCGCATCAACGTAACGCTGAACGGCATTCCGTTCAATGATGCGGAAAGCCAGGGTTCATTTTTTGTAAATCTGCCCGATTTTGCTTCGTCGGCGGCCACCATACAGGTGCAGCGCGGCGCGGGCACTTCATCGAACGGGGCCGGCGCATTTGGTGCTACCATCAATATGAGCACGGCCGAAGACAACAAACTGCCCTACGCTGAACTGGCCAACAGCTACGGCTCGTTCAACACCTGGAAAAATACGCTGCGGCTGGGTTCCGGGGTTATAGGTAAATATTTTACCGCAGATGTGCGGCTTTCCAATATTACCTCGGACGGCTATGTGGACCGGGCCACCAGCGACCTCAAGTCGTATTATTTTGCCACCAACTTTGAAAAGGGCAATACCGGTATGCGGTTCATTACTTTTTCGGGCCGGGAAAAAACCTACCAAGCCTGGAACGGCATCAGCGAGGCCGACCTAAAAACGAACCGCCGCATTAACTACTCGGGCATGGAAAAGCCGGGAACGCCTTACCACAACGAAACCGATAACTACCGCCAAGACCATTACCAGCTTTTTCTGACCCAGAAACTGGGCACAGGGCTGCTGTTCAACACTGGCATTTTTTATGTAAAAGGCCGCGGCTATTATGAACAATACAAGGCCGACCGCGATTATGAGGATTATGGGTTGCCCAACCCAACGTTGGATGGCACCGCCGTTACCAGCACCGACCTGGTGCGGCAGTTGTGGCTGAAAAACGAATATTACGGCAATGTGTTCTCGCTACAATACAACCGGGCCGGCACCGAGGCAACTTTTGGCGGATCGGTTACCAAATACATTGGCAACCATTTTGGCGACGTGATCTGGGCGAAAAATGGCATGCCCGAACCGACCCACCGCTGGTACAACAACGACGCATGGAAAAACGATGCAACGGTGTATGGCAAATGGCAACAGCAATTGGCGGCCAACTGGTATGGTTACACCGACCTGCAGTTGCGTACAGTGCGCTATCGCATCGACGGCTTCCGCGAAAACCCGGCGCTGGGCGTGAACAACCAATACCTGTTTTTTAATCCCAAGCTTGGATTGACCTATCAAAAAGGCACGCTGATGGGCTATGCGTCGTACAGCATTGCGCAGAAAGAGCCCAACCGCGATGATTTTGAAACCGGCGCTGAGCAACAACCAAGGCCGGAAAAACTGGGCGACCTGGAACTGGGCATTGAGCAAAAAGCCAAAAACTATAATTGGGGCATTACCGGATATTATATGCACTACAAAGACCAGCTAGTGCTAACCGGCCAGATCAATGATGTAGGCGCCTACACCCGTACAAATATTAAAGAAAGTTACCGCCTCGGCTTAGAACTGCAAGGTGCAGCGCGATTGACTAACTGGGCACAGGTCAGCGCCAACCTGGCATTGAGCCGCAACAAGGTGCAAAACTTTACCGAGTTTGTAGACGATTTTGACAACGGCGGGCAGAAAACCACTAACTACAAGGAAACCGATATTGCTTTTTCGCCGCGGGTGGTGGGTGGTGCGCAACTGACCCTGACGCCTATTAGAGATTTGGCAGTGGTGATTTTTGGTAAACATGTGGGCCGCCAATACTTGGACAATACCCAGCAGCGGAGCCGCAGCCTGGACGGCTTTTTTGTGGCCGATGCGCAGGTGCGTTATGCCGTAAAAGTGGCGGGCTTGAAAGAAATAAACCTCGTAGGCCAGGTGTACAATGTGCTCGACAAAATGTACACGCCGAACGGATACACGTTCAGCTATTTTACCGGCAACGCAGTAACATCGGAAAACTATTATTTCCCGATGGCGGGCCGCAACTTTATGGCGGGTGTTACCATTAAGTTGTAATTTAACGTCGTACTCACTACAAATTAAAAAGCCGGCGCTAGCGCCGGCTTTTTAATTATCATTCATAGTAGAGATGTTCTCTTTTGGTCGGCTGTTTTATTTAGCGGCACCATATTTTTCCATCCATTCCAAAATGCCGCCTTCCAGGTTATAGGTATCTTTAAAACCAACTTGGTCCAGCACCATGCATGCCATCATGCTGCGTTTGCCGCTGCGGCAATGCACAATCACTGGCTCGTCTTTCAGGTCTTCCAGCTCTTCGATCTGCATGGTTTGAATTTTACCCAGCGGCACCAGTTGCCCACCCAGGTTGGCCTCGGCGTATTCGTTGGGTTCCCGCACATCGATCAGGTTTATTTTTTCGCCGGCGTCCAGCTTTTCTTTTAGTTGTTCTACGGTTATCGATTTCATATTATTCGTTTGCATTTGGCGAAAATGAAGAACTGCCGCCGGTGCTGTCTTTTACCGGGCGGTCTACGCTCAGCCACACATCAATCATCTGGCCGGGACGGATGCGCAACTGGAAACCAT
This sequence comes from Pseudocnuella soli, assembly GCF_004347775.1. Classification (GTDB taxonomy): domain Bacteria; phylum Bacteroidota; class Bacteroidia; order Chitinophagales; family Chitinophagaceae; genus Flavisolibacter; species Flavisolibacter aquaticus. Next base: position 3,437,175 of record NZ_CP037755.1, read on the forward strand.
TTTCGGTTTTAGCACCCGGGCTCTGCCGTTGCACAAAAGCCAGCGCGGTATCCCGCACCATCGGGTCGGCCACCACCGAGCCCATGATCAGTCCTTCGGCATCGAGCAGCGCCTGGGCTTCCTCGTAAGTCAGGCCCACCAGGTTAGGTACCGTCAGGTCGATGTTGCCAATGCCGCTGCCCAGCACCAGCGAAATGGTGCTGCCCATGCGGATCTTGGTGCCTGGCGCAATGCGGTTGCCATTATAGGTTTGATCCAGCACCGAGTTTTTGGCAAAATCAGGTTTAAAGGTAGTGTCGCCCAGCTTCAGGCCCATGTTGTTCAGCACCATCTCGGCATTGCGAAACGAATAACCCAACAGGTTGGGCATGTCAATTTCGGGCGGCAATGTGCGGTTCACGGTAATATAAACGGTGCGGTTTACTTTCACCACATCGTCGGGCTCCGGCACCTGCTTCGTTACCATGCCGGGCTTTAATTTTTCGTTGTAGATCGAGTCCTGGATCACCACTTCAAACCCTTGCTCCTCCAGCAGCTCCAGCACCTCCGAAATATGCTTGTTCAGCACCGAAGGCACTGTTTTGGCTTCGCCGTGGTGGGTGATCCAGTTGAGCGACTGCACGAAAATCAGGCCCAGTATAAAAATAAAGAGCAACCCTGCCAGTATGTTTACAATCAGCGGTTGCCGCGTTATGAGCTTAAACATTCAGTTTGGAGTAATTTGGGGCGCAATATAAACAAAGTTCGCAGGGCCGGGGTTAGTGCTTTGCTAAAGCCTCCTGCAGCAGCGCGGTGTAAAAATCCTGCAGATTCCAGCCTTTGGCCCTTACCTGCTGCGGAATAATACTGGCCTCGCTTTGTCCGGGCACCGTGTTTATTTCCAGCATATACGCCTTGCCGGCTGCCTCATCATATATAAAATCAATACGCACCACGCCACTGCAGTTGCACACTGCGTAAATATTTTTGGCAGTGGCTTCAATTTGGTACTGCCAGGCTGCGGGCATTTGCGCCGGCGTGGTTTCGGTGCTGGCGCCGTGGTATTTGGCTTCAAAGTCAAAGAAATCATTTTTGGCTTCCACCTCGGTAATGGGCAGCACTTGTATGTTGCCGCCGGTTTTAAAAACACCTACGGTAAACTCGCGGCCGCTGATCATTTGCTCCACCAGCACCTGCTTGTCTTCGGCAAATGCTTTTTCAATAGCTGGTTGCAGTTCTTCTGCAACTTTCACTTTGCTCATGCCAATTGAAGACCCGCCGTTGTTTGGTTTTACAAAAACGGGCAATTTTAATTGCTGCAAAATTTCGGTTGCATTGTATGGTGTATGTGCAAAAAGATGCACCGATGGCGCCACCGGGATGCCGGCCATTGCTGCGACAGCTACCGTGTAGCGTTTATTAAAGGTAAGTGCGGAGGTAGCTGCATTGCAGGATGTGTACGGAATGTGCAGCATATCGAAATATCCCTGCAGCTTTCCGTCTTCGCCAGGCGTGCCGTGCAGGCCAATAAACACGGCATCGAACGTTACCTGCTTACTGTCAAGGATAACCGAAAAATCATTTTTATCAACCGGGGCAATGCGCTGCCCATCCCGAACATAAAACCAGCCTTCGGGGTTGATGTCAATGACATACACATCAAATTGCTCTTTGTCGAGGTGCTGGTAAATGGTTGCTGCCGATTTATAAGAAATGACCGACTCGCCGGAATAGCCGCCGGTGACCAATGCAATGCGTTGCTTCATCAGGTAAACAAAATTTTCTGTGGCGAATTTATGCTGCGCAACTTATACCGCCGCTTTTGTTGCAAGTTTTAATGCCTTTTAAAATAAGAAAGGTGAAGAGTAAAACCCCTCACCTTTATACCGGAAATATCACCGGCTTAACGTACAGCTTTCGCTGTAATAAGTACTGTAAGATACTAAAGAAATTTACAGGTGCAACCTTTCTTTTTTAGCCAACAGCTCATCAACCGTTTCCTGGTACATTTCATCCGGCACACAGCAGTCTACCGGGCAAACGGCAGCACACTGCGGCTCCTCGTGAAAGCCCTGGCACTCGGTGCATTTGCTGGGCACGATATAATAAGTATCCACCGAAATGGGACTGTTGCGCTTGTCGGCATCAATCACCGCTCCGTCAATTAAAGTAAACTTTCCTTTTACACTGGTGCCATCGGTTATGGCCCATTCCACTCCCCCTTCATAAATTGCATTGTTCGGGCATTCCGGTTCGCAGGCCCCGCAGTTGATACACTCGTCTGTTATCTTGATAGCCATAGTGCTTGTTTAGTTGGTCGGGAATTATTTTTGTGCCACAAATTTAAGCCACAGGGGTCAAAAATCCACTGTGCGGCCGCTATTTGTGCCCGGCAGTTTTATTACAAAATATTATACCGCAATGACGCTTACGCAACGGAAAGATTTATTGGTGCGCCTTGGAAACTACATGCAGGGCAATAGCGAAGGCTGGCAAATGGCCAAACGCAAAGCCTACCTGGATAACAACTGGTTTATTGAGCAATTTGTTGACCTGGCGATAAAAAATATTGTTGACCATTTTTTGCAACCGCACCAACTGGATGAATTGGCGCAACGCTACAACCTGCCCCAAGAGCGGGCGTTGCCTAAAAAAGTGGGGATCGTAATGGCAGGCAATATTCCGCTGGTTGGCTTCCACGATTTTCTATGCGTGTTTTTGTCGGGGCATACTGCACTCATTAAACCCTCATCAAAAGATGAAGCGCTGATCGGCCACATTGTGCAACAGCTACACGAGTGGGCACCGGAAACATCCGACACTGTGGCCATTTTGCCCCTGCTCAAAGGTTGCGATGCATACATTGCTACGGGCAGCAATAATTCGGGGCGGTACTTCGAGCATTATTTTGCAAAATATCCGCACATCATTCGCCGCAATCGTACATCAGTAGCGGTGTTGACCGGCGAAGAAACCGAACGGGAACTCGAACAGCTGGCTGATGACATCCACCTTTATTTTGGATTGGGCTGCCGCAACGTAACCAAACTGTATGTACCGGAAGGATATGATTTTGTGCCGCTGCTGGATGCGCTGCGCAAATACAGCAACCTCGGCGACCACAACAAGTTTAAAAATAATTACGACTACCAACTGGCAGGGCACATTATCAACAACCGGTACTACATGACCAATGGCAGCATTTTGCTGGTAGAAGACCCGTCGCCATTTGCACCGATCTCGCAGGTGCACTACGAGTTTTATAAAAATGCAGCCGATGTTGCTGCCGCACTTTCCGAAAACGAATCGATCCAATGTGTTACGGGCCGGCACCACACGCCTTTTGGTGCGGCACAGGTTCCTGGCATCTGCGATTTTGCCGACGGCGTGGATACCATGGAATTTTTAAATAAGTTGTAGCGGCTAAAGGATGATGGCTCGAGTTGCCCGGTTAGATTTTTTAACGACAGAAACCGGTTCGATCACCAACCCAAATGCCACTCTTGTTTGTTGTCAAGCTAAAGTCTTGAACCAAATCAAGAACTACGAAGACCTTAGTAAATCATTTGTTAAACAGGCGCAACCGTTTTCAAAGAGCCGAATTGTGTTTTAATTTACACCGGCAAGGCACGTAATTTGAACCAATAAATAAACTTAATAAACCCGAGACAAATGAAAGTGAAGCAAATAGCCCTGATCGTGCTGGTTAGCGCGGCCTCCGCGGTGCTCAGCGTTTGGGGATACGAAAAAATTTCAGCTAAGAAAGGCGACCAGATCGGCAATTTTGGCACCGGCGTTCCTGCAAATTATGCAGGCTTTTTTGATGGCAAGGCCAGTTCGGCAGATGTAGTGGACCTGACCCGTGCTGCTAATACTGCAGTACCTGCTGTGGTACACATCCGCACAAAAATACCCGCCCGCAAGCAAACCAATAATGTGCCCAGCCGCCGCGGCAATGGCAATGGTATGTTCGATGACCTGTTTGATGACCTGTTTGGCTACGGCCCCAACGTGGTGCCCGAGCAGCGTGCATCTGGCAGTGGTGTGCTGATCTCTGAAGATGGCTATATTGTTACCAACAACCACGTAATTTCTGATGGTGGTGGCGGTGTGGCGTCGGAAGTAAATGTAACGCTGCACAATAAAAAAACATACAAGGCAAAACTGATTGGCCGCGACCCGAACAGTGACCTGGCGGTGTTGAAGATTGACGGCAACAAGTTTCCCTTTCTTGTTTATGGCAACACAGCCAACCTGCAACTGGGCCAATGGGTAATGGCTGTTGGTTATCCGCTGACGCTGGAAACTACGGTTACTGCCGGTATCATTTCCGCAACCGGCCGTACCATCAACATCAACCGCAGGCAAACCGCCGCAGGCGAATCGCCGGTTGAATCGTTCATTCAAACCGATGCTGCCGTAAACCAGGGCAACAGTGGTGGCGCATTGGTGAACACCAATGGTGAGCTGATTGGTATCAACTCGGCTATTCTTGCTCCTAACGGAACTTATGCCGGTTACTCGTTTGCCATCCCGGTAAACATTGTAAAAAAGATTGTTGAAGACATTGTTCGCTTTGGCGATGTACAGCGCGGTTACCTTGGCATTTCGTACTACGCTACGGATGACATGAGCGAAGACCAGATCAAACAGCTGGGCATTCCTACCAGTACTGGCGGTGTGTATGTTTCGGCCGTTTCGGAAGATGGTGGTGCCTTTGGTGCCGGCATCCGCAAGGGCGACGTGATTACTAAAGTAAACAACGTTAGCGTTAGCTCCGGATTGCAAATGAGTGCACAACTGGCTTCGTTCCGCCCCGGCGATAAAATCCCGGTAACCTACACCCGTAGTGGTAAAGAGTACAATACACAGGTGGAGCTGAAGAAAAAAGCAGGCACGTTTGCTGATGTTGCCGGTGTAAACCTGGGCAGCCGTTTGGGTGCTGAGCTGGTTTCATTGGATAAAACCGCATCCCGCGAATACGGCATTGCCGGTGGTGTGCAGGTGCGCAAAATCACCCAGGGTGGCGCCCTCAGCCGTACCCGCATGGGCGAAGGATTTGTGATCACTTCGGTAAACGGTGCAGATATTGCTTCGGTTGACGACCTGACCAAAGCCCTGAGCCAATCGAAAGGCTCGGTGCGGCTGGAAGGCATTTATCCCGGCTACGACGGCATGTACACTTATCCGTTGAACTTGGAGCAATAACCAAGGAACCGGTGATTTGTATGATTTGGAAGGATTGTAATGATCAATTTCAAATAAAGAAAAGGGCTGCTTTTATAGCAGCCTTTTTCTTTTGCAATGATTGATTATTAGACTTTGTCTAAAATCACATCCTTCAAATTACAGATAAATGTTACCGCAAATGCTCCGCCTCGTCTGCTTTAAAAAGGGCTCTTTGAACGGTTTCTTTTTTCCATGAACGAAAGCGCCTCTTCATTGGTCAAACGTTGCTCACCATCATTGATATAGACTACGCCAACGCCAGCATTTTCTGCCAAGTCTCTCAATGCTCTTTTTTCAATGTCTGTGAGTCCGCCTTGGGTATCTTCCATTTGCTGGATTACACCCCGCGTTTTAAGCAAACTAAATTTTAGTCCTAAATCCTTTATCGCTACCCGAACCGCCTTATCTGCGGGGCCAAAACTGCTTAGAACACTTCTTTGGGTCGAAAACGGCTCAGTTGCGATCGTTGTCGCCTCCACACCAGATTCCAGATTCACCACCCTTACCTTGTTGCGAAAAAGCTGAATGTATATTTTATTTGTTTGGAACATTTTGCAAACTACTCATGCACATTTTTAAAATAGTGAAATCATTATAACCTGATGTGCTCTGCCTTCTGAAGAGCATCATCTTTAAAACCCAATCCAACAACTCCCAATAAATGCTTTCTTAATCCCCGCCAATCACCGGTTTCTATTTTTCATAAACCAAATACTGCCACGGCTTCAACTCCAAAGATTGTTGGTTAGCCAACTCAATTTTATTGCCGGCAAAAACATTTTGAAATGTGCCACCAACTGCGCCAGCCGGCAATTGAACTGTGGTCGCTGTGCCAGAAAGATTGAGCAGCACCAGCACCTGACGGTCGCCCTTGGTGCGCAGGTAAGCAAGCACCTGCCCGTCGGCATTGGTATGCAGGCGCTGCACGGGTGCCACCTGGTCGTTGCCGTTGAGCGCCGGATGCGTTGCGTGCAGGGTAAGCAGCCTTTTGTAAAAATCGTGGAGCTGGTAATTTCCGTTCCATTGGATCACGTCTTTTTCGAAAAATTCCAGGCGTTTGTTGTTGGGCAGTTCCTGTCCCGAATACAACAGCGGCAAACCCGGCCAGGTAGCCGAAAACACGGCCAGCGGCAGTGCTGCTTCGCCATATTTTTCATACTCGGTGCCGTTCCAGCTGTTCTCGTCGTGGTTAGTGGTAAACCATGCCTGCATACCCGGCGCGGCCTGGTATTCGTTCAACACGCTGTCCAGCGAAGAAACCGGGCGGCGTTCCTGGTAAAATTCCCGGGCCCGGTGCATGAATTTCCAAGTGTATGCTGCATCAAACACCTGCATATAGTCGGGATTGTCCAGCGGGTCCAGCTCGCCCAGCCAGAACAAGGGCTTTACCTGTTGCAGTTCTTTTTTTGCTTCCACCCAAAAATCCAGTTCCACCCAAAAGGCCAGGTCGCAGCGGAATCCATCGATGCCGGTTTCCGTAACCCAAAACTTCATCGCGTCGATCATAGCGCGGCGCAGCTTCGGATTTTTAAAATCCAGCTCAATGATATCGTCCATGCCCGAGGCTTTTTTAAAATCATTGGTGGCCGAATCTTTTTCATACCAGTCGGGGTGCGTTTTGGTCCATACATGGTCCCAACCGGTGTGGTTGGCCACCCAGTCAATGATCACCTTGAAACCCATATCGTGGGCCTGGCGCACAAAAGCCTTCCAGTCATCCATGGTGCCAAACTCGGGGCTTACCGAAGTGTAATCTGCCGCCGCATAATAGCTGCCGAGGCTACCTTTCTTATTTTTCTGCGCAATGGGCGTAATAGGCATGAACCAAAGCGTTTTTACGCCCATATCCTTTAGGCGGGGCAGGTTTTTGGCAAATGCGTTTATGGTGCCTTCCTGCGTGTATTGCCGCAGGTTTACTTCGTAAATGTTGGTGTGCTGTATCCAGGCTAATGAATTAGGAACGGTCTCCATTGTAGCAGTGTTGATTTTTTTGTTAACGGAACAGGACAGCAACGTAGCAGCTGCCAACCCGGTAAATATCGCCCGTTTCATCATGGCAAAAAGTTTAGGTCCCGAAATTAAGGAGGAAAAAGGAACAAATGTGTGACGAATACACATTTGAATTATGAAATTGTTTTACAGAAAAGGCACATCGTGCAGCATGCACATTTCGCAATAATGACTTTTGCATTTTGCCTTTTTCCCCACCGCCATTCCTCGTTACCTTTGCTCTGCAAAAACAAAAGCCTGCATGAAAAGCTTCGATGTTCCGGTGATGTACCGCAGCCCGCTGATTTCGGCCATTAAAAAAAGACGCAAGGAGGAAGACCGACTTAAACGCGACTTCTCGCCTACCCTGCTCGATTTTGGCCCGCTGCGCATTTACCTGGCCCGGCATTTTGGTTTTTGTTACGGCGTGGAAAATGCCATTGATATTGCTTTTCGCACCATAGATGAAAATCCCGGCAAACGCATTTTTTTGCTTTCCGAAATGATCCACAACCCACAGGTAAACGCCGACCTGAAGGGCCGCGGCGTTCAGTTTTTACAGGATAATAAAGGGCAGCCGATCATTGATTTTGAAACCCTCACTGCCGATGATATTGTGCTGATCCCGGCTTTTGGCGCCACCCTCGCCATTGAAGCGCAATTGCGCAATATTGGCATCCAGGTGGAGCGCTACGATACGACCTGCCCATTTGTGGAAAAAGTTTGGAACCGCAGCGAAGTGATTGCGAAAAACGGCTACACCATCATCATCCACGGCAAGCCATCGCATGAAGAAACCCGTGCCACCTTTTCGCATGCCGCGGCCAATGCGCCGTCGGTGGTGGTAAAAAACATGGCGCAAACCATTGAGCTGGCTAAATACATCACGGGTGAAAAACCGGCTGCTGATTTTTACACCGAATTTGAAGGACAATACTCGCCTGGTTTCGAAGTGCAACAGCACCTGCAACGGATTGGTGTGGTGAACCAAACTACCATGCTCGCCTCCGACACACAGGCCATTGCCGATTACCTGAAGGAAGTGATGGTACAGCATTTTGGCCTGCAAGACAACCAGGTAAAAGAACGGTTTGCCGATACCCGCGATACGCTGTGCTATGCCACCAACGACAACCAGGGTGCCGTTACCGGCATGTTGCAAACACCGGCTGACCTGGCGATTGTAGTGGGTGGATATAATTCGTCCAACACATCGCACCTGGTGGAACTGTGCGAGGAGCAATTGCCCACTTATTACATCAGCAGCGAGGCAAAAATCCTGTCGCAACAAACCATCCAACACTACGATTTTCACAACAAGCAGGAACTTGTTACCCACAACTTTTTGCCGGCTCAACAACCCATAAGCATCCTAATCACCAGCGGTGCATCTTGCCCCGACGCAGTGGTGGAAGATGTGATTCGCAGGCTGCTGCAGTTTTACCCCGATGCTCGCAGCATCGAGGAAATTACGGCCATGTTTGGCGGTCAATGATTTTTCGATTTTTACAAAACGGCATTTCCATAATTGCTCGATGGGTTAAACGAAGCGGCGTATATTCAATACCGTAAGCTAAAACCAACCATTTTGAAATCATTGATTGTCCCAATCGTTGTTGTGTTACTGGCAGCCTGTAACTCGGAGCCGGCGGCGGAAAAAGAGCTTGACCCCGTACATCCCCTGGTGGGTACCTGGAAGTTGCTGAAAGGAACAACCATCCAGGAAAACGATACCGTGGTGACTGATTACACGAACAACAGTTCGTTTATCAAAATTATCAACGACACGCATTTTGCATTCCTCAACCACGATCTGAAAAAAGGGAAAGATAGTAGCGCAGCGGTGTTTGTAGCAGGTGGTGGCACCTATACTTTAACCGGCAACACCTACACTGAAAGCCTGGAGTATTGCACCGCCCGTGATTGGGAAGGAAATGATTTTACTTTTACCCTTTCATTTAAAGGTGATACGCTGACCCAGCAAGGAACCGAAGTGGTGGAAAGTGCAGGCGTCAACCGCATCAACATCGAGCAATATGTACGGATCAGGTAAATGACGACAAATTCATTTTAATAAAAACAAAAATGGCTGCCCGAAACGGGCAGCCATTTTTAATGATACTAATCATCATCGTCATCGCGGGTAAACCACCAAAAGGCCAACGCAGCCACGCCCACAATCATGCCTATTCGGGCTGCCGTGCCGGCGGGGTCATGTTTCCATTTTCCCTTGTAGCCTTTTTCGGCAAAAATGTTGGGAAAATGCCCGTGCCGTATATCGTCGAGCACGCCTTCTACCGCATTTACACGGTCGGCCAGCAGCAGCGGCAACCAGTGCCCATAGCTGTTTTCGCTGTATTTAAATGCAAATCGCCGGATGGCGCCGCTCAAACCCGTGGGCGGTGAAGTGGTTCCAAAAACAGCCGTAATATTTGGCCGTTCGTTGGAGTGCAATACTTCCACTGTTACGGGCTGCAGCGGTGGCCGCTCCCAGGTGTACCCCTTGTGCTCACCATTGTTGCGGTGTTTGTAGGGATATGTGGGATCGTTCTTAGGATCGGCATCAATGCCCCACCCTTTTATATCGGGCCGTTCCGACCCGCGGTTATTTTCAAATGGTCTTTTTTCCATGATGTTTACATTTTACATTCTGGCAGAAGGAGGTATCAAAACAGGCTTCACGCAGTTGTCCAGCTTATCGGAGAAAATGCGGTAGCCATCGGCAACATCTTCCAGTGGAATGCGGTGCGTGATCAATCCTTTGGGATCAAGCACACCGTTTTGCACATGCTCGATCAGCCGGGGCAACAATCTTTTTACCGAAGCCTGGTTGGCGCGAATAGTCAGCCCTTTGTTAACTACATTACCAATCGGCACCAGGTTATCGGTGGGGCCATATACACCCACTACGGAAATGATGCCGCCTTTTTTTACCGAATTGATAGCCCAATGCAGTGCAGTGGCAGAGCCCGCCTGCAGTAAGGTTTTGCGGCCGGTGATGGTTTGCAATGCATTGCCGGCAGCTTCGGCACCTACAGCATCAATGCACACATCGGCGCCCAGCGCATCGGTTGTTTTTTTGGCAAAAAGCACCACATCGCCCAGCGACCGGAAATTGTATGCTTCGCATTTGGCGTATTGCCGTGCAAACTCGAGGCGATATTCCACATGGTCAATGATGATAACCCGGTGTGCCCCAAACAGCCACGCACAGCGTGCTGCCATGATGCCTACGGGGCCGGCGCCAAATACCATCACGGTATCCCCTTTTTGAATGCCCGCCATTTCCGCGGCCTGGTACCCGGTAGGCGTCACGTCGGTAAGCATAACTGCATCATCCACATCCATGCCTTCGGGAATAATGGTGGGGCCCACATTGGCATAGGGCACCCGCACATACTCGGCTTGGCCGCCATCGTAGCCACCGGCGGTGTGTGAGTAACCGAAAATGCCGCCCACCGCTGTTGCCTGCGGGTTCGATTCGTGGCAGTTGCCAAACAACTCCTGCTGGCAAAACACACAGGTGCCGCATGCAATATTAAACGGCACCAAAATATGGTCGCCAACTTTGAGCTTGGTAACATCGCCACCCACTTCTTCCACAATGCCGGTAAACTCGTGCCCAAACGTGGTGCCTACCCTGGTGTCGGGCACGTTGCCGTTGTACAGGTGCAAATCCGATCCGCAAATGCAGGAACGCGTTACCCGCACAATCACATCCTGCGGGTGCAGTATTTCAGGCATCGGCTTTTGGCTAACGCGGACTCGCCTGGTGCCGCGATAATTCATTGCTAGCATAATCCTACCTTTTTCTTTTAAGTCCGTAAAAAAATGGCCACCGGCTGTTTTAAGTCGTTATCAGGAATTATAAAATCTATTGCCCGGCGGCTGGTTGAACAGATTAGGTTTAATATAAATTTCGTGCCGCCTGCAAACGCAGAGCTTTAATAATCAATGCAATAGATGAGGTAGCTGGCACAAAAAAAGCCCCTGCTGAATGCAGGGGCTTTTTTTATTTTAAAATAAATTGTTCGATCAATAAGTGGCTTCCACGTTGTGGTACTCCTGGTACAACATCTCGTAGTACTCATTGGCCATCCGGTTGCTGTCAAACTGCAGCCACACATCACGCATGCCGTTCTTTACAATCTGGCGCCAGGTGTCGCGGTCGTCGTAGTACAGCGGCAGCACTTCTTTTTGCAAAATTTCATACAACTGGTCCAGGTCGTATTGATCCTGCTCTTGCACACTCATTTGGTGGTAGTTGGCCGGAGGCACTACAAAACCATTGTTGCCGTGGTGTACAAATTCCGGGATCCAGCCGTCGTTGGTCGAGAAATTCACCGCGCCGTTCATCGCTGCCGTCATGCCGCTGGTGCCCGATGCTTCGCGGGGAACGCGGGGATTATTTAACCAGCAGTCGGCAGCTTGTTTCAGGCGTTTGCTTAGGCCCAGTTCGTATCCAATCATCACCGCCACGTTCTTATGGCGTTTGCTCAGGTGTACCAGGTGATTAAACTCGGAGATAGCCGGGTAATCGAGTGGGTAAGGTTTGCCTGCCCAAATAATCTGCACCGGGTATTTAGCATTGGTGAGCAGTGCTTCAAAACGCTTTTCATCTGTTGCAATGAGGCCCGCTCTTTTATAACCGGCAAAGCGGCGTGCCCAAACAATGGTAAATACATTCGGGTTGAAGATCTTGCCGGTTTGATCGGCAACGATTTCAAAGGCCCGTTTTTTCATCCATTTTTTGCGGTCGTCAAACGCTACATCGTCGCCATCTTCGCGGAAACGATATAAGGCTTTGTCGGCCCAGTATTGCCAGTTTTGCGCATTGGTGATGGAAAGAATGGGCGCAATGTTGTCGTACTTGCTCCACATATCGCGGCTTACCTCACCGTGCAACTGCGACACACCATTGGCAATGCGGGCAAACCGCAATGCAGCCAGTGAGTGGTTAAACTGGTCATCGGGCATTCCGGTGAGCTTGCGTACTTCGTCAACCGATAGGCCGCAGAAATAACTCATTTTATGACACAGATAAATGTCGTGTTTTTCGTTGCCGGCTTCTTCAGGAGTGTGGGTGGTAAACACCATACGCTTTTGTACTTCAGCCAGGTTGTTGTTGAACTTGCGGTACAGGTAAAAACCTGCTGAAACAGCGTGTGCTTCGTTGAGGTGATATACATCCGGTGTAAAACCAATCTCGTCGAGCAGGCGTGCACCGCCCACACCCAGCAGGATAAACTGCGCCACCTTTGTTGCCACGTTGGCATCGTACAGGCGGTGGGTAATGGTTTGCGACACGTAATCGTTCTCCGGGATATCGGTCGTCATCAAGAACAGCGGCGCCGAATTAAAGGTTGTGGGCGGCAGGTACATAACCTTTACCCACACTGGGTGTTCGTGCACAGTGATCGAAAACTTGATACCGGTATCTTCCAAAAAGCTGTATTGCTTTTCCATCCAGGTAACCTGCAGAGTTTGGTCCTGGTTGCGTACCTGGTCGTAATAACCGTATTTCCAAAGAATGCCAATGCCTATCAGGTTTTGGCGCAATTCGTAAGCACTACGCATGTGCGATCCGGCCAAAAAGCCGAGTCCGCCACTATAAATTTTGAGCGGCTGGTGCACCGCAAATTCCATTGAGAAATAAGCCACCTGGCGGCTGTAGCGATCATCAATAGGATAAGGAACCTTATATTTTCTGAAATCCATATGAACGGAGTTTAAAGAACAAATAAACGCAAATTTTGACGAAGCGTGTACCGGATACACAAATTATTTCGTCATACAACCTCATCATTTCAATCAGGCAGAAACCTTTTTTTGGTCACCTGTTTTTTTCTTGGCTTCTTTCTTTCGGGGAAATTTTCCATCGAAAGAACATTCAATGCCTCTTTTCGATCCGCAGCCTTCCTCCTCTTCCAAAGTCACGCCGGTTTTTGTAAACGTGAGGTTGAGTACACAGGGCTCACCGGGCTGGCGGAATATGGCGGTAGTGGGCGAAAGGATTTGCACATCGCCTTTTATTTCGCCGGTGCAAGCACCATTTTTCTTTTCAATATGAATAAATACGGTCAGCAGATCAGGCTTACGGCCATCCCTAACCGAAACAATATTTTTCTTGTCCTGCTGGTAATCGCCTGCCCATTTATGGGTGCGGGCCAGTGTATCAATCGGGTTGATCAGTTCCACATCATCGGGGTGCAGCGGGTCGGTCATCACCAGGTCGAACCGGCTGGTAGCAGCGGTGTAGGTAAACACATCCTTCCCTTCGGCCGGCACATCATCCTGCATGCGTTCGGTAATGGTGCGCAGCACAGACATGTTTTTGTCCAGCACCGACACCTGCACCGTTTTGCTGTTGTTATCAGGCACTAAAAAAGGCAACACTGCTTTAAACTGGTCACCTTCCGCAACCGCCATGAGGGCAGCACGCTTGTTGCCGCCACTTGCATTTACCAAAAAGAATGTTCCTTTGCTGCCTTCAAACCGTGCCATGGGTGTGTAGCGCACCTTTGCTTTTGCGCCAAACAATTCGGCACGAAGGCTGTCGGGCACCAGGCTTAAAAACTCGGGCAACCGGATCTGCGTGGTGTCTTTATTTTCCAACAAGGCTGTATCAGTTAATTGATAGGGCAAGCTTTCATTTTTAAACAAATCGCCAAAACCCGAATAGCCCTCTGCTTCTTCGGCATCGTCGCCCGGAGCATTGCTGTTATTGCCGCAGGCGGCAAGGGAAAAAAGGAACAGGAAAAGTAAAATTCTGGCCATGGGCTTAATTGTGCCTAAAGTAAACTAAAAATGAGGAATTAGCAGGGCAACGCAATGCAGGCCAACAAAAACATGCCAGAGGATTTCGGGTTTTGAAATAAGTTCCGGCTCAAACATGCTACTACTTTGCAGTTCCCTTTGTTTCTTTTTAAAAAATGGCATGGAATTTATTTAGATGACTCGAAATAAATTTTTAGATTAGTCTAAATTTTTCGCCTTGTTTTCGCATACCGAAGAAAATTACCTCAAAACCATTTACCACCTGCAGCTGGATACCGGAAAGGTAACCACCAACGCATTGGCACAGCAGCTCAACACCAAGCCGGCTACTGTGACGGACATGATGAAAAAGCTACACGCTAAAAACCTGTTGCATTACACACCGTACTATGGCTTTTCGCTGAGCAATGAGGGTAAAAAAGCGGCGCTTTTTATTGTGCGGCGTCATAGGTTGTGGGAGGCTTTCCTGGCTGAGAAACTAGCCTTCCCACCAGAAGAAGTACACGAAATTGCTGAAGAACTGGAACATGTGCGCCATGCGAAACTGGTGGAACGGCTCGATGCGTTTTTGGGTTACCCGCAATTTGATCCGCATGGCGACCCCATCCCTGACAAGAAAGGAAAGGTGCCCCAATCTCAATTAACCAACCTGGGTGATTTGCCGATTGGCACAGTGGCGGTGCTGCAAGCTGTGGCGCAACAGACGAAGCCGCTGCTGGCGCAGCTTTCGGCAAAAAAAATAGCCATCGGCAGCCAGCTTGAAGTGCGGAGTCGCTCCCCTTTTGATCAAATGCTGGAAATAAAAATCGACAATAAAATCATCTCCATTTCTGCTCAGTTGGCCAGCCACCTGCTGGTAAAAAAGCAACCATCATGAAAGCAATCGAAACGTTTTTTGAAGGCATCGGTCCTGTATACGCTGCACTGTTGGCCACTACGTTTACCTGGCTCGTTACGGCCGCCGGCGCTTCGCTGGTATTTTTCTTTAAAACGCTCAACCGCAGCGTGCTCGATCCCATGCTCGGGTTTACGGGTGGTGTAATGGTGGCGGCTTCATTTTGGTCGCTGCTGGCGCCATCCATCGAAATGTCGGAGCGGCTGTACCCGGGCATGAGTTGGATGCCGGCTGCCGTTGGCTTTTTCCTTGGCGCCGCATTTTTATATGTGCTTGATAAACTAACGCCGCACCTCCACATCAATTTCGGCGCTGAAGAAACCGAGGGTATGAAAACACAATGGCACCGCACTACCCTGCTGGTGCTGGCCATTACGCTGCACAATATTCCCGAAGGTTTGGCGGTTGGTGTGTTGTTTGGCGCTGCCGCCAATGGTATGCCCGAAGCCAGCATTGCCGGTGCCATTGCGCTGGCGTTAGGTATCGGTATTCAAAATTTTCCGGAAGGCATTGCTGTAGCAATGCCGCTGCGCCGCCATGGCGTAAGCCGGTTGAAAAGCTTTTGGTATGGCCAGCTTTCTGCTTTTGTAGAACCCTTTGCAGGCGTAGTGGGCGCCATTGCTGTAATTTACATGCAGCCCATTTTACCATTTGCACTGGCCTTTGCCGCCGGTGCCATGATCTACGTGGTGGTGGAAGAAGTGATACCGGAAACACAGCGGGATAAATACACAGACCGGTCAGTGATTGGGTTTATGATGGGTTTTCTCATCATGATGATCCTGGATGTTTCCCTCGGTTAGCGTTTTAATTTTTTACAAAAAATGCAGTGCAATTATGTGGTTTGATCAACTTGTTGCAGGCTTTGCCGCTTTGACGCAAACATTTTATATAATGTCTTAGTTTTGGCCCCGCAATAAAACGCTTCCCAACATGACCCAAAAAATCAAAGTGGCCAATCCGGTGGTAGAACTGGATGGCGATGAAATGACCCGCATCATCTGGAAATTCATTAAGGACAAGCTGATCCTCCCCTATATTGACGTTGACATTAAATATTACGATCTGGGCATAGAGTACCGCGATCAAACCAACGACCAAGTAACCGTGGATGCCGCCAACGCCATACGCCAGTACGGTGTGGGCATTAAATGCGCCACCATTACGCCTGACGAAGACCGCGTAAAAGAGTTTAGCCTGAAGCAAATGTGGAAAAGCCCGAACGGTACGATCCGCAACATTCTTGATGGCACCGTGTTTCGTGAGCCGATCGTGATCAACAACATTCCACGCCTGGTGACTACATGGGACCGCCCCATTGTAGTAGGCCGCCACGCTTTTGGCGACCAGTACCGCGCTACTGATTTTGTAGTAAAAGGTAAAGGCAAACTCACCATCACTTTCCAGGGTGACGACGGCACCAAGCAAGAGTACGAAGTGTACAATTACAGCGGTGAAGGTGGCGTGGCGCTGGCCATGTACAACACCGACGAAAGCATTCGCGGATTTGCCCGCAGCTGTATGAACATGGCGCTGCAAAAAGGCTGGCCGCTGTACATGAGCACCAAAAACACCATCCTGAAAAAATATGATGGCCGCTTCAAAGACATTTTCCAAGAGGTGTTTGATGCCGAGTTTACGCAGAAATTTAAAGACGCAGGTATTACCTATGAGCACCGCCTGATCGACGACATGGTAGCTTCTGCCATGAAGTGGAACGGTGGCTTTGTATGGGCTTGTAAAAACTACGATGGCGACGTGCAAAGCGACTCCGTAGCACAAGGCTTTGGCTCACTGGGCCTGATGACCTCGGTGCTGGTTACACCTGACGGCCAAACCATGGAAGCCGAAGCAGCACACGGCACTGTTACCCGCCACTACCGCGAACACCAGAAAGGCAACCCCACCTCCACCAACCCCATCGCTTCCATTTTTGCATGGACCAGGGGGTTGGCGTTCCGCGGCAAGCTGGATAACAACCAGGAGCTGATTGATTTTTGTAATGCGTTGGAAGCTGTTTGTATTGAAACAGTGGAAAGCGGCAAAATGACCAAGGACCTGGCGCTGACCATCAAACCCGGAAAGGTTCAACATGGTACAGATTTCTTGTATACAGAAGAATTTCTGGACGCCATTGACGAAAACCTGAAAAAGAAGATGGCCCGATAAATAGGCAGAACATCCAACAAAAAACCCGGCGTACTGCCGGGTTTTTTGTTGGATGCAAACCATTCATTATTTGATATTTAGGTAAAAAATATCCCATAAATATGGGATAACCCGGGACGTAAACCCAACGTACCTTTGCCTTGTAAACAACCAAAACTAACTGCATTCTCTCTTTAACGTAACAAAACTGCCTACTTCCACAGAAGCAGGCTTTTTTATTTTATGCCCACTATAAGCGAAAGCGGGCTGCGATTTCTGACCGGGAGTTAACTTTCAGCTTCACGTATATTTTTTTAATATGAGAAAATACCGTGTCGAGTGAAATAAAACAACGAGCCGCAATGTCTTTGTAAGACAGGCCTTCAATGAGCAAGTTCAGAATTTCAGTTTCCCTTTTTGTGAGGTTATAATCGGTGGTGGATGGCCGTTGTGGCGCCTGCTTAGAAAAGTAGTTTAAAATCTTGCGGGCAATCTGGCCATTCATGATGCTTTCACCCTGGTGAATGGAGCGGATTGCATCGATGATCTTTTCGGGCGGGTCTTTTTTCAGCAAGTATCCGAGTGCTCCTGCCTTCACCGATTGAAAGATTTTTTCTTCGTCTTCAAAAACCGTGAGCATCAGGATGTTTGCTTCGCTGTAAACATCCTTAATGAGGCGGATGCCTTCAATGCCCGATGTTACCGGCAGGTCAATATCAAGAATCACCACGTCGGGCTGTGTACGTAATACCACTGACTGAATATCGGTCAGCCGGTCACTGATATGCACAATATCAAAATCGGGCACTTTGGAAATAAACAGCTGCAGCGCTTTTCTATAGGCCGCATTGTCCTCAATCATCACCAGTTTGATCATACACTTGCTTTTAAGTTGGCCCACACATGGCCTGTTTGCCTAAGATACTTTAACCGGCACCATCACCCGCACCGAAGTGCCGGGAACGTTGTTTTCCTGAAAATAAATAAATGCTTTCATGCTTCTGGTGCGGCTCACCAAGTTTTCCATGCCGTGGCGTTGCGTGGGCTGATGTTGCAGGTCGATCCCCACGCCGTTATCGGCCACCACCATGGATATATGCCCGTTGTTCCACTCCAACTTTATCTGGCAATGCGTAGCGCTGGAATGTTTCACCACGTTGTTCACCAGTTCCTTAAAAATAAGGTACAAGTTGCGCTTGGTAACCAATGGCAACTCCTGCACCAATAGTGATTCGTTTACTTCAAAACTGCAGCCAATACCTGCGCCTTTCAACAGCGGCTCGGCAAACGACCGCATCCGCGACACCAGTTGCACCACCGTATCGTTCTTTGGGTTGATGCTCCACACCAGGTCATCGAGCTTACCAATTACCTCGCGGGTATTTTCCTGGATCAGGTCCAGGTATTCTTTATGATCGCCATCCTTGCGGGCCATAGCCGAGTAAATATTGATGCTGCTAAGGGTGGAACCGATTTCGTCGTGCAGGTCTTTGGAGATGGTCCGCCGCACCTGCTCAACCTTGAGTACTTGCCGGATGCGATATCGATATACACCATAAAACATGAGCGCAAGCAGGCCGATGCTGCTCAGGTAAAAAGCGATGGTACGCCACCATGGTTTTTCAATGGTGAATTTGAAGGTTGCTGGTGTGCCTTCCTGTGAGCCACCCACTACCGCAATGGCTTCAAATGTGTACGAACCGGGATTCAGCGACGAAAACCGAACAATTCGTTCACCTTCCTGCGTCACAAACCATTGATCTTCACCTTCGCCGCCCACAAGCCGGTATTTGAAGTACACCGTATTCGACGGGCTGTAGTAAGGAATGGATAAATTAAACTGAATATTGTTTTGATTATGACTGAGTGTTGTTGAAGTGAGGGCTATTTCATCGTTGCGGCCAATCTGCATTGCCTGCAAATATGTTTTCAAAACTTTGAAGGCTGGCGCCGGTTGCAACAGTACTTTGTACAAACCATTATTGGTAGAGAGCAAAGCAGTATCGCCAACCACAGCTACATCATGGACATTGGCGCCGGACTCCTGTGGCAACTCAACCCCGTGCACCAATGCTTCCGAGTCAAGGTCAAGCAGCTGAATGGCTTTATCCTGGAATACCCATAAATACTTGTCTGTTTTTTTCATCCGCACAATACTGTTGGAAAACAACCCTTCGTCTGCGGCAATGAATTTGTGCTCTGTTTTCTTTTTTACAATCAGGCCGGCGTTCAAAGTACCAATAAAGAGTTTGTTGCCATGGGCGATCATTGAATTAGCATACACCTTTTCACTATCCACCATCAACGGCTTAGGCGCTTCGCCTCCCAACTGGAAAACACCCGTCATAAACGAAACATACAAATCCGAATCACCAAGAAGAGCCAATGTTCGAACCCTATGCTGGTACAAATAAATCTTGTCGGGAACATTCCCATTTTCGATGAGCGAACGAAAAGCATTATTCCAACCTTTTAAGTCAACCACTTCAATGGCTGAATTGGTTCCAAACATGCCATCCGGCGGCATTAAGAACAACCCTGCAGAGGAAGCTGCGATTGAATAGTTCTTTTTTAAGGCTGCAGCTTTGATAATTGCGTTAGAAAATGGAGTACTGCTAATGCCCTCCCTATTCATCAGGTAAGAAAGCGATGAAGTGCCGATCAGTAAACTGCTGTCTCTTTGCTGCGAGATATATGTCACAGACCCGATACCTTTTGCAAACGACTTATCCCAAACCAATTTTTGCTTTGAAAAATCGTACAGGAATAACCGGGAATCGTCGGTGCCCATCAACATGTTGCCCTGCCAGCCATGCATAGCAGTCACCTTTCCGCCGCTTTTTAAAAACGGAATATCGATCTTTGAAATACTGGCAGTTGCAGGTTCAACCAACAAGCCTTGCCCCAGTGTACTTACCCATCTATTTCTCTGAAAATCAGTAACTACATCACTGATATTATAGCCGCCGTATGGCTGAAGTTTTGCGTTTGGCGTTATGGCAACACTTTGATCTTTTGCGTTAATCCATAACACTTTGCCATCCGGCGTTGTGGAGTTTATATAGCCATGTACCTTCATGGTATTGGCCAGCACAACATCACTGCCTTTGATCAACAATTTGGCAAGCACGCCTGTTGGGTTAATGATCAAATAGGCCGTGTCGTTGAATGAGGTGGGCTGCAATGTGTAGGTTTCACCGCTTTCCAACAGCGGAACCTCATCTTCCCGTTGAACAGTTTGCAAACCCTTTTTCTTGTTGTATATAAACCAAAGGCTTTTGCCACTTGCCAGCACATTATCGCCTACCGCGGAAAGCGACAATGTCCCGCCGACCTTTTCAAAATCAGTTTTTACATACCGCCCTTCCAACGTTCGTGTATCGCACACAAATAATCCAAACCTGCTGGTTACCACCAGTTCATCGTTGCACAAAACCATCCGTGGAAAATAGTTTTCTGCTTCGTTTTGGTAAGCGTCCAGCAAAAAAATCTGGTCGTTTTCGATATAGAAGATTTGGCCGGTGAAGTTGTGGAACCAAATCCGGCCAAAGCGATCCTCAACCAGATCCGTTATGCTCAGTGAAGACCGCCTCGGATGCGCAAAATGCGTAAAAGACACGCCATCATATCGGCTGATTCCCATATCATGGCCTACCCACAAAAAGCCTTTTCGATCCACTAACAAATCAAAAATTTCCTTCGTCGGTAGCCCCCTGATTTCAGTCAGGCCACTTTGCCCCCAACTAAGGCAGCAGGCTTGCAGCAATAAAACTAAAAACAGGGCTCTGCGCATATCGGTTGCAAATTTATGGGCTAGATACGGCGATGGTTTCAAATTCCGCCCGAACCCGTCAATCTGCCCGCCAAACAAACCCTTCAGGCGGCAAAGGCGATAGTTTTTAAAAAACGCCTAAACCTATATTAAAACGCCATTTACTACGGTGCGTTCTGTTACTTTTGCGCATTAAAACATCCATTTTATGTTGAAAAAGCTTGCTTTTTTTAGTGCATTTTCCTGCCTGATGATTGCCGCCGACGCACAGCAGTTACGAACCCCAGCGCCCAGCACCGCCCAAACCATCAAACAAGAGCTGGGCATCGGCTCGGTGGAACTCTCCTACTCACGTCCCAATGCCCGCAGCCGCAAAGTATTTGGCGACTTGGTTCCATACAATGCTGTTTGGCGCACCGGTGCCAACAATGCTACCACGCTTACTTTTAGCGACGAAGTGGTTGTAAACGGCACTAAAATTCCTGCCGGTAAATACGGCCTGCTGAGCATTCCCACGCCAAAAGAATGGGAACTGATCATTACCAAGCAAACCGACGTAACCTCTCCAGCCGCCTATAAAAAAGAGTCGGACGTGGTGCGGGTAAAAGTGCCGGTAAAAAGCACCGCCAGCCCTGTTGAAACATTTACCATCCAGTTTGCCAACGTAAAGCCAGCCTCGGCCGACCTGCAGATTTCCTGGGAAAATTCAGTGGTGACCCTGCCGATCACAATGGATGTGGACAGCAAGGTAATGGCGCAGATCAATACCGCCATGACTGGTGAAAAGCCTCCCTATTTCCAGGCTGCCATGTATTATATGGAAACCGGCCGCGACATGAAGCAAGCCATCCAGTGGTTTGATAAAGCCGCTGAGCAAAACCCCGAAGCATTCTGGATTCACCACCAGCGTGCCGCCGCACTGGCAAAAGCCGGCCGTAAAGAAGATGCCCGCAAAGCAGCCAACACTTCTATTGAACTGGCCCGCAAAGCCCAGAACATGGATTATGTGCGCCTGAACGAAAACCTATTGAATACTTTGAAATAAGTTTAAGTAAATCCTTTGGGTAAAAATGGCCGGCAATTTTGCCGGCCATTTTTTATTCGTTCATTTCCGCTGCCCTATGGCACAGGATTTAAAGCATTTTCCTAAACAAAGATCATGGACAAAGAAAAAGAAGAATTTCACCGCAACATGCCCTCCGATGAAGGCCGCCGCAACGACCCCGACCGCAGGGAAGAATCGGGGCAACAACCCGGCGCATCAACGTATAGCAGCTCGGATACAGACGGACATAATCAAAACCTGACCCGTACGGCATCGGATGGCTTTCGGGAAGAACCGTTTGGCGAAAACGCCGACGCCGCATTTGACGAAACCGGCGATGAAAAGTAGCGGAAGTAACGTTTTGGTAATGGAGGCTTAACGGCCGCTTTACGTGGCCAATGTTACTTAGTGCATCGTTTGTAGACACCTGTTTTCCAGCCGCCTTTTCCAGGGTGGCTTTTTTATTAAAAAAATGGTCGTAGAAAAACGGCACCTATGCGGGCACCGGTTTTCTTTTTAAAAAGGCATAAGCCAAAACGGTGCTGCTCAACATCAGCACGGCAGCAAACAGGAACGGCGCACCCGAAAAATGTATAGGCGCACCCGGTTTGGTAAAATAAGCAAACAAGTTGGTCATCATGGGCGGGCCAACGATGGAGGTAGCGCTGATCAGCGAAGTAAGTGCACCCTGCAATTCGCCCTGTTCATTGGGCGGCACATGCCCCGAGATAATGGCCTGCAACGCCGGGCCTGCAATACCGCCCAAACAATAAGGCACCATGAATGCAAACAGCATCCAGCTTTGTGATGCAAAAGCAAACAGCACCAGACCAATAGTATACATGGCCAGGCCTACAAATACACTGCGGTCATTGCCGAGCCGCGGCTGCACAAAGCGGATTAAACCGCCCTGCACCAGCGCAATGAGCAAACCAAAAGCGCCCAGCGAAATGCCGATCAGGCGTTCCGTCCAGCCAAATTTTTCAATGGTAAAAAAGGTCCAGTTGCTTTGAATGGCATGGCCCGCGATATAGATTAAAATAAGCGAACCGATCAGTCCACTAATGCCTGGGTATTTTTTCAGGTGCATGAGGGAACCCAACGGATTGGCGCGGCGCCATTCGAACGGCCGGCGCTGATCTTTCGGCAGTGATTCGGGCAAAATAAAATATCCATACAGTGCATTGAGCAAACAAAGCGCAGCTGCCACTAAAAACGGCACCCGGGTACCGTAAGAACCCAGCAGCCCACCAACCACCGGCCCGATGATAAAACCCAACCCGAATGCGGCGCCAATGAGGCCAAAATTTTGCGCCCTGTTTTGCGGCGTGCTGATATCGGCAATGTATGCCGATGCGGTGGTAAACGAGGCGCCGGTAACGCCTGCCACCAGCCTACCAACAAACAACCATGCAATGGTGGGTGCAAAGGCTACAAAAAGATAATCAACGCCAAAACCCAAAAGCGACGCCAACAAGATGGGCCGGCGGCCGTATTTGTCGCTCAGGTTGCCCAGCACCGGCGCAAAAATAAACTGCATGATGGCGTACGCAAACGTAAGCCAGCCGCCCCATTGCGACGAAGCGCTGACGTTGCCGCCAGTGAGTTGCTCAATCAGTTTGGGAATGACCGGTATGATGAGGCCCAGGCCGGTAACATCAATAAGCAGGGTAAAAAAGATAAAACGGAGGGCCGCTTTGCTGTTGGTTTTTGCGTCCATAGTGAGGCGCAAAGGTGCTGTATTTTGGCAGCATGCGCAACTGTTGCACTGTCTTCATGTTGCAGCAAATAATATCAAATGCCCAATTCTGCCTTTTGCTTTTTAGTGAGTTTTGCAGCAACAAGATGATAACTTTCTGCAACTAATTGTTTGATCTCGTCCAGTGAAAAGTTTTGGGGTTGCTGCAATAGAATCCAGCTTGCACGGGCCAGGTACGGCGCAGGCTGCACGCCGGGCCGGGCACACCATTCGTCAAAACTTTCGGCAGGCACTTTTAGGGAAAATTGCAGCGGGTGATCCATGCCTGCAATGCAATACATTTTTGCGCCAATGGTAAACACCAAATCGTTGCCCCATTTGATCGATTCTTCGGTGTGTCGCAATTGTAGGCAAATGCTGCGCAAATCTTCAATATCCATCCGGTAAATTCAAAATGACGTGATCAAACAAACAGCAGTCATTCATCTAAAAATGAACATGCTTCAATCTATTTCTTGTAAAAAAATTTTTGAACATCGCCCATTAAAAGAAGCCCTTTTTACGACGGCTGCCGCCAAAGCCCAATACACCCAGCAGTGTGCGGGTGATCATAGTGGCTGCGGTGCGGCCAGCACTTTTTACCATCGGGTTGTCCATCCAGCTTTCTTCTTTTGGTGCCCGCTTGGCAGCTGTCTTTTCTGCTTTTGCGGCAGCTTCCAGCTCCTCAATTTCCGCTGCGCGTTTTTGTGCCGCTTCCAGCTTGCGGTTCAGTATTTCATAGGCACTTTCCGAATCTACTTCTGCGTTGTATTTCGCAGCAATTTTTGACTGCTGTACCTGCTGGGTCACTTCGAAATCGGTGAGCACATCCATGCGGCTGCGCGGCGGCACCAGCATGGTATGCACCAGCGGTGTGGGAATGCCTTTCTCATTGAGCAGCGTTACAAAAGCTTCACCAATACCCAGCTGCGTCAGGAGTTCGTCGGTTTTGTAAAAACTGGTTTCGGGATAGTTTTCTGCAGCCTGCTTGATCACCTTGCGATCGGCCGCTGTAAAAGCCCGCAGGGCATGCTGCACTTTCATGCCCAACTGGCCCAGTACCGATGCCGGAATGTCCATCGGATTTTGCGTACAGAAAAATATACCGATGCCTTTGGAGCGGATTAATTTAATTACCGTTTCAATCTGGTCAAGCAACACCTCGGATGCTTCATTAAAAATGAGGTGTGCTTCGTCAATAAACAAGATCAATTTGGGTTGATCCATATCGCCTTCTTCCGGTGCCGACGCGTAGAGTTCGGCCAGCAACTGCAGCATAAAAGTGGAGAACATTTTAGGCCGGTCCTGCAGCTCGGTTACCCGCAAAATGGAAATAATGCCGCGGCCATCCGGGGCAATGCGCATCAGGTCGTCCACATCAAAACTGCGTTCGCCAAAAAATGCGTCTGCGCCCTGCTGCTGCAGTTCAATCACTTTGCGCAAAATGGTGCCGGTGGATGTGGTGGAAATTTTACCGTATTGCTTTTCCAGTTCTTCCTTGCCTTCGCTGCTGGCAAACTGCAGCACCCGCACAAAATCTTTCAGGTCGAGCAGTGGCAAACTATTGTCATCGCAGTATTTAAAAATGAGGGCCACAATGCCGCCCTGCGTGTCGTTAAGTCCTAAAATTTTGGACAGCAACACCGGGCCAAACTCACTAACGGTGGCCCGCAAACGAACACCGGGTTTGTTGTTGCTGAGCGTAAGCAATTCGACAGGATATGCCTGTGGCGTATAGTCAATACCCAATGCAGTGGCTCGTTCTGCGGCTTTGGAGCCGGCAACGCCCGGCGCAGCAATGCCGCTTAGGTCGCCTTTGATATCAAGCAGCAACACCGGCACGGATGCATCCGAAAGGCCTTCTGCAATGACCTGCAATGTTTTTGTTTTACCCGTACCCGTTGCTCCAGCAATCAGCCCGTGCCGGTTCATGGTTTTGAGCGGCACATACACAGGCGTGTTGGCCACCGGCACGCCATCAAGAATGGCTTGTCCCAATAAAATTTTCGGCCCCGAAAACTGGTATCCTTTATTGATGGCGGCTGCAAATTGTTCCTGCTGACTCATACGGCTGATTTGGATTTAAGGTACGCAAGAATAGCACAAAAAAGACAATCGGATTTTTGCTTTTCGGCAATATCGATGTGTTATTTGCTGATCTGTTTTTTTGGTTTAAATACAGTTAATGTAAACCTGATATGAATGATTCATTGCGTACGGCAATATTGTTTTACTTGCAAAATAAGAATCAGCCACGACCACTAAATAATACCTGAATTGGTATGCCTAATTTTACAACATGATGTTTACCGGGAGCAGAAGATTGATTTGGGTATTTGGCGCACTGATGCTGCTGTTGGGTTGCCAAAACGCTGACCAGCCGGAGATAAAAACCAGTGCCACATCGGGGCTTGTGGTGCGGCTGGCCGATGGTGATACGTTTACATTACTAGTCGCGGGAAACAAGCAACTGAAAGTGCGGTTATACGGCGTTGATGCACCGGAACGACAGCAGGATTTCGGCAATGTTTCGCGCAGCAAAATGCAAGAACTAACCACGGGCCACACCATTTCCATTGAAGTTAAAGATACCGACCGGTACGGCCGCACAGTAGGCATTGCCCACCGCGATGATGGCTTAAACCTGAACGAGGAAATGCTCCGCAGCGGGTTGGCCTGGCACTACAAAGCATTTGACAAAAACCAGAAATGGGACCAACTGGAGCAGGAAGCCCGTAGCAAAAAACTGGGCTTGTGGTCGCGGCCCAGCCCCACGCCGCCGTGGCAATGGCGCAAAGCCAATTAAAATAGAACAACAAAACCCGCAGTATGAAACACTGCGGGTTTTTTATTGAACTTGTAGCAATGCAATATCGCTACAAGTTATAAGCTATTGATTGCGTTAAGCCTGGGGCGCTGCCTTCTCTTTTCCCTCGGGCTTTTTCTTGGCCTTGGGGGTAAAGATGGCCAGCATGCGTTTGCCTTCCAGTTTGGGCATGCTTTCCAGCGTACCAAATTCAGCCAGGCGTTCCGCAAACTTCAGGAGTAACAGTTCGCCACGGTCTTTAAACATGATGGCGCGGCCTTTAAACTGCACGTATGCTTTTACCTTGTTGCCTTCTTTCAAAAAGCTTTCGGCGTGCTTTGCCTTGAAGTCGAAGTCGTGGTCATCGGTGTTGGGCGTAAAGCGGATTTCCTTCATTTCTGAAGTTTTCGCTTTGGCCTTCATTTCCTTTTCCTTCTTCTTCTTATCGTATAAAAACTTGTTGTAGTCGATGATCTTACACACCGGAGGGTCGGCCTGTGGAGAGATCTCCACCAGATCAAGTTCCTGTGCCTGCGCCATGCGCATGGCCTCTTGTGTGGGGTAAACACCCACGGTTACATTGTCGCCCACCAGGCGCACCTGCGGTACGCGGATGTGGTGGTTAATGCGGTGCTCCGCTTCTCTGCGGATAGGGCCCCGACCGCGGAACCCGCCTTTGTTGACGCCTCTGTTAGGTAATGCCATAATGTTTGTTTACCGCGCCGCCGCCGGCAGCCAGCGGAATGGGTAACAGTTCTTTTTTTTGTTATTGTTCTGCCGAAAATAAAGAAAGTCAAAAGTAAAAACTAATAAGTCGTAAAAAGGATCGGTCTTTTTTCAGCTTTTTACTTTTGACGCTCCGATATTAAAATCTACTACGTTCCGAAATTTCCTGTTTTAGTTTGTCGATAAATACCGCCACGTCTTCTGTGCCCACATCGCCTTTGCCCTGGCGGCGGATCGCCACCTTGCCTTCGGCTTGTTCCTTTTCGCCAATAACCAGCATGTACGGCACTTTCATCAGTTCAGTGTCGCGTATTTTCTTACCGATCTTTTCGTTGCGTTCGTCAATTTCCGCACGAATATCCCACTTTTTCAGTTGGGCCAACAGCGATTTAGCATAATCCATGAACTTGTCGGAAATGGGCAAAATCTTTACCTGCAGTGGCGCCAGCCAAGTTGGGAATTTACCCGCAAAATGCTCCAGCAAAAACCCGATGAACCGTTCGTGGGTACCCAGCGGCGCCCGGTGAATAATCAGTGGGGTTTCTGCCTCGTTATTTTGATTGGTAAACTGCAGCTTGAAGCGACGGCCCTGCGCAAAATCTACCTGGTTGGTGGCCAGGGTAAACTCACGGCCGATCACACTCCATATTTGCACGTCAATTTTCGGACCGTAGAAAGCGCCTTCATCCGGCACTTCTACAAACGGTGTCCCGGTTTCACGGAGCACTTCCCGCACCATGTTTTCGGTTTCTATCCACAGCTCCGGCTCGTTGATGTATTTCTGTCCCAGTTTGGCCGGGTCGTGCAGCGACAGGCGCATCACGTATTTTTCAATGCCAAATATCTCGAAGTACTTCAGGTACATTTCGTTTACCGCCTTGAACTCTTCCGCAAACTGTTCCTTGGTGCAATAGATATGCGCATCGTTCATGTGCAGGCAGCGTACCCGCATCAGGCCAAACAATTCGCCGCTTTGCTCGTAGCGGTAACAAGTGCCGTATTCCGCAATGCGGTAGGGCATGTCGCGGTAGCTTTTGGGCTCCGCATCAAAAATTTTGTGGTGGTGCGGGCAGTTCATTGCCTTGAGGTAATACTTCTCCCCGTCCATTTCCATGGGCGGAAACATGCTTTCGGCATAGTACGGCAGGTGCCCACTGGTGAGGTACATGCTTTCCTTGGCAATATGTGGCGTAACTACCCGCTTATAGCCTGCTTCATTTTCGGTCTCTTTCGCAAGCTTTTCCAGTTCCTCAATGATCACCGTTCCGTTGGGCATCCACATGATCAGGCCTTGGCCCACATCATCGTTGGTGGTGTAAATGCTCAGCTCTTTACCCAGCTTGCGGTGGTCGCGTTTCTTGGCTTCCTCCAGCATGTGCAGGTATTCGTCGAGCTGTTTTTGTGCCGGGAAAGTAACACCGTAAATACGGGTCAGCATTTTATTTTGCTCGTTGCCTTTCCAGTATGCGCCGGCAATATTGGTAAGCTTGATGGCTTTGATAAAACCGGTATGCGGAATATGCGGGCCGCGGCACAGATCGGTAAAGCCGCCTTGCGTATAAAAAGTGATCTCGCCGTCCTGCAGGTTTTGCAGCAGGTCCAGTTTGTACTCATCACCTTTTTCTTCGAAATACGCTACGGCTTCGGCTTTGGCGATGGGCTGGCGCACAAACGGATTGTTCTTCTTGGCTAGTTCATTCATCCGCTTTTCAATGGCCCGAAGGTCGTCTTCATGCATTTGCCGGTCGCCAAGGTCCACATCATAATAAAAACCATTTTCCACTGGCGGACCTACCCAGAATTTCACACCTGGAAATTGCGCCTCGATGGCTTCGGCCATAAGGTGCGCCGAGGAATGCCAAAATGTATTTTGTCCGCCCTTGTCTTCCCAGGTGAGTAATTTCAGTGCAGCATCCTTATTGATAGGTCTTGTTGCATCCCACACTTCGCCATCCACTTCGGCTGCCAAAACTTTACGGGCCAATCCTTCCGAGATTGATTTGGCAACATCCAAAGCGGTGATGCCCGCCTCGTATTGCCGTACCGCTCCATCCGGAAATTTTATTTCAATCATGTTGTTTTGTTGATTTATAGCGGTGCGAATTTAACAAAGCCTTGCCACATTGCACCAATCGGCTCATCTTTGAATTCCTAATTTCACCCGGTTATGAAGTTTGGTGTCGTAAGATTGTTGTTGTTCCTCTTTTTATTAGCGGGCGGAAGCCTGCATGCGCAGAACCTTTCCGGCATCTGGAGGGGTTATTTTGTTTCGGAAGGTTTTGACCAGTACAAGTTTGAAATCCAGATCAAGCAAAACCCGCAGCGGGCAGTGACGGGTGTTTCATACTCTTACCTTACTACTATTTTTTATGGAAAAGCCACGCTTACCGGCACATACAGCCCGGCTACCAAAAAGTTTGTGCTGCAGGAAATAAAGACGGTGGAACTGCGCATGTCCGAAGCGTCGGTGGCCTGTATCATGAAATGTATTCTGGAATACAGCCGCTCGGGCAACGAAGAATTTTTGGAAGGTACCTACACCAGCAAGTACGAAAAAACAAGCAAGGAAGAAGGCGCGGTGAAAGGCGCAGGCTGTGGTGGCGGAACCGTGTACCTGCGAAAAGTAACAACGTCGGATTTTTATGTAGAACCTTTTTTACGCACCAACCCGGCCATCGACAAACCGAATATTGCTGCTAAACCAAAGACTACCACGCCAACAAAACCGGCAACGACCAAGCCTGCAACAACGCCGCCGGTAGCAAAGAAACCAACCACTCAACCCAAGCCCGCACCTACGCCCAAACGCGATACCGTAAGCCGCACGGTGCAGCCGCCGGTGGCTAAACAAGAGCAACCGAAAGTGGCCACACCACCGGCTCCGAAGTTTACACCGCCGCCTGCTACCCGCAACCGTACTAACGACCTCGTACAAACGCTAACGGTGAAGGAACAGGAAATTACAGTGCGGTTATACGACAACGGTGAAATTGACGACGATACCATTTCTGTTTACCTGGATAATAAATTAGTGCTGTCGCAAAAGCGCCTCACTGCAGCGCCACTGATCATTAATTTAAAAATGGATCCGCAAAACCCGGATCATGTACTGGTGCTGGTGGCCGAAAACCTGGGCCGCATACCACCCAACACTTCGCTGATGGTAGTGCAGGATGGAGACCGTCGCTACCAGGTGCGCATCACGTCCACCGAGCAAAAAAATGCGATGGTGCGGTTTAGGTATGAAGGCGGAGATTAGGAATTTCGGATTGACGATTTTCGATTTACGATTTTTGTGCAAATCGATACAATGTATTTAAATAATAGAAAAGCGTGTACTCTGACCGGTACACGCTTTTTCGTTTTACAAAAACAAAAACCCTCAACTGTGTTTTTGCAATACTTGGGCCCATCGACTCGCGGCCACGTCTTCTGACATCGGACATCGGACTTCCGACTCCACCCTACCGCTCATAAAATTTTTACCGTCAAGCAGCTGAAAAAAATTAGATTGCCCGGGTGCTTAAACATGCTCCACTCCTGCTGCTCACCCTGTTGCTATTTTTTGTGCCCAAGGCACAGGAATTGGGCGGCATCTGGAAAGGCACCATGACACAGGCACCGGGCGGCTGTTTCCCCGAATATCACCTGGAGTTGCAGATCAAAATTGTGGGCGAAAAAGTAACCGGCGTTTGCTACCATTATTCCGACACCCGCAATTATGTAAAAAAGGCCTTTGAAGGTGTGTACCATCCCCGCACCAAAAGCATCACGGTTCACGAGCAGGCCATCCTTGCCTTTCACATCCCGGAAGATTGCACGCCCTGCGTGAAAACTTATGACCTTTGGTATGCGCCCAATAACGGCGAAACCCTCAGCGGCGACTGGACCGGCCGGGTCCTCAATACCGGCGCAGCCTGCCAACCGGGCCACATCACCCTCAGCCGGCAGGTGGAGTCGGCGTTTGAAGGCATACAGGAAATTGGCGTGGACACCGGCAACATCCGGTTGGATTTTTACGACAATGGCGAAATTGACGACGACAGCATTTCAGTGTTGGTCAATAACAAAACAGTGTTGAGCCACGAGAAGCTGGGCCTAAAGCCGCTGACACTCAACATCCGGATGGAGCCGACAAAAGAGATCCAGGAAGTGGTGATGAAAGCCGAAAACCTGGGATCGATTCCACCCAACACTGCGCTGCTGATTGTAACCACCAGTTTCGCCCGCTACAAATTGTTTTTAAAAAGCACCACGCAAAGAAGTGCGTCCGTCCGCTTTTTTTATGAACCGGAAAAGCCGAAGACTTTTTAGCTGCGTTGAATGTTTTTGATAAAAGCTGAAATACCCGTTTTTACATCCGGCTGCTTCCATTTGTCTTTTTGGCAAAAAATTCCCGAACTTAATTGTGCCAATTGTTGCCATATGTTCAGAAAACAATTCCTGTTGCTGCTGCTCTGTACAGCTACAACGCTTGCTGCATTTTCAATGCCGGGCGACCAGCCCAAAACGCTGGCCATTGGCAGCAGTGCACCACCATTTTCATTAAAAGGCACCGACGGAAAAACCTACACACTACAGTCATTCAAAGGCGCGAAAATCCTGGCGTTGGTTTTTACCTGCAACCACTGTCCTACCGCACAGGCGTACGAAGAGCGGCTGATTCAACTCGCCAAAGATTATGCTGCGAAAGGCGTTGCACTCGTTGCAGTTTCGCCCAACGATCCCAAAGCGGTACGGCTTGATGAGCTGGGCTATTCCGACCTAAACGATTCCTACGCCGAAATGAAAATAAGGGCAAAGGAAAAAAGCTTCAATTTTCCCTACCTCTACGATGGCGATACGCAGGCAATGAGCTTGGCCTATGGGCCGGTGGCCACGCCGCATGTGTTTATTTTTGATGCCGACCGAAAGCTGCGCTACCAGGGCCGCATCGACGACGTAGAAAACCCGGCCAAAAAGCCTAATACCCACGATGCCCGCAATGCACTGGATGCACTGCTGCAGGGTTCGGCAGTGCCGGTGGCGGCCACCAAGGTTTTTGGCTGCTCCGTAAAATGGGCTGAAAAAGAAGAAGGCAATAAAAAAGCCATGGAGCAATGGATGAAAGAACCGGTGGCGCTGGAAGGCATTGATGAAGCCGGCGTAAAAGAACTACTGGAGAATAAGGGCGACAAACTGCGCCTTATTAATGTATGGGCAACCTGGTGTGGACCTTGTGTGATTGAGTTTCCTGATTTTGTGGCCATCAACCGAATGTACCGCGGCCGCGATTTTGAATTTATTTCGGTTTCGGCCGACAGTCCGGAGAAGCGAGACAAAGCCCTGAAGTTTTTAAAAGAAAAAGGCGCTTCCAACAAAAACTACATTTTTAACCACGACGATAAATACAAGCTCATCGAAGCCATCGACCCGCAATGGGGCGGCGCACTGCCGTACACCATTTTGGTGGAGCCGGGCGGAAAGATTGTGTACCGAAAACAAGCGACTATCAACCCGCAGGCTATAAAGAAAATGATCGTCGATCACCAATTGATTGGGCGGGTTTATTGATGAGATAAAGGCCACGACTTTGTTTAAGATTTACAACCATTTCTTTTAACCAACATTGCAAAACATTTTACCGCTAATCTAGAATTTCGGTTGTGCGTTACCGGGAATAACCGTGTTACCTGGCACAGATCCAATTGCAAGAGCCAGTTCAATATAATTGAAAAAAAATTATGCAACCGATTGCACAAGTCGATTTTAATTCACTACATTTATATTGCCTTTTGCTCAATCCCAAAGACCCTCATTGATTGCGCCTGCCCGTTTCCTGTTGAGCACTGAAAAATGATTGTTGTTGCTATTGATTCGAATGCCAAAAAATAAGTGGCGTGTACCGCTTACACAAAGCCTGATGCCCAGATATGTTGTTTAAACAGCAACATATGAACCGCAGTTCCAGTCGCCAGCGCAGCGTCATTGATCCATTTAAGTAAACAATTCTGAAAACGCTGATACGCCATTGATAAATGGACATTATGCATCATTTGTTGATGCTTATAGAACGAATGTTTACACCTTTGGAAATTTTGTCAACTAATAAATACATTCGCTTGCTTGCTTAAGGTCAACTAGATACACGATTGCTGATTTACATTTTGCTGCCATGCAACCAAACCAAAGTGTTTAAAAAACCCACACTCCTTTTTGAACACCTATAAACTTTTTGCGCTCACTTCTATTTCTCAAAACAAAACCACAGGATTATGCGATCTTGCTTACCCTTTTGGATCGATTCGCTTTTTCGGGTGCCCAGGCACCAAAAAGCAAGGAACGTCCTTCTTATGTTCCTCATGCTTTTCAGTTCCCAATTAGTTTTTGCACAGGGTACCGTTCAGGGCCGCGTAATGGCTGGCGACACCGCCGTAGCCGGCGCCTCGGTGCAGGTAAAAGGTACCAACGTAGGTACCCAAACGGATGCCAACGGTAATTTCAGCATCACTGCGGCCCCCACCGCAACGCTGGTGATCTCGGCTGTGGGTTACGCCCCGCAGGAAATTGCCATCGACAACCGCACTTCCATTAATATTAATATGGAAGGCATGGCCACGCAAATGGAACAGGTGGTGGTAGTAGGTTACGGTACCCAGCGCCGCGCCAACGTTACCGGCGCCATTGCCAATGTAAGTGGTAAAACGGTAGCCGAGCTGCCGGTGCCCAACATCTCGCAAGCCCTCCAGGGCCGCGTGGCAGGTGTGCAGGTAACCAACAACGGTGCCCCGGGCAACCAGCCCATTGTACGCATCCGCGGTATCAGCTCTATTTCTTACGCTTCCGATCCGCTGTATGTAGTGGATGGCTTCCCCACTGGCGACCTTTCCACCATTGACACCCGCGACATTGAGTCGGTGGACGTATTGAAAGATGCATCTGCTGCTGCTATTTACGGTTCCCGCGCCACCAATGGTGTGATCATGATCACCACCAAAAAAGGCAGAAGGGACGGCAAAGTGCAGGTCAGCCTTGATTCTTATTATGGTGTACAAGAGGTAACCAGCCGCCTCGACCTGCTGGATGCCGAAGGTTTTAAACAATATGCCCAAGCCTACCGCGGCAGCCTGCCCGGACGCCTGCTGGCACCGGAAGTGGACAAACCCATTTACCCCGGCGCCAGCCAAACCTATGGCCAAACCAATACCGACTGGCAGGATGCCTATTTCAAAAGAGGCAACATGACTCAGCACAACATTGGCGTTGGTGGCGGTAATGGCATTTCCCGCTTTTATGCTTCGGCCGGTTTTATGGATCAGCAGGGCACCGCTCCTACTGTTGCTTACCGCCGTTATAATTTCCGCATTAACTCGGAGCATAACATCAGCCGGATCTTTACATTCGGTCAAAACCTGTATGCTGCCTCCGCCGATCAGGCCTACGACAACAACGAAGGCCAGGCACGTTCCAACCTCGTGAACGTAATTCGCAATATGCCCCACATGCCTGTGTACGATCCAACATCCAATGGCGGCTTCCGCGGTGTAAACGCTGTACTTGACGGCGGTGACCCCACCAACCCGGTAGAAGACGCCACTTTGAAAAACCCCGGTAACCGCAGCACAGCGAAAATCCTCGGTACCGCTTACCTTGAAGTAGCCTTTGCCCCATGGCTGAAGTTCCGTTCCACTTTTGGTATTGATTATGCCAACACACTGGACTACCGCTTCTCGCCTATTTTCAACAACAACGGTACGATCAACGGCTCCAGTGCAACGGTGGCTACCATTACCAACAACCGCACATCATCGAGGGTACTGCTGTTTACCGAGCAGCTATCATTTGACAAAACCTTTGGCGACCACCAGATCAATGCCATCGCTGTTTACGAGCAGCAGGGTCAAAAGGTGCGCAACGAAAACACCAGCGGCCAGCAGGCCTCTAACGACCTGAAGACGCTGAACAATGCCAGCAACGTGTTTGTTCAGTCCCTGTTCAACGAAAACATGCTGATGTCAGTGTTGGGTCGGGTAAACTACAATTTCCGCAACAAGTACCTGGTTAGCGCAGCCATTCGCCGCGACGGTTTGTCGGTATGGGCGCCGGGTAACAAATGGGCAACCTTCCCTTCGGCCTCGATCGGCTGGCGCATCGACCAGGAAAACTTTATGCAGAACATGCCGAAGATTTCCGAGTTGAAAGTAAGAGCTGGTTATGGCATTACGGGTATGAACGGAACCGTGCTTGGTTACACGCCATGGCAGGTGACCGTGTCGGCCAACAGCGCCATTTATCCTTTTGGCAACAGCCTCACTGCCGGTCCGGCATCTTCCATCCAGCGCCTGGGCAACCGCGAACTGGAATGGGAAACAACCAAGCAAATGAACGTTGGTTTGGACCTGGGCCTGGTGAACAACAAGTTTACCCTGTCTGCCGAATACTTCAATCGTAAAACCGACAACCTGATCCTGAGCGTGCCCCTGCCGCCATCTCTTGGATTCATCACCAGCTCCGTATCTCAGAACGTAGGTGCCATGACCAACAGCGGTGTGGAATTGCAACTGGGTTATAACGACCGCGTGGGTGATTTCCGCTGGAATGCAAGCGCCAACTTTGCTGCCATCCGCAACAAAGTAACCCGTCTTGCTGATGGCGTTACCAACATTGAAGCCGGCGCCGACAACGACTTTGGTGCAGAAAACATTACCCGCACAGAAGTTGGACAGGCCATTCAATCGTTCTATGGCTATGTAGTGGACGGTATTTTCCAAAACGCTGCTGAAGTTTCAGCCCACGCCAAGCAGCGCGACGGAACAGCGCCTGGCGACCTGAAGTTCCGCGACCTGAACAAAGACGGCGTGATTGATGTAAACGACCGCGAGTTCCTGGGTAGCTTTTTGCCAAAATATACCTACGCAGTGAACCTGGGCGCCAACTACCACAACTTCGACCTATCGGTATTTTTCCAGGGCGTACAAGGCAACAAGATTTTCAACGCAACCCGTGTGATCACTGAAGGTATGGTGCGCTTCTTCAACGCTGGTACACAGGTACTGCGTGCATGGACGCCCAACAACACCAACACTGATATTCCACGTGCTGCATCCAGCGATCCCAATCAGAACTCACGGCCATCAACCCGTTTCCTAGAAGATGGTTCGTACCTGCGCCTGAAAAACGTGATCCTGGCCTACAACATTCCTAATGCTGCTTTGCAAAACATCACCAAAGGTGTTGTGAGCAATTTCCGGGTGTATGTATCGGCACAGAACCTTTTGACCTTCACCAAGTACTCGGGCTACGATCCTGAAGTGGGCAACAGAACACCTGGTTCTTCACTCACCAACGGTATCGACTTTGCCGTGTACCCGCAGCCTAAGAGCTACCAGGTTGGTGTGCAAGTGAATTTCTAAGGCAATAAATTTCAACACTGGTTGAACAACAAATGATTTTTTTATGAAACGATCGATTAATAAAATTTTGGCAACAGGCCTGATCCTGGCAACGGGCATACTTGCCTGCGAGGACAAGCTTGATGTGCTTGACGGTAACAACCCTACAACAGAAAGCTATTTTACCAACGCAGTAGAACTGCAGAACGGCGTAAACGCCATTTACTCAACCCTGCGCTCCGGCTCAATGGTAGCCCGCGAATACTTCTTCCTGCACGATATGCGCGGCGCTGAGGCAGCCTCGGGCGGCCCGCAACTGGAAGCCCCCAGGGCCGAACTGCTGGAGCAAACCAACGGCGCTCCTTCCAACTCGGTTTTGGGCAACGTATGGAACGGTTGCTACCAAATGATCAACCGCGCCAACCTGGTGGTTTCCAAAGCACCAGGCGTAACCGACAACACCACGCTGCGCGACCAACTGGTGGGCGAAGCAAAACTGCTGCGTGCCTGGGCTTATTTCGAACTGGTATCGCAGTGGGGTGAAGTGCCGCTTTACACTGAACCCATCAACTCGCCTAGCGATTACAAAGGAAAATCGCCGGTGGCCGATATTTACAACCTGATCTACACCGACCTGACGGAAGCTGCGCAAAAACTGCCCGCTGTTCCCGCACAACCCGGACGTGTAACCAGCGGCACTGCCAATGCGATCATGGGCAAGGCCAAATTGCAGCAGGCCGATTATGCCGGCGCTAAAGAAGCATTCCTGAAAGTGGTGAACTCGGGCCGCTACTCGCTGGTACCGTTCCTGCACAACTTCGACGGCGATGTAATTTCCAACAGCAACAAAGTGGCCGATGGTCATGAATTCAACGCCGAATCCATTTTTGAAGTGGCGTTTACCGACAAAGGCGACAACAACTTCAACTGGGGTTATAATGGCGAAGGCATTTCGCAGCCGGTGAGCACTGTACGCAACCAGGACTACGGCATGACCTGGGGTAACGTGATTCCTTCGAACCTGCTCCTGAGCCAGTTTGAAGCTAACGACCCCCGTTACAAATTCACCATTTATGAATTGGGCGACCGCATCCTGACCTTTGAAGGAACCCGCCCGGGCCGCCAGCTTACTGATGCCGACTTGAACGTTGCCCAAAGCACCCGCAATGGCGTACGGCTGAAAAGAATTTTCCGCAAGTACTCCATTTACGATTGGGATGACAACGGATTCCACCCAGGTGGCATCAATCACCGCCTCATTCGCTACGCCGATGTGCTGCTGCTACTGGCCGAATGCGAAGCAGAACTGGGCAACTTTGGCGCTGCTGCCGGTTACATCAACCAGGTGCGTAGCCGTCCAGGTGTAAACATGCCAGCGGTGACGGCGGCTAACAAAGAGCAGGCTATCCGCGCCGTTATGCGTGAAAGAATGGTTGAACTGGCCATCGAGTCGCTGAATAACATCGACATTTTGCGCTGGCGCAAAAAAGGATATTATCCTTCGATCATGCCAGATCCACGCCCCGGCCAGCAAGACCTACTGCCCATTCCGGCGGCGGAAATTGCGGCCAACCCATTGCTGCGATAAGCATCATTATTCCATAATTTTAAAGAGGCTGCTTGCTACCTGCAAGACAGCCTCTTTAAGCATACAACATTACCGGTTACCCGTTTAGCAATACCTAGTTTATGAGCGCCACTACTCCACTCCTTTCATCCATCCGGCTTTGTTCATTTTTCATCTTTTTTCAAATGCTGGTTACCGGCTGTTCGGAAAAAGGGGAAAAGCAAACCATGTTTACCTCGTTGGATGCAGCACAAACCGGTATTCATTTTACCAATACCATTGAAGAAACGGATTCCACTAAATCGTTCATCAACGAGTTTGGCTACATGGGCGGCGGCGTAGGCATTGGCGATTTTAACAACGATGGGTTGAAGGACATTTATTTTACCGGTAATCAGGTAAGCAGCCGCATGTACCTCAACAAGGGCAATAACCAGTTTGAAGACGTGACTGAAAAAGCCGGTGTACAAACAAATATCTGGGCAACCGGCGTAAGCGTAGTGGACATCAACAGCGATGGTTACGACGATATCTATGTTTGTTCATACGGCTCAAACTTGATCAACCGCACGGCCAATCTGTTATTCATCAACCAGGCCGATGGAACATTTAAAGAGCAGGCTGCGGCTTATGGCCTTGCCGACAGCAGCTATTCTTCGCAGGCAACTTTTTTTGATTATGATAAAGACGGTGACCTGGATATGTACCTCGCCAACTACATGCTGAACGGGCCCAATGCAAATACGCTGTACCGGAAAGATACAACGGGCCGATCGGCAGCTAACGACCGCTTGTACCGCAATGATGGCGATACTAACGGCGCCGGCCACCCGGTTTTTACTGATGTAACGCTTGCTGCAAATATTAAAGACGATGGCATGGGCCTGGGCGTGGTAGTAACTGATGTAAACGGCGACAACTGGCCGGATATATATGTGGCCAACGACTTCGTTTCGGACGATGTGCTGTGGATGAATAAAGGCGACGGAGCCTTTACTAACGGCATAGCACAAGCGCTGCAACACAGCAGCTACTCCAGCATGGGCGTGGATGCCGCCGACATCAACAACGACGGCCGCCCGGATATTACGACGCTGGACATGCTTCCCGAAACCAATGAACGTAAAAAAACTTCGTACTCGCTGATGAATTATAACCGCTACGAAGCAGAGCGGAACCTAGGTTACCATCCACAGTTTGTACGCAATATGCTGCAACTGAACAATAGCACACACCAAGTAAAAGGAATTGACATGCCCTTTTTCAGCGAGATCGGGCAAATGGCAGGCATTGCTGCAACCGATTGGAGTTGGAGCGTCCTGGTAGCAGATTTTAACAATGACGGCTGGAAGGACATGCACATCACCAACGGCATCGGCCGCGATTTTGTGAATGGTGATTTTTTAGAATTCAGTGGCGAAGTGTTGAATACCTCCAATTCATCAATGGCGGATAAACAAAAAGCAATCCGCGAAAAACTTGCTTCGCTGGAGCATGTGCTGCTGCCCAATTACCTGTTTTTAAACAACGGCGATTATACTTTTTCCGATGTGTCATCAACCGCCGGCATCGGTGAACAGTCCATGTCGAACGGCGCTGCTTATGCCGATTTGGATAACGACGGCGACCTCGACCTGGTCGTGAACAACATCAACAGCAAGGCCTTTGTTTTGCTCAATAAAGCCAACAACGAACAACCTGCGAACAACCATTTTCTTAAACTAAAATTGAACGGTGTAAAACCAAACTTGCACGGCCTGGGCAGTACCGTTTATGTTTATTCCGGTGGGCAGATGCAGGTGCAGGAACAGAGCCCGGTAAAAGGGTATTTTTCTACTGTTGATAACGACTTGTTATTCGGCTTAGGCAAAGCAACCAGCATAGATTCGGTTGTAGTAGTGTGGCCGAACGACCGGATGCAGGTGCTACGCCAGCTTGAGGCCGATTCAACATACACGCTTCACCAAAACGATGCGACGCTGCCTTTTCAAAAAAGAATACCTACAGCAACGCCGCTGTTTGCATCCGCCAATGGCGCATTGAATATTGGGTACCTGCACCGCGAAAACCAGCACAATGATTTTGACCAGCAGCGTTTGCTGCCGCAAAAATTTTCCCGCCTTGGGCCATTCATCACCACCGGCGATATGAACGGCGATGGTCTGGAAGACTTTTTTGTTGGCGGTGCATACAATACTTCGGGGCAATTGTTTTTTCAACAAGCCAACGGCAGTTTTTCAGCCCGCGATTTTACTGATAGCATTAAAATGGAAGAAGACGCCGACTGCCTGCTCTTTGACGCAGACGGCGATGCCGACCTCGATCTCATCATCACCAATGGCGAAACGATGTACCCCGATGGATCGCCGTTTCACAAGCCACGCCTTTATTTCAACGATGGCAAGGGCAATTTTACAGCGCAACCGGCAGCCATTCCGGCGACGGTAACAACTATTGCCGGCACTGTGGTTGCCGGTGATTATGATGGTGATGGTGACCAGGACCTGTTCATTGGTGGCCGTGTATCGGGCCAATTTCCCCTGGCGCCGAACAGCTATATTTTACAAAACAACGGTGGCCATTTTACCGACGTGACTGATAAAGTTTGCCCGAAACTGCGCAACGCCGGTATGATTACCGCCGCGGCCTGGGCCGATTATGACGGCAACGGCACCCTCGACCTGGTAGTGGCCGGCGAATGGATGCCAGTACTGTTTTTTAGCAATGAAAATGGCGCACTAAAAGACGCCACCGCCCTTACCAGCCTGCAGGATAACGAAGGCATGTGGCGGTCTTTGGCCGTAACCGACCTGGACGGCGATGGCGACCTGGATATTGTTGCGGGCAACCTCGGTGCCAATTGTATTTACCACGCTGAGCCCGGCAAACCGATGCAACTGATGGCGGCAGACATCGACCGCAACGGCAGCATCGATCCGGTGCTTTTCTACCACATCAAGGATGCCGACGGAAGCACCACGCTGCGGCCTGGCGTGAGCCGTGGGCACTTTGCCGAACAGGTACCCATGATCAAAAAGAAATACCTGCGCCACGCCAATTACGTGGAAGCTACGCCAGCTGATATATTTAAAGGCGTGGAAGAAAACAAAGTCCAAAAGTTGGTGTGCAAGGAAACGCAGTCATCGATTTTTGAAAATATGGGCGGCGGAAAATTTGTAAAAAAAGCACTGCCCCAACAAGCGCAGTTTGCGCCGGTGAATGCAATTGTTTGCACCGATATCGACGGCGATGGCATTAAAGACCTGCTGCTGGCCGGTAACGAATACCAGACCGAGGTAATGACCGGCCGCTATGATGCATCGTATGGACTGTTCCTCACGGGCAATAAGGACAAAACTTTTACGGTAGTGGAACCAGCCCGTTCTGGTTTGCTGATCAAAGGCGACGTGAAAGACCTTGCCGTGATCAACAGCCGAAACAGCAAATGGGTACTGGCAGCGGTGAACAACGATTCGTTACGGGCATTTGGGGTAAAAGCGGCAAAACCGTGATGAGGTAAAGCTTCTCTGCAAAAGATTATTTCTGAAATATAAAATGCCGAACATGATTCGGCATTTTATATTTTATAACCACCCTATTAGATTGCACTTATGAACTTCGGTTCTTTGTCATGCCGAACTTGTTTCGGCAGCTCCTTCGAGTAAGAAACTTTGAAGATCGAGGAGATGCCGAAACAAGTTCGGCATGACAGCTCCAGTTTTCCAAGAAGCTAACTTGAAGGCGGTTTGAAATTATGCTCGTAAACAACAATAGTTTACAAAGTCATCTACAGAAAACTTTTTATAGATTTTAGTTTGATACCCCACTTCTACGACTCAATCCCAATCACCGTCTGGTCTTTTGCTGCATTGCCCAATATCGGCATCACGCCGGCAATGATCTCGGCTTTAAGCGCCGCCAGTAACCGGTTTTTGATAAAATGCCGGTAAGTCACCAGGCTGATCTCCCTAACGGGAACGGGTGGCCGAAAAGCTTTGAGCTGTTTTT
Source organism: Pseudocnuella soli (assembly GCF_004347775.1). Taxonomy (GTDB): domain Bacteria; phylum Bacteroidota; class Bacteroidia; order Chitinophagales; family Chitinophagaceae; genus Flavisolibacter; species Flavisolibacter aquaticus. The sequence goes on from NZ_CP037755.1 coordinate 3,479,225, forward strand.
TCTTTTCTCCATCGAAAGAAACGGTGGCCAGCTCGGGCACGATGGTCAGTCCTTTATTGATCTCCACGATCTGCAATAGGCTTTCAATCGACCCTGCTTCGTATTCCAGGTTGTGCAGGGCGGCGTCGCGTTTCAGGTGGCACAAACTCATCATCTGGCTGCGCAGGCAATGGCCCTCCTGCAGTAGCCAAATACGGGCTGTGTCCAGGTCCTGCGGCACCACGTATTTTTTACGCAGCGTTTTTTCTTCTTTTGAAGTAAACACAAAAAAACGTTCGTAAAACAGCGGATCGGTCTTCAAACCTTCGTTGGGCAATGGCGTGGCCAGTATGCCTACGTCTAATTTATCCTGCGCCAGTTGCTCGGAGATCTGTGCGGTATTCAGTTCAGTAATGCGCACCTGCACACCACTGTATTTTTGTAAAAAAGAAGAAAGAAAATAAGGCAAAATATAAGGCGCCAGCGTGGGAATGATGCCAATGCGCAACTGCCCGCTCAACTCGCCTGAAGCTTCCGTGTTGATCTGTCGCAGCAGCGCAGCTTCTTTCAATACAATCCTTGCCTGTTCAATGATGCGGCGGCCAGCATCGGTAGGCACCACGGGTTGGCGGCTCCGGTCGAAGATCACTGCATCGAGTTCATCTTCCAACTTCCGGATCATCATGCTGAGGGTTGCCTGAGTAACGTAGCAGCTATCTGCTGCCCGTGCAAAGTGCCGGTGCTGGTCAACGGCCACAATGTATTCCAACTGTTGCAGGTTCATAAACGGGGCAAATATAGCCCTTAGTTGAGCGAACTGTCATGACTGCGTGCCGCCAGCCCAAACGGAAACTCCACCCGCAGCCGGGTGCCTTTGCCCATAACGCTTTGGATCGACATTTCGCCCTGGTGCATTTCGGCGCGGTGCTGCATATTGGCCAGCCCCAGACCATGGGTTTGCCGGTGCGCTTCAAAGCCTTTGCCGTTGTCTTCAATATCGATAGAAAATTTACCGCCATCCATTTTTAAATGAATGGAAACCGACGTGGCTTCGGCATGTTTGCGGATGTTGTTCAACTGTTCCTGCACCACGCGGTAAGCCGCCAGCTGCAGTTCCACCGGCAGATTAGCGTTGCGGTCAAGCCCCGATGTATTCAGGTCAATTTCCAGCCGCGAATCTTTACCAATGATGGTAATAAAATTTTCCAGCGATCCCTGCAGCCCAATCAGTTCAAGCGTCCCTGGGTTAATGCGGTGGCTGATGTTGCGGATGCTGTTGATGCTTTGGTTGAGCAGCGTGCGGCAAAACTCAAGGCGTTCCTGGTCTTCGCCGCAATGCAGGTCTTGCAGCAACAGGTGGCAGGTGGTCAGCGTTTGGCTGATCTGCTCATGCAACTCAAATGAAATTTCAAAACGTTCTTTTTCCTGTGCATCAATTACGGCTTTGGAAATGGCCTGGCGGCGATGGTTTTCCTTACGACGCAACTCCGATTCCAGTTCGCGTTGCACGGTAATATCACGCATGGCGCCAATCACCCTTATCGCTTGACCTTTCCGGTTGCGAATAATGCTGGCGCGGTCGGAACAGATTTTATAATTGCCGTTGAGGCAAAGAAAACGGTACTCTTCCTGCCAGGTGGTGGCATCGCTTTCAAGCGCCGCCTGCAGGGACTCACGGATGCGTTCACGGTCATCGGGGTGCACAAACGAATTGCGCATTTCCATAGGCGCTGTGCCGAGGTCGGTGCCAAACAGGTTTCGAAATCCTTCGCCCCGGTGCACTTCATCGGCCGCCACATCCCAGTCCCAAATGGCTTCCGACGTAGCTTTAATCACTTGCCGGAACCGTTCGTTCGATTCCTGCAACTGCTCCTGCCGCGATACATGATCGGTAATATCCAGTGCAATGCCGCCAATCCAAATCTGGCCATTGCCATTCTGGATCGGGAATTTGTACACTTTGCACAGGCGCCGCTCGCCGGATGGCAACACATATGGCTCGAGGTTTTCGGTGGCAGTATTGGCCAGCAAAACCCGTTGGTTATTTTTTAAATATTCAGCAGCAATGTCGGGTGGAAACACATCAAACAAGTTGAACTTTTCGACCTGCTCGGTGATGCCAAAAGTCTTTTTCCAAAAGTCGTTTGCGTATAAATGATTGCCTTCTTCATCCACGATCCAGGTAAAAGCCGGCGCATATTTCATGAATGCTTCAAACTTCAGTTCCTCCTGCTTCAAGTGACGGATAGCACTTTCGAGTTCCGCGTTTTTTTTATTGAGAAAACCAACCAGTTCCAGCGCTTCGTTGGTAACAGTAAGGTTGGAGCAAACCAGCAAAATATGATCTGCTTTGCCGGCTTCGTTGCGGGCCAGTGTTATGTTTAACCGAAGATGCAGGCGTTTGCCGCCTTTTTGCATAACAGATGTTTCGCCGCACCACTGGTTCGTTTCACGCAGCGAAGCAAATATCTGTTCGCGGCTTTGCCCCTGGATGCCTTCATAGCCAATCACATCATCCACCATCCAACCCTGCACTTCATCCAACGTTACTTCAAAAATATTTTCTGCTGCTTTGTTGAGGTATAAAATAGCAAAGTTGCGATCGGTGTATATGATCCCGTCGGATAATTTGTCCGTCAGCATCCGGGTGCTGGCGTCGGGTATGGGTTGATTGTTGGGACGTTCCATAGCAAAAAAATGTAATTAAAACAGAACAGTTTCGGCCACCAGCGGTATTTTTATCGAAATGCTGCAACCCTTGCCCTGTGCGGATTTCAGGTCGATGCTACCACCGTTTACTTCAATGCGGTCGTATATGTTTTTCAATCCAATACCCGTTTGAACCCGCGCAGGATCAAATCCTTTGCCATTATCGGTTACGCCAATGTTTAGTTCGTTATCTTTTACACAAATATGTATGGATGCCTCAGTGGCCTGTGCATGTTTTAAAATGTTGTTGATGCACTCCTGCACAATGCGAAATGCAGCAATCTGCAATTGTTGCGGCAGCTCTATGTTTTCAAAACAGGTGCATTTTTTATGATGGATGCGCAGTTTACCGGTTTGGTTGATGTTGTCCACCATGTCGGCAATAACTGCGGGTAGGCCTTTCCGTGATAGTGTTTCGGGGCTTAGCCTGTGCGACAAACTCCTGATTTCCGCAATGGCCCTTTGCAGGTGGTCGCGGCATTTATCGAGGTACTCATGTTGCACCGCATCAGATGTAATATCAACAAACAGCTTGCACATGGCCAATACCTGTCCCACGTTGTCGTGCAGTTCGCGGGCCAGCTCGCTACGTTCTGCCTCCTGGCCGGCAATGGTTGCCTGCGTTACGGCACGTTTCTTTTCTTCCAGTTCGAGCTGCAGCCTCTGCTTTTCGGTCACATCCTGTATCACCGAAATCATGCGCACTGCTTTGCCCGATTCGTTGCGCAAAAACACGCCCCGTTCGTGCAGCACTTTGAAACGCCCGTCGGCCTTGCCGGAATGGTAGCGGTATTCGCTTTGCCATGTTTCGGCGCCGGATTCTATTGCATTGTACAGCGAGGTTTTGAAGCCTTCCAAATCAGCCGGGTGCAGGCGCTGATAACGGTCGTTGATGCATTGCGCTTTGGCATCGTGAACTTCAATACCAGATGCAGGATCGCTGCGCCAAATGCGGTCTTTTTCAATGTCCCAATCAGCAATAACATCAGCCAATATGTTGGCGGCTTTTTCATAGCGCTGCTTCAGGTATTGCAGTTCTTCTTCGCGCAGCACTTCTTGTGTAATGTTGAACGCAAAACCCGCAGCAAAGCTGCCTTCGCCGGTTTGCACCGGGAATTTATGCATCCGGTATTTTACCTCGCGGCCGTCGGGCAGTGAAAACTCCTGCACCTTGTCCAGCGAAATACCTTCGTCAATTACCCGCCGGTTCTCGTCGGAGCGCAGCGCAACTTCTTCTTCATTGAACAATTCGTTCATGCGGCGCGGTACGGCATCATTGCCCACATTAAATGCTTTGCGAAACGTTGCATTCATGTACCGCTTGTTGCCCGCCGCATCGGTAGCCCAGGCCAATGCACCGGTCTGGTCCATGATCTCTTCGAGCAATGTTTTTACCGTAGACTGCTCCTTATGGTTTTGCTGCAGCTTTAATTGATCGGTAAGGTCGCGGTTGATGGAAACATAACCGCAAACACAGCCGCGGTTGTCTTTTACTTCAAAAATATTACTGTAGGTAAATACTTCGTTGCCATCATGGCCCACCCACTGCACAGGCCCCTGCCACTGGCCGGTGCGCCTGATTTCCTGTACCGTATGTTCAATGTTGTTGGGCGTGGGCCGTACGGAAAAATAGTCGGAAAGCTTACGGCCGGAAATCTGGTGTGCAGCGAGGCCAAACACCTGTTCCGCTTTTTTACTAAACGAAGTAACAGCCATCTGTGCATCGTGTACCACCAGCGCATCCGAAATATGATCGAGCACCAGTTGCTGCACCTTGCTTACATAGCTGGTTTGCTTGCAGTGTGTGCTGTCCACGCCAATCCATTGCAGCCCTTCGGGATCGCCGGCGCTGTCCATGATGGCGCAGATCATCCAGGTAAAATGCTGTATCGCACCGTTGTGCGACCATTGCACTTCCAACATTTGCGAGTAGCCCGGTTGCTGCACGCATGCATTTTTTACCCGCTCGGTTTGGTATGCATCAAATAAAGGAAGCGCCTGCAGTATGGGTGTGCCAATTATTTGCTGCAGCGACAGGCCAGCCATCTGCTGCACTTCGGTGTTGGCAGCCACTACTTCCAGTTGCAGGTTGGTGACCAGTTTGTATAGTGAGATAGACGTTGAATGGCTTTCAATCATGGGATACGTGTTGGACGGATTATCAGCTTTGGTATTAAACCAGTACAAAATAACGGCAAAAAAAAGGTTGCCTCAGGCAACCTTTCGATGAACAGCAACAATAATTAGGTGAAAAACCGGGTGTCTATGACAGTTGCAAGCCCATTAAGTAGTTAGCATTACCATGCACACAGTACAATTACTTACGCAGGTTTTCCAGCATATCAGCCACCATCAGTGGCAGATCGTATTGATGTTGCCAACCCCAATCGCTGCGGGCAACTGAGTCGTCGATGCTTTGCGGCCACGAGTCTGCAATGGCCTGTCGGTAATCGGGGGCAAAATCCAGTTCAAATTCGGGTAAATGTTTTTTAATTGCTGCGCCAATTTCGACCGGTGAAAACGACATCGAAGAAAGGTTGTATGAAGTGCGGACCTTGATGTTTTCAGCAGGCGCTTCCATAAGTTCGATGGTTGCACGGATGGCATCCGGCATGTACATCATGGGCAGGTAAGTATGCTCGCTGAGGTAGCTGGTATAGCGGCCATGCTCCAGCGCCTGGTGAAAAATATCCACCGCATAATCGGTGGTGCCGCCGCCCGGTGCTGATTTATACGAAATAAGACCCGGGTAGCGAATAGAGCGCACATCCACACCGTATTTATTGAAATAATAATTGCACCAAAATTCACCGGCATATTTGCTGATGCCGTACACCGTGGTTGGCTCAATGATGGTTTGCTGCGGGCATTGCTGCCTTGGAGAAGTAGGGCCAAATACCGCGATGGAAGAGGGCCAGTACACCTTGGTTAGTTTTTCTTCACGGGCTATATCCAGCACATTGAGCAGGCTTTGCATGTTGAGGTGCCAGGCCAGCGCCGGATTTTTTTCGCCGGTGGCAGAAAGCATGGCAGCCAGCAAATAAATTTGGGTAATGCCCTGGCGGATCACCTGCACGTGCAGCATTTCCTTGTTCATTACATCCAGCGACACATAAGGCCCGGAGCCGTGCAGCAGGCTGTTTTCTTCGCGCAGGTCGGAGGCAATAACGTTGTTGTTTCCATAAATGGCACGCAGTGCAAGTGTTAGTTCCACGCCAATCTGGCCGGAGGCACCAATCACTAAAATTTTTTCTTTCGTCATGTGAAAACGGTTGTGCGGACAAATGTAGGTGCGGTTTGCTATGTTTTGGCGCTAATGTTTGTGCAAACGATTGGCTACCGTTTTTAACCAAAACAATCCGGTGAGGAGCGGCGTATCGCTACCTTATCCACGGTCTTGTTGCAATAAAAAAAGCCGTTTTACCACAAAACTTTCCGCCTGCCACAACTTATCCAACTCCTGTACCTTTGCGGCATGAATCCATTTTTGAAAACACTTTTTGCAAACCAATCATACGACGAAAAAAACTTTTTCCTCATTGCCGGCCCCTGCGTGGTAGAAAGCGAAGAACTGGTGATGGAAGTGGCTGAAAAAGTTTCGGGCATTTGCCGCAAACTGGGCATTCCTTATGTATTCAAGGCTTCTTACAAAAAAGCCAACCGCACATCGGCGTCATCGTTCACCGGCCTCGGCGACGAGCTGGGATTGGACCTGGTGCAGAAAACCGGCAAACATTTTAACCTGCCTACCACCACCGATATTCACTCCGAAGCAGAAGCCGCACTGGCTGCGCAGTACGTTGATATTTTGCAAATACCCGCATTCCTTTGCCGCCAAACAGAATTGCTGTTGGCCGCTGCCGAAACAGGCAAAATTGTAAACGTAAAAAAAGGGCAGTTTGTAAGCGGCCCATCCATGCAATTTGCAGTGGAAAAAATAAGGAAAGCAGGCAACGATAAAGTAATGCTGACCGAACGGGGCACCACATTCGGCTATCAGGACTTGGTGGTTGATTACCGCAATATTCCCTGGATGCAGGCCACCGGCGCACCGGTGGTGATGGATTGTACGCACAGCCTGCAACAGCCCAACCAAACCACTGGCGTAACGGGCGGCAACCCGCAACTGATTGGTACCATTGCCAAAGCCGCATTAGCTGCCGGCGCAGATGGTTTGTTTATTGAAACCCACCCCGATCCTTCCTGCGCTAAAAGCGATGGCGCCAATATGCTGCGCCTCGATCTGCTGGAAGACTTGTTGGTGCAATTGGTAAAAGTGCGGCAAGCAGTAGTGTAGCGGACAGTTAAAAGTTTATGGTTGGTAGTTAGTAGTTGGTAGTTTTTCATTTACAGAAAACAAAAACTATCAACTATCAACCATAAACTATCAACTCCTATTTGATCACTACGGAACCCAGCTTCTTCGACAGTTCCATTTCCATCTCTTTCAGGGCCACATGGGTTTTGAACAAGGTCATTTGTTCATTAATGTCGGCCTTTTCCATATCGACCTGGTTTTGCAGCAGCATGCGTTTTATTTTGCGCAGCTTTAAATAATTCACGGCCGAGTCCACTTCGTCCATCGACTTGTCTTCTTCGATCAGCAAAAAGCTTTGCAGCTTTTCTTCATTGCCCGGTTGCACCGCGTTGATGAACGATTTATAATCCTGCTGAAATAAGGACTTCTGGTAGCCTGCTTTCTGGCTCAGGTTTTTCTTCCAATGATCACTTTGCTCGTGCCTGAATTGTAACAGCGAAACTGCAAGTGTACTCAGCTCCGTGTTGGGGTGGTAAATAAAAAAGTTCTTATCAGGCGGTGGCTGGTGTGCCGCTACTTTTTCGCGAAACAAGTGCAGCACTTCCGAAACCGTTTTATTATCAAACAAGTCATCCTCAGGCATTTCATTGAGTACAAAATCGGCTACCATTTGCGCATCATCGTACATCTTCGTGCCGTGTTCCAATAGCACCCGCACAATTTCCCGCTCCTGCAGGTCGTCCTTAAAAAGGAGGTTAAACGTGTTGTCGTCGAAATCAGTTGCGGCTCCCTTGCGGGCATTTTCCTCGTGTACTTTTGCTTCGTCAAAAGGAATCTTTGCCTCCTGCAGCGATATGCGGTTGCGGATAAATTTATTGACCAGCGTGGTAAAACCACCTTCATCAATATTCAGGATCTGTGCGCATTGGCGTATGTAATCCTGCGCTTTGGTAAAGTCTTCTGCCTTATCGATTTTGGAAATAGTTTCGGCAATGCTGTTCACCACCTCCGATTTTTTCTGCGCATCCGAGCCTGCTTCTTTCAGCATCACTTCCAGCTGAAACAACACAAAATCCCGCTTGTTGTTTAAGATAAAATTGCGGAACTCGGTCATGCCTACTTTACGCACATAACTGTCCGGGTCTTCGCCGTCCGGAATCAGCACCAGCTTTACGTTGAGGCTTTCTTCCAGGGCCATGTCGAGGCCGCGCAGCGCAGCCTTTACACCCGCCGCATCGCCATCGTAAATGATCGTAAGATTATTTGTGTACTTTTTGATCAGCCGCAACTGGTCCACCGTTAGCGAAGTACCACCACTGGCCACTACGTTTTCAATGCCCGCCTGGTGCAGTGATACTACATCGGTATAACCTTCCACCAGCAAACACTCGTCGGCTTTATCAATTGCCTGGCGGGCAAAATAAGTACCGTATAAAATTTTGCTTTTTAAATACAGCTCGTTTTCCGGCGTGTTGATGTACTTCGGCGCCTTGTCGTTTTTTTTGATCAAGCGGGCACCAAAACCAATGACCTTGCCGCTGGTGTTGTGCACCGGAAATACAATGCGGTCGCGGTAATTGTCCACCAACACATCTTGCCGCAATGCAGATAGCCCAGCTTTTTGCAACACCTCTGCGCTGTAATGATTGGCCAGTGCATGGCTGGTAAAAACATCGCGGCCATCAGGCGCATAGCCCACGCCAAATTTGCGCAGCACCGCATCTTCAAAGCCGCGCTGGTGCAGGTAAGAAAGACCGGCAGCCTGCCCGTTTTCGGTTTCAAAAAGTTGTGCGGTAAAAAACTTTTGTGCAAATGTATTGACAATGTACAAGCTCTCGGCCGACTGCATTTGCTGCCGCCGCTCAGGCGACATTTCGGTTTCTTCTACATCAATGTTGTAACGTGCCGCAAGCCAGCGCAAAGCTTCCACATACGAAAGCTTTTCGTGCTCCATTACAAACGAGATACCGTTGCCGCTTTTGCCGCAGCCAAAACATTTGAATATTTCTTTTGATGGAGAAACGGTAAACGAAGGAGATTTTTCGTTGTGAAACGGGCAAAGCCCGAGATAGTTGGCTCCGCGGCGTTTGAGTTTTACAAACGAACCCACGATGTCCATGATGTCGATCCGTGCCTGTATCTGCTGTATCGTTTCCTGCTTGATCACAGGGCAAATATAACAGTTGAGGCGCACCCCGATGATGGTAAAAAAAGGGATTCGAAAACCTGATTTTAGGCAGCGCTACCGATGAGCAGACTCAGGTTCAGCACAGCATTTTACGGGCTACATTTAAAGCAGCAAAGGCAAAAACGGGCATTGCGGCCCGGAAATAAACTTTCTTTTTTTGCCACAATGCGCTAAATTTAGGCTAACCATCCTAAGACACCGGGGAAGCTGAAGTTCTTTATTTTTTAACCCTCTAAATCTTCATCCCATGGTTCAGACAGACCTCTCGCAGTTACAAGCTGAGTGCACCGACTGGCGGCAAATTCTCCGCAACTACCGCGAAGAATTTCAGGACGCAAAAAAATCGCTTCAAAGTTTTTGCCGCAACACCCTCTCCAAAGACCAGCTACTGGAAGTAGAACACTTCGACAACCAGTTTCACATTCAACTCATTAACATCCACGACCTAAAGCAGGAAATTAAAGGCCATGTACGGCTCATTGAAGCCGAAGGCTCCGAGCAAATGCAAGACGAAGTGTATGCCCGCCACGAGCACCTGCTGGATGAATTTTTGACTCTTGAAAATACTTTGCAGGAGCTGCGCAACGAGTTCCGCGTCTTTACCAATGCCTCGGCCTGCTGAACCCGAAAATTCACAGGCTTTTTTTATGGGCAGCCCGGTTGGCGCAGCAGAACCATTATATAGTTTGAAGTCAAAAGGCAACATTACAAAGTAAAAAGAGCAACAACCTTTGTGGTGTTTGCTTATGACCATTGCCTTTTGACTTCCCCCATTCCCTCCTTTAACGCACCTGCCGCTCCTGCCCTTTTATTCTTCACGCAATAAAACGTATTGCCATGCCCGAATTTGATACCGCACATGTCAAAAACATTGTTTTGCTCGGCCATGCCGGCTGCGGCAAAACCACCTTAGCGGAATGCATGCTCTTTGAAGCAGGCATCACGACCCGCCGCGGCACCGTGGAAGAACAAAATACCACCGGCGACTACCACCCGCTGGAGCAGGAACGCGGCAACTCTATTTTTTCGAAACTGCTGCACACCCGCTGGCGCGGCTACAAGATCAATATACTGGATACGCCCGGCTACAGCGACTTTGTAGGCGATGTGCTTTCCGCACTTCGGGTAGCCGACACCGGTATCATGCTGCTCAACGCATCTACCGGTGTGGAAGTGGGCACCGATGTGATTTGGGAGTACACGGAAAAGTTTCGTACGCCCATGATTTTTGCCGTAAATAAACTGGACGAAGACACGGCTGATTACGACCGCACCGTGCAACAAGCCAAAGATCATTTTGGCAGCAATATTTGCGTGGTGCAATACCCGCGGCAAGTTGGTGCCGGCTTCCATGAAATTGTGGATGTGCTGCGCATGACGATGTACAAGTTTAAAGACACCGGTGGCAAGCCCGAAAAACTACCGATACCCGACGATGAGCGGGAACGGGCCGAAAAGCTGCACCAGGAACTTGTTGAAGCGGTAGCCGCGAACGATGAAACGCTGATGGAGCAATACTTTGACCGGGGCGAACTTTCGGAAGACGAGCTGAAAGAAGGCATGAAAAAAGCGATGATCCACCACGATCTGTTCCCGCTGTTTTGTCTTTCCGCCGAACGCAACATGGGCAGTGGGCGCCTGATGGGTTTTATCGATAACGTATGCCCATCGGCCAACGAGATGCCGGCGCAAAGAACCAAGAACGGCGAAGAACTTCCGTGCAATGCATCGGGCCCGGCCTGCATGTTTGTGTACAAAACCATTTCCGAACCGCATGTGGGCGATCTCTCCTTTTTCAAAGTGTACAGCGGCGTTATTCGCAGCGGTATGGAGCTGGTAAACGAAGCCAACGGCGTACCCGAAAAAATCAACCAGTTGTTTTTGATGGAAGGCAACAAACGGATGCCGGTGCAGGAGTTGGTGGCTGGCGATATTGGCGCTACGCTGAAATTGCGCAACACGCATGTAAACAATACGCTCCACGTTAAAGGCCGCAATATTGAACTGCCGCCGATTGAATTTCCATCGCCCAACATGACAGTGAGCATTGAAGCGGTAAACAAAGGCGATGAAGAAAAACTGTCGCAGGCACTGCACCAACTGCGCGAAGAAGATCCGACACTGGTGGTGGAAGTTTCGCCGGAATTAAAACAAACACTGTTGCATTGCCAGGGCGAAATGCATTTGGCGGTAGCCAAATGGAAGATCGAACACAACCAGAAGATATCGGTGAAGTTTGGCAAACCACGCATTCCCTACCGCGAAACAATCCGCAGCAAGGCCGAGGCAATGTACCGCCACAAAAAACAATCGGGAGGTGCCGGCCAGTTTGGCGAAGTGCACCTGCGCATTGAACCCTGGTACGAAGGCATGCCCGAGCCTGAAGGAATGACAGTGCGTGGCCGCGAAGAATTTCCGCTAAACTGGGGCGGCAAACTGGTTTACTACAACTGTATTGTGGGCGGCGCCATCGATAACCGATTCATGCCTTCTATTTTAAAAGGCATCATGGAAAAAATGCACGAGGGCCCGCTGACCGGATCTTATGTGCGGGATGTGCGGGTTTGCGTATTTGATGGTAAAATGCACCCGGTTGATTCCAATGATATATCGTTTAAAATCGCTGGCATTATGGCGTTCAAGCAAGCCTTCCGCGATGCCGACCCGCAGGTGTTGGAGCCCATCAACAAAGTGGAAGTGCTTTGCCCAGAAGACCTGACCGGTGCGGTGATGAGCGAAATTCAAAGCCGCCGCGGCGTGCTGGAAGGCATTGACGCTGAGGGCCATTTCCAGAAAATCGTGGCCAATATCCCGCAGGCCGAACTGCACGATTTTTCATCCTCGCTGCGGTCCATCAGCCAAGGAAGAGCGAAATTTAAAATGTCGCTGAACGGCTACATGCCGGTTTCCTTCGACCTGCAACGGAAGTTGAGCGAGACTTACAATAAAGAGTACGCTGAGGCAGACGCATAATTTCAGTGTTGGACAAAAAACGAATCACGGCAAGGAATACCGTCCCAAACAAGCTATCGCAATGGGTCGGTGTTCCAGCCGTGATTTTTTTATCCGTCCGTTTTACCGCTTAGGGTTTTTTCTTACCCGCCGAAAAAAAAGGCCGTTTGGGCGACAAAATGGGCCCGATTGGTCAACCGCCTGACTTTTTTATCTGTTAAGTCACTAAATTGAAACCCACAAACGTTTACCACACAATTCAATATCCAACAAAAGATGCACGCTTACTTTCGTAACCACCAGTTATACCTCGCAGAAAAGTTCGATTGGCTCGACCGTCATGTGATCAAAACCAGCCGCCGGGCACTCCTCAAAATCGAAAGCTATAAAACCATTGCACAAACCACCGACAGCCAGGATCAGCTTCGTTTGGTAGAAAAACTGGTTAAGGATTCGCTGCTGACTCCGGTATCGAACCGCACCATTTTGCGCAAAGAAGGTTTTTACGTTTCCAACTTAGATAATTAACTGGGTAGCCACTTCTGGCCGCCGCTCCCTGGCAAACCGCCGCAGGGCGTTGTCCAGCGTAGGCATCATCCAGCCCTTTTCGGTGCCCAGCACCGAGTAGCGTGGCCGCGCCGCTTCGAGGTTCATTTCATCGATCGACACTTCGTTGATAAAAATATTGCTGAGCCGGAACATCCGTGACGCCTCCTGTGCCAGTGCTGCCCATGTAATGGCGCCTTTGTTGGTCAGGTGCCTGATGCCCTGTTCCTCATCAATCAAAAGATCGAGGGAAACATGCACCAGGTCGGGCACGTATGTTGGTGAAATATGTACGTCGTTGGCCACCATGATGCCTTTTTGCGCAGCCAGGTTTTCAATCACGTAGTGCAAAAAGTTGAACTCATCCCACGGGCCAAAAAACGATGAGGTGCGGATTACCAGGCTTTCCGGGTTTGCCAGCAAAACCTGCTCCTCGGCATTGGCCTTGCTTTGTCCGTACCAGTTGAGGGGCGCTACGCTATCGCTTTCCACGTAAGGTTTTTCCTTCGTGCCGTCAAATACCATATCGGTGGAAAAGGTCATGAAACGAATGCCTTTTTGCCGGCAAATTGTAGCCAGTTGCACTGCACCACTACAGTTTTCCGACAGGCACCGGTCGGCTTCCCGCTCCGCCTCATCCACCCGCACAAAGCCGGCAGTATTGATCACCGCCCAGGGCATATAAGTATCCAGTGCAGCTTCAATTTGTGCGCTGTCGGTAATATCGCATTCCTGCCGCCCAAGGAGCACAAACGGAATGGACCGTTCGCGGCAAATTTGTGCAAAAGCTTTTCCCAGTGTTCCCCTCTTTCCAATGATCATCAGCGGCGCTGTACCCATTTGTGTAAAGCAGGTATCGGCATGCATTTGCAGCACCGGTGCAGTATTGAAAAAACGGTTTTCGCGTTGCCACCAGCCTTTTTCTATTAAAGTTGGATGCGCCCTTTCCGGCGCCTGCGCAATCTTTTTCAAAAATGCTGCAAGCGCTGTAGGCCGCAGGTAACCACCACGGATATCGAAGACGCCAGGCTCGTAAGTGCCGCGGGGTTTGGTGAGTAATTTGTTCCAACCTGTAGAGCCGAGCAACGCCCATGCTGTAACGCCAACAATGTTAACGCCGCAGGATTTTACTTCAGTAGCAGCTTGCCACACATATTGAAACCAGCGGAGCTGTTCCTCGCGGTGGCAATGCAGGTGCACTTCGGTAATGGCAATGGGTTGACCGTAGCGTTCCCATGCCTCTTGCACCAACACTTTAACGCCTGTTTCTTCTTCTACTTCTACCCGAACCACTTCTACATCGGCATAGCGGTGGCGGCCATTACCGCCGTGTGTGCCCGGAGCATAAAGGTGCAGCCGCTCATCGAGGTACCGTTCTGACGTAACATAATGGTTAAAACCAAACACATCGGGAACGCAGGGATTCTGTATAAAAAATTCCAGGTCGGCAACGGGTATGCCTAGTTTTAAAAACCAGGACCAAAGCGGGTGTTCCGTGTCTAAGCGACCCATTAAAATATCGTAAGTAAGCCAGCGGCGATGGTTTTCGAAATCGGCCTGGTAGCGCAGCAGCGGTGTGCTGTATGTTTTACCGAGGTCTTCGGTTTGCACCAGTTTGGCATCCGGGTTTACAGCCCTGATGGCTTGCATGGAAAGCACCGTTGCTTTAAGTTCATTCAGCAGCATTTTGATAAAATCAAGATCGCTGCGCTTATGCGGATACCATAGGCCGTACAGTCCGCTGAACCGCGCAGTAGTCAGCGGCTCATTTACCGGCGTATAGTATTGAATGTGTGGAAAACGGCGGGCGACTGCGCCGGCATATTCGGCCAGCAATTCGGGAAACTGCTCATCGAGCATATTGGTATAAGCTGGGCCGCTGCCGTGGTGCACCAGTCCGGCTATAACTTCAATGCCCCGCTCCTGCAGTTGTTCCAGTTGCCCGGAAATCCAGGTCCAGTCGATAGTGCCGCCGCGTTGAGGCTGGTGTTTGTCCCACAAAATTGGATAGCGAAGCCGCTCAATGCCCAGCGCCGCAATATGAGCGATGTCGTCTTTTCTTTTATAATGTTGCGCATAGGCCAATTGGTCGAAATATGCATCCTCCACCCGGTTGATGGTACATTCAATGCCGCCCCAAAGTGCGGGCAGGTGTGATGGCTGGCCCTGAGTAGATATAGTAGCATTCAAGTTCATGAGCCTGTTTTTAGTTTCGCAATACCGATCCCGATTCCTGATCCTGTCCTATTCATTCATTGAGGAACCGGTTTGGCTTTCTTATCGTTGCAGCGTAACGGCCATTTGCAGCAAATGCAATGCGAGGTTGCGCTGCAATGATCAATAGTTATCCCGCCGGTGTGGAAAACTAGCGCCGCCTCCTTTCAATTTGCCCACAAAAAAATATAAAAGGTGTGCCGTACGGAACTGCACACCTTTTACTGTATTGATTAGTATATTAAAAAATGCTGTTGCCATACAGCGATTACGCATTGCCTGATCAACCCACCACTGCTTTTTCCTTGCTTGTTTCTGTGAGTGCTTCGGTGCTTTGCTTGGTCACAATGTTTTCGATCTGGCGCACCATCTGGCTCCAGGTACGATCCCACGAGTTGCCCGAAAGAAACGCATCAACCTTGTTCATCCAGGTTTTGCGGCCACGCTTTTTCAATTCTTTTTCCGCACAGGTAATGAACTCCTCTGCTGTGGCGGCAATGTGCACCAAGTTATTGTCGCCGTAGGGGCGCACTACATCACGGATGGGTGTAGAAATTACCGGCTTGCCTGCAGCCAGGTATTCAGGTGTTTTAGTGGGGCTGATGTATTTGGTGGATTCGTTCATTGCAAACGGAATCACAGCCACATCCCAACCTGCAATATATTTAGGGAGTTCTTTGTAGTCCTTTCCACCCAGGTAGTGAATGTTAGGTCCTTGTGGCAATGTTGCCGGATCAATTTTTACAACAGGCCCGATCATTACAAAATGCCAATCAGGACGTGCTGCTGCTACTTTTCCAATCAGCTCTATATCCATGCGTTCATCGATCACACCTGAAAAACCAAAACGCGGATGCGGAATATGCGCCTGGTCGGCAGGATCGGTTACATTGGTGCGGGCTGCGCCAAAATGTGCTTTATCTATGCTACTAGGGAAAGGATGAATGTTGGGATGCGCAAATTGCTTTGCTTCGTAAATAGAATGGCCTCCGGTAAATACAACATCGGACATCTGCAACAATTGCTTTTCACGAATAGTAAGTTCGGGTGGTGCAAACTTAAAAGCAGAAAGTTCGTCCATGCAATCGTACACCACAAACTCTGGCGACAAGTGCTCGGTAAACGGAAGTGCCATCGGTGTATAGTACCAAGCGAAGTATCGCTGCACATTCAACTGCGGCAACAAACCGCTAATGAGTTTCTGCTGGCGTTGTAGCGGGCAACCTTCTTTACCATGCTGCAGGTGCGGAACCACAACAAATAAGTTTTTGGTATCCTGCGAAATATGCATCGTATCCGGTGCATCGTGCCAAATAGGTTCTTCAACGAAAATAACGCGGGTGTGTTTTGCAAAGCGGCTTAACAAGTGCTGTGGGCGCTGATAAACAAAACCCCAACGCAGGTGTGAAAAGCAAACCAGGTCGAGGTTGTGGAGGAATGCGCATGTTACATCTTCAATATTCTTAATCATGCGCTTACTAATACTATTTTAATGCCACCAATTTTCCTGTTTTAATATGTATGTGGCTGAAAAAGCAAATGCATGACGTGTAGAATTTTTTACTCATGCTTTTGTTCCATAGTTGAACATTGTATTTATCAACATGTACATGTAATGAATAATGACAGCACAATGTTTATAGTTGTGTTGATGATAACAAACATCAATCCTATATCTCTTCATAATAAACTAGTTCACTATTGATTGTTTTGTAAAGGCATTCAATAAACATGTTGCTGCATTAATTATGTTCAATGCATAAAAAAAGCGCTCTGCAAAAATGCAAAGCGCTTCAATAAAACATGCAGCAAGATTAAACAGCAGCAGCAACAGTGCGTTTAGCACTTACTTCCACTAAAGTGTCTTCTGCAAATACCATTAATTCAGACTTACGAAATTGGGACGCGTTCCACACATGATCGAGTGATACCTGCTCTGTAGCTTCGTAACCAGCTGTAGCCAACTTTTGCCAGCTTGCTTCGCGGTTAAGATCGGTAACAATCTTTGATGTGTTTTTTGGAAAAGCCACCCACAACTTTGATTCTTCTTTCAACGCCGGCATGATGTCTTTTAAAATGCCATTTAACTGAGCTTCGTTAACCGCAAATACCAACGCAAAATCTATTTTGCGGGTACGTAACAACGGTGTCAGGTTTTTAGCGAATGAAAGCTTGCAAAATTGTTTTTCGATGGAGGAAGGGAGACCTTGGATCAGAAGATTCTTTTCGTTGGTCAGTTGAAGTTTTTCCAAAATCGTTTGTGACATACCTTGTTTTTAAATTAAAGGATTGCAGTTGTTGGCTTAGCTTTCACACAAACAGGCATGCAAAATTACAAAAATTTTACTTAAGATTAAAGCGTTGTAAATAAAAATGCCACAAACAGCCCATGTTTGCGGCATTTTTACCATTTTATGTTGTGTATTACTTACGGGCAGTAGCCGGTTTGTAATATTTAAGCGCTTCAGGTAAGTATTGCTGCAATTGCTCAATACGGCGTCCCGGTGCAGGGTGTGTGCTCAAAAACTCGGGTGGCGCCTGCCCGTTAGAAGCTTTTTCCATACGCTGCCACAATGCAATGGCTTCGCGGGGATTGTAGCCGGCCATGGCTGCCCAACGCATACCATAGCGGTCGGCTTCCAGTTCATGTTTACGCGAAAAAGGCAACAGCACACCAGCCTGTGCACCTACGCCAAATGCCTGATTGAATATTTGCTGTGTCGCCGCAGGTTTATTTGCCAAAGCAATGGAAAGCCCTGCTCCCAGCCCTTGTGCAGCCATTTCCTGGCTCATACGTTCGTTGCCGTGCTGGAACAAAGCATGCGAAATTTCGTGGCCGATCACGTTTGCCAGCGCTGCTTCGTTTTGTGTAATGGGCAGCAGACCGGTGTACACCACGCATTTACCGCCGGGCATTACCCATGCGTTTGCATCTTTATTGGCAACAAGGTTAAATTCCCACTGGTATCCTTCCAGTAAATTGCCCAGTTTTTCCTGGCGTACATAGTTGGTTACCACCGCAGCAAGGCGCTGGCCCACGCGGCGCACCATTTCCGCATCGCGGTCGGCTGAGGCACTTACCGCACGGTTTTGTGAAAGAAATTGCCGGTATTGCTGGTTGGCCATCGACTGCAATTCAGCTTCAGGCACAAGGGTAAGTTGTCTTCTTCCCGTGATAGGGTTGGTAGAACAGGCTACCAATAGGGCGGCGGTTAAGAAAAAAGCCGTGATGCTCTTTACCATAGGTTTACGTTTTATAGAACTCCAATTTCAATGATTATACCAAAGAAAAAGACCCTGAAACAGGGCCTTCGTTTGTTTATAATTTGCAAAATCACTTTCCTTGCCGGTGTCGGCGCTTGTCGCGGTGCTTTAAAATGGGCACTTTGCTTTCATTGCCTTTAATGATGCGGCCAATATTTTTTTGGTGTGTAAACACAACCAACAGCGCCACAACGATGGTAAATACGCGGTACAGCGGCTCAGGTTCGTTAAAAATGACGAGAATAAAAATGGGAAATGCAACGCTGGCAAGGATGGAACTTAGCGACACCCAACGCGTCAAGTACAGCACTAAAATAAAAACACCCACACAACAAAGCGCTACGTTTGGCTGAATGCCCAGCACCATTCCAAACAACGATGCTACGCCTTTGCCGCCTTTGAAATTTGCCCAAATCGGGAAAATATGCCCAATTACAGCAGCAAGGCCCAACCCCAATTGGAGGTTGATGAGATACAGTTCGTTGTCGTAAGCCTCGGGCAGCATAAAGGCAAGCTTTACCGCCACCACTGCTTTGATCATATCGATGGCCATTACAAACGTGCCCCACTTGGAGCCCAACACGCGGTAAGTGTTGGTAGCACCAGCGTTGCCGCTGCCATAATCGCGAATGTCTATTCCAAAGAAATTTTTACTAACCCAAACTGCGGTAGGAATGCTCCCGATTAGATAGGCCAGGAATATGAGTAATAGTTCATTCATAGAACGAGGCTGTTTGCAAGCGCACAAAAATACATGAAATAAGGGATGTAGTCTGTTCTAATTCCATGCCGGTTATGCATGCCGTTGGAACAACAAAGAGATCCATCCATTGCGCACTTCTTTTTTTAATAATTGCAGGTTCAATGTTAAGGAAGCTTTCACAATATCCTCTTCATCTTGCTCAAGTAACCCACTGAATAAAATCAATCCCTGCGGCACAACCGCTGGTACCAAATGTTGCAGGTGCATCAGGATTACGTTGCGGTTGATGTTGGCAAGGATAATATCAAACGGACCTTGTGGCACTGTTGATGCAAATTCGATCTGCACACCTGTACAACCATTGCGTTCCACATTCTCCTGCCCGTTTTCAATGCTCCACTCATCGTTATCAATGCCCAAAACAGAAGCTGCACCCAGCTTCTGCGCCAGTATGGCCAAGATGCCGGTACCGGTGCCAAAGTCGAAAACCGTTTTACCATGAAAATCAATGTTCCGCATCTGCGCCATCATTATCCAGGTGGTGGCATGGTGGCCGGTGCCAAAGCTCATTTTGGGCATGATTACTATTTCGTGCTGCACACCAGTGATCGGCTCATGGAAAGGTGCCCGCACTGCACAGAAATCATCCACCACTACCGGCTGAAAGTTGGATTCCCATAACGCGTTCCAGTTTTGCTGTTCGATGTTCTGGGTAGCAATTGTGTAATCGGTCAACAACTCATTTACCTCGTAACTCGGAAATGCATCTGCATCGAAATATACTAATAAATGCGTTTGCGTTTGTTCAAAACCGTTAGCACCGAGGTCGCTCAGTTCACTGATCAGGATTTCCTGTTGTTCTTCGGTTGCTTCGATGCTGATTTGTATGTGTTGGGACATAGTTTAAAGATAGAATGCAGTATAAACTTTTTTTGGTAGCAAAATAAGCGGTGCAAGCAATAGCTGCATTCGTAAAATCGCCGCTATTGTTTTATGACCAATGCCATTAGTGCCGTTTTCATTTTATCAAATGGCAATGATTATTGCGTACGGTTTTACAACATTAAAACGCCACAAAATAAAAAGGCTGCCGGCAAAATACCGGCAGCCTTAATGTATTAAAATTGTTGCTTATTCCTGTCCACCCTGCTGGCCGCCTTCCGACTGCTGCGGACGGTTGTAACCGCCACCGCCTTGCGGACGGAAACCGCCACCTTCGCGGCGCTGGCCGTTACCGCCATCGCGGCGTTCGGGGCGTGGTCCGCGACGTTCGCCGCCTTCACCACGGTCGCCACGGTCGTCGGTCATACCTTCGGGTTTGGGCAACAATACTTTGCGGCTCAATTTAAACTTGCCGGTCTTGGGATCAGTACCGGTAAGTTTTACTTTAACCACATCGCCTTCATTCAGCACGCCTTCCAGCGACTCAAGACGCTTCCAGCTTACTTCCGAAATGTGCAGCAAACCTTGTTTGCCGGGCATGAATTCAACAAAAGCACCGTAAGGCTGAATGGTCTTCACGGTAGCTTCGTACTCCTCGCCTACTTCCGGAACGGAAACAATGCCTTTGATCCAGGATACGGCTTTGTCTACGCCTTCTTTGTTGGCGCCGAAAATGCCTACTTCGCCCTGGTTGTTCTTTTCCTCGATGTTGATGGTAGTACCGGTTTCGCGTTGAATTTCCTGGATGATCTTGCCCTGTGGCCCGATCACTGCACCAATGTACTCGCGGTCGATGAACAGCTTGATCATGCGTGGAGCATGCGGCTTCACATCGCTGCGGGCTTCGCCAATGCAGTTGTGCATGGCATCCAAAATGTGCATGCGGCCGCGGTTGGCTTGCTGCAGCGCAGCCTTCATTACCTCCAGCGGCAGGCCATCTACTTTGATATCCATCTGGATACCGCAAATGCCATCGCGGGTGCCGGTTACTTTAAAGTCCATATCGCCCAGGTGATCTTCATCGCCCAGGATATCGGTAAGCACTGCGTATTTACCACCTTCAGTAATTAAACCCATCGCTACACCAGCTACGTGTTTGCGGAAAGGAACACCGGCATCCATCAGGGCCAGCGAACCGGCGCAAACGGTAGCCATCGAAGATGAACCGTTTGATTCAAGGATATCACTCACCACGCGAACGGTATAGGCAAAATCGCCGGCAGGCATCATTTGCTTCAGCGAACGCAGCGCAAGGTTACCATGGCCTACTTCGCGACGGCCAGGGCCGCGCAAAAACTTCACCTCACCAGTTGAAAACGGAGGGAAATTATAATGCAGGATAAATTTCGAATATTCGGAGGAGGCAGCGCTTTCTACCAACAGTTCGTCCAGCGGCGTACCGAGGGTAACTGTGGTGAGCGACTGTGTTTCGCCACGGGTAAACAGCGCAGCGCCGTGTGGCGTGGGCAGCACGTCTACCTCCATGTCCAGCGGACGCACATCTTCCAGACCACGGCCATCCAGACGGGTCCGGTCGTTCAGGATCATTTCCCTAACTACGTGGTACTGCAGGTCGGAAAGATAATTTTTGACCATCTTTTTGATGTCGTCGGCAATGTCTTCGCCCTCCGGCAAATTAGCTTCCTGACGCAGCACTTCTTTCAGGTCTTCGAAAATCTTCTTGTAGTTTTCTTTGCGCTCTGCTTTGGGCAGACGTCCGCGGGCATCAGCCAGCATCCGCTCCTTAGCAAACTCTTCCACACGCTGGCGCAGTGCATCGTTTTGCTGGGGCTTTGGATAGTCGCGTTTGGGGCCTACGCCAACCATGTCGCGCAGTTCGGCCTGGGCCTGGATCTGCTTGCGGATGGCTTCGTGGGCAACCCCCAGTGCTTCCACCAGGTCATCTTCAGAGCATTCTTTAGCCTCACCTTCCACCATCATGATGTTGTCCATGGTAGCGGCGACGATGAAGTCCATATCGGACTGCTGCATTTCGCTGCGGGTGGGGTTGATCTTGAATTGACCGCCGATGCGGCTAACCCGCACTTCGGAAATGATTTCTTTAATGGGAATAGTAGAAACCGCCAGTGCTGCAGAGGCTGCCAGACAGGCCAGTGCATCGGGCATGATCTCCGCATCGGAAGAAATAAGGGTTACGATCACCTGTACCTCGCAGAAATAATCTTCGGGGAACAGGGGGCGCAGTGCCCGGTCGATGAGGCGGGAAATAAGCACCTCGTAGTCGGAAAGGCGGCCTTCGCGTTTAAAGAAAGAGCCGGGAATGCGACCTGCAGAGGCGAATTTCTCCATATAATCCACGCTGAGCGGGAAAAACTCCTGTCCGGGCTTGGGCTCTTCGGTAGCCACTACTGTAGCCAGTAAAATAGAGTTGCCCATGCGCACCGTTACCGATCCATCCGCTTGCCGTGCCAGTCTGCCGGTTTCGATGGTCACTTCCCTACCATCGCCTATGTCAAATGTTTTGCTGATTTTTTGTGTGAGCATTGGTCCAAGTTTGTTCCCTGATGTGCAGGAGGGACAAGCAATCAAGGAAAGGTAAAATGAAATGCAGAAACAAGTTTAGTACAGCGGACACAAGCCCGCTGTACTAAACAAAAAGCCCTCCCTTACCGGGAGGGATATGTGCAATAGGTAAATTATTTTCTTAAACCCAGCTTCTCAATCAGTTGGCGATAGCCCTGCAGGTTGTGTTTTTGCAGGTAATTGAGCAGGCGGCGGCGCTTACCAACCAGCTGCATCAGGCCACGGTGGGTAGAGAAATCTTTTTTGTTTTGCTGCAAATGGCCGGAGATTTGGCTGATGCGCTCTGTCAGCAGCGCAATTTGGCCCTCAATAGAGCCTGTGTTTGTTTCCGATCCTCCAAATTGACCGAAAATGCTCGCTTTTTTTTCTTTAGTTAATGACATCGTAGTTTTTTTTGAAAAGACATCCGATTAGATACCCATGTATATTTTCGGGGGCAAAGCTAAGGAAATTAGTTGACACGAAAATCAGGGGAATTGGGAGTAGTTGGTGGCGAGTTAAGTTGGGAGTTGATAGATGAGAGTTGTGAGTTGTGAGAAGCAGGATAGGGTGCGTTTGTTTGCGGCAAAGATGCCGAACGGGCAATTGGCGTTTTTTGTAAAATAATCGCCGGTGCCTACTATCAGATGACTATCATGAGCCTGCCTTTGTCATCCTGAGCGTAGCGAAGGATCTGAGTGCCGCACCTGATGAACATATTTTGAAGAAGCAAGTTCTTTTTCTTTATTCATAAATTCGGTTATTGCCGGCTCAGATCCTTCGCTGCGCTCAGGATGACAAAGGCAAGAGGCTGCCATAAACAGCAAAATAGCCCGTACAGCGAATCCGGCACTTTATAGAAAAATGCGGAAAGTCGTAATATCATATACTGCATACACGATAAGCAATTCCCATTTACTCACCACTGATAACTCAAAACTCTGGACTCCCAACTGCCAACTCTCCCCTCCCCACTCTATTTTTGCCCCATGAACCACGCCGAAGAACTATCGCAGGACACCCGCGCCATCCTGGGCCTGCAATTGCCCACCGATCCGCGGTGGGTGAATTTAGCCGAAATCTCCTTGGGCGAAATCCTCACCGATCATGCCTATTGCGAGCAAAAGGCTGCTACCTCTTGCATTTCGCTCATACAGCGCAACCCCGACAAAGAAAAGCTGGTGGCCGAGCTGGCGCCGATCGTGACGGAGGAATGGGGGCATTTTCGGCTAGTATTGGCTGAGCTTAAAAAACGGGGCCTGCCCCTCGGCCGCCAGCGCAAGGATCAGTATGTAAACGAATTGCTGCAGTTTCAGACCAAGGGTGGCGCTGAGGAAGATCGGCTGCTGGACCAACTCCTGACCATGGCCCTGATTGAAGCCCGTAGCTGCGAACGGTTTAAGCGCCTGAGCGAAGGGCTGAACGATGATTACCTGCGGCAATTTTACCGCCGGTTTATGGAAAGCGAGGCCGGGCATTATACCCTTTTTATTGAATTGGCCGAAACGTACCTCGATAAAGAAAAAGTGCGCCGCCGCTGGAAGGAATGGCTGGATTTTGAGGCGGATGTGATGCAGCGCCTCGAGTTGCGCGGCGACCGGATGCATTAATCGTACAGATTTGAATGATGCTAAGCTCAAATTCAAACGAAAATAACCGCTTTAACGAAGCACAGACGTCATTGCGAGGCGCAGCGGTGAAATGGCAATTAGAGGGTCGCCTGCGCCGAAGCAATCTCCCGCCAAACGGCAAAGACGCCGTTTTGATTTAAGAATTTGTACTTGTGGTTCAATCGTTTCACGACAGTATTGTCGGAGATTGCTTCGGCGCAAGGATGGGCATCGGGTTTATGTTTCGTGCAGCGCCTCGCAATGACGTGCAGCAGCTATTGACCGCCACCAAAATAGTCCAACTCATCGCTTAAATCCAGAAATGGATACCGCTCCTGCAACTCCTTTGTTTTATTAAAATGTGCCGCTAAAAACTTCTGATGCGCTTCGGTTTCGGGATGTTGCGCTTTGTGTTTCCGGGCGGTGTGCAGCGACCGCAGCAGAGAAGCTAGTTCCTGCGTTTCGGCGCTGGTGAATGTTTGTAAAAACTTGTCCAGCACAAAACCCGTTGCCAGGTAATTGGGATGCACCATGTCTTCAGCAAAAAAGCGGTAGTCGCGCAGCACATCCACCACCAGTTCGTAAGAAGGAAAGTAATGCAGCCGGTCGAACTTGTTTACCAGGTGATGCACCGCTTCGATCAACCGCGCTTTACTGCGGTTATTTTCCACTACCCCATCTCTTATGTGCCGCACCGGCGATACCGTAAAAATGATCCGAACTTTTCGGTTGTGGTAAAAAAGCTGGTGAATCGTATTGTCTAACAATTCAATGGTTTCAGTGATTTGCAGCAAGTGTTTATTGAACCATTGCTGAGGTGCCCGGTGACAATTGGCCACTCCGCCCATCGACGCCGGGTGGGTTTGGTTAACACCGGCAACGGTTGCCAGTTGCTGCAGCCGGTAGCTAAACGAAGAGCCCAATGTAATGATCAGCCAGTCGGCGTCTTGCAGATACGCAGCTGCCTGTTGCTGTGCCGCATTCATTTGCGCCAACACAGCATCCTGGTCCACGCCTGAAAACCTACTGTGATGGTTCCAACTTTGCCACAATTCATTGTAAAAAAAGAGATCTTCAGGGCCATATACTTTTCCCTGCAGGAAAGCCACCAGGCTGGCGCAAACCGAAGCCGGATCAAACAGGATGCCCAAGGGATTTTGCAGCACATCAAACTTCAGGTCTTGTAAAGCATTACCAATATGTTCGGTGAAACAGGAACCAATAGAAAGGATTTTATGCGTGTGTTGTATATGGTGCGAAGCGGGTGGCAAAGCCAGTTTGAGCATCAGGTCCATGGCTACGAAATCAGTAACGTTAAACGGCTAAAGTAAAACTTTTACACGCCAAATATTTCCGTGGCCAGTTGCAGGCTCCGGCTCAACGCCTGCTCATTTACCTGCAGCAAGCCGGGTTGTTTTTGAAAATAGCGCAGCATTTGTTCGGTGTCCATATTGCCCACCAAATCGTCGGCGGCCATTGGGCAGCCGCCAATGCCTTTTAAAGCGCCATCAAACCTGCGGCAGCCGGCGTCCCACGCTGCAGTGAGTTTCGGCTGCCAGTTGTGCGGCGCCGAATGCAGGTGCACGCCAAAAGTAACTTCCTTGTATTGCGGAATTAAAGTTTGCAGCGCAAATTGTATTTGCTCCGGTGTGGCCACGCCAACGGTATCAGCCAGCGAAATAGTGCGGATGCCTTTGGCAGCCATTTCACCTGCCCAATGCAGCAGCACAGCTGCATTATACGGATCGCCATAAGGGTTGCCAAAACCCATGCTCAGGTACAGCACCAGTTCTTTTCCCGCTTGTTGGCAAATCTGCTGGATGGCGTCTACCCGCTTCAGGGCTTCTTCGATATTGCTGTTTGTATTGCGCTGTTGAAACTTGGGGGAAAGGGAAAAAGGAAAACCCAGATATTTAATTGCATCGAACGCTGCGGCTTCTTCCGCACCGCGAACATTGGCAACAATTGCCAACAACTTTGTATTTGTGTTCGACAGGTCAAGACCCGCCAAGACAGCTGCGGTGTCCGCCATCTGTGGAATGGCCTTTGGCGAAACAAAGGAGCCGAAATCCAGCGTATGAAAACCCACCTGCAACAAGGCGTTCAGGTAATTGACCTTTTCTTCGGTTTTAATAAAATGTTTCCAACCCTGCATGGCGTCGCGGGGACATTCAACGAGCTGAATTTCGGATTGCGGATTTGGGATTTCGGTATTCATGCACAGACTAATTTTCCATCCGCTTTTTCATCGCTTCGTACAAAATCATTCCTGCCGCTACCGAAACGTTCAGTGACTCGAAGCTACCGACCATGGGTATGCGAAATTTTTCATCGCAGATTTTCATCAGCGCGGGGTAAACACCTTTGTCCTCCGAACCCATCACTACTGCCGCCGGTTCTTTCCAATCCAGTTCGTGCAGCAGCGGCTTTGCTTCCATTTCTGCAGCAAAAACCTTGATGCCGTTCATGTGCAGTTCGTCTACCGCTTTCATCAAACTGTTTACCCGGCACACATGTATTTTTTCCAGCGCACCGGCCGAAGATTTCAGCGCTTCTTCATTCAATGCACCAACGCCCTTGTCGGGAATAATGAGTGCCTGTGCGCCGCAACACAATGCAGTGCGGGCAATGGCGCCAATGTTGCGCACATCCGTTACACCATCCAATATTACAAAAAGCGGCACCTGCCCCTGTCCTACCACATGATCGATTACTTGTTGCAGATCGAGGTATTGCACCAGGGCTGCAAACGCAATGACACCCTGGTGGTTGGCGCGGCTAATGGAGTTGAGTTTTTCAATGGGCACCACCTGTACCGGTATGTTGCGGTCCTTGGCTAGCCTGCGGATGGTCGCCGCCATTTCGCCGCCGGCGTTTTTTGCCAACAAAATTTTATCGATGGGCCGGCCCGCATCCATCGCTTCGGCAAGCGGCTGCCGCCCTATGATCAATGAAGATTTTTTCAACCTTTTATTTTTAGTGTTCCCTCTAAAATCATGATGTGCACTTTCAACACCGCAGCCACAGTAATGGCATCGGTAATTTTTCCGTTGGCCACCATTTGGTACAACTCGGTAAAGGGCACTTCCCGCACCACCAGTTGTTCTGTTTCCTCGGGCATGGCCTGCATTTGCTGCAGCCCCTGTGCCAGGTAAATAAAACAATGCTCGTCGCTAACGGAGTTGCTTAAGTGCATTTCCTGTATCCTTGTCCACTGCGTTGCCACCAGCCCGGTTTCTTCTTCCAGTTCCCGTTTTGCTGTTTCCAGCGGATCGGTTCCGAGCGGGCAACCGCCCTCAGGAATTTCCCAACTGTACTGGCTCAGCGGAAAACGATACTGGCCCACAAGGTAAGTATTACCGGCTGCATCAATGGGAATAACGCCGATGGCTAAATTCTTAAAATGCACTTTCCCATAAATACCCTTGCCACCCGCAGGGTTCAGCACGTCAAATTCGGTAACGCCGATCCATGGGTTATCGTACACTTGTTTTTGGGCAACGATGGTCCATGGGTTGTGGTGTTCATTCATGTTTTAGTCAAATAAAAAAACCTCCCCACAATGAGGGAGGTTATAGCATAACGCAAAATATTTATTGAATGCCAAATGCAGCTTTCACCTGGTCTACATAGTCGAGTTTTTCCCAGGTAAACAGTTCCACTTCGCGCTTCAGTTCGCCACCATCATGGGTTTTGAACACTTTGGTGATGGTTTGCGGCTGGCGGCCCATATGTCCGTAAGCAGCAGTTTCGCTGTAAATAGGATTGCGCAGTTTGAGGCGCTGCTCAATAAAGTAAGGACGCATGTCGAAAATGCCTTCAACGATCTTGGCAATTTCGCCATCGCTTTTACCAACTTTACCCGTGCCGTATGTGTTTACATTGATCGAGGTGGGTTGGGCAACGCCAATAGCGTAAGACACCTGCACCAGCACTTCGTCGGCAACACCGGCAGCAACCAGGTTTTTGGCAATATGACGGGTTGCATAAGCAGCAGAACGGTCCACTTTGGAAGGATCTTTCCCGCTGAACGCACCACCGCCGTGTGCACCTTTACCACCGTAAGTATCTACAATGATTTTGCGACCGGTCAAACCAGTATCGCCATGCGGCCCACCGATTACAAACTTGCCGGTTGGATTAATGTGGTATTTGATTTCGCCGGCAAACAGGTGTGCATACTTACCGTACTTAGCCTTTACGCGGGGAATCAAAATGTCGATGATGTCTTTGCGGATCTGCGCCTGCATTTCTTCTTCCGAGCCAAAATCGTCGTGCTGTGTAGATACCACGATTGCATCAATGCGTACCGGACGGTTGTTATCGTCGTACTCCAATGTTACCTGGCTTTTTGCATCCGGACGCAGGTATTTGATCTCCCCATTTTCGCGGCGCAGTGCAGCCAGCTCTTGCAGCAGTTTGTGGGCCAGGTCGAGGGCCAGCGGCATATAATCGTCGGTTTCGCTGGTTGCGTAACCAAACATCATCCCCTGGTCGCCGGCACCTTGTTCTTCTTTTTGTTTGCGGTCAACGCCCTGGTTAATATCGGCCGACTGCTCGTGAATGGCGGACAGGATACCACAGGAGTTGGCTTCAAACATATATTCGCTTTTGGTGTAACCGATTTTACGGATCACACCACGGGCAATATCCTGTACATCGAGATAAGCTTTCGATTTTACCTCGCCAGCCAGCACTACCTGACCGGTTGTTACCAGCGTTTCGCAGGCAACTTTCGATTCGGGGTCAAATGCAAGAAAATGGTCGATCAAGGCATCAGAGATCTGGTCGGCCACTTTATCGGGGTGGCCTTCCGATACGCTTTCGGAAGTAAATAGGTAAGGCATCCGGTTTAGAATTTTAAATTGGCCTCTGTGTTGTTACAGAAAAAAAGCCGGGTGCAAATATAGCCCCGGCCCGTATATTTCAATAAAGTAATACGCGTTTAAATCTTTGCATAAACAATCCGCAGCTTCATAGGCTGTGTGGGATGGTTGCCGCCGCCAACCCGCACCCGGCCAATGCCAAACACCGGATTGACATACAAGGGCTGAACCTGGCTACCCGATGCCAGCCTTGGTGTGATAAAGAATGGACTGGACAGCCGGAACTCGTATGGGCTGAGCGTTGCGTTGGCTACCCGCTGCACATACCGCGAAATATCGAAGCGCCACTCCACTATATCCTTGCCGGCAAACGAGGTTCTGCGGCCTGCCATGCCAAATTGAAGCGCATTTGTGATTTGTCCATTTTGCGGGTTGATGGCTACATCGATGGGAATGGTGCGGTACACTTTGTTGGTTGTATCGTATGCATCGAGGTAGAGATAAGGCGGTGGTGTAAATTGTTTGTCGGCCGGATCAGAAACCTGTTGTACCAGTAGTTCGGCACGGTGTACCACCCGGTTGGTGAGTGTATACAATCCCGGAACCGACAGGCGTGCATAAGTGCCAGGTGTGTTTTGAATATAAACCAGTTCGTCCGGCGTATTGTCGCCAGCAACGGCTGCAAATTCGGAACCGGTCCGGTCGCGTTCAATGTAATTGGCCGATGCCGAAGTTGACGTATTGAATCGGAAATAAGTCACAGCAGTATCCAATGCGTTGCTGCTGTTGTTGTATCGGTAATAAATGGCCAGTTTGGTGTTCGAATCAGCAAGTGAAACGCCCACCAGTGCATTGCCCATTGATTTGTTTTCGGGCCTTACTGCAAAACCTTTAAAGCGGGTATTAAATGCCGAATCACTCAGGTAAGCATTGGTAGAATCGTAGCGCAGCAGGCGGTCGCCAAAATCATTGTTCAACCGCAACCGCACCTGGTTTTTTGCCGCTTCCCGGAAAAGCTTCACCGAATCATTCAAGGTATAAGGAAAAACGGTTTGGATGCCGGAAATAGGATTGCTGTAGGTAAAATTGTTTTGATTTACGAAGTACAGCGAATCATCGGTGAAAGCGCTGCTTTGATCTATTTCGTACACCTGCAGGTTGAGCGGCTGCATGGTATCGCCGTAAGTAGAATTATATCCCAACACCAGCACTACCGAATCAATACCTACAATCTTATTTTTATCAGTGAACTGAAAAGGCTTGATGAACACTTGTGGCTTTAATTGCAGAAACAGGGTGCCGGAAGAAGTACCAAACAGCGGGTCGTTGCTGATGTTGCCAATAAAATGGGTTTCGTTGTAAATGCTCCGCGAGGTATCGCCGGTGCCAAAAGGCTGGTTGTAGGCAAACACTTCCAGTGTGGTGTCGAACGTGTTTATATTATCAACGGGTGGAATAAGGTCGCCGCCCAGTTCTGTAGCGTCGTTTACCTTTTTGCAGGATGCTAATAATAGAAGGCCAAACAAACATACAGAGAGAGACCGCAGCACCACGCTTTGTTGCTTCACAAGTTTATATTAATCGGTTGAAAAAATATCACCAGGCTTAACGAACAATGAGTAATAGGTGGAGCCCGCAATAGTGCGCCACATATTACTCATTGCTGTAACTATTACTTACCGGCAAGGTCGCTATACAACTGTAAATAGTCTGTTAAATCAGATTCGGGGTTGTAAGGCAGCGTTTTTTTGCCTTTCACTTTCGTGAATGCTTCAACCAGTTCGGGGTCTACGCTTTCATCGCCAAAGGTGATGGCGTCGGCAAAAGTGGCGCCGCCGCGCTGCAACGCCATGTTGCTGGCATCTTTATAAATATCAAGTTCTTTTTCTTTCAGCGAGGCGTGGATCATGGCCTTTTTTACAAAATCGGCCCCCAGGCTTTCCTCAAAAGTATTCTGACCGATTGTGTACACCACTTTGCTGTGGGCAAACACCGGTTCTTTTTTGTATACAGTTTTCAGGTAAAAAGGAATCAGGCCGGTCATCCAGCCGCTGCAATGAATGATGTCGGGAGGCCAGCCAAATTTTTTCACCGTTTCAAGGGCGCCTTTGCAAAAGAAAACGGTGCGCAGGTCGTTGTCGTCGTACCATTGCTCGCCTTCGTCGGCAAAAACAAATTTGCGTTTAAACAGGTCTTCGTTGTCTAGAAAATAAACCTGGAGGCGGGCATTGGGGAGCGAGGCCACTTTGATCTGGAGGGGAAAATCTTCGTTGTCGACAGAAACGTTGATGCCCGAAAGCCGTACTACTTCGTGCAGGCGGTGGCGGCGTTCGTTGATGGTGCCAAATCGAGGCATAATGCAGCGCACTTCAAATCCCGAGTCGTTTGCTTTAATTGCTAGCTTGTTCACAATTTCCGAAAACTCAGTCAGCTCCAGGTAGGGCGACATTTCGTTAGCAATAAATAAAATTCTTTTCTTTGCCGACATTGTAACCTTTTTAAACGCTTTTTTATTAAAGGTTGCAAAGGTAATTAAATATTTTTAAGCATTACCGCCAAACACTGCCCCTACCCCTTTTATGATCCTGTTCAAAGAAGCCGCAGCCCTGCATTTGCACCTGCAACAACAACGTTCGGCCGGCAAAACCCTGGGCTTTGTGCCCACCATGGGCGCCCTGCACCAAGGGCATCTTTCCCTCATTCGCCAGTCGGTTGCGGGCAACGACCTGACGGTGTGCAGCATTTTTGTTAACCCCACGCAGTTTAACAATGCCGCGGACTTTCAACATTACCCTAAAACAATTGAACAGGATATGGAGCAACTGCTCCAGGGCGGCTGCGATGTGCTGTTCCTGCCTTCGGTTTCCGAAATATATCCAACGGGCTACCAGGCTAGGCATTACGAACTGGGCGTGATTGAAACCCTGCTGGAAGGCGCTTTCCGGCCCGGGCATTTCCAGGGCGTATGTCAGGTCATTGACCGCCTGCTGCAACTGGTGGAGCCGCACCGCCTGTATATGGGCCAAAAAGATTACCAGCAATGCATGGTGGTAAGCCGGCTGCTGGAACTTACCGGCCGCGCCACGCCGCAGCTCATTATTGCCAACACCCTGCGCGAAGCAGACGGCCTGGCCATGAGCAGCCGCAACCTGCGCCTGTCGGCCGAAGACCGCACCAAAGCCACAGAATTGTTTAAGGCGCTGCGCTTTATCCAGGACCACGTACAGGCCGAACCGGCAGGCGAACTGGAAACTGCCGCCACTCGCCAACTGGAGGCGCAGGGTTTTGCCGTAGATTATGTGGCCATCCGAAATGCGCAGACTTTGCAGCCCGCCCAAAACGGGGCCGAGCCCAAAGTGGCGCTGGTAGCCGCTGCCGTAAACGGCATTCGCCTCATCGACAACCTTCCGCTTAATTAACATGTTCTTTGTGTAAAGGGCCTAACTTTGCGCCGCTATGACCATTTCTGTATTAAAATCGAAAGTGCACCGTGCCGTTATTACGGAAGCCAATTTGAATTATGTGGGCAGCCTTACCCTTGATGAGGACCTGATGGAAGCGGCCAACATGATTGAGCACGAAAAAGTGCAGATCGTAAACGTAAACAACGGCGAACGCATTGAAACCTACCTGATCAAAGGCAAGCGTGGTTCCGGTGTGTGCTGCCTCAACGGGCCTGCTGCTCGGCGCGGCATGGCCGGCGATGTGGTGGTGATCATTTCCTACGCATCAATGCCGTTTGAAGAAGCAAAAACATTTAAGCCCTGGGTGGTGTTTCCGAAAGAAGGAAATAGGTTGTAGGGAGGTCGGAAGACCGAAGTCCGAGGTCCGAAGAAATACAAGACGGGAAAGACGCTTACTATACGGTATGCGTCTTTTTTTGTGGACGGATGTATTTTCTTTATCGATGCTCTTCCACTTAACAGTCTCCATTCATCAGCAATAAAATCTTCCCACTCCCGTCTTCTGACTTCCGACCTCCGACTTCGGACTTTCCTGTCTTTTCCGTCTTTCCTGACTTTCCGGTCTCCCAACTACATTTGCATCCATGCATCCCACCTTACGAACCGTTTTGCAGTACCTGTTTTTCCTGGGCCTCGGGCTGTTCTTTGTTTGGCTCACCATTAAAGACATCAACCAGCAGCAGTGGACGGCCATCAAATACGCAGTGGCCAATGCACGGCACTGGGTGGCCGTGCCGGTAGTGGCCATGCTGCTCATCAGCCACTATAGCCGCGCCATGCGCTGGAAAATACTAATGGAGCCGTTGGGATACAAGCCTTCTAACTTCAACACGTTTGCGGCCGTAATGATTGGCTACCTGGTAAATGCCGGTGTGCCGCGGCTGGGCGAAGTGGTGAAATGCACGCTGCTGGCCCGCTACGAAAAAGTGCGGGCCGACAAACTGGTGGGCACCATCGTGGTGGAACGGGCCGTGGATGTGGTGTGCCTGCTGATCATATTTGTGCTGGCCCTGTTATTCGAAGGCCATCTAATCGGCGACTATGTTGCCAACCTTTTTGCCAATTTTTTCCGCAACCGCAGCGGCGATTTTTCTTTTACCAAAATCGGAATCGTATTAGTCATCGTCATTGGCGGCATTGCCCTCGCTTCGTTTGTGCTCCGCCGTTTCGGACATATTGATGCAGTGGGCAAAATTAAAAACATTTTAACCGGCATCGCCAATGGCTTGAACAGCATCCGGCTGGTCAAACGAAAAGGCCTGTTTCTTTTTCATACCGTGCTCATTTGGGCAATGTACCTGGCCAGCACCACTGTGGGCATTTATGCGCTGCGCGAAACGGCGCATCTTGGCATCGGTAGCGGCCTTACCACGTTGGGCATTGGCAGCATTGCAATGATCATTACGCCGGGCGGCATTGGCGCATACCCGTTCCTGGTAGAAAAGCTGATGGAACTGTACGGCGTGGCCCGCGAAACCGGCATTGCGTTGGGCTGGCTGTTGTGGGTGGCCCAAACCGTCATCATCATCCTGGGCGGCCTGCTTTGCTTTGCGCTGCTTACATTTTTTAATAAAAGGGAAACGCTGGCGCAACCGGAAAACATCGAGCAATAACAGTTGCATGTTTTTTACACAAACATTTTTCCGCTGTAAAATCGTTTGTCAAAAGTCAAAGCCTTTTTGGGAAAATGTGGGCTAATCCATAGATTGGTGTGCTGAGCATAAAACTTGCATATACTCATTGGCGTACCGCCCTTATTTTATGACTGATCCCAAACGCAAGACCATTTACCGCGATATTAGCTGGCTTTCCTTTAATGCCCGTGTGCTGCAGGAAGCCGCCGACCCTACCGTGCCGCTCCGCGAACGCATTCGTTTCCTGGGTATTTTTTCCAACAACCTGGACGAGTTTTTCCGGGTTCGGGTTGCCACCCTCAAGCGCATGATTCAATTGGGCAACAAGGCCAAAATGAACCTCGAGCAAAACCCCGAAGCGATTCTGGAAGAAATCCAAATGACGGTGCTGAATCACCAAAGTGAGTTCAACCGCATCTGGAGCGGCATTTTGGAAGAATTGAAAGCGGAAAAGATTTTCCTCATCACCGAAAAAGGCCTCAACCCGGAGCAGCAGGAGTTTGTACAAAAATTCTACGACGAAGAGGTAAGTCCCAACCTGATTCCGCTGATGATTGAAAGCATACCGGATACGCCTTACCTGCGTGACAAATCGATTTACCTGGGTGTGGTGATGTGGATGAAGAATAGTGCGCTGCAACGCAAGTATGCGCTGATTGAAGTGCCCAGCCGCACTTTGGGCCGCTTTGTGCAACTGCCTTCGCCTAATGGTGAGCACCATATTATTTTGCTGGAAGATGTGATTCGCTTCAACCTGCCGCAGATCTTTGCATATTTTGGTTACGATGAATACCAGTCGAATGTGTTTAAAGTAACCCGCGACGCGGAGTTTGACATCGACAACGATATTGCAACCAGCCTGGTGCAGAAAATAGAAAAGGGATTAAAGAACCGCCGCAAAGGCAAGCCTGTTCGTTTTGTGTACGATAAAGAGATGGATCCCGGCCTGTTGGAGTTTTTGATCCGCAAGCTGCACTTGTCCAAACGCGACAACTTAATCCCCGGCGGCCGCATTCATAATTTCCGCCATTTCATGGATTTCCCTGCATCGGTATTTCGGGAGCAAAGCCGTCGGCGCAAACCATTCATGCACCCGGCACTGGCCAGCAAACGCACTACCGACGTGGTGTTGGAGCGGGATGTGCTGCTGCATTTTCCGTATCATTCTTTTCACCCGCTGATCAACCTTTTGAAAGAAGCAGCCATTGACCCGGATGTAACATCGATCAAAATTACCTGCTACCGGTTGGCCTCACAATCGAAAGTGATCAATGCCTTGATCAATGCGGTGCGCAATGGCAAACAGGTAACGGTGGTGTTGGAACTGAAAGCTCGTTTCGACGAAGAAGCAAACCTCGAATGGAAAGAGCGATTGGAAGAAGAAGGTGTGAAAGTGCTGATTGGCATACCTAACATGAAAGTACATGCGAAAATTTGCCTGATTCGGAAACGGGTGGCCGAACGCATTTTGCAGTACGGTTTTGTCAGCACCGGCAACCTCAATGAAAGCACTTCAAAAGTATATGCCGACCACTGCGTGCTTACGGCCAACAAAGCCATCATGGCCGATGTCAACCGCATCTTCAATTACATCGAACACCATAAAACCGGCACGCATTTCCTTAAAGCATGCAGCACATTGTTGCCGTCGCCCATCTTTGCCCGCCGCGAGGTATTGAAGATGATCGACAACGAAATAAAGAATGCAAAACGCGGTAAGAAAGCGGTGATCGTTGCCAAAATGAATTCGCTTTCCGACGAGGAAATGATCAATGCTTTGTACGATGCAGCCCGTGCCGGCGTGGAGCTGAAACTCATTGTCCGCGGCATCTTTGGCATGCTGTCGCAAAACGAAAAATTCGTGCACCCGGTCACAGCCATTTCCATTGTGGATGAATTCCTGGAGCATGCACGGGTCTGGTATTTTTACCAGGGTGGCAAAGAACGGATGTATATTTCATCGGCCGACTGGATGACCCGCAACCTCGATCACCGAGTGGAGGCCTCCTGCCCGATCCTAGATCCTGCGTTGCGAAGCGAACTCATGGACATCCTTAACATACAACTAAGCGACAATGTAAAAGCCCGCTGGCTCGACAACAACCTTTCGAACACCTACGTTCGCAACGGGTCGCAAAAAAATGTACGTTCGCAAGAGGAAACCTATCATTACCTGTTCAATAAAACTGAAGCACCAATTGAAGTTAGCAGCCATTGATATCGGAAGCAACGCCATGCGCCTGCTCATCAGCGATGTGGTGGAAACACCCGGCAACAAACCCGAATTTGTGAAGCAATCCTTGGTGCGTGTGCCCATCCGCCTGGGCATGGATGTTTTTGAAACCAGGAGTATTTCGGAAAAACGTGCAGGCATGTTGCTCAACAGCATCCAAGCATATAAACTCCTGATGCAGGTATATGAAGTGGAACACCTGAAAGCCTGCGCCACCTCCGCCATGCGTGATGCATCGAACGGGCCCGAACTGATGCAACGCGTAAAAGAGCAAACCGGCATTGATATAGAGATCATCAGCGGCCAGCAGGAAGCGGCTTTTATTTATGAAAACCACGTGGCGGAAAACATGAACGCCAATGAAAGCTACCTGTACATTGATGTGGGCGGTGGCAGCACCGAGCTTACTTTTTTCTCCGATGGCAAACTGTTGGCGAAAGAATCGTTCAACATCGGCACCATTCGATTGTTGAAAGACCAGGTAGAAGAAAAAGTTTGGAACGACATGAAGAGTTTTATTAAAAATAAAACCAGCGGCTATCATCATATCACCGCCATTGGTTCCGGCGGCAATATCAACAAAGTTTTTTCGCTGTCTAAACGCAAAGAAGGCAAGCCGCTGACGTTGGAATTGCTGCGCAATTATTATAAAGAATTCAGCAGCATTTCGGTGGACCAACGTATGAGCCTGTACAAACTGCGCGAAGACCGTGCAGATGTGATTGTGCCGGCGCTGCTCATTTACATCAACGTGATGCGCTGGGCCGATACCGAAGAAATTTTTGTTCCTAAAATTGGCCTCGCCGACGGCCTAATCAATATTTTATACGAAGAAGTAAAAAAGGGCGGTTAACGAAATTCAATTGCGCCAAGCCGCCGGATTTTTCTCCGCCCGATGCTATTGTTGCCGTACTTACTTTTGCAACATGAGTGTTTCCTCCGAAGTAAAACGCATCACCACCCACACCCTGCAAAAGATGAAGGATCGTGGTGAGAAAATTGCCATGCTCACGGCCTACGATTATTCCTTTGCACAAATACTGGATGCCGCAGGCCTGGATGTGCTGCTGGTGGGCGACTCCGCTTCCAATGTAATGGCCGGCCACGAAACCACGCTGCCCATTACGCTGGATCAAATGATCTACCATGCATCTTCCGTGATCCGCGGCGCTACTCGCAGCCTCGTGGTGGTGGATCTGCCTTTTGGCTCTTACCAAAGCAACTCCGACATTGCGCTGGCATCTGCCATCCGCATCATGAAGGAAACGGGTGCACATGCCATCAAAATTGAGGGCGGCGAGGAAATCCTCGATTCGGTGCGGCGCATTATTTCGGCCGGTGTGCCTGTGATGGCTCACCTTGGGCTTACGCCGCAATCCATTTATAAGTTCGGCACCTACAGCGTGCGGGCCCGCGAAGCGGCCGAAGCAGATAAACTAAAACGCGACGCCCTGTTGTTGCAGGAAGCGGGCTGTTTTGCCGTAGTGTTGGAAAAAATTCCGGCCGCACTGGCACAGGAAGTATCACAAAGCCTCACCATTCCTACCATTGGTATTGGCGCCGGCCCGCATTGCGATGGGCAGGTGTTGGTAATGCACGATATGCTAGGCATCAACGTTGAATTTAAACCCAGGTTTTTGCGAAAATATTTAAACCTGCACGAGCAGATCACTGCCGCCGTACAACAATACGTTCAGGATGTACGCAGCCAGGAGTTCCCGTCCGAAAGTGAATCTTA
The DNA here is from genome assembly GCF_004347775.1 of Pseudocnuella soli. Taxonomy (GTDB): domain Bacteria; phylum Bacteroidota; class Bacteroidia; order Chitinophagales; family Chitinophagaceae; genus Flavisolibacter; species Flavisolibacter aquaticus. The sequence goes on from NZ_CP037755.1 coordinate 3,517,008, forward strand.
TTGATAATCGTTCATTTGAAACATTATACGAACGGCTTTCCCCAGGCATTTATTAAATGCGTTTTTTAAGCATTATAATGTAAAGATTAAATACTTGATTGCATAGCTGCATTGCCGTGCAACGATCATCGTTTTGTGTGGTAAAACGAAGTACACCAAATCATACAAAACCTTCTTCATACAAATCATTCCAAATCCTACCAATCACCGGTTACCTTTGCCGCCGATTGAAACACCACCAACATGAAAAAGTTTGCCTGCCTGTGTGCAGCCGCATTGTATTGCCTGTCGGCAAAAACACAGGAACCCGAGGCTGTAGAACTCGACCCCGTTTCGGTAAGCGCGTCGCTAAATGCTTTAAAAACATCTCGCACCGGTAGAAATATCGTGGTCATCAAAGGTGACCAGTTGGCGCAGTTGCCGGTGCATTCGGTTGATGAATTGCTGCGTTACATACCGGGCGTGGAAATACAGGCCCGCGGACCGCAAGGCGCTCAAAGCGATATTGTTTTGCGTGGCGGCACCTTCAACCAAGTTTTGGTGGTCATTGATGGTTTGCGGCTGAACGATCCCAACACCGGCCATTTCAGCACTTATATTCCCATCGCCCCTGCCGAAATAGAACGCATCGAAGTATTGAAAGGTGCGTCTTCCGCCATCTACGGCTCCGATGCGGTGGGCGGCGTGGTGCACATTATTACTAAATCTTTTTCGGCGCAAAAAGAAGCCCGTTTTGGTGCATCGCAGCAAATCACCATTGGTGAGTGGGGATTGAAAAATGTGCAGACCGGTGCGCATTACAGCGATGGTAAACTGGCTATTAGTGGCGGCATACTTTCTACTAACGCCAATGGACAACCGCAGCGGGGCATCCGCGGTTATTTTCACAACACCACCGGTTCGCTTTCTGCCGCCTATCGGTTCAATGAATACTGGCACCTCGGCGTTCGTACTGCTTATGATACCCGCGATTTTGCTGCGCAAAATTTTTATACAACGTTTGCTTCCGATACGGCTTTTGAACGTGTGGCCACACAATGGAACGGTGCACGGCTTTCGTACGAAAAAGACCGCAGCAAATTCCAACTCAGCGCCGGTTACAAAAAGGTTACCGACGAATACTTTTACTCGCCTGCCGCTACGCCTAACAACAACGTATCAAAGCTGTACCAAGCGCTGGCTTTATACGAGCACCGGCTAACGGAACATACCATTTTGACCGGCGGCGTGCAGGCACAAAACCGCACCATCAAATCGAACGACCGTGGCAACCATGCTGTAAAACAATTGGCTGGTTTTGTTATTTTAAATCAAGCCATTGGCGAAGGCTTCCGCATCAACCCCGCGCTGCGACTCGATTGGGACGAACTGGCGGGGACGGAACTGGTGCCGCAAATCAATCTTTCGTTCCGCACCGGTGTGGTACAGTTGCGCGGCGCTGCGGGCAAGACCATCCGGCAAGCCACCTTTACCGAGCGGTTCAATAATTACAACAAAGCGAGGGTGGCCAGCGGCTCCATCGGCAACCCCGATCTTGCTGCGGAACGGTCATTTTCCTTTGAAGCGGGTGCTGATGTTTTTGCCTCAAAAAATGTGCGGTTTGCCGCCAGTTATTTTCAGCGCAACCACCGCGACCTAATTGATTTTGTAACAACGCCCTATGCCGACATGCCCCGTAAAAGTAACCTCGTTGCCGGCGGAACTTATGCCTTGGCCCGAAATGTATCGGAGGTAGCTACCCGCGGTTTTGAAACCGACATCATTTTTCAAAAGGCGATGGAAAAAGGCCAGCAATTTTGGGCCATGGCCGGCTTGGTTTGGCTGCGTTCGGCCACCGATGAAACAAGGGATATGTTTTATGTAAAATCGCATGCAAAGTTCCTCGCCAATTTTAATGTGCGGTATCAATACAAAGCATTTAGTTTAGGGCTTACCGGTGTGTATAAAGTAAGAGAACCACGCAAGGCGTCGGCCATCAACGCCGAGGTAACCCGCGAATACCTGGTGCTGAACGGCCTTGCCGAAGCCAATGTGTACCAAAACACGGTGCGCTTATTTGCGCAAGCCGATAACCTGCTCAACACCCGTTACAGCGACTTGCTGGGTTCGGTTATGCCTGGCCGTTGGTTGTTGGGTGGCGTAAAAATAGCGGTGGGTAAGTAAAATTTTGGCGCCTCACTACTACTCTTTTATGGAAAATTATGTCCCTGAGCGATCATGTTGCCTGCCGCATTTATCCCTTAACTTCCAACAAAATCCGCAGTCATGAACGATGTTTTAAACCAGCTACATATACAGGAGCAAAATGGCGGCGTCAGCACCGGCACGCAATGGCTGGAAACCAGCGGCAGCCGCATCACCTCTTACTCGCCGGTTGATGGCAATGCCATCGCTACTGTAGCCACCGCCGATGATGCGGCCTACGAAGCCGCCATAAACACAGCACAAGCGGCATTTAAAGAATGGCGCCTGTGGCCGTCGCCCAAACGCGGCGATGTGGTGCGCCAGTTGAGTGATGCCTTGCGGCAAAACAAAGAGGCACTGGGCAAACTCGTTTCCTACGAGATGGGCAAAAGTCTGCAGGAAGGATTGGGCGAAGTGCAGGAAATGATCGACATCTGCGATTTTGCCGTAGGCTTGTCGCGGCAACTGCACGGCCTTACCATGCACAGCGAACGGCCGGGCCACCGCATGTACGAGCAATGGCACCCGCTGGGCATTGTAGGCATTATTTCCGCATTCAACTTCCCGGTGGCGGTATGGAGCTGGAATGCTGCACTGGCCTGGGTTTGCGGCGATGTTTGTATTTGGAAACCTTCGGAAAAAACACCGCTCTGCGCTATAGCCTGCCAGCAGATTGTGGCGGATGTTTTTGCAAAAAATGGCGTACCCGAAGGGGTGAGCACACTCATCATTGGCGAACGGGAAATGGGTCAAAAACTCGCTGCCGATAACCGCATTCCGCTCATTTCCGCCACCGGTTCCACCCGCATGGGCAAAGCAGTAGGCGCTGCGGTAGGTGCACGCCTGGGGCGCAGCCTGCTGGAGTTAGGCGGCAACAATGCCATCATTGTTACCCCCGATGCCGATTTAAAAATCACCATCACGGCTGCCGTTTTTGGCGCGGTGGGCACTGCCGGGCAGCGCTGCACCACCACGCGGCGGCTCATCGTTCACGAAAGCATTTACGACGCATTTAAGGAAAAACTGGTGGCCGCTTACCGGCAGTTGCGCATTGGCAACCCGCTGGATGCCGCTAACCACGTGGGCCCGCTCATCGACAAAGACGCCGTGCAAAGCTACTTGCAGTCAATTGAGGCCTGCAAAGCGGAAGGCGGAATATTTATCGTGGAAGGTGGTGCGCTTTCCGGCGACGGTTTTGAGAGCGGGTGTTATGTGCAGCCCTGCATTGCCGAAGTGGCGCCGCACTACAATATTGTACAGCACGAAACCTTTGCCCCTATTTTGTACCTGATGCGGTATACCCATTTTGAAGAAGCCATTGCCATTCAAAACGGTGTGCCCCAGGGCCTCTCCTCCTCGATCATGACACTCAACCTGCGGGAAGCGGAACAGTTTCTTTCCGCGGCCGGATCTGACTGCGGTATTGCCAACGTCAACATCGGCACATCGGGTGCAGAGATTGGCGGCGCTTTTGGCGGGGAAAAAGAAACCGGCGGCGGCCGCGAAAGCGGTTCGGATGCATGGCGCATTTATATGCGCAGGCAAACCAATACCATCAATTACAGCACGCAATTGCCCCTGGCGCAGGGCATCAAGTTCGACCTGTAAAGGTTACTTCAAAAGGCAAAAGTAAAAAGGCAAAATGGCCGCATCATAAATGGCCACATTTTTGAATTTTTTCTTTTGCCTTTTTACTTTTTCAAAGCCACCCGTTACATTGCCGCCAACACTCACCGCATTTACTTTAGGCTTGGACGTTTTTCCAAAGCAAGCCGACTAATATTCCACTTGGCTGCACAGCTAAAGGTATTATCTTCGTTTTCTATCCATTATCTGGTATCTTATGTACAAAAACCTACTGCTTGGTTTGCTGCTGGCCGTTTCGGTTGGCGCCGCCGCACAAAATACGCCACGGGTGGCCTTTACCGCAGGCCTGCAAAGCACCACTGTCGACCCGGTTTGGAACCCGCATCCCCTGGCACTTGACAGCCTTTCGAGCACCACTGCCCGCACCGGCATCCGGTTGGGTTTTATCGCATCCATTCCGTTGGGTAATTATTTCCGGCTGCAACCCGGCTTTTTGTTTTCGGCAAAAGGCGCTACGCAAATCCAGGGCTTGGACACTGCGAAAGGCAAAACCTTCCGACTCGAGGAAAAGCAATTCATCAATTATGTAGATATCCCTGTGAACCTAGTTGCCGCCATCCCGTTGGGTGGTAAAACCAAATTCATTATTGGCGGCGGCCCGCAGGCTTCGCTTTTTTATCATGGCACCACTTCACTCACCGCCTTCGATACTTCGCGGAAATTTACCTTCAACGAGCTGTCTGATTTGCCGGTGGGCAAAGAGGATGGCAAATTCCGGATCCTGCATTTTGGTGTGAATGCACTGGCAGGATTTGAGTTTGGCCGGGTGTTTTTGAATGCGCATTACAGCCAAAGCCTGACGCCTTACCTGGGCCAGAATGGAAAAGAATTTAACCATACGGCGGTTGGCGCCAGCATCGGTATTTTCCTTGGTCGCCAAACGGCTGCCGTGAAAGCAGCGAAAAAAGAAACGCCTAAGGATTTGGACGGCGACGGTGTGCCCGATGCAACCGATGCTTGTCCGCAACAAGCAGGCACTGCACTGCTGCAAGGCTGCCCCGACCGGGACGGTGACGGTGTGGCCGATGCCGCCGATACATGCCCGGATATTAAAGGCGCTGCCGAGAACAAAGGGTGCCCATGGCCGGATAGCGATGGCGATGGCATTTTGGACAGAGACGATAACTGCCCAAGCGTGGCCGGCCAGGCCCAGTTTGGCGGCTGCCCGCCTCCCGATGAAGACGGAGACGGTGTGATCGATTCGTTGGACAAATGCCCGAAAGAAAAGGGCACTGCTGCTAATGCCGGTTGCCCCGAACCGGTAAAGGCACCGGAGGTAAAAAAAGAAGTGGTGGAGCAGGTAACTAATTTTGCCCGCGCCATTGAATTTGCCAACGCCAGCGCCAAATTGCTGCCCGCATCGCTGCCGGTGCTAGATGAGTTGGCAACACTGCTCACTGAACACGCCGCACTGAAACTGACTGTTGAAGGCCATACTTCAGCAACCGGTAGAGTTGCCGTAAACCAGGCACTTTCCGAACAGCGGGCTTTGGCGGTGAAAAAATACCTCGAAGGAAAAGGCATTCAGGCCAACCGGATCCAAACGGTGGGCTACGGTTCAAGCCGGCCAATCAGCGACGGCAAATCGGAAGCCGAGCAGGCGAAAAACCGCCGGGTTGATTTGAAGACCAATTATTAATCATTACACCGGCACCGGTAGGTGTTTAGCAATACAGCAGTTATTTCAATGGGGCGCTCCACGGGGCGGCCCATTTTTCGTTAAAACATGCTGCGGCCGCCTGCTTTCACAATTTTCTTTGACCACCAAACTTTACTTTTACATTTACCCCTATTCAAAGTAAAAAACGATACATGAGCTTGACGATCAAGAATGTGGCCCTGGCTGCCCTGCTTGCAGGTACTACCCTGGTAGCCGGTGCGCAAACCTCGAAAGAAAGCGTCGGCAAAGGCTGGCACTTGCAAGACCTGGAAAAAGACGGCGTTCACGGCATTTCGCTGGACAAAGCATACCAATTTTTAAAAGGGAAAAAATCAACGCCGGTTATTGTTGCCGTGATCGACAGCGGTATTGATACCCTGCACGAAGACCTGAAACCAGTGCTGTGGCGCAACCGCAAGGAAGTTCCGGGCAACGGTAAAGACGACGACGGCAACGGCTACGTGGACGACGTGTACGGCTGGAACTTTTTGGGCGGTAAAGACGGACGCAACGTAAAGGAAGATTCTTACGAAGCGGCCCGCGTTTACCACAAGTTCAAAAGCGAGTTTGAAAAAGTAACCAACCCCGAAACCCTGAAAGCTGAAGACCGCAGCCGCTATGATATGTGGAAAAGGGCGCAGGCGCAGGTTGCAGGTGGCGACCCCAACTCGGGCCTGGAACTGATGGTGTATAAAAGGGTAATGACCTCGGCCACGGCATTTGATTCGGTGCTGCAAAAAGGCATGGGCAAAGCCACATACACCGGCAACGACCTGGAGGCTTACCAACCCCAAACCCCCGAACAAAAAAGTGCCCGCACGGGACTGCTTTATTTCTTCAAATCGAGCAACATCATGGAAATGACCAACGCGGCTTTCCTGAGCGAGATTGATGAAGTGATCAAAAGCGAGGAGAAAAAAGCCGAGGCCGCTGACAAAGCACCAAAGCCTTACCGCGCCGAGATTGTGCAGGACAACTACAATGACATTAACGACCGCTTTTACGGTAACCCGGATGTAATGGCCAACACGCCGTTCCATGGCACCCACGTGTCGGGCATTATTGCCGCGGCCCGCAACAACGGCAAAGGCATTGACGGCATTGCCGAAAATGTGCAGATCATGTCGCTACGTGCAGTACCTGATGGCGACGAACACGATAAAGATGTGGCACTGGCCATCCGCTACGCGGTGGACAACGGCGCCAAAGTGATCAATATGAGTTTTGGTAAAAGCTTTTCACCCGAAAAAAGCTGGGTAGACGAAGCTGTTGCATATGCTGCTTCCAAAGGTGTGCTGCTGGTGCATGCTGCCGGCAACGATGGCAAAAACCTCGACAGCGCGTACAATTTCCCCAACCCCATTTTTGAAAAAGACGGCAAACGCGCCACCAACTGGATTACCGTTGGCGCCAGCGGCGATCCCAAAGCCGGTGGCCTGGTGGCCAGCTTCTCCAACTGGGGTAAAAGCGAAGTAGATGTGTTTGCGCCTGGCGTACGCATTTACTCAACCGTTCCCGGAGGCACTACCTATGGCAATGCGCAGGGTACTTCAATGGCATCGCCGGTGGTGGCTGGTGTAGCGGCTTTGATCAAGTCGTACTACCCCAACCTGACGCCACAGCAAGTGAAATACGTGATTGAAGCCAGCGCCACTAAATCGACCGTAATGGCTACCAACCCTGAAACAGGCAAGCCTGCACCCCTGTCGGAGCTGAGCGTGACCGGTGGTTTGCTTAATGCTTACGAAGCATTACGCTTGGCCGACCAAGTGAGCAGCGGTAAAGTAAACGCCGCTCCTGCTGCTGATAAAGGAAAGGAAATGAGGGCTTTCTAAGCATCGTAATAGCTACTTTGCCGCTGTAACAGGGATACAGCATGGCTAATAAAAAACCCCGGTACTAACACCGGGGTTTTTTATTTTAGGCCAAACTTTTACCATGCATCCTGTAAACCTAGCCCAAATGCCTCCTTTTTACCACAAATACATCGAAAAGGTGGACGCCGCCACACTCCCGGAAGCTTTTGAAAAATACAAATCACAATTGCTGCCATTTGTTTCAGCCATACCCGAAGAAAAATGGGAATGGAGATATGCACCCGGCAAATGGACCATTAAAGAATCGGTGCAACACATGATCGACACCGAACGCATTTTTGCCTACCGGGCCCTTGCTTTTGCCCGACGTGATCCCAACCCGCTTCCCGGCTTTGATGAAAATGCCTACACACCCGCATCGCGGGCCAACCGGCGCAGCAGCGCCAGTCTGGTGGCCGAGCTGGAGCTGGTGCACCAAAGCACGGTAGCGCTTTTTGAAAGTTTTGATGCGGAAATGCTGGCCGCCAGCGGCGTTGCCAATGGCAATTCGGTTTATGTTGAGGGTATTGGGTTTATTATTGTGGGTCATGGGTTGCACCACCTGGCGCTGTTTAAAGAGCGGTATTTGGTTTAAATCTTTATCGGGCATACGTCATTGCGAGGTACCCCTTGTCATTGCGAGGCGCAGGAGCCTTATTATGCAAACGATGTCTGATGCGCCGAAGCTATCTCCTGATTATAACAAAATCCTCAAGCTCTTTTTACCTTTAGCGTCCTGATCCGCGTAGTTGCCGTAGTTTAGCAAGAGATTGCTTCGGCGCCACAGCCTGGTTCAAATACGGCCGACTCTACTGCGCCTCGCAATGACGGAGGACCTAGCAAAACAAAACGAGCGGCCTTTGCAGACCGCCCTTTTTGTTTATTTACCAACGCGATATCAAAACGCTTTCACTTCTTTTTCTTTCTTCAACTGACCGCTGCGGGCCAGGTTTTGCTGGTTGCGGATATCGCCTACAATTTTCACAGCCTGGTCCAGATAAATATCGCGGCTCAGGTTTTTCAGCCACTGGGCATAGCGTTCGCTGCGGTCTTTATCAGCAGTAAAACGCTCCTTATCCTGCGGCAGGTAGTTTACATTCATTGCCGATGCTTCGGGCAGCTTCAGCAGGCTATCAATCTGGCGCACCTTTTGGCGCAGCAGCTTTTGATCTGCCTTGTATTTATCGATCTGCAGCGGGTACTCGCGGTCGTTTTGCTTGCTCAGCCAATCGGTGGCCTGCTTAATGGTTTGGAACACCGGGTTTTGGCCTACTCTTGAATTGCTCAGGTTTTTGATGGTCTGCAAATCGTACTCGCCGTTCCAGGTTTTGTAACCGGCTTTGCTGATCTCGTCCCAAGCCAAAGCATTCGGATTGTCTTTTTCGCGGAAACGCAGGTACTCGTATTGGTCGGGAAGGACCACATCAGGCACCACGCCTTTCAATTGGGTAGAACCACCGTTGATGCGATAGAACTTTTGCAGGGTCAGCTTTACGCTACCGAGCTCAGAGTTCTGGTTCATGAAATCCTGCGGATCCAGGCCAATGCTGCGCTGCACCGTGCCTTTACCAAACGTGCTGGTGCTGCCGATTACCACGCCACGGCCATAATCCTGGATGGCGGCTGCAAAGATCTCGGAAGCCGATGCACTGAATTCATTCACCAGCACGGTCAGCGGACCATCGTACAGCACCGAGCCATCACGGTCGCGCATCACGGTAGGTTTGCCTTCGCGGTCTTTTACCTGAACAATCGGGCCTTCGTCGATAAAGAGGCCGGCCATCTGCACCACATCGTACAGCGAACCGCCGCCGTTGTTGCGCAGGTCAATCACGATGCCGTCGACTTTAGCGGCTTTTAATTTCATTACTTCCTTCGCTACATCCACAGCACTGCGGCTGCCGTTGGGATCGCTGAAGTTGGCGTAAAACTCGGGCAACAGGATGTACCCGATTTTGGATGCACCATTTTCAATGACTGCACTGCGTGCAAATACTTCGTCCTGCACAATTTTTTCACGGATCAGGGAAACAGTTTTCAGGGTGCCGTCCACTTTTTTCAGCGTCAGGCGCACTTCCGAGCCTTGTTTACCACGAATCAGTTTTACCGCATCTTCCACGCCGTAGCCAGTCAGTTCCGCAGGCGTTTGTTCGCCCTGCGCCACTTTCATTACTACATCGCCCACTTCAATTTGTCCCGATTTCCAGGCAGGGCTGCCCGTAATAAGGCTGGCGATTTTAATATTGCCATCGTCGTATTGCAGCGAAGCACCAATGCCAAAAAACTCGCCGCTCAACTGTTCGTCGAAATAGCGCTTATCGGCCGGCGGGAAAAACTCGGTGTAAGGGTCCATCATTTGGGTGATGGTATTTACATAGATCGCAAACTTATCGTCGTCGGAAAACTTGTAGCGATACCGCTCGAACACCCGGTTCATGGCACGCACCACTTTTTCGCGGGCTTCTTTTTCCAAAGCCGCATCTGTTTTATTGGCGGTGCTATCTTTTGCTTTGGAACGTTGTTCCTGCAACTCGGCATAACGCTCCAGTGTCATGTATTTCAGGCGTTTGCGCCAGGCCTCCTGCCGTTGGGCGGCATTTGCCGGGAACGGAATCTTTTTAGAATCGGCTACATAAACCTCGTCTTTGGTGAAATCGAACGGTTTGGCCAGAATATCAGTCACCAGCTTTTCGGCTTCGCCAATGCGCTTGTTGAATATTTTGGAAGCTTCGCGGAAAAAGGTAACCGGGGCACCTTTGATCTCATCATCCACCTTGGTTTCAAATGGGCGCAACGCTTCGATGTCTTCTTGCAAAAAGATGTTTTTCTCAGCGTCGAGTTCCTCCAGGTATTTCTGGAACACTTGCTTTGAAAACTTATCGTTGACGTCTTTGGGTTGGTAATGTCCCTGCCTCAGCATTTCGCCCACACTCTGCAAAATACGTTCGTATTTGGTGGGCGGGTCGGCTTTGCCGGTTGTTCCCAGGGTGCGGATGGTTAAGAAAATGCCGGCTGCCAGCATCAACAGCACTATTGGAAGTCGCTTCATGTTTGTTAGGTATTTTAAAGCCTGAGGCATGTATATCAAATTTAGGGCAAAAAAAGTGGCCAGCAGGAAATGAGGTATTGTTTATAACAAACGTTTTTGATGAACGGAAAACGGGGCGGACTGCCCTCCTCTCGGCCAACTGTTTACCGGCGCAGCCTAGGCTATGCCGTACATTTTCGTGCCAGCTATAAGCAATGCTAACTTTTTCGCAGTCATGAAAAATGTTTCCAATGGAGTCGCCTGAATTCCGTCGCAGCTTCGTTCAATTAATTAGCAAACCTGCATTTTCGAAGAAGTTGTTGCAAAGGATGGAGCTTTTCATGCCTCGGGATTAATTGAATAGAGCGAGGTTACAACGCTACGGTCTTTGTAAAAAAACAATTTTGCGCATTGCTGGTTGACGTCATTTTGATAAAATGCAAAAGCCCCCCAACCCTGCTTTTTTACCGACACAACCCTGATTAACCCCGCCTCCCACCCGACCTTATTATCAATTTTTCTAATGATGCTCGTCATAAAAATGGCGGCGCCGCTGCCGCAATTTTGTAGGGCAAAGTATCCCATCGGAAAACGTGCTCCATGGGTTACAACATTGCATTGAAACCGTAAATTAAAAACTACGAAAACCAGGAGGGGTTATGAAAAGTGCAGTCTTATTTTTCCCGGACGCGATCAATCTGAAGGCGTTTGTGTTGGTTGAAGGGCTGAACGACGTGCAGCTCGGCAATGAGCAGTCCATACCCGTCAGCATCATCAGCGAAGCACAATTGGAAAAAGCGTTGACTATTTACGGCGCTATTTGGCAGTAAAATAAACGGCGCTATTGATTGAATGAGCCATTCATTGGTGTAGTAAAATCGTTTCCGAATCTATTCAAAAACTTTATACTTCCAATAAAAATGGCGCACTACCCTGCGCCATTTTTTATGCACTTGCTTTTAAGTCTACAAATTTTATAGCTGCATATACAGCTGCGCCGGCACCGTTTTGCCCACATCCAGCTTTAGCTATCGATGCATTAGGCAGCAGCGGTTTTTTCCTCGCAGCAGTACTGCAACATCTCAGTTACCACTTGCTTGAACGAGGCAACCGTGGAAGGCTTGGTGTAACAGCGGGCGCCCAGGTTTTGGAAAAAATAAAAATCCTGCTGGCTGATGGTAGTGGAAAGAACCGCCACGGGGATATGGTTGTAGGCCGGCTCCTGGCGAATCCGCATCAGCGCCTCACGGCCCGAAACCAGCGGCATATTGTTGTCGAGCACAATGAGGCAGGGATGTTGTTCGAGGCGATGCAACGAAGAAAGATAGGCCAGCACGGCCTCCCCGTTGGGCACTTCCACCACCTGGTGCTGCACACCCAGCAGCGCTAAAACCTCGTTCATGATCATCCGATCGTCCATATCATCATCGGCATAAAGCACGGTGAATGGCTTTGTTGGTGCTGTTTTCATATTTCAATTGTTTTGACCCGTTTGCGTTGCCACAAACCATTTTTCCAATCATTTCACAACAAGCATTTTGCTGCACAAGGAAATACTAAACTGCACCTGGATGCAGCAGCGTTCTTGTGAAAAGCCTAACGACAATGCTAATTGGCAGCACAGATGCGCTATGTTGTTGGAATGATGGAAAAGGATGGATGCACTTGCGTGCACAATTTGTTTTCGTCTGCAAAGAGTTGATGCAACGAATGGCCATCGGCCTGCTTTTTCAACTTTCGCTTGTTAAAACTCGGCAACAGCATCCATCGGGTACATGACCAACGTCAGGAATGGCGCTGACATTATTATTTTTTTCAAAGTTTACCCTTTGCGGTTAGCCCGTCGGTTGTAGGTCATTGGTTCTACGATTGAGATTGGAAAAGGTAGAGGGATCGTTGGGCGCCAAAAAAAGGAAGGAACTGCCGGTGCGGCTGGTTCGGTTATTGTGCAACGGTTGTTTCAATAACCCCTAAAATTTCGCTTATGCAAAGCAACTACCAACAATACCAAAGCTGTATCGATGCCTGTTTGCGTTGCGCCTCGGCCTGCCAGAATTGCGCCAGCTCTTGCCTGCAGGAAGAGCACCTGCACATGATGGCCAAATGCATCCAGCTGGACATGGAATGCGCAGCTCTTTGCTATGCCGCGGCACAGTTGATGAGCCTGGGAAGCGACCGTGCAAAAGAGCTATACCGCATTTGCGCCGATGCGTGTGAGGCTTGCGCTGCCGAATGCAGCCAGCACCAGCACGACCATTGCCAGCAATGTGCACAGGCCTGCCGCGCCTGCGTTGAGGAATGCCGTCGCATGGCTGCATAATGCGCAACAGGGTGCTGTTTTTCATTGATGAAAAATAGAAACGTTTCAATCAACAACTTCGTTACAGCAGACGACTCTTGCAAATAATGGAAATAAAAAGGGAAGGTTATTTGTTTATATCAAACAAACAGGCCAGGCGCTGCAATGTTTAATCCTGGTTTCGAACGCACATTATAGCTGCTCGGCCTTGAAGCCTGCTTTCTCAACCATGGATTGCACTGCAGTTGGCGGCAAAGTTGTTTCCACCGTAAGCACTTTTTGCGGGTTTGCAGTATCCACTTTCCATGTAACAAGTTCCGGTACGCTTTCAAGATGCGGTTTTACAGCGGCAACACACCCGCCGCAATTGATGTTTGTTATGAATTGAAAGATGTTCATGTTCTTTTGTTTTCAAATTGTTTATAAACGTTGCCATTTCAGCCGCAGGCTGTTGGCCACCACACTTACACTGCTCAACGCCATGGCTGCGCCGGCAATCATTGGGTTGAGTAAAAAACCCGTAAATGGGTAGAGCAAACCGGCCGCAATGGGTATGCCAATAAGGTTGTATATAAAAGCCCAGAACAGGTTTTGCCGGATGGTGCGTACTGTTTGTTTCGACAACCGAAGCGCCTGTGGAATGCGGGCAAGATCAGATGTCATGAGCGTCATCTTTGCAACATCCATCGCTATGTCGCTGCCCTGTGCCATGGCAATGCTCACATCGGCCTGTGCCAGGGCCTGGCTGTCGTTGATACCATCGCCCACCATACCCACGGTTTTGCCCTGCTGCTGCAATGCTTTTACAAAAGCTGCCTTGTCCTGCGGCATAGCCTCCGCTTTGTATTGCGCAATGCCTACCTGCTGCGCCACTGCGGCTGTGGTTTGTTCATTATCGCCGGTAAACATATACACCTCGATGCCTGACTTTTGCAATGCCTCGATGGCCGTTTTGGACGATGGTTTTATTTGATCGGCAATGGCAATGGCTGCAATTACCTTATCCCCGCCGGCAAAAAATACGACCGTGTTGGCCTTTTCCCTTTGGCCTGTGGTCCATACATGGACAACATCGGGTAATTCAATGCCATGATCTGCCAGTAGTTGCCTAGTGCCCACCATATAGGTTTGGCGATCGTATTGCGCAGTGATGCCTTTGCCGGTAACCGACTGGATGGCATTTAATTTTAGCGCCGATGCATCACCTTTGAGGTGGGCCACAACTGCATCGGCAAGCGGGTGCTCGGATGCCTGCTCCAGGCTAAAAAGTATGTTGCAGTCCAATGCTGTATTATCCAACCAAAATACATCTGTAACAACCGGCTTGCCTTCGGTGATGGTGCCGGTTTTATCAAGTACCAGTGTATCCATTTTGTGTGCCAGCTCCAGGCTCTCCGCATCTTTTATCAGGATGCCCTGTTCGGCCCCTTTTCCAACGCCTACCATAATAGCTGTAGGTGTAGCCAAACCCAGCGCACAGGGGCAGGCAATAACCAGTACCGTAACCAGTGCAAGGAGGCCCTGCGTCAGTCCGTTTTCGCCGCCCAGCACCACCCATGCAACGAAGGCCAGCAGCGCAATGCCAATCACCACCGGCACAAATACGCCGGCAATTTTATCCACCAGTTTTTGCACCGGTGCTTTTGAACCCTGCGCCTCCTGCACCATTTTAATGATGTGCGCCAGCAGGGTTTCGCTGCCCACTTTTTGGGCCCTGAATTGAAAACTGCCTTTTTGATTGATGGTTCCTGCAAATACTTTTGCATCGAACTGTTTGATCACTGGTACCGGTTCACCGCTGATCATGCTTTCATCCACGTACGATTCGCCGCTGGTAACCACGCCATCTACCGGAATTTTCTCACCGGGTTTTACCAGCAGCATATCGCCCACTTGCACTTGTGCAATAGGTAAATCCGCCTGGTGGCCGCCCTTATGAATAACAGTAACGGTGTTGGGTTGCAGCCCGATCAATTTTTTGATGGCGGAAGATGTGGAAGCCTTGGCCCGCTCTTCGAGCAATTTGCCTAAAAGAATAAATGCAATAACCACTGCAGCCGCTTCGAAATACACATGGGCATGTAGCCCGCGCTGGTGCCAGAACTGCGGGTAAAGGGTGTTGAACACGGAAAAAACATAGGCAATGCCGGTACTCAGCGCCACCAGCGTGTCCATGTTTGCCGAACGATGCTTTGCCTGCTTCCATGCGTTGACAAAAAACTGGCTGCCAAATATGAGTACCACCGGCGTGGCCAGCGCCCACATGATGTAATTGGCGAAAGGCATACCCATGAACACCATCCCGATGACTACCAGCGGAATGGAAAGACCAACCGACCAGGCGGTTTTGACCTTCAGGTAGCGGAGCTTTTGTTGTTGCAGTTCATCGAGTGCTTCTTTGGCTTCTTTGCTGTCTTCAATCACCAGGTCGTACCCGATCGACTGGACGCTGCTTTTCAACTGTGCGGGTGTAACAATAGTGGGCACATACTCTACCTGCAGCGAGCTGCTGGCAAAATTAACACCCGCCTCTACCACACCCGGTTGCGTTTGTACTATGCTTTCGGCACTGGCGGCGCAGGAAGCACAACTCATGCCTGTTACTGGAAAAGTATTTTTTATTGTTTCCACGTCATAGCCCAAACCACGAATGGCCGTCACCAATTCCGGAAGCACCTGCTGGTCTTCGGTTTCGATGACGGCCTTATGGTTGTTGAGCTCCACTTTGTGCGCCTTTACGCCGGGCACTTTTGCAATGCCCTTGTCCACAATCAGCGCACAGTGCTCGCTATCTACGCCGCTCAGCGGCAGTTCTATTATGTTGGGTTGTACCTTTTGCATGACCTCCGGTTTGTATTCTACAAAGGTCATGCGGTGGCGGCCGGGTGTTGTTACACTTTTATGGAAAAGATGTGTAGGTTTTTGTGGTTGACGGCGTTCAAGTTTGAAAGATGATCAGCGTGCAGCGATAGTCTTCACCTTACCAAAGGATAAACCTTGGTGCTAACGACGATGCATTACGCAGGCGCCCTTTAATGCAAACTGACAAATCTTGCATTCCACGTCTTCTAACATTGAATAAAAAAACACGCCGTGCATTGGAAGAGCGGACAAGCTTTCACTACAAGGCGTTACGTAACATGTCAGCATACTCATTTGGCAATGGGCTGCCTTCCACGGCTGTCGCGGCTTTTTCTATATCATATGCAAAACGAATAAACTGGACCTGCACGCTGTCCCTGTCCGCAACGCCAGCATCGGCGTTGATGGTGAGCATCGCATAACAACCACGCGGGTCACCGTCTTTTGGTTTGCCAAGAGAACCTATGTTGACCGCATGGCGATAATTGCCCGCTGCCGATTGCAACACGCGGTGAAACGGTTTGTGTGTATGACCAAAACACAAGATGTCGGCATTGGCTTCTTCCATGATGCGCAGCATGCTCCGCTCCTCACGGTCTTCAAAAAGATACTCGTTGATTTTGCGGGGCGAACCATGCACCAGTAGCACGTTAAGCGGATCTTTCTTCAACGAAAACTCGAGCCGGATATGCGCAGGAAGCGTACGCAAATACTGGCGTTCATCCGCACCAACAATACTATCGGTGTAGGAAATCGAGATGTTGCCCATTTCTTTGTCCCGCTCCGTTTTGTATGCGCAGCCGCAATCGCCGCTCATGAGCCCAATACCTTCATCGTAGTTGCCTTTTATGGTGGGGATGCGCCGCTGCCTGATCTCGTTGATCACTTCATTGGGCCAGATATTATAACCCACCAAATCACCGAGGCAATAAATGGCATCGGGCTGCTGTTCGTCAATGCTTTTGAAAAACGCTTCCAGTGCGGGCAGGTTGGCGTGGATGTCGCTAAACAGTGCAATCTTCATGTCTGTTCAAATTAAATGTTCGAAGGTTTTGTTTCGGAAATTTGTGGCGCTGTATAATACTTTTTGCGCAGCCAGAACGCCACATTTACCAGGGCAATAAGTGCCGGCACTTCAACCAGCGGCCCAATAACACCGGCAAAGGCCTGTCCACTATTGATGCCAAACACGCCGATGGCAACAGCAATGGCCAGCTCAAAGTTGTTGCCCGCAGCAGTGAATGCAATGGATGCATTTTTTGAATAGTCGGCGCCCATCCGTTTGCCAACAAAAAAGCTGACCAGGAACATGATAGCAAAATAGATCAGCAGCGGAATGGCAATGCGTATCACGTCCATGGGTATGCGCACAATCATTTCACCTTTCAGGCTGAACATAACCACGATGGTAAACAGCAACGCGATGAGTGTAATGGGCGAAATAAGGGGTATAAATTTTCGATGGTACCAGTCCTCCCCTTTTATTTTGCGCAGCACCATGCGGGTAAGCAAACCGGCAAGGAATGGAATGCCCAGGTAAATGGCAACGCTTTGGGCAATCTCACCAATGGTTACGTTTACCTCAACACCACCAATGCCAAACAACGGCGGCAACACCGTAATGAAAATGTAAGCATACACGCTGTACAACAACACCTGGAAAATACTATTGAGTGCCACCAGCCCTGCTGCATACTCCCTGCTTCCTTCAGCCAATTCGTTCCAGACAATGACCATGGCAATACAGCGGGCAAGCCCGATGAGGATCAGGCCCACCATGTACTCGGGATAGTCGCGAAGAAATACAACGGCTAAGACAAACATCAGGATGGGACCGATAATCCAATTGAGTAAAAGCGATACGCCCAACACTTTTGTGTTGCGAAATACTTCGCCCAGTTGTTCGTACCGCACTTTGGCAAAGGGCGGATACATCATCAGAATCAAACCAACTGCCAGCGGGATATTGGTGGTGCCGCTTGAAAATGAATTAATGAATGACGAGGATGAGGGTACAAAGTATCCAATGGCCACACCCACAGCCATGGCCAGGAAAATCCACAAGGTCAGGTACCGGTCGAGGAAACTTAATTGCTTTCGTTCCAGCGCCGGTGCACAATTGTTAGCCGACATTACATTTTGTTTTGTTTGAAATTTTTATGGCGCTATGTAAACGTTTACGTTCATCTTTTTTACCATCACCGCTGCACTTGCCGGGCATACATGGCTAAACTCTGACGACGCCTGCACTTCAGCAGGGACACTGCTTCGCTCCACATTTGCATAAGCTTTCTTTGAAAAATATCCCGCCGCAGTTTCAGTAAGTAAAAAAATGTCGGCAACTCCGTTAGCAGCCGCATAGTTTTCCAGCGTAGCCACCAGGCGTTCTGCAATGCCCTGACTCCTGTATTCAGGATGAACAACCATTGAACGCAACAGGCCATACGGCCCATACCGCTCCAGGCCAATAATGCCCACAACATTTCCATCTGCTGTTGCTGTAAAAAATCCATCAAGCACTTGCGGCAAATCTTCTGTGGGCAGCTTTTGCGACTGCAACAAAGAAATAATTGCGGGCCGCTGTTGCGGGGTTGCGTTAATGAGCTCCATAAAATTATCTTGATTTTTTTCAATAGCTTACAGCAATCCGGTTGTACGCGACACATCTTTTTTGCTGCGCTGGATATTCCACATATCCGACACAGAAAATGGCCGCTGGCCGCAGCGATAATTGTTTACAATGGCTATGCCTGCTACCTCATAAATCGTTTTGCAGGAGCTGGGGCAGCATTCAATTGTATTGACGTCGGTTTGGTTTGTGTTTGGTTTCATTTTTATTTGTTTTAAAGGTTTGTTGTGGTAAATGGTCGACGGTTGATCAACTGCAGCAATCAGGACCGCCGCAAGTTTTGGTATCGTTCAGTGGCTTTTCGGCATACACTGTTACGCTCCTGATACCGGTGCCTGATTGCTTAAACAAAAAGAGTTCTTCCGGCGAAAGGTGTTGCAGCAAAATATCATCGGGCACAGCAATCAGTTTGTCTTTTTGAACGGTGATGTTTTCAAAACCATTGGCCGATATCAGGTCGAGATAAGCTTGTTTTTGAATAGCACCGGCAACGCAACCGGCATACATTTCAGCAGCTTCTTTAATGCCTCTGGGCAGCTCGCCTTCCAGCACAATATCGGAGATGGAGAAATGGCCGCCAGGCTTCAGCACCCGGTATATTTCTTTGATCACGCCATCTTTGTTCGGTACCAGGTTGAGCACACAGTTGCTGACAATTACATCGGCAACATTGGCCGTTACCGGCATCTTTTCAATATCGCCCTGCCGAAACTCCACGTTGTGGTAACCCAGTTTTTCCGCATTTGCCCTTGCCTTTTCAATCATCGCCGGTGTAAAATCAATACCAATCACTTTGCCGCCTTCGCCGGTTTGGTGGCGGGCAACAAAACAATCGTTGCCGGCACCCGAGCCCAGGTCAATCACCACGTCACCTTTTTTTATTTTGGCAAACTCCGTAGGCAGGCCGCATCCAAGGCCAAGGTCCGCATCGCCATTGTAGCCTTCAAGTTTCGTGTAGTCATCGGCCATGATGTTGTACACTTCGGTACTGCATCCGCCAGAGCCGCAGCACGATGCAGCGTTGGTTGTCCTGTCTTGCGTGGCTATTTCGGAGTATTTCTCCCGAACAATTTCTTTGAGCAAGTTGTCCTGATTCATGATTGTATGTTTTTAATTTATCGTAATATCACGATGATTTAAGGCAAAAAAAATCAACAGCAGCCGGTGCTGCCTTTGTACGAATCAAACAATGCGTCCAGTTCTTTTTTATACTGCTGCCACACTTTTGGATTAATGCAGTAACACACACTTGCACCTTCTACTGTGCCTTGGATGATGCCAGCATTTTTCAATTCCTTCAGGTGCTGCGAAATGGTTGCCTGCGCCAAGCCCAGTTCCTCCACAAGGTCGCCGCAAATGCAGGCATCGGCTTTGATCAGGTGTTGCAAAATGGCGATGCGTGCCGGATGCGCAATGGCCTTGAGCATTGTTGCCAGCTTGTTTTGCTCCTTGGTAAATATTTCAGATTTGGTAATTCCCATAACAACTATATCGCAATATTACGATGATACTTTTTATCATGCAAGCCGAACAGGATATTTTTTAGAAATATTTTTTTTACGGCAATCTGCATCACCAACTATGCTCTTCTTAACATTTGATTAAACTGCACCGTCAATTATTGCCGTGGAGCTTTCTTTTCTTTGCACGTTATGAACAACGGCAGTAACAGAACGGCATGGGCAACATAAAGGGGCAGGTCAGCCCTGGTGTTGCTGTTGGCTGTTTTGATGCTGGTTGTTTCCTGTCCCTTCAAACGCCTGCTGCGGGCTGAAACCGGCGTGCAGACCAATGCACAAAAAACCATCAAACGGCAATGTGCAGAACAAACTGCTGCAGTGGTGCAGCACAATGTTTGTTGCGGGCAAAAGCAGAAAATCACGCTGGTACAACTCCATGATAACAAACAGGAATTGCCAGCAGCCGATTTTGTTGCCGACTTGGACCGCCAGGCTGGCTTTGCGATTCAGTATTTTTTAAGCGGAACCGACGAAGCTATTCAAACCGCTATTAGTTCTGCTCCATCCCTACTTCCCCTCTTTTTGCAGCACCGCCGCTTGCTTATTTAAACTCATTTTCTTTTTTGTATTGGAATGTTACAACCTGTGGCCACCGGCCGCATTGGTTCCTTATTTCACTTACCTCGAAAGAAAATGAAGTTTAAAATATTGGCTTCGGCAGCAGTATCCTTGTTGCTGGGCACACATACCGCTTTTTCCCAAAAAACTACCTACACGTTGCCCGATGTTTGGCACCGGGTATTACAGCACTACCCTTCTTTCACAGCTCGGAAAGAAGCCATCGAAGTACAGGCCTTGAAAAAGGATTTAACCAGGCAGGCCTTTTTACCTGATATATCAGTACAGGCGCAACACATCTATGGATCTGTAAAAAATATACCGGGTTCATTTTTCCCTTTACCCGGCTTGTTTACCACCACTGGCGGCAACAAACCGCAGGCAGCCGCAACCGCTGGCGCCAACCTCAATACATCAGCGGTGTTGCAATGGAATTTTCTCCAATTTGGCCGCAGGCAAAAAGCAATGGAAGCCGCCGATGCCGCTATTGATTGGAGCAACGCGATGCTGAAACAGGAAGAGTGGAAACTACTCGTTGCGGCAAGTAAATTATATGTTGCAACACTTGCCACCACTGCCGCATTGAAAGTTGCCCAGGCCGATACACGCCGCTTTGCAACACTTCTGGAGTTGGTGCAGGCGCAGGCATCTGCAGGTTTACGGCCCGGCGCCGATACGCTGTTGCTGAAAGCATCTTATTTGCAATCGAAGGCCGCCGAACATGACCACATTGCCGAACGGCGCAAAGCCTTGGAGCAACTGGGCGCATTAATGGGTGAAAGCAGCGCTGCGTTTTCATTAGACACAACTGCATTTCACCAGTTAGCACAAACGTCGATCAGCACTAGCGATGCAGTGCAGCAACATCCTTACCTGCAGGTTTTGGATAAAGAAATTAGGGGCGCTGAAGCGGGGCAGGCCTTGGTAAAAAAAGAAGTGTATCCCACTGTTAGTTTGTTGGCCGGTGTGGGCCTCAAAGGTTCCGGTATTGCTGCGGATGGCACCATGCACAAAAACATCGGCGCTCCGTGGCAAAATGCATCAGGCACTTACCTCGCCGGTATTGGATTGATCTGGAACTTTTCATCGCTGTATTAAAACCGCACAAAGCAGGCAGTAGCCAACCGCACCATTGCCATCGCTAAAGCGGAAAAAGAAGCCGCTACAATAGAATTGGGCGCACAGTATGCAGCAGCTCTTTCGGGTTGGCACGAACAGCAACAAAAGTTGGCAGCGGCCCTCGCCATGCCATATGGTGGTTTAACGCCTGCCTACATGGATGGTTTTATGGCCAACGAGTTTCAGAAAGTGCTGGTGTTTGTCAGCGGCATCAAAGACATCGAGTTTAAAAGCATACAAGGCTTCACGCTGATGAAACTTTCTTTTTATGCCGGCACCGATATGGCGCAGGCAGCTGCCGAAGTTTCCACGCAGGTTTCCCGTGCCATGGGCTTCTTGCCGCCCGGCGCCGTGCCGCCGCAGGTGGTGCGTTTTGATGGCAGTGCGTTGCCCATTGGCCAACTGGTTTTTGAAAGCGACAAACGTTCCATTTCCGAAATTCAAAACCTGGTCATGACCCGCATCAGGCCGCAGTTTGTGTCCATTCCGGGCATTACGGCTCCTGCGCCATTCGGCAGCAATGTGCGGTCGATCGTGGTCAAGGTCAATCCGGAGTTGATGCAATCGTACGGGCTTTCGCAGGAACAAGTAATGGCGGCCATTGCAAAAAACAACCTGCCCTCACCGGCCGGCAACATCCGCATTGGTGATAAAAATTACATGAGCCCGGTCAACTCAATGGTTAAAGGACCGGAGGAGTTTTTGTCGCTTCCGGTAAAAACTGAAGGCGCGGCCATTGTTTCCATCAGGGATATTGCTACGGTTGAAGATGCTGCGGATATCACTACGGGATATGCGGTCATCAATGGCAAGCGGTCGGTATACCTGCCGGTGATTAAAAAAGCGGATGCCTCTACATTAAAGGTTGTTGAAAACCTTAAAGGCGCACTGCCCATGTTGAAAGAAAGCCTTCCCGATGATGTAGGGATCAACTATGTGTTTGATCAGTCAGTATACATCGAACGGTCCATTTCCAACCTGGTGCATGAAGGCATACTGGGCGCCATTCTTACAGGCCTGGTGGTGTTGCTTTTTTTGGGCGACCGCCGCGGCGCCCTGATTGTAGTGCTCACTATTCCCATCTCTATTTTGTTAGCGGTATTGCTGCTGTATGCCGTTGGGCAAACCATTAACATCATGACGCTAAGCGGGCTTGCACTGGCCATTGGTATACTGGTGGATGAAGCCACGGTAACGATGGAAAACATTCACCAGCATTTTGAAAAAAGAAAAGAAAAGTCGCGGGCTATTTTGGATGCATTGCTTGAAATATCGATTCCGAAATTGTTGATCCTCCTGTGTATTATTTCGGTGCTGATACCCTCCTTCCTGATGGCGGGTATTCGAAAAGACATGTTCCTGCCCTTATCGCTGGCGGTTGGTTTTGCAATGATCGCTTCGTTTCTTTTTTCGCAAACATTTGTACCGGTACTGGCCAATTGGTTGATGCAAATCAAACCGCATGTGCACAGTAATAATGGCAAAAAGGCAACTACCCGTTTTGACCGGTTTAAAATAAAATACCTTGCACTAAGCCGCTCATTGCAACAAAAGAAAAAAACGGTTGTGGCCGTATATGTAGTTGTTGTGATGGCTTTGGCTGCAACCGGCTTCGCGTCGATCGGCACCGACATTATGCCCTCAAGCGGCACAGGTGATGTGCAGTTGCGTATTGTGGCACCTGCCGGTACCCGAATCGAGAAAACAGAAGACTACCTGCACAAGGTCACCAACATCATTGCCGAAGAAGCCGGCGAAAAGGGCATCAATATTTCTTCGGCTTATGTTGGTACACAGCCATCAGGCACCGCCATCAACCCGATCTTTTTATTTACCAGCGGCCCGCAGGAAGCCGTGCTGCAGGTTTCTGTAGACAAAAAATCACTACCTGTTTCCCTTTCGGCTTTTAAAGAAAAGATCCGGCAGCGGGTGGCGGAAGAACACCCTGAGTTGCAACTGTCGTTTGAGCCCATTGAACTGGTAGAAAAAATAATGAGTCAGGGCACCAACACACCGGTACAAATTCGGGTGGCTGCAGGACAACTGGCAGGCGCTGAAGGTTACGCCAAAAAGATTGAAGCCGAATTAAAAGGTGTGCCTTTTTTCCGTGATGTACGTATTGAAGAACCGGTGCACTATCCCAGTGTGCAAATCAATGTAGACCGGGAACGGGCAGCGCAGTTTGGACTGACGATGCAGGACGTAACCGGGGTGCTAACAATGGCTACTTCTTCCACCCGTTTTGTGAACAAAACATTGTGGCGCGATCCAAAGTCGGGCCTGATCTTCCAGGTGCAGGTGCAGGTACCCGAAGCACAAATGCAGGCAGTGGAAGACCTGAAAATGCTGCCGCTGAAAGCGGGCCAAGCACGACCCATACTGGATGATGTTGCAGCCATTTCTATTGGTGAAGAACCGGGCCAGGTAAACCGGCAGGGAGCAAACCGCTTTGTAACCATCGCTGCCAACGTACATAACACAGATTTGGGCGCTGCTGCAAAAGCTGTTGACAAAGCTTTCGCAAATGCAGGCGAGCAACCAAAAGGCGTGTTTGTTTTCATACAGGGGCAGCTACAACTACTCGCAGAAACTTTAGATGGACTAAAGACCGGGCTGCTCATTGCCATTGTGGTCATCTTTTTAATGTTGGCGGCATACTACCAGTCATTCGCACTTTCGGCAATGATTCTATCCGTTATCCCTGCGGTAATTGCCGGCAGCTTGCTGATGCTGTTGGCGTTTGGCAGTACACTCAATTCGCAATCGTACATGGGCATCATTATGTCGGTAGGCGTTTCGGTTTCCAATGCGTTCCTTTTGGCCGACCAGGCCGAACGAAGCCGGTACAAAGGCCACATCGATGTAGGTATTGCTGCAATTGGTGCCGCTTCTTCACGCCTACGCCCCATCATCATGACCACCCTCGCTATGATTGCGGGCATGATTCCGATGGCGGCAGGGCTTGGCGACGGCGGTGAACAGGTAGCCCCGCTGGGCCAGTCGGTAATTGGCGGGCTCATCATGTCTACACTCACTACACTGCTGGTGCTGCCGCATCTATTTGTGTGGGTGCGCCGGGGCGCAGGCCATAAAAGTCACTCGCTTGACCCTGATGATCGGGAAAGTGTTTATGCCCCTCACGAACCATTCATTTCATCCACAACTAAAAATCACACGCATGCATAGCCGAAATATTCTTGCCTTTTTTCTGATTGCTTTTATCGCCTCCAGCTGTTCAGATAATGACGAACAGCCAGCGACAACTAAAGCGAATAAAGAAAATGAACCCGCTTTCAAATGGGCTACCGTCAAACATGACCAGCCTCAATTCACCATTACCCTGCCGGGTGAGCTAAAGCCGTACGAAACGGTGAGCATTTACCCAAAGGCGAAAGGCTTTGTAAAAAGAATCTATGTAGATCGTGGAAGCTATGTTCGCAAAGGACAATTGCTGGCGCAATTGGAAGCACCGGAGGTTGGCGCACAATATGCTGCGAGGAACTCGACTTCTTCTGGTGCCTACCAGAAGTTTCTATTCAGCAAACAATCGTACCTGCGCTTGCAGGATGCAGCTAAAAAGGCCGGTGCCGTAGCGACCATCGAACTCGAACGGGCCTATGCGCAATATCTCGGCGACAGCGCAGCTTATCACAGCAGCCGGTCGGAAGCTGCTGCCAGTAGGCAAATGCAGGCGTACCTGCGCATCACGGCACCTTTTTCCGGCGTAGTTACAGACCGCTTTGTTTCCGAAGGCGCATTGGTTGGTGAAGGCGGCATGCAAGGCAGTCCGCTGTTCCAACTCACGCAGGAAACCAAACTTCGGTTGGAGGTGGCCATCCCCGAAAAACAGGCGCAGGCGTTGGCTAATGAAACGAAAGCTACATTCACCCTGGTTGATTACCCGGGCAGAACATTTACGGCTACCCTTTCCCGTAATAGCGGTGCGTTGGATACCCGCACCAAATCGGTGCTTGCCGAATTTGACATTAATAATAGCGGCAAAGAACTTCGCTCAGGACAGTATGCAAAAGTATCAGTGCAGTTGCAGCGGAAACAGCCAACTTTGTGGGTGCCGGCAAGCAGCGTGGTGCAGGCCCAATCGGGTATTTTTCTGGTAAAAAACGAAGCCAATAAAATAAAGCGGGTACCCGTGCAGCTGGGTGTTACAAATGACACGTTGACGGAGGTTTTTGGCAACCTGGATGCTGGCGAACAAGTGTTGTTCAAAGGCAGCGAAGAAGTGAAAGAAGGTACAACGATTGCGCCAAAGAAATGACGCAGAAAAAAAGCATCATATCATGAACGAACAACAAAATAAAAAGAAATGGCTCAGGATATTGGGCAATATATTTTTTTACGGCGCCTTGCTTTTTTTGCTCTTTAATCCTACGGCCAAGGGCTGGTTCTTGCGCCAGCTAATGGAAGTGGGCTTGTTCCGGGCACAAATAGAACAAGAAGCAGCAACGCCCAACCAACCTGCTGTTGCCACTGCATTCGCCTTCCAGGATGCAACAGGCATCATGCGTACCACAGCCGACTTAAAAGGCAAAGTTGTGTTTATTAATTTCTGGGCCACATGGTGCCCGCCGTGCATTGCCGAAATGCCTTCACTGAATGACCTGTACCAACAGTTCCGCGATGATGATCGACTGGTATTCCTGTTCATTAATGAAGATGCAGATGTACAAAAAGCAAAAGCGTTTTTACAAAAGAAAAGTTACAGCCTGCCGTTAATGACCAATACCGGACAAGTGCCCGCTCAAATCTTCAGCGGCACTTTGCCTACAACCCTGATCCTGGATAAGGATGGTAATGTAGTGTTTCGCCATGAAGGCCTTGCGAAATATAACAGTGCTTCATTTGTCAAACAGTTGAAAAGCTTGCTGTAGTGACCACTTTGTTTTGAGTCACGAAATTGAGCTTTACAACTTAGGTTATTTGTAAATGAATAGCATTGCTGATAATGACATGGATTTGTAGAAAAAATGTATTACACCAAAAATTAAAAAGCCCTCAACCGAGGGCTTTTTAATTCACACATGCCTAACCAAATCACACTTTCGCCTTCTGCAACAGCCTTTCTTCAATCACCTGTTCAAACACTTTTTTAGGCAGCGCACCGGGCTGCATCATCGGGTCGCCATCAACGGGGATGAACAAAAAAGTAGGAATGCTTTGGATGCCAGACACAGCCGACAACTCCTGTTCCTTTTCTGTGTCAACTTTATAAATCACGATTTGATCCTTGTATTTCGCAGCCAATTCTTCGAGCACCGGGGCCACCATTTTACAGGGACCGCACCAATCGGCGTAAAAGTCAATGATGGCTGGCAGGGTGCCTTTGTACTGCCAGTCCTGCTCTACTTGATAGTCAAAAATTTTATCCCTGAACTCCTGTGTAGTTAATTGAATCGTTGTCATAAATGAGGTTTCATTAAAATTAAAAGTGTCCAATTGGGCAAACCGTGACCGGTGTCACGCAATAAAAAGCCCCCTGTAGAAACAAGGGGCGTCAACCAAAACTAACTGCTTGTAGAAGCGATTTTGAAATATTTTTTTACCGGAAAATTACAGTACGAATGCTTTGTCATAATCGGTCAATAGTTGTGTCCGCTAAAGCGAATAAAAGCAAAATGTTTACACCACTTTGCGCCACAACCTTTCTTCCGATTGCAAATAACCGCGCCTCGATTCTGTTGCAAGATCATATAACTTTTTTTTCTGCACCGTGACTTTTGTCACGGGCACTGCTTTATTTTAATTTGGACCGACAACGCAACTCCAGTGGAGGCATTTTGTTGCAAATCCATCGCCGCGATGAGCCCTTCCGGTGGGATCAACAATCCAGCCGCAACAGGTTCTCTTCTTATGGCATTGCTTTTCTTTTAAATAAAACACACCGCCGTGACCTGTGTCACGAAATCACTGCACACTAAATAACAATTTCGTTCTGTCAACTCTGAAAAAGCGGAAAAAGTGGAAAACAACTACAAGCTATTGCTTTAGAGAAATGCAACAGGATTGACACCAATAATCTTTTACAATTAAAACACAAATCATGTTGTCATTTTTGAAAAACATGTTTAAAGACGATAACAGGAATATGGAAATAGTGCAGGCGTTGCAGGCCGGAGCCATTGTGCTGGATGTGCGTACGCCGTCTGAATTCCAAAGCGGCCATGTGGCCGGTTCGAAAAATATTCCGCTCAATGAAATAGCCACTAAAACAGAAGCAATCCGCAAATGGAAAAAACCAATCGTTACTGTTTGCCACAGCGGAAACCGCAGCAACATTGCCAGTACACTGTTGCGTTCTGCCGGAATTGAAGCGTACAACGGCGGTGCATGGTCAACCCTGGACGCAATAACTAAAGACTAACAAAAATAGTTTAGGCGGTTAATTAATACGGCAGGTACAGTGCACCTGATTTTTTACCCATTGCCCGTGGATACACCCGCAGGTAAACCTGACCCGAAACGGGATTATCGCCATACAATTGGGTCAGCTTTTTATCTGGCGTAAAAAAAGACAACTGCCCGCCCAGTGCAAACTTGGTTTGCCCGATCGAAAACAGGTCATAGCTGGCACCACCGGTAACGGCATGTATTGGAAAAAGCGCATCGTGGCCAAACTCCTGCTCGTTCAGGCCCAGTTCTTCAGTTGACTTTTGAACAAATTCGTAGCGTCCGTATACTGCAGTTTTGCGCTGCTGGCGTGATGCTTCCAGCAAAACGCCGTGTTCACCGGCATGGCCCTTTGTTTTATTCATGCCCCACAGCGCCGTAACGTTGGTAAACGATTCGCCATAGCCCCTTGTACTATATTGCACCGATGCTGTGCTCCGGTTTACATCTTCGCCTGGGTGTAATAATTCGGGTTGTTTGATAAACCCATGCGACACCTGCATCGCCCATTGTTCGTTGGGGTTAAACGATAGCCTACCGCTCCAAGAATCAAAACGCGGCTTGTCGAAATCATACCGGTCCTCGTCGGGTTCCCGGCCGGTAAAAGCAGAACCTTCAATTTTAAAATCGCCGTATCTAATGCCGACCGTGGCTACGCCGAAAGTTATGTGTGTAGCATCAACCCAGTGATGTGTAAGTGGCGCATCGGGGTTCATAAAACCCGAAGGCCGGTGCACATAAGCTGCGGGCCCCAATGCAGGCTCCCCGGGATAACCAAGGTAGACGAATACATCTGACCGATCTGATAGTGCGTGGGCATAACTTACCGACAACTCAGAAAACAAATCGTGTGGGTGCTGCTTGTCGATCAGCGGTGCGCCTTTGTAGCTTTCGCCGGTTTGGAACAACAACGGGTAGCCTGCTGCGCCAACAGTCAGCGGATCCAGTGAAATCATGGAGCTGAAATGAAACAGGCCGCGCCGGCCCACGGCCCGCTGCCCCATAAACATCCACATATTAGGTGCATCCCATTTGGTTCCACCCCTGCTGCCTCGGTCAAACAGGTCCTGCTTGTTGTAGCGCAAAAAGGTGTTGCCATGCACCATGTACATCCACTTGGGTGTATGAAACATATAGCCAAACATGGGCGAATTGTCGGGCAGCCAGGCTGTACCCGATCCGTTACGGGTCATAGGAAGGTTACGTGAAAAAGCATGCGACATGTTATGACCGTCATGGCCTCCGTGGCCGTGGGCTCCATCGTGTGATGCCATGTTTTGCGGAGTGCCCGTTGCTGCAGGATGCCCCGAATGGCTGTCGGTGGCCGCTTTGGGTTTGGTTGTATCACCCGCTTGTTTTTGCTGCGCAGCAGGTGCTGCTTTTTTTACCGTGTCCGGTTTATGTTCGTGCCCCTCGTGTTGCGCCTCCACATAGAACGTAAACAAAAGGCAAAAGGCGAAGAGTAACGGCGTTTTCATATTTACATAGTTAAGTGGGATTCCAACCTGGAAAAGCCTAAGGAACTGTGTAAACAAAAAACCGGCCATCGATGCTACCTCGCCAACCAGCTGCGCAAAACAAACTTTTTGGTCACCATTACTTTTATCGATTGCTAAACTTGTTACCTCTTTATCTCTAAGTTCATACGCTGAAGAGCCTGCATGCGCAGGAATGAAAAGGGGCAGGCTGCTACACCTGCCCACTTGTCTTAGTCCTTACGCAGCAAGGTGAGCACCACCCAAACACTGCCCCACAGAAAGAACTGCACCAACCCCGCTCCTACCGTCTTTCAAGTTGCCTTCCTCATCGAGCCACAGCTGTGCACTGCTGCAGGTTAGCAGCGCAGCTGCCGTTTGGCCGATTTTAAAAACATCATGAGTGTTCTATAACCTGCCTCTTCAGCGCAATGGAAAAACAATTCATCTTTCGGATTTTGGAGCACAATTGGTCGGCTGGTTCGGTTATTGTGCAACGGTTGTTTCAATAACCCCTAAAATTTCGCTTATGCAAAGCAACTATCAACAATACCAAAACTGTATCGATGCCTGTTTGCGTTGCGCCTCCGCCTGCCAGAATTGCGCCAGCTCCTGCCTGCAGGAAGAGCACCTGCACATGATGGCCAAATGCATTCAGCTGGATATGGAATGCGCAACTCTTTGCTATGCCGCGGCGCAGTTGATGAGCCTGGGAAGCGACCGTGCAAAAGAGTTGTGCCGGCTTTGCGCTGACGCATGTGAGGCTTGCGCCGCCGAATGCGGCCAGCACCAGCACGACCACTGCCAGCAATGTGCACAGGCCTGCCGCGCCTGCGCCGAGGAATGCCGCCGCATGGCTGGGTAATAAGCCTTTACTGTACCAGTTATCTGGTGGCACGCCAATAGCGAAGCGGCATATATATACAATCACCATAAGTGCCGTTTCGCTTTCTGATAAATTCCTTGTTGCCCAACCCCACTTGCCTTGTGATTTTACGCACTTCCAAATGGTTTCGAGAAAAGTATTTACGAATTACCGGTAGCATCGCCTTTTTACCGGCAGTCATCGCTTTGCTATTTTTTGCGCTATCGCTTGGTATGGTGTACACAGATGCGTCGGAATGGGGTAAAGCGGTTAAAAGTAGACTGCACTGGCTAAGCCTTCGCGATGCAGATACTGCAAGAAGTATTATTTCAGCCATCGCAGCCGGCATAATTTCACTGTCCGTTTTCTCCTTTTCCATGGTGATGATCATTTTGAACCAAACAGCCTCCAATTTGAGCAACCGTACTTTGGATCAGTTGATCGGCAACCGCTTTCAGCAGTCGGTATTAGGTTTTTACATCGGTTCCATCGTGTATGCGCTGTTCCTCCTTAGTACCATACGTGATGTAGACCAGGGTATATTTGTTCCAGCCCTCAGCACGTACCTGCTCATTGCAATCACCATCTTTGATATTTTCTTTTTTATCTACTTCTTGCACTACGTCACGCAGTCGGTTAAGTACGAAACAATCATCCATCGCATCAGGCACCAAACAATGGCCTCGATGGCAAAAACCTGTACTGCTGAAAATGAAGAAACGCCTATTGCGGTGGGCATGGGCATTGTTTTACCGGCACCAAGATCGGGGTTTATACAAAGGGTACAGCTGAATGAGCTTGTTGCCTTTTGTAGTAAACATGGCTGGTGCGCCACCCTGTTACATCCTTTAGGCACATTCGTACTACAAGGCACCGGCTATGTTAAACTGACCGGAGCAGATACGGTGGGCGAAAACAACCTTTACGACCACCCGCTCCACAATTTTATTGACTTAGAAGAAGGGCAATCCACGGCTGCCAACTACCATTATGGCTTTAGACAACTCATGGAAATTGCCGTGAAGGCACTCAGTCCCGGCATCAATGATCCTGGTACTGCCGTAGAAAGCATGCAATCAATTGCCATTCTACTTCAATGGCGGATAACCCACCACCCTAAGAGCAACTTTTTTGATGAAGCTGGCGTGTTACGGGTAGTGCTTGCAGTAAGAACGGTTGAAGAATTGGTAGCCGATACGCTTTTACCTATATGGCATTACGGCAAAGAAGATCCGATTGTGCGCAGCTCGATGTATCACCTGCTGCACCAATTGCCGAAGAAAGAGCACTACGCTGTTGTGGAACGCCTGATGCAGGATGCATTGTACCGGCCTAATCACTAAGGAAGATTTGCAGCGAGGTATTTTATCAAAATAAATAGCACCTGGTATGAACGATATTTCAAAAAGGTTCACCGGTTACTTTTATGCCCTCCTTGATGCCTTGCCAAGACTGGCAATGGGGATGCTCATTTTCGTGCTGGGTATCCTTATTGCGAACTGGCTCACATAACTGGTTGGTGGCAGGCTTAAACGAAAAGCACATGATCAACTTTTAAGTGGCTTTCTGGCACAAGGTATCAAAGTAGTATTGTTAGTGCTGGTGTTCCTGCTTTCGCTTCATGCGGCAGGGCTGAGTGGTATAGCAGGCGCACTTATGGCCACTTTTGGCGCATCGGC
Organism: Pseudocnuella soli; assembly: GCF_004347775.1. Lineage (GTDB taxonomy): Bacteria > Bacteroidota > Bacteroidia > Chitinophagales > Chitinophagaceae > Flavisolibacter > Flavisolibacter aquaticus. The sequence continues at coordinate 3,548,794 of NZ_CP037755.1, forward strand.
AGTAGTATTAGGCTTTGCGTTTAAGGACATTGCAGAAAATTTCCTTGCGGGGACCATATTGGCCTTTAACCGGCCCTTTCGCGTAAACGACACAGTGAAAATTGAAGAGATCTTTGGGAAGGTTAAAGAAATGGAGTTCCGTTATACTAAAATTACCACATTCGACGGCCGCAATGTCTACATACCTAATGGAGACGTGCTTAAAAAGCCGGTGTACAACTACACTGAGGATGGATACTTCAGAGCAGATTTTATTATTGGCATCGCCTACGAAGACGATATTGAAGCTGCAAGAGCGCTGATAGCACAATGCCTGGACAACACCGAAGGCATGGTACATGACGAACAGCACGTCAACTTCTCCGTAGTTGACGAACTGGCTGCCAGCGCCGTAAATATAAAAGTGCTCTTTGGGGTGAAAACTGACGACTTCCGCAGGGGCATGTTGGAAACAAGAAGCAGGCTGATAAAAAACGTAAAAGCAACTCTGGAAAGCAACGGCTTTTATTTGCCCACGGAAATACGAGAAATTAAACTATACAACGACGCGGGGCCAATTGAAGTTCTTGCTGACCTGAAAAATGCGGCCAACCGGAAAGAAGATATTGATGATGCTGGTTCAAAGCAATGATTTGCGCCTTTACTCCCCTTTTTGTTTTAATTCCCGGATCAAAGTTTTAAGTTCCCCAATTTCGTTTTGCAACTGCTTCAGATCGTGTACTCCAGCAACGGCAGTATCCTCCTCCTCTGCATCACGACCGATAAAGAACGAAGCAAATGTGGCAGTTACGTAACCGAAAATAGTGTAGCCGAAAAGGGCAAGCAGAAATGCCAATACCCTGCCCTCGGGAGTTACGGGCTCAGCACCACTACCGGCAGTAATCACCCGCATGGCCGACCACCATAGCGACAAACCAAAAGACCCGAACCCTTCCGTATTTCGCTCCAGGGCATACATGCCAGCTGCCCCTGCCAATGTTACAATCACGGTAAGTAAAAAGATATAACCGAATGCCCGGCGTTGCATTGTTGCAGCAAGGCTGTTCATGCTCCTATTAAGCGAAGACACAATCCGGAACAACCTAATACCTCGTAGCCCGCGCAACACCCGCACAAACCGAAAAGCCCGAAGTACCCGTAGTGCAGGCACCAGCAAAGAGATTGCGGTCAACCAGTTTTTCTTCAGGAATCTTACTTTCTCGGGTGCCAGCACCAACTTAATCAGAAAATCGATAATGAATAGTGCCCATATCACCAGGCTCAAATATTCCAGTGCTTTGGGTAACGCCCAGATTAGTTCAATGATCAAAAGCACCAGCCAGACGAACCCCAGGAAAATCATCGGGCCTTCCAGTACCTTTTCAAAATTTACCAAGAGGCGGCGGCGTTCACTTTTTAGTTTTTGGTCCATATCTACCGATTGTTTGTTTCGATAAAAAGATCACCTTCTTTCAGACTGACTATTGGGTGGCGCGTACGGTTCTAAAGGTAGAATGTGCAATCGACGGCCATTGTACAAATGATAAAAAAGCAGGCCGCTCAACGCTGGTAAAAGTGGTACCGGCGAAACAAAATATAAATATTCCCAAGAGTTCGGGTCACCGCTGCCAATCCTGGAAGACTTTGGAAAGGGTCAAGACAACAAAGCATGATGCGTTCACTGCTAACTGCTGTTGTATATATGCTATATGGGCAGCTTTTGAAATAAGACTGTTCACGGAGCAGGATAACCAACGTACAGCCCCCTTCACTACCTCTTGGAGGTTTGCGAACTAAAACACATGGGTGATTATCGCTTGTGCATCGCCCGCATGGAACGGCATGCACAAACAACGCCAACGTTGTAAAGTGCTGACACTATGGTATCAATAGAGTACCACGATAACGGGTTTATCAAAACCTATTTGGCAAGGGGGCTTGCAAATGCGTAGCGGTACTGTAGCCGATGCCATTCATGTTACAAATAATTCGGGTGTGAAAGCAACCTCTAAGGATAGATGGCAAGGTTATATTCTGAACGCGAAGTTGCGGCAGAAAGGAATTTTCAAGCTGCTATACGATAACGATGAAAGAAGTGGTAACACTCCGCGTCTGAATCATCAGGCAAAGTCTTCAATGCGCCAACAGATGCGCCAAGAAGTGCTCCAAAATCGAATACCTGCAACGTTTTTTGCCTTTATCTTTCCGTTGCACTTACGCTATCTTTAACTTTCGCACAGCTCTTTTTCGCTTCTATGTTATTGATATTCAGCCCTCACCCCCAACAAAAAGCCCCGCATTGCTGCAGGGCCTCTTGGGGTGAATGACGGGGGTCGAACCCGCGACCTTCGGAACCACAATCCGACGCGAGGACACCTGAAAGCCGCTACAGTACTACATCTTCGCTAATCATGCCCTTCTGCGCGTCGGTATTCGCGTCACCTTAAACTTTTCAGATGTATACCGATCCAGTAATCGTCCACGGCAAGGATGCAAAATCAAGGTCCTACGTAAAAGTATTTTTCTGTGGTCAACGCTTTCGATTTTATACAGGGAAAGCCCTGGGTATAAATTGCTTCCCGAATGAATCAAAAAACCCCACTGAAAGAGCACGGCTGTTGAAATTATTGCAGTTTGAAATTAAAAAGCGGCTGGAAAAAGGCTGGAACCCCACCACTTTAGAAAATTCAGGCAACCAGTTTAGCAGTTTCACCATTTACCGGTGCACTTCAGTAATTACCGAAAAGATTAAAAAAGAAGACATCAGCAACCGGTACAGGGAGGACCTTACAATTATATCAAATGAGCTTCGGGATTTTCTCGATAAGGAAGGTTTAAAGAATTTGCCGGTCAACGAACTTGCCCCCCATCACTTGCAACACTTCCTATCGCGCTACTCCAGCTCCGCAGCTTACTATATGACCAAGCGCCGGACACTTGCTGGACTTATTTCCCGCATGGTTAATGATGGAATGATCGCGGAGAATCCCGTCCACAAGACAATTCGGAAAAAAGAAGTACACATTCTTAATGTAGCCTTCCCTCCTACACAGCTTAAAGGACTGCTTTCTTACCTGGAAGTTCACCATCCACATCTATACCTATGTTCGCTGATCATGTATGGGTGCTTTCTCCGCCCCCACCGGGAAATACGCCTGCTGCAACGCAGACACCTAAATAAAGAATGCACCACAATCACCCTGAGTGGAACGGAAAACAAAAGCAAAAGGATAAGGATCGTCGGGCTTCCAAAATACGTAACCCAAGCGCTGGTAAACTTTCGCGTACCTGATTTGGCCCCGGACCATTTCCTTATCGGCTTTGCGGCCAAACCCGTTAACGAGGATTATTTTAAAACTTCATGGACGAGAGAAAAGAAAAATTTTCCGAAACACTTTCAACTGCAGGAAGGCCAAACACTTTACAGTTTCCGGCATTCGGGTGCTGTTGCTGTATATGAAAAAACAAAAGACCCCTTCAAAGTGCAGCAGGCCATGGGTCATAGCTCACTTACCGTAACCCTGCGGTACCTAAGAAGCCTTGGTATTTCCCTACAGGCCGAGGAATACCCCGACCTCTAAAATTGAAGTAACCTGTACTTAAAGGTCAAAGGGCGATGCCCATGATCAATAGGTCTTTGAATATGACAAACAGGTAGGGTTTGGATACCGACCGCTAAGGAAATTCTTACAGGTGGAGTAAGGAATTTGGTTGTAATCAGCGGCCTCCTTTATGCTCGAAAACTTTTGACCCGAGCACAGATCCTCAACCTTTCTTTTCCCCGGTGCTGACAGGAGGCCAGTGTCGTAAGCATGTTGGATATTTTCCGAATGGTTGACCCAGGCCAGGTTCTCTACCCTGTTATCGGTTTTGACACCATTTAGGTGGTTGACGCAACACTTATTGAAGGGGTTGTGGATATAAGCCTCGGCTACTAAACGATGGACAAATTTTGTATAGGTTTTACCCTCTTTGAAAAGCCGGACGGTGATGTACCCTGCACGATCAATACGGGTATGAACAGGCAAGATGGAGCCCTTTTTCATCGGCCTGTAAACTTGGCCATAATGGTTAACAAAATACTTTTCATGGAAGCCTGGTATAGGCTTTCCAGCAGGAATTGCGGTGTGCATAGGATTGGGATTTATTGGTGACACAATTTCGCCAATAACTTCCAGTAATCCATAAAAACAAATAGAGTAATAATGGAAAAATCTTAGCCCAAAACCCTGAAAAACAACTACTAATAGATATTAACTTATGAGGTTATTTTAACCCCCAAGGTTAGTGCCGAAGACACCAAATTATGTACCCTAAACCCTTACCGAGGACCATAATATAGACCAACACCAAATAAACATGCACATAGGCTCGCAACGACTTTACCTGGGTTAAAGGTGCACAGAAAAAGCAAGGCGAATATTCAGAATCAAAATAAACAACATGGCAAAAAGCATCTACATCGAACATCCGGTTACCGGACCAGAAAACACCAAAAGTTCAACCAAACAAAACAAACAGGCAACACCAGTTCACCTTGAAGAAATAGAAAATGAAGTCCGGACCTCCTTGGACATGCCCGTAAAGCTGCACAAGGCTATGAGGCGGCTATTGTTGGAAGAGGAATTGACCATGAAGCAATATGTGATCCACCTGATCATAAAAGACCTGGGTAGCCGAGGTGTCGTTACCAAGTAAAATACTTTGTTTGCCCTTGCCCCTTAGAATCACCGGCAGGGGCAAACATTAATGCCCTCAATACGTACGATAATATTTTGTCATTTTATCGGCACTGTAGACATTCGGGGCCTGAATCGATAAAATACTAAAACCAAAATCCATGTAAGAGCGACCATGATATAGCCGGTTGACATCAATAATTATAAAACAGGAATCGGTATATGTAAATACAAACATGGCTTAAACTGAAACATTGCACAAATTAGGATACTGGTTTATGCCAATGAGATTTTCCCAAGCTATCGTGAAATACCATAATCCTGGTCAGTTACCTTTTCCAACCATATAGCACTGCCTTTCTCCGCATTCGGACCGATTGCAATATGGGTAACTTGATTTAAATGCGAAGCTCCATGCCAATGTTCTATCCCTGCAGGGCATTTTATCACATCCCCCTTTTGCATGATCCGTTTAGGTTGGCCCCGCTCCTGGTAATAACCCTGCCCTTCAGTGATAATTAAAATCTGCCCTTTCGGGTGACGGTGCCAAGCTGTACGGGCACCGGCTTCAAAGGTTACTGAACCAACAGTGATATTAAACCCATCGGCGGTTGTTACCATCATATTTACCCATGCGGTACCGGTGAAGTTGTTGGCGGGGGCTTGAACTCCTTTTGCAAAAAGGTGATTGCTGTTTCTTGTGCTGTCAGGCCCTTTTGTCACGGCAACATTTGCAATGGTGGATAGAACCCTGCGGCCTCCATCTGCTTCATCCTTACCCAGCCTTACTTCAAGTATAGAAAATATTTGTTGCAATTCAAGCTCGGTTACGCCCAGGTACAGGGCTATGCGCAGGTGCCCCTGCAACATGGGTTCCACACCGCCAAGTGCTGTGAGGGCGGCAATGGTGGCCAACTCCCGCTGCCTGTAATCCAGCACATCGCGGTTAAAAATATCGGCAAATAGGTGTTCTTTTAAAAACGTATCGATTACCGGTGCAAAAGCGGCATATCCCGTTTTCGGGTATCTTTCGGGCTGGCCACTCAAGGCTTCCAGGTTCGCCTTTCCCACATCGTATTTACTGCCTTCCTTGTTGACTGGAGAGGGCTCTCTTCCCTGTACATCCCTGAAGCCTTGTGCTTTTCGGTTATCCACTACGGTTATCAAGGTATTGAGTCCCTGAAGGCTGCGCGGAAACCCACAATAAGCCGACAAGTGCACCAACACTTCTTTGATTTCATTAATGGTTAAACCGGCAGCCAGTCCATTGGCCAGCTCAGTTTGTAAAGGTTGCAAATAGCCTTTCGCCGTTAATGCGGAAATAGCCACAATGCTTTGCTCCTTTTTATTAAAACCTTGTGGCTGGTTTGAGGTTTGTTGGGCAATCAATGTACTGCAACAACCACATACAAAAAGCATCAATGCCGGTAAACTGAAGCGCCATTTCATTTAGTTCGTTTGATGGTGATGGTTAATCGAGTGCCTTGCCTTTTAAAAAGCCGGACATGTGGTCCGCAATCTGGAGGTTGTTTAGATCGGACATGGGAAAATGCGTATTGCCTCTGATCCCGACTTCGGGCAGGTGCACCAGCGTAACATCGCCGCCATGCGCATTCACCACATCCCTGAACTGTTTGGCCATGGAAAGAAAAGCACGCCATTGTTCCTGTCCCGGGTTTTCGGAAGACTGCGCCGGAATATTATCGCCATAATAAATGAGGATGGGAACCCTGGTCAGCTTCATAAACTCCGACATAGGAATGACGGGCGGCACCACGGTGCGGCCTGCCAGTTTGATGCTGTCGATCTTGGCACCTTCAGGAAAAACAAAATCGCCACCCGGTTCAAAGGAAATAATGGCCTTTACCTTATCGTTTGCCATGGCGGCACGCCAACCCGGACCGCCACTTTGCGAATGGGTTACCAATATGCCCCCTCCTATTTTTTTAAACAATGCAGACACCGCATCAATGTTTACCTGTGCATCGTATGGGCCTGCATTGGGCACCATTTGGCGATAGAATTGGTTGAGTGCTTCGGGGTCTTTTGAAAACTGAACACCGGGATAAAAATCGGGATAAGCACCGAGGCGGAAAATGCCAAACCAAAGCTGTTCGTCGGGCGATGCTGTAAGGTTTACACCCTTAGTGCTTCTTGCAGCCCGTCCGCGGCGAGGTTGATCTACGAGGTACACCGGGAAGCGCCGCCGCAAAAAAATGTTCTGGAATCCTTCCCGCCCATCGGGGGTGGTTTCCCATGTTTTTGCAGACTGGCCATGGCCATGCCAAAACACAAGGGGCAGTTTGCGGGCCTTTACTGGAACCTGGTAAAAAACATACGCATGATCGCCGTGCAGGGTTTGCCCTTCCGTACTTTGCGAAACAGGGTTAAAGGCACCGTGCTTAATGGGGTCAAAAGTTCCAGGTGCGGTAACCACCGTTCCACCCACGGCAAAGCTGCCTTGCTGCTGCAGTACCATTGAGCTGCTGCCCCCTCCATTTACCGTGGCACAGGAAGCGATTAAAACTGCGGCAGTAGTATACAAAACACCAAATCTTACCCATCGTTTGACGCTATTCCTTGGTTCCATACACATTCATTTCAGTTTAAAAAAACAGTTTTTCTGCGGCGAACCTGCATTACAATTCAACTTCCTGTCTTTCTGCTGCTAATGCACAATTTTGTGCGTATCCCGTACACTGCTAAAAGTAAAAACCAAAAGTTTCCAATCAGTGCCCAGCTTCTTATACACTTCTGTAACGGTAAATTCTGTCACAGCGTCGGCGCCCCTTACAACTGCGGTGAGGGTGATGCGGTTCCATACGATTGCATTGTCGCCAACAAGTTCCACAGCCACATCGTGTATGTCCGCTTTTTTGTACCAGATGCGCCCGGTTTTAATAATGTCCAATTCTTCAGCCTTTTTCCAGGTGCAGCTCATGTGCACAAATTTTGCCGCATCGTGAAACAACGCATCAAGTTTCTCCACATTTTTATCGGCCATCCATTGCCATTTTGCCCTTGACAGCTCCTTTATTTCCTGCTCGGTGCCGGCTGTTTGGGCCACAGCAGCGCTAATGCTTAAAATCATTGTCAAAAGGCAAATAATTAAACTTCTCATATTCCTATTATTTTGATGTTAATCAAGGGAGACCGCTACTTTGATTCTGCGTAGCCATTGCTGCACTTCAGCGGCTACTTCCTTTCTTTTTGCTCCTTCTATAACCAGCATCTGCCCGTCCCGCTCCAATCCGCCCTTAATGGTATACCCTTCTATTACCGTGCTATTGGGACACAATTCCTTCACTGTTTGAAAGCTGCTGCCAATTCCATACCCGCCGTTAGTATTGAACGGCACCACTTTTTTTCCGCTCAGGTCATACTGCTTCAGGAAACTTTTCATGGGTGGGGGCAACTGCATGCCCCAGGTGGGAAAACCAACAAAAACAACACTGTATTGCTCCATGCTGTCGATCCTCGTTTTTAACGGAGGCAAGTAGCCGCTTTCATTTTCAGCCGCAACCTGCTGTACAGTAGATCGATAATCTTGGGGGTAAGGTTTTTCCAGTTCCAGTGGCACCAGCCTTCCTCCCACCTCTTCTTGAATAATTTCAGCAACAGCTTTTGTATTATTAGTCCGCGACAAATAGACGATCAAAATCTTTGTGTCCCTGACTGGCTGTTGTGCCGAGGAACAACCCGGCAAAAGATAGAAGGATGCGGTAAGCAAGAAGGCAAACGAAGCAGTTACGTTCATGGATATGCACCTTATCGTGTCAGAAAAAACCGGCATATTTTACTTATTCGTTTGTTGCGCCTGCACCCCTATGTACCGATTGCCCACAATATTTATTTGGTTCAGGGCTGCCGTTAAATTGGTTAATTGTTCGGGTGTAAAAACAAAATCGGCCGATGCCATATTTTACTGCAGGTGCGCCACCAAAGCAGCCTTATTTTGTTTTCACCGGTCGGGCCAGCCTTGAAAAAGAAAGGGAACCCATCTTCCACTTACCACCTTCTTTTACATATACTTCCGTTACCATAAATGGGTTGGTGACTTCATTGCCGCCCACCACAGCCACAAGATCAATGTCATTTAGGAGAATGGCCGTATTGCCAATAATGTTCACATTTGCAGAATAAACAATGGCATTTTTATAATGAATGCCACCACTGCGAATAACCTCTACTTCACGCTGCTTGCCCCAGCTTCCGCCCATGTGTACAAACACTGATTTATCATGAAATAGCTCCGCCAGCGTATCTGCTTTTTTATCGGCCATCCACTGCCACTTGTCTTTTGACAATTGCACCACTTCCTGCTCAGCCGGGCCTAAAGTTGGTGCAGCATTGCCGCTTTGACCAGTCTGAGCAAAAGTGGCCTGGTTGCCCATCAGGAGCAAACAAAGGCCAAACAAAGAAGATTTTAGGCCTTTGCCCGGTTGTTGCACACACAGTTTAATGTTCACGATGTTTGTTTTATAGATTATTATTTTTTTGTACCTGAAAACCTGGTAATTCCAGCGGTTTTGCTTTTCTTATTTTTTACCGGCCGACCATCTTTTGGAGTTGTTCGGGATAACGTGCTCCATGCACAGGAATGGCAGCAAAAGCCTTATCAATTTCACTGATGTCATTCGGGGCGAGTTCAATAGCCGCTGCTCCGATGTTTTCTTTTAACCGGTGGAGCTTCGTGGTTCCTGGTATCGGTACAATCCAAGGCTTTTTTGCCAGCAGCCAGGCCAGGGCTATTTGTGCAGGCGTAGCTTCTTTTCCATTGGCTATGACGGCCAGGAGGTCAACCAATGCCTGATTGGCCTTACGGTTATCTTCGGAAAACCGGGGAACTGTGTTGCGGAAATCTGATTTATCGAAGCTGGTGTTCGCGTCAATCTTACCGGTTAAAAATCCCTTGCCCAAAGGGCTGAATGGAACAAAGCCGATACCCAATTCTTCCAACGTTGGCAGTATTTCCTGTTCAGGTTCGCGCCACCACAATGAATACTCGCTTTGCAGCGCCGTTACCGGCTGCACTGCATGTGCTTTTCGGATGGTTTGCACTCCTGCTTCCGAAAGGCCAAAGTGCTTCACCTTGCCCTCATCAATTAGATCTTTTATGGTACCGGCCACCTCTTCAATGGGAACGGCTGGATCTACGCGGTGTTGGTAGAGCAGGTCAATTACATCGGTTTGCAAACGCCTTAGGGCGGCATCCACGACGGATCGTATGTTTGCTGGCCTACTGTCAAGGCCGGCCGCTGTTTTGCCTTCTTTAAATCCAAACTTCGTAGCGATAACTACTTCGCTACGGAATGGCTGCACCGCCTCCCCAAGGATTTCTTCATTAATATAGGGTCCGTATGCTTCAGCAGTGTCAAAAAAGGTTACACCGCTTTCAAAGGCAGCCCGGATCAGTTTGACTGCATCGCTTCTGTCGGTGGCGGGGCCATAGCCAAAGCTCAGTCCCATACACCCAAGCCCGATAGCTGAAACCTGCAGACCGCTGTTGCCTAATGTGCGTTTTTGCATAGTTGAAATGTCAGTTGTTTAAAAATCCACTGATTTTAAACTTGGAAATGTGGATGCTTCAAAGTCTAATTCAGTATTCAGTCAAAGTTCCCCCAATCGTTTTGCCTGAGGAGTATACAGATTACTGTTTTTTATACCATAATTACTGATTTGTCGTCCGCCTTTCCATTATGGTAGCCAAATCCAATAATTTTAAAATTCATAAAGCCCGTGTAATATGGATGCCATCCGCCGTTTTGAAACGATCAGTGACTACAATGCATTTAACAACAATGAAACGCTGCATCCGCTGGTAAGCGTGGTGGACCTGTCGAAGGCGGAACCGCGGCAAGGCTCCCGCATGTACTTTGGATTTTACACCATTTTTTTAAAAGATGTAAAATGCGGCGACCTTACCTACGGGCGCCATACCTACGACTACCAGGAAGGCACCCTGGTGTTTTTGGCGCCAGGCCAGGTAGCGGGTGTTAACAGCAACGGCGAATATTACCAGCCCAAAGGACATGCGCTGGTATTTCATCCCGACCTTTTGCCCGGAACAGCGCTGGGCCGCACTATCCAGGACTATACGTTTTTTGGTTACCAATCATACGAAGCGCTGCACCTGTCGAAACGCGAACGGGAGATCATACTGGATTGTTTTTCCAAAATTCAATACGAACTGGAACATGCCATCGACCAACACAGCAAGCGCCTGATCGTTTCCAACATTGAATTGTTTTTAAACTATTGCATTCGCTTTTATGACCGGCAGTTTATTACCCGCGACAACGTACACAAGGGTTTACTCGAAAAATTTGAGGAACTGCTGAACGAGTATTTTCGCTCGGAAAAACCTCAAACATTAGGGCTTCCTTCCGTGGCATATTGCGCCAGTGAGTTAAACCTTTCGGCCAACTATTTTGGCGACCTTGTGAAAAAAGAATCGGGCCGGACCCCGCAGGATTATATTCAATCGAAGGTAATAGAGGTGGCCAAAGACAGAATTTTGGACCCTACGAAATCGGTGGGCCAGGTAGCCTACGAACTGGGCTTTAAATACAGCCAACATTTTACCCGCCTTTTTAAACAGCGGGTAGGTAAATCTCCAATTGAATACAGGGGTTCCTTAAATTGATCAGGTCGTCACTCTATTCTATTTCCCAGCCCTTTCGTTTGGTCCAATGCTGCGCAGCCCGGATCACCGCCGCCGCTTTTCGCTTCAGTATTTTGTTCTTTTGTTTTTTATCCATTGCAGCCGAAGTCAGGTGGTAGCCACCACACTCCGTGCAATAGTAAACGCGTACCGGTTTTTTCTCCCGGACTTCCCCTTTTGTTTGTATTTCGATCATTCGCTGTAACGCCAATGCCCGGGACGGAAACCTCGCCTTTGTACACATAGTTTATTCTTTTACCGAAAGCAAAAAGGGTGGCAGCGGAGCATACTGATTTACTGCAATCAGTATTTACTTAAATACTGATTATTAATATTCTACCCGTATAAAAATAAAAGCATATAATATTTTAAAACAAAGGGGAAAATAGTACAAATCCGATTGCGCTTATGCATGTTTGTTAGGGTAATATTTAAGTGGCGCTCCTTCAATATTTATTGTGGGAATTGTCGGCGAGGTAATTGCCCTAAAAATAAATCGGAAGGAAGTAGGGTCAGGTTTTTTGGTTGTACTGCACGCACCAGTGCAACATTGATAGGCTGCGTTTAAATCGGCACGGTTCAATCTGCTTATTGGTGTGGCCCGCTATGAAATGTCCGGGAACCCATGCATTTGTAGCAGATGCCCACCAAAACGGATTTGACCCTGCATGATTGTTTCCTCGCTCCCCAACATCGACCAGTTCATTAGCCGCTGGAAAGCCTCCGGTGCCACGTAGAGCTTTTAAACTTTTATAAATGCAATAAAAGTAGGTGTAAAGATGTCATGCCGAAATGACCACAAAGGTCCCGGCAGCAAACAACTTCTGGCTATGAGAATACCCGAGCCAAAAAAATTAAGAGCATTCAGTTAATGCTGGCAGGCAAGGGTAATTCTTCTGCCGGTATTGGTTGTGCCAAAGAAGCAAATCCGTATTTGGTAAGTTTCACATATACATTAAATGTGGAAGAAGCTACAGTGAGCGGCATGGGTAGTCCGTGGCAGTAAATATTGGTTGTTTCTTTTGACTCTTCTTGAACAGCAATGATGGCGTTTCCGTCAATAATTATCGACTTGCCTGTGATGGTTTCAAATTCAATTAACCGCTTCATTGATACTTTTTTGAAATTTAATGAATAGGTGCGCAGTTACAACACTACAGCCTATTATCATTGCTGCTTTTTCAACTGATTAAGCATACAAATACCCCTGAAACCCCACAAACATATTCCGGATTGTAGGTATGTCCCCCAAAGCCCTTTTGGCATCGGCAAGGGCATGGTACTTCAGCATTAACAGGTCGCCCAGTTTACTGTCGTCCAGTTCTTCTACGCCCTGCGATTCGTATTGCTGTAGCACAAAGTTGAGAAACTCCTGCTGGCGCGGTTCATAGGTGCTTAACTGTACTTGTGCTTTCCTGACACGGGCACTTCGGGCAACCATGTCTTTTTGAAATGAAATATAGGCGAGCACATCAAAGAGGTCGCAATTTTCGGCCTGCAACACCTTTTGAAACTCTTTCAATTGCGGCTTTGCAAAGCCTCTTTCGCCTAATTCTTCCAACAGCTTTTTTCGGGTATCGGGGCGGCTCCAAATGGCCTGCAGCTCCGCTTCATTTTGGAACAGGTGAGGGAGGGTGCCGTATAAGGACCGCAGGAACTCCTCGGCTGATATAGGCCTGCCATCGGGGCTCCAGAATGTGGTTTGCACCATGTGCTGCAACTGCCGCACTTTGCCATCGGCTAATTGCACACGGATCATCCTGCGCCCCGTACCATTGCAGCGACACATAGTATAGCCGCATACCTCACAAGGCTCGGGACCGGGCTCATTGAGGCAAATGCACGGGCGCTGGCCACAGTCGGCGCATGGTTGGGGATTCGGCCTTGGTGTAGGCTCCTCCGGTGGAAAGGGCTCGCCATCCCACTCAGGGTCATTGAAGTGTTCGTGGGCTTTTACAAAGTCGTAGATGGTAAAATAGTCCTTTCCATCAAACAGGCGTGTGCCACGGCCAACTATTTGTTTAAACTCAATGATGGAATTTACCGGTCGCAACAGAACAATGTTGCGCACCTCCGGAGCATCCACACCCGTACTCAGTTTTTGTGAAGTGGTGAGTACTGTGGGTATGCGCTTTTCGTTGTCTTGAAAGGCACGCAGGTGGCCGTTGCCCACTTCACCATCTTCCGCAGTTACCCGGTGGCAGTAATTGGGATTGTTGCTCCGGGCATATTGGTTGATCAGGTCACGTACGGCGAGGGCATGCTCCTGGGTGGCGCAAAACACCAGGGTCTTTTCGTCCTGGTTCATGCAATCCATAAAGACCTTTACCCGGTAGGCCTCCCGCTGCCTGATCTCAATGATTCGGTTCATTTCCGTCTCGGTGTAGCGCCTGCCTTCCTCCACTTCACCTTCCAGCACGGTATCATCGGAGGTAAACAGGTACTCGTCTATGGTGGTGTCGATCTGCTTTACCTTAAATGGCGTAAGGAAGCCATCATTGATGCCGTCCTTTAGGGAGTAGATGTACACGGGCTCCCCGAAGTAGTCGTAGGTATCGGCGTTGATGGTGCGTTTAGGTGTAGCCGTGAGGCCCAACTGCACGGCAGGCTTAAAGTATTCCAGAATAGCCCGCCAGGTACTTTCGTCGGCAGCGCCTCCCCGGTGGCATTCGTCGATGATGATGAAGTCGAAAAAGTCTTTGGGGTACTCACCGAAATAAGGTGTGTTCTTCGGTCCGCTCATGAAGGTCTGGAAGATGGTAAAGAACACGGAGCCGTTTTTCGGAACCCTGCCTTTTTTGCTGATGTCGGCTGGGTTGATGCGCACCAAGGCATCTTCTTCAAATGCAGAAAAGGCATTGAAAGCCTGATCGGCGAGGATGTTGCGGTCGGCAAGGAACAAGATGCGGGGGCTGCGCTGCCGGTCACCCTGGAGGTTCCAGCGGCTTTGAAACAGTTTCCAGGCAATCTGAAAGGCAATAGCGGTCTTTCCAGTACCGGTGGCAAGGGTAAGCAGGATGCGATCTTGGCCCTGGGAAACGGCCTCTAATACGTTTGTAATGGCATTCTCCTGGTAGTAGCGGGGCTGCCAGGTGCCGCCTTTATCTTCAAAGGGTACAGTAAGCAACTGGTCGCGCAGGGCGGCAGCTTGTGGTTGCAGCGCATTTTGCTGGCCAAAAGTGCGCTGCCACAATTCGTCGGGTGAAGGAAAAGAGGCTACATCACCCTCGATGCCCTCTTGCATATCGATAGCGTAATGCTGAAGCCCGTTGGTGCTGTAAGTAAAGCGCACCTGCAGGCGGGTGGCATAGTCCTTAGCCTGGCCTACGCCTTCCGTATAGAATTTGTCGCGGGCCTTCGCTTCGATCACTGCCAGGTTGCGGTTGCGGTACTGCAGTACATAGTCGGCCTTGCCGGGATTGGCGCGGTGGCCATGGCCAATAAGGCGTCCCCGGGTAATGGGAAACTCCATCCGTATGCGGCTGCCTTCTATTACGCCCCAGCCGGCGGCTTTCAGGGCAGGATCAATATAGTTAGCTCTGGTTTCTTGTTCGTTCAAAGGAAGTAGCAGTTAGTTATGTGAATGTTCCTCGATCAATTGTTTGATTTTTTTCGCGGTTGCCTCCGCGTCTGCATCCATTACCAAACTCACTTCAACATGTTCCGACCCTGTTTGCAGGTAGTTGCGTATGAACCGCTGCAGCCCTTTATGCTCCTGGCTAATGGAGGCGAGTAACGTAAGGGAAATTTTTTCATCTGCCTGCTTAATTCCTTGTAGGCGGCCTGCCCATTTGTACACTTTCTCCTTAATCGCCTCCTCGCTGGCCAGTGCAAAAGATATTGGCTCGAAGCAGTGCCATATTCCGTTTTTCCATGCCTTGTCGAAAACAAACGTGTCGGTCTTGGTCTTTACCCTATGGCTTGTAAGCTGCCTGGATATTTTGTAGTTGTCAAAATATTTTTTGTATTTGAGGCGCCATACGTCTTCGTCCGAAAGCGATGGCTTTTTTCCGGGATGCGCCTCGTACTTTTCAACCAGGGATTTGTACAGCCCATTCAGCGCCGCATCCATATCAATGTCGATGCCCTGCATCACCGGCGAAAGCTGTAAGGCGCTGTTGTCGGGTGGTAATAAAGAGGCGGTTATTTGTTCCAACTGAACGGAAGGCTTAAAAAATTCGTTTAGCTGTTTTGCAGTGCCGCGAACACTGGTTTCCAAGTGTCGCAATACCTTAGTAACAAACCGGCCATCAGCATCCGGAAAGCAGTGGGAAATACGGTGTGCCCTGCTGGTAACCCTGCAGTCGAGAAAGTGGGCTTCGGGTGAATAGAGGATCACGCCCACATTCAAAAACTCGCCGGTAAACTGGTCGTGTACGTACTTAACCAGTTGGTATTGATAAGTGTTCATGATGCTACAATTTGGGTGAGGTGCTGAAAAAATTCATCCTTGTGTTCCAGTATGCTGTCGGTATGCCTGCGTATGGCGTCCAGATCTTCCGAATGCCAGTCCTGCGGTACATACTTGTGCACACATTGCCAGAATCCATCATTAAGACGATCAAATCCCTCCTTATGTTGCTCCAAGGTCACTCCGCTACCTTTTAAGAGGGGGTAAAAGTAATGTTGTTTGTACAATTCCTGTTCCATGGGGCCAAGCTCCCAGGGACGTGGATTGCGGGCAAATGACAGCAGATCAAGATAAGAAAAGGCCAGCTCATGGTCAAATACCAGCATGTTTTTTCCGTTGCTGAGCACATTGGGCTTACCGGCGCCACGGTCGGCATTGCCAATGAACATGTCAAAAATAAATATGTGTGCAGCTTGGTCCATCAGCGTGTTGGCCATAACAAAGTGCTGATTAGGTACAAGCTGGTAGCCGGCCTGGTAGACAGTGCCGAAATTGAAACCGATGCTTTGCGCTGCTGCGGTGTATCCCGCCTTTCCGGCAAAGGTTTGTACAAAGGGTGGGGAAAGATGGACCAGTACTGGTGCTACGGCCCTGATTCCGATTTCAGCCGCCATCCAGGCACCCAAGAGTTCCCTGCAGGAGCTACGGGCACTCATCCGGTTGGCATTCCGGCATTTTACCACGTATTCGCCCCGATCACCGGAATTTCGGTCCACGCCCATTACTTTGAGCGGTTGGGTGGTTCCAGATTCCATAACTCCCATGTATGTTAACGCCTCTACCTGGGGTAGTGTGTAGTTTTGGTTGGTAATGCTCATAAGATTTCGAGTACTTTGGCGGTGGTCAACTCCCCGGCAAAGGCTTTTTGGAGGATGGTTTTTTGGAGTTCAATTAAGTGAGTTATTTTATTGGCATAAATTTCTTCTAGTTCTTCCGACTTACTGTATAACCTATCTAAAGTTTCAATTATTTGTACCTGCTCTTGAAGTGATTGAGGAAAATAGATTTTTATTTTTTTAAGCAGGCTGGATTTGATTCCAATAACTGTTGCACCTGTTCCTTTAGACATAATTTCTTGTCGAACAGAACTTGACATTAATAAATACTTTAAAAATGCTTGTTTCAGTATTCCTACTTTCGGCTGCATGACAATTACTCGCTGTGCAAAAGCAAGTTTTTCAGTAGTGTCAATTTGAGCAACATTTCCGAGTGGCGCCTCTGTTGTGAATATTACATCCCCAAGATTAGGAATACCCCTGGTCATCCAAGATTCAAAATTATCTGAAGCAATAAATTCTTCTGGTTCTTTTTGAATGTAACCCAATTTCACATTTTTGGCCGTTATTAACCTGACGCCGCTTTTTGTTTTTTCTGGAGTTCTCCCTCTGTAGTCTATCAACTTTACATAATCTTCTATACCCCCACTGAGCCAATCAGCTTTTGGCGTCAATGCTTTTTTTAAGTAGTTCTCATACAACTCCCGCGCATTCCTCAGGTTCTGCTCCGCATTAGCCTTGGTTTTGGCTATGGCAGCAAAGCATTCATCCAGTAGGGCTACGATGCGTTGTTGTTCTGGCAGTTCAGGGAGAGGAATTTTTAGGGATTTGACAAAATCAACTTTGATACCGTGGACTGTCATTCCTGTCCCGGATGACACAAGAAAATTTGCGATAGATTTAAGCCAATAGTACAAAAAACGACCATCAACCTGTTTTGCATTTTTAGGAATTAATGCTTTTAAGTCTTGGTTGATAGCAGTGTCATTTGCCAGTATACAAACTTTGCCAAGACCTACTCTGGTGGCAATGACTATACTGCTTTTCGGAATCACATTAGTTGAAGAGCCTTTTACTGCCTCTTTGGAAATACGGAACTCAGTTTTATCAAGGAGGTCTTCCTTCATGTCTCGAACCGTTGCCCATGGTATGTCTCCAGTATAATAACTGGCATTGCTTTTTGAAGGTGTACCACCGCCGATAATATCACAAACTTCACCGAGCATTTTTACAGGGTAGGTAGACCTCATAACAATTCCATTATTTCATTCAAAATTTCCGCACTCTCTTCATCCAGCGCCTTCATCTCCGCCAGTATCTCGGCCGGCTCCCGCAGGGTGCTTTCCGCTTTTTTATTGGGGTTCTTTACGCTCAGGTCATAGTTGTGGGTTTGCACATCGGCCAACTTTACCAGCCAACTTTTAGAGCCTACGGTGCGGGAGGGCTGGAGGGCCACAAACTCGCGAAGGTCTTCGTCGTTCAGCGGATTCGTTTTGCCCATATTGCGGCCCGGGTCCAATTGGTAGTACCAGATGTTCTCGGTCGGCTCGCCCTTGGTAAAAAAGAGCACTACCGTTTTTACACCCGCCCCAAGGAAGGTGCCTCCGGGCATATCCAGTACGGTGTGGAGGTTACAGCTTTCCAGCAGGTGGCGCCGCAGGGCTATGGAGGCATTGTCCCCATTGCTCAAAAAAGTGTTCTTGATCACCACCGCCGCACGGCCGCCAGCCTTCAGGCTTTTGATAAAGTGCTGCAGGAAAAGGGAGGCCGTTTCGCCGGTTTTAATGTCAAAGTTTTGCTGCACCTCCTTGCGTTCCTTACCGCCAAAGGGCGGGTTAGCCAGGATAACGTGGTGGCGGTCCCGCTCCTGTATATCGCGCAGGTTTTCGGCCAGCGTGTTGGTATGGGTGATATTGGGGGCCTCAATGCCGTGCAGGATCATGTTCATCACGCCAATGATATAAGCCAGGTTCTTTTTTTCCTTGCCGTACAGCGTGCTTTCCTGTAGGGTTTTAAGGTTAGCCGTCGTCTTTTCCATGCGCCGATACAGGTAGTCGTATGCCTCGCAGAGGAAGCCTGCACTGCCACAGGCGGCATCGTAAATGGTTTCGCCTATTTTGGGCTGCACCACTTCAATCATGGCGCGGATGAGCGGGCGGGGCGTATAGTACTGCCCGCCGTTGCGGCCCGCATTGCCCATGTTCTTGATCTTGGTTTCGTACAGGTGGCTCAGTTCGTGTTTGTCCACCGCGCTGCGAAACACCAAGCCATCGGACAGTTCAATCACCTCGCGGAGGTTGTAGCCGCTTTTGATCTTGTTGTTCAACTCGCTGAAAATCTCCCCGATCTTGTATTCGATGGTCTTGGGGTTGTCGGTACGCTGCTTAAAGCCGGCGAGGTAGGGGAAGAGCTCCCGGTCAACAAAGCGCACCAGGTCGGGGCCGGTCATGGCCTTATTGTGGTCCACCTTGCCCCCTGCACCCATGGGCATGGCCCAGGAGCTCCAGCGGTAGGGTTCGTCCAGTATGTAGGTGTAGTCCTTTCCCTGCAGGGCGGCTTCGTCAGCCCGCTCGGTTTCCAACTCGTCGAGGTAGCGGAGAAAGAGCACCCAGGAGGTTTGTTCAATATAATCAAGTTCGCTATCGGCACCGGCATCCTTCCACAGGATGTCGTCGATATTACGGAAGGTTTGTTCAAACATGGTTTTTGGTTTGGCTTGCCGGGGTGTAGATGGCCAACATGGAGCAAAAATAACAGGCAGGCAATCAGTTCCGGCAGATGCAAATATGCTGTTTTACGGGCATAATGGGTCTGATATAAACCGGAAATACTTTGCCGGGTGCTGCATGCCCTGCAAACGCTGGAGCAACGAAAAAGCCGCAAGCAATTACGGTATAACCAGGCAACAAAAAGAGCAAGACCGGAGCCCTGCTCTTTTATGAATGTAATAATGCGGACTACCGGTTCAGGAAGCTGTAGTTAACCGAAAGGAAAGCCCCGAGGGTAAGCCGGTCAACCACTACATCTGAAACTGGCTGGCGGTACTGTGTGGTGGTGTTAAAGGCACTTGATAACCTGGCTACCTGCCCTGCAATGATGCCAGCAGTAATGAGCAGCCTGTTGTCTTCGCCGCTGATATATGAGCCACCCAAAAGCACCCGTGGCTTTGGCTTGGATTCAATGGACAAACCGGCACCAAACGAAACACCCCAGTAGTTGGCCTTGTAATTATCCTTATCTGCCTTCCAGCCAACATACGCAAGACTGTTGATGCCCAACTGGCCTGCACCCAGGCCATTGCCAGTTAGCTGGTAAAGCGTATCCCCTGGCTGGCTTCCAAGCACCGTTTTGTTGGAGTATGACCGGCTGGAAAGGGAACTGTAGTGAATGCCCCCGCTGATACCGGAAACCTTTTGCTGTATGAACGGAAGCACAAAGCTGGTTTTGTAGGAAGGAACCACCAGGGAATCGAAACGTGGCTTAAACTCGATGGATACTGTTTTGGCCCGCTGCATCATAAAAATGGGAGCCGAAGTATAGCAGGTACTGCTGTTGGCCATGATTTCCAGTTGTGCTTTTAAATCAGCAAAGTTTTTGTGGCTTACCGCCTTGGCTGCTTCTGTTAGGGCAGTTGCAGCTTCCTTGTAAAAACTCGCAACGATGGCATCGCCCTCCTTCAGGTTTTGATTTTTGTCCACCTGCTCCCGGTACTTTGAAATGGCAATGTGGTATTTGGTTTGGTCATCACGAATTGTCATTTTCAATTTGTTGATGCGTTGCCTGTAACTTTCCATTGTCCGCTTTACCATATTCATCTTACCAGCCGAAGCCCACTTTGAAAAATCGTCACAAGATGGGAACATAACCCGCTGCGCTTTAAAAAAGTCTGTAACACTTAGGTGGAAATTTCCTAACTGATCATAAAAGTCATCAAGCATCCCCTGTTCCTTTTCCATTACTACTACCTGCGCTTGCAAAATACTTTCGGCATTTTCATAGGCAATTGTTGGATTTCTACTTGGTATAACGGCGGAGTCTGCAACATTATATCCATCCTTCATCAGTTCCGTCCTAATTCCAAAATCAGCAGGTATTTGCATAATCTTAGCTACGTTTGGCATTGGATTACCAAGGGGAATAGGACCAACTGTTGACGCCAGGTTGGCAACGATTCCCGAAAGGTTTGCTGGGTCTACAAACCAGGAGAGTAATTTGCTGTCGACAGCTGCCGATACGGATGAATCCCGATCGTCAATCAGCAGTTTGTAGAGATAAGGGTTGTAACCAACAACCTTTACCTGGAAGGCACTTCGCTTATCGAGCTTTTCGACACCTTTAGGTACATGAAGCTGTTTGGTTCTGAAATCGTACAAAATTGTAATTGTTGCCTGGGGAGTTCCAGCGTTTTGAGCTTCAGCACAAGGGCTTAGTGGATCTTCGCAGCAACATGGCCCGGATCTAACTAACTTGTTTATTACAGTGTCAGTTTTTGAAGTTGTATCTGGTATGCTTACAGTCGGGTTAGGGAGGTCGATATTTGCCGAATCAGTCTCTCTATTAATTCATCCTGTATCTTGCTGTGCATTTACTGCAATCGATAAAGCTGTTGTCAGGGCCAAAAGCAATGTCGTTTTCATAATTTTTTGCTCAAAGAAAATTGAAAGTAAAAGACAACGCAAGGGGAATAATACGGTAAATTTTAATATAACATTTTTGTATAGACGATACTAAGGATACACTACCACACCAATAAATAGTCCAGGAACTATGTATTATATCCAGTGAACAAATAATCCAATTTTTATTTGTAGATGCAGTATAAAGTCTATGTTAGGCTATAAGCTTAAAGGTGCCAAATCATTTAATTTTAGTATATAATGCATCCTTTACCGCTATCATTTCGGGTTTTACTTTTTTGGGGTGTTTTTAGCCCCTTGGAGGGTACCTCCTACGTTTTCTGCACAAAACTGATATTTGCATTGGTATTGTTTCTCTTTTTTCATTAAGGGCAACCTTGGTAGGCTTTATGTGTATTAACATACCTAAACAGTTTGTACAAAACCGACAATATTTGACGGAACCCGTTATTTTCTGACGGCTTTTTCTTACGCCCCCCTGAACCTCATCGGGATATAAAATGGGGCAGGCCAATGAACCTGCCCACGAATATTAGTCCTTGCTGAAAAGCGTCAGTACAACCACCCAAAAACTACCCCACATAAATAGCTGCATCAGTCCCTCGCTTGCTCGCTTGGATGCTGCTTTGCTGATGCCGTCACAATTATCCACTGCACCAATCAGCAGTACGGTTATAACAAACCCACCCACGATGGTTACTAAACACCCGTTAATAGGGTTACATCCCCGGTTGTTGCTCATACCTATATGTTTTGAAATAAATAAAAAAAGGGCTGGCCTAAAGCCAACCCGTTTGCATGTGTTTTAAACAATTCCCTTTCAGCCCAGGAACCAATTTGAGCCCTTATGTTCCAGTGCATAAGCCAGATCAGCGGTAAAGCTGGAGGCATTTACAGCCCGGTCCAGGAAGGTGTCGATGTAAGATTGCTTATTGGCTGCAGTAAAGAGGTTATACAACCGCCACAGGTTAATGTCTCCACCAGCATCCCGGCAGAAAGACTGGTCCCGGTAGTAGTCCCGGCACACTGCATTGATTTGGGCATCGCCAAACTGCATGTCCGCAATGTTTTGCTTCAGACCTGCAGGCAGGTGCTGATACATGCGGCACCGGCCAATGAGCTGGGCAAATTGATGCTCGGCAAGGCTGTGATGCTGCAGCCGTTCCATCTTCCTTAACTGCGTAATAGCATCGAAGGAAGACACCAGGTGAAATATGGCAAGCCTTAATTGTTCCAGGCTCTTAACCTTAACGTCATAGGTAAAGCCGTCGGACCACACACAAAGGTTCGTGCAAACCGACACCTTAAACCCAATGAAAATTTTAAAGTGTTCCTCGGTTCCCCTTCGGCCACCCAGGTTATCCAGATTGTAAGCTTTGACCCCACCAATTGTCAGGGATAGCCGCTCCCCGTCAATGGTGTCGGAAATGGTGGGCACTTCAATGATGAATGCCATCCTCTCGTAGTAGATGGTCTTTTCGTGCTCCAGGAGCTCGCTGGCGGGCTTATTCCGGGCTTCCGGCACTCTGCCCTTAATGGGATGAGAAAGCCTAATAGATGGGCTTAAAATGCGTTCTGCGGGGAATGTGTTGTGTGCTATTTCTTCGGTAGCCTCAATGAAGTCCACCTGAGAAATCAGCGGCTCATTATCACGGGCAAACACGGGAATGATGTGGTGGTTACGCAGCTCCATTAGGCTGCCCTCTACTGTGTTGGCTTCGATAAATGGCGTGCGGGGAGCTGCAGGAATGATGTTGTTTGCAGCTACCGTTAATGCGGTGTGTGCAGGCGTGTTTTGCCCTTCGGGATTATACAGTACGATTTCCATTGCTTGTTGTATTAAGTTGAGGTTTGAGTGTCTGGTAAATGCTGATGGTGTGTTGCTGTTCAAACTGGTCGAACTTGTTGTCAAAGGCAGCGATCATTGCTTCATCCAGGATTAAGTCAGTTGCAAAGAGCAGTTCGATAAGTTCCGCCGTGCTGGTGCAGTCGTTGATGGCTTGCAGCAGTTCCGGCGGCACCTTAATTGTCTTCGGGTAAAGCCAGCTACATAACCTTCGTAGAAAACTCCCTTTCGTTTGTATGCTCAAAGTGCACATACTTTTGTTTTTAAGGTTTGCGAAACATGTAGAAACGACAAAGGCACCTGCATGTGTAAGTGCCTCATTGTTTCCCTACTGGTTGATGATTACGAATGCCGGGTTATTTGCCAGCTAAGGTGCTCGGATCACAATTGATTTTTTTGGTGGTGATAAAAGAGGTGCAAGTGAGGATGAAGACGGGCTGCTGGTACGACGCCAACTTCCGGATTTTTTCTCGATCGGCTGGTCTCGGCACGACATAAAAAATGGTCAAATGCAAACCCCGGGGGTATGCCAGCCTGCTACGAACGAGTAGGGGGATATGGGCGAAGAGCTACTGCGCTTCACCCATCAGTGTTTCAAAAAAATAAACAAAAAAACGCAGAAGAAATTACGTATTATAAAAAATATAAAAATGTAAATAAATCAATACCAGTTAACAAAAATAACTTTAAAGATTAAGCACATTTAGTCCAAAAAGCGGCTGCTATTTTTTTACTTCGTTTTTCAAATCCAAAAAACCCCATGAAAAATTTCAATTTATCCCGTGCTGGGATCACAAGCACCACATTGTCCGAAACAATATCCTTTGAAGAATTGGTCCAATATATTAAGGACCACCCTAACGAAGCAACTATCAAATTTCTTCGCTCCCAGGAATATAAGGGAGAAGAATATCGAAGATATAAAAATAGTCTTCCATACGTCATGCCCCACGCCACATTTCATGGTTTAAGGAAAAAGGAAAATGCTGACCAGCCAACGGGTTACATTTACCTGGATGTAGACAAGAGCGACTTACCTGAAGGATCGGAAGCAATGAAAAAATACATTTTGGAAAAGCATGCCAATAAGGTGACCTTGATGTGTACTTCTGTAGGGGGCTGTGGCATTTCCATTTATATTAGGATTGGGAACCCGGAGGTCTTGACCATTGAAAATTTCGATTCTGCCTACCATTATGTGCGGACTGTTCTTTTCCATGACATACCTACGGATAACCAAGCAAGCGGTATAACCCGTACGCATATAATCCCTGCAGACCCGGAGGTGTACACCAACTTAGATGCCTGTGTCCAATTGCCTGACTCCGGCTTGCAGACCAGGAAAACTGTCAGCAGCTGTACTAAATCCCTCTCACTTGGTTATACAGGTAATGATAAGTTTTTGGATATAGACCATGTAATGAAGAGAATGAAAACCCAAACCACAGTTGATGTTGGTGATTTGCCTGTATTGGTCAAGGATGTAGAATACAGCAAGCTATTCATCCCTCGTATAATACCCGATGGCAAAAAGCATGCGACCTTCAGGGCTATGGTTAATTCCATAAAGTTCAACAACCCTGACTTTACACTTTTGGAGATTCTTTCATTTGTGAATTACATAAACGCCAATTATACCGCGAGGAGGCCAATGGAAATTCGTGAAATGAAAAGAACCGTGGAAGCCGAATACGATCGTATAGAAAAAACGGGTGAATTTAAATGTACAAGGAACAAGCGTTATCATTCCAACCCCAGGGATACCCGTATTATACGCATCCGGAATGTTGCAAAAGTGCGTGGGGAAGAACGTAAACAAAAGAGTATAGCGCTTATTGCTGAAGCTGTTCAACAACTTAAAGAAAGCGGTTGTGCCAGGCCAACCATTAAAAAAGTGGCCACACATTTAAAAGGCAAACTTTCCGAAGTCACCATTAGCCGTCATTGGCGTACTGTGGTGCCAAAACGCATCGTATAGTAAGAAGAAGCTACAATTACACCAGCTTTTGCCATTTCATCTTCCCTCTTGGTGAATAATGGCAAAAGCTGGTTATCAATCCAAAACCATCATGATGAAAAACTATTCCTCTCCGTTATGGCATGCTGTGCATTGATACGGAGTTTGTTAACAAATCAATGCCTTGGGCAACTACCGACGAGTGTCAACTTCTTATATATTCAGAATAGTCCACCTCCGCAGAATGTATTAAAACGGGATCTTCAATAACCACTTTTTTACCTACCAAGAGGCGCGGAAACACTGCCGGCTTCCATAAAATTGCCTTCGTCCACGGGGTTGTTGGGAGTGTTCATGTTTTTTGTTTTACTGTAGTTATGAAACAGAAAAAGGCACCCAGAGTAAAGGATGCCTTTTGTTTTGACTGTAACCAGGCGATGGTTACGTATTGCTGAATGGCCGCATGGTTAAGGTGCACGTATCATATTGTTGATTCTTTACGGGGATGGTGGGGCTGGCGGCGTATTTCCTTTGCCTGGCCAATTTTTCCGGCTTCGAATTTTGTCATGGCCGGAAAGAAGTTGCGGATCTGTGTTGGCGGGGGATACCGGCACCGCTGCTGGGGAGTAGGGGGTGTTTGGAGGAACTGCTGCCTTGCTCCGCGTTCAAAAAAAATAGAAAAAATTTTAAAAAAATACGCAGCTCCTAACCGAATGTAGTCCCGGTTGTGGCCAGCAAGCATACCTTCAATCGCCACGACTCAATAGTTGCGGCCCAGCATGCGGAGTACGTTGCTTGTATGTAAAACGGCATCGTGGGTATGGAACGCAATTACTTAACAGAAGAGGAAAATTCATTGTGCCTGCATCGAAGTGAGTACCTCGCAGGTGAGTGTGGCAGGGTATCCAATCCACTGTTGTAGCTCCTCCTGCATGATTTGCCTGACAATATCTTCGTTCCCTTCGGTAGTGAGGATACAATCATGAATAGTAAAAAGGGGAATCTCAGGGAATGAGGCACCGATGCGCTTGCAAATGACTTCAAGAAAAAGGTAGCTTTCGATGCGCTGGAGTATTATCGCAAGGTCCGTATAATCCTTTTCTTTAATTTTTGAGAAAAGAGCATAGACCGCTGGAAAATGGCTACGGAAGGTTAAGGCAGGCTCATAAAAGGGCTTCCAATCATCTGCTGGGTTCATGTATAATATTCGGAGGATTTCCTTTTTCACCTCCTTCCTGCTGCCAAATCTGTCAGGGTGCTTATGCTTAAAAAGGTCTTCAATAAGCTGGTAAAAGTCGCCGGTGACAAACTCAATGTATTTTTCGAACCCGCCAAACCCTTGCTGGGCCTGATCTTCCCATGATTTCAACAACCTAATGATACCAACAGGGAAGAAAATTTCCTGTGTACTGCCTTTCCCCTCCTTCTTTAAAGGTTTTATAACGGATTTTTTGAATATATGGGCCAAAGATAGAACCCCGTCCTGAGCCTTTTTGCTCTGCCAAAATGTCGCCCGCAATAAGGCCAGGGAGAGGTAGGGCTGAGAGTTCTTCTTATCCAGTTCAACAAGTGGCAGCCCATTATAGGATAGAAAAGTACGCAGCTCTTTTTTCAGGTTACAGATCGGGTTGTAAAACCTTCGACCACGGCCACTAAACCCATAGCTGAAATGCCCCGCATCAATCGAAGCCACATGGCTTCGGTAGAGCTCACATGTGTCGATGCATCGGTCAATCTCAAACTGCTGGTCCGCCTGCCCCTCGAAATTTAAAATGGCGTTGATCTTTTGTTGCTGGTGCTCCTCAATCCAGGCCAAAGCAGCCTCGCGATCAATTTCAAGCCCCGAATGGTCCCACCATTTTGTGAGGTAGGGCACTTGTTTTTGAATTTTTTTCCGCCGCCTCTGCTGCTCCATAGCGGCCTTTCTAATGCTCTTGCGAAGGGAAAAATCTTTAATCTCTATGGTCCTCAACTTCTGCCCCGTAAATGGGGGATTAAAGCAATAACCATAACACTTTTCACCAGGCACATAATGGAAATCACAACTGATGATACCCTCCTCCCATAAGTAGTCTATGTATGCAGAATAATTATGCACTACCGATCGAAGCTTGCGGCTGGAAACTTGCGCATAATTGGTTTCATTGTCCTCCATTTCCTTGTGTTGCCGCTTGCGAGCCTTGATGATTGCACCGCATACATACAACAAGGTATCAGGCTTCAATTTGTTCTTTCCGTAAAAGGCGTGGGGATTTAACGCGATGACTTTATCGATGTCCAGATTTTCCGGCACCTCGACACAAAACTTGTTCATTGGGGTGGTGTTTTATATAGGGTATTGGATAGTTGCAGGCGATATAAAACATAAGAAAACCGCCGGCAAATTTTCAATACAAATGTATGCTAAAAGCCGACACAAACACCTGAATTTTAAATAATTATATAAGTTATTTTATCTGCAATCAGTAGGTCAGCAGATCAGTAAGTCAGTAACAAACAGCAGCCGAATCAATTACATATCGCCCCGCTGTTTTCTGGCTTATTGATTTCAATGATTGTGTCCCACCATTGGATCAGCCCCACGTTTGAATACAAATTCACTTTGCAATAAATACACGCCGCTTACCACGACAATATCGCCCGCCTTCAACCCTGAATTTATTTCTATCAGCCCCCCACTTTCCAGCCCTGTGGTCACCATCCGGCTTTGAAACATGTTCTTACCGCTTTGCACCCACACTGTTGCACCACCTTGCTGCCTGATAACAGCATCGGTAGGAAGTGTGAGTGAATTGCGGCTGGCAGTTTGCACCCGCACCAAGGCCGACATGCCAGGACGAAGTTGGCCGCCCGGGTTAGGAATAACCACCCGCAGCAGGTTGATGCGTGTGTCCGGCGATACTTCGGGGTTGGAAAATTCGACCCGGCCTTTGATGCCTGAAGACAAGCCTGGCACCATTACGGTAGCCGCGGCACCGGTGCGAACACCGCTCATTTGCGAAGTATATACCTGCGCTTCCGCCCATAGGGTGGAAAGGTTGGCCAACTCTATGATGCTGCCACCTTCGCCCACATAGCCTCCCTCCGTTACGTTGAGGGTGGTAATATATCCGCTTTCGGGGCTGTAAAAGGTTGTGGTAAATGGTGCCTGTTTCATTCCGGCCAGGGCATTGATCTGGCTTTCACTCATGCCCCACAGTTGGAGCTTGTTGCGAGCACTGCCAATCAGTTCATCGAAGTCGATGAGGCTTTGGCCGGCAAACTGCTGCCGCCGCTGCAATGCTGCAATGTATTCCTGTTTAACAGTATTGAGCTGCTCGCTGTACAATTCATACAATGGTGCCCCTTTTTTAATGTAGTCGCCAGTCGTTTTCACATACAGCTTTTCGATGCGGCCTGTTACCCGTGCACTTACTGATGCTGTTTGTGCCGCGTTCTGTGCCAGTATACCCGTCAACTCCAATTCGGATCCGATGTTTCCCTGCCCTATGGTATCCACCTCTATGTTGCCGAGTTGAATTTGCTGATCGCTCAGTTCAAGATCGTCGGTGTTTTTTACTGCACTCTTTTTCACCGGTGTAAGCGTCATGCCGCAAATGGGGCATTTGCCCGGCTTGTCCGACAGTACTTGCGGGTCCATCGAACAGGTGTAGATGACATCCGAATCCTTTACCACTTTGCCGTTGCTGCAGGCAAAGAGGAAAAAGGAAAACAATAGGGCTATGATCATGTTCTTCATGGTTCCTGCACTTTAATGAATGCCTCGTTGTCGACTAAGTACTGCGCATTTGCCGCAACGCTGTCGGTGGGCTGCAGTCCGCCGGTAATTTGCACCAACCGGTTAAGCTCCAAACCAGTCAGTACTTTATGGGCTTTAAACCCACTACCCTCCCGCAGAAAAACAATGCGATCACGGCCAAGTGAAAGCAACGCTTCCTTAGGTAGCCAGGTTGATTTTTTCGGCTGCCCAAAAATGGTTGCGGTAACACGGCTGCCCACTGGCAATTTAAGAGCGGCATTGTTGAAAAAAACCCTCGCGTTGAGCGTTTTGCTTCCTGCCCTGAAAATGGGCTCGATATAATCTACCTGCGCCCTGAAGTTTTGCTGCGGTGCGGTTTCCGGCACCACCCGCACCGGGTCACCTGGTTTGATTAAATTTTGTTGTTCCGGATAAATATCCAATAGTACCCAGGCCCGCGCAGCATTGTACACCGACAGCACAGCCTGCCCGCTTTGTACATACGAACCTTCCTGAAGTTGTAACGTGCCGCTGTTTGCGCCACCCGTCACTGGAGCTGATTGCATGGCATCGCCACCGGCGCCCATACCACCTGGGCCTGAATTTGACACACCCAGAGCTGGCGCACCAAGATCGGTTACAAAACCACTATACTGACTATACACGGTAACAGCATATTTCGGTTTTCGGGTGCGCATCAACGTTACAACCTGGCTGTTGGTCATACCCAGAAGCAGCAACCGGTCTTTTGCGGCATTGATCAGCGATTGGTTTGCCGGATCATTTCGCAGTACAAACAGTAAATTTTGCTGCGCCGTCATTAGCTCGGGGCTGTAAATATCCATAACGGCCTGGCCCTTTTTTACCGGTTGGTATTTATACCGGATGTACAGCCGCTCTATTCGGCCCCCTACCCTCGAAGAAATGGCGCCAGCCTGCCGCGTATCGTATGCTATGGTGCCCACCACGTCAAGTTCCAGATCTTCTTCGCGTTGCTGCAAAGCCGTTACAGGCACCGAAGAAACTACAAAAGCATCTGCGGGCCGGAGCAGGGTTTCCAACCCAACATTGGCTAACCTTTTTGCATCAGTTTCCTTTTTGACCAAGTCCATACCACATACAGGGCAGGAACCAGGTGCATTCCGAACGATCTCGGGGTGCATCGGGCATGTATACACTTCGGCCGCTGCCTGGTGCTCATGCCCGTCGGCATTCACCTTTTTGCCATCATTGCAGGCAACCAGCAGGGCCAAGTAAGCAAAAAGCCAAATCGATATTAAAAAAAATACTCTTTTCATTTTTTATCTGATTTCAAGTAAGCGCTCCAACTCCACCTGTAGGTTGAGCAACTGCTGCAACTGGTCCAGGTACTCCACCTGTGTCATGTTCAGGGTTTCCCATGCATCGAACAACATGAACAGTTCCTGTGTGTTTTGCTGGTAAGCCAACAGGTTTGTTTTATAATTGTTCCGCAGCGCAGGAATAATATTGTTTTCGTACAAGCGCACCTGCCTGCGCTTGGCATCTATTTCCGCCCGCATGCCGGTTGCCATGCCTCTTGCTTCGTTGATGATCATCTGGCGCTGGCTGGTTAGTGCTTCACTGCGCCACCGGTAGCTTTCAATATTTGCCTTGGTCATGCGTGATGCCCAAGGCACCATTGGTAAACGCACCATTCCCATTAGTGTAAACTGTTGCGGCTGGCGGCCGAACCCGTACATGTGCTCGAAGCGAACGCCAAATTGTGGCTTCAGGTCCAACCTTGCGGATTCCATGCGCAGCCGGTTCGTCAGGTCCTCCAGTTCAAGGGCCTTCAACTCGCTTCGGTTTCGAACGAAAAGGGCGCTATCGAACACCAAGGCACTGTAGTCCTTGAACCTGATCGCAGTGTCAATGGTAAAGTCGATTTCAGTGTTGCGGTTCATCAGGGTGTTTAGGGTAATGCGGCGCTGCCGGCTTTCGTTTTCATACATTACCCGCATTTGCTGCACATTGCCCAGTGCTGCTTTGGCCTTGTAATAGGCGGTCAGTTGATCCAGGCCATTACGGTAGCGGATTTCTGCGTCCTTAACCATAAAGTCCAGCACCTTTTCGTTTTCGTCCAGTACCGTTTTCTTTTTTTCTATGATGAGCCACTCGCTATACGCCTTCTTTGCCTGGGCATAAAGGTCGTTCAGTGCCGCTTTGCGTTGCTCCCTTGCTGCCCCCGACATACTTTGCATGTAGGCACTTTCCGCATTTAGCTTGCGCCTGTTGGGAATCATCTGTTGCAGCGACACCATAAAACTTCCCATACCCTCGTCCATCCCTCCTGGCATTGCTTTCCAGCGCTGCACATTGTAGGGCGTCATAAAAAACCCGGTGCCCACTTCGGGTGGCATCCAACTCCGGGCTCCCTGCGCAGCCGCGTCCATGGAACGTATGTCGGCATCGTACATGCGGCCCACAGGGTTTTTCCGTTCAATGCTGTCCAGTATGCTGCCCACACCAATTGCAGGTTGGCCCTGCGAACTTCCTACTTTTAAAAGCAGGAAAGCTGCGAGTAAAAACCAACTGCCGCTCGGAACGTTTTGTAGTAGCTTAATCATTTGCCATTTCATTTATGCGGAGTTGCCCCCGTTTTTTCAATTCATTTTCCCGCACCATCGAGTACATTACCGGCAGCACGATGAGCACAAATAGCGTGGAGGTAATAAGCCCAAAAACGAATGGTATGGTAATGGGCTTCATCACATCGGAACCGGGCCCGGTTGCCAGCAGTACGGGCATTAGGCCGAGAATATCCACAATCACCGTCATCAGCTTTGGACGCAAGCGCAGCACGGCACCGTCGTATACCGCATCTTCCACCACCTGCTTGTTGATGGGTGCACCCTCGGCCCTTGCCCGCTCCACTTTATTGAACAGGGAATTATTCAGGTACACCAGCATCAGCACGCCTGTTTCCACGGCAATGCCAAACAGTGCGATAAAACCTACCGCTACTGCAACGGAGAAATTGACCTCGAAGAAATAAAGGGAGTAGGCGCCACCCACAAGCGCCACCGGTATAGCAGAAAGCACAATGGCCACCTCACGCAAGTTTCGGAACGTGAAATAAAGTATGATAACGATGATGAGGAGCACAATAGGCATGATGAACATCAACCGCTTTTCTGCCCTTATCTGGTTCTCGTACTGACCACTCCAGTCCAGGTAATATCCCTTGGGAAGGCTGCTGACCGCCGCTTGCAGCTTGCGGCGGGCCTCGTCTACCGTGCTTCCCAAATCGCGGTCACGGACGTTAAACAGCAGTGTGCCGCGCAACATTGCATTTTCCGAGGTGATCATGGGCGGTCCTTCCGCAACCTCCACATCAGCCAGCGCACCCAGCGGAATTGGCCCGCTGTTCATAGTGATGATCGGCAGTTGCTTTAGCTTGTCCACCGTATTGCGAAACTCCTGCCCCATACGCACCGCTATACTAAAGCGCCTCCTGCCTTCTACGGTTTGCACAATGCCCGCACCGCCCAAGGCAGTTTCTATAAACATATTTACGTCGTCTACCGAAAGACCGTAACGCCCTAATTCTTCCCTGCGGATGTTAACGTCGATGTACTTGCCACCGGTTATCGGCTCCACATAAAGATCTGCCACACCCTCTGTGCCCTGTAATGCACTTTTAAACTGCTGCGCCAGCCGGTTAATGGTATCCAGGCTTTGCCCGTAGATCTTGATGCCCACATCGGTGCGAATGCCGGTAGAAAGCATGTTGATCCGGTTGATGATGGGTTGCGTCCAGCCATTGATCACACCCGGTATCTGGAGTTTGCTATTGAGCTCGTCGATAATATCATTTTTGGTGATTCCTTCGCGCCACTCGCTTTGCGGCTTCAACAACACAATGGTTTCAATCATGCTTATGGGCGCATTGTCGGTGGCAGTGCTGGCCCGTCCTGCTTTGCCCAATACATTCTGTACTTCGGGCACGGTAAGCATTAGCTTATCCTGCACTTGCATGATGCGTTTGATCTCGGAGTTGGACACATCGGGCATTGTTACCGGCATAAAGAGCAGCGACCCTTCATCCAGCGATGGCATAAATTCCCTGCCCAGCCGCATTACCAACGGTATACTCAATAACACAAGGAGTAGCGATGCCAGTATCGTAGTTTTTTTCCAGCGCAAACAAAACCGCAGGATAGGTGCATACAGGAAAATGAAAAACCTGGATACAGGGTGCTTGCTCTCCGGCCGCACCTTGCCTTTGAGCAACATTACCATCAACACGGGCACCACAATCACAGCAACGATTGCAGACCCGATCATGGCGAAAGTTTTGGTCCAAACAAGTGGTGCGAAGAGCTTTTTCTCCTGGCCTTCGAGGAAAAGGATGGGGCTAAAGGACACCAGGGTAATGAGGATAGCACTCACCACCGCTTTCGCCACCAGTTTGGACGACGCCGCTATTTTTTGTTCTCGTTCTTCTTTGGTAAGCATAGCTTTAATCGGTTTCGCCACTTAATGTTTTCATTGCGTTTTCCACCATTACAATTCCTGCATCAACCAGGTCGCCCACGGCAAGTGCAACTCCTGCAAGCGACATAATGTTGGAGGTTATGCCAAACCATTTCATCATAATGAATGCAATGAGCACCGAAAGAGGTATGGTAATAACAACCACCAACGCACTGCGGATATGGAGCAGAAAAATGAACAGCACAATGGAAACGATGATAATTTCTTCGATCACGGCGTCTTTGAGGGTACCAATGGTGGCCTCAATAAGGTCGGAACGGTCGTATGCTACCTTAAACTTAACACCTGCAGGCAGCCCCTGTTCTACATCAGCCAGCTTTAGTTTTACCCGGTCAATTACTTCTTTGGCATTTTCACCATAACGCATCACCACGATACCTCCTACCTTTTCGCCCTGGCCGTTTTCTTCAACAATGCCCAGTCGTAGTTCGCCGCCCATTTGTACCGATCCAATATCCCGGATACGTACTGGTACTCCATTGAGGGTTGCCACCGATACGTTTTCGATTTCCTGCAGGTCTTTGATAAAACCCAATCCGCGGATTATGTAACCAATACCCGACTGCTCAAACTTGCTGCCGCCAACATCGTTGTTATTGGCCTTGATTTTATTGACAACGTCCATCAACGGTATGTTGTAATACTGCAGTTTTAGGGGGTCAACAATCACCTGATACTGTTTTTGAAACCCGCCAAAGGAAGCCACCTCACTCACACCTTCAACGGTTTGCAGGGCAAAGCGAACGTACCAGTCCTGCAGGGCCCTCAGCTCACCCAGATCCACACCGGGAGCATCAAGGGTGTACCAGTAAACGTGTCCCAGACCTGTACCATCGGGGCCTAACGTTGGTGTTACGCCGTCCGGCAACAAGCGCTGTGCATAATTGAGTCGCTCCAGCACCCGGGTGCGGGCCCAGTATATGTCGGTATCGTCGTCGAAAATGACAAAAATGAAACTCATACCGAACATGCTGTTGGCCCTGATGTTCTTTACCCGCGCAATTCCTTGTAGGTTACTTACCAGTGGATAAGTCACCTGATCCTCGATGATCTGCGGGCCACGCCCCATCCATTCAGTAAAGATGATGACCTGGTTTTCTGAAAGGTCCGGAATGGCATCTACCGGCGTTGTCTTTACGGAGTAGATACCGTAAATGGTGATAGCTGCCGCAACCAGCAGAACGATCCACCGGTTGCGCAATGCAGCATCAATTATCCTGTTGATCATGGCAACGGGTTATTTATGAATGACTTCTTCAACAGTGCCGCACTCCAGCATTTGGGCGCCGAAGTAAGGATTGTTGATTTCCTTGGCCTCACTAAGCCACATAGCACCTTCGTTGTTTTTGGCCATCGGGCAATGAGCGTGGTAGAGTGTGCGGCCGCCACCGAAGGCCTTAGCCAGCGCATACACATGTTCGCTCAACGTTACAAAGTGTTGGCGCTGCTGCGCAATAGCGCCACTGCTTTTGGCAATTTGGCCAGCATGCTCTTTAATGCCATCGGCCACCCCGTCGTACGCCCCTTTTTGCTCGGGGGTGAACAGCGATTTGTCAACTTTTTGCAGCGATGCACTCATTGCTTCGGCACCCTTGCCTGCTTCTGCCGCGTCATCATTGGCCAGTGCGTTTTTTACATGCAGGTAATGATCCACACTTTCT
Source organism: Pseudocnuella soli (assembly GCF_004347775.1). Taxonomy (GTDB): domain Bacteria; phylum Bacteroidota; class Bacteroidia; order Chitinophagales; family Chitinophagaceae; genus Flavisolibacter; species Flavisolibacter aquaticus. The sequence continues at coordinate 3,583,661 of NZ_CP037755.1, forward strand.
TTCAACGCCGCTGAAATATTGGCATCCACTTGCGGGTAGGTTATCGCAATGGCTTTGGCTGGCGTAGCATCAGCTTCAGCTGCTGGCTTTTCAGTGGTGGCTGCTGCCGTGGTGTCGTGACCTTCGTGGGTTGCACCGCCTTTGTTACTGTCACATGCTGTAAGGGTCAAAACTGATGCTGTGACAAAGAGGAGTCGTAGTTTCATTTTATTATTGTTTGGGTTTAAAAATGTGTGTCAGGCTGGCCAGGCTCTTTTTGCACCAAGAGCCATTTACCCCGCATGTTCGCAAAAAGTTCCGGATGCACATATCTGTGATAACCGGTTGCTGATGCCCTGAATTTTTCTTTTGTTATGGTAAATAAGCGTTGTTCCGCACCCGGTCAGTGGAGGGTCGGGCTCCAGGAAACATCTGGGTATTGATGTCCGATACAAAACGCCTATAGCCCGGCAATGCTTTGCCCGGCTTCAGTCAGAGAAGTTATATCAAATTCGGAAGACGCAATTACGGACGTAGATGTCCGTACTACCAAAAAGAGGTGGTGCGTGACTAATAGGGAAGCGCTCAGCAAGTGGTTGAGAATGCTCAGTAGCATCATTTGGCAAGGGCAAGGCAGCAACAGAAAGGAGTTTAAAGTTGAAAAGTTGCTGGGCCTCTGTCTTTTGGTCCTTATCCAGTTGTACGAACTTCTGTTCGTCCTTGCAACAGCCTTTGTCCTTGTTCGCCCCTTTTTCCATACCGCATTTGCCGCAGGTTTTGGCAGGCTTATGTTTCAGGCTGGCATGAACAAGTTCGCCCATGCAGTAGTGCAAATGCATGGTGGCCCCCGACGCAAAAGCGAGGTAAAAAAGAGCCACTACAAATACAATAAACTTGCGCATGGATGATTACAAATCTATACAAATTTATTTTCCCTTGTACCCTGCTGCCGTTATCCAGGGCACAAGGGAAATGTCTAACTCATCATTAGGCAGCCATTCGGCGGCACTCTTCCGCACAACGGCGACAGGCTTCTGCACACTCCTTGCAATGGGCATGTTGGTGCTTTCCGCACTCTTCTCCACAAGCCTCACAAATTTCGGCGCACACAAGACAAAGCTGTTTTGCGGTGGTCCCATTCATGCTCATCACTTGGGCTGCGGCATAACAGATAGCCGCACACTCCATATCTAATTGAATACAGCGAGCCATCATCTTTACATCGTCCTCCTGCAAACAGGCTGAAGCACAATGATTACAGGTAGAGGCGCATCGCAAACATGCGTCAATACAGGCTTGGTACATTTGATTGTGTGCCATAATTATCGGTTTATGGGTTATGAAGATATTTTACCTCCTGTTGGCCTTTAGCCAGTTAGATAGTTCTTGAATTTCCTTTTGTTGTGCATCAATAATTTCCAGGGCCAACGCTCGAAGCTCCATATGGTTACCATAACGCAGATAGGCTTCCGCATTTTCAATGGCAGCATTGTGGTGTTGGATCATAAGCGTGGCGAAATCATTATCAATGTCACCAGTCAAAAGCTGAACATCAGAAATGGCATCCATTTTCATCATGTGCTCCATTTGCTCCATTGAAAAAGCCGGAACGCTATTGTCAGGACTTATTCCAGCAAGAATGTCATTGAACTCCTGAATTTCCTTTTGCTGTTCGGCTATAATCTTTTGTGCGGTCCTTTTCAGGGAATCGTTACTTCCTTCCTGAAGCTGTAGATTAGCCATATTAATGGCCCCCTTGTGGTGCATGATCATCATCCGGCTGAAGTCAATTTCTGGATCATTCGCGGGCGTCATTGCCGACATACTGTCCATCATTTGGTGCATCAATTGCATCATTCGGTTACTGTCATGTGGTTGCAATTCAAGGTCATCTTCTTTTTCACATGCAGTAAAGAAAACAATGGCAAAGCCCACGAAAGCCAACAGGGTATTTTTCATTTATGGTGAGTTTAAGGGTGAACACATTTTTGTTTATTGGCTTCACTTATGGTATGATAACCAAGCCTGCAATTCGTTGACCTCTTTTGGTTGTGTAGCGATAATATTCCGGGCAATTCATTTAAGTTCTGCATTCTTAGCTTCTTTCATATAAGCCTCGGCCATCTTTACGGCATCCTGATGATGGGGAATCATCATGCTGGCAAACATGGCGTCCAGGGTGCCGCCTTCCATTTTCATCTGGCTCATTTCCGTCATCATGCCCACAACGCCTTTCCCATAATCAGATCTTCCGGATGGCAGATGATTTTGAAGGAAAGCATCAAACTGGCTTATTTCTCTTTGCTGGTCATCGATCATTTTTTGCGCCATTGCTTTCATTTGGGCATCTGCACCGTTGGACACTTCAATTTTTGCCATGTCCACCGCACTTTGGTGGTGGCGCTTCATCATCATGGTAAAGTCGTGGTCGGCGTCGCCGGTGGATTGCATTTTTTTCATTTGCTGCATGGCGTCATTCATCACTTGGTGCAGGTCCATCATGGCATTGCCGCCCGCCGTTGCGGTTGTTGAAGTATCGGCCGTAGCGGCGGCACTATTGGTATGGCCGCTGTGGCCGGCCGTGTCAGCATTATTGGTATCCGTGCTGGAATTGCTGGCACAGGCTGCAAGAAGCACCGCAAGGGAAATAACCCACATTTTGTTCATGATCAATGTTTTATAATTAATTTTCTGATAAGCAGGCCAGTTTGTGGTTGCAGTATTTTGCGAAGCAATTAGATACTGCTGCGGCAATTCTGCCAGATGATACGTTTTGGGCTTTGCCAATAGTTACAATTGGGGTTGTTGCAAAGCCTGTATAGCCCGGGATCACTTGTGTTAACAAAACGTAGGCCACGATCCCGGGCTATCGAATGGTACAGTTTACAACTGCTCGGCTTTGAAACCTGCTTTTTCAACAGCGGATTTTACCTCCGAAGCCGGCAATGGGGTTTCAACAGTCAAAACCTTTTGGGGGTTTACGGTGTCCACATTCCACTTAACGATCTCAGTCAGTTTTTCCAAATGAGGCGTAACAGCGGCAATACAACCGCCGCAATTGATGTTTGTTTTGAATTGATAGGTATTCATGTTTTATTGTTTTTAGATTGTTTATAAACGTTGCCATTTCAGCCGCAGGCTGTTGGCCACCACACTTACACTACTTAGCGCCATGGCGGCTCCTGCAATCATGGGGTTCAGTAGAAAACCAGTAAACGGATAAAGCAAACCGGCCGCAATGGGAATGCCAATAAGGTTGTATATAAAAGCCCAAAACAGGTTTTGGCGAATGGTGCGTACTGTTTGCCTCGACAACCGAAGCGCCTGCGGAATGCGGGCCAAGTCGGAGGTCATCAGCGTCATCTTGGCTACATCCATCGCTATATCGCTGCCTTGTGCCATAGCTATGCTCACATCGGCCTGCGCCAGGGCCTGGCTGTCGTTGATGCCATCGCCCACCATGCCCACAGTTTTGCCCTGCTGTTGCAACGTTTTTACAAAAGTGGCCTTATCCTGCGGCATGGCCTCCGCCTTGTAATGGGCAATGCCTACCTGCTGCGCCACCGCGGCTGCAGTTTGTTCGTTATCGCCGGTAAACATAAATACCTCGATCCCTAACTTTTGTAATTCCTCGATGGCTGATTTTGAAGATGGTTTAATTTGATCGGCAATGGCAATGGCTGCAAGTACCTCACCCCCGCCGGCAAAAAACACAACGGTGTTGGCCTTTTCCCGTTGTTCCGTGGTCCATTCAGTGATAACATCTGGTAACTCAATACTATGATCGGCCAGCAATTGCCTGGTACCCGCCATATAAGTTTGCCCATCGTATTGTGCAGTGATGCCTTTACCGGTTACCGATTCAATATTTTTCAGTGCAACCGGCACTGCTACAGCTTTAAGATGAGCCGTAACAGCATCGGCAAGCGGGTGCTCGGAAGCTGACTCCAGGCTAAAAAGAATGCTGGTAAACAGCGGCTCTTTTACCAACCACATTGCATCGGTAACAGTGGGCTTTCCTTCGGTGATGGTGCCAGTTTTGTCGAGCACTAATGTGTCGATTTTGTGTGCCAGTTCCAGGCTCTCCGCGTCTTTGATCAGGATGCCGTGTTCGGCGCCTTTTCCCACACCCACCATGATGGCCGTAGGTGTGGCCAAGCCCAGCGCACAAGGGCAAGCAATTACCAGCACCGTTACCAGGGCAAGCAGGCCCTGTGTCAGTCCGTTTTCGCCGCCGAGCACCATCCATGCAGCAAACGCCAGCAATGCAATGCCAATGACCACAGGCACAAACACGCCTGCAATTTTATCCACCAGTTTCTGCACTGGCGCTTTGGAGCCCTGTGCCTCCTGCACCATTTTAATAATGTGTGCCAGCAGGGTTTCGCTGCCCACTTTTTGGGCCCTGAATTGAAAAGTGCCTTTCTGGTTAATGGTTCCTGCAAACACTTTAGAGTCGGCTTGTTTTATCACCGGTACCGGCTCACCACTGATCATGCTTTCATCCACGTACGATTCGCCGGTGACAACCGCGCCATCCACCGGAATTTTTTCGCCGGGTTTTACCAGCAGTAAATTACCAACCTGCACTTGTTCGATTGGAAGCTCCGCTTGGTGGCCGCCTTCGTGAATAACGGTAACGGTATTGGGTTGCAGCCCAATCAATTTTTTAATGGCGGAAGAAGTGGAGGCTTTAGCCCGCTCTTCCAGCAATTTGCCCAATAGAATAAAAGCAATGACCACTGCAGCTGCTTCAAAATACACATGGGCATGCAGGCCGCGCTGGTGCCAGAACTGCGGGTACAAGGTATTGAACACGGAGAACAGGTAGGCAATGCCGGTGCTCAGCGCCACCAGCGTGTCCATGTTAGCAGAACGGTGCTTTGCCTGCTTCCATGCATTTACAAAAAACTGGCTGCCAAACACCAGTACTACCGGCGTAGCCAAAGCCCACATGATGAAATTGGCGTAACGCATATCCATAAAGAACATACCGATGACCACCAGCGGAACGGACAAACCAACCGACCAGAGCGTCTTTATTTTCAACCTGCGCAACTTTTCTTTATGGAGGTCGTCAAGAGCCTCTTTGGCTTCTTTTGAATCCTCTATCACCAAGTCGTAGCCTATGGATTGAACGCTTGCTTTGAGTTGTGCGGGTGTAACAACCGTGGGTACATACTCGACCTGAAGTGAGCTGTTGGCAAAGTTGACACCTGCCGCTACCACACCAAGTTGCGCCTTTACAATACTTTCGGCACTGGCGGCGCAGGAAGCACAGCTCATACCGGTTACGGGGAAAGAATTTTTAATTGTTTCTACGTCATAGCCCAGGTTGCGAACGGCATGAACCACTTGTGAAATCACTTCTTGGTCGTCCGTTTCGATAACGGCCTTATGATTATTCAGTTCCACTTTATGGGCTTTTACGCCCGGCACTTTTGCAATGCCCTTGTCTACAATTAGTGCACAGTGCTCGCTTTCTACGCCGCTCAACGGCAGTTCTATTATATGTTGGTTGTCGGCACTCATTATTTGCTTTTTTAATACCACAAAGGTCCCAAATGATAGTGCAGTAGTTGTTACATAATTCCTGAAATGATGTACAAGGTTTTTCGATACACTAATTAAAGCTTCGAAGTAGGTAATGCATGTAGTAGACGCAAATGATAGCTTAAGTACCTGCGGAGAGCTTTTAGGCGATGACCACCGGGCGTAGAGTAAATACTTGTGCTTCAAGCAAAACTGAAGTAAGAGCTAATTCAGGAAGTCAGGAAGAAACGGACAGAATTGTGCTGTTAGGCAACGGTTGGAGCGTCGGTAAACGCGTCACCTGGACTCATTTCAGGCGCTTTTCAGACACAACAGAAAATAATTGTATTTTTACCCCACACCGACGCAAAGAGGTTTTATTTAGTTGAAAACCCAATACAGGAGCCCATTTCAGCCCTCACCCCCAACAAAAAGCCCCGCATTGCTGCAGGGCCTCTTGGGGTGAATGACGGGGGTCGAACCCGCGACCTTCGGAACCACAATCCGACGCTCTAACCAACTGAGCTACAATCACCGTTTTTGTTGGGAGGCAAAACTAAGGAAAACAGGAAACAATCAATGCATTTTTCTGAAAAAAATCTTGACCCAGCCACCCGGGCGTCAGAAATATTTTGACAGCGCTACACTAAAAAATCCTCATATAAAATAATACCGGTTCGTTGCGTTCGGCAGGCCCCATGTTAATTATGGTTAACCCTGCCAACCCTCTAGCCGATTGGATTGTAACTTGCAAGCGTCTTTTCAGGCACGCATTGAAGAAAACCCCAAGATGTGCGCCCCGCGCATATAAAAACAAATTTATGAGACACTTGTTTGTGCTGTTGGCACTGCTGTTCGCTACCCATTTTTCCTTTGCACAAAACCCACAGGGTGCACGACGGGGAGGCGGCTCACAAATGGCCGGCCGCTTTTATGGCAAAGTGGTAGATGCCAATAACAAACCAGTGGACGCAGCGTCGGTAACATTGGTGCAGGACCGCATGGACTCGGCAACACGCCAACGAAAAGAAACCGTAGTAAACGGCATGCTTACCCGAGCCAACGGCGAGTTTAGCATGGACAATGTGCCTGCAATGGGTCGCTATAAACTCCGCATCACCGGTATTGGTTTCAAACCCTTTGAGCAAAATGTAGCCTTCGATTTGCCCAGCGGTCCGGGTGCCGCAGCCGGTTCTGTTTCGGTGGCGGAACTGCTCGATAAAGACCTTGGCAACCTGAAATTGGAAATCGATGATAAACTGTTGCAGAATGTAACGGTGACGGCTGACCGACCAATGTTGCAAATGGGCATTGACCGTAAAATATTTAATGTAGACCGCAACCTTACTTCGGCTGGTGGTACCGCTGTTGATGTAATGCGCAATGTACCATCCATCAATGTAGATGTAGACGGCAACGTAACGCTGCGCAACCAAAGCCCGCAGATTTTTGTGGATGGCCGTCCTACCAACCTCACACTGGAACAAATTCCGGCCGATGCTATTGAAAGCGTTGAAATCATCTCCAACCCTTCCGCAAAGTTTGATGCATCCGGTGGTGGCGGCGGTATCCTGAACGTTGTTTTGAAAAAAAATAAACGCGTTGGCTACAGCGGCAACCTGCGCACCAACGTGGATTCACGCGGCCGCATTGGCGCCGGTGTAGATATCAATGTGCGTCAAAACAAGATCAACTTTTTTGCTGCGGCAAACTACAACCAACGCAAAACCATTTCTACAGGCAGCCAGTTTAGGAACACCACTACCGACCAGATTGAAAACAGCCTGACGCAAACCGATCGCAACGTATCAGAAGGTAATTTCAGGTTTTTGCGGGCGGGTTTCGATTACTTCATCAACAACCGCAACACCATTACCATTACCGGCAACACGGTGCGCAGCCAGTTTGAACCAGAAAACCGCAGCTTTATTTATATCGACCAGCAAAAGCCATTTTTGTCCAACTCCTACAACGAACGTTTTGCACAAACGGTTGGACGAAACCGCAACATGGGTGGACAGATCTCGTATAAATACAATTTTCCTAAAGCAGGAAAAGAGCTGACCAGCGATCTTACCTACAACCGCAGCCGCAGCAACAACGACAACAATGTTTTTTCAAATGTGTACAACGCACCGGGCAGCCCGCTGCGCAATTATCAAAACCAATTGCAATTGGGTGCTGGTAAAAATGAAAACCTGATTTACCAACTCGATTTTATCAATCCGCTGAGCGACAAATCGAAAATGGAGATGGGATTTCGCTCTAGCCTGCGTAAGGTGGCCAGCCAAAACAATTTCTTCCTCGACTCAACCGATGGCGTATACAAATTTGAACCGGCCCGTTCGGTAGAATTCAACAGCCGCGACCAGGTGCATGCTGCCTATGTAACGTATAGCCAGCAGCTGAAAAACTTCAACTACCAGTTGGGACTTCGTGCTGAGAGTTCATTCTACACCGGCGAGTTGCCCACGCGGAAGCAAAACTTTGATATTGAGTTTCCCCTCAGCTTTTTCCCAAGTGTATTTTTAAGCCAGCGCCTGAGCGAAGACCAGGATTTGCAACTGAATTATTCGCGCCGCATCAACCGGCCCAATTTCTGGCAATTGTTTCCTTTTGTTGATTATACCGATACACTCAACCTGAGCCGCGGTAACCCGGGACTGAAGCCAGAGTTTACCAACTCGATCGAGGTTTCTTATTCCAAGCAATTCAAAAACCGCAGCTCGTTTTTAGCGTCGGTATATTTCCGCAACACCAATAATGTAATCAGCCGTTTCCAGGTGCCGGAAGATGATACGGTGGTAAAACGCCAGGTGTTTATTAACACATATATCAACGCCAACCGCAGCTACATCACCGGCATGGAACTTACCGGCCGTACGCCTCTGGCAAAATGGTGGGACGTTAACGCAAACCTGAACCTGTTTGTTTCGCAAATTCAAATCGACATCCCGGGACAAACCCAGCAGGATCCGTTGTTCTCTTATTTTGCAAAAGTGAACAACACGTTCCGCCTGCCTAAAAACCTGTCGCTGCAACTTTCTGCCGATTACCAGTCACGCACCATTTTGCCTGCAGGCGGTGGTGGTGGCGGCCGAGGCGGTGGCGGCGGCGGTGGATTTGGTGGCGGTTTCGGCGGCGGGTTTGGTTCGCAAACAACCGCGCAGGGATACATCAAACCAAACTTTGGTGTGGATGCTGCACTGCGACTGGAGTTCCTGAAAAACCGCACGGCGTCGGTATCACTCAACATCCAGGACATTTTCCGCACCAGGCTGTATCGTTCGGTTTCCGAGTCGCCGTTTTTCTATCAGGAAGTGGAGCGCCGCCGCGACCCGCAGATCATGCGCCTGAACTTCAACTGGCGTTTTGGCAAATTCGATCCGACCCTGCTCAAGCGTAAAAACACACGCAGCGAACGTGAAGGCATGGGCGACGAAGGATTCAGACCTTAATGTTTTATCACACATAAAAGAAGCGGCGCACAAAATGTTTGTGCGCCGCTTCTTTATCGGTATATCCAACAGCAATTGCGTTGGCAAAAACTACTGCACCGCTGCAAAACCTTAACTTCGCCGGCGCTATGTTTCATTTTGCAATAATAGGATGCGGCCGTATTGCCTGGCGCCATGCCGAGCAAATTGCACGGGTGGGTAAACTGGTGGCGGTTTGCGATGTGGTGGGCGAGAAAGCGGAAGCACTTGCTACCGATTTCGGCGCTAAAGCTTATACATCTATTGATGATTTATTGCAATCGGAAAAAGAAGTACAGGTAGTGGCTGTATGCACGCCCAACGGCTTGCATGCCGAGCACACCATTAAATCGCTGCAAGGCGGCAGGCATGTACTTTGCGAAAAGCCAATGTGCCTTACAAAAGAAGCTGCCTACTCGATGCGGGATACGGCGCATTTTTTTCGGAGGCAGTTGTTTATTGTAAAATCGGCACGATTCAATCCTTTACTGCAAACGCTGAAATCGTGGATTGATGCAGGAAAACTGGGCAGGCTGTATAGTTTTCAATTGAATTGTTTCTGGCACCGACCCGACTCCTATTTTACCGACTGGCATGGTACCAAAGACCTCGACGGCGGACCGCTATATACGCAGTTTAGTCATTACATTGATGCGATGCTTTGGTTGTTTGGAACAATAAATGAAGCAAAAGGATTTAGCGCAAATGCAGCACACCATGATAAAATTGAGTTTGAGGATACTGGAGTCGCCACGATGCATTTTGATAGTGGATTATTAGGTTCATTGAGCTGGTCGTTGAATGCGTTCAAAAAGAATAATGAAATTGCATTGACACTAATCGCGGAAAAAGGAACGATTGTAATTGGCGGTGAGTATTTGAACCAGGTGAATTATTGCCAGCTTGCCGAAGACCTGCACTGGCTCGATGTTGCCACTTTGCCAAACAATTACCCAGACTACAAAGGCTCGATGAGCCACCATGCCGAAGTGTACGACCAATTGATCATTGCGTTGCAGCATGCAAAACACCAGCTTACCAATCCAACCGATGGATTGGAAACTGTTATGGCTATCGAAAAAATTTACAACTCCATTGTTCCAATTTCCACCAATAATTGAAAAGGATATTTCTCACTGTTACCAATGATCTGACCTTTGATCAGCGCATGCATCGCATTTGCAATTCGCTGGTGCAAAAGGGGTATCATGTAACGCTAGTAGGCAGACAAAGAAATAAATCACTTCCATTAAAGCAACAAATCTTTCAACAAAAAAGACTGCCATGCTTTTTTTCAAAAGGCTTTTTGTTTTATGCCGAGTACAACTTGCGTTTGCTTTTTTACCTGGCTGGGCAAAAGATGGATGCCATCTGTGCCATCGACCTGGACACGATCCTACCCTGCTTTTTGGTATCGCAAATAAAAAGAATTCCGCGTGTTTACGATGCGCATGAATTGTTTACCGAAATGAAAGAAGTGCGGACAAGGCCTTTCGTTCATCGCTTTTGGCTGGCGGTTGAAAGATACGCCGTGCCTAAGTTTCGCAATGGATACACGGTTGGCAATGGCCTCGCCAACGAGTTTAATAAACGATACGCCGTACAATACGAGGTTATACGAAACGTTCCTGTTTTAAAGAATTTTATTGCAACCGAAACACAGCCCCTTATTCTATACCAAGGCGCTGTAAACGAGGCAAGAGGCCTGGAATACCTTATACCTGCAATGAAGGGAATTCCGGTGCAACTGTTTATTTGTGGCGACGGTAATTTCATGAATGAGTTGCAGCAATTGATACAAGTGCATGGCGTTGCCGACAAAGTAGTACTTAAAGGTATGCTGCCACCAGATGAACTGGGTAAGATTACCCGGCAAGCAGTACTAGGCATCAATCTTATTGAGCAGGATGGATTAAATCAATACCTGTCGCTAGCCAATAAGTTTTTCGATTACATTCATGCCGGTGTACCGCAGGTTTCGATGAACTATCCTGAATACAAGGCCTTGAACAACCAATACGAAGTCGCATACCTCATTGATGAACTGAGCACACAATCTGTAAGCGATGCTATTTTATTTGGCATCAATGATGCTGCCTTTCAGGCATCAGCAAGGCAAAATTGCCTCAAAGCCCGCCAAGAATTAAACTGGCAGGAAGAAGAAAAAAAATTACTGCACTTTTATCAACAGTTGCTTGGGTAAACAGGTACATATTGTTTGCTTCGATGCGCCTGCCCCGCCCGATTATGGTGGCGCAATCGACCTGTATAATAAAATTGTAGCACTGGCCCACGCCGGAATAAAAATTAATCTGCATTATTTTCAATACAAAGCAGAACGGGACCACCAAAGCTTAAAACAATACTGCCATGCGGTACATGTTTATTCCAGAAAAAGCCCGTGGCAATGCCTGGCGTCACCGCTGCCTTACATTGTTGCATCACGCATCAGCAAAGAGTTGATTCAGCGGCTGAATGGCGATGACTTCCCGATTATTTTTGAGGGCGTCCATACCTGCGGTGTTATTCCGTTTTTGAACAATAAAAACCGCAAAGTTGTAGTACGATTGCACAACAACGAAGCGGCCTATTACCAGCGCCTGGCGCAAACGGAAACATCGCCGCTCAAAAATTTTTATTACCTCGTAGAAAGCAACCGGCTGGAGCGCTACCAGCAACAGCTGCCAAAACATTCAAGCTATGCCGCCGTTTCCGAAATTGATCGTGTGGTATTCAAAGAAAAATACGGGCTGGAACAAGCTTCTTTTGTACCACCATTTATTCCGTGGCAAGAGATCAATATTGAAGTTGGATTAGGTAAGTATTGTCTCTATAATGGTAACTTATCCGTTGCAGAAAACAAAGCCGTGGTGCTGTGGCTTATCGAACATGTGTTTTCAAAAACAAATACTCCATTTTTTGTGGCGGGCAAAAATGCACCGCGAAAACTGGCCGACAAAATTGCGCAGCACCAAAACATCCAGTTGGTAAACAACCCTTCGGATGAAGAGATGGAAAGATTAATAAAGGAAGCCCAAATCAATATCCTGCCCTCTTTGAACGAAACCGGCATCAAGCTAAAATTATTACATGCCCTTTTTTGCGGCCGTCATTGCATTACCAACCAGGCAGGTGTAGCAGGCAGTGGCCTCAACGAGTTGGTGCACCTGGCCGAAGATGCCGATGCATTTTTGGGCTTGGTGCAAACACAAATGCAACAAGCCTTCACCGAAAAAGAAATGCAGCAACGAGTTCAGCTGCTGCATGCTTATAATAACCAGCGCAATGCCGCGGCGCTTATTGCATTGTTATAGATGCATTATCCTGCACCTGTCCTTTTTCGGTACGAACCATGCGTGCCGGAAATTTTTGGATCACAATATAATCGTGTGTGGCCATCACCACGGCTGCGCCATAGTCGCGGGAAATATGAAACAGCAGGTTCATGATCTCGTCGGAAGTTTCCGGATCTAAGTTACCGGTGGGTTCGTCTGCCAAAATGAGTTTGGGTGAATTGAGCAGGGCCCGCGCAATGTCAATGCGCTGTTGCTCGCCGCCACTGAGCTCAAACGGATATTTGAACCCTTTCGATTTCAAGCCCACTTTTTCCAGCACATCGGCAATCTTTTCATTCATTAGTTTATCGTCTTTCCAGCCGGTAGCTTTCAGCACAAACTTCAGGTTTTCATTCACGTTGCGGTCGGTGAGCAACTGGAAATCCTGGAACACCACACCCAACGTACGGCGCAGGTAAGGAACCGTTTTCCAGGTCAGGTCGCGCAGGTTGTAGCCGGCTACCGTGGCGTCACCTTCTTTCAAGGGCAGCTCACCGTACAACGTTTTCAGCAGGCTCGATTTGCCGGTTCCGGTTTTACCCACCAGGTACACAAACTCTCCTTTGTTCACGGTCAGGTTCACGTCTTGCAACACCAGGTTGCCGCCCTGGTAAATATTAGCGTTACGGATTTCTATGATGGGTTCAGCCATGAGCAATATTTATAAACTGCAAAATAAAGCAAGATTAGTTTGTAAGCTTTCATAAATAACACGGGCGGTTTTTCTAAATAACGATCGACCTACACAAATATGTCTTGAGCTGCTTGTACGAATGCGCCTGAGGAGCATTATAATGCACATCATTCTACCCTTTCTTCATTTTCCAGAACCTGCACCGAGCCCATCAAAAAGAAAAATATTTTTACCATAACTAAAATTTTAGTTTGTAAACTATTTTTTTAGTTATACATTCGATTTATAACGAACAACAATGAAAACGCTGACCAAGGCAGAAGAACAGGTGATGCAGGTGCTGTGGCAAATTGGCGAAGGATTTATCCGCGATATCATGGAAGCCTTTCCCACACCCAAGCCGCACCAAAACACCATTGCCACCATCCTCAAAATATTGGTGGAAAAGGAATTTGTCGGCACCAAGGCATTCGGGCGACAGTTCCAGTATCATCCGCTGGTGAGTAAAGACGCTTATTCGAAATCCAGTTTCCGCAACCTCGTGAAAAGCTATTTCAGCGGCTCGTTTACCGAGGCGGTTTCGTTTATGGTAAAAGAAAATAACCTGAGCGTAGAGGAACTGGAAACCCTTTTGGCCCAACTCAAAAAAGATAAACGATGAATGAAGCAATTGTTTACCTGATCAAAATGGTGATTTGTTCCGGTGCGCTGTACGCCTATTATTTGCTGGCCTTGCGCAACCGAATTTTTCACCAGTGGAACCGGTTTTACCTGCTGGCTACGGTGCTTTTTTCACTGATTTTTCCATTGATACCGATGCCCGGATTGTTTGCCATGCAGGGGCCGCAGCAAGCAGTTGATTTATCCAATCTTTTTATCAGTAGTGGCAATGAAATAACGCTTGGTGCAAACGAAGCGAGCCGTTGGAGCGCTGCCAATTGGATGGCATCTGTATATGGATGCATTGCGGCCATTTTAATCGGCAGGTTGTTATTTGGCCTGCTACAAATTGCCCGCCTATTCAGCAGATCGCCGGTGCAGCAACTGGGGCAGGTTTCATTTGTTTCCACGCAACATCCTGCAGCGCCATTTTCTTTTTTCAACTGGCTGTTTTGGAAAAAAGACATCGAGCTGCAATCACCAGGTGGCCAATCTATTTTCCGGCACGAGTTGGTGCACATCCAGGAACATCATTCGGTAGATAAAATGATGATGCAACTGGTGCTGGCCCTATGCTGGATCAACCCGGTGTTTTGGCTCATCCGCCGCGAATTGCAGTTGATCCACGAATTTATTGCCGATAAAAAAGCAGTAGGTAATGCGGGTGTTGATTCGCTTGCAGCCATGATCCTGCAATCGGCCTACAGTACGCAATACAACCAATTGATCAACCCATTTTTTCAACAACCCATAAAACGACGATTAGCCATGTTACAAAAAACATTAAAAGCTCCGCGCAACGCTTACCTGGGGCGCATTCTATCTATTCCTCTTTGCGCACTGCTGCTGTTTGCATTTTCAAAAAAGAAAACAAATAGCAATGATCATCTTGCTGCACCAGAAGATGCACCAACAGTAACCACTATTGCCCCCGCGCCAGCAGTTAACAACAGCCGGCCCAACAGCAAAGGCACCCCGAAAAGCAATGGCACCAACAAAAACGAGGCTGTACTTAAATTATCAACATCAGTTATCACGGACACCATTCCGGCCAAAACTGTTGCTGATGATATCAAGGAAATACATGTAAACAAAAAGGACAAAGAAAAAACCATCACCATTATTTATAAAAACGGCAAAAAGGAAATCCTTACCGAACAACAAGCAAAAGAAAGAGGATTGTTAAACCCTCCCCCACCTCCGCCGCCAGTGATATCAAAAATGCCACCGCCCCCTCCACCGCCCTCCATTGACGACCGTGTTCTGGTGGTTGTAGATGGAAAAGAAAAAGGCACACTGGCCACCACCGGCAAGCTGGATGATTTGTATAAGCCGGCGGATATTGAAAGCATTAATGTTTTGAAAAACAAATCAGCTACGGAAAAATATGGCGAAAAAGGTAAGTATGGAGTAATAGAAATTAATTTGAAAAAGTCTGGTGCTTCAAAGCAAGAATAACCGAAAATGGACTAAGCCTAATGTTTAAAAATGGTTTACTAAAATCGATTGTTTTCGCAACCTTAGAATAAACCATATAAAAAATGCCGGAGGAGAATTTCCGGCATCTTTTATATGGTTTATTGTTTAAAAATTGTAGACAATTTGTGTTTCGCCGGCTTGTATCAGCAGTTCCTGACCGCTAGCTGCCTCCACCCTTCCAATGATCTGTGCTTCAATGCACAGGCTGTTTGCGGTAGCAATCATTTGCGCAGCTGCGCTTTCTTCGGTATAAATTTCCAGGCGACAGCCCATGTTAAACACCTGGTACATTTCCCGTGCATCGGCGCCGCTGCTTTGCTGGATGAGGCGGAAAATTTCCGGTGCCGCGATCAGGTTGTCTTTGATCACCTGCACGTCATCGGGCATGTATTTCATGCATTTAGTTTGGCCGCCGCCACTGCAATGGATCATGCCTTTTACCGCATCAAATTGTTCCGACAAAATGCGCTTGGCCAGCGGTGCAAATGTGCGGGTAGGCGACAAGAGCAATTTGCCTGCAGGCACATCAAAATTTTCGTTCCGGTATTGAATGGCAACAGGATCCGTCACCGAATGTTTACCAATATAAGCCACAGCATCATCCATGCCTTCATCCAGTGATTCGGGATAATCCTGTTTGTATTTTTTCTGCAATACATCATGCCGTGCCGATGTAAGCCCATTGGAGCCAATACCGCTGTTGTATTCGTTTTCATACACCGATTGCCCGTACGATGAAAAACCAACGATCACCTGGCCAGGGGCAATGCCTTCGTTAGTCACCAATTTAGCTTTCGGCCAACGGGCAGTCATGGTGCCGTTCACCGCCACGGTGCGTACCACATCACCCACATCGGCGGTTTCGCCACCCATAAAAGTAATGTCCACATGGTGCTGCCGCATGGTATCAAAAAACTCCTGCGAACCATCGATCAGGGCCTGCAACACTTCGGCAGGTATCTTAGATTTATTGCGATCAATAGACGAAGAGTACAACAATTTATCAGTGATGCCCACACACAACAGGTCGTCGGTGTTCATCACAATTGCATCCTGCGCAATTCCTTTCCATACCGAAACATCGCCGGTTTCACGCCAATAGAGATACGCCAAAATGCTTTTGGTACCGGCACCATCGGCGTGCATCACGTTTACCCAGGCTTCATCGCCACCCAGCACATCGGGGTATATTTTGCAAAAAGCCCGCGGGTACAGGCCTTTGTCGAGGTTTTTTGTGGCTGCGTGAACTTCTTCTTTCTGGGCACTTACGCCGCGTTTGGCATATAACGACATGAGGTAATATTTATCAGGCGCAAAGGTAGGTTAAAGGAGTTTGTAGTTTGGAGTTCGTAGTTTGTATTTAGTACTGTAGCGCAAAAGGATTGAGATTGGCTTTCAGGAGTTTTTCCAGTTTTGATGCGGGCATTTGTGCCAATATGTTTCTTGCTCCAAAAATCCTGAGCCCACCCAGCTAAAAACTGGAAACCCCAAACTACCAACTCCAAAACAACCTTCGCTTATCTTCGCGGCTCGCATGCAGGTACATTTTCAAACAGAGTCGCTTCCACCCTTCCGTAACGCAGTGCTTACCATTGGCACTTTTGATGGCGTGCACCAGGGCCACCAGCAAATTATTACCGCGCTGAAAAAAGAAGCCGCGGCTGTGGGCGGCGAAACGGTGATCATCACCTTTCACCCGCATCCCCGCAAAATTGTGTACCCCGGCGTGCCGCTGCAGTTGATCAATACATTGGATGAAAAAGTGGCGCTACTCGATGCACAGGGCGTCGATCACCTGGTGGTGGTGCCGTTTAACCAGGATTTTGCCAGCCTGAGCGCCGAAGAATATATTGCCGATTTTTTGATCCGCCGTTTTCATCCGCATACCATCATCATTGGTTATGACCATCATTTTGGCCGTGGACGTAAAGGCAATTTTAAACTGCTCGAAGAAAAAGCGCCGCTGTTCCATTACCAGTTGGTAGAGATACCGCAGCACCTGCTTGATGCTATTGAAATCAGCAGCACCAAAATAAGGCATGCGCTATTGGGCAGCGAAGTTGAAACCGCCAACAAAGCGCTGGGCTACCCGTTTTTTTTTACAGGCACCGTGGTGCACGGCGATAAACTTGGCCGTACGCTTGGCTATCCAACCGCCAACCTGGTGTACAACGATGAGGATAAAATTCATTTAGGCGAAGGGGTATATGCTGTTACCGCAACAATTGAAAATGCGGTGTATAAAGGCATGCTATCCATTGGCACCCGGCCTACGGTAAACGATACTATTGAAAAAGTAGAAGTCAACCTGTTTGATTTTGACCGCGAAATTTATGGACAGACGGTGCAGGTAACGGTGCACTATTACCTGCGGCCACAAGAGCGGTATGCAAGCTTGGAAGCACTGACCGCACAAATTGACCAGGATAAAAGGGATAGTGTGCGGTTGTTAGAAAATTTGTAATCGAATTATTGATTACTGATTATTGATTATTCGCTAACGAAGGGGTCAGCACATCAACTATTAATTCATCATTTATCATTAATAATACCTAATTCCATCCCTACCCTTCGCCCATTGCCTTAGCCACAAACTCTTTCATCAATTCCATATCATCGGTGCCGGCATCATTCACACCAACAGCCCGCAGGTTGTAATGATGCAGCAATAAAATAATGCCCTCAACCGATGCCTGGCTGTAGCGTTGCGCGGCATGCAGGTAGTCGCGGACAAAAAATTTATTCACGCCCATATAGGTTGCCAGCGCCTGCTCGTCTTTCGATGGCGCCGAGTGCACCAGCAACACTTTACTGAAAAAATTATACAGCGAAGGCAAAATCAATTGAATGGGACCGGCCTTTGGATTGCCTTCAAAATATTGCAGAATGCGCACTGCTTTGTACAGGTCGCGGCGGCCCATGGCCTGCTGAAGTTCAAATACGTTGAACTCTTTGCTTACGCCAATGTATTGTTCAATATCATCTTCGGTTATGCTTTTCCGTTCGCCCAGGTTGAGGGCCAGTTTATCTATTTCATTGCGCAGCCGGCTCAAATCATTGCCAATATGATCGATCAATAAATGCAGCGCCTTTGGTGTAATGGTAAAACCCTTGCTCCGCACCATATTGCTGGTCCAGTCGGGCAGTTCATTATCATATAATTTTTTGGTGCTGAGCAACACACCTTTTTCTTTCAGCAGTTTGGCCAGCTTGGTGCGGCCGTCCACTTTTTTATTTTTATAAGCAACAAAAAGCAACGTGCTGGTTAAAGGTTTATCCACATAAGCTTCCAGTTTTTCAATCTGCCGCATTTCCTGCGCTTCTTTTAAAATCACAATCTGGTGCTCTGCAAACATGGGATAGCGGCGGCATGCATTCACCACTGTTGCCCAATCGGTATCCTTACCATACATCACCGTTAAATTAAAGCCAGCTTCACTTTCAGGCAGTAAATGATGCTCTGCAAATTGCACTACCTGGTCGATAAAAAACTCTTCTTCGCCCTCCAGCCAATACACGGCTTTAAAATTCTTTTTCTTCAGGTCACCAATTATTTTATCGGGCGTCATACTTTGAGTTAAATACTATAAATCAATTACTTACCTTTCTGGCACGATTTTCGAAAGTTCGGCCTCGAAATTTCTACGGGTCTATTTTTCCATACAAAGAACGTAATCTGAAATCAAAAACATTCAAGATGGCAAACACTAACTATCCATCCGCCAATCAGCCGCAAAACACCGGCAACGATAACAATGGCAACACAACTAAAAACGTACTTATTGGCGTGCTTGCCGCCGGCCTTTTAGGTACATGGGGTTATTTCCTGTACGACAAAAACAAGGCTGACGAACAAATCCAGATCACGCAAACGCAAGCAAACACCGCAATGTCGGCCCGCGATTCTGTGCAGATCCTGTATAATGAGTCGCTGACCCGATTGGACTCACTGACCGGCAACAACAACAACCTGCAAGGCCAGCTTGGTGAGCGTCAAACAGACATCACCCGTTTGCGTAGCGAGATCGATCGCATCATGCGCAATAAAAATGCATCAGACGCCGACCTGCGCCGTGCACGTACACTGATCGGTGAACTGAATGGCAAGATCGCCAACCTGGAAATGGAAGTGGCCCGCCTGACCGGTGAAAACCAGGAGCTGGCTGCCAACAACACCCAGTTGTCGCAAGAGCGCCAGGTGCTGGAAACAAACCTGCAAACTACAACTTCAGAGCGTGACGAGCTGGCTTCTACTGTTGACGTAGCCTCTACGTTCACTGCTTCTAATATTCAAATCAAACCCGTAAACGAAAAACGCAACGGCAAGGAAAAAGAAACTTCTAATGCTAAGCGTGTAGACAAATTGCTGGTTTCGTTTGACGTTGAAAACCGCATTGCCCGCTCCGGTCCAGCCGACCTGTATGTGATCGTTACTGCTCCCAGCGGACAGGTAATCAACGATGCAAACCTGGGCTCAGGCATGCTGAGCACCCGTAGCGAAGGCGACAAACAATTTACCTATAAAACCACCATCGACTACGAACAAGGCACCCGCAAAACTGTGCAGGTTCCCCTGCGTCAGAGCGATTTCCAAACCGGTAACTACAAGATCGAGATTTACCAGAATGGTTTGAAAATTGCCGAAGGCGTACGCAGCCTGAAAAAAGGCGGCTTGTTCGGATAAGATCATTCTTCCCATATCCTTAAAAAGTCCGCTGCACCTTGGTGCGGCGGATTTTTTTTGTGGGGTGGTGAGTTAGTGATCGGCATGTTTTCAAAGATGTTTTATAATGTTGGCACTAATGCTTTAAACGCTACGCTCATCTTTCTTTTCCCATCATCGCATGCTCTTTGCTTTGTCATCCTGAGCGTAGCGAAGGATCTGAGTTTTGTATTTCCAGTGACTATGATATAAATGCAAACGCATCGTCAAATCTCTTTTTAGTGCCAGTTCAGATCCTTCGCTGCGCTCAGGATGACAGGAATGATGCCGCTTTTTACCCCGAATGGTTTAAATACGATTGCAATTAAATAGAACAGAATATAAAAGCCATTGACTTTTAGAAAACAACCGCTTCACCCACAAACAAAAATGCCCCGACCTAGATCGGGGCATTTTTTATAAAACATAAAAGAAATACCTATTGTGGACGCAGCACCTGGTCAATTTTATGCAACACGCCGTTGATGTAATGTTGGTCGCTGGTGCCGCCGGGTGCCGGTGTAGGGTTGATCTGGATGTTGGCCGGCGCCGGGTTGGCCAGGCCTTTTACAGTAGCAGCGGTTACACCCATCGGTGTCAGCGTTGCCTGCAGCGTTACACCCGGATGCGCCGCCACAGCGCTGTTCAGCAGCGTGGGCACATTGGTAGCAGTTGCCGGCAGGTTAATTGAAAATGCCCTTTTACCCAATAGATGGTACACCACTACAGCTTTCACCACTTGTGCCGTCAGCACAGTAAATAAAGCGGTATTGGAAAACACAGCCGGATTAGCAGCCAGCACAGCAGCGGTGCCCGCAGCATTGGCCTGGTCCATGCCCTGCGCCATCAATGCCATTGTGATCTGGCCGGTCAGCAGCGCCTGAAAAGCTGCATTGGATGGCGCAAATACAGTAAGGCTGGCAGCAGGATTTTGCAACGCGGCCTGTAAAGTACTGGCCGCCGCAGTGCCACTGTCGGCACGTTGGATGGCTGCTTTTAAAAAGGTAAAATCAGCATCGTTGTTGATGCGGTCCCAAAGGAACTGCGTGGGTGGCGCCACCACAAACGGCACTTTATAAACCGTTCCGTTCGATGCACTGATGTTGGCGCTGACTACGGGAATATTATTTACAAAAATGTTGTTGCCGCGCCGCGATGGGAACAAGGACATCCGCAGGCCCGGGGGCAGCGTAGCCGATGGCGGTGCCAATACAAACAGCGATGGTGCCTGTATGTTTGGGAAGGTTTCCGCTAAGGCCGTAGGCGTATAATTTTGCCCGCCAATAATATGGTAACGCAACAGGGTATCTACCTGCCCGGGCCGCAATGCATTGATTACTGCCGTGGAAATACCGGATGCCTGGAAAGCCGCATTGGTAGGGGCAAAAACGGTAAAGGTGCCGGTTGAGTCGGCCAGCGTGGTGCTGAGCGATGCGCCTGCACGGGTTACTGCAGCCCGCAGCGTTGAAAACTCCGGATCGGTGTTGATGAGCGTGGCAATGGATTGACCCGTTGGTGTAGGCCGTGCAATGGGCGTTGCATCGGGCAGGTCTTTATTACAGGCGGTTACAACAGCGGCTGCACCTGCAAAGAGGGCAAACCGCCGGATTATATTTTTGGAAAAACGTTTCATGTTGTTCGGTTGTTTCGATGACTGTTTTTAGAGTACGTTGAATGCATAGCTAACATAATACAGGCCGCCCATGCTGGGGTTGCCCAGTGCAGTGCGGTAGTACTGGTTCAGCAGGTTGGTGGCACCAATCTTCACCATCGATTTTACTTTCGGCAACTTGATGTTGAACGAAGCATCAACGGTATGGTAAGCAGGCAGATCGCCTTCTACGAAATCGTTTTCAAAAAAGAAACCTTCCTGCCAGCGCCATGCGGCGGTAAAGCCCAGCCGATCGGACGGGCCAAAGCCGCTATTGGCAATAGATACTACGGAACGCAGCTTGGGTGCATTAAAGAAAGCACGGAAGCCTTCGGGCACATCACGGATCTGGTCGGAAGAAAGGTTGACACCCAGCACAAAGTTGACAGGCAGCAGGTATTCAAACCCGGCGCCCCAGCCAATGGTTTTTACTTTTTCAGGCGAGTTGACCACAATTGAAAAACCAACACCTTCATTGATGGGGCCTGGCTGGCCAGACGCCCATTGGATCACATCGCGGCGGCTGAGGAAGTTTTGGTAAGTGCCATAATAACCATACACATCGAGGAACAATTTCTTGTTGATCACCGTGCGGTAACCGGCTTCAAATGCGGCAACAGATTCAGGTTTTACTTCTTTATAAGTAACCTTTTGTGCATTAGGCAACGCCTCAGGTGCATAGCCAGGATTGTCGAGCAGGTTGTACATTTCCCACAGCGAAATGTTGGAACCGATCAGTGTGCCGGTACCAACGTTCAGGTTGATCCATTGTTGCTGTGTGCTTGGAAAACGGTAAGCGGTCTGGTACGACAAACGAATATTGTGATCCGGTGCGGGCTTCAATACAGCAGTTACCCGTGGGGTAAATCGGCCTTTGAAATATTGGTTTTTATCGTAGCGGCCAGAGGCGGTTAGTTTCAATACATCCTTGATGATTTCTTTACCAACCTGTATGTAAGCGCCATACTCGTTGATTTTGATGGGCTCTCCTACTTTGTCGGCAAATAAAGTGCCCTCACTGTTCAGCACATAGCGGCGCCAGTTGCCACCAACAATCACCTCCGCAAATTTTACGGCACTGGTCAGGTTGTATTGGCCCTCGGTCACGTACAGGTCCGAACGATCGAGGAACAAACCGCCCTGAGGAATCGGTCTTTTTCTTACCTGGTCAAAAATGCGTTTGAATTCGGCCGAGCCTGCCGAAGGACGTCCCTGGTCGGCAGTGGCGCGGGCAATGGCATGTGCCGCATCAATAGAACGGCCGGCCTGCACGGCATTGATATAAGCAAAACCATATTGCTGGTACCAGGCGGTGCTTGGCTTCCATGCTTCGTTAAACAGTTGCGTGGTGATGGTCAGGTTGTGCGATTCACCAGCATTCTCCTGCGTTGTATAAGCCCGCACAAACCATTTGTCGGAGTTCAGTTCCAGCTTGTATTGACCCACCCGCAGGTCTTTCAGCGAATAACGCTGGCTGCCGGTGTACACGGTATTGCCGGTGCCCCAGTTGCCCGCGAGCACTGCTTCAATTTTGTCGGTGAGTTTGTAATGCAGCGCACCGGATAATTTAAAATTGATGGTGTTGGGATTGGCTACTTCGTTCTCGGTGTAGCCGGTGCGGGAAACGTTGATGTTGGTGCCGGGCAATGTGGCAACATAATCAGTAAGGAAAGGTACCGCTGCACCAATGCCGTTCAGTACCGTGCGGAACGGAATAGAAGTCTCATCACCATAAACGTTGATGCCGTCGTAGTTTGGATCGGTTTCGCGGGTGCCGGCAACAATGCTACCGTTGGTGCCCAGGCGCTTATAGTTGCGGTAGTCGTCCGAAACCCAGTCTTTTGCCTGGATCAGTTCTGTGCCAAATTTATAAGCAAAACGCTCCGATACTTTTTTAGCATAACGCAGCGACCAGTTGTAATAAGGCGATGCTTCACGGGTACGGTCGTCGAGGTGCATCACGCCGGTTTTTACCTGGAATGATAAGCCCTGGTAACGAAACGGATTTTTTGAGTTGATCAACAACGTTCCGTTCATACCGCCGGAGCCGTACAGCGCCGAAGAGGCACCGGGCAGCAACTCCATATTATCTACATCCAACTCGGTAAGGCCAATAACCGAACCTACCGAAAAGTTGAGGCCAGGCGCCTGGTTGTCCATTCCGTCTACCAACTGGTTAAAACGTGTATTTCCGCTGCCTACAAAACCGCGGGTTGAAGGCGTACGGAATGTAAGCGACGATGCCACCACGTCCACACCTTTGAGGTTGGTCACCAGGTCGTAATAGTTGGCGGCAGGTGCATTGCGGATGGTGGCTGTATTTACCCGCTCAACAGATACCGGCGACTCCAAAATGCGCTCCGGAACACGGGATGCGGAAACTACTACCTCCTGCCCCAGCGAGGTGCCGGGCTGGAAAGAAATATCAATAGTTTGCGTAGCGCTGGTTACATCCAGCTCCTGCGATTGAAAGCCAACCGAAGAAAAAACCAGCGTTACCGGCAGGCTGGGTACCTGTATGCGGAAGGCGCCATTTTCATTGGTAAAGGTTCCGGTAGTGCCTCCTTTCACCGAAACGGAAACCGAGGGAACCGGCTCGCCTGTTACGCTGTTGCGCAAGGTTCCATTCAACACGATGTTCTGTGCAAAAGAGCACAGGCTTAATAACAGGGCAGCAAAAAACAGTACCCTGTGTCGCACTTGTTTCATAATAAGTACTTTTTAGGTAGACGGCGTTGGTTTAATATCAAGATTTGAAAGTGGCTGGCAGTGATGGCAGCAATCAATCAAGCAATCGGGGGGTAAAATAAGGAATTGATTGCGATCCTAAAAAAATTTGCGGCATACACTCCTGTTGTTGCACCTTTGAGGCAGCACTGCAAACCAAATATTTATGCCGCAATTCGAGTTTCCGGACCAAATGGGTTTTTACCAGGGAAAGGTGCGTGATGTGTACACCATCGACAACACCCTGCTGGTGATGATCGCCTCCAACCGCATTTCTGCTTTCGATGTTATTTTACCCCGCCCCATTCCTTATAAAGGACAGGTGCTCAACGGCGTTGCGGCTTTTATGCTGGAGCATACAAGGGATATTTGTCCCAACTGGCTTATTTCTACACCGGCGCCCAATGCGGCCATTGGGTACAAATGCGTGCCTTATAAAGTGGAAGTGGTGGTGCGTGGCAATCTTTGCGGCCATGCATGGCGCACCTACAGCAGCGGCAACCGTATGTTGTGCGGCGTGGAAATGCCGGAGGGATTAAAAGAAAATGACTTTTTTCCAACACCGATCATTACCCCTACCACCAAAGCCAGCGAAGGCCACGACGAAGACATATCTGTTGCCGACATTATTCGCCACGACCTGGTAAGTGAAGAGGAATGGGCAGAGGTTGAGGCATATGCGCTGGCCCTTTTTGCCCGTGGCAACGAGCTGGCCCGCAAGCAGGGCCTTATCCTTGCCGACACCAAATATGAATTTGGCAAACGCAACGGCCAGATTGTGCTGATGGATGAAATACACACACCTGATTCATCCCGGTATTTTTATGCCGACGGCTTTGACGAACGCCAGCAGCGCGGTGAAAAACAAAAGCAGCTGAGCAAAGAGTTTGTGCGGGAATGGCTGATCCAAAACGGCTTTATGGGCAAGGAAGGGCAGGCCGTTCCGGAAATGTCAGACGAATGGATCAACACCATTTCGGAGCGCTATATTGAGTTATACGAAAAAGTTACCGGCACCAGTTTTCATAAAGAAGCCCTTGATGATGAAGAAACGTACGGCCGTATTGTGGAAGGCTTGCAGGAAATCAGGAAGAAATAAAGGTTGGCAGTTGACAGTTGGTAGTTGATAGTTTTTGGCGAAAAAGAACGCAACGTGGAACTGAAGCACGTCGTTGCGAGGCGCAGCGCAGACCGACAACTGTTTGTGTTACCGGCGCCGAAGCAATCCCCGGCACAACACCAGTAACATCTTCGTGGCTAACGAATTTTTTGAATTGTTGGAGATTGCTTCGGCGCATTAGTGGATTAAGTTTTACAAAGCCTGCTGCGCCTCGCAATGACGCTAATATTAAATACAAAGGCCGCTGCACTGCAGCGGCCTTTGTATTTAATATTATCCGTTACCAATTATCATCCGCACACTATCAACAATCAACTACCAACTATCAACTGTCAACTATCAACTGTCAACTATCAACTAACCCCTCTACTCCCCCAGCCTCGGTCGCAGCCGGCTTTTTGACTTGTTGAAATGGCGGGTATCTTTCTGCACACCTTTGCGTAGTTCGGCCTGCACTTCTTCGGGCAGGTGAATCACTTCTTGGCAGTTGGTGCTGCAGCAGCCTTCATATTTTTCCTTGCATTCGTCGCATTGAATAAACAATAAATGACAGGCTTCATTGGCGCAGTTTACATGCGTATCGGCGGGCTTGCCGCATTGGTGGCATTGTGCAATGATCTCGTTTGAAATACGTTCACCCAGGCGATCGTCGAACACAAAATTTTTGCCGCGAAACTTATTGGCTAAGCCTTTGTCCTTTACATTATTGGCATAATAAATAATGCCGCCTTCGAGGTGGTACACCTGCGTAAAGCCCTGGTGCAGCATGTAAGCACTGGCTTTTTCGCAGCGGATGCCACCGGTGCAATACATGATGATGGGCTTATCCCGCGCATCTTTTAGCATGTCGGCGGCCATGGGCAGCTGTTCGCGAAAAGTATCCGAAGGCACTTCAATAGCGCCTTCGAAATGGCCTACTTCATATTCGTAGTGGTTGCGCATGTCCACCACAATCGTGTCTGGGTTTTCTGTTAGCTTATTGAATGTTTCAGCATCTACATATTTACCCCGGTTCTCCATATTGAATGAGGGGTCGTCGATGCCATCGGCTACAATTTTTTCCCGCACTTTTATTTTCAGCACCCAAAACGATTTGCCGTCATCATCCACCGCTACGTTCAGGCGCAGGCCGTTCAGCGGCTCGATGGAATACAAGTAAGTTTTTAGCGCTTCAAAAGAAGGCTGCGGCACACTGATCTGCGCATTGATGCCTTCGTGTGCCACGTAAATGCGGCCAAACACTTTTAATTGATCCAAAGCAGTATACAGCTCATCGCGAAATACTTTGGGATCGGCAATAGGAAAATACTGGTAAAAAGAAATGGTGGTACGCGGTGTGGTTTCGGCGTACATACGTTTTTTCAACTCCTCGTTGGAGACGCGGTTGTGTAATAAAGCCATGGGTTAAATTTTAAGGACGCTTGCAGGGCGAACAAAATTTTCAGCGCCGCAAAGATAACCCGTAGAGCGGATGAAAAAACCTAATCTTCGTCAATTGGGAATTGGGAAACGTGAATCGTCAAACGTGAAAGGTGCAGCAGTTTGGTTATGCTGCGCAATGTTCAATTCATTGTCACATCACCAACCTGCTGCACCCTGAATTTTAGATGCAACTATTTATTGACGATTCACCATTGACGATTGACGTTTCACGTTTGACGTCACAAGCCTCACTAAATCGTTCCCGTTAAAAACAGGATCAGGCCCACAATTGCCAGTACCAGGGCGGCAATGGGATAATAGAATACCAGTACCAACGCAAGAATGCCGATCAACACGTACAAAATGATCTGGCGTTCGGTGGCCGCTGTGCGGGAAAACATAGAAGATGCTTTTTGCTTTACCATCAGCCAGGCCGCCTTACGCTTTAACTGGCGCAGTTGCTTGCGGCTTTTTTGGCCGGCATAAACGCTTAAAAAAATGGCGCTGAGCAGCGACGCAGCAGGGCTATCGGCCTCTGGCTGCTGCGCACGAGTATTTTGGGTAACAACGGGTTGCTGGGTGGTGGTGGTCATTAAAGCCATACGGTTGGTATTTCTTTGGTTTATAGGTTGCCGCAAAGGTAATAAAGGCATACCCAGTTGAAAAACGAAAAATGAAATTTAAACCGGTAAAAAATGTGTGGCAAGAATTGCTGATACAATTGGATCAACAGCAAGTGGGTAAAAATGCTTTCACAAACAGTTTACACGCCGAAATAATTGCAGCAAATGCATCAATACCGGCTATCGTCCTGCTGCATCAACTTGCGCAATTTGCCACCAGTCAATGCTGCAAAGCCGCCCACCAGTGCGCCGATCAGCGCAGTAACCAACACGAGTAGTACAGTTGAATTGCCCAGTGAAAAAAGCTGCGCAACTTTTTGCGACAGCAGGCTGTTGTTGCGTGTATCTATCCAAACGGCAACCGCAGCCCACAAAATAAAAATTCCCAGGAAGCCGGCACCAAAACTGCCCCAGCCCTTTTGCGGCACCAACAGCGCCACACCAAAGGCTACAATCGCCAGGCACCACCACGGGAAAAACATTCCGGCTACGTAGGCCAGCAAGGCAATCAAAACAGTGGAAAGTAAAAAGCGCATGATGGTGTACGTTATAAATTATTGATCGCTTGCATTAGTTTTTAAAGAACATCAGGCAGGCTCAAAATTGAGCACCCATTTTACCCGCTTGTCCGCTTTTTCTTCAGGCTGCATTACCCAAAGCCGGTAATATTTGGAGGCCGCCCAGGCGCCCACAAAATTGTCGTAATAACGGCTACCGGGGTTACCGCTCTGCCCGCCGGGATACACGCCATAAGCCTCGGTTTGCGGCGTCAGGTGCACCACCATGCGCCAGCTGGGCCCGTGTGTGCCCGACATAGCGTTGAGCGAACGGGTGCCGCCGCCGGTTTTGATTCCGGTGCGGGCAAAAGGCGTAACCGCAGTGCGCAACAGGTGATAAATTGAAGTGTTTTTGCGGCGCCACCATTCCAGGCTATCGTTGTCGCCGGCCTGCAGATCGGCAGCGGCACGGCGCAATGCAGCGGTCACCTGGAACTGCAGCGATTCTTTTTCCGGCGTACCTACATCGTCCACATACTGCATGGCCGAATCGCGGAGCAGCCACTCGATCATGGTTTGTGCTGTGGGGTATTCACGGCGTTGTTTGATGCGGGTAAATTCATCTTCCCAAATGGCAGAATCCAGTTCGGTAAGCCAGGCACGGAAAATGCTTGGCGCTTCCGATTCGGCATCGTTTACAAAATTCCATTGGCCTACTGCTTCCACCAGCCTGTTTTCACTAACGTTGAGCGCCTCACGGGACACGTACCGCAGTAACATCGGCACAGCCATCCGGGCAAAAAAATCCTGGTTGTCGCATTGCAGCCGCATCATATCACTAACGGTTATGCGGTTCATTTGCTGCAGTTGCGTATAGGCACTGATGCCACGGGCTTCGGCATAGTCGCCGGGAATAAAATAAGGATAAGTGCTGTCCACCGGCCGCTGGTTGGCGCTTTGGATAAAGCCAATTTCGGGATTAACCACATGCGGGTTTTCGGCCGGGGGAATAAAGCCCTGCCACATGTAGCTGCTGTCCTCACCGGGCATTACGTACAACCCCTGCCCTTTCCACAAGGCCGGAAAACGACCTTGTTGCCACAGCGCAATGGTGCCCTTTTTGGAGGCAAACAACATATTTTGTCCCGGACAGGTAAAATGCTGGATGGCCTCGTAATAGTCGGAATAATTTTTTGCGCGGTCCAGGTAAATCCAGGTGAGCACCTCGTTGGAAGGATCGTGTGCTGCCCAGCGATAAGCCAGGCCGCGATCTGTATCTACCGGCACGCCTTCGGCTGAAAAAGTCTGGTCGTACAGTACCGGCCCAAACATGGTGTAGGCCACCGTATCGAGCACCACACCGGCGCCCCGCACCGCAATTTGCTCCACCCGCTGCTCTACGGGTTTCCAGGCACTGTCAAACCAATATTCTGTTCGCGATGCATCGCGGAAACGCACATCATAGTATTCGCCCACATCGCGGCCGGCGTTGGTAAAACCAAACGCGATGCTGTCGTTGAAACCAATCACCACACCAGGGATGCCGGGAAAAGAAACGCCATAGGCATTGACCAGTGGTGTTTTTAATTGCATTTCGTACCAGATGGATGGAAATGAAAGGCCAAGGTGCGGATCGTTGGCTAAAATAGGACTGCCCGAAGCAGTTTTGCTGCCGGCCACCGCCCAGTTGTTGCTGCCGTTGAGCCGCGAAAATTGCTGCGCCGGTTTCGACCGGAGCGAAGTATCCCGTTGAAAAAAAAGCGAGTCGGCGGATGCCGGTTTACGCGGTTTTATCGAAGGGGTATCGAAAGGCGTACCCGCCGGCACAATGGGCCGGGCCGAATCTGAAACCTGCGGATACAAAAGGTTGATCTGGCTTTCGCCAAAAATGGCCTTGGCATTGGAAAATTCAATATCGCGGTGGTAGCCGCGGCCTGCAAGGTCGGCGCTCATCAGCTTGATGAACAGCGCCACTTTCAGGTTGCTCCAAGGCTCGGGTTTATAATCCAGCAACTTGTATTCAATGGGCAAGTTGCTTTTGGAAAGCGAATTAATATAAGCATTCACACCGGCGGTGTATGCATCCAGCACTGCTTTCGAAACCGGGTTTGCTTCCATTTCCCTTAACGCTGCTTCGGCGCCGTACACCATGCCTGCGCGGCGCTGTTCGCGATCAAAGCGGATGTATTGCGGGTTGTTGCCCAAGACCTCCGAAATACGGCCGGATGCTGCACGAGTTTGAAATTCCATTTGCCAGAGGCGGAATTTTGCATGCAAATATCCCTGTACAAAATACCCGTCTTCTTCACTGTCGGCCATTACATGGGGCACCAGCCGCTCATCGAGGTAAGCAGCGGCTTTGCCCTGCACACCTTTCAGGCGCAGGTCGGCCGAAAAATTGTGGTCCTTTGCTTCTGCATTTTGCCAAAACCCTTGCTGTGGGCTTAAAAAGCGACCCAGTGGCGGTACGGATCCCCATTTATTATCGAGCCCGATAATGAGGGCGATGGTAATGATTGCCGGTATTAAAAACGAAACAATGCGCATAAGCTGGTGCCTCCGCCGGAGGCCGTTGGTTTAATTGGCGGCAGAACAGGAGCAAAATAATTCTGTTTGACAAACAATTCAACCGAAACTCATCCTTAACCGAAAATATATTTTAGGGGATGGGGTTTTGAACCACGAAGACACGAAGTACACGGAGCGGCACGAAGGAAAACAAAAAGGCGATCGAACATGTGATGTACGCTCCTTAGTCATTTTTTCCTTGCAGCATAGGCACAAACGAAAAGCGGTCGAAGGCTTCTTCGTAAAGGGTTCCGTCCGCGTTTTTGGTAATGCGTTTCATGATCTGCGTTTGCCCCGAATCCACAGGTATCACCATCATGCCACCGGGCTTCATTTGTTCGATCAATTTTTCCGGGATAAATGGCGCAGCCGCGGTGATCAGCACTTTATCGAACGGGCCAAAAGTAGGCAGGCCTTCAAAGCCATCGCCGTAAAAAAATTTGATGTTGGGGTATTTGCGCAGGTATGGAAAAGTTTTATTGAGCTCGAACAGTTTTTTTTGTCGCTCAATGGTAAATACCTGTGCGCCCATTTCGGCCAGCACTGATGCCTGGTAAGCGCTGCCGGTGCCTATTTCCAGCACTTTCTGAAAAGGCTGCACTTCCAGTAGTTGCGTTTGATACGCCACTGTGTACGGCTGCGAAATGGTCTGGCCTTCGGCGATTGGGAAAGCACGGTCCTCGTAAGCGACCTCTTCAAATGCCGAATCAAGAAAATAGTGGCGGGGAATGTTTTCGATGGCAGCCAGCACTTTTTCGTTGGTAATGCCCTTAGAGCGAACCAGGTCGGTTAGTTTTTTGCGCATTCCCTTGTGCCGGTAACTGTCGTCGTACTTTCTCATGCCGCAAAGATACGCCGCTGCCGGCCACCTGCTGATAATGAAGCTTTTACAGGGGCTGAAATTAGCGCTGTACAAATGCGTTTAAGCCCGGCAGTTACAGCGTAGGGTTGCTGTGGAAAAATATTACAACCCACAGGCGGAGTTACATTTTTACCGAAAATAAAAACGACGGAATGGCACAGCATTTTGTATCATACATACATGCTGCAGCAACATGTTCTTCTGGCCGCAATGTGGATACTTTTTTGTGCCCTGCACAGCCTGTTGGCCAGCATAAAGGCAAAGCAGAGGGCGCAAAAGCTGATGGGCAAAGGGTTCAGGCTATACCGGCTTTGGTATACGGTGTTTGCCTTTGTATCGCTGGGTGCCGTGGTGGGCTACCAATTATCAATCGATACGCCCTACCTGTTTACGCCCACGCTGCTTTCCAATATTGCCGGTGCGCTGATTGGTGTGGGCGGGCTGCTGGTGATGGGCATTTGCATCCGCAAATATTTCATGCACCTGAGCGGCCTCAAGAGCCTGTACCTCAACGATGAGCAAGCGGCCAACAAACTGCAGATCAGCGGCATTCACCGCTTTGTGCGGCACCCGCTATACACCGGCACTTTTATGGCCATCTGGGGGTTGTGGGTGGCCGTGCCGCAATTATCGTTGCTGATTGTCAATGCCATTATTACCGGCTACACCATTTGGGCCATAAAATGGGAAGAGCAAAAGCTGCTTCAGGAATTTGGTGACGATTACCGCAGGTACCAGCGACAGGTGCCGCGGCTACTGCCCCTACCTGGAAGAAGCACATCCCATAGCTTTTAACGAAGAAAAACAGGCCTTCGTCGAAAACAAACCTTTTGCCCCGGTGATTCGTCTTTACTTTGTGGTGCTGATCAAAAATCGACCCTGACACAGAAAAACCACAATATATTAAGACCATCCACCACAAGAGCAAAAGGGCACCGTTAGGTGCCTTTTTAGCGTCCGGAGGTATGCATTAAAAAACCCAATAATCAACAATTATTCATTACTAATTATTGATTATTGGGTTTCTGTTTTTATACCAGTTATAAACTTAAGTCGGCAATAATGGTTTGGATCTTTTGGCGCAGCTCCCCTTCTACTTTTTCGTAATCTGCAACTGAAGCCAGCGGAGCATTTACACTAAAATAAAATTTGATCTTGGGCTCTGTTCCCGACGGACGAGCACTCACCTTGGTACCGTCGGCGGTTTCAAATTGCAGCACATTGCTCTTGGGCAATTCAATAGGCGACTGGCTGCCGCTTTGCAAATCGGTGCGTACCCGCTTTTCATAATCGAGCAGCGTGGCCACAGGGCTGCCGGCCAAAGTTTTGGGCGGGTTATTGCGGAAACGCTCCATCATTTCGGCAATCTGCTGCTGCCCGTCGCGGCCTTTTTTGGTAATGGAGATAAGGTGCTCGAGGTAAAAGCCATATTGCACATACAGCTCCTGCAGTTTTTGATACAAGCTGCGGCCTTTCGATTTTTCGTAAGCAGCCATTTCGCATAAAATAGCCACTGCCGAAATCGCATCCTTATCACGCAACTGCGAACCGATCATCAGGCCGTAGCTTTCTTCGCCACCGATGATATAATTTTCGGTGGCTTCTTTTTCTTTAATCAGTTCGGCAATCCATTTAAAACCGGTGAGCACATTGTAGCACTGCACGCCATTTTGGGCTGCAAACACATCGATCATGTTGGTGGTAACAATTGTTTTCACCACCATGTCGTTGGGCTGCGCCAGGCCTTTTTCCTTGCGGCTTTCGATGAGGTAATTAAATGCCAGCACCGCGGTTTGGTTGCCGTTGAGCAGCACCCATTTGCCTGCATTGTCTTTTACACCAATACCCACGCGGTCGCTGTCGGGATCGGTGCCTAACAAAATATCAGCATCAATGGCTTCGGCTTTTTTCAGGCCAATGCTCATCGCTTCGCTTTCCTCGGGGTTGGGGTAAACCACGGTGGGAAAATTGCCATTTGGTTCGCTTTGTTCTGCAACAACGGTTACGTTGTCGAAGCCATATGCAGCCAGCACCCGCGGCACCAGCGTAATGCCCGTACCATGTATGGGCGTATAAACGATTTTAAGATCGCGCTGCTCTTTGATCACTTCGGGGTTCACGCTGAGGCCCTGCACCATTTTGATGTAGGCTTCATCCATTTCAGCGCCAATGATGGTGATGTTGGCTTCGCCGCCGCTCCACTTCACTTCATCCACGCTGCCAATTTTTTCCACTTCGGCAATCACCGCTTTATCGTGCGGCGGCACCAACTGGCCGCCATCGTTCCAATAAGCTTTGTAGCCATTATACTCTTTAGGGTTGTGCGATGCGGTGCACACTACGCCTCCCTGGCAACCCAGTTGGCGGATGGCAAACGAAAGTTCCGGCGTGGGGCGCATGCCCTCAAACAAAAACACTTTAATGCCATTGGCCGCGAAAACATTGGCGGTGGTTTCGGCAAAAAAGCGGGCATTGTTGCGGCTGTCGTGTGCAATGGCCACTTTTATTTCGCCTTCAAAGTTTTGGCGCAGGTAATTGGCAAAGCCTTGTGTGGCCATGCCTACGGTATATTTATTCATCCGGTTGGTGCCAATGCCCATGAGGCCACGCAGGCCACCGGTGCCAAATTCAAGGTTGCGGTAAAATGCATCGGCCAGTTCTTCGGGCTGTTCGGCCTGCAGCTTTGCTATTCCACTTTTTACTTCCGCATCGTAATTGCCGTTGAGCCAGGTATCTACGCGTTGTTGAATGGCAGCATCCATTGCTTGAATAGTTTTGTGTTGAAAAAATTTATGCAATTGTACAAAGGAACCTCCGGATTTGCCCATTTGGCGCCGGATTATTGACCCAATATATCAATTGCGCCACGGCTGCTACCAAACACATGCCGGGGTGGCTTGGTGATCCCGTCATTGCACTTGCTGCTTCCTGCTTACTTTTGGGCCCGTGAAAAAATTGCGTTGTTTACTGCTTTGTTTGGCGTGGCTGCAAGTATGGGCGCAGGATACACTGCTGCCGAATGCAGCACCGCATAGTACAATTGCTTTTAGCTCTTCAATGAAATGCCCGATTGGTATTCCCAAAAGCCGCCAGCTTTGGGTTGGTGCCGCATCCGCTGGCTTTGCCATCGGTTCCCTTATTGTGCTCAATGAAGCCTGGTATAAACAATATCCCCGAACTTCTTTTCAAACATTTGACGATAGCCGCGAATGGTTGCAAATGGACAAAGCCGGCCACGTTTGGACGGCCTACCAGGTGGCCCGCGGCACCAGCGGGTTGTGGCAATGGGCTGGTGTTCCCAATAAAAAAGCAGTGCTGCTCGGCAGCGCTTCCAGTCTTGGTTACATGACCATCATTGAATACCTCGATGCACGATCCCAAAAATGGGGATGGAGCTGGGCCGATGTAGGCGCTAATGCTGCAGGCACACTCCTGTTTGCTGCGCAACAAATGGCTTGGCAGGAGCAAAAAATGCAGGTGAAATTTTCGGCTGCGCCACGCCGTTATACCGGCATGCTGCAGGCCCGTGCCGACAACTTATTTGGCCCTTCGGTGCCGGAGCGGCTGCTGAAAGATTACAACACCCAAACCTATTGGTTAAGTGCCAACCTAAGTGCTATCACAAAAAGCACAGCACTTCCCTCCTGGCTCAATATTGCAGTTGGCTATGGCGCAACGGGACTTTGGGGCGGGTTTGAAAATAAAGCGGTCGATGCACAAGGAAACGTGGTATTTAACCGGGCCGACATCAGGCGCCAACGGCAATGGTACCTGGCGCCGGATATTGATTTTACGCGGATCAAAACCAACAGGAAGGGTATGAGAACATTGCTCACCGCACTTAATTGCTTAAAATTTCCGGCGCCGGGTTTGGAATGGACAGGTGGAAAGGTTAAAGCGAGATGGATCGCGTATTAGGGGCTAATTGAATAAAGAAGCTTATTTAAGTCAAAAGGCAAAATTCAAAAGTAAAAAGCTGGTATCGGGTCAGTTTTTATACAGAGCACAACGATCAAATTTTTATTGAAAAATGATCCACGCTTATTCACCACATTTTTTTTGAAAAAACAGCATCAGGAAACGGCGCAGCAACCGGGCTGAAATTTATTTTACTTCTACCATTTTATTTTTCTGAAGGAACAAAAAAGCAAAACAAAAACAGCAATAAAAAACGATTGACAAAAAGTAGCCAGCTACCTTTTCCATCATTCCAAAAACGCACCGGTTATTTCATCGCCTTCCGTATCCACTTGAATATGATCTTGCAGCGTGGTGGATAGCGACAATCCCACAAAATCAGATGTAACAGGAAACAGTTTGTGGCTGCGCTCCACTAACACCAGCGTTTGAATGGTCTTAGGCATCCGGTCCAAAAAAGGTTTCAGCGCAAACAGCAGCGTACGGCCGGTATCGGCCACATCGTCTACCACCAAAATATTTTTACCGGTAATTTCCACATCGCCGTCAATGGTGGCTGCAACCGGGTTCTTTTTATCGAGCCGGATCGTAGCCACTTGAATATCGATGTTCAATACCTGCGCCAGTTCGTCAATCAGTTTGCGGGCTACCACCATGCCGTTGCCCTCCACACCAGCCACCACCAGGCTTTTTTCTTCGGTATTGCGTTCCGCCACTTCCAGGGCCATGCGGCGCATCCGGCGTTTGATATCAGATTGGGAAAGAATGGCGCTGCGCTGTGTGGTCGTCATAAAAAATAATTTGTACGCGGAAAACTTTGACCTGCACCTCCTGTTGCACCAATGCACAAGAGGGAAAGCCAAACCGTTAATTGTTTATTTTAGCAAATCTAATTACGGAACATGGAGGTTGTACAACAAATTTTATTCTTGCTGCTGGCGGGCATTGCTATTTTTTTATTTGTAAAAAAAGCCGCAGCCATCCGGCGCAATATTGCTTTGGGCCGCGATGAAGACACACAACCCCACCCCGACCGCTGGTGTAATGTGCTGCTGATGGCATTTGGGCAAAAACGCATGTTTGATAAACCACTGGTGGCCGTGCTTCATTTCATTTTGTACGCCTCGTTTATCATCATCAACATTGAGGTACTCGAAATATTCCTCGATGGCGTACTGGGTACCCACCGGTTGTTTGCACAGCCACTGGGTGGCTTTTATACGTTTGTCATCAATTTCTTTGAAATACTGGCCGCGTTGGTGATTGTTTCCTGTGTTATTTTTTTGGTGCGGCGCAATGTGCTCAATGTACGCAGGCTAAACATGCCCGAGCTGGCCGGATGGCCACGCAGTGACGCGAACTACATCTTGTTTTTTGAGATTGTATTGATGTCGCTTTTCCTGCTGATGAATGCTTCGGACCGCGCCTTGCAGCTGCAAGGCCATGGACACTACGCCGAATTATCCACCAATTTCTGGATCTCTGGTGGCATTGCATCCCTTTTGCAAAACCTGCCTGCCGCAACGCTGGTAGCCATTGAGCGCATTGCCTGGTGGCTGCATATTGCGGGCATATTTGTGTTCCTAAATTATATCCCGTACTCCAAGCACCTGCACATTGTTCTGGCTTTTCCCAACACCTATTATGCGCGGCTCGCGCCGCAGGCCGAAATGACCAACATGCCCGAAATTCAGCGGGAAGTATTGTACGCCATGGAGCCCGATAAAGTGCCGGCAGAAGCGGCCGAAGCACCCAAGAAATTTGGAGCCCGCGACATTACCGACCTGAGTTGGAAAAACCTGCTCGATGCCTACACCTGCACGGAATGCGGCCGCTGCACGCAGGCATGCCCTGCCAGCCAAACAGGTAAAAAATTGAGTCCACGCAAAATCATGATGGACACCCGCGACCGCATGGAAGAAGTAGGCGCCAAAACGACGAATGGCGTGGTTGCCGAAGATGGTAAAAGTTTGCTGCACGATTACATCACTACCGAAGAACTCTGGGCATGTACCTCTTGCCAGGCCTGCGTTCAGGCATGCCCGGTACTGATCAATCCACTGAGCATCATCAACCAGTTGAAACGTTACCTGGCACTGGAAGAAAGCAACCAGCCCGCCGAATGGAACGGCATGTACAGCAACGTAGAGAACAATTTTGCGCCGTGGAAATTTGCACCGGACGACCGCGATGCTTGGGCAGTGGAATTGAATGAAAAAGGTTAAACGACCTTTTGAACAATTTTGTAATGGAAAGGGTGCTCCGCTTGGCGGGCACCCTTTTTGCCTTTCGACCATTTATATTTTACTTATGCTGGAAAAACGCAAACTAGGCAACTCCGACCTGTATATCAGCCCGGTAAGTTTTGGCTGTATGTCGTTGCAAAATGGTGCCCCGGAAAACACCAAACTGTTGCATGCTGCGCTGGAGGGCGGCATTAATTTTTTCGACACTGCCGACCTCTACGATAAAGGCGCAAACGAACAACTGATTGGTGAAGCATTTAAACACAAACGCCAGGATGTGATCATTGCCACAAAAGGTGGCAACCAATGGCGGCCGGATGGGTCGGGCTGGGACTGGAACCCAACGAAAGCATACATTTTGTCGGCAGCAAATGAAAGCCTGCGGCGCTTGCAAACAGATTATATCGACCTATACCAGATCCACGGCGGCACCACCAACGATCCGCTGGATGAAACTTATGAAGCATTGCAGATACTGCAGCAACAGGGCAAAATCCGCTATTGGGGCATATCGTCGATCCGACCCAACGTGGTGCGGTATTGGGTAGAAAAAGGCGGCATCACTAGTGTCATGTCGCAATACAGCTTGCTGGACCGACGGCCAGAAGAAACGATTTTTCCACTGCTCCAGGAACATGGCATTGGGGTGTTGGTGCGTGGGGCGCTGGCTCAGGGCTTACTGGCGGGCAAGCCGGCAAAGCCATACCTCGAACACACTGAGGAAACAGTAAAACAGGTAGCAAATGCAGTGGCGCAAAACAGCCTTGATGGCCAAACACAATCGGGCATTGCAATAAATTGGGTCCTGCATCATAGCGCAGTTACATCCGTAGTTGCAGGCATCCGCAAAGCCAGGCAGCTTACCGAAGCGCTTGCAGCAATGGCACAACCGCCAATGGACCAAAAAGCAGAACTGCTTACACAGACGGCGCCTGCACTTACATACCAGCAGCATAGATAATACTTAGATATTTCTTATTGCACAAGACGTTTCCATAGTGATACAGGTGCGTGGCATACAATCTGATATGTTGTAGCTAAACAAAGAACCATGGATAAAAACTATCCCCAAAATGATGACCTGGGACAACCCGGTGAGATCAGGCAGTACGACCGCACCGACGGACCCGACAGTGTACGTGGCGACGACCTGAATC
Organism: Pseudocnuella soli; assembly: GCF_004347775.1. Lineage (GTDB taxonomy): Bacteria > Bacteroidota > Bacteroidia > Chitinophagales > Chitinophagaceae > Flavisolibacter > Flavisolibacter aquaticus. The sequence continues at coordinate 3,622,249 of NZ_CP037755.1, forward strand.
CTAATCGGGAGGCGCAGGGCACCCCGCTGTATGTGACCGATAACAGCACGCTGCAAAGCCCTGAAGAAGATGCCCATGACCGTAGTGTGCAGCCGGGTGCAAACGACAGCGTTCGGGTTTCGAACGATGATATCAACGAGCCCACTCCGCCACGCATGGCCGACGATAACGGCCAGCAAAGCAGCGGGCGGGATACCGAATAAGCAACAGTTTTGGAGTTACAAAAATGCCGGTGCAGCTAATTGCACCGGCATTTTTGTGTGCCTGTTTCATTAAAAATTTAAAAGGAAACCGGGGCTGCAACAAATTATATTTTAAATCACTTCGTGCCTATATTCACGGCCTCAAAAACCAAACATGAGCAAATACACAATCCTGCCCCTACTGCTATTGCTGTGCACAGCAGCCACAGCGCAGATGGATGAGCGTTTTTATTTTCCTTCCAAAGACATCAAACCAGCCCTCGACTCGGTGCCGCATGAAGACGTTGTGCTGCCTGTTGATTCGGCACAGATCACCGGCATTTTTATAAAACCCGCAGGCAAGCCCAAAGCAACGGTGTTGTTCTTTCACGGCGCCGGCGGCAATGTTTCCTCCTACCTGTTTATGACGAAACCATTGGTGGCTGCGGGTTACCAAGTGTTCATGGCCGACTTCAGGGGATATGGCAAATCAACAGGAAAGCCTACCCACCGCAATATTGCCTCCGACGGGCAGCTGTTGTTCAATTACCTGTTGGCAAGGCCCGATGTGAAAGCCACTAAACTGGTGATCTACGGCGCATCGATGGGTACGCAGGTGGCCGCAAACCTGGCCCGCAACAATGAAGCAAAAGTATCGGCGCTGGTGCTTGATGGTACCATCGCTTCTTTTTCGGATATAGCCGCCGATCATTCGCCGGAAGCGCAGCGTGAAATGATCCGCAAGGGCCTGCCCTCGCCTTACAGTGCAAAAGAAGACATCAAACATATTGGCGCCGTGCCGGTGCTGTTCATCCACAGCAAGGAAGACAAGGATGTGCCTTTTTCCCACGCCGAAATGGTGTATCAAAATGCGCCGGGCAAAAAATCGTGGCTGGTGTACAGCGGCAAACACCTCGAAGCAACCAAAGCCGACGAACCCGGTGTGATCAACGCAATCAACGGAATGATAAAATAGTTAGCCGTTCGTTTACCAAAAAAAGTGCTTGAACAAAAAGTTTGGCGCAATATAAAATGCCCGGGTGTTGAGCCCGGGCATTTTATTAAAACAAAAAACTTTTATTTATCCAACAGCAGGTGCATATCGCCTTTCCGCGGATCGATCATGCCCCGGAAGTCGTCTTTGGCAATGAAGGTGTTGGCTGCTTTCAATTGCGGTGAAGGCGCCACGTACTGATCTTTGCCACGGCCATCCATCCTGCCGTTGAACGAACCGGTAGTGATGTAGCGCACCGCCTGTTTCAGGCACGATTCGTCTAGATCGCCCCAGTCTTTATCCAGGCCATCGGCTACTTTCGAATCCACCGCAAAACCATTGAAGTAATTGCCGCTGCCCAGTTTATTGGTGCTGCGCGATGATACCGGCAGAATGTACCAATCGCCGATGCCGATTGGGAAGTAACCAACCGGCTTGCCATAAGTAGCATCAGAAAAGCCCACCAGTTTTACATCCATATAAGGCTTCAGGTTGTTGATGAGCAGCTCCGATGCAGACGCCGTGTTGTTGCTCACAATCACAAACAGACGCGGCAGGTTCAGCGAGCCTTCTTTTTTCACATAAGTGGTGTCGTTAAATTCTTTGCTGTACAGCTTATTGTATTCCTGCTTCATCAGCACGCTACCGTTTGCCGACGGCGGCAACAGGTAACCGGCCAATTTGTTTTGATAGGACACATAACCTCCACCGTTGTAGCGCAAGTCGAGCACCACATCATTTACCTGTGCGGCAGTAAAGCGGCTAAACACCCGCTGGAAATCGGTGAAAATCTGCTCCTGGTTGCCGAGGAAAGAATTAAACACCATGTACCCGATTTTTTTACCGCCAACGGTGTACACCGAATCAAGGTAAACGGGGCGCTCCTGGTATTCGGCTACGCTGAGGTTAATGTTGGCCTCGCTGCCATCGGGCTTGCTAAAGGTGAATGCAGTATTAGTGCTTTGGTAAACAGCATTTACAATGGCGTTGGCGTTGGCCACTTTCATATTGGTGCTGCCGTTGAGCCCCGTGATGCGCCAGCCGCGACGGATGCCCGCCTTGCCTGCAGGCGATGCCGGCTCTACCGAACGAACCCGCAAATCGCCATCTTCTTTAAAGAAAATGGTGAGGCCAAAATCGCCGGCGATGCCCGACGAAATATTGTCCCACTCCTCCTGTTTTACCGCAAAGCTCCAGCGGTCAACCGCTTGGTTGAACCCGGGCTCCTTGCTAAACTGGCGGATCTGAGTCATCACCTCGTTGAGGTCGGCATAAGTGCGGGGATTAAAGCTGGAGGGCAGCTGCTCGTTCCAGAGGTAAATTTCACGGGCATACAAAAATGCCGTGTCCTTTTGCCGGTCGGCCAGCGTAACAGCCGGTGGCGGCGGAGGTGTGGTAGGCGGCGGTGTGGTGGTGTCTTCTTCAGCCTTTTCTTTTTTACAGGCAGTAACCAGAAACAGGCCTAACAGGGAAACCCACACCCAGCGGTTGTTGTTCAAACTCATGTGTTGTTGATGTTGTTATTATCTTTTTTCCGAAAGTGTAATAGAAACGAATTTACGAAGGCTTCATTGCACCGGATTTCTAAAACTTCTGGTTCAGCGCACAACAAACTGTTAACCTTCTGCCCTGTTAATATAATGCAGTTTGACCAGAAATGGTTCACCAACCGCGACGCAAAATCGCTGCCTTTTTTAAGCCGCACCAGGTGGCACAATATTGTTAGGGTGTTTTTAAAAAACATCATGAATACCGAACAAAACAAAGAACACCAACATAAGGACCGAGGCCACGAAAACGAACATGCCGGGCGGGGCAGCGGCCAGCAAGGTGTAGATAAAGCACCGGGCGAAGAACCTACGACGGATGATGTGCAGTTTTCACAGGAGGCCTTCAAAGGCAAAAAGGTAGATGCCGATCTTTCCAATGAAGAAGAGCGGCCCGGCGAACAGCCTTCGATCTAAAGATTTTGTGCGGCAAAAACAGCCGCAACAGCAAACTAAAAAAGCAGCCCGTTGGCTGCTTTTTTATTGGTACGTCCTTCGCCACACGTGGTTTTTCGTGCTTTAAAAAAAGGGTGAGACGAGTATTGAATGAGAAATGGCCGCGCAACAACATTGCTTCGTGCAACCTTCTTGCGCAATGCGAAATACAAAATATTCCGGTAAAACACAACAGCCCGGCTTTTATGCCCTCCACGCATGGTATTATTGTTGAAGCCTTGCGGCAAAGTGAGTGGATGAAAACGCCGTTTGATATCCCGGAAATGTTCCGCCGCATTGAAGCAGCCATAGCGCCCTTTCCAAAAGCTGCGCTGTTCGATTTGTACGAACGGGGATACACCACTCTTTTTGAACAACTGGTAGCCTGCGTTATTTCCATCCGCACCCTCGATGAAACCACCATCCCCGTTTCGCTGCGGCTGTTTGGCGCGGCCCGCACGCCGCAACAAGTGTCGTCGCTTTCCCCACAACAACTCGAGGCCTTGTTGTATGGCAGCACCTTTCCGGGGCAAAAGGCGGGTACCATTATGGGCATCGCCCAAAAAGCGGTGGATGATTGGGGCGGCGAGCTGCCCGCCGATGCGGAGCAGTTGATTAGCCTGAAAGGCGTTGGGCCCAAATGCGCCCACCTGGCATTGGGCATCGCGTCGGGCCAAATGGCCATTGGCGTGGATATTCATGTACACCGCGTCACCAACCGTTGGGGATATGTGCAGGCACCCACACCCGAAAAAACCATGAAGGCGCTGGAGGAGCGGCTGCCCCAATCGGAATGGGTAGCCATCAACCGGTTGCTGATGCCGTTTGGCAAACACATTTGCACGGGCAAATTGCCCAAATGCAGCACCTGCCCCGTACTGGAATATTGCATGCAGGTTGGCGTAGAAAAACACCGCTGAGGGCATTAAATGACCACCTTAAATGTCGAACCGACATCTCCACGATGCCGTTTTCATTTTTGCCGGTTATTTTTGACCCGATATTATATAGGCGCTGGGCCGGTTTCACCGCGGCGTCCTTTTGTTTACCCAACACCCACCATGCAAGAATACATCAGCGACCTGCTGCGGCAGTGGCAACTTCCCAAATCGTACTGGAACATTATCCTGATTGCCGTAGCCATTATTTTGGGCTTCATCATCAAAACGGTGCTGTCGGCCTTTATCCGGCGCAATTCTGAAGAAGGCAAATCTTTTTCGTTGGTGCAATCCATCATCACACACTTGGGCGGGCCCCTGTCTTATTTTATCCCACTGTTTATATTAAACATATTGGTACCGCTGATGCAACTGCCACCCATGGTGATGCACCGGCTGAGCAAGGCTGTTGAAATTGGCCTGATCATTACTTTTTCGTGGCTCCTCATCCGCAGCATTAAGGTGGTGCAGGATTATGTGTTGCACCGTTTTGATTACGCCAAAGCCGATAATCTTCGGGAACGAAAGATCCGGACACAACTGGTGTACCTGCGGCAAGTGCTTACCGGCCTTATAATCCTGCTCACTATTGCGGCCGTGTTGCTATCGTTCAGCGCCATGCGGCGCATTGGCGCGGGCCTGCTCACCGGTGTGGGTATTGGTGGCATCGTGGTGGGCTTTGCCGCACAGCGGTCGCTGGCCAACCTGTTGGCCGGTTTTCAAATTGCATTTACCCAACCCATCCGCATCGACGATGTGGTGGTGGTGGAAGGCGAATGGGGCCGCGTGGAGGAAATAACCTTAACCTACGTGGTGGTGATGATCTGGGATGAACGCAGGCTGATCTTGCCCATTACCTATTTTATTGAAAAGCCGTTTCAAAACTGGACCCGAACGGGCTCCAACATCATCGGGACGGTGTTTGTTTACGCCGACTATAACCTGCCGGTGGACCAGTTGCGACTGGAACTGGACCGGCTGGTAAAAGACCACCCGCTTTGGGACGGGCGGGTAAAAGCCATGCAGTTAACCAACACTACCGATAGCGTGATTGAAATACGGTCGCTGGTGAGTGCTCATAATTCCGGGGCTGCGTTTGAGTTGCGTTGTTTTGTGCGGGAAGGACTGGTGGCATTTATCAACCGCGAATACCCGCACTGCCTGCCGCGGAACCGTACTGAACTGGACTGGACGCAGAAGGCCGGCGTCGATCAACCTGCCGGAGACGAGGCGCCCAAACAGCCTTTTAAGGTGTAAAAAAATGGGCCGCCCCGGTGGCCATGTATTGTTTAGCTGTCCCAACAAATGCAGATACAATTGTTTGCAACTGCAGTATGGCTGTTACAGCTCAGCACCTCATTTTACCGCCGGGCACCAAATATTTGGGTTTGAACCGCTAAAGGTTTACTCACATTACAATTATTTATACCTTTTTTTGTTCAAAGCTCAACTTTGGTGCGTTCATTGCTGTGTTTCAGGAAAGCACCAAAAACGGCCACTTATACCAATTTTTCCTCATCCGCTACCCTGATGTACATCGAGGAAGTCTTGGCACTTATTTGGCTTTGGGGCTCTAGTCATTCTTTAACCATAAAACCTACTGATCATGGCAGAAAACCGAAATCAGGGTAGCAAGCAAAATGCTGCTGCAGAAAACAGTGGCCAGCAAAGCAGAACATCACGCCGCGGTTTTGCATCGATGGATCCCCAGCGTCAACGTGAAATTGCATCGGCCGGTGGCCGCGCAGCACACCGCCAGGGTGTAGCACACGAATGGAGCTCGGAAGAAGCCCGCGAAGCAGGCCGTAAAGGTGGCCAAAACTCGCATGGCGGCGGCCGCAACCGCTCAACTGAACGCGGCCAGGACAGAAACCGTTAAACCAGGGGCAAATGCTTGAACGAATTTGGTGCGTCAGTAGCTGACGCACTTTTTTTTGACCAGTGATGTCTATGATTTGAAAGGATTTGCAGGAAAGCTTCTATCGAAACCTGCTTTTTACCAGCTACAAATTGGATGAGTTTTCCATTCTAAAACTCCTTCAAATCCTTTCAAATCATATAAATCACCGGTTACCTTTGCCCTCCCGATGGATACTTCCCTTGTTCAGTTGCTGCTGCTATGTGCGGCAGCTTTTTTTGCCGGTTTTGTTGACGCCATTGTGGGCGGTGGCGGGTTGATACAAACGCCGGCGGCGCTGGTCATTCTGCCGAATTTACCCGTTGTAAATGTCATTGGCTCACTGAAAATTCCGGCATTCAGCGGTACGGCCATTGCCACCGTTCAATACCTGCGCAAGGTGGCCGTACGCCACGAATTAGTGCTCCTTATTTGTTCCCTGGCGTTTGTCGCTTCTTTTGCCGGCTCTTATTTGCTAACGCTGGTACCCAACGATTTTATGAAACCGGTGTTGCTGGTGGTATTGTCGGTGGTGGCGGTTTATACCTACACCAAAAAATCGTTTGGGCAACACAGTGAGCACACACTAACCGCATCAACTGAGTTGGCGTTAGCGGCCATTGCAGCCATCCTGATCGGGTTTTACGATGGTTTTATCGGCCCGGGTACCGGATCATTTTTGGTGCTGTCCTTTGTCGGCTTGCTTCATTTCAATTTCCTAAAAGCGTCCGCACATGCCAAGCTGGTAAACCTGAGCACCAACCTGGGTTCCATTATTTTGTTTTTGCTAAAAGGAAAAATCATTTGGGCCATTGCCCTGCCCATGGCTTGTTGCAACGCATTGGGCGGATTTGTGGGTGCCCGCCTGGCCATTGCCCGCGGCAATAGTTTTATTCGCATCTTTTTCCTGTTGGTGGTTGTAGGTACGCTGTTGCGGTTTTTGTGGGATGTGGTGGGAAGGTAGGGGGCGGAATTATGAGTTATGAATTGTTAGTTACGAGTTTGAACTTGATATTTTGATACAGGTAGTATTTACCTATTTACTAAATGAAATTCTGAATAGATAAACACCTCCCGTCATTGCGAGGCGCAGCGGTAGCTTTGCACTGAAATGCATTTATTGCGACGAAGCAATCTCCTGCGACAAAACAAAACGCCAGATCAGGAGATTGCTTCGGCGCCATTATTTATTCAACAAACAGGCACCTTCTGCGCCTCGCAATGACTTCAATAACGGCTGCACCTTACACCTACTTGACGCCTAACGCTCAACTGTCAACTCCCAACTGCCACCTATCCCCTCCCTCCTTATCTTCGCCCATATGAAAAAGATTGCTGTCATTGGTGCCGGAACCATGGGTAACGGCATTGCACATGTGTTTGCTCAAGCTGGCTTCCCGGTTTCCCTCATCGATGTTTCGGAACAACAACTGCAAAAAGCAGTGCAAACCATTTCCAAAAACCTGGACCGGCAGGTCGCGAAAGGTACGTTGGATGCTGCTGCAAAAGAAACCGCATTGAGGCACATCACCACACATGCCTCGCTGGCAGCCGGTGTGCACGATGCAGACCTGGTGGTGGAAGCGGCCACTGAAAACACCGAACTCAAACTCAAAATATTTCAGCAACTCGATGAACATGCACCGCAGGGTTGCATCCTCGCCTCCAATACTTCTTCCATTTCCATAACTAAAATTGCCGCTGTTACCAACCGGCCCGAAGCCGTCGTTGGTATGCACTTCATGAACCCGGTGCCGGTGATGAAACTGGTGGAAATCATCAACGGTTATGCTACGAGCAAAGAGGTGACCGATACCATCGTGGAGCTCAGCAAGCAACTGGGTAAAGTGCCTTGTGTAGTGAACGACTATCCCGGTTTTGTGGCCAACCGTATTTTGATGCCCATGATCAACGAAGCCATTTACACGCTGTTTGAAGGTGTAGCAGGCGTTGAGGAAATTGATACCGTAATGAAATTGGGGATGGCCCACCCGATGGGGCCGCTGCAGCTTGCCGACTTCATTGGTCTTGATGTTTGCCTCTCTATTTTGCAGGTGTTGCACGATGGTTTCGGCAATCCTAAATATGCGCCCTGCCCGCTGTTGGTGAATATGGTGATGGCAAAAAAACTGGGCGCAAAAACAGGCGAAGGTTTTTATACCTACACACCGGGAAGCAAAGAGTTAGTGGTGAGCAAAGGATTTAAAAAGTAACAAGTAATCGATTTGATAAAAAGTATAAACAAAAAGCCCGCTTTTTTTAGAGCGGGCTTTTTCTTTATAGCAAAATGTGCATGCATCATTCAACTAGTCCACACCACCTTTACGTGTAGCCTTGCGCTGTGCAGGCCATTGCATTTGCTGGCCGGTATTGGGGTTTACAGGCAGCACAATTTTGTCGCGTTGTGTTTTCTGCGGGTCTTCGCTGGCCATATACACCATGATGGCGGTAAGAATCGCATTGTTCCGCACATCATCCCACACAATCTTGTCGTATGAGTCGCGGTTGGTGTGCCAGGTATAGCTGCCGTACGACCAGTTGAGCGAACTCAATGAAAAGCCCGGTGCGCCAACGGCTACAAACGAAGCAAAGTCGGAGCCGCCACCACTGGGTGAGCCTGGAAAGCTGGTTTGAATATGGGTGCGAATGGAGTCAGGCACTTTCGAAAGCCAGCGATTGAGGTAATCGTAGCTGTGTAAAAAGCCCTGGCCAGAAAGGTTTACCACGCGGCCGGTGCCGTTGTCCTGGTTGAACAAGGCCTGCAGGTTTTGTACAATTTCCGGGTGGTCTTCAACAAACGCCCTTGATCCGTTCAGGCCCTGCTCCTCGCTGCCCCAATGGCCTACAAGGATGGTGCGTTTTGGATTGGGGTAAAACTTTTTCAGGAGGCGCATGGCTTCCATCATCACCAACGTACCGGTGGCATTATCGGTAGCACCACCCGATCCGTCCCAGCTATCAAAGTGGGCCGACAGCATCACGTACTCATCGGGTTTTTCGGTGCCCTTAATTTCGGCCATCGTATTGAAGGTGGGCACCAGGCCACGTTCTTTCGAATCGGCACGAACAGCAATGCGTGGCTTTTGCCCCGACTCTGTTAAACGGAACAACATGCCGTAATCTTCCAGCGACAGGTCGATAGTGGGCACTTTTTTGGTGTTGGCGCCAAAAATTTTATTGACACCAAAACCGTTGCTCCACAGGGATTGTATCACACCGGCAGCACCTGCATTTTCCAATGCCAGCGCCAAGTCACGTGCACTCAAGCCGGTTTTTGCCAGCCGATTGCGCCATGCAAGTGTTTGCGCATCGCGGTCCTTTTTCATCCGCTCAAACGATTCCTTGGTAGCAAACTCCTGCCAGTTATAATCGGGGCGGCCGGTGGGCTGCGCCATCGAGATCATTACGAACTTGCCTTTTACCGAAGGCAGCCATGCTTTGAATGCAACGGAATCGGCCACATCAGCCAGTATGATTGTTTCGGCAGTTACTGTTTTTCCTTTGGTAGAAGGGCTCCATGCCAGTTGCATGCCTTCCAACGATTTTACGCGGGGATACACCATATCCACATGCGTTGCACCCCGCTCCCAGCCGCGCCATTCGCCCCATTTTTCGTTGCGGGCCGCAATGCCCCAGCCGGCGTAGGTTTTCACCGCCCAGTCGTGTGCCTGGTCCATTTGTGGCGTGCCCACCAGCCGCGGACCGATCACATCTACCAGTTGGTGTCCTAATGTTTGAAGTTGCGAATTTGTGGTGGCTTCTTTTACCACTTGCTGCACAAAAATCGAATCCCTGTTTTGTGCCGGCGCTACATGGCCAACAGTTACAGACAGGAATAATAAAAAAGCAGGTGCACTTGCTGCACGCCGCTTCAGCCTTTTGGTTTGTCGTATGAATTGCATGGGTCTAAAATAGGCATAGATAGGCTAACAAAATGCAAAGGGGTTGATAACTGCAAACCTGCGGCAGCAGCCATTTCCATATAAAATATTTATGCAAAACAAAAAGCGCAGTACCTGTGGACACTGCGCTTTGCTATTAATTTCCATGTGGGCTAAAACAATGCTTTCTGTTGTGCGTCGCCGCTCATCTCCCACTCCATCATCACGTTTTTGTTGAAGTCGATGAGTTTGGCGCCAATGGCCTTCCAACCCATCACATCCACCATATCGGCGATCTTGAACTTGGTGCGCCGCGCTGCAGAACCTTTGCCTGTTTCCACGATCAATGTAGGCATGTCCTCTGTGCTCACCGCTTCCAGCAGGTTGCCCTTGCCTTCCTTGATGAACATATATCGTTCCTTGATGCGGTTGGTCTCAATACGGAAACGCTTCACATTGTACTGCCCTTTATCGTTATCCAGGTAAATGGCCGTGATCACATGTTGCGGTTCGTATTTTTCCACCAGCATCACTTCTTCGGGATTGAAGCGTTGTGTCAACTCCTGGTCGGTGATTTCGTAGGTGCCGTCGGTATAAATGATCAGCACACGATCTTCCGCATCAAACGAGCCCAGTTCAATGCCTTTGCCATCGTGGTTCAGGCGGCCGAATTTATCATCAAACCAAAGCTTGATGGAGCCCAGCGTAGCCACGCCTGCTTCTTTGAATTTCACCGAACGCACCGGGTATTTGGTTACCTGGTTGCCCATGCTGCCGCGGCTCTTGATCTCAATTTCTTCGAAATAAAAATCCAGTTCTTTTTTCTTCGCCGTACAGTTCGGACTGAGAATTACCCGCACTACTTCGGCCTCACCATTAGGGTTAGCCGTAAAATAATGCACCTTGCTTTTTTCATGTCCTTTGGTCAGGTCGTATTCCTTATCACGGGTAATGCCGGTTACGTTAAAACGTTTGGCATAAGTCACGCCGCTTTCGCCATCGGTGTAGATCATGTTGTAGGTAGTGCGTTCGTCGCCTTTGCGGAAAACGGCAGCATACAAAATGTCTTTACCAATAAATACTTTATCCTGCACCTTCACCACTTTCATTTGTCCGCGGCGGGTAAATGCAATGATGTCGTCGAGGTCGGAACATTCCACCAGGAATTCATCTTTCTTCAACGAAGTGCCGATGAATCCTTCCTGCCAGTTGATGTAGATGCGTGTATTGGCGATGGCTACGTGCTTGGCTTCGATCACCTCAAACACCTTGATCTCGCTTTTGCGCTCCTTGCCTTTGCCGTATTTTTTTAGCAGGTTTTCAAACCAGGCAATGGTATAATCATTAAGGTGTTCGAGGTCGTAGTTTACCTGCCTGATCTCTCCTTCCAGGTTTTTGATCTGCGCATCCAGCTCAGCAATGTCAAGGCGATAAATGCGGCGCACCGGCTTTTCGGTAAGCTTTAAAATATCCTCCCGGGTAATGGCGCGGCGCAGGTTTTTTTCAAAGGGCTTAAATGCTTTTGCGATGGCTTCGAGCACCTTTTCCCAGGTCTCATGTTTCTTTTCCAGTTCCTTGTAAATACCCTGCTCGAAGAATATTTTCTCCAGCGAAGTATAATGCCATTTTTCCTGCAGTTCGCCCATCTTTATTTCCAGTTCGCGTTGCAGCAGGTTCTTGGTGTTGTCGGCCGAAACACGCAGCAGATCGGAAGCGCCAACAAAGTGCGGCTTCTGGTCAATGATCACACAGGTGTTGGGCGAAATGGAAATTTCACAATCGGTGAATTTATACAACGCATCGATGGTAATGTCCGGCGAAATGCCCGGTGCCAGGTCCACCTGCAGTTCCACTTCGGCTGCAGTGTTGTCCACCACTTTTTTGATCTTGATCTTACCCGCATCGTTTGCTTTAACGATCGAGTCAATCAGGGAAGACGTGGTGACGCCATAAGGCACGCTTTTGACCAGCAGCGTTTTTTTATCCAGCTCCTCGATGTGTGCCCGCACTTTTACTTTTCCACCGCGGCGGCCGTCGTTGTAATCGGTCACATCCACCATGGCACCGGTCAGAAAATCGGGATACAATTCAAACTTGCGGCCTTTCAAATACTTGATGGCTGCTTCGCAAAGCTCGCAAAAGTTGTGGGGTAAAATTTTTGTAGCCAAACCAACCGCAATGCCTTCAGCGCCGTGTGCCAGCAGCAGGGGAAATTTTACCGGCAGCGTGATGGGTTCGTTTTTACGGCCATCATAACTCAATTGCCAAGCAGTGGTTTTGGGGTTAAATAAAACCTCCAATCCAAACTTACTCAGGCGCCCTTCAATATAACGTGGTGCAGCAGCATCATCGCCGGTGCGGATGTCGCCCCAGTTGCCCTGTGTGTCGATCAGCAGGTCTTTTTGCCCCATGTTCACCAGCGCATCACCAATCGACGCATCTCCATGCGGGTGGTATTGCATCGTTTGTCCAATAACGTTGGCCACTTTGTTGTAGCGGCCATCGTCCATTTCTTTCATGGCGTGCAGAATGCGGCGCTGCACGGGTTTCAGGCCATCTTCCACGGCAGGCACAGCCCGCTCCAGGATTACGTACGAAGCGTAATCAAGGAACCAGGTTTTATACTGGCCGTTGATGCCATGATCGGTTTGAACGTGTTCGTAGTTTTTATTTTTCGTGCTCATTGATTATTGATATCGGATGATAAAAGGGCCGTTAAACAAAATGCCCGGCAGCTTTCATTATTTTATTTTCTTACCACCTATTTCCCTTCCGCCCTGGAACAGCGTCAGGCTTTCCACTTCGCCCTGCGCATTCTTGTTGAACTGCATTTGCGCATCTACCACTTTCAGGAAAAACTTCGTATTGCTTTCCGCAAACAGCGGGTTCTTCGACTGGCCAGTGGCTTGTGCCATCAGCTGACTACCTTCTAAAGTGATCATCATTTTAAACGCCGGCGTTATTTCGTATTCACCTACATAAGTATTCATGATGTCCACTGGTACTGCTATTTCAGTCCGTGCGGCAGGCCAGTCAACCTTTTGCCCGAAGACAATTCCGGCAAGGTCTTTTGCAATATTATCGACGGGCACTGCGCCATTGTTGCTCAGCACCACAATGGCCAGGTCTTCTTCGGGGTAGCGCACAAAGGCGGTGATGAAACCAAAAATGCCCCCGCCATGCGCCACCGCCCTTTTGCCATAAGCGGTATCGACAACCACGCCCAATGCATAATTATTTAGCGCAACGGTTTCCATTTGCTTCATGCTTTGGGCAGATAACACTTTGCCCTTTTGCAAAGCCCGGTGCCATGCATACAAGTCGTACACGCTGCCATACAAGGCGCCGGCAGCATAGCTTGCAGAGGAATCAACGATTCCTGCAGTCATGGCCTGGGCCCCGTTGATGATGTTGTAACCTGTGGATTTGTTGGCGGACTTTAATGCAGCAAAATCAAACCCCGCGGTGTTCATGCCAGCAGGTTTTAAAATATACTGGCGCACCAGTGTTTCGTAGGGCTTGCCACTTACCTTTTCGGCGATATAACCCAGCAGCATATAGTTGCTGTTGGAGTAACTGTATTTGGAGCCCGGCGCAAACGCCAGCGGTTTGTTGGCAAACAACTCAAAAATGCGGGCCTGCGTGGTAGGCTTCACCGCTTCTGTGTTCATGAACCGGGCATCGTTGGTATAATTGAAAATGCCCGATGTATGCGTCAGCAAATGACGCAGTGTAACGCTGTCGGCAAACGAAAACTGCGGGAAGTATTTAGATAGTTTGTCGCCAAGTTTCAGCTTCTTTTCTTCCTGCAATTTCAAAATAACGGCAGCGGTAAACTGCTTGGTCACCGATCCGTATTGATACAGGTCGGCAGCGGTGGCCGGCGTTTTGGCGGCTACATTTTTATAACCATAGCCCTTTTCCAACAATACTTTTCCACCCTTTGCCACCAGCACCGAACCATTGAACTTTTTATGTGCCACATATTGCCGCATAAGCGAATCGAGCAGTTCGGTTTGGCTTTGCGCAAAAGAAAAAGTGGCAACAGCTAAAGCAGCGAGCAGCAGTAAAGGTTTGCGAAGTATCATAACGTTCCTGTTTTTATTAAACGGCCGGTTCGGTTGCAGGTGCAGCAGCCGGCACACCGGCCAGCTTTACGCCGCAATCTTTCCAGCCTTTTGTAAAGTCGCCTTGCAGTTCCAGTTTTCCTTCATCGGCCAGCGCTTTCAGACGGCCGTTCAGGAACACATCGCCGGTCTTGATCTTCATTTTACCCAACGCATTGAACAGCACTTTCGGGATCTTCTGCCAGTCGGCCGAAATGGCCTGCAGCAGCGGCGCATCGTAAAAATCATCGCCCTTGGTAGCGATCTTTTTACCGCCTTCCAAAATGCGTACGGAGCCGTTCTCCTCCGATAGGCGCTTCCATTCATCGGGGTCTACTTCAAACTCGCTGGGCGTAACGGTGCGGGCCAGTTTTTTTGCCTTGCGAAATTCCTTTGCTGGTATTTCATGAATGGCCGTAGGATAAAAAATGCCGCCCTTTTCATTAATGAACGGCAGGTTGTTCATGTACAGCACATACACCCTACCCCCATATTCTTTCAGCTGGCCAATCAGCCAATAGTATCCGCATACATCATGGCTGTTTTGGCCCATCCACATCCACAACACCAATTGCTCGTTTTCATCCAGTGCTTTTTTCAGGTTGTGCACCGTCATGCGGTCGTTCACCATATCGGTCGTGTCGCCGTACGGCGACCGCAGCAACTGTTCTTTCCACCACTCTTTGCGTGCCTGCCAACCTTCGGCTTCATCAAGTTTGTAAAGTGGGCCTACGGCAAAATCATCGCGAATGATGATGATCTCACCTTTCAATGTTTCGTCCAGTTCAGCAGCCGATTGCAGCACGGCAATGTCGGCCTCCTGGAAAACAAGGTGCAAGACCTCCTGCGGCACTGGCGCCTGCGCTGTCGCTTTTTTCGATTCTTTGCTCATTGCCTTTTTATTGGCCTTTTATATGAAATCTTATCCTGCCACTTCCTCCACCGTATCCAGCTCCACACGCAGGTTGTTGATGATAAACTCCTGGCGGTCCTGCGAGTTTTTGCCCATATAATATTCCAGCAAGTGCTGAATATGATCGCCATGATCGAGGATCACGGGCTGCAGGCGCATTTCCTCGCCAATAAAACGACCGAACTCATCCGGCGAAATTTCACCCAGTCCTTTAAAGCGGGTGATCTCGGGCTTGGCGCCCAGCTTTTTCATCGCAGCCTGTTTTTCCTGTTCGGAATAACAGTAAATGGTTTGCTGCTTATTCCGTACCCGGAACAGCGGCGTTTCCAAAATAAATACGTGGTTGCCTTTTACCAAGTCGGGGAAGAATTGCAGGAAAAACGTCATTACCAGCAGGCGAATGTGCATGCCATCTACATCGGCATCGGTGGCAATAACAATGCGGTTAAACCGCAGTCCATCCATGCCTTCTTCAATGTTCAGCGCATGTTGCAGCAGGTTCAGCTCCTCGTTTTCATACACCACTTTTTTGGTCATGCCAAAGCAGTTGAGCGGCTTGCCGCGCAATGAAAAAACCGCCTGTGTAGCCACTTCGCGGGCCTTGGTAATAGATCCTGAAGCCGAGTCACCTTCCGTAATAAAGATGGTGGTTTCCTGCTGTTTGGCATAAAACTCCTGCTTGCCTTTTACCGGCGGTTCATCGTTGAGGTGAATGCGGCAGTCGCGCAGCTTTTTATTGTGCAGGTTTGCTTTTTTAGCCCGTTCGTTGGCCAGCTTTTTAATACCAGCCAGTTCCTTGCGTTCCCGTTCGCTTTGCTCGATCTTGCGTTTCAGCGCATCGGCCACGGACGGGTTTTTATGTAAAAAGTTATCGAGGTTGCGCTGCAAAAAATCAAGGATAAACTGGCGCATTGATGGACCGCCTTCATCCACGTTTTGTGACCCCAGTTTTGTTTTTGTTTGCGATTCAAACACCGGCTCCACTACCCGCACTGAAACGGCCGCGGCAATACCTTGGCGCACATCGGCTGCATCGTAATCTTTTTTGAAGAACTCGCGGATCACTTTTACATAAGCCTCGCGGAACGCAGCCTGGTGGGTGCCGCCCTGCGTGGTGTGCTGGCCGTTTACAAACGAATGATAATCTTCGCCATAATCGTTGTTGTGTGTAATGGCCACTTCAATGTCTTCGCCTTTCAGGTGAATGATGGGATAGCGAATGCCATCGGGATCGGTGTCGGCATTAGTTTCGCGGGTTAGCAGGTCGAGCAGCCCATTTTTGGACATGTACGACTTGCCGTTGAACACTATGCGCAACCCCGCGTTGAGAAAGCAGTAGTTCCAGATCTGCTTCTCGAGGTATTCGGGGATAAAATGAAAATTCTTGAAGATGGAATCGTCGGGGATAAATGTAACCAACGTACCATTGGCGCCGCTGGTGCCCCCTTCCTTGTATTCTTTTACCAGCACGCCCTGCTGAAATTCGGCTTCCTTTACCTTGCCATCGCGGTGCGACGCCACTTTAAAATATTGGCTCAGGGCGTTTACGGCCTTCGTACCCACACCGTTGAGGCCTACGCTTTTCTGAAACACCTTGCTGTCGTACTTGGCGCCGGTATTGATCTTCGAAACCACGTCCACCACTTTGCCCAGCGGAATACCCCGGCCGTAATCGCGAATGGTAACGGTCTTGTCCTTGATGGAAATTTCGATGGTTTTGCCGTAGCCCATCGTGTATTCGTCGATACAGTTGTCGAGCACTTCTTTTACCAGCACATAAATGCCGTCGTCGGCCGAGGAGCCGTCGCCCAACTTGCCGATGTACATGCCCGGGCGGAGCCTGATGTGCTCTTTCCAGTCGAGGCTGCGGATACTGTCTTCGGTATAATCGCCTACAATTCTTTTTGTTTCTGCCATAGGAGAATGGTTGCCTAAAATGGTTTTTTGCCTTTTTGCAGCACTTGAATGATGCCCGGCACGGCTGTGCTGGACTGGCAAATAAGCGGGCAAATATAAGGAAAAAACCGGCGACTTTTGCTAATATTTTTAGCTATATATTTGGGCTATTGACCGAATTTATTGTTTTATAAAACACTGATCGTCAATTAAAATAATTTCTACAAACATTTATTGCGGGCTAAACCGGCGCTGCCAAATTAAAAGACCCTAATTTTGGCCCCGGCGGACGCAATAGCAAGTGGCCGCACCGGAAAATAACTGGCTGGCCCGTTAAGTTCTGTTTACTTACTAACCCAAAAAGTAACAGTTAACCTAACCACCAAAAGGAGGAAGTGTATGTATTCGTATGGATTGTTGGAAGCCGGTTGTTATTACCTGGTACAGGAAGCTCAGGACCAGCCCGTTTCGCTGATCAAGGTGATGATGGAGTCGGATCACTGCATGTACGTGTTTTTCTACGACGACCAGATCTCGACCTGCTGGAAGCGCAAAAGCGATTCGATATTTGATATTATCGAATGCCTGAGCGATGCCGCAGTGGAAGCCTGGGAAAAGCACTACAACAGTAGTAACGAAGATGTGTACAACGAAGAGGACGAAGAATAAGCGGTAGCAGATCGGCGGCAAGGGGGAAAAAACTGGCGTTTGGGAAAAAGCTTCAACGCAACACAAACAAAAAGAATGGCGGCACAGGTAAAACCTGTGCCGTTTGTTTTATTGGAAAATGATGTTTTAAACAGGCGAGCAGGCAATGACACCAGCTTTTGCGGAGTCTGTCATGCCGAACTTGTTTCGGCATCCCCTTCGACTTGAAAGTTTTTGTATTTAAGAAAGGCGCCAGTTCTTTTTTGCAAAAAGCCTCTTGGTGTAAGGAGATGCCGAAACAAGTTCGGCATGACAGACACTGCGCTTCTGCAATCTTTTTATTTTGCAAAAGAAAAAAGACGAACCAAACAGTTGAAGGGTAAATGAAATTGAAGCAGTAACCCTTTTCGACTTTTTACTTTTGCCTTTTGACTTCATCTATCGCACCTTCGTCCGCCGCAACTCCAGTAAGTTCAGCGCATTGGGCTGAAAGCCCTCCACGCCGGGCTGCACGAGGTGAATTACCTTATCGTACCAAAGCGGTACCACCGGCGCATCTTCCATCACCAGCGCATCTGCCTGGCGGTACAGGTCGTATCGGGCCGAATCATTCGTTTCGGAAAGGGCCTTTTCTAATAATGCATCAAACCGCGGGTTTTGATAGCGGGTATAATTGGGCGGTGCCGGATTTTTGGAGTAAAACACAGAAAGATAATTTTCCGCGTCGGGGTAATCGGCAATCCAGCTGCCGCGGAAAAAAAGGGCCCGGCTGCTCGAGGTCAGCTCCAGCAGCAGCGATTTTTGCACCACTTCCACCTGGATTTCCAGCCCAACTTCCTGCAACTGGCGGGAAATATAATCGCCCATGTCGGCATAAACCGGGATGGTGAGCAGGCGCAGCCGCGGCGGTTTCTTAGCCCCGCCAAAACCCGCACCCTGCAGCAACTGCCGCGCTTTTGCTGGATTATAACGGTAGCCCGGAACCGCTGTAGAATCGAACGAAGGCAGGCCCGCCGGCACAAAACCGCTTTGCGCAGGTGTTCCCAATGAGTTGCGGAGATACAGGATCATTTTTTCCCGGTCAAAGCCGTAGTTGATGGCTTGCCGCAGGGCTTTCAATTGGGTTGGCGACTGTTGCACCAACTCGTTTTGCGGGTCCATCAAAAAGCCGAGGTATTCAATCGCGAGGTATGGATGCGTATTGAGCTGCACTTTTCCCTGCCACTCCCGGCGCAGCACGCCGCGTTTGGTGAGCACTTCGTCTTTAAACGAAGGATCGAGGTCGTTGATAAAATGTAGTTTTCTCTGGCGGAACAACAAAAACTCGGTTGCCTTGCTGTCGGCAAAACTTACTTTAATGCCCGCCAGGTACGGCAGCCGGTTGCCCGCCGCATCCCGTTCCCAGTAACCCGGGTTCTTTTTTAGGATCAGGGCCTGCCCTTCTTCCCACACCACAAATTGAAAGGGCCCCGTGCCCACCGGGTGCCGCCGGAACGCAGCGCCATATTTTTCAACCGCTTCTTTGGTGACAATGGAGCAGTATTGCATGGATAGAATACCGAGTATCGGCTGGTACGGCCGGGCCAGCCGAAGCTGAAACACTGTGTCGCTTAATGCCACAAAAGGCTCGTTTTCGGCCACCCGTTCATTAAACACCCAAGCCCCCGGCGATGCCGTGGCCGGGTTGCGCAGCCGCTGGAAACTGTACACCACATCATGGGCCGTCAGGCGGCGGCCCTTGCCTCCGGTAAAACAAGCGTCGTCGTGAAAAAACACATCGTTGCGCAGGTAAAAAGTATAGGTCTTTCGGTCGTCAGAAATTTCCCAATGCTTTGCCAGCGATGGCGCCATTTGCAGGGCGCTGTCCGGTTCCACCAAAGTGTTGTACAACTGGTGCACCGGCCACATTACCGACTGGTTTTTGGCAAAAGCCGGATCCAGCGACTGTATGCCCGAAGCATCGTTGTATAAAAAATAGCCATCCGCATCCCGCTGGCCCGAATAGCAGGAAGCCAGCAATACGGAAAGCAACAGATAAAAAGCTAAATATTGCAGAGTAGTAAAGCGCATATTGGTACAAGGGTCTAAATTAGCGAACAATTGCCGGGCATCCGCTACATGCGGCTGCACCTGTACCGGCGCCCTTATTTGTTTCTCCATGAAAAAATTGCTGCATCTTTTCCAGTTCTGTTTTTTGCTGGGCGCTACTACTGCCTGTGCCCAGCCGCTGCAACAAAAAAAAGTATTTACCCGGCAGGATACCCTGCGCGGCTCCGTAACGCCGGAACGGGCCTGGTGGGATGCGACGAGTTATACCATTTCGGTAATGCCCGATTATGCAGGCCGCACTATTTCGGGTTCAAACGAATTGCAGTTTAAGGTATTGTCGCGGGGCACCCGCATGCAAATAGACCTGCAGCAACCCATGCAGCTCACCACCGCCGTGTGGAACGAAATGCCGCTGGCCGTAGAGCAGGAAGGCAATGTTTATTATATCCGCTGGCCAGAAGCGCCGCCGGTTGGCTCGGTACAAAAACTGTTGCTGCAGTTTGAAGGCACCCCCCGCCCGGCACTGACGCCGCCCTGGGATGGTGGCTGGATCTGGAGCAAAGACCAGTTGGGCCGCCCGTGGATGAGCGTGGCCGTGCAAGGATTGGGCGCTTCGGCGTGGTATCCTTGCAAAGATTACCAGGGCGACGAACCGGACAGCGCTTTTATGAACATCACCGTGCCCGATACGCTGGTGGCTGTAGCCAACGGCCGTTTTTTAGGTAAAGAAAAAAGCGGATCTTACACCACTTATAAATGGGGGGTGCAAAGCCCGATCAATAACTACAACCTGGTGCCCTATATTGGAAAATACGTAAACTGGGCCGACACCTACACCGGCGAAGCCGGCCTGCTCAATTGCACATATTGGGTGCTGGATTACAACCAAAGCAAAGCCAAAACGCAGTTCAGCCAGGTGCACCAAACCCTGAAAGCACTGGAGCATTGGTTTGGTCCTTATCCTTTTTATAAAGACGGCTACCAACTGGTAGAGGCGCCGCACTTGGGCATGGAGCATCAAAGTGCTGTGGCCTACGGCAACCGGTTTGCCAACGGTTACCTCGGCAAAGACCTTTCGGGCAGCGGCTGGGGGCTGAAGTGGGATTATATTATTGTACACGAAACGGGGCACGAATGGTTTGGCAACAACATCACCGCAAAAGACATCGCTGATATGTGGGTACACGAAGGTTTTACCGATTACAGCGAAACCCTGTTCACCGAGTTTTTTTACGGTAAAAAGGCTGCCTCCGAGTATGTGCGTGGGCTGCGGGCCAGCATCCAAAACGATCAGCCGATCATTGGGCCTTATGGCGTAAACCAGGAAGGCAGCGGAGATATGTATTATAAAGGCGCCAACCTGGTGCACACCATCCGCCAGTTGGTGCAAAATGATACGCTGTTCCGCAATATACTGCGTGGGCTGAACAAAGATTTTTACCACCAAACCGTTACCACGCAACAAGTGGAGCAGTACATGGCGCAAAAAAGCGGCATCGATCTTTCCAAAGTGTTTGACCAGTATTTGCGCACCACAAAAATTCCTGTGCTGGAGTTGAAGAAGGCTGGCAGCAACCTGCAATACCGCTGGAACAACGTGGTGCCCGCCTTCAACATGGCCGTACAACTAACCAATGGCCAGTGGCTGAAACCCACCACGGACTGGCAATCCGTGAAAGGCACATTTGGCAGCCAGATAGCCGCCGCACCGGATTTTTATGTAACTACGGAAATGAAATAATTAGAAACTGGGGTAAAAAGTCAAACAATCTTCGTCCATTTTTGACTTTTTACTTTTGCCTTTTGAATTTTCTACAGCTGTTCTTCTAAAACGCAATGTTCGCCCCCTTCCCTACTTTTGCCCCCACATGAGCACCATCCGCCGACAAAGTATTCTTTCTTCAATAGTTGTTTACTTAGGCTTTGTGCTGGGGTTTGTGAACACCTTTCTCTTTACAAGGGAAGGCAGCTTTAGCACCGAAGAATATGGGCTGGTGCAAGCATTTGTAGCCTTTGGCAATATACTGGCATCCATTGCAACGCTGGGCATGCCGGCATATATTTCTAAATTTTTTCCATACTACAACGACCGCCTGCCGCCAAACAAAAACGAGATGCTCACCGTGGCACTGCTCATTGCCACGGCCGGCTACGGCGTAGTGCTTTTGTTGGGTGTGTTGTTTAAAGACGTGGTGCTGCAGCGTTTTGATAATGCACCACTGCTGCAGCATTATTACTACTGGATCTTTCCGTTTGGTTATGGCATTACGGTCTTCAACATCTTAGAAGCTTATAGCTGGCATCTTAAACTACCGGTAGTTACCAACTTTTTAAAAGAGTTTGTTTTTCGGTTAGTCACCACCGTTTTAATCATTGCCAGCACAGTTGCCTTGCTGTTTTCTTTCAAAGGCTTTGTGCCCATTTACTCCTTTTCGTATTTGCTCATTGCATTGGGCTTGCTGGCCTGGCTGTTGGCTACCAAAAGAGTGTCCTTTGTTTTTTCTATCAGCAATGTATCGCGCAGGTTTAAAAAGAAAATAATGCTGTTGTGCACTTTTGTTTGGTCGGGTGGGTTGATCTTTAATTTTGCAGGTTCGTTCGACACCATCATCATTACCGCGGTATTACCCAATGGCCTGGCGGCTGCGGGTATTTTTTCGCTGGCGCAAAATATTTCATCGCTCATACAAGCGCCGCAGCGGGCTATGGTCTCTGCCACCATCGGGCCGCTGTCGCAATCGTGGAAAGATAAAGACCTCGAACGCATACAACGCATTTACCAACGGTCTTCCATCAATATGCTCCTGTTTTCAACGGCCATGTTTTCGCTCATCTGGCTCAACTTCGAAGACGGTGTCCTTACGTTTAATTTAAAACAGGAATACCTCAGTGCTAAAACGGCCTTCTTTTTCTTAGGCCTTGCGAAAGTCATTGACATGGGCACCGGTGTAAACGGGCAGATCATTGCTACGTCTACTATGTGGCGTTTTGATTTTTTTTCGGGGATGATACTTTTGGGCCTGATGTTCCCGCTGTCGTTTATCCTTACCCGTTCGTTAGGTGTGGAAGGACCGGCCATTGCCAACCTTATTTCTTTTACCGTGTACAACACGGTGCGCTATACTTTTTTGTATCGCAGGCACGGCATGCAGCCGTTTAACCGCGCCACTGTTATTACACTGCTGCTGGCCGCAGTATGCTTTGTAGTTCCGTACTTTTTGTTCAGGGACCAGTTGGGTTTGGCCGCGCTATTTCTACGCAGTACGGTCTTTATTATATTATTTGCAGCAGGCACTATTGCATTAAAACTGACTCCTGATTTGGAGCCGGTAATTCAGACGGTTCGAAAAAGATTGACCCGGAAATAAAAATAAAAAGGCACCGAGCTTTTACATGCATGCTAAGGTGCATATGGATTTATCCACACCCCTTTTTCATCCCAGCTAATGTCATTATCATATGGGCAAATAAAAAAGCAGATGTCAACATCTGCTTTTTTTAAAATTGATCAACAATAACTTAAGGCTTGCCCGCCAATGCAATGCTGTTGGTTTCTTCAACCTTTGCCATGCGGCCGGCACCTAAATATCTTTTTGCCCAATAAGTTTCATCCAAGTCGGAGATCATTACCCCACCCGATGTTGCCGCATGTGCAAACTTGTTGTTTTGTAAGTAAACACCCACATGCGAAACGCCACCACGTGTATTGAAGAAAACAAGATCGCCTTCTTTTAATTCTTCGCGGTTGATGCGGGTTGTGGTTTCAAACTGTTCCCGTGCCGTGCGGGGCAACTGTGTTCCAAAATGACAGGTGTACAACACTTGCATGAACGCAGAACAATCAATACCGTTTTTGGTGCTGCCGCCGTATTGATAACGGGTGCCCCACCATTCATCAATGTTTTGATACAGGTGATTGATTGCAATTTCTTCTACTTCTGTATCGAGCAGAATGGAAAATTTCAATTGTAATTCAGTGGCCTTTTCAATATCCAATGCTGGTGCAGCGGCTTTGCTAAAAGCAAATGTGGTCGGAGGCTTGGTGGCGGGCTCCACCAGGGAAACGGTGGTTGGCGCAATTTCTAACTGGATGTCTTCCAGGAATTTAACTTCGGTTTTTGCTCCGCTATTAGGACCTTTGGATTTTTGGGCCAGAACAGGGTTGAACGAAGCTATCCCACCTACAAAGAAGGTGGAAAGCAGCAGGGTTTTTACCATGTGGCTTTTTTTTGGATGAGTGACTAGTGACGAAAATATGTATTTATTCCCTCAAGTTGGGGAAAGCTATCAACGTTTTTTATCCACATCGTATTGCCCGCAATTGCATTTATATTGCGCAATCGTTCCTGTTCAAGGCCAAAATAATTGAGGCCTAAGGGTTTTCAACTATGAAATATTCACATTTACATGTACATACACAGTTCTCACTTTTGGATGGTGCAGCCAACATACAGGCGCTGTATAAAAAGGCCATCAAGGAGAACATGCCCGCAATTGCGATTACGGATCACGGTAATATGTTCGGTGCTTTTGAATTTGTATCGGAAGCATATAAACATAAGAATGATGATGGTTCGGTAAAAGTAAAACCCGTCGTGGGCTGCGAGTTTTACGTGGTGGAAGACCGTACCCGCAAAACATTTTCAAAAGAACAAAAAGACAATCGTTATCACCAGGTATTGCTGGCAAAAAATGCAGTGGGTTATCAAAACCTGATCAAGCTTACATCGCTGGGTTACCTCGAAGGCATGTATAGCAAGTACCCGCGGATTGACAAAGGTCTGATCGAACAATATAGCGAAGGTTTGATTGCCACCACTTGCTGCATTGGTGCTTATGTTCCGCAAACCATTCTGCACCATGGCGAAGAGGCTGCAGAAAAAGAATTCAAGTGGTGGTTCGATATGTTTGGCGAAGACTATTTTATCGAACTGCAGCGCCACAATATGCAGGAGCAGGAAACCATCAACCAGGTGCTGCTGAAGTTTTCTAAAAAATATGGCGTGCCCGTTATTGCCACTAACGACAGCCATTACACTGATCGCGACGATTACAATGCCCACGATATTTTGCTCTGCATCAACACCGGCGAAAAACAGAGCACACCGGGTTTTGATGATTTTGTAAACGATGATGCAGGCAGTAAAAACCGCCGCTTTAAATTTCCCAACGACCAGTTTTATTTCAAGGGCGTTGATGAAATGAAAAAGTTGTTCAGCGATATCCCGGAGGCCATCGACAATACCAACATGATCGTGGACCGGGTTGAGTTGCTGAATTTGAAAAAAGACATTCTCCTCCCCGCCTTCCCTATTCCAAAAGAATTCCAGGTACATGGCGACAGCAATTTAAACCAATGGGAATTTTTGCGGCACCTCACATTTGAGGGTGCGCATGCCCGTTATGGCAGCATCGATGCAAAAACGCAGGAGCGCCTCGACTTTGAGTTGCACACCATTAAAACAATGGGCTTCGCGGGATACTTCTTAATTGTATCAGACTTCATTAAAGCAGGCCGCGATCTGGGTGTGTTTGTTGGCCCCGGCCGTGGTTCGGCGGCTGGTTCGGCGGTGGCGTATTGCATAGGCATCACCAACATTGACCCCATTAAATACGACCTGCTGTTCGAACGTTTCCTGAACCCCGATCGTAAGTCGATGCCGGATATTGATACGGACTTCGATGATGAAGGCCGGCAAAAGGTGATCGATTATGTGGTGCAGAAATACGGTAAAAACCAGGTAGCCCAGATTGTTACCTACGGTACGATGGCCGCGAAAATGAGTATCAAGGACGTGGCCCGTGTGCTGGACCTGCCACTGGTTGAATCGAACATGTTGGCCAAGTTGGTACCTGATAAACCGGGTACCGAATTGGGCCGTGTGCTGCATGCGCCACTTACCGCAAAAGAAGGCGAAAAATCGCTGGAAGAAAAAGAAGGCTATGGCTCCGATGATATTGAAAACGTAAAGCAACTCCGTGCTATCTACAATGGCAACGACATCAGGGCGCAGGTGCTGCACGAAGCGGAAAGGCTGGAAGGATCTGTGCGCAACACGGGCATTCACGCCGCGGGCATCATCATTGCGCCGGACAGTCTTTTGAACATTATCCCGGTGTGTACGGCCAAGGATTCAGATCTTTTGGTAACGCAGATCGAGGGCAAGATCATTGAAGATGCCGGCGTAATCAAGATGGACTTTCTGGGGTTAAAAACCCTTACCATCATTAAGAATGCGCTGGAAATGATCAAGGCCAATCACGGTGTTGATATTGTGATCGACGATGTTCCGCTGGACGATGAAGCGACATATGCGCTGTATCAAAAAGGCGAAACCATTGCCACGTTCCAGTTCGAAAGCCCGGGCATGCAGAAGTACCTGAAGGAACTAAAGCCTGACCAATTTGCCGACCTTATTGCCATGAACGCCCTGTACCGCCCCGGTCCTATGGCGTACATCCCCCAATACGTTGACCGTAAGCATGGCCGCGAGGAAGTGAAATACGACCTCGAGGAAATGGCCGAATACCTGGAGGAAACATATGGTATTACGGTGTACCAGGAACAGGTGATGTTGCTGGCGCAAAAGATCGGCGGATTCTCCAAAGGCGATGCCGACGTACTGCGCAAGGCCATGGGTAAAAAAGACCGGAAAACGCTGGACAAGATGAAAAGCAAATTCATCGACGGCGCGGTTGCCAAAGGCCACGAGCCAAAAACGCTGGAAAAAGTTTGGACCGACTGGGAGGCATTTGCCCAATATGCGTTCAACAAATCGCACTCTACCTGCTACGCGTTTGTGGCGTATCAAACGGCTTATTTGAAGGCCCACTACCCTGCCGAATACATGGCCGCGGTGCTCAACAACGCCAACGCCATTGAAAAGCTCACCTTCTTTATGGAAGAATGTAAGCGCATGGGCATCAAAGTACTTGGTCCCGACATCAACGAATCGCAACAAGGCTTTGCGGTAAACAGCAAGGGTGAAATCCGTTTTGGTCTGGGCGGACTGAAAGGTGTGGGCGAAGCCGCTGTGGAAAGCATTATTGCAGAGCGCAAGGCGGGCGGGCCGTTCAAAGACCCATACGATTTTATCAAACGCATCAACCAACGCACCGCCAATAAAAAAACGCTGGAGAACCTGATCTACGCAGGCGCATTCGACCAGTTTTCACTGCATCGTGCCCAGTATTTCTGCGTGCCGCAGGGGGAACAAATCAACGGGCTGGAAAAGTTGGTAAAATATGGCAACCAGGTGCAGTCGGAAGCTAACTCGGCGGCCAATACGCTGTTTGGTGATATGTCGTCGGAGATGGACATTAAGCCGCCGGTAATTCCACCCTGCGAACCATGGTCGCTGACGGAGCAACTGGAAAAAGAGAAAGAAGTGGCCGGTATTTACCTGAGCGGCCACCCGCTGGACCACTACCGTTTTGAATACCGCCATTATGGCTTTACCACCGTGGCCGATTTCAACGAAATCAAAGACAACCAGCAAATGATGGCCATGGGCCGCACCTACCGCATTTTGTGCCTGGTTACTTCGGCGCAGCACCGCATTTCGCGGCAGGGCAACAAGTTCGGTTCGTATGTGCTGGAAGATTATACGGGCAAAACGGAACTGGTGTTGTTTGGCGATGATTTTATCAAACACCAGGCTTACCTTGAACTGGGCAGCACGCTGCTCATTACCGGCGCTTTTAAAACCCGCTATAAACCTGGTGAGTTTGAGTTTAAGGTAAGCTCGGTAATGCTGGCCGAAAACATCAAAAAAGCGCTGACCAAACAGGTGCACCTGGAGCTGGAAGCACGCCACCTGCAGCCGCAAACCCTCGAGTTCTTAGACGACCAAATGAAACAACATCCCGGCAATACCGGCCTGAAAATTTCGCTGGTGGAGGGCCGCGAAAACCTGCGGGTAAACCTGTCGACAATTGGTGGCGGGCTGGAAATGAACTATGATTTTATCCAGTTTTTGGAAACAGCGCCGGAAATTGGCGTTCGGGTAGAAACAGCGTAAACAAAACAATAGCAAAATTGATAAGGTAAAAAGCATTCTACCGCTTCGGATGTTGTTTAACGTATATTCCATTTTCTGCCTTTTTACCTTATCAAACTTTTCTATTTGTCATCAAAAACTTTCAATATCTGACAATGGTGCAGGGAATAGGATTAGGCTTTAAATTTGTTTCCCCAATGCAGATATTCTGATTGAAACTTAAATTCTGAATCATGGCACAAGCATTTACCGACGCAAATTTTCAAAGCGACGTTCTGAGTTCCGATAAATTGACTGTTGTAGACTTTTGGGCGGAATGGTGCGGACCTTGCCGCGCAATCGGGCCCGTTATTGACGAGCTTTCCAAAGAATACGATGGCAAAGTAAACATTGGCAAAGTAAACGTGGACGAGAACCCACAGGTGAGCATGAACTACGGCATCACTTCTATCCCCGCAATCCTGTTTATAAAAAACGGCGAAGTGGTGGATAAGCTGGTAGGCGCTCAGCCCAAGTCGAACTTTGTAAAAAAGATCGAAGCACATATTTAGTCAAGATGCCATCTCTTCAAGCGATGGCATCTTAAAAAAAAGCCCCGGTACTCCCGGGGCTTTTTTATTTCTTTAATGTGCGATGCTGGCCACTTCTTTCGCGCTGGCGCTGTGCCGGTGCCGGAACAGCACCAAAAACAGCAGCGCCACAATCAGGGAATATGCGGCAAACGCCAGCCAGATGCTGTGCCAGTCTTTTCCGCCGTCTGCGTTGGTATAATATTGATCGATTAAAGTGCCGCTGATTTTACTGCCTAAAAATGCGCCCACGCCATTGGTCATCATCATAAAAATGCCCTGTGCGCTGGAACGGATGGCCGGGCTGGTTTCTGTTTCCACAAACAGTGACCCCGAGATATTAAAAAAGTCGAAGGCCATTCCGTACACAATGCAGGAAAGAATGATCATCCACAGGCCGCCGGCCGGATCGCCGTAGGCAAAAAGACCAAAGCGCAGCACCCAGGCCAACATTGAAAACAGCATTACGTTTTTGATCCCAAACCGCTTCAGGAAAAACGGGATGGTGAGGATAAACAGGGTTTCCGATATCTGCGAAATGGACATGATGATGGTGGAGTATTTTACCACAAAAGATTCGGGGCCGTACAACGGGTTGTTTTTAAAATCATCCAAAAACGTATCGCCGTACATATTGGTGAGTTGCAGCGCTGCACCCAGCAACATCGAAAACAGGAAAAACAAGGCCATTTTATATTGGCCAAAAAGCGAGAAAGCTTTTAACCCCAACTGCTCCACTAGCCCGGCGCCTTTGGCAATGGTGCGTTGCGGCGGGCATTTGGGCAGGGTAAACGAAAAAAGTCCCAGCGCAATGGCGGCAACAGCGGCAATCAGGAATTGGTTGGCGTTGGCCTTGCTGCCCGACAGGTTGGTGGTCCACATGGCCGCAATAAAGCCAATGGTGCCCCAAACCCGAATCGGCGGAAACACTTTTACCACGTCAAATCCATCGCGTTGCAGAATGGTGTATGCAATGGAATTGGACAGCGAAATGGTGGGCATGTAGCAGATCATGGCCGCAAAAATGACATAGTACAACGTGTCCGGATCATTCACCTGTGGCACATAAAACAGCACCACGCCATAAAGGATATGCAGGATGCCATAAAGCTTTTCGGCATTGACAAATTTATCGGCCAGGATGCCCGTGAGGGCCGGCATAAACAAGGAAGCCAGTGCCATGGTGGAGAAAATGGCACCAAATTGCGCACCGGTCCAGCCTTTGGCGTTAAAGCAATACGTTCCAATAGTGATCAGCCAGGCGCCCCAGACAAAAAACTGGAAAAAACTCATCACGGTCAAACGAGACTTGATATTCATTTGGGCTTTATTTTTTGTAGCGGCCGCATGGCTGTAAGGGGTACAATCAAGCAAAAATGTCGCGGCAATTTACGGGAAACCGGTGATGTGTGGGATTAGTAAGGATTTTAAAGATTTTGATTTCCTTCGACGGACCAACCGTGTAACCAAGAATCTAATAATGAATAATTATTGATTGCTGATTATCTACTGTATAGAGCAACACTCCTTTTTCAAGCCCTCATTATATTCATCATTTGCAATCCCACAAACCACCGGTTCAACTCATGACCTTTATCATTTGTTAAGTACAGGGCCTACTCGGCTGTTTTCGCCTAACTTTGCCGCGGCAAATTTTTCAAGAAAATCCAGAGATTATGACCGGCGTTGCCCCCCAAATTCCTGATACTACCCAGTCTGCAGCCGACCTGCAATCTATAATAAACAGCCAACCGGCCGACCTGAAAGCCATTGGCGAAAAAGTGCTGCGCGAAGAGCGCCTTACCGACGCCGATGCCCTGACGCTTTTTGAAAAAGGGTCGCTGGGTTTTGTAGGCGCCCTGGCCAATGCTGTCCGCGAACGGCTGCACGGGCACAAAACTTATTTCAACCGCAATTTTCATATCGAGCCCACCAACGTATGCGTTTTTTCCTGCCATTTTTGCTCTTACTCTAGGCTGTATGCAAAGCGTGAAGAAGGCTGGGAACTGAGCATCGACGATATGCTGAATATTGTAAAAAAATATGACGGCAAGCCCGAAACCGAGGTGCACATTGTTGGCGGCGTACACCCCAAAATGAACCTCTACTTTTTTGTAGAGCTCATTCAAAAGATCAGGGCGCACCGGCCCGACCTGCACATCAAGGGCTTTACCGCAGTGGAACTGGATTATATGTTCCGCAAGGCAAAAGTGAGCATCGAAGAAGGCATGCGCATTTTGCAGGAAGCCGGTCTGCAATCACTGCCCGGCGGCGGCGCCGAAATTTTTGACGAAGGCGTACGCCAGCAAATTTGCGCTGATAAGGTAAACGCCGACGGTTGGCTGTACATCCACGAAACAGCGCACCGGTTGGGTATGCATTCCAACGCCACCATGCTGTATGGCCACGTTGAAAATTACAGCCACCGTGTAGACCATATGCGCCGCCTGCGCGACCTGCAGGATAAAACCCGTGGCTTCAATACCTTTATCCCGCTTAAGTTCCGCAACGGCGATAACGACATGAGCCATGTGCCGGAGGCAAGCGTGATTGAGGACCTGCGGCTGTACGCCATTGCGCGGCTGTACATGGACAACTTTCCGCACCTGAAAGCTTACTGGCCAATGCTGGGACGTAAAAATGCGCAGCTAACGCTGGCGTTTGGCGTAAACGACATTGACGGCACCATTGATGATACCACTAAAATCTACTCAATGGCGGGTTCGGAAGAGCAAACGCCGGCCATGTCTACGGAAGAAATTGTAACCCTGATCCGGCAAGTGGGCCGCCAGCCCATTGAGCGGGATACCTTATATAACGTGGTGCAGGCATTTTAATGCTAAGCACAAGACATGAAAAAAGCTGTGCGGTGTGCACAGCTTTTTTTATGGCATTTCCTCCGAGCTTTGTTGAATTAATGCTTTTTGCTTGGGATGAGCAGCTTGGTGCCGCTTGCCAGTTTATCGCTGGAGAAACCCGCATTTTCCTTATTGGCTTCCAGCAATTCATCGATGCTCAATCCAAACTTCTTGGCAATATCCGGCAAGGTGTCTTTTTCCTCCACCACGTATGAAGAGACAATGCTGCCCGATGAATCGGGGGCACCTTCATTATAATCCGGGTCTACATAATTATCCTTGTTGTCCATAATTGCAGTTTTCAAATCCGGTTAAAATATGGTGCCAAACGCAATTAGCACCCTCCACAGAACCCAATTAAGGCAAGCCACATTAAAACTTTAGCGCCATGCAGAGTATGGCCTTATTTATGCCCGGCATTTATAAAAAACTTATGGAACGCAAAGATCAACGATGGCCTATAGAGCAGCAAAATGCCCGCATGCATTCGAGGAACGAGGACGAGGAAAACAGGAGAGGCTCGATGCAGGACCGAAACCGGCTGCAGGAGCAGGAACAGCCTTTGAAAAACAACGACCGCGACGTGGACCCCGAAAATCCAAGGGAAAGCAGCTTAAGCCACCGCTAACTTGTAATATAAAGGGCGAAATAAAATTGTTGAAACGGGTTGCAGGCGCAACCCTTTTTTATGCCCCGTTCATGCAGGCATCTACCAAATGGAGCCACTCCTCCTGCAGGCTTCCGGTGAATGGCAAAACCCCGGCACGACGATACCAATAGCCCGCATTTGCGCCATCGCCTTCCTTGCGGTGGAGGTAGGCGTGTATCCTCCCGGGCATCGATCCGGGCTCATCCTGTATCAACCGATGCGCTTCTTCCCAGTCCTCTTTCGCATCAAACCATAGTGCCTGCAGGCAGGTCGAAATGCAAGTTGGCGGGTGATTTTCCTGCACGGATTGCAAAAATTTTTTTGTGTCCATAGCCTAAAAATAAACAAGCTGAGCCTTAAGAATGAATTACTTATGATTTTTACGTGGCCAATACCGTAAAAATACGGCACCATTTTATCCACATTTTTAAGTGTTTTTACGTAATTTCGAAACTCTTCCTTATCTTTCTCGCGGCAATTAGTGTTGCCGCATTAAACCGAAACCCGAAATACTACCTCCCATGCCCGACAAACTAACCGCAATTGCTGAGGGGAAATCTATTCCGCTTCCGCAAACTGACGAATTGTTGCTGCGTAAGGCGCACTACCTGCTGCGTGCCCTTGATCACGACCTCCGCATTAAAATGCTTCATTTTTTACACCAAAAACAACAGTGTACTGTCACCGAAATTTTTACCCATTTCCGCCTCGTACAAGCCGTAGCATCGCAACACCTGGCGCTCCTGCGCCGTGCCGGCGTGGTGCAAACCACCCGCCAGGGCAAGCATGTTTTTTACAAACTGTATTACGACCGGCTGGAAGAGATCATGGTGCTGATTGGCAAGCTGGCCGTTGACCGCGGCATCCAGTAAAGCCGCTGGTTACATGAGAAAACCTCCAACGATTTCTGCCCGCTCCATCCTTTAACCATACTCCACAGACAGGATAAAACAACAACAGCGGCACTACCGGTGCCCGGCATTTTTATGGCCGTAAGTATAAGAAATTTACAATTCTGCTTTACGGCACGGCATTAGCGATAGATTTGCAAAAAATCAAACCATGCAATTTGGCAATTGGACCCTTACGGATGAAGGCCTCAGCTATCAGGGCGGAGGCACAGCAAGTTTTTTGGTTTCCCGCACAGACCTCACCAAAACCACCGATGAAGGTGATAAGCCCGCTATGTATCATTGGGTGTTGCAGGTAACCGAGCATCCCGGATTGGATCACGACGATATTTACGATTTTAACTACGCCTTTGTGTATGCCATGGCCCGCTTCGGCCTCGACTTCGACTACGGCGTATTTGACGATACACTAGCCGAACAATTCGAAATGTTTGGCTTCGACGACGAAGAGTAATTGTTGTTGGTTCAAGCTTTTACGGCTACCCCACACAGTTAGTATGTGCCGGCAGGTAGCCTGTTTTTATTTGTTTGGTATAAAAAAGGGAAAGCCTTCCTTTTGCAGGAAGGCTTTCCCTTTTTGCATAAAAAAATGCAGCGCACTACACGTCGCAGATCTGTACACTTTCCCTCAAGGAAGCAAGTGGTGCGCCATGTTTTGGAATAAACTCCTGCCCAACGTATCCATTGTAACCAGTGTCCACAATGGCTTTCATAATGGCCGGGTAAAATAACTCCTGCGTGTCGTTGATTTCGTTGCGGCCCGGCACACCGGCGGTGTGGTAGTGGCTGATGTAAGCATGGTCTTCTTTGATGGTGCGAATTACATCGCCTTCCATGATCTGCATGTGGTAGATATCGTACAGCAGCTTAAAGCGCTCCGAGCCAAGCCGCTTGGCCAGTTCCACGCCCCATGCTGTATGGTCGCACTGGTAGTCTTTGTGGTTCACCTTGCTGTTCAGTAATTCCATCGTCAATGTCACCTTGTGTTTTTCGGCAAGCGGCATCAAGCGCTTTAATCCCTGCACGCAGTTTTCCAAGCCCTGTTCGTCACTCATGCCCTTGCGATTGCCCGAAAAGCAGATCAATTTATCGAAACCCGCCGCTGCCACCTGCGGGATAACAGGCTCGTATAACCGCACCAACTCGTCGTGGTAAGTTGGATCGTTGAAACCGCGTTCCAATGTTTTATGTGCGCCCCAAGGCATGGCGCAATAGAGGTCGTATTTCTTGAGCACCGGCCACTCCGCCGGGCCAACCAGTTCGATGGAAGTAAGCCCAATATCTTTTGCTGCTTTGCACAGGTCTTCCAACGGAATTTTATCGTAACACCATTTACATACCGAATGTTTGATGCGGCCTTTCAACGCAGTTTGCTGCAGGCTTTCTTTCAGCAAATCCATGTTGGTGATGGCTGCCTGTGCGCCACGTGGCAGCAACAGGGAAGTGCCCACTGCAGCTGCACTACCAGCCACTGTTTTCAATAAACTCCTGCGGGAATAATTTGATGACATGACGGAGGGTTTGAATGTTTGGGAGTATCTAAGTTTTTATCGTTCACGGGTTCTCCAGTTCACGAGTTTCTGAACCAACCCGTGAACTTGTGAACCTGTGAACTTCTAAACTTTATTTCATCGCCACTTGTTTCGGGGCGTTTGCTTTTAACGAATAAAGATATTCTACCAGGCTAACGAGCTCGGCGCGGGTCATAGAGGCTTGCAAGCCGGAGGGCATCATGGAATGCTCCATTTTTTTCCGCGATGCGATCTGGCCTTTTTCATACCGCTTTTTAATGCCGCCCGGCAGCGCCAGTTCCAGTTCGGTAGCGGTTTCCGAAGAAATAATGCCAGCCGCCGTGCTGCCATCTTTCAGTTGCACCGTGTAACCCTCATATCCAAACGAAATGCCTTGGTCGGGATGCAAAATAGCGAGGTACAGGGCTTCCTTTGGCAGCTTTGCGCCAATCTGTGTGAGGGCCGGGCCAAATGGCGAACCCTCTGCTCCGACCTGGTGGCAGGTAGCACAGGCAGTGCTAAATACCTGCCGGCCTACTGCAATATTGCCGCTTTGCGTTGCCAGCTGGTTGATCGGCGGCAACTCCGCTCCTTCTTTCGAACCTGCGCCGCCCAGGTATTTAAGTGCTTCCTGCCGGATGTCTTTGCGGTAGGTGCCCGACAGCGCCGCGGCTGCGGTAGCCTGCAGGTCATTGGGCAACTGGCCTTTTTTAATAAAACCCAACAGGTACTCCGATTCCATCCAGCCACCGGCCATCATCTTAACGGCTTCCTGCCGGATGGCCACATCGAGGCTTTGATCACCAATCACCTGCTGCATCATTTGCACGCCTTCCTTGCTTCCGGCACGGCTTAAAGCTTTCAACGCCGCAGCCGATTGCTGTGGGTATGGGCTGCTGATGGCTTTGGCCAGCAGGTCGGCGCCGCCCGATTTCAGCATCAGGTTGGCCGCCTCCACGCCCAGCGAACTATCGGGGTGAGCCAGGGCTATTTGCAACAGTTCTTCGTTCTGGTTGCCAATTTTATAACGCCTTGCCAATTGCACAAATTCCAGTGTGCCCCGCACTTGCTGCAATGCAGTGTCCAGGGTATTCCGGGCTTTGGGTGAACGGGCCAAAACTTCCGGATCAAGGTGCTGCAGCGCGGTTAAAATGATCTGGTTTTTTTCAGCGCTTTGGTTTTCCAGCAAAGCCAGCAATACGTTATTTTTTCCCTGGTCGTCTATAAAATCAAAAGCACGGAAATACCGCAAACGGTCCGTTGCATTGGTGGCATCCGATGTAATGGCTGCAGCCAGCGCCGGCAGCGCTTTTCCGCTGCGGGCCCGCCAAATAAT
Source organism: Pseudocnuella soli (assembly GCF_004347775.1). GTDB lineage: Bacteria > Bacteroidota > Bacteroidia > Chitinophagales > Chitinophagaceae > Flavisolibacter > Flavisolibacter aquaticus. Next base: position 3,657,569 of record NZ_CP037755.1, read on the forward strand.
ATCGTTGCCGCCGGCCGTTGCATCCTGTGTGCCTATTTCTTTTTGCCAGGCTTCAAGGCACTGGTCCCACTTGCCTTCTGCGCCAATGCCCAGGGCCTCGAGGTACCAACGGTCGTTGCCCTTGTGTTGCGCAGCCAGTTTAGCCCACAAAGCCGCAGCTTCCGGAGCCTTGGTATGGTGTAGAGCAATGGCCGCTTCGCGGCGAACATGCAAATCGCTGTCGGCCGTAAGCTTTGCAACGGCTGCCAGCACGTCACCACCATTTTGCCGGATGGAGCGCAGCGCCATGATACGGATGTTGGGATCTTTATCAGCCAATGCGGCATCCAGGTATACGGCACCTTTTCCTTCCAGTTTTGCCAGCAGCCACAACGCCCGGGCCCTCATCCGTGGCAGCTTATTTTCATATACTTCCTTCAATGCGGCTTCAGCAGCGGCGCCCATTTCGTGCAGTTTTTGCCAGGCCAGGTAACGGGTAGCCAGGTTAGGGCTTTGCAGCGCTTTTGCAGCACCTGCGGCAGTGGCCAGGTCAAGTTTCGGCACTGCGTATTTAGATGACGGCGGCGCCACCCGGTAGATGCGGCCACGGTTCAGGTCGGCCATTTGGTGGCCACCCACGCCGGGGTCGTACCAGTCGGAAATAAACAGCGAACCATCCGGCGCTACGCAAACGTCCGACGGCCGGAACCACTGGTCGCGGACACCGGTAAGCACCGGTAGAATCGAGGCTTTGAATCCCGCACCTTCCCGCTCCACCGGGTAGCTGCGCACAATGTTGGGTCCCCCATCGCAGTGGATCATTTGGTTGCGGTACGCCTCCGGCAACAGGTTGCCCTCGTACACCACCATGCCGGTGGGCGAACCTGCACCGGTGACGAGCAAATTGGGCACGCTGCCGGGATCGTTCTGATGCCAGTGCCTGCCCGGAATATCCCGCTCCATATTGGTGCGGTGGGCCCGCCAGCCTGCGCCGGTTTTTTCGTCGGTATATCCGTAGTTGCCATACTCCAAAATGTAGTTGATGCGGGTGCTTTGGTTGCCGTCGTCGTCGTTATCGCTTTGCCAGATACTGCCGAACGCATCCACGGCGGCTTCGTAGTTGTTGCGGAAATTATGGGCCAGCACTTCCAGTTCCGAACCATCCAGGTTCATCCGGAACAACATGCCCTGCCGAAACGGCGACCCTTTATGATTGACCACGGTGCCCCATTTGTCCTTCAGCGGCTGGCCTGTTTTATCCATCAGTTGCCCGCCTTCGTTGCCGAAATTGAAATATAGCTTGCCGTCGGGGCCAAACGAAAATGAGTGAATGGCATGGTCGTGCTGCTCGCCGCCCAGTTGGCTAAACAGCACTTCTTTGGTATCGGCTTTATCATCGCCGTCGGTATCGGTAAAAACAAAAACGTTGGGGCTGCAGGATACAATGGCTTTATTACCCAACACCGTAATACCCAGTGCGGCATTTACATCATTTCCCTGGTAAAAAACTTTGGCGGTATCGGCCTTGCCGTCGCCATTCAAATCTTCCAGGATCAAGATGCGGTCGCCTTCGGCACGCTGCGGGTTATCGGGGTTTAGTTGGGGGCGGTAATTAAATGCATCGCAGACCCATACCCTGCCGCGGCTGTCCACATCAATGTTGGTGGGGTTGCCCATCAGCGGCTCGGAAGCAAACAACGTGGCCTCGAGGCCTTCGGCGGCTTCCAGCCCCAGCAATGCATTTTGGGGCAGGCGTTTTTCTTCATCCGAAAGGCGGGCCCAGGCTGTATCCCGCTCCGCCTGGGTCATTTGCGGCGTTTTGTTTTGGGCGCAGTTTGATAAAAAAAGAACGGTGGCTGTGCAGCAGATCGTTAAGAACAATTTGTTCATAAAAAGGTACTGTTGGTGGCGTTGTTGGAATCGTTAGGGGCTTGTGGTTCCCGACAGTAAGATAAGGATTTTGGCCCACGCTGTTGTCCAACCAGCGTTTATACACAAGTACTCATCTTTTTTAATAATGGGGTAAAAAAGGGAAACTACACATCAGCCATTTCATTTACTTTTATTCGCACTCCTTACACTTAACTCAAGTTAGCTTAACTCATGAGCATCTCTCCGAAACGTTTGATTATTTGCATGTTACTCGCAGCAACGGCTGCCGGCATCTGGGCCTGCAAACCAGCCCAAACGGCTGCCACGCCGCCACCGCCGCCGCCTGCACCACTACCGCCTGCGCGGGTACTGGTTTTTGCAAAAACGGCTGGCTTTTACCACACCTCTATCCCGGCCGGTATGGCCGCCCTGCAAAAGCTGGGGCAGGAAAATGGATTTAGGGTAGACACCACCCGCGATGCACGCTATTTTGTGCAGGACAGCCTGCAGCGCTACGATGCGGTGATTTTTTTAAGCACCACCATGAACGTGCTCAACAGCGACCAGCAGGTGGCGTTTGAACGCTACATCCAGGCAGGTGGCGGTTTTGCCGGCATCCATGCCGCGGCCGACACAGAATATGACTGGCCCTGGTACAACAAACTGGTGGGCGCTTACTTCCTGAGCCATCCGCACCAGCAAAAAGCTATGGTGGATGTAAAAGACAAAAGCCACCCCTCCACTTCGATGCTGCCCGACCGCTGGGAACGCTTCGACGAATGGTACAATTACAAAAGCATTTACCCCGGTATTAAAGTGCTGGCTTCGCTGGATGAAACAACCTACCAGGGTGGGCAAAACGGCGACAACCACCCCATTGCCTGGTACCACGAGTATGATGGCGGCCGCTCTTTTTACACCGGCGGTGGCCATACCGACGAATCGTTCAAAGAGCCCCTGTTTTTGCAACACTTGTTGGGCGGCATCCGCTACGCCATTGGCGAACGTGGGGTACGTGATTATTCGAAATCTTACGCAGTAAAAGCGCCGGAGGAAAACCGTTTTACCAAAACTGTGTTGGTAAACGACCTGAACGAACCGATGGAGCTTATTGTGGCCCCGGACGGCCGCGTATTTTTTACCGAAAGGGCGGGCAAATTTTATGTGTACGACCCAACCAGCAAAGCCACCAAACTGGTGCGTGATTTTCCGGTAAAGGCCGTAGATAAATACCTGAACGGGTTGATTGGCGTAACGCTTGATCCTGCGTTTCCGCAAAACAACTGGATCTACTTTTTCTACTCCTCCAACCGCGGGGAGCAGCACATGCAAAAGATCTCCCGCTTCCGCATCAATGCGCAAAGCGACCTGGATACGGCATCGGAGCAGGTGATCATTGAAGTGCCCATCGACCTGGAAGTGAGCGCCCATACCGGTGGCTCGCTGGCCTGGGACAAATGGGGCAACCTGTTTATTGCCACCGGCGACAACACTGTTCCTTTTGAATCGCATGGATATGCGCCCATGGACGAACGTGATGGCCGCAAAATTTACGATGCACAACGTTCATCGGCCAACCCAAATGATTTGCGTGGAAAGATCCTGCGCATCCATCCCGAGGCCGATGGTTCGTACACCATTCCTGAAGGCAATTTGTTTGCAAAAGGTACCGCTGGCACCCGCCCCGAAATTTACGTGATGGGCTGCCGCAACCCTTACCGCATTTCGGTAGATACCGCTACTTCAATTTTGTATTGGGGTGAAATTGGTCCCGACGCCGGCACCGACTCTCGTCATGGCCCACGCGGTTACGACGAATTTAACCAGGCTAAAAAAGCCGGCAACTATGGCTGGCCTTATTTCGTGGGCAACAACCAGGCGTACCACGATTCTGATTTTGCAACCAAAGCCATTGGGGAGCCCTTTAATGTATCGGCGCCAGTAAATAATTCGCCCAACAACACGGGTATTAAAAACCTGCCCCCGGCAACTGCGGCCATGATTTATTACCCATACAGCACAGCACCCGAGTTTCCGGACCTGGGCCAGGGTGGCCGTTGCGCTATGGGCGGGCCAGTTTACCATTACAACCCCAATGGCACCAACCCTGCACGCCTGCCGGCTTATTACGACAAGGCCTTGTTTGTGTACGACTGGATGCGCAACTGGGTAATGGCGGTACGCTTGGATGAGCAGCAAAACTTCAAACGGATGGAAGCATTCATGGGCAGCAACGGCGATTTCCGCCGCCCTGTTGACCTGGAGATTGCACCGGATGGCGTGATGTATATGCTGGAGTACGGCTCGGTATACGGCATCGACAATGAAGATGCCCGCCTGGTGCGCATTGATTTCAATGGCGGCAACCGTGCACCTATCGCAAAGATCAACACCTCCGATACCGTGGGTGCAGCACCGCTTGCCGTAACGCTCAACCGCCGCGGCTCGCTTGATTTTGATGAAGATGATGCCGTGCAATACGAGTGGGAAGTGGAAGACAAAAAGCAGCCCGCCAATTCGCCACAGTTGAAGTACACGTTTGAACAGCCCGGCAACCAACTGGCCATCCTGCATGCGGTGGACAGCAAAGGTGCCCGCAGTTCTGATTCGGTAATGATCCGCGTGGGCAATACACTGCCGGTAGTAAAAATCAACACCACCGACAACAGCACGTTCTTTTTCCCGAAAACTACCGGGCTGAAATATTCGGTAGCGGTAACCGACAAAGAAGACAAAACCATCGACAACAAAAAAGTAAAGCTGTCGATGACTTATATTCCAAAAGTGGCTACTAATCAAAACGTGGCGGGCCACCAGGAAATAACGGCCAGCTACAACCTGGGTCGTACACTGATGCAGGCCTCCGACTGTAAAGCCTGCCACCAGATCAACGCCAAAAGCGTAGGGCCATCGTTCATGGAGGTTTCTAAAAAATACCGCGATGATAAAAACGCGGTTGCTTACCTCGCCAACAAGGTGATTACCGGCGGCGGCGGCGTTTGGGGCGAGCATGCCATGAATGCCCACCCGCAATTGTCGCGGGAAGATGCCACCGAAATCGTGAAATATGTCCTTTCGGTTTCGACACAGCAACAGGAAAAACTCCTACCCTACCAAGGTTCGCTGCTGCTGGCCGAACATGGTGGCAATGTTGACAATGGGCGTTATATTTTAACTGCATCCTACACCGATAAAGGCGGGCAAAACGAGCCGCTGACCGGCCGGCAAATCCTAGTGTTGCGTCCATCAAAAGTACAGGCCGAAGATGCTGATGCCGTGGTGCGGGCCCAAAAGAACGAACGGGGTGTAAGCATCAATGGGCATGGCAGCTACCTGGTGTTTAAAAACATCGACCTGCAGGATATAACCGGCGTTACTTATCGCTACGCGGCGCCCAACCGTGAAGGCAGCATCGAGCTACGGGCAGATTCGGCAAAAGGAACGCTGCTGGCAACATCTGCATTTACGGCTACGGGTTCCCGTGAACGCTATGCCGAAGTAACGGCGCCCATCACCGCTACATCAGGCCGCAAGGACCTCTTTGTAGTGTTTGTGAAAGCCGATACGCCTAACAACCGGCTGGCTGTGCTGGATTATGTGCGCTTTGAAGGCGGACGTGAGGCGGCACCGGCCACGGTAAAAGCAGCGGCGAAAAAAGAGCCGGTGCAACAGGCGAGCCAAACACAGACGGCGCCTGCCAGTGCATCGAAAACAACAAAAAGCACGACCGCTAAAACAACGCTGAATGGCAATGCATTAATGGCGAAAAGCGATTGTGCCGCCTGCCACAAACCAGCAGAAAAACTGGTAGGTCCATCTTATAAGGACATTGCCAAAAAATATACGAAATCCACAGCCAACGTAAATAAGCTGGTGCAAAAAGTGATCTCCGGAGGTGCCGGTGTTTGGGGTCAAATTCCCATGACGCCGCATCCACAGATCAGTAAGCAGGATGCCAGTGCTATGGTGGAGTATATTTTATCGCTGAAGTAGTAGAGCAGCATTTAAGTTTAATTAAAAGGCCGGAAAGCAAATGCTTTCCGGCCTTTTTTATGGGTCTTCTTATTCTTGACAAAAGTTTCGGCGCCGTCATTGCGAGGCGCCGAAGTGACTGGCTTGTTGATGTATTTATTTGCGCCGAAGCAAACTCCTACGGCACTTTTGGTTCGGTAAAATTAGATGAGGTAGCGTTTACAAATAGCTGCTGGAGATTGCTTCGGCGCACAACATGCGGAATAGCACAACGCTTTTGCTGCGCCTCGCAATGACGCATCGGCGGCGCAATTAACTATGGATGGAAAAAACTGCTAAGTTTAGAAATACAATCAATGAAATTGACAACAAAATAACATCAACAACAACATTATTTCCCCGCCACTTTCCGCACCACTAAACTCCCTACCTGCTCCCCTTGCACCAACCCGTTTTTAATGGCATCCATAAAATGAATGCCGCCGTAATACCTACTGATGGCGGCTTCCTGTGCTGCCTGCTTGAATGAGGTGAAATTGCGTGCCGGCAAACCATACCGCACTTCAACGGTATCGGTATAGGCAAAATCATCGCCGAAAAAATGGGTGAGAATAGTTGCGGATGCGCCGGAAACAGTGGAGTGGCCGCTCAGGTATTCGGGAAAGGGCGGCGTTTGCAACAGTGGCGTCCAGCTGGCATCAATGTATTTACGAATGGCCGTTTCCGGGCGGATGCGGTTGCTGCGGTATTTTTCATCCCAGCAGCTCAAAAACCCATCCATCAAACCAACCGCAACCGTTGTAAACACCTGCACCGTTTGGGCAAAGTTTTTACCCGACTGTTTGCAGGCAATACCTGCAATGCCCATCCAATGCGCACCAGGCGAAATTTTTTTTAACCCCACCAACAAGTGCCCGTTGTCCTGCACGGCAAAAGGATTGCAATCCCAGAACGCCGCGATTTGTTTTTCATCTTCGGTTAGGCTATGCCGGTAGAGGCCCTGCAGCATTTTGTAAAATTCGGAGCTTCGCCCTTCGGAAAAAGGAACCGGTGGCTGTGGTTTAAACTGTGCCGATGAATCCAATGTAAACGGGCGGATGGTATGAAATAAGGGCTCCACGGCGGCAAAGTATGCCGGCGGAGTGGGGTACCAACTGCCGTTGGTGTTGGTCGGTGCATAACGTGGGTAATTACTGATCTTATTATAGCGATCGCTTTTTGCATAAGCCAACATTTGCTTGCTGATTGCCTGCGCATATTTCTGCGATTGCGCCACGACGTTTTCATCAACGCCGGCTTTTACCAGCGAATCCAACAGCCGCGTTTTCATGGCCGTAATTTCTTTGCCAGAAGGTTGCATTTTCCCCGCCACTTCCATCATGGCCAGCAGCGCCGACAGGTTGGTTGCATAACCTTTGATCGAGTCGGGCCGTTGCAGCACGGGATACTCATTGAGCCGGCCTTGCATGGTAGGAAAGCTTGCATCGTTTTGCGCCACTACCTCGTATGCAGCCAGGCAGGCATAGGCAAAAAACCGAGAACCCAGCGGCGGGTTGGTTACATCGTGCACCATCACCTCGGTCATGGCCGATACTACGCTGCTTAAATCGTCAGCGCCCAATTCGGGATCTTTTGCAGGCGTTTTGCCACAGCCAAAAAACAGTGCAAACAGGGGTACAAACAAAACAAATTTCTTCATCGCAAAAAGGTGGAAATATTAAAGCGCTGCGGGTTTATATGCAGTTACCGGCTGGCCGTTGATGCCAAAAATAAGGGCGCCGTTCAAAGCCAGTACGCTGCGTACATCACCCCAAATTTTTAAGCCGCTCTGGTGCTGCGGCACATATTGAAAACCGCCTTTGCCATTGCCCGACAGCAACATGCCGTAGTTGGCGTCGGCTTTGCCAAAACGCAGCCTTGCTTTGTTAGTGTTGCCGCACAGCAGCAGGTCCTTTTTACCATCCTTATTATAATCCAGCGCTGTGATGGTAAACACCGGCGCATACTGTGCCTGCACCGGCAGGGGCTGCGCTACAAAAGCACCGGCAGCATTGCGGGTAAACAGCATCGTGTGCAGGTTGTTGGCTTTAAGCTGGCCCGCGCCTTCCAGTTCTTCCGGCGTAAAAATATCGGTGATGGTGGCATCGGCGTAGGAAGCGTAATCCTGGTAGCGGGTACGCATGATGCTCAACTGGTCGAGCAACTCATCGCGAAACACATAAGGATAACTTTTGCCCTGGATGTAAAAACACAAAATAGGATCAACTGCGCCGTTGTCGTCAAAGTCTTTGTAGTAGAGTGTAGCTGGCTCGGCATCGCTTACCTTGCATTGCATATTGGTGCCCTGGTTACCCAGCACCAGGTCGGTTTTGCCGTCACCATCGAGGTCTTCGGCAAGTATGCGGTTCCACCAGCCGCTGTATTCTTTTGTAAAATAGCGCTTGGTATCATTGCGTAGCTGGCCTTTTGCATTAGAAAAAACAGACACCGGCATCCATTCGCCCACCACTACCAGGTCGGGCGTTTTATTGCCGTCCAAATCAGTAAACGCTGCATCAGTTACCATACCGGCCCGTTGCAGTTCCGGGGCTACCTGCTTGGTTGCATCACGAAAAGCGCCTTTGCCATCGCCCAATAAAACATAGCTGTTGGGAACTTCGGGGTAACGGCCCGGCACTACCCTGCCACCCACAAAAAGATCGGGTGCACCATCGCCGTTGATATCGGCCGACCGCACACAGCTTTTTGCAACCAGCATGGAAGGCAATGCGCCAACCGCTTTTTTGAAACCGCCTTTACCATCGCCGAGGTACAGGCGGTCTTGCAGCAGCGAATCATCGGGCAAAAGATTGTGATAGCCGCCGCTGGCGATATACAGGTCCTGGAATCCATCCTGGTTAGCATCAAAGAACAATGCATCAGCATCTTCGCTTCCCTTGTCGGCATCCAATGCAGCAACAGGTATGTTGCGGAATGCGCCACCTTTTTGTTGTACAAACAGGGCACCGGCCACGCCACTGCCACCGCCAATAAACACATCGTCGAGGCCGTCGTTATTGATGTCGCCTTTTACCATGCACGGCCCGCTGAACGACAGCGGGTTGGTTATGAGGGGCTGGCGTTTAAAATCATTGATGGGCGCAACAGGGTGTGTGTAATTAAACGGGCTTTTTACAGCAGTGAAAAATGGCGCTGGCGTAGCGGCAGGTTTCCATTGTTCTGCAGCATCGGCTTCTTTTACTTCCAAAATTTTATTGGTAGCAACACCGGTTAATACCTGCTGTTTGCCGCTTTGCCACACTACCCGTACAGAATCAATTTTCGCATCGGCACCCAAACCAAAATGCAGCACCGGCGACACGCTGGATTGAAAGCCGCGGCTAGGCATTTGCTCGAGCAATTGCTGTCTTCCATTTGCATACAACCAAACCTTTGCACCCAGGCCCATTGTGTTTTTGCCAGCACCGGAAAGTTTTACTTTCAGGTAGTTGTGTTTCAGCTGCTTGCTCGATTCGTTTTGCAGGATAAAAGCCGGCTTGTTGATATTGTTAACCACCAGGTCAAGGTCTCCGTCATTGTCCAAGTCGGCATAGGCAGCGCCATTGCTGTTGGATGGCAGGTCGATGCCCCATTGCGCCGACACATCCTGAAACTGTACGCCGTTTTTATTCTTAAAAATATAATTAACCACGTTGGAAGCAGGCATTTGCTCCACCAGTTTCAGCACATCGGCACGCAGTATTTGCGCATCGCGGTTTTCCAGTTTGTCGCCCATGTACTTCATAAAGTCCATGTTGGTAAAATCACGAACATATCCGTTGGTTACAAACAGGTCTTTCCAGCCGTCGTTGTCGTAATCGGCAAAAAGTGGCGCCCAGCTCCAGTCGGTGTTCGACAAACCAGCAAGCTGGCCCACTTCGCTGAACGTACCGTCGCCATTTGAAAGGTGCAGCATGTTACGCATATATTGGTAATGAAAACCGGTGCGCACATTGAGGTCAAATTTTTCGTAATTGTCCGGCGCAAACAGCAGCTTCTGGCGCTTGTTATCGGCGGGCAACATGTCGAGGGTGAAAATATCCGGTAAGCCATCGTTGTTGACATCGGCCACATCATTGCCCATCGAAAATTGCGAAGTGTGCCCGAGGCTTTCCGTTTTCTTATCGGTAAACGTGCCGTTGCGGTTATTGATGTATAAATAGTCTGGCGCAGCATAATCATTCGACACATAGAGATCGGGCCAGCCATCACCGTTGACATCCGAAATGCCTGCACCGAGGCCATAGGTAAATGCCGAACTGCTCAAGCCTGCTTTGGCCGTTACATCAATGAATTTGTTGTCATCATTTCGATACAGCCGTACGCCGTACATGGGTTCCTCCACGGCCATGATGGCTGCAGTGGCGGCTTCGTCTAGCACAGGCGTAGTGCGTGGATTGTGGTTGAGTTGAAACAGGTCGAGGTCGCCATCGCGGTCGTAGTCAAAAAAATAAGCCTGCGTGGAATGTGCCGGTGCGGTGAGGCCAAATGCAGCGGCCTGCTCTTCAAATTGCGGGATGCCTGCGGCGGTTTTTCCCTTATTGATGAACAACTGCGGCACCAACTTTTCTGGCCGCAGGTTGCCGGAATAAGCAACGTAAATATCCAGTAGCCCATCGCCGTTTACATCGGCCATGGTAACACCAGTTTTCCAAGGGCCCTGCCGGGGCACCACACCCGACGCTGCGGTAATATCGTCAAACTGCATTCCGCCCTTGTTTTGGTACAGTTTGCAATCGCCCATATTGGAGGTAAAAAAAAGATCGTCCAGCCCATCGCCGTTGAGATCGCCAACAGCCACGCCACCGCCATTGTAAAAATATTCGTACATCAACACGTTCGTATTGACGCCTTCAATCAATGAGTCGGAAAAATAAACGCCGGTTTTTTCGGCAGGAAGCACGGTAAACAACTGCGGCCCTTTATTTTCTTCGGCAGGTGCGTCGTTTTTTTGGGTGCAGGAAAAAAGGCTGGCAACAGCTACCAGGCACATGGCCGGCAGGAGGCGGTGGCAAATCATACAGCGCTACAAATCAATTAGGTGACGTAAAAAAAACAGCGCAGTGGTTCGCTGCGGTATGTTTTCCAAAAAAAATTTCCCGGTCTGTTCCGGCGTTTTTAAAAATACGAAAAACCGGCATTCCGGCAGTTTTATAGTTGTACCAAAGGCTTCGAAAGTTGGGTAATGGTGTTTCGGCTTGCGGCAAAAAAAAGATCCATGCGGCTAACGCATGGATCTTGGTATGGTGCATCATTTAGTTTTGCTTATTCGTAACCCGGGTTTTGAACCAGCAGGCCGTTACGCTGTATTTCCGACAAGCTGATTGGACGGAAATACATTTTGTCTAACCAGGTCCTGTTTTCTAGGTCATTGTTAACTACTGGCGTGTAGGTGTAGTTGAAAGCGTTCGGGTCTTTGCGGTAAGGCGAAGGTGCCGTCGCGCCTGGTTTCAACTGTCCTTCAATCTGAATGAACTGCACTTTTCTGCCCAGGGTTTGCGGTGCAATCATCCAGCGGCGTGCATCGAAATACCTGTGTTCTTCCAGCAGCAGTTCAATGCGGCGTTCGTTGCGGTAACGGTCGCGGAGCGCCGCTCCCGACTCGGTAACTGCCGGCATCCCTGCGCGGAACCGGATTTTGTTCAACCAGTTACGGGCTTCTGCCTCTTCACCCAGTTCGATGCAAGCTTCAACATAGTTTAAAACCGCTTCTGTAAACCGGAAGAAAGGCCAGGGCACCAACTGCGGGTTGGTATTGTCGCGGATGCCTGGATCCGGATCGATGAACTTGCGGAAATAATAACCGGTAAAGCTGCCGTTCCAGTTTTCGATAGGCCCCTGGCGGGTATCGATGCCCACAATTTTGTTGGAGCCTGCAAAGTAGGTTCCGGCCTGGATCTGGTTCGCAGGATCTTCAGCCCGGTTCCGCGGTTTCCAGCCAGCACCATCGTACAAAATAGATGCGTAGAAACGGGGATCACGATTAGCATAAGGATCTGCTTTGTGCGTTGGATTTGCCCAATCGAAGCGGCTGCCGTCCATCAACTCATAATCGTCTACCACTTGCTGAATCGGTGTATTGCCCGCCCAGTTGTTGTAGCCGTTGGGGCCTTGGCGCAGACCGTGGCGCATAGCACCAACTTCCTGCTCAGGCGAAAAAGTGCGTTCAAACAGGAGCTCGTTTGTACTGGCAACAGTAGGATCAGCATCGGGGTGCTTGCTGCGGCCGCCCATGGCAATAGCCAGGTAGTTCTTGCGTCCTTCATCGGCCGACACCGGAGCGGTGAGGTTGGTTTTGTAACCAGAACCTGCTGCGTCGAGCACTGCTTTGGCGGCGTCTTTGGCTGCCTGCCAGCGTGCCCGGCGGTCGCCGGAAACAAAGCCGATCAGCTCAGGCTTTGCGTACGAATTCAGCACTGTTGATTTTGATTTTGCCGTAGGCACATCATGCAGGTCAGATGCTGCGTATAGCAACTGCCTTGCTTTAAGCGCCATTGCAGCAAGATCGGAAGGACGTCCTTTTACTTTTGACTGACCGTTCAGCAAAGTGATTGCAAGGTCAGCTTCAGTAATAATGAAGTTGTGTACCTCCGCATAAGTGCTGCGGGCAATGCTAAAACTGTCGGTTAACACGTAAGGTTTAGTGACCAAGGGAACACCACCATAAAAACGCAGCAGCTGATGATAATAGTAAGCCCGGAGAAAACGAGCTTCACCTTCGAGTCTTCTTTTCTGCGCTGCATCAGTGATGGCAGCATCAGGCAGGTTTTCCAACGCAATGTTGGTTTGGCGAATAAACCGGTACATGTCGAAGAACGTCGTTGTACGGTTTTGCCATCCCGGGTTGGAAGGGCTTGCGCTGCCTTGGTTGAATGTATTGATGTTGCGGCCCTGGTGCGTAAAAATTGCTTCGTCGGTAAGGGCTGCAAGCATCTCTTCATCAAAGCCGCCTTCGAACAATCCACCATACAGACCAAATACAAATGCTTGTGCTAATGCAGGGTCTGACCACGTAGCTGCTCCATCAATCTGGTCGAGCGGCCTTGTATTTAAAAAATCTTTTTTACAGGCAGGAAGCAATCCGCCTGCCGCTAGCAACAAAATCCAAAATTGCTTTATTGTACTTTTCATGATTGTAGGAATTAGAAGGTAACACGGGCACCAAATGAAATAATCCGGGACTGAGGATAAGCATATCCGTTTTCTGCCGTTGCCTCCGGATCCCAAATGCCCAACTTATCCCAGGTAGCAATGTTCAACCCACTTACATACAAACGTAAGCGGCTGATACCTAACCGGTCGCCAATGCTGGGAGCAAGGTTGTAACCCAGTTCGAAGTTTTTGAAACGCAAATACCTGTTGCTGCGCAACCAATAGGTGTTGTTGCCCTGGTTGCCGGCATAGTAACGGTTGTTGCGGCTCACCAGACGAGGATGTTCGCTGCTTGGATTGTCAACCGACCAGCGGTTGTTGTAACCATAATCCAGCCAGTTGCCAAACTCACCAGTCTCGTTGAAGTTCAGCCTTTGCAAGCCGCCGGTTGCACCTTGAAACAGCATCGACAGGTCAAAGCTTTTGTAGCTCATATTGATACTGATGCCGCCAGTGAAGAGCGGGTCGCGAGTTTGGTCAAGACGCACCTGGTCGAAGGCGTTGATCTTGTTATCTCCGTTGATGTCCTTGAACTTCATGTCGCCGGGGCGCAGTTCCCGTTCGATCTCAGTGTAATCGAGGGTATTTGCAGCGATGTCTTTTTCGTCCACAAAAATACCATCATACTCATAAGCCAAGTAGGCAGCACCGTTGGTACCAACAGGACGACCAACTGTTTTTTGATACTCAGGGGCACTGGCGATGTCGTTCCATTTCAGCACCTCGTTTTTAGAGTAACCTCCGTTAATTGCAACCGTATAGTTGAAATCACGACCCGATTTACCATTGTAACCCAGTCGGAATTCCCAGCCCCGGTTCACCATTTCACCTTCGTTTACAGGTGGAAGCGAAGCAATACCGGCACTGTTTGGAATAGTTGCAGCATTTGTGATCAACATCTGATCACGCTTGTTGCGAAATACGTCAAACTCGAAGAAAACACGATTGTTGAACAGCGAACCTTCCAACCCGATATTGGCGTTGGTAGCAACTTCCCATGTAAAATTGAGGTTGGGCACACGGGCTTCAGTTAGTGTACGCTGGATTTGTCCATTGATTACTTGTGTACCAGAGAGTGAGTAGGTAGACAAAAATCCAAATGCAGGCAAGTTCACACGGTCGTTACCCATCTGGCCGTAAGAACCCCTGATTTTCAAGTTGTTGACAAACTTAACTGGCTCAAAGAATTTTTCTTTGGAAATGGTCCAGCCTGCCAGCACGCCAGGGAAGAAACCAAAACGCTTGTCCTCTGGGAAGAAGTATGAACCATCATAGCGCCACAGGAATTCTGCAAGGTATTTCTCCTGGTAGTTGTAAGCAGCCCGGCCAAAGTAACTAAGCCGAGCTTCGTTGAAACCGCCGCCGCCAAGATCTTGCTGTACAGTACCACCAACACTCAACTGATCCAATGCAGGAGAAATAAAGTTGCGCCGGAAGGCAAAGAAGTTATCACCTTCTCTTTGTTCTTTTTGAATACCCGCTAATAAGCCAACGGTGTGATCACCAAAGGTGCGATCGTAGTTTAGTAAACCGGTAAGCGTCAGCTTGAACTCCTCAGCATCGCCCATGCGTAATTGGGGGTCGGTAAAAGTTGAACGAATGGTTCTGGTGAGTTTGGGTGTTACACCGTCTGCCTCAAAAGTAGTTTTGTCCCAAGTGTACAGCGCCCATGGGGTAGCAAAACGCTTGGTGCGCTGCATATACTTATCAGCCGCTGCTTGCAGCGTTAATTTCAGCCCACTCACCCAGGGGTTGCTGATGACAACGCTTCCGTTTGCTTGCAGGTAATCACGCTTGTCCTTATCATAACCAGTGGCGCCAGTAGTTACCACCACGGGGTTTTGTCCGTTTTCAATGTCCGGTCCGGGAAGACCATTAGGCCAAACAGCAATTTCCGTAGGCTTGCCACGGATCAGCATTCTGAAGATATCGCCGGCACCTACCGTTGGGAAATCACGAATTTCCTGGCGGTACAAAGCACCGATGGTTGTATTGATGTACTGGTTAATTTTTGCATCTACGTTAATGCGGGCATCGTATTGGCTGTATTTGGTAGCCGAGTTTTTGTAGTAAGCATCCTGGTTTTGATAACCAATGGAAGCCAAAACCCGCACCGCTTCTGTACCGCCGCTTACCTGCAGGCTGTGTGTTTGCTGGTTCGTCCATTTTTTAAACACATTGTTGTACCAGTTGGTATTAGGATGCGTCAAGGGGCTGGAACCGTCTGCAAACTTTTGTACGTCTTGCGGCGAATAAATAGCATTTACACGCTGGTTGTTGTCAGAACGAACATAAAAACCTTGTTGCTTGATCGAAGGCCAAGCTGCACCCCACTGGCTGTATGGTACATTCTGAAACATAACCTGCTCATTCATCAATTCCGCATATTGCGCAGCACTGGCCATTTCCGGCACAACGGTTGGTTGCAGCAGGCCATAGTTGTAGTCGTAAGAAACAACGGGCTTCCCAACTTTACCTTGTTTGGTAGTGATCAGGATTACACCGTTAGCTGCACGGGCACCATAGATGGCCGCAGCAGCATCTTTAAGAATCGACATACTCTCAATGTCGGCGGGGTTTAGCCGGTCCAAACCACCAGCTCGGTCAGGCACACCATCGATCACCACAAGTGGTGAGCTGTTGCCGAAAGAGTTTGTACCGCGAATGCGGATGGTGGAACCATCATAACCAGGCTCACCGCTGCTTTGGATGGCAGTGATACCGGGCAGTCGGCCTGCCAGCGAGTTGGACAAGTTTACGGTTGGCGACTTGTCCAATTCCGTGCCCTGAACGGCAGCAACCGAGCCGGTAACGGTGGCCTTTTTTTGCCGACCATAACCCACTACTACCACCTGTTGCATTTCCTGGTTGGAGGCAGTCAGCGACAGGTCAACCGCTGCACGGTTGTTGATGGCAACTTCCCGCTGGCCAAAGCCAACAAAGGAAAAAATCAACGTTCCATTGGCTGGCGCCGAAATGGAGAAAGCACCCTGCTCATTTGTTTGGGTGCCGTTGTTGGTTCCCTTCACGGTTACTGTTACACCCGAAAGCGGCTGGCCCGAATCGTTGGTTACGCGACCGGTTACCGTACGCTGCTGTGCGCTTAGAGTAACTGCAAAACCAAGAAGAAAAAGGATTAAGAAATTTCTGGCCCTCAAAATTGGCGCAAGTGTCCGGAAAAGGAAATGTGGCTCCTTTTCCCTGCAATAGCAGATGTTCATGGCATTAATCGTTTAGTTGAGATTAAATTTTCTTACAATGCACGAAACAATATAGTCCAAAAAAAATGTTAATGAAAATTGCCGCTTTAAAACTTTTCAACACATATTGCACTAGAAACCAAGACCCTTGCTGCATCAGTATTTGCTGAGCATCAAAAATTTGGGCATTAAAAAATAAGTAATTAAAACCGGTTAAAATACTGATGGTGCCGGTTAAAAATTGAGAAGCCGTTTTTTTGGCTTGTTTAAACACTTCAGTCTTTTACTATGCTAACGGCCCATTTTAAAGGAAAGAGCCGCAATATTTTAGCCTAGTTATAAGCACAAAAAAGCCGCTGAGTTAGCGGCTTTTTTGTGGGTCAACGTTGTTGAACGTTAAAGACTACGATTGGTATTGTCGCGGAGATTGTCCCGCAGGTCTTTGTCGGTATCCCGATAATCTGATCCGCGCAGGTCGTTGTCGCGCAACAGGCTGTTGTCATTCAAGCTTACATCGCTGCGGTCGGTGTAATCCCGGTCGCTGCGATCAGTTGAGCGACTCCGGTCGCCCAGCTGCTCCACGTCCACATCAGTACGGCGTACCGTGTCGCGAATCGTTTCATCGCGTTCCGTGGTTTCTTTACTCAGGCGCACCTCTTCTACCACGCGGGCTTCTTTGTTAACCACAGGTACTTCTGCCCTTTCGGTCAGTTCTATTTCGCCTTCACGAAATGCACCCATTTCGCCGGTGCCTACCGGGCGGTCTACAGGGTTGCGGTCCACACGTACATGCTCTTCGCGCAGGCGCACATGTTCTTCCACAGGGCGCTCCACAATGCGGCTGCGTACCCGCACGCCACCAGTTTCTTCAGAGCGTTTGCCTACGTTCAGGTCTTCCCGAATGACGGGAATGGTCTGGTCGCGGTCGCCACGGAAATCACCCCGTTCGCTGTAATCGCTGCCGGTACCTGATGCGTTCAACCTCGATGAGCGTTCGTCTACATCGATGGCACCATACTCGTCCAGCAGGTCAGCGGCACGTTCTGCCTCGCTGTCCGACTGGGCGTGCACAGTTACAACACAATCACTGGTATTAGCCACGCGGCTATAACGGGTAGCCTCATCATCATCGCCACCAAACAAGTTTCTGAAAAATCGCGTGATGCCACTTTCATGGTCCCGGTCGCGGTCGGTGTCGGTGTAAGAAACACCGGTGGTGCTGCTGTCCCGTCCCGAAGAAATATCAATCCGATCCCTGCTGATTCCTGCGCTTTGGAGTTGCGCTACTGCACGTTCCGCTTCATTTCGGTTGTCAAAAAAACCGATCACTGTTTGAGCCATAATAGCCTCCTATATTTAATGGTTAAGGGAAAACATTGTTTAAAACCTTTCGGTGCCGTCCTCGCCGTTGCGGGTACGCTCTACCTGCACCGATTCTTTGAGCAGGGAAATTTCCTGCATCAGCGGCGTTTCGGTTACCTGGCGTGTAATGCGCAGTTCCTCCACCACTTCGTACCTTTTTTGCACCACGGTAAATTCCCGTGTCACGGGTATGATCATTACATCGCCTTCGTACCGCACCGAAGGTGGTGGGGTATCCTGCACCTGGTTTACCGGCACCCGCTCTATATGGTATGATTCATTGACTACGGGCAGGTTCACCACCGTGCTTTCTTCGCTCACTGTTTTGTGTATGCGCACTTTCCCGGTTTCCACTACTTCGCGGCTGATCACTGCAAACTCTTCCATTACCGGAATCACCTGTTGTTTGCCGCCGTTGGCAGCATCGGGTTGTTGCAGGTGTGGGTTGTTTTGAGCGTCGTTGATGTTATTCATAGCAGGAGGATGTCCTCCAAATGCGTGCCCTTTTGGGCTGCCCCTTTAAAAGGGCTGAAATGGAGTAGCATGAGCATCATGCTGGCTAATTGAGGTGTATATAAAATTTCCCACAAGCAATCCACTATTTTATTTATAAACGAAAAAGCTATTAAACATAGTGGCTAAAATCTGCTCTGGGTAAGGATTACAAGCTAAAAGCATCTGCCTGATTTTCCTCAACCGCAAATTTTAACAAATCAAAATAGGAATCAACCCCATCACCTATCTTTGGCAACTATCGAAAATTGCTGCCACTGCTTTGCCCGTTTTACGGGCTTTCATTTAAGTGTGCCGTCAGCTGCCATTTTAATGAATTGAAAAAGTCCGCGGCCTGCAAGGACCACTAAAACCCAAAACAATCGTACATGAACACAACCGTGTTGTATCTCGTTCCACTAATGGGCCTTATTGGCCTCCTTTACACCTTATGGAAATTTAGCTGGGTGAGCAAACAAGATGCGGGCACCGACCGCATGAAGGAAATTGCCCATTATATCGCCGAAGGCGCCATGGCGTTCTTACGTGCCGAATGGAAGATCCTGACCTATTTTGTTCTGATCGTTGGGCTGCTTTTGGGCTTTATGGCCAGCCGCAACCCGCACTCCCACTGGTTCATAGCCGTTGCGTTTGTGATCGGTGCATTCTTTAGTGCACTGGCAGGTTATATCGGTATGCGTGCCGCTACCAAAGCCAACGTTCGCACAGCGCATGCAGCCCGCACCTCGCTTTCCAAAGCGCTTAATGTTTCCTTTACCGGCGGCGCCGTTATGGGTATGGGCGTAGCCGGACTGGCCGTACTGGGTTTGGGAAGTTTGTTCATTGCCCTGCATGCTTATTTTGCGCAGGGTGCCGATGTAAATTCAGCCGAAATGCTGCGAGCCATTGAAGTGCTCACCGGCTTTTCACTAGGTGCCGAAAGCATTGCCTTGTTTGCTCGTGTAGGTGGCGGTATTTATACCAAAGCTGCCGACGTTGGCGCCGACCTGGTGGGTAAAGTAGAAGCAGGCATCCCCGAAGATGACCCGCGCAACCCTGCTACCATTGCCGACAACGTAGGCGATAACGTAGGCGATGTGGCTGGTATGGGCGCCGACCTTTTTGGTTCTTATGTAGCCACAGTTCTGGCCACTATCGTACTGGGACAGGAAACCAATTCAGATGATGCATTCGGTGGATTTGCACCCATTTTATTACCCATGCTCATTGCAGGTGTAGGCATCCTGTTTTCTATCATAGGTACTTTCTTTGTGCGCATTTCCGACAAAGCCGGAGTTAGTACAGCTGCTGTACAAACTGCCCTGAACATGGGCAACTGGGGCTCCATTGTTTTAACAGCCATTGCCTCTTACTTTTTGGTAAACTGGCTGATGCCCGAAACCATGACCCTGCGTGGCAACGAGTTTACCAAAAACGGTGTGTTTGGTGCCATCATTGTGGGCCTGGTTGTGGGCACGCTCATGAGCATCATTACCGAATATTATACCGCTATGGGCAAACGCCCGGTTAATTCCATCATCCGCCAGTCGGGTACCGGCCACGCCACCAACGTAATTGGCGGTTTAGCTGTGGGCATGGAATCTACATTTTTGCCCATCCTGGTTTTGGCTGGTGGCATCTGGGGTTCGTACGAAATGGCGGGCCTGTATGGTGTGGCTATTGCCGCTGCCGGTATGATGGCTACCACTGCCATGCAGCTGGCGATTGATGCTTTTGGCCCTATCGCGGACAACGCCGGGGGTATTGCCGAAATGAGCGAATTACCCAAAGATGTACGTGAAAAAACCGATACGCTGGATGCCGTGGGTAACACTACTGCTGCTACCGGTAAAGGTTTTGCCATTGCCTCTGCGGCACTTACTGCACTGGCGCTGTTTGCGGCTTTTGTGGGTGTGGCCGGTATTGAAGGCATTGATATTTACAAGGCCGATGTACTTGCTTGCCTTTTTGTGGGCGGCATGATTCCCTTTATTTTCTCGTCGCTGGCCATCCGCGCCGTAGGCGAAGCTGCCATGGCAATGGTTGAAGAAGTGCGCCGCCAGTTCCGCGAAATTCCGGGCATCATGGAAGGAAAAGGCAAACCCGAATACGACAAATGCGTGGCCATTTCCACCGAAGCTTCCATTAAAAAAATGATGCTGCCCGGTGCCATTGCCATCGTATCGCCAATCATTGTGGGCTTTTTGATGGGCCCCGAAGCGCTGGGCGGATTTTTGGCCGGTGCTACGGTAAGCGGTGTACTGATGGGTATGTTTCAAAACAATGCCGGCGGTGCCTGGGACAATGCCAAAAAGAGCTTTGAAAAAGGCGTAGACATCAACGGGCAAAAATATTACAAAGGTTCTGATCCGCACAAAGCTTCAGTAACGGGTGATACCGTGGGGGATCCATTTAAAGATACCTCCGGCCCGTCGATGAATATCCTCATCAAACTGATGTCGATTGTTTCGCTGGTTATTGCCCCAACGCTGGCCATTACATTTAATACAAAAAATAATTCAGAGACCGGTGCAGCGAAAGCAGAACGCAGTTGGTCTAATAAAGCAGAATCAACAAAAACAACAGCCGCATCAACGGCGCTCTATAAATGATTTCTGCTTTGTGAGAAGAACAACCACGCCCCTGCGCCAAGCGGGGGCTTTTTTATTGAATAAAAAATTGAAAAGGCAAAAGTCATAATGCGCAGCAGTGTTTCTTTTGCTGGTTTTGACTTTTGCCTTTTCAATTGGAAGCTCATCCTATAATTCCGCCATCGTCTGAACCCGAAGTTTGGGGAGCAGCCGGTCCACGTCTTCTTTGTGACACAACTCGGTGCCGGGATTCATTGTTGCGGCGGTGCCTGCAGCAACGCCCAGGCTTAATATCTCCTGGTTCGATTTTCCCTGGAACAACGCCAACACCATCGCCGCCACCATACTGTCGCCGGCGCCAACGGTGCTCAATTTGCGCACAGGCGGCGGCGTTACCATCACCACTTCATCGGCACTCACCAGCACTGCGCCTGAGGGGCCCATCGAAACGGCCACCAATTCGCATTCGCCACGGGCAATAATTTCGCGGGCCACATCATCTACCCGCTCCATGTGGATCTCCTCTTTACCCACCAGCGAACTCAGTTCGGCAATGTTTGGTTTTAGTAAAAAAACGCCTTCGCTTGCGGCACGTTTCAACGCTTCGCCCGAAGTATCTGCGATAAAGCGGGCGCCTTTTTGTTTGGCAATGGCCGCCAGCCGGGCAAAAATATCGAGCGGCACGCCGGGCGGAAGGCTTCCACTGGCCACCAGGTATCTTAAGCCTTCGAGGTTTTCAATTGCTTCCATCAACTGGTACAGTTCCACATCGGTGATGGGTGTTCCGGGCAAGCCAAAACGAAACTGCCCGTTGGTGGAATCATCCACCACAATCAGGTTTTCGCGTGTTGCCCCCGATACCGACACCACCTGCTGCGGAATGCCCTCGCCTTCGAGCAACTCCTGTAGAAATTTTCCGGTATAGCCACCAGCCGGGTAAACAGCCAGGGCTTCGCCGCCCAGTTGTTTGATGGCCCGCGCTATGTTGATGCCGCCGCCACCGGGCTCGTAACGCGGTTGCGAACAACGCAGTTTTTTCTCTGGTATCATGGCGGGCACCGTGGTGCTTTTATCAATGCATGGACTGAACGTGATGGTTACAATGGGAAACATGGGCGCAATGTTTTGAATAAAAAATGCAGCAGTGCCGGGGCATGCCAGTGTATCAAGACCTGTTTATGTTTACGTCAATTACGGCTTCATGCTGTAGCAAAACCGGGACCGCAACAGCGACAACTACAAACAATCTTTTTACACCCTACAATTTAACGCAACGAAGGGGCCCTTTGCATTGACTAAGTTCAGGTGGCTTATTAATATTTATGCGGCTTTTGGCAGCGGCCTTTTTTTGCGCTTTAAAATCTTTTCAATTTCAACGGCTATAAATACAATTGAGGAGAGACCTACTGCTATGCCCAGCTCGGAAAGGGTAAGCGCTTGTGTGCGGAAAATAGGTTGCAGCCACGGCACATATATAACGGCCAGTTGCAACAACAACGTAAGCAATACCGCACCCAGCAAGGCTTTGTTGGAAAAAATGCCCTGCGAAAAAAGTGATTCCCTGTCGGAGCGGATGGCAAACACATGCCCCATCTGGCTAAAGCACAACACGGTAAACACCATCGTTTGCCATTTCGAAGAATCGATGTACAGGTATTGTGTAAAGATAGAAACAAAGCCAAGCAACAAGCCCACCCAAATAATATGCACGCCGAGGCCGCCTGCAAAAACACTTTCTTTTGGATGGCGCGGTGGCCGGTTCATAATGTCTTTTTCGGCGGGCTCCATCGCCAGCGCCAAACCGGGCAAGCCATCAGTAACCAGGTTTACCCATAATATATGCACGGGTAATAACGGTATAGGTAAACCGAAAAACGGCGCAAGAAAAATCACCCAGATCTCACCGGTGTTGCCGGTCATGGCATACTTGATAAACTTGCGGATATTATCGTAAATGCGGCGGCCACTACGCACTGCTTTAACAATGGTGGCAAAATTGTCATCGAGTAAAATAAGATCGGCTGCTTCTTTGGAAACATCGGTGCCGGTGATGCCCATGGCCACACCAATGTCGGAGCGCTTCAACGATGGTGCATCGTTCACGCCATCGCCGGTCATGGCTACAAACTGCCCGGCCGCTTGCAGTGCTTTTACAATATTGAGTTTTTGCTCCGGCGACACCCGTGCATACACAAATACCTGCGGCACTGTTTTAGCAAATTCTTCTTCCGACATTTTGCTCAGCTCAGATCCCGAAAGTGCACGGCCGCCGGGCTCCACCATGCCCAGTCGTTCGGCAATATTGCGGGCTGTGAGTGGGTGATCGCCGGTGATCATCATGGGCCTGATGCCAGCTTTGCGGCACTCGGCAATCGCTGCTTTTGCTTCTTCACGCGGCGGATCAATGATGCCGGCAAGTCCGATCAATTGCAGGTCCTGCTCCACGGTATCGGCATCTAAGCGGTCGGGCAATTGCGCTAATTTTTTTTCGGCAAAACCCAGCACCCGCAGCCCGTCGCCCGACATCTGTTCATTTACCTGCTGGTATTGTTCGCGGTCACCATCACTGATGCCGCTAACCCGCTCGAGCAACACATCCACCGCTCCTTTTGTGATCAACCAATAACCATCGTCGGTGCGGTGGATGGTGGTCATTAATTTCCGGTCGGAGTCAAAAGGAATTTCGGCGCTGATGGGAAATTGCTCCAGGGCCTGTTGCCGGGTTACACCCAATTGGCTAGCTAGGTTGTACAATGCAATTTCAGTAGGGTCGCCGGTGAGGCCGCCCTCCTTGTTTGGCTCCACGTTGTTGTTTAATGCCATCGCCTGCAACAGGCCTTGTTGATCTGGGTCTTTGAAAGCTTCAGCCCAAGTTTGCTCATTCCATATTTCGCCACGTGCAAAAACTTTTTCCACCGTCATGCGGTTTTCCGTGAGGGTGCCGGTTTTATCGGAACAGATATATGTAACCGAGCCCAGGGTTTCCACAGCGGGCAGGTTGCGTACCAGTGCTTTTTGACCGGCCATACGGCGTGCACCCAACGCCAATGTAATAGACACCAGCGAGGGCAGCGCCTCCGGGATAGCAGCCACCGCCAGCGAAATAGCGGTGAGCAACATCAATACGGGGCGTTCGCCGCGCAGCAAGCCAAATGCAAAAACAATGGCGCAAATAATGAGCACGATCAGGGCCAGCCGTTTGCCCAGTTGTGAAAGGCGGCGTT
Organism: Pseudocnuella soli; assembly: GCF_004347775.1. GTDB lineage: Bacteria > Bacteroidota > Bacteroidia > Chitinophagales > Chitinophagaceae > Flavisolibacter > Flavisolibacter aquaticus. The sequence continues at coordinate 3,681,452 of NZ_CP037755.1, forward strand.
GCAGCGGCGTGGCTACTTCGGCTTCATCAAGCATGGTGGCAATGCGCCCCAATTCAGTATTCATGCCGGTGGCCACCACCACCCCACGGCCTTTGCCGAAAGTGACGAGTGTACTTTTATAAGCCATGTTTGCCCGGTCGCCTAAGGGCAAAGATTCTTCAGTAAGTGCGTCTGTTTTTTTATCAACCGGCGCCGATTCTCCGGTAAGCGACGCCTCTTCGGCTTTCAGTGCATTGGCTTCAAACAGCCGCAAGTCGGCCGGCACAATATCGCCGGCTTCGAGCAACACTACATCGCCGGGTACCAATCCTACCGCAGGCCGCGTGCCCACCACGCCTTCGCGCATGATCCGTGCATTAGCCACCGCCATTTGCTTTAGCGCCTGCATGGCTTTTTCGGCGCGGAACTCCTGCACAAAACCCAGCACCGCATTTACCAAAACAATGACAACGATTGCAATAGTATCTACCAGTTCGCCCATGAAGCCGGAAATAACAGCCGCCACCAACAACACAAGGATCATAAAGTCCTTGAACTGGTTGAGCAAAATACCCCATACGGTTTTGCCTTTTGCCGACTGTATTTCGTTGGGCCCCCATTGCTCCTGCGCCTGTGTGGCAGCCGCTTCTGTCAGCCCTTTTTCAGTGCTGTTGAGCGAACGGAAAACTTCGGCTACTGGTTGTTGATAGTATTCCATAACCTGTTGTTGATGACAAGAAAGTTAAAACAAACCAGCGGTAAACCGGTTTAAAAGAATGCTGCTGTAACCGTTCATTCATTGCTGCAGCAATGGTGTATCGGGGTTCATTTTTATAAAAAGGGACTACAAAAGAAAAGGCCGGGTTCAAAGCGAACCACGGCCATTTCTTTTACTAATTACCTAAAAAGTTAACGGATCCGTTTAGCAATCGTATCAGCCATGGTCAGGTGCATTTGAATTTTGGGCAACATGGTTTGTCCATAGTTGCGCAACTGCTCATTGTTGCCGCTGCGGATTTCCTCCTGCGTTATACTGCGGGCCATATCATGCGCAGGAATTTGTGTTACGATGTACGCCGAATCAAAACTTTTTCCGCTCAAGCCCATCAGCACCGGCATCAGCGAAGCCGCCATTGCATTGAGCGAATCGGACGGCCGGCTCACGCCAATGTTGTTGGCAATCTCGGTCATCTGGGTTTCGGCCATGGTGTGGTCGGTGATCATCATTTCGGCAAAATTGCGCACCGACACATCAGTCGCTTTTGCCAGGGCCAGGTTGGCCAAAGAAATTTCGCTGCGGTTAGATAAGGTAATGTCCCGCACAAAAGCTTTGTCCTGAGCCGTCAGGTTGTCGTCGTTTTCATCTTTGGTGCAAGCAGTAAATAAAAGGGTCAGCGCCAGTCCGCCAAAGGCCAGCAAATTTTTCATACTGTGTGTTTTTTAAAAAAAAAAAGGTTAGCGATTGAAATAAGGGGCAACATGCCCATAAGCAGGTGGGGAAACAAATACTATGCTACTCGTGCCTTTTGTTTTAAACAGAGAATATCTAACCCGGCGGTATTCGGTGGGCAAAAAAGTTTCGGGGAAATGGTATTGCAGCAGTGTCAATGCAGATGCACCTTTTATCAAGCATCGCTTCTTTCGCCCCAGGCAAATGTTTACATTTAGATATGCCGCCTGCCATTCTTTATTACGCCATCCCATTTTTCGTGGTGTTGCTTTCCATTGAAGCCTACCTGTCGTGGCGGGAGAACAGGGGCCTGTACGAAACCCGCGACACATGGAGCAGCCTGACGCTGGGCATCGGCAATGTGCTCACCGGATTCATCACCAAAGCCCTCATCTTTGGCCTCTTTACTTTTTTATACCAGTTCCGGCTGTTCAACCTGGAGGCAGATACCTGGTGGTATTGGGTGCTATTATTTTTTGCCGACGATTTTTCCTACTACTGGTTTCACCGTACCTCGCACTGCGTGGCTTGGTTTTGGGCCTCGCATGTGGTGCACCACTCCTCGCAGCATTACAACCTGGCGGCGGCGCTGCGCCAAACCTGGACCGGCAACCTAACCGGTTCGTTCTTGTTCTGGGCCTGGATGCCGCTGGCAGGCTTCCATCCCATCTGGGTGCTGTTCATGCAACAAATCAGTTTGATTTACCAGTTTTGGATCCACACCGAGCTGGTGCACCAGCTACCTCAGCCACTCGAGCTTATTTTAAATACACCATCGCACCACCGGGTGCACCACGGCAGCAACCCCAAATATTTGGATAAAAACCACGGCGGCATCCTTATCATTTGGGATCGGCTGTTCGGCACTTTTCAACCCGAAGAAGAACGGCCCACATATGGGCTTACGCAAAATATTGGTTCGTTCAACCCATTTGTGGTGGCTTTTAAAACATGGGGCGAATTGTTTGCCGGCGCAAAAAATGCCGGTTCGCTGGCTAAAGGCATCCGGTATTTGCTACAACCTCCTGCGGCAAAAGATGACGGTATTAATATTAAGGAAGCGCAGCAGGAAACTCCAAGCACCGCCTTCAATGTAAAAAACCGCCACCACCAGGCATTTGACCGTGTTAAATAAAAATTAATCCAATTTTGGTGTAACCTTTATACGAAGCTAATCGTATATTCGTAGAGCAAATATTCAGGTTATGACCAAATACATTAAACCAACGGAAAGCGAGCTGGAAATTTTGCAAATTCTCTGGGAGCGGGGTTTGGCCACAGTGCGGGATGTTCATGAGGGTTTAAGCAAAACCAAGGACGTAGGATACACCACCACGCTTAAACTCATGCAGATCATGCATGAAAAAGGCCTGGTAAAACGCGATGAAAGCATGCGCACCCACATTTACCAGGCGTCGGTAAATAAGGAAAAAACCCAAAAGCACATTTTGGGTAAAATGATCGATTCGCTGTTCGGAGGCTCCTCCACCCAATTGGTGCTACAGGCACTGGGCACTTCCGAAACAAAGGCCACACCCGAAGAACTGGAAAAAATTCAAGCGCTTTTGGATAACCTCAAAAAAAACTAACATGACTGCATTCAGCCAATCGGCATTGTTGCAGGCCCTTGGATGGGCTACGCTGAACAGTTTGTGGCAGGTTGGGTTGTTGTGGTGCGGGTATGTGCTGGCCTGCAGATACGGTTCACTTTCGGCGGGCAGGCAATTCAGGCTTGCCGCCTTGGGCATAGGTTTGGGTGTGGTTAGTTTTGCCGCATCATTTTGGGTATACCTGCAGGCGGGCAGCAAACTCCTGTTCAACCCGCTGCTGATCAACGAAACCAATAGTGGTTGGCTGCCCGCGGTGCTGACCGCCGCCTCTGTTGCTTACCTCCTGCTGCTGGTAATCCCGGCCGCAAGGTTGTTTCAAAATTGGCGGTTTCTGCGCAAGTTGCGCCGGAGCCACCTGGGCAAAGCGCCGGTTCAGTACCGGGTTTTTGTACAAAAAATAAGCGGCCACTTGGGCCTGCGCAAACCTGTTGGCGTGTATTTGTCGGCGTTGGTTAATTCACCCGTTACCATTGGTTTTGTAAAACCGCTGATTCTGTTGCCGGTAGCTTCTTTTAACCAGCTCAGCATCCGGCAGGCCGAGGCCATCCTCCTGCACGAACTGGCACATATCCGCCGCTTTGATTTTGTGTTCAATATCGCCATCACCGTGGCGCAAACCCTGCTTTATTTTAATCCATTTATCCGGCTTTTTGTTCAGGCTGCAGAAACCAGCCGCGAAAGAAGCTGCGACAACCTGGTGCTGCAGTTTGATTACGACCGGGTAGCTTATGCCTCTGCCCTGCTGCAGCTCGAAAAAACAAAACAGGGGCAACTTGCCCTGGCAATGGGTGCAGCCGGAAAGAGCCCGCTGTTTCAACGGATCCAGGAAATACTGGGCATGCAACAGGCCCGCCCGGTGTTGAAAATGCAGCACCTCACGGGGCTGTTGGCTTCCATGTTGTGCATTCTGGCACTGCATTCCCTTTTTATTGCCGGCAAAACAGTCGGAGATAGTAACGTGCTGGAAGCAGTTACCCGGATGGCCAACCCACTGCAAATTGCCTTTACAGAATATGAAACGCCGGCACAAACCACAACAACCACTGTTGTACACAGTGAAGTTGTGACGACGGTAGTTGATCAGCCGGAACCGGAGGCACCTGCCGAAGCGGAAATGTTCGGGGCGCCACCCGCTGCCCCCCTGCCCGATCCGGCCTATATACAAGTAGCCGAAACTGAAGTGGCAATGCCGGTTTTGTCGGCCGACGAGCAGCAAAAAGTGGAGGACGTGATCAGCAGCACCAAAAAAGTACTACCGGTTTATGAATGGAAAAAGCTGGAAAAAGAAATGGCCGATGGCCTGACCGAGGCAGAAAAAATGGAAGTGCAGCAGCAGTACAATGCGGAGATGAGCCGCATCAACTGGGAACGGATGCAGCAAAACCTGACGCAGAATTACCACCAAACCGACCTCGACAAGCTGCAAGTGTATCTCAAATCAGCCGAGGCGAAGATCAAACAAGACAGCCTGATCCAGGTGTATAATGCCCTATTGGTACAGCTTGAGGGAGCTGAAAAAGCATCTGCCGCCCTGGCCCTACCCGATCTTAGCTGGGCAGAGATCGAACAGATTCGTTGCCAGATCCGCCAGACCAGGGACAGCCTTTTGTCGGTTCAAAAGCGCCCAGTAGTGAAGTTGTAGATACTGACATTTTTACCGTAGGCGTTGTAAAATTATAAAAAGGCCCTCCCATTTTGGGGAGGGCTTTTTTTGCGCAGCCATGAAGTTGAATTCAGTTCTCAGCTGCTGTTTAAACCAATTACGGCCGATTCGGACAGCTCTTCTCGGCTCTTCCCCATGCTTTATAATTTCTGCAAATTGGCATATAAATGCCTTACCAATTTGTACTAGCTAGAGCGCTTTTAGCCAAAAAACCGATCCTTTCTTGTTGATTAACCAAACTACTGGTAAAAATTGCTCTGCTATAAGCGGGTATTTACACACACGCTGTCGCTCCTATTCAGCTGGAAAACTTCACCAGCTCACAATGCGAACATCTTCCCGCCGCGAAGCGAATAATCTCACATATTTGAATTCACCATTAGTAGAAAACTAATCACCCCTCCGGTTTCCACGTCGTTTTTATTTACCCGCCATAAATCAACGTTCATGTTAAAGGATGCATTGTATCTAGTTTTTCAAAAAACTATTGGCTCACCAAACTCCTCATTTACTTGGCGCAGGGAAAGTTGGCTAAAATCAATTCGCGACATTATTGCAGTTTAAATCACTTCTGACCGAACCGAGCATTTTCCGATACACCACGATATAACCAGTCATATTGGCGGCATCACTCGAAGCTCTTAACCTTTTCGACTCAGTGTGAACACTCAACAAATTCAGTGAAAATGTCAGACACAAAAACTCTGTTGTAAACACAGACTGAATTATTGGAATAGAGCCCGGCTGAAAAAAGATGCTATTTCAGGCGCTAAAAATTTATTTCAAACACCAACCTCACCTTGAGTCAATTCCTGCCAAAAATCGAAAAATCCAAGATTATCATATTAATATTTTATAGCGATTTTGGAACAACTAAAGTTTTTAAAACCCAAAATTTTATATTTCATTGAATATCAGTCACGTTAACCGACAATCTCGATTTTTTCCAGTTGTTCAATTCACCAGTTTAGCTACCTTTTAATCAGACGACAAAATTCAATAATTAATAGTATATAAATATTGTAATCCGTTATAAAAGAATTATATAGATAAAACATCTTAACTAAAAATGATAGTTTAAATGCCGCTATTGCGCAGTGGCACGTTACTATTTTTTTTAGCATTGATTGTCAGGAATTTCGGTGGGCTATTTCAGCCCTGCACGGTTTTTGAAATGATCCATTATGCAGATAGTCAGAACAAGCTTGGCAGCGGTGGCCGTTACCGTATTACTTACCTCCTGTTCTAAGGTGGAAGCACCCCAGTTCCGCAGTGTTGGGTCATTTAAGGTGAAGAAGATTGATTTCCAACAGGTGGATATCGGCCTAAATGTCACGTACTATAATCCGAACAATTTTGGCGTCACTGTCAAAGAGGCAGTGGTAGATGTGTATCTGGATTCGGTATACATGGGTAAATTCACCCAGCCTGAGGATGTGGCTGTCGACAAAAAGGCAGATTTTTCGATACCGCTTATTGGAGCCATTCCAATTGCAAAGGCGTTGCAGTTGAATGTTCGGGACGCTTTAAATAAGGAAGTTGAGGTAAAAGCGGCTGGATCTGTGCGGGTGGGAAAGGCAGGCGTCTACATTACCCGGGACATAAATTACCAGGGAAGGCACCGGGTTGACATTAAGCTATAAAAAAAGCAGCCATATGGCTGCTTTTTTTATATGTTCATTCGATTGCGTTTTTTACATCCCGCCTCCGTCTTCCGGCTTTTTGCAACAGGCAGGAAGTTTTTTATATGAGTCTGGATTTGCACTCACATCGTCGGCGTCATACCCTGCATTTGCAATGGCAGTTTTTACCTCTTCCTCATTAATCCGGTCGGTAATGTACTTAACGGTAGTTTCCTTTTTCTTTACGTTAACCGTCACCATACTGATGCCGTCGTAACGCTTCAGGTAGGTTTCAATCTTGTTTTTGCACATGCCGCATTGAACCGACGGCGTGCTGATTTTTTTGGTCACCATTGGCTTGGTCTGTGCATGCGAGGCCGCAAATGCGAAGGCGGCGACCAGTAAAAACAATAGCTTTTTCATTCTGTCAGATTTTCATGCTAATTTAATTCACGCCGCTCCAATTCGCCGGATCCTGCCGCCACTTTAACAAAACTTCCAGCTGCTCCTCCCCAATTTGTCCGCGGTGCCGGGCCAGTTCAAGCAGCGTCGGATAGTCGGTTAACGAATGCAGTGACACCCCTGCCCGATCAAATGCTTCTTTTCCCGCGTCAAAGCCGTAATTGAAAATCGAGATCATGCCCTTTACCTCCAAACCTGCTCCGCGCAGCACGTCAACTACTTGCAAACTGCTTTTCCCGGTCGACACCAAATCTTCGATCACCACAGCCTTCCGGCCTGGTTCAAAAAATCCTTCGATCTGGTTGCCCAGACCATGTTCCTTTGGCTTTGGCCGTACATAAATAAAAGGCAGCTTCAACTGGTCGGCCACCATAGCGCCCCAGGAAATACCGGCCGTGGCCACACCTACGATATAATCGGCGTCAGGGAACTGTTCAAAGGCTACATTGCACAGCTCACTTTTGATGAAATCGCGGACATAAGGAAACGAAAGCACCCTGCGGTTGTCGCAATAAATGGGGCTTTTCCAGCCGCTTGCCCATGTAAACGGCTCGGCAGGACTTAATTTAACTGCATCGATCTGCAGCAATTTTTCGGCGGTTACAACTGCGTCTGTCATATCGCGAAGTTAAGTGCCACGATATTTGGGCGCAGCAGGTTTATAACCTTGAACCGCGGTTTGTGGCCCGTGCACCCAAAGCCGCTACATTTGCGCATGAACCTGACCATTTATTTTGACAATAAACCGCTGACGATCAGCGATATGGAACCTGCCCAGACTTATTTTGAGCACTTCGTGGTGGGGCACAGCACCGATACCGATGCCCTGCAGCAATTAATTGCCGATATGGCCCTTCCGGCCACCGATGGCGGCATGCTGGTATGTGCCGATCCGCAAGCGGGCCTGGAAGCTTTAAAACACCACTTCCAGTTTATTGAGGCCGCTGGCGGGCTCGTTATTTCGGAGGAGGGTAACTTGCTGCTGATTTTTCGGAAAGGAAAATGGGACCTGCCTAAAGGTAAATTGGACGACGGTGAAGACCTGGAACAATGCGCCGTGCGGGAAGTGGGGGAAGAAACCGGGCTCAACGGCATTGAACTGAAGCAGCCACTCTGCCGCACCTACCATACTTACCACCAAAATGGCCAACATATTTTAAAAGAATCACATTGGTACCTGATGCAGGCGCCGCAGCAAGCCAACCTGCAGCCACAAACAGAGGAAGATATTCAGGAAGCGATTTGGGTAAAGCCAGTTGACTTGGAACCCTATATCCAAGGTGCACACCGTAGCGTTGCTGGTGTGTTACGATTGGTGAAGCCAATGCTTGGGCAATAGCAAAATTAAACTCGGCACATCACCATCGCTTCTATACGCTAGCAGCGATGTCCAGAAACAAGTGCTGCCTTTGACAGGTGCTGCATGAACTGGCAAAACAAGAATGGCGCTGTGGTACAGCGCCATTCTTGTCCATAAAAACGTTTTTAAGCTATAGTTCAGGCAATTTTCGGCTGTGGCTGCCTGATGCTGCGCAACACAGGTTCGGGCACAAACTGGCCCACATCACCGCCGTGGCGGATTACATCCCGCACCAGCGTAGACGCTACGGAAGTGTACTTCGGCAGGCAGGTCAGGAAAATGGTTTCAATGCCGCCGTCTAGGCTGCGGTTCATATCGGCAATGGCCTTTTCGTATTCAAAATCGTTTACATACCTAATGCCGCGTAAAATATAATTGGCCGCCACTTCCTTGCAGCAATCCACCGTCAGGCCTTCGTAAATGATCGTGTCCACTTTTGGATTGTTTGCAAAAATTTCCCGTACCCAGGCAGCACGCAGCTCCGGCGCAAACATGGGTGCTTTGCTGGCGTTTACGCCAATGCCGATCACCAGCTTATCAAATAGCGGCAGGGCACGTTCCATAATGTCGATGTGGCCAAAAGTAACAGGGTCGAAGGTGCCGGGAAAAAGGCAAATACGTTCCATACTGTGTAAAAATTATGCGTTCTGCCGGTTGGAAAGCAGGTACAACGCAGCCATACGCACCGCAACGCCGTTTTCCACCTGTTGTAAAATGATGCTTTGATCGGAGTTGGCTACATCGCTGTCCAGTTCCACGCCGCGGTTGATGGGCCCCGGGTGCATGATGGTGATGGGCTTGGGCAAACTCTCCAGCAGCCGCCGGCTGATGCCATAGGCCAAGTTATATTCGCGCAGCGACGAAAATAACACCTGATTTTGCCGCTCTAATTGAATGCGCAGCACATTGGCCACATCGCACCATTCGAGGGCTTTTCGGAGGTTGTATTCAACGCGTACGCCAAATGCTTCAGAGAGGTATTTGGGAATGAGTGTGGGCGGACCGCAAACTGTTACCTCTGCGCCCATTTTGTTGAGCAGGTACAAATTGCTTTGCGCCACCCGGCTGTGCATGATGTCGCCGATGATGGCCACCTTAACGCCTTCCAGCGTGCCGTGTTTTTCTTTAATGGAAAGTGCATCGAGCAGGGCCTGCGTGGGGTGCTCATTAATGCCGTCGCCGGCGTTAATGATGGCGGCCGGGATATGTTTGGCCAAAAAATGCGGCGCACCAGAGGCGCTGTGCCGCATCACCACCATATCCACTTTCATGGACAAAATATTGTTGACGGTATCCAAAAGCGTTTCGCCTTTTGAAACCGAAGAACCAGATGCGGTAAAATTGACGGTATCGGCCGAAAGTCTTTTTTCGGCGAGCTCAAATGAAATGCGGGTCCGCGTAGAATTTTCGAAGAAAAGATTGACGATGGTTACATCGCGGAGGGAAGGAACTTTTTTAATGGGTCGCTGTAAAACTTCCTTGAACTCCTGAGCTGTTTGTAAAATAAGCGAGATGTCCTGTGCCGTCAGGTCTTTGATACCAAGCAGGTGTCGAGTGGAAAGCGTCATTAAAGGCCAAAGTTATAGGAAACAAGAATAAGTAGGAAAGTCTGAGGAACGAAGTCCGAAGTCCGAAGACAAGTACTAACTCCTATTGATACCATTTGAATGGCATAATTAAAAATGAGGTTGGGTTTTGTTTACACTAAAGCGCACTACGCGAAGCGGCATAAAAGTTTGGAAAATAAAAACTGTACAATTCAATTCGCACCATCAACCACTCCCCATCTACCCTTTTCCGTTCGTTGAATCCATCTTCGGACATCGAACTTCCGTCTTCCGACTCAGCTCAATCCATCAGCACCACTTCATCTTTACCGTCTTCATTCCACACTACTTTTACCCGCTGCGACACAATCGAGTCGATCGTTTTGCCGGTGTAGTCGGGCTGAATAGGCAATTGCCGGCTGTAGCGCCGATCCACCAGCACCAACAACTCCACTTTCTCGGGGCGGCCAAAATCCATCAATGCATCCAACGCAGCGCGGATGGTGCGGCCGGTGTACAACACATCATCCACCAGCACCACTTTTTTTCCTTCAATGGAAAATGGAATATCGGTATGATTGGGTACATGGATGCCTTTGCGCAGGTCATCGCGGTAAAATGTAATATCGAGTTTGCCGTAGTCGGGCGGCGTAGTTGTTTCCTTCGAAATGGCTTCATACAGCCGGTCGGACAGGTACACGCCACGCGGCTGAATGCCAATCAGCACGCTGCTTTTACTGTCCACATGATTTTCTAACACCTGGTTGGCCAGCCGCCTGATGGCCAGGGTAATTTGCTGATGATTCAGGATGGTTTTCAAACCCAAAAATTTGGGATAAAAATAGGCAAAGCAGCGCAACAGCTGTTTGATAAATAATGAAAGCCGCAAAGTTCCCAGCTTTCATTATTTGCTTATATCATATAGTCATGTACTTATTTGGCTGCGCCAAAATGATAGGTAAGACCTACCTGCAGCACACGGTTGCGGAAGTCCATATTGGCTGAAGAAGGAGAATCTTCGTTGTTCCAAACATTGGTAAATCCGTACACATAACGGGCATTAACACCCAAACCAATACGCGACAGGTAACCTACGCCACCAGCTAAGGAGAAGTCGGTTTTCTTAACATAGTCGCGGTCTTTTAGGTTTACCTCGCCACCTGCATTTCGATCGGCATTGGCACTTGAAAGATAGCTGAACTGCGGGCCGGCTTCAATCATAAAGCCGCTTGGTGAAGCCAATTGCAGCATCAGGGGCACCGATACATAATGGAAATCGAACTCGTTCAAACCGGCAAGGTTTGGATCGGCCGATGCCATGGGTGATGTTTTAGAACCCTGGATGTTGTACAAGATCTCGGGCTGGATGCGGAATGCGCCAGCAACAGGGATGTTGTAAAAAAAGCCTGCATGCAGCGAAGTTTTTGCATTGTTGTTCATGCCGCTGTTGGCACTGCCTGCATCTTTAATTTCCAAGCGGGCAGAGTTGATACCAGCCTTGATGCCAAAGCGCGGTTTCACTTCCATTGGGGTACGTAATTGCGGGTCATTCTGCGCACTTGCCGAGATACCGACAGCCAGCGCCATCGCCAAAAAATGGATTTTTTTCATAATGGTGTTTTTCTATTCGTACAATTTAAAAAAGGGTGTATAGGTTAGGTGTTGTTGCGTCAGCTTAAACGTCAAAAATAGATCATGTATTCAAGCTTCGGCTTCGATCGACTTATCTGGATTTTGCTTTGTGAGCAGGATCCAACATATAGAACAATGAGATCTGGAAATTGTTTTGTGTTCCTTTACCCGGTCCTGTTGTTACATCCGACAGCCCAAGGTTGTAACGACCACCAACGCCCAGGCCGGAATACGAGAGGTAGTTTAAACCAAAACCAAGTGATGCATTGGTTGTTTTAAAATCGTCTTTTGAATTTTCCTCTTCACCGTTTTGGTCTTTTAATTTCGAGCTAACGAGGAAGCCAATTTGCGGACCGGCTTCAATTCTAAAACCATTATCGAACATGTATTGCAGCATCAGTGGAACGTTGATGTAATCGTTCTTCACTTTTACTTTATTGTTGCCATTGATGCGGGTAAGTGTGCCGCCTTCCTGCGAGTATAAAAGCTCCGGTTGCACAGCCCATTGACGAGCCAGGTGCACATGTGCCGTAAGCCCGAGGTGTACACCCAGTTTCGAATCGGTGTTCTCGTTGTTTTCTAAATTTAAAGAAGCAATGTTGAGGCCACCTTTTACAGCCAGGTGTGGCTTAGTTTGCGCCGAAAGGGTAAAAACGGATACTATTCCCATGAGGAATAAACTGATCTTTTTCATGATGAGCATTTTGCCAATCGTTTTGCAAACAGAATACCAGTTTAAACATGGGAACAATTTTGTGGAAAACTCAACAGCGCATAATTATCTTCTTTTAGGTGTAGCGTATTGTAATTGATGAAGTAAGCGTTTATTGTTTGCCCACATAAAACAGATAATAACAATGGCCGCCATCTGGCAGCCATTGTTATTATTCAATTTAAGTAAAAAATGCAACGTTACCTGATGCATGTTTTTGCTGAAAGCATCAAATACCCTCGCTTTCGCCCAGTAAAAACGGGTAGCGGTAATCCGTTGGTGGTACAAACGTTTCCTTAATGGTGCGAGCACTGAGCCAACGGTACAGGTTCAGTTGCGAGCCTGCTTTATCGTTGGTGCCTGATGCACGGGCCCCGCCAAAAGGCTGCTGGCCTACTACTGCACCAGTGGGTTTGTCATTGATGTAAAAATTACCTGCAGCGTTGCGCAACTTGTTGGTGGCAATTTCCACAGCATAACGGTCTTGTGCAATTACTGCCCCGGTCAGTGCATATGGAGAGGTTTGATCAACCAGCTCCAATGTTTCTTCCCACGCTGCTTCATCGTACACATATATTGTTAATACCGGGCCAAAAATTTCTTCGCACATAGTGATGTACTTTGGATCTTTTGCTTCGATAACAGTTGGCTGTATAAAATATCCCTTTGATTTATCGTAAGTGCCGCCGGCAATGATCTCTGCATCTTTTGCACCTTTTGCATTGTCGATGTATTGTGCAATTTTATCAAAGCTGCGTTCGTCAATCACCGCATTAATAAAGTTGCCGAAATCTTCAACCGATCCCATTTTAAATGAATCGATTCCTTCAACCAGCAAACGCTTTACTTCGGCTGCAATGTTCGATGGAATGTATGCGCGGGAAGCAGCAGAACATTTTTGTCCCTGGTATTCAAATGCACCACGCAACAAGGCTGTAGCCACTACTTCAGGGTGTGCACTTTTATGCGCTACCACAAAATCTTTTCCGCCAGTTTCGCCCACAATGCGTGGGTACGAACGATAGCCACCAACATTTTCACCAATGGTCTTCCACATTTGGTTGAACACACCGGTAGAACCAGTGAAGTGTACACCTGCAAATTCGCGGTGACCAAAGCACACCTTACCCAGCGTTGGGCCATCCACATAAATCAGGTTGATGACGCCATCGGGCAAACCAGCTTCTTTTAAAATGCGCATGAACATTTGCGCAGAATACACTTGCGTATGTGCAGGTTTCCATACTACCACGTTGCCACACAGTGCCGCTGATGTAGGCAGGTTGCCACCAATGGCAGTAAAATTAAATGGCGTAACAGCCAGCACAAAACCCTCCAGCGGACGCCACTCCAGCCGGTTGTGCATGCCGGCACCGGAAATGGGCTGTTGCTGGTAAATTTCACTCAGGTAGTGCACATTGAACCGCAAAAAATCGATCAGTTCGCAGGCTGCATCAATCTCGGCCTGGAATGCATTTTTGCTTTGGCCCAACATAGTGGTGCCATTCATATGATAACGGTACTTGGATGCAATAAGGTCGGCGGCACGCAGAAAAATATTGGCCCTAGCCTCCCAGCTCATGGCAGCCCACGCATCTTTTGCAGCCAGTGCTGCATCGATGGCCTGGCGCACATGGCTTTCATCGCCTGCATGATAGTGCCCTAAAGTGTGTGCTTTTTCGTGGGGCGGATGCATGCTTACCTTGTTACCGGTACGCACTTCTTCACCTCCTATAAACATGGGAATATCTACCTGTTCCGATTTTAACTGTGCAATGGTTTTTTGTAATGCTTTTCTTTCGGCAGAGCCGGGGGCATACCCCAGCACTGGCTCGTTGGTAGGCAGCGGGTAATAAAAATATCCAAGACTCATGTAAACAAAATTTCCGCAAACCTAAAGATTAAATGGCAATGCAGTGCGCAGCGGTGGCAAAGCCCGGGTTAAGGCTGTAATAGAAAAGTCAAAACCCAAAAGCGGATTTCATTTTCGAAAACGCAGCTTTTGAATTTTGACTTTTGCTTTTTACTTAAATGATGTAGCTAAAAACGAAACAGCTTAGTTACCCGCATTCGCCTCTTCTTCTTTCTGCGACATCAGGTAGGCTTTGATAAATCCGTCGAGTTCGCCATCCATCACCGGCTGGATATTGCCAACTTCGTAATCGGTGCGGTGGTCTTTGATCATTTTATATGGATGGAATACATAGCTGCGGATCTGCGATCCCCACTCGATCTTTTTCTTGTTGGCGTTGGCCGCATTCTTCGCTTCCTCGCGTCGGCGCAGCTCTTCTTCATACAGGCGGCTTTTCAGCATCTGCATGGCCTTTTCGCGGTTGCCCAGCTGGGTGCGTTCCGTTTGGCACACCACCACAATGCCCGTTGGCAAGTGCGTCAGCATTACCTTGGTTTCCACCTTGTTTACGTTCTGGCCACCGGCGCCGCCACTGCGTGCCGTTTCCATTTTTACCTCACTGTCTTTTACCTCGATGTTGATGGTAGCATCCACCAACGGGTACACAAACACCGAAGCAAATGATGTATGCCTGCGGGCATTGGAATCGAACGGTGAAATACGCACCAGGCGGTGCACACCGCTTTCCGCTTTTAAAAAGCCATAAGCAAACGGTCCATCAAACTGCATGGTACAGGTTTTAATGCCTGCGCCATCGCCATCCACCCAATCGAGTATGGTAACGGTCCAGCCTTGTTTTTCGCCGTACATGCGGTACATGCGGGCCAGCATTTCGCTCCAGTCCTGGCTTTCGGTGCCACCGGCGCCGCTGTTGATCTGCAGCACTGCAGGCAACTCATCTTCAGGCTGGTTGAGCGTGCTTTTAAACTCTGCTTCTTCCAGTGCGGCAATAGCTTTTTCGTAAGCCTGCTTTACATCTTCTTCCGTGCCCTCTCCTTCTTTCCAGAATTCAAACAGCACGGCAAAGTCTTCAACAGCGTTTTCAACACTTTCGAAAAGGTTTACCCAATATTCATTCAGCTTAATTTCTTTCAGGATGCCCGTTGCACGGCTGTTGTCATCCCAAAACCCCGGCGCAAGGGAAAGTTGCCGGTCGTTGTCGATTTTTGCACGTCGGTTAGCGACGTCAAAGAAACCTCCTCAGGACCAATAGGCGGTCCCTCATATCTTTAATATGCTCTTGTGTCATAGGCCACAAATGTAGCAATAAAGCCCATTGATTGATCACCATAGCCGGTCAATTAAGCGGGGCCAATATGTTTGGTAAAGGATAAGGCAGGTCTAAAAACGGGCGGCTGTGTGCCATCGTCAACCCAGGAAAGCGGACGTAGCGAAGATGGTAACAAAGCCCCGAACCAAAATCCGGGGCTTTGTGTAGTTATCGTGATGTTTATTGCTCCAGGGTAAGGGCACCCAGGTCAGTGGTCTCACCTTCTTTAACAACAACACCTTCTTTCACGAGGTTTTTGTAAGGCGCTTTAGCCTCAACAACTACCTGGTAAGTGCCGGGCTTTACTTCGTCGAAAGAAAATGCGCCGCTGTTGGCTGTAGCTTTCAGCGAGTCGGTGCCGGTGATGGCCCAAACTGTACCTACGCTTTCAGCCGGTGTAACAGAACCTTTGATGCCGGATGCAAAATCATTTTTAAACGAGAACAATGCAACTGATGCCAGTGCCAGTGCGGTGGTGCTTTTCAGGATGTTTTTCATGATGTGTGTGATTCAATGGTTAAGATAATTGGCTTCCGGAAAACCGGACACCCCTTGTCAAGTACCATGCCAATTCATAAAAAAATTAAGGGCAATAATCACACAACCTTTGCGTTGCCCATCGCCTCAAAGCCTCTACAGAAAAGCTTTCTACGCGGCTGCACTGCACTGCTTAAGGACGTCTGTACTTGAGCTCAACTTCGGTTACACCATCCCGTAACATCCCTATTTTTCGTGCGGCCCTGCGCGACAAATCAATGACCCTACCCTGCACAAAAGGACCCCGATCATTGATGCGCACTTTCACTGATCGACCATTGCGCATGTTCGTTACCGTTACCTTGGTACCAAAGGGCAAAGTTTTATGTGCAGCGGTTCGTTTCCTGTTTCTGAATATTTCTCCCGAAGCAGTTTTACGACCATTAAACTTGTTATGGTAATATGATGCCTTGCCTTGTTGCACCACTTTTGGCGCACAGGCAGAAGCAAATAAAAGCAGTGCGCAAGTTGCTGTAATGATTGTTTTCATATTGCAGTTAAACAGGGTTTACAGGCACCGGAAATTCGTTGTTCATCTCCAGCCAATAGCCGTCGGGATCCTGGAAAAAAACCTGCCGGATGCCATCGGGCCGCATATGTACCACGCCCCAATTTTTGCGGGCATCGCAATAAGCTACACCATTGTCTGTGAGCTTTTCTAGAAACGCTTCAAACCGCGGTGTGCTCATCGCCAGGTGATGATCAATATGAAAACCGGGCAACTGTTCGGCACCGGCAATCAGGTGCAACTGGCAGCCCCGCCCAAGTGCAAACCAGCTGTGGCGGCCTATTTTAAAGGGTTCTTCAAGCGGTGGCAGGCCAACTATATTTTGGTAAAAATCAGTACTCCGCTGCAGGTTGGTTACCTGCAGTGCAATATGGCTCACAGTTATATTGATGGACATGGGCGTGATTAAAATGAATCGGCAAAATTAGGTGCTTTGCAGCCCTTGGTTTCTTGTTATTTCCATAAAAAAAGGGCTGGTTAAGCCCTTTAAAAAATTGACCATACCTACACGTTATCGCCTGCCTTCGTTTGCTTTATTGCGTGCACGATCGGTTTCTTCGCTGTCGTCCAGCAAATCTGGATTTGGCGATTCGCTGCGATCGTTTTGCGCCTCTACCCTGAATGTCTGGCTTTTATTTGGCGAACGATGTGCTTCTTCGTCGTTAAAACCATTATCACGATCCTGCTGCGGCCGTTCGGGCCTAGGCGCATTTACAATGTTGGCTGCCGCTTCCTGCCGTGCAGCATTGCTGTCGGCATCATCGCCTGCAAGACGTCCTTCATTTTCCAGCCGTTCGTATTCTTTCTGCGCATCGCTTTTGCGTTCTTTGTCCCGGTTTTGTTGTCGTTCACTGCTCATGATCTTCTATTTTTTTAAGTAAAAAAAAATTGCACGCAAGGCTGCATCGCTTTGCAGCTTGCAGCGGATCGTTTTCAACCCGCCGGTGCATATCCATCCAACATTAAATCAGGTCTGTGTTTTCACCCAGCCTTGCGGTCTCGCCTTCATCCAGGTCGTCGTTGGGGCTGGTGGCCGTAAGCTCTGCATCGGCTTCCATGTCTTTATCGGCCTGCTCATGTGCAGCCGCTACCAGTTTGTTATCCATACCCCTGCCGCCTTCCAATGCCTGCCGGTCAGCAGCTTCAGTTGGCGGCTGCCGAGTTTCCTTCGGTGTCTTCTCGTCTTTCATGTTTTTTTATAGATAGGCCTTAAAATTCATGCCTGTTTTGCCGTCCTTTGCCAAAACAATTGCATGTCGTTTATCCATATTGCAGACCTCCCTTTTAAAGAAACCCAGCCCGGCGCCGAACTGCGCACCATTCATACCGGCACAATGACGCTGGCATATTGGAAAATGAAAGGTGGCCTCGACTTTGCGATGCACCAGCACCCGCACGAACAGGTGGCCCATGTGCTGGAAGGCGAATTTGAACTGACTGTTGGCGACGACACAATGATCTTGAAGCCGGGCACTACCGCAGTTATTCCGGGTGGCGTGCCGCATGGCGGCCGCTCTATCAACGATTGTTTGTTGCTCGATGTATTTCATCCCGAACGTGAGGACTACAAATTTTAAAGTGCTTTGTAAACAAAAAGCCGGATGGCGCTTGAATAAATTGCACCAACTACTGTGTAGCTAAATGGCAATTACAGCGGCCAGCAATAAGTTTGGTCTGTTTGCATAAACCTTTTTAATTTGGCTTATGGCCCTGCGCATTTTTAATTACCTGTTTGCCTTTTTATTTCTTGTTTCGGCAATCCTTCAATACAACGACCCTGATCCCTGGTTGTGGATTCCCATTTACCTGTTTGGTGCGGCTCTTTGTTTTCTTGCGGCCCGCGGCAAATTTTACCGCAACACATACCTCGCAGGCATCGTGGTGTTTGGTATCTATGCAGTGTACCTGCTGTTTACGCAGGATGGCGTGCTCGACTGGATCAATGAACACGATTCGGAAAATATTGCACAAACCATGAAGGCCACCAAGCCCTGGATTGAAGACACCCGGGAATTTTTTGGGTTGTTGATTTTGATGGCCGCTTTGCTGGTCAACTATATTGCTGCCCGCAAGAACCTGGGCCAGCGCAAGGGTGTTACTTTTTAGTGTAAAAAAAGCTTAGCGCAATTCGGTTTTTCTCGCCGGAATTGTTTTGCTTAAGGGTATGAAACGTTTGATTGCCCTTAGCCTGATGCTGCTCCTACATGCAGCCAGCCTTGCACAGAAATACAGCCCCAATTGGGAGTCGCTCAATAAGCGGGGCATCCCTGCCTGGTTTAACCAGGAAAAGTTCGGCATCTTCATTCACTGGGGCACCTATGCAGTGCCTGCTTATGCGCCGGTAATTCCCAACAGTGGCTACTCTTATTCGGAATGGTACTGGCAACGCCTGTACGAAAAGCAAAAAGACTTCTGGGCGTTTCACCAAAAGAATTACGGCGCTGATTTTCCTTATACTGATTTTGAAAAAAGCTTCAAGGCGGAGTTGTACCGGCCCGAGCAATGGGCTGATGTATTCAAACGCTCCGGCGCAAAATACGTGGTGCTCACCTCCAAGCACCACGAAGGGTATTGCCTGTGGCCCAATGCCGATGCCGATCGTACCTGGGGCAGGCCGTGGAACGCAGTTTCGGGTACACCTAAGCGTGACTTGCTCGGCGACCTGACCAGTGCAGTGCGCAATGCCGGTTTGCGCATGGGTTATTATTATTCGCTGTACGAATGGTACAACCCATTGTGGCTTTCCGACAAGCAGCGCTATGTGGCCGAACACATGCACCCGCAATTCAAAGACCTGGTGACAAAATATAAACCCGACGTGATTTTTTCGGATGGCGAATGGGATATTTCGGACACTGCATGGCGCAGCCCGGAGTTGTTGGCATGGTTGTTCAACGAATCGCCGGTAAAGGAGCATGTAGTGGTGAACGACCGCTGGGGCAAAAACACGAGGGAACGAAACGCTGGCGCCACCTATACCACATCGGAATATGGTGCGGGCATGAACCCCGATATTGTATGGGAAGAAAGCCAGGGCATCGGCCACTCCTATGGCTACAACCGCAACGAGCAGATTGATGATTATAAAACGGGCAAACAACTGATCCTGCTGCTCATTGATGTAGTGGCCCGCGGTGGCAACCTGCTCCTCGACATAGGGCCCACTGCCGACGGCCGCATCCCTGTCATCATGCAGGAGCGGTTGCTGGAGATTGGCGCCTGGCTGAAAGGCAATGGTGCAGCCATTTTCAACACCACTGCTTGGAAACAGACAAGGCAATGGAGCACCGGCAAGGAACCGGAGAAAAAAGGCCCTTCGTATATGGCCGGCTACGACATTAGCAAGCTGGTGCAGCCCCAAAAAGACAGTGCATACATCGAGCAGTTTTACACACGAAATGGCAGCAGCTTGTATTGCATTGTGCCACAATACCGGCCGCAGGTGGTGATCAAAAACTTCAAACCAGCTGCAGGAACCAAAGCCAGCATTTTAGCCAGTAAAAAAGCACTCAACGCGAAACAGGTTGGCGCAGACTATCATATCGACCTTTCCGTGTTAAAGCCCACCGACCTGGAGCAAGGGCCATTCGTGATTCATTTGCAAGGTGCGTTGTAGCGTGTAAATAAACCGGATGATGATATTCATCGTACCGAAACATGATTAAAAACTGCGTTAGGTGCCTGACACAAAGCAGGGGCACATTGATCCAAATAGCCACATCTTTGCACCAAATTTTTTGAGGGATGAAGGTGTTTAAATTTGGCGGTGCTTCCGTATCCGGGGCCGGCAACATCCGTAACGTAAAGAGCATTTTACAACAATATACAGACGGACCGCTGCTGGTGGTTATTTCGGCCATGGGCAAAACCACCAATGCTTTGGAGGCCGTGGTATCCGCATTTTACAATGGCAACAAAGATGAGGCCTTGCGGCTTTTTGAAAATATCAAAGGGGATCACCTGCAGTTGTGCGCCGAACTAACACCGGAGCCATTACCCGAACTAAGTGATTTTTTTACCGAAGTGGAATGGCTGCTGCACGACCAGCCGGTGCGCAATTTTGATTATTACTACGACCAGGTGGTTTGCATCGGCGAGCTCCTGTCGACGCTCATAATTGCGCATTACCTCAATTGCGAAGGCGTGGGCAACACCTGGGTAGATGTTCGGGATGTGATGCGTACCGACAATAATTTCCGCGATGCAAAAATTGATTGGGCATTTACCGGCAAAAAAGTGGAAATCGAAATACTGCCGTTGTTTGATGTCCACAACCTGGTGATCACACAGGGCTTTATTGGTGCTACCGATGAAAACGAAAGCACCACGCTGGGCCGCGAAGGCAGTGACTATACCGCTGCGGTTTTTGCCTCACTGCTGGGTACGGAAAGCCAAACCATTTGGAAAGATGTACAAGGTGTAATGAACGCCGACCCGAAGCTGTACCCTGGTGCCGTTTGGATCAGTGAGCTGAATTACCGGGAAGTGATTGAGATGGCGTATTATGGCGCACAGGTAATTCACCCGAAAACCATCAAGCCGTTGCAGAACAAAGGCATTCCGCTGTACGTACGTTCGTTTCTCCATCCCAATGAACAGGGAACGGTGATCCATAACCGAAAAATAACTTCGCTTCCGCCAATCATTGTGTATAAAAAAGAGCAGGTACTGATTGAGTTGACCGCAAGAGATTTTTCGTTTGTAAGCGAAGGGCTGAACAGCGAGGTAAGCCAATGGTTTCAACAAGTAAAATTCAAACCCAACCTCACGCAGATCACTGCCATCAGCATGTTGTGCGTTACCGACAACCTGGAGGAAAAGCTCGACCAGTTTGCACAAAGCGCCGCACACCTGTTTGAAGTGCACCTGCGAAAAGGCCTGCACCTGCTCACCATCCGGCATTACAACGATTCGATTCTGGAAGAGCTGACCCGCGGAAAAGAGATTTTACTAAAACAACAAACCGTAGAAACAGTGCAGGTAGTGATGCGGTAAAATATTTTCTACCAAATAAAAAAGGGCAGCTTCAACAACTGCCCTTTTCTATTACTTTTTGCTATCGTTTTACTTCGATTTTTCAATACCAAAGCCCTGCCTGATTTTCTTGGCTACCGGCTTGTCGTTTAAAACGGCGGGCTGCCAAACGGGCATTTGCTCCAGCACCGTAATTACTTCATCATTGAACTCTTCATCCACACCCTGCACCATTTTAAAATTGGTGGGCGTGCCATCGCTGTCCACGATGAATTCTACCACCACGTATGCCTTCTTTTTCCCATCGGGCAAGGATGCTGCAAGCGCATCGCCCATCTTATCGAGGTATTTTAAAAAATGCTCATTACCACCGGGGAACTGCGGCCACTGGTGTACCGCATCGGCTACCTGCGCAATATCGCGGTGACGGTGCGGCACCGGGGCACGCTTGGGTTTGGGCGGCGGTGGCGGTAGCTTTTTGGTGAGGCCGTCAAACACATAATCGCCCTGATTATTTACCATAATCAGGGGCAGTTGGCGGGTCAGTTCAAAATGATCATACACCAACTCGAGGTTCTGCGCAAACTGCTTCAACTGCGCATCCGTTTTGGTCAATGTATTGAGGTAATCCTGGCTCTTTTTGTTGTTGTACCGGATCGGGAAAATATGTACGGGGATGAAATCCTGTCCGCGGTTTTTGGCATGCGCCGCAAGGATGTACAGTTCTTCGATCTGCTCATTGTTTACCGGGATGCAACCCACCGTAACGCAACTGCCGTGGATATAAATATCGCCGCCGGGGCGGAAGATATCACTCAACAATTTGTCTGAAGCGTTGGGATAATTGAGGCCCAGCGAAAGATGGTAGGTACTGCGCGGGTTGAATTCATTGATGAAATAAAATCCCTCCGGCACCTGGTAATCGCCTTCCATGCGCTTGGGGCCCAGCGAGCCGGCCAGCGCACAAACCTTGTATGTTTTGAACAGTTTGAATTCGTCTTTGCGATCGTTGCGCACCCACACTTCCAGTTGTCCGTCGTATTTAAAGTTGCGGATGTACAGGTACTTGGCTGGCCACTCCAAACCTTTGGTTTTAAACTGCCGTTGCAGCGTGTCTTCCTTGCGTTTCAGCGCTTCGCCGGGCCGGGGCAGCGTTCGCTGGAAGCTGATAAAAGAGCCATCCATATTGGGGCCGCTGGCCAACATGGGCATCTGGCCAAATGCAGGCACGGCGGCAATCAGGACAAATAAAAAGAGGTACACCAGTTTCATACAATTCAAATCCAAGAGGCAATTTCGGAAAAAATCGGGTGCACGCTCTTTAAAATTCGCTAAAGTGGGGAGGAAGTCGGAAGACCGAGGTCCGAAGTCCGACGAAAACGCGACATCATTTTCTCTAATTCTTCCGACTTCGGACCTCCGACTTCCGACTCATTCTACAAATTCCCCCGCTGCTCCTGTTCCCTTTCCAAGGCTTCAAAAAGGGCTTTAAAATTGCCTTTGCCAAAGCTTTTGGCGCCTTTTCGCTGGATGATTTCGAAGAACACGGTGGGCCGGTCCTGCACGGGTTTGGAAAAAATCTGCAGCAGGTAACCTTCATCGTCGCGGTCCACAAGGATGCCCAGTTCTTTCAGCGGCTCTAAGTCTTCGTCGATGCGGCCAACGCGGTCCAGCAGGTCGTCGTAATAAGTATTGGGCACTTTTAAAAATTCCACGCCGCGGCTGCGCAGCGCCGTTACCGTTTCCACAATATTATTGGTGGCCAGTGCCACGTGCTGCACGCCTTCACCGCCATAGAACTCCAGGTATTCTTCCACCTGCGATTTCTTTTTGCCTTCGGCCGGCTCGTTGATCGGGAATTTTACAAACCCGTTGCCGTTGCTCATTACCTTGCTCATGAGCGCCGAATATTCGGTGGAAATGTCCTTATCATCAAACGACAAAATATTGCGGAAGCCCATCACCTCTTCGTAAAATTTTACCCAGCGGTCCATGCCGTTCCAGCCTACATTGCCCACGCAATGGTCCACATACTGCAGGCCCGTTGTTGGCATGGTAAAATACGGGTTGATCCAGGCCCGGTAACCGGGCAGAAACACGCCGTTGTAAGCTTTGCGTTCCACAAAAAGGTGCACGGTATCGCCATAGGTGCAAATGCCACTCAGCACCACTTCGCCGTTTTCATCCTCCACGCGTTGCGGCTCCATGCTGCTCACGGCACCGCGTTGGGTTGTTTGCAGCCAGGCATCAGCGGCGTTGGGCACCCGCAGCGCCAAGTGTTTCACGCCATCACCATGGCGAAAAATATGGTCAGCAATCGGTCCTTCGGGCCGTAAGGCGGAGGTCAAAACAAAAGTGAGCTTTGCCTGCCGCACCACGTATGAAGCGCGGTCGCGGAGGCCCGTTTCCGGACCGGCATAGGCCAGCGGCTGAAAGCCAAAAGCAGAGATATAATAATGGGCGGCCTGTTTGGCGTTGCCCACATAAAATTCAACATAGTCGGTGCCTTCCAATGGTAAAAAATCGGCGGCGGCAACAGGCACGCCAGGCTGCATGGTTTCTGTGTTCATTGCAATCGTGGTTTATAAACGGTAAAATGTGATAGCGCAAGTAAGGTGCCGCTAACGGCGCCATAGAAAAATGTGGGTGCAGGGGAAATTAAAATGCGGCTTCCATGGCAAGCGCCTCCATGAGTAGTACAAAGCTGTACCGCTTGTCGTTAAAATATTTTTGTGGATAGTCGGGGCGCATGGGCAGAGTAAAGGTAGGGAGAAGTTGGAGGAGTTGATAGTTGACAGTTGATAGTAGGGAGTCAGGAGTCTACAGCTATTATTTTCAACTAGTCTTTTCCGTCTTTTCGGACTTCCGTCTTCCGACTTCCAACTTTTTCCCCACTTCCACTTACTTTCGCAGCATGCAAAAAGTAGGCATCTTGGGCGGTGGCCAGTTAGGCAGAATGTTGTTGCAGTCCGCAGCCAATTATCCCGTTGAAACATATGTGTTGGAGGCCGATCCCGAGTGCCCGGCGGCACACCTGTGCAGCCATTTTGTGCTGGGCGATATCCGCGATTACGACACGGTGGTGCGCTTTGGCCAGGGCCTCGATGCATTGACCATTGAAATCGAGAACGTAAACGTAGAGGCGCTGGAGACCCTTGAGGCCAGCGGAGTGCGGGTGTTTCCCAAACCCTCGGTGCTGCGCATCATTAAAAACAAGATTTTTCAAAAACAGTACTACCAGCAGTTTTCCATACCCACGGCCGAATTTGTGGTGCTCAACGGCCGCCACGAAATTGACGCCCACCCGCACCTGCTGCCCGGCGTACAAAAGCTGGCCACCGGCGGCTACGACGGCAAGGGCGTACAAATCATCGAAAACAGTGGCCAGATAGAACTGGGTTTTGCCGAAGCCAGCGTGCTGGAAAAAAAGGTATCGCTGAAAAAAGAAATTGCCGTGATGGTAGCCGTTGGTCAGGACAGCAAATGGGCACTGTACCCGCCGGTGGAAATGATGTTCAACCCGCAGCTCAACCTGCTCGATTTCCAGTTGTGCCCCGCCAACATCAGCCGCGATGTGTTGTGGAAAGTGGAAGCAATAGCTCTTTCGGTGGTGCGCAATTTTAATTCGCCGGGATTGTTTGCCGTTGAATTGTTCATCGACCAAAACGATGATGTTTTTGTAAACGAAACCGCGCCGCGGGTACACAACAGCGGCCACCACACCATCGAAGCGCATTACTCCTCGCAATACGATATGCTGTGGCGCATCATCCTGGGGTACCCGCTGGGCAATACCAAAGCTATTTTCCCTTCAGCCATGGTCAACGTTATTGGTGCGCCGGGCCACTCAGGCCCCGCCGATTATAAAGGCCTGCCGGCCGTGCTGGAAATAGACAATGCATTTGTGCACTTGTATGGTAAAAAAGAAACCAGACCCGGCCGCAAAATGGGCCACGTAACCATCCTCAGCGCCGAAAAGCAGGACCTGATCCATAAAGCCAACAAGATCAAAAACCTGTTGTCGGTGGAGGCAAGTGTTGCGCAAAAAGAGGCATAAGAATGTTTGAAAAATGTAGATGTGTTTTCTTTGTTAGGTGAGGCATTTGCCCGCTCAACAAATTTCATTCTTTAAGAAACCAGAAACCACTGCAACAAGCGCTCCCCTAGTATTTTCCGCGGTGGTTGCACCGCTTTCGTGTCATAAAAATGAAAGCGGTGCAACCACTGCATCTTTTTCCCATTCCATTTGTTTACAATAAGTTGTTTTTAAACGGCGACGGGCTTAAAGGAAAGGTTAATAAACGTTAACACCTCAATGCGGCCTCAAATCCTCGCCGCATTGGCACCACGAATGGTTATTTTTACTGCAACAATAATTGCTTTACATCAGTGAACTCATTACCCCTTGTACGAACTGCCCTAATGTTTTGTTGCGGCGCCGTCATTTTTGCCGCCTGCTCCTCCGACCGAAAAGAAAAAATTACTGCCCAGCAAAAGCAGGGTCCGCGGCCACCCGCCCGGGTCAATGTTTTTGTGGTACACCCCAGCACCGTTAGTGAGTCCATCGAAGTTCCCGGTTCGCTGGTGGCAGATGAAGCCACCGAAATCCACCCCGAAGTATCGGGCCGCGTAACCGGCCTGTATGTGCGGGAGGGCGCCCAGGTAGGCAAAGGCACCCTGCTGGCCAAACTGTATGATGGCGACCTGCAGGCACAGCGCCGCAAGCTGGAAGTGCAATTGAAAATTGCGCAAACCACCGAAGACCGCTACCAGCAACTGGTGCAGATCGGTGGTATCTCCAAACAGGATTACGACCTCACGGCATTGCAGGTGAGCAACCTCCGCGCCGACCTCGATATTATCCGCACCGCCATTCAAAAAACCGAAGTGCGGGCACCTTTCTCGGGCAAACTGGGCCTGAAAGGAATTTCCACCGGCGCCTATGTTACACCAACAAGCATCATCACCACCATTCAGAAAACTTCCGGCCTCCGCATCGATTTCAATGTGCCGGAGCGCTACTCTTCTGCCATTAAAAAAGGGCAGGTGGTGAATTTCACCATTGAGGGCAGCGACCGCAATTACACCGCCGCTGTACTGGCCACTGAATCGGGCATTGCCGAGGAAACCCGCAGCCTTACGGTTCGGGCTTCGGTAAAAGGCGACGCTGCAGGGCTGTTCCCCGGCGGTTTTGCCAAAGTAAAATTGCAGTTCGACCCGGACAACAGTGCACTGATGGTACCCACCCAAGCGATCATTCCGCAGGCACGGGGCAAAAAGTTGTACCGCTTTAAAGGCGGCGTAGCCGAATTTATAGATGTGACCACCGGCGTGCGGGACAGCAGCCTGGTGCAAATAACCGAAGGCCTGCAACCCGGCGATACCATCATCACCACCGGCCTGCTGGGCCTGAAACCCGATGCAAAAGTGGCGCTGGGAAAAGTGGAACAATAGCGATCTGGGAACCACTAAGACACAAAGAATGAAAGGGGCACAAAGGCAACTCCTTCGTGAATCTTGGTGCGCTTCGTGGCTTTGTGGTTCAATTAAAAACTAAACGAAACATGAACATCTCCGAAATAAGCCTCCGGCGGCCGGTGCTGGCCGTGGTGCTCAACATCATCATTGTGGTGTTTGGCATTATCGGGTTTAAATTCCTGGGTGTGCGGGATTACCCCGCCATCGATCCGCCCAACATCAATGTGCGGACCTCCTACCCAGGCGCCAACCCCGACATCATCGAATCGCAGATTACCGAACCACTGGAAAAAGCCATCAACGGTATTGCCGGTGTAAAAAACATCACGTCGCTGTCTTCCGCTGGTTCATCAAACATCAACGTGGAGTTTGACCTGAGCGTGGACCTTGAAGCAGCCGCCAACGATGTGCGGGACAAAGTGTCGCAGGCCACCCGCTCCCTCCCCGATGACCTGGATGCACCGCCGGTGGTTTCAAAGGCAGATGCCTCCTCCGATGCCATCATTTCGATGACGGTGCAAAGCAATACCCGCAACCAGTTGCAGATTACCGAGTGGGCTAACAACGTGTTAGTAGAAAGGCTGCAAACCATTCCGGGTGTGAGCGGGATCCAGATCTGGGGCGAAAAAAGGTACGCGATGCGCATCTGGTTTAACCCCGAAAAACTGACCGCCTACCGCCTGACGCCTAATGATGTGCAGGCCGCACTGCTGCGCCAGAATATAGAATTGCCTTCGGGTAAAATTGCCGGCACCGCCACGGAACTTACCGTACGGACCTTTGGCCGCCTCAACACCGAGGAGGAATTCAACAACATCATTGTACGCAACGAAGGCGGCTCCGATATCCGCATCCGCGATATTGGCGAAGCAGTGCTGGGCCCCGAGAACGAGGAAACAGTGCTGAAAGGAAACGGCATCCCGATGATTGCGCTGGCGTTGATACCGCAGCCCGGTTCGAACTACGTGGCCATTTCCAACGAATTTTACCAGCGTTTTGAGCAGATCAAAAAAGAAATGCCCGAAGACATTAAGCTTGATATTGCGATGGACCAAACCAAGTTCATCAAAAAATCGATCCTTGAAGTGGAAGAAACCCTGCTCATTGCCGTGGGCCTGGTGGTGCTGATCATTTTCCTGTTTTTCCGCGACTGGCTTATTGCCATCCGTCCGCTCATCGATATCCCCGTTTCCCTTATCGGTGCATTTTTCATCATGTACCTCTGCGGTTTTACTATCAACGTACTCACATTACTGGCCATCGTTCTGGCAACGGGCCTTGTGGTGGATGACGGCATCGTGGTAACGGAGAATATTTATAAAAAAATGGAGCAGGGCATGAACAAGTGGCAGGCCGCAAGGGAAGGCTCCAAGGAAATTTATTTTGCCGTAATTGCCACCTCCATTACACTGGCGGTGGTGTTTCTACCCATCATATTCCTGCAGGGTTTTGTAGGCCGCCTGTTCCGCGAATTTGGCATTGTGGTGGCCGGTGCGGTATTGATCTCCGCATTTGTGTCGCTAACGCTAACGCCGGTGCTCAACGTAAAAATGACCCGAAAAGGCGTCCACAAACATTCCTGGTTTTACAATAAAACAGAACCGTTTTTCCGCTGGATGGAAGACAGCTACCGCACAGCGCTGGAAGGCTTTATGAAGATCCGCTGGATGGCTTGGGTGATTGTTGCCATTTGCGGCGGCATCATTTTCTTCATTGGCCGCGGCATCCCTTCGGAGCTGGCGCCTATGGAAGACCGCAGCCAGTTTCGCTTGCAGGTAACGGCGCCAGAAGGCACCTCGTTTGATGCAATGGATCAATACATCGACCGCCTCACCGGCCTGATGCAGGATTCGGTGCCGGAGCGGGCTTCGCTGCTGTCGGTAACCTCGCCTGGTTTTTCGGGTGCCGGTTCGGCCAACAGCGGTTTTGTACGCGTAATGCTGGTAGATCCGGCTGAACGCGAACGGTCGCAAAAAGAGATCGTGGAAATGGTGAACCGCAACCTGCCCAAGTACAACGAGGGCCGTGCATTTGCCATCGAAGAACAAACCATTTCGGTGAACCGCCGCGGCGGCCAGCCGGTGCAGTTTGTGATTCAAAACAACGATTTTAATAAACTGGCACAGGTGCTGCCCCGCTTTTTAGATGAGGCTCAAAAGAACCCTATTTTCCAGGGTGTGGATGCTGACCTGAAGTTTAATAAGCCCGAATTGCGCATCAACGTGGACCGGGTAAAAGCCAGCCAGTTGGGCATTTCGGTAGAAGATGTATCGCAAACGCTGCAACTGGCACTGAGCAACCGCCGCTTTGGCTATTTTACCAAAGAAGGCAAACAATACCAGGTAATGGGCCAGGTGGTGCGCTCCGACCGCGACGACCCCACCGACCTGAAAAGCCTGTATGTGCGCAATGCCGGTGGGCAAATGATTTCGCTGGACAACCTGGTTTCGTTTACCGAAGAAACAACGCCTTCCACCATTTACCATTTCAACCGGTATAAATCGGCCACCATTTCGGCTGGTTTGGCGCCCGGCCAAACGGTGGGTGACGGCATTGAGGCCATGCAGGCCATTGCCGACCAGCTGCTTGATGAAACCTTTGCCACTTCGCTTACTGGCACCAGCCGCGACTACGCCGAAAGCTCCGGCGGTACTTCGTTTGCCCTGTTCCTGGCGCTGGGGTTGATTTTCCTGATCCTTGCCGCGCAGTTTGAATCGTTCATTGATCCGTTCATCATCATGCTGACGGTGCCCCTGGCCATTGCCGGTGCGGTGTTGTCGCTGTGGATATTCGGGCATACACTTAATATCTTCTCGCAGATTGGTATGATCATGCTGATTGGCCTGGTAACGAAAAACGGTATCCTCATTGTGGAATTTGCCAACCAGAACAGGCTCAAAGGCATGGATAAAACCGAAGCCGCCGTGTACTCGTCGGTACAGCGTTTACGCCCCATCCTCATGACCTCGCTGGCCATGGCACTGGGTGCCCTGCCCATTGCCTTGTCGCTTGGTGCTGCGGCCACCAGCCGCATCCCGCTGGGTATTGTAATTGTGGGCGGAATTGTGTTTTCGCTGGTGCTTACCCTTTTTGTAATCCCGGCCATTTATTCATTCCTTTCCAGCAAGAAAAAACGCAACGAACTGGAAGTAATGGATGAAGAAGCAGCAAAAGCGGGCCAGCCGCATTTGGAACATGCATAGTTTTTTTGAACCACGAAGCCACCAAGGCACGAAGATTCACGAAGAAAAATCCTTTGTGGCACTTTGTTTCTTGGTGTCTTTGTGGTTCAATTCTTCATTGCCTTTGTAAACAAGTGAACTTTTATTCAGCAGTTTATTCATGATTTTGAAAAAGATAGTATCCGCGTTTTTTTGCTTTGCCTCGCTTACCGCAACGGCGCAGTTAAGGCAACTGACCCTTAACGAAGCCATCGCCACTTCGCTGCAAAACAACTACAACATATTGCTGGCGCAAACCGATGCATCGCTGGCGGCACTGGACCGATCTTATGCCGACTTTGCTTTTTTGCCCACACTCAATGGCACTGCAGGTATTTTGTGGAACTCCAACAACCAAAAGCAGGTGTTGGCCGACGGCAGCAAACGGGAACGTTCCGATATTAAATCGAACGCCATCAACAGTTCGCTCAACCTGAACTGGACCCTGTTTGATGGCCTGCGCATGTTCATTAACCGCGACCGGTTGGGCCAACTGGAACAACTGGGCGAACTGCAAATCAAAGCGCAGGTGATCAACACCGTAGCCGATGTAATGCAGTTGTATTACGATGTGGTGCGCCAGCAACAACAACTGGCTGCACTTGAAGAGCAAATGCGCCTGAGCGAAGAACGCCTGAAGCTGGCGCAATATAAATTTGATGTAGGCACCGGTGCCAAGCCCGACCTGCTGCAAGCCCAAATTGACCTGAACGGCCAGCGCTCCGCGGCGCTAACGCAGCAAACAGCCATCATTAAAATAAAAGAGCAGTTGAACCAATTGCTGGTGCTGCCGCTGGAAACCGATTTTTTAGTGGCCGATACCACCATTGAATACAACGACACACTGACGCTGGATGCGGTGCGTACCGGCATCAATGCAACCAACCCGGAGCTGTTGATTGCACAGAAAAATATCGAGATCGCTAACCTCGATCTGCGGGTTCGTCGGGCAGAACGTTTCCCGGTGCTGCAGTTCAATTCGGCATACAACTTCAACCGCTCCAACAACGTAACGGTGATCAACCCGTTTCAGCCCTTGTTCAACAGGCTGCATGGACTTAACTATGGCTTTTCGGCCACCGTTCCCATCTTCAATGCATTCAATAATCGTCGCTTGACCAAGGCAGCAGAAATCAATGTGCGGGCACAACAGCTGTTACTCGATCAAAGCCGCATCACCATCAATACTTCGGTGGTGAATGCATGGCGCGATTACGACCTGTCGAAGCGTACGCTGAAACTGGAAGAAGACAACATGTTGCTGGTGCGGGAAAACCTGTTTATTGCAAGGGAACGCTACCGCCTGGGCATCACCACGTTCATCGAACTGCGTGAAGCACAGCAAAGCCTATCCGATGCTGCGTTTCGATTAATCCAGGCCAGGTATAATACCAAAGTCGCTGAAATTGAGTTGATGCGGCTGCGTGGTGAATTGGTTCGGTAAAAAGAACTTATTCTTTTAAATAGTTGAAGGCCCATCCGGGCCTTTTTTTATCGTGTACATCGTCATTGCGAGGCGCATTGGTGTCTTTAAATACTTGTAATTCCGCTGCGCCGAAGCAATCTCCTGCTGGACCGAGTATTTAAAATCGGGTTAAAAAAATGTGGTTCTATTAAATTGGGATTGCTTCGGCGTAAAAATTTGTTCAACCAACTAGTAGCCAATGCGCCTCGCAATGACGGTGCAGCGATGCCAAAAAAAACGAATACTCCACCACGAAAACACCTTTTTTGCTTCATCGCCCACAACCGCATTAATTTGCACCGCAAACGACCTTTCATTTTTATATGAACAACAACACTCCGCTCGTCGGCATCATCATGGGCTCCGATTCGGACCTGCCGGTAATGAAAGCCGCCGCAGAAATACTCGACTTTTTTGGCGTGGCTTATGAGCTCACCGTAGTGTCGGCGCACCGCACACCGCAGCGCATGATGCAATACGCCGAAACGGCCCGCCAGCGTGGCCTTAAGGTGATCATTGCAGGTGCCGGTGGTGCCGCACACCTGCCCGGCATGGTGGCCGCCATCACGCCGCTGCCCGTTATTGGTGTGCCGGTAAAAAGCTCCAACTCCATTGATGGCTGGGATTCGATTTTGTCCATTTTGCAAATGCCCAATGGTGTACCGGTGGCTACTGTGGCGCTGAATGCCGCAAAAAATGCCGGCATTTTAGCCGCAAAAATTTTAAGCGCCGGCGATGAAGCCCTTGGCAACAAGATTGCATCGTACATGGAACAACTCAAAGATGAAGTACAGCAAAAAGTGGTGGCCATTCGCAATGGCGGTTACCACAATTCTTTCGACGACCAATAGCATTACCGCACAGTCGATCAAACTACTGAAGGCTACCACCCTGCCCTATTATCCATCAGCATCGGGGGCAGAGTGGTATGGTGGCCAGCTGTATGTAATGGGCGATGATGCGCCTAATTTGTTGTTGTTAAGTAAAAAATACAACAAGCCGGATAGCATCCTTGTTTTTCCGCGGCAGGAAAAGCGCATACACTACACCGTGAAACCCGATATTGAAGCGGCGGTTATGGTGCGCCAGCACGGGCAAAATTATCTCTTACTCACGCCTTCTTTTTCGGCGCCGCACCGCAATAAGATGGTGGTAGTGCCGCTGAACGGAACAAATAAAGCGCAAGTACTGACCAGCGCCGCACCTGCTGTAAATGGACTTGGCGAAGTGAATATTGAGGGTGCTGCTTTTGTAGATGAAACTTTGGTGTTTTCCAATCGCGGCAATTTTACCCACCCGCAAAACCATTTGCTGCTGGCCCGTTTTGATACCGCAAAAGGCATTGTGGACTGGCAGCAGCCGATGCCTTTTACTTTGCCCAAAACAACCAATTTTACCGGCGTTTCGGGGCTTTGTTACATTGCCGAAAAAGACCTGTTGCTGTTTACCGCATCAACTGAAATGACCACCAGCGCAAATGCTGATGGCGCCATTGGCGACAGCTATATTGGCATGGCGAAAGGTTTTAAGCAGCAATTAAAAACAGGTAAAATTGAAGCCGATACATTGCTGCTGCTCACACCGGTTTTGCGCAGCACCATACCGCAAAAAATAGAATCAGTAACGGTGGAAAAGAGCAAAAAGGCACGGCTCACCATTCACTTAGTTGCAGATAATGACATTGGCGAAAGCAGCTTGTTTCGCCTGCGGCTAAAGCTGCCCCGTTAAGCTTACCCGGCTATTTGTACCACGGTAAATTCCTGCTCCAGCGAGCCTGAATGCTGGTATAAAGCATCAATAAACTGGGGGCCCATTTGCCCGTAAAAATGGAGGAAACTTTCGGCACGCTCCTGCAATCCGCCCCGCGGAAAAAGCTGTTGGCGCAACACTTCTATTTGCCTTCCGGCATCGGCATGTTTGCGCTTTTCGGCACGCAACATTTTCTTTTCAAGGTTGTGCAGCTTATTGATGGATGTAGCCTGCAGCGCGGCCACATGCTGCGCCAGTGTAGGATCTACTGCAACTGCCTGTGCCCTGATGGCGTCAAACAAAGCTGTAGCTTTTTCCAGCTTGCCATTCAGGGAAAGCGGGTGCTCGGCTTGTTGTTTTGCCAGCCGCTCCACCAGGCTGTTTTCTGTTTCGAAAAAATCATTTACTGAAAAACCCAGGCGGCCGATTTTATCAACCTGCTGTTTGGTGATTAGCAGAAAAGAATTGCGCAGCACCAATGCAGGAAAAGGAACTTTATAATGATCGAACAGGGATTTTAATTGCAGCCAGTAAGCCAGCTCGCCGCCGCCTCCAATGAAAGCGACATTGGGCAAAATCATTTCCTGGAACAGCCCGCGTAAAATTACATTCGGGCTAAAGCGTTCGGGATGTTCCTGCAGCAACGCGTCCATTTCCCCATCAGAAAAATGCAACTCCGTGTTGTTTACCGCAAAGCCCCCTTCTGTCCGAATGATGCGTTCCCTGATGCCTTCCTCGAGGTAAAACAAATTGATCTCCCTCGGTTGTGCCTGCACGTTATATTGTGCGGAAAGATCGGCTGAAGTCCTTTCCACCAATGGAGAAGAAAGGGGCTGAAACAATTCTTCGCGAAACAGCGAGGTCATACATCGCTTTAACTCGGCATCGTCCGGTACCAAAACAACCAACCCAAAACGACCGAAAAGATCGTGCACTAATTTGAAGGTTGCGTCCTGTATCCGCACGCCTTTTTTAAAATGCCGTTGCAGCATATCCATTACTTCCTGTGCAAAAGGAAGGGGCGCCAGTTGGCCTCCTAATTCCACGGTTAAGCGCTCCAGCGCAGCATCCACCTGCATGCGGCCTACAGCGCCGGTTTGTGTTGTTTGCCACACATACTTTTTGCCTTGTAAAGTAAAATGATTCAGCTCGTCGAGATCTGCATCTTCGCTGCCCATATAATACACGGGTACAAAATTCAGATCCGGATGTTCTTGTTTTAGCGAAGCGGCCAGTTTGATAGCATGGATTATTTTGTAAATAAAATACAGCGGGCCGGTAAACAAATTAGGCTGGTGCGCCGTGCATACCGTGAAGGTATTTTCGGAAAGCAGTTGTTCAATGTTTTGCATTACTGCTGCGCCTGCATCAACGGCAGCATATTGGTGTTGCAGCCGCTCCACCAGCAATTTCCGATCAATGCGGTGCTGTCCTTTCTGCGCAATAGCCTGTTGCAGGCCGGCAACATCTGGCCTGTTGGTGTAAAAGCCATCAAGCGCCGGCGCGCCGGCAAGGTAGTCGAGCACAATGGGCGAAAAGCTGTTGGTTTTGCTGTATGGCAGCGAGTGTGCAGAAAATTGCATGCGGCAAAAGTAATTCAGTGTTCGATGCATTCAACAGTTGAACGCCATTTATAGTTGCGGCTTTAACGTTTATACAAGCAGGTTCTTTCTGCCGCTTCTTGTTACGATGGCAGCGTTATTTAATTACAATATGTTTCTTACCTGCCCGGTGCCGGGTAATGAGCAACATCAAGCACCAACACCCAATCCGCGTTCCGGCCCGTTGCGGGCGGTGTTGCACGAAGCAGTTGGCCCTCATTAGTAAACTTGCCGCTTTCAGCCTTTCCCTTGCGTGGGTTGAACCACCAGGCTTTTTTAGGCGCCGCTTTGAGTGCAGCAATATTGATGGCAACGGGCTTTCCTACCGGCAAATAGATCATGGCATACGTTCCGGCACTGTCGCGAAACGCCACCGCATGTTCGCCTTTTGCGCCCTGGCCTTCGGCAATCAGCGCCTGGTCGGGCACACGGCTGTTCATTGGCCGCGACTCCATCAATCGGCGCAGGTAGCCTACCTGTGTGGCACCCGGCCGGTCGATGGCTTCGGTCCAAAAACGATCAACATGGTTTACTTTTTCTTCCCGCGGATTGTAGAACTGCCACACGGCATGGTGCCCATAAGTAACGCCGGCTGCACCGGCAAACACGGAGCGATAGCTTTGTTTCCGCACATCGTAATCTGAATAATAGCCATTTGCCGGGTCCCATGTGGGCCAGGGGCTCACCGGGTGATCTTCGTAATTGGGTTCCGCATCAATCACGGGTTTTGCAGGCAACAGCGCCCGGTCGCGTTGTACCCAATCCCACACCGGCACATCAGGGCCGCTGCCGTGGCCGCTTTGCATCATGTTCATGTGCAGCCAGGGCTCGCTGTGAAAATGCGCTGATGTAGAAGCGCCACCCGAAATATGATAGGTAATAAAAGCCTTGTTGGCGGTGCCGTCCAAAATGCCGCGGGCCATTTGCCGCCAGATGGGCCGAAAGTCGGCGGAGTCGGTTACGGCCGGGCGGTCGCCGCCCAATATCCAAAGTACATTGGGTGCAGCAGCGTAGCGTTTGCCTAAATACAAACCGTAGGTATAGGCATTTTCAGGGGTAAACACCTCCGGGCCGGTGCCCCACATTTTGGTCACTTTATCGCCCCAGGTGGGCAGCAAACCCATGTATAAATTATTAGCTGCCGCCATCTGAACAATGCTGTCCATCCGCTTAAAATAAGCCTCGTTGGGCGTTGCAGGGTTCATGTTGTGCAGCGGAACCTGTCCGTATTGGTCCGGCTTGCGCAGGCCATCAAACTCGGCCAGCAGCACGGCTTGGATCACGTTGAAACCTTTTGCACTCCGGTTGGCCAGGTAGCGTTCCGTTTCTGCCATCGTCAGCCGGTGAAACAGCTCCCAACCGGTATCGCCCAACCAAAAGAACGGCGTACCGTCGGCGTGTTGCAGGTAATGGCCTTTGGGTACAATAGAACCATGATCCCACGGCTTTTGCGCAGCTGCCATTGTTGCGCAGCATAGGTATAAAACAATTGGAAACAACCATCTCATTGGGGCAAGCATTGAATGAGAAAGATACAGAAAAGGGGCGCCGGCCCATGATGAAAAAAGTATTTTTATCCTCCTATATTTACCTGCACACCACAAAACCACGACACCTGCATGAACCGCGTCGACCGACTTTTTGGAATACTTACACTGCTGCAGTCGAAGAAATTTGTGCCGGCAGAAACCATTGCGGCAAAATTCGGCATCAGCATCCGCACCGTGTACCGCGATGTAAAGGCGCTGTGCGAACAAGGCATCCCGGTGAGCTTTGAGCAAGGCAAAGGATACTTTGTGGTGCAGGGTTATTTTTTGTCACCGGTGGCATTTTCCTCGGAAGAAGCAAATGCGCTGCTGCTGATGGAAACCATGGTGCAGGGCTTTGCCGATAAATCTATTGGCAAACACTATGCTACTGCGTTGCAGAAGGTAAAAGCAGTGTTGCGCAGCACGCAAAAAGATTCGGTAGAAGCCTTGTCGCCCAACATCCGCATACAGCTACACGGGTGGCAGCAACCCGATTACGAATACCTTTCTACGCTGCAGCAATGCATTGCCGGAAAAACGGTTGTGGCACTCCGTTATACCGATGTGCGGCAGCAACCTACGGAGCGGTGCATCGAGCCCATCGGGCTCCTCTTTTATGCATTTAGCTGGCACCTTATTGCATGGTGCCAGTTGCGCCAAGATTATAGAGATTTTAAAGTAGAACGCATTACCGCCGCCTGCAACACCGGCCGCGCATTTACCCATACGGGCCATCTTACGCTGGATGAGTACATCAAGTCGTTGCCCGCAGAATACCTGCAACCTTGCAAAAGTGAAGGCGCCACTGCCGAAAGGCAGCCGGTAAAAAGCACCGCTACCGAACCGGCTTTACTTTAAAATAAAAATT
Source organism: Pseudocnuella soli (assembly GCF_004347775.1). GTDB lineage: Bacteria > Bacteroidota > Bacteroidia > Chitinophagales > Chitinophagaceae > Flavisolibacter > Flavisolibacter aquaticus. The sequence continues at coordinate 3,718,601 of NZ_CP037755.1, forward strand.
TTTACTTTTTACGTTTGGCAGGCTGCCATAGGGTTGTCAGCGGCGCATATTTTCTTTGTACAAAACAAAACAACATGGATATCATTCAACTGCTTTCAAAAGAACTGGAGCAAGAAGCGCAAACCACCCGCAAGATGTTGCAACGCGTTCCGGAAGATCAATGGGACTGGAAACCACACGAAAAAAGCATGAGCCTGAAAGTGCTTTCGCTGCATGTGGCAGAATTGGCAGGCTGGATCAGCATGGCCATATATACCGAGGAGCTGGATTTTGCGGCAAGCCCGTACACGCAGCCGCCTGTGCAAACCAATGCCGACCTGCTGCAGGTTTTTGAAACTGCATTGCAACAGGGGAAGGATGCATTGGCAAAAGCCACGGAAGCCGACCTGCAACCAAACTGGACGCTGCGCACCGGCGAACATATTCACATAGTGCTCACCAAGTACGAAATGGTGCGGCATGCGCTGGCGCAAATGATCCACCACCGGGCACAACTGGGTGTGTACCTGCGCCTGCTGAATATTCCCATCCCGGGCAGCTACGGACCCAGCGCCGATGAAATGAATTTTTAATCGCCTGACTACTGAAGCGACGAAATAAAAAAGCCGGTGCTGTGTTCAACAAGCACCGGCTTTTTGTATGTTAAAGTATTCGGTTGATCTATTTCATGCAAACACAATTTTGCATGAAATAAAAGAAAAGAGTGAGCTAAATACTATCGCAAACGATATAGTTAATTAAGCACCGGACCGGTTATTTAGCCACCGCGATCTTGATCTTTTTGCCTTTTAGTTTTTTGTCTTCAATCTGCTTCAGCACATACGAAACATGGTTGCGGCGCAGGGCCACAAACGAAAAGAAATCCTTTACTTCGATCACGCCAATATCTTCTTTTTTCAAACCGCCCTGCTGCGCCAAAAAGCCAACAATATCCACTTTGTTTACTTTGTCCTTTTTACCCGCGGCCACAAACATGGTCGTCCATTTGGGCTTCTCGGGCAAAGGTGCCGATTCATCCAAATTAAAATAGGGTGTTTCCTGGGGCAAATAAGCGGGCAACTTTTCGTCGGGGCCAACCATCAACACTGCAGTGCCACTGGCTTCCATGCGGGCTGTGCGGCCGTTGCGGTGCGTAAAAATATCTTCGTTCGCCGGCAGGTGATAGTGCACAATGTAGCGGATGTTGAAAATATCCAAACCTCTTGCTGCCAGGTCGGTGGTGATTAAAAAATTAATGCTACCGTTGCGGAATTTTGCCAGCGCCACTTCCCTGTCTTTTTGCTCCATAGCACCGTGGTAAAACACGCTGATGATGCCTTTTTCGTGCAGCATATGGTGCACCCGCTCCACCGACTCGCGGTGGTTGCAAAACACGATCGTTGCGCGGTTGCCCACCGTGCACAAAAAGCGCACAAGCGTATTAATCTTGTCGCTATCGGGGCTCTCCACCTGCATGATCTCCAGCTTTTCGACCGGTGCCGCATCTTCAGGTAAAAAATTAAGCCGGTGAAAATCGGCGCTTAAAAAATCGGGAATGGCCGCCGTTTCCGTTGCCGATGTAAGCATGCGGCGTTTTACTGCAGGCAGTTGGCCTATGATCTCTTCGATCTCCTCCACAAAACCCAGTTCCAATGATTTGTCGAACTCATCGAGCACCAGCGAATGAATGCTTTTGGTGGTGATGTTGCCGCGGCGGATATGATCGCCCAGTCGGCCTGGAGTACCTACAATAATGGCAGGTGCTTCCAGCAGTTCATTTTCTTCGGTTTCCCGCTTGTGCCCGCCGTAGCAGGCGGTTATTTTCAGGCCGGTGCCCATCTTGCGAAACACGTCTTCGATCTGCAGCGCCAGTTCACGGGTAGGCACAACAATGAGGGCGCCGGTTTCCTTTTGGCCTTTTTCCAAATGGGTAAGCAGGGGCAGTAAAAATGCCAGTGTTTTGCCCGAGCCGGTTGGCGATAGCAACACGATGTTTTCCTGTTCCGAAGCAGCCGAAATGGCTGCCTCCTGCATTTCGTTCAATGCTTTAAAGTTCAGTGCAGCCAGTATGCTGTTCAGTTCATAATTCATATCCGTTGCGCTTTTTGTGTCCAATCAAATACAATTAAAAAGGCAAAAGTAAAAAGCCGAAATGGACGTCCGTTTCCCGACCTTTTACTTTTGCCTTGTCTTCGAAATATTTACATTACCAGTTCGCCTTCCAGATCGTAATCGTAGGCGCGGGTAATTTTTACATTTACAAATTCGCCGGGCAGCAGCTTTTGACTTGTTTGAATAATCACCTCGTTGTCCACTTCCACCGAATCAAATTCGGTGCGGCCCAGGTAGCGGCCGGCTTCTTTTTTATCCACGATCACTTTAAACACCTGCCCTACTTTTTCCATGTTTTTTTCCAGCGAAATTTCCTGTTGCACCGCCATGATCTCTTCGGCACGTCGCTGCTTTTCATCTGCAGGCACATTATCCGCCAATCCAAATGCAGGCGTATCTTCTTCATGCGAGTAGGTAAAAATGCCCACCCTGTCGAACCGCTGCCGCTCTAGGAAACCTTTCAGTTCTTCCACATCATCCAAGGTTTCGCCGGGGAAGCCCGCAATCAGCGTGGTGCGCAGGCAAATGCCCGGAACCGTTGCGCGGATCTGCAATATCAGGTCTTCCATTTCGGCGCGGGTGATCTGGCGGCGCATAGCCTTCAGCATGTTATCAGCTGCATGTTGCAGCGGCATATCGAGATAGTTACAGATGTTCGGCCGCTCTTTCATCACGTCCAGAATATCCATCGGGAACTTGTGCGGATAGGCGTAATGCAGGCGGATCCATTCGATGCCGGGCACATCGCTCAAGCGTTTTAACAAATCGGCCAGCATGCGTTTTTTATACAGGTCCAAACCGTAATAAGTCAGTTCCTGCGCAATGAGCATGATCTCCCGCACGCCGCGTTGCGCCAGCCGGGTGGCTTCTGCAACAATATCTTCAATGCTGCGGCTGGTGTGTGCACCACGCATCAGCGGAATGGCGCAAAACGCACAGGTGCGGTTGCAGCCTTCGGCAATTTTTACATAGGCATAATGCTGCGGCGTAGCCAGCAGGCGTTCGCCCAGTAGTTCGCTTTTATAATCGGCCTCAAAACGCTTGAGCAGCAGGGGCATTTCCATGGTACCAAACCAAGCGTCCACTTCCGGGATGCTTTGCTCCAGGTCATCGCGGTAGCGCTGGCTGAGGCAGCCGGTTACGTATACTTTATCGAGGCGGCCTTTCTGCTTGAGGGCCACCTGCTCCAGGATCGTGTTCACGCTTTCTTCCTTGGCTTTGTCAATAAAGCCGCAGGTGTTAACCACCACAATGTTGTGGTCGCGTTTGGCACTTTCGTGCACCACATCAATTTCGTTGGCAATGAGCTGTCCGCTCAGCACCTCGCTGTCTACCATGTTCTTGCTACAGCCCAGCGTAATGATGTTTACTTTGTCGCGTTTGAGTGTTTTTGCTTTCATGCGTTGCCTGATGGCGCCCTTCGGTAAAATGGGGCCGGTTTCTCTTTAAGGCCGCAAAGGTCGCTAAAAGCAGCCGTATTCCTCGTTAAGGGCAACAAAAATCCCCCGGAAAAAAGCCGGGGGATCATTCACCTAAACCTATGCACGTTTACATTTTGGGCAGCAATACATGGTCTACCACGTGGATCACGCCATTCTTTTGCTGCACGTCGGCAATGGTAACCTTGGCTTTACCGCCGTTGGCATCCCAAATCCATACGTTGCCGCTTTCGTCCTGCGAGGCGGTAAGCGTACCACCGGCCAAGGTGGTAACGGTGGCTTTGCCGCCATTTTCCTTGATCAGTTTAACCAGGTCTTTTGCATCCACTTTGCCCGACACTACATGGTATTTGAGCACACCTTGCAGAGCCGCCTTGTTTTCAGGCTTCAGCAAGTTATCAACGGTACCTGCGGGCAACATATCGAATGCAGCGTTGGTGGGCGCAAATACGGTAAACGGACCTGCACCTTGTAAAGCACCGGCAAGGTCGCCGGCTTTTACGGCTGCTACCAGCGTGGTGTGGTCTTTAGAGTTTACTGCGTTTTCTACAATGTTGCGGGTAGGCAACATGGCCGCACCGCCCACCATTATTGATTTTTGGGCAAACGAACTGCTTGAGAGGGCTACAATAGCCAATGCACTGAAGAATAATTTTTTCATGGTTTCGCTTTTTGAAAAATAATTACGCAGGGCACTGCTAAATGGTTTGAATTTTTTTGAAAAAAATGGATAAAAACCAGCTCTGTTGCAGGTTTGGTGTTATTGCAATAGAATCGTTACACAAAAACGAAAAAAGTTTGTGCATGCCCGTTAGTAACGGGCTCGACAATAAAACAAGCCATCAATGTTGCTGCAAAAACTTTTCTTCAAAAGCGTGAACAAATGAGAAACATGGGCACAAAAAAAGGAAGCAGCGCTTCCCGAATATGATTGCAACGATTCTCTAAAAGCAATTATACTATGCCCATTACCCACATCGCTTCCATGGTAGGCACCGGGCTACCGCCAGCCTGCTCCAGCGTAATGGCAAATGCTTCGGCACGTTCAAAAGTTTTCATTTGCTGGAGGCTTGTTTGGGCACTGCCCAGCATGCCGCCATCCACCGGCTTGCCATCTACAATGGCCCAAAGCTGGTACTGCTTTCCTTGCGGTGCCGCCGGTAGCGACACAGGGCTAATGAATACTTCCTTGGTTTGAGTATTCCAGAACAATTGTGCCAGCGCATCCCTTTTGCCGGGCACGGCGCTGAGTTTAATTTTTTTATAAACATCGCTCTGCATCATTTGCAACATCTGCCCCGAGGCCAGGTTTTCGCGTTGCAAGGTTACTACCTGGCGGTTTAGGCTGCGCATGCTTTGTTGCAGGCCAACCACCTCGTTTCGGTAGTCGCGGTTTTTATTCGCTAAAAAAATAACCCCGCCCAGCGACAGCAACACACCGATCAGTGCGGCAGCGGGCAGCCAAAACTGCACTTTGCCGGTGCGGTGTGGCGGTTGCATGGGCACAACGCCCGGGTCGGTTTGCTCTTCGGCCACGTGCAAATGCCTGCCGGTATGGATGGGCACCACCGGCACGTCCGATTCGTCCTCTTCCCTTTTCAGGTTGCGGAGCCGCTCCATCAGGCCCTCTTTTACCGAAGGTGCAGGCACAGCGGCAGCCCCGCCGGCTACGCCCACCAGCGATGCACTGATCCGGTCCAGTTCTTCCTGTATTTCGGGAAACAGCAGTGCCAACTGGGCAATTTTATAGCCCTCGTCGGGCGGTAGCATGCCCAGAACGTACAGTTCAAAATCGCCGGATGATATGATACAACTAAGATCCACAGTCGTTTTTATCGGTTTGTGCCCACCAGCTTGCGCAGCTGTAGCAGCGTTGATCGGATACGGGTTTTTACAGTGCCTAGCGGAATGCCCAGCATTTTGGCAATTTCCTCCTGCGTATATCCCTGAAAATACGATAACTGCAGCAGCCGGCGGCTTTCCTCGGGCAAGCCCTCCAGTGTTTTTTTCAGGCCAATATCGGAAATGCTGCTGTGCAGCCCGCCTTCGTGGTTATATACGTTTTCGGTAAGTGCTGTGGTTTGGGCCTCCCGCTTAAAATCCCTGGAGCGGGTACGATCAATGGCCGTGTTGCGGGCAATGTTCAGCATCCAGGTGTACAGGCGGCCTTTGGCTGCATCGTAGCTGCCTACATACTGCCATATTTTTACAAAAACATCCTGCAGCACATCTTCCGCCAGCTCGGGCTGGGGCAATATCTGGTAAATAACGGTGTACAGTGCCTTGCTATAATGATCGTACAGGTAGCTGAATGCAGCTTCATCATGTGCCTGCAAACGGGCTACCAGGTCGGCTTCGGGGTATGTTTCGGGGGGCGGCAGGGTAAACAGCGATTAAGATTTTTCCAAATTAAATAAACTGTCTACAAACTCATGTTTGTCGAACACCAGCAGATCCTCCATTTTTTCACCCACGCCAATAAACTTCACCGGGATCTTGAACTGGTTGGCGATGGCCAGCACCACGCCGCCTTTTGCCGTGCCATCGAGTTTGGTTATCGCCAGTGCGGTAACATCGGTGGCGGCGGTAAACTGCTTGGCCTGTTCTAGGGCGTTTTGCCCTGTTGATCCATCCAGCACCAACAGCACCTCGTGTGGCGCATCCGGAATTACTTTTTGGATCACCCGTCGGATCTTGCTCAGCTCATCCATTAGGTGCAGCTTGTTGTGCAACCGGCCGGCCGTATCAATCAGCACCACATCCGACCCGCGGGAAACGGCGCTGGAAGCGGTGTCAAATGCCACGGCTGCGGGATCGGAACCCATGGCTTGTTTTACAATTTCCACCCCGGTGCGTTCGCTCCAAATGGTGAGCTGGTCAACGGCGGCAGCCCTAAAAGTATCGGCGGCGCCGAGCAGCACGTTTTTACCCGCTTGTTTAAAATTATACGCCAGCTTGCCAATGGTGGTGGTTTTGCCCACGCCATTTACGCCTACTACTAAAATGATGTACGGCTTTTTCGGCAGGTCGGAATGAAAGTCGTAGTTGTTGCCGCCCTTGGCATCAACCAGCGTGTCTTTAATTTCCTCCTGCAGAATCTTATTTAGCTCCGAAGTATTGATGTATTTATCGCGGGCCACACGTTGCTCCACCCGCTCGATGATCTTCACGGTTGTTTCAATACCCACATCGGCACCAACCAGGGCTTCTTCCAGGTTGTCGAGCACTTCTTCATCGACGGTGCTTTTCCCGGCAATGGCCTTGGTTACTTTCGAAAAAAAGTTTTCCTTGGTTTTTTGCAGGCCTTCATTGAGGCTTTCTTTTTCCTTTTCCTTATCGCGTTTGCCAAAAAGTTTGTCGAAAAAACCCATGCTGATTACTGATTGATTTTATTTTTTCTTCCGGCCAGGAAATAAAAAAGCATGCCCAGTACCGGCGCAAATAATACCACCAGTACCCACACCAGCTTGTCGTTGGCATTTGCGAACTGGCTCCCAACCACATCCCAAAGGGCCACTGCCCACAACACTATCAACAAGAGTGAAAGGACAGTAAAGAGGATTATTGCCCAATCTGGTGCAAATAGTACCATATGATGCTTTTTTCAAAAGTAGGGCAAATGCGCTACAACGGCACCGGCCAGTTTTGCTGCCGCCAAAGTTCGTGCATTCGATGATTTGGCCTTTGCTTATTTGCTGCCATGATAAAACAACAAAAGCCGTCCTGGAAAGGACAGCTCCTGAATATTATTCACCCAAGGCACAATTACTTTTGCGCCAGAAAATCTTTCACTTTGTCTTTGTGAATGATGTTCTCTTTGAAGGTGTAAGCGCCGGTTTTGGGGCTGCGTACGGCCTTGATTACTTTGGTCCAGTTCTTAGCCTCGGCAGAGGCCTTCAGGTCTTTAACCTTCGAGTTTTTTGATGCTGCTTTTGCCATGACAAATCAGTTTATAGCTTTTAGTTCTTAGTTTAGATTGGCTTCAATCTGAAACCACAAACTATAGACAATTGATTACTTGATCTCTTTGTGAACAGTTACCTTTTTCAGGTTGGCGTTGAATTTCTTCAACTCCAGACGCTCAGGGTTGTTCTTTTTATTTTTTACGGTAATGTAACGGCTGGTACCGGGCACGTCGGTTGTTTTTTGCTCAGTGCACTCCAGGATTACTTGTACACGGTTTCCTTTCTTTGCCATCTTGTTTTAGTTTGCTCATGAGCCGGTTTTGTTGCCGGGCTCAAAATGTTATTTACGCACTACTGACGGGCAGTAGCTGATTTTAGATGTGTTGCCCTTGTGCACGCAGATCTTTCACTACCGCCAGCAGGCCTCTTTTGTTGATGGTGCGGATTCCGTCAGCGGTCAGCTTCAGGGTGATCCATTTGTTTTCTTCGGCCAGGAAAAAACGCTTGGTCTGCAAATTGGGCAGAAAACGGCGCTTGGTCTTAATGTTCGAGTGTGAAACCTTGTGACCGCCGATGGGCGTTTTGCCTGTAACCTGACATACTCGTGCCATGACTTGGAAAAATTTTGGACGGCAAAAGTAGCTATTTCTGCCCAAAGAAAAAATTGAATTCCCAAAAAAAATGGGAAAATTCATCCGTCCGCCTTTAAGCCAGCCCTTTTATCGCCCGGTCGTTCACCGAAATAATGCGCTGCAAAGGTATGCGAATGGCACCATCGGCCACCACCACCGGCTCGTTACCGTCGTTTTCCAGATCGGTAATGCGAGCCTGCAGTGTAATGATGCCGCCGTTGTCGCCCTCAAAGCGCAGCCGCACCACTTGGCGCAGGTCCATCAGCTCCTCCAACTGTTCCATCAATGCCTGATTCATACTGCTATGATTATATAAACCACAAACTACAAAGGGCAAACTACAAACTAAAAACCGCAATCTGCCCCACCCCATCCCGCTTTTGCACTTTAACGCTTTTAAAGTAGCTTCGCCACGCAAAAAATCGGTGAGCGTCACCTGCCTGCAGACCCGCAGTTTTACCAAAGGCTGTACCGCCTCGGCACTTGACCACTGACCCTTAAATCGAACATCAAAAATCAAAAAAGATCATGGCTTACGATGTCGTAGTTATCGGTAGCGGACCGGGCGGCTATGTGGCTGCCATCCGCGCAGCACAGCTTGGCTTTAAAACCGCAGTTATTGAAAAAGAAAGCCTCGGCGGTGTGTGCCTCAACTGGGGTTGCATTCCTACTAAAGCGTTGCTGAAAAGTGCCCAGGTTTTAGAATATATCAAACACGCCCAGGACTTTGGCATCCAGGCCCAGGGTCAGCAGGATTTTCCTGCTGTAGTAAAACGCAGCCGCGGCGTGGCCGACAAAATGAGTAAGGGCGTACAGTTCCTGATGCGCAAAAACAAGATCGACGTGGTGATGGGCTTTGGCAAAGTGGTGGCCAAAGGCAAAGTGGAAGTAACCGCAGCCGACGGCAACAAAACAACCGTTGAAGGCAAACACATCATCCTGGCTACCGGCGGCCGTTCGCGCCAGCTGCCCACCATGCCCATTGATGGTAAAAAGATCATCGGCTACCGCGAAGCCATGGTACTGCCCACCCAACCCAAAAGCATGATCGTAGTAGGCTCGGGCGCCATTGGCGTTGAGTTTGGCTATTTCTACAACAGCATGGGCACTAAGGTTACCATCGTTGAGTTTATGCCGCGCATTGTGCCGGTTGAGGACGAAGACATTTCGAAAGAGCTGGAGAAAAGTTTTAAAAAACAAGGCATCGAAGTAATGACCAACGCCGAGGTAACCAAAGTGGACACTTCTGGCGAAGGTGTAAAAGCAACCGTGAAGACCCAGCAGGGCGAAGTGGTGCTGGAAGCCGATGTGCTGCTGAGCGCTGTAGGCGTACAGTCCAACCTCGAAGGCATCGGCCTCGAAGAACTGGGTGTTAAGTTTGAAAAAGGAAAAATCAACGTCGATAAATTTTACCAAACCAATGTTCCCGGCATTTACGCCATTGGCGATTGCGTGCCCGGACAAGCGCTGGCACACGTAGCTTCGAAAGAGGCCATCATTTGCGCCGAAGCCATTGGTTATGCCGAAAAGAAATACAATCATCAGCCCGAGGCACTCGACTACGGCAACGTACCGGGTTGCACCTACAGCTCGCCTGAGATTGCATCTGTGGGCATGAGCGAAAAGCAAGCCCGTGAAGCCGGCTACGAAGTAAAAGTGGGCAAGTTCCCGCTGAGCGCTTCGGGCAAGGCATCGGCTGCAGGCCACACCGAAGGTTTTGTAAAAGTGATCTTCGACGCCAAATACGGCGAATGGCTGGGCACCCACATGATCGGCTACAACGTAACCGAGATCATTGCAGAAAGCGTAGTGGCCCGCAAGCTGGAAACTACCTACCACGAGGTGTTGAACGCCATTCACCCGCACCCAACCATTTCGGAAAGCGTGAAAGACGCCATCGAAGTGGCTTACGGCGAAGCGATTCACCTGTAATACAATCTGCTAATTATGGAACGACAGTTCCAATATTTACCAAAGATTCCATCTCCTCAAGAGATGGAATCTTTTTTGTAACGGGCTGTGTTATTCCTATTGAGCCGCTGTTGCGTCGCACACTTGTACGTTCTGTAATACTATTGTGCCTTACTCAAGGACCTATCGTAAATCATCAGCCCTTATTAGCTGTCATGCCGAACTTGTTTCGGCATCTCCTTGTGCTTTTGTAAACTCCGCGAGATGAAGGAGCTGCCGAAACAAGTTCGGCATGACAGACACTGATTGAATTGAGTGGCCTATCAAACCGCTAAAGCTATGCGCTCTTTTAACAATGATCTCTGCAAACGGGCAGCCTCGTTGCTCTTGTCATCCTGAGCGCAGCGAAGGATCTGAGCCAGCACCGGCTCCGCTTAAAAAAAAGAGTGAGCCTCCTATTTCTTCGAAAGATTTTGCAACTACAACACTAGATACTTCGCTGCGCTCAGCATGACAAAGCACAGGCCATAAAGGCTTTAAAGTAAAACATCCATTGATGCACTTTCATTCAACCCAAATAAAAACACCACAAGAAAAATTTATCCTTGTGGCGTTCTACCTTGAAAGTAAATGTTTTAAAAGAACCCAATCATAAGCAGGCAAGTTCCCGCTAATTGGAAATAAAATTATTCTATTGTGCAAACACCTTTTTCAATAAATCCGTACTTCTTGCCGCCGGGTTCTTCCGGATCTTTTGCTCCTCCAAACTCAACTGCTGAAAAATACCGGCAAGTGCTTTCTGCGCCACATATTGGTTCAGGTCTGTTTCCACCCGTTCGCGGCTAAAGCGGTTATACGTAGTTGTTAGGGTCGTCCAGTGTTTGGTGGCATCCACTTTTGCCAGCGATTGGTCAATCACCGGCTTAAAAGCGGCCATCAGCGCCACCGATGTTTTGCTTTTCAGAAATTCGGTTGCTGCAAAATCACCGCCTTTTAAAATGCCCATGGCATCATTAAGCGTCATGCCACGGATGGCATCCACAAAAATCGGTGTGGCGTTTTTCGCTGCATCTTCCGCTGCACGGTTCATACTCAAAATAGCGGCATCCACTTGCTTGCCGAGGCCCACATTGCGCAGGGTGCTTTCCACTTTTTTAGCATCTTCTGGCATCAGTATTTTCAGCGCAGCATTTTTAAAAAACCCATCCGGCGCCGAAAGCAAACTGGTACCCCGCTCCGCGCCTACTTCCAGCGCCTGCTTCAATCCGGCAGCAATTTCATCGGAGCTCAGTGCCGATGCAGCGCCGCCTTTTTTAAACAGACCAGAAACTTTCGACAGCGTTGTGGAGTCTTTGCTGCCTGTATTTTTTTTCAGCACGTTGCCCAACTGGGCCGATGCGGTGCTTACGCTAAAAAGGAAGAGCAGTGCAATGGTTGATTGTTTTTTCATAGTAGATATTTGAAATATTGCAGCAAGTGCAACCGGCGGTTTTTCCGCCATGCCGATATAATTTTTCTTGTCGCAACCTGCACATCAAAAGCGCAAACAGGTAGCGGCGTTGGCTTCAAATTTAACCTGCACCCATCATAACACCGGGTTAAAATGGTTTAACTTCAATACATGATCTCCATCTGGGAACAGGAAACATTTCTTGCACCGCAAGACATCATCATTGCTGGTAGCGGTTTTAACGGGCTGTGGGCCGCATTTTACCTTAAAAAGAAAAGTCCTAAACTCCGCATCACCATATTGGAAGGCGGGCCCATTCCCACTGGCGCCAGCACCCGCAATGCAGGCTTTGCATGCTTTGGTTCGCTGAGCGAACTGATGTACGACGGCGCCACCATGGGCACCGAAAAAATGCAGCAACTCGTAGAGCTGCGCTACAAAGGATTGCAGCGCATTCCCAAACAGTTCAAGCCATCACAAATCGATTTCGACTTATGCGGCGGCTATGAATTGTTTGGTCCGGCGCACAACCCAACTGCCGATAAATTGGACGCGGACATCGCTTACATCAATACTTTGTTGCAGGATATTACGGGTAGTAAAAGCACATTTAAGCGCACCGATAAAAAGCTGGAAAGCTTCGGTTTTGGCCACACAACACACCTTGTAAAAAACAAATTGGAAGGATACCTGCACCCGGGCAAGCTACTTCAATGCCTGCTGCAGACCGTGCAATCAATGGGTGTGCAGGTGCTCAATGGCTTTGCCATAAAAAGCTTTGAGCACAAAGGCCACAGCCTGGATGTGCACACAGAAAATGGCTACAGTTTTACCACCGCACAACTGCTGGTGTGCACCAATGCTTTTGCTAAAACACTGATGCCGGATGCCGACATTGTGCCGACTCGTGGGCAGGTGTTGCTCACGTCACCTATCGATGGATTGCAGTGGAAAGGCACCTTTCACTCCGACGAGGGTTATTACTATTTCCGCAACCTGGGCAACCGTGTGTTGCTCGGCGGTGCCCGCAATAAGGATCTTGCAGGTGAGCAAAGTTTTGTATTTGCCACAACGGATACCATCCAGGATGAACTGGAACGCTACCTGGCCGAAGTGGTGCTGCCGCAACATGCCGGTCAATACAGCATTGAGCGACGCTGGAGTGGCATCATGGCTATGGGCAGCGAAAAAACCCCGATCGTTGGTGAAGTGCAGCCCCGCGTTTTTGCGTCGGTGCGCATGAGCGGCATGGGTGTGGCGCTGGCACCGGTCATGGCCCAGCAGGTGGCCGATATGTTATTGGCCTGAGCCTGTTTTAATGAATTTTTCGGTGATGCGGTTGCCGTTGGCAAAGCCCTGGATAAAATACATACCGGTAGCCAGTCCATTCAGCGCCACTTTTTGCTGCAGCGAAGTAATGATTACTTTTTTGGCTACGCCACCATTCATGCCGACAACCTGCAACTCTTTTCCAATCCAGCTTGCATCGGGTAATGTCACGGTAATCCAATCGGCAGCGGGGTTAGGATAAAGGGCCACTTTGGCAACATCTACCCTTGTTTCCGGTGTGGCAGGCTTGGTAGCAACCGTATCGATTGGTGCTGGTGCTGCAACTACAGGCGCTTCTTCAACTGTGGGTGCATCCAGGCCTTTGCTGGTGAGGATTTTCCTGCGTGATCCGCCAGCAGCAAACAGGGAACGCATCTTTGTTTTTTGTCCATGCGTAAACAGGTTCATGCAGGCATCGTTTGTAAAGTCCATGTAGTTCATGTACATGTCGCCCTGCGTGCCGTTGTTGCAGCTGCTCAAAAAATAAGTAGGACAGCCCGATGTAAACCCACCTTGTTTGGGTGTATCATCAATACCATCATCACCGCAATCGGCATCGCCCCAAATATGTTTCAATCCCATCCAGTGGCCTACTTCGTGCACCAGGGTGCGGCCCATATTGTACGCACCGCTTTTACCCAGCCCGCTAAAAATGGGTGAATGAACCACGATGCCGTCTACTTCTTTGGCATCGCGGGGCATGCTGCTATAGCCCAATGTGCGGGGCATGTTGCCTACCCAAATATTGAGGTACTGGCTCGCATCCCATGCATCGGCGCCGCCGGTTTTGCTGCTTTTAATTTTATCATCAATGGTCCAGTCTTTTACGTTGGTGCGTTTGCGTACAATGCCGTTGGTGGCTACACCGCGGGGATCGGAAGTGGCGAGTACAAATTCGATTTCTACATCGGCAGCAAGCGCTTTAAAACGTGCAGGCGTATTTACGGTATCGGCGTTGCGGCGGCGAAAATCACGGTTGAGTGCAGCGATGCCGCTCTTGATTTGTGCGTCGGAAATGTTTTGTGCTTCGGTTTGGTACACCACGTGCACCACTACCGGGATGCGGATCACACCTGTAGGTACCGTAGTTGTGCTGGTGCCTTCCATTCCACTGATCACTTCAGCAATGTGCAGGTTGTGGAGGCTTGCAGCGGGCTGGTTAGCCTTGTTTGCAGCTACGCAAACACGCTGTGCCTGCAGCGGGTATATAATGAAAAAAGAGAGTGCCAGTAAAATTGTCCTCATAGTTCCAGGGTTTGCCGGAATGCACAGGAGGGTTGGAAACGACTGGCTTTTGCACGATATGGACGGGCGGCATTATAGGAGGACTATGGCCTTTTTCAGAGGATTGGAACTATTGTATGGAATAAAAATGTAACGCATCAACGATTCGTTGAAATGGGCAGAAATGCAACTGATGCAAATCGTACAGCACACAACAAGGAATGCAAAAAACTACAACGGTAAACTCAGGATAATAGAAGGAGTGGAATTTGAAAGGATACGGTTTCTTTGAAGGGTGCTTCAAAAATACACATTTGTAGTTAACCGCCAAGCACCTTTATAAATTTGTTTTCCGCAGGCTTGGAGCCAAGCTATATTTTTGCGTTATGAAATGGCTGCATATCCTTTTGATTGCCGGAACATCTTGTATTTTTTTTGCATGTGCCAATAGCGACCAAAGCGCAAATGATGGCGGCACCGGCATTACCAGCAATGTGCAGCAGCTCTCCTACTCCGTTGCGGCCACTTACCCGCACGATACATCATCATTTACCCAAGGCCTTGAATTTTACAATGGTAAACTGCTGGAAAGCACGGGCAATTTGGGTAAATCAAAATTGATGCAGGTGGACATGGCCACCGGTAATGCAGTAACCAGCAAACCACTGTCGGCGGAACTATTTGGGGAAGGCCTGACTGTGTTGAACGATACCCTTTACCAGCTTACCTGGCAAAACCGCAAGGTGCTGGTGTATGATGCCAAAAGCCTGCAACCTATAAAAGAACTGCCGCTGAACACCGACGGCTGGGGCATTGCCAACGATGGCCAAAACCTGATTGTAACGGATGGCAGTAGCAACTTATATTTTTACGAGCCGGGCACGTTCCGGCTGCTGCGTACACAAGGCGTTACCATGGACGAAACGCCCATCGGCAACCTGAACGAACTGGAATTCATCAATGGGTTTTTATATGCCAATATTTGGCAAACGCCTTACATCGTGAAGATTGATCCCTCCAGCGGGCAGGTGTTGGCGCGACTTGATTTTTCGGATTTGGTGCAGCGGGTAAAAACAAAGATCCCGCAGTATGACACCGGCAATGAAGCCACACTCAATGGCATTGCTTACGATTCAACCACCAGGAAAATCTACATCACGGGTAAATACTGGCCGGAACTGTACGAGGTGCAGTTTGAGCATTGATGGCTGGTGGTGCAAGGCAAAAGAATATAGACTATAGACGAAAGACTATAGACAGTTACTTTTTCTCGATTATATAAATCAGCGAGCTGCACTGGTCAGGATGCAGCAGTGTATTCAGGTTTGATCGAATGCCGGTAAAGCCTGCATGCAGCCAGTTGGGCTTTTTGCCGTTGCGGTATTTACTACTCAATAAGGACACATAAAAAGCATCAAACCACATTGGTTTTTGCGCCACAATGCGTAAACCATGCTGCGCTACCAAAGCAGCCATTGATCTGGGTGTAAAATGATACAGGTGGCGCGGCACATCGTAGGCCGCCCAGTTGGTGCGGTACACTTCAGCATCCAGCGAGCCATAATTTGGTACAGCAATCAGCAATTTGCCACCCGGCGCCAGTAACTCCTGCAGGCGGTCCATATATGGGTGCAGGTCGTGTACATGCTCCAGCACATGCCACAGCGTAATAGCATTGAATGATTGCGGCGCAAACTCGTACAACGCCTGCGGCTCCTGCGCTTCCACACCATAACGTGATTTGGCCATCCGCCGTGCATCGGCATCGGGCTCCACGCCTGTCGCCTTCCAGCCCCGCTCCTTCATGTGGTGCAAAAAGGTACCGGTGCCGCAACCTACATCCAAAATAGCTCCCTGCTTCAAGCCAGTAGCGTCTTCAATGAGCTTCGCCTTTTGGCTGATGGTGATGCGCCGTACCCGTTGGTACAGGTTATTCATCAGCCCCTTTGTATCGTCGGTATGCGAAATATAATCTTCCGATTTATAAAACGCACCAATAGAAGCTGCATCGGGCACATCCTGCGTAAAGCGCAGCGAACAGGCGGCGCATTGCCAAAGCACAAATTCGCGGCCGCTGACCGTAAAATCTTTTATCGCCTGCAGGGGGTTGATCTCCGCACTGCCGCAAACCGGGCAGGATGTATAATGCACCGTACCATTCATAGTGGACTGCAAGGTAAATGCAATGGGTTAATTAGCCAATATTGTGGGGAGGATGGATGATAGTAGGGAGTTCAGAGTTGGTAGTTGACAGTTGGTAATTGATAGTTCTAAGTCGGGAGTGTCAATGTGTCGATGCCTTTTTACTGTGGTGCGATGTGAAGCCGTCATTGCGAGGCGCAGCGAAAGCAATGTAGTTAAGTAAAAGGTGGGCGCCGATGCAATCTCCAACAATATCAGACCCTTTTAAACCTCTTAGTTGAAAGGGGATTGCTTCGGCGCCGAAAAACCGACTAACCCATAATGCACCCGCTGCGCCTCGCAATGACTGTTGTGTCAAAGCATTTTAGCAACAACACAGTACGACTATCAACTGTCAACCACTAACTCCTTCCTCGGGCCCGCGAAGTATTTTTTGCCGGAAAAAAATCACGATAAGAAACTTTGCAATAACTAGAGGCTTTTTACGTCGGAATCGAGAAGAACACTTTTTCGACAAAAATCTATTTTGCTAATTATGCTGCACCGGTGCCTGCTCGATATCTACCTTTTGCTGCAAGCCCGAAGCGGCAGTTGGACTATTTGCAATGTAAATATGATAGGCAATAAAAAGCAACGACAAGATCGCGACAATCCAGCCCACCAGCACCACCCATGAACGCCGCGGCGCATCTTCCAGCAACTCCGACTGGTATTCTTCGGTACTCATGTGCCGCTCCACATCCCCTACCAGCACGGTATGCTGCACGTTTTCTCGGAGTACCCGCTGTGCCGCTACCGGATCCAGCATTGCAGTGTTCGCGTCCTGCGGTTCAAATTGGATATAAGCACCTTCCAGCTCCAACCGGCCAATGCCCTGCCAGCTAAAAGGCTGCTCCTGCAGGCGGCTGCGCAGCGCTTCGCCAAAACGGGTCAGTTCTTCGGCCACCAGGTTGGTGTCATTGTTGTAGGCATAGGCCAGCATTTGAATCTGGTGCTCCTCCACCATTGCCTGCCGCGAAAAATGCACCTGATGGTGCGGTGGCAGTAATTGCTGGTTCACCACATCCAACTGTGCGGGCTGCTGCACCAACTGCAACGTACCCACACCCGGAATGCCTACCGTTTTATACGTAAAAAAATACTGATGTAATTCCTGAAACACTATTTATTCCCGTTTTGAGCGAACGAAAATACAACGCCGCCGAGGAAGTTGAACCCATAAACCGGATATTGGTTCCAGCGCTGGTATTCTTTACCAAAAATATTGTTGAACTGCGCCCACAGTTTAATGTTTTTTGCAATACCAAATTCCATCCCGGCATTGAGGTCCACCGCACCTTTCTGGCGGCGGCCATCGCCACCTTTGGTAAGATAACGGGCACCCTCAAACGCAAACATATCCGCAGTGGCATACAGGTCTTTTAAGATCTGCACCCGCAGCCGGCTGGTGAATTCCATCGGCAGCAGTCCCCAAGCTTTGTCGTTATCGCGCAGGCCGGAAAAGTTATTCAGCCGCAGCATCGTGTTAAACGAAACACGTTCGCCCCAGGTATAACCCATTTCACCGGCAATGTACACGTTGGTCATTTTCGACTCGTTCAGCACCTGGAACGATTTGCCGCTGGCGGTATCGTTCACAAACAGGGGCTGGTTGTTGAGCCGGTTGGAACCCGCACGAACGTTGTAAGAAAAATGATCGCCCACCGAACCTTTCACACCCACATAGCGCTCCTCGATGCGGGTGTTGTACACCGTATCTGGCGCCCAGATCCATGGGTTGAAATTGGCAAGGTATTGAAAGCCGGAACTGCGGAAGTAACCCAGCCATCCCAGTTGCACGGTAAAGCCCTTGCTGGCAATGCCAAATTCGGCAGTAACGTTGGGAAGTACTTTAAATCCGCCGCCTTCCCACGCTGGTTTGATGCCTGCCTGCACCTGCACATTGGCATTATGAAAACGCAGCTCGGGAGCCAGCAAAAAGTAATTATTACTCACCACATCTTTTCCTTCGGGCTTGTAGCGGGTAAGGTTGGTTTCGGCGGCAAGCTTTGCGGTAAATCGGTTGCTGATGTTTTTAGAAAGGGGCAAATACAGGTAAGTGTTGCTCTCCGAATTGCTCAGACCATCGTTGAAAATATCGATGCGAATTTCCGGCGCATAATTCAAACCATATTTGGTGGGCTCCAGGTTGCGGTATGCCAGGCGGCCGCGAATGGTTGCGTATTTCACCCGCAGTGAATCTTCGGGAAACTTCAGCGTATCGGGCTGAAAGCCGTAGCGGTAATAGCGGTCTTGCACCGTACCAATGCGGGCCTGCCACTCGCCGTTGCGGGCATTTTGTAAAAAAGCGTTGGCTTCTACCTCGGTGTTGCTGAACTTTTGAAAAGGCCGCTTGCCTTTTGAGGAAACATGGCTGCCGTATAAGTTGAGCCCAGATGTTTTGCCATCGCCTAATGAAAGGCCCACTTGTGCATAAGGTGTACTGAGGTTACCAAAACCCAGCTTTGCATAATTGTGCCCATCAAAGCGGCCACCGGTATCTACCTGCAACGCCATTGGTTTTAACGAACCCGGCTGAAACGCCAGCGAAAGGTTCTGGTTGGGAATGGTGTATTGCAGCCGCGGCCGGGTAGTATCGGCAGTGGGCGGAGCAGCGTTGAAATTGATCTTGGCGGCTTCGCGGAGCTCGGGCTTGAAGGTGGACGTAACGCTTACTTCGCGTTTGCGGGTAGTGTCCTGCGCCTGTGCGCCAAGGCCTAAAGCAATGAACAGCGAACCGGCGATAAAGTATTTTGTATTCATTGAGAAACGATGTCTTTTGAATTTGGGGCCACTAAGGCACGAAGAACACAAAGCAGCACTAAGAAATTCCTTCGTGCCTCTTGGTGCCTTTGGGCCTTAGTGGCGAAAAGGCTGAATAGCGATGGGAACGTACAAGAGTGCGACGCAACAGGTGCCGATGGCAGCACCGCTGCTTGCTACACAAAGCCTAACGTCCCGTGACCTTGCTGCCCGAAGCTTCTTCAGCGGTAACCTTGGTCAGTTTATCCTGCGCTTCGGCTTTGAGTTCGGCGTTGAGTGTATTGTCCACAATGCTTTGGAACGTGGCCTTGGCGTTGAAATAATCTTTTTGTTTCCAGAAAATATCACCGAGCAGGATGTATGATTTAGTGACCCACCAGTCGTAAGAACCGGCTTTGTTGATCACTTCAAATGCGGCTTTCTCCGCATCTTCCAACCGGTTAATGCCAAAGTAGCTGGCAGCAATTTCATAGCGTGCTTCGGCGCCCAGTGCGGCTTTGTTCACCGACACTACCGTTTTGAAATTGTTGATGGCCACATCGTACTGGCCGGCAATTTGTGCGGCTTTGCCCACGGCCATTGCAGCCAGTGCTTTATCATCGGACGAAGCAGATTTTTGCGCCAGCAGTTCCTGTGCGTTGCTTTGCGCAGCGCTCCATTTTTTTAACTGGTACTGGCTGCGCAGCAAACCACGCATGGCTTCGAGACGTGCTTCCTGCGTGGCCGCAAAACCTTTGAGCTGCGTGTAAAAACGTTCGGCCTGCTCGTAATCTTTTACTTCAAAAAACGAGATGCGTGCAGCCTGCAACACGGCCCGCTCGGCAAATGCGTTGGGTGCCCGCTCGGCCACGTAGCCGTAGGCTTCCAGCGCATTGCGCCAGTCTTTGCGGGTGCCAAATATTTCACCACGATAATACTGTGCATTGGTGGCGTAGTTGCCGGTGGCAAAACGCTGCAAGTAGTTGTTGAATGATTCCAGCGCTGCTGCAGCATTACCGTTTTCGTATTGCAGTTCGGCGGCGGCAAATGTGAGTGAATCCTCCGCACTTACCGACAGCGGCTTGCCGGCTTCACGCATCACTTCGGCGTATTCGCCGGGGCGGCCGGTTTCCACAAAAATGGCTTTCAGGTTATCCAAAGCGGTTTCGGCTTCCGGCGAATTGGGATAATCGGCAATAACCTTGCGGTATTGCGTGATGGCCTCTGTGGCGTTATTGAGGTTGTATTGTGCAATGCCTTGTTTTAAAAAAGCCTGCGGCTTGAGGCTGCTGTTGCCGCCGGCACGGGCAATGGTCTGCAGAAAAGGAATGGCTTCGCGAAATTGCTCGTTGCCAAGGTATGTGTTCGCGATTTCCATGTTCGCATCCATCACCAGCGGCGATTGCGGAAACTTGCGAATCAGTGTATTGAGGTTGCTGATCTTTTCGTTGCTGCTGTTGATGCCCGCGATCATTGCTTTTTGAAACGTAGCATAATCTTCGGCGGCCCACGAGTAGCGGATTACATTGTCGTACATGGTGCGTGCCTGCGCATAACTGCGGTTCATGTAATAGGCATCGGCAGTGCGTACATAAGCATCCTGCGTAACCGGGTCGGAATTGAGCGATACATTGCGCGACAGCGGCTCAAAAAATGTTTGTGCTACCGGGTAGTTTTGTTTGCGGTAATAAGCATAGCCCAGGTTGTAACGGGCATTGTTCGCTGTTGCTTCACCGTTAGCTGGTGCGCCTGCATTAAGGTAAGCGTTGTAATAACGAATGGCATCATCGGTGCGGCCCGAACGGTAAGCCAGCTCGCCTTTCCAGAAGTTGACAAATGGCAGCACAGGTGCGTTGTTCGGATCGCGCAGCGCTTTATCCAACAAAGCTTCGGCCTCCGCCAAAGCACCATCATTGATCAACTCGGTGGCGCGACCGTAAAGGATGCGCGGATACACCCGCTTGGCATTTTGCGATGGATATTTAAGTCCCTCGATCAGTGTCAATGCGCCGCGGTAATTGTTGGTGTTGGCCAACGCACCCACCAACAGGTCGGTGGCTTCTTCGCGGTAATCAGATGCGGGATAATCTTGTATAAATGCTTCGAGGCTGCGCAGCGCTTCATCCTGGTAGCCCAGCTCGTAAGAAAGCTTTGCGTAGTTGAACCGCGAAATTTCGCGTTGCTGTGGGTTGCTGTTGTTGGAGGCGCCAAACAGGAATGCGTTCCGTGCATTGGCACGTTGGCCTGTTTTTAAATAAGCATCGCCCAGCAGGTACATAGCATGCTGCGACAGGGAATCTTCTTTACCGCTCAATTGCTTGAAGCCTTCAATGGCTTTGGGCATCTGGCCCGCCTGGTAGTATGCATACGACAATTCGTACAGGTCTTCGCGGCGCACTTTCTTCGACTTCGCCACATAATCATCGAGGTAAGGCGCGGCCTGCGCATATTGTTTTTGCTCAAACAGCGCATGACCTAACAGTTGCTTTAGCTCCAGGTCGTAAAACTGTGTTTTGCCGGCTTTTAATTTTGCCTGCGCATATTCCACTGCTTCTTTTTTCCGGCCCTGCACGTAATAGATCTGCGCAATATAAAAAGGCACAATGCCTTCGTAAGCCGGGTGGTTCTCCACTACGCGAAAGCTTTCCAGCGCATCGCTGTATTGTTTATCGCGGAAGGCGATGAAGCCGTAGTAATAGTTGGCGTCCATGTAATTTGGATCGTCCTTTACCTGGCGGATGGAATTGAGCAGCGGCTTTGCCTTATCAAATTGTTGCAAGGTAAAATAAGCATAGCCCTGGTGGAATTTAGCGTCGGCAATTTCACGGTTGCTCAGGTTGGCAATGTTGGCCGCTTCATAAAATGTGAGTGCCTCGGTAAACTCCTGTTTGCGAAACAGGTATTCGGCCAGGTGATAGTTCATCATCTGCACCCGCGGGTTGTTGCGGGTAACCTCGATATAGCTGCGGGCTGCGGGCTCGGCGCCGCCTTCATTTTGCTTGAGGGCACATACTAAAGTGTAATAATCTACTTCCTGCGCCTGGATGGGCAGGTCGGGTCGAACGCCGTCTTTCAGGTTTGCCTGTAATTCTTTCAGTATGGGATAAGCGAGGTTGTATTGCCCTTTTTGAAAAAATTCTTTTGCCAGCGAAAAGCGCTGCTGCGGATCGTTGTGCTGAAACGTTTGCTGCGCCTGCGCCGTCGAAAGCATCAGGCTAAGGGAAAGAGGCAAAAAATATCGCTTCATGTTTGGTACTGCTTTGGGGTGCTTGCTGTCATTTGAACCACCAAGACACCAAGAGTAAAAGACGCACTAAGAAAATTCTTTGTGAAACTTAATGCCTTCGTGTCTTTGTGATTCAAAAATCCGGACTTCCGAAACTGGAATAAACGGCGTAAATATTCAAATTATTATAAGGCGGGCCAAATGAGGCATGACGAGTGGCTTATATTTAACAAGGTTGCAGGCAATAATAAAAAATGATATGTGAACAGCAGGGGTTGTGCACAAGTGGACCAAACCTGTGCCCTGCGCCGCTTACGCGGTGTGCACTTTGTAACGGTTGTGCCTATTCAACTTTTCAGTAACATTGCCGCTCCAAAGAAAAAAACTATGAAAAGACTGTTCAGCACCCGCGTTTCAGATGGTGCTTTTTCATTTGCCATGCTGCTGTTGCGCCTGGGTGCCGGGTCGCTGATGATGGTGAACCACGGCCTGGATAAGCTGATGCATTTTGCCGACAAGGCCTCGCGTTTTGCCGATCCGTTTGGTGTGGGTTCCACCACATCGCTGTCGCTGGTGGTGTTTGCCGAATTTTTCTGCGCCGTTTTTATTATCCTGGGCTTGTTTACCCGCCTGGCTGCTATTCCGCTGGTGGTTGCCATGTCGGTAGCCCTCTTTTATGCACATAAAGGCCAGATGTTTGGCGATGGCGAAATGTCCGCGGTTTACCTCACTGCGTTTCTGACCATCTTATTTGCCGGACCGGGCAATATCAGTTTGGATAAGTTTATTGGTAAATAAAAAAAATGACCTCTGATTAAAAGCCCGCAACTTTTCGTTGCGGGCTTTTTTATTTAACCAGCATTCACTTTGCCTGCTGGTAACAATATTTTATTGTTTTAAAAAAGATTTTGGCCTCGGAGGAATTGAAAAATCAAACAGTTATTTTCAAGGATCAATCACATTGTTTACAAAATAACTTTTCCAAATCTCCTCAACATAGCCATGAAAAAAGTAACCGGCATCGGCGGCGTTTTCTTTAAATGCAAAGACCCTAAAAAAATGACGGAATGGTACCAACAGCATTTGGGTTTGAGCACCAATCCATACGGTGCCACCTTCGAATGGTACGAAGATGCAGCGGGCGAAAAACCGGCACAAACACAATGGACACCTTTCCCGGAAACGAGCACATACTTCGAGCCCTCATCGAAGGACTTTATGATCAATTACCGCGTGGAAAATCTGGAAGCGTTGGTGGCCATGTTGCGGGAAGAAGGCGTTACCATTTTGGATGCCATTGAAACCTATGACTACGGCAAGTTTGTGCACATACTCGATGCCGAGGGAAATAAGGTGCAATTGTGGGAGCCCATTGATTAGTATTAACCATTATTAACCCAGCCGCCGTTTCATTACTTAAACGAAAAAGATAATTTCAATTTTTGTTTGATCACATGGCTGTAATTGCAGCTCGTTTGCTCGAAATTTTTCCGTTGTCATACCGGCAGTTCGACCAAAATGATACCGGCCAACACAACACTCACAACAAACAATTCATATGAAACGCTTCGCCATTCCTCTTGCGTTATTATTACTTACTGCAACGCTGCAAAGCTTTGCCCAGACAGCCGCTTCCCGTGTGGTAGAAGCGGGCGGCACAGGCAAATACAGCGCACTCATGCTCACCGAAACCTCGTTGCCTACGCACACCGTGTTTCGGCCCAAAGACTTGGCGCCATTTGGCAGCAAGGAAAAACTGCCGGTGATTGCCTGGGGCAACGGCGCCTGCGCCAACTCGCCGTGGGAGCACGTTAATTTTTTAAATGAAGTAGCCTCGCATGGCTTCCTCGTTATTGCCATTGGCCCCATGCCTGCCGAGTCGGGCGAACGGGTTCGGTCGTCTTCCAAATCTTCTATGTTGACCGATGCCATTGACTGGGCCATTGCGCAAAATGCGGACAAGAACAGCCCGTATTATGGCAAAATTGATGTGTCGAAAATCGGGGTTAGTGGCATGTCGTGCGGCGGACTGCAAACGCTTGAAGTTGCTGCCGATCCAAGGATCACTACTATTGGCGTATTCAACAGCGGTGTGCTGCCCACGCCTGGTGCAGGTATGCCCGGTATGCCCGCCGTTACTAAAGAGCAGTTGAAAAAAATTCACACCCCTACCCTGTACCTGCTGGGTGGCCCATCGGATATTGCTTACAACAACGGCATGGACGATTTCAAGCAAATCAACCATGTGCCGGTGTTTGTTGCCAATATGGATGTAGGCCACGGCGGCACTTACGCCAAACCATATGGCGGCGAATTTGCCAAGGCAGCTACTGCTTGGTACAAATGGCAACTGAAAGGCGATAAGGAAGCGGCCAAAATGTTTACCGGCAACACACCGGGCCTGGCACAATCATCGGGTTGGACAACAGATCGGAAGAATTTGCAGTGAGGCGGAGGGGCTGATGGAAGTAAGGTAGAAGATGATAGATTTTAGATAATAGACTTTAGATATTAGATCATCATTTAAAAAGCCGGCACTAGTATTAGTGCCGGCTTTTTGTTTTGGAAAAGTTGTGTTGGCTGAAAGCGGTTGAGATTTTTTATTAGGTGAACGACTGTACGCCATCAGCCGATCTCATGCCTTGTTTCGACATCCCCGTTGGTCAGAGGATTTTTTTTGAAACAGCCGTTCATTTACTTGCCAATACCTAGCGTTACAGGGAGATGCCGAAACGAATTCGGCATGACAACCGAGAGAACGCCGGCTGTATATTGTAGCCAAGGAGGCAACCGAAATTTACATTGGCTGCTTACCACCTTGCATTACTAAATTTTTTACCGTTACACCCGGTGTGTATCAGCACGCCAGTGCTGTACGCGTTGCTTAATCTCTTTTGGATTTAAGCCCTTTTCTGCGGCTTCTCTTGCCAGTTGCGGTAGTTCTGCATCCGATGCAAAACGCAGGGCAATGATCTGGCCAAGTGTAAGCCTCGGGTCAACAGGTTTGCCGGTGAGTACAAAATGGCGCAACGACTCCTCGGCCCTGATGGCGCGGTCCTGTGCTTTCAGCGCAAACATGCGGCCGTGCAGATGATTACCTACTAATATAAGAGCAACCAGCACCAGCAGCGATGCTTCATAAACATTGTCTTCCGATGTGTTGAGCAGGTTGCGTACTGCGCCGATGATGAGGGCCAGCAGTGCAATGTTTACCAGCACATGAAATGAAAAGACATACCGTGTGTGGTTTTTGAAATTTTGTTGCGCCACAGTTGTAAGATTTATGGTTTAATGATGGTGATGACTTGCCTGTTTTATTATATTTCGCTAACATTTTTAAGATACAAGATCAGCGTATCATGATTATTTTAACTCGTTCAGCACTGCATACATTTTTTGCACAATGCCTGAAGCAGCACCATTGTAGTTGTTGATCAGGATGGAAAACGCATAAGTAGTACCACTTTTTGCCGTGTGGTAACCGGCAAAACCTTTGACGCCACCAATCGTTCCGCTTTTCATTTTCATACCATTATACACGGGCAGCGATGCAAAGAGACCTGGATACCAAGCTTGTTTTTTTGCATACAACAACACTGCAACCTGCGCCCTGGTGGTTACCCGGTTGGCCGGCGAAAGCCCCGATCCGTCTGCAATATTCAACTCGGTTTGCGGTATGCCTTGTGCCTTCCAAAAATCTTTTACTACCGTCACCGCATCTTCCGTGCTGGCCCTTTTTCCTTTTTGCAGCGCCATTGTTTTCAACAGGGCCTCACCATACAGGTTGATGCTTTTTTGATTGAACCAATAAATGATGCTGTCCAATGATGGCGAAACTTCTTCGTGCACAACGGTACCTTCAGGCAACCCTTCTTCCAGCACCAACGCCGGTTCGGCGGGCAGTTGCGCCGTGTTGCGCAGCGCGTCAGATAGGGTTTCAGTAAACTGGTGCATCGGGTTGGGCATAGCCCCCGATACTTTAAACTGCCGCTCTCCTACCGGTATGGTTCCGCGGATCACACCTTCGCGGCTCATTACCGGCAAATAAATCAGCGTACGGTCGCCGGTGCCTTTTGCCGCACTGCGCACTTGCGATTGCAACGAAAAATCATACAACTTCGGCACTGTGCCGGCCAACTGCACGGCATCGCCCACAGCATTGCCCGACCGCAGCAGCACATCATATTGGTTTTCGCGCCAATTGAGTCCATAAGCACCGGCACCGTAATAATTGCCCATGTCTTCCCAGGTCCAGCCGCCTGGTATGGCTTCTTCATTCCAGCCTTTGTGGTACACCATGATGTTGGCCAACTGCCCTGCGCCACTATTGCGCACCGCCGTTGCAATGCGCTGTACCACTGCGGCTTCGGAAGTGCTTTTCCAGCGCCAGCTACCCAGCGTGGGATCGCCGGAAGGCTGTATGGCCAACGTGTTGGCTGCGCCATTTTTGATCAAAGCAAATTGGGTGCGGTACCGGAAATCGCGGCCCAGCAAAGCATATGCGGTGGCACCGGTGATGAGTTTTTGCGTAGATGCCGGCGCCATGCCCACGCTGCTGTTGTGGGTAAAAACGGCTTTGCCGGTGGCGGCATCGGCTACATAAACGGAGAGCATCGCCTGCTGCATCTGCGGGTCGGATTCGAGTTTCTGCACGGCTTTTTGCAACGCTGCAGAAACATTTTGCGCACCGCTTGTTATTACACACAACAGGCAGAGCGAAAGTGCAAAAAATGGTTTCATACTGTTTGGTACCTTGCGCTAAAATTAACCCTTCCTGCACAACACGATGAAAGAAGTAGCTGCGGCCATCATTACCATTGGCGACGAACTCCTGATCGGGCAAACCATTGATACCAACAGCGCCCATATAGCACAGGAACTAAATAAGATCGGTATTTGGGTAAAACGCAGGATTGCCATTGGCGATGATGCGGCGGAAATTGCAACCGCCCTGCAGGAGCAAAGCCGCGACTGCAGTGTGATCATCATTACCGGTGGCCTGGGACCCACTGCAGATGATATTACCAAACCCACGCTATGTGCTTATTTCAACGCCATGCTGCGGGTGGATGAAGGCGCCTTGCAAAATGTGACCGACATTTTTACACGGCTGGGCCGCCCCCTCACCGACCGCAACCGCAAGCAGGCCGAAGTGCCCGATGTGTGCACCGTGCTGCCCAACCTGCGGGGCACCGCGCCGGGGATGTGGTTCGAAAAAGATGGTGTGGTGTACGTATCGCTGCCGGGTGTGCCGAATGAGATGGTGGGCCTGATGCAAAGCAGCGTGATACCCAAGCTGCAGGCCTATTTTACCATGCCTGCCATCCTGCACCGCAGCCTGCTTACATCGGGCAAGGGCGAAAGTGAAGTGGCGGAAATACTGGAAGATTTTGAAACCCGTTTGCCCGCACATATTAAGCTGGCTTACCTGCCTTCGCTGGGTATGGTAAAATTGCGGCTCACTGCAAAAGGCAACAACGAACAGGCATTAACCAACGAAATAGAACAGCAGTTTACGGCATTGCAGCAACTGTTGCAACCCTGGCTGGTGGCAACGGAAGATATACCGATGCAACAGGTGTTGCTCAACCTGCTTAAAGAACGGGGCAAAACAATGGCCACTGCGGAAAGCTGCACGGGCGGCTATATTGCCCATTTAATTACATCCATTCCCGGCTCCTCATCAGTGTTTTTGGGCAGCGTAGTAAGCTATGCCAATTCAGCAAAAGAAGCCCTGCTTTCTGTTGACCCACACACACTGGAAGCTGTTGGTGCCGTTAGTGAAGAAACGGTACGCCAGATGGCTTTGGGCGCCCTGCAACAATTTGGCTGCGATTATGCAGTAGCCACTTCAGGAATTATGGGCCCCGATGGCGGCACCGCCGAAAAACCGGTGGGCACCGTGTGGGTAGCTGCCGGCAGCAAGGCACAGATCCGTACCCGGTTATTCAAGTTTCGGTATGGCCGCAAACAAAACATTGAGCTGGCCGCCACCAATGCACTCAACTTTTTGCGGCAACTGGTGATCGAGGAAATAGGTTAGCGTTTAATTAAAAAATAAAAAGTCAAAATTCAAAATGGATACCGCTGTTAAAGGGTTCTTCTTTTTGACTTTTTAATTTTGACTTTTGCCTTTTCAATCCTTTCCTACCTTAAAACCGCCCCACCTGAAATGGTTTCTGGCCCTTTGCTTATTTTTGACCGCTTATTATAGAGAAATGGTGCGGCAGAAAACAGGTGTTGGGTAAATACGCAACTACCGCCAACGCTGCACCAGTACATTGTTCACATACTTAACGATTGCTTACTTAAACAAAAATGATTATGGCTACAGTGGACCTGGTGATGCCGAAAATGGGCGAAAGCATCATGGAAGCGACCATTTTGAAATGGCATAAACAACCTGGCGACCCGGTAAAGATGGATGAAACAGTTTTGGATATTGCCACCGACAAAGTGGACAGCGAAGTGCCGTCTACTGCCGAAGGAGTGATTGCTGAATTATTGTTTGGAGTGAACGATGTGGTGCCCATCGGCAGCGTTATTGCCCGCATCCGCACCGGCGCCGCAGAAGCCAGTGCACCCGCACCCCAAGCAGTACAGGAAATAGCATCGGAAGACGTATACAGCGCCGAAGATGAAGAGGCCGCTGCCGCCGTGCCTTATGTGCCTGCAGCAGTAACCACTGCGGTTCCTGCCGCCAGCAACGCCAACCGTTTTTACTCGCCGCTGGTGCTCAACATTGCAGCGCAGGAAGGTGTGAGCATGTCGGACCTGGAGCGCATACCCGGCACCGGTAGTGAAGGCCGCGTTACCAAGAAAGATATTTTGCAATATGTGCAGCAGAAAAAAGACGGCAAACCTGCCGCGCAGCCTGCACCTGCACAGCAAACAGGAGCAACTGCGCAACCGGCGCCACAACCTGCACGCCACCCGCAGCCGGCCGTAATCATGGAGCAAAAGCCTAAGGCCGAAGAGCAGGGTCTTCAGCGTGCACAATACAACGGCAACGTGGAGATCGTGGAAATGGACCGCATGCGCCGCTTGATTGCCGATCATATGGTGCGCAGCAAACATACCAGCCCGCACGTTACTTCTTTTACCGAAGCCGATGTAACCAATATGGTGCAGTGGCGCGAAAAAGTAAAGAAGGAATTTGACCGCCGCGAAGGTACCAAGCTCACATTTACACCGCTGTTTATTGAAGCTATTGTGCGGTGTATTAAAAAGTTCCCGTTGATCAATTCGTCGCTGGACGGCAACAACATTGTTGTAAAAAAAGACATCAACATAGGCATGGCAACGGCACTGCCCAGCGGCAACCTGATCGTACCTGTTATTCGCAATGCGGACCAGTTAAATTTAGTTGGTTTGGCCAAGCAGGTAAATAACTTGGCTGATGCTGCACGCAACAACAAACTGAAACCCGAAGACATTGCAGACGGCACTTTTACCATGACCAACGTGGGCACTTTTGGTTCGCTGATGGGTACGCCCATCATCAACCAACCGCAAGTGGCCATATTGGCTGTGGGCGCCATTAAAAAGCGACCAGTGGTGCTGGAAACGCCACACGGCGACAGCATTGCCATCCGCCACATGATGTACCTGTCCATGAGCTACGATCACCGCATTGTGGACGGCAGCCTGGGCGCAACATTCCTCACGCAAGTGGGCAAAGAGTTGGAGAATTTTAATCCTGCTCGTGAATGGTAGTGAGGAGTTGACAGTTTATAGGCGACAGTCGGAAAAGAAATTTTCTAAAACCATAAAAGATAAAGCCCGGAGTTGATCCGGGCTTTATCTTTTATGGTAACGGTGTGGGTTAGTTGCCAAAGCGTTTCTTTTCCAATTGTGCTTTGTCGCCTTTTATTTTCAGTAAAAAAAGATCGCCGTATTGGCTGTCGGGTAAATCTTGCAGCAATTGTTTTCCGGCGAGGCCGTTGATGATGTCGTCTACTGTATTGGAATGGCCCACTACCAGTACCGGCGCACCTTTATGCTTGCGCAATTGCGGTAAAAAGCGGGCATCGGTTGGATTGTAAATTTGTATGGCCACGCCGGTTTCGTTGCTCAGCGGCCTGGCCGTGCCGGTGGTGCGGTGTGTGGGTGTTGAATAAATTGTACCGATCTTTTTGTCTTTCAGCGCATCTTTCAGCGCTATGGCCCTTTGTGCACCGGCCGCCGACAGTGGCACATCTGTTGTCATGGCATCACCGGCCGCCGCATCTTTTTCGGCGTGGCGTACAACATAAAATTGCGTGGTAGCGCAGGATGTAAACAGGAGTGAAAGCATCAAAACAGGTATCCGCATAATCTCAAATTTTTAACAAGGTACGCCGCAGCCGCAAAATGGGCTGTCGGCAGATTTTATTAAATTAGGTTACAAATAAAATGCGAGGCTATGAAACAATTATCCGAAACCTGGTTTGCAGAAGGATTTATTGATTTTGAGCAAAAAAAATATACCCTGCTGGCCTACCTGCAACAGGTAAGCACCTGTTTCAACGAAAACAAATTATACCCCCAACTTTCGGACCTGATCTTTCATTACAACAACCTCAATGCCTTCCGCGAAAACAAACGTTTTCTGCAGGAGCAGTTTCCAAAGAAAGTAACGGGTTTACAGCTCGAAAAATTGCAATTGTTGTACGAACAAATGATCGAAGACAGCGAAATCATGCAGGAACTGGAAAGCATCATCAATTTCTCGGCAAGCAAAATGAAAACGACCATCAGCAGTGGTGCCGAGATCTATGATTTCGTGGAAGACAAGATCACCATCACGCCTGTTGGCCTGGTGCCGCTGGATATGCAGGAAGGATATTTTTTTTTAAGTGCCGGCAAAACCCGCGACACACGTGTATATCATTACCGACTTTCTATTTTTGAAAAACACGACGAACGTTTCCGCAGCATCAAAACGGCTTTTATACAAAACGAAATGCGGTCGCTGGCCAGTACGTATGAAAACATCAAGCAGCAACTGATCCGCTACCACAGCCAGTTGCCCAACCCTGCAGTGTACAGCATCGAAACGGAATACAATTTCCCCATCGAAGAAACGCTATTGCCGGTGGCTAAAAGAAGTTTGGTAAAATATATTGCTACGGCTTAAAAGCGGCTCAAATGCAGAAAGCTGTTATTAGTCGCCTGCTGGCACAACTTCACGAGAACGCCTACCCGAAAATGGCTTCAACAGCCGCCACATGTGCAGGATCACGGCCAACGCAATCAGTAAAAAACCAAGGTAGAACCAGTTGCTCAGGTGCTGGTTTTCGCGATAAATAATGAATGCTAAAATGATCCCGTACAGCGGCTCCAATGTCAGCGTCAGGTTCATGGTAAAGGCCGAAATATGCTTGAGCGACCGGATGTAGAGAAAAAAGGTAAAGATGGTGCACACCCAGCCGAGCACCAGCAGCCAAAGCCAATCCCACGCAGAAGGCAGCATGCTCCCGTCCGACCATTGCAACAGCAACGGTAACAACAGGGTTAAACCGACAAAGCCACCTGATAGTTGATATAAGGTAATTTGCTGCGGTGTGTACTCGCTTACAATTTTTTTATTGAGCACCGAAACCAACACGATAAGCAACGCCGATACCAGCCCGATGATGATGCCCCACGAAAACTGCAAGTGTGTGTTGTAAATAACGAGTATGCCTGCAATGGCAAAAAGCCCGAGCAGTATTTCGCTGCGCTGGAATTTTTGCTTTAAAATCAGCGGCTCGATCAATGAAGAAAGCAACGCCGTTGTGGACAAACAGGTAAGCGCAATCGTTACGTTGGCGAGCTTGATGCTGCCGTAAAAAGTAACCCAGTGCAGGGCCTGCACCAGGCCAATGCCGCCAATCGCCAGCACCGAACGCATGGGGATTCGGGTGATCTTTTTTTGCAACGCAAACAAAATCCAAAGCGATACTGCAGTGATCATAAGCCGGTACCAAACCAGCAAAGTGGCGTCGAGCAAAATGGCCCTGCCCAATACCCCGGTAAATCCCCACAAAAACACGGCAACATGCAATTGCAGCAATGCCCTCTTCATGACAGCAAAGGTAACGGGCAGGCCTGTGACGGTAGCGATAACATTAGTTGCAGGTTAAGCTTCGGCATTCTTTATTTTTTCCCAACCTGTTTTGCCGATGCCGTTCACCACCAGCCAGGTAGCACCCGCCGATAGCAGCAGCCCCACCAGTATCACGGGCATAAAATCGTAGATGAGGTAATGGCTGGCACCCAGCACTGCGGTAAACATCAGCACAATGATGGAGCGCATTACATTGACACCGCGGTTCTGGGTTTGCTGCGCCATAGAAAACGGCAACTGCCGCTGGTTGATGTACACCAGCACTGCAGCGATCAGCAGCTGGTTTGCCAGGCCAAACAACAGGTTGGGCAAAATAAGCGGGCCCGAAAGGGCCAGTCCCATCGAAAAAACAACCAGCGCCAGCGGCAGGTAAAATTTTGCCACCATGGCTTTAAATGCACCTACAATCAGCGGCCCTGGTTGGTTAATGGGCGTTGCAAAAAACACCCAGGATGCCTTCCATTTATCCGAAAATTTCATTTGGCCCAACGCCGTTACCAGCACATAAGTACCAAAATATAAAACAGAAAGCGTCAGTGTTTTACCGCGGCTGTCAAATGCCGACAGTTCGCCGCGGGAAAGTGCCCTGAAAAATGTAATACCTGCAAACACCAACAGGTAGCCAATAGCCGGCAGCACCTGCATCCGGAAATCGCGACTGCGTCCGCTCATTTTCCAGGTAAATAAAAAACCAGCCCGCTGCAGTCCGCCCGGTGTAAACCATTGTGCTGCCCGCTCGGCCAGCCCCTGCGGGTGGCCCTGCTTTTTGGTTTGAGCGGGCACTGCTTCGACATTTCGGTTAGCCGACAACGTGAGTTGCCGGATGAATGCGCCGGCAAGAAAACGCACCACGATCCAAATGGCCATTAGCGGTATGATGATGCCTAAAATAAGGCCCGCCGTTTCCCAACCACCCAATGGCGCATGCAGTGCCTGCCACACCGATGCAAACCAAAACGGCGGCAACAGCGGCGCAACCCAGTACCGGCTTATTTGCAGTTCGAGGTTGCCAAAATTATCCATCAATGCCGGCACCAGTTGGTAACTGGCATAAATGCCAATAGCCATGCCCACCTGCACGTAGCTGATGATGGCCTGGAACTTTTGCGGCGACACCAAGCGCATGAACACCAAGTATAGGGCATTGATGAAAAAAATGGAAAACAATATCAGGAGCAACACCGGCACGAGGAACCAGAAGGCCATGCCTACACCGTAATTGTAACCAATGTAAATGGCGCCGGGCAGGCTCATGGGCAGCACCAGTTTGGTGAGGTGCACCAAAATATGCAACAGCCGCGCCGTTAAAAAAGTGGCGTCGTTTACCGGCCGCGTTAAAATGATGGTATTGTCCCGCACATCCAGCAACACCGAAGTAAAATCTGCAATGAGCATGGATGAAAGCAACACAAAAAACATAAAGAAATACACCGTGAGCTGCGTAACGATATGATCGCCCAGGGCAAATGCCGACAGGTATAACAAACCCAAAACGGCACTCATAAACATAGCACCCAGCGTGGCTGCTTTTGCAGGCTTGCTGTTGCTCTTACGCTGCACCTGTTGCAGCGTATTGGGGGTGCGGTCGTCGAGGGTAAGCTTGGTAGCCAGTATTGCTTTTACCAGCGGCACATTGGCACCCATGCGGCGGTAGAGCGGCGCCGGCAACAATACCGCCTGCATCAGCCATTTGTTGATGATGTTCATACGGTGGTATTGTTTTCAAAAGCCTGCAGCAACTCGTCGGCGGCGGAGCCGGGCTGCTGGTGCGTAGTAAGTGATGAAAAAATCTGCTCCAGGTGTTGCTGGCCCATGCGCTGTTGCAGGTTGGTAAATGTATCGTCGGCCACCACTTTTCCTTCCGCTATCAGCACAATGCGGTCGCTTACTTTTTCCACCACATCCATCATATGGCTGCAGTAAAAAATAGTTTTGCCTTCCCGTGCCAGGCGGCTGATCAACTCTTTTACTAAAATAACGCTGTTGGCATCGAGGCCGCTAAGCGGCTCATCAAAAATGATGATGCCGGGATTGTGCAGTATGCCGGAAATAAGCAACACTTTTTGGCGCATACCCTTGCTGAACGAATCCATGCGCTGGTGCAAGTTGTCCTTTAAGCCAAAGGCTTCCACCATTCGTTGGATGCGGGTTTCATAAACCGATGGTTCCATGCCTTGCAGCGTGGCCACAAATTCAAGGTATTCCCAAGGCGTGAGCACTTCGTACAAATCGGCCAGTTCAGGCACATAGCCCACCAGTTTTTTCACGGCCAGCGGATCGGCTTTTACCTCTACACCTGCCATCTGCACTTCGCCGGTATAGTCGGTGAGCAGGCCACACAATATTTTTACCGTGGTGCTTTTGCCGGCACCGTTCGGGCCTATGTAGCCGATAACCTGTCCGGGAAAAATATCGAGGTTGATATCGTGGAGCACCTGCTTGGTGCCGTACGATTTATTTACTTGCCTCAGGCTGATGATGGGTTCCATAGCAGTTGTTTGGAGGGTGACCTTTTGTTGATTTCAATGGAATGAAATTAAGGTTTCTGCCGGGCTGGCAATGCTTTGGGTGGAAAAGTAGGGCAGCAACATGTAAAGGTTACCGTTAGGTTTTTATGCCCGTGCTCGCATTTTGCCTGTCATCCTGAGCGCAGCGAAGGACCTGAGTTTTGACCTGAATGAAGTGCTGATAATCGCCGCCTACTTTTCCTAATATCTGCATTGTGTAGGCTCAGATGCTTCGCTGCGCTCAGCATGACAAAGCCGGGTGCGGTTAAATTTGAAAAAATGGAAAAGTTGAGGCCCATATTGAAGCATCACGTAAACATCAGCAAACATTTTTGCCATAAAAAAGCCGCTCAACAAGAGCGGCCAGCTATTTCTTTGCTTATCGTTCGGCAGGAATTGCCGGTGCTGTTTTTACCCGACGGCGGTAATTGGTAAACAGGCTGTACCAGCGCAGCTTCAGCACGCCCAGTACGCCTTCCTTAATGATGCCCTTATTCATTTTCGACTCGCCGTACTTGCGGTCTTCAAACTGAATGGGCACTTCTTTGATTTTAAAACCCAATTTCCATGCGGCAAACTTCATTTCGATCTGGAAGGCATAACCTACAAAATGGATCTCGTCGAAATTGATGCTTTCGAGCACTTCCTTTTTATAGCACATAAAACCCGCCGTCGGGTCGTTGATGGGCATCCAGGTAATGAGGCGGGTGTAAATGGAACCGCCTTTGGACAGCGCAATGCGGTCCCAAGGCCAGTTCACTACTTTGCCCTGAGGCACATACCTCGAGCCAACGGCAACATCAGCGCCGCCGCGTTTGCAGGCGTCGTACAATTTGGGTAGGTCAATGGGGCGGTGCGAAAAATCGGCATCCATTTCAAAAATAAAACGGTAGCCGCGGCTGATGCCCCATTTAAAACCATGAATATATGCGGTGCCCAGGCCCAGTTTGCCGCGGCGCTCCTCCAGGTGCAGAAAGCCGGGATACACGCTTTGCAAATGGCGCACAATATCGGCGGTGCCGTCCGGCGATCCATCGTCGATCACCAGCACATGAAAATCCTGTTGCAGCTCAAACACCGCTTTCAGAATCGATGCAATATTTTCCTTTTCGTTAAACGTAGGAATGATAACTAGCTTCTCCACCAGCAACCGGGATTATTATTTTTTCAACATTGAGCGGGTATAGATCTCCGTCAGCTTTTGCTTGGTGTTCATGGGGAATTCGCCGCGCATCATCCAATCGTAATACTGCGGCTCGGCTTTCAGCACATCGGCCACTGCGCGGCCTTTGTGTTTTCCGAAATTAAATATTTCCACGCCTTTTTCGTCATAAACAAAACGGCGGGCAAAGTCAATGAGGTTGTCCTCTCCCACTACTTTCAAAATAGAGTCGAGGGTATTGCCCAATTGCGGGTAACGCTGCAGTTGCGCATCCAGGATTTCGGCGGTAGCCGTGGCATCTACTTCGGCGCTGTGTGCGTTTTCCAGCGATTTGTTGCAGTAAAATTTATACGCCGCCGACAAGGTACGCTGCTCCATGTGGTGGAAGATCTTTTGCACATCCACCAGCTTGCGGCTTTTCATGTCAAACTCCACGCCGGCGCGGATAAACTCTTCTACCAGCAGCGGGATATCGAGGCGGTAGGCATTGTAGCAGGCAATATCGCAGCCGTCGAGGAACTGCTTGATCTCGGCAGCCGCTTGTTTGAACGTGGGTGCATCTTTCACCATCTCGTCGCTGATGCCGTGGATGTCCACAATATTTTGCGGAATGGGCATCATGGGGTTCAGCAGCTTGCGCTTTACTTTCCGGGTTCCGTCCGCCAGGTTTTTGATCATGGCAATTTCCACGATGCGGTCGGTAGCCGGGTTGGAGCCCGTGGCTTCAATGTCGATAAATGCGATCGGTTTGGTAAGTTGTAGCATGACCCGTGTTTCTTAAAAGGCCGTAAAGGTAAAGCTTTGCGGTACTATGCGGCAATATTAGCCAAATATCGAATGGAGCAGCAGGGTTTGAGGTTTAAAGTTTAAGGTTGAAGGTTGGGTGAACGGTGCCATGTGTTCAAAATGTTTATGGGTTCAAATGGTTCAATCAGTTGACTTGTTCAAACGAATAGTAACTCCCTTACTTCAAACGAGCCGGAACAAATTGAACACATTGAACCATTTGAACAACTTTAAACCTTGAACCTTAAACTTTAAACTTTTCCGCAAATGCCGCCACATCCAGCCCGTCGTAATTTCCCGAGCTCATGAGCAGTACCACGCTGTTGGTAAATTGTTGCGTTTGCAGCCAGGCTTCAATCTCGGCGCGGGTGTTTACCACCTGCAGGCCGCTTTTGCCAAAACCCGCTACCACTGCATTCTTCGGCAGCGGCGGCATGCGTTTCAGTTCCAGCGCATGGTGGCTGTAAAAAACAGCGGCCTCATCGGCGCCATCCAGTGCGCCGCGGTACTCCTGCATAAACTGCTCGTTGAGGCTGCTGAATGTATGCAGCTCCAGCAAGGCAATGATCTTGCGGCCGGGAAATTGCTGCCGTGCAGCATCCACCGTGGCTTTTACTTTCGAAGGTGCATGGGCAAAATCGCGGTAAACAACCGTCTCCTCATTTTGCGCCAGCAGCTCCAATCTTTTTGCAGCACCGGTAAACGAGCTCATGGCCGCAACAAATTGTTCGGCATCTACGCCCAACTGGCGGCATACATGCCAGGCCGCGTGCAGGTTCAGCAGGTTGTGGGCACCAAAAACCTTTAGTTCGCCACGGGCACCTGCTATTTCAATGGTGGTTTTGCCGCCGGCAATTTCGTGGCGCGGCACGCCGTAAGGCATGTACACAATATCGTCGCGACGGTGCTCATCCACCAACGCAGCCAGTGTTTCGTCGGTTTCGTTGTACACCAGGGAGCCCCCGGGTTCTATTTTGTCCAGGAAAATGCGGAACTGGTCGAGGTAATTTTCGAAGGTGGGAAACACGTTGATGTGGTCCCATGCAATGCCGGTGAGCACCGCAATATGGGGAAACAGGAAATGAAATTTGGGGCGCTTTTCAAGCGTGCTGGCCGGGTATTCGTCGCCTTCGCACACAATTACCGGCGCATCGGTAATGTTTACCGACTGGTCGAAACCCTCCAGCCGTGCACCCACCAGGTAATCGAAGGGCAGGCCCGATTGACGCAGCACATGCATGATCATGGAGGTGGTGGTGGTTTTGCCGTGGCTGCCGCCCACTATAACCCGCTGTTTTTCACGGCTTTCCTGGTAAATATATTCCGGGAACGAGTAAATGGGCAAGCCCAGCTCCGTGGCTTTTTGCAGTTCCGGGTTATCCGCCTTTGCATGCATGCCCAGGATCACGGCATCCAACTCGGGGTGTATGTTGTCGGCATTCCAGCCCATTTGCGCGGGCAGCAAACCTTCGCGTTCCAGTGCGGTGCGGGAGGGTTCAAATATCTCGTCGTCCGAGCCGGTAATCTGGTATCCTTTTCGCTTTAGCGCTATTGCCAGCTGGTGCATCACGCTGCCGCCAATGGAGATGAAGTGCAGTTTCATGAGGGGAAAAACTTATGTATTTGCCGGTGTTTCCCAAAAAGCGGCTGCGCCAAATGGAACCACCTGAGCAATATTTATATATTTGTTTAAAATAATCCGGCAAAATAAACCGTTTTGCCACAAATCCCTTTGTAAATGAAAAGTAAATTATTGGCCTTTGCATTGCTCACCATTACCGTAATTTCGCTGTCCTCTTGTGCCGCCAGCCGCAGCAAATATGGCTGCCCCATGGCACAGAGCACCGGCAAGTTTAAAGGGTAAAAAATATTTCTGCTGTTATGCATTGGATCCATCTTACTGAAGACGAACAACTGGCGCAGATCGCCACCAGATCACACGAGCGGCCACAGGTCATTTTCAAGCACAGCACCCGCTGTTCCATTTCCTCGGTGGCCCTGCAGCGCCTGCAAAAGGTGGCGCAACCCACGGACGTGGATTTTTATTACCTCGATCTGATTGCCTACCGGCACCTGAGCAACAAGGTGGCCGAGTTGTTCAAAGTGCACCACGAGTCGCCGCAAGTGCTGGTGATCCGCAATGGTGAATGCGTGTACGACGAAAGCCACCTCGGCATTTCGATGGACGAAATCATGGAGCAGGCAAAGGCTGCGTAAGTGCCGGGTTCTTTATTGAGCAACAGCGGCAAACGCACACCAACTTTTTACACAGCTACTCTTAAGGGAGTGGCTGTTTTTGTTTTTGTGTAACGGGCCGTGGGATTGCCATTGGGCTGCCGTTGCGTCGCACACTGGTACGTTCTGTAATGCTATTCTGCTTTCTGTTGCACCGGTAATAAACCGCTGCCTATTACTAGCTGTCATGCCGAACCTGTTTCGGCATCTCCTACATCTCGCGGTGTTTGCTAATGCACAAGGGATGCCGAATGGATTTCGGCATGACAGACCCTGCTTGTAATCAATGTCCTCCACTACAACTGGCGTTATACCCTTTCTCACAATGCTTTTTGCCTTCCAATGACGCTTCCTGCTTGTCATCCTGAGCACAGCGAAGGATCCGAGCTTTGCACCAAGACCAAGGTTAAACTAATTGCGAGCCTACTTTTTCAACATTATATTCTGCAATCATGAAATTTAGATGCTTCGCTGTGCTCAGCATGACAGCCAAAATCTCCGTGTTTCAAACAACAAGGTCGAATAAAACGGAAAAAGCCACAAAGGCTTAAACCTTCGTGGCTCCTGATTTTATCAATTGCTATCAAGAGAAAGCGCTGCAAAATAAACCTGTCGCCAATCAAGCAGAAAGCCCATCCAACGCCTGCACAATATCCTGCACAATATCATCGGCATACTCCAACCCCACCGAAATCCGGATCAGGCCCGGCGTGATGTTTACTTCCAATCGTTCCGCCTCGGTCAGCTTTGCATGCGTGGTACTGGCCGGGTGTGATGCGATGGACCGCGCATCGCCCAGGTTAGCCGTCAGCGACAATACTTTTAGACTGTTCAAAAAGCTCCTGCCCGCCTCAATGCCGCCAGCCAGTTCAAAGCAAACAATGCCGCCGCCGTTGTGCATTTGCCGGGTGGCAATTTCGTATTGCGGATGCGAAGACAGGAAAGGATATTTTACCCAACGCAGCGCCGGGTGGCCTTCCAGCGCCTTAGCCAGGTGCAGTGCATTGGCTGCGTGGCGCTCCATGCGCAGGTGCAGCGTATCGAGGCTTTTGCTCAGCACCCATGAATTGAACGGCGACATGGCCGGGCCTGTGCTGCGGCAAAAAGCATAAATTTCTTTGATGAGGTCGGGGCGGCCTACCACCACGCCACCCAGCACACGGCCCTGCCCGTCCATCCACTTGGTAGCCGAATGAATCACCAGGTCGGCGCCGTATTCGATGGGCCGCTGGCCAATGGGTGTGGCAAAGCAGTTGTCCACGTTGAGCAGCACACCGCGGCGTTTGGCAATTTGCGCCACCAGCTGCAGGTCCACAATATCCAGCCCGGGGTTGGTCGGCGTTTCCAGGTAAATCATTTTGGTATTTGGCCGGATGGCCGCTTCCCATTCTTCCGCCGTAGCGTCCGCTGCCACATAAGAAGTTTCGATGCCGTATTTGGGCAAAAACTTGGTAATGACCGTATGCGTGGAGCCAAACACAGCCTGGCAGGAAAGCAGGTGATCGCCAGCTTTCATCAGCGCCATGAACGAAGCAAAAATGGCACTCATCCCCGATGCAGTTGCAAAGCCCGAAGCAGCACCTTCCAGCACACATACTTTGTCTACAAACTCCTGCACCGACGGGTTGGAAAAACGGGTGTAGATATTATCATCGGTTTCATCGGCAAACGCGGCCCGCATGTCTTCCGCATTATCGAAGCAAAACGAAGAAGTTAGGAACATCGGCGACGAGTGCTCCATTTGCTGCGTACGGGGCGCATGGGTTCGGATGGCTTGCGTGGTGGGATGAAGGTGCTGTCCTTCGTTTTGAGTTTCGTTCATCGTAATGTTTTCGTTTGTTGTTGCACAAAAAATGTGGCGCAAACAATCGTTGTATTTCTTGTTAAACCGCTGCCAACGGGGCAACGTTTACCTCCCAAGTAATAGTGGCTCCTGCCCTGCGCAGCGTTTCGGCCACCGAGCAATATTTGTCGATGGAAAGCTGGCAGGCACGTTCGGCTTTGCCTGCGTCCACATCGCCTTTTATTTCAAAAACCACATGCACTTTTTTCCACAACGAAGGCTCCACGCCTGCTTCCCGTTCGCCGCTGATGTGCATGGTAAATGCATCGATCTGCTGACGCTGCTTTTTTAAAATAGAAACAATGTCGATGCCGCTGCAGCCGCCCATTGCCATTAATAACAATTGCATGGGCCGCACACCTGCATCGCCACCACCGTTTTCCGAAGATGAGTCGGTAAGCACGGCATGACCGGCTGCGTCTTTTGCTTCAAATCCATAATCGCCACTTGTGCGTTCCAATGTGATGCGTATCATCGCGATATTTTTTTTCAAAAGTAAGCCTGCAGGAGTTTACTTTGGGGCCAGAATGGAGCGGATGAACGCATTTCACTACGAAGGCCCCTTTCAACTGGAACGTGGCGGCCAGCTTACCGGAATCACCATTGCGTACCACACTTACGGCACCCTCAACAACGAGGGCAGCAATGTGGTGTGGATCTGTCATGCACTTACTGCCAACTCCGATGCTGCCGACTGGTGGCCGGGCATGATTGGCCCCGGGCTGCCGCTGGATACAAACAAATATTTTATTGTTTGCGCCAACATTCTTGGTTCCTGCTATGGCTCTACCGGCCCGCTCAGTACCAACCCCGAAACCGGCACGCCTTACTATCTCGATTTTCCTTTCTTTACCATCCGCGATATGCTTGCTGCGCATATACTGCTCCGTAAGCATCTTGGCATTGAACAAATACATTTACTCATTGGCGGTTCCATTGGCGGCTACCAGGCGCTTGAATGGAGCCTTACCGAACCGGACATAATCGGCCGCATGTTTTTGTTGGCTACATCGCCGGCTGAAAGTGCCTGGGGCATTGCCATACATACCACGCAACGCATGGCCATTGAAGCCGACGGCACCTGGGGCCAACCCAATGCCGATGCAGGTGCGAAAGGCTTAGCAACGGCCCGTGCTATTGGCATCCTCACTTATCGCAATTATGCCATTATGGTGGCCAAACAATCAGATGGCGATGCACAACGGGTGGATGATTTCAAGGCATCTTCATACATGCGCTACCAAGGAAAAAAATTGGTCAACCGGTTTAATGCCTATAGCTATTACCTGCTCAGCAAAGCCATGGACACCCACAATATTGCCCGTGGCAGAAGAGAAACCGTTGCCGATGCATTGCAACTCATTTCCGCACCTACACTCATCATCGGTGTGAGCAGCGATATTCTCTGCCCCGTGCAGGAGCAGCAAATCATGGCTGCCAATATTCCCAACGCTACTTATATTGAAATAGATTCTGCCTACGGCCACGATGGCTTTTTAGTGGAAACACCGACCATTGCGCAGCATTTGTTGCAGTGGCTTGGGAAGGATGATAAATGATAGTTGGTAGTTGGTAGTAATGAGTGTCTAAAATAATAAACTCATTGCCGATCACAACTTCAGTTTACAACCCAATTACACTTTTTAATTTTTGTAAAAAACAGCAAAATCATCCTCCTTAAAATCCTTCGTGCATCTTCCTTTCCTTCGTGCCTTCGTGGTCCAAATCCCTACAAAAATGCTTTGATCAATATACGCAGGCTCCAGATAATGACCATGGCGCCAACGCCGATGAACATGGTTTTCATGGGCAGCTTTCCGGCCAGCCGCGCAGCCAAAGGTGCACCCAGCATACCGCCCAATATCAATCCAACAATTACCTGCCAGTGGCTTAGTCCCAGCATCCCGAAAAATGTGAGTGCTGAAGCCAGCGTGACAAAAAATTCGGTGATGCTTACAGAGCCAATTACAAAGCGTGGCGTACGCCCTTTTGAGATGAGTGTACTGGTAACCAGGGGGCCCCAGCCACCACCGCCAAAAGAATCGAGAAAGCCACCAGCACCGGCCAGCCAGCCCACACGTTTTACCTTTTGCGGTTTCTTCTTTTTCTTAAACGCAGTAAACAAAATGCGGATGCCCAGTACCAGGGTGTAAGCCGCCAGTATGGGGCGAATAATATCAGCGTATTGATCGCCATAAACAGAAAGCAAGTAAGCACCGACAACAGCACCAATAATGCCGGGAATAAGCAGGGCACGAAACAGCTTTTTATTGACATTGCCAAACTTGTAATGGCTGTAGCCCGACACACCGCTTGAAAACATTTCCGCCGTGTGAATGGATCCGCTAATAGCAGGAAGGTTTACACCCATGGAAAGTAGCACGGTAGTACAAGTAACGCCATAACCCATGCCCAGTGCACCATCAATCAATTGCGCCACAAAGCCG
The DNA here is from genome assembly GCF_004347775.1 of Pseudocnuella soli. Lineage (GTDB taxonomy): Bacteria > Bacteroidota > Bacteroidia > Chitinophagales > Chitinophagaceae > Flavisolibacter > Flavisolibacter aquaticus. The sequence continues at coordinate 3,761,801 of NZ_CP037755.1, forward strand.
GTAAGTATGAGGTAGTAAAATTGCTTTTCAATTTTGATTTCACTGATGGCTGTGCCCCATTCACGCAGTGGCATGTAGGACAAGAGCAAATGCCCAACGATCATAAATAAAAACGCAAAGAGAAAATAGGTTGCAATGCGTTTCCATTTACGTTCGCTGCTGGCGGCCACTTCTTCTTTTTGAGTGGAAAGCACCGAAGTGATCTCGTTCAACTTGTGCACCTTTTCAGTAAAATCGCCTTTGAGCCGATGACGTATCGACTGCATGTTATCGAGCACCTGGTCCAGTTCGGAAGGCAGCGTTTCTTCTAAAGTTTCCTTGATGCGTTTGGCAATGGTGGGCGATTTTCCATTGGTGGAAATGGCCACTTTCAGGTTGCCTTTTTTTACAACAGAAGACAGATAAAAATCGCAGAGTTCGGGTTTGTCGGCCACGTTTACCAGAATACCGCGGCTCTTAATTTCCGCAGCAATGGCCTCACTAATCACAGCATCGTTGATGCCCACAATCGCAAGGTCAATGTCGTCCGCATCAGACGGCGTAAACGACTGCTCCCAAATTTGAATGTTGTCATGTTTTGCGGCCAGCGCTTTTATTTCATCACTCACCGTAGTGCCCACCAAACGGATGGATGTGGCAGGTGCGTTCTGCAACACAGCGGTCAGTTTTTCCATACCCACATAGCCGCCGCCAACAATAAGCAGCCGCAATTGCTCCAGTTTCAAAAAAACCGGGAACAGGTGATTGGTTGCCGAGCCTTCTTTTTTAATGGCCTTAGTTTCCGATTCCGCTTCTTTCACAGTTATAAAAAATGAGTGATGAAATGTTGCCCAGTTCCAGCTACAACCGCCATACTATGGCCATTCTATTCAAATATTAGTCCACAAAAATAGTAGAATACAGCAAATACGAATGTTTCTTTCGAAAATATTCACAATCCTGACTGCACGGTTCTGCAAAAATTTGCGCAGTTGTCCCCTATTATTTTGTTTCACTTCTCCTACGCAAATCCAGGTTATGCGTGTAAAAAATCCGCGCAACATGGCTTTGCCGGTATTTGTTGCCTGCCGCCTGCTGCTGAAAAATATGCATATAACCCGCCTGTATAAACGAAGCCTTACCTGTTTGCCACTGCACCCCGGCAATGATCCGGTTCTGGTCAAAAGTGTTGTACACGATCTCCTTTCCGAAATTTAGCATCGCCTCGTCTGCCACCATCAAAGCCAATGTACCCGGTGCATACAACCTTTTACCCAACGGATAAAGCAATTGCCACTGTGCCCGAAAGCGCCAGTTGAAATTATATCCCGGCAGTGCTTCGCCCCGGCTGCCCATATGCTGCCGCCAGCGCTCCTCCGTCCTGATGCGGTTTTGCAGTCGCAGCTTTGGCCCGTTGTTCATCCACAAAACCTGCTGGTACAAGCGGTGCTCCGGCCTTGCATCCTGCGGGTGGCTTTCGCCGGCGAAGTAATGAAAATGCGCATAACCGGCGGTGGCCTGGGTGCGGTCGTTGAAAAAATAAGTGGCGCCTGCACGCAGCAACCACAAGTTATTTCCCTGCACCCAATTGTTGACCGTTCGAAAATGTACATCTGCAATGGCACCCCATTTTTCGGTTAGGCGTACCTGTTGTATATAGCCCAGCCAGGTCTGCTCCGATGTGGCTACATCTTTTTGTGCGCCACACTGCAACACACCCAACAACGCAAAAAATGTAATGCCCCTTTTCATAACAAAAACCAATGGCAATGCGGGGCATTGCCATTGGTTCAATTGGTGTACTTTCTTTTAAGCCGTTACTGCCGGCTGAATGTATTTGCGGTAGCTAAAATCGCCGAATGTTTCGCCGGCACTTCGCTCCTCTTTAAAAGCTGCAAACGCCGCATCCAACTCGGACAGGATTTGCGCTTCATCCAGGCTTTCCTTGTAAATCTTATTCAACCGCAGGCCTAACCGGTCGCCGCCAAAATGTAAATTATAGCGGCCATAAGCCGTACCTACAAAACCAATTTCCGCAGCATAAGGGCGGGCACACCCGTTGGGGCAACCTGTCATGCGCATGATCAGTTCTTCATTTTGCAGGCTATGTTTTTCCAGCAGACCTTCCACTTTATCCAACAGCGATGGCATGTAGCGTTGCGCCTCGGCCAGCGCCAGTGCACAGGTGTTGAGTGCCACGCAAGCCATGGCGTTGCCACGCAGTTTAGTAGCCCGCTCGGTGTGTGCAATCAATCCGTATTGCTCCAAGATACCGGCAACAAAATCCTTGTCTTCCGGCTTAATGTCGGCAATGATCAGGTTTTGATTGGTGGTAAAACGAAACGCCGCTTTTTCCGATTGCGCAATTTCCAAAAGCGCTTGTTTCATTTTTAGCTCCGGTATGTCCAGCACCCGGCCATTTTCAACAAACAGCGTGTAATACCAAAGGCCTTTATGGTTTTGCTCCCAGCCATAATTATCGCGGCGTGAAGTGAACTCAAACGGCTTTGGATCTTCCAGCTTGAAGCCGCAACGACGTTCCAGTTCTTCGCGCCACCAGGGCAGGCCCAGGCGGTCAACAGTGTACTTGAGGCGGGCCAGTTTGCGGTCGCTGCGGTTGCCATAATCGCGTTGGATGGTCAGCACTTCGTACACCGCCTTCATGATGTTTTCCGGCGTGGTAAAAGCTAAGGGTGAAGCCAGTCGTGCATAGTGATCCGGGTTGCCATGCGTGGTGCTCATGCCGCCACCGACGCAGATGTTGTAGCCTACAATGACGCCTTTTTTTACAATGGCAATCAGGCCCACATCATTGGTTAAAATATCTACATCGTTGGCCGGCGGAATAGCAATGCCGATTTTGAATTTGCGCGGCATATAACGGTCCTGGTACAACGGATCTTCTTCCAGTTGTTTGTCTGCAATCTTTTCGCCTTCCAGCCAAATTTCATAGTAGGCATTTGTCTTGGGCAGCAACATTTCGGCAATGTCGTTGGCCAGGCCAAAAATCTCCTCGTGCAGCGGCGATGCTGCCGGGTGTGCCGTGCAACATACGTTACGGTTGATATCGCCACAAGTAGCGATTGTGGTCAATGCCGCTTCGTTGAATGCTTTCAACGTGGGCTTTACATGGCTTTTTAAAACGCCATGCAATTGTATGGTTTGCCTGGTGGTGATTTTGATGGTGCCTGTAGAATGATCGCCTGCAATATGGTGCAGCGCCACCCACTGCGCCGGAGATATGTAACCACCGGTGAGGCGCAACCGAATCATGAATGAATACAGGCGCTCCAGTTTTTTTGCGGCCCGCTCTTCGCGGCGGTCGCGGTCATCTTGCAGGTACATGCCGTGAAAACGCACCAGCGCCTGGTCGTCTTCAGCAATCGAGCCGGTTATTTCGTTGGCCACACTATCGGCAAGTGTGCCCCGCAGGCTGTCGCTGCTTTGTTTGATGCGTTCGGTGGAAGAAAGATTCTGGTTATTCTGATCTGCCATTATGTAAATCCTTTTGAACTTGTTCCAGGTGCTGGAACCCAGTCGGTGTTCTGTCTGCTAATTAATAAACGTCTTTCAGGTAGCGGCCGGCTTCTTTCAGCTCTGCCAAATAAGCTTCCGCCGCTTCGGCCGATTTGCCGCCATGCTCCGCAATGATCTCCAACAGCGCCGATTCCACATCCACACTCATCGGGTCTTTTGCACCGCAGATATAGAGCGATGCGCCGCCCTGAAGCCAGTTGTAGAGCTCTTTTCCCTGCTGCTTCATTTTGTGCTGCACATACACTTTTTCTTTTTGATCGCGGCTAAAGGCTACGTTCAGTTTGGTGAGCACACCGGTGTCAAACCAGTTGAGCAACTCGGTCTGGTACAGGAAGTCGGTAACAAAATGCTGGTCGCCAAAGAACAGCCAGTTGCGGCCGCTGGCGCCGGTGGCATCACGTTCGGCTAAAAACGAACGGAACGGCGCAATGCCGGTTCCCGGCCCTACCATGATCACGTCTTTGTCTTCGTCGGGCAGGCGGAAGGCTCCGTTTTTATGGATGTAAAATTCAATGGTGGTGCCTTCTTCGAGGCGGGCCAGGTAATCGGAGCACAGCCCGAATTTATCTTCACCGTTGATGCAAAACTTATCGCGGGCTACGGTTACATGCACTTCCCCGCTGTGCGCCTCGGGCGACGAAGAAATGGAATATAGCCTCGGTGCAGTTGGTTCCAAAATAGCCACCAGGTCTTCAAAAGGTGCGGTGGCTTTGTATGGATAAATTTTCAACAAGTCGAGCAGGCCCATGCGGGTTTCCGGGATCGTTTGGCCGGTAAGGGCAGCATATTTGGCCACCACCCGTTCGGGCAGGTGTACAATGTTCAGGCGTTTGGTCAGCAGCTCAGCAACGGCCCATTGTTCGTCTTTGTAACTTATTTTTTTCGCAGCATCCACACCGGCTACCGCCAAAATATCGGCCACCAGAGGTGCAGGATTGGGCGGGATCATTCCTAGCGCATCGCCGGGCAGGTAGGCCACATCCTCCGCTTCAATTTCAATATGATAGGTTTCCTTATTCGAGCCGCGGTCGTTCAGGTTTACGCTGGTAAGGATGGTGCCAGTGTATGTTTTTTTACCCGCACTTTTCTTCACCGCCGGTGCGGCGGTGGCCGCAGCCGGTTCAGCGCTGCTGCTCAGCGAATTGAGCAAGGAATCAAACCAGCTTTCGGCATCGGCCTGGTAATCGGTATCGCATTTTGCCAGCGACACCAAACGTTTACCACCCAGTTTATCCAACCGTGCGTCCACATCTTCACCTGCCTTGCAAAACAGCGGGTACGAGGTATCACCCAGCGCCAGCACGCCGTACTTCAATTTCTCAAGCTTAAAACCATTGGCATGAATGCCGTCGTAAAACTTTTTGGCGGCAGCCGGCGGTTCACCTTCACCCTGCGTACTGATGATGGTAACAAAATATTCTTCCTTCGGCAGGTCGGTCAGCCGGTACTGGTCCAGGCTCACCAGCTTTGCATTGATGCCGCTTTTTTTTGCCTTGGCGGCAAAATCAGCAGCCAGCTTTTTGGAGTTGCCGGTTTCGGTACCGTAGGCAATGGTGATTTTACCTGCCTTTGCAGGGGCTGCAGTGCCACCGGCCACAGCCGATGCTGCAGCGGCTACGTTGGCGCCACCACCGGCGGCTACGCCAGCCAGGTACCCGCTGATCCAGGCCAGCTCTTCGCGACTGGATCCTGCAATCAGTTCTTCAACAATTTTCAGTTTCGGCGATGCTATCATGCGGTTATAAGTTCAGCGTGTTAAATCTTATTTCAAAAGCTCAGGCCCTTTTGGCATCCGGCCCGTAAGCCACCAGGTTGCCGGTTACGGGGTTAAAATAGTCCTCCGCACCGTTGCCGTTTGGCCGCCAGGCAAATTGCTTGTGCAGGCCCACCACGTTCCCAATAATGACCAACGACGGCGATTTTAGTTGCAGCCCAGCCAACTGTGCCTCGTAATGTTCCAGCGTGCTGGTGTGCACCTGTTGCAGAGGCGTGGTGGCTTGTTCCACAATGGCCAGCTCCCTTGTTTGGGGCGCACCATTTGCTTTTAATTTAGCTACCACCTGTGGCAGTGTTTCGGACGACATATAAAACACCAGCGTGTCCGATGTTTGTGCCAGCTCGGCCCAGTAGGCATCGGTTACCACGTCGTTTTTATAAAAAGTAAGAAAACGCACCGCGGTGCTGTGCCCACGGGCAGTGAGCGGAATGCCGCTGTAGGCAGCTGCACCCAAAGCAGCTGTTACGCCGGGAACAATTTCATAAGAAATGCCGTTGGCGCTGAGCACTTCCAGCTCATCGAGTATGTTGGAAAAAATGGAAACGTCGCCACCTTTCAGGCGCACTACCCTTTTGCCTTCCAATGCATATTCTACTAACAATTCGTTGATGGTGCGCTGCGGGGTGGAAGCACCGCGCCGGCATTGTTTGCCTACGGCAATGATTTCAGCTTTGGGGTTCGTCAGTTCTTTTAAAATTTCCGGGCCCACCAGCCGGTCGGCCAGCACCACCTCGGCACGCTGCAACAAGCGCAGCGCTTTCAGGGTCAGCAGCTCAGGATCGCCGGGGCCGGCACCCACCAGGGCAACATGCCCTTTTTGGCTCCGCTCCGGTCGCTGGATGGGCTGCGGTGTGGCTGGTGTATTCTTGATCGTTGTGTATTCCATTGTGCTGCGGGTGTAGCCGGGCAGTAGCGAAAGTATTACCCCACCAATTTTGTAGATTATGCAAATATAGGGAGCCCGTTTCGAACGTCCCATCGTTTTTGCTTTTTTTTCAAACTGCCAAGGCAAATAATAGATGAAACAGCAGGGCTTGGCGGCTTTTTTAAAATTTTGTACAATAGAAAATGGTCGGGTTGTTTAGGCAGAGGAGCCGACTTGGGAGAAATTCCCGCACAAAACAGCCGCAGCATGATTCATTTTTGCCAAAAGAAGCTGTGCCGTAAATATTATTTATTTTTGCCTTATTCGGCTCTTTGGCCCCGAAAGCAAAAGCGGCGTCTTATCTTTCCGGCCGCTATTCCGCACCTAATCAGAATTAACTACCAATGGGTACCACCATTATTCAGGCAGAACATTTATCCAAACGATACCGTTTGGGCACAATAGGTACCGGTTCGCTCCGGCAAGACCTGACCCAATGGTGGCACAAATCCATAATGGGCAAAAACGGGCAGCCGCTTTTTCCCGACACCGATGCATCGGGCAACAGCAAATACTTGTGGGCACTGAAAGATGTGAGTTTTGAACTCAAAGAAGGCGAGGCCATGGGCATCATTGGTTCCAACGGTTCCGGCAAATCCACCCTGCTCAAAGTTATTTCCCGCATCATCAAACCCACCAGCGGCACCGTTCGGGGCCGCGGCAAAATCAGCAGCCTGCTGGAAGTAGGCACCGGCTTTCATGAGGAGCTGACGGGGCGGGAAAACATTTTTATCAGCGGCTCCATCCTGGGCATGCGCAAAGCTGAGATCCAGCGCAAGTTCGACGAGATCGTAGCTTTTTCCGGCGTGGAGCAGTTTTTAGATACCCCGGTAAAACGATATTCCTCCGGCATGTATGTGCGGCTGGCTTTTGCCGTGGCTGCCCACCTGGAGCCCGATATTTTGATTGTGGATGAAGTGCTGGCCGTTGGCGACGCGGAGTTTCAGAAAAAATGCCTCGGCAAAATGAACGAGGTATCGCATAAAGAAGGCCGCACCATTTTGTTTGTGAGCCACAACATGCAGGCGGTTACCAACCTTTGCGACAAAGCGATGTGGCTGAACAAAGGCACGCTCATGAACGTAGGCATTGCCACCGACGTGGTGAACAAATACATCATGGGTGTGCAGCAGTTGCAAAACGAAAAGGTTTGGACCGATGCAGCCACTGCACCCGGCAACGAGTGGGTAACGATGCAATCAGTATCGCTTGTGCCGCACCGCATCAACCCCGATGCGCCCCTCGATATCCGCACACCGCTGACGGTGAAATTCAAACTATGGAACCATGTGCCCGGCGTACAGCTCAATGTAAGCCTGCATGTGTTTTCGTATGGTGGCGAGTGCATTTTCGACCTGCCGTCGCCTGCTATCGAATGCGATAAAGGTGTGGTTGAAGGCGTTTGCGAAATACCCGGCAACTTTTTTAACGACGGCGCTTATTTTATCAACCTGGTGGTGGTAAAAGACACCTCCGTTATGTTGTTCGAGCTCAACGAATGTTTGTCTTTTGAATTGGAGGACTATCGCGGTGATATTAAATGGTATGGTAAATGGATGGGTGCCGTTCGGCCGCAGTTTCCATTCATCATAAAACAGGATCAATTTGCGCCGCTGCCCAACACCTTTTGATGTTTTTTTTCGTTATTGTACGAAAATGGAGTTTTTTGTAACCCGCATGACGCATGAAATTTAAGGCTTATCATATTGCCCATCTTTATTTCGACCAACCGCTGGAGGATTTCCCTCTGGCCACAGAAAGCAATGGGCAGTATGTGGTGTATTGGTGGAAAGACATTCCGCTAGGCCACACATATTTCGAGGCAGGCAGCAACAATGCTTTGCCCCATGCCCTGCCTAAAATAGTGGCTTCCATTTCGGAGGCCATACAATTTTACACCGGCAAACAAGCCGCTGAATGGAGCAAGCCGCTGTTGCAAAACAACTGGCCTGAATTCCAAAGCTGGCTGCAACAGGCGCTGGACCAGCCGGAACAAAACGAGTTACCGCAATCGGTGCCGGTAAGCGTAGTGATCTGCACCCGCAACCGTGCGGCGCAATTGGCCAACTGCCTGGTATCCCTGGCTACACAACGGGTAGCGCCGCAGGAAATCATCGTGGTGGACAATGCGCCATCCGACAACAGCACTGCCGAAGTGGCCGCCCGTTTCCCCGACATTCGTTATATCAGGGAGTCTAAAACCGGGCTCGATATAGCCCGCAATACCGGCGCACTGGCGGCCTCTTACCCTGTTATTGCTTATACCGATGATGATGTAAAACTGCATCCGCTGTGGACGTATCGCATCTGGCAGGCGTTTGAAGAAAGCCCACGCTTGGCTGCACTTACCGGCCTGGTCATTGCCACCGAACTAAAAACCGAGGCACAACTCATTTTTGAAAAATTCTGGAGTTTTAACCGCGGTTATGTAGATAAAGTATACGGCCGTGATTTCTTTGAAGGCAACCTCCGTTCCGGCCCGCCCGTTTGGGAAATTGGCGCCGGCGCCAATATGGCTTTTCGCAAAACAGCATTCGAGCAGGTGGGCTATTTCGATGAATTGCTCGACGCCGGCAAAGCCGGCTGCAACGGTGATTCGGAAATATGGTTCCGCATCCTCAACCACGGCCTGGAGATCAATTATAATCCACGCGTCATTGCTTTTCACGAGCACCGCCGCACCATGGCAGAATTGAAGCGACAGATGTTTCATTACCTGCGCGGCTTTACCGTAGCGGCATTGCTGCAGCAAGACCGTCAGCCGGCCGCTGGCTACCGCCGCCGCCTGTACCTGACGCTGCCGCGGTACAATGCCCGCCGCATCATTGATGGTTTTCCTAATTACAGGTTTCAGTACCGCACCATCGGGCCCGAAATGCGTGGCATGGTATCAGGCTTTTTTTACTACCTGAAAAATAAAAAGTACTCTTCCATTATTCCGTACAATGCTAAATAAAGCATCCGCACCAACAATTTCGGTTATTATTCCCTGTTATAATCACGGAAAGTACCTGCAGCAGGCCATTGACAGCGTCAATAGCCAGGCAGGCGTGCATACAGAGATTGTTGTGGTGGATGATGGCTCATCCGACAACACAAAGGAAGTGGCCGGGCAAAATGGTGAGGTCAAATACATTTACCAAACCAATGCTGGCCTATCGGCTGCACGCAATACGGGCATAAAAGAGAGTAATGGCGAGTACCTGCTGTTCCTCGACGCCGACGACTGGCTGCTGCCCGGCGCCCTGCAAATCAATCTTCGCCTGATGGAGCAGCACCCCGAGGCTGCATTTGTATCGGGCGGGCACGAAAAAGTGTTTGCCGTTACCGGCAAAAAAGATGTGGAAGACATGCCGGTTACCGATAACCATTACATGAACCTGTTGCAGGGCAATTATATCGGCATGCATGCCACCGTTTTATACCGGCGGTCGGTTTTCAACGAATTTTTGTTTGATGAAACCCTGCGTGCCTGCGAGGATTATGACCTTTATTTAAAAATTGCCCGTAAATACCCGGTGCTGCATCATACCCAACTTATTGCTGCATACCGCATACACGGCGCCAACATGTCGGGCAATATTCCTTTTATGGTGCGGCATGTGGAGCAGGTGTTGCACCGGCAGGAGCCGGTGTTGCGATCATCTGAAGAACGTGCAGCGTTAAAAAATGGCTTTCATATTTGGCGCGACTACTATGCCGGGCTTTTGCTGCAGCGGATAAAAAGGGAAAAAGGGCTCCGCAGCATCCGCGACGGTGCTTATTTGTTTAGCTTGCAGCCCCACCGGGTATTCAGCATTTTCAAACGAAAAAACTAACATGCTTAAATCGATCATCAAGAAAACAATGCCTGCATCCGGCATCCGGCTCATACAAAAACTGGGTTTTTACAAACACTATAAACCTGCGCCTGGAACGGTTTCGATGGGCGACCTGAACCGGCTGACACCGCTGAGTACCGAGTTTGGCTACGACCGCGGCGGCCCCGTTGACCGCTATTATATTGAAAACTTTTTGAGCCAGGAAAGTGCCGCCATCAAAGGGCGGGTGCTGGAAATTGGCGACAACGAATACACGCTGCTTTTTGGCGGTGCCAAAGTGCAGCAAAGCGACATCCTGCACGTGGATGCCACCAATAAAAAAGCAACATTTATTGGCGACCTGAGCAATGCACCGCAAGTGCCCGACAACACATTTGACGCCATTGTGCTGACGCAAACACTGCACCTGATTTACGATGTAAAAGGCGCACTGGCCACTTGCTACCGGGTGCTCAAACCTGGCGGCGTATTGCTGCTCACCGTTCCAGGTATTACCCCTATTGATCACGGCGAGTGGAACAAAACTTGGTACTGGGCTTTTACCGACAAAGGCATGCGGGCCCTGATGGCCGAGATGTTCCCGGATGGCAACACGGTGGTGGAAAGCCATGGCAACGTGCTGGCAGCTACTGCATTCCTGTACGGCATGGGCCTGCCGGAAGTATCAAAAGAGAAACTTGATCATAACGACCCATTTTTCCAGGTGATCGTAACCGTTAGGGCACAGAAAAAAGCATAGTTTGAAGCAATTGCTCACCACATTTTACTACCGTTACCTGGCACCAAAATGTATGGTGCTCATGTATCACCGCGTGGCTACGCCACCAACGGATGTGTGGGAAATTGCAGTGAGTCCAAAACATTTTGAAGAACACCTGCAGGTGTTACAGGCTACCGGCAAAGTGGTGCCGTTGCATGCAATGGTGCAATCGATCAAGCAAGGAAAGATAAAGGATAAAACCATTGCCCTGACCTTTGATGATGCTTATGCCGATAATATAATAGTGGCGCTGCCGCTATTGGAACAATACGGCCTGCCCGCAACGTTTTTTGTAACGTCTATTGAAAAAGGGCCATTCTGGTGGGATGCACTCGAGCAAACTTTGCTCACCACTCCGCAGTTGCCAGCCACATTACAGATACCAATGGATGGCGGAAGTTTCGATTTGACGGAGGAAGCTACACTCACCGAACGGCTGCGGCAACTGCACCAATCCTGGAAGCCGTTTGAAGCAGATGCTCCGACCCGCAGGGCAAAACTGTACTTGCAATTGTGGCAACAAACGCGGCCTATGGTTCCGGAGCAACAGCAGCATTTTTTACAACAATTGCTGCAACTGAATAATTTGGTTCTGGCTGCATCAAACGAGGTTGCTACACCGCAACAATTGCAATCACTTAAAGGTCACCGCCTGGTTGACATAGAAGCCCATACTGCACAACACCCGGCTTTGGGTATGCACGATGCGCAGTTTCAAAAAGAACAGGTACAAAGCAACAAGTTGGCGCTGGAACAAAACTTTGGCAAGACGGTATCGCTGTTGGCTTATCCTTATGGCCATTACAATGGCGACAGCATGCAGGTGGCCGCCAGTCTTAACTTTGATGCGGCTTTTACCACCAATCCCGAACCCATCACCAAACGCAGCCATCCGTTTCAACTTGGACGATTCCAGGTGCCTGATTGCAGCGGCGATGCCTTTGCACAAAAACTGTCCGGCTGGCTCCGCAAATATTAAACCTATGGAATTAACACCTCTTGTTTCGGTCATCATCACTTTTCTCAATGAAGAGCGGTTCCTTGCACAGTCTGTGGAAAGCGTGCTTGCCCAGACTTATAAAAACTGGGAACTGATCCTGGTAGACGACGGCTCCACTGATAGCAGTGTGGCGCTGGCAAAACAATATGCAGCCCAACACCCCGGAAAAATATTTTACTACGAACATCCCGGCCATTCGAACCAAGGGCTCAGTGCCAGCCGCAATGCAGGCATCGCTGCCTCACGGGGAAGCCTGGTTGCTTTTTTGGACGCCGATGATATCTGGCTACCCGAAAAAATGGTGCAGCAGGTGGGCTTGCATCTCAAATACCCTGATGCAGGATTGATTGCCGAAGGATCGGTGCATTGGTACAACTGGAACGAACGGCAGAAAGAAAACTGTATCGTGCCGGTGGGTGTACCGGGTAACCAATTGTACCCGCCGCAGGCACTTACCGTACTATTATACCCGCTGAAAAATGCAGCAACCCCAGGGCCCTGTTCGTGGATGCTTACCCGTGCAGCCATCGACCGGGTGGGCGGCTTTGAATCTTCATTTCGTGGCAACTTGCAGTTGTACGAAGACCAGGCGTTTTTATGCAAAGTATACTTGAACGAATACGTGTATATAGCCAACACCTGCAACAACTGGTACCGCCAGCGTGACGGTTCCATCATGAAATCGGTAAAGGATGATGGCAAGTATGATGTGGTGCGCCAGCATTTTTTGGGCTGGATGAAAGCGTACTTGCAGCAAAAAGGCATTCATAATACGGAAATAGACAAGCTGGTGGATAAAGCGCTGTTCCCATACCAACATCCGCAGTTGCATTTCATCATGTACCAATTGCCGAAAAAAGTATGGAACGGTGTAAAACGGGTGACGCCGGTACGAGTGAAAGATGCGTTGCAAAAACTAACCGGCGGCGCATGATATCACTCACTGTTGTGCTGCCTGTGTACAATGGCCAGCCGTTTCTTACAGCAGCCGTAAACAGTGTGTTGCAACAAACCTTCACCGATTTTGAATTCATCATTATTGATGATTGCTCCACCGACGGCAGTTACGAGCTGTTGCAAACCTACACCGATCCGCGTATCCGCCTTTTTCGCAACGAAGCAAACAGCGGCATCAGTTTTACACTCAACCGCGGCATTGCGCTGGCGCAAACCGACTGGATTGTGCGCATGGACAGCGATGATATTTGTCGACCCAACCGGCTTGAACAGCAGGCGAAATTCATACAACAACACCCCGATGGTGCCTTGTACTCCTGCGATGTACATAAGATCAACGAGCAGGGCGCACCCATAAGCAGCGACCGGTTTGATACCCAGTTTTATTTTTATCACCTGCATTTTTTCTGCATTGTTTACCACCCTGCCGTGGTGATGCGTAGAAGCGCCGTGCAGGAAATTGGCGGCTACACCGTGCCTTATGCCGAAGACTGGGAACTGTTTTGGCAACTAAGCCGCAAGTATAAAATGTACCACCAACCTGAGGTGCTGCTCGATTACCGGGTGTCGAGCAAAAGCCTGCACCAAGTGGTGCGTAAAAAAGAATATGCAGCCGCACAAATGGAGCAATTGATGCGCAACCTGCGTTCGGTTACCCATCCCCGCTTGCAGGTGCCCCAAAGCCACTTGTATTGCCTGCAGCACTATTACGAACCGCTGGATGCGGAAGGCAACATCCGCAGCATTGCGGCCTGCCTGCATACTTTAAAAGTCATTTCAGAAGGCATTGCAGCGCAACCCAATCCAAACAACGATCCTGCAATAACAAAGCAAGCTGCGGCCAGCAAAAGGCGTTTTATTGTAGAACATTTCATGCGCAGCCTGCCCGGCCCCAAAGCCGTGGCACTGCTGATTTTGCTGGGCGAATGGGCTTACTTGTGGGACCGGATTACCAGCCGCTTGCCATTTAGTAAAGCGCAATAAAAAAGCAGCCCAAAGGCTGCTTTAAATCTTTTATATCCATCCGGTATTTACACCAGTTTAAAACCGTCTTTCTCCAGCTTTTTATACTTGTGGCTGTCGAACACGTAAAGGAATGCACCTTTCCGCGATGACTCTTTTTCCTTTTCATCCAGCTTGCGCAGAATTTCAAACGAAAGAATCTTGCGGGTAAAATTGCGCTTATCCAACTCCGTTTCATAGATGGCTTCATACAGCGCCTGCAACTGCGGCAGCGTAAACTTGTGCGGCAGCAATGCAAACCCGATGGGATAGTTGGCCACTTTTTGCCGCAGCCGTTCGCGGGCCATATCCAGCATGTGGCGGTGGTCAAACACAAGCGGCGGAATAGCCTCCATGCCAACCCACTGCGCCTGGTGTTCTTCCATCAGCTCGCTGCTGTAATCGTCTATTTTGATGAGGGCATAATAAGCAATTGAAACCACGCGGCCACCGGGATCGCGTTCCACTTCGCCAAAGCAGTGCAGTTGCTCCATGTAAATATCCTGCATGCCGGTAAGCTGGTCCAGGATGCGCTTGGCAGCATCATCCACACTTTCCTCCTGTTGCACAAAGCCGCCCATCAGCGACCACTTGCCCTGTTGCGGCTCAAATCCGCGTTTGATCAGCAAAGCTTTCAATTGGGAACCATCAAAGCCAAAAATGATGCAATCGATGGCCAGCAGTACGGGTTCGAATTTTTTGTATTCGGCTATCAAACTAAACTGCGTTTTAATAGATGATGAAAACAGCAAAGTGCCAACACGATGCGGCACTTTGCTGCCACAATATTACCAGAATTTAATATACAGCGCACTTAAAATAAGCAGGGTGGCCACAATGAGGGCAATGGTTCCCGGCTTTACCTTAAACATCGACGAATCAATTTCGATGGCTTTCGGGTTGTCTTTAGGCCCGAACATAGAGATGGCGACCATTACCAACACGGTAAAGAAGAACGACCAGCCCATGCTGATGAGGAACGGAATTTCCACGAAGGTTTTTGTTTCGCCGCCTACTACTTTGGTGTATTCATAAGCAGTGTACAACAGGGTTTCGCGGCCAAACATGTCGGGCAGCACCGTGGTGTTGAACAACAGCGAAACAAGGAAACCTGTTAGGATACCAGCTACCGCGGCAGCGCCGGTGGTACGCTTCCAGAACATGCCCAGGAGGAACATGGCCAGGATGCCTGGCGAAATAAAGCCAGTGTATTTCTGGATAAAAGTAAAGCCGCCTTCGCCGCCAATACCCAGCAAATCTTCCCAGGTAAAAATGAGGGAAACCAGCAAGGATGCAATCACCGTTACGCGGCCGATCCACACCATTTTCTTTTCGGTGGCGTCTTTATTGAAATACTTTTTATACAGGTCCAATGTAAAGATGGTGGAAATGGAGTTGGCCTTTCCCGCCAGCGACGCCACAATGGCTGCCGTCAATGCCGCCAGCGACAAGCCTTTAAGGCCGTTGGGCAAAAACCCGAGGATGGCCGAATAAGCACCGTCTTTGTTGCCTTCCAACTGCGGCAGGTCACCATTTTCATACAACGCATAAGCGGCAATACCCGGAAGCATTACAATTACCGGCATGAACAATTTGAGGAAGCCGGCAAACAGGATACCATTGCGGGCCGTGTTGAGATCGGCACCGAGGGCACGCTGTGTAATGTACTGGTTGCAACCCCAGTAGTTGAGGTTTACAATCCACTGGCCCGCAAAATACATGGCAATACCGGGCAGTACCACGTACTTCTGAATGTCCAGGTTCGATGAATTGGGACCGGGCTTTTCGAGGATCATTTTAAAGTGATCGGGGTGCTTGTCCATCAGCGCCTGGAAGCCAGCAAATGCATCGCGGCCAACGCCAAATTTTTCACCCACAATGGTCAGCGCCATCCACGTGGTAGCCAGGCCACCAATGATGAGCACCGCCACCTGAATTACGTCGGTATAACCAATCACCTTCATACCACCGAGGGTGATGATGAGGGCCATAATAGCCAGCGCCACCATGATGGCATGCAGGTATCCACCGCCCAGCAAACCATTGATGGCAACGGCACCGAGATACAGGATGGAAGTAAGGTTTACAAATACATACAGGAACAACCAGAAGATTGCCATGATCAGTGCCACCGTGCTGTTGTAGCGGTTGGTGAGGAACTGCGGCATGGTCATGATCTTATTCTTCAGGTATATGGGCATGAAGAACACGGCAATGATGATGAGGGCCAGGGCGGCAATCCATTCGTAGGCCGCAACCGCGGTACCTACAAAAAAGCCGTCGCCCGACATGCCGATAAATTGCTCTGCAGAAATGTTGGAAGCAATCATTGAGGCACCGATAGCCCACCAGGTAAGCGAACCTTCGGCGAGGAAGAAATCATGTGTGCTGGTTTGGGCCTTTTTCTTTCGGTTGTAGATCCAGTAACCATAGCCGGCCACAATCACGAAGTAGACCAGGAACACTACATAATCACTCCAGTTAAGTCCATTTCTCATAATGGAAGTATGCGTTTTAAAGTTGGTGGAAGAAAGATGCGGCGGGAAACCGCATCTTTCAAAAATAGGGCAACATGGGGATTTCGGATTGCGGATTTTAGATTGACGATTTAATACAGTTAGCCGGTAAAAGAAGGCGAACTATCCATTTTCATAAACGCAATCCAAAATCTTAAATCGTACATCCGAAATCCTCTTAACCTTTGATTTGATGATACACTTCGCTCCAGCGCAGCTCTTGCTTCAGTTGGTGCAGCCTGGTGTCCTGATCGATCAATACATACTCGATGCCGGCAATCTCGGCAAAGTCGGCCATGTGTTCAGCAGTCAGGTTTTGGCTGTAGCAGGTGTGGTGCGCACCGCCTGCATAGATCCATGCAGCGCAACCGGTTTTCATATCCGGCATAGGTTTCCATAGCACACGAGCCACGGGCAGTTTAGGCAGTTCGTGTTGTGGTGCTACGGCTTCAACCGTATTTACCAACAGGCGGAAACGGTTGCCCATATCTACGATGGATGCGTTTAATGCAGCACCGCCATCTACGTTAAACACCAGGCGCACGGGGTCGGCTTTGCCGCCAATACCCAGCGGGTGAATTTCGCAGGAAGCTTTCCCGTTGGCAATGGAAGGACAGATCTCCAGCATGTGCGACCCCAACACCAGCGGGTTCTTTGGATCGAAGTGGTAGGTATAATCTTCCATGAACGAGTTGCCGCCAGGCAGCCCCGCTCCCATTACTTTCATAGCCCGCACCAGGGCAGCCGTCTTCCAGTCGCCTTCGCCGCCAAAGCCATAGCCATCGGCCATCAGGCGCTGGGTGGCAATGCCCGGAAGCTGCACCATGCCGTGCAGGTCTTCAAATGTATCGGTAAAGCCTTTGAAGTTTCCGTCTACCAAAAACTTGCGCAGGCCCAGTTCAATTTTAGCAGCATCGCGCAGCGAGCTGTGTTGGTCACTGCCTTTCTTCAGCTTATCGGCCAGGTTGTAAGTGGTGGCGTATTCGTCTACCAGCGCATCGAGGTCGCCATCACTAACGGCGTTGATCACCTGCACGAGATCGCCAATGCCATGATAGTTTACCGAGTAGCCAAACTTCATTTCGGCTTCTACTTTGTCGCCTTCAGTAACGGCCACAAAACGCATATTGTCGCCAAAGCGCACAAAGCGGGCACCCTGCCAGTCGTTCCAGCCGGCGGCGGCGCGGGTCCATGCACCCAATTGTTGCAGCACTTCTTCGTCCTGCCAGTGGCCCACAACCACTTTGCGGTTGAGGCGCAGGCGGCTTACCATAAAACCAAACTCACGGTCGCCATGGGCGCTTTGGTTCAGGTTCATGAAATCCATGTCGATCTCGCCCCACGGAATATCGCGGTTGAACTGCGTATGCAGGTGGGCCATTGGTTTTTGCAAAATCTGCAGCCCGCGGATCCACATTTTTGCCGGCGAAAAAGTATGCATCCAGGCCACTACGCCAATACACTGCTTGGCGGCGTTGGCTTCGGCACAAACGCGGTAAATTTCATCAGGAGTGGTTACTACTGGCTTGAACACAATAGACACAGGAATGGCTGCAGCGCCGTTGAGCGACTGGGCAATTTCCTGCGAATGGGCAGCTACCTGCTTCAGGGTTTCTTCACCGTACAGATGCTGGCTGCCGGTAACAAACCAAACTTCGAACTCTTTTAAATTGATCATTGTGGTTGGTCTTGATATTATTAGTTGAAGAAGTTAAACGAGTGGCCTCCGCAGCGACCGTTGTTCCACAGCGCTGCGGCTACATTTTAAAAAAATGGGGTGCAAAAAAATTTTGAAAAGGTAATGAATGATGGAGCAACAAATACAACTGCAACAGATTGATGAAAGCATGGCGTAGGTGCAGCAAGCAAACGGCCTTGCGGCACCTGTTGCAAACAGGCATCAAACAAAATTTCGGAATGGCTGTATGTGTTCATTTGTTGTTGCGGGCAATCGTAAAAATGGAGCAAAGCCAATGTAAAATGGTCAATGGCGAAACTAAACCTGTTGTGCGCCATTGACCATTTTATTTACTGACCATAATAGGAATTCGGTCCGTGCTTGCGTTCGTAATGTTTATTCACCAACGCATCTTTCAGCCTCGGTGCGTTCGGGTTGATCTGCTCGGTTAAGAAAGCCATCTTCGCTACTGTTTCCACCACTGCACTGTTGTACACTGCTTTATCGGGCGTTTTGCCCCAGGTAAATGGCGCATGGTTGCCCACCAAAATCATTTCTACTTCTTTATAACTCAGGCCCCGCTCCTGCAGGCAGTTGATGATCTGGAAACCGGTTTGGTATTCGTAATCGCCACGGATCATTTCATCACTCATGGGCGGTGCACAGGGAATGTCCACCGTTGTATGATCGGCATGCGTGGTGCCGTAGTTAACAATGTCGCGCTGCGACTGTGCCCAGGCCGTTGCATACACCGAATGCGTGTGTA
Source organism: Pseudocnuella soli (assembly GCF_004347775.1). GTDB lineage: Bacteria > Bacteroidota > Bacteroidia > Chitinophagales > Chitinophagaceae > Flavisolibacter > Flavisolibacter aquaticus. The sequence continues at coordinate 3,780,519 of NZ_CP037755.1, forward strand.
CAATGCCGCCAATGTCTTCCCAATGTTTGTACAGCACGGCATGCGTTAATGTATCGGAAGAGGGCCGCAAAGAACCGGCAACGGTTTTACCGTCAAAGTCAACGATCACCATTTTATCGGGCGACAAATCTTTATAAGGCACGCCGCTTGGCTTGATGGCAAATACGCCCTGGCTGCGGTCGGCGGCGCTAACGTTGCCAAATGTAAAAAGCACCAGCCCCAGCTCGGGCAGTTGCATGTTGGCTGCATAGGCAGCTTCCTGTATGTGTTGATACGGATTCATGTCAGGCTTCGGTGAGTGTATTTTCTGCGATCAGTTTTTTGGTTTGCGCTTCGATGAATGCACCGGTACGGGCATATTTCTGGTAGCGTTTTGCATAAATGGCCACACGTTCTTCATTGGGGAAATACTCGGCATCAAAGCCCTGCCCCATGGCATTCATGGCGTCTTCCACTTTATCATACACACCAGCGGCAGTTGCGGCAAACATGGCTGCACCCAGGGCGCAGGTTTGCTCGGAGCGGTGAATGCGGATGGGCATGTTCATTACATCGGCCATCATCTGCATAATGAACGGCGATTTTTTGGCAACGCCACCCAAGCCAATCAAACCTTTTACCGGCACGCCTTCTTCTACAAAGCGATCAACAATGGCCTTAGCGCCAAAGCAGGTAGCTTCCACCAGTGCACGGAACATACGCGGTGCATCGGTGCCCATATTGAGGCCGGTAAATGCACCTTTCAGCAGTTGGTCGGCATCGGGTGTGCGGCGACCGTTGATCCAGTCAATGGCCAACTCGCAGTTGTCGTCGGGCTCAATTTGCGCAGCCTGGCGGCTCAATTCGGGAATGATTTTATCCACCGATTCTTCCACCAATTTCTTAGCAGTATCGGCATCAATGAGCGAAGATTGCGTGAGCACATTTTGCAACGGCCAGGCCAGCACATTACGCAGCCAAGCGTATGCATCGCCAAACGCCGACTGGCCCGCTTCCATACCCAGCATGCCAGGAATAACAGAACCGGGAACCTGTCCGCAAATGCCCCGCACCAGTTTGTCGCCCACTTCTTCGTTGGGCGCCACCAGTATGTCGCAAGTTGAAGTGCCCATTACTTTCGACAAGTAATAAGGCTCAATTTGTCCGCCCACGGCACCCATATGGCAATCAAACGCACCGGCGCCGATTGCAACGGTTTCGGGAAGGCCCAGGCGCTGCGCCCACTCGGCCGAGATGGTGCCTACAGCAGTATCGGAAGTGTATACTTCGGTAAATAATTTTTTAGTGATGCCTTGCAGCAACGGGTCCAGTGCAGTGAAAAATTCATCGGGAGGCAATCCGCCCCACTCAACTGCCCACAGCGCTTTGTGGCCCGCAGCACACACGCCGCGTTTGATATCAGCGGCACGTTTGCCACCGGTCAGCAAAAACGGAATCCAATCACAATGCTCCACCCACGAATGCAGGGCGTTGCGCACAGCGGGATCAACGCGAATGGTGCGCAGCAATTTTGCCCAAAACCATTCGGAGGAATAAATACCGCCTACATACTGCAGGTAGTTGGTGTCCCACTTATCGGCATGCGCATTGATCTCAGCGGCTTCGCCTACTGCGGTATGGTCTTTCCACAACACAAACATAGCGTTGGGGTTTTCGGCAAACTGCGGCAACAGGGCCAGCGGCGTACCGGTTTCGTCAACAGCAATGGGTGTGGAACCGGTAGTGTCTACCGAAATGGCTTTTACGTTGGCGGCAATGGCCGGCCCGGCCTGCAACAGGCAACGTTTGATGGTATCTTCCAGGCCTTCGATATAATCGAGCGGGTGCTGCCGAAACTGGTTGGCGGCAGCATTGCAATACAAACTTTCTTTCCAGCGGGGATAATAAAAAACTGCGGCGGCAACCTCAGTGCCATTGGTGGCATCTACCAGCATGGACCGCACCGAATCGGTACCGTAATCCACGCCAATCACGTAGGCTTCTGACAAGCTCATAGTCAAGCGGGTTTTGAATAGGAAAGATACAGCATTTCTTTAGAAGTGTCAATATTACATTTATGGAGCTGTGCTATTTTAGCCGGCTCCATTTTTGGCAAAACAAGTTACGGCAACCGCTGCATGCTCCATGCGGTCATTTTTAGGACCAAATCGGTGCTGCGTAAGGGATACGTGGTTAATTAAAACAGCCACTGACCAGTTTGGCAGCGGCTGTTTTAAATTGTTTCAGGTAAATATTGTAACGGCCAACTAAACCATTACAAAGATGCCAGCGAAGCTTTGCCTACTGCATTTTTGCGTTGCATTACTTTTTGCACCGCTTGTACAATATGCGCAGCATCGAGGCCATATTTGGTCATCAGTTGTGCAGGGGTTCCGCTTTCGCCAAAGCTGTCGTTTACAGCTACGTATTCCTGCGGTACCGGATCGTGCTGCACCAATACTTGTGCAATGCTATCGCCCAGGCCACCCAGGCGGTTGTGTTCTTCGGCCGACACCACGCAACGGGTTTTGGCAACCGATTTCAAAACAGCTTCCACATCCAGCGGCTTGATGGTGTGGATGTTGATGATCTCGGCATCAATGCCCATTTCGGCAAGCTGCTCGCCAGCCAGGATGGCCTCCCAAACCAGGTGGCCGGTTGCAAAAATGCTCACATCAGCGCCTTCGTTCACCATCCATGCTTTACCGATCTCAAACTTCTGATCATCGGCGGTAAAGATGGGAACAACCGGGCGGCCAAAACGCAGGTACACTGGGCCATGATGTTCAGCAATGGCGATGGTGGCGGCTTTGGTCTGGTTAAAATCGCAAGGGTTAATTACGGTCATGCCGGGCAGCATTTTCATCATGCCCAGGTCTTCCAGTATCTGGTGGGTAGCACCGTCTTCGCCCAGGGTAAGACCAGCATGCGATGCGCAGATCTTTACGTTCTTGTCGCTGTAGGCAATGCTCTGGCGAATCTGGTCGTACACACGGCCGGTAGAGAAGTTAGCAAATGTGCCGGTGAATGGAATTTTGCCGCCAATGGTCAAACCGGCTGCAATGCCCATCATGTTGGCTTCGGCTATGCCTACCTGAAAGAACCGCTCAGGAAACTCTTTAATAAAAGCATCCATTTTCAGCGAGCCTACGAGGTCGGCACAAAGCGCCACCACATTGGGGTTACGGCGACCGGCTTCCAGCAATCCGGCACCAAAGCCGCTGCGGGTATCTTTCTTTTCGGTGAATGTATATTTCTTCATTTTGAAAAAGTCTTTGGTAATGTGCAATGTGATTTTAGGGCAATTATTGATTACTGTTTTTCATTATTAATTATTGAAAAGCTGCGCGGCTCAAACAAATAATCAATAATAAATCATCAATAATTCAATCGGCTATTTCGCTATTTCATAATCTTCCAGCGTGGAATGCAGTTGCTCCAGCGCCTGCGCCAGCTGCTCGTCGTTGGGTGCAACGCCGTGCCATTTGTGGCTGCCCATCATAAAGTCTACGCCATAGCCCATGCCGGTGTGCATGAGGATGCAAACGGGTTTGCCCTGTCCGCACATGCCTTTTGCTTTTTCAAGGGTTTCTACCACTTCGTCCATGTTGTTTCCGTTCATTTCCAGTGCCTGCCAGCCAAAAGCTTCCACTTTTGCACGCAGATCGCCCAGCGGCATTACCTTATCGGTAGAGCCATCAATCTGCTGCCCGTTGTAGTCAACGGTCCAGATCAGGTTGTCTACTTTTTTGCCAGGTGCATACAAGGCTGCTTCCCAGATCTGGCCTTCGTCCAATTCGCCATCGCCGGTAAGTACAAAAACAAAGCGGTCGTCGCCGTTGAGTTTTTTCGCTTGTGCGGCACCGATAGCCACCGAAATGCCCTGGCCCAGCGAGCCCGAAGCAATGCGCACACCGGGTAGCCCCTCGTGTGTGGTGGGGTGGCCCTGCAGGCGCGAATTTATTTTACGGAAAGTAGCGAGTTCGGATACGTTGAAATAACCAGAGCGGGCCAGCACCGAGTAAAACACGGGCGAAATATGACCGTTGGAAAGAAAAAACAAATCTTCACCCGTACCGTCCATATTGAACTGCGGGTGGTGTTTCATTACCTTAAAATAAAGGGCAACCAGGAAATCGGCGCAACCCAGCGAGCCGCCGGGGTGGCCCGACTGGCAGGCATGCACCATGCGAACAATATCGCGACGCACCTGCACCGCAATACCTTTTATTTCTTCAATGGAACGTTCTTGACTCATGTTGGAATTGGTGATTGTAAACGTGAATGGTGAATGGTCAATAGAGGAACGTGAATCGTGAATCGTCAAACGTGAATAGTAAACCTATTTGCCAAAACCACTACACAATTTTGGCGATTCACGTTTGACGTTTCACGAAAAAGATCTACGCCTTTGCAACCGTTTCCAGCTGCATCTTCTGGGCATCTTCTACAAACTTAGCCAGGCCGATGTCAGTAAGTGGGTGCTTCAGCAGGCCCAGGATGGGCTCCAGCGGGCAGGTGCACACATCGGCACCGGCAGCAGCGCAATCAATAATGTGGTTGGGGTTGCGGATCGATGCAGCCAGGATCTGTGTTTTAAAACCCTGCACGCCAAAGATCTGCGCAATTTGTTCAATCAGTTGTACACCGTTCCAACCGCTGTCGTCGATGCGGCCGATAAATGGCGATACATAAGTAGCACCGGCCTTTGCAGCCAGGATGGCCTGACCTGCGGAGAAGATCAGCGTACAGTTGGTTTTGATTCCGTTGTCGGTAAACCATTTAATGGCTTTGATGCCGTCTTTAATCATCGGCACTTTCACCACGATGTTGGGGTGAATGGCTGCCAGTGCTTTGCCTTCGGCAATGATGCCGTCGAAATCGGTAGACAGCACTTCGGCAGAGATGTCGCCATCAACCAGTTCGCAAATGGTTTTATAATGGTTGTGAATTGCTTCTTCGCCACGGATGCCTTCTTTGGCCATCAGTGAAGGGTTGGTCGTTACGCCGTCGAGGATGCCCAGGGCGGCGGCTTCTTTAATCTGCGCCAGGTTGGCGGTGTCAATGAAAAATTTCATGATGTTGAAACTTGACTGTGGTTATATAAAACGTTAGCTTATTACCGGTAAAAATGAACTTTTTCGGCCTAAGTTCTTGACTACTTATTATTGATTACTGACTGAATTTTATTGAATACCGCGGGTAAATGGCGGATATTTTCATCAATATTGAATAACAAGCAATGCATATCCGTTGGCCTTTACTATTCCAGCACCAGCACAAATCCGCCCGACGGCTTCAGCGTGATGGTGTGCTCGGCAGCAACCGTTGGCAGCACTGTTTCGGCTAAAAACTGATCGTTGCCCGAATCACTGATCAGCGTACCCCGTTTCTTACCAAACTGGGCCAGTGGCAACCGCAATTCTCTGTCTGCAGTTTCGCTGCTGAGGCCTGCAAGGTACCAACGATTACCCTTACGGCGGGCCAGTACGGCAAATTTTCCCGGAAACCCATCTATGTAGCGTGTTTCATCCCAGTTGGCGGGCAGCTGCCGCAGGTAATCTTTTACAAAAGTGGGCATTTTAGCCATTCCCTCCGGCGACTCGGCAAAATGCTGCACACCCGACAGGAACATCACCGTAGTGGCCAGCTCGAAGGCCGGTGTCGTGCGTCGCTTTACGTTGGTGTAAATGCGGTTGAGGTTCATGGGTGTAAAGTCCATGGGGTCAAATGCATTGCGGGTAAACGGCAGCATGGTGGAATGCGTAGCCTCCTGGTCGGCATCGTACTGCGAAAAAGTAATGAACTCGAAACCTTTCACCGCTTCCACCGTTACCAGGTTGGGATAAGTGCGCTGCCAGCCACGCGGCAATGTAGCTCCATGGAAATTCACCATCAGGCCAACCGCCGCGGCGTCTTTTAAAATCTCGTGGTAGTACTTGATATTCGATTGCCCGTCGCCACCAAAAAAATCAATTTTCACACCGCTGATGCCCATCGCTTTGATGCGGTTAAATTCCTGCATGCGGCTTTCGTGGGTCAGCAGTTTATCCTTCGGTGTATATTTCACCGTGTTCCAGGGCCCCGCCGAGTTGTACCACAAGATCAGCCCCACTCCTTTTTGGGCGCCGTACTTAGCCAGTTCCGCAATCTTATCGTAGCCAATTTTTTGGTCCCAATTCACATCAATCAGGCAATATTGCCAGCCCATTTCGGCAGCAAAATCGATGTACTTTTTTTGTTCATCGTAAACAATAAAATCATCTTTTGAATTGATCCAGCTCCACGATGCTTTGCCAGGTTTTACAAAAGCTGTCTGCATCTTTATCGCCGGTGCCGCTACATCGGTGCCCAGTGTGGAATGTACGATGGTCGCCAACGAACCCACCACCAGCACACGCCACGGCGAATACAGTGCACCGCTGCTGCGCGGGAGCAAATTACCGTCGCCGATCACTTCGCGGGGATCGGGAAAAGCCACGCGGTACTCACCGCCGGTGGATGCCGAATCAAGGCGGGTGCCGCAATAAGCGGTATCGAGCCCGGCTTCGGAAATAAGTACCCAGTTGTTGCCTGTTTGAAACAAGGCCGGGTACACCCAGCCAGCTTTGTTGGGCGCAGGTGTGCCTGCGGCTATACCTTGCCGGTAGTGCTCCTCGTAAGAGGGGTTGGTACTTTCCCAGCCGGTTTTGGCTACCGACATTGGTTGCAGCCATGCCTTTGTTTGTGCAGGAAAAAGAAAAGAAGTTTTTTCGGCTTGCACCGTTTGCATAGCGCCGCCTTTTGCGGGCAAATGGTAGCGAAATGCAACGCCATCATCCGACACCTGGAACTCAATATTCATTTGTTGCCCGGCCCTATTGCGCAACCGCAATACCTGCTTGTTGGCGGTATAGTCAGCCTCCATTTTTTTACCGGTAAGCAACTGGTAGCGGTCCTGAACTTTCTGCAGCGGCGTGGTGCCCCCTACAGAAAGGCCTTCCGAAAAATCGGCATCGGGCTGCACCAGGCCCAGGGACGAAGGCTGCAATACCATCTCGTTACCCAGGTAAACAGCGTATTTCGGTTGTCCCTGCCCGTTAACAAACGCAGTGACTTTTATTTTACCCGAAGGGCTTGCTACACTCAGCGAAGGCTTTTGTGCCGCAACAATAGTAACCGCTAAAAAAGAAAATGCAACGACGAAAAAATGTTTCATGCTGGAAAAGGAATAAAAAAGTGATGGGCAGTTGCCCGCCCATCACCCAAGAAATTATCGAACAACCGAAACTTTATACACGGTTTCGGTATGGTACTTCTGGCCCGGTTGCAAAATGGTGCTGGGGAAAGAAGGTTGGTTTGGTGAATCAGGGAAGTGTTGTGTTTCGAGGCAAAAACCGGTGTGCTTGTTAATGGGCTGGCCGGCGTTCGACTTCAAGGTACCATCAAGGAAATTGCCCGAATAAAACTGCAGGCCTGGCTCCATTGTTTGCACTTCCAGTTGACGTCCGCTTACCGAATCGGTAACGGTTGCCACAGAACGCAACGCCGTGGTTTTGCCGCCATTGAGCACATAGTTGTGGTCGTAGCCGCCGGGCACTTGCGCAATGCGTTCGCCAATAACAGTTGCTGTATTGAAATCAAACGGTGTACCGGCAACAGCTTTCAATTCGCCGGTTGGGATCAGGCCGCGGTCAACCGGAGTGTAGCGGTCGGCAGCAATCTGCAGCTTGTGGTTCAAAATAGTATTGGCCACATCACCAGTGAGGTTGAAATAACTGTGGTTGGTAAGGTTCACCGGCGTTGCCTTATCGGTAGTTGCATCATACACTATACGCAACTCATTGGCATCGGTTAGGGTATACGTAACCGTTACATCGAGGTTGCCGGGGTAGCCTTCTTCGCCATCTTTGCTCAGGTAGTGGAGCGTGATGGAAGGATTGCCTGCCGACGGTGCAGCAGTAACATCCCAAACCACTTTATCAAAACCTTTGTTGCCACCATGCAGGTGGTTGCGGCCGTTGTTGGTAGCCAGTGTATACGTGGTATCATTCAGCTTAAACTTGCCACCGGCAATGCGGTTGCCGTAACGGCCAATGAGTGCACCAAAATAAGGCGGTGGTGCCAGGTAACCTTCCAGCTTGTCGAAACCCAGAACCACGCTGCTGCGGTTGCCGGCCTTATCGGCAGTTACCCACGATGTAACAATGCCGCCATAGTTGATGATTTTTACTTCATCGCCGGCCTTGTTGGTAAGGGTGTACTGTGTGATCTTCTTACCGTCCACTTCGCCGAAATCATTTGTCATTGGGGATTGGTTTGTTGTTGCAGAATCTGTTTGGGTGCTGTTGGCGCTGCCGTCGTTGCCACAGGAAAAACTAATGAGGGCAAGCGTTGCAACCGCCAGTGATGAAAGCTTGATTTTTTTCATGCCTGCTGTTGGGTGATTGGTGAGTTATTGAAAAATGATGAATCAGTGATCAAGGTAAATGAATGTGTTCAAAAATAGCCTTTACGTTTTCAAGCCTTCGCTGGCAACAGCCCGTACTTTTGCTCATTTCTTTTTATACAACCGGCTGTTGCTCATTTCTTTTTATACAACCGGCTGTTGCTATTGGATAGCTGCGGTTTCTTTTGCAACATTCAAAACCGGCCAGCCCGCTTTATCCCAGGTCATTGGCTCAATGCGCAGTTTTGAAATACCGCGGTCCGCCGCATCGTATCCATGAAAAACAAGGTAGTCCTTGCCATCGAAGGTATATGCCGAATTGTGCCCTACGCCATGCCACGATTTATCGCCTTGCAGCACCATTGTGCCGCCGCCATAACGCAGGTCTTTTCCTTCCCTGTCCAGAAACGGTCCTACCGCAGTTTTCGAGCGGCCCACAATCATTTTGTACGTACTGTTTTCGCCTTTGCAGCAATAATCAATGGAAGCAAAATAGTAGAACCAATCGCCTTTTTTGAAAACAAACGGTGCTTCAATGGCATTGCCGCCGGCATCTTTTGGATTATTGTCCACTGCCGGTGGGTTGTCGGCCGACGATTTTGATTTGCGGCTGGCAACGGTTGGAATGGTTGCCACGTCTTCGGCAGTGTGCAGCCGGTCAGCGGTTAGTTTTACTACTTTCAATCCGTCCCAAAACGAACCAAAGTGCATGTATGCGTTGCCCCTCTTATCGGTAATGATGTTTGGATCGATCGCATTCCAGTTGGTTTTACCGGGATAAGACTGGATCACCCTTCCATGGTCTACCCATTTGAAATCAGCCGATGCGGAATCGAGTGTTTGGTTGGTGGCTACGCCGATGGCCGAGGTGTTTTTACCAAAAGCCGACACCGAATAATAAAGGTAGTACTGACCGTTGTGGTAGCTGATATCCGGCGCCCAGATATGGCCGCGAAAACCGGGAATGGTATCCACTGCCCATTGCGGCGCTTGTGCAAATACGGGGCTTTCCTTGCGCCAGTTGCGCAGGTCTTTTGATGACCAAACCGAAATGCCCATACCGGTGCAAAAAAGATAATAGGTGTCGCCTTGTTTCGCCATCACGGGGTCGTGTACCGAAACTTTTTCGATGGGCAAAATTGAGCCCACGGGCAATTGTGGCGGCCGTTGGCCAAATGCTGCAACAGCGCACAGCATGAATATAGTGGCAATGAATTGTTTCATGTTTGTTACATGTTTTTATATGGCAAAAAATGGAATGGGCAAGGTTTTGTACCGTGCAACTTTACAATTGGATGCACTGTATGCAACCCTTCGCCCCTTCACTCATTCAGGGCTATTGCTCTTACATTTTTATCCGCACCACGTTAAATGAATAAGGCTGCGCATTCAGCTTTACAGCCTTGCCTTTCACGGCAATGGTGCTTTCTTTTGGCGCCAACGCCTGCGGGTTGTTCAGCGTGTTCACCAGGTCCAGGTCGCTGCTTTGCATCACGGTGAGTTTACCTTGCGCTGCCAGCTTTTTCACGCCCTGCAGGTTCATGGTTACATCCTGCGCCTGCTCCGATGCATTGACCAGTTTTAAGATCAATTCATTTGTTTTGGTATCTACCGCAGCCGATGCAAACAAACTGTCCTGCCCCGCCACTGTTTCATTGCCGAGTGTTACCGGGATGATCTTGTTGCCTTTGTTAAGCGAATACAATTTTTGCACATAATAATTAGGCGTGCCGTATGCCCGCAAGTTATCCACCCAAATCATATCGGGCGTCCACTGCCAGCCTTCGCTGTGCGCAAAAAGCGGTGCATACGATGCCATGGTTACCACATCGGCATTGCGTTCGAGGCCGGTCATAAATGCGGCTTCGGCAATGGCGGCCTTCCAGCTGTTTTTGTTGTTGGGGCTGGCAATGCGATCGGTTTGCGCAGCATACTCACCGGCAAATACTTTGGAGCCGTTGCGCGGGTAATTATCGTAGCGACGTGCATTTTGCAAAAACCAGCCCGGCGGCCGGTAATAATGTTCGTCGATGATGTCGGCGTTCATTTTGCGCAGCTCGGTATTGAGCAGGTCAAAGCGGTCGCCGTTGGGATCGGTACCCGAAGACGTGATCAGTTGAATGTTGGGATATTTGTCCTTTACGGCCTTGGTAAAAATCTTCAGGCGATCCAGGTATTGCGGTCCCCAGTTTTCGTTGCCAATACCCAGGTATTTCAGGTTAAATGGAGCAGGGTGCCCCATCTGTGCCCGAACGGCGCCCCATTTCGTTTGTACATCGCCGTTAGCAAACTCGATCAGGTCCAGTGCATCCTGTACGTAGGGATCAAGTTCATCCAGCGGCACCACTTCGGCAGTGTTGAACTGGCAGGCCATGCCGCAGTTTAAAATGGGCAGCGGCTCGGCGCCAATATCTTCTGACAGTTGGAAGTATTCAAAAAAGCCGAGGCCAAATGTTTGGAAATAATCGGGCGACGGGCGGTGTGCAAATTCAAAGTTCCAGCGGTTGATGACCAGCTGGCGATCTTCGAGCGGGCCAATGGTTTTTTTCCATTGGTAACGCTGCGACAGGTCGTAGCCTTCAACAATACACCCACCGGGGAAGCGTACAAAACCGGGCTTCATGTCGGCCAGCAACTGGATCATGTCGGCACGCATGCCGCCGGGACGCCCCTTCCAGGTATCGGTCGGAAACAGCGAGACCATATCCAGGTCCACGCGGCCGGTACCTTCCAACCACAGGTTCATCCTGCCTTTTGCTTCGGTAGCGGTGGCCGTTAGCGAGCCGGTTGCTTTATGCCATTCTTCGCCGGCGTTGGGCAGGTTCACTACGGTGCTGCCAATGGCTTTGCCGGTGGAGTCGGTGAGTTCCACATGCAGTTTTACACCGGGTGCCTGCTGGCGGTACATTACAGAAAAATCGTAGCGCAGGCCCGACTTGATGCCCATGCCTTTAAAGCCTTCGTTGGTGAGGCCAACATCGCCCTTGGCGGCATTGCGAACAGTGGCCTGCAGGTAGCGCGGGTTGGAAGGTTTTTCTTCAATGCGGTTTTGGATCAGCAAGTCGCCTTCCTTAACGCCTTTTCCTTTAATACTCCATCCCATCATGGGGCGGAAAAATTCAAAGGAGCGGTTCTTGACCAGTTCGGCATAAATGCCGCCATCGGCGCCCATGTTGATGTCTTCAAAAAACACACCCCACATGGTGGGCTGAATTTCGCCCTTAGGTGCATTTACCGCAACCTGCAACGTTTTTTGTGCCGTTGCTAATGCAGGTGCCAGCAGTGCAGCACCCACACATAAGTTTAAGAATTGTTTTTTCATATACTTTCAAACGTTTGTGAGAACAGGGGTTTTCCTGCGGGATGATAAATTCCCGGGCAGGGCTGCGCCAAATTTGGCAACAGTATTTTGCGTAGCGTATCAAGCACTACTAATAGCAATGACGCAAAGCTGAATGAGTTGGCGAAAAACGAAGCGTTGTTTTTTGCACAAGCAATGGTAGCGGCGCTGTGTAACAAGCGGCCTATAGAAAGTGCAGTAAATGGAAGTGTAGAAAATTGCTTTGAAGCCGCTTGCAGCAATGGGCTGTTTATAGCGGAAGCCTTGATTATTCCATGCAGGATTTGTTGCAAACCTGCACCTGGTGTTGGGCACAAAGCAATCATGAATGGTTATTTATATGGCTGCACAATCGCGAGGCAGAAGAGAAAGAAGCTGCACCGGCTTTATCACTCCGGTGCAGCTACTGGGTATCACAGCGGATAATTAATTCAATTGCAACACAACTACGCTGAATGGCGGCATTTTTACATTCAGGGTGTTGCCTTTGATGGTAGCACCTTTAAATGCTGCCGGCTGAATTTTATTGGGTTGTTCAAACGAGTTGTAGTCCTGCAGCTTAGCCGAAGCCAGGATGCGGCCACTAACATTTTTGAACTGCGCACCTTGCAGGTCGATGGAAATATCCTGCGCCTGTGTTGCGTGAATATTGGTCAGTGAAATATGGGTTCTGCCCAGGCTGTCTTTTGATGCCGATACCGACAGCGCCGGTAGGGTTTCGTTGCCTACTTTGTAATCGTTGGTCTTGATGGTCAGCGGCAGCCATTTTGCATCCTGGTGCACCTTGTACATTTCCATAACATGGTAGGTAGGTGTCAACAGCATTTTGTCGCCCTGGGTCAGGATCACGGCCTGCAACACGTTTACCACTTGCGCAATGTTGGCCATGCGAACCCGGTCGCTGTGGTTGTGGAAAATGTTGAGTGTGGCACCCGCCAGCATCGCATCACGCATCGTGTTTTGCTGGTATAAAAATCCGGGGTTGGAGCCGGGCTCCACTTCATACCATCCGCCCCATTCGTCTACTACAAGGGCAATCTTTTTTTCCGGATCGTATTTATCCATGATGGCCGCATGCTTGGCAATAAGTGTATCCATCGCCAGCGCCCGCTGCATGGTGGTAAAATATTGCTGCTCATTGAATGCGGTAGAAGGGCCTTTTTTGTTCCAGTCGATCACGGAATAGTGGTGCAATGCAATGCCTTCGATCAGTGATTTCGGCACGTTTTTCATCAGCACTTCGGTCCAGTTGTAGTCGTTGGAGTTGGCGCCGGAGGCAATACGGAACATATTTCCGGTGTTGGTCCAATCGGCCATGAACGTGGCATATTTGCGGTAAATGTCCGCGTAGTACTCGGGGCGCATGTTGCCGCCGCAACCCCAGGCTTCGTTACCCACACCCCAGTACTTTACATTCCAGGGTTTGTCGCGGCCGTTTTCGCGGCGCAGTTTCGACATAGGGCTTTCGCCCGGAAAATTGGTGTACTGTACCCAGTCGGCCAGCTCCTGCACCTGACCGCTACCCACATTTCCAGACACGTAAGGCTCGGTGCCAAGCAGTTCGCACAGGTTCAGGAAATCGTGGGTACCAAATGAGTTGTCTTCGGTAACGCCACCCCACCATACGTTTACAATTTTAGGCCGCTGTGCCCTTGGGCCAATGCCGTCTTTCCAATGGTAGGTATCGGCAAAGCAGCCACCCGGCCAGCGCAAGTTGGGGATTTGCAGCTTTTTCAGCGCAGCCACTACATCGTTGCGTACACCGGCGGTGTTGGCGATTTTCGACGTGTCGCCCACATACAGCCCGCCATAAATCAGGCGGCCAAGGTGTTCGGCAAAATGGCCGTAAATATGTTTGGAAATAACCTGCTTGGGACTGCCCGCCTGCAGGGTGGCCGTGTTTTGCGCATCGGCGTAGGGCAGCGTGCCCATCAGCGCAATGATTCCGGTTAGGATTTTTTTCATACAGATTGACAAGGAATGGTTAGATAAACGCAATATGAACAGAAAAAAGTTTACAAAAAGAGACCGGTGCTGCTCCACTTATGTGCCTGCCCGTTATTGCAAAATCATCAGAACATACTTTACAGCAACACCGCTGCGTTGCGGCTTTGCCTGGGCAAAGCAAACAATCAATAGCGCCGATCCAATTGACCCAAGTGGACTTTATCCGTAACAATACTTACCTGCACCAAATGGGGTTGAATTGGAAAGTCGAATTTAAGTGTATTTTTTACAATTATAAATTTTTCTTGTAAAAATCCTGTCCCCTTTTGGTAAAAAATGGAAAGCCGGTTTGCGGGTAAATGGTGCGGCTTGCAAATACAAACGCCGGCACCTGTTTACGATTGCAACAGCGGCTGCAGCACCGGGTCGGTATAATCTTTTATAAATGCGAGGATGTTGGTGTATTGCGCAAACTCGTGGGCTTCGTGCATGGTGGTGAGCACAATGGCCTGCATGCAGGCGTTTTGCGCAGCCTCCACCCCTTTTGGCGCATCTTCAAACACAATGCATTGCTGCGGCGGCACGCCCAGCCGGGCCGCCGCCTGCGTAAAGGTTTCGGGATGGGGCTTGCTTTCGGCCACGTCGGCCGCGGAAACGATTGCGCCAAAGTAGTGGCGGATGTCCAGGTTGTCCACCACAAAATCAATATTGAACGGAATTGCTGCCGAACCAATGGCCATGGCCTTTCCCCCTTTTTTGGCCCCTTCCAAAAACTCGGGCAGTCCTTTAATCAGTTGGAGTTTGGGAAAAAATTCCTTTTGATACCGCTTTTCTTTTTCAATGGACAAGTGGTCCATTTCGGCCAGCGTAAACCGGTCGGGACCAAACACCCGCACCAGCAGTTCGTGGTTCTTGCCATACATTTCCTGCTTCAGGTCGTCCCAACTAAGTCGGGCGCCCAGGTCGTTGTTGAGTATATCGTACCAGGCACGGGTGTGAAATTCCATATCGTCGATCATGGTTCCGTTCAGATCGAATAAAAATGCTTGTGCAGTAAGCGACTTCATGAATGTAAAGCTTTGCGGCAGACGGGATCGTTAGTACGGGCTGGGCCCGGTGCAAAGTAAAGGAGGTTTGGTGGATAGTTGACGGTTGATAGTTGGTAGTTGGTAGTCTGGTTTTTATCTGTATAAAATATTGTTTCCTTATTGCCAATGCTCAACGCTGCCGGGCACACAGAATCTTAGTCGAATAACAGTTTCTAATTTTTGCATATCAATGTCGTTTTAATACAAATGAAAAAACGTCCAGGAATGGTGCAATGACGCAACCCCTGAACGTTTTGTACTGATACTATTATTTATTTTTTACGCTAAAACATAAACAACCGGTCGCGGCCACCAACCTTTTTAGGCGCAGCCATATTGCGGATATTGTAGGTGAACGAAAGCAGGAAATATCGCTGCAGCACATTGGTTTGCGTGTCGATCACCTGGTTGAGTGTAGCGTACCGGTAAAAAGCGTTGTTACGGTTCAGGATATCAAATACGCTGAGCTTCAGCAAGCCTTTACCATCCTTGTTGGTGAGGAAGGTCAGGCCTGCATTCCAGAGCACATTGTCTTTGGGCAGCCCCGGCGCCACCTGGCTGTTGTAGCGGTAGGCCACATTCGTTTCCCACACAAACCTTTTGGGCAGCCGAATGATCAGTTCACTTTCCAGGTTGTGCGTGGTAACATTTAGGTTGGTAAAAGCGGGATCGGAATAACGGGTACGCGTAACGCCGGGCCGGTATTCGGGCCGTAGCTCCACCACATCGTTCCAGTTCAATCCAACCGAAACATAAGGACCATATTGAATATTCTGAACGCTGCTGGTAATGCTGTTCACGATCATCTTGCGTCGGTCAATATAGAAATAAGGCGATACGCGGAAATTGAAAATAAACCTGGTGTTGCGCTTAAACTCACGGCCGTAACCCACTGAAACATTTAACCGTGACGAGCCATCCACATTTACCGGAATGGAGCGGGTGACGCCTTTTGCATCGATGGTGCGGCTCATGACCACATCATCATCGGCAAGGCCGCCACTGATGTACATGTTGATGTTGGTGCCGCTGCCCGCTATATACTTGTAATTGTTGATGGAAAAGTTTTTGCTGCGGGAGGGCCGCAAATACGGGTTGCCGAGCCGAATGAAAAATGGATTGGTACTGTCGGGAATGGGAACAAGATAGAATGCGGAAGGCGCCGTCACATTCTGGTTGTAGTTTACAGACAGCTGCTTCCATGTAAGTGCAAAACTGGGAAGTACGTTGAAATAATCCATTTTTACAGGATTGGCAACGCTGTAGAAATGGTTATTTATATTTTGCCACAATGCATTTACACCGCCGGTAATATTTACCGCCTTGATCCGGTACGATATCGATGCGTTGGTGTTGAAACGATGCTGTGTTCTGTTGTAACCGCTGTTGCGGCCGGAATAGCCCAGGTCGTATTTATCGGTTGCGCCATTCTTTCCAAACAGGGTTACATCCTGCTCATCAGAAATATACTCGTGCCCGCCCGAAAGGCGCAACGTAGATTTCGGGTTTAGTGGTTGCGCAAATGTTGCGGTGCTGTTCACCCGTAGGTTGGGCACATCCTGCCGGCGTAATTGTTCGAAAAGCCGCGTGGTGGTGTCGGGGTAATAATAATCGAGGTCTGATTCAGTAACGTAGCGTTGCAGGTTATTGGCGTAGCTGGTGTAATGGTAAATGTTGAGCGACCGGCCTTTCTTCTTTGTAGAACGGCGGGTTACAGTGAGGCTATGATAGTAGTTGTTGTTAAAAAATTTGTTGAACAGGTTGCCGCTGCCGCTGCTCACGGGGCCAACCTTATTGTTTCTAACGCGAATGGATGCCCGAATATCGTCGCTGCTGGCAGTGTAGGAGTAGGTAAGCCTTAAATTAATATCAGTCAACGAGTCGGGTTTTAGGTTGGCGCCTGCACCGAGGTTGTGTGTGTTGTTATTTCGAATGGTTTCGGTAGCGGTCCGCGTGGTAATGGTTGTATCTGATATAAACTGGTCAGTGTTGTTCAACTCTTCCACCTTATTGTAGGTGTTGCCGAGGAAATACTGCAAGAAAAACGTTTTGCGTTTGGATGGCGCATGGTTTAAATTAAATCCACCTCCACTCGACCGGGCAATGCCCGCTTCGGTGCCACCGAAGTTGATGTTGTTGATGGCAAAGCCTTCTTGTCCGCCCCTGCGGCTGATCATCATAGAATTGTAGCCGCTGCGATTGAAGCCGCCCAGGTCCTGCACATCCTTCATCGAAAAGCCGCTTCGGTTTACGTTGTTGCTGAAACCCAGCACACTGAGTTGCATGGTATCGCGGTAAATGTTGGCAATGCCACCAACCTCGTACCGGTCGCCGGTACCCACACCGCCATATGCCTTACCAAACCAACCTTTCTTCACGCCTTTGCGCAGCGTAAGGTTGATTACCTGGCCCACGTTGGTCAGGTCGCCGTCCGTGTTGCGGTTGATTTCATCTTTATCGTCGGTGAGCTGCACCCGGTCAATCACGTTGGCGGGCAGGTTGCGGGTAGCCATTTTCGGGTCATCGCCAAAAAACGACTTGCCATCTACCATAATGCGGTTAACACGGCGGCCGTTGGCCGTGATGTTGCCGTCGCGGTCTACCTGTACACCGGGGAGTTTGCGCAGCAGGTCCTCCACCAGTGCCGTAGGCAGGGTTTTAAAAGAAGCGGCATTGAATTCAATCGTGTCTTTCCGAACCGTTACTGGTGGACGTTCGGCTACAACCATCACTTCTTCCAATGCCTGTGCTGCAGGCGCCAGCGCCACCGAGCCCAATTCAAATGCATTGTCGTCGCTGAGCGTAAACTCTTTTCGAAACACTTCATACCCGGAAAAAGAAATCACGACGCGCAGCGGCAACCGCAGCGGCAGACCGGGCACCCGGAACTCACCTTCGGGTGTGCTTAACCGGTAGGTGATCAGTGCAGTATCGGCTGCTTTAAAAACAGTGACCGTAGCAAGGCCCAATGGTTTTTGTGTGGTGGAGTCCAATACTTTTCCGCGGACAGAACCTTGAGCAAAGAGCAGGCTATTGATCAAAAGGCAGGCAAGGGCAATAAGCAGGTAGCGCATGGTTTGGTTTGTGGAATTTAATATACGCAACAATCGCTATACGTATCGTGAAACGACTGGCTAAATGTTGTCTTTGTCTATTATTTTTTTGCCAATGGCTTTGTACTTATTTGAAGAAGCGCCGCGTCAACGCCTAAGTTTTTCTTTGCGTAGGACCCGTCCATGGCACCCATTGATACAACCTGGCGGCGTGCCAGTTTCTCATTTACTTCGGCACCCGTCATTTGTACCCCATCCACCATTATTACGTCGGTTATTTTATCAACGCTGGCCCAGCCGCCGCCCGATGTCACATAACTTTTTCCTTCAAACACGAGGTACACATCATCGGTTTTATCGCGAGCCCGCTCAAATCTTTCCTGCTCTTTCCATGAGCTGATAACATCAGGCAATTGCGCAGCAATCATTTCATATGTTGGCGCCACTTCACCGGCTGCGCCTTCAATTGGTTTACCGGTGGTTGCTAAGCCGGTGGTACCGTCAGCACCAGCATATTTCATCTTCATGATAAAGGCAATCCTGTTTTCTGCTGCGTCTCCTTTGAATGTTTTGGTTTGGGTGAACGAACCATAATCCACTTTATGCAGGCTAATTTTTGATGCAACAGCAGGCTCAGTAAGTGGAAGTCGCAAACTAAAAAATCCTTGCGCATCGGTTTCTGTTTGTACATGGGTAGCACTGTCGGAAATGATTACGCCGGGCAAGCCCTTGTATGTTGTTGCATCTACAATGATCCCGAAATAGTTAGCTTCATTGCCACCAGTTGGAGGTTCAAAAAAATGGTTATTGCTCCGGCACGCCACCAGCAATAGCGCCGCTAAAGGAAAGACCAGCAAAAACCTGATGGCATTGGTTTTTGCACTCGGCATCCGGTTGAGCATGACGATGCGTTGTTTGATGGCTGAAAAATTAAACTGGTGTGCCACCGGGTAAGCAACACCGCCCATGACATTAAGGAGCAAATACTGGTATGCGGTTTTGTTTGCGCCGCTTTGCACTACTTTACTGTCGGCAATAAACTCAAGGTTTTGCCGAACAGCATGACGCAGCAACCACGCAAACGGGTTGAACCACGCAAACACACAAAGCAATTCTGCCCAAACCACATCGACCGTGTGCCGTTGCCGCACATGAACCAGCTCGTGCCGGATGATTTCTTCCATTTCAGGTGCTGTATGCCGCTGCGGATTAAGGTAGATGGCGTTGCCAAACGAAAAAGGTAAAACAGGCCCTTCCAGCTGGTAAAGCTGCATGCTATTGTATGTAAATGGCTTCGCGCCATTGCGCAACCGGAGGTAAGAAAAAAGGCCCACCATAATGCGCACCAATAACAACATGCTTCCGGCCAGCCAAACAGTTGCCGCTACACTCCAAATATCAAAAGCAGCTTGCTTGCTGGGCGTTGCGATCGATGCTGTTTGCGAGCTGATATAATCGTGCACTGATGGTATGGATTGCACCACGATTGCTGTTGTATTTCCCTCCGCTTCAATCCATCCGGTTACATCAATTAAAGGCACTGCAAAACACAGGAGCGAAAAAAGGAGCAGGTACCAACGGTTGGCTGTGTAAAAAGTTAGTCCGCGTAATACCAGTCTGTAGAACAAGTAAACAATCAGCAAACCGGCAGAAACTTTCAGCAGGTAAATAAGGATGGCAGGCATGGGCAAGAGTTTAGGCTTTGTCTTTTTTTGGATCGATCAGGTCGAGGATTTCTTTCAGTTCGTCAGCCGACAATTTTTTCTCCGACACAAAAAAGCTAACGAGCTCTTTATAGGAGTTGTCGAAATAATTTTTTACTACGTTGGTGATGAACTTTTTTTTATACGCTTCCGGCGTAATGGCCGGCGTGTATAGGTAAACGTTACCCACCATGCGGCTGCGCAGGTAACCTTTCTTTTCCAGGTTCTTGATGGTTGATGCCAATGTAGTATAGGGCGGCTTGGGCTGTTCTATTTGTTCCAAAAAATGTTTTACAGTGCCTTCGCCGGCCTGCCACACGGCACGCATGGCCTGTTCTTCGGGAGGGGTAAGTTTTTCCATTTATACGACTATTTCGTAAACCTACGAACATTTCGTAGTTCATGCAAACATTTTTCCTAATATTTTATGGCCCATAGAATATTACGGCTCTAGTATTACCGGATCGCGATTACCTCCAATGGATTTTTTAAAAGACGTAAGCCAGTTGACTCTTCTAAATAGCTTAATTCGACCCGTACTACCGGCGTTCTATTTTTCCCAAATAATTCCTTGCCATAATGTGATTGCCCCTAGCTTTGCGGCGCCTTCCGGCAATTGGGCAGTGTTGCTGCCCCTATTATATGAACCACACCTCCCACCAAAAAGTTACCGCTGCCGGTTTACTGGTAGCGTTGGGTATTATCTACGGCGACATTGGCACTTCTCCCCTGTACGTGCTCAACGCCATTCTGAAAAACAAACCAGTTACCGAAACCCTGATTTTGGGGTCGCTGTCACTGGTCATCTGGACGCTGACGCTGCAAACCACCATCAAGTATGTGCTGCTTACCCTCCGCGCCGACAACCGCGGCGAAGGCGGTATTTTTTCCCTGTATGCGCTGGTGCGCAAACAGGCCAGGTGGCTCGTGTTCCCGGCCATGATTGGCGGTGCTGCGCTCCTGGCCGATGGCATGATCACGCCGGCCATTTCGGTGACTTCCGCAGTTGAAGGCTTGCGCAACATCCCGATGCTGCACGAAATTTCGGATCAAACCATTGTGGGCATTGTGCTGGGCATTTTGGCCTCCCTGTTTTTCCTGCAGCAATTCGGCACGCATTCTATTGGTAAATTATTTGGCCCTGTGATGGCCATTTGGTTTGGCATGCTGGCCGTGTTGGGCAGCCTTCACCTGGCCGATGATCTCTCTGTTTTCAAAGCATTCAACCCGTGGTACGGGTATAATCTGTTGGTCAACTTTCCGCAAGGATTTTGGATACTCGGTGCGGTATTCCTGTGTACTACCGGCGCCGAAGCACTGTACAGCGACCTGGGACATTGCGGCCGCAGCAATATCCGGGTGTCGTGGATGGCAGTGAAGCTGTGCCTCATTTTAAATTACCTTGGGCAGGGCGCATGGCTGCTCAGTCATTACAGTGGAAAAACCATCACCGGCCAAATGATCGAAACTGGGTTCAATCCATTTTACGGCATCATGCCTTCCTGGTTTTTGGTAGCCGGTGTAATGATCGCTACCATTGCCGCCATCATTGCCAGTCAGGCCCTTATCAGCGGCTCATTTACCCTTATTTCAGAGGCCATGCGCCTCAACCTTTGGCCCAAAATGAAGATCAAATACCCCTGCGAAACAAAGGGGCAGTTGTATATGCCGGGCATCAACCTGATCCTGTTCCTGGGATGCACGGGCATGGTGCTTTATTTCCAAAAAGCTACCAACATGGAAGCGGCTTATGGCTTGGCCATTACGCTGTGTATGATGGCCACCACTATTTTGTTTACCCACTACCTGTTGGCCCACCGCACCAGGCCATTTTGGATCTGGCTGTTCCTGCTGGTGTACACCTCTATTGAAGTGGGCTTTACCGTGGCCAACCTGCAAAAATTTCCGCATGGCGGCTATGTGGCGCTCCTTATTGGTGGCTGCCTGTTGCTCATCATGTACGTTTGGTATCGTGCCCGCAAAATTAAAAACCGCTACGTGGAATTTGTGGGGCTGGATTATTTTGTGCCCAAGATCCAGGACCTAAGCAATGACCGCTCCGTGCCCAAATACGCCACACACCTGGTGTACTTAACATCGGCCAACAACCCAAAGGAAATTGAGCACAAGATCATGTACTCGATCCTGAACCGCAAACCCAAGCGGGCCGACATTTACTGGTTTGTGCATGTAAATACTTTGGACGAACCATATACCACCGAGTACGTGGTGGAGCACATTATTCCCAACGACATTATCCGCGTGGAATTTAACTTGGGTTTCCGGGTGCAGCCCCGCATCGATTTGCTATTCCGCAAAGTGGTGGAAGACCTGGTAAAAAACAAAGAAGTAAACATTACCAGCCGCTACGAAAGCCTGGAGCGCCGTAACGTGGTAGGCGATTTTTCGTTTGTTGTGATGGAAAAATACCTGAGCCAAGACAACGACCTGCCCATTGTGGAACGCATGGTGATGAAAGCCCATTTCCTGCTAAAAGACATTTCGCTTTCAGAAGAAAAAAACTTCGGCCTCGATACCAGCAATGTGGTCATTGAAAAATTCCCGCTGGTGGTGGCACCGGTAGCCAACATCAACCTAAAGCGGGTGTTTGACCCCGAGCCAACGCTGCAGGGCGCTTTGTAATAAAGCCGGTCGCTCAAATATTAATACTTCGGTTGCGGGCACCCGTTGCCCAGGAGGCTGTTACTCTTCCCTGTTCAATCACCGCCGCCCGGTCGTAGAGCGACACGGTGGGGCAAATATGGTGCGGCAGGCCAAACAGCACATCACCTATTTGAATGCCATGCCCCGCAGGCAGTTGAATAACTCCGTGCTCTTCCGAGTGTTTTACCAACTCCGCATCCGGTGCATTTAAAAAATGTACCCGGTGCGCCATATCGCTTTCCGAAGCCACCGCCTTATGTCCCAGGTCGATGGTCAGTTGCGTGTCACTGCACTGCGATACCACGCGGGTAGCTACCAACGCCGCCGGTATAAAAGGCATTTCCGGGAAAAGCTTTCCATAACCTGCATCCCAATACACAAATGTGCCGGGGCTGCACTCACGGTCGTTGTACTGCGCATGCACCAAAAAAGTGGGTGTGCCGCCTGCAATCAGTTGCGGCATGGGCAGCCCCTCGGCCTGCAGTTGTTGCCCCATCTCTTCCACCGGCGCGAAAGCCGCATCGCAGGACCGCTGGCGCTGCTCCATATCGGGCTGGGTAAGATGGCCGTCGTATACATGAAACCCAATGGGCTCAATTCCTTTTTGCTTGTGGCACAGCCGGTACAGGTCCAGCGCTTCAATACCGGGCAAAATGCCGGTGCGGTTCATGCCGGGGTTGATGTCAACAAACACAGGCAGGTACAACGCCAGGCGTTGGGCAGCCGCAGCAATAGCCTTTGCCGGCACCGGGTGGTCGACCAGGCAGGAAAACTGCGTGGCCGGGTATTGCTGAATGAGTTGCATCAGCCGCTCCACTTTTGGCCCCACGGGCTGGTAAGCCAGCAACACATCAGGCGCACCGCACATGGCTACCAACTCGGCTTCGGCTATGGTAGCGCATTTAAATTTACGGATGCCTTCATCCAGCAGCATCTGGCACACATGTGAGCATTTGCTGGTTTTCATGTGCGGCCGCAACCGGTCCGGTCCACCCGCCAGTAATACCGCCCGGCGAATATTATCGCGGACCCTGTCGGGATATACCAGCAGCGCAGGCGTGTCCAGCTCTTCAATGTTTTCGATCTCAAACCAATCTTTTATATTCAGCAGCGCAGGACTTTCGGATGGTGTATGCATGTATGGCGTAAATTAATGGTAAACAAATGGCGTGGCATTGGCCGTAATAGCTCGCTAAAAACCGGCCAGAAAACTTTGCCGGCCTTTGGGTACCAACAAGTTCCTGCCACTGAATGTTGAATATAGCGCTGCGCAACTATTTGGCCATGTGGCCAGATGATTATTTATAAAAAAGCCGCGCTGGAGATTGGTAGCGGTCCCGCCTGCAAAAGCCAGTCGCTGCCGGTGGCGTAACTATTGCAATTTAATGCGGGCCCACGGGCTTTTATTTTTTGCAAAAACTACAACATGAACCTCCTGAAGCTATATCAAAAAACAGTGGTGATCACCGGAGCATCGAGCGGCGCCGGCAGGGCCATTGCCCTGCAGTTTGCACAAGAAGGTGCTTACCTGGTGCTGGCGGCCCGCCGACAAGCAGCCCTGGATGAGGTAGCCGCGCTGTGCAGCGATGCTGGCGCCAAAGCCACCGTGGTGGTGTGCGATGTCACCGATGCCGCGGCGGTAAAAAGCCTCGCCGAAAAAGCCTTCATTACCTACGGCAGCATTGATGTGTGGGTAAACAATGCCGGTGTGCTGGCAGCCGGCACTTTTGAAGAAACGCCCATTGAAGTGCACGACCAGGTGGTACGCACCAACTTGCTGGGCTACATGCACGGCGCCCATGCGGCAGTGCCTTATTTTAAAAAACAAGGGCACGGCGTGCTGATCAACAACATTTCCGTTGGCGGCTGGTTTCCCACACCGTATGCCGTTGGGTACACCGCCAGCAAGTTTGGACTGCGCGGGTTTTCCGAAGCGCTTCGTGCCGAATTGAGCCGGTTTCCCAACATTCATGTGTGCGACGCCTACCCTGCTTTTTTGGATACGCCGGGCATACAACATGCCGCCAACTACACCGGCCGCTATTTAAAACCTGCGCCACCTGTGTATGATCCCGTTCCGCTGGCGGCAGCCATTGTAAAGCTGGCCAAAAACCCGGTTGACCGCACCAATTACAGCGCGGTAACCACCATTTTGAAAACCGGTTATGCCCTGGCACCGAAGCTTACCCGCAACACCACCGCGGCCGTGATCCGGGCTTATCTAAAAAATGCACAACCACTACCCGATACACCGGGCAATGTGTTTGCCTCCACCGAATTTGGCACAGGCATTCATGGCGGGTGGAACTCACCGGCCGATGCGGCAAAGCGGAAAAAAAGCGGTCTGCTCCTGCTTGCGGGGCTGGCATTAGGATGGATGTTGCTGGCCAGGAGATAACATTTTTGCAATCGCCAGCGCATTTACGACCGCGGCAATTTTGTTTACGGTAAAACAACTTACTGTTGTACCATCGCTACCTTTGGTACCCACTCTTTTTTGTATCCTTAATATGCGTACAGCCGCCACCGAAAGACTTTACCGGATTGTTTTTGGCACCGATACCCGGGCCGGCAAAGTGTTCGACATCACGCTGCTTTGGATGATCGTGATCAGCGTGGTGGTGGTTATTTTGGAAAGCATTCCGCGATTAAGCCGCGAATACCGCAGCTTATTTTTTTCGCTGGAGATCTTTTTTTCGGTGTTGTTTACGGTGGAGTATATCCTGCGCATTGTTATTTCGCCCAACCCGTTCCGGTACATCCGCAGCCGGCTCGGCATCATTGACTTGCTTGGTATTTTGCCTTTTTATATGAGCATGTTTGCAGTGGGCTATCATTACCTCATCGTGTTCCGCTTTCTGCGGATGCTACGGGTGTTCCGTATCCTGCGGCTGTTCCGGTTTGTACGCGAATCGGAGCAACTGTTTGCCGCGCTGCGGGCCTCGTTTCATAAGATCGCGGTATTCATTTCATTTGTGCTCACCATCGTTGTGCTGCTCGGCACATTGATGTATGTGGTAGAAGGCCAGGAAAACGGTTTTACCTCGATCCCGGAAAGCATTTACTGGACCATTGTTACCATTACCACCGTGGGCTACGGCGACATTACGCCGCAAACGGGTTTGGGTAAATGGATTGCTTCGGTGATCATGTTGTGCGGCTATGCCATCATTGCGGTGCCCACCGGTATTGTTACCGTTGAAATGACCCGGCGGGCCGGGAGCATAGGCAAAAAACCCTGCGCCAATTGTGGCCATATCAACGACGAGCAAGCCCGTTTTTGCAACTACTGCGGCACGCAGTTTACCGAAACGCCGCAGCAATAATTACTACTTTTTGCAGGCACATTATGGGGCAACAAAAGTTGTGGCAAAGCAATTTTAAAACGTGTAATTACCATTTGCATAATTGTAGGCTTTTTCGCCAAGCGCATCATTTAGATTGCAGCCTAAAACCAGACTACCGCTTATGCGCTGCACCCTAAAGCATCCATTTTTCCTGATGGCATTTTGCCTGATCCAAATATGCGCCACTGCGCAGGATGCACGTTTGCGCCTTGGTGCCGGCGTCAATTTCGTCGCCAATAATTTTGACGAATCAACCCTGAACAGTTTTGCCACATACTCACTGAATACATCGTACACGGTGCTGCAGCAGCAACGCTACCTGGTGGTGTGGGAACAAAATATTATGCTGCGCAACAGCGAAGCTGACTTAAAGCACAAACGGGCCTTTGTTTTTTCCGTTCCGCTTTCCTTTCGGTTTCAGCCGGGCTATAAAATGGGCTATTATATTGGCTTTGGCCCTACTTATATGAGCCAGCGTTACGACGATCCCAACATCACCCAACGGGTACGGGGCTGGAATGCTACGGCGCAGGCAGGGTTGGCATATAAAACGCAACCCATAGCAGACGCGCTTTTTGTAGAGTACCACCTGAAAGCCGGTGTGCACCATAGCCTCAATGGCAGCGGAAATATGGCGCCATTCATTACCCTTGCGGTGCAACTGGGCGCCAACCAGCGGGTGGAACGGCTGGCTAGTAATTAAATCCCGGATTTGAGATAGGCAAAGGCCATGATTTTTTGTTTAAAGAATGTACGAATACCGGCCACTTTTTTTATAGTTTTTTCAAAACGGCTTCATAAAAACCAAAAAAAGTTAGCCTTTAACACCGATTGCTAAGAAAGGGGCTGTAACTTACACCCATTGATGGCGCAACAGCTTTCATGTAATTCTTCACCCAAACAACAATATCTGATGAGCCTGAGAGAATTTTTGTCGATTTTGCTTGGTTATAAAAAGCCGGAACTGGTGCCGGTACGAGTGCAACCCCAACAAAAAAAATTACCTAAGAAGTAATCAAAATACAAAGCAGCGACGGCTGCTTTTTTTATGCCCACAGGTGCCACAAAAGGCCCGCTATAACAGCACCCACTAAAGTATTCAGCGCATTTACGGCATTATTACCCAACACCCCGCCCCGCTCCAAAGTAGCACCCAGCCACGAGTCGGTAAGATTGCCCGCCAGGCCCGCCAACACCACCACAAACAATGCAATGATAGAAAACTCCGCCTTAGCCAACAGCAATGATCCAATCACCACACTGCCCACCACACCCAATAAGGTTCCCTCCAAACTAACGACGCCATCCAGCCCACGCCGGTCGGGTCGCATGGTGCGGATATTGTAAAACCGGCGGCCATACAACACGCCGAGTTCCGAAGAAAGTGTATCGGCAGAGGCCGCCGAAAAAGCACCTGCCAGCATGATAGTCAATAGCATTTGATGTTGCGGCCAGAGGGCAGCACAAAGCCCACAGAAAGCTGCCACACCACCATTAGCCAGCACTTGCCCTGCTGTGCGCCGGCTGCTATCGGCATCGGCCAGTGCTGCCTTTACTTTTTTTTCTTTTTGCCAGGAAGTGGCCAGTGTGCCCAATATGAAAAATGCACCGAGCAGGATGATTCCTATCAAGCCTGTTCCGGCCCAAATAACTACCGCAACAGCGCCGGCGGTAAGCGTGCCGGCAAGGGTGAGTTTTTTCCCAACATATACAAGAGCCAACACGACGAGCAATGCCAGCAAGGCCAACCAGGAATTCATTGGTGCAATGTAAGGCCGGATGGATTATTTGCGTAACGCAAATGCCTGCAACGGTGCATTGTTAGACGCGACCAGTAATACCTTTTCGCCGTTAGCAGCACGCAGCCATTTGATATCCCGCACTTCCGTATGTTGCGGAAGCCCGCTCAATGCTGGTGGCACCATTTCCGCAGTGCCTTTGCGCAGCCAAACCTGCACACCGCCGGCATCATACCGGCCCTCGAAGGGCACCACCCCAAAGAAGTTACCACCGCTCAAAACATCCAGGGTACCATCATTATTTACATCAGTTACCGCAAACGAAAAGATTGGCGCCCATTGCATGGAAGCAGGTAATGTTCTGGTCTGCAGTTTTCCCGCTTTGTTTTCAATCAATAAAGAAGAGAGGATCTGCGCATTGTAGCGCTGCATGCTGCTTAGTTTGGCGCCAAAAATCTCTTGCACTGTTTTGCCCGCCATGTCGGCGTAAGTTGCAAATTGTTTACGCACCACAGAAGGAATAGCCCGCTCTAATTCTTCTTTTCCCAAAAAAGGAAAATAACCCCCTTTCTTTTTGATGGCCAATATTTGGTCGAGTGATCCATTGCCGTCCAAGTCGCCGGTATATAATTGCAACGGGTTTTCCTGTGATGCCTGAAGTTTGCTGTTGGTGCCACGGTTGCCTGCCAGTAGTTCGGGCAAGCCGTCCCTGTTCAAATCGGCGGCATACAATGATGTCCACAGTCCGGTAGTATGCTGCAAACCCATTTCACTTGTAACATTGCGTAGCTTTCCTTGCTTGTTTTTGAAAACAGTAACCGGCATCCAATCGCCGGTCAGTACCAATTCGGGCCACCCGTCCTGGTCCAGGTCTGTCCATACGGCACAGGACACCATTCCGGCCGTTGCCAAACCCGGTGCCACTGATGGTGGTGCAGGTGTAAAGTTTGCGGCTCCATCATTGATCAATAAATGCGAAGTAGGAATAGTGCCATAGCTTCCCGACACTGTTCTGCTACCCACAAAAATATCCTGATCGCCATCCCCGTCAAAGTCGGCAACAGTTACCACCGAACGGTTACCACCAACAGGAATTTTTGCAGGCTTTTTGGTAAACACGCCCTTGCCATCGTTCAGATATAACCGGTCTTGTAGCAATTCATTTTGGTCATGCAGTTCATTACCGCCACTGATTACGTACAGGTCTTGATCACCATCTCCATCTGCATCAAAAAAAATGGCATCTACATCTTCACAGGCTGCATCATTATCCAACTGGGGCTGCTTTACACGGACCCATTTTCCATCAGAGGTTTGTGTGCAAACCATACCCGCCTGGCCTGGACCACCACACACAAAAAAATCGTCCAAACCATCACCGTTCATGTCAGCAACGGCAATTTTAGGTCCTTGGGTAGAAAGGCTAAAAGGTATCAGTTGTTGGCTGTTAAAATCATAAAACAAGTTTTCCGAATGCGCCCAACCAGGTATCAATTGATCCTGATTGATAAACAGGGAAGATTTCGGAGTTGTGCCTTTCACATAATTTGTGGGCACTTCGCCTGGCTGCTGGAGCGTAACAATTGTTTTGATCTTTGGATTGCGGATTGTTTGAACTTGCCCGCCAGGCCACGACACTACGATGCTATCAACCGTTTGGTGTATACCCAAACCAAAATGCAACCCATTGAGCACAGCGCTTTGAAAGCCCCGCGTGGCTTGCACTACCGACATTTGCTGCCGTCCCTGTATCCAAACGGTTACTTTAGCTCCGATGGCCTGTGTGTTGGAACCGGAACCTTTCACATCAATCTGCAGAAAATTATTTTTCGGTTGTTCATCGCCGTTATTTCTATAAATAAACGCCGGGCTGTTTATGTTATTTGTGATAATATCCAAATCTCCGTCCCGGTCAAGGTCGGCATAGATTGCGCCATTCGAAATAGAAACATCGCCAGCACCCCAATCAGAACTTCGGTTCGTGAACTGCAAGTTGCTATCACTTTCAAAAAAGTAATTGTGCACCGCACCAGACGGCATGACCTCAATGGCCTTGGGATCGGCGTTTTTTCCTTTTTGCAAAGCCGTGCTCACCGTACCGCTTGACACATATTTTATATAATCGAGATCATTGGGCCTTTTGGGAATGCCATTGGAAACAAACAGATCGCGGTAGCCATCGTTATTGAAATCGGCTAGCAGCGGCGACCAACTCCAATCCGTTGCGGCAATGCCACTAAATAAAGCTATCTCTTTAAAGTTGGTGCCATCGCCGCCATTTATCTGCAAGCAGTTACGAGCAGATTGGTGATGGTATCCCCTGCTGACTTTAAAATCATAAATATCCAGTGGATCGTCTCCGGCAGAAGACTTCAACACCTGCTCATCTTCAGGCAACATGTCCAGCGTGATCAGGTCGAGATGTCCGTCTCCATTTACGTCGGCTGCATCCGACCCCATCGAAAACCGGCTCTGGTGGCCAAAAGCAGCAGCTGCAGATTCTTTGAAGGTGCCATCCTGTTGGTTGATATAGTAATAATCCTGTTCGTGAAAATCATTACTTACATAAATATCATCCCAACCGTCGCCGGTAAAATCTACCGTCAATACATTAAGCCCATAGCCTAATGAACTGCTGTAAATTCCGGCCGACTCAGTGACTTCAGTAAACTGCGTAGTAGCGCCCGTGCCGTTGTTTCTAAATAGCTTGTCACCGCTGGTTTCGGACCTTATTCTGCGCATGGCAGTGTCGCCATAACTTTCCACGGAATGCACGGAGTGATTGACGAGGAACATGTCCAGGTCGCCGTCCTTGTCATAATCAAAAAAAGAAGCCTGGGTATTAAAACCTTCCACATCCAGTCCATATGAAGCGGCCTCTTCCGAAAATTTCATGTTGCCCTTATTGATGAACAACTGGTTGCGGCCCTCCAAACTTTTATACCCACCGACTGTGCATAAATAAATATCCAAGAGGCCATCGGCATTTATATCGACCAGTGTGACGCCGGCGTTCCAGTTGCCCTGCCCCTGCACTCCAGCTTGCGTGGTCACATCTTCAAAAGTCATCCCCCCTTTATTGCGGTATAATTTGTTACTGCCGCGGTTGGCGGTAAAATAGATATCAGGCAAGCCATCACCATCCAGGTCGCCAACGGCAACACCACCGCCATTGTAGTAGTACAGATAATCAAGAATATTGAAAGTATCGGTCAGGTTTACGTCATTGACAAAATCAACACTTGTTTTTCGGCTGTCCACCAACGTGAACATGGTTTCGGACTGCTCTTTGCAGCCATTAATGCACGTTAGTACAATAACCAATAGCAAGCATGATATGAAACGAATGACCAGCAATAGACAACAGGATTTCTGAAATTAAAAGTAGTAAAGGAACAGGCCTTTTTATTTTTTATGTTTTGATTGTATGGTTTGTGTGGTGTTGTTGTTTTTGGTAAACAGGGTAAGGGTGTTTCCATCAGCAGTTCTGATGGTTCGAATGTCCCGTACGGCGCCCTCCACCATCAGCCCGCTCGCCTGGGCTGGTACCGCCCTGAATCCACCCCTGCCA
The DNA here is from genome assembly GCF_004347775.1 of Pseudocnuella soli. Lineage (GTDB taxonomy): Bacteria > Bacteroidota > Bacteroidia > Chitinophagales > Chitinophagaceae > Flavisolibacter > Flavisolibacter aquaticus. The sequence goes on from NZ_CP037755.1 coordinate 3,811,378, forward strand.
TCACCACGAAGCAGCACCCCGCGGCTGCCATCATAGATGCCCACCTCCGGCTTTGCCTCATAAAAGTTGCCCCCCATCAGTATATCCACCCTGCCATCACCATCCACATCGCGAAGTTCCACCCCCCACATCACCGATAGCTGCGCCTCATCGCAAAGAGGCGCCACCCGAAAGCCGCCACCCGCCTTGCCTCCACCAATGGCCACCACGCTGCGCAGCTCCTCAGCCCTTAAGTGCCGGGCCCCCTGCAGCTGCCCTTGGCTAAAGATATCCCCCACCCGCTGACCCTTATAGTCCGCATAACGCAAATACTTCTTTTTCAGGTACGGCAACACCCCCACCAGATCGTGGCGCAGTGCCATGGGGTAGCTCTCCGCTCCATTGTAGCAGCTCAACACATGCTCCACCATTCCATTGCCATCAAAATCACCCACCCACAGCTCCACCGGACGATCCACACTGGCCTTGAACCGCGAGTTCAGCCCATGATTGGCGCCCACCACATCCGCATAGCCATCCCCGTTGACATCACCCACCGCAAGGCGGTTCCACCACCCCGAGGTATGCTCCAGTCCTCGGTTGGCCTCTTTGGTTTTCAAAAGCGTCGTTCCTCCGTTCTCCAGCACCGTTATGGGCAGGTATTCGCCTGCCACCACCAAATCCTGCCTGCCGTCGCGGTTATAGTCCCACCAATGCCCATCGGTAATCATGCCCATGGCCAGCAGCTCAGGGGCTACCCTTTTGGTGATGTCGCTAAAGTGGCCCCTGCCATCGTTTTCGAGCACATAGCCCCTGCCGCCCACCCCGTAGCTTGCAGCCTTGAAGCGGATGCCAACAAAGAGGTCCTGATCCCCATCGCCATCCCAGTCACTAGCGCTCACACACGAGGAAGGCTCCAGGGCAAGGGTGGGCAGGGCCTGCGGCGACTTTGCAAAACCACCCCTGCCATCGTTGATATAAAGGCGGTCAAAAAGCGACAGGTCATGGCCCGGGGCTTCGCTGCCCCCACTGCACACATAGAGGTCCTGGTCCCCATCGCCATCGCAGTCAAAAAACAGCGCCGCCACATCCTCGCTTTCCTTGTCTGCAAGCAGCAGCTGCTGGTTGGACGGGGTAAAGCCTCCCCCCCTTTGCTGCACCAAAAGGGAAGCGGGCTGGCCTGCAGCACCACAAAAAAATACATCCTCCAGCCCATCGCCATTCACGTCCCCACTGGCCATGCGGGGCCCTTCGGTGGAGGCCATATGAAAGAGCAGCTTATCGCGGTCAAAGTCCACAAAGGGGTTTTCCTTATGCTGAAACAAAAGCGTGGGAATGGCTACCGGAGAAAACAAAAGGGGGGCAGCACCACCACCGCTGTAAGGCAAAGCAGAAGCTGTAGCGGCATCGCGCTGATTTAGGCTCAGGTGCTGGTCCACACCCAGCGAATAGGCTACCGTTTGCCGCCCGTCGGGCCACTGCACCACCACCGAATCAATGCTTTGGGCCCTGCCCACACCAAAGAGCAGTGTGGGATCTACACTGGACTGGAAGCCCCGCATGGGCATCAGCTCCTGGTAGGCAAGGGTGGAGTCGTAGTAGAGGCTTACCTTGGCGCCAAGGGCGTAGGTGTTGGCCCCTTCGCCGCTGAGCGATACCTTGAGGTAGTGGTGGTGGGGCAGCAGCTCCCGGGCCCTGCTTTGGTAAATAAAGGGCGGCATGTTCACATTGTTGACCACCAGGTCCAGATCCCCATCCCCATCCAGATCACCATAGGCCGAACCATTGGAAAACGAAGGCTCCGACAAACCCCACTCCACAGCACGGTTCTCAAAACGCAAACCTCCCACATTACGAAAACCATAATTAGATACCCCAACAGAGGGAATCAAATCAATCATTTTGCGGAAGTCGGCTTTGCCGGAAACCACCTGTTGAAAGAAATTTTCGTTTGAAATATACTGGATGTAATCCTGGTTGGTGAGGTCCTGAAAAATGCCATTGGCCACGAAGATGTCCTTGAGGCCATCATTGTCCATGTCCATGATCAGCGCACCCCAGCTCCAGTCCGTAGCACTCACACCAGAAAAACGACCGATATCCGTAAACTTACCGTTGCCTTGATTCAGCTGGAGCATATTGCGGGTAAACTGGTGGTAGTAATCGTACTGCAAATCCAGCTGGTATTTATCCCAACTTTGATGCGTGGTGTTCACCTTCATCCGATCTTCGGTTTCCGGCAGCATTTCAGTCACAAAAATGTCCGGTTTTCTATCGTTGTTGATATCAGCCATATCGGCACCCATCGAAGCATTGCTGATGCTCATCATCTGCTGCTCGAGCTCTTCGGAAAAAGTGCCGTTCTTTCTGTTGATGTATAAATAGTCGCGTTCAAAAAAATCATTCGACACATAGATGTCCTGCCAGCCGTCATCATTTACATCACCCACCGTTACACCCAATCCAAAGCCAATGACGCTGCCAAAAATGCCAGCTTGTTCACTGATGTCGGTAAAATGATTGCCGTCGTTTCTGAAAAATTTCTGACCGCCGAGTGAATCACGGACATTCCGTTCGTTTCGTTGCAAATTAAACGACCCGATTGCTTTGAATGAATTGTTTAGGAGAAACATGTCCAGGTCGCCGTCTTTGTCGTAGTCAAAAAAAGCAGCGTGGGTGGAAAGTCCGCGTTCATCCAAACCATAGTCTGCCGCTTGTTCATCAAAGGTTCCATTGCCCCTGTTGATGTACAACTCATTCTGCCTGTTGTCTCCTTTTACATCGCCGCTATTGCACACATATATATCCAGCCAGCCATCGCCATTTACATCGGCCATACTCACGCCAGTGCTCCATTTTCCTTTTTTGCCAATGCCCGCTTTCTCGGTAATGTCTTCAAACTGCATGTTGCCTTTATTGAGGTACAATTTGTTGGGCAACATGTTAGCGGTAAAAAAAATATCGGGCAAGCTGTCACCATTTACATCGCCTATGGCAACACCGCCGCCGTTGTAAAAGTTACGGTAGGTGTAAATATTAAACTGAGCATCGTATGAAAGATTGTTGGCAAAATTGATACCTGTTTGCGACGAGTCGAGTTTTGCAAACAATGGCTCCGTTGTGCTCTTACTGCCACAGGAAAGAAGCAACACTACCAAACCACACCAACCCACAAAAAATTTCTTCACAAGCAGTTTTTTTACAGCAAACGTTAATTGATCTGGGCCTGTTCCACATCGAGGTCGGCATAATCTACCTTAACCTGCACATCATCGTACAATCCAATTATGATGCGCCGGTTGCCATCTACTTTTACAAATAGATTACCTCGCTGTTCATCTTTTATTTGAATGAACTCGTTACCATCGGGATACCATTTTTTATACAGCGATACTACTTCATTCAGCAAACTGTCTGATCCCAACTCTTTATTCCAGGGTGCCCATCCTGCATATTGAAAACGCACCCACATTTTATGGATTTTACCCTGGTAAAACTCAGGGTAGAAATACATGTCGGCAGGATGTTTCATTTCGCCGTTGTATAATTTATAGTGCACACTGGTGTTGCCGGAGCCATCCATAAACGTTCCCTTTTTATTCATGTTCCAGCAGTGCACATAAAAGTCCTTTGAAGGCATATTGAGTGCAATGCCCATGAACAGGTCGTTTACTTTTTTACCGCTTTTCAGTTCCCGATCGACCAGTTGATTGTATTGTTTTACATCGGACTGGCCACAGCTGAATAGCCCTGCAAGCAACAACAACAATGAATTTCGCAGTATGATCATTTTGCACTTCAACATTTAAAAGGTTCAGATCAACGTTTCCAGGGCAACCCGCTCATCATTTATTTCAGGAGCCTTACGTAAAAAATTCCGCCGGCCGTTGATCCTGGCTGCGCAACGAACTTTACCGTCATAACACCATTGGTCATGTTTTTAAGCAACGCTTCGGGAAGCGCATAATCCACATCGTAAAAACCCTCCTGTTGTCGCCCTTCCAACTTCACCGTTTGCAGCAATTGGTTGTTGACCAGAATATCAAAGCTGCGGTTACGGTCGGCACTGAAATAAGTAATGCGCAAGGTGCGGCCCTCCGCATTTTTGTTTTTTAAATCATAACTAAACCAGCCGGTTGCATGGCGCCAGTGCCGGTCCTGAAATACGCCAGACTCTGTTTTTTCGCCTTTAAAGTTGTGGTCCGATTCCGGTTGTTGTTCGCCGGGTGCTACCTGGTCTACCGTAATGCTTTCCAGTTGCAGGCGTGCTGCTTCCCTTTGCCGGATCGCTTCACGACGCTTGCTTAATCCTTCGGGAGTGGTAATGGGCCAATAGATCATATACCGTGCATCGTGCACCGTGTAAAAAGGCACCAGTTGCAATGACTTGTACTGATCGGGATAAATAAGATTTGATGCAGAAAAAGTAAGCGGCTTACCTGATACCTGCTTAATGGCGGCTGCCACATTTGCTTCTGTAGTAACCAGCAATGGCGCATCCTCCACTGGATATAGCGGCCCATTAGCGATATGGCCCATGCGGCTGTCATCGGCACGCAAACCCTGTAGGTTTGAGGTATCGGTAGCAGCAGCCAGCACAATAGGGCCATGTACAAATGAGACCCAAGAAGAACCATCGGGCATTTGCTCAGCTTTGGTTTGCATGGGCAAAACCACTTTCAACACATCACCCGATTTCCACTGCCGGTCAATAGCAATATATGACGCAGTTGCGTCTAATTTGCCATTTACCTCTTTGCCATTTACCAACACTTTCATGGTACCTTTCAACCATGACGGTTGGCGCAGGTGTATCGCAAACTGCTGCGATTTCGGCAGGGTTAAACGCATGCTGGATTGTTCCTCGTAAGGAAATTCCGTCTGCTGTGTAAGCGTGATGCCTCGCTCCTTCCATTGAAGTGTGGAAGGAATAAGAAGGTTTACAAAAATATCTTTTTTATTATGCGCATAAATGAGTTCGCCATACTTGGTATGGTTTTCCAAACCGGAACCAACACAGCACCAAAAGCCCTCCTGTGGTTGTGAGTATACTCTATAGTGGCGGGGCCTCATTGGCGTAAAATATACGAAGCCGCCATTGGGATGTTGCGAAGAAAGAATATGGTTGTACAGTGCACGTTCGTAATAATCCATATAGGCTGCTGAATGCTGTTGCAGAAACAACTGCTTGGTCAGTTTCAGCATATTGTAGGTGTTGCATGTTTCCGGGCCTTCTTTGGATTCTAACATCGAAGAAAAATCGGTTGCGGGGTGGAAATGTTCCCGCACACTATTTCCGCCGATCGAAACCGTTCGGTTATGCACCACTGTTTGCCAAAAAAAATTGGCCGCTTCAGCCCAATCTTTGTCGCCGCCTACTTCTGCTACCCGCATAAAACCAATGACCTTTGGAATTTGCGTATTGGCATGCATACCGGTCAGCGAATCTTTTTCCTGCAGCAATGGTTGCAATATGCGCTGGTGCGAAAACCTGCGGGCCAGCGCTAAATATTTTTGATCACCGGTGATGGCAGTTACATCTGCAAAAGCTTCGTTCATGCCTCCATGTTCGCTGCGCAAAATGTTTTGCACCTGTTCGTCGGAAAGATTTTTGGTCAGGTTGATACACCAATCCGAAAACCGAACCAGCATGTCCTTGGCTTTCTTGCTTCCTGTTTGCTTGTAAGCATCTACCAGACCAGCATACATTTTATGGATGTTATACCAGGGCACCCATTTATCATTCAGCGAAAAACTGCCTGCATTTATTTTGCCGGCGGCAATATCCTGCCACAACTTTTTGCTGCCGGGCACGCCGCCAAGATAACCGTCGCCGTTTTTCAGCTGGCATTTTTCCAACCAGTCCAGCACATAATCAAGTCGCTTTTTCACTTCTGCGTTGCCGGTGGCTGCATACATGTTGGACAATGCAGAAAGATAGTGTCCACCGATGTGGCCATCGAGGCCAGTACCTTCCCAGTTGCCATAGGTTGCAGCCTTGGGTTCTAGTCCGGCTTCGCGTAAATATGGCGCCAGCAGGCGGTCGGCATCCAATGCCAACATATATTTCAAATCGGTTAGCTGTGCTTTTTTAAACGGACTTTCCAACAGCCGAACAGACTGTAACGGAAAACTTTCCAACGCTTGCTGCTGCCCCATCGATGCAAAGGGCGATAAAACGAAAACTGATATCCCTATAAGTAAATGCTTCATTGTTCTGTCCAGTTCGATGAACCATAAAATTATGGCTGTTCAAAAATCACTTTTTATTTTTTATGTTTTGATTGTATGGTTTGCGTGGTGTTGTTGTTTTTGGTAAACAGGGTAAGGGTGTTTCCATCAGCAGTTCTGATGGTTCGAATGTCCCGTACGGCGCCCTCCACCATCAGCCCGCTCGCCTGGGCTGGTACCGCCCTGAATCCACCCCTGCCATCACCACGAAGCAGCACCCCGCGGCTGCCATCATAGATGCCCACCTCCGGCTTTGCCTCATAAAAGTTGCCCCCCATCAGTATATCCACCCTGCCATCACCATCCACATCGCGAAGTTCCACCCCCCACATCACCGATAGCTGCGCCTCATCGCAAAGAGGCGCCACCCGAAAGCCGCCACCCGCCTTGCCTCCACCAATGGCCACCACGCTGCGCAGCTCCTCAGCCCTTAAGTGCCGGGCCCCCTGCAGCTGCCCTTGGCTAAAGATATCCCCCACCCGCTGACCCTTATAGTCCGCATAACGCAAATACTTCTTTTTCAGGTACGGCAACACCCCCACCAGATCGTGGCGCAGTGCCATGGGGTAGCTCTCCGCTCCATTGTAGCAGCTCAACACATGCTCCACCATTCCATTGCCATCAAAATCACCCACCCACAGCTCCACCGGACGATCCACACTGGCCTTGAACCGCGAGTTCAGCCCATGATTGGCGCCCACCACATCCGCATAGCCATCCCCGTTGACATCACCCACCGCAAGGCGGTTCCACCACCCCGAGGTATGCTCCAGTCCTCGGTTGGCCTCTTTGGTTTTCAAAAGCGTCGTTCCTCCGTTCTCCAGCACCGTTATGGGCAGGTATTCGCCTGCCACCACCAAATCCTGCCTGCCGTCGCGGTTATAGTCCCACCAATGCCCATCGGTAATCATGCCCATGGCCAGCAGCTCAGGGGCTACCCTTTTGGTGATGTCGCTAAAGTGGCCCCTGCCATCGTTTTCGAGCACATAGCCCCTGCCGCCCACCCCGTAGCTTGCAGCCTTGAAGCGGATGCCAACAAAGAGGTCCTGATCCCCATCGCCATCCCAGTCACTAGCGCTCACACACGAGGAAGGCTCCAGGGCAAGGGTGGGCAGGGCCTGCGGCGACTTTGCAAAACCACCCCTGCCATCGTTGATATAAAGGCGGTCAAAAAGCGACAGGTCATGGCCCGGGGCTTCGCTGCCCCCACTGCACACATAGAGGTCCTGGTCCCCATCGCCATCGCAGTCAAAAAACAGCGCCGCCACATCCTCGCTTTCCTTGTCTGCAAGCAGCAGCTGCTGGTTGGACGGGGTAAAGCCTCCCCCCCTTTGCTGCACCAAAAGGGAAGCGGGCTGGCCTGCAGCACCACAAAAAAATACATCCTCCAGCCCATCGCCATTCACGTCCCCACTGGCCATGCGGGGCCCTTCGGTGGAGGCCATATGAAAGAGCAGCTTATCGCGGTCAAAGTCCACAAAGGGGTTTTCCTTATGCTGAAACAAAAGCGTGGGAATGGCTACCGGAGAAAACAAAAGGGGGGCAGCACCACCACCGCTGTAAGGCAAAGCAGAAGCTGTAGCGGCATCGCGCTGATTTAGGCTCAGGTGCTGGTCCACACCCAGCGAATAGGCTACCGTTTGCCGCCCGTCGGGCCACTGCACCACCACCGAATCAATGCTTTGGGCCCTGCCCACACCAAAGAGCAGTGTGGGATCTACACTGGACTGGAAGCCCCGCATGGGCATCAGCTCCTGGTAGGCAAGGGTGGAGTCGTAGTAGAGGCTTACCTTGGCGCCAAGGGCGTAGGTGTTGGCCCCTTCGCCGCTGAGCGATACCTTGAGGTAGTGGTGGTGGGGCAGCAGCTCCCGGGCCCTGCTTTGGTAAATAAAGGGCGGCATGTTCACATTGTTGACCACCAGGTCCAGATCCCCATCCCCATCCAGATCACCATAGGCCGAACCATTGGAAAACGAAGGCTCCGACAAACCCCACTCCACAGCACGGTTCTCAAAACGCAAACCTCCCACATTACGAAAACCATAATTAGATACCCCAACAGAGGGAATCAAATCAATGAGGCGCTTGATGATGTTTTCTTCTTTGTTCAGTATTTGTTTCCGGATATCATGCTCAGCTGACGCAGTATACTGTATATAGTCTTGATCGGTGATGTCTTTGTAAATGCCGTTGGCCACGAAGATGTCTTTGAAGCCATCGTTGTCCATGTCCATGATCAGCGCACCCCAGCTCCAGTCAGTGGCACTTACACCGGAAAAACGACTCACGTCAGTGAATTGCAAAGCATTAGAATCATTAGAAACGCGAATTAACCCGCGATTCCATTGTAATGAATTGCGTACAAATTGTCGGTGATACCCATTGAATTGGTTCGCAGTATACTTATCCCAGTTTTCAAAAGCTGTCTTTGTTTTTACCCGGGCTTCACCTTCGGGAAACATATCTGTCACATACACTTCGGAAAGACCGTCGTTGTTTAGGTCGGCAATATCAGCACCCATTGCATTCATACTGATCTCACCCATTTGCTGCTCGAGCTGTTCCGAAAAAGTGCCGTTCTTTTTGTTGATGTATAAATAATCGCGTTCAAAAAAATCATTCGACACATAAATGTCCTGCCAGCCATCTCGATTGATATCGGAAACGGTTACCCCCAATCCAAAGCCAATGGCGCTACTGTAAATTCCAGCCGATGCAGTTACATCGGTGAAGCGTTTGCCGTCATTGCGCAACAGTTTGTTGCCGCCCATCGGGTCAGGAATCAACCGCTGATCTTTTGCACCTTCAAAATTGGCCACCGAACGGAAGGAATTGCTCAATACATAGCAGTCAAGATCACCATCATTGTCATAATCAAAAAAAGCAGCGTGTGTTGACAATCCGCGGAAATCAAGGCCCCATTGAGCACCTTGCTCAACAAAGCTGCCATTGCCCTCGTTGATAAAAAGTTCATTGCTCCGGCGTACGCCACGCATATCACCTGATTTGCACACATAAATGTCCAGAAAGCCATCGCCATTTACATCTGCCATGGTTACGCCTGTACTCCACACACCGTTTGAACCCACACCTGCTTTCTCCGTAATGTCTTCAAACTGCATGTTGCCCTTATTGAGGTAAAGTTTATTAGATTGCTGGTTAGCACAGAAGAAAATATCGGGCAGGCTGTCTCCATTTATATCACCGATGGCCACGCCACCGCCATTAAAAAAGTTTCGAAATGTGTAAGGGTTGAATTGCTCGTTGTAGGAAATGTTGTTGACAAAATCGATACCCGTTTTGGCGGCAGGCAGCAGCGAAAACAGCGGCGCTGTATGTTGCTTGGTATTACAGGAAACAATGGATAATACAGCGGAACATACAATCAGGATGTTCAACCGAATACTAGTTAGCACCACACAAATTCTGTTACGCAAACTCACTTGTTCAAAATAATTATAGAAAGAAAATCAGCAGGATAGTCGTTGCTATACTGCTGTATAAACTGGACTAAAAAATTGTCTTACGACTAAAGCAGCTGTAGCATTTACCAACACCTGAATATAAGGAAAAACAGGTGATAGAAATCACCTGTATGAGAAAAACGCTGCTATATGAAAAGTGTATGGTACTCCGTTTAGTATCCAGGATTTTGTTTTAGGTTTTTGTTGGCATTCAGCACCGTTTCCGGAATTGGAAACAGGTTAACATGTGCGCTGGCATCGGCCGGATGAAAACGGAAAGCGCTGTTATAAGTTCCAAACCGGATCATGTCCTGACGGCGTGTTGTTTCAAAAAACATTTCACGGCCACGCTCTGCCAAAAATGTTTGCGCTGTCATTGTGGTGTATGCGTCCACACCGCCGTGCTTTGTCCGGATCTCGTTTACCAGTTGCAATGCTGTTGGATGGTTCCATGCGGCATTTTTACGTGCAACTGCTTCGGCTTTGGTCAACAAAATATCAGCATAGCGAAAGATGATCCAGTCGTTGCTCAACTGGCCGGTCATGCCGCTGTAAAACTGGTATTTTCCAACACGGGCTCCCGATTGGCGCCAGGCACCGGGCTGCAATTCGTTTACAAACGGCGTGAAGTTGATTTGCGCACCATCAGGGTCGGTTGCGTCGGCAGCACCATCAGTAAGTGGTGTTACGCCATCCGAACGGAACTGAGGACCAACAATAAAGTTAACCAAACGCTTATCTACAGTACCGGTTGTCGCTGTACCTTTCGCATCTAGACCCACGACGGTTCCCTGCGGCCCGGGGTTTTGTGCAGGATCAATATAAGAGTTGTAAAACTCCTGAACGCTGGCCCAACCATTCCAGGGCTGGCCACCCATTTTATAAGTATCCTGGCTGCCCATGTGCAGGGTCATGTGCGGCAGTTGAAAACCTGTAGCCTGGATTTCGTCGTAAGGGATGACCCAGATCGCCTCTGTGGAGTTGCGGTTTTCTTTGATGAAGTTATCGCGGTAATTGGCCATCAATGTATACTTGCCGCCATTGATCACTTCGTCGCAAGCCGCAATCGCTTTATCCCATTGCGCCGTACCGGTGTATACTTCGGCATTGAGGTACAGTTTGGCAAGTGCCGCCTGTGCGGTGTAGTAGTTTACACGACCATAGGTAGCATTATCAGCAGGACCTGTTTTCTGCAGATCGCCCACTACTGCCAACAATTCCTTTTCAATGAAATCGTACACTTCTTTGCGGGTGTTGTTGCTGGGCGGTGTAGTATTTTTAAAGTCAGTGCTGATGGGTACATTTCCATACATATCGAGCAGCCAGTAATAATAAATAGCCCGCAATGCCTTCAATTCGGAAACAAACTTTTTTGCAGAAGGCTCGGTGGACGGCTCCAGTACCGACAGTACGCGGTTGCAGGTGTTTACGCCTTTAAACAGGAAGTCCCAGGTGCCTGCAATTTTTGGATCGTTGGGCCTGTAGGTGTGCAGCTTGAGGCGTACCCAATGGCCGCCGTCGCCCCAGTCCGGGCCACGTGTAGGCACTACTATCTCATCGGACGGAACTTCCTGAAGGCACATGATGTTTCCATCCGAACCAAAGCTGCCATACAAGTTTGTGTATGCTGCGGCGATAATGGATACTATTTCGGCGTCGTTTTGCCCAAAGTTATCAGAGGTAACCCGGTCATACAGCAGGTCCTTTTCATCCAGCTTGGTACAAGAAGTAGCCAGCAATAACGCAATGAAAAAATAATTTCTGACGGATAAGATCTTCATATCAAACAGTTGATAAATTTTAGTTTAAAGCTTCAGGTTTACGCCCAATGTAAAAGCGCGGGTACGTACCCATGAGTCGCGGGTGTCAACACCGGGAGCCAGAATGTTGCCGCCGTAGCTGTAGCGTACTTCAGGATCAACACCAGAGTATTTGGTAATTACAAAAAGGTTCTGCCCGTTGATAAAGGCACGCATTCCTTTTACAATCCGGTCGTTGCCAAAATTGAAATCGTAACCCAGTGTGGCGTTGTCCAGCTTTACAAAAGATGCATCTTCTACAAACAGGCTGCTGAAGTTTTGACCAGCCTTCAGTTCAGGATTAAAGTATTTGGTTTTAACTACGTTGTAGCTGGAGATTACAGTAGGTGTTGCATTCTCAAAAAATGCACGGTAGGTATTCACCAGGTCATGACCAAATGAGCCGCGTAAAAAGAAATTCAGATCAAAGTTTTTATATCTAAAAGTGTTGGTCCAGCCGGCTTCAAATTTAGGAAGGCCATTGCCGATCTGGGTTTTAAAGGCATCACTTGTAGTAGGCTTGCCGGTACCGTCATCAAACAGGTATTGACCATTTGCATCTACGCCGCGGAAAATAGGCCCCCAAAGAATACCAATCTTTTCACCTTCTACCGCCCTGGTAATTTGTGTAGCTTCCTGACCAGGAGAGCCTAGGTTAGATGCTCCGATTACATTGCCTGCCAGGTCCTTGTTCAGAGAAGCAAGCTTAATGCTGTAGGTAGAAAAGTTGGCCGAAGTGTTCCAATCAAAAGCACGGTTTCTGGAAACATCATATGACAACAACACTTCTACACCTTTGTTTTCCAGTGTACCAATGTTCATCCAACGGCGGTTGGTTGGGTACGGCGGCACCGGCACGTTGGCGTTGAAAAGAAGGTCGTTGGTATTGCGGTTGTAATAATCAACGCTACCGGTAAAACGGCTATCAAACAAGGAGAAGTCCAGGCCAATATCAAACTCGCCTTTCTTTTCCCACTTCAGATCGGGGTTGTCGTTTTGAGTAGGCTCGTATGAGGGGCCAAACACACCATTGTTGGGAAAAGAACGACCGGTTGAACCGTACAGGAATAAGGACAGATAAGAACTGGGAGGAAGTGCACCGGTAACACCATAACTGGCCCGGAGTTTCAACGAGTTGACCGACGGAATATCTACTAGGCGGTTGATATCCAGACCGGCACTTACCGCAGGGAACATGCCCCACTTGTTGTTGGTTCCAAATTGAGTAGATCCTTCGCGGCGCAAGCTGGCCGAAAGAAAAGCCAGGTCATTATAGTTCAGGTTTAACCTTCCGAAAAAGGCTACCAGGCGAGAACCATTTTTATAGCTCGAAGTTTCGGCACGGCCGTTTTTAAAGTCCAGTGCGCTGGCAATGTTTTCCGCTACGGCATCGGTCAGGAAGTTGCCGGCACGGATCAGGAAGCCTTTATTTTCAAAATCCTGGTACGAATAACCCGCTACTGCAGATACATTCAAACTGTTCATCAACCTAGTATCGTAGCTCAGGGTGTTTTCATATAGCCGGTTCAGGCTTTCGTCATCCTGCTTCTGGGCAAGACCATTGCGTGTAAAGCCGCTGCCGCCAGAAAGCAAACGGGTATCAAATGAAGTTTTAGGGAGATACGCCCAGCCATAGAAGCTGTTGCTTTGCTGTGCGTAGCGGGTCATAAATTTCAGTCCTTTTAGGATTTCGTATGTACCGGACATGTTGAAGTTCAGCCGCTTGTTTTCGCCTTTGTTGGTGTTTTGCTCCAACACGGCTAGCGGGTTGGCGTATTCCACAAAATTTTGCTCAACATATCCACTACCAGTCAGGTTTAAAGTAGGATCAGTGGTGCGCAGCGGCGCTGTTGGGTTAAAAATAGTGGCGTACTGGAAGGCGCGGTCAAAACCAAACTTTGAGTCGCGGCGGGTGGCCGTAACATCGAGGGTCAAAGTCAGCCGGTCTTTCAATGTTTTTTGCGAAATACCAAAGTGTCCGTTCAGCTGGTTGAAACCTGTATTGATGGCCACTCCCTGACTGTTGCGGTAGTTAACCGAAGCAATGTAGGAAGTTCCGTTCCCGCCTCCAGAAAGCGACAGGTTGTGTATTTGCGAGATGGCAGTGCGGGTTATCTCTTTATTCCAATCCGTTTCGGCACCCAGGTCTTTACCGCCAGCAGCCTTATACTCCTGAGGGGTCATGTGTGCAGTGAACTCCGCAGGCTTTTCAGCCGTAACGCTACCGTTATAAGTCAACGTTGGAATGCGGCCTCCACGTTTGGTAGTGATGATGATCACACCTGAAGAACCGCGGGTACCATAGATTGCAGCCGAGGCGGCGTCTTTCAATACATCAATGCTTTGGATGTCGTTGGGGTCCACTGTGTTGATGTCGGCGCCCACTTGTCCATCCACTACCACCAACGGCGAGGTGTTGGCACCAAGGGTAGACAAACCACGCAAACGAACAGTAAAGCCACCATTGGGGTTGCCGCCCGGACGGGCAATGGACAAACCTGCCACCTTACCTTGCAGCAGCTGTGCCACATCGCTGATATTTCCTTTATTAAATTCTTCTGCGCTTACCGTAGCCACTGCGCTGGTTACTTCCTTTCGGCGCTGGGTACCATAACCCACTACCACTACTTCGCCCAGGTTACCATTCTCATTGGTCATTACCACCGGAATGGATGATTGTGTTCCCACCGGCATTTCGCGGGGTGCAAAGCCTACAGATGAAAATACAAGCACAGATTGCTGACCGGCCACATTTATAGTGTAATCGCCGGTGGAACCGGTAATGGTGGTATTACGGGTACCTTTCTCCATTACTGTTACGCTTGGAATGCCTTTGCCCAGGCTGTCAGTAACCCTGCCCGTAATCCGGACCTTTCCGTCGCCCTGTGCGTGTAGGGATTGTGTACAATAAAATAACAAAAGGGAACAGAGCAGTACAGCAGCTCTTGCAAGGCTTGCTTTTTCAAATAAGAAAAAACGCCTCAAGTGGTACTTGATCGTTGGGTTCATTTAGCAAACAATTGTTGATGATGTAGATGGCTAATACAGGCTGCGCACAGCGAAGAGCAGCAACGCCTTTAACTGTTGTGAAGAAAGCAAATCTTTAGCGAGCCGTTTGGACATTACGTTTCATTTATTATTCAAATTGTCTCATTATATACAACCACCAGGCATTGTGCTAATGCAATCGCATCAGTGAATAGTAACCTTAACTTCGACAACATTGCTGTGTTTAATAAAACACGGATCGCTGATTAAAACAGCACAACAAATGGTATCTACTTAAATAGAAGTGACTCCAGCAAACACAAAAAAGGCAGCATTGCTGCTGCCTTTTACAATTTAATGTTCGCTTTAAGCTCTTATTGCGCTAACGGACGGATCCAAATGTTGCGGAACGAAATGGGCTCGCTGGGATCACCATGGTCCTGCAACTTGATCGGTGTCGGTCCGTGCTTCACATACTGCGGCTTGCCGATGTAGCGGGTTTCGCCTAATATTTCCACGTTGTTTTGCACTAGCACCCCGTTTAAAAATGCGGTTACCCGTGCAGGCGTTTTTACGCTGCCATCTTCGTTAAAACGTGGTGCGGTCCAAGCAATATCGTACACATTCCACTCGCCGGGAGGCCGCACGGGGTTAGCTAGCGGAATGTGTTGTTTGTAAATAGAACCTACTTGTCCGTTTACATAGGTTGGGTTGTTATAACTGTCGAGGATCTGAATTTCATAACCGCCATCGCCTTTGCCATAAGCCGACAGGAACAACCCGCTATTACCACGGCCCTGACCTTTACCTGTAATATTGGTGGGCACCTGCCACTCGAGGTGCAGTTGGTAATCGGTAAATGCATCCTTGGTTTGGATATTACCAGTTCCCTTTTTTACCGTCACCACGCCGTTGGCAACGGTCCACAGAGCGGGCTTCAATGTATCTCTGGTGGATACCCATTTATCCAGGTTTTTTCCATCAAACAGTATAACGGCATCGGCTGGCGGCGCCACCAGCACCGACTTTCCGGTGTTCACCATTTTGGGCACCGGCTCCCAGATTTCTGTTTCTTCGGGTTTAGTTTGGGCTCCTGCGACCATTGAGGTTGCCAGCGCCATTGTCATCAATGCAAGTGTACGATTCATACAGCGTTCGGGGCGTTTAAGGTTGAGTATTGTTAGGCAAATATTTAGGCAGACAAGTTAAGGTTTGTTTGTGCATCAGGCGCTGTTAAACCGCCGGTTTTTGCAAAACAAATGTGGCACCTGCATTATTTCAGCGTATTGATCCAGGCGGCAATGATGCGGGCATCGGCTTCAGGCACATGTGGCATGGGCGGCATAGGCGTGGCATAATCGGGCCAGTTTTGCGGCTGGGGATTATGGATCAATTGCACAATTTTGTTCACGGTGTATTTGCGTTTGGCCACGTCTTTAAAGGATGGACCAACCTGGCGCTTGTCAGCATTGTGGCAGGCATTACAGGTATGTTTTGCCAGCAATGGTTTTACATCTGCAAAGGTTGGCGCTTTCGGTGCCGCGGTAGCCGCCTTTGAAGGTGCAGGTTTAGCTGCGGCTGGCTTTGCCGAAGGCTTAGCAGCAGGCGTTGCCGGCTTGGCTGCCGAATTTCGGGTAGTCATTTCCGTTACCGACAGCTTAGCACCTTCCGGGATAGCATTCAACGTATAATAAGCAGTTGGGTGCACCAGCGAAAAATGTGTTTCTGCATCGCGCAGCCCTTCCAGTGTAATGGTGTGCACATAGTACGGCCGCAGGCCATCAACCACAATGCGGGCCCGCAGGCCATCAGGTGAAACTTTAACGCCTTTGACCTGCAGTTTTTTCCCATTTACGGGCGGCGAGCCATACACCGAATGGTATTTGTAGATATAACTCTCTACGTTGTATGAAGCTAAATCCTCGGCGTATTTACGATCAGCGGGGCGGGTAAATTCAATTTCAAAACCATCCGGCATGGCCCGAACGGCTCGCATTTCAAAAGGCACTTTGCCGTTCCAAACAAGCCGCTGCAGCCCCTCGCCTGCTTCACCTGCCGAGCCCCATCCGCGGGCAGTTTCGCCGGCAAAAAGCGACCCGTCCTTACCCCACGCCAAGCGCACAATTCCGCTT
Source organism: Pseudocnuella soli (assembly GCF_004347775.1). Lineage (GTDB taxonomy): Bacteria > Bacteroidota > Bacteroidia > Chitinophagales > Chitinophagaceae > Flavisolibacter > Flavisolibacter aquaticus. The sequence continues at coordinate 3,827,971 of NZ_CP037755.1, forward strand.
TGAAACCCGCTACGGAACTCGATCGCAGCTCCCTGATACTCGCCATTCACCTTTTCCATAAATACGCGGCTCAATTTGCTTTGGCCCTGGTCGCCCACCAGCAGCTGGCCAGCAAAAGGCCCAAAACTGCCTTCCGGAATTTTTACAATTTCGGAATTGGATATGCCCAGGATGCCGTGCGGCAGCCACACTGCGGGCAACTGCAACTCAGGAATTTTGCTTTTCACCTGGTATTCAGAAAGGAATGTTTCATTGACAATGTTCTCCGGCTTTACCGGCCGGCCCGCCTTGTTTACATCATTGCGCATGGGCACCAGCGAATAAATTTGATCTTCTTTCAGCTTGAGCGGCGAGTTGGGCAGCGAGGTCCAAACAAGACTTGCCGGGTGCCCCATGAATGCACCTTTTTTCACGTGCATAATCGAACCTGAGCCAACCCAGTCGCCCTGGTTGTCGGTATAGAAAAGTTCGTCGTCGATCATCGAAATGCCGCATGGCGAACGCATGCCTGCAGCCCAGGGTTCTACGCTGCCATCGGCGCCGATCTTAAGCGTCCAGCCACGCCAGGGCACCATGCTTTTGGGATGCCACCAGGTGTCGGGGAAACCAAGATTGAGGGTGACAAAAAACTTTCCATCGGGGGCTATTTTCGGCCCAAAACTGTATTCGTGGTAGTTGCCCGAAACCGGCCAGGCGTACACGGTTTCATACAAGTCTGCTTTGCCGTCGTGGTCGGTATCGGTTAGTTTGGTGAGCTCGCCGCGCTGTGCGCAATACAGCGAACCATCTTTATAAGCCACGCCCAATACCTCGTGCATGCCGGTGGCAAATTTTCTGAAAAATGGTCGCTGGCTGGTGGGATTTTCTACGATAAAAACATCGCCGCGGCGGGTGGTCAGCGCCAGGTCGCCGTTGGGCATGGTACACAGGCCGCCCACTTCCAGCAGGTTGCCTTCAGGTACAGGCACCCGCATGATCTTGAAGTAATCATCTTCTTTGGCCGACTCGGCCTGAGCAGCTGCCTGTCGGTTTGTACCCAACAGTGCTGCAAGTGCCAGTAAACAGGCACTAGTTTTTTTAAATAAATACGTTGACATGAATTGCATGGTATGAAAGCAATGAATGAAGCAATAAGAATGTGTGGTTAGCGCAAATTTCGGTTGTGCCTGTCTGTTAAAACAGCAGCGCATATTTTACGGTCGATTTCAGCGGCAGCAAAAACTCTTTGCCATTCGCACCGTCGCGGATAAGCGGTGTTGCGCCACCTGCATCATCTATGCGCAGGTAAGCGGCCTTGTCGCCCACCAGGTATAACCCTTTTGATACCTCGGTAAAATTGGTGCCTTCGGCGATGCGCACATACAGATTAGCCGGTGCATTTTCTACCATGATGGTGCGTTGCAGCTCATGCCCATCGGCACTTACGCGGGGTGCATCCTGAATAAATGCGCCATGCGTTTGTATGCGAAAAGTGGGGCGATCGTCACGATCTACGGCATAACCTTTCGAAGCAAAATTGCTGCCGGTAGAATCTTTCGGCCATGCGGCACCGTTATCCTGCAGCACGGCAAAAGCCGGTTTGGGCAAACCAAAGTTTAAGATAGAACCGGTAGCGCGGGAAGATCCATCGCCACGCGAATGCCACATGGGCGTAGCATCTAAAAAGCCGCCGCGCCATGCTTGCACGATGGCACCATTGTCCAGATCATAAGTGTAATGCAGCCCTTCGGCCGAACCTATATTGATGGCATGCGTAACCCGGTAATTTCCGGGCAAATCCACAAAAGATCGGAGCATCGTGTTTTTAGTTGCCTGCACCAAGATTGGGTCAACAGGATCGGCGGCACTCAGCCCCGATTCGCTCAACAGCGTTTCGCGCAGGCCCGGACCCGAAATAGAAAATGACAGGGCAGGTTTGGCCCAGTCGGCAATTTTTGCATAAACCAGTTCCACCTGGTGATTGCCAGCACTCAGTTCCGTGCTGTTGCCGCCTTGTCGTTCACCAAAAGGAATCACTTCTTTTCCGTCGATCTTCAGCATGCCTTTAGCACCGGGCGCTGCCAGCCGAAACGAATATTTGCCTGCCTTTTCCACCGATAAGTTACCAGTATAGGCCACCAAAAAATCGTTGGCTAGTGTAGTAACGGCAGCAGAAAGTTGCAACAAATTACCTGTTGCCAATGGTGTGGTTTGGGTGGCCTGTGCAGGGTTTTCGAACTGGCCTTTGTACACCGAATATTTAAGCCCGGACAGCACCGGTTTAGTCACATCGAATTTGTTGACCTTAATGTTGCGGAATGCAACCGCACCATGATCGCCCTGGATGCGGATGGGTCCGGTGGCTACTTCGTTGTTCTGCATAGCGCCACGGGTGGGGCCGGACAGTTCAACATCTTCGTGTATCGTTACACCGTTTAATGACAGCGAAAGGATGCGTGCATTCTGGATCTTTTTACCCGAAGCATCAAAGCGGGGTGCCTGGAACGAGATCCGCATTTTTTGCCACAAGCCCGGTGCTTTGGATACGTTTTGTCGCGGTGCATGGCCTTCGTAGCCCTTTTGTCCATCAGGTTTGCTGTCATCCCAACGCTGGTAGATGCCGCCATTGTCCCCAGCCTTCGGCTGTGTTACACCCCATGAATCGAGCAATTGAATTTCATACCGGCCCTGCAGGTAAATGCCCGAATTGGAGCCCTTTGCCATCAGGTATTCCAGCTCGATGTCGGCATCGCCGTGGGTAAGGTTGGTAAACAGGTCGGCGCCGTGCTCTTTGTTGGTAGGAACATTTACCAGTACACCGGTCCCATTGGCTGGCTTCAGGGCATTGGCTGCTGCCAGGTCGGCCTGCACATCGCCTGCAATGCGCCAGGTTTTGGAGGAAGGCTGAAAAGCGGAAAGGTCATTTAAGGGCAGCGCCTGCTGGGAAACAGCATTGAGGCTGGTGAACAAAAAACATCCGCACACCAATCGACGCGATCCCATCAGGATTGCTTGTGGTAAAGGCATAGGTTCTGTAAAAAAATCTTGCTTTTGGGAGACCTGACTTTTACCCAAATCCTCTTGGGAAAACCCGGCAATTTCCGACTTGTACTTTAATAATTTAGAACGGAGAACGTTGCTATTCATAATGGCAAGGTGGTTAAAAAGCTTGGTCGCTATTTTACATTCGTGATCGGAAACACTATTCGTCGAATGCAGTTTAACTGCAACAAAAACAACTATTTACGCCCCGGAAAGTTAATGGTCTTTGGTGAAAGGCACTTATAAATCTGTATCATTCTTTCGGCAAAATGTCTCATTTTTTTACACCCATTTCTGAATTCGGGCCCGTTTACAAAACCTTATATTTGTTGACCACCAACGATACTTGCAATTTATGATACGCGTTTTGCTGCTTGCCGTGGTTCTCGGCGTGCTGGTACCCGCCGGTGCGCAACAGCCGTATTTCCGCCACTACGGAATGGAGCAAGGCCTATCAAATAACAAGGTGATTTGTGCATTGCAAGACAGCCTTGGCTTTTTATGGTTCGGAACTAGGGACGGATTGAACCGGTTTGACGGCTATCATTTTAAAATCTTCCGCAATCGTCCGGGCGATACCACTTCCATTGGAAACAATTACATCCAAAGCCTCCAGTTTATTCCGGGGATTGGATTGTTGGCGGGCACAAGACAGGGCATATACCGGTTTGATGGCACAACGGAAACATTCGAACGCCTGGTAAAGCAGGAGACCGGCAGCGTGTCTAATATTGCCGCAACCAAAGATGGCGACTTATGGTATATTTCGGAAAAACGGCTCAAGCGTTTTTCAGTCAAAACTGGCGACATCACCGTATTTGGTAATCTACAGTTGCCTGAACCAACCGCTGTTTGTACGCTTGCAGATGGCTCGATTTGGGTTGCTTCCGAAATCGGCAACATCTACCAATTTCAACCCGGCAACAATTCTTTTACTGCCTACAATTTGTTTCAACATTCCAGAAAGGCTGCATCATCCCGCATCGTTACACTTTTTGGCACGGCCGATACTACATTGCTGGTGGGTACGGTAAACCAGGGCGCAAAGCATTTTTCACCCAAAACAAAAACCTATCAGGATCTATTGGGCTTTGCCTCAGACAACACGGAGTTGTATGTGCGGGATTTTTTACAAATCAGCCGGAAAGAATACTGGATCGCTACTGAAAAAGGCATATTTATTTACAATACAGAAACTAAAAAATACCAGCAACTGCAAAAAGGATTTTCCAATCCATATTCTCTTTCAGACAATTCTATTTACACGCTTTGCAAAGACAATGAAGGCGGGATCTGGGCCGGTACCAACTTTGGCGGACTCAATTATTTTCCACGGCAATACACGCCGTTCCAACGGTTTTTTCCCGGCAGTATGGAGCATGCACTAAGCGGGAATGTTGTACACGATATAACGGGCGACCGCTTGGGCAACATTTGGATTGGCACCGAAGATGCCGGCTTGAACAAATGGAACCCAGCTACAGGAAAAGTTACCTACTACCAGCCCGGCACCGGCAAAAATGGCATTGCTTATTCCAATGTGCATGGTTTGCTGGCTGTGGGCAATGAGTTGTGGGTGGGCACCTACGAGCACGGACTTGATGTTCTGGATATTCGCACAGGCCAAGTGCTGCGGCACTATACCAGCGGCAGTGCACCCAATCAGTTTTCAAGCAATTTTATCGTAACTATTTACCAAACCAAGTCCGGCGAGATTTTGATTGGTACCTGGAACGGGCTGTTTCGATACCGACGCAAAACAGATGATTTCGAGCTATTCCAGGACTTTACCGGCCAGGTACAATCGTTGGGCGAAGGACTTGACGGGACGCTTTGGATCTGCACACTGGATAATGGCATCTATTTTATAAAAAAAGACGGCACCCGGGGTAATCTCCGGTACCACGAAGGAAGGGAGGGCTTGGCAAGTAATACGGTTCATGGTCAGTATCACGATCCACAAGGCTATGTTTGGTTTGCAACCGAAAATGGGCTCAGCCGTTTTCAGCCACAAACCGATCAATTCAAACATTACACCACGCGACAGGGTATGCCGGATAATACGGTGTACCGGATTGAAGCCGACAGGGATGGAAAGCTATGGACCACTACCACCAATGGAATAGCCAGCCTTGACCTGTACAATGGCCAAATCAGGACATATACCACGGCAAACGGATTGTTGAGTAACCACTTCAACTTTAATTCCAGTTTTCAAGACGGCGAAGGCCGCATTTATTTTGGCTCAGTTAAGGGTTTGATATCGTTTAATCCCGCAACCTTTTTGCGGGAAACCTTTAAGCCTCCACTATTTTTCACGCAGGTTCGTATCAACGACGGTAAAGAAGAAAATAAAACGGTAGCGCATGGCGCACCGCTAATGTTGCACGGACAAAAAACACTGGTACTGCAGCACAATCAATCCACACTCAGCATCGACTTTGCAGCGCTATCTTTTACGGCGCCTGAGATGACAGAGTACCGATATAAAATGATAGGGCTGGAAAGCGACTGGACCCTTCTAAAAACGGCTCGTACACTATATTTCAGCGCTTTGCGTCCGGGCAGTTACACGCTGCAGTTGCAAGCGCTTGACCCATCCGGTTATGGGGTATTGGCGCAAAAAGAATTGCACATTACAATTGAGCCGCCATGGTGGGCCAGCAGTTGGGCGTATCTGGGTTATTTTATGTTAACCATTACGCTTATCTGGATGGCGCTGCACAAGTACCATCAGGCTACACGCAAACGAGCCTTAAGAAAAGTGGAACTAATGTCGCTGCAAAAAGAAAAAGAATTGTATGCGGCAAAACTCGATTTTTTCACAAACGTGGCCCACGAAATACGCACACCCCTTACGCTGATTAAGGGACCATTGGAGCGGGTACGCCGTAAAGTTGGCGAACTGCCCGATCTGCGCAACAGTCTACGCATTATGGAACGTAACACCGAACGGCTGATTGAATTAACCGGCCAGTTGTTGGATTTTCAAAAAGCAGAAGCCCGCGGATTCAGGATTCAATTTCAAACCACCAATATTTCGGAATTACTAGAAGATCATTTTGCCAATGCCAAAGCAATGGCCGAAGACAAAGCAATGGACTGCAGTTTGCACATGCCTGCCAATGCTTTACTCACCGGGGCCGATACCGAAGCGTTGAATAAGATCTTTGCAAACCTGCTGAACAATGCAGTTAAATATGCCGAAAAAAGATTGGTGGTTCGACTGGAACCGGCCCAACCGGATCCGGCCCATTTTTCAATCTATGTTGAAAATGACGGTCCACTGATTCCTGAAGGAATGCAGGAAAAAATTTTCGAGCCGTTTTTTAGGTTGCCGAAAGATGCCCGCATTCCCGGTTCGGGAGTAGGGCTGGCATTGGCACGGTCGCTGGCAATGCTGCATGGGGGCAGTTTGGAGTTGGTACTGCACCACCAACACAATATTTTTCGGCTGGTGCTTGCCTATAATCATTCGGCACACCTGGTGCAAAAAACAGTATCGATCGATCAGCAAAATGAAATAAACAGAGCACCAATGGTGTAATCCCTAACAGAGAACATCAAAGATAAGGGGATAACTTTCATACTAACTGCGAAAGAATTAGAGGCGAACATTTATCAGCAATTGTAAAAAGGTACACATGAAGCCATCCATCCTGATTGTTGACGACCACGAGGAGATTTTGGAATTTTTACAGGAAGAACTTGCCGAACATTTTACAGTACGTGCCTGTAGAAATGGGCTGGATGCGTTGCAATTGCTGGAGCAAGAGCCAGTTCAGCTGGTAGTCAGCGATGTAATGATGCCGGGGATGGACGGTTTTGAATTGTGTAAAAAGATAAAAGGGAATTTTTCTTTTAGCCATATCCCGGTGGTACTGCTGACGGCACAAAACACGTTGCAATCAAAGATTGAAGGGTTAGAAATGGGCGCTGATACGTACATCGAAAAGCCGTTTTCGCCAGCACACCTGCAGGCGCAAATATCAAGCCTATTGCGCAACCGAAGCAAAGTACAGGAGTATGTAGCAATGGCACCGTTAGCGCCGGTTCATTCCGGCGGTCATAGCAAGGCAGATCAGCTTTTCCTGAAAGCGCTTAACGAATCGATTGAAACACATCTGGGAAACCCGGATTTTGACGTGGAAGAGTTGGCCCGCATGCTCAATATGAGCCGCCCCACTTTATACCGGAAAATAAAAGAGTTGTCAAGTGTTCCACCTTCCGATCTGATTAATATTACAAGGCTGAAAAAGGCCGCATCTTTAATGAATGAGGGGTCACTAAAGTTGTACGAAGTTTCTTATATGGTTGGCTTCCATTCACAGAATAATTTCTGCCGCAATTTTCTCAAACAATTTGGCATGACGCCGAGCCAATACATGTCGCAAGCCGCAAGTAAAAAAACAACGCCTGCAAAAAAATCAGCTTAAAAAAAGATGGCCAAAGCGTCACGACGTACGTTATTTTATCAACCTGATATTCAGCTGCGAAATAACGTGAACGACTAACCGCTTTGGCCGCTTGAAAATTGTGACTGTGTTACTGCACCGCAGTATTAAACGTCACATCCACATCCGACGATGACTTGGGACTGTCCCACGCATCCTGTGCGCCTTTGTTGGGCGGGTTGCCGCCGTAGTGGCGCAACACCACACGCAAGTTGCCGGTGCCGGCAGCGCCGGTGGTGATAAAGCCGGTAGTGCCCAGCGGAATGCCATTGTCATCGTTGTTCAAGCCAGTAACTTGGATATTGCTGCCAGCAGAAGGCAAGTAATAAATGCGGTGGGCATCGCCTTCTTCATCCACTTCGCCGGTAATATCGGCTGCGGGATTCTTGGTTTTGTCCAGCAGTTCCAGCTCAAAATGATACATGGTATTGGGCGCCAGTACTACGTTTTGCTGGGTGGGTAGATTGCCTCCGGGGCCATCCGGGTCGTCGATGCTAAACACGACTGGGTTGCCACCACCGGTGTGGGGCGTCACTTTCAGGTTTACGGTAGTGATTACTTCCTCATCGTTGTTTTCGCCATCCGAAGCCTTGCTGCATGCGGTGAGCAAAACCGGCGCTGCCAACAGCAGCATCGACCAACTCTTCATTGTTTGTTTCATCATGATCAGGGTTTGTTTTAAAAAATGTTTGGAATGATGGTAATGAACGGCAAGTGCCGACGCAAAGCGGTCATCCACTTTACCGAGTAAAAATTTTGGAAAAATGGGCTTACCCTTTGCCCGCACCAATGGGCACTTTCAGGCGCAGCTGCACGTTGCGGCCCATTTCATCGGTAAAAAACCGCAGGTAGTTCAGGTAATCGCGGTAGCGTTCGTTCAGCGCATTGCGTACGCTGATGCCCAGGCCCACCGGCACCGATCCGATGGTAATAGTGGTGCCCGCATCAATATGGGTTAAAAAGTAGCCCGGTGGCGGCGGTGCATAGTCTTGCTTGCCACCGGTTTCGTCGGGCACCCGTGTTTGACGCCACACCTGCTGGGCTTCAATCATCAGGTAAGTGGCACTGCGTTTAGCGCCGTCTTTAAACGTATAGCGCAACGAAGATGCCAGCCGGTCGGCGGGCATGCGAATCAGCCAGTCGGCCGTTTTCTTATTTTTTGCCCGCAGCAAATTGTATTGCCCGGTCCACTCCCACTGCGCCGCCGGTTTCCACCAAAAAGAGGCATCCATCCCTTGCAGTCGCGCATCGGTTTGCGCAAAGCGCAGTGCCTGGTACACACCCGAAATGGTCACTACCGGCTCGCCGGGCAATGGTTGCTGGTAAATAAATTCCTGGATGTTATTTTGGTACAGCGACAACTCGCCGCCCAACGTACCCTGGCGGTTGGTAAAACGCTGGCCCAGGTGCAGGTAAACGGATTGCTCCGGTTTTAAACTAATATCGCCGGTTTCAAATGTGGCGGTGCCCTGGTGGACGCCGTTGCTCAGCAACTCGTTTATGTGCGGCGCCCTGCTCGACAGCGTTGCCCCACCCGAAACACGCCAGCCATCGGTGATGCGGTAACCACCACCCAGCGAAGCAGCAAAGGTGTTGAAATCAAAATCGTAGCGGGCAAACTCGGCGCCGCCGGCCCGCAACCGGTTCGATTGAATGGCACGGCTGTCGAACCGCAACCCACCCTGCAAGTCTAAAGCGTTGTGGTTCCATTTGGTGATATAGTATCCGCCCCAGTTCTGCGCTTTGTAAGCCGGGATGTAATATCGGCCCGAATAACTATTGGATTGCTGCATGGCCAGCACGGCTGCGGTGTGCTGCCACGGGCCTTTGCGCGGCGCCTCCCAGTTCAGCTCCTGCTGCAGCGTGCCGATGGTGAGGTGCATTTGCGGCCCACGCCGGCTGCTGCTCCGTACCACGTCAAACTCCTCGCGGTCGTTGAACTGACCCGAAAGCAGCAGCGAAAATTTATGACCCGACACATCCACCACCGTTTTCGATTTCAACAGGTGGTGCACCACGGCCTGGTATGGCCGGGCAATGTCAAAACTTTGTTGGCCGGTAAAGGTGGGATCGGGTTTTACCGCATTCAGGGCCTGCTCAAAATCGGTGGTGTTGCCGATATGGGCGCCGGTGAACAGCCCGAGTTCTGTTTGGAAATAAGAGTAAAAAAGGTCGGTTTGGAAATGGTGCCGGCGATAGCCTCCCGCTATGGAAAAATTACCTTCCCGGCTGGCTGTGTTGTTCAGCCGGTAATCAGGCGTAGCCACATTGCCGCTGCCTTTCAGGGTGCCTTGCAAGCGGTAATTAAATCCATCCCATTTTTGGCTGGCACCTTCCCACACCCCCGAAACAACGCCCTGGCGGTTGTTGGTGCCATACACCGCATTTACTTCACCACTATTGCCATGGGCTTGGCGGATGGGTTTGGGTTCCACCAGGATAATGCCACCAATGGCGTCGGAGCCATAACGCAACTGGTCAACACCGGTAACTACGGCAATTTTACCCGCGATAAAAGGATCCACTTCCGGGGCGTGTTCGTTGCCCCATTGTTGGCCTTCCTGCCGTACGCCGTTGTTGATGGTTAAAATGCGGTTGCCGTGCAGCCCGTGAATGATGGGCTTGGCAATGGTGGAACCAGTTTGCAACAGGGTCACGCCATTGATCTTTGCCAGCGCATCACTAAAGGAGCGGCCACGGGCTTCTTCCAGGGCCGTGCCGCTTACCTCGGAGCGGGTGCCGGCCAGGGGCACATTGCGCTGCGCCGCCACGGTTACACCTTCCAGCACCGTACGGCTCACCGGCATATCAACATCGAGGTGGGCTGTGCCCTGCAGGCCTACGTACCGCACAATGGTATCGAACGACACATGGGAAATGCGCAATGTATAATGACCGGCGCAGAGCGCATCAAAACGAAAATCGCCTTTGCTGTTGGTGGTGAGGGTGCGTTGGAGTTCCAACAACTCCACGGTGGCGCCGGCCAGGTTTTCGTGGCTGGCAGAATGGTGCACATGACCGGTAAGCGAACCGGCGCACACCTGTGCCTGAACAAGGGCAGCTTGCCCCACAAAGAGCAGCAACAATAACTTTTTCACGGAAGAAAAGTTTACACAGAAAAAAAGGTGAAGCAACGGGAAGGCTTACCCCTGGGGCGGTCCACGGCTTTGGGCGCTGGCATAAAAGCCGGCAGCCGGGTCTGTGTAAAAAAATGGTATTTCGGAAGAGTGGTACACTACCTGCGGAGCGGGCAGTTGCACCGGGTTGGCACCAGTATAGGGCGATTCGGCGACCTGGTGGTCAAAGCCACATTGAAAGGTTGTAGCGCTGATCCATTTACCCTCACCTGTAAACCCATAACTCACATCGCTATGGCCGGCCAGCGCATCGTGCAGGAACTTTTTGGGCGTGCTGCCCAAAAGCGCCACTGCCAGCAGCAGCATTGCAACAATAGACCGTATGGTGCCAGGTGTTTTCAAAAATGTGGTTTCATTGATTGAAGCGGTATGCTAAATATACGCCATCAGTTTGGGGTGTTCCTAAATTGGTCCATATCGGTGATGGAACACCAAAATTAAAGGAATGCAACTAAGTTGCAAAAACAAAATCGGGTTAATTCGGGAAGGTTAAAGCTGGAAGCATCCACAAGATGTTGTTAAGCCATCTTAGTTAGTCGAAACGAGCAATTTTTATCTGGCCTAAGGCCTATTTTTGCAGCCTGCATGTCGCTATTTATTGCTTCGCTCAACTCGGGCTCCAACGGTAATTGTTATTATGTGGGCAACGGCACAGAAGCCGTGCTGGTAGACGTGGGCATTTCGTGCCGCGAGGTAGAAAAGCGCATGAAAGACCTGGACTTGCCGCTGAGCGGTGTCAAGGCTATTTTTGTTTCGCATGAACATACCGATCATGTCCGCGGCATTTCGCGGCTAGCCAACAAATGGCGCCTGCCCGTATACAGCACCAAGGCCATGCGCCGCAACGGCGGCTTTTGGGTAGATGCCGAACTCGTGTGCACCTTTACAGCCCACCAGCCGGTAACCGTTGGCGGCTTGAGCATTACGCCTTTTCCCAAATTTCATGATGCTGCCGACCCGCACAGTTTTATCGTGCAGGGCAATGGCGTAACGGTAGGGGTGTTTACCGACCTGGGCCGCCCTTGCGACCAGCTGGTGCGCCATTTCTCACAGTGCCATGCGGCGTTTCTGGAAAGTAATTACGACGAGGAAATGCTGGAGCGGGGCAATTATCCGTATCACCTCAAAAAACGCATCCGCGGCGGCGACGGGCACCTGTCGAACAAGCAGGCGCTGGCTATTTTTATACAACACCGGCCGCAACACCTGACCCATCTGCTACTGGCACACCTGTCGAACAACAACAATCACCCGCAACTTGTAGCCGACCTTTTTGCCCCCCATGCCGGCAATGCACAGGTAGTGGTTGCTTCCCGGTTTGCTGCTTCTCCCCTGTTTGAGATCAGGGCCGAAGGAGCTGCAGCGCCGCTTTTCCGCGGCAGCATGCCCGAAGTGCAACAGCAACAACAGCTGGCGCTGTTCGATTGATGGGCATTGCACAAGTACTTTCTTAACCTACTTATCCGGCCGGAGTACGATTCAATCTTGGTTTGCATTTACAGTTTGCGACCTATGGGTTGAACGAGCATGTTCGCTTTTACCGTATTTCACTGCGCAGCAATAGCTTGGGCATAAAAAAAAGTCCCGGCGGAAACCGGGACTTTATCAACAAATACTTTGCTATTACTTTTTAGCGCCAGCACGCTTAGCGGTTGCTTTTTTAGCAGTCGCCTTTTTTGCGGTGGTCTTTTTAGCTGCAGCTTTTGGAGCGGCTTTCTTAGCAGTTGCTTTAACGGCCGCTTTTTTTGCTGTGCTTTTTTTGGCAGCAGCCTTAGGGCCTGCTTTTTTCGCTGTAGCTACCGCTTTTTTGGGCGCTGCTTTTTTGACAGCAGCCTTTTTAGCGGTGGTTTTTTTTGCAACTGCTTTTGGAGCAGCCTTTTTTGCTACGGCTTTTTTAGGCGACGCAGACTTAGCCGCGGCCTTTTTTGAAGTTGCCATGTTTGTTGAATTTAATGGTTAGTAAAAAACGGATCTAGGCAAAATTAAGCGCAAATGCCCAGCTTCCAAAGTTTTTTACAACCATCATGCCAGTTAGGCAGAAACAGCAACAGGCGTAACCGAAACAAAAGTACGGTCGTGCTTGCCTTTGCGGAATTCAACAGTACCGGAGGTCAGTGCGAACAGGGTCCAGTCTTTACCTACACCTACGTTGCTGCCGGGGTGGTAGCTGGTGCCACGCTGACGTACAATGATGTTACCGGCAATGGCTGGTTGACCGCCATAGATTTTAACGCCCAAGCGCTTGCTTTGCGAGTCGCGGCCGTTCTTTACACTACCTTCACCTTTCTTATGTGCCATGGTGATTTAGAATTTTGAATGTTTTAAATCCGAAATCCGAATCCGTTTCGGATTTCGATATCCTGTTTTCGGATTTACTTAAGCGATGTCCGCAATGCGGATCTTGGTGTACTGGATGCGGTGTCCTTTTTTCTTACGGAAACCCTTGCGGCGCTTTTGCTTGTAAGCAATCACCTTGTCACCCTGCACATGGTTCAGGATTTCGGCCTGTACTTTTACGCTAACTGCGCTGCCAACCGACAGGTTGCCATAGGCGTCAGCCAGGAGCACTTCACCGAATTCTACTTTATCGCCAGCGTTGCCACCTACGTGGGGCACGTACAAAGTCTGGTCTTTTTGCACCTTAAACTGCTGGCCGGCTATTTTTACTATTGCGAACATAACGGTTCAAAAATTAGGACGGCAAAAGTAGTGAGAAATAAATTACTGACCAAGGAAAGCAGGAGAGAATTTCGGATTTCGGATTTCGGATTCCGGATTTAACAACACACTGCCGCTTTTTAGAAGGTATTATTTACCGTGTTGAAGCTAAAATCCAAAATCCGCAATCCAAAATCGTAAATCATAAATCCCTTCCTACCTTGCAGCCAACTTAAGAACGAAATGAAGGTTAAATCATTGCTGGCCAAACCACTTGCCTATTTTGTGCATAGCCAGGTAAAAAAAGGGGCGCAAACCGCCGTTCCCGACCAGGAGGCCTTGTTTAAAAAGCTGGTTGCAGCTGCTGCCGATACCGAATTTGGCCGCGACCACAAGTTTGCCCAAGTGGCTTCCCACGCCGATTTCAGGCAGGCTGTGCCCATCCGCGACTACGAGGGCCTCAAACCTTATATTGAAAAAATTAAAAGCGGTAAGCACAATATCCTCTGGAAGGGCAAACCCATTTATTTTGCCAAAACCTCAGGCACCACCAGCGGCGTAAAATATATACCCATTACTAAGGAGTCAATCCCCAACCACATCAACTCGGCACGCAATGCGCTGCTGTGTTATATGGCTGAAACAGGCAACACGGCTTTTTCGGATGGCAAAATGATTTTTCTGTCGGGCTCGCCGGTGCTGGAGCGCATTGCCGATATTCCCACGGGCAGGCTCAGCGGCATCGTAAACCACCATATTCCCAAATACCTGCGCACCAACCAGCTGCCCAGCTACGAAACCAATTGCGTGGAAGACTGGGAAACCAAGCTCGACCGCATTGTGGGAGAAACCATCGACCAGAATATGACCCTGATCTCGGGCATTCCGCCCTGGATGCAGATGTATTTTGACCGGCTGGTAGAAAAATCTGGCAAAAAAATAGCCGACCTCTTCCCTCAGTTTTCGGTGATGGTGCATGGTGGCGTCAACTTTCAACCTTATGCCGCCCGTTTGTTTGAAACCATTGGGCGCAAGGTAGATGCCATTGAAACATTCCCGGCATCGGAAGGCTTTTTTGCTTTCCAGGATACGCAAGATGGCGAAGGACTGCTGCTGAACACGGCCAGCGGTATTTTCTTTGAGTTTGTGCCCGCCGCAGAAGTTTTCAACGAGGCCCCCACGCGGCTTACCCTGCGCGATGTAAAAGTGGGTGAAAACTATGCGCTGATCATCAACAGCAATGCCGGCCTTTGGGGTTATAATATTGGTGATACGGTCAAATTTGTGTCCACCGATCCCTACCGCGTGGTGGTGTCGGGCCGCATCAAGCACTATATCTCCGCCTTTGGCGAGCACGTAATTGGCGAAGAAGTAGAAGCGAGCCTGCTGAAAGCGGCGCAGGAACACGGCGTGCCCATTACGGAGTTTACGGTGGCGCCGGTGGTAGATGGCGGCCGGGGCAAAAGCTACCACGAGTGGCTCATTGAATTTGGCAGCGATCCCGCCGACTTGGCCGGATTGGCCCAAAAAATAGACGATAACCTGCGCCAGAAGAATATTTATTACGACGACCTCATCCGGGGCAACATCCTGCTGCCGCTGAAAATTTCGGTGGTGCGCAAAAACGGTTTCATTGATTATATGAAATCGGTGGGCAAGCTGGGTGGACAAAACAAAGTACCCCGCCTGAGCAACGACCGAAAGATTGCAGATGCGCTAAAACCTTGGACCGAGCCGAGTTGACAGTAAGCAGTTGATAGCTGAAAGTCGGTGGTTGGTAGCGGCTCGAAAAACGGCCTATCCTGTATTTACTATCAACTACCAACTGTCAACTATCAACTGTCAAGCAATATCTCCTTTACTTTGCTACACTTACCCCCAGCATGAATCAAAGCGGACAGATTAAAAGAATCGCCATTTTCGGCTCTACCGGCTCCATCGGCACGCAGGCCCTCGACGTTATTGACGCCAACCGCGACAAGTTTAGCGTTGAAGTGCTCACTGCCAACAGCAACGCCGAGCTACTCATTGAACAGGCCCTGAAGTACCAGCCCAATATTGTAGTGATCGGCGACGACAGCAAGTACGCCCAGGTTCGGGATGCCTTGGCCAGTTCCGACTGCAAGGTGTTTGCCGGCGAGCAGGCCCTTGAGGAAGTAGCCTCCATGGATGTGTACGACCTGATGCTGGCAGCGATTGTGGGTTATGCCGGCCTCCGCCCTACCCTCAATGCGCTCAACGCTGGCAAGCCTATTGCCCTCGCCAATAAAGAAACCTTAGTAGTTGCCGGCGACATTGTGATGCGCACCGCCTACGAAAAGCGGGTGCCCGTCATCCCCGTCGATTCAGAGCATTCGGCCATTTTCCAATGCCTGGTGGGCGAAACCCGCAACCCGGTGGAGAAAGTGATCCTTACCGCATCGGGCGGGCCATTTTTAGGTAAAAAACCCAATTACCTGCTGAATGTGCGCCGCGACCATGCCCTGCAGCACCCCAACTGGACGATGGGCGCCAAGATCACCATCGACTCAGCCACGCTAATGAACAAAGGCCTCGAGATGATCGAAGCCAAGTGGCTGTTCAACCTCGAGCCTTCGCAAATCGAGGTGGTTATTCACCCACAAAGCATCATCCACTCCATGGTGCAGTTCCAGGATGGCAGCATCAAAGCGCAAATGGGCCTCCCCGATATGAAGCTGCCCATCCAATACGCCATGGGTTTTCCGCGCCGCATTCCCAACGATTTTCCCCGCCTCGACTTCCGGCGGGTACGCACCCTTACGTTCGAGGAGCCCGATATCCGCACGTTCCGCAACCTAGCCCTGGCCATGGAAGCGCTCAACCGCGGCGGCAACCTGCCCTGCGTAATGAATGCCGCCAATGAAATTGCGGTCTATGCGTTTTTGCGCAATAAAATAGGGTTTCTGGAAATGACCGACGTGATTGAAAAGACCATGGACAAGGTGCATTTTGTGCAGCAGCCCACCCTCCACGAGTATTTTGAAAGCGACGGCGAGGCCCGCAGCTATGCCGCCGACATGATCAAGCTTTAAAACGTGGTTAAAGCCGCTGCCGCCCGTCCATTGGCGGCCGGTTCATTTCGCTGCATCCCTTATCTTGCGGAGTAAGTATTTTTTTAAAGCCGGCTTTAGTGCCCCCGCCCATCTTTGGTTGTGTCACTCACTTCGGCGTTCTGTTCTTTATTCAACCATTACAATCAGCGCTTCCGGCCCGCGCTTTGGGCCAGGGCAAACTTAAGTATGATTTTATTAGCTGTTAACTGGTCGGCTTTTTTTGCCAACGTTGGCCAATTTATCCTTGCCTTTTCCATCCTGGTGGTATTGCATGAGCTGGGGCATTTTCTGCCGGCCAAATGGTTTGGCTGCCGCGTGGAAAAGTTCTACCTATTTTTTAACCCCTGGTTTTCGCTGTGGAAAAAGAAAGTAGGCGAAACCGAATATGGCCTGGGCTGGGTGCCCCTGGGCGGATATGTAAAAATATCCGGAATGATCGACGAAAGCATGGACAAGGACCAGCTCAACCGTCCGCCGGAGCCCTGGGAGTTTCGCAGCAAGCCGGCCTGGCAACGCCTCATCATCATGCTGGGTGGCGTTACCGTCAACTTTATCCTGGCCCTGGTGCTGTTTGCCGCCATCCTGTTTGTGTGGGGCGAAGAACGCCTGCCCATGAGCAGTCTTAAATACGGCGTGGCGGTCGATTCGCTGGCCAGCGCCGCCGGTATGCGTGATGGGGACCAGATCAAAGCCCTTAACGGCGAGCCCGTTCAGTATTACGGCGAGTTTATGAAAGACTTGGCTTACAGCGAGTCGGTTAGTTTAACCGTAAACCGCAACGGCGCCGATACCACGCTCCAATTTCCCGAAGGCACGGTGCGTCAGCTTACCCGCAACCAGTTGCGCGGCTTTGTTACGCCCCGCATGCCGGTGGTGGTTGACAGCATTGGTGGCACTCCCGAGTACACCAGCGGCGAACTGATGAAAGGCGACCGCATCCTGGCGATGAACGGCAAACCCACCGCCTTTTTCGATGAATTCAATGAAGTAAAACAACAATACAAAGGGCAGAACGTAACCATGAGCCTGCTGCGTGGTGCCGATACGGCCACCGTGGGTGTGAAGGTGAAAGAAGATGGCTCCATTGGCTTTTTCAACATTGCGCCGGACCGCATTTTCCAGACCGAGAAAAAAGAATATTCGTTTGGCGAATCCATTCCTGCTGGTGTTAACTACGGTGTGGACCGGCTGGGCGAATATGTGAACGGCATCCGCCTCCTTTTTACCTCCAAAGAGCATAAAGTTTCCGACAACCTGGGTTCAGTCATTTCCATTGGCAAAACCTTTGGCGGCACCTGGGACTGGCAGCGTTTCTGGACCATGACAGCCCTGTTTTCCATCATCCTGGCCTTTATGAACATCCTGCCCATTCCGGCGCTTGATGGCGGCCATGCGCTGTTTACCATTGCCGAAATGGTGAGCGGCCGCAAGCCCAGCGACAAGTTTATGGAATACGCCCAAATGGTAGGCATGGTGCTGCTGCTTGGCCTGATGCTCTACGCCTTCGGCCTCGACATCTGGCGCCTGGTTAGATAACCGCGTTCGCACCAAACAAATAAATCTGGATTTTATCGCAAATAAAAAATCCATCTCCCAGTGAGATGGATTTTTTTATGGAACAAACTGCAATAATGCTGTTCAACTTCTGTTGCGTCGCACAATTGTACCTTCTGTCCGCTGCCGGGCTGACAAGTACTTACATTGCCGCACCCAATTTTTCAGGCAAACACCATCTTCCATCTATCACTATGTACCCCACTCCTATTTTAAGATTTTAAAACTGCTCCTTGCATTTAAAATGCTTATTTTTGTCGCCGCTGAAAACCTGTTCGGACTTCGGACTTTTTCTACCCGGGGGTGTTTGGTTTTGACAGCATAGGTCTTTGAACGTGTAAGCATGCCGAGCGTTGTATCATTAGCTCGTAAATCTGAAGATTCAAACTCTAAATGGCGAATCTAACTTTGCCATGGCTGCCTAATCAGTGATTAAGTAGTCATTAGGGCCGCCGCGCAGGTTGGTCTCTTACCAAGCGCCGCCGCCGACTTAAAAACAAAAGAGGCTGCTGCAACGAAAGGCTGTGATCGTTGCTTAAGCCCATCCAGCTAAGGAAAGAATTGGTTTGTTCCGCTCCGGTTTTTTCCCGACAATTAATTCGGAAATAAGCATGTAGAAAGCGTTTGGATATCATGTTTGGACACCGGTTCGACTCCGGTCACCTCCACCTGACCGGACAACTCGAGATTTTCGAAGAGTTGTCCGGTTTTCTTTTTTGTAGAACCCTTGCCAGAAGCTAGTATCAGCCGAACCGCTTCATTGATCCGAGCGGTTCGACTTCCATTTTTCTCCAATTCCAGATTTTCGGGAAAGAATTAAACGTGGCTGGTTTTCTGGCATCGGCAGGTAAGCCATTCACCGGTATCTTCAAAAAATCCTTACCCAATCCAATTTTTTGGGCGACCGTTACATTGTATGCCCTGCCGCGGTAGCTCTGGATCTGCACCTCGTTTTCGCGGCTGGTCATGCGGTCGTAGTGCAGTTTCAACTTTTCGCTGGTTGCCACGTCGCCTTGTATGTGCACACCCAGCAGTGCCCAATTATGATAGCCATTTACATTGCCGTTCGTTTTTCCATTTAACGAACACGGGATGGTGTCGAGGTCTGCGGGCTGGCCAGCGCGCAAAAAAGAAAGTCTGTTGGTGCGGTCAAGGACAGTTCCCAACAACTTCCTGATCGGCGCCACAAATACTGCAGGCGTTACGATTGACAGATCTGAACAGCCCCACGCCTATTATCTTGTACATAAGTAACCACTGTTGGCTAAGCATGCAAATCCCTAGTCGGATATACGCATTTTCCATCCCCCTCTATATGAAACATAATATAAATACTATATATTATGGCACATGAAACTAACTGCCATGAATCGAAACCGGATCGATAAACTTAAAACTTGCTGCTTTCTTCTGTTACTCCTCTTCTTTTTTAATTCCTATTGCCAGAATAGAAATACCTTATTGCAGGCGTATCCTTCGGTGAAGGACCAAGGTGAACGCAATAACCTCATTTATGAGATGCTGAATAATCCCGACCCGAAAAAGGGCTTGTATTGCTATCGAAAGCTGCTTAGCCTGACACAGAAACACGATGACAAAGCCGGTGAAGCCTACGTGACTGTACTACTGGCATTTGCCGAACTTTTGGCGGGCAATACTGCAACGGTAACAGAAATTACATTTAAAGGACTTTAGTGCAGCACATCTTTTTTCCGTATGGAATAGAACTGTAATGGATTAGCAAAACGCCTTACTAAAAACTACAATCACAACCCAAACAGATCAAAACCAAAATCAATGGACAATCAACTAAAGGCAAGTTCCGAAAGAGTGTACGCATTAGATGCACTACGTGCTGTGATGATGTTATTAGGGTTAGTAATTCATGCATCCATCACGTACGGCACTAGAGATTATGGAACGACCTGGACACTAAAAGACCCGGATAACAGCCTTGTCTTCGACATCATTGTTGGCTTTATTCACAGCTTTCGCATGCCGGTATTTTTTGTTACTGCCGGCTATTTTGCGGCGCTCCTGTTTTATAAAAAGGGAGCAAAAGCTATGCTGGTCAATAGGGTCAAGCGCATTCTACTTCCGTTTCTTGCCGGGGTGCTGCTCATTTACCCATTAACAGTTTTTGCTTTTACATACGCTAAAAGCGCATTTGTGGGTACAGCATCTCCACTAAGCATTGCTACAGATGTAATTGTTTCCGGTAAGTTTCTTCCATTTAAGTTTGTGCATCTGTGGTTTCTATATTTCCTGATGATGTATGTAGTGTCAGGCTCCTTATTGGCAATAATATTCAAAAAGAACACCGCATTTACCACATCTGCGAACAAGCTTTTTACCTACATCCTCCAAAATTTTTGGTTACGCCTTTTTTCTACGGCACTTTTATTTTTTCTATGTCTGTACTGGATGGGTACACCTTTTATCAAGACCAACCTTGCCTGGACTATTGAGCCGGTAACATTTTTTACCTATTTCCTTTTCTTTGAAATAGGATGGCTACTATATCCTACAAATAGCCTCAAAAATTTGAACCGGTATCCCATCTTGCAATTAAGCATCGGCGTATTGCTGTTTTTACTCTCCACCTTTGCAAAATGGCCTTCCGAGGCGTGGGTGTTCCATGCCAAAGCAGCAATTGCCGCTATTTACAGCACCTTGTTGATCTTCGGCTTTATTGCCTTTTTCCTGACTTATTTTAATTTGTTTTCTCCTAGATGGAGTTATATCATGGATGCAGCTTATTGGGTGTATATAATTCACCTGCCGGTGGTTGCTTTTATCCCAGGATTGATGGCCGGCCAAGCAATACCCTTATTTTTGAAGTTTGCCATTACATTATCAGTCACCGGGTTAATTAGTTTTATCACCTATCGATATTTTGTAAGAAGCAGTTTTATCGGGAGGTTTTTGAATGGCAAAGTGTATCAACAAGAAAAAATTGCTACCACAAAAGAATTGGTTTTACAGCCGTAATATTTTGCAGGTTTGATCACTTCTCAATGTAAGATCCGCATTACAGCCAACAAAGGTGGTTTTATAACACAGAAATATTTCAGGCTAATTATTTGTAACAGCTTGGCATAAGGCAATGCTAACGTTGTACAATGCATCAATGGTAAAGGACCTGGCAAATCCCATTAGTCAATTAAAACAGCTTTGGAGGCTTTAATATCAAAACATCATGTCCGTGCAAACCCTTTACCTGCTTTGGGATGACATAATTTTTGACACCGATTGCCTGCGGATTAAACCCGGCCGCATCCAGCACATTTTAAAACCTGTTCCATTTAAGGGTGCAATGGGTTCGCTCAATGCCATCAAACAAGAGTATTTTGAGGCTAAATACAGCAGGCCCTTCAAGTTGGTTTTTAAAGATTCTGTATTGGACAAAGCTGCTTCGCCTAATTGGATCGAGATCGTGGACCTGATAGAAAAAGCCATTGAAATAACCCGCTTTTCAGCTGTGCCGAAGACCATTTCGAAAAGAATTGTCCAGCCTAAAAAAACAAACAAGACCGGGGACGAAAAACAAAAACAACCGCACCAACAGGAAAAGCCGAATTACCTAAAAGTTCTGGCGCAACATCAGTCGCCTGTATACCGGCTGATTACGATACAAGAAAAGTATGGAACCCTGGTAGAGGGAAGCCATATTTACCGGTTTGTAACGGGCACCAACCGCATACTTATCGTATGGGAAAACACCAACGCTGCCCGTGCATCCTACCTGTTTATTGCACGCCAGGATAATTTGCAGGAACAAATAGCCCGTATTGAAGCATTCATCCACACCGGCTATGTGCAATACAAGCGCAGTCGGTTTCAAAAACTAAAAGAAAACAAACAATTGCGGTCGCAACTCGCTTATGTTGGAAGTGTTCGGCATGAAACCGTAGATCAGTTCAGGACGGATATATTGACATACATCCACCGGTATTAAACAAACGGAGTTTATAGATCGTATCGCGGCCTGCTCAATGCCGGGAAGCTAAAAAAAGCAGAGTACAGGAAAATGATAGCCAACTAGAACAACCGTGATTTTGTGAGCGGCAGTGACCTCCAGTCTGTCGAAGATTGGCCGAAGGCTACACTTTTGATTGAGCAAAGCTTACAACAAGGCACAAAGAAAAATTGCCATCATTTTTGCTTTCTTTCCACTGTTGTGGAGGCCGCAACCTCGGTACTTTTCAACACATAGAGTGTTCATTGTTGCTAAGCAGCTAAGCCAAACAATCAAATGTAAAATCATGAAGGAAATAGCCGAAATAGTTACCGGGCATTTAAGCAGCATCATTGAGCTCTTGGCTGCTTTGGTTATATCGGTAGCACTGATCAAGTTTTTGTATAAATACGTGAAGCATATTGTTCGTCCAAACGAAGGCGTTACCAATCAAACCATACGCATACATTTTGGCAGTGCACTAACGGTTGCACTGGAATTGCTGCTGGCTGCCGATATCCTGGCAACGGCTATTGCGCCAACCTGGGACGATATCGGCAAGCTGGCCGCAATTGCTGTTTTGCGGACCGCACTGAACTATTTCTTGGAAAGAGAACTCAAAAACAATGAATCCGAAATGAAGAAAGATAAAGATTGATTGCTAATACCGGCCAAATGGTTTCCGTCAAAAACACCACTATCTAAAAAATAGTATTCTTTGCTCCTCCAGCGAGATTGCAAGCTAACAATCCAATTGATAACGTAAGTTGATTATTTCAACCGCCCGGTAGATTCACGCTTTAAATTTCCCCAACGAAAATAATCCACACTGTAAATCAACACCAGTCAGAACCTTTTCCTTTTCCCGCTGTTAATTTACCAAACGTGGCTTTAATTTACGCAAAAACGGACAGGGCAATGGAACGGGGAAAGAAGCAATTAGCGATTATTGGCGGTGGCCCTGCGGGTCTTTTTTTGTACAAACGTTTGGTGGCGGCGAATGACACCGATTGGGAAATTCATATCTACGAAAAAGGCAGCCAATTGGGTGCCGGCATGCCCTACAGCCACGAAGGTGCCAACGATGAACACGTCACCAACGTGTCGGACAACGAGTTGCCCGGGCTGGTAACATCGATGGAAGAGTGGATCAAAACAGCACCCGAAAACCTGCAGCAGCGGTTTGGTATTCATGCCGGTAATTTCAATGAGTATAAAGTAGTGCCCCGGCTGCTGTTTGGCAGCTACCTGTCGGCGCAGTTTCAATTGCTGCAAGAAAAGGCAGCAGCACAGGGATTGGTCACCGAAGTTTTTCTGCAATGCAAGGTCACCGATATAGCGCCGATACCCGGTTCGGAACAACTGGCCGTGCTGACGGCTGCCACCCGGCGCATTTATGATGCAGTGATCGTTAGCACCGGGCACAACTGGCCCATCAAACACGAAGGAAAGATCCCTGGCTATTTCGATTCGCCCTATCCGCCTGCCAAACTGCAGCAAAAGCTGGCCCACCCGGTGGCCATCCGCGGGGCTTCGCTTACCGCTTTCGATGCACTACGTACGCTGTCGAGGAAGGCAGGCACCTACCATCGTCGCGACGATGGCATGCTTTCGTACACCCTGAATCCGGAGTGCACCGGATTTAAAATAGTGATGCATTCGCTTTATGGTTTGCTGCCCGCCATCCGTATTCATTTCGACGACGCCAGCCTTTCCCGTGATGCGGGTATCACGGAAGAAGAACTGCAGCAAAACAAGGAAGCCAACGATGGCTTTGTATCGCTGGATTACCTGTTCGAACGAAATTTTAAAGCGCCGTTCAGAGAAAAAGATCCCGAGTTTTATGACCGGATCAGGAACATGAGTATCGAGGAGTTTGTGGACGCAATGATGGATTTGCGGGAACGACTCGATCCATTCACCTTGTTTAAAGCAGAATACGCCGAAGCCGAAAAAAGCATCCGCCGGCAGCAACCGGTACATTGGAAAGAAATGCTGTCGATCCTATCGTTTACGATAAATTACCCGGCCAAACATCTTTCTGCGGAAGACATGTTGCGCCTGAAAAAAGTGCTGATGCCCCTGATCTCAATCGTGATTGCTTTTGTGCCGCAAAGCTCCGCCCAGGAACTGATTGCATTACATGAAGCCGGCGTGTTGGACCTGGTGGCTGTTGACCGCGATAGTGAAGTGATTCCGCAGGAAAAAGGCGGCGTTATTTACCGGTATACAAACGAGAGTGGCGCGGAGCAGGAAGTGTATTATCACGTGTTTGTGGATTGCATTGGCCAACCACAGCTTTCCTATAACCAGGTGCCATTTCCGGCGCTACGCAACACCGGCGCTATTTCGCCGGCTAGGCTGCGCTTTCGCGATGTGGAAAAGGCAAAACAACTAAAAGAAGAAGGCACGATGGAAATCGAAGAGGACAGCAGCGGCAATTATTACCTGCCGGTGCCGGGCATTACCATCAATGATCATTTCCAGGTGTTGGACCAGTACGGCGCTTACAATCCGCGGCTCTACATGATGGCTGTGCCCTATATCGGCGGGCTCAACCCCGATTACTCCGGGCTGGACTTTTGCGAAGCCGCATCCCAACGCATCGTGGCGGCGTTGTTAAAAACAGAAGTCGTAGCTTAAATAGGCCGGATGATTTTAAATGGTGTTTGACCCACTTTTTTAGTTGTCGTCTACTTCCTTCGGCGCTACTTCCTGCGGCGCCCATTTGTCCACTGTATCAAGTTTGAAATACCCAAGATGAATGGTGTCATCTGCAGCATCCGGCGCTGCCGCGTCTATGGCCAGGCTGTATTGCCCTTTGACCGATGCCGGTAAAATATCGCGGATGGCATAAATATCGTCTACATCCACACCGTACTTGTCGTCGATGTGGGCATTGGCGCCTTTGAAACCGGTATGGCGAAAAAACGCTGTTTGCTTGGCGGCCTTTACGGCTTCGCCTTTATCCGGCGCCGCCACGATCATTTTATAATGAAATTCTTCGAACTCACCTTTTTTATAGCCCCCCAGGTTTATAAAAAACAGTTGCACGTTGCTGTTATGTTCAGGGTCGGACGTAACGCTAACCGAGTAACCATTGACCAGTGTTACTTCCCGCCAGGCATCAAGGTGCAGGCCCCTTTTTGCCTCCGGCCAAAACTGGAGTACCTGCGGCACCAGGTCGCGGATGGTTTCGCCAATGCCAAAAAACACATCGTGCTGTTCGGTGTGCCTGCCAGGTGGCGTGGTACCAACAAGTAACATAAAGAGTTTTGCCATAAATAAGGAAGCGATAAATTTCGGGCCAAAGCGGTAAATGGTTTATATCAATAAAAGTCAACAATGCATTTACACTTGTAGTTCATTTCAATGAGCCCTCGTTTTTCGATTTCAATGCTGTTCTCGAGGAAATTTTACTGATTTCGATTGATCCATAATTCATCAATCCGCATTCAACCATTCCGGCCCCTACCTGTTTCTATTTTGGAGGATCAACGAATGACGATCGTATGGTTTCGCAGGGATTTAAGGCTGCGCGATAATCCGGCGCTGGCTGCAGCGGTGAAAGCCGGTGCAATACTGCCCGTGTACATTTTGGAGGAAGAAAACGGATTTACCATTGGTGGCGCCAGCAAATGGTGGCTGCATCATGCACTCAAAAAACTTGATGAATCACTCGATGGTAAGCTCCATTTCTTTCAAGGTCGCGCCGAGGTGGTTTTGCCCAAACTGGCAAAAGTAGCCAAGGCAACAGCCGTGTGCTGGAATAATTGCTACGAGCCTCATTTTGTTGCCAAAGAGGGGGCGGTAACTACCGCACTGGAACAGATGGAAGTTGCGGTTCACCGGTTCAATGGCACCATGTTGTGGGAACCCAACCAGATCATGAAAAAAGATGGAACGCCGTACAAAATATTTGCGCCGTACCTGCGGGCAGCACTGGCCGAAAAGCCCCCACCACCGCCTGCTGCAGCACCGCGTTCCATTCAATATGCCGATGAAACAACGCCCGGTGCGGTAACCCTGGAAAAGCTGCAGTTGATGCCCGAGATCGAATGGTACAAAGGCATTGAAGCATCCTGGGAGCCCGGCGAGGAAGCGGCACAAAAACTACTGCGCAATTTTGTAACTAAAAAGTTGCCGCAGTATGCGGCCGAACGCAACTATCCTAGCCATGATATCCTGTCGAGGCTTTCGCCGCATTTGCACTACGGCGAAATATCGCCGGCTACAATTTGGCAAGCCATACACAAAGGCAGCGGTCACCGCGACAGTGTGCAAAAATTTACCAGCGAGTTTGTATGGCGCGACTTTGCCTGCTACCTGCTGTACCATTTTCCGGAAACCGCTGAAGAAAGTTATAATGAGCGTCTGAAACATTTGGCCTGGAAATACAATGAGGGGCTGCTGCGCAAATGGCAAAAGGGCCAGACCGGCATCCCGATTGTGGACGCCGGCATGAGGCAACTTTGGCAAACGGGCTACATGCACAACCGGGTGCGGATGATCGCTGCTTCTTTTTTGATTAAAAACTTATTGACCGACTGGCGCACCGGAGCTGCGTGGTTTATGGATTGCCTTGTGGATGCCGACCAGGCAGTGAACACCATGAACTGGCAATGGGTGGCCGGTACCGGCCTTGATGCTGCACCGTTTTTCCGCGTATTCAACCCGGTGTTGCAATCAAAAAAGTACGACCCTGATGCAACATACATCACCACCTATGTGCCCGAGCTGAAAGACCTGCCCAAACGATATATCCACGAGCCGTGGTTGCTGCCCAAAAAGATCGCAGAATCTGCAGGCTTCACACCGGGTAAAGATTACCCGCTGCCTTGTGTTGATTTGCAGGAATCGAAGGATGCGGCATTGAAAGCATTTCGGGAAACGAAGCGTTGACTTTATTGAATTGATTACGTGTTTCAATTGGTGAAATATTAGTGGATCGTTTGCCCTTCTTGCAAAGCACCAATGGCATCAAATGAAAGGGCCTGCAAATATGGTTATTTGCAGGCCCTTTCATTGTTACAAAAGTCTATCGATAGTTAGTTCATTACAAAACTAAATAAGCGGCGCATTTAATACCCAGTCCTCTTACCCACGATACTCTGGCAACGACACCGGCTCCAACAACTGGTGAAACAAGGTCACCATCCGTTCGGGTTGTTCCTGGAAAAATGAGCTGCGGATAGAGAGCGGCACCAGTTTTACCGTGGCCAAAAACTCCGAGCCCGCGGAAAATATTTGTTCGTCGTTGAAACGCCCATGTAATGTCAGGCCCTTTTTGAAAAATGTGGTTTGTGACACACACTCTTTAAATAAGAAAGCGATCAACATTTCTTGGGTTGAAAACACTAATTGCACCAGCTTCATGGGAAATGCTACAGCAAAAGATATTCCAAGGTGCATTGACTGCGGCGAAAGAGAACATTTTCCAGGAAATTAAGCGCAGGTGCCGCGGCAAATGCCGCTTAAAAAAGGAATTTTAACCGGCAATTACATCGGCAGAAATATGGAAAACACGGAACCTTCGCCAGGTGTGCTTTGCGCCTGGATAAAACCATTGTGGTTTTCCGCCACTTTTTTTGCGATCGACAACCCCACTCCTGTCCCGGTATATTCCGACTTGCCATGCAGCCGCATAAACATCTGGAAAATGGTTTCCTTGTATGCTTCATCAAATCCGATACCGTTGTCTTTTACAGAAAATACATGGTAACGAACACCATCTAATGCTGCATCGGATCCGGTTACTTCAATTTTCGGTTGTACACCCGGTTTGCTGTATTTGATTGCATTGCTCAAAAGGTTTTGAAACAATTGCTGCAACTGCCTTTTGTAACCCTGCACCACCGGCATTTGCTCCACTTCAAACACTGCGCCTTTCTCCGCAATGTGCAGTTCCAGGTCTTCCAATACGCGGCTAATGATGTTGTTTACATCAACACTATCTTTTTCGTGCGGCCGCTGGCTGATATGCGAGTATTGCAACAGGTCGTCGATCAGGTTGCTCATGCGCTGCGAAGAACCTTCGATGCGTTCAAACGAACGGCGCTGCACATCGTTGAGGTGTTCGCCCAACTGGTCTTTCAACAAGGATGTAAAAAAGTGGACTTTGCGGATGGGTTCTTTTAAATCATGCGAAGCTGCATGTGCGAACTCTTCCAAATTTTCATTGGAACGTTTCAACTCCGTGATGTTCCGTTCCAGTTGCAATTGCAGTTGCTTCAACTTGGTGTAATCGGTGAGGTGTACAATCACATCGCCGTTCATTTGCACGGCGCCCATCTCATTGTGGATGTTCAGGCCATCAGCCTCGTAGTGATTGTCCCAAAGTTTTGCAACACCAGTGGTAGCAACTTCCTTGATGTATCTGTAACTGTCGGTTTGGAAATAACCGGGAAAGAATTCACTAACCCGCCTTCCTTCCAGTTCTGCAGGTTTTTTACCCGCATAATTGGCATATGCTTCATTAGTCAACTTGTATTTAAAGTCAACTACTTCACCGTTCTCAATAATGGGTTCCAACACCTGCAATGGCGTGGTAAATATGTTGATGATGTTTTGCAAATAAGCGTACGACGCCATCAGTTGCAGGTGCGCATCCTGCAATTCTTCGGTTTGCTCTTTTACCTGCCGTTCCAGTTCTGCCGCAAATTGCTTTTGCTCGGTAATGTCTTGCACCACCGCTAGCATCTTTAGCGGCTTTTTGTCGGCATCCATCGCTACCGTGCCTTTCAGCCTGATCCAGCGCTCCGTTCCATCTGTATGATAGATCCGAGATTCATATTCAAGGCGGCCATCTTGGTAAGCTTTCTGGTAAGCCTGTTCGCGCAGCACCAGGTCGCCGGCATGCATCTGCAATAAAAAGTCGGTGCGCTTACTGCCCGAGTTTAACCCGAACATTTTTTCGATCCGCGACGAGATCACAACCTCCTGGGTCTGCAGGTCCACTTCTACCACACCCACCTCACCTGATTCAATGGCCAGTTCCGCCTTTTCATTGGAGTGCAGCATTTGCTGCACCAGCACCACATTATCTGTTGTTTCGGTACAGGTTACAAACACACCCACCGCCTGGCTAAAATCATCCAACACCGGGCTGTAGCTATAGGTCCAGTAAACGTCTTCCATTTTCCCGTTCCGGTAAATGGGCAGCAGTTGATCATTGTGCCAGGTGGCCTCGCCGCCGTTCATCACCGAAGCAATTTGCGGCTTAATATCCTTCCATGTTTCGGGCCACACTTCGGCAGCAGGTTTGCCCAGTGCATATGGGTGTTTGCCGCCGTTACCCAGGCTTGGCCGATAAGCATCGTTGTAAAAGCAAATGGAGTCGGTGCCCCAAAAAAGAAACATGGGAAATTTGGAATGCAGCAAAATGCCAAGCGTGGTGCGCAGTGTGCCCGGCCACTGGTCGGGTGTGCCAAGCGGGGTATCGGCCCAATCATAAGCGCGGATCAACGCCCCCATTTCACCGCCACCTTGCAAGAAAGAAAAGGTCTTTATCGTGGCTTGCAGCTGCTCCAAATGCTCAAAATATTTTAAAAATAAAAATGAATGTAATGCATTTCCGTCAAGCGTTGGCTCGGCGCAGCGCAAGCCCGGCAATTACATTTGGTTTATAGAGTTTTACCAATAGGATTTTTTCACCAATTCTTATTGAGCAGAACCAACCACGAGTCGTGTTTTGCCTCATTCAATCAACTACCGATTCGATACCAACTTCTCCATTATTTCCGCTCCGTATCGCCTTCAACAAAGTACCGCTATCCCACACAAAGGAATAAGCAAAAACCGCCAGCATAGCATCCGCCATCACAATTCATTATTTGATAATAATAGGATAACTCACCGTTGACACAGGCCGTTTATCTATGGGGTTCAAAATCATTGAATGAAACGAAACCACCTGCTGGCTGCCTGCTCCTTGGCAGTGCTTTTATTTGCCTGTAAAAAAAATGACCTACCGCACAACGAGCCCAAAGAAGACCCTGCAACATTTGCCGAAATCGGCAGCATCGACATTGGCGATGCAGGCGCCGCAGAAATTACTGCCTACGATCCCACCACCCAAAGACTGTTTGTGGTTAACAACAGTTCAGTCAACAAAATTGATGTACTCGATTTTTCAAACCCTGCTGCGCCGGCTTATATCCACAGCATCAGCATGGCGCTCATTGGCGGGTTTGTCAACAGCCTTGATGTAGACAAAGGCGTGCTGGCCGCCGCCGTTGAAGCAGTAAACAAACAGGAACCCGGTAAAGTGGCCCTGTTCAATACCACCACTTATGCGTTGATCAAAACCGTTGCGGTAGGTGCACTCCCCGACATGGTTACGTACAGCCCCGATGGTAAATACATCCTCACCGCAAACGAAGGCGAGCCCTCATCCGATTATTACAACGACCCGGAGGGAACGGTGTCTATTATTTCGGTAAAAGATAATTACGCGGTTACCACCATTGGCTTTGGTGTATTTGCCAAACAACAGGCTGCGCTGGTGGCAAAAGGGCTGCGGGTATTTGGCCCCAACGCCAGCTTTGCACAAGATATGGAGCCGGAGTACATCACCGTTTCCGACGACAGCCGCACGGCATGGGTAACCCTGCAGGAAAACAACGCCATTGCAAAAATTGACCTGCAGGCAAAAACGGTAATCGACATTTTTCCCTTAGGATTCAAGCATTACAACAGCGCAACAAATGCTATTGATGCAAGCGACCGCGATGGCGCCATTGCATTTAACCCGCAGCCCGTTTGGGGCATGTACCAGCCCGATGCCATTGCGTTTTACCTGGCCGGCGGCACGCCCCTGCTCTTCACTGCCAACGAAGGTGATGCACGGGAGTATGATGCTTTTGCCGAAATAAAGAGAGTAAAAGATTTAAAACTAGACGCAGCAGCATTTCCGGATGCAGCCATTAAAACAGATGCACGACTGGGCCGGCTGAATGTGACCAGCACGCTGGGCGATACCGATGGTGATGGCGATTATGATGCCTTATACTCGTTGGGTGCACGCAGCTTTAGCGTATGGAATGGCAACACCGGCGCACAGCTATACGACAGCGGCAACGACCTGGACCGCCGTGCCGCTAATGCAGGCCTGTACGATGACGGCCGCAGCGATGATAAAGGCGTGGAACCCGAAGGCCTGACGATTGGCGAGATCAACAGGCGTCCGGTATTATTTGTGGGATTGGAACGTGCCGATGCAGTGGCCGTTTATGACCTGACCAACACCGGCACACCCAGGTTTTTGAAAATGCTGCCCTGCGGCGATGCACCCGAAGGCGTGTTGTTTATTAATGCTAAAGACTGTCCCACACGCAAAAGCCTGCTGGTGGTTAGCAGCGAAAATGACGGTGTGATTAAAGTGTACAGCACAAAATAAAGCGATACTAATAGGCCGTTGCAAGAGATAACATTAAAGCAATGATTGCTTAACAATGCGGTAAAATTGGACCCCCAACTTTAACCCATAATTCAAATAAATACTTCTCATTACGATCCCTGTTTCTACAGGGATCTTTTTGTTATTATGGTATGTGCAAATAGAAAATGATGCACAGCAAAAACAGCGTTTTTCTATAAAAAAAGAAAATCTACATACTGCCATCGCCGCATCTGCAATCAATTGAATGGTGTGAGCACAATGAGCACATTGCTTTTTAAACGGCTGTGCTTTACAACAAGTTATGCACAGCCCGTGCAAAACATATTGCAGCCGGCACCCATTTAAGTCCTTACTTCACTGCCTGATAATTGGTTGCAGGTACCCACAGGTACTGCATTAATAGGGAATCCGGTGGAAATCCGGAACTATCCCCGTAGCTGTAAGCTCCGTTTCTGTTGTTTTCGCTTCATGCCACTGCCCCGTTGCGGGTGGGAAGGCCGAAAACAAAGGAGCAAGTCAGAAGACCTGCCAATCGTCGATTTAGTAACAATGCTTTCGGGTGAAAGGCACGGTACTGACGGATTTCCGCACAGCGTATTTTGGTGCGCCCAATACGCATGATTGCCGATTTGCACCTTCAGCACTACCCCTTTGCCTGCAAGTAAATAAACCCATTTACCATGCAAGCAAACGACGAATTATTGCTCCGCGAAAACAAAGACCGTTTTGTTATTCTGCCCATCAACTACCCGCAAATTTGGGAGCAGTACAAAAAACACGAAGCCAGCTTTTGGACAGCCGAAGAAGTTGATTTGAGCAGCGACCTCAAAGACTGGGAAACGCTCAACAGCGGCGAACGCCATTTCATTGCGCATGTGCTGGCATTTTTTGCTGCCAGCGACGGCATCGTTAATGAAAACCTCGCCGTGAATTTTATGAGCGAAGTGCAATTGCCCGAAGCCCGTTGCTTCTATGGCTTCCAGATCATGATGGAAAACATACACAGCGAAACATATGCACTGCTGATTGATACATACATCAAAGACCCGGCTGAAAAACATCGGCTCTTTCATGCCATCGACACTGTTCCGGCCGTAAAGAAAAAAGCAGAATGGGCCCTGCGCTGGATCACCAATGGCTCATTTGCGCAGCGGCTCGTAGCGTTTGCCGCGGTGGAAGGCATTTTTTTCAGTGGTTCTTTTTGTTCCATTTTCTGGTTAAAGAAACGGGGCCTGATGCCGGGGCTCACGTTCAGCAATGAGCTGATCAGCCGCGACGAAGGCATGCATTGCGAGTTTGCCTGCCTGCTTTATAGCATGCTGCAACACAAGCTGTCGCAGGAAGAAGTATATGCCATCATTACCGATGCGGTAGCCATCGAAAAAGAATTTATTACTGAAGCATTGCCTGTTGATTTAATCGGCATGAATGCAAGGCTGATGCAGCAATACATTGAGTTTGTGGCCGACCGATGGCTGTCGGACCTGGGCTATCCAAAAGTGTACAACGCTGCCAATCCTTTTGATTTTATGGAAATGATTTCGCTGCAGGGAAAGACCAATTTTTTTGAAAAACGCGTTGGCGATTACCAAAAGGCCGGGGTGCTTTCGGGTAAAGACACACAGGTATTTTCTACCGACGAAGATTTTTAAACGCTTTAAAACAACACCATGCTGGTTATAAAAAGAAACGGAAAAAAAGAGCCGGTGAAATTTGATAAGATCACGGCCAGGTTGCAAAAGCTAAGCTACGGGCTCAATCCATTGGTTGATGTGATTGACGTTGCCAAAAAAACCATCGAAGGTGTGTATGATGGCGTGCACACTACCGAGCTCGACAACCTTGCAGCGGAGGTATCGGCATCACTCACCACAACCCATCCTGACTATGCCACACTTGCTTCGCGTATTGCCGTGAGCAATTTGCATAAAAACACAACAAAGAGTTTTTCAAAAACAATGCATTTGCTGCATGCATACACCGACCGTACAACGGGCAGGCATATGCCGCTGATTGCCGACGATGTAATGGAAGTGATTGCGGCCAATGCCGACCTGCTGGACAGCACCATCATTTACGACCGCGACTATGCCTTTGATTATTTTGGTTTCAAAACGCTGGAAAAATCGTACCTGTTGCGCATCAATGGGGCCATTGCCGAACGTCCGCAGCATATGTATATGCGTGTGGCCGTGGGCATCCACAAAACAGACCTCGAGGCTGCTATTCGTACCTACCAGCTAATGAGCGAACGCTGGTACACGCATGCTACGCCAACGCTGTTCAATGCCGGAACACCCAAGCCGCAAATGAGTTCATGCTTTTTGCTGACGATGAAAGACGATAGCATTGACGGTATTTACGACACGCTGAAACAAACTGCGAAAATATCGCAAAGTGCCGGCGGCATTGGCCTGGCCATACACAATGTGCGGGCCACCGGCAGCTACATCAGTGGCACCAACGGCACCAGTAATGGCATCATTCCCATGCTGCGTGTATTCAACGATACAGCACGATATGTGGACCAGGGCGGCGGCAAACGCAAAGGTGCCTTTGCTATTTACCTGGAGCCCTGGCATGCCGATGTTTTTGAGTTTTTGGACCTGCGCAAAAATCATGGCAAAGAAGAACTGCGGGCCCGTGACCTGTTCTTTGCACTTTGGATTCCGGACCTGTTTATGAAACGGGTGGAGGAAAATGGATCGTGGAGTTTGTTTTGCCCACACGAAGCACCGGGATTGAGCGATTGCTGGGGACCGGCATTTGAAAATCTGTACTTGCAATACGAAGCAGAGCATCGGGCACGCAAAACCGTAAAAGCGCAGGAATTGTGGTTTGCTATTTTGGAAGCACAAATTGAAACCGGCACACCTTACCTATTGTATAAGGATGCGGCCAACAGTAAAAGCAACCAGCAAAACCTGGGCACCATTAAAAGCAGCAACCTATGTACTGAGATCATGGAGTATACAGCGCCGGATGAAGTGGCGGTATGTAACCTGGCTTCGATTGCGCTGCCGCGGTTTGTGCAGGATGGCGTGTTCGACCACAACAAGTTGTACGAAGTAACATATGAAGCCACGCTCAATCTGAATAAGATCATTGACCATAATTATTACCCGGTGCCCGAGGCGCAACATTCCAACCTGCGCCACCGGCCTATTGGCATAGGTGTGCAAGGCCTTGCCGATGTTTTTATCCTGATGCGGCTGCCATTTGAAAGCGACATGGCGCGGCTGCTGAATAAAAACATTTTTGAAACGATCTATTTTGCTGCCATGACGGCCAGCAATGATTTGGCAAAAAAAGAAGGCCCTTATGCAACCTTCGCCGGCTCACCGGTGTCAAAAGGTATTTTTCAGTTCGATATGTGGGGCGTCGCTCCAAGCGACCGATGGAATTGGGATAACTTAAGGGAAAGTGTGCAAGAACATGGCGTACGCAACTCGTTGCTACTGGCGCCAATGCCTACCGCATCCACCTCGCAAATTTTTGGCAACAACGAATGTTTTGAGCCTTATACCAGCAACATTTACACAAGGCGTGTATTGAGCGGCGAGTTTATTGTGGTAAACAAACACCTGCTCAATGACCTGGTGGCATTAGGCCTATGGAACAGCGACATGAAAAACAGGTTGCTCGCTGCAAATGGTTCGGTGCAGGATATTCTGGGCATACCAACCGAAATCAAAGAGTTGTACAAAACCGTTTGGGAAATAAAACAACGTAGCCTTATTGACATGGCGGCTGATCGCGGTGCATTTATTTGCCAGTCGCAATCACTCAATCTTTTTGTAGATGCGCCATCCGCCACTAAGCTTACATCGATGCATTTTTATGCATGGAAAAGGGGCCTCAAAACCGGTATGTATTATTTGCGTACACAAGCGGCCGCACAGGCGGTGCAGTTTACCGTAAATAAAAATGCTGCGCAGCAGGAAACAAATGGAGCAAGCAACCCTGCAGCAACAGGCGCTACTTGCAGTATGCAGGATGGATGCATAAGCTGTGGCTCCTGATGTTTGTATTAAATTGAAAACGCATTACATGTATTATTAAAATGAACAGCCGCCAAAGGTGCACTTTGTCGGATGTTCATTTTAATACTAAAAAAACTTTCTGCATTTCAATCTATGCATTGGAATTGCATGAATGCGCAGTTCTTGACAACCACCAGTTGCCGATATGTGCATAAACGATCAACGCTATGCCACCGCCTTTCAGCAGCACTTCCATAGCTTCAGTTGCAACAAAGTTGGCAGCAATCATCATGACCAAACCCAGCGCAAATAAAACAGGAATCACAGGTTTGCGGTGCTGTTGCAGGTAACCACGCCAAATAGCCCAGCCACCTACAAAAAGAGAGATAAGCAAGGTCAGCAACTCAATCAAAAAATGATGCAGCAACTCGATGTTCCAAACGGAAAGGGTACTGAAAAATAGGGGCAGCACAATGCAATGCACCAGGCACACCAACGCCGAAATAATCCCTGTTCTGTCGTAAATAGATCTATATGCCGCCATAAATAATAAATGGGATTAAACAATTTCTTTGTGCACCATTGATCAAAATGCTGCTTCGATCAATTCCCTGTTGATGGCCGCCCCTGCCTTCATGCCGGCGGCAACCGCCACAGCCACCGACCGCATTGGCGTGGTGTTATCGCCTGCGGCAAAAACGCCGGACACTGATGTTCGTTGCAATTCATCCACCTGTATAAAGCCCTGTTCCGTGAACGTGCAACCAAGTTGCTCCGGTAATTGTGTGCTTTGATGAAAAGGAAAGCGGGTGAACATCGCCGTTAGTTTTACCGGTGCTGCGCTTTCCAACACCACCTGTTCGATCTTGCCGTTGTTGTGCCGTAGCGCTGTCACTTTGTGTTCAACAATCGCAATGCCATGCTGCTTCATTTTCGCTTGCTGTTCCGGCATTAACGAACTGGGCCCATTGGTAAACAACGTAAGGTTAGGCGACCAATGGTTGATGAGGCGGCACAGTTCAAATGCAGTATCTCCATTGGCCAAAATGCCAATGGGCTCATTGCGCACCTCGTATCCATGGCAATACGGGCAGTGCAGCACAGAAATCCCCCAACATTCCGCAAGCCCGGGAATGTCGGGCATTTCGTCCCTGATGCCCGTGGCAAAAAGAAGCTTTTGCGCAAAAAAGCGATCGCCTGCCTGGGTCCATACTGCGAAACCCGCATCACGTTGTTGCACTTCGGTCACCAACCCAATGTGCAGCGAAACGGTTGGATACTGCAACACCTCTGCCCTGGCCCTTTTGGCGATATCGGCCGGCGTTTTGCCATCGTTCGTCAAAAAATTATGCGAATGCGGCGTTTGCCGGTTGCATGGTTCGCCACCGTCAATAATAGCTACCCGGCGCAGCGATCGTCCGAGTGTTAAGCCGGCCGCCAGGCCGGCATAGCTGCCGCCTATGATGAGTACTTCAATTTTGTCTATTGCCGCCATGTTTGGAAAATTGATGATGCGTTATCAGTTGGTTGTACCCCGTACATTCCCTTTTGGATGTTCTGAAACAGGTAGGGAAATAGGTTACGTTTGATGCGAAGGTAATGGAAAATCTATTTTTTTGCAACGTAGTTGCAAAAAAAATAGATTTGGTCTAACATTGCTTTTGCTGCAGATTTCATTTGGTGGAGAGCGAAAAATGGCGGTCTATGCTTCGGTCGGTCTAAAAGATTTACTTCCTATGGGAGTAGATAAAATCTGCGCTTCTCCAGTTCCAAACAACCCGGTCTCATATTTAAAACTGTGTCCATTGTCCTAATCAACCCCATGCCTATTTGCCAAACAAAACGTAAAGTAAAATGATTCGTCAAGGAAGGACCATTGTCTAACACTATACATTTAGTCAATACTATTGCCTGTCTTTGGACTTCCAATTACTTTACTGTAAACCCAATTCACTGACGATTGCCGCACGAAATTTTATAGCCACCACACTGACGCGGCCGCTAACTCAAGTGTCAATTTATTACACTGTGGCAGCGCCTCGTTTGAGCCATCGCGATCACGCCATTTCTTTGCTGCACGCAAGTTCTAGGCGGTTGCTGATGCCGAATTGATCCGGTGAACGGAACGGGATTTTAAACAAAATTTCCCTATTAATACCGGAAATCTCCCCCATGTTCGGCAGCCGGATTTTATGTTGCGCATGAAATTGTTCGACCTTCGGTCGGCAAAAAAGAGCGCAGAAAATAACGGTTGCAGCCAGCATTTTACAGCAGGCCACTCCGGTACATTTTGATCCAAAACAAAGCCTGGCGGTGCGTAGCAAAACCATCCCAGCATCTTAACCAGTTATGAAGAGACATGCATCCGGACTGAGCGGAAGAACATTGATTGGCCTGTTTACGCTCTTGGCCCTTTTTGCGGCAAGCGGGATACAGGCACAAAGCAAAGCGCCCCAGCAAAAAGCAGCGCAGAAATTTGTACACAAGGCCCCAGGCAACCCCTACCTGCCGCTGTGGGAGCACCTGCCCGACGGCGAGCCCCGGGTTTTTGAAGACCCCGATCGCCCAGGCAAGTACCGGGCTTACATCATCGGGTCGCACGACCTGCGGGTAACCAGCTATTGCGGCCCGGACATCCGCGCATGGTCAGCACCGGTGGAGGACCTGACCAGCTGGCGTGATGAAGGACCCATTTTTACCTACGAAATTGACGGGCAGTGGGACGTAATGTATGCCCCCGACCTGGTGGAGGTAAAACGGAAAGACGGCACCAAGGAATATTATCTGTATCCGCACAGCCGTGGCCCCAACCGCGAGGCAATGGTGTGCAAAAGCAGCCGCCCCGACGGGCCGTTTAAACCCATCAACCTGACGGAAGATGGCAAGCGTACGGTTCCGGGCAGCATCCTGGGTTTTGACCCGGCGGTGTATATCGAGTACGTAACTGACCCCAAAGATCCCGACTATGAGATCGGTTTCCGGGCCTATGGCTTCTGGGGTTTCCAGCGTTCGTCGGCTGCGCAGCTCGATCAAAAAACCATGTATTCGATCCGGCCCGGCACACAGCCCATCAGCTACCTGCTGCCCGCCAGCTCCCGCTATGGTGTGATCCGCGAACCGCAGGGCACACAATACCCGCAGATCTATCCCGGCGAAGACCTGGGCACTTTCAACTTTTTCGAAGCTTCGTCCATTCGAAAAGTGGGCAATAAATATGTAACCGTGTTCAGCGGCTACTCGGGCCCCGAGTATGGCGTGGGCAGCTCCAACTCCACCCTGCGTTATGCTTACGGCGATTCGCCGCTGGGCCCCTGGAAAAGCGGCGGCGTGGTGGTCGACTCCCGTGCGCCGGTGCTAAACAAAGACGGCTCCGCCGTGCAAACGACTTATTCAGGCCACAACACCCACGGCAGCATCGAGCTGATCAACAGCCAGTGGTATGTATTTTATCACCGTCCTCCGCGGGGTTTTGGCTATGCCCGCCAGGCAGTGGTAGCGCCGGTAACTGTAAAATGGGATGAAAAACCGGTGGCACAAGGCGGCACCGTTTCCATCCGTGGCTTCGATCCGTATGCGCCGGACAGCGTTTGGTCGGCTAAAGACAGCCAGGGCCGCGAATACAAAGGCGCCGAGGTAACCTCGGAAGGTTTTCATTTTTACGGGCTCGATCCTTACCAGTATTATTCGGCCGGTTATGCATCTTATCTGTCCGACAACAGCATCCAGAAAGATTCCTGGGACATTTGGGACAACCACATGCCGATTGAGCAAGTGAAAGCCGGCCACATTATTGGCTATAAATACTTTGGTTTTGGCGGACTGAAAAAAGCAGTGCATGGATTGAAGGCGTTTGAAGGCACATCGAAAGGCGCCAACACGCAGTTCAACCTTTTCCTGACACCGAAAACCGACAAGAGCTTTAAAGTGGCCGTTTGGTTGGATGGCCCCTGGGACAATGCAACCTGGAAAGGCAAAAAGATCGCCGAGATCGTGGTGCCAGCCAATGCTAAAAAAGAAGTAACGCAGTTTACTGCCAACGTAGCCCAACATGTAGATGGCCTGGATAAAAAACACGCGATCTTCCTGGTGGCCGATGGCCCCGAGTCGGAAGAATTGTTCAACCTGGCCGGTCTTGGTTTTAGCTCCAAGAAAAAGAAGATCGTTCGGCCGGTAGTGCCTACCGTGAGCATCCTGGTAAACGGGCAGCCGGTAACTATTCCTGCTACGCCGGTGCGTTCAACCAACGCCAATGGCATTGTGGGCTATGATATTTACGAAACAAGCTACCAGGTTCCTGCAGGCACCAACGGCGTTCCCAAGGTAACGGCGTCGTCCAACAACCCGAAAGTCAAAGTGTCGGTAACGCAGGCCGAGTCGGCAAACGGCACCGCACAGGTACAGTTCGACTACAACGGCATGGTGAAGACCTACCGGGTGGTGTATAAAAATTAAAGCAACGGCTGCCGCACAGCGGCTGTTACATTTCATTATCACAGAAACAAAAAGAGCAATTCTCCGGAATTGCTCTTTTTGTTTGCCCATACGGCAATATCTGCATTGTTAACCTTCCGCTTACATGGCACGACTTGTGTCTTTTACCTACAACCAAATGCACCTTCATTTGTAAAAAACGAGTACCGCAACAATTGCAAATACCGCTAAACAAAAGCCAATCATCCATGCGCATCATTTTATTCATCATAAGCATTTTCATCATGTCGAACGCAGCAGCACAGTTTTCGAAAAAAAGGGCCCTGTTCATTTTTGGCGATCCTAAAAGCGAAACGGTAAAAGAGCAACTGGCGTTGCTGAAAAAAGAAGCGGCCGGGGTGAACGACCGCGACTTGAACATAACAACCGTAGCCGGCGAAGAAAAACGGCTGAAAAAATACGAAGTGGCGCCCAACACTCCATTTACCATCATACTGGTGGGTAAAGACGGCGGTGAAAAATTCCGCTCCGAAAAACTGACGCAGCCATCGGAGCTATTCAACATCATTGATGCCATGCCCATGCGCCAGTCGGAAATGCGCCGCAACAAAAAGGAGCAATAGTTGCGTGGTAAAAAACATCTCTATCTAAAAGATTCATCAAGCATCCCCCCAGGTTTCACAGCACTTTCTCTCACCAGGCAAGTTGTCCAAGCGCCACTACCGTGCAGCTTGCAACCCTTCACGCCGATCGTTATCTTAACCGTTGAACTCCATTGCCCTCTTTATTTCAATCGCCAACATAATAGCATTGGCAAACAAAAATTCAAATGAACCCAATAAGCAATGTAACACAAGAAGTGATATTTATTTCCAACGGTGCGGGTCCACGTGTTGGCATCGCCGGCGGCATGTACCAGACCATTATTTCCGGAGCACAAACAGGCGGCAGCTATGCAATGATTCACATGCAGGTGCCACCCGGCGGCGGGCCTGCACCGCATGCCCACCCGCAGATGCAGGAGTCGTTTTATGTATTGGAAGGCACGGTTGAATTTATAACCGAAAAGGGCAGCCAGCTGGCGCAAAAGGGCGATTTTATCCAGATCCCGCTCAATGGGCCGGTGCATTGTTTCAAAAATAAAGGCAACGAAAATGCACGCCTCCTGTGCACCGTACTGCCTGCGGGGTTGGAAGCTTTTTTTGAACAAGCAGGCCAGCCACTGATCGATGGCGAGCCAAGCCCTGCACCGCAAATGGACGAGGCTGCGCAGCAAAGGATTGCAGCATTGGCAAAACAATACGGGCAAGTATTGTACCCGCCCGATTATTTCAGCAAACGCTGAAACGGCTACAAGTTGCCACAGGTAATTCGATATAAAACAATCAACCACCTGCTCAGCAAAGAATTTCGAAACGCAACAAGAGCCGCTCCGCCGGACGACCATATCACTTTTTACCAAAACCCGGAAATATTTGCGCAACTGCTGCAACGCTTTTTGCAGGCCAACGCCAAAGAACAATAGTAGCGGCCCTCCCCTTTTCAGCCACTGCACCGGCAGTTAATATCATTGGGTTTTTAGCTAAAATAAGCCCATAAAAAAACGGGTGCCTGGCCTAATTTCATGGCGCATTTTCCAAGCAATTTGTCGTTTACTAATAGATTGTTTTATAAATGCTTACCGGCAGTTGTAAAACAATATTTTGCTATAATGCAAGCCAACGGCAAAAGCAGGGAAATGCGCATCGAGCTAAAACGTTTGGAACCATCAATAAGCGGCCCGCATCGGGCCCTTTGTGAAATTTACTGACACATGAACATGCTTACCACCTTTTTTCGGATCACCCTCTTGCTCTTATTCATCGGCGTTGCACCGGCCAGCGTACGAGCCCAGAACGGCGACCAGATCCTCGACGGCATTGGCGAAACCGGCATGATTGCACGCTATGTTTTTAACGGCGATGCCCGCGACTGGTCGCGCAACAACCTGCATGCAA
Organism: Pseudocnuella soli; assembly: GCF_004347775.1. Lineage (GTDB taxonomy): Bacteria > Bacteroidota > Bacteroidia > Chitinophagales > Chitinophagaceae > Flavisolibacter > Flavisolibacter aquaticus. The sequence goes on from NZ_CP037755.1 coordinate 3,869,638, forward strand.
AGCTGCAGGGCAGCGGCGCCCAGTTTGTAACCGATACGCGTTTTGGCAAAGTACTATCGCTGCCCGGCGATGGCGGCTCTTTTGTGTCGCTCCCTGCCGAAGCGCTGCAGGACCTGGAGTCGATCAGCATTTCGGGCTGGGTACAACTGCGCTCTGCTGGCACCAGCCAGCCGCTGTTCGATTTTGGCCGCGACGGCGGACAGCATTTTTTTGCCACCCAAAACAGCACCAGTGGGCAGGATGGACTGCAGGCAGCAATTGCCACAGGCAAAGGCCCAGCCAAAGCCGCCGTTGCGCCGCCGCTGTCGCTGAACGAATGGGTACACCTGGCCATTGTAATTGATGTGCCCTCCAAAACACTCACTACTTACGTGGACAGCAAACAGGCAGGTGAAGCAAAAGGCATTGCACTGGAACTGACCGATGTGTTTGGTGCGCAGCCCTCCGATAAGCGTCAATTGTTGATTGGTAAATCCTTGCTGGCGGGCAATGCCAGCCTCAATGCGCTGGTGCACGATTTTCGTATTTACCGGGTGCCCCTGAGCCGGGCCCAGGTAGCCGGTATTTTCAGCAATGCACAACAGGGCATCAACCAGGGAGCCGTAAACACTACAGCCAAAAAAGAAGACGAGCTGCCGAAATTTTCACCAACCGAATCACAACTGTATAATGCTTACTTGGTGGGCGTCTCTGATGTGCAGGTGGAAACCGAAACCGGCCACCTGCCCCGTTTTCCCAGCCATGTTTCCGGCACTTATAAAGGCGGTGTGAAAGGCCCGCAGGTGCGGGTGATATGGCCTGCCGATGTGGACAATACCGCCGTTTTGAAACAGGGCAAATACACCGTAACCGGCCGCGTTGCCGGAACCAGTTTTGCACCCAAAGCAACCGTTGTTGTAAAAGACGCCGGCAAAAAAGCGGCGCCCAATGCAAAGCTCGAAGCATTCCACCTGAGCCAGGTTTCGCTGCAAACCGACGCACATGGACACGCCACTAAATTTGTGCAAAACCGCGATAAGTTTATCAACACGCTGGCTCAAACAGATCCCAACTCGTTCTTGTATATGTTTCGCCATGCGTTTGGTCAGCCGCAGCCCGAAGGCGCCAAGCCCTTAGGTGTGTGGGACAGTCGCGATACCAAGTTGCGTGGCCATGCCACCGGCCACTATCTTACGGCTATTGCGCAGGCCTATGCCGGCACGGGTTACGATAAAAACCTGCAGGAGGCTTTTGCGCAAAAAATGACCTACCTGGTCAACACACTGTACGACCTGTCGCAACTATCCGGCAAGCCCAAACAAGCTGGTGGCACGCATGTGGCCGATGCGAAAGCAGTGCCCCATGGCCCTGGCAAAACCGAATACGATTCGGACCTGAGCGATGCAGGCATCCGCACCGATTATTGGAACTGGGGCGCCGGCTATATCAGTGCCTATCCTCCCGATCAATTCATCATGCTGGAACAGGGCGCTAAATATGGCGGACAAAAAAACCAGATCTGGGCGCCTTATTATACACTGCACAAGATCATGGCCGGACTGATGGATGTGTATGAAGTAAGCGGCAACAAAAAAGCGCTGGACATAGCCGATAACATGGGTACCTGGGTGCATGGCCGCCTGAGCCAATTGCCCAAAGACACACTGATCAAAATGTGGAACACTTATATAGCCGGTGAGTATGGAGGCATGAACGAAGCCATGGCCCGCCTGTACCGCATTACCAAAAACGAGAGCCACCTGAAAACAGCGCAGTTGTTCGATAATGTAAAAGTGTTTTTTGGCGACACCGCCCATGTGCACGGACTGGCCAAAAACGTTGACCTGTTTCGCGGGCTGCATGCCAACCAGCATATCCCGCAAATTGTGGGCAGCATTGAGATGTATGCCGTGTCGAAGCAGCCGGAATACTACCGCGTGGCCGACAACTTTTGGCACAAAGCCGTGAACGATTATATGTACAGCATTGGCGGTGTGGCAGGTGCCCGCAACCCGGCCAACGCCGAGTGTTTTATCAGCCAGCCCGGCACCTTATATGAAAACGGCTTTTCATCGGGTGGGCAAAACGAAACCTGCGCCACTTACAACATGCTGAAGCTGACCACTAACCTGTTCCTGTTTGACCAGCGCGGCGAGTTGATGGATTATTACGAGCGGGGATTGTACAACCACATATTGGCATCGGTGGCGGAAAACAGCCCTGCCAATACCTATCATGTACCGCTGAAGCCCGGTTCAGTAAAGCAGTTTGGCAATCCCAATATGACCGGATTTACCTGTTGCAACGGCACTGCCATTGAAAGCAGCACCAAATTGCAAAACGCCATTTACTTCAAGAGCATAGACAACAATGCGCTGTATGTAAACCTGTATGTGCCTTCAACCCTCAACTGGACCGAACGCAACATTACCGTGGAGCAAACCACCAGCTTTCCTAAAGAAGAAGGCACGAAACTAACGGTAAGGGGCAATGGCAAATTTGATGTGCATGTGCGGGTGCCGTCATGGGCTACCAAAGGTTTTTTTGTACAGATCAATGGCCGCGAACAAAAGTTGGAGGCCAAACCCGGCAGCTACCTCAAGATCAGCCGCAACTGGAAAGATGGCGACGTGATCTCTATTAAAATGCCTTTCGGGTTTCACCTCGACCCGGTGATGGACCAACCCAATATTGCCAGCCTGTTTTATGGGCCGGTGCTGCTGGCGGCACAAGAGCCAGAGGCACGCAAAGAGTGGCGCACCGTAACGCTGGATGCAGCCGACATCAGCAAATCCATCAAAGGCGATGGGCAAAAACTGGAGTTCACCATCGGCGATGTGGTGTTCAAACCTTTTTACGACACCTACGGCCGCCACTCGGTTTATCTCGATGTGCGATTGAAATAAGCCCTTTGGGCAAAAGGTAAAAAGGGCCGTTGCATTTTAGTGCAGCGGCCCTTTTCTTTTTGCAAAAAAAATGCACTCCTCATTCGCCAGTACGGTCATGCCGCACCTGTTTCTGCAGCTTCACGATGATTATGCATTTTAAAAAGGAAGGCAGTCGTCCAAAGAAGCCTTTAAAGTGAAAATGTCATGCCGAACCAAGTTCGGCATGACATTTACCTGGTGCAAAAACATTTTGCAAACAAGTTTCTAACGAGGTTTTACTTCCCACACGGGCTTCCCAATCATCCGCCCCAATGAATGTGCAATCTTCCGGATCACCTGGTTGTGCACCTGGTTGCCGGAGGGTTCCACCTGCAGGCTACCATTCACCTCCCTGATCGTGCGGTCGCTGTCCAGTTGCTTTTCTATGTCGCCGTTCATAACGGTAACGCGGTACTCGGTGCCTTCGCTTTTTGGTTTACACAAAACCAGCGAGTAATGAAATGCTTCGCAAAACTCAAAACCAATAACAAGAAACCTGCTCATTGTTTATGTTTTAAGGTGAAGGAATATTGTTTCGATGCTGGTGGCGAACTGCTTAACGATGGCGGTGCCTGGGTTCGTAAATCAGGCGCATAAACGTGCTGAAGCGCTGGTTTTCGCGGCTGATGGGCACACCGGCCACAATGCCTATCATCAGGTTATCGGCCATGCTTAGCCGCAGTTGCGGACGGATGGTCATGTCGAAATCGCCATGCCCTACTTCTTTGTTGTACTCCACGCCAATAAAGTTGCGGGTGCCCGGTATCATGTAGTGGAAATTGGTGTTGATCTGCCACCTTGTGACTACACCGCTGTGATCGAAATGCTGCATGAAATACGGCCCGGTGTACAATAGCGTATGAACATTATTGCCCCACCTTTTTGCCGCCACAAAAAACGGGTTGTACACGTTGCCGGTCCACAAGGCTCCCTTGCCATAATCGGCAAACGGGCTCAATTCAAATTCGTGGATATATCCAAATGCCAGCGAGGTATTGAACCGCTCCGAAACCAGGAACGTGTATTGCCCCGCCAACTTCAAACTGTTTAGCCGGTTGCGCGGAATCGAATCCTTGTGCGTTTTTCCATTATTGCGGTAATAAAAAGTAAAAGGCAATTCCACTTCCAGGCCCAGCCGATCCACCGGCGCAAACTCGTATTCAACCAACGCTGAGTACCGGTCAAAGTCGTTGTTGTCGGTAAGGCCCAGGCCCACGTTCCACTCCTGCTCGCCTTTCCGTGCACCTAGGTCGCGGATGAGGTCAATATACAGGGGCTCAGCATGCAGCACTTTGGCCTTTTTTCCCTTGCTTTCTGTTTCCAAAATATACAGGCTATCGGTTTGCCGGTTGCGTTGCTGCAGCGTATCCTGTTCCTGTGCGCTGGCGGTTACAAACAAGAAAACAAAAAACACGGGAAGCAGGCAGCGCTTCATTTTTCCAAAAAAACACATGTTCAAAGCAGTTTGAAATATGGCTATGGGAGTGTGCAGTGAAGGGCACGCATTGCATCACATAGCTGCAAAACGGCAGGCATACAAGCCCAGGCCAATTTGGCGCATATGATCAATACGGTCACGCATCGACGGCACACTGCGTGGATTATGTTGCCGGCTTTGGCCTGCACGCAATACTAATGGCGGGGAAAAAGGATCAGGCCGCTTTTGGAGGCGGCGACACGGGGTCCTGGTGAACCGAAGCGTAACTGCTGGTGTAAATAGAAATATGCGTAGTATGATATGCCAGTGGCGGCAATTCGATAGCACTGCGCGGTTGAAAGAACAGCACGATTCCAGAAGTGGTGGAATCTACTTCCTCCTCGTCGCTTTCGGGCACATTATGATCGAACAGGCTTTCCGAAACAAGCTCGTAAACGCTTTCAATATCGTTAACCGAAAGGTCTTCGGTGGGCAAAACAGCGCCCTGACTGGTGCGGTAAATATCCGGCGGGTTGATGGATATATTGATCATTTGCAGGAGTAAAATCCAGCAAACAAAATGTTGTACAAAGCTTTTTATGTTTTGATACGACCGCACGAAGCAAATATATCGCGATGCATTTTAAGTGTGGTTAATATTGTGTTATACGCGGCTATATAGATGGGTAAAAATGAATAGAACGATTATCAATAAAAGAAAAGCGCATGATAGCAAACTACCGATGCGCTTGTGCCTTTAGTTTTTACCAATGGCCACTTCCATGATATTTGCCGGGCTTCCTTTGCCCCGCTCGTTGGAAATAAACACCCGCCCCGACGGATCAAAGGTGATGCCCTCGGGCTGCGCAAATTTTGAACCCAGGTCCTGGTCGGCCACAAGTTTGCCAGAGCCGTCCACAATCACCAGCCGCGATTTAGGCCCGTCCACCACGTAATAATGACCGGTTTTGGGATGAATGCCCAGCGCCGCCGGACGAATGCCTTTGCCTTTTTTGGCGCCGCCATTGGGTATGACCAGTACCGGCTTAGCAGCCAGGCCTTTTGTAGCCAGATCAAACGCATACACGCCTTTTCCATCTTTGTTGCCCGAAGGGTCTTTGTCCTTTGGCGCCAGCAACAAGCGGTTGTTATTTCGGTCAAACGTGAGGCCCTCGATATTATGGTCGGCCGATAGCGGCGTTTTGTACTCCGTCACCTTGGGCTGTGCGCTGTTGTAATTGGCCACTTCATACAACCTGCCATCCGACCGCACTACATAAGCCGTGTTGCCCGCCAGGGTAATGCCTTCGTAATCGCCGGAATCTGCAAACGGAATCTTTTTTTCAACCGTTGCATTGGCGGTGTTGTATATAAAAATAAATCCATCTTCATCCTGCACGCAGGCAAAGCGGTTGGCGGCAATCCATGCAATGCCCGAAACCTCCCGCAATTCATCGGGCAGGTTCCACTGCTGCACAATGGTTACATCAGCGGCAGCATTACGCTTTTTATTCTTGTCTTCCTTTATATGCGACGCATTGTTGCTCCGCTCCCCGCGTGCTTCACTTGCAAACAAATGCCCAATATCTTTCGAAAAGAACAACAGGAGTGCTGCTGCCAGCACTCCTGTTGTGATCAGCTTCCATTTCATATGTTCCTTTTTAGCCGTATCAATACCTGTTCCTGTTTCTTATTTTATTAGTCCCAATATGCCGTGTTGCTTTTTGCACCATTGGCATCAAACACCAGTTGCACATCTTTTTTACCACGCGGCGCTTCCAGCTCTACCTGATAAAAAATGGTGCCGGCTACTTCCACTTGTTCCATATCATCCAGCTCGTAGTCTTTATATTCCGCAGTGATGGCCTGTGCAATTCCTGCAGGCAATTGTGCTAGAGTAAGGTCGTGTTTCTGGCGGGTGATCTTCCCGGTTGCATCCACTTCCACGGTGTATTCCACGCTGTCTTGCGTAAACTCCGCTTCGTACATCTTGTCTTTTTTCTCCCAATCTATTTTGGTGGCACCGGCAAACTTCGCCTGCACTGCATTGGTTACAACCGATGGTACTTTATCGGCAGCAATATCCTGGCTGCATGCAGTAAGTGTAATTCCCAAAAATGCTACACAAATTCCTAAGAGCTTCATATCAATTTGTTTTTGTGGTTAAATGATAGTGCAAAGCTCCGGCCCAAATTTGGAAACATTTGGGAATAAGGCGGTGTAAGCGGGTGCAAAAACGTTAAAGAATTTTGAAGAAATAGCGCTGCACGGATGATGCTACTTTAGTTGAATGGTGAACACATGCAGGCCAGTATATGAATACTGTATAGTATAACCGTGCAGGTCGGCAATGGCCTTAAGTATGGCCAGCCCCAGCCCTGTTGAAGCCGCCGATGGATTCTTTTTATAAAACCGGGCAAACAATAAGGTCGTATCCAACGGCGTATCATCGCCGGTGTTTTCCACAACTACTTTTTTCTCGCCAATGCGGATGTGTACGCTGCCGCCGGCGTGGTTGTGCACCAGCGCATTTTTAATCAGGTTGGTAAATAAAATAGTGGCCAGGCCGCGGTTGATGTGCACCACGCAAGGTGCCTCATCTGTTATGACAATGGTGATATTGCTGAACTGCGCCTGGTCGGAAAAATCCTCCACCAGCTGCCGCACCAGCCCATTTATATCCACCGTTTCGGTATCGTTAAACTGTTTGTTTTCTATGCGCGACAACAGCAACAGCGACCGGTTGAGCCGGGTCATTCGCTCCAGGTGATCCAGCGCACTGCCCAGGAGTTGCAGTTCTTCTTCATTCATGTGGCCCCGGTCTGCCAACGATTCCAGCTTGTTGATGCTGATGGCGAGTGGCGTTTGCAGTTCATGCGCTGCGTTTTCTATAAACTGCTTCTGGCTGTTGTACGCCAGCTTATTCCGGTGCAGCAATGCCGTGATGTTTTCATTCAATAGCCTGAATTCTTCAATCCGTGTTGGTGCCGTGTTGATATTGCTTTGCGCATCAAGCTGGTACTTTTTTAACTGTTGGAGCAAATGATAAAACGGTTTCCAGATGCGGCCCAGTAAAAATTTGTTTAGCAGAATAATGGAAAGCACCAGCCCAAGAAACAGCCACAGCAAGGAGTAGAGCAGTTGCGCCACCAGGTCGTCTTCTTCAACCATTGAGGTAATTACCTGCAATTGGTAATAGCCGCCATTTTGCCGAAACATAGTGGTAAGCATCCGAACCGGCTCGTTGTCATCTTCGTTTTGCATGTACAACGAAGTGTCTACATATCGATCGGTAAAGTTGATGCCAGCTGCAGGCGATACCTGCTTAATTGAATACCCGCTTTCCCTGAATGCACTATGCTGCAGCACAGTACTATCAAATGCTGCACGCTGTATGATGAGTTGTTTTTGATTGTCGAGCCCATCGTCGATGCTGTCGTAAATTTCGTTGAGCAGCGCAAAATAAAAGATGGTTGCCCACACCGAAATGAGCAACACCAATGCGGCAACAAACCATGCGGTAGTGATGTTTTGCAACTTCATGCGGTTAGTTTATACCCAATGCCGTACACGGCTTGTATTTCCACTTCGGCACCGTGCTCTCTTAATTTTTTGCGCAGGTTTTTTATTTGCGAGTACACAAAATCAAAACTGTTGGCTTCATCAATCCGATCGCCCCACACATGCTCGGCCAGCGCATTTTTATGCACCAGCCTGTTTTTATTGATGGCCAGGTACAGCAACACGTCAAACTCTTTGCGGTTAAAACTCATCGGCGTTTCATCCACTTTAGCCCACCGGTCAATGGGATCGATTACGAGGTTGTTGAGGGTGATTTGGCTGCTGCCGTTCAGTGTATTGCGCCGCAGCACCGACCGCACCCTGGCGTGCAGCTCGGCCATGTGAAAGGGTTTGGCCAGGTAATCATCAGCGCCGAGGTTGAGGCCGGTGATCTTGTCTTCCAGCGAATCTTTTGCCGACACAATGATCACACTGCCCTCCTTGCCTTCCCTCTTTAGTTGGGCCAGTAGCTCAAGTCCGTTGCCGCCGGGCAGGCCAATATCCAGCAAAATGCAATCGTACTCATAAACCATTATTTTATCCAGCGCCGCATCGAAGTTCGCCGCTGTTTCCACGGTGTAACCTTCCTGCTGCAGTGATTGCACCAGACCGTTGCGCATATCCTCTTCATCTTCGATCACCAGTATTTTCATAACAAGGTTACTCTGTAAATTTCCAGGCCAGTTCTGTGAAGAGCCGGAAATTGGACCATCACAAAGAGCCCGTCGATTATCATTCCATGGTAAAGAAACATTGCCAACTGGAAATTTAGTTGCGCTGCTACAAACCTTTATAGATGAAATGAATTGCTGTGCATATATTCATCGTGGTACTCTAATGTGACAATAAACACTACCGGCAATAGCAACGAAATAGTTTTAATAAGTAAAGGGTAATAATAACTTCAAAGCATTATTGCTATTGACATAGAAACATAATCATTATGTTGCCGCAAATAGTAGCAAAACAAAAAATTGCCATGCTATTCCGCACATATAAAAATGAATACTCAATTATTAAAAAATGTTAAAAGGGCATGGCATTTCATTACAGGCATAATTGTTGGCAAACCACTCCCATTCTTAATCAACCACCAGGTTGATGGCAGGTCAACCGGTTATTTATTCATTTAAAAATCTAACGGTATGAAAAATACGAAACTGGCCTTGTTAGGTCTTGTAATGGCATCTGCAGGTATCCTTTCTTTTGATACTTTTCAGAAAGTAGGCATCAAAGGCAAGGTAACCCCGGCCGAAAGTGCAAAGCAGGCCTGGGCCATTTCTGCAACGGATACATTGAAAGCAACAATTACTGATGGCGCTTTCCAGTTCAGTGATGTACAGGAAGGTGTATACCGGATTATTGTAGAGGCAAACGCACCTTATAAGCATGCTGCAAAAGACAGCGTGGTGGTGAAGGCTGCCGAAACAACTGATGTAGGCGAGATTGCACTGCAGCAGTAAGCACCGAAAACAAAAGCAGCAGGCAACTGCTGCTTTTGTTTTTAGTATAATAATTCTGGGAAAATTCTTTTATACTATATAGCTTCCACTTTTTTGCTCCTGCAAAAACCCAATAATATCTCAGCTTAGTTATCATCATTTCCTATTATTCTTTCCGCTGTCGCCATTGTAGATATTTGCATCTGCACGCCATCGACCAAGGCCCCTTTCAATTGTTCCCGGTTTAAGCAGGCATATGTTTTGCCTACGCTTACCGCAACCTTTTATTTTTTAACAAGAAAGGAATAAATATGAAAAGATTGTTGACCGCAGCATTTGCAGTGGCATTGCTGAGTTGTAATAACGATAGCGGCGAAGGGGATGCAATGACCACCGATACGAGTAACACAATGATGCAGGATACCGCGACCAGTTATCCCGGCGATGATACCACCGCCCTGAACGTTGGCGCCGCACAACCGGTAGATTCTGCCAACAGCCTGCGGGAGCCCATGCCACCCGAGCCCGGCGCCAGCCGCAGTGGTGTGAAGTATAAAATAAACGGCGGCGATACCCAGCAACAACAATAAGGGCACAAGGTTTAGCTGCTAAGGAATAGTATTACAAAAGCGCATGCAAGGCATCAATCCATGCATGCGCTTTTGTGCGTTGATGGAATGCTTGCTTCCGTTTATTCAGCAATAAAAAAACCTTTGTAGCAACGCATGAATATGTATGCGGCTACAAAGGTTTTTTACTGACTGCTTTCACTTAACTCAATCTTCCGCTTCTTCTTTCAGCGACTGCATATCGATAACATAACGGAAACGCACCTCACCTTCCTGCATTTTTTTGAATGCCTTGTTGATGTCCTGTATGGGAATCATTTCTACTTCGGGCATGATGTTGTGCTCGGCGCAAAAGTCAAGCACTTCCTGTGTTTCGGCTATGCCGCCAATAAGCGAAGCCGACAGGCTGCGCCGTTTCATGGCCACTTCCATGTTTACCACCGGCTTTTTATACGGCCCCAATAAACCCACCGTAACAATAGTACCGTCGCGTTTGAGCAGGCTCACATAAGGGTTCACATCAAAGGGATCGGGGATCGTAACCAGGATCAGGTCGAACGAAGCTTCTGCCGCAGTCATCGCGTCTTTATCTTCCGACAATAATATGTTGTGGGCGCCCAGCGCTTTTGCTTCGCTTTCTTTTTCCTTGCTGGTGGTGATCACCGTAACCGATGCCTCCATGGCCTTTGCCAGTTGCACACCCATATGGCCCAGTCCGCCAAGGCCCACAATGGCCACCTTGCTACCGGCGCCTACTTTCCAGTGGCGCAGCGGTGAATAGGTAGTAATGCCGGCACACAAAATTGGTGCGGCACGACTGATATCTAGTGCCTCGGGTATGCGCAGCACAAAAGATTCTTTTACCACGATGTTGTTGGAATAGCCGCCAAATGTGTTGGTACCATCGGGTTTGATGGGGCCGTTGTAAGTTGCGGTCCAGCCCTTCGGCCCTTCGCAGTATTGCTCCAGTCCATCACTGCACGAGGGGCAGGTGCCACAGGAGTCGATCATACAACCCACACCCACAATATCGCCCGCCTTGTATTTAGTTACCGATGCACCGGCACTCACCACCCGCCCAATGATCTCATGGCCGGGAATACAGGGATACACGGTATTATCCCAGTCGTTGGCCACCTGGTGCAGGTCGGAGTGGCACACGCCACAATACAATATATCAATGAGCACCTCGTCGGCGCCGGGTGCCTGCCGCTCAAAATCAATGGGCTTCAGGCGGGTAAAAACGGAGTTCTTGACTCCATAACCCCTGCTTTTGATCTGTTCCATGCTTTGTATTTGGTAAAATGAAGCGCACCGATGGTGCAGGGGTATGCTGTCAAAAATGCGCCCAAGATGATTGGTAGCGAGTTAGGCGCATTTTGTTCGATACTACACCAACTTGTGGGCAACAATCATCCAACAAAACGGACCTATTGGGGTAATGGCTCAGGTAACCGTGCTGCAAGTGTTGTGGCAATAGGACAACAAAAAAGGTGTAAGTGGTGGTGGATACGAAGATTGAAAATCGCGTATAGCTACATGCATTGAAGGCCGCAGTCCGCTAAATTTTTCTGTTGCAAAATTCCAATCAGAGAAAAGCACCGCGGTTGGTGCCTATTGGTTTTTACAAAAAATGTATTGCGTTATTGTGCAGCTTTTTCAGTTTGTTGCTCCACTCTAAAGAGCACAATTTGCTTGATCAGGTCGAACGGCATGGGCTGGTTGAGCGGGAACTGCACCGAACCCCTCCCCTGTTTGTAGGGCGCCAGTTCAGCTTTGAATGCCTCGTGGCCGGTTGGCGTGGCGTAAAAACCAATGTGCTTTTTAAACGCAGCAAAATAAACCAGCGGCTTGCCGCCCATTTTGTAAGCCGGCATGCCGTACGCAATACCTTCCGTTGCACCAGGCGAATGGGTAGTGATCACGGCCCGCACCTGTTGCAGCAATGCCTGTACCTCATCGTTAAACATGCTGATGTATTCGTCAACCGTTTTGATGTCCGTATTCATGCGTTTCATGGCGGTGTTCATGGTCTCAATGTTTTAGGCTAAGCCCTTTGCAGGCTGGTTACACAATTTTTTTGAAAAAATTTCACGCAACAGATTTCGCTGTTCGGTCACACTTGCCCCGAATGTTATCATCCACTCAATGCAGAAGCCGCTGCGGAAAACGCCAAAGTAGTGGCGTTCTGTTTTGAGTTCAAACCTAGCTGTTTGTTCTAAAATAAAGGGGTTGCAACTGCGACGAAATAGGGGCCGTTTCCGACTGCATAGCAGCTGCACGTAACTGCTGCATCCCGTTTACCTAAATATAGACACTTGCCGCAGTAAAATCTTAGCATACAAAAAGGGCACTACCAGCAGGTAATGCCCTTTTTTATTTTGGTAAAATGATAATGTTAATCCAACGTTAGGCCGCCTTTGCTTTCAGGAAGCGGTTTACTTCCAGCCAGTACATAAACGCATCAAACCAACGGTTGCTGGTACGGTCGGGGTTGCCCAGGCCAAAGCCATGGCCACCGTTTTGGTACAGGTGAAACTCCACCGGGATGCCCGCTTTGTGCCAGGATTCGATCACGCCAAACTGCCCGCGAAACAGGAAGTCGTCGGTAGCAATAACGTTGAACATGGGCGGTGCATTTTTGGGCACATCCACAGGGCCCATGCCGCCATACACCGGCCCGATAAAGGCCAGCTTCATGGTTTTGGAGTTGAGCGTAGCGTGCATGGTGAGGCCGGCGCCGGCCGAAAACCCGATCATGCCGATCCGGGCAGTATCCACGCCCCATTCTTTAGCCCGTTTGATGATCATGGCATAAGCCGCTTCGGCATCGGCCAGCTGGTTCGACAGGTCGAGCTGCTGTGCTGCTGCCGGTGCTGCGCCACCGGTTGGGTTGGGCGTAGCTGCAGGGCGGGGCCGGTTCATCCAATCGGTAAAATCTTCCAGTTTTTCCGGCGTTGGGTGCAGCCGATATTTAAGCACAAAAGCGGCAATGCCTTTGTCGGCCAGCGCCTGTGCCACTTCCCAGCCTTCGTTACCCAGCGACAGCCAGCGGTAGCCGCCACCCGGCGCCACAATTACAGCAGTGCCATTGGCCTTGCCGGGCTTGGGTAAAAACGGGGTAAGCGTGGCTGCGGTAATGTTGCGGGCCATTGGGTCGCCCCACTGCTTGAACCAAGTTTCCTTGGCGGGCTGGTTGGCCACGCCACCGGTATTGAGCGGAATGGCATTTTTCTCCACCGGTGTTTCCATCGGGTAAATGGTTCCGTCCTGCGCCATAGCCGGTGCGGAAAGGCTCAGCGCGGCTGCTACAACGAGGGCAGCAGCAAAGTTTTTTCTTGTGTACGTCATGAAGGAGGTTTGCAGGTTTGAAATTTAAAAGTATGGGGTGTTGATGTTAGCAAACGTTATAGGTTCGTGGTCTGCTGGCCGACTTTGTCTAGCCGGGTGATGCATTGTTGTGTTCTTTCACATGGCGGCCCAAAGCGAAGTTGGCAAACCCGGCAGCGCAATAACAGATTGTAAAGCAATAGAAACGGCCTATTGTAGTGTGGCAAAAAATGTGAAAAAAGGAGCACAAATGTTGAACGATTCGGTAGTTGAGTCCGGACTATAATTTTGGTGGTGGCTTGTGTACAGAGTTGCTGTTGATTCGCTAAAAATTTTACTTGCTTGTTCTGTTCGTCATCGGTGCAGCCGTTGCACTTAAATGTTTATAAAAATGATCGCGGCGAATTTGTGCAACCCGTGCCCGTGCCCGGAATCTCGCCACACATCCCTGCACAAAGCCTACAACATAGACCCGGGCGGAACAGGAAAAATTTGGCTGAAACGAGCTTACAAACGCATTAAGATCACCGGCCGCCTGGTTAACCTTTCCCCCAAATAATAACAAAAGACCGTGTACGATCGCCCTTTTCACCATTGAAAACAAGCACAGCTAAACATTTGTGCTACTAAAAAGCCCCGTACTTGCCCCGCACATCCTGCCGATGGCGGACTTTTGTTCGGATCCATACCTTAAATTGCTGACGGCTTGCCAACTCATCAGCAATTGGGCGTGGGTCACGCACCAAACCAATACGATCATTGACTCAATTTTTTTGTAAACCAAGTTCATGAAGCATTTATTTACTTTCGCCGCATGTGCCTGCCTCCTATTATTTGCCCCAACCCTTTTTGCACAAGATGCCGTAGCACTCAGCCCCGATAAGCAACTGCAACTGACCGTATCGGTTGCAGATGGCAAACCGGTGTATTCCGTTACCTATATGGGCAAAAAAATGTTGGACGCTTCGCCACTGGGTCTGACCACCAACGAAGGCGATTTCAGCACCGGCATGAAGTACCTGGGCAAGACGGAAGATGTGGTTAATAAAACTTACAGCGAGGAAAAAATTAAAAAGTCGCAGATACAATACACCGCCAACAAACTGACCTGCCTGTTTGAAAATGCGCAGCAAAAAAAGATCAGCATCGTGTTCCAGGTAAGCAACAATGATATTGCTTTTCGCTACGAGCTGCCCTCCTGGGGCGAACGCATGGCCTGCGTGGTGGAAAGGGAAGCCACCGGCTACCGGTTTCCCTCCGTTACCACCACTTTTCTGTCCAACATGATGAGTCCCATGACCGGCTTTGCCCGCACCGCACCCAGCTACGAAAGTGGTTATGTTGCCGATGCGCCCATGACCCGTACCAACCGCAACGGGGAAGGTTTTGTATTTCCCGGCCTGTTTCGCGTGGGTAACGATGGCTGGGTGTTGTTGTCGGAAACCGGCGTGAGCAGCCTGTACCTCGCGTCGCATTTAAGCGAATACAAAGATGGCTTGTACACCGTCGACTATCCCAATCCAAAAACCAACAACGGCTTTGGCTCGTCTACGGCGGCCCTCGCCCTTCCCGGCGTTACACCCTGGCGCACCATAACGGTTGGGGCTACCCTAAAACCCATCGTGGAAACCACGATCCCGTTTGATGTGGTGGAACCATTGTACGAAGCATCGCAAAAATATAAGTATGGAAAATCGACCTGGAGCTGGATCCTGTGGCAGGACAACAGCATGAACTATGACGACCAGGTGAGGTTCATCGACCTTGCCGCCGCCATGAAATACCAGTACATCCTGATGGATGCGCTTTGGGATAAAAACATTGGCAAGGAGCGCATGAAGGAGTTGATTAAATATGCCCGTTCGAAAAAAGTTGAGGTGTTTTTGTGGTACAATTCCAACGGCCCCATCAACGATGCACCACAGGGACCGCGCAACAAAATGTACACCACCATTGAGCGGAAAAAGGAGATGAAATGGCTGCGCGAAGTAGGCGTAAAAGGTTTGAAGGTTGACTTTTTTGGCGGTGATAAACAAGAAACCATGCGGCTGTATGAAGACATCCTGTCCGACGCCAACGATTACGGCCTGATGATCATTTTCCATGGCTCTACGCTGCCGCGGGGCTGGGAACGCATGTACCCCAATTTTGTGGGTGCCGAAGCCGTGGTAGCATCCGAGATGCTGGTGTTTGTGCAGGGCGTTCGGGAAGCAGAAGCATACAACGCAACCATGCATCCGTTCATCCGCAACACGGTGGGCAGCATGGAGTTTGGCGGCGTATTGCTGAACAAGTACCTGGTAAAAAGCAACCAGGGCCGCAACCAGCGCCTCACTACGGATGCATTCCAGTTGGCTACGGCAGTGCTGTTTCAAAACCCCGTACAGATGTTTGGCCTGACGCCCAATAACCTTACCGATGTGCCCGCTTTTGCCATCGACTTTATGAAAACGGTGCCTACCACCTGGGATGAAACCCTGTACATTGACGGCTATCCCGGTAAGCATGCCGTGATTGCACGGCGCAACAAAGCGCAATGGTATGTGGCCGGTGTGAATGCAGGCAAAGAGCCGCTCAAATTAAAGCTGAACCTGCCTATGCTTGCGGGCAAGAAGGTGCGGTTGTATGGCGATGATGCTAGCAAAGCGCCCATTATGAAAGAAGTAATCGTAGATAAAAACGGCGCAGTGGAAATAGAAATGCAGGCAAGCGGTGGATTTGTGATCAAATAGTACTATGCCTGCGGAATTGGAGGTTTCCAATTTCTACGGGGTCTCGCCACAGGCTATGCACTTCGCCTGCAGCGAAGACCCGGGGCGGACAACTAATAAAAAAGCCGGTCTCATTAGTTTGAGACCGGCTTTTATGTTTTTTAATCCTACGGTTAAGGCGATTACTTTTTGACCACCTATTTGTCCAGTTGTTGCCGCACTCCTACCATGGAATAGCTCCGGTTTCGGGGTTGGTTTCTTCACTAAAGTATTGTCCCGTCGGGCCGCTCTGGTCAATGAGGGCATACTTCACCACACGGGCCGCGGCGTCTTCAACGGTGCCGGTTCCCTGGTGGTTGTTGAAATCGGTTTTGGTATAGCCCGGGTCCACCACGTTTACTTTAAACGCTGTATCCCGCAGCTCGTAAGCAAGCGTAACGGTGTACATATTCAAGGCCGATTTGGAAGAAGAATAAACAGCAAACTTTGCATGGTGGTAAAACGGCCACGCGGGATTGCTTTGCAGCGATAGCGAACCCACGCTGGAGCTCACATTCACAATCCTTGGCTCGGGGGATTTTTGCAACAGATCAAAAAATGCCTGCGTTACCCGCACCACGCCAAACACATTTGTTTCATACACTTGTTTGAAATTGTCGATGGAAGCGTCCAACGCTTTTTGCGGCATCACACCGCTGATGCCTGCATTGTTGATCAGCACATCCAGCACCGGTGTTTGTGCACCAATGGTTGCCCGTGCCGCAGCCACCGATTGGTCGTTGGTTACATCCAATTCAATGGCGGTTACATTGTTCAGCCCTTCGGCTTGCAATGCCGCCACCGCTTGCTGCCCGTTTTCCAAACTGCGGCTTCCTAAATAAACATAATAGCCTTGTTGCAACAGTTGCCTGACCGCCTCAAATCCAATGCTCCTGTTTGCCCCGGTAATCAATATTGTTTTCATTGTTGCTTGTTTTTATTAGGGCACAAAAATGAGCTGCGCAAAAATGGAATCGTTTGCCATTTGGCAAAAAGCGGTTTACTGTATATTTTTTCGGATGCGGCTGAGTGATGATTGGGTAATGCCCAGGTAAGAAGCGATGTATGCCAGCGGCACACGGTTCACGATGTTGGGATAAATTTCGAGGAACTTCAGGTAGCGCTCCGTAGCATCTTCGGTTACCAGCGGGCTTCTGCGCTCTACTTTCTGGATCAGGGCTTTGGCCACCATGCGGTGTACCATGGCATCCCAGCCAATGATGGTATTGAGCAGTTCCTGCCAGTCCCTTTTATTAAAACAAAGCAGCGTACAATCGGTAATGGCCTGCACATACGCCGAGGAGCAAATCTCGTTGTCGAAGCTCTCAATGTCGACCACAAGATTGTTTTCGTCGATAAAATACTTGGTGATCTCTTCGCCCTTGTTGTTGTAATAACATACCCGCACCACGCCTTCCAGTACAAAACCAACCTGCCGGGAAATCTTGCCTGCTTCGGAAAAATACTGGTCCTTGCGCAGCTCCAGCACAAATGATTTGCTGGTGATCAGCTCGGTTTGTTGGTGGTTGAGGTTGCCAAACTGCAGCACGTAATTGATAAAGGCATTCATGTTTGCAAGTTAGCCGAAGTTGGGGCTGCCCTATTTGCCATTTGGCAAAAAGTCAGCAAGGCATGATACTGGCCTTTTCCGCCCGGGGTCTCATATGTCCGCCCGGGGTCTTCGCTGGAGGCCTTGTGCATAGCCCTGTGGCGAGACCCCGGGCAACCCACCAGACACATTACTTAAGCGATGAAAACAACGCTGTCAAGTCCGCAACATTTCTAAAGTCAACATCATGTTGGCTCAGGTACCGATCAATCTGCGCCGTCCTGGAAGGAAACGCTTTGGACAGATTCTTTTTCGTAGCCGGTAAATAGCGCCCCTGCGCATCCGCAAAAAAATATTGCGACCGCAGCGTCAGCGTAATTTTTTCATTCACCTTCAGGCTGCGCGATACACCGCCGGTGCGGTCGGTTAAATTATCGTACGATGAGATGGCCGACAGCGAAGTAAATTGGTTGTAAGCGCCCATCTTTTCGCGGTTGGTGAGGAGGTACACCTGTTGTTTTAACAGTTTACCAAACGCATGTTCCGATACCAGTTCATAGTATACATCCTGGTAAAAATAAGTATGGCTATCCACCACAATTCTGTCAATAGTGGCCAGCAGTTCTTTACCAATGACCAACGTATCGCCTTTCGGCCCGACAAATTCGAGGTTGCCACTCAGGTTGTTGTAATTGAGCAGCGCTTCAGTTTCGGTGCCATTGCGGTACAAAACCTTGCCCACTGTAAACTTCGGGTGCTGGTAGATCTTTTCCGGCGTCAATACTTCCGACACGACGGCGCCTACGGGGATGACAATTTCCGGGGCATTCTGACCGGCCACCGCTTTTACCAGCAGCACCAAAACAAAAACGAAGTAAGTTTTCATAAGCCTGTTTTTTTATGGAACGAGTAGTTGGTTGCTATGCTTAAATATTGTTTGTGCATCCTTACGCTGCGGCGTTGTTGGCTGATGCGCTTTTGCGTTGCACAGGGCTGCAGCGAAGACCCCAAGCGGACCGCGAACTTAACTCCGTGGCTTCAAGCCAACAGGCACTTGCAGGTCGCCTTCGTCGTACATATTGAGGTATAAAATGGCCGTATCCTTACACCCTTCCCAATACACTTTGTAGATGTCGAGCATACCAACATTATCAAAACCGTTCGGCGTTTTAAAGCCACAGCAACTACCCCTTCTTTTGTATTGGACCTGTTCGCCGCCAGGACCAGCAAGACCGTTCAAAAACCTTCTTTCATTGGCCACGCCACTCAGGAACTTGCCACCCACTTTTACGGGGTTGGATTGGCTGTAACCATAGGTCTTATCGGTTGCAAGTTCTTCGAGCTTGTACGATTGTTCATCTAAAAAAACCACCTCCTTTGTTCTGGTATTACCGGATGTAGCTTCGGTTGCTTTAGCGCCTTGTGCCCGCTTGTTAGCAGAACATGCACTTAACAAAATGGCGCAGATCATCAATGCAGTAAAAGTTCTCATATACAGTTGGAATTATTGCTTTGGTTTGTCATTCGTTTATGTAGATCATACTGGAAGCGAACCAGGCACACTGTTGCCATTGCGGGTGTGGTGCTGTTGCGCCGCAAATAGGTTGTACAGCTTTTTATTGCGGGCACTGCGGGTGGCTATATAATACACAAAACCCATATGCCCTACCACCGACAGCAAACCCACAGCCGGATCGGGCTGGGTGCCCGCGGTGTAGAGGGCATAAATGCAGCCACCGATGCACAACAGGATATTGCCCCATTTGTCTCTTGGATCATCGGGTGGCAGCTTGCTCAATAGTGGGCTCATAGTGGTAAACAAATAACCCGCAATGGGCGAAAACAGGATGGAGAAAAACAGCGTCCAACGGAAGTCAATGCGGCGTTTGGCGCCAGGGATTTTTGCAATGAAATAGCCTGCAATGATGTAGGCCAGCAGCATGACCAGGTAGAGACTTTCGGTTGACATGGGCAGTTAGGTGGTTGAAATGATGGGTAGCACTAAATTAAACAAATCGGGTGGAAAAAGCTGCGTTTGGCCTCGCCGCTTTTAGTGTGTAGTGATGGAAAGTTGCAGCAGTCCATTAAAAGCCTCGGCGTTCGCCAAAAGAGGTTGATGACAAAGCGGGAATGATCACCATTTTGCTTTTGGTTTCCTTTGGTGGCCTTGAATATCGCCTGCAGCTTTAATGTTGGACAAATCTGAAAAGACCTTAAACTGAATAAAAGCAAAAACCCACTGATTAATAAATAACAATATTTATAAATCAGTGGGAGGTAATGAGTTAAGATCGAACAGCAGGTTACAACATATTTGATCTTTTAGTTTATAATACTTCTACCCAATGTTTAGGATAATTAAACTTAATAAAAATTTCGACAAAAAGTTCTAATCGTTGGAATTTAAATTTCATCTAAATTCCACGATACGAACCAAGCTTTATTCTGTTTTGACTGGCGAATCCTGTGAATTTTTCAAGAACCCAACTCCTACAACCCTAGCAATTATTTCATCAACTAAGTTCCCATAAACGGCTCTCGTTTGACTCGATTGTTTTGATTCCATTAATTTAAGATAATTCAAAAACTTGTGAACAGAATCCTTTCTACCGAACATGTTGCGTTTTCCCTTTTCACTTGAAAATGGGAAAGAGCTGACAATATTTTCAAACTCGTTTGAATCGAATATGGGAGTATCTTGGAGAACTAGGTCAAGGTAGTGGAACCAATATATTATCTGCTTTAAATAGTAGTGCCCCTTGGCGGTCAACGAGATATTGAATTCGTTTGGTAGGTCTACCCAGTCAACATCGGACAATTGCTCATCCGTCTCGATCAAAGAAGATTTTATCAGACTAGTCAAAGCGGAATTAATTGTATTAATTCTATAGCCTAGCGCACTAAGCTTTTCAACTATCACTTTATGGCTTATAAGCTTTTCAGTATAACTACGCAACCTAATTGCCTCCTCGAGATCTCTAAGAATGTACAACTTGACAAAATGATCTGTTGAATCAACCGGAGGGGTGAATAAATTATAAACTATACTTATTTCTGAATTGTAGTAATGTCTGTTTCTTAAAGCTATTGACTTAAAAAATTCGTGAATCGGAATTGTAGAATGTGAACTTCGTTGCTGGCTCCTATATTTTTCTCTCAAAATATATTCATCAACATTGGTGTGTCCTGAAGTAAGAAATGATTTAAAAATCCTAAGTCCCTCTCTGATATTTGGGTACGTCGTAAAATTTAAGAAGTCAATTAAGCCTGTGTTTTCCTCTGAAAATATGGAATTTTTCAACCCTGACAAGAACGCCACGATGTATTCTGAAGAAAATTCAAAGTTGATTCCCTTTTGATTTGAACCTTTGACTTTTTTATCTAAAGCAGCAGCCTTTTCGATAGCGAAATCGATCCTTTTCTGTAATACCTCGGAATACTTTGGCGCGGTGATATGGTAAACATTGCTCTCATATGCATCAAAGGGCGGTGAATTCTGCCATCGATAATAATACCCCTCCCGCAATGAAATTACAGTTCCACACAGGGTTGATTTTGTCAATGAATGTGCGAAAAGAAATAGTTGTTCTTGGATTGGATCTTTGAATTGATCCGCGTTATCTATTATTACAATTAATCGTTTTCGGCGTTCTCGAATGAGATATTTAGAAAGTTTTTCCAAGTGGGAAAATGGATCGCTTTTACTCTGCTCAAGAAAAACAGCTAACTTATCATTATATGCCCCACTGTTATTAAATTTATCATACTCCCAAATGCTTTCATCATTACGTCTAATTTCTTTAAAATAAATTCGCTTAAGCACCTTCATAGAGTGAAGTGCTAAATCATCATATTTATTGTAAATACTTTCAAGGATCTCTTCGGCTATTTCTTTTGGTTCAAAAAATGACCTCCCCTCAAAAAATTTTCGAAAATCTATATAAATAATAAAATGATTTTCTAGCTCTTCGTCTTCCAGTCTATACTTGAACAAATGGTTGATAAATGTCGTCTTACCTGCGCCCTTAGAGCCTATAAGTATTATCGGTTTTGGAGGATAATTATTCTTAACATTTATCTCATCATCATCAATTTCATCTTTAATTTGATTCGCAATGCTAATACTATTTATTGCCGGAATGACATTATTTAATTGCGGTGCATAGTCACCAAAAAGTCTTTCTATTTCGCTTTTATTCTTCTTCGTCTCTTCGTTTTCTACGAAACACCTTTTGATAAATTCTTCATCGTCTTCTCTTTCTTCACTAAATATTTCACCGAATATTTTATCAATTATAGGTGTAATACTTGCACTAAGTGAGTTTCTAATAAGCTCTTTATCCTTGTCGACGATTGAATTTAGAATTGTACGAGAATCAATGTTAGAGATTGGAAGGTCAAACTTAAATCCCCCGTAATTTATGATGGCAAAACGCGATATATTTTCAAAAAATTCGACAAAACGCCTTTCTATATCATCTACACCGTCGAAAATGAGGCATTGATTTTCCATCCAAGATGTGCCATCTGTATTGAACACCTTTAACAATATAATTTGATAACCATTTGTAAGTATCCCGTACGGTATACCGACATCTAATCCGTAGTTTCTTATTTGATCTATCAAAGCCTTATTACTTTTATATAAAGCTTTTAATGAGGCTTTTTTGTGATTTTTGGGTAAAGAAAATTCCTTGAATTGTCTTTTTGCTTCAACTATAAAGTGAATACCTGGAATTGATATTTTATAATCATAATATCCGGAATCCACATGACCTTCACGTCGAATATCCTCTTCAGTCCAACCTAGTACTTTAATTAAAAGATAGTCTATCAATTTAGATCTCGTATCTGATTCGCTGATATCCTCACCCGTGAGAACAGTAAGATTTCTCTTATAATCTTCAAAAGCTGTAAGTGATTGGTCAAGTGGCGTCATAACTGGAAGTTTTGTTAAGGAAGTTTTACAAGTAATTATTGTATTCAGACAGAAGTTGATTTTGATTTGCCCAATTTTAATTTGTATTTTATCTCATTTTGAGACCCGGGCTGTAAACAGTTAAGAAATTTCAAACTTGAAATACTAAGCAATACGGCTTCGCAAAAATTTCGACAATTCAAACATTGTAGTAACAGATTTAATTTACATTGTCATTTAGGGAATATTTTTTCCTACCCCAACAACTCCAACCCCTTCTCCTTCTCTCCTTCTTCCCCTTTCACCTCTTTCGCAGTCGTTCCCAAATACTCCGGCAATCCCATGCCTGCCATATCAAACATATCTTTCAGTGGCGGCACGGCTTTGTACAGGCCGGATACAAAATTGGCCGTAGCGTTTTTGCCATCGCCACCACCGCCGTTTTCCCAAACGGTTACCTTGTCTATTTTCAGGTTCTTGATCGCTTCGGTCTGCATCTTCACCAGTTCGGGCAGTTTGTCGGATATCAGCAGCAGCACGGCATCTTTGGGGTTGTTGCCGGCGGCCTTTACAATGCGGTCCAGCCCCTCGGCCTGCTTCGTCAGCATCTCGTACATACCACGGGCTTCGGCTTCCAGCTTTGCATATATGGCATCGGCTTCGCCCTTGGCTTTTTCGCGGATGCGTTCGGCCTCGGCCTGCGCTTCAATGATGGCCCTTTGCTTGGCTATTTCGGCACTTACTACAATGTTGGCATTTTGCGCAGCACGTTCCCGCTCGGCACGGGCTTCCTCGGCGCGGCGCTCTGCGGAGTAGGCTTCTTCCAGCGCCTTTGCCGACTGCACTTTTTCAGCGGCAATGGCCCGCTTGTTGGCTTCGGCTTCCCGTTCGCGGCGGTCGGCTTCGGAGGCGGCAATCTGTATGCGGGAAAGGTTTTCGCCCTGCACCGCAATGGCATTGGCTTCGGCGGTTTTGATCCGCGTATCCCGTTCGGCTTCTACTTTACCAATTTGCTCGTCGCGTTTGGCCGAGGCAATAATCACTTCGCGGTCTTTAACGGCCAGGGCAATCTGCGAGTCGCGGTCGCGCTGCGTTTCGGCAATCTGCACATCGCGGTCTTTTTGCGTTTGCTGGATGATGATGTCTTTTTCCCGCTCGGCCGATGCCTTTCCGGTTTCACCTACTTTGTCCTGCTCGGCCACGCTTTTCTTGGCTTCGTTGATGGCCTTGGCCGCGGCTTCCTTGCCTAACGCTTCTATATAACCGCTTTCGTCCTTAATGTCGGTGATGTTTACGTTGATCAGTTTCAGGCCGATCTTTTTCAGCTCCGCTTCCACGTTGGAGGCCACGTTGCTTAAAAACTTATCGCGGTTGTTGTTGATCTCCTCGATGTCCATCATGGCCACTACCAGGCGCATCTGGCCCAGGATAATGTCGTTGGCCAGCGAATGGATATCGGCAGGCTGCAGGCCCAGCAGGCGTTCGGCGGCATTCTCCATCACCCCTGGTTCGGTGCTTATGCCCACGGTAAACTTGGACGGCACATCCACGCGGATATTTTGTTTGCTCAGCGCCTTGGTGAGGTTTACTTCAATGGACATCGGCGTGAGGTCCATAAAGGCAAAGTCCTGGATCACGGGCCACACAAAGGCGGCGCCGCCGTGGATACATTTGGCACTGAGGTTGCCTTCGGTACCTTTGCCCACTTTGCCATACACCACCAGCACCTTATCGGAAGGGCAACGTTTGTACCGGCTGATCATGGACAGCACGAGGATAAAAATGAAAATTACCGCAACAGCGACGACGATGAGTAGGTAGGACATGTTAGTTGGGAGTTAGTAGTTGATAGTTAGGAGATGGTGGATGATTGATGGTGGATGATGGTTGGGAGTTGGGAGTGGTTATTGGATTATTGATTATTGAAGCCAACAGTGATTATTTCTAAACCAATAATTAATAATCAGTAATCAATAATTTCCTCATTCACCATTCACGATTCACGATTGACGGTTCACGTTTCACGCCGCTTCAGCTCAGCGCAGACGTCACAATCAAAATGCGTTCATTAAGGGTGCTCACCACTTTAATGGGGCGGCCCGAGGCAATGTCGGCGGGGTCGTCGGTCATGGCATCGAGTTCCACCAGGCGGCCCTGCACTTGCACCTGCACTTTGCCCATGCCGCTGCGGCCGGCGGGGATGCGCAGGTAGGTTTCGCCCACCTGGCTCACTGCGTTTTTTAGTTGCAGCGTACCGCTTTGGCGCATGCCTGCAGCCCGTTTCATAATGAGCAGCAGCAAGGCCACCATGGCCGTACCGGCCAGCAAGGCAATGAGCACAACCAGCGCAGGGTGCAAGCCGGCTTTGTAGGCCGCCAGCCCGCTCCAGCCAAACATGGTAAAGAACACAATGAGGTTGCGCACCGTAAAAAACGAAGTGGCATCGCCGTCGGTGTCGCCATCAAAATCGGAACTGTCGCCACCAATGAAAAAGGATATGATTGTTTGGACTAAAAACAGGAGGGAAAAAAGGAGTGCAATACACCAGAGGATAAGCTCAAACCCCTGTAACTGAAGCAACCACCTGAGCAGATCGGCAAGCATGATGAGTGTTTTGGTCTGCAGCCAAGATACAGATTTTTTCAAACCCATCAATAAGAGGGAGAGCGCAAAATAGAGGCAAAGCGCAATTGGGCGGGAAAAATGGTTGAAAATTGTTTAGGAAAAAAAGGAAAAATGCAACGATGCAATCACCATTTTGCACAGCTTTGATCCCGGTCTTAATTTAAAATTTGACCCAAAACATTAGCAAATGCAATGTAGAGGGTGATCATATTATTCGTGACACAACGCCATGAAACGCCTGTGTTTCTAATTGCCGAACAATGCTCTGCTGCCCTTCACCACAGTAGTACCAAAGCTCCATCAAGGCGTTATCCCGAGATCAGGCTGTCATTTGATCTCGGGCCTGCTTTTTTGTTACTTTTTTGCAGGAGCAAAAAAGTAAAAGCAAAAACCAACAACCAAGAAGGACGCTACGCCCTACAACATCCCAAAAATTCCACGACACAAAACAGCAACAATCCTTTATGCGCATCCGCCCCTTTCCCCTACATTTATACAAACCCCCAAAACCCCCATGAACGAAAACCACGAAAAACTCCGCGACCTCTTCAACCGCATACCACGGCGCCACACGCCGGACAATGTGAAAGAAATTTACAGCATTGTAGATGCTTACGAAGACGTACTGAAAGAACTGGAAGCCGACGAACGCTACGGCGCTGAAGTAAACCCCCTGTTTGATACGCTGGACCCCATCCGCGCCACCATCAAAAAATCGAACGACAACAACGCGTCTAAGAAAGTAAAAGACACCCTGTTCGACGAAGCCTCCGGTGCCCTGAAAGACAGCATCGAAGCGGCCATGCAATTGTAACAGCCGAAAAGTTGCCTTGTACAAAAATCGACAAAGGCCCCTTCAACCAGCAAGCGCTTTCACAAGCCGCTCCGCCCGCCACACATGTAGCGAATCCCCTATTTTTGCGTTCTAATAAATTTGACCATTGCCCTTTCCCACAGCCGGCACGCAACCGGTTCACTATATCGACCAGCCACACCTGTTGGCACCCTGCCTGCAACAACTGGCACAAAGCAATACCCTGGCCTTTGATCTCGAATTCGACAACAACCGCTATGGCTACGGCGTTACGCTTTGCCTGGTGCAGGTAGCCACGCCGCAGGCCTGCTATGTCATCGACCCGCTTGCCGGCCTCGACCTTGCCGAATTGTATGTGCTGTTTGAACAGCCGGCCATCCAAAAAATTGTGCATGCCCCCGGCGAAGACCTGCGCCTGCTGCACAGCCTGGGCTGCTATCCCAAAAACCTGTTTGATACCGAAGTGGCGGCACGGCTGCTCAACTACGAGCAATCGTCGCTAACGGCGCTGCTGCGCGATAAGCTGCAGTTCCAAATGGATAAAAAACAGCAGAAAAGCAACTGGCTGCGCCGCCCGCTGTCGGATGAGCAGGTGCAATATGCCGCCGACGATGTGCTGTGGCTGCACCCGCTGAAAGCGTTGCTGGAAAAGGAAGCAGAGGAACGTGGCGTGCTGCCGTATGTGCAGGAAGAACAGGAGTTGCTCAGCACCACCATTCATGGCAATGGTACCAAAACCAGTTTTTTAAAACCCGCCGACCTGCTCTACCTCAGCCCGCTGGAGCAATACATCACCAACGAGCTGTTGCGCTACCGCGATGAGCTGGCCCGCGGCATGGGCAAACCCGCTTACCAGGTAATTGGCGAAGAGCTGGTGCGTGACCTGGTAACGGGCAAAATACAAGCGCAGGATATTCCGTACGAAACCAGCGTGCACCCGCGCTACCGCAACGGCCGGTTTGCCACGCAGCTGGCGCAACAACTGCGCCGGTTGAAGGAAGCCGCCGAAGATCAAAACCTGTCCGACGAGCCACCGGGCCGGCCACGGCTCACGCCGGAGCAGCAT
This sequence comes from Pseudocnuella soli, assembly GCF_004347775.1. GTDB lineage: Bacteria > Bacteroidota > Bacteroidia > Chitinophagales > Chitinophagaceae > Flavisolibacter > Flavisolibacter aquaticus. The sequence goes on from NZ_CP037755.1 coordinate 3,896,585, forward strand.
GCCGTCATCCGCCAGGCTGCCCACGACCGCGACCATCTTTTTGCGCCGATCCAACAGGCCCTGGTGCAGCGGTTTGGCCAGCACACCACCGTGTTGCTTTTAAGCAATAAAATGGTCAACGATATTGTAAAGGGCGCTATGCCATTGCGGAATTTGCCGCGGTACCGGCAGCAGCTGATCCGGGAAATTGCAGGTGAGTTGGGATTGGATGTGGGAAGGTATGAGTAGGTGGGTGATGTGATTTTATCAAATCTCATCTTGCTAAATATTCAGTTGTCTTTTTATTTCATTAAAAGTTTGCGTTTACTTTTTTGCTCCTGCAAAAAAGTAACAAAAAAGCAGGCCCGAGATCAAATGACACCCTGATCTCGGGATTGCGCCTTGATGGGGCTGTAGTGCTACTGTGATGAAGACCTGTGGATTATTATTCGGCATTTTAAGCGCATACTGGTTGCACCCATCCAATATGTAATATTATGTACTCAAACACTTCATGCCTGCTTTTATTACGGCACACAAATACCCTCTTCGGTATTTAAATCGAACACGATTTTCGCCAGCACTGTTTTTGCATATTTGTACCATCCAATTGAACCATTCATGAAAATTGCTACTTACAATGTCAACGGCATATCGGCACGGCTGCCGGTGCTGCTGCGCTGGCTGGAAGAAACAGCACCCGATGCCGTTTGCCTACAGGAGTTGAAAGCACCGCAGGAAAAGTTTCCCGAAACTGCGCTTAAGGATGCCGGTTATTCTGCGGCCTGGCTGGGGCAGAAAAGCTGGAATGGCGTGGCCATACTTTCGCGCAACCTGCCCATCGAATCGGTGCAAACGGGCCTGCCCGGCAATGATGGGGATGAACAAAGTCGCTACATACAAGCAGTAGTGGGCGGCATCACCATTGGTGGATTGTACCTGCCCAACGGCAACCCGGCACCGGGCCCCAAGTTCGACTACAAGCTGGATTGGTTGGCGCATTTCGAGCGGCATGCGGCTGCATTGGTGCAATCCGATCGGCCGGTGGTGCTGGCCGGCGATTACAATATTATTCCCACTGAGGCCGATGTGTACCGCCCCGAACGCTGGGTGGAAGATGCCCTGTTCCGGCCCGAAAGCCGTGCCGCTTTCCAAACACTGTTGCAGCAGGGCTGGACGGATGCCCTGCGTCACCTGTACCCCGGTGAAACCATCTATACCTATTACGACTATTTCCGCAATGCCTTTGGCCGCAATGCAGGCCTGCGCATCGATCACTTGTTGCTCAACCCACAACTGGCCAGCCGCCTCACAGGCGCCGGCGTCGACCGCCATATACGTGGATGGGAAAAGAGCAGCGACCACTGCCCGGTTTGGATGGAAGTAAAAGATGAATGAAGAAAAGGCTAGCAGGAATGCACAGGCGAAAATTTTAAATAGGCATGCATCGCGAAAAATAGGGAGTTGGTAATTGTAGCTATTGAAAAATGTTTGGGATTTAGTCATCCAAATGTTTGCACCAAATACTCACGGTGTTTTCGAAAATGCGCAAGTCCAAACACAAAGGCGATGAAAGGTTAAGCCGGCTAAAATTGTCGGACAATGATCGACTGCCCTTCACCACAGTAGCACCACAGCTTCATCAAGGCGCTAACCCGGAATCAGGCTGTCATTTGATTCCGGGCCTGCTTTTTTGTTACTTTTTTGCAGGAGCAAAAAAGTAAAAGCAAACGCTAGTGCATCAAAACCAGACCCCGCTACACAAGAGGGGTTTGGCTATAAATTCAAGCAACCTTACAACCGCACCGTCCTCGTGCATTTCCTATAATAGAACTGTTGTGGTGCAGCCTTTTGTTGCAAATTGGGCTGCATTATAGATTTAGCCGCAGGCTTCTTCCCCAGGCTAATCGGCACACCCAGCGTCATGCCCCACGCCGATGCTTTTGGGTTCATTGCCGTAACCACCGGCTTGCCACCCGAAACACTGGTAACTTCTTCCGATGCCATATCAAGCGGACGGGTGTAGAACACGGTGAGGGTAAAAAGTTGTTGCTGCCCTTTGCCAAAACTTACGCCCATGGCCGGCACCAGCGCCGTGTTCCATGCATCGGCAAAATAGCGGTAGGCATCCGAATGCCGCACCAGCGTGGGGTTATTACCCGACAGGTAAGCCAGTGCCAGCGACGGCTGCAGTTGCACATTCCAGGCTTTTTTTGCCGGGGCTTGTTTTGCCAAAACTTTTTTATCGCCGCACGACGGGCGGTAATAACTGCTGCCGCAGCTTTTGCGTTGGCCGTAAGTTTATGTTTTATTTGCTGAAGGTTTTGCAACGGTAACGGTGCTGCCTTTACCCAGCCGTATGGGTTTGCTGGTATATTGGTATCCGGCTTCCATTCTCAGTTGCAGGTTGCCAGCCTTTTCGGGTTGGGCGGCAGCCAATGTACCATCGTTATGGAACAGGAAGCCGACCGGCGCAGGTGCTGTACCTACGTTGATAAATGGGCCGTGCCCGCCCTTAAAACGAAAGTCGGCTTTTAAGCTGGCCCGCAGGTGTGTGGCTACATGAGTACCGGAAAATGAATTAGCTGCCAATGATGTGTTCGATCGTTCAAACCCGATCTGCAGCAGCAATGAAAACTGGGCCCATCCGAAAGCCGATGCCAGCAGGGCCATGCAGCAAAGTAGCGTTGGTTTCATACACAAGGTTTTCATTAAATTAAAAACCTTGCATCACCAATCATAGCTCATGCGGGCAGTAATGGCCGATTTGGGCACAGCGCAGTCGTTGTTTTTTTACAAAAAAACGGCACCAACGCAGTCAACGACACAGGTGTAACGTAAGGATAAGGGTGAAGTGTAAGGGCACAAGTGCCACGAACAAATGCTATTGCAATGCAAGAACGAAACCGTACCGAAAAGCAGACAGGTTGCATGCACAACAACCCGCTGCTTCAAGGTATGGGCCTGTTTATGTGTGTAACTAACTATGGGCGGGTATTCAATCAGCGATCACAAAAGTTCAGCACTATACCACGCGCCACAACCAATGCCTGCAAGTTCCGCCATTATCCGGCGCTGGCCGCGTTTATTACATTAGAATAGCATTAAAATCTACAGCTTTTTGAGCGTGGATGCGCCCGGCAGGCGGATGGTAAACGTAGTGCCCCTGCCCTCTTTGGACGCAACAGCGATGGTGCCTTTGTGCAGTTTAATGATGCGATCGGCCAGCGATAGCCCCAATCCAAAACCCGTTGCCGGCTGTGCGCCACCGGCCCGGTAAAAAGGCTGGAAAATCTGGCCCAACTCCTCCGCTTTTATGCCGGGTCCTTCGTCTTTGATGGTGATGATGATGTACTGCTGCGCCTCTGTTGCCAGCACCACGTTGGCGTTATGCTGCGGCGAATATTTGCATGCGTTGAGCACTATATTTTTAATGGCGGTAAACAGCAGCGGCTCGTTGCCAAACACCAATAAATATTCTTCTTCCTCGGGCAGGTTTTCAAAATCAATTCGCACCGTGTAATCGGGGTGAATGGCCGTGGCTTCCGCAGGCAGCCGCAAAATAATTTCGTCCATGCGGATCAGCGTGATCTCCAGCCCGCCGGGGTTGCCCGATGCTTTGGCAAACTCCAGCAGGGCCTGTGTGAGCTTACACAGGTGCTGCACATCCTGGAAAATGGAGAACATGACGCTGCGATAACTTTCGGCATCACGTTCACGGCTAAGCGAAATTTCCAACTGGCTGGAAATGGCGGTTAACGGCGTAGACAATTCATGTGATGCATTGGCAATAAAACGGCGCTGCATTTCAAAGCTTTCCTGCAGCCGGTCGAGCAGCGAATTGAGTGTGGCCGCCAGCTGGTGCCATTCGTCGTTTGATGCACCGGTATCGATGCGGCGGGCCAGGTTTTGCGCCGAAATATCCCGCACATCATTGGAAATGCGTTTGAGCGGCACCAGCAGGCTGCGCGAAAAAAAGTACCCGCTGATGAGCACCAGTATATTGCCTGCTAAAAAACCGGCCAGCAAGATGTTGCCCAACTGGCGCAGGCTTTCGCGGCCCACGCGGTCTTCGGCTGCGGCAAAAACAACAATGTCGCCACCAACCGTTTTGTAATGATGGCCTACCGCTTCCTTGCCGCCCGTTTCAAAAAAAATCTTGCCCTTTTGCCGCACCTGGTCTATTTGCGCTGCGCTGATAGCTAACGTATCGCCGGGCACATCGCTGTATTGATACACCCGCTTGTCCTTGCTGTTGTACGCCACCAGTGTTTTATTGGCCAGCGAAATAGTGGTGGCTGCATCAATGCGCTGGATGAGGCTTCTATCGAACAGCTCGTGCTGGCTAAGCAGCCGTGCCGTGGTGATGGCGCGGTTGGTGAGCCGTGTTTTGATGTTAGCAATGCGGGTTTGGTACGAATAATAATAAATACCCGAACACATCATGGCCAGGATGGCCAGCACCACCAGCGAAAATATCAGCGTGATCCTGAGGCGTACCGGCATGTTATGAATGATCTTTTAAAATATAGCCCATGCCCACCTGTGTTTCGATGAGGCGGGTATCAAAAGGTTTGTCCACTTTGTTGCGCAGGTAATTGATGTACACATCAATCACGTTGGTATGCGTATCAAAATCAATATCCCAAACATTGATGGCGAGGTCGGCCCGAGATACGACGCGGTTTTTATTGCGCAGCAGGTATTCGAGCAGTTGAAACTCTTTAGCGGTGAGCTGTATTTTTTTACCATCGCGTTTTACTTCCTTGCTTTCCACGTTCAGCTCCAAGTCGGCCGCTTTCAATACCGTACCCGTGGGCACCTGCTGGTTGATGGTGCGTTTGAGCAACACCCTTATTTTCATCAGCAGTTCCCGAAACTCAAACGGCTTAATGATGTAATCATCGGCACCGGCATCGTACCCTTCAATCTTATCATTCAATGCACTCAAAGCCGTAAGCATAATGATGGGTGTGTGCTGGTCGCGGGCCCTGATGCGGGTGCACAACTCATAACCGTTCATGCCGGGCAGGTTGATATCGAGCACCACCAGGTTGTAGCTGCCTTGCTCAAACATGCGCCAGCCAATGTTGCCGTCATACGCCGCATCGGCCTGGAAGCCCGCTTCTTCGAGCCCCATGCGCAGGGTATCGGCAATCTTTTTTTCGTCTTCCACCAACAGTATGCTGCGTTCCTCCATGCACTAAAATTTAAGGTGTATATAATCGTATTGCAAATTAAGCCCCAGGGCTGCTGCTACTCCATTCTAATGTTATTCTAATTTCTTATTAATGCCGGCCTAATACCCCGGTGGTAGCTTCGTGAACGTGATGCAGCAAACATTCAGCAACATATTAATACCGGTTGATTTCACCCAGAATACTGAGGTAGCAATAGCCCGTGCGCTGGATGTGGTGGACAAAAGCGGTGGCACACTGCACCTGCTACATGTGCAGCAATTGTTGTGGCGGCAAAATGCTGCAGCCAACAAACAAATGGCGCAAAAGCTGGCCACATGGAAAGGCTTGCTGGAAGAATCGACACCCGGAGTTACGGTGCACAGCATTTTAAAATGGGCAACCAACGTGCAAAAAAGCATCGTGGCCACAGCAGCAGCCGTTAATGCCGACCTGATTGTGATAGGCAAACGGACGCCGCACAAATGGCCGCGACTCATTGGTGCTGTCAACCCTTCTAAGCTGGCAGCTACATCGGGCATACCGGTGCTCACCGCAAGGCCGGGCTCGCTGCACCAGCCTATTAAAACCATCGTGGTGCCGGTGTCCGATTCGCTGCCCGAAACAAAAATGCAAACGCTTACCGCGCTGTGCGGCAGGCTGCGGCCCATGGTACACCTGGTGGCATTTGGCAGCGGTGCGGCTATTTCAAAAAAAGCCACCAACACGCTGCTCCACCTGTACGAGTGGGTGCAAAAATCCCTGCTCTGCCCGGTTGAATTTACACTGCTGGAAGGCAAGCCGGGGGCAAAACAACTGCTGCGGTTTGCAGCCCGCATTGATGCCGACCTGGTGCTGGTTTACCCCGAAAATGAAACGGGGCTGGATTTCTGGAACCGCCCTATCCAGGATGCTCTACCGGCTCATTCAAAGGTTGAGGTGCTGGCGGTGCGCCGGCCAATTATAACAACAACAGAAAAACAACAACATTATGAATAAACTAACCACCACACTGGGTGCATTGCTCCTGATTACAGGACCGGTGCTGGCCCAAAACATCGAGGATGCGAATAAAAGCCTGTATTACGAACGCTACCAAAGCGCCCGGGATGCGTTTAGCCAAATAACGGCGCAACAGCCCGAAAATGGCGAAGCATGGCTGGGACTGACGCAGGCCTTGCTGGCACAGGACAGCACTGCGGCAGCAAACGGGGCATTGGCTGCTGCGCCACAAAGCGTGGCCGGTCAGCCCATGTTCCAGGTAGCTAAGGGTGCTGCGCTGCTGGATGCCGCTAAAAAAGACAGTGCCACTTACTATTTTGAGCAGGCATTGAATAAAACAAAACAGAAGGATGCTGCCGTATTAAAAGCCGTTGCCGCTGCACACTTACAGGCAGAAGGCGGTGATGCGGCCGTGGCTGCCGACCTGTTGCAAAAAGCCATCAAACGCGACAAACGCGATGCAGCACTGTACACCCTGTTGGGCGATGCGTACCGCAAACTGGGCAAGAGCGGTGAGGCCTTCCAGATGTACCAGGAAGCCATTGCAAAAGATGCTAAACATGCACGGGCACATTACCAGTTAGGCGACATTTTCTTATCGCAGAAAAATGCCGAAATGTATGTGCAGCATTTTGAAAATGCACTGGCCGCAGATCCTAATTACGGGCCTGCGCTGGAAAAACTGTATGCCTACGAATTTGCCCGCAACCCGGCCAAAGCAAAGGAATACTACAACCGTTTCCTGTCCAACACCGATACTTCGGTGGCTAACCAATACGACCTTGCCGACCTGTTGTACCTCAATAAAGAATACAACGAGGCCATTGCCAAAGCAAAAGGTTTGATCGGGCAGGAAGGGGATGCCGTGCAGCCAAGAATCTTCAAACTGATTGGTTATAGCTATGCAGGTTTGAAAGACACCGCTCAGGCCCTGACTTATTTCAACCAGTATTTTGAAAAGGCCCCCGACAGCATGGTGATTGCGCAGGATTATATGGCCATGGGCGATTTTGTAATGGCCGGCAACAGCGCCGATAAAGATTCACTGGCATCGGTATACCTTACCCGCGCCGTAGCGCTGGAGCCCGATTCGGCGGCCCGGTACCAGCATTACCGCAAACTGGCCGATATGGCCGGTGCACGTAAAGCATATGCGGAGCAAGGCAAATGGCTGCAGCAATATTACACCGGTAACAATGCTGCTACCAACCTCGACCTGTTCAATACCGGCCTGGCTTATTTCCGCGCCGAAGACTATGCCATGGCCGATTCGATCTATGGCATGTACACCCAAAAATATCCGGAGCAAAGTTTTGGATATTACTGGCTGGCCAAGAGCAAGGCCCTGCTAGATCCGGAAATGAAAGAAGGCCTGGCGGTGCCCGTGTACCAGCAACTGATTGAAGTGCTGCAAAAAGACACCAGCGATGCAAACTACCAGAAATGGATGGTGGAAGCTTATGGTTACCTGGCGGCATACGAGGCCAACAGCCAGAAAGATTACACCGAAGCCATCGGGTATTTTGAAAAATTGCTGGAGGTAGACCCGGGCAATGCCGATGCTAAAAAATACATCGAGATCCTGGAGAAAGATACCAGCAGTAAATAGCCTTTTTCATAGTGTTTGTTTTTTGGTGGATTTCAAAAATGCCTCCCGGTTGGGAGGCATTTTTATTTGAATACCTTTTTTAATAGCTCTTCTGCTACATGCATGAACCACACCGCGGCTTGTCATGCTGCACTTGTTGCAGCAGCTCACTACCGCTTTTTTTAAAAAAATCTGTACTTTAAATAAACGGGCAAAACTGAACATGGCACTAACTAGCGGTCACCACTAAACGCTCCACCAACAGGTGCAACTTTGGTGCTATAAAATCGGGTGGTGGCGCCAGTGGGTAAGCCATTTGCTGCGGCCGCTGAATGAACGCCGTTTTCATACCGGCATAATGCGCTCCTGCCACATCCCAAGGATGCGCCGTTACCAGCAGGCAATCGTCGGTGGGTACCGCCATTTTTTGCGCAGCCCATTGGTACACTTCGCAGGCGGGTTTGAATTTTTTGATCTCCTCCCCGCTCATTACGCCGTCGAAATAAGAAATCAACCCGGTGCGTTCCATGCGTTCCTGCACCACCTGCGCCGGTGCATTGGTGAGTGCCGCCAGCCGGTAGCCCGCATCTTTCAGCGCCGACAAAGCTTCAGGCACGCCATCGTGCAGCGGCAGGTGTTTCATCAGGTGCAGCATATCGTCCACCTCGTGGTCCGATACGGTTTTGCCCAGGCTTTTGGCACTCATGTGCAGCGTGGCTTTGCAGATGTCGGGGAACGGGTGAAACTGCCCCACGCAATTATCGAGAAAGCAGTATTGCATGAGCAGTTCAAACCAAATGGTAAAACCCCGTTTGCTATCCAGTACCGAATTGATGCGGCGCTGGATGTTGCTCATGTCCATCAGCGTTTCATACACATCGAACAAAATGAGGCCGGGTTTAAAATCATCTTTATCCGTTGCCATGTAATGCTGGTAATTTGTTTGTTTATAAAAGAAATACTGCTGGCAAATGATCAATCAACGAGCAAGCAACTACACTTTACGGAACAGCCTTTTCCATAAACGGCCGGCTTTGCTTACCTGCGCCACGCTGTCCGAAATAGTTTCGGCCAGTGAGCCATCTACAAACTGCACATCATCCATTTTTATACCCCGCTCCACCTGCTGCGGGTACAGCATGATAAAGCTGTTGGAGCCAAAATAATTGGACAGGTAATAAGGCAATTTTTCCAGCGAAGGCTGGTACGAAACATGGTCTTTGCGCGACGACACAATCACCAGCAGGTCGTCTTTTTTAACCTCTCGGCTAAAGATGAGAAAGTCGTCCCAGTTGCTGAACGCATGACAGGATATTTTTACTTCTGCTTTCTGCGCCGCTTGCTGGTCCTGCAATTCCTTGATGGTTTCGGGAGTAGCAAAAAAGTCAATGGGCAGGCCTGCTTCTTTGGCAATGGTCGTCAGTTTCGAAAACCAGTGTGCAAATCCCGGTTCCAATTCTGCCTTCACCGTTACCACCACCACCAGGCGCTTGAGTGTATTGAAAGGCTGAACCGATTTATAAATAAAAATAGTTTCCGATGTATGGCGCAAAATGCTATCGGCGGTAGCACCCAGGAAATTGTGCTGGTTGGCCGAACGATGCAACCCGATGATCAGGTCGGTAATGTTTTGCTCTTTCAACGTATAAATAATGCCATTGCTTACATTAACATCAAAACGGGTAAGGGGTAAAATGGTTTGCTCCGTAGCAGCAGCATGATGCACTGCTTTGTCCATCATTTTTTTTGCTACCGTTTTTGTTTTACTGTTATCCGATTCATCGGAAATAATATTCAGCGCATATACGGGCACGTTACTATGGCGGGGTTTCAGCATCATGCCAAAGTCAATGAGTTCGGTTACCGTATCAGGATAAGCCAGTGAAATCAGGATCCGTTCATTGCTATCGCCTTCATCGCGGGGAACATTTTCTTCCTGCAATGCCAGTTGTTGTGCAGTACGTTCCACTACAAACGAAGAAATTGTACAGGTAATGAGGATCATAATGATGGTACCGTTCAATACATCTTCATTCAAAAGCCTGATGGGTTCACCGGTGGGCGTTTCGCCGATGATGATATTATAGCCTACCAACACAATAGCCAGCGTAGCGCCTACCCGGGCGGTGCTCAGCCCATAGATCATACCCCGCTCCAATTGCGACAGCCGAAATGTTTTTTGCGTCAACAGCGCTGCCAGGTATTTGGTCAAAACGCCCAACACCGTCATTACTGCCGCAACCTTTAATGCACCGAGGCCTTTAAACAACACACTGAAATCGATCAGCATGCCCACGCTGATCAGGAAAAATGGTATAAAGAACGCATTGCCTACAAACTCAATGCGGTTCATCAGCGCCGAACTGTGCGGAATAAAACGGTTGAGGGCCAGGCCCGCCAAAAAAGCACCGATGATGTGCTCTAAACCTGCCAGCTCGGCCAGGAATGCGCCAAGGAAAACCATCGCCAGCACAAAAATGTACTGCGAAACCGCATCTTCGAATTTTTTAAAAAACCAACGGGCAATAAGCGGGAACACAAAAAAGATAATGGCGCCAAACACCAGCGTAGAAATTGCCAACTGCACCCAAAACGTAGCATCAATGTCGCCGCGTGTAGTGCCAATTACCGCAGCCAGCACCAACAGGGCCAGGATATCGGTAATGATGGTGCCGCCAATGGTTAACGTAACCGAACGGATGCGGTTGATGCCGTATTTGCTGGCAATAGGGTAAGCCAGCAATGTATGGGTGGCAAACATACTGGCCACCAATATGGCTGTGGGCCAGCTAAAGTTCAACACGTAATAAACGGCTACACTTCCGAGGCCGATGGGCAGCAGGAAGGTAAACAGTCCAAACACCAGACTGGTTATGCGGTTTTTCCTGAACTCTTCCAGGTCTATTTCCAAACCGGCCGTAAACATGATATAAAGCAAGCCCACCGTGCCAAAAAGCACAATGCTGCTATCACGCAGCAACAAATTCAACCCATACGGACCTACAATCATCCCGGCGAGGATCAGGCCGATGATGTGTGGCACTTTGATCTTATTAAACAGGATGGGTGCAAAAAGTATGATGAACAATACCAATGAAAACACAACAACCGGGTTGCTCAGTGGTAACGAAAAATCCAGATCGCTTAATAAATAAATCATTCGGCGGCTTATTTGGTGGAGGCGTCCAGTTGCAGGTTATAAACAATGCGGCAATCTTTTTCACGGATGATTTCACGTTTGCCCTCGATGCGTGTCTTGTTGATTCTTTTCAATTGCACCGACATCTTCACAGGTGTAGTGGCCGTGCCGGTGGCCTGTTCTTCGGTCAGTGTAATAAGGCCGTCGGTAAAGCCGCCTGTGTACACCCGAACCAATTGATCATTTACACGTGCCCGTGCAATTATGGTGTTTGCCTGTTGCACTATTTCCCACTGCTCGGTCTTTATATCACCCACCGCCGAACCTGGACAGGTGGTTTCGGTACAGGTCATTTGCACATTCCATTTGCCGGCTATATCGGGGTTGGCCATCCAGGCGCTGTCCAATTGTATGGTGCTGTCTGCTTGTATGGTGCTGTCCATTTTTCGTTCTTTCAGCACCAGCAATTCTTCCCTGATGGCCAGCTCCTGTTCGCGGCTGTTCAATGCCCGCTCTTTTTGTTGCACGGCCAGCTCCCTGGCTTGCAGTTCTTTTTGTTTGTTGGCCGATCCACATCCGGCAAAAAGGGCACCGAGACAAATAATACAAAGAAATAGGCGCATAATGATCCAGGTTTAAATATGATACAACAACGGCCATCAAAAGTATTCCAACTGTGAGGCACACAAACGCTCAAGTGTTATTTTAATACTTTTCTAATCAAAAAGGTACTGTAATAAACCTATTTGTTGTAACAACTGAATGTGGTACTTGCAAAATGCAAACCAGTTGGATAGCAAGGTAACCACCATTCAATGCATCAATATTTAATTATAAAAACAATGAGTACACAATGCGTGTACTTTTCTTGTGACGCAATACAAGTATGCAATAAATGAATTGGATTGAATCTTCATTGTTACAAAAATCCAACGGAATAGTTACATCACCCGCACCAACATGTCGATACCATTTTTAAAAAAACAACATTGCAGTTGCACCCAGATCCAACCAACATTTTACCAATAAAAAAGAATACATAAAACGCCGCATGCAGCGGCGCTTTATGTATTTTGAATTTGACAATACACGATTATATACCAATGCTCTGGCTCCAGGTATCGGTGCCGGTGTTGCTGTGATCTATGCGCAAACGGTTGGTAACATTCGACACACCGGCAATGCGTTCAGCAAGGTCTTCGGCGCGGCGCTTTTCTTCCTTGCTGTGCACCTTGCCCGAAAGGATCACTTCGTTGTCCTGCACTTCCACTTCCACCTCAGATGCATCCAGCCGGTCGTCGTCGCTCAGCCGATGGCATACATCTTCTTTAATGCGCTCCTGCGACCGCTGGTAACCACGCGGTCCTTTGCCATAGTGGGGCCCCGAACGATCCACCCGGTCCATATCACGCCGGCGTTCGGCATCGTCGTCGCCAAACCAGGAGGACACTTCGTCGCGGGAACGATCCCACCAGCTGCGGTCGTTGCGGTCGTGGCCTTCGCGGTTGCCGGTGTGGTATTGGTTGCGGCCGCTGTTGTAGTCGGAGCCGTAGCCTCCGGAATATAGGCGTTGCTGCTGGTTGCTGCTTGCAGCGCCATAGCGCTGGCCCCAGCGGCTGCCGGCATTATCCTCGTGGCCGTAGCCGTATGCATTATTGCTATCCCGGTTGCGGTACTGGTCGTTGATGTTTTGGCCGCTGTATTGCTGCCCGCCATACGATGTGTTGCCATACCGGGTGCCTTCGTTGCGGCTGTCGTATCCCCGGTCGTTTTCATACATACCAAAATCGGGTTGATGCCCGTAGCCGCCCTGCTGGCCCCGGTTGGAGGCACCCGTGTATTGGTTGCCGTAATCATTGCCACCCGAGCCATAGGCTACGCGGTTTTGCTGGCCGGTGCCCCAGCCGCGGTCTTCATTCCAGTCGTTTTGCTGCCCATAGTTCTGATCATCGTGCTCACTGTTCCATTGCTGGTTGCGGGCATTGTAGCCGCTGTTCCGCCATTGATTTTCATGTTCCATAGCAAACAATATTTAAGTGAATAAAATTTATTTCGAGAAAAAACTATGCCTTTTACGCAATGCACTGCAAAAGACGATGGCTACGGATGACCCTGTTGTTCGTTTGCCAAAAGCCCTGCAACGCAGCTGTAACCGATGATGCAACGCAGTGGTATGGAACAATCTTTTTACGCCTGAATATGGCCGCTGCTACTATTGCTGGCCTTTGGCTACATGAAAGACCTTTTGTACAAACTGAACAGGGGATTACTGTTGCTGGTGCTGCTGACCGTGGTGCTTTTTTACGGCAAGCAAATCTTGATCCCGCTGTTTTTTGCCATCATGCTGGCCATGCTGATGGCGCCACTGGTGCGCCGGCTCGATGGCAAGGGTTGGAAGCGCATCTTTTCGAGCCTGCTTAGCGTGTTGATCCTGCTCGTCATTTTTCTACTCATCATTGGTATTGTGCTGGGACAGTTTTCCGGCTTTATCCGCGACCTACCCCTTTTTGAACAAAAAGCCAACGAACTGATCGTTGGGCTGCACCAATACATCGAACGAAAGTTCCGGATACCGGTGGTGGACCAGACCACATTTTTAAAAGAAGAAACGGCGAATATTGGTGCGTTTGTCCGCGGCTATATGACCGGTGTGCTGCGCAGCTCGGTGGCCCTTGTGGCGGGGCTTATCATTACATTGGTGGTTACGTTCCTGCTGCTTTTGCACAAGGAAAGATATTACGCATTCTTTCTAAAATTTGCCGCCAACGACAGCAACGAGCAGCGCGAAGATGTGCTGAACCGCATTGGCATGGTAGCGCAGCATTACCTTACCGGCCGGGCCATTTCCATAATTTTCCTGTTTGTACTGTATGCCGTTGCCCTGCTCATTATTGGCATCGACAATGCGCTGATCCTGGCTGCAGTGGCGGGCATTTTCAACATTATTCCTTACCTGGGGCCCGTGCTGGCGGCGGGCTTCCCGGTGCTGGTGGCGCTGGTTACCGAAACGGGTTACCAGCCGGCAATCTGGGTGCTGATCACTTTTTGCCTGTTCCAGGCGCTGGACAATTACTGGGTAACACCTTACTTTCTCGGCGGCGAGGTTAGCCTCAGCGCACTTTCGACGATCCTGGCCATGCTGGCCGGCGGTTTCCTGTGGGGCATCTCCGGCATGATCCTGTTTATCCCTATGCTCAGCATCGTAAAAATCGTCCTCGACAATATTCCCGGCCTGCAGCATTACGGCGCCCTTATTGGCGATACCGGCAACACCCGGCCCACGCAAAACCTGGGCGCATGGTTCCGCAAAATATTTTCCAGGAAATAGCGCCTATCAGCCCAGCCGTATAAAAAGCATTGTGTGCCAAACAGAACGGCATGGTTTTTTACCGTAATACCTCATTATTCACTAACCAAAAATTTGGGTTATGGAAGACAACAGAAATCAAGGCCAAGGCGGCCAAAGCGGAAATCAGGGCCAACAAGGCGGCAACATGGGCAACCAAGGTGGCCAACAGGGTGGCAATATGGGTAACCAGCGCGGCCAGCAAGGTGGACAACAATCTACCGGTAACCAAGGCGGTATGGGTAACCAAAGCGGCAATATGGGCAACCAAGGCGGCCGCCAGGACGACTCTTCCCGTTCCGGAAGATCGGATGATGATCAAAACCGCAGCGGCGGAAACCGCTAAACGATTGTAAGCTTACAACAGCTTTTCACAAAAATGCCCGGCTCAGCCGGGCATTTTTGATGTTGGTATATTCCTGCCGTTAAAACAACAACGTCATGATGGAATGCGGCTGCGATACCGTTTCGGCCGCCTGCCCTTTTACCCAGAGCCGGTATGGCATTACTTGATCGGTTGTGTTGAGCACCACTACCACCACCTGCCCGTTCGGATTTACAAAAGCGGTGGTTTGCAGCACATCTCGGTTGGATGAAGCTGCTACTCTTTTGGCACCAGGTTGTATGAATTTTGAAAAATGGCCGAGGTAATAATAGCTATTGGTGTAGTGCACCTGGCCGTTGCGGGTATCGGCAATGATAGGCGCATAGCAAAAATTGCCCACATGGTTGGGTCCGCCCGTTTCATCGAGCAGCACGTTCCAATCGGTCCAGGCTACGGTGCCGGCGTTAAAATCGTTCACCAGTGAGGTGCCGTAGCGTTCGCCTAGCGACCAGTCACCAATTTTGCTAAAATCAAATTTTTCCACCGTGCCTTCGGTAAAAATGAGGTTGGTAGCCGGATAGGTTTCCTGCACCCGCTCCAGGTTGCCAAACTGCATGGCGCTGCCGGTCCAGGTTTCGTACCAGTGATAGCCAATGCCCCACACGTATTTCGCAGCTTCCGGATCGTCCAAAATGGTGCTGGCACGCTGGTAAATAAGGTCGCGGTTGTGGTCCCACGCAATCAGTTTTTTACCCTGCATGCCGGCCCGGTGCAAGGTGGGCCCGAGGTAGTTTTTGATAAAATCCCGTTCTTCTTCGGCAGTAAAAATGCATGACTCCCAGGTTTGTTTGGCCATCGGCTCGTTTTGCACCGACAGGCCCCACACCGGAATGTCCCTTTTTTCCAAAGCCTGTATGTATTTGATGTAATAGTTGGCCCACGCCTGCCGGTACCCGGGCAGTAGCTTGCCGCCCTGCAGCATGCTCTTGTTGTCCTTCATCCACGCCGGCGGGCTCCAGGGGCTTACATACAGTGTTAGCTTGCCACCCGCTGCAGTCATTGCTTTTTTGATCATGGGCAGGCGGTATTGTTCGTCGTGTGCAATGGAGAATGTTTTCAATTCCTTATCGCCATCGGCCACATAGGTGTAAGAGCCACTCGAAAAATCGCAGCTGTGGATGGTGGTGCGGGCCAGTTTGTAGCCAATGCCTTTGGTGGGGTTGTAGTAAGCATCAATGATCTCCTGCTGTTGTGCGGCGGGCAATTTAGCCAGGGTTTCAGCCGAAGCATCAGTAATGGCGCCGCCAATACCAAGGAAGGTTTGAAAAGTTTTGGACGGATCTACAAACACGCAAACCTGGGTTTCCAGCGGCTGGCCAAACGGTGTAAAGGGCACACTGCTGCCTTGCGATAGCCGCTGGTCCGTGCCTTTTGCTGTAGTGTACACAGCCACCTCTTTGCTGGTATGCGTGTATGGCCGCAACGTTACTTTTTGGGCCCCGGCCGGCTGTGCCAACACAGCCGCCAGCAACACCGCAGTTCCTAATTTTTTATGCATCCGCTCCTTGTTTAATTGTAGGTAAATAGGCCTGCACCATTCCATCGACGCCCTTTTTTGCGGTAGCGCATTTTTAAGTGTTCAGTAAAAAATGCCGGTGGCGGCCATCCGGGCAAATCTATCCCGGGCGGCAGTGGCAAAACACGATTAAAGTCAAGGAAAGCGACCCGCGGGCATGACTTTGAATAGTGCGGTGTACACTATATTTCTTTATTAATAGAAATGCGGGCGACAACCCCGCCGGGCAATGCGCAGCATTTATCCCCAACGACCTTTTGCCGCCAAAGCCGCCGGCTGCACCATGAAATTGTTGTAGTAATTTGCCCCACTAAATGCACCTGCAGATGTATGAAGTTTTTTTCCAGTCGCTGCGTTCAAAAATTCCGTTTACCGACGAAGAGCTGGAACAGATCAGGCCGTACCTGACGCCCAAAAAGCTGCGCAAAAAACAATACCTGCTGCAGGAGGGCGATGTGTGCAAATACGCATGCTTTGTGGAGCGGGGTGCACTCCGCTCCTACGTGGTGGATGATAAAGGCACCGAACGCATTGTGCAGTTTGCACTGGAAGGCTGGACCATTGCCGACCTCTATAGCTTTATTACCGGCGAACCTTCTACGTATAACATCGATGCGCTGGAAGATTCGGAGTTGGTGCTCATCAGCAAAAAAGCACACGAAGAATTGCTGGAAAAAATACCGAGTTACGAAACCTATCACCGCCTACAGATCACCGGCGCATACCTTGCACTGCAGCGCCGCCTGGTGTCCATCACCAACCTTTCGGTGGAAGAACGCTACACCAGTTTCATGAACCTGTATCCCAATATTGCGCAGCGTGTGCCACAGCACATGATCGCGTCCTACATGGGCCTTACACCGGAAACGTTGAGCAGGGTACGTAAAAAACTGATCCGCAGCTAACGAATTTTTACCCGCCTTTTTCATTGATCTAGATCAATGCCATTTCTTGCCCAAACGCAATGGCCCACGCCCTTGTGCCGGTATACCTTTGCGGTATCAATTTAAATAAACAACACCCAAAGAGTATGAAGAAGTTAACCCTTGCACTTTCCGCTTTTGTGCTGCTCACCGCATTTACCGCCACTACCGGCGTATGGAAAAGCGACAAGCCCCATTCGCAACTAGGCTTTACCGTTACCCACCTGGGCATTTCCGATGTGTCGGGAACATTCAATGATTTCGATGTAGAAGTTTCGAGCTCGAAACCCGATTTCAGCGACGCTGCTTTTACCCTCACTGCGCAAGTGGCCTCTATTGATACCCGTGTGGAAGCAAGGGACAATCACCTGAAAAGCGCCGACTTTTTTGATGCTGCAAAATTCCCTACCCTGCAATTTAAAAGCACCGGCCTTACCAAAACCGGTAAAGACACCTACAAGGTTAAAGGCGACCTTACCATGCACGGCGTAACCAAGCCCGTAACCATGGACCTGAAATACCGCGGCACTGTAGAAAACCCGATGAGCAAAAAAGCAACTGCAGGTTTCACTGTTAGTGGTGTGATCAAGCGTTCCGATTTTGCACTGGGCAATGGTTTTCCTGCCCCGATGATCTCTGACGAAGTACGCATTAAAGCCGACGGCGAATTTGCACAGTAATAAAATATAAAGCATACGCAGCACCGTGTTATGGTTTGATGTGTTGGCGTGCAGCGTAGCCTTTATCCTGCTTAAATAATTAGAAACAGAAGTGATGAAAAAGATTTTGAGTCCCGGCAATAATTCCAACACAGTTGATATAGCCCTGTTGGCTGCACGCATCGGCATTGCCGCCCTGATGCTGGTTCATGGCCTGCCCAAGCTGGGCATGTTATTCTCCGGCGATCCGGTACAGTTTCCGCCCGTACTGGGCATGAGCCCTGAAATGTCGCTGGCTATGGCCGTTTTTGCCGAAGTGGTTTGTTCCTTGTTTATACTGGTGGGCTTTGCCACCAGGCTGGCGACGCTGCCGCTGATTGTAACCATGCTGGTTGCGGTGGTAGTGATCCACGCCGCCGATCCGTTCTCGGCTAAAGAGCTGGGCATGCAATACCTGCTGGCTTACTTAGTGCTTCTGTTTGCCGGCCCCGGCCGCTACTCGGTTGACCAGGCCATTTGGGGTAAAGGCGCAGCGCCTGCGTTCAGCCCCGCTGCGGCCAACAGCTCGATGCCCGCCTACCGATAAAAAGCTTTGGATGTGTGTTTGGTGAATAAATAACAACCCGCAGCCAATTATGAAAATTATACGCGGCTGTGCAGGTTGTAACATTGGTACCCTGTATAAAACGGTTTGTTCATTGACCGGTATTACCAAATGAAACGCCTGGCCTTTTTGGCCGGGCTTTTTTGTGCCCTGCAGTATTTGGTAACAAACAATTGTAGCAAAATACAACGCAACGATCTGCCGGGCTTGATAGCTGCCAAATGTTTTATCCGCCCCAATAAAGTGCAATGGCGCAAATAGGTAACCAATTTGCAGTTCCTTTGTTTAACAATTTTGTCAAACAAAAAAATTCAATGGCTGTAAAAGATTCCAAAACCGAGCAACTCATCAAGGAAACGGCACAGCAGGTATTTTTAAAAGAAGGCCGCATGCTGGCCACCACGCAAGACATTGCAGATGCTGCCGGCGTGAACCGCACCTTGCTCCATTATTATTTCCGGTCCCGCGACCAGCTGTTCGATACCGTTTTTGTAGAAGCCTTGACCGAGCTGCGCAGCCGCATACACGATGTCATTGGTTCGGAGCTGGCGTTTGTGCCCAAAATTGAAGCGCTGGTACAGGCTTTTCTGGAGGTGTTGGTACAACATCCGTTCCTTGAAACATTCATCACGCTGCAGATCAACCAGCAACCCGAACGGTACGAAGAGCTGTTTGTGCAGCTACCCGGCGGCAAGGAGCGGCTGAAAGCATTTTTAAAAGAAATAGAAAGGGAAATGGAACGGGGCACCATCCCGCAAATGAAGCCCATACAGTATTTCATCAACCTGTTTGCACTGCTGGCTTACCCATACATAGCCCGGCCGCTGCTGCAAAAAATGTTCGACCTCAGCGATACGGCTTACAAAAAAATATTGCAGGAACGAAAAACAGTGGTGCTGGCGCTGCTATTGCACCAGTACAAAACAAAGGACCAATAAAAAGAACATACAGCAAACACAACAACCAACGATCATGAACAAGCAGGCAACGTACTGGCTGGCCCCATTCCTATTTTTATCACTGGCCCTCACGGCTTGCGGTGGCAACGATAAAAAAGCCGCAGCAGGTGCACCCGGCGCCGCGGGTGCCGGCGAGGTAAAAGATTATCCCGTTATTACCATTGTACCCCAAACCACCACATTATACTCCGAATACCCGGCCACAATACAGGGCCAGCAAAACATTGAAATAAGACCCAAGATTGACGGTTATGTAGACCGCATTTATGTAGACGAGGGTGCTACGGTACGCCGCGGCCAGCCCCTGTTCCAGATCAGCGCACCGCAATACGAACAAGGCGTACGCACCGCCGAGGCCAATATTAAAATTGCCCAGGCCGATGTAAATGCCGCGCAGATGCAGGTAGAAAAAGTGCGGCCGCTGGTGGAAAAAAACATCATCAGCCAGTACGAGTTGCAGTCGGCGCAGTTTACACTGCAGGCCAAACAGGCCCAGTTGGCGCAGGCCCGTGCCACGCTGGCCAATGCCCGCACCAACCTGGGTTACACCTCCATCACCAGCCCGGTCAACGGCGTGGTGGGTACCATTCCGCATAAAATAGGCAGCCTGGTAAGCAGCACCACGCCGGAGCCGCTTACCACCGTGTCGAACATCGGCAATATCTACGCGTATTTTTCCATCAACGAAAAACAAGCGCTGGAGTTTGCTAAAAACACCAAGGGCGCCACATCCGAAGAGCGGCTGGCATCGCTGCCGCCAGTTAGTTTAATGTTACCTAACGGCTCCGAGTTTCCGCAAAAAGGAAAAGTGGAAACCGCCAGTGGCCTTATCAATACCGAAACGGGTTCCATCAGTGTGCGGGCCACGTTTCCCAACCCCGGTAATATTATTCGCAGCGGCAGCAGCGGCGTGGTGCGCATTCCGCAAACCGTCGATTCGGCCATTGTTATTCCGCAAAAATCAACTTACGAAATACAGGGAAAACGTTTTGTGTATGTGCTGGAAAGTACCGGCACGGTACGCAGCGCCGAAGTACAGGTGATGGAAAGCAGCAACGGCAAATACTTTGTAGCAGAGGAGGGCCTCAACCCCGGCGACAGGATTGTGCTGGAAGGCATTGCCACGCTGCGCGAAGGCGCCCCCATCAAGGTAAGGCCGGTAAATGTAGACAGCCTGTACCGCAGCCTGCTGCAGTAAATAGTGCGGCTTTAAATGCTGCAGGTTCTCGTTTTTTTTATAAAAAAACAAACGCTGCAACTGCTTCCGCAAACAGCTTTGATGCAATTGCATTGTTTACAACTGCATCGTCGCTACTTTTTTTTCAGACCAACAGTTAAGTAATCATGCTCAAAAGATTTATAGAACGCCCGGTGCTGTCCACCGTTATTTCGGTGCTGATCGTGATCCTGGGCATACTGGGCCTTGTATCGCTGCCCATTTCGCAGTACCCCGATATTGCGCCGCCCACCGTGCAGGTTTCTGCATCATACCAGGGCGCCAATGCCGATGTGGTACTCAACAGCGTGGTGGTGCCGCTTGAAGAACAGATCAATGGTGTGGAAGGCATGACCTACATGACCTCATCGGCCGGCAACGACGGCACCGCCAATATTACCATCAACTTTAAGCTGGGCACCAACCCCGACCTGGCATCGGTGAACGTACAGAACCGCGTGGCCCGCGCCACCAGCCTGTTGCCACAGGAGGTGACCCGTGCCGGCGTAACCACTGCCAAACGCCAAAGCTCCAACCTGGTGATTTTTTCGCTGTACAGCGAAAACCCGGCATACGACCAGACCTTTTTGCAGAACTATGCCGAGATCAACCTGGTGCCGCGCATCAAAAGGGTAAATGGTGTAGGCGATGCATCGGCATTTGGCCGGATGGATTATTCCATGCGTATTTGGCTGAAACCCGATGTGATGGCCACTTATGGCCTGGTGCCCGGCGACATAGGCGCTGCGCTTGCTGAGCAAAACATTGAAGCGGCCCCGGGGCAATTTGGCGAACAAGGCCAGCAATCGTTTCAGTATGTGATCAAATACAGCGGCCGGCTAAAGACCACTGAAGAATTTGAAAAAATCATTATCCGCTCAGCCGGCACGGGCCGACTGTTGCGGCTGAAAGATATTGCCCGCTTGGAACTGGGTGCGCTGAGTTATGCCTCTACCACCACTACCAACGGCAACCCTTCGGTGGGTGTGGCTATTTCGCAAACTGCTGGTTCCAATGCCAAAGAAGTTATTGAAGGCAGTTTGGCAGTGTTGGATGAAGCGGCCAAAACATTTCCGCAAGGGGTAAAATATGTGAACCTTGTCAACGCCAACGATTTTCTTGATGCGTCGATTGAAAAAGTGATCCATACCCTGATCGAAGCATTCATCCTTGTGTTCCTCGTGGTGTTTGTGTTCCTGCAGGATTTTCGCTCCACGCTTATTCCCGCCATTGCGGTGCCGGTGGCCATTGTCGGTACATTTTTCTTCCTCGGGTTGTTTGGTTTTACCATCAACCTGCTTACCCTTTTTGCACTGGTGCTGGCCATCGGCATTGTGGTGGATGATGCCATTGTGGTAGTGGAAGCCGTTCACGCCAAACTGGACCAGGGTTATACCTCGGCCCGAAAGGCCACGCTTGATGCGATGGATGAAATTTCCGGCGCCATTGTTTCCATCACTTTGGTAATGGCAGCGGTGTTTGTGCCGGTAAGTTTTATTACCGGTTCGGCAGGTGTGTTTTACAAACAATTTGGTTTAACGCTGGCCATTTCCATTATTCTTTCGGCGGTAAACGCCCTTACGTTAAGCCCCGCGTTGTGTGCATTGTTGCTGAAGCCGCACAAAGAGGACGGGCATAAAAAGAAAGGATTTTTACAGCGCTTTTATGCAGCGTTTAATGCGGCATTTGATGTAACCACCAGCAAGTATCGCAAGTCGGTTTCGTTTTTGGTAAAACGAAAAGGCATTGCCATTGGCGGACTGGTGTTGTTTGCAGGCTTGTTTTATTTTTTAATGAAAACAACACCCACCGCGTTTGTACCCAACGAAGACATGGGCACGGTGATGAGTGATATTGCGCTGCCGCCCGGTGCATCGCTGGAGCGCACCGACGAGATCACGAAAGAGATTGAAAAAATTGCCCGCACCATTCCCGAGGTGGAAAATATTTTGCGCATCACCGGCCGCGGTATGATATCAGGCGCAGGTTCCAACTATGGCATGGTAATCATGCGGCTAAAACCGTGGGCCGACCGCAAGGGCAAGGGCCAGGATGTGCAGTCCATCATCGGGCAAATGTTTGGCAAAACCGCCGGCATCCGCGATGCTCGCATCATCTTTTTTTCGCCACCAACCATCCAGGGCTTTGGTACCACGGGCGGTTTTGAGTTCCAGTTGCAGGACCGCAGCGGCGGCGATATTGCACGTTTTACCAAAGTAAGCAACGACTTCCTGGCAGCGTTGAACCAGCGCCCCGAGATCCAGTTTGCATCCACTTCGTTTAACCCAAATTTTCCGCAGTTCCAGATTGATGTAAACGTGGCGCGGGTAAAAGAAGCCGGGCTTACGGTAAACGACATTCTCAACACCATGCAGGGTTACTACGGTGGTGTGTATGCATCGAACTTTAACCAGTTTGGCAAACAATACCGCGTAATGTACCAGGCTGAGCCATCATTCCGGGCCAATGAAGAAAGCCTGAACAATGTATTTGTGCGCAATGCCAACGGCACCATGGCGCCAATTACCGAGTTTATTACCATGAAACGGGTGTACGGCCCGCAGTCTATTTCCAGGTTCAACCTGTTTACATCCATTGGCGTCAACGGTTCGCCCAACCCGGGCTTTAGCTCCGGCGATGCCATCAGGGCGGTGGAAGAAACGGCGGCGGCAGTGTTGCCGGCAGGCTATGGCTACGAGTTTTCGGGCATGACCCGCGAAGAACTAGCAGCCGGTGGCCAAACTGTATTCATCTTTCTGCTGGTGATCATTTTTGTGTACTTCCTGTTAAGCGCCCAATACGAAAGTTATATACTGCCACTGGCGGTGTTGCTGTCGCTACCCATTGGCCTTGCAGGTGCATTTGTATTTACCTCACTGTTCGACATCAGCAACAACATTTATGTACAAATTACCCTGATCATGCTGGTGGGGCTTTTGGCAAAAAATGCCATCCTCATTGTGGAGTTTGCAGTGGAACGGCGGCGTCAGGGCATGTCCATTGTGCAGGCCGCACTGGAAGGTGCACAGGCCCGTTTGCGCCCCATCCTCATGACCTCGTTTGCATTCATCCTGGGCCTGGTTCCGCTGATGCTTTCGTCGGGTGCAGGTGCTACCGGCAACCGCTCCATTGGTACAGGCGCAGTGGGCGGCATGCTGATAGGTACGCTGTTCGGTGTGTTTGTGATTCCCGTGTTGTTCATCATTTTCCAATCGCTGCAGGAGCGGTTCAGCGGGCCGCCCAAACAGTTTGGTGCAACTGACGATGAAGCGGGTACGCCGGCCCCGGTTGCAGCCACATAACACGCAGCCAGCCCATTTATAGAACGCAGTTTAATGATGCATACATGAACAAGAGATTTTTTAATTACATCACTATTTTTTCACTGGCGGTTGTGCTGCTGGCATCGTGCAAAGTGGTACGGCCATATGCAGCACCCGAGGTGCAAACCGATGATCTTTTTCGGGGTGCCAACAGCACCGACACCAACAGCATTGCAGCACTTTCGTGGCAGCAGGTATTTACCGATACTACGTTGCAACGCCTCATCAACCAGGGCATCAACAACAACCTGAACCTGCAGATTGCCTATACCCGTGTGCAGCAGGCGCAGGCTTATTATTTGCAAAGCCGTGCGGCTTTTTTGCCAACATTGGCGGGCAATGCATCGGTGTCTGAGTCAAAGCTTTCGGAGGCGCAGGGCTTTGGCATCCGTACCAACGCCACGCAGTTTCAACTGGGCCTTTCATCGGCCTGGGAGGCCGACATCTGGGGCCGGCTGGCCAGCAGCCGCAGGGCAGCGCAGGCAAACTTGCTGCAATCGGAAGCGGCTGCACGGGTGGTGCAAACAGGCATTGTCAGCACCATTGCCAATTTGTATTACACACTGATGGCATTGGACGAACAATTACTCATCACGCAGCAAACGGTGCAAAACTGGGGCACTACTGTAACGGTGATGCGTGCCCTGAAAACAGCAGCCCGCGTAACCGAGGCGGCCGTGGTGCAAAGCGAGGCGCAGCGCTATGCTGCAGAAGTTACACTGCCCGATCTGAAACAACGCATCAGGGAAACCGAGCATGCGCTGAGCATTGTGTTGGGACAAGCACCGTCAGGCATTCCGCGCAATGACCTGGATGAACAACAGGTGGCCAATATGTTGCAAACCGGTGTGCCCGCACAGCTGCTGGCCTATCGCCCCGATGTGCAGCAGGCCGAGGCGGCCTACCGGAGCGCATTTGAATTTACCAATGTAGCCCGCACTGCATTTTACCCGGCACTTACCATTTCGGGCTCTGCAGGGCTTTCGAGCCTTGCGCTGTCCAACTTTTTAGACCCTGCATCGCTGGCGGCCAACCTTACTGCCGTACTCACCCAGCCTATTTTTAACCGACGCCTCAATCGTACCAATCTTATTGTTGCCCAAGCCGATCAGCAGGCAGCATTGCTGCAATTTAGAAATACATTGCTCACTGCCGGGCAGGAAGTGTCGGATGCACTGTCGCTGCACGAAACGGCTTTGGAAAAAATGAATGTGCGTACGCTGCAATTGTCGGCGCTGGAGCGGTCGGTGTCGTATTCCATTGAATTGCTGCGCAATGGATTTGCCGATTATACCGAAGTGATCACAGCCCGCCAAAGCCTGCTGGCTGCGCAATTGGGCCGCGTAAACGACCGCTTGCAGCAGATGCAGGCCATGGTCGATTTGTACCGGTCGCTGGGCGGCGGTTGGCGCTAAGGTGGGAAAAGGCAAGTTGTAAGCTACAAGCTGCAAGTGGAGTACTTGTAGCTTGTAGCTTTTTTTTACCCATAAAGTTGGATTAATCCTCCTCACTCAGGCTGATGACAATCATCCCAATCGAACCTTACAATCAACTAGCGCAATGGCGTAAAAACGGACCTTAGCGGTATTAAATTACTTGTTATGAAAACCATCCTTGTAGCAACCGATTTTTCCGCTAATGCAACCAGCGCCCTTGAATATGCAGCGGCTCTTGCTGCAAAGATCAATACCCGGCTGGTTTTATTTCATGCATACCAACTGCCCCTGCATGC
The DNA here is from genome assembly GCF_004347775.1 of Pseudocnuella soli. GTDB lineage: Bacteria > Bacteroidota > Bacteroidia > Chitinophagales > Chitinophagaceae > Flavisolibacter > Flavisolibacter aquaticus. Next base: position 3,922,133 of record NZ_CP037755.1, read on the forward strand.
ATCCAATACTTTGCTTACCCCGGCAGGTGTAGACGAGCTGGTGGCAGCCAATAAAAAACGCCTGGATAAAATTGCGGCCAACACTGCCGAACTGTTTGGCATTGAAGCCGAGGGCCTTTCCCGCACTGCACTGCTCACAGATATACTCGACGAAGTGGTAGCAGAAGTGAACGCCGGCCTGGTGGTGATGGGCATGCACATCAACGACTGGGGCGACGAGCTGTTTGGCAACACCACTACTTCGGTAATCCGCGCCGCTGCATACCCCGTGCTGGTGGTGCCCGAAGGTGCGAAATATAACGGCATCGGCAAGATCATGTACGCCTACGACAACAGTTGCCTGTCGAGCAGGAACAGCCTGATGTTGCTGAAAGAAGTGGCCAGTAAATTTGGCGCCAGCGTGGAAATATTTCACGTGGATAAAGTGCAGCAGGAAGCTGCCGCAGCCGACCCTAAAGTAGAAGCAGCGCTGGAAAATGTAGCGCACCATTATAAAAGCGTGGCCACTCCCGGCGTGGTGGAAGGCATTGTAAAAGAGGTGGAAACCTTCGGCGCCGATATGCTGGCCGTGGTGCCCGGCAAAAACAATTTCTGGCGGCGAATGGTGCACCAAAGCACTACCCGTGCACTGGCACTGCGGGTGCAAATACCGCTGCTGGTATTGCCCAACGACCCGGTAGTTAGCGCCAACTAATACTGCAAAATAAAATGGGCAACAACCGACGTTTTACTCAGTCGGTTGTTGCCCATTTTTCTATATAAAAACGTAGGAAAAACTTTACTCTTCCGATCGGTTGCCCGGCAGCGCTTTGATTTGAATGTTGCGAAAATCAATGGGCTGTCCTTCGCTTTGCAGCGCAATAAACCCGGATTTCAACGGCTTGCCCGGTTGCCACAAAGCCTTATCATAACCATCAACCACGCCACCACCCATGGTGGGTTTGCTGTATTGCAGCACGGTATCGCCGTTGATGATGTGCTGGATCAGGGAATCGCCCAACACAATCAGTTCGGCTTGCACCCATTCGTCCTTATCATAAGTTTTCGAAGTGGAATTAAGGCAGTGCCCGTTGTATTGTTTGCCCTTGTACACAATCTCGGTCCCCGGCGAACACATATTGCCGGTGGGTCGTGGCTTGCCATCACCCAGTCCTGCATAAAACTGCATTTCCACTGATATCGGCCAGTTCTGTTCTTTAAGCATGGTGCGGGGATCCTGCGAATGATACATTACACCACTGTTAAGAATGGTGTACGATGGTGCACTTTTTTGCAACTCGCCGGTAAAGCGGTACTCCAACTTGAGGTGGTAATGCGAATAAGGTTGGTTGTAATACAAGTGTGCAAACTGGTCGTTGAAATCGCCGTATTGATCGTAGCGCACTTTGATCATGCCATCTTCCGCACGGAATGTATTACCAAAGTTGACACCAGTTTCGTGGTGATGAATCTTTACCGTCCAGTCGTTGATGTCTTTTCCGTTAAACAGTGGCACCCAGCCGGCTGCGCTATTGGTTGTTGCGGCAGCCACAGGCGTGGTGGCGCTTTTTTGTGCCGGGTTACAGGCAGCCATCACGGCGGCAATAGCGCAGGAAAAAAGCAGAGGCTTGGCAGTAAAACGTTTCATATGCAACGGTGGTTTGTGGGTGCCGTTAAAGATATTGATGCAGGTGCTTTTGCCAAGATATTTTTTACCACAACTATTATAGCGGCCCGAACGCATAACCCCTCATCAATCGATGGAGCCAGCTTTCAGCCGCTGTTAAAGAAATAAGAAAAGGAATTTGCGGCGGCAGCCCGGAGCATGAAATACGGTAATTTTCAAAATCTCCCCTGCTTATGTTGCGAACGCTGCTGCTTTTCATGCTCTTGTTCCAGTGTGCTTTGGCCGCTGCGCAGCAGTATAAAATTTTTGGCAAAATCACCAACAACAAACTCGAGCCGTTGGCATTGGTCAGCGTGCAGGTAAAAAACAGCAGGCTCGGTACGCTTTCATCAACAGATGGCGCTTATGCATTGGAGGTTGACGCAGGCAAATACGAACTGGTGTACACCATAGTTGGCTATGCGCCGCAAACCATTGAGCTGGTGGTGCAGCGAAATACAGAACAAAATGTGATCCTGACCGAAGACACCAAGAGCCTTTCGGAAGTGGTGGTAAGGGGCCGCGCCAAAGACCGGGCGGAAGAGATCATCCGGCAGGTGATCCAGCACAAGGATGCAATGATGGCGGCCATTGGCCAGTACTCCTGCAACATGTACATCAAAGCCGTGCAACAGGATTCATCTACACCAAAGGTCAAGAAAGGAAAGGTGCGGATTGATACAACGCATATTTCAGCGGAAGCTGCTGCCATGTCTCGCATGGCCATGGCCGAAGTGTTGCTGCGCCTCGACTATGGCGGCGAGCAGCACATCAAAGAGGAGCGGCAGGGTGTAAAAAAATGGGGCAATACGGCGGGCTTGTTTTACCTGTCGGCAACAGAAGGCAATTTTAATTTTTACAACAACCTGGTGAAGATTCCTTCGTTGTCGCAAACGCCCTTTTTATCGCCAATCAGTTACAGCGGGCTGGTGGCTTACCGCTACAAAACGGTGCGAATTCAACAAGCTGGCAAACATAAAATATACACCATTTCGGTTAGGCCTACCCGTATGAGCAATGCTACTGTTGAAGGTGAGCTGGATGTTTCGGACAGTGCATGGGCAGTGCTGCATACCCGTTTCAAACTGCCGGCTTACCATGTGCCGGAGTACGACTTTTTTGAAGTGGAACAACACTATGTGCCTGTTGGCAGCAAGGCCTTCATGCTCGACCGGCAGCAGTTTACCTACTACGCAAAAGGCGGCAAAAGCAAGCTTTCCGGCCAGACCACGGTGCGGTATTCGAACTACGAATTGAACCGCGTTTTTGGCAAAAAACATTTTGGCAATGAAATCAGCGCAACGGCATTGGAAGCTTACGAAAAAGACAGCAGCTTTTGGCACCAGGTGCGCACCGAACCGCTAACGCCCACCGAACTGCGTTTTATCCGGTATAAAGACAGCGTATACCGCGCCACTCACACCAAACAATACCTCGACTCGATTGACAGGAAACTGAACCGTGTGACATTCAAAAAAATCCTTTTTTCAGGACAAACTTTTTTTAACCGCGAAAAGGAACGCACCTGGAACCTGCCGCCGCTGGTTTCACTCATTCAACCATTCAGCTTTGGCGGACTGCGCATACTCCCTTCCGTTAGCTATTCGAAAGTTTACCCATCGCGGAAAAACCTGAACGTGTATGCCAACCTGAGTTATGGGGTACGCAACAAAGACCTGAACGGAAACATTCGTTTTACCCGGATGTACAATCCTTTTAACCGGGGTTATTACCGCATTGGTGTGGGCCGCGATTTCCATTACATCTTCGCCGGCGATGCCTGGATCAACATGCTCAAGCGCAGCAACATTTACCTGAATAATTACCTCAGCGCCCGGCACGGGCTGGAGTTGGCCAACGGCCTTTTCCTGCATGCCGATGCAGAAATTGCATTGCGCCGATCGGTCAGTAATTACAAAACTGTTGCACTTCTTGACAGTACGTTGGGCGATATACTTGAAGACAATAAAGCAATTGCATTTGAGCCATACAATGCGCTGTATGGAACGCTGATTTTGCAATACACTCCGGGCCAGCGCTACATCCGGGAGCCCCGCGAAAAAGTAATTCTTAGTTCCAAATGGCCTACGTTTTACACAAGTTGGCGCAAAGGCATTCCCAATGTTTTTTCCAGCAAGGTTGATTTTGATTTCCTCGAGTTTGGCATGGAGCAGGAAATAGAACTGGGGCTTGTCGGTAACTCGCGGTACAAGGTGAAGAGCGGCACTTTTCTCAATAAAAATAAATTGGAATTGGTGGACTACCAGTTTCAGCGCCGCGGCGACCCGCTGCTGTTTTTGAATCCCGACGAAGCATTCCAGGCGCTGGACTCTACGTTCCCCGTGTTCAAACGCACCTACCAGGCGCACTATGTTCACGAGTTCAACGGCTTTTTTATCAACCGCATTCCACTGCTCAAAAATTTGCGCCTGCGCGAAGTGGCCGGCGGCGGCTTCCTCTTTGCGCCGGAACGCAACCTGCGTTACGTGGAGGCTTTTACCGGCATTGAGCGGGTGTTCAAATGGCCGTTTAATGCAGGTTCAAAATTCAAGCTGGGCGTATACGTGGTGGGTTCGGCCGCAAACAAGTTTCAAAATCCGGTGCAGTTTAAAATTGGTGTAACCAGTTGGGATGCCCTGCGCAACCGCTGGTTTTAGTAACGCAACATATTACCGCATTCACGCCGTTTTACCTGCATTTGCACTGCTATCTTTGCCGCTATGGACAACTACGCCCTTGCCGACCAGTTTTCGTTGCTGGCAAAATTGATGGACATCCATGGCGCCAATTCGTTTAAATCGAAAAGCTACGCCAGCGCTGCATTTGCCATTGAAAAACTAACCGTGCCGCTGGCCGGAATGGCGCCGCAAAAAATTGCTGGCATCAAAGGCATCGGCGACAGCGTTGCACAAAAAATTATGGAGTTGTTGCAGACTGGTGAACTGCAGGTGCTGCAGGAACTGGTTGCACAAACACCGGAAGGCGTGCTCCAAATGATGGAAGTAAAAGGGCTGGGGCCAAAAAAGATCAATACCATTTGGAAGGACTTGCACATTTCATCCATTCAAGAACTGGAACAAGCCTGCGCCGAAAACCGCATTGCAACAACCAAAGGATTTGGTGCAAAAACGCAGGAAAAAATCCTTGACTCCATCCGCTTTATACAGGAAAGCCGCGGCAAATTTTTCTATGCGCAGCTCGATGCGTTTGCGCTTTCATTTACACAGAAACTACAGCAAGCTTTTCCCCTCCATCAACTGGAACTAACCGGTGAATTCAGGCGGCACCTGGAAGTTATTTCCAAACTGGAATGGGTAACCACAGTACCGCAAGCAGAATTGCAACAACACCTGCAACGCACCAGCCTCGATATTGTTTCGGCAGATGACGCTACGCTACAAGCCGCCACAGACCAGGGTTTTCCGATGTTCTTTTATTTTGCGGCACCGGAACATTTCGGTACGGTACTTTTTGAAAAAAGCTGCAGCACCGAATTTTTAGAGGCTTGGAAAGCAACGTATTCGCTACCCAATGCTGCCACGGAACAAGAGCTGTTTGATGCAAGCCAAAAGGCATTTATCGCACCGTTTTTACGCGAAAATAAAAGGCAGGCAACAGGCCCGGTGCCAGCTGCGGAAAGCCTGGTGCAGGTGGCCGATATCAAAGGACTAATTCATGCGCACAGCAATTGGAGCGATGGCGCACATCCATTGGAAGACATGGCTGCATCGTTGAAAGATCTGGGCTTTGAATACCTTGTTATTTCCGACCATTCGAAGGCTGCGTTTTATGCCAATGGCTTGTCGGAAGAACGCATTATTGCGCAGCACAAATTGATCGACGACCTGAACCGGCAACTGGCGCCTTTTAAAATATTTAAGAGCATTGAATGCGATATCCTTGGCGACGGCACCATGGATTACAGCAACGATGTGCTGGCTTCGTTCGACCTGGTGATTGCATCGATACACAGCAACCTGGATATGGATGAAGACAAAGCCATGCAGCGGTTGTTGGGTGCCATCAACAACCCGCATGTGCGGATGATGGGGCACCTTTCGGGTCGCCGGTTGTTGCGCCGGCCGGCCTACCCGGTCAACTACCCAGCCATCATCGATGCATGCGCCGCAAATGGCGTGGCCATTGAAGTAAACGCCCACCCGGAACGGCTCGATATTGACTGGCGTTGGATTGATGCGGCGTTGCAAAAAGGCGTGCAGCTATCCATTAACCCCGATGCACATACGAAGGACGATTTTGCCAACCTGAAATACGGCGTGCTGGCTGCGCAGAAAGGCGGGCTTACTGCTGCGCAAAATATAAGCTCGTTTGGGCTGCAGGAATTTGAGGCGTGGTTGCGGAGGAAGTGAGGGTAGTGTGGAATTGAGAGTTCGGTGTTGACAGTTGGTAGTTGGTAGTTGACAGTTGACAGTTGATAGGAAATCGTGTTAGGTGAGACTGAGGCGATTTGTGCTAAACGTCATTGCGAGGCGCAGCGGGAATGCTTTATTAAGCGAAAACGATTGCGCCGAAGCAATCCCCATTTACAACTTATTACCTATTGTTTTACCACGTTTAGCTTAATATGCAAATGGAGATTGCTTCGGCGCAATGAACACGAACACAACAAGGCGACCGCTGCGCCTCGCAATGACGGTGAACGTTGCCTCAGCAATATCAACTACCAACTATCAACTACCAACTGTCAACTGCTCAATCCTCTGCTCCCACAGGCAATGCTACAAAAAACGTAGTACCAACGCCTTCCTCGGTTTGGAACCAGATGCGGCCGCCGGCCTGTTCTACAATGCCTTTACACATGGCCAGACCCAGCCCGGTGCCGGAAGATTTGGTGGTAAAATTGGGCGTAAAAATCTTTTGCTGCATATCGGCGGCAATGCCTTCGCCGTTGTCCCTTACCTGCACTTCAATGCCCTCATCGGTGCGTACTTCAACCAGTTCAACTAAGCAAATATCGGCGCTGCCACAGGCTTCCACGGCATTGGTCAGCAGGTTGGTAAACAGGCGGTTGATATGGGTTTTATCAGCACTGATCCAAACCGGGCCAGCCACTGGTTGCCACTGCAATTCCACCTTTGGATTCGATTCAAACAAATGCGTCAATCCATCCAGCACGTCGTGCAAATCAAACAATTCCACCTGCGCATGGCCAATGTTGGCAAACCTCGAAAAGTCGGCAGCAATTTTTGACAGGTGATCGATCTGCTCCACCAGCGTATTGGCCACGCGGGTAGTAAGATCCTGCACATTGGGGTGCCCTGCAGATATTGCTTTTTGCAGATACTGGATGCTCAGTTTCATCGGCGTCAGCGGGTTCTTGATCTCGTGGGCCACCTGCCGCGCCATTTCACGCCACGCACCTTCCCGTTCGCTGCGGGCCAGCGCTTCGGCCGAGGCCTCCAATTGGTGCACCATTTTATTGTACTGCGTTACCAGTTCACCAATTTCGTCTTTGCGGTTCCATTCAATTTCTTCATTGGTTTTGCCCAGCGTAATGGCTTTCATTTTTTCACCAATTACGGAGAACGACCGCGAAATACGGTTGGTGATGAACAGCGCAATGACACCGGCAATTAAAAAGATAAATGCATTGAGGTTAATGATGGTGACGAGGAAGTTGGAAATCTCCCTTTTGAGATCAAGCTGCGAACCGAAATAAGGAATATTGAGATAGCCTTGTACCACGCCAAACCTGGGCTCCTGCACCGCGGTGTACAGGCTCAGGTAATTGAGGGTGCCAATGGTTTCGCGTTGGGTGTACTGCACCTGTCGCATCCGGCTCATATGGTAATAAGCCATCGGGTCAATTTTTTCGGACAGCAGCCCCTGGCTGTAGATCAAACCAATGGAAGTGAAGCGCAGCCTGCCCTGCACATCAAATAGGTTTACATTCAGCGAATGGACTTGCGCTAGGTCATCCACGATCCGGCTCAGGATGGCGTTGCGTACCGTATCGTTGCCATTTAAAATACTATCCAGCGGCGCCACACCTTTCAGGCGCCGGTCAATTTCATCGCGAATAACAACCGAGGTGCGGCTGACCCGCTCTTCGTTTTCGCGGTTGTATCGTTCCACAAAAAACGTAATGGTAGCCACGCCAATAATGAGAAACGAAAGCAGGCTGATGAAGATAATGGTACCATGAACCTGCGCCCTGATGCTGACTTCCGAAAACAGGTTGACCACCCGCCAGCCATAAATGGCCCGCAGCAAAATGGCAATGAGTTGCAACACGGCAACCATCAACAAAAACGAACAAAACAGGTACGAGAACAACGTAATGCTTTCCAGCCAGGTGTCGCGCTTTTTTGCAATGACCACCATTTTGGTAGTACTTGCTTTATACCACAATTCGTTGTAAGGCCCGTTTTGCCGGTACTCTACGTTGCGCACCGGTTTATCGGCTGCTGTGACGGATGTTTTGAATGAATAAATATTAGACGACTGCCGCAAAATGCCACGGTTGTACACCGCGTATGAATACAGCGGCGAGCCTTCTATATCCTGCCGGTTTTTATTGCTGAATAGCTCCGGCAAAAAGTTGTCGCTGACGTAGCGCTTGGGAATACTGAGGATAAAAAAAGTGCCTAGCAACCCGGCCGAATCCCGCACTTCGCGTTTGGCTAAATACACTACCTGCTCATATTCGGGCTCGTAATAATTAAGGTTGGGAATAGAAGTAACCTTACTGCGCAGCGTGTAGATATTTTCCAGTTCATCATAGGTGCGGCCGTCTTCGTTGTACAGCGGATTTTTTGCCGAATCAAATGCATACAACTGCGTTTTATAAGCCTGCCGGTAAGTGGGGTGAAAGTTATCGATGGCAATACTGTCGCGCAAGTGGCTGTTTACCCGCGGCACCATAAAGCGGTGATAATTTCGGGTAAAAAAGCGTTCATCCATGTACGTTAGTGCAAGGCTCACCGTCCGTTCCTGCGTAGGATCGGTGCGGTTATCGAGGCGCTGGGCAAAGGCCTCCATGTGTGCCCATTGCTTTTCTTTATTTTCCTGTAATATAATTGCAGCCAGCGATGCAGAGAAAATAAAGATCCAGAACAGCACCCCGGCCAGTGTTACTTTGAAATGATTGATAAACGACTGCTGCCGGCTGAAGAAAAAAGTAAACAGGAGCAGCCAGCCCAGCACCGGAATGTGAAAAGACACCGGCGTTTGTCCCGGCAGCAGCGTAAGCCAAACCAGGCCAACAAGCGCCAACGAGAAATAAACAAGATAGTTATGCGGTGCAAACGCAGGCATAATAAACCGGAACAGCACCCGTGAAAAAAAGTAGTAGCCCAGCGACAGCATCGCCAACACCACAAAGCCCACCACTGTGTACCGCGACAAGGAGAAAAAGTCGGTAACCTGGAAAGAGATCTGTGAATCGGCAACCAGCGAACGCACCACGTTGGCCACTTCAAATGTAGCCAGCACCAGCAGCATCAGGGCCGCAGCGCCCACTACATACCGGCGCCAGCCCCGCAGGTAGGGCGGCATCTCTTTATTGGCACCGGTATGCAGCCATGCAAAAATGGAGAGCCAGCAAAAAAAGGTAACGTTGATGAACAGGTCGCCCAGCGATGGATTGAGTGCACTGGACGCGTAAATGCCTGGCCCGAATAAACTGTATTGGTTGAAATTAAAAACACCGGGGAACTGGTAAAAAATAAGCCGGGCCACCAGCAGGCTACCCGATAACAAGGCCACACCCTGCAGCGCACCACGCCGCCTGGCGATGCTGCCTGCCACCAGGTGCAGGTACACCAGCAACAGCACCAGGCTGCCCAAACGCAGGTAAAAAGTAATGCCGTCGGTTTCGGCCTCCGGCGTAAACGCTTTGCGGGCAAGGTAAAAAAGCGTTTGACCGCCTTTGGTTTTTACCGGGAACTCCGTGGGCTCCGGCGCCACTTCAAACTTGGTGTGGGTTTCTTTGTCGTGTGCAAAATGGTTGACGAGGTAATCGGATTGTACGTTGTATTTGTACTGCACCAGTATCAGTACATAGGCCTGCACCTTGTACGCCAGGCCCGGCAGTACCAGCTGTTTTTTCTGCACCAGGTAATGCCCGTTGGCAAGCCGGTACATGCCGGTGCTTTCCACCATCGCCAGGTTGGGCGATGCAGGCGTAATATCCTGTGTATTCCAAAACAACAACTCCTGCCCCGACGGAACATCGGCATAAAAAAACACGGCAAAGGGCAAGCGCTGCAGGCGCTCCATGTCTTTTTGCGTTTCCGCCTTTTGCGCCAGCCGGCGCACTAATGGCGTATCGGCCAATAGGCGGCCAAATGCCACCTGCTGTCGCTCCAGGTAGTGCTCCAGCTTTTTCTGTTCCAGGTTGGCAGGCGGCTTGCTCCGGAAATAAGTGCCGGAAATAAATGAAAGCACAAACAGCAGCAGCGCTGCCCAAAGCAGGTAGCGCTTAGGCGTGGTGGCCATAAAAGGCTGGTGGGCGGGGGTCAATCTTTTTGGTGTTTGATCTCGTTCCAGATGGCATCCATTTCTCCGAGGGTCATTTCCGCCAGTTGTTTGCCATTGCTTGCGGCATGGGCTTCCATGCCGGTAAACCGGTGGATGAATTTCTTATTGGTGACTTCGAGGGCATTTTCGGCGTCCACTTGCAAAAACCGTGCAAAGTTTACCAGCGAAAAAAGCAGGTCGCCGTACTCTTCTTCAATCTTTTTCGGGTCGCCTTCGGCGATGGCTTCGTGCAGTTCGCTTTCTTCCTCTTTTACTTTTTCCCACACCTGCTCCTTGGTTTCCCATTCAAAACCCACCTGCTTTGCTTTTTCCTGCAGGCGCATGGCTTTGATGAGTGCAGGCAAACCTTTGGGCACACCGGCCAGCACTGATTTTTTCCCTTCTTTTAACTTGATCTGCTCCCAGTTGCGCTTTACATCTTCCGCATCGGTTACCTGCACATCGCCATAAATATGCGGATGGCGTGCAATCAATTTTTCGCAAATGCCATTGATCACATCATCGAGGGTAAACTGGCCCTGCTCCGTACCAATTTTGCTATAAAAAAGCAGGTGTAGCATCAGGTCGCCCAGTTCTTCTTTGATGCCCTGCCAGTCCGATTCGGTGATGGCATCGGTCAGTTCGTAAGTTTCTTCCAGCGTCATTTGCCGTAGGGTGTGTATGGTTTGTTTGCGGTCCCACGGACAACCCTCCCGCAGTTCGTTCATGATCTGTACCAGCCGTTCAAAAGTTCCGCTTTGTGTGTGCATAGGTTAAATTGTAAATGCCGAATAAATAATGAATGCCAAAGCCAGCAGCGACACCACAATGGTGGCCAAAAAATTAAGCACCACGTATTTCGCTACGGTGCGGCCCCAGCCCTGCCCATAAAAACGCTTCATGGCAAACAGCAGGTGCACCGGCCAGGCCAGTGACAGCAGTGTAAACAACCAGGAAAATATTCGCCAGCCCGATTTTTCTTCAAGCCCGTTTACACCAAACATTATAAGGAGCAAAATAAAGCTGAACACATAGTGATACAGCGTAAACACCGCGTGGTCGAAATAAAACAGGGATTTGTTGCGGCGGTAAAGCAGTTTTAAAATGCCTGCAAAAAACGGCAGCGACAAGAATAAAAGGTAAGGAAACAGGTGCAGTAGTTTGTCCACGAAATTTTGCACCATAGCTTCGGTATCGCCACCAAACTGCTGTTTGTAGCGTTTCCAGCGGCCGTCCAAGCCTTTGTTGAACGAAACAGATTCGGCACCGGGGCCAATGCGGATGATGGAGCTGTCTTTGCGGGCTGCAAATACTTTTCCATCCATTTCCCATTTAATTGGGTAGATCGAATCGTAAGGAACAAAACCACTCGTCATATCGGTTACTACAATGTAGCTGGAGTCCATCAACACACGCAGGGGCTGCAGGCCAGTATCGGCCAGGGTGGTGCCCTGCGCCAGGTATTTACTGGCGTAATCAAAACGCTCCACTTTAGACAATTCATTTTGCCCGGTAAAATTTCCAAGGTTGCCGGGTTTAGCGAAAGCAAAAAACAAAAGGAAGAAAACCGCCGACGTAAAAAGATACATCCGGACCGGATCGAGGTAGGCAACGCGCCGCCCCTGCATGTATTGCGCAGGCACAAAACCCGGTCGAAACAGCAGGTAGCGCAGGGTATCGAAAAACTTTCCATCAAAATGAAAAATGTCGAAAATAAAATGCTGCACCAGTGCAAAAAAGGGCATGTGGCTGGGCACGTTTTCTTGGCCGCAGTGCTGGCAATAGCGGCCGGCAACGGTGGTTCCACAATTCAGGCAGTTCTTTTCGGTGCGTTCGGGATGGTGCGACACTTGAGAATTCTTTTGTTAAAAATAAAGCCATTTACCACACTTAACAGGAAGCCTTCAATATAGCGGCGGCTATTGGTTAAATTTGCCGTCGAAATTTTTACCGGATGAAAGCGTTGCTTTTTGTTACAGGCATTTTAATGGGCACTTTGGCGCAAGGCCAATATTATTACAAAGATGTGGTGGGCACTGCCGAATCTGCTACCATGCTCCGCTCATACAAACAGGGAAAAGTAGCCCGCGTGGTGCTTTCCTCCTTTGATGCCGATAACACCCGCAACGAAGACCTGGTAGCCGAGCAGCAATTTGATGCAGGCAGCGGCACGCTCAAAACTATTACCCGATCGGGCATGGATGGCAATGCCACGCTGGTGTCTCATTCCGATGCATCGGGCCGGGTGGTAAAAACAGTGGACAGCAGCGAAAACAGCATCAGCACCACTACGTACCAATATGCGGCGGATGGTAATTTGCTCAATGTATTGTCGGTATCAACTGACAAGGCCGGCACTTTTTCGGTGCAGGAAGAGCACCAGTGGCAGTGGGATGGCAACCGCATTACCGGCATGCTGCGGATCCGCAATAAAAAAGACACCACCGTAGTTACATTTAAACACGATGAACAGGGAAATATTATTGAAGAACATGCAGAGCGCAATGGCGTAAAACAGGAACCTGTTTATTATTATTACAACGACAAATCGCAGCTTACCGATATTGTTCGTTTTAACAACAAAGCCAAACGCTTGTTGCCCGAGTATATGTTTGAATACAACGATGCCGGGCAGGTCATTCAGCGCATTACTTTTCCTACCAATAATTCGGAGTACACCATCTGGCGTTACCAGTACAACGACAAAGGCCTGCGCACCAAAGAAGCCATTTACAACAAGCAAAAACAACTGACCGGTAAAGTGGAGTACAGTTACCAGTAAATAAGTTTACTATTTGATTGTAGTAAATAAAATATGGCGCTGACAACTTTCCATTTGTTGTCAGCGCCATCTTGTCCTGCGTTTTATTTAATTAAAAAACACAGCGAAGATTTGTTATTACTCTTTCCTATCAACCGAAAATTGCAAGCCTCGAAACAGGCACCGAAGAAGATGTAAACTTTCCATTAAGGCCGGTTATCCACAGGCCCTATTACTTTATGAACATATTGGCTAAAGCCGGGCTTCAAGCGGCTTGCAGCCCTTTTTCGGGCATAATTTTTAATACACATACTGTGTACAAATTATTTATTATTTGTACCCAACAACAAACTAACTTACTGCAACAGGTTCGTCGAAAACCAACCCGATAGCAGGAGTACCCACCCGGGCTTAAGCCGGAATTTAGAACATTAAACCCTTGTGCATTGAGAGACACAATCATTAACCTGGAAACCGTTAACCCTATAGAGTTCTTTGGCGTAAATAATGGCAAGCTGGATATTTTGAAAAAGAAATTTCCCCTGCTCAAAATTCTTTCCCGCGGCACCCAAATCAAATTGAGCGGTGCGCCGGAGCAGGTGGAAGGCGCCAAAGAAAAAATAGACCTCATTGTTCAATACCTCGAACGGAACGGTCACATGAGCGAAAATTATTTTGAACAAATCCTGGGCGGCGATGATGCCGAAACCGTTGACAACTTTGTGGAGCGCCACCCTGCCGACGTGCTGGTATTTGGTCCGAACGGAAAAACGGTACGTGCCCGCACTGCCAACCAAAAGCGGCTGGTAACGGCCTCCGAAAAAAACGACGTGGTATTTGCCATCGGGCCGGCCGGTACGGGTAAAACCTACACCGCAGTGGCCATGGCCGTACGGGCCCTGAAAAACAAGGTGGTCAAAAAGATCATCCTCACCCGCCCCGCGGTGGAAGCCGGCGAAAGCCTTGGCTTTTTGCCGGGCGACCTGAAGGAAAAGATCGATCCATACCTGCGGCCGTTGTACGATGCGCTGGACGACATGATCCCTGCCGATAAACTGGGATATTACATGAGCACCCGCACCATCGAAATTGCGCCGCTGGCTTATATGCGTGGCCGTACGCTGGACAATTGTTTCATTATTTTGGACGAAGCGCAGAACGCCACCGACCTGCAGCTGAAGATGTTTTTAACCCGTATTGGCGCCAACGCCAAGGCCATCATCACCGGCGATCTGACGCAGGTGGATCTGCCGCGCAACCAGCGCAGTGGTTTGGCCAAGGCAAGCCGCATTTTACGCAACATCGACGGCATTGGCTACATTGAGCTGGACGAAGAAGACGTGGTACGCCACCGCCTGGTGAAAGCCATCCTGAAAGCATACGATAAGGAAGGCCAGCGCGAATCGGAGATTGAAGAACAGGAAAAGGCAGAACGCCGCCAGTACTTTCGCAAGGACCGCGACGGCGACCACCGGTAATCAGTAATAATTCGGCGTTCCCCAATTATTGATTGGCGGAGACAGCAACTATTCATTTTCTTTGCAGGAATGAAAAGCATCACAAAGGGCTTTTTGTTCCTGCTTTTTTTTGCGGCCTGCAACAGCGCCCCAGATCGCAGCGACACAACCCAGACATCCGAAAACGAAGTAGACGCCGCCCGCAATTTTATTCGCCTGGCACTTGATGGCCGCTGGCGTGATGCCCGTGAGCTGGTGGTGGCCGATACGCTGAACTCGGGGTACCTCGATATTGCGGAGCAAAACTATACCCAACGCCTCGACCTGGCCACCCGCAACGGCTACCGCGGCGCTTCCATCATTATTCATTCGGTTAACGAAGTATCGGACAGCGTAAGCGTGGTGCATTATTCCAACTCGTACAAAAAGCAGGAAGACTCGGTGAAAGTAGTGCGCAGCGGCGACCGCTGGCTTGTGGATCTGAAGTATTCCTTTCCGGCCACCAAAGCGGTTAACTAATGAAACCCTGGCTACTGGTGGCGGCAGGTGGCGCAGCAGGCAGTGTATTGCGCTACGCAGTACAACGGCTACTGCCGGCCTATTCATTTCCTTACAATACCTTTGCCGTTAACCTGGCGGGCTGCCTGCTTATTGGCATCCTGTGGGGTTTACTGCTCAAGGGCAGCCTAGGTAACGACGGCCGCCTGTTGCTGATGACGGGGCTGTGCGGTGGATTTACCACCTTTTCGGCCTTTAGCCTCGAAAGCCTGCAACTGCTGCAGCAGGGGCGCATGGTACAGTTCTTTTTTTACGTGGTGCTGAGCGTGGCCCTGGGCCTGTTGGCAACACTTATCGGTTATAAACTTTTACATTAAATGGAAATCATCAACAAATCCACTACCGTACTTCACCCCTGGCATGGCGCCAACCACGGCGACCGGGCACCCCAGATCGTAACCGCGTTGATCGAAATTTCGCAGGGATCGCGTACCAAGTACGAGATTGACAAAGAAACAGGACTGTTGAAACTGGACCGTGTTATCTATTCTTCTTTTCACTACCCTGCCAACTATGGGTTTATACCCCAAACCCTTGGCCTGGACGGCGATCCGCTCGATATCATGATCATGTGCTCGCAAAGCATTCAGCCGCTGTGCCTGGTGGAAGCCAAAGTAATTGGCAACATGCAAATGATTGACAACGGCGAGGAAGACGACAAGATCATTGCTGTGGCCCTGCACGATCCTTCCGTAAACCACATCAACAGCATTGACGAACTGCCCCGCCACTTCTTCAACGAGCTGAAACACTTTTTTGAAGAATACAAGGTGCTTGAAAATAAGGAAGTGCGCATCGATAACTTCCTGAGCCGCGAAGAAGCGTACGAAGTGGTGAACAGTGCCGTTGACCTGTACAAAGAAAAATTCGGGTCGCATTAAAACCACGCCAGAAAGTTCGGGGTTGCATTGCCCCGGACTTTTTGTTTAACAAGCACCGCCTGCACCATGCCATTGAACACGAACAGTAATAAAATGAATGCAGAATTGATCTTACTCCTGGCGCTGATTGGTTTGGCAGCCGGCATGCTCAGCGGACTTATTGGCGTGGGTGGCGGTATTATTCTGGTGCCAGCGCTGGTGTATTTCCTGGGTTACTCGCAACACCAGGCACAAGGCACATCGCTGGGTGTGCTTACTTTTCCCGTGGTGATCATTGCTTTTTTAAATTATTACCGCGATGGTAAAACATCGGGGCACCCAGTGGATATAAAAGTGATCCTGCTGCTGGCCGCAGGCTTTGTGGTGGGCGGTTTTTTTGGGAGTAAAATAGCGTTTAAAATAGACCAGGAGTTATTGAAAAAAATATTTGCAGTGATCCTTTTTTACACTGCATTTACCATGTTGAAATGGGACAGGGCCATTATTAATTTGTTCCGGTAGTCACCGTTTATTTTTATTTTTTATTAAAACAAAATTGCATGCATTTGTTACCAATGCATGTTCCATCTTTTTTATCATTATTACTTTTTTGCTTGTGCACTTTTATCATCGTTGCATCTAAGCATGTAAACCAGCCCTGCCGGTGAAGCGTACACCTTATCCCGATATGACCGATGCACAACTGCTCGACCGCTTTTATGAAAGTGGCGACCAGTACTGGCTGGGCATACTGCTGGACCGATACACGCTGCTGCTGTTGGGTGTGTGCATGAAGTATTTGAAAAATGCAGAAGAGGCCCGCGATTGTGTGCAACAGATTTTTTTAAAAGTACTCACCGAAGCAGGCAAATACCGTGTTGATTATTTTAAGTCGTGGCTGTACATGGTGGCCAAAAACGAATGCCTGATGCGGCTGCGCAGCAAGCAGGGCAAACAACACAAAGAACTGGATGAATCGTTCAGTGCCATGCCGCAGGAAGGTGAACCAACCGACTGGCTGGCGCAGGAAAAAACACTGAAGCTGCTCGAAGAATCCATCAATGAACTGGCTGCGGAGCAGCGCACTGCCGTATCTTTATTTTACCTGCAAAAAAAGAGTTACCAGCAGATCAGCGAGGCCACAGGCTACACTACCTTGCAGGTGAAAAGTTATATTCAAAACGGTAAACGCAACCTGCGGCTGATGCTGGAACGTAAACTAAAAAAAGACCGAACCTCCTGATGCCGGACAACCTGAAAGACATATGGAACCATTTGCCCGAGGGTGTTAGTGAGGAAACGCTGATGCGCTACCTGCAGGGGCAGCTTTCGGCCGAGCAACAACACAAGGTGGAAAAGCAGTTGCAGCAATCCGATTTTGAAGCCGATGCAGTGGAAGGCCTGCAGCAACTGGAAGACACTGGGCAGCTTCAGTCGATGGTGTACCAGTTGCAGCAAGACCTGAAAAAACGCACCGCGAAAAAGAAAGCGCTCCGCGAAAAACTGCGCATCAACGAGCAACCCGTTTTGTGGATCTCTATTTTACTGCTGTTGCTTTTAGTAGTGATTAGCTACCTGATCATTCACCGGCTACACCAAGGATAAAAGTTTAAAATTCAAAAGGCAAAAGTCAAAACCAGGTCTTGCGGTGTTGCGTATTACTTCAATACCAGCATGAACGAATTTTGACTTTTGCCTTTTGAATTTTACTATCTACTTCACCAAATACCGCACGCCAACAAACGCCCTGATGCCCTGGTTGGGTGCATACACATAGGATGGATCAAACGTAAGCCCGTAGGGGTTTTCAGAATTGCGCTGCACAGCGCCATCAGCATTGTAAGCTACACTTTTATCAAAAGGATCGTTGGCCCGCGCAATCAAAAACGGCAGGTTGCGTGATGGTGTCCAGTTCAATAAATTTTTTACACCACCAAACATTTCCCACCGCTCCGAAAACCATTTGGTTACCTGTATGTTTTGCAGGCTCCACACAGGGCTGTACGCCGGCCTTGGGTCGGCCGGGCCAGCCAGCGGCAACCGCATTTTCCCATACACATTACCGGTATAATCGAATGTAAGGCCAGCTTTTGGAACAGAGTAGGTCAACGTCCACGTACCGCTCCACCGTTCAGCCAGCACCGGCCATATTTTGTGCAACTTGTCGGCCGCATCCCTTTCCAGTCGGGCAATATCCTGCACCGTCATACCCACCATTCCTTTCAGGCGCTGGTGCAGGTTGATGTTGACATTTGCCGACACGCCCCTGCTGATGGCATGGCCGGGCAGGTTGGCGTAAATGATCTTGTTCGGGTCGGTATCATAATCGGGCAGGATCTGGTTGCGGAAATACGAATACCAAGCCGAGACTTCCATGTCGGCGGCTTTGGAGCCGGTGCGCAGCGGAAAGGCATAATTCAGGTTGATGTTCATGCTTTGCTCGGGCCGCAGCGCTTCCTTTATTTCCACCGTGCGGGCACCGGTAAGGGCCGCATGTTCTTCGGTAAATAGATTAACCACCCTGAAACCAGTGCCGCCATTTAAGCGCAACACCGACCGGTCGGTAGTATTCCATTTTATTGCAAAACGCGGTGTAAAAATGGAGCCGTGTACCGGGTGCCGGTCGTAGCGCAAACCCAGCAGCAAGGACTGTTTATCGTTGCGGCTCCATTCATTTTGTACAAAAATTCCAGGCAGCAAATATTGGTCGGGGCGGTTGCCTTTGCTAGCCGTGTCGTAAGTCGCAGTTGAATTATCGTCGTAATAATTATAGCGTGTGGCCAGGCCTGCCAAAAAGCTATGATTTTTGGCCAAGGTTTTGTTCCAAATAAGTTGCCCGAACACAATCCGCTGGTCGCCATTGTAAGGCGTAACACCATAAAACGATCGTTGCTGGTGACCAGTTGCCGAAACCTGCAGTAATAGTTTTTCGGTTGTGGGTAACTGGTAGTTGCCAATCAATTCCCACCGGTTTGTTTTGATTGCTTCACCATAAACGCTGTCGCCGCCGGCAAATTTTGGTTGCCATTCCATTTGCCCGCCCCAGCGGTCTTCAAAAAAGTAGCGTGCTGCCAGCGATGCCGCTCTTTGCCCTTTACGTGCAAAGCTCCATTTATTGAACAGCGAAAAGCGGTGCTGCAAGGCCACATCGGTAAAGCCGTCGCCGTTGGCATCCTTCGGGTTGGCATAGCGGTAATAATGTGCACCCAGTATGGCCGTTTGTTTTCCTGCGGCAAACCGAACGCCCAGGTCGGCATTGTGCTCGGCCCAGGAGGTGGTCATCAATTGCCCGCTAAAGCGCGGTGCTTTTTCCGGCGTTTTGGTAATGATGTTGATGAGGCCGCCCACTGCTTCCGAACCATACAAACCCGAGGCGGGGCCTTTCACCACTTCCACCCTTTCGATCAGTTGCGTGGGAATGCCAAACAAACCATACACCGTGGAAAGCGCACTTACTATGGGCATGCCGTCGATGGTGACCATGGTGTACGGTCCTTCGAGGCCATTGATATGGATATCGCCGGTGTTGCAGATGCTGCAATTGATTTGCGGCCGTACGCCGTTTACCTGCTGCATGCTTTCGAAGATGGAGGGAACCGGATTTTTTTTAAAAAACTGCGGGTGGTACACCTCCACCGCAACCGGGCTGTTGAGGCGGGTTGACATCTTCATGGTGCCGGTAACCACCACGGCATCGAGGGTGGAGCCTTCGGTTTCGAGTTCAATATTTAGCCGTTTGGTTTCGCTGGTATCTATCCTTACTTGTTGCTGAAAAGGCGCAAAGCCCACAGAGCTAACCAAGAGTGGGTGGCGGCCCGGGCTCACTTCCATTGAAAAATTCCCGGCGGTATCAGAAAGCGCCTGATGTGCCCCCCAGCGTATGGTGGCGCCCACCACGGCACGGCTGCTATTACGCAGCACGCCTTCAATATGGGCCGGTTGCGCCAACAACTGCAACGACCCCAATAGGAGCAGCAAAAAGATCTGGCTTCGTTTCATATGCACACAAAAATAGCTACGTCAAATGGTATTCCAAGAACATTTTATTTGGTATACCAAATATTTTTTCGAAAGGTGACTAAACACCTATATCCCGGGCTTTCCGTTTTACTAAAATGCGGCTGTACAATGACATGATAACAAAGCGCCTTACTTTTAGGGCATGGTACATTTTGCCAACTACTCGGAAGAAAACTACCTGAAGGCTTTGTATAAGCTGGAGCAGCGCCAGGTGAAAAAAATAACCAACAGCGCCGTGGCCAAAGCCCTGGACCTGAACCCGGCAACGGTGCTGGAGATGATGCGCAAAATGGAACAGAAAAAACTGGTAGAGTTGCTGCCTGACAAGTCGATAAAGCTGACCGAAAAGGGAAGCAAAAAAGCACTGCGCACCATCAGGCGGCACCGGTTGTGGGAGGTGTTTTTGGTAAAAAAATTGGGCTTTACCTGGAACGAAGTGCACGACCTTGCCGAGCAACTGGAACACATCGATTCGGACGAACTGGTGAACCGGCTGGATGAATACCTGGGTTTTCCGCCGTTTGATCCGCATGGTGATCCGATTCCGGACAAGCTGGGCAAAATAAAAAAACAGGTGGCGGTGCCACTCACCTCCTGCCAGCAAGGCCCTACCTACCAGGTGCAGCATTTTGCCGAAACCAGCGATGCATTTTTACAATACCTGGGACAGGTACAAATTGCGCCGGGCAGCAAAATTAAAATATTGGGTATCAATGCATACGACCAATCGTACAGCTTGCAACTGGGGCGGCGTAGCGTGCAGGTAAGCGAAAAGGCAGCAGCCAACATACTGGTGCAGCCAGCTGATCATTGAGAAAAACAGAGCAATCAAATGGGGCAAAAGGGGCTTTGTTAACATTTAGTTTGCGACGGCGCATTTAACCCCGGCATTATTTTTCCTTCCAATACTCTAAATGATCAACACCATGAAAAAGTTCATTACCCTTTTGATGACAGCAATGGCCGTATCCGGCGCCTTTGCACAATCAGCCGATACGCGGGAAGCCCGCCGCATTTTGTCGGGTGGCAGTTCGCGCAGCTACCCAACCAACGACGGCCGCCTGTACGACAACCGCGGCAATTACCCTACCAACCGGTCGGGCAGCGTGGATGGCATTAACCGGGAATACGACGAAAAGATCCGCTCGATCCGCAACAACCGGAACCTGAGCAACGCCGAAAAGGACCGGATCATCCGCGACCTGGAGAGCCAGCGCCAGCGCCGCCTGCAGGAGGTGAGGGGTGATAACAATCGTCGGTATGATGACCGCCGCAACAACAACCGCCGCTACGACCGCAACGATAAGCAGTACGCAAAAAAACATAAAAACAAAGGACCCAAAGGTAATAATGGCAAGCACCTGGGCTGGCAGAAAGGAAAAGGAAACCCGCACCGTTATGATTAATGCGCTCCAAAATTTTACCGAAGCAATAAAAAAACCGGCTTGTTGTTACAAGCCGGTTTTTTTATTGACGTCCTATAGCGCTTATTTCATTTTAAAAGTCTCGAGAAACTTGGTATTGAAATCGCCTGATCGGAAACGTTCGTCCTGCATCAGTTGCAGGTGAAACGGAATGGTTGTTTTAACGCCTTCAATCACGTATTCGCTCAGCGCCCGGTACATGGTATCAATGGCTTCCTCACGGGTACGGGCAACCGTAATCAGCTTACCGATCATGCTGTCGTAATACGGAGGAATAACATAACCGGCATACACGTGGCTGTCCACCCGCACGCCGTGGCCACCAGGCTGGTGCAGCACGGTGATCTTTCCGGGCGATGGGCGGAAATCGTTGTATGGATCTTCCGCATTGATGCGGCATTCGATGGCGTGGAGTTGCGGCTCATAGTCGCGGCCCGAAATGGCTTCACCCATCGCGATCTTGATCTGTTCTTTGATCAGGTCGTAGTTGATTACTTCTTCAGTTACGCAATGCTCCACCTGGATCCGGGTATTCATTTCCATGAAGTAGAAATTGCGGTGCTTGTCTACCAGGAACTCCACGGTGCCCACGCTTTCGTAGTTGATGGCCTGTGCAGCTTTTTTTGCCGCATCGCCCATCCTTTTGCGCAGGTCGGGGGTCATGAACGGCGATGGCGATTCTTCCACCAGCTTTTGGTGGCGACGCTGAATGGAGCAATCCCGTTCGCTGAGGTGGCACACGGTGCCGTAGCGGTCGCCGGCCACCTGGATTTCGATGTGGCGTGGCTCCTCGATGAACTTTTCCATATAAATGCCGTCGTTTTTAAACGCGGCACCGGCTTCGGCTTTAGCGGTGTTGTAGGCACGCTCCATTTCACCATCGCTCCACACTACCCGCATGCCCTTGCCACCGCCACCGGCAGTAGCTTTCAGGATCACGGGATAACCCATTTCCTTAGCCAGAAAGCGGGCTTCGTCGAGGCTTTGCAGCAGGCCCTGGCTGCCCGGGATAATGGGAACGCCGGCAGCGATCATGGTTTCTTTTGCCGTCATTTTATCCCCCATCTTGGTGATCATTTCGGGGGTAGGCCCAATAAACTTGATGCCGTGGTCGGCGCAGATCTGGGCAAATTTTGCATTCTCCGCCAGGAAGCCATAACCTGGGTGAATGGCATCGGCGTTGGTGATTTCCACCGCAGCCATCAGGTGCGGGATATTGAGGTACGACTCAGAACTTTGGTGTTTGCCAATACATACGGCCTCGTCGGCAAAGCGCACATGCAGGCTGTCGCGGTCGGCAGTGGAGTAAACAGCAACCGTTTTAATACCCATCTCGCGGCAGGTACGAATTACCCGGAGTGCAATCTCACCGCGGTTGGCTATAAGAACTTTTTTGAACATGAAACAAATTTGAAAATTTGAAAATGTGACCTTGTGCATCCGGACTGCCGGCTTACCGCACTCATTTCATTGGTACTGCAAACATAAACACCCGAAGAGCCTTAGGGTGCATGTGGCATGCAGTGTTTGCACAAGGCCCGGAACTTATTTTCGCTTCAATGAATACATCAAAAATTTCGGGCCGATGACCCGATGTAACAGGCAGCAGGCTTAAAGAGCCATGCAGCAATTGTTTTGCAAAAAACCGGAGCAAATGCAAAAATGGCCCTTTTCTATCTGGGGCCATTCTTTTTTACTATTATGCCGGTTCCACCAAAAACAGGGGCTGGTCGTATTCTACCGGAGAGGAATCTTCCACCAGTATCTTCACGATCTTGCCGGAAATTTCGCTTTCAATTTCATTGAACAATTTCATTGCCTCGATGATGCACACCACTTTGCCGGTCGATACTTCATCGCCTACTTCTACAAAGTTGGATTTATCGGGTGATGGGCGACGGTAAAACGTGCCGATCATGGGGCTTTTGATGGTGAGTAGGTTGGATGCTGTTTCGGCTGGTGCAGCGGCGCCGGATGCAGCGGGTGCTGCAATGTCTTGCTGTGCAGGCGCCTGTGGCAAAGCTGCCGGCTGGTATGCAGCTGCAGCCTGGGGCATGGTGGCCATTACCTGCGTAATGTGTTCTTCACGGTTCTTGATCGATATTTTAAAATCTTTCTGCTCAATACTTACTTCACCTAAGTTGGTTTCGCTGACCAGTCTGATCAACTCCTGTATTTGCTTGAAATCCATCTGTTTCAATTTTGTTATTTTTTGTTAAACAGGGCGGCTAAGATACAAAGAACGGCAAAACCACCTTGTAAAAGATTTATGTTTTAGATGTGTGCAGTAGTGACAAAGAAAGCAATCTTTTTATTTGTTGCAACTGACTTTGCAAAGCGGCAACGTGTTGCGCAGCCGCACATTTTTTTACTATAAAAAGAATGCCGCAAAGCCGCGGCCATTAGCAATGAAAATGTGCACCCAACACATGCAAAGAAGTTTACGTGTATGCATCAAGGGAAAAACTAAGGCCTCCCGTGAAGAAGGCCTTATTGATATATTGCGCAACATGTGCATCGAACCGATTGCCTGTTGTTGTAGAAATTGACAGGCTTATTTTACCCGCTCTACGTATTCACCCGACTTGGTGTTTACGCGGATCATTTCGCCTTCGTTTACAAACAGGGGTACCATTACGGTAGCGCCGGTTTCTACGGTGGCTGGCTTCAGGGTGCGGGTAGCGGTATCGCCACGCAGGCCGGGTTCGCTGTAAGTTACCAGCAGTACAATTTTATCGGGCAGCTCCACGCTCATGGGGCTTTCGGTTTCGGTATTAAACAATACAGAAACTTCCTGGCCGTCTTTCAGGAACTGTGGTGCGTCGATCAGTTCTTCGGCAATGGCCACCTGTTCAAAGGTTTCATTGTCCATAAAGTTGTAACCGGTATCGTCTTTATACAAATACTGATAGTCTTTGCGCTCCACCCGAACAGGGTAAATGTTATCGCCGCTGTTCCAGGTTTTTTCGATGCTGCGTTTGTTATCAACGCCGGCCAGCTTTGCCCACACTTTAGCGGCGGCACGTGCCGTTTTGTTTTCGCCAAACTCGATCACCTTGTACAGGCTTCCGTCCAGCTTGATGATCAAACCACGGCTGATGTCTGCTGTTGTTGCCATAAAATAAATACGATTTAAAAATGATGGGTTTTGCCCATTGGGCGGGCAAAGCTAATGCAAATGTGCAAAAACCGGTGCAGGAAAATAGCAGGCGCCAATACTTTGGGCCCGCGGCCTGCCGATGTAGCGTAGCAACAGCCCTCACCCGCAATTGCTTACTTTCGCAGCTCAGCCCAAACCTGTTGTATATGAAACCACTAGTTGTTTTGTGCCTGTTGCTGGCCTCGTTTTTTGCAAATGCCCAGGAAGGGGAAAAGCAGGCGCCCTACCTGCGCTTTCCAACCGTGCCGCCGCTGCAGTTGCTGCTGGCCGATAGCGCTGCCAAATACACCAAGGCCGACCTCCCCAATAAAAAGCCCGTGCTGCTCATGATTTTCAGCCCCGAGTGCAGCCACTGCCAGCACACCGCCGAAGAGCTGGTGCAGAACAAGGACAAATGGAAGGACATACATATTGTAATGTCTACCATGCACCCGCTGTGGCAAATGAACCAGTTTGTGGAAACCTACAAGCTTTCGGGTTATCCCAACCTGGTGGTGGGCCGCGATTTTAGCTATATACTTCCCTCGTTTTACGGCGTGCACAGCCTGCCCTACCTGGCATTTTACAACAAAAAAGGAAGCCTGATCACCGGCTTTGAGGGCTCGATGCCGCTGGAAAAAATACTGGCGACTTTTAAATAGTAATACGGGGATCGGAAAAACGCGACGCGGAAGATTCAATGAACAGCAATTGCAAATGAAGCCGCCGCTAAAAACTTTTCCTTTTTCATTTTGTTGCTCCTGTGCTCTACATTTTCAATTTACCTTTAACCCCACAAAAAAACATCGCTCATGAAAGTAACTGTTGTAGGTGCCGGTGCCGTAGGCGCAACCGTAGCCGATAATATTGCACGCAAAGAACTGTGCGAAGAACTGGTACTCCTTGATATTAAAGAAGGAGTAGCTGAAGGCAAGGCCCTCGATATGACACAAACCGCTGCCCTGCTCAACTTTGACACCCGCATTATTGGCAGCACCAACGATTACGCAAAAACCGCCGGCTCTGATGTGGTGGTGATTACTTCGGGCCTGCCCCGCAAACCCGGCATGACCCGCGAAGAACTGATTGGCGTAAATGCCGGCATCGTTCGCGGTGTGGCGCAAAATATCCTGGAACATTCTCCTGAAGCTATTTTCATCATCGTGTCCAACCCAATGGATACCATGACCTACCTGACCCTGCAAGCTACGGGCCTTCCTAAAGAGCGCATCATTGGCATGGGCGGCGCACTGGATAGTGCCCGTTTTAAATGCTACCTTGCACTGGAGCTGGGCTGCTCTCCTGCCGACCTGAATGCAGTGGTAGTGGGCGGTCACGGCGACACCACCATGATCCCGCTGATTCGCCAGGCTACTTGGAACAGCGTGCCGGTTACCAACTTCCTGAGCGAAGAAAAGCAAAAGGAAATTGTACAAAATACAATGGTGGGCGGTGCTACCCTTACCAAGCTGCTGGGCACATCGGCATGGTATGCACCGGGTGCAGCCGGAGCGGCAATGGTAGAAGCCATTGTACGCGACGAAAAGAAACTGATTACCTGCAGTGTGAAACTGGAAGGCGAATACGGTCAGAACGATATTTGCCTGGGCGTGCCGGTTATTTTAGGTAAAAAGGGCTGGGAAAAAATCCTCGACTTCCAGCTTAACGCGGACGAACAAGCGCTTTTTGCAAAAAGCGCCGATGCTGTACGCAGCATGAACAATGTGTTGCAAACCGTTTAAAAACGAACGTCGAAATAAAAAAAGCGAAGCCTTGTGCTTCGCTTTTTTTATTTATTGCTTGCGCTGGTATTTTAAGGAAACGAGTCCCGAATCGTAGGCTTTGCATTCAATCAGTTCCAATTGCGTTCGGCCATTGCCCTGTGGAAACAGCAGCTTGCCGCTGCCCAATAAAATGGGATGAACGCTCAACCAAAACACATCTACCAAACCCTGCTCCAAGAAGGCTGCAGCCAGTTCGGCTCCACCAAACAGCCAGATGTCTTTTCCCGGTTCATTACGTATGCTTGCTACAAATGTTTTGGGATCAATGCTCACCAGTGTTGCTTCGGGTGGCGCAGTTTGCAATGTTTTGGAAAACACGTAGTTCTTCATTTTTGGAAACTGGTCGAGCCCGCCTTCCATGCTGGTCACCAGTTCGTACGATTTTCGGCCATAGATCACCGTGTCCACTTCTTCGAAAAACTGCTTCATGCCGTAATCCTGGTCTGTAAAACACCAGTCGTACTCGCCGTTGGAGCCTTCAATAAATCCGTCCAGCGTAACCGCCAGGTTTAAAATAATCTTGCGCATGGATGTTCGTTATTTTGGTTGAAAAGGAAATAGAAATGTAACAAAAAGCAAGCTTCAAACGGCAACTACGATTATTTGCCTTTTTGCTTTCACACTAGTATATTACTAATTTAATTACGCCTGCAACACCATCGTCGCTTTGGATGCGCAGCAGGTACAAACCGGCATTATAACGAGCAGCGACAACCGTAAGTTGGTTTTGCAGTGTCCATCTGGCAATCATTTTCCCTTGCAGGTCGTACATCTCGGCAGTGTATTTCCCGGGCAGTTCGGTAACCAGTGTAAAACTGCCGTTGCGGCTAACCGGGTTGGGATAAGCCATAACGGGAAGCGGCACAAACTGGTACACATCCACTTCTTCGCTGTATGCCGTTGCGCCATTTTGCAACACCAATTCCAGCCGGTAACGATTGATGCCGGACAAGAGCGAACTGTCGGTAAAACTGATGTTCACATCCATGGCAGGAACTGTTTGAATGGTGGCAAAACCCGCCCCTGGAACCCATTGCTGCAGCCGGATTTGGGAAAGACCGAAAAGCGTGCCCAGTTGGGCTCGCAGCGCCACCCAGTCCGTGCCTTTTTCCTGTACAAAAAACCCTTTGATATAGCAACCCGTTCCCGACCCGGCAATGCTCAATGCAGCGCTGCGTATTCCGGGTTTGCCCGCAACCAGCGGCGCAATGCTATAAATGCGGGACGAGCCAGCCGCCGGCCGGAGCACCACAAAAGTATCCTGCACGGCTGCCAGTGGCTCCATGTATTGCTGGCCCAACTGGTACAATCGGTATCCGCCGTTGCCGGCGGCTTTCCAGGTAAGCAGCACCGAATCGGCGCACTGAAAGCCAACATTCAATGCTGTAGTGTTGCTCAACACGAACAACTCAGAAGTAAAAACATTACCGTTGTTTGCCGTCATTCGTACCTGCGCAGGCCCTGCATTTCCGGAGGGCAGCCAGTAGTGATAACCCCGTTCGAGATCAACGTCGGCAGCAATGGTTTGCCACGCTCCTCCATCCGACCATTGCAGCGTTCCATTTCCCGTTAATGCTGTAAACCACCTAAGTAAAATATTTTCTCCGATCGTAGCGGGTTCATTCGGTGCGGGGTAGGTAAATAAAAAAGCGGCAGCCGTATCAAGTTGCCATGCAATGGCTACGGTCTGTGTTGCGGTTTTAATTTTACCACCATCCAACACCAACTGGTAAACACCGGCGGCAGGAAAGGCAATGCTGATTTGCTCCGTATTATTGACTGAATCAATGCCCCGAACTGCAGGAAGGTTAAGCGAATCGCGATGGGCGGACAAAACCCAGGGCAGCCATTGTCCACCATTGCCGGTGACCATTGCATTTACATCATTGATCAACGCGGTTGTTGTATCCACGCCGGCTGCAGTGTCGGTCCAGCTAATGGTGACTTTGATGGAACCTGTTTGCTCCGGAACAACTATAGGAATGGCGATTTGCCCGCCCTTGGAAAGGGTAACGGTACTGCATCGTGCTTCATTCACGGTTTTGATGGCTGCCCAACCATCCAGGCTACCCCAACCGGATTGGTGATTAACACCCGCTTGACCTGAAACTGCACTGTTGATGAGCACCGCTTTCACCAACGCAGCAGTGGGCAATTGGCCGAACTTTTCCCGGTATGCCTGCTGCGCCAAGGCCGCGGTGCCCGATACCAATGCCGCAGCACCCGAGCTGCCGTCTTCACCAAACGCTACAATCTCTGGTTTGATGCGGCCATCAAATGAAGGCCCTCTTGAACTAAGCGTGTGCACCTTTCCAAACGAATCAACAGCGCCAACGGTGAGTACATTTTTGGCGTATTTAAAATTGCCGGTGAGGTTGCCCCGGCCGGCCAGGCCTGCATACGGCCCAGTGCCCGCTGCTGTCCCTGAATTGCCGGAAGAAAATACATGCAACAACGTTGGGTTGTTCCAAACCTGCACATCGTAAGCCATTGCTTCAAGCCCATAGCGGTTTTCCACAATCGTACCGTACGAGTGGTTTTGCACTGAGATGCCCTGCTGCGCAAAAAGCGAATCTGCATCGGGTAGCAGGTTGAAAAAAGAAGAAGAATGAAGCCGTCCGGCAGGTGCCGCACCAGTTGCCTGCGGCGATGAATTGCCGGCGCCAGCGGCAATGGTAGCCATCAGTGCCGCATGGGTCGTATTCGATGGCGCTTCTATTCCGGTTAAAAAATAACGGTTGCGGTAGTCAATATCGGTAGTGTCGAAGGCCTGCTCTTTAATGGAAAGCCGGATGCCCTGGCCACGGATGCCGGGAAATTGTTGGTGCGCAAAAATTAGGCGGTTCAGGGTAAGGTCCATGCTGCCGGTTGTAACTTCCTCTTTTGGCGCATGGGCCAAGTCGATGTATTGCGCACCCTGCTCCTGTTGTAGCGCCGCGGCTTGTTGCGCTGCCACCCGAACCAGCTGCAGCCCGGCTGGCGCATACGACTGCAGCAACCGGTGTGGCGTTGCCAGCATTTTGCCGGCAGGCATGCGTACCACCAGCGTGATGCTGTCCCCGTTGCCGCCTATTTTTTGCCCACCAATCCGCGCTGCTACACCTGCGGAAAGCACGGGCTGTGCGTACAAACCGGTACCACAAAACACAACGCACAGCAGCCCAAACATTTTGCGGATCATGTTGAGCAATTTAGTGCAATAAGGCAGCGTAAAACCACTCGATTTTTTTCGTAATCATACCCGGCGGCCGTTTAGCGCCGATGCCGGCGCACATTATTTCAGGATCAAATAAATTTTGATGTGTTAAAGAATTGTAAATTGAATTTCACCTTTAGAAAACAAAAAACGAAAAACACATGAAGAAAATGCTTTGCTCCGCCTCAGCAATCCTGATGCTGATGGCCGCGGTTTCATCCTGCACGAAAGAAACCAAATCCGTAGCCGAAACCGTTTCTGAAAAAGACCTCGCAAAAATCGAAAAGCTCGGGTTCAGCACCGAAAACATTAAAAAGGTAGGGAACGATTACCTGGTGGAGGGCGACATCATGCTGAGCGCATCCGACCTGGATAAATCGCCCCAATCGCCCAACATGATTGTGGCCCAGGAAGAGCAATACCGAACCTTTAACGTGGTAAGCGCTACTAAATATCCAACCATCAAAGTTGCCTTGAACAATTCATCTGCAAACCATGAGGCCGCATTTTCCGCGGCGCTGGATGAAGTAATCAGGCGGTACAATGCGCAGGGGCTCACCATCAAATTTCAACGGGCAACTACCGGCGCCAACATCAACGTGGTTGCTTTTTACGAAGTAAGCAACACGCTTGGCTCCGCAGGCTTTCCCTCCAGCACCGGCGCTCCATACAACCAGGTGCGTATGAACACTTATCATTACAGTACCAGTACGGGCTCAACCAATGTAAATTACATTGCCACCATCATTGCACATGAAATTGGCCATTGCATTGGTTTCCGTCATACCGATTATGCCAACCGTGCTTATAGCTGTGGCGGCAGGAAATCGAACGAAGGCCAGGCCACAAACGGCGTAGGCGCAGTGCACATTCCGGGCACACCTACCGGCGGCGATCCGAACTCCTGGATGTTGGCTTGTATCGGCGACAATGTAAACCGGCCGTTCAATGCAAACGATATTAAAGCATTGAGTTACGTTTATTAATTTGGCCCATCAATAAAAAAGCCGCTGTTTAGTACAACAGCGGCTTTTTTTATTTCCAAATCTTAAAACAATACCGATTCAGCTTTCCTGCAAAATCAAACGGCGTAGTGGCTTTGGTTATATCTCTTACATCGGCAGACTTTAGTTTATCCACTTCCAATTTAAACTTGGTAAAATTGGTGCTGAAATAAACAACGCCGCCCGGCGCCAGCAGCTGCAGGCAATCGTTGATCAGTAGCGGGTGGTCGCGCTGCACATCCAGGATATCGTCCATTCGTTTGCTGTTGCTAAAGGTGGGCGGGTCCAGCACAACGAGGTCGAAGCTTTCGGGCGGCATCTTTTTCAGCTCCTGCAGCACATCGGCATGCACCACGCGGTGCTGATTGTATTGGGGAAAATTCAGTTGCATGTTGCGTTGCGTCCAGTCGAGGTAGGTTTTGGATAAATCCACCGAAACAACCTCCGATGCGCCGCCCGCTGCCGCATACACCGAAAACGAGCCGGTGTAACAAAACAGGTTGAGCACCCTTTTTCCTTTTGCCTCATCCCGCACCATGCCGCGGGTTATGCGGTGGTCGAGGAACAGGCCGGTGTCAAGGTAATCGGTCAGGTTTATCCAAAACTGCAGGCCGCCTTCGCCCACCGCAAACTCGTTGCGCTGCTCGTCCAGCTTTTGATATTGACCCTGGCGGCCTTCTTTGCGCTGGCGCAGTTTTACATAGATATGCTCCCGCAGAATACCCGTTACTTCCGTCATCACGTCGGCACATTGCTCCAGCCACTCGTCGTGCTCTGCATCGGTAAGGTTATGGCGCCGTTTGTACTCCGACACATACAGCGCACCGCCATAGCGTTCAATCAAAAACGGCGCTTCGGGCAGGTCGTGGTCGTAAATGCGGTAGCATTCCACGCCCTGCCGGCCCGCCTGCTTGCTCAGGTGCCTGTACACTTTCTGCAGCCTGTTATAAAACATCAAAATCTTATCTTCCCGTTGTGCCATTGCTAAAAATATTAGAACTTCGTGGGCTTTTTCGTCCCACCAAAAATACTTTACCCGGCGATGTATGCGATTGTAGATATTGAAACCACCGGCGGTTATGCTGCGGCCAACGGCATCATCGAAATTTCGGTGCAGGTTTTTGATGGCGAGGCGGTGATCGAAACCTATGAAACCCTCATCAACCCGGGACAGGTTATTCCGCGTTATATACAGGCATTTACCGGCATCACCAACGAGATGGTGCAGGATGCACCGCGGTTTGAAGAAGTGGCCCAGCGGGTGTTTACCATTTTGCAGGGTAATATTTTTGTGGCCCACAATGTCAACTTCGACCATTCATTTATCAAAAATCACCTCCAGTTTTTTGGGTATACACTTAATGTAAAAAAGCTGTGCACGGTGCGTTTGGCACGGCAGATCTTTCCCGGCTTTCCGTCGTACAGCTTGGGTAATTTGTGTCATTCACTGGGCATTGAAGTGGCCGACCGGCACCGTGCCGGCGGCGATGCACGGGCCACGGTGCAGCTGTTTAAGCTGATGCTGGCCAACGACACGAGGGGTTTGATCGACGCCAGTTTGCTGCGTCATTCCAAAGAAGCCATGTTGCCGCCCAATGTGCCTAAAGAGCATTTTGCGCAGCTGCCCCACACACCCGGCGTATATTATTTCCACGACCAAAAAGGCAAGGTGATTTATGTGGGCAAAGCCAAGGATCTGCGCAAACGGGTAACGCAACATTTTAGCACCAACAGCGACAGCCGGCAGCGGCAAAACTTTTTGAAAAACACCTACGCCATTTCTTTCCAGGCTACGGCTACCGAGCTGATGGCGGCCATTTTAGAAAGCACCGAAATTAAACGCCTGTGGCCGCCTTTTAATGCTGCGCAAAAAAAGCCTGAGGAGCTGTTCGGCATATTTATGTATGAAGATCAGAACGGCTATATGCGGCTGGCCATTGAAAAAAAACGCAAAAACAGCCATCCCATTTACACATTCCATTACAAAGTGGATGGACACGGTGTACTGCGCAAACTAATGAGCGAATACAACCTGTGTCCGCGCCTTTGTTTTATGCAAACCGATAATGACGGTTGTGTGGGCATTGCAGAAGGATACTGCCACGGCGCCTGTGAAAAAAAGGAACCGCCGGCGGCATACAACCAACGGGTGCTGGATGCCATTGCATCGCTTACCCGCCGCCCCTCCTACCTGTTGATGGATAAGGGGCTGGACGACGAAGAAATTTCCTGCATCATGGTGGTGCAGGGCGAATTTTTCGGCATGGGATATTTGCCTAAAGATGCCGAGCAACTGGAGTTGGAAGCAGTGAAAGAATACATCAAACCGTATAAAGACAACAGTACCATCCGCATGCTGCTCAGCGCCCACATCAGTAAGTTTCCCGACCAGGTGAAATATTTGTGATTGACGATTTTAGATTGACGATTTACGATTTGGGGTTCCTGCAAATGGAAGGATAACTATGGTTATCGGGTTCCCACAATCGTAAATCCGAAATCGTCAATCGTCAATTGCAAAACGTTACTGCCAGGCAAATCCCTCGGCCCTGGGCATTAGCTCAAATACATGATGCACTTGTTCGGGCGGTGTTACGAGTTTGCGTTCGCGGATACCGATCCATGCGCCGTCTACCGTTATGGTGGCACAAACAGTATCGCCAGCCTTCACAACCTGGTGCTGGATGCTCCACCGCGAAAAATCTTCACGGGCACGTACAACCGAAAGTTTAATATTTACTTCATCGCCCATCAATATTTCCCTGCGAAAAGTGCACTCTTCCCGGAACAGGATGGGCCCGATGCCCAGTTTGGCCATGGCGGCTGGTGTTAGCCCGTTGGCATTTAAAAACTCCATGCGGCAGAAGGCGCCCCAGTCGTAGTACACGGAGTGCCGGAGGTGAAAATTGGGGTCCAGGTCGGACCAGCGGATCTGTACCGGGCGAACAAATTCAGTCATTGTTAGCGTTTCGTTTTTAAGCGTTGTATCGGGTCAGCAAAAGGGCAGCGTTTTGTGCTGATGCAGATTGATGTAAACATTGCTGCATCGATTGGCGAAAACAAGGCCTCCAAATATTCACTGCATCAAATTTTTTAACAAAATGCGCCAGCACGGCTGCCCCA
The DNA here is from genome assembly GCF_004347775.1 of Pseudocnuella soli. Classification (GTDB taxonomy): domain Bacteria; phylum Bacteroidota; class Bacteroidia; order Chitinophagales; family Chitinophagaceae; genus Flavisolibacter; species Flavisolibacter aquaticus. The sequence continues at coordinate 3,955,585 of NZ_CP037755.1, forward strand.
GGCTGCAGCGAAATTAGGGGAACCTTTACAAGCGGCTTAGCCGGCAGTCCCTATTTTTGCGGCCTAATTACCTTTTTATGAAGAAAACTTTTGTGGCAGCCTTGCTGCTCACTTCGGCGGCGGCTTTTGCACAAACCAAAAAGCCGGTAACTGCCGTAAAAACCACAGCAGCCAAGCCCGCCGCAAAACCTGCAGCCAAACCCGCGGCAAAGCCGGCATCCCCGGGTGGCCTGAAGTCCATTACCGACTCGGCATCGTATGCTATTGGGGTATCGGTAGCTAATTTTTACCAGCAGCAAGGCATGAACGGCATCAATTCGAAGGCGGTGGCGCAGGCAATTGAAGATGTACTGGGCAAAAAGAAAGTGTTGCTTGATGACCAACAATGCAACACTGTGATGATGCGGGTGATGATGCAGGCGCAGGAAGGAAAAGCAAAAGGCCAGATTGAAGCCGGCCAGAAGTTTTTGGCAGAAAATGGAAAACGCAGCGGCGTGCAAACCACCGCATCCGGACTGCAATACGAGATTTTGAAGGCAGGCACCGGCGAAAAGCCAACTGCAGAAGATACCGTAACCGTGAACTATGTGGGCACACTGATCGACGGGCAGGAATTTGACAATTCGTACAAACGCGGCCAGCCGATTTCGTTTCCGCTCAGTGGTGTGATCCGCGGCTGGACCGAAGGGGTTCAATTGATGCCCGTTGGCTCCAAGTTCAAGTTTTACATTCCTTATGAACTGGGTTATGGCACCAACGAAGCGGGTTCCATTCCTGCTGGCTCCACCCTTGTTTTTGAAGTGGAACTACTGGAGATCAAGAAAAAGTCTTAGTTCGATTTTGTAAATAATATAAATAAAAAATGGCGGCCAGTTGGCCGCCATTTTTTATTGTGTGCTCCTGCTGATTAAGGAACGATGATCTTCTCTACAACTGTTTCACCAGTCTTGGCATTGATAACCTTGATGGTGTAGAACCCGGTTTTCAGTCCGCTGATGGCGTGGCTGGCGGTAGTGATGTTGCGGTATTGCTGCACCACGCGGCCGCTCAGGTCGCTCACCAGTACTTGTTTGGCAGATTCGCCGTCGGCAAACACCAGGTTTACATGGCCACCTACTGCAGGGTTGGGGTAAATCACCACGCTGCTCTTCGGCGTTTCGCCCATCAGGGAAACAATGTTGCTGTAGGTTGCTTTGCCGTCCAGGTCGACCTGCAACAAACGGTACTGCGATACGCCGGGATGCGTGTTGGCATCTTTAAAGCGGTAAGTCAATGCCTCGGAACTGTTGCCGCCTTCTGCAGCAGAGAATACAAAGGCTACATCTTTCCACTCATTGCCGGTTTTGCGCTGGAGGTAGAAGCCTTTGTTGTTTTGTTCCTGCGCGGTGGTCCAAGTGAGTTCTACTTGTTGTTTGTTGCCTTTATTGCGGGCTGCGGTGAAGGAGGAGAATTTAACGGGAGTAATTGCTTCTGCAATTGGAGCCAAAGTTACCTCACGCAGCAAACAACCTCTTTTGGAATAGTAACGCAAGGTTGCATAATCACCCCTGGTAATATTTACCGTACGCTGAGTTTCTGCAACAGATGCGATGAAATCGTCCATTACAAAATCAGTAGATTCATTAATCACAGCTTCAACTTCATGGCTATATACTTTAACCATTATTGGGAAATCTGCACTAGTGATATTGTTTGATACCGAAAGCAGGTCGAAGTTGACATAACCACTTGATGAAACGTTTGATGGCACTGTATTTTTCTCAAATACTTGTGCGTCAGTTATCGACTGAGAAACACCACTAGCCGATACAGTCGCCACTTTATAAAAACAAGCGGTTGGAGATTGGTACACTACAAACATCAGTTTGCCTTTATGTGCTTCATCAATAAAGAAAGTCTTCGGAGCGCCTGATAAATTGGTAATGCTTTCCTCCTCTACATCTTTTGCATCTTCGCCGATTTCCAATGTACCGTTGCTATTAAGGTCATAATACAATGTGACATTAATAGGCTGTGCATATGTAGGATAGATAGCGGCATCACCAGATATCCCAGTTACGCTAACGTCTAATTGTTTACTGCAATAATTCGCTTCCGTAGTTGTGTACGTACCAGTTACCGGTGTTGGCCGTAATGGAGCAGGCATAAAGCAGTTGTAGGCAGATTTAAACACCAGCAACACTTGCCTTTCCGGATTTAAATTTTCGAAACTATAAAGTGTAGATGAAGCAGAAGTAACCGTCCTTGTACCAATAACAGTGTTTTCATTTTCATCCACGACTCCGTTAATGTTTAGATCATAATACAATTCGACAGTTACGGGAAATGAATATTTAAGAGATTCTAAAGTTCCGGTAGGAATTGAAAAATCAACCCGCTGGCCACAATAGCTTTTGGCAACCGGTGAAATCGTACCTCCTGCAATCAACGGCTTTAGGTTTGCGGGCATCAAACACTTTATGGAGGAATTAAATACTAAGATTACATCTTGATTAGGATCAACATTTATGAAACTACCAGTTCCGGTTGTTGCAGATGTAATAACTTTCGAATCGACAATAAAATCTTCATCTCCAGCATCGAGCGATCCACTTCCGTTTAAATCACCTGCATCGATTACACCATTCTTATTGAGGTCAAAATGCAGCTCAACTGTCACAGGGTAAGCGTATTGTGGAAGATTTACATTCCCATTTGTTACAGCGAAATCCACTCTTTGTTTACAATAGCTTGTAGCAGATGCGCTCAGTGAGCCTGTTACAGCGTCTGGTATTGCAAATTTATCAAAGCAACCTAAAGCGGTTTTGTAAACTATTAAATATTGTGACGTTGATGGTATAGCGGCCAGTGAAGAAAATGTATAAACGGTTGTAGTACCACCATTAATAGGGTTTGGATACGTTGTTATATATTCATCAGTTGCATCTAAACTGCCATCTTTATCTTTATCAATGTATAACTGTACCTCCACTGGATAGGCAGTACCAGCAATTGGTGCTGTAATTGTAAAATCAATTCGATTACCGCAAACTAAAATTTGCGAAGTTGTTAAGGAACTTTTTCCAGTAGAAGTAGTTGATCCAGGATTTTCTGTTCCGGGTGTATGGTTATTGGATGCTTTAGCCCAAGTTCCGCATAAACCATCACCTTCCCTTATATAACCATTATCCGTACCGGAGGCAGGTCCAACAAACTCGTTCTTTGTAATTGAAGAAAATGTAAGTGAATAAGTTCCGCAAGCATTTGTAAGGTTCGTTATAGCAGGTAACGTTGTAATTGCTGGTGGCGGAGTTGCTAAGCTATACCCACCAAGAAAGCCATTTACATACACACCATTATTAAATAGAAAAACACCATAGGTTGGTGACCCTTCGTTTGTGAAAAAGATATCCTGTCTTTCTGCAGCCGTGGGTGCACTAGATGCATAAGCTGTCCCGTCATTATTTAAGACATATTTTGTAATTGATCCCCCTAACGCTGCAAGGCCAGGATCGCTCCAGCTGAAATTTAATGGTTGATTAATTTTCCCTTGGACATTCAATGGATTTGAAGCAGCGCCAACATAATAGGATTTCGGATTTATAGTTTGATTAGGTAAGTCTATTACAAACAATGTCTTATTACCATTTTTTGCTTTTTTGTACGAAACCAATGTGTAACAATCTAAGTTAATTGGTGTCGGTAAAATACTGGTATTATATAATTCGAAAAACTCACTATGGTTTTTGTTAGTAGCGGGATCAACATAGATTTCATTTAAAACAACCTGGGCATTTCCCAAGAGTACGGCGCCCATTAGGGCAAGAGAGAGTAAAAGTCTTTTCATTTTGCGACAGTTTTAGTTTAAGTAGTGTATCGATGATGGTGTTAACCCGCATTTGAGGTTGTTCGCAAAGGAGTAGGAAAAGATGGCTATTGTATAGGATGGCTTGGAACAATAATGTGCATGGCGCACAAGGCAGTCAGCTAGGATCTGGATCTATTGATTGACCTAAATAGTAAAAGAAGATTGTTTAACTGAGGACTTTGGGGGTACGGCTTTTGTACAGAGGAATGATGGAGTAGAATAGATGATCCAAAGTAATACTCCTTTTCCACATATGCAAGAGCCTGTTCATTTATTTTATTTACACCCAGACCGCATAATTGGAGCATACACTTAAACGCAGTTTCTGTTTTCCGGTGTCTTTATTTACCATAACATAGCATTGGCGCGGGTTTCAGCCGATGCTGCAAGCACGATGATACATCATTGCAACAACAAGCACCTGAGGCCGCTGGTGATCGAAAAGGATTCAATCCTAGCTGTTATTGCGTATGGTAATTGTGGTGGAGGGAGTTTTCGGGAGGTAATGGATGGCATTGTAATTCGCACCGAATGTAAGGCCTTTTTACAATCCGGCACAAAAATGTTTTATTTTTTTACCATATAAAGAAAAAGGCGGTCTGAAGACCGCCTTTGAAGTTGAATAACCAACCTTAAACTATCGCTTCTTTACAACCACTTTCTCCACGGTGACAGCACCAGTTTTGCGGTCGATTATTTTTACGGTGTAAAACCCACCGGCAAGTCCGTCAATGGTGAGCAGTGTGCCCGATACCTCGCGGTATTGTTTTACCATACGGCCGCTGAGGTCGCTTACTAACACTTCGCGGGTTCCGGCCTCGGAGAACAACAGGTTGATCTGGCCGCTTTCCGAAGGGTTAGGATAAATAAGCAACGTACCCACATGGCCAATACCCCGCACTGATTTCACATCGCTGTAAGCAAGTGTGCCATCAAGGTCTTCCTGCTGCAAGCGGTATTGCGACACAGCCTGGAAGGTATTGTTATCGGCATATTGGTAGCGGATGGGCGAGTTGCTGTTGCCATTAGGCGCTTTTGAAGGGATGTAAGCAATGGTTTCCCAGCTGTTGCCCACTTTGCGCTGGATCTGGAAGCCGGCATTGTTCTGCTCCATCGCTGTTTCCCAGCTCAGGTTGATCTGCTGCTTTTTCTGGTTGTCGCGCTGAACGTTGAATGTTTTGAACTTAACGGGCAACGTTGCTTCGTCGCATCCTTCCAAAGGAAAACCTTGAACTGTAATGATATCAACTGCACCATTAGCAAGTGGAGTGTACAAAGTAGCTTCAACAAACAGTAAGCTGCCTTTCAAATCCGCCACAGGGCGGAGTTTCGTTGTTACGGCACCTTGGCCAGGAACTAAGATACCAACATTGTCATACAAGCCATCCCCATCATTGTCAAATTCGTTGACCTGCTTATCTGCTGCATCTTTTACTTGGTTGTTGTTGACATCACGGTATACTTTATAGTCAACAAAAAACGGCCGACAGTTACCGGTGTTGTTCAATGTAATAGTGTAGGCTCGTGGGGTAACTTGGCAGTTGATAAACCCGGTAATGATGGGCAATGTTGTCGCATCGCAATTGGCAAGCGAAACATTTTTGCTGGCACAAAGTACTTTTTCGTTTTTAACCCCTCCTGACCAAATATCAGCGACAAATTGATCGCTGCTGAGACCGCTACAAGCGCCAGCTACAGTGAGTTTCAGGCCTCTGACATTAAAGTAAAAATAGTCGCCAAAAAAGTTCTCAAGCCCACCTGCATTGTTTGGCGTTTCAGCATATATCAGCTGCAGATCCTTTGTAACAACTGGAACAGTTTTGTCACTATAAACGCTGGAAATCTTCCACCCCTTTTGCGGCGCCTGGCCTGGGTCTCTTTCCAGTACAACGGTTGCTAAAACATTTCCCAGTTGTTGTTTAGTGGGCGCAGGACCATTTTCATTGTAAACAACGGTAGGATATGCGTTGCGATTGTAAATGTGTGCCGTTACAAAACGTACGTTTTTACGATCAATTACTGCTGTAAAATAAAGGTTTACTTCAGCGGTACAAGTGTTGCCGGTACTGGTGGGCGTGCCTACAACTTCAACGCTAACACCCGACACGCCACAGGCAGTTGCAGGTTTATTGTTACCGTTGTTACCATTGCCGTTTCCGTTGCCATTATTGCCGTTACCATTACCGTTGCCATTACCATTGCCCTGGGCAGTAGCAAGCATAGCGGTGAAGACGGCAAGTACCGTCAAAAAAGAGCGTAGACTTTTTTTCATACACGATAGTTTAAATGTGCGATTGGTATAGAAAGAAAAATGAAACGAACCCTTGTGTGGTTAGTGCTAGGAAGGAGTTGTTAGTTGGCGATTACAAGGGATATAGGGCACATTACCGGTTGGCCGGTATTGAAAAAACTATCAGGACGCAAAGCGGGAGCTTTGATCGTGATGAAGGTTATGTGAATAAGGGATTAATCGAGGCTTTCAGGGGATAGTGAGTGGGAATTGATGAGGTAAAAGTAGTGCCTTTTTTCAAATGACAAAATATTTTTTATAAAAAAAACAGGGAACACAATTGTGTTCCCTGTTTCATGTATTAAAGCTAAGTACTAACGTTACTGTACAACCAGTTTCGCCACTTCTACTGTACTGGTCTTTTTATCTACCACACGGATGGTGTAGAATCCACCAGCCAGTCCTTCGATGGTGAGGGTGTTATCGGCCACTTCGCGGTATTGTTTTACAATGCGGCCGCTCATGTCAGCAATCATCACGTCGCGGGTGGTTTGCACATCGGCAAACAGCACACTTGCCTTGCCACCTACCGCGGGGTTGGGATACACTACCAGTCCGCTTTGCAGCCCTACCCCACGTACCGATTTAATTGCGCTGTAAGCACCACGGCCATCGATGTCTTCCTGCAACAGGCGATACTGGGAAATGCCGGCTGCATTGTTGTTGTCTACAAAGCTGTAGCGCAGTGCATCAGTGCTGTTGCCGCCTTCCGCTGCAGAGAATACAAAGGCAACTGTTTCCCATCCGCCGGTTACTTTGCGTTGTACATGGAAGCCTTTGTTGTTTTGTTCCATCGCAGTTTCCCATGAAAGTTCTACTTGCTGGCGGTTGGTATTTTTGCGGTTTGCATTGAACGATTTAAAGGTTACTGGCAGAGGACCTTCTGCACACTCTCTGAATATGGTTTCGTTACCCAACAGCTCTTCGCGAACTCCGGATGGATCGGCCGTGAAAGTTCGGATATTGGCAATAATTAAATTTGCGTTTAAAGCATTCGATGATAAATCCCTTGCCGGTTTGGTTTGCACTTGACCCGGGAAAATGATAAAGTAATCAACCTGAGGACCACCGCCAACTTCTGGCTCACCAGGATCCACTACCCCATTGTCGTTCAGGTCGGCATATACATCATATGAAATATAATAGGGGAAACAGCCGCCCGAATTATTTGCCGTGATGGTATATCTATTGGGTGTGGTACAAATAATTTCTCCACTCAATGATGGATCATAATTCTGCTGCGGCGTTTGACAAGTGAACACGACAAGGCCAGTATTGGTGCACTGCATATTTTGATTCTGGGCAGCATTTGTTCCGGTAACATCTGCAATTAGTCCGAGGTTATTGCAAGGAGTCGTTGTTGTGAACACAACATTGCTGATAATAAAATATGTGAACCCGGAGAAATTCTCTAAGCCTGGCGGAATAGGCTCATTCTCTCGAACACGATAAACAGTTAATGTGGCGTTACCAATATTGAAAGCCGCATTGTTCTCGTTCCTATTATAGTACCGGCTTAGTTGCCAATTACGAACATTTCCCTGGCCTTTATCTTCAATGACAAAATTGCGGAGGGCAGCGTTAAGCGCTGATGTAGGCAGCGGGTTGTCAAAATTTAAATTCGCAGGCCGATTAGCTTGCTGCCACAAATGGACATTAAAAAACTTTTGTCCATTGTTTCGTTCTTTAGCTACAAAATAAATATTGGCGGTGACCGTACATCCGCCGGAAGCAGTAGCTACACTGTTTGTTACTTGAATACCTACTTGCTCAACTACGCAGGTATTACCGTTGCCGTTGCCGTTATTTCCGTTTCCATTGTTACCGTTTCCATTGCCATTACCTGGCTGTGCCTGAACAAACGAAAAAAAGGAAACAAGCAAAAAGAGAAAAGAAAAGCGTAAAGATGTTTTCATGTTGAAAGTTTGATGTTTTTACAGGTTTAACCGGTTAAATAGGACCATAGGGAGATTACCGCACCGGCGGCCGTGGGGACTTTGCAGGGATATTGGAAACCTGTACCGGAAAAGGCTCCGGTGAAAACATTTGGGGTAACTTTCAAAAGAGTTGGAACGTGGAGTGGTAAAAAGAAAGCAGCGCCTGATGGTAGCGCCCTGGAAAGGAAGCGCAGCTGAGCCATACCCACATTCAAAAAAATGAGGAAAAAAATCCTACACCTTAACGACGGGGTTCTTGGATGGGTGCTTTTTTAATACCGATTGACCTGTATAAAAAAATTATGCCCCGCATATCGCAGGGCATGAAAGGCAAATAATTATATATGATTGGGGTATTCCGGAAACGAACTGGCCTATTGCTCACCAATTTTTTGCTGTGCCAATTTCAGCGCTTTTTGAAACTGTTCCCTGTGGGTCAGTCGGGTATTGTCCAGCACGATGGCATCGTCGGCTTTTCGGAGCGGGCTTACTTCGCGGTGCGAATCAATGTAATCTCTTAGCTCAAGGTTATTTTTTACCTCTTCCAGGGTTACGTTCGGGTTTTTAGCATACAGTTCCTGAAAACGACGCTCTACCCGCACCGCGTTGTCGGCGGTCATAAATATTTTTAGTTCTGCCTCCGGGAAAACCACCGTGCCGATGTCGCGGCCATCCATGATGATGCCTTTGGATTTGCCCATTCGTTGCTGTTGGGCTACGGCAAACTTCCGCACTTCGGCTATCGCAGCTACTTCGCTTACCTTTTCGGCCACCACCAGGTCACGGATCACGTACTCCACATTCTCGCCATTGAGGTGCATTTCCGACTGCTTGTGTGCCGGGCTGTACACAAACTCGAGGCTGATGTTTTCCAGTGCTTCATGCACCGCTTCGTCGTGCGACCAATCGACGTGGTTACGCAAAAAATACAGCGTGATGGCCCGGTACATTGCGCCACTGTCCACGTACACATAGTCCAACGCCGCGGCCAGCTCTTTGGCCAGTGTGCTTTTGCCGCACGATGACCAGCCGTCGATGGTGATGATGATTTTTTTATCCTGTTGCATCGTGGGCAAAATTGCTGACAAATTTATTAACCACAAACGGTGTGGAAAGATTACCGGAAAGCATAAAAAAAGGCTGCCCCAACGGGACAGCCTTAAACTTTATCTATCATCTCTGCTTACGACTCGGCGGTTACCGGACGCTGCAGTTCAAAAGTGATCTTGCCAGCCTCCTTATCCAGCCCGGCGATCAATACATCGCCTTGCTTGATGTTCATGTTGAGGATTTCCTCTGCCAGCGGATCCTCCAGGTATTTCTGGATAGCGCGGTGCAAAGGGCGGGCACCAAACTGACTGTCATAGCCTTTCTCGGCGATAAAGTCTTTGGCCTCGGCGGAAAGTTCCAGCGAGAAGCCCAGGTTATTGAGGCGCTTCATCACACCTTTCATCAGGATGTCGATGATCTCGAAGATGTTTTCCTTGCTCAGCGAGTTGAAGATGATCACATCATCAATCCGGTTCAAGAACTCAGGCGAGAAGGTACGCTTCAGTGCTTTTTCAATCACTGCTTTGTTGTTCTCATCTGCATTCTGAATGCGGGCTTGTGTGGCAAAACCAACACCTTCACCAAAGTCCTTCAGTTGGCGTACGCCAATGTTGGAGGTCATGATGATCATCGTGTTTTTGAAATCCACCTTGCGTCCCAATCCGTCGGTCAACTGGCCATCATCCAACACCTGCAACAGTATGTTGTAGATATCTGGGTGTGCCTTTTCGATCTCATCGAGCAGAATCACGCTGTATGGTTTGCGGCGTACCCTTTCGGTAAGCTGGCCGCCTTCTTCATATCCTACATATCCCGGAGGCGCACCAATCAGGCGGCTTACGGTAAATTTTTCCATGTATTCCGACATGTCGATACGGATCAGCGCATCTTCCGAGTCGAACATATGGCGGGCCAATGCACGGGCCAGCTCGGTTTTACCTACACCCGTAGGGCCGAGGAAGATAAAGGTGCCGATTGGCTTTTTAGGATCTTTCAAACCTACGCGGTTCCGCTGGATGGCTTTTACCACTTTGGTAATGGCCTCGTCCTGCCCTACTACCATGCCCTTCATTTCGTCGGACATTTTGCGGAGCTTTTCGGTTTCGGCTTCCACCATGCGGCGCACCGGAATGCCGGTCATCATTGAAATCACTTCAGCAATTTCTTCTTCACCAATGGGATAGCGCTTGTGCTTGCTTTCTTCCTCCCACTGAGCCTTGGCTTTTTCCAGCTCTTCACCCAGGCGCTTTTCAGTGTCGCGCAGGGCTGCAGCTTCTTCAAACTTCTGGCTTTTTACCACACGGTTTTTCTCCACTTTAATATCCTCGATCTTTTTTTCCAGATCCAGAATATTCTGGGGCACGTTGATGTTTTTCAGGTGCACCCTTGCTCCTACTTCGTCCATCACGTCGATGGCTTTGTCGGGCAGCAGGCGGTCGGTAATGTAGCGGTCGCTCAGCTTCACGCAGGCAAGGATCGCTTCATCATCGTAGTTTACGTTGTGGTAATCTTCGTATTTCGATTTGATGTTGTTTAGGATCTGGATGGTGTCGTCCACGCTTGGCGGATCGATCATCACTTTCTGGAAGCGACGATCCAGCGCACCATCTTTTTCAATGTACATGCGGTACTCGTCCAGCGTGGAGGCGCCAATGCATTGGAGCTCGCCGCGGGCCAGTGCCGGCTTAAAGATGTTGGAGGCATCCAGCGAACCCGATGCGCCGCCGGCTCCCACAATGGTGTGGATCTCGTCGATGAACAGGATCACATCACGGTTTTTCTCCAGCTCGTTCATGATCGCCTTCATGCGTTCTTCAAACTGGCCGCGATACTTGGTGCCGGCAACCAGAGCTGCAAGGTCCAATGAAATAACGCGTTTGTCGAACAGCACCCGGCTTACCTTACGCTGCACAATGCGCAGCGCCAGGCCTTCCACGATGGCGGTTTTACCCACACCGGGCTCACCAATCAAAATGGGGTTGTTCTTTTTACGGCGGGATAAAATTTGCGATACCCGCTCGATTTCTTTTTCGCGGCCCACAATGGGGTCCAGCGTGCCGCTTTCGGCCAGTTTGGTAATATCGCGGCCAAAGTTGTCCAGCACGGGCGTTTTGCTTTTAGCTGCGCCAGCCTGGGAGCGTTTTTGCTGCGAATACTTTTTTTCGTCGTCAAAATCGTTGTCGTCTTCTTCCTGGTATTCGGCTCGGGCGTCGTTCGATTTTACCATGCCTAATTCTTGTCGGAACAGATCGTAATCCACGTCAAACTGATTTAAGATTTGAGTAGCAATGTTTTCTTTGTTCTTTAGAATTGAAAGCATCAGGTGCTCGGTTTCCACGGTGGGGCTCTTTAATGCTTTCGCTTCCAGAACGGTTACGCGTATCACCTTTTCGGCTTGCTTGGTCAGTGGCAGGCTGTTGATGTTGGCAATGTTTTTACCGGTTTTATCTTTTACAGCCAGCTCCACTTCTTTGCGCAATTCGTAAAGGTCTACATTAAAGCTTTTCAAAATTCGCACCGCGGTATTGTCGCCCTCGCGGATCAGGCCCAGAAGCAGGTGCTCGGTGCCAATGAAATCATTACCCAGCCGGAGGGCCTCCTCCCTGCTGAAGGAAATGATCTCTTTTACCTGCGAGGAAAAATTATTATCCATTTGAAGTCCTTATGTTTCGTGTGTAATACAATTATAACGAATAAATTTGACCGGGGGTTTCACAGTATTTGTTAACCTTTTTTCCGCTCTATATGGATGTCAAAACCAGTACCAAAGAAAAATTTCATGCCATTAGTGTTGCTTCTGAACACCTAACTGCTAATATGGCAGCGAGCCTGCACCAGCAACTGCAGCCTTTGCTGCAACAGGATGTGCGGAACGTTGTGCTGAATATGGAACAAGTGGCTGCACTGGATGAAGATGCAGCCGAGATGCTGGTAAAGTTACAACAGCATTTTTACGAACAAAATGCCTCCTTTGTTGTTTGCAGCCTGCAGCCCCAGGTGGAAGAATTTTTAGACAAAACCGACCTGCTGGAACTGATGAATGTAACGCCCACCGAAAGCGAAGCATGGGATATTGTGCAAATGGAAGAGATTGAACGGGAACTTTTGGGGGACGAAGAAAACCTGTAACCCGTGATGCCGCCTCCTTCCCTGCTGCCTGTACTTTCTGCCATCTGCGGATGGCAGATGCAACCCCGCCACTTTACCCCAATGGCTGGCGGCAGCATCAACGAGGTATATAAGGTATTCCATCAAGGCCATCCCTCTTTTATTGTAAAACTCAATTCTGCTACTAAATTTCCCCAACTCTTTGCCCGGGAAGCCAGCAGCCTGGCTGCGTTGCAACCGCATATAACGACGCCGGAAGTAATTGGACACGGCGAAGCGGCGGGATTGCAATATTTAGTATTGGAGTGGATTGTGCAGGATAAACCCACACCAGCATTTTGGAAAAACTTCGGGGCGGCACTTGCGGCACTACATTCAGTTGATGGACCATCCTTTGGCAATTTCGAAAATAACTACATGGGCTCGGTGCCGCAGGATAATGGCGATGCACCCACATGGACGGCATTTTTTGCGCAGCGCCGCCTGATGCCTTTGGCAGTGAAATGTGCAGATAATGGTTTGTTGGGTAAAAGCGAAACAAACCAAATAGAAAAGTTGTGCAACCGGTTGCCGCAAATCTTTTCGCCTGCTGCACCTACCCTCCTGCATGGCGATCTTTGGAGCGGCAACTTTTTGTGCGGCGCCGGTGGCGTGCCGGTGCTGATCGATCCGGCCGTGTATTATGGCCATCCGTCCGTCGACTTGGGTCTGACCACTTTATTTGGCGGGTTTGATGCCCAATTTTACGAAGCATATCATTACCACAAACAGCTACCGCCAAACTATAAAGATGAATGGGACGTGTGCAACCTCTACCCGCTACTGATTCATTTGTTGCTATTTGGTTCGGGGTATTCGGGCGCCATCAGGCAAACCTTGCAACGATTTGCGGGTATACAGCACCGAATTGTTTAGTTTGCACCGGGCGAAGAACCCAAGCGGCCAAAACTCTGTTTACAAATAAAGGTTTACAACAAAGGAGAACAGCACATGTTATCGGTAACGATCTTGGGAAATAATTCGGCCGTACCTGCTTTTAACCGGCACCCCACCAGCCAGGTGGTAACGCTGGATGGCACCAACTATCTGGTAGATTGCGGTGAGGGCACGCAAATACAAATGATCAAATACAAGATCAGGCGGAGCAAAATTTCGCATGTATTTATTTCGCACCTGCACGGCGATCATTATTTTGGGTTGGTAGGCCTGCTCAATACTTTTGGATTGCTATCGCACAGCCAGGAGCTGCACATATTTGGCCCGGCGGCACTTCAGCAAATCATTGAATTGCAGCTGCAGGTAGCCGAAACACAACTGCCTTATGCGCTTCATTTTCACGTAGTAGATGGCAATGCCACGCTGGTGGACAATGAGCAAATCCGGATCAAAAGCTTTCGCACCGATCACCGGATTCCCACCTATGGATTTTCGTTTGAAGAAAAAAGGGACCGCCGCAAATTGATCATTGACAAAGTGGACGAAGCAGGCATACCGGTTTCGTTTTACAATAGTTTGCAACAGGGGCTTGATTATATTAAACCCGATGGTTCTGTTATTGCCAACAGGGAACTGACCACCGCACCGGTGCCCGGGAAAAAATATGCCTTTTGCGCCGACACCCGGTACGATGAACGCATCATTGAACATATCCGGGATTTCGACATGATCTACCACGAAACGACTTATCTCGATAATTTCCAGGAGCAGGCATACAATCGTTTTCACTCCACCACCCGGCAGGCGGGCAGGCTGGCGCTTAAAGCCGGCGTGAAACGCTTGCTGATCGGGCATTTCAGCTCGAAGTACAACGAACTGGAACCATTTGTTCAGGAAACAAGAGAAGTGTTTCCGGCCACCGAACTGGCAGTGGAGGGCCAAACATACGAACTGCTGTAAGTATTATTGATCCGTATCCTTTTAAAGCTGCATCCAAACCAAACCCTTACGATTAACCATGCAATATTCTGCCCGAACCATACGCATTATATTCTTTGCTACCGTTGCGGTATTGCTTTCCATTGCCGTGGTGTTGTACCTCAACCTCCGCAACCTCATCGAAGCATACGACCAGATGAACCAAACGCGGAGCGTGGAAATTAAAGTGCAATCCATTTACTCACGCCTCAAACACGCCGAAAGCAGTGTGCGGGCTTACCTGATTTCCGGCGATTCGTCTTACCTGGATGAGCAGGCCGCATTTGAAGCCGACTACAAACAAAAGATTGAGGAACTGGCCAAACTGGTGCACGACAATCCAAGACAAGTTTTTAATGTGCAGCAGCTTGGTTACATGACCACGCTGCGGGTGCAGCAAATGCGTACAACGGTGAATAGTTACCGCGACAGTGCTTCGCAGGAAGCATTGCGGGAACGGCTGGTATTGGCACGGCAGGTAATGAACCGGCTGCACCAGCTAACGCAAAATATGGAACGCGAAGAGCTGCGGCAGTTGGAGCTAAAGGAGCAAGTTAAAGAACGATACATCCGCGGTATTCCCATTTACCTGGTGGTGCTCACTTTTGCGCTGCTGTTGTTGCTGATGCTGATCTTTGACCGGCTGCAAAAACAGTTGAAAACATTGCAGGCAACGCAACAAAAACTGCAGCGTTCCAACGAACTGTTGCAAACCCGCAAAATAGAATTGGAGCAAATCAACGAGGAACTGGAATCGTTCAACTACATAGCCAGCCACGACCTGAAAGAGCCGCTGCGCAAGATCAGGACTTTTGCCAGCATGATCTACCAGGACGATTTTGAACATCTTTCGGAAAAAGGCCAATACAATTTTACCAGGCTGCAAAGTTCCGCCCAGCGCATGCAGGATTTGCTGGAAGACCTGCTGGCTTATATCCGCCTGAAAACAACGCAGGAAACAATGGAGCAAGTATCGCTGGAAGACATTGTGGCGCAGGTAACCGAAAACCTGCAGGAGCCGATTGCAGAAAGCGGCACCACCATTGAAATGCACAACCTGCCAACGGTTAAAGGCATCCCCTTTCAATTGTATCAATTGTTTGAAAACCTGGTGCACAACGCCATCAAATACCGGCGCCCTGAAGTGGCCAACCACATTACTATTACCGGTTCGGAAACCGATGCCGGATCGCTGCCGATTTATTTGAACCCAACGCAACATGCTTATCACTGCATCACCATTACCGACAATGGGCTTGGGTTTTCGCAGGAGTATGCACCAAAAATATTCGAGATTTTTACCCGCCTGCACCACCACATCGAGCAGCAGGGAACCGGTGTAGGCCTCACCATTTGCAAAAAAGTTGTCACCAACCACGACGGCTTTATCTGGGTGGAAAGTACGCCGGGCAAAGGCACCAGCTTTTTTGTATGCCTGCCTAAATAAGTATTTGAAGAAAATTTTTTGCCGACTGAAACTGGGTCAAAAATGGTGCGTCAGCCATTGGTAAAACAGCGGAAACTCCCTGCGCCATGCGGCTTCGTTGTGGCCTTCGTTGGCGCGGATCACTGTAGTGATTTTTGCTTTTGAAACCCGGTCGAGCAACTGGCTTACCTGCAGCATATCGGGTACCATTTCGGTGCCTTCCTGTTGGCCGGCGTGGAGGTAAATCGGGCACCGAATGGATTTGCCCTTTTTCTCCAGTGCTGCAACCAGCGGTTGTTTTACCACCCAAAATGCTGGCGAAAAAACACCTGCTCCGCCCCATTTACCGGGATTGCGCATAACGGCGTACAATGAGATCAAGCCGCCCATTGAAGAACCGGCAATAAACTGGTGTTTATCGCGGCGGCTAACCCTAAAGTGCTTGCGAACATAAGGCCGCAACGTTTTTAATAAAAATGCGGCGTACGCATCTCCTTCTGCTTTTACCGACATTTTTTTATCGCCTTCACCCAATGTGAAATCGTACGGGCTGTATTCGCTCAGGCGTTTGTCGCCCCCATTATCAATTGCCACAATCACGCATTGCGGCAGGTTGTTGCCCATGCTGTCCATGGCTTCATCCACGCCCCATTCGCCTGCAAAAGAAGTGGCGGCATCAAAAATGTTTTGCCCATCGTGCAGGTACATTACCGGGAAACGCTCTTTTGACTGGTAATAATTTTTAGGCAGGTAAATCCAAACCCGCCGGTGGCGCTGCAATTGCGGCATATAAAAAGCAGTATCCAGCACCCGCACCTGCGCCGATGCCGTACTTTCTTTATGTGCAGCCTGTGCCCTTCCTTGTTCCATACACAACAACATCACACAAAACAACAGGCCAGTTTTGATCATTTGTTTCATGGTTTAAACATAAAAAATAGCAAAGGCACAAAGTGAAACGGTGCACCCGGCAAACCCTGGTGGCCTCCATTTACTTTGTGCCTTTTTGGCTTTTAGAAATAAGGCTTACAACTGCTGCAAATAATCTTTTACCTGCTGATGAATGGGTGCACTCAGCGGCACCACGGGCAGGCGCAGGTTATTTTGGATAATGCCCAACTCAGATAAAAACGCCTTTACACCGGCTGGGTTATTTTCGGCAAACAGCAGGTCGAAACCCGGAACCAGCTTGTGTTGCAGCGGTTGCGCCGCAGCAAAATCGCCTGCCAGGGCCAGGTCAATCAGTTGGCAAAAATCTTTTGGAAAACAGTTGGCCGCTACCGAAATAACGCCGTCCATTCCGCAGGCAATAAGCGGCATTGCCAGGTGGTCATCGCCGCTGGTAACCAGGAAATTTTCGGGGCGGTTGCGCAAAATATGCATGCACTGCACCATGTTGCCGCTGGCTTCTTTCATGCCCTGGATATTGGGCACATCGGCCGCCAGGCGCAGGCAGGTTTGTGCACTGATGTTGGAGCCTGTACGGCCCGGCACATTGTATAAAATAACCGGCACGGGAGCCGCTTCGGCGAAGGCTTTATAATGCTGGTAAATGCCCTCCTGCGAAGGCTTGTTGTAATAGGGTGATGCAGAAAGGATCGCTGCCGCTTTTTCAACAGGATAAAATGAAAGATCCTTGATGATCTCGGCTGTGTTGTTGCCGCCGATGCCAATAACTACGGGTACCCGGTCTTTAACTGCATCGATGGTAAAAGAAAAGATGGCTGCCTTTTCTTCCTTGCTCAGCACGGGTGTTTCGCCGGTAGTGCCCAGCGATACCACGTATTGGGCGCCGCCCTCAATTACAAAGTCAATGAGCTTTTGCAGCGCATCAAAATCAATGCTGTTATCCTGTGCAAATGGTGTAACCAAGGCCACACCCGTACCGCGCAACGTTTCTCGTAAAGACATCAGGTTTTAGATAATCGATTATGGTTTTTAATAATGCGGCAAAAATGCGGACAAATGAGGCACACACAAAATGATACTGCTCATTTAGTCTTCCGTCCAAAAGCCCATTTTGCCAAACTTTTCAATACGCTGTTGTACGCGTTGTTCGGCCGGAATGCCTTTCAGTTCCTGCAGCACCGGTACCAAAAAGTTCTTGAGTATTTCGGCAGCTTCATCGTAGTCCCAGTGCGCACCACCTGCCGGCTCCGGAATGATGTCGTCCACCAGTCCAAAGCCTTTCATGTGGTCGGCGGTAAGCTTTAGTTGCTCGGCAGCCGTTTCTTTTTTATCCCAACTGCGCCACAAAATCGACGAGCAGCTTTCCGGCGAAATAACGGTGTACCAGGTATTTTCCATCATGTACACGCGGTCGCCCACACCGATGCCCAAAGCACCGCCTGATGCACCTTCGCCAATGATCACGCAGATCACGGGCACCTTCAGGCGGATCATTTCATAAATATTACGGGCAATGGCTTCGCCCTGGCCCCGCTCCTCAGCTTCCAAGCCCGGGAAGGCTCCCGGCGTATCAATCAGGGTAACAACAGGTTTGTTGAATTTCTCGGCCAGCTTCATCAGGCGCAGTGCCTTGCGGTAGCCTTCGGGGTTGGCCATACCAAAGTTGCGCATCTGCCGCATCTTGGTATTGATGCCTTTTTGCTGTCCAATCACCATCACGGTTTCGCCATCGAGCTGGCAAAATCCGCCCACCATGGCTTTGTCGTCCTTCACGTTCCTGTCGCCGTACAGCTCCAGAAAGTTGGTGGTCATTTTATTGATGTATTTCAGCGTATAAGGGCGGTCGGGGTGGCGGCTTAGCTGCACCCGTTGCCAGGAACTGAGGTTTTGTGTGATCTCGCGGCGCTTGTCCAAAATGCTTTGCTCCAGCCGTTGAATGGGTTCGGAGTAGTCAATCTTTTTTTGTTCGGACGCATGCTTCAGCCGTTCTATTTCATCGATCAGGTCTTTCACCGGCTTCTCAAAATCCAAAAACTGACGATTCGCGTTTGCAGGCATATACAATTAAATAAGGGCGCTAAAATTAAGGGATGCGAAGGATATAGGGCAAAATTGGTTCCGGGAAGCGGAAATGGAATAACGAACAGAGGAACAAGGAACAGACGAACGGAGGAAGTTGGGAAAGAATATTGAACAAGGAACAAGGAATGATGAATTATGAATGAAGCCCAATAATTAATAATTCAAAATCAATAATTCATCATTCCTAATTCCTACGCCGTGATTTTAAACTCTCTTGGTTGCGGGGCACGGCTGCGGATGTGGCGGCGGAAGGTCCACACCTGGCGGATGGCGTGCACGGGCAGCAACACCTGCGGGTATAGCTCCTCGTTATCCGAGAGGAGTACCCACATATCATCGCTTTTGCGGTACACCCGCTTTACCAATAATTGTTCGGTGGTTAAAATAATATAGACCGAAAAGTTTTTTACATCGTGCCAGTCTTCGTGGGGCAGCACGGATGCCAGCAACACATCGCCGGCATAAAAGGTAGGTTCCATGCTGTCGCCGTCCACTTCAAAATAGCTCCACATGGCACCGGTTGGATTGACGCCGGGCGGCAGCGAATATTTTTCCAGTGTTTCCAGGTAATCGGTTTGCTCAAATCCTTTCACATAACCGGCCTGCGCCTTGATACCTACCAACGGAACCATCAGGGGCTGTTTTTCCCGCTTTTGTTCGCGCCGCATTTCAAAATACGGTAGCGACGATCCACGCGGCGCAGTGGTGGGCACACCGATAAATTCCACGTCTTGTGAAAAATTTTCACTTTTCCTTTCATCCAGAAACGCTTTTACCCGCAATTGTGTGGCTCGGCTTTGGCGGCATTTGCCCCCCTCCATTTTATTAATCATTTCGCGGGTCAAACCCAGCGCCAGAGCGAATTCTTCTTGTGTCAGGTTATATAACTGCCTGATTTCCCGCAAGTTGTAATGTGCTGTAGCCATAGTTAACCAATTGTGAATAAAAACGTGAATTACTTGTGGATAATGTGAAAAAATGTAACTTTATACTTCACAAATCTAAAGAAAAATTCACAACATGCAAACCATTGGAAAACAACAGCAGCCTTTTCAGTTTTCGTATCCGCTGAAGTACAAAGTGGTGCGTGACTTGAAAATTGTGACCGAGCAGATTGGCGACCTGGTGGTGGAAGGACAGGGCTATTTTAACCCCGCTGCTTCGCCCATCGATGTGTTCGACCGCTACGCGGTAGACATCGAGTTTGTGAAATGGAATGGCACCGATATCCGGCCGGTGCTGGAAGTGATGGGCAACCTCGAAGACATCGAGGAAGCAGCCATCCGATATTTTGCCGGCATGCTCGAAGGCCGCAGCGGCAACCTACGCCAGGCGGCGTAAGGGAGTCTGAAGACAGCTTCTACAACTGCATTTTTTTACCGAACGAATAAACACCACATAAGATGCAACTGAGAAAAGCAACACGAAAAAAAGCAAAAATCCGCCTTGGCCTGTCAGCAGTGTCCGGCGGTGGTAAAACATATTCTGCCCTGCTGGTAGCACATGGCATTTGCAACGACTGGAGCAAGGTGGCCATCATCGACTCGGAAAACAACAGCGCTGACCTGTATGCCCACTTGGGCGACTTTAATGTGCTGCCCATTTCTGCACCTTTTTCGCCTGAGAAATACGTGGAAGCCATCCACACCTGCGAAAAAGCAGGCATGGAAGTGATCATCGTTGATTCCATCACCCACGAGTGGGATGGCAAAGGCGGTTGCCTGGAAATAGTGGAGCAATTGGGTGGCAAATACCAAGATTGGGCGAAGGTGACCCCACGGCACCAGGCATTTATCGACGCCATTATCCAAAGCCCCTGCCACATGATCACCACCGTTCGGCGCAAGCAGGACTACGAAATGATCAAAGACGGCAACGGTAAGGTAAAAGTGGAAAAAGGCGGCCTCAAGGAAATTACCCGCGAAGGCTTTGAATACGAACTGACCATTAACCTGGAGTTGGACCTGCGCCACAATGCCACCGCATCAAAAGACCGTACTGGTTTGTTCATGGGCAAACCTGCGTTTGTGCCTTCCGAAGAAACCGGTAAGCTGATTGCCCAATGGTGCGAGCAAGGCGAAGAAGCATTTAACCTGAAGCCCGGCACCGAATGGCACAACCGTGTGCAGGAATGCAGCACACAGCGGGAGCTGGTAGAACTCTACAATCGCTACAAAACCGATGTGGACGCCAACCCCTTGTTGCAGCAATTGATCGCTAACCGCAGAAATACCATCAATGGAAAACAAAGTATTGCAGCGTAACGAGCTCCCGGTGATCAAAGCCGGCTTGGGCAAACGCCAGATTGCGGCGCTTGCCGGGCAAACTGTGGATGGCGTGATGGAGGCCGACTCGGCCCTGCCGCTTGCAGAAGCCATTGCCGCCATGGAAGAATTTGCCAAGCAGGTGCGCAAAGACGAACGGTTTGTAGACCGGCTGCGTGATGAGATCATCATGCACAACGGCCGGATGCACACCGCATCAGGCGCTAAGCTGGAAGTAACCGAAGCTGCGGTGCAATACGACTATGCGCAGGACGGCGGCTGGCGGGCACTGACGCAGCAAATTGAAGCCCTGATGGAAGCCCGCAGAGAGCTGGAAGCTAAGCTGCGGTCTATTGCACCTGGCAAAATGTGGGTAGACCACGAAACCGGCGAAGTGCTGGAAGGTCCGCAAAAAAGTTCGCGATCCACTTATCGCATCACCCTTTCAAAGTAAAGATCATGAGCAACACGATATTGAAAGACTGTGTGGAGATCGTAAAAGACCTGGCAGGTAACGAATACCTGTATTTCGATACGGCGGTGGAGGTGAAAACTTCGCCCCACTCCCACCCGTTTTTGGCCTGGGGTGTGTGCGCCAGCCCAAAAGATGAATTGTACGTGATGGACAGCGACCAGGAGTGGCACCGCATTGAGCCATTTATTGGCAACACGCCGCTGATCGTGTCCAGCCTGTACCAGCGCCTGATGCTGATGCGCAGGCAATACGCAAAAGCCAGTTGATTTACGATTGACGATTTTGGATGTACGATTGAGAGTACCGCAATTGAAATACAATCGTAAATCGTCAATCCCAAATCGTAAATAACAACCAGCTTTCAACCAAAAAACACCTACTAAATGACCCAACAAATGAGTTTCAGAAATATGGTGGCAGTGCAGCCGGTAAAAGATCCGGCGGCGCCAAAGGCAAAGCCCAAAAGGCAGCCGCGCTACTATGTAAATACCCTCGAGTACGAGCTCATTACCTCGCTGGTGATGCAGCAGTACACACACAACGGCGAAGTGCGTTTTGACCAGTTGCTGGCCATGCCGCAGGAAGACCGCATTCCAACGCTGATGCAGGACTTTGGTGTGAAACGCATGCACCACATGATATTGATGATGGTAAAAGCATTTTGCTACAACTTGCGCCTGCCCAAGATCAAAAAACTGACAGACACTAAAATGAGCGGCGTTGCCTGCGACTTTATGGTGGCAGCACAGGAAGACAACCTGGCGCTGGAAGACATCATCCTGTTTTTTGAGCGGGCAAAAGGCGGCAAATATGGTCCCATCAAAAGCATGGCGTACCACTACCAGATGATGCAACTGTTTGAGCAGTACCGCAAGGAACGCCGCGCCGCACAACAACCGCAATCGGTAACGGCGCCGGAACCAGCGCTGAAAGCGGTAAAGGCCGACGGCCGCGTAGCGCCGGAGCCAACGCCCATCGGCGACCTGCTGCATGGTGCACTGGTAATAGATATGAATAAAAAAATGAGCGGTTAATAATAAGGGATGCGAGGAACATCCCTTTTTTGTGTCCAAAACTTTTTAGTAAAACTGACATCTTCAATCCATTCTTATTTCTGATAAGAAATATCCGTTTTACCCGCTGGTTGACCAAGGCCTTTCACAACTGACTGCCAGTTTTCTACAACCCATCTCCAACTTATACTAATCTACCCAAAGCAGGGCTATGCCTGCCATTTATTTGCAGTACTTTGGAAACACCAACCCACAATTATAAATAGAAGTAGCCATTGTTAGCGCTGCGGTTACCATTCAAGGAAAAACCGCTGGCCCGCAATAAGCTTACCCATATTTTTAAAACTGCACATGCCAACCAAACTGCACATACCCACATACACCAGTAAAGACTTTATTGTAATGGTGGTCAGCATGCTACCATTCACGGTGTTCATGGGGCATGTGTTGTTTGCCGACCGGTACTGGCAGGATGCAGCCAGTTTTTTAAGCATTACGCTGGTCTTGTTTTCGGTTTGCGGCAGCACATTTTTCGTGTACGGCATTGTGGCCGTGTGGCTCAGCCACCGCCTCCCCCACGATCGTCAGATCCCGAAAAAGCTGGCCATTTCCATTGGCCTGTTCCTGCTGATTTCCGTGGCTTTTCTCAACCTGCTGCTACGCCTGCTTGATAGTATGGCGCTATTCGATTACAGCTACCGCATCGAACATTTCTGGAACCTATTTGCAGCGCTGGGCTCACTCAATATCCTGCTCACATTTGTGCACGAATGCATTGCTTATTTTGAACGCTACCGGGCCACTGTCATTGAAACCGAAACCCTTAAACGCGAATACACCCGCAGCCGCCTTTTGGGTTTGCAAAGCCAGGTAAACCCGCACTTTTTATTTAACAACCTCAATACACTTTCGAGCCTGATCCAGGAAGACAATGAACAGGCCGAAGCCTACCTCGATGAACTCAGCAAAGTGTACCGCTACCTGCTGCGCCACAACGATGCACAACTGGTAACACTGGACACTGAGTTGCGCTACCTGCAATCGTATATATACCTGTTGCAACAGCGCCATGGCAGCGGGTTGCAATTGCACCTGTCGGTAAATGAAGCGCAGAAGGCACTACAGATTCCACCACTTACCCTGCAAATGATCGTGGAGGATTGCATGGCCCACAACAGTCTTTCCAAATCGGCACCACTGGTTATTTCCATAAAATCGGATGAGGCACATTGGCTGGAAATACGCAACAATGCGCAGCCCCGCGTGGGCCAGGACCCTGAAACTTCAGGCGACAGCCTTGAAAACATCATCAGCAAAATTCACCTCCTGTGCCGCGAGGAAGTGGCCATCAGGCTGGGCCCAACGGAGCGGATCATTTACATACCACTCATTGCCTGCATGGAGGAGGTTGCCGCATGAACCGGTGGCCCAAACCCACGCAGCCCGAGTGGCTTGCATTCAGCGGCCTCACTGTATTGATGGCCGTGGTGTTGCATGTTATTTTATTTGGCGCCAATGCATTTGTATCACCCGGCGCATGGCTGCTTTCTTTTCCGTTTATTTGCGTGCAGGGCCTGACCATTTGGTACCTGCAGTTGTTGGCCATGCATGCCCTGCGCCGGAAGTTGCCGCACATAGGGCAAACAGGTTTGCGCATTGCATTGTTGGTGGTGCTGGTGTTGGTGCTCACCAACGCATCGTTTGCATTTACCTACCGGGCTTATCATGCCACCAATTTTCTGGGTTTTGTATGGCAGGCAAAAATTACCTATCAATGTTTTGCGCTGTCGCTGGCCGTTACGCTGATCAGCACTTCCATCTGGGAAGTCGGCTACACCTTTACGTTATGGAAAAAAAGCCTGGCGCAAAAAGAACGGCTGCAGCAGCAAGGATTGGAATACCAGTTTGAAACCCTGAAAAGCCAAGTAAACCCGCATTTTTTATTCAACTGTTTTAACACGCTTTCTTCACTAATCTCCGAAGAGCCCGACCGGGCAGAAGCTTTTTTAAATGAACTAAGCAAAGTGTATCGCTACCTGCTGCGCAACAACCGCGACAGCCTCAGTACACTGCAGGCCGAACTGGAATTTATCCAATCGTACCTGGTGCTGTTGCAAACAAGGCATGGCGATGCGGTGCAACTGAATACAAAGATTGACAAGCGTTACAACCAATACCTCATTCCTTCTTTGACATTGCAATTGTTGGTAGAAAATGCGGTGAAACATAATTCTGCGTCGAAGGCCAGCCCGCTCATCATCGACATTTTTACGGCTGCCGGAAACATATTGGTGGTAACCAACAATGTGCAGAAAAGAGCCAAAGCATTTGCATCGCATGGTATTGGATTGGAAAACATCCGTGCTAAATTTGAACTGATGAAACAACCCGGTTTCCAGGTGATGGATATGGCCCAAAACTTTACCGTGGTGCTGCCGCTTATATGGGCGCCGGCCTGGGAACAAACACAAAAATGGCCGCACGATACCAAAGCGGTTGCCGAACACCAAAAACTTGCATTATGAACATATTGATTGTAGAGGACGAAGAACTTGCTGCAAAAAAATTAGCCAAAGCCGTAACTGCATTGGATGATGCGGCGCAGATCATGGGCGTTACTGATAGCATACAGGCCACGGTTGACTGGCTGGAAGAAAACCCACGTCCAGACCTGATCCTGATGGATATTGAACTGACCGACGGGCAAAGTTTTGAGATCTTCAACCTCACCGATGTAAAAAGCCCGGTGATATTCACCACATCGTACGATGAATTTGCACTGAAGGCTTTTAAAGTAAACAGCGTGGATTACCTGCTGAAGCCCATTCAGAAAGAAGATTTGCAGGCGGCACTGGATAAATACAGGCGGTTGAAACAGGCCTTTGCACAGCCCGCAGCCGCTGCCACGGGCACAGCAGAAGCGGGTACTGGCGTAGGTTCGCTGGAGCAGATCATCCGCGAACTGCAAAGCAAACTCCAGCCTAGAGAATACCGCAAACGCTTTTTGGTAAAACAAGGTCAGAAACTGATCTCGGTGGAAACCGAAGACATTGCATATTTCTACAGCGATGGGCGGGTAAACTTTTTTAAAACCGCCGACAACCGCAAATACATCACCGACTACACGATGGAGGAATTGGAAGACATGCTGGATCCGGCGCAGTTTCACCGCATCAGCCGGTCGTTTTTTGTATCCATAAAAAGCGTGGCGCAAATACACGACTATTTCGGCAACCGGCTCATTCTCGAACTTAAACCGGTGCTAGAAAAAGATGCCATTGTGAGCCGCGAAAAAGTAGCGGATTTTAAAAAATGGATGGGGAAATAAAAGGAATTCAAAAGTAAAAAGGCAAAAGTAAAAAGTGAAAACTGGGGCACAACTATGTGCATCATGTGTGTAGCATTTTGACTTTTGCCTTTTGAATTCTTCCTGCTACTACACTGGCAGCATCAATATCACCGACAACACTTGTTCCCTTACCTGGAAATCCAACTCGCCGCCCACCGCAGTGATTCTTTTGCGCAACTCATCTACCTTCTTCTCCGCATGCAGCGATTGCCCTTGCAGCGTTACGCCTTCGTCGTAAAATTTCACCACCAATCGGCCTTTTACCAGGTTCATATTGACCAGCACATTGCGGGCACCACCCTGCTCCACTGCCAGGCGCAGCAGTTCTTTGATCACCACAAATGCTTCGTGGCGCTTTTTCATATCGAGTTTAAGGAAAGGCACTTTTTTACCCACCGCCACACTGATTAACGCCTCGTAGCGGCTTTGCAGGGCCGCAACAAACTCCTGCAACCGCACCAGCGTATCCTGCAGCGTGTCTTTGCTGGGATCAATGCTCCAAATCATGTCGTCCATCAGGATGATCATGTTGTGGCTGCGCTCCGAAATCTGGTCGAGATAAGTTAACGATTGCTGTAAGTCCTGGCCACTTTTAATGCGGGCCATTTCACTCAAAATGTTGATGTGGTGCAGCGCGGTATTCAACTCCTCATGCAGGTTGCCTGCAATCTGCAAACGTGTTTGCTGCACGGCACGCAGCCGGCGCATCCGCTCCCTGTCGAACCACACAACAGCACCGGCAATGATCAGCGCCAACACGCTGTAAAACCACCACGATTGCCAGAACGGCGGCCGTATAACGACCGGGAATAACCGAAATTCAGGTGAGGCAATGCCATCACCATTTTCTGTGCGGAGCCGCAGTTGGTAACTGCCCGGCGGCAGGTAGCTAAACAGTGCTTCGGGTTTGTTGCCGGCCGGAATCCAGTCTTTATTCAAGCCTTCCAACTGGTAGAAATATTGCAGCTTATTGCCCGGTGCAAAATGCAGTGAGCTGAACGCAAACGAAAGCGAGTTTTTATGGTAAGGCAACACCAGCCGTTCTTCGTTGCGCAGCGAATCAAGCAGCAAGGATTGATCACCTACCGTTAAGCCGGTAAGCTGCGGCTGGTGCGGTGTGCCCGTGGCACTTGCTTTTTCGGGATTGAACACCACGAAGTTGTGGTCGGTTACAAACACCATGCGGCCATCCGAAAGGCCAAATGCACTTGCCAGCGGAAAGTTGTCGTAACTGATGCCATCCCTTCGGTCGTAGAAAGTATGGGTGCGCTGCTGCAGGTTTACCCGGCACAAACCATTGGCCATACCCACCCACAAAATGCCTTGTGCATCTCGCCGCCCCGACACCGCCGAATTGGAAGGCAACACACCTTCGGCTGTGCCTAACTGTTGCACGGTGCCCTTTTTTAAGTTGATGATATTTATGCTCCCGGCAAGCACCACGAGCGTTGAATCGTTGTACACAATAATATCGGAGGGGCTGCCCGAACCGATCCGCGTAGCCATGCGGCCCTGCTCGCCATAAGTACGCACCAGTGCGTCGGTTTGGGCTGCCACCTGCAGCAAGCCATGCCCCGAAGTGGCTACCCATACAAAGCCTTTGTGCGCTTCTATTTTGTGCACCAGCCCGGTTTGCATCACCAGTGTATAACCACTGGTTTCCGAACCGCCTGTTTTGTATTCCCATTTCACCAAATGGCCGCCTTGGGTACCAAACCATAGGTTGCCCCAGTCGTCTTCAGCCACCTGCCTGATGGTGCGGCCGTTGAACTCGGGCGGCTTGATGGTGGTTTTGGTTTCCTTCACAGGGTCGTAAATGTGCAGTTCCCCATTTTGCATCGCCAACCAAATTTTGCCCGTACGGCTATGCTGGTGCAAATCCCACACAAGGCCGTTATCGGCAAATGGCAGCAAAGCTTTGGGCACCGGCAGCGGGTTCCATTTTTTATCATAGCAATAAAGACCCACGCCCCAGCAGCCTACAAAAATCCGGTCGGCCGTTTCCAACACAGTTTGCACCGGCCCCTCTTTGGCCGATCCGCCGGGCCGCAACAGCCCGTAGGTTTCAAACAATTGGGCATCGGGGTTAAAATAAAAAAGCCCGTTATCTGTGCTGATCCACAGGTTACCTTCGCGATCTTCAAAAAGGCCGTTAGCCCGATCGAATCGTATGTTCTGATTACTATTAGATCCGTTGGCCACCGGCAACAGCTTGGTTCCACTGTCGGCCATTTCAATTAACAACGGGTTGCCGCCAATCCATTGCCGGCCATTGCGTTGTTCGTAAAACATATTGATCTCATGGTAGCGCATGTCCAGCGCGGGACCGATCAAAAAACTAGAATGCCGGTTCTGTTCGGGCTGAAACTGGTGCACTACCGGCATGCCGGTGCCGGCTGCCCAGGTAAAAAAGCTTACCACTCCGTTGCTGCCTGCATGTACGCCCATGTACGGACCTGCAGTGGGCCGCATGGCAGTTTTCGGGTAGCCGGTGCCGTTATATCCATGCACCTGCAGCTTGCGGTTGGCTGGCGTAAACTGGAGCAGTGCCGAATCGGCGGTGGCCCAATAACATTTACGCTGGTTGTCCCAAACGATCTTGTTTACCTGCCAGCCTGCAGGCGCCGGCAGCAACTGGTCGGCGGGCACAAACCGGTTGCGCACCGAATCGTAGCGGAATATGCGGCGGTTGGTTTCGTGGAGGTACAGGTTGCCATCGCCACCATTGAACAGGTATTTTGCAGAGAAATAAGTTTGCGGCGGCAGGCCCTGCACCAACGCCCTGCGGAACCGGAATTTACGCGTATCGAAAATGCCGATGTCGTTGTTGTGGGTAATGACCCAAAGCCGTTGCCGGCTGTCTGCAATCAGGCTGGCAATGCTATTGGCCGGCAACGACGACAAGCTGCCCGGCTGGTGGGTAAACAGGAGGAAATTAAAACCGTCGTAGCGCTGCAACCCATTGAGGGTGGCCACCCATAGGTAACCATCGCGATCCTGCACCGCGCCATTTACTAGGTTGGAAGCCAGGCCGCTGGCCGTGGTGAGGTGGCGAAATGCATACTGCCTTGCTTCTTGGCCAAAGGCTTTGGACGCAAACAATAGCAGGACCAATAACAGGCGAATGATGGTTGGCAAATGGTGGCAGTTGACTGCATCAAATGTACTTCCAAGCAGCGGTATTCAAATCCAATTCAATACTTCGATTACGCCGTTCATTCATGGTTTTCATCAATTCATACAGCATTGCTTCGGTAAGCCGCAATTGGGTGGCGGTAAATACGGTACGATTCGTTCGCCGCATAGTACAATTCATGCAAGAAGCTATTTGATTTGGAAAAAAATCAGGCAACTTTTGTATCCGCAACCAATCGAAACCAACGGCGCAACCAAAACCAACACCAAAGGCTTCCATCGTGAATCGCGAACGAACAAGGCACCAAGAGCAAGTGCCACAACAACCAAAACCAACCGCATCACCCAACCAAAACCAACTGCCACGATTCACGGTGGAAGCCTCAATATTTAAACACGTTTAACCAACGCCATGCACTTTTTCCTACAACAGTATTTCAGCCAACTGCGCACCCAATTATTTCAAACAGAACTGCAACTGCATGCTGTAAACCCGGGCACTGCCGAATGGAAAGCAGCCATGCACAGCATGCAACAGGTACTGAAAGCCTGCGCCGACTGCACTGCATTTGCCGAAACACACCTGTACCCGCTGGTCGACAGGTACGAGCCGGCGCTGATCGATGCGCTCAAGGTGCAGCAACGCCATATTTTTTCGCAACACCTGGCAGCGGGCTTACAAACATTTGAGGCGAATAGCAATGGTTTCGCCGCGCAGGAAAATGCCGCAACCATCCGCGATGCATTTGACGCCGTCGTGCTGGCGCACATGCAATACTTGGTGCAACTGCAAAAAGGTTTATTGCCGGTGCTGCAGCGGTTTTATACGCCTGAAGTGCTGCAGCAATTGGCAAAACCGGAAAAGCTAAGGCAAGGTGGAGTTGAAAGTTTGCAGGAAGCTCAAACAGCGTTCCGCGGCCAGTTGTTCCGTGCCGAAAATGAAATGACAAAAGCTGCGGCTAGTGTTGCAACCAACGGGCAAGCGCTGGCCATGCATTATTAATTACCTAGAACAAACCAACAGATATAGCATGAACAAGTTAGCCATCATTACCGCTGCATTTGCACTGATTGTAACTGCAGGTATTGCAGCAACCAGTGTAGCGCCTAAGACCCCATCGACCCGTAATGAAGGATTGATGATGCCGAAAGCCCCGGCCGACAGCCTGCTCAAGCGTGGCGAATATTTAGTGACCATTATGGGTTGCGATGATTGTCACACACCGAAAAAAATGGGCCCACATGGACCGGAGCCCGATGCATCGCGCAGGTTTATGGGACACCCGGCCAACCAGCCGCTGGCCCGCATCGATACGGCTGCACTGCGCGGTTGGGTGTTGTTTGATATGGGACAGACGGCCGCTGTTGGTCCATGGGGCATTTCGTATGCCGCCAATATTTCATCAGATGCTACCGGCATCGGCTCGTGGACCGAAGCACAGTTTTTTACTGCCATCAGAAAAGGCAAATTCAAAGGGTTGGAAGCATCGCGGCCAATGTTGCCACCTATGCCCTGGACACAATATGCAAAGGCTTCGGATGAAGATCTGAAAGCGATTTTTGCTTACCTAAAAAGCAGCCGGCCGATGGCTAATGTGGTGCCGCAAGCTGTGCCTCCTACGCAAATTTTGTCGTTGAAATAAGGCGCTTTTGTCGTTTCAATTCTATTTAATGACATAAGTGAGTACGAATAGATTTTTTTTCGTCGAAACAGGATCAAGCATCAACCAGCGATTCTTTTTTTGCAACAATAAAAACAACAATTGCCTTGGAGCGATGCAGCATTTAACTTGATCTGCAATCAGCATATTCACTCTATCAGCAGCGGCAAGTTTTAGTAAATGAAAGCCCCGTGTACAATTTCCCGGAAACAACCAACCTTATCAAAATGCAGCAGCCAAGTGCGCTGCATTTTCATTTAAGCGTTTACCCTTAGCTGCAACTAATTAGCATAGCTAACCGCCACAAATCATCACCCTAAAAGACAACGGGTAACTGCATCTGCTATTTACTTTACCAATCGAATCATAAAAATGCACCATTTATGGTGCAACTGTATTATATATGCACAACTGTCGGCCGCATGCAATTTTGGACCGATATATGGTATCTTTTAAAAATTTATAAGCAACACACCCCGGCCTTGATGCCGCATAAACCCTACGGAGCAGGATGACTGACCCTTACGTTAAACGAATGCTTGACTTTTTCCCGGCTTTGTTTTGTGTGTTGGACCACCAACAGAGGCTGGTGCATGTAAACAAGGGCGCTTTGCACTTGCTAGGTTATTACCCATCCGAAATTACCGGGCTGCCGCTGCAACAACTGCTGATTGAAGATGACCTGCACCGCACACTAGCTGCATTAAAAGATTTGATCGGTGGCGTTACCCGCCCTGGATTTGTCACCCATTTTCGACATAAAGATGGCACACCGGTGCCGCTGTCTTTTTATGCCTCGGTAAACCGCGCTAACAACCATATTTATGGCATTGGGCAACGGGTACCTTTTGCCGATGCGGGCCACCAGCCTGCAGGCAATACTATTGGCTTGGTAAAAGAAGTGCCTGCGGCCGAACTGCAGGTAAACGCATCGTTCGATATAATAAGCTGGAACGATGCTGCGGAAAAACTGCTGGAGAAATCCGGTGCAGAAATTTCGGGCAGCAAGTTTTGGAGCCTGTTGCCCACGCTGCAAAAAAGCGCATTTCAGCGATTGCTGGAACAGGCCATGCAGCAACAATCCGCGGTCGCATTTGAATTTTTCAGTCCCACATTGCACCAGCAGTGGTTAGAGGTAACGGCGTTTCCGGCACACGGCAACCTGACCCTTTTTATCCGCAACATACACGAACGAAAGCAGTCGGAAAACGAGTTGTGGAAACTTTCTTTGATAGCCCGCGAAACAACCAACCTGGTGGTGCTCACCGATGGACAAGGCGATATCAATTGGGTAAATGATGCGTTTGTACGCGTTACCGGATACACACAGGAAGAGGCGTTTGGCGAACCGCTTGCATCACTATTAAGCGGGCCGGAAACGGACAACGCCACCAGCCTGCAATTGCAGCAATGCATGAAAAACGGACAGCCTTTTCGCGGTGAAATTTTGCAATACGATCGTTTGGGTAAAAAGCTCTGGTTGGAGATGCAATGCCAACCCTATAAAGATGAAACCGGGAAGGTGGAACAGTTTTTCAGCATTCAAACCAATATTACCCAACGCAAAGAATTTGAAGAACAGCTGCACCTGGAATTAAAACAGCGACAACGCACCATTACACGTGCCACTATTGAAGCACAGGAACGCGAACGATCGCTGGTGAGCCAGGAGCTGCACGACAATGTAAACCAGGTGCTCACCACTATTAAATTGTACAACGAATTGTGCCTTACCGGCATTGATCAAAAAAATGAATTGCTGCGCAAATCGGTGGAATTGTTACAGCAATCGATCAATGAAATACGTTCGCTTTCCAAACGGCTGTCGGCCCCTACCCTGGGCAAGTTTCGCCTGCGCGATTCGGTAAAAGAACTGACCGATAGCATTGCGGCCACCAACCGGCTGCAGATCAGCACCGACCTGAAATTGCTGAATGAAATAGAAGTGCCGCAAGAGTTGCACCTGGCCATTTACCGCATTTTGCAGGAGCATTTCACCAACATTTTAAAACACTCTTCGGCGCAGGATGTGCAGGTAGGTTTTGAAATGGTGAACGATGAACTGGTTTTAAAAGTTCGGGATGACGGTAAAGGTTTTAACACGGCTGAATTGAGCGGTGGCATTGGTATTGCAAACATGCTTACCCGCGCCGAAAGTCTCAAAGGCACGCTAACCCTAAACAGTGCGCCGGGCCTGGGTTGTGTGCTGCTGGCCAGTTTTCCGCAAACCGCTTGGGCTGCCAACGGCTCTTTAAACGAAGCATAAAAATGGATGAAGGTTTTGAAATTTCGGTGCCATATAAAAACGGAGAAATACTCGTACCCGTTAAGTTATTGCCACAAGGATTTAGTTACAAAATAGAAGCGACGGTGAATGGCACGGTGGTTTGGTTTGAACCGGATGAAGAACGAAACTTCAGAGCGGTGCTGCCACCTGAGGGCGACACAACAGCCCACCCGCCCGATGCGGCTTTGTTGCAGGCCATTGCCACTGCATTGGAAGAAGCGTTGCGATAAAGCCGGAACGAATTGAATGGGTTGAAAAAATTTTACCGCAAATATTTGTTTGTAAAAACCTTTTGCCTTTATCTTTGCCACCCCAACAAACGAACGAAAGTTTGTTTTAAAGGGAAAAAGTTCTGACACTTTTTGGATTGGTAGTTCAGTTGGTTAGAATGCCGCCCTGTCACGGCGGAGGTCGCGGGTTCGAGTCCCGTCCAGTCCGCAGAAAAAAGCCCCGGATGCCTGTTAGACAACAGTCCGGGGCTTTTTCATTTTTATTATTTGGCGGCACAGGTGGCGTTTTCCTTTGTCTTTTAAAGTTTTCTAATTCTAGAACCTTCCAAAAGCCTGTTGCGGAACACCCCTCAATCACTTCGCCGGGCAACGCCAAACACCTCACCGAAAGTTGCACTTATCACAAACAGATAGAGCAACCGCATCACACTTTCTGCATGATGGCAATGATGCCACTCCCCTACTAACCCTAAGTGTTAGTATCTGTAGCAAACAACAGCCGTAAACTAAAAAATCAAACGGTACTCTCCCCACATTTCGCTCATGTACGAGTTGACATGAACAGTTATCTTTAAATCGAGCATAGGATGAAAAAGACACAGTTTACCGACACAGGTATTATACGGGCCATTCAGGTACATGAAAGGGGCCGAAAAGCAGAAGATATTTGCAGGTAGTTAGGAATTTCAACAGCGGCTTGATGTAATTCTACGAGGCTGAAGAATAACCCGTCATCGCATTATCTTTACGCTTCCTCATTGCTGCCAACTCTATACCTGACTGCAATTTTAGCGATTAGCGGCAACCCAATTATTGAGCCTACAGGCATCAACCGTCTAACAAGACTATGAAAGAGAACGACACAAAACGACTTTCCCGGTTAACTGCAATCTTAATACAACTGCAAACAAAACGCCTCATTACGTCAACCGGGCTTGCAAAAAGATTTGGGGTTAGTGTGCGGACAATTTACAGAGATATAAAAACACTGGAGCAAGCCGGTGTTCCGGTATTAACCGAAGAAGGGAAAGGATACTCATTGATGGAAGGATACAAAGTCCCTCCGGTTATGTTTTCTGAAAGCGAAGCGAATGCGTTAATCACCGTTGAGCAACTGGTGCAAAAAAACAGTGATCGTTCACTGGTTCAGGAATATACAGAGGCAATCAATAAAATAAAAGCTGTCTTTTTATATGCAACAAAAGAAAAGGCGGAACTATTATCCAACCGCATTGCGATTAGCCCTTTTATTCCCGACACAAAAGGGAGCAATTCATTGACAGCCATTCAACAGGCATTGACAACATTTACCGTTTTAAAAATCACCTACAGGTCAGAACAAAAAGGTGAAATGACAGAACGGCAAATTGAGCCTTTTGCTTTGTATTACAGCCAGCAAGAACACTGGACGGTGATTGCGTACTGCAGGTTACGAAAGGATTACAGGATGTTTCGTCTGGACAAAATTTTGAAACTGGAAACTCTTCGGGCAAATTTCAAACCTCACAAGCTGACACTACTAGAGTATCTTTCAATGAAGGAAAAAATGTTCAGTACCCCTGACATACCCTTGTCATAGACCCGTTGTTTCTTTGGTCCAACAAAAAAACAACTCATGAATTTAGTATCAGTTCGCATCATTACAGATGATGTTAAAAGCTTAGTCGAGTTTTATGAACAGGTAACGGGGATAACAGCGATACAATACACGCCGGATTTTGCTGAGCTACAATATCATTCTGCAACTCTAGCAATTGGCAGCACCAACACGTTACAATTCTTCGGTGGAGCAGAAGTTGCAAAAGCAGCTCAAAATCGTACGACCATCATCGAGTTTTGCGTAGATGATGTAGCGCAATACTATAAAAGGTTACGAGATTTGTTTCAGACCTGTCTTGTGCAAAAGCCCACAACAATGCCTTGGGGCAACAAGTCCCTTTTATTTCGTGATCCTGACGGCAATCTTGTAAATTTCTTCACCCCGCTACACCGGAAGCAATAAAGAAGTTTGGTGGCAAAAATTAAGCACCACCGCTAACAGCGGTTTATGAAATTGTGGCTGATGCGCAGCATACAGCGATAAATATCTTTTTTGCTTTTGTGGTTAAAAAACTGGCGTTTATCAAATGCCACAACTTCATAAACACTTTGCTTCTGTCGGAAAAGGCGGGGCACACCACAATACCGCATAGTTTCCGCGACACCATCATCCGATGCAATCTCCCCTACGGTAGCAATAAAAGAAAAGCCCACTACGAAAAAGAAATCACCCATCTGCATTAGCACCAGCGCCGCCTTTACCTTACCTGTGGCCCACATGTCGATAAAACAACGTCAAATTGTTACCATTTCTTACGCCTTCCTCATTTTGGCTACAAACTCCCCCGGTTAGGTTATATATACCGGGTAAAGCTTCACCAGTTTTGTGTCATCATCAAAAACAATACAAAATGACACAAGCAAAAACAACTTCAGAAAGATCAGTTTTACAAGCAGAAAGCAGACTTCCCATCTTTTCTTATCATCCTGTTACCCTCCCGGTGGAAGGCCGCCCGGTGGATTTACAAATGAAAGTATCAGCACCTGCTTCGGGTGATAACCTTCCGGTGATCATTCTTTCCCATGGTCATGGCCGCTCTAATTTCCTGTCTTCCCTGCATGGTTACGCACCGCTGGTTGACTTCCTCGCTGCACAAGGTTTCGTGGTGATCCAGCCAACGCATCTTAATTCAAAAACGTTGGCACTGCCCATTGGTCCGGAAGGCATAACGTTTTGGAAGTCCCGTCCAAAAGACATTCAATTTATTTTGGACAACCTGCAGCGCATCATCGCCGTTGTTCCCGGTTTGACTGAGAGAGTGAACAGCAACAATGTTGCCGCCGTTGGTCATTCCTTAGGTGGACATACCGTAGCCATGCTTGCCGGTATGGAAGTAACCGATGGGGCAACTGGTGAAAAAGTAAATTTCGCTGAACCACGATTGAAAGCCCGTGTGATGATAGGACTGCCCGGAGGCTCCGAAGGCTTAAATGAAACCGGCAGAAAACTGTTTGGCAATCCATTGAGCGGAACTGACTTTTCAACGATGACACTGCCTGCCCTGGTGATCAATGGCGATAGGGACAAGAACCCTAATTTTTCTGACATTGAGAACTGGCGTGCTGATGCTTATCACCATAGTCCTGCACCAAAAAGTTTACTGACCGTATTTGATGGAGAGCACATCTTTGGTGGCATTTCCGGTTACGACGTTTCGGAAACGACGGATGAAAATCCTGACCGCGTTACGTTTCTTAGCATGGCAATCATCGCCTATTTGCGTAGCGCATTTGATGAAGCCGATACCAGCTGGGAAGCCGTAAAGCACGAACTGCAGAACAGCCCCGATGCCAAAGGCAGTATTGAAAGTAAATAACTTTTTACCTTACAAACAGCAAGCGAACGAACAGCAATTGTTTTAAGTAACCTCGATAGCAAATGTTTATGGCGTGAACAAAAACCATCTTTTAAAAATTGATTCGTTGACCCAATTGCATGCTGCTTTTGGTTTAGACAAGCCTGTGCATCCATTGGTTAGCCTGGTAAAACTGGAAGATGTTAGGGTAACACCTGGCACTCTTCCGGATTTCCTGGTATTGAATTTTTACAAAATTGCTTATAAGATGGACCTTAACGGGGCCATGAAGTATGGGCAAAACTATTACGACTTCGGAGAAGGAGGTTTGGTGTTTACCGCACCAAACCAGCCTTTCCAGAGCCCCGATGACCAAGCGAAATCGGGCTACTTGTTGTTTATCCATCCCGATTTTTTGCTGTCCTATCCTCTGGCTAAAAAGATGGCGCAATATGGTTTCTTTTCTTATGCAGCCAATGAAGCCCTGCATGTATCGGAAGCGGAAAAAAGAACTATCATTTCCATTCTTAAGATAATTGAGGAAGAATTGAACAGCAGGATTGACGACTACAGCCAGGAAATAGTGATTGCGCAAATTGAATTGCTGCTGGGCTATAGCCATCGCTTTTATAAACGCCAGTTCATTACACGAAAAGCCGTGAATAGCGAGTTGTTGCATAAGCTGGATGAGATTTTAGACGACTATTTCAGTAATGAAAAAACGTTGGAGCAAGGTTTGCCCACTGTTCAATTTTTGGCCGCACAGGTAAACCTGTCGCCCAGCTATTTAAGTGATATGCTCCGTTCGTTGACCGGGCAAAATGCCCAACAACACATACACCAAAAATTAATTGAAAAGGCAAAAGAGTTGCTATCTACCACCCAGTTGACCGTGTCTGAGGTGGCCTACCAGCTTGGATTTGAGCATCCGCAGTCGTTTAGCAAATTATTCAAAGCCAAAGCGAAACTTTCGCCATTAGCATTCAGGCAATCATTTAATTGAGCATGCAGACACAAGAAAAAAGTACATAGCTGAACACTGATTTGATGCCATGAATTGTGCATGGCGGGAACCCATTATTGGTAAATAGCTTGTCGATTACTCACATTAAAATAATACGGAAGAATTGTAGCCCTATGCTTGCAACTCTACCTTAGTTCACCTACCTTACCAGGAAGCAGTAACGCAACCTCCAGCATTCCATAAATACTTCTTCCCTTGGCACTAGGCTCAACGGCCGGTCTTTCAATACACATTTTAAAACCATCAAGTATTCAGTTATGAAACAATTTCTTCCCATTTTAATTCTATTCGTATTTGTTTCCTGTCAAGCATCAACTCAAAAAACGGAATCTCAAAAAGCAGACATTTCGCATGCACCTGAAGATGAGGCAATAACAAAAGCCGTAGCCGATACTTATAAGATTATCTCTTTTAAAGAGGGAGCGCAAGTAAATTACGAGGATATAAAAAACTACTTCGTGCCGCAAGCACAACTGCTTAATTTCAGAAATGATACACTGGAAACCATGACCATCGATCAATTTGTAACGGTGTATAAAAACCTGGTCGAAACCAATGGCATCACTTCCTTTCATGAAGAAGAAATCAAAGGAACTACCGATCAATTTGGCAGGGTTGCACAAAGAATGAGTAGTTATAAAACCTACATCAATAACATGGATTCAGCTGCCGAAAGAGGTGTTAACAGCTTTCAGTTGATCAAAACACCACAGGGTTGGAAAGTGTCAAGTATTATATGGGACGTGGAATCTGACAAATTAAAAATGCCCGATTATTATCTCAATAGTGATCCCGCAAAATAAATTGATCAATGTGATAGCGGGACGCTAACAACGGCATTGTCAATAGCATGGTGGGATGCCTGACCAATCGGCAACATATCGCCTTTAGCTTCGGCTCAGTAGAATTGAATGCACTTGCGCATCAGATTTTTTTTCAATCCTTGAACAAATCATAGCCCTTGGTCAGCGTCGTCCGAGATGCGAAAAACTTTAACCCGCCATTGAAGGTTAGAACTAAATTCATCTTAGGGCATACCTTGTTTTTTTACCAAACTTGGAAGTTTAAAATATTTTAGTGGAAATATTGGTCAATGAAAAGATTGCCCCACCTGTGGAGCATTTGCGTCCTTGCTATTCTGGCTTTTAAACCTTCCGATCACCAAAACCCCTCCCCCGCTTCTTTCGAAGATGGATGGGTGGAACTAATCAATGGAAAAGATTTTACCGGGTGGAAAGCCAGCGAAAATGCTGCTACATGGTCCATAACGGACGGAGCCTTTCAAGCCGTAGGCAAACGTTCGCATCTTTTTTATGAAGGTGAACACCTGAAGGATGGTTTCAAAAATTTTGAACTGGAAGTGGTGGTGAAAACTACTAAGTTTGCAAACACAGGAATATATTTTCACACCGAATATCAGGAAACAGGATGGCCCACGAAGGGGATGGAAATACAAGTAAACAATACGCATATTGGCGAAGGCGATTATATCGAACTCAAAAAAACCGCAAGCCTTTATGGTGTACGGAACCTGTACAAAGCTTTTGGCAAAGACGGTGAATGGATGACGCTTAAGGCCCGTGTAGAAAATAGCCGGGTGCAAGTTTGGCTGAACGGCATGAAAACTGTTGACTACCGGCAGCCGGAAAAAACTTTTGCAGCAGTAAAGCGATTGAGCAAAGGAACTTTCAGTCTGCAGGGGCATGATACGCTCAGCAAAATGCAATACAAAAGTTTCCGGGTTCGTCGCCTGCCGGATAATACCCGTTCT
This sequence comes from Pseudocnuella soli, assembly GCF_004347775.1. GTDB lineage: Bacteria > Bacteroidota > Bacteroidia > Chitinophagales > Chitinophagaceae > Flavisolibacter > Flavisolibacter aquaticus. The sequence continues at coordinate 3,994,752 of NZ_CP037755.1, forward strand.
AATCTCACTGCTCCTGCATGGGGCGCATGGCACGACAGCCTCGTAGTGTTGCAGGGTCGCCAGATTCCTTTTATCGACTTAAACCCAAAGACGGCTTTATCAGCAAAGGAACTTGCCGACTATTTTTATGCCACGGGCATCAACGTGGCGCTGGTTAAAACTGCCGCCGCTGCTGGAGAACTTATAGCAGCAAAAAACCGCCCCCTATTTACCGGCATAAAAGTGAATGCCGCTAACCAGGCAACAGCACCGTCAGCTGGCGCTGATTATATTGTTGGCGAAAGCATTGATCTAACATCAGCACAGACATTGCTTGGCGGAAACAAAATAAATATCTGGGCGCACAAAGGAAAAGCGCTCAACAGCGAAATGGCAAAAGGGCTGCTAGACATGGCCAAGCGTAATAATATTGCTATCGAGATTGACAATTTAGCCAGCAGTCCGTCATTAGAAATCATCAAGATTGCCAAAGCCAAGGGCTGTAAGTTTACTTTTGCGGGCCTGGTACCAGCCTCCTCCATGCAACAATCAACCTATGTGATGGCGGCTATAAAAGAGGCGAACCTGACTTATAAAAACTTTTACATTCCTGGATGGTAGCGCTTTTTGCAGGTGTCTGCCCACAAGAATTATTGTTATGATGCGTGTTTGAAATACCCATGGATCGGGCAGGGAAATAGAACCCTATATTTTCATCAGCAGTTTAAAAACCTTACCGGTATATACTGCATACGTGACTAAATAGCCATCCACTTAACGCAGGCTTTAGGTAATTTCTTCATCGTTGCTTAAGGGCAGTTGTTTACCTATCCACCTGGAGCAAATCATGCACAATTGATCGTTTTAAAAAGCCACTGATGGCAGCTGGATTTTAAAAGTTCTACGAATATGTTTCAAGTGATCATAACCAAAAGTATTTATAGAAACCTGTAGACTGCCGGCCGGCCAAAAATAACGTTCCATTCCTTATGCTTTATTGGATGATTACTTTGATCTGTTGCATGCTCCTCGCTTTCGGTTTGTTGCTTTTTGGAATTAAAAAGCGGAAGATGGCCGCGATTTATGGAGCGATTGCAGCTGTAGTATTATTTATCGCTCTTGCCGGCATCGCCGCTTTTAGGTTCGTGTCAAGCTCGTATGAAAAAATTGCCTCGACGAAGATTATTCAACAACGAAATGGACGGGAAATCTATGCCGCCATTTTTGGGTGGGAACCTGAAGGTTGTACAAATGTGCTGAATTCTAAAGATCAAATGGTGCCCTTTATTGACTGCTGCATCTGGTTGGAGGTTCAGTCCTGCCCAATGGAAATGGAACGGATCTTGGCTAAAGGCGCCTTCCAACTAACCAAATCAGACCGGTCACAGCTTTCACTGCAGGTACCGGACTTTTCTGAACAGCCGCAGTGGTGGGATCCTAACGATTTGGGTGATACCATTCTTGTTTTCACCTATCATCATCCCGACAGTGATAGGATTCAAAGGCTGTTTTCAAATTCAGACTCGACGCGATTCTATTTATGCGATTTAGTATATTGATCCCCGGAGAAACGTAACCGAACAAAGCCTTTTGCAAACACCCATAAACTGCAGTTTATGTTTAAGATCAATGAAATCGCACCGGACGTTTACCGCATCTGCATATTCATACCGGAAATGGACCTGCAATTCAATCATTTTTTGATCAAGGACGATGAACCGATGCTGTACCATGCAGGGCTCCGGCAACTGTTTCCTGTGTTATACGATGCAGTGAAAACGTTGATTGATCCGCGGCTGCTGCGCTGGATTGGGTTCAGTCATTTTGAGGTGGACGAATGCGGCGCCCTCAACGAATGGCTGCAAGTGGCGCCACATGCACAAGCCGTTTGCAGCGAAGTGGGTGCCTTGGTCAACATGGCCGATTTTGCCCTGCGGCCAGCCCATGCCATGAAAAGCGGGTCGATACTGGAAACCGGACGGCGCCGTTTTCGTTTTATACATACGCCACACCTGCCGCATGGCTGGGATGCCGGCGTGCTGTTTGAAGAAAACGATAAAACATTGTTATGCTCCGACCTGCTGCATCAAAATGGCGACACCACAGCGCTTACCGATAAGGACATACTGGAAGCGCATAGGTCGTCGATGCGGGTTTACGAAGCAGGCCCGTTGATGGATTACACGCCTTATCATCATAAAACGAAAAAGATGTTATATGAGCTGGCCGACCTGCAGCCCCAAACCCTTGCTACCATGCATGGTGCATCTTACTTCGGCAATGGCAGCCAGGTGTTAAAAGACTTAAATGAAGTAATGAAGGATTTGTGGGGCGAACAGTTTTCGGCGGCAGAAACATTGATTATTTGAAGTAAATCTGTACTTAACAAGAACCGACTCTTCATGCACTTTTCCATGATGGCGAAAGCGTTTAAACAGAATAAACCAGCAAGGCAACAACGGATTTAAGTCCATTCGATTTTTACATAGGTTATTTACCACCACTAACCGCTATAAATGGAACAATTGCTCAAACACATCGGTGCCTACCAAGCGCTGAGCGACGATGCACGGGATGCGCTGCAATCCTGCCTGCACGAAGTGGTTCGCGCCAAACAGCAATACCTGGTTACCGAGGGAAAGGTTTGCCGGCACCTATACTTTTTACAACAGGGTGCGCTGCGTGGCTATTATAATGTTGGCGAAAAGTCGTTCACGTACTGGTTTGCATTCGAAAACGATTTTGTCACTTCTTTTCACAGTTTCATTACGCAGCAGCCTGCGGTAGAAAACATTCAACTGCTGGAAGGCAGCGTGCTGTGGGCCATTTCGAAAGAGCAGCTCACGGGCCTGATGAGACAACACCACCCAATAGAAAGCCTGGTGCGCACCATTTATGAAAAATATTATATACGGCTGGAGGAACGTTTTGTAAATGCCCAATTTAAAACGGCTACCGAACGCTACCAGGACCTGTTGCAACAAAACCCGCACATCATTGAACGGGTGCCGCTAGGTTATATCGCGTCGTATTTGGGCATCAGCCAGGAAACGCTCAGCCGCATCCGCAAACCTATTTAACAGACCCACAGCCAGTTTTTGACATTTGTCAAAAACACTGCTCCGCTCCTACAATATGTTTGTTGCAACAAAACAAATTGTATGGAACAAAAGCAACTCAACCAACCTTCTGCTGCATTTATCGGAGCATCCTGGGCGGCCCTTATCATTGGCATCAGCGCTTTCAACATCGGGCTTTGGAATGCCGACATGGCACTAAACGAGAAAGGCTATTATTTTACCGTATTGATGTTTGGGCTATTTTCCGCTATATCGGTTCAAAAAGCAGTGCGGGATCAAATGGAAGGCATACCGGTTACCAACATATATTATGGACTTTCCTGGTTTAGCACCCTGTTGTGCATTGTGTTGCTCACCGTAGGCTTATGGAATGCAGCCCTGGACAGAAGCGAAAAAGGCTTTTACGCCATGTCGTTTCTATTGAGTCTTTTTGCCGCTATTGCGGTGCAAAAAAATACCCGTGATATGCGCCTGTCGCAGCGCAATGAAGATATAAATAATGGAAATAGTCAACCTAATCTTGGAAACAAAAGAACACAAGAATCTTAGCGTTACCGTTTCATTCGATTGATTGATTTTTCATCACTCATTCAAACCTAATCAGATGCCGTAGCACGGCCCTACGGCATTTTGCTTTGCATCATTTTCCGGGTTAAATATTTTCTTACCGGCACATCATACAGTTTCATGGTGAGGTAGGCAAACGCAAGCATAAACAGCGTACCGGCCACAATGATGAAGCCCACCTGTCCCATACCCGGCTTGAACTTGGTGAAGAAATTGCCGAACATCCAGATGGCTGCATAGTGCGTCATATACAGCGGGTAGGAAATATTCCCGGAAAAACGACACAGCTTTTCGAGTCCTGCTGTAAGGGTGGAACCTGCGCCCAGCGCTACAATTAGCGGAAAGTACAACAGCACAACTACCAGTTCGGTTATCCAGTTCCATTTTGACCAGGGCATCAGGAATGCGAGCATCAGCAATACCGACAAACCCAAGAAGCCAAGCTTATTTATAATCACCCAATTGCAGCGATAAATGAGCGTGCCTGCCAAAAAGGAGTAAGCCACACGGGCTCCGCCATCCCAGAAATTATCCTTCGACCATCCGCCCAACAAGTTACCGGCGCGAAAGCTGACATAGCCAAGTGCAAGGGCAGCGATCACCAATAAAACCGTCAATGAGCGGCGACCCAACTTATATAACACCCATGCATAAATGACATTCGCTACATATTCCCAAAAAAGCGACCAGGATGGTGCATTCAGGCCAAACAGGTTGAAAGCACGGTCTGCCATGATTGGTGCTGGAATAAGCAAAGCAGATGCTACAAACAGGAGTGCCGTTCTGCCTGCACTGTTGTTAGCAGCAGGCGTACCAAAGGGATCGAACAAAAACGCAAGCAGCCCCAGCACCGAACCGAGTACCACTAATGGATGCAGCCTGATGAGCCGCAATTTGATAAACTGCAACGTACCGATCTGTTCAATACGGTTATCGTAAGCATAGGCTATAACAAAACCCGATAAACAAAAAAAGAAATCGACGGCCAGAAAACCGTGGGCAATAAAGTTTTTGCTAAAATCGGAAAACACCCACTCCATAAAATGGAAAACGACCACCGCCAACGCGGCCACGCCGCGTAGTCCATCTAATATTTCGAAATGTTTTTTGCCCGTTTGCGTATGCTGGCCCAGCGTTGCAGTATTCATAAAGTGTAGATGGGGTGAACAACCAAGCGGCTACAACAGAAACAAATAATGTAGCAGCAGATGGGCTAAATTTAGCGCACAAACAGAATTTAAACCGGATTAGTTTGCACAAACGATTGCGCATGCAGTGATATATTGCCACGCATTTTAATGAATCAATCCAAACAATAAGACAGGAACAGTGAAGGATCAAAACATTTCGCTGAACAGGGAAACAACGCATTTTTTAGATGCAGCAGCCCACCCGTTGCGACAGGAAATAGAACACCTAAGAAAGCTGGTGCTAGGTGCTGCAGCCGGCCTTACTGAAAGTGTAAAATGGAATGCGCCCAATTACAGCGTCGGTTCGCTGGACTGCATTACGATGAAAATCTTCCCGCCGAAAAACATACAACTGGTGTTTCATCGCGGCGTTGCGAAAAAGATACAGCCAGCGGAAAGACTGATTGAGGATGACTATGGCTTGCTGGATTGGAAGGCCAAAGACCGAGCAGTTGCAACCTTCAATAATAGTGCTGCTATCAGTAAAAATGAAGAGGCACTAAAAAACATTATTACACAGTGGGTAGCCGCCTGTATAGCAAACCAGTAAGCATTTACAAATACTCCAACTTGAGCCCTTTGCTTACAATGCGTTTGCCTTTATCGGTAATGATCAGGTACTGATACTGCGGAAAACGCTTGAGCAACTTGCGGCCAGCGGCCTTTCCCAACACCATTACAGACGTACTCAACGCATTGCACATTTCGGTGCCGGGCCCGGTTACCGTTACACTGGTTAAGCCAGATGCCGGATAACCGGTTCGTGGGTCAATAATGTGCGCATAACGCTTATTATTGATCAGGGCATATTTCTCGTAATTACCCGACGTAGCTATGCCGCCCTGCAGTGGTATTGCAGCAAGCAGTGCTCCCCTGTTGAATGGATCGGTAACGCCGATATTCCAGGGCTGCCCATCGGGTTGGGTGCCCCAGGCCTGTATATCGCCGGTGGCATTGATGATACCGGCAGCAATGCCTTTTGCCTCCATCATTGCACGGCATTTATCTACAGCATAACCTTCACCCAATGCACCAAAGCCAATCTTCATGCCTTTTTTCTTTAGAAAGATTGTGCTGCTGTCCCTGTTGATCTCGATATTTTTATAACCCACATGCGCAACCGCTTTTTTTACCGAGTCACGGTGGGGCATGGCGGTCATGGTGCCATCGAAACGCCAGATCTTTTCCATAGCGGCAAAGCTGATGTCAAAAGCACCATTGGTTTGCTTTGAAATGGCAATGGCCCGTTCGGTAAGTTCAAGTAATTCACGGTCCACTTTTACCGGTGCAATACCTGCCTGCCGGTTTACCAGCGATACCTGCGAAGCCGGGATCCAGTCGGAGATCAGGTTTTCTATCCGGCTGATTTCGGCAATCACGGTGTCGATGTTTTTCTCGGCAGTGATCGAATCTGAAGCCACGATGGTAATATCAAAACGACCGCCCATGAGCAACGCATCACTGGTGCGCACCACCTGGCTAATGGCCGGGAAAGCGAGCAACATCAAGAATACAAATGACCAAAGCCTTTTCAACATAATATGTTAATAGCAATCCGTCAGGATCTTTCCTTCTTCCATAAATTGGGCAACCGCATCTGGGCCAATACCAGCACAGATTTCGGCCAATGCAATCATTACATCATCCTGCATGGACAGCGACCCGCAGATCATGATGACGCCGCCCTGTTGCAGGCATTGCAGCACCACATTCGCTTCCTTCAAAATGCGGTGGCTTACATATTCCCGCTCCGCTTCACGCGATAAGGAAAGATGCACCCCTTGCAGTTTACCAAGTGCCATTTGCTCTTTCAAAAATGACTCGTACAGCGCAAAAGACGACCCATTGCGGAAGCCGCAAAACAGGTCAATGGGCAGCTTTTTTTTGTTCTCGCAAATCATGCCCAGGAATGGTGCAATCCCAGTGCCGTTCGATATCATCACGATGCGTTGCGCATCTTTAGGAAAACGGAAATGCTGGTTCTTTACCAATTTTGCTTTCAGCGAATCACCTGGTTGTAATGCATTAAGAAAATTAGAACCAAGACCATGATCGTGCAGCTTGATGCTCAGTTGTAGCTCATTGCCAATTTTACCAATGGAGTACAGCCGTTCGCGGTGATCTTTTTTTGGATAAATAGCCAACAGATCGCCGGAAACAGCTTCGCGGAAGCTGCGGGAACGAAGGCGCATGGTGAACGCCGCTTCACTATCGGGCTCGGTGCGGCTGGCAACCGAAAGCTTGTGCAACCCTTCAATGTTAGTCGCCAGCAATTCGCGGGGCATCGTCATGGCAAAGCCTGTGGTGCGGGTCCATTCAGTGAGCCAGTTGCTGAAATCCTGCGGCGATTTATCATTGACCGTAAATACCGGCGTGATGGCGGCGGCCCAAGATTCTTTTTGCAACAACGCTTCCATATCAAACGCAGTTTTGCAAAAATGATCGTAGCTCCTCGAACCAAAGCCTACAATAGAATATTGAATGGCTTGCGCCTGCGGAAACCGTTGAATCCTTTCGGCAAACTTTTTTGCGTTGGAAGGTGCATCGCCACGGCCATAGGTGCTGGTCATGATCACCAAATGCGTTGCGTTGGGATACGCAGTATAGTTGTTGACATCGTTAACAAAAGCCCGCTTGCCATGCTTGATCAGTTGCTTGTACACAGCATCGGCAAACTTAAACGTGCCGCCGTTTTCCGAACCAACAAGTATCACTATTTGGGCGTCGGCAGCTTTGTATTTATTTGCCGTACGGCCACGCCTTCTTTTTAAAGTAATGGCAAAACCGGAGTAGATAAAAAACAAGATGTATGCACTGGCCAATCCTAAAATAATAGACCAGATGGTGCCCGACCGGCCGGTGTGCCAACGCAGGCTAAATTGCGCTAATTGATAGGTTTTTGAATATTGTTCTTCCGCCAGCACATCGCCTGTAAACTGGTTGATGCAGACTTCCCGATCGTGTAGTTGTACATTGTAATAATCTTCCGGGAAATCGGAAAAAGGGTATTGCACTTTTTGCACGTTAGCCAAGGGCGTTTGCTGAAACAAAGGAAACTCCGAGAGGGTCCGCGCTGGCTCCTCTTTGATGGCGTCTTCGTTTATCTTAAGGCTTGCTTTTGCCGGAGGCGGCACAAAACGATACACCGCCAAATAAGTGCCCGTAACGGCTATGGCCAGGATGAAGAACAGGGAAAGCCGCCCGAAAACAACATGGTAATATTGGGCAAAACCCGTTTTCTCAACCCTTGCAAAAAAATACCGCCAGCCCTGTTGGCGCTGCACTACCAGCAACACGCCGGACACTGCAATCAGGATCAACAAAAAAGACGCAACGCCCACCAGTATGCGTCCTGTTTCTTTTAAAAACAAGGAACGGTGCAAGTTGGTCATCCATTGAAAAATGGGCCGCTTTTCGGCAGGCACACCCAATATTTCGCCGGTTACGGGATGCACATATGCCTGTTGGTCGCCGCCTTCTTCAGTGGCGTATTTGATGATGACAAAATCGTTGTCATCAACAAGCAATTCCTGAATGCCGGGATGTTTTTCTTTAAGCAGCGGCACGGCTTGCGCCAGCGTAACCGTATCGAAACCATCAACCTTGTAGCCCTTTGCTTTTTCTATAACCGGCTCGGCGGCGAGAAAGATGCCGGTGACGGATGCTACTATGAGTAATAAAAAAGAAGATATAGCCAGTGCCAAGTGACTATATCTCCAAACAGAAATGATCATTATTTATTTAGATTAACTGCCGCTGAAACGCACATACCTGATGTAGCCGGTGCCGTCGGTTTTGGCGGCCAGCGCTTCGGTAGTGAGCGGAATCTCCACATCTTTTACATGGTAAGGTTTGTCTTCAACAGCACTTTCAAAACGCAGCTTGTAACCCGCGTTGATCTTGGCCTTATCTAATTCCAGCGTTACCACCGAGCGGTCGCCGCCTGCCACTGAAGCTCCGGTGATCGCGCTGATATTGGTCGGTTTCTTTTTGTACGCCTTATGCCACTCCTTCCAATCGGGGTACCATTTTTTATCGGGTCCCAGCACATAAAGTGTTTTTTCATAAGTATCACCTTTCACCAGCGACACCACAATGTAAGCGCCTTCGCCCAGGTAGCTGTTCATCTGGATCATGCACTTATATTTTGCAGTGCCCTGCGCCGATGCTGCAATGGAACCTACCAGTAAAAAAGCCGCAACCAACATTCGTTTCATAGTACGCATCCTGTCTTTATTTTAAAAAGTCCACTGAAATTTTTGCACCGGTCAAAAACTCGTTCTCACGGGCAAGATCAAACGCAGTTTCGTCGAATTCTGTTTTGGCATCTTTAGCAGCGCCTTGCTCCAGCAGGTAGCGCAGCACCGCATCGTTTTTAGAGATCATTGCAGCTCTGTGCAATGCAGTAATGCCTTCCTTGTTCCGGGCATTAACATCAGCACCAAACGGCGCGATCTTTTTCAGCAGGTCGAGGTTATTTTTAGCTACTGCTAAATGATACAATGTATTGCCGTCTTTTTGCGCAGCAGCCAGGTTAAAGCCTTTGTCCTGCAGTAGCTTTAGTTTGCTATCAAAGCGGGCAGCCTGCTGCGGCGTATAAGCGTCCACCAGGTAGTAAGCCAGGTTATTTCCTTTGGCATCAACTGCATTTATGTTGGAACCTTTATCCAGTAAATACTGCACTACTTCTGCACTGTTATTGCGCACCGCCATTGCCAATGCTGTTGCCCCGGCTTTGTTAGCAGCGTTTATGTCTTTTACTGTTGGTTGCAGCAACTCGATGGTAGCCATGTCGGCATTGCCGGCTGCAGCACTGATGAATACGGTGTTGCCGTCTTCATCGGCCTGGTTTACATTGGTGCCTTTACTCAGGAAATACTTAACCAGTTCGGCCTGGCCCGGGCGGCGCACCAGGTAATGCAAAGCGTTGCTGCCGGCTTTATTTACAACCGAAGGTTTAATCCCCAGGCTTTCGAGGTATTGGTACACTTCCATTTTGGCGGGTCCCTGGCGGGAACCCATTGCGGCCATAACCATTGCATTGTCGGTTGGCTTGATGCCTTTGGCCAGCAGCTTTTTCATTGCCGGAATATTTCCGGCACGAGCGGCATAGTTGAATGCTGTATTGCCCGCTGCATCTTTGCTGTTGAGGGCAATGCCTTTGCTTTCAAAATAACCGGCCAGCGCCAGTTCGGGATCGTTGCCCACGGAAAGCAGCAGCGCATTGGCGCCATCATGGTTCATATCTTTTTTCAGATCCACGCCGTTCGCGATCAGCAGGTCGTACACCGCTGTGTTCTTTTGCCCGGCACCGGCCGCAAACGTCAGTGGCGATGCGCCATGGCTGTCCTGCACATTGGTTTTGGCACCTTTTGCAAGCAGGTATTTCATCACCTCGGTGTTGCCCCTGTTGGCTGCCCAAAAAATATAGGTACGGCTATCGTGGGTAATGCGGTTAACATCGTTGCCGTTTTGCTCAATCATGTAGAGGATCGTTTCGGTAGGCGCACCGGCGTTGATGGCCAGCACCACGGGGTCGAATGAACCTGCGTTCATTTCCGAAGTGCTGTGTCCCTTAGCAACCTCCGCTTTTACCGCGGCAACATCAGGAGCCGCTTGCCAGAACGACTGGTTGAGCAATGTGTTTTGAGGTGCCGGCGCAACTGAGCCGCCACCGGGCTGCGCTGCTGCACACAAAGAAGAAAGGGCAAAGAGACCAATAATCGCAAATCTCATGGTTACTGCTTTATCGTTTGTTCGAATCGTTGTATCTAAAAGACTACTCTTTTACACGCGTAGCCTGCTGATGACCGCGTTTTTTGCGGCCGTAAAATTACAAATGAAGCCACTAGCCGTACAGCGTCATTTAATAAAAAACTGCTATTTTTTGCGATGCGTTTCGCTTATTAAACGCCGGCCACACTCCCACTGCGAAACGTTTGCTTCACTACTGTCCTGCTGCATCGCATCCTATTTCAGGATGCAAAGGTCTGCATTTGCATTTACTATAAAGGGAAACAATGCTTCGCAAAACGGAAAATTTGCCTTTTGGAGGGCCGGAAATCGGGGATCGCATGATGATTTTTTTAGACAAATTCTTTTGTCTGGTAAAAGCTGAAATGTGCACTAATCCGCCGCAGGGGCAATTGGCCGGTTAAAAATGAGCCATCGACTTTCTATATTTTTCCGTTCATGCGATGCTCATAGTTGCATTTTACCGCATTGAATTTTCCGTTTTAAAAAATTAAGCCGTGTTAGCAATTGAACTAACAGCTGTGCACAATACTAAATGGCTTAGCATTTATGAACATCTTGAGTTATATTCATAGAATAAAAAAGCAGTGCCTTTGAAGTAAAGAAAATATCCATTTTTGGCTACAACTCCTTTTCCTGTACTCTTTGAAAAGTGCCGCACCAAGCTGAAACCAGAGGTTTTATGTAAAAAAATTGCCATGCCGGTTGTTACACTTGCACCGTTGTACCACAGAGCACAGGAATGCATTGCATTATTCTTTAGCGACTTTTCGCTGCAAGGAAGGGTAAAGCAGATCAAAGGCATCCGCTGGACCCGCACCCACCGCTGCTGGTACTTGCCCTTGTCGCGGCTTGGTTACGAGGCCATTAAGGAAACCTTGGGCACTGATATAACATTGAACACCGCACCGCTAAAATGGTACTTGGAACAACGCAAAGCTGTGCAGCCCATTGCCTCTGCAAAACCGGTAGCCAACAGTGAAATCGCACCGCAAATCTCCAGGCAGCGGGCCCGCATCATTATGGAACACCCACTGAGCCCAGAAAACCTTGAAGCATTTACCCGCTTCCAGGGCATGATCCGCCTGAAGGGTTATAGCCACAACACGATGCGCAACTATTGCAACGAACTGCATTTGCTGCTCCGACTGTTGGGTCGCGTAGCCATCTCAACGCTTACCAAAAATCATGTGCAATCGTACCTGCTCTGGCTGATCAAAGTGAAAGGCTATAGCGAAACGCATGTGCATACGGCAGTGAATGCACTCAAATTTTATTTTGAACAAGTGGAAGGCCGGGCCCGTGAGTTTTACGACCTGCCTCGTCCGAAAAAGCCGGCCAAGCTGCCGCAGATCCTTGCCGAAGAGGAAGTGGTGAGCCTGATTCAAAAGACCGCGAACTTGAAACACCGGGCACTCTTAATGACCTCCTACTCAGCCGGCATGCGGGTAAGCGAATTGGTAAACCTGAAAATCACTGATATTGATTCGAAGCGCATGATGATCCACATTCGTTGCGGCAAAGGCAAAAAAGACCGCATGGTGGCACTATCAAAGTTGCTGCTGCATATCCTCCGCAAATATTTTATTGCATTCAGGCCGAAAGACTACCTTTTTGAAGGGGAACAAGGCGGGGCCTACAGTACCCGCAGCGCACAAAAGGTGCTGCATATCGCAAAAAGAAAAGCGGGTATTCATAAGGTGGGCAGCATTCACTCGCTACGCCACTCCTATGCCACCCACCTGCTGGAGGGCGGAACAGATGTACGCTATATTAGGAGTTTTTTGGGCCACAGCAGCCTCAAAACAACAATGCGCTACACCCAAGTGAGCCGAGTTCGGGTAGAATCGATCGGCAGCCCGCTGGATAAACTGCCTTGGCATCCGGCCGGTGCGCAAATAAAATAGTCAGAACCATCGGTGGTGCGTTTTTGGGGTAGCTGGCATTGATGGTTGGATTGGGAAGGGCGGTTTGAGTTACTCGAGTTGGGCGCAGGTAAGGCGTTGGTGGGGAACGATTTCAAGGCTAATAGATGGGTTTGCGGGGAAATGTGGTAAGTTCGTATAATAGATGTTATGTGCCATTTGAACCCTATGCGTTATATCCATATATTTTTTATCCTTTCGTTGTTCTCATGTGACAACTCGGCCAAAAGTGACACTTCTAAACAGGTCGAAAACCATAAAGTTGGCTCAATAAAGAGTTCAACACCGATTTATACATACAGAAAGAACAATATTCACATTCGTCCTGACACAATCAACAATGAATTTGCATATCATGTACAGCGTGACAGTTTTGAGCAGACGACCAGACTGAAAGCATACGATATTGCCTGGTCTTCGCCTCATGTACTCTGGACATCAGACGCATTTGCTTGTATCCTGACGTTTTCCTCTGGACAATACGGAGAATATGCCTTTTTGCCCTTAAGAAACGGGGCGAAAGTAAAAGTGATTAAAGGTGGCATGATTGAGACAGATAGCGTCAATAACGTCATTCTGTACACGGACACTTCTATCCAGAACCTTTACACCCTTGCTTTTGAGAACCTCCTGACCCAAAAGAAGAAAGTTTTCAAGCTGACTACCTATAATCACGACGGCTTTAAACCTATTCTTGACACGGTCATTTTGAGAAAGCAAGAAGCAATCTTAAAAGACGGAAAGCAGCTTTACACAGTCAGTCTGCGAGAGATAAACGGCACATAACAGCAGTTTTGCAATATGCTGGCTGACGGAAGAGCAATCGGCAATAAATCATAATTCAGCAGCAGTTGTCGGCTGGACGTTCACTAATCAGCTTTAGTTCTTATTTTCATCATCAGTAATTCTAATCAGCTTTTGTATCGGCTGACGAAACGCAGAAGTCCAGCCCATCGCAAAGCTGATGGACGTTGGGCGAAATCGTTGTACAACTAGCAAAATTGAACTAATCTAAACCAAAACCAGACATGAACAAGTATCTTCCAGTGATTAGAAAGATTAATGAGCACTTATCTGCATTTAACGAATTTCTCAAACCGGAATTTGCATTTTCGCTATTAGACGAATTAAGAATAAATGACCAAAGCTATTTTCTAAATCCTACCGGAGTAGCTTGGGATGATAGTGGACGTTTTCCCGGCGACATTTTTGGTGGAGTATATTTTTACATGGGAGTTTCGGAAACATCCGAAAGTGAGATTTCTGTTTATATTGGCAAAGCATCTTTAAGCTCCACAATCGGTAAACGCCTATATTCCCATTTCAGAAACATCTGGCAAAAAGATAAGACCGTTATTTCCTATGGTGGCGGCAAGGCATGTAAAGTGGAACTTATTGGGGCAATCCCATTCGAAAATACAGATATGCACTTTCTTGCACCGGCATTGGAAGAATATTTGATTCAGAAACTTTCGCAAGACTGTCTATTGATTAATACACACGGCAATAACTGAGAGACAAATTCGCCCAACATCGCATTGCTGCAAGCGGGGCTGAAGAATATGGGCTAATCAGCAGCAATTCTGTTAAGCTTTTATACATTAGCCAGGCTGACACAGCGATATCACCCCGCCTGACAGCAATGCGTTAACCGTTACCTGCCATTACATGAGAAACTCACTAACTGCAACAATATTGGCCGTACTCGTTTGGACATCATGCACGACGAACAGCCAGCAGAAACCTACTAAATTTTCAAATCCTCAAACATCGGCTGCAAGCAAAAGCGAATTGCTTCCGGAGGACCAAAAAGCGCAGATTGACAGCTTACTCAGTCAAAACAAAGGTACTTTGACTGTCTTGGTGAAACTGCCAGGAAACCAGCAGCTCATTGAAGTGAAGGATGAACAGTGGCCCGATGAAGTAGAAATAAGTTATAATATTCTCAAGGACTCCTCAGGTCAAGTTTTAATGTTTGCAGAGTCGCCCTTCAGTGAAAGTGGCGACTGGAACATTTCGCTCATACATTATTTTGATGAAGCAGGTAAGACATTCGCCTTTTCAAAGCGAACGAACTTTTTCAACAGTGGCTGCACTGCGGGAGTCGCCTATGAGACCATCACCGAATATTTTGACCAGGATTTTAGAAAAGTCGGCGGGCAATATTCGTTGCTTGACCAAGAGAACAATAAATTGGACAAAGGCAAATGTGAGTTTCCTTACGAAGCAGCATACAAAGTACTTCCGAACCTGGATGCGTGTATGCAGACCATAAACGGCAGGTAACACGGGCTTCTCGCAATGCGGGCTGAAGAACATGTAACGAGCTTTTGTGCAATTTTCGTGGGTTCGTATCTTTATCCCGACGACAGGGCTGCAGAGCCCCGCACTGCGTAAAGCCCCGTCACGTCAGGATGTGCAAAAAGGTCCTTTTCTGTTTTTCATTCCCGACTTCTTTTTTTTGTTTTTAGATAGCGATTGCCGTTAGTAGATTCAGGGCTGTAGTGCTGCAGGTGTGCTGTGATAGTTAAAAGCAGTTTTCAGCAGGCACGTTCCTTTCACGTTGACATCATTTGCAGTTTCTGAAGCATCTTTCCGGTGGTAAGAATGTTCATTACACGTTTGAGGTTGTAGCACAGGTATACCAATCCCATGTCGGCGCCTACTTTTCTGAGCCCTTTCATCAAAGTATAGCTGTAGCCCCACCACCTTTTGATGGTGCCAAAAGGATGCTCCACAATCTGCTGGCGTTTTAAGTAAATCTCCTTGTGCTGCTTTAGCCGTTTGCTGTTTCCTTCGATGGCTTCCGCGTACTGGCTTCGTTCGATCACCCTTCCCTTCTTTTGAACCGTGCAAAGATGTCTCGCCGGGCACTCGAGGCATTTGTCCGTTTTATAGTGCTTGAAGTAAGAAGTGCTCCTTGTTTGCTCACTTCGGATGTACACCTTTTTGTACCAGTGGCCATTTGAGCTCAGGGTGTGCCCTTCAGGACAGGTGTAGGTATCGGAACAAGGATGATAGCGGAAGTCCTCCAGGTGATAACCACTCGCCGGAATAGACTCCTGGGAGCGGTTGTAGGTGGGCGGTACATAGGTCAGGACGTTATCCTCTGCGCACCGCTGTAGCTGTTCCCCGTTGAAGTAGCCCTTGTCGGCAAGTGCAGTGATTGGGTCCCCTTTGTGCATACCCATACTTTCCTTTGCAGCCATTGCAGTTGCGTGCAGGGCCTTTCGGTCATTTTCGTTCGTGATCGCATAGTGCACCACCAGTGAGTGCTTTGCATCACAGGCCACTTGGGTATTGTAAGATACTTCCACTACTCCCGTTTTGTGCACCACGGCGCGGCTATCGGGATCTGTGGTACTGATCTGGGCGGCTGAGCTTTGCTCCAGTTGCTTTTTCAAATGCAGGTACAGGTTTTTTCGCTCCTTCATCCAGGTTTTGTTCTTGGCCAGC
The DNA here is from genome assembly GCF_004347775.1 of Pseudocnuella soli. Classification (GTDB taxonomy): domain Bacteria; phylum Bacteroidota; class Bacteroidia; order Chitinophagales; family Chitinophagaceae; genus Flavisolibacter; species Flavisolibacter aquaticus. The sequence goes on from NZ_CP037755.1 coordinate 4,010,703, forward strand.
TCTTGAAGTCTTTTCTCATCCTTTTGCTTTTTATTTTCCTTTCGATCCAGCTCATTCATTTCTGCCAGGTACTCCGATACCTTATGGTCAATGTAGGTGAGCTGACGCCGGATCTTGTCTTCATTGTAATTGTTCTTGCGGCTGTTCTGTGCCCTAAACCTGCAGCCATCAATGGCAATGGTTTTCTTTCCTACCAGCTTCCATCGGCACATCACGGAAACAAATTGGCGGAATACTTCCCTGATCTGCTCCCCATGGCGCTTTCTAAAGTCGGCTATGGTGTGGTACTTGGGAAGCAGGTTGTTGCATAGCCACATTACTTCTACATTGCGGGTGCATTCCTGGGCCAGTTTGCGCGAAGAGCGAATGCCATTGAGGTAGCCATAGATGTAAAGCCTGAGCAAAAGGGAGGGGTGATAGCAGGGCCTGCAGGCCTCCTGGGTGAAGCGGCCCCTGAAGTTTAGGGCTACATAGTCGATCTGTTCACAGAATGCATCAATGACCCTTACCGGTGCATGGGGAGCAATAAAGTCCTCCAGGCAGAAGATGGCTGTTTGCAGGCGGTCCGTGCCTTGAACGTAAGCCATAAAAGAACTGTTTAGAGGTACAAAGCTACTCACCTTTTTGCCGTATATTCAACTCATAACGGCAGACACCTTTTTGCACAGTCTGACGTTGTACGCAATCCTGAACCTACCCGATGAAGAAAGTTCTACTTAACCTTCTAATTTTTGTTGCGACTCCATTGACGTTCATTTTGGTCGCCTATCAGCTTGCAAGACTCTTTGCGCCGGGAAGTTACCCTTATGCAGAACTTTATGAGCTCGATGTGCCTGAAGATGACGTGATAAAGGCTGTCGAACTCCTTAAAATCAGGCATCCAAATCTTTCGCCGCCCCTTGATCTTGTTGATGGCCGGAGGAGCAGTACCGATTATTGGTATGACATATATCTATTTGACACAGCACATAATCATATCTATTATGCATGGACGAGACCGGAGAAAAAGTCTGTAACAACGATGGCTTTCGTTTCAGTGAGTAAAGATGTTTCATTTGGCAACTGGATGCTAGTAAACAAAGAATTTACTTCTAAACAGAATCGTGAAGCAATTAGCCGTTTTGAAAGCCTCTTTTTGGATTCAATTAAAGGGACGATTCGAAGTTCTAGCCTAGACAGCAGCAAGCTGGAGTAACTCTAGAATGCGTACAACATGGGGTTGGCAAAAGCAGGGCCGATGAACAAGGGCTGAACTAATTATCTTTAACGAACAACAGAATGTGGGCTGCGGCTACAGGAACTTGAATTCCCTGCCTTCGCCAACCCCCTTTCCGTTAGCGGCAACTATGGAAAGTTCACTCTTTCATCATCTAAGAAAAGGGAAATGCAACCAAATTTCACATGACCTTTAAGATTACCTACATTTTTGCTTTAGCTTTTTCTTTAATGGTTTGGCTGTCCGGTTCAGCACAACAAACATTAATAACAAACCCTTTGACAACTTTTTTCCAAGCGAACTTCGATAGCACCATTATTTATCACAACTGGTCTTCTTGGAACCCTTTACCTAACTATTGCATCATTGCTAAAAAGGACAATGGCACATTTCTTTTTACCTACAGAAGTCCCTATCACTCAACTTTCGGCCACAAGTTTCCCAGCGACTTGACGGAAAAATTTATAGCCGAACAATTGCTGTTTGAGCGGACGCAGGTGGACACAAACCGATATTTTTTGCCCGTTCAAGTTGATCTGGACGACAAAAGAAATACTTGGAAATATCTAAATGCAAATAGGCTATGGAATCTCAAAAACGTAGACAGAATCAAGAAGCAATGCTCTATTGAGGATGGGCTTGAAAACACTTTCTATCTTATTACAAGCGGCGGAACGAAAATCTTGCACTTTGACGAATCTGATCTCTCCCAATTGTGTGCACCAACATTTAGTGATCGGCAGTACGTTTTAACCGTGACTGACCAGATATTGGTAACTTTCAAATGCCGCTAACATCGCATTGCCGCAAGTGGGGCTGATGAACAAGGGCTGATCGACAGTTTTCCAAACAAGCTTTTGTACATTAGCCAAGCTGACACAGCGCTATTGCCCCGCCTGACGGCAATGCGTTTTCCGTTACAAGCCATTTTGAGACCTTATGCGAAAAGTTCTAACTGCTTTTATTCTTTCCCTTTTGACACTGACAACATTTGCACAGAACAAAATGCGACCGCTTGACCAATTAATCAACAAGACTGAACCAGGTTGGACACTGGTTCAAGAATGGATTAGCAAAGCCAAAAACAAAGTAGAAGTTCTTCCTTGCGACACCACAAAAACAAATGACGCCTTGTATAAAACCCAAGTGACAACACGTTCACCAATGGGAGCTATTATTTACTCAACAGGTGGACTGCTTGTTGACAGTGGCTGGATACGCATTTTAGGTTCGGGAAGCACAAAACTTAACCGTACGCTTCCCGACTGGAATAAAGGAAAATCATTCAAAGAGTTTGGAGAACAGCCTTCTTTTTTGTTAGTTGCCGACGATGCAGTAGGTGGCTTTTTCGCTGTCAACGGCGGAGCTTTTGGAAACAACGCAGGCAAAGTTTATTATCTGTCGCCGGACAACATAGAATGGGAGCCGCTTGATTTGACTTATACGGAGTTTTTAAATTTTTGCTTTAACAACGACTTGGCTGACTTCTATAAAGACCTTCGCTGGACTGACTGGAAACCAGAAGTAGCAAAGCTGGACGGAAATATGGCTTACAACTTTTTTCCTTTCCTGTGGACAAAGGAGGGCAAAGACATCAACAAGGTTTCAAGAAAGGCTATTCCAGTAGAGGAACAGTTCAATTTCACCCTTGACATGCGCAAGCAACTTGGACTGACGAAAAACGGCTTGTAACATCGGTTTTGTGCAGTAGCGGCTCGACGTTCTTAATCCAAGCAATTGAATAAATATTTTACTTTAGTAAGCGTTTCGGCTGACAGACGCTATTGCCGCTACTGCACAAATCCGGTACTCGTTATACGCCACTTGAGTCGCACCATTCCTAAACTGACAAAGAGCCAAGACTTACTCTATGGAAAGTTCAAGGCCAAGAGACGAAATCTCTTTTGAGAATGCCCACCCAAATGCTCAGAAGCTGATGCAGGAGGATTTCTATTATAGTTCCATTGAAGAAACAGCACCGTTTGGAAGTGATGATGGTTGGGAAACCTTCTATGCATTCAAAGAATGGCTTCAATTCAATGATAAACGAAATAAGATTGATTTCATCAAGGAACAAATCGAGTATTGGGGCTATCCAACGTTCAATCTTCAAAGCACTGCCATCAGTGAGTTAGAGGAATTTCTTATAAGAAGTGAATTAGGAAGTCGTTTTATGCTAGGCATTGACCAGGCTATCATAGCCACAGCATTCGGTCAGCTTTACCTACAAGGCTTTATGGACTTAAACCTACGTTCCCTTGCTACTACAGCTGTCAGGCGACAACTATTGCCCGAGATTTTAAACTTATGGGAAGAGCGCAGGCATAATAGAGCAGAAAAGTTGAACAAGCTGATGGCCGTACTTAAACCGACCCAATAAAGGCGTATAACATACGCTTTGTAAAAGTGGGGCTGATGTACTAGCTTTCGGCTGTTTATCAAAAATCAACTGAAGTGCTGAAGTGAGGCGATAAATTTTAAATATCCCCACCTTCACAAAGCGTTTCTCCGTTGTGCGCAACACAACCCTCACTTAATTGCAAGAATGAGAAATACGCTGTTCATACTTCTACTTACTGGGATATTCAGTTGCAGCGGAAAATCCTCAGAGGAACATTTCTCATTTTCCAAGCGGTTCTATTACGTGAACGGAGTTTACGACATCACTACAGATAAGATTGATAAAACTAAACCTGGTTTTACAATATTCGATAGTAGTGGTAGGCGTATCGAATCTGCTGATTTAAGTGAAACCGGGGTTCATGATATTGCGATGGGTTGGCATAGTTCAGGAGACACATTGATTATGAATCTTGGTAAGATGGGTGTTTATGCCTACAGAGTTGGTTCACGTGGGACACACAAAATTCAGATTGATTCTGCTATAAAAAAAGATGTAGAACGTCTCAAATAACTTTTATGGCTCCTATTGAAATGCGCACAACACAGGCTTCCCAAAATACAGGCGGAAGTACAGGTGCTGAACAAACCAATTCTATTTAACTTTAAATCAACCATGAGGCTGAAGGAACACAGAATGCCTGTACTTCGGAAAGCCTCGTTCCGTTGTGCGTCATTCAAACAATCAGTCTATAAAGATGGAAAAGACAGAGGACAGGTTTAAGAGTTTAGGGTCGGTGAAACAATCCTACATGAATGAGTTTCTTGTCACATGTCCCAAATGCGGTAAAGACGCAGTCGTTCATAATTATAACGGTTATTTCCCTGGTGACGGTAAGCTAACCTGTTCCAATTGCATGTTCAGCGAAACGGTAAAAGACAACATACGCTACAGGATGATTGTGAAGCGCAATTGTGATAATTGTGGTAAAGCAATAAACGTAGAAATTCCCAATCAGAAAGAACCTTTAACACAAGTGACTGTCCCTTGCCCGCATTGTGGTATTACCAGAACGTTTGAACCAAGGAATGAGCCGTACAAAATACAGTATAAATCGACGGGGGCCACTTCAGATCCATTGTTCAACCTACCGCTTTGGCTACAGACAGAAATAAAAGGCAATTTGTTTTGGGCGTACAACAGGCGTCATTTACATGACATCAAAACCTATGTACAGGCAAAGCTAAGGGAGAGGCAATCCGAAGGTTATACTACTATGGTTGAGCGATTACCAAAGTTTATTAAGGAGGCAAAAAACCGAGAGGCGATCCTGAAAGCAATTGAGCAGTTGGATAGACGATGAACGAACGCACAACATGGTTTTGCTGCAATAGGTGCTGACGAATATGTTTTCACCTCATTATCTTTATTGAGCAACAGGAAGAAAGTGAAGCTGCGGTATTTCAAATGCACCTACTGACAGCAACACCTTCTCCGTTGGTGGCAATGCTATTGGACACACCCAAATACTTCAAAAAGCTATCTTTGACAAAACCCGATAAATGGCATACCAATCCGTAGACAAATTGCAGAAAGTTTTAGCCGACGAAGTATTTCAATACACTAAAGACCCTAAAAAAGCCGCAGGCAGAGCATTAGGAACCTTTATAGAAATTATCACCTATTACTTACTAAAAACATGGGGCTTCAATCACCAAACATCTATTGAGAGAGGATTAGCAGAATATGGAAATCCTGCTATTACACACAATGTTGAATTTTCCCTTCACCCAGTTATAAGAGAACACATTGTAAAAATCAATAAAGGTGACAGGACTATAACAGCTAACGTTATAAAAAAAGCCATTGAAAAGGAAAATACGTTTGATATATCAGGCTACACAAACAAGTTTGTTTCAAGCCTTTTGAGCAAGGGTGGAGTTTTACGCAATGCCTTCACAATGTGTAAAACTGAAAATTCATATTTATTGTGCAGCATTAAAGAAAACAAGTTCGATAATGACGAGATAGAACTACATGTTTATGAACAACGCTCTAAAGCATTTGCAATATTTGAATGCAAAAGAGTTGGAGTTGAGGAAGGAATGACCAAAGGACCACAAACTATTGAAAAAGCTAAACAAGGAGCTTATGTCGCTAAAACCGCATCTTCACTTCAAAAAATAAGAAACGAAGCGGGTGAACTTTATGGCATAATCTATAAGAGTGACAATAGCTATTACATAAAGCCATATGTGGACTTGATGGAAGAAGTTATCTATTCGAATGATGAGGAACTTCTGAGGCGTTTTATTCTTACGGTTGGCGTCGTTAGTAATCATGGAAACTGGATAAAGCGCAACAAAGCAGGCAGTTTCGACTTTAGCGATGAGAATTTTCAGAAAGAGCTTATGGTTTTAGCTCAATCATATGATTGGTTATTATTTCTTACTGACGAGGGACTTTCTGAATTCATTGAGAACTTGCTTTTGACACCATCAGAAAAATTTGAACCGGTAAAAAAGGCTTTTTTGGCAAGTTATACTGGAACAAAAGGGAAAAACCAGTTTACAAAAGTTCAAATGAATTTGGATGTAGACCGAATTCTTCTTGATTTTTTCAGTGAAAACCTTGCTTCAATAGAAAGCTGGTTTAAGGTAATTTCACCGAAAAACAAGGAAATTGTAATTTTAAAAGACGAACTGAAGGAACTAAACAAAAAAAACTGGAAAGAGATATTAATATGAGTGCAGGAAGAAATGTGAATACATTGAGCCAAAGCTGGGGGACACCACATAAATATGTAAAAGCTGTAAAGCAAGTATTTGGTGGAAAAATAGACCTTGACCCGTGCTCCAACGAATTTTCAGTCGTTAATGCAGAGGTAGAATATAGACTTCCAACCCATAACGGCTTAAAAGAAAGTTGGAACTTTCCCACTATTTATGTTAACCCTCCTTACGGTATTGACAAGGAAAATGGAACAACAATAAAAAATTGGCTTGCAAAGTGTGCCCATGCTAATGATGAATACCAATCGGAAGTTTTGGCGTTAGTGCCTATTGCTGCTAATACTGCTCATTGGAAAAAATATGTTTTTACTAAAGCGAGAGCAATTTGCTTTTTGTATGATACACGTTTACGTTTTCTTGAGAACGGACAAGATGTAGGAAAAGGTGCACCGATGGCATGTGCTATGGTATATTGGGGAAACAACTATATGAAATTTTACGAAGTTTTTATCGAGCATGGAGCAGTAGTAGACATATCAAACCTTATTGGTGAACATATTGGCACAGACCGACAAAAACTTAAGCTGTTTCATTAGCTAAAAGAAGCACATGCCACCAACATGGTATTTCTGCAATAGCGGCAGACGAACAAATGCTGAGCAAATGAATATTGTTCAACTTAAGTAATAAATTTAAGCTGACGTAACACAGACTTCCGCTACTGCAGAAATACCCGAAGCGTTGTGTGCCATTCTATGAGACAGCTATTTGCATTCATTTTTACTTTGACCTTTTTTGTACCAGCGATTGGACAAAGAGCAAACATCTTGACAGTGAAAGTGAAGGGCGACAGTGTATTGAAAGCATTCATTGGCGCCAATTACACAGAACTTCGCCCAAGACTTGTAGAAATCAGGACGACAGATAAAAATGGGTTTTATCACTACTTTGAGTTTACAGGAAAGAAAGATCTTATTCCAGTATCAAAAGAATATCTTTTCACTTACACACTTACTTACCCGCATCTAAACTATACAGCAAGAATTGAGTTTCTAGTCAATTCCGTATACGGCATCGCAGACTCTGCAGGTTTGACATCAATTCCGGAATACATTTTAAAGAACACAGAAAGAGATATTATTCTTCCATCCGAGGCCATTTCTATAGCACAAGCAAATGGTTTGGCTAAGGGTGATACTATTCAAGTCTTCTTCGGTCGACATTACAAAACCAGGGATTACTACTGGAATGTGGGAAGCGAATGGAAAGCACAGTTGAATAGTGAGCGCAAAGCAAGTGCTGGTAGTCGTCGTCGTGCATCTAACAGTCGCCTATTGGTAAATGCCAAAACTCGAAAAGTATTCACCTGGACTGAGTTTTCCGAACTATAACCGTACGGCACACAACATGCGCTTGGCAAAAAAGCGGCTGAAATGCTATATTGGACAACAAATCGATATTCAACGCCGGTACATGTGCTAAGGTGACGGAACACAGACTTCCGCTTCTTCGCCAAGCGCCGGACCGTTAGCAGAAACCCTATTGGCAGTCAGTCCGCTGTTCATAGCTGGACAGGAGCCCTCACCAGCCCACCGCATATTGCAGCACATTTGCAGGCACACAAACCCTGACACAAAACCAAACCTACAAGAGAGCTGCAATTGCCATTGCACAGCAAGCCTTTACCTCGAGGCGGCAGTTTACATTGGAAAGATGTTTTAGCTATTTCTCCAGTTTTGATTTTCTTAACTTTGACTTATGGAAAGCAAAATTGTGCGGCAGGTGTCAGAGTTCAATAATGAACTAAAGTTGAAAGGCTTCAATGTATTTCAAATAGAAGCTGACGGCAACGCTACAAAGACATATAGCAGAAAGGATTTTTACAAAATATGTTTAACCACAGGAAAAAGCAAAATCCATTATGCAGACAGAAGTTTTGAGCAGGAAGGCAGTATTTTGTTTTTTGGCAATCCGCACATCCCTTATTCCTGGGAGACCATTTCCACCACCTATGTAGGCTACACAGTTCTCTTTTCCGAAGACTTTTTCAAAGCATCTGACCGTTCGGAAAGCCTGCAAAATTCTCCCCTTTTCAAGATAGGTGGTACATCTGTGTTAAAGATTGATGAAGGTCAAAGGTTGTTTCTCAATACCATCTTTCAACGAATGATAGAAGAGCAAAAGAGTGATTATAACTATAAGGACGACCTCATACGCAATTACATCAACCTGATTATTCACGAAGCCCTGAAACTTCAGCCTTCAGAGCACTACGACCAGCATAAAAATGCGGCATCCCGCCTTACAGCCGTTTTTCTTGAACTACTCGAAAGGCAGTTTCCAATTGAAAGTGCAGATAACCCTTTGCGACTTAAAACAGCACAGGATTATGCGGCTGCCTTACATGTTCATGTAAATTACCTGAACCGTGCTGTGAAAGAAGTAACCGGCAAATCCACAACAACGCATATTACCGAACGCATCGTTAGCGAAGCCAAAGCTCTCCTACAGCACACCGCCTGGAATATTGCCGACATTGCCTATGCACTTGGCTTTGAATACGCTACCTACTTTAACAACTTCTTCAAAAGGCTAACCGGAACAAACCCAAAATCGTTAAGAATGCAGGAAGTTTGAAATTCTTAATTATTGGTTTGATAATCGTTACCAGCAGGGGCATTCGTTGTAAGACCTTTGTGGTATGGTATCAAATCAGCAGAATAAAGACATTTTTGAACAGCTACGAAACGGCGAAACCGTTTCAGCCAATAATCCGGAAGCATACAGATTGCGGGAGGCTTCTTTTGCTACCAAGAAGTTACTGGTTCAGCTAAACAATTCTGCCGACCCGGCAGAGGTTAGAGATTTACTAAGACAAATCACTGGTTCAACGATTGATGTTAGCGTTGCTGTATTTACACCGCTGTATATAAATTATGGCAAGAACACTAAAATAGGTAAGAACGTCTTTATCAACTTCGATTGTGTCTTCCTTGATTTGGGTGGCATTACCATCGAAGATGGTGTGCTAATTGCTCCAAAAGTCAGCCTATTATCTGAAGGGCATCCCGTTTCTCCTAACGATAGACAATCTATTGTTCCAGGTCACATACACATCAAAGAAAATGCTTGGATTGGTGCAGGTGCAACGATACTACCAGGCGTAACCATTGGCGAAAATTCAGTGGTGGCAGCAGGGGCTGTTGTTTCCAAGGACGTTCCGGCAAATACAATTGTAGGTGGCGTGCCTGCAAAAATTATTAAAACAATTCAATAACGATAAACGATAAATAATGAAAAAGACAATCTCATTAACCATTCTGTCCCTTTTAATGATTGGACAGGTCTATTCGCAAACAGCGCAAAAAAAGGAAGTCATGAATAATATTAACGAAACAGAACATTACACCTTTAAACTTAGCGATAAGGTTACCCGTCAGGCAATAACATTCAAAAACCGTTTTGGAATTACATTGTCAGGTGACTTGTACCTTCCAAAAAATAGCGGTAGTAAACCCTTAGCAGCACTTGCTATCAGCGGTCCTTTTGGTGCGGTGAAAGAGCAGTCATCAGGACTATATGCTAATCAAATGGCAGAACGGGGTTTTGTTGCTCTTGCATTTGACCCATCGTATACAGGTGAAAGCGGTGGCGAACCAAGAAATGTTGCTTCTCCGGACATTAACACCGAAGATTTTAGTGCAGCAGTGGATTATTTGGGTTTGCAAAAATCTGTTGACCGAAACCGTATAGGCATCATTGGTATCTGTGGCTGGGCAGGTTTCGCTTTAAACGCTACTGCCATTGACAAACGGGTGAGAGCTGTTGCTACCACCAGTATGTATGATATGTCCAGGGTAAATGCAAAGGGATATTATGATAAAATGTCCCTAGAAGAACGTACAAAGGCACTGGAGCAGTTGGGTGAGCAACGTTGGAAAGATGCAGAGAAAGGAGAAGTGTCAATCGGAAGCCGCAACCTACCGGAGAAGCTAACAGGCAACGAACCTCAATTTGTAAAAGAGTACTTCGACTATTACCGAACGCCACGTGGTTTTCACCCTCGTTCATTAAACTCTAATAGCGGATGGACTACTACCAATGCATTATCCTTTATGAATACACCCCTTTTGACATACATTAAGGAAATTGCTCCTCGTCCGGTTTTATTGATTGCGGGAGAGAAAGCCCACTCACGTTATTTCAGCGAAGATGCTTACAAAGCAGCCGCAGAGCCGAAAGAGTTAGTGATTATTCCAAATGCAGTTCACGTTGATTTGTACGACAAAATAGATGTTATTCCTTTTGATAAATTGTCTGCATTCTTTACTCAACATCTGAACGGGGGCAATGGGAACAAAACGGCAAAAGCTGCTGAAACCAATTCAGCAACTGCTAACGTGTCAACGCAATAAATAAAGCACAATGAAAGTATTATTGATAACTGCAATCGCTTCTATGGCATTGCTAACAACCAGTTGTATGGAAAATAGGTCAGACAAAGAAGGCAGCCAACTACAAGCCATCTTTCCAAAAGGTGAGTTAGGACCAGCAGAAAACTTTACCGGTAAAGCCTGGAATACACCTTTGGTTCCAAACGACAGTATCTACAATACAGTCATTGGAAATGTTTACTTCGAGCCGGGAGCAAGAAGCAATTGGCACATTCATCCGTCAGGACAAATTTTGGTGATTACCGACGGTGTCGGTTTTCACCAAATAAAAGGACAGGCGAAACAATTAATCCGAAAAGGAGATGTTGTGAAGTGTCCACCTAATGTAGAGCACTGGCATGGTGCAAGTTCTGATACGGGATTACAACAGATGTACATTTTACCAAAAACAGAAAAGAGCATTGTTCAATGGTTGCAGCCGGTGACGGATGAAGAATACAATAAACAGTAGACGCTGTTTTATGGAAATAGCATCAGGCGATAACATTGGTTGACATTCAAAAACTTTACTTATGAAACAATTACTCTTCTTGGCATTTTTTGCAGTGTCACTTATCAGTTGTGCATCTTGCAGTAAGAATGTTTCTCCGGCAGACAACAACGGTAATAGTAATACAAATCCAACAGGAAGTAAAATGAAAATAAAAATAGGCACCAGCACATTTAATGCAACTTTGCATGACAATGCAACAGCTACAGCGTTCAAATCACTTTTACCATTGACAGTAAACATGATTGAGTTAAATGGTAATGAGAAGTATTTTGATTTGCCCCGCAGTCTTCCAACGAATGCATCCAATCCCGGAACTATTCAAAACGGTGATTTGATGTTGTATGGTTCTAATACACTGGTACTCTTTTATAAAACATTTTCTACTTCTTACAGTTACACAAGGCTCGGTCGTGTTGATGATATTACCGGGCTTGTAGCTGCACTTGGTGCAGGAAACGTAACAGTTACTTATGACCTTGAGTAACCTTTTCTATTCATACTAACCGACGCCCCAAAAGCACACACATTTGCAAGCCCACAAGGCACGACACAAGCCAACTTGCAAAAGAGGGTGCTTTTCTCCTATGCTTCTTGGACACACCCAACTTCGGTGGACACATACATTATAGAGACACACCCGAAGAAAGGCTATTCTGCTAACATGGTATTTCTGCAATAGCGGCTGAAGAATAAATGCTGAACAAATAAACAGTATTGAGCTTTATCAATAAATTTAGCCTGACGTAACACGGACTTCCGCTACTGCAGAAATACCTTTAACGTTAGCGGCAATAACTCGATGATAGTCTAGGTATAAACATGCCTACTTTATTAGCCTTTTCAATAAAATAAAAATAGAGCAACAGTGATACTAGTTCAGGTTGTCAATGACATTTTAACATCCAACGATTCCGTTGAGGATTTAAAAAATGTTTTAACAGCAATAGGGATTGTATTAACAATCATTTTTGGCATATATACAGTACGACAAAAAAGGAGAGATAGACTGATTACAATAAGAAATAAGTTAACTGATATCTTGGAGAAGCTCGCAAATCTCAATATGGACAATGCTAAATACCAAGTGTCAAAAGCAAAAGACCAACTGCCCGATAATTATAATGGTCTTTTGAGCGATTATAGGAGGGTTTATGTAACTCATGCATCAAATTTTGTAAGTCAGCTACCTAATAGCATGACATATTCACATGAACTGTCACTAATAGCTCAAGCATTTAGTTCTATAGACGACCTAGGGAATGCAGAACTATATTTTGATAAATCTAGGCAACGAGCTGACAACGTCGTCGACCAAATATTGTCTGAAAGAAATTATGCAAGATTCCTATTTACAAAAGTTGACAAAAAGGCGGGCGAGGAATTATATGACGAAATCTTTAAGACCCATAAAGGTGAAAGTGACATGGTGTTGTTCTATTTGGGAGAAACTTATAAAAGATGGGCCGCAGCATATCTAACCTATGGAGAAAATGTTTTACATAACGATAAGCTTCAACTAGCAAGGCTGCAGTTTGACAAGATGAAAAACACACACCTAAAAGTGAATCATATCCGCCAAATAGATACAATGCTAAGATCAGGAATGAAAGACCACTTCCAAAGCCATTTAGAAGCCGATAAAACAAATAATGATTGACGTTTTGAATAAACTAAACAGCCGCTAACAGCAGTTTGCAGCAATAGCGGCGCGACGAACATGGGCTGATCTGCAATAATTCTATTGAACTAAGTACTAAATTTAAGCTGACGGAACACAGAATGCCGCTACTGCAGCAAGCTGTCGGACGTTATAGGCCACGATGCGACCATTCCTTTTAATCATAGTGTTCTGTTCCGCTTTTGCTTGTCAGGACAGACAGGAAGGTTCAAGAGAACTTGCGGTGAGGGAAATGCTCTATTCACAAGCTGATGCAAGAAAGTTTTTTGAGGACAGCATCGCTGGTCCTGACCACAAAGAATTTACTTCCGAAACATTTCTCCGCTTTCTTAAACGGTATTACTCGGAACTAAAAACAAAAACACCAAATGCACTTATTTATGCAATGGAAGAGCCATTTGTAGACACGACCAATGTCGACACGGCGAAACAGTGGGTTCGAGTAACCGTTGACCCTTGCTTTCGTAAGCCTTACAGCTTGATTGTAGAAAAGGTAAACGGCAAAAGTTCCCTGACAATAAAAGTCACCAATGGTTTTGGATGTCAGTACCCAGGCGTTTTGGCTTCTACAACCAAATATCGATTTGTCGGAGACCTTTACGATACGGTTGCCACAAGATTAGATAGCCTCAACTTCTGGGAATTAGGGAAAGATACAACCTGCCACGGCGGCTTGGATGGTGAGGAGTGGCTGATTGAAGCTGTCAGCAAAGGTAAATACAATGCTATTTACAGGTGGGTGCCACAATCTTGTGGCAACGGCACTACTCGCAAGCTTGCAAACACGGTGAAGCATCTTGCAACTGAAGGCAGATTGGACGCAATATTGAGTGCCATTGGAGCGCCTAAGAGCGGCCTATAACATGGGTTTCAAGCAATATGGGCTGATGAATATGTTTTGATCAGAAGAATAACTATTTTGCTTTTGAATAAGGGTTGAAGCAGCAGTTTTCCAAATACCCATACTGCTTAAAGCCCTTTCACGTTGTGCGTCACTTAAACAAATACACTTTATTTGGACAGAGAAAGAAGATACTAACCAATCTAACAAATTAAATATGGACAATTTAATAAAGCTTGTAAACGAAAATGATTTATGGTCAGTTGCTGAAGGCGAAAATGATGGTACACCATTCTTGCTTAGATTCAGACCACACTTAAATGACTTCATCGAAACAAAAAAGTATAACAAAAAACTGACTATTGCATTGCCGTATATTTCTGACAATGATTCGCTTATGCCGACAGACGAAGAAACAGAACTATTTAGTAATATTGAAGATGCCTTAGTTGATGTATTAGAAAATGATGTTCAAGCAGTTTTGACTTTTGTATATACGGGACAAAATCAAAAAGAGTGGCACTGGTATTCGACTGACATCAACGAAACCGGAAAGCGATTAAACGATGCACTCTCTAATTTTGACAGATTACCACTTGAACTTACTGCTGAAGATGACCCAGATTGGAATGAATACAACTCTGTTCTCGAAGGGGCAGACGATAGCGAATATAAAGAAAGCGAAGACAAATAAGCGAACGCACAACAAAAGGTTTTACGTCAGCAGGGCTGACGGGTCAAGCCTCCCAACTTTTGTATTTCAATTTGGCTTTTGTTCTTGGCTTGACCGAACGCTATTCAGCAGCAGAATTTATTTGTAACAAATTAACTTTACTCAACGCTAGTTCCAAGCAGGACGTCTAAAGCCGTCCTGCCAACGTAAAGCCTGGGACGTTGGGCGAAATGCTGCGTTTCTGATTGGCAAGTTGCCTATAGATAACATTTGCTAAATTCGGCCATGCCCAAGCATCAGCCTTTCGATATTGAAATTGACAAGCTAACCCGCTCTGTGGAAAATGCCATTACAGGCGACAGTTTCCAGACAGAGGTTCTTCCCCTGACTCCAATAGACCTGCGGAAACTGAAAAAAGCAGACTGGCTCTTCGACTGGAAACGTGAAGGAAGAAATGCTACCAGACAAGTATTCAAATTGGTCATAAAGGGCAATCCTGACATTATTCAGGGGCTTATCTCCCTGCAGGACCGAGGAGATCACATCTTCATGGCTTTAATTGAAAGTGCAAAATTCAACCGAGGAGTCAAAAAGGTTTACTTGGGGGTGCCGGGCAACCTGGTTGCATTTGCTTGCAAGTTTTCCTTTGAACGAGGGTATGACGGCTATGTTTCTTTCGAAAGCAAATCCAAACTTATAGAGCATTACAGTAAATCCCTGGGTGCAAGCGTACTTTTTGGCAACATTATGGCAATTGATACCCGTGCGGCTAGTAAGCTTGTAACACAATATTTTCCACAAAATCAGTAATTTACAGCCATGATCAAAGAGGCCAAAAACATTGATTTTCTCACAACAGGACGCCAGCCCTCAGAGCAGGACTTTGCCCGTATCAGTGAGTGGATCAAGCGTAACAAGCAGAAAAAAGCTGAAGCCAAGACTGCCAAGAAATCCCCTTCAGGAAAGCACATCGCCCAACAGGGGCTTGGCAAAAGGCGGGCTGAAGCCTAAGTGCTCACCTGCAGAAATGCTAATAATCTTCACCTTTAGGCTAAACTGAAGTTCTCCGAACTCCCGCCCTTCGCCAAGCCCTGTTCCGTTACCTGCAAGCGGTCTGACGAATCCTAATAAGCGACACGACATAAGACCAGCAGCAGGTTTTCAAATTGGTTTAATTCTGCCAGGCTTCTTTGCCTGACACATTTTAGCACTTTAGCCACCGCACAGGGCGACACGACAAAAGAGCTAAAATCTTGCTGGGCGACTGAGAGAAACAAACAAAACTGCTTATGACCGAAGTACAAAAAAAAGCTGCTGACGCAATCGTTGAAGCATATAAAGAGAAACAAGGCAAAGCACACAATATTCATGGTTTCCTTGGCAACTTGCAGGACAAAGCACCGCTTGACGCACTTCGATATGCAAGCCATATTCTTTTGCATAAAGGAATACTCATGGCAATTGATGGCGTAAATCGTGAAAATCTGATGCTATCCGACAAGGGTTGGAACTATGAAAATTATGAGAAGCTCCTTGAAGAAGAAAAGAGAAAACAAGATTTGGAAGAAGCCTTAATCAGTAGCAGTATAAATGCCAACAAAGCGGGAACGAAAGTTAATAAACTCTTTTGGCTAACATTTTCCATTGCTGTTGCAGGGGTTATTATCCAATTCTTATCCTATTCAAACGACAAAGAAAAACATTCTTTACAGCAAGAAGTAAAGCGACAAGACACATTGATACAACAAATGCAAAACAAGCTATCACAAAAAGAGAGTGTTCTAATTCCTCAGAAACAGGAAAAAACTTTTTCCAAAACGGACACCGTTCATCATTGATTTTTTTCATTGACTGAAATTTTTAATTGGTTAAAAAATATCAGTCGCCCATTGATTTCAAAGAACTAAGCCGACACACGGCGCACCAAGCATTTGCAAGCTGCTCACATTATCAAGACACAAGGCTAACAGCTTACAAAACCTTGTTGCTTGCAGACGCTTCAGGAGAACCCCTTGCACAATTAAAACCACCGTCAAGACAAATCCGCCATGCAGGTAACATGGGTTTGGCAAAATGGCGGCTGTTGAACATATTTTGAACCATAGTATTTCTGTTTATCTTCAGCAAGTAAATGGGGCAGACGAATCACGGACTATCGCCACTTCGCCAAGCCCTTATCCGTCAGGATGTGCAAAAAGGTCCTTTTCTGTTTTTCATTCCCGACTTCTTTTTTTTGTTTTTAGATAGCGATTGCCGTTAGTAGATTCAGGGCTGTAGTGCTGCAGGTGTGCTGTGATAGTTAAAAGCAGTTTTCAGCAGGCACGTTCCTTTCACGTTGACATCATTTGCAGTTTCTGAAGCATCTTTCCGGTGGTAAGAATGTTCATTACACGTTTGAGGTTGTAGCACAGGTATACCAATCCCATGTCGGCGCCTACTTTTCTGAGCCCTTTCATCAAAGTATAGCTGTAGCCCCACCACCTTTTGATGGTGCCAAAAGGATGCTCCACAATCTGCTGGCGTTTTAAGTAAATCTCCTTGTGCTGCTTTAGCCGTTTGCTGTTTCCTTCGATGGCTTCCGCGTACTGGCTTCGTTCGATCACCCTTCCCTTCTTTTGAACCGTGCAAAGATGTCTCGCCGGGCACTCGAGGCATTTGTCCGTTTTATAGTGCTTGAAGTAAGAAGTGCTCCTTGTTTGCTCACTTCGGATGTACACCTTTTTGTACCAGTGGCCATTTGAGCTCAGGGTGTGCCCTTCAGGACAGGTGTAGGTATCGGAACAAGGATGATAGCGGAAGTCCTCCAGGTGATAACCACTCGCCGGAATAGACTCCTGGGAGCGGTTGTAGGTGGGCGGTACATAGGTCAGGACGTTATCCTCTGCGCACCGCTGTAGCTGTTCCCCGTTGAAGTAGCCCTTGTCGGCAAGTGCAGTGATTGGGTCCCCTTTGTGCATACCCATACTTTCCTTTGCAGCCATTGCAGTTGCGTGCAGGGCCTTTCGGTCATTTTCGTTCGTGATCGCATAGTGCACCACCAGTGAGTGCTTTGCATCACAGGCCACTTGGGTATTGTAAGATACTTCCACTACTCCCGTTTTGTGCACCACGGCGCGGCTATCGGGATCTGTGGTACTGATCTGGGCGGCTGAGCTTTGCTCCAGTTGCTTTTTCAAATGCAGGTACAGGTTTTTTCGCTCCTTCATCCAGGTTTTGTTCTTGGCCAGCTCTTGAAGTCTTTTCTCATCCTTTTGCTTTTTATTTTCCTTTCGATCCAGCTCATTCATTTCTGCCAGGTACTCCGATACCTTATGGTCAATGTAGGTGAGCTGACGCCGGATCTTGTCTTCATTGTAATTGTTCTTGCGGCTGTTCTGTGCCCTAAACCTGCAGCCATCAATGGCAATGGTTTTCTTTCCTACCAGCTTCCATCGGCACATCACGGAAACAAATTGGCGGAATACTTCCCTGATCTGCTCCCCATGGCGCTTTCTAAAGTCGGCTATGGTGTGGTACTTGGGAAGCAGGTTGTTGCATAGCCACATTACTTCTACATTGCGGGTGCATTCCTGGGCCAGTTTGCGCGAAGAGCGAATGCCATTGAGGTAGCCATAGATGTAAAGCCTGAGCAAAAGGGAGGGGTGATAGCAGGGCCTGCAGGCCTCCTGGGTGAAGCGGCCCCTGAAGTTTAGGGCTACATAGTCGATCTGTTCACAGAATGCATCAATGACCCTTACCGGTGCATGGGGAGCAATAAAGTCCTCCAGGCAGAAGATGGCTGTTTGCAGGCGGTCCGTGCCTTGAACGTAAGCCATAAAAGAACTGTTTAGAGGTACAAAGCTACTCACCTTTTTGCCGTATATTCAACTCATAACGGCAGACACCTTTTTGCACAGTCTGACGTTAACGGCGAACCAAAACCAAATGAACTGCAGAAATTCACTTTTATTCTTTATCCTATTGACTGGCTGCCGCTATCTCCCCTGTGGCATTACTTATGACCTTGACAATGCCAATAAAAATATTTCACAGGAAACACTCATCGGAACCTATTTTCCTGACCAGACTACAATCAATACTACTCCAGGGTATGAGAATAAAAAATCAGCTCAGTTGACACTTAATTCAGATCACACTTTTAATTTTTCCGGTTTCCCCAAAAGCACTTTTGACTTTGAAGCTAACTTTCGCAACAACCACTCCGAGACTTCGGCCTCGGGCACTTGGACCCTTCTCAAGAAAGAAAACCGAATGCTACTTCAACTTCAGTATATTTTTGAAAAACCCATGGAAGGCTATACTGCATCCTATGAACTATATGAAAAAGACGGCAGGCTTGTGATACTAATCGGCATAGGTGACCCTGATGAATGCTATTACTCAAGACTTATCAAATCAAACTAGCGCCGTTAACATGGGCTTCTCGCAATGCGGGCCGAAGAACATGTTACGAGCTATTGTGCAATTGTCGTGGGTTCTTATCTTTATCTAAGCGACAGGGCTGCGGAGCCCCGCACTGCGTAAAGCCCCGTCCCGTTGTGGGCAACCAATTGATACAATCATTCAATAAACTAAAACCTGAATTGAAACTGCTATGAGCTCTAAAACTCCCACTGTGAGACAAGTCGCCTGGATTTCTCTTGTTCCACAACTTGCTTTTATGGGACTGTTGATTTTAATCTTTTATCTATGCAGAAGCAGTGAGCCTTTTCTGCATGGCACATTAACATATTTGGCAATCTCTTTCTGTTTGCGAACGTTCATTCCAAGAGACCATATGCAGGGTATGAAACTTGTTAAAGAGCAAAAATTTTCAGAAGCTATTCCATCTTTCAAAAGGAGCTACGAATTTTTTTCGAAAAATCTCTGGATTGACAAATATCGTTTTTTAACATTGCTTAGTTCTTCAAGAATGTCTTACAGGGAAATGGCTTTGTGCAATGTTGCATTCTGTTACAGTCAAGTTGGTGAAGGGATAAAGGCTGTTGAATGTTACACCGAGACTTTAAAAGAATTTCCAGATAGTGGATTGGCGCAAACTGCATTACGTATGTTACATTCTTCGGAAGGCATGAAAGCAGTAAGTGAGTAGCCTTTGACTAATTATGGCAGCCCACAACATCGTTTTGCTGCAATGGTGGCAGAAGAACATATTTTGAACAATGGTAACTTTATTTTACATTATTGCAAATGTGCTGCTGCGGAGCAGGAAATGCCACCACTGACAGCAACACGTTCTACGTTATACGCCACTTGAGTCGCACCATTCCTAAACTGACAAAGAGCCAAGACTTACTCTATGGAAAGTTCAAGGCCAAGAGACGAAATCTCTTTTGAGAATGCCCACCCAAATGCTCAGAAGCTGATGCAGGAGGATTTCTATTATAGTTCCATTGAAGAAACAGCACCGTTTGGAAGTGATGATGGTTGGGAAACCTTCTATGCATTCAAAGAATGGCTTCAATTCAATGATAAACGAAATAAGATTGATTTCATCAAGGAACAAATCGAGTATTGGGGCTATCCAACGTTCAATCTTCAAAGCACTGCCATCAGTGAGTTAGAGGAATTTCTTATAAGAAGTGAATTAGGAAGTCGTTTTATGCTAGGCATTGACCAGGCTATCATAGCCACAGCATTCGGTCAGCTTTACCTACAAGGCTTTATGGACTTAAACCTACGTTCCCTTGCTACTACAGCTGTCAGGCGACAACTATTGCCCGAGATTTTAAACTTATGGGAAGAGCGCAGGCATAATAGAGCAGAAAAGTTGAACAAGCTGATGGCCGTACTTAAACCGACCCAATAAAGGCGTATAACATACGCTTTGTAAAAGTGGGGCTGATGCACTAGCTTTCGGCTGTTTATCAAAAATCAACTGAAGTGCTGAAGTGAGGCGATAAATTTTAAATATCCCCACCTTCACAAAGCGTTTCTCCGTTGTGCGTCACTTTAAAATACTTTGCTGGTGCAATTACCAAGACAACTAAAACTATTAATCATTCTTCCCCTTTTGGCAGGTTGTAGTTGGTTTCAGCCGACAGCGTACTTTTTCATAAGCAACACAAGCGAAGACAAAAAAGTTGTTGATATCAAGGTATCGATTGGAACTAAAGGTGTTTTTGATGACACAATCAAGTACACTAACATACAGCCAGATTTAAAATATACTCCTTACGTGAGATTGCCGAAAGGCAAGTACGTTATACGAGTAACGGCAGACAGCGACAAGGTTTCAGTAGAACAACCAATCAATGTAGGTAACGACCGCTGGATTTTTGTATCATATGGCTACAAGCCTCCAATTGACACTGTCGAAGCGAGTTTATTGCGCAAGAATTTTGGTAATGACACTGCTTGGATAAATCCGCAGTTACGTGGCTTCCCGCCAAGTGTAAAAATTCATATAATGGACAAAGAGCCAGTCCATATGTGACAAAAGCGAACGCACAACATGGTGTTTATAAAATAGCGGCTTGACTGCAAGTGCTCAACATCATACCTTTATTGAACTTTGGAACAAAAGTGAAGCTGAAGGAACGCTAATGCCGCTACTTCATAAACACCCGTTCCGTTGTGTGCAATGCTTCAAGACTCCACTGCATGAGTAAGATTATTCAACTAATTATAGTGTTAACTACCTTTTTAGCATGTAGAGGAAAAACGGCGACCATTTCGCAAAAAGGAGAGACTCAAAATTTAACCCACTAAGCTGCCTTCAACGAGAGTCTTTTCACAGAGCCTTTTACCATTTCTCACAATGCCAGGCTTATCGAACTCGACAACATTCAACAGGGGTTCGACTCGATGCAGATACGCATTTGGCGAGAACAAGGCTTATTTCAGCACCGACAACTCTACATTTTACAGAAAAGGGAGAATAGCTGGTCAGGGAACTATTATGAACTCACAGTTGACACCAATCATGCAAACGGCATTGGATCCAAAGAGTTCTTGAAAGGCCCAGCCCCATTCCAAGTACAAATAAGTCAGAAGGTCATGCCTACAATTGGCTGGCCCTCATTCATTGACAGTCTTCTGGAACTCGATCTCATGACCCTTCCCGACAGTAAATCGATACAGGGTATGGAAGTAAGGTGGACACATCCTGCTGGCTTCTACATAGAAGTAGCTACAAAGGACCGCTACCTCTTCTACAGATACTACGACCCACACCGTTTCGCGAATACTTTCTGGTGTAGCCTTACCCTTTATTGCAGGGAAGCTTACAAATGTACCTAAGACCGGCTCCACCGTGCTTTGCCTGATCTTCTTCATTGCTTTAGCCTTTTCACTTTGCAGCCTTCGGTGCATCCGGTCATAGTATGGTTTGTCTACAGAATCATCGATCTTCTTAAAATCACTCTTGCCGATACAGGTGCTGCGCAAAGGGCAGTCCCTGCAATCCTTTGATGAGGAGCGGTACTGCTTCATCTGGTAACCCAGCGATGTTGTGATGATCTTTTTAAACGGAAGCTCCACACCACGCCCGCATACATAAGCATTTCGGAAAGGATTAAATCGAAAGCCCTCCCGATGTGGCTTGTACTGGCCAAAGTTTGGAATGTAACCCACAATGCCCCTTTCCTCCAATGCCTTCAGTGCTTCACCACTGCTGAAGCCTGCATCACAGAGCACTTCTTTCAGGTGCAGGCCACCTGCCTTTAGATTCGTTACTGCACAATCCAGGATGGAGGGAAGACACTGCGAGTCTTTCTTGTCTGCATGGTGCGCCTCGATGGCTGTGATCACATGTGAGGCCGTGTCTACACTGACCTGTGCTGCATAATTGAGCTGACGCGGTTTGCCAGGCTTTACACTCACCCGTGCATCGCTGTCCGTTGTGGAGTAATGAGTGTGGTTGGATACAAATTTTGGCAGGTAGTCTTTTTCACCGCTTGCGCTTTGCTCACCGTCTGGGAGTTCTTTTTGTTTGCTTCCGCCTGGCTGATCTTTGTATGCTTTTGCTTTCCAGGAGTGGTGTTGTTGTACGGCTTTGTTGCGTACAGCACTTACGCTATGTTGGTTCTCGTCACCTGTATTATCCTTATTGTCCGCAGGTTCTTTTTCTTCTTCCTGTAGTTCATTCAAGTAGTCGGCACCATCCAAAAGGATCTCCTTTTCTTTCAGTGAGTCCATGGATGCGTTGGCTTTTACAAGAGCGGAATCGATTGCCTGCCTTCTGCCACCCACCATGCCTGAGTCAATGCACTGTTTGAGCACTGTGGTAAAAAGCTCGTTAAACAACTCTTCGCCATAAAGCTGGTGGGTGCGGGAGATGGTGGAATGCCAGGGCAGTTCTTCATCCATGTCATAGCCCAGAAAGTAAAGCATATCCAGGCGCATAGAAGCGGTATCGATGATGCGCCGGTCAAAAAGCAGGTTTTCGAAGTATCCGATTAAAAGGAGCTTGAAAAACACAACCGGATCAATGCTTTTCTGTCCGTCACGACCATAGTACTTTTTGGTTCGCACATATAGCCAATGCAGGTCCAGAGCCTCTTTGAGCCTGCGGTAAAAGTTGTGGGATGGAACACGGTCGGAGAGCTGAAAATGGGTGAACAGCTTCTCGGAGTAGTGCTTGCGGCCTTGCATGCCAAAAGATAATCAGCAACACGCTTCAATGCAAGCAGAGATGACGAAAGTTTTGTACGTTGTCCAACATGCACATGGTGTTTCTAAAACAGCGGCTGGATTGCAAATGCTGAACATTATATCTTTAATCATCAATAGAACATAGGTGGGGCTGAAGGAACACAGAATGCCGCTGCTTCAGAAACACGTCCTACGTTAGGCACCACTTTTTTGAAGACACAACTAACACTAACAGCAATTGCGATAATCCTTTCTTAATGCGGCAAAACGGGTGGCAAAGGACATGGAAAGCTTTTATCTGCTACAAAAGCCTTTTGTCGTGATGGCAAGAATTTCTTCCGCAGGAGGCCTATATTAATTTTACAAAAACAACTTCAACTATAAATTGATAGTGAACACTTAGGACTATTGTATAAATGAAAGAAATTGTTTTCCTATTATGCACAATAAGTTTAGTTGTATTTTGTTCTGGATGAACATTAAAAAAATCTAGAAAAGGGGATTGAATTTGCGACGGTATTTTTTTCACTTAAATTGAAGCATGAAACATTCGATTCATTAGAAAAAACTTATGCAAACAACCGCAACTAACCTAAATCACTCCTCAAAAATCAACCTTATATTTTCTTATTGCCACGCAATGCCCATATTGCTTTATGGGTTAATTTCATACCCAACCTGTAACAAAAAAATTGAACTATGGCGATTCCTGATTTTCCTAATGGCTTTGAGTCCTGGCAAAAAACGCATTTTGAAGTGGTAGAGGTTTTGGTGTATATGCGCGAACTGGATGAAGACAAACAACCGAAAAACTTCGCGGAGTTGCAGGACCGGTCGGCAACCGACAAGCTCTACAACCTTGCCCTATATTTTACCAATAAATACGAAGAACAGACAAAAGGCAAAACCAGGGAACGCAGCCTGTTCGACGAAATTGAAGAATTCGTTTGGCAGGAGATCAAGCATGTATAGCCGATTTTTTGCGGTTAAGAAGATTAGATAAAACGGTTGCAAGTGCATATTCATCTTGCTACGGGTTGCATCGTTTAATGTGCAGTACCGAGGGGCTTTGCATAGAAATAAAACAACTAGCATTTGTGCGCTGCATGAAATGATCTTTTCAGCTGTGTGTTGCGGTGTTTTGTCATTTCATTTCCGCGTCGCTCCTTAGCATTTTTTTGCTACACGCCGAAGCATTGATGCAACTAGATGCATTTAGTTGCTGCCTCCAAGCAGCACTCCGCAAATCTTTAACCCAACCATAAGGCGCCTGCAACGCACCGCGGTATGTGAATTGCTCCTGAATATAAAAAAGCACAAAATGAGTAATACTGCCAAACGAGTGGTGGTTGTAGGCGGCGGATTTGCCGGCATACATGTGATCAAAAAATTGCAATCGGATCAACGCTTTCACATAACCCTGGTGGATAAAAACAATTATCATTTTTTTCCACCCCTGCTCTACCAGGTGTCTACCGCTTTTATCGAGCCCTCCAATATCAGCTACCCCTTCCGGCGCATGTTTCAGGAAAAAGAAAACCTGCGCTTTCATATGGGCGAACTTGTTTGCATCAGGCCCGAAACCAACACCATCGAAACAACGCATGGCATTTTGCCGTACGATTATCTGGTGTTGGCCTTGGGTACGGAAACGAATTATTTTGGCATGCAAAACGTGAAGGTGGCAGCCCTCCCGATGAAAACCATCGACGAGGCGCTTACCCTGCGCAACACGCTTTTGCTGAACATGGAACAGGCCACGCGGGCCAAAAGCAAGGAAGACCGCGACCGACTGCTCAACATAGTTATTGCCGGCGGCGGGCCCACCGGCGTGGAAATGGCAGGCATGCTGGCCGAACTTGGCCGCAATGTCGCGGTGAAAGAATACCCCGAGATCCAGGATTTTGGCAGCCATCTTTATTTGGTTGATGCCGGCCCTACCCTGCTGGGCCCGATGAGCGAAAAAGCACAGGCCGAAGCGCTGGACGTGCTGCAAAAGCTGGGCGTGCACGTTATTCTAAACACGGCTGTTAAAGATTACACCGAAGGCCGCGTGGTGCTGGCCAACGGAACGGTCATCGAAACCAATGCACTGATCTGGGCCTCCGGTGTGATAGCCCGCGAGGTGCCCGGGCTGCCCAAAGAGTTGCTGGGCCGTGGCCGCAGGGTGCTGGTAGATGAAGTAAACCGCGTACAGGGCATCCCCAATATTTTTGCGCTGGGCGATTTGTGTTTTCAAACCACCGACAAAGCTTTTCCTAACGGGCACCCACAAGTGGCGCAGGTGGCTATTCAGCAGGGCGAATTGCTGGCAAAAAATTTACGCCGGCTCGAGTCCAACGAAACGCTTCAGCCGTTTGCGTACAACGACAAAGGCAGCATGGCCATTATTTCGAAATACAAAGCCGTGGCCGATCTGCCGAAGGTTTCCTTTAAAGGTTTTGCCGCCTGGCTGGTATGGCTGTTCATTCACATCATTCCACTGGTGGGCTTCCGCAACAAACTGATGCTGGCCATGAGCTGGTTTTGGTCGTTCCTTACCAACGACCCCACTTTGCGGCTCATCATCCGGCCCGATAAAAAAGCGGCCCAAACAAGCAACTCAGTAGCGCATGCCAACCCAGTAGTACAGCCGCTGGGCAATAAAGTTTGAGCTACATCTTTTTATAAATAAAAGGCGGCACACCCACTGCATATGTTGTGTGCCGCCTTTTTATTTTTTAGCAAAATATGCCGCTGCTACTTAGAGGTTCCGTTCACTTCGTCGAGTGGCCGGCGGCGGGCCGCTCCTATTGTTTTAAAATGTGTTGGCGTAAGGCCTGTTACTTTTTTGAACTGGTTGGAAAGATGCTGCACGCTGCTATAGCCCAGTTGCAACGCAATTTGCGACAGCGACAGCTCGCCGTAAACCAGCAGTTCCTTGGCCCGTTCAATTTTTTGTGCAATAAAATACTGCTCGATGGTGAGCCCCTCAACCGATGAAAACAAGTGGCTCAGGTACGAATATTCGTGGTGCAGTTGCTTCGACAGGTAATCGGAAAGGTTGTCCCGGATATCATCCGGGTCTTGTGCCAGGCGGCGCAGCACCAGCTTTTTAATCTGTTCAATCAGCCGCGTTTTTTTATCGTCAATCAGTTCAAAACCTTCTTCGTGCAGCCGTTGCCGCAGTTGCTCCAGCTGCTCGGCGTCGGGTGGCTCCTGTAGCGGCACTTCGCCCAGCAACACCTGTTCGTGCCCAATGCCCAGTTCGGCCAGTATGCCGATAACCGATTTGATGCAGCGGTTGCACACCATGTTTTTTACATACAACACCATGAGGCTAAGGTAATGATTGGCGCAAACCCGGTGAATATGCAAGTTCCTAAAATGCAGTATCCGCCACCATTTCCCTTCCTCTTTTTCAAACCGTTATATTTGCCGCTATAACACTTCATTTTCATGATCAAGGTTGGCGTTTTCGGTACCGGGCACCTGGGCAAATTTCATTTGAACAACTGGAAAGAGCTTGAAGGCGTGGAATTGGTGGGCTTTTACGATCCACACGATGCCACGGCCGAGGCTGTAGCTGCCCAATACGGCCTGCGCCGCTACACCAGCGAAGACGAACTGATTGCCGCCGTTGATGCCATCGACGTGGTAACGCCTACCGACCAGCATTTTTCGGTGTGCGACCGCGCCATCCGCAACGGCAAACATGTGTTTGTAGAAAAACCCATGGCCAACACTATGAACGAGGCAGCCCAACTGGTTAAGCTGGTGAAGGAAAGCAATGTAAAACTGCAGGTAGGCCATGTAGAGCGGTTCAACCCGGCTTTTCTAGCTGCGCAAAACCTGGCGCTGTCGCCCATGTTTATTGAGGTGCACCGCCTGGCGCAATTCAACCCGCGGGGCACCGAGGTGAGCGTTATTCTCGACCTGATGATCCACGACATTGATGCAATTTTATCGATTGTAAAAAGCGAAGTGCGTACCGTATCGGCTTCGGGTGTTGCGGTTTTAACCGATACGCCGGATATTGCCAACGTCCGCATCGAATTTCACAACGGTTGCGTGGCCAACCTTACATCCAGCCGCATTTCGCTAAAGAAAATGCGCAAGATGCGCCTGTTTCAAAAAGACGCCTACATCGGTATCGACTTTTTGGAAAAGAAAACCGAGGTCATCAAGTTGAAAGAAGCCACCGATACCGGCACGTTTGATTTTGACATCGAAACACCGCAGGGCGTAAAAACCATTGCCATGGCTACGCCGCCGGTGCCCGAAGTAAATGCCATTAGGAAGGAACTGGAATCTTTTGCCGATGCCATCCGCAACAATACCGTGCCGGTGGTAAACGAAATTGACGGTTACCGCGCCATGGAAGTGGCCCACCAGATCTTAAGCAAAATCAATAAAGTATAGCGGCAATGACGCCATTCCGCAGCTATATCCGCAGCCACTGGTATGCGGTTTCCGACTTTGTAGCCGCACTGGCCGCCTGGCTCCTTTTTGATGTGCTGCGCAAAAGCATGCTCAACGAAACCGTGCCGTTGGTCAACGGCTGGCATTTTGTGCTGTTCCTCCTCATTCCTTTTGGGTGGCTGGCCCTCTTTAGCCTCATGGGTGCTTATACCAAGCTGTATGCAAAATCACGGGCCAGCGAATTGGCCAATACTATTGTTGGTTCTTTCTTGGGCACGATCGTGCTGTTTTTTGTGCTGCTGGCCAACGATGTGTACAATTACAATTACAACTATTACTATACAGCTTTTGCTTCGCTTTTTGTGTTACAAACCGCCTGCACGTTTGTAGGCCGGTTTATTTTGCTGTCCATAACCAAGCGCCAAATTGCCCAGGGCGTCATCTCATTTCCGGCCGCCATCATCGGCCAGCCCGAAGCAGCACTCAACTTATATCACCTTACCAGCCGCAAGCTGGCGGTGGAAGGATATAGTGTAAAAGGATTTATCCCCGCCGAAGTATCGCCGGCGCAGAATGGCATGGCCTTCCTGGGCACACTGCCGAATCTGGAAGCGTTGGTGGACCAGCACCGCCTGCAACTGGTGCTGCTGGCACTTTCCAAACGGGAAGAAGACCAAATCGCCGACCTCGTTAGCCGCCTGAGTACTAAGGATGTGCACATCAGGCTACAACCGGATTTGCTCGATATTCTTTCGGGCTCGGTAAAAACAGGCAACGTATTGACCGTGCCGCTGGTGGAACTGAACGGTAACCCAATGGCGCCTTGGCAGCAGCATGTAAAACGCCTGGTAGATGTGGTGCTGGCATGCGGCGCACTCATTTTACTGATGCCGCTGATGCTCTATGTAGCGCTTCGGGTAAATGCATCGTCGCCGGGCCCGGTGCTGTTTCGGCAGCAGCGCATTGGCTACCGCGGCCGGCCTTTTACCATGATCAAATTCCGAAGCATGTACCTCGGTGCTGAGGCCGATGGCCCTGCGTTGTCGTCCGACAATGATCCGCGCATCACACCATGGGGCCGCGTTATGCGCAAATGGCGCCTCGACGAATTGCCACAGCTTTGGAATGTACTGCGCGGCGATATGAGCCTGGTGGGCCCCCGTCCGGAGCGGGCTTTTTATATCAACCAGATTGTTGCGCAGTTTCCCTACTACAACTTTTTTTTCAAGGTAAAACCCGGCCTAACTTCCTGGGGTATGGTGCAGTTTGGCTACGCCGAAAACATCGAGGAAATGCTGGAGCGTGCCCGCTTCGACCTGGTTTATATTGAAAATGTGTCCTTGCTGCTCGATCTGAAGATCATGCTGCATACGCTGCGGATCATTTTTTTAGGCAAAGGAAAATGACAGTTTGCCATTGCGCTTCGCGTTTGCTTCATTTATCTACTTCCGCTGCAACATTCGTTCGCTATGTCCGCGGCAAAGCCTTTGCATGAAATAGCGTAACCGGTGAAAAAAACAGAACCGTTTTAAAGGCCATGCTGTATTTTGCTGCTTTACAATCTGACGCCTTGATAAACCAAACGGTCCATACTGCTTTTCGCTGCTGCGCTGCACGGCTTCGCAATTCCCGGTTTCTATTATTGCCTTTTGCATTGCTGCTGTTGCAGCAGGCGCAGGCACAATACTGGCAGCAACGGGTAGACTACCAACTGGAAGCTACCCTCAATGACACCAGCCGCACACTCGACGGATTTGCCACCATTACTTATTACAACAATTCGCCGGACACGCTGCGATATATTCCTTTTCATCTGTGGCCCAATGCTTATAAAAATGACCAAACAGCATTGAGCGAACAGTTGCTGCGCATGGGGCAAAACGCTTTTTATTTTGCCGATAAAGAGCAACGCGGTTACATCAACCGGCTTGATTTTAAAGTAAACGGCGCAAGGGTGCAGGTTGAGGCCCATCCGCAATATATTGATGTTGTTAGCCTGCTGCTGGAGGCGCCGCTGCCGCCGGGCGGCAACATCCGCATTACCACGCCGTTTTTTGTAAAACTGCCCTTCAACTTTAGCCGCGGCGGGTATGACGGCAATTCATTTCAGCTAACCCAGTGGTATCCCAAACCCGCTGTGTACGACCACAAAGGCTGGCACCCCATGCCATACCTGCACCAAGGTGAGTTTTACAGCAATTTTGGAAATTTTGACGTACGCATCACGCTGCCTGCAAAATATAAAGTGGCAGCTACGGGCTTGCTACAGGAAACAGTTTTAACCAAACAAGAAGGCGCATCTGCACCAATACCTGTTGCCAAAACCAAAAAAGCGGTTACCCCTGTCCGTAAGCCTGTGAGCAAAGCAAAACCCGTCACTGCAAAAAGTAAAATCGCATTTACCGACACCTTACCAACCGGCTTGCAAACGCTGCGCTACACGCAGGACAGTGTGCATGATTTTGCCCTGTTTGCAGCGCCCAATTACATTGTGCAAAAAGATACTTGCCGCTTGCCATCGGGCCGGGTTATTTTGGTGCAATCTCTTTATACCGCGGCGCAGCAAAAAGTTTGGCAGCAATCCATTGCCATGCTCAAAGAAGCAGTGCGCTATCGCAGCCAGCTAATTGGCGAATATCCCTTTGGCGTGGTGACGGCCGTTCAAGGGCCGGAAAGTTTTGGCGGCGGTATGGAGTATCCAACCATCACTGTCATTTCGCCACAGCAAGACCCGCTGATCCTTGCCGAACTGATTGGGCACGAAGTGGGGCACAACTGGTTCCAGGGCATTCTTGCCTCCAACGAGCGGGCACACGCTTGGCTCGATGAGGGATTGAACAGCTACTACGACCGGCGGCACCGCCGGGAAAAAGCCACCGGCAGCGCCCTAAATAAAAATGTACCAGACCTGGGCTTGTTGCTGAACCGCGGCGAGGAATTGCTGCTGCTAACCAAAGTGCGGCAGAAGTTGGCGCAGCCAATCAATACCAAATCGGATGCTTTTAGCCCGCTCAATTATTTGCTGGTTTCCTACACTAAAACGGCGCTGTGGCTTGAGGCCCTGGAAGCCCGCATTGGGCGGGACCGATTTGACAAATCAATGCAGGCTTATTACAGCCAGTGGCAGTTTAAACACCCCTACCCCGAGGACTTTAAAAAGGTGCTGGAAGTGCAAACAGGACAGGATCTGCAATCATTCTTTGCCCACCTGGACGAGAAAAAAGTATTGAACGACACTGCCATGCGGGGCTTTAAAGTTGCATCTACGCTGGCGCCCAAAAGCATTGCCGCGTATTTGCGCCAGCCCACGCAAACTTTGCTGCTCATTTCGCCTGCGCTTGGGTATAACCGTTATGACCGTGTAATGGCCGGTGCACTGTTCACCAACTACAAGATTCCACCGTCAAAGTTTCAATTTGCGGTAGTGCCGCTCTATGCATTTGGGTCAAAGCAATTGAATGGGATTGGCCGGGCTGGCTACAACTGGTATACCGACGGCCGCATCCGCCGCACTGAGCTGTTTATAAACGCGGCGCGTTTTGCAAACAACAGTTTTGAACAAGAAAACGGCGTAAAGCAAGTGGCCAGTTTCCTGAAAATTGCTCCAGGCATCCGGGCCACATTTCGGGAGCAAAGTCCGGCCAGCACACGCCGCACACAGGTGCATTGGAAAAGCTATTTTTTCCGCGAAGATGCATTTCGCTTTGGCAGGGATACCGTCATTGGCAATGGCGATACCAGCATTTTTACTATTGCCCGCACCTTACAAGAAAGCCGCACCCTGCACCAGTTGCGGTTTACGTTGCAAGACCTTCGTGAACTGTACCCGTACAAAGCCGAGGTGCAGGTAGAATTTGGTAAACAGTTTATCCGCCCCGCTGTTACCGCACAATACTTTTTGAACTATGCCGGTGGCGGCGGATTGGAAGCCCGGTTTTTTGGTGGCGCTTTGCTTTTTCCAAAAGGTCGAACCCTGCAACGCGAAATTGCTGCCGACCGCTATGGGTTGAACATGACCGGTCCCGACGGCTACCACGATTACACATACAATAACTATTTTATTGGCCGCAATGAATTTGAAGGATTTTCGAGCCAGCAAATTTTGATGCGGGATGGCGGATTTAAAATGCGTACCGACCTGCTGGCCCAACCCGTAGGGCGCTCCGCAAAATGGCTGATGGCAATGAACTTTAGTTCATCCTTGCCCGACAAGATCAACCCGCTTTCGGTGCTGCCTTTTAAAATTCCATTGCGGGTGTTTGCCGATGTGGGCACCTACGCCGAGGCCTGGAACGACCGGCAGGAAGGCTCCCGTTTTTTGTTTGATGCCGGCCTGCAGTTGCCGCTTTTTGGCGACCTGGTGCAGGTGTACCTGCCGCTCCTGTACAGCGCTCCGTTCCGCGATTACCAAAAAGCTTATGTTCCCAAACAGCGCATGTTGAAAACGCTTTCGTTTTCCATCCAATTAAACCAACGGCCGCTGAACAAAGTATTCCGCGAAGTGGACCTATGAGCAGCGGGGCTAATATAAGGCACCTGAAACGGGCCGAAATTGACGCTCTGAAATGGGATGCCTTTATTGATGCATCGCCGAATGGTTTAGTGTATGCATACAGCTGGTACCTGGATGCCATGTGCGACCAATGGGATGCGCTGGTGCTGGATGATTATGCCGCAGTGATGCCTATACCGTGGCGAAAAAAATGGGGAATAAAATATGTGTACACGCCGGCGTTTGTACAGCAGTTGGGCGTGATGGGCAAAAATAGGTATACTGCATTCAGCAATTTCCGTTCATTGATGCACCAAGCATTTCCATACGGATCGTACAACTACAATTTTATAAACGAGGGTTCGGGAAAAGAGCAAACAAATTTCGTATTGGACCTTTCGCCTTCTTATGCGCATTTGGCGCAGTCCTACGCAACCGATTTAAAGAACAATCTCAAAAAAGCCAGTCGCAGCCAATTGGTTTATCACAACAGTTCATCTTTCCGGTTGAATATCCAAATGTTCAAGGAGCATTATGCCGATCGGCTGGATGGTGTTCGCGCTGAAGATTTTAATAGGTTTGAACAAGTGTGTGCCAACCTGCAGCAGCGTCAAAACCTTGTTGCACGGCATGTTACCGATGTCCAAAACAACATTATCTCCAGTGCTGTTTTATTGCATGCAAAATCCCGGTTGTATTTGGTGATGTGCACTACTACCGAGCAAGGAAGAAAAATTGCTGCCGGCCATTTTTTAATAGACAGCATCATCAGGGAATTTGCTGGTACGCAACATCAGCTTGATTTTGAGGGTACTGATCTGTCTGGTGTGTATCATTTTTATAAAAACTTCAACCCGGTAAACCAGCCCTACTTTTTCCACCACTGGAACCATTTACCCATTCTACTTCGCTGGGTAAAAAAATAGCAGCGAAAAAATCGCTGCTATTTTTTTATATACATTTTGTTTGCGCTAATTACACAATCAGCAACAGGTTATACTTCTATTAATTCGGCACTAGCATAGCCAACACTTCTACCCTTCCTTTACCAAACTCTTATCCAAAAATCCTTGCCGGATCATGCCCTCGGCAAATAGCAAATCGGCGGGACGGGTAATTTTTATATTGTGCTCATCGCCAGGCACCAGCGATACTTTTAATCCAAATGCTTCCACCACTGTGGCTTCATCAGTAAATCGTTCTTTGTAATCGATTTCAAAAGCGGGCAGTAAAATACGGCTGTGAAAAGTTTGTGGTGTTTGCACCAGCACCACGCGGTCGCGGTCCATCACCTCATTGGTATTTTCTTCGGCGTTCAGCAGCCGCACACTGTCGCGAACACGAACTGCAGGCACGGCACTGCCGGTTTCCAATGCATTTTCAAAACAGCGATGAATCAGATCAACCGTGACCAAACAGCGTACTGCATCGTGTACAAACACGATGGCATCTTTACCTACATGCCGCAAACCTGCCTGCACCGAATGAAAACGTGTTTCGCCGCCAGATGTGATTTGTATGCGGGAGTAATCAAAAAATGCATCGATCACTTCGCGGCCCAGGTCGGTATAATCTTCGGGCAGCACCAACACAATGCGCAGGTCATCAAATGCATCCAGGAAAGTTTTCAGCGTATAATACAACACCGGTTTATCATGCAACATCAAAAACTGCTTTGGAATGGCGGCACCCATGCGCATTCCCGTACCCCCAGCAACAATCACGGCGTATTTCTGCATAAAAATTGTTTGTAGACCGGGACAAATGTAGCTTTAACCACAACCCCCGACATGGTGCAAATTAGCAAGAAAATTTATTTGGCAGCGACCGCATTCGTGCTGCTGTGCGGTTGCGCCAAAAAAGAGCCGCCGCAAACCCCACCGCTGTTGCAATTGCGGCAAATTGGGCAGTTAGCTACCGCCGAAATGGAAGTTTCGAAAGTGGTGCGGGCCCGCGATGAAGACACCTGGTACAAGCTGGGCGAACGGCGCATGCTCATTACCTGCCGGGCCCGCATCAAAGCCGGTGTGAACCTGGAACAGCTAAAAGAAACCGACGTGGTGCAACAGGGGGGCAGCATCCGCATCAAGCTGCCGCTGCCACAGATCATTTCTTTTTCAATGCCGCCGGAAGCCATCCGTGTTTCGTATACTGATATTGGTCATTTTCGCGACCCATTTTCGCAAACGGAAACCAACGCCATCATGAAACAGGCCGAAAGCCAGATTCGCCGGCAGGCCGATAGCCTGGATATACTGGCCAGGGCAAAAGCTGGCGCTGTTACTTTTATCACCCGCTTTTTTGTTCAGGCAGGGTTTGAAGAAGTGATCGTTGAATAATACAAGGCAATTGATTTTTGAAAAACATTTTGCTGGAACAGCACTTACCGATAAGCCAAAGCATGAAGAGAATTTTGATAAATGTTGTTTTACTCGTTGTACTGATTGCCGGCAGTTGGTGGTTGCTGCAACGGGCAGCCATACAGCCATTAAGGGAAATGTTTCGCAGCAAACCAATCGTGGTAGATGAGTCGCCGTTGCTGGTACAAAACATTAGGGAGCTGGCGCAATTGATGACCATTGAATACTACGATGAAGTGGTGGCTGATAGCAGCCGCGGCGCTGCGCTGTTGCCGTTTCCACCCTACATTATTCCGGCCCGACAGTCGTTGGTGTTGGTAGTAAAAGGCAGGCTGCTGGCCGGCATTGATTTGCAGCAACTAGACACTAGTCATATCCGCATTTACAACGACTCCATCAGCATTGTGCTGCCCAAAGCGGAGGTGCTGGAAGTAGAAGTGAATCCTTCTGGAGTGGAAACCTTTTCTGAAAAAGGGGAATGGAGCCAGCGTGCCGTTGCTGCACTTACCGCCAAGGCAAGAGACCAAATGCTGCGCAATGCAGCAGCACAAGGCGTTCTGCGCCGTGCTGATGAAAAAGGAAAACAGTTGGTGGAGCAACTGCTTTTGTATGCGGGCTATAAAAATGTGGTGGTGATAACGCCGGATCTTGATTGAGCATTTGAAGGCAACAAGCGTCATTGCGAGGCGCGGCAGATGTTAAGTGGCATAATTAATTCATGCGCCGAAGCAATCTCCAGCAACAAAAAAGTGTATGCAACGATTGCTTGGTAGTAAGTAAAAAGGGATTGCTTCGGCGCAAAAAACGTTTATTATTCAAGCCACCTAAATGCCTCGCAATGACGGAGCACATCGCATTCTACTCCCGCCGCTTGCCACGCAGGGCCAAATAATACAGCGGAATACCCAGCAACACAATGATCAATCCTGGCCAGGTAAACTTTGGCTTGTAAAACACCAGCAAAATACAAAAGGTTAAACCCATGGCAATGTACAGTGCAGGCAGCACTGGGTAACCCACTGCCTTGTACGGCCGTGGCGCTTCGGGGCGTTGCTTGCGGAGTAAAAAAATACCGGCAATAGTGAGCATGTAAAAAATCACCACCACAAACGAAACCATATCCAGCAGGTCGCCGTAGCGGCCGCTGAGGCATAAAATGGCCGCCACCAGGCATTGTGCCCAAAGTGCCCACTCAGGTACCGCATTTTTATTAAGCGTGCCTGCTTTTTTAAAAAACAATCCGTCGTTGGCCATGGAGTAATACACCCGTGCACCGGCCAGGATCAGTCCATTGTTGCAGCCAAAAGTGGAAATCATGATCATGATGGCGATGACATAAGTGCCGATGTTGCCGAAGATGGCATTGGCTGCAGATACCGCTACCCTATCGGCTGGCGCCGTGGCAATGCCGCTCAACGGCAGCACAGCGAGGTACATAAAATTGGCAGCCACGTAAATAACGGTAACGATGAGGGTACCCAAAAACAAGCTGAGGCCAATATTGCGTTGCGGGTTTTTGATTTCACCGGCAATAAAGGTTACGTTGTTCCATGCATCCGAGCTGAATATGGAACCAACCATGCTGGCGGCAATAGCGCCCAGTGCCGCAATGCCCAGCACGGTGCCAATGTTTCCATCGGCGCTGATCGATTTCATGGTCCAAGCATCGGCCCAATTGGCATTCCAAACATCGGTATCAAAGGCCAGTATAAAACCAAAAAGGATTAAGCCAAATAGCGACACCAATTTGGTTACGGTAAATGTTGTTTGGATCAGTTTGCCTTCTTTAACTCCTCGGGTATTGATCCACGTTAGTAACACAATGAGTGCAATGGAAACAAGTTGTGCCGGGTAAACTTTTAGCCAGCCCAGGTCCATCAAAATGTTAGCGTCGGTCATTTCCAGCGCGGGAATAAAATAGCCGGCAAACTTGGAAAAAGCAACGCCCACTGCGGCAATGGTGCCGGTTTGAATGACCGAG
Organism: Pseudocnuella soli; assembly: GCF_004347775.1. Classification (GTDB taxonomy): domain Bacteria; phylum Bacteroidota; class Bacteroidia; order Chitinophagales; family Chitinophagaceae; genus Flavisolibacter; species Flavisolibacter aquaticus. Next base: position 4,046,960 of record NZ_CP037755.1, read on the forward strand.
AAAAAACTCCAGCCATACAAGAATCCAATAAGTGGATTATACGCTTCTTTAAGGTAGACATACTGCCCCCCTGCGCGGGGAAACATGGCGCTCAGTTCGCCATAGCTCAGCGCAGCAGTAAGGGTCATAAAACCGGTAATGAGCCAAACAGCAATCAGCCAGCCGGCACTGCCTACGTTGCGGGTAATGTCGGCACTCACAATAAAAATACCCGAGCCAATCATGGAGCCCGCCACAATCATCGTGGCATCGAGCAGGCCCAGCGACCGCTTGAAATGGGTTTCTTTTTCGGCAGTTGCGGGCACGGTAGCAGTTTGCGGCATAACCAGTTTAGTTTGGGCGTCAAGATAAGGAAATGTGGGCAGCGCCTTGGTACCAAATTGCTGTGCGCTTTGCCGGATGAAGCTGCAGCAGCTACACTGCTCCACAAAGAACAGAAAGATGAACGGAGCGTCGCAACAGGTGTTGCACAAAGTTGATCGGGCCGGCAACAAAAAAGCCGCTGCATAATGCAGCGGCTTTTACAAACAGTTTGTATAGAGTGGCGTACAATTACTTTTTACTATACCCGGCGTTCAGGCCTCTTACCACATCATCGGTGATGTTATATGCCGTATCGCGGAAATAAAACAGGCCGGGCTCGTATGCAAAAATGTACGAGTAGTTTTTGTTGTTGTTATAGGTTTTGAGGTAGTCTTCGATGCGGGTTTTCACATCACGCATTTTGCGCATATAAAAATCCTGGTACTCCTGATCCAGCGCGGCTTTGCGGTTCTGCATGTTCTGCTGCATCTGCATCATATCGCGGGTGGCCATTTCGCTTTGCACCTGGCTCATAGTAGCGGCTTGTCCCTGATATTGTGCGGCTTTGTCGCGGTAGGTTTTTTCGAGGCGTGCCAGTTCGGTGTTGATGGCTTCTTCCTTGCGGGCCAGTTCGCCTTTCACATCTTTCACCATCGAGAAGGATGCTTCCAGCGAATCCATTTCGAAATAAGCGATCCGGAATTCTTTAGCGGCAGGCGCAGCATCGGTGCTCACAGCAGCCTTGGGTGTTTCTTTTTTGCCGGAAGAAAAATGCAGGTAAAACAGCATACCTACCAATACTAACAGCACAACGTTTAACAGGAGTAATCCGCGATTCATTTTTTGCAAAATTGTTGTGCAAAGAAAAGGGCAAAAGGGTATTCGACGCCGAAACGGCCCGGCTTTTATGAAACATTTACAGCGAGGTACAGCTTTTGATAAACGTTTAGAAAAAAATCGTTATGGGAATCATCAGTTGGATTTTATTGGGCCTGGTTGCCGGTGCACTGGCAAAGGCCATTCGCCCGGGCCGCGACCCACAGGGCTGTATCGTTACCATGATCATTGGCATTGTAGGCGCCGTGCTGGGCGGCTGGATCGCCACTATGTTTGGCTGGGGCCGTGTAGATGGATTTAACGTGTACAGCCTGCTGGTGGCCACTGGTGGCGCCGTACTGGCATTGGCCATTTGGGCGGCAGTTACGGGCAACCGGCGCAGGGATATTTAAGCTTTGCCCGAAACAATTATTGCAAGCCAATTAAGGCTGCATTAAAATGTTGTTTTGGGCTCATTGCTTTCTAATAGAACCACGGCAGTGGCTGCATTTTATTTTGTATAAACAAATTGCAGCCGGCGCCGTGGTTTGTTTTTTGGGTAATAAAAAATCCCCTCACTTTTTGGTGAAGGGACTAAAAGTATAAGGCGTTGATTTGTCTTCTTGTTTAGGGTTTTCTTAGTACGGACGCCTTTGCTTTTCTAGGGTTGGAATAGTTTTCTTCGGAACGGCGGATCAAAAACGGGCTCTTTTCAAGGATAGATTGGATACTGGTTTTTCGAAAAAATAGAAGTTGACTGATACTGGATTTTGATTTTAGTTTTTCTGGGAACTGGATTCTGGTCTTTTTGGATTTGGACTTTGCTTTTTGGTTTTTTTCAGGATCTGGATCAATTTTGTCTTGTGGACGGTTCTTTGGATTTGGATTGGATTTGGTCTTTTCTTGGATACTGGTAGATTGATGTGCATCAATCAACTTCTGCCACAAAAGTAGGAGTATCAGCTCATCCATACAATCGCGATTATGCCCTAATTTTTTCTTATGGAAAATACTTAGTGCACGTACAACCTCCTACCGGTGCGGGTTTCGGGCATCGTTGTTATTCTTCGTACAAATACTATTGCTAAATTTTTGCTATTCATTCCGTATTGCACCTCAATGGATGGGCTTGTTATTGACAGGCAATTTTGCGATAAATTAAAACGCTAAGTATTTTCCTGTACTACATTAAATTTTTATTGCAGATGCGCACTGACCGGATGCCTATTTTACCGGTAACAACATTTAACAGCGTGCATTTTTTTAAATAAAATGTCCGCCAAACGATAGACTCACGGGCATGTACATGCGCAAAAAAGAAAGCCCACACCATCGCTGCAATATTTTTTTACATATAAAAAAGAACCCCGCCGGCTGGCAGGGTTCTTTTTTATTAATCTTGACTAATCTTACAAATCACTGGTTACTCTTCTTCGTCGAAACTCATCACCTCGCGGGTAGTTTGCAACAACTCGTATTCTTCTTTCGAACCTACGATGGTGTTGTCAAACTCACGCAGACCTGTACCCGCAGGAATTGGGTGACCGGTGATTACGTTTTCTTTCAGACCCAGCATGTCATCGGCCTTGCCCTGAATGGCTGCAGAAGAAAGCACCTTGGTAGTTTCCTGGAACGACGCAGCCGAGATCCAGCTTTGGGTACCCAGCGAAGCCTTGGTGATACCCAGCAACGTTGGCGATGAAGTGGCAGGTTGCGCATCGCGGAACTCAACCAGCTTTTTATCGGCACGGCGCAGGATGGAGTTTTCTTCCCGCAGTTCGCGCAGCGTAACAATCTGGCCGGCACGCATTTTCGAAGATTCGCCCGGTTCGGTCACTACCTTCTTGTCAAAGATGTAATCGTTTTCGTCGAGGAACTCGAATTTGTCTACCAGGTCTTCTTCGAGGAAGCGGGTGTCGCCCGGATCCTGGATCGATACCTTACGCATCATCTGGCGTACGATCACTTCAATATGCTTGTCGTTGATCTTTACACCCTGCAAGCGATACACTTCCTGGATTTCGTTCACCACGTATTGCTGTACTGCAAATGGTCCCTGAATGTTCAGGATATCCTGCGGTGAAGTTTGGCCATCGGAAAGCGCATTACCCGCTTTGATGAAGTCGCCGTCCTGTGCCAGGATCTGGCGGGTCAGCGGAACAAGGTATTTTTTGGTAACACCGTCTTTTGCCTCGATGATGATCTCGCGGTTACCGCGTTTTACAGCACCCATGGTTACCACACCGTCAATTTCAGAAACGATGGCAGGGTTGGATGGGTTACGTGCTTCAAACAGTTCGGTTACGCGGGGCAGACCACCGGTGATGTCGCGGAGTTTACCCAACACCCGCGGAATTTTTACCAGTACCTGGCCAGCTTTTACCTGGTCGCCTTCGTCCACTACAATGTGTGAACCGGTAGGCAGGTTGTAGCTTTTACGCTCTTTACCTTCCACCAGGATCGAAGGAATCTTTGTTTTATCGCGGGTTTCGATAACCACCTTTTCGCGGTGGCCGGTCTGTTCGTCCGACTCTTCGCGGTAGGTAACGCCATCGATTACGTTCTCGTATTTCAGTTCACCATCGATCTCGGCAATGATTACGTTGTTGAACGGATCCCAGGTACAGATCACCTGACCTTTTTGAATGGTCTGGCCATCTTTTACAGCCAGTGTAGCACCGTAAGGGATGTTCATTACGTTGAGCAAACGGTCGTTTTTCACGTCCATGTTGCGGATCTCACCGGTACGGCCGATAACCACCTGTACTTTCTCGCCTTCGTTGTTCAGAACGGTTACGGTACGCAAACCGTCGAACTGCAGCGTACCGTCGAACTTGGCCAGCATGGTAGATTCTACAGCTGCAGAACCGGCCACACCACCCACGTGGAAGGTACGGAGGGTAAGCTGGGTACCGGGTTCACCGATGGACTGTGCAGCGATGATACCTACAGCATCACCACGCTGTGCGGTGTAACCTGTAGCCAGGTTTTTACCATAGCATTTTACGCAGGTACCGCGTTTGCTTTCGCAAGCCAGTACAGAGCGGATCTCTACGGTTTCAATACCCGAATCTTCGATCTTCTGGGCAATCTCCGGAGTGATTTCTTCACCTGCTGCAATGATCAGTTCATCGGTCAGCGGGTTGTAGATATCGTGTACCGATGTGCGGCCTTCAATACGGTCGCTCAGCGGCTCGATGATGTCTTCGTTGTCTTTCAATGCCGAGGTTGCAATACCACGCAGGGTGCCGCAGTCATCGTCGGCAATTACCACATCCTGTGCAACGTCCACCAAACGACGGGTCAGGTAACCGGCATCGGCCGTTTTCAGGGCCGTATCCGCCAGACCCTTACGGGCACCGTGGGTAGAGATAAAGTAGTCCAATACGTTCAGACCGCCTTTAAAGTTGGAGAGGATCGGGTTTTCGATGATCTCCGAACCGGTAGAACCAGACTTACGCGGCTTGGCCATCAGACCCCTCATACCAGCCAGCTGTTTGATCTGCTGCTTGGAACCACGGGCACCCGAATCGAGCATCATGAATACCGAGTTAAAGCCTTGCTTGTCGGTAGCCAGTTCGCGGATCAGGGTTTCGGTAATGCGGGTATCTACACGGGACCAAATGTCAACGATCTGGTTGTAACGTTCGTTGTTCGTGATCAGACCCATGTTGTAGTTTTCCCAAACCTCTTCAACTTCTGCCTTCGCATTTTCCAGCAGTTCGTTTTTGATGTCGGGGATGATCAGGTCATTGATCGAGAACGAAAGACCACCGGAGAAGGCCATACGGAAACCAAGCTGCTTAATATCATCAAGAAACTTAGCCGTTTTTGGAATGTTGGTGATGCGGATGATGTCGCCAATGATCTCACGCAGGTTTTTCTTGGTGAGCAGGGCGTTTACAAAACCAACCTCATCAGGCACATGTTGGTTGAACAACACACGGCCTACAGTAGTTTCCAGCAGCTTATTAACCAATTGCTCATTTTCACGAACATTTGTTTTTACGCGGATATGCGCATGCAGGTCAACACGGCCTTCGTTGTAGGCAATGATCACTTCTTCTTCGCTGTAAAACGCTTTGCCTTCGCCGCGAACTTTTAATTCGTCGGTAGATTTGCGGCCTTTTGAAATATAATACAGACCCAGTACCATGTCCTGCGAAGGCAGGGTAATGGGGGTACCGTTTTGCGGGTTCAAAATGTTGTGCGACGCCAGCATCAGCAATTGCGCTTCCAGTACGGCAGCGTTGCTCAGCGGCACGTGCACGGCCATCTGGTCACCGTCAAAGTCGGCGTTGAACGCCGCGGTAACGAGGGGGTGCAACTGTATGGCTTTGCCTTCAATCAGTCGGGGCTGGAAAGCCTGGATGGAAAGACGGTGCAGCGTTGGGGCACGGTTGAGCATTACCGGGTGACCTTTCAGGATGTTTTCCAGGATGTCCCAGATAACGGCTTCTTTTTTATCAACCAGTTTGCGGGCCGATTTTACGGTTTTTACAATACCACGCTCAATCAGCTTGCGGATGATAAACGGCTTGAAGAGCTCGGCAGCCATATCTTTTGGCAAACCGCACTCATGCAGTTTCAGTTCGGGGCCTACCACAATTACCGAACGGCCGGAGTAGTCCACACGTTTACCCAACAGGTTTTGACGGAAACGGCCTTGTTTACCTTTCAGTACATCGGAAAGGGATTTCAGGGCACGGCCACCTTCTGCTTTTACGGCGTTGCTCTTACGGCTGTTGTCGAACAGGGAGTCCACCGCTTCTTGCAGCATACGCTTTTCGTTGCGCAGGATCACCTCAGGAGCTTTAATTTCCAAAAGGCGCTTCAGGCGGTTGTTGCGGATGATCACCCGGCGGTACAGGTCGTTCAGGTCGGAAGACGCAAAACGGCCACCATCCAGGGGAACCAGCGGACGCAGTTCGGGTGGAATAACCGGGATGTACTGCATGACCATCCACTCGGGGCGGTTGGTAATACGGGTATTGGCATCGCGGAAAGATTCCACCACCGACAGGCGCTTCAGGGCATCAGCCTTACGCTGCTGCGAAGTTTCCGTTGCAGCGGCGTTGCGCAGGTCGAAGGAAAGTTGGTCGAGATCGATGCGGGCCAGCATATCGTGCACTGCCTCGGCACCCATCTTTGCAATGAATTTATTCGGATCCTCGTCGGGCAGGTACTGGTTGTCCTTGGGCAGGGTATCCAGGATGTCGAGGTATTCTTCTTCGGTGAGCAGGTCGCCGTAGTTCTGGCCTTTATCGGCACGGATGCCGGACTGAATCACCACAAAGCGTTCGTAGTAAACAATGCTTTCCAGCTTTTTGGAAGAGGTTCCCAGCAGGTAGCCGATCTTGTTGGGCAAGCTTTTGAAGTACCAGATGTGTACCACGGGCACTACCAGCTTGATGTGGCCCATGCGTTCGCGGCGCACTTTTTTCTCGGTAACTTCTACACCGCAGCGGTCGCATACGATGCCTTTGTAGCGGATGCGTTTGTATTTGCCGCAGGCGCATTCATAGTCCTTTACCGGACCAAAGATGCGCTCACAAAACAAACCATCCCGCTCCGGCTTGTAGGTCCGGTAGTTGATGGTCTCAGGCTTCAGCACCTCGCCAAAACTCTTCTCCAGGATAGAGTCGGGCGAAGCCAGTCCGATCGTAATCTTCGAAAACGTTGCTTTCGGACGATTGTCTTTTTTTAGAGCCATATAATGATTGGTAATTTTTACGTTTTTTTCCGGCGTTCAACAAAAATTGCCCTGCATAGCAAGGCTTGAACCGCTCTTTCGAACAGTTGAAAACTCATTGAACACCAGTAATTTAAGTGATTGTGCTTTAGACAACAGGGCCAATATACCTAAATTAAGACGGCAAAGGTAAGGGAAAAGCACCAAAATTTATCCACAACCTAGAGCGCTGAGAGGATTAACGAACCCTTGACGATTGCAGAGCGATGCCTAAATTAGTGAAAACGCTGCAACATAAACATAAAAAGCCCCGAAGGGCTTTTTATGTTTATGTTGCAGCCTGTTGTTTAATTTGGCGCAAGCTACAAACCATTGGCCTTTTTCTGCAAATCAGTTTCCGATACAATGCCTTTATTGGTAATGGTAAAGGTGGCCGGCATCACATCCGGCAATTGCACCAGTTCGCCTTTTGCCGTAAGTTCTCGCAACAACAGCCGCAACTGTTCTGCATCCGGCACAAAACCAATATTCTCGACTTTTGCAATGTCATCAATAGTAAGGGTTTCGTGCTGCGTCATGGCAGCCAGCAAAACTTCGCGGTTGAGTTGTTTCATCGATTTCTGTTTATAAAAGTTTCAGGCAGCAAAGCCTTGATCTGAATTATTGTTGTTCAACGGATTGTTGTTGGGCAAGAATGTTCTTGCGCATTTGGTTCAATTCAAGCAAACGTTCATTTTTCTGATTGAGGCGGTTGGCCAGGTTGTTTATATTTCCTTGCTGGTCTTTATAATCCGCATCAGCAGAACGGGCACTTTTTGCAGCCTGTACCGATTTGCGGGCTTTGCGTTTGGCACGACGTGCCTCTTTAACAGTTCCATTTACTGCATCCTGCGCCATGGTACTAGTAGTGGATGCCGACTGCCGGGCATCGGATGCCGATTCGTTGGCCTTTGTCTGGTACGCAGGAAGGTTATTTCGGGCAATTTCCAGCTTGGCCGTAAGTGATGCTATTTCATTGCTTAAGGCCACGTACTCTTTATTTAAATTTGGCGTGTCTGCAAGTGTTTTATACTGTTGCGCCCCTACAGGCATAAGGCCGAAGAGCAACAAAATGCAGGTCAGCATGCTGTACTTTTTCATATTGATAATTGAATGTGCCTGTTTGCCCCGAAAGGCAGCAAGCCATGTTGTGTTATTGTAAAAAGAAAAGTCAGGCGGTTTGGGATTGCAGTTGGTATACCTCTAGTTCCCTTCCCTTCAGTTGGTAAAAAAGATTCTGCAACTGGTGTAGGGTTTTGATTTCAACGCCTACTCGGTGGTGTGAAAAATCAAGCAGCCAAAAATCGCGATCCAACTCCATTTCAGGACCTGTGCCCGATATGGCTTTGTTGCGCTGCCACACCTTGAAGTATGTGTGAAAGCTGAAACCGGAAGCTTCCAAAACCTCAGGAGAAATAGGAATGGGCTGAAGATCATCGGTATGGTAGGTGAGTTGAGTTACCTGCTCCATGGCCAGGTTCTGGTTGTTGTGGGCCTTTTGTACCCAATTTCCCAGTCTTAATTCTTGCGGGGCTATCATAATTAAATTTTTTGTGTAAAAATTCGGAGAAAGCCGGTGCAAGGATTGAAACTCCCGAATCAGGAGTTGAAAGGATTACAAAGCGTTTCTGAGAACAGTTGTAAGGTACACTTAATATTCCATTGCAACATTTATATTATTGATTTTCATTAAATTATAATAATGAGGAGACTACAGCAAATTACAGCACTTTAGTTTCCTTTAAAAACCGCTCCCTGATTACATCCATCACGGCCACATTGCGGACCTTGCTCTCGAGCCAGGAAATAATATCGAGGTACAGGAAAGCGCGGGTTTCATATTTGTTGCGTTCCAGGCCACGCAGTTTTTCCAGCAGTTTTTGAAATTCCTCCTTTACCTGGAACCGCGATAGCTGCAGCGATTTACGCAAAAACCGCATGATCTCCTCCTCTACCCCGCTGATGTTTTCCATTTTCAACATAAAGCGGTACACCGATTTCATCAGGTATTCCAGCAGCTCGTAATTACCCAATTCGTAATGCGCAATCAGGTGCAGCAGGCGGGCATAACACTGGAGGTCGCTGCGGAGGTCGGTCTTCCAGTTGATAATTTTATTTAAATAATCAATCGACTGCTCGTATTGACCGCAGCCAAAATACAGCGAGGCAAATTTGTAATAAAACACCAGCACCCGGTGGCGGTCCATGTATAGTCCGTAGTCGCTCAGCTTTTCTTCAATCTGCGGGATCAGCTGCACACCTTCGCGAAAAGTGCCGCACATAAAGTGCTTGTTGATGCGGCCGATATTGAGGTATACAAAAGCCTGTATCCGGTTGTTTTCGCTGGCCGAAATGGATTTGTTTTCGGCAAAAGCCTCAAACTGCTGCAGCACTTCCCGAAACCTGGGATAGTTGCCCAGGTCGAAATGAGCACTGAGCAGGTTGTGCATGCCTTTAATATAATTAGCCGTATCAATATCGATCATGAAGGGCTGGTCGTGAAAAAGGTCCACCCATTTTTGCGTATAGCGGTAATACATCAAAAAGTCGTGGCGAATGAACGCATACCAGCAATAGCTTTGAAACAGGTACAGCTTTTCGTAAAAGCCCGCTGCCTTTGCGGCGTCTTTAGGCAGGTGTTTTTTAAAATAATCCTGCAGCACAATCTCGTCCCGCTCGTTGCGGGCATGCCCGTTTTTAATATACCAGCTATACAGTTGCAGCGCCAGGTTCGATAGCTGCGTCATCAGCACCAGGCGGCCGTTTACGGCATCGGCTTCGGAGGTGAGTTGGTCGGCGCGGTCCTGCATGCTGCGGGTAATGTGCAGCGATTCGATCTTTTTTTCCAGCGAAATAACCTGCACCATAATGGTGACCTGGTTGTGCGACCGGGCAGTATCTTTTATTTTATCCAGCAACTTCAGGCTTTGGTGGTACAGGCCTTTTTTATACAAAATGCGGGCATAGTCCAATTGCTCGTGGAGTTGTATATCAATATCGGCGCCGTTATCCAGCAGGCGCAGCGATGCCAGTATTTGTTTATACAACAGCGCTTTGGTGTTGGACAACTGCAGCTTGGAGATGCCGGGTGCTTTTTTCAAAATGGCTGCTTCGTCGTATTCGGACAGTTTATCCATGGCATCGAACAGCTGCACCACTTTTAGTTCTTCGTTCGATGAATTACGGGTGGAGTAGAGTTTAAAATTCCGCTTTTCGCTCTTCGAAAGAGAACGGACCAATAAAAAAAGAGGGTCGGCAGAACGGTTGGGCATCGTAATTCTTTTTGAACAAATGTATTGGAAACCAATAATATAGATAGATAATCCGGACAGTTAAGCAATGTAAATTAATCCATATTTTAGTTCTGCTGCGCCAATAGGCCATGCTACATTTACATCAGAGCGGGCTGTTTCTCATAATAAGCAAGCAATCGTTAATACCAGCCCGCTCTAAAATTTTTCCGCTCCGAAATAGATGTTAAGGGTGAATGGGCCTGATTGTTTCGATCAGGCATTTTTTAAACCCGCCGGCGTTGAAACGAAAACCATCAAAAAGCAGCAGGCCCACGTGAGGCGCCTCGCGAAAAAGAACTTTATTCTATGGCCGATAACAAAGTCTATATTTTCGACACTACCCTGCGCGATGGCGAACAAGTACCCGGCTGTAAGCTGAATACTTCCGAAAAAATTGAGCTGGCCCTCCAACTCGAGGCTTTGGGTGTAGACATTATTGAAGCGGGTTTCCCTATTTCTTCTCCCGGCGATTTTGAGTCGGTAAATGCCATTGCTAAAATTGTAAAAAACGCAACCGTTTGCGGCCTCAGCCGTGCGGTGCAAAAAGATATTGAAGTAGCCGGCGAGGCGCTAAAGCCCGCAGCCCGCAAAAGAATCCATACCGGTATCGGCACATCCGACCTGCACATCAAAGCAAAATTCAACGCTACCCGCGAAGAGATTTTGCAGCGTGCCATCCAGGCCGTGAAATGGGCCCGCAACTTTACCGACGACGTAGAGTTTTATGCCGAAGATGCCGGCCGCACCGACAATGAATTTCTAGCCCGGGTAGTGGAGGCTGTTATCGCAGCCGGCGCCACTACCGTTAATATCCCAGATACGACTGGCTATTGTTTGCCCCATCAGTACGGAGAAAAAATCGCTTATCTCGTCAACAACGTGCCCAATGTAGATAAAGCGGTCCTCTCCTGTCATTGCCACAACGACCTTGGGTTGGCCACCGCCAACTCCATTGCTGGCGTAATTGCCGGTGCCCGCCAGATCGAGTGCACTATCAACGGCCTTGGCGAACGTGCAGGCAACACTGCACTGGAAGAAGTGGTGATGATTTTGCAACAGCACAAACTTGGCCTGTACACTAATGTAAACGCCAAAATGCTGAACCCGCTGAGCCGCATGGTCAGCGATGTTATGCGCATGCCGGTACAGCCCAACAAAGCCATTGTTGGCGGCAACGCATTTTCACATTCGTCCGGCATTCACCAAGATGGCTTTTTGAAGGATGCGCAGACCTACGAGATCATCAACCCCGTAGAAGTGGGCGCCGAAGAAAGCAAGATCGTACTCACAGCCCGGAGCGGCCGCAGTGCTTTGGCGCACCGCCTGCAGAAACTGGGATTTCAATACACCCGCAACGACATCGACGTTTTGTACCAGGAATTTCTGAAAGTAGCCGACGCTAAAAAAGAAGTGCTGGAAGACGACCTGGTCGCTATTTCGAAAGCATATCAGAAGGAAGCAGTAGTAGCGTAGAAAGATGATGGATGGTAGATGATTGAGATGATAGTTGGCAGTTGGTAGTTGATAGTGAAAACAACATTGACCATGCACGATTGACGTTTCACGTTTCACGAAAGAACAATATTTCACACTCCCCATGGGTAAGACCTTAGTAGAAAAAATTTGGGAAAAACATGTGGTTCGCTCTATTGAAGGCGGACCAGACGTGTTGTATATCGACAAGCACCTCATTCACGAAGTAACATCTCCGCAGGCATTTGCCGGGTTGGAGAAAAGAGGCATTCCCGTGGCCCGTCCACAGCAGGTCGTAGCCACCGCCGACCACAACGTACCCACCATCAACCAACACCTGCCCATCCGCGAAGAACTGTCGCGCAAACAGGTGGAAAAACTGATCGAGAACTGCACCAATCACGGCATTGAATTATACGGCCTTGGTCACCGCTACCAAGGCATTGTGCATGTAATCGGGCCAGAACTGGGCTTCACCCAACCAGGCATGACCATTGTTTGCGGCGACAGCCACACTTCTACGCATGGCGCGTTTGGTTCCATTGCATTTGGCATTGGTACATCGGAAGTAGAAATGGTGCTGGCTACACAATGCCTCATGCAAAGCAAACCCAAGTTGATGCGCATCAACGTTGAAGGCGAACTAACCAAAGGCGTTGTTGCAAAAGATATTATCCTCTACATCATTGCGCAGATCTCTGCCAGCGGGGCCACCGGCTTTTTTGTGGAGTATGCCGGTTCGGCCATCCGCTCGCTGAGCATGGAAGGCCGCATGACCGTCTGCAACATGAGCATCGAAATGGGAGCCCGCGGCGGACTCATCGCTCCGGACCAAACCACGTTCGACTATGTGCAGGGCCGCACTTTTGCCCCCAAAGGCGAAGCATGGGATAAAAAACTGGTCGAATGGAAAGAGTTGTATTCAGATGCGGATGCAAAGTTTGATCACGAGATCAACATCAATGCAGCCGATATCGAACCCATGATTACCTGGGGCACCAACCCCGGCCTGGGCATAGGCATCAACGATGCGATTCCAACTACCGAAACACTTTCGGAAGGCGAAAAACGCAACCTGAAAAAAGCGCTGGAATATATGGGTCTGCAAGAAGGTAAAGCCATTAAAGGCATGCCTGTGCAACATGTATTTATTGGCTCCTGCACCAACAGCCGTATTGAAGACCTGCGCCTGGTGGCCGATGTGGTAAAAGGCCGCCGCAAGAACGACAACGTTAAAGTAATGATCGTTCCCGGCTCGCAGCAAGTAGCCGAGCAGGTACGTGCCGAAGGGCTGGATAAAATATTCGAAGCCGCCGGCTTTGAAGTACGCCAGGCCGGATGCAGCGCATGCCTCGGCATGAACGAAGACAAAGTGCCCGCAGGTGAATACTGCATTTCCACTTCCAACAGAAACTTTGAAGGAAGGCAGGGTGCCGGTGCCCGCACACTGTTGGCCAGCCCGCTCACTGCAGCGGCCGCAGCCATCACCGGAGTAGTAACCGATGTTCGTGAACTTTTAGGATAAACTGAATGCAACCCATTAGAATTGTACATAGCACATTCGTTCCGCTGCCACTGGAGCAGGTAGATACCGACCAGATCATTCCGGCTCGCTTTTTAAAAGCAACCACCCGCGATGGATTTGGCAAAAACCTTTTTCGCGACTGGCGTTATGAGGCTGATGATGAAGCAAGGCCGAAAAAAGATTTCGTTCTGAATAACCCATTGTACCGCGGCGAAATATTAGTAGCGGGTAAAAACTTTGGTTGTGGATCTTCCCGCGAACATGCCGCATGGGCGGTGCTGGATTATGGTTTTAAAGTAGTGGTGTCGTCATTTTTCGCCGACATTTTTAAAAACAATGCACTCAACAACGGCGTGCTGCCGGTGCAGGTTAGCGAAGGCTTTTTGCAACAAATATTCGAACAGGGCCCGGATGCAACTTTGACCGTTGACCTCGAAGCACAAACCATCACCATCGATAAAACTGGTGCTCAGGAACAGTTTGAGATCAACAATTATAAAAAAACCTGTCTGCTCAATGGATACGACGACATTGATTATTTACTGAGCATGAAGAGTGACATTGAGGCATTTGAAACAGCGAGAAACTAGCAACAGGATGGCAGCCACAAGCAGCAAGAATATAGCTACAAGCTACCAGCCTGGAGCTCAATAAAAACATACGAAACGTGAATAAAAATATTGCAGTCATAAACGGTGATGGTATTGGCCCGGAAGTAACCGCCCAATCAATCAGGGTGCTGAATGCCATTGGTGAGAAGTTTGGCCACCAGTTCAATTACACTTATTGCCTGATGGGTGCCGATGCTATTGACAAAACCGGCAACCCGCTGCCCGATGAAACCATCGAAGTGTGCCTCAATGCTGATGCGATTTTGTTTGGCGCCATCGGCCATCCCAAATACGACAACGACCCCACGGCAAAAGTGCGTCCGGAGCAAGGCCTTCTGAAGCTGCGCAAATCGCTGCAACTGTTTGCCAACATCCGCCCGGTAAATACTTATCCTGCACTGGAGCACTTGTCGCCGTTGAAAGCAAAGCAACTCGAGAACGTTGACTTTGTAATTTACCGCGAACTGACCGGCGGCATTTATTTCGGTGAAAAGAAAGTCGCGGACGATTATAGCGAAGCTTCCGACCTCTGTGTTTACTCCAAACCCGAGATCGAACGCATAGCGCATCTGGCTTTTAAAGCAGCACAACAGCGCCGCAAAAAACTGACGCTGGTTGATAAAGCCAACGTGTTGGAAACATCACGCTTGTGGCGTAAAGTGGTGCAGGAAATTGCACCGCAGTACAGCGATGTGCAGGTTGACTTTTTGTTTGTAGATAATGCGGCCATGCAGATCATCGTTAACCCCAAGCAGTTCGATGTAATGTTGACCGAGAACATGTTTGGCGATATTCTTTCCGATGAAGCTTCGGTTATTTCCGGTTCATTAGGTTTGTTGCCTTCTGCTTCGGTGGGTGCCGCTACTGCGCTGTTCGAGCCCATTCATGGTTCTTATCCACAAGCTGCAGGTAAAGACATTGCCAACCCCACCGGTTCCATTCTTTCTGCAGCTATGATGTTGGAGCATTTTGGCTTGCTCGAAGAAGCAGCAATCGTACGTTCGGGTGTGGCTTGGGCATTGAGCAATGGCTTTGTAACAAAAGACATTGATGGCGTGAACTATTATTTCACTTCCACCATCGGCGAGCTGATTGCCGACTATGTACACAACCGTGTGAACACCGAAGTGAATCGCAACAACATCGAGCTGCGCAAATCAACCATCATATAACAATTACAGATTAAAGGTTTGAAAATGATTTCCACCATTGCACATATAGCTGTAAGCATTATTGCTATCGTGGTCATTATTATTCCGGCATAAACTGGAGGCGTTTACTTTTTACTACCATATAAAAACCGCCTCCACTGGAAAGGCGGTTTTTTTTGAAACATACTGCATCAAAATTTTAGACAAACAATGAGCGACGCAACAACACCACAGGCAGGCAATGGCATTTTGAACAAATACAGCCGTGTGCTGACGCAGGACGAAACCCAACCCGCGGCACAGGCCATGCTGTATGGCATTGGCCTTAGCGATGACGACATGAACAAGGCACAGGTAGGCATTGTGAGCATGGGCTACGATGGCAATACCTGCAACATGCACCTCAACGACCTGGCTAAAATTGTAAAGCAAGGCACCTGGGACAACGATCTTGTGGGCCTCATCTTCAACACCATTGGCGTGAGTGATGGCATGAGCAACGGCACCGATGGCATGCGCTACTCTTTAGTGAGCCGTGATGTAATTGCTGATTCCATTGAAGCTGTTTGCGGCGCTCAATATTACGATGGCGTGATTGCACTGCCTGGCTGCGACAAAAACATGCCTGGTTCCATCATTGCCATGGGCCGCTTGAACCGCCCTGCCATCATGGTGTATGGCGGTACCATTGCTCCTGGCCATCACAACGGCCAGGACCTGAACATTGTTTCGGCGTTTGAGGCATTGGGACAAAAAATTGCCGGCACCATCACGCCTGAAGATTTTAAATGCGTGGTAAAAGCATCCTGCCCCGGCGCCGGTGCCTGCGGCGGTATGTACACGGCCAACACAATGGCTGCAGCTATTGAAGCACTGGGCATGAGCTTACCTTATTCTTCTTCAAACCCCGCTATTTCGGAAGATAAAAAAAAGGAATGCCTTGAAGCCGGCAAAGCCATCCGCTTGTTGCTTGAGCGGGATATTAAGCCTTCGGACATCATGACCCGCAAGGCTTTTGAAAACGCTATTGTTACCATCATTGTGCTGGGTGGTTCTACCAACGCGGTGCTGCACCTGATTGCCATGGCCCGCAGCGTGGATGTGCCGCTGACGCAGGACGACATACAAGCGATCAGTGACCGCACACCGGTGCTGGCCGATTTCAAACCGAGCGGCAAATACCTGATGCAGGATTTATACCAACACGGCGGTGTGCCTGCAGTAATGAAGTACCTGTTGCAAAAAGGTCTGCTGCATGGCGACTGCCTTACGGTAACCGGTAAAACCGTAGCCGAAAACCTGGCGGATGTTCCGGAACTAGATTTTGAAACACAAAAAATCATCCTGCCGCTGGAAACACCCTTGAAAGCATCAGGGCATTTGCAAATACTTTACGGCAACCTGGCCGAAGGCGGCTCGGTTGCAAAAATCAGTGGCAAAGAAGGCGAACGCTTTGAAGGCCCCGCCCGTGTATTTGATGGCGAGCAGGAACTCATTGCCGGCATCCAAAGCGGCCGAGTCCAACCCGGTGATGTCGTCGTTATCCGCTACGTAGGACCTAAAGGCGGACCCGGCATGCCCGAAATGCTGAAACCGACATCGGCCATCATTGGCGCAGGTTTGGGCAAATCGGTAGCGCTCATTACGGATGGCCGGTTCAGTGGCGGCACCCACGGTTTTGTGGTGGGCCACATTACCCCCGAAGCCTACGAAGGCGGCAACATAGCACTGGTGCAGGATGGCGACACCATCACCATCGATGCAGTAAACAATACGATATCGGTAAAACTGTGCGACGGCGAGTTGTTGGGCCGCAGGGCACAATGGCAGCAGCCGCAGCCAAAAGCAACAAAAGGCCTGCTTTTTAAATACGCACAAAGCGTAAAAAATGCCGCCAACGGTTGCGTTACCGACGAAGCATAAATCATTTTCTTTCTTGACCGCATAAACTTGTAGCATATGACTACGCAAACACTCAACGCCGAAATTCAGCAGCCAGCCGAAACCCCAAATCCCCTTCAGGAAGTATCGGGCTCCGTGGCTGTGCTGGAAGCCCTCATTGCCGAAGGCGTTGATACCATTTTTGGATATCCCGGGGGCGCCATCATGCCTATTTATGATGCGCTGTACGATTACAACGACAAGATCAAGCATATACTAGTGCGCCACGAGCAGGGCGGCATCCATGCAGGCCAGGGCTATGCCCGCACATCGGGTCGGGTAGGCGTGGTGTTTGCCACCAGCGGCCCCGGCGCCACCAACTTGGTTACCGGCCTGGCCGATGCACAGATCGACAGCACGCCGCTGGTTTGCATCACCGGCCAGGTGTTTGCACACCTGCTGGGCACCGATGCTTTCCAGGAAACCGATGTGATCAATATCACCACCCCGGTAACCAAATGGAACTACCAGGTTACCGATGCTTCCGAAATTCCGGAAGTGATGGCCAAGGCGTTTTACATTGCCCGCAGCGGCAGGCCCGGCCCGGTGCTGATTGACATTACCAAAAATGCGCAGCTGCAAAAATTTGCCTACAGCGGTTACACGCCTTGCAACCATATTCGCAGCTACCGCCCCAAACCCATTGTGCGCAAAGAATATGTGGAGGAAGCGGCAAAACTGATCAACAGCGCAGAAAAACCATTCATACTTTTTGGCCAGGGCATCATCCTGGGCAAGGCTGAAAAAGAGTTCAAACAATTTGTTGAAAAATCGGGCATTCCTGCTGCCTGGACCATCATGGGCCTGAGTGCACTGCCCACTGACCATCCGCAGAACGTGGGCATGCTGGGCATGCACGGCAACTATGGCCCAAATGTACTCACCAACGAATGCGATGTACTCATTGCCATCGGCATGCGTTTCGATGACCGCGTTACCGGCCGCCTCGACAAATACGCTAAGCAGGCAAAAGTGATCCACCTGGACATTGACCCAGCCGAAATTGATAAGAATGTAAAAGCAACGGTTCCGGTTTGGGGCGATTGCAAAGAAACACTTCCGCTGCTTACTGAGCTGATCGAGCAAAAAGTGTATCCGCAGTGGCTCGAAAAGTTCAACGAGTTCCGCAACCAGGAAGAGCAGATTTGCATACAGCCTGAGAAAAACCCGGACACCGAGATCATGAGCATGGCCGAAGTGCTGGAAGCCCTCAACGAACTCACCAACGGCGATGCGGTAATTGTAACCGATGTGGGCCAGCACCAGATGGTGGCCTGTCGCTATGCCAAGTTCAACGCTTCCAAAAGCAATGTAACATCGGGCGGCCTCGGTACGATGGGTTTTGCACTGCCGGCTGCCATCGGCGCCAAGTACGGCGCACCGCAGCGTACCGTTGTAGCCATCATCGGCGATGGCGGTTTTCAAATGACGCTACAGGAGTTGGGCACCATCATGCAGTTTGATGTGAATGTAAAGATCCTCATCCTCAACAACGAGTTTTTGGGCATGGTGCGGCAGTGGCAGCAACTGTTTCACGACCGCCGCTATTCGTTTGTAAACATCACATCACCCGACTTTGTGATGCTGGCAAAAAGCTACGGCGTTGAAGGGCAAAAAGTGGCGCAGCGCGAAGGTCTGAAAGCCGCCCTGAAAGCAATGCTGGAGCACAACGGATCGTATTTACTGGAAGTAATGGTGGGCAGAGAAAACAACGTATTCCCGATGGTGCCGCAAGGTTGCAGCGTATCGGAAATCCGCTTGCAGTAGTCCCTTGTCCTCCAACTGCGAAAGTAACGGCGAAGGATAAGCGCTTTTATGTAGCCAGCTACAGTAGCACTGTTCAGCACCGGTTGCGTCGCACACTTCATCGGCTAACACATCATTCAACAAAGGCATCATGAAACAGGAATATACCATCACCGTTTATACCGAAAACCATATTGGCTTGCTCAACCGTATCGCCATTATTTTTTCGCGCCGCAAAATCAATATTGATTCGCTCAACACCTCTCCTTCCGAGATTGAAGGCATCCACCGCTTCACCATCGTGATCGATGAAACCGAAGAAGTAGTGCACAAGCTGGTACGCCAGATCGAAAAGCAGGTAGAAGTGCTCAAAGCATACTACAATACACCGGAAGAAATTGTTTGGCAGGAAATGGCACTGTATAAAGTGCCTACCGACGAAATTGCCGAAAAGGTAAAAGTAGAACGCCTGCTGCGCCAGTACGGTGCCCGTGCCGTAGTGATCCGCAAAGATTACACAGTATTTGAAGCAACCGGCCACCGCGAAGAAACCGACAAATTGGTGGAAGTGCTAGCACCCTACGGCCTCATCGAGTTTGTACGCACCGCCCGTGTGGCCATCATCAAAGCCAGCAAAGGTTTCCACGACAAACTGAAAGAGTTTGAAGAAGCCGAACCCGGCGAAGAAGTGATCGAAAATGAATACCTGAGCCAGCGCGAAGCGCTGTTTCCGGATACAGGATATTGAGGTTTTACTGGTCTGGCCACTTGGAGTGGCCTGACCAGTAAAACCAGATTTACGATTGACGATTTCGGAATGCGGATTTATTAAAAACAACAAGTGTACTCCTGGAGATCACCTTCCGAAATTCGAAATCGCAAAT
Source organism: Pseudocnuella soli (assembly GCF_004347775.1). Lineage (GTDB taxonomy): Bacteria > Bacteroidota > Bacteroidia > Chitinophagales > Chitinophagaceae > Flavisolibacter > Flavisolibacter aquaticus. The sequence continues at coordinate 4,066,434 of NZ_CP037755.1, forward strand.
CCGAAATTTTCTCCTTAGAGATATTTACAGATTAAACAAAAACACAAGCACTCATAAACAACAATCAACCATGGCAAAATTAAATTTCGGTGGTGTTGAGGAAAACGTAGTAACCCGCGACGAGTTCCCGCTTTCCAAGGCACAACAGGTTTTAGCAAATGAAACAGTAGCCGTAATTGGTTACGGTGTTCAGGGTCCCGGCCAGGCACTCAACCAAAAAGATAATGGCATCAACGTGATCGTTGGCCAGCGTAAAAATTCAAAGACCTGGGATAAGGCCATCGCAGATGGTTTTGTACCCGGCGAAACACTCTTTGAAATCGAAGAAGCGCTCCAACGCGGTACCATCATTTGCTACCTGCTGAGCGATGCCGCCCAGATTGCCCTGTGGCCTACCGTGCAAAAGCACCTCACGCCTGGCAAAGCCCTTTATTTTTCGCATGGCTTTGGCATCACCTTCAACGAGCAAACCGGCATCATCCCGCCGTCTGATGTGGACGTGTTCCTGGTAGCGCCTAAAGGTTCGGGCACCTCACTGCGCCGCATGTTCCTGCAGGGCCGTGGCCTCAACTCTTCGTATGCCATTTACCAGGATGCAACCGGCCGCGCCAAAGAGCGGGTTATTGCACTGGGCATTGCTGTAGGCAGTGGCTACCTGTTCGAAACCGATTTCCGCAAAGAAGTATACTCCGATCTTACCGGCGAACGTGGTACCCTGATGGGCGCCATCCAGGGCATTTTTGCAGCGCAATACCAGGTACTGCGCGACAAAGGCCACACGCCTTCCGAAGCGTTCAACGAAACCGTTGAAGAGCTGACCCAAAGCCTGATGCCGCTGGTGGCCGAAAATGGTATGGACTGGATGTACGCCAACTGCTCTACTACTGCTCAGCGCGGTGCACTGGACTGGTGGAAGAAGTTCCGCGATGCTACCGCCCCTGTTTTCCGCGAACTGTATGAAAGCGTGGAAACCGGCAAAGAATCACAACGTTCCATCGACTCCAACTCGCAGCCCGACTACCGCGAGAAACTGGAAGTAGAATTGAAAGAACTGCGCGAAAGCGAAATGTGGCAAGCCGGCAAAACCGTACGCAGCCTGCGTCCGGAAAACCAAAAGGTTGAAGCCGACGCAACAGCATAAATCATATTCGTGAAACGTGAAACGCCAAACGTGAAGAGATAAAATGGTTTGTTGAACAAGCGGCAATGCTTCTATTAAACTTTGGTTGCGACGCTCCGTTCAACACCTGCAACGCTGATCAGCATGTGTATGACACAGTGCTTTTAGCAGCGCCACTTTTCACGTTTGCCTTTTCACGTTTCACGATTTCCAAAAAGTATCAATGACATCAACCCACACCCTACCCGCACTGGATGTTGCCGGTGCAGCAGAGCGGTTAAAAAAGGTAGTAACCCGCACACCGCTGGCCTACAGCCACAACTTGTCCCGTAAGTATGGCGCCACCATTCTGCTCAAACGCGAAGACCTGCAGGTGGTACGTTCTTACAAACTGCGCGGTGCCTACAACATGATTGCATCGCTGCCGCAGGAGCAGCTCGAACGCGGTGTTGTGTGTGCATCGGCCGGCAACCATGCACAGGGCTTTGCTTACTCCTGCCGCAAAAAAGGCATTCGTGGTGTGGTGTTTATGCCCATCATCACGCCGCAGCAAAAAGTGCAGCAAACCAAAATGTTTGGTGAAGGCTTTATCGAGATCAAACTTATAGGCGACACTTTTGATGATTGCGCGGCGGCTGCAAAAGAATACACACTGGCCAACGGCCTTACATTCATTCCCCCGTTTGATGACTTGCGCATCATTGAAGGCCAGGCAACCGTAGGGTTGGAAATACTCGAAGACCAATCGGACATTGATTATGTTTTTGTGCCGGTTGGCGGCGGCGGACTGGCCGCAGGCGTGGGTAGTTATTTTAAAAACTTTTCTCCCAAAACAAAGATCATCGGGCTGGAACCGGAAGGTGCGCCATCGATGAAAACCGCACTGGATGCAGGCCATCCGGTGACGTTAGAAAACATTGAACGCTTTGTAGACGGCGCTGCCGTAAAACGTGTGGGTGAAACCACCTTTTCCATCTGCAAAGAAGTGCTCGACGAAATGCACCTCGTAGCCGAGGGTCAAGTTTGCTCCACCATCCTTAAATTATACAACGAAGATGCACTGGTGGTAGAGCCCGCCGGCGCATTGTCCATTGCCGCACTGGATCATTTCGCCGATGAAATCAGGGGCAAAACCGTGGTATGCGTGGTCAGCGGATCGAACAACGATATTGCCCGCATGCAGGAGATCAAAGAACGGTCGCTGCAATATGAAGGGCTGAAGCATTATTTCCTCATCCGCTTTGCACAGCGCCCCGGCGCACTGAAAGAGTTTGTAAACCATGTACTCGGCCCCACCGACGACATTGTGCGGTTTGAGTACATGCAAAAGCACAACAAAGAAACCGGTCCTGCGTTGGTAGGCATTGAATTACAATCGAAAACCGATTATGAAGTGCTGCTCACCAACATGAACCATTACGGTATCAACTACACCGAATTAAATAAGAACGATAACCTTTTCGGCTACCTCGTTTAATCACCATAAAAGACATTTCTTTTAAAGAATCCGCTTTTTTTCACACGCATTTCTATATTTTATTTAATGAAATGCTGTTTTTGTTGTAATTTCAAGCGATTGCCCCACCATATGATTAATGACTGATTTTTCGGGCAACCGACAATTTTTTAAATATATCAATGAAGCGTATGGCTGGCAACACCGGATTATATTCTCCCGCATTTGAACGCGACTCCTGTGGCATTGGCTTTGTGGCCAATATTAAAGGGCACAAATCACATCAGCATATTTCTGATGCCCTTACCATCCTCGAAAACATGGAGCACCGCGGGGCCTGCGGTTGCGAAAACAACACCGGCGATGGCGCCGGTATCATGATCCAGACACCTCATGAATTTTTCTTCGACGAATGCGTGAAACTGGGCGTACACCTGCCTTCATTTGGCCGCTACGGTGTAGGCGTCCTGTTTTTCCCCAAAGACATCAGGCTGAAGGAAGAATGCCGCGACATTTTCAACCGCGCTGCCGAAAAGCTGGGCCTCGAAATCATTGCTTACCGCAAGGTGCCCGTTAACCCGGATGGCATTGGTGCCACCGCCCTTTCGGTAGAGCCCGAAATGGAGCAGGTGTTTATTGCATCGCCCGACCATATTTCGAACCCCGAAGAATTTGAACGCAAATTGTTTGTGCTGCGCAATTATGCATCGCACCTCATCAACAATACCGTAAAGCGCGACAACATCGGGTTTTACATTGCATCGCTTTCGTACAAAACCGTGGTGTACAAAGGCCAGCTTACCTCCAACCAGGTGCGTGGCTATTTTCCCGACCTGCAAAACAAGCGGGTTGTTTCGGCGTTTGGCCTGGTGCACAGCCGTTTTGCCACCAACACTTTTCCCTCCTGGAAACTGGCACAGCCGTTCCGTTTTATTGCCCACAACGGTGAGATCAACACGGTGCAGGGCAACCTGAACTGGTTGAAAACTAACGAACGCAATTTTACCACGCCATACTTTTCCCGCGAGGAAATGGAGATGCTGCTGCCGATCGTTTCGGATGGACAATCCGACTCGGCCAGCCTCGACAACATGATTGAACTGCTGGCGCTCTGCGGCCGGTCGCTGCCGCATGTGATGATGATGCTGATCCCCGAAGCATGGGACGGCAACGACCTGATGGACCCGGTAAAAAAAGCATTTTACGAATTCCACGCTTCCTTTATGGAGCCTTGGGATGGCCCCGCCTCTATTTCGTTTACCGACGGAAAAATCATTGGCGCCACCCTCGACCGCAACGGTTTGCGCCCATCCCGCTACGCCGTTACCAACGACGACCGCGTAATTATGGCATCGGAAACCGGCGCTCTGCCTGTTGACCCGAAAATCGTGATTGAAAAAGGCCGCCTGCAGCCCGGCAAAATGTTCGTTGTGGACATGGAGCAGGGCCGCATCATTTCCGACGACGAATTAAAACAAACCATCTGCGGCCAAAAGCCTTATGCAGAGTTTTTGAACAAATACAAGATCCGCCTCGAGGAGTTGCCCGAGCCCCGCGTAACCTTTACACACCTCGAGCATGAGCAGGTGTTTAAGTACCAAAAAGCTTTTGGCTACAGCACCGAGGATCTGGAAAACATCATTGCGCCAATGGCGCTGGACGGCAAGGAGCCCATTGGCTCGATGGGTACCGACGTGCCACTGGCCGTGCTGAGCGATCAGCCGCAGCACCTCACTTCTTATTTCAAACAACTGTTTGCACAGGTTACCAACCCGCCCATCGATCCCATCCGCGAACGGCTGGTAATGTCGCTGGCCACTTTTGTGGGCAACAATGGTAGTTTGCTTACGGAAGATCCCATTGCTTGTCACACAGTGGCGCTGAAACAGCCCATCCTGAACAACCACGAGCTGGAAAAAATCCGCTCGATCGATACCGGCATTTTCCAGGCAAAAACACTGCAGCTTTATTTCCGCGCCGATGGCAAACCCGGCTCGCTGCAACGCGGCCTGGAGCGCCTTTGCCGCTACGCAGTAGATGCGGTGGATGATGGTTTTGAAGTCCTGATCCTTTCCGACCGTGCCATCGACTCCGACCACGCCCCCATTCCATCCTTGCTGGCAACGGCGGCGGTGCACCATCACCTGATCCGTAAAGGAAAACGTGGACAGGTAGGCTTGGTGGTGGAAGCCGGCGACTGCTGGGAAGTGCATCATTTTGCCTGCCTGGTTGCCTTTGGCGCCACGGCCATCAACCCATACCTGGCGCTTTCGTCCATCCGCGACATGAAGCTGCAGGGCTTGCTGGAAACAAACCTCGACCCCGATTACCTGAAAAAAAATTATGTAAAAGCGGTTAACGAAGGGCTGCTGAAGGTGTTCTCTAAAATGGGCATCTCCACGCTGCAATCGTACCAGGGTGCACAGATCTTCGAGATTATCGGCATCAACCGTTCGGTGGTAGATAAATATTTTACCGGCGCTGTTTCCCGCATTGAAGGCATGGGCCTCGACGAAATAGCACGGGAAACTTTGGCCAAACACAACCTGGCATTTTCGCAAAAAGAACTGCCGGTTGACCGCCTGCCCGTTGGCGGCATTTACCAGTGGAAACGCAAAGGTGAATACCACCTGTTCAACCCGCAAACCATTCACCTGCTGCAATACAGCACGAGGCTGAACGATTACAACACGTTCAAAAAATATTCGAAACTGGTAAATGAGCAAACCGAAAAAGCGGCAACACTGCGCGGCCTCTTCCAGTTCAAACGCAACCGCCCTTCTATTTCCATCGACGAAGTAGAATCGGCCGAGAATATTTACAAACGCTTTGCTACCGGCGCTATGTCGTTTGGCTCCATTTCGCATGAAGCCCACAGTACACTGGCCATTGCCATGAACCGCCTGGGCGGTAAAAGCAATACCGGTGAAGGTGGCGAAGACGAACTGCGCTACGAAAGGCTGCCCAACGGAGACTCGATGCGTTCGGCAATCAAACAGGTGGCCTCGGCCCGGTTTGGCGTAACGTCTTACTACCTCACCATGGCCGACGAGCTACAAATCAAAATGGCGCAGGGTGCCAAGCCCGGCGAAGGGGGCCAGCTGCCCGGCCACAAAGTGGACGAGTGGATCGGTAAAGTACGCCACGCCACACCTGGCGTAGGTTTGATCTCACCACCGCCGCACCACGACATTTACTCGATTGAAGATTTGGCGCAGTTGATTTTTGATTTGAAAAATGCCAACCGCGACGCCCGCATTTCTGTAAAATTAGTTTCGAAAGCAGGCGTGGGCACCATTGCAGCCGGCGTTACCAAAGCAAAAGCCGATGTAGTGCTGATTGCTGGCCACGATGGCGGCACCGGTGCTTCGCCGCTGAGCTCCATCAAACATGCTGGTTTGCCTTGGGAACTGGGCCTTGCCGAAACGCACCAGACCCTGGTAAAAAATAAATTGCGCAGCCGCGTGGTGGTGCAGGCCGACGGCCAAATGAAAACCGGCCGCGATATAGCCATTGCTACCCTGCTGGGTGCCGAAGAATGGGGCATTGCTACTGCCGCACTAGTGGTGGAAGGCTGCATCATGATGCGAAAATGTCACCTCAACACCTGCCCAGTAGGTGTAGCCACGCAAGATCCAGAGCTGCGCAAACGCTTCAACGGCGATGCGGAGCACGTAGTGAATTTCTTCAAATTCATCACGCAGGAACTGCGGGAAATTATGGCTGAACTTGGCTTCCGCACCATCAATGAAATGGTGGGCCAGGTTGATTGCCTGGAACCCCGCAACGACGTAAGCCACTGGAAATACAGCAAGCTTGATCTTTCCCCGATTTTATACAAAGAACCCGCTTCGCTGTACACCGGTTTGTACAAACAAGAAGAGCAGGACCACGGTATTGCCAATGTGCTGGACTGGAAACTGATTGAAGCAGCAAAACCAGCCCTGGAACGCGGCGAAAAAGTGTACCAGGAATTTAAGTGCATCAACACCGATCGCAGCATTGGCACCATGCTTTCGAACGAAATTTCGAAAACACATAAAGCAGCCGGCTTGCCGGAAGATACCATCCACTACAAGTTTACGGGAACCGCCGGTCAAAGCTTTGGTGCGTTTAATACCAACGGACTGACGCTGGAACTGGAAGGCGATGCCAATGATTATTTTGGTAAAGGCCTTTCAGGTGCCAAACTGGTGGTGTACCCTTCGGCCGACGCAGGTTTTGTGCCCGAGGAAAACATCATCATCGGCAACGTGGCCTTTTATGGCGGCACGTCGGGCTCGGCATACATCCGCGGTAAAGCAGGCGAACGCTTTGCGGTACGCAACTCCGGCGTAACCGCCGTAGTAGAGGGCGTTGGCGACCATGGCTGCGAATACATGACCGGCGGCTGCGTGGTGATACTGGGTAATACGGGACGCAACTTTGCAGCAGGCATGAGTGGCGGCATTGCTTACGTGTACGATGTAACCGGCAATTTTGCCACGTTGTGCAACAACGAAATGGTAGACCTCGACCCAGTTGGCAGCGAAGATGCAGTGCAGCTGCGCAACATGATCGAAAATCATTTTGCCTACACCGGCAGCACCGTTGCCCGCTTTGTACTCGACGACTTTGACGCACAGCTGCGCAATTTTGTAAAAGTGTTTCCCCGCGATTATAAGAAAGTGCTCCAGGCAAAAGCGCAGGCCGTTAAAGTGTAAAAAATATTTGAACCGCAAAAACACGCTGGAGTGCCAAGCGCTCCAGCGTGTTTTTGTGGTTTGAAAACCATCATCAATCATTTATCAACCATCATCTTCAATATGGGTAAGCCCACAGGATTTTTGGAATTTACTCGCGAACTGCCGGCCAAAAGGCCTGTGCCGGAGCGGGTACAGGATTACAACGAATTTATTGAGCGATACTCCGAGCAGCAACTCAACAAACAGGCAGCCCGCTGCATGGATTGCGGTGTTCCGTTTTGCCACAATGGCTGCCCGCTGGGCAACATCATCCCGGAGTTTAACGATGCGGTGTACCGCAAGTCATGGGAAGAAGCCTACGAAATACTTTCCCTCACCAACAACTTTCCCGAGTTTACCGGCCGCATTTGTCCCGCCCCTTGCGAAAGTGCCTGCGTATTGGGCATCAACCAGCCGCCCATTACCATCGAGGAGATAGAAAAGCACATCATTGAGATTGCTTTTGAAAAAGGCTTGGTAAAACCAAAAGCACCACTGGTACGCACCGGCAAAAAAGTAGCCGTGATTGGTTCCGGCCCCGCTGGTATGGCCGCTGCTGCGCAACTGAATTATGCGGGTCACCTGGTTACCGTTTTTGAACGCGACGATGCCCCGGGCGGACTGCTCCGCTACGGCATTCCGGATTTCAAGCTGGAAAAATGGGTGATCGACCGCCGCGTGGAACTGCTGGAACAGGAAGGTGTGGTGTTTAAATACAACGCCAATGTAGGCGTGAATGTGAGTGTAAATGACCTGCTGCGGGAATTCAATGCTATTGTGCTGGCAGGTGGCTCCACCGTGCCCCGCGACTTGCCCGTGCCCGGCCGCAACCTGAAAGGCGTTCATTTTGCCATGCAATTTTTAAAGCAGCAAAACAAACGCAACGCCGGCCTCGACCCACTTGCAAACCCCCAGATCGAAAGCAATATTTTTTCTGAACAACTCAACGCTGCCGGCAAAAACGTGATCGTGATTGGCGGCGGTGATACCGGTTCCGACTGTGTAGGTACATCCAACCGGCATGGCGCCAAATCCATTGCACAATTTGAGCTGCTGCCCAAGCCGCCCGAAAGCCGTGCCGCATCGATGCCCTGGCCCACCTACCCCATGGTACTGAAAACTTCCACTTCGCATGAAGAGGGCGTGGAGCGCCACTGGGCCGTAGCCACCAAAGCCTTTTTAGGCGACGAAGCAGGCAACCTGCGGGCCTTGCAAGTGGTGGACCTGGAATGGAAAATCACTGAGGACGGCCGCCCTGCTTCTTTTGTAGAAGTGCCGGGATCGGAGCGGGAAATGCCTTGCGAACTGGCACTGCTGGCCATGGGTTTTGTGCATCCACAAAAAGAAGGACTGCTGGCCCAACTGGACGTAGAGTTGGACGAACGGGGCAATGTAAAAGCTTCGGAGAAAGCGTACCAGACCTCGATCGGTAAAATATTCACTGCCGGCGATATGCGCCGCGGCCAGAGCCTAGTGGTTTGGGCAATCTCAGAAGGACGGGAATGTGCCCGCAAAGTGGACGAGTACCTGATGGGTTACTCCATTTTGGAGTCAAAAGACCAAAGTTTGATAGCATTATAGAATTTAAAATACACTGTAAAATTCACTCAAAAGCTGCACTTGTTGCAGCTTTTTTGTTTTTGAGCGTTTTTCATCGAATCAAAATTATTTAAAATCGCCACTTATCAGCGGTGACATTTAAATTAAGAAATAATATATCTGTCTATACTAATAAATATTAACACGTTAACATTTAATTTAGTAATAGAAATGAACAGATAGTTATTTATTTAATTTAAAATTGCTACGTGTATGCTTAAATTCAAACGCTCCATTTCCTTCCTTATTCTGGGCGTTATTGCCTTAGGCGCAGCCTTCGTTCCCTCCCTCCCTACTTTCGACGATGGTGGCAAAATTTATAATAGCGCCGATATTGCATGGATTATTGTTGCGGCGGCCCTGGTATTCCTGATGACGCCCGGTCTGGCATTTTTCTACGGTGGCATGGTACACCGCAAGAACGTGATCTCTACCATGATCAAAAGCATCGTGGCCACAGGCGTGGTAAGCGTGTTGTGGGTAACAGTTGGTTTCAGCCTTTGCTTTGGCGACTCAATTGGCGGCTTTATCGGCGACCCTACCACGTTTATGTTTTTTAAAAACGTGCTGTCCGGCGCTCCTGAACTGGCTGGCGGTGCCACTAAGTTTACAATCCCACTGGCACTGTTTGCCATGTTCCAATTAATGTTCGCCATCATCACCCCCGGACTGGTGGTAGGTGCCGTGGCCGAACGCATCCGTTTTACTTCTTATGTTTTATTTATAGCCCTTTTCAGCCTGCTGATCTATGCCCCTATAGCACACTGGACCTGGCACCCCGACGGCTTCCTGTTTCAAATGGGTGCCCTTGACTTTGCCGGTGGTACCGTTGTGCACATTTCTGCTGGGTGCGCTGCTTTGGTTGGTGCCATTGTGTTGAAACGCCGCCAGGTGCATCTTGAGCAGAAAGAAATTCCGCCTGCAAACATCCCTTACGTACTGATTGGAACCGGTTTGCTGTGGTTTGGCTGGTTTGGCTTCAACGCAGGTTCTGCACTGGGTGCCAACGCACTGGCTGTTTCAGCTTTTGCCACTACCAACACGGCTGCTGCTGCCGCAGGTCTTTCCTGGATGTTCTTTGATGTACTGCGCGGTAAAAAACCTTCTGTATTGGGCTTTTGCATCGGTGCGGTGGTTGGCCTGGTGGCCATTACGCCTGCGGCTGGTTTTGTAGCTGTTCCGCAATCCATCACCATCGGTGTGGTTGCCGCGGTAATCTCTAACCTCGCTGTTTACTACAAACAACGCTCTACACTGGACGACACCCTCGACGTATTTCCCTGCCACGGTATTGGCGGTATGGTAGGTATGTTGCTGACTGGCGTGTTTGCTACCAAAACCATCAATGGGGCCGGCGCCGATGGCTTAATGTATGGCAATGTAGATTTCTTCCTGACACAGGTAAAAGCACTGGCCATTGTGGTGGCTTACAGCGTAGCCATGTCGTTTGTCATCTTTAAAATTGTAAACCTGATCCAACCGCTGCGTGTAGCACCAGAAGACGAAGAACTGGGCCTGGATGCATCGCAGCACGACGAAAAATACCTGCAAGGCACACTGCTGGTTGATAAAAAAGGAAAGATCGAAGAAGAAGCACTTTCTGAAATTTAATGCCCGCCCTGAATACAATCTAAAGGCAGAAGGGCAACAACCACTGGGGCCCTTCTCCTTTTCAACTTCCTGCCAAACAATACTTGTACCCCGTTTTACCAAAACAAAAAGGCACAGCACCGAATAAGCCTCTGATCCAGGCAAATGGGCTGCACCTTAATTTCTACTTACGTAAAAACCAAATCAATGTTACGAAAAATAATCTTTTCAGCAGTAGCTGCTGCGGCTACCTGCACACAAGTAAATGCTCAGGATTCAACAGAGGCGCAACCAAAATTAGCTATATCCGGGTACGTAGATGTGTACTATCGCTTTAACCTGAGCAACCCTAAAAAGGCCACCGACCAGTTCAACAACTTCACTTCGTTTACCAATTCGCAAAACTCATTTGAACTGAACATGGCTTCGGTAAAACTGGAGCACAGCTTTGGTAAAGTAGGCGTGGTGGCTGATCTTGGCTTTGGCAAAAGAGCCGAAGAATTTTCTTATGCCGATGACAAAACAAGGCTCGCAATCAAACAGGCTTATGTAAGCTACAGCCCACTGGCCAATGTAAAACTATCGGCTGGTAGCTGGGCTACGCATGTGGGCTACGAACTGGTAGACCCCACGCTGAACCGCAACTACAGCATGAGCTACATGTTTTCGTACGGCCCGTTTGCACACACCGGCGTCAAGGCCGATGTTGCTTTGGGTAAAAGCGGGTTCATGATCGGTGTAACCAACCCCACCGATTTGAAATCGGCCAACTTTGCACGCAAATTTTTGATTGCGCAATACAGCCTTTCAATGATCGACGACAAGTTGAAAGCGTATGTAAACTACCAGGGCGGCAAACCAGGCGATGGCCAGCGCATGAACCAGTTTGACCTTACTGTAACCGGTGCCATCTCCAACAAGTTTAGCATGGGCTATAACGGTACCGTACAATCGCTGCAGGCAAAAGAAAATGGCGGCAAATTTGGCGACGGCAGCAAATGGTGGGGATCGGCGCTTTATTTCAACTTAGATCCAACCGAGAACTTCGGTCTCACCTGGCGCACCGAGTATTTCTCCAACGAGAAAGCCGTGGTAGCGGCACCGGAAGCCAACATTTTTTCCAACACACTTTCTGCAAACTTCAAAGTAGGACCACTCACCATCATTCCTGAAATCCGTCTTGAAAACGCAAATACCGCCATCTATACAAAAGGCGACAAAATTGGTGCTGAAAAAAGCACTGCCAGCGCACTGGTTGCCGCGGTATACGCATTCTAAGGCAGCCAAGGTTCACATCGAGAAAAACAAAACAAGGGACACCATTTGGTGTCCCTTAATTTTTTGTGTAGCAATAAAAAAATGCAGCCTTAACTATTGCAAATCCGCTGCTAAGCCGAGTTGCGGCCGGCATTGATGATACCAAACGAACAGCGCACCAGCAGCCTTTCCAGCGATTCGCGGCCTTCGGCAGGATGCTGGCCTGCCTCAATTTTGCGGATCACGCAAATGGCATATTGCTGGATGGTAGTAAGCGGCAACACGATGCGTTCCCGCATTTGAATCGACAACTGGTCCACCGGGTAATCGGCCATCAGTTCGGTCTTATCGGTCAGTTGCAAAATGTAACGCTGCGTCAGCTCGTACTCTTCGTAAATCATGCGCCAGATTTCACCAAACTGTGGGTCATCGGCCAGGTATGCAGTGAGGGGGAAAAAGCATTTACGCATCGCCATCTCACAGTTATCAATAAGCGTTTTAAAAAAAAGCGACGACCGATACAGTTCTTTCAATTGGCCCATCTTGCCGCGGCTTTCCAACTCTTTCAGCGAACTGCCCACGCCGTAATAACCCGGCACGTTTTGTTTGAGCTGGCTCCATGAACCCACGAACGGAATGGCCCGCAAATCTTTCAGCGATAGCTTTGCATTAGCACTACGTTTTGCCGGGCGGCTGCCGATGTTGGTTTCGGCGTAAAACTTCAATGGACTTACATGCGACAGGTATGGCAAAAAGAGCGGATGCTCTTTCAACGCCTGGTACGATTTCAAGCCTTCGTCTGCAAGTTCCTGCATCAAGGCAACATCGCCATCATCGAGCAGGCGCTCCTTGCGTGGAAATAAATCATTGGTAATACCGGCATTAAGCAATTGCTCAATATTGAATTGTGCCGAATCGATGGTGCCAAAGTTGGATGAAACTGTTTGGCCCTGAATAGTCAGTTGTATTTCTTTATTGGAAATATTCTTGCCCATCGATGCATAAAACTTATGTGTTTTGCCACCGCCCCGTGCAGGAGGACCGCCACGGCCATCAAAGAACACCACATCGATGCCGTATTCTTTAGAAACCTGGGTTAATTCTTCCTTTGCTTTGTAAATGCTCCAATTGGCCATCAGGTAGCCACCATCTTTGGTGCCATCCGAAAAGCCCACCATGATGGTTTGCGTATTGCGGCGCAGGCGCAGGTGGCTTTTATAATCTTCGTTTTCGTACAGGCGGCGCATGATGTCCGGTGCATGGCGCAGGTCATCGATGGTTTCAAACAGCGGCACAATATCTACACACATGTCCGCTTTTTTCCAGCCACCCAGCAGGAACAATCCGTACACTTCCAGCACATTCCTGGCCTTGTTGCACTGGCTGATGATATAACGATGGCAACCCAGCTCGCCGTTTTCCTGTTGGATTGTTTTTACCGCACCTACCGAAAGCAGCGTGTCTTTTACCAACGGATCATCAAAGCTGTCGGCGTTGGCCGGGGTGCTGATTTGGGTGAGTAACCGCTCCTGCTCTTCTTCTGAAAGTTGCGCATAATTGGTGGGCAGCCCCGCGCCTTTTGCAGCAATGGCCTCCAGCACCTGCCCGTGGCTGTCGCTGTCCTGCCTGATGTCCAGCGATGCAAAATGCATCCCGAACACCTGCACTTTGTTGATCAACAGGTCGAGCTGGTTGAGGAACAAACCATTGTGCTGGTGTACCAGTATATCACGAATGGCCTGCAGTTTTTCCAAAATAAAATCGCGGGAAATATCCAGCTGGTGGCCCGGTATAAACAGGTTGGTGTACAGGCGTTCTTCCAGCTCGATGAGGATCACATCAAGCCCGCGGAAAGTAAGCCGCCGCTTTAGCTTGCGCACATCAAGATAATAACATTTCAGCACGCTGGAACGCAGCGCTGCCGCCACTTTCAGCGTTGTTTCGGTGGTTACGTTCGGGTTGCCGTCGCGGTCGCCACCGGGCCAAAAGCCCATATTGATCACCGCATTTTGCGATGAAAGTGCATGCGGGAAACGCTCTTTTAAATACGTAACAATGCGGCCTGCAGCGTTGTAAAAAATATTTTCTAAATACCACACCAGGCTCACTGCTTCATCATAAGGTGTGGGCTTTTGTTTTTTGAAAAATGGCGTTTTACCCAACTGCTGCAACAGCAGGTTTACCAGCTGCGCATTATTATCGGACAGTGCTTTGGAAAGATCGTGGATGATGCCCAATACCGGGCCGGGATAAAACTGCGTGGGATGCGCCGTAAGCACCAGCCGGATGGCAAAGTCTTTCAGCTTTTCAGACAGCTCCTCTTCGCTGCCCGTCTGCAGCACTTCACTTTCTAGGTGCTTGAGTGAGCCGGCACCATTGATGTCGTGCACTTCTTTAAAAGCAGCATCTTCCAGTGCATCAAACAGCACCACCTGCCGCTCCACGTATTGCACAAAACGAAACAGCACATCGATCTGTTCGCGTGGGCTGGAGAGCATGGTATAGCGCTGGAAAAAATCATCGATGATCTGCTCCGGGCTTTGCTTTTTCTTAAAGCCTTCTTCGCAATGATTGAGCAACAGCGAAAGCTGCACACCTGTTTTTTCGATGCGGTGAAACGGTAGTGAAGTAAATAGGGAATTGTACAGTTGAAACTTGATGCCGACACTGTTTTTAAACTGCTGCAATCCGCGGGAAGCGTTGTGATCCATGAACGTTTATCCTTTCAGTGATGAAATAGTAATCATTAATTTGATATGGCAGCATCCTTGCAAGCGTATGAAAGTACAGCGAAGGCAGCATTTCATAAAATAATTTTTATAAATTTTGCCTGTTTATTGAATAATCTTTACCTTGGCACTCTATCCACGTGTTTTATTCTACACACCATATCATTCCTTCCATTACGGCAACCGGCCTTACTATGACTATTGCCCGCACTACAACCATCACCATTATTACAACCCGAAAGGGTTGTCTGTAGTCATATTGCCTGTTGGGCCCCTGCGCTGAATACCGAGTTAACACTCCAATTTATTACGCTTATACAGTAACCAAACTGTTTGTTTAAATACCCTCAAATGTTTGTATTAAAATTTGGTGGCACTTCGGTGGCACATGCTGAAAATATAAAGAAAGTTACAGCCATCGTTCGGGAAAAAGTGGCCACGGGAAAAGCGCTGGTGGTGGTATCGGCCCTGAGTGGCGTAACCGATGCACTGCTGCGCTGCGGCACACTGGCGGCCCAAGGCAATGTAGCGTATAAACAAGACCTGCAGGAAGTAACCCAACGCCACCTCGATGCGGTACAAAACCTGCTGCCCCTCACCCACCAAAGCGCACTGCTGAGCCGTGTGATGCAGCAATGCCACGAAGTGGAAGACCTGTGCAATGGCATTTTCCTGCTGGGCGAATTTTCGGATCGTACCCGCGATAAGCTGCTGGCCTACGGCGAGTTGCTTTCTTCGCAAATCATTTCAGCTTACTGGGCATCGGAAGGATTGGAAAACCAATGGATCGATTCGCGGCAAATGATTGTAACCGACAGCAGGTTTACCAACGCCACCGTTGATGTAGCGGCAACCGAAGAAAAAATCAAAGACCATTTTGCGGCAGCAAATGCGCAACTCTTTATTGCGCCGGGCTTTGTAGCGGCCAATGAACAAGGTGTAACCACCACGCTGGGTCGCGGTGGCTCGGACTATACCGCGGCTATTTATGGCGCAGCCTTAAATGCAACGGAAGTGGAAATCTGGACCGACGTATCAGGCATGATGACCGCTGACCCAAGGCTGGTAACCAATGCACGCCCCATTGTGCAGATCTCCTACCACGAAGCCATGGAGTTGTCGCATTTTGGTGCAAAAGTTATATACCCGCCCACCGTATCGCCGCTGATGCACAAAGGCATACCGGTTTGGGTAAAAAATACGTTCGCACCTGCCGATTACGGCACTGTGATCAAAGCCGAAGTGGCCGGCAACGGCAATACCATTCGCGGCATTTCCAGCATCAACAATATTGCGTTGCTTTCACTGGAAGGCAGCAGCATGGTGGGCATCCCGGGCTTTAGCAAACGCTTGTTTGAGGCACTGGCCAACAGCAACATCAACGTGATACTCATCACGCAGGCATCGTCGGAGCACTCTATTTGCGTGGGCGTAAACGAAAACGCAGCCGAAAGAGCAAAACTGGCCGTGGACAAGGCTTTCGACCCTGAAATTGAAGCAGGCAAAGTAAACCCGCTGTCGGTTGAAACCGGCCTTTCCATTATAGCCGTAGTGGGCGACAATATGAAAAGCCACGCCGGAACCAGCGGAAAAATGTTTGCTGCAATCGGCCGCAACGGCATCAATGTGCGGGCCATTGCTCAAGGTTCATCAGAACGAAATATTTCCGCCGTGATCGCATCAGCCGATGTAAAAAAAGCAGTGAACGTGTTGCACGAGGCATTTTTTGAAACAACCTATAAGCAGGTCAACCTTTTTGTGATTGGCACCGGCAATGTAGGCGGCAAATTGCTGGCGCAAATGCAGCAGCAGGTGCAATACCTGCAGCAACACCTGCACCTGCAAATACGCCTGATTGGCTTGGCCAACAGCCGCAAAATGCTATTTGCCGATAACGGTATTGATTTAAACAACTGGAAAGCGCAACTGGACGGCGGTGAGCCTATGGAGTTGCAGCAGTTTGTGCAAAAAATTGAAGAAAAAAACCTGCGCAACTCCGTGTTTGTAGATGTAACAGCCAATGCGCAAGTGGCATCCATATATGACCAGTTGCTGGAGCGTAGCATATCGGTAGTGGCGTGCAACAAAATCGCTTGTTCATCACCGTATGTACATTACCGCAAGCTCAAAGATCTTTCCCGCGAATACAACGCTGCCTTTCATTTTGAAACAAACGTGGGTGCAAGTCTGCCCATCATTGGCACCATCAACGACCTGTTGCGCAGCGGCGATGCCGTGCAAAAAATGCAGGCAGTACTCAGCGGCACACTCAATTTTGTGTTCAACAATTACGACGGCACCCGCAGCTTTGCACAGGTGGTGCGGCAGGCGCAGGAAGAAGGCTATACCGAGCCCGACCCGCGGCTCGACCTGAGCGGTACCGATGTGGCCCGCAAGATCCTGATCCTAGCAAGGGAAGCCGGCGAGCAACTGGAAATGGAAGACATCACCAACCAGCCGTTTATGCCGGAAAGTTGCATGCAAGGCAGCGTGGAAGATTTTTATGCCGAAATGGAACGCCAGGAACCGCATTTCAGAAGCCTGCTGGATACGGCCAATGCGGAAGGTAAAAAGCTGAAGTTTGTAGCGCAATACCACAATGGCAAAGCCGCAGTGGGCCTGCAACATATTGACCCGGCACACGACTTTTTCCATCTTTATGGCAAAGACAATATTGTGCTGTTCTACACCAACCGTTACACCGAGCAACCGATGGTGGTAAAAGGCGCCGGCGCCGGTGCCGAGGTAACCGCATCAGGAGTGTTTGCCGATGTGATCAGGGCGGCGAGGATTTAATAAGCTGCAAGCTTTTAGCCATTAGCTATTAGCTTTTCTGAAATAACTTTTCCTTGCCCGATGCTATTAGCTAATAACTAATAGCTAACGGCCAAAAGCCAACCCAATGACTTCAATAAAAGTACAGGCGCCGGGAACGGTAGCCAACCTTGTTTGCGGCTTCGATGTGCTGGGCCTTTGCCTGGAAGCACCATACGATACCATGGAAGTGCGGCTGCTGAACGAACGCAAAGTAATCGTTCAAAGTGCCGATGGCTATCCCTTGCCCACCGATCCGTTGCAAAACACTGCCGGTGCGCCGCTGGTTGAAATGATCAAGGAGCTGGACGAATCCATCGGATTTGAAGTGCTCATCCACAAAGCCATCAAACCGGGCAGCGGCATTGGCTCCAGTGCAGCCAGTGCGGCTGGTGCCGTGGTGGCCGCCAATCATTTGCTGAACCTGCGTTTTAGCAAAGAAGACCTGGTACGCTTTGCGCTTTTTGGCGAAAAAGTAGCATCAGGTGTAAAGCATGCCGACAATATTGCGCCTTGCATTTACGGAGGCATCACGCTGATCCGTTCCATTTACCCACTGGATATTATTTCCATACCAGCACCCGAGCTGTATGTAACGGTGGTGCATCCGCAGATTGAAGTAAAGACCTCCGATGCACGCCAGATCCTGCGCAAGGAAGTTTTGCTGAAAGACGCCATCAAGCAATGGGGCAATATTGCGGGCCTGGTGGCGGGTTTTATGAAATCGGATTACGACCTCATTGGCCGGTCGCTGGAAGATGTGATCATTGAGCCGCTGCGCAGTATTTTAATTCCGGGCTTTGCCGAGGTTAAATCAAAATCCATTGAAGCAGGTGCATTGGGTGGCGGTATTTCAGGCTCAGGCCCTTCTATTTTTATGCTCAGCAAGGATAAAGATACCGCCGAAGCCGTGTCCAACATCATGCAAGAAACTTACCAGCGCATTGGGTTGGAGCACCACACTTATGTAACGCGGGTAAACGGACAAGGCGTTACCGTAGTTGTTTAGGAAACCATTTCTTATTTACCTAAACCACTAAATCTAAACCTTCAAATCATTTTCCAAACAGCAACATGCAATTTCACAGCCTCAATAAACAAGCACCCGCGGTTGATTTCCGCACCGCTACCATCAACGGACAAGCCCCGGATAAAGGCTTGTATTTTCCCGAGCACATTCCATTTCTGCCCAACGATTTTATCAACGAGATCAACTTTTACTCCAAGGAAGAAGTGGCATTGCAGGTGATTGCGCCTTATGTGGGCAACAGTATTCCGCGCAGCGAGCTGCAACGCATTGTTGCGGAAACAGTGGCGTTTGATTTCCCACTGGTACCCATAACCGAAAACATACAATCGCTGGAGTTGTATCACGGGCCAACGCTGGCATTTAAAGATGTGGGCGCCCGGTTTATGAGCCGGTGCCTTGGCTATTTTGTGCAGGGCCAAAATGGAAAAGTAACGGTGCTGGTGGCCACATCAGGCGATACCGGCGGCGCTGTTGCCAATGGCTTTTACGGCGTTGAAGGCGTAGATGTGGTGATTCTTTATCCATCCGGTAAGGTAAGCCCGGTGCAGGAGCTACAGCTTACAACCCTGGGTAAAAACGTGACGGCGCTGGAAGTGGCCGGCCGCTTTGACGATTGCCAGCGCATGGTTAAGCAGGCCTTTGCCGACGATACTTTGCAAAAAGAACTGTTTCTTACTTCGGCCAACTCCATCAACGTAGCACGCTGGCTGCCGCAGCAAGTGTATTATTTCTTTGCATGGCAACAGTGGGCCGATAAAGAAAACCCGCCGGTAATTTGTGTACCGAGCGGCAACTTTGGCAACATTTGCGCAGGTGTGCTGGCAGCACAATCGGGGTTGCCGGTACAGCATTTTATTGCGGCCTGCAATGCCAACGATATTGTGCCGCAATACCTGCAATCGGGCAACTATGCGGCAAAGGAAGCAGTTGCCACACTTTCCAATGCAATGGATGTAGGCGACCCCAGCAACTTCGTACGCATTCTGGAAATTTTTCAAAACGAATTTGCTGCACTTAAAAATAAACTGAGTGCCACATCAGTGTCGGATGAGGAAACCAAGGCCACTATTGCGCGGGTTTTTGGCGAACAAAATTATGTGCTGGACCCGCACGGCGCCGTAGCATATTTATCGCTGGAGCGATACCTGCAACAGCACCCGGCGCAAAAAGGATATATCCTTGAAACCGCCCACCCGGTGAAGTTTCCGGAGGCTGTAGAGCAGGCAACCGGGCAAAAGATTGAAGTGCCACAGTCGATACAAGGATTGTTTGGAAAAGAAAAACAAAGCATCAAGATGGAGCCGAGCTTCGAAGCGCTGAAGTCATTTTTGCTCGATAAAAAATAGCAGTGTAACTTTTATTGAAACCTTAAGTAAAGCCATTTGTAAACGCAATCTTTTTTTCAGCATTACAACAAAACAAAAAGCTCCAATCGGAGCTTTTTGTTTTACTAGGTTTATTGTTTTTGCTGTAGCAAAAAAAGGGTTTGTATCGTTAGGCGTCAACCGAATCGTACACCACTACTTTCTTCCACAGGTGGCTGTAGTTTTTTACAAAATCAAGGTGTACCGGGTCTACCTGGTAGCGGTCCTGTGCAGCCTTATCGCCAAACACCAACAGCCACGATACGGCATAGGAACGATCAATTACTTCGCGGTTTGTATCGGCAGGAACACCAATGTGGCTCATTTGAATGTCTTTGATTTTTACCAGTGTCCGCAGCCCTTCAACCAACTTATCGCGGTCGGCAGTGCTGGTGGGGTTATTGAGCCAAAAATAAACGTGGTGTATGAATTTACCATTGGCGGCATCGGCAGCTTTCACAGTGTTGTTTGCAATACCAGTTGCGGCAACAGCCATAGTGGCCTGCGCCAAAAATTTCCGACGGTTCTGCATGTGCATTAAGGTTTCGGTAAATGTACTACGCAACAAACTTTGGTATACATTAAAATAATTGAATGTTGCAAAGAGGCCAGCAATTGCCCATTGTTGAACACAAAAAAAGCCGCTTCTTTCGAAGCGGCTTTGCTATGTTTTTTATAAAATGCTTATTCAAACTTGAGGTCCAGACCCAGGCCACGCAGTTCGTGCACCAATACGTTGAACGACTCTGGAATGCCAGCGCGGGGAATGTTCTCGCCCTTAACGATGGCCTCATAGGTCTTGGCACGACCAATGATATCGTCCGACTTGATGGTAAGCAGTTCCTGCAGGATGTTGGCAGCACCGTATGCTTCCAGTGCCCACACTTCCATTTCACCAAAACGCTGACCACCAAACTGGGCTTTACCACCCAGGGGCTGTTGCGTGATGAGTGAGTATGGTCCGATGGAACGGGCGTGCATTTTATCATCCACCATGTGGTGCAGTTTGATGATGTAGATAACACCCACGGTTGCTTTCTGGTGGAAGCGTTCACCGGTTTCACCATCATACAGGTAGGTGTGACCAAACATTGGGATACCGGCTTGTTCGCAGAACGACGCAATATCTTCGGTGCTGGCACCATCGAAAATTGGTGTGGCAAACTTGGTACCCAGGTTCATACCTGCCCAACCCAGAACCGTTTCATAGATCTGGCCCAGGTTCATACGGGAAGGTACACCCAGCGGGTTCAGTACAATATCTACCGGCTCACCATTCTCGAGGAACGGCATGTCTTCGGCACGAACGATCTTGGCAACGATACCTTTGTTACCGTGGCGGCCCGCCATTTTATCACCCACTTTCAGCTTGCGCTTTACAGCGATGTAAACTTTGGCCAGCTTCAATACACCTGCAGGCAGTTCGTCACCAATGGAGATGTTGAACTTCTCACGTTTGTAACGACCGAGTTCCTCGTTGTATTTAATGTTGAAGTTGTGCAGCAGAATGTTGATCTGGTCGTCCACTTTCGCGTCGCCGGTCCAACCCAATGGGTTTACATTCTGATAATCGATCTGGGCCAGGTTCTTTTGGGTAAACCGGGCGCCTTTACCAATCAGCACTTCTCCAAAGTTGTTGCTTACGCTTTGGCTTGGCTTTTCTTTCAGCAAAGTCAGCAGCTTATCCAGCAACACCTCTTTCAGATCGCTTACATTCTTTTCGTGGATGCGCTCCAGTTTTTCGATGGCCGCTTTTTCACGAACCTTGGCGTTCTTGTCTTTTTTAGCACGCTGGAACAGCTTTTTGTTGATCACCACACCTTCCACACCGTTGGGTGCTTTCAGCGAAGCGTCTTTAGCATCACCCGCTTTGTCGCCAAAGATGGCGCGGAGCAGTTTTTCTTCCGGCGTAGGATCAGATTCGCCTTTAGGTGTGATCTTACCGATCATGATATCGCCTTCCTTGATCTGGGCACCGATGCGGATGATACCGTTCTCGTCCAGGTCTTTGGTAGCGTCTTCCGACACGTTGGGGATATCCGGGGTCAGTTCTTCTTCACCCAGTTTGGTATCACGTACTTCCAGTTCGTATTCCGAAATGTGCACCGAAGTGAACATGTCTTCTTTAACCACCCGCTCCGAGATTACGATGGCATCCTCGAAGTTGTACCCTTTCCATGGCATGAATGCCACTTTCAGGTTTTTACCCAGGGCCAGCTCACCATCTTTAGTAGCGTAGCCTTCGGTAAGGAAATCACCTTCGGCAACCTTCTGGCCTTTTTTCACGGCAGGCTTCAGGTTGATAGAGGTTTCCTGGTTGGTTTTGATGAACTTGGTGAGTTTGTAAATTTTCAGGTCTTCTTCAAAAGAAACCAAACGCTGCTCGTCGTTGCGGTTGTACCGAACATGAATTTCGTTGGCATCCACAAATTCAACTACACCTTCACCTTCAGCGTGAATCTGAATGCGGGCATCACGGGCAGCTTTACCTTCCAAACCAGTACCAACAATGGGCACATCAGGACGCAGCAGCGGCACCGCCTGGCGTTGCATGTTCGATCCCATCAGGGCACGGTTGGCATCATCGTGCTCCAAGAACGGAATCAGCGATGCGGACAAACCTACGATTTGGTTAGGGGCAACGTCCATGTATTCCACTTCGCTCTTGTCGAGGATGGGGAAGTCGCCGGTTTCACGGCTTACAATTTTATCTTCTGCAAAATTGTGCTTTTCATCCAGCGGCGTATTTGCCTGGGCAATTTTTGCATTGTCTTCTTCTTCGGCGCTCAGGAACGTCAGTTGCTTCATGTCCACTTTACCGTTGGTTACTTTACGGTAAGGCGTTTCAATAAAGCCCATTTCGTTGATGGCGGCGTGTACGCAAAGCGTCGAGATCAGACCGATGTTTGGTCCTTCCGGTGTTTCGATGGTACACAGGCGGCCGTAGTGACTGTAGTGTACGTCACGCACCTCAAAGCCGGCACGTTCGCGGCTCAAACCACCAGGCCCGAGGGCGGAAATCCGACGCTTGTGCGTGATTTCGGACAGCGGGTTGGTTTGGTCAAGGAACTGCGACAGCTGGCTGGTACCGAAGAACGAATTGATCACCGACGACAGCGTACGTGCATTGATCAGGTCAACAGGCGTAAATACCTCGTTGTCCCGAACGTTCATGCGTTCGCGGATGGTACGGGCCATACGGGCCAAACCAACACCGAACTGCGCATACAGCTGCTCGCCTACGGTACGAACACGACGGTTAGACAGGTGATCGATGTCATCGATCTCTGCTTTACCGTTTGTAAGGCGTACCAGGTATTTGATGATTTCGATAATATCTTCTTTCGTCAACGTTTTTTGCTCCAGCTTGGCGTTCAGGTTCAACTTGCGGTTGATCTTGTAACGGCCTACTTCGCCGAGGTCGTAACGCTTGTCGGAGAAAAACAGTTTGTCGATGATGCCACGAGCCGTTTCGTTGTCCGGCGCATCGGCACCGCGCAACTGGCGGTAGATTACCTGAACGGCTTCCAGCTCGGAGTTGGAAGTATCCTTGTTCAGGGTATTGTAAATGATGGCGTAGTCACCACCCACATCTTCGCGCTGCAGGAACACGGATTTTACATCCATGTCGGCAATCATATCAATGGCTTCTTCGTCGAGCACGGAGTCACGCTCCAGCACTACTTCGTTCCGCTCGATCGACACAACCTCACCGGTATCTTCATCTACAAAATCTTCAACCCAGCTGCGGAGTACACGGGCTGCAAGGCGTTTGCCCACATGCTCCTGAAGTGCTTTGCGTTCGCCCTTCACTTCATCGGCCATGCCAAACAGTTGCAGGATGTCGCGGTCCGTTTCAAAACCAATAGAACGCAACAGCGTAGTAACCGGGAACTTTTTCTTCCGGTCGATGTACGCATACATTACGTTGTTGATGTCGGTCGCAAATTCCATCCATGCGCCTTTAAAAGGAATCACACGAGCAGAATAGATTTTAGTACCGTTGGGGTGCACACTCTGGCCAAAGAACACACCCGGCGAACGGTGCAATTGAGATACAACCACTCGCTCAGCACCATTGATCACAAAAGTGCCGCGGGGGGTCATATAAGGAATGTTGCCCAGGAACACGTCCTGAACAATGGTTTGGAAGTCGATGTGCTCTTCGTCGTTACAACTCAGGCGCAATTTGGCTTTCAGCGGCACGGCGTAAGTAAGGCCACGCTCCATACACTCTTCAATGGTGTAGCGGGGCGGATCGATAAAGTAGTCGAGAAACTCCAGCACGAAGATGTTGCGTGTGTCCGTAATAGGAAAGTTTTCCTTGAACACCCGAAACAAACCTTCTACGTTGCGCTTGTCGGGAGTGGTCTCTAATTGAAAAAACTCTTTAAACGACTGAATCTGAACGGCGAGCAGGTCAGGCGTGTCGGCTATATTCCCGATCTTACCAAAATTGACCCGCTGATTCATTGTTGTTGAAGGCATATTAAATAATACCGGTTTAAGGTTTTAAACGAGCAAAAACTTTCCCTGCTTCTATTTTCTTTCAAATAAAAGCTGGTGAAAGTCAGTCACTTAGACATTATTTGCTGCGTCAAAATTGTTTTTGGCCAAAACTAAGGAGGGCAAAAGTAAGCAAATTACCCCTATCAACAAGCGCTAATTCATCTCAAAAACCGCACCGGAAGTTTTTTTATATTATATTTCTGAAAACAACTGCTTATGAGCTGGAAACGATTGGTGGCCGGCTACCTCCATTTCTCCAAAAGAGATCGTGCCGGTGTAATGGGCCTGCTGCTGCTTTTGGCCCTTGCCTTTTTGCTACCCCTGCTGGCGCCCAACCAAGTGGAAATTCCGCAGCCGCTGGACAAGGCCACGCAACTGGCAACAGACAGTTTGAAAGAGGTGCCGGCAAATGTTGGTCCTTCGGAAGATTACCGGTCATACGCTTTTGAACGAGCCGACGAAGCAAACGCCTTCCGCCCCGGCGAATTGTTTGCGTTTGACCCCAACACGCTGGATGAAGCTGGCTGGCGCAAATTGGGCCTAAGGGACAAAACCATCCGCACCATTAACAATTACCGAAGCAAAGGCGGCCGCTTTTACAAACCGCAGGACCTGGCAAGAATCTGGGGTTTGCCGCCCGGTTTTTACGACCAGGTGAAAGGATATATCCAAATGGCGCAGGCCGCAAAGAAGTGGGAAGAACCGGCATATGCGGCATCGCCAACTCCGTTTGTAAAGACAGCACCTAAAACCATTGACATTAATACTGCCGATACAGGCGCTTTTATTGCACTGCCTGGTATTGGATCGAAACTGGCGGCACGTATTGTTAACTTCCGCAGCAAGCTGGGTGGGTTCACTTCGGTGGAGCAGTTGGGTGAAACATTTGGGTTACCAGATTCGACTTTTCAAAAAATAAGGAGCCGGCTGGTTGTGGAAAGCGGTGCTCTGCAAGCTATCAATATCAACACCGCAACGAAAGAGGTATTGAGCGGCCATCCTTATATTAATTGGAAATTGGCCAATGCGATTGTGGCGTACCGTGAGCAACATGGGGCATTTGCATCGGTGGATGACCTTAAGAACATCATGATCCTGGATGCAGCAACCTTTGAAAAGATAAAGCCATATCTGGGGTTGTAATGGGTGTGCCTTTGCACTCCATCATTGCGAGGCGCAGGATGAACTTGGTGGATGTTTGTGTTTGGTGCGCCGAAGTAATCTCCGGCTAGAAAGTGATTCGCTTATCGAAACACAAAGCTGTTACACTGTTTAAGGAGATTGCTTCGGCGCCGTAGTGTATAATAATTTGTAGCACCAAGCGGCGCCTCGCAATGACGTAGGCTCGCCATTTCGATAATGATCATAACGCCAAAGCCTAACCGAAACCCAACAAAAAGGGCCTTCCTTTCGGAAAGCCCTTTTGTATGCTATTGATAGAATCAATTAAGCGATTTCAACATCAGCACCAGCTTCTTTCAGCTTAGCAGCGATGTCTTCGGCAGTAGCTTTATCTACACCTTCTTTAACGGGCTTCGGAGCGCCGTCAACCAGGTCTTTTGCTTCTTTCAGGCCCAAACCGGTCAGATCTTTAACGATCTTAACTACGTTCAGTTTAGAACCACCTGCAGATTTCAGGATTACGTCGAAAGAAGTTTTTTCTTCTACTGCAGCGGCAGCAGGACCAGCAGGACCAGCTACTACGGTAGCAGCAGCAGGCTCGATGCCGTATTCAGATTTCATAAAATCAGCCAGTTCCTGTACTTCTTTTACAGTCAGGCCTACCAGTTGTTCAGCAAGTGCTTTAACGTCTGCCATGTTGTTTAAATTTTTTCCGACTTCACGCCCCTTACGCGGGATCCGCCGGAAGGTTTAAAAAAATTTGCCTTTTTGTTTGTACCCTCAGGCCTGGGTTTATTTTTAGCGGCAAGCTATCAGCCTTAAGCAGCAAGTGAATTATTACTTGAAGCTAGCAGCTAATAGCTTGTAGCTGTACTTTCTTATTCAGCTGCTGGTGCTTCTGCAGGTGCAGCTTCTGCGCCGCCGGCTTTTTGCTCGTGGTGGTGCAACAAGGCAGCCAGTACACGCTTAGCAGGCGATTGCAACAGACCGATAACTTCGCCAATAAGCTCGTTCTTGGTCTTGATTTTAGTGAGGGCAGCCAGGTTGTTGTCGCCGGCGTAAATATCGCCATTGATAAAGGCAGCCTTCAGCTCGGGCTTCTCACCTTTCGACTCCTGACGGAAGGTAGAAAGGATCAGAGCGGGCTCTTTAGGGTTCTCGGAGAACATGAGGGCTGTTACGTTGTTCAGTGAATCGAACATGCCTGCATATTGCTCGTTGCCCAGCGATTCCAGCGCTTTTTTGATGAGGGTGTTTTTAGCCACACGCATCTCAACGTTCTTGCTGAAGCAAGCTCGGCGCAGTTTGGAAACCTGCTCTACAGAGAGCGATTCTGTATTGGTAACATAGAAGTTGTTGTACTGGGAAAACTTACCCTTCAACACTTCTATAATCTCGTTCTTTTGCTCTTTAGTCATGATAAAGATTTTGTTCCTGCCGAACTGGTCGAAGGATTAGTGAATAAATGCTTTGGTATCCACAGTAATGCCGGGACTCATGGTGCTGGCCATGGTCAGGCCCTTCAGGTATGTACCTTTTGCAGTAGAAGGCTTTGCCTTGATGATTGCGTTGATCAGCTCCTGGCTGTTCTCGGTCAATTTCTCAGGGGTAAACGATACGCGGCCGATCGAAGCGTGGATGATACCAGCTTTATCTACCTTGAACGCAATTTTTCCACCCTTTACTTCTGTTACCGCAGCGGCAACATCGTTGGTAACGGTACCGGTCTTAGGGTTTGGCATCAGGTTGCGGGGACCCAGGATTTTACCCAGACGACCAATTTTAGGCATTACAGCCGGTGTAGCCACAATTACGTCCACATCGGTCCAGCCACCTTCAATCTTTTGTACAAATTCGTCCAGACCTACGAAGTCGGCGCCTGCACCTTTTGCAGCAGCTTCCTGGTCGGGGCCGCACAGTACCAGCACACGCTTGGTTTTACCGGTGCCGTGTGGCAGGGTAACAGTTCCGCGGATGGCCTGGTCGGCTTTCTTAGGATCAACACCCAGGCGGATGTGGATGTCCACAGAAGCGTCGAATTTGGTAGTGTTCACTTCTTTCACCAGCGAAGAAGCTTCCTTCAGCGAGTATATTTTGTTAGCATCCACCTTAGTGTTGGCTGCTTTTCTTTTCTTAGGAATGAAAGCCATGATTCAAGCTTTTTTAAATGAGGTTCAAAAACTTATTTTTCCCAGGGTGCAGTACCTTCTACGGTAAGTCCCATGCTGCGGGCTGTGCCGGCTACCATGCTCATGGCGCTTTCCAGCGTAAACGCGTTCAGGTCGGGCATTTTATCCTTGGCGATCTCTTCGATCTGTGCCCAGGATACTTTACCAACTTTAGCACGGTTGGGCTCTTTTGAACCTGATTGAATTTTGGCGGCATCCTTTAACTGAATAGCAGCCGGAGGGGTTTTGATAACAAAGTCGAACGACTTGTCGGTGTAAACGGTGAGCAGTACAGGCAGTACTTTTCCCATTTTGTCTTGTGTGCGGGCATTGAACTGCTTGCAGAATTCCATGATGTTAACACCCTTGGAACCTAGCGCAGGACCAATCGGAGGTGCGGGGTTGGCCTGGCCACCCTTCACCTGCAGCTTTACATAGCCGGAGATTTCTTTTGCCATTTTGTTCTGATTTATTGGTTCAAGCGACAGCCTATCTCAGCGACGGGTCTGTCTCCCAAATTCCTCTCTTGCAACCGCAGCCAAACGGATGGTTTGGTAGCGGGTTTATTAAAGAACTTCTTTGGGGAGGCGCAAAGGTAAATATTTTTCTAATACTACCAAGAAGGTTGTAAAAAGGGATTGTTAAGGAAAAATGGGACGCTAGAGTTGCTTCATGGTTTACATTCTTCCTTGAGCAGCGATTATCATATTTCAGAGCCAATTGCCCCTGTCATCCTGAGCACAGCGAAGGACCTGAGCTGACAATAGCCGGAAACCCACGAAGCAGTCTTGCTTTTTCCAGAAGTTGCCCAGTTAACGTACTGACATCCTTTACTGCGCTTAGGATGACCAAGACGGACTCCACCATCATCATTGAAACCGGTAAACCACCATCCGCTCCCCGCCCCTTTTGTCCCCGAAAGAAAATATTGAATCCACCGGCCCGCCCTGCAAGTCGCGGTCAAACGAAATATAACTACGGCCACTAACCCGCACCGAATCGTACAGTAGCAACTTGCCCGAATGTTTATGGTAATAATAAGGCACCTGCGGATGAATAAGCGGCGGTACCGAAATGGTATCGCCCCTCCAGGAAAACACCTTTGTATCAATGGCCACCGGGAACGGCTGAACCGGCCCCCAGTAATGCAGCGGCTGGTCTTTTAATGCAGCAACAGCCTGTTTCATCGGCGTTTCGTAGTGCGCTGTGCCTCTATCCTGAATGGGAATAAATACTACCGCATACACGAGGCGGAGCAACATAATACCGCCAATGAACAGCCATATTTTGAAGCTGCTCTTTGTTCGGAAATACTGCCACCAAAAAGCACCCAAGAGGAGCGCACAGGCAAAACCTTCGACACCACTGACATCGGTAACAAATGGAAGCACCACTAACGCTGCAGCAGCGAGCACAAACAGCCACCCGCCCCATCCCAAATAACGCAACAATTGCTGCTGCCTACCGGCAAAATAGCTGTGGTACAACTGCACAAAAATGGTGGTGGCAAACGTCACGAACATATAAATGTACCGGGCCTTAGGCTGGCCGGTAAACCAATACACCCACAGGTTGCAGGCAATAAATAAAATGGAAAAACGCACCAACGGGTTTTGCCAAACCTGTTGCCGAACGCTTTTTACCGCCAGCGTAATCAGTAGCAAAGACCAAGGCGCCAGTAGTTTGAGCACCAGCACAGGGTAGCCCAGTGCTTTTTCCCACACCTTGCTTGACCGCTCACCGATGGCGGATTTCATCAGGGATTCATTGAGGAAATTTACCAGCAGATGCTGTGCATTGCCGCCAGCATTGTAGCCCCAGAAATACAAGCCGGCTATTATAAAAAACAGCAAGCCGCCAGCGAGGTGCTGCCACCGGAACAGCGGCCTGACCGAACGGGCATAAATACACAACGCAATCAGCGTGAGGCCCTGGAAAACAATGGAAGGAAAACCTTTAGTAAGCAATCCAACAGCGCACAGCGCATATGAGGCCAGGTAAAGGTTCAGCCATTGCCTTTTTTGGTAAAAGTGAAAAATGGCCACCGCCTGCAGATACACTACAAACGAATAAAATATGTCGATCTCCGCGCCATTGGCCAGTCCATAGAAATAGATGTCTACACAAGTCAGCTGCATAAAGGCCGACAGCAATGCCAAGTGTTTGGAAAAATAGGCGCGGGAAAAACGGTAGTGCACTGCTGCCCACAACACATAAATAAGCAGTGATGGCAGCCGCAGTGCTGCCTCGGAAATGGACTGCAGCAGCTTCATGCTGCCAATAAGTATCCAGTTGAAGATGGGCGGCTTATTGAGGTAAGGCCAGCCAAACAGCGTTGGGTTCAGGTATTTACCGGAGTACATCATTTCCAGCGACACAACGGCACGGCGTGGCTCCTCGCCTTCCAGCTCCATCATGCCCAGGTTGATGATCACCGACAGCAGGTACAGCACTACCAGTGCCGCTATACCGCAAACGATCTGCTTAATTGTAAAACCCTGTTCCTTCATTGGTGTCCATAAAAAAAGCTGATCCAAAGGAACCAGCTTTTTCAGTATGAAATGATTTTTGTTTAACCCAGCTTTTCTACCTGCATGTAGTTGAGCTCTACCGGTGTAGAACGACCGAAGATCTTTACAGTTACTTTCAATTTCTTCTTCTCGTCGTTTACTTCTTCGATCACACCGTTAAAGTCGTTGAACGGCCCTTCGATGATCTTGATGGTTTCGCCAACAATGAACGGTTCGCTCATGCTTACGCCACCGGCTTCGGCCATCTCGTCCATCTTGCCCAGCATTTTATTCACTTCCGATTTGCGCAGGGCAATGGGATCGTCTTTGCCCAGGAAATGAATAACGTTGGTAGTATTTTTGATCAGGTCGCGCAGGTCGTCGCTCAACTTGCCGTTGGTAATTTCCACCATCACGTAGCCGGGATAGTAGTTGCGTTCGCGCATTACTTTTTTGCCATTCTGCACTTTGTACACCTTCTCTACCGGCAAAAAAATCTGCTTCACAGCATCCGACCAGTCGCGGGAAATTTCTTTATCCAGGTATTCCTTTACTTTCCGCTCCTTACCGCTCACCACACGCAGCACATACCATTTAGTATTATCGGGCTGCACAATTTCCGGCTGCACGTTTTCGGCCTGCTGTTCGTTGCTTATATTTTCGGGGCTTGTTGCTTCCATCTATTTAATTAGAACAGTTCGTAAATAAAGTTCAAACCGCCGGCAGCTACAAAGTCCATAACCCAAATAACGGCGGTAATCACCAGAGTGGCCACCAGCACAATCATGGTGCTTTGCTGCAGTTGCTCCCATGTGGGCCAGGTTACTTTTTCAGTCAGCTCACGGTACGATTCGCTGAAGTAATTGGAAATCTTGTTCATAAAATATTTTGCAAATGTACTAATATGCCAATGTGCTAATGTAGCACTTCCCTGAGGAATTTGGAGCACATTAGCACATTGTTTGTGGGCACGGGTGGAGAGATTCGAACTCCCATCAACGGTTTTGGAGACCGCTATTCTGCCATTGAACTACACCCGTATAAAGAGTACTTAGTATAAAGTACTTAGTACTCAGACTGTGGATTTACCGTCATCTAAGTACTAAGCTATTGATCTTCGTACTAAGTACTGCGTACTATTTACTTCAGGATCTCAGTTACCTGACCGGCACCTACTGTACGGCCACCTTCGCGGATCGCGAATTTCAGACCCTTTTCCATAGCGATGGGTTGGATCAGGTGTACAGTCAGCGAGGTGTTGTCACCAGGCATTACCATCTCAGTACCTTCTGGCAGAGAGCACTCGCCAGTTACGTCAGTTGTACGGAAATAGAACTGAGGGCGGTATTTGTTGAAGAACGGAGTGTGACGGCCGCCTTCTTCTTTGCTCAGTACGTATACTTCGCCTTTGAAATCGGTGTGCGGAGTGATAGAACCAGGCTTCACGATAACCATACCGCGACGGATCTGGGTTTTCTCAATACCACGGAGCAGCAGACCTGCGTTATCACCAGCTTCACCTTCGTCGAGGAGCTTGCGGAACATTTCCACACCGGTACAAGTTGAAGTCAGGGGAGCATCCATCAGACCTACGATCTCTACAGGCTCACCAACTTTGATACGGCCACGCTCAATACGACCAGTAGCTACAGTACCACGACCAGTGATCGAGAATACGTCTTCTACCGACATCAGGAACGGCATATCAACCGGACGAGGAGGCAGGGGAATGTAAGTATCAACAGCTTCCATCAGCTCTTCTACTTTAGCAACCCATTGTGCTTCGCCAGCCAGGGCGCCGGTAGCAGAACCTTGAATGATTGGAGTGTTGTCGCCGTCAAAGCCGTAAGAGCTCAGCAGGTCGCGAATTTCCATCTCCACCAGTTCCAGCAGTTCAGCGTCGTCCACCAGGTCAACCTTGTTCATGAAAACAACGATACGGGGAACGCCTACCTGACGAGCCAGCAGGATGTGCTCTTTGGTTTGGGGCATAGGACCATCAGTAGCAGCCACAACTAGGATGGCACCGTCCATTTGCGCAGCACCGGTAATCATGTTCTTCACATAGTCAGCGTGACCGGGGCAGTCAACGTGAGCATAGTGACGGTTGGCAGTCTGATATTCTACGTGAGCAGTGTTGATGGTGATACCACGCTCTTTCTCTTCGGGGGCACCGTCAATTTCATCGTATTTTTTTGCTTCTGCCATACCTTTTGAAGCCAAAATGGTAGTGATAGCAGCGGTCAAAGTGGTTTTACCATGGTCAACGTGACCGATGGTACCAACGTTAACGTGGGGTTTATCCCGCTTAAAGTTCTCTTTTGCCATCTTATGGGTTTTTAGTTGTGGAGTTACAAATTTACCTGAAACAATAAACCTCCGAAGCACCTGGCGGCCCATCGAAGGATAAATTTTTTGAACCGAGCAACAGAACATCCATCAGGCTTCTGTTGCGTCGCACTCTTGTACATTTATAGCGCTATGCAGCTTATGTTAACCTTATTACCGAGCAATCACCTCTTTCGAAACACTGCTCATCAACACTACTGCTTTTGCTACCTGAGCCGTTAGTGAGAATCGAACTCACGACCTCTTCCCTACCAAGGAAGTGCTCTACCCCTGAGCTACAACGGCTTGAAAACCGTTGACAGTTGGAAGCCGACAGGAAAACTGTCAATCATCATCTGTCATCCGTCAACTTTTTCAGAGAGCGGGAGACGAGGCTCGAACTCGCCACCTATAGCTTGGAAGGCTATCGCTCTACCAAATGAGCTACTCCCGCATGTTAAGTTTACGAGTGCACAGGTTCAATTGTTCACGGGTTAAAAACCAACTAGTGAACTGACGAACTGTGAACTGGTCAACTTTCAAAGAACGTGGGCAGGAGAGGATTCGAACCTCTGAAGTCGAAAGACAGCGGATTTACAGTCCGCCCCATTTGGCCGCTCTGGAACCTGCCCTTTTTCTGTGCTATTTAGCTTAGGGGGCACGAAGAAAAGTGATTTCCTTCGTATTTCCAATTTCTAAATTTTGCACAAAATAAAGAGCCGCTTGTCGGAATCGAACCAACGACCTACTGATTACAAATCAGTTGCTCTACCAGCTGAGCTAAAGCGGCAATTTTGTTGTTTTAAAGAACTACCCCTTGTTTTTGGGAAGGCAAAGGTAAAGGAATTTGAACTTCAGAAACAAACAGTAAATAAACTTTTTTTAGCCCGGCAGTATTTTTTTTAAGGGCAAAAAAAATCCCGCCTCTCGGGGCGGGATGCAATGAGTTTAAGCGTATTGTTTTTCTTTTTTTCTTTTTACCTGGGCTACCAGCGATTCGAATGCTTCGTCGAACGAGGTTTCAAATGTTTTAGAGGTGGATTTTACAAAAAAATCGGCTTTCGGTACGTGTACGCGGATCTCAACTACTTTGTCTTTGATCGTGTGTACTACATTATCCAGCTTCAGGAAAACATCTACTTTGATGATGCGATCATGAAACGTGGCCAGTTTCTCCAGCCTTTTCTGAACAAAATCAATCAATTTCTGGTCAGCATCAAAATGAAGCGATTGGATGTGTACATTCATAGAACTCTGTTTTGACTGTTTAACAATAAAAGAAAGAACTAGCAACAGCAATTATCCGTTCCCATTGAAGGTAAATGAAGCCGGTAAGTTTACCAAGAAAAGCAGGCGGATTTTTCTTACGAATAAGGGAAAATTTAGGCCGCCAGATTTACAGGTTTTGAACCACGAAGACACGAAGGCAGGAAGGTGCACAAAGGGATATACTCTATCAATTAGATATAGCAAGATTGGATAAAATGGGTTGCGTTGATTCCGCTATTTCACTTTATGCTTTTGGATGGGCTTTGCGGTAAATGTCTTTAAGCCGGCCAATGGAATTATGGGTATACACCTGCGTGGCTGCCAGGCTGCTGTGGCCCAGCAGTTCTTTCACCGCGTTGAGGTCGGCGCCATTGTTGGTAAGATGGGTGGCAAATGAGTGGCGCAATACGTGTGGGCTGCGCTTATCAATAGTGGTAACGCGGCTCAGGTGGGCCTTTACGCGGCTATACACATTGCGTGGCGCCAGCGCTGTTCCCTTTGCCGACACCAATAGCCTGGCTGGATCAACGCCTTCCATCTCCGCATGCTTCTTTTTCAGGTAAGCATTTATTTCTGCCACCAGCGCAGCACTGATGGGAAGCAGACGTTCTTTGCTCCCTTTACCCAATACCCTCAGCATGCCGTTAGCCGCATCCACGCTTTTTTCAGACAACCCAATGGCCTCACTTAAGCGCAGCCCGCATTGGTAAAAAAGCAGGAGCAACAAGCGGTCGGTTTCACCATCCCAGTCGTCGGAAAAGTTGTGTGGCGCAAACAGCGCATCCATATCCCCTTCTGCCACAAACTGCGGCAGCCGCTTTTCCACTTTTGGTGCTGTTACCCCGGTCATTGGCGACTGCGCCACCAAACCGGTTTTTACAGCATATTTAAAAAAAGCCCGCAGCGAAGCAATTTTCCGTTTGAGTGTTCGGGCTGTGTTTTGGTCCTTGTTTTTCAGTGCCACCAACCATGACCGGATGTGGCTGTGATGGATCTGCCCGATGGAAAGGCCGCTAAAGTCAGTTTGCACAAAATCGAAAAAAGCGGTGAGGTCTTTTTCGTAGGCACGCAGTGTATGTGGCGAAAAGCGCTTTTCAAACTGCAGGTACTGAACAAATGCCGCTAATTCGGGGCGAGGTAGGTACATAAAAGAATAGCTGCAAAGTAAAGAATACCTTGCAGCTAATACATATTTGGGAAGAGGTAAATTAAGCTTCGAGCTTGCCGCTGGCAATCTGCTGCTTGTAGACAGCCTTCAGTACCTGGCCCCTGCGACGTACAGATGGCTTGGTGAAAGACTGGCGTTCACGCAACTGCAACAGGATCTTGGCTTTCTCAAATTTCTTTTTGTACTTCTTGAGGGCCTTGTCGATGTTTTCGCAGTCTTTAGAATCGATGATGAGCATGCTTATATACCTCCTTTGGTTATTTTTAAGAGGGGCAAAGATAAAGCCTATTTTGAATTTCAGACAAAAGAAAATCTAAAAAACCGATTTTTGCGGCATGTTTACCGGTATTATTGAAACATTGGGCCGTGTAGAAGAGGTTGCTGAATCAGGAACCAACCGAAGTTTTTGGATACAAAGCCCTATTACACAAGAACTTAAAGTAGATCAAAGTGTTGCACATAATGGCGTTTGCCTTACGGTGGAAGCTATTGCAGGCGACCGGTATCAGGTGACTGCCGTTCAAGAAACCTTGCAAAAAACTACTTTATCCACCTGGCAGCAGGATACACAGGTGAACCTGGAAAGAAGCCTACTCCCCTCTTCGAGGCTGGATGGACATTTTGTTCAGGGACATGTGGATACAACTGGTGTTTGCACCTCCATTACTAATAAGGAGGGCAGTTGGGAGTTGGTATTTTCTTTTCCGGAACAATTTGCTGCATTGGTGATTGAAAAAGGCTCAATTTGTATTAATGGGGTTTCTTTGACGGCTTTTAATGTTACAACTAGTTCATTGACCGTTGCTATTATACCTTATACTTGGGAACATACCAATTTGCAGTATTTGCAAGTAGGGGATGCGGTGAATCTGGAATTTGATATGGTGGGGAAGTATATATTGAGGAATAAAACTTTACTGAATTAATTTCCGAGTATAGGGACAAACTTCCTCATGAGCCTAATCTTTTTAACTTCGAAAAATCAATACATCCCTTTACTAGATATATTTCGAGGGGTTGCTATTCTAATTGTCCTGTTGTACCACATCTTTGATTATTGTCCGCTATTTCGATTTGGCTGGTTGGGGGTTGACCTTTTTTTTGTGTTGTCGGGGTTTTTGATTACAAACTCATTACTCAATAGTAGAGAAAAGCCAAAATATTTCCTGCACTTTTATTTAAAAAGGGTACTACGAATTTTCCCACTCTACTATTCAGTAATTGGCATATTCTTTCTATTTGGAAACCATGTTTTTTCATCAAAGGGGGAAAATTCAGCATTTTTATATTACTCTATACACCAGCAATGGTATTGGGCTTTTATTCAAAACTGGCTTCATGTGAGAGATGGAGTGCCTTCTATGCCCTACCTGGTTCACTTGTGGTCAGTGGCGGTTGAAGAACAATTTTATATTATATGGCCATTTGCCATTTCATTTTTTGGAAAAAAAAATCAATTAGGAAAATTAATAGCTACAATTTTCGCATCAAGCCTATTATTCAGGCTTATAGTAGCTACTGCAGAGCATTCCATTTTTGAACATTATTATCATAACACCTTGACGAGATTAGATAGCCTCGCTGCTGGATCCTTTCTGTCCCTGATTCAATTAAATAAAATAAATCTTCCAAAATGGTTACCGGTTAGTTGCATTTTGGCTTGGGTAGTTCTTATTTTATCGGTAGTAATATTTTATGGGAATGTACATCCTGCCAGTATTGTCATGAGAACTTTCGGTTACAGTATAACTGCAGTAGGCTTCGCAGCGCTAATCTATATAACCATAAACAACGACTACTTAAAATCCTATACATTTAGCCAGCATAATCCACTGATATTACTTGGTAAAGTCAGCTACAGCGCATACTTATTACACATACCTGTCTTTTTGATCTCAGCAAAAATTCTATCTAATTTACAGGTTAAAATTCCATTTATCATTGGAATCATTAGCCTTACGCTAACCCTGCTTTTAAGTTTAATAACATACTTAATTATTGAAAAGCCGTTCCTCTCTTTGAAGCGTTTACTTAAATGATATGAAAGATCTCGATTCATCTGTTGGGAACAATAAACCACACACTAAATACAACGCTACCCAAAAATTTACATTCTTTGGACTTGCACTTTTGTGGCTTAGTGTAAACGCAATTTGCCTCTATCGTTTTGGAATCGTTACGGATTATGAAAGTATAAAGTATATCGCTAATGCCGACTTGTTGGTCAAAGAGGGGCATTTTATGTCCCCACAATTTTACCTATATTCAGTACAGATACTTTTAATTGCATTTTCTAAGACGACCGGTACTTTTCCAATTTTGCCAGTGGTTATTCAACTTTGGGTCAACGCGTATGCAACATTTTGTTTTTATAGGGTAATAGTATTGCTAAATGGAAGAAAAAAAATTGCTGCAATTACAACAGCCGTGTTTATTTCTATGGTTTATTACCAGCTTTACAATACCCATCTTTTTACAGAATCTTTATATTTCAGCTTTTCTATCATTTTTTTTTCCAAATTATTGAAGATAAATCGTTTATATTCTATTGAAATCTATGGTGTGATTTTGTTACTGATACTACTATATTTCACAAGGCCAGTAGGTGTATTCTTCATTGCCGCAACTTTTATATTTATTACACTTAAATTCTTTCGTAAAAGGGCTATCCAAATATTTACTTTTGTTGGAATTTTCTTTCTCTTGCTCTTTACTATATTAATTAATCTTTCATTGAATATTGGAGGTACATTCGATTTTTTATTACCATTTTCTGAGGCGCATATTATTTGTGGTGTACCTACAATTAGCCCCCCGCACCAGCTTTCAGTACCAATAGAGAAGAATTCGATTCAAGGAATTCTTTATGTAGTTACACATTATTGGGACTTATACTTTCCATTAATGATAAAAAGGTTTTTTGCATTCTGGGGGGTTACTAGGCCTTATTTCGAAAAGTGGCACAACTTGATTTTGTCATTCTATTTCTATACCACCTATATAGTAATAGCTTTTGGAATTAAGAATTGGCGCCACCATGATGCACCGGTAATTGCTTTTGCACTTTGTATGGCATCATTAACAATGTTTTCAGCCTTGCTTGCTTGTGATGATTGGCACAATCGCTTTATACTTTCAATTTTTCCAATTTTATTGATTCTTTCAACTTATGCATTTAAAGAAAAAAGGGTTACCTCATATTCATGCTATAACACTAAGGCATAGAAATATTTTTAGAATTATGTTATAATATGACACGTAAAATTGTGACAATTACCGATGCAATTAGTCAATTCAAAGGTCTTTCTAATTTATTGATTTATTTCGAAGAGCTTCACCAATAGCAGTATTCATCAACCGTTCTGCATAGGGCCTAGATATATTATTGAGCACTTCAATAGCTGTTTGAATTTCATCCTTTTCGCCATTGCTAATTTTAGCCAATAGATCAGCCATAGCTGCTTGTGTTTGAGTTAGTTCTTGTTGAGAGAGAAACCTATTATTCTTAATAAGAAATGCGTTGGTAGTATCCAACAAGATTCGTCCTTCCGTTTGTGCTTCTACAAGAGCACGTTGTACCATATCTTCTTTAGCATGCGTGATGGACTCCATCAGCATTTGTTCCACCTGCTGGTCGGTAAGCCCATACTGTGGCTTTACCTCAACCGACTGTAACACACCGCTCCTTAATTCCTTTGCCGTAACCTGCAAAATACCGTCGGCATTAATCAAAAACGACACTTCAACTTTTGGAAGTCCTGCAGGCATTCCTGGAATACCAGTTAAGCTAAACTCCGCCAGTTTGCGGTTGTCCTGCACCAGGTCACGTTCGCCTTGGTACACAGAAATGCGCATACCACTCTGACCATCTTTCTGCGTAGTGTATTGCCTGCCTGCACGGGTGGGGATTCGATTGTTGCGCGGAATCAATACATCCATCAAACCACCCATTGTTTCAATACCGAGCGACAATGGTGTCACATCCAACAATAACACATCTTTGTTGTTGCCTGCTAAAATATCTGCCTGTATGGCTGCACCAAGTGCAACCACCTCATCAGGGTTCAACTCATCATGAACAGCGCGGCCAAAAAAAGCGGCCACACTTTCTTTCACTAGCGGTACACGTGTCGAACCGCCAACCATTACCACTTCCTGGATTTCCTCCACTAGCACACCCGCATCCTTTATTGCATTGCGACAGCTTACAATAGTTCGTTCCACCAATGGCTGTATCAGTTGATCAAACTCCTTTCGGCTGAGGCTTACGGCTGCACCATCAATTGTTCCGGTAAAAGTATCCGAAATACTCAATTGCTTTTTTGCTTGTTCTGCTAACAGTCGCAACGACTGAGCAAGTGATTTCTGCGCCACTTCCATTTTTATTAATCCAAGTTTCTGGATCCAATATTGCACAATTGCGGCATCAAAATCATCTCCACCGAGATAGGTATCGCCATGTGTGGAAAGAACTTCAAATACACCGTTGGTGATGCGCATAATCGATATATCGAAAGTGCCGCCCCCCAAGTCGTAAACTGCCACAGTTTTTTCATCAGGCCCAATCCCCAATCCATATGCAAGGCTTGCCGCCGTCGGCTCGTTTACAATGCGCAACACATCCAAACCAGCAAGTTTGCCTGCATCACGTGTTGCTTGCCGCTGTGCATCGTTGAAATAAGCAGGCACAGTTATCACCGCCTTATTGATTGGTGTTTTTAAAATATGCTCTGCACGATCTTTTAATGCTTTTAGTATAAATGAAGACAGTTCGATGGGTGTATAAAACTTCCCGTCAACTGCAATTTTTACAAGATTGTCCGAACCATCATCGATCACCTGATAGCCGAGCATTTGAGAATGTTCATTAATGTCGGCGTATGATTTACCCATCAATCTTTTTACTGAAAAAATGGTATTTGCGGGATCGGTTCTTAAAAATTCTTTGGCGGCATCGCCTACCGTCAGCGGCCCGTTTGGCGCAAAATGCACAATGGAAGGCACCAAAGATGTCGCATCGAACTCTTTAAGTACGGTTGGCACCTTTGTATCGGGATGGATGATGGCAATAAGGCTGTTGGTGGTGCCCAAGTCAATGCCCACAATTATATCACTCTGCTGTAAACTTCCTGTGGTCAGGTTTATTCCAATCTTCGCCATAGTATCTGTCTTTTAAATTGTCGAAAAACAACAATCGGCAGTAAATGGCAGCCACTGTTATTTTTCATAATGCACTAAGGTATTTTTTCTGTAAAATGTAAAAGTCCCGATTAATCGGGACTTT
Source organism: Pseudocnuella soli (assembly GCF_004347775.1). Lineage (GTDB taxonomy): Bacteria > Bacteroidota > Bacteroidia > Chitinophagales > Chitinophagaceae > Flavisolibacter > Flavisolibacter aquaticus. Next base: position 4,106,475 of record NZ_CP037755.1, read on the forward strand.
TACATTTTACAGAAAAATATTTTACCGCATCAGGTACATTTTCCCATATCCTTTATTAAAATACTGGTCGGTTTGGTCGCCGGATGCTTTGTATTTATCAAGCGGTTTTCCGTTCAACTGTGCAATCACGCGGTACAGGTAAACACCATTTCCCAGCTTTTGACCGAACTGGTCGGTGCCATCCCATTTGAACTCGGTGATGTTGCGGCCAATTCGCAAAAGCCCCAACTCCTGCCGTGTAATTTCGCGAACCACCTTGCCGGTAACCGTCAGGATTTGAATTTTGAGGTTCTGCGGAATTTCGGTGCCAGTGAGTGTGAACACAAACGCTGTTGACGTAGTGAATGGATTGGGGTAATTGAGCATATTTGAGATCATCGGTTTGTTGATGACCTGAAACTGCACCCTATAATCTGCATTTCCTGCCTTGTTACCGCTTCTGTCTTCGCCGGCAACAATCAATTCGTATTCTCCATCTTCCGCGAAATATGGCTTGAAGGTTACCGATGCTACATTTTGGTCCAGGTCGGTAGCTGGGTTCATTTTCAGCGTGTCGGTTCCAAAGCTAAAGGAGCGAACAACGTTGCTGGTCAAATTGCGCACCTGCACCTTGAACAGCGCAGTGTCATTCAATAACAGTCGCTTCGATTCGTCCGTCAGTTTGATCAGAATGTCTGGTTTTGCTGAAACAATATCTCGGTTCAAAATGCGAACGTTGTCGAAGGTAACATCCACTACTGGTGCAGTCCGGTCGTCCTGCACATAAAACGAATGATAGATAAAGTTGTTGAAGCTAAATTGTTCCGGCTGGTCCGCATCCGGGTTTACCTGAACATACAACATGTTCATGCCGGCAAACTGCTGCGTGTTAATGGGATAGCGCACATGCAATGTATCGCCCGCGCTCAACGGCTTGTGGCGCAGGATAGGCAATTGATGCGGCACGTTGTTTTTGTCCGTCACAACCATCTTTATCTTCAAACTGTCGAACGGCGTTCCACTCAAGTTTTTAAACGCTAATTTAAAGTCAATCATTTCACCAACATCCAAGGAGTCCTTCATATTGAAGAATAAGTTGGGAGCTACAGCGCCTTCTGGTACAGGATCGTAGGTAAGGCGCCAGTAGTCGATTTGGAATGGGGTATATGCTGTGCTATCCATTGTTTTCATTACCAATCGTACCGATGGATAAGAATCCGCATTTATAGTTGATATATCTGTTTGCGTATCAGTTAATTTGATATTTCTCACCAACGTATCGATCCTTCCGTTCGGTGTTATACCCACTATTTTAGCTTCAACCACATCAGAAGCGTCATCAGTCACTCCCTTCCAAATAAAGTTTTTCCAACTTTTAGCCGGTCCAAATGTAGGCGAAGTAACAAGTCCACTGGAGTTTAAGGACAATGGTGTTGTTAGCAATTGAATCTTATCCGTGGTCCCTTCGCTCATAACAAACTTTGGCTGAAAAAATGACGCATCATTTTTCTTATACATGAAAATCCATGAGCGTGGTCGGCTGAAGGAATCAACCTGCGAAAATCCATTCTTATAAAGAATGTGGTAAAGGCTATTTCCGCTACCCCAAGTTGCCGTATCTGCCTTCCATTGGTTAGCGTAGGAATTAGAGGAAACTGCAGTTCCCGATGTGTTGCGTACAATTACTAAATACTTGTCTGGCAATGAACTTAAAAAATCAAATAGACTCTTCCGGCTTGATTGCTGCAAAATATTAAATTGAAAATTATATGCCCGATCCTGACCGCAAACAACATCACTGCCAAATCTTCCTTGTTGCCCAGAATTACCATTAAACCAAGGCTTCATTGTATTCGGGTCAATTACATTTACTATGATATTTGACACCCCACATACACTTCGAATTTGGCTGTTATCACTATTGATTGAAACGAGGAAATCACCGGCATCACTAGCAGCACTAGGAAACACCCCATTCCGTACCAATATTTCATTCCGATTATAAGTAAAAGTCCACTTAGAAGTCACCGAGTCTAGAAGCACTCCTTCTGTCGAAGACTTCAATTGCTGATACAAATGACTCTGGTTAAACCCGGCTTCCCCATTCTCTATATAAATAAATGAACTTCTATTCCAATGGAGATCTCCGCTATCGGGCACCGCACCAACACGCCAGTAGTAAACCGTATTGTTGCGCAGGCTAACACTTGGTTTTACTTCAATTACCCCTCCCACAGAACTGACGGTTTGACTCCATTTGGCGGAGGAATTAAACAACTCAGTGGTATCCATCTCCACCTGGTAATTGCGGCGGGCACTGAATGCATCGGCTGTTGAAAATGCCAACTGCACCTCAGGCTTGTTTACAATAGCAAAATTGTAGGGGTAAATCGGGCGGGCTTCATCCTGGTAAATAAATATATCTTTTGTAACGCTGTTGTTTGTTTCAAACAACTCGGCCACCTGTTCCGCCGCATCAACCGTTACGGTTAATTTATTTAAACCAACATCCTGCAACGCATCGATGGGAATGCTGTATTCAAATACACTGGTGTGCAAGGGAGCATCTACTGAATCGCGGATTACTTCCTTTTCTGTTCCATTGGGTAATTTGCGTTTGATGGAAAGCACCCATTTTTGAGCAATGGCCTTACCCAGGTTGCGCACCTCCACATTTAGTTTAAACGCCGTTTCCGCAACCGACACAAAGGTCGGATTTACTTTTACCATCGGTTCTGTGATGGCATAATCCGGCTTTGCTTCAACGTTCAATTTCACTGCCGGGTCGCCGTGCAAAATGGATTCTTCAATATTTACCCGAACATAGAAGTTCTCTTCTCCATTAATGGTTTCAGCCAAAGTTTTAATCGCCGTTTCAGTGAGTGTTTCGCCAATTGTTTTACCATAACTGCTCACCGACATTTGTTTGTAAAACTGGTTGTTCCAAACACGCAGCGTACTTACAATACCAAAATGGGAGTTGGCAATAAAACTAATCGTGCCTTTTTGCGGTGCCAATACATACTTTTCAGAAATAGCATCCTGCGCAGCAAAACGGTTTGCATTGAAACCAAATATCCCACCTGCCTGGCATCCCAGGGCTACAAAGAGCGGGTATTTTCCAGTGTTGTTGTATGCACTGGGATTGTCCAAATTAAAATCTAAACCACTGTTTGATGAATGCCCAAAATATGTAATGAGCGATAGGCCTTCTTCAAAAAGGTGCTCCAATCCTTTGTCACTGATTTGTTCTACGTTCTGGCCTGTTTTTTTGGTAAACGTATGAACCTGTGCTCCCCACAATGTATCGCTAATTATGTCTTTACACTGGGCCATGTGTACCTCTAAGCGATTCTGCAAATTCGGATCGCCGGATCCAATAATGTGTGCAACATTCTTTTTCCAGGTCATTACTGCCGGATCTGGCGAAGGAGCGGCCTGGGCCGCCTCATACTGCTTTACTTTAGCCAAATAATCGGTGATCTCAGCAGGCGAAACCGCCGACAGACGGCCGATAGATACCAATGGCACTGCAGTGCCCGGTGCAGCAGCCAGCAAAATATCGGATGCCGGGTTGCCAAATGTCGGCACCAGGTTTAATTGGTTGATTTGTGGATTGGCTTCACGGGATCGCTGCTCATTGTATGTAGTGCCTTTGCCTACCAAAAACACATGCTTTGGCTTTTCACTAAAACGTTGCAGCGAAAACAGTATGAAATTCCGAATACCCAGCGGATTCTTTTTAATACCAAAAGCAAATTGGTCTACCAGTTCTTCCACATCATAAATGCGGGCACTGTGGCTGCCGCCTGCAGCGGAACTGCGGTACTGGCGGTATTCTTCAACCATGTTGGTGCCAGCTCCATTGTTGAAGAGGAGCTGGTTGGAAATGATCAGGAAATCGCCCTGGTTTTCCACCCTAGTATAATCAACAAATTTTCTTTCGGTAAGCGTGGGTACCTGAGTCACTAGGGCTGCAGCCTGGCTGCACAAAACAAACCGGCCAGGGCGGGCCGACGGTTGCAGCAGAATGCGCACCTTACCCGATACAGCGGTATTGCCTAAATATCGTTGGCCGTTTTCCAAATCGAGCAACACGGGCTGCTGGCCGCCAATGTTGAAGTTCGTAATCTCGATATATCGCGGCACACTGCTTTCGGGCAATGTAAATTCAAAGTTGGTAGCATTGCCAAAATTGAACAGCCGTGGGTAGGTCAATTCAAATTTGTGAATCACCATCCGGTCAGAAGCGGTATTGGTGAGGTTGGTCACTTGCACACTGTTAGTGGTACCCGATATCAACCGCAGCGGCACTTCTGCCGAATCAGTAGCATAATTGAAATGATCCACGCTGTTACCCAAAACAGAATCGGCATTAATGCGAACTCGGTAACGCCGCAAAGCAATGCGGCTACCCGCCACCGTTATCTTGAATTGCGCTGCCGGACCAGTTGTTGCAACAAACAGGTTTCCCAAAGCAGTGCTGTTGGTTGCATTAGTACCGATGTTGGCCGAAGTATATCCTTCGCCTAAATCATATGCTGATGAATACAGGTATTGCGTTTCTACATCTACCGCATATCCACCATTTAATTGGTTGTTGTAACTCTGCACATGGGTATAGGTGAAATATGGCAGCGGTGCCAGCGTGTTTCCGGTAAGATCGTTCGTCTGCGCTTGGATCCGCCGATTGTTGCCGGTTGGATTTACCGTTAAAAAATAAATGGCGGTATCGGTAAAAAGGCTGATGCGATCGTTTAGCTGGTAATGCTGGCGCCGGTACAGTGCCCTGTCGGGCACGCCATCATTTCGTTCACCATAAAATTCAATAAAGCCGTCGTTGGGCAGTGCGCCGGTTGGTGCCGATGTGAAAATGGGCACTTCACTCCCATTGCGCCACACCTGGAAATGCTCGGCGGGCACAGTGCCCAAACCAACAGTATCCAGTTCGGCTTTGGAAATTCGGTGCAGGCCGTTGCGGCCCACTTTTACTTTATAGTAGGTTTTGGAATGATCGATCCATTCGTTATTGTAAACCTGTGCCGAGGCCAGCATGCCGCAGCAAAGGGTCAATAAGGCAAACAGAAACTTTTTCATGCAGTTTATTTTTGGGGTGCGGACTTTTATTGGGCTTTCTTCTTTTTATCGTTGGTGAGGTTGAGCTGCAGCGAAATGATATGCGTAAACAAAGGGTTGCTTTGGTTGGCCAGGTTGGAAAAAGCATAATCAATCCGCACATTTTGCACATTGAAACCGGCACCTACCGAAGGCTGGTAAATCCAAACCTTTTTTTGATTGGTGAGGTCGCCGTCGGCTAAGGCTTTTTGAAAATTATTAATGCCACCACGCAGGTAAAATACTTTATTGAAATCAAGCTCCAGCCCCAGCTTTGGATCTACGCTTACCGGGTCGGCGCTGAGCACGGTATTGCGGCGGCCGTCAAAAGTAATATCGGCACTGGCTTCGGCCAGCAGCCCCATTTTTTTACCCAAAGCAAAATGGCGGGCCACACCTGCCACCAGGCGCGGCGCAGTAAGCTCGGTCGATTTTACCGGGATATCGTTATTGGTGAGGTACAGGGCTTCTTTTTCCCGCTCGGTGAAAGTAAAGTTCCAGGTATTGAAAGTGGTGGTAATGTCGCGGCCCACAAAGCCAAAACGCCATTTACCCTGGATGATCTGCAAGCCCACATCTACACCAAAGCCCCAGGCTTTTGCAAACGAGCCCACGCTGCGGTGAATGACCTTTGCATTGACACCAAAGTGCACGTTCTTGTTTTCGCTTTCCTTTAATTTTTGCGCCAGCGATACCAAAAAGCCATAGTCGGCCGAACTGAATGCAGAGATATTATTGTAGTTGATGGTGCCATCGGGTTCCACTAAAAACAGGGTGTTGGGGATATCATCCACGGCAAAGCGCAGCGCCGAAATACCCAGCGTACGTTTGTTGTTGCTCATAGGGATGGCCAGGGCACCGTAATCGTATTTGCCAATCTGGCCAAAATACTCGGCGTGCATGGCCGATACCTGCGGCACATCTTTCACGCCTGCTAGCCCCGCGGGGTTCCAGTATCCGGCAGTGGCATCCTGCACGGTGGCCACTTGTGCACCGCCCATACCCAGGCCGCGGGCACCGGCACCAATGTTTAAAAATTCGTTGGAATACTTGCGCCATTGCGCGGCGCCATCCGTAATAATAAAGAGGGTGAAAAGGGTAAAAAGCAGAATGGGCTTTTTCATGCTGTCAGTTTTCGGATAAGCTTCAGGCTTTCCTGTTTTTTTCAAAGGATTTGGACGATCAAAAATAACGGAAAAACTCATTTTTATATTTATTCTTATACATTCCTGCCGCTGCGCAGGATTCTTCTCTATTAAAACACCCATTATTCAAAGCTGGCGCTTGTTTCTACGCCGCCCACTTTTGCAAAACGTACACTGCCAATTGGGCCAACCCCGCCGATCCTCCTTACTTTTGCCGCACAATTTTTCCTTTTATGACCAACCTGATGGAAGAACTCCGGTGGCGGGGCATGGTGCAGGACGCTATGCCGGGCACCGAAGAACAACTGCAAAAAGAACTGACCACCGGCTATATTGGCTTCGACCCAACCGCCGACTCGCTGCATATTGGCAACCTGGTACCCATCATGTTGCTGGTGCACCTGCAGCGGGCGGGCCATAAACCCATTGCGCTGGTGGGCGGTGCTACCGGCATGGTGGGCGATCCCAGTTTTAAAGCCGCCGAACGCCACATGCTGAGCGAAGAGGTGTTGCAAAAAAACTTGGAAGGTATCAAATCTCAATTGCAACGTTTTCTTCATTTCGATGCCTCCCTGCCGAATGCCGCCGAAATGGTCAATAACTACGATTGGTTTAAAGGCATTTCGTTTCTGGACTTTATCCGCGATACCGGCAAGCACATTACGGTAAACTACATGATGAGCAAAGACAGTGTTCGCAAACGCCTCGAAGGCGAGTCGGGCATTTCGTTTACCGAGTTTACCTACCAGCTGATCCAGGGCTACGATTTTTACTGGCTGTACCAAAATAAAGGCGTCAAGCTGCAAATGGGCGGCTCCGACCAATGGGGCAACATCACCACCGGCACCGAGCTGGTGCGCCGCAAAGCCGGCGGCGAAGCGTTTGCGTTTACCTGCCCGCTGATCACAAAGGCTGACGGCGGCAAGTTTGGCAAAAGCGAAGGTGGCAACGTTTGGCTCGACGCCGAAAAAACCACGCCGTTCCAGTTTTACCAGTTCTGGCTCAATGCCGCCGATGCAGACGCAGAAAAATGGATCCGCATTTTTACCTTGCTCGATCGAAATACTATTGATGGCTTGATTGCTGAACACCGCCAGGATCCGGGCAAGCGTACGCTGCAAAAAGCTTTGGCCCGCGAGGTGACCATTTTCATTCATGGCGAGCCTGAATTTGAAAAGGCAGTGGAAACCACGGATAAATTATTTGCGCAGCAAAATGCACCGGCCGATGCCCTGAGCGTTGCAGACCTGGAGGCGATGGAAGGCATTCAGAAAATTGATGTGCCGATGGACAGCCTGAATGCTGGTGTGGATGTCATTTCTTTTTTATCGGACGCAAAAATTTTTCCCAGCCGCGGCGAAGCCCGCAAAATGATTCAGAATGGTGGCGTCAGCATCAACCGGCAAAAAGTTGCCGATGTTGCCGAAACCGTTTCGGCGGCGCAGTTGCTGCACGGCCAGTACCTGCTGGTGCAAAAAGGCAAAAAGAATTATTACCTGGTAAAAGCTGTGTAAGCTGCTGCAGTGCACACATGGCACTGAATACCAGCACGGTGCTATGCCCAAAAAAGAAATTTTTTAGGGCGTTTTTTGAAAAAGTTTTGGAGAGTTATTGCGACCCCTTTATTTTTGCACTCCCAATACGGATTGAGCTATGGTGTAACGGTAGCACTACAGATTTTGGTTCTGTCTGTCTAGGTTCGAATCCTAGTAGCTCAACTGAGTAGGACAAGCGAAGCAACCCTTCCTTGTCCTATTTTTTTGCCCCTACTCCATTGTGTAAATTGTAGGCAAACAAATAGAACTACTTTCATTGAAATGCTGCTTTCGATTCTTTACTTGATTACATAAAATTATCCTGCTCATTGATGCAGGTACTGCAAGCGGCCCGCACAAACCACCGGCATTTGCCCAATACAACCCAGATTTTGACTTGTGGCTCGCTCCTGCTTTTACCCAACAGTCCAAACTAATACATTTGATTCCATAGCTTTTACACACGCTTAATTGCCTGCCCATGTTATGCAACAAAATAATCCTTGCGCTGTTACTTGTTTCCTTTTCTACGGGTTCAACTTCTTTTTATACACCAAAGGAACAAGCAACGCCAATTAGCGTTGCCGGTCATGTTGCAGAAAAAGAATTGCTGATTCCCGAGAAGGCATACCGCATCCCGGAAAACAACGATTACAACAACAACGAAAGCGAGTACAGTTTTGCACGCAAAATAGAAGGACCCAATATTGCCATCTTTTGGCATAAAGAGCTTGGCAACGAGCCATGGACCAACGCCAACGAACAAAAGCACTTTGACCCGCGGCAAGCCATAAAAGAGTTGGAGCGGTTTTACAATTTTTATGTAAACGACCTGAGGCTGGTGCAAAAGGGCAACTCCTTAACCGATAAATACAAGATGTTGCTGTATGTGCTGCCCGGCGAAGGCGGTACTGCATTTGGCGGCGGCGCCGATAACAAAGTGGGCATGTTGTGGACGCCACCCGGCCGGATGAACAAGATGCCATACGGTACGCTGGCCCACGAGTTGGGGCATTCGTTTCAATACATCATGCGGGCCGACAATGGCACCGGACCACGCGGACCCATCGCTGAAATGTCGGCGCAGTACCTGCTGTGGCAGGTGTACCCCGAATGGATGACTTTTGAAAACTATCACCTGAAAGACTTTTTGAAGAAAACACATTTTGCATTTCTTCATCCCACCAATATGTACCACTCGCCTTACGTGCTGGAGTATTGGTCCAACAAACACGGTATTGATTTTTTTGGCAAACTATCCCGCTCAACGCAGGATGGCGAAGACCCGGTGATGACCTATAAAAGAGTAATGGGGTTGAACCAGGAAGCATTCAGCGATGAAATGTTTGATGCATGCCGCCGTTTTATTACCTGGGATTTGAAACGCATTGAAGCAGTGGCCAAACCTTACGCCAACCAACACAAAACTGCGATGGATACTGTGGCCGGTGGATGGTTGCGTGTGGGGCAAAAAAACTGTCCGCAGAACTACGGCTACAACGGCATTCAACTGGCTGTGCCCCAACATGGCAATAAGGTTTCAATGCAGTTTAAAGGCATTGCCGGCACAGCGCCATTCAGCAATGTAAAAACCGACAAAGCCGGATGGCGTTATGGTTTTGTGGCCTATAAAAAAGACGGCAGCCGTGAATACTCAAAAGTGCATAAAGATGCAAACGGCACGGCAACATTTAACGTACCCAAAAACACCACGCATTTATGGCTGGTGGTTATGGGTGCACCAACGGAACATTGGCCGGTTGCCAGCGGCCGGCAAAATGGAGCCAACAACCAGCAACCGGAAGAGCAATGGCCTTACGAAATAAAACTTAGCGGCACCACATTGGCAACCGCTTCGTTGTAGTTTAAAAAAGCCATTGCACTAATCATTTCTTTTTAGCAATTGGCTTGATGCCTTCATGCGTTGGTGTAATTGGTTTGATGGAGCCGTCCGCAGCAAATTCCATTTTATCAATACACACTTCGCGGTTATAACCCGCCGCATCGCCCATGGTAATGCCTTTGGGATAATTGAAGCGGTGGTAAACAATATACCATTCATCGCGGCCGGGCACTTGTATGGTGGAATGGTGGCCCGTTGCATAAATATGAGCACTCTTGTTTTTCGCCAGCACCAGGTTTTCTTTGGGTATTGAAATAGGCTCCAGCGGACCTGCAGCAGTGCCGTACCGAACACGATAATTTTCGCTGCGGGTATCGTCTTCGCTCCACATAAAATAATAGCGACCATTGCGGTACAACACATGCGTACCTTCGCGGAAAGTTGCATCAGGCGTCAACACCTTCATAGTTTCCTGCTTGATTGATACCATGTCTTCGTTCAGCTCCACGCCTGCCATATATCCATTGCCCCAATACAGGTACGACTTACCAGTTTTGGGATCGGTAAAAACATCGGGATCAATTTCCTGTCCGCCTTTTACGCCTTCGGGCTTCGATGCAATTAGCGGCTTACCCATATCTACAAACGGCCCGGCAGGATGATCGGCTACTGCAACACCAATTTTTTGCGCAGCTGTGTAGTAGTAAAAATATTTGTGCTTGCCACCCATTTTCTTTTCAATAATACAAGGCGCCCATGCATTGCGCTTGGCCCAGCTAACATCTTTTTGCAAGTCCAAAATCACGCCTTCGTCTTTCCAGTTTACCAGGTCGGCGGAGGAAAACGCTTTGAAATAAGTACCCGACCAACCGGTGAAGCCATCACTGGTTGGGTAGAGATAATAGCGGCCAGTTTGCTCCGCGTAAATGATATCCGGATCGGCATAAAAGCCCTCCAGTACAGGGTTGTGATAAGTGCGGGCCGCTACGTTAAAAGTTTGTGCCGGCATGCTTTCAATGGCAACGGAATATTGTACCGGCCCCTTTGCAAAATTCTGCGCACCTGCGGGTTTAACAACAACACCAGCCGGCGCATTGAACTGCGGATTGAACGCATTCAATTTGGTGCCCGGTTTCACGGGCAACACCACGGTACGCTTTGCTGAATCGTATGCAATATTGAGCCGCTTGATTTCCTTTGCACCGGCCGATTGCAATACATCGGCAGGCTTACCCCAGCGCTTCATCAATGCCGCTGCTTCTGCCGCCGACACCACCATCACTGTTCCATGCCGCGGGTGAAAATTCATGGTTACTTCCTGGTCCACCACTGCAAAGTTTTCCAGGTCCTTGGTGCGGGTAAATTGGTATTTGCCCTTCATGTACACATCGTACATCAGTATCCATTCGTTTTTGCCAATCAGCTTAAATGCACCGGCACCTTCTACCGCTTCAGTTGTTTGTTGCAGGTAGCGGTCCTGCTCGATGGTGTATCCTTCTGTAAGATTTTTCGACACTGCTTTTTTAATGCCATTACCACTGCCTTCCGTTTTAAAAAACAAATGGTATTTGCCCATTGCATAAATGATATCGCCATCAATGCAGGAGGTGTTCTGCGGGTGAAAAAACAATTGCTTTGGTTCCGATTCCAGGTCAGTAAAATCCTTGTTGGCATAGGCGTAGTAAATGATATCCGGCCTGTTACCATGTTTCATTGAGAAATACACCATGTATTTGCCAGCCTTGCTATCGTAAATGGTTTGTGGTGCCCACACCCGCAACAAACTGTCGTTGCCCGGGAAACGCTTTTGAATATTCACCACGCTGTGCGTCCAGTTTACCAGGTCGGTCGATTTCATCAGCACCATGGCCCGGTTCGAGTTCCATCCATTGGCCGATACCATATCGGTGACCACCATGTAAAACGTTTTACCATCAGCGCCACGCAAAATATGCGGGTCGCGAACGCCACCGGTAGCACTGATTTGTTGTGATGAGATGATGGGCTCATTATTATTCAGCGCCCTGTAATTGTATCCATCACTGCTCAATGCAAAACGAATGGATTCTTCGGCCTTGCTGTTGCCGGTAAAGTATGCAAAAAGGTAAGCGCTGTCCTGCGCTACAAGTACACGCGGCACGGCGGTGCATAGAATGAAAACTATGAATGCATATTTCATATAAACGTTTATAAAAAATGAGGAAAGCTGCTGCAGTGGTGTGCAAGTTGGTTACACTTTGAAGTAACACCTCATGTGCTCCATCAGTTTGTGCAATGCAATGTTGAGGTGGCGGTCTACTGTTTTTTCAGAGATGTCCATAATGGCCGCTACTTCGCGATAAGTAAAACCATCTTCCCGCACCAGTTTATACACCATCTGGCATTTGGGTGGCAGCGATTGTACGGCAGCCGTTACTTTTTGCGCCAGCTCTTTTTTCAATGCTGCTTCTTCGGGCTGGTACAGGTTGGAGTCGAGTTCAATATTGAGCTGCTCTATTTGGGTACTGCTGTATTTCTGGTTGCGTGCAAGGTAGTTGAACGTGGCGTTGCGAATGGCTTTGAACAGATACACCCGCAGGTTTGTGATCGCGGCAAGGTCAGACTTCATCGTCCAGATCTTTACCATTACATCCGACACAATTTCTTCTGCAGCTTCGTTGCTTTTGCAAATGCTGTAGGCAAACCGGTATAAAGTGGGATGATAAAATAAAAACAGCTTTTTATAAGCATGTTCATCGCGGTGATGCGCCACATTCAATTGCAGCAATCGCACTTCACATTCGTCGATCTTTTTCATATTGCAAGCAGTGCAGTTTTTGCGTAGTAAACGTTGAACCCAATGTTAAGCGTAAACTTAACACTTATTTTATACCATCGGCAACGGATTTGAAAATTTATTCATGCTGTGCGCTGTATTTTTTGCAGTAAAATGTGCGCTAAATCAAGAATGCCCGCGGCAATGTGCCGCGGGCATTCTTGATTTAGTTTTATTGTTTAACTGCCCCCATCAATCAAAAGGACTTTCAAATTTATACAGCTTTACAAACCGCACCCTGAACGCCTGTGCATCGTTCACAAGGTTGCCCAAAAAACCAATGGACACTTCCTGTTCTGCAGGCAGCTCAAACATCATCCGCGGTGCACTGTATGGCGCAGTAGCAATGGCCTGGCTGATGTTGTCGATATCAGGCAAACCCGCACCGGCAGCTACAGTAAGCAACAATTGATTGGAAATAACCGCCGTTTCAAAATCCGCATCAAAGCGGTATTTACCCTGGGGCAATTTGATGGTCTGGTAAATTTTCCCGTTCGGAATTTCGGGTGTGCCCCAGCGTTCCATGGCCAAGTAAGCACCGCCATTAAAGCTGTCGAAGCCGCCCTTGGTGCGGTTGTCGATGTTCTTTACCGCATCATTACTGATCCAGTCGGCAAGTATGCCAAACCGGCTGCTGGCGCCCTGGTCGGCACGGGCAAAAGGCGCACCTGGATTCTTCAAATACCGCGTGGTTATTTCTACCTGGCGTTCGCCAAACGTAGCCACATCAATGATGAGTGCAGCGGTGGACATTGCTTCGTTCAGTTCATACTTACTCGGATCTGAAATAGACAACATAACGCCGATCTTTTTACCTGCATGCGCATCCAGCACCGACTTGGGCACTTCTACCGCAAACGCAGCAGAGGACTCTTCTGCCGGAATATCCAGCGTGGCTACGCTGCCACCTTTGCCCGCTGCTACAATCGCATATTCGGTTGGCGCCAGCGGCGTAACATCGGCAGGCAAGCCTGCATCCGAAGCGGTTAGTTTAACCGAATAGGCTTCCCTGTCGGCCAAGCCAGAACGGTTGACACCCAGCGCAACCGTGATCTTTTTTGCCGCCTTATCAATCGACACAATCCTTGAATCTACATTCACGGCAATCCTGCCATCTACAATATTGGTGATGTAAATTTTGGGCGGCGCCAGTTCTTTTACTTTTTCCAGTTCTTCTTTTTTGCAGCCCGTGCCCAACAGCAACAGGGCGGGCAGGCAAAGCAATAAATAGTTTTTTATAAAGCTTTTCATTGTTGTTGTTTTAGCAATTACCAACCGGGGTTTTGAACCATTGCTTTGTTGCGGTCCATTTCAGATTGGGGGATGGGCCACAGGTAGTGCTTTCTTTGAAACACGCGGGTTTCAAACACGGTGCGTTCAAAAAAGGAAACATCGGTAAAGCTGTTGCCCTTGTTTACGTTCATGCCCCACATGGGTCCGCCATCGGTTTGTTCGGCAATTTTCCAGCGGCGGTTGTCAAACACACGGTGGCCTTCAAAAGCCAGTTCTATGCGGCGTTCCAGCCGGATGCGTTCCCGCATTTCGGCCTGGCCCAGGCCCGCAGGAATTGCGGGTATGCCTGCCCGTTCATGAATGAGATCGAGGTATCTTTTGATATCGCCATGACCAGGACTGTACTCATTCAGCGCCTCTACATAATTGAGATAGATCTCTGCGAGGCGGAAATAATTCCAGGTCTTCATCACAAACTGGTCGGTGCGTGGGTTGCTGCTGGGGCTGGTAAATTTCGAGATGAGGTAACCCGTTGGGCTGTAGTCATGCGAGCCACCTTTACCTGATGAACCGGTGAAATAAAACTGCAACCGGTCGCCGCTGCCCTGTGTGGAGTTAGAAGGCCAGTAACCGCCGTTGTATGTAATAGTGGCGTAAAAACGTGGTTCCCTCCCTACATACATGTTCCATGCACCGGCTTTGGTGTATTTACCATCGGTGGTAGAAAATCCAGCTTCCACATATCCCGAGCCCGGCTCGTTGATCTGCAGGCCATTGGCCATGTAGTACGCATCTACCTGCTGCTGCGTGGCAGCCATACCGTTGTAGCCCCTGAACTGGCGCGGTGCTGCGTGTTTTTGCCAACTCCACCAATCCGATGAAGGCCTAGCCCAGATTATTTCCTGGTTGAAGCGATCAATAAACACATCGCGGTAAGAAGCCAGCGGGTCAAATACGCCATTGGTGTTCTTTTTGTACAAACCCTCGGGCATCATATCAATCAGCAGTTTCGCAGCATCGGCTGCTTTCTTCCATTTGTCCGCGTCATACGTGGTATTTACCAGTTGCTTGCCATCACTATTTTTGAAGTTGCTATAATCGGTATTGCCGTTCCACAGCGGGCTGGCGGCATACAGCAAAATCCTCGATTTCATGGCTTGCACCACGCGGCCATCTACTCGGCCCAGTTCGCGGGTGTCGGCCACTTTTTGCGGCAGCGCCGCCTGTGCGCCATCCAGTTCTTCCATGATGTACGCCACACATTCGTCGAACGAGCTGCGGGCCAATTGCGTAGCGCCCAATTCCACATCTACCGGCAGAATGTCTTTTACCAAAGCCACCGGCCCAAACTTGCGCATCAGCAAAAAGTAATACCAGGCACGCAGCGCTTTTGCTTCGGCGGCCCATTGCTTTTTACTGCCCGGAATCAGCTGCTCGCATTCATTGCACTCGCCAATGCGGGTAAGAAAAACCGAAGCGGAACGGATGCCGCGATACAAACCGCCGAAGTCGTTGAATGGGATTCGATCAGGGCTCCAGTTGCCGTTATTGATATCGTTGTGCTCCATGTTCACAAACAGGATATCACCTTCGTCGGATATACCCGAGAAGTTGGTCCACGGCGCCATTTCGTTGGGTAAAAAAGAATACACATTGCGCAGGTAGCGCTCCGCTTCCAGGCGGTTGTTGAACACCTGATCCAGCGTCAGCATGTCATCAGGCTGTTTGTCCAGGAAATCTTTCCTACACGAAAAGTTGAGTACTGCCAGCAACAGCAGCAGGTATTTTATGTTTGATTTCAGGATTTGCATAACCAGTGGATTAAAAGTTCATGTTTAAGCCTAAGTACAGATTGCGCTGAATGGGATAAGCCGCACCGTTGCCGCTGCCCAGTTCAGGATCCCAGTATTTGAACTTACTCCAGGTAAGCAAATTGAAGCCGCTTACATACACACGGAACGTGTTGATCCTGGCCCTTTGTGTCAGGTTCTTGGGCAGTGTGTAGCCCAGTTCGGCAGTCTTCAGGCGCAGGTACGACGCTTCGCGCTGCCACCAGGTGGAGGGCTGTGTGTTGTTGGAATTGAGGCCCATGGAAAGGCGTGGAAACAACACGTTCTGACTTGGGCTATCAACCGTCCAGCGGTCCAGTGCATACTTGCTTACGCTGCCGCGGAAACCGGCTTCGCGGAACGGATAAAAGCCAATGCCCCCGAGCATAAAATCCATGTTATCGCCACCCTGGAAAAACAGCGAAAGATCAAAGCCGCGGTAGCCAATGGTGGTACCAAAGCCATAGATCACTTCGGGTGTGGATGGGTTGCCAATAGCCACCTGGTCGTTGTTGTCGATTTTGCCATCGCCATTGATATCGGTGTATTTGATATCGCCGGGACGTACGGGGCCAAACGAATGTGTGGGCGATTTGGCAATATCCGCTGCATCTACAAACAAACCTTCCGCTACGAGGCCAAAGGGTTGGTTCAGTCTTTTGCCTTCGCGGTTGAGGTAAGGATACATCCAGTCGGGCTGGTTCATTTCAATCAGGTTGTTGCGGGCATAGGTGTAATTGCCGCGCAGCGTCAGGTCTATCTTGCCCAGCTTTTTGCGGTATTCCAGGGTTCCGTCCACACCCCTGTTTTTAAACTCGCCCAGGTTGCCAAACGGGTTGTTTTGCAAACCCATCAGGGCAGGCAGATCGTTGCGCTGCACATAAATGCCCTGGCGGTGGCGGTTGAAGAAATCGGCCTGCAGGTAAAATCCTTTCAGGAAACGAATTTCAAACCCAAGGTTCAGTTCCCGCTCCACTTCCCAGGTAAGGTCGGCGCCCCACTGGTCTTCGCCACGGGAGCCGATGTCGTTGTTGCCATCTAACCCAAATGGATAACCGCCGTTGCCGTTTCCTACAGTGGTGAGGTACGCAAAGCGGCGACCACCAATCTGGTCGTTGCCTTTTTCGCCAAACGAGCCACGCAGTTTCAGGTATTCAATTGCCTTGATATTTTTTTCAAAAAACGCCTCTTCGGATACTACCCATCCGCCGGCAACTGCAGGGAAAAAGCCAAAGCGTTTTCCTTTTTTAAAGTTCTCCGAACCGTTGTAGCCGGCGCTTACTTCAAGAAAATATTTGTTTCGGTAAGCATAGGTGGCCCTACTAACGAGGCCCTGTAACCGAAAAGGCAGCGAAGCGATGGCAGCATTGGCTTCACCATCCTGGTAATCCTGCTCGTTGTACAGCAGCAGGCCACCAACGGTATGATCGCCAAAAGTACGGTTGTAGTTCAGGTCGGCCTGCAGGTACATGCGGCGGTTACCACCCGACTGGCGTGCAAAGCCCAGGTCTTTTTGTCCTTCCAGCCAACGGTTCAGCAGCAGTTCGCCAGTGTTGGGGTCGCGGCCGGTGGCAATCCATCGGTCGGCCACGCGGGTTCTTTGTATAAAATGCCGGTTGTAACCATCAAATGCAAATTTGCCCTGGATGCGCAAGCCTTTTACCAAATCCGACAGGTCGCGTTTGAGGGTAATGTCCGATTGAATGGTATTGCGCCACTCCGTGGCAAAGCCACGACCGGTAAGCAATTCGTATGGGTTTTCCACACCATTGATACCGCCATACACAATGCCATTGCCCTGCGGATTGGGATAATAAGGCGCATAGCCCACCGGCGTAGCATACATCATACCGCCACCATTGCCACCATTGGGGCCACCCTGCCAGATTGCCGGTGCACCGGTACCGGGATAGTTGCCGGTCACCAAAATGCCGCCAATGCCTAGGCTCAACTCGGTGCGTTTACTGAGGTTGATGTCGGTATTTGCACGGAAATTATAACGCTTTAAACCCGCATTGGTATTGTAAGTATTCAGGTTATCGCCTTTCCAAATGCCGTCTTCGGAATAGTAGCTGGCCGACACGAAATATCGGGCTACATCACCGCCACCGGCGATGTTCAGGTTGGCGCGGCTTTGGTTAGAGTAGTCCTTCATCATCAGGTCGATCCAATCCACGTTGGGATACAGCAACGGGTCTTCGCCGGAGGCATATTTTGCAATGATCTCAGGCGTGTAGGGCGTTACAAAATTGGGGTTGGAAGCCAGTTGCGCCTCGTTGTACAGGTTGAGGTAAGTAGGGGCATCCACAAACTCGGGCACACGGGTAGGCGCCGAAATACCCCGCTCAATTTTAAAGCTGATATTTGGTTTTTCCTTTGAACCCCGCCGTGTTGTAACCAGTATCACACCATTTGCACCACGGATGCCATAAATGGCGGTTGCAGCAGCATCTTTCAACACCGAAAAAGATTCGATCTCTTCCGGCTCGATGTTGTTCAGCGGACGCTCAACACCATCAACCAGCACCAATGGATTGGCACCGGCGCCAAATGTGCTCACGCCCCTAATCCAGAATTGTGCATCATCATAACCAGGCTCACCGCTGCGCTGCACCGAAATTACACCGGCCACTTTACCGGCCAGTGCGTTGTTGAGCGAACGGGGCGCAGCGCTTTTTACATCGGCTACTTTTACCGTAGAAATGGCGCCAACTACGCTGCCTTTGCGCTGCGTGCCATAGCCCACCACTACCACGTCGGCCATTTGGTTATTGGCTTCGGCCAATTTTACCGAAATACTGGCTTGGCCATTTACCGGCACCTCTTGTGGCGTGTAGCCCACAATGCTGATCACCAGCACGGCCCGCGATGAATTTGTAGTCAGTTGAAATGATCCATTGTCGGCGGTGGTGGTGCCGTTATTGGTGCCTTTTTCCAGCACGCTTACGCCGGAGAGAGGTTTGCCGGCAGCATCGGTAACAACGCCCCGCACATCATGTGCATCGTTGGTGGCATCGCCTGAAACCACTACCAGGTTGGAGCTCATTACACGGAACGAAAGAGCCGTGTTGTTCAACAGCTTTTTCATTACTGCATCCAGCCCTTCTTCTTTTACCCGGATGCTGATCTTATGCTGCGGCAGCAGATCATCGTTATAAACAAAACGGAACACCGTTTCTTTTTCAATTGCCTTGAACACCTTTTTCAACGACGTGTTTTCCAAGTTCAGCGTGATGCGCTCCTGGGCCCGGCCGTCGTTTGCTATGGTTTGCAGTGAAAAAAAACAAATCAGCAAGATCGTCAGTTTCATTACCAGCAGAAATTTGGTGATGGTGGCATAAGAAGGCATAACCCTCCCATATCCCTCATTTTTCATAATTTAGAATTGAAATGTTAGAGGATGAATTAATTACTCGTGCAGAGTTCTGTTCAGATTTTAACAGCGGAGAATGTTGGCGCATTCTCCGTTTTTTTACGGCTAGGTTGGCTTGTGTTGGTGCATGGCAATCGGTTTTAGTGGTGCAATCGTTTGTTACCAGATGGTCACGGTTTCGTCGGTGATCTTGAAGTGAAAGCTCCGGCTTACCTGCAGTGCTTCCAGCACGTTGAGCAGGTTTTTGTGTTCAAATTCGCCGGTAAACCGCAAACCTTTCAGGTCTTCGTTTTTGATTTCAAATACTACATTGTACCAGCGCTCCATTTTGAGCGCTGCGGTTTCAAATGGCTCGTTATCAAACGACAGCTTGTTGTCCACCCAGGAGGCTTCGGTGCTGATGCTGTCGTTAGTCAGGAAGTTTATTTTTTTCAAAGTAAACAAGGGCAATTCTTCGGTGCTGCTTGCTGCTTTTTAGGGGTTGTGTTGGCTGTTGCTGCAGGCTCTTGGGCTTTGGCCACCACCAGTTTATCGTGTGGTTTCAGGTAAATTTTCTGCGCCGGGTCCGATTTCAGTGTTACTTCGATAGAGCCGTGAATCAGCGACGTTTCGATGGTGTTTTCGTCGGCATAAGAACGAATATTGAAAGCCGTTCCAAGCACTTTTACTTCCATGCCACCGGTGTGGATAATGAAGGGGCGTTTTTTGTCTTTAGCCACATCAAAATAGCCTTCACCTGTGAGTACCACTTCGCGGGTTTGCCGGCCAAAATCACCTTCATAGGTAAGCTTACTGTCGGCATTTAGCCAAACGGTGGTACCATCCGGCAGTGTTATGTGCGACTTGGAACCTTTGCGGGTAACCACTTCGTTGCGGTTATGCCCATCGGTGCCGGTATTGTTTTGGCTGTACCAAAAAATGGAAACACCGAGCAGCGCTACCACGCATGCTGCGGCCACCCAATACCCTATTTTCCGGATACTGCGCTTAGGCGGCTCCGTTATAGCCTCTTCTTCCAGCAGTTGTTTGCTTTGCTCCAGTTCGCCCTCAATTTGGAGCCGCACGGCATGTGCCGCAAAGGCCTGCTCCGCGGCGAGTTCGTCCTGCTCGGTCGTTTCGGTTTTTGGGGAAAATAGGGCATCGTATAATTGGCGCAGTTCCTCGTCGGACTGGAGCAGCCCGGCCAGTTGTTCCTTTTCCGAAGCCATGGCCTCGCCAGTAAGAACCTTTCCCACCAAGTAGTAAAAAACTTCCGACATAATGTGCAGTAGCTAATAAAGACAGGACAAATGGCCAAACTCCCCAATGGGTTTGCCATTATTTTTAGAAATAATTTTTTTACTGCTATTGCTGCAGGGTGGTAATGCCGGAAAAAGGATGGCTGAGTGGGGTGTTAGATAGAAAAATGATTGTGCTTTGCTGGAATTTTATGTCTAGGCAGTTGAAAGAGAAAACCTATTTCGCATTTATGATAAAAACTGAACTTTTGCAAATGGATGGCGGTCATCTACCGGGAAAAACCTCTGTCAGGCTCAGTTCTTCGCCCCTGCTAAGGCGAGCAACTTTTCCTTCAGCTTTATCCTTAACTCCGCGTTGTTGTCGAAATAGTAATCGTCTAAATTGTCAAACAGCCCGGCCGCTTGGTCAAGCCGGTTTGCTTTAGCATTGAGAAATGCCAAAACATACGCTGGATGTGGATTATGAAATTTGTAATGTTTCCCATCGGCTACTTGCCGCTCCGCTATGCTTACCAACTCTGATATTGACGATGCTGTATTAAACCAGTTTACAATGCTTGATTCATATCGTTTAAAAAGTGTGGCAATGGATTTCCTTGCGTTGTGAGCACCAAAATGAGTAGTTATACCGCCAGCAAGTTCTTTACCCAAGAATGAACTCCTGTATTCATCTGTCCATTCAAAAAGATGATGCACATATCTTTTCGCTGATTTATGATAAACGATTTTTCCATTTGAAACTATTGGCAAAAAGTCAAGGTTTACGCCCCATGTAAATGTTGCTTGTCCTCCCTTTAAAAGCGAATAAGAAAATCCTCGCCTGATATGATCCACAGTGGAATCATACCATAGATAGTTTGCTTGCCTGGTCAAGCCAAGCTGTCCAAGTTTTGGAGAAAGTACCTCGCCAAGAATCTGTTGCAAGGTTGCAGCATCAATAAGCGAGTTGTCCATCTTGCGGAAAATATTGAACATGTTTTAATCTAAATGGCGCTCAAAAGCAGAATCGCTTAGTCGCTTTTAAAGATGCAGTTTTATTCAAAGGAAATGTTGGAGAAAGTTGCTTGGCAAAAAGCTTGTTTATCTATTAAAATGAAATACTTAAAATCCAACTGATTTTTTCAAGAACAAAAAATCCTGCAACGTTTTTCAACGATAAAACTCCTACTCTTTTCTACAACGCTTGCACACCTTGTTGCAACACTGGCATCACCAGGAAAAACTCGGCTCCTTTCCCCGGCTGGCTTAACGCAGTAATTGCGCCGTGGTGGTTTTCGGCAATGCGTTTGCAAATGGCCAGCCCGATACCGGTGCCGCCATACTGCGCACCATGCAGCCGCTGGAATATTTCAAAAGCTTTACCCGTATAAGCCGGGTCGAAACCAATGCCATCATCTTCTACTTTCAGCAAAAAAAGCGGCTGGCGTGCCTGTTCGTTGTTGCCATCCAGCAGTGATTGGGTAAATGCAGGAAACAAGCGTTCACGATTCAATTGTTGTGCGGTAAGCAACCTGCCTTCAATAACAATGCGCGGCGGCATACCGGGCTTTGCAAACTTGATGGCGTTGGTCAACAGGTTTTGTAGCAACTGGCCAATTTGGCTCGGAATCGCTTCCACTTGCGGCAGCTCGTTCCAGGAAATGCGGGCATCGGTCTGGCCAATCAAAACCTCCATATCAGTCAGTACCTGGTGTAACAACTCCATCATGTTTACCCGTACAAAACCCTTTGCTTGTTCGCGAATGCTGGAGAATTGCAGAATGTCCTCAATAAGCGTTTGCATGCGTGCAGTGGATTGTACAATCTTGCCCACATAGCCCTGTTCCCGTTCGTCGAGGTGGTCTTTGCCTTGCTGCTGCAGCAGGGATGCAAAGGTCAATATTTTGCGCAGCGGCTCTTTTAAATCGTGGCTGGCAACATAAGCAAAACGCTGCAGCTCCTGGTTGGTGGCTTCCAGTGCATAAGTTTTTTCCACCAGTTCCTGCTGTGCCTTTTGCTGCTCGGTTACATCCTGTGCAGTGCCCAGCAAACCGGTTAAATTCCCGTCAGCATCCACCAACACTTCGCCTTTCGAAAATAGAATTTTCTCAGTACCATCTTCCAGCAAAATGCGGTGATACATACCGGCATATTGCTTTTTTGCCAAAGCCTCTTCCACCGATTTATTTACCCGCTGCCGGTCGGCGGGGTGAATGTGCTGGAGGTATTGTTTGTAATTAATGGGCGTGCCGTTAGGCAACCCAAAAATCTGGTACAGCTTTGCCGACCAGATCACCTGGTCACGGGCCATGTCCCAATGCCAGTGACCGAGGTTGGCAATATCCTGCGCTACAAGCAACTGCTGGTTGGCAATGCGCAGTTCCTGTTCCGCCTTTTCCCGTTCGGCCACTTCGTGCTCCAATTCTTCATTGGTTTTAAGCGTCATGGCCTGGGGCATTATCTTGATCATGTAAAAAACGGTGGCCCAGCTAACAGCGCCGGTAATGAACCGGACCAACGCATTTAGCCGGTAGGCCGGGAACCAAAAAGTAATGGCATCGAGTAAATGCGTGGAGCCACAGGCAAGGATAAACGCAGCAAAAAGAAAATAAGCCCTGATGAACCGGGCTTTTGCTTTGCGGGTAATGAATTTGAGGATAATAAGGGGTATGGCAAAATATGCCGACCAGATGAGCAGATCGCTGATGATGTACAACCAGCCGTGAAATTCCGTCCATTTGCCGCAATGCCACCGCGGCGGCCAGTCGGAAGTATCCAGCAGCTTGCTAAAAAAGTCAAGAACATCGTTCATAAGCAATTCAGGACTATTGGGGCAGAAGCAATTGTTCAGACGGAAAGCTACTACACCGATCACATTAGAAAATCAAACCAATAAAAAAATCACCGCTAAACCCGTTGGGCGGCCGTAGCCTGTTGCCGGGTTTAGCGGTGATTTGTGCCGCACCTTATAAAACGATGCAATAAAATTATGAATTCGCTGCCGCCAGTTTTTGCACACAACGCTGCAGGCTTTGGCGCCAGGGCTGCAGTGGCAGCCCAAATGTTTGCTGGATCTTGGTTTTATCCATTACCGAGTAAGCTGGCCTTTTTGCTGGTGTGGGATACTGCTCAGTAGTAAGCGGTTGCACGTTGCAGTTAGATCCAATCATTTCGCGGATGGCTTCGGCAAATTCAAACCAGGTAATTACACCATCGTTGCTGAAATGATAAATGCCCGGCACCCAGTTGCCACCATCAATGATGTGCATGATGGCTGCGGCCAGGTCGGCGGCATAGGTAGGCGAACCATACTGGTCGGCCACTACACCCACTTCGGCACGGCTGCCCATCAGCCGCATCATTGTTTTTACAAAATTGCCTCCAAACTGGGAGTACACCCAGGATGTGCGGATGATGATGCTGCCGGCATTTGCTTCCAGCACCGCAGCCTCGCCGCTTTGCTTGGTTTTGCCGTAAGCATTTACCGGGTCAACAGGATCGTCTTCTCGGTAAGGGCTGGAGCCATTGCCATCAAACACATAGTCTGTGGAAACATGCACAAACCGTGCACCGGCATGGTGGCACGCTGCAGCTAAAATGCCGGCACCTTCGCTGTTGATTGCCATCGCAGTTTCCAAATCCGTTTCTGCACGATCAACCGCCGTGTACGCTGCGCAATTGATCACATACTGTGCGCTGTTTTTAGCAATCGCATCTGCCACGGCCGCTGCATCGGTAATATCCAGGGTGTTGCGGTCGGTAAAGATAAATTGGTGCGCCGCTGCAGTTTTTGCAAGCTCCTGCAATTCGCTGCCCAATTGGCCGTCGGCACCTGTAACCAGAATATTCATGGTAATTAAAAAGTAAAGTTGTGATGTGCTTCAGACAAAACGGGCAATAGCAGGTCTTTATCGGAAACGATTGCATTTGCAGTTGGAACCCGCCAATCAATTCCAAGCGCCGGGTCGTCGAAACGAATGCCGCCTTCGCTTTCTTTATTATAATACTGATCGCATTTGTACGACACAACTGCTGTTTCGCTCAGTACAGAAAAGCCATGTGCAAAGCCGGCAGGCAGGTACAATTGCTTGCAATTTTCATCGGACAATTCAATGCTGAAATGTTGCCCAAACGTTGGCGAACCTTCGCGGATATCAACGGCTACATCAAGTATCGTTCCTTGCAGCACACGCACCAGTTTGGCCTGTGCAAAAGGATTGCGCTGGTAATGCAATCCACGGATCACGCCATAAGTTGATCGGGATTGATTGTCCTGCACGAAGTCGGCAGTGATGCCGTTATCAACAAAAGGTTTGCGGTTATACGACTCAAAAAAATATCCCCGGCTGTCCTGAAACAATTTTGGTGTAACAATGACCAGCCCGGGGATAGCACAAGTTTCAAATAACATAAAATTTCTTAGAAGCTCCAGTATTGCCTGTTGGTGATGCTACCGCGGTAGGTACCTTTCAAATCGGCAATCAGGGCATTGGGTTTGGTAATGGACGCAAAATAAGCATCATCGAGCAAAGCATAAGGCTCGTGGCAAACCGTTACAATCACTGCATCGTAATCTTTGGCTGTTTCTTTTGCCAAACCAAAACCGTATTCATGCTGCAGTTCATCACTATCGGCATGCGGGTCAACCACATCTACATTCAGGAAAAAGTCCTGCAGTTCACGCACCACATCGGCCACCTTCGAGTTGCGGATGTCGGAAACGTTTTCTTTAAACGTTGCACCCATCACCAGCACCTTGGCGCTTTTTACGTCATCCACATTTTTGATCACATGCTGCACCACCTTGCGGGCAAGGTATAGCGGCATGTTGTCGTTGATGTAGCGGCCGGCAAGAATGACACGGGAGTTGTAGCCCAGCTCACTTGCTTTATAAGTTAGGTAGTATGGATCCACACCAATGCAATGGCCGCCTACCAGGCCGGGGAAAAACTTCAGGAAGTTCCATTTGGTGCCTGCAGCTTCCAGTACTTCAAAGGTGTTGATGCCCATGCGATCAAAGATGATCGAAAGCTCATTCATCAAGGCAATGTTCAGGTCGCGCTGGGTATTTTCGATGATCTTTGCAGCCTCGGCTACTTTGATGCTCGAAGCACGGTGCACGCCGGCAGTAACCACCAGTTCATACACTTTAGCAATGGTGTCCAAAGATTCGGCATCACATCCCGACACTACTTTTACAATGGTGGCCAGCGTGTGTTGTTTATCGCCTGGATTGATGCGCTCAGGTGAATAACCCAACTTGAAACCTTCGCCCATAGTAAGGCCCGAAAGCCTTTCAATGATCGGCAAACAATCTTCTTCGGTGCAGCCGGGATATACGGTGGATTCAAACACTACATAGTCGCCCTGCTTCACCACCTTGCCGATGGTTTCACTGGCCCTTTTAACCGGAGTAAGATCCGGTACATTATGATGGTCTACGGGTGTGGGTACAGCTACAATAAAAAATGTAGCCTCACGCAGCACGTCCAGCGAGTTGGTGAAGGTAATATCACAGCCTTCAAAAGCTTCCCGCTCCAGTTCGTTCGAGGGATCGATGCCCTGCTTCATCAGCTCAATGCGCTGGGCATTGATATCAAAACCAATTACCGAAATCTTTTTGGCAAACTCCAGTGCTATGGGCAGGCCTACATAGCCTAAACCAATCACTGCAAGCTTTTGCTTTTTCTCCACCAACTGCTGGTACATGTGCTTGAATCCTATTGTTTAATTTTTAAAACTTATTTCTGACTGACAAATTCCTTTGGTTGCTTGCTCCACTCTTCTGACGGCAGCGATTTGAAATATTCATACGTTTTTTTCAAACCTTCTGCACGGCCAACCTTGGGTTCCCACCCAAGAATTTCCCTTGCTTTAGTGATGTCCGGCTTACGTTGTTTCGGGTCATCGGCAGGCAGCGGCTTGTACGCAATTTTTACTGTGTTGCCGGTCAATTGCAATACTTCTTCTGCAAATTCCTTCAACGAAATTTCGCTGGGGTTACCAATGTTTACCGGCATTGCATAATCGCTTAATAGTAACCGGTAGATGCCTTCCACCAGATCATCAACATAGCAGAATGCACGGGTTTGCGATCCGTCACCAAAAACGGTTAAGTCTTCGCCACGAAGTGCTTGTCCGACAAACGCCGGCAGTGCACGGCCGTCATTGAGGCGCATACGCGGCCCGTAGGTATTGAAGATGCGGATAATGCGGGTTTCTACACCATGAAAATTGTGGTATGCCATGGTGATGGACTCCAGGTAGCGCTTGGCTTCGTCGTACACACCACGCGGACCTACCGGGTTTACATTGCCCCAGTATTCCTCAGTCTGCGGATGCACCAGCGGATCGCCATACACCTCCGAAGTAGAAGCCACTAAAATGCGGGCACCTTTTGCTTTTGCCAAACCCAAACAATTATGCGTTCCCATGGCACCCACTTTCAGGGTTTGGATGGGGATTTTTAGGTAATCGATGGGGCTTGCAGGCGAAGCAAAATGCAGGATGTAATCGAGCTTGCCGGGAACATGAATAAACTTGGTAACGTCGTGGTGGTAAAATTCAAACTCCTTCAGCGGAAACAAGTGCTCAATGTTGCGCAGGTCGCCGGTAATGAGGTTATCCATGGCCACCACCTGGTAGCCTTCTTTTATAAACCGGTCGCACAGGTGCGAACCCAGGAAACCTGCGCCGCCGGTAATCAATATTCTTTTTGCCATTACACTATTTTAGGGAGTTGGATTAAAGGGCGGCCAATGCTTTCGTAATGGAAACCTTTTTCGAACATGGCCGGCACTTCAAAAAGGTTGCGGCCGTCGAAGATCACCGGCTCTTTTAATGTAGCCAACACCTTGTCGAAATCCGGTGTACGGAACTCGTTCCACTCCGTTGCAATGATCAGCGCATCAGCGCTTTCCAACGCATCGTATTGTGTTTCGGCAAAATTGATTTTATCTCCTAAAATGGCTTTCACATTAGGCATGGCTTCCGGATCGAATGCAGAAACGGTGGCACCAGCTTCCAGCAAACTGTTGATGATCTCCAGTGCCGGTGCTTCGCGAATGTCGTCGGTATTGGGTTTGAACGCAAGACCCCACACAGCAAAATGTTTACCCTGCAGGTTTCCTTCAAAATAGTTGTTGATGCGGGAAACCAGGTGTTTTTTCTGCGTTTCATTTACATCCATAACCGCATTCAAAATCTTGAATTCGTAAGACACCTCATTGGAAGAATGAACCAGCGCCTGTACGTCTTTTGGGAAACAGCTACCGCCATAACCGATGCCGGGAAACAGGAAGCGTTTACCAATACGGTCGTCCGAGCCAATACCGCGGCGCACCATATCCACATCGGCACCTAGGCGTTCGCAGAGTTGCGCAATTTCGTTCATGAACGAAATCTTGGTAGCCAGGAATGAGTTGGCTGCGTATTTGGTCAGTTCGGCCGAACGTTCATCCATAAAGATGATGGGGTTGCCCTGGCGAACATAAGGACCATACAATTCGGTGAGCAGTTTTTTGGCTCGTTCCGAAGTAGTGCCAATCACCACGCGATCGGGTTTCATAAAGTCGTCAACGGCCACACCTTCACGCAAAAATTCGGGGTTGGAAACCACGTCGAACTCGCCTGCGTAGTTTTTAGCAATAGCTGCATGCACTTTTTCCGCAGTACCTACCGGCACGGTGCTTTTGTCGATGATTACTTTGTAATCAGTCAGGATTTTCCCCAGATGCTCAGCTACGCCCAAAACATATTTCAGGTCGGCAGAGCCATCTTCACCCGGAGGTGTGGGTAGTGCCAAAAATATAATGGCGGCATCTTTGATGCCTTCTTCCAGATCGGTGGTAAAAAAAAGGCGCTCTTCCTTTAGGTTGCGCTCAAATAGTTTTTCCAGTCCCGGCTCGTAAATGGTGACCTGACCATTTTTCAGCTTATTAACTTTACGTTCGTCGATGTCTACGCAGGTAACTACGTTACCGGTCTCAGCTAAGCAGGTGCCTGTTACAAGACCTACATAGCCTGTGCCTACAACAGTAATTTTCATGTTGGTTTATTTGGTTACGAAAGATAAAATGCGGGACGTAATGTGGTGCAGTTGTTCCGGTTCCATTTCGGTATGGATGGGCAGCGATATTACCCTTTCGGTTAGCCAGTCAGTTACGGGTAGCTGTGTAGCTGCAGCATTGAAGCTGGCAAACATTTTTTGGCGGTGAGCTGGTACAGGGTAATATATCATCGACGGCACGTTTTCCGACGCAAGATAAGCATGGAGCGCATCCCGGTCAATACCGTCTAAAACTAAAGTATATTGGTGAAACACATGCCGCGAAGCCGGGCTCCGGAACGGCGTAGTGATGCCGGGAACATCTTTAAATGCTGCATCGTAGTGGTCGGCAACGGCACGGCGTGCATCGATGTATGCATCGAGGTGTTTGAGTTTTATTTCCAAAACAGCCGCCTGAATGGTATCGAGCCGGCTGTTGCAGCCTACCAGGTCGTGGTAGTACCGAACACTTTGGCCATGGTTGGCCACCATGCGCAAAGTATTGGCCAGCGCTTCATCCTGCGTAGAAATAGCACCGCCATCGCCATAGCAGCCAAGGTTTTTTGATGGGAAAAAAGAAGTAGTACCAATGGTACCGATGGCGCCGGTTTTCTTCGTGGTGCCGTTGCTAAAATATACATCGCAGCCAATGGCCTGCGCGTTGTCTTCAATTACAAACAGGTTGTGGCGCTGCGCAATTTCCATGATGCGCTCCATATCCGCCGCCTGCCCGTATAGGTGCACCGGCACAATGGCTTTGGTGCGGGGCGTAATGGCTTTTTCAATCGCCTCGGGATCAATGCAAAAAGTCTTTGGATCTACATCTACAAACACCGGCGTCAGGCGCAGCAGCGCAATTACTTCGGTAGTTGCTATATAAGTAAATGAAGGGGTAATCACTTCGTCGCCGGGCTGCAGGCCCAGGGCCATCATCGCTATCTGCAGGGCATCGGTGCCGTTGGCGCAGGGAACCACATGCGCTGAACCCTGGTATGTTCCCAAAGCGGATGCAAAGCGGCCAACATGCGGGCCATTGATAAATGCGCTGCTTTCCAAAACCCCTAAAACTGCAGCATCCACTTCTTCTTTGATATGGTGGTACTGGGTTTTCAAATCCACCATCTGTATTGCCCGCATCCTGATATATTAAATTTAAAAGTGGCGCAAAAATAGGGAAATATGGTTTGGTAAGGCCCCGCGCTTACATTTGCCGCTTACAAACTTTATAGCTGATTGGTAGTTCTGTACAACCTTTTTATACTGATTTTACGCCTGGGCATGCGCCTTGCAGCTTTAGGCAACCCAAAGGCAAGAGCCGGCCTGCGCGGCCGCAAGGATATTTTTCCCGCACTGGCTGGATTCAATCCGGAAGGCAAACCGGTGGTGTGGGTGCACAGTGCTTCCACCGGCGAATTTGAGCAGGCAAAGCCAGTGATCGAAGCCATCCGGCAGGCCTATCCCGGCCACTTGGTGCTGGGCACTTTTTTTTCGCCTTCGGGCTATGACGCCGCTAAAAATTATCCGGGTCTCGATGTGCGTTGCTACCTGCCCTTTGATACTGCGGCCAATGCAAAAAAACTTGTGGCGGCAGTTCGTCCTTCGCTGGTTATTTTTTCGAAATATGATTTTTGGTACCACCACCTTAGAGCCGTCAGCAAAGCCGGCGTGCCGCTGTTGCTGATCTCCGCTATTTTCCGGCCGGGACAATCTTTTTTTCAATGGTTTGGCGGTTTCCAGCGCATTATGCTGCGCCGGTTCCGGCACTTGTTTGTCCAAGACCAGACTTCCATCGACCTGCTGCACAGCCGCGGCATTAAGCAATGCAGCATCAGCGGCGACACTCGTTTCGACCGGGTTCTGGCCATCCGGCAAAATGGTACACCAATTCCATTGGTAGCGCAGTTTGTGAGCAATAGCCCCGTGCTGGTGGCGGGCAGTAGCTGGCCCAGCGATGAGCATTTGTTGCAGCAAATGCATTTTGATTTGAAAATCATCATTGCACCACACGAAATCAATGACGGCCATATTGCGGCGCTGCAACAAACATTTCCCAAAAACGTGCTCCATTCCGAAGCGGCAGCTAATCCTTATTTACTAAAAGACGCACAGGTACTTATTATTAATAACATTGGCATGCTGTCGCGGCTGTACCAATACGCCACGATAACTTATGTGGGCGGTGGATTTATACCCAGCGGCATCCACAACACGCTGGAAGCGGCCGTTTGGGGCAAGCCGGTCATTTTTGGGCCAACCCACGAAAAATTTAGAGAGGCACAAGGATTGATCGATGCCGGTGCCGGGTATAGCATCGCCAACGCAGCGGACCTCCAAGAAACCATGGAACGGCTGCTGCACAACAAAGCCGCCCTGGAGGCGGCTTCGGTTGCTGCGGAGCAATATGTTCAGGAAAATGGCGGCGCCACGGAGCGCATCATGCGCTATATTCAGGAAAACCGCCTTCTTACCAACTGATAAAAATGTTTTACGGTGGGGCTCTGGTCCAGCCAGCCCAGTTTTACTTTTAATTCGCGGTTGATCCAATATTCGGCTTCGGGGAAAATGTGGAACGAGTTGATGGTTTTGATGCTGCGTTCATACATCGCTTCATCGCCGCGGAACAGTTCGTTTACAAACAAAAACTTATCATTTACCCCAACGGCCTTGCGCAAGTCCTTGATAGGCGTGTCTTTCAACACATGGGCCAGTTCGGTGCGCTCCTGCTTCAGTCGATCGTTGAGCGATTCCTGTGGTCCGCTGATCAGTTCATGAATTTCTTTGGGTGCCTGCTTGGGCTCCTGCTGCTGCAGTGTGGGCGCCTCGTCGGCCAAGTCAAAATGAGCGCCAAACAGGTTGGCCTGTGGTGCCGGCTGGGGCTCGGGTTGCGGTTCGGGCTGCGCAAATTTCTGCGCTTCGACTGCTCCGCCCATGCCAGGTTTTTGTAAAAAATAAGGCTCCCTTTTGGGTGCGGCTACTTCGGGCTCCGGTGCCGGCGCAGGCACTGCCGGAGGCGGCGGTGCAATAGCTTCTGCGGGCGGCGCTGGAGGTATTGCTGCTTCCACAATCGGCGCTGGCGTTGGTGCTGGTTCCGGCTCCTGGATTACAACAGGAGCAGTGGGTGCTGGTGCTGCAACCGGGGCAGGCGGCGGTGCAACCGGCGGCACTACCACTGTTGGCCTAGGCGTTTCCTCGTAAGGGCTGCGCACCGCCACACGCGGCTTCGAAGGCATTACCACCGCCACTTTTTCATTCTTTGGCGCAGGCGTCTTTTGCGCGGCAAGCAGCAGTGCATCGTACAGTTGCTGCACGGTGGGTAGTAGTTGCATGGGCGCTTCCTGGCGCAGTCGCTGCTGATACAATTTGTCGATCAATTCCTGAACACGTTCCATTTTCCAGTACTTTTGGCGGCTGTTGTTTTGTAAAAATTATTTCGAAATGCCGGTGAACGCAACTGTGCGGCTACAGCTTTTATCAAGCTAAAAGTGCCAACGTTCTACACAGCAAAGATGCGGCTACTTGCTGGTTTTGCATTGCTGCAAAAGTGAAATTAAAATTATAAACACAGGCATTTTTCCATTACCAAAACCCGTACATTTTTTCTCATGTTCATCGAACCCAACCTGTCGGGCGAACGCAGGGGCTGGATTGAAGTTATTTGCGGCTCGATGTTTTCGGGAAAGACCGAAGAACTCATCCGCAGGCTGAAACGGGCACGCATTGCCAACTTGAAAGTGGAGATTTTTAAACCAGCCACTGATACCCGGTACGATGTGGTTAAAATTGTGTCGCACGACACCAATGCCATCCACTCCACTCCCATTGACAACTCGCAAAAACTGCTGCTGCTGGCGCAGGATGTAGACGTGGTGGGCATTGACGAAGCACAATTCTTTGACGGGGAAATTGCTAATGTTTGCGATGAACTGGCGTTTCGCGGTGTGCGGGTAATTGTAGCCGGGCTCGATATGGATTTCCAGGGCAACCCGTTTGGACAAATGCCCAACCTGTTGGCCAAGGCCGATTTTATTACCAAGCTGCACGCCATTTGTGTGCAGTGCGGCAATATTGCCAATTACTCTTACCGCAAAATCCCGAATGAAGACCAGGTGATGCTGGGCGAAAAAGACGTATATGAACCGAGGTGCCGCCGGTGTTACGTGCTGGATGGTAAGCTGTAACCGCGGATAATTGAATGGGTGGGATAAGCAGAATTGGTTTTTTATCGCTCATTTACTTCACCAGCTTCAGCTACTCATTTAAACATTGAAAGGCGACAGCGGCAGTTATTGACTAATTTTATTGCATGAAAGCAGTACGGAAAATTATTGAAAACGCACCGAACACCATCTCCATTGATGTGCCGGATGAAATGCGGAACCAAAAGTTGGAAGTAATTCTTTTGTCGGCCGATGAAAGCCAAGCGCAGCAAATTGATCCTGTTGACGGGCCTGCTAAGAAGTATGACTTTTCGGATATCATTGGCAAATTCAAGTGGGAAGGTGATGCGGTAGCGGAACAAAGAAAACTTCGCGATGAATGGGATTAAACTGTTCCTGGACACGAATGCAATCATTGCATTGCTGAATGGAAACTCATTGCTTAGTGATATTACGGCAAAAGCATCCTGGCTTGAAACATCATCTGTTTGCGTGATCGAGTTTCTTTCGTTTTCCAGCCTCACACCTATAAACGAACATTATTTCCATATTTTTTTACAACGCATTGCTGTAACAGGGCTGAGCAGCGACCCGAACGAGTTGGCGAACATTGCCCTGTTTAGAAAACAACATCGTTTAAAACTTCCCGACGCCATCATTGCAGCACAAGCCGCAGCTTCAGGTGCCACGCTTGTTTCGAACGATAAACATTTCAACAATATTCCCGGCTTAAACCTGCTTCAATTTTGAATTCACTCAAACAAATCTGGGCGTTGTTTCAAAAAGACCTGCTGCTGGAAATGCGGCAGTCGTATACATTTTATGGCATCCTGCTGTATGTGGGCGCCACCATTTTTGTGCTGTACATGGCCATTACCGAACCGGAGCACCGCGTATGGAACGGCCTGTTTTGGGTCATTCAATTATTTATTTGCATCAATGCCGTTGCCAAAAGTTTTTTGCAGGAAAGCCGCGGCCGCATGCTGTATTTCCAGTCGCTGGTAAGTGCGCAAAACTTTGTGCTGGCCAAGCTCCTGTTCAACACATTGCTGATGCTGTTGATGAGTGCCCTGAGCCTGTTCCTGTTCGTGCTGTTTTTTGGCAACCCGGTACTGCGCACCTTACCCTTTATCGGCATTGTGCTGCTGGGCGGCTGGAGCCTTAGCCTCGTTTTTTCTTTCCTGGCGGCCATTGCGGCCAAAGCGCAGCAAAACGCCGCCATCATGGCCATCCTTGGTTTCCCGCTCATCATCCCGCAACTCCTGATGCTGATGCAGGTATCCAATTCTTTTTTTACCAACGTACAGATACCGGTGGCCAACACGGTGCTGCTGCTGGCCCTCATCGATGTGTTTGTGATTGTGTTGTCGGCCATCCTCTTTCCATTTCTTTGGAAAGACTAACGGTGCACCATCCCGGCTTGGATTTTACCGAAACAACTACAACACCCTGCATCTAAAATTACCCGCACCCAATTGGATAGTATCTAATTCGGCCTCTTTATTTTAAACAGCAACCAACAAAAACGACAATTGGCGGAGGCTTATTTTTCTTAGCCTGCATTGCGCCGCCACACCCCTGCGCAAACAATAAATCCTAAACTTCTTCCCGTATTTTTGCGCCACCTTTGCGGCAGCTGTCGCAAAATTTTGTATATGAAAAAATGGTGGTGGAAAATATTGTGCATTGCCTTGCTGGTGTATGCCATACTGGCCGGACTGCTGTGGAATAATGTGCCGCGGCTGCCCCAGCTGCAGGAAACGATTCGCAACCTTTACTTCCACGTATGTATGTGGTTTGCCATGATGGTGCTGTTTACCTGCTCGGTGGTGCATGCGGTAAAATACCTGCGCAACAACAACCTGCGCTCCGATATTCTTTCGCGGCAATATGCTGTGATGGGCATTGTGTTTGGCGTGTTGGGTTATGCCACCGGTGCCATTTGGGCCACGTTTACCTGGGCCGATCCCAACCTGCCGGCATCGGAGTCTTTTTCCGCCATTGCCCGCGATCCAAAGCTGATTGGTGCGGCCATTGCCCTGCTTATTTATGGTGCTTACCTAGTGCTGCGCGATTCGATCCAGGACATGGATAAAAAAGCCCGCATTGCAGCAGTATATAATGTATTTGCATTTGCGTTCCTGTTTCCTTCCATCTGGATCATTCCGCGGCTGCTGCCCTCGCTGCACCCCGGTGCCCCCGATGGCGAAGGTGGCAACCCGGCCCTCAACTTTAAGGACCTGGCGCCGCAAATGCGTTTTGTGTTTTACCCCGCCATTGTAGGCTGGAGCCTGCTGGGCGTTTGGATCGCTACATTAAAAGTTCGGATGAACTTCATTAAAGAAAAAAACCTGCTTCATGAAGCATAAATGCTACGCTTTATTGTTCGCCGTTTTCTGCATGCTGCAAGCCATTGCGCAGCGCCCTTCTGCCACCGTAGAAATGGCCGACACACTTAGAAGCAATGGCAAAATATACGTGGTGGTGGCCGTGATCCTCACCATTTTTACCGGCATCATTTTGTACCTGGTGCGGCTCGACCGCAAATTGTCGCGGATAGAAAAAGATTCCATTAACCCATAGATCGAAAACGATTGCACATGGCACATACAGATTACAGTTTTTACGAAAGCGTCAACCAAAGTTTTGACAAGGCTGCAAAATTTACCAAATGGGATCCGGGTATCCTGGAGCAGATCAAAGCTTGTAACGCAGTGTACCGGATGAAGTTTCCGGTAAAAATGGACGACGGGCATATTGAAGTAATTGAGGCTTACCGGGTGCAGCACTCGCAGCACAAATCGCCCTGTAAAGGCGGTATCCGCTTTGCGGCCGAGGTAAACCAGGACGAAGTAATGGCATTGGCCGCGCTGATGACTTACAAATGCGCTATTGTAAACGTTCCGTTTGGTGGCGGTAAAGGTGGTATTAAAATCAACCCCAAAAAATATTCGGTATACGAGCTGGAAAAAGTTACCCGCCGCTACACTTCGGAGCTGGTGAAGAAAAACTTTATCGGACCCGGCACCGACGTACCTGCGCCTGACTACGGCACCGGCGAACGTGAAATGGCCTGGATTGTGGACACCTACCAAACGCTGCGCCCCGGCGAGCTGGATGCTGCAGGTTGCGTTACCGGCAAGCCAGTAACACAGGGCGGCGTTCGTGGCCGCCGCGAAGCCACCGGCCTTGGCGTGTTTTACGGTCTGCGTGAGGTGTGCAACATGCCTGACGTAATGCAGAAGCTCGGACTGTCTACCGGCGTGGAAGGCAAGCGGGTGATCATTCAGGGCCTGGGCAATGTGGGCTACCACACGGCAAAATATTTTTACGAGGCAGGTGCTAAAATTGTTGCCCTTGCCGAGTACGAAGGCGCCATCTGGAACGATGCAGGACTGGATTACGAAGCTGTATTTCAGCACCGCAAAACCACCGGTTCGATCCTGAACTTTCCCGGTGCGCAGAATTTTGCCAAAAACACCGATGCGCTGGAGTACGATTGCGACATCCTGGTGCCCGCAGCGCTGGAAAACGTAATCAATGGCGAAAATGCCGGCCGCGTGAAAGCAAAGATCATTGGCGAAGCTGCCAACGGACCACTGACGCCTGAGGCTGATGAAATTTTAACGCAAAAAGGCACGCTGGTGGTACCCGATATGTACCTCAACGCCGGCGGCGTAACCGTATCGTATTTTGAATGGCTGAAAAACCTGAGCCACGTACGCTATGGCCGCATGGAAAAGCGTTTTACCGAAAACCTGAACACCCACATCCTGGCACAAATTGAAGAATTGTCGGGTAAAAAAGTGGTGGAAAAAGAACGGGAGTTTATCATGCACGGCCCTGATGAAGTGGACCTGGTGTACAGCGGCCTGGAAGAAACCATGATCACCGCTACCCGCGAAATTATGGACACCTGGAAAGCCAACCCGCAACTGCCCGACATGCGTACGGCAGCGTTTGTGGTGGCCATCAACAAGGTTGCTACTTCTTACGCCGAGCTGGGTATTTTCCCATAAATTTTGGCGCTATATTTTTTTGCAAAATGCCCTGCCTTGTGCGGGGCATTTTTAATTAAACTTCAGTTCGCGGATGCGGGCTTTTACTACTTGCGTGTTGGGCGTGGTTACGTAAATAATTTTTCCGCTGGGGCAGGTGCAGGCCAAACAGGACGCTTCCAAAGCTGTTTTCTTTATGTTGACCGACGATACCGGCACACCGGCAGAATCGAGGTAGCGCCGAACATTTTGCGCCGTAACATTGTCGTCTGTGCTGGCGGGCCAGGGATCGGCGCACTGCGTTTGTGCATAAGCGTAAGTAACCAGGTCAGCACTTAGCTGCTTATTTTCCAGCAAAACCGAGCGGTTTTTATTACAGGCAAATGCGGCGAAGATTACAAAAAAGGTGAGCAGTGCTTTGGTGGTTTGCATGGTTATTTTTTGTTACCTGACCGGTGCCGGTTAAAAACCGTTGCAGCGGTATTAAAAAAAAATGTGCTGCATGGAGCAAATTGAAACGGCACGGGTGATACAACTATGGAGCGTTGTCGCGCTTTTTGTTAAACCAAAGGCGCATCTAAGCGGTTTTCTTATTTTTACACCCTTGCGCTTGCCGTACGAAACCAACTGAATCCGGTACCCCGATAAGTGAACAAACGCTTATCCTAAATACAACATTGATGACGGCAGAACACCAGCGCCTTGCGGCAAATGCAACGAAACTTGTTCCACTGGAACAATGGGGCCCATATTTAAGCGAACGCCAATGGGGCACGGTTCGCGAAGACTATGGCCCTTACGGCGACGCCTGGAATTATTTTCCTTTTGATCATGCACATTGCCGCGCCTACAAATGGGGCGAGGACGGCCTGGCCGGCATATCCGATGTGCAGCAAAATATTTGCTTTGCGGTGGCCCTTTGGAACGGCAAAGATCCCATTTTAAAAGAACGCCTGTTTGGATTGAAAAACGGCGAAGGCAACCACGGCGAGGATGTAAAAGAATTATACTATTACCTCGACAACCTGCCTACGCATTATTACATGGAGTACTTGTATAAGTACCCGCAACAGGCATTTCCGTACGACTTATTGCGCAGCGAAAACCGCAAGCGTACCCGCCAGGATGTTGAGTACGAAATACTGGATACCGGCGTGTTTAACAACAACCAGTATTTTGATGTGTTGGTAACTTATGCAAAGCGTAACAGCACCGATATTTTTATAAAAATTGATGTCACCAACCGCTACACCAAATCGGCTGATATAACGGTATTGCCTACCCTATGGTTTTATAATCGTTACTCCAACCAGCGGCTGGAAACACAACCCCTGATTTCGGCGGTAGACCGCACCTCGGTAGTGGCGGAGCACGGCCGCCTGGGCACGTATCATTTTTATTTTCAGCCGCCCACCGATGCACTGTTTACCAACAACGTAACCAACAAGGAAATTGTGCAGGGCCTGCCCAACGATGACATTTTTGTAAAAGACGCTTTTCACCAGGCCATCATCAACGGTGCCAATGTAACCGAGCTGCGCCGCAAAGGCTCGGGCACCAAGTTTTCGCCGGTGTATAAATTGAAAGTGGGCGGTGGCGAAACAAAAACCATTTACTGCCGTCTTTCCAGCGAAGAACATAGCCAGCCTTTTGCGCCGGGTTTCGAATACCTGTTTACCATGCGCAAAGGGGAAGCCGACGAATATTATGCGGCCATCATGCCCAAAGGCATGAGCCGCGATATGGCCGACATACAACGCCAGGCCATTGCCGGATTGCTGTGGAGCAAGCAATATTATCATTACGATGTGGAGCGCTGGCTGAGCACATCCGATGGCATTTCGGCAGTGAACCCAGGCAAGCAAAACGGCCGCAACCACGAGTGGAGCCACCTGAAAAACCAGGACGTGATTCTGATGCCGGACAAATGGGAATATCCCTGGTATGCCGCGTGGGACCTGGCGTTCCAGTGCATCAGCATGGCCGCCGCCGACCCTACATTTGCGAAGCACCAGTTGCTACTGCTGATGCGGGAATGGTATATGAAACCCGATGGGCAACTGCCGGCATACGAATGGAATTTTGGCGATGTAAACCCGCCGGTGCATGCATGGGCTGCGATGCAGGTGTATGAAATTGAGAAAAAACAAAAAGGCGGTACCGGCGATATCCAGTTTTTGAAAAAAGCATTTCAAAAACTGCTGATCAATTTCACGTGGTGGACTAACCGAAAAGATAAAAACGGCAACAACATATTTGAAGGCGGCTTTTTAGGCCTTGATAATATTGGCGTGTTCAACCGTAGTTATCATTTCATCAATGAAGTGCAACTGGAGCAGGCCGACGGCACCAGTTGGATGGGCACTTATGCGCTGGACATGATGGATATGGCACTGGAAATTGCCGTGCACGATCCATCATTTGAAGATACCGCCACCAAGTTTTTTGAGCACTTTGTGCTCATTGCCGAAGCGCTGAATGAACACCACCTGTGGAACGAAGAAGATAAATTTTACTACGATGTGCTGGTGCGTACCGGCAACGATCCGCTGCCCCTGCGCATTAAATCGATTGTTGGTTTAACGCCGCTTTTTGCTGTATCTAAACTCGACCACCGCAAGCTGGAAAAGCTGCGCGATTTTAATAAACGCTACAAGTGGTTTGAAAAATACCGCAAGCGCAACGGCAAGTTTTGGCCCAACGAACAAAAAGACGATGGCACCACGCTCCTTTCATTGGTACCCAAAGACAAGCTGGTACACCTGCTGCAGCGCCTGGTAGATGAAGCCGAGTTTCTTTCGCCGGGCGGCATTCGTGCACTCTCGAAATACCATGAAGAACATCCATATTCAGTAACACTCGATGGCAACTATTACACCATCCGCTACGATCCGGGCGACAGTACTTCGGATATTTTTGGCGGCAACTCCAACTGGCGCGGCCCAGTGTGGATGCCCATCAACTACCTGATCATTCAATCGATCCGCAGTTACGGCGAGTTTTATGGCGATACACTGTTGCTTGAATTTCCAACCCGCTCGGGCCGCAAGCTAAACCTTTGCCAGATTGCCGATGAACTAACGGCGAGGGTAATTTCGCTGTTTCAAAGGGACAGCAAGGGGGCCCGCCGCTACAATGCCGAATACAACTGGTTTTACCAGCAGCCCGGCAACGAACACCTGATGCTTTTTTACGAATATTTCAACGGCGACAGCGGCCGCGGATTGGGTGCTGCGCACCAAACCGGCTGGACCGCACTGGTAGCCGAACTGATCTCCGAACTGGGTAACAAGCCCGAAGGCTGTGCACCGTTTTTGCAAAACGAATCAACGGCAACTGTGCCAACAGGCCAGGTATCTTAATCAAAAAACACCGGGTTATTGCCCGGTGTTTTTTTGTGCACATAAACATGTGTCATTAAATACTGTCGTGATAAGGAACGTAGTAAAGTGCGGGATTCTGTGTTTGTCATAAGCTGTCATGCTGAACTTGTTTCAGCATCCCCTTCCGTTTGAATTCATTTTTAAAAGAAGGAGATGCCGACATGCGTCGGCATGACAGAGTCCGCATGGTTGAAATTCTTATTATTAAAACAGTATTATTTCATTACAGCCTCCAGCCCACTCGACAGGTACACCAATGGCGCATTCCAGTTAATGGCAATTTCATTGGATGCATACGAGCAGTCATCATCAGTAAATGCGGTTTCGGGTTCTGTAAATTTATAGGTGGTGCATTTATCCTGCCGGCCG
Organism: Pseudocnuella soli; assembly: GCF_004347775.1. Lineage (GTDB taxonomy): Bacteria > Bacteroidota > Bacteroidia > Chitinophagales > Chitinophagaceae > Flavisolibacter > Flavisolibacter aquaticus. Next base: position 4,146,513 of record NZ_CP037755.1, read on the forward strand.
GGATTGGGGCCGCCCGAAAGCAAGCCAGGCACGGGTTCCACAATACCATCAGCTACCGAAGGGCGGTGGTGCGGGTGCATGGGCGTTTTGCTGCCGTGGCCCGTCACAAACGAATAACCGGTAGCGTTTCGCCCCAGCAAATAATCCAGGTTGGTGAGTGCCGCATCGCGGTATTTTGTATTGCCGGTAAAACGATACGCATGCAACAGCGCAATGCCCTGGTTGGCTGCAACCGCACTGCTGCCCCAGATAAAATCGCGAACCGACTGGCCCATGATGGTGCCAAATGCGCTGCGCTCTATTGCAGGGAACAAGCCGTCGGCATACTGGATGATTTGTTGCTTTGCCATAGCGGAAAGGTCGGTTGCTGCTGCAGGCAATTTAGTTGCTTTCGCCAACGTGTACCACCCTAATGCCGCCACGCTGTTCCAGGAAGGTAAAGTCATAGCGCTGGGCATGCGCTGGCGTACTTCGTTGAGGGACGTTGCATCGCCGGTTGTTGCCAGCAATTCGGTGGCGGCCCAAAACCATTCATCGGCCAGGTTGCGGTCGCCATAAGCGCCGGTTGTCACTTCGGGTTTGTGCAGCTTATTCATGCTGTCCTGGTTGTACAACACGTTCGGATTTTGCACCGACCATGCCCATGCTTTTTTTGCTACCGCTAAACAAGTATCGCGCAGACCCGGCAACTGTTTAGCATAAGGCTGCAACACCCTTGCTGCCTGTGCCGCCACTGCAGCCAGGTTCAAAGCAGCAGCGGTACTTTTTTGCACCACGTATCGCGGTGCTGTAGTAACGCCGGGCATTACCATGGCATCAAAGGCTGCGTTGGTGCATTTGTGGTATACACCACCATCGTTGGGGTCTTGCATCTGCAGCATCCAGCGCAGGTTGTACAGCGCTTCATCGATGATGTCGGGCAGCGCATTACCGCTTTCGGGGATAGCTAATTTTTGCTGCGCAAAATATTGCTGGTAGTCGGCCGCTGCAGAGAGCAAAGTAGCTGTAGTAATGCCGCTGTTGACCACGTATTTATTGTAATCGCCGGCATCATACCAACCACCCGGCATGGATAACCGCGTTCCGGCGGGCCGTGCTGCCGATGCAGCCGATGGATGCACCAGTACTTCTGTATCGGGGTGGCCGGCGCCGCGGTGCCATTTGCCTGCAAACTGCGGCAGCAGCGGCATGGACATGCGTTGAAAATAAAATCCTTTAAGCGATGCGGCAGCTACTTCGGCATGCACCGCCGGAGCAATGCGAAACACATAACTGTGGCCGAGGCCCGGCACCACAAGCACATAGCTGCCCGGCTTATTGAGTGCCGAAAAATCGGCTTTGCGGGTAATGGTAGATGAATAGGCCGATGCTTTTTCCACCTCGAGTTTACCTCGAAAAAATGTGTCGCGCAGGTTGGTGCTGGTGATATAAAATGCAGTTTCGGCCTGCTTGCCTTTTACCATTGCAGCCTTAGGTGCGTTTGGGTAGAAACCAATTTGATTGAGGCAAATGCTGTCGCTGACCATTTGTGCAGATGCGGTAGGTGAATGGAGCAAAAAAATGGCTGCGACCGGCAGCAGCCGGCGCAAAATGACAAGCTCGTTATTCATGCAAAAAGTTTGTACAGCAATTTAAGGCATCAGGTGAAGGAATGAGGTGATTTGGAAACGGTGCAGGACGAAAAATGTATTTCGGACTTCCCCAGAATAAAGTTGTGCCGGTAAAAAAGCGCTTGAGAAGTTTTATAGTGACGGAATCTTCACTGCTTCAAGGTTGCCCTGCCAACGCAGGCCGGCATCTTCTTTGGCTTTAGTAAACACTGATAAAAAATGGGGATACCAAATAGAACTCGACATGACAGCGGCTGCGGGTGGAGGTTATACTTTGCTTTCAATTTTTTCAACTACTTAGAAATAAAAAAGCCGCCTGCATTGCACAGGCGGCTATTCAATACAATAATTCAACTCATTAAAAGTCCTTCCGCTCCACTCCTTCTGAGTCAATGTATTTTACGGGGCCGAGGTTTAGTTCCTGGATGCCTTTTTCAATTTTTGTCTTATCGCCTACAATCACCCAGGTTAGTTTTTGTGGCTGTACAATTTTGTTGGCGGCTTGCTGCACATCTGTAAGTTGCATGTTGCGCAGCATAGTTGGGTAGTTTTTCAGGTAATCCATACCCCGCTCGTAGTTGATGGCGTTTTGCAATGTATTCAGCACGGCGCTGTTGGTTTCCCACATCCCGGGCAGTTGCAGCACGGCGCTGCCCTGCATTTTGCCAAACTCCGCTGCGCTGGCTTTTCGTTCGCCCACATACTCTTTTAGTTCGCGCTGCAGTTCCTGTATCGACTCTTTGGTTTTGTCGGTTTGCACCGGTGCATACGCAGTAAAAAACGATGGGCCTTTTGCATCGAGGTTGATGGTAAATGCGCCATAACTCCAATGCTTGTTCTCCCGCAGGTTCATGTTGATCCGCGAGGTAAACTCGCCGCCCAAAATCTTGTTGGCCATTTGCATGGCTTCGTATTGCGGGTCTTTTGCCGAAGGCGAAACAACAGCAGCAAATATGATGCTTTGCTGTGCCTCTGGCTTGTCAATGATGTACACCGATGGCTTGTCGGCGCCGGCCACGGTGCCGATGTTTTTTTGCGGCACGTTCTTCGATTTCCACTGCGCCAGGTTTTGCTCCAGTCCTTTTTTCAGTTCCGCTTCGGTTACATCGCCCACCACTACAAGTGTTGCATTATTGGGTGCAAACCAAGTGTTGTGAAATTGTTGGAGGTCCTGCCGTGTAATTTTCTGCACCGATGCTTCGGTGCCCGAACCCGTGAACGGATTGCTATAAGCGTGGCCGCTGCCATATAATAATTTGGGCAAAATGCGCAGGCCCATGGTCACGGGTTGCGCCTGCTCCTGTTTGATGTCGAGGAGTTGTTCTTCTTTCACCCGCTCAAAATCTTTTTGCGGAAAAGCCGGGTTAAGCAACACATCGCTAAACAGGGCCAGCGATGGATCAAGGTTGCTTTTTAGTGCACTGAGGTAGAGATAAGTGTTGTCGAGGTCGGAGTAGCTGGAAACCGATGCGCCAAGGTCTGCCATCTGGTCGGAAAGCTGCAGCGAGCTGCGGGTTTTGGTGCCTTCGGTAAGCATGCTGCCCACCAGCGATGCAAGGCCCGGTTGGCCAAACTGGTCGGCGGCATAACCGGCATTGATCATCAGCGACATGTTGACCACCGGAACGCTTTTGCGCTCCACCAGCGCCACTTTTAGGCCATTGCTTAGCGTAAATTGTTTTACGGCCGGAAACTCAGGCGTTTTTGCACCCCCCAATGGCGGCTGTTCGACTCTGTTGAGTGTAGCTGCCGAAGCGGTGTATGCAGGATACGGCGTAATGTGCAATACATACTCGCCATCAGACATCCATTTCTGACCGGCTTTTTTGAGGTCAGGTGCGGCGGCATCCCGCACCCATTGCATGATCTTTTTGTAATGTCCTGCATCGCCGGCATAGGTTTCGGCTTGCGCCAAAATATCGCTTTTACCGCCAAAGCCACCAATACGCTCCAGCCCTTTTACTACGCCGGTAAAATAGCGGGTTTTAGCCCGCTCCAATTCCTGAGGCGTGGGGCCCTGCGCCAACATGCGAATCAATTCTTCATTCATCACCGAATCGATACGACCAAGGCTCACACCAGGCTTTGCATCGGCCACCAAAAAGAACTGCCCGCCGATTTCTTTTTCATCGGTATAAAAATATACGTTCGATGCCAGTTGGTCGTCGTACACGAGGCGCTTGTACAAGCGGCTTGTTTTCCCCTCGGTCAGCACCGATCCCAGCAGGTTGAGGTGTGCCATTTCCTGCGTGCCCCAGCCGGGTATGTTCCAAACTTTTTGCAGGCGTGCCTGCGGCACCCGGTCCTGCGCGGTTTGAAAATGTTTGCCCTTCATGGGCGCAATCCAGGTGCTGTGCTTGGCAATGGGCGGCGATGCAGGAATATCGCCAAAATATTTTTCTACGCGTTTACGCACATCTTCTGCATCCACATCGCCGGCAATAACAACTACTGCATTGTTGGGGCCATAATATGCTTTAAACCATTCGTGCACATCTTTCAGCGAAGCCGCATCGAGGTCTTCCATCGACCCGATCACTGTCCATGAATAAGGGTGGTTGGCGGGATAGGTGCTTTTTACCGTCAACTCTTCCGACACGCTGTAGGGCTGGTTTTCCCACTGGCGTTTTTCGTTTTGCACCACGCCGCGCTGCTCGGCCAACTTAGCCGAATCCACCGCTTTGAGCAGGTAACCCATGCGGTCGCTTTCTACCCACAGCACTTTATCCAGTGCACTTACCGGGAAGGTTTGAAAATAGTTGGTGCGGTCGTTATTGGTGGTGCCATTGAGGTCGGTGGCACCGATGGAATCCATCAGTTGAAAATAGTCGTCGTTGTAGTGTTCGGAGCCGTTGAACATGAGGTGTTCAAACAAGTGTGCAAAACCGGTTTTGCCCGGCTTTTCATTTTTGGAACCCACATGGTACCAAATGTTGAATGCGGCTACCGGCGCTTTATGGTCTTCGTGCACAATGAGGGTAAGGCCATTGGGCAGCACAAATTTTTTAAAGGGGATATCGATCTGCGGGTAGCTTTTTTTTACCGGTTGTGGCGTTTGTGCAAAAGCCGGCGCCACTGCCAGTAGCAAGGCAATGAACAGCAGTTTGGGTTTCATAAAAGAGGTATTAAGCAGGTGAACGATGTGCTTAATTTAAGCGCATTTTTTGGCAAAAAGAAAGCCGTTTTACAAACGGCTAATACCCCACTCCCAACTCCCGGTTACCCACTATTCACTGCCTTTGCTTTTGCTGCGACCGGCAACCTTTTGTTTGCCTTCTTCGCTGCGGGCAAAGCTGCGGTTCATGGTTTTGATATGCGCCACGCGACGGAACCGCAATGCGCTCCAGTCTTCATCGATGGCCACCATGCGTACGCCTTCGAAATTGGCTTCGGCAAGCGCATGCCAGCCGGTATCGCGGTTAAAATCGCAGGTGTATTTTTTAGAGCTGCCTTTGGGGTAGCAAAACCATAACACGCCATCGCCTTCCAGTTTTTGCGCCAGCAGCGGCGCCAGGCTATCCACCTCTTTTTGTTGTGTAACAAAGGCCATAATGAAAGCGTAACCCATTACTGCATCGGCATCAGTTGTCACTTTTGTGTGTTCCGCCATTGATTGCATTTCGGGCACAAAACTCTCAGGTGCATTCAGAATTAACACCTGGGGTTGGTTTTTAAAATTCAATTTCTTAAATAGTGGCGTCATATAATTTGGAAAGAGTTACTAAGGTAGCGGCAGTTGGTGTTTTGCAAAAAGAATTACGGCAAAATATGGCGGGTAAAAATAGCGCAGGTGTATCAATGCTTTTCGATCAGTGCATCATTGCTGATGCTGGCACGAGTTTATTACCTAAGCCGGTGGGACAGATGCCGCATCGTGTTACCCTAAAAAATATGCACCCATTTTAATAACCAAAACAGGATACTATGGACCAGAAATTTCCGATGGAATTTACGCTAGACAGTGGCACGCATGTACTGATCCGGCAAACAGGCAGCAGCCGGTTTGAATTTAACCTCACGCCTACCGAAGGTGCACCGCGGCAATTTACGTACGTGGAGGGCGAACACACCAAAAGCGAATGGGACGATATTGCCGATTTTGAACAACTGGAAGCGCTGCGGCGGTTTTGGCTCGAAACAGAAGACATTGTATAAAGCAAAAGGCAAAATTCAAAAGGCAAAAGGAACAACGTTTAGCAAAACGATTTTTGCCTTTCGAATTTTTTAAGAGCTGCACGAAAGCATGGAGCAGCCTGCTTTTTGCGTAGCCCAGCCCGGCCTGCGGCCCAGCAACGCTGCATCGTGTACGGCATCGTATGGCTGTTTCATGGCCCTTTCCAGTTGGCGGAACGGCGCTTCGTTGCCGGCTTCCAAAGCCTCAATGGCTTCGTGCAACAGGTAGTTGCGCAAAATAAATTTCGGGTTGGCATCCTGCATGATCGTTTGCCGCACCTGCGCATCGCCGCTGTTTTGCTGCAGCCGCTTTTCGTATTGTTGTAAAAACTGCAACAAGGCCGCGGCACCTTCTGGCGATGGATCTGCGTAAAAAGTATCTGCAAAAATTTCCACTGCAGCGGCTTCGCTTTCCGGCGCTTCGGTTATACGTGCCAGTTGTTGAAAAAACAAGGTGTAATCGGGCTTTACCGCAGCCAGCATCTGCTCCAGGCTGTTGATCAATCGCGCATCCTCGGCCACTACAGTTTCCAGACCCAGTTTGCGGCACATCATTACGTAATATTTTTTCCAAAACACATCATCGTAGCTATTGAGTGCAGCCAGCAGTGCTTCGGTCTCGGGCAGCAGGGTTGCCACGGCACCGCCCAATGCGCCAAGGTTCCATTTGGCTATAGCGGCTTGTTTACCAAAAGCATAACGCCGCCCCGGCAAATCAGTAGTGTTTGGTGTAAATGTTGGATCGTAATCGTCGAGCATGGAATAAGGCCCAAAGTCAATGGTCAGGCCAAGGATCGACATGTTATCGGTATTCATCACACCGTGCACAAAACCCACGCGTAGCCATTCAACAATCATCGTTGCAGTACGCTCCACCACCTCGGCAAACCATTGCACATATGCATCCTCGCCACTGATGTGCGGGTAATATCGGCTGATGGTCCAGTCGATCAGTTGTTGCAGGTTTTCCGATTCTTCACGTGAAGCCGGCATTTCGAAATTGCCAAAGCGCAAAAAACTGGGCGCAGCCCGCATTACAATGGCGCCGGGCTCCATTTGCGGATTGCCGTTGTAAAACATGTCGCGCATTACTTCATCGCCGGTGGCTACCAGCGCCAGTGCACGGGTGGTGGGCACGCCCAGATGGTGCATGGCCTCACTCATCAGGTATTCCCGCACCGACGAACGCAGCACGGCACGGCCATCGGCCCGCCGCGAATAAGGCGTGGGTCCCGCGCCTTTTAGTTGCAGTTCCCAGCTTTGCCCGGCATCGATCGGCCATTCGCCCAAAGTAATGGCGCGGCCATCGCCCAACTGGCCTGCCCATGAGCCAAACTGGTGGCCCGCATAGCAGGCTGCATAAGACCGCATGGTTGGCGCCAGTAAGTTGCCGCCCAGCAATTGTACATCCTGCTCTGTTGGCGTGGCTATGCTCAAGTCGGTAGCGAGTTCGTTGCTCCAAGCCAGTAGTCGCGGCGCTGCTACGGGTGTAGGTTCGGCTTTGCTCCAAAGTACGCCGGGTGTTTGGCGTGGCCGCTTGTCGCCGCTGTCATCGCCGGGAAACTGGGTTACAAATTCGTTGCGGTAATTGCCGCTATGTAAATGTTGCATGCTTGTCGTTTCGTTGAATATCGTTTCGCATTGTCCTGAAAATATCCGGCCAGTATTGGCGGGCACAATGCGAAACATGAAAAATGGGTGCAGCAAAATGCGCCGCAAATGCCCGTTATATCATGGCATATTTTTACCCAATACCGGTCTTATTTTAACTACTTGCCGCCGCCCCAGCGGTAGCTTTCATCGCGCAGGCCGGCCAGGTCCACAATGCGGTTCACAACCGTAAGGGCTGCCTCTTCCAAAGTTTGCGGCCGGCTGTAAAAAGAAGGCGTGGCAGGACAAATAATGCCACCCGCTAATGTTACCGTTTCCATGTTGCGGATGTGCACCAGGTTGTACGGCGTTTCCCTAACCACGAGAATAAGTTTCCTGCGTTCCTTCAGCATCACATCGGCGCCGCGGGTGGTAAGGTCATTGGAAATGCCACCCGCTATGCGGCCCAGCGTACCCATGGAGCAAGGCACAATGATCAATGCATCGTACTGCGCTGAGCCCGATGCAAATGGTGCGGTAAAATCCTGCTGCGAATAGTATGTGAATGGAAAAGATTGGTAAGTTTCATCGCCCAGTTCGGTTTGCCACACAAAGGGTGCATTGGAGCTCATCACAACACTCACTTCGGCCAGTTGTGCCTGCAACTGCTCCAGCTTTTGCAACAACAATTTTGCATAGATCGACCCACTGGCACCGGTAATGGCAACGGCTATTTTTTTCATTTCGATGAAGATACAACCGGCGCTATATTTTGTTGTGGGCGGTGCGCAAAAGAAGCGCTTAAAGCGCTTTTTTAACAGTGCACCCTCATACATGAACGCTTTTTACCAACCGTTCTGTTTAGGCTTATTTCCCTATCTTCAAACCAACCTTTGAATGTATGAAACAGCTTGCCACATTGATGCTGCTCTGTGCAGCTACCCTTAACAGTTATGCGCAAACAACAACGCAATGGAAGCCTGCCGAAGGACGTATTTCCACGCCTTGGGCTGCTAAAGTAAACCCCGCCGCGCCACTCCCCGAGTATCCACGTCCGCAACTGGTGCGCAACACCTGGATGAACCTAAACGGTCTTTGGGATTACAGTTTGCTGCCGCAGGGCGGCGATACACGACCAGCCAATTTTGATGGCAAAATACTGGTGCCGTTCGCTGTGGAATCATCGCTTTCAGGCGTGGCCAAAACAGTGGGCAAAGACAGCGTGTTGTGGTACCGCCGCACCGTGACGTTGCCCCGCAATTTTAACGGGCAAAAAGTGCTGCTGCATTTTGGCGCCGTAGACTGGCAGGCCGATGTGTATGTAAACGGCCAGCCCGCCGGCACGCACAAGGGTGGCTACGATCCTTTTTCATTTGACATTACCCCGCACCTGAAACGCGGCCAGCAGGAAATTGTGGTGCGTGTTTGGGACCCCTCCGACGATGGCCCGCAGCCACGCGGCAAACAGGTAAAAAGGCCGCATGGCATTTGGTACACACCAGTTACCGGCATCTGGCAAACAGTGTGGCTGGAAGCAGTGCCGCAAACTTATATTTCGGAAACAAAACAAACACCCGACTTCGACAGCAAGCAGGTAACGGTGCAGGCACAAGTGGCCGGTGCACAGGCATCTGACGTGGTGCAGGTATCGGTGATGGCTGGCGGTGCCGAGGTGGCGAAAGGACAAGGCAGCCCGGGATCGGACATCACCATCACGGTGCCCAATGGCCGTGCATGGTCGCCAAAAGATCCGTTCCTCTACGACCTGAAATACACCGTGCTGCGCAATGGCCGCAAGCTGGATGAAGCGAAATCTTATTTTGCGCTGCGCAAAGTGTCGATGGCGCCGGATGCTGCCGGCATTCAGCGTATGTTGCTCAACAACGAGTTTGTGTTTCATTTTGGTCCGCTGGACCAAGGCTGGTGGCCCGACGGGTTGTACACCGCGCCAACCGACGAAGCCTTAAAATACGACATTGAGCAAACGCTGGCAATGGGTTTCAACACCATTCGCAAACACGTAAAAACAGAGCCGGCACGTTGGTATCGTTACTGCGATGAAATGGGCGTGCTGGTGTGGCAGGATATGCCGAGCGGCGACCTGGGTGCCCGCTGGGAATCGAGACCGGGCATTGTGGGCCTGGGCCGCGATATGGAACGCAAGCCTGAGTCGGAGCAAATTTTCCGCACCGAGTGGGCCGAGATCATGAAGGACCTGCACAATTTTCCCAGCATTGTTGTTTGGGTGCCGTTCAATGAAGCATGGGGACAATTTAAGACCGCGGAGTTAGTGGAATGGACGGTCAAACAAGATCCATCGCGTCTGGTGAATGGCGCCAGCGGTGGCAACTTTACCACTACCGGCCACATCATGGACCTGCACAATTATCCCGAGCCGGCCATGCCCGATCCAAAGATTTATGGCGCTAAACAAGCCATTGTGCTGGGCGAATACGGCGGCCTGGGCCTGCCACTTGAGGGCCATACCTGGCAAGACAAAAACAACTGGGGCTACCAGAATTTTAAAAATAAAGACGAACTGTACCAGCGCTATGCTGCGTTTATTGATCGCATCCCGGCCCTGATCAGGAACGGTCTTTCGGGTGCTATTTACACACAAACCACCGATGTGGAAATTGAAACAAACGGCCTGATGACTTACGACCGGCAGGTCATGAAAATTCCTGCAGAGCAACTTAAGGGCATCACGCAAAAATTGTATGATGCATCGTTGGTGCGGTTGAAACAATAATGGTTGATGCTGGTAAACAAAAAGCCCGGATGCTTGTTGCATCCGGGCTTTTTATTGGAATGTTGTGCTCCGTTTCTTTGTGCTTCCGTACTTTACTTAAGTTGAATACTTTCTGCCTGTCATCCTGACGAAGGAAGGATCTGAACTTTGTGCAATTGTAAGCTTTGCAACGCTCAGATGCTTCGCTGCGCTCAGCATGACAAACAAAGAGGCTTTCTACTAGTTGAAATAAAAAAATCCAAAATTATCACGACATGGAAATTTCCGCAGTGCACCACATTGCCATTATTTGTTCCGATTACGAACGTTCGAAAGCATTTTATACAACTGTCCTTGGTTTGGAAATCATCCGCGAAGTGTACCGCGCAGAGCGCAATTCTTACAAACTTGATCTTGCATTGAACGGGCAATACATCATTGAATTATTTTCCTTTCCCAATCCTGCGCCTCGCCCCTCCTACCCCGAGGCCTGCGGACTGCGGCATCTTTGTTTTGCTGTGCAAAACATTACGGAAACCGTCACTTATTTACAAGCGCAAGGCATCACGCCAGAGCCCGTTCGCATCGACGAATACACGAACAAACAGTTTACTTTTATTCAAGACCCTGATGGTTTACCTATTGAGTTTTATGAAGGGTAAAATGCCCGAAACAATTACAGCTTAATACTTCGAAACATCCACTTGCTCACACCGCAACGCAGTATTTTTGCAGCCGCATGAAACGGACAGCGGAACAGGAAAGGATCATCAACACCAATGGCAACCTGAAAATAAATGCAGTGGCGGGCTCGGGCAAAACCACTACCATGCTCGAATATGCCCGCAGCAGGCCTTCCGGTTCCCGCATCTTGTACCTTGCGTTTAATAAAACAGTAAAGCTGGAAGCTGCCAAACGCTTTGCCGAGATGGGCATGCCGCAGGTAAAAGTAGAAACGGCACACTCGCTTGCCTATAAAAATATCGTGTTCCGCCACGGCTACGAAGTGCGGTCGCAGGGCTACCGCACCCACGAAATTGCAGAACTCCTGGGCCTGCAGGTAAGCGGCGAAAAACATGCGGCATTTATTGCCGCCAATCATATCAATAAGTTCATTACTTATTTCTGCAACAGCAGCGCTGCCAAGGTGCAGGACCTTAATTACCTCGATGTGGTGCACGATGCGCAAGCCCGCAAATTTGTGCACAGTTTTTATCCGTACATCGAGCAACAAACACGCCAGTTGCTTGCCCGCATGGATCGCGGCGACATTCCCATCATCCACGATTTTTACCTGAAGAAATTTGGATTGTCCAACCCCGTGCTGCCGTTTGATTATATCCTGTTCGACGAAGCACAGGATGCATCTGCGGTGATGCTGGATATTTTTTTAAACCAACGCGCCACCAAGGTAATAGTGGGCGATACGCACCAGCAAATCTACGGCTGGCGCTATGCCGTAAACGCCATGGCCGGCGCTCCTTTTCAAAGCATGGAGTTATCGCGTTCCTTTCGTTTTGGCCAGGATATTGCCGACCTGGCAAAGGGCGTGTTGGGTTGGAAAAAAACATTGCAACAGGATGCACCAACCGTGGAAATGCACGGTGCAGGAAAAAGCAAAAGCACTGCTGCAAAAGCCATTATTGCCCGCACCAACCTGGGCCTGCTGCTCAAAGCCATTGAAGCAGTAACCGGCCCCAAACCCTTGAAGCATCTTTATTTTGAAGGCAATCTTTCTTCGTACACTTATGCCGATGATGGCGCATCGTTGTACGATGTGCTGAACCTGCACAACGGCAAAAAAGAACAGATCCGCGACAAACTGATTCAAGATATGGACAGCATGGCCGAACTGGAAGATTACGTGGAGAAAACAGAAGATGCACAACTGGGCATGATGGTGGAAATAGTGCTGCAATACGAGAACGATATTTATGGCCTGCTGCAAACCATCCGGGCCAAACATGTGGGTGAAGAAGACCGCCATAAGGCCGATGCCATTTTCTCAACCGTGCACCGCTGCAAAGGCATGGAGTATGATGTGGTGGAGCTGGCGCCTGATTTTATTACCGAAAAAAAGCTGCAGCAACTGGTAGATGAAAGTACCGATGGCAGCCTCGACCGGGCACGGTTGAATGAAGAAGTCAACCTCCTGTATGTAGCCATTACCCGTGCAAAAACCCACCTGCATTTGCCCGAAAATTATGTAGCCAAAGACTTCCCGCCATCGCCGCATATTACGCTGCTGCCAGTTATATGGCGCAACGAGCAAAAGCCTGCAGAAAAAAAGACCACCTACAACCGCGGTGCAGCAAAAGGAGGCAACACCCCAACCCGTGAACGTGCTGTAAAACGCGGCCGCTACCAGGCATGGAACGCCGACAGCGACGAAGTACTGACCCAACTGGTAGACACCGGCGCCACGGTGGAAGAAATGGAACGGGTGCTGGAGCGTACCCGCGGCGATGTGGTAACGCGGATCAAAAAACTGGGGCTTTGGGAACGGGATTAAACAAGCTTTTTACTACAACTGAAGTTTATTAATCGTGTGCAGGATTTTCCAAAAATGCGGCATCACCGCTTCAAATGAATTGCGTACGGCAATAACGCCATAGTATCCCCGCTGCCGGTCGATCCAGGGCGTAAAACCAAATGCACCCGGCGAGGCATTGATGGCAATATCGCCGTCTTTGATGACCCAGTTGCCCACGGCATAACGGGCAACCGCAGCCGAAGATGCAGCACCAGAAACATACTTGGTAAACGGGCTGTAGCCGGTGGTAGTGCTGCCTGTTTGGTCGGCCAGCATCAGGTCAACTTCCTGCGGCGTGAGGTATTGCTTACCGCGAAAGGTGCCATTGCCGGCCAGCATTTCCAGCAACTTCAACGCATCGGCTGCAGTGCTGCTGATGCCGCCCGCCACTCGGGGCAGCGAGCCCAGCCGGGAGCCGCTGTACCTTGTATTGGTCATGGCCAGTGGCCGCACCACTTCTGTTTCGAAAAGATGGTTCCAGCTTTTGCCGGTAACAATTTCGCAAACCCTGCCCGCCACCTGCATAGAAAGGCCACCATAGTTGAACTGTGTACCCGGTGCGGCTACCAGCGGCATGGCGGCAATTTCTTCCACCATTTCGGCCAGGCTTTGCCGGCGGTTGCCCATTAGTTCGGTCACGGTTTCGGCGTTGCCGGGCAGCCCGGTGGTATGGGCAAAACAATGCCGCAGCGTTATGGCCTTTTTATCGCCACCAAACGAAGGAATGTATTGGCTCACTTTATCATCCAGGTTGAGTTTTCCGCCATGCACCAGCCGCATCAGCACCAAGCCTGCGTACCATTTCGATGCGGATGCAATCGGCATCGGTGTGTTTTCGGTAAAGCCGCCACGCGATTGGCTGTAAATTGTTTGACCCCCTTTTTGCAGCACCATGGTTATGCCACCGCCCCTTCCGGCCATGGCGGTATGGGTTTGGTTAAAAACAGCATCCAGTGCGGGCTTATAAGTTTGGGCCCAAATGGAGTTGATGCAGCAAAGTGCTGCCAGCAGGAATATTTGTTTCATAGCAGGGAGGGATGTTGCTAAAAATGAAACGCAGAAAGGCACTGTTTATTTGAAAATGAAATTCCGTTTCCCCAACAAGCGACTTTTGTTTTTTGCAAAACCGGGTGTTTTGGTGAAGCAAATAGGCGCTTTTTATCTCGTTGGTAAAACAACAGCAACCGGCCGACACATAATTGCCCCCTTTTAACCTATTACCTATTTAATTTATTTAACTTAAAGGCCTGCAGCGCCATTTGGCGCCAAAAACCCAATGCTTTTGCCTGCATAAATACCGGCCGCTGATTATGAGAACCTGTTTCCTTTTGCTTCTATTTTTGTGTGCATCATTTACCGGCTGGGCCTTACACGGCAAGGGCGGCATGCTTACTTACGAATACCTCGGTGTGGGTGCTGCGCCCAATACCACCAAATACCGCATCACGGGCACCCACTACATTGACTGCGGCGGGACGCAGTTTACCGAAACAGCAATTTTTGTGGGCATATTTGATGGTGCAGGCAACAAGCTGCTGCGTACCCTCACCATTCAAAAAAGCGGGCAGGATTCTATTTATAAAAAATCGTTTGGCTGCATCAACCCCGCACCCAATGTTTGTTTTGTGGTGGCCACTTATGTGCAGGAGGTTGAACTGGCCAACAATGCTGCGGGATACCTGCTGGTAGAACAGGAATGCTGCCGCATTGTGGGCATTCAAAACCTGGTGGCATCTAACAGTTATGGCAGCACGTTTACAGCCACTGTGCCGGGCGGTGCCAACCGGCGCAACAGCAGCCCACAGTTTGCGGCACGCGATACGGCTGTTATTTGTTACAGCTCTTTTTTCCGCCTCGATATGAGTGCCACCGATGCTGATGGCGATTCGCTTTCTTATGCATTTTGCTCGGCACTTACCGGCGGCTCCGGTGCACAGCGCCAACCCAACCCACCAGCCGATCCGCCCTATAACGAAGTGGGATATTCGGCCGGATATTCCGGCGCTATTCCATTGGGCGCCAGCGTTACCATCAACCCACGCACTGGTATGATATCAGGCACGGCGCCGGCAGTTACGGGCAAATATATTATTTCGGTTTGTGTATCGGAATACCGCAACGGCATGCTGATAGCCACCACCAAAAAAGAAGTGCAGGTGGAGGTGGCCAATTGTAAATTATCGGCTGCGGTATTGCAGCCCGAATACATCAATTGCAACTCATTTACTTCCACTTTTGAAAACGAAAACCCCAATGCGGAAGTAGCTACCTACTCCTGGGATTTTGGTGTGCCCCGTATCAACACCGATGTGTCAACCGCACAGCGGCCTTCTTACACCTACCCCGATACGGGCCGGTACGTGGTTAAATTAAAAGTAAGCACCACCAACGGCTGCACCGACAGCACCACTACCGAGGTGGCCGTTTACCCGGGCTTTGCTGCGGGCTTTTCCATTGATGGCAGTTGCTACCAATCGCCGTTTGTTTTTACCGATACCACCAAAGCAACTTATGGCGTGGTGAACAAATGGAAATGGAATATTTTCCCGGTGACCAACGCCACCGACCAAAACATCACACACCAGTTCAGCGGCGTGGGGCAATACCCGGTTTCAATGATCGTGAGCAGCAGCAAGGGCTGTATTGATACCATTGAAACTACTGTAAACGTATACGACCGCCCCGACCTCAAGCTGGCATTTAAGGACACGCTGATTTGCAGCATCGATACGCTGCGCCTAAGGGCCTCAGGTGCCGGTACGTACCAGTGGACCGCCACCAACGGATCGGGGCGCATACTGGATGCTGCTACGGCTACGCCTCGGGTGTTTCCGCAGGACACTACTTTTTACAAAGTAACCCTTACCGAAAAAACCTGTGTGGCTACCGATACGGTGCGGGTGGCGGTGCTGCCGTTTATTACAGTGCAATTGCCCGCGGACACCTCCATTTGCCGCGGCGACAGCATACAATTACTACCGCAAAGCAGGGCGCTGCAATACCAATGGACACCGGCAACGGGGATGGATAATGCTACCGCCAAAAACCCGATGGTGGCGCCCAATATTACGACCAGCTACCGCGTAACAGCCAACCTGGGCCGCTGCCAGGATGAAGCCACGATGGTGGTAAAAGTGGCACCGTACCCGCAGGCATTTGCAGGCCACGACACGCTGATTTGCTACGACACCGATGTACGCCTGCAGGGCGATATGGTGGCCTCCGCTTTTCGATGGACCCCAAGTAGCACGCTGACGCCGGCCAACTCGTTGTCGCCACTGGTAAGGCCGCTGCAGGCCACTGCTTATGTACTAACGGTGAGCGACACACTGGGTTGCCCGAAGGAAGTTTCCGACACCGTGATGGTGGGCGTTGTGCCGCGGATATTTGCCGATGCGGGCCGCGATACCGCCGTTGTTGCCGGCCAGCCGCTGCAGTTGCAGGCATCGGGCGGGGATGCATATCAATGGTCGCCCCTATTTGGACTGAACAACCCGGATATTGCCAACCCTGTAGCATTACTTGATCGCGAAACCGAAACAATTACATATAGTGTATTGGTGGAACGTGATGGCTGCTATGCTACCGACTCCGTCAAGGTAGTGGTGTATAAACTGGGCGCCGATATACTGGTGCCATCAGCATTTTCGCCCAACGGCGATGGCCGCAATGATGTGTTGAAACCCATACTGGTGGGCATGAAAAGCCTGACCGAATTCCAGGTGTACAACCGCTGGGGCCAACTGGTGTACAGCACCCGTACAGCCGGCCAGGGTTGGGATGGCCGTATTGGCGGCAGTGCACAGGGCAGCGGCGTCTATGTGTTTCTTGCCACGGGCACTACATTCGATGACCGCAAGATTGTACGGAAGGGAACGGTGATGTTGGTGCGGTAAAAAGGTAGGTTGTATTGAATTTTATTTGGCGAATTGCGCCAAGTTGTAAAGTCGTTTTATTGACTGCACTTTCACTGAACAACGTTTACTTTTTTGCTCCTGCAAAAAAGTAACAAAAAAGCAGGCCCGAAATCAAATGACAGCCTGATTTCGGGAGCACGCCTTGATTATGCTGTGGTGCTACTGTGATTAAGAGCTTTGGATCAGTGTTCAGCAATAAAACAGCCATTTGCTTTTGTATCAAAACGTGTTTAATCTGAAAACAGACAGACGCTTTGCTCTGTCATGCTGAGCGCAGCGAAGCATCTGAGTGTTGCAAAGCGTACAATTGTGGAAAGTTCAGATCCTTCCTTCGTCAGGATGACAATGCAAGTGGTCCTTTGAAGAACAACATGTTTGCGGGTGCAAGACAAACATCACCGTATAAACAAAGAATACAAACGTCCACATCGACCCTAGAATAGGGCAATAAAAATTACTACAAATACAAACAGCGGCGTAATGTATAATGCATAGATGAGCATCCTTTCCCTAGCTAATACTAACACAAAGCACCAAATCCCCTATACAACCGCCGCGACCCCGGCAGCCAAGCCTTCCATATTCTGCGCCATTTGCTTCATGCGGTAAATGCGTTCTGTTTGGTCGTCCTGCCGCTGGTCGTCGGGGCAATAATAATCACCACTAAAACCGTCAATACTTAGGCCCAGCCGATGCGCCAGCATAAAGGCATAAGGCCGCCAGCCCCAGCCCAGTCCAGCGGGCATGCTTTGCAGGTAGGGCACCAGTTTGGCATTCATCAAAAACGGACCATAGATATAATCCAGCTCCTTTCCCATCAACTCTGCGCAGCAGCGATTAATTGTGGTTTCAGTCATTTGCTGGAACGCGGGAAAAGTGGCAAAAGCCGCAGCCGACCGGCTGGCAAGATAGATGCCGCTTTGGTCATCCACTTCAATCTGTGCCAGCATTTGCGGCAGGTGTTGGGTAAAAAAATCGAGCTTGTCCGGTTCGGCATAAAAGATCCATTCAGCACCGGTAGCAGCGGCGGCATCAATGCTGCTTTTTGTTTGCGGCCACAATCCTTTTACCGGCCCCATCACTGTAGCATTGGGTAAGGTTTGCAAGCCGGTAACATAAGCTGCATCTGACCCTGCATCGGTAATAAATAGCGGCAGACCTATTGTGGAAAGCTGGGTTAGTGAATTGGTTAAAACAGTTGCTTCATGGGCATCGCGGGCCCACGATATGGTGGCAATGGCTAAGGATTGGGTGTTCATACCGGGGCAATTTAAACCAAAATAAAAAGGCACAAAGCAAGGTGTATGCTTTATGCCTTTTTACAAAAAGAGGATAAAATTTTCCCCGGGATATTTTAATTACCAGCCGCCTGCTTTTTACGCCTGGCCTTGATCAATTCGATAATGGGCGGCACCAGCGACAAAAAGATGATGCCGAAAATAACATAGGTAAAGTTGTTTTTTATGGCCGGAATGCCGCCAAAAAAATAACCCAGGAACAGGAACGAAGTAACCCACACCACACCGCCAATAACATTGTACGATGCAAACCTGCTATACGACATGGTGCCCACACCAGCCACAAACGGCGCAAAGGTGCGAACGATGGGTACAAAGCGGGCATAGATGATGGTTTTGCCGCCATACTTGTTGTAAAATGCCTGCGTTTGTTCGAGGTATTCTTTCTTCAACAATTTGTAGCGGCCGCTAAATGCCCGCGGACCAATATAATTGCCTACATGATAGTTCACCAAGTCGCCGAGGATGGCGGCAACAATGAGGATGCCGCACAACAAAAAAATGCTGAGGCCGCTTTCGGGGCGGGCTACAATGGTGCCGGCAGCAAACAGCAGCGAATCGCCGGGCAGGAACGGTGTTACTACCAAACCGGTTTCGGCAAAAATGATGAGGAATAAAATAAGGTAGGTCCAGGTTTTATAATTGCTCACGATCTCCACCAGGTGCTGGTCGATGTGGAGGATAAAGTCGATGATCGATTGTATGATTTCCAAGGTGTGCCGATTATGTTTTTGTTTGGGCTAAAATTCCAGCAAGATTAGCGATTTTTTGCCGGATCCATTTTTGGCGCAGGAGGCGAAGCATCAAAGGCATCAGAAATACCAGCGGTATATAAACAGTGGGCAAAGCCGCGATCATAAATTTTTATGTGCAACCTGCGCATTGCAGCACCAACTTTTTCCAACCGCACAAGGCTTTTAATAATGTATAAAAAAAACAACACGCATGAACCGGCGGGGCCGTTGCATGCGTGTTGCGATGATTTTTGGTTAAGGTAAACGTGATGCGCTTTTATCTACCAGTCCCTGTTTTTCGCTGTGGCTTGTACCCAATCACAATCACCGGGCTGGAGATCTTTTGTTGTTTATTTAGCGAAGCCAACACTTCTTCATAGCGCTTTTTAGTAGCCGCATCCGGCTCGCTGAATTTTCCATCGTCGTTTCCCAAATAAATAAACACCGGTATGGTGATTTGGAAGCCGTCAGGAATGGCTTTGATCTGCTCCAGGTTGCTGGCCTGGTTCAGCGCAGCTTCGGTCAGTACTTGTTTTTGGGTAAATGAGTTGAACAAAAAGTCGGTCTTCAACCGGTCGCCGCTTTTAGCAACCTGCACCAGCACAATGCCGGTAGATTCGCAACCTTCACAATCCGTGGGCGCCACCGTATACCGCTCCATCAGTCGTTTTACATAACCATCCGGATTGGTTGCAGGGTCCACTTGTGCCCACGAAGCAAGGGAACATAAAAACACCGCTACAAAAGAATAAAGCCTTTTCATAACATTAAATTTTGTTTTTCTAAGTTACCCAATTTGTATACCCGAAAAACATAATAAGAACAGGCCAATAAAAAAGGCCGGTGCATGAACACCGGCCTTTTTGGTAAGACGCATCATCCCATTTTTCAAAGTCGTTATTTCACCCGCTTGGCCAGTTCGGAAAGCGGCATATAAATCATCCGGCCCTTTTGCTCCCTGCCACGATAGGTAACCACTTTCAGCATCACTGCATCTTTTGGTGGCACCAGGGTGCCCTGCACTTTTGGTGAATGGTGATCGGGGAACGTATTGTCGAAAGAGTAGTGAATGTCCAGGTCTTTTACTTCAGTAGTCAGGTCAATCTTCAATTTACCGTCGGTGCCGCGGCCAACTTTTACAATCGGATCGAACATGCTCGGCGCATATTTTACATCAGCTACATCAAAGCGCTGCATGTGCGCTTCCACGCGGGGCACAAATGCATCCCAGTTCTTTTTTGCCTTGGGCGACCAAACCGATTCGGCAATGGCAAAGCCGCGGGGCCAGGTCATGTACTGCGCATGGCGCATGTGGTAAACCTGTTCGGTCCACAAGTTGGCCTGTCCGCCTTTGATAAGTTTTGGATCCACTCCTTCGGGCAACGGGTCAAACTGGTAGGCTT
The DNA here is from genome assembly GCF_004347775.1 of Pseudocnuella soli. GTDB lineage: Bacteria > Bacteroidota > Bacteroidia > Chitinophagales > Chitinophagaceae > Flavisolibacter > Flavisolibacter aquaticus. The sequence continues at coordinate 4,166,502 of NZ_CP037755.1, forward strand.
TGTTCAACCGCAACGAAGCATAAATGCGTGGCTCCACAAATGCATCGCCCTGCATGTAATCGATGTAGGCAAAATCGGTTGGGCTCATCACCACTTCGTGGCCCATTTTGGCGGCAGCAATACCACCTTTCATACCGCGCCAACTCATTACCGCTGCACCCGGTGCCAGTCCGCCTTCCAGGATTTCATCCCAGCCAATGACCTTTTTACCTTTCGACGAAACGATCTTTTCCACGCGTTTTACAAAATAGCTTTGCACTTCGTCCATGTTTTTCAGGTTCTCCCGCTTCATCAGGGCTTTGACCGCATCGCTGCTTTGCCAAAAGGTTTTAAAGGTTTCATCGCCGCCCATGTGGATGTACGGAAAAGGAAACAACTGCGCTACTTCGGTAAATACTTTGTCGAGAAATTGGTATACGTTTTCATTGGCGGGGCACAGGTTGTCGTCGATGAGTGCTATGTGTTTGCTCCAGTCTTTAATAGACTGGCCCGATGATACCTCGGGCTTGGGTCCTTTGCCAAACGAACAGGCCAGCTCTGGGTAAGCGGCAATGGCCGCCAGGCTGTGGCCGGGCACATCAATCTCGGGCAGGATGTTTACAAAACGCTCCTGTGCATACTGCACCAGTTCGCGGATATCTTCATGCGTATAAAAGCCGCCGTAGTTGCGGGGTTCGTCTTTGGTGGGCGGCGAAAAAGTGCCGAAATAGCCTTCTTTTTTTACGTTCCACGCACCCACTTCTGTCAACTTGGGCAGGCTTTTAATTTCAATACGCCAGCCTTCGTCATCGGTCAGGTGCAGGTGCAGCAGGTTGTACTTGTAGCGGGCCATCTGGTTGATGTATTGCTTTACATCTTCTTTGGTAAAAAAATGACGCGCCACATCGAACATCAGTCCACGCCAGCCAAAGCGGGGATAATCGGTGATCTCCACCTGCGGCATGCTCCAGGCCACGCCCTGCACCGCGGTGGGGCTTTCAATTTCTTTAGGTAGCAATTGCAGCAGCGTTTGCACGCCATAAAAAATACCTGCAGGCGCATTGGCCGAAACAACAGCACCATTTCCCGTTACCGAAATTTTATATCCTTCCTGCCCAATCTGCGCATCGGGGGTTTGCAGCAACTGCAGGCGGATGGTGGCACCGGCTGCGCTGTTGTTTACCGATACATTGTAGCCGGTAGGCACCGACAGGCGTTGTTTTAAAAAATCAATGGTAGTGGTCAACGCTGGGTTTGCGTCCGCAGCAATCACTACCTGCTGGGGCAGGGTAAATAGGCCGCTGCCCGTCGTCATGCTAACCGGTTCGGGGATGAGGGCCGGCTTTGGGGTGCTTTGGCTAAAACCGGAAGCATACAACAGCAAGCCGGCGGCAAGTACAAACAGTTTTTTCATGTTGAGCATATTCAGGTTCCAAAAGGTGTGGCAAAATGAGCTACAAGTTAATGTATCGCATCTGAACAGATTGTAAAAACAGGGCTGCAATCGATTGCGCTAAAGGAAGTTTTTGGGGCAAAACAGGTTGTTGGCAGGGCACAGCCTTCGGGCTTAACTTTGCGGCAAAATTGTAGCAATGGAATCATTACAGGGAAAAATAGCACTGATTACCGGTGCAGGAAAAGGAATTGGTAAAGCGGTAGCACTGGCGCTTGCTGCCGAAGGCGTACACGTTGGGCTGCTGGCCCGCTCGGAGGGCGACCTGCAACAGGTGGGTGAAGCCGCTGCCGCAAAAGGCGTTAAAGTGTCGGTAGCCGTGGCCGATATCACCAACCTCGATGCAGTGAATGCTGCAGTGGAACAAATCTCCAGCGAACTGGGGCCCATCGATATCCTGATCAACAATGCAGGCACGGCTGCGTTCGGCGGCTTTTTGCAGCTGGAGCCGGCCCAGTGGGAGCAAATCATCAAGGTAAACCTCATGGGCGTGTATTACACCACCCGCGCCGTGCTGCAGCAAATGATCGACCGCAAAACCGGCGACATTGTAAACATTTCGTCCACCGCCGGCCAACGCGGTGCCGCAGCAACCAGCGCTTACAGTGCATCGAAGTTTGCCGTGCTGGGCCTTACCGAATCACTGATGCAGGAAGTGCGCAAACACAACATCCGCGTAACGGCGCTTACACCCAGCACAGTGGCCACCGACCTGGCCAAAGAGCTAAAGCTGACCGATGGTAACCCGGAGAAAGTAATGCAGCCCGAAGACTTTGCAGAACTCATTGTGATGCAGTTAAAACTGAACCGCCGTGTGTTTGTAAAAGAAGCAGGCTTGTGGAGTACTAATCCTTAAGCCTTTTTAGGAGCGCCGTTCGGAATGAGCGGCGTTTCTTTTTTTGAACCACGAAGACACGAAGAAACAAAGGGGCACAAAGGGAGCAAGTATATTGGAAGATGTATTGTTTGGTTCTATCGTTTGTTTAAACGCAACCACTATTTTCGTTGCCATAAACGACCGACAATTTTTGTCATGCTGAGCGCAGCGAAGCATCTGAGCTAACACCAAAAACACTTAATATAGCAGCCGGCAACTACATAATAAACCGACATAAAACATCCACCCACCCCACTCATCCACACCAATTCCACGCTGCCAAAATTTTAGCTTATTCAAAACAGGTCCGCTTCCTATTTTTCCATGGATTAAAAACGTATCGGTACTCTTTATCAAAAAACCAAAATCACAACCATGCCCAAACTAACTGCCCAACTCCTCGCCATTGGCGCATTCTTGTTTAGCATTGCAATAAGCAGTTGCGGCACCGCATCCAAAATGGGCCTTAGCCCTGATTTAAAAAGCGATGCCGCTGCATACCCCGTCAGCGGCCGCAACGGCGTGATGATCAAACAGCGCTTGAGCTTTGGCCCCTACACCACTCCTTTTGTAAAACGCAGTTGGATCAACACCCGCAAGGATGTATACGGCGCCAGCACCGGCACACCCGGCGGCCCCGATTACCGCAACATCATCAGCGCCGAACACATGCGCAAAAAACAAACAGTTTCGTTTGCCTTGTCGGATGGAGGCGAGCAGGCCACTGCATATTGCGTTACCCGGTTTAATGCCGATGGTTTGCAAGTTGGCCCGTATAAAAACAGTGTACTGAATACCGGCCTGCAGGTATGGAACTGGCTGCAAACCGAAAACCTTTTTTATGTGCAGGTGTACACCGATGCGGACGAAAAGCCGTGGGAACTATTGCTGGATAATCGTGCAGCACAAGGCGCGTCAAAAAAGTACACCGGCGTATTTGCTAAAAGCGAAAACCAATACTACACCATACGTCCCGCTACGCAAATAGAACAAGGCGGCCAGGTGCGGCAAATGCCTTTTGGATCAGTAGGTTTTGAAATACTGGATAGCGAAGGGCGGCCTGTAGCTGCCGTGTCGCGGATGGAAAAAGGAACGGTGTACCTGGGCAACCTGCCGCAAAAAGAAAAGCTGTTGCTGGCAACGCTGTGCACCGCTTTGCTACTGCAGGAAAATATTGGATAGGGGAAAGATGAGGGATGATGGATGGTGGATGATGGATGATAGTTGGTAGTTGGTAGTTAATAGGCGACTTAGTAAAAATGGGAAGAAGGTTACAGCATTGCAACCCTCTTCCCATTTTTTATTGTAATTATTTACAGCCCCTTGCGTTTTGCAGCAATAGATGCACACAGTGCAGTAAACAGGATAATCGAAATAGAACTTGCGGGCATCAGTATGGCTGCCACCATCGGCGACAGGTTTGCACTGACTGCAAAACTCAACCCCACGAAGTTGTAGCAAATGGAAAGAAAGAATGCGCCGGTGATGATGGTTTTGCCGCTGCGGGCATAGCCTACCAACCGGTGCAGTTTGCCAACACCCGAACTATCCAAAATAGCATCGGAAGCCGGCGTAAACTGGCTAGTGTTCTCACTCACCGCAATACCTACATCGCTTTGGCGCAGGGCACCTGCATCGTTGAGGCCATCGCCCAGCATCAGCACACGGGCTTTTGGTGTTTGTTGCAGCAGTTGTATGTATTCCAGTTTGCTTTGCGGCGACTGACCAAAATGCATCGGCGTTTCTTTACCAAATATTTGTTGCAGGTGTTCCCGCTCCGAGTCATTGTCGCCTGACAACAAATGCATTTCATAACCTTTCTGCTCCAGGTGTTGCACCATGGTGCGTACCCCTTCGCGGTAGGAGTTGGCAATGGCAAAATGTCCCTTAGTATTGCCGTCGAAGGAAATCCAAACTTCGGCGCCGCCATCTTTTTTGCCTGCTGGCTTGTGTGCCACAAAAGCCGCCGAACCCAACACCACTTTGCAATCGTGCACCACGGCTTCGGCGCCCTTGCCGGCATTTTCTTTAAAATGTGCCACGGGCAACGGCTGTGCGCCCTTTTCCAACAGGTGTGCTGCAAGCATGCGGCTCAGGGGGTGCACCGATTGTTTGGCCAGTGAATACACCAGGCTTTGCTCCCATTTATTCAGTTGGCCACCTACAAATTCAATGTTGGCTTTGGTGGTATGCGTCAGCGTGCCGGTTTTGTCAAATACAATCGTGTTTACCCGCGACAATGCCTCGATGACCGACGCATTTTTTAAATACATTTTATTGCGGCCAAATACCCGCATCATGTTGCCGAATGTAAACGTGGCCGAAAGCAACAGCGAACAGGGACAAGCCACGATGAGTGCCGCAGTAACCGAAGGCAAAATATTGGCAGGATTTACAATGGCCCAATAAATGCCGGCACTGCCCGCAATGGTAAACAGCACCGCCGTGAAATATCGGCTCCATGGATGGATGAAGGATTTGTCGCGGTTTTTTTGGCCGCCCATGCCGTCGTTGTTGTTCCACAGCTGCGTGATATAGCTTTGCGAAACGGCCTTGACTACCTCCAACTCCAGGCTGCCACCCAGTTGGCGGGCACCGGCATAAATGAGTTCGCCTTTGCGTTTGAGCACCGGCGTGTTTTCGCCCGATACAAAACTGTAATCAATATTGGCTTCGCCGCTCATGAGCACCGAGTCGGCGGGTACCATTTCGTTGTGGCGCACCAGTATGCGGTCGCCGGCTTGTAGTTTTGAAATAGCCACGGGCTCTTCGGCACCATCTTTCAGCACTGTTACGCCCAGCGGGAAATAAGATTTATAATCGCGGTCGAACGAAAAAGCATCGTGGGTTTTGTTTTGAAACCAACGCCCCACCAGCATAAAAAACACGATGCCCGACATGGAATCGAAATAGCCCACGCCGGTGCCCGAAACCACTTCATACACGCTGCGCGAAAACGTCATGAGGATGGAGAGGGCAATGGGCGCATCAATATTGAGCCAGCTTTGGCGCAGCCCTTTGTATGCCGATACAAAAAACTCGGAGGCGCTATAAAAAAATACCGGCAGGGCCAAGATGAGGCAGAGCCAGGTAAATACGTTCTTGAGATATGCCTCCGAAATATGCCCTGATGAAAAATACTCGGGAAACGACAGCATCATGATCTGGCTGAAAGCAAAGCCGGCAACACCTATTTTGTAAAACTGTTTGCGGGAGATTTTTTTCGGCTTCTGCGTTTCGGAATCGTTCAGCGTGATGTATGGCTCGTAGCCAACAAATGCCAGCAGCTCCACCACTTTGCGCAGCGAGGTTTGCGCAGGATCGTAAGAAATGAATATTTCTTTTTGGCCAAAATTGGTGGTGCTTTGAATGATGCCCGGCTGGATGGCGTGCAGGTTTTCGAGCAGCCAGATGCAGGAGGCGCAGTGCATTTGCGGCAGGTACAGGACAAGGTGCGCCTGTTTTTCATCGCGAAAGCGCAGCAGCTTTTGCACCACTTCTTCGTTGTCGAGGTAAGCAAACCGCTCCGATGAAAACTTGCCTTTTACCTTAATGCCCGGTGTGTTGCTCAACTCGTAATAGTTGCACATGCCGTTTTCCTTGAGCAGGCCGTACACAAACTTGCACCCTTCGCAGCAAAAATATTTTTCCTCGTCCACGATCGAGTGGTCGCAGGCTTCGCCGCAATGATAACAGGTGGTGGCTTGCCGCTGGGGCTTTTTGGTGGCGGGCGGTGGTGGCGTTACAATTTCCATGAGCTGGGTCGTTGGGTGTCAATGTCTGCAAAAATGCCCCGGAAACCGGCGGCCCGGCCTGAGGGGTGTCAAAGGAGAAACTGAGAGAAGTCAGGCGGGGAGGGAGTTGGGAGTTTAGAGTTGAGAGTTCAGAGTCGGGAGTCGGTAAAAAGGTTGGGTGAATTTTACACCCGGCTTTAAACCCTGAACTATGAAATATAAACTCTGAACTATGAACTACTGACTGTCAACTGTCCACTCCCAACCGCCAACTACCGCCCCCTGCCGCCAACGGCTCATTTATGATTGGAGCCTGATGGCGCTTATATTATTTTAACCGGCTGGATGTTCCGCTGGCTGCATACCTCGCTTTGAAATGTTTTGACCCCTACCCGCTTGCCCCTTGATTCCGGTAGATCGGCACCCCCTGACAACGCCCCTTCTTGGTTCACTTAAAAAACCACATGCAATGAAAAAGAATGTACTGGCCCCATTGGGCTGCTGCCTGCTCTGCCTCATTTTTGCCCACAACGCCGCCGCACAGGAAGTAAAAAAGCTGCCCGAAGTGTTTGTAACCACGGCACATTCGGCACCCATCAGCAGTAAGCTTTCTCAGGCCTTTTACGCCGATTTTGCCAACGCCAGGCAGCCATTCTGGGACAAACAGGGAAAATATTTTTACGTGTACTTCCTCACCGACGACATGAGCAACCGGGCCAAGTATACCAAACGGGGCAGCATACTGTACCAGATGAGTTACGGCCACGAACATAATTTGCCCAACGATATCCGGCATCTGTTGCAAACAAGCTACCATGACTACGCAGTAAGCGGGGTAACGCATGTAAAAATGGACCGGCAAAACGTGTGGCTGGCCAACCTGCAGGACAATAAAAACCTGCTGGTGGTGCGGGTAGACGATGCAGGCGTTGCACTGCTGTCGCGATATGACCGGGCACAGTAATGTTGTGTGTGCAATAGTTCCTGACCGGTAACAAGCGGGTTGGCATTAAATGCTGGCCCGTTTCTTTTATACAGCATCATGGCATTGCCTCCCAGTGCCCGCAGGTGCGGCATTGGGGTGTACATTTACCCAAACCCCTTACCATGAAATGGATTCCGATGGCCGCCCTGCTCCTGCTGGGTTGCGGCATGGAACGCGGCAGTGGATACAATAAATTTCTGGAGCCTGCCAACGCGGTGCAGATCGTTGTGTTCAATGGCGGCGACACGCTGTATTTTGATACAAAAGATACCACCGGTGTCCAGATTTTGGTGGAACAGGTTACGGGCAACTCCAATCCATACAAAGACACCTGCGCAGCCGAAGGCTACCTACGGTACATGAATGACAGCACCCTGCTACTGCAGGCCCGGTTTTCGGCCAACGGGTGCCGCTATATTGCTTATCAAAACGACGGGTACTCATTTGCACACCGCCTGAATGAACGGGCGGCCAACCTGTTGCAAAAGGTGGTGCAACAAGCGAAAAATTAAGACGCAGTTGGATAAAAACCACCGCTAGCGTAGCTGGAAAAACAACATCGGAAACTCTTTTGGGTCAAGGTCAATAGTGCCATTTGCCCCGTTGCGGTATTTTATTTTACCACCAATCAGCAACGATTGCACCAGTTGCTGGTTGATCGGCTGTTGCCAAACAAGCTTTTGCCGGATGTCGTAATTGCCTTCGCATGGCGTGTCATTCAAATTAAAGAACCGCGAATGCAGTACCATGGCATAAGTTCCGGCTTCGCTTCCGGTAAAGGCGGCCTGGCTCAGCAGCCGGCTGTTCAGGCTGTCCTGCAAAAATGAAACGTAAAAAAGGTCAATTCCGTTAGCCGGAGCCGCTGCGTTCAAACCACCCACATTCGCCACTCCTTTAAAAACGCCATTGACCGGAACGGCATTAACACCTTTTGCCAAGCTATCCACGATTTTGATGAAGTAAAACGACATATTACCCTGCAACCGGCGCAGTTCGGCGGTCTGCAGCGGCAGCCCATTAAACGTCGCGTAAGGAATATCCTGAACCAGGCGGATAGTGTCGCCAATGGCGTACACGGCGGCAGGATTTTGCATTTGCACCGTTCCATCGCCAATGTATTCAATCCGCGGCAGGCAGTCGAATTTGCTGCAACTGGTGCGGCAAAACAACAATACACAACCGGCAAGCACTGCGGGCATGGTCCATTTCATAAACATAAATATAGCTATTCGGCTACACGGCTGCGCTTGATTTCCAGGGAAGCGGCCTGCCCCTGCAAACGGCCAGCGGTGGCGAAAACGGAAGGTTAAACTCCCGTGGCTTTGCGCCGATTTGCCTACATTTAAGCCCTAAAAATTTACCACATCACATGAGAAGCACCTGGATGCTATTGTTGTTGTTGCCCCTGTTTACGCTGGCGCAAAACAAGAAGATCACCTTAGATGATATTTACAAAAAGGGCACTTTCCGTGCCGAGGCCGTCCGGGGTTTTGCACCGCCGGCCGACAGCCTTTTTGACCCCAAAGATGTAAAAGACGAAACGGGCAAAGCCCTCGACACCCGCGACTTTGAAGCCAGCGCCGATAAAAAGCGCATTCTGTTTTTCAACGGCCGCGAACCCATTTACCGCCGCTCTTCTAAAAGCAACGCATACCTGTACGATGCAGCCACCAAAAAAACGGTGCGCCTTTCCGAAGGCAAAGTGCTGCATCCCTCCTTTTCGCCCGACGGCAGCAAGGTGGCGTATGTGTTCGACAACAATTTGTACCTCTATGATATTGCCTCCGGCAAAACCACCGCGGTAACTATCGATGGCAAATGGAACCACATCATCAACGGTAATGCAGACTGGGTTTATGAAGAAGAATTTTCGTTTAGCCAGGCGTACCAGTGGAGCCCGGCCGGCAGCTACATTGCTTATTACAAGTTTGATGAAAGCGGCGTGAAGGAGTTCAACATGACGATGTACGACAACAGCTACAACAAAGACTACCGCTACAAATACCCCAAGGCCGGCGAAGCCAACTCCAAAGTAAGTATCCACGTGTACAACGTGGCCAACGGACAGCAGGTGCCGGCGCATTTCGAGCAGGGCGATATTTACATTCCCCGCATCAAGTGGACGCAGAACGACAGCAAGCTGGTGGTGTACTGGATGAACCGCCAACAAAACAACCTGAAGCTCCTGCTGACCGATGCCGCCACCGGCACCGCCACACCGCTGTACGAAGAAACCAACAAGTACTATGTAGACATCAACGATGATTGGTGGTTTTTGAAAGACGGCAAAGCCTTCCTGTTTGGCTCCGAAAAAGACGGCTACTACCAACTGTACCGCTACAGCCTTGATGGCAAGCAAAAAGTGCAGCTGACCAAGGGCAAATATGATATTGCCGACGTATCGGGTGTGGACGAAAAGGCAAGGCTGGTGTACTTTACGGCGGCCTATCCTACGCCAATGGACCGCAACCTGTTTGTAACTGATTTTGACGGTAAAAAAACAACGCAGCTTACCAACGGCACCGGCTGGCACCGCGTGGAGCTGAACGCCGATTTTACGCAGTTTTACGACTACTACTCCAACATCAACACGCCGCAAACCGCCACGCTGTACGACCTCAAAAAATCGGGCAGCAGTGTGACTGCGGTGAAAAATAAAGTGGCCGGTGAAAACACCCAATTGAAGTCAGTGCTGGCCGATTATGCCATGGGCAAAGCAGAATTCATCCGCGTACCCAACTCAAAAGGCGATACGTTGAATGGCTGGATGCTGAAGCCCGCCGATTTTGACCCTGCAAAAAAATATCCTGTGCTGTTTTGCAACTATGGCGGCCCCGGCTCGCAGCAGGTGGCCAACCGCTTTGGCGCCGCATCGATGTGGCACCAGATGCTGGCGCAAAACGGCGTGATTGTGGTGAGCGTGGACAATACCGGCACGGGTTTCCGCGGCGAAGAGTTTAAAAAGAAAACCTACCTGAAACTGGGCCAGCTGGAAATTGAAGACCAGATTGATGCTGCAAAATACCTGGCGAAACAATCATACATCGACGGCAACCGCATTGGTCACTGGGGCTGGAGCTTTGGCGGCTTTATGAGCTCGTTGGCCATTACCAAAGGTGCTGATGTGTTTAAGGCAGCCGTGGCTGTGGCCCCTGTTACCGACTGGCGTTTTTACGACAATATTTACACCGAACGGTTTATGCGTACCCCACAGGAAAACCCTAAGGGCTACCAGGAAACCGCACCGGTAAACTTTACCGACCGCATCAAGGGCAAATACCTGATCATTCACGGCACAGCCGATGACAATGTGCATTTTCAAAATGCTGCGCAAATGATCACAGCGCTGGTAAAATCGAATATTGATTTTGAAAGTGCTTACTACCCCAATAAAAACCACGGCATCTCGGGCGGGGTAGACAATACCTCGTACCACCTGTGGAGCAAAATGACGAACTGGATCTACCAGAACCTGCGCGACAACCCCGCTCCTGTTGGCGGCGCTGCCGGCACACAGGCCGATAAGAAGGCATTTTAATTAATGCCATGTTTTTATAGAAAAGGCTTCCGGTTTCGGAAGCCTTTTTTGTTGCAGTTATTTCAGATTTAAGTATTTATAGAATGAGCAATTTTATTTCGAACCGCTTTTGAAAGAGTCAGCAAATTGGATAAACTAACCTAGCCAGTTTGATAAAACTGAACGTAAACAGCAACAAGAAAAAATTGCGCGACACATAAAAAAACGAATAATAAATCGGCCCCTACAGCATCTCGGGATCAACAGCAAAGGGGACGTGTGGCGTTTGCCAAGAAAAAAGTTTGACCACTATTACATTTCAAAAATATAATATACTTTAGTTGCGAGCCCTTACCGGTTGCCCTGTCCATAATCCCATTTCAACCAAACACAACATCATTTTAGTTTAACTAAATCGCCGTCTTTATTAGAAGCATTCAATGAATGCTTCATTACGCATTTATGCGCTCTTCCTAATCCCTTCCCTACCAACGCCTGCACCCTACTGAAAAACCGATCCTTCCGGCCCTGTTACGCTACGTTCTATTACTCTATCTATAACGCTAAAAACTCCTCCTTTTATGAGAAAATTTACGTTTTGCGTTCTATGGCTCTTGTTTACTTCATTAGCAGCCATAGGACAAACTACCCTTGTTTCTTTTAGCAGCACATGGAAATACCTAGAAGACGGCAGCAAGCCAAAGGGAGATTGGAAGGCTGGCACATATAACGATGCAAACTGGAAAACCGGCAAAGGCGCATTTGGATACAATGCACCTGGCCTAAACACCATTGTAAGCTATGGCAACGACAAGAAAAACAAACATGTCGTTACCTATTTCAGGAAGATCATCAACATCTCCGACCCGGCCATGTATCAGGAGTTTTCGGCCCAGATCGTACGCAGGGAAATAAACGGGGTTGCTGTTTTTGTAAACGGAGAAGAAGTATACCGGAAAACTGTTTCGAACGGCGGCGGCAATGGAAAGGGTGACGAAGAGGACGCAGGCCGCATCTTGACGGAGCAATTTGCCATCAATAAAATGCTATTGAGAAAAGGCGATAACATCATTGCTGTTGAAGTAACGCTGAAAAGCAAACGCACTTCTTCAATGATCTTCGACCTGCAGATGACCGCCAAACTGGCTCCGCCGCCGGTAAATACACCGCCAGCAGTTTTGAGCATAAACAGGCAAAATCCAACGGGTCAGCTAACGAATGCAACATCGGTCACTTTCCGAATCAACTTTTCTGAAGCAGTGTCCGGTGTTGACGCTGCTGATTTTACAGTAAAAACAGTCTCGGGCAATGCAACCGGAACGCCAACTTCGGTTGTGGCAGTGGGCTCCGACGGCAAAACTTATGACATCACAGTTGGGTCTGTTTCGGGGTCCGGCACATTACGGCTTGACCTGAATAGCAGTGGCACCGGCATCAAAGATGCAGGAGGCGCAGCGCTTCCCGGCGGGTTTACAAATGGTCAAACTTATACGGTAGATCTATCAGCACCGGCTGCTACCAGCATCAACCGCGGCGAACCAGCTTCGGAAACCACAACTGTCACCCAGGTTTCCTTTAATGTGGTGTTTAGTGAAAAAGTAACCGGCGTAGATGCAACTGATTTCACCATTGCTGGTACGGCCACTGGTGTGATCGGCGCAAACGCGGTAACGCCGGTAGGCTCGGAAGGCACAACCTACAAAGTGGTGGTCAGCCAAATTACCGGCACCGGCACATTGCGGCTCGACCTCAAAGGTGCTGGAACCGGCATTACCGATGCTGCTGGCAATGCGATTAGCGGCGGCTTCAACTCCGGTCAGAGTTATACAATTGTGGCTGCTGATGTAACTCCTCCTGTGGTGAGTGGCATAGTGCGGCAGTCGCCCCTTGAACAAAACACTTCTGCCACCACGGTAAGCTTTGGCGTTACCTTCTCCGAAGGTGTGAGTGGTGTTGACGCTACTGATTTCACCTTAAGCACCGGCGGAACCGCGCAGGGCAGCATCCAATCAGTGTCGGGCAGTGGCAGCAGCTACGTGGTAACGGTGGGCAGCATATCGGGCAGCGGCAGCCTTGGCCTTAGTGTGAAGGCTAGCGGCACGGGCATTACCGATGGTGCAGGCAATGGGCTCAGTGGCGGCTTCAGTGGTGGTGAAACCTATAATGTATCGCCTGCTGATGTAACGGCGCCAACAGTCACCAGCATCAACCGCCAAACACCGGCTGACGAAACGACGAACGCCAATTCTGTAATCTTTGGTGTTACATTCTCCGAACCGGTTACAGGCGTAGATGTTTCGGACTTCAGCCTTACTGCGGGTGGCACCGTACAAGGTACCGTGGCAAACGTATCGGGCTCTGGCACTTCTTATGCCGTTACGGTAAACAACATTTCGGGCTCGGGCACACTCCGCCTTGATGTGAAAGCTTCAGGCACCGGCATTACCGACGGCGCAGGCAATGCGATTAGCGGCGGCTTTACAGGCGGTCAAACTTATAATATCAATCCGCCGCAGACGGTGTATGGTTTCTCCAGCGTAACACCGCTGAGCAATATTCCGATCAATGGCGACACGCAGGCCAAGCCACAAGGCAAAACATGGTTCTATGCAGGAAAATGGTGGACTGTGATTTCGCCGGCCGAAGGCGGCACCCGCCTGTATCGCCTCGATGGCACCACCTGGACCGATGTGCGTACCATCTTTAACCTGGGTGGCCGTGCAGACACATGGGTAACGGGCAACCTGGTTCATGTACTGCTGTATCGCGGCACCACAGCTTCGCAACTGATCACGCTTGATTACAATGCCGCTACCGAAACATATGTTCCTTGGGCCCAACGCCCCGGCACTACGCCGATTACCCTCCCTGCCGGGTCGGAAACGGCAACGCTTACCATCGATGGCGCCGGCCGCATCTGGATGGCTGCAGCAGGCACAACCGAGGTATATGTTTGGTATACCGATGCTCCATATACCGTCTGGAGTGCGCCAATAACTTTGGCTACTGGCATTAACGACGACGATATTTGCGCCATCACCCGGCTGCCCGGTAAAATTGGGCTGCTTTGGTCGAACCAAACCACGGGCCGCTTTGGCTTCCGTACGCATGTCGACGGAACAGACCCCACCGTTTGGACCGCCGATGAAATACCTGCGCAACAGTCGCTCATCCCAGGCAGCATAGAAATGGCCGATGATCATTTGAATATCGTAGTAGCGGCCGACGGCACATTGTACGCGGCAGTTAAAACAGGCTATGACCTGGCAGATGGTGCAAACCTGCCCTTACTTGGACTGCTTGTACGGCGTCCGAACGGTAATTGGGATCCGCTTTATACGGTAACCACTACAAGCGAAGGCGGTGGCGGCTCTGCCGACAACTCCGGCACGCAGGCAATAGCATTGCTGAACGAAACACTTGGTAAAATAAAAGTTGTGTACACAACCGTATCCAACGGCGGAAGCATTGTGTACAAAGAAAGCCCGATCGCAGCGATTTCTTTTGGCCAGGCCAAAACCTTGATCGAGGCTACAGGCACCCTGTACAACTTTGCATCAAGCACACACCAGGCTTACCATCCAGAGGTGGTGATCGTGGCAACAAAACTCAATACCAGCCCCGCTGCTAACGAAGTAGTGAGTGTATTAGCTTCCGATGCACCGATCATTCTGCCAGGCATGGGTCAGCGCTCAACACCGCCAATGGTAATGCGGGCCGACAACCTGCAAACAAATAACGCTGCTGGCGAAGTACAGGCTTACCCGGTACCGGCACGGCGTGGTGTAGCCATTACGGTGAGGGCTGGTGGCAACGGCATTGCGGAAGCATTGCTGTCTGACGCCGGCGGCCGGATCGTTACCAGAATGCGGTTTACCGGAACAACCACTTTGAGCACCAGTAACCTCAACTCAGGTGTGTATACACTTACGGTAGTGGAGCAGGGCAAAAAGCAAACCCGCAAAGTGATGATTACTGAATAAAATAGGGTTTAGGTATAGCACAAGGGCTGCTTCAATTTGAAGCGGCCCTTTTTTTATACCTGATTTTACCAAGCCAGATCAAATAACAATCATATCATAATGCTGCTGCAATACAGTTGTATAATCAGCCGGGTTATGCAACCACGGAATATGCCCGCAGTTGTTGATCCAGTGCACGGTTGCGGTGGGATAGCGATGAAGCACAAAGCTTTTACTGGCGCTATAAATATCACGGTCGCCGTATACAATGGTGATCTTAAAATGCGGCGCCGGCTGCCGTTGCAGCAAGGGATATTTCAGGATCTGCGGCCGTGTTTTGTTGATGGGTGCTGCACGCAACAAACCAAAGTTTTTACTGGCGCCATTTGTGCCGATGAAGCCATCGCTGTAGTTGTGCATTACCTGCGTAAACAAGCGGGCATAAGCGCTGTTGCTGCCCAGCATGCCCAGCAAATTGTTCCATCCCATTTTCGCCCACTGCCACGGGGTACATTTCGACCGGTTCAACTGCATCACTTCCCTTTCGGTTTGCTGCCATTCGCTGCCGGTGCCTGAGCCGGGACAACACAAGAATAAACTCAATAGATTTTCGCCATGTTGCTGCGCATAGATCTGCGCATACAAGCCGCCCCAGGAGTGGCCCCATAAATGAAACCTGTTGATGCCAAAATGTTTGCGGATGGCCTCAATATCGCTGATATAGGCATCCATCGAATAATCCTTGCTGGGGCACGGCGAAGCCCCGGTTCCGCGTTGGTGAAAGGTAACCACCTGGTAACGATCTTTTAATACCGATGCCACTTCCACCAGGTCGTCGGGGAAGCCGGGGCCGCCGTGCAGCAGCATAATGGTTTGCTTGCCGTCATTCGGATAGATGGTGGTGAATAGCTGGTCGCCGTTATTATCAACGATAAAAGTTTGTTTGGGTTGGCTGCCTCCTGCTTCGTATTTAACCGCAACAACCGGCGTTGCCTGGATTTCCTGATTCATGTGTGCCTGCATATTTGGATGCACCAAAATTGCAGCACAAAAAAAGCGACGCCGTTATCATTTGATAAAATCGTTGCTGCGGGCAAGCTCGTGCCGCAGCCTGCTGAACGACACATGGGTGATGCCGAGGTAAGAAGCGATCACGTGGTGCGGCACGCTATTTTCGAGGTTGGGAAACTGTTGCCGCATGGCCAGCAACCGTTGCCGCGCAGTGGAGGCACGCCATGCTGCTTCGGCGTGCAGGGCTGCAACCAGTGCACCTTCCAGCACCCGTTGGCCAAAAGCCCTGAACTCTGGATACTCCGTTCTTAATGCATCCAGTGCAGTCACCGGTATTTCGGCGGCAACAACATCGGTCAGTGCCTGCAGGCTGAACAAACTTTTGCCCCGGTGTGTTCGGGCAAAATGCGGGGTAACTACGGCCGGCGCCACAAAAAAACCGGTGGTTACCGGGCTGCTGCCCTCCCGTTCGATAAAACGTTGCGCAATGCCGGACAAGATGATGTATTCTTTGTCGTTCTTTTTACCTGCGGTAAAAACAGTTGTTGACTTGGGCCATTCCGCCAACGTTCCATGTTCCCAAAACAGTTGTTGTGCCGTAGTCGAGCCAATGCCTAAATCAAACAATATGTCGGTGTATTTTTTTAGCATCCTGCAGCTGGGACGGCTACAATTTAGGCAAAGCCTGGATGAAATAACCTGATATTGTCTGTTTGCATACAACAGAAAGTAATCATTTATAAATGCTGATCAACACCAACAAAAAAAGGAGCCTGCAGGGCTCCCATTTTTTATGAATCATTTTAAAATATACGCCAAACTTATGATGCCTGAAATGCCAGCTGCTCTTCTGCAATAGGCTCCTTTATGGTGGGCGTTCCGTTGTATGTTTTGCTTACAATCAGCCACTGGCCACCGTCTTTTACCAACTGGAAATAGTTGGTGTAATCGTTGCCATAACAGGCTTCCTGCACCATTTCCACACTGGCTGCATTACCGGCCAGCTGAATGCTGGTGATGGTACACTGGTGCGGTTCGCCAGTTTTGGCGGGTGGCTCGTTGGCTTCAATGTAAGCATACAGCGCATCGATGGGCGCCACAATAGTTTGCCCGCCGCTACTGCCATACATCATGGCCTGCGCATGAAACGCCGAACGCATGAGGGCAACATTGCCGGTTTGGCAACCTGCTGCATACTTGTTGACGACCTGTGTGATGGCGGAAAGCTCGGTGTTGCGGGGATTCATGGTTGTAGATTTTGAAGTGACTGAATGCAGTTTTCATGCAGGCTTCAAAAGGACCAAAAATGTTTGCATCCGTAGGGGCGAACCATTAAGTTAGGCAATACCGCTGCGGGATGCAAGCCCTAAAAAAGGCGCCAGTCCGCTATTGGCGCAGGATCTTTTCCATTTTTCTCCCCTTCGCCAGTTCATCCACCAGTTTATCGAGGTAGCGTACTTTGCGCATTAGTTCGTCTTCAATTTCTTCAATACGGTAACCGCAAATAACACCGGTAATTTGTGATGCTGCTGGGTTGAGCTGCGGTGCCTGCGCAAAAAATATTTCAAAGTCCACTTTGTTGTCTATTTGCTGTTGCAAAGTTGGCCCGTCGTACCCGGTGAGCCAGCAGATAACGGTGTCCACTTCTTCTTTGGTGCGGCCTTTCTTTTCGGCCTTGTTGATGTAATGCGGATACACACTGGCAAACGCCATTTTAAAAACCCTTGTGTTGTTCATAAAGCAAATACAGTTTATTGATTTGGGGAACAAACCCCGTTTGTAAAATCACACCAATAATGGCAGTTACCCTGCGCTATTCATTGCCCACATTTGGTTTAGTCATTGAACCTACCTGTTGAACAATTTATCCAAATCTTTTTGGGTAAACACAATATGATTTTTTTTGGTGGAGAACAAAATGGCTGGTGCCGTTAGTTTAGGATAATGCTGCACATGCACCAGTTCATCACCCAGTTTGAAAATTTTTTCCAGCTTTTTATTTTTCCGGTTTTCGGGCAAAAAAAAGGCACTGAGCTGTTCGTATAAACGCCCTGTTGTATTGTCTATGCCGCTGTAGCTGATGCTGAAATATTGGGTCACGTTCATGCCCCTGTTGTTTTGCAGCTTTTGATCGTCTTGCAGGTACAGGAGGTAAGTAGTATCGGACCGGCCGGCCAAATACTTAAGGCTGGCTTTTGTGTTGGATAGCCATTTAACCTCGCCAACAGTGGTCCAGTTGGCTTTGGAGGCTTCTAGTTCCGCTAACTGTGCATGGGAAAGCATACAGGCAAAAACACCCACCAACAACGCTATGATCGTTTTAAAATATACCGGGAAGGGGCGCATACTTACAGGTGCTTTTTTGCGGTTAATAAAATGAGTTGCTGCTATTACAAAAACCCGTTGAGGCTGGCGCACAATACTGCCACCAGGGCAAAAAACAAAAAACTAACCAGTATTGCAAGCGGAACCCTTCGACCAAATTGCACTTTATAATTTTGGGGTTGTTGGGGCAGGTACCTGAGTGGAATGACCGAGCCCTTTTCACGCCGGGTAGCACCTACATGCACTACCGATTGCGGTGCGCCATGTAGGGTTTGGTATTGCAGCGAGGTAACATAATAAACGCCACCTTTCAGGCCGCGCTTTTGTTCGCAATGCTGCACGGTGGCCGTGGTGCTTTCGGAGTGGCGCATAAATGCCCTTAGCCTTTTCCATTGCACCAGCACCAGCAGCAGGGGAACTGCTGAAAGGGCCACAATGATGATGGAGGCCATTGCTGCTACTTCCATGGTGGCTTAAATGAATAGGTGATATCCTGGTCTTTCACCATCAGGTGAATTTGATATGCTGCGTAGATAACAAAAAGAAACAGCAGTATGGTAAACACGAGCATAAACAGCTCACCCTTGCTGCCCGGCACCGCATGTTTTTGCGGCTCCTTTGGCAGGTAGTAAACTTCAAATGTATCGCTGCGTTTGTGTTTGCCCACTTTTGTGCTGAACTGCCCCGCGTAATATTGGGTTGCAAATGTGGGCTGGTAAATAAAACATACCCTATCGTAACTGGCGCCTTTGGTTTGCCGCACTGTTTGAATGCTGCTGATCTGCGCCCTTGTTTTGGAACCTTCGCGAAGGATTTTGCGGTAACGTTTCCATTTGACCAAAAACACCACCAGTGGCAGGGCACCGGCGGCAATGAGCAGGATATAAACAAAGATCATGTACACCCTATTTTAGTGGTTCATTACTACAGGGTACAGCAAGGTTGTTGATGTTTTCGAAGGTGGGGATATGGCTTTAAATATACAATCCCACCTGCGCAACTGCAACTACGCTTTGATGACAAATGCTTTTAAAGCAGCCATCTTTCCATCCCGGAAGCGCCATACATCGCAGTAATGGTAATGGATCATTTCGCCCCTTTCGTTCTTCATGCTGATCTCGCCAATAGCGGTTACAAAATCGCCTTCGGCAATTAGTTGCGCCACGTTAAATGTGGGCGGTTCGATGTATGCTTTGGCCATGTATTGCCGCACGGCTTCTTTGCCTTTAAGTGTTTGGTCGCCTACAAAGGTCCATTCGGTGTCTTCGGTGCAGTGGGCCAGGAAGCCTTCGTAGTTGGCTTTTTTGATTTCGGCGTTGGCGGTTTCGAGGATGGTTTTGTTGGGGGTGGGCATGGGTGAATTCTTAAGTAGTCAAAAGCTTTTGAATTTGAAAAAAGCAGAGGCCTAATAATTCCTATGTGATTAATAATTCTGAATATTTTACGGCTAAACTAAGCCGAACTATATTCCCTCTTCTCATTTTCCAACTTGCTCCAAATAAGTAAATCATCATCCATCTTTAAAATCGCCAAAACCATCAACTTTAAGTATGTAAAATAGGCATACTCATGTTTATGGATTTCATCAGGATTAGCTTGCGTTCCATGTAAATACTTATTCCTTAAATCTAGGCCATTTGTGAACTTACTTCTGTTAAGGAAGTAGGTGAAATACTCTTGTTCGGGCTTTGAAAACAATGTATTTCCATAAGTAATAATATTTTCCTTAGCCATTCGTTGGACCTCTTGTTGAAAAGTCAGAGGATAGTGAAATAAAGAAGCAAATTCATTTTCATATAGGTCCTTTAAAATTAGAAGCCTTTGATAATTTGTGATCTCAATTAATCGATTGTCGTTAATAGTGATAAAACCCTTTTCTATTAAGTAGTTTACCTCTGGTATTTGATGTTCATCATAACTATCAAATGACACTTCCTCATTCGCAAGCAAGTCAAAGAATGATTGATAAAGACTTTCTTTATATCGATCAACATATGCAAGAAGAGTTTGGTCCGAGAAAAACAAATTGCAGCAACTCATTGCCTCTTTGTTCCCTTCGTTGAAATAAACGTATTTATTTTCGTTTAAACTAGGAATATCTTCGATCGTTGTTGGCGAAGAAGACATTTGCATAAGTTCAAAATCAATCTCACCGTCCTCTACAAAAAGCTTGAATTGTTTTAATACAGATTCAAGCTCTGGCGCTAGTATTCTTATTCTTTCAAAATAAGAATTTGTAGTGGCCAAAGTAATTCGGGCATTTTCAGCAAAGTGGTACCTTTCTTTAAAGGCAATTGTAAAAACATGATGTAAAATCTTCTCGACTGATATATTCAAGTTATCCAAGGCAGTGTTATAGCCATGGATTTGAACATAGGACGTCATCTCAGCTAATGAAAACGCTGTAGTCTTCCAATACTCTTTTCTTGATCGGAGACCCATAAAACGCTCAATCACCCCCGTGTCACTTTTCTTACTAAGTAGGTTTATTCGGTTTTGCTCATCGAGGTATTCAAATAGATATTTGAAATAGCAGAATAAAAGAAACGGATCATTGTTTTTTTCGATAAAATCTAAGCTGTATATACAATGGAGCACACGATCATCGTCAAAGTAAGCTTCCTTAATGTTGTTTGTTTCTGAGCGGAAGCTAACCTCAACACCATACCTAATGCCCTCATTGGTTGCGAAAAATTTTTCGGTTTTGCTTTTGTATAATCGCTTTGCTTTTAAACGTGTTTTATCTGTTATTCTAAAATCTTCTCTTTTACCTAGGTCCTTTATTAATTTGATAAAATTATAATTAGCATCCTCATAATCTAGGTAGGTCGAAATAATATGCTCCTTATCTGCAATAGACAAATTGCTGGGAAAATATTTTTCGACTCTGCGATTATTATCTTGAACCTCATAATTAGATAGCAAAATCTCAGCAGATTTCGAATAACTTAGTAAAAATGCTCTAATTTCTTTTTTATAATAATCAACGAGACTTCTGTGGTTTAAAATCACGTCAATCAAGTGAGGCTCATTTAACAAAAGGTCATTAAATGTTTCTTTTGATATCCTTTTATAGGCTTGTTGATTATTAATCAACTCCCAAAACGAATTGAGATACCCTTGCAATATATTTTTATATGACTCAACTAAGTTTTCGTCGTTGATCGTTGCAATAAATACCCCAATAATCTTTCCATATCCTGCTATTCTCTTACTGAAAAAAGAAATGTCTTCGTCAGTCCAACTTTTTAAATATATTTTTTGATCGAAGTACTGCTTAACATTGTAAAGTTCTAAGATGTCGTTGATGTCTAAATAGGTAGGTTGGAGTTCCTTTTTTAGAATTTCTTCAATTTTTGATAGATAAATCCCATTTACTAAATCACCTTTTGAGTGAAATATGATTCTACCAAAGTCATGTTTACGCATTTGAATAAAGCTATTCTTGCAAAAAGTGATATCTGTTTAGCTCTCTTTAACCAAGTTAACTTAATTACACATTGCTCCTTAAAACAAAAAGGGGACTACATTGCTGCAGCCCCTCTTTGCCATTTTACCTTTCATTAACCTAGATATAGCGATTGATCAGGTTCTCCATATATTCCTGGCGGCCGCTGCGGATCTCGGGTTCACCGTTTTCTACAGCGTATGCACGCAGGTCTTCCAGCGACAGTTTGCCGGCTTCAAACTCGGCACCTTTACCGCTGTCGAACGAAGCATAGCGCTCCTCGCGGATCTTTTTGTAATCCGACTTTTGCAGGATCGCATCAGCAGTTACCAGTGCACGGGCAAAAGTGTCCATGCCACCGATGTGTGCATAAAACAGGTCGGCTGCATCGGTTGAGTTGCGGCGGATCTTGGCGTCGAAGTTTACACCACCACCTTGCAGGCCACCGGCCTCCAGGATGATCAGCATGGCTTCGGTCAGTTCATTGATGTCGTTGGGGAACTGGTCGGTATCCCAGCCGTTCTGGTAGTCGCCGCGGTTAGCGTCGATCGAACCCAGCACACCTGCATCGGCAGCCACCTGCAGCTCGTGCTGGAAGGTGTGGCCCGCCAGCGTGGCGTGGTTTACTTCAATGTTTATTTTAAAGTCGTTCAGCAGGTCGTACTGACGGAGGAAACCAATAACGGTAGCACAGTCGTAATCGTACTGGTGCTTGGTAGGCTCCATGGGCTTGGGCTCGATAAAGAACGTGCCTTTAAAGCCTTGCTTGCGGGCATAATCTTTAGCGGTGTGCAGGAAGCGGGCCAGGTGTTCCTGCTCACGCTTCATGTTGGTGTTCAGCAGGCTCATGTAGCCTTCGCGGCCACCCCAGAACACGTAGTTCTCGCCACCCAGAGCAATGGTTGCATCCAGGGCCGCTTTCACTTGTGCGGCACCGTGAGCCAGCACATGAAAATCGGGGTTCGTAGAAGCACCGTTCATATAGCGCTGGTGCGAAAACAGGTTGGCAGTGCCCCACAGCAGTTTCACGCCGCTTTCTTTTTGCTTTTGCTGCGCATACTCCACCATGGCTTGCAGGCGGCGGTCGTTCTCGGCAATGTCGTTGCCGTATTCTACCACGTCCACATCATGAAAACAGTAATAAGGCAGGTTCAGCTTGGTAAGGAATTCGAAAGCTGCATCCATCTTCTTTTTAGCACGGCTAACGGCATCGGCGCCTTCGTTCCATGCAAACTGGTGGGTGCCCACGCCAAAGGGATCAGACCCGTCGTTGGAAAAAGAATGCCAGTAAGCGCCTGCAAACTTGAAGTGCTCCTTCATGGTTTTGCCCGCAACCACTTGGTTTTCGTCGTACCAACGGAATGCCAGCGGGTTGTCGCTGTCGCGGCCTTCAAACTTGATCTGCTCAATACCCTTAAAGTATTGCTGATCGCCTGTTATTACGTTCATGGATAAATGTTTATTGATTAAAGAATTTAAGTTCTGATTATTGATCCTACAAGTGCTGCAGCAAAGCTTTTTTCCACTGCTGGTACAGCTCTTCGTACCGCGGTTGCAAAGCACCGGGTTCTACCAGCGCCAGCGGCTTCATATTGCGGAAAGCTTCTTCTTCCGTTTTATAAATGCCGGCGCCAATGCCTGCACCCAGTGCAGCCCCCACCGATCCGTCGCAAGGGTATAGTTCTACTGGCACGCCGGTTACATTTACAAATGCTTCGGTAAATACGGGGCTTAAAAACATGTTGGCCTTGCCTGCACGGATGATGGCCGGGTTCATGCCGTTTTCCCGCATGATGTCGAGGCCGTAGCGAAAAGCAAACGCAATCCCTTCCTGCCCGGCACGAATGAGGTGTGCACGGCTGTGCAGGTTCAGGTCGAGGCAGTGCAGGTGTGCACCTATCAGTTTATTGCCCAGCATGCGTTCGGCGCCGTTACCAAAAGGCAGTACCAGCAAGCCATCGCTGCCCGGTACCACCGATGCCGCTTCTTCGTTCAACTGCGCATAACCTACACCGGGAGCCACCGTATCGCGCAGCCAGCGGTTGAGGATGCCCGTACCGTTGATGCAGAGCAGCACGCCCAGGCGCTTTTGATCGCCGCTGTGGTTAACGTGGGCAAATGTGTTGATGCGGCTTTGCGGATCGTACGTCAGCTGGTCCGAAATGCCGTAAATAACGCCGGATGTACCGGCAGTGGCGGCTACTTCGCCGGGCTGCAGCACGTTCAGGGAAAGGGCGTTGTTGGGTTGGTCGCCCGATTTATAACTTACCGGGATGCCGGCCTTTAGGCCCAGTGCATCGGCAATTTTTTCTTGTAAATATCCATGCTCCGAAAAAGTAGGCTGCACTTGCGGAATAAGGCTCCTTTCAAAACCAAAAGCACGCAGCACATCTTCCGAAATTGTTTCGTCCTGGAAGTCCCAGAAAATGCCCTCGGAAAGCGATGATGGAGAGATGGTGGCGGTGCCGGTAAGCTTCAGGGCAATGTAATCGCCGGGCAGCATTACCTGCGCAATTTTTTGAAACACCTGCGGCTCTTTTTCTTTTACCCAGGCCAGTTTGGCCGCAGTAAAATTGCCAGGAGAATTGAGTAGGTGAGAAAGGCTGCGCTCCTCGCCTATTTGCTGGAATGCTTTTTCGCCGTAAGGAATGGCGCGGCTATCGCACCAAATAATTGAATCGCGCAGTGCATTGCCGTTGCTATCCACCGTAACCAGTCCGTGCATTTGGTATGCAATACCAATAGCGGCAATATCGGTTGGTGCAAAATCGTTGCCCACGGTAGCCTTGCGGATGGCGCCCTGCACGTTCTCCCACCATTCGTCGGGGTTCTGCTCGGCCCAACCTGGCTGTAGCGCTTTGATGCCGGTCTCTTTTTCGGGGTACTGCGCCTGCGACAACACCTGGCCGGTTTCGGCATCAACAACAGAAGCTTTAATGGAGGACGTTCCTAGATCAATTCCAAGCAGGAGCATGGGCAAGCCGTTTAAATATGGTGGGCAAATTAGACCTGTTTGCCGGGGCAGCCTACTACTTTTTTATTGATTCCTTATTCGATCTTATTCGGATTGTTATTTTACGGAAATAATAATGCTTAATATTGTTGCATGAGGTTGCTTGTTGAAAAACTCCCGCTCAGCGAAAACACATCGTTTGTGGCCCGCACCCACCGCACCCCGCATTTTGAAGTGCCCTGGCACCAGCACGAGGAGTATGAGTTGATCTTATTTACCGAAGGTGCCGGAATGAGCTTTGTGGGCAACCATGTGGGTGAGTTTGAAGTGGGCGATGTGTATTTTTTGGGCGCCAACCTGCCGCATACTTTTCAAAAACGCGGCGACCTGGTGACGAGTGCCGTAGTGGTGCAATTTCGCGATGATTTTTGGGGACCGCAGTTTTTGGAGCTGCCCGAAAGCCGTGGCGTAAAGAAATTATTGCAGTCGGCAGCACAGGGTTTTAAAGCAAAAGGAAGCCTGCCGCAAAAGCTGGACCCCCTGATCAAGCAGCTCGAAGCCGCCCGTGGCTTTGAACGGCTGTTGCTCCTGGGCCAATGCCTGCACCTGCTAGCCGGCAGCACTGAATGGGACCCGCTGTCCACGCAGGAACTGCGTCCCCTGCAGCTCCGCGACCAGGAGCGCATCGACCGCATTTTCCAACACACCATGACGCATTTCCGTGAGCCCATTTCGCTGGAAGAAATTGCAGCCGTGGCCCGAATGAGCATTCCTGCTTTTTGCGCTTATTTTAAAAAGCGCACCAAAAAAACCTACATCGATTTTGTAAACGAAATGCGCATCGGCTACGCCTGCACGCTGCTTGCCGATACAGAGCAAACGGTGCTGCAGGTTTCGTACGACAGTGGGTTTAATACCATTGCGCATTTCAATAAACAGTTTTTGAAACTAAAAGGCATGACGCCGTCAAGGTTTCGGAAAACGTTTGAGGAGTCGTCGTATGCGTGAGGAGGCGGGGACGTGAAACGTGAAACGTCAATCGTGAATAGGGAGTTATGAGTAGGCAGTTCGATGTGAAATGGTTTTTAATTTTTTATGGAGCGTTTGCTTTTTTATTATTCGGCCCTTTTCATTATCAATTACTTTATCTATTCCTAAACCGCTTTTCGTAATTCAAACACCTTTTTTATCTCTCATCGTTTGGTTGTCATTCAGCCTTGTTGTTTGTCATCCCGACGCAGGAGGGATCTCCGTGGTGCATGATTGTAATCTTTGCAACACTCAGATGCTTCGCTGCGCTCAGCATGACAACGGCAAAACACTGATGTGATTGCGGAAATATTACAGCGTGATATTTTGCATTTGAACACACCTGTCGCAATTATTATCCTTGTTCCGAAGAACAAATAAAAAACGCCCACTATCTACTCGCAACTCACGACTCATAACTCACAACGCCTCCCCCTTCACGATTGACGTTTCACGTTTCACGACCTCATTCACCATTGCCCATTCAGCATTCACCACTTCCCCTCACAACTTTTCCACACCTTGCTAAACATTTTAGGAAACGGCCGTACTTTGTATGAAATAAGATAGTATGCCAACACATATAAAATGCCCTACATGTGCCACTGCTTTTGATGTGGAAGATGTGCTGTCGGCGGATGTGGAACAGCGCCTGAAAAGGCAATATGAACAACAACAGCAACAGCTGCTGACCCAACTGGGCGCCGAGAAAAAGAAGCTGGAAGACGAGCAGCGTTCCTTTGAGGAAAAACGCAAAAACCAGAACGAACTGTTTGTGCAAAAGCTGCAGCAGGAAAAAGCAAAGCTGGAAGCACAAATGCAGGCCGACCGCCAGAAGATGGAAACCGAAATGCAGCAACAAATCCGCAAATCGGTGGCTGCCGATTTTGAAAACCAGTTGCGCCTGCTAAAAGAATCGGACCGCGAGAAAGAAGAAAAACTGCGCACTGCCCAGCAAAAAGAACTGGAGTTTATGCGCAAAGAGCAGGAACTGAAAACACGGGAGGCCGAACTGGAACTGGTGCTGCAAAAAAAGCTGCTGCAGGAGCGTAATAATTTAACGGAGCAAATCCGCAAAGAAGAAGAACAACGCATTTCCATAAAAGAAGAAGAGCACCGCTTTCGGGTAAAAGACCTGGAGCTGCAACTGGACGAACAAAAGCGCCTGATTGAAGAAATGAAACGCCGCGCCGAACAAGGCTCCATGCAGCGCCAGGGCGAAGTGCAGGAATTGGTGCTGGAAGAATTGCTCAAAGATCATTTTCCTTTTGACCTGATTGGCGAAGTGGGCAAAGGTGTGGAAGGCGCCGATTGTATTCAAACCGTTCGCAACCGCAACGGGCAGGATTGCGGCACGATCATTTTTGAAAGCAAACGCACCAAAACCTTCAACAACGCGTGGATCGACAAACTGAAAGCCGACATGCGCAGCAAGGGCGCTGATGTGGCCATCCTGGTAACGCAGGCTTATCCCAAAGAAATGACCTGCTTTGGCGAGAAAGACGGCGTGTGGATCTGCTCCTTTGCCGAAGTGCTGGCGCTTACCAATGCCCTGCGCCACACCATCATCCGCGTATCGGAAACCACCAAGGCGGAAGAAAACAAAGGCGAGAAGATGCAGATGCTCTACACCTACCTCACAGGCAACGAATTTCGGCAAAGCATTGAAACCATCGTGGAAGGCTTTTTGTCGATGAAAAACAACATTACAAAGGAGCGCATCCAGATGGAAAAGATGTGGAAGGAACGCGAAAAGCAACTGGAAAAAGTGTTGCTCAGTACATCAGGCTTGTACGGCTCGATTAAAGGCATTGCCGGTGCATCCATTGGCAGTATTGCCTTGTTGGAAGAGGGTATGGAGGAAGAGGAAGAAAGCCCGCTGCTGTTGAAGTAGCAATGGCATGACTGAGGCAAATGCAATTTGCCCAACCTTATTTGTGTAAACAAAAAGAGCAGAACGAAATACCGTTTTGCTCTTTTTGTTTTTTAAAGTACTCCAAACGACAAAGCGCAGTTGCGAACAAACATCGAAATCATTCGGCGAAAGATAGTGGGCATCGCCCACACCCGTCGGTAGCAAATGCAACACCTGCATATTATCTTGTTGGGCGTAGCTCAACCCTGTGCTACAAATCAAACCGAAACTAATGGCCAACACATACACCCAATTATTTGTACACATTGTATTTGCGGTGCAGGGCCGGCAGAACATCATTGCACCGGCACACCGCGAAACGCTACACCGATACATCACCACCGTGCTCCAGGCAGACGGGCACAAAATGCTGGCGATTTTCTGTATGCCCGATCATGTTCATTTGCTTGCCGGTATCAATCCCGCAATTGCTCTTTCGGACCTGGTGCTGGATACAAAACGGGCATCCACCAATTTCATCAACAACAACCGTTTGGTTCCCGGCCATTTTCATTGGCAAAAAGGTTATGGCGCATTTAGTTATTCCAAAAGTCAATTGCCGCAGGTGATCCGATACATTTTAAATCAGGAAACACACCACCAACGCAAAACATTCCAGCAAGAATATCTCGAATTCCTGCACATTTTTGACATTGCATACAACGATCAATATGTGTTTGAATTTTATGAAGGGTGATGGGGTTGGGCTACGCCCAACATCCAAAGGGCGAATGTATTTGCTACCAACGGGTATGGGCTACGCCCATTTCAATGCATCCAACCAATTTTCCTTTCATTTTGATGCGCTACTATTAAACCTGCAATTGGCGGAATATTATTTCCATGCGCTGATGAATGCATCTACCT
Organism: Pseudocnuella soli; assembly: GCF_004347775.1. Taxonomy (GTDB): domain Bacteria; phylum Bacteroidota; class Bacteroidia; order Chitinophagales; family Chitinophagaceae; genus Flavisolibacter; species Flavisolibacter aquaticus. The sequence continues at coordinate 4,194,557 of NZ_CP037755.1, forward strand.
AACATCCAAGCTTCATCACCCCACCACATAACTCAACCACACCCCATCCAACAACCGCGAATGAACTTCCAATGCTTCCGGTTCCTCTTTCTGAAACACTACCTGCATCACCATTCTACCTGCGCCGTCGGCGGCACATTGTCCAATCTGGATATGTTCTTTAAAATCCACTTCGCCGGCGCCATACCATTTAAATACCGCTTCCTTGCAACTCCAGATCAACGTTGCTACCAACGCATCTAATGCTGCACTGCCGGCATGCACACTACCCCATGCAGCAAGTACACCTGCCCACTCGGCGTCAGATGCAAACTTGTGCCGGATGCGCACAGCCTTCTCCGTTACCACCTCAATGTCTACCCCCACGCGGCTATGGCGGCTTATGATTGCCGCGGCATAATCGCTGCAGTGCGAAATTGAAAAATGATAGGCCTCGTCTTCCAAAAATGGCTTGCGGGTTTCGGCAATGCGAATCAGCTCCATCGGGAAGTTAGGTGCTAGGTGGCGCAGCAGGTAGCGGCCCGCCAGGTGCTGCAGCCGTTTGTGCGGGTGGCTCACAGCCCGCTGCGGCACTGCACGACAGCGGTAAAATTCCTCGTCTTCCAGGATATGCCATACCGCCAGCGAGGTATCGTCGTTAATGGTCCGTTGAAAAAGAAGCGGCATGATGCTGATTTTTGTTACTTTGCCCCGCAGCACAAGCGGCGCCGGGCGCCACAAATTTGCACCAATAAAATTCAACAGCACCCATGATCCTTTCCGATAAGCGCATTTTGGAAGAAATTGAAGCCGGAACTATCAAGATTGAACCATACCGCCGCGAGTGCCTGGGCAGCAACAGCTACGATGTACACCTGGGCAAAACCCTGGCCACTTACCGCGAACATATCCTGGATGCCAAAAAACATAACACCATCGAAACCTTCGAAATTCCCGAAGAAGGCTTTGTGTTGTACCCGCACATCTTTTACCTCGGCGTCACCGAGGAGTACACCGAAACCCATGCGCATGTGCCTTTTCTGGAAGGCAAGTCATCTACCGGTCGCCTGGGCATTGATATACATGCCACAGCAGGCAAAGGCGATGTTGGTTTTTGCGGCAACTGGACGCTGGAAATTTCGGTAAAGCAACCCGTGCGGGTGTATGCCGGCATGCCCATTGGTCAGCTCATTTACTTCCCTGTGGATGGCGAAATTGAGATCAAATACAACCAAAAGGCAAATGCCAAATACAGCGGCCAACCCAACCGCCCTGTGGAAAGCATGATGTGGAAGAATAAGTTTTAACGCCTGTTTTCGTCAACGATATTTTTACAGATTCCATCCCTTCAAGAGATGGAATCTTTTTTATGTAGCCAGCCTTAGTAATTCTTTTGGGCTGCTGTTGCGTCGCACACTTGTACGTTCTGTAATGCTATTGTGCTTTGCTCATGCACCTGTAGTAAACCTTCGCCTTTAGGCAATGTCATGCCGAACTTGTTTCGGCATCTCCTACATCTCGCGGAGTTTACTAAAGCGCAAGGAGATGCCGAAACAAGTTCGGCATGACAGTCTCTAACTGAAATAATTGTCCTACACCAACGCTGAAATCATACTCTTTGATTGCAATGCTCTTTACCCACCAATCACACTTTTTGCCCTGTCATCCTGAGCGCAGCGAAGGATCTGAGCCTGCACCAACACCACTTTCAAAGAAAAAGTAATCCCACGCTTTCAGCATCATATTTTGCAACTACAACACTCAGCTGCCTCGCTGCGCTCAGCATGACAAAGGCAAGACCCTGCACATCAACACCAAAAGCCTCAATGAGCAGCATGAAAAAACAAAAAAGCCACACGGATCAAAACCCGCATGGCCTTTATCGAACAAATACAATAACCACGCTCACAGTCAAAACAAATGCATCACAACGAAATAGCCACCCCACCCTACTGGTTCAAATGCCAGATCGTTGCGGTAAGGATGCTGGCAAAACTCACCCAGGCAATATAAGGCACCATCAGCCAGGCCGCCGTTTTACTGATGCGGGCAAAAGCAAATATGGTGAGCAAAATGGCAATCCACAGCACAATGATCTCCACCAGTGCCCAGCCCAGTTGGTGCGCCCCGAAAAAGATGAGCGTCCACAAAAAGTTCAGCACCAGTTGCACCACCCACAGGGTCATGGCGGGGCGCTTTACTTTTTCCGGTGCGTTGCTTTTCCACACCAGGTAAAAAGCAATGCCCATCAGCACATACAGCGTGGTCCACACCGGCCCGAATATATAGCCCGGTGGGTTCCAGGATGGTTTTTGAATCTGCTGGTACCAGCTGCTTTCGCCAGTGTCGGTAAACAATACGCCGGACAAGCCAGCAATTTGCGGCACTGCCAGTGCAATCAATAATTTAACCCAGTTCTTCATTGTTCCATTTTTGTGGTTAACAAAAATCTGTTCCAGTGGTTGCACTACCTCATTAATCGTTCCAACCCCAACGCATAGCCGCAAAAATCAAATAGCAGTGCGGCCATGCTTTTTCCCAAAAGCCACCAGCCACGACACCACCTCGTTGTAAGCCAGCTTGCCCTGCGGCTGTTTGTTCCAGCGCAGGTAGGCATCATAAAACCAGGACATATAGGGCTCCACAGGGTTGCGGCTGCGCTCCAGGTATTGGGCAAGCGCCTGCAGGTCGCGCTGCACCCGGGGCGGCGCCGCCTGCCGGTACTGGCGGGCCTGCGCTGTATCGCGTTGGCGTATGTCGGACAGGGTGTACAGGAACATTTCAAAATAAACGGCATAGCGCATGTGCGGGTCCGACGATTGGTGGCCGGCCAGGAAGGCCACAAAATTGGCTTCGCTTTCCTTGGCATAGCCCAATTGGTGGGCCATCTCGTGGGCCGTTACAAAAGGTTTTAAAAAAGTAGGGATTGAAGTTTTGATCTGCGCTTCGCCGGTAAATGGGTTGTAGTAGCCGGTAAAACCCACAAAATGCCCCACCGCCGAATACAGCGACGGCTTTACCGAAGGTGCCTGATAGGTTAGAAAAGGCAGCCGCTGCGCTACCTCGCTATAGGCCTGCACGCCCTGTGCCTCCAAAAAACTATTATCATCGAGGCGGGTACGGGCCGCTGTGTCAATGAGAGGCGCAGTTTCCTCCAGGCGGGTTTGCAGTTGCTGCGCCAGTATGTCCAGGTCGCGGAGCTGGTAGGGCAATACTTTCAGGTCCATTTGTGCGGCAATGCCCTGCCGGCTATAATTGAGCCCCCAAAAAGTTTGAAACACGAGGTACACTACCAGCGCACCTTTTAGCATTTGTCCCAACAGGCGCTGCAACAAATGCCGCTTTGGGCCGCCCTGCCGCCACCGGCGCACCAGCCGCGCCGCTTTCCAGATTAGAGAAATTACCGCTGCCGCATACAGCAGGTCGCCGAAGCTAAAGGGCAGCCAACCCAGCCCGGTACGCAACACTTTTGAAAAAGGCGGGTAAAAACCAAGGCTGTACCACCGCTCCACCAGCGCGGGGCTTTGGGCCAACAGCCCAAGCAGCAGGGCAACCACGAGTAAAAGGGTAACTTTGCGCAACAGAAATGGGCGGAGAAACATGCTCAACAGGGGAATGCGTTAAAATATTAGCCCAAACTAACCCATTTTGGCATAATTTCTCTACCTTTGCCCACCTTAAAAATCGAAGTCGATGAGCAGCCGCCGGGAATATGAGATTGCATTTGTGGGTCTGAAGCCGGGGTTGCACGAGTTCGTTTATAAGATAGATGACCGGTTCTTTGAGGAATATAACGAGCAGGATTTTAAAAATCCCCGCGCCGAAGTAAAGCTCATTCTGGAGAAAAACAACTCCTTTATGCTGCTGCGCTTTGAGGTGGGCGGACAGGCTGAAGTGATCTGCGACCGATGCAGCAGCAACCTGCCCCTGCAGTTGTTCGATGAATTTACCGTAACGGTAAAAATGACCGACAACCCCGATGAAGCGAACGACAGCGAGGAAGACCCGGATATTTTTTACATCAGCCGCACCGAAAGCCATATAGATGTAAAAGACTGGATCTACGAGTTTGTGAACCTGAGCATACCGATGCAAAAGACCTGTGCTTACGAAGCCATGGACGGACCGCATTGCGACCCACAGGCCCGCGAACTGCTGAACAGCATGAAGCCCGAAGAAGGCAAAGAAAACCCGGTGTGGAAAGGACTGGAACAGTTCCGCAACCTGGGCGAAGAAGAAAGTTGATAGTTGACAGATGATCGTTGATAGTGGGTTCACTTATTCACCATTGACGATTCACCATTGACCAATAGCATTACCGGACGATGAAGTGAGTGACACAACCGAAGACGAACAAAGAGACAAAAGCCGGTGACCAAAAAATAAAAACAAAATAATCAGCAATTTAAATTACTGAGTTATGCCAAACCCCAAACGCAGACATTCGCAGCAAAGAAGTGCGAAACGCAGAACCCACTACAAAGCTGTGGCTGCTACGCTTACTACCGACAGCGCAACCGGTGAAATTCATGTGCGCCACCGTGCCCACGTAAGTGAAGGCAAATTGTACTACAAAGGACAACTGGTTGCCGAAAAAGCACCGCTGAAAGCGTAAACGAACTTTTTTTGGATAAAATCCATAACCCAAAAGCCCAACGGCCGGGTTATGGATTTTTTTATTTCTGGATACCATGACAATCGGCATTGATATGATGGGCGGCGACTTTGCCCCACAGGAAGCAATTAGCGGTATTCAACAATATTTCAGTGAAACGGGCAAGCCGGCCCGCCTGGTGCTGCTGGGCGACGAAACCCAGATTGCGCCCCTGCTGGCCGCGCTGCAACTGCCCGAAGGCGCCTGCCGCCTGGTGCACGCCCCGCAGGTAATAGGCATGCACGAGCACCCCACCCGGGCACTGAAAGAAAAACAGCAATCCTCAATCGCCATTGGCTTTCACCTGCTGGCCTCTGGCAAAATGGACGCTTTTATTTCGGCGGGCAACACCGGCGCCATGCTGGTGGGTGCACTTTATAGCGTAAAAGCCCTGGAAGGCGTGCTGCGCCCCACTATTGCCACCATCATTCCCAAAGAAAACGGCGCCACCGGCCTCCTGCTCGATGTAGGACTCAACTCCGACTGCAAGCCCGAACACCTGAACCAGTTTGCCTTGATGGGTTCGGTGTATGCACAAAATATTCTGGGCATCGACAACCCACGGGTGGCCCTGCTCAATATTGGCGAGGAAGAAGGTAAAGGCAACCTGCTGGCGCAAGCCACTTATCCGCTGCTGAAAGAAAATGCGCAGATCAACTTTGTGGGCAACGTGGAAGGCCGCGACCTGCTGCTGGACAAAGCCGATGTAATGGTGTGCGACGGGTTTACCGGCAACATTATTCTGAAACTGGCCGAGTCGCTTTTTGAAGTAACGCAGAAAAAAGACATCCAGCACGAATACCTGGAGCGCTTCAATTTTGAAAACTACGGCGGCACCCCGGTGCTGGGCATTGCCAAACCCGTAGTGATCGGCCATGGCATTTCGAAAGGCAAGGCATTTAAAAACATGATCCTGCTGGCCGAGAAAATGGTGGAAAAAGAAGTGATGCAAAAACTGGCCGCCGAAGTGGTAGCTTAAGCAAAAAATTTATGGTGGTGCGGACCATTTGCCTGCTTATTGCAACCGTGTATGCGGTTGCCGGCTGCAAGCCCATTGCCGCACAACTGTACCAGCCGGTGGTGGATACTTTACTGCTGCCGCTGGGCAACGATACGGTGCAGGTGCACCAAAGCCGCTATGGCGATGCACCTGCACCGTTTTTTGTGCTGCTGCACCACAACGAGCAAACCGCTAATGAAGCCGCACAGCAGCTGCTGCAACAGCGTGGTGGTGTTTATTTGGCGGTGCAAAACGGGCGGCAGCGGCTGGTGCGTTTCCGCCTCGATGGCAAGGCCCACCAGTTTGATCCGAACCGGATGTTTACGCCACTAGGCGCAGAGCAATCGCTGAAATTATTGGGTGACTACACGCCGGCAGCACTGGAAGCAGTGTTGCAATTAAGCGATACTTTGCTTTCGCTCCTCCCCGATTCGCTGCCGCTTATTGCGGTGCACAACAACACCGAAAACGCTTACTCTTTGCTTTCTTATTTTCCAGGCGGCTCGTTTGCAAACGAAGCGGCCGATGTGTTCCGCAATGCGGAAATGGACCCCGACGATTTTGTACTCACCACCGACAGCGCACTATTTTACCAATTAAAAGAACAACGCATCAACGCCGTGCTGCAACACAACGATGGGGCGCAGGACGATGGCTCGCTGGGTTTTTTGTGGGGTAAAATGGGCCGCAGCTATACCAATGTGGAAGCACAATACGGGCATGGGCCGCAACAAACCAGGATGATTGAAGCAGTGTTGGAAGCGCTGGATAGGATGCGGTCAAACCAATACTAGCCGCACCAGTCTTTTCTTTACTGCATCGGTTGCAGGCACAAACACCTCACCTCCATTTTATCAACGCCACCGCCAGTTTTTCCGTTCTGCGTAATCACTTTTCCCGATCCGGCATATTTCCGAAAATGCAATGCCCGTGCTTTGCAAAAAATTTCCAAACAGGTGAAGAGATATATACTTTCGATGGCGGCGGTGATGGCATTGGCAACCGCCGGGGCTCAGGAAAACGGATTGGCATTTACCAGCGCACCGCCAAAAATTTTAATCGACGAAGTAAAGAATGGCATTATTGAAGGCCGCGTTACCACAACCGATACACAACCCGCAGCAGGCGTAAGCGTTGACCTGCAGGGCACGGGCAAAGGCACCATTACCGACGAATCGGGCTTTTTCCAGTTGCGCAATGTAAAACCCGGCAACTATGTGCTCGTGGTTTCGTTTGTGGGCTTGCAAACAAAACAGCAGGCAGTAGTGGTAAAAGAATCGCAAACGGTGCAACTTTCGCTTTCGCTTACCGAAGATTCACGCCAGCTGCAGGCCGTGATCATCCAGTCGTATAAAAGCCTCAACGAAAAGCCGGTGGCTATTGGCAAAGTGGCCATCGCCCCCATGGACCTGCCACAAAGCATTGCCGTAATTGGCAGCGAGGTGATCCGCGACCAGCAGGCACAGCGCCTGAGCGATGTGATTAAAAACGTAAACGGCGTTTATCTTTCCACCACCCGTGCCAGCACACAGGAAAACTTTTCGGCACGTGGCTATTCCTTTTCCAGCACCAACCTGTTTAAAAACGGTGCCCGCATCAACTCCGGCTCCATGCCCGAAATGAGCTCGCTGGAAAAAGTGGAAGTACTCAAAGGCAGCGCTGCCATTTTGTACGGGCAGGTGGCACCCGGCGGCGTGGTAAACATGGTAACCAAGCAACCCAAGTTCAGGCACGGTGGCGAAGTATCAATGCGCATTGGTTCGTATGATCTGTACAAACCCGCATTCGATATTTACGGTCCGCTCAATGGCAAGGTGGCTTACCGCATCAACGGTACTTATGAGAAGGCAGGATCATACCGCGATGTAGTCAATTCGGAGCGTTTTTATGTAAACCCTTCGCTGCTGTTCAAGTTGGGCAACCGCACCGAGCTGGTGGTGGAAGGCGATTACCTGAAGCATGATTTTACGCCTGATTTCGGTATTGGTTCCCTGGACAACACAAGTATCCCCGACGTGCCCCGCAACACATTTTACGGCACGCCCTGGCAGTATGCCCAAACACAACAGGCCACCGCAACCGCTACGGTAAAACACGAGCTGAACGATGCATGGACGCTGAACGGCTCACTGTCGTACCAGAAATACAACCGTGATTATTATTCCACCGAACGCATCCAGGCGGCCCGCAACGGCGACTGGAAGCGGCCCCTGGGCAGAACCTACACCGAAGAAGATTATTACACCGGCCAGCTGAACCTGAATGGTAAAATTAAAACCGGCCGCCTGCAACACACCACCCTGGCAGGCCTCGATGCCGACCGCTACCTCACCAATAACATTGCATTTAACCAACCCGCTATCTACGATTCGATCAATATACTCGACGCCAGCAAGTATGTGCGCCGCACCGATATCCCGGCTGCAGAGCGCATCCGTTCGGTGGATATCCCGATGAACCGCTATGGCGCGTACGTGCAGGATCTGATCCAGGTTTCTTCGAAATTCAACGTGCTGGCGGGCCTACGTTATACTTATGTGCAAACAAAGGGCGCCGACTCGACCAACCTGCTTACAGGCAAACAAAGCACCGGTAAGGACAAAACCGACAAGGCATTTTCGCCACGACTAGGGCTGGTGTACAAACCCACCGAAACCACTTCGATTTTTGCATCGTACGCCAATTCGTTTAACACAAATACCGGTGTGGATGTGGACGGAAACACGCTGAAGCCTTCGATCATTGACCAGTATGAAGTAGGTGTGAAAAACGATTTCTTTGGCGGCCGTCTTTCGGCCAACATCACGGCCTACCGCATTGTCAATAATAATTTGTCGCAAACAGCACGGTTCCTGAAAGATGGCGTAACACCTAATAACAATACCGCCATCAAAGCCCTTACCGGCCAAACCACCAGCGATGGCGTGGAGCTGGACCTGACCGGTCAGCCAATGGTTGGTCTATCGTTGCTGGCGGGCTACAGCTACAACTACATGCGCTACACCAAAACGCCTGAAGCAAAAGGCAACTTTGTGGAAGGCGAACGCCTGGTGAACACACCGGCACACACGGCCAACGCCAGTGCATTTTACACGCTGCACACCACTGCGCTAAAAGGCCTGAAACTGGGCGCCACGGCCAACTATGTGGGCAACCGCTTTGGTGGCTGGAATAACACCAAGGGACAAACGCAAACCTACTCGAGGCTGATGGAAGTGGATGGTTTTGCCACCATCGACCTGAGTGCCGGTTATACTTATAAAAAAATGTCGGTGCTGGCTAAAGTATCAAACCTGACCAACACCTACAGCTACTACATGCACGAAAACTATAGCATCAACCCCATTCCGCCGCGGCAGTTTGTGGCCACCGTTGCCTATCGTTTTTAATCAAATACCTACAAGCCTTAATGCATAGGCACCAAGCAAAAACGACGGACTTATTCAGTCCGTCGTTTTTTTTATTGTATAAATATCACACAGCCAAATGCTGCCGCTGGTACGCAACCGAAAGGCCCGCAAGCAGGCAGCCTACACCACAGTAAAAAGAAATAAGGGCTGCCGGTTGGGGTAAAAAGATAGCGGCGGCAGTAAACGCCAGCCACAACAGCAGCGCCCATTTGGTGCTTTGGCTCCAGGCCCGCTGCCACAACCGGAACATCAGCACAAATGCAACCACGCAGGCCGCCACCAACGCCCACCGGAACAGGGGCTTCTGTATGAACCCGCGATTGAGCAGATCAATACCCGCAGCAAGCGAAATAGCAAGCGCCACCAGTGCCACCAAACCAAAGAACAGTTGTTGCTGCCTGTTGGCCTGCGACCGGAAACCAAAATACAGCGCTGCTGCAAACAGCACAAAGGCAACAGCCGATGGAGCCCAGTTTTGCCCGATGCCGGTTTCGGTTTGGTGCGGTTGGTTGCTTCCAAACAACACCAGCACCAGCACCCCAGCGCCCAGCAGTGTCCAAAGCTGGCGGCAGGCCACACCACACTGTGTGCTTACCTTTATGCTGATGCCGGAATAGCCGATCTGCTTTGCTGCTTTTTTCAGGTAAGCCACGCAGGCCGCAATAAAACAAAAAGAGCCGGCCAGTTCAGAGCCTTCTTCCAGCAACAGGAGGCCCAGCGGCCGTTTCCAAAGCAGGGGGTCGGCAGCGGAGCGGTACGAGTTGATCTCGAGTTTTTCCTGGAACGGGTTGCTCAGGTACATCAGCACACCGGCAAAAAATAGCACCAGCGCCAGTGGCACCCGCCGCAGCCGCATCCAGCCAAAGGCCACCATCAGCAAGCCCACCAGGCCTACCAGTATTTCAAACAGGAACCAGCCCGAGCCATTGCTGAGCGTGGCAAACACGGATGTATCACCAATGGTTTCGTGCACCGACCCCATTTCGTCGAAAGACAGCAGGAAGAAAATAGCAGCCATAAACAGCCAGCCCACGCTGACCACTCTTTGCCAGCCGCCGCCAAACTGCTGCACATCGGATCGGTATGCACCCAGCGACAGCAAGCCCGCAATGAGCAGCAACATGCTCGAAAACCAGGCCGCAGCAACGTTTTCAATGGCGAGGCTCATTTGGCTGACCAACATTTGTTGCCAGTTATAAGGAAAGCTATTAAAATAAAGGTGGTGAAAGCTGGTGCCGGCAAGGAAGAATAGGGCCACCACTAACAGCACCCAGAGGCATTGCCTCACCCGGTAAGCAGGTACCTGAACGTTCATAAGCAGCATTTGAGGGTATGACTCGGAAAAAATTGCAATAAGGCCGGATAGCAACCTTACTGCTCAGCTTGTAAATATATAATAATATAGCACAAAATTTTTATTTGCCCTATCAGCGGCATTCGACGGGTGTAAAAAAGGGCTGGCATTGTTTTGTGGGTGTACCTTTTAAAACAAGGCTATGGCTTCAAAAGAAAACAAGGGCGGCATGCTGCGCAACGAGGACATTGAACGGGAACTGGAGCGCACCGGTGCCAACGATCTGAAAGGCGGACAGCTGCGCGGTGCACAGGACACCGGAGATGATGTGGTGCGGGAACAGGGCACGCCTGTGCAGCGGCAGGACGGTGCCGGCGAGGAAAGCGAAGAGTAATAGCAGCATGTTTGTAGCAGGTCGTTGATAGTTGTCCAGTAATCGTTCCGCCTGTTGTATGTCTGCGGAAGTGGACAGTACCTATCTGCCCATTGAACAGGTTAAAAAAAATCGGCGCGGCCCATTTATATTTCAAAACAAATTGTATCCTTTTTCGATACATTCGTATGGCTTCATTAATCCCCCTGTTTTACGATATAAGCAAACAAATGAATATGGTCAACCCGGCCGCCGGCGATGCAAAAGATGAAGTCTTCAATGCTGCAATCAAGCAGGTTTCTGATTTTAAGTTTGGCGAAAAAGTGGCCCGTGTGTTCGACGACATGGTGAACCGCTCCGTGCCTTTTTATGAGGAAATACAACGCATGGTAGCCGAGATGGCTGCCGACCATGCACAGCCCGACACCTATGTGTACGACCTGGGTTGCTCCACCGGCACCACCCTCATTAACATGGACAGCACAGTGGCCGAGGGCATTGCGTTTGTTGGCATCGACGACTCGACCGAGATGCTGGAAAAATGCCGCCATAAGTTGGCCGACATCGGCATGGAGCGCCCCTGCCAATTGGTATCTGCCGATTTGGGCGGCCCTATCACCATTACCAATGCATCGGTGGTAGTGCTGTGCCTTACGCTGCAGTTTGTGCGGCCGCTGCACCGCGAAAAACTGGTGCGTACCATTGCCGACGGACTGCAACCGGGCGGTGTTTTAATATTGGTGGAAAAGATCCTGGCCGAAGAAAGTTCATTCAACCGCGACTTCATTAAATACTATTACGACATGAAGCGCCGCCACAACTACAGCGAAATGGAAATTGCGCAAAAACGCGAAGCGCTGGAAAATGTGCTCATCCCCTACAAGCTTTCCGAAAATGTGCTGATGCTGAAAGAAGCAGGCTTTGGCCACCACGAAGTGTTTTTTAAATGGTACAATTTCGCAGGCATCATTGCGCAGAAAAAATAACCCTATGATTGCGATCGGCAACTTTTTTTTCAGGTACCGCAACCTGTTGTTCATTGTATTGTATGCAGCCCTCTTTATCCCCTCTCCACCCATTTTTTCGGCCAAAGGTTTTGGTCCGCATTATTACCTGTGGCCCATCATCCTCGGGCTGGTCATCACCATCAGCGGCCAGGCGATAAGGGGCGCCACCATTGGGCTGGCTTATATCATCCGCGGCGGCAAAGGCGGCAAAGTATACGCGGAGCAACTGGTTACTTCAGGCATCTTCAACCATTGCCGCAACCCGCTGTATGTGGGTAATATTTTGATGCTGGCAGGCGTGGGCATCTTGAGCAACTCACTGTTATACCTAACCGTATTTATCCCGCTGTTTCTTTTTATTTACCAGGCCATAGTGCTGGCCGAAGAAGCTTTTTTACGGGCCAAATTTGGGCCTACATATGATGCATACACCCAACGCGTAAATCGTTGGATACCCGACCTCCGCGGCATTGGCCGCACTTTTTCGGGTATGCATTTTAAATGGAAACGATGGATACTAAAGGAGCACACCACGCAGGCCATTTGGCTGCTCGGCATCATCCTTATTTTATTGTTCAATTACGATGCACTGACCGGCGGCGATGATGCCTTACGCAACCGCATGTTATGGATTTCCATTTCCATTTTGTTGGTGCTGTATGTGCTGGTGCGGTTTCTGAAAAAAACAGGGCGGATGCGTGATGAGTAAACATTCCGCAGGTAACAAATTTTACTTGTGGCACAGTAATTAATGCCCTTTGCCTGTACTAATAAACAGGCAGCAAATGGTCAAGAAACCGGGCATCTTTCCTACCTTTTTTATTTCGGGTTTTGAGTGTTCTTCTTTTCTTTGGAAAGACCAGGGGCGACGCAATTTAGTGGCCGAAACGGGCCACGACAAACACGCCGCTGCCGATTACCACCTGCTGCGCCAATGGGGCATTGCAGTCAGCCGCGAAGGTGTTTCGTGGCCGCATGTTGACAAAGCCGGCGTGTACGATTTTAGTTCCATCAACCCAATGATTGCCGCCATGCGGGAGCAGCAGATCCTGCCCATTTGGGACCTATGCCATTACGGCTACCCCGACGACCTGAGCCCGTATACAGATGCATTTGTTCAACGCTTTGCCGCTTATTGCAAAGCGCTGGCAAGCTATGTGGCCACACGGCTGCCGGGGCCCTATTTTTTTACACCCATCAATGAAATCACCTTCTTTTCTTTTTGCGGCGGCGAGTGGGGCTGGGTGGCACCATACACCCGGTCTAAAGCCGACCGCTTTGCATTCCGGTTGCAGTTGTGCAAAGCAGCCATTGCAGGGGTAAAAGCCATTCGCGAAGTGCTGCCCGATGCCCGCATGATCCACATCGATCCGCTGGTGCAGGTAGTGGCCCCCAGGGATCGCCCCGACCAACAGGCCGCTGCCCACCACGAAACATTTGTAGATACTTTTTTAGCATGGGATGTATTGTATGGAAAAGTGCATCCCGAGCTGGGCGGCGCACCGGAGATACTGGATATTGTAGGTGCCAACAACTATTCGTTCGGGCAGATGGAATACCGCGAAAAAGGCCCCCACAAAGCACTTGAGCCGCACGACGACCGCATTAAACCGCTGTGCGACCTGCTGCGGCTGGTGTGGGAACGGTACCACCGGCCCATGATCATTGGCGAAACCAGCGGCATGAACGAAGGCCGTGTGGACTGGCTGCGCGATGTAATGGAAGAATCGTTGGCCGCGGTGGCGTCAGGCATCGACCTGCACGGCATTTGCCTGTTTCCGGCGGTGGATATGCCCGACTGGCACACCGGCCAATGGCTGCACAACGGCCTGTGCGATGTGGTGCCTGAAGGCGATGATTTGAAACGGGTACCCTACCATCCTTATATAGCCGAACTGCGCCGCTGGCAAAAAGAACTGAACCGCGTAACCGAACTGGATGACGACCCGTTCAGCGACCCGGTGGAACTGCAGGATGTGATTGATGCAGCAAAAAGGTTGAACAAGCAACCCGATGCCAATTGGCATTAGTGCAGGCGCTGGGCGTTGTAATATTCTAAAAAATAAATTCCTGTTTACACACATTGCAGCCGTTGCAAAATGCTATGACACGCTACCCACAAAGAACAGCGGCTTACAAAATCGCTATACCGGTAAATGCTTAACCGTCAGTTGAATACATGCACTTGCGGTTGGCACCTTCCAATTGCAATAGGCATTGCTTCACGTTCCCTGTTCGTTTTTGGGCATCAAGAAAATTGTTGAAAACTGGCACCACAGCGGCGTTCAGGCGCATACGCCATTATAATGTTTTCAACCCTTTTATTACCTTGCCCCAAATTCAGAACCAGAACCAACTGCCACCATGAAGCGGACCTTATGTCTACTTGCTGCTTTTTTATTCATTGCGTTTACAGGTTTCAGCCAATCCATCAAATACACCGGCAACCTTTGCCAGGGCGGCTCATTAGTTCTTACGGTTGACGGTGCACCGGCCGGGGCAACTTTTCAGTGGTTGAAAGATAAAATTGCTGTTCCTACCGCAAGAGCAGCTAACCATACGATAGACAAGCCTGGCTCCTATTCTGTAATTGTTAATTCAGGCGACACGCTTAAGGCGGTGGATATAACGGAAAAAGCGAATCCTACTGCCAATTTTGCGTTTGATCCGGCAGGTCTTTGTGCAACAGTTCCAATAAAGTTTACCAATAGTTCAACGGGTTCTAACCTTACTTATTCCTGGAACTTTGATGATGTCGCATCAAGTAATAACAACTCCTCAACTGCAGCAAACCCAAGCCATCGCTTTCGAGGAAATGCAGGAAATAGTTCGCAGTCATTTGATGTTCGCTTATCAGTGACAAATGCCGATGGTTGCACAAATTCGATAGTGAAAAAGGTTGCAGTTAAGCAAACACCAAGCACTGAGTTGAATGGGACAGGGTCTACATTATATAACGGACTACCCTACTTTACTCAATGTAGTTCAACTCCTTCGCAATTCAACTTTACAAATGGTTCCACTACTCAATCAACAAATACTAACTATGAAATTCAATGGGGCGATGGAAGCACTAACTATTCATCAGCAACATTTAGTTCGCTATTAAATCATACATACAATGTTGGTGTCTACAAGCTATTGTTTATTGTTACTGGTCAAAACGGATGTAAGGATACTGGTACATACAACGTGTTTGTTGGCAGTAACCCTGCTGTTGGATTTGGCACTCGGGGAAATACCGTAATTTGCTCAGGCAGTTCGCTCACTTTTGATATTTCGAACACTACGAATAACCCACCCGGCACCAACTATACGGTAACATTTAACGATGAAACTGCGCCGATTAATTTTACCCATCCAGTACCTCTGGAAGTCACACATTTATTTGAAATAGGCTCTTGCGGGAAGGTTAGTGGATCATTCAATAATTCATTTTCTGCTTCTATTCAAGCTTCAAATCCTTGCGGCACTTCTGCAGCGACTGTTGCTCCGATTTATGTTTCAGAAAAAACAAAACCTGCAATTACAATTTCTCCAAAAGATACTGTATGTGTCAATACTCAAGTAACCGTAACTAATTCCGGGACAAACGGCAATAGTGTTTCCGCGCTGGGAGTTTGCTCGGCTGGAAAATCAGTATGGAAAATAACACCGGCGTCTGGTTGGACCCTGACATCTGGTTCTTTAGGCGATGCTTTTGGGTCCACTGATCCTTCATTGTGGAGTGCCGGCAGTACATCAATTGGCTTATCCTTTCAAACAGCTGGCGTTTATACAATAACATTAAATAGTGGTGGGAACAGTCTCTGCGGCTCCGGAACGGTTGTTAAAACCATTTGCGTTACACCAAGACCCGTCGCAAAGTTTGCCGTCGACAAAACCTCCGGTTGCGGTCCGCTTGCCGTTAAAGCAACCAACAGTTCTGATAACCCCACCTGTGGCAACAATAGCTACCGCTGGTCGGTTAGTTATGCTAACAGTGCAGGCTGTACGCCTACCACTTCCAATTTTAATTATGTAAACGGCACATCCGCCAGTTCGGCCAACCCCGAGTTTCAATTCATCAATCCAGGCGTGTACACCGTTAGCCTCGTGGTCATCAGTCCGGGTGGCTGCGAATCGGCACCGGTAACGCAAGCCCTCACCGTAAAAGAAAAACCGCGGGTCAGCCTCAATGTACCTGCAGCCATTTGCCAGAACGGAACCATAACGCCAACGGCCACCGTAAACAATTGCTACAGCAGCACGGCAGCCACCTACGCATGGACCTTTCAAAACGGCACACCGGCTACTTCCAACAGCGCCACACCAGGCAATGTCACCTTCAACATCTCCGGTCCGCAATTGGTAACGCTGGCCGTTACCAACGAATGCGGCACCACCACAGAAACACAAACCGTCAATGTACGCACTGCACCGGATGTAACCGTGCCGCCCAACCAAAACATTTGTGCCGGCACCGCTACGGGGGTGCAAAATTTTACGAGCACCGTTAGTGGCACCACGTTCAACTGGACCAACGACAACACCAGCATTGGCCTTGCGGCCAGCGGCACTGGCAGCATTCCCAGTTTTACAGCCACCAACAATACTACCACGCCCAAAGTGGCCCGCATTACCGTTACGCCGGTAACCGGTTGCGCCGGTCCGTCGGCCACCTTTACCATCACCGTAAACCCAAGGCCCAATGCGCCAACGGTTACATCGCCCCTAACCCATTGCCTCAACGGCGCGGCCAATGCACTGTCGGCCACGGCCACCGCAGGTAACACCCTCACCTGGTACAACAACAGCGCCCTCACCAACGGCGATCCCACATCGCCGATACCGGCCACTACAACAGCCGGAACCACCACCTATTATGTAACCCAATCGGGTGGTGGCTGCGCCAGTGCGCCGGCAACTATTTCGGTAAATGTATTGCCCGCTATTTCGGGCAACACCATTGGCCCTGACCAAAATCTATGTTCGGGCAATGCAGCCACGGCCATTACCGGCGTGGCCAACCTTTCGGGCGGCAATGGCAGCTTTACGTACCAATGGCAATCCTCCGCAGATGGAACTACATGGGTCAACATCAACGGTGCCAACGGTGCAACATACAATCCCGGCACGCCTGCAGCATCTACCAAATACCGCAGGCTGGTAACCAGCGGCGCCTGCACCGAGCAGGCATCCAATGCCGTTACCATCAACGTGCAGGGCGCATTGTCCAACTATGAAATTGGGGCAGCGCAAACTATTTGTGCCGGCGCAACGCCAGTCTTATTGGATGGACAAACACCATCCGGCGATGCCACCGCGTTCCGTTTTCAATGGCAGCAATCGGCAGATGGAAACACATGGACAAACATTGCAGTGGCCACTGCCGAAGACTACCAGCCACCCGCACTGAATGCCACAACATATTACCGCCGCAGGGTGGAAAGCGGCAGTTGCAGTGCGTTTTCGGGTTCGGTAAAAATTACGGTAGTTGAAACGCCGGTACTGGCAGCGATAGCAGATCTTACGTTTTGCGCCAATGCACCGGCAACCGACGTAACATTTACCAGTACGCCCAACACGGGTGTTGGTTATGCATGGACCAACAGCAATGCAGCCATTGGGCTGGCGGCATCCGGCACCGGAAATATTCCGCAGTTTACTGCGGCCAACAACACCAAGCTGCCGCAAACAGCAACCATCACCGTAACGCCAACCAACATAGCCAACAGCACCAGTTGCGCAGGCAGTGCCGCTACATTTAAAATCACTGTGCTACCACGCATCACGCTACAAGCTATACCGGATGAAGTGGTTTGCGCCGGCGCTACCATCACGGCGCTTACGCCGGTGCATGATGCAGAACAAACTGCAGGCGCAGCGGTGCGTTTCAATTGGACGGTTTTCGGCACGGGCATTAGTTTAACCAATGGCAGCGGCAATGCAATCCCCGCATTTACCGCAAGCAATACCGGCAACACCGACCTGGTAGCAACCATCACCGCTGTGCCCGTGTATCAATACAACGGTGCCCAATGCAATGGTGATCCCGTTTCGTATAAAGTAACGGTAAAGCCATCCACACCACCGGCTGCTGCAGGCCCCGATGCCCTTTTATGCGCAGCAACCACTTACAACATGAAAGGCGGCGCCACCGGAAACGCAACCGGAGCCTGGAGGCAAATAAGCGGGCCCGACGTAACCACTGCAACGCCCTCCTCGCCTACCTCCTCCATCAATGGATTGGTGCCGGGCAATACCTATGCATTCGAGTGGACCGTTTCAGGCTTTGCCAGTTGCGCAGCCACAAAAGACACTGTCATGATAGAAGTATTTCCGGCAGTTATCAATGAAATTGATGGGACAGGTAAAACCATTTGCGCCGGGCAAACTCTTTCCGTTACGGGCCAAACACCAATTGGCGGAAATGGCAGTTATACCATCCAATGGCAGTTCAGCACCAATGGCAATAGTTGGAATGATATTGCCGGCCAAACAGGCAAGGACTTGATTTTTACACCCACACAATCGGGCTTTGTAAAAAGAGTGGTACAATCGCAACCCTGCGCCAGCGAAAGCGACCGAGTACAGATCAACGTGCAGGCTGCAGTGGGCAACAATACTATTTCGGCAAATGGAAGCATTTGCCCCGGTGCTACGCCTGCTGCACTGGTGGGCGCTGCACCTACCGGGGCCAATGGAGTTTTTTTATACCAATGGCAACAAAGCAGCGACGGCGCCACCTGGACGGACATTACAGGTGCCACTTCGAAAGATTACCAGCCGGCAAATATCACCGCTACTACACAATACCGCAGGCTGGTCAGCTCCAACCTGTGTAGCGGCCCGCAAAGCAGTACCAGCAATGCAGTAACGATCACGGTAAACCCCGATGCAAGGGCTGTATTTGCAGTAACGAAAGACACCGCCTGCGCACCGTTTAACATCAATACCTCCATCATCCAGCTACAGGCATTTGCCGACCGCAACAGGGATTACGAATGGTATGCGAACGGAAATTTAATCGGCAGGGGAAATGCATTCCCGGGATACACCATCAACGAAAGCCAGGATTCGGTTTTGATCAAACTAAAAGCGGTAAGCCTGTATGGGTGCAAGGCCGACAGCACGGAGCGCTGGTTCTTTACCGTGCGGGAGCCCAAGCCTGCATTTACCATCAGCACCGATGGCGGCTGCGGCCCGCTAGATGTGCAGATCAATAATACCACACCGGACCAGGGCCTGTTTACTTTTTACTGGACCTTTGGCAACGGGCAAAATGCTACCAGCGCACAACCGGGCACCATTGCTTTTCAACCGGCGCCTTCGGCAAATGACACTACCTACACCATTAGTCTGCATGCTATTTCGGCATGCGATACCATTACGGTAACGCGGTCGGTGTTGGTAAAATCAAAACCAAAAGTGTTGTTTACCCCCAACAAAACAGTAGGATGCTCACCCATGCGGGTGGTGTTTAACAATACAACTTTGGGTAAAGTGGATGGCTATGTTTGGGACTTTGGCGACGGCACAATCGTGAACACCACATCGGCCGATACGATCGGGCACACATTCATCACTGGTGTTCAGGATACGTTTTATGTTACGCTGCGGGCGGCAAACGATTGCGGGGCCGACTCGTTGCGCTACGCCATCGTTGTATCGCCCAACAAGCTCTTTCTTGATTTTGCCGTAAACGGAAACGAGCAGTCGGGGTGCCAGCCGCATACGGTTCGGTTTATCAACAACTCAAAAGGTGCTTCTTCATTCCGCTGGGATTTTGGCGACGGCAATGTGCTGAGTACCACCCGCAATATTGATACAATCACACACTTGTACCAACAGGCAGGCACATACGCAGTTAAGCTGTTTGCAACCAACGGTTGCTCCGACACCACCACCACCGAACAAATTGTGGTGTACCCCACGCCTACTGCAGCATTTACAGCAAACGAGTACACCGTTTGTATTGGCGACACGGTAAGGTTAGCCAATACATCAGGCAATGCAACATCGTACCTGTGGACCTTTGGTGACGGCGCCACATCATCGCTGGTGCAACCAACGCATTTATTCAAACAGGAAGGCATTTACACCGTGCGGCTGCAAGCCATCCGCACCAATGCGCCGGGCAGTGTGTGCACCGATACGGTAAGCCGGCAAATAACCGTTGTAAAAAGCAGGCGCGGCTGGTTTGATGCAACTGACACCGTTGCTAACTGCGCACCGTTAACAGTCACATTTACCAACCACAACACACCGGCTGTAACCGCGCAATGGAACTTTGGCGATGGCACCGAAGGCAGCGGTGATGCAGTGACCCACACTTTTGCAAAAGCAGGCACCTACACCGTTACACTCACCTCCGTAGTGCCCGGGGGTTGTACTTATATAACCACCCGGCAGGTGCAGGTGTTGGGCCCTTCGGGCTCGCTGCAATATGCAGGCGGTGTGCTGTGCAACGATGGGCAGGCAAGGCTGCAGGTGCAGGCATCCAACACCGATTCGATCCGGTGGGCCTTTGGCGACGGTACAATCACTACTACTACAAACAACGTAGCGTTTCATACATACCGGCAGGGTGGTGTTTACCTGCCATCGGCAACACTGCTCAACAAGGCCGGCTGCGCCATTGAGTTAAAAGGTTTAGACACCATTAAGGTGGATAAAATAGATGCCGGTTTTACCGTTGCGCAACAACAGGGCTGCAGCTGGACATCGGTTGCATTTACCGACACAACGCGACCCTATTTTGGCAAAGCTGCGGCAGCATGGAACTTTGGCGACGGCACCACCGGAACCGGTTTCAACGCCGTGCACCGCTACAGCGCCAGCGGCAACTATACGGTAACGTTAGTAGTAACGGGCAACAGCGGCTGCGCCGATACGGTGAGCCGCCAGGTTGCGGTAAAAGTGCCTAATATTCCCACCGCTGCTATCCAGGCCGAAAACACCGGTTGTACCAACACGGGCACACAGTTTCGTGCAGCGGTGCAGTCGGCCGATTCTGTTGCATTGCTTGATTGGACACTATCGAACGGAGCCAAAGGCAGCGGCGCCGTGTTTACCTACAATTTTGCACAACCGGGCAACTACACGCTGCGCCTGATCGCGGGCACCGTAAACGGATGTTATGATACGACCGTTCATGCCATTACCATCAATGCATCGCCAACGGTTACCGCCAGCAATGACCAAACCGTTTGCCTCGGCACATCAACGGTGCTTACTGCAGCGGGTGCACCGGCTATTAGCTGGACGCCGTTGGAAGGCTTGAGCTGCACTACCTGTACACAGCCCATTGCATCGCCCAAAACAACCACCAGCTACGTGGTTAAGGGAACCAATGCCATTGGCTGCAGCGCATTTGATACGGTGGTGGTAACGGTGATACAGCCACTCAACATGCAGGTGTCGGCAGACGACAGCATTTGTATCGGGCAATCATCTAACCTGCTGGCAAGGGGTGCCACTACATACAGTTGGTCGCCGGCTGCAGGTTTAAATAACACCACTATTTCCAATCCCACGGCTACACCAACGGTTACCACCAATTACCGCGTGGTGGGTTACGATGGCTTCAACTGTTTTACCGATACCGCATTTGTAACGGTGGCCGTGGGCCAGTATCCAACCATCAACCTCGGTGCGGATTTAACGATGTCTACTGGTACGTTGCATCCGTTGGTTTCAACAGTAACGAATGGACCGATACGCAGATGGGAATGGTCGCCAGGTGCCGACCTGGATTGCGCCACTTGTCCGCAACCCATTGCACATATTAAACGGGATGTAACCTACCTGGTAAAAGCCACCACTGCTTATGGTTGCAGCGCTACGGACACACTGGGCATCAAAGTGTTTTGCGAAAGCGCACAACTGTTTATTCCCAATGCATTTTCGCCGGATGGCGATGGTGTAAATGATATACTGATGGTGCGGGGTAAAGGCATTGCCGCCGTAAAAACATTCCGTGTATTCAACCGCTGGGGCGAAGTGGTATTTGAGCGCAGCGGCTTTGCACCCAACGATCCTGCACATGGCTGGGATGGTAAAGTAAGGGGTGTGATCGGCGGGCCGGAAGTATATGTTTATACCGCCGATGTGATCTGTGAAAACGGCGCCACTTACACGTACAAAGGAAATGTGTCCATACTCAAATAAAGAGTTCAACATGAAACGATTTTTTGCAATTGCTATAAGCCTCTTTTCCTGCTTCGGTTATGCACATGCGCAGGACATCAACTTTTCGCAGTTTTACGAAATGCCGCTGCTGCGCAACCCGGCGCTTGCCGGCACTTATGTGGGCGATGTGCGGGCCACCAGTGCGTTCAGGAGCCAGTGGGGCAGTGTATCGGTGCCGTACAAAACGGTGGCGCTGGGCACGGAAGTAAAATTTGCGCTGACGCAAAACTCGAACGACTACCTGAGCGTGGGCCTGCAAATGACCAACGATGTAGCGGGTGATTCGCGGCTGGGAAAGACGCAGGCCATGCCGTTGCTGGCCTATCACAAATCGCTTTCGGGAAGCAAGGATTCTTATCTGACCCTGGGCTTTATGGGTGGTGCAGTGCAGCAGCGTTTTGATCCTACGGAGTTAAAGTTCGACGACCAGTTTGTGAATGGCGCCTACAGCCCCACCAACCCAACCCGTCAAACCTTTAACAACACCAACGTAACGTATTGGGATGCGGCTGTGGGTCTTTCGTACAGCACGGTGTTGGGCATGGGCACTAAGTTTTATACAGGCGTTGCTTATTTTCATTTTACACAACCCAAGGTTGCATTTGACCAGCAAAGCGATATCCGCCTGAACAAGAAACTGGTGGCCAATGTGGGACTTGCGGCACCCACCAGCGAGGTGGACCAGGTGATTTTTTATGCCGACTTTTTTTACCAGGGCGGCAGCTACCAGGGCCAGGGCGGCGCCATGTACAAACACGACCTGCTGCAATACGGCGACGATGAAACGGTGAGCCTTTCTGCCGGTGCTTTTTATCGCTGGAACGATGCCGTGATCCCGGTGATCAAACTGGATTATTACAAGCTGGCCATTGGCCTCACTTACGATGTGAATGTGAGCAAACTAAAAGTGGCATCGCAACTGCGGGGCGGGTTCGAACTAACGTTGTCGTATAAAAGTTTTTTGAACATCCGCAATAGTTCGGCAGAGAAGGTAAGATGCCCGGTGGGGTTTTAAAATATTTTTTCGGGACAAATAATGTAGCACCTTTCAGCACTGCATTATTTGTCTTGAATAAACAAAAAAGCGCCGAACAAATGTTCAGCGCTTTTTCAAGTGATCCGGCTGGGACTCGAACCCAGGGCCCATACATTAAAAGTGTATTGCTCTACCAACTGAGCTACCAGATCATCCCGTTTTCGTCGTTGGGAGTGCAAAGATAGGGAGGCACCTTTTTCAGGCCAAAATTTTTTGAAATAATTTTTTCATCCCATTCATTGTGAATAGTTTTTAAGTGTCTTGCCGCACCAAAAGAACGGCATTTTTAAAGTAGGTTTGCGCATCTAATTTGTTGTCATGTCCTCTTTTTTTGAAAATAAAGTAGTAGCCGTTACCGGTGGTTCCGATGGCATTGGCAGAGCGCTGGTGGGCCTGCTGCTGTCCAAAGGTGCACGGGTGGCTACCTGTGGCCGCAACCATGATAAGTTGTACCACCTGCAATCCGAATACCCATCATCGCCACTGCACACCGTAGTGGCCGACATCAGTGCGGAAAACGACTGCCGGCATTTTATACAGTCCACCATCAAAATGTTTGGTGGCATCGATGTCCTCATCAACAATGCAGGCATTTCCATGCGGGCACTGCTGGAAGATTCTTCCAACGATGTATTACGCCAGGTAATGGACGTCAACTTTTTTGGCGCTGCATATTGCACCCGCTTTGCGCTTGATTCCATCATCCAACGCAAAGGCACCATTGTAGGCATCTCCTCCATTGCGGGTTACCGTGGCCTGCCCGGCCGCACTGCATACTCGGCATCCAAGTTTGCCCTGCAGGGCTGGCTGGAGGCACTGCGTACCGAAATGATAGATCACGACGTGCATGTAATGTGGGTGTCGCCCGGTTTTGTTACTTCCAACATCCGCAAGGTGGCGCTCAACGCCGAAGGCAAGCCCGAAGCAGAAAGCCTGATGAATGAAGGAAAAATGATGACACCCGAAGCAGCTGCCAAAGCAGTGGTGCGGGCCATTGAGCACAAACGCCGCAGCATTGTGATGTCGTTCACCGGCAAGCAAACGGTTTTTTTAAACCGCTTTTTTCCTGCCCTTGCCGACAAGCTGGTGCACCGGTTTTATTTTAAAGATGGGAAACTGATTAAGTAAATGAGAGATTATTGATTTATGATTATTAATTATTGAAATAACTACACACTAATCATCAATAATCATGAATCAATAATACTGGGCGCATCGGCCTGTTGCACTACTTATAATCTTTTGCAATCCCTGAAACCGCCATGCAGCAACGCTTTGCGGGCCTTATCAACAACACGGGGCGTTTACAACTAAAAAAAACATCTTTGCAGAACAATCTGCACGCAACCAGCACACAGTAACTGCAACAATTTTTTGCACCACCTATGCCCTTAGTTACGCTTACATCCGACATTGGCAGCCAGGATTACCTGGTTGGCGCCGTCAAGGGCAGGTTGCTGCGCATCAACCCCGAGTTCAACATCATCGATATTTCGCACAGCCTTTCGCCGTTCAATTACCCGCAGGCTGCATATGTGTGTCGCAGTGCCATCCGCAATTTTCCGGAGTACACTTTTCATATTGTGCTCATCAACCTGTTCGAGTCGAAACCCGACCAGTTGCTGTTTGCCTTCCACCGCGATCAATATGTGATCTGTGCCGACAATGGCCTGCTCAGCATGATCCTGGAAGACAAACCCGACATCGTGATTGGCGTGCCGCTGGATAAATCGGCCATCAAGAACACCTTATATTGTATTGACGTGGCCGCCAAAGCCATCACCCAACTGGCCAACGGCGAACCGGTGGAACGGATTGGCATACCCGATACCGAGTACCAAGAAAAAAATCCGCTGCGGCCCATGCTCGGCGAAAACTGGATCGAAGGCCAGATCATTTTTATCGACAACTTCGAAAACGTGGTGGTCAACATTACGCAGGAGCAATTTGAACAGCAGCGTAAAGGGCGCCGCTTCAAGATCGTGTTCAAACGCGATGAAGTGATCGAACGCATCAGCGGCTCCTATGCCGATGTGCCGCAGGGCGAAAAGCTGGTGCTCTTCAACAGCGCCGGTTATATGGAAATTGCCATCAACAAAGGTAACGCCGCCGGCCTCTTTGGCCTCCGCGGCTACAACGAAGCCACACAAGCCAGCACCATGCTGCACAACCGCCTGTTTTACCAAACGGTAAAAGTGTTTTTTGAGTAAGGATTATTTTCTCCACTATTTATAAAGCATCAAGGCATTAAATCTTTTTAGGCAACAGGTAATTGCTGAACAATGATCTGCTGCCGTTCACCACAGTACCACCACGGCTTAATCAAGGCGTTATCCCGAAATCAGGCTGTCATTTGATTTCGGGCCTGCTTTTTTGTTACTTTTTTGCAGGAGCAAAAAAGTAAAAGCATGAACAGTAGCTATGTAATTAATAATGCCCTATGACACTATTTATCAAAGCCGCAACGCATTAAATAATCCTAGGCTCATGTAAACAGTTCCCTTCTTCATTAAAAAATCATTTACCCACCTCCTCCACTCCTCTCACCACCTGTTGCGTCGCACACTTGTACCTCCGCATCGCTGTGCAGCATTTTTTAACATCTCCGCAAAAACAAACTTCCGTACAAATGAAGCAACTTCGGCCTAAGTTCCCGCTCAAGGGGGCAGGGGTGCGGCTTTTCCCTATTTTTGCCCCGCCCTGATTGCAGGCGTTTAAAATTATTACCACCAGTATGAACTTTAGAAAAGTGAACAACATAACCGGATGGGTTGTGTTTCTTATTGCCTCGTTGGTGTACATCTTCACTACCGAAGCCCGGGGTTCCTTTTGGGATACCGGCGAATTCATCGCCTCGGCCTACAAACTGCAACTGCCCCACCCTCCCGGCGCGCCGCTGTTTGTACTCATTGGCCGCCTGTTCATTGTGCTGTTTGGCAACGATCCCATGACCGCCGCCAAAGCCGTGAACGTGATGAGTGCACTGGCTTCTTCTTTTACCATCCTGTTCCTGTTCTGGACCATCACCCACTTTGCCCGCAAACTGGTGGTAGGCAACCTTGATGAGCCCGACATGACCAAGACCTGGACCATCATGGCCGCAGGTGCCGTGGGTGCGCTGGCTTATACTTTCTCTGACTCATTTTGGTACTCGGCTGTGGAAGGCGAAGTGTATGCGCTGTCTTCCTTTTTTACCGCACTGGTATTTTGGGCCATGCTTAAATGGGAACGTGCCGACGATCTGGCCGGCCACAGTGCCCTGCTGCGGGCCCGCGCCGACCGCTGGATCATCTTTATCTTCTTTATGATGGGCCTTTCCATTGGTGTGCACTTATTGAACCTGCTCACCATCCCGGCCATTGTAATGATCTATTATTACAAGCGTTACAACTATACCCGCAACGGCGCCATCTGGGCATTCATCATCGGCTGCCTCATCACCGGCGTGGTGCAGGTGGTGGCTATTCAATACTCCATCAAGTGGGCCGGCAAGTTCGACATTTGGGCGGTAAATGGTTTTGGCCTGCCGTTCTTTTCGGGCTTTATTTTCTTCTTTGTGTTGCTGGGCATACTCATTTGGTTGGGCATGCGCTACGCAAACAAAAACGGCTACGGCTTTTTGCGCCTCGGCCTTTGGTGCTTTGTGTTCCTGATGGCGGGCTACTCTACCTACATCACCACCATGCAGCGTTCGGCGGCCAACCCGGCTATCGACATGAACAACGTGGACAACCCCATGAGCCTGGTGTATTACCTGGGCCGCGAACAATACGGCTCGCAGCCGCTGTTTTACGGCCCGCATTTCGAAGCCGATTATGTGGATGAAAACGGCGACGGCTACATCGACTTCGATGAAGGCGAAATGAAATACACCAAGGGCAAGGACAAATACATTGAAATTGGTAAAGACTCCGAACCTAAATATGAAAGCGGCGACAAGCAATTGTTTGTACGCGTTTGGGACCGCAGCAACGACCAGGGCCACAAGGATTTTTATGCCGACTGGCTGAACCTGGGCCGCACACAGGACCCCAACACCGGCCAAACCAAATACGAAGACCCTACCTACGCCGATAACATCAACTGGTTTGTATCGTACCAGATGGGCTTTATGTACTGGCGCTATTTCATGTGGAACTTTGCCGGTAAGCAAAACGACATCCAGGGTTTTGGCAACAAACGCGATGGTAACTGGATCACCGGCATCGGCGCTATTGATAACCCACGCCTGGGCAGCCAGGCCCAAATGCCCGATAGCCTGAAAGCCAACAAGGCCAACAACAAGCTGTACATGATTCCATTTATTCTGGGCGTGCTGGGTTGCATTTATCATTTTCTCCGCGACCGTAAAGACTGGATCGTTTCGTTCCTGCTGTTTTTCTTTACCGGCCTCGCCATTGTGCTGTACCTCAACCAGGCGGGCAACCAGCCCCGCGAACGGGACTATGCTTTTGTAGGTTCGTTCTATGCATTTGCCATATGGATCGGGCTGGCCGTTGTAGCCGTTGTGGATCTTGCCCGTTTTTCGTTTAAAGAAAAATTGGTGCAGCAAACCCTGTTGGGTGGTGCGTCCATCACTTTCCTCATTACGCTTTTAAGTGGCATTTACGGCACCGGCATTTTTCTGCCGTCGGTAATTGCAGCAGTGTTGTTTGTGCTGTTTTCAGCCATTGCCATTGCCATTACACGGGCAGCATCCAAAGGCACCAACCTGCGCCTGGCTACCATCATTGCTTTTGCGCTGTGTATGATTGCCCCGGTGCTGATGGCCCAGCAGGAATGGGACGACCACGACCGCAGCCAGAAAACACTGGCGCCGGATATGGCCCGCAACTACCTGGAGGCACTGTCGCCCAATGCCATCGTATTTACCTTTGGCGATAACGACACCTACCCGCTTTGGTATGCACAGGAAGTGGAAGGCGTTCGCCCCGATATCCGCATCATCAACACCTCGCTGCTGGGCATCGACTGGTACATCAACCAGCTGCGTTATAAGGTAAACGAAAGCGCCCCGATCGACGTGATCTGGACGCCGGAGCAAATTGAAGGACACAAACGCGAATACCTGCGTTACCAGCAGGCAGGCAGCAAGGATAATTTTTACGACCTGTACGATGTAATGAAAAACGTACTGGGCCAAGGCGACAACGTAAACTCGTTCCCAGTAAAACGCTTTATTGTGCCGGTGGATGAAGCTGCGGTGCGCAAATCGGGACTGATCAATGCCAACGACACCACGTTTGCACAAATGGCGTTTGAAATCCCTGAAAACCGCAACGACCTTACCCGCTCCGACCTGATCGTGTTCAACATCATTGCCTCCAATGCACAAAATGGTTGGAACCGTCCCATTTATTTTACCAACCCATACGGTGAGCTGGGCTTTGGCCAATACCTGCGCAAGGAAGGCCTGAGCTACCGCCTGGTGCCGGTGCAAAACAGGTTTCCGCAGCAAAACTGGGTGATCGATAAAGCCCTCCGCGAAGCCCGCATGGGCGGCACCGCCATCCGCGACAACAACATGGACGTGATGTACAAAGCCGTGATGGAACAGTTCCGCACCGGCGGCGCCGACAAGCCCGGTGTATACTTCGACGAGGAAAACCGCCGCCACCTGCTTTCGGTGCGGGCTACCTACGCCGAAGCTGCCGGTAACCTGGCCGATGTTGGCCGCAAGGAAGACGGGCTGAAAGTGCTGCAGCAGTCAGATAAAATGATTGACCCGCAGAACCTGCCGTATGCACAGGCATCGCGGTACAACCAGCACAACCAAACCGGCATGATCATGCTGGAGGCTGCTTACAAAACCGGCAACACCGAGTTGGCCAATAAGCTGAAAGCTGCCATTAGCAAAGACCTGAAGGACCAGAAGGCCTACTACGATTACCTCAAGCAGGAAGGCGACAGCATGTTCCGCTCTATGGAGCAGGAAGCGCTGATCAACGACCTGATGACACAGGTGTTTGAAACGCTGGTGAAAAGCTACGAGCAAAAGCAACCGGTAAATGAATTTCCGGAAGGCACTGCCCCGGCCCCGGCCGACAGCACCAACAGGTAATTTTTCAAACGATAGTTTACAAAAGGCAGGTCTTGAAAGGCCTGCCTTTTTTTGTAGGTATTTAAATTCTATAAGTCGGTTGGTTTTTCAATAGTCAATAACAGAGCAATCATCAATAGGTAGGAGTTGTCATGCCGAACTTGTTTCGGCATCCCCTGCACTCCCCGGAGTTTTCCTAATGTAAAGGAGCTGCCGAAACGAGTTCGGCATGACAACTCTGAAAGTGGAAAGGGTACTCGGTATCCTTAATTCAATTTGACAATGCAACTCTGTTGAAGCAAAATAAAAACGCCCCTGGATGAGGGGCGTTTTTACAAATATATCTGAAACAAATGCTGCCTGAAATTAAGCAACTGCACCTTGCAGTACCTGCGCCATTGTTTTGCCAATGTCGGCTGGCGAGCTTACTACGTTGATGCCGCATTCTTCCATGATCTGCATTTTAGCGGCGGCAGTATCTTCTGCACCGCCAACGATGGCACCAGCGTGGCCCATGCGGCGTCCCGGAGGCGCGGTTTGACCAGCGATAAAACCAACAACGGGTTTTTTGTTGCCGGTTTCTTTGATCCAGCGGGCAGCTTCAGCTTCCATGCCGCCACCAATTTCACCGATCATTACGATGGCGTCGGTTTCGGGGTCGTTCATGAACAGCTCCACTGCTTCTTTAGTGGTAGTGCCAATGATGGGATCGCCACCAATGCCAATGGCAGTGGAAATACCCAAACCTGCTTTGGCCACCTGGTCGGCAGCTTCGTAGGTGAGGGTGCCCGATTTGGAAACAATACCTACGCGGCCTTTTTTAAATACAAAGCCGGGCATGATGCCCACCTTGCACTCATCGGCAGTAATAACGCCGGGGCAGTTGGGCCCGATGAGGCGTGTGTTTTTGCCTTGCAAATAATTTTTCACTTTAACCATGTCCTGCACCGGGATGCCCTCAGTGATGCACACTACCAGCGCAATGCCGGCATCGGCAGCTTCCATGATGGCATCGGCGGCAAATGCCGGCGGCACAAAAATGATGGACACATTAGCACCGGTTTCCTGCACGCAGGCTGCTACCGTGTTGAATACCGGACGGTCGAGGTGCGAAGTGCCGCCTTTGTTGGGCGTAACGCCACCAACAACGTTGGTTCCGTACTCAATCATCTGCGACGCGTGGAATGTACCTTCGGTGCCGGTAAAACCCTGAACCAGGATTTTGGAGTCTTTATTTACAAGAACGCTCATCGTAAAAATTTAAGTGTGGCAAATGTAAGCCGAAAAGAATAACAGGAAAACAAGAATAACGAACAGACGAACAAGGAACAGATGAATGATGAAGTGGGACGACAAATGATAAATTATTAATTATTGGAGTTGTAGCAAATTCATAAATCATAATTCAACATTTACAATTCTCCTTCATCATTCGACATTCCTTGTTCCTTGTTCGATATTCTTTCCTCAACTTCATCTGTTCCTTGTTCGTCTGTTCACCTGTTCGTTATTCTTTCCATCCTGGTTATCTTTGGCGCCAATTTATGGATACCTATCAAAAGCTTCAGGAAGCAGCAGCTTACCTGCAACAGTATGCAGGCAAAAGCCCCAAGGTGGGCGTAGTGTTGGGCAGTGGCCTCGGCAACTTTGTTCAGGAAATAGAAGTGGAAACTGCTATTCCCTACGACCAGATCCCGCATTTCCCGGTGTCTACCGTGGAAGGCCATTCGGGAAAATTGATCTTTGGATCTGTTGCCGGTAAACCCATCATTGCCATGCAGGGACGCTTTCATTTTTACGAAGGCTACAGCACCGAAGATGTAGTGTTGCCCATCAGGGTAATGCGCATGCTGGGTGTGCAAACCCTGCTGCTTTCCAATGCTGCCGGTGGCGTTAATCCTGCTTTTACCGTAGGCGACCTGATGGTGATCACCGACCATATTTCTTTTGCTACCGCCAACCCGCTGATGGGCCCCAACGACAACCGCATTGGGCCACGCTTCCCCGACATGAGCGAACCTTACCGAAAATCGCTGATTCAAAAGGCGCTGCAAATAGGGCAGGAGCAAAATATAAAATTGCACCAAGGCGTTTATTTTGGCGTTACGGGGCCAACTTTTGAAACCCGTGCCGAGTACCGGCTTATCCAGATTTTGGGTGCCGATACCGTGGGCATGAGCACCGTGCAGGAATGCATTGCCGCCGTGCATATGGGTATGGATGTTTTTGCCATGAGCGTGGTTACCGACCTCGGCATCCGCGATGAAGAAAACGTGATTACCCACGAAGAAGTGCTGCAAGCCGCTAAAGCTGCGGAGCCCCATTTTGCCACCATTTTCCGCGAACTGATTCGCTCTATTTAATGCAGGTAAAATTTCTGTTGCGTTTTTCAATCTTATTCCTGGGGCTGTGCGGCGGGCTTGCGGCCTCCGCACAGGCACCGGGCATTTTGCGGCGCCTGCCCCGCGGTGGCATGGGCGGTGGCGGCGGCTCCG
Organism: Pseudocnuella soli; assembly: GCF_004347775.1. GTDB lineage: Bacteria > Bacteroidota > Bacteroidia > Chitinophagales > Chitinophagaceae > Flavisolibacter > Flavisolibacter aquaticus. Next base: position 4,226,018 of record NZ_CP037755.1, read on the forward strand.
ATTCGTTGGAGCGGCGCAGCAAATCGGAAGACAGTGTGAACATTACCTACCGCCTGCTCGATTCTACTTTTATCCACCGCTTCGATTCCAGCCTCAACGATTTTTCGCGATGGTTCCCGGTGCCGCCTACACACCGGTATTTGGGCAACACCGGCACAGCCACGCAGTCCCTGTTGTTTGAAGGCCCCAGGCAAATTGGCTTCGATCCCGGCTTTCATAGTTTTGATGCCTATAAATGGCGTGCTGCCGACGCACAGTTTTTTACCACATCGAGGCCCTATACCCAACTGGGTTACCTGGTGGGCGGGCAGCAAGAGCAGCACATCGAAATTTTTCACACGCAAAACATCCGGCCGTACTGGAACTTTTCGCTGCGCTACCGGTTGATCAACTCGCCGGGATTTTTCCGTAACCAACGCGCCAACCACAACAACTACCAGGTAGGCTCGTGGTACGAGTCGCCAAACAAACGGTACAACAATTATTTTGTGCTGGTGGCCAATGCACTGCAAGCCGGCGAAAACGGCGGCATCCTTGGCTCCAGGTTTTTGGACAGCGCTATTTTCAGCGACCGTTTTACCATCCCAACAAGGCTGGGCGGATCGCAACAGTTCACTTCCTCGTTGTTTGGTGGCGGATCGCTGGCCACAGCCAACCGCTACAACGAAGTAACAGCCATCATGCGCCAGCAATACGACCTGGGCCGGAAAGATTCGCTGGTTACCGACACATCGGTGATCCCGCTTTTTTATCCAAGGCTCCGGTTTGAACACACGTTGCAGTACAAAAACGACCGCTTCCGGTTTTACGACCAGGCCGAGGAAGACACCACCTATTACGAAACATTTTATAAACTCGACCCGGCTACCGACTCGGTGGACCTGCAGGATCGCTGGATTGAATTGAGCAACGATTTTTCTATTTACCAGTTTCCGGATGCCAAAAACCTGCAGCAGTTTTTAAAAGCGGGCATCCAGTTCCAGTTTTTGCAAGGCACCACTACCCGCGGCACATTTAACCTGTACAACCTGATTGGGCATGGCGAGTACCGCAACCGTACCCGCAACCGAAAATGGGAAATTGGCGCCAGCGGCCGGCTGCACCTCAATGGTTTTAATGCCGGCGATTATCATGCGTTTGGCTCCCTGCAGCGCAATGTGCCCCGGTTGGGCAATTTGTTAATTGGCGGCGAAAGCATCAACCGGTCACCGTCATTTGCTTACGATACCCGCAGCTCGTTTTACTTCGATGATGCAACCAAATCATTTTCCAAGGAAAATACCACGCATTTCTTTGGATCGCTGGGCATTGAAAAATTGCGGTTGCGCCTCACCGGTGATTATTTCCTGATCTCGAATTACCTGTACCTCAAGAATTTTTACGAGCTGCAACAGGAAGCTGCGCTGTTCAATGTGTTGCGCATTGGCGCTTCCAAACAGTTTCGCCTCAGCCCGCGCTGGAGCCTGTACAGCGATGTATGGGTGCAGCAAAAAACCGGCGATGCTGAATTGAATATACCACTCGTTTTTACCCGCAACCGGCTGGTGTTTGAAGGCACTTTCTTCCGCAGGCTGAACCTGGCCACAGGTCTTGAAATGCGCTACCACACGCCATATGAGGGCGACGATTATTCGCCGGTGTTGGGCCGCTATTTTTACCAGCAGGGTTATACCATCAACAACCGCCCCGATGTGGCTGCATTTTTCAATTTCCGCATCCGCACATTCCGGGCATTTGTTCGTGCCGAAAACCTGAATTCGTTTGAGTGGACTAAAGAGCCTGGCTTTACCGGCAATAACATGGGTGCGCCTGAGTATCCTTACCCCGGGCTTGTTATCCGGTTTGGCATTAATTGGACGTTTTTGAATTAGGGCAAAAGGCGATAGTGGGGCAACGAAGCGTTTGCCTTACTCTAAACACAAGCTCTAAACAGGTAACCAATAGACTTTTGAATATTAGTGTTGTCATGCCGAACTTGTTTCGGCATCTACTTCAATTTGAAGGATTTTTAAAAACAACAGCAACCAGTTTCGGTGGCCACAGCATCCGCTGTAGCAGGAGATACCGAATGGAGTTCGGCATGACAGACTCGGCAAAAGCAAAATTTCCGACATAAGCAACCACCCATTTTGCCTTTTTACTTTTGCCTTTCGACTTCCCAACCAACCTGCTGCTAATCCCATCCCGCTCCTCCTTTGTTCATTCGTGTCTTCGTGGTTCAACCCCGCCCCGCCAAGCTTTGCAAAACATTACCACCGCCAAATCCTGCTGTTGAACAAAGAAGGCGTACTTATTGTAAATTGAGTGGCGAAAACCGAAAGGGCCGGCAACATGCCACAGAACACGACGCGATAACTGCCCGCCCCGATAAAACACTTGTGATGCGTGGATTTCATTTTTCGCGGTTTGACCCCGCAGAAGGCAAAAGCAAATTTGAGCAACTGCTCGACCTATTTATGCAATTGCTTACCTATACCAACGGCGATGTGGGCGAAGCCCTGCAATGGCTGAACCAACTGGACCGCCAGTACGAACTGACGGACGACCAGTACGGTATGGGCGATTTTATTGACGATCTAAAACAAAAAGGATTCATTACCGAAGACAACCAGAAGGGTGAAATAAAGATCACTCCAAAGACCGAACAAGGCATTCGCAAACGCAGCCTGGAAGAGATTTTTGGCAAACTCAAAAAAACAAAAAGCGGCGAACACCAAACGTTCAAACCGGGCCAGGGCGACGAAATCAGCCCGGACACGAGGCCGTTCCAGTTTGGCGACATGCTGGAGCAGATCGACTTTACCGAATCGATCCGCAATGCGCAGATCAACCACGGGCTGGAGCAGTTTTCGATGCAGGAAGACGACCTGCAAATCCGCGAAACCGATTTTAAAGCACAAACTTCCACCGTGCTGATGATCGACATTTCGCACTCCATGATCCTGTACGGCGAAGACCGCATTACGCCGGCTAAAAAAGTGGCCATGGCGCTGAGCGAACTGATCACCACGAAATATCCAAAAGACACGCTGGACATTGTGGTGTTTGGCAACGATGCCTGGCCAGTGGAGATCAAAGACCTACCCTACTTGCAGGTGGGGCCATATCATACCAACACGGTGGCGGGGCTTGAGCTGGCAATGGACATTTTGCGGCGGCGCAAGAACCCGAACAAACAGATCTTCATGATCACCGATGGCAAACCTACCTGTTTGAAAGTAGGCAAACGCTATTATAAAAATTCGTTTGGGCTTGACCGTAAGATCACCTCACGTTGCCTGAACCTGGCGGCGCAATGCAAAAAGCTGAAGATACCCATCACCACTTTTATGATTGCCACCGACCCGTACCTGCAGCGATTTGTACAGGAGTTTACCGAAACAAATAATGGCAAGGCATTCTTTGCATCGCTGGATAAACTGGGCGCATTTATTTTTAAAGACTTTGAAAGCGGTAAACGAAAAACCGTGTATTGAAATAGAACCACGAGGACACAAAGGACCGAAGACACACAAAGATATTTTCTTAGTGCTCCTTCGTTGCTTATGCCTTTGTGGTTCCAATAAAAACAACAGCAAATATTCATGAACCATAAGCACATCAACACACTTGGCGAGCTGAAAGAAGTAGGGTATCAACCCAAAAGCATTAAAGAAGAAATACGGCAAAACCTGCTGCGCCGGCTGCAGGAAGGCGAAGAAACTTTTACCGGCATCATGGGCTACGAAGACACCGTAATTCCCGATGTGGAGCGGGCACTTTTGAGCAAACACAATATTCTTTTTCTGGGGTTGCGCGGACAGGCAAAAACCCGCATGGCGCGGCAAATGACCGGCTTGCTCGATGAACTGGTGCCGGTGGTTTCAGGCTCCGAAATCAACGACGATCCGCTCAATCCTATTTCAAAATTTGCAAAAGATCTGATCCGCGAAAAAGGTGACGATACGCCGATTGAATGGATACACCGCAGCCAGCGCTATGGTGAAAAACTGGCCACGCCGGATGTAAGCGTTGCCGATTTGATTGGCGATGTAGATCCGATCAAAGCGGCCAACCTCCGTCTTAGCTTTGCCGACGAACGGGTGATCCATTATGGCATCATTCCAAAAAGCAACCGCTCCATTTTTGTGATCAACGAGTTGCCCGATTTGCAGGCACGCATACAGGTTGGTTTGTTTAACATACTCGAAGAAGGCGATGTGCAGATCCGTGGTTTTAAACTGCGCTTGCCGCTTGATATCCTGTTTGTATTTACGGCAAATCCCGAAGACTATACGAACCGCGGCTCGATTGTTACGCCGCTTAAAGACCGTATTGAAAGCCAGATCCTGACGCACTATCCAAAATCGTTGGAAACGGCGCTGGCCATTACTGAGCAGGAAGCAGATTTAGCTGTAGAACAGAAAGAAAAAGTTGCCATCAGCGACCTGGTAAAACGCCTGATTGAACAGGTGGCATTTGAGGCCCGCGGCTCTGAGTTTGTAGACAAAAAAAGCGGTGTAAGTGCACGCCTCACCATTGCTGCATTTGAAAATGCAGTGAGTTCCGCAGAGCGCCGCGCTATTTTAAATAAAGAAAAAAACACACAGGTTTGGATTGCCGACCTGATCGGCATTATTCCAGCTATTACGGGCAAAATCGAATTGGTGTATGAAGGCGAACAGGAAGGCCCATTCCAGGTAGCGATGAACTTGTTGGATAAGTCCATCCGCAGCCAGTTTGTGCAGTATTTCCCCAACCCCGAAACGTTAAAAAAACGTGCACCACGCAAAGGCGAAAGCCCGCAAGCGGTGGACAATCCGTATAAAGCCATTACATCCTGGTTTGACAAAGGCAATGCGCTGAATTTATCGTTTGGGTTAAAAGACCGCGATAAAATAAACCAGTTGTACTCGGTGGATGGATTGCATGGATTGGTGAAAAAAACCTTTCCGCATGCAAACGAAACAGAGGCTGCATTGCTGATGGAATTTGTGCTGCATGGCCTTGCTTCCTATTCACTACTGTCGAAAAAGATCTTTGAAACTTCGGTGGAGTTTAAAGACCTGATGGGCAGCATGCTCAACATTCAAACATCGGCATTTGATGACGATGAAGAAGACGAGGATTTTAGATAAGATTTTTTTCTACAAATAAACACCCGGTGCCTTTACAGCGCCGGGTGTTTTGTTTATAACTGATAGCAAATTCATCAAAACATGAGTCGCTCAGTTCGATTTAAGAACAGCACAGACAAACAAAAAGCCCCAACAGGAAACTGCCAGGGCCATGTGCTGATCTGAGTTTTAAACCTCTGCCTCAAAAAAGCGAATGATTTGGAATGATTCAGCCATAATATATCCTGCTTATTGTTTTGGAATGATCACTTTACCTTTCCGCACTTTCTTAGTTTCCATTTTTTTATCCAATTTGCCCAGTTCATCCACAGCACCGTCTACCACGCGGGCTATCACGATGTTGTCTTCACTTTCCAGGTTCACAATCCAAGCAACCTGATCGGCCCATGCATTATCATACGTAGCGCCACGGTAGCGCACCTGGAAGGTGGCGCCCATTTCATGCTCGGGATAAAAAGACCGGAGCAGACTGCGCACTTCTTTGGGTGCATCTTTTGCCACACCATAGGTAACGGCATACACCATAAAGCCGTTGTTGGCAAATACCGCGTTGGTTTTGCGGCCATCAAGATCAAACTGTGCGAGGTAAATGTTTTTGGCCAGTTGCGACCACCGCACCGCATCTCTGGCTCCAAAGTTTTTTGAAAATGTTTTTTGCACTTTGGCGCCGATGTTGGTAATATCCACCGGCACGCCACTGTTACCAAAGCCTTCGCCGTTCACAAAGTTTTTTGCATCAAACAAAGCGGTGGTTCCGTCCAAAACTTTCGCGTCGGATGAAGCTTCACGCTGGGCCGAAGCACTTACAGAAAACAAAACACATGCTCCCAAAAACACGATGGCAAGAAAGATCTTTTTCATAGCAAATAGTTTTTACAGCAAACCAAAAGTTTACCTGGTGATGAAAGAAAATGGTTGTTAGCGACGGGGAACGGGAGCAGTGGGGTTGTGTGTGTGGTATAAATCTATTACGACAAAAACTAAAACGGTAGCTATATTGAGCGGTTGGCTGCAGGAGGATGTCAATTGGTAAAAATCGCTGATTGGGCGGCAGAAAAGCTCAGGCTTTATGGTGTAATAATTTGTGGAGCAAAGCCTCTTTGCGGCTGCGCGAAACATCTATTTGCGAGCCGTCGCTCATCACCAGGCAGCCGCCTTCGCCCTTGATGTATTTTTCAATTTCATTGATGTTAACGAGGTGTGAATGATGCACTCGAACAAATGAAAAATCCTGCAACATTTCCTCTACTTCTTTCAAGGTGCGGGACACAACAATCTTCGCTTTTTGCTTCAGGTGTAGCACCGAGTAATTGCTATCAGATGTACAACTGATGATGCCGTTCACATCCACCATTTGCAGGCCTTGTTGTGTGGGCACTGCTACCTTGTGCGCCTGTGCCGCCGTTTGCCCCATTCGTTTCACCAGTGTTTCCAGTTGCTGCGCCATGTGCAGCTGCTGGTGCAGTGCTGCCTTTGTTACTGCCTCTTGCAACTCGTTGGGATCGATGGGCCGGATGAGGTAACCCAAGGCATTGAACCGGATGGCTTTTACGGCAAATTGTTCATGGTCGCTGATGAAAATAACGCCGAAATGATTGGTGGGTAAATGTTCCAGCAGGTTAAACCCATCGCCATTGGTAGCGCTTACATCTAGGAAAACCAGTTGGGGATTATGTGTTTGTAGCGCCTGGTTAGCAGCGGCACAGGAGTGGATGATATCGGCGACCTTTACCTGTGGGCAATGCTGTTGCAATAGCTGCATCAAAGTGGTGCAATGCTCCAGCTCGCTGCCAATGATTAAGGCGCTGATCATGGTGTTTAAGGTTTAGGCTGCATTCACCCATGGAACATTAAACGTTGTCCCGCTAACCTTCAAACTGCATTGGACAGTTAGCGAAATAATAGCGTTATCAAATCAACCAACACCGTTGCTGCACATCAAATAGTTCATCGCTTATTCAAATGCCAGCACCGAACTACTGATCAAAACATTGCCAATTTAATAATATATCAAAGGGATAAAAGCGAGTGCTTTCAGGGGTTTTAGACTGCACGCCGGCAATAAAGCCGCTTATTAAATGTAAGGACAGCGCCAGCCAACTCATAACCGAAACAGGCCCATTTTCAGCCAATGATATTTACTTCACGCTCCAGCAGCACACCAAATTTTGCCTGCACCGATTGCAGTATTTCTTCGCTGAGGTCGAAAAGCTCCTGTCCGGTGGCGGCCCCGTAATTTACCAGCACCAGCGCCTGCTTTGGATAGCAGCCCGCATCGCCCTTGCGGTAACCTTTCCAGCCGCACTGTTCAATCAACCAGCCTGCAGCCAATTTCATTTGCGCGGTACCGGTAGGAAAGGCAACGATCTGCGGAAACTGTTTTTTCAATCCATCAAACTGTTCGTTGGGTATCGTTGGGTTCTTGAAAAACGAACCGGCGTTGCCCACCAGTTTCCAGTCGGGAAGTTTTGAAGAGCGGATGTTGATCACCGCCTGCGAAATGAGGCCGATGCTTAACTCTTTTGCACCCATTGCATCCAGCTCCTGTTGTATGGCGCCGTAGCTGGTATTGAAGCGGGGTGTTTTGAGCAGTTTGTAAGTAACGGATATAATCACAAACTGGTCTTTGAGCTTTCGTTTAAAAACGCTTTCGCGGTAGCCAAACTGGCATTCTTCCAATGAAAAATGTTGCACGGTTTTGTCACCAATATGCCAGGCCTCCAGTTGGTGAAAGATGTCTTTTATCTCCACACCATAAGCGCCGATGTTTTGCATGGGCGATGCACCAACCGAGCCGGGTATCAGCGATAGGTTTTCGGCGCCAGCATAATTGTGTTCAATGCAATGGAGCACAAACTGGTGCCAGCCTACACCTGCGCCGGCTTTTACATAAAAATGCTCCTCATCTTCACCCACCAGTTCAATGCCGCCAATCTTGTTGTGCAGCACAATGCCGTCGAAGTTTTGCGTGAGCAAAATATTACTGCCGCCGCCTAATATGAGTTGCTTGTTGGATGCAGCCTGTAGCGTGTTGGTAAGTGCTTCCAGTTCGTTGATGCTGGTAAACGCAGCAAAGTAGCGGGCCGTGGCATCGATGCCGAATGTGTTGTATGGTTTGAGTGATATGTTTTCGTGCAGTTGCATGGGTTGTGTTTATCTCGGGGTTAGGGTTTCACGCAGCGGCGCGGTGGTGCAGCGGATTTATGTAAATGATAATGACTATTAATTGTGTACGGAGTTTTATTTGCTTTACACCAATGCGTTTTAAAATGAAAGTTTGTGCACAATTAAATCGCATCGACATCGGGCACTACAACCACGTTTCGGAATCGCTTTTCGTTGTGCAATGCCGCAGTTTGTTTTTCGATGGCTTCCTTGCAGCGTTGTATGGTTTGTCCATCGCGGGGCAGTTTTAGCAACAGTTCCATCAGGTACATATTGCGAACCCGGTTCACCACCGGTTCGGCGGGGCCCACTAAGTACTGACCAAATACATGCATTAACGCGTTGGCAAACTGGTGTGCTGCATCGGTCACCACATCCCGCTCTTTGTGGCGGAACGATACATGAATGATGCGGCTGAACGGCGGGTACAAAAACATGCGCCGCTTTTCCAATTCTTCAACATACATGCCTACAAAATCGTGGCGTGCCACGTACCCCAAAATCGGATGCGATGGCGTGGTGGTTTGAATGAGCACCCGGCCTGCGCCGTGTTTGCGCCCAGCACGGCCACTCACCTGTTCCATCAATTGAAAAGCCCGTTCGTTTACCCTGAACTCCGCAAAGTGCAGCAAGCCATCGGCATCCAGGATGCCCACCAGGTCCACGTTTTCAAAGTCGAGGCCTTTCACCACCATTTGCGTACCCACCAGCACATCCAGCTTTTTTTGTTCAAACTGCTGTATGAGCACATCATGCGCATTTTTATTGCGCACCGTATCGAGGTCCATGCGGCCGATGCGGGCATCGGCCAGCTCTTTATCCAGCACCTCTTCTATCTTTTCGGTGCCAAAGTTTTTTTGCTGCAATTTATCGCTGCCGCAAGCAGCACAGGTGTTGGCGGGCGGATAAATATTGCCGCAATAATGACATTTTAATTTATTCGAAAACTTGTGGTAAGTAAGCGATACATCGCAATGGCGGCACTGCGCGATCCAGCCGCAAACCGTACACAGCTGATAGGGCGAATAGCCGCGGCGATTTTGAAACAAAATTACCTGCCGCCCTTTGGCAATGGTTTCTTTCATAGCCTCCAGCAGCTGCGGTGAAATCATCACCTTGCCGCCATCCTGCTTCGCCACCATGCGGGTATCCACCATTTCAATGGTGGGCATCTGCACATCGCGGTAGCGCTCCGAAATGGTTACCAGCCCATACTTGCCGCCCTTTGCATTAAAATAAGATTCCAGTGACGGCGTGGCACTGCCCAGCAGCACTTTTGCCTGCAACAGCGAAGCCATATAAATGGCTGCATCGCGGCCATGGTAACGTGGTGCAGGATCTTGCTGCTTGTAGGAAGAATCATGCTCTTCATCGCACAAAATGAGGCCCAGGTTGTAAAAAGGCAGGAACAGCGAGGAACGTGCACCGAGCACAATTTTGAGCTCGCCGCTTTTTACTTTGTTCCAGATTTCCACCCGCTCATTCTGGCTGAACTTGGAATGATAAATGCCAATGTAGCCGCCAAAATGTTTTTGCAGCCGCCGGATGACCTGCGAGGTCAGCGCAATTTCGGGCAGCATATACAACACCTGTTTGCCCTGCCGCATGTATTGCTCCATCAGCTTGATGTACACATGCGTTTTACCGCTGCTGGTTACTCCGTGCAGCAGGCACACGCTTTTGGCATCGAGGCATTCTTTTACTTCGGTAAATGCGGCTGCCTGCGCCGGCGATAAGTCAAAATCGATGGTCACATCTTTGGGTAGGTAATGCAGTCTATCTATGTGGCGCCGTTCAATACGCAGGATATCTTTTTCCACCAGGCCTTTCAACTGAGCATCAGTAGCGCCTGATTTTTTCAACAGGTCGGCTTTCAGCACTTCGCCGCCGGTGCGCATCAGGTGCAGGTAACTCAGGAGCAACTCCATTTGCTTGGGTGCACGGCTCCAGTTGTTGAGCAGGTCCGACAAAGTATCTTCATTGCTGTACTGCGGGTTCAGCAAAACAAAGGCTTCTTTTTTGGGTGCATAGGTTTGCTTCAGCGACTCCCACACAAAGCATACTTTTTTAGCAATAAGCTTGTTTACGATGGGATATACATGCGGCACATCCAATATTTGCTGCACTTCGTTCAGGCCCAGTTCGTGCTTCATCAGCAGCGCTTCGGCCACCAGGTATTCTTCGTTATCGAGGTCGGAAAAATCCTGCCCGTATTCTTCATTAAAAACAATGACCGTTTCGGAAGAAAGCTTGAAATGTGCAGGCAGTGCGGCCGCCATCACTTCGCCTTCGGAGCACATATAATAATCGGCCAGCCACTCCCAAAATTTGAGTTGCCAGGGTTGCACCACGGGTGCATCGTCAAGCAGGTTCAGTATTTCTTTGGCTTCAAAAGTGGTGGGCTTATCGCTGTGCAAGCGCTTTACCACGCCGGCGTATTTTTTATTTTTTCCCAAATTCACTTCCACACGGCAGCCCGGCTGCATGCGCTGTTCCAGCGCTGCAGGCACCTCCCAGGTGTAGTTTTTGGGCAAGGCCAGCGGTATGATGATTTCGGCGAACATAGGCCCTTGTTTTCCCGATAAAGGAAACCCAGGTTAAAGCTGTTTTTTGTTGGTAAAAACGCGTAGCGAAACGGCTGCAAGATAAGTGGAAGCAGCCGAACGGCACAGTTGGTCAGGCCAGCACCGGTTGCTGCCTGATCCACGCGGCTTTGTGGGCCACTAGCCCCGCTTCCATCATGGCATATACTTTTTCGCGCAGCGCTGCCACATCCTGCAAAGTGTATCCGTCCACGGGCACCGGCTCCAGGAAAACAGCGCGGCTGCGCCCAGGCGTAATGGTAAACAATTTGCCCGGCGGCATGCGGCTCCAGGTATCGAGTAGCAGCACGGGCCGGATGGGTGTGCCGGTTTCGATGGCCACGCGAAACGCACCGTCGTAAAAGCTTTTGAGCGGCCCGCCCGTTTCATTAAATGTGCCTTCGGGAAACACCAGTACCGATATGCCCTTGCGCAGCACCGCTTTTAATTGCGCCACGCTTTTGGCCCGTGCTCCCGCCGAACTGCGGTCGACGGTAACGATGGCATTGCGGTAAATAAATCCAAATAGCGGCACTTTGCTCAGCTCCACTTTACCCAGGGCACGCAGCGGCAGGCGGAATACTTTTACAATAATGGCTGCATCGATATAAGAAACGTGGTTGGCCACAAAAATCTGCGGCTCGCCTTTGTGCAGCGGCACTTCAAATCGGTTGCGGTGGATGATGCCAATGAGCGGAAACCAAAGGTCGCCCCAGATGCAACAGATGCGCCAGATGGCGTTGCCGCCTTTTATTTTACCAAAAAACGAAGCGATGATAACGAAGGGAAACAGGAGCAGCATGATGGCTACAAACAGCACCATGGCGTAGATGTTATACAGGATTTGCAGCGGCCGGACCAGGTAATTCACTGATTGGTTTTAGGGGCAAGATAACGAGGCTGAAGTTAAATGCGGTGTAAATGCATTGAGGATTGCGGATTTGGGATTGCGGATTGCGGAACCATTGCGCATGTTGCATCGTCATTGCGAGGCGCTGCAGCCGTTTTTTAAATGAACGAATCTGCAGCGCCGAAGCAATCTCCTGACTACTCCAAATTAGTTACAAGCAATGGATTCGACGAAGCGGCCGGCAAAGCAGGAGATTGCTTCGGCGCACCAATTGCCGCTGTATCATACATTCCCGCTGCGCCTCGTAATGACGGTTCGGTAAAAGCAAGGGTTCCGCAATCCGAAATCCTCAATAAACCAGCTGGTGCGTTTGTTTCACCACGCCCATCACAAACACACTTTGCACGTTGGCAATATTGTCCAGCTCACCCAGTTTATTGACGTGGAAGTTGTAATACGCATCCATATTTTCCGATACCACTTTCAGCATAAAATCGAACTCGCCGGAAATGGTGAGGCATTCCACCACTTCTTCCATTTCAAGTATTGACTTGATAAAATTAGCACCGGCGTTTTTGCTGTGTTGCTTGATGGAAACATAACAGATCGTCATCAGGCCTTTTTTTACTAGTGCACCGTTTACAATAGTGGCGTACTGCATGATCACGCCGGAGGCTTCCAGCCGGCGGATGCGGTCGTGCACCGGCGTAGTGCTGAGGTGCACTTTTTCCGAAATTTCCTTGATGGTCATCCGTGCATTTTGCTGCAGCAACTTCAGTATTTCTAGGTCCTTTTTATCCAAAACAGGCATTTCGCCTGTTTGCGCTCCATTAGCCATGGCTCATTACAGTTTTATCCTGAAAAATACCGCACAGACCGCCATTTTTCCTAAATTCTTTATTTATTACAGGAAAATAATCTGGTTGGCTAACTTTGCGCAGCAAAACAACGGCGGGACGAAAGGCGTATTCAAATGCTCCCTTTTTCCAGTCTTCCATTTGCTTTTTTGATTACAAAAACAAACAGTTTAATAATGTCAACAGCCGTAAACACCAACATCGACTTCTCGCTGAAGTACAAGGTGAAAGACATGAGCCTCGCCGAATGGGGCCGTAAAGAAATTCGTCTGGCCGAAGCCGAAATGCCCGGCCTGATGTCCATCCGCCAGGAGTACGCTGCATCGCAGCCCCTGAAAGGTGCCCGCATTGCCGGTTGCCTGCACATGACCATTCAAACAGCGGTGCTGATTGAAACCCTGGTTGCCCTGGGTGCCGAAGTAAAATGGAGCTCCTGCAACATCTTCTCTACGCAAGACCAGGCTGCTGCTGCCATTGCCGCTGCCGGTATTGGCGTGTTTGCCTGGAAAGGCCAAACCCAGGAAGAAGCCGATTGGTGTATTGAGCAAACCCTATTTTTTGGTGGTGCTGACCGTCCGCTGAACATGATCCTCGATGATGGTGGTGACCTCACCAACATGGTGCTGGACAAATACCCAGAACTGGTACAACACGTAAAAGGTATCTCCGAAGAAACAACTACCGGTGTACACCGCTTATACGAAAGAATGGCAAAAGGCACCCTGCCCATGCCTGCAATCAACGTAAACGATTCGGTTACCAAATCGAAATTCGATAACAAATACGGTTGTAAAGAAAGCCTGGTGGATTCCATCCGTCGTGCTACCGATGTAATGCTGGCTGGTAAGGTAGCTGTTGTTGGCGGTTATGGCGACGTGGGTAAAGGTTCTGCGGCTTCCCTGGCTGGTGCCGGTTGTCGTGTGATCGTTACCGAGATCGATCCGATCTGTGCTTTGCAAGCGGCGATGGACGGATTTGAAGTAAAGCGTATGATTGACGCTGTAAAAGAAGCTGACATTGTTGTTACCGCTTCTGGTTGCCGCGACCTGATCACCGGTGATCATTTCAAGCTGATGAAAGACAAAGCCATTGTTTGTAACATCGGTCACTTTGATATCGAGATCGACGTTGCCTGGTTGAACGAAAACTACGGTAACACAAAAGACACCGTAAAACCACAGGTTGACATTTACAATGTAGATGGCAAAGACATCATCCTTCTGGCTGAAGGCCGCCTGGTGAACCTGGGTTGCGCTACCGGTCACCCATCATTTGTAATGTCTAACTCTTTCTCTAACCAAACCCTGGCCCAGATTGAGCTGTGGACAAACGGCGACAGCTACGAGAACAAAGTATATGTGCTGCCAAAGCACCTCGACGAGAAAGTGGCCCGCCTGCACCTCGCTAAAATTGGTGTGGAGCTGGACGAACTGACTACTGCACAAGCCGAGTACCTCGGCATCGCTAAAGAAGGTCCGTTCAAGCCGGAAGCGTATCGTTATTAATAGCTGATACCTGATATAAAATCATAGCCCCTGCGAAAGCGGGGGCTTTTTTTGTGTTATCAGCTTTTGTAATGCTGTTGTGCACCTGTTGCTGCCTGTCCTGAACTTGTTTCAGGATCGCACACTTGTGCGGCTGGCAATACTATTCGGCAACAATAGCAACAGTGTTACCAAGCAGCATTGTATTACTGTCACGGTTAACCGAGAAAACCATTTTTTATCAACCTAATTGTTATCCCCATTCCAGACTGGTAACTTTACAAGCTATAACATCAGAAGTTTATTTACACTAAGGTTTTACTATCCTTTATACAACTAGCGATTACAACCATTAAGCACTACACATTTTTAGCAGGAAGATTTAAAAATTAGCAGCGCATGTTAGCAGCATTTAAAAAAGAACAAACGTATTGGTTGTTACTCTTGCCCCTTGTTGGCAAGGCTTGCATGGTACATATTGGCTTTTGGCTGAAACCGGCTGCATCGCTGCTGCAGGAAGACATTTACTACATCTGGCTGGAAGGGAACAGAATCATCAACGGCGAAAATCCTTATGCACGGATCCTGGCCAGCGACATGAATTTCAATAATAAATACGCCACCTATTTCCCGGTTACTTATTTGCTCTCTGCGCTGGTGCAAAAACTTGGGTTGACAACGTTTGCCGACTGGATCTATTTCTGGCGGCCGGTGTCGCTCATCTTCAACATCGGCATTGCTACACTGGTGCTGAAATTCTTTCGTGACAGAAGCTTAACGCTGCTTGGGCTTGCCGCCGCAATGACCCTCATATTAGGCCGTTGGAGCATCTATATTGTGCGGGTGCACCACATTGAGTTTCCCGCAATCTTCTTTTTACTGCTTTCTCTGGTGTTGTTAAACCGGCAGCGCACACTTTCTTTATTGGCGCTCAGCCTATCACTGGGCATCAAACAGGTGGCAATATTTTTACTGCCGCTGTACCTCATTTATTTATGGCAAACCGGCGATAAAAATAACCGCTTTAAAAATATGTTTCTTGAGCTGTTATTGATTGGCAGCATTCCACTACTCACATCACTGCCGTTCATTGTTGCAGATGCGGAAAGTTTTATCAAATCCATCTTGTTTTCCGCAACGCGTTTTGGCGATGCGCATATTATCGCCGCACCATCGTTTGATGTGGTGCTGGCTAAAAAGTTCACCTGGTTTTCCGGCCTCATCGCTAAAGCACCGATGCTCCTGCTCATGGGCATCATTTACCTAAGCTACCTAAAAGAAAAAGCCGGCATGTGGGTTTGTTGCACCATGGTGATGATGACTTTTGTTTACTTCAATTCCATTCTTTTCCTGCAATATATTATCTGGCCCGTATGCCTCGTTCCATTTGAATTGGCTGCACATATGCAAAAGAAGTTAGCCTGAGTCCATGCTGGACTTAAGCACTTCTTTGAACAAACAAGTATGGACAAACAATCAGCATCCAAGGCAAAGATTTTGCTCTTTTCCCAACATGAATGAGCAGCCCACTTTTTACTCCGGCACCAGCAATGTTGTAGTGCCCGTCAAGCAATCGCAATACCCGCCTGAAGCAAGGGGTGCCAGCCGGCTGCAGTATTATGCAATGCTCCACTCCTCTGTAGAGATCAACGCCACGTTTTACAAAGTACCCAAAGCGGCTACCATCGAAAAATGGGGCAACAGTGTGCCCGCCGATTTCCGGTTTACTTTTAAAGTACCCAAAACCATCACTCATGCCAAAGACCTGCAGTTTAGCGGCAGCGATCTTGAAACGTTTACTACAGCCATAGCTGCAGTTGCTGATAAAAGGGGCTGCATTTTGGTACAACTGCCACCATCCATCAAACAGGAGATGCAGGAAGAAGTGGAAGCAATTTTGGAAGGCCTGGTCAGCGATGCAAAGGGCTGGCATATTGCCGTGGAATTTCGCCATCCATCCTGGTACAAAAGCAGCGTGTACCGCATGTTGCAACACTACGGTGCCGGCATGGTGGAGCATGATTTACCGAAAGCACCGACACCACAAGTAACCGTAGCAGAAGATTTTAAATACCTGCGCTTTCATGGACCCGAAGGAACTTATCGCGGCAGTTACAGCGATGCCTTTTTAGCGGAGCATGCCCTGCGTATGGCAGCATGGGTACAGCAAGGAAAAGAAGTGTATGCTTACTTCAACAACACGTTGGGCAATGCATTGGATAATTTGGCTACACTTGATAAGATGGTGGCGCAGCAGTTAAAAATAAACATTTAGTGTGTGATGATCCAACGTTCAAAACTCTTTTCCAAGTAAATTTTACAGCCAACCAACCACTGTTTGCAAACTGCTCAGGTCAATTAAAACATACTCATTCATCTGGATGTTTTGCACAACTCTACTGCAAAAAATTCAGCCCCTGCAGTAACTGTTTTAATGCCGGTACAGGCTAACGCCACCATTAAGCTTTTAGCAACATTGGCACGTATTTTCTTTAACTAAAAGCTTCTCAACAAAATTTTCATTAATGTTTTATCATGTCCAGTCTTTGATCAACCCGATTGTAGCCGACGAACCGGATCCGTCGGCAGCGAACGCACTGCAGGAAGGCCTTGGCGGCCAGTTTGGCGAAATGCGCACCATGATGCAATTCCTGTTTCAAAGCTTCAATTTCCGGGGCGATGCTGCCCCTTATCGCGACCTCATTCAGGGTGTGGGCGTTGAAGAAATCAGCCATGTGGAACTGATCTCCAAAACAATTTCGCAACTGCTGGATGGCGCACCGGAATATCATGGAAAAAAGTTTGAAACGCCTGGCAAAGGTGGCGACCCGGTAATGCAGATGGCAAAAGCACAACAGAACCCGCATCATTTTATCATGGGCGCACAATCGGCACTGCCGGTTGATGCAGCAGGCAATCCGTGGAATGGTTCCTGGGTGCACGATCATGGCAACTTGGTGCTCAACCTGCTCGACAACCTGGTGCTGGAAGCAACCGGCCGCCTGCAGAAATGCCGCATTTATCAAATGTCTTCAAACAAAACCCTGCGGGCTACCGTATCGTTTTTAATTGTACGGGATGAAGCCCACCAGGCGGCATTTTCAAAGGCGCTGGAAACACTGGGTGTAGACTGGAAAAAGTCGCTGCCCATTCCCAAATTCGATTCGTCGAAATTCCCGGAAGTAAAAAAACTGCTCGATGCAGGCATCCACCGCGAACAATATCATTTCCGGCTGGACAGTTCTGAAATGAGCAAAATTTTCAGCGGTAGCGCACCCATGAACGATGGCACCGAGCTGGTAACACTGAAAGAACCACGCGAAAGCTATCCCATACCGGTGATGCCCGAGCGGCCCGAAGAATTTTCACCCGGCCTCGATCCAGAGTTGCAGGAACTGGCCGATGCACTGACGGCGATGAAGGAAAAAATCACGTCGAAGCAAACGAAAAAATAGCAGTTGATTCATTGCTTAGTAGCACAGAAGCAAGCTACATACAAAGGGCTCGGAAAGTTATTCCGGGCCCTTTGTATATCACACTTTCAACAAATCTCTATTGCTATGGTAGTGTAACGATCATTTTGTTACCGGCTGTTGTAGTTCTGTTCCACACCTGTTGCGTCGCACACTTGTACTGCTTCAATACTGCTCGGCTTGTTTTGGCAAAATGGGCTACATTTGCTGCACTAAAACTAAACTTATGAGAACTGCGCTACAACTGTTGTTGGTCTGCCTGCTGTTTACAGCCTGTCAAAAAGAAGCCAGCACCGACAACCCCACCAACCCTTCGGGCAACCGCCTGAAAAAGTTTACCGAAAAACTGGAAGCACCGGGCATGAGCTTTTCCGAAACATTCAATGTTTCGTACGACAACAATGGCCGCATCTCCTCGCTGGTGTCTGAATCAAATGCAGGCGATAAATTTGAATTTGCTTACCCTGCCGCCAACCGCCGCACCCTGCGCATTTTTTCCGACAATGAGCTGTCCATTCACTCCGATATTTTCATGACCAGCACTGCGCTGATTGATAGCGTTTTTCAATGGAACGATACCGAGGATTCATCAGCCACCAAGTATGTATACGATGCCAGCAAACGCGTAGTGCGCATAAAAGAATACGACTACACCAAGCGCACCGGTTCTGTTTTAACCAACACTACTAATTACACCTACAACAACGATGGCGACCTCATCCGCTCCATTGATACCGATGGATTGGAAACGCTGTTTGAATATTATCCCGGCGAAAAATACGAGCCGATTGACGTGTGGAACCTGGGCACAGCTCAGGCAGGCGAAAAAACAAGGCTGATCAAAAAACAAACGGTAAAATCAGGCAGCCGGTTGATTGGCACTGCCGAACACACTTATACTTTCGATGCGCAGAAACGGATCACATCGGATATAGCCACTACCAACCAGGGTTATATCAGCACCAAAACATACACCTACTAATAACAAAAAAGGCAAGCTTCGAAAAGCTTGCCTTTTTTGTTTTACGTCGTTACCATAACAACACTTGCTGCAGCAATGATGTTATTTATACTCCAATAGCTCAATCTTTCTAAAGTCCATCGGGTGGCTGTTTGATTGCAGCGAAATATAACCCGACCTGATGCTGGCATCGCCGTTTTTGATCAATGTTTTGGCTACTGCATGGGCCGTATCATAGCGTGGATTTGCAAACTGCAAAATCTCTTCGCCATTGATAAAATGTTTGATCACACCATCACGTACTTCAATTTCGGCGGTCACCCACTGGTCGCCATGAAAGGTGCGCTTAACCGTTGCAGGCGTACAAAACGAGGTGCTGGGTTTCCCGGCAATATCTACTTTAGTACCCGGCGTGCAGATCTCTCCTACCGGCCGCTCGTCTTTGCCGTTGCCGCCATGCAGGTTATACTCCAGGCACACCGGGAACTGTTGGTCCAGCGCCACTGCTGCAGGGCCCTGCCCGTGGTACTGAATGCCGCCATCCCGAAGGCCCCATGCCGGTGCGCCGGGTGCTGTTTCGCCCACAAAACGATATTCCACTTTCAGGCGGTAATTGGTCAGTGGCTTGTTGTAATACAGCGCACCAAAGGTGTTGTTGAAATTGCCATACTGATCGTACCGGGTACTTAAAATACCATCCTGCACCCGGAAGGTATTGCCAAAGTTTTCACCCTGCGGGTGGCCTGCAATTTTCACCACCCAGCCGTCCAGGTTTTTGCCGTTGAACAGCGTGGTCCAGCCGTCATTTTTACCTGCGGCCATTTTGCCGCCCGAGCAGGAAATAAGTGCAATTGAAAAAATTAGCAGCGCCAGTTGAAAACGTTTCATGTGTATGATTGATGGTTGCCGAAGATAACGCGGCAACCGCTAATAAAAATGGAGTTGCACCGCCGCACAACTCCATAAAAGCTACTGCTGATCGCCGTTTATTTTGAAGTAAACACTTTCACCCAGTCTACCAGCATGGTGCCGCCGGTTACCTGTGCCGGGTCGAGGCCGGTAAAAAAGTTGCCGCCCACCGCAAGGTTCAGCGTAATGCGTTGTGTTTTGCCAAACATCCGTGGAATATAGGTGCCCGACTTTACTTCAACCAGCAAGCCATCGAGGTAAGTTGATAATGTATTCTTTTCCCACACCATCTCGTACACATGATAACACTGGGTGAGGTCGGCATTGGCTTGAATATATCCTTCGCCGTTGCGCACCAGGTTGGTGTTGGGTTTATTGCCATAAAAATAATTGGTGAGGTAGCGAGTAGGCTCCTGCCCTCTTGCTTCCAGTATGTCAATTTCGCCTTGCGTGGGCCAAGGATCGCCATAGCTCCAGAAAGCAGGCCACAAACCATAACCGGCGGGCAATTTGATGCGTGCCGCCATCCGCACTTTGGGCGTTTTTACACTGGCCGAAACATTGGTTTTGCATTCAATGCGGCCCGATACGTATTGAAATGTTTTTGGCGTAGCATCATACGGCGTGGTGGGCCCGTCAACGGTTTGCTTTGCTGCGGTAATGGCTAGGTTGCCGTTCAGCACCTGCAGGTTTTCAGCCCGGTACAATTGCCATTCGTTGTTAAATGCACCGCCATTCCATACATTCCATTTGGTAAGGTTGTCGGTAAAATCGTCTTCAAATGTTTTGGTCCAGCCTTGCGCTTTTAGTGCTGTTTCATCGAGGTTGTAATCACATTCAGCTTTAGCGGAAAAAGTAGTGGCGGCAGCCATTGCTGCTTTGTTTTCTGTTGTGGCAATATCCAATGATTTTCCCACCGAAGGCTTGTGGCAACCGGCTGCGGAAAACAAGGATAATACAATGAGCAACCGGGTACAATTAGAAGCAATCCCTTGCATATTTTTTTGATACAATGTAACAGTTATATAGGGCCGCTGCAATGGGGTTAAGCTATTTATTTACCACTGCTTACATCGGTCCAAATATTATCGTGTATTATTTTTAAGCATGCAAACCCACTTCACCTTAAAAAGAACCACCACCAGCGATCCGGGTTTTCAAACCTTGATCCGGCAACTCGATCATGAATTGTGGAATGAACTGAACGAACACCAGGCCACATACGACCCTTTCAATAAAGTACCCGATATAAAAACTGCGGTATTGGTGTATGCCGGCGACGAACCGGTAGCTTGCGGTTGCTTTAAAGCATTGAACACAGGTACAGTTGAAATCAAAAGAATGTTTGTGCAAAAAGCTTTTCGCGGAAAGGGATTGTCAAAGTTGGTATTGCAGGAGCTGGAGCGCTGGGCAGCAGCCCAGGGCTTTACACATGCAGTGCTCGAAACCAGCATACATTTCAACACTGCATGCACTTTATATCAAAGCAGCGGCTACCGCATTATTCCCAACTACCCGCCGTATGAGGGATTGGAAGAATCGGTGTGCATGCAAAAAGAGTTGGCGTATTGAGGGCTATGTTTTTGCCCCGATGATTGCGGCATTTACACCGGATCGCTATTAAACAGCGTTCTATTGAACAGCGGATGTCATTTCGGACTTGTCTCGGCAACTCTTCCATATTCAGAAAACTCCGCAGATTGAAGGGGATGCCGAAACAAGTTCGGCATGACAAACCTAAAGTTCAAAAACACAACAACATAGCATGTTGGTTTTAATTTGCTGCTTTTATCCCTTTCATATGGTTTTACCATATCATTTACCTAATTGCCATAATAAAAAAGCGCCCATGTAACATGAGCGCTTTTTGTTTCTTATCAATTTGAAACTTTGCTTAGCCTTCGTCGCGATCGCCACCACGTTGCGGGCCATCATTTTTACGGCCCAACTGGAAGTTCATGTCGCCGAACTTATACGAAAACACCAGGCGGAACGACCGCACATTGCGGCGGCTCCAGCTTTCCTGGAAAAAGTATTCGGTATCCAGCTCCGAACCAAAGCGCAGCGAGTTGAACACATCCTGTACGCTAAAGGTTACCGTTGCTTTTTTGGCTTTGCCAAAATCCTTACGCAGCGCCATATCCAGGCTGTAATTCGGAATGTTTACACCCTGCGGCACTACTTCTCTTGACTCATATTCGCCAATGGCCTGCAAGCTCAGGTTGGTAAACACCGACCGCTCATTTACCGGCATAAACCGGTAGTTGGCAATCAGCTTAGCTTCCCAGTTAAAACCGTTGTTATCCAGCACCAGGTCGCCTACGCGGCCTTTTACTTTGCGGTACTGAAAGTTCACCGTAGGCGTAAGGTCAAAGGTTTTACCAAACTTTTGCTGCAGTGTAAATTCGGCACCCATGCGGTTGGTATACTGCGCATTTACAAAAGTGCTCAGGATGGCGTTCGAATCAATTGCCGGGTTATTGAACTGCGCATATTGCTCCGAGCTCAGGGTATCGCTGTAGCGGGTAATGTCGCCTTGGTTGTTGCGGAAATAAACCGAGCCCAAAAAGTTGCTGCCGTTAAAATCCTTGCTGTAATTGAACTCAATGCTGTTGGTGTATTCGGGGCGCAATTGCGGGTTACCGCGGCTGATGTTCAACGGGTCGTTGAAATCAACAAACGGGTTCAGGTTCCAAAACGACGGGCGGCGAATACGACGCGAATAGTTCAACTGCACTTGCTGGCGGTCGCCCAGTTCTTTAGTCAGGTACAAGCTTGGAAACAAGGCATCGAACAAGTTGCTGAACGATTCGGGGTAAGTGTATCCAAATTTTTGTGCACTGTCCACCAGCTCGCCGTCGAATTGCGAATGCTCGGCACGGAGGCCGGCCTGGTATCCAATGCTGCCCAATTTATTGGTGTAGGTTAAATAAGCCGCGTTGATGATTTCGCGGTACTTATAATTGTTGCTCACCGGCAGCTTTGTTTCCAGCCCGTTGGCCACCGAAAACGAATTGAAGATGCTGTGCTGGTTGTTGATAAAGCTGCGGATACCGGTTTCCAGTTTTCCGTTTTCGCCCTGCGTGGTTTCGTAATCCACTTGTGCGGTCACCTGGTTGCTGGTATTATCGCCCACATTGCGCAGGCGGGCCGTTGGTGCAAACGGGCTGCCATCGGGTTTGGTAAATGTGTTGTCGATAAAGGTATTGTCGCCGCCGCTGCCCCAGTTGTAATTGATGTTGGCCGAAAGCTCACGGCCTGCCTGCGGAAACTTGTGTACGTAGTTAAGCTGGCTGTTGTAGCGTTCAAAATTCGATTTTGAATTGGAAAGGCGTTGGCCGGTACGTTCCAAAATTCGGTTGGAGGTCAGGAACTGCTGGTATTGCTCCTGCTCGTTGCTAAAGCGGCCGTTCACAATATTCTGTGTTACCGAAATGGTGTTGCGGTTGTCAAGGAAAAAGTCCAGCCCAAACCGCACCGATCCAAAGCGGCGCAGGCGGTCGTTCCACGATTGCTGGTTGAAATAAGAAGTGGGCAAACCTTTGTCTTTGTTTTGCCGCTCCGACTGGCTGCGGGCACGGCCACCGCTTTGGTTGAACGAGCCAATGGTAAAGAAGTTGAATTTGCCCTGGCGCAGGTTCAGGTTTATATTTCCGGTAGCAATATCGGGGCTACCCACGCCGGCCGACACGATACCGTTCAATCCTACGCGGCGGTTTTTCTTTAAAACGATATTGACGATACCGCCACTCGAAGAGGCGTCGAACTTGGCGGATGGGTTCGTGATCAGTTCCACCCGCTCAATATTATCAGCCGGAATCTGGTCTAATGTTAAAATCGTAGGGCGGCCATCCACAAAAATCTGGGGCGACGCGTTGCGCAGTTGCACGTTTCCGTCCACATCCACAGTTATTGAGGGAATATTTTTCATCAGGTCCACCGCGGTGCCGCCAGTAGCGGTCAGGCTTTGATCGGCGGTAAAAACGCGGCGGTCCACACCCATTTGCAGGGCCGGCCGCTGTGCCGAAACGGTTACCGATTGCAAGGTTGTTACCGATGTTTCCAGCGTGATATTGCCGAGGTCATTGCCGGTAGTTCCGGCGGGCATTACCCACTGTTCTACCCGCTCAAAACCTACCGAAGAAATCACCAGCCGGAACGAATCGGCCTGGGGCAGGCCGGCAAAGCTAAAATCGCCGTTGGCCCTGGTAACCAGTGTTTTCAGGGGTAGACTTGCACCTGCAGCGTCGGCCGAATCGGGCTGGGCAGCAAACAGCTGCACCGTTACGCCTTCGGCACCTCTGCGGGTTTTCGGGTCAAGCACTCTTCCATAAATCCGGGGCTCAGCAAATACCGGTCGTTCGGTGTTTGTTTCTACCGGGGGTTCCCGGTCTTCTACCTGCGCCGATGCACCAACACTGATGCAGGTGGCCAGGCAGAAAATAGTCCATTTTCTTTTCATACTTAAGGGTGCAGCACGCTGCTTTAAGGGCTAATGATGCTTAATGCTGCAAACCTCGTGCAGCTAAACCACAACTGCAGGGGTGCCTATGTTAAAATAGCTTAACAAGTATTTGATTTGTAAAGGGATAAAATCGGGCAAACAAATTTTATCCGCCCGATATGCCATGCAGTAAGTGTAAATAACCTTTATCAAAACGCCCCTTTTTATGGATGTTTGCACCCATGAAGTCCGAACTCTATTTTGACATCAGCACCGAAACAAGCGGCGGTACCCTGTTTCGGCAGCCCGACGGGAGTTTTTTGTGGCAGCACAGCACCTACGATGATGACCGCGACGAAACCAAAGTATTTCGTACCGCTTACCCCAGTTTTGATGCTTTTTGGAATATGCTGGTTGGCGACCGCGAATGGTATTTTCAGCATCCGCTGTTTGTACACCCGGAGGTGCGTCCATTTGTAAAGCAGCAATTGCAGTCTGTAAATTGGACCGCACAGGGCGATGCCAAGTGGCAGATCAGCCACCAGCGCCAGTGGACGAAGGTGCTCAGCGATAATGTTGACTACTATAATCCTTTTTGATAGTGCCCATTTAAACCCTACCCTTTTTCCACAACAAATGTGATTGGCTGCCTGCGGTAAGCCCGCACTTTAGTACCAAACTGGTTTGCTGGCACCCATTTCGGAGACTTCTTCAAAACGCGTAACACTTCTGCTTCCATACCATAACCATAGCTGGTTAATGCCTTGATGTCGCCAATGCTGCCGTCTTTTTCAACGATGAATTGGTACATAACTGTATATGCGCCAAATGGTGCGCCTTTTTTGGCTGCTACCGCAGGGTTTAAATTGCGCTGTAAAAAAACAATCCAGCCTTCATCCCCACCCTTGAACGCTGCATCTTTTTCCAGGCATTCGGATGGATCTACAGCCTTACCCAATTCAGTGAAACAAGCACAGGACTTTCGTTCGCCGGCAACATATTCTTCGGTTGCCATCACAGTGCCATTGGCGTGATAATATTTCCAAAGACCATCTTTAGCGGTATCGTTAATGGTCTTACCTTCTAACATCCGGATGCCGTCCTCGTTCCATGCCACCGTAGTGCCATTGCCGGCCCCGTCGAAATAGGAAGA
Source organism: Pseudocnuella soli (assembly GCF_004347775.1). GTDB lineage: Bacteria > Bacteroidota > Bacteroidia > Chitinophagales > Chitinophagaceae > Flavisolibacter > Flavisolibacter aquaticus. Next base: position 4,251,013 of record NZ_CP037755.1, read on the forward strand.
ATCGGCTCGTTTGCCATTGGTGTGCCATCCGATGCTCAGTCCTTTGCGCATTCCCTTTTCGTAGTGCGTACTGTCTAGCATTTGTCCCTGCTCATTATAGCGAATCCAAGTGCCATGTTTTTTACCCTGATCAAAGGAACCAATTTCACGAATGGCCCTGTTGGTATGGTACCACACAAACGATCCATGCTGTATGGTGCATGCTTCATCCTGATACCATCCTTCCATGGCGATAGCCCGTTCGGGCATGTACACAGCTGTCCGGCTCCAAAGGCCATTCTTATTTTCCGTTGTTACCAGATAGCGGGGAGGATTTTTAGTTGGTTTAAAAGAAAAGTCGAAACCTTCTTCCTTTTTTTGTGCAGATGCGCAGAGCTGGAGCGATAATGCTGCCAGGAGCAGTAGTTTTGTTCTCATAGTACAGAGTTTGGTGTGGCAAAATTAGGGCTTTTGCTAAATAACATAATACAAAGTCGACTACCATTAATTCCGGCTAAAAGCTTAGTTCCAACCGGCAAAAGCAAGTAAATCGTTAGGGTTATCTACTTTCAATACTAAGCAAATACAATCAACCCCAATCATATGGCTGCAAGAACCAAAACCGCCTACACCGATGTTGATGTCCCTGCATTCATCCACTCATTTGTAACCAACGAACAAAAGAAATCGGACAGTTTTCGGCTGATGGAGTTGATGCAGCAATGGTCGGGGTGTGGACCAAAAATGTGGGGACCCACCATCATTGGGTTTGGCAGCTATCATTACCGCTATGCAACTGGACATGAAGGCGATGCGCCCTTGATTGCTTTTTCGCCGCGCAAAGCGCAGTTCTCGCTGTATGTTACCGTTCCGGAAAATAGCGATGGGGAATTGCTCGAGGGCTTAGGCCCTTACACCATGGGCAAATCCTGCATTTATTTTAAACAGCTTAAAGACCTTAACCTCGATGTGCTGGAGCAGATGTGCAAAGCCGCCATCAAACACCATTCTGAAAATGGCACAAGCTCCTGTTGAACTGAAGTGCAAGCCATTAACTCCCACTAATTGAAACCAACGGAGCAGTGATCAAAAAGTTCAGTAAATCAAAAAGCCCCGGACCACAAAATCGTCCGGGGCTTTTTGATGAAACTAATACCGATCTCTTATTGCATCAGCTGCGCAATAGCATCAAACAACTGGGTTTTGGTAAATGGCTTTTCCAGGAAAATATCGGCGCCGTTTTCCATGGCCACGTCTTTAGCCGATCCGTCGAAGCCCGAGATCATAATGATGCGGATGGACGGGTAATTTGCTTTGATGTGACTGATGTAATCGATGCCGAAACCGTCGGGCAGCTTGTTGTCAAGGATCACCACGTTGGGCTGTTCCTTTTTCAGGTATTCGCCAGCCAGCTCCAGGTTTTTTACATGATCCAGTTCCATTTCCTTTCCGTTCAACATGATGTTGAGCAGCAGGCACATATCGCCTTCGTCTTCAATGATCAATACTTTTTTTGTCTTGGTGGGTTGTAGGGTTGCGTTTGACATAAATAATATCTGTTAGGTTTTTTAGGAGGCGACCAATGCTCCCATCCATTTTCAACGATGGGGCGCAAAGCACTGAATAAAAAATCATTCCAAACTCAACAAAAAAACACGGGTATCGCAAAAAGGTTTGCTCCACCCAAAGGGAACCCTTTTGTAAATCGACGTAAAACGCTGGCCCAGCAGCATCTGTGGATGAAAAATTTTGACAATTGAAAAAACAGCCTATTTTTCCGCCAGAAAACCATTTCCATGAAAGCCATTTCTGTTCAATTGGGCAAAATGCTCCGCCATCATTTTTTGCGCAACGGGGCAATTGCTGTAGGAATCATTGCCCTAATTAGCGCACTGTTGTACCTGCTCATAAATAGCCCTGCGTAGATCTGCCGCAAATTTATCAGCCAAATTCTTTGTCATCAACTGCCGGCCTTCCGGTACGGTTTTACACGCAGCTAATGCATGTCCACCCAACCGCGGTTTGTGGCCGATGTACACCTGGGCCGGCTGGCCCGGCAACTACGTATGCTCGGTTTCGACACTGCATATAGCGCAGCGTGGAGCAAACCGCAATTATTAAAAACAGCCGTTTCCAAAAACCGCATCCTGCTAACGCGGCAAACGGCGCTTGCCCAAAACCCGTTTCTCCAAACCTTCATTATTGAAAGCGAACATACTGCGCCAAAATTGGCGCAGGTGATTGCGCATTTTGGCCGGCACCATCTTGAGCCATTTACGCGGTGCATGGCGTGCAACTGCTTATTAGAACCTGTCCAGAAAGCCGATGTGCTGCATCGTTTGCAGCCCGCAACCATACAGGAGTTCCACCATTTTTGGCAATGCCCACAATGCAGTCGGGTGTACTGGCAAGGCTCGCATTACCAGCGGATGATGCAACAGATAAATCAATTAAAAAATGACTAATCCCAGTCATTCATATTCTGTTAAAGCTGCTGGCCCATTACCCTCGCCACGGGTAGCAGGGCTTACTCTGGCCCCATTTTCGGGAAGTATATAGGTAAAATAGAAACTATGGATAAGGACCAACATCAGCCGGAGCGGCCACAACCGCAACAGGAAGGCCAGCGGCCAGCCAATCCATTTAAAGAGACGGCCACCGACCGGGAGGCTACACCCGAGGAAGAAGCGGCATTGGAACAACAGCGAAAAGAAGCCCTGACCGAACGCGACTAGAAAGGACTTGATCCACTATTAACAAAGGAAACCTTATGAATAAAATACGCAGCAATTCATTTGCAATAGTGCTATTCCTGGTGGCTGCCGTTGTGCTCGCTGCATGCGGCACCGCCGGCGGTGTGCAGGGCGGTGGCGTAAATGCCGACAGCCTGTTGCAGGCCCGCCGATTTGTATTTATACCCCAATCCATCAACCCCATTGGTGGCCGTACCCGGCAGGTAACGCCTGATTTTTTCCTGCGCATTAGCCCTGATACCGTGCAAAGCTACCTGCCCTACATCGGGCGGGCATTTACGGCACCTATTGGCAACAACCGGGGCCCGATGGATTTTACACTGACGGATTTTAGCTATTCGGCCACAGGGGCCGGCAACGACCGACAGGAAATCAGCATCAGCCCAAGGGGCCAAACCGATATACGGGAACTGATCCTCAGCGTGAGCCCCAATGGCTACGCTACGCTGATTGCCGTGAGCAACAACCGCCAGCAAATTTCCTACAACGGATTTATACAGGCCCAACGCAGGTAATCACACGCAGCAAATGCTGAAGAAACAGCCGGTGCCAATTTTTACTTAGCACCGTATTTGATAACGTATGCACAAATGATTGGAATGGAATTGCAGGATTGTATAATCATAGGCGGCGGCCCTGCCGGGCTGAACGCTGCCGTGGTGCTGGGCCGTTGCCGCCGGAGCGTGGTGGTTTTTGATACGGCACGTTACCGCAACCAATACTCGCATGGCATGCACAACTACCTTACCCGTGATGATATTTTACCGACTGATTTTTTACAGATTTGTCATACCGAACTGGATAAGTACGGTGTAAAACGCATCATGAAAAAAATAACCCATGCCCGCCAAAACAGCGACGGCCTGTTTGCGGTGCGGGATGAAGATGGTGCGCTGTATCATGCTAAAAAACTGCTCATTGCAACTGGCCTGATCGACAATGTGCCCGAGGTGCTCGGTTTCCAGGAGTTTTATGGGCATTCGGTTTTTCATTGCCCTTATTGCGATGGCTGGGAAGTGCAGGACCGGAAAGTGGGCATCTACGCCCGCAACAAAGATGGCTGGGAGCTGGCGCTGGCATTAAAAGGCTGGACCGACCAGGTAACGCTGTACACCGACGGACGCCGCCATGTAAAACCCAAACAGCTTGAACAGTTAAAAGCCAACGGCGTTGAAGTGGTGTACGATGTTTTTGACCGGCTGGAAGGAACAGGCACACAACTGGAGCGCATTGTTTTTAAAAATGACAAAACCCGCGACTGCGATGCTATATTTTTTGTAAACGGCTACACCCAGCACTGCGACCTGTACGAAACTTTTGGCTGTGAAGTGAGCAAGAAAGGCGTGGTGATCACCAACCGCTACCAGCAAACATCAACGCCGGGGCTGTATGTGGCCGGCGATGCCGACCGCGACATGCATTTTGTAGTAGTTGCCGCTGCCGAGGGCGCAAAAGCGGGTGTGATGATCAACAAAGAACTGCAAAAAGAAATTACCGACCGCAACAACAAAACGGCGAAACAATGGCCGGAGGTGGCTGCTACTGCGTAGCAGCGTCGTGAGTATTGAGTTTTGAGTTGTGAGTAGGCAGACTCAGCTTTGCTCGATGCTCGCAACTTGTCGATCAAAGCTCCTCCCTCACCACTCATAGCCTCTTCCCTCCATTGAACATGGGCAAGCGCATTTCGGTACAAAAATGGATTGCATGGAGAAAAGGCGCTGTTTACTTTTACAGCCGCCAAAATAACTGTATATTAGAAAAAAGCCCCGGCACAGCTTTTTTACTGTTGTAAACCCCAGATTATTGAGCATATGGAAAAGCAATTAACAGTAATAGTACCCAACGCTTCCGGTGAAGAAGGCCTGACCCAGATCTGCAAACGCGGCGATCTGTTTCGCAACAACAACGAGATCCGCGATCACTACAGCCAGGGTTACCGCATCCACGATTATTCGGTGCTCGATGTGCACCACAGCCATTCTACCGCAAGCCCCGAAACGGTTGTTCGGGTTATTATGCGCAAATAACAGCCGGCCAGCGCTAAAGCTGGCGGCTATTTATTACTTTTACCCTGCATTTGTACCCACACAGCAGGCATCATTGCCTGTGGGTCTATGCCATTTCAATCCGCAAAACCGTAAGAAAATTAAACATGAACTTTTTTAGCCAAAACCAACGCACTCCCCAGCGGCGCCAATATGTGGACGCCCTGCTCATTGCCTCCATCGTACTGATGACTTTCTGCTACAAACTCATGAAAACGGATCCGCAGATTTTCCGCGAGTTGTTCCTGCATTAAGGCATTTTTATCCGGTAAAAAAGTGCTGGGCGCACAAAAACATTTACTAAAAGCTACCTCATCTCAAAGGGTAGCTTTTTTTGTTTTCGGGGAAAATGTAAATTCCTGGATGCTGTGCATTTTTAGGCTGTAACAAAAGTTTGCGCTGATTGAAATTTACCATCCAATGGTTTTGCGGTTTGCTCCTATATTGTTGCGATGCATTAGATCATTGTTTCGAAAAAATGCATCTGCAGCAAAATTTCCATCGAGTATTGCTCTGAAACATCGGGCATCTTTTCCCAAACATTTTTCAGCTAAAGTTTTACCACTGCAAACACTACACTTGGCTTTTTGCCTGCACCTTTGTTTCAAATTATTTGCATGGCCGCCCCTATTTTGATTGTTGACGATGACAGCCGGAACATTTTTGCACTAACCGCCACGCTACGATCGAAAGGCTTCACAGTCATTTCGGCTGTAACCGTGGCCGAGGCACTGCAACTGCTGCAGCAACATCCGCAAACCGGGGTGATACTTTTGGATATTATGATGCCCGAAATGGACGGCTACCAGGCCATTCCCATGCTCAAAGGCGACCCCGCCTGGGGCCATATTCCCATTATTGCCGTTACGGCGCAGGCCATGGCCGGCGACCGGGAACGCTGCCTTGAGGCCGGTGCCGATGATTATCTTTCCAAACCTGTAGACGTGCCTAAACTTTTATTGCTACTGGACCGTTATTTGAAATAACCTCCAGAGAACAACACTTGCAAAGGAGTGCACACAGTAAAGCAGAACAACGGTGAACCCTACAGAAACGGCTATTATTAAGGAAGAAGAACTGGACCAGTTGCTGCTGGAGCTGGCCGAACAATATGGCTACGACTTTAGCCACTATGCCCGTGCATCGCTGCGGCGGCGGGTAAACCGGCTGCTGATTGTAGACCGCTTTCCCTCGTTTGCCGAACTGCTATACCACCTGCGCAACAACGCCAGCTACCTGAAGCGGTTTGTGGAGGAAATTACGGTGAACGTAACCGAAATGTTTCGCGACCCGCAGGCTTACCGCATCATCCGCAACCAGGTGTTGCCCGTGCTGGCCACGCATCCTTTTATCCGCATCTGGCATGCAGGCTGCGCCACCGGCGAGGAAGTGTACTCCATGGCCATCATGCTGGAAGAAGCAGGCCTGTTGCACAAGTCGCTGTTGTATGCTACCGACATCAACCCCGCGGTGGTGGAACAGGCAAGGCTGGGCATCTTTCCCATGCGCCACATGAAGCAGTACTCCGAAAACTATATTGCCTCCGGCGGCACCCGCGAATTTTCGGATTATTATACGGCTAAATACGACTGGGCAAAATTTGACGATCGTTTTAAAAAACGCATGATCACGGCTACACACAACCTGGTTTCGGACCGGTCGTTCAACGAGTTTCAACTGATCCTGTGCCGCAACGTGCTTATTTATTTTGATAAAACATTGCAGGACCAGGCCCTGCAGCTGTTTGATGAAAGCCTGGAAAAACTGGGCTTCCTGGTTTTGGGCACCAAGGAAAACATACGCTTCTCGGGCATTGCCCATAAATATGCACCTATTGCCGAAAAAGAAAAGATATGGCGCAAGATAGCCTAAGGCGGCAACGACTGGTGGTCATTGGCGGCTCGGCAGGCAGTTTGGAAATCGTACTTTCCATTGTAGCCGGTTTACCCGCGCTGCCCCATGCAGCCGTGTTAATCGTGCTGCATCGAAAGCAGTCGGCCGACTCGGTGCTGTTGGGGCTGCTAGCAGGCCGCACCAGCCTGCCGGTAAGAGAAGTGGAAGACAAAGACCCGCTGGTGCCTGGCGGCATTTACCTGGCCCCTCCCGATTATCACCTGCTGCTGGAGGGCCGCCACCAATTTTCTCTGGACGATTCGGAAAAAGTACACCACAGCCGCCCAAGTATCGATGTGAGCTTTGAATCGGCGGCTTACGCATATGGCGCCGATACCATTGGCATTTTATTATCTGGCGCCAATGCCGATGGGGCCGAGGGGCTGCTGCGGATCAAGGAACGGGGTGGCGATACGCTGGTGCAGGACCCCGCCACAGCCGAAGTGTATTACATGCCGCAACAGGCGCTGCTACTCCATCCCGGTCATCGCGTAGTGGCTGGCAACCAATTGCACCAGGCCCTGCTGGAATACCTGTAAACCTTAAGCCATCCTCTTATTTACCCAATAAAAAACCACAGGCTTGCACGTGGCAATTACCTGTGGTGTCGAAGAAAAATATTTTTGAAATGCTCAGGACGTTTGCCTGCGGATGCCTTTTTTTATGTCCTCTGCGCAATGCGATACAAATTCTTCGGCAATGGCTTCAATCTGGCGCACATCAAGCGGCTTGGTGATAAAACCGGCTCCGTACTGGCGGGCATAATCCCGGTCGTGCGGCATGGACGAAGTAGAAAAAAGCACCACCGGGATCCGGGAAAACCGGTCCAGGTCGCGAATTTTTTTCAGGGCTTCCTTGCCGTTCATGCGGGGCATGTTGATGTCGAGGATCACGAGGCAGGGCACCGGGTCGAAATTGCCCAGGCTGTTGAGATAAGATAAAGCTTCGAGGCCGTCGGTGGCGGTTACCAGTTCTACATTGTCCGAATACCGGTTGAACGCTTCCTGCACCAGGCTCAGGTCGTCGGCGTCGTCGTCGGCATACAACACTACATATTTTGGAGGGTTCATTTTTGTCATTGGTGGCTTGTGGTAGGCTACTGCAAGGGCGTGGCCGGCAGGGATGGTGGCTTAAGCGCTGCTCCCCGCGTCAGCAACTGATCAACTCTTCGATATTGATCCGTTCGAGGTATGGGTCCAATGGTTCGGTAGACTCAAAACATCGTACTGACTCAATATGGCTGCGATACTTGCGATAGGCTATTTCGATGTAAAAATAATCCAGTTGATACAACACTTTTACAACCCGCCCGAATTTATATTTTCCAAGGTACACCCCGGTGGTATAAATCAGGTCCATTTGGTCGTGTTGCGACAGCAGCGAAAAATCAAACGGCTTCATATCAATGTTCTCCCGAAAAATATACATCAAATAACATGCGCCTATTGGTCATGCTCCAATATTGATGTGGGTGGCTCCTATTTATCCAGACCTATTTATCAGCGCTGCCTGGCCCCTAAAAATAGGAAGAAAGGGCGGCTGCAGAAAATAGGGAGGCAAAATAAAGCGAAGCATATGGGAGCAGGTGACGATCAAGCCCAATCCCAATCCGGCGCTTGCTTTCCGCTTACACTGATAATTGTTCAAAAAAATAAATTTCAGCGCAACTACGAATTAAATCGTATAAATTGTACGAAATAATTCGTGTTTCAATCAAAATCAACAAACATGGCAAACAACCCCTCTCACAAAATGATCCTGGCCACAACATTGGCTTGTGGTATGTTCCTGGCCGGCACCGCCCAAACTGCGCCGCCGCCACCTGCAGCACCCAAGCCACCTGCCAAAATTGAAAACTTTGAAGATGCGCAAAAAGCCATTGAACGGGCACAGGCCGAGTTGGCCAAAAGCCTAAAAGACCTGAAAGTGCCCGTGCCGCCGTTGCCGGATGTGGCCGAAATGAACAACATGATCCGCCAGCTGGAACAAGCAACTGCCGCAAACATCGAAGCAACAGCGCAGCTTTCGGAAGCCAAGCGGGCCGAGATTAAAAAGGAGCTGGCGGTGGCGTTACAAAATGCGCAGGAGGCTATACAACATATGCGAGACAGCAAAGACTTGCAGATCCATAACGCTACGTTGCAACAAAAGGTAGCAGCGGAAATGAAAAAGGCGCAGGAGCATATGGCTGCAGCCGCCACCGAAATGCGCCAGTTTGAAGCGTTTGTAAACACGCTGATTGCTGATGGACTGATTCAGAAAGATGCATACCGGGTTGAAGAAAAAGCGGGCAAGCTGCTACTCGATGGCAAAGAGCAACCCAGTGCGGTTTATGAAAAACACCGCAGCTTTTTGAATAAACACAAAGGCTTAAAAATTACTAAAGACATCAATGGCCTGCAGATAAAAAAGGAACAGCAGGTGTGGCAATAGCCATATTTAATAGCCACCGACAGGCTTGCTAAATATTCGGCTTCCCGATAAATAGGCTCATTGAATGTAGTCGCCGACAATAGCCGCACCGTGCATGGTGCGGCTATTGTTTTTTATAAATGAAATTTGCTTTGAACTGCCTCTTTTCTAAAAGGCATATTAATAGATTTTTCATCCACAAAATGAGGTCTGTTGGTACAGGCATTGCCCCATTAAAAAGATGAACAACGAATCGCCCCATATCGATGCGACGCGGCCCGCAGCCTACATGTATTATATAGCCGTCGTGTTGCCCCCCTCCATGAATGAGCAGGTGCTGCAATGGAAGCATTGGTTCCGCGACCAGTTTGGCTGCACTGTTGGGCTGAAATCGCCAGCGCATATTACGCTGGTGCCGCCGCATTGGATGCCGCTTTCGGCCGAAGCAGCACTGGCCGCTGCCGTTGCACAATTTGCCCAAAATCGAAGCCCATTTGTTTTATCGACGCAAGGATTTTCAGCTTTTAAACCCCGAACCATTTTTGCGGCCGTGCAACACAGCGATGCCTTGCACCAGTTGAAACAAAACCTGGAAACCGCACTTACTGCCAACCCCGCACTGAACATCAAAAAAGAAAACCGGCCTTTCCACCCGCATATTACCTTGGCTACCCGCGACCTGCGGCCACAACATTTTGCACAGGCATGGCCGCATTTTGCAACAAAAGAATTCCAGGTAGAATGGGAAGTGGCGAGCATTTCCATTTTAAAACACAACGGCCGCCATTGGCACGTTTGGTACGATGTGCCATTTGGAACAAACCGGGAATAGTGGAAGCATTGTTTGCCTGCGGCTTCAATGCTGTTTTATCAATAAAAGACGCTTTTAAAATTGCACCACCGACGCGATGTAAAACAGCTATCCAGACCAATGCAAAACGGTACAACCTTTACAACCACCAGATAAGATTGCTCCAATAAAAAAGCGGTAGTGCAACATGCAGCTACCGCTTTTTCTATTTCGTGTATAAACTTATTTATTCACCACCGGAAAAATTGAAGATACCAGGCACCCAGTCAAAGTCGAGGATTTCTTCCATATCGATATTGAGTTGCAGGCCATCATCGGTTTTGATCTTTACTTTTTCGCGGCTCACCTTGCGGTAGCCATCCCGCTCAAATACCAACCGGTACATGCCCGGCTTCAGGTCGCTGAACGAGTAGTTGCCTTCATTGTCGGTGAGTGCACGGCCTTCCTTTTTGTTGTTGGCATAAGCGGTCACCACTACATCGCGCAGCGGCTTGCGGCTATCGGCCGTATAAACAGTACCAAGTATATCGCTTTTGCTGGAAGTTTCGGTAGCGCCGTTGCCACCGGTGTTGGCCAAACCCGTTTGCGCAACCAGGCAGCTGGCCAGTATGGCACCAATCATCAGGATGTTTCTCAATTTCATTTCAGAGCGTTTGCAGTCGTTGGCAATCTCACTTATCGTTTCACAACATGAAGTTAACATTTTTTGCCAGTTTCTGTAGCTGAAAGCGGCATTCCTCCCACATTTCAGCCACAATAACAGCCGCAGGCTTTACCTCCGAAACCAATGCACTCACCTGCCCTATTTCCAGTTCGCCTTCCTCCAGGTTGCCTTCGTACATACCCAGCTTGGCACGGCCACGGCCAAGCAGTGCCTGCAATTCTTCGGCATCAGCGCCGCGGGCTTCGGCTTCTTGCACGGCCTGCGCAAACGGGTTGCGCAGCAGGCGCACCGGTGTTAGCTTTTTCAACGACAAACGGGTATCGCCCTCACCGGCGCTTATTACTGCGTTTTTGAAGTTCGCATGCACCGCTGCTTCTTCGCTGGCTACAAACCGGCTGCCTACCTGCACGCCTTCGGCACCCAGTGCCAGCGCCGCCAACATTTGTGCACCCGTGCCAATCCCACCGGCCGCAATCACCGGTATACGCACCGCCTGCACCACGGCCGGCACCAATACCAGTGTAGTGGTTTCTTCGCGGCCGTTGTGGCCGCCCGCCTCAAAGCCTTCGGCCACCACGGCATCGCAACCAGCGGCTTCGGCTTTGCGGGCAAACAAGCTGCTGCTCACAACATGCACTACGGTGATGCCGTGATTCTTTAAATGCGCCGTCCATGTTTTTGGATTGCCGGCAGAGGTGAACACGATCTTTACTCCTTCTTCAATAATGATGGCGATATGCTGCTCCAGGTCAGGATACAACAGGGGCAGGTTCACACCAAATGGTTTGCTTGTTACCGCTTTGCACTGCCTGATCTGGTGGCGCAGTTCGTGCGGATACATGCTGCCCGCACCCAGCAAACCCAGCCCGCCGGCGTTGCTCACTGCCGATGCCAGCTGCCAGCCACTTGCCCAGATCATACCGGCCTGGATAAGCGGGATTTCGATACCAAAAAGCGTGTTGATCCGCGATGCATTCATGCTGCGCAAATTAAGCAATGCTGTTTGCTGCGCCGTTGTTGGTAAAAATGAATCGATACAATTTTGCAACAAATTGCATTACATCAAACCGGTTGTGCATGCCTAATGCGTACTATTTTAATCCATAAAAAAGCTGCTATGGTTTAAGAACTGGTTGTAAAAAAACGTGTGCCTGCACTTGCGATGCACCTTTTTTCTTAACTTACCTTTTGTGGCCCGTATACTGGTGACGGCTAAAAATTCATTAAGTTTGTAATAATGACCCAGGTACAACAACATATTCAACAACAATGCATTGTCCGCCATTTGGTGGTGGACATGAGCGATTGTTATACTTGGTCGTTCCCGGAGTTTACCCCTTTCTGCCCGCATTTATATTACTTCTCCACCTTCAAGGACTTTAATAGTTCTTCCCAAGCCCGATCGTAACCGGCTTGGGTACTGCCGTTCGGTATTTCATTTTTCTAATTGAAACATTTTGCCATGCAACGAAATCCCAAAAAGGTTTCTGTTGGCGGAGCAGTAGTGCTGATGTTGTTAATGCTCAATGCATTTGTGCTGGAGCAGGGTTTGGTTTCCAAGGTATCGGGGTATTTGCCTCTTTTGCTTACCGTACCGTTGTTGTTGCTTTCCCTGGTCTTCCGCAACCGGATTTCTTAAAAACAAATTTCGCCACAACATAACGCCAACCAGAAACGAATAGATTTTCCCTATGGTTAATGGTGGCAGATCCGGCACCAAAGCAATTGGTTGCCGATCTGCCCCATTTGCTATTTAGTTAACAATAAAAAAACAGAGCTTATGCTTAAGATGATGCACCGGCTCAGTATTGCAGGTTTTGAAAACAAAACACCGTTTTCAGCACAGGAGGTACTGGCCGATAGTATAATTAGCCTGGATGAAATGAACCGCAGGCTGGTGGCGATGATCCGCGTAGGCATGCACCAGTTTAAGCGGGTGATTGTACACCTCAACGAGGTACAAAAATGCTCGGTGAAAAAAGTATACGGCGCCATCCACTCCGACGACCTGATTGGAGGAAACCTCGAACACCATTTAAAGAAAATTGTGCTGCAACTGGAATACGCCAATAAAGAGCAGGTGGAAATTCCGTTGTACACACCTAAATACAACAGCGTGTACCGGGTGCCCGAAATAGAGCAGAAAGCAAGGAAATGGGAAGCGAGGCTTTCGAGGCTGCTGAAGGCGCCCAAAACCCGCAACCGGCAGGCAACTGCACTGGCTACCGATGAGGCATAGCCGAAAATAAATTGATCACGATAAAATTGTACATCATGCAAACAATGAGCGGCCAGCTATTGCTGGCCAAAAACGACTACGAAGCCATCATGGGCTACATTAAATTGGGTGCAGGCCGCACCTCATTCAACCGGCACGATGCCGAAGAACTGGAAAAAGAATTAAAAAAGGCCATTCTGGTGAGCCGTGAAGAACTGCCGCAGGATGTGGTGCGCCTGAACTCGACCGTGAAAATAAGAGAAGAAAAAGCCTCTAAAGAAATGGAACTAACGCTGGTAGCGCCGGAAAAGGCCGACATCAAACAGCGGAAAATTTCCATCCTGTCGCCCATCGGCACTGCACTAATTGGCTTTTGCAAGGGCCAGCAGGTGAGCTGGACGGTACCGGCCGGCACCAAAACCTTTACCATATTAGACGTGGTACACGAATAGCAAGCCACTGCATTGATTGTATCAACAATCGCGGCAGGCTTTGAAAGCCTGCCGCGATTGTTTTATAGCTAGCCAAATTAGTTATTGGAAATAGTCAACGTACAAAATGCTGTGGGAATGTATGACTATTAGAAATTACTCTGGTCCAGTTACCTATCCCAAATCAATATTGGTATTATCGCCAATATTCAGTGTACGGCTTTCGCCGCGGATGGAAGTATCGGAGCCAATGAGGGATTCGTCCAGCACAATATCAAACAGGTTGGCATAAGTGCCGATGATGGACTGCCGGATAATGGAAGAATCAACCGTGGTGTTTTCGCCGATGGTTACGTTGGGACCAATGATGGAATTGCGGATGGTGCAGCCCGGCCCGATGCTCACGGGCTGAATGATGACGGTGTTTTCATAACACTCGTGGCAGATCACTTTATCGCCAAACTTTTTAAGCAGCGTTGCATTCGACTCCAGCAGGGTTTCTTTTTTACCACAGTCGAACCAGCTTTCTACTTTAAACGGCACAATCTTCACGCCTTTACGGATCATACAATCCAGCGCATCGGAAATGCTGTACTCGCCATGGGTGCGGATGCCGTTGCGGATATTGTCATCCAGGCATTCAAACAACTGGTCCGACTCGCGGATCTTGTACACACCCACCAGTGCCATATTCGATTTCGGGATCTGCGGTTTTTCCACCACATGGGTCATGGTGCCTTCGCTGTTGAATTCCACCACGCCAAATTCCCGCGGGTCGTCTACTTTTTTCACACCCACCATCGAGTTGGGGTTAGCCAGCACCGCCGCCACATCGTATTCGCAAATAGTATCGCCCAACACAATAAACACTTCATCGCCGCCTACAACGGGGCGGGTTAGCCGAAGCGCATGGCCAATGCCCTCGCGGTTGTTTTGCCGCACAAAATGCGCCTGTATATCGGGGTAATTGGTGTTTACATAATCTTGGATCTTTTCGCCCAGGTAGCCTACAATAAAAATAAACTCGTTGATGCCTGCATCCTTCAACTGGTCGATGATGATGCTCAGCACGGTTTTCCCGGCCATCGGGATCAATGCCTTTGGCTGTGTATATGTATGCGGCCGCAGTTTGGTACCCGCTCCGGCCACTGGAATAATTGCTTTCATTATTTTGTTTTTTGATGGGCCTGTTCACCATTCTTTTCCACGTCCATCAGCCCCTGCAAATGACCGCTGCCGCGGTGCATCGAAGCGGACGAAATTAACCATTTTCAACAAATCAAAAACTTGACGTTTGCTACCGGGCAAATGCGCCGGCACTTACCTTTGCAGCGCACTACAAAAAGTTTGAAAGATCACAAGGTCACAAGTTCACCAGTTGGTTTAAAAACCGGTGAACTTGTGACCTTGTGAACTCGTGAACTTGTAAACCCCATCCAACATGCAAAGAGACACCCAGGTTTTCGACCTCATTAATCAGGAGCTGCAACGCCAGCGCCAGGGCATCGAATTGATCGCTTCGGAAAATTTTACCTCCCTGCAGGTAATGCAGGCCATGGGCGGCGTTATGACCAATAAATACGCCGAAGGCTACCCCGGCCGCCGCTATTATGGCGGCTGCGAAATTGTAGACCAAACCGAGCAACTGGCCATCGACCGCATCAAGCAGGTATTTGGTTGCGCCTATGCCAACGTGCAGCCCCACAGTGGCGCACAGGCCAACGCCGCGGTTTTCCTGGCGGTGCTGCAACCCGGTGATAAAATTCTGGGCCTCGACCTGAGCATGGGCGGCCATCTTACCCACGGCTCGCCGGTAAACTTTAGCGGCAAACTGTACCAGCCTCATTTTTACAGCGTACACCGCGACAGCGGCCTGGTTAACTACGAAGAATTGGAGGCAGTGGCCCGCCGCGAACAACCTAAAATGATCGTTTGCGGCGCATCGGCCTACAGCCGCGATTGGGACTATGCCCGCATCCGCGCCGTGGCCGACGAAGTAGGCGCTTTTGTGATGGCTGATATTGCGCACCCTGCGGGCCTTATTGCAAAAGGGCTGCTGAGCAACCCGTTTGAACATTGCCATTTTGTTACCTCTACCACGCATAAAACTTTGCGCGGCCCCCGCGGCGGTGTGATCCTGATGGGTAAAGATTTTGAAAACCCGATGGGCCTGAAAGACCTGAAGGGCAACATCCGCATGATGAGCAACCTGCTGGATATGGCGGTGTTCCCTGGCATCCAGGGCGGTCCGCTGGAGCATGTGATTGCTGCAAAAGCCATTGCTTTTGGCGAAATCCTTTCGGATGAATACACGCATTATGCAGCACAGGTGCAGCAAAACGCACAGGCGATGGCGGCTGCATTTGTAGGCCGCGGTTACAATATTATTTCGGGCGGCACCGACAACCACCTGATGCTGATTGACCTGCGCAACAAAAACATTACGGGTAAAAAAGCACAGGAAACGCTGGACCGTGCCCATATTACGCTGAATAAAAACGCAGTGCCTTACGATGATAAAAGCCCGTTTGTTACTTCGGGCATCCGCGTGGGTGTGCCGGCCATTACTACCCGCGGCCTGAAAGAAGGCGACATGGAAACGGTGGTAGCCCTCATTGACCGGGTGCTGATGAACCTCGACAACGAAGGCGAAGTTTCGGCCGTATCGAAAGAAGTGAACCGGTTCATGGCAGGCTTTCCGCTGTACCCGGAACTGGGATAGTTGGGATGATAGATGATGGATGGTAGATGATAGCAAAGAAGAAATTGAAATACTTTAATGTGCAGTATAAGAAGTATTCCATCGGATAAGTCGGCTTGCAAACAACCATCATCCATCATCTACCATCAATCATCTTAAATAAAAACACATGTTACAACGAATACAAAGCATCTGGCTGCTGCTGGCGGCGGGTTTTGATGCAATCACTTTCAAAGTGCCTTTTTACAACGGCGATTACTTGCACGATGAAGTGGTGGCGCCGGTTGACCTGAACGCACAAACCACGCTGTACCTCACCGTTATTTCGGTGGTTACCGGTGTGCTGGCATTTGCTACAATTTTTTTATTTAGCAATAGAAAGTTGCAATTGCGCCTGGTGTACCTGGGGCTTTTTCTGTCGCTGGCGCTGCTGGCCATTTACCTCCTCCTCATCAACGAGTTCAACGGCGGCACGGTATCTATTTGGGCGGTATTTTATTTTGCCATGGCTGTTGCATTTATCTTGGCGGCCAGGGGCATCCGCGCCGATGAAAAATTGATCCGCAGCATGAACCGGTTCCGGTAATGTTGTTTGATTTATTGTAAAACAAATCATTATCATAAAAAAATTAAGGCTGCTTCCCGCAGCCTTTTTTGTTGTGCAACACCGCCATCGACGCCGCTGCGGAAAGACACCAACCCCGTCATTGCGAGGCGCATAGCAAAGCTGTTTATGCCCCGCATCATCTGCGCCGAAGCAATCTCCCCGATCATGCACCACTATCCGCATAATGTACAGCGACCGAAATATGCATACAGGAGATTGCTTCGGCGCAACAAACTCCTAAACGACAAAGCGGCTACGGCGCCTCGCAATGACGGCGCTGATGCATACCGGAATAACACCCACAAAAAAACGCCGGCATTGCTGCCGGCGTTTATGCCATTTATTAATGGGTTAGGTTTTATTGCAATAGGAATGATTGCGTAAACTGAACCGCGCCTTTCACTTCTACAACGTAGCGGCCGGCACCGGCACCTTGCAGGGGCAGTGCTTCGGACAGCGAGCCGCCTGTGTGCTGCAGTTGTTTGGCAGCCATCACCTGTCCGTTGCCGTTATACAGGCGGATGCTGTACACACCGGCAGGCAGGTTGGCCAGTTGCAGGTTGATGCCCGAAGCTTTAGATGCAGGGTTGGGGTACAACACCAGCGAAGCGGCCGCACCACTCACACCCACTTTCACTACCGAGCTGTACACTTGCTTGCCGCCGGTTTCCACGGCACGGATGCGGTAGTAGTTGTTGCCGGCAGCAGGAGCAGCATCATTGAACAGGTAATCTACACGGCTATTGTTGTTGGCCTTAGGCGCAATGGTACCGATTGATTGGAACTGGTAACCGTTGGTGGAACGCTCAACATGGTAAACAACTACTTCTTCTTCTGTCAGGTTGGCAAAGGATACATCCACACCAGCACCTTTGCGGGTTGCTTTTACATGGGCGAAGCGAACGGGGAGGGCAATGTTGCCGCCTGCTAAACCAATGGTAAACGAACCAACTTGCTCTGTTTCAAGTGTTGCAAAATTCCCTTCTGCGGTGTTGGCATTGCTATAAGCTGCATCATCATCAGTTTCGCTCAATTCACCAGGGGCATTAAATCGGCGAATACCAATTTGCGTAGCGCCTTGGAAGTTTGACCCTTCAACTGCAGTTCCCGGCCAACGCAATTCCATCTTATAGAGCTCAGCATTATTATTCAGACGGTCGATTTGCCAAACTACATTAACTAAGTTCCTAAGGTCATCGGCGCTAGCCAAGCTTCCACTAGGTTGCCCGTTGACAGTAAGCGGTGCAAATACAACGAAACGAAAATCAGTTGCTGTAATCGGATCAACAGTTGCAGGCAGATAATATGTTCCATTGCCGATTGGGGCAACAAAAGGATCAACAATTCCATTTACCTGAAAGATACCTTTCGCACCGGTAGTGGCATTTACTTCCGTAACGATATGCTTGTCCGCGGCAAACGAACTACCAATTACAAGCGCTGGTGTGGTTTTAGTGAGCGTAAATCCGGGCCGGATAAAAAGCTTACCGTTTGTTAGTGTCAAACCAGCAGTAGAACCGTTTTGCTCAAACGCAACGCCTGCTAGGTTATTTATGGTCAGGCTATAAAACGTGGTTGGGGAAGAACCACCAATTGCTTGCTGCGCAGCACTGTTAAAAGTTACAGTGCCCAAGCCGGGTATGAAAGTTCCACCGCTATTTGTCCAGTTGCCGCCAACGGTGTGGGTGAAATCACCGGCTGTAAATGTAGTGCCAGAACCAATGGACACATTTCCACCAATTGCTAAAGAATTAGTTGCAGTTGCTTGTGCACTTCCAGCAAGAGTTAAGTTGCCAAGTATAGAAGACACGCCATTCAGATCTTTAGTTCCACTGCCAGTTAACGTCAGGTTCCTATATTCTGTTTGCTTTACAATTTGATTAGTGCCTGTGTAATTTACGGTGTTCACATCGGAACTTGCCACCACTGCAGCCACCAGTGTAGCCACTGTAGCGGTGCCACCAATGTTAAGTGTGGATAGTATTCCTTGCGATAAACTACCTGTTCCAGCCAGGGTGGAGGCCACTGTTAGGGTTCCGTTATTGGTGTAACTACCTGTGATATTTACATTTGGAATTTCTAAAGTTCCCCCGATGTTCCGATTAGTACCGGTAAAGGAATATATA
Organism: Pseudocnuella soli; assembly: GCF_004347775.1. GTDB lineage: Bacteria > Bacteroidota > Bacteroidia > Chitinophagales > Chitinophagaceae > Flavisolibacter > Flavisolibacter aquaticus. The sequence goes on from NZ_CP037755.1 coordinate 4,269,653, forward strand.
CCGGTTCCGGCATTAAAAACACCATTGTTTGTAAGGTTACCACCGAAGGTGATAGCGGAATTACCTGCATTATTATTCCAGGTACCACCGATTGAAACATTTCCCGAATAGGTTTTTGTACCAGTAGCACTATTGTGGTTTAAGGTCCCGGCAACTGTAGTAGCTGCTCCAACAGAAAAATCATAAGCACCTACAGTCAGATTACTCGTTACAACCAAATTATTGGCAATGCTTACATTTCCTCCGGTAGTTTTTGCACCAGAACCTGTAAATACAACGTTGTAAAAGTTGGAGTTGCCTGAAACAGAACCAATGGCTTGAGCGCCAGTCCCATCAAAAGTTACATTTCTTGAACCGGGAACAAACGTTCCTGAACTGGTCCAATTACCTGCTACGGTCATATCCCTACCAAAAACATTCAATGTACCTGTAGCAATATTGAGATTACCATTAACATCAACATCAGCAGCTAAGCTTACTGTTCCCGTGCTACGAATGGTTAAATTATTGACAGTGCCAGGAAGACCAGTTGTAGTTTGGGTAGCGCCATTAAACTCATAATTTGCTGTTGTCGGAAGAGTTACAACTCTTTTATCCGATGCTGGCAATGATGTTATAGGTAAGGAACAATTACTACAAGAAATCCCATTCGGATTGGCCGATTTTAGTGTAGCGTTTGCCCCTAAAACAAAACTGTTCCCATTACCCCCACCTGATAAAGTTACTTGGTTTGCAGTTGTTCCATAAAATTCTACAACACCGTTAATAAAAATATCGTCATTATTACCAGTAACGTTAATCGTTCCTCGAAACTCCAAAACAACACCACTACCAATAGTAAAATTACTATTTAAAGTAAGAGTTGAAGCAGCTCTCAATACAAACACATCACCGTTTGTTGAAAAGCTACTTGGAGAAGTTCCAGTGCCATCAACCGGGTTAGTACCCCAGGTTCCAAACTGGTTAGCATTGCCTGTTGCTTTCGAATAATAGGTAGTCGCGTAAGAAATACTTAGTGAAAAGAGGCAAAGTGTTAGGAAAAAACTTCTCAAAAAGAAAAGTTGTGACTTGCGTAAAATTTTCTTCATACAATAGTTTGATTGGTTAACAAAAAGATTTGTTTACCACAGGGATTGAATTAAGTACGAAGGAAATTTTCAGAGGAAGATGGGACGGATCGGCTACGAACCAGTTTTGGTTGATGCAGAGGCCGTAAATGTATTACAGTGTTTTTACGTAGCCAACGATAATTGTATGACGTTAAAAATATATTTTTCGTTAATACAAAGCCCAACAGTAGCACAAGCGGTTAGGAGATTTCGGAGGGCGGATTTCGGATGTCGGAATTCCCGGCAACAGGCTGTTATCTGTCGTCTAACATCAACCATCTGGCAGCTACCAGCCATCTCCCACCGGCTGCCGGCTATAAAAAAAGGGGCATGTTGCCATGCCCCTCCTGTGCCAAACCTAAACCTCCGCTTAACGCACTAAAAACGTTTGTCGCACTGCCTGCGGGCCGGCCAGTTCCAGCACGTACCAGCCGCCCTGCAGGTGGGGCAGCACCAAGTTGGCGCTGAGCCAGCCACCGGCGTGTACCATGCGGGTAACCAGCACCGGCTGGCCGGCGCCATTGAATATGCGCACCGTATAATTGCCGGCGGGCATGCCGCCGCAGGTGTATTGCATGTTGGTACCCACCACCGGGTTGGGTGCTACCTGCAGGCCAGGGTTCGCTATCTTGGCACGGGCACGGGCCACACCGCTAAACGATACAACACCTGATTCTTCCATGGCCTGCACCCGGTAGTACCGGTCGGCCACAAGCGGGCGGCCATCCCTGAACTCGTATTGCACCGTAGCGCCGCTGTTGCTTTGCGGTTTCAACAGGGCACGCACTTCCCAGTTGCGGCCATCAGCAGATGTTTCCACCTTGTAGTGGTCCACGCCCAATTCGTTGTGCACGGTAAATTGCAGCACCAGGTTGGTGCCTTGTGCAAACAGCCGCAGGCCGGCAAACTTTACAGGCAGCGGTCCTTGCGCAGCTCCGTTCAACGCAAAAGCGGAAAATTGCGTCCAATCGGACAGCGTTACGGTGCGGATACCACTTGGAGTTCCTGCCGGGTTGAGCGGGTCGCCTGCTTTTTTCCAAACACCCTCATGCTGGTGGTACACCTGCACTTGATCCGCTACATCGAATGCGGAGCCAAGTTGGGTTGCATCACCTTCATCATACTGAAAGCTTACAGTAGCCCCGGTGGTGGGCACAGCCGAAGGCGTAATGTTCCAGGTACGCTGCACTGCACCATCCGGGTTGGTAGCCTGCACGGCGTCGAGCACGTTTACGCTCCATGATAAACTGCCAGGATGTTGTAGCGTCACAGGATTATAGGTGCTGCGTCCAACTGGGAAAAGAATGGGCGTGGCGCCGGTCACCGGAATGGCTAATGGTCCGGTGCCGTTGGTTTGTACATAGGCGTTGGCGTTGCCACCTTCAATGTTTTGCGTGGTCAAATAGAAATCATTCAGTGCAAGCTTTCCTGCCTGCAGCACCAGTTTCTCGGTAAGCACCATGTTGCTGGCTATTTGCGCATTACCGGTAACGTATATGCGCTTTAGGTTGGTTGCGGCGGAAATTACAGCACCATCTTTAGCCAGGCGGCTTTGGCTGTTGCGGAGGTCAATTGCCGAAGTGGGTACGGCAACAAAATCAGTACTGTTATTACCAAGATCTTTGCCCTCGGTTACTCTTTTGAAACCACTGCCATTAGATGGCGCAGGTAAAGGGGTGCCTTCTACATAAGTGCCCGCACTTACATTGCCATATCGTACCGCATCCAATACCATGTCATCAGTTCTTCTTACAAGTGCGATTTGCCCTGCGGTAGCACCCATGCCGCCAGATATATTGCCATCTCTTGTCAGGCTCTTAGTTACACCAACAGTGATTTCTTCACTCGGGTTGTTAGCGGGATATGCTGTAAGCAGCCAATAACTATGTGGCGGCATGATGCCGGTTAAATTGCCGCCGGCAACACCTAAGTTTCCCGTAGTAGGTGCTTGATATCTAATAGCCAATTCTGATAGATCGATGGTAGTCGCGGTTTTATTAACCAGCTCCACATATTCGTAATTGGCATTAACAGAATTGTACCCAGGATTGAACTGATTGATCACTACATCGCCAGGACCGGGCAGTTGCCGAGGTTTTGCCGATGCTTCTAAACCAGTACTCCAGTCTGTTCCCCGCCGTGTAAATATTTTTATATAGAGAAGCTGGTCCGTGATGAGGTTAGTGATTATTTGACCCTTTTCTGTGCCTTTATATAATACTTTGCCGCCATCAAAAGCAGTTCCATTTCCGGTGAAATCCAGATCACCAGTATATGCAGACCCGTCGCCACTAGGCTGAAGCCCTGTAAAAGCACTTGTTTTTCCTACGATCATCATTTCATCAAAGCAGCCAGGAGGGTTGGCCCAATAAACTTTTAAAGTTGTAGGCTCAGGTGAAAACTGAATACCTGAAACATTCTTTGCACCATTAATTATTTCTACCGGGCTACTTGGTTGACCGTAAACCTGTGCGGTTGGTGCATCAACCCTAATGCGATAGGTTTCACCAGAAGGTAAGTTTGCAGGAATGGTTACATTGATTGTACCTGTCGTTCCGTTGACGGCGGCCGACCCAATGAGCAGCGCATTTGTAAAACTTTCATTTGCCGTGCTCAGGTAAGCATTTAATTGTTCTGTAAGCGGGAGGTTGGAAGCATAAGTAATGGTGCCAGAGGCGCTAGTACTTCCATTGATACAAAAGGGTGATTGACCAATGCTGCTTACGGTGATATTCACTTGACAAGAATGTCCTTGCGACTTACTGTTGCGTGGGTTAGGCGCAAGCACCACAAAGTCATCTTTGTTGTTATTTAAATCTACACAACCATTGCTTTTTCGGTGGGCTGCAGTACCATTACCCAATTGAATAGTGCCATCTGTGCCTTCAAAACAATCAGCTGTCCCATAACCTAGAAAATCGACAATATTTGCGGTTACAGGACATACCTCCTCAGGTAAACTAGCCAATTGTTTAAGAAGGGCTACTTTACCGGAATTGTTTGCCATTGCAAAGGAAGGCGATGAAAAATCAGCAACAGGCAAGGCGTTCCCATTATTTCCTTCAACCCCTAATGCAATTAAAAAATATCTGCCTGGTTCAATAAAACCGGAAAGGGCTATCTGGTTGTCGCTCCACTTATTTGATCCCCTGCCAGCATACTGCAATGACCAGCCGGCAAGATTGACTCTGCTGGCCGTTGGATTGTACAATTCCACGAAATCCCTGTTGAAAGGCGCACCGGTATTTCCTCCGCCGCCATATACCTGGCTGATGACTACATGATCGGGCGTTTGGGCAAATGAGAAAATAACAGATAGGCAAAGCAATACGAGTAGAGATATTCGCTTATTCATTACAGTAAGTTTTTGGTTGGTTGCAAGTGCCTGTATTGAAACAGGTTTGCTTAGCAGTAAAAGTAAGGTAACAAGTATTTTTCTTTTTTGCAATATGTGTCAGATGGACAAGGACAATTTTTTATCGGTTGTATGTTACCGATAAGCGGTTGTGCCTACCAGGTCGGGTTTTGCGCCTGTCATCCTGAGCGTAGCGAAGGATCTGAGTTGTCATTAATGGAAAATTTGAAAGAAATCAGACGTTTTTACAACAGGGCCTTGATTTATAATGCTCAGATCCTTCGCTGCGCTCAGGATGACAAAGGCAAGCGGTTGCCGGAATGATGGAATGTTGCAAAGGCAGGAGTAACATTGCAAACAAGTAGCGGCTACACTTAACTGCTTATAAACGAAAAACCCCGCAAACTTCTGTTTGCGGGGTTGAGGAAAATATTATCGAAACACGATTTACAAAAACGCAGCCGTACGGCTTTCAGCAATAGCCTTCAAGCCTTCCGGTTTACCAGCGTATACTAATGTGCCGCCGCCATCACCAGCCTCCGGACCTAAGTCAATGATCCAGTCGGCGGAGCGCATTACATCGGTGTTGTGTTCAATCACCAGCACTGAGTGTCCCTGCTCGATCAGGGCATTGAACGATGCCAGCAATTTTTTAATATCGTGAAAATGCAGCCCGGTTGTGGGCTCATCGAAGATGAATAAAATTTTACCGGCAGCTTTTCCTTTGCCCAGGAACGAAGCCAGTTTTACCCGCTGCGCCTCGCCACCCGAAAGTGTATCGGACGACTGGCCCAGTTTTACATAACCCAAGCCTACTTCGCTCAGGGGCTTGATGGCAGTGAGCACCGATTTTTCATCGCCAAAAAATTCAATGGCTTCATCTACGCTCAACTCCAGCACTTCAAAAACATTCTTCCCGCGATAGGTTACTTCCAGTACTTCTTCCTTGAACTTTTTACCACCGCACACTTCACAGGTCAGGTGCACATCAGCCAAGAACTGCATCTCCACGATCTTTTCGCCTTCACCTTTACAGGCATCACAACGACCGCCATCTACGTTGAACGAAAAATGTTTGGGCTGAAAACCACGCATCTTACTCAGGGGCTGCACGGCAAACAAATCGCGGATGCAATCCCATGCCTTCACATAAGTAACGGGGTTGGACCGCGATGATTTACCGATCGGATTTTGGTCCACCATTTCCACTGCGGTAATGGCTTCCACATCGCCGCTAATGGCTTGGTGGAAACCAACTTTATCAGCCGGCTCACCTTGCAGTTTTTTCAATCCCGGATACAAAATTTGTCGCACCAATGTGCTTTTGCCACTACCACTCACACCGCTTACCACGCACAAAACATTTAGCGGAAACGCAACCGTGATGTCTTTCAAATTGTGTTGGCGTGCACCTTCCACTACAATGTTTTGTTTCCATTTGCGCAGTTTATTCGGTGCATCAATAGTCAGTGCTCCGCTCAGGTATTTGCCGGTTAGGCTTTCCGCATTTTTTACAATTGAATTGTAGTTGCCTGCAGCAATTACTTCACCACCCAGGTGCGATGCCAGCGGGCCCATATCAATAATATGGTCCGCTTCACGCATCATCATTTCATCGTGTTCCACTACCACAACTGTGTTACCCAAATCGCGCAGTTCTTTTAATACACGGATCAAATTAGCTGTATCGCGTGGGTGCAAACCAATGGAAGGTTCATCTAGTATATACAGCGAGTTGGTCAAGTTAGAACCGAGGCTGCGCGTCAGTTGTATGCGCTGGCTTTCGCCACCGCTCAATGTGTTGGCTAACCGGTTCAGGGTTAAATATCCAAGGCCCACATTCAGCAAGGTGTCAATGCGGCCTTTTATCTCCAGGTTAATGCGTTTGCCCACCGTGGCTTCAAACTCGGTAAAATGCGACACTGCTTTTTCAAACCAAACCTTCAGGTCGCGTACAGGCATTTCGCTGAGTTCGCCAATATGTGCACCGGCAACTTTTACATACAGGGCTTCCTTGCGCAGCCGGTAGCCTTCACACTCGGGGCACCTGGTGCGGCCACGGTAGCGGCTTAGCAACACGCGGTATTGCACTTTATATAAATTAGCCTCTACTTCTTTAAAAAAGTCATTGATGCCTTCTACATGCAGGTTGCCTTCCCACAAAATGCGGTACTGCTCCTTGGTAAGATCGGCAATGGGTTTGTGCACCGGGAAATCGAAATGGCGTGCAGCTTTTACAAAACGTTCGCGCCACAGCCCCAGCTTCTCTCCTTTCCACGGCGCCACGGCACCTTCGTATACACTCAGTCGCCTATCCGGGATCACCAGTTCCTCATCAATGCCCAGCACCATTGAAAAACCTTCGCAAACAGGGCAGGCGCCAAATGGATTATTGAAGGAAAAAAGGTTAGGCACAGGTTCTTCAAACACGATGCCGTCCAGTTCAAAGCGGTTGTTGAAGTGCAGCAGCTTAATGTCTTTATCACCGCGGCCCGGTGAGTCTACTTCCACATATACATCGCCTTCGCCTTCGTAAAATGCAGTGCCTACCGAATCGGCCAGGCGGTGTTCATCGTCCTCATCAAATTCTTTTGCCACCAACCGGTCCACCAGCACAAATACATTCTCGGGGTAGCGAAACACTTCGGCGAAATCTTCCGGGCTGCCGGCCAGCAGGTCTTCAATGTGGTGGGTGCTGCTGCTGTCCACAGGGTTTTCTGCCTGCCCACGCGATACCGCCGAAACATAGATCCGCGAGAAGCCTTTTTGCATCAGGATGTTCAGCTCCTCCCGAACGTCGCGGTTCTGGTGCTGTTTGAACGCCGCCAGCACAAATACTTTACTGCCTTCGCGCAGGCTCCGGATGGCGGCCACCACCTCGGTAACATCATCCTTTTTCACCTCACGCCCCGAAATAGGCGAAATGGTTTTGCCCACCCGGGCATACAGCAGGCGCAGGTAATCGTAGATCTCCGTCATGGAGCCAACGGTGCTGCGTGGTGTGCGGGTAATTACTTTTTGCTCAATGGCAATGGCCGGTGCCAGTCCTTTGATGTAGTCCACATCGGGCTTGTCCATGCGGTTCAAAAACTGGCGTACATAAGCGCTCAGGCTTTCGGCATAGCGGCGCTGCCCTTCGGCATACAGCGTATCAATGGTTAGCGAGGATTTGCCCGAGCCCGAAACACCGGTAACAACAATGAGTTTGTTGCGCGGAAAAAGTACATCGATGTTTTTGAGGTTGTGTACACGGGCCCCTTTTATAAATATATCGTCACCGGCCGGAGCGGGTGCCGGCGCAGTGGCGGTAGCGGTCTTTTTTTTCATGATTTATTTGCCGAGCAAAATTAGCACCCCGGGTTGAGGGTGCCATGAACCATTAACAGTTCTTTAGCCAAAGAAAAGCAGCGATGGCCGAAAAAACGAGGCGTGGAATAGAAAAAGATTATACTTTTAACGCATAAATCCTAATCACTAGTCACAACAAACTGTCCCGCCTATCGTCATTACTTCTACTTTTTTTTCACTCAGTTTCAGCATCCATTCCCTTGAACACCTAAACCCTGTAGGAGTACTATGACACCATTATCGCGTCTGACCGACCATGACCTGATCAATGCATTCATTGCTGGTAATGTAAACGCATTGGAAACCCTTGTATTGCGTCACAAGGATAAATTGTATTCATCTATTTTGTTTTTGGTAAAAGACAAGTTCCTTGCCGAAGATATTTTTCAGGATGTGTTTATCCGCATCATCGATACCATGCGGGGCGGCCGCTACACTGAAGAGGGTAAATTTTTACCCTGGGCCATGCGCATTGCCCACAACCTGTGCGTGGATCATTTCCGCAAAGTAAAACGCACCCCCACCATTAAGAACAGCGAAGACCAGGACATTTTCGAGGTATTGAATTTTACTGAAGAAAGTGCCGAGGATAAAATGATCAAGCGCCAAAGCCATAGCCGTGTTCGGGAAATGCTGGACAAGCTGCCCGAAGACCAACGCGAAGTGATCATTTTGCGCCACTATGCCGATATGAGCTTTAAGGAAATTGCACAAATCACCAATTGCAGCATCAACACGGCGTTGGGCCGGATGCGCTATGGCCTCATCAACCTGCGTAAGATGATGGTGCAAAAACAAATTGCCCTTTAATTTTTTCAGCAATAAATGCACTGCCGCTTTGAACCATTGCGGCAATTTGTTGTTGTTATAGGCGTACAAAAAACGGGGGAATGTTAGCGAATGTTAAAGAATAGCATCGGGGTGTTTTTTTGTGCAGCTATTTGATAATTTAGCGCTTTCAAAACAACACAAACAGCCGGTTTTTTAGCCATCGGTTGTTGCAAATAAATGTCATTCTCCGGCTCCAACTGCATGCTTAGTAATGCTTGCCGCAGAAGGCTGACGGAGAATGACGACTAATTGAAAAGGCCCGCAACAGTGTTGCGGGCCTTTTTGATTTATATCAATTTAAGTACTGGCTTGACCGGGTTTGCTAATTGGCCGTGTTTTATCGCGGTTGATAGTTGATTCAAGCGACCAATGTCTTTACGCCAAAATTACTTAACGCGATACACCAGTACCGGCAGCATGCTTTCTTTTTCGCTGGGCCCCATTGCCCTGATCTTTTCAAGCGTGATGGAGGTTCCAGGCTTGGCATGCTGGGCCAGCAACTGCTTTGCTTCTGGTGTAAACAAGGCCGTCGGGCAATCGGCAGTTTTCACATTGCCCGCTGCGTCTTCCACCTTTAGGGTAAAACCGGTGATTTTATACTGTACGTCGAACGGAAAATCTTTGATGTAAGCGCCGACGCCGGGTTGGGCTTGCAACGCTGCAAATGAAATGGCCTCACCGGCAGAATACCCGCCAATAGTGGGCATTGGCGTGGGTAGCGATCGTACCCGGAAGTTGGAAGTGCCTACCTGTTTGCCGTCCACAAAAACCTTGATCACGCATTGGTCGGAAGGCTTAGCCACCCGCACATTGTACAAGCCTGCGCTGCTTTTTTCAATGGTGCCGTCGCCGCCTTCAATGGCTACGGTGGTTTGTTCATCGGTAGCGTTTGCTGCGGCTATTGAAACCGGGTTATCAATACCAATGTATAATACGTTCATCTTGCTGGGTGCCACAGCCACTTGCGCTTGGACTGTGTAAGCGCTTAAGGCGCAAAATGATAATAAAAGAAGGAATGGCTTTTTGCTCCAAAGCTGTTGTAGTTGCTGGTTCATAATGGTTAAGTTTGATTGAAAGGGAAATACTGAAAAGCAGATTGATGCATTGAATATAAAAAATATATTACATCCGATCGCTATCAATGGGAAGTTCCGTGACGCAGGATGGGTTATGCCGAAACAAGTTCGGCATGACAATCTCGAAGTTCGAAGTATCTGTTTGTTAGCATTGTGGTAGGCAAACTTTGTCGAAAATGTTTTCCAACGCCTTTCAGTCACATGTTTGCCCAACCGAAAACTGTTCGATGACTTTAATGCAACCGCATTTAGCATTAAAATAAAAAGCCCCACCTGCTGAATATAATCCAACAGATGGGGCTTTAATATTTAAAGAACCAGACTAATGCAAATATTATCCGGCGGTAAAAACCAGCACTTCTATTTTAAGCTTTTCATGGCATCCAGTCCGCACTGCAGCCACTCGCGGAACTCTTTTGCATCCGGCGTATAAGCTTTTGTTTTGGTGAGCGCCTGTTCCGATGGGCTCACGATGGCGTACTGCGGTTGCGATACGGCACCAAAGTTTTCCGACTGGAACGTAGCCCATTTATCACCAACAGTAACGATGGATTTCTCCGTGCCCAACTTGGTGGTGTACACCATTTGCTCGGTCAGCGGCAGTTTGCGGCGTTCATCTACATAGAGTGATACCACTACAAAATCTTCCTTCATCATACGGGCCACTTCGGGGTCAGGCCATACTTTTTCTTCCATGCGGCGGCAGTTGACACAGGCCCAACCGGTAAAGTCAATCAAAATGGGTTTGTTCTGCGCTTTGGCCACCTGCAATGCTTCCTCGTAATCCTTCAGCGGTTCAATGCCTTGCTCACAATTTATTGGGTTATCATAAACACTATAGCACAATGGCGGAGGGAATCCGCTGATCAATTCAAGCCGCGCCAGTTTTGAATTGGTTACACCGGGCACCAGGTAAATGGTAAACGCCATGAACAACACCGCCACACCCATGCGGGCCGGTGTGAGCTTGGGTTTTGGTCCGCCAAAACGAATCACACCCAATAAGTACAGTACCAGCGCAAAGCCAATCACGATCCAGATACCGATAAACACTTCACGCGGTAAAATATGCCACTGTTTCACGAGGTCGGCATTGGAGAAAAACTTAACCGCCAGGGCCAGTTCCAAAAAGCCCAGCACCACTTTTACCGAAGTAAGCCACCCGCCCGACTTGGGCAGCGATTGCAGCCAGTTGGGGAACAAGGCAAAAAGGGCAAAAGGTAGCCCCAGGCCCAGGCCAAAACCGCCCATGCCAAAGGTGAGCTGCACGGCACCGCCACTGTTGGTGAGGGCACCTGCCAGCAGCGACCCCAAAATGGGCCCGGTGCAAGAGAACGAAACAATGGCCAGCGTCAGGGCCATAAAGAAAATGCCCCAAAAGTCCGACACGCCGGATTTGGAATCGATCTTAGAAGCAAGCCCGCCGGGCAGCGTTATTTCAAACAGCCCAAAGAACGAAAGGGCAAATACAATGAAAATGACGAAGAACAAGAGGTTGAGCCAAACGTTGGTGGAGATGTTGTTGAGCACTTCGGGATTGGCGCCTTCCACCACGTAAAAAGGCAGGCTGAGGAGCACATAAATTAGGAAAATGCTCATGCCATACAGCAGCGCATTGGTGATACCTTTTTTGCGCGAACCGGAACGTTTGGTGAAAAACGAAACCGTCAGCGGAATGAGCGGAAACACGCAGGGCGTAACCAGCGCAATAAGGCCGCCCAAAAATCCTAAAAAGAATATCGAGGCCAGCCCCTGGTCGGCAGTGTCTTCATCACCGCAGGGCGACAATGCACCTTTTGGATCCAGCGATGGAATTAAAATGCGGGTACCGGCAGCCTTGCCGCCTTCCAGCGCCACGGTAAATTCATGCGCCGTGCCGGGGTAAAATTCTTCGCCCTTGCCATAGGTATAAAGCAGCGTGCCTTGTAACGATGCCGGCACATCGCCGTTGATCGATATTTCGGTGGTCCAGGTGGCTGCGCCGCCGTGCAGCCGCACCTGCGTGCCTTCAAACAAAGTACTCGCTACTGTTTCGGCATTGCCGCTGTCTTTAAAATTGCCGGTAGCCTGGATGGCCGAATCCTGGAACTGCAGTTCTGTAGTGGCTACTTCATTCAGCATTTGCGGTGCGTACAATTGCCAGGCGCTGTTGCCCGGTGTGGCAAACCTGAGTTCGTAGCGGCCTTCGCCCAGTTTTTTACTGGAAACCTGCCACTGGAAAGGTGCGGCCGGTGCTTCGTCCTGGCTAAATGAGCAAAAGGAAATCAGCGCAAAAAGGATACTGAGGCTATAGCGTAAAAAAGCGGGCATGTACAAATGATTGAATAAAGAAGCGGGTTCTAAAAGAACCCGCCGCAAAGAAAGATATTTATGTTGGTGAAGCGCCAGTCTGCAAAGTGTAGATAGGAAAACGTATTGCAAAGCGTTCTTTCACGATTGACGTTTCACGTTTCACGATCATTTCAGCGCAATGGAAAAGGCCACCGTTTTTGGCGGCAGGCATTTTTCGTCGTCGCAGGTTTGAAACTCCAGTTTGCCGGTAACTGCGGTTTTGGCTTTGCCTACCACTTTTACCTTTTGCACAAACTGCACTTTGTTGCTGTATTGGTTGGCCGAAACATCCAGTTTTTCATCCCTGAACTTTTCCAGCTTACCGATTTCCCGCACTTTGCCATCATATTGCAGCAGGGGGTTTTTGGTAAATGCAAAAGTGGTGGGCTGCGCAATGGCATCGGTGGGCTGGCTTTGTGCATACAGGTGCCAGCCGGGTTGGATGCTTGCGTTTAAATATACTTCGTAAACGCCTTCGGAGATTTTTTTGCTGCTGAACGACCAGGATACCGGCGATGTGGTTTGCGCCGCAGCGCCCATACCAACCAACAGCATCAGGAAAAGAAATAAACGTTTCATGGTTTGTGCATTGAAGGGCTACAAATTTCCGCTTTAAGCCAAAGCCCCGGTGTTAAAGGAGGTACAAGCTTTTGAGAGCAGCTTCAAAGTATCAGCTACAAGCTACAAGTAATGGTTACAAAAGGTTGTTTGCCTTACTTGCAACTTGCAGCTATCGGCTAACCGCTAACAGCTGCTCTTTTATTACCGGGTACAGCAATTCAAAAATCTTGCGGCCATCAGTATTGCCCAGTGCCGTGGAGCAGGCACGTTCGGGGTGCGGCATCATGCCAATAACGTTGCCAGCTTCGTTGCGGATGCCCGCAATGTTGCGCACCGAACCATTGGGGTTGGCTTCGGCAGTTTCAGCACCCTGCTCATCGCAGTAGCGCAGCACCACCTGCCCGGCTGCTTCCAGCTTGTTCAGGGTTTCTTCGTCGGCATGGTAGCGGCCTTCGCCGTGTGCTACGGGGATCTTATATACTTCGCCTGCGGCGTCTTTTACAAAAACATTTTTACAAACAAACTGCTGCCGTTCGTTGCGCAGCAGGGCGCCGGGCAGCAGGTGCGATTCGCACAGGATCTGAAAACCATTGCACACACCCAGCACTTTGCCGCCCTTTTGTGCAAACTCGATCACGCTTTGCATGATGGGGCTAAAGCGGGCAATGGCGCCGGTGCGCAGGTAATCGCCGTACGAGAAACCGCCGGGCAGCACAATGCAGTCGTCGGTGGTAAAACCTTCGAGGCCGGCATTTTTGTGCCACAGCATTTCGGCTTCCTGACCCAGGTCATTTTTTAAAGCTTCATATATATCGCGGTCGCAGTTGGAACCGGGAAAAACAACAACGCCAAATTTCATATCGAAAAATTGAAGTGCGAAGATAAAGGGTAGTTGGTAGTTTATGGTTGGTAGTGGGTAGTTAGTTGATTAATGCATTGTCAAAAGTTTTCAGCAATTGAGTTGACTTACTAATAATACAATAACACTTCATTATTTGAAGCCCAACTACAAATTACCAACTCAAAGCTACAGACCTTTAAAATGCAACAGTCCATATTGCTGCGCCACCACAAAAGCCACGGTGCCCCAAAACATCAGTGGCGCCACCCATTTTTTGGTTGGATACAGGTAAGCGCAGGCATGAAAGGCTGCAAAGGCGGGCAGTGCCAGCACCCAGTTGTGCAGCGATGCATTGCTATTAATAAAAGGCACCAGCAGGGCCAACAACAGGTAAAACAACACGATGGTCCAGTACTTACGCACCTGGATCAGCATTTTGCGGAGCTGTGCCTGTATATGCCAGGAGCCCACCATAAATGGAATGGTGAGAAAACCAGCAGCCACCGCCAGCCTGATGGATTGACCCACCTGGGGCAGATCAATATGAATGGGCGGAAACAGTGTTTGCAACTGCAGGCTGTCGTTGAGGAACAGGTAAACGGCGTAGAAATAATAAGGCGTAAGGGCACCCATCAAAAAAAGCAGCAGCTCATTTACCCGGAACGGCCGCAAAATGAGTATGCCCAGGAGCAGGCACAACAAAAAAGCAACCGATGGGAAAAATACCATCGAAGCGGCCCCCACGATGAGCCCGGTGTTGAACAAGGTGCCCAGCACCTCCTGCTGGTTGTAAGTGCGAAACAGTTTTAAGATGGCCCAGATGATGAGCGTGGACGCTACCAGCGGCGGCGACAGCAAGTTCCACTCCGGCACCAGCGAGGTGGTAAGCAGGTAAGCCATGCCCGGCAAAAAGGTAAACTTTTGCGTGAGCCGGTGCTCGTTTACGCCGTAATTGATCATCAGTGCCTGGCTATACAGCAGGGCAAATGCAACCAGTGCGGCGGTAAGGGAATGCGGGTTGCCCCCAGCCAGCACCTGCAGCAAACCCTGGAATAAGAGCCCACCCGGCAGGGTGCCGGGCAAGGAAGCAGGTTGCAGCAGGTACGGCATTTTTATCAGCAGGCCAAATATCAGCAACATCACCAGGTTGGCCGGCGATTTTTGTTTAAACAGCGCTATCACGCGGCAATGCTATTAATTAAACTCCACTTTAGCAAAGCAAATGTAGTTGCGGTAATAGCAGGGAATAACCATGGTGCGGGCCGCCACCTGTTTGCCGAACTTGGGCATAAATTCGTAACCCTTGTCCAGGTTCTTTAATGTGGGGTTGCGGCTGATGTCGCCATCGGCATTGAGGGTAAAATCGTTGAGCAACAGCGAACGCTTTTCTTCCTGATTGAAGAGGAAATGCGCTTGGCTGCCGGTAAGCATCATGGCGTACGAAATGCGGTCGTCCGATTCATCGTCGAACTGGCCTTTGTGGATCACGGCATTCCATTCGGGTTTGCCGCCGTTGTCGAACGACATGATGGTAATATTATCGGCATGATGGCGCACCGCCTGGTTGCGGCCCCAGCCCTGGTTGCGGTAGTACCAGCTATTGTACAGCGGCGAATATGAGTAATAATCAAACGTACTCATGGGCATGCCATAGAGGTAGTTCCAACGGTTCCAGTTGTTGAACCGTGAAGTGGTATAATACGATTCGGCACCGATCAGGAACCCGCCATCGCGTTTTACAATAATGTTTCGGATAAAATAATCGTTGAAGGCTGTTTTTACCGACGCTTCACCGCGGGCCTCGTTGCGCAGCTCGTCGCTCAGGGCCACGGCGTTTTGCATTACCGGGTTGCCCGTTGTTTTATCCCAATTAAAAAAATAAAAGCCTTCAATGTTGCCGCGGCGCTGTTTGTAATAAAATGAAGTAAGAAAATAGCGCTTGTTGGCATTGTCCACTTTAATATGCGGCTCGTCGAGGAACATGCCTTCATGCGGCACCGGGATGATGGTAATCGTATCGGCAGCGGCGGGCTTCCACATCAGTTGGGTTTGCACCAGGTTGTCGTTGTTGTTGCGGGTAAAGCGGGTAAACACCAGGTCGCCTTCGTTGTCCACGTTGAATTTATCCAGGAAATCATCACGGTCTTTCATGGCCAGCGGAAACTGGCTGCGCTTCTGCAAGGCCAGGTCTTTGTTGAACAGGAGCGTGGTGATCTGGTACAGCTCTTTGTTGCGGCTGTTTATTTTAAACAACATGATGTTGTTGCGATCGTCGGAGGAAATGGCCGAGTAAATGCGGTTACCGCCACCAAAACCAATATGCGTGGTATCGAGGTGAACCACATCGCTTGCCTTTTTACCCATGCCGTCTACCTGCACGGCCTCGCAGTACACCACGTTGCGGCGCTGGTACTGGTACACCATCCATGCATGGTTGGCATAGGGAAAAAAGTCAACATTGATCAGCCGGTCGTACGGGATATAGTCGTGCAGCACCCGTTCGGTTTGCACCATGTCGTTGTTGTAAACGCCAATATAATTTTTGCCGGAAAAATTTTTATACACCAAAAAATTAGGACCCACCTTACCGATCACCTCGAAGTTCATGCGGCGGGTTTCGTCGCGGTCGGGCTGCGAATACACGATCCGCTGCGCAAACCCGGCCGATAGGGAAAGGAGAAAAAAGGAAAAAAGAACCACCTGCTTTACGTTCATAAATAGTCGTTTGCGTTTTAAAATTAGCCTATTGCCTACTTACTAAGACGCTAAAATTTAAAATGGGATGCGCCTGTTTGGGGCTTGCCGCCGAGCTATAAACGAAACAAAGCCCCTGCTTGTTTTTCTTTATTAGTTTTAACATTAATTTCAGCCCTTCGTGGCCCCCGTTTTTAAGCTATTGAAAAAAACCACAGGTGAGAATTCCTTTAAACCGCGTAACGACCGCCGGACTGATTGTAGCACTTGGAATTATTTACGGCGATATCGGCACCTCGCCCCTCTATGTTTACAACGCCATCATCAACGGCCGTACCATTACCGACGAACTGATCATTGGCAGCCTGTCCTGCATCATCTGGACCATTACGCTGCAAACCACCGTTAAGTATGTATTGCTGGTATTGAAAGCCGATAACCGGGGTGAAGGGGGCACCTTTGCACTGTATGCCCTGGTGCGCCGGCACAGGCGGTGGCTGGTAATGCCGGCCATGATTGGCGGAGCCGCACTTTTGGCCGATGGTATTATTACACCGCCCATTTCCATTACATCTGCCGTCGAAGGCTTGCGGGAGTTGCCGCAGTTCCGAGCCATCGATCATTATATTGTTTACATCGTACTGGTCATCCTGGCGCTGTTTTTTTTCCTGCAGCAATTTGGCACCGCATCCATCGGCCGCTTTTTTGGGCCGGTCATGGCGGTTTGGTTTTCCATGCTGGCGGTGCTGGGCATATCGCACCTTTCCGATGACTGGAGCATTTTAAAAGCCTTTAGCCCGCACTATGCTTTTCAATTTGTAAGCGCTTACCCCAACGCCCTGTGGCTGCTGGGTGCCGTATTCCTTTGTACCACCGGTGCCGAGGCACTGTACAGCGACCTGGGTCATTGTGGCCGCAGCAACATCAGGGTTACCTGGATTTTTGTGAAAAGCTGCCTCATCCTCAACTACCTGGGGCAGGGCGCCTCACTCCTACACTACCACCGCGACCTTACCGTTTCGCCAGCAGTAAAAGAGCAGTTGGGCATCAATGCTTTTTACGACCTGATGCCCCAGTGGTTTATTATTCCCGGTGTGGTGATTGCCACCGTGGCCGCCATCATTGCCAGCCAGGCCATGATCTCGGGTTCGTTTACCCTGATTTCCGAAGCCATGCGCCTCAACCTTTGGCCCAAGCTGCGCATCAATTATCCCTCCGAGGAACGTGGTCAACTGTTCATTCCTTCGCTCAACTTCCTGATGTTTTTGGGTTGTGTGGGCGTAGTACTGTATTTCCGCACCTCTAGCCGTATGGAAGCAGCCTATGGTTTGGCCATTGTGGTAACCATGCTTATGACCACCGTGCTGTTTTCCAACTACATGGTGTCGCGGCGTATCAAGCCCATTTACATTTGGCTGTTTCTTGTTTTTTACACGGCCATCGAAATACTGTTCCTGACGGCATTGATGGAAAAATTTGCACATGGCGGTTACATTACCCTGCTTATTGGCGGCGTGATGTTCCTCGTAATGTACTCCTGGTTTAAAGCCCGCAAGATCAAAAACCGCTACGTGGAGTTTGTGCGGCTGGAAAGCTATATTCCTAAGATCCAGGAGTTGAGCAACGACCGCTCCGTGCCCAAATATGCCACGCACCTGGTATACCTTACCTCGGCCGATAACCCCAAGGAAATTGAGCATAAGATTATTTATTCCATTTTAAACAAAAAACCCAAACGGTCGGATATATACTGGTTTGTACATGTCGACACACTGGACGAGCCTTATACCATGGAATATAAAGTAGACCACATCATTCCAAACGACATCATCCGCGTGGAGTTTCGCCTGGGCTTCCGGGTGCAGCCGCGCATCAACCTCATGTTCCGCAAGGTGGTGGAAGACCTGGTGAAGAACAAAGAAGTAAACATCACCAGCCGCTACGAAAGCCTGGAACGCAGCAACACGGTGGGCGATTTTACTTTTATTGTTATGGAAAAATACCTGAGCCAGGACAACGACCTGCCGTTCCTGGAACGCCTGGTGATGAAAATGTATTTCTGGCTCAAGGAACGCAGCCTTTCGGAGGAGCGTGGCTTTGGCCTCGATGTGAGCAACGTGATCATCGAAAAATTCCCGCTCATCGTTTCACCAGTAACGAATATACAATTGAAGCGGGTGCAGGTAGATTAGGAGATCTGGGATTGACGATTTACGATTTACGATTTTGGGATTTCAGATTTCGGATTTCGGCCTCCGGCCTAAATTAATTTTCCCCCTTTTAATTGGCTGTTTCAATCGTCAATCCCAAAATCGTAAATCGTAAATCTCCTAACGCTTTCTTAATTCATTCCGCCTCCTGTAACTTTATCCGTTCCAAATACTCCTATATATAAAACCGTTCTACCATGACCAAAATCTACATAACTGCTGTTTTGTTCCTGTTTGCTTTTGCGGCCTGCAAGTCGGCGCAAAAAATGTACGACCGCGGCAACTATGCCGAGGCCATCGAACGCTCCATCCGCAAGCTGCAAAAAGAACCCAACGACGCCACAGCCAAATCTATTTTAAAAGATGCCTACCGCGAAGCGGTGGCCCGGCAGGAAGGCGAGATCCGCACCGTGCTGAACAGTGCTTCGGAAAACCGCTACGAGCAGGCCTACCGCCAGTACGCCAACCTGCAGCAACTGTACCATTCGGTGCAGCAGGTGCCGGCCGCAGCCCGTGCAGTGGCCGCTACCGATTACGCCAGCTTTGTGGAAACCTACCGCAACAAAGCCGCCGATGTGCGGCTGGAGCGTGCCGAAAAATGGATGGACGACGAAACCATTACCGGCTACCGCGAGGCGTACCGCGAATACCAGGCAGCACAGCGCCTGAAACCCAATGATGTGGATATTAAGAAGCAGGTGCAATATGCCCTCGATATGGCTACCTTAAAAATATTAGTGGTGCCCATCGACCTGCAGGGTTCCAATTATTATTACAGCAACTCATCATACCAGATGCGCAATTTCCAGGACCGGCTGGTGCGCAAGCTGAACATACATTCGGGCAGCGAGTTTGTGCGTTTTATTACTGAATGGGAAGGCCGCAGCCGCGACATTGTGCCCGACGAAATTTTGGAAATGCGCATGAGCCGCCTGGTTATTGGCCGCCCATACGACCAATCCGAAACCCGCACCGTGCAAAAAGAAGTGGTGGTAAAAGAAACGGTGTATAAAAAAGATTCGGTGGTAAAAGAATACGCTACCGTAAAGGCCAGGATCGCCACTACCCGGCGCATGTTGGTGTCGGAAGCTTCCTTGTTTTTAACTACCCGCGATGCCGGCGGACGGATTTTGTGGAATGATGAATTCCGGGGTGAGCACCGCCGCGAAGCAAAGTTTGTAACCTACACCGGCGACGAACGAGCACTGAGCACTACCGATAAAGAGTTGATCAAAAACAACAAACCTGAAGACATCAGGGTGCCCCGCGAAGACGAGATTGTGGAAGACCTGATGCAGCAAATTGAAAGTGACCTGGTACAACACCTACGGCAGCACTACCAGCGGAGTTTTTAACCAAAATTGTATTTATGAAAAACAAAAGCCCGGAACGACAATCCGGGCTTTTGTACGTCATTGCGAGGCGCTACACGAGCAACTGAACTGCCAGATAACTCTTGCGCCGAAGCAATCTCCTGCAACCCAACGCACCCATAGCTTTCTATTGAAACGATTAGCATGAATCTGAAGGATAGCAGGAGATTGCTTCGGCGCAAGAGATGCAAAAATTACAAAGTGCCTAAGGCGCCTCGCAATGACGGAGTTACATTTTCTTTAATTACCGGCACTGCAGTTCAACCAATCTTCATCAGTCGCGCCAATCGGTGCCCCATCTGGTATGGGTAAAGTGCCCGGCACGGTAAGCTTTTCGCCACCGGCTTCCAGCTCTTTGATTTGATTGAGTGTATAGCGGTAATACGCTCTCCACGCTACGTCTTTCGCCGGTGCCGCTGTTAGCCATTGTTTCAATTCGGACAGCTTAATGCCTGCAATGGCCTGCACCTGCGGCATCGCATCTTTGTTATTGGCCAGTAGCAGCAATTGCTTCAGCACCTGGTTGTTTACCGACTGCTGTAACAGTGCTGCATAACCGCTTTTTGTGGGTGCTTTTATGGTAGCCGTTACAATGCGGTCGATCACTGCTTCCAGCGAAGGCAGCTCCGGGTAAAGAGCACTGTGCGCCACCAGCCGTGCAGCCCGTTCGGGGTGCAGCACAAAGCTCAGGGTCATGTTAGCAGCAACGGCTGCGGGTGCCACCGGGTCGAACGTAAGGCCGGTATTACCGCTAAATGTTTCCCGCTCATTTTTATCATAGCCATAGGGCCGCGGCGGAATCAGTTGCAACGCTTTTTCCGGTAGGGCCAGTTGCTCCGGGCTAATTGTTTTAAGCAAAGCATCTAATGCACCCCACTGCTCTTTTGCCGGCACCATTACTACCGGCTTTTGCCCATCGCCACGCAGTGCATAAGTGTAGGTCACGCCGCCCAGTACTTTGGCAGCGGCTTCGGCTTGGTAGCGGTGCATCAGGTAAATGGGCACCAGCATTTCTTCCAGCGTGGCCAACGGTGCACCTATCGGTATCTTTTTTTCCGAAAAATTGCGGAGCACAGCGGTCCGCAGTTTCATAACGCGGTCCAGTTCTGCAACGGCACTGCTGCCATTATCCCACAGGTGCACTGCCGGGTGTGCACTACCTGCAGGCCGTGCATCCTGGTCGGCCATAAAGCTCAATCCTTTCTGATGGTATTGTTCTACCAGTTTCGACAACTCTTTTTGTTCATCGGCGCCTTGCGCAAACTGGGCATAAGCCATTGTCACCGCCGCTTTATCCCACTCACCAATACCTTCGGCATAAGCATCGGACAGATCAACATTTCCCTGCGCATCCAGTTTTGCCAAAGGATGCGGGTAATCCATCACCGATGCACGGCCCTGCGTACTGGCAATATAGTTGTGCGGCAGGCCCAGTGTGTGGCCCACTTCGTGTGCCGCCAGCTGGCGCATCCGTGCCATGCACAGCTCCATAATTTGCGGCGACAGTTGTTTGCCGTCTTCAAAATCAGCCAGCAGCCCTTGTGCAATCAGCAGGTCCTGCCGAACCCGCAAAGAACCCAGCGTTACTTTTCCTTTGATGATCTCGCCGGTGCGCGGGTCGGTAATGCCGCCGCCGTACGACCAGCCGCGGGTGCTGCGGTGCACCCATTGCACCAGGTTATACCGAATGTCCATTGGGTCGGCATCGGGTGGCAACAACTGCACCTGGAATGCATTTTTATAACCAGCAGCTTCAAATGCGGTATTCCACCATTTAGTTCCTTCAACCAATGCAGTGCGGATGGGTTCCGGCGTACCCGGATCGACATAATAAATTATAGGTTTTACCGCTTCGCTCATGGCTGCGGCAGGGTCCCGCTTTTCCAAACGATGGCGGCGGATAAAACGCTTTTCGATGGGCTGATCTACCGGTGTGGCATAGTCGAAATAGGAAATATAGCCGCTGCCGGTGCGGGGATCAAATACCCGCGGCTTGTAGTCGCCATCGGGCAGTTGTACAAATGAAAAATGCTGCCGCAGCGTAACGGCACCCGGCACGGGCACCACCTGGCGCAGGTAAGCACCGGCACCCTCCCCTGTCCAGGTAGTCGTTACTTCCACCTCTGTGTTTTGGGGAAAGTTTTTGGTCATGGGTAAATAAAACGCACTGCGCAACGGATCGATGCGGTAGTTGCCCTGCCTTGTACGGGCAATGGCTTGTGCAGCACCAACTGCATCTTGTTGTAAAAAGAACGGCGTGCCGTCGATCAGTACTTTGCCACCTTCCTGTGCGGCTACTTCAAAACCCCACAACACAGACCGGGCAAAGGATTCGGCCACTGCACGGCGCTCCATTTCGCTGGTTGTGTTGGCGCGGTAATCGTAGTTCTGTGCCACCAGCAGTACTTTATTTCCCGACCGCTCCCATTGCACCACGTATTGCTGGCCCATGCGGCCGCGGTCGAGGCCAATATCGTTTGAGCCCATACCCGCAGCAAGTGACGGGTAATACAAAAACTCGAGGTTCCATTTATCTATTTCCAAAAACATGCGGCCTTTCTGGGCATCCCAGTACAGCGGAAAATAACCGGGAATAGATTGCATGCCCTTAGTAAATGCAGCAATGCCGGTTGCCGTTTTATCAGCGGCTGCCGGTTCGGGCTTTTGTGCAAAAAGAAGTTGAATGCTGAAGAGGGAAAAGAGCAATAAAAAAGGTAAGCGCATAGCGGGTTCTTTGCACACAAATTAGGGCAATGCACCCTTATTTTAACCGCAGGGCCGTTTTAAATACGCCTCATTCTTTTAGCATGAAAAGAATGACAGTTTTATAAAAATGGACCGCAAAAAAACCCGGCAAATGCGAAAGGGCTACATTTGGGCATTAAACACCCGAAACCTAAAGCTCATGGCAACAAAAAAAATGACGGCAGCCGAATTCCGCGCCGAAATTTTTGATTACGAAACAGGCAACGAATGGCAGTTCAAGGGCAGCCGGCCGGCCATCATTGATTTTTATGCCGACTGGTGCGGTCCCTGCAAAGCAGTGGCGCCGGTGCTGGAAGAACTTTCGGAAGAATACAAAGACCAGGTGGACATTTATAAAATTGACACCGATGCCGAGCAGGAACTTTCCGGTTTGTTTGGCATTCAAAGCATCCCCACATTTTTATTTATTCCCGTTGAAGGCAGCCCCATGATGCAACGCGGCGCGTTGCCCAAAAATGCATTTGTGCAGGTCATTACCGAACGACTGCTGGCTGCACAACCCAAGGAGAACGGCGAAGCCTAACCTTTGGTCATTAACGGAAAAAAGCTGTTGAAACGCACTGTGATACATTTCAATAGTTTACACTTAAAAAATGATTGCAATTTGTGCAGACTGTATAGATATGTAAAAAAAACCGCTGTGTCATTTCTGCTTTCCGATAAAGCAGATAGTTTTGTCTTAAACGTACCTGAATGTCCACTACCGCGCTTTTAGTCCCAGTGGGCCTTGCCACTGGCGCAGTTTCACTGATACTGAGTTTATACCTGGCCGTACAATGCAGGCGGCATAAAAAAACAATCGACAAGCTTCAGGTGCAGGCCAAAAACCAATCCGAAGAATACAACCTGCTGCTCGAACGCATCCGCACCGCGGTGCAGCCACAGTTTGCAGCGGTGGGCGTCAGCCTGAATGAAAACATTAATCGCATTGATATAAAACTGCAAAACCTGGGTGCTGCAGCGGTGCTGGAAAAAGTGGTGACCAGCACGCCGGATATTGACTTTCTGGACGATCGCTTTTTCCCGGTGCGCATCGAAACCGAAGACCTGTTTATTGTAACCGGCATTTCAAAAGGGTTGCCTTTGGTGCAATGCCGCTACGTGGTGCAACTGCATTTCAGCGATATTCACGGCAATCATTACATCACTGCCATCCGCGGCGAAGGACAAGAGTTTAACGTGGCTACCAATCCAAAAAAGTAGTCGGTCTTTTTATAGAATTGAAAATGCAACGCCGATTATTTGGCGTTGCATTTTTTTATAAAGAAACATCTAAACTGCGGCATCAATTTTACTGCAATTTTTATGTGACAAATACCGCAAAAAGAATACTGATTCAACGCGGTTATTTAGCCGGCACCAGTTGGCTGAATAAATTTGGATAATCGGAAATAATACCATCCACACCGGCGTCAACCAGTTGCTGCATCTGCGCCAGTTCGTTCACGGTCCAGGGCACTATCTTCATGCCTTTGGCACGCACTTGCTGCACCAGTTCTTTGGTAACAATAGAGAAATGCGGACTGTAAATGGCGGGAACAAAACCAAGCTTTGCGAGTTGGCTTTCCAGTGGCTCTTTTGATGCTTCCACCAGGTACGAAACCGTCACACCCGGATGCTGTTGGTGCAGGTATTGCAGCGGCCGCACATCAAACGATTGGATATATGCATGGTCCATTACTTTTTGCTGCCGCAAAACATCCAGTACCAGGGTTACAAACTCGGGCGGCGCAGGGTGGCGGGTGCCATCGCCGCTGGCAGAGGATTTGATCTCAATGTTATACCGAACGCTTTTACCTTTTGCTTTTGCATGTTGTTCGCAGGCCTGCAACAGCTCGGAAAGCAGTGGTTTGTACACGGCCATTTTCTCCTGCTGCGGAAAGCTGGGATGCGGTTTTAATCCTACGTCGTATTTGCGGATGCTGTCGTACGGCATTTGATACAACAAATGGCTGGTGGCCGTGGCACGGTCAAACGTGCTGCCATCCGGTGCAGTGGTAATGTGTTCATGAAAATAATGATCGTGCGACACCACCACTTTTTTATCGCCGCTGATCACCACATCCAGTTCTAGTGTAGTTGCACCCAAATCAATGGCACGCAGCATGGACGGAATGGTATTTTCGGGCAGCAGGCCACGGGCACCGCGGTGGCCCTGCAGGTCCAAAGAGGGTGATTTCATTTGCGCTGTGTTGCGTACAGGATTGCACTGGGTTGCCACCAAGGCCAGGAGCACTAAACAAATTCTAAACATCGAGCTTGGATTAGGGTGAACAGTCATCGGGCTCAAAAGTAACAACCAACAACCGCAGCAAATATTACTTTTCGGTTACGCATTGCCGGTACACCTAGCCTCTTAATTTACCCGTACCAAAAAGTAAAGCAAAGCAGCAACCGCTGCACCAACCAATGGGCCGATTATAGGCACCCATGCATAGGCCCAGTTGGATGTGCCTTTGGTGCGTATGGGCAACACGGCATGAACCAGGCGCGGCCCCAGGTCGCGAACAGGGTTGATGGCATAACCGGTAGTGCCGCCCAGCCCCAAACCAATGGCCCACACCAGGAAGGCAACGGGCACTGCGCCTAATGAACCCAATCCTACTGGTGTTTTATCGTTACCCATTTCGCCTTGTGTAAAATAAAATACCACGAAAACCAGCACGAATGTGCCTACTATTTCGCTCAGCAAATTAAAAGTGCGGTGGCGTATGGCAGGCCCCGTGCAAAACACGGCAAGACAGGTATCGGGTTCGGCTGTGGCGTTGAAATGATGATAATAAACCACCCACACGAAGAACGCACCGAGCATTGATCCAAGCAATTGCGCCAGCATATACAGGGCCACTTTTCCCCAGGCAAATTTACCGGCAATGGCCAGGCCCAAAGTAACGGCAGGATTGAGGTGTGCGCCACTGTAAGGTGCCGCGATAACCACCCCTACAAACACGGCCAGTGCCCAGCCGGTGGTGATGGCGATCCAGCCGCCATTGTGCCCTTTCGTGTCCTTTAAAACAGTGTTGGCCACTACCCCGTTGCCCAATAATATCAGCAGGAAAGTGCCCAGTAGTTCAGCCGAAAATTCAGACATATTGTTGTTGTTTATTAGGAGCAAATGGAGTTGAGATAGTAGACGAGAGATGATAGACTATAGACATTAGATTTTAGACTAAAACCAATTTCGGCGTGTAGACGCAAGGCGTAAAGAATTGCGTCCTGCCTCTTGACTAATATTTCTTATCTATTGTCTATTATCTATTGTCTCCTGTCTTTCCTCCATCATCAATCATCCATCATCTGTCATTGTTACTTCCTATCCTTCCGCCCAGGCCAGGCAAGCCTTTACAGCCCGTTGCCAGCCTTGCAGCCAAGCGTCCCGGTTTTCACTGGGTTGCGGGGTAAATTGTTGGTCTATTTTCCATTGTTGTTCCAGTGAGGATAAGTCTTTCCAAAAACCAACGGCGAGGCCGGCTAGGAACGCAGCACCCATAGCTGTTGTTTCGGATACCTGCGGCCGCACTACGGATGTTTGCAGCACATCGGCCTGTATCTGCATCAGCAGGTTGTTTGCCGTAGCGCCGCCATCCACCCGCAATTCGGTAACGGGTTTGCCTGCATCACGTTCCATACATTGCAGCACATCGCCGGTTTGAAAAGCAATGCTTTCCAGCGCAGCCCTTGCCAGGTGCGCATCGGTAGTGCCGCGGGTAAGGCCCACCACTATGCCCCGTGCATGGCCGTTCCAGTGGGGTGCGCCCAGGCCTGCAAATGCAGGCACTAAATAAACACCGTCGGTGTGGGACACTGCCTGCGCAAGGTTTTCCACTTCGGCAGCAGTTGCGATCAGTCCCAATCCGTCGCGCAACCACTGCACTACGGCGCCGCCAATAAAAATGCTTCCTTCCAGCGCATACTGCACTTCGTTGCCAATTTTCCAGGCTACGGTGGTCAGCAAATTATTTTGCGACAGCACTGGCTGGCTGCCAATATTCATCAGCATAAAACAGCCCGTGCCGTACGTGTTTTTTACCATACCCGGGCGGGTGCATTGCTGGCCAAAAAGTGCCGCCTGCTGATCGCCGGCAATGCCGGCAATGGGAATGCGGTGCGCCAACAAACGTCCAGCAGTATGGCCATACAATTCAGAAGAAGATTTGACCTCGGGCAGCATGCAACGCGGTACGCCAAAAAGCTGCAACAATTCATCATCCCACTGCAGCGTATGTATGTTGAACAACAAGGTTCGCGATGCGTTGGTAACATCGGTAATATGCACTTCGCCACCGGTAAGATTCCATACCAGCCAACTATCGACCGTACCAAAAAGCAATTCTCCCTTTTCTGCACGCTGGCGTGCACCTTCCACATTGTTTAAAATCCAGTGCAGTTTGGTGGCAGAAAAATATGCGTCGATCACCAGCCCGGTTTTGTCGCGGATGATTTGCAGCTGGCCTTCCTGCTGCAGTTGGTCGCAAAAGGCTGCGGTGCGCCGGTCCTGCCACACAATAGCATTGCAAATGGCATTGCCCGTATTGCGATCCCACACAATTGTAGTTTCACGCTGGTTGGTGATGCCAATAGCAGCAATATCTGTGGGACTAGCGCCGGCTTTTAAGATAGCTTCGGTAGCCACCGATGCCTGTGTGCTCCATATTTCGGCAGGGTCGTGCTCCACCCAACCGGCTTGCGGGTATATCTGTGTAAATTCTTTTTGCGCCAGCGAAACAATTTCGCCGGCATGATTGAACAGCAGGGCACGTGAAGAAGTAGTACCCTGGTCAAGCGACAGGATATAAGGTGGCAAGCTCATCGTAGCAAATTAAGTGGGCAATAAGAGTGAAAAAGATAGGACCTTTTTTTATTCCTGAAAAAAGATTAGCGTAAGCAAAAATCCACCGCTCCGGTCCTTACTTTTCCTGACTCATAATTGCGGCGTTGGAAACCGGCACGGCATCGGGCAGGTAGTGCCTGGCGAGTTCGGCAAAAGCAATGATCTGGCCCTTTTCCCAGGCTTCATTTTGTGCCAGTTCTATAGCCATGATGCGGGCCACCAATTGTGCTGCTTCAGTAGCGGCAGCCGCATCTAAAAACAGGAGGCGTAGCCTGCGGGCCAAAACATCGGCAACAGTGCGGGCCATTTCGTGGCGCACCGCCCATATTACTTCGGCAACTGTGTAGGGATGGCCTGCAGCAATTTTTTGCTGCCATTCAGGATGTTGCTGCAGCAAATCTTGTATGGCGCTGGCATCGGAACCATAAATACTCCAGTGGCTTGTTTGGGGTGCAGATGTACAGCCATGTATGAGTAAATTTTTGGTAGTGCAAACCACAGGATTAAAGCCACCAACTTTAATGGCTGCATTCACTGCGTCTTCGGCCATTTTCCGATAGGTGGTCCATTTACCGCCGGTGATGGTGATGAGCCCCGATGGCGCCACCAGCAATTTATGGCTGCGGGAAATTTCCTTTGTTTTGCTGGTACCGTCCTGTGGTGCAGCCAGCGGCCGCAATCCTGCAAACACACTTTGCACATCTTTTCGGGTAGGGATATGCGTTAGGTACTGCGCCACGTTGTGCAACACAAAATCAATTTCTTCATCCAAAGCCTTGGGTTCAAACGAATGTTGGTGCAATGGTGTATCGGTTGTGCCCACCAGCAGCCGGTTGTACCAGGGCAGCGCAAACAACACGCGGCCGTCGGATGTTTGCGGTATCATCAGCGCCGCATTGCCCGGAAGAAAAGAACGCTCCAGCACCAGGTGAATGCCCTG
The DNA here is from genome assembly GCF_004347775.1 of Pseudocnuella soli. GTDB lineage: Bacteria > Bacteroidota > Bacteroidia > Chitinophagales > Chitinophagaceae > Flavisolibacter > Flavisolibacter aquaticus. The sequence continues at coordinate 4,297,919 of NZ_CP037755.1, forward strand.
GCTGGGCCGCACCCATGATTTCGTTTCGGGTGCATCCATCTGCATCAATGCATCCACAAAAACACCGGTTGCATTGATCACAACTTTTGCAGGTATTTCATAAATGCGCCCGGTTTCAGAATCTTTTGCTTCCACACCACTTACAAGGCTGCCCTTTTTCAGCAGCCGCTCCACCGAAATATAGTTGATTAATGCAGCGCCCTGCTCCGCAGCTGTTTGGGCTAAATTGAGTGCCAGCCGCGCATCATCAAACTGCCCATCGAAATACTGTATGCCGCCACACAAATGATTGGATTGCACACCGGGCAAAAGGGCAGCCACCTGCGCTGTCGAAAGCCATTGCGATGCGCCAAAACTATGCTGCACCGAAAGCCAGTCATACAGCTTTAAACCAGCCCAATATTTGGCCAGCGAACTGCGGTTGTAACAAGGAATTATAAAGCTTTGTTTGCGCACCAGATGTGTTGCATTGCGCAACAGGTACCCCCGTTCACGCAAGGCTTCAAACACAAGCCCCAATTGGCCTTGTGCCAGGTAACGTACACCGCCATGAACCAATTTGGTGCTGCGACTGGACGTGCCCTGCGCAAAATCAAAACGTTCGAGTAATAAAATCTTTAAACCGCGATTTGCGGCATCCACCGCAATGCCCAATCCGGTAGCACCACCGCCAATAACAACCACGTCCCAAAGCGGTGTGTTCTCAATTTGCTGCAGCGCTGCTGCACGGGTAAAGGAAAGGGTGGGCCGAGTTGCGGCATTCATGAAGAAAACTTTCCTGAATGTAGGAAGAAAATAGAAGATGATGGATGGGAGATGATAGATGATAGACAAGAGATAATAAACAAGACGCAATTCAACACAGCAGGCATCTATCCACTACCATTCGTTTCCAGTCTAAAATCTATAATTTGTAATCTGTAGTCTTTAGTCTGTGCTCAACCATCTATCATCTTCCCCAACACTACTTGTGCGCAATAAACACCGGCAGCTTGTGTACTTCAATAACATCGGAAACAAAGCTTTTGCGGAACAACTGCGAAACAATAGAACGGCCGAATGCACCACATACCAGTATGGCATCGTCGTTTTCGGCAACCCATTGGCTGAACTCCTTCCGTGGCGCCATGTGCAGGCCTATTTGTTCGAGGTTGGGAAAATGTGCACCTGCCAATTCGCTGATTTGTCCCTGCGCAGGAATGGCAGATTCCGTGTCTTCTTTTAAATAAACCAGCAACGATTTATTGGCCAGCAATTCCGGAAACAGGTATGCAAACTGCTTGATGGCATACACCGAAGATGCGCTGCCATCATAAGCCAAAATGTTTTTACCCGGAAAAACAAAATGCTCCGGCACAATCACCACCGGGCATTCGGCAGCATGCACCACATCGCGTAAAAAACTTGCAGCTTCATCGGTGCCCCATTGCTGGTAAAACTTTTCGCTGCTTAACACCAGCAAGTCAGCAAAGCGCGATTCTTCTTTTAGTTCGGGCAGTGCAAAATCATAGAAATGTTTGTGCACCGAATGGCGGATGTTGTGTTGCGTACAAAGCGTTTCAAAACGATGGATATTTTCCTGCACCTGGTCGGCTTCCGATTGTTCGAGCAGGGGAATAAAATCTGGGCCGCCGGCGGCTGCACCATAGCTCCACAGCGATGCAAAACTTACCTGCGGTACAAACACGGCAACGGCCAGGATAGGCTGCCGTTCGTTGAGTTGGCGAATAAAACTAAACGTCCCTTCTGAAAAGGCTGTTCCGTCAAACGCCAATAAAATCTTTTTCATGGCAATAGATTGAAGGATGATAAAAAGCCATGCAAAAGGTACAAACTACAGGCAGCAAAAGCGGTGACTTACGTCAGGCATTGAGGCAAAACAAACAACTGACCGCACTGAAATAACGACAACTCAATGAGCAGCAAAAAATAGAAAACAATTTACCTGCTGAACAGTGCAGCTAAGTGCAGGCTGTCTTTTAATTGGCCCTGGCACAGGGCAAAAGTGATGGCACCAATGCTGTTGTTGTCGAAATGCAGCTGTGCTTTGCGCACTTCAACGGCAGCTACTTCCAGCGCCTTGCGGTGGTAGCGGCGCACCGGCGTGCTGGTGCCCAATGTTTGCGCAAACGATTGCAAAAAAGCATCGCCGCTATTGCTTATTTCCTCGGGTGTAAACTCACCCAACTCCCACTCGGCCACAACCCGGGCCTGCAGGTTTTCGGCATCGAGGTTTTCCCGTGCAATGGCATCAAAAGTATCACCAATGCGCAGCGCAAAAATGGTCAGAATGAGGTTGTCGAGCAGATCGAAATTGAGTGCATTGGCGGGCACTTCCCTGAAGGTATATAGTCCTTCGATGCCCGACATCAGCAGCAGCGGGTTGATACCGGATGCGGTGGCCTGGGCCTGTATTGCCTGCAAAAATTCCTGTTCGTTCATGGGGTATTTATAGGCGTTTATTGAGCAATAAAATCAGAAGCGGCACTTTTTTCTTGCATAAAAAAACAGGCAGGCAAACAGTGCACACATCCTTGCGTGGTGCCAAAGATAGAAGCCCGGCTTTGCCTGTGCAAAAATTTAGGCTGTTGAAAACATTACTCAGCTTAACGCCAAACTGCGTGGCTTAGGGCTAAAACCCGGCGCCAGAGCGCCGTTTTGCGCAGCCGGCGTGCTGGCAAGAATATTGACCAACTGCCATGCCTGTTTGCCACAACAGGCAGCAGAAAATACAGACGATCATCAAAATATTACCACCTTGAACCCAATATCAGTGTATCCAGGGCACCCATTTCCATTGGGCGCCACGTGGGACAACGAAGGCGTCAACTTCGCCGTGTATGCAGAAAATGCCACCGGTGTAGACCTTTGCCTGTTCGATCCCAACGACCCGGCTTACGAATCGGTGAACATCCGGGTAAAAGAACGCACCAACCATGTATGGCATGTATATGTGCCCGGCCTGCAACCCGGCCAGCTGTACGGCTACCGCGTTTATGGTCCATACGATCCCGAAAACGGCCACCGGTTTAACCCCAATAAATTGCTGATCGACCCATATGCCAAAGCCATTTCCGGCACCATACAATGGCACGATTCGCTGTTTGGTTACGAAGTGGGCCACCCCGATGGCGATCTTTCTTTTTCAGAAACCGACAGTGCGCCTTACATTCCAAAGTCGGTGGTGATCGATCACAATTTTGATTGGGAAGGGGTGCAGCAGCCCAATATTCCCTACCACGAAAGCATCATTTACGAAGCGCATTTAAAAGGATTTACCCGCCAGCATCCCGATATTCCGGAGCACCTGCGCGGCACTTATGCAGCACTGGCACACCCCGTTACTATTCAGTACCTAAAAGACCTGGGCATTACGGCAGTAGAACTGATGCCGGTGCATCATTTTGTAGCCGACCGGCACCTCGTTGATCGCGGCCTCACCAATTACTGGGGCTATAATTCTATTGGCTTTTTTGCACCGGATGTACGCTACAGCAGCACATCGGGGCCGGGCCAGCAGGTAGCCGAATTTAAAAGCATGGTAAAAGAGCTGCACCGCAACGGCATTGAAGTTATTCTTGACGTGGTGTACAACCACACTGCCGAAGGCAACCAGTTGGGTCCTACCCTTTCGTTCCGCGGCATCGACAATGCATCGTATTACCGCTTGGCCGATGGGCGCTATTACATGGACTATACCGGCACAGGCAACACGCTGAATGCAATGATGCCAAACGTGCTGCGCCTCATAATGGACAGCCTGCGCTACTGGGTACTGGAAATGCATGTCGATGGCTTCCGGTTTGATCTTGCGTCTACACTTGCCCGTGAGTTGCACGAAGTGGACCGGCTCGGGTCATTTTTCGACATCATCCACCAGGATCCCGTGATCTCGCAGGTAAAGCTGATTGCGGAACCCTGGGACATTGGCGAAGGCGGTTACCAGGTCGGTAAATTTCCGCCGGGCTGGGCCGAGTGGAATGGCAAATACCGCGACTGCATCCGCGATTACTGGCGTGGCGCCGATAGCATGCTAGGAGAATTTGCGGAGCGGTTTACAGGCTCGTCCGACCTGTACAAAGAAGATTACCGCAGGCCAACGGCATCCATCAATTTTATTACTGCACATGACGGCTTTACACTGCACGACCTAGTGAGCTACCACGAAAAACACAACGAAGCCAACGGCGAATACAACAACGATGGCGAAACACACAACCGGTCGTGGAACTGCGGTGTGGAAGGCCCTACCGATGATGCAGCAATCATGCAACTACGCAATCAACAGAAGCGGAACTTTTTGGCAACGCTTTTCTTATCGCAAGGTGTGCCCATGCTGGTGGCCGGCGATGAATTGAGCCGCACACAGGGCGGCAACAATAATGCTTATTGCCAGGACAATGAAGTGTCGTGGATCGACTGGCAGGATGCGGATAAAGACCTGCTCCGTTTTACGCAAAAACTGATTCAGCTGCGCAAAGAGCACCCCGTGTTTTGCCGCAGGCGCTGGTTTAAAGGCCAGCCTATTAAAGGCATCGGCCTGGAAGACATTGCCTGGTTTTTACCCGAAGGCATTGAAATGGGTGAAGATGCCTGGCGGAGCGATTTTGCCCGTTCGCTGGCGGTGTATTTAAACGGCCGCGGACTGAGGTCGGTGGGGCCTCGCGGCGAGCACATTATCGACGACAGTTTTTACATCATTTTCAACGCATACCACGACAGCCTTGATTACCTGTTGCCCTCGGAAATATATGGCACCCGGTGGATCAAGATTCTGGACACAGCCACCGCCGAAGTGGAAGACGAAGAAACCGAATACCTCGCCAGTTCATTGGTGCCGGTTGCCGGCCGATCGGTGGTGGTTTTATTAAGCCCATTAACTGCACAACAAAAAAAAGAACATGAACAAAAGAAAGGCGCCCGGCGTACGGTTTGATGCCGCGGGTGCAGCAACAATACAAGTGTGGGCGCCAACGGCCAGCCGTGTAACCCTGCACCTGACCGATAAAAACACCGCGGAGGAATTGCATCAGGCATCGGAAGGTTATTGGCAATTGCAAACGGGCAGCCTGCAACATGGTACCCGCTATAAACTTTCGGTTGATGGTGGTGAACCTTTCCCCGACCCAGGTTCCGTATCGCAACCGGATGGTGTGCATGGTCCTTCACAGGCACTGGACTTTTCCAAGTTTTCGGCTAAGCATGTCCGTTGGGATGCGCCAGCACTTGGTGAATACATCATTTACGAATTGCATACCGGCACTTTTACGCCGGAGGGCACGTTCGGTGGCATCATCAGCAAATTGCCTTACTTAAAATCATTGGGTGTAAATGCCATTGAGCTCATGCCGGTAGCACAATTTCCGGGTGGCCGCAACTGGGGTTATGATGGTGTGTTTCCATATGCTGTGCAAAACACGTATGGCGGCGCTGAAGGGCTGATGCAATTGGTAAATGCCTGCCACCAACAAGGCATTGCAGTGGTGCTGGATGTGGTATACAACCACATGGGCCCCGAAGGCAATTACCTGGGTATTTACGGCCCTTATTTTACCGATAAATACAAAACACCCTGGGGCAACGCCATCAATTTTGATGATGCGTGGTGCGATGGTGTGCGGGACTATTTTGTGCAAAATACGTTGATGTGGTTTAAAGATTTTGGTGTGGATGCGCTGCGCCTGGATGCCGTGCATGCCATCAAAGATTTTAGTGCTGTGCACCTGCTGCAGGAGATCAGGAAGGCGACTGATGATTTAATCGAAGAAACCGGTAATAAGCATTACCTGATTGTTGAACTCGATTTAAATGACACCCGTTTCATCAAACCTTTAAAACAAGGCGGCTTTGGCATGGATGCGCAGTGGGTAGATGAATTTCATCATGCGCTGCGGGTAGCGGCCGGCGGTAGCCGCACCGGTTACTACAGCGACTTTTCAGGCATTGAGCATCTGGCAAAAGCCTACAATGATGCGTATGTATACGATGGTCAATATTCGCCGCACCGGCAACGAAAATTTGGCATTCCTGCAAGGGATCATGAGGGCAAACAGTTCATTGTTTTTTCGCAAAACCACGACCAGGTAGGCAACCGCATGCTGGGCGAACGCACCAGCGTGCTGCATTCATTTGAAATGCAAAAACTGATGGCGGCTGCAGTGTTGCTCAGCCCGTTTGTGCCGATGTTGTTTATGGGCGAAGAGTGGAGCGAGCCGAATCCCTTCCTGTACTTTGTAAGCCATACCGACCCCGAGTTGGCTGCAGCGGTAAGGGAAGGTCGCAGGGCCGAATTTGCCGCCTTCCATGCCGAAGGCGAAGCACCCGACCCGGTAGCGGTGGAAACGTTTGAAACATCCAAACTGCAATGGCAGTTGCTGGAACAGGAACCACACAAAACGGCACTGCAGTATTACCAGGCAATTATTCAACTACGCAAGGAACACGAAGTGTTGAAAATCCTCGACAGGACTGGTGTACACGCCAAAGCCGATGCGACAAGTAACTGCCTTGTGCTGCGCCGGGGTCTGGGTAAAAAAGAAGTGGTTTGCCTGATGAATTTTTCGCAACAAATGCAAACTCTTTCCTTACCGCGGCATGCAGCTGGCTACCGCAAAATATTTGATTCGGCAGATCCGAAATGGCGTGGGCCAAAAGCAGCACCAGAAAAGGCGGATACTAACGTTGACGTACAACAGGAATCAGTGGTTGTGTACGAGCACCTGCAGCAGGCACAAAATACAAACCAGTAAAAGTAAATATTTAAACACGGCAGAATCATCATTGATCATTCACCCTTCACCAACATGTACAATCCAAAATCTACCTACCGCATACAATTTCATAAAGACTTTACGTTGGCCCACCTGGAGCAGGTGTACGATTACCTGCGCCAACTGGGTGTAGGCACCATCTATGCTTCGCCTATTTTTGAAGCAGTGCCCGGCAGCACCCACGGTTACGATAGCACCAACCCGCTGCGCATCAACCCCGAGGTGGGCACCATTGAGCAACTGCGCAAAATATCGGCACGGCTACAAAAAGACGACATTGGATGGTTGCAGGATATTGTGCCCAACCATATGGCTTTTGATGTACGCAATCCGTGGTTGTTTGATGTGCTGGAGAAAGGAAAAAGGAGCCGCTACAATCATTTCTTCGACATCACCTGGACGGGTGGCATACTGCACGGCGGCAAGCTGATGGTGCCGTTTTTAGGCAGCTCGTTGGAGGCCGTGATTGAACAGGGCGAACTGGGTTTGCAATATTCCAACGGACGTATTTACCTGAAATATTACGATGCCATTTACCCCGTAAAGCCCCGCACATACCGCATGATTCTAGAGCAGGGCGATGGTAAAAAACCGCAGGCGCTGGAACAATTGTTCGATCAGCTGGACGACCTGCACAGCGTGGAAGGCCCCGTGGCGTATGCAACACAATGGGACGAATGGCGCACCCAGTTTACCGCACTGGAAAAAACAAAACCGGTGCAAAAATTCATTGATGACAGCATTGCTGCGGCATCGGCCGACAAGGCAGTGATGACGCAGATTGCAGAGGAACAGGAATACCGATTGTGCCATTGGCAGGAAACTGATCAGCGCATTAATTTTCGACGGTTCTTTACCGTTAATGGGCTTATCTGCCTCAACATCCAGGACAGCCATGTGCTGGAAGAACACCACCGCTTGATCTTTGACTTGGTGGCTAACGATGTGTTTCAAGGCCTGCGCATCGACCACATTGATGGTTTGTACGATCCTACCGAATACCTGGAAGCACTGCGCCACAAAACAGGTGAGGAGACATACATTGTTGTTGAAAAAATACTGGAACCCGGCGAGCCCATGCCGCATTGGTGGCCCATTGAAGGCAGCAGCGGTTACGATTTTTTAGCACAGGTAAATGGCCTACTTAGTTACAGCGGCGGCGAAAAATCATTCACGCAGTTTTACCACCGCCTCACCGAAGACCACCAAAGTATTGCGCAACATATTTACCAGAAAAAACACCACATCCTGTACGAGCATATGGGTGGCGAGTTGGCCAACTTGTACCACCTGTTCATGCAATCGAATTTGGTGGATCGCAGGGCGCTTTCATCCATACACCGCGAGGATTTGAAAACGGCACTGGCCGAGTTTTTAATTCAATGCCCGGTGTACCGGTACTATGGCAGCAGCTTTCCGCTGAGCCACGAAGAAGCAGGCGAAGTATACCAGATTTTTCAACGCATCCGGCGCAGCGGCAATGCAAAAGAAGCAGCTTTGCAGGTGTTTGAAAATGTGCTGCTGCACTACCCTCCGCACCGCGATGAGGTGTACAATAAAAACGCGGCGCATTTTTACAAACGATGCATGCAGTTTACCGGCCCGCTGATGGCCAAAGGAGTGGAAGACACAGTAATGTACACGTACAACCGCTTTATTGGCCACAACGAAGTGGGCGATGCACCCGAAGCTTTTGGCTTGTCGGTGCCCGCTTTCCATAAAATAATGCAGGAGCGGCAGGAGCAGTGGCCGCTGGCAATCAACGGTACTTCCACACACGATACCAAACGCGGCGAAGATGTGCGGGCAAGGTTAAATGTGCTCACCGAATTGCCCAAGGAGTGGATTGCCAAAGTGGGCGAATGGCAGGCTTTAGCCAAACCCCTGAAAACTGCAGATGGTCCCGATGGCAACGATGAATATTTTATTTACCAAACGGTACTCGGTGCTTACCCCATGCCGGGCGGCGATGAAAGTGATTTTGAAAATCGCCTGGCCGAATACATGCAAAAAGCGTTGCGGGAAGCCAAGCGTTTTTCCAATTGGACCACGCCGAATGAGGCATATGAAGGCGCAACAATCCAATTCGCCAAAAGCCTGTTGCAAAAAGGGGGTAAGTTTTGGAAAAGCTTCCAGCCTTTTCATCAAAGAATTGCCGATGCAGGTATTGTAAACTCGCTGGTGCAGGTGCTGCTGAAATTTACCTGCCCCGGCGTGCCCGATGTGTACCAGGGCTGCGAGTTTTGGGACCTGAGCCTGGTAGACCCCGACAACCGCCGCCCGGTTGATTACAACCAGCGCATGGCGGCTTTGCAGGAAATGGATGGCCAGCGGGTCGAGACCCTGATCCCCGAACTTTGGAAGTCTCGTTTTGATGGCCGCATCAAACTGTGGCTTACCCGCGAACTGGCACAGTTGCGGCAAAAACAATCTTATATTTTTTCGGAAGGCGAATACCACCCGCTGGAAGTAACGGGCCAATACAAAGATCATGTGATTGCGTTTGCACGCAAACACCGGCAACAGGTTTTTGTGGTGGCTGCACCGCTGCATACGGCGGCCCTTTGTACTGCGCAAAAAAAGACCGATGTGCTGCAACTGGATTGGGCCGATACCAGCATTCAATTGCCTGATGAAGCCGACATTGCATGGGACCATATTTTTGACGGCACCAGCGCACAATTGGATGGATGCATTGCCGTAAAAGATCTGTTTGCTCATTTGCCGCTGGCCATCATGAAAGGCCATGTGCTGGACAACGAACGGGGCGCTGGTTTGCTGCTGCACATTTCATCGCTGCCCTCGCCGTTTGGCATTGGCGATATGGGCCGCGAAGCCAAGTTGTTTGCCGACTTCCTGTTTCGCAGCAACCAAAAATACTGGCAGTTGTTGCCCCTTAACCCTACCGAAGCAGGCCAGGGGCATTCGCCGTATAGTTCTATATCCAGCCGTGCATTCAATACCCTGCTTATTTCTCCGCGCAGCCTGATGGAAGATGGCTGGATCACACCGGAAGAAATGGAAGGGGCAAAATTGCCGCCTGCGGCGCGGGTTGATTATGATGTAGTGGAACAAAAAAAAGCAGTGCTTTTTGAGCAGGCATTTCAACGGTTCTTGGAAACTGCATCTGAAGCGGACAGGGCTGCATTTGCCGCATTTAAAGAAAAAGAAACGCATTGGCTGGAAGATTTTGCACTGTTTTCTGCACTGAAAAAAGAACAGGGTGGCGCCGCCTGGTTTCAATGGCCCGAGCCCCTAAAACAACGCAATGCTGCTGCACTGAAAAAAGCAACAGTAGCACATGCAACGGAGTTGGAAAAAATTGCGTGGCTGCAATGGCAGGCCTCGCGGCAGTGGCACCACCTGCGCAGTTATTGCAACGATCACGGCATCCGGCTGCTGGGCGACCTGCCTATTTATCTGAGCTACGATTCGGTGGATGTGTGGTCGAACCGCGACCTGTTTGCAATTGATGAAGAAGGCAAAATGATTGGCGTGGCCGGTACCCCACCCGATGCATTTTCCGACGATGGGCAGCTTTGGGGCATGCCGGTGTTTCGTTGGGATGTATTGAAAGAACAAGGCTACCAATGGTGGATCGAGCGGTTGCGGCACAACACGGAACTCTTCGACCTGGTACGCATCGACCATTTCCGCGCCTTCGCCGATTACTGGGAAGTGCCCGCCGATGCGCCTTCGGCAAAAAGCGGCCAGTGGAAACCCGGGCCTGGCGCCGATTTTTTTACCGCAGTGCAGGAAGCGCTGGGCGGCCTGCCCTTTGTGGCCGAAGACCTGGGCGAAATAAACAAAGCAGTGACCGATCTGCGCGACCAGTTTCGCCTGCCGGGCATGAAGATCCTCCTGTTTGCCTTTGGCGACGACATGCCCCGCTCCGATTATATCCCGCATAATTATAATCCCAACTTTTTGGTGTACACCGGTACGCATGACAATAACACGGTGCGTGGCTGGTTTGCAACCGAAGCCAACGATGCTACCCGCCAGCGGCTGGAAGCATATGTTGGCCGCGGTCTTTCGGCAGCCGAAGTGCACTTGGTACTGGGGCAGATGGCGTATGCATCGGTAGCCAAAACTGCGATCCTGCCCGTGCAGGACCTGATGGGCCTCGATGAATCGGCACGCATGAATGTGCCGGGGCAGGGGAGCAAGAACTGGGCATGGCGGCTCCTACCCGGCCAGTTAAACGAAGGTGCCGAGGACCTACTGAAAAAATGGACAGAATTGTATAACCGGGAATAAAAAATGCAATGGAACAAAAACGCCCAGACAAAATTGTTTGGGCGTTTTCTTTAAAAAGCGAGTGCCTTTACTTTAAGCTTGCCATCGGTCAGTTCAAGGCCAGGCAGTGGCACTTTGATGATGTTTAGTACAAAAAATGCGGTGCGCAAAAACTTACTGTTAGTGGGTATTTTGGTTAGGTCAATATCCGGTGCCAGGTACCATTGGCGGCGGCGCGGCAAATTGCGGCGGTCAAATACAATGGCACCAGTGCGATCCTTGCGGAGGTTTTCTTTTTGTCCGTACAGGTGCTCACCGCCCATGCCCACCGCCAGGTTCAGCCACCGGGGCAACCCTTGAGCACCAAGGCTGTGCAGGTTGGCACTCAGCCAAAAAGTTTGTTGGTTATAATCTTTAATAGCCCGCTCAGCCCCGGAACCAAACAGGATTGATATCTGCTCGTCGACCTGTTTGTCGGTATAACTACGGGGCACACCCGAAAATTTCAACTGCAATTTCTGCTCGCCCCAGCCCCATTGCTGCGCTGCCCAAAATGCAGTACCGCCAATGTTAGCACCCACATCTGCCCAGCCCCAGCCCCAGCGCGGGTTGTGGGCATCGATCAATTCTTTTGCAGTCATGAATAATAGACTGCCGCCTGCAGCCACCCAGATACTTTTCTTTTCATTCACTCCTGCCCAGTTGAGCGTGCCGTGCAGCAAGCGTGCCGTGGTGTACGACAACTGGCCATGCAGCATTTTATCCATACCGAGGTAGTCGAGCCCGCCACGATCCACATGAAATTTAGAGGTGTACTTATATTCACTGGATTGTACAAACAGCAACAACGCGCCACCCATTACCAGTGTTGTACCCCCAGCCGCAATCCATTTTCGGGTAGCCGGTGCCGTTGTATCCGGTTGAATCATGGAAGCATCCGCACCATGAACCGTTACAATGTTGCAAAGCAGCAACGCGAACACAAAGGAAATCGATCTAAATAAGCTGACAGGTTTTGGTAACATCATATGTAGCGTGTTGCAACCGTTGAACAATTGGGAGGAAATACAGTTGCCGGTGCCGTAAACCTAACCGTACAAACCCACAAATGAAAGCAAGCCATCACCTATATTTTTACACATATATACAGCCTTGAAAAACAAGCACATCCGGCAACCGCTTATAAAAATTATGACTGCGCCGCAGCGGCAAGTTTCGTAACTTAAAGGTGGCTAACCGACCGTTCAATCTTACACCTTAAAACCTACAGATATGAACGAGCATTCTATTTCCCGCTTTGCCGTATATCTTCTTTCGGCAGTGATGTTGGTGTTTGGCATTTATCACCTGATGTATCCCAAAATGTGGCTGGTGTATGTTCCCGATTTTATCCCCGGCGGCATTCTTTGGGTGTATTTTACCGGCATTGCCTTTATTGGCGTAGCGCTGGCTTTTGTTACCAACCGCATGGTAAAACTGGCCGGGTACCTGCTGGCAGCAATGCTGCTGGTGTTTGTACTCACCATTCACCTGCCCAACTACCTCAATGCCGGCGACCCCGAAATGCGCCAACAGGCATTTGCCAGTTTACTGAAAGACACGGCCATCATGGGCTTTGCCCTTTTTGTGGCAGCCAATGCACGGCACCAGCGCATCAACGAAGCAGAGGAAGAAGCAGAAACAGCCCGGATCAGGGTGCTGGAAACCAACACGCCGGCAACGGTATAAATTGGTCCTGAACCGGAAAAAGTTAGCAAAGGCAAAAGGCTTGCAGGGCCCCTGTACGCCCAACAAAAAAAGCACGGTCATGTACTTTTTTTGTTGGGCTGATCAATGTCAACAGGAATCAATTTGTTTTATAAAAACTGCGTCAGGTAAACCTCCACCAGCCGTTGCACTTTCTGATCAAGGGCAATTTTGGGTTTCAGCAGCAGCATGTGTTCGGGCTGCTCCAGCGTCAGTTCAATTACCTCTTTGCGTTCGCCAAAATGAAACAAAATATTCATCCACAATTTTTGGCTGGGCGAGTTGTGGTTAACACGGGTAAAATAATAATTACAGGCAACCTGTTTTCCCCCATATGTAAAATGAAACAGGCGGCCGGCCTGCGTAAAAAATTTTTCGGGGTTCATGTGTAGGGGCTTGTTTTACTTAAAGATAAACGGACTTGGGCTTTTGCCAATAGGCAGTTGAGGTTGCGGCCCTTATTTTATGCGGGCAGGGTATTGGGGCAAATTTGTTTACTTCGCGCAGATTGATACCAAACCCTCACCCATGGCACCACGAATGAAAGTAACGAGGCTGTTCCAGGCATTTTTTAAAAGCGAACGCAGTGCGGGTTACGTATTGATCGGCACCACCATTTTAAGCCTGCTGCTGGCCAACGTGTTGATCGGGCCTGCGTTTCCGGAGTTCTTTCACCACAAGGCGGGTTTTGCAAACAAGTTTATTTCGCTCAACCTGTCGCTGGAGCATTGGGTAAACGATGGCCTGATGACGATCTTTTTCCTGCTCGTTGGCCTCGAAATAGAGCGGGAAGTGTACATCGGCGAACTCTCCTCCCTCCGCAATGCTTCCTTGCCGCTGTTTGCGGCACTGGGCGGCATGGTCATTCCATTCGGCATTCACTTTTTATTCAATGCGGGCCTGCCTACACAGGGCGGTGGCGGCATTCCAATGGCTACCGATATTGCTTTTGCGCTGGGCATTTTATCGCTGGGAAAACGAGTTCCCTATGGACTAAAAGTATTTCTCACCGCCTTTGCCATCATCGACGACCTAGGTGCCATTTTGGTGATTGCATTTTTTTATACCAAAAGCCTGCAGATGCTATACCTGCTTGGTGCAATGGCTGTTTGGGGATTGCTGTTTGTGTGCAACCGCCTGAAGATTTACCGCGTTTGGGTGTACCTGTTGCTGGGCGTGGTCATGTGGTACTGCATGCTGCGGTCCGGGGTGCACGCCACGCTGGCTGGCGTGTTGCTGGCGTTTGCCATGCCTTTTGGTAACGGCGATGAACAGTCGCTTTCCTACCGGGTGCAGCACTGGCTGCACTACCCGGTTGCGTTTGTTATTCTGCCGCTTTTCGCCCTCACCAATACCGGCATTATTATACCTACCACCTGGTTCTCCGACCTGCAAAACAACAACAGCCTGGGCATCATGCTGGGGCTGGTGGCAGGCAAGCCGCTGGGCATTATGATTTTTTGCGGTGCGGCGGTGGCCCTGGGCTGGAGTTCTTTACCCACGGGTGTAAACTGGCGTTACCTGCTGTCGGCGGGCATTTTGGGCGGCATTGGCTTTACGATGTCCATTTTTATCACGCTACTGGCCTTCGATGATCCTAACGTGGTGGCACAATCGAAAATATCGATCCTGCTGGCTTCGGTAGTGGCTTCGGTGCTGGGTTTGCTGGTGCTGCAAATGGCAGGTAAAAAGGACCTTGCTTTGCAAGGCAAGCCCTAATGTTTTCTATTCCATTCTTTCAAGATAGTTTTTGCGTATGCCGCTGCTGATCTGGCTCTTGTCATTTTTGTTGGTAAAATCCGAACCGCTGCGCCGGTTTGAGTTGCGGGGCAAAGCGCAGGGCACTACCTATTCCGTAATTTATTACGCCACCGACAGCATCGTAACCAAGGGCCAATGTGATAGCGTGTTTCGTTCCCTCGACAGTGCGCTTTCCATTTACCAACCCGATTCAGAAATCAACCGGTTGAATGCGGCAAAAAGAAAATTTGCTGCGGGACCCCATTTGCGCAATGTGTTGCAAAAAGCCGCTGTAGTGAGCCGCCAAACCGGCGGTGCATTTGATGTAACAGTGCTGCCGCTGGTACAGGCCTGGGGCTTTGGCGCCAAGCCGCACAACAACCCGCCGGACAGCGCCGCCGTGCAGCAATTGAAGTCCTGCACGGGCTGGCAGCAGCTACGCATCAGGGGCAGGCATGTGTATAAAAAAAAGCCCTGCGTGCAGGCCGATGTAAACGGTATTGCACAAGGCTATAGCGTAGATGTACTGGCCGGTTTTTTAGCAGCGAAAGGTTTGGAAAATTACCTCGTGGAAATTGGCGGCGAATTAAGCGTTCAGGGCCGGCGCCAGCCTTCCGGCGAGCCATTTACCATCGGCATTGAAAGCCCCGAAGCAGCCGAAAACATGGGTGCTCCGCTGCAACAGCAACTGGCGCTTCGTTCGGGTGCACTCACCACATCAGGCAGTTACCGGCGGTATTATTTAAGCGGCAATAAAGCCATTGCACACCTGCTTGATCCGGCAACCGGTTTTCCGCTGACCAACAACCTGGTGGCTGTAACCGTGTGGGCACCGGACGCCATCACGGCCGACGCTATAGACAATGCGCTGATGACGATGGGCCTGGAAAGGGGCCTGCAGTTTGCCGAACAACAAAAAGACCTGGAAGCGTATTTTATTTACAAAAAACGGGACGGCACCCCGGCCGATACCGCCACTTCCGGTTTTTATGCATTGCTGCAAGAAAAGAAAATTCAATAATCAATTTTTATCCCTGCCCGGCTGAAACTGAACCGTTACAATCCCTATTTGCCGCAAGATTAACAGCCAAAAGTGGAATTGGGTACAGATTTGGGTATAGAGAGGGTAACACTGTTTAACCATGGAAACTTTCTCTACCGTACTTTTTGTTGACCAGTTCCCCATTGGCTACCGGGTACAGCGCAGCGCCAACCGTATGGAGCTCAATCCAGCTGAAAACCCGTCCCGTAGCTTTATAGCACCACATCTGGTAGCGGAAAACCGCGGCGGGCATTGGGATGTTTCGGGCACCGAAAACCCCGAGATCATTCAGCAGGTGCTGGACGAATTGAATCACAACCTCGTCACCGGAATGCCCATATTGCTCAGCGCTGCACCATAATCTTAACTTCGATAGCGCTTTTTTAGTTAAACCCTTTGTACAGCAAGCGGTTGCGTGTAGAACTTTCTCTACAGCGCCCATTGATTTTCTTTGATTTGCTCCGGCTAAAACCCGCTAGTATCAATGGTGTTTTTAAGGTCTGGTATTTGCGCAGGTAGCGGTGCCAAGCGCACCTTTTTCCCATGCAAACCGAAGCAAACACCCGGCCTGTAGCCGTTCGTATACTCCGCATTTTACTAAAGTCCATCCTGTTCCTGCTGCTTTTTGTGGTGGTTATTTTTCTATTAATACTCACGCCGCCGGTGCAAAGCTTTTTGACCGGCAGGGCGGAAAGTTTTCTGGAAAAAAAGCTGCAGACAAGGGTAGATATTGGCGCTGTGCGCTTTGGGCTTTCCGGTAAAATAAGCCTGCAGGACGTGTACATTGAAGACCGCTCAAAGGATACCCTTGTATCGGGCGGCTCCATCAAAACCCGGCTGGCGCTGCGCAAACTGCTCAATAATGAACTTGAAATTAATTACTTGGAGCTGGAAAATATTACCGCCAAAATAAAGCGGGTACTGCCGGACACCACGTTCAATTTCCAGTTTATTGTAGATGCATTTACACCCAAAACGACGACGGTAGACACCACAACCACCGCGCCGATGAAGATGGCGCTGGACCGGCTTACGCTGGACAACGTGGTGTTTCAAATGGCCGATGATGTAACGGGCAGCAACATGCGGGTACGCATTGGCGGCGCTGAAGCCCGCATGGACAGCATCAACCCCGCAGCTTTTTACTACGATATTCCTTCGGTGCAGCTGCGCAACGTAACGGCCAATATCCGGCAGTATAAGCCGCTGGCTACGCCGGAGCCGCTTTCCAAAGACATTGCTGATGCCGTTACGCCGCAGCCCATGCAGCTAAAGATCGGGCAGGTTGACCTGTCGCAGATTGCGGTAAATTTTGCCAACGATGTTTCGGCTTTTTATACCGACCTGAACCTGGGCCGGCTGCAAACGACCGGGCGGCAGCTTAACCTCTCGAACAATACCGTGCACCTCGAAAACCTGCTGCTGGAAAACACAACCGCGGTGATCCGTATGGGTAAATCGGCGGGTGCCAAGGTGGTGGAAAAAGAAGTAGCGCAGGAAGTGGAAGCACAGCAGGTATTGGGATACGATTTCCGGGTGGGCCAGTTGCGCCTGAACAACAACAACATCAAATTTGACAACGACAACGAGCCCCGTGCCCCACGCGGCATGGACTATGCCCACCTCGATGCCAAGGCGCTGACCCTGCATGCAGACGGGTTGGTGATCACGCCAGATTCGATGGCGGCCCGCATCAGCAGGGGTTCGGTTCAGGAAAAGAGCGGCTTTAATTTGCAGGAGTTGCAAGGCAACCTGTTGTATGCCTACAACGGTGCCCACCTGCAGGATTTATACATAAAAACGCCGGGCACCGAACTACGCCGCGATCTGACGCTGAAGTATTCTTCGTTTGAAGCGCTGATGAACAATTTTCCGCAAACGCAGATGGATGTCAACATCGACGACAGCCGCATTAAAGTGGCCGACATCCTTACGTTTGCGCCCATGCTGGCAGCACAACCCGCTTTCCGCAACGCGAACGATACCTGGTATGTGGACCTGCAGGCCCGCGGATCAATGAACGATTTGTTGGTAAATAACCTGCAATTCAGCGGCATGGGCAATACCAGCATCAGCGCCTCGGGGCGGCTAACCAACCTGACTAACCCGGATAAAATGGGTGCCGATTTTACGGTAAACCGCCTGCGCACCACCAAAAGCGACCTGCAAACCCTGAGCGGCGGCGCCATTCCGGAAGATGCCATCAACCTGCCACAAAATATTGACCTCGACGGCACCATCCGCGGCAGCGGCGGCAATCTCGCCACCAATGTAAACCTGCGTACTTCGGCCGGCTCGGCAGCCATTCGCGGCACGTTTGCCAATATTACCAACCCGTCCGCTGCCCGCTACGATGCTACTGTGCAGGCCCGCGGGCTCCAACTGGGTTCCATTTTGCGCAACCCGCAACTGGGTTCGCTTACGGGCACAGTGCGGGCCAATGGTGTAGGCTTTACGCCGGAAAGCATGCGCACCAACTTTTCAGGGGTGATCAGCAATGCCGGTTTCAATGGGTACAACTACCGCAATATAGATTTCAAGGGAAATCTTGCCGGAACAGAATTTTCGGCCACGCTAGACAGCCGCGATGCCAATGCCGCATTTGACCTGACGGCTTCCGGCGATTTTGGCGGGGCCGCTCCTGCCATTAAATTGTCGGGTATGATCGACAGTCTGAAAACAATGCCGCTTGGTTTTACTACCGAACCACTCATTTTCCGTGGCCGTATTGCCGGCGATATGCCGTCGCTGGACCCCAATGCCCCCCAGGCTGATGTGCAAATAACGGAAGCGCTTTTTGTAACTGGCGCCAACCGCCTCAATCTGGATACCCTGCAACTGCAGGCTGGCGGCACCGACAGCGGCCAGTACATCAGGGTGCAAAGCGATATCATCAACGCCGCTATAGAAGGGCAGTACCGGCTTACGGAGCTGGCGGCAGTTTTTCAGCAAAACCTGGCGCCTTATATCAACCTGATGCCTGCCGGTGCACCGGCGCAGGTGCAACCTTATGATTTTACGTTCCGGGCCGATGTGCAGCCCTCTCCCATCATTGGCGCCTTTGTACCGGGCATGGAAGTTACCAGTCCCATCAACATCGACGGAAGGCTGGCAACAGGCTCAGGCATGCAGGCTAATGTGGTGTCGGATGGACTAGTGTTTGCCGGAAGCACACTTACTGGTATCAATATACAAGCTTATACAGAGCCGCAGGGGCTGCAAATAAGGGGCGAACTGGCCGGTGTGCAAAGCGGCGGCATTGTGCTGCACCGCACCAGCATCACTGCAACGGCACTGAACAACAACATCAATTTTGGCCTGAACCTGCGCGACAATACCGACCGCAGCAAATACATGCTGGCCGGGCTGTTTCAGATGGAGCAAAGCGGCATCAATCGCCTTTCCCTTTCGCCGGACAGCCTGATGCTGAACTATAATAGCTGGAGCATTGCACCCAACAACCAGATTGTGCTGGCGCCTACTTATATGCGTGCCGACAACTTCGTGCTGTCACAGGGTGCACAGCGGCTGGAGTTGCAAAGTGGCGCCGGCAATGGCGTGCAGCCGCTTACAGTTACGTTCGATGAATTTCAGCTGGCAACACTAACCGGCTTTATACAGGAAGATTCGCTTTTTGCCGACGGCAGAATTGATGGCGTGGTGACATTTCCCGCATTGCCCAAACAAATACTGTTCACCTCCGACCTCACCATTGCCGACCTGGCCATGCAAAACGATACCATAGGCAACCTGCGGCTGCAGGTGCTGAGCCAAACGCCACAACGCTACGATGCCGATGTGGTGCTGAGCGGCCGCGGCAACGATGCCCGCATTACCGGCTCGATGACGCAACTGGCAAATGACATTGGCCTGGACCTGAATGTCGCCCTGCAGCAATTGCAATTGTCCACGTTTGAAGGCGCCATGGAAGCATTTGTTACCCGTGCGGCCGGCACCATCAGCGGCAATATGCGCATTGCGGGCACTGCTTCCAAACCAGATATTGACGGCGGATTGCGCTTCAACCAGGTGTCGCTCAACACCGTTGCCATCGGCGGTCCGTTTAATATTAATGATGAAGAATTGCGCCTGAATAACGACGGGCTGGTGTTCGACGGGTTTTCCATTTTGGATACAGCAGGCCAGGCCCTGAATATTGACGGCACGGTAAAATCTTCCAACTTTATCAACTACGCATTTGACCTAGATGTGAACGCCGATAATTTCAAAGCGCTGAGTACGGTAAAACAACCCAATGCTTTGTATTACGGTGACCTGGTGATTTCGACCCGCATGCATGTGGGCGGCACCGAAACAGCGCCTGAAGTGGATGGACAGGTAACGGTGGAGGAAGCAACCAATTTTTCGATTGTGATTCCCCAGGCCGAAGCCGGCGTGGTGTCGCGGGATGGGGTTGTGGAATTTGTAGATTTCGATGCGCCGCTCAACGACTCGCTGTTCCGTGCTTATGATTCAATAAACACATCATCGCTGGTGGGTTTTGATGTGGCGGCAAACATCACCATTACCAAGGAAGCCAACTTTAACCTGGTGGTGGATGTAGCTAATGGCGACTTCCTGAACATTCGCGGCGAAGGCCAGCTTTCGGGTGGCATCGACCCCAGCGGCAAGATCACCCTCACCGGTACCTACACCGTGGAAGAAGGTGCTTACCGCTTTTCGTTCAACTTTTTGCAACGGCGTTTTGACCTGCAAAAAGGCAGCACCATTACCTGGATGGGCGAACCCACCAATGCGCAGCTCGATATGACGGCAGTGTACATTGCCAATACTGCCCCGCTTGACCTGGTGGAAGCCCAGGTGGAACAGGACCAGCGCAATTTTTACCTGCAAAAACTGCCGTTTAACGTGCTGCTGAACCTGGATGGTGAAATGCTGAAACCCGTGCTCACCTTCGATATTACCCTGCCTAAAGACCAGAACTATAATGTGGGCGGCGACGTGGTGCAAACCGTGGATTATCGGCTGGCGCAATTGCGGCAGGAGCCATCGGAATTGAACAAGCAGGTGTTTGCCATTTTGCTCCTCAACCGATTTGTGGGCGAAAATCCATTTGGCGGTGGCGAAGGCGGTGGCTTTAATGCAGAAACATTTGCCCGCCAGAGTGTAAGCAAACTGTTGACAGAACAGCTCAACAACCTGGCCGGCGACCTGATTGCCGGCGTGGATCTGAACTTCGGCGTAACCTCCAGCGACGACTATGCCACCGGCAACCGCCGTACCCGCACCGACCTGAACGTGGGCCTGAGTAAACGCCTGCTCAATGACCGGCTGACGGTAAACGTGGGCTCTGATTTTATGCTGGAAGGCGCACAGCAAAGCAACCAGCGGTCGTCGAACATTGCCGGCAACGTGGCCATTAATTACCAACTGAGCCGCGATGGCCGCTATGCACTGCGGTTTTACCGCCGCAACGAATATGAGGCCGAACTGTTGGGCCATGTTATTGAAACCGGCCTCGGCTTTATTATGACGGTAGATTACAACCGGGTTCGGCAAATATTTGAAAGCACGAAAAAGAAAGAAGAACGACGGAAACAGTGGCAGCTGCAACGCGAAATAGAAGCACTTAACGCAAGAGAGCAAGAACCCCAAACCGAACAAAAGAACCAATGAACCGACAGCAGTCATTAAAGTTGTTTTGCCCGCTGGCAGCCCTGGTGCTGCTGGCGGCCTGCAATGTTACCAAAAGCGTTCCTGCCGGCGACCGCCTGTACACCGGCGCCACCGTAGACCTGAAGGCCGACAGTGCCAGCGCCAAACTGCGCAAGGTGCTCCGTTCCGACCTGCAGGGACTGACGCGGCCCAAACCGAATGCGCGGTTTTTAGGCATTCCATTTAAACTATTGATTTATAATGCGCTGAGCAATAAAAGCGACAGCTCTTTTTGGGGCCGCATCCGCGAACGCCAGGGTGAGCCGCCGGTGCTGATGAGCGATGTGAACATGCAGGTAAACATGGACAACCTGCGCACCCACCTCGAGAACAAAGGCTTTTTCCGAGCTTCGGTCAGTGCCGACTCCACGCTGTCGGCAAAAAAGGGCAGCGTAAAATACACCGCACTAGCGGGGCGGCAATACCTGCTCGATTCGGTAATATACCCGCAAGACAGCAGTGCACTGGCCGCGTCTATCCGCGAAAGCACTACGGCGGCGCTCCTTAAATCCGGCGCTCCATTTGACCTGGATGTAATTAAAGGCGAACGGATCAGGATTGATGCGTACCTTAAAGAGCGGGGATACTATTTCTTTAGCCCGGAGTTTTTGCTGGCCCAAGTTGACACTACCGACGGCGATGCATCGATTGACCTGCGCATGGTGCTGAAGCCGCAAACACCCAGCGAAGCCGACGAGCCCTATCGCATCAACAGGGTGTACATTTACAGCGGTTATAACCTCAACTCCAGCCGGCTGGATACGGCTAAAAACACAGGCACACTTTATAAAGGCTTTACTGTAATTGATCCGCGGAACCGATATAAGCCGAAAATGTTTGACCTGGCCATGCAGTTCCGCCCCGGTGAACTCTACAACCGCACCGACCACAACATGAGCCTGCAACGACTCATTAACCTGAACGAGTTTCGTTTTGTAAAAAACCGGTTTGAACCCCTGCCCGACAGCAACAAGTTGGATGCCTATTATTACCTGACGCCGCTGCCCAAAAAATCGATCCGGGCCGAAACCAATGCCATCACCAAAAGCAGCAACCAGAATGGTTTGGAACTGACCGTAAGCTGGCGCAACCGCAACACATTTGGTGCCGGTGAGCACCTGCGTATATCGGCATATGTAGGTAGCGAAACGCAATTTGGCGGCAACTTCCGTGGTTACAACACCTTCCGCACTGGCGCCGAGGCCACCCTCAGTATTCCTCGGTTTGTGATCCCGTTTTTTGATGTGCGTACCCGCGGCAGCTTTGTGCCGCACTCCAATTTTGTGCTCGGCTACGACATACTGACCCGCAACAAACTGTACACACTCAATTCGTTCCGTGGCGGTTTTGGCTACACCTGGCAGCAAACCCAAAAGGTTCGGCACGAGTTTAACCCCGTGAGCATTACCTATGTGCAGCCGATCAATGTAACAGCAGAGTACCGGGCCAATATTGTAAAATACCCCTACCTCTCCAACATCATCGACTCGCAGTTTGTGCTGGGGATGAACTACAATTTTAACTACAATGACTTGGTGGCTGGTGTTACCAAGCCCAACTCGTTTTATTTCAATGGCCTGATCGATCTTTCGGGCAACCTAGCCGGTGCATTTACCGGCGGCAAAGGCAGCCCCGAAAATCCGAAGCGCTTGTTCAATGCAGTGTTTGATCAATACGCCAAGTTTGAAACCGACCTGCGCTATTACCGCAGCTTTGGACCGGCGCTTACCTGGGCCAACCGCATTATTGTTGGTATGGGCTTTCCGTATGGAAACTCCAACCGGCTGCCTTATGTAAAACAGTTTTTTGCCGGCGGCAACAACAGCATCCGGGCCTTCCGCAGCCGCACCCTGGGGCCCGGCACCTACCGCCCAGATGAGCCCACCACGTTTACCGACCAGACCGGCGATATAAGGCTGGAGTTCAATACAGAGTTCAGGCCCCGCATCAGCGGCCCGCTGTATGGCGCCATTTTCCTGGATGCCGGTAACATCTGGCTGCGCAACGAGGACCCTAACCGGCCTGGCGCCAAGTTTTCGAAAAACTGGGTAAAAGAACTGGCAGTAGGTACCGGTGTGGGCCTGCGGCTGGATATCCAGTTGTTTGTGATCCGCGTGGACCTGGGCATACCGGTGCGCAAACCGTGGGAACAAAACCCACGCTGGTTCTCGGATCTGCGTTTCGGGCAAAAACAATGGCGCAAGGAAAACCTGGTGTTCAACCTGGCGATTGGATATCCGTTCTAAGGAATGTCGAACAGACGAACAAGGAATCTCGAACAGAAGAAGTCTGGTGAGCATATCGAACAAGAAACAAGGAATGTTGAACTGCAGAACGGAAATTGTGAATGATGGGTTTTGAATTTGAATTGACCCCAATAATTAATAATTCATAATCAATAATTTACAAGCCCTCCCCCTACTTCATCATTCGACATTCCTTGTTCCTCTGTTCATCATTCTTTTTGCTTTTCTTCACCTTTTCCGGCCCTCCGTTTGCAGATTGCGCGGCACAATGGCTATGAAAAACAACCTCTTCCTCCTGATGCTTTCTGGCTCCCTGGCTCTGGCATCCTGCGGCAAAGTAGCCGCCACTGTGTTTGGTCCAAAAACGCCCCGCGAGGCGTATGAACAATCACTGGATAAAAAAGATTTAGACAAAACTCCCGAAGGCCTGCGTTGGACGGCAGCCGGCAATGCAGCTTTGGCGCAGCCGGTAAAAATGACCATTCCGTTCAAACTGGATGGTCATTTTCCTGCCGCGCAGCAACTGGCGCTGGGGCTTCAGTTTAACGCAAAAAGGGGCGGCCAGCTGCGCATTGCACTCGATAAACCTGCCGCTCCGTTTACATTGTATGCCGAACTGTACCAGCACGAAACAGGCACAGAGCCCCAGCTGCTGCATGCCGCCGATACGGCAGCGCAGGAATTTACCTACGATATAGAAACCGCCGGCACCTACACACTGCGCCTGCAGCCGGAGCTGCTCAAGGGCGGTAATTATTCTATCACGGTAACACAGGGCCCGTCCATCGGATTTCCGGTAACCGATCCCAAAGCCAATATTGGCTCGTTTTGGGGCGCCGACCGCGATGGTGGCAAGCGCCGCCATGAAGGGGTGGACATTTTTGCAAAAAAAGGCTCGCCGGCAATAGCCTCGTTGGATGGCTACGTTACAGCCATCCAGGAAACGCCGATTGGCGGTAAAGTGGTGTGGCTGCGCCCTCACGGTAAAGACTATACGCTGTATTACGCCCACCTCGATAAACACCTGGTGCAATCGGGCCAGACCGTAAGCAAAGGCGATACGCTGGGCACGGTGGGCAATACCGGTAATGCCCGCACTACACCGGCGCATCTGCACTTTGGCATTTACACAACCCGCGGTCCGGTTGATCCCCTGATTTTTGTAAATAAAGTGGTGAAAAAACCTGCAGCCGTGCCTAAAAAATCGCTGGCGGGATACATGCGGCTAACCAAGGCGGCAAACGGCGGCACTTTACCTACCAATACCATTGTAATGCCGGTGGCGGTTGGCGCCAAAACCTATCTGGCTGCCCTGCCCGATGGAACGATCATGGAGTTCCCGTTTAGCGCCGTCCAGGCAACCACCAAGCCCTTGAAAGCCCAGCCGGCTACCGCCCAAGTGCCATTGCTACAATTGCCCGCAGCCGATGCGGCAACTGCCCAATGGATTGCGAAAGGCAGCCAGGTAGAAGTGTTGGGATATTTTGAGGAATACACACTAGTGCGTGCCGGCAACGTGGAAGGCTGGATGCCGAAAGGATAGTGGGATTTACGATTGACGATTTTGGATTTACGATTGATAACAGCCGATGACTCTTATTCGTAAATCCAAAATCGTCAATCGTAAATTGTTAGATGGTCTTTTTGGGTGGCAGTGCAAATGCTACTGCTTCGTGCTCGAAATGCCCTTTATGTGAACCATCGCAAAACGGCTTGTTTTTCGACATGCCGCAGCGGCAAATGGAAACCACATCGCGGCCACCTAGGTCGTATTTATTGCCTTCTTTATCTACAATTTCAAAATCGCCCTCTACGCGTAGCGAACCGTTGTTGTTCACTGTAATCTTTGTTGTTGCCATGTTCGTCGTTTTCGTTTGCTGCGAAAATAATCCTTCCCTGCTTCAGCGGAAGATTTGTATAAAATCATCGGCTTGATAACCAATGGTGATTGATCAATTTTAATTAAAGTAACAAGCTCCCCGAATCTTCCTTGCCGCTCCAATCGCGGAAGCGCAGCAGGTTATCCGGCACTTTCAAATTCCCGGTAGTGACATCAATCAGCCCATTGCGTTCGTCCTCAATATCGGTTGCCTGCGTGTACACATCACCGGCAATCTGGCGTTTGCGCATTTCCTCTTTAAACTGCCTGATTTTATCGGCCCGGTCGTCGTTATCAGATGGGCCTCCATAATCAGCAAAGCCAAAACCGCCCCACTCGCTAACCACCAGCGGCACATGTCGGCGGTAAAAAAACGGGTCGCCCACCACCAGCGGAAAAGCTGCCACACCTTCATTTTGTCCTGACACCAGTTGGTTCAACAATTCTTTCCAGCGGCCCAGTTCGGGTGTGTATAAATGCGCTGTGAGCAGGTCGGATTTGAGGCGGCCTTCAAAAGAAATATGTTGCCAGCCATCATTGTCCACCACCAAAAACTGCGGCTGCGCAATATGCATGTAATGATACATGTCCATGATGTACTGCCTTGTTTCGGGGTTGGTAGCAATATCCTGTGCGCCCCAGTCTTCGTTGTACAGGCTCCAGATTACCACCGACGGGTGGGTGCCGATGAGGGCCAGCATCCGCATCAGTTCATCGCGGTGGGCGGCGCGGCTTTTGGCCGAAGAGCGGTGCGGGCTGGGCACTTCCACCCACAGCAGCATGCCCATTTTATCAGCCAGGTTGTAAATGCGCGGGTCGATGCCGGCAATATGAATGCGCACCAGGTTGCAGCCAAGGCGCTTCATGGCGTACATGTGTTTTTCAATTTCTTCGTAAGTGGCCGTGCCGGGCTGGTATAAAATGCCATCGAGGTAAACTGCGTTCGAGTTGAGGTACACACAGCAGCCGCGGGCTTCAATTTTGCGGAGCCCAAAATGCGTTTCAATGGCGGCTGCATAGCCTTCGGCATCCACCAACTCCGCCACCAGGTGGTACAGGTTCGGTTCTTCCGGCGACCACAACTTGGCACCCGGAATTTCCAACACCACCCGCTGGGCCTTTTGTCCTGCCTCTAATTTCAGTGGGTAATTGTCTTCTGCTATTGGCACCTCGCGGTCCTGGTTGTACTCATACACTTTTAGCCGCAACGTGTAACTGCCCGGGTCGTGAATGCGGGTGGTTAAATTAAACCGAACCATATTGTCTTCCACAATGCTCACCACGCCCACCCTTGAACGAAGGCGGTTGCGCTCCACCGTTTCGAGCCAGATGCTGCGCACCGCACCGGTATACGTTTGGTACCAGATGCCGCCACGTTTATATACATGCGACTCCTGCTTGCCACGTGGAATATCGGCATCCATGGTATCGGCAATGCGCACCGTAAGGCGGTTCATCGGCCGCAACATTTCGGAGTTGAGTTCAAAGGAAAACGAAGTGTATTCACCAACATGCACCTCCTCGCCTTCCACGGTGCGGAGCGGAATGCCATTGAGCCAAACCCGAGTTTCGTAGCCACAGGCACCAAAAGTGAGCTGCAGCATTTTGTGGTGCGAGGCCGTGTCGCCGTTGCCGTTGCCGGCCGTGGGCACCGGGAACTCCCGTTCGTACCAGGCCACTACTTTATCCTGCCACCGCTTTATGCCCTGGTCGGTTTTGGCCTGCGCCAGGTGTTGCTCAATGGAGCCGGGCCAGCTGGTTACTTCGGTGTATTTGTGCCCGAGGTACCAGGTTTCTTGTAGGCCGCGGTCGTCGGTATCGATGGCAAAATTCCACTCCCCGTCCAGCAGCACAAAATCGTTTTGCCGGATGACTGCGCGGGGCAAAGGATTGATGAAGTTGCCATCGGCATTGGCTTCTTCACGGGTGTTCGTTAGTCCGTAGTTGGGGTGATTCGCATCCATATGCCGGGCTTGCTGCGAATATTGGACCAAGGAGGGGAGAGGATGTCGAACGGATGAACAAGGAATGACGAATGTCGAAGTTGAGGGAAGAATGTCGAACAAGGAACATGGAATGTTGAATAAAGAAGGAGAACAGCCGGTGGTAGAAAATGATGAATGTTGAGTGATGAATTAGTGAGCCGGTTCGTTAAAGGAGAATCCAAAATTTTGAAAAAAAGAAACCATCAATAAAAAATGTGGGCATGGCCCACATCTGTTGGTAGCGCAACATTTAATAGGGAAATGTTTTGGGCGTAGCCCAATTGTTTGTGCTTTGAATAAAATAGAAGTTCGAACAAGCGAACTGGGAACATCGAATCATAAATTATAAATGTGGAATGATTAGTTATGAATTTGCGGAAAACCCAATAATTAATAATTCATCATTCCCATTCTTCATTCGACATTCCTTGTTCCTTGTTCGATATTCTATTCTTTTACTCGTTCAAAAGCGCCTCGAGTCTTTCCGCCACTTTAGCCGCATTGGGCAACATCGCAGCTTCGAGGCCGGTATTGAGCGGAACGGCGGGGAGGTTGAGGGCACCCAGCACTTCCACCGGCGCATCGAGGTGGCGGAAACAGGCTTTGGATATGCGGCCGGCCAGGGCTTCGGCAAAGGAATTGCCTTGTTGTTCTTCGGTTAATATCAGGCATTTGCCGTGGCGTTTTACGGTATCAAAAACCAGCGCTTCATCCACCGGGTACAACGTTCGCAGGTCGATGATCTGTATTTTACCCTTAAAATTTTGCGCAGCAGCAATGGCCCAATAAACGCCCATGCCGTAAGTAATGATGCATGCAGTGCCACCTTCTTCCACCTGCTGTTCATTTGCCGCTAACACAACGGCACCTTTTCCAAAAGGCAATATGTAATCCTTATCGGGTTCGATGGTTTTGGCGCCATCTGTACCGGGCACTTTGCTCCAGTATAGGCCTTTGTGTTCCAGCATTACCACCGGGTTGGGGTCGTGCCAGGCGGCTTTCATCAGGCCTTTCATGTCGGCGGCGTTGGACGGGTAAGCCACTTTGATGCCTTTGATGGTGAGCAATGTACTTTCCACGCTGCCACTATGGTACGGACCGCCACCGCCATAGGCGCCAATAGGCACCCGAATAATTGTGCTGACGGGAAACTTTCCGCAACTGAGGTAACAGCTTTTGGAAATTTCTGTAACCAACTGGTTGAAACCCGGGTAAATGTAATCGGCAAACTGCACTTCCACAATGGGCCGCAACCCAACAGCGCTCAGGCCGGCTGTGGAGCCAATAATGTAGGCTTCCTGTATGGCGGTATTAAATACCCGGTGGCTGCCAAACCGGTCGGCTAGGGTAGCCGCTTCGCGAAAAACGCCACCGAGTTGCATGCCTACATCCTGTCCGTACAACAGGCACTGGGGATGGTCTTCCATTAACTCGCGGATGGCGAAAAGCGCCGCATCCACCATCATGATCCTGTTGCCGACATCGGGTTTGCGTTGGCCCTTTTCTTCCAAAACCGGCGTGGGCACAAACACATGATCGGACACGGTTTGCGGGTCGGGATCGGGTGCAGCAATGGCTTCGGCAAATTGGGCGGCAATCTGCGTAGTTATTTCCTGCTCTACCTGCACAAGTGTTTTCTCCGGAAAACTGCGCAGCACTTCTTTTTTCAATTTAGGCAATGGGTCGGCGGCGGCGTGCAGCGCCAAGTCATCTTCGGTGCGGTAAAATTCTTTGCGAACGCCGCTGGTGTGGTGGTTGAGCAGGCACACACGGGCATGCACCAGCCAGGGCTGGCGGTGCTGGCGCACATGATCAATTACATTGTGCATGGCCTGGTACGAAGCCAAAAAATCGGTGCCATCTACCTGCAGGCGGTGCAACCCCTTGAAGCCCGCAGCATATTCAAAAGCATTCATGGCACGGCCCTCTTTTGCCGATACAGAAATGCCCCATTCATTGTCCTGAACTAAATAAATAACCGGTAGACCGTGCAACACGGCAAACTGGATGGCTTCGCTCACCTCACCTTCGGTTACCGATGCATCGCCAAGGGAGCAAACAACAACCGGGTTATTTGCCGCATCGTTGTCGGTCCAGGGCCCATCCACCAGCGACTGGTATTTTAACCCCTGCGCCACACCTGTGGTAGGAATGGCCTGCATGCCGGTAGCACTGCTTTGGTGAATTATCTTTGGCCGGTCGTTGCGGCGCGAAGAAGGATGGCTGTAGTAACTGCGGCCGCCGGAGAATGGGTCGGCCCCTTTGCTCAGGAGCTGCAGCATCAGTTCGTATGGGCTCCAGCCCATGGCCAGCAGCATGCTTTCATCTCGGTAGTACGGACTCACCCAATCTTGTGGCTGCAGTTGCAGGCCGGTGGCCAGTTGCACGGCTTCGTGGCCGCGAGAAGTGGAGTGTACGTATTTGGCTACAGACCGGTTCTTTTCATAAGTTTCGGCCATAACGGATGCGCTATACATAAGCCGGTAGGCGTACAGCAACTGATCTTTGTCCAACATGAAGCAAGCAATTAATCGTTCGGCGCAAAGATAAGCGGATGGAGAAAGCCGAATGTCGAACAGATGAACAGACGAACAAGGAACAGAAGAAGTTGGGAAAGAATATCGAACAAGGAACAAGGAATGTTGAATGACGAAGGGAAATTAGGAATGAGGAATTATGAGTGATGAACTAGTGAGTCGGTTCAGTAGGGAGAAAAACAAAAATTTTTAAACAAAGAAATCATCCACAAAAAATGTGGGCATGGCCCACATCTGTTGGTAGCCCCACATCTAATAGGGAAATATTTTGGGCGAAGCCCAAACCCGTCCAGCGGGTGTTCTTCTGCAATATTTTAGCGGCACACAGGGTTGATCTACGATCAACGGAAACGATGGCAACTGGGTAAAGGCAATTTTGCTACCAACAGGTTTGGGCTACGCCCAATTGCTGGCGGTGGATGTCGAATAAAGGAACAAGGATCGCTGAAGAAACATTACGAATGATGAATTATTGGTTATGAATTTGGAGGAACCCAATAATTAATAATTCATAATCAATAATTCAACACTCAACCTCGTCATTCGTCTGTTACTTCTTCGTCTGTTCGTTATGTTACTTCACTTCCAGCGCCAGCAGTGAGGAGCCTTCGAGGAAGGCTTCGATTTCATCGCCCACTACCAGCTCGCCTACGCCGGCGGGGGTGCCGGTGTAAATTAGGTCGCCTATATTGATGGAAAAAAAGTTGGAGATGTAAGACACCAGGAAATCGAACCCAAAGATCATTTCCGACGAAGCGCCTTTTTGCACCTGTTCGCCGTTTTTGTTCAGGCCAAACTGAATATCCTTGCGGTTTTTCAGCTCCTGCACGGGCACCCATTTGCCAATGGCAGCCGAGTTATCCCAAGCCTTTGCCTTCTCCCAGGGCAGGCCTTTTTTCTTGAGTTCTGCCTGGATGTCGCGGGCAGTAAAGTCGATGCCTACAGTGATGGCATCGTAGTATTTGTGGGCAAATTTTTCCTGGATGTATTTTCCGTTTTTACACACACGCAGCACCAGCTCACATTCGTAGTGCAGTTCGTTGGTAAACTCGGGGTAATAAAAAGGCGTATGCGG
Organism: Pseudocnuella soli; assembly: GCF_004347775.1. Taxonomy (GTDB): domain Bacteria; phylum Bacteroidota; class Bacteroidia; order Chitinophagales; family Chitinophagaceae; genus Flavisolibacter; species Flavisolibacter aquaticus. The sequence continues at coordinate 4,328,854 of NZ_CP037755.1, forward strand.
TTGCAGCAACGCACTTTTGGGCTTCATAAAAATTACGGGCTCGTCGGGTACTGTATTGCCTAATTCTTGGGCATGCTCGGTGTAATTACGTCCTACGCAAAAAATCTTCATCAGAAGTTGGTTTAATGTAAATACATTGGATACAAACTAGGGTTGTTAATCCTATATATTCCGTGGCTTGACAGAGGACATGGAGATTGCCTAAGTGGGAGTTGGTGCGCTAAAGTAAGTATTTATATGCAACCGTCATAATGCGAACTCAACATTGTTTATTTTATTCATGGTGGCTGCCAAACCCACTGTAGCCCAGCTTTCTATGGCTTCGGTACACTTGTCAATCTTCAGGCGCACCATGGGTTCTTCTTCAGCGGTCCATTTACCCAAAACAAAATCAACCTGGCGCCCTTTTGCAAAGCTATCGCCAATGCCAAAGCGCAGGCGCGGATACTGCTGCGTGGCCAGGCTTTCCTGAATGCTTTTCAGCCCATTGTGCCCGCCATCGGAGCCGCCCGAACGAATGCGCAGTTTGTTGAGTGGAATGGCCAAGTCATCGAACACTACCATTAGGTTTTCAACAGCAATTTTTTCTTTATCCATCCAATACTTTACCGCTTTGCCACTCAGGTTCATGTAAGTGGTGGGGCAGATCACTATAAAATTGCGGCCCTTCCAGCGCACCTCGGCCACGTTAGCCAAGCGGTCGGACCGGAACTGGCCGCCATGCTTGGCTACAAATGCAGCAGCCACATCAAACCCAATATTGTGACGGGTATGGGCATACTCGGCGCCAATGTTGCCCAGGCCGGCAAGGAGATATTTCATGTGTTGATAAAGGTTTTTGAAAAGTTGTGAATGGTGAGTGGTGAAACGTGAAACGGCAATCGTGAAATGTCAACCGAGAACCATCTTACCTCAATCGTCAATCCGAAACCGTACCTCTTAAACCTCCACATTCGCGATTCACCATTGTCCATTCACGCCCTTGTTTTCCATAAAAAAAGCCCGCCAATGCAGCGGGCCTTTCAAGAAAATAAAATTCCGGATTATTTCTTCTTAGCCGGAGCAGCTGCAGCTTCTTCCTGGCGCAGGGCACGGGTAGTAACTACAGAAGCGATGGGAATACGGGGCGAGTTCATTACCTCGTAGTTTTCCACCTTTACATCTTCCACGCGGATGTTGTCGCCAACTTCCATGTGCTCGATGTTTACTTCAATCTGCTCTTGCAGGTGCTTGGGCAGCGTTTTTACTTTCAGGGTCTTCATTTTGGTAACCAAGCGGCCACCTGCACGAACACCTACTGCAGTACCAACGTAGTTCAGCGGAATATCGGCCACTACTTTTTTGTCTTCTACCAGCTCCAGCAGATCCACGTGGATCAGGGCGTCGGTTACTTTGTCAAACTGCAGGTCCTTCAGGATGGTGCGGTAAGTTTTTCCGTCAACTACCAGTTCGGCAATCTGGAAATTACCAGTGTAAACCAGGGGCTTGAACGCCTTTGCAGGAGCAAAGAAACTTACCTCCTGGGCACCGCCATAAATTACACCAGGCACTTGTTCCTGAGAGCGAAGCCGGCGGGTGGCTGATTTGCCGAATTCGGTCCTCAGTTGTCCTTCGATTGTAATTGATTTCATTGTATTTAAATTAAAAGTTCAAAAGTTTACAGGTTCACGAGTTCACGAGTTGAGCTCAAAAAACTTTTGAACCTGTGAACTCGTGAACTTGCCCACCTTTCTATTTGTTCCGCATTTGCGAATGAATAAAGAGGTTGTTGATGCTCTTATTTTCATTGGCGTTGCGGATGGCTACTGCAAAAAGGTCGGCTACGCTCAGCACTTTGACTTTATCTGGTGCTCCAGGTTTCAGCGGAATGGTATTGCATACCACCAGTTCTTCCAGCACGCTGTTGCCAATGTTTTCGTAAGCCTTGCCACTCAACACCGGATGCGTTACCAGAGCCCTTACGCTGCGGGCACCTTTTTCTTTTAAAAGAGCTGCACTTTTTGCCAGTGTGCCGGCGGTATCGCAAATGTCATCAATGATCACAATGTCTTTACCGGTCACATCCCCAATTACCACCATCGAAGCGATCTCGTTGGCACGTTTGCGGTGCTTATCGCAGATCACCATTTCGGCGTTGAAATAAGAAGCAATTTCCCGTATCCGGTTGGTTGCTCCTACGTCAGGGGCCGCAAAGGTAAGGTTTTCCAGTTTTAAACCTGTTATATATGGTATAAAAACGGCCGAGGAGTCGAGATGGTCCACCGGGATATCGAAATAACCCTGGATTTGCGGGGCGTGCAGGTCCATGGTAATCACACGGTCGGCGCCGGCTGCGGTAAGCATATTGGCTACCAGTTTGGATCCAATGGCAACCCTTGGGCGGTCTTTACGGTCCTGGCGAGCATAGCCGTAGTAAGGCAGCACGGCCACAATCTTGTTGGCCGAAGCACGGCGGGCTGCATCGATCATGAGCAGCAGTTCCATAAAGTTTTCGGCAGGGCCGTAGGTGCTTTGCACCAGAAAAACCATGTTTCCGCGGATGCTTTCTTCGTACGTGGTCTGGATTTCGCCGTCGCTAAAACGTTGCAGATTGATCTTTCCAGGCTGACAGCCATAACGGTCGCAAATCTGCTGGGTGAGCTGCAAAGAGCCGGTACCCGAGAAAATTTTCAGTGGAGATTGCATGAAAGGTAAATGTGCGGCGAAGATATTAATTAGCCGCACATTTACGGATAAGGTGCAAAATTTCAGCGCATGGCGGTAACACTTCCGCCGCTATTGATGCGGGGCGACTCCACTCCTTTTGCGGTAAAATTTTCTTCTGAAACTGCGCCGGAAGCCTGCATGCTGTTGTACACAGCATTGCAAATAAAAAAGGCAAGCGCCAGTGAAATGCCGTACACAAAAACAAAAAATAAAATGGGGTGCAACGCACCAACGGCACCACGCGAATTGTTTCTGCTCATAGGATTGGGTTTAGCGGTTTAACAGAATCTGGATCTATTGACGGGCATAAAAATATTATCTATACTTGAGCTATGCAACCGCAAAACTACTCCATCAAGCAGTGGGCAATCGACGACCGGCCCCGCGAAAAGTTACGTGCAAAAGGCCCCGCTGCCCTCTCCGATTCCGAACTGGTGGCCATTTTGCTGCACCACGGCACCCGCGAAAAAAGTGCTGTGGACCTGGCCAAAGACGTGTTGCGCATGGGCAAAGACAACCTGGGCGAGTTGGGAAAAATAACGGTGAAGGAGTTGACGCGGATCAAGGGCATTGGCGAAGCAAAAGCCATCACCATTGTGGCTGCAATGGAACTGGGCCGCCGGCGCCAGGCGCATGCTTCGTTGGAAAAGCCGGTAATTGGCAGCAGCGCTGATGTGGCCCGCTACCTGCAAACCCTGCTGCGCGATCACCGCCACGAAGTGTTTGCGGTGTTGTTTTTAAACAGGGCCAATAAGATTAACCACTTCCAAGTGATTTCGGAAGGCGGCATCACCGGCACGGTGGCCGATCCGCGGATTATTTTGAAACGGGCTTTGGAAGAAGATGCGGTGAGCTTGATCCTTTGCCACAACCATCCCTCTGGTTCCCTCAAACCCAGCCGCGCCGATGAAGACCTAACACTGAAAATAAAAGAAGCTGCCCGCTATTTCGACATCAAAGTGCTGGACCACCTGATTGTTAGCGAGGATGGCTATTTCAGCTTTGCGGATGAAGGGATTATATAGAATGATGAACAGAGGAACAAGGAATGTCGAATGTCGAAGTTGAGGGGAGAAGATCGAATAAGGAACAAGGAACGATGAATAACGAAGGAAAATTATGAGTTATGAATGATTGTTTATGCATGATAAATTGGGGGGAACGCAATTCGAAAGGACATATTCATAGTTTCAAAAAGAAGAATCCATCTTGCAATAAAAATGTGGGCAGAGTCCACACCTGTTGGTAGCAATAGATCAAACGATGAAATCATCTGGGCGTAGCCTAAACCCACGCTGCATTTAATTTTCAAATAAATGTCGCGTTCACAGGGTTGATCTACGATCAACAAAAGATTGAATACAATGATGATTGTGTTGCTACCAACAGGTTTGGGCTACGCCCAATGATATTGTGCTGCGTTATTTAACTGCAACAGCCATCACCAATAATCAATAATTCATAATCAATAATTCATCACTCCCTGTTCCTCTGTTCGCCATTCCCTAGGCTTGGCCGGTGGGGCCGCCAAAGGTGAGCGGAATGGAGATTTCCTCCAGGTCCTTGATGTTGCCGTTGGCCGCTTCGTAGCGTTCAATATTTTCGGTGAGGGCATTCATAAAACGCTTGGCATGCTGCGGCGTAAAGATGATGCGGCTTTTCACTTTGCTTTTGGGGGTGCCCGGCATCACATTTACAAAGTCGATGACAAACTCGGCGTGCGAATGAGTGATGATGGCCAGGTTGGCATATTGTCCTTCGGCCACTTCCTCTGATATTTCGATGTTGATCTGGTTTTGTTGCTGTTGCTGCTGATCCATTTATAGTATTTGATTCAAAGTTATGCTTTAAGCATCTTTATAAATAAACAAGCCACTCTTTTGAGTGGCTTGTTTATTTATAAATTAAGCATAGATGTTATCGCGGTTCTTTATACTTAATTACCATTTCATAGGTTCTAACATTTGCAGTTGGATTCCAAATAAAACCAAGATAAAAAGTTTGCGTATCGGGGTCGTATCGGTTTTCTTTGCCTTCCCAGTTTCTAAGTGTTGCGTTTCCTAGCGACCGCATCGTTACTAAATTTGTAACAGGATCGATAGTAGCCCGCAGATTATCAATGCCTGCCACACCAGAGTTGTTTCCATGAGCCCACTGCAATCCTGTAATTTGTACAGTATTAGGACCAACTGTAGCTAATGTAACTTCTGGGTTACCTGTTAAATCTCCACTCAATGCATCATTTGCAGGTGCACCTGGGGCGGTGTACCTCGTTACTGTGCCTGACTCAACCGAATAAATACCGTCCCACTGGTTCTTTACGGCAATCATAGCAATTACATCTCTTTTGCCATCGTTAATGTCCAACCCGGCAGAATCGGTAATTGTAAAGGCAACTGCATAATTGCGCGAAATATCCCATTTAGCACCATTTAGCAGAATGGTAAAATCCCTGCTAAAATCTCCAGCACCAAAGTTTACAGTATATCCATTTGCACTTTTTACGAAAGCTGTATTAGATAACGTATACAAGCTATCTGGCAATAATTCATAGTTGCTGCCATGCTCATCATTATAATCCTCAATTAGCTGAGGCTTACTTGTGATAGTAACTGTGGAGGTTGTTTGCAGAGCGGCTTGCCCATTGACTTCTTTTCTTAAGGAAAAAAGGTCGACTTTACGCTGATCGGTGAAAGGGGCGAAGAAGTGTACTTTTTCAGGCGCCTCTTGAAATTTGAGAAAAGAATTGCCTATGTTCTCACCCATTTCTTTCAAATGGTCTTCTTCTTTGATACAGGCGGTGAGCAGCAGAGAAGCCACACCAAACACGCCCAAAAACTGTAATATCTTGTTCAGTTTCATATCTTTTTTTTGAAAAGCACTGTAAGACTTAAGCCATCTTACAGTGCCGATAAACAATATTATTGAACGTCCCACCAAACACGGGCATCCTGGGTTTCACCACCTTGATACCGAGCCGCTGCTGCATCGGTAGCCGCTTTGTTGGTGCTGTATTCCTGCTGACCGTAGGTATACCTACGTGGAATTTGCTTAGTGGTATTGGTAGCATCCGGCGCAGGTGTTAGCACAGGGAAACCTGTTTTCCGCCAGATGTTCCAGGCAGCCAATCCATTGGGGTAAGCTGCTATGTACCGCTGTATGGCAATGGCACGCAGATTGGCGCCAGTGCCTGCAGCAGCATTAAGTGCTACGTTCGATTGGGCAAAATATGAGGCCGGTGCAGTCAATCCCCATTGGGCGTAGGACAGCTCGATACCGCGACGGTAAGTGGTGGCCAAGTTTTCCGTAGTCCAGCCATAATCGGCAGCTTCGGCACGTGCCAGTGTTACATCAGCCGCACTAATAATCACCAATGGACTGTTTTCGTTGCGGAAATCGCCGCGCAGGATGCGGGCCCAAGTTGGGTTGGCGCTGGTAAATGCTTCCGCTTTGGCACGGGTATAACCAAAAGGCATACCTACGTTAGAAGTCGCGTTGTAATCAGGGCTGGAAGGATCTTCCGATTTACCTCCATAAACTGATTGACGGGTATCTCCAAGGTTGCCCAAAAGTGTAGTCAACGTTTCGCTTTCCGCTACGTCCTTACGGCCATTGTAGATATCAAACACAGGGTTCTTGAAGTTGCCACCGGGGTAGCTCAACTTCATGTTTTCGCTGTTTTCGTCGATGTGTCCCGCCGCGTCGTTCAATGCAGCTTTGAACTCTGTCGCTGCATATTCGCTGGCGCCACGATAACGCTTCGACAATTGCAAAGCCATCAACATGCGCATGGAGTTGGCAGCTTTTTTCCAGCTCGCAACATTGCCTCCGTATACAATATCGCCGGTGATCGGAGAGGTTGCATCAAACTTGGCGTTTGCATCAGCAAGCGTAGCAATCATCCCTTTATAGATTTCTTCCTGGGTGTCAAACTTAGGAGTATTGTTGCCCTTCAGCGCTTCACTGTAAGGAACATCACCCCAGCGGTCGGTAATGGTCCAGAAAAGGTACTGCTGCAAAATACGGGCAACCTGAGTTTGGTTGTTGCTGACATTATTATTGATAATGTCCTGCAGGTCCATCAGGGCGCCGGCATAAATACCATTGAAATCCAATTGCGGAAGGCTATAAAGGGAGGCATCCGTGTACTGGGTTTCGGAGAAAATCTGGCTATAAAATCCAGCGCGGGTATTGAACACAAAGCCACCCAGCTGTGATTCGACGTTGGTGAGGAGGGCGCCAACGATGGGTGCATTCACACCACCCGGATTTTGGTTGGCATTCCCAAAATCTTCAAACTTATCGCAGCCTGTCATTGCCACTGCAACGGGCAACAAGCCGATAATGATATATTTTTTGAAATTCATGTTGTTCATTTTTAGTGCATCAATTAGAAACCTACACGCAGGTTGAAACCAAAGCCACGGGTACCGGGCAACTGACCGGTTTCACCACTCAGGTTGCTGATCTCGGATGGATCGAAGTCTGCGGTTTTAGCATAAATGAGGATGGGGTTGCGGGCAACAAACGAAAGGGTTGCGCGGTTAATCCATTTAGAAACATTACCCATTTTGGCCAGCGGAAGGTTGTAACCGATGGACAGTTCACGCAGTTTTACAAAGGTCAGGTCGTAAACGAAATCGTCGAAAGTTTTGTTGTTGTACAGGTTGTGGAAATAATCTTGTGCTTCAACATAGTATTCAACAGGCTTGCCGTCTGCATCAACGCCTTTTACTTGCACACCGCCACCGTCGGCAACTGCATCACGGATGGGGTTGCCTTTAGGGTTCATAGCAGCAGTACGGGCAGTGAGGCCGGAGTAAGAACCCCACATGTTGGACAGGGAGAAGAACTTACCGCCAAACTGGTAGTCAATGTTGGCGCCGATCAGTACGTCTTTGAACAGTGTAACCGTGTTTTGCAAACCACCAGTATATTTAGGCAGTACGCTACCAAAATTTACATTCGGATCGTTTACATAAAAACCGCTCGAATTAACCACGGGCTGGCCGTTGATGCGTTTGATGCCGTTACCAAATAATTGGCCCCAATCTTCGCCCACAGCGTGTACGAGGTACGGAGCTGTGGTGCCCCATGCAGCATCAATAGAAGTGGTGCGTTCAATGCCTTCCGCAATTTTTACCACTTTGTTTTCTATCAGGTAACCCAATGTACCGTTGATGTCCCACGAAACATTTTGGGTAGAAATCGGGCGAACGCTTAACTGAAGATCAATACCTTTTTTAGAGATCTCACCGGTGTTGATCAACTTAGAGGTAAAGCCACTCGCACCGTTGATGGGTACAGAACGGGGAATGTCTTTTTCAGTTCCATCCCAGTAAGTTGCAGTAATGCCTAGGCGGTTTTTCAGGAAACGCAGTTCCAAACCAACTTCGCGCTGCGTTTTTACCGCACCGCGGATGGAAGAATCCACCAGTTCGTTAGGTGTGCTCATCAGGAAGTTGCCGTTCCACTGGAACTGGCCTACACCATAGTTGAACCCGGGGTAGCGGTAAGCACCGAAGGTGGTAGAGCTGGTGCCCAATGCCTGCGGAATCTCGCCCCACGATGCACGCAATTTACCATAGCTCAGCCAAGGGGCTTTCACAAGGTCGCTGAATACAAATGAACCACCAACTGATTTAGACAATACATCATTCTTGGCAGCAGGAAGTGTTGAGAACCAGTCGTTGCGCAGGGTAAACTCGGCAAACAGGAAGTTGCGGTAGCCCACATCGCCACGGGCCAGAACAGCTTTATATTTTTCCAAAATACGGCCATTAAAGTTGGAAGCCGGGTCTTTGGAGTTAGCCAATGTAAACAGGTTGGGCACGTTCAGACCGTTGTTGGTATTACCACCAACGTCTTTATACTGCCAACGGAAAAAGTCCGTACCAGCATTCAGGTTTACCGCGAAATCGCCAAACTTTTGGCTGTAAGTAGCCATCACTTCTACGTTCTGGCGGTTGCTGTTTGATTGGGAAGTAGCATAGTAGCCACGGGCACGAGGCTCGTTACCAGTAGTTTGCAGGCCGCTTTCAAACAGTTCGGAGCGGAAGCGTTCCTCAAACCAAGTGTTGGTTTGTTGTTTACGGTAAGTACCCCTAACACTAAAGTTGTCATTGAGGCGGTAGGTCAGCGATACATCACCAAACAAGCGGTCGCGGTTGTTTACCGATTTGGCCAGGTCAAACCAGGTATAGAAGTTATACCAGTAGTTGCCGCCAAAGAAGCTGCGGGGGTTAGCGGGGTTGTAAGCATCAGGGCTGGCGTGGTTCCAGCTGGCATAGATACCTTGAGGAGTACGCAGGTCACGCAATTCCTTCATGTAATCCATATCAATGTTGCGGTGAAACCACTGGTTAAACGAACCAGTCGACTGGTTGGAATAAGCATCAGTAATTTGCCCATCAACAATTTGGTTGATATAGTTGAGGTTACCGGCAACAGTAAAATGCTCATTCAGGTCAAGTGATGCATTCAGGTTGAACGTATTGCGCTTCAGGCTGGTAGTAGGCAGCAAGCCACGAACATCCACATTACCATACGAAAAACGCAGGTTCATGTTGTCGGTAGCTTTTGTAAAGCTGATGCTGTTGTTTAGTGTCAGGCCTGTGTTGAAAAAGTCACGGGCATTATCTTCTTGCGGTGTCAGGCGTGCCGTTTGGTAAGAACGTGCATGGCCGCCGTACCAGGCATGCCAGGGAATATACTCCTGCCCTACCATGCGGGGACCCCAGGAAGCATCATCCGAGTAGTCGTGGAAATACTTGCCATCCAGGGCCTTCCACTCTTCAGGCTGACCGGCTTTCCAGGTATACTTCATCAGGTCGGCAGTGCTGCCACCGGCATATGAGTTTTGATAATTGGGTAAAACATACACTTTATCCCATTGTGCACCAATGTTCAGGTCGATGCCGATGCCACGGCTGCGTGTACCTTTTTTCATGGTTACTACAATAGCACCGTTGGCACCTTGCGGGCCAAACTGGGCAGCAGCGGCAGGGCCTTGCAGCACGGTCAGGTCGGCCACATCATCGAGGTTGATGTCGTTGATGTTGGGCAGGATGGTACCATCCACTACATAAATAATGTTCTCATCGCCACCCAGGCCAGAAGCACCGCGCAGGCGGACGATTCCTTCACGGCCAAGGGCTGCTGCCGACTGGCTACGCACCTGCAAGCCCGAAACCTTACCCGCAAGGGCGTTGTTCAGGTTGGTTTGGCGAATGGTGTTCATTTGTTCACCGGTAACCACCTGTGCGTTGTACGAAGTACTGCGGGCGGTTCTTTTGGTGTTGTAAGCGCCGGTAACCACAACTTCCTGGAGTTGGGCATCGGAGCGGCGGAGTGAAATGTTGGCGGTTTCGCCAGTGGGGTTAAAGCTTTGCTGGGCTACAAAGCCGGCAGCGGTCACGTTCAGGGTTCCGTTTTGCGCAATGGAAATCCGGAATACGCCATTTGCGTCGGTGGTGGTGCCCCGGTTGGTGCCACTTTCTGTTACGCTGGCAAATGGAATTGGGTTTCCATTCTCATCTCTGACTGTACCCGTTACGGTACGGGCCTGGCCAAATGCTAATGTGCATAGCAACATCAACACTGGCAACAGTGATGCGATTTTTCTCATGTGATTCTCTGATTTAATGGTAAAGCGTTTGTTGAAAATCCTACATGCAACTATTCAATGGGGGCGCATGTTTGGATCGTTGGCTGTCCAAGGGTGTCAAATATAATTTTTTTAATCTCTTCCCAAAAAAAATGTTAACGTTCGATGTTTTCTTGGTTTTGCGGGTAAAAATTTTAGATTACAAACTTTACCCCGATGTAAAAAGGCAAATTTCTTTTTTGGTTCGCTGCATGGTGTCTAAAAAATGTGTTAGGGACGGGTGAAAAGTTAAAACTTTCTTCTAATAAAGATTAAAATTTTATTAACGCTTGCATTTTTAGTTCAGTCCGGCCCTTTCCATCAATGCGGTTCAATCCGGTTCCCACAGACTGAGCCCCGGGATAAAAGAAATGAGCAGCCCTCAGCCATACCGAAATGTTTTTATTGACATCTCCATGCACCACCAGATAACCCCGGAAACCTTCACCAAACAGCGGCGGAATGGAGTATCCATATAATACATCCGTTTCAAAAGCATACAGCCGGGTATCATAACTGTCGGTTTTAAAATAAGCCAATCGGCCGCTCACCTCAATGCGCTTATTGCCCTTGTATTGGGCTTCGCCATAAACGAGCATACCCCGCTCCTGCTTCTTTGCATCCTGCTGCCACCATACCATTTCGGCGCGGCTCCGAAGGACCCAAAGCCCCATATTTTTACCTGCATGCAGCCGAACATTTTGTTGCCGATACGGTAGTGGCAACTCCAAAGGCCACCCGGCACCTGGAACATTTCGGTCTTTCTGCCTTGCCCGATAGCGCACATACCATTCGGTACCTTTTTGTGGCTGGTAGGTTGCCTGTAATAAAAAATCACTGCCGGTTGAAGGAGCGCCTACGCGAAAACGCAACCATGGAAAACGAAAGACATCAGCGTAGGCATTGACCACCAGTTTTGCATGCGGCCGCATTTGCACGCCCCAGTAAATACCCTGCTCATTGGTGGGCACGGTACCCTCGGTAAATGCGCTGGCCGCCATAGTGGTGTATCCGGGTTGCATCATCCGCACATGCAGCGCCATGTCGATACGCGGATGAATGCTGGCCACCAGGCCCTGTACCCAGGCGTATTTGCCCGGCGCATTGGCAGCCAGCTCGCCAAAAAGGTGCAGGTTGCGCCAGGTAAAACTGTAATCGGTGCTGTAGTTCAAATACGACCGGCCTTTTAATGCATGCAAATTGTAAGGCTCATCCCGCTTTTCGACCGGAAGCGACAGGTGATAATAAACTGTATTAAGGCCCCAGTTAAATAACCCTTTGCCATACTGTACATTTCCACCAAACACCTGCTGCCCTACCGTTTTGCGCTTGGCCAGTTCCGTTGCAGTGCGGTGCAAACCTGAAACATCGAAGCTGCTGATTACCGATTCGCCCAACTCATTGATGTCGGTATTGGCACCTATTTTTTGCCGGGCAGCAAAAACGGTGGCCTCCCAAGATTTATGCTGCAGTGTGGCGCCGGCACCGCGCAAAAAAAGTGCTTCACCGGCCGAGGCATAAGGCCGCAGTACTGAGCTTTGCCGTTTGATGGCTACAGCCGCAGGCCCTTTGCCAAATGCCAGTGCCTGCCAGTGCACCAAACCCTGTCCCATGTTTGCCGTAAAATCGCCAATGGCCAGTGCTTTTATTTTGCCCATACGCCGGATAAACAGGTGTGCCGATAAAAAATCCGGCGTAGCGTGACCCTTTTTGAAGATCGTTTCCCCAGCATCTTTTTCCGCGGTAACTCCCCATTGCAAACCATCGGTATTGCGGTATTGGTGCCGAAACAACGCCTGTTGGCGGTCCCCTGCAAAACCGTTGGCGCCGGATTTTTTAAAACCTTCAGATTGTTGCACTACCCGCGTAGTACGCAACAAGGTTTGGTGTTCGCCGCCGTGCAGGCGCTGCAACAAATTACGAACAGGTGCCATGGCCGGCTGCACCTGTACAAAAGGTAAAAGTTGGCGGATGATATGCAGTTCCCAGCCAGGAATGCTTTGCAGCTCGTGTAGGTCGATGAATGGGCCCAGCAGGTTTCGATAGGCCAAAAAATGATGGATGTGGACTGGGGTTAAAAACGGAAAAACCTGTAGGTCAGCAGCATCCGCAACATTGAGGTTCAGCGGTCGTTTTTGCCAAAAAATCAGTTGCTGTAGCAAGGCATCATCTTCGGGTTCCTCTTCGTTGGCTTCGGCAACCAACTCCAATTGCTGGCGGGCATTTAAAGGCAACTCCTGCCCGGCCATTGCGCTGGCCAGCACCATGAATAGTATAGTGCAAGCCAGCTTCATAGCGCCACATCATTTTGCCCCAATAAGAGTTGCAGCCCCGGCGAAAATCCTAATCTTGGATGCAGGCCGGTAAACAGGTGCAGTTGCATTTTTTTATGTAAAAAACCGGCGCCTACAATCAGCTCCCTGTTTGCCGACTGCAAGCCCAGCCGCGCCGAAATGGCGGGTACCGGCTTATAACTGATCGATGCATGGACATCAGGCTTAAATGATTCCGTTTGCATAAAGCTGGTTGAAACAAACACCTGCGGAGACAGGTCCCACCCAAGTCCAACATGGTAGTAACCAGCAAGTCGCTCGACCGGCTTTTTTGTAGTAACCGCAGCTGGCACAAACAGGTAGGCGCCTGCCTGCAGCTGTTCCGAAACTTGGTACAATCCGCCGATGCCGGCACCCCACATGCCGATGGCGCCATAGCCGGCGGCCGCTACCGAACGATAGTGAAACGAAGCGCCAACGGCGGCCTTTTTACCCAGGCTTTGCGCCGATGAAAATTGGATTGCCGTATGGTAAAATGAGGCAGCGCCGTAATGTTGCACAACTGCACCGAAATATGTGTTGCCTGCAGGAACCGCAACACTCAATGCACCTGAACGAACGCCGGGCAGCATGTGCGACTGCACTCCTGATAAACCGGCATGTGGCTTATGCAAGTGCCATAAAGTAGCGGGATTGGTATGGAAAGAAAATGCATCGGCCTGGTGGCGGCTCAGGCCCACCGAGGCAGCATAAGGCAGCTGCATGGGCGGATGCAGCAATTGTGCAAAAGCGACGGAACCCTTGATACAGAGGATACCTGCAAGCAGAAATCTCAAAGCAGTTAGTGTTTGACTTAAATTTAATTATTATATGTTAAAAACAAAATAGGTGTACAGGTAGCACTGCCTCACTTTACCTTTGCGCCATGCAAATTTTAAACGGCAAGGAAGCCGCTCAGGCCATCAAGGATTCGTTGAAGATCAAAGTAGCACAGCTTGCGTCGCAAGGAAAAGAAGTACCCCACCTGGCGGCCATCCTGGTGGGCAACAACGGCGCATCGGAAACTTATGTAGCCGCAAAAGTGAAGGCCTGCGAAGAAGTTGGTTTTAAATCTACCCTCATCAGGGCCGAAGAAAATATCACTGCACAAAAACTGCTCGAAACCATCCGCGAACTGAACAGCGACCCCGATGTGGACGGCATTTTGGTGCAACTGCCCCTGCCCAAACATATTTCGGAAGATGAAGTGATCAACGCCATTGATCCCGGCAAAGATGTGGATGGTTTTCATCCATCCAACGTAGGCCGCATGGTGCTGGGACAAAGTACATTTGTACCCGCAACGCCTTACGGCATTATGCTGCTGCTGGAGCATTATAAAGTGGAAACAAAAGGTAAGCACGCCGTGGTCATTGGCCGCAGCAATATCGTAGGCCGCCCCATGAGCATTTTGCTCAGTGGCAACAGCAATCCCGGCAACTGCACGGTTACCTTGTGCCATTCGCATACGCCCAACCTGAAAGAACTTTGCCTAAATGCAGACATCATTGTTGCCGCACTGGGCCGCGCAGAGTTTGTAACCGCCGATATGGTAAAAGACGGCGCGGTTGTAATTGACGTAGGCATTACCCGCGTGGAAGATGCCACCAAAAAATCGGGCTTTAAACTGAAGGGCGATGTGGCTTATGATGAAGTGGCGCCCAAGTGCTCGTTCATTACACCGGTGCCAGGCGGTGTTGGTCCCATGACCATTGCTGCATTGATGAAAAATACTTTTAAATCCTGCGCCCAAAAACATTACGAAGAAGCGGAAAGCGAATAGGAATATCGAACAGGCGAACAAGGAATGTCGAACAGAAGAAGGCGAGGAGAATATCGAACAAGGAACAAGGAATGTTGAATGATGAATTAGGAGTTATGAGTTATGAATTTGGCTGAACCCTCAATAATTTATAATCCATAATTAATCATTCATCATGCTCATCCGTCTGCTCGTTATTCATTGCTGTATATAAAAATCATGACTGAAATAGCAACAACAATAACAACGCTGCCTGTAATGGAGCACTTTTACACCCTGCAGGGTGAAGGTGCTTATATGGGCAAAGCCGCATATTTCATCCGCCTCGGCGGATGCGATGTGGGCTGCGTGTGGTGCGATGTAAAAGAAAGCTGGGATGCTGCAAAGCACCCGCATTGGGCGGTAGAAGACCTGGTGGCAACCGTTAAGGAAACACCTACCGAAATTGTGGTCATCACCGGCGGCGAACCACTGCTGCACGATCTTTCCGAACTAACCGACAGGTTGAAAAGTGTTGGTATCCGCACCCATATTGAAACATCGGGTTCATCGCCGCTGAGCGGCACGTTGGACTGGATCACTTTATCGCCCAAAAAATTCAAAGCACCGCTGCCCGAAGTGCTTGCGGTTGCCAACGAACTAAAAATTGTGGTGTTTAATAAATCGGATTTTGCATGGGCCGAACAATGGGCTGCACATGTGGCGCCGCACTGCCGCCTGTACCTGCAACCCGAGTGGAGCAAGGCTGCGCAAATGACACCGCTGATCATTGATTATATCAAGGCCAACCCGCAATGGCAGCTATCGCTACAGGTACATAAGTACATCAATGTGCCATAAGCAGCTTAAAGTTTGAAGTTTAAGGTTTAAAGTTGGCCGCTGCATCTTGTTCTGTTACTGCAAAAAAGCGCCTCAAACAGGCAATTAACTTTTACAGTATTTACATACCGACGCAACAACCTTAGACCTTAAACTTCAAACCGTAAACTATAAACCGCAAACTTCTAAACTCGTATTAAAATCGTGCTTCGCTTCTCCGCCGCACCACCGAACGGCCTATCTTCAATGCATGAAAAACCGGTGCACCCTATTCCTTTTTGCCGCAGTTTTTTTATTCCAGGCAGCGCAGGCACAATACAATCCCGATAAGGTTGCCAAAAAAGCCGTGGCTGCCTACAACGAAGCCATGCAACAAGCCGAGAACGGCGCATTTCCCCGTGCTATAAAATTGCTGGAAGATGCTGTGCAAAAAGACGCTGGTTATGTGGAAGCGTGGCTGTCGCTGGGTGGTGTGTACGGGCAAATGAAACAACACGAGCAAAGCGTGGCAGCTTACGAAAAAGCTTTTGCGCTGGACTCCAACTATACTTCCGATTTCCGCCTGCCCTACGCCATCAACCTGGCGGGTATGGGCCAGTTTGATAAGGCGCTCCAGGTAACCAATGCATTGCTGGGCCGCCCCGGCATTGGCGCCAACACCCGCAAGGCCGCGGAGTATCGCCGCAAATCGTACCAGTTTGCCGTGGAATTTGCACAATCCGATGCCGCTAAAAATTATGTGTTCAAACCAGAAAACCTAGGCAGCAGCATCAACTCGCCTGCGTCGGAATATTGGCCATCGATGTCGGTGGAGGGTAACCAGATGATTTTTACCCGCAGGGATGGCGACGAAGATTTTTATATCAGCGAAAAATCGGGGGCTGGCTGGCAGCCCGCATTCCGCCTCAATGGCAGCATCAACACGCCCAACAACGAAGGCGCACAAATCATTTCGCAGGACGGGCAGTGGCTCGTATTTGCCGGCAAAGACCGCCCCGGCGGCTATGGTGGTTTCGATATTTACGTAGCCTACAAAACGCCGCAAGGCTGGAGCGAAGCCATTAACCTGGGGTCAAAAATTAATACCGATTCGTGGGAATCGCAGCCCTGCCTGTCGCCCGATAAACGGGCCATTTATTTTGCCAGCTCAAGGCCCGGCGGCTACGGCGGTTCTGATATTTACGTGTCGTACCTACAGCCCAACGGCCGCTTTGGCGAGCCGCAAAATATGGGTCCGGGCATCAACACCGCAGGCGAAGATGCCTGTCCGTTTATGCACGCCGATGGACAAACGCTATACTTTTCATCCAACGGCTGGCCCGGCTATGGCGAGGGTGATATTTTCGTGGTGCGCCGCACCGATACCGGCTGGACGCAACCGCAAAACCTGGGTTATCCCATCAACACCATCAACAACGAAGCAACGCTTTTTGTAGAAGCCGACGGGCAAACGGCTTACTATTCGTCCGACCGCAGCGACAGCCGCGGCGGGCTGGATATTTACCGCTTTGAGCTGCGCCCCGATGTGCGGCCCGCAAAAACACTGTGGGTAAAAGGCAAAGTGTTTGACCAAAAAACTACGGCCGGTTTGCCATCGGCTGTGGAGTTGATTGACCTGGCGACGAACAAATCTTTTTCGCGGGTGCAAACCGATGAAGCGGGCAATTACCTCATCACGCTGCCGCTGGGCAAAGACTATGCGTTCAATGTGGCCCGCAAAGGCTACCTGTTTTACTCCGATAATTTTTCACTGAAACAAAAACCTGCAGATTCCACGTATCAGAAAGACATTCCACTGCAGCCCATTGAGCTCAATGCATCGGTAGTGCTGCGCAATATTTTCTTTGATGTAGCCAAATACAACCTCAAGCCCGAATCGCAGGCCGAACTGGACCGCGTGGTGGCTTTGCTACAGGAAAATCCATCGCTGAAAATCCAGATTGAAGGACATACCGATAATGTCGGTTCAGCCGCCGATAATGCAACCCTTTCGCTCAACCGCGCCAAGGCTGTTACCACTTACCTATCCGGCAAAGGCATTGAGGCTGCACGCCTCCAGGCCAAAGGTTTTGGCGCCACCGTGCCCGTTGCCGATAACAACACAGATGCCGGCCGTGCACAAAACCGGCGTACGGAGCTGAAGATTGTGGGAAAGTAGGGATGATAGATGATAGTTGATAGTTGATAGTTCGGAGTTAAGGGTTTGAGGTTATAGTGATGAATACAACTCCATACCAGCATTGCCATCCCGCCGTCATTGCGAGGCGCAGCAGTGGTTGTCATTAATCCTACTCCTTATGCGCCGAAGCAAGCTCCACTATCAATGAAAGCGTTCAATAATTACAAACAGCAATAAACCACAAGTGGCGATCTGACAACCAGGCCGCCACTTGTTTTTCCACCACCCTACAAAACTCCAATCAAACATTTTTATTTACCCCGCCAATTGCACCAACCCCATTCATTTTCTATCTTAACCGCCGCCATTAGTCAATCGTCAATCGTCAATCGTCAATCGTCAATCGTCAATCGTCAATCGTCAATCGTCAATCGTCAATCGTCAATCGTCAATCACAAACCACTAACTGCTCATGACCGAACTGCTTTATCAGCTGGCCCTTAGCCAGATCCCACAAATTGGTGTTGTACAAACCAAGATACTGGTGCAGCATTTTGGCGAAGCCGCCGCTATTTTCAAAGCAAAAAAGCACCAGCTCGAAAGCATCGAAGGCATCGGCGCAGTGCGGGCTTCGGCCATTCGCTCCTTTAATGATTTTGGCGCAGCGGAAGCAGAGCTGCAGTTTTTAGAACAGTTTAAAATAAAACCGCTGTTCCTCACCGATGCTGCTTACCCGCAACGCCTGCTGCATTGTACCGATGCGCCTTCCCTGCTTTTTTACCGCGGCAATGCCGATCTGAATAATTCCAAAATACTGGCCATCATTGGCACCCGCACCAACACGGAGTATGGTAAAAAGTGCACCGAACAACTCATTGCCGACCTGGCGGCGCATGGTGTGCTCATTGTAAGTGGTCTTGCATTTGGCATTGATGCCATTGCACACAAAGCAGCCCTCAAAAACGGCTTGCCAACGGTAGGCGTAGTGGGCCACGGGCTCGATAAAATTTACCCGCACCAGCACAATGCACTGGCCCGCGAAATGGCCTTGGGTGATGGCGGCCTGCTATCCGAATTTTGGAGCGGCACTAAACCGGACAAACATAATTTCCCACTGCGCAACCGCATTGTTGCAGGCATGAGCGATGCAACGCTGGTGATTGAAACCGATATCCGCGGCGGCAGCATGATCACCGCCCAACTGGCCGATGGCTACAACCGCGATGTGCTGGCGCTGCCCGGCCGCACCACCGATGTAAAAAGCCGCGGCTGCAACCACCTCATTCAGCAAAACCGCGCCACCATGTTTACAGATGCCGAACAACTCATGACAACTTTGGGCTGGCAAACAGAACCGCAAAAAGCCAAACCAGCGCAACGCGTTTTATTTATTGAATTGACTCCCGAAGAACAAACGGTAGTGGCGATGCTGCAGCAAAAAGATTCGGTGCACATCGATGAAATCAACCTGCGTTCGGGCTTTAGCAGCAGCACTACCGCAGCCGCTATTTTAAATCTTGAATTGGCCAACGTGGTGCAATCGCTGCCCGGAAAAATGTACAAGCTGGCTTAGTTGCTACCAGTTTGAACCAGTGCATTTTTCATTTTTTTTAAAAATATTTCATCTACCAAAGTGGCACTGCCATAGGGCTGTCAGTGGGGGCTGGTTTCTTTGTATGCATAAACCAAAAACGTTTTACAAATGGAAACCCTCCAACTGACAGAAACCACCAGCGCCCACATTACCCCCGATCAATTGCTCCAATACTGGCAAGGCAACAGAAGGCTTACCCGCCGGGTGATTGCGGCTTTCCCAGATGAACATTTCGCCACTTTTTCCATCGGTGGCATGCGCAGCTTTGCCGACATTACCCTTGAGCTCCTCGACATGGCGGAAGGCATGCCGGGCCTGGCACACGGCGTATGGAAAACGATGGAAGAACTGGCCCATGTGGGCGAAGACTGGCCCAAAACCAAAGCGGAAATTTTGCGGCGCTGGGATGCCGCCACGCAGCAGATAGACGAACTGTGGCCCGCACTTACACCGGAGCGCATGCAGCAGGTAGACAAAGCATTTGGCATGTACGAAGGACCGGTTTACTCCACGTTGCTGTATTTTATCGACAATGAAATTCACCACCGCGGACAAGGCTATGTGTACCTGCGGGCACTGGGCGTGGAGCCCCCACCCTTTTGGGATCGCCAATAATTAGGGCGCATCATTTTTACCCATATAAAACCTTTGTACACCTACAGGGCTGCCCGTTTGCAGCCCTGTATTTTTTAAGGCACGGGCTGCTTCCCTACTTCACCGGTTCGATATTCTGTGTTCGTCTGTTCATCTGTTCCTTTTCTTCGTCGATGTTTGATATTTGCCGGTTCCCCTATCTTTGCACATGGCTGTAAATAACAACCCCACCGAACGCAACTTCCTCGAAGGTTTGACATTTGATGACGTACTGCTGGTTCCGGCTTATTCCGAAATTCTTCCCCGCGACGTTGAGATCAAAACAAGATTAACCAAAAACATTTCGCTCAACATTCCCATGCTTTCTGCAGCAATGGACACCGTTACCGAAGCGGCCCTGGCCATTGCGCTGGCCCGCGAAGGCGGCATCGGCATCCTGCACAAAAACATGAGCATCGAACGGCAGGCCGAGCAGGTGCGCAAGGTAAAACGCAGCGAAAGCGCCATGATCATCGACCCCATTACGCTGCTGCACAACGCTACTATTGGCGATGCCAAGCGCCTGATGCGGGAAAATAAAATCGGCGGCATTCCCATTGTAGATGGCGAAGGCAAACTAACGGGCATCCTCACCAGCCGCGACCTGCGGTTTGAAGAAGACATGCAGCGCCCCGTTAGCGAGGTAATGACCAAGGAAGGACTCATCACTGCTCCGGAAGGCACCGACCTGAAAAAAGCAGAGATCATTTTCCGCCAAAACCGCATCGAAAAGCTGCCCGTGGTGGACGGCAGCGGCAAACTCATTGGCCTCATTACTTATCGCGATATTCAACAGGTTACTTCATTCCCCAATGCCAATAAAGACAGCAAGGGCCGACTGCTGGTAGGCGCCGCCGTTGGTGTTACCCGCGATCTGCTGGACCGTGTGGCTGCACTGCAACATGTAGGCGTCGACGTTATTTGTCTTGATAGTGCCCACGGTCATTCCAAAGGCATTATTGATTCGGTGCGCAGTGTAAAACAAGCCTTTAAAGACATCAACGTAATTGCGGGCAACATCGCCACCGCCGAAGGCGCACAGGCGCTGGTTGATGCCGGTGCCGATTGCGTAAAAGTGGGCATTGGCCCGGGTTCTATTTGCACCACCCGCATTGTGGCCGGTGCAGGTGTGCCGCAGCTTACCGCCATTATGCAGGCCCATTCGGTGCTGCGCAAAGCCGGCGTTCCGCTTATTGCCGATGGCGGCATCCGCTACACCGGCGACATGGTAAAAGCACTTGCTGCCGGCGCCGATTGTGTGATGATGGGTTCCATCTTTGCGGGCACCGAAGAAAGCCCCGGCGAAACCATCATTTACGAAGGCCGCAAGTTTAAAGAATACCGCGGCATGGGCTCGCTGGGCGCCATGGCCACCGGCTCCTCCGACCGCTACTTCCAGGATCCCGAAGCCGATGTAAAAAATATGTACCCGAAGGCATCGAAGGCCGTGTGGCATATAAGGGTTCGCTTCGCGAAATTGTGTACCAGTATGTGGGCGGCCTGCGTGCCGGCATGGGCTACTGCGGCGCCAAAAACATTGAAGAACTGAAAGCGGCAACCTTTGTAAAGATCACCAACGCCGGTATGCGTGAAAGCCATACCCACGATGTAGAGATCACAAGGGAAGCACCCAATTATAGCAGGAAATAATCCAAAGTTGTAAAAGCAGCGTCCTAAACAACATCAAAGATTCCATCTCTTCAAAAGATGGAATCTTTTTTATGGAGCCAACTGTTGCAACTCGTTTGATCGCCTGTTGCGTCGCACACTTGTACGGCTGGTTCGCTATGGGGCAAATAAAGGTTTGAAAATTGTAAGGTGTTGTTGATCACTCTTTTCAAAAACGATGTTTATGATCAACGCAGAAAACTTAGGCCCCAATGCTCCGTTCAATGGAGCCGCAAATGCGGCAATCCGTGTGGAGCACCGCTACATTGCCCGCGGCTGGTACACACCGGCCGGCGCCACGGCGCTCCTGCTCGGCACGTTTCCATCCGTGCTTATCCGCGAAGCATTTGGCAGGGTGCGCTCCTCCGATGTTGATTTCTTTTACGGCAGCGCCGACAATAACTTTTGGAAAGACCTTTCACTTATTTACCAAACGCCGCTCCTGTATGCCCGCACCGAAGAAGCCGTGCAGCAGCGCATGCACCTGCTCGATGACCTGAAATTGGCCCTATCCGATGCTATTTTTGCCTGCACTACTACCGGCAGCGCCATGGATACGGCCCTGCAAAATATTGAACTGAATACCGGCATCATCCGCACCCTGGATAGCCATCCAACCATTGCCACGCTATATTTTACTTCCTCTTCAGGGAAAGTAAACGCCGAATCTTTAACGCTGCGGCTCCTAAAAGAAAACGGCCGGCTCAGCGGCATGAAGATCATCCAGCAAAGCCGGCCCCGCCGCAGGCAATTTATGTATACCGATGCGGCCGGCGTTCAGCGCATGATGCACACTGTTACCCTTATTTCCCCATCGCCACTCGCCGAGCAAATGGCCGGCATCAGCCCGCTCCAGCGCAGGGAACGCTACCAAACCTGGTTGCCGAAGAAGGTTTAAAGTTTAATGTTTAATGTTTAGAGAACAGCCAACATCAAAAACTGATGAAGCCATTGAACACATTGAACCAATTGAACAACCTTTAACCTTAAACTTTAGACTTTAAACCTGAAACTTCATTACTCTCCAAACCACCGCTGCCGGAATTTTTGATAAAAAAACGAAACGATCAGCAGCAGCAAACCCAGCACTACGTAAGCCACCACTTTATGCCCGGCCGAAAAGCGCTGGCTATCCAGTGCAAGCAGTTTGATTAACGTCAGCGCCATCAACGCCAGTGAGGCCAGCCGCCACAGCTTTTCGCGCAGCATGGCGCCCAGTGCAAACATACCCACTGCCAGCAGCAGCCATAGCAGCGTTACCGGTAGCCCATCGAGGTAAAAAGCCGCAGCCAGCACCGCCAGTGCCACTGCCCACATATAATGCATTTGCCGCAGCAACGGGGACGCCGGCAGAATCTTATAAAAAAGGCCACCCTGCAACGCTGCAAAAAGGGCACAACAAATGCTTACAGCCGCAAGGCCCGCATCGCTTTGGGCCGGCGAAAAAACAAACAACGCACTAAAATATAACGCTGCATTATTCAGCACCTGCTGGTAAGCATCGGCTGGTCTGGCGCTTTCTTTTTGCCGCCAGGCAGCATACAGCGCCATTATCGAAAACAGAATGAAAAAAGCAATAAGAAATGTGGTTGCCGAACCAGTTTGCGCAGAGGTAAAACGGGTGCTGCTCCATCCAATAAACAGCAGCCAGGTAAGTGCCTGCGCCACCTGCCCCACTACCCGCCAGTCCATTTTGATGCGCAAAAAAAGTACACCGCAATTGATGATGAGGATGTAGAGAAATAACAGGTCGGCACGCTCCGAATTCTTGCTCACCAAAAACGGAATGCCGTACGCACCAATCAATCCCAGCAAAGCAATTTCCGGCCGTTTGTAACGTACCGCTTCAAATGCTGTAAAAATGGTGAGCAGCACCATTAACGCAAACACCGCGGCAAAAGGTAGCAGCCCATAATACACATGCGCCGCATAAGAGGTAAAATAAAAAGTGGCCATGGCACCACTGAACAGGATGGCACTGAACCGCTCATAATCTTTGCGCAATCGGTAGGCAAAAAGGAGCAGCAACGCACCTGCGCCATAGGCCAGCGCTATGCGGGTGGTTTCGGAAATGAGGTTGCGGTCGAAGGCATATTTTACCCCAATGGAAACACCAATCACCAGCACCACAATGCCCACGATGTGTATGAGCCGCAACCCGATAAAATTCTCGAGTGTGATTTTTGGCTGCGCGGACGACGGTTGCACATATTTGTGAGCATTGCCACCCTGCAACTGCGCAATGCGGGTTTCGATCTGTTGCAGGCGAGCATACTGCCCTTCCATATTCTTTCGAATGGCCTGCACTTCCTGTCGCAATGCGGCTAACTCGTCCTGTTCATCCATAGCCGAAAATTAACAAAACTGCGTTGCTTTTAACAGCGGCACCGGCAGGGGCCGTTCTTTTTTAATTATCTTTCCCGCCCAAATTTGGCCCACTTGAGAAGAACCCTGCTGCTTGGCTGCCTGCTTTTTTTGATTTCTATTATTGGCTTTTCACAGCCCGATTCGTGCAGCACCCGCATCAGCATGCTTACCTGCAGCCCCGGCATCGACCTGTACTCTACTTTTGGCCATACGGCCATCCGCGTTCAGGATCCAATGGCTGGCACCGATATCGTGTATAATTACGGCACTTTTGAGTTTTCACCCGACTTCTATATCAAGTTTATCCGGGGTAAATTGAATTATGCCCTTGCCACCGAAAGCTATGCCGACTTTTTGTACACCTACCAGTACGAAAGCCGCAGCGTGGTGGAGCAGGAGCTGCTGCTTACCTGCGCCCAAAAGGAACAATTGTGGATGGCGCTGCAGCAAAACGCGACGCCCGAAAACCGATTTTACCTGTACGATTTTTTGTTTGACAACTGCACCACCCGTGCCCGCGACATGATTGTAGCACATGCCGGCAAGCCGGTGACGGTGCCCAATGTGCTGCCTGATAGCAACACCACTTTTCGCAACATGCTGCACACCTACCTGGACCGCGGTGGGCAGCATTGGAGCAAACTGGGAATCGATATTTTGCTGGGTTCCCGCATCGACAGAAAAGTGGAACAAAACGAGGCAACGTTTTTACCCGATTTTCTACTCAAGGCCATGAACGGCGCCACCGGTGGGGGCAGCCGCATTGCCACTGACCCGCAGCCGCTGCTCACCATGCCGTCAACGTTAAACAAAGGCACGCTGCTTTTGCCGTCGGTGGTGTTTGGTGCCGTGCTGCTGCTGGCCTTAGTGCTTAGTTTTTATAAAAGGGGTGCTGCGCAAAAAGCGTTGCGCATCTTCGATCGCTCTTTATTTGTGCTGTTGGGGCTGGCCGGCGTGCTGCTCGTGTTTATGTGGGTAGGCACCGACCACCGCGACACAAAAGATAACTTCAACCTATTGTGGGCCATGCCCACGCATCTGCTTGGTGCCTACTTATTGGGCCGGGGCACAAAAGGGGAACACCTTTATTTTAAAGCCGTATTTTGGATTACCGTTGGGCTGCTGGCAACCTGGGCATTTTTGCCGCAGCAACTCAACACAGCATTGCTGCCGCTGGTGGCCACCGTGGCCTTGCGCAGCGGCATGCTCGGAAAACTTTTTGGTCATGCTTGAAACAACCCGCACTATATCCGGCGTTCCCCTTTTTTATCGCACAACCGGCGAAGGGCCTGCTGTGGTATTGCTGCATGGCTTTGGTGAAACGGGCAGCATTTGGAACGACCAGGTGGCGGCACTTTCGGGCTATCGCCTCATTGTTCCCGACCTTCCCGGCAGCGGCCAGTCGGCAATGATTGGGGATATGAGCATGGAAGGCTTGGCCACAGCCGTACACGGGTTGCTGCAGGAGTTGGGTATTGAACGCTGTGTGCTCATTGGCCACAGCATGGGCGGCTATATTGCCCTTGCTTTTTTGGAGAAGTACCCGGAAATGCTGTCTGCCATTGGCCTGTTTCATTCCTCCGCATTTACCGACAGCGAAGAAAAGCGGGCCACCCGCCAGAAAGGAATCCAGTTTATTGAAAAACACGGCGCTGCTGCTTTTTTGGAAACTGCTACGCCCAATCTGTACAGCCCGGCCACCCGGGACGAACGGCCGGAGTTGGTTTCAGCCCATATTGAATCGGTAAAAGAAGCCTCAGCAGCAGCGTTGATCGCTTATTATCGGTCTATGATGCAGCGCCCCGACCGCACCGCCCTGCTCCAACAAAATAAAATACCGGTTTTGTTTGTTTTAGGGAAATACGACACCGCTGTGCCCATGGCCGACGGGCTGGCACAGGCGCACCTGCCGGCAGTTTCCCATGTGCACTTGTTAGAGCACTCGGGACATATGGGCATGAAAGAAGAAACGGAACGGAGCAACGGGCTGTTGCAGGCATTTTTAACCACCATACACCATTGAACCAATTGTTGCCAACCACCAACATGAAAAGAGCAGCGCTACTAATTACTTTTTTCCTTTCGGCACTGGGTGCTTTTGCATCGCATATTGTGGGTGGCGAAATGTATTACGAATACCTGGGGCCCGGTGCGGCACCCAATACCCATAAATACCGGATTACCCTGCGCTTGTTTAGAGATGAGTTGTGCGCAGCGCCCTGCGCCGACATGCCTCCCAATGTTTGGATTGGTGTATTTGATAATGGCACGGGGCGACAGTATCCTGGCCCAAACCAGTACACCGAAGTAATTAAAGGCAACGAAAATCCCATCAGCATCGGCAATCCGCTGCCCTGCGTAGTAAATCCGCCGGCACTCAGCTACAACGCAGCAGATTATTCTTATACCATCGACCTGCCCATTAACGCAAAAGGATATACGGCAGCCTATCAAACCTGTTGTCGCGTAAATCCCATGAACAACGTGTTCAATACCGGGCGGGTTGGTGATGGCACCGGCTCGACCTACATGGCACAGATACCCGGCACCGAGGCTTTGGGTAATTCAACGCCCAACAGCAGCCCCAAGTTTGAAACCTTAGCGTCCAGGATTTGCGCAGGCAAACCATTTTCGCTTGATTTTTCGGTAAAAGAAGAAGATGGCGACGAGATCAGTTATGTGTTTTGCGAAGCATATGGCGGTGGTCTTTCTACCAATTCCAGCAACATCAATCCTTCAGCCCCACCCTATCAATCGGTGCCTTACATTTCGGGCTATAGTGCAGGCCAACCCATGGGCGAAAAAGTAACCATTGATTCCAAAACCGGTATCATTTCCGGTATTGCACCACCTGTTGGCCGTTATGTGATCAGTGTGTGTGCTTATGAAACAAGGGGCGGTAAAGTGATCAACATCCACAGGAAGGACTTTTTAGTAAACGTGGCCGACTGCGATTTTGCCGGCGCCCAACTGGATCCATCATATTCTTTTTGCGAAAGCCTAACCGCATCTTTTCAAAATCAGAATCCTTCCAATTTAAACAAGACCTACTTCTGGGATTTTGGCGATGGCAACAGCTCTACGGTTCAATCGCCGG
Organism: Pseudocnuella soli; assembly: GCF_004347775.1. Classification (GTDB taxonomy): domain Bacteria; phylum Bacteroidota; class Bacteroidia; order Chitinophagales; family Chitinophagaceae; genus Flavisolibacter; species Flavisolibacter aquaticus. The sequence continues at coordinate 4,355,576 of NZ_CP037755.1, forward strand.
TGCATACTTATGGCGATACCGGCACTTACAAAATAAAACTGGTAGTTAACCGCAACGAACCTTGCGGCGACTCAACCACAGCCGAAGTAAAAGTGTACCCCGATTTTAAAGCCGACTTTTCATTTGCCGGCGGCTGTTTTGACAAACCCACCCAGTTTACCGACCGCACCACCACTACTTACGGTCAGGTTGCCTCCTGGAACTGGAGCTTTGGCGGCACTGGCCCCGGCCAAACCTCCACAGCGCAAAACCCTACCCATGTATTTCCTGCCATGGGCCAGCAACAGGTGCGCCTGATCGCCACCAGCAGCAAAGGGTGCAGGGATACGATTCAAAAAGCCATCCCCATCACCGACAAACCTTTTATCGACCTGCGGTTTAGGGATACACTGATTTGCAACGGCGACCGGCTGCAGCTGGAAGCTTTTGGGCAAGGCAATTTTACCTGGACGCCCGGCACTTCCATTGAACAGGCCAACACGGCCACGCCAACGGTTTTCCCGGCCAGCACCACCAATTATGTGGTGCGCCTCGACCAGGAAGGCTGCATCAACCAGGATACCGTGCAAGTGCGGGTGGTCAACTCGGTATCGCTGTCCATGCCAGCCGACACTGTGATTTGTGCCACCGACGCCATACAATTGATACCGGTTTCCAATGGGCTGCGCTTTGCCTGGAGCCCTGCATCTTCGGTGAGTAATCCGGATATTTTAACCCCCAGTACGGCACCGGCCGCAACCACCACCTACCAGCTCAGCGCCACTATTGGCGGCTGCACGACCACCGAATCGATGAAGGTGGCCGTGGTGCCTTACCCGGTGGCCGCTGCCGGCGATGACCAATTGATTTGTTTTGAAAATACTGCGCAGCTGCAGGCTTCGATGGATGGAACCAGGTTTGAGTGGACCCCCGCAGCGCTGCTGGAAAACCCAACTGCTATTGCTCCAACCACCAAACCACTGCTCGCATCTCAGCAGTTTATACTAGCGGTGTATGATAATAAGGGCTGTCCTAAGCCCGGCCGCGATACGGTGCTGGTGCAGGTGTTGCCCTCGATCAACGCCTCGGCCGGCCGCGATACATCGGTGATTGTGGGCCAACCGCTGCAACTGCAGGCTACGGGCGGCAGCACTTACCAATGGTTGCCACCCCTGGGGCTCAATAATCCCAATATTGCCAACCCCATTGCCGTGTTCGATGGCAGTCAGGAAACCGTGACCTACCAGGTGCTGGTGGCTAACGAGGCCAGTTGCGTGGATTCGGCCAGCATTACAGTGCGCATTTTCCAAACCGACCCGCGGGTATTTGTGCCAACCGCATTTACCCCCAACGGCGATGGCAAAAACGACCTCTTCCGGCCTATTGCCGTGGGTATGTCGCAGATCCAATTCTTCCGGGTGTTCAACCGCTGGGGCGAAAAAGTGTTTGAAACAACCAAAAGTGAAGACGGATGGGACGGCCGCATTGGCGGCCAGCTGCAGGCATCGGGCACTTTTGTGTGGGTGGTAAAAGGCATTGATTTCAACGGCAAGGAGTTTTTTGCAAAAGGCACGGTGACGCTGATCCGGTAGGGAGTGAGGAGTTGACAGTCTGGAGTTGGGAGTTGAGAGTTTGCAGTTGCCAGCAGTGGTTAACGGACAATTTTTTCGGATGTTTTTTATTTTTAAAATAAACAACATAACCGCCGGACAAAGCCGTTCGACTAAAAGACAAAAAACAAACGACAACCACAAACAATGCACGCTGTTCATTCCATTCTGTTGCGGCCAACGGTGCTTTCCGACCTGGATGTGTTGTTTGTTTTTCAATTGGACCCGGAAGCCAATTACCTGGCCGCATTTACTTCGAAAGATGGAACAAATAAACAAGCTTATTTAGCCAAATACACGGCGCTGCTCAATAACCCAACCATCAACATGCAAACGGTGCTGGTTGATGGTATGATTGCCGGAAGCATCTCGAAATTTGAAATGGAAGGCGATGCGGAAATCACCTATTGGTTCGACAAAAGATGGTGGGGAAAAGGCATTGCGTCGGCTGCGCTCCAGCAATTTTTGCTGCTGGAAAATACCAGGCCCATTTATGGCCGCGTTGCTTTTGATAACATCGGGTCGCAAAAAGTGCTGGAAGCAGCGGGCTTCCGAAAAACAGGCACCGACCGCGGCTTTGCATATGCACGGCAAACCGAAATCGAAGAAACTATTTACAAACTGCATTAATAAAAAATGCCGCTCATTCGAAGCGGCATTTTTTATATGTTATACTGAAGGATTAATTTCTGAATACTGTGCCCTGTTGTTGCTGCGGTGCGTTGGGTGCTGTTTTCTTCAGCAGCATTACGTAACCACACAGGTTTTTCTTTTGCTTTTTATTTACCTGCACTGGCCTGATCATGTGGAACTCCGAAAACTGCGGCTGGTATGAGTAAGTGATGATGTTGCCATCTATATCGCCCCACATTTTCTTTTGGTACACCACCTGCTTTTCGTTCCAGTCGAACATGCGCACCTCGTACAGTCGTGATGTGGGCTCGCCGATGAACACAAACTGGTACCAGCTGCGCTCCTGCAGCGGAACGATCACCGGCATTTCGTACTCGCTTTCCATGGTAATGGATGCTTCTTTCAGTACTGTAAAACCATCTTTTGCGTAAAGGGATTTAAGGCTGTCGACCTGGCCTTTGATGAAGTCGCTTTTACATTCCTGCAGCCGGATCACATCCTGCGATCGGGCAGCCGAGAAAAACAGGCACAAGGCCAGCATGAGGGATATTGGTTTGGACATAGGGTACTTTTTGTACGAACGGATAGGTAGCATAAAAGTAAATGGAAAATGGGTGAAGATTAAATACTTAGCGGCCATTTTTAGCAGGCTAAGTAATAATCCTAAGTAATTCTACAGGTTTGGTGTTTCGCGTTCCCTTAACGGCTGCCGTCATCGGCTTATTGCCCGCTAACCAATTGGGTGGACAAATTTACCCCACAACAAAAGGCCGGCAATGGCCGGCCTGTGTGAATTGGCTTTAACTATGTGTGAACTATCCTTTGTGCAGGTAAAATGAATTGGCCTGCGCCGTGGAGGTTACCACCAGGTCGTTGATGCACACATGCGGCGGCAGCGTTGTGGTGTAGTAAACAATATCGGCCACATCCTGCGCCACCAGCGGCTGGTAGCCTTCGTATACTTTGCGGGCTGCATCTTCATTGCCTTTAAACCGTACGTTGGAAAACTCGGTGTCGGCAGCGCCGGGGTGCACCGCGGTAACTTTAATGGCATGTGGCAACAGGTCGATGCGCATGCTTTTGGAAAGCGCATCCAGTGCATGTTTGCTGGCGCAATAAGCATTGCCCCACTGGTACACTTCTTTGCCGGCCGTGGAGCCGATATTGATGATCTGGCTGCCGCCGGTTTGTATTAAAAAGGGCAGCGCTGCTTTGGTTACATACATCACCCCTTTTACATTGGTATCGATCATGGTTTCCCAATCATCGAGGTTGGCTTCGTCAAACGGGTCGCGGCCTAGGGCCAGGCCCGCGTTGTTGACCAACACATGTATTTGCTGCCAGTGTTGCGGCAGGCCTTCGATAGCTGCAAAAACGGCCGACCGGTCCTGTACATCAAAAGGCAGCAGCAGGCATTCGGCGCCCCACTGTTGCTCCAGGTCTTGCGCCAGTTGTTGCAGGCGTTCCTGGCGGCGTCCGTTCAGGATGATTCGGTAATTGTGCTGGGCAAATGTGCGGGCACAGGCTTCGCCAAAACCAGAAGTGGCGCCGGTGATGAGTACTGTTTTTTTCACCGTGTAAATATAGCCCAATGACCGGAGCACGATCGGCAAAATAGCGGGCACCAACTGTTTGATTCTTATCCCGCACTTATCAACAATGGCTGCGGCTGTATTGAAATTATTGTTATTTGTTGCTACCTTTTGAGCAGCCGTTTTCCGCTACCCCTCCGCCCCGCCACTCCTGCCCTAGCTTTTACCACACCAAAAATCCGGTAGGATTATGAGGCTGCCCGACCTTACGCTCAGAACCCGTGCTGCAATCTTTTCGTTTGCCTTTTTCCTGTTTTCGGCACTGCTGGTATTCCTCTTTTTTTTCCGCATCATACCCGCCAATACCGAGGAGCTGCACCGCCACGGCTATACCATTTTGCGCAACATTAAAACCAACATACAGGAAACCAACCGGCACCGCCACCAGTTTTACGGCCTCATACTGGACGAGCTGGTAAAACCGCTGCAACGCGATATCGAAAAAGGCGCTGGCGCAAAAGCTTTTCAACATAAAAAAGATTCGCTGATTGAACGGGTACGCCAGCGGCTCGATTCGATCAAAAGCCCCGCGATGGTAGTGGATGCCTCGGGCAACCTGCCGCATACTACCGATGCAACAAGGCTAAAAGGTGCGCTGAGCAAAGACAAAGTAAACCTGACGCATGTTGAAAACAACAGCATGCTCTACCAACCCAAAGACACGCAAATTGCCGTGGCCATTGGCGAACCCGCAGCCGATTTTTTGCAGCCCATTTTAAAAACACAAAAAACAGAACTATTCAGCGCTTACCTGTTGCTGGCATCGGCGGGGAGCACCAGCCAACTGGTGTATGTCGATCCGGAACTGGGTGTGCGCCCCGGCACTTTTAACGACACGCAATTTGTGGGCAGCCAGGGGCCGCTCCACTCCAATGTGCGGGATGTGGTGCTATCGGGGCAGGCGTACAAAATGTTCTTTGAGCCTTTTGCCCTAGGCAACCACAACTTGGTGTTGTGCGGTTTTGTAAAAGCCGAAGAATACCAGCGCCGCCAACGCGAATTTTCGCCGGCCAATGTTTCCATTATCGTTGCGTTTTTCCTGTTCCTCATTGCCTGCCTGCCCATTGCCAAAATATTCCTGCTCGACCGCAGCCAGCGGCTACAGCCAAGGGATCTCAAACTACTGGGCGTGGCGCTTTTTATTGCACCTGCCATTCTATCCTTGCTGCTGATGCAGCAAGTGTTGCTCAAAGCCGGCAAACGCCAAGTGTCCGACAACCTCGCGGCAATATCGGCCGAGCTGCGCTGCCAGTTTCGCAACGAAATAAAAGACGCTTATGCGCAGCTCAATGTTTTTGATGAAATGGTAGCGGCCAGCCGGTTCCACCCGAACAACGCACCGTTTTTAAATATTGGCAGTTCGCAGGTAGACGCCACACAGGCTTTTAAAACCTGGATGGCTACCCAACCCGCTACACTTACTTATTACCCGTTCGACCGGGTTTTTTGGATGAACGAAAACGGCCGGCAAATCATCAAGGTAGAATTGGGCAGCAACTACAAAAGTTTTGTAGATGTATCGGAGCGGGATTATTTTAAAACCCTAAAAGAACGCACCGGCCTGATGGTGCCGTTTACCCAATCCGATACAATGGGCCTGCAGCCGCTGTACAACTGGGCCGATGGCAAGTTCCGGTTTTTGGTATCGAAGCGGAGCAAGCCGCAACCCAACACCGATAACGGGAACAAAGACGATCAGCCTTTTGCCGCAGCCATTTCTTCGCTCATGCCATCCGTTAGCCACACAGTGCTATCGTCGGGCTATGGTTTTTGCTTGATTGATGAAGGCGGCAACGTGCTGGTGCACAGCAATATGAACCGCAACCTGCGGGAAAACATCTTTGAAAAATCGGGCAACAGCGCCGATATAGCCGAAGCATTGCTAACAAGGCAGGCCACCGAAAAAACCATGCGCCTGTATGGCAAAAACCAAGTGGTAAATATTGCGCCTGTGGAAGGGTTGCCGCTGTATGCCGTTACTTATTTCGACCGCAACTACCTCGAGGTAATGAACATGGAGTTGCTGACCATTGACATACTGACCATACTTGGTGCATTCCTGCTTTCGTTCCTCATTATCTGGGTGGTGGCGTATGTGGTGCAGTTCAATTTTTCAGCATACCCTTACCTCTACACGCCGCTCGATAATTTAAAATGGCTCACACCGCGGCCGGCTGCCAATTCCTATTTTACCAACGCCACCGGATGCCTGTTGCTGCACGGTTTATTGCTGTCCACCTTCCTCATTATTTTCCGCGATCACCACCTTGATACCTGGCTGTTTGTGTATTTGCTGGTCACTACTATTTTGGGCATTGCATCGTGTATTAAAATTTTGTCGCTGCCCTTTGGCAGTACCGACCGCGACCGGGTTTGGAATGAGCGCATCAACCGCAACTCGTTTGCCATATTTGGTACCGCGGCAGGCGTCGCTGCACTTGCCATGTTCGTGGTGGCCGATGCAGCATTTTCGGCCATCTGCGGCATTGCCCTGCTGGTGCTTTTGTACATGCTTTGGGTAAACCGGAACAAGGATTTTTTGTACCGGCAAATCATACAACGAAAGCTGCGCTCCGGCCTGCAGCCCTATTGCCTGCTGCTGACCGTGCTGCTCACCATGTTGGTGTTTTTGCTGCCCATCATCAGCAGTTGGTACGACCGCAATAACGAGTTGTTTCAAACGCTGAAAAAACAACAATTGTTTTTGGCCAAAGCAATTACCGACCGGCAGAAAAATGTGTGGCAACCCGATGCAAATTTTACCCGATATCCCAAACCCTTGCAAGAGTACCTGTTGCTGCATGCCGGCGTGTACCCTGTGTACCGCGACAGCATAGACCGGGCTTTGCCACAAGCGGTGCCGGGCCAACGGGACAATTACAGCCGTTACACCCGCACCGGCCTCCGCGGCTTTGGCAAAGGATACGAAAACCAGTTTCTGTACACCTCATTGCGGCAAAATCCTGCCGACAGTGCCTGGGCCTGGCTGCGCTATCCCGACTCGGGGCGGGTGCATTTTTGGTATAAAAACATGGGACGGCCCGAGGACTCGATTTACATTGCGTCGCAAATCCCTTACAACAACTTTATCTCCACGCTGTTTCGCTGGGGCAGTCTTGGTTTTGTGCTGATGACGGTGCTGCTGTATTGGGTCATCAGCGGGCTGGCCAACCGCTTATTTCCAAGCAGGTTTTTGCATGCAGCACGTCAGGTTTGGGAAAAAAATAAGGGCGAAAATTTCCGCAGGTTTGGTGTGTATTACAGTTCGGAAATTGCAGAAAAAGCCGACCTACTGGCCAACAAAGAAGACTATTTTAATTACGAGCACAAAGTGATTGCGCAGGCTTCGGCACGCAGCAAAAACTACAGCGAGCTATGGCACGAATGCAATGACCGCGAAAAAATCCTGCTGTATTATTATGCCTGTTACGGGCTTATTAACTACACCAACTCCGCCGAAATTTATAGCCTCATCAACAAAGGCATCCTTATTGCCAGCAGCGACGAACTGAAGTTTTTAAGTCCCGGATTTCGTGGGTATGTGCTGTCGCAAAATGATGGCGGTGCCATTGACCGCCTGTACCACGAAAAAAATAAGAATGGATTCTGGCAGGCTTTCCGCACACCATTTGTGGTGTTCCTGGTGAGCATTGGCGCTTTTGTGTTTTTTACGCAGGAAACAACTTTTCAAAAGATCATTTTACTCATCACCGGGCTGGGCAGCGCATCGTCGCTGCTACCGCAGATTTTTGCAAGCAAGGAAAAGAATAACAACGGCTAATGCTCTTTGTAAAAAGCCTGTGCCGATGGTGCAATAAGACAATATCAACTGCGCATATTAATGCCTGTTACATTATGACGGCATCAATGTGCTGAAATCACCAGTGCTGCTATTTTATGTAAACAGTATCATCGCCAAGCTTGTATTCGAGTGTTGCCGGCTGCGCTTCCTTTCGGTCCCACTTTTCAATGCGGCCGCCGAAAGTAAATATACACTGACCATAAACGGTTAACTTCTGTGCTGCTTTATCCAGCACAATCGTATCTGCGCCTTCAATCTTTAAAGTTCCTGCAACAATAGCTGCATCGCCTTCGATGATTGTTTGCCGGCCACTATCCGTAACCGTGATCCTATCGCTGCTTAGTATGGCCATTTTTGATGTGCCGTCTTGTGCATGCAGATTGGTTGCGGCGGTAAAGGAAAGCAACAGGGCTAACAGATAGGTGCAGGGCCTGGTCATTGTTTTGGTATTAAAGATTTGGAGTAAATTTCGATGCCTTATCGTTAAGTGCAGGTTAACCTTTAGCATGAAGCATTGCAACCCGCAGCTCATAAAAAGCTTTCTATGATGGAACAAACAATCCTGGACTACATCTCCAAATACGTAGTGCTCACCGATGAGGATAAGGCATCCATCATGCAAGACCTGCCTTATAAAACATTGAGCAAGGGCACGCATCTTTTAAGGGAAGGACAGGTTTCAAAAGAATGTTACTTCAACGTGCAGGGACTGATCCGGCAATATGAGCTTGTGGACGGCGCCGAACGAACCACAGATTTTTATACCGAAGGCGAAGCTGTTGTGGCTTTTCACAGTGCATCAAATAAAGTTGCTAGCACGTTTAACTGGGTTTGCGAAGAAGAAACAACAGTGGTGATTGGGCGGCTGGATAAAACACCGGAACTATATGCCCGCAATCCAAAGTTGGAACAAATGTCGGGGCTGTTCATCAGCCGCGAGTTTGGTAAATACCAGGAACTGAGTGCTTCGTTCATTACCCTCACTCCCGAGCAGCGCTATGTGCAGTTACTACAAAAACGACCAGACCTGGTTCACCGGGTGCCGCAGTACCACCTGGCCAGTTACCTGGGCATACAGCCCGAAACTTTAAGCAGGATTCGAAAAAGGCTGGCGCAAAAGGCCTGATTGATTGGTAGTGAAAGAAAGAGCAAGCCGGTTGCGGTTAAACCAAAGATGCAGGCCTAAAATAATTTCTGCACAACTCATGGGCACAATAAAAATAGCAATGATAACATTGTGCACCAGCGAGCCACTCGATGGAAACATGGTAACAATGCTATTGGTAAAATAACCCACACCGGCAACCACCACCAACCAGGCAATCCATTTCGCAGCGCCACCCCATTTCAAAAGAATAGTTCCAAGCAACACCAAGTGCAGCCCAAAGAATATAAGCGCAACTGCAAATCCGTAATGGTGCATTTTTAAAAAATTCATGGCCTCCACCGCCAGTGCCTCCTTGTTTCCAGTCGCAGCTTCTATCGGCAAAGCGTATATATACCCTGCCAACAACAAGCCCACAATTGCCACGCCTTTTATTGCCACATATAATAATCGCAACACCGCCATCGCACCTGCTATCAAGTTATTTGCAGGCCTCAACAATGCGTAAAATGCAAATGCCAGCAACACATCCAACAAGATGATTACGACAAACGCAACAATACCCGCACTGAATAGCGGCAATGCCTGAGCGATATTTGTATGAGTAATACCGGATCATTCCATGAGATCAACTTGTTGCGCACCACAAACTCTGCAAACACACCCAACACAAACATCAGCAACAAGCTGCTTGTAATTATTGTGATTGCGTTGCTTTGTGCCCTGTTGCTTTTGTTTTTGATTACCATTACAAGTTGTTTCACACAAATTGCAGCAATGCTTTTACAGCGCTATTGACTTAAGTCAAAATAATCTGCGTTTGCAACACATCACGCCAGCACTAATGATCCGTCAACGATAAACCACGAAAACAAAAATGCCGGCCACTCGGGAAACATCCCCAGGCGGCCGGCATTTTACTATCATCTATCATCTACCAACGATCATCTTCGCTACTGCGCCAGCGAAATCCGCACCTGCGCACCGGCCCTTGTAGTGGTAATGGGTGCCGAGGTGGCAATCTTCGGAATGCTGCGGTTCTGCTCAAAGAACAGGCGGAAGTTGATGCGGTTGTTGATCACATAATCTATGGATGGCGCCAGGCGAATTACTTTTTGCCCGGCGGTGCCAAAGGCGGTATTCTGGTCAAGTTTGCTGTTGGCCGTGGCGTCATCGCGCAAGCTAAAGTCGAAGCGGAAGGTAACGTCGTTGTTCAGCGTACGCTCCTTTTTTCCCAGCTTGATGTTTTGCAAAAACGGTACACCGCGGCGGCGCCAGTTGAGGCCCAGCGTGTATTCGGTGCTGCGGTTTTCAGCCAGCTGGTAGTCCACCAGGCTCAGGCTCAGTTGCCGGCTTTTGCGGTATTCAAAGCGGGTGCTCAGCTGGTTGGTAAACGTCATATCCACTTCAATGAGCGGTGCAAACTGCTCCGATATAGTTATGTTAGGCACCAGGAAATACGGAATGTAGTTGCCGGTCAAAGTATCGCGGAAATAAGGCATGCCCACCCGTAGGGGATCCTGGAACAGGAGCGCCGTGTTGAACGAATTCATACCCAGCGTGCTGCTGTACCCGTGCCGGATGGTGAAGTTTGTAAAGATCTTATCAAGCCCCGGGATCCTCGAAAGGCCGTTGTAGCTCAGGTTCCAGTTGGGCCGCGGCACCAGGCGTGAGAACGGGTTGGCCCGCAAGTTCGGGTTATCATTCCGTACGAGCTTTACACTAGCCGGGTCTTTCTTGGTGTATGCCGCCAGGAACGAAGGGATGAGCACATCCTGCGCATAGCGGCCATAGCCTTCAACAAAACCCTCGCTGTTGGGATCGTCCGGCGCATACCCATTTTCCTTGCCCAGTCGTTGCGACAGCAAAGTACGGTTGGCTTCAAACTGGCGGAACGTAGCCGACACTTCATTCGGGTCGAAAGGCGTGAACAGGGTTTGATAAGAAATATAAGAGATCGAGAAAGAGCCGGTGGCGTAGGGGTTGAACCGGTTCAGCCCCGATGTGCCGCTGGTGTCTTTATACAATTCCGAATACTGCTTTTCAAAGGTCTTGTCCAGGTTCAGGTCAATGGTCAGGTCGCGGATGGGGCTCAATTGAGCCGTGATGTTCAGCTTTTGGCTATACCGCTGTTGTATCATGGCATTGAACAGGGCACTTCGGGTTAGCAGGCCTTGAGCACCCATGCTGTTGATGTCGCTGGTATCGGGCTGGTAACCCAGAATGTATTTCCAGTTCGGGTTCTGGCTGCGCAGGTTCATGCCCAGCACCTGTGTGCTGTCGAGGTAGCCGGGCAGCAGCGTACCCAGGTCTTCGGTGTATTGCACACCCACACGTTTCAGCGATGTGGCCAGTTGCAGCAGTGCTTTTGGTACCGCACCCAGTTGCGGCGGCGCACCGGGCACTTTTACTTTTTTACCGCTGGAGTCGCGCTGCGCTGTGGCCGGTTGCTGGCCTTGCGGTGCTGGCTGCGCTGGCGTGTTGGCAGCCCGCAGCAGGCCCCACTTATTATACAGTTGGTCAAAATTAAACTCGCCGGTTACGTTGCGGGTTTGGCCGTTCAGCAGCGTGTTGCCCAGTTCGCGGGCCAGCAAGGATGCAGCCACCCAATCGTAGCGGGCAGTGTAGTTGAGCCGCACGGTAGTCCAATCCAACAGCGGCAATTTTGCCGTAGGCAAATTATACGCAAGGGTAATGTCGTGGTGGTACCGCGTGGTGCGGCCACCTTTCAGCACATTTTCCCGCACCGAATCTTTCTCGCCCTTGGTGTCGATGCGGCCAAATGGCTCATCCACCCGCGCATTGTTGATGGCGTTCAGGTCCAGCGTCAAGGAACGGGTCAGGTCCCAACGCATGGTAAAATACCGGTCGAAATAAAAATACTTGTCGTAGGTCTCTGGTATTTTATACGGACCGCCACCCACATTGCGTGCCCTGAAGGCGCCAAACTGCCGGAACAGGTCGGCCTTGAAAGAGAACATGGAAGGCTTGTAGTTAAAATTAAAATCACGCACCAGCGACAGCCATGGCGATGGCGATTTGATCAAACCCTTAAACGGTTCCACAAACCGGGGCTGCGGTGCATAATTGTAACCAATGGCGGCCCTGGTGCGGCGCAACTCTTCCGATTCAATGATCGGGTTGGTGCGCTGCTGGTGCGTCATCGAGTAATTCAGGTCGATATTGGAAATATCCCAGGGCTGCGATGGCTTGCCGTTGGTTTTGTTCTTTTTTACATTGGTAAATGTTACCGTTTTAATGGTCAGCTCGTCCACTGCATCGCGGCGAATTGAATCGCGGTCCTTGCCCGATGCGGCAGCATTCAGCTTATCGTCCAGTTTAATGTCCAGGTCGTACGGATCGTACTCCGGCGTGCTGGTGGTTTTTGAAACACCTGCATACACCGGCACCTGGATGGCTGCTTCTTTCGGCAGCAGTTTGCCCAAGTCGAGGCTGGCACTTACATCAAACTGCGAAAAGTCTTCGCGGCTGCGTTCGTTTACCCGCTGCTCCAGCGCACCAAAACCACGGCTACGGCGGCTACCTGTAAACGAGATATTACCCAAATCGGCCAGGCGCAGGTCCACTCGGCCAACAGCAGCATAACCGCCTTTCTCATCGAGGCGGCCCAGGCGCAGCTCGTTGAACCATACTTCGGTACACACATTGGTGCTGCGGCGGTTTTGTACGGCCAGCAACATGCCCCGCACTTCGCCCAAGTTGGGGTTGCCCAAAATAGCAAACTGCTTGCCTTCAATTTCCTCGCTGTAATAAGCCGAAGGCGAACCGCCACCCGAGTTGCGGCGCAGCTTCAACTGCGTCAGCAGGTCCAGGTCAAAATCAATATTATTGGCGGCGGGCCAAATGGCCAGCGAATCCATTGCACCCCACTGGGTCATTTCAAGGGGCACTTTTATTTCGTAGTAGTTCGAAACAAAGTCGTTACCAATCCGCATCACGGCATAGAGGTCGCCGTTCCGCACATCATTGGGGTTGTTTACCGATTCGGCGTGCACAAACATCTGCAGGCGGCCGTACTGGCGCATGTCGAGGTTCATGGTTTTAAATACACCGCGGGCTTGCTGCTGCGGCAGGTCGCATACCTTCAGGCTCAGCGACTGCTCATTGAGCAACAGCTGTACGTTGTTGTTCGAGATCTGCTGCTGGCGTTCGATGCCCGGCGGCTGTGCATATTTAATGGGCTGGCGCTGGTCGTTTTCTTCCAGGTTCACGGCCAGGATATCGGTGGTAACCGGGTCGTTTTGAGGCAACGGCACGTAGTTGCCCGAAGTATCGGTTTCGTAGGTAAACTTCCGCCATTGGTTGCGGATCAGTTCCAGTTTACCAAAACGCAACACCGCCGTGTCTTCAAAATTGGTGAGGAACATCCGGATAAAACGAATGGATTTAAAGTCGGGGATATTGCCCACTTTAACGTCGTAATCTTTTACCGGGATGCGGAACAGGTACCAGGCTTCGTCGCGGCGGGTGCCGTCGGCAAGGTCCACCGTTACCACGCGTTTATCGGTAATAAACCGGTTGGTGCGGGCATCCATATCCGGCTTCAATTCCACGCGGTATTGAAAATATTCTTCTGTTTCGTTCAGCGTGTTGTCGCGGTTCAGTTCTTCCTGGTCGGGGTACAGGGTAAATGCATTGGTAAACTGGTCGGAGTTGTTGGCCACCGGCGAGTTGCCATGCGGGTTGTTGATCGCTTTATAACGCTCCAGTATACCCGAAGATGTTTTGTCGTACAGCGGGTCGCGGTAACCGCGGAAGTTATCACCCGACGGATCGTTCAATGCGTTTTGGTAAAACTCGGAGTTGGCACCAAACACCGAACGCACCTGCTCGAGGTAAGGCGCAAAATGGCGCACCTCGGCCGAGTCGGTCAGGCCGTCGAAGCCGACATCCTGGTAAGGCCGGTCGGCCGGGTCGTTGCTAAAAGCATTGGTTACCTGGATAGGATTGCGCGGCACCACACCCCAAATGGTTGGGTCCACGGGCAGTGCGCTGGAACTGGGCGCCGGCAGGCCGTTTTCGTACATGCGCTTGCCGTCTTTCAACACGTCTTCGGCAATGTTACCGAGGTTAAAATACAGCTCACCGCCCTGGCTGCCAGGTTTACCAATAAACGGATCCTGCACCCAAAACTCGATGAACTCGATGTTGCTGGTTTCAAAATCGGTTTGGTCAATATTGCGCATGATGCCGCCCCAAGCTTTCTTGGGGTTCAGCAGGCGGCCGCGGCCATCAATGCGGCTGCGGTCGGCCAGGTAGTTGTACGGCCCTTTCTCGGTGGGGTAATAAGCCAGGTCAAAAGTATTGAGCAGGGCCTGGCCCACGTCGTTGGTGCGGTTAGGGAAAATTTCCCGTTGAAACACCTGGCGGGTTTGCGGCTTCGACAACTCCCTGGCATCCTTGATCGGGTTGTTGGCATCGCGGCGCTCCTGCAGGCGGGGCTCGATGTTGTACCAGGCCAGGCGTGCCCGGTTGAAACCGGTTTCCAGGCTGTTGCTCAAATTGGCTTCGGGGAACAGCTCCTGCCCGTTGCGGTCTTTTGCGCCACGGGGCACCGATGATAGCGTCCAGCTCACCAGCGGAAAACGCAGGTCGATGGAAGACCGGGTGCCCTCAAAATCATCTATATATACCACGCCCTGGTTGCCCTTGCCAATTTGCGGGGCATGGCCAGGTTGCAGCATGGCTGCCTCGCCGTAAGCAGTGATGCTGGAGGTGGCGCGGGTAGTATAAAAAGGCAATTTATCGAGCCACTTGGTGAGGCGTGGAATTTCGTTGCGGTAGTCAAAATCGAACCCGTACATGGTGTTGCGGATGGGATCGTCGCCGTAAGATTGTTTGGTAAAAAACGGCCGTTCGCCCAGGCGCACCATGGTGGCGCCCACCGTCAGGTTTTTATTCCATAAATAATCGGCGCGGAAGGCAGTGTAGTTGCGGGTTTGAAAACCAAAATTTGCCTGGTTTTCGTACTGCACCTGCACCGGCACACCGGAACTGAGGATGGCGGGATTGATGATGCGCAGTGTGCCGAGGTCGTAGTTGATCTCGTAGTCAATATTTTCCTGCAACACTTGTCCGCCGGCCATTACCGAAACCGATCCGCGGGGAATGTTGAAACCCAGTTGATATTCGGAGTTGGCGCCAGCCGATTTAGAGCGGCCCTGCAACTCAAACCGGTTCAGGTTGGCATAGGTCTGTGCAATGGCTTTGATGGTATCGTACAGCGGGTAAAACAAGGTTTTGCGCCGCGCTTCGTCTGATATAAATACGGTATCCAGGTCGCGGCCGAAAGGCTCGAGCACCGGGAACACAATGCGGCTTTGTGAGGAAATAACGGTAAAGCCTTCAATAAAGTCGAACACGCCATCGGGCTGCGGGTCGTTCTGGTTGTTCAGCCTGTCCAGGTTTACTTGTTGCAGCAACGGCTGTCCGCGCAGTTCTGGGCGCACCACGTCTTCGGGCAGGTAGCGCTTTTCGCCTTTGCTGGGTTCTTCGTATAAAATGTTCAACTGGAAATCCTGCCGCTCCAGCTGGCCAAAGCCCACACTGTAGACGTTTTTCATCATCAGGTCCCACAGGGGCAGGTTGGGGCGTTGCGAGGTAGCTTTTAGCAGTTTCAGGAACAGCACATTCTGGCTGTTGCCGGTGCTGTCGGGCGGCACATCCTGCGAAAATTCACCCACCTGAAACACACGGCCGTTATAGGTATATTGAAATGCAACACCCAACACTTCGTCGGGTTGCAGCGGCTGGTTTAAAGAAATAAAACCAATCTGCGGGTTGAAGTAATAATCGGTGGGCTGCAGTTTGCGGGCAAATGTTTTTTCAAATTCCTGCACCGGCTCCAGGCCCAAACCGGTAAGCACGCCCTGCACCTGTGTAGAGTTGCGGGCACCCGGCGTGTTGCGCAGGGTATTGTACAAACTGTTCGAACCGTTATCAGGGTAAGGCGTTTGCGAGCTGCCCCACCGCTGGTTATATGGGTTGCTTTCGCCCAGGTCCATAAACGACACCACATCGCGGGTGTTGGTGGTGGCGCCGGTGCGGTTGGTTACCCACACTTCCACACGCAGTATCTGCACGTTGGAGGTAACCACGGGCAGGCGGCGCATGGCCTGGTTAAAATTGCTGCGGAAATATTGCGAAAAAAGAAAGTGACGGTTTTCTTCGTATTCGTCGGCTTTTACGCTAAATGTTTGCGCAGCCGTACCACCCTGCAGCGCCAGCGTTTGCCGCTGCGAACGTTGGTTGGCCAACACGCCGGTAAGGTATAATTTACCAAACTGCAACTGCGTTTTTACACCAAAAAGCGCCTGTGCGCCGGGAATGAGTGAACCTTTGGAAGAAAAAGAAACGTTACCGGCTTGGAACTGTTTCAGCACTTCATCATCCTTGCCGTTGTAATCGAGTTTGAGCTGGTTTTCGAAATCAAAATTCGCCAGCGTGTTGTAGTTGATCGGTAGGCGTATTTTATCGCCAATAATGGCGTCAACCTGTAGCTGCGCATTCATCGGGAAATCGAGTCCGCCAAATTTGCGGGCCCGTTCGGGCAGCGTTGGGTTTTTAATATTTTGCCCCTGGTAGCCAATACCCAGGTCCACATAACCCGATGGGCGAATCTCCACTTTGCCGTTGCCGGTAATGCGGTTTACCCAATCTTTTGAAAAGCCGAAAACCGGCTTGTCGTTGCGGCGGTTCAGGTTGGTGAGCAGTGCAGAGCGCTGCCGAAAATATTCCTGCTCATCTTTGCGGCCTTGCAGCTCCACAAACTCTTTCATCGAAAAAGTCATGGGTGTACGGTAGTTGCGGCTGCCCAGTTTTTCAACAATGTAATATTGTTTGGTAACGGGGTCGAACTCCACGCGGCGTTTGACAAAAGAAGTATCGGAAAGCTCGAAAGGGTTACGCAATGGGTAAGTGTACGGATCGCCGCGGCGGTCGCGGAGCGGGTATCGTGCAGTGTCTTGGGTGCGTGGTGCGGTGGTGTCCTGTAACCAGCCCAGGCTAGACGCAGGTATACCGGCATGCAGTGGCAGGGCTGAAGTGGTCAATAGCAGGAACGCTACCAACATCCGCAACAAAGAGGTAGAATGGTGTGCCAAGTCTAATTTTCTCAACTATGGTGGTTTCTAAAAGGATATCAGTGTTTCAGAGAAACTTCAAAGCGCTTTTGATCAGTTCTTCTACCGGCAGATCGGGGTGCTGTTGGGTGGCTTTTTTCAAAGCACCTTCGGCCGCCTGACGGTTGATGCCCAGCGCTATCAGGGCATTTAACGCATCGGCCTGCAAGGTATTGCCTTGGGGCAGCGAAATATTTGCATCGAGGGGTTGTTTAGCCAGGCGGTCGCGAAGTTCTACCACTACCCTTTCGGCTGTTTTTTTACCAATGCCTTTGATGGCCTCCAGGCTGCGGCTGTTGCCCTGTACAATGGCAGCACTCAGTTCTTCGGGTTTCATGTACGAAAGCATTACGCGGGCTGTACTGGCACCAATGCCCGACACGCCAATGAGCTGCAGGAACATGTCCCGTTCGATGACGTCGTAAAAACCATAGAGGATATGGGCATCTTCCCGTACCAGCAGGTGGGTAAACAGGGTGCCTTCTTCGCGGCTTTGGATCTTGGAGTAGGTATTGAGGCTGATGTGCACATCGTAGCCAACACCATTTACGTCGATGATAACGGATGCTGGTGTTTTGTGGGCAAACTTGCCCTTGAGGTATGCGATCATGCCGCGAAGATAGTTGACGGCTTGGAGTTGGCGGTTGACTGTAGCAAGCTGATAGATGATGGGTGAAAGATGATAGACCGAAATGGAAAGATGGTCGGCGAATGCCGCAGGGCTTGTTTTAGAAAAGGGGCCGGCTTCCCGCCATTTTCAAAAACCTAACAATCAACTGTCAACTGTCAACTACCAACTCCCAACTGTCATCTGTCAACTATCCCTTAGCTTTGCCCACTTTATTTAAAAGGCAAGCAATGATCGAGAAAAAAATAACTGCAGCCATTACCGCCGTGGGTGGTTATGTGCCCGAGTACCGGCTTACCAACGCCGAGCTGGAAACGATGGTGGAAACCAACGACGAATGGATTAAAACCCGCACCGGCGTGGAAGAGCGCCGCATCCTTAAAGGCGAAGGCCTGGGCACTTCCGACCTGGCGGCACCGGCCATTTTGCAGCTCTGCGAAAAGCGTGGCATTTCGCCGGAAGAAATTGATTGTATCATTTGCGCCACCGTTACCCCCGACATGGTGTTCCCCGCCACGGCCAATATTATTTCGGCTAAAATAGGCGCCAAAAACGCCTGGGGCTTTGACGTGGAAGCCGCCTGCTCCGGGTTTTTATACAGCCTTACCGTAGGCGCATCGCTTATTGAAAGCCGCCGCTACAAAAAAGTGGTAGTGGTGGGTGCCGATAAAATGAGCGCCATTGTAGATTATACCGACCGCACCACCTGCATCCTGTTTGGCGATGGCGCCGGCGCCGTGTTGCTCGAGCCCAATACCGATGGTTTTGGCGTGCTGGATTCCATCCTGAAAAGCGATGGCAGCGGCGTTGAATACCTGCACATGAAAGCTGGCGGATCGCTGAAGCCCGCTTCGGCAGAAACCGTGGCCAACAAAGAGCATTTTATTTTCCAGGACGGACAGCCGGTGTTTAAAGCAGCGGTAAAAGGCATGGCCGATGTAAGTGCCGAATTGCTGGAACGCAACAAGCTTACCGGCGACGATATTGCGTGGCTGGTGCCGCACCAGGCCAACAAACGCATTATTGATGCCACTGCCAACCGCATGGGCATCAGCTCCGAAAAAGTAATGCTCAACATCAGCAAGTATGGCAATACCACGGCGGCTACTATTCCGCTGTGCCTGTGGGAGTGGCGCCAGCAACTGAACAAAGGCGACCTGATTGTGCTGGCTGCGTTTGGCGGCGGATTTACTTGGGGTGCTACCTTGGTGAAATGGGAGTATTGATTGAGCCTTTAGTTGCAATTTGAACCACGGAGACAGGAAGGGCACGGTTTGATGCGTTACTGTATTCGATGCTCAAATATTTCCTTGGTTTCTCTATAAGCCTTTCGGCAAATACATTGTAAAAATGCCCCCGCAACCGGGGGCATTTTTGTGCGGCCACATTTCGGCTACCGGGCAGGTTTGCATATTTATTTACCTAAATAACATATAGAAAATACATTGCAGCATAGCATATATAACTATGTTTGCCGCGACGATGACCACCGGAAGCAAACTGTTGATACCCGCCAACCTAAAGCAAAATAACCTGGACCTGTTGCGCCAATTGCTGGCCATTTTTGTTTTATACAGCCACTGCTACATCATCTTTTTTGGCACCATGGATAGGGAGCCGGTAAAGCTTTTTTCCGGCGGGCAAACCGAACTCGGCACCCTGTCGGTGTATTGCTTTTTTATCATTAGCGGGTTTTTAATTGTACGCAGTTTTCAAAACAGCAAGTCCAGAGCGGGTTACTTCAATAAAAGGCTGTTGCGCATTGTGCCGGGCTTTGTGGTGGCCGTGTTGGCCAGTGTGTTTATTGCTGGTCCGCTGGGCACTACCGATGCAGCCTTTGCTGCCGAACCGAGTAAAGACTATTTCTCCAGTTTGCCGTTGCCCAGGTTTGCGGTTGAATTAGTGACCTTGCAAATGCCCGAAATTTCTTTTGCGTTCAATACGCTTCCGGTGCCCGGCGTGCCCAACGGTTCGCTGTGGACCATTCAACACGAGGTACTATGTTACCTGGCGGTGCCGCTGCTGGCAGCCATAGGGTTGTTTCGGAAAAAATACCTGTTGCCCGTTGCATTTGTCCTTGCATTTGGCACAATGCTGTTGCTTCAGTTGCCGCAACTGGCGTACTACCATTATGTAGATACGCACCTTATTAATTTTCCCGGTTACCTGCCCACTTTCCTGGTTTACTTCATGGCCGGTGCATTTTGTTACTTAAAACGCGAATCGTTGGTGCGGAGTAAATGGTTGGCCATTGCAGCAATCTTGCTTATTGCGATCACGGCTAGGTTTGGCGGTTTCAATATTGTGTTTCCTTTTGCCGGCACTTATCTCCTGTTCTATATTGCTTTTCATCCCACCATTTTGTATCCGCATTTTGCCCGCCGCGGCGATCTTTCTTACGGCACATATTTGTATGCCTGGCCGGTACAGAAACTGGTGCTGTTTTACTTCGACCAAGCGCTTCATTTCAATTTATTTTTCATCCTGTCGCTGGCGTTAACGCTTGTTTTTGCATGGCTTAGCTGGCACCTGGTGGAGCGGCCGTTTTTGCAATTGAAAAAAGCACCGCAGGTAAAACCGGCACCGCTGCCGCATGCTGTTGCATAACACAAAAGAAAAGGCATTTGTACACTTAAAAACACGCCGCTCAATCCATTAACGTTGGTTAAGAAACGGCTTGTTAATTAACCCGTTATGCCCCGCCATTAACACCATCCGGCACCTTTTTGGCTTTATGTGCGGCACAAACAAAAACCGCACATCACCATGAAAAAACCATTACTTTTTGTGCTTTCCCTGATGATGGTAACAGCGTCTTTTGCGCAGATCACCATCCGCATCGGGCGGCACGATGCACCGGCTTCCTGGAGCCCTGCAACACAACAAAATTTCGCTTCATCATCGGAGGCGCAGCAATATGCCCAGGACATCATCAACGTGGTTGGCCTCAAGCCCAATTTTGAGATCATGGCGTCCAACAGCGTGGACAATGCCGCAGCCGTAACCTACGGCGGCAAACGTTACGTGTTGTTCAACCCGCGCTTTATTGACGCACTGGTGCAACGCACCGGCAACAAATGGGCAGCCATATCGGTGCTGGCCCACGAAATTGGTCACCACCTGAATGGACATACCGTAAGCGGCCAGGGCAGCCAGCCAACCGTGGAATTGGAAGCCGATGAATTTTCGGGCTTTGTGCTGCGCAAAATGGGTGCTTCGCTGCAGGATGCGCAGGCTGCCATGAAGCTGCTTGCATCGCAAACGGCCAGCCGTACCCACCCGGCCCAGTACGACCGCCTGGCTTATATTGAACGCGGCTGGCGCAATGGCGGCGGCGAAAGAATGAACGACGTGGCAGTTGGCCGTCCGCAGCCGCAGGTGCAACAACCCACGGTGCGTACCCAACCGGTGTACCGGCCCCAAACCCGCAGCACCACGCCTGCACGCAGCATGGCCAGTGTGATCGGTAAGGTTCGGTTTAACGCCAATCCTTATGCGCAGTATTTTGTAACCAACAGCTACCAGTTGGTGCAAGTGCAAAACCAGCAGGTACGCACCATAGGTAAAGTGGCGCGGCTCAATAGCAGCCAATATCCCTACGTGATCTACGATGAGCAAAACACCCAACTGCTGGTGAACAGCAGGGGCGCCATTGTTACCCGCCAGGGACGGCAGGTGGGCCAGATGAGTGCTTACAACGGATAAATGGATTGGAACATACACCTTATTATCCCCAACACTTTGAAAGACAAAAATGCCCCGCTTCATGCAGGGCATTTTTGTTGCAACACCACTTTCCTATAACTACTGCTATTTATTGTGCTGCGCTTTCCTGCTCCACACAATAAAATCGGTTTGCGGAATTTTAGTGATGCCCAGCTGCCGCATCATGGTTACCAGTTGGCCACGGTGGTACGTGTTGTGGTTAAAAAGGTGCAGCAGCATTTGAAATGTTGGTTGCTTAAACTGTTCGCGTTTGCTGTTGGCGTATAAAAAAACATGTTGCAATGTGTGTTCCGTTGCTGCACCCACCCATTGGTGCCATTGGCGGTCCAACGCTGTTACCTGCTGCACCGCATCTTTGGTTGAACCTTTAAAATTCTGGCCCGGCCAGATGACCCGCTCCTGCAATTTCAGTCGCTGCCACCACACGCTTGACGCATCGAGCATATGCAGCACCGTTTGGTGCAACGATGGAAAAGAAGAAGGCACGGGCTGCACCTGTTGTTCCTGCGGCAGGCTGGCCACCACATCCAGCAGTTGCCCGTTTGCCCACATATTGTAGGCGGCAAATTGCAACAGCGATTCTTTCATAGCAGCAAATGAAATGAATAATTTAAAATGCGGCCCTGATTTTTACCACATAGTCAATACTTTTGATGCCTTCGCAGAAAACACCTGTACATATAAATACAAACCATGTCCAATCATCATTTCAAACCCACCGGATTTGGCTCCGCGGCCGTGCATGCAGGCCATGAAAAAGACCCGCGTCATGCGCACCTCACGCCTATTTACGCCACCAGCACCTACCTGTTTGATACGGCGGAACAAGGCATGCGCCGTTTTAGCGGCGAGGAGCCCGGGTATATTTATTCGAGGTGGGGCAACCCAAGCTTTACCGAGGCAGAGCAAAAGATCGCCGCCATGGAAACCTTTGGGCTGAACATGGAAGCAAAAGGATTGTTGCACGCTTCGGGCATGGCGGCTATTGCATCCCTGATGCTGGCAGTGCTGAAACCCGGTGATAAAATTTTGACGCATTACTCGCTGTACGGGGGCACCGAAGAACTGATTCATAAGGTGCTCACCGATCTGAACATCACACCCATCATTATGGACCTGCACAACCTGCAGGCTGCCGAAGACGTGTTGAAAGGGGACGCGGCCATCAAGATGATTTACCTGGAAACGCCTGCCAACCCTACGTTGCAGTGCGTGGACCTGGAAGCCCTGATTGGCCTGGCCAAGCAGTATGGTAAACTAACGGCTTGTGATAACACGTTTGCTACACCTTACCTGCAACAGCCGTTTCGCTTTGGTGCTGATTTTATTGTGCACTCCACCACCAAATTCCTGAATGGCCACGGCACTGCCATTGGTGGCATTTTGCTGGGCCGCGATGTGGAGCAAATGAACACAGTAGTTACCAAAACGCATCGCCTGCTGGGCGGCAATGCCAACCCATTTGATGCTTTTTTATTAACCAATGGTTTAAAGACTTTGGAAGTACGCATGGACCGGCATTGCAGCAATGCGCAGGCCGTGGCCGAGTATCTTGAAAGTCATCCGAAAGTGGGTCGCGTTAATCATACTGGCCTTGCATCGCATCCCGATTTTGCCATTGCGCAAAAACAAATGCGCCGTGCCGGTGGCCTGCTTTCATTTGAATTGAAAGGCGGGTTTGATGCCGGCGTGCAAACCATGAACAAGTTGCAAATGTGCCTGCGGGCTGTTTCGCTGGGTACTTGCGATACACTACTCTGCCACCCAGCATCGATGACGCACTATGGTGTGTCGCGGGAACAGCGGGAGCAATACGGCATTACAGATGGCCTGATCCGCATGAACGTGGGCATTGAAAACATTGAAGACATTATTGCTGATCTGGACCAGGCGCTGGCGTAAATGGCTGATGGCTGATTTATGGATCGCTGATTTTTTAAATCACCGATTTGCACTCTTTTCAATGCCAAAATTCAACGTTCATTTCCTACATCAGACATCAGAGATCGAACATCAGAGATCGTTTACATACATCCTACATTTTACATTACACACAACAGATGAACATCAATATACGCCGTGCCGTAAAAGAAGATTGCATTCGCATCATGGAGCTGGTTCGTGAACTGGCTGTTTATGAAAAAGCACCCAACGAAGTAACCGTAACACTCGATCATTTTGTGCAAAGTGGTTTTGGCGAAAACCCCGTGTGGTGGGCGTTTGTGGCCGAAGTGGACGGAACCATCCAGGGCTTTGCGCTGTATTACATTCGCTACAGCACCTGGCGTGGACAACGCCTGTACCTCGAGGATTTTTATGTGCGGGATGAAATGCGTGGCAAAGGCTTGGGCAAACTGCTGTTTGATCGCATACTTGCCGAAGCAAAAGACCGCAACCTCAATGGTGTGCAGTGGCAGGTACTGGAGTGGAACGAACCGGCCATTAATTTTTATAAAAAATACAATGCAGTGTTCGACGGCGAATGGGTTAATTGCGCCGTGTCGGTGGCATAATAAGAACGCCGGGTGCAGTTGCATCCGGCGTTCTTATTTATCGTGTAACAAAAGTTTTATCCTACCCCTTCGGTAGTTACTTCTTTGTTTATTTTTTGCACCAGTCCCTGCAACACTTTGCCGGGGCCAACTTCGGTAAAACGCGAAGCACCATCACCGATCATGGCTTGCACACATTGCGTCCAGCGCACTGCGCCGGTCAGCTGATCGATCAGGTTTTGCTTGATCTCTTCGCGGTTTACTACACCTTTGGCCACCACGTTTTGATACACTGCACAAGATGGCTGGTGAAAATTGGTGGATTCGATTGCCGCCTGCAATTGCTGGCGGGCCGGCTCCATCAGCGGCGAATGAAAAGCACCACCTACGGGCAGTACCAGGGCACGTTTGGCGCCAGCTGCTTTCAGTTGCACACAGGCTTCTTCAATGCCTTTAACGCTTCCGGAAATAACGAGCTGGCCGGGGCAATTATAGTTGGCCGGCACTACTACTTCGCCGGTTTGCTGCGCCACTTGTGCGCAAATTTCTTCTACTTTTTCATCGGCCAAGCCCAGTACCGCAGCCATTGTTGAAGGCTGCTGTTCGCAAGCCTGTTGCATGGCTTGTGCCCGCAGCGATACCAGTTTCAATCCATCTTCAAAGCTGAGGGTGCCGTTGGCCACCAAGGCCGAAAACTCGCCAAGGGAATGACCTGCCACCATATCGGGGCGGCCCATGTCGATGCTTTTAAAAGCAATGATGGAATGCAGGAATATAGCAGGTTGGGTAATGCGGGTCTGCTTCAGGTCTTCTTCCGAGCCTTCAAACATCACGTCGGAGATACGAAAACCCAATATCTCATTTGCCTGCTCAATAATTTTTTTGGAAAAAGAACTGTTTTCGTAAAAATGCTTGCCCATTCCCGGAAACTGTGCTCCCTGTCCCGGGAAAACGAATGCATGCTTCATCAAGAAAAATTTGCCGCGAAAATACAGGAAAACTGCGGTTACTGGGGCTTACTGGTCTGGCCACTTGTGGGCGACTCCTGCTGGTAAGCGCACTTGCCAGTGGCCTGACCAGTAAGCCCGAACCGCCTAGCTCAAATCAGCTGAAATCAGTTTTAAAAATTCCATCCGGGTCGAAGTGCTTTGAAACTGCCCATCGAACGCCGATGTGGTGGTCACCGAATTTTGCTTTTGCACGCCCCGCACCATCATACACAGGTGTTTGGCTTCAATAACCACCGCCACACCCAAGGGGTTCAGCGCTTCTTTTACCGCTTCCAAAATCTGCGTGGTGAGCCGCTCTTGCACCTGCAGGCGGCGCGAAAAAACATCCACCACGCGGGCCAGTTTGCTCAGGCCGGTGATGTAGCCATTGGGGATGTATGCAATATGCGCTTTGCCATAAAACGGCAGCAGGTGGTGTTCGCACATTGAGTACAATTCGATGTCTTTCACCAGGATCATTTCACTTACGTTTTCATGAAACTTGGCAGAGTTTAAAATAGCCACCGCATCCTGGTGGTAACCCTGCGTCATAAACTGCCATGCCTTGGCCATGCGTTCCGGTGTTTTTACCAATCCTTCCCGCTCGGGATCTTCGCCAATCAGTTGCAATACCTCGCGGTAGTTTTTTACCAAACCGTCCGTAACGTCTTCTTTATAAGTTTCCAGTTTATTGTAAGCCATTGTATTTGTTGTTATAAAAAAACAGCAGGCATGCTGCTAAAAATATTGCTCAGGCAGGATATTCGACAAAGTTCCGCGGCGTTTCGTAAAGCCGCACAAAAAGTTCCAGCGCCGGTTTCAGGTGTGGCCGCAACAAGTCGTAAATCACAACTGCAATGTTTTCGGCGGTGGGATTCAGGCTTTTAAATTCCTCGGTGTCGAGGTTCAGGTTTTTATGATCGAACCGCTCCAGCACTTGTTCGCTTACCAGGTCGGACAGCTCTTTCATATCCATCACAAAACCGGTGCGGCTGTCCACTTCGCCCACTACTTTTATTTCCAGTTCGTAATTGTGGCCATGGTAATTGGGCAGGCTGCATTTGCCAAAAACCCGGAAGTTTTGCTCATCGCTCCAGTCGGGGCGGGCCAGCCGGTGTGCGGCATTAAAGTGTTCCCTTCGGTAAATGGCTACACGTTTGCTCATGTAATTGGTTCCTGGTGTTTTTGTAACTGCTGCCCGTAAAAAAAGCCCTGCAAATTGCGGCTGCCCAAGTTAAACAAACAAGCGGAGCCATTGTTGAAACCCTTTCTCTTTTAAAACGGCAGCACTTGCACAAAGGTAACCGCCAACGGCAGATTACGGTTGCATGGGTTAAATTTGCGCCTATGCAGCTTTTAATTTGCGCAGCTACCGAAATGGAACTGGCGGCCTTGCAGGCAACGGTGGCCAACCGCAAGTTGCGGCCCCACCAAAGCATCCGCTTCATGATCACAGGCGTGGGCATAGGCCCGTCAGTGTACAGCCTTACGCGGCAACTGGTTAACCACAAACCCGACCTGGTGATCCAGGCTGGCGTTGCTGGCACGCTGGATGCGACCTTGCTGCCCGGCGAAACCGTGGTGGTGCAAACCGAAACATTTGGCGATGTGGGCGTGGAGGAAAAAAAGGCCTTTTGCAGCGTGTTCGACCTCGGGCTGACCGACCCCAACAGCTTTCCGTGGTCGGAAGGATTTTTACTCAACCCCAACGCCAAATGGCTGGCCTTGCCGGGTTTGCAGTTGGTACGGGGCATTACGGTAAACGAAATATCCACCAACCCCGAACGCATCCGGCAGTACCGACTGCACTGGGGCGCACAAACCGAAAGCATGGAAGGCGCGGCACTGCACTATGTGTGCCTGCAGGAAGGAGTGCCTTTTTTGCAGGTGCGCAGCATTTCGAACGCCATCGGCGAACGCGATAAAAGCAAATGGAAAATGGCCGAAGCCATCAAAAACCTGCACACCGAGCTCAATACTTTGATCGACAAAATAATGGACCTATGAAACTGACCCTTGGCTTCTCGCCCTGCCCGAACGACACGTTTATTTTTGATGCGCTGGTCAATGGGAAGATTGATACCGAAGGGTTGCAGTTTGAGCCGGTGCTGGAAGACGTGGAAACCCTGAACCGGTGGGCGCTGGAGGGCAAACTGGATGTTTCAAAACTGAGCTTCCCGGCCCTTTTTCGCACGGCCGACCAGTACCGGATTTTAAATGCAGGTTCGGCGCTGGGCAACGGTGTGGGTCCGCTGCTGATTTCAAAAGAGCCCGTGTCCGCCGAGCAGGTGAACGCTCAGCGCATTGCTATACCGGGCGAAAACACAACGGCCAATTTCCTGCTTCATTTTGCTTTTCCGCAAGCCGCTAACCGCACCCCGGTGCTGTTTTCCGATATTGAAGACAGCGTGCTGAACGGCAGCTTTGATCTGGGCCTCATCATCCACGAAAACCGCTTTACCTATGCCCAACGCGGCCTGCACAAAGTGCTTGACCTGGGCGAATATTGGGAAAAGGAAACGGGCCTGCCCATCCCGTTGGGCTGTATTGCTGCGCGGCGCAGTTTGCCGGTGGCGATACACGAAAAAGTTGATCGCCTCATCCGGCAAAGCCTGGAGGCTGCTTTTGCACAGTATCCCGCATTACCGCCTTACGTGGAACAGCATGCGCAGGCCATGGACAAGACCGTGATGCGCCAGCACATTGATTTGTATGTAAATAAGTGTTCGCTTGATCTTGGTGCAGCCGGCCGCAAAGCCATTGAGCAGCTGTACGCTACTTATTGTAAAAATGCAGGGATTGGTACACCGAAAGATTTGTTTGCCGTGTAAATGAAATGTGGCTGACTTGGTTGTTGTTACAAATGGGTTTTAGCAAAGGCGTCTATTCGCGATGTTCGTGGGCTAGTTGCAGATTATAAAGCTTTCTGATAGTCTGCCGCCAGCAGCTGTTTATACAGGCTTTTGGTAAAAGCATTTCCATACTCCTTGCCTTGATAATGGCTTACCCAACGGATGCCTTGGATGGCATTGGTGAGGAACACTTCATCAGCGGCCAAAAGGTCATCGGGCAACAAATCTTTTTCAGCAAAAGGAATATTGTTTGCGCTGCAAGAATGGAGCACATGCCGGCGCATCACTCCGGCTACGCATCCGCTGGTTAGCGGCGGCGTTTGCAACAGCCCATTTTTTAGGGTAAAAATATTGGTTCGCGATCCGTCGCATACATGCCCGTGTGCATTGAGCACGATGCATTCATCTGCGCCTTGCTGTGCGGCTGCCGCAGCTGCTAATCGATACACCAGGTAATTGGCTGATTTCAGGTTGGCTAGTGTACCGGTAGCTTTTGTGTTTTCCGCGTATAAGCCTAATTGCCAGCCCCGCTCCTGCCAGCGAAATGCTTCGTTTTCCAGTGCAAATGCTTCCAGCACATAGCCGGCGGTGCCGTCTTCCTGCCGGTACACGGTCCAGCGGATGCGGGCCATTTCCAGACACCCGTTTTTTTGCGCCAGCATTTTTACCTGGTCTGCAATTGAATTATTACTTGTAGACAAAGGTTTCAGCCCTAGCAGGCTCATCCCTTGGTGCAAGCGTTGGCAATGGGGGCTGAACAGCAGGATATTTCCCTGCAACATTTTCATGGTTTCAAACAGCCCCTCGCCGTACCGGAAGCCCGGGTTGGCGGCCGCAATAACCGGCTGGCCCGCTGGCAACAACTGCCCGTTGAAGCAAATAAACCCCATGGCGCAAATGTAAATGCCACTGCGGTGAACAGTGGCATTTTGAAAAATATATAGAACACCAGCGGTATGCCGGTTTTCAGTAAAAAGGTACACTTAAGCTTGCTGTACGATACCCGCCTTTACGGCATACATCACCAGGCCGGCCATCGATTTCACGCCGGTTTTTGTTTTCAGCTTATCGCGGATGGCTTCTACAGTGCGGGGACTGAGGTCCACCATGTCGGCAATTTCCTTGGTGCTTTTTTCTTCGCACATCAGTTTCAGGATGGTTACTTCCTTATCAGTGAGGTGCACTTCGGCGGGCGCCGAAGCTTCGGCAACGCGTTTGCTGCGCAATCCGCTTAATAATGCCTTGTTGGTGAGGTCGTTGAAGAAAAACTCTTCCTCGTGGCAGGTGCGGATAGCCTGGTAAATCACCTCCGAATCCGACTCCTTGGTGAGGTACGAGTTGGCGCCCACCTCCATCATCCGCGTAATCATGGAAGCATCGTTGATCATGCTCAGCATAATTACCCGCACATCGGGGTGCAGCTTTTTTATTTCGGGCAGCGCAGCCAGCCCGTCCATAATGGGCATTTGAATGTCGAGTAAGATCACATCGGGCTTGATGTGGCGGAGCAGGTTCAGCAGTTGCATACCATTCTCAGCTTCACCCACCATTAAGATGTCTTTCCGGCTGGAAAGCGAGGTACGAACACCGGCACGGAATAAGTGATGGTCATCGGCGATGGCAACCCGGATAGGTTTATCATCAAGATTCTTCATAAGGAAAGGCTTTAAAGAAGCAGTTTATTGGTCGCCCAAATGGGCTTATAGGAAAAACGGTTTTTTAAAATTATGGTAAAACTACGCAAAGAAACAAAACAACCACGACAATCTTAGTAAGGCTACTGCTTTTCCGGCCAATCAGCTTTTTACAGCCACGAGATAGGCCCGATTGTCGCCCAACTGAAAACGCCTTTTTCGCGGCGTATAAAAAACATCCTGCAGCGTAAAACCCGCTTCGGCTAGAAAAGTTTCCAATTCGGCAATGGAAAAAATATAGTCCACGCCCAAAAGCGTTTCCACTTTTCCGTCAGGGGTAATAATCAAGTGTTCGGCCTCGATGCGGGATGGATGCATTAGGTAGCGGCTGCCAATGAGGTAGCGAAACTCGTCGACCTGGTGCCAGGCCCGCTCCTGGAAATGGCGAAACGCAATTTCGGCGATCATCCAGGTATCAATTACAAAACGGCCACCGGGTTTTAGCGCCACCGATAATTGCTGCAGCAGGCTGCGCACCGATGCCGCGTTGAAAAAAGTAAAAGAATTGCCCATGCAAATGGCGGCGTCGTACGGTCCGTCAAAGGTCATAGTGGAAACATCGCCGTGCAGGGCGGTAAGCGGCAAGGCTTCGGCTGCGGCCGTTGCCTGCACCTCGGCCACATAGCCTTCCGAGCTGTCGATGGAAGTAAGCTGGTATCCCCTGCGTGCCAATCCAAGCGAGTGGCGGCCATAGCCGCACATCAGGTCCAGCACCCGCTGACCGGGTTGCAGCCCGCAAACATCTTCCAGAAAAGGAAGCTCCGCTTCGGTAAGGCCCGGGTGGATCATCCGGCGCCATACTTCCTGGTAAATGCCGTTGAAAAACGAGGTATTGTGCGATTGGGATATTGCTTGCGACATGGGCAGTTATTTGGTTTAACGTTCAAGACAACAGGTAAAATTGAACCGCTGTAAACTGCGGCAAACTTTAAACATTAGACCCTGAACCTGAAACATTGATTAATCCAGCAGCTTATTGCGCATTGCATACATCACCAGCCCGGCAATGGTTTTCACGCCCACTTTTTCCTTCATTTTCTGCCGGATGGTTTCAATGGTGCGTGGGCTAAGGAACACCTCCTTCGAAATTTCTTCCGTGGTTTTGTCTTCCGCAATATGCTTCAGGATCTTAAGTTCCTTCTCCGAAAACTTGACTGGATTCGGATAAAATTGGCGCACCGACTTTTTGTGCTGCAGTTTCAACAGCACGGCTTTGTTCACCAGGTCGTTGAAATAAAAGTCGTCGTTCATACAGGTGAGGATGGCCTGGTAAATTTCGTCGGGGTCGGTGGTTTTGGTCAGATAGGCGTTGGCGCCCATCTCCATCATTTTGGTGATCAGTTCCTGGTCATCGTACATCGTCAGCACAATGATCTTGAGGTTTTCGTATTCTTTGCGAATGAGGCTGATGGCGTTGATCCCATCTACTTCGGGCATCCGGATATCCATCAGGAGCACATCGGGCTGTTTGATCTTTAGCTTGTGCATGAGGTCTTTACCATCTTCGGCTTCCCAAAGGATCTTCAGGTATTCTCGGTCCCTCAACGCCATTTTCAATCCATCCCTGAAGATTTTATGGTCGTCAGCGATGGATACTTTAATCAGTTCACTGCTCATGGACGGGGTGGTGTGCGGTTTGTGAATGTAGCTTGAGGCGTTGCTAAAAGCCCGGCAAACTTAGTTTTTTTTAAGCACCGTAAAACTACTCTTTGGCAGCTTAGCAGCCTAATATGAGTACAGATATTTATGTGGGTGATACTACGATATCAGACAACGTAAAAGTACGCAGTAGAAACACCCCATGCAATTCATCTAAAAATAATGTTGCAACACCCAGGGTTAAAATATAACAGGCTCATCTATCTTACAACACGGTTCGGCTGACCAACGGATTATATATTACGAAGCACCCCGGATTTGAACAGGCTCATCCGCTAGAAGTTCTTTGAAAACAGAAGAATCTGGCCAACGAATAGTTCTTTTTAGCATGTAAATAGGAAAAGCAGCATAGTAAAAATACGAACAACTCAAAGGGCTTTTACCTCATTTTCATCCGTACTGTTACGCAAAGAATTGGCTTAAATC
Source organism: Pseudocnuella soli (assembly GCF_004347775.1). Lineage (GTDB taxonomy): Bacteria > Bacteroidota > Bacteroidia > Chitinophagales > Chitinophagaceae > Flavisolibacter > Flavisolibacter aquaticus. The sequence continues at coordinate 4,386,904 of NZ_CP037755.1, forward strand.
GTTAACCACCAGCCATTTGATGAGCTTACGAAGTTTTTGCGCTTAAATTGACCTGTTGAACGAGAAAACAAAAGGGTTGAAGTTTACATCAGCTTAAACCTTTAAAACTTTCGTTATGAAAACAAAAACTTTCCGCTCGTTTCCTCCCCAAGAGGATACTCCTTGGTGGGCTCAGGACTAATTTATTCTAGAGCCAAAGATCTGCCTCTAAAAAAATTGTAAAGGTTTTCTATATTTGGACAAAATTCCGAACTATAGAAAACCTTTTATATTATACTGCTGCTTTAACCGGGCTTTTACCGATTTCTTTCTTTTTCTTCTATTACAACAAAACTAAAAAAGAAGAAAGCCTGTGGATACTGGTAATCTATTCATTTTTGTTTGGACTAGCTGATATCTTAAGCCTGACATTATCCTTTAAAGGCTTTAAAAATGTCTTTTATAGTAGCGTAACGCTACAGGAATATTTACTTTTTGCTCTATTTCTTTATTACAGCATCAAGACCAAAAATGCAAAAAAAGCGATCCTCGTTTTATCGTTACTATTTATTGCATTTTTAGCGGTTTACACTTTTACAGCAAAATTCGTCCGCATCGATTCCATTCCGATCGGTGTTGAAACCATTCTTATCCTTATTTTCTCGTTTTACTACCTGTATGAGGAAATGAATAATACATCCGTGTTATTCCTGTATAATAAATACCAGTTTTGGGTAGTAATCGCGTTTATGATTTACTTGTCCGGATGTTTCTTTATGTACATATTTGCCAATCAGCTACCACAGCAAATGGTAAACGAATATTGGTTCATTATCGATATCTTCCTGATTCTCAAAAATGTATTGTTCTCTATCGCCATACTTGTTTTTGTCCTTAGCCGCAACGAAAAAACACCGCCTCGTATCCACCAAATAAAAGCTCTTACTTAAGCGATGTTTTTACTGCAAGGTTCGGCCCCTCAATTTAATGTTTCACTGGCGCTTTTGTTGGGTACTGTCGGCATGTTGGTGCTTACGGTGGGGTTGATCATGTTCATCATTTTTCACCAGCGTAAAGTAATTCGCTACCAGCTGCAGCTGCAGCGCATGGAAGAAGAGCAACAAAAGATTTTGCTCACTGCCTCCATCCGCCTGCAGGAAGAAGAACGCCAGCGCATTGCTGCCGACCTGCACGATGATGCCGGCCCGCTGCTGGCTACAGCCCGCCTGTACCTTACCGAAAACCTAGTGAACCTGGATAAATCAACGCAGCTCCAATCCATTTTTCAGATTCGCCAGATACTAGATGATACTATTCAGTTGGTGCGCAACATCAGCCACAGCCTGATGCCCCCCACCCTTAAAAACTTTGGATTGGAATCGGCGGTGAACGACCTGTTTCAAAAAATTGGCGGCTCGGGTACCATGAATGCCAGCAGCCGTTTTCACGATTATAAAGACCGCCTGAAAAACGAAAAAGAGTTGAACGTGTTTCGCGTGGTGCAGGAGTTGGTGAACAATATTTTAAAACACAGCAACGCCAGCTTTATTCATTTAACGCAAAATGTACAGGGCGATAATTTTATCCTGCGCATCCACCACGATGGTCGCGGCCTGGTACAAACCGATTTTGAAAAATTGAATAAAAGCACCGTGGGACTGGGTTTGAAGAACATCAGCAGCCGCCTGAAAGTAGCACACGGATCTATTTACTTTGAAAAGGACCCATCACAAACCTATTACAAAGTAACCATCTCTATTCCGCAGGAAGATCCCGAAGAAATCCTTGTTCATTAATCATATTTTAGTGTCACTATTTTGATGTATGGAGGTAATAAAAGTTGCCATTGCCGATGACCATAAAATTTTTCGCAAAGGCGTAGTGCTGTCGCTGCGTCCGTTTACCAACATCCGCTTTGTGCTGGAGGCCGACAATGGCGAAGAACTGTTGAACAACCTGCCGGCATCGATCCCCGACGTGGTGCTGATGGACCTGCGCATGCCCGTGAAAGACGGCATTGAAACCACAAAGCAGTTGAGTAAACAGTACCCGCAGATTCATGTTATAGTTTTGAGCATGTACGAAGACGAACGCTTTGTATACCACCTGATGGAAAACGGCGCTCATGGATACCTGTTGAAAAATGCTGAGCCGCAGGAAATCCGCAAGGCCATCATGGACGTGCATGAAAAAGGATATTACCTCAACAACTTTGTTAACCGCATCTTGCTGAAGCGGGCACATGCCAAACAAAAAACGGCACCTTCCCTTAGCCAGGAGATTACGCTGAGCGATAAAGAACAGGAAGTGTTGAAGCTTATTTGCATGGAATACACCGCGCAGGAAATAGCCCAGAAAATGGAGATCAGCCCCCGCACTGTTGAAGCCATCAAAGACCGGCTGATGGTGCGTTTTGGCAGCAAGAACACTGCAGGTTTAGTGTTTTTTGCAGTGAAGAATAATCTTGTTGATTAAGTGGCGCGGTGATTAAAGCATCACACATTTACCAATCACATAATTTTTTGCACAGCCACTCATATCCGGGTGGCTGTTTTGTTTTTATGTATCCAGCAATTGAATGTTTATTGTGCTGCTGTTGCGTCGCACACTTGTACGTTCTGTATCGCTGTTGCGCTTTACCCTTGCACCTGTAGTAAACAGTTTCCACTTATTAGCTGTCATGCCGAACTCCATTCGGCATCTCGATCATCTCGCGGAGTTTAATAAAGCACAAGGGGATGCCGAAACAAGTTCGGCATGGCAGACACTGATTGAAATAAGTGTCCGACACCACCGCTGAATCATGCACTTTTGCTTGCAACGTTCTTTGACTTCCAATCACTCTTTTGCTTGTCATCCTGACGAAGGAAGGATCTGAGCCAGCACCGTCACAAACCTAGAAGCTTCAAGAAGTCTCCCTTTATTTAATTACCATCGTTTTCAAACCTCAGATGCTTCGCTGTGCTCAGCATGACAAATGCAAAACACCGCAATAAAAAAAGCAATGAAGTTGCGCAACGCCATTGCTTTTAAATTTCACCGTGATCTGATTTTAATATCCTCGCAGCATCTCCACATTCACATTCGCGAAGAACAATCAGAAAAAGACTTATACAATCAACCGCCCCGCGGTTTTTGCCTGCACTTCCTCTACTGTTACTCCCGGTGCGGTTTCTACAAGCTTGAAGCCGTCAGGTGTTACATCCAACACTGCCAGATCAGTTACAATTTTTTTCACACAGCCCACACCAGTAAGTGGCAGCGTGCAGCGCGGCAGCAGTTTCGATTCGCCTTTCGGGTTGGTGTGCATCATGGCAACAATAATATTTTTTGCTGAAGCAACTAAGTCCATCGCGCCACCCATGCCCTTCACCATTTTGCCCGGAATTTTCCAGTTAGCAATGTCGCCTGTTTCGCTTACCTCCATAGCACCCAGTACGGTGAGGTCAACCTTGCCTGCGCGGATCATACCAAAGCTTTCGGCCGAATCGAAAAAAGCGCCACCCGGTAAAATCGTCACCGTTTCTTTACCGGCATTAATAAGGTCGGCATCAATTGCTTCTTCGGTTGGGAAAGGACCCATGCCCAACATACCGTTTTCGCTTTGCAGCATCACAAACATGCCTTCGGGAATGTAATTGGCCACCAGCGTTGGAATGCCGATGCCCAGGTTTACATACATGCCGTCTTTCAATTCTTTTGCAATGCGCTGGGCAATGCCGAATTTATCTAATGCCATGAGGCGGAAATTTTAGGGTTGTGATTGGATGTTTAAAGTTTAAAGTCTAATGTTTAAGGTTATTGAAGACCGAGGGTCATTTCATTATCAATTGAACAACAGCTATCCATTCATCTCCACAACCTCTAACATTCAACCTTAAACTTTAAACCTTACACTTTAAACTTATTCCTGCACCGTTCTGCGTTCAATTCGTTTCCCGTAATTCGCTCCTTTAAATATGCGGTGCACATAAATACCGGGTACATGAATGCTGTCCGGATCGAGTTCGCCGGGTTGCACCAACTCCTCTACTTCTGCAATGGTGATGTTTCCGGCACGTGCCATCGAGGTGGAAAAATTGCGGGTGGTTTTCCGAAAAACAAGATTGCCCATTGTATCGCCTCTCCATGCTTTTACCATGGCAAAGTCGGCATGGAGCGCCATTTCCATGAGGTACTTTTTACCATCAAATTCCCGCACCTCCTTGCCTTCCGCCACTTCGGTTCCGTAGCCTGCCGGTGTAAAAAAAGCCGGGATGCCCATGCCCGCCATTTGTATGCGGGTAGCCAAAGTGCCTTGCGGAATGAGGTCTACTTCCAGTTCGCCTTGCAACAGTTGTCGTTCAAATTCTGCATTCTCCCCTACATAAGAACTCATCATCTTTTTGATTTGGCGGCGCTGCAACAACAAGCCCAAACCAAAATCATCCACGCCGGCATTGTTCGAAATACAGGTCAAACCGCTCACTCCTTTTTGTACAAGGGCCGCGATACAATTTTCGGGAATGCCGCACAAACCAAATCCACCGAGCATCAATGTGGCGCCATCCGCAACATCGTGCAGGGCATCCATTGCATGAGCAAATACTTTGTTCATGCATTAAATGTAGGGCATTTAGCTTTTACCAAAATGCCTTGCCGCAATAAGGAATGAGGTGTTTTACGCAGTGATAAAAGCTGGCAGGCCGTACAACTATTAAAGCAAAACAAATAGCAGAATAGCTGCATTACATTGGCTTGGGTGGTTGCGGCTTGGCTCTTTTTGCAGTGTCGTTTATCTGGCGATTCAGGTTTTCATCCATTGCATCGATTACTTCTTTCAGCAGCGGCGGGTTTTGCTCATAGTATTGCAGGCTTTTCTGAAACGCAGCTTTATTGGTGCCATGCAGTGCCAACACCTGCTGGTACATGCGGTACCGCGATGCCGGCAGCCGGATCAGCGAATCGGCCGGAAGTGCATTGGCAATGCGGCCATCCACCTGGATCAGGTCGAGCATAATGGCCTGCATTTTTTGTTGCGGTAAAATATTTTTCGGCAGCTCCGGTTTGCTGTTGCAACCAATGGCCACCACCAATATCAGCAGCAGTTTTTTCATCTCAATTCTTTATAGGCCGTTGCATTGGCAACATCCAGTTTCAACAGCAGGTCACGGGCCTGTGCTTTTTGTGCCGGGTCGGCTTTGCTAAACACCCGCACCAGTTCATTGCTTTTACCACCAAAGAAAAACTGCACACCCATAGAGTTCGGAATCTCGGTATTCAGTCGGTTCAGCACATTCAATGCATGAATGATGCCTTTGCGGGCCTCGGTGGGCTCGTCGTAAAATTGGTCCATGCCCTGGCGGTAGTATGCGTGGTACGCTTCGTGCAGCGCATTGTAACGGCTGTCGGTAAAATTTTCGGCCAGCCTGAACCGGTTGCGAACGCCATCAAACGTTTTCCACCCGCTGATGTCGCGGCCCTCCGGTGCATTGTTCACAATGTTTTGCGCTTTACGGAAAAAAGGCTCGCCGGCACCCGGCGCAAACGAATCGGCATCTACACCCAAAATAATATTTACATAATAAGCCAGCATAGCGGGCAAATTAGCTGCCATTGGATCGGAGCCTTGAACGCGGTTTTCGTTGAACTCAACGGGTTGAAACTCTACATAACGGAACGTGAGGTTTCCATCCTGGAAATTAATTACCGGCGACTCGTAAATCGAATTATATACCGGCCGTGCAGCCTGCACCGTGAGGGTGGCTTTGTAAATATTCTGGCCTGCATCCTGGTCGATGGTAATTTGAAAATTGCATTTGATGCGCTCCTGCGGCAGGTAGCTGTCGTTGGTCCACTTGCGGTTATTCAAAAAGTTGAATAAGGAGGTTTGCAGGGTATTGAAAATCTTTTTGTCTACGTTGGAGCCAACGCGGTTAGCCACCACCGATACACGGGCCTGCAGCTCCTGCGCACCGGCCCACTGCATGCAGCACAATAATAGAATAAGGATCAAAGGTTTTTTCATGGAATCAGCTTCAGCACCGTGTTGGCAATATCTGTCGCAACGGCCTCTTTTGTTTTTGTTTCAAAAAAATGCGTTTGCCCGTCCTTTGTCAGGATGGTTATTTTATTGGTCGCCTTGCCAAAACCAGCACCGGCGTCGTTCAACGAATTCAGCACGATGGCATCGGCATTTTTACCCTCCAGTTTTTGGCGGGCATTGGCTTCTTCGTTATTTGTTTCCAGCGCAAAACCAATCAGTACCTGCCCGTCCCGTTTTTGGCTACCCAAGGTGGCCAAAATGTCTTTTGTTGGTTCCAGGTTCAGGGTTAATGCTGCACCGTTCTTTTTGATCTTTTCCGGAGCAACTTGGCCGGGAGTAAAATCAGCAACTGCGGCGGCCATCACAGCTATATCATAGTTGGCTGCATGCTCCATACAGGCCGCAAACATTTCGCCTGCCGATTGGACTTTTACCGTTTCAATCGGCGCCGGCAGCGCTGGCAATGAGACCGGTCCTGACACCACCGTTACCGCAGCACCACGCTTTTGAAATTCTTTTGCCAACGCATAGCCCATTTTACCGGACGAATGATTGCCAATGAAACGCACTGGATCGATGGCTTCGTATGTAGGCCCGGCGGTAATCAATACCTTTTTTCCGTTAAAATCCTGAGCAGTAGTAATAAACGCATGGATGGCCTCAAGGATTGCTTCAGGTTCGGCCATGCGGCCTTCACCGATTAAGCCACTAGCCAGTTCGCCATGCGCTACCGGCAAAACATGGCAACCGTGTGCTGCCAGCCGACCCAGGTTTTCGCGGGTAGTGGGATGGTGCCACATGTCCTCGTCCATGGCCGGGGCCACCATTACGGGGCAGGTAGCGGAAAGGTAGGTAGCCAGCAACAGGTTGTCGCACAGGCCGTTTGCCATTTTAGCCAGCGTGTTGCAACTCAACGGCGCAACCAGCAGCAGGTCGGCCCAGCGGCCCAAAGCCACGTGGTTGGCCCAGCTATCGGCTTCAAAAAGGTCCGATAGCACCTCATTTTTCGATAACGTAGACAGGGTAAGCGGGGAAACAAAATCTTTTGCGGCAGGCGTCATCACCACTTTTACCTCAGCACCTTCTTTTACCAGCAGGCGCACCAGGTGAACAATTTTGTATGCGGCAATAGACCCGCTGATGCCGATCAGTATTTTTTTACCCGAAAACATAGTGCTAAAGTAGGGAAAGTCGGAAGACCGAGGTTGGAAGTAAATGAGTGAACAAATGAAACAAGGCTTTTTGCCTGTCGTGAACTTCATTTAAGCTAAAAAAGCGGCACCGCTTGATGCAGTGCCGCCCAATTATTTTGAGAAAAGAAAATCGAACAAGAAACAAAGAATAACGAATGATGCTGAAAAGCTTTAATGATCGTTCACTATCAAAGCGTATATAATACCATTAATTCTCATCCTTTAATCGTGCTCTAATCCTCCAATCCGCGATTAAGAAAACAGATCGTCTTCGTTCTTGCGGTGGTAGATCTTGTCTTCCATAAACTCCTGGGTAGCCAAAATAGCAGGGTTGGGCATTCTTTCGTAGGCCCGGCTGATCTCGATCTGCTCCTTGTTTTCGTGGATTTCTTCCAGGCTATCGGTATGCGATGCAAACTCTTCGAGTTTGTTGTGCAGTTCCTCTTTCAGGGTAATATTGATCTGGTTAGCACGCTTGGCTACAATGGCAATGGAAGCGTACAGGTTGCCTGTTTTTGCTTTCAGGTCCTGCAGGTTACGCGTTTCCACATTATTGGTGGTGCTGGTGCTAAGCTGGCGTCTTAACCGACTCATTGCTTACGTTTTTAATGTTGTTTTTAGATGAGGTTATCAATTGATCCACTTCACTGCGTAGCGGACTCTCAGGAAAGCGGTCAATAAAATCGTTGCATTCTTCAATCACTTTTTCAAAACGCTCCATGCGTTTTTCCTCTACGCTGTTTTCAGCCAGGCGAAAATAACTTTTTATCGACATCAGCTTGTATTCGTCGGCCTTTTGCGTATCGGGATAAGCGTTGAGCAGCGAGTTGAACGATACAGCGGCAGCCCTAAACTGGCCAAGATCGAAGTATAGCTGTGCGGCGTTGAAATCCTTTTTTTCCAAGCGCAGGCGCAGTGCATCAATAATATCAGTTGCTTCCTTTGCCTTTGCCGAAGTCGGGTGGGTGTTGATAAAAGTCTGCATCATGCCCATCGCCTTCAGCGTATTGCTTTGGTCCAGTTCGGCCTTTGCAGATTGCTTATAAAAAGTATAAGCCCGCATGTATTCAATCTCCTCCGAACGGGCACTGGTTGGGAATGCCTCTAAATATGTTTTAAACAGGTTCTCGGCGTTTAGAAAGTCCTGCTGGTTGTAGGCGGTAAAGGCGTATTTATAATAAATGTCTTCAAACTCTGGCCGCCCTTTAAAAAACGGGATCACATCTTCATAAAGTTGCTGGGCATATAAAAACTTCTTCTTGGCGTAATACTGTTCCGCCATGCGAAGCTTATACTCAGGGTCTTTGCTCTTCAGCACTTTGTTGACGCCATTGCAGGCCACAAAAGAAAAGGCTATAAATATAACCAGGAGATACCGCATAAAAGTGGGCAAAGTTAATCAGTTTGGGCAAATATTCCGGATTTTCTCAACTGTTAGCGCTGGGTGCCCGTTAATATTGTTTTAATAAAAAAAGCCAGGGCATTGGATGCGCCTGGCTTTTTTCTATTGTATTTAGGGGAAATTAATTTCTCCTAAGGTTGGGGTGCGGAGCAGGAACATTGCTTGGTCCTTCTTCACCAGCTGCTGCTGCACGAATGTCAACAGTGTTGCAATCGCCACCTTCCTGAGCATGCTGGAAGATAAAGCGATCTTGGCTGATGCCTTCACGTTCTACCAGGTGGTTGATCACTGCGTTTACGCGATCCCAGCTGCGTTGCTGAGCCGATTTGTTAGAAGCGCAATAACCTACTACCACTACGCGGCAACCGGGGTTGTTGCGCAGGCGGGCAGCTACAGAAGCCAGCAGGCTTTGTGCATCCTGAGACAGGCGAACAGTGTTGCCAGAGAACGTGATGCTTGGCATTGCACCCAGTGCAGCGGCACAAGCCGAAGCTGAAGTGTCAACGGTATTGCAACCTTCTGGGCATGGGCACTTACCAACACCGTCAGCGTCAACAGGCTGGCAATAAGTTGGGGTAACCAGTTCTTTATCACGGAAGTCAGGTACACCGTCACCATCAGTATCGCGGCTTACACCATGAGAGTCAACGGGAACACCTTGAGGAGTTTGCTCCAGGTCAAACTGGTCGGTAATGCCGTCGCCATCAGCATCGGGCAGTACTGGCTTGGGCAGGCGCATCAGGCGAGGGTTGCGGATTTCGCTGTAAGCGTAATCCAATGGGTTAACCCACCACAATGGCTCAATAGATTTAGCACCCAAGTTTATATTCAGACCAACAGACAGAAAGTTGTAGGCGTCGAAGTCGCGGGTCAGCACGGGGTTACCAGGAGTCTGCTCAGCCCAACGCTGGCCGTCCAGCAGATCGTCTTTTGTGAAAGAGAAACGATCTTCGACAGCAAGGTTAAAGCGGTTGTTCAGTTTGAAAGCAACACCAGCACCGATGTGGGCTGCAGGGATTGCAGTTACACCCAGGAATTTGCCTTTGCGGTCGCCATGGGTTTCAGCTGCTGTTTCATAAGAATCATCCAATGCATCTTTAAGCGCATCACGAGTATCCTTCCGATTTTCATAGGAACCACCGTTGATTGCAGCAAATTCAGAATAATAAAATCCGTTCTCACCGTTATGTTTGTTAACACGAGCTTGATATGTAGTCAAACCCACGCCAGCCAGAGCATACACGTTCACGCCGGTTTTCGACTTGTGAAAACGAACGTTATTCAAAGAAAAGATACCTTCAAGTGAAAGTGCGTTCAGTTCTGTACGATAGTTGTAATATACAGGCTGGCCAGTATACCCACCCCAAGCTTCATTCAGTTCATAGTTCGTTGAAGGCTGCCAGTTTAAACCACGAGCAACACCATACATGTAACCACCACGCAACGAGAAGATATAACCAAAAGCTTTGCGCAGGTGGATGCCAGCGCCAAATCCAGGAAACTGAGAAGCAACATCACCACTGATGTTCACCGAACCTACTTTCAGGCCCAACTCCCACTGGTTGCGGGGTTTTGCAGGAAAGTTGTATGTGCCGTTCATGAACTCAGTATGCTGAGGCATACTGCGTGAAGGAATAATAGAGGAATCTGATGCACTGTACCCTGATTGGGAGGTGGTAGACGTCTGCGAAAAACCGTACGAAGCCAACAGACATAAGACGCCTGTTAGAAAAGAGTACCTTTTGCTTGCCATAATTTTTAATTGAGTTGGAAAAAACAATGTCCTAATCTGCGGCAAAAATAAATATTGACATACAATTACCAAACTTTTAAATTATTTGAAGCAACTGCCTGGCATAATATCCATCCCTGCCAATTGCCGGGGTGCAATTCTTATACCACATGTTGCAAATTGTAGCCTCCTTTGTACCTTTCGGGCATTTTACGAATGCAGATACCTGTTACCTTAATAGAACAAGAGCTAAAAACCTTCGAAAAAAAATTCAAAGAGGCCGTCAATAGTGATGTTCCGCTGCTCGACCGGGTGATGCGATACATTGTAAAACGCAAGGGAAAGCAACTCCGGCCCATGTTTGTTTTCCTTACCGCCAAACTGTGCGGCACCATCAACGAATCTACTTACCGCGCTGCTTCATTGGTCGAATTGTTACACACCGCCACACTGGTGCACGATGATGTAGTGGATGATGCCGCCGAACGTAGAGGTTTTTTCTCAGTATATGCGCTTTGGAAAAATAAAGTGTCGGTACTTGTAGGCGATTACCTTTTGGCAAAAGGCCTGCTGCTGTCATTGGATAACAACGACTTCCGCATTTTGCAGCTACTTTCCGAAGCGGTGCGCCGCATGAGCGAAGGTGAGCTGTTGCAAATGGAAAAAAGCCGCACACTAAACCTGGAAGAATCCGTATATTTTGAAATCATTCGCAACAAAACTGCATCGCTTTTGGCGGCAGCATGTGCTGCCGGTGCCTGGAGCACTACCGGAGATGATGAAGTGGCGGAAAGAATGCGGACCTTTGGCGAAGCCGTAGGTATGGCATTTCAAATAAAAGACGATCTTTTTGACTATACAGCGCAAAACATTGGCAAGCCCACCGGCAATGATATCAAGGAAAAAAAACTAACGCTGCCGTTGATTTATACCTTAAATAATGTAGATAAAAAAACACGCAAGGAACTGATCTATATTATTAAAAACGAGAACACCCGGAAGAAAAGCGTTGATAAAGTAATTGACATTGTAACCAAAAGCGGCGGCATTGATTATACCATTGAAAAAATGGAAGGGTATAAAAGGGACGCCCTAAATATTTTGCACCATTTTCCGCCTTCCGATGTGCGGGATGGTTTTGAAGACCTGGTTCGTTTTATATCCGACCGTAAATACTGACCTACCCCCACAAGATGCTGAAAGAGAAAAGATGGCGCATACAACAGGCAGATGAGGCTAAAAAATTGGCCTTGCAGCAGGAGCTGCGCATACACCCCGTGTTGTGCGAAATCTTGGTGCAGCGTGGCGTAGAAACATTTGATGGGGCCCGCAGCTTTTTCCGCCCCGAGCTTTCCGGCCTGCACGACCCGTTCCTGATGAAGGACATGGACAAAGCAGTTGACCGCATTTTGCGGGCTTTTGGATCGGGCGAAAAAATACTGGTGTTTGGCGATTACGATGTGGATGGAACAACGGCAGTGGCCTGCATGTTCCAGTTTTTAAAAAAGCTGCACAGCCCTACCGAGTTTTATATTCCCCACCGCTACCGCGAAGGCTACGGCGTAAGCCGGGCCGGGATTGACTTTGCCCACGAAAACGGCTATACTTTAATTATATCACTCGACTGCGGCATCAAGTCGGTCGATCTTATTAAATACGCAGCATCCGTAGGCATTGATTTTATCGTTTGCGACCACCACCTGCCCGATGAGGAGTTGCCGCCGGCAGTAGCCATTTTAAATCCAAAACAGCGCGGCTGCCGCTATCCTTATAAAGAGTTGTGTGGCTGTGGCGTTGGGTTTAAATTAATGACGGCGCTGACGCAACAACTCCACCTCCCCGACTCCGAAGTTTTTGAATACCTCGACCTGGTGGTAACGGCCATTGCGGCCGACATTGTGCCCATTACCGGCGAGAACCGGATACTGGCGCACTTCGGATTGAAAAAAGCAAACGAATCGCCCAACTTCGGCATCAAGGCACTTTCAATTCTGGGCGAATTTAAAGGCGAATTTGGCATCAACAACCTGGTATTTATAATTGCGCCGCGGGTAAATGCCGCCGGCCGCATGGACGATGCCCGAAAGGCTGTGCAAATGTTTGTGGCCACCAGCCTGGAAGAAGCCACCACCTGGGCCGAACAGCTCCATACCGATAACAAAGACCGCCGCGAAGCCGACACCAATATTACCGAAGAGGCATTGGCATTGATCCAAAACGACGAGGTTTTGGTAAAACGCAAAAGTACTGTATTGTACCAACCGCACTGGCATAAAGGCGTGGTGGGCATTGTGGCCTCCCGGCTTATTGATCATTATTACCGCCCTACGATTATTTTAACCCAATCCGGTGAATACGTAGCCGGCTCGGCACGCAGCGTGGCCGGCTTTAATGTGTACGAAGCGATCCATCAATGTAAAGACCTGCTGCTGGGCTATGGCGGCCACTTTTATGCCGCCGGTATGACGCTGAACGCCGATAATGTGGACGCTTTCTGCCAACGCTTTGAAGAAGTGGTGGAAGCATCCATCCACCCCGAACTGCTGGTGCCCGAAATTGTAGTAGACGCAGAGATCGAATTCAAAGACATCCGCTGGCCTTTTTATGATATTCTCCGCCAGATGGAGCCCTTTGGCCCCGGCAATATGAACCCCACATTTGTAGCCCGCCGCGTAACCAACTCTGGCTATAGTAAGGTGGTTAAAGAAGCCCACCTCCGCTTTGTGGTCCGCCAGAATGGAACTTCCATTACCGGCATTGGGTTTGGCATGGCCGAAAAATGGCCCGTGGTGCAATCGGGCAAGCCATTCGATCTGGTATTTAAAATTGACGTGAACGAATGGAACGGCGAACGCAGCCTGCAGCTGAAAGTGATAGATGTGCGGGAAAGTGAGTAGAGCGAGACAGGAAAGACGGCAAAGACAGTAGAGTCGGAAGTCGGAAGACAAGAGGCAGAATACAAGGATGATGGTGCGTTTTGGTTTTTAAGCTTACACATAATTTTACCTTGCAACACGGTCGGTTTCTAACCTCTGCTCTGGATATTTCTTGTTAAATAAAACACCTGCCGTCTTTTTTAAAGCATCCTTCCTAACTGAATTCAGCAACGTTCTAAACTGAAATCACCACTAATTTTTACTCTTCTTTACTGTCTTTTCCGTTTCCCCTGTCTTTCCCGTCTTCCGTCTTCGGACGTCCGACTTCCGACACTACTTACTTTCCCCACTTTTCCCTACCTTTGCGCCTCTTTAATTTTTAAACCTTAAACAGGGATCATGAACAATTACGAATTGATGGTGATTTTTACCCCTGTTCTGAGCGACGATGAATTCAAAGCCGCTCAGAAAAAATTCACAACCCTGGTTACCGATAACGGCGGCCAGATCGTTGCTGAAAATCCTTGGGGACTGAAATCACTGGCGTACCCAATCCAGAAAAAAACCACTGGTTTGTACTGGGTTGCGGAATTTACTGCGCCATCCGACTTCAATGAGAAGCTGAAAATCCAGCTTCTGCGTGACGAGTCCGTACTCCGTCACATGGTAACACGTCTCGATAAATACGCCGTCGAGTACAACCAAAAGAAAAGAAGTGGCGTACCTACCGGAACCGAAAAAGCAGCGGAGGTAAACAATGGCTAGACCTAATGAGATCAAGTACCTGACAGCGATCAAGCAGGAAAAGCGCCCTAAAAAATTCTGCCGTTTCAAAAAGTACGGAATCAAATACATCGATTATAAAGATGTAGAGTTCCTGAAAAAATTTTTGAACGAGCAAGGCAAAATGCTGCCCCGCCGCATTACCGGCAACTCGCTGAAGTATCAGCGCCTGGTAGGTGAGGCCATCAAAAAGGCACGCCAGATGGCACTGTTGCCTTATGTGACCGACCTGCTGAAATAGAATCTTTAACCTAATTCACCTGCAAATAGGTGGGTGATGACAGTAGCCCTAACAGCTATTGGTAAAACAAAACAACATGGATATTATCCTGATCAAAGACGTAGATAACCTGGGCGGCAAAAACGAACTGGTAAAGGTAAAAAACGGCTATGCCCGTAACTTCCTGATCCCGCAAGGTTTTGCTGTTGAGGCTTCTCCCTCCAACCGCAAGCAACTGGAAGAGCGCCTGAAAGTGGCCGCTAAGAAAGAAGCTGCAATGCTGGCACAGATCAACAGCGTAATTGCCAAACTGCAGGAAGCTCCCGTGAAAGTGGGCGCCAAAACCGGCACTAGCGGCAAAATCTTTGGTAGCGTTACCGCACTGCAAATCAGCCGTGCCATCCGCGACCAGAAAGGTTACGAGATCGACCGCCGCAAAATCAGCCTCCCCGATGAAGTAAAAGAGCTGGGTGCTTACAAAGCCACCGTAGATTTTGGCAACGGCAACACTGCCGAAGTTGACTTTGAAGTGGTAGCCGAATAAGCATTCGCTTACACTGCATACAAAAGCCTGCACCCCGGTGCAGGCTTTTTGCATTTATACCGGCAAAAGGGGTCCGCAAACGGCCCAAATTGCACCTTGCGAAAAAAATTTTGTTCCATTTGAATTATTCATTAATTCAAGAGAAAACTTTTATATTCGTAAGGCACCAGTGTTCTTTTGTTTCCATGTTTCATTGAACGTTTCCAAATGTTCATTGTTCGGGGCGCACTGTTGGCAACCATTTTTAAACCTATCTCACAATGAACATTTACGTTGGAAACCTTAGCTGGAACCTGAAAGATCAGGACTTAGCCGGCCTGTTCACCCCTTATGGTGAAGTATCATCTGCAAAAATCGTTATGGACAAATTCACCAACCGCAGCAAAGGCTTTGGTTTCGTGGAAATGGCCAATGACGAGCAGGCGCAGGCAGCCATTAACGATCTGAACGGTGCCGAAGTGGACGGCCGCAACCTGGTGGTAAACGAATCTCGGCCCAAAGAAGGTGGTGCCGGCGGTGGTGGCTTCAAAAAGAACTTCGGCGGCGGCGGTGGCGGCGGCTTTAATCGCGGCGGTGGCGGCGGCGGGTTCAACCGCGGCGGCGGCGGTGGCGGTTTTAACCGTGGCGGCGGCTCCGGAGGCGGCGGTTTCAAAAAAGGTGGCGGCGGCTACGGCGGCGGCTACTAAACCAGACCATACACCTACAAACGCATTCAGTCCTGCCACCCGGCGGGACTTTTTTTTGACCGGTGATTTGTTTGATGAGAGAGGATTTTAATGATTTTCTCTCCAGGCATTGTCGTTTACAGTGGCCAAGATTTTTAACCCGAATTAAAAATTGCGTATTGAAACGCCATTCGAAAATGACCTGGTACTTTTTATGTAGTCAACCTTTGTAATCCTATTCAACTCCTGTTGCGTCGCACACTTGTACGTTCCCTTCTATGCGCAGCAAACAGCCTTTCCTGCGCATATAAGCCCAACACCCTTGGAAAGATATTTGTAATCTCTACACCGGCCGGGTGCCGCCTGTAATGCCGCATCCTGCCGATCATTCCCAATCATACAAATCACTGGTTCATGCTCATACCCATTGGCGATGACAACCGCGACCGCCGCCTCACTCCTTTTGTCAACTACATTTTACTGGCACTCAACATCCTGGTGTTTGTGTACTGGCAGGAGCTTGGCCGCAACATTGGCTTTACCTATGCTTTCTCCACCGTGCCCGGCGAAATCCTCACCGGCACCGACATCGTCACCGATTCTAAAATATTTACCGATCCTTACACCGGCCAGCAGCTCGAAATGCCCGGATTGCAATACACCCCGGTGCCGGTTTACCTCACGCTGTTTACCTCCATGTTCATGCACGGAGGCGTGGCCCACCTGGCGGGCAATATGATGTATCTCTGGATTTTCGGCGATAATCTCGAAAATGTAATGGGCCACCGCAACTACCTTATTTTTTACCTCCTGTGCGGTGTGCTGGCAGGGCTGGCGCATGTGTTTACTACTGCATTCCTGGGCCACAACCCGCTCATACCCAGCCTTGGTGCATCAGGTGCTATTTCGGGTGTGCTTGCCGGTTATATGCTCTTGTTTCCGCGGCGCGGCGTGCATGTGTGGATGTTGTTTACCATCATTACCGTACCTGCATTTATTTCGGTGGGCATCTGGTTCGTGTTTCAAATCATCAACGGGCTGGGCGCACTGGGCGGCGATGAAGCAGCAGGCGGCGTAGCTTATGCAGCCCACATCGGTGGCTTTATTGCCGGCTTGCTGCTGGTGCGGCGTTTTGTAAAAAAACAACGCGTCATTGTAACCGACCGACAGGAGTATTACCGGTAGAAGAGTTCAGTTTCTGAAGTTCACGGCTTCACAAGTTCACAGGTCTTTTCAAACCAACTTGTGAACCCGTGAACTCGTGAACCCACCAAACTAAAGCCCTAATATTTACCGCCGCACTACCTGCACCAAACCGGCGCCGTGGTACGAGTGAATAGCGCCATCGTACAAAGCCTCACCGCTCACCGGTCCCTGCTTAAACTGTCCCGGCGATACGGCCCTCACGGCATAATAATAGGTTTGTTTGGGCCGCGCTGCATCCACAAAAAAGTGGATCCGGTCGTCCCGCACATCCATTGCCGTTGGCTCCGCAGCATCTTTGATCCAATCCATACCCGGGATGTCCTTGGTGCGTGGATTTTCTATTTCAAAACCTGCAGGCAGCAGGTCGGTGAGCACCATGTTTTCAATGGTGCCGTTGTAGGCCTTTTCTAAACTAACACCCACAATCACCAGGTCGTTTTGCGTAAATGTATTGCCCGACAGCGGCCGCCCGTTGCGGTCGAAATATTGCCGGCGCACTTTTATAAAATTATCTTCCTCCTTGTAGGAACCACTGGCGCTGATGCCCTGTGCACGCCACCAGTAATACAGCCTTCCCGAACCTTTGGCAACAATTTCCACTGCACCGTTTTGCAAAGCAGTGCCCCCACCCCGCCAGTCGGCGCCATCAATTTTGGCCACCACTTTGCCGCTGCTGCGCACCTCCGCCGTAGCGGTCGATCGTGCCGCCGTGCGGGCTATTTTACCCAATGCTAAAAAAGCAAAAGCACGTTCCTGCGTATTGAGGTAAGGTTCTGTTTTTAAGCGCTGCGTTAGGTTACGTGCCATTTGCGGCACCTGCGCATTGCCGGGATCCACCTGCAGCAATGAATTCAGCGCAAGGCCTTCATCGCGGGTAGCGCTATACAGCGAGCCGCCGGTTTGCTGCACCGATTCCTCTCCACTAAACGATTTGGGTAAAAGCGCGGCAAAGGATTTTTTATCGCCGCCCACCGCATAAGCTGCAGACAAAAGGTAACGCCCATCCAGCGCCAGCATTTGCGGGTTGGCTTTGTAATAATTCATGGTAGAAACCGGTGTGCGGCCCGCCAGCGATAGTACATACAAGCTATACGGAACCTCCTTCGGTGCAATTTTTCGGTTCTGGTCGCGGTTGTAATAATAAGTAATGGTTTGCCTTGCTTTCAACCGCTCGGTGAGGTAACCTAGCATTGTCTCCAGCAGGCTGTTGTCCACATCAAAACCGGCCTTGCGTGCTTCCAGTAAAAAATGCGCAGCATAGGCTGTTGTCCACCAATGTTCGGGAGCACCGCCGCTTGTAACCACGCCATCCTGCGTATCCCAAAGCGTTAATGCGCCATTGTACAATTGCCGCATTTTAATTTTCCGGATCGCTTCCAGCACATTGGCAGCCGCGTTTACCCTGCGCTGATTGTTGGTTTGCACCAACTCCGAAAAATCTGCGTAGTACAACTGCGGAAATGCAGCCGAAATGGTTTGCTCGGTGCAGCCGTATGGGTATTGCACTAGGTATTGCAACTGGTCCGCAAGCTCCGCCACCGGCGACCGACTTACGACCAATTCGTACTGCGCACTGCCGGCCATAAAATCAGTTAGAGGCATCGTTATCTTTTGCGTGTTGCCACCCACAACCGATCCGCTGCCGGTGACTTGTTGCAGCGTTGAAGGCGGACGTACGGACAGTTCTGTTTCTTCGGTAAATGTTTCGCCCATGGCTTTTACCTGCACCGCCACTTTTGCTACATTAATGGTATTGGCCGCCGCTAACCTAAACTGCACTTGTGCCTCGCCGTTAGGTTGCAGCACTATTTCCTGGCTATTGCCACCAACAATCTGCACAGGCCCGCTCACCGATAGTGCTGCACTACCATTTGCAGCCTTGCCGGTAGTATTGGAAACGGTTACCGGCACCAGCACGGTATCGCCGGGACTTAAAAACCGCGGCAGCGCACTGCTCAATACTACAGGATCGGCAATGGTGGTGGCGCTTTCGGCTGCGCCAAACTGGCCACCTTTTACTGCAACGGCCATCAGCCTTATTTGCCCGCTAAACTGCGGCACATCAAACTGGAAACGGGCTTCGCCACTGCCGTTTGCTTTTTGCAAGCCACTCCAATACGACATGATCTTAAACCGCCGTGCAGGCATGGGATTTACCCGTTTTTCCATACCAATATTGCCATCGCCGCCGGTGCTGCTGAGCCGTGCACGCAACTCTGGAAAAAGAAGCGGATATAGGTCGTACGCAGATACGCCTAATGCTCTTTTTTGATAATAGTGATCGTAAGGATCGGGTGTTTTAAAACCACTTACCTGCAGCACGCCATTGTCCACCGCTGCCAGCGATACCATGCTGCCCGGAGCAGCTTTTACCACCACCGTTTGCTTTGTTTTGGAGCGGGATGATTTAGGTGCATTGATGCTCACAGCCAGCCGCCGATCTTTACCATTAACCGGCACATTTTTAAAACCATGCGCTACAGTTAATGGTATGCCCGAAACCTCGTGGGGCTTGAACAAAGTGGCCGTAACATACACATTGGGAACAGCAGATTCTTTCAGGTCAATATCAAGCGAAGCGCTGCGGCCCGATACCGAAAGGTATTGATACGACTGCACGCCATCGCGTTCGGTAGTAACCAGCATGCGGCCGCTGAACGGTGTTTTAAACAACACCTTTGCCTTTTCGCCCATGTTATAAGTTTCTTTGTCCAGGCTGATGTCGATCTGCCCTTCGGTGCTTACTTCAAACGAACTATTATCAGCGCCCCAGGAGCCATAGCTGTAAAACTTTTTGCTCACATAAGCCGCAGCGCCGGGCCGGTAAATGCGCAGCTCATAATCGCCGGGCGAACGCGGAATAAACTGAAACGCCGTAGCGTTGCCGATGGTCAATTCCTTTTCCACCATCAGCTTGTCTTCGGGCCGAGAATCGTACCGGAAATATGATCCGCTCTTGGTCAGCACTGTGCGGTATTCGCGTTTAATTACCTGCAATTTTGCCACTGCATTTACAGCCGTACCTGCTGTATTTACTGAAGCCAATTTGAATGCCACCGGCGCATTTTGCGCATAGTAGCTATAGCCATCATCCTGAATGCCATGAAACACATCTTGGGTGTAAATGGGCGCCGCCACATGCCGGCTTACGGGCCTTCCTGTTTCATCAAAAACAGTGGCAAAAAAACGTGCTTCCAGCAAGCCGGTATTGCGATACAAGGCGGGCACTTCAAACGAGATGGCAGCATTGCCCGCAGCATCAGTATTGCCTTCTTTTAATTGTTTATCGAAAAAAGATCGTTGATTGGCGAGTGTAAAATCGTAGTCCGGAAATGCCTTTGCTGCAAACTTTTTCTGCACTACCTGTATCTCTGTTTCATAAGCACGGTTAGCTGCCGGCGGACCAAAAAAATTCACCGCGTTGATAGCAAGTGTAGTCGCATCGCCGGGCTTTAACGAAGGTTGGTTCAATCGTGCACTAACCTTAATACGATCAGGCACAAACTCTTCCACCATAAAGTTTTTCGAAGCCAATAAAACATCGGTAGCGCTGTATATTTCCAATAAGTAAGAGCCTGTAATGGCTGCAGTAGAAACATCCACACTGCCTTCCACAGCGCCTTCATCGTTCAGGCTTTTGCGAAAGGATTTCAGCTCTTTTCCATTAGGCATCAACACCTTCATTTTAACCGGAATAGCGCCCGGGCTTTTCCATTCCCTATCGCGCAGCACCACGGCAAAATCAATCTTTTCGCCGGGCCGGTAAATGTCCCTCGGCGCATAAACAAATGCATCCAAACCGGCAGCATTCATCCGCTTGCCGCCCACTTCAAACCGCGATGTATTGACTGCAGTATTATTAAACGGCAGGTAGTTAAAATCATCTGCTGTTTTGGCTACCACCATCGCTGCCCGGTAGCCGGCAAAATCTTTTTGCGGCAGCGGCATTTCGGCTACGCCATCGCTGTTGGTAGCGCCAGTGGCCAGCAACTGGTTGTTTGCACCATACACATTGATGGTAACGCCTTCAATGCTTTGCGCGGTTTTTATGGAGTTGGCAAACACCAGCATTTTATCGCCGCCTTGTTTTGCAATCAAACCGAGGTCGGAAAAGGAAACAAAGCGGCTGTCGCTGATCCAGTATTCTTCGGTGGAGCGCACCATTACATGATAGATGCCTTTCACATCAGGCAATCGGTCTTCAAAATCTTTCAGGTTGAGCAGCTTTCCATTGCCGGAGTTGGGCAAGGTTCGGGTGTCAATTATTTTGTTGAATAAAATATCACCGGCTGTAGGGTCAATATAAGCATCCTGCATGGAAACATACTCCGCTTCATCATCGCCACCGGCTTGCGGGTAGTATCCATTGCGTTCAGCATTCAACAAATTGTTTTCATAAATTTTGGAAATGATCAGCCGCACTTTGGGTGTGTTGGTAATGCGCACTTCAATATTGCCGCTGCCACGTTTCGATAAATACACAGCCTTTGCCGACGAAAAACGAATGGTGCTTTCCAGCGCACCAAAAGCCACGCTGCCATCGTATGCTTCGCGCAGCACACCACCAACGGTGCCGCGCAGTCCCTTGGCCACCGTAAGCGCATAGCTTTCTTCCGCATCAAATTGTGCGCTGCGCAATACCAGCCCAAAATCATCCCACTCGGTGGTAAATGCAACAGCAGGTTCAAAGCGAATCAGGTCTTTAAAATTAGCCTGCACCAGTTGCTGGCTGGTGCGGATGCGCACCACACCTTCAGTGCCGTCGTGGCTGGCAATAACGTTGTTTATTTTTAGCGTCAGCGGCGATGGAATAAATGCCGATGCGGTTGCATCTTCCGCAGTTGCCGTGCTGCCCTTAACCGGCTTGGCACCTTTGCGTAAAGCCACTTCCACTTCCATATCGCGATCCGCCGGCTGAACGCCGTTCAACCGCAACACAATCACATCAGAAGGCGCCAGGGTTTGCAATGTAAACGGCACCGCTGTACCATTACTCTTTACGGCCAGTTTATCTTTTACTTCTTCGCCATTTACTGCATAATTAAAATGCAGGCTGAGTTGCGGCACGGCCACCTGCGATCCTTCGGCTTGCAACACCCAGGACGCCTGCACTTCGTGCAATTGTAAGGGTGCAGTGTAAAACGAAATTTTGTCTGCATCCTTTACGCGATCATATTCCGAAAAGCGGAGCACTTCATCGCGGATGCTGGCTTTGTAAGCCGTTGCGGGCAACAGCGGCTCTGATGGCGAAAACACCAGCTCATCGCGGCTTTCCCAGCGGAAGCGCCCCTTTATTTTTGGTTCAAAAGAAATGTATGCAGCCGAGTCCCACTCGTTAAGCAACGAATCGGCCATCACGGGTTCGCTGAACCGAAAACGCAGATTGGTGAGCTGCGCCACTTCGCCTTTTGCGTTGGTGCTGTCCAGCGAAACATAACTGCGGTTGCAGGAAATAATGAAGACGGCGAGGAGCAGGAAAAAGGGCGTGAATAATTTGGTACGCATAAAATTTGCGTTAGGGATGAATGGGTGCAAAAGGTAATTAAAAGAATGCAATGGTAACGGCTGGCGCAACAAAGCCGGCGGGCAATGATACTGCCACATTATTAACTTAGTATGAACAACCAACGGGCTATACAAACTTCGTTATTGTAAAAAAAGAGCGGATATTAGTCTTATCAATCCCACTAAGGAGGCAGACTTGATGAATGCATTTGTGCCGGATAAATTGTTGCAGAAAATTACAGCCGCAAAGGGCTGGTTGTACGTTAAAAGATTGGTAATTGCGTTGCTGGCCTTACCACTGCTTTTTCTATTGCTGCACCTGATTTTTCCGCTACGCGATGCTGTTGCTTATTCCACCATTATTACCGACGAACGGGGCCAGGTGTTGCATGCATACCTCACGCCGGACCAGAAATGGCGCATGAAAACGGAGCTGTCCGAAATTTCGCCGCTCCTGCAAAAAGCCATCGTTGCCAAAGAAGACCGCTACTTTTTTCATCATCCCGGCGTCAACCCATTTGCCGTTGGCCGTGCATTGGTCAACAATATTTCTAAAGGGCGCCGCACATCCGGTGCATCCACCATTACCATGCAGGTAGCGCGGCTGCTGCACCCGCAAAAGCGCACCGCTGGTGCAAAGGTTGTAGAAGCATTTAGGGCATTGCAACTGGAATGGAAATACAGTAAAAAAGAAATTTTACAACTATACCTCAACCTGGTGCCGTACGGTGGCAACATCGAAGGTGTGAAGTCGGCGGCATGGCTGTATTTTCAAAAATCACCGGAGCATCTTTCGCTGGCCGAGATCGTTGCGCTTTCCATTATTCCCAACCGGCCATCATCGCTTGTGGTGGGCAAAAACAACGACGCCATTATTGAAGGCCGCAACATGTGGCTGCAGCGGCTGGCGGCTACAAATGTTTTTACCACACAAGAAATTGAAGATGCGCTTGCCGAGCCACTGCTGGCAACAAGGCACAGCGTGCCGCGGCATATTCCGCACCTGGCTTACAAATTATCCAAGGCAAGCAGCGACAACAATATCAAAAGTTTTATCTGGCTCAACACGCAATTGAAAATTGAAAAGCTAGTGGCCGATTATGTGCGGTCATTGCGGCTGCACAACATCCACAATGCATCGGTTGTGGTGATCGACAACCAAAGCCACAAAGTGGTTTCCTATGTTGGCTCGGCCGACTTTTACGACACCACAGATGGCGGACAGGTAAACGGCGCCGCCGCGGTGCGCCAACCGGGCAGCACGCTGAAGCCGCTGGTGTATGGGCTATGCATGGACGAAGGTTTGCTTACGCCCAAACAGATATTGTACGATGTGCCGATTGTGTATGATGGCTATGCACCCGAAAATTACGACCGGCAGTACAGCGGACCGGTAACGGTGGAGTATGCATTGGCACACTCGCTGAACATACCTGCGGTACGCAGCCTAAAGCAGTTGGGCAAGGATAAGATTGTGGGCAAACTTTCCGCAATCCAGTTCAAGCAAATCAGGAAGGATGAAAGCAAACTGGGGCTGTCGCTGATACTGGGTGGCTGCGGCACCACGCTGGAGGAACTGACCGGTCTTTTTTCGGCATTTGCCAACGGCGGCACATTTGTAGCACCGCACTATGCGCAAACAGATGAACGGCCGCTGCAAGTGCCGGTGCTTTCCTCCTCGGCTGCATTTTTTATCAACAATATGCTGTCCAAAGCCGACCGCCCGGATTTTCCCATCAACTGGCAGGCTACCGAGCATATGCCGCGCATTGCATGGAAAACCGGAACCTCGTATGGCCGCCGCGATGCCTGGAGCATTGGCTACAATAAACGCTTTACCGTGGGTGTGTGGGTGGGCAATTTTTCGGGGCTGGGCGTGCCCGATCTAAGCGGTGCTGAAACTGCCACGCCGCTCTTATTCAAGATTTTTAATTCAATTGATTACAACAGCAGCGAAAGCTGGTTTGCCCCACCCGAAGGCACCGAGCAGCGCCAGGTGTGCACACAAAGCGGGTTGCCACCTTCGGCCTATTGCACCGAAAAAACGTTGGATTATTTTATACCGCTGGTTTCGGCTACGCATACCTGTGAGCATGCAGTGGAAATAAAAATTGACCCGGAAGAACGCATTTCTTATTGTTCGCAATGCGCTCCGCAAAGCGGCTACCGCAAAAAATTGTACCCGCATATTTTACCGGAAATGCAAGCTTACTTTGCAGCCAAGGGCACTGTTTACGAACAGGTGCCGCCGCACAACCCGGCCTGCGAAAAAATCTTTCAAACTGGCGGGCCGCAAATCATTTCCCCGCAAAATGCAACAGAGTATTTTGTAAGCAAAACCAACCCTGAGCCCATACAACTAAGCGCACAGGCCGGTAATGATGTAAGCAAACTGTACTGGTATGTAAACGACCAGTTTTACAAAGCCACGGGCGCCAATGAAAAGCCCTTCTACCTACCGGCAGAAGGGCCCTTAAAAATTTCCTGCACCGACGATAAAGGCCGGAACCGGAACGTATCTATTATAGTGAAGTATGTTGATTTTTAAAGCTCCAGGCTTTTCTGTCTTTTCTGACTTTTCCTACTGCACCCTCCGCACATTACCGGCACCCATGATCTTTTGGTTTACGGTACCACCACCTTTGTACGAAACATCGCCGGCGCCTTTTATTTCAACAGAAAGTTCTTTCGAAGCAAACACTTCGGCGTTGCCGCTGCCGGCAATATCTACATTGGCGGTTTCGCTCAGCAACTCAAACGCATGCACATCGCCGCTGCCACGGATGCCAGCATCAAACTTGCGGGTAGTGCCCTGGATGCGTGCCGAGCCGCTGCCCGAAATTTCGGTGCTTACTTGGGGCGCATCAACGGCCAGCTGGATGTCGCCGCTGCCGCGAATCTCCAGTTCCAGTCCTTTGCCACCTTTTACCATACCGGTAGAGCGGATATCGCCGCTGCCCGAAACGCCGATGCGTTCAAACATGGGCGCCGTTGCATATACTTTGATGCCGCCTTTGGAGCGCAGGTTATATCCATCACGGGAGCCCACTTCCACAGTGCCGCCGTTGTTGTCCACTTCAATAAATTCCATCAGGTTTTCGTCGGCTTCAATGCGCAAAATATGCTCGGTGCCCGGGCTGATGATCACATCAATGCCGCCCCGCACTTCTACACCATCGAACGAGCCGATGGAGCGGGTTTGGCTGGTGCGGTTGCCATTGCCCTCCACCCGTTTGCCGCCCATAAACCGGCAGGATGTCATTAACAATAAAGAACAAAGTGCTACAAGCAGGGCAGTTGGTTTCATGTATGTCTATTTTGGTATTACGACGCTAAATATACAGAACTGGTTACAGAGAAGTCCGAAGACAGAAGACGGAAGTCGGAAGAAAGTTGAGAGTTGGGGGTTGGCAGTCTGGAGTTCAGAGTTTGGAGTTCAAAGCCGGGAGTTTGCTGCGGCCGGGCTAGGCAATAAGGTTGTACCTTAAAAAATTTCTTCGGTCTTCGGTCTTCGGTCTTCGGTCTTCGGTCTTCGGTCTTCGGTCTTCGGTCTTCGGTCTTCGGTCTTCGGTCTTCGGTCTTCGGTCTTCGGTCTTCGGTCTTTCCCCCGCATAACTTACCTTAGCGGCCTCTTATGACGGAAAAAATCATCATCCTCGATTTTGGCTCGCAATACACCCAGCTCATTGCCCGTGCGGTGCGTGAAGCCAACGTATACTGCGAAATTCTGCCCTTTTCTAAAGCGGGTCCGCAAAACGATCCATCCATCAAAGGCGTGATCCTTTCGGGTTCGCCTTTTTCGGTGAACGACGAAGCGGCCCCGCTGGTAGATGTAAAAGCCCTCGCCGCCAACACACCGGTTCTGGGCATTTGCTACGGCGCACAGCTTACCGCCAAGCAATTTGGCGGCTCGGTAGAGCGGAGCGCCAAACGCGAATACGGCCGCGCATTTCTGCACCTGCAAAGCGAAGAACTGCTGCTCAACGGCATTACGCCTTCATCGCAGGTTTGGATGAGCCACGGCGATTCCATTTTGCAAATGCCGCCCAATTTCCGACTGCTGGCCACTACCGATTCCATCCCGGTGGCAGCTTTTAAAAGCGAGGATACGGCCCTGAAGCCGCTTTATGGCCTGCAGTTTCACCCCGAGGTATACCATTCCATTGAAGGCAAAAAAATACTGAGCAACTTTTTGGTAAATGTGTGCGGCTGCAGCCAGGCCTGGACGCCGGCGCATTTTGTAACTGAAACCGTTGCCGCGCTGAAAGAGCAGATCGGCGATAAAAAAGTGATCATGGCGCTGAGCGGCGGTGTGGACAGCACCGTGGCCGCCACGCTGATTCACCGCGCTATTGGCCCAAACCTCCACGGCATTTTTGTAGACAATGGCGTGCTGCGCAAAAACGAATTTTACCAGGTTCTGGAAATTTATAAGCAACTGGGCCTCAACGTTACCGGCATCGATGCCAAACAGCGTTTTTACGATGCGCTGGCCGGCAAAACCGATCCGGAGGAAAAACGTAAGGCCATTGGCAAATTGTTTATTGATGTGTTTCAGGAAGCAGCCACCGCCGAAGACCGTGATGCATCGTTCCTGGGGCAGGGCACCATTTACCCCGACGTAATTGAATCGGTGTCGGTGCACGGCCCTTCGGTTACCATCAAATCGCACCACAACGTAGGCGGCCTGCCCGAAAAAATGCACCTGAAGCTGGTGGAGCCGCTGCGCTACTTGTTTAAAGACGAGGTGCGCCGCGTGGGCAAGGAACTGGGCATCCCCGACGACTTGCTCAACCGCCATCCGTTTCCCGGTCCTGGCCTGGCCATCCGCATCTTGGGCGAGATCACACCGGAAAAAGTGGCCTTGCTGCAAGATGCCGATGATATTTATGTAAAAGCGCTGAAAAGCCACAACCTGTACAGCACCGTGTGGCAGGCAGGTACCATATTATTGCCGGTAAAAAGTGTGGGCGTAATGGGCGACGAACGTACTTACGAGTTTACAGTGGCCTTGCGTGCCGTTACCTCGGTAGATGGCATGACCGCCGATTGGGCACACCTCCCCTACGATTTCCTGGCGCATGTGTCGAACGAGATCATCAACTCGGTGCGGGGCATCAACCGGGTGGTGTACGATATTTCCTCGAAGCCGCCCGCTACGATTGAATGGGAGTAAGGAATTAAGAATATCGAACAGACGAACAAGGAACAGACGAACAGATGAAGTTGGGAAGGAATAATGCACAAGGAACAAGGAATGCTAAATGATAAAGAGGAATGATGGATGATAAATAATGTTTTATGAATTTGTGAGTAACACTAATAATTAATAATTCATAATCAATAATCCCTCGACCCCTACTTCGACATTCCTTGTTCATCTGTTCGACATTCTTATTAAACTCTTCCTAAATACCTTTCTGCTAACCATTAGGGTGCTTAATTTGCTGAAGCAAAGTCAGCAGTAAGCAAACCGCTGCCTAAAATTGAACACCATGAAAAAAGGAATTTATCTCATTGCGGGACTCCTGTTGCTGGCCCATACCTCGGGGCTGGCGCAGAACATGAAGCGGCACAAGATTGCCCTTTTTGCCCCGCTTTACCTCGATTCTGTGTTCAACGGCGCCAACTACCGCTACGGCAAAGAGTTTCCCAAATTCCTTAATCCCGGCCTCGAGTTTTACCAGGGTGCCCAAATGGCGCTGGATTCGTTGCAAAAAATGGGGGCGCCGCTGGAAGTGTTTGTGTACGATACCCGCTCCAAAAGAAGCGGTGTTAGCGACATCATCAGTAACCCGGCCATGAACGATGTGGAACTGATCATTGCCAACGCCAGCAATGCCGAGGTACGCCAGCTGGCCGAAGCGGCGCTGCGCAAAAAAGTGCCCCTCATTTCGGCCACGCTCCCCAACGACGCCGGCGTGAACAACAACCCTTATTTCGTAATCCTCAACTCTACGCTGCGGGCCCACTGCGAAGGCATTTACCGCTACCTCCAAACCTACCACAGCCGCGATAAAATTGTGTTGTTCCGGAAAAATGGTGCGCAGGAAAACCAGTTGCGTGATTATTTCAACGACATCGGCCAAAGCACCATCGACAAACGCCTCGCTATTGAAACGCTGGATGTAACCAACGGCTTTAACAGCAGTTCTTTTACCGCCCGCCTCGACAGCACCCGCCGCACCGTGGTTATTGCCGGCAGCCTCGACCAAAATTTTGGCGAAGACCTGGCTTCGGAGCTGGCCTCCATCGGCAACAAATACCCCATTACCCTGATGGGTATGCCCACTTGGGAAAACATCCGGGCTTTTAGCCGGTCGGAGTTCAGGCCGCTGGAAATTATTTACAGCACGCCTTTTTACATCAACCGCAGCGAACGGCTGGCGGCCCATATCGGTAATGTGTTTGAAGATAGAATTGAGGGGCGCCCCACCGACCTGTTTTTCCGCGGCTACGAAACCATGCTGCGCTTTGCGCAATTACTGCTTGAAACCAAGACCGACGTGGCTTCTAACCTGTCGCGCAAAGGCAACTATGTGTTCACGCAATATGATATCCAGCCGGTCTTTACCAATAAGCAAAGCATGACGCTGGATTATTTTGAAAACAAAAAACTCTACTTTGTCCGGCGCATCAATGGTGCGATGGACGTGGTGCGAAACGCGTTTTAAACACCAGCATTTTTATTGGTAAAAAAATATTCAGGGCAACCCAAAAGGTTGCCTCCTTTTTTGCCGAACGCACCGCGGCATTGTTTGTTATTAAAGGGATGCACAAACAACATTTACCCACCAAAATATGCCCTGTTTGCAACAGGCCATTTCAATGGCGCAAGAAATGGCAGAAAGTTTGGGATGAGGTTATCTATTGCAGCGAACGATGCCGGAGGAATAGGAAGAAAGTTTAAAGTTGATAGTTGGTAGTTGACAGATAAAACTAAAGGCAATGCTATCATCCATTAGCTTCCTGCTATCTGCTATCAACTATCAACTACCAACTATCAACGCAAAAAATGCCCACCATGCCCCTGATCGAATTTACTGACCATGGATTTTACTGCCGCGCCGGCGATTTTTTTATCGATCCGTGGCGGCCGGTATCCAAGGCACTTATTACCCATGGACATAGCGATCATGCCCGCTGGGGTAGCAAATCTTATTTGTGCCACACCGATACCAAACCGATTTTAGAAACACGGCTGGGACCGGGCCATTACGAAACAGTTGGCTATAATGAGCCGGTCAGCATCAACGGCGTGAACATTTCCCTGCATCCAGCAGCGCATATCATTGGCTCTTCGCAAATACGCCTTGAACATAAGGGCGAAGTGTGGGTAGTGAGCGGCGATTATAAATTGGAAAACGATGGAATGAGCGGCGAGTTTGAGCCGGTGAAATGCCACAACTTTATCTCGGAATGCACTTTTGGCTTGCCCATTTATCAATGGAAACCGCAGGCACAGATTTTTTCCGATATACAGCAATGGGTATTGAAAAATAAAGCCGCAGGTAAATCATCGCTCTTGTTTGCTTACAGCCTGGGCAAAGCGCAGCGCCTGCTCCCCTGCCTTGCCGAAGTGACCGACCGCATACTGGTGCATGGCGCAGTTTACAATGTGCACATGGCGCTGGTCAATGCCGGCATCAAGCTGCCCGAGGTGCACCGCGTTACGCCGGACACACCGAAAGAATGGCTGAAAGGCGCAGTGGTCATTGCACCTTCATCGGCCGAAGGCACGCCATGGATGCGCCGGTTTGCGCCGCTGGCTACAGGTGTGTGCAGCGGTTGGATGGCTGTGCGGGGCGCCATGCGCAGGCGCAATGCAGATGCAGGTTTTCCGCTCAGCGATCATGCCGACTGGGATGGGCTGCTAAAGGCTATCAAAGCTACAGAGGCAGAATGCGTGTATGTAACGCATGGTTTTACGGCTGCATTTGGCCGTTACCTCAACGAGCACGGTTTTATTGCCAAAGAAGTAAAAACCGAATACGGCGACGACGAAACCGAAGAAAAGTCAACTGATGTTTTAGAAAAAATAGAAGATTGATTTTTGAAACACAAAGCCGCTAAGGCACTAAGGTTCACTAAGAGATCCCGTTGTGCTACTTCGTGACCTTTGTGTCTTTGTGGTTCAAAACTCAAACAAAAAACTAAACTCAATTCATGCGTCATTTTGCTGCACTGGTTGCCAAATTGGGAACGACTACAAAAACCAACGAAAAGCTGGATGCACTGGTGCAGTATTTTTCGGTTGCGGATGACCGTGATAAGGTTTGGGTGATTGCCATCTTCAGTGGCCGCAGGCCGCGGCGTGCCGTTAACTCCACGCAACTTGCCACCTACTGTGTAGAGTTGGCGAAGCTGCCCTTCTGGATGTTCGATGAATGCTGGCACACCGTAGGCGACCTTGCTGAAACCATTGCGCTACTGCTGCCCGAAAACCAAGCGGCGTACAATGAACGACGCGACGACGAGCGGCCGCTATACTACTACATCGAACAACTCAAGCGCATTGAAAAAGAAGAAGAGCCGGTACGGAAAAAATTCATCCTGGAAAGCTGGGCGGAACTAAACCGCAGCGAACGATTTGTATTTAATAAACTCATTACGGGCTCATTCCGCATCGGGGTGTCTCAAAAAGCGATGGTAAATGCACTCGCCAAAGCTACCGGCGCCGAAGCATCGGTTATTGCCCACCGCATTTCGGGAAATTGGGATCCGGGCACCATCACCTTCGACGAACTGACCGGCGAGGAAGCACATGCCACCGATCTTTCCAAGCCTTATCCTTTTTACTTGGCTTATGCGTTAGAAGATGAACCAGCAAGTTTGGGCAACCCCGAAGATTGGCAGGTGGAGTGGAAATGGGATGGCATCCGCGGCCTCATCATCAAGCGGCAGGGAGAATTGTTTGTATGGAGCCGCGGCGAGGAATTGATGACGGAAAAATTTCCGGAGTATCATTCGCTGCAATACTTATTGCCCGACGGCATTGCGCTGGATGGCGAAATCATCAGCCTGCCGCCTGCAGAAGCGGGCGCAACTACATTCCGAAGGCCGCTGCCTTTTTCTTCCCTACAAACCCGCATTGGGCGCAAAAATGTAACTAAAAAACAATTGCAGGAAGCACCGGCAGGATTCATCGTGTACGACCTCTTAGAATACGAAGGTGAAGACTGGCGCAGCCACCCACTGAGCGAACGGCGCTCAAAACTTGAAGCATTGATGGCACAATGGAACTACACCGCATTGGAGCTTTCGCCGGTGGTCCGTTTCGAGGATTGGGAGGAGTTAAAAACCCTGCGCGAACAGTCACGTGAAATGAATGCTGAGGGCTTTATGATCAAGAAGCGGAGCTCCATTTACCAGGTGGGCCGCAAACGCGGTGATTGGTGGAAATGGAAGATCGACCCGTTGACCATTGATGCCGTGATGATCTATGCACAAAAAGGCGCAGGCCGCCGCAGTGGTCTGTACACCGATTATACTTTTGCCGTTTGGGATGGCGATAAATTGGTTCCGTTCACTAAGGCTTACTCGGGTTTGACGGATAAAGAATTTGCACAGGTAGATGCATTTGTAAAACGTAATTCGCTGGAAAAATTTGGCCCGGTGCGTACCGTAAAACCGGAGCTGGTATTTGAACTGGCTTTTGAAGGCATTGCAGCATCCAACCGGCACAAAAGCGGCGTGGCACTGCGTTTTCCCAGGATGCTCCGTTGGCGGAAGGACAAGACCGTACAAGAGATCAATACGTTAGAAGATTTAAAGCGGATGTTGGAAGTGTATGGGAAATGAGTTTCATCGCTAGGAATGAGCACTTGAAATTTTCAGCTTTTGTTCAGGCTTTGTGGCTGCAAACTTGTGGGCCTAACAGCACGGTTTACCTTTCGTAACCGTTCGATACAACATTTACCCCATTTTCCTGTTATTTAGCAGTGATGCACAAGGCAACAATTTTCTCGGTACTGCTGTTTGGCCTGCTGGCGTTGGCCGCGGGCATGTTGAACAAAGCCGTGCCTGAACCCGTTCCCATTCCCGCTTCGCCGCAACGATTTGGCGATGCACAAAAAGGCTATGAGTACCTCGTTACCGGCGACTATGTAAAAAGCGGCATTCCACACGGCGTGTTTGGCCTGGCGCCCAAGGAGCCCATTTACCTGCAACGCGAAGGCCGCAATAAAAAACTGCCGCATGGTTTTACCGCCATCACCGCACTCAACGGCGAGCCGCTGGTGGCACCCAATTGCCTGCAATGTCATGCGCAGCCGTTTGAAGGACAATTGGTTATGGGCTTGGGCAACACCTTTATCGATTTTACCAGCGGGCAGCAGCTGGGTGCCAAAAGCATTGGCCTGTTGGAAAAAGTTTTAAAAACAACATCGCCCAGATCGTACGAAGCGGCCGAGCCTTTTTTAACCGTTACCAAAACATTGGCGCCCAATCTGCAGGCCGATGTGCGGGGTGTGAACCTGGCCGGTCGGCTCACTTATTTACTCCTATCCCACCGCGACCCCACCACTTTAAAATGGAGCAACGAATCGCGGGTGCCCGTGCCCAACGATGTAGTAGTGCCTACCGATACGCCGCCCTGGTGGCTGCTCAAGAAAAAGAACGCCATGTTTTACAACGGCTTTGGCCGCGGCGATTTTGGCCGGTTCCTGATGGCTTCCAACCTGCTCACCGTTAGCGATACCTCGGAGGCTGCGGGTGTGGACAAGCACATGCCCGATGTGCTCTCTTACCTGCATTCGCTGGAGCCGCCCAAATATCCAAAAGAGATTGACCAGGAACTGGCGGCTGTGGGCAAACCCATTTTTGAAAAAAAATGTGGCACCTGCCACGGCAGTTATGGCGACAATGAAAAATATCCCAACCTGCTTATTCCGCAGGCCATTATCGGCACCGATTCGTTCCTCTTCAAAAGCAATTATTCTGCCCCGCAGTTTATCGAATGGTTCAATAACAGCTGGTTTACCACCGGCGATCATCCGGCCCGGCTCGAGCCTTTTGCGGGTTATATAGCGCCGCCGCTTGATGGTATTTGGATCACTGCGCCGTACCTGCACAACGGTTCCGTGCCTACGCTGGAAGCGTTGTTGAACAGCAAGCTGCGTCCCAAGTATTGGTCGCGCAATTTTGAAAAACCCGAATACGATTATGAAGGCTTGGGCTGGAAACATGAGTCCCACGACGCCCCTAAAAACAAGGCATACAATACCACGCTGCCGGGTTATGGCAACTACGGCCACACCTTTGGCGACCGGCTCACCGATGCCGAACGCAAAGCGGTGTTGGAGTATTTAAAGACCATTTGATATTTTGTTTCAAGCTGCAGCAACATTAATAGTCACCTGTTGCGTCGCACTCTTGTGCGTTCAGTTCTATATTCGGCTTTTCGTTTTGCCCCACCATTGGCATAGATTTATGAGCGTATACCGTTCAATCCCTAAAACATCGTGCAAGAATTACAACAATCCAAAGGATATAAGATCGTCAATAAATGGCTGTCGGCGCAGGGCTTCAAGCCTTTTGCATTCCAGCAGGAAGCTTGGCAATATATCCTGGGCGGCCGCAGCGGACTGGTAAATGCACCCACGGGCATGGGCAAAACATACTCCGTGTTTTTGGGCGCCGTCATTCAATTCATCAACCACCATCCTACCGATTACCAGAAAAAAAGCAAGAATGGATTGCAGCTGATTTGGGTCACACCACTGCGGGCACTGGCCAAGGACATCGGCCGCGCTATGGAAGAAGTAATTGCTGAACTGGGCATGCAATGGCAGGTGGGCATCCGCAATGGCGATACCACTATGGCCGAACGGCAGCGGCAAAAACGGCAGGTACCCGAAGTGCTCATCATCACCCCGGAAAGCCTGCACCTGATGCTGGCACAAAAGGGGTATGCAGAAGTTTTTAAAAGCCTTAAAATTTTAGCGGTAGACGAATGGCACGAACTATTGGGGGGCAAGCGTGGCGTGCAGGTAGAATTGGCCATTAGCCGCATCATACATTGCACTAAAAGCGATGAAACAAAGGAAGTAACAACATCTAAAAAATCCGCGGCTTCCAAAAAACCCAGGACCTCTCAACTGCCAACCCCCAACTCCCAACTATCCCTCTGGGGCATCTCTGCAACCATCGGCAACCTACACCAGGCTATGGAAGTTTTATTAAAACCGCTGGGCGATGTTGAGCCGGTAATTGTACGGGCCAAAGTGGCCAAAAAAATAGAGATTGAATCCATTCTGCCCGACGAGATTGAAAAGTATCCCTGGGCGGGTCATTTAGGCATCAAGCTGGCGCAAAAAGTTTTGCCCATCATCGATAGCAGCCGCACCACGCTTATTTTCATCAACACCCGCGCCATGAGTGAGATATGGTATCATAGCCTGCTCACCATTGCACCCGAGTTGGCCGGCGCCATTGCGTTACACCACGGCTCCATCGAACACGAGTTGCGCAACTGGGTGGAAGAAGCCTTGCATGCAGGCAAATTAAAAGCCGTAGTTGCCACTGCATCGCTGGATCTGGGCGTCGATTTCCGACCGGTGGAAACTGTTATACAGGTGGGTTCGCCAAAAGGCGTTGCCCGCTTTTTACAACGTGCAGGCCGCAGCGGCCACAGCCCCGATGCGGTGAGTAAAATCTATTTTTTACCAACACACTCCCTTGAACTAGCCGAAGCTGCTGCACTGAAAGCCGCTGTGGGCGATGCCGGAATTGAAAGCCGCGAACCGCTGTTGCTTTGTTATGACGTGCTCACACAATACCTGTGCACGTTGGCAGTATCGGATGGCTTTCGTCCCGATGAAATATTTAAGGAAGTAATCAGCACGTATTGTTATACCGATCTTACCCGCGACGAGTTTGACGAAATCCTTCAATTCATCACCGCAGGCGGCACTGCATTGCAGCAATACGATGAATACAAAAAGGTGGTGGTAGAAGATGGGCTGTACAAAATAACCAGCCGCCGAATTGCCATGCGCCACCGCATGCATATTGGTACCATTGTGTCGGAAGCGATGTTGAAAGTAAAGCTAACAACAGGCGGATACATTGGTATGATCGAAGAGTTTTTTATCAGCCGCTTGGAGCCCGGCGATGTGTTTATGCTGGCCGGCCGCCAGTTGGAACTGGTGAACATAAAAGACATGACGGTGCTGGTAAAAAAATCAACCGCAAAAAAGGCGGTGGTACCCAGTTGGGGCGGCAGCCGCATGTCGATATCGCAAAGCCTGGGTACCCGGCTGCGCCAAAAACTGGATGAAGCTGCGGAGCAGGTGGAAGAAGGCATCATTTCAGAAGACCAGGAGTTGGAAGCGCTGTTCCCGCTGTTTGAATTGCAGCACCGGTTATCGCATATTCCGCGCAGCAACGAGTTGCTTATTGAGCAAATTGAAACGAAGGACGGATTCCATCTTTTTGTGTACCCGTTTGAAGGCCGCCTGGTGCATGAAGCAATGGCGGCATTGCTGGCCTACCGCATTGCGCAGCAAACGCCCATTACCTTTTCGCTGGCCATGAACGACTATGGTTTTGAGCTCCTCTCCGACCAGCCCATCCCGGTGGATGATACAAATGTGTACGAGCTGTTTACTGCCGACAATTTACTGGCCGATATCCAGCGCAGCGTGAATGCCACGGAGATGGCTAAACGAAAATTTAGGGACATTGCGGTGATCGGTGGATTGATCTTTACCGGCTACCCCGGCGAGCAAAAAAAAGCCCGTCATCTGCAAGCTTCTGCGGGCTTGTTGTTCAATGTGTTCAACGAATACGATAAAGGAAATGTGCTGTTGCGGCAGGCTTACCAGGAGGTATTTGACCAGCAAATGGAAGAAGTGCGGCTGCGCCAAACATTACACCGCATCCAGCATTCTAAAATTGTGCTCACTTTCCCCAAACGACTGACGCCGCTATGTTTTCCCATAAAAGTAGACAGCATGCGGGAAGCATTGAGCTCAGAAAAATTGGAAGACCGGGTTCGGAAAATGCAACAGCAATTGGCAAGGGAGTGAGAATTATTAATTATGGATTATTAATTATTTGAACTTCCTTTTTCATTCATGACGATCAAGTTAATTCGGGTAATTGCGTTCTGCAGTTTTGTATTGCATTTTAATTGGGCGTAGCCCATACCTGTCGGTAGCAACACAATGATTTTCTTATTAAATTTTTCCCGTTAATCGTAGATCAACCCTATAACAAAGAAGTTCACAAAGCGAGATGTAGCACAGGTTTGGGCTACGCCCAAAATAATACCATCTTTTAGTTTTATTGCTATAAACAGGTTTGAGCTACACCCATTTTTTTATTTAATGATCGTGCTCTTCCTTTAGATCTATTGAACGAAATCATTTCGCCACCTGGTCACCAAAACACCATTATGAATTCTTCATTCATAACTCTTCATTCTTTTCCTTGTTCGCAATTATCCATCAAACTTCCTCTGTTCATCTGTTCCTTGTACCTCTGTTCGACATTCACCCAAACTTCCGGGCATAAAAAAGGGGCCGTGAGATCACGGCCCCGCCCTTGTATATGCAAATGAAAATGAGAAACTATTGTTGGTTGTTTTGCTGCGCCTGCTGCAGGCCGCTTTCAAAACCATTACCGGTTTGCTGCATTTGTTGTTGCTGATCTGCAACCACTTTGTTTGCAGTAAAGAATTCCACTTTGGTCTTCTCCTTTTTATTCTTGGTTTTCACCTTTACTTCTGCAGTGTTGTCCTCAGGTGTAGTACCTGCACTCAGCGCAAATACACCAGCAGGATCTGCATCATTGAATGGTGTACCCAATGCAACGTTCAATACGTTGGTAGCAGGGTCAAAAATCAAAGTGCCTTCCGGAACCGAAGTACCCAGGTCGGTTTTCTGTGCAATGATGCGGTAGGTTGCAGGCGATTTTTTCAGGTATGCTTTGATGCGTCCCTGAGGCATACCTTCAATCCAAACCATTCCCTTGTTCACTGAATCCAAAGTGATGGTTACGTTTTGCGCTGTAGCAACAGCAGCATCAGTACCTACTGCAGTTGTAGTTGCATCGGTAGTAGTAGTTGTTGTTGCGGCCGCGTCGGTGGTTACAGTTGCGCTAGCATCTGCATTTGTTACCAGTTGGTAACTACCCAGCACAGGATAAATTTTTTCGATGGTTAAGGGTGCAGGCATGGGCTGCAATTTGTACTTGGCCGCAATGGAATCGCGGGTAGAATAACTGCCATAGGCATTCAACTTTTTAGTTGTGTCGGTGGCAGTGGTTGTGCCCATTGTACCAGCGGTACCGGTTGAGTCCTGGGCCTGAGCAGCCGAAAAAATTATAGTGGCTGTAGCTAAAAATAAGGTGCTTTTCATACGTTAGCTGATTAGGTGTTTCAAACGAGATTCGGCCCATGTAATACAATATTGTGCCAAAAATGCAAATCACTGATTATCAAACGCCATCGAATAGCGATGTGGGCCAAACAAACCCACTTACGGGTGTAAAACAGGTTGACTAAGTATGTGCCAGAATGTAATTTTTCAATTACAATAGTTGAGCATTACATTCAAACAAGGCTAGCAGCATTCGTTAAGCACAAGCCTTTCGCTATTTATATAAATCCCGCTCATTTTATTACATCCATTTTGTAAAACAACCCATACCAAAACAGCTATGACCGGCAGCCTGCCAATTCTTTTTTTGAACCAATACCGATATCTGTTAAATTCCGTGCGACGGGCTGTTTCCATCCTATCTTTGCAGCCGTTTTTTTAGCGCAAATACATGAAACAAACTAAGCCGAAAAAAACCACTGCTCCGGTGGTACAGGATGAATTTATTGAAGTGTTGGGAGCAAGGGAGCACAACCTGAAAAACGTTGATATTTCCATACCAAAAAATAAGCTGGTGGTCATCACGGGCATCAGCGGCAGCGGCAAATCGTCGCTGGCATTTGATACCATTTATGCCGAAGGGCAACGCCGGTATATGGAAACATTTGGTGCTTATGCCCGCCAGTTTATTGGCGAAATGGAGCGCCCTGATGTAGACCAGATCACAGGCCTTTCGCCGGTGATTTCCATCGAGCAAAAAACCACCAACAAAAATCCACGGTCAACCGTAGGCACTGTTACCGAGGTGTACGATTTTTTGCGCCTCCTGTATGCACGTGCAGGCGAAGCGTACTCGTACAACACGGGTAAAAAAATGGTGAAGTGGAGCGAAGATGAAATTGTAGGCAACATTTACAAACGCTTCAACGGGCAAAAAATATCCTTGCTGGCGCCATTGGTTCGCGGCCGCAAAGGACATTATCGTGAGCTGTTTGAAGAAATGCGCAAGAAGGGTTTTTTGAAAGTGCGGGTAGATGGCGAAATAAAAGACCTGGTGCCCAAAATGCAGGTAGACCGCTATAAGATTCACGACATTGAATTGGTAGTGGATCGACTGAAAGTTACCGCCGACCTACGTACCCGTGTAAGCCAAAGCGTGCAGCAAACATTGAAGACAGGTAAAGACCTGATGTTTGTGTCGGTGGAACCGGAAGGGAAAAAAGAAGCGGCTGTGGTGGCCTATTCGCGCCAACTAATGTGCGAAGACACTGGCCTTTCTTATGAAGAACCTTCGCCCAATACATTTTCATTCAACTCCCCGTACGGCGCTTGTCCTACCTGTAAAGGCCTCGGAGAAGTGTATCGCGTTGATAAAAGTGCAGTGATACCCGACGACTCCCTGAGCCTGAATGAAGGCGGCATTGCGCCACTGGGCGGCGAGCGGGAAGCACAGATATTTAAACAGGTTCAGGGCTTTGCCAAAAAGCAAAAGTTCAGCATGGACAAGCCCGTTCGCGACCTGCCGCAATCGGCCATCAATTTTATTTTGTTCGGATCGGAAACAGAGCCAACTGCGGAAGCCTGGGAGTTTGATGCCGACCCTGATAACACCGTTTACGATGGTGCTTTTGAAGGTGTGGTAAACCTGGTAAAACGCTGGTTTGCCAGCAGCACATCAGAAGCCATCCAACGCTGGGCCGAAGGCTTTATGGAACTGGCCACCTGCCCTACCTGTGCGGGCACACGCTTGAAAAAAGAAAGCCTTTGGTTTAAAGTGGCAGATCGCAACATTGCCGAACTCAGCAACCACGACCTGGTACAACTCATCCAATTTTTTGAAGGCATTGAAGAACGCCTGACCGAACGCCAGCAAGTTATTGGCCGCGAGATCATTAAAGAGATCAAAGAACGGCTGCAGTTTTTGCTGGATGTGGGCCTTACCTATCTCACACTCAACCGGCCTACCCGTACGCTAAGTGGCGGCGAATCGCAGCGCATCAGGCTGGCTACGCAAATTGGTTCGCAGTTGCAGGGCATTACCTACATTTTGGATGAACCTTCTATTGGCCTGCACCAACGCGATAACCACCGGCTGATTACTGCGTTGCAAAACCTGCGGGATATCGGCAACTCGGTGATCGTTGTAGAGCACGATAAAGACATCATGCTGGCTGCCGATCACCTGGTGGATGTAGGCCCCAAAGCGGGCTGGCATGGTGGCCGCATCATGGCGCAGGGCACACCTGCCGAAGTGCTTGCCAGCAACACGTTGACTGCTTCATTTTTAAACGGTCAACGCGAAATTGCTGTGCCCAAACAACGGCGTGCAGGCAACGGAAATACGGTTGAATTAAAAGGCGTATCGGGACATAACTTAAAGAATGTTTCCGTCAAGTTTCCGTTGGGAAAATTCATTGTAGTTACCGGCGTTAGCGGCAGCGGAAAATCCACTTTGATTACTGATACTTTGTATCCCATTCTTTCAGTGCATGCCTACGGTTCGCGGATGACACCGATGCCGTACAAATCCGTAAGTGGGCTCGAGCATATCGATAAAGTAATTGAAATCGACCAGTCGCCCATTGGCCGTACACCGCGCAGCAACCCAGCCACCTACTGCGGATTTTTTACCGAAATAAGACAACTGTTTGCATCGATACCCGAGGCAAAGATCAGGGGCTATAATGCAGGGCGTTTTTCGTTCAATGTAAAAAGCGGCCGTTGCGAAGTGTGCGAAGGCAGCGGTATGCGCACCATCGAAATGAATTTTTTGCCCGATGTCTATGTGCATTGCGAAAAGTGCAACGGCAAGCGCTACAATCGCGAAACGTTGGAGATCCGTTACAAAGGAAAAAGTATTTCCGATGTATTGAATCTTACGGTTGAAGAAGCAGTGGAGTTCTTCCAAAACGTGCCCTACCTGTATCGTAAAATAAAAGTGCTGGAAGACGTGGGCCTGGGTTATATCACCTTGGGCCAATCGGCGGTAACGCTGAGCGGTGGCGAAGCACAGCGTGTGAAGCTGGCAACCGAACTGGCAAAAAAAGATACCGGCAAAACATTTTACATACTCGACGAACCCACTACCGGTCTTCATTTTGAAGATATTCATCACCTATTGGAAGTGTTGAACAAACTGGTGGATCGTGGCAACACGGTGCTGGTAATTGAGCACAATATGGACGTGATTAAAGTGGCTGACCACATCATCGACCTGGGGCCGGAAGGCGGCAGCGGCGGTGGTAAAATTTTATACACCGGCACACCGGAAGGATTGCTTAAAGTAAAAGAAAGCTTTACAGGTAAATACCTTAAGGAAGAACTGAAGTGATGTCGGATTTTGGGATTGCGGATTTCGGAATATTGAAGATCAGAAACGTTTTCAATTAGGATACACTTCCGAAATCCGCAATCGCCAATCCGCAATTGCATTTTATAAAAAAGGCACCGCCTGTTCAGGCGGTGCCACTCTGGTAAGAAATATTGCAATGCGTGTTTAATAAAATTGCTTAGGGTACTTTGATAGGGAACGGATTAGGTTTTTTCAACCAGGAATTGAATTTTATTAAGCGCTTGTTTTGTTACCTGAGTAAAGAAATTATAAGTGGTTTGAAATGTTTTGGGTTGCGGCTTTAAATCGTTTTATGTTTTGCATGCACTGAAATTTTTCCCTGCTCTACACCTTCATCATGCAGGAATACATCATAGCTGTACTCACCGTTTTTAAGTGCGTTGACACTGCGGATGGAACCGGGCAGCAACAGGGCATGATACACCATATTGCCCGACACATCAAACACGTAAAAGTGCAGCGTTTCCTTTGTTCTTGATCGCACCACCAGGTTACCGGATGCTGTGCTGCTGCGCAGTTGTATCAAAGCCTCCTTTTGCCGGCACACTTCCACTTTGATCAATGCAGGATCTTCCGTTGCAATTGCATTTGATCCGGCAAATAACAACAGCAATAACAATAACTTCAACGTTTTCATGTGCGGGTTAGCTTCGGTTGACACAGGGTGCGGGCAGGGCTTACATGCAGTAGCTTAAGCCCTACACCGTACCGTGTGGTGCGATAGTGATACAGGTTGATGAATACTATTAATAAAATGTAGGACAACGCATCATCCGTGATGCACGACTGGCCGGAGAATTAGGATCGGCCAGGCGCCAGCCAAAGCGAACAGTACTGGAAAAGAATGCGTCGTTTTGTTTTGGATTACCACGTTGCTCATTCAAACTTGGTGTGCTACCACGTGTAGCGGCACTGGTAAGGTTTTCGCGAAAGTGCATCTGGCGAGCCATGGTTGCCTGCGCCGGAGTCAGATAATTCCGGAACAGGTTTGCATCGATATAATTGGTGCTCACATCGTCGATATAATCGGTGAATGTTGTACGGTGCAAAATTTCCATACCAATATACTTGTTGCCACCAAAATAATACTTGGCACCAAAGCCTATAGGTACGTGCATTTGGGTAAGTTTATAAGGCTTGCGGTCGGGATACTCCATCATGCCTTGACCTTCTAGGCGCAAGGGCTGCAGGTCTACCCAGGTCCTCGTTCCATTAGGTGCAATGTATTCACCTTTAGGATTGAAACGGAACATACCGATTCCAATCAAACCATACGGGCGGAGTTTACCATTTA
The DNA here is from genome assembly GCF_004347775.1 of Pseudocnuella soli. Lineage (GTDB taxonomy): Bacteria > Bacteroidota > Bacteroidia > Chitinophagales > Chitinophagaceae > Flavisolibacter > Flavisolibacter aquaticus. The sequence goes on from NZ_CP037755.1 coordinate 4,429,003, forward strand.
ATTCGTCATACTGTTCCAGAAAAACAGTTGGATAAATTTCCAGTGCAGTATAGGCTTCAAAAATAGAAGACTTGAACTGCAGGTTGCGCAGTTTACGCGACTCTTCATGACTGCCCTTGCTTCTGATCACGCTATCGTATCCCTCAACATTGCTGTGGTTTACTGCAACGCGAACGCCAATCCATTCAGTTGGATAAAAGTTTGCAAATAAACCTTTTGAAAGCTTGGTCAGTGGAAGATTTACATCCTTTAGAAAGGTTTTTCCCTTTCCATAGTTACCACCAAGATCGCCCAAAAAAAACATGGGTCCGAGGCCGATGCCTACTTCAAATTTGCCATTGCCGGTGGAAATAGATTGTGACTTCGCAAAAAGGGAGAAGAGTGAGAAGGCAACAAATAGCGCCCATGCACGTACGCCGGGTACAATTGTTTTCATAAGATTTGGTTTGCAGTTTTAACTAGGATTTGGATAACAGCACTAAAGTAGGGCTTCACATAAATACAGACAAAAATTTGCCGCGATTATTTTTTAATATAAGTAAATATCCTAAGCGTTTTTACGAATGCAACCCTTGCATTTCAGACTAAATACGCATAAAAACAAATTTTGACATCAGGCTGCATCAATTTCAACCCTTTCAAAAAACACCATTCAACGCTATTAATGCCCTTGCTTCCTGATCATATAAATATGCTCAATGCCGTCTTCCAGGTAAACATCACTCACCTGCTCAAATCCAAACGATTCATAGAATTTTTTCAGGTACAGTTGCGCACCGATTTTGATATTGCCGGCACCAAAAAGCGCCTCCGTCTGCCGGATAGATTCCTGCATCAATAAGCGGCCGCCACCGGCACGGCGCACCACCGGCGATGTCACCACGCGGCCAATCGAAGCCTCATTATATATAACACCGGGCGGCACCAGCCTGGTGTACGCTACAAGGCTTCCCTCGTGCACGCCCAACAGGTGCCAGCATTGCTGGTCATAATTATCCATATCTAAAAACACGCAGTTTTGCTCCACCACAAATACTTCGCTGCGCAGCCGCAGTGCGGCATACAGTTGCTCCACGGTAAGTTCGTTAAACGGAACACAGGTCCATTGAATGTTCATAAATCAATTGGTTGATGCGCAAAGCTAAGGCCTGCAACTGCACGGCAGCAGCAGATGCCATACATTTGAAACATGAGCATTGAACCGGGCCTGTTTGAGGCAAAGGCCGCTACCATTAAAAGAGGGAATATCACCGTGCTGCAAGGTTTCAACTGGTGCATCGGCAGGGGCCAGCAATGGGCTATTACCGGTCCGTCGGGTTGTGGCAAAACCAGTTTGTTGCTGGCCATGGCGGGCAAATTATTTACTACCGGGCAGCTAACATTCAGTGAGGGCGTAAAGGTGGTGTATGTGCCGCAGCAACACCGGTTTACCAATCTATCGCACACACAGGATTTTTATTACCAGCAACGCTTCAACTCGTTTGATGCGGACGATGCGCCAACTGTTGATGCTGCTTTCCCGCATTTGTTTGACAACTCCGAAAAACTCTTCGATCTAAATGCATTGTTTCATTTGGAAGAGATCCGCCACCGTCCATTGATCCAACTTTCCAATGGTGAAAACAAAAGACTGCAACTGGCCCATGCACTATCGCAGGAGCCTACCATGTTGTTACTTGACAATCCATTCACAGGCTTGGATGCTGCCACCCGAACTACGTTGGAAACTACACTAACGCTTGTTGGCAATCATGGCATTGCGGTAGTAATCACATGCCCGCCGCAGCGCATCCCGTCGTTTATTACCCATGTGTTAAACATAAATACACCAGACAGCACCGAAGTGTACGATGCGGCAACATTTACAAAAACACAACAACACCAGCAAGAAATAATGCTACCGGCTGCGCCGCAAGCCTTGCTCGCCGCACCTGCATGGCCCGAATTTGAATTTGCGGTAAACATGCAGGATGTGCATGTACAATATGGCGAAAAGCTGGTGTTGAACGCTATTTCGTGGCAAGTGCGCCGCGGCGAACGATGGCTGCTTGCTGGCGCCAATGGTGCCGGCAAAAGCACGCTGCTGAGTCTTATTACCGGCGATAACCCGCAGGCATATGCCAACGAAATTTACTTATTTGATAAAAAGCGCGGCAGCGGCGAAAGCATTTGGGACATCAAAAAAAACATTGGCTACGTTTCACCGGAATTGCATCTTTATTTCGACAGCAGCGCCTCTGTTTATGATACCATTGCCTCGGGCCTGTTTGATACCATTGGGCTGTTTCGCAGGCTTACAAAAGAGCAGGAACAAAAGGTGCAATTGTGGCTAGAGTTTTTAAGCCTGGATAAAGTCAAGCATCGCCTGTTGCACCAATTGCCGCTGGGCCTGCAGCGACTAGTATTGCTGGCAAGGGCACTCATCAAACATCCGCCATTGCTGGTGCTTGATGAACCATTACAAGGTCTTGATGCGGCGCAGATCATTTTCTTCAACAGAGTGGTGGATGCGCTGTGCACAGCAGGTAACCAGACACTAATCTATGTGTCACATTATGCAGATGAATTGCCCCAAAGCATAGAACATCATTTGAATCTCCATAACGGAAGCATTGCTCCGTTATAAAAAAAGCCGCATGTTGTTGCATGCGGCTTTTTTGTTTGCAAACAATATATTCAACGCCCTACTGCAGGCACTACCGGCAGGCTTTCGTTTCCATCGGCACTAACCGATTGCACGGCAAAAAAGTAATTGTCTTTTGAATAAGGCAATCTTATCGTGGTGTCTTGTGTAAAGAACTTCTTCTGCCACATAGGCGCACTGGTTTCCCGCATCAAAATGTAATAACCCGAAACGTTGCCAGTAGCTGGCTTTTTCCAAGAGAGCAGCGTGGAATTGGTCAATTCTTTTACATCCACTTTTACCTCCAGTGGTGAAGCAGGTGCTTTTGCCAAATTGGCTAACGTAGCCAGGTTTACCGCCGTGTTTTTGCGCAGGTATTCAAAGTCCATGAACTTGGCATGATCGCCAAACTCTACTCCTTTTTCAATACGCAAATCCTGATGCTGGTGATTGAAGTTTTCGTTCATCTCGGTAAGGCGCACTGCAGCAAAGCCACGCTGCACAAAAGGCGTATGATCGCCACCGCGTAGAAAGCGGTCGTTGCGGTACACCAGCTTTATTTCCAGATGATCCACATAACGTTCGCCAGTTTCTTTTACATAACGGGCCAGTTGCCGTGGCCGCCCATCGTTTTCCAATCCCATGTTGCGGATGTTGGCAGTGGCTTTGTCCATTTCGAAAGCGGGCAGTCCTTCACTAAATACCCGCAGCTTTGTATTGTCGATGATGCCTGTTTCGCTGCTGTTGTTGCTGCCCATAATATCGTTGTTCAACAGGGCATCAATATTCCATCCCTCTTTCTTTGCTTTTTCGGCTAAAAAGCCGGCACCCAACAAGCCTTGTTCCTCGCCGCTTACCGCCACAAAAATGATGGTTGCAGGAAAAGAACTTTTACTCATGATGCGGGCACATTCCATCATTGCAGCTACGCCGCTGCCATCGTCGTTGGCGCCTGGTGCATCGCTTTTGGCATTCATCACATCGCTTACGCGGCTGTCGATATGTCCCGAAATAATGTAAATACGCTTATCAGCAGGATCGGTGCCCTTCAGTACGCCCATTGCATTTCCGAGCAACGTAGCCTGGCTGATGCGGCGGCCATCGGGCTGCAACGTAATGGTGTCTACAAATGCAGTCATGCGGCCACCGGAAGCTTTGCCCCATTCATTGAACTTTTGTACCACCCATTCCCTTGATGCACCAATGCCGCGCTTTTTATCAGCCGCCGACGCTGTATGGCGTGTACCAAAGCTTACGAGCTTATCTACATAAGCCCGCAACGAATCGGCAGAAACTTGTTTTACCATGGCCTCAATGGCTGCATCGCGGCGAACAATGGTTTGTGCAAATGACTGTTGTATGCAGCCCAGCGCCGACACACAAAAAACAAACAAATATTTTCTCATGTAGTGTTGTTATAAACAATTCAAAAGTAAAAATGCAACAGGCAAAAATTGGGTGATGGTGCAATAACAAAAGTGGAATCTAAAAGTTTGCGAAGAAGCTAAGACGAAGGCACTTTGTATCGTCAGGCAACCTGTTTTGACTTTTTACTTTTGCCTTTTGCCTTTTGCCTTAACCCTAATATCCATATTTATCCTTCCACCGGCTGCGCAAAAATTTACGCAGTTCTTCCTCCCTTGCATTGTTACCGGGGTCGTAAAACTTGGTACCTTTTATTTGATCGGGTAAAAACTCCTGCTCCGCAAAATTGCCTTCAAAACTGTGGGCATATTTATAGTCTTTGCCATAACCCAAATTTTTCATCAACCCGGTTGGTGCATTGCGAATGTGCAGCGGCACGGGCAGATCGCCATGTTTATGTACAGCTGCAATGGCTTCGCCAATACCCATGTATGATGCGTTGCTTTTGGGAGAAGATGCGAGGTAAGTGGCACACTGTGCAAGTATAATTCTTGATTCAGGGTAACCAATTTTATTCACGGCATCAAAGGTTGCATTGGCCAGCAGCAACGCATTTGCATTGGCGTTGGAAATATCTTCCGAAGCAAAGATCACCATGCGGCGTGCAATGAACTTTACATCCTCCCCGCCTTCAATCATGCGGGCCAGCCAATACAGCGCACCATTGGGATCGGAGCCGCGCATGGATTTGATGAACGCTGAAATAATATCGTAATGCTGCTCGCCGGTTTTATCGTACAGGGCAATGCGTTGCTGCGCAATGCGCATTACTTGATCATCGGTTACCACAACAGCTTTTTGTTCCGACGCTAATGTATTTACCACCAGTTCAAAAAGGTTGAGGAGTTTGCGGGCATCTCCACCCGAAATGGTGCGCAGTGCTTCGGTATCTTGTATGGAAATGGCCAATGTTTTCAAATGCTCATCGCGTTGCACGGCCAGTTGCAACAAATTGTCTAAATCAACGTCGGAAAGTGATTTTAATACATATACCTGGCAGCGGCTGAGCAAGGCGCTGTTTACCTCAAACGAAGGATTTTCGGTGGTGGCGCCAATCAGCGTAACAGTGCCTTTTTCTACCGCACCCAACAACGCATCTTGCTGGCCTTTATTAAAGCGGTGTATTTCATCAATGAATAAAATAGCACCCGTCAACAGCTTTGCCTGCGCTATTACTTCCCGCACTTCTTTTACACCAGCCGAAATAGCACTCAATGTAAAAAACGGCGCATTGAGTGTATGTGCAATAATGTTGGCAATGGTGGTTTTACCGGTGCCCGGCGGGCCCCACAATATCATCGACGGGATCTTTCCCTGCTCAATGGCGGTGCGTAAAATACTGCCCTTTCCAGCCAGGTGTTGCTGGCCAATGAGGTCATCAAGTGTTTGTGGCCGGAGGCGTTCTGCAAGTGGTGCCGCATTCATGCATTAAAGGTAATGGCAGCAGCCGGTTGTTGATGAAAACAGGCGCCGTCACTATCACATATGTTTTTGCAAAAACGCTTCAATGCGGTCGAACGAATCGGTGAGTGTAGCGCCATACCAACCGTGGCCAGCATTGGGGTAAACGACCAACTCGTTGGGCACATTTGCCGCATTCAATTTCCTTTCCAGCAAAAGCGACTGGCTTTTGGCCACTACCGGGTCGGCGCTGCCCTGAAAGATGAGTGTGGGCGGTGATTGCGGCGATACAAAATAGGCCGGGCTCGACTGCTCGTACACTTCCGGTTTTTGATCGGGAGTCGTGGCCGTTAATGCCTGCATCAAAAACGGGATCATGTTGTGCCAGGGCTTGCGGTACATTTCAGTAAGGTCGGTTGGACCAAAAAAATCAACCACCGCTTTTACCTTGATGGGCGCATTGTATTTATAGGCCTGCAACATGCCCAGGTGCGCCCCTGCCGAAATACCCAACACCGCTACATCATTTTTACTGATGCCCCATTCCGCACTGTTTGCTGCAATAAATTCAAACGCCTGTTGCACATCCTGCTCCTGTGTTGGAAAAATATGATTGCCCGAAACGAGCCGATAATCGAGGTTGAAAATAGCGTAGTCGGGCAGGCGGCGTTTAAATGAATCGATGTACGTTACCAGGTCCGATTTGGAGCCCGAGTTCCAACCACCGCCGTGCAAGAGCACAATGGATTTGGTGCTGGCTGCCGAGCGGCCTGCCGGCAGGTACACATCCATGCGTTGTAAGGAGTCGGGGCCATAGGATACATTCAATTGTTTTACGGGTTCGGAAAAGCGAGGCGTAGCAACAATCGCTTCATTGGCTTGCTGCTGGCAAGAGGTAAAAAATGACATTATAGAAATAAGGGAGATTAAGATTTTCATGAATGCCCGTAGAGGTCAATTGTCATGCCTAAACACAACAAAAAAGCACCCTTTAAAGGGTGCTTAACCAAATGTTATCTTAAGATAAAAAGCCTTGCCCGCAGTGGGTTACAGCTGTCTACTTAAGGTTCAATTGTATGCTCAATTCATCCAATTGTTTGTCATCAATTGTGGCCGGTGCATCCAGCATAACATCGCGGCCGCTGTTGTTTTTCGGGAAGGCAATAAAGTCGCGGATGCTTTCGCTGCCACCCAAAATAGAACACAGCCTGTCGAAGCCAAATGCAATGCCGCCATGTGGTGGTGCGCCGTATTCAAATGCGCCGAGCAGGAAGCCAAATTTATGCATCGCTTCTTCTTCGCTCATGCCCAGTGCAGCAAACATTTTTTCCTGCAATTCGCGTTGGAAAATACGGATCGATCCGCCGCCAATTTCGTTTCCGTTCAACACCATGTCGTATGCATTTGCTTTAATGCCTGCATAAGGATGCTTCAGGTATTCGGCCGCATTTTCAATGCGTGGATCGTTGCCAATCATGGTTTCGATCTGCGAAGGCTTGGGCGAGGTAAACGGATGGTGCCGCGCTACCCAACGGTTGCCTTCTTCATCGTATTCAAAGAGGGGAAAATCGAGCACCCAAAGCAGTTTGAATTCATCTGCTTTGCGCAGGCCCAGGCGCTTGCCCAGCTCCAGCCGCAGCTCCGATGTGGCTTTGCGGGTACGTTCTTCAGCACCTGCTAAAACCAGGATCAGGTCGCCCGGTTGTGCCGCTGCATAATCGGCAATGGCCTTTAATTGGGCTTCGCCAAAAAACTTATCCACGCTGCTTTTCAGCGAGCCGTCTGCGTTGTATTTAATGTTCACCAAACCCTGCATGCCAATCTGCGGCCGCTTCACCCAATCGGTCAGTTCGTCTATTTGCTTGCGGGTATATTCGGCTGCGCCGGGCACGGCAATGGCAATCACCGTTTCTGCGCCATCAAACACACCAAAGCCCGTTGCACCGCCGGCAAACGGCGAAGCTTTCAGGGCTTCCTGTTTGTCCAAAAACGTATGACCGGGCACTTTCAGGTTGGCCAGCTTCATTCCAAAACGGATATCGGGTTTGTCGATGCCGTATTGCCACATGGCTTCTTCCCAGGTAGTGCGCTCCACCACTTCGGTGTAATCAATGCCTTTTACCGCTTTGAAAATATGTTTGATCAAACCTTCAAACATGTTCAGAATGTCTTCCTGTTCCACAAAGGCCATCTCGCAGTCGATCTGTGTAAACTCGGGCTGGCGGTCGGCACGCAGGTCTTCGTCGCGGAAGCATTTTACAATTTGATAATAACGGTCGTAACCGCTCACCATCAGGAGCTGCTTAAAGGTTTGCGGGCTTTGCGGCAGCGCATAAAATTCGCCGGGGTTCATGCGGCTGGGTACCACAAAATCGCGGGCCCCTTCGGGTGTGCTTTTGATTAAAAACGGCGTTTCAATATCCATAAAACCCTGACCATGCAGGTAATTTCGGGTGGCGCGGTTCACGGCGTAACGCAGCTCCAGGTTGCGTTTTACTGCATTGCGGCGCAGGTCGAGGTAGCGGTATTTCATGCGCAGGTCGTCGCCGCCATCGGTATCGTCCTGTATGGTAAAGGGCGGCACAGCCGATTTATTCAAAATCTTGAACGACTGCACCAATATCTCGACATCTCCGGTGGGAATGTTGCCGTTCTTGCTGGTGCGTTCGCTCACTTTCCCGGTGGCCTGCAGCACAAACTCGCGGCCCAGCGGGGTTTCATCCAGTTGGGCATTCAGTTCTTCACCAAAAAGCAATTGGGTAATGCCGTAGCGGTCGCGCAGATCCACAAAAGTAATGGCGCCGAACTTGCGCACCGTTTGCACCCAGCCGGCCAGGGTTACAGAAGTGCCGCTATGGTGCAGGCGCAGTTCGCCACAGGTATGAGAACGATACATATTACGTTGAAAGTTTTGAGTTCTGAGTTTTGAGTCGGGCAAAGATAACCGGAACCGGAGATTTGTATGATTTATAAAGATGTTTCTGCCCAGCCAGTGGTTTGTATTAAAAAACTGTAGTTGTTTGAATGAAATGGCAGTGTTGTGTAAAACGCAACCTCGATTAAACTGACAAAAGCAAAATCACTTGTGATTGCCTAACAATGTTCTGCTGTCCTTAACCACAGTAGCACCACAGCTCAATCAAGGCGCTATCCCGAGATCAGGCTGTCATTTGATCTCGGGTCTGCTTTTTTGTTACTTTTTTACAGTAGCAAAAAAGTAAATACATGAATCAATAACGTTTACTCGCTTTATCTATTTTTTGATTTGCCCATTGCCTCAATAAGATCAGGAATACAGCCTCGGAAAACCAAATCCGCCGCTGCCCCAATCCCCATCAGGCCCGATTTTTTAACCCTCCCCTTCCTTAAACCTTGCTCCTAAATGATCGTAAACTATACCGCCGAAGGCTGGGAAATCATCACGCAACGGGCCCACGGCGTGCTGGCTGCACAGGTGGCGCAGCACTGGAAAAAGATTCAGCGGCCGCAACGCTGGACCGAAACCCTGCTGGCCATTGCCGAGCACGACGATGCTTTGGTAGAACTGGAAGAGGAACTGCTCCTCACCGAAGCCGGCGGCCCGCTTAATTTTTCCATGAAAGGCTTTGAGCTGGAGCGCTGCCAAAAGCTGCATGCGCTTTCGCTCACCAAAAGCCGGTACATCGCCCTGCTTATTTCGATGCACATGACCTTTGTGTATGGCCAGTTTGCAAAAGAGGATAAAAAGGCCGCGGATTTTTTAGCGGAGCAAAAAAACCTGCAGGCACAATGGCGCAAGGAATTGGGCCTGAACAAGGAAGAACTCGAACGCATTTATGCCCTCATGGAATGGTGCGACGCATTTTCGCTACTGCTTTGCCAGCGGCAGGTACAACCCGAGGGCCGCACCATTGAAATCAGCCGTGGCCCTGACAAAGCCCAATACAACCTGCAGCAGGTGGGCGAAGGCAAGCTATCGCTGCAGCCCTGGCCTTTTGCAACAGAAAGCTTCCCCGTTTCGTTTGAAAGCCGCACCATTAAACAGCTCCAGTTTACCGATTCCGCCGAACTGAAAAACGCCTTTTTGGCAGCGCCTGTCAGCGAAACCGTTTGGGAACTGAGCCGGGGTGGCAAGGCCGAAAAAACCACCAAAGTGCGGGCCCGTTGAGGAATTGCGCCTCATTTGACCCATGCGCAACAACGCCCCACAATGTGTGGAATCCCGCTTTAAAGCATAATAAAAAGAGCTATTGGTATAGTGTTTGAAAAGGGGTATTGAAATAGATACACTATGAGAACAGTTCAAACTTTTGCATGGACACTGGCGCTGGGCGCAACTTTAGCCACCGGCTGTAGCTCGATGAACAAAACCCAAAAAGGCGTAGGCATTGGTGCCGCAGGTGGCGCCGTAGTAGGCGGCGTTATTGGCCGCGCAGCCGGCAATACAGCCATGGGCGCCATCATTGGCGCAGCGGTAGGTGGCACTGCGGGTGGCGTTATTGGTCGCCGCATGGACAAGCAGGCCGAAGAAATGAAACAGGTAATGGGCGATGCCGAAGTACGCCGCGAAGGTGAAGGCATCATCATCAACTTTAAAGAAAAGGTGCTGTTTGGCTTTAACGAGGCAGCATTAGGCGCATCGGCAAAGGCCAACCTCGATAAGCTGGTGAATGTTTTAAATAAATACCCCGATACCAATATCGAAGTGATTGGTCATACCGACGACAAGGGTACCGATGCGTACAACCAGCAACTTTCCGAACGCAGGGCACAGGCCACTACCAGCTATATCCAAAGCAAGGGTATTGCTGCCAACCGCCTCAAGGCAAAAGGTATGGGCGAATCGGATCCCGTTGTGGACAACAGCAGCGATGACAACCGCAGCCAGAACCGCCGCGTGGAGTTTGTGATCACCGCCAACCAGAAAATGGTGGAAGACGCCAAACGCGAAGCAGGCCGCTAATTTTTTCTCTCTTAATACACATTGGGGCACCGTTCACGGCGCCCCTTTTTTATTGCGGTTGCGCCAGTTTCAACCATATAAATACCAAACTGCCAACTAAAAACTATTTTTGCGGCCATGATAGAATTGTCGCTGGTTATTCCCGTAATGAACGAGGAAGACAATATAAAGCCGCTACTCGAAGCCGTAAGGGCCGCCTTATCTGGACTGGAATACGAAGTGATACTGGTAGATGATGGCTCCACAGATGCCACCCGCAAACGCATTTTGGAATATGCCGACGACCGCACCGTGCTGGTGGAGCTGCGCGGCAATTATGGCCAAAGCACCGCTATGTCCGCGGGCATTGACCATGCAAAAGGACAGTATATTGCCATGATCGACGGCGACCTGCAAAACGATCCTTCCGACATTCCGTCGATGCTGGAAAAACTTAAAGATGAAGACTGGGACGTAGTGGCCGGCAACCGCAAAAACCGCCAGGACGGTATGGTGCTGCGCAAAATTCCAAGCAAGATTGCCAATGCCCTCATCCGCCGCATGACTGGCGTGTACATCCGCGATTACGGCTGCACGCTGAAAATATTCCGCCGCGAAATTGCCGAAGACCTGGGCCTGTATGGCGAGCTGCACCGCTTTATCCCGGTGCTGGCCAAGCTGCAGGGTGCCCGCATTACACAGGTTGATGTAAAGCACCATGCCCGCCGCTTTGGCAAAAGCAAATACGGCATCAACCGCACGTTTAAAGTTTTATCGGATTTGGTCCTGATGGTGTTTTTCCGCAAATACATGCAAAAACCCATTCACCTCTTTGGTACCATGGGCTTTGTTGCCTTTGGCCTGGGTGTGCTCATCAACATGTACCTGCTGGTCCTGAAAATTCTGGGCGAAGATATCTGGGGCAAACCGCTGATGATCCTTGGGCTGATCTTTTTACTCGGCGGCATTCAGTTAATCACCATTGGTATTTTGTCGGAGATTTCGGTGCGTACTTATTACGAATCGCAGAATAAGAAAACTTACAACGTACGCAAAGTACATAAGCGGGAAGCTGTAAAACAAGAACTGGAAATAACGGTGTAACCGATATTGATACCAAACAAAAAAGGAGCAAATAATTTGCTCCTTTTTTTATTTAGTTCAATACATTTTTATTGGCTAAAAACCAGTCGTAAAATTTGCGCAAGCCTTCTCTTAAATCTGTGCCGGCATTGTAGCCAAACAAGCGTTGCGCCTTGGCCACATCGGCATAAGTATGGGGCACATCGCCGGGCTGTTCGGGCTGGCGGTTGATGATGGCTTTTTTACCAATCACTTCTTCCAGCGCATCAATCAACCCCTGCAGCGACACAGTTTGGTGGTTGCCCAGGTTCACTATTTCATACAGGCTGCCTTCATAGTCAACAGCACCTAATATACCGCTGACAATATCGTCTATAAACGTATAATCGCGGCTGGTGCTGCCATCGCCAAACACCGGTATGGGCTCGCCGTTGATGATGGCTTTGGTAAATTTATGAATCGCCAGATCGGGACGTTGGCCAGGACCATACACGGTAAAAAAGCGTAAGGCAATAAACGGCAGTTTATATAAATGACTGTACACATGCCCCAACCCCTCGCCTGCCAGTTTGGTCATGGCATAGGGCGAAATGGGCTGCAGCCGCTCTTCTTCGTTCCAGGGCAGGTTCCGGTTTACACCATATACACTGCTCGATGACGCAAATACAAATTTTTGCACACCTGTTTTTACAGCAAAATCAAGCAACACCTGTGTGCCCAAAACATTGGTTTGTTGGTACGATAGCGGGTTTACAATACTGGGGCGTACACCGGCACGGGCTGCAAGATGGACAATGGTATGCACCGGATCGGGCAATGCAGCCTGCAGTTGATCGACCGTTAATGTATCGAGGTTGAGTTCCAATAGTTGAAACGCCTCGTTGCGCAACAGTGGCGCCAGGTTCAGGTCTTTTATTTCGCGACGGTAAAACGGCTCAAAACTATCGAGGCAGGATACCCGCACACCGGGCTGGCGCAGCAGTGCAGCACATACATGCGAACCAATAAAACCGGCACCGCCAGTAACGAGGTAATTCTTCTGCGGCTGACTGCTCATAAAGTACTTTTTGGGACAAAAGAAATAAAGGCTGCAAAATACGGCAACTGGTTTTAATGAAATGAGGGACACTAAAACAACAATTTCTCAAACGACAAAAGCATGTTGACGCCAACATAAAACATGCAACTTTTTAACGATACGCAACCACCGCCAAAGCGGCTCGGTACCTACCTTTGCGCAGCAAATGCAGGCACCGCTGGCACACCATATTCTAGGACAAACATTTTGGCTGCATGGCCACCGCGCCATTTTTTGGGAAGAGCAAAAAGCGTTGATACTTTCCGATCTGCATTTTGGCAAAACAGGCCATTTCCGCAAGGCTGGTATTGCCGTTCCCCAACAAGTGTACAAGGAGGATCTCCAACGTTTTGTTTCCTTGCTGCAATATTTTTCACCGCAACAGGTAATCGCTGTTGGCGATCTTTTTCATAGCCGAAACAACCTGGAACTTGATTGGTTCCGTCGCTGGCGGCTTGACTTTCCGCATCTGCAGTTTCACCTGGTTCGGGGCAACCACGATATTTTGCAAGCCCAATGGTACACAGAGTCCGAAATCAAATTATGGCCGGAAATAATGCGGATCGGGCCCATTTCGTTTGCGCATGAATGGTGCAGCAACAGTGCACAAGGCTTTACTTTTTGCGGCCACATACATCCAGGCATTGCGTTCAACGGTGCCGGGAGGCAAAGCATCAAATTGCCTTGTTTTTATTTTACGCCAACCCATTGCATACTACCGGCGTTTAGTAAGTTTACCGGCCTAGCCCTGGTGCATCCTAAAAAGGGCGACCAGGTTTTTGCCATTGCCGAAAACACCGTGGTTCCGCTTTCATGAAAAAACTGCACATCGCTTTCGACCCTATTTATGCGCATCCGCTGCCTGAAGGGCATCGCTTTCCGATGCTGAAATATGAACTCATTCCGGCGCAACTGGAGTATGAAGGCAGCATTACTGCAGCCAATTTATTTAGCCCCAAACCCTGCCCCGATGAAGTAGTGTTGTGGACGCATACAGCAGCTTACGTAGCCAAATTGCATCATCAAACGCTGTCTGCCCGCGAACAGCGGCATATTGGTTTTCCGCAATCGCCGCAACTCACACAACGCGAATTCATCATTGCGCAAGGCACCATCGATTGTTGTCATTACGCCATGGAAAATGGTGTGGCACTTAATGTTGCCGGCGGCACACACCATGCATTTGCCGACCGCGGCGAAGGGTTTTGCATGCTCAATGATTTTGGTGTAGCAGCCAATTATTTATTGCAAAAAAATCTTGCAAAACAAATACTGATCATCGACCTGGATGTGCACCAGGGCAACGGTACCGCCAGCATTTTTGCCGGAGAGCCAAGAGTGTTCACGTTCAGCATGCACGGCAAAAACAACTATCCTTTTCGCAAAGAAAAGAGCGACCTGGATGTAGAACTGCCTGATGGCATTGACGATGCCGCATACCTGCAACTGTTGCGTCAACACCTGCCGCGGTTACTCGACACCGTTAGACCCGACATTGTCTTTTACCTCTCCGGTGTGGACATTTTAAGCACTGATAAATTTGGAAAGCTGCAGGTGAGTATGGAAGGCTGCCGCCAGCGCGATCATTTTGTTTTTACACAAATACACAACCGCCGCCTGCCTTGTGTAGTGGCTATGGGCGGTGGTTATTCACCGCAGGTAAAAACCATTGTGGATGCACATTGCAACACGTTCCGGGCAGCAAAAGATATATGGGGATTGTAAAGCAAATTTCTAAAGTAAAAAATCACAAATCAGCTTCGTTTGGAATACCTATTTTGACTTTTGAATTTTTACTTTTTACTTCTTGCGCACCTGGTTATAATCGATAAAGAAAATGACCCGCAGCGTAATTTCGTTGCCGTGCGGCGCCATCAGGGTGTTGTTTAAATTTTTGCCGTAACGCTTGTCGGCAGCCAGGTGACGCAACACCTGGTGGTCGCTACCCAACCAGTTTTTATAACCCAGGATAATGCGGTTGCCTGGTTTGAAATCCCAGGTATAAAACGCATCGATGTTGAACACATTGAAATCGTAATCGGTGTTGCGCAATGCAGCACGGGGAATATAGCCGCCATCTTCCGCCACGTTGAAAAAGCTGCGGTAGTGCACATTGCTCCAATAGTGGCGGGCCCGTAGGCTCAGGTTCATGCGCGGGGTAAAATTGTACAAGCCGGTAGCCAGCATCGTTACATCTTTTACGTTGCGGAAACCGCCAATGGGATCACCGTTTGCTTCTCTTGCAAAAGCCCACCCGATCTGCCCCTGGTCGTGAGTACGGATGCCTTCCAGGCGCAGCGTCAGTTTGTTGCTGAACCGGTACCGCACACCCAAATTCAAGGTATAGTATGGATTGTTGGGCATTTTTGCTTCGGCAAAACCGGCTTCGTAATCTACAAACAGGCGTTTACGGCTGTCGGTGCTGCCGGCTACCGAAATGTATCCATATGCCGGAAGCCGCACATACTGGCCAGGTGTCCTCAGTTCAAAATAGTCATGCTTGTCCACCGGCTCCACGCCCAGGTTCACCCGCACATCCCACATATTTTTAAACCACCAGAACGCCGAAGCCGTAGCCATAAAATTGGTGCGCCGGTAAGGGTGGTACAGGTAATTGTATTCCATCGCCACCTTGTATGAGAACTGGTTCAATGTTTTGGTGCCTTCATAATCGTAATAACCGAGATCGGCAGTGTAGTTTACCTGGTTGGCGGTGTTCAGATACCCTAAATCATTCGGATCGTAAAAGGCTGAAAAAACACGGGCTGCAACATTATACCGCCAAAGGCCGCTTACTTTTCCCACCCGCAGCCGTGCATTATAGCCATCGTATGGATTCAGCAAAACCTCGGCTCCTTTGTGCACCGTATCAAACACGGCGGAAACAAAACCCGAGTAAGGTGTGTAGCCAAATATTTTGCTGTACCGTGCAAAACCCGACACCACGTATGTATTGGTTTTATCGTATGCGGCAAAGTCAATCCCCGATACGTTGGCATCGCGGCCGCTGCCTTTGCGCAACACATTGGTGTTGGTAAATGTGAGGTACGAGCGGCCCTTAAAAGCCTGGTCGAGCACCAGGATATTGTAATTGGTCAGCGGCTCGGTTTGGATTGAACTGTCTTTACCTGTGGAAGCGTTATACAACTGCGCATTCATCGGCGCCGTTACGGCGTTGAACACCCCAATACCCAGTTTCTTTTTTGTACGCCCCGAAAACTTGATGGCATTGTACAACTGCGTTACCGACGGGTTGCGCCGGATGCGCCAGTCTTCGCTTTCATCAGCAAAATAAGCCACATCGCTATAGCCCGCCGGGTTGGCGCCAATACGCCGCGAGTAGAACAGCCCTGCCTTGTTGAACAGTTCGGTGCCTTCGGTAAAAAATGGGCGGTTTTCCTGGAACTGCACCTCGAACGGCGACAGGTTGTTGATGACATTGTCGGAAATGACCTGGCCAAAATCCGGCACCAGCGTGGCATCGAGGGTAAAGCTTTCGTTGATGCCCCATTTTACATCCATGCCGCCGTTGCGCAGGTACTCCGCCGATTTGGCCGCCGAGCCCTTTGGATTGTACCGTACCCCACCCGACAGGTAAGGCGAAAAGCTCAGGCGCAGGGGCGGCTGCAGTTGGGTTAAACCGGTGTATTCGCCAAACTGGTTGACCAGGCCCGCCACGTTGGGGCTCACCGGGTTCCAGAAAGAAGTTTCGGTATTGCGCCTTAAAAACCGCATGAACTGGATGCCCCAGTTCTGCACGTCTTTTTTGGAAAAACGTAGCGACAGGTAAGGGATCCGCATTTCCACTACCCAACCCTCCGGTGTAAAGGAGGTTTGACTTTGCCAAACAGCATCCCAGCTACGGTCGCCTACATTATCGAGCACACCGGTATATGCCCCGCTGATCCGCACATCGCTTTGCACATTACGGGAGGTAACTACAAACTGGAAACCGTTTTGGAGGTCGTGGTAGGTATCAAAATAAACTGAGAAAAAGTCAACGTCCGCCATCTGCTCACCATCACGGGCCGTAAATTGGCGGCGTATTTCCGAGGGATTGTCGTGCAGCAGGGCGCCAATATAAATGGCGTCGTCATCATACAGCACTTTTACCTCGGTGGGCGTGGAGGCCGGTGCTCCCGGCGAAGGAAAATATTGGGAAAATTGAGCGGCTACCGGTGCGTTAGTCCATGCCCCTTCATCCAGCTTACCATCTATTTTTATGCTGTGCTCTGCCCGTGTAGCTGGCAGGGTTTTGCCCTGGCCAAATACGGAAAAAGCACACAGGGTAAGGAACAATAGGGCCACAAATCGCATCGCTCAATAAGTAGTTAGGAGCGTAAATATAAATTATTTTAATAGTGCGCCCCAAATTGCCCTAATTCATCTTCTTTTTCAGCACGCTTACCTGCTGCTGCAGGTTGCTTACAATGTTGGCCAGGTTGTCTACATCCCAGCGTTGTTGGGTGTTGGCTTTGCTGATGATCATTTGGGCCTGCCACAGTTCCAAAATGTCCTCAGCTCCCAGAGTATAGGGCTGGTAAGATGGGTTATCGCTAACAAGGGTGTACTTGTTCTTGAGGCGATTATTTTTCAGCACCCGCTTGTAAACAATACCGTCGGTACGGGACACTACCACGTAGGTGTTGTTGCTTTTTACCTCTTCCAGGGTCGCCACTTTTTCGCCCACAATCACCGAGCCGCTAGGGGTCGGCATCATCGAGTCGCCCACAATTTCAAAAGCCCTGAATTCGCCACCATTGAGCATGGGCAGGGTAAATGTATTCAGTTCGTCGATGAATTCCGGATCGGCATAACCGGCCAGGTAGCCGGCGGCAGCTTTTACCGGCACAAAAGGAATATCGGTGCGGCCGCTAACCAGTTTGGCAGCGCGGCGTTTGGCAATATAACTGCCTTTGGTTTCGCTCAAATCCTTACGCAGCAGGTCGTCCAGCGTCAGTTTAAACATATCGGCCACTACCTCCAGCACTTCCATACGGGGCTCGGCACGCTCTTCTTCGTAAGCGCCCAGCAGCGACCGTTTGATGCGCAGTTTTTGGGAAAATTCTTCCTGTGTCCAGCCGCGCAGCTTGCGCAGATACTTGAGGTTTTTGTTGGCTAATGACATGTGGCTAAGATATTTAGCTCGAAAATACTAATTTATTTAGACATGCAGCACCGGCTCAATTTTTTATGCGGGTAAAAAAGCACAATTTTGAACGGCGAGCCAAGTTTTTGAAACACGAAGGCGCGAAGAAACAAAGGGGCACTAAGCTTCTTTCTTTATGCAACTCGGTGTTCTTTGTGCCTTGAAGGTTCAAAAAGCAGTGCAACGGAATTTTATTCAATCAAAAGGCGATCAACTTTAAGATATGGCAACCGAAGGAAAAAGACCTTTAATACTGGTAACCAACGACGACGGCATTTCAGCACCAGGCATCCGCAACCTGGTGGAAGCGGTAAAAGATTTAGGAAAAGTAGTGGTGGTAGCACCCGATAAACCGCAAAGCGGTATGGGCCATGCTATTACCATTGGTGTGCCGCTGCGGCTGCACCGGGTGCACGTGTTTGATGATATTGAAGCCTACCAATGCACCGGCACACCGGTAGATTGCGTGAAGCTGGCGGTGGATAAAGTGCTGCGCCAAAAACCAGATATCTGCATCAGCGGCATCAACCACGGCGCCAACCACAGCATCAATGTAATTTACTCCGGCACCATGTCGGCAGCGGTGGAAGCGGCCATTGAAAGTATTCCGTCCATTGGTTTTTCGCTGCTCGATTATGCGCTGGAAGCCGATTTTGCGGGTGCCCGCAAATATGCCCGCATCATTGTGCAGCAGCTTTTGCAAAACATCCCCGACAAGCATACCGTGCTGAACGTAAATATTCCGAAAGGACTGCCCGAGGAAATAAAAGGCGTACGCATTTGCCGGCAGGCATATGCCAAATACGAAGAGGATTTTATTGAACGCCTCGACCCACATGGCCGCAAATACTACTGGCTCACCGGCGAGTTTGTAAACTTTGACGAAGGCACCGACACCGATGTTTGGGCGCTGGCCAATAATTACGTAAGCGTGGTGCCTGTG
The DNA here is from genome assembly GCF_004347775.1 of Pseudocnuella soli. Classification (GTDB taxonomy): domain Bacteria; phylum Bacteroidota; class Bacteroidia; order Chitinophagales; family Chitinophagaceae; genus Flavisolibacter; species Flavisolibacter aquaticus. The sequence goes on from NZ_CP037755.1 coordinate 4,447,626, forward strand.
CAGTTCGACCTGACACATCATGCACTGAAACAACAACTGGAACAAAGCTGGAAACTGGATGAAAAAATGGGATAACCTGAAGCTGGGCCTCCTGCTGGCCTTGCTGCTGCCGGTGCTGATCTTTTTTGGAATTTATTTTGGCCGCTTTTCGTACTACCCGTTTGGCGAGTTTTGGCAAACGCTGCGCGAAGAAAGCCGGCTCATTACTTTTTTTGCGGCCTGGTGCCTCGTGGCCAATATTGCGCTGTTTACGGTTTTCATCAACACCCGCCGCTACCGCACAGCGCGGGGCGTTTTTATCGTAACGGTTATTTATGGCGCCTTGTTTTTAATGCTCAAGTTTTTGGCCTAAGGCAGCATTGCCGCTGGCCCGGCGTGCAACAACCGCTCACCGTATCTTTAGCCGCTAATTGGGTACATGAAATATTACATGATCGCAGGCGAAGCCTCGGGCGACCTGCATGGCAGCAACTTGATCAAAGAACTGGTAAAAAAAGACGCAGCCGCGCAAATCCGCTGCTGGGGCGGCGAGCAAATGGAAGCTGCCGGTGGCACCGTGGTAAAACACTACCGCGACCTGGCCTTTATGGGCTTTGCCGAAGTGATCAAAAACCTGCCCGCCATCCTGCGCAACCTGAAGTTTTGCAAAGAAGACATTGCCCAATTTGCCCCCGATGTGCTGGTGCTGATTGATTACCCAGGTTTTAATTTACGCATTGCCAAATGGGCCAAAGCAGCGGGCTTTAAAGTGGTGTACTACATATCGCCACAGGTGTGGGCCTGGAAGGAAAGCCGCGTAAAACTGATCCGGCAGGTGGTGGATAAAATGCTGGTGATCCTGCCGTTTGAAAAAGAATTTTTCGAAAACAAATGGAATTATAAAGTGGAGTTTGTGGGCCACCCGTTGGCGCAGGTGGTGCAGGACTTTTTACATCATAACCAGCCGCAACCCAATACCGGCAAGCCTGTGGTGGCACTGTTGCCCGGCAGCCGCCGGCAGGAAATTTTGGTAAAATTGCCGGTGATGTTGCAGGCCGCGCAATCATTTCCGCAGTACCAGTTTGTGGTGGCCAAAGCCACATCACTTGCCGACGAATTTTATGCGCCGCTGCTGCAAGCCTACCCGCAGGTCACATCGGTGCGGGCCAAAACCTACGAACTGCTGGCGCAAGCTACCGCGGCGCTGGTTACATCGGGTACGGCCACGCTGGAAACCGCGCTGTTTGGCGTGCCACAGGTGGTTTGTTACAAAGGTTCGCCCATTTCGTATGCCATTGCCAAGCGGCTCATTACCATCAAATATATTTCGCTGGTCAACCTGATTATGGACCGGCCGGTGGTTACCGAACTCATTCAGCACGAGCTGACGCCACAAAACATAGTGCGGGAACTAGAAGCTATTTTGCCCCACCAGCAGCGCAGGCAAATAATGCTTGAAGACTACCGCCAGCTAAAAGCCATGCTGCAGCAGCATGGCAATGCTTCGGAAAAAGCTGCAGCTATCGTATACAGCTTTGTTACCGACGGGCAAACCGCCCACTAGCATTACCGGGTCAATAACTTAATGGCCAGGATGATTAATGCGGCAATAAACAAAAAAAGGCTGATGCGGTTGATGCCGTGCATGTAAGATACCCACTGCGACTTGGGCCGGTTGGGGTCGGGCTTGCGCAGGTACAGGTATTCGGCCATTTGTTTCAGCACTCCCATGGTGTTGTTTTGCCAAAATTACAGACGGAACCCGCTTTTGGTTCAGGGCGCCGGGTTTTTGCGCTGCGGATCGGCACTGCGTGGGCCACGCAACCGAAAACTTTCCGGCGATTGCACACCCTGGTAAGCAGTGTGCGCTTTCTTTTTAGCCGATTTTTCTTTGGCTCCTTTTTGCTCCGACGGGTTTGCCAACGCAATAATGGGCAACCATTTTTTCCATAAAGAAACAAACCTAAAATATGGGGAACAAGAGATTTGCATGGGACGATCTGACGGTATTTTTCTGTTTAAAACGGTTATATAACGATTAGGTTGATAAAAAATTTTATCGCTAACATTCACTCAATTTATAAATAAAAATCAAAGGAACAGCAGTTTTACTGAATAGAACTGGCATATTTTATACATATATTAAAAAATTATGCTTAAATTTTTTAATGACAGACTTGGCTGTTTCGAAAAACCCTTATATCTTGAACCGGATTTCCACTTACTATTAGGATACCATTATCCTGAATCGCGGCCCCTTGAAAGGCCTGATGGAAAAATCAAAATAAAAGCTTAGCCATTTGATCAGCCCTTGCGGCCGGTAGTAGTGCTGTAACAAGTATCGCTGCCTGTTTGCTCAAGCTTTTGTTCATTTTTTACCATACATGGCCATGCGTTCAACCAAGATAATTGTTAACCGATACCTGAACCGGTATGATGCCTTTAGGGGGCGTAGTTTGTTTTTTCGACTGACGGTAATTTTATTCCTGACTGTTATTTTTTCGTTTACCATCAGCCGCTGCTGGCAACTCATGTCGCAGGGAAAAGACTACCCCGGAGGACACGGCGCCACCATTGCCGCTGGTTTGGGTGCTTTCAAAAAGTAAAGCTTATGAGCCTCAACCTCCAAAGCGAGCCCAGCAAAAAACGGCTGATCTATCAACTGCGGTTATTGGTAACCGCTATCGGCATCTTTACGGTTTTTGCACTGCTGTACCTGATCGGGCAGTTGTAGTTGAACGGAAAACGGTTCAGGGCAAAAACCTGAAGTCTTTATCTTCCAACGATTGTAGTTGTGCCTGCATTAATTCTTCCGGCGTACGCATGCTGTTGTAACGCAGGCGCAGCGACGCTGCATAACCATCCAGGTCGGGAAACAAACTGGCTCGGTTTAAATTCATTCGCTGCAGGTCGCGCAAAACAGCTTTTTGCTCGCCAACGGGCACTTCAATCCGCACCACAGCACGGCCAAGATCTTCTCCTAAAAATTCGAGCTGCTTCATAAACGGCTCATACGAATTACCGGTACTTACAAACACCGATTGCTGCAGCGAGTAACGCCGGTTCATCCGAAAAGGCTCCACCGGAAACACAATGCTGCTCTTGTTTTGGAAAAATATCTCGTCGAACAATTGTTCGTTGATGCCGTTCTTAGTTTTCGTCACCGAATCGCCAAACAACTGCGCCAGCAACGCCACTGATTTTGTTTTTAAAAAAGCCATGTTCACCGCCCATACAGCAATATGGCTGCCGCCGGCCAGGTGGCACAATTCAAACGCAAAAAAAGCGGCTATGTATGGCGACCAACTGAAGTCCAGCAGGCGTGTAGGAGCGCCATGGTGCTGCATCAGCGCCAGCCACTCGATTGTGTGGCTTGGTATCTCGTCGCGGGAAAGATAGTTCCGGGCGCCCCGTTGAAATTCGGCTAAAAAATCAGCTTCAATCTGCCGGTGCAAGCGGATAAAATCAGTACGCTCCACAGCGTTATTTAACTGCCAGCAAGCATTGCCCTGGCCCCGGAACGCCCAGTTGCCCGAAAGGGCATCAACAAACTCTTTATAAGCTTTCCAGCCAGGCAAAGAAACCGAAGTGATCACCTGTGTTCCCATGCTTTTCCGCGCAGAAAAACTTAAGCCAAAAGCGCCAAAATCTACAAGGATTTATTGACAACTCGTAAAAGGAAGTCCGGCGTTAATGTCCATTTCAATAGTTGTAAAAAAACCGGCTACACAGCATCAATGTGCGGCTCCACCGATCGAACAATGCAGCCAATGAGTTCATGCGCCATATAGCTGTTTACATCCGGCGAAGGCTCTAGGCCACGATCGCTGCTGTACACAATTTTACCATCGGGCAGCAAGTGCAGCAAGGATTGATCGGGCACTTCTATTTGCAATTGCATGTGTCGGGGCGCAACCTGTTGGTGCACCCGCGTAGTGTAGGTTTTGCCGTGAAATTCGAAGTGGGTGGTGAATACTCGTTCCATAGCCTTTCATTTTTGGAGTGAGTGAATCGTCGTCAAAAACAGTTAGCACTCGGCCTCAGAGGCTACGGATGTTTAAGATACAAATTTTGCCATGGATTAGAAAAATAAAAATATGGACTGCAGAAGTGTGCGTTGCAAAATAACGGGGCATTATCACGATACGATCACACAATCCTGCTCCGGAATTATTTACGCATAATGAAATGGGGTCGGGGAATAAATAGTGCAATACGTTGAAGCCCATCAGCACTTAAGCTTGGCTGTATCATTTTATTTGTGCAGTGCATGCTCGACTGTTAATGCATGGCACCCTCTTTGTGCCATACCCTTGCACAAAAAATCCATATTTATGACGCTACAATCTTTCAAGAGCCTGTCGCCAAAACAAAAGCGCCGGGCACTGTTGCACAAAGGCATTTATCTGGCAGAACGGACCACGGCTTCGTTTTCAGTGTTCTTATTCAAAGTCGAAGACTTTTTCGTGGAGTTGTTTTTTATCCGGGAGAATGACGAGATAGCCGGCTTGCGCCCCGTGCAGGAACCTAAAGTAGTGCGTCATTACAATTTGGGCAAACAAAGCAGCATGGCTTTAACCCACTAATTACTTATTGCATCGGTTGGCTTTTTTCGGTCAACCTTTCTTTATAAAAAAACCCGGAAGCTCCCGGGTTTTTCTTGTGTCTTTTATGTAGGGGAAAAAGCCTTAGCCTGCCGGGTGTCCGCCTTCGCGTTTGCGCTGCTCCAAAATGGGCTTTGCTTTTAATTCAACGGCATATCCAAGATCCTGCGCCAGGTTTTCATTGCTAATATTACCCACCCAGTGGCGACCTTCTTTTTGCAAAATTATTTTTTGGGGTGGCTGTGCCTGGCCGTCGCCGCGGTAGTTGGATAAATAGGCGGTACAGACCCCTCCCCTTCCAATCTCTACTTCATAATGCGCCAATGCGCCATCATGCAAAACAACTGCTGTAACCTCCATGATTGTAAGCTTTAATTCAATCCCAGAATTCCAAAAGCAGTGCCTGTTTCTTTTTTGAGGCGCGTTCAGTTTAATTATAGCTTATTTGGCCCATTACGGCATGCAGGTAAAATGGTAACGTGCAATGTGTTGCACAAAGCGGCCAGTTCAGTTCCCCAACTTCCAACAAAATATGCTATTGAAATGCTATTACAGCCGTTGATGTGGCTCTGAAGGTAGCGTAGCGTCAAAATCGCTGGCGGTGCGGCTTTCGGGGCTTTGTTGGGTATTGGCAAGGGGCGCCGGTGGCTTGCGGATTTTGCCAGTAGCGTTTCGTTGTTGCACAGGCAAATAATCTTTGCGCTGTTCTTCGTAGTTGGGGTTAAAGCCAAGCGGGTTAGAGGATGCGTCTTTCATGATCTGCTGGTATAAATACGAATCAAACTTAGTGTTTTTACTTATAGAAGTTGCAGCCATTTGCCCACATCGCCAACTGCGGCCTGCTTTAGTTTAAAATGTTGCAATAGCGGTGCTGCATGGCCAGTAATCCACAAAAAAGCTGTACCCTAGTGGGAACAGCTTGATGGCTTTATAAAAGGGAACACATGGTAGTTATCATTCCGTGCACCCACCCCAAAGTTCTACAACTCGGGGCTGAATGTGTAGCGGATGGCGTCTTCTTCGCTCAGTTGTACGGTATATTCAAACCGGTCGGTGGAAATGTTTACAGCTTCGGCCACCAGGTTTTGTGCACCCAGCGCCATTTGCAGTTGGCTGTCGGCTGCATTCAGGTAGTACTCACCATCGGTGCCCGAGTTGCCAAACTGGTCCACATACTGCAGCGAACCATCACGCTTAAAGGTGTGGCGCACCAGCGAATAATCGTCGGCATTACGGGCCGCACCCTTGCGGTACACTTTAATGGCTTTCCCCGAAACCAGTTCGGTTACTTCGGCCAGGTGCCAGGTATGCGCTACCAGCAGCGATTTGCCGGAAGGCGTATTTAAGCCCACGCTTTCACGGGAGCAGGAAACAAAAGAAGATAAAACGATCAGAAATGCGCTGAGGTAGATAAACAGGCGTTTCATAAAACTTTAAGTAATGGTTGGGTGAAGGTTGCGGCCGGGTAAGCTTAAAGAATATGGCTGATGGAATTGCTTTTCTGAGCCGGGTTGTTTTTCAACAACAAGAGCAGCATGAAGAGCATATCGGAGATTTGTGTAAAGCGTTTCATTGCAGTTTGGTTTTAATCGTTAGAAAGTTAGTTTGGTTGCCGGGGTTCCCCGTTCGTTCCTAAGAACCCTACAAATATGTATCGTAAAAAAACGGAATTCAATCGCATAAGCGTGTGAAAAATACGGTGAGCGGTCGTATAAATATGTATAAACGCAGGCTTGGGGGCCGGCTTTTCCGTTTATCCTACGCATTGATCACATCATCACCAAAAGGTATCACATAAGTATGTGATGGTGCATTTTTAAATGTGACTTGAAGGCAGTTGAATGATTTGCTGTAAAATGAACGAAGCCCAATCCGCCAAAAACTTTAAAAATGTTTTAAAACAAACATGCAGCCCGAAGGCTGCACATTTTTTATTAAACCGTCCACGCTAAACTTGTATTGAATCAGGAACCTTGTCGGCCCTGCGCTGATTGCTGTAGGGTGCTTTAACGCACTGGTTTGGGGTTTGCGTATGCAGACTACAGTCTTTTAACTTTACTTAACGTTACGCTGCATCACACCTCAAATCACACCTTGCTGGAGCATCACCGAAACTATGGCCGATGCATACGCCTGCACATTTTTCCGGCACGCCAGTTTATCGGCGTCCTGCTCATAATCGATGGTACGTCGGCTGCCCGGAAACTCCACGGTGAGCATCATAGCCGCCGACCGCGGAATGGCGCTTTCTTCATAAGCCCGCTCCGAAGTGCTGGCCCAACTACCCAACGAAACACCGAAGCCACGTTGGTGGCCCGAATTGCCGCCCTGCACGGTTCTTTTTTGCTGGCATCCTTTGGGCGCCACCGCCGGGTCAGAGTGGTATAATGCCGTCGGTGCTGCTTCCAGCTTATTGCCCGGTGCGGTTCCGCCCAACAGGCCTATTTGTTTGGCCATTTCCACAGCCACGAGGCTGTCGGCTTCGTAGCCTTCGGCAAATCCGTATCCGTCTGTACGCGGATCGGCAAAAACACCTGCCAGGTTTGGATTGCGGATGGCATGCAGCGATGCGATACGCCGCGGGTGCAGGTTTTCGATCAGGTACAGCAAGGCCTGGTTTTCCCGCTCAATAACGCGTCCTGCAAAATCAAGTGGTTTTTCGGGTAAAAACGGGCTGCCCAACGATGGCATCTGCCGGTTGGGATCGGCCGCAGTGCCGGATGAATAACGACCTATGTTTTTGGTGCTGCCAATTTCATCGGGATAGCTGGACGCCAGCACCGCATTGTCGGGAAAAAGCGATGGAATAACCACCACGCTGTAATAAGGCTGTGCACCATTTTGCAGTGAATCAACGACCGCTTTGGCTACTTCAATGGAAGACAGTTCGGAGCCGTGCATGCCGCCAATAACAAAGGCGTATTCACTTACTTTTCCCGGAAAAAAATAAGCATGCACCGGGCGGCGCTGGGCCGTGTAAGCCAGCAGGGTCCGTGTGGGTTTGGTGCTCGTCCTGATGGTGCGTAAGGTTTCGTTTGCCAACGAAACATCGGCACGGGTATGGGCAACCGAAAGCACCGGCTTGGGGAGGCTGCTCCAGATGTTGTACAAATTATTTGATGCAGTTGCATTGCCCAACCCAAAAAGCAGGAGGGCCAATGCATATAAGGATGGTTTCACAAGTGGCTGGTTTTGGTATTGTTACAATGCCCGCCTGGCAAACGGCAGCTCCATAAAGGTTGCTGCAGCAGCGCCGGCACTGTGTATAGATAATTAAAAAATTTCAAGTGGTAAACCCGAAAAAGACAAGCAGCTACATTTTTACAAACTCTACCCGCCGGTTTTGCATTTTGCCTTCTTTGGTTTTGTTATCGGCTACCGGTGCTGTTTCGCCTTTGCCTTCTGATGCAAGCCGGCTGGCCTCAATGCCAAACTCTTTCATCATCAGTTCCTTTACAGCAGCAGCCCGCTGTTTCGACAATTCCATATTGGCCGCATCATCGCCGTCGTTGCTGGTATGCCCAATGATTTTGATGTTCAGCGTTGGATTTTCCTTCAGCACCGTTGCTACTTCGCGGATCACGCCAAAGGACTCCGGTTTAATCACGGCGCTTTGAAAATCGAACAGGATACCGGTGGTGCTGAACTTGCCTTCCTCCACCAGTTTGTGCCGTGTATCGGGCAGACCCGTGGCCACTTTTATATTGGATACAAACAATCCGATTTCGCTTTCCTGGTAGTTCGATCCTTCGAGTTGGAAATAGATCTGGTTCACGGTATCGGCGGTGCTCATGGCGCGGGGAATGTCAAACACCTTGCTTTCGTTTATCCATAACCGTAACCTTGTTTTTTGCACCTGGATGCTGTAGTGCACCACCTTATTGAACGCAGCCTGCGTTTCGCCGAGGTCCATTTTATTGCTTAAAAAAACACTGTTGCGTTTTACCCGGCTTTCTACCTGCGCCAGTGCATAGCTGCCAAATCCAAACTTCACTTCGGTGCTGGCGTGTTGTGCCTGGTCGCGCAGAAAAACGTTATCGGCCGGGTCGGTGCCACCGCTGCTAAACAGGCCAAAGCTCCAACCGGGCAGGATATATCCTTTCACTTTCGGCTCGAAGTAAAACATCAGGTCAAACTCGATGGTGTAATTGTCGCCAAAGCTTTTGGTGTTGCCGGAGAGGTAGGTATTGTTTTCAAAAATGCGCAGCCATTTGCCCTGCTGGCTGTTCAGTGTCATCACTTCGCCTTTGCCGCTGCTGTTCCAGGTAAGCGGCAGCTCGCCAATGGCGTCCTGCGCAAAATCTTCGGCATAGATCACCCGTTCGCCGGGCACAAAATCAAACTTGGAATAGCCCACCACTTTGGCCGGAGCGGCACTGGCGGCATCGTCAGTTGCCTCTTTTGTTTCGGCTTTGGCAACGGCTGGTTGCGCTGCCGGTTTTTGGGTGGGCTTGTTGGCGGGTTTGGCAGCCTGCGGGTTTTCGAGGTCGTCGAGGGCTTTATCCATGGCCTGGTCCACCCGTTGGTTTACCCGGTTTTGCACCTTCGATTTGGCGCGGTTCATCAGGTTGTTGATTTGCGCCTGCATGCTCAGGGAAAAAACGAGCATTAGCGCCAGCAGCATTGGTTTCATTCCGGTTAGTTTGGTTGTGGGTTAAATGTTTTTTGTATGGATACAAAAAATAATATGCGCAAAACTAAAGGCCTTTGCGGTGCATGGCAATAGCATAAGCGGGTTATTATAGGAAAGGTGTGGCTGCCGGATAGCCGGGGAGAATCCTGCGGTTTTCTGCTCCTTTTTTATCAAAGCCGCTGCAGGCCGTTTGCACCGTTCCCACATAAATGTGTGGTTTTGCTGCTGAGCTCCCGTAAGTTCGGGGCAATGATTAGCTTTGGCTGGCATATATGAGAGGTTTGACCTTACTGCTGCTCGTGTTGCTGGCTGCTACTGCGCAAAGCCAGAGAGGGCTTGCTTTTATCCGACTTTCTACCGACGACCGAATTGGTTTGGCCAGCAACGTAGTAACCGCCCTGTACCAGGATGAAAAAGGTTTTATCTGGACCGGCACTGCCAACGGGCTGCAGCGGTTTGATGGCGGCAAATTCATTCAATTCAATACCGCAAAAGAAGGCAGCGACCCACTGCCTGATGCCCCAACCGAGCAGATTGTGCCGGCGGGCCCGGCCTCGCTGATCTTGTTTACCCCACACCTCCGGGAGTTTGGCCTTTTTCATACACGCCAGCTTACCTACAAAAGAATTCCTTTAAAAAACAAGCGGCCCATCGGTGCCCGGGACGAGTTCAGGTTGTACCGCATTGCGGGTGGAAAAGTGCTCTTGAGCATCATGGGGCACGAGTTGCTGCAATACGATTCCGCATCCAACGCGTTTATGCCTTATACAGAGGTGGCCGTGCCCGCGGGCTGGCGCATTGGGCTGGGCGCCGTGTTTGAAGACAAATTGAAGAACCAACTGTGGCTCGGTTGCGACAGCGGCCTGGTGGTTTACGACCGTGCCTCGAAGCAAACCTGGACCAAGCACAACAACCCACGCAAACTGCCCATTTTTGCCAACACCAAAATCCAGAACAATATTACCGAGCTGTACATCGATGCCAAGCGACGGCTTTGGATCTTTTCGTGGCCATCGTGGGGCACGGGCGGGCAATACAAGTTTTGCCTCGACAGCACCGGCCGGTTCCTGGACCGCGATACCGTTGGCTTGAATTATCCCGGGCCGGGCTATTCGGAATACCGCCATTTTTACGAAACAAAAGACGGCACCCTTTGGGTATACGGCCTTAATACTTTTATCAGTTACGACGATGCCAGCGGCAGCTTTTACCACAATAAAGCCGAAGAAGGTTTTACCAGTCTTTCAGTGGATTATAAATTGATCAACCAGATCATCCAAGACCGCGACGGCAGCCTGTGGATTGCCACCGACAAAGGCCTGTACTTTGCGGCTTATGGCAGCACGGAACAATCGACCAACAACCTGATTTTTAGTTCCTCCAAAGAGCAGGTATCCATCACCGATATTTTGCAAATGCCCAACGGCGATTACTGGTTTGCCTGCTGGGGCGCCGGCGTTAAAATTATCAGGCCGGATTTTTCGGTAACCAAAAGCGAAGTGTTTGTCCAAAAGCCGCCACCAGCGCTGCCGCCCGATGCATGGAACGTGGCACGCCACCTGTGGACGCTGTGCCGCCAAAGCAGCACCGGCAAAGTTTGGATGGGCAGCAATGGTGGCTACCTTTCCATTTATGACCCCGCCACAAAACAAACCGAATACACCCGCCCACCGATTTTGAATAACCATACCATCCGCTTTATTGGTGAAGATGCCAAAGGCCGGATGTGGCTGGGCACCTACGGCGGCCGTGTGGTAAAATGGGAGAATGGCGCTTTTACACTGGTGCACGACCTGGGCACCGTGGTGTATAAAATTTTCCCGGACAAAGACGGCTGGATTTGGGTGGCCACCCATGAAAAAGGCCTGTATGCATTGGACGGCGAAACCGGCAGGATTTTGCAACACTACACCGCCAATGGAAAAGCAAACAGCCTTATGTTCAACTCCGGCACCGACATTGAGCAGTTGGACGATAGCACTATGGTATTTGGTGCAGGTGGCATTAACCTGATCAACAAAAAAAGAAAAACAGTACGTCGGTTAACGACAGAAGAAGGTCTGCCTTCGAACACGGTAATGCGACTGCGCATGGACAACAACGGCCACCTGTGGGTGGTGACTGCCAATGGCCTTTGCCGCTACAACCCCATCAACAACCGCATTACGCCTTATGGCCGCAGGGACGGCATTGTGCTGGCCGAACAAACCAACGCCACCGACTACCGCGCAGCAGACGGCAGCCTGCTGTTTGCCGGCGAAAACTCGCTGGTGATGTTCGACCCGAACACCTATCTCAATTTCCAGCCGCCGCCCGATGTTTCCATCACCGACTTCAGACTATTTAACCAATACCTGCCCGCCGACTCGCTGCTCAATTTGCCGCAGGTAAAACTGCAATCGGACCAAAACTCATTTTCCATTTATTTTTCTTCCATTTCGTTTGTGCAGCGCGATAAGATGACCTACTACTATAAAATGGAAGGCATCGATAAAGAGTGGATCCAGTCGGATGTGTCGAAGCTGGTGAGCTATTCGCTTCTTCCGCCAGGCCGGTATACGTTTAAAGTTTATTGCGAAACAATTGAAGGCATCCGCACTAAGGGTGTAACGCAAATAAAGTTCACCATTTTGCCTCCGTTCTGGCGCACCAAATGGTTCATCAGCAGCATGCTGTTTTTAATTGCGTTGGCCATTTATGGCATTCATAACATGCGGGTAAACCGGCTGCTGGCCGTGGAAAAACTGCGCAACCGTGTGGCCCGCGACCTGCACGATGATATGGGCAGCACACTCAGCACCATCAACATCCTGAGCTCGATGGCCAAAACAAAAATGAGCACCGATGCGGTAAAAACAACCGAGTACCTGAGCAAGATATCGGACAACAGCCAGCGCATGATGGAAGCCATGGATGATATTGTATGGAGCATCAAACCCAGCAACGACAGCATGCAGCGCATCACGGCACGTATGCGGGAGTTTGCCACCAATGTGCTGGAAGCAAAAGACATTGAGCTGCAGTTTTCCGTGTCGGAAGAAGTGCACGATGTAAAGCTGAACATGGAAGCCCGCCGCGATCTTTTTTTGGTATTTAAAGAGGCCGTAAATAATGCTGCAAAATATTCAAAGGCCGATCAAGTTTCGGTTTGCGTGGAACTGCACAAAAGGGCATTGGTGCTTACCGTGCAAGACAATGGCCGTGGCTTTGATGTGGCCAGCGCCGATGGTGGCAACGGCCTGGGCAACATGCAAAAACGTGCCGACGCCATGAACGGAAGGGTACGCATTGTATCGCAGCCAGGCGAAGGCACTAAAGTAACCGTGCTGGTGCCGGTCAAAAACTGACAAGTCAAAAGGCAAAACTGAAAAGCAAAAAGTTGACAGCCATAACACTTTTAGGTTTTGACTTTCGACTTTTGACTTATTTAAACCCTTCCTGAAAAAACTCCTATTTACCAACCAACTGCATGAACCGTTTCCTGAGCCAGAAGTTTCGATTTTATTCTTTTATTGCCATTGCCCTGCTGCTTTTTGTGCATGGCTACAACCTGCAGGTAGCTTACCTCGAACCATTCAGCCTGGTTAAGGAACCCATGACCATTACCACGTTCACCGAATATTTTTTGGCTAACGGACTGCTGCGATTTCGGTTACCCATGCTGTTTATATTCTCGGGTTACATTTTTGCCATGCAGGATCGGAAACCTTTTGGCGAACGCATCCACAGAAGGTTCAACACACTCATACTTCCCTACTTTGTTTGGGGCGCTGTTGGCCTAGGCATTACCTGGTTGTGGCAACAGTTTCCAATAACGGCAAAAGCAGTGCAGGATGCGGGCATAGACCAACTGGGCGACAACCGGCCTTACAGTGAAATTGGTTGGAGCGGCATCTTGTATCGCTGGGTGTTTGCGCCGGTGTCTTTTCAATTGTGGTTTGTGCGCAGCCTGTTTATTTACAACCTGCTGTATCCTGTTTTTAAATGGGCCATTGGCCGCATGGCGCCACTTTGGTTTGGCTTGCTGTTTTTATTGTGGGTTTCGTTTACCAGCTTTCCGCTTATTGAAGGACAAGGGTTGTTTTTCTTTTCATTGGGCATTTGGATTTACCGGCAAAATTACCCGCTGGACAAAGTGCCGAAATGGTTTAGCTACTACCTCGCGTGGTTGTTTTTTGTGGGCTTAGTGGTCATTAAAACATTCATGGCTTTTGAGTTGGAAGAACAAACTACTGCCACCCGCATCGTGTTTTCGGTATTGCATGTGATATCAGTATCGGCCGGCATTTTAGCCATTTGGTTTAGTGGCGACAAAGTGGTGAAATGGGCCATGAACCAACGATGGTTTACCTGGGCTGCGGCCTTTGCTTTTATTATTTATGCCCTGCATATTCCATTGCTGCCTTATGTAACGCAGTTGTTTTACCGTTATGGCACCGGCGTTCCTAATTACCGGCTCATTACATACCTTCTTGCACCTACACTGGTCCTTTTTACCTGCATTGCTGTTGGCGCCCTGTTCCGGAAAATAGCACCAAAAGCGTATGGATTGACGACGGGTGGAAGAGGATTTTAAGGAGCAGTGATAGTTGACAGTTTCTAGTGTAGAGTTAATGGTTTGTAGATTAATACACTTGCTGGTCATTGCGAGGCGAAGCGGTAGTTTCTTTAGTGTGTAAATGTGTGCGCCGAAGCAATCTCCATGTTCAGTTCTTAAAATAGATGTGCTGATAGGATAATAAAGCAAACAGGAGATTGCTTCGGCGCCGCAAACACAAGAGTGTTCCGGGTTCATGCTGCGCCTCGCAATGACAGATGAACTCCAACGCTATTTTCAATCAACTATCAACTATCAACTATCAACTGTCAACTACCAACTCCTCCCCTCGCTTTCCACATGAATATGCGGTTGGCCGCCTTTTGCTCAGCCTGTACTTTTGTAAAAAATGAGCGTAAATATGATTAAAGTCGTGCTGTATGAAGATAACCCGCAGTTGAGAGAGGGCCTGGCCATGCTGATCAACGGTACTGAGGGTTTTGAGGTGATGGCTGCTTTCAAAAACTGCAGCAATGTGGTGGCCGAAGTGCAGGCCTTTAACCCTGATGTGGTGCTGATGGACATCGATATGCCGGGTGTGAACGGCCTCGAAGGACTCAAGCACATCAGGGAAGTTAACGATGAGGTAAAGATCCTGATGCTGACTGTGTTCGACGACAACAAGAACATTTTCCAGGCAATTTCAAGCGGCGCCAACGGCTATATTTTGAAAAAAACACCGCCGGCCCGCCTGCTCGAGTACATTACAGAAGCACAAACCGGCGGCGCCCCCATGACTGCATCGGTAGCCACACAGGTGCTGAAGATGTTTTCGAACATGAATACATCTCGCGGCGACGACTACAACCTCTCGGACCGCGAAAAGCAGGTGCTGCAGTTCCTGGTCGATGGCTACAGCTACAAGATGATCGCCAGCGAAATGTTTATTGCCATCGACACGGTGCGCAGCCACATCAAAAAGATTTACGAAAAGCTCCATGTAAACAGCAAAAGCGAAGCGGTTGCCAAAGCTTTTAAAGACAAGATCGTGTAGCATAGAACTGCACCAGGTTTAAGCCCAACCCCGTACCAGCAACACTTACAACGATCAACAGATACGAACCCAAGCCACGCCTGCCGCGTGGCTTTTTTGTGTGGGGTACATTCCGCCAGGGCATTGGGTATTTACACGGGTGATGTGGGCCGTTTATGTGATAAACGGGTAAAAATGGGTGTAAATAATCACACTTTTATGCGATTGGTTTCGGCTATGCAGCATACTACTTTTGCTCTACAACCAACTGCAATGGAAACCATACTTAAATTTTCGGTCCTGCTTTTTTTGTCCATCACCTGGACCAACAAAACTAACTGTTACAAACCCTGCATCAAACTTGAGCTAAACGTAGCCAAAAAAGAAGTAAAAGAAACAGGACCCAAACAGGAAATGGACGGCTTCTGGCTGACCCAGTTCCTGGTGGTGGAAGGATAACACCGCACCAAACGGTGTTGTCCCGCCTCTTACGTTTTTATCTGGACCATTGTACCAACTACATGCTTATGAAAGCGGCTGCACCCCGTAAGGTGCGGCCGTTTTTTTTACCAAAATAATCACTTGTTTAAACCACATAGCCACCAAGGCTAAGTCGGGAACCTAGAACATGTCATGCCGAACTCGTTTCGGCATCCCCTTCAGCCTCCGGAGTTTGGTGCATGTAAGGAGCTGCCAAAACGAGTTCGGCATGACAACCCTACAGTTGAACCAAGACAGCTTAATCACATTTTGCAACAAAATCTTACACAGAACTCACGAGCCCTGCGGCCACATTCATATTGATAAAAGTCAATGCCATTTCTTGCCCAAACGCAATGGTGCAGGTGCCGTTCCATCGGTAGCTTTGTACTACTTATTACAACAACATGGTCACAAAACAAACCATCAGCATCATAGGCGCAACCGGCAGCATGG
Organism: Pseudocnuella soli; assembly: GCF_004347775.1. Taxonomy (GTDB): domain Bacteria; phylum Bacteroidota; class Bacteroidia; order Chitinophagales; family Chitinophagaceae; genus Flavisolibacter; species Flavisolibacter aquaticus. The sequence continues at coordinate 4,463,348 of NZ_CP037755.1, forward strand.
GCTCGGCCATTGCCAAAAGCCTGGCCGGCGGCAACTACCGGTTGTTGCTGAAAGCCAATAACCGCGAAAAGCTGGAGGCCCTGGTTGCCGATATTAAAAATACCCATCCCCAAGCCGATGTGGAAGGCGCTGCCTGCCCCCGCGACGCCAGTTGGGAAGCCGATATCATTATTGCCGCGGTGCCCTACAGCGCTGAAAAAGAAGTGGCTGAACGCATCAGGGAAGTGGCTACGCAAAAAATAGTGATTTCAATAGCCAACCCGCTCAATGAAACCTTCGATGGGCTGCTGACCCCTGCCGACACCAGCGCCGCCGAAGAACTGCAACAGCTACTGCCCCACTCCAAAGTGGTAAAGGCGTTCAACACCAGCTTTGCCGCCAACTTTGCGCAGCCCGATTTCAACGGTCAGCGTGCCGATGCCTTTATTGCAGGCAACGATGCTGATGCACTTGAAACAGTTTCTGAAATGGTGCAAGCCGCAGGCTTCAACCCGGTTATGGCTGGAGATCTTTCAGCGAGCCGCACATTGGAACACATGCAGTTGTTGCTCATCAGGCTGGGCCTGCAAAATGGCTACAACTGGCATGCAGGCTGGAAGGTATTGCACTAAGCCAAACAGGCCACCAGCGTTCCATGGAGCCTTGTAAGCGTTTTCAGATACGACGGTTGGTCTTGCCGTTTCAAAAAACGGCCGTTTAAAAATCATCCAGTTTGGTTGTAATAAAAACGCCGGGCAGCAAGTGCACAACTTGTCGCCCGGCGTTTTTTTATGCGCAAAAAAGGGCCCTGCTGCTGGTATAGTATTTTCATCAACTAGCGCCGTTATCCGGGGAAACTTGCTTATCAACCAACTGCCCCTAACTTGGTGCCCGATTTTTTACCCAACACCAATTGGTGGCCGGGTATCAACAACAACCGGTATAGCTAACTCAAAAATTTATGGCTTCAGGACTTTTTGCCCTTTTAGATGATATTTCGGCGCTGGTAAAAGCAAGTGCCGCTACCCTGGATGATGTGCCCACGCAGGTGGCCAAAACCACCGGCAAGGTTTCCGGCATCGTGATCGACGATACGGCCGTAACACCCAAATATGTGGTGGGTCTCGATCCGTCTCGCGAATTGTCCATCATTTTCAATATTGCCAAAAAGTCGCTGATCAACAAGCTGCTGATCCTGAGCCCGGCGGCTTTGCTGCTGGGGTATTTTGCGCCCTGGGCCATTACGCCCATCCTGATGCTGGGTGGTGCATACCTCTGCTACGAGGGGTATGAAAAAGTGCATTCGATGTTCAGCAAGCACCACGAGGAAACACCGGAAGCCGAGGATGTAAAAGTAATCACGCCGGAGGAACTGGAAAAAGAACGCATCAACAGCGCTGTGCGTACCGACATTATTTTGTCGGCAGAGATCATGGCCATTGCCTACAGCCAGGTGGTTGATGCGCCGCTGGTAAACCAGATTGTGGTGATGCTTGCGGTTGCCATTTTTATTACAGTTGCCGTGTATGGCTTTGTTGGGCTTATTGTAAAAGCCGATGATATTGGTGTGCACCTGGCGCAAAAAAAGTTTCATCCCGCCACGCAAAAATTCGGTCGTGGCATTGTAAAAGCCATGCCGCATTTTTTAAACATATTGGGTTATGTGGGCACCGCTGCCATGCTGTGGGTAGGCGCCGAGATTATTGCCCACGGCATTCCGTTTACTGCGCATTTACTGCACGACCTGGAGCATGCGCTGGCGCACATACCTGCAGTGGCTTGGCTGGCCAAAGCCTTGATTTGCGCTATTGGCGGTTTGATCCTTGGCTTTATCATTGATAAAATTGTGAAAGCAGTAAAAGCTGTTTGGCCTAAAGGCAAACCGGAAGTGGCTTAAATTTCCTCAGCTAAAAAGTAGTCGGCGCAGATGTCTGTTGTCTTTTTAGCCCTTTAATGTTTAGCGGCCTCTTTGTCATCCTGAGCGCAGCGAAGGATCTGAGCCCGCGCTTATACAAAATTCGAACAGCCACGTAGTCTAAAATTTATTCGATCATTCATGCTTTGCATAACTCAGATGCTTCGCTGCGCTCAGCATGACAAAGGGCAAGTCACCGATGAAGCATAAAAGCAAGAACTTCCTTTAAAAAGAAAATAGCCCAAATAAACAGCAGCCTGCATTTGCAATGATTTTACATCATTGCAAAGCGGGCTGCTGTTTTATGCACAATACCCCTTCCAGCAAATACTTTTTTTCAAAAAAAACCGGGCAACACCTGATGCGTGTTGCCCGGTTAGCATTCTATCTTTTTATAAATAAATGGTCTGTAATGCTGTTCTAAAAACATGTTTCAAAAGAACACATTCAACAGTGCATCCGCTTTAATGCGCCCTGAAATTCCACTTCGAATTATCGCTGTTGAAATCAAATTCCGCAAGTGTAGGCGAACTGTCGCCGATGGAAACTAGCGCCAGCTTCTTATTGGACCCCGGCACCACTTTCGGCATGATCCGGAATGTACCATCGGTTAACTGGTCGATGCGCCACAATTGCTCCGGCGCACCGGTAAATTCGGGAACGGTGGTCAGTTCGGCATCAGCCGTTGCGGCCAGTGCACGCTGGGTTCCGGCAATTACGATCTTGTAATACGGCCCACCCAGGTAGCCTTCGCCGGGCACCGCAGTAATGGTCCATCTCTGGTGCGGACGGGTCATATAATCGCCAGTGCGCACCCCTATGTTGCCCGAGGGCCAGGTTTTGATCACATCGGCCAACTCCTGCGAGGGCACCGGTTTTACCGGCTCGTCGTTGTTGCGGTTAAAGCGCATACCACCAGGCATGCGTACAAAATCAACAATCAGTTCCAGCGCATAACCCCTGCGCTCCGATTCAATTTCATAAGTGCCTTCTTTGAACACATCGCCGGCAACGGGCCAGCCGTTTTTCCACAACAGGGGCCGGATGCCCAACACGCTGCGGCCGCTTTGGTCCAGGTCGGCCTCGTAGTGCAGCGACATTTTTTCAACGCCTTCTTCCAGCACCACGCGGCCAAAGTGACCGGGGCCCATCACGCGGTTGCTGGCGGCCACCACCATTTTACCACCACCACGCAGCATATCCCGGCCCATATTATCGAGGTAAGGACCGGTTATTTTTTTAGAACGGCCCACAACAATGTTGTAGGTTGAGTTGGCGCCATCGCAGCAGGTGCCATGTGTACCCAGCAGATAATACCAACCGTCGCGGTATTCCAGGTCGGTGGCTTCGCAGTCGATGGCAATATCAATGGCTTTGTTGCCTTCTTTACGGGCACCGGTTTTAGGGTCCAGTTCTATAAGGCGGATAAAGCCAAAATAAGTGCCGTACGAAAGCCACAAGCGGCCATCCGTGGGGTCGAGCAGCAAGCCCGGGTCAATGGCGTCGTTGTCTTCCATATTGGCAGACTGCGCCACCACGATGGGATCGGAATATTTAAAATCGGGCGATTTTGGATCCAGCGTTTTGTTCCACATGGTGTTGATCTTTCCATCATGGCCGCCGCCCAGTCCGCCACCGGTTGAGCCGTAAGCAATCAGGTAACGGTCGCCAATTTTAATTACATCCGGCGCAGCGCCGCCACCTGGCCGTACACCACCGCCATTCCAGGTCCAGCCGTCTTCAGAAATCAGTCCACCGCTGCCGGTGCCAAACGTATAATACTTGCCATCACTCATCATGATGGTAGACGGATCGTGAATAAACGGTTTGCCAATTTGCGCCGTTGCCGTACCGGCAAAACAAGAGGCCATAAGTGCTATTGCACCCAATATTTTTATGTTCATGCTAATGTTCATTGTTCGTTTAAGAAATTAAACTGGAGTGAGGAGTACGCCTTACTCGTAAGTGATGGTGAGGCCTTTGATGGGTTGTCCTTTTTCATCCAGGAAACGCACACAGAAATCACTCATGCCGGGGCCGTTGATCACTGCACCGCGAATGATATTCTTTCCCTTGTTCAGCGTAAGCCGGTTCGATACTACGTCGTCCATCACCATGCGGCGGTCGCCCGAAAGCAGTGCGGCCTCTTTGCCGTTTACCCACCACATCGAAGCAGAGTTGGAACCAATGGCCATGCGCACATTTTGCTTTTCTTCGGGACTGTTTACCACGGTTACGGCCCAGAACACCACACCGTAATAAGGCTTGTACAAGCCATAAGCAAAACGAAACAGTTTTACATTAAACAGGTTGCTTTCCAGTGCATGCCAGGCCAGTTCCTGCGTGCCCACTTTTACTTTGTCGCCGTGTTTGGGAACAACAGTTTTTTGCTCGGGAAAATACAGCGTGTCGAATGCGTGGCGCAGGTAGCTGTCGGTAAAAACGGTGTTGGTGCGGTTGGGTTTGCTGATGGGTTCCAGCAGCAGCCAGCGTTGAATAAATCCGTCGGCATCAGGGGTTTTTGTTTTGGTAGTGGCTGCCGAAAAATACGGGGCAATGCTCCGCGTAGTGTCAGTTTTGGCAGTGACGCCGGTGCTACCCTTTGATGCTGCGGAACAGCCCTGCAATGCTGATGCGGCCAGCACGGCAAAGCCCACTGCACACAGCAGTGTCTTACTTGTTTGAATCATTGTGGGTCCTTAAAAATGTTTGAGAAAATTGTTCAGCGCAAGTGGAGCATATTCAACGCGGCCTAAAGCTACTGCACGAACGTACAGCTTGCCCGGCCCCATCGTTAATTAACGTTGCAAAATCGCTGGAGCGCATACAAGTTTGGTGTAAAAAGAATATAACGATGTGCCACCAACAAGTTTAGGCAAGCATTACACTGCTATACCAAAAGCTTTACCAGCCTGCATTGCGCTTGCCTTTCAGCAACAGTTTTAGTTCTTTTCAAAAAAAATTGACACAGTTGTTTACGACGAATGTTGTGGATAAATTATTTGCAAAAACGCTTGAACAAATGCGGAGAAAAAATTGGGACAGGCGCTAAAAAAGAAAACCGGGCAACCCTTCGAAAAATCTCGAGTTGTCCGGTTCAATGTGGAGGACAACGGAGTCGAACCGATGACCTCTTGCATGCCATGCAAGCGCTCTAGCCAGCTGAGCTAGTCCCCCATTTTTTGTAAGATCTTTCCGCACCGTTTCCGTAGCGGGTGGCAAAAATAAGGGAATAGATAAAATTATTGGTACAAATTTTTTGGCAACAACAAAAAATTTTAGACATGCAAAAAGGAAAGGATCCGAAAGAAGTACGCCCACCACAGGAACAGGAACTTCCGGGAAGCGAGCAGGAAATGACGCCCCAGCCCGTGTCGGAGCGGCCCAAGCTGGCTAAAAAACTGGAAGGAAAAGTGGCACTTATTACCGGTGGCGACAGCGGCATTGGTAAAGCGGTTGCCATTTTGTTTGCACAGGAAGGCGCCGATGTGGCTATTTCTTACCTCAACGAGGATGAAGACGCCGAAGACACCCGCAGCAAGGTGGAATCGGAAGGACAGAAATGCCTGTTGCTTCCCGGCAACATCCGCGAAGAAGGTTTTTGCCGCATGCTGGTGCAGGAAACAATCGACACATTGGGCCGCCTCGATATACTGGTGAACAATGCAGCTACGCAGTTCCCGCAAAAATCATTGCTCGATATTTCGGCCGAGCAATTAAAGGAAACATTTGAAACCAACATCTTTTCGATGTTTTACCTCACCAAGGCTGCCCTGCCGCATTTGAAAGAAGGCGCAGCCATCATCAATACCACTTCGGTTACGGCATACCGTGGCAGCAAAGAACTGCTCGATTATGCCAGCACCAAAGGCGCTATCGTGGCCTTTACCCGCAGCCTGGCGCAATCGCTGGCCGATAAAAAAATAAGGGTAAACGCAGTGGCCCCCGGCCCCATCTGGACGCCGCTCATTCCGGGCAGCTTTGACGCGGAAAAAGTGGCTTCGTTTGGATCGGATGTACCGATGGCCCGCGCCGGCGAACCGGCCGAAGTGGCCACCAGTTACCTGTTCCTGGCCAGCGAGGATGCATCGTATATGACCGGCCAGGTGCTGCACCCCAACGGTGGCGAGATTGTGAATGGCTAAACATAGCGCCGCAACAACTGGCACAATAGTTACCACATTTATTGCAGGTACTAAGATGAACTATTCAATTGCGCAACAATAAAAACATTTCTTATGGAACAGAACCACGAACACGAAAACCGTTTGAAAGGATTGAAAAATGACCTTACCCCGGGACGTACCGACCGCAACCTGCTATCGGAAAGCCGCAGCGAGGCACCCATCGACCAAGACCGGTCGGTGCGGGAAGATGTAGCTTCAGATGCATCGGATGAAAACTACGCCGATGAAGAGTTGAACGATCCGAATTATTTTGAAAAAAGAGCAGGTAAGGATGTACGCAAATAAGCGTAAGCATTATCGCTTCAACGTTTACACAACTTGATTATAAGCCGCATACACTGCGGCTTTTTTTATGCTCCTGTTGCAAACAAACGAAACGTGCACAGAAAGGAAAAAGAATTGAACAGGCGCAATACATTATGCGAAAGCAACAACATGCAGCAAAAAGAAGATGATGAAAGACCTAAAGCGGGAAAACGAGTACAGGCCTATGTTGCAGCAGGGTTGAAAAGGGAAAGCGTACCCTGCTGCTTCACGGGTGATGGATTAAAAAGGTGTAGGGTATTACTAGTGGGTTAACTGCTTACGATGCGGGGAAAAATGTATTGCCTGAAGCCGCTCTATAGCCGTTGGAACTGCGAAACCACGCAAAGAAATTGTGCACTACATTTTGCCACCACGAGTTGGTGTGGCAGGTTTGCGTTTCGTGGTAATCGGCGCGTTGCATTTTTACTTTTACCAACACCATTTCCGGCGCCTTTTCTTTGGCTCCTTCCACAGGCGCTACATTGCTTACTTCTTCGGGGTCGGTTACAACCCATGCGGTGCCGCTTACCTGCAGGAAAAAGCTTTTGCCCTTGCGGTAAAAATCAAGGCGCACAGGAAAGCCATTGTCAAATTCGCGAACGCTTTGGCGCGGCTTGGGCACCCAAAACCATACATAACCATAGTCGTCCACTTCCTGGCAACTTACTAGCGCCGTTGGAAATTTCAGTACCGAATCACTGAGGTTAAATAAAATGGCACTCCCAAGGTCTTCAACCTTTTCCTTCAGGAAATGCAAATGTTGATTAGTAGCCATAAGTACAGCGTTTATTTTAGATGTGGGAACACTGCAATAACTCCAAATTAGATACCACATTTATTGCTGCTGATAACTCATCCTTTTTGCAAAAAGCGGTGGGTAAAATTGTCTACATGAGTTGGCAGCCACGGCTTTTGGCTGGCACTATTTTTATAAATACACAGGAAGATTAAAAAAACAAAAATCATCTATTTATGGCAAAAGCTTCCAGAGCAGCAGCTCCTGCAAAAAAAACCGCTGCTGCTAAAAAAATGCCTGCACAAAAAGGTATGACCGCTAAAGCTGCACCCGCAAAAAAATCAGCAGCATCCAAATCATCCGGCAGCGAAGAAACCAAACTGAAAGAGCTGTTTGTTGATGAATTAAAAGATATTTATTACGCAGAAAAACTGCTGTTGAAAACAATGCCGAAACTGGCAAAAGCAGCTACATCGCAAGAACTGAAAGCCGCTTACCAGCAGCACATGACCGAAACCGAAGGACAGATTGCCCGCCTGGAGCAGGTGTTTGGCATACTGGGCCTGCCCGTGCGTTCGAAAAAGTGCGAAGCCATGGAAGGCCTTACCAAAGAAGGCACACAGGCTATTGAAGATACCGACAAAGGCACCGCTACCCGCGATGCAGCGCTCATCATCTCTTCGCAAAAAGCAGAGCACTACGAGATCGCATCTTACGGCAGCCTGGTACAATTGGCAAAAACAATGGGACACAATGACGTAGCCCAACTGCTGGGACAAACACTGGCCGAAGAAAAATCGACCGATGAGAAATTGAGCCGCCTTGCAGAAAGCAGCATCAACGTTCGTGCAGAAGCAGAACCGCAATAAATAAAACAACAGGAACAGTAGCAGCCGGGCACAGCAATGTGCCCGGCTTTTTTAATAAACAACCGCTATAGTCCATTCACTCTTAACGATTCACCTTTCACGTTTGACGTTTGACGTTTAACGTTCAACCTTCACCACTCTGGTATGTTTTTACAATATTGAACTAATACATAAACCCCACACATGGAAACCGGGCAATTATCGCATCGCGAATTTTTGAAGCTGGATAAAGACTACAGCAAGGCGGCGCTTGCTGCCGACCTGCAATATGTGAGCGACACCAGCAGCGGCATTACGCGACAGCGAAAAGGTTCGGGCTTTGCTTTTTTGCTGGATGGCAAAACGGTAAAAGACAATGAAGTGTTGGAGCGCATTCGCAAACTTGCCATACCACCAGCGTGGACGCAGGTATGGATCTGCACCCGCGAAAACGGCCATATACAGGCCACCGGCGTTGATGCCCGCGGCCGCAAGCAATACCGCTATCATGCACAATGGCACGAGCTGCGCAACGAAACCAAGTTTCACCGCATGTACGAGTTTGGTAAACTGCTGCCGTCGCTTCGCCTGCAGCTGGAAGAAGACCTGGCCGGTAAAGGCCTGAGCGAAGCAAAAGTAATTGCCACCGTCATCAGCCTGATGGAGCGCACTTATATCCGCATCGGCAACAACGATTACGAAAAGCTGTACGGCTCGTATGGGCTCACCACACTCAAAGACAAGCATGTAAAAATTGAAGGCGATAAAATTCATTTTTCGTTCCGGGGTAAAAAAGGCGTGGACCACAACATCAGCCTCAAAAATCGGCGGCTGGCCAGGGCCGTGCAGGCCTGCCGCGAAGTGCCGGGCAAAGAATTGTTTCAATACATTGATGATGAGGGCAACCGCAAATCGATCGATTCGGGAAAAGTAAACGCATACATTAAAGACGCCACGGGCGGCGATTTTTCGGCGAAAGATTTCAGGACCTGGGCTGGAACATTGAGTGCACTGCGTGCCTTGAAAGGCCTCACTGCTGCCACCGAAAGCGACATTAAAAAAAACGTAGTGCAGGCGCTGGATGAAGTAAGCAAAGCACTGGGCAATACCCGCACGGTATGCAAAAAATATTATGTGCATCCCGGCATCATCAGGCTGTACGAAGAGCAAGGCCTGAACAAATATTTAAAGGAACTCGACGCCATCGAAAAGCCCGATGAACTGACCGGTCTTACATCGGAAGAGCGGGTGTTGATGAAGATTTTGAAGGAGCTGGTGTAAATGCAAACCTTCCATTTGCCTGCATAAAAAAAGACTGCCCACGGGCAATCTTTTACGTTTGTATACAGTGGTTTACATCCGGTTTTAGCTAGTCTTTTTGCTGGCTGTTTTACCTGTAGTCTTTCTTGCCGTTTTCGCGGTCGTTTTTTTAGCCGATGCTTTTTTTGGGGCAGCCCTTTTTGTTGTTGCTCTTTTAGCGGTTGCTTTCTTAGCCGTTGCTTTTTTCGCTGCGGCTTTTTTACCTGCGGTTTTTTTTGTGGCCGCTCTTTTAGTAGTGGCACTGCTGCTTTTTGTTGCTGCTTTTTTCCGCGGTACTTTTTCGCCTGCTTCCCGGGCTTCCGATAAGCCAATGGCAATGGCCTGGTTGCGGGAGGTTACTTTTTTGCCACTCCCCGACTTCAGTTTACCGGTTTTCATTTCGTGCAGCGCATCGCCCACCTTCGAGCTGGCGCCTTTTGAATACTTAGCCATTTGTTTGAAATTTTGGGTGAGTAAATAACAGGTGTTGCCTGCGTGTAAAAAAGGTACAATTTTTTAACCCTATTTCCTAAACCGCAGACAATGGAAAAAAGCAATAAACTCGCCAGTGTGCTTACTGACCTGGTGCGCATCAATAACGACCGCATAGTGGGTTATGAAAAAGCAATAGATGAATTGAAACCTGAGGATGAAGATCTGAAGATGTTGTTCAGGCGTTATGCAACGGAAAGCAGGCAAATGGTGACGGAACTCAACACCGAACTGTCGCGGTTGGGTGCAACACCTGTTGAAGGCACTACCCATTCGGGTAAGATTTACCGCGTTTGGATGGATTTAAAAACAGCCATTTCGGGAAAAACAAGAACAGCAGTTTTGGAAAATTGTGAATTTGGTGAAGATGCTGCGCAAAAAGCTTACGACCTGGCGCTGAACAGCGATGCTGACCTGGAACCCGAACAACGCGAAATGATTGTGCAGCAAAAACTTAGGCTGCGCATGGGCCACGATGAAGTGAAAAGACTGCGCGAACTGCACCAGGTGGGCAGTTGAGCAAGGTGCAAGTGAAGCACTGCAATTTGCTTCGATTTCAACTTTAGATTGTCAAAAAACCGGTGTACAACAGTTGGTAACACGACTCGCTGTAACCGGTTTTTTGCACTCAAAATAAACGCGATCATTGCACCGCTGCGTTTTGGCCTGTTATTTAGTAGAAGATTTGGGTACGGGTTGAATGAAAATAGCGCTTAAGCGTTACTGTAGTGTGTACCGGATTGCCCGGCCATTGAAACAAATCGGAACATAATGACGGCTCTTGCTCCTTCAGCACAAGCTTGCCTCGAAGCGTGGATCAACTGCGAAAACCTGTTGGCAGAAATTTCGTTGCGCCAGCCGGGCTATGCACACAGCCTTGAAAAAACCCTGGATGACTGTGCACTGATGTGCATGGAAACATGGCAGGCAATTAAAAGCAACGATCCCAATACCCGCAACATGATGCTTCTGTGCATTGGCCTGTGCGAAGAGTGCGCCGATGCCTGCAACCGCTACAATGATCCTTTCTTTAGCCAGTGTGCCCGTGCCTGCCGCAAATGCGCCAATCGCATGGCCGATGTCTCGCTCCAGTCTGTTTTACTCCAGTAATTTATTTGGTAAATATTGCAGCGTTGATTTGCAACACCGACAGGTGATGCTTGCAGCGTTATGCCTTTTGTATCACGCCAAACAGGAGCGCAATAATGGCTAGCAGTAGTACTACGTGCACCCAGGTGCCGGCGCTCCAGTAAAAAGTGCCTAAAGCCCAGCCAACGGCCAACAACACGGCCAATCCATAAAGTATGGTACGTTTGTACACAGGGTGTAGTTTTATTACACAAACCATACAGAAAAAATGCTGCCATCAATAACCCTTTTGTAACAATCGCCCATACAACCATCTGCCCTGCCATGCGTTCTAATTAGTTGGCGCAACCTTTTCATTGATCAGTACGTGGTTGCAGGCATAGCGGTGCATTGTTATTTGTAAAACATAATTGTTGCCAATACGGAATATGACTAAACTAAAGCTATACGGTAGAATATTGAGCGGTGCAGCCAAGGGCTTTATGAACGATCATGCACTTAAGTTCAGCGCATCGCTGAGCTATTACACCATTTTTGCCATGGGCCCGCTGCTCATCATTATTATTTCATTGGCCGGTGTATTTTTTGGCCGCGATGCGGTGCAGGGAACGCTGTATTCACAAATAAGCGGGCTGGTGGGTTCCGATGTGGCCATGCAAATTCAACAGATCATTGCCAACATACAACAGGCACAGGCCAGCAGCACGGGTGCCGTGCTGGGTGGTGTTTTCCTGGTCATTGGTGCCACAGGCGTGTTTACCGAAATGCAGGACTCCATCAACTATATTCTTTCGGTAAAAGCAAAGCCCAAAAAAGGGTGGCTCAAACTCATCATCAACCGGCTGCTTTCTTTTTCGCTCATAGTGGTGATGTCATTTATACTGCTGGCCTCCCTGTTGGTAAATGCATTGATTACTTTACTCAGCGACCGCATTATCGACGAGCTGATTCCCAACTATTCGGTGCAGGTATTGTACACGCTGAACACGTTGGTGATGCTGGTGGTGATTAGCCTCTTATTTACCGTAATTTTTAAAGTGCTGCCCGATGCAGTGATTGCCCTGAAAGATGCAATTGTTGGGGCGGTATTTACCGCACTGCTGTTTCTGTTGGGCAAATTTCTGATCGGTTACTACATCGGCAATACACGCCTCGGTATTACCTATGGGGCAGCGGCATCGGTCATTATTATTCTTTCGTGGATTTACTACACCGCCATCATTCTGTATTTCGGTGCGGAGTTTACCAAAATGTTTGCGCTGTATGCCGGCGGCGGTATCCGGCCAAAAGACACCGCCGTTTTTATCATTAAAAGCGAATCGAAAGAAGTGCCAACACTACAGGTGAAAGAAAAGGCAGCGCCTGTAAAGAAATAAAGACGCTGCTTGGGGCCAACGCTAAACAAGTAAAATATGGCGTTCAACACAGGACAAATGGCATAAATTTTTGAGTACCCTAATCATTATTGCGCCACCAGCATGTATTTCTAAACAGACGGGTATGAAAAATTTAAAGCAACCAGCATTTATTGTTGGCCTTCTCAGCATCTTACTTTTTATCGTCAGCGTGGCTGTAAAATCATATGGCTACCGCGGCAGTGATTATATCATTATTACCGCTACGGCGCTGGCCGGCATCACCTGGATCATGAGCATCATCAACGTCAGTACCCGCAGCGATATGAAGCCATTCCAAAAACGCTTTTGGCTGATTGCCGTAGTGGCCGCACCGCTCATTGGCGGCATGCTGTTTTTCATTTTGCACCAAAAGGCAAATAGGTTGACGACGTAAGTCGGAAAAGTGGGAAGACCGATGTCCGAAGACGGAAGTCGGAGGTCCGAAGAACAATTTATTGTATAAGCAAAATGTCCTGCAAGAAATGAACATGATTCATACTTGCAGGACATTTTGTTTTAGCGAAACGTCGTCCGACATTAGTCTTCCGTCTTCGGACATCGGTCTTCCGACTTCCCTACGCCGACGGGAACGTAATCACAAACGTAGTTCCCGTGCCAATGATGGACGAGACATCAATGTGCGCTTTGTGGGCCTGTAAGATATTGAGCGTGGATGCAAGGCCAAGTCCCATACCATTTCGTTTCGAAGTAAAATAAGGCTCGAACAGGCGGGACAGGTTTTCTTCAGGAATGCCGCAGCCATTGTCGCGGATGCTGATCTTATGAATAAAGTTGGCGCTTTCCATCACAATCTCCAGCTCGCCTTCGCCTGCCTTCATGGCTTCCACCGCGTTGATAATGATGTTGAGGAACGCGATCTTCAGCTTTTCGGGGCTGGCCATGATCCAACATGGCTCTTCGCAATAACTGATGGCCATGTTGATGCGCTGCAGCGTAATGCGGTCCAGCGCTTCGGCAATGGTTGCATCCATTACTGATTGCAGCGTGCACCGCTCAAAGTTCAGTTCCGAAGGCCGCGACGAATCGAGCAGTTCGGTAATGAGGTCGCCAATGCGTTTGCTGTTGCGTTGGATGATGTCGAGGTACAACGGTCCTTCCTCCACCTCGGGGGCATGGGCCAACTGCTCCACCGACATGTTGATGTTGTTTAGCGGGTTGCGTACTTCATGCGCCAGGGTTCGCACCAGGCGGCCCGTTGCGGCCAGTTTCTCCACCAGCAAATTGGCTTGCGCCGCCCGCTTCAGGTTGGTAATGTCGTGGATCAGGCCCTGGTAATGTGCCGTGGGCAAACCGCCCATTTGCGTAATCACCGAAAATACGCAGCTCTTGCGTTCACCGCCGTTGGTTTGAAATTCAAGTTCCAAGTCGTTTACCTCGCCGCTGCTATTGAGCATATTGCGCAGCACAGCTTTAGGCATTTCCTCCGGGATCAGGTCGTACACGCTGCGCTCCTGTAATTCTTCTTTCGAAAAACCCAGCAGGTCGGAGGTGGCCTGGTTCATATCGCGGAATCGCAGGTCGCGGTCGGCAATGAACACCGCGTCTTTCGACAGCTCAAAAATGTTGCGGTACTTGCGTTCGTTTGCCCGCAGCGCTTTTAAATACGAAGTGCGCTCCATCGCATAGCGAATGCAGCGCTCCAGTTTATCTACGTTCAGCTCTGTTTTAATGAGGTAATCGGTGGCGCCCATTTGCATGGCTTCAATATCTACCGCTTTGTTGCCTTTACCGGTGAGCAGTACAATAGGCTCTTCCACACCCAGCGCCACGGCTTCTTTCAAAAAGTCAAGACCGGTTTTAGCACCTAGGCGATAGTCCACAAAATACATGTCGTATGCACGGCTTTGCAAAAACTGGATGGCATCATTGAAGCGAAAGCACCAGTCAACCTGCAGTTTGTATTCCTGTATCTGCTTGAGGTATTCGGAGGTAATGTAAAAGTCATCCTCATCGTCATCAATGATCAGGATGCGTATAGGTTGTTCAGCCATAAAAGGTTTTCCCAAATAAATTTATTGGCGGGGCTCGGTTTGCGGTTGCATGCAGCGATACAGGGTGAGCATAAAATGCACTCCGCCCGCCGGGATGCATTTGTGCTCCAACCCTATTTTGTTTTGCGCAAACAGCCGCTTTGCTTCCTGTAGTAAATGTTGTGCAGCATCGGTGCCGGCGCCTTCCGCATTGGTATGTATGGTTACCGAGTACACGCCGGCATCCTCATGCCCATCGAGCAGCGAGGGGCCGGCCGGCGCTCCCTGTACATAGCAGTATACTTTGCTGCACCCCTCGTTTTGTGCCAGCATGGCCTGCAGCAGCAGGCACAAGGCTTCCTGCATGGGCGCAGCATAGGCACGCACAAGGGGCAGCTCGTCCATGCGTAAATTGATACCGGCGGCGCCGGCAGCTCCTTTTACGGCACCGGCAATCAGGCTATTGAGGTTCAGGGTTTCCCGCCTTACCAACAATCCTGTATCGTCCGTTAGTTTGATCATTGCCTCGTACGCCACTGGAGTCGGGGCATGCTGCACTGGTTTCATCCCTACTGGTTATTAAATTCCTGGTACTGCTTCATTTTGTTATACAAGGTTTTGCGGTCGATGTTCAACAGCTTGGCAGCCTTGCTTTTATTGAAGTTTACCTTTTTCAATGCTTTGAGGATCATTTCGTACTCCGCATCAATGGAAGCTCCTTTCAGCGTGGTTTCGGAAATGCCTTTTACAATCGGCGCATTGGCTTCGGCAGCCTCCTCGCGGATCAGTGGCGGCATCGTGTTGTTGTGGCTGTTTACGGCCACAGGCGCCAACTCGGGTTGCTTTTCAAACTGCAGTTTGTTGAAATGCAGAATCTCGAACGGCAGCGACGATGCTTCGATCTGTGCGCCATCGGATAGCAGGGTAGCCCGCTTGATGACGTTCTTCAATTCGCGCAGGTTGCCGTACCACACATAGTTGCGGAAAATCTGCTCTGTTTCGGCACTGAAGCCCTGAATGCGTTTGCCCAGTTCGTCGCTGGTTTGCTGTAAAAAATGCGCAGCAAATAACATGATGTCGTCGGGGCGCTGGCGCAGCGGCGGCACATCAATAGCAAACTCGTTGAAGCGATGGAACAAATCCTCGCGGAACTTGCCTTTACGGGCAGCATCCCACAGCTTTTCATTGGACGCCACAATAATGCGCACATCCAGCTCGGTATCTTTTGTGCCACCAATGCGGCGCATTTTACGCTCCTGCACCACACGCAGCAAAGACACTTGTATGTCGTATCCCAGGTTGGCTACTTCATCGAGGAAAATAGTACCGCCATTGGCCAGTTCAAACGAACCGATCTTTTGGTTGAGGGCACCGGTAAACGAACCTTTTTCATGACCAAACAATTCAGAGCCGGCCAGTTCTTTACTGAGGGCACCGCAATCGATGGCCACAAATGGTTTGCCTTTGCGCTTGCTGCGTTTGTGAATTTCCTGTGCAATGGCTTCCTTGCCACTGCCGCTTTCGCCGTAAATGATGACGGTGTAGTTGGTGGGCGCCACCAGGTCGATCTGCTGGAGCAGGCCGCGGAAAGTGGGCGAATCGCCAAAAATATAATCGCCGGAGTGCACGATGTTGGGTTTGCTATCGGCACGGCCCGCG
Source organism: Pseudocnuella soli (assembly GCF_004347775.1). Taxonomy (GTDB): domain Bacteria; phylum Bacteroidota; class Bacteroidia; order Chitinophagales; family Chitinophagaceae; genus Flavisolibacter; species Flavisolibacter aquaticus. Next base: position 4,479,246 of record NZ_CP037755.1, read on the forward strand.
GCCTGCGGTGCAGCAGCCACCGGTGCGGCCGCAGCAGATGCAGCTTCCCTGTTGTCGGTTTGAATAATATGCCGCGGCTCATGCGCAGCCGCAGGTGTATCCAATGCTTTTTTGATGGTGATCAAAATTTCATCGGGGAACAGGGGCTTGGTAATATAATCGTAAGCGCCCATTTTCATTACCTCCACAGCAATTTTGATATCGCTGTAGCCGGTGATGATGATCACGGGTATATAAGGGTATTTTTCTTTGATCTTTCCCAGTAACACGTTGCCTTCAATATCCTCAAGCCTGAAGTCGCACATTACCAGGGCAGGTTCTGTTTCCTCCAGTATTTCCAATGCTTTTTTTCCGGTGTATGCTTCTATAACTTCATATCCATGGCGGGTCAAAAAACGTTTCAACAACAGGCACATATCCCTGTCGTCATCAATAATGAGAATTTTTTGCATGTTATCTGTTTCTTTGGTTCGTATTTATCTTGTTCGAAGTTAAATGATTGACATTATGCCCACAAGCTGCGTACATGCGATACCGGAATCTGCAATTGCTCCCGGTACTTGGCCACGGTGCGCCGTGCAACCGAAAAGCCTTTTTGCGCCAGTATGGTAACGAGCTGTTGGTCGGTGTAAGGATTGTGCTTGTCTTCGCTTTCTATTACTTCTTCAATGGCCGACTGGATTACTTTGTTGGAAATTACCTGGCCTTTTTCGTTGGCAATACCTTCGGTAAACAGGTCTTTCAACAAGATCAATCCAAATGGTGTTTCGGCGTATTTGTTACAGGTAATGCGGCTTACGGTGCTGATGTCCACGCCTACCATTTCTGCAATGTTTTTCAGGATCATCGGCTGCAGCTGGTTGATGTCGCCGGTAACAAAATAAGCATACTGCAACTGCACAATGGCCCGCATAATTTTTAGCATGGTGGCTTCGCGTTGCTGCACTGCATGTATAAACCACTGCGCCGATTGCAATTTGTTTTTCAGGTATTGCACCGCCGATTTATCGGTGTTTACCTTGGTGTTGCTATCGGCCATTTGCTTCCACGAGCTGTTGATGCTGAGGCTTTCGGAACGGTGGCGGTACAGCGATACCTCGATCTCTTCTCCATTGCGGATCACTAAAAAATCGGGCAGGATGTTTTGGTTTACCTGTATGCTGTCCTGCGCTTCGCAAATGGGTTTCATTTTTAGCGAAGCAATCAGTTGCAACACAATTTTCAATTCATCGTCTTCAAGGCGCAACATGTGTTTGATCTTATCCATGTTGCGGTTGTGCAGGTCGTTGAAATGATTTTCCAAAAGGCGCACCGCCATCTTCACATCAGGCCGCTTTTGGTTCAGCCGGTGCAGCTGAATGAGCAGGCATTCGCGGATGCTGCGGGCACCCACACCTACGGGCTCCAGTTGCTGGATTTTGTGCACCACGGCCATTATCTGGTCGGGCTCAATCCAATGATTCATCCGGAACGAAATGTCTTCGGCCAAGTCTTCGGGATCCTGCTCCATCAGGCCCTGGTCGGAAAACGAATCGATGATGTATTCAGCCAACTCCGCTTCTTTCGGGTCATCGCAACCCAGCTTGAACTGCTCCTTCAAGTTGCTGCGGTAATCGAAATAACCGACAATGGGCCGCTCGGGCACCTTATCGTTGTGGAGGTAATTGTTGTACTCTACTTTGTAATCCGGAATATCGTCGTAGCCGTGTTCTTCCCAATCGTGGTAATCCTGTACGGCGTCTTTGTTGAATTTTTCCACCAGGGGCTCAAATTCATTTTTCTGGTCTTCCAGCAGGGGGTTTTCTTCAATCTCCTGCTGAATTCTTTGTTCCAATTCAAGTGTATTGAGGTGGAAAAAGTTGAGTAGCTGAATTTGTTGCGGTAAAATTTTCAGCCGCTGCTTTTGGGTGAGGCGTTGATTGATCATGCTGGTGATTTTGGCTACAGTCTTTAAAACAATCAAAGCACCAAAAAACTCCAGCTTTAAAATATTTACAAGAGCTTGTTATTCAGGGTGTTAGTTATTAGCAAAAAGGGGATGCAATGGCAGTGCTTAAAGTTACAGGATGAAAATGCCTCTTTTGAGGAAACCTTTCCCCAACTGGGTGCGCACTACATTAGCTCCACACAACACCATATGCCTCAGTCCATTCGCTAAGCCCCTGCTCCTAGCCTCCGCCTGGCGCAAACCTGCCCGAATTGGGAACGGGGTATGAACCAACTGCCCCGGAAGCAGGATCGCCTTTAACGGTAGTAGCTGCCGAACGGCTGCGCTCCAAAGGAGAAACAGGCCTGCCGGCGCCAGCCAGCACGGGCTGCATTACTTGCTTTTGTGTGTTTTGAATTTTCGATGGTTGCATAAAAAGGTGTTCTGTCCCTTTCCCAGTCTTAAAAATTGTACCAATTAAAAATAGGCCTCAATGCAGGCGCAGTAAGACTTACGGGCAAAAACAGGTATGGCTATTTGGCTACATATTGAGGTAAATCTTCACCCTTAAAAACTACCATTATCCTACACTGGACATTAATTTTCCTAGTGGTGGCTGCGGTGGCCAGTTTTGGAGGCATTACTGCTGGTGCAGGTTCGATTGCCCAAATGCTATTTAATATTTTTCCACTCCCGTTTGTGCTGGCGTTAATGGCGGGCGGATTTAGAAGCAGCAACTAAAAACATATGGACCAAAACAACAAAGGGGGGCAATGGCTGCACCCCTTTGTTGTAACTCATTTTGTACAACTAAAAACTCCGCTGCGGCTTGTGCAACATGCTGGAGCGTTATTCATTGACCACATCGCTATAGCTGCCATCAATTTCAGATTGTGAAGGCCTGTTTACGGTTTGCTGCGCTTCCTGCGAATTAACGATCACTTTTTCATCAGCGCGGTCATCGGTCGGGCGGATGTTGCTCAGCGAGTCGTCGCCACCTTCACGGCCGGCAGCCTGTTCATTAATGTTATCGCCGGGGCCGTTTGGCGGCTGGTTCAACTCTCTTTTCAAACGCGGGTCGTTGGGTGTATGTGCCATGGTGATGTTTTTTTAAATGAAACAAACAATGCGTTATTGATCAATAAAACGCCTAAAACCGTACCGTTTTGGGCAAAAAAGAACCGGCACCTGCGGGGCAGCGTACCGGGCAAAAATTGCATGCATATAAAGGCTAATTACAGCGCTGGCTCGGGGCCAAGCGGATCGGTGGTGGCTGCCTTGGGCGGCGGCGCACCGCCGGGATAATATTTTCGGGGGTCCTGTGCAGCCTCCTCCGGTGTGTATGCAGTGGGGCCGGGTTTGGGCCGCAGCTTTTGCATAAATGCATTGATCTTTTGCATCAGTATTTCCCGCTTTTCTTCGGTGATGAGGTGCGATGCATAGTTCTTCACCACGTATGGAATGGCTATTTTGGTAAACCAGCCTGCACGGGCCAACACAAAGCGGCGCAGCAACAGGTCGAGGCCAAACTCAAGGCCGAAGTTCATCATCGGGCCGGTATGGTCGCGGGTGGCCATTTTGTTTACAAAATTAAATGCAGTGCCCACCGGCTTCAACCCTTGCCTTACACCTGCCACATCAGTTTTCAACAACGTTTCATGCCCCTTCAGGATGTTCATCAGGCGTTTTTGCTCTTCCAGCAGGTCTTCGTAAGTCCTTATTTTGTTATTCATATACTTTGCTGATGATGGTATTGCGGATCCAGGGAACGATTACTTTTTTGCGCAGCGCAATAATGAGGATGAGCAGCAGCAGGAAAAACCCGGCCACGATGAGGAAGCCGGCAGCATTGCTGTTGAGTACGCCGCTCAGCCACCAGGCAATGCCCGTAAACAAAAAGATGAGAAAGAAAACAGAGAGCAGCACTGCGGTAACACCAATGGCGGCACCTGCAGCGGCTGTAGATGCACTGGCTGTGGCTTTTGCCTTGGCCAGCTGCACATAAGTTTGGGCATAATCGGTAGCGTGTTGCTTCAGGCTGGCAAAGTTGGTCTTCAGGTCGTCCATAAGCTGGTGAAGTTGGGTGGGTGAACATAAAGCAGCAGGCCGTGGCCTGCTGCACTATACGAAGCTATATGCTTAGATAAAATCTTCTGCCCTGTTGGCCATGCGCCTTGTTTGCAATTTGCCTTTGGTAGTGGCACGGGTCAGTTCGCCTTTGGCGTTGGCCAAGAGATCGCTCAGGCTGGAGGCCCAGCTTCCGGTGGCTTTAGAAATATTGCGGCGCATATCGGTACCTTTTTCAGGAGCCAGCAACATGCCGATGGCTACACCTGCAGCTGCAGCGCCAATGATACCTACGATAAGTTTAGTCCTTTGGGTCATGACTTGGTATTTTAAGGTTAAACAAATGTTTCTGCCAACCGAGGATAAATAATCGTACCAAACCGCATGGTTAAGCGCAGCAATCCGCTGCCGGAACGCCGGGGAAAAAACTCTACAGGAAAAACTGAAAAACTAATACCCATTCTTTGTTCTTTTGCACAGTTTTTCTGGTATAAAAATTAGTACAATCTCAGGGTAACAAATATTATGAACCAAAGGAAGAAAGTTTTAATCATAGATGATGAGGTGGACCTGTGCCTGCTGATGAAGCAATATTTTGTTCGTAAAAACTACGAAGTATATATTGCCCATACCTTAAAAGACGGCATCAACCGCCTGCATCAGATCATTCCCGACTACCTGCTGATTGACTACAACCTGCCAGACGGGCTGGGCTGGGACAAGCTACCTGAGATGTATGAGCAATATCCTAACATCCAGTACCACCTGATCAGTGCGTTCAGGCCCACCATGCCCGCAGAGCTGGATGGTGCCAAGCTGACCATTTGGGAAAAGCCCATCAGCCTGAAAGCGCTGGATAATTTTTTTTAAGCAGTTAATGCTTAGATCACTTTAGCCGAACGGCACGGGTTGTTGTTGTTGAAACTTCTTTAAGGAATGAAAAGCCACAAGGATTCAGGTCTTTGTGGCTTTTTTGCTGCGGGTGAATTTTGAGCGATTGAGCCTTTATGCGTTTGTAAAAAAGCAAATGCTTTTTGCTTGTCATGCTGAGCATAGCGAAGCATCTGAGTGTTATAGTTGCAAAATCTTGAGTAAAAAGAGTTGGATCACTTTTTCTTCGAATTTTCTGTAGGTAAAGGCTCAGATCCTTCGCTGCGCTCAGGATGACAGGCAAAAGCGTGATTGATGGGCAATAAGCATAGCAATCAAAGAGGATGATTTCAGCGTCGGTGTATGACAATTATAGCAATTAGAGCCTGTCATGCCGAACTTGTTTCGGCATCCCCATATGCTTAAGTAAACACTGTAAAAAGAAGGAGATGCTGAAACAAGTTCGGCATGACAGTGCCTAAAAGGCAGCAGTTTACTACTGGTGCATAGGCAAAGCACAATAGCATTACAGAACGTAGAAGTGTGCGCCGCAACAGGAGCCCAATAGAATTAATACAGCCAGCTACACAAAACAAAACAGCCACTCCAAAAGAGTGGCTGTGTAGCTATAATTGAATCTCCAACTTAAAAACAGGCCTGGATTAAATCCGGGTTACTCGCCCCAGATTTCGCCTTCGCCTTTAAGCCAGCCTTTCACCAGGTCGGTAGTAACCGATTTGGGGCGCTCAATGGGCAGGCCAAGGGCCCGGTCCCAGCACAGCGAGGCCAGCACACCCAGTGCCCGGCTTACGCCAAACAACACGGTGTAAAATTCGTACTCCACCATGCCGTAGTGCACCAGCAGGGCACCACTGTGGGCATCCACATTGGGCCACGGGTTTTTGATCTTACCTAGCGATTGGAGGATGGGCGGCACCACCTCGTACACGTTCCAGATGGTTTGCACCAGCGGATCGTTGGGCATGTGCTTTTTGCCAAATTCCATTTGCGCCGTAAAACGCGGATCGGTTTTGCGCAGCACCGCGTGGCCGTAGCCCGGTACCACTTTTCCTTCGCTCAGCGTTTTCTTTACATATTCTTCAATCTGCTCCTTGGAAGGCAGGTCGGTGCCCAACTCCTGGCGCAGTTCAAAAATCCATTTGATCACTTCCTGGTTGGCCAGGCCGTGCAGCGGGCCCGCCAGGCCATTGAGGCCGGCAGCAAAGCTGAGGTAAGGATCGCTCAGCGCAGAGCCCACCAGGTGGGTGGTGTGTGCCGATACGTTGCCGCCTTCGTGGTCGGCATGGATGGTCATGTACAGGCGCATCAGCTCCATAAAGCCTTCATCATCAAAACCAAGCATGTGGGCAAAGTTGCCCGACCAGTCGAGCAGCCCGTTGGGCTGAATATGCTGGCCGCCTTTGTATTTGCGGCGATAGATATATGCCGCAACACGGGGCAGGCGGGCAATCAGGTCCATGGCATCGTCGAACGACGCATCCCAATATTCTTTTTTGTTCATGCCGGCAGCATAGCGGCGGGCAAACTGACTTTCGGTTTGCAGGGCCATTACGGCCACCACCAGTTGCGTCATGGGGTGGGTTGACACCGGCAGTGCCTCGATGGTTGCAAACACATGGTTGGGCACATGGCTGCGGCGCTGCCACAGCGAGGTCATGTTGTTGGCGTCTTCCTCGGTGGGCAGGTCGCCAATCAGCATCAGGTAAAAAAGGCCCTCGGGCATGGGCTCGGAGCCGCCGTTGTATTTGGGCAGTTTTTGCTGCAGCTCTGGAATGGAATAGCCCCGGAAACGAATGCCTTCCTGGGCATCAAGCAGCGAGGTTTCGGAAACCAGTCCGGTAATGCCACGCATGCCCTGGTAAATCTGGGAAAGGGTTACTTCACCAATCTTTTTGGAACCATGCTCTTTAATCAAATCCTTAATTTCCGCAGCAAGTATGTCTGCTTTGTCTTTGAAGCGGTCTTTAATCACTCCCATTATGTTGGTTTTTGTCGCGGTTAATGAGGTTAACGATCGAATCCAGTAAAGGTATGGATTGGCACCTGAGCAGCAAAAAAGGAGTTTACCGCCCCGCTTAAAGTGGCGTTAAACATCACCCCGCGGCTAACGGTTGTCCCTAACCGGCCGGGGCATTTTGCCGCATATTAATTCGCCTTGGTCAATCTTCTTTTTCGGTTACTTTGCCGCTTATTCGCTCATTCACTGCCCTGCAGTTAAATCATTGCATATATGAAAAATCTGCCCCTCGATTCGCAGTTATTCATCAACAACCGCCAGCGTTTTACAGCCCGCATGCAGCCCGGCTCCATTGCCATATTTGTAAGCAACGACGAAGTGCCCACCAACGGCGACGCCTTGTTCCCGTTTCGCCAGAACAGCGACCTGTACTGGCTTTCAGGCATTACGCAGGAAGACAGCATGGTGATTCTTTTCCCCGACAACCCCGATCCTAAATACCGCGAAGTGCTGGTGCTGGTGCGCCCCAACGAGCTGAAAGAAAAATGGGACGGCAAGCGCCTGCGCCGCGAGGAAGCCACCACCATCAGCGGCATCGGCACCATTGTGTGGCTCGACTCGATTGATGCGCTGTTGCAAACATGGGTGCACCTAGCAGATACCATTTACCTCGATACCAACGAAAACGACCGCAAGGCCAGCCTCATCCGCACCAGGGATTACCGCTTTGTGGATGAAATGAAAAACCGCTACCCGCTGCACCGCTACGAACGTGCCGCCAAACTGTTGAAGGAGTTGCGCGGCATTAAAACAGCGCAGGAAGTTGAGGTGGTAAAAAAAGCCATTGAAATAACAGGCAATACATTTAATCGTTTGTTGCAATTTATCAAACCCGGTGTAACAGAGTACCAAATCGAAGCAGAAATCTATCATTCGTTTTTAAGCCAGCGGTCGTCGGGCCCGGCCTACCATTCCATCATTGCCTCCGGCGATAATGCCCGCACACTACACTATGTAAACAACAGCGAGGAGTGCAAAGATGGCGACCTGATCCTGATGGATTTTGGCGCCGATTATGGCGGCTATGCAGCCGATTTAACCCGCACTGTACCGGTAAACGGCAAGTTTACCGAACGCCAGAAAGAAGTGTACAACGCCTGCCTGCACCTGCTCAACTTTTGCAAGGGCATTTTAAAACCGGGCATCTCCATTGTTGATTATACCGATAAAGTAGGAGAAGAAGCGACGCAGCGGTTTCTGAAAATTGGCCTTATTACCGAAGCCGATGTGAAAAACGAAGACCCCGAAAACCGTGCTTACCGCAAGTACCTGTACCACGGCATTTCGCACCACCTGGGCATTGATGTGCACGACCTGGGCACCCGCACCGAACCCATACAAGCGGGCATGTTGTTTACCATCGAGCCGGGCATTTATATTGAAGAAGAAGGCATGGGTGTACGCATCGAAAATAACGTGTGGATTACCGAAGACGGCAATATTGATTTGTTTGCCGGCATCCCGATTACTGTGGAAGAGATTGAAGCAGCGATGCAGCATTAATTAGCCCATTTAAAATACACCAACTTGGTACGTCAAATTCCCAACCTCTTTACGCTGCTCAACCTCATATTTGGCTGCATTGCCATTGTGTTCATTTTGCAAACCGGACAGTCCATTGTGCTGCTCGATAACAACAGTGGCGCCACACAAGTGGTGCTGGCCGAAAAGATGACCTGGGGCGCCCTCTTCATTTTCGCGGCGGCCGTGGTCGATTTTCTGGATGGCTTCCTGGCACGCATGCTCAAGGTAAGTTCGGAAATGGGCAAGCAGCTTGATTCGTTGAGCGATGTGGTGAGTTTTGGCGTGGCGCCGGGGCTTATTTTATACCAATTGCTGCGCATTTCATTTGCGCAGGATGAAGGCGGGCTGGATGTGTCGATGCTGCTGCTGATTCCTGCATTTCTTTACAGCGGTGCAGTGGCTTGGCGGCTGGCAAAATTCAATATTGCCACCAACCAAAGCAGTTCGTTTCGGGGTGTGCCCTCGCCTGCTGCTGGCCTGCTGGTGGCTTCCTTTCCGCTCATTATCTGGTACGAGTACTTTGGCATCCAAACGCTGTTCATCAACCGCTGGTTTCTGTATGGCATCATCGCTGTACTGTCGTACCTGCTGGTGAGCAACCATGTGCTGATGGCCATTAAGTTTACCGATTTTTCGTTTCGCAACAACCTGCTGAAATACATACTGCTGGCCGTTTCGCTGGTGGCCCTGGTAGTATTGAAATGGCTGGCCGTTCCGGTGATCTTTGTATTGTACCTGGTAATTTCGGGCTTTGCAAAAGATACCGCAGCAGTGCACCCGGTGAAAGGAAGCGTGTAGAATAATGAACAGAGAAAGCGAGGCAAAAGAATATCGAACAAGGAACAAGGAATGATGAACCAATGAAGTGAAAAGCCAATAATAAATAATTACTGATTATTGAATTATTGATTATTAGCGCAATACTTCATACAACTTCGTCATTCGACATTCCTTGTTCGTCTGTTCGTTATTCTAAAAGACTTGTTCCTTGTTCGATATTCTCCTTTTCTCAGTAGGTTTGCGCAGCATTTTATAAAATACATTTAAATAAAAAGTTATGACCTATACAATACAGGTAAAAGTGATGCCCCTGAAAGAATTGCTGGACCCGCAAGGCAAGGCCGTACTCACCGGGCTGGGCAACCTGGGACTTAAAAACGTAAGCGATGTTCGGGTAGGAAAAAACATTACCCTGCAGGTAGATGCGGCCGACGAAGCAGCCGCCAAAGCCGTAGCCGAAGAAGCTGCACGCAAGCTGCTGGCTAACCAGGTGATGGAGTATTTCGAGATCGAAGTGTCGCAAGCCTGATTCGGCTAAACAACACCGTTATGAGCAACGCGTTGGAACAAACAGGCAGCACCAACACCGGTTTCCAGTTCAGGGACACCGATGCCATGCTGTTTCTTGTTCCTACGCCTATTGGCAATTTAAAAGACATCACGCTGCGGGCTTTGGAAATTCTGCAGGGAGTAGATGTGATCCTTGCCGAAGACACCCGCAACTCTGCACGGCTGCTCAATCATTACAACATCACCAAACCGCTGACGCCTTTTCACCAGCACAACGAGCACAAAGTGCTGCAGCACCTGGTGGATCAAATGGCTGCGGGCAAACGGATGGCGGTGGTTACCGATGCCGGCACTCCGGGCATTTCCGATCCTGCTTTTTTGCTAGTGCGTGCCTGTATTGAACACGAAATAAAAGTGGAGTGCCTGCCCGGCGCCACGGCTTTTGTACCGGCGCTGGTCAACAGCGGGCTGCCCATTCACCGCTTTGCATTTGAAGGTTTTTTGCCCCTTAAAAAAGGCCGCCACACCGCACTGACCAAACTGGCCACAGAAGAGCGGACGCTCATTTTTTACGAATCGCCAATGCGACTGGTAAAAAGCCTGGATGAAATGGCGCAATACTTTGGCGCCGACCGCCGCTGCTCGGTAAGCCGCGAACTCACCAAGATGTTTGAAGAAAACAAACGCGGTACGCTTAAAGAAGTGGCCGACTATTTCCGGCAAAAAACGGTCAAAGGCGAGATCGTAATTATAGTAGCCGGCGCCGAAGCTTAAGCAATCGGTAAACCTGCGCTTAGTTGCGCATTCAACAAGACTTTCACATTTCCACACCACTGCCCTTCTGCCCTATTTATTAATTTGGCGCCCTAAACCTTTGACTTATGAAACAACGCTTTTTACTCCTGCTCATGGTTGCTGCATTTGGCTGGAACACAGCCGGCGCACAGATCCGCGAAGTGCCCAAAGCTGTTAAAGATTCTTTTGCAGTGCAGTTTCCCGGTGCAGGCACGCCCAACTATATTGATAACATTGTAAATGTGCAGGTGAAATTTGAGCACAACGGCGAAACCAAAATGGCCACGTTTACCAATAAAGGCCAATGGAAAGAAACTGAACAGCCATACGATTTTGAAAAGCTAAATGCCGATGTAAAAGACGGCTTTGAAAAAAGCCGCTACAGCGGCACCGACTGGAAAGTGGCCGACACCAAACTGGTTACACGCCCCGCCGGCGTGGAACTGTACCGCGTAAAAGTGGAAAAGAATGACGTGCAGAAAAAGTATCTCTACTTCAATGCGTCGGGCAAACTGGTGCACGAAAGTATTACTCTATAGATCTCAAAAAGGGCTGCACACCGCAGCCCTTTTTTATAGAAATAACGGCACTATGCTTAGGCTCAATTTCAATAAAAAGAAAGTTCAATTTCTTATTAAAACCGGTTCACTTTCCGTCATAACCATGATCTACTGACTACAAACTCCAGACTCCGAACTCCCCTCTTCGTGCTCCCTTTGTTCCTTTGTGTCTTCGTGGTTCAACACCCCCTTCCAAACTTTTGTTTTTCTCCTAACACGTATTCACCGAAATTTAGACCCACTTAAAAAATTGTCCGTTCGCATGAAGAAAAATCTGAGCTTATTTCTCGGGCTCCTGTGTGTGCTGGTGGCAGGCGCACAGCCCGACCGGTGGCAGCAAAAGGTAAAGTACACCATGAACATTGACATGGATGTGCAAACCAACAAGTACAAAGGCACGCAAAAACTGGAATACTGGAACAATTCGCCCGACACCCTCGACCGAGTATTCTTTCACCTGTACTGGAATGCATTTCAGCCCGGTAGCATGATGGATGCCCGAAGCCTGCGCCAAGGTTCGGTAGTGATGCGGCAGGACCGCAATGGCAACGATATTGGCGACTGGGATGCACGGGTTCGCGACCGCATTTCCAACCTCAAGCCCGACGAGATCGGTTATAAAAACGTAACCTCCATTAAAATGGATGGCCGGGCACAAAAAACAAAACTGCACGAAACCATTTTGGAAGTGCAATTGGATAAACCCATTGCGCCCAAAAGCAAAGTGGTTTTTGATATGGTCTGGGATGCGCAGGTGCCCCTGCAGGTGCGCCGCAGCGGCCGCGATAACCCGCAAACTGACGTTCGGTACACCATGACGCAATGGTATCCCAAACTGGTGGAATACGATTACAACGGCTGGCATCCCAACCCATACGTTGCCCGTGAATTTTATGGCGTATGGGGCGATTATGATGTAACCATCAACATCGAAAAATCATACATCTTGGGTGGTACTGGTTACCTACAAAACCCCAATAGCATTGGTTATGGGTACGAGGCCAAAGGTGCCAAAGTAACCCGGCCTGCAGGTGCTAAACTGTCCTGGCGCTTTGTGGCACCCAACGTGCACGATTTTGCATGGGCCGCCGATCCGCAGTTCAAGCATATTAGCCGCGACATAGCGAACGGACCCACCATTCATGTGTTGTATAAAAACGAAAGCAACGATGCCCGCCAAGAAGCGGCATGGAAAGAAATTGCCGATGCAGCAGTAGCGGTGTATCCTTTTATTAAAACAAATTTTGGCGCATACCCGTGGCAGCAATATTCGTTTATACATGGCGGTGATGGTGGCATGGAATACCCCATGAGCACTATGCTTTCCGGCCCAAGCCTGGGCACTGCATTTCATGAGTGGATGCACACCTGGTACCAGGGACTGATGGGTACCGACGAAGCGCAGTATGCATGGATGGACGAAGGCTTTACCGAGTATGCCACTAACCTGGTGGAAGAATTTTACCGCCAAGAGGTATTGCAAAAGCGCCTGGCCGGCAACCCAGCCGAACAACGCAAATCCGACTCGCTGGTGGCTGCCGCATTACCGCTGTATCATGCGCCCAATTACAACAGTTATTTTGGACTGGTAAAAAGTGGCCGCGAAGAACCGCTGACCACGCATGCCGATCATTTCAATACCAACTTTGCTTATAGCATTGCATCGTATTCGAAAGGCAATGTGTTTCTGGAGCAACTGGGCTACATTGTTGGCGCTCCGGTTCGCGACCACATCCTGCTCGAGTACTACAAGCAATGGCGTTTTAAACATCCCAACGTGCACGATTTTGTGCGGCTTTCGGAAAAGGTAAGCGGCATGGAACTGGACTGGTACCAAGAGTATTTTGTGAACAGCACCAAGACCATTGATTACGGCATCGACAGCCTGTGGGAAGCAGGTGGCGCTACGCAAATCCGTTTGCGCTGCATTGGCCAAATGCCCATGCCGATGGATGTGAAAGTAACGTTCAAAGACGGCACATCGGAGTGGCACTATGTGCCCATGTACCTGCAGTTTGGCGAGAAGCCGGCGGAGAAAGGACAGGAAGGCCGCAAGGTGTATGAATCTTGGAAATGGACACATCCCACCTATAACATCAACACTGCAAAACGCCTCACCGATATTATTTCCGTTGAAATAGATCCGTCGCAACGCATGGCGGATGTGGAACGGAGAAATAATAAGCTGGAATTGAAGTGGTAAATTTTTAAATACAAAATGAAAATGCCCGCAACAAGTTTTGGTTGCGGGCTTTTTTGTGGGCGTAGCCCACACCTGATGGTAGCAAATATTTGAGCAAGCGTTGATGTTGGGCGTAGCTCAACCCGATGCCGATTGAAACCATTGATGACTTAAAGGAACAGGGTTGATCTACGATCAACCAATTTCGGTTATGCGTTTTGTGCTACCGACAGGTGTGGGCTATGCCCACAAAATGTTGCTGAAACAAGAAACACCGCTGCGATACTTTTTTATCGTTTACCCAAAATAAACCGCTGTATTGACTGATTACCCATTCGTTCGCGGCTTCCACGGAATTTCGGCTGCGCCTAACAGTTGACCTGCGTAGCGGGCTAACGTAAACAGGTAGTCGCTTAGCCGGTTGAGGTATTGAATCACCAGCGGTTCCACCGGCACGTCGTGTTGCTGCAGCCCCACCGCCAGCCGCTCAGCCCTGCGGCACACGCAGCGGGCAATATGAATGGAGGAAACAGTGGTATGCCCGCCGGGTAAAATAAACGACTTCATTTCGGGCAGCTGTGCTGTCATAAAATCGATGCGCTGCTCCAGGTGATGCACATCACTTTCATACAGGTCGGGCAACTGCATTTTGGTGCCCTTTTCATGGTCGGTGGCCAGCATGGAACCAATGGTAAACAGCCGGTCCTGGATCTCTTTCAATTCATCGGTAAACCTCGGATCGGCCATCTGGTCGTTGATCATTCCGATCCATGAATTCAGTTCATCCACGGTGCCGTATGTTTCAATCCGCAAGTCGTTCTTCGGAACTTTGGTACCGCCAATCAATCCGGTATTGCCACCGTCGCCGGTTTTAGTATAAATCTTAAACGCCATGATTAAGGGTTGATAATAATGGAAGTGAGGCAAGGCAAAATTCAAACATAAAAATTCAAAAAAGGTTCGCTGATCGAACAGCCACTCTTTTGAATTTTGCCTTTTTACTTTTTACTTACAACTGCACTGCAGTGGGAGTTTCTTCTCTTCGTTTATCGCTTTCCAGCACGCCATCGCGCAGGCGAATAATGCGGCGGGCATGGTTGGCAATATCTTCTTCGTGGGTTACCAACACCACGGTGTTGCCACCCGCATGGATTGATTCAAAAATATCCATGATCTCGTACGATGTTTTTGTATCCAGGTTGCCGGTTGGTTCATCCGCCAGAATAATCGACGGATCGTTCACCAGTGCACGGGCAATGGCCACACGCTGGTTTTGGCCGCCACTCATTTCATTGGGGCGGTGGTGGCTGCGGTCGGCTAGGCTTACTTTTTCCAGCACCTGCATCGCTTTTTCCATCCGCTCCTTTTTGGGCACACCCGCATATACCAGGGGCAGTGCCACATTTTCCACAGCAGTAAGGCGCGGCAGCAGGTTGAACTGCTGAAATACAAAACCAATTTCCTGGTTGCGAACATCGGCCAGGTCGTTGTCGCTCATCCGGCTTACGTCTTTGCCGTTCAGTATATAAGTACCCCCGGTGGGTGTATCAAGGCAGCCCAAAATATTCATCAGCGTACTTTTTCCCGAACCCGAAGGTCCCATCAGGGCTACATATTCGTTTTTATAAATATCCAGCGAAATGCCTTTAAGCACTTCGATAACCTGGCGGCCCAGAAAGTAATTTTTGCGGATGTCGCTTAGATGAATAATGCCGGCCATGCGGTATGGGTTGTTACTTTTTGATCACTTTAGGTACCTGAAAATATTGCGCATCGTGGTGGGGCGCATTGTGCAGCGCCTGCTGGCGGTTCAGCATATCGCCGGGCACATCATCGCGCAACACGTTTACCGCATCGCTCATGTGCATCAGCGGCTCCACGCCGGTTGTGTCCAGCTCCCCTAATTTATCAATGAAGCCAATCATTTTCTGAAGGTCGCCCTTGATGGCTTCCCGCTCCCCATCGTTGAACTCCAAGTGGGCCAGCGTGGCCAGTTTGTCTACCAATGCGTCGTTTACCTGCATCCAACAAATATAGCCAGAGTTTGGTGTTTGCCTCCTGCCCATGTTCCTGCAAAAATGAAGGCGCCATATATTTACTTTTATACAAATGCAGTAAACAACAAGCGTGTTTGCAAAACGTTTGCGCCGCCGAAAAAAGGTTTTTCCGCACACTGCCGCCAACTACCAACAACCAACTACAAACTATCAACTATTTTTGCCGCTCTTATGAAAGAAATTGTTGTCAGCGGCATCAGGCCCACCGGCTTTTTACACCTGGGAAATTATTTTGGCGCCATGCGCAATTATGTGCGCATGCAGGAAGCGTACGACTGTTATTTCTTTGTGGCCGACTGGCACTCTTTAACAACCCACCCCGATACAAAAGAGCTGCGCGACTCGGTGCAGCGGGTACTGGCCGAAAACATTGCAGCCGGCCTCGATCCCGAAAAAGCCTGTTTGTACGTGCAAAGCACCGTGCCCGAAATTGCGGAACTGTACATGCTGCTGAACATGATGGCGTATAAAGGCGAGCTGGAAAAAACAGTGACATTTAAAGAAAAAGTGCGCCAGCACCCCGAGAACGTAAATGCCGGCCTGCTTACTTACCCAGTGCTGATGGCCGCCGATATATTAATTCATCGCGCTAAATATGTGCCCGTAGGTAAAGACCAGGAGCAACACCTGGAAATGACCCGCAATTTTGCGCAGCGTTTTAACCACCGCTATGGCGACCTGTTTCCGGAACCCGCTGCCTTTAACTACGGCAACGAGCTGGTAAAAGTGCCTTCGCTGGATGGTACGGGTAAAATGAGCAAAAGCGAAAACCAGATGGCTACGCTGTACCTGGCCGACAGCGATGACCTGATTCGCAAAAAAGTGATGAAAGCAAAAACCGACAGCGGCCCCACCGGGCCGAACTCTGAAATGCCCGATTATATCCAGAATATTTTCCAGTTGATGTCGCTGGTGAGTGAAGAAAGCACCACGCAAAAATTCCGCGACGATTTCAACAACGCCAACATTCGCTACGGCGATATGAAAAAACAACTGGCAGAAGATATGGTGCGCTTTATTGCACCCATCCGCGAACAGTCGGAAAGGATTTATGCTGATAAATCTTATTTGAATAACGTAATTGCACAAGGCGCTGAAAAGGCAAGAAGCAGTGCCCGCCAAACCATTGAGGCCGTCCGCGAAATGCTTGGACTGGCCTATATTCGCTAACCTGCACCAAACCGCGGCAAGGCCGCATGTTCCAAAATCGCACCGTTCTTTATGCCTAAGAATAATAAGCCCCAACATATTGCCATAGCCGGAAACATTGGTGCCGGCAAAACCACGCTGACCGAACTGCTGTGCAAGCATTACAAATGGCTGCCGCATTTTGAAGACGTGGACCACAACCCCTACCTCAATGATTTTTACGAGGACATGCCACGCTGGAGTTTTCAGCTGCAAATCTATTTTTTAAACAGCCGCATCCGCCAGCTGATCGATATTCAAAAAGGCTCCGACACGGTGATCCAGGACCGCACCATTTACGAGGATGCGCAAATATTTGCGCCCAACCTGCACGAAATGAACCTGATGACCAAAAGGGATTTCGAGAACTATTTTTCCCTGTTTGAAACGCTGAAGGCCATGGTAAAACCGCCGGATCTGCTTATTTACCTGCAGGCGTCGGTGCCGACGCTGGTGGGGCAAATTCAAAAGCGCGGCCGCGAATATGAAGAGAACATCCGCCTCGACTACCTGAAACGCCTGAACGAATATTACAACAAGTGGATTGATAGCTACAAAGAAGGCCCGCTGCTGGTGATTAATGTGGATGAAAACCGCTTCCAGGAACGCACCGAAGACCTGGGCAAGATCATTTCTTCGATTGATGCGGAGTTGTTTGGGTTGTTTTAGGGGAGACGGAAGTCCGAGGTCGGAAGACGGAAGACGGAAAAAGATTTTAAATTTTAAATAAAAGGTCCTGCAAGCATCGCTGCTGCAGGACCTTTTATTTGTCTAATCTGTTTTGTTTACTTACCAGTTCGGTCTTCGGACTTCCGACCTCGGTCTTCCGACTTCACACCCTTCCCTATGGATAATTCATATACGGCGCGGTATCATCCAGCAGCGCTTCAATGAGTACCAACCATTCTTCCTGGCGGGCCTTTTTGCGGCTGTGGTCGGTTTCACTGTCGTACTGTTCCTGGAAAGCTTCCTTTTCTTTTACCACGCGGTAATAAATATCGTTGATGTCTTTCTTGAAAGTTTTTGCATTGAAGCGGTACAACTGCAGCTCGTTGTGCAATTTGCGGGCATAAATTTCCGTGATGTCGAAATGCGCCTGTTCATGCGCCAGGATGTATGGCGTACGGAGCAGGCCCCATGAATGTTGTTTGGAAAAAGCACAGGAAATATCGTAGAGAAACTGGTTGTTCTTTACGCGGTATGAAATGCCCAGCGAAGTGCTCGTCAATGCTACGGCTTCGGTGTTGCGTACCGGCACGCTTTTAAAGTCCTCCCAGGTAAGTTTGCGGTCCGATTTCCAGGCCATCATGGTTTCATCTTCGGTAACGGGAGCCACGGGCAGTTCGGCGCTGCTGAGGGCTGCTGGCGCAACGGCGGTTTGTAAAAAAAGCAGGGATACGGTAAGCAGGTGTATGAGGTGATTCATAGCCAAATGAAAATGGTGGTGTTTTCAAAAAGGTATTGCCGCCATCAAAAACAACAAGATCAATCGGTGCAGCACATGCGCTTTGGAGGTCTATTATTTTGACAGCCCCCTAAAAATAAGCAGGACAGTTATTTTAATTACGTTAAAGGTTTATAAAAACGACGACGGCCGTTTTTGGGCCGGTGGCGGCGTAAAATGGCAGGTCAAAAATGGAAATGCCCATTTGAATTAGACCAATAAATCCATCCTGCTTTTTTGTTTTGAAACTTTCCGTCTGACTTATTTCGGCGCTTTGAGGTATAGCCGCCAGGCAACCAGCCCAAATACAATATTGGGGATCCACGCGGCCAGCAGCGGTGGCAGGTTTCCTTTTACCGAAAACACGGTGGAGAACCGGTCGGAGATAATGAAAAGCGATGCGATGCCAATACCAATGGCGAGGTGTAAGCCGCTGCCACCGCGGGTTTTGCGGCCGGCCACAATAGCACCGATCATGGTTAAGATAAGCACCGTAACCGGTGTAGCGCTGCGGCGGTATTGCTCCACTTTCAGCGCATTGAGGCCTTCGGTGCCGCGCAGTTCTTCCTTTTCAATATAGGCTGTTAGTTGCGGCGTGGAGAGCTTGTCTTTTACAAATTCGTCCTTGCGCAGTTCTTCGGGTTTCAGGTTCAGTTTCAGGTGCATTTCGGGTTTGTACGTTACCCGTTCCTTCATGCTGTCCACATGCCGCTCCACCACTTCAGAAAGTTTCCAGTCGCGGGTGGCCGTATCCCACTGCATCCGCGATGCCCGCAGGTTGTAGGCCATTTTATTGTCCTTGATGCGGTCGAGGAAAAACGAAGAAGCCGACTTGGAAGCCGTGTCGTAATAGCGTACGCCAACATATGTGTTGGTATCAATACGCAGGTAAAAACTGGATTGCCCGCCCCAGCCCGGCGTAATGCCTTTATCGAGGTACGTTACCTCAAACTGGCTGCGGATGCCGTTGGCCGCAGGTATGGCGTAGCGGTTGGCAAACCAAAGTATGGTGGCAAAAAAAATCCCGCCAATGAGGTAGGGCCGCAGCCAGCGCTTGTAGGTAACGCCTGCGGCTAAAATGGCAATCACCTCGGAGCGGAGCGCCATTTTGGAGGTAAAAAAAATCACCGCAATAAACACAAACAGCGGGTACAACAACCCCCAGATGAATGGGATAAAACCCATATAATACTGCATGAAGATCTGGCCGGTGGAAAGCCCGGTGCGTACAAATTCATCCGTTTTTTCGCTGCTGTCCACCGCCACGGCAATAACCGTAAACAGCAACATGCAAAACACAAACGTGGTGATGAATTTGCGCAGGATATACCAGTCTATCTTTTTGAGCATTGCAGGGCGAAGTAAAGTATTTTGAGGCAATAGGGCCGGTAAAGAAATGATAAGTTTTAGCGGCAATAAACCGCCTGCTTTTTAAACGGGATCAAAGATTACTGGGCAGCACCTCGTACGGCTTTTCGTGTTTAGCGGCAAGAATAGAAGCAATTTTATAGATCAATACTGCAATTAAAAATACCGGAACAATAAAACCTTCGTCAATCCAAAACGCAAAACGGTACACTTTAGCATCACGCGGATTATGATAGGGAAATAACACTGTTGGTTCATCGCCATTTTCAAGTGCTACATTATGATCTACAAAAATGTAGCTGGTATCATCAACAGGAAAAATGATCTGCGGACGCAATACTTCGGTGCTATAAACACTGCTCGAACGTTTCATGCCTTGTTTTACCACGGGAATCTGGTCGATCACTACTCCCTTGGTTTTGGAGAGATGCCTCAACTCATTGGTTCCTCGATTGTAACAATGTACTATCAACACCAGCAGAACCAAACCCCAGTAAATAAAACTCAGTGTAGTCTTCGCACCAGTCATCAAGCAAATAAAAAAATTATTGATGAGCTTTGCAACTCCAGCCTCAAAGCATTAAAGTCTGGTCTTCAGCACCGGGATCATTTCACTTTTCCAACTGGCAAAGTCACCGGCGATGATGTGTTTGCGGGCTTCACGAACCAGCCACAAGTAAAACGACAGGTTTTGCACCGAAGCAATGGTGAGCCCCAATAATTCATCTGCCTTGAACAGGTGGCGCACATAAGCCTTCGAATAATAATGGCTCATTTCATTGTCCAACCCTTCATCGATGGGCGAAAAATCCCGCTCCCATTTTTTATTGTCGATATTGATCACGCCATTAGTGGTGAACAACATGGCGTTACGGCCGTTGCGGGTGGGCATTACGCAGTCGAACATATCCACGCCCAGCGCTATATTTTCCAGAATATTCCACGGCGTGCCCACACCCATCAGGTAGCGCGGCTTGTTTTGGGGCAAATGCTCGCAGCACAACGCACAAATCTCATACATCACTTCTTCGGGTTCGCCTACGCTTAGGCCACCAATTGCGTTGCCCGTGGCTTCCTTCGAAGCAATGTACTCGCAGGATGCTTTGCGCAGGTCGTGAAAAACAGCGCCCTGCACAATCGGAAACAGGTTTTGCGTATGGCCGTATTTATCGGGGGTATTGCTAAAATGCTGCACGCAACGATCCAACCAACGGTGCGTCAGGTTCATTGAGTCCTGCGCATATTTATAGGTGCTGTTGGCGGGCGGGCATTCGTCAAAAGCCATCATGATGTCGGCACCAATGGTGCGTTCAATATCCATTACTTTTTCCGGCGTAAACAAGTGTTTGCTGCCATCAATATGGCTTTGAAACATCACGCCCTGTTCGTTGATCTTTCGGTTGGCCGCCAGCGAAAATACCTGGTAGCCGCCGCTGTCGGTAAGTATCGGTCGGTCCCAATTCATAAAGCGATGCAGGCCGCCGGCAGCTTCCATTGTTTCCAGACCGGGGCGCAGGTACAGGTGGTAGGTATTGCCCAAAATAATCTCCGCGTTTACTTCGGATTTTAATTGTTGCTGCGCCACCGCTTTTACGCTGCCAATGGTGCCTACCGGCATAAATATGGGTGTTTGAATAGTGCCGTGATCGGTGGTGATGGTGCCGGCACGGGCCGAGGTTTTCCCATCGGTATGTTGGAGGTTGAATTGTAAGGCTGCCATAAATGGGCGCAAAGGTAACCAGTGATGTACAGGATTACAGAAAGATTTGAATGATTAATTAATGCTGACGCTGGCTAAGTTTTGAAAAGCAGGGAGCGAAGCCAGGAATACACATTGACTACTAATTAGTTATTATTTATTTTATAAATCAATACCATCTTTGACAGTAGACCAATAGTATTAATCCTTATAAAATCATGTGCATCACTGGTTCGGGATATATACTTTTGCACCCGTGATGGGTATGGAGCGATTATCTTTCCGATCCTTGTAAAATCCTGCCCATCACGGGTTAATATGCTTATGACTGTGGGACTGCTGCTGTTTGGCGTTTTTGTGCTCGTTACCGGCATTCAGCTTTTTTACTACCTCTATTTTTTCCGCAGACTTGCTTTTTACAAAAACCCGCCGCCCCGCAGCCAGTCGCTGCAGCACCCCGTTTCGGTGGTGATCTGTGCCCGGGACGAAGCCGCCAACCTGGCCCAAAACCTGCCTACCGTGCTGGAGCAGCAATATCCCACCACCCACGAAGTAATTGTGGTAAACGACAACTCTTTTGATGAATCGCGGTACCTGCTGGGCGACCTGCAAAAGCAACACCGCAAGCTCAATATCATCGACCTCACCCAGGAAGCCAAACTGATCGACGGCAAAAAATTTCCACTGTCCGTAGGCATCAAAGAAGCCCGCCACGAAGTGCTGCTGCTCACCGATGCCGACTGTGCGCCTGCATCGGAAAACTGGATGTATAAAATGCAGGATGCTTTTGGCCCCGGCGTGGAAGTGGCCCTAGGTTATGGCGCTTACGTCAAACAACCCGGCCTGCTCAACAAACTCATTCGCTTCGAAACCTTTCATACGGCGCTGCAGTACCTATCGTATGCCCTTGCGGGCAAACCTTATATGGGCGTGGGCCGCAACCTGGCGTACCGTAGAGGCACTTTTTTCCGCAACAAAGGTTTTGCCTCCATCAACCATGTACCCAGCGGCGACGACGACCTTTTTATTAATAAAGTAGCCACGAGGGATAACACTACGGTGGTGCTCGACCCGGAGGCATTTACCTTATCGCTGCCGAAGCAAACCTGGACCGATTGGGTGCGGCAAAAAACAAGGCATTACACCACGGGCAAATACTATAAAAAAAGCCACCAGGCCCTGCTTGGGCTGTACACGCTGTCGTTCATGCTGTTTTACCCCTTGTTTGCTGCATCGCTTATTTTTTACGACTGGCGCTGGGCCCTAATTCCGTTCCTGGTGCGCATCGGCGTGCAGGCCATTGTTTGGGATAAAGCCATGAAACGCCTGAAAGAAGCCGACCTCTATCCCTGGTTTGTACTGCTCGACCTGTGGATGTTTATTTACTACCTCATTTTTGCCCCCACGCTGTGGAAGCGGCCGCGCAAAAGCTGGAAGTGACGGGAAGAACGATGAATTATTGATGATGAATTCTTAATTATTGGGGGCAATCGAAATTCATAATTCATCATTCCACTTCGTCATTCGTCTGTTCCTTGTTCGTCTGTTCGTTATTCTATTTGATTTCCGGCGCCAGCAATTGGGCGTGGCCCAAGCCTGTTGGTAGCAAAATGGCTTTTACAGATTGCTTTAATTATCGTTGATCGTAGATCAACACCGCGAACCGGTGAAATATTGCAAAAAAGCAGCTGGTGGATTGGTTTGGGCTACGCCCAAAATATTTTTCCTACTGGATGTGGTGCTACCAACAGGTGTGGGCCATGCCCACATTTTTTGCCCGCTGCCTGTTCTGCTTAATTATGTTTAAAAATGTCAGCTACGGCTACATCTCGAACATCATTCATTAATCATCATTTATAATTCCTGTCCTCCCTGCGTCTGTTCGACATTCCTTGTTCGTCTGTTCTTCTGTTCTCAAGGCCTACCTTTGCCGCCATCATGGATGTTCTGATCAAATATTTCTCCGGCTTTACCGAACAGCAGCAGCAACAGTTTGCGGCACTTGAAAATTTGTACAAAGACTGGAATGCCAAGATCAATGTTATTTCCCGTAAAGACATTGATGCGTTGTATGAAAAACATGTCCTGCATTCGCTGGCCATTGCTGCGGCGTTCGATTTTCCGGCAGGCAGCCACATCATTGACATCGGTACTGGTGGCGGGTTTCCGGGAGTGCCGCTGGCCATTTATTTTCCCGAGGTGCGCTTTCACCTGGTGGACAGCATCGGTAAAAAATTAAAGATCATCGAAGCGGTAAAGGGAGCGCTGAACCTGCAGAACATTACCACGCAGCATACCCGCGCCGAAGAAATCAAAAACCAGAAATTCGACTTTGCGGTATCCCGTGCGGTAGCGCCGCTCAAAGATTTGTGGCAATGGGCCAAGCCGCTATTGAAGAAACGCGATTTTACCATCCAGGAAGCAGGCGGCATTTCGGTGGTGCGCTCCGGGCTTATTTGCCTCAAGGGCGGCGACCTGGCTCAGGAAATTTTTGAAAGCAACACCAAGCCGCAAATGATGGAGATCAGCCGGTTGTTTGAAGAGGAATATTTTCAGGAAAAATACATGCTGTACGTGCCGGCTTAAGGCAAAAGTCAAAATTAAAAAGTAAAAAAACTGGTTCCCAAGCGGACGTCTTTTTTGAATTTTGCCTTTTTAGTTTTGCCTTACTCCGCTGTTTCCGGCACCAGGATTTTTCCGTCTTTCATCGTAATCATCCGGTCGGTAAGATGCGCCAGTTCTTCGTTGTGCGTTACAATCAAAAACGTTTGGTTGAACTCTTTGCGGAGGTCGAAAAACAACTGGTGCAGGTCGCGGGCATTGGCCGAATCGAGGTTGCCCGTTGGTTCATCGGCAAACACTACGCTGGGGTTATTAATCAGTGCCCGGGCCACGGCCACCCGCTGCTGCTCGCCACCCGACAGGGCGCCCGGTTTGTTTTCGGTGCGGTGGCTCAGCCCCAATAGCTGCAATAAATCAAGTGCACGTTTGCGCACCGCCGCTTTATTGCCGCCCTGTATCCAACCGGGAATGCACACATTTTCCAACGCCGAAAACTCGGGCAGCAGGTGGTGAAACTGAAACACAAAACCCACATGGCGGTTGCGAAACTGCGATAACCTATGGCCATCCAGGCGGCTAACGGTTTCGCCAGCCAGCACCACATCGCCGGCGTCGGGTTTATCAAGCGTGCCCAAAATATGGAGCAGCGTACTTTTGCCGGCACCCGATGATCCTACAATGCTGACGATCTCGCCGGGCTCCAGCGAAAGATCCACGCCTTTGAGCACTTCCACGGTTCCGTATCGCTTATGAATATTTTGTGCGGTCAGTATTGCCATAGTTGGGGCTAAAGGGCCCAAATATCCGTAAACTGGCGGAGCATTGAACGCATGAATGCATAAAGTTTGGGAAAAGCAACAGCTGTATTTACCGGTTAACAAAATGTAGCAGTAATGAGCTGGCTCCAATGTGCGGCGCCAAAATGGTACAATCTTCCGGCTATTTATAAACATTCAAAGGCGGCATTTCAGCTGCAGATAAAACCTCATTTGGTAATTTGGCATTTACCTTTACTTTTGCCGAAAATTGGCCCCTTTTACCCCACCAAAACTGGCATAGAATTAGGGCCAAACCAAACCATTAACAGCAAAAACAGCGATAAAATGTTCTGGACACTTGAACTAGCCTCCTACCTCGAAGACGCGCCATGGCCCGCAACCAAGGATGAGCTGATCGACTACTCCATTCGCTCTGGTGTTCCCATTGTAGTGGTGGAAAACCTGCAGGAACTGGAAGACGAAGGAGAAGTGTATGAAAGCATCGAAGACATCTGGCCCGACTACCCATCGCAGGAAGGCTTTATGTTCAACGAAGACGAATACTAAAAATCTTTTTTCCTTTTACAAGCCGCCCCCATCCGGGGCGGCTTTTTTTGGCGCATCACTACACGGCAAACAAAAAGCCCGCAACCGGTAAGCTGCGGGCTTCTTGTTGTATGTAAAAAAATTACTCGCTTTTGTTGGCAGCTTCAATACCGTTGATGATGGCCTCACTTACACCCACAAACGAAAATCCACCATCGTGAAACAGGTTTTGCATGGTGATGTATCGGCTCAGATCGCTGAACATAAATACGCAGTAATTAGCGCAGGCCTCGGCCGGTGCATTGCCCAGCGGGCTCATTTTTTCTGCGTATTCTATAAAGCCGTCGAAGCCTTTAACGCCGCTGCCGGCAGTAGTGCGTGTTGGCGATTGTGAAATGGTGTTGATGCGCACTTTGTTGCGGTTGCCGTAGTAGTAGCCAAACGAACGGGCCACACTTTCCAGCAGGGCTTTGGCATCGGCCATTTCGTTGTAATCGGGGAAGGAGCGCTGTGCGGCAATATAGCTCAGTGCCACCACCGAACCCCATTCACTCAGGGCATCCATTTCCCAGGCAGTGCGCAGCACCCGGTGCAGGCTCATTGAGGAAATATCGAGGGTTTTTTGGTTCCACTCGTAGTTGATGTCGGTGTATGGTTTGCCTTTCCGCACATTCAGGCTCATACCAATGGAGTGCAGCACAAAATCGATCTTTCCGCCAAAATGCTCCATGGCACCTTCAAACAACTTTTTCAGGTCGTCCATATTGGTGACATCGGCGCCAATTACGGGTGCATTTACCGCTTCAGCCAGCTTGTTGATCTCACCCATGCGCAGAGCCACCGGGGCATTGGTGAGCACCAGTTGTGCGCCCTGCTCGTGGCAGGCCAGCGCCGTTTTCCAGGCAATGGATTTTTCGTCCAGCGCACCAAAGATGATTCCCTTTTTTCCCTGCAATAAGTTATTAGCCATTTGCTCTATTTTTCTGGATTGTTGCTAAACAGTCGGTTATAAGAAGGCCCAAAAGTAAAGGATTCTGCTTTTAACCCAACCAAATGAAGGCTAACGGAAAATGCCCGTCCAGCTATATAAAATAAACCCAATACCATACACTACGGCGATGGGCACCAGCACCGGCGCAAATAAGGCACCCAGCACCGAAACAAGGCCCAATGCCACCAACAGCATGGCCGCACGTTGCCGGCGCAACAACCCTTTCCACCGCAGCGGAAAAACCATTTCGCCCAGCGGGAAAGCTATGGTAAGAAGTAAAATGCCGGCCAGTTCCAGCGATACATTTTCCGGCACAGCAGCAGCCACCGACGGCACCTGCGCCACACCCAGCAAAGCCAAACCTGCAACCAGCGCCGACACCACCGAAATGGCCGACCAGCGCTCCGATAGCGTAACGGCATGTTTGCCTAAAGGATGAAACAAGAGCACGAAGTTGCAAATAGGCCCGATAGTCCACGAAGTAACCACCAGCAGCAGGTACACCGAAACCGGTATCCACACCAGTCCTTTGGTGCTTTCGCTGGCGCCCAACGCACCACTCACCACCCGGAACAAAACATACAGGATGATAGGCGCAGCTGTTTGCCATTTTTTGCCCTTGTTGTGCAGCCAAAAACTGTATTGCAGCAGCCAGCGGTACGGCGCCACATTCGATTTGAGTGCCTCTTTCAAGCCGGAGCGGGCACCATCGTTGTTCGGGTTCAGCCGCAGCGTTTCCCTGAAATGGTGCTGCGCATCGCGGTGGCGGCCTTTTTCCAAGTAGTTCCAGGCCACTGTCAGGTGTGTGAGCTCGCTGTGCGGGTCCACGGCCAGCGCATCCTGCATGGTTTCCATCGCATCGTCGGTGCGGCGTAGTTTATTGAGCGCCCTTGACCGGGCATTGAGGCTGGTGAGGTTGTCGGCTTCCAGGGCCAGGCCTTCGTTGGCTTTTTCCAAAGCCGCTTCCCATTGCCTTTGCGCCAGCAGCACGAAAGCCTGCATACCGTAATACTCTGCTACATAAGGCTGCAGCCCCACGGCGGTTTCGAGGTGTTCCAGCGCCGGTGCGTATTGCTCTTGCTGGTAATGGCCATAAGCCAGCAGGTAATAATAAAAACTGGCCTCGGGCCTGATGGCCAGCGCCTCGCGGATAAAACCCATACCGTCGGGGATATGGCCCAACTCAAAAGCGCAACGGCCCAACAGGGCCAGCGCTGCATCGTTATAGGGTTCCTGGGCCAGCACTTCCCGTGCGGCCACTTCTGCGTCTTTTGCACGTCCCTGGGCAAGCAACAAGCCGGCACGATCGAGCAGCACACCGGTATCCACCATTATTTTTTCACTTTTAAATACTGCAAAATATCGTCGTACAGGCCCGACTCGTTGGCGTACAGGGCATAGTTGCGGGCCGATGCCAGCCACTCCAGCGTGGTGGCCCGGTGTTGCTTTGCCGCTTTCAGCAGGTCGGCGGTTTCAATGGGCTGAATGGCGCCTTTGGCTAACGAATCTTGCAGCTTTTGCTCAATGGCAATATCGATGATGGCCTTCAGGTCGGCACCGGAATAATTTTCGGTAACGGCGGCTACTTTTTGCGCATCCATACGGCCCACTGGCTTTTCGTGCAGCATGCCTTCCAGCATTTGGGTTCGGGCTTCGGTATCTGGTGGCGCAACAAAAATCACCCGGTCAAAGCGGCCCGGGCGGCGAAACGCAGCATCCACATTCCACGGGGCGTTGGTGGCGGCCAGCACCAGCACACCTTCGTTGTTGGTGGCCACGCCGTCCAACTCCGAAAGAAACTGGTTGATCACGTGGCGCAGGGCATTGCCTTTCATATCGTTCCGGCTGGCGCCCATGGCGTCCACTTCATCAATAAACAACACACAGGGCGCATTGCGGCGGGCAATTTCAAAAATCTCGTGGAGGTTTTTTTCGCTGTTGCCCATCCACATGTCCAGGATATCGTGCAGGCCGATGGAGATGAATTTAGCATCGATCTCACCGGCCGTGGCTTTTGCAATAAAGGTTTTGCCACAGCCCGGCGGGCCGTACAGCAAAATGCCGCCACCCGCCTTTTTACCAAATGCCTGGTACAGGTCGGGGTTGCGCAGCGGCTCAATAATTTTCATCGAAATTTCCCGCTTTACCCGCTCCATGCCGCCTACATCTTTAAATCGCACTGACGGTTTTTGCAAAAAATAAGCATCGTCTTCAGGCAGCAGGCCGTCTTCGTCTTCAAATTCAAAACCGTTTTGGGCCGGCATGCGCAGTTGGGCATCCAGCTCTTCATCGCTAAATCCGGGGTTGAGGGCCAGCACCCGCTGGTATAATTCTACCGCATGGGCGGTGCTCCGCTCGTGCAACAGGCATTTTATATAACGTACCTGGTCGGGCAGCGAAAGTTCGTCGGAGAGCTGTTCGTAAATAACAATGGCAGCGGAACATTTACCCGTGGCATGATAGCAGGCCGCCAGGCCCAGCTTTGCATCGCGGTTGCCGTAGCTTTTTTCCAGCACCTGCTGATATTGTTTTCCGGCATCATCAAACAGGCCATCCTGCAGCATCAGCGCGGCCACATGCATGCGCAGCGGTATATTGTCGGGCGATATGGCCAGTGCATCCAGCAGGTTTTGAATCACATCATTTTTCATAGCAGCGGAACCGGGGTTGGTGTTTGAAACTAGTTGCTTTGCGTTGGTTGTATAGCGGAGCTTAACAGGCCGGCCGTTTAAATTACATTTAATTGCAGCAGCAAGTAGGCAAATATATCTTTTCGGGCCAAAGGTGAAAAGAAATGAAGCTACCGCCGGTAAAATTGTTTGCGCCGCAGCCGGCGGCCCCAAAAGAAAAGCTCCGGCCGCACCGGAGCTTTTCCCTTAGCCTGCCACCACCATTTCGCGGGCATTTTCCAATGCCGCAGCGGTGGGTTTTTCGCCACTCAGCATTTGCGCAATGGCCACAATGCGGTCTTCAGTATTGAGCAGGCGAACGCCGGTGGTAACGGCGCCGTTTTGTACGTTTTTAAACACAAAATAATGCGCATCGGCACGGCCGGCGATCTGCGGCTGGTGCGTGATGCAGATAACCTGGCGGGCACCGGCCAGCTCCTTCATGATGATGCCTACCTGCTTGGCGGCTTCGCCGGAAATGCCGGTATCAATTTCGTCGAAAATAAGCGTGGGCAGGTTGATGCTCTGCGCCACCAAGGACTTGATGCAGAGCATGAGGCGGCTCAACTCGCCACCGGACGCCACCTTGCGCAGCGGGTTAAAATTGTTGCTGCGGTTGGCATCGAAGAGAAATTCCACTTCGTCAAAACCGGTGGTGTTGAGTGCTACTTTTTTAATGGAAACCCTGATGCGGGCATTGGGCATGCCCACCTGGCGCAGCATGGCGTCTACTTTTTGCTCCAGTCCGTCCACCACTTTTTTACGGGCGGCCGATATTTTTTCGGCTGCTGCTTCGGCTTCGCCTAAAAGGCGGCTCCATTCCGCTTCGGCAGACTTTATTTCCTCGTCGATGTGGAGCACGGCCTGCAACTTTTCTTCAAGCGCAGCTCTTATTGCCAGTAGCTCCGCAGTGGTTTTAACGCCATGTTTTTTCAGCAATTTGTATCCCAGCGAAAGCCGGTCGTTGAGTCGCTCAATAGATGCCGGGTCAAAATTGATTTCGTTGTGGATGCGGTCGGTTTCCTCAGCAATGTCCTGCAGTTCTATATAAGCCGACTCGAGGCGTTTTACCAGGTCGGGCAGGTCGCGGTGCAGCTCAGCGTATTGCTGCAGGCCGCTGCACAAGCCTTTAAGCTGGCGGGTCAGCGGTTCCTCGCTTTCTTCCAGCCCATAATATGCTTTTGCCAGCGCTGTTTTTATGCCTTCGGCATTGTTCAGCAGTTTCAGCTCGTTTTCCGTTTCTTCCAGTTCGTCTTCCCTAAAACCAGCTTCGTCCAGCTCGTTGAATTGAAACTGGTTGTAATCGGCTTCTTTATCAAACTGGGATTTTTGTTCCCGCAATGTTTCGAACTTGCTTTTGGCTACCTGCGCCTGCGCAAACAGGCGGCGATAAGCTTTTAGCGCAGGGCCATTCCCCGCCAGCGCATCCAGCACTTCGCGTTGAAAATCGCTTTCGCCCAACTCCAGGGTATCGAATTGCTGATGCAGGTCCACAAGCAGGTTGGTAACCTGTTGCAGTTGGCCCAAGTTCACCGGCGTATCGTTTACAAATGCGCGGCTTTTGCCGTTGGGTGCAATTTCGCGGCGCACCACCACCTCCTCACCCATGTCCAAGTCGGCTTCGTCCATCAGCTGGGCTAGCTCTTCGCTTTCGGGTGTAAAAATGCCTTCCACCACGCATTTGCGGTCGCGGTGCAGCAAGGCGCCGGTTTCGGCACGCTGGCCTAAAATAAGGCCCAGCGCACCCATGATGATGGATTTACCCGCACCGGTTTCGCCGGTAAGTATATTGAGGTTGCCCGAGAATTCAATTTCCAAGCTTTCGATAATGGCGTAGTTGGTAATGTGCAGTTTTTTGAGCATAGGAGAAAAGTTCCATCGTTCACCAGTTCACGTGTTCACGAGTTCAGGGTGCAGGCGGCTTGCCTCCAACTTGTGAACACGTGAACACGTAAACCTGTGAACTGTTGCCGGAACGGGCAGCAAATTAATCAATGCGGTGCAGATTGCGGGGCCACCGTTGCTGTTGTTTTGATAAAAAAAGCCGCCCCTTGCGGAGCGGCCTGTACCAATTTTCAACAGGGAAATTATTTTACCTCAACGCTGTCGTTCAGGTCCGAATCCACCAGGATGCGGCCGCAGTTTTCGCATACCATAATTTTCTTACGCTGCTTGATCTCGCTTTGCTTTTGGGGCGGAATGGAGTAAAAGCAACCACCGCAGGCATCACGCTCAACCGGCACTACGGCCAGGCCATTGCGGAAGTTGTTGCGGATTTTGGTGTACGATGCCAGCAGGCGCGGATCAACGTGGCTGCGGGCTTCTTCAGCCTTGTCCTGGAAACCTTTCTCCTCTTCTTCGGTAGAAGTGATGATTTTTTCCAGCTCGCCTTTTTTGTTGGTCAATACGCCTTCTTTGTTGGCGATGGCCTTTTTGGCACGCTCCAGCAACACTGCTTTTTCAGCAATTTCTTCGTTGGCGTCTTTGATGTGTTTTTCGCAAAGTTTTACCTCGAGCTGCTGCATCTCAATTTCTTTATTGATGGCTTCAAACTCGCGGTTATTTTTTACGTTCTCGCTTTGTTTTTCGTACTTGGCAACCAGATCCTGGGCTTCCTTGATGGCCGCTTTCTTTTGCTCGATGAACTCGGTGATGCCGTTGATCTCTTCCTCAATGCGGATCTGGCGGGCATGCAGCCCCTGGATTTCGTCTTCCAGATCGGCCACCTCAATGGGGAGCTCGCCTTTCAGCACACGGATCTCGTCGAGGTTCGATTCGATTTTTTGTAAAGCTACCAGTGAAGAAAGTTTTTCTTCAACCGAAAATTCTTTAACGTTAGCCATATAGAATTGTCTGATTTGTAATTGTTTAGTCGTCAAACGTGAAACGTCAATTGCGAAATAACTATCGACGAAAACGCCTGGTTAAGCCGCAAATCTATTGCCGATTCACGTTTGACGTTTCACGAAAAATACCGCACCGGATTGGTATTCACGCTTGTTTTAAGGACGGCAAAGGTAGGAATTTTTGAATGCAAATGCTCATGAAGCAAATCGATGGTGGCGGCTTCGCTTTCGTAGTGGCCGATATCGGCGAGCACCATGCGGCCATCGGCGTCGAAAAACTCGTGGTATTTTACATCGGCGGTTACGTAAAAGTCGGCGCCCGTGCCCAGCGCTGCCCCGGTTAAAAAAGAGCCGGCACCGCCGCAAAATGCCACTTTTTTTACCGCCTTGCCGCGCAGCGCCGTGTGGCGCACCACCGGCACGCCAAAGGTGGTTTTCAGGTGTTGTAAAAATGCGGCTTCATCCATTTCGGTTTCCAGCTCGCCAACAATGCCCGCACCAATGCCCTGGTGCACATTTTCCATCGTAAAAATATCGTAGGCTACCTCTTCGTAAGGATGGCTTTGCTGCAGGGTCCGGACGATTTGCGGCTCGAGGTAAAACGGATACACGATCTCGATCTTGGTTTCCCGCTCCTCGTGCCGCTTGCCCACTTCGCCCACAAAGGGGTTGGCGCCGGCCTCAGCTTTGAAAGTGCCGGTGCCTTCGCTGTTGAAACTGCACTCGGCGTATTGGCCTATGTGGCCGGCACCTGCATCAAAGAGGGCCTGGCGAACTTTTTCGGCGGCATCCAAAGGGGCAAAGGTGATGAGGCGGCGCAGCACTTTTCGCTTGGGCTGTAAAATAGAAATGTTTTGCAGACCTAGTTTTTCTGCTGCCTTACCGTTTACACCCAGCAACACATGATCTAGGTTTGTGTGGGCTGCATAAATGGCGATGTCGGCCTTAATGGCCTCAATGATGGCCTGCTCAATGTAATTTTTACCATTGATGCGCTTCAGTCCTTTGAACACAATTGGGTGATGGGCAACAACCAGATTGCAGCCCTTTTGTTTTGCCTCGCGGATCACCTCCGGAGTAGCATCGAGGCAAACCAGCACACCGGTGCAAGGCCACTGGCGCTGGCCGGTAATCAGGCCCGCATTGTCCCAGTCTTCCTGAAGTTCCGGGGCAGCCAACCGCTCCAGGTGCACCAAAATATCCTGAATGATCATAATCAAGTGTTTAAAAACAGCCTTTTCGAAGTGTAAAGTGTAATTTTCAATTGGGCTCAAAACAACGCCGAAAGGTAGGTTTTTCTCCCTTTTAAAAACTGCTTCAAAACCATTTGCCTGCTTACAAAAATTGAACATATACTGCGCTCCATGCGCCAATGGGTGTGGCCTTCGCCGTACCGGTCGCTGGAAAATATCCAGCGGATGCAGGCAGCTAAACGCCGCCGCCTGCTTGTGCGCAGCATGGTAAAAGATGCACTGTTACTGGCTTTGGGTGTGCTTTCCGCCGGGTTTGGATTGCGGGGTTTTATTATTCCCAACAAGTTTATTGACGGCGGCGTAACGGGTATTTCGCTCCTTACCAACCAGCAAACCGGCGTTTCAGTGCCCCTGCTGATTGTTTTGTTCAACATCCCGTTCCTCTTATTGGGCTACCGGCAAATCAGCCATATTTTCAGCCTGAAAAGCATTATTGCCATTGCCTTGCTGGCCTTGGCGGTAGCGTTTGTGCCCTACCCCAATGTTACCAGCGACAAACTGCTGGTCGCTCTTTTCGGCGGCTTTTTCCTGGGAGCGGGCATCGGGCTCAGCATTCGTGGCGGTGGTGTAATTGACGGCACGGAGGTGCTGGCCATTTTTCTCAACCGGCGCTACAGCCTTTCTGTTGGCGATATCATCCTGGTGTTCAATATTTTCATTTTTTCGGTAGCAGCCTACCTGCTGAGCATCGAAACTGCCATGTACTCCATTCTTACTTATTTGGCCGCATCCAAAACGGTAGATTTTATTTTGGAGGGCATTGAGGAATACACGGGGGTCACCATTATTTCCAGCCGCAGTAAGCAGGTGGCCAGTATGATCAAGGAAAAATTGGGCTGGGGCCTTACCATTTATTCGGGACAGCGGGGTTTTGGCAAAAGGGGCCACAGCGACCAGCCCGTGGATATCATATTTGTGGTGATTACCCGGCTGGAAGTGAACCGCCTGAATACCGAAGTAGGCCGTATCGACCCTCAGGCATTTATCGTGATGCAAAGCATCCGGGACACCCGTGGCGGTATGGTTAAAAAACGCAGGTTGAAGGAATGAAACGGAAATTCGATTTTTCAATTGCCTTCATTTTGGGCTTAAAAGCCCATCTGTGGCATTGTGTTCCACTTTGTTATATGCTGTTCTTTGTTAAAATGATACTTTTGGGCAATGGCATCGACCATAACAATGTATCAAAAGTACCGTGAAAACATGGAACGGGTGGCCGACGTTCGCTTTGCAACTGCCGTGTTGCAATGGGACCAGGAAACCTACCTGCCGCCAAAAGGCGCCGCTACCCGTGGCCGCCAGATCAGTACGCTGACCGAAATGGCGCACCGCATTTTTACCGATGAACAATTTGGCGGATTACTTCAGGAACTTTTATCAAAGGATGACCTCACCGGCGACGAACGGCTAAACGTAGTGCAAACCTGGGAGGATTACAGCCGACAGCAAAAATATTCGCCCGAGCTGGTGCGCCAGCTGTCGGACGCCTCCAACGCTGCTTTTCACTCATGGATAGAGGCCCGCAAGGCTAATAGTTTTTCCCACTACCTGCCCGACCTGGACCGGCTGGTGCAATTAAAAAAGACCGAGGCCGATGTATTGGGTTACGAAGGCCATCCCTACAATGCCTTGCTGCACGAATATGAAAAAGGCGCTACAATTGCGCTGCTCGACCGGACATTTGATTCACTGTTGCCGCAACTGAAAGCCTTGCTGGATCGCATTTTAGCGAAGCCGCAGGTGGACGACCAATTTTTGAAACAACATTTCCCCGCACAAAACCAATGGGACTGGGGCATGTGGCTGGTAGCACAACTGGGCTACGACCTGGAAGCCGGCCGGCAGGACCGGAGCGAACACCCGTTTTCGATTTCTTTTGGTGCCGATGATGTACGCATCACCACGCGGATAGACGAGCAGGATTTTGCAAACATGACCTGGAGCTGCATCCACGAAGTGGGCCATGCGCTTTATGAACAGGGTTTGCCCCGGGCATCTTATGGGCTCCCGGCCGGAGAAGCTTGTTCGCTCAGCATCCACGAATCGCAGTCGCGGCTTTGGGAAAATAATGTGGGCCGGAGCCAGGCGTTTTGCCACCATTTTTTGCCCCATATAAAAAAATATTTTCCACAGCAGTTTCAATCGATAGATGAAAACCAGTTCTTTAAGGCCATCAATAAAGTACAGCCATCGCTGATCCGCACCGAAGCCGATGAGATCACGTACCATTTTCACGTGTACATACGTTATAGGCTGGAAAAAGGACTGTTGGAGGGAAGTTTAGCCACGGCCGACATACCCCATTTTTGGAACGAGCAGTACCAAAAACTGCTGGGTGTAACCGTGCCCGACGACCGCCAAGGCTGCCTGCAGGATGTGCACTGGAGCCATGGGTCGTTTGGATATTTCCCTACTTATAGCCTGGGCAGCTTGTATGCCGCGCAGTTTTATGCAGCGGCCGGCAATGCCCTGCCCCATTTGGAAAACCAAATACAAGGGGGTGAGATAGCTGGGTTGCTGGAATGGTTGCGCCGCAATATCCACCAAAGAGGGCGGCTGCAAACCAGTGAAGAGCTGTGCAGGGAGGTAACCGGGGAAGGGTTGAACCCCGCTCATTTCATGAGTT
Organism: Pseudocnuella soli; assembly: GCF_004347775.1. Taxonomy (GTDB): domain Bacteria; phylum Bacteroidota; class Bacteroidia; order Chitinophagales; family Chitinophagaceae; genus Flavisolibacter; species Flavisolibacter aquaticus. Next base: position 4,514,506 of record NZ_CP037755.1, read on the forward strand.
ACATATTGGATAAGTACGGAACGATATATAATTTGTTATCTTGAATCAACTGCTATGAAGCGCATCCTCCCCTATTTTACGGCCCTAATTTTGCTATTGGGCTGCAAAAAAGCAAAAGAACAGATTGCCGAACAAGCTGCAGGTAGCTTTTTGGACGGCACTGAGTGGAAAGTGACTGCTTTTTCGGAAGGATCGAACAATCTGGATGGTGCGTTTCAGCCGTACCATTTCCGGTTTAATAAAAACAATACGGTTGATGCCATACGCAGTAACGCCACTGAAGCCACCGGAAGCTGGAAAGCCGACGTGGTGGCCCGGACCATTGAATCGCAGTTCAACGCCACGGCTGTCCACCCGTTGCCGCTGTTGAGCACCCGTTGGAATATTACCAAAAATACCCTGACCACGCTTTCAGCAACCGCTACTGTTAGCGGTGTTGTACGAACCCTACGCATGGAAAAATTATAAGAAATGTTTGCCCGGGCTAATTGGCCCAAACAGACAAAACCGCCGCTAGAGAAAACACCTGAAATTGAAAACAAACAAGCTAATAGCCATGCTGCTGCTGAGCATACTGGGGGCGTTTACGGCCCACTCGCAGCAACTTGCCGCTAATTTCCGTACCGATAAGACAACTGGCTGTGCGCCAGCAGTAATCTCCTTTCAAGACCTTTCGTTTGGCAACCCCACCGCCTGGCTTTGGGATTTTGGCAACGGCAATACGTCGACGCTGAAAAACCCCGCCACTTCGTATTTAAAGGCGGGTAAATACAACATCACCCTTATTGTTACCAACGCTGCTGGGTTGAAGGACACTATGACCAAAGTGGAGCATGTCAATATTTTTGACAATCCCAAAGCAAATTTCTATGCGGAAGTGGTATCGGGTTGTAGCCCGGTGCGGGTGCAGTTGCGAGATTCCTCGGTGGCTGATACCAATAACCGCATTGTGCAATGGGCTTGGGATTTGGGCGATGGCAATTTGATCAATGAAAAAAATCCGCTGCATGTGTACCGCGGCACTGGCGATTTTGCCGTTACCCTCAAAGTAACCGACGACAAAGGCTGCTCGGGCCTGGTACTGAAACCAAAATTTGTGAATGTATCGCCCGGTGTAAAACCTGATTTTACCAATGCGCAACCAACCGTTTGTACTGCGCCCGCCACAGTTAGTTTTTCCAACCGGAGCACCGGCCCCGGCACACTCACTTACAACTGGCTGTTTGGCGACGGCAGCACCAGCAGCGAACGAAACCCATCGCACACCTATACTACCAATGACACATTTAATGTGCAACTGGTAGTGAGCAGTAGCGAAGGCTGCTTCGATACGCTTACCAAGAAAGGTGCGGTAATACTAGGTGGGTTTATTACCGATTTTCAGTTAAAAGATAGCATTTGTCCGGGTGGAACAGCGGTACTGTTGAATAATTCACGGCCAATGCCTACCTCATCGCAATGGCTTTTCCCGGACGGCTCCACCAGCACGGCAGCCAACCCGCAGAAAGTGTTCAATACTGCGGGTCCGGTACAAATAAGACTGATCAACTCGTTCGGTGTATGTAACGATACGCTTACTAAAACCATCAATGTTTCGGCACCGCCTACTATTTCGTTTACTACGAATGACACAGCAAAATGTTTTGCCCCATTTACTGCCACTTTTACCAACAATACTACCGGTGCTGCCTCATATTTCTGGGAATTCGGTGATAGCACGTTTTCAACTGCGGCCAGTCCCAGCCATACGTACACAGGCTTAGGAAGCTATGACGTGACCCTCACTGCTACCAGTTCGCTTGGCTGCGTATCGACTTTGAAAAAACGCAACTATGTGCGCATCAATAAACCTCGGGTGCAATTTGCCAATCTGCCTCAAAATGGTTGTATTCCTTACGAGGCCAAGCTGAAGCCAATCATTTCGTCGGTAGAACCGATTGCTTCCTACCTGTGGGATTTTGGTGATGGCAACACCAGCACCGAAGCCGAACCCACGCATATTTATACGCAAACAAGGGGCTATCGTGTTACACTCGTAATTACTACAGTAAGCGGGTGCAAAGATACAATCACCATGAAAGATGCAGTGCGGGTAGGAACTAAGCCCAAAGCTGCATTCAGTGCTTCGCCGTTAGAAGCATGTGCCTCGACGGCAATCAATTTCATTAACGAGTCGGAAGATGCAACAGAATACTTATGGCAATTTGGGGATGGTGGCAGCTCGAAAGACATGAGCCCCAAATACGAGTTTTCGGATACTGGGCGGCTTGATGTTACCCTCATTGCATACCGGATTGGCTGTGGCGATACATTGATCAAGCCGCAATATGTGCGGATTAAACCCCCTATTGCTAATTTTAAATACAATATTCCAAACTGCGACCGGTTGTTGGAGTATGAATTCATCGATCAGTCAATCGGCGCACAAAGCTGGAAATGGGATTTTGGCGACGGGTCGCCGGTGGTTACTGGCGTAGGGCCACACAAACATGTCTTTCCAAAAGAAGGCACTTATTCGATAAATATTATTGTAACCAACGGTGATTGTGAACATTCGAAAGCGCAATCGATCATTATTGGCAAAAAGACAATTGATTTTACGGGCAACCCATTAATCGCTTGCAAACCGGCCACTGTAAACCTGAAGCCGGTAGGCTCAGACTTAGCAGGTATTGGAAATCTAACCTGGACGTTTACGAATGGACAGGATGTTCAGACGCAAAATTCAACTGTGCAAGGAATTTCTACCACGCTAAGGGAAAGTGGATCCTACGATGTACGGCTGACTATTATTGACTCCTTCGGTTGTCCGCGTGGCTCAGTTAATAAGCTCAAATACTTAAAGGTTAATGGACCAAAAGCGGATTTTGAAAGTCCCAACGCAGCTACATGTGCCGGCCGAACAGTCAATTTCATTGATAAATCCAAAACCGATGGCACTAATGCGATCGTAAGTTGGGAATGGTCTTATGGCATCAATAATACAGACACCGTTTATACGCAGCCCCCGTTCTCTAAGCAATATGATTCAATTGGAACGTTCAACGTTCGTTTGAAAGTAACTGATGCAGGTGGGTGTAGCGATGCCCTGATCAAACGGAATTTTGTAACCACCTCGGTGGTGCGTCCCACATTTACCGGCGATGTACAAACCTGCCCTAACGGCACTCCGCTGCAGTTCAGAAACACAACGCCGGGTGGCGGAGCCAAGTTCAGGTGGGATTTTGGCGACGGCGGCACTGCAACGGTTGCAGAACCCCGTTATTCTTACAAAGACACTGGCACATTCAATGTTACCCTTTGGGTGACCAACAACCTGGGTTGTACCGATTCGACCGTGACACCCAACTTTGTTTACTCCGGCCGGCCCAAAGCCAGCTTTGAAGCCAACAATTTTATTTCTTTCTGTACGCCTTACGAAGCGAAGTTTACCAACACTTCCACTTACACCAATTCGGTGCTGTGGAACCTCGGACAGGGCACTTCCACACTGCAAAATCCGCAGGCGTATTACACTAATAAAGGTACTTACAACATTAAACTGGTGGCGACAAGCCCCGGCGGATGTAAGGACTCCACCACCATGCCTTTGGTGGTTCGCGACCCGAATGATGCCAAGTTGAATTATGTGGCGGTTACGGAATGTAGCCCACTGCGTATGGACTTGGAAGCTTTTGAAGAAATGAACGGCCGTTTTATCTGGGACTTTGGCGACGGTAATGTGATCGACACTTCTTCAAATAAGATTTCGCATATCTACCGCGATTTCGGCAGCTACCTGCCCTCCGTAATTTTGTACGAGCCCTCCGGTTGCGTACTAACATTGAAAGGCCGCGATACGATCAATGCCATTGGCGTGAAAGCAAAATTTGGTGTAAACCAAAACCTGTTTTGTGATGAGGGCATGCTGCGCATCATCGACTCTACCAGCACCAACGACCGTCTCGTATTTTATAAATGGGATTTTGGCGATGGCGGCACTTCCACTGCATCGAGCCCAATGCATTTTTACAACAAACCGGGCGACTATATGGTGCAGCTGATCACCGAAACACCCAGTGGCTGTAAAGACACTTCGGCCCAAATCCCCATTCGCATTTCCATCACGCCAAGCATCGAGTTGCTGGGTGATACGGTGATGTGCGAACGGGAACGGAGGCCATACGCCGGTGTGCTGCACAACTTGGATTCAACGCAGGTGCAATGGAAATGGCAATTGCCCAACGGCTCCACCACTACGGTTAAAACACCCGGTATGCTGCTGTTTCCAAATGCAGGTGATTTCACCATTTCTACCATAGCCAACAACCCGGATGGTTGTGCCGATACGATTGTCAAACGAATCAGGGTGCACCCGAGGCCGGAGGTGGCGGTGCCGCCGCTGTACACGGTTGTAGCAGGCCAGCAGGTGTTGCTGCAGGCTACCTACTCCAGCAGCGTACGCAAATATTTTTGGTCGCCGCCAACAGCACTCAGTTGTACCGATTGCCCGCAACCCATAGCTGCGCCTAAGAACGATGTCCGCTATACCATTAATGTGCTGGACAGCAACAATTGTCATAACAGTGCGGAAACGCAGGTAAATATTATTTGCCCGGATGCAAACGTTTTTGCACCCAATACGTTCTCACCAAATGGCGACGGCGCCAACGATGTATTCTACCTGCGTGGCGAAGGGCTCGACCGGGTGCGAATGCTGCGGGTGTTTAACCGTTGGGGTGAAGTGGTATTTGAACGCCGCGAATGTCCCATCAACGATGCTACCGTTGGTTGGGATGGTCGATACAAAGGCGGACGGCCGCAACCCGACGTGTATGTGTTCCAGGCAGAAGTGTATTGTATCAGTGGCGAAATCATTCGCATCGAAGGCAATGTTGCCCTCATTCAATAAAACCGACGGCTATGAGCAGAATGTTTAAAAAAGGTTTGAGGCACTTGAGCGCATTGCTTTTTGGTTCGTTGTTGGTAGGCAATGCCGCTGCGCAAGACATCCATTTTTCGCAGTTTTTCGAAGCACCGCTGCTGCGCAACCCTTCGCTGGCCGGCTTGTTTGAAGGCGATGTGCGGGCACAGGTTGTGTACCGCGATCAGTGGAACAGCGTGACCAACGCATACCGCACCGGCTCGCTGAATGCCGAGTATAAAATGCCGGTAAAAGGCAGCGATTTTGTAACCGCAGGGGCACAAATTTTATACGACAAAGCCGGTACCGTGGGCTGGACATCGGCACACCTGAAACCGGCGTTGAACTACCACAAATCCTTAAGCGAAAATTACAACCGCTACCTGTCGCTTGGATTTATGGCCGGCCCGGTGCAGCGCCGCATCGACCGATCGAAAATGACCACCAACGAAAGCTATGAGGGCCGCGGCGATGGCGAAACTTTTCCAAGGGCACAGTACACTTATGTGGATGCATCGGTGGGAATGAGCTTTAATTCGCAGTTGAACGAAAACCCGGCCGACAACTTTTTTGTTGGCCTGGCCTATCATCATTTTACCCGCCCAAAAAATTCATTTTACCAATCGCAGCAAGTGGAGCTGGATCCCAACTGGGTGGCTTCTGCAGGCGTTCGTTTTGGCGTTACACCGGCCAGCTACATCACGCTGCAGGGCGATTATATGCTGCAAAATGATGCGCAGGTGATCATTGCCGGTGCCTTGTATGGAATTAAGATTGGACCCGAGGAAGACAAGCCGATTTACACATTGCACGGCGGTGCATTCCTGCGTTGGAATGATGCATTTATTCCGGTGGTAAAACTGGATTATCGTCCGTTTTCGGTTTCGCTTTCCTACGACCTCAATATTTCCAAACTCCGCACATCATCGTTTGGCCGCGGCGGGTTTGAATTGGGCATTTCCTACGTCGGGTTTCTCGACCGCGCAACTTCCACCGAGTTTGCGGTCCGTTGCCCCCGGTTCTAAAAAATACCAGCCATCAGCAGTGCCTGCCGGTTTTGTGGCCCAAAAGCCATCAACCAAACAGGTGCTGCTTTTGTTCTTTTTAGGTCTACCTTCCCTGCAGGCATTTTTTGCGCAGGGCATTTACCTAAAAAAATATTTAAGATGGCAGTAGTTATTGGCCAGCAGGCACCCGATTTTTCTTTATTCAATACCGCGAAACAAAAAGTTACACTATCAGAGCTGCGTGGGCAAAACGTGGTGTTGTTGTTTTTCCCGATGGCGTTTACCTCGGTGTGCACAGCCGAGTTGTGCCATGTTCGCGACAATATTGCCCGCTTCAATGAGTTGGACGCAACAGTGTTGGGCATTTCAGTAGATTCTCCATTTACCCTTGCAAAATTTAAAGAAGACCAGTCGTTGAATTTTGATTTGTTGAGCGATTTCAACAAAGAAGTATCCGCCGCCTACGGCGCATTGTACCCCGAATTTGTGATGGAGCTGCGGGGTGTGGCCAAACGTGCTGCGTTTGTATTGGATGCGGCCGGCATTTTGCAGCATGCCGAAGTACTGGAAAACGCCGGTGAACAGCCCGATTTCCAAAAAATCGAAGCCGCATTGGAAAAAATTTCAGCTTCGGTTTGACAAAACCTTTTCTTTTCCCGGCAAACAGTTTGCATTAACTTTAAATTCGTTTACTTTGCTAATACTAAAAAAGGAGGAAGTTCGTTGAAGAGAATTTTACCTATACTGTCCTTTATTCTACTGATTACCACCCAAACCCCGGCACAGCCGCGGGAAGGTGCCGCTGCACCCTCCCCCATTGTGCGTTTTTATCCCAACCCGGCCACCAGTTTTGTAACTTTTGATTTTCAAAAAGAATACGAGCGGGGCTACTCCATCCAGGTGTTCAGTTTCTTGGGCAAAAAGATGTATGAGTCTGCAAATCTGTCCCCAAAAACCACCATCAACCTGTCGGATTTTAACCGGGGCATCTACATCTACCAGTTGTACGATCGCACCGGAAAGTTGGTTGAGTCGGGAAAATTCCAGAAGAATTCGTAAGGAAAAGCAGGAATTAGTCCTCGCTTTGGTAACCAGTGAAATAATTTAGGATCGGGAGCAATCCCGATCCTTTTCGTTTTTATAACCCTCGATTCGAAAATAATTCGCTTAGTAATAAGCCTTCCCGTCTTTTCCGTCTTTCCTGACTTTCCGGTCTTTTCGGACCTCCGTCCCCCAACTTCTCCCTACCCCACCTGCACAATCAAAAACTTCAGGTAGTGCGTGTTTTCCATGCCCCAGATAATGGGGTGGTCGGCCGACTGGTTTTGAAAAGTTACCTGCCTAATGGGTCGGCGGGCATCTTTGGCAGCCATATCAATGATCTGTAAAAACAGCTCCGCATTCACCAGGTTGGTGCATGATGAGGTAACGAGGAAACCGCCTTTTTTCACCAGTTTCATACCCCGCAAATTGATTTCTTTATAACCCGTAATGGCCTTCTGGATGTTTGCGCGGCTTTTTGTAAATGCCGGCGGATCGAGCATCACCACATCGTACTGGCGGCCGTCCTTGCCCCACTGTTTCAGCACGTCGAAGGCATTGGCTGTCTCAAATTTCACGGTATCCTGCAGTCCGTTCAGCGCCGCATTTTTATTAGCCTGCTGCACCGCATTTTCTGAAATATCCAGTCCCAGCACACTTTTAGCGCCGTAGTGCCCTGCATGGATTTCAAATGTGCCGGTATAGGTAAATGCGCCCAACACGTCGGCGCCTTTTACAATATGCTGAATGGCGCGGCGGTTGTCCTGCTGGTCGAGGAAATAGCCGGTCTTTTGGCCATTTTCAATATCCACATGAAACTTGAGCCCGTTTTCGTTGATGATGATTTTGGTATCGAACGGCGCCGAAAGAAAGCCTTTTTGCTGCGGCAGTCCTTCCAGTTCCCGCACCGGCACGTCGTTTCGTTCAAAAATGCCTTTGGGTTGAAATACGGTATTCAAAGCCTTTACAATGGCCGGTTTCCACTGGTCGATGCCCAGCGCCAGCGACTGAATGACAAAATAATCGTTGAACTTATCGATGATCAGCTGCGGCAGGCCGTCGGCTTCGCCAAACACCAGGCGGCAGTTTTCCACGTAGCCCAGTTGCTGGCGGTAGGCCCAGCACTCCCTGATCTTGTTCAGGAAAAAATCCTCGTTCACTACTTCTTTGCGGTCGCGGGTCAGCAGCCGCACCATGATCTGCGATTGCGCATTGAAATAACCCTGCCCGGCAAACTTGCCATCGTGGTACAACACCGGCACCACCGAGCCCGGCTCGGGGTCGCCTTCCACTTTCTCTACCTCGTTTGCAAAAATCCAGGGATGCCCATTGGCAACCCGCGGAGCGATCTTTCTTTTTAAATGTACCGTAGCCATAAGGCTGCAAAGGTAACCGGTGACGAAAGCGAACCGCCAGTATTTTTCTGGGCTGAGGTTTTTGAACCACGAAGGCACGAAGAAAAGAAGGGACACAAAGTGGAGTATTCGACTTCGAATGTTCTAAGTGGTTCCCAAAAACTATTGCCATTGAAAAAGTCTCTTCGTGCTCCTTTGTTCCTTTGCGCCTTCGTGGTTCCCCTGTCACCCCATGTGCCAAATGTTTCGTTAAGCTATGCCCCGAGGCGACAATTTGTCCTGAAAACCGGCATTGGCAATGCATTTGACCGCTACCTTTGCACACAATTTTTTGTTACGATATGAAGCAACAGGAATTTCAGGAACAACCCACCAACGGACCAGAAAACGTGCAGGATCAGGAACTGAATGATGCTGCCGGCGAGGAAACAACGCAAACCGAAAACGAGACTTCGGAGCTGGAGGCCCTCAAGGCCCAGGTGGCCGAACTAAAAGATAAATACCTGCGCCAAGCCGCAGAGTTCGACAACTACCGCCGCCGCACCGCCAAGGAGCGCATCGAACTGATGCAAACCGCCGGCAAAGACGTGATCAGCGGCCTGCTCGATGTACTCGACGACAGCGACCGCGCCATGATCCAAATGGAAAAAACCGACGATTTGGCCCAGATCAAAGAAGGCATCCAGCTGGTATTTGCAAAGCTGCGCCAAAACCTGGCCGGCCGCGGCCTGCGCCCCATGGAAGCCAAGGGACAGGAATTTGATGCCGACCTGCACGAGGCCATCACCGAAATTGAAGCCGGCGATGAGCACCGCGGCAAAGTGGTGGACGAGATCATCAAAGGCTATTACCTGAACGACAAAATCATTCGCCACGCCAAAGTGGTGGTAGGCCGCTGAAGGAGTGGCCCGGCCACAGGCTTTGGCAAAATAAAGCAGTTCTTTAAAAGAAAGCAGTGATGATGTAGCCGCCTGCACCGCTCCGGTCGGCACCTGTTGCGTCGCACACTGCACCGTTCGGGTCCAACCCCCGAACAAATAATTAGGAAAACAACCCAATGTCGAAAAGAGATTATTACGAAGTACTGGGCGTAGCCAAAAACGCCTCTGCGGACGAAATCAAGAAATCGTACCGCAAGGTGGCCATGCAATACCACCCCGACCGTAACCCGGGCGATAAAGCAGCCGAGGAAAAGTTTAAAGAGGCGGCAGAAGCATACGAGGTGCTGAGCGATGCCGACAAAAAAGCCCAGTACGACCGCTACGGCCACGCTGGCCTGGGCGGCAATGGCCGCGGCGGGTTCCACCCCGGCGGCATGAACATGGACGACATCTTCAGCCAGTTTGGCGACATCTTCGGCGAAGACATGTTCGGTTCATTCTTTAACCAGGGACGTGGCGGTGGCCGTGGCGGACAAAGAGCCCGTGGCACCCGTGGCTCCAACCTGCGCATCAAGCTCAAGCTCACGTACGAGGAAATTGCCAAAGGCGTAACCAAAAATATCAAGGTTAAAAAATACGTGGGTTGCAATACCTGCGGTGGCAGCGGTGCCAAAGACAGCGGCAGCGTACAAACCTGCAGCACTTGCGGTGGTAGCGGCCAGGTACGCAAAGTAACCAGCACCTTTTTGGGCCAGATGCAAACCGTAACTACCTGCCCTAGCTGTAATGGCGAAGGCAGCACCATTACGGCTAAATGCGGATCCTGTAAAGGCGAGGGCCGCGTGTATGGCGAAGAAACCGTAACCATCGATATTCCGGCCGGTGTGCAGGAAGGCATGCAGCTCAACATCAGTGGCCGCGGCAATGCCGGCGAACGAGGCGGCCCCACCGGCGACCTCATCATCCTGATTGAAGAAGAAGCCCACAAGGAACTGCAGCGCGAAGGTCTGAACGTGGTGTACGACCTGCACCTCTCCTTCCCCGAAGCCGTATTTGGCGCCAATGTGGAAGTGCCCACCATCGATGGAAGGGCCAAGATCAAGATCCCGGCGGGTACGCAAAGCGGCAAGATTTTCCGCCTCAAGGGCAAAGGTTTCCCGGCAGTAAACAGCTACGAAAAAGGCGACCAGCTGGTGCATGTAAACATCTGGACACCGCAGCACCTTTCCAGCGAGGAAAAAAGCATGCTGGAAAAGCTGTCCAATTCGCCCAACTTTAAACCGGCTCCCGATAAAAATCAAAAGTCGTTTTACGATAAGGTGCGGGAAATGTTTGGATAAAACAGTGCACCGTTTACCGGTAAAAATATGGAGAGGCCTAGTGCCTCTTTTTTTATAAAATGTCGTCCAGCTTTGCAATAAAACGACAAACAGAAAAATGCAGCAGTCAAAAGAATGCAATATGAATGTATACTTTATCAGTGGCCTGGGCGCTGACAGCCGCATTTTTCAAAACATTATATTGCCCGATTGGTGCAACATCATCCACCTCGATTGGCTAATGCCCGGCCGCCACGAAACAATGGAAGATTATTGCCGCCGCATGGCTGCCCGCATCGATACATCGCTGCCGTTTGCATTGGTGGGTCTTTCGTTTGGTGGCATGGTTGCGGTGGAGCTGGCTAAAATTGTGGCCCCGAAAACCGTGGTGCTAATTTCCAGTGCGGCAAACCGGGGCCAACTACCGCCGCTTTACCGATGGGCCGGTACGCTGGGCCTGCACCACTTAGTTTTAATACCCCTGGTGCGTCGTATGGGACGGCTGGCCAACTGGTTTTTCGGCGTAAAAGAACCCGCTGAAATGGACGTGTTGCAGCAATACCTCCACCACACGCCTGCACAGTTGCTGAAGTGGTCGATTGCGTCTATTGTAACATGGAAAAACGCAGACCTACCCCACAACATTTTGCACCTGCACGGCACCGCCGACCGGGTGCTGCCGATCAGGTATTCCGGCACCTGCATCCCTATTGAACAGGGAAGTCACTTTATGGTTTGGAACATGGCTGCTGTTTTGAACCAGCATTTGGCCCACCACCTGGAACAGTTCCGGCCGTGATTGTGGGAAAAACTAGTGATGTATATTCTATCCCTTGCCCCGTTTCTTTTTGCCATAAATGCCCTTCGCCAGCTTGATCATTTCCAAGAACTCCTGCTGCGATTTATTTTCCTTGTCGGCTGCAGCGGCTGCCAGGCTCATTACCTGGTCCCACGAAATGTTTTTAGTGTACCGCGAGTTGCGCAGCAACATTCCAAATAGGGCCACCGAACCGGCCAATTGGTACTCGCGGTTCAGTTGTGCCCAAGGTACCTCGGTAATGCGTGGAAATTCGTTTACCTGCAATACTTTATTCTGGTTGGGCAGGCGGTAGAGGAGTTGAAACTGTGCAGGCTGAACCGGGACGGTAAACGAGGTAGCCGGCTCCACTTCAAAAATGAGTACCGACGAATAAGCCGACCCGATCTCGCCGCCTTCAATGGCAGCCAGCGAATCGCGGAAAGCACCCACTTTGTTATCGAACCCAACAAGGCGGTACTGTTGCACCACCGACGGATCAAACTGCACCGTAAAGGAAGCATTATCGGCCACCGTGTACAGGGTTTGCATAAACTCCTGCAGCAGCACTTTTTCCGCTTCGGCATACGAGTCGATATAGGCAAAATTGCCGTGGCCTTTTTGCGCCAGCGCCTGTATTTTGGAATCCTTATAATTGCCCATGCCCACTCCCAGGCAGGTAAGGTAAATGCCCGTTTGCCGGTGCTTGGTGATCAGTTCTTCCAGGTCCGATTCGGAGCGAAGGCCCACATTGAAATCGCCATCAGTTGCCAGTATTACGCGGTTGTTGCCGTTGCGGATAAAATGGGTTTGCGCCAGCCGGTATGCCAGTTTTACACCGGCTTCGCCAGGCGTAGCGCCGCCCGGCTCCAGGCTGTCGATGGCCCGAAAAATTTTTTCTTTTTGATCGCCGCCGGTGGTGGGCATCCACACCCCTACCGATCCGCCATACACCACAATCGAAACCGAATCAACAGGCCGCAGGTTTTGCACCAGGCTCCGAAAACCGGTTTTCAGCAGCGGCAGCCGGTTGGGCATATCCATGGAGCCGGAAACATCGATGAGGAAAGTAAGATGCGTGGGTGGCAGGCTATCAAGCGGCACCTGCCGCGAGGCTACCTGCACAAACATCAGGCGGTTGGCAGCATTCCAAGGGCACTCGGTGAGCACCGGCCTGATGGCAAAAGTTTGCCCTGCAGGCGGCGGCTCGTAGCGAAAGTTGAAGTAATTGAGCATTTCCTCGATGCGCACCGCATCGGGCGGCACCTGGGTGCTCATTTTTAAAAAACGCCGCACATTGCTGTACGAGGCGCGGTCGATATTAAGCCGGACACCGGTGGATGGAAAACCAGCCGCAGGCACAAAACCATTTTCCAGCAGCGACACATAGGTTTCATCGCCGGTAAGCCAGGGCTGCTGCCATTCGCGGGTAAGGTTTTGCGTTAACGATGCCAGCTTGGTTACCGAGCCGGCAGTTACCTGCTTGCGTTTGAGCACCACTTTCAGGTATTGCGCCGCATCGGCGGGTAGCTTCAGGCTTTGGTAGCCATCCATTGAAAAAGTAAGGGAGTCGGTGGACTTGGGACAAAGCACTCCAAAACCGCCGGTGCCACCCGAGTAAAAAACAAAGCGGGTGCTGTGTTGTAAAATGGCGGCGTTGGGCAGCGGCTTTCCCTGCTCGTCCGTTACCTCGCCCCGAACATACACCTGCTGCGCAATGCCCAAACGGGGCAACAGGATGAGCAGCGAAAAGTATATAAGGTTTTTCAGGTTCACGGCAGCAGATAGTATTTGCAAAGTACGAATTTAGCGCCGGCAACGCTCCAAAAATGTCTGGCCCGGTATGTTGCTCAACGACCTATAAAAAATGCAGCACCTGCCACGCTTTTTCCACGCCGCATCGGTGCTGCATCAATCATTTCTATTGCCGGGAGAAGACGGTACGCTACTCCTGCGCCAGCTGGTAAATTTCTTTCAGGTTGCGGCCCAGGCCATCATAATCGAGGCCGTAGCCTACCACAAACTTATTGGGGATGGTAAAACCAACATAATCGATCTGCAGCGGGAACTTGGTGGCCTCGGGCTTGTGCAGCAGGGCGGCAATTTTTAGCGAAGCCGGGTGCTGGTGCTGCAACTGCGGCAAAAAATGATACAGCGTTTTACCCGTATCTACAATGTCTTCCACAATGATCACATCGCGGCCGTACAGGTCCTGCTCCAGCCCAATGGCGGTGATCACGTTGCCGCTCGACTTCATGCCTTTGTAAGAAGCCAGCTTGATAAACGATATCTCTGCGTCGATGTTGATTTGCTTGAACAGGTCGGAGGCAAACATAAAAGCGCCATTTAAAATGGCAATAAAAAGCGGCTGTTTGCCGGCATAATCGCGGTTGAGCTGCGCAGCCAGCAGGGCCACTTTTTCAGCGATCATGGCTTCGGTGAGATAGGTACCAAAGTTCCGGTCCTTGACGTGTACTGTTTCCATTTATTTTTTAATGCGCAGCGTTTGCCCGCTTTTAAGATGGCCATCCTGCAGCTCGTTCCATTTCATCAGGTCTTGCACATTTACCGAGTAGCGGCGGGCAATGGCGTACAGCGTTTCTTTAGGCTGCACCACGTGCTCCGAAAATCCTTCGGCTTCTTCCACACCAACGGTTGCTGCCGCCGGACCCGATGCCAGCGCTGCCATCTGGGGCACCGATACCTGGGCGGTGGCAGTAATAAGGCGGGGCATAGCCGGTGCTTTTTCTTTTAAAAACAGCAGTTCGCCAATTTCGGGTTGCATGCCGCTTTCCAAATGGTTCAGCGACAACAAGCTTTCGAGGCGGATGCCTTCGGCCTGTGCAATGCTGTGGAGGTTTTCGCCAAAAGCTACTTTGTGTGCTTCGGCGCTGCCGGTTTTGCGCTTGCGCTGCAAATAAACCAGGCCGTCGGAGGTGGCGGTTTCCTGCACGGGCATGTCGTTAAAATCGAACAGGCGGGCCAGCGGAATATGGTGTTCTTCGGCAATGCTCAGGTAAGATGTGCCGGCGGCTACCCAGATCACTTTGGTATCGTTGATGCGAAACACGCCGGAAGGATACTGCGGCTTGGGAGCAGCCACGGGCTGTGGCGCGGCTTCTTTTGCCACGGCAACAATGGCCTGCTGCGGCTGTGGCACCGTGGTGCCCTGCTGTGCCCACAGCACATCGGGACCTTCGGTTTTTTGGCCCAAGGCAATGAGCGAATAATCCTGCAGGTTATAATCTTCGATCAGCTTGATAATGATCTGCGGATATTTGGGGTTGGTGGCGTATCCGGCTTTTTTTAAACCATAAGCCCAGCCCCGGTAATCGGTGGGATCCAGCTCAAAAAGAGCAGCATAGTGTTTGCGGGTACGCAAAAATTCGGAGTGGTCGCGGTAAGATTCGGCAGCAAGGTCGTATTTGCGGAAGCACTCTTGCGGCGCATCATCGTCGTGTTTTACCGACTGGCCGGTCCAGGTTTCTTTGCATTTAATGCCAAAATGGTTGTTCGATTTGCGCACCAGCACACTCTGGCCCGCCATGGTTTCGTGAATACCCTGCGCCAACTTAATGGAAGCCGGAACGCCGGTGCGTTTCATTTCTTCAATGGCAATGTCTTTAAACTGCATTACATAGGTGCGAATAACTGCAGAAGATTGGGCAAAGGTGGCCTGCGCGGTAAGCAGCAAGGCAAGCAGGATGGGGAAACGGCTTTTTTTCATTTGGATAGTACACGGTTTGGTGCGCAGCCCCGGGAGGCTGTGCAAAAAAATAAAGTGTTTTTGGTTATCGATTGTGGTTAATGGCTACACCCGGCAAAATCTTCCGACACAGGTAACCGCAAAATATCACAGTTTACGAACAAGGGTCAATCCATCCCGCAGGGGCAACAGCACATGCTCAATGCCGGTTTGCTGTCGCAAAAACTCGTTGAACCGGTGCACGGCCAACGCATTTTTGCCCCTGATCTCCTCCTCTAAAACTTGTCCGTGAAAGAGCGTATTGTCAACGAAGATAAAACCACCAGGCCGCAATTTTGGCAAAACGAGCTTAAAATAATCCTCGTAACCGGTCTTGTCGGCGTCGATAAACACCAAATCCCAGGTTTCGTCCAGTTCACCGATCATCTGGTGGGCGTCGCCGATGTGCAGGAAAATTTTTTCTTTGAAAACAGACCTGTTAAAAAAATCCTGCGCTACGGCGGCGTCCGCTTCGCGTAGTTCAAACGTATGAAGCTGGCCATCTATTGCCAGCCCCTTGGCCAAACAGAGTGCGCTGTAGCCGGTAAAAGTTCCGATTTCCAGCACCCGAGCCGGTTTGAGCATGCAGGAAATCATTTCCAAAAATTTTCCCTGCACCTTTCCGCTCAGCATGTGCGCCTTGGGGTGATGCGCTACGGTGTACTCGTTAACTTCCTGCAGCAGTTCGTCTTCGGCAGAAGTGAACCTTTCGGCATATTCGAGTACTATTTCGGGGAGTATTTCCATGGTTTTCACGCAAAGACGCAAAGGTTAGTATTAAGACGCAAAGTTTTGAACCACAAAGGCGCTAAGAAACAAAGGAGCACCAAGAAGGACATTCTCACAAAAATTTCTTTGCGCCTTATGCCTAAAGCTCTGCGCCTTTGCGTGAACCTAATTTAGCCACTTCCGGAGCTTTTTTCGAAATGAGCCACAGCCCCAAAAACGTAAGTGCGCCATTGATGATGAGCAGTTCAATACCAATGCGGAAGCCGTAAAACAAGTTGTTGGAAAAATCTTTCAGCGCAGCGGCCGATGTTTCGGCGAGCTTTAATTTACCGGCAAACCACTCGGCGTTGTTGATCAGGTCGAGGCCAATGACCAGCAGTGGCGCCACAATGCACACCACCAAAGAAAGCCGGTCGTTGATGGTGCGGCGGGTAAGAATGCCAAAGGCAAACAGCCCCAGCAGTGGCCCATAAGTGTAACCCGCCACTTTCAGGATCACGTCAATGATGCTTTTGTCGTTGATCCATTTAAACATCATTACACACAGAAAAAACACCACGGCAAACGTAAGATGCACGGTGAGGCGGGTACGCCTGCGTCCTTTTTCATTTAAGTCGTCCCGGCGTTTCAATCCCAGTATGTCGATGCAAAAAGAAGAAGTCAGTGCGGTAAGCGCACCATCTGCCGATGGAAAAAGTGCCGAAATCAGCCCGATAATGAAGATGATGCCGATGCCGGTAGACAGGTAATTGCCCAGGGCAATGGCCGGAAAAAGGTCGTCGCCTTTTACATCGAGGCCAATGGAACCGGCATAGAGGTAGAGCAATCCGCCCATCAGCAGGAACAGTCCATTTACAAACAGCAGCACCACGCTCAGGGTCATCACGTTTTTCTGCGAGTCCTTCAGCGTACGCACCGAGATGTTTTTCTGCATCATTTCCTGGTCGAGGCCCGTCATGGCAATGGTAATAAAGGCGCCGCCAATGATTTGTTTCAGGAAAAAACCCGGCGATTTTGGATCGGTATTGAAGATGGTGGTCATACCCGCTTCGCTCATCTGGCTGACGGCAGCACCCAGGCTCAGGTCCATTTTGCTCATTACAGCAATGATGCAGGCCACCAGCCCAATGAGCATGCAGGAGGTTTGCAGCGTATCGGTGTACACAATGGTTTTTACACCACCTTCAAAAGTATAGAGCAGGATGAGCAGCAGGATAATGAGCGACGTGGCCCAAAACGGCACGCCCATCGAATCGAGGATAAAGATTTGCAGGATGTTTACCACCAGGTACATGCGGGCCGTGGCGCCCAGCGTGCGGGAAAGGATAAAATAGGTAGCGCCGGTTTTATAGCTCACCATGCCAAAGCGCTGCTCCAGGTAGTTGTAAATGGAAGTAAGATTGAGACGATAATACAACGGCAACAGCACGTAGGCAATGACAATGTAGCCGAGAAAATAACCGATGACCACCTGGAAATATTGCAGTCCGGCGCTGCCCACCGTGCCGGGCACACTCACAAACGTAACGCCGCTGAGCGATGTGCCGATCATACCAAAGGCCACCAGCATCCAGTTGGAGCTGCGGTTGCCAATGAAAAAAGAATCGTTGTTGGAGTTGCGCGATGTAAAATAAGCCACCACCAGCAGCAACAGGAAATAACCAATGACAAAAGAAAACAACAGGGTTGCAGACATATGAACGGGTTGGGTTGAATGCGGAGGGAGGGAGGAGTTGACAGTTGACAGTTGGTAGTTGAGAGTAAACAGCCGGATGAAACAATTAATTGTTTCTAATTAATCTCTGTAATGCAGGCACCAGGTATCAGTAAAACCATTACACGCCGCATACTCCCCACTATCAACTACTAACTGTCAACTGTCAACTCTTCCCCGCTCCGCGTCTGCAAAGAAGCGGTTTTTTTTATGGGGGAAAAATTTGTTTTCCTTTGCTGCCTAAAATTTATAATCATCAATGGGCATCCAATCAATGGCGGTGTTTTGCGCATCGAAGTATGGAAACAACCCGCTATTTACTACCCACACCACCGAAATGGGCCGGCTGATGGCAGAGAAAGGCATTACCATGATTTATGGCGGCGGCAAAAACGGGCTGATGGGTTGTGTGGCTGATGCCTGTATGGCTGGGGGTGGCACGGTGCGGGGCATCATTCCCACACGGCTTATTGAATGGGAAACGCAGCACACCGGGATTTCGGAGCTGACTGTGGTGGAAAACATGCACCAGCGCAAACGGCTGATGTACGAGTTGTGCGATGCGGCCATTATTTTGCCGGGCGGCTTCGGCACGCTGGACGAATTGTTTGAAATGCTTACCTGGAATGGGCTGGCGCTGCACGATAAAAAGGTATTTCTGCTGAACAGCGGCGGATTTTACAACCACCTGCTCCAACACCTGCAATTGCTGCAGGACGAAGGCCTGTTGTACGGGAAAATAGAAGAAGCGTTAACAGTGCTGAACGAACCGGGAGATTTGTTGCAATACCTGTGACAAGTAAAAATTAAAAAGGCAAAAGTCAAAAAGGGAATCTGCTTGTTCAGAAACCTCTTTTGAATTTTGCCTTTTGTATTTCTACTTAAATATCTATCGCTTCGATTCCAGTGCAGTAAACGGGTGTTTCAGGTTTTGATACCCCATCAGGTCAACTTTTACGCTGCCTACAGTTAGCGGGCTTTCAATGCGCACCGGGATGTGGTTGGCATCGTCGGTTACCCAAATGGTCATGTCCTCGCCGCCATTGAAGGTTTCGCCTTTCAGCAGCAAGGGCTTGAGCTTGATGGCGCGGAAGGTGCCGTAGCGGGTTTTAATCCGCTCCTTGCCCATATAGCGGATGTGCATGTTGTGCACTTCATTATCGAGGTACATGCTAAACGGCACTTTGTCGCCGGAGCGCAGCTTGCTAAAATCAAGGTTGCGGGCAAAGTACAGCGACGAAATCACATCCTGCACGGCATGCGGCACTTTTACTACCCCCTTGGTGGTGGTAGCCACGCGGTTGTGGTGGTCAAAAGTTACTTCCTCGTATTTTTTGTAATCACCTTCGTGCACGTTGCGTACGAACTTCAGCGGCTGCATGCGCTGCGTATCAAAATAGCTTTCGTAGCGGTCACGTACCTTAAATATCCAGTCGTAGCGGGTATTGGTAACGCCCTCTCCCACCAGATGAAAAACATCGTTGTTCTCATAGGAGCGGCGCGATGCGGAAAAAGTGGCATTGCCTGCATTTACATAAATGCCCATTACATTGTAAAACACAACATAGGAAATTTTTTCACCCGACTGAAAGGCAAGGTTCTGCGCCTTGCCCTGCATGTTCCATGCGGCAAAAAGCACCAACAGCAACCAACGCAATTTGCTCATATCACCTCCAATTTTCATCACAGAGTTATTTCAAAGGCAGCGTAACAAAATACAACCAAACCCACAATTTTCCTGAAGCTACGCTGCTGCAAAGGCGTAAAAAAATGTTAACAGGAACCGCGGCACAATGGCGGGATTGCCGGCCTGCCATGCTGCACCACCGGGTGGCCGAACGGCTTGGACCCGCTCTTTTTGTATTCGTTTAAATAGACGAGTTTGCCTCACTTAATGCTGCATCAAACCCGCAACGATTCATAAAAAAGACCAATGCAGTTGCTGCCCCAATGTTGAAACGAAAATGCTTTCATCCCAACCAGCGTAACTGTTTTTTGCAAAATGCGCAACTCCAATCTACTCAACTTTTTTACAAAAAAGCTTTCCCTAATTTCCTGACTTGGTTGTGAAAAAACAGGGGCACAAGGCCCCTGCATTTTACCAAACTAAAACCAAACAATGAAACGATATAACACCATGCTATGCATGTGCGGGCTTAAAATGTCCTTCGTGCACTTCCTGCTCTTCGTAGTCTTCCACCATCAGTTCTTCCACAGGCAGGTCGGCCTTGCCGCGGCGTACTTTGATGATGATCTTATCGAAGATGGAGTACATCACCGGCACCACCACCAGGGTCAGGAACAGTGACGAAATCAAACCACCGATGATTACCCAGGCCAGGCCGTTTTTCCACTCCGCACCGGCACCCGATGCAATGGCAATGGGCAGCATACCGATCACCATCGCAATCGTGGTCATCAGGATGGGACGCAGACGGGCATGGTTGGCATCGAGCAGCGCCTGGTAAGTGCTGGCTCCTTCGGCTTTCCGCTGGTTGGTAAAGTCAACCAGCATGATGGCGTTTTTGGCCACCAAACCAATCAACATGATCAAACCAAGGATGGTAAACAGGTTCAGCGAGTTGTTGGTCAGCGCCAGTGCCAGCAAGGCACCAATGATGGACAACGGAATCGAGAACAGTACCACGAACGGGTATACAAAAGAGTTGTAAAGCGCTACCATGATGAGGTACACCAGCACAATGGCCGCCAGCAGGGCAATACCCAGCGAGCCAAAACCTTCGCTCTGGTTTTCCATATCGCCGCTCCACACATAGCTTACGCCAGTAGGCTTGCGGAGGTTATCAAAGGCAGCCTGCCATTCGGCGGCAACAGTACCTGTGGGGCGGCCTACGGTTTGGGCCTGCACGGTTACCGAAGTGCTTTTATCGCGGCGCTCCAGCTGGCTGGGGCCCGAGCTTTCCTTAACCGTTGCAAACTGTGACAGGCGAATTTGCTGGCCTGTATTGTTTACAAACAGCAGGTTGCTTACATCCTGTATGCTTTGGCGGTTAAATGAGCCGTAGCGGATGTTGATGTCGTACTCGTACTCCCCCTGGCGAAACTTACCATTGGTGTTGCCGCTGAATGCGGTTTGCATGGTAGCACCCACCGTGCTCAGCGAAAGGCCAAGTGCAGCCATTTTATCACGGTCTACCTGCACATTGATCTCGGGGTTACCGGCTTCTACCGATAACTTCATTTCGGTAGCGCCTTGCACCTTGCGCAGTTCGGCCAGTGCAGCGTTGGCAAATACCATCACGCTATCCAGCTCCGGACCGGTTACTACCAGGGCCAGCGGCGCCTGTTCGGCGGAGCCCAAAATGCTCACCGGAACGGTTTTTACCTTGGCGCCTACCAGCAGCGGCTCCAGTTCTTTTTTGATCTTGGCCGCGTAAATGTTCGATGGGTCTTCGCGATCTTTTTTATCTACCATCTGCACATTGATCTCCGATTTGTAGGCAGTGGCTTGTGCGGCACCAAAACCACCATCGCTGGACTGACCAACAGTGGAAATGATCTTGGTGACCTCTTTTTTATTGCGCAAATAGGCCTCTGCACGTTGCGTCATGGCATTGGTTTGCTCAATCGACGCATCCTTCGGCATTTCTATTTGCACCAGGAATTCACCACGGTCGCTTTTTGCAAAAAACTCCGCACCAATAAAGCCGGCACCCAACAGGTAGAAGGAAGCAAACAGCAACCCAAACACCAGGGCCAGCGTTGTTTTTTTATGCGCCAGCGACCATTTCAGGATATTGCTTACCCAGTTGGTAAAACGGTTCAATCCGTTTTCAAAACCAATGATGATGCGGCCAAAAATGTTTTTGTTGGAAACACGCTCCAGTTTACCAAAACGCGATGACAACCAGGGCACGATAGTAAACGATGAAAGCAGCGACAGCAAAGTGGCAATAGAAACCGTAACCGCAAACTGCTTGATGATATCAGCCGCCAGGCCGGTGCTCAGGGCAATAGGCACAAACACCACCACAATTACCAGCGTAATGGATGTAACGGTAAAACCAATCTCCTTGGTGGCATCGTAAGCCGCCCGAACCCGGTTTTTACCCATTTCCATGTGGCGGTAAATGTTTTCTAGCACCACAATGGCGTCATCCACCAGGATACCAACCACCAGCGAAAGCGCCAGCAGCGACATCAGGTTGAGGGTGTAGCCCAGCAGCGCCATACCAATAAAAGTGGCGATCAGCGAAGCCGGGATGGCCACCATTACAATAAGGGCGTTGCGGATGCTGTGCAAAAAGAACAACATTACCACCGCCACCAGCACAATAGCCAATATCAGGTCAAACACCACCGCATCGGCGGAGGCCAGCGTGTACACCGAGGAGTCGTTGGCCACGGCAATATTGAGGCCCTGTGCGGCATAGTCTACATGTAGTTTTTCGATGCTGGCGCGGATCTGCTCACTCACACCTACGGCGTTAGCATCCGACTGTTTGATCACCTGCACGGCAATAGAGCTTTGTCCATTTACCCGAGCAATTTTTTCAACGTCTTTCTGCGTATCCTGTACATCGGCTACTTCGGCCAGGCGAATTTGTGCACCGTTAGGAGTTGCAATCACCAGGTTGCGCAGCTCTTCTACGTCCTTGTATTTGCCCGACAGGCGAATCAGCACGTCCTGATCGCGGGTTTGTACGCTACCGGTAGGAAAGTCGAGGTTCGATTGCAGGATGGCATTTTGCACCGCGAGCAGCGACAGGCCATAGCCTTCCAGCTTTTGGGCGTCGATGCTTACCTGTATTTCACGCTCCTGGCCACCAATCAGGTTTACCTGCGCCACGCCTTCCACACGGCTCAGCACCGGCGCAATGCGTTTGTCCATCAGGTCGTAAAACGCGGCCTCATCCAGTTTGCCGGTAGCCGATAAGGTCATAATGGGCAGGTCATCCAGCGAAAACTTGTTCAGCGAAGGCGGGTCTACGTCTTCGGGAAGGTCTTTGAGGATGGCGTTGATGCGGCGCTGCGCATCGTTCAGCGCATAGTCCACATCGGAGCCGCTGTTGAGGGTAATGATCACCGACGACAGGCTTTCGAACGACCGGGTGTCGAGCTTTTTGATGTTTTCCATCGAGGATACCGCATCCTCAATTTTTTTAGATACCGTGTTCTCCACCTCCGAAGGCGAAGCACCGGGGTAAATGGTGGTAACCGATACCACCGCGGGGCTGAACTTGGGCAGCAGCTCGTAGTTCAGCGAAGAATAGCTTAACAACCCACCCAGGATCAGTACCGTAAACAGTACGATGACCAGCGTGGGGCGTTTTATGGATACTTCTGCTAGTTTCATTTATAAGTTCTTTTTTAGTTGGGGGATGGCAGTTGACGGTTGACAGTAAAAAACCATCAACTACCAACTGTCAACTATCATCTGTCAACGCTTATTTAATCACCGCGATCTTGCTGCCATCGGCCAGGTTGATCTGCCCGCTGGTAATTACCTGCTCGCCTTCGTTCAGGCCTTGCAGTATTTCCACTTTTTCGCCCAGCACACGGCCGGCCACTACGTTGCGGATCTTGGCTACATTGCCTTCGGCAACAAACACCTGGTTGGAGCTTACGCTACCAATAAATGCCGAACGGGGAATGGTAACTACGGGAGCCGCATTGGCCATATCAAACAGCGCAGTTCCGTACATACCGGCCCGCAGTTTACCACCGGGGTTGGATGCGATCTCTATTTCAATAGGGAAGTTCAGCGAAGCATCAGCCTTGGGGGCAATAAAGGTTACGGTGCCACCAAAGTTGAGGTCGGGGAAAACAGATGCTTTCACATCTACTTTGTCGCCCACTTTCAGGTTGGCCACCTGCGCTTCATTTACCGTTACGCTCAGCTTCAGTTTCGATACGTCTACCAGCTCAAACAGTTGCGTTCCAGGCGCTACTACCGCACCGGGTTCAATCATGCGTTTGTTTACAATGCCATTGATTGAAGAACGGATGTTGGCATCGCCAACACGTACCTGCGCAGATGCTACACGGGATTGGGCCGTTTGCACCTGCAGGCGTGCCTGGTCCAGTTGCTGCTGGGTAACGCCACCTGTTTTAAAAGCGTTCTCATAACGCTGCAGGTCGCGGGCTGCAGTTTGGTAAGCTGCCTGTGCGCTTTCCAGGTCAATGTTCAGCACGTCGGCTTTGATGATGGCCAGGGTTTGGCCTTTGCGTACACGGCTGCCTTCATCAACCAGCACACGGGTTACACGGCCCGAGTTTTCGGCGGCAAAATTCAGTTGCTGCCCCGGCACAAAATTGCCGTTGGCGCTAAAGTCGGTGGTTACCGCTTCTTTCTGCACCGGGCTGATCCGTACGGCCACATCGGTAGTACCCGACTCGGCAACGATGGCAGTTTTTTCTGCGTTCTTCTTTTTATTGTTGGTGAGTACCCAACCAATCAACACCAGGGTGCCGGCCAGGATGGCCACAGTCAGGATGGTTCTCATGATGTTATTCTTTCTCATTGCTCCTATGTATTGCTTTTAATTTAAAAGTGATTTAAGGCCCCCCTGGCTCTTGATCAACTGGATTTCCGCAACGCGGTAGTTGAGCAGGGCAGCCGAGTAATTATTGTTGGCTTCGGTCAGTGATGTTTCGGCATTCAACAGGTCGGTAAGTGAGGCCAGCCCGTTGTTGTAGTTGTTCTGGGTATTGAAATAAACCTCTTCGGCCAGCTCCACATTTTCCTTTTGGGTATTGAGGGTAATGATGCTGTTGTTGATCTGGGTTTTGGCGTTTTCAAATGCCAGGTTCAGCGCCAGCGAGGTTTTGCTGATGTCTTCGGCCACCTTGCGGATGCTTACATCGGCTTGTTTTACCCTTGCTTTTGTAGCAAAACCATTAAAGATGGGAATGCGCAGGTTGAGGCTTACAGCGGCCACATCAAACCAGTTTACGCCTTTCGACGGTCCTTTGAACACCGGCACTTTGTTGCCAATACCCTGGTAAGAGTAGTTGCCCGAAAGCGACAGGCTGGGATAGTATTCCGATTTGTATGCTTCTTTTTGATAGGTCAGCAACTCTTCCTGGCGTTTCAGAATTTGCAGCTCCAGGCGGTTATCGATGTTGGCGGGTTCGTTTGAAGGAACAGCGCGGGGCTGAATATCGCCACGGGCCACATCGGGCACCACAATTTGGGTTTGAATGGGCATACCGATCAAAAACTTCAACTGGTTTTCGAGCAGGGTTACGCCATTCAGTAGTTGTTGCCGCTGGCTGGTCAGGTTCGATAGGTTTACCCGTACCCGGTCCACGTCAATTTTTTTAGCCAAACCATTTTCCAGCAAGCCCTGGAGCACATCCTGCACCCGGCGGGTATTGCGGATGGTGGTATCGAGCACGCCTACCTGCTGGCGCTGCACCAGCAACTGGTAATAGTTGGTAGCTACCTGCTCAATGATCTGCTCTTCGGTAAGCTGCGCATTTACGCGGTAAAACTCCTGCGTGGTGCGGGCTGCTTTCAGGCCGGTAAGCACCGACTTATCGAACAGGGCCTGCGACAGCGCAACGCCGGCGTTGGCATTCCACTTCTGGCCAAATGCGATCAGGATGGTTTCGTTGGGATTGGGGTTGGGCCCAAAAATGTTGGGCAGGGCACTTTGCTGTAGCAGGGCGTTGTACGTCATTGCAGCCGAGCCATTGATCTGGGGTAAGGCGCGGGAACGCACCTCATCGATCTGGTACTGGGCGTTTTCCACGTCCAGGTTGGCCTTACGTGCATCCTGGTTGGCTTCCAGCGCATATTTCAATGCATCCTTCAGGGTCAGTTGCACCGGCTCCTGTGCCTGTGCGGCACCCAGCATCAGCACCAGGGCAGTAAGCAGTCCCCACCGCTTGCCCCATTTGCGTTGTTTTGATCCTTCTTTATTGCTCATCGTTCGGGTTTATAATTTGTTTTCGGTTAAATATTTTTTGATCAGCTCGCTGCCGTTGGCACTGGTAATACCATGCAGGTAAAACCTCGTGAGTCGCTGCAGCAGCAGTTGCTGGTTGTTTTGCAGGTCGGGAAAAGCACCTGGCTCCAGCGCCGATTGCAATTGCTGCAAGCGGATCAGCGGAGTTATTTCCAGGTCCAGGTCGGGGCGGTATACACCTTCCTGTATGCCCCTTTTCAGGTTGCGGGTAATGTTGGGCAACAGGTTTTGCTGCCGGCCGTGCACCATCAGCTGCCAGGCCTGCGGAAAGAATTTTTCCATGTCGTAAAAAAACGAGTAGCGGATAGACGCCAGCGGGGCAAACGATAAATCGGTTTGCAACGCCACTTCTTCCACCGCGTTTTGCGCTGTGGCAAAACAATGTTCCATTTCTTCTTTATGGCTTTCCATCAGGTGGGCAGCCACTTTTGTCACCAGTTCGGCCTTATCGGCCACCAGCTGGTAAATGGTCTTTTTCGACACACCCGCCTCTTTCGCCAGGTCATCCATCGACACGCTTTTCAGGCCATAGCTGAAAAACAGGTCGCGGGCTTTATTTAAAATCTGCGCTTCCATGGATCAGGGTTTTAAGCCAGCGATGATCAATTGCAAAACAGCCTTCTGACGGGCACACATATCGGCAAATGTTTGCGGATCGGGCACTGCCTGTTTGCTGATAAAACAATGCTCGTAAGCAGCCATGGTGTCGTACACTACAATGCTGGTTTCCTGTGTATCATGCGGCTTTAGTTCGCCTTTGGCAATGCCCTGCTGCAGCACACCGGCAATATGTGCCACCACTGCAGTTTGCACTTTTCTGCGCGACTCGGCAATGCGGCTGTTGTTGGCCAGCATTTCGGGGGCTACCTGCTGCATCAGCATGGCGTATTTATCAAAAAATGATTTTTTCACCTCCAACATGCTCAGCATAGCCTCTTCGGTGCTGGGCGCAGCGGCGGTGTGCTCACTGAGGAGTGCAAAAAATTCGGTAACGATCTTATGTTCAACCGCTTCTGAAAGCGCTTGTTTATCGGGGAAATAATAAGCCAGCGCCTGCTTGGTAATGCCCAGGTCATCGGCTATTTCGGTGAGGGTGGTTTTGTGCACACCAAAATGCGCAAAGCGCTTGATGGCGGCATCTACAATGTGTTCAGTTTTTTCCGTTCGCTCCATTTTACTTTTTTACCTACTGAATTTCTGACTTTTTTCAATTAAAAGTCAAAAGTAAGGCAAAAAAAATATCAGTCAGCTTTTTGTGGCCAAACCTTTTAAAAAAATCTGTGAAAACTCTTTTTCTCGGCTGAGGATGGAGAGGAACTTTGACTTATCGGGGAAAAACGAAGAATGACGCTCCAGGTGAATATGGCGCAAACCTTCGAGGCACTCAAACAGCAGCGTGGCCTTTGATTCAAGATCGTCAACCTGAAACAAGCCCGATTTGCCGCCTTTGGCAACAATGGCATTGATGCGCCGCAGTTCCCGCTCCTTCACCTCGCCAAACAGTGGCGCCAGCTCGTCGGGCACGCCGGTTTTGTGTTTCAAAAACTCGAGGATGTTGTAGTACTTGATGATAAAATCGGTGCGCCGTTCCAGAAACAGCTCCATTGCTTTAGTCGGGTCGGCTTCCGCATCGATCGTAGGGCCATCTTCCGCCTCGCTTTTGTCGGCAATGCTTTTGAGCACTGCAGCGTAGAGGTTTATTTTATCGGGGAAATAATAGTAGAGCGAAGCTTTGGAAATGGCCAGGTCGGCGCCAATTTCTGCCATCGTGGTTTTGGCCACGCCAAAATGTGCAAAGCGTTTCAACGCCGCATCAATGATTGCGTCTCGTTTTTTGTCGTGGCTCATAACAGTGACTAAAGTAAGTGATTTGCACCGTTAAAACCGAAACTCTGCCGCAAATTTATGGCGCAAAAAAGCCGGTAAAAAATACCGGCTTTTTTGGCTGAAAACGGGGTGATGCAAACGGGCTTATTTGGTAAATTCCCCGTTGGCGTTGATGCGCACTTCATCGCTGAGCATGGGTGGCGCAAACTTGTTGCCCAAAGCAAAATCGGAGCGTTTGATGGTGCCGGTAAGCTGAAAACCGCTGGTGGGCTTTTTATTCGATCGGTTTTCGATGGTGCCGCGATACCACAGGTCCATCGTTACCGGCTTGGTTACGCCATGCAGGGTAAGGTCGCCGCTCAGTTTGTAGCGGTCTTTTCCGGCAGGCTTCAAACCCGTGCTTTTAAACGTGATCTTTGGAAATTTCTCCACTTCAAAAAAATCAGCGGAACGCAGGTGGTTGTCGCGCATTTCAATGTCGGTATCAATGGATGCCGCATCGGCAGAAAGCTCGAACACCGCATCGCTGAAATCGGGCTTCGAGGCGTTTACGGTTACTTCAAAATTTTTAAAGTGCCCCGAAATATCGGCAATACCCAGGTGGGTAATGGTAAAGCCAAGCTGCGAGTGGGCCTTGTCCGATTTCCATACATCGGCCATTGCAAAGGCGGAAAGCAGGAGTACTGCTGCGAAAAATGCGCTGATCTTTTTCATTGTTCTGTTGGTTTCGTGAGTGAGCATTAAAGCGGTAGCTTATAAACCGTATAAAAATAAGCATGTTTCAACTTCAATACTTTAATCCCGTACAAATCTCAACATTTGCCCCTGTGTGCTATTGGTTAGTTTTAGGAAATACACTCCCGGCAGCACCTGCTGCCCCAATGCCAATGTAGCAATGCCACCGCCTACAAACACCACACTCCCCTGCTGCACCACCTGGCCGGCGGCATTGGTAATGGTGTAGTTGTACTTTCCGCTCATCTCTGCGGGCACACGGATTTGTGCCGCATGCCGCACCGGGTTGGTTACCAAGGCAAGGCTGTTGCTCACCGCATCGGTAACGGCCACCACCTGCGACATTTTTACATTTCCATCCAAATCGATACACCGGAGGCGATAATAAGCCACGCGGTTGATCGGGGTGGCATCCGTCCATTGGTAGCGCTGTTCACTGCTGCGGTTGCGTGCCGGCAACGAGGCTATTTCGGTGAAATGAAGACCGTCGTTGCTGCGCTCCACCGCAAAACGCTCAACGCCCTGCTCGGCAACCGTTTGCCAAGCCAGCATTGTAGCATCACCCGAACGCTTAGCCGAAAATGAAACCAGCGTTAAAGGCAGCGGTGCCGATTTTTGGCCAAATGTGTACAGGCCGGATAACAGCATGGCTGGTGCAGTAATGGAGCCTTGCCCCGTGATGATCCCCACCGCGCTGCCACCGGCATCGCTCCATACGGTGCCGGCCAGTTGGGCCACTCTTACCTCTGAAAGCGCCCATGCGGGCATGGCCACTTTAGCATAATCCCAAGCGAGGGTAGGCACTGCTGCACCGCCGGAAATGGTTTGCAGTTCCCAGTATTCCGTTGGAAATACAGCCACCAGGCCGTTGTGGATTTGATTTGTGTAAGGCGCAGCCTGGCCATACCGCACCTCGTAATTGCTTTGCTGCTGAATAGACGATAATTCTACGGGCCGGTACACGGTGCCATTACCCACCGGAAATTGAAAAGCAGTGGTGCCAGATTTTCTAACGGTCCCGTCAACATGCCGGTTGTCGGCAGCACCTGTATAGGTAGCGTCATTGCCATACTGCAAGTATCCAGTGCCGCTTGTTTGGATAACGCCGGCTAGAAACTGGTGCTGGCCCGTCACCTCCAACTTGTTTACCAGCGAAACACCCGCATTGTTTTGTGTGATTAAATGATGCGTACGCCAAGGGTGTGTGCCGGTAATTTGTTGCACACTAGTACCGTTCAGCCGCAGCGTGCCGGTGCCGGTTGTCATGCCCGTTTGGGCATTGTGCAGGTTGCTCTTGATGGTAAGTGCTCCGTTGTTGGTGAAACTTGCCGTTGATGTATTGGTAAAAGTACCGGCAACAGAAAGGTTGCCGCCATGCACCTGCATGCGGCCAACATTGGTAAGCCCCTGCTGCGCATAAATATGTGAACCTGCAGCCAAAAGGCACAACAGGTAGATAAGCTTTTTCATAAGCAAAGGCAGCATACCCAAAGACCAAAGTTTTTGGGTGTGCTGTATTTTAGTGCATTATTTGATGATGAGGGTCATGTTCTGGGCGGTAAGGTCATCGGTGGAGTTGTTGTTCTCAGCCCATACTTCCACATAATCGCCTGGAGCCAGCGAAACGGTGCATACAATGGCTACTGTTTGTATATCGCCGGAACCGGAGTATACTTTGGTGCGCTGGCGGGAGCCGGGCACTTGAACGCCATTTTTATAAATGTAAAATGAATAGGTGTACGCAGTGCTGGATGTACCGGTAAGCGACAATACAGCGTTCACTATAAAAGTGCGGCTTTTGGTACCATCGTACTGCAAGCGGTTGCTTTGTGGCGCTGTAAAACGAACAAGCTCCGAAGTGGTAGTTCCACCTATGATTTTTACCGGCGTGTTTGCTTTTGAAATACCCGTTGCACCCGATGTAGTGATGTAACAGCTAGCTGTTGCAGTTGCATCTTTTTCGGTAGCAATACCGGCAGCTTCCACCTCCCATTTTTTAGTAAAAGTGCCATTCACTTTTACGCCAGTGCCCAAAAATGCGGTGTTCTTCAAATTGCCCGCCTCATTAATGGTAGGTATGGCCGAAATATCAAAAGCAGTGGCGCCATTTGCACTCATGGGCATGCTAAAGCCGCCTAGTTTATTTATATGGGTAAATGAACCGGACAACTTTTCAAAGGTGCCTTTATTATCATCAAACCAAGCGGTGTTGTCCAACAGCAGGGTATTGACGTTTTGATAAGTGATGCCGTTCGTGTTAGCCTTGTATTGAATCACGCTAAAAAACACGATGTAGCCGCCACTGATCTGTCCCACTTCCTTGCAACCGGCTACAATTACATCGCGCATCAGTAGATTTTCAGTAGCCGGCAGTGCAAGTTCGAACAGCTTGGCATTGCTGCCCGAGCTCAGTGTAAGCAGGCGCAAAGTGCCGCCTTTATTACCAGTAAACAGCTCACCTGCGCCGCTATAAATGATCCGGTCGTTGTTGGCATCACGGCCAACAAGGTAGCAACCATTGAGGTTGATCTTATTGCTCAACGCAATGGTTCCATTCACTTCATAAGTAGTGCCGGCCTTGAGGGTAATAACGCCACTTACTGGCGCTGGTAAATCAGCGGCTGATTTAACCAATACATAGTTGGCGCGGCCCGACTCAGTGGTTTGCACAGCCAGCCACTTGGTGCCGTTCCAAAAATAGAAGCCGGCAGGTAGCGCAGAGCCACTGTTGTATACAATCATGCCAGATGGAACAGGCGCGGTAAGCGGCGCTGGCAAAGTAGCATCGGTTAGTGCCACACGCGGAGCCAACAAGCCTTTGTTGGAACCTTCTAGTTCCAGCAATGAGTTGGGATTGATTGTTTCGGGGTTGTCGCCAATTTTTACTTGTGCAGCAGCAAACTGCGGCATGCCAAAACAAAACAACAACGCTGTCAGCAAAAACGCTGTCATATGCCGTGATTTGTCAGTGATTTTGGAGCTTGAGAAAGTCTGATTGTTTGTTGTAAAAAAATCCGGATTTGGGCAGGCAGTATTGTTGTTGCCCAACAAAGTAGAAATGCAGTTCATAGGTAGTGGCGGCCGTTGGCCTTTTAGGATATCGGATAAATTAGACCGCTAAAAAAGACAGTTTATAGCCAAAACAGTTTACACAAAAGGTTTTTATTCAATCACTAATGAACAACCCTATTAGCCACATAGTAAATCTACTTACCCGGTATCGGATTTTTTCGATTTGCCGTTTTACAATTGGCTAATGCGCACTTGATTAGCAGCCTACAATTAATTGCAACCACTCCGGAAAGCAGCTTACATTTAAAACCTATTCCAAAAAAACAGCTTACCATATGCGCAAACATTACTTTTTTCTTTCCGCCCTTTTCCTGCTCATGACGCTATTGGCAGCAGGCCAGCCAATGGGTAAAATAGTGGATCAAAACACGGTAGCCAGCAAACTGATGAAACGCCCTGTGAACTATGCCGTGTACCTGCCGCCTGGCTACGAAACGGCGCAGCGCTCCTACCCCGTGGTGTACCTGCTGCACGGCTACACCGACGATCATAACGCTTGGGTGCAGTTTGGCGAAGTGGGCCGGCTGGCCGATAAAGCCATTGCCGACGGCACCATTCCGCCCATGGTGATAATAATGCCCGACGCCGACAGCAGTTGGTACATCAATGCATACGACGGCAAAGAATCTTACGAAGATTTCTTTGTGCAGGAATTTATTCCCACCATTGAAAAAAGCTACCGCATCAAGGCCGAAAAGCGTTACCGCGGCATTGCCGGGCTGTCGATGGGAGGCTATGGAACACTGATTTATTCATTAAAATATCCGCACCTATTTACCGCGGCAGCCCCGCTCAGCGCAGCAGTGTTTGATGATGCCGCAATGAAAGGGATGCCCGAAGCCACCTGGGAACGAACATTTGCGCAGCTGTATGGCCGCGGGCTCAAAGGCGACAGCCGCATGAACGATGCATGGAAAAAGAACTCAATCCTGAATATAGTGGCCTCCACGCCGGCCGACAGCCTGAAGAAAGTACGGTACTGGATTGATTGCGGCGATGATGATTTTTTGATCAAAGGCAATTGCCTGCTGAAGATTGCACTGACCGAGAAAGGCGTGCCCCATGAATTCCGGATCAGGGACGGTGCCCACACCTGGACATACTGGCGCACCGGCCTGATTGATGCGCTGGCGTTTATTGGCGACGGGTTCAGGCAGAAATAGTTTGATGGCCATTACCAGTAACTGCGCTTTTAGTTACTCAATAATAACAGGCGCTCAATAAAAAGGCCGGTAGCAAATGCTACCGGCCTTTCTTTATCCAAAGGTTTTTTAAAACCCAACATTGTATCCAAAGTTTACAATGGCCCGCCGGCCATAGGGGCTGCGGTCGTTTTGCAGCACATCGTAAAACATGGAAATGATCAATGCACTGCGCCCCGTTGGGAAAACGGCACCGCCGCCAAGGAGCAGGCTGGGCACCAGTTGCGAGCCTACTTTATATTCGGTTCGGGGGTTGTAGTAAATGTCTTTACCCCACACATAATTGGCCTCAGGCTGCACCTGCAGCATAAACTGCTGGATGGGATACACGCGGCCAAATACATTGAGGCCACCCACCCCGCGGTTAAACTTGGAAATGGTTTCATCGCCGCGGCGGGTACGGTTGCTTACATATTGGAAATTAACCCCACCGCCTGCAGCCACCCGCTCGGTAAAACGGTAGCCCACCTGTGGTGAAATATTAATGAAGGTGTAGTTGCCAAACGAAAGCCCGAAGTTGCCGCCACCAAACCAGCGGTTTTCCTTGCCTTCCTCTTGCTGTGCAAAAACGGCGCTGCTGCACAGCAGCAGCATGATTAATTGCAGGTGTTTTTTCATAGTACCAGTTTCTTTATTGAACCACAAAGACTCGAAGGAACAAAGGAATACAAAGACAGGAATGACGGTTGTTTTTACATGTTAAAAGCAACGGAAACCGTAGCTTTTGAATGGCCTTTTTTACCAACAGCGCCAGGCGCAACAACCAAAATCCTACTTCGTTCTTCTTGGTTTCTTCGTGCCTTCGTGGTTCAAATTTTCAACTTCCGGTTAGAAAATCTTTCCGGCATTGAGGATATTATTGGGGTCAAATGCTTTCTTGATCTGGCGCATCAGCCGGATATGGCTTTCTTCAAACATAATATCCATAAAGCCCTTTTGCACCAGCCCAATGCCGTGCTCGCCGCTGATGGTACCGCCCAGACCTTTTACCAGCTTAAAAAGTGCCCGCAGGCTTTCCTGCAGTTCGGCATCTTCCTGGCTGTTTTGCGTACCAGGCTTTTTGATACGGATGTGCAGGTTGCCATCGCCGGCATGGCCGTAGCACACCGATTGAAAATGATATTGCTTGCCCAACTCTTTCACGCCATGGATCAGTGCGGGCAGTTCGGCGCGGGGCACCACGGTGTCTTCTTCTACGGTGTACCCATCCAGCTTTACCGCTTCGGCCGCACGGCGGCGCAGTTTCCACAGCTCTGCCTTTTGCTGCGCGTCATCGGCAAAATACACTTCGCCGCCTTCAAATTCCACCATCAGGTTGGCGATGGCTTCCATGTCCTGCATCATCACATCCATGTTATTGCCATCCACTTCAATAATCAGGTGCGCCGCGGTATCGTCGGTTACGGCAACCACGGAAGCACCCACCATGGCCGCAGTAATTTTCAGCGCATCAATTTCTACCAGTTCCAGCGCACTGGGTGTAAAGCCCGCCCGAAAAATGGCACTCACTGCCTCGCCTGCCTTTTCCAAATTTTGAAAGGGCACCAGCATCAGCAGGTCGTATTTAGGTAAGGGCAGCAGTTTCAATACAATTTTGGTAACAATGCCCAGCGTTCCTTCCGAACCCACTACCAGTTGGGTAAGGTTGTAGCCGGTGCTGTTTTTCAGCACGTTGGCGCCAGTCCAAATGATTTCGCCGGTGGGCAACACCAGTTCCAGATTCAGCACATAATCACGCACCACGCCGTATTTCACGGCTTTGGGGCCGCCGCTGTTTTCGGCAATATTGCCGCCAATAAAGCAAGATCCTTTCGATGATGGATCGGGCGGGTAAAACAAGCCTTTTTCTTTAACGGCATCCTGCAGCACTTCGGTGATCACGCCGGGTTCGGTGGTTACCTGCAGGTTGCGTTCGTCGATATGCAAAATGGTATTGAGGCGCTCCATCGACAACAAAACGCCGCCCAAATGGGGCAATGCGCCGCCGCTGAGACCGGTGCCGCCGCCGCGGGGCGTAACCGGGATGCCGTGCTGGTTGCATATTTTCATGATGGCGCTGATCTCTTCCGCGGTGCGGGGTTTGATCACCACATCAGGCAAAAAAAGCAGGTGCTCTGTTTCGTCGTGGCCATAGTTGTTCAACGATTCTTCGTCCACAAAAACATATTGTTCGCCCACAATGCTGCGGAAGTTATCGAGCTGTTCCAGCACCGGAAGCGTTTGGATGGCGGTTGTCATATTGAAAATAAAATGCGGTTTGTTAGGGTTGCTAAGTTCGGGAAACCGGTGGTTATTATGATGAAAAAGGATTGAAGAGATGGATTTCTTGAAATTTGTTTAACGAAACCGGGGAATATTTGAGAGAATTTCAGCGGAAGGAAGGGTGAGGGGATCGTGAAACGTGAAACGTCAATCGTGAATGGGGAATCGTGAATTCGTCATTTCGATAAGGACTGCATCTTTAATGCGTGCTTAGTTAATTAAAAAAAGAAAAGGTGTCCTCGCGGACACCTTCCTTAAAATCATTTCAAATCCCACAAATCACCGGTTACAGGTTTTTGAACGAAGGACAAATCGTTGCCCTGCGGTCGCCGCGGAACTGGTTGAATACGCCCTGCTTTACCAGCGAAAATTCAAACGCACCGCGGGTATTGTTGTAATTCTTCAAGGTTGAAACCGTAGCATCATAGCTGAATGTGAACATGTAGTCTTTATAACCCAGGCCAATCATCGGGATCACCGCCTCGTTGTGCCGGTAGTACATACCGCCAATTAGGATGTTCTCACCATCACCCGACAGGTTGTAGTGCGCATTGGCGCCCACCACCAGCTGCGATACGCCGGCCTGCGTGGTGTAATACGCATTGGGGTTCAGTATCCATTGGTCATTCAGCATAAAGCTGCCGTTTAAAAAACCAATGTAGCGGCGCGGTATGCGGTTATCGGTGGGCACACCATCGTTTTCAAAAAACGATTCGGTGGGCTGGTTGATGTGGTGCACCGAAAAGCCGGTGTTTACATAAATCTTATCGGTTGGGAACAGCGCATAATTTAAACCCGCCTGCAGGTCGAGGTAGCCAACATTGTTCTTGGCCAGCACGGCAGATGTAGGCAGTTTATTATCGAAGAAACGGCCATCGAACTGGTCGGGAAATTTCAGGTTCGACGAATTGATGGTTTTATTGGCGTAGCCGATATTAAAACCCAAACTCAGCAAACTGGCAAAACCCAGCATCTGGTGGTAAGCCACCGAGCCGTACACTTTGTTGGATGTCAGGTTGCCGCTGCCCGCCACATCGCGCAGCACCACGGCGCCCACACCCACCCAGCCGTTTTCAAAGCGGTCTTTGGCTACCTGCATATCGCCAAAAGCGCTCATGGTTTTATAGGGCAAAGTCATTACCGACGACCACTGGTTGCGAAAGTTGGCGCCCAGCCGGTAGTCGCCATCGGGGATAAAACCGGTGTTGGCAGGGTTGGTGGTCAGCGGCGAATTGAAAAATTGCGAAAAATGCAGGTCCTGCGCCTGTGCCGCCACCGACACCAGCAAGGCCCACGCTATGGCAAGTTGCTTGAACATTGGTCTCATAAATCCTCCTCCCTCTTTATCTGATTAAGGTTATATCTCCTTTTTTCGTCACCTTGGTTCCATCGAAAAATTCCACGTCCAGTGTATAGGCATAGGCATCCATCGGCAGCAGGGTACCTTTGTAGCGGCCATCCCAACCTATTTTCCGGTCGGCAGTTTCAAATACTTTCACACCCCACCTCGACCATACAGTAAATTTCATTTTGGCAATACCATACCCCCGCACAAATACCACGCTGTTTACATCGTTGCTGTTGGGGGTAAATGCAGTGGGCACATCCACGGCAATGCGTACCAGGGTTTCAACCGGCGCACAAACCGTGTCGGTGCAGCCGGCGGCATTGGCTACCACCAGGCAGGCGTTGAAGTTGCCGGTGCTGTTGTACTCATGCTGCACGGGGCCGCCCACACGGGTAACCAAGCTGTCGCCATCACCAAAATACCAGCGCCATTCCACCACATCCGGTGAAACAGTTGGCGTGAACGTGATGGGGGTATTTTCGGTTGGTGGTTGCGGCGATGCTACAAAGCTGGCGGTAGGTTTGCCTGCAACATTGAGCGTTACCGAAGCCGAGTCGGTTACATTACAAGTATTCGGATCAGTCACCACCAGCTTTACAGTGTAGGTACCGGGTTGTGTGTAAATATGCTGCGGGCTGCTTTCGGTAGAAGTGTTGCCATCGCCAAACGACCACAGGAAGGTTTGCCCGCCCAGTGATGTATTGTTGAACACGGCGGTAAACGGTGCACAACCGGTTCCCGGAATATCAAAGCTGGCAGTAACGGTGGCGGCTACCCGAAGTGTTTTTACCACCGAGTCGCCAAGATTGCAATACGCCGAATCGACGAGGATAAGTTTGACATTATAAGTGCCCGGCGTGGTAAACTTGTGAAACACCGGTGCACTGCCTGCCCGTAGCCTTGGCGTACCATCGCCAAAATCCCACACAAACGACTGGCCGGTAAACGGCTGGCTGCCCGGTGCCACCGATAGGTTATCGAAGCGATAACTAAACGAATCGCAGGGCTCCAGTTTTACCGGGTTAAAATCAATTTTGGCTTCAATATCGCCTACCCTGATGTTGATGTAAGAAGTGTCCCGCACATTGCAGGTGCTTGAATCAATAGCCACCAACATCACGCGGAACGAACCCACCCGCTCATAAGTATGTGTTGCGGTAGGCTCGGTGGTGGTTACCTGTGCGCTGCCATCGCCAAACATCCATTCATAACTAACGGCGTTGCGCACCGTATCGCTGAACACAACAGTCAGCGGCACGCAACCGGCGGTATCGCGGGGCACGCCATTGATGGCCGAACGCAAACCGGAACGCACACCCGAAAAGTTCATTTCAAATTTTACCAGTGCCAGGTTACAGCCCGGCGAAGGGTTATTTTCCGACCAAACACCCGGCGTGGTGGGGAACGGCGCATTGCCAAATTGTTTGCAGTTGGCGCAAATGGCCTGGTACACTACACCATTCCGGTCAAACCGGCTGGTGCCGCCATCCACGTGGTCCGATGCTGCGCCATCCTGCCCAAAGAACGACCCGAACAACTGGGCGGTGGCATTTTTCTGCAATACAAAAAAGTAAAAATCACGGCCGTCCGTTGTGGGCTTAATAGCATCCGCTGTTACCGGCAGCCCGATGGTGCCCGAGGAATTATATGGGTTGCTCCGGTCCGACACGCCGCCGCCCCAGCCCGATACATACACGTTCTCGCAACGGTCTACAAGAAACGCAGTTGGTGAAATGCTGGGCTCGTTAGCAGGTTTGCCAAAAACAGTGGAATAAACAAAAGCCGAAAGATCGGGTTGTAGTTTGGAAATAAACTGCTTGGCGCCGGGGTTGGAGTAAGCCGCATTTTCAACGGGCCATGAGCCGGAAGTTTGCCCGGTGATGTATGGAAAACCACGCTGGTCGAACTGGATGCCGTACACCTGGTCGATACCGGCCGTGCCCATATACGTTGCTTTTTCCAAAGCACCGTTGGGTGTAAAAATGGCAATGTATCCATCAATGTTTCCGTCGGACGCGCCCTGGTTTGCCGGGTAAATGCTGCCTTGTTTGTTGCCCGGAAAATCCCTGCTGGCAGTGCCGCCGGCTACGTACAAGTTGCCGGTTACGGGGTTAATGGCCAGCACATAGCCAGCATCGTCTTTCGTGCCGCCCAGGTACGTGCTGAATATAACGTCGGAAACATCGGGGGTCATTTTGATCACCACTGCATCCTGGTCGCCACCGAGCCTGGTCTGCACCGCGTTTTTGGTAAAAAAGTCTTGCGACCGGGTATTGGATGCCACGTAAATATTGTTGGCGCCATCAATAATTACTTCGCTGCGGCCGTCGTCGCCGTAGTTGCGCTGCAACGAGTTTACACCATTGCGGGTATCGTTGATGTTTACACCGTCGTTGCCGGTGCCGCCAATGCGCCGCGACCCGATAAGTGCCGTGCCGGTTGCGTTGAGTTTGGTTACAATAATATCATAGCCGCCGTTTGTACCAAAATTGTCGCCGGTAGTGGGATAGTTGGGCGAATTGGTGCGGCCGGCAATCACCAGGTTGCCTTGTGCATCTACAATCAAACTGTGGGGCTGCTCGTTGGTGGAGCCGCCAATATAAGTGGCATAAATACGCTGGCTGCCGTCGGGGCTGAGCTTAATAATGACAATATCTTCCGGAACGGGATTGGTGCCGCCGCCAAAATTGAGCTGGAAAGCACCGGGCGAAACGGGGAAACCGCCTTCCAGTGCAATGCCGCCTCCGTACATCGACCCATCGGGACCGTAGGTGGCCGTAAAGCCCCAGTTGTCGCGGGTGCTGCCGCTAAAGGTGCAAAAGATGAGGGTGGGGTCAATCACCAGCGGCACGTTGCGGTCGTAGGCTTTCACGTCAAAGCTCACGGTGTTGCCCTTGAGCAGGTAGCGGTTGGCTACTTCCGTTTTTCCTTTTGCTACATACTGATAGCTGTAGGGCGGCAGCTCTTTCAGCGTACCTACGGAGGTAGGAATGTGCAGTTGTTTATTTTTTACCGAAAGCCCCTCTACACCATGATACTGCATTTTGATGAGGGCCGGGTTGCCACCGGGCTGCACAATCAGGTCGTATTTAAGGCGGCCGTTTTCGGAGTAATACCGGATGTCGATATTGGGATAAAGATTTCGGATGGTGATGCCCTGGTAAATTTTACACTCAAAGGCCCACTTCTTGGGGTCGTTGCCCAAAATATAATTGTTCCAGTTGGCCAGCGGCTTATCGGGCTCCAGGGCAGCAGCGGTATTGGCACCCACAAAATCAACCCGGTATGCATGCGACCGCATGGCTACCGGCCGGGTAGACGTGGGTTCTTTTTTTACGGCTTCCAAATGGCCGGCATGACCGTGGCGCAGTTCGGCCAGGCCCTCCCAGTCGTCGGGGCTGTGCTGTACAATGGTAAACCCGTTTTGGTGGATATAAATTTCGCCGGCAGGCACTTCGGCCATAAACCGGACGCGGCTATCCCACTGGCCTTTGTTTTCGATAAACTGCACGGCCTCGTAATACTGGCCAAAGGCAAATAAGGTGGGCAGGCAGGCAAGGATGAAGAGTATGTAAAGCTTGTATCTCAAGGTACTTTTGAAGTTAACATTTTTAAACTGCATTTTATTGTACCTCAGCAAAAAGCCAAATGTTTAAGTTTTGCAAATCTTAGCACTGCAATATCTTAACCCCGCTGCTTTATTAAATCAGACTCTTAATACCGGGTATAACATCCCTACACAATAGAAACGATCAGATATATAAACCTCATACAACCAAATAAACGGCGATGCCCTTTGGCGCATTTACCAAACCCCGCAACCGCACAACAACAATTGGCGTAATTACTATTTACGAGATTTTACTCCACGGCGTTTTTCCTTTGATCGATTGCAGGTAATTCCGGAGGTTGCTGTTTTCGGGCTTGTTCAGCTCAGGGTCGGATGTAACCAGGCTTTCGGCACTTTCCTTTGCGGCTTCCAGTATGGCTTTATCTTTCAACAAGTCGGCCAGCCGAAGGTTCATTGCACCGCTTTGCCGGGTGCCTTCAATATCACCCGGACCGCGCAGTTCTAAATCCTTTTCTGCAATTTCAAAACCATTGTTGGTCGATACCATGGTTTTGATGCGTTCCCGGGCATCGTTGCTCAATTTGGGCGATGTAATGAGGATGCAATAGCTTTTTTCGGCACCGCGGCCTACGCGGCCCCGCAATTGGTGCAGCTGCGATAGACCAAATTTCTCCGCATTTTCGATCACCATCACCGAGGCATTGGGCACATTTACGCCCACTTCTATCACAGTGGTCGATACCATGATCTGAGTTTCGCCCCGCACAAAGCGTTGCATGTTCCAGTCTTTTTGGTCGGCGGGCTGGCGCCCATGCACCATGCTGATCCAATAACGGGGTTCGGGGAACAGCGACTTCACATGTTCGTAGCCCTGCATCAGGTCTTCGTAATCGAGCTTGGCACTTTCTTCAATGAGCGGGAAAATGATGTAGGCCTGCCGCCCCTTGTCTATTTCCGTCCGAACAAAATCGAGTACGCTTACCCGGTATCCATCAAAACGATGAACGGTGGTAATGGGTTGCCTGCCCGGCGGCAGTTCGTTCATCACGCTGTAATCGAGGTCGCCGTAGGCCGTCATGGCCAGCGTTCGCGGAATGGGAGTTGCTGTCATTACCAGCACATGCGGCGGAATGGCTGCTTTTTTCCAAAGCTGTGCCCGCTGCGCCACGCCAAAGCGGTGCTGCTCGTCAATCACCACCAGCCCCAGGCTTTTAAACTGTACTACTTCTTCAATTAGTGCATGGGTGCCAATGAGCAGGCTCAGCGAGCCATCGGCCAGCTGCGGCAACAGGCGTTTGCGCTCCGCGGTTTTGGTGGAGCCGGTGAGCAACTCCACGCCAATGGGCATGTCTTTGAGCAATTCTTTGATGGCGGTAAAATGTTGCTGCGCTAAAATTTCGGTGGGCGCCATCATACAGGCCTGGAAACCATTGTCCACCGCCAGCAGCATCGACAACAAAGCCACAATGGTTTTACCCGAACCTACATCGCCCTGCAACAGGCGGTTCATCTGGTGGCCGGTGGCGGTATCTTGCCTTATTTCTTTCAGCACCCGCTTTTGTGCACCGGTTAGTTGAAACGGCAGGTATCTATTGTAAAAATCCAGGAAATAGGTGCCTACTTTATCGAACACCACGCCCCGCGATGAGGTATGCCGCTGCAACCGCACCAGGGCCAGCCGCACCTGCGCTATGAACAATTCTTCAAACTTCAGGCGGCGCACTGCTTCGTCGTACTGCTGCGGCGATGCCGGGAAATGCACCTG
The DNA here is from genome assembly GCF_004347775.1 of Pseudocnuella soli. Classification (GTDB taxonomy): domain Bacteria; phylum Bacteroidota; class Bacteroidia; order Chitinophagales; family Chitinophagaceae; genus Flavisolibacter; species Flavisolibacter aquaticus. The sequence continues at coordinate 4,555,712 of NZ_CP037755.1, forward strand.
TCGATATGCCTCAAACCGGTTTACAAACCCATATTGCGCCACCAGTTGGGCGGGCAGGTTCTCGGGCAGGTCGCGGTCGCTGATGAGGGTAAACAGCGCAGCGGTGAAATTGGCCATTTGGCGGCCGCCCAGTCCCCGCGATTTTAATTTTTCGGTGGTGGAATAAATCGGATCCAGGTGGGATTTTACTGCAGCCGTTTCGCCATTCAGTACTTCCAGTTCGGGGTGCACCATTTGGGGCTTGCCCATAAAAAAACCCAGCTTACCAAAGGCCACATAAGCCATGCCTTCTTTGAGCGTTTTTTGCACCCAGTTGATGCCCTGAAACCAGGTCAATTCCATGGCGCCGGTTTCGTCGCGCAGCAGGGCAGTGAGGCGGCGTGCACTTTTTTCGCCCACAATTTCAATGGTTTGAATGCGGCCCCGCACCTGTGCGAACTCAATGGCTGGCGTGAGGTCGATGATTTTGTGCAGCTTGGTGCGGTCGAGGTGGCGGTACGGAAAAAAATGCAACAGGTCGTTGAAGGTAAACAGGCCCAGCTCTTTTTTCAGCATGTCGGCACGGGCCGGGCCCACGCCTTTCAGGTACTCAATGGGATGCGATAATATGGCGGGGGATGTGGCGATGGCTGTTTTGTTTCGGCAAAAGTAAGCGGCAGAGCAGGAAGGCAAAAGTCAAAAGTGAAAAGCCAAAACTGGCTTGAAAAACTTTACATATGGGTTTTCACATTTGCCTTTTAACTTGTTTATCCATATAATTCTAAATGCACACTCTTCTTATCATAGCCCAGCGCCAGTATTTTTTGCTTGGCTTCGTCCACCATATTTTTCCAGCCGCATAAAAAGAACGATGCCGGTGGCAGTTCGCCGGTGGCTTCTTTTTGCTCCAGCACCAGGCGTTCGTAAATGGTGTGCACATAGCCGCAGCATCCGTCCCACTGTTCGCGGGACAAGGTGGGGAAATATTGAAATTGTGGAATTTTTTGCGCTAAGCTCTGCATTTCCTCAAAATAGAGAAGATCCTCTTTCGTGCGGGTGCCGAAAATGAGGTTGATATTTCGATGCGGCACATTGTGCTCATTGATATAATGCAGCATGCTGCGAAACGGCGCAATGCCGGTGCCGGTGCAGATAAAGTACAGGTCCTGCTCCATATTTTGCGGCAGCGTAAACACGCCCAGCGGACCACGCACCGGCATCTCCAAGCCTATTTTACCCCTTTCAAAAAGATAAGTGCTCCCGGCGCCTCCGTCCAGTTTTACAATCACCAACTCTACCGTATTTGTACCATCCGGCGCCGATGCAATGGAGTAGCTGCGTACCCTTTTGTGCGGTTTTTCGTGGATGGGCAAATCCAGCGAAATAAACTGCCCCGGCAAAAAATCGAACCGGTCCAGCTCGGGTATCTGAATCCAAAAGCGGCGTGTGTTGGGCGTTTCCTGTTCTATGCGGGTAATGATGCCGGTGCGCCAGGGTTGTAGGGCCATGGGTGGAGTTTGGGCCAAATTACAAAAAAGGGATAATACCCGATTTTAGTCGTAATAGTCCGATACGGGCAAAGATGGCATAGTAGTTGAAACAAATTGGACGAATTCGAAATTAAACTTCAACAAGTTTCAAGATATTTTTTGTCGGACGGTTTAGGCTATAGGGCTGGCATTCTTGCCGGCCCTTCTTTTAACCGGTGATCTGTATGATTAGAAAGGATTGAAATGATTTGGCGGTCGGCGGGGTAAATTGTCTTTCGTTTTTCATCGGTGCAATCAGCGTATCGCATTTTCTTTTTCTTGCAAAACACTTGACCTATTGCGGATAATCTTTTCACCTACTATCAGCAATCCTTAAGGCAACAGATTTATAAAAACAAACAAGTTCATCACGCTTTATTATTTGTATTGAACCCAATAGACCCAATCGAATAACATCATATTCCCAACGAAAATGCCCTGCAAATGGCAGGGCATTTTTGTACTATAATAAACCGATCATTTCAATCCTTTCTAATCATACAAATCACTGGTCACTGTTTCATAATCTTCTGCACCCGCTTTTCCTTACCATCCACACTCAGGATGCGGAGGAAATAAACGCCGGGCGGGTAGCGGCTGAAATCAACCGAGTTGCCGCTGTTGGAGTAAGCCCGCTCCTCGCGGTAGAGCAATTGCCCAATGCTGTTGAACACCTGCACCGAAATACGCGAAACATTAGCGGTGCCCACAAAATAATTGACCGGCACGGCACCCGTGGTAAGTGTTGGCGCAATGGCGGTAATAAAATTGCCACTGCCCGGTTGCGGCTCCGGCGTTGGGCTGCCATCATAACTGATGGCATTGCCAATAACCGAGTAAAACGCACCGTTGCCATGCGTGCCCAGCACCAGGGCATTGTCTTCGGGCCGCACCATCATCGACCGGATGATGGCCCGTTTCAGCATGCCACCACCTTCGTTGAACCAGGTCGTGCTTTCGCCGGTAATGTTGGCCGTGCTGTACAGCCCTACCGATGTGCCCACATAATATTCCACGCTGGTTCGGGTTACCACAATGGCGCAGCTCTGTGCCGATACCGGCTCCAGTTCACCGTCAATGGTTTGCCAGGTGGGTGTGGCGCTGGTGGCATTACCCGACCAGAAAATGTTGTGTACAATATCGCCTCCGTCGTCGTAGTTGGAAACCGTAACCAGCACCGTATCGGGGTTGCGCGGGTTTACCGCAATGCCCGATACATAACTGCCATTGACCATAGTGGCAGGCGTAATATTTACCGGCCTGGTGGCAGGCCCTTTTAAATCTGCACTATCCATACGGTACACCTGGCCATCGTCGGTGCCTAAAAACAAGCGCTTATTGGGCACGGTGCTACGGCCGGCAATCTTACTCAAAGCAATAGCCGAAAAAGAGCTACCCGAAGGCACCACGGCCCGCACTCCCGAAATTTCCGTCCAGTTATTTTCGTTCACCGATGGCGCATTCAGCGTTCGGTACAGGCGGTTGTCGCTGGTGTAGTACAGGTGTTTTGTCGAATCGGGGTCCATGATGAACAGCGTTAGCCACTGCCCTTCCTCTTTTCGGCCGTTGGGGGTAATATCGTTGGTGCTGTTGCTTACAAAATCAAGCGTACCGTTGGTGAGGCGCCAATCGAAATTGGAGCGGAAGATATTGCCGCCCGAGCTGCTGAAATACCAGTATTGCTTCCAGTTGTTGCCGGTTTTGGTAAAATCCGAAATCGCTGCTGCAGCGCCATCGCCCGAGCCAATGCGGATATGCTCCTGGCTGGCGGGCACATCCAGGTTTACATAAGTGCCGTTGTCCTGCGCACCGCCAATGATCCAGTCGGCCTCCGTATCGGGAATAATGCTCACAAACTGGTACTGCATGGTTTGCAGCTTGCTGTTCATCGAGGTCCAGCGTACCGTATCGGCTAAATCCGAAGTGCGGGTTTTATGGATGCCGCCGTCCGATGCCGTGTATAAGGTGCTGTTGCTGTTGGACAGGTATGTTATGTAATGAATATCGGGGTGGTGCGGGTCGCCGCTGTTGGGGTTGCTCTGGTCGCTATCATAAGGCGATGCCAGTTGGGCATTGGGGAAAAACCCACCGCCGTAACCACCAATACGCCGGAACTTCCGGGCCGGGTCGGTTTCGGCCAGGTTTACGCGGTGCAGGTTGGTGCCGCCAATAAAAATAATGTTGTTGTTATCAGGCTTTACCCCAATGCTCATGTTGTAGCCTTCAAACTGCGTGGTGTATGGGTCAATGCCCGGCTCGTCGAAATTGGGTTCATCGGGCACCCATGCGCTCAGGTTGGTCCAAGCCGCGTTGTTGGGCAGCGTGCCACCCAAGTTGGCCCGGAAGAGGTCGGCTTCAGGATCGCCGTCTTCAGCGCTTTCGCCATTTTTATACAAAACAAAAAGCTGGTTGCCGGCGCCATTTGTTTGCAACACAACACGGCCCCAGCGGCCAAAAGGCCGCCAGCCTGCCACCGAATCGGCCTGACCTCTCTGGCCCCCGGCAATACGCGTCCACTCGCCGGAGCCACCGGTTGTGCTTTGCCACACGCCTGCAATGGCGCGGTCGCGGTTCACCAATTGCGGATCGGGGCCGCCGCCGGAAAAAGCAGCATAAATAGCCGACCCGTTGGTAGGAATATGAATCTCGGTAAGGCCGCCAAAAATATTGTTGGAAACACTGCCGGTTAACACCGTGGCCCAGGTGGCGCCTTTATCGGTGGAGCGAACAATGCGCTCATGAATGGCCGCATACACATGGCCGGTGGTGGGGTGCACGGCAAGGCGATGCACCAGGTCGAACCGGTTGTCGAAAATATGCTCCGAGCCTGCTGCGGTGACGTTGAGTTTGGTCCAGCTTACGCCGTTGTTGGTGCTTTTAAAAATGCCATAGCCAAATGTGGTGGCCGTGGCCGATTGCGAAGCAGGGTAATAAATTTCGCCGGTGCCGCAATACCAGATGTCGGGGCTGGTAGGATCCTGGACGATGGAGGTAACGCTGCGGATCTCATTTTCCGGCGAAACAAAGGTCCAGTTGGCACCGCCATCTGCGCTGCGGAAAATGCCGCCTGTTACGCCACCGGTCAGTAAAATATTGGCGTTGCGGCGGTCGGCGGCCAGGGTGCGGCTGCGGCCGGCCACGTTGTTGGGTCCCAGGCTTACATAGCTGTTGTTGGTTTGGGTGCCCTCCAGTCCGCTGATGCCGTTGAGAAACGGTGCCGCGCCTTTGCGCATTTTTATTTGCCGCACGGCGGCCAGTTCCTTCTGGTGAAAATCTTTTGGAATGCGGCCGGTAATGGGGTTGCGGAGCATTTTTATTTCGTGCTCTAGGCGCCGCCGGTTGAACTCGGCTTTTTTGCCCTCCTCTTCCTCCTCACCTTCCTCTTCGCCGTCCAGCGCTTCAATTCCTTTCCATCCGCCAATGCGCTCCGGCCCAAAGCTGATTGTGGTTTTTAAAAAAGTAAAAGGCATTGCTATAAATGCCGCGGCAACGATTCTTCCGGCAACCAGCTTCAGGTGCATGTAAAACTATTTGATTGTTTGCGGAGTAAATTACGATTAAAACCACTAAAAGGTTGGCCCGGTTAGATGATTTACGATTGACGATTTTGGATGTACGATTTAAGCTGACAGGCGGATTGTTAGCCAAATCCGAAATCTGAAATCGTAAATCCAAAATCCGTTTCCGGCGGCTTTATCTTTGCATCCCTAATGATGATGGAGGATTTACTGAAGCCCTGGAAAGATAACCCCCGCATTTTTTCGCTGGTGGGCGGTCTCACCATGTCCGCACCGCAAAATATTTACCTGAGCCACCTGCACGGAAGCGCATCGCAGTTTGTAGCGGCCGCTGCATTTCTGCACCCGTCGCTGGGCCAACTCAATCATGTGTTTGTGTGCAACGATGCCGAGGATGCGGCTTATTTCCACAACACGCTGGAAAACCTGACCAGTGCACTGAACCTGCACTATTTTCCCTCCTCATTTAAAAACCGAAAAAACTACCGGCTGCTCAACCCCTCGCATGTAATGCTGCGCACCGAAGCGCTGACGCGTTTTTCCGATGGAACCGGCAACCGCGTAGGTGCCTTGGTTACCTACCCCGAAGCACTTTTTGAAAAAGTGGTGGTGCCGAAAATCATTGCCGAAAACATCATCCACATCCGCACCAACGATGTGCTCAATACCGACGAACTTTTTGAGCGGCTGGTGAATTTTGGTTTCGAACGCACCGATTTTGTATACGAGCCCGGGCAGTTTGCCGTGCGGGGCGGCATCCTAGATATTTATTCGTTTGGCAACGAAAAGCCTTACCGCATTGAGCTGTTTGGCAACGATGTGGACTCCATCCGCATCATTGACCCCGAAACGCAATTGTCCGAACGGCGGCTGCTGCAGGTTAGCATCATTCCCAACGTGGATACGCAGTTTGTACATGAGGAAAAAGTGTCCTTGCTGCAGTTTTTGCCCGAGAACACGGTGATTTGGATGCAGGACGTGGAACTGGTGCAGGAGCGCTTGATGATTGAAGAGGAAAACCTGCAATTGTTTATGGACCTGCTGGCGGCGCAACAGCAACCGGCTGTGCCCATGACCGGCAAAGGTGCCCGCAACAAACCGGCGGTGGAAGAAGAAGATGCTTCGCTGGTAAAAAAAGAAATCAGCACACAAGATTTTACAACAGCCGATTTGTTTTTAGCTGAATTAGCGCAGCTTCATCAAGTGCATTTTGGCCGCAGGCCGGCTGCTGGCACCTACTCCGAAATTGAATTCCACACCAAACAGCAACCTGCTTTCAACCGCCAGTTCGATCTGTTGATCAAAGACCTGAAAAGCTGGGAAGCAAAAGGTTTTCAATTGGCCATTTTTGCAGAAAATGCGCGGCAACTCGAACGGTTGTACAGCATTTTTACCGACCTGAAAGCGGAGATCAATTTTCAGCCTATTGCCACCGCCATTCATGAAGGCTTTATTGAAGAAGATCTGAAACTGGTGTGCTACACCGACCACCAGATCTTTCAGCGGTATCATAAATACAAGGTTAAGCAAGCGTACAACAAAGCAAAGGCACTTACGCTGCGTGCACTGCGCGAACTGCAGCCCGGCGACTATGTAACACACATTGACCATGGTGTGGGTGTGTACAGCGGTTTGCAAAAACTGGAAGTGGGCGGCAAGTTGCAGGAGGCGGTGCGCATTATTTATAAAGACAGCGACATACTGTATGTAAACATCAACTCGCTGCACAAAATTGCGAAGTACACCGGCAAAGAAGGCACTGTGCCCAAGGTAAACAAACTGGGCTCTGATGCATGGGTGAAGCTGAAAGAAAAAACAAAATCAAAGGTCAAGGAAATTGCGTTTGACCTCATTAAATTATACGCTGCCCGCAAGGCACAGGAAGGCTTCCAATTCAGCAAAGACACATACCTCACTACCGAGCTCGAAGCTTCGTTTATTTACGAAGACACACCCGACCAAAGCAAGGCAACAGCAGATGTAAAAAAAGACATGGAGTCGCCGCATCCAATGGACCGGCTGGTGTGCGGCGATGTGGGTTTTGGTAAAACAGAAATTGCGGTGCGGGCTGCATTCAAGGCAGTGGTAGATGGTAAACAAGCCGCTGTGTTGGTGCCTACCACCATCCTCGCATTTCAGCATTACAAAACATTTAAAGACCGCCTGAAAGATTTCCCGGTGACGGTGGATTTTATCAACCGCTTTAAAACTTCGAAAGAGAAAAAAGAAACGCTCAAGCGGCTGGAAGAAGGCAAGATCGATATCCTCGTAGGTACGCATGCCATTCTGGGAAAAGATGTAAAGTTCAAAGACCTTGGTTTGCTGGTGGTGGATGAAGAACAAAAGTTTGGTGTGGCACACAAGGAAAAGATCAAAACATTCCGCACCAATGTAGACTCGCTGACGCTAACGGCAACGCCTATTCCAAGAACGTTGCAATTTTCGTTGATGGGTGCCCGTGACCTCAGTATTATGAACACGCCGCCACCCAACCGGCAGCCCATTCAAACCGAGGTAAAAGTGTTTCAGGAAGATTTTATCCGCGAAGCCATTTACTTTGAAACGGAACGCGGCGGCCAAGTATTTTTTATCCATAACCGCGTAAATGGTTTGGCGGAAATGACCGCCATCATCCAGGGTCTTTGCCCCGACCTCAGCATCGGGTTTGCTCATGGCCAGATGGAAGGACACGAACTTGAAGAACGCATCCTTGATTTTATTGATAAAAAATACGACGTACTGGTGTGTACCAACATCGTGGAAAGCGGCGTGGACATACCGAACGTAAACACCATCATCATCAACAATGCGCACCAGTTTGGCCTGAGCGATTTGCACCAATTGCGTGGCCGCGTTGGCCGCAGCAACCGTAAGGCATTTTGCTACCTGCTGGCACCGCCCATGAGCACGTTGCCCACAGACAGCCGCAAACGCCTGCAAACACTGGAGCAACACAGCGAGCTAGGCTCAGGTTTCCAGATTGCGATGCGCGACCTGGACATACGTGGTGCGGGTAATTTGCTTGGTGGGGAGCAAAGCGGTTTTATGGCGGAAATTGGTTTTGAAATGTATCAGAAGGTATTGAATGAGGCCATCCGCGAACTCAAACGCACCGACTTTAAAGAGCTGTTCAAAGATGAAATTTCAAAGCAGGATGATTTTGTGCAGGACTGCACGATTGATACTGACTTGGAAATTTTGATCCCGGATAGTTATGTAGAAAACATCACCGAAAGACTGTCGCTTTATTCGCGGTTGGACAACTGCGAAACCGAAGAAGAACTACAAGCGATGCAGGCCGAACTGCATGACCGTTTTGGTGATGTGCCGCCGCAAGTGGCCGATCTTTTTGTAACGGTACGCTGCCGCAAACTGGCGGTAGACCTGGGCTTTGAAAAAATGAGTTTGAAAGATGATGTGCTGCGTTGCTTTTTCATCAACCGCCCCGACTCGCCTTATTTTGAAGCGCCGGTATTTAAATCCATTTTAGATTATGTGCAAACCGGCACCAACAAGGCACGTCTCAAACAATCGGGCAAAAACTTTTTACTGGTGGCCGAACCGATTAACTCGATGAATGAATTGCATGTGTTTTTACAACGCATGCATGCAGCAGTAATTGGCGAAGCGGTGCAAGCGTAGTGAAGGCAGGGGATTTTGGATTGACGATTTTGGATTTGCGGTTGGTGCTTGCAGCTGAATATATTTTGATGCGGCCATAAGTCTATATGCATTTGTTTTACTTACGAGTAGTGTTTATAATGCTCAACCGTTTCTCATCAAGCTTTAAAAGTCGTTCACCACAATTACACAAAAGCTCCATCGTAGCCATCCGCACTGAATCAGCCTGTAGTTGATGATGTCCCTGCCTATTTCATTTTTAGGAGTAAAAAGTAAAAGCATCAGTAGAGAAGTTATAGACCATGCAGCTACCATTTTAAAAAACACACATCATTTCTTTGGCAAGAGTTTCAACTTCCTGATCCGTGCATTTATTGAAGGAATTTGCTCCGCATGCATCCGCGTAGCGGTATAAACCAGATCTTCCTGCAACTGGGGCACCCGTGACAGCAGGTCGTGCAGTGCCTGCACCGAAAGGGCCCGCACAATCCGGCTTTCCCCCTTATCCAATGCCCACTGAGTCAACTGGTGCCAAACGCGGCCCGTTTCATTTGTGGTCGATGGCAGTCGCGGCACCAACTGTGCCAGGTGCCATTTAGCTTCCTTGTGTTCGGCAATTTCCAATAATGCGAGCAGTTCCTTTTTGTGCCCGGCCAAAAACTGGGGCTGTTCCGCCGTTATTTTTTCAATGGCATCCAGGCTGCGCATCACCACCTTTCGGTTTGGGTGCCGGGTGCAGGCAAACAATTCATCGAATGCTTCCTGCGTGCTTACCTGCCGCACAATGCTGTTGCTGGCGCCAATAGTGCGCAGGTCGCCGCCGGCAAGCAATTCGGGAAAATGGGGATTCATTTGTTGACTTTAAAACATCAAGGTAAAAGTTTTCCGGCGGCTGTTTGCCTGTCGGTAGCTAGCGGCACAAAAGCGGCGTAACGAGTTGAAAAATAATTGCCCTGCATGCTTTAATTTTGCGCCATTGATCAAAACAACTGCCTGGCACCGCTTTAAATACTGCTTCCAACCAAAACTTCAGATCCAGCAATCCACATTAATTTACTTTTGAATATACAAGCCGCCCTACATGAGCCTGAAAACTGCTTATTTATTTACCATTGCCTGCTGCTGCTTTTTATTTTCTGCCGCGCAAAAAACCGGCACTCCCATCATGCTCAAAACGGGCACGCTGCAGATCACCGCTGCAGAAGCGACAGCTACAGCCAACATCCTCAATAAAAGGCTAGCGCAAAGCGGCCAGCCCGAGCTGGTGCTGCTGCAATTTGCCGCTTTGCCCAATGCCGCCGCCCGGCAACAACTGGCAGCACAGGGCGTAGAATTATTGCAAGCCCTGCCCGGCAACGCTTTTACCGCCCTTATCCATAAGCCAATAACCTGGCAGCAGCTTACTTACAGCAGTGGGGCGCAGGGCATTACTCCTGTTAATGCCCGCCAAAAAACGGATCCGCAGCTTTGGCCGCAGGCTTTTGGTATTTCAGTAAAATCAACACTGGTAAACGTTTGGGTACGCCTGCACCCGGGCACTACAGAGGCACAAGCCTTGGCTGTGTTACAATCATTTGGCACGGCCAAACGTGTATTCATCGAAGAACCAGTGTATGCGCTGCAAATTTCCGAAACGCAAATTGCTGTTTTGGCGGCGCATAGCCGCGTGGCCTATGTGCAGCCGCAGCCTCCGCCGGCGCAGCCTTTGCTGCAAGACAGCCGCACCTCAAGCGGAGCGGCCTTGTTGCAAGCCAGTGCAGCCAACGGCGGTCGCGGCTTGAGTGGGCAGGGCGTGGTGGTGGGCATCGGCGACAATGGCGACGTGCAAACCCACCTCGATTTTTCGGGCCGCCTCATCAACCGCGTTGCGGGCAGCGTACAGGGGCATGCTACGCATGTAACCGGCATTACTGCTGGTGCCGCCGTTATGGACGAACGCTACCTGGGCTTTGCGCCCCGCGCCACCGTGGTGAGTCAGGTGTTTGAAGGCATTTTTACACAGGCCGGTCAGTACGTAGCCGACCATGGTATGGTCATCACCAATAACTCGTATGGCAATGTGCTCAACTGCACCTACAACGGCGTGTACGACTTTTATTCCTCCTACCTCGATGGGCAGGCGTTTTTATACCCTTCGCTGCTGCATGTATTTGCTGCTGGCAATAGCGGCGGCAACACCTGCCAGCCTTACGAAATAGGTTTTGGTACCGTGTTGGGCAGTTACCAGTCGGCAAAAAATGTGTTGTCGGTGGGCAATGTGGACGACCTGGGTTTGATCAATGGCGGGTCCAGCCGTGGGCCGGTGAAGGATGGCCGCATCAAACCCGAAATTGTAGCCATTGGCACCAACGTAGCGGCCTCCTGGCCTACCAATGGCTATGGCAACAACTCCGGCACCAGCATGGCGGCACCTGCAGTTGCAGGCGGCGCAGCGCTGTTGGTAGAACGTTACCGGCAATTACACGGCGGTAAAAACCCGGGCAACGCGTTATTGAAAGCTATTTTGTGCAACGGCGCTTCCGACCGTGGCAATGCCGGCCCCGACTTCCGCTACGGCTTTGGTTATATGAACCTGAACCGGAGTCTGGACATTTTGGAAAAAAACCACATCATCCAAGACAGCATTGCCAACGGCCAGAAAAACACGCACCGCATTTCGGTGCCCACCGGTACAGCACAAGTGAAAGTGATGCTGTACTGGAACGATCCGGCGGCGTCGCACCTAAGCCGCCGCAGCCTGGTACACGACCTCGACCTAACTCTATCGGCCGGAGGTACCCAGTATCTACCTTTTATCTTGGATACGGCTGCAGCCGCCTTAAATACGCCCGCCACAACCGGTGCCGACCACCGCAACAACATTGAACAGGTGGTGGTAAAAAATCCTGGCGCCACTGAATTTTCTATTGAAATCAAAGGTTTTTCAGTGGCCGGAATTGCAAAGCAGCAATATGTGGTGGTGTATGATTTGGTACCCAACGAGTTGCTGTTGACAGCCCCTGCCGGCGGCGAACGGTTTGATACCAGCGAAGTGATGCGGGTACAGTGGGAAGCGGCCGGCCTGGAAGACCAAACACTTTCGCTGGAGTTTTCGGCCGATGGAGGCGCCACCTGGCAAACCGCAGCAACCGGCATCGCGGCGGCAAGCCAGTTTTACCGGTACAAATTACCCAACATACCGGCACCTCAGGCCCGCATCAGGCTGGTAACGGCCGGCGGCGCCATTGCAGCCAGCAAGGCTTTTGTGCTGGGCATTGCACCCAAAAGTTTTTCCCTCACCAACTCCTGCGAAGGTTACTTGGTGGCGCGGTGGCGTAAAGCCGCTGAAGCCACCGGCTACGAGGTGCTGCGTTTTGCGGGTACCGACTGGCGAACGATGGCCACCACAACAGACACTGCATTTACCCTTGCCGGCCTGGCAAAAGACAGCGCCTACCCGGTGGCGGTGCGGGCCATGTACAACGGCATCGCCGGGCAACGCTGCCCCACGCTGGTGCGTACACCATCGGGTGGCAATTGCGCCGGCAATATTTCGGATGGTGATTTGAAACTGGACGCCCTGATAGCGCCGGTGACGGCAAGGCAGTTTACCCCCACCGCCCCCACACCCCGCACCCAGGTTTCCATCCGCATCAAAAACCTCGACAATGCACCAGTAACCGGGTTCCAGGCTTATTACTCCAGCAACGGCGGCCAAACCTGGATCTCCGAAACGGTGCAGACAACGATACCAGCGCAGGGATTGTACACCTATCATTTTCAGCCGTATGCCAACCTGGGTAATACCGGCGCTTACGAATTTGTTGTCGTTGTAAAAAACATCAAAGGGGATGTAAACCCTTACAACGACACGCTGCGTACCGTGGTGCGTCACCTGAAAAACGACCCCATTGATTTGACCACACCTTATTTTGAAAACTTTGACGACCTGTCTGAATTTGCTTTACCGCAATCTACGGTGGGATTGGCCGGGCTGGAGCGCTTTGATTTTTTCCCCGGCACCGCTAATGGCCGGCTACGCAGTTATGCCGGTTCGGGTATGGCCAAAAGCGGCAATCGGGCAATAACACTGGACTCCGACCGGGAAAGGAGCGCCATCAACCGCAATTTCCTCGTGGCTACATTCAACCTGTCGGCATATGATGCCGCCGCCAACGAAGTGCGCCTTGATTTTGCCTGGGCGGCACATGGCATGGACACCGCCAACCGCGTTTGGGTTCGGGGCAGCGAGGCCGATGAGTGGATCCTGGCTTATACTTTTCCATTGAAAGGAACAGTTGCCGGCACGTTTAAGCAATCGCCTAGCTTGCGCATTTCACACCTGCTGACGCAGGCAGGCCAGCGTTTTTCTACCGCTACGCAAATACGTTGGGAGCAAACCGGCACCAAGTCCGCAGTGCAGGCCAACTACGCCGGCGGATATACCATCGACGACCTGCGGCTATACCGGGTTCGCAGCGATGTGCAATTGGTTTCTGTTGATGGCATCGACTCCATTGGCTGTGGCCGCAGCTCAGCCGAGCAGCTGACCCTGACCATTGTAAACGGAACCGGCCAGGACATAACTACCGTGCCGGTGCGCTATTCAATCAATGGCGGCGGCTGGGCTACCGAAAACATACCGCTGATCAAAGCCAATGATACCATCCGGTATAGTTTTAACCAAAAACTGAATCTTTCCAAACCCGGCGATTATGGGATCAGGGTGGCCCTGGGCGCCCCGTTCGACGAGGTGCGGCAAAACGATTCGCTGCAACTGCTGGTGCGCAGCCAGGCGGTGATCAGCCAGTTTCCTTACCTCCAAAGATTTGAAGGCGAGAACGACGGCTGGTATTCCGAAGGCCGCAACAATTCATGGGAATTGGGGCAGCCCGCTTCTTTTAAAATTACCCGGGCGGCATCGGGCAGCAATGTTTGGAAAACCAACCTCACCGGCAACCACAACAACAACGAACTGTCGTACCTCTACACGCCCTGCCTGCAAACGGGCAACCTGCAACAACCCACGCTGAGCTTCCATGTGGTGATGGACCTAGAGGAATGTGTGCCTGCCTGCGACAATGCCTGGGTAGAATACAGCGCTGATGGCGAGACCTGGCAAAAACTTGACGGTGAAGGTACCAATTGGTACCCCCAAGGCGATTCGTGGCATGTGGGCAACGACATTAAATGGCATGTGGCCACTGTGGCCCTGCCCGCTGGTGTGCCACAGTTAAAGCTGCGTTTTGTTTTTTCCAGCGATCCCGGCGTGAACAACGAAGGCATTGCACTGGACGACATTCATGTGTACGACAACACAATGGGCATTTACACCGGCCCGTCGATGGGGCAGCAGGTGTTGCAAAATGTGGGTGGGCAAAACGAGTGGATGCATTTTACCCAAAATGGCCGGCTGCTGGCTTCGCTGCAACTCAAAGGCGTATCCTTGGCAAGTACCGGTGTTCGTACTTATATCCATCCCGGCGAGGCTCGTTTTTCAAAAGACCAATATTATCACAACCGCAACCTGGTGGTGGACGGGGCCACCTCTGATTCTGTCCGGGTTCGTTTTTATTTTACCGAAGCTGAGACCAAGCTGCTGCTTGCGGCCAACAACTGCGCTTCCTGTGCTCCGCCCGAATCGGTGCTGGACTTGGGTGTAACCTTGTTCAAACCGGTTGATGCACAGCATTTAAACGGAACGTTAGACGATGATAAAGTTGGCTTCTGGCATTATGTGCCGGTGGCAAAAACAGCACTGGTGCCTTACGATGCCGGTTACTACCTCGAGTTTGATGCCGTCAGGGGTACTGAAATGTGGCTGAACAGCGGCGGGCTGAGCCGCGAAGCTTCGCTGCCGGTAAAATTTGTACAATTGAAAGCTAGCAAAACCGGCGTTGCAAAAGATGTGTTGCTGCAATGGGATGTGGCCGGCGAAAACGGTGTACTGCGCTACGAAGTGGAAGTGGCGCGGGGTGTGGATGCACCTGCCAGCCACCAGTTTCAAAAGCTGGGCGAGCCAGCCGCACAAGGCAGTACGGACCGGTTGCAATACCAATTTACCGACACCGAGTTGCCCAAAATGGGTATGCGCCACTACCGGCTTCGGGTTATTGACCAGGACGGCGGCGAACAGTACTCGCCACAGGTGTCGGTGCGCTTTGATATCAATGCCGGATGGCAGGTTTTCCCCAACCCATCGGTGGGCGAATTTTACCTGATGTTTGAACTGGCTGCCGGTGAAGCCGCCACGCTGCGCCTCACCGACGCCGTTGGCCGCGTGTTGAAAACAATGCCGGTGCGGGGCACGGGCCAGGGCACACTGATGCGGGTAGACCTTTCGGGCGGGCAATTTCCGCCGGGAGTGTACCTGCTGCAGTGCGATAAAAACGACAAAGTGTTCCGCCTGCTGAAGCGGGGTTATTGAAAACCATTTTTGCCGCAATAAAAAGCCCGCAACAGCAAGCTGTTGCGGGCTTTAATATTTTGGTACAACCAATGCGCCTGAATAGGCGGATGCAACCAATAACTGGTTTTTTACAAAAAACCGGGCGGCTTACAAAATAGCACAATTAATCAACTGTGCCGGTTTGCTATGCGCCAGTTTGCTTTAGTTTACCAGCCTTGTTTTGCAACGCCGGCCTTGATGGCAGCCAGGGCCTTTTCCTCGTTGCACAGGGTTGTCAGTTTGTTGCCTTTACCGTCGTGGCCCTGCACCATGTAGGCGCCTTTGGCGGTTTTGGTTACCACCGCATCCTGAATGGGCACCCCTTTTTCTTTGGTTTTAACATTGTAGGCGGTGAGCTTAACGTCTGCCATATGAATCAATTTTATGGTTAGTGAAGTTTAAAACTAATCTATTCAGGCAAAAAGGCGGCCAAAACCATATAAACGCCCCATTGTGGCCTGCGAACTGCAAAACGCCGCCCGGCCCATTTGGCATGGGATTTTTTGGTAAAAAAGTAAATGCGGAAAATGTTACCGGAAAAAGACCAGTCGGCAGAAGAAAGGGCTAAAGGCCACCACATGAAGGAACAAGAGCACAATGAGGCTCATCACACCCATATACCCAATGCACATGCAGCGGGGGTAGGCGCCATGGGCCGCAACGATGAAAAGTTGCCCACTTCTTCCACCGACGAAGCGGAGGAGCGTACCGAACCGGCCTATTAAGCTGAATCACCCGGTATTTTTTGCCGAAAAGCAAAGCTGCATTGATCGATCCAAGCCCATCACCCATCACTTCCCCACTTCAGAGGCAGATCGCTGTACCTCAAAATGTTCTCTATGAAGCTGGGATATGTCCTCCTGTTTTTTTTATTGTATGCAAAAGCCACCGGCCAAGCCGAGGCCAGTTATAAAGAAGACCGGCCCAACGAGGCACGGGTAGTAGTGGTAACGCTGGACGGCATGCGCTGGCAGGAAGTGTTTGCCGGTGCCGACCCGGCGCTGCTCCACCAGGCAATGCAGGATAAAAAAGTTGACCTGCAGAATTTTGCAGGCAGCACAGCTGCGGAACGGCGGCAACGCCTGATGCCATTTTTGTGGAGCGAAGTGGCGCAAAATGGACAATTGGTGGGCAACCGCAACCGCCACAGCAAAATGAATGTAGCCAACCCCTATGCACTTTCATACGCAGGCTACAACGAGCTGTTTACTGGCCGCACCGACCTGCGCATCTGGAGCAACGAAAAAAAGCAAAACGTCAACCGCACCATTTTCGAGCACCTCAACAAGCTCCAGGATTTCCGGGGAAAAGTAGCATCAGTGGCTTCGTGGGATGCGTTTCCTTTTATTTTGGCCCAAACGCGCAGTAAAATAAAAGTGGCCATCAACAAAGCGCTGGACTGGACCGGTGATGTGTGCCCCGATACCGCCACATTTGCGGCAGCAGTAAAATACCTGGTGCAAAACCGGCCGCGGGTGCTGCATATTGGCCTTGGCGGCACCGATGAAGCCGGCCACCAAAAAGATTATGCGGGATACCTGCAGCAGGCGCACCTGGCCGATGGACTGATTGGAAAATTGTGGCAACTGCTGCAGGGCCTGCCCGAATACCGCAACAATACCTCGCTGATCATTACCACCGACCACGGGCGGGGCCGAAGCCGCAGCACCTGGTTCAAACACGGATTTTTTGTGCCGGGCTCGTCGGAAACCTGGATGGCGATGTTAGGAACGGGCATCAGGCCGAGTGGCGAAAGCGGGCACGACGAACAATTGTACAGCGCACAAATTGCGGGTACCATTGGCTACCTGCTGCGGGTAAACAGCTTTAGGCCATACACCATTCCACTGCACAAAATGACGGCGGACGACAGGCTATAAACAGGAGCAAAATTGCTGCGGTTTGTAGCCCGACGTCCGCCGGTATATTTTTTAAAACCAAAGAGTATTAGCCAATAGTGCCCAGCACCATGGCTTTTACCTCGTTCATGTGCACCCGCTCCTGTTGCATGGTATCGCGGTGGCGAACGGTAACGGTGCCGTCTTCCTTGGTTTGGTGGTCGATGGTAACGCAGAACGGTGTGCCCAATGCATCCATACGGCGGTAGCGTTTGCCAATGGTATCTTTTTCTTCGTAAAAACAACGGAACGAAGCCTTGCAGTCGTCCATCAGTTGGCGGGCTAGCTCGGGCAGGCCATCTTTTTTCACCAACGGCAGCACCGCCAGTTTAATGGGCGCCAGCTTGGCCGGGAACTTCAGGACCACGCGGCTGTCCTGTTTTTCAGCAGTGCTCAGGTCCTGCTCTTCAAAAGCCTGGCTCAGCACCATCATTACCGTACGGTCCACACCAATGGAGGTTTCAATCACGTACGGGATATAATTGCCGTAAGGCTTGCCTGTTTCGGGGTTCACTTCCGCATCGAAATACTGCATTTTCTTCTTGCTATACTCCTGGTGGTTGCGCAGGTCAAAGTCGGTGCGGCTGTGGATGCCTTCCACTTCTTTAAAACCAATGGGAAAATTGAACTCAATATCGCAGGCCGCATCAGCGTAGTGGGCCAGTTTGATGTGGTCGTGAAAGCGGTAGTTCTCGGCAGGAATACCCAAGCTCAGGTGCCACTTCATGCGTTCTTCTTTCCAGTACTCGTACCACTCTTTTTGCGAGCCGGGACGGATAAAAAACTGCATTTCCATTTGCTCAAATTCGCGCATCCGGAAAATGAACTGTCGGGCAACAATTTCGTTGCGGAAAGCCTTGCCAATTTGCGCAATACCAAACGGAATTTTCATCCGGCCGGTTTTCTGCACGTTCAGGAAGTTTACAAAAATGCCCTGGGCCGTTTCGGGGCGCAGGTAAATTTTGTTGTCCTCGCTGTCGTCGGAAATAGCGCCGTATTCGGTAGAAAACATCAGGTTAAACTGGCGCACATCCGTCCAATTGGCGGTGCCGCTGATGCTACATACAATTTTATTATTCTCGATCAGGGTTTTCAGTCCGTCGAAATCGCTGGCAGCCAGCAACTGGTCCATTTGCTGTTGCAACAGGTCAGCTTGGTCTTGCTGGCTGGCCTTTTCCAGCTCGTCGATCTTAGCCTCGATCAGGTGATCCACCCGGTAGCGCTTTTGGCTGTCCTTGTTGTCGATCATCGGGTCGGAGAAATTATCCACGTGGCCGCTGGCCTTCCAGGTGGTGGGGTGCATAAAAATGGCCGCATCGATGCCCACAATGTTTTCGTACATCTGGGTCATGCTTTTCCACCAATAGTCCTTGATGTTCTTTTTCAGTTCGGAGCCCCATTGGCCGTAGTCGTACACGGCGCCCAGCCCGTCGTAAATTTCGGAGGAGGGGAAAATAAAGCCGTACTCTTTGCAGTGCGATATAATTGCCTGGAAACGGTTGTTATCTGTTGCCATAGTGCGGGCAAAGATAGGAGATGATGGAGAGTAGTTGATAGTTGGGAGTGGATAGTTGACAGTTGGGAGTCTGAAGTCTGGGGTTTGTAGGTTTAGAGTTTTGGAAGTGATTGGTTGTTTGTTAAATGAGTTTGCGTATATGTTGGGCGGCGCTGTTCGTCATTGCGAGGCGCAGGAGCGGCTTTGAAAATGTTGCACATCATGGCGCCGAAGCAATCTCCATCTAAAATGTGTTTCCTAACTACATCTTTTTATATGCTGAGATTTTCTTTTAAGCCGCACCAAAAGGTTCTTATATAAAACCGGAAGATTGCTTCGGCGCAAGAGTTTTCGCTAAAGTATCGTCGCCGCGGCGCCTCGCAATGACGGATTAACTTCAACGCATTTTTATTGAACTACCAACTATTAACTATCCACTCCCAACTGCCAACTACCCTCTACCATCCTTCTTCGTCCAACCCACCAGCTTATCAACTGCCAGAATGGCCAGCGATTTCAGCACTTCCGGTGAGCCGATGCTTTCCGGTTCGCCGACGCGTTGCGGCTTGGCCTCGGGTTTCTTTACCCGCACCGTGCCGTATTCTTTGGCTGCGTTGAGGTTGCGTTCGTTTTGCTGCAGCGATTGCTGCCCGCCTTCCACTTCCACATTTTGTACCACCACGGCATAGTCGTTGGGGCGTATGGTAGACCCAAATTCCAGCGCATAAGCACGGGTAAATTCGGCACCGAAATACAGGATGATGGCCGAGTAATACACCCACACAATAAGGATCACCAGCGAACCGGCAGTGCCATAAGTGCCGCCTACGTCGCTTTTACCTATATAAAGGCCGATGGCAAACTTGCCGATCATGAACAAAACAGCGGTGGCAATGGAGCCGGCCCACACGTCGCGCCACTTGATCTTTGCATCGGGCAGTACTTTGAAGATCACTGCAAACAACAACGTAATAGTGCCAAGCGTCACCAGCAAATTGACCACGTACATAATGATCACACTAACGTCGGGGAACATGCGCTGCAGCTGTGCATTCAGTCCTTCGATGATGGCGGTAACGGCCAGCGATACCAGCAGCAAAAAGCCCAAGGCGCCGATGACGCCAAACGAAAGCAGGCGGCTTTTTACCAACAGCCACCAGCCTTGCTTGGTGGGTTTTGCCTTCAGGCCCCAGATGCTGTTGATGGAATCCTGAATTTCGGCAAACACAGTGGTGGCACCAATGAGCAGCGTAATGACGCCGATGATGGCTGCCGACGTGCTTTTATCGCTCAGCGTGGCGTTTTTTACAATCTCCTGTATTTGCAACGCCGCCTGGTTACCCACAAACGAATTGAGCTGGTGGTAAATAGACCCTTCAATAGCCTCGCGGCCATAAAAAAAGCCGGCGGTGTAAATGAGCAGCAGGATCAGCGGCCCCAGGGAAAAGATGGTATAATAAGCCAGCGATGCGCTGAGCTTGGGCACTTTATCGTCGTTAAAACCGGTGAAGGATTTTTTTAAAATACGCCACAGGGCGGCAGGGGTAAACTTTTTCTTTTTTGTTGGCTGGGCCATAGGTTTTGCCTTTAAGCATATAAAAGCAAAAAAGCGGCCACTCGGATTGCGGATTGTGGATTTCAGATTTCGGCACCCTTAAATTATTGCATGTAACATGCACTGGTATAAAATCCGAAATCTAAAATCCGAAATCACTGGAGTTTTTCGTTCTGCCGGTGGCGGTCGCTGTCGCGGATGGCTTTTTTGTCAAAATTCTTTTCCAGCGCTTCGGTCAGGTTGATGCCCGTTTGGTTGGCAATACACATCACCACCCACAGTACGTCGGCCAGTTCATCGGCCAGTTCTTTTCCCTTATCGCTTTCCTTGAACGACTGATCGCCGTAGATGCGGCTCATCAGGCGGGCCACTTCGCCCACCTCTTCGGTGAGGATGGCCATATTGGTGAGTTCGCTGAAATACCGCACACCGGTTGTATGTATCCACTGATCGATCTGTTGCTGGGCCTGGGCTATGGTCATTGGGAGTTTAAGGTTTGAGGTTTAAGGTTGTTCAAAAGGTTTAAATGTTCAAGACGTTCAATG
The DNA here is from genome assembly GCF_004347775.1 of Pseudocnuella soli. Taxonomy (GTDB): domain Bacteria; phylum Bacteroidota; class Bacteroidia; order Chitinophagales; family Chitinophagaceae; genus Flavisolibacter; species Flavisolibacter aquaticus. Next base: position 4,576,279 of record NZ_CP037755.1, read on the forward strand.
TATTGCCACCGCCAGCAACATTAAACCTTAAACTTTAAACCTTAAACTTCTTGAACCATTTAAACACATTGAACTTACTGCCCCCGTCACACCACACCAACGCCGCCGTGGTTGAGTTTGAGGTTCATCATGGTGGCGATGGAGCGGGCCCGCTGTGCCATCAGTATGGCATTGGGGCCTTCAAAATGTTCGTCGATGGTTTGGGTAAACAGCTGCACCCAGCGGTCGAGGTGCTCTTTTTTTATTTGGGACAAATGGTGAATATGCTGGTGCACCTGCATTACGTTTTTGCCATACCCGCGGGTACCCAGCACCACCGATTCCCAAAAATCGGTGATCAGGGGCAGGTGGGTTTCCATGTTCAGCGGCACCACCTGTGTAAAGAAAAAACCGATCACTTCATCCACCAGCGCCTTTTCGTAAAAATGCGCCAGCATCTTTTCTAGTCCCGCACGGTCGGTTACATCATTTTTCATGGGGCAAAATTAAAGGGCTGGTGCCAGCAACGGCCTAAGCTTCGTCAGGCCTATGCATCAAAAAGCGGAACCGCAGGCATTCCGCAGTTCCGCTTTTTTATATAAAATACCGCTGCAAAGTTGGGCTCTCTTATTGCTGCATGGCAATGTGCTCCATTGCACCTTTTCCTTACCAATCTTAAAAGCACAGTGGGCTAACCACCAACCAAAGCATTACCTCCTGATCATCACTTTTTGCACAAACTTTTCGCTGCCGCAAATTACCTCCAACACATACAAACCGTCTTTCAGGTGGGGCAGTTCCAGCACCGTTTGCGCAGGCTGCAACAGGCTTTGGCTGCGGCTAGCCACAACCCTTCCGCCTAGGTCAATCAGTTGCACCAAGGCTTTTTTACCCAGCATGCCGCCGGGGCTCAGTACCACCGATGCATTGCTGCTGTTGAAATACGCCTTTGCCGCGGCGGCTACCGTTTGGGGCACTTGCAGCGATACTACTTTGGTGTATTCAAAGCGGCCGTTTTTATCCAGCATTTTAATGCGGTAAAAATGGACGCCGCCCGCTGGCCGCACATCATCGTACTGGTATTTTCTGCGCCTGCTGCTGTTGCCCGCTGCATTGATCGAAACCACAGTTGTCCAACGGAAACCATCAGCCGAACGCTCCACCACAAAGGCTTTGCTGTTCGTCTCGTTTTCGGTGGTCCATTTCAGTTGCACGGCCTGCTGGGCAGCTTGGTAAGCAGCGCTGAATGCACTGTATTTTACCGGCAGTACCGAAGGTTCGGTGTAAATGGTCATGTCCCACCCGCCATGGATATAGCCTTCGCAGCCGTCAATATCGTTGACCACGTACAGCCGCCATTCGCCGTTGGCACCATAGCCGTTAAAGCCGGCCAGCGTGGTAAAAGGGGATGCTTTGGGCTGGCCCGGCCAGGAGTCGGTGCCACCGCGGTTGGTAATTTTATAGGTGCCTGAAGGATAAGGGCTGTTGTCCGGGATGTACTCGGTAGCATCGTCGTCCAACACGATGTTCACGCCGGTGCCGGGGTTGGGCAAATCGTAAGCACCGCCCACATCCGACAGCAGGATGATGCCCGTATTGGCGCCATCGGGCGGTACCAGCATGATGTCGACAGCATCGGGGCTGTTGTGGTCGAGTCCAAAAAGCCGCACGGTAATTTTGGAAATGGTGCCGGCCATCCCGGTCACGACGATCTTGGAAGGATATGGGTTGCCCAAAACCGGGGCATCATCGCCAAAAGGAATGTCGATGGGTGTGTAATTGCCGAACGTGGCCGTGTCCTGCGCCAGCAGGCTGGCGGGCAAAAATAGCAGCCCGCACAAAAGCAGTTGAATGGTTGTTTTTTTCATCGGGTTGGATTGGTACGCTTAAGCTGCGGTAAAAATAACGGAGATTTCCGGGGCGGCATCGTATTTATACCTGCGGAAAAACTTTTATGAGCAGATGCAACTAGGGCCCATTCAGTTATTACCCTTAGCCACCAACGTTAACCTAATACAATGACTGGCAAAACTTTGTGCAAGCCGGCAGCACAAGCATGCTGTTTTTAGGCACTCCTATTTTTACCAAAATAAAAACTGCGCTTACTCACGGTTGTGCGTATCGATCCAGATGGTAACGGGCCCATCGTTGACCAGCGCCACCTGCATATCGGCGCCAAAACGGCCCGTGGCAACCGGTTTGCCAAGGTCGGCGGTTAGTTGTGCAATCATTTGCTCGTACAGCGGGATGGCCACATCCGGCTTTGAAGCCCTGATATAAGATGGCCGGGCCCCTTTTTTGGTGCTGGCGTGCAGCGTAAACTGGCTTACCAGCAAAATGCCGCCGCCCGCTTCCAGCACGGAGCGGTTCATCACGCCGGCGTCGTCGACAAATATGCGGAGGTTGACAATTTTACCACTCAGCCATTTTATGTCGGCTTCGCCATCCCTGTCTTCAATGCCCAATAGCACCAGCAGGCCGCCTTCAATGGCACCTGCAACAACACCGTCAATGGTAACCGAAGCTGACGAAACCCGTTGAATCACTGCACGCATAAGCTCCTGGATGATTTTTGGAAAACGAAACGCGGCGCCGCAACGAAATCACGACGAAAACTTTGTGCACCTTTGCGTTGCGCCGTTTTTTATATAAATAAAGAGACCCGCGCAAAAATATGATCGATTTATCTCCCGAAATAAAACTGCACACTACCCGCAGCGGTGGTGCCGGCGGGCAAAATGTAAACAAGGTGGAAACCGCCGTGCAGGCTTATTTCAACGTGCAGGCCTCAGCGCTTTTGTTGGACGAACAAAAGGTTTTGGTGCTCCACAAACTGCACAACCGCATCAATGCCGAGGGCCAACTGATGGTGAAAGCACAAATGCACCGCACCCAGATCGAAAACAAGGAAGCGGCCATTGCTAAAATAAATGAGCTGGTTGCCGAAGCACTGAAAAAGAAAAGGATGCGTATTACCACCAAGCCCAGTAAGGCCGCCAAAGAACGGCGCATTGAAGGGAAAAAACGGGCAGGCTCCATCAAGCAGGACCGCCGCCGCATCCGCCCCACTGATCTATAATTTAACAACACCTTGCACCGTATTGAATAACTTAGCGCCATGCGTTTCCCCTCTTCCTTTGCTGTGCTCCTGTTGCTGGCCGCCATGCTATCGGGCTGCCAGCGGGAGGTGGATGAGGAACTATCCAATGCCCAACTGGAACTGACCATTGCACACCAGTCAGCCGGCGCCCCGCTGCAACTGGGCACGCCTTACACCAACGGCCTGGGCGAAACGTTTACTGTAAATACATTTAAATACTACCTCTCCAACCTGGCCCTGGTCAATGGCAATAATGTGGTATCAATCCCGGACACTTATTTTTTGGTGGACGAGGAAACGGATAGTACTAAAACAATTAAAGTTGAAGTGCCGGCCGGCACCTACACCGGCTTGCGCATGTTGCTGGGCGTGGACAGCACCCGCAATGTAAGCGGCGCCCAAACTGGTGCGCTGGACCCCGTGCAGGATATGTTCTGGACCTGGAACACCGGCTACATCATGGCCAAGCTCGAAGGCAGCTCGCCGCTGAGCAGTGCACCTAACAACCGCATTCAATACCATATTGGCGGCTTTGCCGGCACAAATTCTTCCTTAAGAACAGTGACGATAAACTTTCCTGCACCAGTGCAGGTAGAACGCACCATGCAGGTGTCCCTTATTGCCGAAATAATGCGCTGGTTTGATGCGGTACATCCATTGCCCATTGCGCAAACCGCCGTCAGCATGACGCCTGGGCCGCTGGCAGCGCAGTATGCCGATAATTACAGCAAAATGTTTCGCCTCAATTCGGTGCTGATTCCATGAAGCTGCGCCTCACGATATTATCCCTGATGGTGCTGGTGCTCATTTCTACAATTGGTGTGCAGGCCTGCCGCAAAAAAGAAATGGAAGTACCCAAAGGCCCCACTCCGGTTTCCTTTGATATTCCGCAAGGTTTTCCAAAACCGGAGTATGATTTTGCCGGAAACCCGCTCACCAAAGAAGGTATTGAGTTGGGTAAAAAATTATTTTACGACGGCATCCTTTCGGCCGATGGCAATTTCCCCTGCGCCTCCTGCCACCAGCAGTTTGCCGCTTTTGCCACCTTCGATCACGACCTGAGCCACGGCTTTAATGATGCCTTTACCACCCGCAATGCGCCGGGCATGTTCAACCTGGCGTGGCGCAAGGAATTTCACCACGATGGCGGCATACTCAACCTCGAAACGCAGCCACTGGCGCCGCTTACGGCCAAAAACGAAATGGCCGAAACGGTAGACAACGTGGTGCGCAAACTGCGGGCTAGTACCAAATATCCTTCCCTATTTGCCGCGGCCTTTGGCGATGCGGAGATCAACAGCCAGCGCATGCTGAAGGCGCTGGCGCAATTTGTGGTAACAATGGTTTCGGCCAACAGCAAATACGATAAAATGAAACGCGGCGAAGCGACTTTCACACAGTTTGAGCAAGCGGGTTACACCGTATTTCAAAGCAAATGCGCTACCTGCCACCAGGAGCCTTTTTTTACCGATGGTTCGTTCCGCAACAACGGCATTGGATTAAATCCGTTTTTAAAAGATGGCGGCCGCATCCGCATCACGGGCAATGCAGCCGATTCGATGAAGTTTCTGGTGCCGTCGCTGCGCAATGTGGCGCTTACCTTTCCCTACATGCACGATGGCCGTTTTACCTCTCTGCAACAAAGCATTGAACATTACCGCAGCGGCATCAAGCAAACACCCAACCTCGATCCTTCGTTGCAACTCGGCATTGCCCTCACTAACTCGGACATTGTGAACCTGACGGCATTTTTAAAAACACTGACCGATTCTTCATTTATCAGCGATAAACATTTTGCGCCGTAGGGAAGTCAGCAAAGTCCGAAGTCGGATGTCCGAAGACGGAAGACAATTCTAAGTTATAGTTGTCTTCTTCGGACTGCGGACTTCTGTCTTCGGACTTACCTACCTACTTTTGGCACCTAAATACGAACCGGATTGAGTGGCATTAAACAACTGGCGGGACAAACATTGTGGTATGGAGGCAGTTCCATTGCGGCCCGTTTTCTAAACTATTTATTGACGCCTTACCTCACGGCTACGCTGTCGGGTGTGGCCTACGGCGAAATGAGCCTGGTATATGCACTCATCCCGCTCCTGAACATCATTTTTACATACGGCCTGGAGACCGCTTTTTTCCGCTTTGCATCGGATAAAGAGAAGGGCAGTTCGGTTTATGATACAGCTACTATTTCGCTCATCGTAAGTACGGCCGTACTCACCGCGCTGCTGGTGTTGTTCAATGATTTTTTTGCGGGCCTGATCGGGCTGCAGGAGCATCCTGAATATTTTACCTGGGCGGCATTCATCATTGCCTTTGATGCCTTGTCGTCGCTGGCTTTTGCCAAACTCCGTTTTGATGGGCGGCCTATAAAATTTGCGCTGGTGCGCATTGTGGGCATACTGGTAAATATCGGGGCTGTTGTTTTCTTTTTGTCTGTTTGCCCCAAGATTGCGGAAAAAGATCCTGAAGGTTTTATCGGTACTTTTTATGATCCCAATATTGGTGTAGGCTATGTGATCCTGGCCAACCTGATCCAGGCGGTGCTTACGTTTTTGCTCCTTGCAAAAGAGTTTTTTTCATTTCGCCTGCGGTTCAACGCAACACTTTGGAAAGAGATCATTATTTACTCCGCGCCACTAATCCTGGCAGGCTTTGCCGGCATGATCAACGAAACCTTTGACCGGATGATGCTGCGCTGGTGGTCACCTGCGGCCACCGAAGAAGCCGCCAAGTTTGAAGTAGGTGTGTACAGCGCCTGTTATAAATTGTCCATCCTCATCACGCTGTTCATCCAGGCGTTTCGCATGGGGGCCGAGCCGTTCTTTTTTAAACAGGCACAGGGTCAGGCTCCGCAAAAAGTATATGCCCGGGTGATGAAGTTTTTTGTCATCACCATTTCCCTGATGTTTTTGGTGGTGGCGCTTTTCCTCGACGTTTGGAAATATTTTATCCAAAACCCCGAGCAGTGGGAAGGCCTGCGGGTAGTGCCCATTTTGCTGCTGGCCAATATGTTTTTGGGCATTTATTACAACTTGTCCATCTGGTACAAAGTGACCAATAAAACCAGCGCTGGTGCCCGAATTACGTTTATCGGTGCAGGTATTACGTTGCTCATCAACTTCCTGTTTATTCCTACATATAGCTATGTGGCCTGCGCATGGGCTACGTTTTTTTGCTATGGCAGCATGATGGTGGTTTCATACAGCTGGGGCCAGCGGGCTTACCCGGTGCCTTATGCCACTAAAAAGCTGATTGCGTTTATGGTGATTGCATTGGCGTTGTACGGCATTCATGCAGCGTTTCAACTGCTGGAACTGAATGTGTGGATCAACCACGCATTTGGGTTGCTGCTGTTGGGGCTTTATACGCTGTTTATTGTAAATGTGGAGCGGAAAGAATTTGCACGCTTGCCGGTGGTGGGAAGGTTTATTAGCGCATAAAAAATAGTTGAACCACGAAGACACGAAGGAAATAAAGAAACACAAAGGGCTTTCTTGGTGAACCTTAGTGTTTTTGTCATCCTGAGCGCAGCGAAGGATCTGAGCCCACTTAATAGAGTAATTTAAAATCAAGACGCGATCACTTTCACATCACTTTCATCATTATACAACTCAGATCCTTCGCTGCGCTCAGGATGACAAAACAGTGGTTGCCCGCCAGGCCAGAAACAAATCTGATTAACCCCTTCGTGTTCCTTCACTCCCTTCGTGCCTTTGTGGTTCAAATTCTTGTACTTCCCAAACCTATCCCCTTACAAAAGGATTGCTTCGCTTCTCCTCGCCAATGGTTGTGGGTTCGCCGTGGCCGGGGTACACCACCACTTCATCGGGCAGGGGGTACAATTGCGTTTTGATGCTGCGCTCCAGCGTGGCAAAATCGCCACCGGGCAGGTCGGTGCGGCCAATGGAACCTTTAAACAGCACATCGCCGCCAATAACAAATTGTTGCTTTTTATTGTAAAAACAAATCGATCCCGGCGAGTGGCCCGGTGTGAGCAACACCTCGAACTCGTCATCGCCCAGCACAACCTTTTCGCCCTCCGATACGTATATCAGTTCGCCATCGTAGTTATCAAACGGAAGGCCCCATGCCTGGCCACTTTGCGGGCCGCGGTCGAGCACGATTTTTTCTGCTGCATGCAGGTGCAGTTGCAGGCCCCAGATACGGTGCACATAACGGTTGCCAAAAATATGATCGAGGTGGCAATGGGTATTGAGCAGCAAAACGGGTTTCAGTCCATTCGTTTCGATGAATTCTTTTAGCGCCATTTCCTCGGAGGCAAAATAACAGCCGGGGTCGATAATACAACAGAGACCACCTTCGTTATATACTACGTAAGTGTTCTCCTGAACCGGGCTGAAGGTGAATGAGTGAACCTGTAACATTGGGCTTTTTTGTACTTTAGGTGCAATTTACAAACCCAGCTTTTCTTACTTAGTAACGTTTCAAAACTTGTATGAATAATTTTTTAGGACGGATCGTGGCAGGCGGTGTGGCCCTTTTTATTTTATCCTTTACAGCACAGGCGCAGGTTAATGCTGTGGAGTTTGGGAAAAACCGGGTGCAGTACCAGAAGTTCGAATGGAAATATTATCAAACCGACAACTTTAATACATACTTCAGCCAGGACGGGCTGGAGCTGGGCAAATTTGTAGCGCAGATTGCCGAAAAAGAATTGCCCGCAGTGGAGGAGTTCGTGGAGTATGGCTTGCAGCGCCGCGCCAACATTGTGGTGTACAACAACTTCGACGAGATGCAGCAGTCGAACATCGGCATGGGCATCGACTGGCAAAACGCAGGCGGCGTAACCAAGCTGGTGAACAACAAAATGGTGGTGTACTTCGATGCCAACCACGCCAACCTGCGCCGCCAGATCCGCCAGGGCATTGCACAGGTGCTGGTGCGCAATGTGCTGTTTGGCGATGACCTGGGTGAAATGGCTGCCAACCAAACCCTGCTCGACCTGCCGCAGTGGCTTACCGATGGCTATATTGCCTATGCCGGCGAACACTGGAATACCGACCTCGACGACCAGCTGAAAAGCGCCATGCTGAGTGGCAACTACAAAAACTTTTACCATTTTGCCTACCAAAAGCCACAGCTTGCCGGCCATGCATTCTGGTATTATTTCGGCAACAAATACGGCGAAAGCAAAACCACTTACCTGCTGTACCTGAGCCGCATTTACCGCAACCTCAACTCGGCTTCGCAGCGTATTGCCAAAATGAAATTCAAGGAAGTGCTGCGCAACTTTATGACCGAGGTGCCTGCACAATATTTCAAAGACATCCGCGGCCGCCGCGTGGTGCCCAAAGGCCAGCTTTCGGTAAGCGAGGAAGTAGGTAAAAAAGATTTCTTCCGGTTCAACGCCAACCCGGTGCCCCGCTCCTTTACTTATGCGGTTACGGAGTTTCGCCAAGGCAAATACAGCGTGGTGCTGATGGAAAATTTTACCAGCCGCAAAGTGCTGGTGCATACCGGCGTACGCAGCCGCCAGGATGAAGTAAACCCCAACTACCCCATACTGGCCTGGGACCCCAAAGGCACCCGCCTGGCAGTGGTTTACCCCGATAAAGGCAAGATCAACTTTTTTGTGTACGATGCGGTAAACCGCGTAAAGATCAACAAGCAGACGCTGGACCAGTTTGACCAGATTCAGGACATGAAGTACATGCTCAACTCCAACACGCTGTTATTTTCGGCAGTGAAGGCTGGGCAAACCGACATCTTTACGTACAACATCGAGAAAATGACCACCGAGCAGATCACCAACGATGTGTACGATGATCTCGATCCTTCGTTTGTGACGTTCCCCAACAAAACGGGGATCATGTTTGCATCGAACCGGCCAAGCCCTACCGCCCGGGATAGTGATACGGCCCTGCCCATCGGCCGCTACAATATTTTCCTGGTCGACAACTGGAACCAGTCCGACTTCAAACAGATTTCGCAGCTCACCAATGTGCGGCTGGGCAATGCCCGTTATCCATCGCAGTACAACTCGTACCACTTTACGTTTGTGAGCGATGAAAACGGTATCGCCAACCGCTATGCAGGTTTCTTCAGCACCGAACGGGCCGGCTTGGATACGCTGGTGTTTATTGGCGATGAAGTGCTGCGCAACCCGCCTATCAACGAAGTGGACAGCCTGATAAAAGAATGGAATAAAGACGACATTGACTCGGTTGGCTATGTATCGGTAACCAACGACTCGAGCTATGTGTTTCCGCTCACCAACTACCAAAGCAGTTTGCTGGAAACCCGCACTGCCGGCGACAACCAGCAGATCAGCGAAGTAACCCGTCAGGGCGACTTTAAATTCCTTTACCGGTTGCGTGTAGACGAAGCCACGCTGCGCCGCCGCAATGTAACAGCCCGTCCTACGGAGTTTATGAAAAAAGTGGCCGAGCAGCAACGCATTGCACAAAACCGGCAGGCAGCGGCCCAACCGCAGCCTAACCGCCCCGATACCTCAGGCAACGACAATGTGTTTCAAACAGAGTTTGACAATGCCGACACCAGCGCCACCGGCCAGGTGTTTCCTGCCACGGAAATACCCGCCGAGGAACCGCTGTTGAAAAAAGCAAAACTCTTTGAATACCGCCCACCTAAATTCTTCAACGATTACGTAGTGGCCAGCCTCAACAACACGGTATTTGTGTTCAACAAATACCAGCCTTATATGGGCGGCTCCGGCCCCATCAACCCGGCCAACGGCAACGACCTGAACGGCCTGGTGCGCATGGGCACACTCGATCTTTTTGAAGACTTTAAAATATCGGGTGGCTTCCGCCTGGCTACCAACCTGCGCGACAACGACGTGTTGTTTGAGTTCATGAACCAGCGCCGCCGCTGGGATTGGGGTTTTACGTACTACCGCAGCAATTCCGAAATAGGGTACAACCTGGCGGGCACTTCGGCCACTTACCCCGGCAAGCAGATCTCGAATTATTACCTCGGCCGCTTCCGTTATGCACTGGACCGGGTACGCTCCTTCCGGGCAACCGTAGGGCCGCGTTTCGACCGGTTTGTGCTGAGTGCGGTGAGCCCCGAAACACTGCCGGTGCAGGATTCAACAACTACGTTTGTACAAACCTCGCTGGAGTATGTGCACGATAATACGCTGAACCCCACTATGAACATCTGGCACGGGCTGCGCTGGAAGGCCTACATGGATGCCTTTACGCAAACCGGCACCGCCAAACAATCGGGCGACCGGCTGATGTTCAACTTTGGTGTGGATGTGCGCCATTACCTGCCCATTTACCGCAACATCATCTGGGCGGTGCGTGGTGCTGCCGACATCTCCTGGGGCAACCAGAAAGTGGTGTATTACCTCGGTGGCGTGGACGGATGGCTGAAGTTTGGCAACAACGAAAAACGCAATAGCGACAACGATGTTACCGGCTACCGCTATTTTGACCCCAACAACCGCCCGCAGGGCAACTATGCTTACCAGGCACTGGCGCTCAACCTTCGCGGCTTTAAGCAAAACGTTTCGAACGGCAACAATGCCGTGACCATCAACAGTGAAATAAGGGTACCCGTATTTTCATCGTTCTTCAACCGCCCCATCAACAATGCGTTTTTGCGCAACTTCCAGGTGGTGCAGTTTGTTGACCTGGGCTCGGCATGGAACGGCCGCTACAATGGCATTGAACGCCCCACCCAAAACTTCTCCGACCCCAACAACCCAACCGTTGTGGTGCGGCTGAAAGCCGGCGGCATCGGGCCCCTGGCAGGCGGTTATGGTTTTGGTGTACGCAGCACGCTGCTGGGTTATTTCCTCCGCTTTGATGCAGCCTGGCAAATGGATGGCTTCTTCAGGGGCAGGCCGCAAACTTACCTGGCGCTGGGACTTGATTTTTAAAAGGCCCTTGTTTCATTATATAAAAAAAGAGACGCACTGGTTGCGTCTCTTTTTTTGCGTAGCACCAATCTAAATTTGGGTTACAGCAGTGCAAATATTTTAGGTAAAAAAATAACGCAACCCACCAGGAAGGCAGCGATGGCGGAAAGCAACACGGCGCCGGCAGCCATGTCCTTGATAACCTTTATTTGCGGATGCTGCTCCTTGGTGTAGAGGTCGGCCAGCTTTTCAAAAACAGTGTTGAAAATTTCGGCTATCCATACCTGTGCAAACACAATGATCAGCACCATCCACTCCACTTTGCTGATGTGCAACAACGCCGCCAGCACCACCACAATAATGGTAAAAGCCAGGTGTATCCAGGTGTTGTGCTCGGTGCGCAACACGGCCCGCAGCCCGGCAAAAGCATATACAAAACTGCGCAGTCGCTGGCGTGTGGAAAATGGTTGGGACATGAGATTTACGATTGACGATTTTGGAAGTACGATCAAAGGTTTTTGGAGCTGCAAACTATCAGGATGAATGATTGGGTTGCTTCCCTTAAAATCATGCACCGAAAAATAGTGCACTTGCTCCTGAATTCAATCGTCAATCCAAAATCGTAAAACGTAAATATTAAATGCCTTTACCACTGAAACTTCCTGGAATACCGCATTACAATGGCCAGTGAAAGGAACAACCCGATGCTGCCCAGGATGAGCGAATAATCCTGCAGTTGCAAAATGGTGAATACATAACTGTACAGGAGCACCAATACAACGGTGAGCAGCGTTGACAATTTTCCTGAGCCCAGCAAGCCGCGCATAAACCAGGCAATCAACGAAACCGTGGCCAAGGCCGCAATGGCATAAGCCCAGTTGAACCCGATGTATTCGGAGAACGATAACAGCAGCAGGAAAAACAAAACCAGCGCGATACCGATCAGCGCATATTGAAACGGGTGCACCGACCGCTTGTGTGCCGTTTCCACCAAAAAGAAAGCAGTGAACGTAAGCACAATAAACAACACTGCGTACTTGATCGACCGCATGGTTTTCTGGTAATCGTTTACCGGTATAAACAGGTCCACGCCAAATGCATCGCGGCCCAGGTTGTAGCTGTCGTCGCTGCCGGCGGCTGCAACCACTGCATCCAACTGCGGGTTGGGCGTGGGCACCTCGGTGCTAAAACCATTGCCCACCCATTGTTGCGGGAAAGACCGCTTGTGCGCCATGCTTTTCCAGGTGGCCGAAAAACCACTATCGCTGACTGCAGTTTGCTGCGGCAAAATGGCGCCCGTAAAACTGGGGTGCGGCCATGCTGACTGCACCGTGAAAGTGGTGGAACGCCCTACCGGCGTGAGGTACATGCTTTCGGAGCCGTTGAGGTGGATGCGGCCCGAAAAGCTGACCTGCTTTAAATCGGACAGAGCAGAAATCTTCAGCGGCGCCACCATGCGGCTGCCGCCGGTAGCATCCTGCCCTGCCGCGCTGAACGTGATGGAGCGGCCGCCCCATTGCATGGCCAGTTCTTCGTTCAGTCCTTTGGGATCGGACAGCGAAAACTGCACAAAAGCTTCCTGCCACAGCACAGCGGCGGGGTTGATGTTCAGCTGTTCGAGATCCAGCGAATCGAAGCGGCCGGAAAGATCGTTTTGCGATTCGTACAGCATTACTTTAAAAATGCCCTGCGACCGCTGCTGCGGCCGGATGCGGGTAGTCACAGCCAGATCGCTGGGCAGGAAATACGCCAGCTGTTTTACTTTTTTGGTGCGGCCCGCCGAATCGGTGGATACCGTTTGCATAAAAGGCAGCACCAGCATAGGCCCGGTAAGGTTTTGCCGGCCAGCCCATTTGGCACTTACTTCCTGTACGGCTTGCCGCTGGCGGTCTTCCCGTTCTTCAATAACGCCGGTAACAAAAAAAGTAGGAATGAGCAACAGCAGTACCAGCAGGCCAATGATGACGCCTTTTACTAAAATCCTGTTGTCTTGCGGAATTCTTTCGGTGGTGGTGGGGAGGTTCATTTGTTTGTTTGATTAAGCAGTTTGGGAAAAAATGTTGCGATAACTTATTCGGACCAATGAATGGATGTGTCTTCTATATCCAGCAGGATGGGTAGCACCAGCCATTGCCCTAAAGCAGGCCTGCCCTGGTGGCGATGATCCGGACGGAGGTTGAGCAGGACAAGCATCACTAGCAGCACCAGTAAGGCTGCGCCCATCCGGGCATTTCGTTCCAGCAGCAGGGTCAGCGGTTCTTCGTTATGGTGGTGTGCCCTTTTCATAAAGCTTGTTTTATTTTTAATTAAAAAGTTCTTTGCATTTCAAAGTACAGATGCAAAAAGATATTGTTGCGACTACCCGCAATACTGGGCGATACAAACAGCGCTTAAGCTGGTGTTAAAAGATGCAAATTCAATCATGGGGCAAATCTATGTAAAAAGTACTTTGCATTTCAAAGCAAATGGAAATTATTTTTGCCTTTCCCAAAAAATGCAAGGGGTCAACTACAGGTCGATGCATTCCAAGATAATGGCGCAGGCACGCTCAAGTTCTTCTATCGTAGTGGTGAGCGGTGGCGAAATGCGCAGGCAATTGGATGCAAAAAGAAACCAGTCGGTGATCAGTCCCCGCTCAATGGCGGCATCAATGATTTTTTTACAGGTGGCAAAATCCTCGAACTCCACCGCGGCCCACAAACCAAAAAGGTGCAGGGCCTTAATTTGCGGATGCACCAGCAGCCGGCGCAGCAGGGCTTCTTTTTCGGCAACAGTGGCAACAATATTTTCGGCAAGCAAGGCTTCAAACGCCGCCAGGCCGGCAGCACAACACAGCGGGTGCCCGCCAAAAGTGGTGATATGTCCCAGCACGGGGTTATCGGCCAGGTGTTGCATCAGGGCTTTATCGGCTACAAAAGCGCCCAGCGGCAAGCCGCCACCCAAGGCTTTTCCAAACAGCAAAATATCGGGCACAATACCGAAATGCTCAAACCCCCAGAGTTTGCCGGTACGGCCAAAGCCTGCCTGGATTTCGTCGAGCACCAGCAGCGTGCCCGTTTCGGTGCAGCGCTGGCGCAGTGCCTGCATCCACTCCCTTGACGGCGCCTTTACACCGGCTTCGGCCTGCACAGTTTCGGCAATAACACAGGCGGTTTGCGGCCCAATTTGCTGCAGCATTTCAAAATCGTTGTAGCGGCAATGGTGCACACCGGGCAGCAGGGGACGGTAGGCATTACGCCAGTATTCATCGCCAATGATGCTGAGCGCCCCTTGTGTGGAGCCATGGTAGGAATAATTAAAAGCAACAATTTCGGTACGGCCGGTGGCCCGCTTGGCTAGTTTCATAGCACCTTCTACCGCCTCGGCGCCGGAGTTGGTAAAATAAACCGAGTTGAGTGAAGCGGGCAGGTGCTCCGTCAGTTTATGCGCATACTGCACCTGCGGACTTTGCACAAACTCGCCATATACCATCACGTGCAGGTAAGCATCGGTTTGGCGGCGGATGGCTTCCACCACGGCTGGGTGGCGGTGCCCTACATTGGCCACCGAGATGCCGCCGATCAGGTCGATATACGTTTTGCCGGAGGCATCCCAAAGAGTGCTGCCTTCGGCTTTTACCACCTCAATAGCCAGTGGCGCCGTAGACGTTTGTGCCACGTGTTGCAAAAACAATTGCCGCAAATTCATGGGTGCGAAGGTAGGGAGGGCTGGCGGTCCGTCGGTCATTGGCCGTATGCCGGTGCACTATTGACGATTCACGATTTATGAATTACGATTTGCGATTGATGGTGGCCGGTGCGCTTCCTTACCTTTACGCCATGGCACTTATTTTACCCGTTGAAGGAAAAAGCCCGCAGTGGGGCGAGGCATGTTTTGTAGCACCCAACGCCACCATTGTAGGCGATGTGGTTATGGGCGACCAGTGCAGCGTGTGGTTCAACGCCGTGGTGCGGGGCGATGTAAACAGCATCCGCATGGGCAATAAAGTAAATGTGCAGGACGGCGCCGTGATCCATTGTACATACATCCGGTCGCAAACAGTTTTGGGCAATAATGTTTCCATTGGGCACAACGCCATTGTGCACGGCTGCACCGTGCACGACAATGTGCTGATTGGCATGGGCGCCATTGTGATGGATGGGGCGGTGGTATATTCCAACACGATTATTGCAGCAGGCGCCGTGGTGCTGGAAGGCACGGTTTGCGAAGCCGGCTCGATCTATGCCGGCGTGCCCGCCAAAAAAGTAAAAACCATCGAACCCGAAAAAGTGGAAGGCGAAATCAACCGCATTGCCAACAATTACATTAAATATGCGGGCTGGTTTTCGGAGGCCAATGAAGCGGGCAAATAAAGCACCCGCGGCCGCTCATTTTATCCTAATAACCAGCCAACAGGGCTGCGGCGCAATTTTTCGGAAAAAAGTTCCGTTCTTTAAGCAAATTCCGTCATTCATGAAACTGAAGCATCTTCTTTTAGGCGCTTTTGCCGCCTTTGTGCTGTCATCCTGCAGCGTATTTAAATCAAAATACGGATGCCCCTCCAACGGCACCAACGTAGGCGCCGAAAAGCTGCTGAGCGAACCGCCCAAAAAAGTAAAAAAGTTCAAGGCATAACGATTGCATGGTGCAACTATAACGCTTGTTGCGTTGTCTTTACATTTAAACACCTGCACCATGAGCCTTACCCTTAGAACCGATTTGGGCCGCACCGAAGCCGTAATTGACGCCCAGGGCGGGCTCCACCGCTTTTACCAGATTGCCGATCTCCTCACCGACTCTTTCCAGGTAGCATTTACCGATAAGGAAGATGATTTTGATGCCATCAACTGGAACTTTTCTTTGGGTAAATACCGGCTCACTTTACAGTACAGCATCTACAATGGCATCATGTTGTTTCCCACCCGCGAACAGCAGGCCAAACGCCAGGAAAATAAAGCAGTGGAAGAACTGGCATCGGTGCTGGAAGGCAAGCTCATTGGCCTGGACCTGGAAGGAAAAGGTAAGTGAATGTCGAACAGAGGAACAAGGAACAGACGAATGAGGAAGGTGAATGATGAATTATTAATTATGGATTATTAATTATTGGGGTGTTCCGGTGAAATATTGCAAGTAACATTATTATTGGGCGTAGCCCAAACCAATTGGTAGCAATCCAATCACCATCTTTTCCAATGCTCCCGTTGATCGTAGATCAACCCTGCCAGCGGGAGATGTTTATTTGCAAAATGATTTGAAGCACAGGTTTGGGCTACGCCCAAAATGATTTCATTATTTGATTTATTGCTACCAACAGATGTGGGCTATGCCCACATTTTTATTTTACCAAAGTTCCCGTCTTTTGGATGAATGAATCCGTCATTGCACAAGCCACTGCACTAATTCATAACTCATCATTTCTAATTCATCATTCCAATCTGCGGTTCAACATTCTTTGTTCCTTGCTCGATATGCTCCCTCGACTTCGAAATTCATCTGTTCCTTGTTCGTCTGTTCGACATTCCCTACCCTTTCCACTTCTGCTCCGGCAACGATTCCAGGATGTTGTAATAACTCACATAACGGTCTTCGTCGATTTCACCGTCAATTACGGCTTGCTTAATGGCGCAGCCCGGCTCGTTGATGTGCAGGCAATTGTTGAACTGGCAATCGTTCAGGCGCTGGCGCATTTCCGGGAAATAGCCCGAAAGTTCTTCGCGTGTCACCTCCACCAATCCAAACTCCCGCATGCCCGGCGTATCGATGATGCGGCCGCCACCGGGCAGGTCGTACATTTCGGCAAAGGTCGTTGTGTGCTGGCCTTTACCGCTCCAGCCGCTTACATCGCGGGTTTTGATGGTGCTGGTAGGAACTACTGCATTGATGAACGACGATTTGCCCACGCCACTATGCCCTGAGATCAGCGTCGTTTTTCCCTGCAGCAAAGCATTCACTTCTTCTACACCGGCACCGGTTTTCAGGCTGATGGCCACCACTGTGTAACCAACATCTTCATACACGGCTTTTACCACTTCAAGGTAAGCCAAGTCTTTTTCGCGGTAGAGGTCAATTTTATTAAAAACAACCAGCGCCGGTACATGATACATTTCGCTGGCCACCAGAAAGCGGTCGATAAAACCGGTGGACGTTCGCGGATCGCGAAGGGTAGCCAACAGCAAGGATTGATCGACATTGGCGGCAACAATATGGTGCTGGTGTTTGTGCCGCGGCGATTGGCGGTTGATGTAATTGCGGCGGTCGTGGATGCGGGTGATCATCACCGAACTTTCGCCTTCATTTTCCAGTGCAAAATCCACTTCGTCGCCCACGGCAAGCGGGTTGGTAGAGGTAATGCCATCGAGCTTAAAGGCTCCTTTCATGCGGGCATTCCAAAACCTGCCCGCTTCGTCCTGGAGCACATACCAGCTACCGGTTGATTTATACACTAAGCCTTTTGCCATCAGGGAAATGTTCTAAGAAAGGTGTAGCGCAAAAGTATGGCTAAAAACAAGAGCAGCAGGGCGGCGCCCAGGGGCCAGCGAAATTGTTCCTCGAACCGGGTGCGGGTTCGCACTTCCACCTCCGATTTTTCGAGTTTGTCAATGCGGGCATAAACTTCCTGCAAACTTTCCTTATCCACCGCCCTGAAATATTCGCCGCCGGTTTGCACCGCAATGCGCCGCAGCAAAGCCTCGTCGAGCCCGCCGGTGGAAACAGCCGCGTTGCCCACGCCCCTTTCGGCCACGGTGGCGCCTTCGCGGGCCATCATGCCGATGGTGTACACCTTCACTCCTTCGGCTCGGGCAATATTGAGTGCCGTCAGCGGATCGATGATGCGGTCTTCCGGCGGTTGTTCTTTACCATCGGTAAGTAAAACAACCACCTGGCTTTTCGATTTGCTTTGCGATAGCCGGTCTACCGCAGTAGCCAGTCCCTCGCCGATCAGTGTGCCATAACGCAACATGCCGCTGCGCAAACCGCGGATCTGTTCAATAAGCGAGGTATGATCGGATGAAACGGGATACAGCGTGAAACTTTCACCGGAAAATATCACCAGGCCGATCTGGTCTACCGGGCGGTTTTCTACAAACGAAATGGCCATTTCCTTAGCCACCTCGAGGCGGTTGGGATAAAAGTCGGCGGAGAGCATGGAGCCGCTCACATCCATGCACAGCACAATGTCGATGCCCTCGCCACGGGCCCGGCTGGTAACGTTGCGTACCTGTGGGCGGGCAATGGAAAGAATCACAAAACCCAGCGACAGGAGCAGCAGCCAAAAAGGCAAACCGGCCATTGCAGTTTTGCCGCCTTTAACGGTAAACATTTGCGCAGCGCTTACCGGCATGGCGGCCTGTAACCCGCGCCGCATACGATGGCGCAGCCAGGCAATGACCGGCAGGGCGCCTAAAAAAGGCAGCACCCAAATGTTGGCGAATTCTATTTTTTGAAACCACTCGTAAATCATGATGTTGTTGTGTGGCCGGCCGGCTTTGTTGGCTCCGGCCGTGCTGCGCCTGCTGCAGCGGCACTTTTTTCCATAAATACAATGCTTTCCCGCACTGCTTTCAGCGATGCCTTGCGGTCGTCGGCCGATGCTTCAAAGCGGGCAAACTTCACACCATCGCTGAGTTGCAGCGTATCGGCAATTTGTGCGGCACGTTCGCCGCCAAAACCCCAATGGGGCAACTGTGTGCTGATGTCGGCCGTTGTTTTGGACAGCGAATAAAAACCTTTGCGCAGCGCCAAATAGTTGCGAAACACCTGGATGAGGTCGGTGTAAAATATTTTGCTGTCGGCCGATGATACACGCTTTTCCAAAGCATCGAGGTTTTTCAGTGCATCGCGGTAAGCCGTTTCGCCGGCAGGCTTGCCCTCGGCGCCTTTTTTCTTCCGTCCGGGAAAAAGCAGGAACACCAGCAACAGCAGCAAACCAGCGCCAATCAAGTACCAATACCAGGTGGTGCGGCTGCCCTGTTGTACGTCCAGCACATCTTTTACCTCGTTGTATTTCTGGTCGGGGGCCATGGGCGAATAGCCCACATCAATAGTAATGGGCTTTGTACGGTTGGACCTTTTTAAAGACAATGCCGGAATGCTCCAGCGCCCCGAATCCCAACTGGTGATGCGGATGTTTTGCACCAGGGTAATGTTGTTGGCCGTTCGTTGCGTATCGATAGCGGAGCGGTACAGAATTTCAAAATGCGGGAATGTATCCAGCTGAAACCAATCGACGGTGCGGTTGGCCGGCAGTGTTGCTTGCAGGGTAAGCTGCAATTGTTCGCCGATGAGGATGCGTTGCTGGCTGGTGGTGGCGGAAAGTTTTACCTCCTGCGCCTGCGCCGCTGCAG
This sequence comes from Pseudocnuella soli, assembly GCF_004347775.1. Classification (GTDB taxonomy): domain Bacteria; phylum Bacteroidota; class Bacteroidia; order Chitinophagales; family Chitinophagaceae; genus Flavisolibacter; species Flavisolibacter aquaticus. Next base: position 4,595,534 of record NZ_CP037755.1, read on the forward strand.
CAACGGCCAGCCATCCAACGAGTATGTATAAACGAAAATATTTCATCGGTTACGGCTCATAAAAAAATGACGCAGGACTTTGATATAATCTTCGTCGGTGCGCAGGTGTAATAAATCTGACCCGGCTTTTTTGAATGCCGCTGTAGCAGCTGCAGTAACGCGAAAAAACTCCCCTTCCTGTGCCTGCCGAACCCTGCGGTTGCCGGTATCAATCCAATGGCGCTTGCCTGTTTCCAGGTCTTCAACCTGCACCAGGCCCAGGTCGGGCAGTTGCTGCTCCAGCCGGTCGTAAATTTTCAGTCCAATCAGGTCGTGGCGGCTGCCGGCAATACGCAGCGCATCTTCATATCCACCATCTAAAAAATCACTCAGGATAAATGCAATGCTTTTTTGCCTGCTGGTGTTGTTGAAATAGCGCAGGGCCGTTTTCATTTCAGTGCCTTTGCCGGTTGCATCGGTGCCCAGCAGTTCGCGAATGATGTACAGCGCATGCTGCTTGCCTTTTTTTGCAGGTATGTATTTTTCAATTTTATTGCTGTATAAAATGGCGCCCACTTTGTCGCCGTTATTGACTGCCGCAAACGAAAGCACCGCGGCAATTTCAGTGGCTAAATTTTTCTTTGTGGCACCCACTGTTCCAAACAAGGACGATGCGCTGATATCGATGAGGAGCATCACGGTCAGTTCCCGCTCTTCTTCAAATACTTTGGAATACGGATGGTTGAATCGTGCCGATACGTTCCAGTCAATAAACCGCACATCATCGCCGGGATAATATTCCCGCACTTCGCGAAACGACATGCCCTTGCCCTTGAATGCGCTGTGGTACTCGCCGGAAAAAAGATCCGAAGCCAGGTGCTTGCTTTTTATTTCCAGGTCGCGGACTTTGCGGAGTATTTCGGAAGTAGTTAACATGAGATGATAGATGGTGGATGATGGATGATAGTGTGGTACGAACCTTATTTTAATTCGGCCTTTTCGGTATAATTGATCAGGCCGTTTAATAGTTTCAGTACCGTATCTAATTTCACAATCATCCGATCAAAATCCATTTGTTGTAAAAAGTTATTCATCAAGGCAATGGTTAACTGTGTGTCGAGTTCGTAAATACTTCCCCGGGCAATGTGTAAAAATTGAAGTGTATCCTTTTTATATTGCCGGCCCATGCCTTCAGCAATATTTGAAGGAATTGAGATGGCGGCTCTTTTGATCTGTGCAGTCAAAGCAAACATTTCTTCTTTAGGAAAAATCTTTGCTGCGGCATAAACCTCTTGCACAAGCTGCATTGCTACCTTCCACACCTCCAATTGTTGATAGTTTCGCATGTAAAACGTTACTGCATTTTCGAAGAAACACCATCATCTACCATCAATCATCCATCATCTCTTCCCTACGGCACATTCACCTTCGCCAATATCTGCTCGATCACATTTTCAGCGTTGATGTTCTCCGCTTCGGCTTCGTAAGTGAGGCCAATACGGTGGCGCAACACATCGGCGCAAATGGTGCGTACATCTTCGGGAATTACATAGCCGCGGCGATTGATGAACGCAACCGCTTTTGCAGCAATGGCCAGGTTGATGGAGCCACGCGGCGATGAGCCGTAAGAGATCACGCCTTTCAGTTTATCCAACTTGAACTCGGCCGGGTTGCGGGTGGCAAATACAATGTCCAAAATGTATTGCTCCACTTTTTCATCCATGTAGATCTCACGGGTAAGGTTACGCGCAGTAATCAACTCCTGCATCGACACAACCGGGTTAATGGTGGGTGGACGCAAGCCCTGCACATTTTGCCGGATAATGAGTTGCTCCTCGGCTCTGGTGGGATAACCCACCACCACTTTCATAATGAAGCGGTCCACCTGTGCTTCGGGCAGCGGGTAAGTGCCTTCCTGTTCCAGCGGGTTTTGCGTAGCCAATACCAGGAAAGGTTCGTCCAGTTTGTGCGTGGTATCGCCCAGCGTTACCTGCCGCTCCTGCATCGCTTCGAGCAGGGCGCTTTGCACTTTCGCCGGTGCCCGGTTGATTTCATCGGCCAGTACAAAGTTGGCAAAGATGGGCCCGCGGCGCACTACAAACTCGTGGCGCTGCTGGTTATAAATCATGGTACCGATCACGTCGGCGGGCAATAGGTCGGGGGTAAACTGGATGCGGCTGAACTTGGCCTGCACCGCTTCGGATAGCGACCGGATGGTGAGCGTTTTGGCCAAACCCGGCACCCCTTCCAACAACACGTGCCCGTTCGATAAAAGACCAATCAGCAGGCGATCGAGCATGTACGACTGACCCACAATGACCTTACCCACTTCGGCACGAAGCGTATCCAGGAAGCGGGCTGCATAGCTGATGCGGTCGTTGAGCTGACGAATATCGTCGGCAGTTCTAAGCATATATTGAATCTTGTTTTAGCAAATAATGAACCAGTGATTTGTATGATTTAAAAGGATTTGAATGAATGATTTTCCAGAGGTTTAGTTTCACTTCAATAATCAATAATTATTAATTAATAATTATTGATTATTTGTTACCTCCCTTCATCATTCAACATTCCTTGTTCTTCTGTTCGACATTTCTCAGCCCAAATACTTCGCAACAATCGGCAGCCTGCGGCCTACACCAAATGCCTTGCTGCTAACGCGGATAATGGGACAGAATTGTGCACGCTTGTATTCATTCATATTTACCAGGCGCAGTGTGCGGGCCACAAGGGCTTCATCAAAGCCTTGTGCAATGATCTCTCTGGGGCCTTGGCGCAGCTCGATATATTGATATAAAATTTGATCCAACACATCATACTCCGGCAGGCTGTCGCTGTCCTTTTGCCCCGGCCGCAGTTCGGCAGAAGGTGCTTTGGTTAAGATATGTTCCGGAATAATTTCCTCGTTTCGGTTGATGTACCGGGCCAATGCATACACCTGCGTTTTATACAAGTCGCCCAACACCGAAAGGCCGCCGGCCATATCGCCATACAGCGTGCCATAACCTACTGCCAGTTCGCTTTTGTTGGAAGTGTTGAGCAATATGTATCCAAATTTATTGGCCACCGCCATCAGCAGGTTGCCGCGGCTGCGGGCCTGTATGTTTTCTTCGGCAAGGCTAAAGGGAAGGCCTTTAAACAGCGGCTCCAACGTTTGTATAAACTGTTCGTACACCGCTCTGATGGGTACAATATCGTAGCGGTTGCCCAGCGTTTGGCTCAGGCGCTCCGCATCCGATACCGAGTGCCCCGAAGAAAACTCCGATGGCATCAGCAACACATGCACCGCTTCTTTACCCAATGCCTCTACAGCCAATGCCTGCACCACCGCGCTGTCAATACCGCCACTGGCACCCAGCGTAGCTTTGGTGAAACCCATCTTTTGAAAATAGTCGCGGATGCCCAGTACCAACGCAGCATATATTTCCGAAATATTTTTTTCGTTGGTGAGGTACTTCAGTGTAGGCAATTCTTTACCAACTTCACCAGCTGCATAATAATATTTATGATCTACTGCAGGCGTTTCTTTTTTTACTGTCAGTGCATCCAGGTCTACCATCGTTTCATCTTCGGCAAAATAAGCCAGCTCCTGCACCAGTTGCCCATTCACATCATACACCAAGCTGCCGCCATCGAATACAATTTCGGTTTGCGAGCCAACCGTATTGCAATACAACATGGGCAAATTGTAACGGGCCACCGTTGCCTCCACAATGCTGCGGCGCACCACATCCTGCGCATAGTTGTATGGCGATGCGGACAGGTTGAGCATCACATCCGGCGACTGCTTAATTAGTTCTTCCATCGGTGAGTGGCGGTACAGCGGGTTGTCACCCAGGTTCCAGATGTCTTCGCAAATGGTAACGGCTAATTTTTTACCCTTAAACTCCAATACGTTCCAATTAAAGGCAGGTTCAAAGTACCGGTTCTCGTCAAACACATCGTAGGTGGGCAACAGCGTTTTGTGCACTTCGCCCACCACTTCGCCATTGTATAAAAGAAAAGCAGCATTGAACAGGTCCTTGCCTTCTTTACGCGGGTTATGTGCAGGGGCGCCTACCAGCACGCCAATACCTTGTGTATGCGCTTTTATGGCATCGATGCTTTCATAACTCTGGCGGATAAAATCATTGAACTCCAAAAAATCGCGGGGCGGATACCCGCAAATGCATAACTCTGAAAGAAGCACCAGGTCGGCGCCCTGCGCTTTTGCACGGCCGATGGCTGCAATGATCTTTTGGGTATTGTGTTCAAAATTGCCAATGTGGTAGTTCTGCTGTGCAATGAAGATCTTCATCTGTTCCGGTAAGGTTTAAGGTTTAAAGTCTAAGGTTGAAGGTTTGGTCAAACAGTGCTTTGAACAAGGTTGCAGCAATAGTGCCCATATCTACAACCATAAACTTTAAACCTTCAACTTGTTAAACTTCGTAGGTTTGCCCCGCTAATTTCCGTAATAAAAACCACACCCATTCGTTTTGCGCAATACCATGAAATATCTGATTCCCTTTTTGCTCCTTTTTTTATATGCCTGTTCCGGTGGCGGCAACAAGCCCGATGTTTCCACCATCGAAGTGAATATGCCGGTGGAGCGGTTTGAACAGGACTTTTTTAAAATAGACACCAACGATGTGGCCGGCAGCCTGGCCCACCTACGCAATGCCTACCCGCATTTTTTCCCCACGTTCATGCAGGATATTTTGCAGCTCAACCCCATGGACCCTGCATCGATTGGCATCATCAAACAAATTGTGGGCAGCTACAGCAGCCTCGCCGATTCGCTGGCGCCTACCTACAAAAACTTCGACAACATCAGGGATGACATTGCCGACGGGATGCGTTTTGTAAAATATTATTACCCGCAATACCGGGTGCCCAAACTGCTCACATTTGTGGGCACGCTGGATGCGCCGGGTATGGTACTTACCAACGAGTACCTGGCCGTGGGCCTCCAGCAGTTTGCGGGCAAAAGCTTTGGCGGCTACCAGCTCCCCGAAGTGCAGCAGATGTACCCCACTTATATTTCGCGCCGCTTCGATAAAGAATATATTCCCGTCAATGCGCTGAAAGCAGTGGTTGATGATGTGTACCCCGATCAGAGCACCGGCAAACCCCTGGTGGAGCAAATGATTGAAAAAGGAAAACAGTGGTACCTGCTCGATCATTTTTTACCCGATACCCACGACACGCTAAAAACCGGCTACACCAAAAAACAGCTGGACTGGCTGGAGCAAAACGAAGGCAATGCCTGGGGTTATATTGTTAAAAATGAAAACCTGTATTCCATCGAGCCGCCGGTAGTGCAGGCCTATATTGGCGAATCGCCTTTTACCCGCGGCATGCCCGAAGTTTCGCCGGGCAATATCGGGCAATGGTTTGGGTGGCAGATTGTGCAAGCTTTTGCACAAAAAAATAAGGAACTCACCCTGCAGCAAGTGCTGGAAACCGCCCCCAGGACCATTTTTGAAGGCGCCAAGTACAAACCTAAATAAGCAAAACGCAGTATATGATTTAAAGATTCCATCTCTTGAAGAGATGGAATCTTTTTTTGTAGCCGGGTATTGTACTTCGATTGGGCTTTACTTGCGTCGCACACTTGTGCGGTTGTATCACTTTAGGGCTTTTACCGATGCACCTGTAATAAGTCGTTTAAGCTTATTGACTGTCATGCCGAACTCGTTTCGGCATCTCCTTGGGCTTTAGGAGACCCTACTAATAAAAGGAGATGCCGAAACGAGTTCGGCATGACAAACCCTGACTTTAATAAATGGCCTACACCAAACTTGAAATTATACTCTTTGTTTGCAACGCTCTTTGCCCACCAATCACGCTTTTTGCTTGTCATCCTGAGCGCAGCGCGTTGATCTGAGCCCGCACCAGTATGACCATAGAACTAACAAAAGGCTACCTTTTCTATAACAATACTTTAAGCTCTAATGCTCAGATGCTTCGCTGCGCTCAGCATGACAAATCGAAAACGCTGCTAAAGTGCAAAGCACAAAAAAGCCACAAAGACCGTCAGGTCCTTGTGGCCCAAAGCACAGGAAAGCGTTATATAAATCAAACCCCATTCAGGCTACAGTAGCCCTTTAGGGTCAGAACTTTAGTTATACTTGAACGGCGTCACCATTTCAAAAGGCGGAATTTTTACTTCAAACACCTCTTTGGTTTCCAGATTTTCCATTACGTAGCTGCCGTGCATCCTGCCCATTTCCGATTTCAGGTTGCAGCCGCTCACATACTGGTAATGCTCGTTGCTGCTGATGGTGGGCTGTACGCCTACTACGCCTTCGCCTTCCACTTCGCGGTACTCGCCGTTGGAGTCGAAAATATGCCAGCGGCGGCTGTGCAGCTTCACCGGAAAACGGTTGTGGTTTTCAATGGTGATGCGGTACGCAAACATATACTCCGACAGTAGCGGGTTGGAATAATCCTGCTGGTAAAAAGTCTCCACGCTTACCTCAACACCTTCCGAAATCTTGGATATCATAGCACACGCTTTTGGGTAAAATTAATGGGGTTGTCTGTAGAAAAGGGTTTTCATTTTATGGTCACATCCACATCCAACCTATTTTTGTTAAGCAAAAAACTATACCAATTATGAAAATAGCCGTAGCGAAAGGCGATGGAATAGGGCCGGAAATCATGGATGCTGTGCTCCGTATCTTCGATGCCAATGAGGTAGGTCTGCAGTATCAGTTTGTAGAAATGGGGAAATGGGTCTTCGATAAAGGATACTCCAACGGGATGACACCCGATGCACAACGCACCATTGAGGAAACAGGCATTTTGTTTAAAGGCCCGATGGAAACACCCAAGGGCAAAGGCGTGAAAAGCGTGAACGTAACGGCCCGCAAAACCTGGAACACTTACGCCAACAAGCGGGTGTTTCAAACCCTGCACGGTGTGGAAACAGTCTTCAGCCGGGGCGGAATTAACATTGACCTCACTATTGTACGGGAAAACATTGAGGATACCTATGGCGGAATTGAGCACATGCTTACCCACGACGTGGCGCTCAGCCGCCGCTTTATTACCCGCCCCGGTTCGGCGCAGGTAATTCGCTATGCATTTGAAATGGCCCGCCAAAAAGGCGCCCGCCGCATTACCTGCGGCCACAAGGCCAACATCATGAAGCAGACCGACGGCCTGTTCCTCGAAGTTTTTTACGAAATAGCCAAAGAATACCCCGATCTGAAATCGGACGATAAAATTGTGGACGACTTGGCCATGCAGCTTGTGATCCGCCCCGACCAGTTTGATGTGGTGGTAATGACCAACCTGCAGGGCGATATCATTTCCGACCTCTGTGCCGGCCTAGTTGGCGGGCTTGGCTTTGCGCCTTCGGCAAATATCGGCGACCACATTTCCATTTTCGAGGCAGTGCACGGCACGGCCCCGGATATTGCGGGTAAAAACATCGCCAACCCCACGGCCCTGCTGCTCAGCGGCCTGGCCATGCTGCGCCACCTGGGTTTTACCCATAATGCTGCAACCATCGAAAACGCATTGCTTTATACTTTGGAGCAGGGCATCCGCACCGGCGACTTTGGCGACCGCTCTAAACCGGCCCTCAATACCACTGAGTTTGCCGATGCCATCATTGGCAATTTTGGCAAAACGCCGGAGGTGGGTGCCAAACCCATCATCGACAACACGCCTACCACGGCAGCCGTTTGCCACCTCGATAAAAACCCGATGCTGGTGTCGAAAGAAGCCGAAGATGAAAAGATTGTGGGTGTTGACTTTTTTATTGAAAGCACTGAACAGCCCAACAAAGTGGCAGAAAAAGCACTAGCCGTTACCGGCGACCTGTTTAAGCTGGTTACCATTTCAAACAGGGGCACGCAGGTGTGGCCCAAGGGCTCTATTTACACCAACCTGGTGAACCAGTTCAACTGCCGCTTTGAATCAACCGGTGATATTGCCGTGTCGCAAACCGACATCATTGAACTGTACCGTCGCCTGGCCGAACAATTTAAAGTATGCTCGCTGGAGCTGCTGAACATGTGGGGCGATAAGCGGGCTTATAGCTTGGCGCAAGGACAGTAGGAGATGACATTTGATAGTTTGTAGTTGGTAGTTGACAGTTAGTAGTTAGCAGAGTCAACAACCAATCATGATAGGCAAAGGGAATGCAGTGATGCATTCCCTTTGTAATTTGTAGAAGACGGTAGCAAAGAGCTACCAAGATGTGTTTCCAAACCTTAGGGTTGTCATGCCGAACTTGTTTCGGCATCTCCTTCGATCTTCCAAGCTTTTATAACATAAAGGGGACGCCGAAACAAGTTTGGCATGGCATGTATCGCTGGAAAGGGCACTACCTGGATAGCGGTTTGGTGAGAAGGCTTTTTAAAAATTATTGTGCCTTACACGGCAATTACATAGCACTGCTGTGCAGGCATTTGGTTATGATCGATAAGTGTCTTTATTCTTTACTTGATCAATCATCTGTGGCCGCAATTATTTGCTGGCGAGCAAAAGCTTTTTGATTAACACAATCTGACCTAGATGATAATAGCTGTGTTCAATCATTGCTTCGATGTTGCGTCGATATGTACCGTATCGTTCCTCAACAAAAACCTGCGCTAATTTTTCATCCGGCATTTTTTCAATCAGTTCAGCAAAATCGTCAGCATCGCTCCAGAAAGTAGTCAGAAAATTATCCCAATCCTGCTGCGATTGAAAGGGCGGAAAATCAAAACTAAATTGATCCCTTATGTCCAGGCTTCCGCCTTTGAGCACTTGTAGTACACCTTTGATGTAGTAGTGTATATGCTGTGCCAATACAGCTATTGTATTTAAAGAGCTAACAGGCTTTGTTGCAATTTCCCAATTCAAACCAGTTAATTCCTGCCGGTAATTTGAATTGGCAATCCAGGTTCCATTCAGGATCACTTCCCTGAAACGATTGGCCATTTGCTCGGAATTTTCCATTGGTGGTTTTTTAGAAAAAAGCGATTATCCATACTGGTTGTAATTGCTGTCGATGACAGAAGATTTTACACCAATGCAATATTCCTAATCCGAATACTCCCCCAGATAAAACATAATGATCACACCAATAGCAAACAGCAAAAAAAGCGAGATGTAATGCACCCGCAGGTAAAAGGCTTCAGCCGCTTCATCGTGCTTGGTGTGGGCACGTGCAAAAAGCGCATAGCTTACAATGCCCACCAGGCCGCAGGTAGCTGCGGCGCCAACCAGCACCGGCATCATCCGCCAGCTTTTTTAGTGCCGGTATATCCCTGCTTCAGCAGCCAGGCCAGTACTTTATCGCGTTGGTCGCCCTGGATGATGATCTCGCCATCTTTCACCGAGCCGCCCGTGCCGCAATGCGTTTTTAGTTTTTTACCCAGCTCCTCCAGGTCTTCATCAAGCCCCGAAAAACCGGTGATCACCGTGGCGGGTTTGCCGCCGCGCTGTTTGGTTTCGAGCCACACCCGCAGCTTTTGCTGTGCCGGTGCTGCTGTTTGGGCCGGTGCGCCGCTGTCTTCCGCTTCAAACTTAAAATTGGGATCGGTGCTGTACACAAACCCGTGTTTATCGCTTTTGTTTTTTTTACTCACCCTTTTTAATTTACGATTGACGATTTTGGATTGACGATTTGATGCACAAAGGGCATGTTTAAATACGAAGGCATTTCCTCAATCGTACATCGTCAATCCAAAATCGTCAATCCTTTTACACAATCACTGCTTTCAAACTCAGGTCCAGGCTTTTGGCCTGGTGAATCAACCCGCCTACCGATACATAAGTAACACCCGTTTGCGCATATGCTTCAATGTTATCGAGGTTAATGCCGCCGCTGGCTTCGGTTTCAAATGCATCGCCAATCAGGCGCACCGCTTCGGCTACCTGGGCCGGTTCAAAGTTGTCCAGCATCAGCCGGAACACTTTGCCCTGGCCAATTTCCAGTACTTTTTGCACATCCTGCAGCGAGCGGGTTTCCACTTCAATTTTTAGGTGCGGATGATACCGCACCACGTAATCGTGTGCCCTGCCAATGGCCTCTTCCAGCCCGCCTGCATAATCAATATGGTTGTCCTTCAGCATGATCATATCGTACAGGCCAAACCGGTGGTTGATGCCGCCGCCAATACGCACTGCTTCTTTTTCCAGCAGCCGGAAATTGGGAGTTGTTTTGCGGGTATCCAACAGCCCGGTCTTGTACGCTTTCAGCCGGTCGGTATAAGTGCGGGTAAGGGTTGCAATGCCGCTCATGCGCTGCATGATGTTGAGCACCAGCCGTTCGCATTGCAAAATGGTATGAATGGGCGCTTCCAGTTCAAAAGCAGTTTCGCCGGCCTGCATGTCATCGCCATCCGCTTTGTGCGCTGTAAACTGCAGTTTAGGCGTTTGCCAACGGAAAATCTGTTCCGCCACGGCCATGCCTGCCAGCACGCCGTCCTGTTTTATTTTCAATACAGCCCTGCCCATTTTATCGGCCGGAATGCAGCACAACGTCGAGTGGTCGCCGCTGCCCACATCTTCCTGCAACGCAGCCGCCACCAGGTGCCGCAACTGTTCTTCAAAATACTTCATGCAGTAAAATTAAAGCCCCCGGTGCAAGTGCCGCCGAAAGGGAATAAATAAATGAATTGCCTCCGTCACTACACCTGAAAATTAAACCAATATAGCTGCCGTCGGGGCTATGCAATTGCCCGGTAAATGATTACATTTAAAAGGCAAAGCAATTGCTTGGTCACCTATCTTTATGCAGTTTCCGGACGAGCCTAGCTACACAGATCCAGGAACAGAAAACAACGGTAACGCATCCACGGAGCAACAACTACTGTACCCCTACTTTGGGTTACTTCCGTATGCCATTGTGGTGGTGCGGGATGCTCATTACCGCATCGATTTTATCAACAGCGCAGGCAGTAACCTGTTGGGTAAAAATTGGATTGAAATAAAAGATCAGCCGCTTTTTGAGCTGTTTCCCAACTGGCGGCACACGCTGCTGCCCAATGCTTTCGAGCAGGTGCAGCAAACTGGCGAACCGCTATCTTATCAATCCACACCGCTGCCAATGCCGGGCACGGCCGATACACCCGAACGTTTTTTTGACCTGACCATTTCCCTCTTGCAGGAAGCCTCGCCGCCCTTGCCGGGGTTGGTGATTTTTGCCCACGAAGTAACCCGGCTGGTGCAACTGCAGCAACGCTGCGAAGCAAAATCGCACCAGATGGAGCAGATGACTGACGCCATGCCCCAACTGGTTTGGATGGCCGAAGCCGATGGAAAGGTGGTGTTTTTTAACCGCCGCATCGACGAGTACATGGGCGTAGAGCAACAAGCCGATGGCAGTTGGGTTTGGGTAAATATGGTGCACCCCGAAGACCTGCCCGCCACCCTGCAGGCATGGACCGAAGCAATGTCCAACGGCAACGCGTTTCAGTCGGAGCACCGGGCACGAAAAAATGACGGCCAATACCGGTGGCACCTGAACCGGGCTTTCCCCTACCGCGGTGCCGATGGCCGCGTGTTGAAATGGTTTGGCACCCTTACCGATATTGACGACCAGAAAAAAGCTGCTGAAGAAATCAGGGAACGCGACCTGCAGTTGTTGATGTCGCAAACGCAACTGGGCATGGCCCTCAGTGCCGCTCAAATTGGCACCTGGCAGGGCAATGCAAAAACAGGGCAACTGGTTTGGTCGAAAGAACTGGAAGCCATGCACGGGCTTGCCGAAGGCAGTTTTGGCGGCACCATTCCTGAGTGGACAGCAATGGTACATCCCGATGATCGGGAATTTGTGGCGCAACAGGCAGCGCCGTTGTTTCAATCGATTGATGACGTAGAGTTGGAATACCGCATCGTACAACCGTCCGGGAAAATAAGGTGGATCTTTTCGAAAATCAGGGGCTACCGTGATGCAGCCGGAAACCCCGAAACCATCTTTGGTATCAGTGTAGATGTGACCAGCCAGCGCAGCCACCAGCAACAGGTGGCGGAAGCCGAGTTGCGCTGGCGCATTGCCATTGAAGCCAACAATATGGGCACCTGGGAGTGGAACACCCTCACCAATGAAGTGGAACTTTCGGCCAGCACCCGGGCCCTGCTGGAACTGGACCCGGATGAACCTTGGTTTTTTGAAAAAACCCGGGGCCTCACCCACGAAGACGATGTGGAGCAGGCACTGGCGCAGGTGCGGCCGGTATTGGAAGGCCAAAAAGACACGTTTACTTACGAGGCAAGGCACCGCCGCGTCAAGTCGGGGCAGCTGCGCTGGGTGCGTATGGCCGGCAAAGCAGTACACAACGGATCGGGCAGGCCTACCCGTATCATTGGCACCATAAAAGATATTACCAGGTTCAAGGAAAACCAGCAGGCGCTGTTGTATCAAAAGCAGCTATTGGAAACCGTTACCGGCAACACATCGTTTGCCCTGTTCCTGATGAACGAGCAGCACCAGTGTATTTACATAAATGAGCAGGCCGAAAAAATGACGGGCTACCGGCTGGAAGATTTGCAGGGCCGGTCGCTGCACAATGTTGTAAACCCCACCTACGCCGATGGCCGCCCCTATCCCATTGAAGAAAGCCCGATAGACCAGGCCCTGGTGCAGGGCCGCCGCACCAGGGGGGAAGAAATGTTCCGGCATAAGGCAGGGCATTTTTACCCGGTTGCTTTTACAGCCAGCCCCATCATGGTTGGCGGCAAACCCATGGGTACTGTAATCGAGGTGCGGGATATTACCGAAGAAAAGAAAGTGGCGCTGGGGCTGCAACTGAGCGAAGAACGGTTCAGGCTGCTGACCAACACCATTCCGCAGATTACCTGGATATCAAGAAACGATGGGTTGATCGATTACATCAGCGACCAGTGGACCCAATATACCGGGCAGCAAAAAGAAGATGCCCGCGAAGGATATATCCATTGCGTGCACCCCGACGACCGGCAGGAGATGATGGATAAATGGGCCGCATCCAAGGCCAACAAAGAACCGCTGGAAATTGAATACCGCCTGCGGGCCAGCGATGGCAGTTACCGATGGTTTGGTTCCAAAACGCAGCCGCTGCTGAACCAGGAGGGCGAAGTGATTTCATGGATTGGCGCTGCCAACGAAATCCAGCATTTTAAAGACGTATCGGCACTATTGGAAGAGCAGGTAGCTACCCGCACACAGGAGCTACGCCGGGTAAACAAAACCTTGCAGCAACAAGCCTCCGAACTGCAGCGCTCCAACGAAGACCTGCAGCAGTTTGCGCATGTGGCCAGCCACGACCTAAAAGAACCGGTGCGCAAAATAAAAACATTTGCCAGCCGCCTGCAGGATGAACTGGGCACAGACATGCCGCCAAGAGCGCAGCATTTTTTAACCAAAATAGACGAAGCCACCGAACGCATTTACAGCATGATCGATGGCGTGCTGGAATACTCGCAACTGGACGCTGCCGAGCTAAAACCCACGCCGGTGCCCCTAGCCCAGGTGCTGGACCAGATCATTGCCGATCTTGAACTCACCATCCAGGAAAAAGAAGCACAGATACATGTGGAGCCGATGCCGGTGATCAAAGGGCAGCCCATTTTGCTGTACCAGCTTTTTTACAACCTGCTCAACAACTCGCTGAAGTTTGCACAACCAGGCCAAAAGCCGCAAATCCGCGTTCATGCTTCAGATGCCGGTGCAGGCATGGCGGCCATTTCGGTTTCGGATAACGGCATTGGCTTTAACCAGGAGCACGCCGAGAAAATCTTCAAAACCTTTACCCGCCTCAATGCCCGCGAAAAGTTTGAAGGCACGGGCCTGGGCCTGGCACTTTGCCGCAAAATTGCCGCCCGCCACGGTGGCAGCATCCACGCAGCTGGCAAGGCCGGCGAAGGCGCCACGTTTACGGTAACACTACCGGTGGAGGAAAGTCGGAAGCCGGATGACGGAAGTCCGAAGAATGATGTTTGATGGCCGATGTCTGAAGTCTGATGTCTGATGTCTATTGTCTCTGTCTCCGCCCGTTGCACGATGTTTGCAAACACATGGGCATGACACCTGCAATACACCAAAACAAAGGGCTGCAACATGTGCAGCGGCTGGCCAAACTGATGGATGCCCAGTTCAGGATTCCAGGCACTAATTTCCGGTTTGGGCTGGATGGCATTTTGGGTTTGATACCCGGCGCCGGCGACCTCTCCACTTTTGCCGTGTCGGGGTATATGATTTGGATTATGGCCAATAACGGCGCCAGTGGTTACGTGCTATCGCGGATGGTGCTAAACGTGCTGGTCGATGCGCTTATTGGTGCCATCCCGCTGATCGGCGACCTGTTTGATTTTGTGTTCAAAGCCAATTTGCGCAACATGCGCCTGATGGAGCAATACTATGCGCAGGGCCGCCACCGCGGCGGTGCATGGAAAGTGATCGTGCCGGTGCTCATCCTGCTGTTCGTTATTATCGGCCTTATTATCTGGGGCATGTATTCGCTGCTGGTCAGGATATTTTAACAAGCGCCCAACAGGATGTGCAGCCCAACCCTTTGCTATTTTTGCACCTCGTGTTTTGCATTTTGCCTGGACAACTTTCTTAAAAATTAGTGTATGAATTGGAACGACGTTTTAGACTATACCAAAAGCAATAAAGCACCCGGCAAACAGGTGCACAAAACCGATGCGGAATGGAAGGCCCAGCTAACGCCGGAGCAATACCGCGTTACCCGCCAGCACGGCACAGAAGCGCCATTTAGCGGCGAATATTGCGAAGCGCATACCCCTGGCCGTTATGCCTGTGTGTGCTGCGGTACCGAGCTGTTCGACTCCTCGCTGAAGTTTGATTCCGGCACGGGCTGGCCTTCGTTTACCGAGCCGGTGGCTGATGACGTGATCCGCTATAAAATGGATACAAGCTATGGCATGCGCCGCGTGGAGGTGCTCTGTAATGTTTGCGAAGCCCACCTGGGCCATGTGTTCCCCGACGGGCCGGCACCAACGGGATTGCGCTTTTGCATCAACTCCGCATCGCTCAATAAGATTTAATAAAATGCCCCGGACACTGATACATCCGGGGCATTTTTTATGCTTGTAAAAAAAGAGCCGCTGTTCAATTGCATTGCTCATTTACCAAACTGCAAAACAAATTATTGATCAAGCGGCTTGCCGCTGTCGCCCGGTTTGTTTTCTTCAATGATTTTATCTGCCTCCTGCTGGTCTTCGGCATCGGGGTAATCTTCGGGGCTGGCCACTTCACGCAAATATTTTTCGGCACGCTCATCCAGCAACTGGTTGTTGTTGGCGGGTTCCAGCTCATTGTGCTGCGGCGACGGATTGCTGGCATTGCCGGTTTCGGCGGGCTGTATTTTACCGTTGGCGCCTGTTGTTTGTTGCTCCTGATTCATAACGTTTTTTATTTGTCCTGATTTATGTTCCTGCAATAATGGCTCCGGATTTTTGTTGCACTTATCATCGCTTAATAGTGGTTTTGTAAAAACATTTATGCTATTTGCAGGTGCAAAATGTTTGGGTCATGCAGCAGCAAAAAGAAGTGATCGAGGTAAAGGGCGAAGTAGTGGATGCGCATACCCGTTGTGTGCATTACCACTCGGCGCTGGATGTAATTGCCATTAAATTCAAATGCTGCGGCACTTATTATCCTTGTTATTCCTGCCACGAAGCGGCTGCGGACCACAAAGCACAAGTGTGGCCGCAACCAGAGTGGGACACCAAAGCAATATTGTGCGGCATGTGCGGCACCGAGCTAACCATCAACCAATACATGCACAGCAACCATACTTGTCCTCATTGCGCAGCGGCATTTAATCCAGGTTGCAGCAAACATTACGACCTGTATTTTCAGTGGCCCAAAAGCGGTGAACAAGCATAACATAAAACAAAAGCGCAATCATCGTGTAACCATCACTGTGCTTTTTAGCTGCACCGGCGCTCCTTCATATTTTCCCTGTAGCAAAAACACATACATGCCCGTTGGCACCGGTTTGTTGTGGTAAGTACCATCCCAGCCTTCAGTTGCATTTTTTGTAAAAAAAACAGCATTGCCCCACCGGTCAAAAACCGACAAACTTTCCAGGTTCAGATCCACGCCTAACGGAATGCGAAATACATCGTTGATGCCATCGCCGTTGGGCGTGAATGCATTGGGCAAGAGGAGTTTGCTCCGCACCAACACCCATATTTTACTGCTGGCTGTACAACCGTTGGTGCCAGTTGCCTGCAATCTAAAAGCAATTGAAGTTTCCAGCGGCTGTGTAAGTGGTTCCAGCGTTTGATCGAAAATAAGGCTGGCTTGCGGCGACCATTGGTACACATGCGGCACACCGGTAATAGCAACTTTTAATTGCGCCTGCTCACCTGCTTTGATGACGATGGTATCGTCCGGTACTGTAATGGTGGGCGGGTACTGCACCTGCATGGCAACCGAATTGGATGTAACGGGTGAATTGCCACAGCCGTTTGCAGCAGTAAGCATGCATTGCACCACATCGCCATCGTTAAAAGCAGTGTTGGTTACCTGCGGCCCGCTGGCGGCTATGGGCTGGCCATTTACCAGCCATTGATATTGCGGGTTGCTACCGGCGTTTTTGGTAGTGGCATTCATTTGCACAGCAGTGCCAAAACAAATGTCTGTTTGGCTGGCAGTGATTGCAATTGTTGGCGTTTGTGCAACCGTTACCTGCATGGCCAACTCGTTGGAAACAACAGGCGTAGCCTGCCCGCAACTGCCCGGTACACCAGCCTCCAACTGGCATTGTACTTTATCGCCATCGTTGAGTGCGGTGGTGGTAAAACTGGCTCCGCCCGTTTGCATGATCACGCCGTTTACCTGCCACAGGTATTTAGGATCGGTGCCGGCGCCTGTAGCCTTGGCGGTAAATGCTACGGCAGCACCCTTGCACACTTGCTGCGCGTTGGTAGTAATGGTCAGCGTTGGCTGCTGCACCCGCCCCACGTTAATGCTGATGGTATTGGAAAGATCTTTGGTGCTGCCTCCGCTTGGCGAAGTACACTGGGGCACCGTCATCAGGCATTGCACTTCAAACGATTCGGTAGCCGGATCGGTGATGAATTCAGGTGCATTACTGCCCGGTACAGGATTGCCATTAAGCATCCACAAATACACCACGTTGGTATTGCCGCTGCGGTTGGTGGCCGTAAAGGTTACCCGTTGGCCTGCACAAATATTGGTGGCATTGGCTTCGATGGTTACTTCGGGTTCAATGAGGTTGACTGCTTCCAGGCGAAACGTATTGCTTACCACAACGGTATTTATAGAACATCCATCAGGAAATAGTTCACAAACGATGGCATCGCCAATGGTTAATGCAACGGTAAATGTTGCACTGTTATTACCAACAGGGGTTCCGTTCTTTTTCCAGCGGTACGTGGGGTTGCGTCCGGCATTGGCAACCGTGGCAACAATAGTGGGCGTATTGGGGCTGCATAGGGTTTGCGGTTGCACCGCAATATTGATGGTGGCCTGGCAGTTGGGGGTTTGTGCCCGGACAGTTTGTAGCAAACAGCAAATAAATACAATCAAAAAAGCAACAATCTTTGGGAACCTTCGGGTGGAACACATAAGCAGTAAGCATTGGCGGGCATTAGCCGCGGCTTTGTACAAAATAACATTTTATTGCCATGCACCCACAGCGGATGTGCGGAGCGGCAGCTGGCACAACAGCCTACAATAGGTGCCGCACCACCGATTGCGCCCTTTAAGATTAAGTTTACAATAATGCCTTAAATAAGGCGTACCTTTACGCCGTCATCTTGAGCCTTGCACTGGTAACCGTTAATTATCCTGCAGACAACGCACAATAGTTAGTCCTTTACGCACTGCCTTCTCAAATTATTTACCTCTAACCATTCAACATGAACATTTACGTGTCGAATCTGAGCTATAATGTTCAGGCAGCGGATCTAAAGGAAATTTTTGCACCCTATGGCGTTGTTACATCTGCAACCGTAATTAGCGATAAATTTACCGGCAAATCGAGAGGTTTTGGCTTTGTAGAAATGGAAGATGAAGCGGCAAAAAAAGCAATTGCCGCACTGGATAATTCAATGGTTGATGGCCGCTCCATTAAGTTGATGGAAGCGAGGCGCCGCGAAGAGAGACCTGCACCTAGCAACGGTGTATTTGGCGGCGGATATAGCAAAAGCAAATGGTAATGCAACTGGCTAACTGCACCGTGTAGTCCCATTATTTTTTACAACTGCCTGCGGCAGTTCAAATAAGCAAAAGTGTTTTGGGACCAGTATTCCAGGGCACTTTTATTTTTTACCAAATAGTATAAGTATGGCAAAATCAAAAGAAACATTCGAAAAAAGAGCAAAAGAAAAAAAACGGCAAAAGCAGCGCGAAGACAAGCGTGAAAAAATGGAGCAGCGTAAAGCAAACGCAGAGAAGGGCAAGCCCCTGACCGAAATGCTAGCTTATGTGGACGAGAACGGCAACCTCAGCGACACACCACCCAACGCATAAGCGCCTTATTAGCCTATTTGCCCCATGGGCAATACATAACGGAGCAAGATGCAGCACGTTCAATTAATGTTGATGCTGTATCCCACTCCGTTATTTTAGCTATGTTAGCGGGCATTTGCCTTCTGCACAAATTCGTTTACATATTCCCGTATGGCATTGCCTAGAGCATGATGAAATTCGGTTGCAGATGTGCCGGTCATTTTATTGCCTGACTGGCTGATCATTTCCTGCGCCACTCCCTGCAGGTTTTGTTGCAACTGTGCAAGATACATGGCCAGCACCTGCTGGTATACATTTTCATCGCCCTGCCGGTCAATGCTGGCAACAGCATGTTGATACTGCTCAAACAGGGCAAAAAATACCTGCCTGGCCCGATCATGAAAATATACCATTCCGTGTTCCATGCAGTGTATTAATGCATCAACAAACCAGCACTCCACCAATTACCGCTTGCGGTAAATAAAAGGATTTACAGGGCCGGTACCTACTTTGTAAGAACCCTTGTGCACTTCGCGTGGGGCCACTTCGCGCAGGGCAATGGTAGCGCCATTTACCTGGGTTTGATTCAGTGCTGCAATGGCTGCACGTGCCTGATCATCGTCGGGCATTTCCACATAACCAAAGCCTCTTGATTGATCGGTAAAACCATCAATGGCCACCTGTGCAGAAGTTACTTCACCAAAAGGCGTAAACAGGTTTTTCAGATCCTCGTCCTGAAGCTGCGTACCAAAGTTTGAAACATGTATATTCATAATAGTGTAATTATACGGCCGGTGATTTGAGGGAGTGCAAGTGAACAGGAAAACAAGGTGGGAAGAGCGTTCCAACTCGGATGCGGCGAACTCAAATAAAGGGCGAAGGTACGGCAATTATAGCTGCACAATGGTTAAAATAGGCAGCGGGGTAAGTTTTGAACCCGTTTGGATTAATTAGACCTACCTTTAATGTGCTATTTCACAGCATACTTCAGAACGGTGCGGCACCACCTTGCAACACATTCCCGCTATGCTTTTGCCGTAACAATTCTTAATCGCTTTTATGCATATTCAAATTTCCAACCTGAACCTCAACCTGATTGAGGCTGACCTGCAACGGCTGTTTACGCCCTTTGGCGAAATAGAAACCATCACCATGGAGCGGGACAAATTTACCAACCGCACCAAGGGCCGGGCCGTTATTGATATGCCCATCGAGAAAGAAGCACTCAAAGCCATTGAAGGCCTGCATGGCTCCCTATTCAGCGGCAAAATCATCAGCGTGGCCAGCCTGCCTTATCTGCCCGGACGCAGCTCGTGGCAATAAATGATTCATTAAATTAGCACCATACAACAGTGCGCTTATGCGTTGCTGCCATACACTTTAACAGCACTACCCGGTGCATAACGGGTATCTTTGATTAAATCGTCCGTATCCGGACTGCAAACTATTTTTTCGTGGCTAAAGTAAAATTCAACAACTCGAACAACCTGTTTTTCCAATCGCTTAAGAAAGCGGTTGATGATTATTTTAAAACGCAAGGGTTGCGCAAAACAGGCAATTTCCGGTTGTATGTAAAAACCATTGTACTGATCCCCGCAGCGCTGGCCATTTATGTGCTGCTATTGAGTGGCCTGCTACCGGCAGCTGTCAGCATTATGCTGTGTGTGTTGCTTGGTTTGATCATTTCCAGCATTGGTTTCAACGTAATGCACGATGCCTGCCACGGAAGTTTTTCCAGTAAAAAATGGGTAAACGAAACACTGGGCTTAACCTTAAATGCATTGGGCGGCACCGCATTTTTTTGGAAACAAAAACACAACATCCTGCACCACACCTATACTAACATAGCAGGTGCCGATGATGATATTGCACAAAGCAAACTGCTGCGCCAAAGCCCCACGCAAGACTGGATGCCCATTCATCGCTACCAGCATATTTACCTCACTGCGGCTTATTCGCTTACACTGTTTATGTGGGTTTGGTTCCGCGATTTTAAAAAGTATTTTACCCGGCGCATACACAACACGCTGCTGCAGCCCATGAACGGCCGCGAACACCTTATTTTTTGGGGCAGCAAACTGTTATACGTTTTGTTTTACGTGGCGCTGCCTATTTACATGGTAGGCTTTCTGCCATGGCTGCTCGGCATTACCATTGCGTACCTCACTGCTGGCATCATGCTGTCGTATGTATTTCAACTGGCACATGCAGTGGAAGGCCCCGAATTTGAAGCCGTAGGTATTGAAGACAAAGTAATTGAAACGGAGTGGGCGGTGCACCAGATCAAAACCACCGCTAATTTTTCGCCGCGCAACAAGATACTTTCCTGGTTTGTGGGCGGGCTCAATTACCAGATCGAGCACCATCTTTTTCCACGCATTGCACACATCCACTACCCTGCGTTGAGCGCTATTGTGCAGGAGCATTGCCAAAAATTTGGCTTGCCTTATCATTCATTTCCATCGGTATCGCAGGCTGTAAAATCGCATGTGGCACTGATGAAAAAGTTTGGACAACAACCAGCTTAAATCATCTCGAATAATAGCAATAAAAAAAGCCGGTAAGCAATGTGCTTCCCGGCTTTTTTTATTGAGGTGCGCTGTAAAAATTTATTGACAAATTGAATGAAAGTCTATCGAAAAAATCATTGCAGTAAAACATCCATTTACGTTTGTCCATTACCATCAATTTGCAATGAAACAAGCAATGCAAACAAACATTAAGGCAGCGGCCGCACCATGATGTCTTTAAAATAAACTTTGCTATCCGGATCGTGGCCCTGCAGCGCAAAAGTGCCGGAGCTGAGGCGCTTTTGGGCCCTGCCCTCTTCTTTTTCAATGCCGTCCGGCTCGGTGTAATCCACCACGGTGCGGTCGTTGATCTTAATGGTCACTCTTTTGCCTTCCACTTTAATGTACTCGGTGTACCAGTCGTTGTCTTTTACATACACTTCCCGCACATCTTGCACGGCATACAAGCTACCGGTGCGGCGCCAGTCCGACTGCGAATTATTTACCTGCACCTCGTAGCCTTTGTCGGGCCAGCCGCTGGGCTGAAACGCGGTATGAAAAAAGATGCCCGAGTTGGAGCCCGGCGTAGTCATTACCTGCGCTTTAAATTCAAAGTTTTTAAAGTTGTGGTCCATCACGGCACCTTCGTAAAACAGGTGTGCCCGCGGCCCGTGCACTACTATGGCACCGTTCTCTACTTTGAATGTTGCCGGGTTTTCGTTGACCCGCCAACCGGCCAGCGAACTGCCATCAAAAAGGCGCACCCAACCACCATCGCGGCCTTTGGATGCAGTGCAGGAAATAAGGCAAAAAGCCAGGACAACAAAGGCTATTATACGCATGGCAAAAAGTTGTGTAGTAAATATAAGGGCATAGCGTGTTTATTTGCTGCACCATTTAGTACAACCCGGTTTTGCTCCATTACACAAGCATTTTTTTGCAGTAAAATGAATTGAGCCAGTGCTGTTATTTCCCTACCCTTTTTGCGGTCCATTTCAATTTATACGTATCATTCACACCGCCTGCATAAGCTGCCCGGTACGATCCTTCGGCAACAGTTGGCGAGGTAAACACACCGATAAACTCCCACCACATGCGGGCAGTTTCCACCTGCTGCACTGCGCCAAATGCGCCTTTGGTTACCGGAAACGGGTTGGGTGGATTTAAATGTTCCACCAACGCCAAGCCTAAGGTTGGATCCTTCCAGTAGCCCTTAAACACCACGTTGGTTATGCGTTTACCATCGGCCGACACGGTGAAAAAAAGTTTATCGCCCTTATAGCCATTGGTAACGGTTGCTTCCCAGCGGCCGGCCATTGGGTTGGCACCTGCAACACTGGGCACACTTTCTTTTTGCACCACAGGCATGGCCGCTGCCGCGGCTTGTTTTGCCTGTTTGGGTGCAGCTACTGTTCCTGGGAAACGCAGGCGGTCTTTGCCCACCCACTCGTCCCAACTGGAAGTCCAGCCATCATAGGAAATTTTGTAGCTGTCGCCTTTTACTTCTTTGATAAAGCCCTTGTACCAGGAGCCACTCCAAAGAATTTCGACCTTTGCACCTTTTTCATAATCCTGTGCCAGTAGTGTAAGCGAACAGATAAGCGCAATAAGTAGGGATACGAATTGTTTCATAAGCAGTTTTAAACAACAAAATAAGCAAAGATCGGAATGAAGAAATAGTAGCACGGAGGGCTGCGCCAAAACGCAAATGCACAGCTATTATCCTTGCTGCTTCAATTCCCTTATTTTTAAGCCCACGTACCGGCACATGCAATACATCAGGCAATTAGATACCATCCGCGCCATCGCCGTTTTACTGGTCATTATCCACCATTGGTTTCCCAAGGATAGCGTGTTTCAAATCTATCCCACCGGGCCGTTGGGCGTGGATGTATTTTTTGTGCTGAGCGGTTTTTTGATTACCGCTATTTTGTTGCGGCAAAAAAGCAAAGCACCCACGGGCACCATTGCCAAAAACTTTTACTGGCGCCGTGCCCTGCGCATTTTTCCTATTTATTATGGCGCACTCCTATTACTTGCCATTTTTCACCAACAGGTAAACAGCGACCTTAAAACTGCATTTCCCTACTTGGTAAGCTACACTTCCAATTTTTATTTTTTCGACCTCGGCACCTGGGATGGTGCTATTTCGCACCTGTGGAGCCTGGCGGTGGAAGAGCAGTTTTACCTGCTGTGGCCCTGGGTAATGCTGCTGGCGCCGCAGCGCTGGCTGCTCCATTGCATCGTTGCATTTATAGCCGTTGGAATGGGCACCCAATACCTGCTGCTGGATGTGCCACTGCATTCCATTTTGCCCTTTACTGCGTTTGATGCTTTCGGGCTGGGCGCCTTGCTGGCCTGGGTAGTGCAATACAAGCCGCAACACCTGCAGCTATTTTATAAGGTAACGGTGGTGGCAGGCATAGCGGGTATTGTCTGTGCCCTGTGCAACCTGTACTTATCCCTGCCGCTGCTGCCCTTGCGTACCGCCCACTCGCTGATGGCGCTGTGGCCCATTACATACGCTGTTACCCGCCGCGAAAAGGTTTGGGCAGCATTTATTTGGAACAACAAAGCACTTATTTATCTGGGCAAGATCAGCTATGGCCTGTACCTATACCACCTGCTGGTGTCGCAGGTAGTGCAGCCGCAGCTGGTGCAGCCTTACCTGCATCCCCTGCTGCCCGATTGGCTTACGGGCCAATACCTGGGCCTGCTGAGCATTGCCGAAAATACAGTGCTGCTGCTGCTAATGGCTACTGCCTCTTATTACTTTATTGAGTTGAAATTTTTAAAACTGAAGCGCCATTTTGATTATGCGCCGGCACAGCGGCCAATTCCCGGGGCAGCTCAGCCTTCCATGGTGCCGGTTGCCCCAAAAGCGCAAATCAATACCAGCGAATAAACTGCTTGGCAGGATGTGCGTTGCAACGGCAACCGGCAAATGGAACAATGGACTGGATAATAAAACGAAGCCTATAAAAAAGAAAAAGAAAGAAGTTGACTGATATTGGATTTTGAAAACGCCTGTACAACAGGATATGTAGGATAAGCAATTAGTTTTTCCGAATAATGGATAAAGATTGATGTTTAGATCAATCAACTTCTGTAACAAATGTAAGCCACCGGGCCAACACACCGCGCCGCAGTAATGCGCATTATTAGCGTAAGTGTATTTCCGCAAAAATTTGTAAAACTACGCAAGGCCCAACTTTTAAGATAATTCACACATAAGGGGGCAATAAAAAAGGGCAGAGATGGAAATCTCGCCCCGTGTAAAATCCAATATCCTATGAAAAACCGTGGTAAAGATAGGCGCTTTTTCATAGTAAAAAATTATCCTATGAAAAATTTTTGCGCTTAGGCTAAAAAAAGCCCGGAACTCAATCATTTTTCACGTAGCCCAATATTTTCTGCAGCGTATTTTTTAGCGCATTGTAGGTAAATGGCTTGGTCAGCATTTCGGTGTGCATCCATTCAAAAAAGTGTTTGTCCAGCTCGCTGTTGGATGTGGTGAACACAACAATGGGAATGCTGGCAAATTTCTCTTCTTTTTTCAGCAGTGCCAGCGTTTCGCGGCCATCCAGTACCGGCATGTTGATGTCGAGCACAATTAGGGCCGGGTAGTGACCGGGCCCTTCGGTATGTAGTTGGTCGAGCAACAGCTTGCCGTTGGGAAATTGCCGCAACTCCAGTTCGGGAGCCAGCTCAGCCAGCACTTCCTGGAAAAGGTCGAGGTCTTCAAAATCGTCGTCGGCCCAATAGATCACTTTCTTACCTGTGTGCATTTATTTGAAGTTTCCTTGTGCTAATCAATTGATACAATCCGGAACGGTACACAAAAAAGCAGGCGCAAAAATAAGGGTGGCGTATGTGCGGCACCGATAGCATGCTATGGGTGATTAAGGGCGTGCTGCTTTTGAGGGGTTGATCGGGGCCGGAGGGTTGTCCGGGCTCCTGTGTACTATCCCAAAACTTTAAAACCGGAGGTAAATTATGTAAATAATTTGATATGGGCCAAGCCCGGCAGTTTTTTAATATGAGCGGTAAAAAAAGAGGCCCAGGTAAAAACCTTAGGCCGTTTTTAATCCGTACCCTATGAAAACTGTTCGCAAATTATTTAAGTAATGGCAAACTAAGCTCATCCATTAGAAAAAATTTAGCCAAAAAAAAATCCCCTCTGGCTGGAGGGGATAATCTTGTAAGACGCGTGGACGGTTTAGGACTGGTTTTAGGATATTGGCGTCTTTTAGTTTTCATTAGGATACACGAACAAAAACGGGCTTCACGATAGGGACAGTTGGTATTGGTTTTTTAAAGGATTGGATTGTTTATGTTTTTCCAGGATTTTTTATCTCGTTTGTTAACACAAATTTAGACCGGCTTTTTATGCTATGCCTTTTGCTTTCGGTTAAAAGGGGATTAATGGGGTTGAAATGGGTGAAAACATAGATTAGCATTTTGCATATTTAAACTGAAAACCAACAACTTAGTATTAGTACTTAGTAAGTTTACGATTAATAAGTGTACTTTCTACATGTTTTTGCTTACCTCGGCATTAGGGAGAAATTGGTCTAACTTTCGTCGCAACAAAAAATCCCCTTCTGTTACAAAGGGGATTATAGTGGTCAACCTTGGCTATGCTTTCCACTACTTCAGCTTCCACACGTACCGAATAACCTTGGTTTTTCAAGGCGAACACGTTTATAAAAGTTCAGGAGTATTGCCGGAAGAGGTTGTTCCGCAAAGGGTAGGATGCGGCAAAATTGGCCTTATTTATTGAGATCAGGTGTTTATGAAATGTAAAGATTGCAGCCGTCGGGAAATGAAAAACCCATCCGGTCGCGGCATAGCGAGGAGATAGTGTTTGTAAAACCGACATGCGACAATACAAAAAAGCCCTTCCTGAAGGAAAGGGCTTTTGCAATATAAAGATCAATACATCTTATTGTTTTACCGCATTGGCTGCGTTGACATGTCCGCGGCCAAAATACTGATTGGCATTGGGGTACGACACAATAGCAGCAGCATTCTTTAACTTGGTTTCCAGCTCGGCAGGCGAAATATTACCGCCATATTTACCAACAATAAGTGCCGCCACACCCGAAGCTGCAGGGCAAGCCATACTGGTGCCGGCTGCCCAGCTATAGCCCGCCGAGGTACCTGCACTCAACACCATGTCATAGATATAGGCCGGTACGCGCTGACCCAAGAAGGAAACCAATGCACCGCTGCCATCAAAGTCTCCACCGGGGCCTGCAAGGTCAATAAGGCTGGCGCCAAAGTTGGTGAAGCTCGATGGAATGGTCAATGGTGCATTCAGGTCTAATACCCAGTCCTGTGGTGCGTTTGATGAAATGGTCACTACATCGGTGCAGTTGGCAGGATAAAATGTGCCCTGTCCCTGGCCCGTTACGTACATGGCATCATTGCCCGCAGCTACAATGGTAAGGGCACCTTTTTTACGTGCATACTGAAAAGCCCGGTTCATGGCAATGATCAGGTCTTGGATCTCCCTTGCTTCATTAATCACTACGTCGTCGGAAGGATCGTCGGGGGTGCCGCCATCGTCGATAAACTTACCGTTGCGTGGAATTGCGCCACCAAGGCTCATATTGATGATGTCCACGTTTTGGTTTGCCGCATAATAAATACCATTGATGATCCAGCTCCATGCACCGCTGCCATTATCGCCCAATACTTTTACGAGGTGCAATTTTGCAGCCGGTGCAATCCCTGCTATACCAATGTTATTGTCGGCAGCGGCAATGATGCCGGCCACATGGGTTCCATGACTGAATTGCGCAGGATTGGCCATTTGTGCAGCTTGACCGGGTACAAAGGTCGCTGCGCCAATAACATTTGCCCTAATATCGGGATGCTGCAGGTGAAAGCCGCCATCAAGAACGGCCACTACTGCACCAGCACCTTTGTAGCCCGCCTGATAAGCTCCTTTAGCGTTAACAGAAGAAAGGCTCCATTGAAGCGGCACAAATGGATTGGTGCCTGATAATCCTAACGAAGCGCTGGTTTCTATAGCCTCAGCAGGTGCCGAAGCATCGGCCGTCAATTCCACCACCTTATCCATTTGCACCGTTGAATTGAGCCAGTTGAGCCGAATATCCGGAACGGCGTTGTGCACCTCCGGTAGCTTTTCCACTTTTGCTTCAAAATCAAGATCGGAAGACGAAACCATCACCAGGCCCAGTTCGCCCATCGCTTTTTTTACGGTGCCGTGTGCCCCGATCTTTGCCAGCAACGCATCGGGCACGCTGGCCTGCTTGGTGATGACGATGTAATCTTTTGCGGTAGCCAGCATTTTACCCGAAGCCGCCGTTGAGGAAGCCGTTTCTTCTACGCCGGTTTGGGTTTGCAGATCGGACTTGGTACAATTGACCAGGAAAATAGAAGCTGCGCTTGCAGCGATGGCAAGTTTTCTCATGTGCGCCAAAATTTTTGTTTAAAAAAAATGATGAAACGAAAGTTTTCCTAGCAACAGATTATTGGGTAAGCGCTTTCAATGGGTGCAGGCAAACGAGATCGTGGGGTTGCAGCTGATCATCGTACTATGGAAAATACAGGTATATTATCAAAAAAGAAAATTTAAATCAAACCCGTTTACCAAATGCTTTGCTATCGGTGAGGCGCAGGGTTGATTGCTTACTGAGCTCTCTTTTATCAAAAATCAAATAAAAAACCGTGGTTACTGCCCTTGACATAAACGCAATAAGCAACTACCCTACCCTATTCTCTCAGATTTTTCACTGCTCTTTGTAACCGCAATCCAGTAGCACTCGTCCTAAATAATCCAATCGTTTTTTATTAAAGCAATCAAACCCACAACTAACGCAACCATGAAAAAATTAACCGCAATGCTGATGCTGTTACTGCCCTTTTTAGCACCGGCCCAAAACAGCAACGCCCCTTTTCCAAAAGACATATTCAGCAACAAACAACAGGTGGAACAATGGCTGGCGCAAAATAACATTCCCGCACTGGGCGTTGGCGTAATCAGCAATGGCAAGCTGCAGCATGCGCAGGTTTTTAGTGCCACGGGCAAAGGCCCTTTTGCCGACAATGCTATTTTCAACGTTGCCTCACTCACCAAACCGGTTGTTGCTTATTTAACCCTGCAACTGGTTAGTGCCGGCAAATGGCAGCTTGACGAACCGCTCCATAAATACTGGACAGACCCCGATGTGGCAGCCGACCCACGCCACCAGTTACTCACCGCACGGCATGTGCTCACACACCAATCGGGCTTTACCAACTGGCGGTACCAGCAACCCGGCGGCAAGCTTGCATTTGAGGCTACACCTGGTACAAGATACCGGTACTCAGGCGAGGGCTTTGAATACCTGCGGCGGGCACTGGACCATAAATTCAACACCACGCTGGACAAGCTTGCAAGCGAGCTGCTACTGCAACCACTGGGCATGAAGGACACCCGTTTTTACTGGGATGCAACCATGCCGGAAAGCAGGTTCGCAGTGGGCTACGACACAACAGGGAAAGCGTACGAAGTGGGCCCCAAAAACACTGCTGCCAATGCCGCCGACGACTTGCTCACCACCATTGCCGATTACAGCAAGTTTTTGATTGCAGTGATGCAGGGAACCCGGTTATCGAAAGATGTATTTACAGCCATGACCACCAACCAGGTAGCAACAAGCCGGGGCAAACATTTTGGACTGGGCTTTGAAAAATATGATTTTGATGATGGCGTATTTGCCTTGTCGCATGGCGGCGCCGACCGTGGTGTGCGGACACTTGCATTCATTATTCCGCAAACAGGCCAGGGGCTGGTTATTTTCACCAATTCCGATGCTGGAAATAAAGTGTACGAGCCACTTGTTCAGGAGTATTTAGGCAAGTATGGCAAGACCATTATTGAGATTGAAACGAAAGATTAAGTTCTTTGCTATAAAGGGCACAATTAAATTAAACTATCCGATGTAGCTCAGTTGCTTGCTGCATTTTTTAATTCTGCGGCTTCTATCATTTCAAAAACACACTTACTCCCACAAAAATTAACTTCACCAATATTCGCATGAATCATAAAAAAAGCGCCGGCAGTAATTTGCCGGCGCTTTTTTATAGACCTAAATTTTTACCGATTACTTATACACGCGGATATAATCCACCTCCATTGTTGCTGCAGTAAACGCAGGATCAACAGGGCCGGCAAAACCGCCGCCCATCGCACAGTTGAGGATGATAAAGAAATCGTGGTTGAATGGAATGTTGTTTGAATTATTTACCGAATGAAATTCCTTTCCATTCACTGCAAACTTGAGTACTGTTGGCGTCCACTCAACGGTGTAGATATTGAACTCACTAGTAGCATTGTTGATCACCGTAGTATTGCCGTGTGCATTGCCACCTGAGCGGCCCGGGTAATGCAGCGTACCGTAAATGCGGTTGAGGTCGCTGCCCTTGTGCTCCATGATGTCAATTTCGCCGCAGGCAGGCCAGCCCACCTGGTCGATGTTTGCGCCCAGCATCCAGATGGCAGGCCAGGTACCTACACCAACAGGCAACTTTGCACGGGCTTCAATTTTACCATACTTGGCAGCAAACTTTCCTTTGGTAAGCAACCGGGCAGATGTATAAGCTTTGCCACTAAATGCCTCTTTTTTCGCAGTGATTTTCAAAGTACCATTCGATACCTGTGCGTTCTCCAACCGGTTGGTATAATACTGCAGTTCGTTGTTGCCCCAGCCATTATCACCATTGCCTATATCGTATCCCCATTTGGCAGGATCAGGTGCGCCGGGAGTATTGAACTCATCGGCCCACACCAGTGTTTGTGCCACCGTTACTGCAACCGGCACCGACTTTTTTATTGTATTGCCCGTTGCACTTTTTGCTGTAACGTTCACGGTATAATTACCCGATGCCGGGTAGGTGTACGTAACCTTGCCGGTAGGCACGGTTTGATATACGCCGTTGCCGAAATCATATTCATAAGTAGCAGCATTGGTAGCCGTTGCCACAAAGGCCACATTGCCGCTATTGTCTTCGCTGATCTGTGCGGTTACCGTTAAGTTAGCCGGCACAACATTGCTGTTGTCTGGGCCGCTGTCTTTGTTGCATGCAACCAAAGACAACAGCGTTAGAAAAAATGCGATCCCCATAATCCTGTTGTTTTTAAAAGAAGTGTTCATACTGTTGTTTATCGTTAGTACTGGATACATGCCCTACTTGGCAATTAGCTTTTGATACCATGCATTTCCATCGGCGCCAATGTTGCGCAAAAACATGGTGTTGGCAGTGTAGCGGATGATCTCATACACGGTGCCGCCGGTACCAAAGTTGATGATGCCTTTTCCCGGAACACTGAACTGGATGCCGGTTGACACTGCCGTTGTACTGCCCGATGTGGCATTGGCAAAAGACAACGGCTGCGTAGCAGTGGTGCTGATGGCATAGCATCCATCGCCGCCGCTAAAGCCATAAAAACCTGTTGCTGCACCGGTTGAAAACGAAGTGCCTTTGTTGTCAATACTCATGGTAATGGTATTGTTGGCACCCAGTGCAAAAGTGATCTCGTCATCGTAGGCGCAGGCTTCGCGGCTGTTGGGTCCGGCCTCGTACCAAATGGGTGCAAACTGGTCGGCGGGGCCTACACCAAAGTGTCCGTTCGCTTCCTTATCGGTCACCCATGTTTTAGAGGAGCCGCCGGTAAATGCAGCCAGTATATCGGCCGGAATTTCAAACGCAACAAACACGGTTACCTGCTTGCTGATGGTAGACATCGAGCCACCGGTACCAATAGCATTTACTGTAACGGTATATGTTTTAGTGCCCGGCGATGAAAACTTATAAGTAGTGGCGCCCGAGGGTACCATCTTGGTGGTGCCGTCGCCAAAGTCGATGCTGTAGCCCAGCGCATTTTTCGAACTCGCTGAAATCACCACGCTGCCGCTGCCATCGCCATTGGGGTTGGCAGTATTAGCACCCACCACCGTTGTTGTCAATACCAGGTCGGCAGGCGCTTTCAGCTCGCCAAACTGGTAGGTTTCTTTTTTGCAACCGCTGAATCCCGCTACCGATGTGGCCGCGATCAGCAATACAGCAATTATATTTTTGAACATATTCATCTGGTTTTAAAAAAATCAATTAAGCCGGATATCGTCGAACAGGAATGTGTAGTTGGCCGTACCATCGCCTGCAGTGCCATTGTCGAAAATGAGCACTACTTTTTGATACGTGTTGGCTGTGTTGATGGCACTGAAATCAAATGTGAGGTCTTCCCATGCATTGGCTACCGTTGTCGTCACTTCTTTTTCAAAGCTTTTACCACCATCTGTGAGGTGCTCAACTTTCAGCAACACTTTGGCACCCACTCTCGGCGAGTACAATTTCATCTTCACTATTTTTTGCGTTGCAAAATTGATGGGCGCATCCAGTGTAATGTAGCTGCCGCCCCATGTCTGGCCCGCACCTTTTACCATCTTCGCTACTTTGCTGCTGGTGTTAATGCCGCCTTGTTGCGGGTTGTTCACCACTGTTACATTGCCACCATCAAAGTTGGTAAAGGTATAGTCAAGTGTGGCTGATTCAAAGTTCAAAGGCAGGCTTAATGTAGCCGGTGCAGCTGTAACAAAATTGACATCATCCCAGTAAAATACTTTACCCGAGCCCCCATTGCCAAAGTCAAAAAAGATCGACAGCATATCGTAGTTGTTGGCCAGGTTGAATGCCGGTGTGCCTGATGTGTTGTTAGCAAAATTGAACTCCAATGTTTCCCATCCGTTGGCAACAGTTGTAACGGTTTGTGTTTCCACCGACTTTGAACTATTACCCCTTTCCTCTGCTTTAAGCAATACGGCTAACCCAGACGCTGGTGAGTACACCCGCACACTCAACTTTGTGTTAGTTGCGGTAAACGGAATGGCGGCTGCCAGTTGTCCCATCGTTACCCCGGCCCATGTTTGTGCACCATTGGGCTTGGTTGTTTTCTTTACTTTGTTCGATGCGTTGGTTGGATCAACATCGTCGGTGGTAATGTTGCCGCCAAAATCGGTGAAGGAATAATTGGCGTTGGGGTTTTCAAAACTAATCGGCAATGTTACCAAGCTGGAGGGCAACACATTCGTCAACCTTATATCATCAAACAAAAACGTAAAATTAGCCGAGCCGTTGCCCATGGTACCGTTATCGAAGATCAACACGATCTTATGATAGCTGTTGGCCGCATTGATGCCCGAGTAATCGAACACCAAATCTTCCCATTCATTTGCCTTGGTGGTAGCCACTTCTTTTTCGTAGTTGATGCCACCATCCGATATGTTTTCCACTTTGAATAAAACCTTGGCACCCACCCGTGGCGAGAACACTTTCATGCGGAAAATCTTGTTGGCGCTAAAGTCTATCGGAGCACCCAACGTAAGCACACTGCCGCCCCAGGGCTGCCCACCCGACTTGATCATGCGGGCCACTTTGTTGCTGGTATTGATGCCGCCTTTTTGTGGGTTGTCGATGATGGTAACACCACCCCCGTCAAAGTTGATCCACTCATAATTTACCGTGGCCGACTCAAATGTAACAGGCAGCAAAACAGGGTTAACGATTGCTACTGTTTTCACCAGTTCGGTGGTGGCTGCGCCGCCGCTTTGCGCCACCACTTTTACATTGTAGTTGCCAACGGCTGCATAGGTATGTGTTACCGTTTCGCCTTCCAAAAACGTTACCGGCATTTCATCGGTTACATCACCAAAATATACTTTGAAGTTTGTTTCATAAGTGGCCTTTGCAGTGACACTTACTTTCATACTGTTGGCAGGGTCTACCGTTACGGTAAAATCAAGCGCTTCCGGTGCACGAAACGACACGGTGAGTTGTTGCGTTGCTTCGGTTGTTTTACCGTTTACGCCATAACCCACCAGCTTTACAGGGTACACACCTTCTGCATACTTGTGCGTGGTGTTTTTACCTGCAGCTACTTTGGCTGGCGTGGTAGTGTTGTCGCCAAAAAACACATCATAAGCAATGGCACCTGCACCATTAGGTGTAATGGTAACCATGCCTGTATTATCCTGCGTGATCTCGAACATGGCCGAGAGCTGCTCGGGGCCGTTGCCCGCTTGTGCAAAAGCCACATCATCGTACGTTTCCTTTTCACATCCTGCAAAGAATGCGGCAAGAACGATTGTTGTGAGCCAATATTTTATTGTGCGCATAAATTAATTTTGAGTGTAGGTCAATAGCCGTTGTTCTGTGTTAAACCAGATACATTTACCTCATCCTGCGGAATGGGAAACACTTCGTGTTTGCCGGTAACAAAACCCGGAAGCACCGTGGCTGCCTGGCCGGTACGCACCAGGTCGAAAAAGCGGTGGCCTTCCATGGCCAGCTCCAGCCTGCGTTCATTCCAAATAGCCTGTGTCAATGCAGCACCTGTTGCAGTAATGTTGTGCGTTGCATCGCCAAAGGCACGTTCCCTTACGCGGTTGAGATATGTTTGCGCTTTTGCATCGTTGGGCGTGGCGGAGCGGTTGTATGCTTCGGCAGCCATCAGCAACACGTCGGCAAAACGGATGGTACGGAAATTATTGAGGTAGTTCAACTCCAATTGTCCCGAAGTTTCGCCTTTACGCGGCATATACTTTTGGTTGTATAGCCCTGTGTTTTTATAAGGCGCCACCTGGTAGGTTACATTGAACGCAGGGTTAGCCGCTTTATAGGCTTCAATATCCAGCACGGTTACTGCTTTACGCCGGTCGCCGGTAGTGTATGCAGCTGCTAAATTTTGTGTAGGCAAATTGGTACTCCAGCCCGGTGCATACGGCATGGCGGCGGATCCATTCAATCCACGGATGCCTGTTTGCTGCACGGCATAGTTGCCCTGGCCACGGTTATAGCCACCCCAGTTGTAATAAGGCGATGCATTGGAATATTGAATTTCAAAAACAGACTCAGGCCCGTTTTCACCGCTGGCTAAAAAGATCGATCCGAAGTCCTGCACCAGGGAGTATGCATTGCCGTTGATCACGTTATCGAGCATGGCAGCAGCCTGTGCAAAT
Source organism: Pseudocnuella soli (assembly GCF_004347775.1). Lineage (GTDB taxonomy): Bacteria > Bacteroidota > Bacteroidia > Chitinophagales > Chitinophagaceae > Flavisolibacter > Flavisolibacter aquaticus. The sequence goes on from NZ_CP037755.1 coordinate 4,629,460, forward strand.
TTGCTTTGATACAGGTACACTTTCCCCAACAGGGCCTGTGCAGCATACTTGGTAGCACGGCCTTTTTGCACCTGAATCGGCGGCAGCGCCTCAATGGCCGCTGTCAGGTCGGCTTCAATTTGCGCATATACATCCGCTTTAGGTGCACGCTGCAACGATTTCGATTCGCTCAGGCTTAAACGCTTGTCGGTAAACAGGGGCACATCGCCAAACATGCGCACCAGGTGGAAATAGTAATAAGCCCGCAGAAAATATACTTCGCCATACAGCGCATCCTTCCCTGCAAAATTTATTGTTTGCCCTGCGGGGTTTGCACCTTTGTATTGGTGCAAATAATTAGCACGGTTGACGCCTTCATAAGCCGCTTTCCACAGTTCCGTCAGCGTTGAGTTTACTGCTGTATGCGTATAATCATCAATCTGCTGCAGCGACAATACATCCGATGCACTTTCACCGCCCGTTACGGCGTTGTCCGATGCAATATCGCCAACCGGCACTTCCTGGTTCAGCCACTGCAGCGGCGAGTACACGGAGATGGTCATGGTGCGGTAATCGCTTTCCGATTTCAGATAATCCAGCTCCGTGGTTCGGAAGTCTTCATGCGGATCGTAGTCCACCCATTTTTTACATGCTGTAAACAGTGTTACCACCAACAGCAGGGTAAACAGTTTTATGATTCGGTAATTCATTGCTATAATGTTTTTGAAAAATTAAAGTTTGATATCTAACCCTGCTCCGTATGTGCGTGCCTGTGGGTATGCACCGCGGTCTACGCCGGTATCCAAAATACCACCAGCAATCTCCGGATCGTAACCGGTGTATTTGGTAAACGTGAATGCATTTTTTACCTGTACATACACCCGCACACCACTAAATATTCGGCCGGTTACAGACTTTGGAACGTTGTAGCCCAGTTGCAGGTTCTTGATCTTAACAAACGAACCGTCTTCTACATAGCGGTCGCTTACACGACTGTTGTTGTTGGCATCGGTAAACGAGTAGCGCGGAAAGCGTGCATCGTTGGTAGTGCCTGCTCCGGTCCAGCGGCCCAGCACAGTACGGGGCTTGTTGGTGTAGTTGGCATTGCGTTCGTAAGCACGGTAAATATCATTGCCTACAGATGCATAAGTAAAGGCGGTAAAATCAAAATTCTTATACGACAGGTTCAGATTCCAGCCTGCAGTAAAATCAGGAAATGGGTTACCGATGTTTGTTTGATCCTGCGCATTGATCACGCCGTCATTATTGAGGTCAACAAAACGGATATCACCGGGCACTGCGCCAGTTTGGGTTGCGGCTTTGGAGATGTCTTCTGTTGATTGAAACAGGCCATCCGTTTTGTATCCATAAAAATAACCGGGTGCATAACCTTTCTCAAACACAGTTACGGTTTGCGATTGGCCATTGAAATAACTGCCACCCAAAATACGGGCAGTGCCATCGCTGTTGGTAGCGGTTACTTTATTTTTTGCCGTGGTAAATGTGAGGCTGGTATTCAGCTTCACTGCTTTACCCAGGGTTTCATTATAGCCCAATGTCAGGTCAACACCACTGCTTTTGGTAGAACCTATGTTGGCAGTAGGAATGGGCACTGTACCGAGGTATAAAGAAGCCGAAGGTGTGAACAACAAACCATCTACCGACTTCTGGAAATAATCGGCAGTCAGCGAGAATTTCCTTTTATAAAAAGTAAGATCAACGCCTATGTTTGATTGCACTTGTTTTTCCCAACGCAGGGCGTTGTTGGCTGCCGAACCTACAGTGGAGCCGGGGAAAAATACATTATCGAATGTATAGCCGTTGCTGTTGGCAGTGGGGCCATAGCTGGGGCCGCCGGTTTCAATGCCTACAAACTGCGGGTTTACATTTTCGTTACCGATAGAACCATAAGAGCCACGCAATTTTAAATGGTCAATAAAATTGGAATTAAAAAACTCCTCGCTGCTGATGACCCAGCCCAGCGAACCGGAAAAGAAGTTGGCGAATTTGTTTTCAATACCAAATGCATACGAACCGTCTCTCCGGGCTGTAAACGAAGCCAGGTAACGGTTCCGGTAATCGTAATTAATCCGCGAAAAATAAGAAAGGTTGCGGCGGAAATACTGATAATAATAACCGGCCAGCGCATTGCTGTTGGTAGATGTGTTGGTGCCGGTAGCAGCAGTAAAATCGGCAAACTCCCATGAGTTGAACGGCACATCCTGGCGTGATGCACCTGCTGCATTGCCTGATGTTTTTGCCATTGACATACCCAGCACCGCGTCAATGTTGTGATCGCTGTTGATGGTTACATTGTAGTTGCCAAATGTTTCCCAGGTAAAATTGAAGTTGCTGCTTTTTTCATGCGATACGCTGTTGAACTTACCCGTGATCTGGTTGCCGGCTGCATCCATGGTGTTCTCCACGTTGTTGGGGCCATAAAACACCAGCGGCGTAAAAGATTTTGAATTAGCATCGTACTTGGTGTAACCAAACCGCGAAGTAAGCTTCAGGTTTTTGAGCACATCGTACTGCAACTCAAACTTGCCATACAGCTTGTTGCCGATGTTTTTATTATACGTGTTATCGAGCTTGGTGAGCGGGTTAAAAATTTCGGAAAGCAGCAGATTGCTGTACCCGTATTTGCCCACCATGCTTGCATCGGTATTATAAATACCAACGGTTGGATCAAAATTGAGGGCACTGCCAATGATGCTGTTGAACGAGTTTTCCTGCACGCCTTTCGACTCGATGAGCACACCGGTGGTGTTGAGGATAAATTTCAGTTTGGGGGCAATGGCAAAATCAATGTTGGCGGTAAAGTTGCCGCGGTTGAAAAAAGATTTATCGTTGCCGCCCACTACACCGCCCTGGTTGATGTAACCGGCCGACAGAAAATAGCCCACTTTATCGCTGCCGCCCCGCGCAGAAATATTGTGCGACTGGAACGTGGCATTCTTAAAAACTTCTTTCTGCCAATCGGTGCCCACGCCAATGCCGCTCAGGTTGGGAAACACAATGTTGCCACCGGCCAGCGTGCTGCCTTCGTTGATAATGGCGGCATACTCGGTGGCGTTGAGCACACCAATATGGTTGATCACTTCCTGAACGCCAAAATTGGTGTTGATCGAAATGTCGGTCTTTTGGTTGCGGCGGCCGCCTTTTGTAGTAACCACAATAACGCCGTTGCCGCCTTTAACGCCATAAATGGCGGTAGTGGCAGCGTCCTTCAACACGTTGATGGATTCAATGTCGGAAGGATTGATAGAGTTGAAATCGGTGAGCGACTGCGGCACACCATCAACAATTACCACAGGGTCGGTGCCGGAGAAAGAAGGAATGCCGCGGATGAGCACGGTAGGCTTAGAGCCCGGCGATCCGCTCTGGATTACGTTTACACCTGCGGCGCGGCCCTGCAGCGCCTCTTCGGCACGTACAGGAACCATTTTCTCAATATCGGCCGACCGCACCGTAGAGATGGAGCCCGACACCTTGGTGATCTTTTGGGTGCCGTAACCTACCACCACCACCTCGTTGAGGGTGCCGGCAGTGGAGCCCTGCAGCACCACGTTTACTGTACCCGATGCGCCGGCCACCTGCTCTACCGGCTGCATGCCCACCAGGGTAAATACCAGAACCGAGTTGACCGACGGCACTGTTATTCGATACACACCATCGCCGTCGGCACTGATGGCAGTAGTAGTTCCTTTTACCGTAACGGTAGCGCCGGCTGCGGGCTCGCCGGCCTGGGTGGTAATTTTCCCTGTAACCGCTATTCCCTGTGCCCACAATATTGGGGGTGCAAACAGGAACAACACCATACAAAGGATTGTAGTTTTGATACTCATACACAAGCAACTTTAAAAATGAAGATTTGACAGTTAGACTTCCTGGAGTTAATGGAAAGGGAAGAAAAAGTAAAGTTGGGGCTTAAAACTGGAGCCGCTTTATTTTCAACTACAACACTACTACATCAAACGGGAAAAATGGGCCTGATTGTGATCATAGGGGTACTACATTACTACTACAAACCAAATTTTCCTACCTTACAGCCGACTTTGCCTGCTGTATGAAGCCTCTTTTCGTCATCATTTTCTTACTACTGCTTGCTACTGAAAATTTGTCAGCCCAAAACTCGCTGGGCCTGCCCGAGATCAAAAATTTTAGCAAACAGGATTACCTGGCCGGCACCCAAAACTGGGACATTGAACAGGACGAGCAGGGCATTATTTATTTCGCCAACAATGAAGGGCTGCTTTCCTTCGACGGGTCGTACTGGCGCCTGTACGCAACCCCAAACAAAACCGTTCTTCGATCTATTCAAATTGAAGGCAACCGCATTTATGTGGGTGCCCAAAACGAGATCGGCTATTTCAGCCCTAATAAAAAAGGTGCACTGGAATACACTTCGTTGCTGCCACTGCTGCCCGAAAGGGAACGGGCTTTTTCCGATGTGTGGAATATAGCGGTGCATGAAGGCGCCATTTTTTTCCAGGCCAACAACAAAATCATCCGCATCAAAGGGCAGCAGGTGGCCTGTTTTCCCAACTACGACTGGAAGTTTTTGGGCAAGGGCGGCAACCGGCTGTTTGCACAGGACAACCGCCACCAGTTGCTGGAATGGTGGGGCAACGGATGGAAACCCGCGCTGGAACAAGTACCGTACAAAGACTTTTTGGTGACCGGCATTTTACCCCATAGCGGCGACACGCTGTTGCTTACCACGTTCAAACAAGGCCTCTTTCTCCTTTCGGGCAACAGCCTTGCGCCGATGCAATCGCCCATGCTGCAGCAGATTGCGGCTAAAAATATTTACCGGTCTATTGCCGTTGGGGCCGACCAGGTGTTGCTGGCAACCAGCCTCGGCGGCTGTTTTATCGTTGATAAAAAAGGCGGGCTGGTGCAAAGCTTTTCGCTGGCCGAAGGCCTGCAGAACAACAATATCCGCTATGCTTTTTTGGATAAAAGCCGCAACCTGTGGCTCGGCCTCGATAACGGCATTGATTTTTTGACCTACGATAATGCCATCAAACATATTTACACCGATCGCAACAACGAAGGCGGCGGCTATGCGGCCCGCATTTACAACAACAAATTATACCTGGGCACTTCCAACGGCTTGTACTTTGCGCCGCTGGCAAATGCCGCTAACCTCAGCCTGCTCAACGGGCCGGTAAAGCCGGTTGCCGGCACACAGGGCCAGGTTTGGAACCTGTCGGAAGTGGGCGGCCAACTGCTAATGGGCCACCACGAAGGCGCTTTTATCGTTGGGGAGCAAGGAGCTACGCCATTCGACCAGTCGTCGGGGTTTTGGAACTTTTTTACACTGCCGCAAAAAGATGCGCCGCTGGTGTTGGCGGGCACGTACCACGGCGTTAACTTTTACCAGGCGCAGAACAACCGCCTTACCCCTGCCGGTGCCGGTGCACATTTCGAGTCGGCCCGGATAGTGGCCATCAACAACGGCGATATTTGGGTGGCGCATCCATACAAAGGCATTTTTAAAGTGGCATATAAAGGTGGCCAGCCCACCTACACCGCCTATGCCGGCAAGGGCATTACATCGCGCAGCCATTATTATGTATATAAAATCCGGCACAAAATAGTGGTGCCCACCGAGGCTGGTTTTTACGAATACGACAGCACCGCCGACCGGTTTGCACCTTCGGTGTTGTTGCAAAACCTGTTCGGCAATATCCGCGTCAACTACATGAAGGAAGACGGTGATGGCAACATTTGGTTTACCTCCGAAAAAAGCCTCGGCGTGCTCGACTTCAGCGGGCCAAAGCCGCAGATCATTTACATACCGGAATTGAACGGGCAAATGGTGAGCGGGTTTGATTTTATTTACCCCATCAACCGCAACAATGTGCTAGTGGGCGGCGAGCAGGGATTTTACAACATCAATTACGAGCAATACCGCAACAACAATTATAAGCTGGCGGTGCTGATCCGGGCGGTGGCACCCATTGCTGCCGACAGCTCCATTTTCGGCGGCTACTACAGCGCCGGTACGCAAAAGGGCTACACCAAAAGCACCATCCCCGAACTGGCGTATAAATGGAATTCGTTGCGCTTTGAGTTTTCCTCGCCGTTCTTTGGACAACAGGCAAACATTGAGTACAGTTATCGCCTTGAAGGGTTTGATAAAGTTTGGTCGGGGTGGGCTAAGAAAACAGAAAAAGAATATACCAACCTGCCGCATGGCACGTACACGTTTTTGGTAAAAGCCCGCAATAATCTGGGCAACGAATCGCCGGTGGCGCAATACACTTTTACCATTTTAGCGCCCTGGTACCGCAGCCCGGTTGCGTATTTTTTATATGTACTTATGGCCATTGGTGCCGGTTATCTTTTGTATAAACGCCAAAAGCAAAAGTTTGCGCGGCAGCGCATAAAATACGAGGAAGAGCAGAAGCGGTTGCAGTACCTGCACCAGTTGGAAATTGAACGCAACGAACAAGCGATTGTGCGGTTGAAAAACGAGAAGCTCGAGTCGGAGATCAACCATAAAAACAAAGAGCTGGCGGCAGCTACCATGCACCTGGTGCAGAAAGGCGAGCTGATGGGCAAGATCCGCGAAGAGTTGTTGCGGTCGCTGAAAGGAATCGGGCAAGATGGCTCTAGCAGCGATTTTAAAAAGATCATCAGGATGATGACCGAAGACGAAAAGTTTGAGCAGGACTGGGAACATTTTGCTTTTCACTTCGACCGGGTGCACGGCGACTTTTTGATGCTGCTCAAAGAAAAATACCCGCAACTAACGGCCAGCGAATTAAAGCTGTGTGCTTACCTGCGCATGAACCTGTCCACCAAGGAAATGGCGCAACTCATGAACATTACTGTGCGGGGTGTGGAAGTGAGCCGCTACCGACTGCGCAAAAAACTGCAAATCCCAACAGAGGCCAACCTGGCCGACTTTCTTACCGAGGCAGTGAAGGAGGGGAAAGGAATCAATTTATAAAGTGCATCAGGCATTTTTTGGTTCTTCTAAAAACTTGCGGGCCAGCGCAATTTCTGTTTCTACCTCCTCTGTCACCGATGCCACAAAACTCCGGTCAGGATAGCGGCCATAGATCTGATGGGTGTACAATGAGCCTTCCATATATGCTTTGAAATGCACCATCTTCACCGGTCCATCCCAACTAACAAAAGAAAGGTCATTGGCCATATCTTCCTCCTTGCTGAGCGATACAAACATTTCATCCGAAAGTTCGACATCATACTGCGCCCATTCGTCTTTTCGTGCCGCAACCAAATAGCGGCAATACACCAGCTTTATTTCTTCTATAATATCCTGGTCGGGCTCGGTTGGTGCAAGGCTGGGGCCGGCTGCCAACACGTGTATAAATGCTGCCAAAAAAAGCGGATCCATGTTGAGGGGCTCAGCTTTTTGCCGAATCATTTCATCTAAAGCGGGATAAAAAAACGTCATGGCCGGGTGGTGATGGTTGGTTACTTAATGGTGTTGGCAAAGAGCTTGTCGAACAGTTTTGCATGTGCCCTGATCAATGCAATATTTGCATCTTCCGACTTAACATGTTGCAGGCCCAGCACTGTACATGCGGCTTGGTATATGTCAACTATAATACCGTTGCCTACAATGGTGATGGGGCCCGTGTGTGTTTGTTGCAGTGTTTGCAATTCATGACCTATCAACAGCCCGCTGAGGTACCAGTAATTTGCGGCTGCACCATAGCGTTCAAACAAACTGTTGGTGCGCACCATAAACGCCTGGTGTAAAATATTGTGCGATTGTCCATCCAAGACGCCTTGCTCAAACGCTGCGCGGTTGCTTTTTTCGTACCAAGCATCGTTGGCGGCTACACTGTTTGCTAAGATACTTTTGTTTGCCAGCAGTTGAAAAACCTCCCCGGTTATATAAGTGGCAAAATCGGTAGCAACACCGTTTGCTACTGCAACATGTTTGGAATGCGTGCCTGGAAAAATAAATACCTGAGAATATAACGCTGAATCAATGTTGTATCCTGCCAATTGGGTTTCTTCACCCCGCATTACGTCCCCTTCGGTTCGGGCACCGGACACTAAAACAATGGGATGGTTAAACGCAGTTGTTGCTTCTGATTGGTGATACGACAGGTCGATTTCCATTATCGACAAAGGCAACTGCTTGTAAGGGAGCTCCATCATTCCGATGCTGGATGAAGCCATGCCTGATATAATTATTGGTACACCTGCCAACGGCTTACCGATTTGCTGCTCCAGCAGATTGACCTGGTGTTGTAATACATTTTGGTAAAATGATACGCGGTCAGTTGCACCCGCTGTTTGTTGCCACTGCGCAAACACTGCTGCAACACCTTCTTCTGATTGTACAACCGCTTTTACCTCCAACGTTTGCCTATCAACCAGGCGTAGCCGAAAGTTAGTAGTACCCCAGTCGCAGCTTAAGAAAATATGGTGCATGGTTCTTTTTTATTTGGGTGCAAAATGGGTGAATGGCGTTGTCGGATTTGCTTTGTAAAAAGAATGGCGCTATTGCTAAAATCATCTGCATGCTGTATCAATGATTGCCTCAATGCTGCGAGGGTATTTTGGATGTCATGATGGATTTTGTTTTGTCATGCTGAGCGCAGCGAAGCATCTGAGTGTCGCAATGAGTTCTTTTATGCATAGTTCAGATCCTTCCTTCGTCAGGATGACAGAAACAAAGTCATGCGTTTTATTTGAATGGCCGATTTAGCAAGTCATTCATTTCAATACTCGATCACTGTAAATAGATCACAGATATCGACAACAAATACGACAACCCATACCACTCACCACTCCGCCACACTCCCATCTTCATGCCGCCAAAGCGGGTTGCGCCAGTTATGGCCGGCCTCCGCCATCTTTTGCACATGTTCTTCGTTGATGTCAATACCCAATCCCGGGCCTTCAGGAATTTTTACAAAACCCGCTTCGTATTTAAATACATTGCGCTCCAAAATATAATCGAGCAAATCGCTGCCCTGGTTGTAATGAATGCCCAGGCTTTGCTCCTGTATAAATGCGTTGTGACAGGTGGCATCTACCTGCAAACAGGCAGCCAATGCAATAGGCCCCAGCGGGCAATGCGGCGCAGCGGCCACATCAAATGCTTCGGCCATTGAGATGATTTTTTTACACTCTGTAATGCCGCCTGCATGCGATACATCGGGCTGGATAATATCGACATTTCCATCCATCAGCAGCTTTTTGAATTCCCACCGCGAAAACATCCGTTCGCCGGTAGCAATGGGTATGGCCGTGTGTTGTCTTATTTCGCGCAGCGCTTCGTTGTTTTCGGGCAACACCGGCTCTTCAATGAACATCGGCTTAAAGGGCTCCAGTTCTTTTGCCAGTATTTTGGCCATTGGCTTGTGTACCCTTCCATGAAAATCAATACCCACGCCCATGCCGCTGCCAACCGCTTCCCGCACGGCAGCAATGCGGGCAACGGCCTGGTCAATTTTATCGTAATTATCTACGTATTGCAACTCCTCGGTGGCATTCATTTTTACGGCAGTAAAACCCTGCGTTTGCATGGCACGTGCCGCCATGCCCACTTCCATTGGGCGGTCGCCACCAATCCACGAGTACACTTTGATTTTATCCCGCACTTTGCCGCCCAGCAATTGGTGCACCGGTGCATTGTGGTACTTGCCTTTAATGTCCCACAGCGCCTGGTCGATGCCAGCCATAGCACTCATTAAAATAGCGCCACCGCGATAAAAGCCACCACGGTACATTACGTTCCAATGGTCTTCAATATTGTGCGGGTCTTTGCCCACCAAGTACTCCATCAGTTCTTCCACCGCGGTCTTTACCGTAGCAGCTTTCCCCTCGATCACCGGCTCGCCCCAACCGCTGATTCCTTCGTCTGTTTCAATTTTTAAAAACAGCCAGCGGGGTGGCACCTGGTACAATTTAAAACTGGTTATGCGCATGATGCTTTTTAGTTGTTGTTTAATGCCTGCACAAATTGCGCAGCCTTTTGTTCCAATGCTTCGAGGTATGCGGGGGTAATTTGCTGCCTGCCATCTACCAGGCTGCTGCCAATGCCAAATGCTACAGCACCGGCCTGTTGAAATAGGGCAATATTATCCAGGTTTACGCCGCCGGTTGGGATCATGGGAATATGATCCAGCGGGCCTTTCAGGTCTGTAATGTATTGCGGATTGGATGCGGGGAAAATTTTAATTAAATCGCCGCCCGCCCTGTGTGCCGCAACCACTTCCGTAGGGGTGTATGCACCGGGAATGCTGACTTTACCCAGTGCTTTTGTTTGCTTGATCACATCCAACTCCAGCGATGGCGAAATGATGAATTGCGCACCACATTCAATGGCCTCTGTTGCAGCCGCAGCATCAAGCACGGTGCCCGCACCTACCAGCATGTCATTTTTCACAACGGCGCACAACTGTTTGATCGCACCAAATGCACCTGCAGAATTCAAAGTAATTTCTATGGCCCGGATGCCGCCCCGATACAGTGCTTGTGCAATTTGCGGCACTTCCTCGGGGTGTACCCCCCGAACAATGGCAATGATTTTATGCTGCAGTAATTGCGACAATACATCCATAATGAAAACAGCTTGACTTGTAATATAGCTAACCCAACAGGAGTGAAAAAATGTAATTGTCTTGCATGTTCTTTTACGATTACTCCCGGCAGGCTAGCTGTATTAGTTTTTTTACAACTACATCATTTTATGGCACAATTACAGCGCAATATTCCGGCTTTTAATACGTCCATAATGAACGACATTTCGGCAATAGAATTTTAGCACGGAAACCCACTGTTGTGGGACAAAAAAAGCGGTAAGACTATCTTAATAAGTTTCGGCAAAATTTACCCCGCTCACCAAAATACATAGCTGCAGATAGCGTTTTATTAAAAAACAAAGCATGAAAGCACTGCTGTTTTTTCTGTTGTTTGCGGGTATCTCTGGCGAACCCGTTTGGTCTACCAATTTTGAAGAAGCCAAAATAGAAGCGGGCAAATCGGGCAAAATGATCCTGGTGAGCTTTTCCGGCTCCGATTGGTGCATCCCCTGTATCAAAATGGAAAAGCAGCTGTTTCATTCGGCTGCATTTGAAGATTATGCGGTAAAAGACCTGGTGCTGGTAAAAGCCGATTTTCCACGGCTGAAGAAAAATAAATTAAGCAAAGAGCAAACTGAATTGAACGAACAGTTGGCCAGCCGATACAACCCGCATGGAATTTTCCCGCTAACACTATTAATTGATGGTTCGGGAAAAGTAGTAAAGCAATGGGATGGGCTGCCGTCGGAAACCCCGGAAGCATTTGTGGGCGAAATCAACACAGCCGCCCATGCCCGGCACTAATCAACTGACGCAACAACAAACTTACAAGAGCAGTGCGCTGCTCATGGGCAATAGCTTTCAAATAACTGTACTGGCAACAGACGAAGCTTATGCCCAACAGTGCATTGCCGCGGCAATAGCCGAAATCAGGCGCATAGAAGCACTCCTCACCACGTTTAATGAAGACAGCGAAACGGCACGCATCAACCAGAATGCAGGGCTCAAACCCGTTGCCGTATCCGGCGAAGTTTTTGATCTTATTAGCCGGTCACAAAAAATTGCGCAGCTCACCCAAGGCGCCTTTGACCTAAGCTATGGTTCGGTTGACAAAAGCCTTTGGAATTTTGATGTGCATATGACGGCACTCCCCGACCCCGCTATTGCAAAAAAATCGGTCCGCCTGATCAACTACCGCAATATTATTCTGGACGATAAACGAAAAACAGTTTTCTTAAAAGAAAAGGGCATGCGCATTGGTTTTGGTGGTATTGGAAAAGGTTATGCCGCCGATAAAGCAAAAGCATTGCTGCAGCGCATGGGCATTGAAAGTGGCGTTGTTAATGCGGCGGGCGACATGGCCACCTGGGGCCTTGATCCGCAGGGTGCGCCCTGGACCGTAGGCATTGCCGACCCGGATAAAAAGGGCGCTGTTTTTTCCGCACTCAATATCAGCAACGCAGCCATTGCAACATCGGGCAGTTATGAAAAATTTGCGACCATTAATGGCAAACGTTATTCTCACACCATCGACCCCAAAACAGGTTTGCCGGTTAGTGGTATAAAAAGTGTATCAATTATTTCGGCCAGTGCAGAACTGGCCGATGCAATGGCCACGCCGGTAATGGTGATGGGCGTGCAGGCCGGGTTGTACCTGATTAACCAGTTAAAAAACATGGCCTGCATCATTATCGACGATCAGAATCAACTCTATACTTCGAACAACATAAACATAAACATCAGCAGAACATGACTGCAACCACAAAATTTTTGATCGCGATGGGAGCACTTGTTTTTACCTGTTGCACTTCAGTAAAAGAATACCAGAAGAACAAGCTCAATGATTCCGAGATGCAATTGTCGGCGCGGAAATCACAAAAATTCGAAATGAATTTTCAGTCGTACCGCGAGGCAGCATCCGGCGCAAACGGTGGTAAAACGGGCGGCGGCTGCGGGTGTAACTAACCGGCAAAATACAAGTAAACTGTACTGCCTGGTTAAGAAATTTTTAAGCCCCGAATCATTTGATCGTCATTATTAGGAACCTGCTTCGCATTCAATATAAACCCCTTGCAGGGCCGTTCAATGAAAAAACTTACCCTTTCCGCAATTGGCTTTTATGTAAGCATCCTGGCCGCCTTTTCACAACCCGCAGATACTACTTATAAAAGCCGCAAACTGCGTTTGGAAGAAATCAATTTTGTATCGGGATATTATCATCAAAACGGCAACCACTCCGCAGTAACCGGCGGCATTGGCACGGAGCAGCTAACTGATTTTTCCAATACCATCGAACTGAAACTGTCGAAATACGACAGCCGGCTCCGCAAACATTCGCTCAACTTCGAGCTGGGCATCGATCATTATACTTCTGCATCATCCGATAAAATTGACCCAAGCACCATTAGTTCTGCATCACATGCCGATACCCGCATTTACCCATCGGTTTCATGGTCGCGGCTGGATGAAACAAAAGGAAAAACCATTGGCCTCAATTTATCTGCTTCTACCGAATATGATTATACGTCTTTCGGTATTGGGGCCAGTTTTGCAAAAACATCAAAAGACAATAATCGGGAGTTTAATGCAAGGGCACAAGCATACTTTGATACCTGGATGGTGATACACCCGATAGAACTACGCCAACAACTCGACCGGAATAAACCATCGCCGGGCCGAAACTCGTTTAATGCGGCGTTCTCGCTTTCGCAGGTGGTAAATCAAAAGCTACAGGTAGCGCTGGTAGCCGAACCTACTTTTCAGCAAGGCCTGTTGGCTACACGCTACCAGCGGGTGTACTTTGCCGGTGGCGGCCTCGATGCTGAAACGCTACCCGACAGCCGCTTTAAATTGCCGGTGGGCATAAGAGCCAATTATTTTGCCAGCGACCGCCTCATCGTTCGCTCTTTCTATCGTTACTACCAGGATAATTGGGGCGTGCGGGCACATACCATTGATTTGGAAACGCCCATTAAGGTTTCACCCTTTTGGTCCATCAGTCCATATTATCGCTTTTACACCCAAACCGCGGCAAGTTATTTTGCACCTTATGCTGCGCATAAAAAAGGGGACGCATTTTTTACAAGCGATTACGACCTGTCGCAATTCAACAGCCAGTATTTTGGTGCGGGCATGCGCTTTGTTCCGGCCAATGGCGTATTGGGTATTGAACGGATCACCAGTGCAGAAATAAGAGGCGGCCACTACATCCGCAACGATGGTTTATTATCCAACAACCTGGCGCTGCACCTGACGTTTAAATAGTATAGTCGTAGCAGTTTTAATGTTCGGCTGCATTAGTGCGGCACTAATTTTCAGCCGGTAAAAAAATTTGGAAAGCCGCACCGGCCCCAGCCTGCCCGGTGGCCATAATGGTGCCGCCATGCTGCTCCACAATTCTTTTGCAAATAGCCAGCCCTATGCCATTGCCTTCATAAGTATGGCGGTGGTGCAAGCGGTAAAAAATATCAAAGATCTTTTCGCCTTCCTCCGGCAAAAAGCCAATGCCGTTGTCCTCCACGGTGATCTGGTAATAAGGAATGCCGTTGCGCAACAGTGGCTGGTTGGCCATACGCGATGCCAACCGTGTACAACGGATGTTGACACTAAAAGGGCGGTCGGGGTGGGCAAACTTGATGGCATTACCAATTAGGTTTACAAAAAGCTGCCTGATCTGGTACGGCACCACTTGCAGTTGCGGCAGGTTATCTACCTGCCAGGTGGCCTGCAACCGCCGCAGGTCTTCTTCATATTCGTGCAGCACATCGGCCACAATGGTATTGAGGTCGGTATAATCCGTGTTGGCCTGGCGGTCTTCAATAATGTTGTACGCCGTAATATCTTCCACCAGGCTTTGCATGCGTTTGGCCGAAGCTTGAATGCGTTCAATGGAATCCAACACCAGTTTTGAAAGCGTTTGGTTTTCTTCGTCCATTACCCGCGACGCAAAAATGAGAATTTTGCGCAGCGGCTCTTTCAGGTCATGCGTAGTGATCCAGTTGATGTTGGCCAGTTCTTTATTGGCCTTTTGGAGGCGTTCGTTGAGCAGCCGCTGGCTTGCTTCTTCCAACCGCAGGTACTCGAGGTGAAAATGATTTTGCAAAGCACCGGCAAAACGTGCCGCTGCATTCAGCTCCGATATCCGCCACTCGCGGCTGGTGTAACGCACCTGCTGCCGGTAAATGGCAAATGAAGAACGTGGGTTGAGCTGGTTGAGCACCGTATGTTTTTGAATGGCATCAAACGGGTCGCCGGCCCAGTTGATACTTTGTTCCACTTCCTCCCGAAACCAGATGATGGCATCGCGCAGCGGGTCGCCCAGTTTGTTGTACAAAATACCGGCGGCCTGCCGGCTGATCTTTTCTGCATCGGCATAATGGGCCATTAGGTGCGATGTACTGAACTGCAGGCCCGCACTGTGTGCCGCCAGCCATTGAAACAGTTGCATGAGGCGGTCGTGTGGCGGCACCAGCCCCTGCTCGTATATTTTACCCTTATGCAACACCGCCACACCGGTGGCGTTGGCAGCGGGCATCAGTGATGTAAAGTTTTTAAACTTGAGCGCAAAGTCGCCTTCCTGTGGCACCAGGTTCAGCAGGTGTTGCAGGTGTGCTTCCACCACAGTACTTACTTCATATTCCTCGGCCAGTTGGCGCACCCTTATTTGAGACGATAAAAAATGCCCCTGCATCAGTGCCGCTTTCCGGCGGGCATACGACAGGTGCAGCGGCTGCTGGTGGTGGCAGGCAATCATTCCCCAAAGCTTTCCTTCCAAAACAATCGAAACAGTAAGTGTGGCGCCCACCTCCATGTTTTTGAGGTACTGGATATGAATGGGCGACACGCTGCGCAGCACGCTATCGCTCAGGTCGGGCTGCTGCACTTCGGCAGCCTGCACCGTTAGCAACGGAACAGGCTCGTAATCCACATCGGCAATCATCCGCATCAGGTTGCGCAGGTACAGCTCCCGTGCCTGTGGCGGAATATCGGTGTGGGGGTAATGCAGGTCGAGGTAAGGCTCCAAGTCTTTGCGTTTGCTTTCGGCATACACCTGCCCGTTGTATTCATTGTCGAACCGGTAAATCATTACGCGGTCGTAGCCGGTAATGGCGCGGGTTTGCTCCGCAATGCGCTGGCACAGGTCGCGCAGGCTGCGGGCCCGGTCGATGCTGTTGACGAATATCTGGGTTTGCTCAAACAGGTCGATGTCCGTTTCGGTACCCGGCTGTTGCAATTCAAATTCAAGGATGCGGTAAGGGCCACTTTCGTATACAAACAAATCGCACTGCTGGCCGGAAAGATTGACCACAGCGTGTTGCACGCCATTTTGCGCCAGCTTTAACAGCGCCATTTGTTCGGCTGCACCGGGCCAGATATCAAGAAGGCTTTTGCCCAAAACCTGCGCCGGCGAAAGTGTAAATAAAAGTTCGGTGTTACTGCTGCAGTAAGTAAGTACTTCGTTTGCATCTACTGCCAGTAGAACGCCAAATGGCTGGATGGCACCGGGACTATGAATAGGCTCGCTGGCACAGTTGGGAATGGTAGCTACTTCTTTGTTAACGACGTTGATGATTTGCATGCACCCTGTTTAGCAATGGTTTAAAGGAATTGGGGCGCATGGCCATGATGCCTTTAAAAAAATATAGTTTTTGTGGGGTACAATTTACAGGCCCAAAAATTAAAAAAAGGGTTTCAAAAAACAGCAACTGCCACATAAAATTTTGTTCGCATGTATAAACAACAAAAATTCAAGTGATCTAATTTGTTTTAGGGTTTACGCATCAGTAACAACCAACGCTGCACAAAAAGCACAGAATAATGAGCCAGGCAAATTTTCCAAAGCCATCACCAAGCGTTTTTAAAATTGTCCGATAATTTCTGCAAAATGTTGGGGCGATGCTTTGGATAAAGCCACCACTAAGGTCTTTTCACCAGCACTACATGTTTGATGTTCTTGCGGTCGTAGGTATACACAATGTGCACCTTTCCATCCTTTGCCTGTATCACGGCCGGGTAGCTGTATTCTTCACTTGTGCCATTTTCCAGAACCATGATGTCTTTCCAATCCTTGCCGTTGGTGGAAAGGGCTACATTGAGTTTGCCGCGGTTGTTGAACCACTCCTTGCCCCTGACGGTTGGATTGTACACCAACAGTTGGCTGCCATCGTTCAGGGTAACAGCATCAATGCCCGAATTGGGATTGGGTAAATGAATGGTTGAAAAGGGCGACCAGCTATTGCCACCATCATCCGACCACGCCTGCACGATGCGGTCCTGGTCGCTGCGGCACAGCACCTGCAGCCGGCCGTTGGGGTATTGTAAAATAGCGGGTTGAATGACTTTAAATGAACTGGCGCTATCAATGGGGATGCGCTTCCATGTTTTGCCGCCATCAGCCGATTGCTCGATGTGCGCCTTCCAAGCCTGTTCAGTTTCGGTGCTGGACGGGCTTAATATGGTACCGTTTTTCAACTGCACCGGTTTGTTTTTGATGGGCCCCAAAATACCGTCGGGAAGCCGGCTTGCGGTGCTCCAGGTTTTGCCATCATCGGCCGATGTTTGCACCATGCCCCACCACTCCCTTGGGTTGGGGCCCACTTTATAAAATAGTTGCAGCGGCCCGCCTGCAGGGCGGAACAGCACCGGGTTCCAGCAGGGATAGCGTAACGAATCGTGCACCACGCCGGTGGCTGCAATTTGTGGTTTGGTCCATTGCCCGGCACCCTTTTGTGTTTGCCAAATGGAAACGTCTTTATGCCCCTCGTGAGTGCCTGCAAAAAAGGACACCATGATGCCGCCCGATGCAAGCTCAACGATCGTTGGCGCATGGGCCGCAGTAAAAGGAGGTTGTGTAAAAATCAGTTCTTCGCCTTGTTTTTGCCAGCCGCCCTGCGCCAGCAGCATGCCCTGCACCAATAGCAACAATGTAATAAGCCCGCCTTGCTTCATGCGGTAAAAATAACCGGCGGCAATGAATGGGTTGCAAAAGAAATATCGGTACGCTTGCATGTCGTTGTTTATTGATTGGACAGATGCCTTTTTTCTTAACTACTTCCGTTAACTTAATGGGCATGAAACAGCTTGCCCTTGCCCTGGCATTAATGCCACTTTTTGTATTTGCCCAAACCGGCAAAGTAATGGATGCCCTTTCCCTAAACAGCAAGATCCTGAATGGCGAACGGAAGTTTGCCATTTACCTGCCGCCCGATTACGAAACATCGCAACGAAGCTACCCGGTGTTGTACCTGCTGCATGGTGGCGGCGACGACCAGACGGGCTGGGTGCAATTTGGCGAAGTGCAAAACATTACCGACAAGGCCATCAGGGAAGGCCGTTCCACGGCTATGATCATTGTGATGCCCGATGCCAACACCGGTCGCAGAGGCTATTTCAACGACATCAAAGGCGACTGGCGCTACGAGGATTTCTTTTTCCAGGAACTGATGCCGCATATTGAAAAAACATACCGCACCAAAAAGGAAAAACGTTACCGCGCCATCAGCGGGCTATCGATGGGTGGCGGCGGCACTTTTATGTATGCGCTGCACCGCCCCGACCTGTTTGCTGCTGCCTGCCCATTGAGTGCAGCTGCGGGGCCCATTAGCTTAGAAGATGCCAAAACATCGATTAGGCGAAACAACGCCACTGCAACCGATGCTGCCATTGAAGCTTATTACAAGCAGCACAGTGCATTGGCGCTGATCAACAACATGGCGGACAGTGTAAAAAAATCGGTGCGCTGGTACATTGATTGCGGCGACGACGACTTTTTATATGAAGGCAACTCGCTGGTGCATATTGCGATGAAGAAAAAAGAGATCCCGCATGAATTTCGCGTTCGCGATGGTGCACATAACTGGACCTACTGGCGGGAAGCCCTGCCTGATGTGTTGCATTTTGTATCGCAAAGTTTCCGGCAGTATTAAAGGCTACATTGTTTTTTCTTCTTTCATGTACTCACGGCGTATGCCTTCCTTGATGTGCTGGTAGGTGATGAAGCCATTACGCGATGCCAGGCATTGCAGCGCGGCATAATGCATCACCGAAATAATGCCCGCCCCTGTCAGTTCATATTTCTGGGCGCATTCGGGTAGGTTTACCTGCTCGTCTACCGCCATTTTTTGGGGCAACGCTTTTTGCCAAAGCACCAGCCGCTCCTGTGCATTGGGCACCGGGAAATGTACCAGTGCATGAAACCTGCGGATGAAAGCATCATCGAGGTTGTTTTTAAAATTGGAAGCAAGGATAATGAGGCCAGGATAATCTTCCACGCGTTGCAGCAAATAACTTACTTCTTGGTTTGCGTATTTATCGTGGGAGCTTTGCACATTGGTGCGCTTGCCAAAAAGTGCATCTGCTTCGTCAAAAAAAAGGATCCAGTTTTTGGCTTCGGCTTTTTTAAAAACGGCTTCCAGGTTTTTTTCCGTTTCACCAATGTATTTGGAAACGATCTGTGACAGGTCGATGCGGTACACATCGCAATGAAACTGCTTGCCAAGCAGTGTAGCCGTTAACGTTTTGCCGGTGCCCGGCGGGCCGTAAAATAAAACACGGTAACCCGGCTTGATCTTTCGGAACAGGTGTTCCTCTTGTTGCAGTTCGTGGTGGTGCTCCAGCCACACCTGTACGTCGTGCACCTGTTGTGCTGTTTGGTGATGCAGCACCACATCCTCCCAAAGCATGTTGGTGGTAATGCGCTTTGCCGGAAAATCAAGCCCGAAGCGGGGTGCTGTTTCCTTTCCCAGCAAAATTTTATTTACCCACTCACTATCCATTATGATACGACCGCTCATGAAAGGTTCTCCTTCCCGCACGGGCTCAAGCCAAAGGATGCGTTGGCGGTAAAAAAAATGCGCTTCTGAAAAAAGTTGGTGTGCTGAAAGCCGGCCCCCAATTTCATTGCCAAAAAGAACAAATTGTGCAGTTTCGCCGGTGGGCAACATGCTGCGGTGGTTGCCCCCTTTTACGCCGCCTATTTCCGGGA
Source organism: Pseudocnuella soli (assembly GCF_004347775.1). Lineage (GTDB taxonomy): Bacteria > Bacteroidota > Bacteroidia > Chitinophagales > Chitinophagaceae > Flavisolibacter > Flavisolibacter aquaticus. Next base: position 4,648,948 of record NZ_CP037755.1, read on the forward strand.
AATCGCCACCAGATGGAAACTGCTCCAGTATGATGGCCTCAAAAAAATTGGGCAGCACATGTGGCACCAGTGCAAGCAGCAACACGATCCATTCTTCATCCGTTTGCAGTTGTGGCAAATGCCGCAGCAATTCGGGGCGCAGAAGTTGGCCATTAAAATGTTGTGGCAACCATTGTAGCAAAACCAGCGGCTGGCCCTGTGCATGGGTTTGCAGCCGGTGGACCACAATGGCCCTTAGGCCTGTTAGCGCCGCATCTACTGCTGCGGCTGGTGAAGGATCATTGCCGATGGCGTAAAGCATGATGTTGGTAAAAGGATAAAATACACAATAGGGGGCCAATCTGCAAGAAGGTTGCCTCCCCATAAAACAACGGGGTATCACTTGCATTTTACGCCCATTGTTTTGTACCTTACCAGTCGCGAAGTACGAAACTGAGGAAGGTGCATTCCTGTTTCGATTAACAGGACCCCGCGAGGTCGGCTCGGTTGCACAGCACTTGGAGTCGAACAACGTTTCAAGGTGGCCTTGTAGAACCCGTTCCGGTGGCAACTGGCGCGGGTTTTCTTTATAAATCCGGAGCATCATATGGACGCAGTTGATTTGCCTGCGCCGTTCTGCACTACATGGGCCAGTTCGTGAGCCAATAGCTTTTTTCCTTTTTGCGCGGCTGGTTGTTATTGTTCTTCGTTAAAACAATATCGTCAATGGTGTACGCTTTTGCGTTGATGTTTCGTGCCAATGTTGCGGCTTCGATGCCGGTATGGATTTTTACATTGCTGAAATCATGGTTTATGCTTTGCCCAAAAAAAGCCTGTTCCTGATGAGGAAGTGGCTGGCCTGCGTTGCCAAGTGAATGGATATAGTTTGAAGCAACGTTTGAATAATTTGCATTGGTAGCGGAAGAAGGTTCCTGCTTTTGAAGTTTCTTTTCTTCGTCTTTTTGCTGTTCGGGAAGGCGATTTACATGCTTCCCTTCTTCCTCGCATTTTTCGCATTTACGCTGGATGGATGCCTGCGAATTTGTGACAGGATGAAAGAATGTTTCATGCGTTGGATGACTGTCGAAAAAACTTTGTTCTGAATTTTATTTTTTGAAAAAACAACTGTCTTTCGAACGGCCTATGTTGCGGCGGCAGCGGCGAAGGAAAGTTGGTTTCATAAATAATCTAATTTTTTCTTTCATTCATTATTGTTCTGCATGGCCTGGTTAGAACCATTTCACTACTAAATTTTTCCTTAAATTATTTACTCATAAACATTTTTGGAACTAGTGGCTTGGAAGGATTTTTTGGATTAGGAAGATGATTACTAAAATGGCCTCCCGCTACTGATGCATTACCGGCTAAAGTATTTACGGTAATAGTGAAATTGTTCGGCAAATAAAAATAAGCAGTTTTTAATTTTAATATCCGTTCAATCTCTACGTATTCATCCCGAGTTATATTTAGCTTTCGCACCAACATATCACTACTCCATCTACCTTGTTTAACCATATCAAAAATTAGAACACCTACTCCATTATAATGGTCTTTTGTTTCGTTAGTTGAATAATATGCGACCATCCAGCTTTCTAATTCTGATGGACCATTCTTTGCATATTCACACTCTACCTGATATTGCAAAATAGCGTCTTGATTGTTCTGAAGTTCCCTTCGTACTTTTCCCTCGACCTCACTAAATTGTCTATTGGTACCCACAGAAATGGCGGCTAAATTTCTGGGATCATTATCAGGACCTCCAAAAGAAAGAGGTAGAAGGTGACCATCATTATACTTAAATTCTGAGGGGATTAAAAACTTTCCTGGTGATGGAGTGGCCATATTTCTTTCTGCAGCTATTAATGTAGGAGAAAATCCAAGTTTTCCAATAACCTGTGTCGCCCGACCATTTTCGTCTAGAGGTGAAGGTTTATATTCAGAAGCTTTGGGAGTTCCCATGTCTTTGACTCTTCCTGAAATTTTTCCACTACTTCCAGTATATTCATAATCCCACTTATCCCCATCATCTACTACGGTAAGGCTGGTAAATACGCTGTGGGCTTTTTTAATTTCCCGTGCCACTTTCAATGCTTCTTCATGCGATAGCTTTCCATTGGTAAGTAACGGTGCTTCCAGTGCATGCAGCTCTTTGATGGCAGTGGCGATTTTTGCAGCCTTTTCGGGTTCGTACTTTTCATGGGGCTGCTGTTCGCCCATTTGTGCACCCGCCTTTTCCACTACTTTTTTGGGCACTTTGCCCTTTTTGCCTTTTTGTTTGGGCAGCGGCACTTCTACTACCGGCGGTGGTGGCGGCACTTCTTCTCCTTTTTGCTTGTCGGCAAAATTGCCGGCCTTTTCTGATACATGCGCCCCCTTGGGTGGCACATTTTCTTCGAGCAGGTCGTCGGCAAACTTATCGGGGTCGAAGCTTACCTGGTTGAAATCCACCGTGGGCCATTCACCTGAACCCAGTATGTATTCGCCAAAGGTCAGGCCAATGCCAAACTGGCCAGGTAAAGGGTATTCCAGTTTTCCTACCGGCCACTCATGACCGAAATTGGGTACCGGCCAGGGGCTATCCACGGCCAGCGTAATCATGCCTTCCAACCCAAGGAACGGTTGGGCAGCCAGTTCGGCGGTTCCCTTGATAAAAAATTCACCCTTTTTACCGGCAACAGGATCGGCCACCTCGCGGTACCCGATCACAGGTGTGGCTTCCACATAACCTTTGATGCCGGCTTTGGCATTTACTTTTCCACCCAAATCAATATCAAACCCAAGGATACCTACACCCGCATGCGCACCAAAACTAAATACCAGTGCAGCATACCCTATCAGGTTAAAAGTGCCCTGGATCCGGAAGTCGTTGAACAGGGCCGGGTCGGTAGAATAGTTGCCAACGACCTGAATATTTTTTAAAACTGCCGGCCCGATCTGCGCTTCGGCATACAACAGGAAATCCAACCCAATGTGCACATCCGCAACGTAAGGAACACCCCATCTGAATTTTGGATGCAGGTCGATAAAATTGGGTGACCGATAAGGCTTTGCCGGGAAAAGTGGCACCGTAGCAGGCGGTGTAATCTCGCCGTGTACCGTTACATGTCCTTCAGCATCAACGATCACTTTTGCAGATCCCGTAAGCCATTTATTAAAAGCAAAATCCAGCACACCCCAACCGGCTATTACACGTGGGCCCGGCTGCGGCCCTGCGGGTACATCATTGGCCCCGGCAGCAGCAGCGGCCTCCTGCCCTATTTGCTGCGGCTCCAGTTGCTGCAATACAGCGGCCCTTGCCTGCCGTGCATCGGTAACAATGATGTTTATTTCGCCGCGCAGTTTATCGGTGGTATACGCTGCCTTGCCCTGAATATCAAAAATGCCATTCAGGAAACTTCCCCTTACTACCCCCGCAAAATTTTTGATGTTGGTTTGAACTTCAAAAGCTCCCTTTAAATTGCCCCCTTCATCGCGGTGAAATTGAAGCTGGCCGTTGGTGAGATTTTTTATAGAAACCACCGCATTGCCTTCTACCGTAAGCGCTGAATTTACCAGCCCGATATTCATTTTAGCAGCTACAAATCCACTCAGGGTCAGGCTGATGTCATTTATTTTAAAAATGATCCGGTCGCCATCGATCTTATTTTCAATATTGTCCCTTTTGGCCAACATGTTTTGCATGCCGGCCCAGTTCATCAGGAGGGGATTTTTGCGGATGAAATCAAAAACTGCCGAAGGCATCCCTGCAGCACCTGTTTTACCGGTGGCGATGGTGACAAAGCCTTCTATTTTGCTTTCGCCGGAAATCTTTACGGCGAGTACAGGAGTGATGCCTGCGTTAGCCAGCGGCTGCAATACAGACAGTTGTAACGGTAAGGCTTGAAAACCGCTGCCGATGGTTTCGTAAAATCCTTTTTTGTTTTTCCTTACCCGCAGGGAACCGGAGGCATGGTTGCCGAAATGGGCATTGATGGTATTGCCCTTGTGGCCTGCTTCGGCTACATAGGCAGCAATGGATTCGGCCGGGTTGAATACACCAGTATTTAGCGCTGCAGATGTGTTTGGCGGTGTGGCTAAAGCAGGCGATGCATCCGCTTTTCGTTGAATGAGGGGAATGCTGCCTTGCTGAATGGTATGCGTGAGTTCGTGGGCCAGCAAAGCCATTCCATCAGCAGTGCCCGGAGCAAATTTCCCGCTGTTAAAATAAATATCACTACCGTGAGTAAATGCCTGCGCGTTGATGGCCTTGCACAAGCTTTCTGCAACGGGACCTGTATGAATGCGCACCTTGCTAAAGTCTGCACGGATTTTTTGCTCCATTAATTGGCGGGTGGGTGCGGGCAAAGCACTCCCTGCTCCTTTAGAGTGGGTCAATATATCTTCAAATGTTGCGTCAAGATTGGATGGTCCCCTGCCGGTACGTTGCAAAACATAGGGGCGAACCGGCTGGCGGGATATGGCCATTCCCGTTTGCTTTGGCTGCACTAATTGTTCTTGTTCTTTTCTTACTTCAGGAGGTTCGCTTTTAGCTTGAATGGCAGGCTGTGCCGGTTTGTCCTCTAATTCTTTTTCCTTGCGCTGCAGGCCGGTTTCTTCCTCCTTTTCTTGCGGGGCTACTGCTGCATCGGGCATGCGCATTACTTTTGCGGCAACGGCATCGGCTTCCTTTTCCTGCGGGTCGTCGGGACTGCTGATGGCAGTTTTTGCCTGCAGGGCAGGACCAAAAAAATGCTTAGGTTCCTTAAGGCCAAAAAAGGGTTCCGCCGCCTTCCGGGAGAAAAGGCCTTCGGTTGTTTTTTGCTGTACAACCGCGGTATGCCTGTTTGTTTTTTCGGCGGCAGTGAACACTATTATTGCATTTTCATAATTGATTTACTTACTCATAAATGAGAACAACATTCTTTGATTACTTCATCACAGGGTCTATTGCTAAAGGTCGCACATTACCTGCAGGTTTTATAACCAAAGGCGTGGCTTCTGAATAACCATTTAAAAATGAGCAAATCAGGCAGCCATTTTATCAACCATAAACAAAAACGATCCGCACCCCAATTCAAACCCACTCTGTTCTAATTGCCCGGCCCATCCACGGAAGCTTTACGGTGTGGATGGTCCAAGGAAGGTCGTTCAGCAACAGGTCGTAGGCTTTTTGCGATACCTGCAACACCCATGTATTTTCCTGCAGCGACAGTTTTCCTTCCCGTTGTAAAAATGCTTCCTGCAACCCGGCAACCGAAGTATTCTTCAGCGCCGGCCAGTGCCCAATTATGGCCTCTAAAAGCAACCGAGATTCTTCTTTAAACCCTTCGGGTAAACGAGGTATCAAAACAATGGGCGCCTCCGGCTCCATGCCGCACAACAGTTTTGCAAAAACGGTGTCGTATTCGGCGTATTCCTCGGCTCCACTCACCAGGTATTGCATTAAGGCTACTGCAAGGTCTTTGCTGTTGAACCTGCCATCGGCAATTATGCCCAGGTTGGCAAAAAAACGGGGCAGAAAAGGAGCCACCAAAATCAACCCTGCATTGTTGATGTAAAAACCGGATGTATGCATTGGAGGCACTTCCGTATTTGCCTGTGCTGCTTGTAAAGGCTGTTGCAACTCCAACAGGTTTTGATTCATTATATTTTTTCGCATGTTCCTACCCGGTAGTATGCTATAAATATTTTTCAGCACCTGCAGCAAGCCATCCACGGGCATCTGGTAAGCGAGCACCCAGTTGTGCAACACGGATTCAATAGCCTTATTTTCTTGTAAACCCACAGGTTTTCCTTCCAGCAACAGCCGAAGGGCTGCTCCCTGCGGCAGGGGTATGGCACTAACCAATGCGCAAACAAAATCCGTGGTGGTTTCCTGCAAAAAGTTGCGGTTCAAATCCCCGTTTTCAATAAGTTGCGCCAATGTTTCTATTTGGGTCAAACTTTCTTTAAGTGCGGCTGCATCTTCACCGGTAATGGCCGACAGCAACAGCAACAGCACTTCATCATTCAGGACCATTACCATCCGGCGGGCAATTAATTTACCCGACAACAAATGGCGCATTTGCCTCCGGCCGGGTTCAGAAATGTGCCCCGCCAAAAGGCGCACCTTTTGGCCGAATACCTCACTACTTGTGCTGCTGCACCACCAGGGTAGGTATCCATGACTTAGAAAAAACAGGAAAGCTTCTTCAAAAGATTGTTCACTGTTTATGATTGTTGTAGGCTGGGCCGATGCCCTGGCGGCTTCTATTTGCTGCAGCAGTGCCTTGGCAATTTGTTCAGCCAAAAGGGGCGTGAATGGATCTGGATCTGATGAAACATCAATTACAAGCGAATCCATCCGGATGATATCAGTTTGCGCACACAAGGGTTCTAATGCCCTTGCAATGGCAGGCGCCAGCATTTCGTTGCACCATTTTGTTGCCTGTTCCTGCACGGCAAAAGGTTCCGCTTCGTTTGACTGAAAGTCTATTGAGACAACCTGTTTGCAGATGATGTTTTGGCCACTCATGATGTTGCATTAAAAAGCGCATCAATACGGTTCTTTATTTTTTCCAGCAACTCAAGCAATTCCTTTTTATGTTCCGTTTGTCCCGTGTTGTTGATGTGAAAAATTTCATCATCGATCAACACCCGCAGCATTACCAGTTGAAACAGGTCGCCTTCTTTAAACTGGTTCATCACCGGCTCCAGCGCCTGCAAATGATCGGCAATATTTTTAAACACTTCGGCCACTTCCACCTTTAATGCGGCTTGCGGATCGCGTTGAATGCAGCCAATATATGCGGCCAGAGAAACCAGCAAAAGGTACAGGTCGAACAGGGGCTTTCTAAGCTGGGATCCATCTGGATTTTCGATGGCTTTTATTAATGCCTTCAACCAAATTAAGATGGCTTCTATAATGGTTACCCGGTCGCCCCCTCCACCATCGCCGCCTGTGGGCAAAAATCGAAAGCCATTAAAAAATTCAAGCTGGCTTGGGATGGAGTTGGTAGCAATGGAGCGCTGTTGCAGTTGGGCAAAATAAAACTCCACGCCAGGCAGCAGCGGAAACTGTTCTTTTACTTTGTCCATGATCTCCTTGTGTTCTTCCAAAAAACTTTGGAAGCCATGCTCCAGCGTGGGTAAAGGTTTGCACCCTTCCCGTCCGCGTTTGCCCCGCACCCTAATTGTTGCAATGGCCTGCGCAGATTGGTTGCGGTCGTCCGTAACCGTTAGTCTCAGCAAATAATCTGCTGCTTCGTTCAGATCGTACACAATGGGTATCACCGAACCTGGATTCGCGATCTTTAAAGGAGGTCCTGCATTTTCCCAACGATAGGAAAGTATTCCTCCTTCGGGATCCTTTGATGCGGTAGCGTCCAAAACGGTGTGGGTTTGGGGCAACTGCACATCAACCGGCGTTTTTACAAATGCTTCAGGCGGGGCGTTTCGTGGCCGCACCACCACCGTTACAGCATCAAAAGCTTCTCCCTCACGGTCATCAGTAACCGTAAGTTCAAATACATGCGGGCCTGTTGTGGCAAAACTGGAAACGGCAGTGGTGGCTGCATTGGGGTTTCCGATGGCAGCCAATTGTGCCGGGCTTTTTTGCACCCATGCAAAAGCTAGCGGCCCGCCTTCGGGATCGGTGCCGGTGCCGGTCAGGGTTACCATTCCACCCAACTCCACCGATTCGCTGGATGCCCGGGCAACGGCTGTGGGCAATTGATTGGGTGGCGGGTCTACCGTTATGGTAACCTGGTCGCTGTTGCTCGACACACCATCGGACACCGTTAGCTGAAACACATAATCGCCGGGTGCCGTTAAATTGGAAACTTCTACCTGGGGCAGCAGCGGATCGGAAAACTGCACAGCCTGCTGTGGACTTACCAAGCTCCACGAAAAACTCAGGGGCTTGCCTTCCGGATCTGTGGAGGCACTACCGTCTAAAGTGCCCGCCGTTTGGGGAAGGGCAAAACGCTGGTCGGGACCGGCATTGGCTACCGGGCCCTTGTTTACCGGTTCCTGTACCAGGAACTGGATGGGCGTACAATTGGATGCACAGAGGTAAGGCAGGTAAAAGTCGGCAATCACGTCGCCCTGCTGCAAGGTGCTGAATACATTGTTGCTCCGGTCGCGAACGGCCAGTGTAAACCTGATGCTTTCTGAAAATTGCACCGGCTCCAATACATCGGAGGTAGCATTGAGAATGGTCGTCCGTTCTTCAAAAAGTGTTCTGCCGCCTTTACGAAACACAAGAGAGATGAGGATGGTGGCCGGAAGGCTATCTACCTGCACCGAAAATTTTCCGGACTCCAAATCAAGTGTGGCATCGGCGGTTTTGTTGGCAAAACTGGCAACTGCCCTGCCCAATAATATTCCCGCATTTATGTTGGCAGTGCCTTCGATGGTGAACGACCCGTTGACAGTGCCGCCCTTTGCTTCGTGGTGATACACGAGGATAAACGTTCCGCCCAAAGGCACGCCTGCCTTATGTTGTATGCCCGGGTGTTTTTGTATAAAAAAATTAAAGTACAGGTTGCTGTAGGTTTCCGCCAGCCGGTTTTGAAATTGCTGGTAAATAGCCCGGAAGGTGCCTTTTTTACAACTCAATTCCACTTCATCGCAACTATCAATAAAGTCTTCTGCAAGAATTCGGTCATCTTCCTCCATGCGGTTATTTTGCATCCGGTCGAACAAAAAGCTGCTGATCATTTTGCTGTCTGCTTCAAGCCTTTCACACACCGGCACCAGAAACTCGTGCCACCGGCTGATAAAGGCATTAATATCGGGCACCATAAATGTTTTGGCCAATACCATTGTAGCGAGGTAATCGCCGTAAACATCCGAACCCACACTCAACTCGTTCAACAACCTCCTTTTCCGCTGCTGGTCTTCATTGAGGTATTCGATCATCTGACCAACAACGGCTTCCCATTCACGCCGCACAATTTCATAGGATATCTGCAGGTCGCGCAGATCGCAGCCGGCAAGTGCTTCGGCCGTTTCTTTTTTACCCGCAGGTGGTGCACCGGTGCGCAATACCACCACATCAAACGGCAAGCGGTTGGTGCTTTTCAGGTTGGTCAGTTCGGCCAAAACATCCGAAAACTTCCGGCCTATATGTCCTTCGATCCGCAAAAAGTTGGCGGGCTCCAGGTCGTAGCGCAGCGGGTTTTTTACCCAATCTTGGGTGCCATAAGTTTCGCCATGATACGACAAGTTTTCACCCATTTCATTGCGTACCGATTTTTTAAAATTCCAAAGCGGGTACAACACCGAAGGCGTGTAATAATAGGGAATGGCTTTTTCGGAAAGCGGCTGGCCTCCGAACAAACTGGGCGTGATTTTAATCCCAATCGGAGCCGGTGGTGTGGACACAAACGGAGGAATGGACAACCGGTCTTTTTGGGCCTGCATCCGTTTCATCAGAAAGCGCAATTCGTGGACCCAGTTTTTTCTTTCAAATAAGGGCGAATAAATAAAATAGTGGCGATGGTCACCAAACATTGCTGTACTGCCAGCCGCCTCGCCTAATAGCAGATGGCGTGGAAACAGGGACTTATCAGGACAACACATGCTTAAGATGTTGTTGCCCACTGCACGCAATTCATCATAAGCTTGCAACAGGTCGCTGATGATGTCGTAATAGTATTGCAGGTGCAGCAATTGTCCTTTGGTAGTGATGTTGCGCAGGAAACTGAATTTTGTTTTCAGGTCATCAAACGGATCGGTGCCGCCACCCATTAAGGGCAAAAATGTTTGGTGTGCCCCGGACAGTGAAGCCTGAACAGCATCCAGAAAAGCATCGCTTAAAATACCGGTGTACACATTCAGTACATTTTCAGAGGTAATCAAACCAGTGGCGGGCACATTGTAGCGGGGCATCTTGATGCATGGCAGCCGCAAGTTGCTGTGGAGCGTTGCGGGATTTCCGGTTATGCCTTTCAACGAATCGGTGTAAGGCGGTGGTAGGTTTTTAGCCACCAGCAGGGGTCGTATGCTGATGGTGATGTTGATGCCCTTATCGTCGCAGGAATTGGGATCGCAGTTTTTGCTTTGATTGTGCAACAATTCAACAAACAGTAGCACTACATAAGGAGCCAATCCACCTGGAATGGCTGCCAGCGAACTGCTGCCTGTTTCCGATGTATTTTCTTTTAATTCATACAGGTCAAACTTTTGCCTTTTGGGGTCCATTTCCAAGTGCACCATTTTTTCGTAGTACACTTCCTGCACGGCATCATAGGCTTTGAATGCGGTATAGGTAAGGTCGGTTTCCTGCCTGATAAGATACCCCCCCGAGGTAATACCCACACCCTTTGTGATGGTGATGCTGTTGCCGGTTGTTTTAACCTCGAGGCCGCACACTATGCCAATGCCCAGCAGCGAAGCCCGTGTCAATCGTTCTTGTTCATCCAGGTATTCGAACAGGTTGTTCAGGTGTTCGGAGGTAAGTACCTGGTCGGGCACAAACTCCGGAAATACGGTAAACTCTGGCATCATAACCTCAATTTTTAAATGATGGTGCGGCCCAGCAACACCCTGTTTTCGTCGTTGCCGTCAACACAGTCGTGCAGGGTGGCAGGCGGGTAAATATTTTTCAGTGTCGAAAAAACCTCGAGCAGTGCAGACAACCGCTGGTGCAGCACCACATCATCCCGTTCGGGCCGGGCCAATTCGGTACGCCAACGGCAAAACACAGCTGCAAACTGGCGCAACTGTTTTTTACTGACCCAACACAGTTTTACACCCAGGTGTGCCGGTGCCTCCAGGCGTATGGTTTGTTCGGCAAAATCACGGAAAGCCATATCGGTGGCTGCGGGACCGTCTTCGCCATTTACCACCACCGTAATGCGAAAGGAATAGGGGTCTTCATCGCCACAGCCGCCACAATTGCCCGACAGGCAAACCGGGAGCAATGGATCGCCGTTCCGTATGGGCCCGGGCAGGGGCACCTGCGTGGTGTGCAGCAGGTGGCCCACACCCAGTGGCGCGCCTTCGGCACCATGAAAAGCCACCCGTTGTAAAATTTGGTCGCGGGCAGCAATGGCGGCACCCTGCGTAGCAAAATGTTGTTTGCGGGTGGCTATTACTTCACCGGTTTCATCCAGCAGGTTCAGCACCCATTTGATCTCTTTTTTTACCTGATACCGGGCAGGATTATAAATATGCCGGCACACAGCTGCTATTTCGGCCCTTGCCTTTTGCGTGGCAGCCGCCAGGTCCGGATCCGAATATCGGGTGCTGCTGCTCAGGTATATTTTCCGTGAAGCATCGATCAGGCGCCACCTTCTTTCAAAAAGCACCCCATCGGTGTCCCGCTCTTCATACAATTCGAAATAAAGGGAAGCATCGGGTTTGTTCCGGGGCCGCAGCAACAGGTGCTCTACTACAAACAACTTTTCCCTGATGCTGATTTTTTGTGCCCAGGCAATGGTGCGGTCCCGTGCCGCCCCTGCCGCGGTTTTGGTGGTAAACAAATGGGGTGCAGTTGCTAAAATGTTCCCTGCTCCATCCGTCAAATTCAGGCTCCATTTAGATGCCTTTACCAAAGTATAATGATCCGGTTGTGCAAAGAACTGATAAGTCAGGGCTATGTCCTTTTTTCCCTTTTCCATTGCGTTGGAAAGGGCCAGGGCTGCATAGTTTTTGGCGCTGCGCAAATACACTTCGCCTGCTTCATCCACCAATTGCCAGTGCCGGTGGGTAATGGTCCCGGTAGCATCGCAGGTTGTGGTCCATTCAAAGTAGGTAAGGTATCCTTCGTCATCGAGATTGAGCAGCAACTCGATCCTTTTTTGCAGCCCCGCAACATTGGCACTGTGGCATACATGCGCCGCATCCCTGTAGTTGATGGCGCGGCCCCGGTTGGCGCTGGTAAAAGGAAAGGCTTTCAGGTAATCGATCTTATCGCTGATCAGTTGCGCGTCGGTTTTTTGCCGGTCCTGGTGGTAGGCATATAACATCAACGCATAGTCGCTAAACTGTTCGCCAAACCTGGCCAGCATATGATCTAGAAACCGGTTGCGCCGGTCCAGGAAAACAGGGTCGTTGTCCGCATCTGCCGCCCCATCAAATGGCCGCTCCACCAGGCCTTCGAGTTTGGCTGCGGAAAAATCTTTGTACAAACCGCCGGCACTGTCTTCAATGCCTGTAAGCATTTCGTTGCCGATAAACCCCGTAAAATAGGTATGCGTCACCGCCTTATCCAGGGCAAACAGGTCGCCGATATGTGCCAGTTGATGCAGGTAGTTCACCAGCATTTGTTCAAAGAACAATAGGTATGCTTTTAGTTGCTGCGCCTGTGCCCGCCGCAGGGGCGATGCAGTGGAAGGCAGCCCGGCTTCGCCCACACCATAGGTTTGCGGCAGTGTGTTTTGCACCGGGTAATACTCTTTCAAATCAAAATAACGGCCGGTGGGCACCGGAAAATCGTTTTCGGATATGGCCAGTTTGAGGGGCGCATTTTTACCCTTAACTACCTGCAATGTGTCGTTGAGTTCCAGTACATCGGGCAGGAAAGGCAACCCGTTTTTAAAAACTAAAATTTTACTGGCTTCCATGTACAGGCGTGGCTGGTGGGCAAACCGCACCGGCATACTCCACGATTCCACATCGCCTACCAGCCTGCCCCGGTCGTCCCTTTTTTGGGCAATGTTTCCATCGGCATCGTAGCGGCTAAGCACCAGGTTTTTTACGGCCCTGACTCCTTCAATATCGGCCAGCAGGTTGATGATGTCGGATACATGCAACACCTCTTTTAACTGGGTGCTTTTTAGTTGTTCATTGTTGATAAACCCGTTGCTTAACTGCGGCCCTTCAAATATTTCATCTACCGGCATGCCGCTATCCACCAATTCCTTCAAAGAATAAAACCTGATGTCGGGACTGAAGTACTGGTCGATGCGGTAATAAGCTTCTGCAAGCACGGCTTCAATGTCTGCATCGTTTTCTACTTCCAGGTCGGCACACACGGCAATGTCTTCCACCTCGATGGCACGGATGGAGCAATAGTCTTCCGCCAGGTTGCGGTGGGCATGTAGCACGGCACTCGTCTGGACAATCACGGCATCGGCTTGCCTGATCTTGGCCAGGTACCGCGGCACAATGCCGCCGTCCGAAACATCGGACAATGCATCTTTTAAGGCTTGCAGATCCTGCAACTCTTTGCGGGCGGCGCTGGAGCCAAACCAAAGGCTCATGGGCACATCTTCAAAACGAAGCACAGGCAAGGGCAAAACAGCGCCGTTGCCTTCGGGATCGTAGGTTACAGCAAGCGTAACAAACACAGGGCGGCGCAGCACATTGCTGTCGGATAAATCAATGTCGGTAATGGGCAACCCGCTATCTCTTTTTATTTTGGAAATGCTTTCCACTGCAATGGCGGTAATGCGGCAACCGGGTTTTAGAAAAAGGCGGTAGCGTTCCTTATCGGCCTCCAGCCCCTGCCACGAAGGCAACCGCAGCTCGATCAGCGCTGTTGCCATGCCATCGGAAATGAGAAAATTAAACTTAAAAGCCACCTTGCCGCTATTGAGGTTGCCCGATTTTTCATCGTCATCAAATTCTACCAGCACATCATAAAGTCCACGAATCAGCACTGGTAAAAGGGGCGGCGGCGTGGGCACATATTGCAGCCTGCTTTCGGCACAGTTGGCATACAGGTAAAAACCTTCGCAGGGACACGCTTTAGGATGAAGCCAGCCGTTTTTTACACCATCAATATCAACAAGCAATTTCCGGTAATCGTCGATAGTGAGGGGATTGATGGTGAGTATCTGGCGGGGGGTAAAAAAGCCCTGCCGGTTGTGGTCCGGAACAGCATTGGGCGGGGTGGCCAGCAGGTCTTTGATATCGCGGCCCGTGCGGTAACCCAGGTCGGTAAGCGCATAACAAAGCGCCTCGAGCAGCGTGATGCCGGGGTCATGAATATTATAATCGGTCCAGAACCTGCTGCCCAGGTTTTGTATATACTCCAGTCCTTTTTGGCGCAGCCATGCATAGTCGCCGGCGGCGGCGGTTGTGGAAAGTTTTTTTATGGTGATGCTTTGCTGCAAAATGATTTATTTATTGCTATATGGCCGGTGCGCATTCAGCCCGGTTGGTTGCTGGTGTTAGGGTGGCAGCCACAATGGAATGCCGCTCAGCGGGCACCGATACCAATATGCTGCGGGCCGTTGATGCGGTAACTATTTCCAGGTCTGCTCCGCTGCTTACATCACTGCCCCGGTAATGATGTAATACTACATTGGTGATGTATTCCACATAATATCTTTCTTCGATAAAATTGATCAGCGCCGACTTATATACCTTGCCGCCAAACTGTATAACGGCATGGCCATCATAAGCCCAGGGCGTCAGAAAACGTACGATCTCTTCCTGCAGTTGGCGACTGTAAAAAGTAAAGTCGCGGTACTGCGCTTTCAATTGCAAGGAAAACGAAATGGCGACTTCTTCAAACAGGGGATGCCTGGCAGCCACCACCACAAACGGCGATACTTTTTGCCGGATAAAATGTTCGATGCGGGTCAACGTATCCTGGTTGGTATAAGGCCGCAAGGGATGGGCATCGTTGCGGTTTTTTAAGGATGGAATGGTGATGATCAATACGGAACCAGGTTTCAGTTCGTTGGTTTGTTCCACGCCGCCATCTTGCACAATCCCGGTGTGGTTGAGGCATTTCACTTTGTAGATCGCGGGAAAAGCTTCCAGTATCAGGTGTTCGTAATCCCATATCGAAACCGCCCGGCCTTTGTGCCGCAGGCGTTCGCTAACGCGCAGGTAATAATGGTTCTCGCTTTCCTTGGCGCGGCCGCCAAATGCAGGAAACGGCTGCACTACTTTTTTTACTGCTGCATCTGGAACTTCGAGCCGGGTAATGGTACCAGCAGCCATAGGCGCATCCAAAAAATCAGGGGCATTGTTTTGGGGTAAAAAAGTGGCGCGGGCTGCCTGTGCAAAAACGCCCAACAGTTTGGCCACTGCATCGGCCGCAGCGGCAATGGATGCCCGCAGCCAAAGCTTTCCTTGGGGCAACAAAGTATTGTTGTTGGTTGCATCAGGTGGAATGAAAAACGAAATAATGCCCGATTGCAACAATCCTAAAGTGGCATCGACCACATCCTGGTCCTTGAAATCAATCCAAAAATTGTTGCTTAAATAACTCCAGCGAACATGATTCCCGGGCTTGGCCACCCGCGGATCCGTACTGCCTTCCAATACCTGGAACAGGATGTTCACTACTTCGTTGGGATGCAGTTGCTCCAAACCAATATAAAACTCGGCGGGCCTGTTGCCTGCAACAGGTGCAAACCTGAACTGGGGCAGCAAATAGATGGCGCTTACATTACTGAAAGTTTGATTGAGGTAGTTGTGTTGTTCGGCTACGCCAAATGGATGCAGGTGAAAAAAACGGATTTCCTCTTTTTGAAAATTGCCCTTGTCCGTTACCGTTAGATCAACCACCTGCCATGCAGTGTAGCTGAGGTAAATGGATTGCACGACAGGAGTGTATGGCTCCACGCCGGTAAACTTGGATGCTGCCGCATCTGTTTTTGACGCGTTAATGAGGTGAATGGTGCGGTCTTCCTGGTAGGCAGTATGACCAAAATCTGCATCCAGCGCCAGTTTTACAAAACCTGTTTTACTGTTGCTGTTCAACGGCAAGTAGGGTGCGGCAAAATGGCTTAAAGCAGCATCAGGCACCGAAAGAGGCCCCAACGAAACCTGTGGTTTGTTGGCCGTATCAAACAAAGAAAGGTTGCCGGTTGCGCCATTTTTACCCCATATGCCCCCGTTTAAAAAACTTACTTCGGCACCGGGTGTGCTTGTATCCGCATCAGATGCTCCCGAATATTTTATGTTGGCTTTTGCTGCAGGTAAATGTGCCCAATCGAGGTTGATACGGAGTGCTGTATTTTTTTTACTGAATATTTCCTTATTGCTAATAATTAGCGATGCCTGTTTTTTGGGTTGTGCACCAAATGGCTGAAAAGGTTTTGCGGCATCGAAAGTGCCGGTATCACCAGCCAGTTGCAGGTCTTTAATGCCGCTTTGATCAAAGCCGCTATTGCCGCCCACTTCCACCCGTATTTCCACTTTACTGACCGTTAGGTTGCGGAGGCTGTTGTATTTGAATACCTGTAGATCATCGTGGCGCAGCACCAGCTTTATCACCGGCAACAATTGTTCAAAACCACTGCCATGAACAGCGGCATCAAACGGGATTAATGCAGGATGGCTGCTGTTGAGGGTTATTTTAACCTGGACGCATTGGGTTGTTGTGGGGTTGGTAAATGTGCCCATTGAAATTTCGGGGGCCGGAGTTTTCAACCATTCCTTCTCGGTGGTTACATAGCAATCAAATAAAGCACCTTGCAGCAGGCTATTGTTATCCGTCACCAGCTTTATCAAAATCGTTCTTGCCCCTTCGGCAAGATGGAGGTAATGCGAGGCAAAGGCAAAACCCACCTCCGCTTTGGGCATGGCCATCCGGGTAACGGCGCCGTTGTGCCATTCCCTGTTTGCAAAAGGGTGCCACTCTTTTAACGGTGTGATAATGGATGCACCCAATCCATCGGCGCTATTGGCAATAGGAGCGGCAAACAACCGGCCATCGTTGGCTTGTTGCATTACTGGCGTTCCACTTGAATAGTCCTTTACCGAATCCGCTTCGGTGGCCATATAAAAAGACTTCAATTCAACAACCGCTGCTTTACTAAAAGTATAATCGGCATCCAGGGTGTACACCACATCTTTTCCCTTGCTGTCTTTACCCGCTTTAAGACGAGTGCCCTGCACCAATATGTGTTGGGACACCTGTTTGGCCAGCGTTACCAGCAGGTGCACTTTATTGGCCACCGCAGGTTTTGGTTGTAACCGCAGCACCTCGTTGTAGTAAAAATCAAGATGGCGCTTTGTAAGCGTATTGGCACTTTGCTGTACTGTTTGAAACAGTTTCAAAAAAGCCAGAAATAAGGCATAATGCGGTTGGTGGCTATCCCGGTTGGTAAGCGTTTGTTCCAGTGCGGCGCCAGCATCTGCAACAAGCTTGGTGTATCCGGCCAGGTATTGGTCAAAAATGCCGGTAAACAGGTTGTGGTTGGCGGCATGCTGCAGGCTTCGGTAAACCCGCACTGCTTCCGGATCGGCGGGCTGAACCAATGCGCTGGAAAAAATGCTTTCATCGGCTGCTACCGATGCTACATAATCAGCCCAACTGCCAATTGATGCCAGCAGTGCCGGAGCACCGCTAACAGCGCCCCGGTTGGCCTCGAGCCAGGCATAATTCAGCAGGGAGTTGCCCCCTTTTACCACCCACCAATTTTTACCAAAACCAATACCTGCCACCAAATCGGCTGCTGGAATAATTTCCTGGTTGAGGATGCGCCAGGTAGTACCCGTAAGGCCTGCATCGAGGTAATGAAAGTTTTCCGCAGCGGCACGGAAGTAACCCAACAACCGGTGCAGGGAAAAAGATAATTTGGACTGGACCAGGTTGAGCAATGTATTTTTTAATGCCAGGTCGTCGGGTAGTTTTGCAGTATAATCATCCAAGGCCTTGGATAAAGTAAACAAAGCGCTGAGCAGGTCATTAAAATGGGCCTTCAAGCCCGCAGTATCCCCGCGATGATCATCGCTTTTTAAAAAATCAAATCGCTGTTTTACAGCCTGCCGGTACAAGCCAATGTTTTGAATGGCTGCACCGGCCAGGTGCGCCGAAACATCGGAGGTAAAAAAAGGCGTCCAGTCGCCGGCCTGTTTATAAGAACCATCGTAATAATGTAGAAAGCGGGAAAACTCGCCGGCAAAAAAAATAGCGTCGCCAACACTGTGTTCGTCCACACGGGCATAATGGGTGTTCATGGCCGGCAACAACCGGTCCTGCTGGCCTGTTCCGCCACGCTGCAGGGGATTTGTATGGTGGCCGCAACCCATTACTTCAGCAGGGATTTATCGGTGACCAAAAAATTCAGTTCCGTTCCTTCATTGATGTAATAAGGAAAAACAAAATTGAACCGCGAATTGGTGGCCCTTACCACATATTCGATTTCAATCAGGATCTCCCCTTCCAGTTCATTCACCGCATTCATGGCAATGCCCACCACATCGATGCGGGGTTCAAAGAACAGGATGGCAGTGCGAATTTTGTCTTTGATGATGGTTTTGGTGGTAGTATCCAATGCCTTAAAAACCATTTCATCCATATTGCAGCCATACCGCGGGTGCATGATGCGTTCGCCTACAGCAGTAGTGAGCAGTATCTGCAGGCTTTGCTGTATGTCCTCCACTTTTTCCATCATCAACACACCTTTCTGGCCCTGATCAAACGTGGGCGGAAAACTCCAGCCTTTTCCCAAAAAATCGTCCTGTTGAAAACCTGTTGCCATAAGCTGTTTTTTATCCAATATTTACCGTGGGGCACCCCACCAATATAGACCCGCCATGTGCTGTGCTGTCGCCCATGCGGGCAGCAGGCATCCCGCCAATCATTACGGTGGCCGAACCCGCAACAATGGCATCGGGTGGCCCGGTGCAGGTAAGCATATCCCCTACACGTGCCGCAGGCATCCCGGCAATCAGCACCGTTGGGAGGCCGGGTGGCATTACCGGCCCACCTACATGCGGCACCGTGCCGGTTACCAGCGGACAAGTATGCATATCACCAACCCTTGCTGCCATTGCCATGGTTGTATTGTGTTTGGTTTATTTTAAATGAGCTGCGTATTTACTTTTTGCACTAATTGATATTGACCATGCTGCCCTTTACATTGGTGGTTCCCCCTGATTTAAAATCGGCACTGCTACCTCCTTCTACTTTGGCCGCCGCATTGCCTTTTAGCTCCAGGTTTACGCCTTCTGCTTTCAGGTCGCCGGTTGCTTTCAGCACCATGTCTTTGCTGCTTTCTATTTGTATCCCGTCCTCGTTCATGGTGAGCTTGTTGCCGTTCTGGTCTTCGAGGTAAATGCTCTTTTCCTTTTCGCTGATCTGTATTTTATTGCCGCCCGGAGTTTCAATTAAAATGCTTTTTTGATCGTCGTTAAACAACAGCTTTAGTTCGCTGCGGGTAACCCAGCCTTTTTCATGGTTGTCATCGCTGGCCTCCAGCGGTGCCGGCTTTGCGCTGCTGTTGACCATGCCCAGCACCACTCCATGACGCGGGTCGTTGTTGATAAAACCAACAATTACCTCATCGCCTATTTCAGGTAAAAAAAAGCTGCCCCTGTTGTTACCGGCATCGAGGGAGCATACCCGGCACCAGGCACCTTCGTCGCTGTTGTGTATCACGGGAATGCGCACCTGTACCCGGTGTTCGCCCTCGGGATCTTCCAGTGCGGTGGCCACACCTATATGCAGCCCTTCGATGGGGGGAAGCAGGCCGCCGGCCAGCGGCTGTTGCACCGGGTAGGTTTCGGCAAACCACTCGGGGTTGATGCCAAACTGGAATACCGTTTGCCAGGTTCCCGCTTCCACTTCCTGCCGCACACCGGTTACATACAGTTTGCCGGCAAAGCGGTCGCCAACGCCTTTTAGTTCGATCAACTGGCCGGGGGCCACCGCCGCAGTGCCTACAGTTCGTACCCGGCCCCTTATTTTGGCCAGCTTGTTTTTCAGGGCACGGCTGTTTACCCATTGCTGCAATTCGGGCTCTTCCATCTTGCCGCTGTGGTAGAGGGTAAAATCATCTGCATCAATAGTACCGGCAAGTGTATCTGCCGAAAGGTTTCCAGCACCGGGCACTTCCGGGTCTTCGGCCTCTATCCCTTCCAGCAAGGTTTGGTCGGTGTAGTTCCACGAGGTGCCCTTAACAGCTTTGTATTGCAACCGCGCATCTATTTCGGCGTCCAGGGCCAGCACGGTGGCGCCATACTGAATGGTAAGCGCTGCATTGCCGCCAAACTGGGGCTTTTGAATGGTAATTTTGCCGCCATTGGTAAAACAAAGCAGGCCTGCAGCATCGCAGCGACACATCATAAAATCCCAGTCGGTGCTGCCGTACTGAACAATTTGCTGGTGCACCACGCTGGTAGGAGCCACGTCGCTTTCCAGCCCGTGGGCATCGATCAATTCTTCCATAAGGGCACTGTCCTTTATTTCCCGGAAGTAACGGTTGCGGACCTTACCGGTCATTTTTACGGCTTTGTCGCGGCACTCAACCACCAGCACCGAATTGTTGTTCCGCACCTTGATGGCGTGTTTGATTACGATGCCTTTGAAAATGGATGTTTCGTTGCTGCGATAACCTGCTTTTATTTCAATCTCTTTTCCCGGTTCAAAATGGGGTTCATTACTGATGGCAAATGTTTGTTTAGCGGGTTCGCCATCCAGGAAAATAATGGTGGCTGATGGAATGCGGTTGACTTCCATGTTCACCACAATCGAAAGCACATGATATTCCCGCGACAGTTCGTTGCCCCCCGAAAGGATGGTATAGGTGGCCACGGTTTTGGGCGCATCGGATGGTATGACTCTTTCGTTGGGCATCTGGTTTTATTTTTCAACAGGCGGAAAAAACAATTCATCGCCCACCACCAGGTTGCGGAAATTGGACAACTGGTTGGCTGCGGCCACCTGCAGGTAATACCTCGGGTCGCCGTAAATGTTGTAGCACATCCAGGGCAGCGTGTCGCCTTTTTTCACCACGCGGTAGTGGGTCAGATCCGGCGACCGGTCGTGCTGCTCCAGCACCCTGCGTTCTTCTTCGGTAGCCTCCTTTAAAGTAACCTTGCAAAGGGCACGGATGGGTGCACCATCGGGGTTAAAAAGCTTGTAGGCAATGTTGAGCCCCGAACATCGTCCTTTGAAAAGATCGGTTCCCCACACCAGTTTGAAAAACCTCGGCTCATGAATGTTGCCGTCGTAATCCATCAAAAATTTTTTGAACTGCGCAATGTCATCGGCAATATCGGGTTTGGGCTTGCCATCAATGATGCCGGTATTGTCGAACAAAAAGTCAAACGACATTTCTTCGGGGTACTTTACTTTAAACTGTTGCTGCCCGCCTGTGGTGCCCTGCCCCTGGCTGTTTTGAAATTCGTATTTAATGTCTACGGTATAGGTTTCGGGGTTGATCAGTGCCGTGTATGGGTTGGCAATACCTTCAACCTGCGCCAGGTGGCTGTCGGCCATGTCGATGTTGGTATAAGCGTAGATCTTTACCTTTTTAAGCTCGCCTTGTGCACTGGAGGTTTCGGGGATGGTGGGCGGCATTTCAGCGTTCTTTTTTGCTGTTCAGGATATCCAGCACCTGCTCAATGCACTGGTTGATGAGGGCCTGTTGTTCTTCTTTATCGCCTGTTTGCGGCACTGATGCAGCCCCGCTACGCTCCTGCTGGCCGGAGGGCTGGTTAACGGTAACCTTCACCTGTAGTTCTCTTATTTCAACGGGCATATTGAGGCTTTTAAAAATGATTGAAACGAATGCTTATTTAAACATCAATGCGGTGTAAAAAATGAAGCAACGCGGTGGCCGCTTTTTATCCCAACCAGGCGTACTTAACCGGCATCTTTTTTACATCAGCGTAAAATAGCTGTAGCTTAAATCAAGACTTTCCACCACGATCGCATTTTCCTGCGCATTAAAATCGCTGACGCTCCATTTCTTTGGCCAGGCATTGTACACATGCCATGTTTTCAGGGGCTGGTGTTCTTCGTTGAGCAGGTTGATGATGATGTGTGCGGTGGCAAAGCTTCGGTTTTGAAATGCATCAAGGCACCAGCTTATCACACCCGAATCGGTGAGCATGCCTCGCTTCAACGACAGATCGGGGTACTTGGTGCGCAGGGGCAGCTTGTGTTCAAACCGGTTTTCGCCGCCCTCCTTGTACGATTCCGAATCGTACTCCACACTTAGCCCCGACACGGACTGGAACCGCACATCATTATCGTTGCCAATGGCAGCGTCGCCGGCCATGCGCCGAAACTCCACTTTAAAATGAAACCCCACCGGCGGATAATAACCGCCTGCCTGCGGACCTATTGCCATGGTGTATCCTGTTCAATGAAAAGCCAGAAAAATGTTTGCCCCAAACAGCAATTGCTACAAAACCTGATGCATCGGCATCCGCATTTTTTTAGGTAACAATGGTCAAACCTTCGTGTGCTATCTCTATGGTTTCAATGGCCACTTCGTTGCCGTCGGCCTTTAGATCGCTGGCCTGCACTTTTATGGGAAAAGCGTTCAGTGCTTTCCACGTCATGATGGGTGCATGGGTTTCATCCAGCAGGCTGATGAGCACATCGCGGCGGGTAACCTTGTTGAGGGTTATTTCATTGATCCAGGCAAAAAATTCGTGGTCCCTTGCTACCGTTCCCCGCTTGAGGGTAAGGTTGCTGAACTTGTGCATGCCCGGCATTTTTATTTTCGAATAATCCTTGCTCGATCCTTCGCGGTATTCGATGGCCTCTACCTGAATGTCGAGCCCGGTAACTTCGGTAAAACCAACGCGGGTACCCGGGTCCCATTTTACCTGGAAGTGAAACTTGGGCAAGGGATATACATCTGCCATAGCTTGATTATTTAAAAAGTACTTGTAAGTATTTTATGATGCAACCTTCCGAAACAGTGCCGGCAATCATTATAAAAGAATATCGTAAAACATCTGGAATCGTTTATGCGGCACCGCTATATTGTTTTGGTAAACAGCAATCAGCTTTCTGCCAGTTTATGCGAAAAACGCAGGATGATAAATTCGGCAGGGCGCACCACTGCCAATCCAATTTCCACGATCATTCGGCCTTCCAGAATATCCAGCGCCGTCATGGTTTTGCCCAGGCCTACCGCCACATAAAATGCATGTTCGGGTTTGGCGCCCTGCAGGGCACCCTGCCGCCACAACGTGATCAGGTAATTGTCGAGCATGCCTTGCACCTTTACCCAAGTGTTGGCATCGTTTGGTTCAAATACAAAAGGCTCAGTTGCTTTTTTAGCACTTTCCTCTACCATGTTAAAAAACCGACGCACACTTACATAACGCCATTCGTTGTCGTTGCCGGCAAGAGTGCGGGCTCCAAATACAAGGGTGCCTTTTCCAAAAAATGCGCGGATGGCGTTGATGGATTTGCCTGCAACCGCATCTACGTTGAGGGCATCGAGTTCTGTTTTGGTAAAAGAAACCTCGGGACCCAGTACATTGGTGAGGCTTACGTTAGCAGGCGCCTTCCACACACCGCGGGTACGGTCTACCATGGAGTACACACCGGCAATGGCACCGCTGGGCGGCATGCTGGTCATGCTGTTGCGAATGCCTGCAAGGATGTTTTTATACACCGGGAAGGTAAGCTCCAGGCTTGTATCCATGTTCCGGGCATAGTTGGTGGCAGTGTCGTTTATCAAACCAATATAATCTCGGTTGAGCTGCTCAAACAATGGCCGGAGCAGTTGCGCAGCCTGCCGTAATTTATCCTCTTCCTCGAGGGTGTCGGTAATCATGTCGCCTGCGGTTGCTGTTTTTACCGGTGCCCACGGATCGTCGGACAGGGCTGCCAGCGATACCAGCGAATAAGTAATCGCAGCATCATCATCCAGTTCTTTTTCCACGCCCCTCACCTGCGTAAACACCGGGATAAAGTTGGAGCTGATAGCGCCGGTTACATCATCTTTTAGTTTGTCAAACTGGAGTGCCGTGCCGCCGGTAGTATAAGCGCCTAGCTTGGTGGCAATGCTGTATATGTAGGTAAACAGTGCATTGAGTTTGGCGCCATCCGGTGCGGCATTAAAAGCGGCTTCCAGCGCATTGTAGTTGGTCCACAGGTCCGCACTGCCAACACCCAGCGCGGTAGTTTCCGTGTCCAGTTTTTTTACATCGGCATAAATGGCTTTCAGCTCGGTGATCTTTGTTTGCAGGTCTGCATCTGTGGTAAGGCCCGCCATATCGGTAACAATACCCGACCGCTTGATGACGCAGGTTCCGGTACCATCAAACAGGTTGGAAAACTTTACCGCTTTGGGCATGGCTACTTTTAGCCAGGGCGTGTAAGCAGCACCATAACGCAAAAAGTTGATGCCGATATTATTTTTAAACGCCACGCCTTGGGGATCTGTTTGCCGTACATCAAATACAGAGAACCGGTCCTGCAGGTCGCCGCATTGGGCCAGCGCTGCTTTTTGCACATTGGATAGCGGCGAATCTTCCAACCGTACGGCATCTGGAAACAGCAATATGGTGGGTTCATCCAGTTTTGCCACTTCAGCCAGCCCGTTGGTAAAATCGCCTTCTGATGGCGTGGCCGAATACCGGCCAACCGAAACAATATAACAATCGCCGCCGCCATTGGCATAAAACAGCCTTAGACTGTCGTATAAAAAATAACTGGACGCCAAATTTGCAAACAAAAAATTATTGTTGTTGTCCAGGTTGACCTCCGTTACATCAGGGCTGGGACCATAACCAAAAAACAATTCATACTCCACCAGAGAGCCAATACGTTTGGGCTTTTTGTTGAGGTCACCGGGCGACAATTCATCGGCTTTTTCGGTGTAGCCAATAAATGCGGGAATGGCTGTTTCCACTTGTGCAACCGATGGGGGCAGCTTTGGAATTTCATCAATATAAACGCCTGGTGTTTTGTAAATCGTGGCCATTTGGTATGGGTTTTAAAATGGAGTCAATATTGTAGCATGATGGTGTAGAAATAGTCGTTCTGATATTTGTGCAAAACGCCTGGAGCCGCCGGGTCGGGGTTTGGCGCTTTGAGGGTGGCGGAGCCAAAAACAGCGGGTAGCGCCAGGTTAAAGAAATCCAATCCCTGCTGCAGCGGCACCGGCTTATTGGAAAGAAATAAACTGGTGTTGGGCGGCGGCAGTGGAAGCGGTGGCGGCACCGGGTTGAGGGCAAATGAAAACTGGCGCGGTCCAACTGGCCTGCCGTCCGTAATGTGCTCCACGCCCCTGTTGCGTGATATGTATTTAAAAAATGCCAGCCGGTTGGCAAACCGTATGGTGTACCGAAGCCAGGATGCATCTCCGCCGGCCCCGGTTTGTTTTACCTTTCCATCTTCATCCAAAAGGGCAAAAGAATCATTGCCCGGCAGGTGGTTGAATATTTCCACCACGCCAAAATAACGGGCCGCATCCGCAGCATTGTCTACATACACCTCCTTTTGCAATTCGTTTACCCCTAAGAGGTACCTGCCTGGCGGCAATGCCGAAAAATCGGCCTGCACCTCCTTGACGCCAGGGGTTGGAGTATCGGCCACCGACAATGGATTTTCCTGGGCAATGGGCATGGCTACGGTGTAAGCCCGGTTGTTGGCTTTGTTTACACCAAATGCATGTACCGAATACGTAGCTGCCTCTGCCACTCGCAGGCGCATGATGCTATCGGCAAAAGGCACCATGTCTGCAGCAGATACAAAAGGCTGCCCGCTCCGGGCCATCCAAAAAGCTTCATCCGCTGTGTTGCGGCTTACACCGGCACCCGCTGGATTTTCTTTAATACACTCGAATACTATTTCACCCGGTCCCAATGTAAAAATGCCCGGGTAATAATGCACCGATGATTGGTATGGCACAATAGGCCGCGATAGGTGCAGACTATTCCCGGATTTGTTGTTGCTTAAATTGAAAAAATAAAAGCGCTGGTCGTTAAATAAATCCGCATCCATGTTGGTTACCGTCAACAGTTGCAGTTGGAGCAGTTGCAGGTAAAACACAAATTTTACATCCGCGGCCAGTGGTATGTTGGGTTTGCCATCGCTGCCCGTTTGGATCAACACCAAAAGTTCATTGTCCTGCACCTTCCAAAGCATCCGGCCATCCTGCATCCTCTTTCTGGTAGCTTCCGAAGGAACAAGGGCCACATCACGGCATTTGCCATCGGCATAGTACTGGTGCAGCAGCTCAACGGAAAATAATATTTTGTAGGCCGTGGTCATGAAAGGGGCTGCTTTGTTTTACTGTTCATGTGTATTTCCTGGATCAGTCCGCCGCCACCGGTAATGGCTTCTTCGTCGATGGTTACCTGCCGCACTTTATACATCACCGAAGGCAGGTATTTGCCTCCCAAAATGCTCCAGAGGTGATTGAGTTGTTCAAAGCTCATGGAGTACAATTCAACCTGTAGTTTTTCAACATGCAAACCGGCCAGCTCGGGATGGGTAACAGGCGTAAAAAGGGGCTGGTGCTGAAAAAAACGGATGATGAGGGAAAGGCGTTTCAGCGATTCGGTATAAGACAGGTTGGCTGAAAACAGGAGGTATAGGTTGAGGTAAATTTCGGGGTGCTTGTAGGAAAGGCCGGTACCATTGCGCACCGTATGTTCATGCGATTTAAGGATGCGGTTTTCCTCCACATTTACCAGGGTTAAAAAGGCATTGGTGGGCGGTGTGCCGTTGTTGCCCGAACCCATGGAGCCATCGCCCAGGTAAGCAACATTATACAACACAATGGCCTCGCCACTGGGTGGTGCAGGGTCGAGTTTTACCCGCAGGTAATTGTTTACCTGAACGCGTAAAAAGTCTAAGATTTGGTCAATCACACAAAACAGTTAAAGCGTAATCGAATCACCCTTCAATCACCGGTAAGTTTTATCAGAACAGATGGCGCTGTGTTGCAGTATGGCCGGGAGCTATTGTTTTAAACCCGGCTTCGTCAGTACCCATTGCGGCACATACAGGCGTATAGAAGAAAATGTTTTATGAAGATCAAAACTTCCTCCTTTAAAGATTGACATTATTTTTCATCTTCACAAGAGGCCATAGAAAATTTTATCATACAAATTTATTTAAGCCTCAAGGTTGTAAGGGCCATTGTAGCCGCAGGGCAAATGGTTTACATAAATGAAGGAGTAGACATAAAAAGGCGTAATAATAAAAGTGGCACCCTTCCAGGTGCCGCTTTTAATGAACGTTTGTTTTTAACCGATCAAACATTTGATCGGTAGTGTTTGCAAAATCAGGCAGTGGCAGTAGGGGCCAGTTTTACAATTCGTTTAGGTGCACTGGCCTGGCGCTCAGTTAGGGTGAGGCCATTAAACAACACCAGCGACAACACCACTAATATGCCCAACCGCACCAGGCTCAGGATTTCCCACATGGCTGCACGCTGCACCAGGTTTTGATCCGGCATGGATGCAACCGGGGTTGTAGTGATCTGGATCAATTCGGGTACAAAATAGAGGGCTGTAATTACCAATATGGCAATATAGCTGCTCAATACAACCAACAGCGGCCGCCTGCGCCCCGACTTGCGGTGCATTGCCAGGGTAATGAGAAACAGCAAGACCGTAGCGGGATGGATGCTTTTCGAAAAGGGTTCGGGCTGGAGGCCGTACTGGCCCTGGAACATGGCAAGGGAAACGGGCGGTGCTGCACTCCATTGGGGCACTACGGCCACATGCTCGTACACAGCCGCACCAATAATGATGGCAAAGGCTAAACAAGTAAGCGAATAAAGAAGATTCTTGTTCATGGTTTTGGTTGTTTTTTAAAATAATTGCAGGATAAAAAGCCTGGATGCAGGTTGAATCACAAAGCAGTAGTATCGTAAAATGAGATTTACCGGGTTAATTTGATGGATGCGGCCCGGTGGGCTGCGGCGCATCCTTAAAGTGATCATATTTGCCCAGCAGCTTACCGATGCGGTAGGTAAGGGGAATAATCACCTTGCGTACAAAGGGCGGAATATCGTTCATGTCATATTCCGATGCATAACGGGTCAGCAGGTATGCGGCATCAAACTTTTCGGGCTGTGCCGTCCCAGTTTTGTTTTGTGCAGCATAAACCGCACTCAGAAAATAAACCAATGTATTGGCTGGTTTTACCCAACCGGTGCAATGCAACACTTCGGTACCTGCGTTCCAAAAACGGTGTGGCGTTCCCCGTTTGAAAACCACCGTTTCGCCGGGTGCTGCATATTTGGGCGCTTCGCCCTGCACCTGGTACCCAATCCGGCCTGTAACCACCGTTAGGGCTTCGTCCTGCAAATAATGGGTATGCATGGGCGGACCGCTTTGGGGTGCCACAAAATTTTCCACCAACAGTTTATCGCCATCGGGTTCCTGCACCAGGGCCTGAAAGGTGAGGGTTTCGCCCAACACATTTTGAATGGTATGCGGCAGTTTGGGTTCCATTTTTCATTGATTGTAAACCAAAACTAATTACATTTGGACATTGTCCTAATTACAAATGACTACAAAGGAAAAAATACGGGATAAAGCGCTGGAAATGTTCAATGAGCGGGGGATTGAGTATGTTGGGCTGCGCGAACTGGCGGCACTGTTACAGATGCGGGTGGGAAATATTACCTACTATTTTCCAACAAAAGACGACCTGGTTTTTGAACTGGCGCGAGAACTGGCCAAAAAGAATAACACCACCATTGTGGCCCCCGAAGACCTTACCATGCTGCGCTTTTTAGAAATGATGCACCAGGTTTTTTTAAACCATGTAACCTTCAGGTGTTTGCTGCTCAGTTTTGTGCATGTAATGGAGCAAAACAAAATTGTGCGGGCATCGTACCAAAAAACACAGGGGGTGCGCACAGCCACCATTAAAACAAACCTGGAAACCCTGTCGGCCGCGGGGTACCTGCAGTTAAACGGCTCGGGCGACCTGGAATACCTGGTGTCGGCCCTTTCGCTGATCAACCGGTTTTGGATCTCGGAGGCAGCCGTTTCTTTCCGGGAAAAAAGCACCGAAGAACAAATGGGTCATTACCTGAATATGATCGGCAAATTGTTGGAGCCTTATGCATCCGCAACAGGAAAGCGGCACATAAAGCAGTTTATTGAAGGCCTTTCTTAATTACACCCTCACAACCGTGATGGAAATACCGGTTTACATTGCCACATTATTTACAATCAATGCAACAGACAATGTTGTGTTCGTAAAAGTGCTTGCTATTTGGCTGATTCCTCTATCATACCTTGCAATACTTCCAGGTTTACATCTTCTAGTTTATTAATGTACAGGCAGCCGGCGCCTGTTTTATGTTTGCCCAGTTTGGGCAGCGCATCGGCATGCCGCTGCAGGTCCAGCAAGTGCAGCGACAGGTTGGCTTTGCGTGGTGCAAAACCAATTTTAAACCAATCCACTTCCCGGCCCGTAGCAGGACTTTTGTAGCGCACATTGCCAAAGCCAATCATCGAAGCGCCCCACATTTTAGGCTGTTCGCCTGTGGCAGCTTCCATCATTTTAATGATTGCCTCGCTGTCCTTACGCTTTTGCTCATCGGCAAGCGCATTGATAAAATCTGCTACGCTGGCTTCGTTTTGCTTGGTTTTGATTTCGGCTGGTTTTCCCATTAGTAGTGCTGTTTTATTCCACTTTGCCGCATGTGTTGGTGCGGCAAGGGATATGTGTTTTCAAATGTAAATAACTATGGGAAAAATTAGTAGCGCTTGAAGAGGGTTGCAATGCGCCTCTCATTTACTCACATAACAGTAAACATGATTACTTGTTAAGTAAATGCTTTGCATTTACACATCTGCATCGTGTTGTTAACATAAAATCACTTCCGCGTTCCATTGCATGTTGATCAAACCAAATGATTGGATTGATCGGATTTCATCAATACCTGCGCCGCGCCTTTCATACAACATCAGCTCCTTTCAACAGCACATGTTTCCCTTTACCAATCAACCGGCAATTGTTGTAACCATTTGTGCCGGTGTGCCGTCCAACTTGCAAACAACACAATTAAAAAACACCAAAACAAACAACCATGAAACCACTCTTCATCCTGTTAACCATCGTGTCATCTTATTTTGCACAGGCAGCCAACACTCCTGCAGAAGTTGATCCTGCCGTGATCAAAGCGTTCAACCGCACCTTTGCCAATACCAGTAAAGTTACCTGGACGGTGAAAGAAGATTTGTTCCAGGCCAACTTTGAAGTAAGCGGCCGGCACGCTACTGCATTCTTCAGCCAGGGCGGCGAGCTGGTAGTGATTACCCGCAGCATCCAGGTAAGCGAACTGCCATTGGTATTGCAGGCAAAAATCCAGGAAAAATATGCATCGAAGCAAGTAGTAGAGGCCATCGAGGCATCGGACGAATACAGCATCCGCTACTTTGTTACCGTGGAAGATGCCACCAAAAAAATCATCCTTCGTTCAAACGGTTCGAACGGCTGGCTGCAGTATAAGAAGATCAAAAAATGAGCGGCATCGAATTGACTGGCTTGGATTTATAGACCTTGGACAATACTAATCTCGCAACACGGCATGAAGTCTTTGAAGGCTGCATGCCGTATTTGTCTTAGAATTTTACGTAGCAAGATAGAGATGACTATTAGGTTTGTGGTGATTTCAGACTTCACTTTCAGATACAGAAAGTAATGACGCCTGTACTTGTGCAGGTTTTAGGAGAAATAGTGACAAAATAGTAAATAAATTCTCCGGTTAGTTATTGTAACAACCCCTTTTCACAGACAGATCTAGGTCGGAGTTTTTTCAGTTTGTAGTGTTTTGGCCTCCCATTCCTCTGGGGGTCATATTGTTAAAGGCTTCGTGAGGTCTTCTAAAGTTGTATTCATCCATCCATTCAGCTGTTAGTTGTTTCACCTGGTACAGATCAAAGAATAGATATGCATCCAGCACTGCTTCCCTATACACTCTGTTGAAGCGCTCTATGTATCCATTTTGCATTGGTTTTCCTGGTTGGATATATTGAATTGTAATTCCATTTTCTTTTGCCCACAGTTCAAAGTTGTTTGAGGTAAACTCTGGGCCGTTATCCACTCTTACGGCTGCAGGTTTGCCATGCATGTCAATGGTTCTGTTCAGCGTTCTGATGACGCGTTTGGAGAAAAGCGACATATCTACTTCAATGGCCAGTGCTTCTCTGGTGCAATCATCCATCACGTTGAAGGTTCTGAACTTTCCGCCACCGACCATGCTATCGCTCATGAAATCCATCGACCAACTCCTATTAACGGCTGTTTGCTGCTGCAAGGGCTGTTTTACCCTAGCGGGCAGCCTCCGTTTACCTTTGCGCTTCTTGTTTAGCTTCAGTAGCTTATAAACCCTGTATACCTTCTTGTGGTTCCAGGATTTACCGGACCTGCGGATATAAGCAAAGAGTTTGCGGAAACCATACGTCGGGTGC
The DNA here is from genome assembly GCF_004347775.1 of Pseudocnuella soli. Classification (GTDB taxonomy): domain Bacteria; phylum Bacteroidota; class Bacteroidia; order Chitinophagales; family Chitinophagaceae; genus Flavisolibacter; species Flavisolibacter aquaticus. The sequence continues at coordinate 4,679,941 of NZ_CP037755.1, forward strand.
TGGAATGCCAAGTCGTGCAGCACATTAATGAATTCGTAATCATCCTTTACCTGCTTGTAATAATATTGGGAACGAAGCAGTGAAACAATCTTGCAGGCCCTGCTCACGGGTAATCTCCTTTCCCGCACAATCTCTTCGCTCAATTGCCTTTTGGTGGCAGGGCCTAGCTTTTTTTGTGAACAGGTCCCGGAGAATCTCATTGTCCATTGCCAGGTTGGCGTACATGCGCTGCAGCCTTGCATTTTCTTCTTTCAGTTCCTTCATCCGTTTTACGTCACTGGCTTCCATGCCACCATACTTGCTCTTCCAATTGTAAAACGTGGCCTCTGAGATAGAGGGCTCACGGCAGACCTCCTTGTGGTGCGGCCCCCTACTGTTGCTTCAAAATGGCGACAATCTGTGTTTCCGTAAATCGTCTTTGCTTCCTGATGATCAGTTTTTAATTTAAAAAGAAAACTGCAATTCTAAACTGTCCGGTTTTTCGGGATACTTACACATTCTCTATACCCTGGATGCCCTGATAAAAAAGCATAAAGCTTAAAGCCATTTAAAAAGCCACTCGATTGAGTGGCATTTTTTATTTCTTATTAACATGCATAATGTTGCTTTATGATAATCTTCCCGTGTTTTCGCCACTGTACCCAACCTGTTATATCTGTCTGCCCTTCTGGGCAGCCTTCACATTCAGCGTTACAAGCAACTTTCACCCAGTCACCTTTAACTTCAAGGCATTTAAAACTTAGCTGCTTATAATCTAAGCCTTTGATTTCCGAAGCTGTTTCAGATTGACTATTCCTTAAAGGATTTGCTTCTGTCGTAGTGACAAAGAACTTTAATACATAGTCAGGTAAGCTTAAAAATTCCACATACTTTCTTGCTTTTATAACCTTTGATCCTGAACCAACTTTTACTTTATAAACTCCATCGCTAAGTTTTTCAGCAGTAAAATGTATAATGTAATAATCTGGATAGTAAGCAAGTATTTTCCCTTTCAGCTTATCGCTCGAAGGTTCATTGCCGTTCTTTGATGTCACTGTAGCAAAGACAGAGTTATCCTGGTTGTAAATGTTGAAGTTTTGATTATCTAACTGTAAACTATCAGAGTACAACAATAAAACTCCGCTATAAGTACTACTATCGGTTGTGCTTTCAACAGGCTTCACTACTTGGTCATCCTTAATAGAACTACCTACAACAGTTGTACTACTCTTTTCCTGTAAAGGTCGATTGTTGCATGCAAGAAAAGAGAAAAGCAAGAGGCAAACTAAATTACTCTTCATCATTATAATGGCTTTTTCCTTGTTGCAGCTATTGTTACATTTTCTAATTCACCACCCATATATACTGTTTGAATATTGGGAGCATATCCTTGCAAGTGCAAGTGGTTATGATGTCGACTTTTAGAATAGTGACTGGTGTAATTAAGCAAAACTTCGTCTTTCCCACCTGCAGGAGTAAACCTTTCGGATAGCATGTTCTTCCAACCAAACTTATGCAAGGCATCATTGAATTCATTTTGGCGGGTCATGTCAAATTGCTTATCCAGTAACAAAACAGGTCCACCGCTTTCATCTTTTCTCAAATATCGTAAGTCACCATTCTTGCCATCTTTATGAGACTTGCTGGGGTCAGGTGAACTACCATCTGCATTGCTAAAACCATTTATAGTAAGGTCTGTGGTTTTGGTTTCTGCTAAAGCTCCAAATAAAGAAGCCAGAGCATCACCCCTTATGTATGACCGACTTTCATTTCCTTCTTTGACTTTAAATCCAAAAGCATTTCCTTCACCATCCCCGCCCGTAAAGCTGGAAGGAAGTTTTACAAGTCCATTTTTGTAGAATTTGAAGCTTCCAACAAAAGTTTTGTTACCGTCTTCCCCTACTAAGTAATAGGAATGTCTTTTCGATTTCGTAGGTATAACAGTAATCTGTCCATTCCCATTAATTTCATAAACATCCTTTCCATCTGGGTCTATATAAATCAAAGGGTTGTTTATCGCATAACAGTAAGGAGTAAAGCGCTCGTACTTTTCTGCCTTGGCATCAATTACTCCCCACCTTCCAGTTTGATAATCGTACATACGCCAACCATAGTCCAGCCATTCTAATCCACTTCCATTACTGAACTCTTGTCGTTGTTCTTCTTTACCGTTGTATTTAAACTTGTTAGATGGATTTCCAAAGCTCTCCGCTTTCGAACTTATCCCCGCCATCGTCAGTCCGAAGGGGTAATAATGGGCTTCTTCCATTACCGGCCCTCTCGTATGAATCACCTGCAGATTATCAAAGAACACATTGTCGTTGCTCTCATTACTTACATAAATATAAACATATCCATTTTTTGGCGCTTCTATATTCTGCAGTTCTAGAAAGTGGCTTTTTACCGTCCCACTGCTGCCAACCCGGCTAAAATTCCCCCCTGCATACTTGAATTGCTCATCAAAGAAAATATAATTTATATACGCCTTGGGGATATTAGAAACGGTGTTATCATTGCCTCTAAAAAAACTTCCGGGAATCAAATTGGTATTGACCGTCTGCATTCTTGCAGTGGTGATTCCTTTGCTAAGGATGCCTGCATTGTCCGGTGCCCCTATAAACGCGCCGATAAGGTCAGAAAGGGCCAAAACCGTAGAATTTGAGTTATTGTAGCTGGTAGCACTTTGGTAATATGACTTACCATGGATATCTATTCTATCGCCCACCATCACCTTCAGCACCATGCCCAACCCTGTTTTGTTGGCTGTGGCATTGGTCCGGTAAACCTTGCCACTGATTGCACTAGCAACAGGAGTAGTAGTAGGGGGATAGCTTAGGTTGTAGGGAGGATTACCATTATTATTCTGGTAATCCTTAGAGGTTGACCAGCCAGGCATTGTAGAGCTGTTGACTACAAAGGTGTTGTTGATAGTGTAGAACTTTTTTTCATAGTTGATCATGGAAACAGCCTCCGGAGTTGAGATGCTAAATGTGCCCTCGAATGTTGCGGCAGGATATTGGTCTTGTTGCTGCTCTTCGGTGAGCACCATGCGAACGTTACCCAGGTAGTCTTTCAGAAAATAATCCCACTGGTATGAACTGTTTGTGGCCTTCCAGCGAATGCGACCTTCTTCATGGGTAAGGAACTGTAGCACTCCATCCTCATAGACACCAGCAAGGTACAATGTTGTTTTTACAGGCTTGCCAGTCTCTGCAACCACTTTTTGCATCTTAGTACCCGCCGCATCATACGTATAGGTGATGGTGCCTTTGCTTGTAGTAATAACAGAAGGCAGGTTCAGGTGGTTGTAAGTGATGGAGGTAATGCCTTTATTACGATCTAACTTTAAATTGCCGTTTAAATCGTAATCGTAATCACTGGCGGTTTTGGTGCTCGGATTATACTTAAAATCGCCCAGGGTGCTATTACTGTTGTTCACCCCGTCAGTCACAAGCGACAAGCGGTTACTATTTGACAGGTAGGTATAGCTAAGCTGATCGATCGGGCTCGAACCATTTACTTGCCAACCTACCTGGTTCATGGTTTTGATATTGCCATTAGCATCGTAGCTTAAGTTCGATACAGAAAAGTCAATGCCTGCATTTAGGTTGAACCATCCATTATGCTGGGCGAATGCTGCACCGGTAAGACGATTTACAGCATCATAGCTAAAGTCATATTTACGAACCTGACCATCGCCCCTGCTTTTCCAAGCGGTGCCTGTGATATTGCCATTGAACTGCTGCGCTGTGTAACTACCTAAAACACCAATAGTGGTTTTATCATACCCTAAATCAAATCCAAACCAGTTGGCAGCACTGCTGGTGCTTTGTGCAAAATTGCGGTTTACCCCCAGCATCCAGCCTCTGATGTTGTAATCATAAGTAAGGGTCTCCAGCCCTAGGTTGTTATTAAAATTCGGAGCTAGCTTCTTTGTTTTTAACTGCCCGACGGCGTCATAAGCTAAGGTTGTTGTGCTTTTCCAGCCTCCACCATTCAAGTTTTTATCAATGCTTGTAATTCTGCCAAGCGCATCGAAATTATTGCGGGTGCCGACTTTCACCATTAGCGCCGGCGCAGCAGCTTTCTCATGTTTTACAAATGAACGCATCACTTTGCCCGCAAAGTTGTACTGGCTGGTTAATATATCCGTTCCCCCGGAAAAGTTCTTTGTTTTCACTTGCACTATCCTGCCCTTGAGATCGTATATATTTACGGAATACACAAAGCTGCTGGTGCCCAGAACCTTTGTGGATGTCCAGGTCACCATGCCCAGTACAGCAGTGGTACCTTTTACCTCTTCGGCATATTCCGGCGAAGCGCCATAGCTGAGCAAAAAATTGGTACTATTGTAATCGGTGGCATCAAAACCACCATTCAGTCCGCTTGCTGAAGGAATAGTGGCGTAAGTATCGTAACCAGCTTCGCTCAACAGCTCAAAACCTGTTGCTAAAGCGGAAGCGGCCGGGTATTCCACAGAAGACCAGGCTGCACTCTTGTGCTGGGCCAGGCTTTGCGTATTGTTCCAAAGGCCAGTTTTTATTGGCCGGTTAAGTGCGTCATACAGTGTAACCATCCATTTCACAGTGCCTGTGCGCATGTTTGCATCCTGGTTCATCACTAGCCGATCTCGTGTATCATAAACCATATACACGGCCCCTGCACCGGGCACTTTTTTCATTACCATTCGGCCCCGCTCATCATATTCATACCTAAAACATTGGTCGTCCAGAAGTGATTGACTGAGTGTCCAAGTGGCTCCTGATGTTGTTGCAGGGTCAATTAACTCTACGCCTCGTGGCTGAATAACACCTTTAAGCTGACTTAAATCATCATAGATATAATAGGTGCAAAGCCAGCCCGCATGGACACTTCCTGCACCAGTTGTTTCCGCTGCTGCAGTTAGCTGAACCTTCTTCAAAATTAGCCTACCCTCTTTGTCTTTAAAGTCAAGCACCTGCTTACCATTTTCATCTATTGTAGCAGCCTTAAAAAGTTGACCAGCTCTATACGTTGTATTTGAGCTATACGTGGCAAAGCTACCAACTGTGCTTGTTCCCACGGTCCATATCCTTACTGCATCTGATGCTGTGTTCAGCCAATGTTTCTGCTCCACACCTTTGCCTGCACCAGCCCAGCTGTTACCGGCGGCCATTTGTTTTGTTACCCGATTGAGCGGTGAGGCTTCATACTGTGTTTGTTCGTAAAAAACGCTTTCGCCTTGGCCTATGATTGGGCTTGCAGGGCCGGAGTAGAAGCCGTTTTGTGCTGTCAGCGGATTAGTTTTGTATAATCCATCACTTGCCCCAGCAGCATATGAAAGGTACCGTTGGGCTTCCCTTCCAAACTGGTCGTAAGCAACTGGGCTTACCAAGTCAACGGCGGTGGAGCCACTGACCAGTGAACCTTGCTTGATTACAATTTGCTCCGGCCTACCCAACCCGTCGAGATAGGTAGTTGTTTGTTTTACTTCCCCCATGCCTCTGCCCACCAAAGCATTGCTGTTAGTTTCCGGCGCAGTGGCTTCCCAGGTGCGGATAAAATTACGAGTGTTATACACAGTTGTTGCTGGGGGTGCCTGTACGGTAAGGTTTACCACCAAGTTGATTACACCCGTATTAGAACCATAGCCTTCTGCAACAATATAGTAAGTACCAGCAGGGATGGAGGTGATAGATGCATCCGGGTAAATCTTTGCAGAGGGTATTACAATTGACGATTGCGTTACACCAGGACAAGCTGCGCCGTCATCGTCGCGGTAGGCCAATACTGTTCCATCGGATTTCAAAAGGTGCAGGTATGTATCAAAACTGGACGTGCATGTAGAAATCGAAAGCGTAGTAGCACCCTGTACTGTGAATTTATACCATATATTGGGGCTGCTCTGCCCAAAGTTGTTCGTGTAGGTGTTGTTGTTCTTCGAATCCAAGTAAGTATGGGTGCCTGCTGCATACGAACCTGAACCCATGACAATGGGATTGCTCATACTCTGCCCTTGGGATATACCCAGCAGAGGAAGTGATAATACACTCAGTAGACTATACATTTTTATAGCAAAACTTCTCATAAAACAACAGTTAGATTGGGATATCAATTAGGCAAACCCTTCAGTTGATTGTATTCCAGCTAGTATCTGTTAATGACTAAGGCTGCTTTCCATTTCTACGTGTCAAAATCTTATCCATCAAGGGGTTAGTTAGCTTAAATTCTGGCCCCATCACAGCATATAACTCTCCAAACTCGTCTACAAAAAACTTACTTCCTACGCCCCGCACATCCTGATCAAAATGCTGGTTGTACTCTCGGCTAGTGAGCCATCGAAAAAGCGTTTGCTGCTCCGGACCTTTTTTTACTTTCATTCCCTCAAGAATAAGAAAAGTCCTGTCTGCAGTTCTGTATAGCTGTTTTAATTGATCCTCATTGCCCCTTTCGAATCCGGCTTCTTCTGCTGGGATACCGATGACAGCCAGCGAATTGCGGTAACGGCCTTGCAAGCCCTGTATTTGCTTAAGGCTAACGGTAGTATCATTTGCCGATAGCGGCAGCACGATAAAAAGCATTTTCATACCCTTAAACTCAGATAGATCTACCTTTTTACCATCTATGGATTTCAGCGGAATGCTGTAGATATCGGAAAAAACACGAAAGGAAACCAATGAAGCCAATAAGAATATGCTTACGAAGTATTTCATATGAAATTATTTGCGCTGTGAGTTTTTTAATAGATACTGATACTGTTGCAGCTTCCGTTGATGGGTACATTGTAAAATGAAGCACCAGAGGAGCCAGAAGTGGAATAATTGCATCCAACATAATAGCTGTAGTTCGAAGTGGTATTGTTGTATGGGGAGATACTTATAAGATAAGTACCCTGTGGTATAAACCCTATCGTTCCACTGCGGTAAGAGTATAGATCGCTCCAGAACGACTCGCCGGTGTTGGTATTATAAAATTCAACATTGAAGCCGGTAGAAGTATTGTTGTAACCACTGATGGCGATATTGGGCTGCTGACACCCACCATATTGGTTAGCCAGCCCTTGTGCATATTGCTGCGCCTGCTGGTCGGCATCCGCCTGCGACACGGCTGAAGAAAATTGGCTGGCAGGTACCGTTACATAGTATGCAACAGGTGTAAGTCCTCCACAGTTTTGTGAGTAGTAGTAGTTATTTATAGCAGCATTCGTAAAAGCACTGCACGCTTCCTGCTGACCGGCATAGTTGTAGCAGAATTTTTTCAGAATGTTTTTATCATGGTCTCTGATGACCACCAGACGGCCCATACCATCATACTCATACGAAGTAGTTCGGTTGTTGATATCGGTTTGGGACGTCATTCCGATTAACGGATCAAAAGTATATGAGATCATGTGGGCTGAACTTGGGTGCAATCGAATGTCATCCAACCAAACAGTGCCCCCTCCATTATTATCTATGCGTACATTCAGATATTTGACATCGGCAGGTACTGTAAATTGTTTTTCAACATAAACCCAATTATTGATCGCCTCTGTACGAACATAATCCACATAAGAGAAGTAGGGAGATCCAGTAGGCTGATTGACGTGCATAAACAGATACATATCTACCGAAGGGCCATTACTATATACCCATCCAGAGAGCTTAAACTTGGTAGGTCCACTCAAGCTAACGTTTAAGACCTTGTTGCTATGACAGAAGCGCTCAGCAGAATTAGGGTTATCAATGCGTGCCGATACTCTACCTGCTCTTGATTTAGCTGCATCATACGCGCTTACAGGCTTGTCTCCATGCTGGGGCGCGAGGATGCCATCCCAACCGCCGTCTTCAAAAGAGCTAAAAAATACTTCTTCTGCTTTAGCATTAATTGCTTCGGCTATGGGATAATTTTGATTGTATCCCCAGACATATGATTTCGAAAGATCATACTCCTTGTGTAGCCGGAGAACATTTCCTTCTGTATCATACTGATCAAAAGTTATCTTGGGTTTGTATGCAGCATTTTTCACAAAAGCATTACTGGAAATGCTTGATCCAGAACCAAATGTTGTAACAGGAATCGAAGATAGGGTTTCAAGCTGCCATATTTTATCCGGATATGGCTTGTTAGGCTTGAATGTCACTATGGTGCCATTGATTACACTTGAAGTGGTTGTGGCACCATTGACCACCTTTTTTACCTGATACTGCTCAATCGGTACGCTTACCATGCTTTTATCCATCAGGTGCTTTATTCCTTGAGCTTCCGTACCTGTCGGGATACCATTAAAAATATAATTGAACGGATACTTCGTATAGCTTATCAAACGTTCCTCGTAGCTGTTCACTCCTTCGCTTACTACCTTTTCACTTTCGACTGGCAGCAGGTATAGCGGATCCACGATGGTTCTTGTTTCCTTGACTATAGCTCTATTGAAATCGCCAACATCATAAAGCTTTTCGGTGGCTTGTGTTAGTTTGTAAACACCGGTTTTGATTGGATAGTAATTGAATGCATAAATGGGTAACATTGACATATTCCGGGTATTCACATAACATTGTCCTGATGATTCGCCATTAATATTGTATTTCTTGACCAACATCAGGCCTATATTTTGTTCGTAGGCGTTAAACAACTGATAACTATTAAGGGTCGTGGAAACAGCATTTCCAGCCGAATTGTAAATATTCTTACTTGTTAGATGCCCTCGCTTCCAATGGTTAGACTGTCGATGAAACAAATTATTGGCAGAGTAGTACAACAAATAGATGTTGTCCGGTTCCGGATTTCCATTATCATAAACATAATGTGTCCTTCCGTTATTGGACGCCTCAACACCGTCATACTCAGTCACATTGGGATATACAACCGGCGTACCCTCATAGCCATCGATCTGCATAGAACTTACCGAGCTATAAGTTCTCAAATTATAATAGCAATTTTCCATACCTGTGTAATTCCAGACGTTGTCGACTGCAGACATGAAATAACCCAGATTATTGTAAAACATTTTTTTTCCATTACCGCTTCCATTCAATCCATACTTGTAAGTTTTAACGATAGGAGCGTCATTTCCTGAAGCATAGCTGGCTATTCTCTTTACTCTTAGCCCTCCCGCATATTTGATTTGCCCTTCCTCATACTGATGGGTTTCAAAATCAAACTCCGTATATCCCTTGGTTGGGTAAGTGATTCTTTTCAAAACGCCTTCCTTCATATAGGCTGGATCGGTATTCCTATTAAAAGCCCCGCCTATGTATTGAGTTGTAGCAGTACCTGCCTGTGTAAAATATATAGCCTGACGTGGGATCAAATTTGTGTTGTTAGTTGCACCGTTATAATAGCCCCAGTAATCTTGGGCATAAAAATCAATATTGGAGTCCCCACTAAAGCTATTGGTATGATAAGCAAAACTATATTCTTCGACTACTACTCCATTGGAGCCCATCACCTGAACTTTGTCAAGCTTTAGCTTCCAATCTTGCAACAACCCGCTCTTTGCTTTCGTAAAGTATGAATAGACAAATTTTATGGTTTTAACGAGTGTATAGACCGTTCCGTGCAAGGAGTAAATTTTTATATATTCTAGACTCCTTTGCTTTTCAAAAATGTCCGTACGATAAGTGGATGATTGAACAAACTCTATCTTACCATTTTCAAAAAATATATTCGAAAGATATTTGGTGTTTGTACGATAGCTAAGGCTTGTCTCAATGGGACTACCGATCGTTGCAATTGGTGACGAACATCCAGTTCCTGAAGCACCAACATCATCTATCACTTCAATTCTGTGCTGACGCGAATGCTTTTGCACATCATTTTCTCCAGTAACATAATTAAAAATTACACTCTTAGTTTGGTCAGCGGATTCAATTTTATCCAACAACCATGCTGTTGGATAAGGGGTGCTTTCCTCTGTATATGCTCCTGTTCCACCAAATGTACTTTCTGTATTGCCAAATTGGTAAGTTGTTCCAGCTTCGTCACGTACTTCAAACTTCGATAAAGAGTTTGAAGTATTTGTTTTAGTTATTTTTAGGGGGTCATAGGGAATTGTAGTGGGTTGAGCGGCGCCTTGTTGATATAAAAAACGACCACTTCTCCCTGGTATCGAATAAGAAAATTCATCAGGCTGGAAATCGGTATATCGATTAAGAATATTTTGAAAGGTCTCTACATCACATTGTTGTAGGTTTAGGTTCATCTGACCTGGCTTATTGAATAGACCTTCAAGTTTTTCGTCTGCCAAACCCCTAATGTTTCTCGTAATTATTCCTCCTGCCTGAACTGTCCATCCTAGGCCCGTCCAGCTTGCTTGTTCTTCATACCTAAAACCGCCAGCATGGTAGGAAAGACTCACCGGCACTATTAAACCACCACTCTTTATCTCATAAAGAGGAATAGAAATTGAAGGAACACCAGTGTACAGATTTACAGGAAACTCCGAATATTTAAATAATGCTGCAGCATTGGGTGATAGCGGCGTTATTTGTGGCGCCTTAATCTGAGCGCCCATTGCACTACAGATGAAACATGCAGCAAATAACAAATACAACCTCCTTTTTACAGAAGATGCTAATTTGTATCTCATAAACAAGTCAGTTAAACTTTAAACAGTCAGTTTGATAAATTTATTTCAATGTATATCCCACTCTCCAAACTATAGCCTGTGTCTTCGGAAGCTGGTGATAGGAAAGGAAATCCCACAATAGCTGCATATTACCCCTTACCTTTTTGGAGATAGCATACTTCTTCGTCAATCCCAGTAGGCCACTGCTCTGCCAAGCACTATAGTTTTTTAATACATCAATAGTTTGGAACGCACTTCTATAGTTTTGCTCATAACCACCGCTGATATAAATACTTCCTTTTAGCTTTATATCAACATAGCTCCTGAGCCCCACGCCTTGATGTGAAAGTGCAATATGATTCCATCCCCTGCCCCATCCTAGCTTATACGATGCCCCTAGACCTACTACACTCTTATCATTGACCTTGTAGCCAATGGAAAATCCTAAATCAGAAGAAACCGGGAAAAATTGCCGTGCTCTTTGGCTTTGCATGTTTCCACCCCATTCTAGCCTTTTTAGAAAGGGCTTTGTTTTTTGGTCATTTGGTTTAAAGCCATCTGGCATCTGTACATCGGAGGAAGAATTCCCAAAGGCACCACTGCTATATTGGGCTGCCTTACTTTTCAGCTCATTTAGTTGGGCTTGCGCCTGCCCAACATTTTCTTGTAGCATATGTGTTACATCTGTACCAGAGCCAAAGCGATTTTGCAAAGTTTGCTGGATAGATGACCGGGTTTGAAGCCCCTGCAAGGAAACACTTCCGCCAATATCATCTGCGTCCGCAGGCATCGGAAAAAGAGCTGCCAGTTGTGAGTTTTTGCTCATGAAGTCCTGAAAAAGCTTTGACTTACTTAAAAGCTCCAGTGCTTTATGCTCTACTTTTTTGCGGTCATTTAACAAGGCTTTGAATTCAGCAACCTGTGCTGTATAGTAATAAGCCTGCTTATTAAGTTTGTTCAATTCCTCAGCTACAGGAAGCCCTTGGAGTTGTTCTTTCAACTGGAATTTCCGATTCTTGATGAATGATTTTAATTCTTCAGTCCATTGTATGGAGTTCTGAAGCCGATTTACCGAGTTTAAAGAAGAAGATAGTTTTTCGCTTGTTCCTTTTGCATTTTTGAGCACGTCTTGATTGGCAGAAAAAAAGTTAAGCGACGTTTTTAATGTATCCAAGAATGGAAGGTATTCAGACGGAACAGCAGTCTCCTTTTGTTTTAATCTTTCTTTGAGGGTAGAATATCGCTCCTTTGATTCCTGCATACCATCTTTACCTTTTGAGGAATCAATCTTGGACACTTTACTCCACAATCGCTTTTCACCCTTTTCCAGTGCAGCTATTGTTTTCTGTGTGGCTTTATCAAGCTTCTTTTCCAGCTTGCTTACACTTTCCATGACTTCAGCGAAGTATTCTTTCGGTAGTTGCGCTAAAGAGCTATCCTGAGCTATTGCTCGCGGCATTGAAAGCAGCTGTACGAATAGAAATAGCAAAACATACGTGGAAAGCAGGCGCATAAGCAGTTGGTATATAATGATCGCGTTGGAGTGAGAAGCTAACCTACTTTGATAGTTTTAGCAGACACGTCCTTTTTGAATTGGTAAACCAAAGCTATTGACAGACGAGCCTAATACACATACCATATTTATGTGATATTTTCGATGTCTAAGCCACCACTATAATAAGCTCAGCTCTACTAAATGCAAAACTTCAAAAAAACGAACTCATCCATTCGCTTAATGCCTGATACCATTAGGTATTTCTAAACTATGGAAATAATGAAGCTTTTCCCCTTAGACTTAGCCATCAAGAAGAAAATAAGGATGCCATAGTTTATCACAATAAAGCTATTGATGATCGTATCTACTTACGGATGTCTTGCACCATCAAAATCTACTTACATCCTCATAACAAGTTTTATATGCAATGAGCGACTGCCCTTATACCCTATTACCGAAATCCAACAAAGTATTGCACTTTTAATTTTCCATATATTTTGCGTCCCATTATAAATGTTCTCCCCAGCGGACGTTTCAATCCGAACCCCCTTAGAACGCTATAATTGAACCTAAACCAATACAATAGAACTTAAACCTTACCTTATATGCCCCTCAAATGGATATTATTTCACTATCGATTTCGACTTCTTCAATTCTAATGGCACATCGGATTGATAGCTTGCAGGAGTACTGATCTATTTTGAACAATACACAAACAAGGCTCACTAATGAAATTAGAATCCCCAATCACCTTGTTTCCAAATACAATTTCCGCAACCTAATACGCAATGGCTTTTCCCTTCTACCTACAAGTGAAATAGATAAAACCACAATCGGTCGCTATGCTGCATTTGATATCAATTCCACTGAAAAGCGCTGCAACCTAACGCCCATTGCCTATGCACCTGGCAACAAGCCACTAGTCTCTTCTTTTCATCACGTCTTTTCTTTAGACATTACAGGCTCCATCACTGGAGAAAAATTCTTCAACTTCAAGGAATGAAATACGCTAACCATCGGAGGTAGCTATACTTATGTAGGTGGTGGCTACAACTTCAATGATGTCAACAAACCGGACACATCGGAATACCTAAGGCTTTATGATGGCTTAAACACACAATTTGTTGGTAAGTACACTGCATCCATCAGTGGAGCCAGGCCTCCAAGCCTATCGCCGAATTGTTGGACAGCATTGATAACAGTGGCTTTCGTACCGATAGTTTGAAGCTCGTCAAGGCTTACTTGGATAAGGTAAAAGATTATGAAGAAAAGCTTATCAATGAACGATGGTCATATACAGTTTACAAAAGCGGCCTTCACTTCTATAGCGATGTTTACCTGAAACTTGCCCGAAAACATACGCTATCAGATATTTCTACCACAAGGCAATGGAACAAAATCACAAGGATCAATGAAACGATTTTTTTGCCTCTGAAAATAAGGGTGTTTATACATTTGATGATGCTAAAACACGGCACACCCAAAAGCTTTTGTTTTTTGGTGTGCCGTGTTTTATTGCATTATTTGATGATGCTAAATTCTCAACTACAGTAATTAGAAACAATAGACCTCAGGTATTGATCATCAAGGACTTTGCAGACATTTTGGATATCGGTTTGGATCTGAAGTACAATAACGTTGGATTTATAAAGTCTGGTACAAAAAACAGCATCAGCCGAATTGAGACTTACAATTTGGGCTTTTTATTCCTACTAAAGGACAAGGACAGCAAGAGCCTTGTAAACATATAGCCTTTTTACCAATATCGCCGGTATGTAGACTACGAAAAGTAGTACGAAAACCTCTAGGGGATACGTTTCAGCATTCCATTAAAAATGTTCTATAAAACGGAATGAAGCAGAATATGTTTAGAAGCTTTATCGTCGTGGCTTTGGCTGTACTGCTCATAACAATGCCTAGGTGCCTCAGCCTGGCGTGAATGGATCATGATAGGCCAACGGAATCTGATTTTGATACAATTAGTTCAAACGGTGGTTGCCCACAAATTGGCCTACAAAACCTGAACCCGAGGCAACAATGAGCTATCCAGGAGGCTATGCAGGATGTTTGTTCAATTTTTCACAGCCAGGAGTTCTAAGACCGAGTTAAGGCTAGAAACTAACTGGCAGGCTGTGCGCTTAAAAATGGAAAGGCAGACAGTATTTCAGGAGTAGAAGTCTTTAGAATGCTCATGCAAGGCATACCCAGATATTCGGTTCATCCAAGGAAGCCATGGGCGGTTGTGGTGCAGACTCAAACAGATTAAGACAACCTCGTCTTTGATAAGGTGGCTATCACCCCCAGAAGAATTGAAGGATCGTATTCTGGTATTGAAACCATCAGATCAGGTTTGGTCAATACAATAGCTCTTGAAATAACACATACTACTTTCTTCAAGTTCAAAAATTATGGGCATGGAAAGGAAGGCGGCCCTGATTATGTTATAGTTAGCTATGGTGTTGGCGATTTGGTGGAAAAACTTTGATCAATCAAGCAAACCAAACAATAAAAACGGTACTGAAGGAAAGGCTTGCTAAAATCTAAAACCTATCTCAAAAATCGATTTGGCTATGTATGTTCTTTGAGTGGTTAATTAGAAAAAGTGAATTATCAAATGGGGTGTTTATTTAAGCGACAGAAAATAGATAGTATTGGCGCCCTTTATTTCAAAGACAAAGCGCAGAAAGGATGGGAAGGGGCGGCCAAGGCGTGATCCACGGGAGGTTATGAATGCCATCATCTGGATATTGTTCTCCAGTTCACCCTGGTATCTGCTGCCGAAGGAATATCCGCCGTATCAGACCTGCCACCGATACTTTCAGCTCTGAAATAAAAAGGGCGTGATGCAGAAGATGCTGGGAGCCTTGAGCCTGTATCAGACTTGCAAAAGAAAAACACAGATGTGGATGTAGCCCATGGGAATTTTTCTTCGGCTAAAAGGGGGCGACAAAATCGGAAAGGCCAAGCGGGGCAAAGATTCTAAGGTAATGGTGGCTGTTACAAAAAGGAGCCACCCGTTGGCAATTAGCGTTTTCTCCGCCACACCATTTGAAAGTACGCTGCTGGAGCAAACCATCAAAGAAAGGTTCAACAAGACCAAAATGCGGCGGGTGGTGTCAGACCAGGCCTATCACAGTGATCCGCTGGACAAGCAGCTTAGAAGAAAAGATATTGAAATTATTTCACTGCACAAACGCAACCAAAGAAAGCAAAGAACCCAAGATAGACGGCCCCTACGTCATTGCAAGCACCGATGGAGCGTAGAGCGCTTCTTTGCATAGTTGCACAATTATCGAAAATGTGTGGTGCGTGATGAAAGAAAAGCTGACAACTTTCAAGGCTTTCTTTACCTCGCTGCCATCATTATGCTTTTAGAGATTATCTCAAAAAAGGTTTTGAATAGGTATGGGCTTTGTGGATTGGATTAGAAAAGTGAGTTATGAAAGGTGGTGTTTGTCTTAGTGATGGTGAATGGGCTGCAGTAAGTGATTTGCTGCCTAAACAAAAGAAGCGATAAGACGGCAAAGGAAGGCCTCGGCGCAACCCAAGGGAAGTGCTGAACGGCATTATCTATATTCTGTTTTCCGGTGCGCCCTGGCATCTGCTGCCTGCTGAGTACCCGCCCTACCAAACTTGTCACCGGTACTTTCAGGCATGGACAAAGGCTGGTGTGTTCAGGAAAATGCTTACGAGATTAAGCGCTTATCACAACGGTAAAAGCCGTAAGGCACAAACAGCATTCATCGACGGCTCTTTTGCCGGGGCAAAAAAAGGGGGCTTTGGCGTAGGCAAAACAAAGCGCGGCAAGGTCTCTAAGATCATGGCAATCACCACAAGGGATAGCCGGCCACATTCGGTACATGTGTTTTCAGCCACTCCTTTTGAAGCCACTTTGGTGGAACAAACCTTCAAGCATCGCTTTAGCAAGGCCAGAATCGGTAAGTTGGTTGGTGATAAGGCTTATGACAGCGATCCATTGGACAAACGGATGAAGCGAAGGGGTATTGAACTTATTGCACCGCACAAAAGAAACCGCAAGCGAAAGAAAACACAAGATGGAAGAAAGCTAAGGCCTTACAAAAAGCGCTGGACCGTAGAAAGGTTCTTTGCCTGGCTGCAGAACTATAGGCGCTGTTTAGTAAGGTGGGAACGAAAGCTCGAAAACTTTCAAGCGTTCATATTTCTAGCTTCTGTCATTACCCTATTAAGGTATTTTTAAGATAGCCTCTAGGTATTTTTGAGATAAGTTATAGAAAGAAACGCAGTGTAATCAATATTGAGGTAACCTAGTAAATGTTTAAGGATCATAATCAATAAAATCAATTCACATTATCCACCTCCGAATCATACATGTACATTACTTTTTCGCCATTGAAATAGGTGGTCAATTCGCGTCGACCTAATGTGGTCAGCTTCATCGGCGCGCACAACTAAAAGCAGCTAAAACCATACTTAAAGCAACCAAAAGAATACCCAGTTATTTTCCGATACAAAACTTACTGAAAATAAAATTCAACTGGTCTTCATTCGTTACTTCACCGGTGATCTCGCCCAAGTAATGTAAGCTGCGGCGAATATCCAGCGCCAACAGGTCGCCAGGAATGTTTGCATCGAGCCCTGATAGTATATCCTGCAGCGACTGCTGTACCTGTTGCAACGCATGAAAATGGCGTGCATTAGTTACCACCACATTTTCACCTAAGGATGCATTCTCTAAAACTGCCGCTACCATGCGTTGACGCAGGGTGTCGATGCCCATGCCGGATTTAGCGGCAATCATCAATATGTTCTGACCAAACTTCAAATTTCCCCCCGTTTCCTGGTCGGCTTTATTGCCCACGAGCAAGTGGCGAATGCTTTCACGCTCCAATTCATGCGTTGCCTCCAGCAAGCTGTCGGGAGTGTTATCGGTTGCGTCAAATAAATACAGTACGAGGTCGGCTTCGCGGCGCTTTTGCAGGCTGCGTTTGATGCCCACCGCTTCAATGGCATCGGCGCTGTGGCTGCGAATACCGGCTGTATCGATCAACCGGAACAAAA
Organism: Pseudocnuella soli; assembly: GCF_004347775.1. Classification (GTDB taxonomy): domain Bacteria; phylum Bacteroidota; class Bacteroidia; order Chitinophagales; family Chitinophagaceae; genus Flavisolibacter; species Flavisolibacter aquaticus. The sequence goes on from NZ_CP037755.1 coordinate 4,696,983, forward strand.
TGCCATCGATGTTCAGTACTTCTTCAATGGTGTCGCGTGTGGTGCCCGGTATATCGCTTACAATTGCCCGCTCCTCATTGAGCAATGCATTAAGCAGGGTCGATTTTCCGGCGTTTGGTTTGCCAATAATGGCTACGCTTACGCCGTTACGGATCACGTTGCCCAATCGGAACGATTGCAGCAATTCGTTGGTTTGATCCAGTATCTGGCGCACCAGGTTCTTGAGGTCGGTGCGGTCGGCAAACTCTACGTCTTCCTGCGAAAAATCAAGCTCGAGTTCGATCAGTGCAGAGAAGCGGATCAGCTGTTCGCGCAACGCTGCCAGCACGGTTGAAAAGCCCCCGCGAATATTGTGCAATGCTGTTTTTTGCGCAGCCCCGGTTTGGGCTGCAATCAGGTCGGCAACGGCTTCGGCTTGGGTAAGATCAAGTTTGCCTGCTAAAAATGCCCGTTGGGTGAATTCGCCGGGCTTTGCCAGCCGGGCTCCTGCCGCCATGCAGGCATCGAGTACACGCTGTTGTACAAAGGGAGAGCCATGACAGGAAATTTCCACCACATCTTCGCCCGTATATGAACGGGGATTTTTAAACAAGGAAACCACTACTTCATCCAATACTTCGCCTTGCCATTTGATACTGCCCACATGAATGGTGTGACTTTGTTGCAGGTGCAGGTTTTTTGATGGGAAAATGGCATTGGCCACATCAATGGCTTTTGAGCCGCTAAGCCGCAACACACCAATGGCACCCACGCCGGGCGGCGTTGCCAAGGCTACAATGGTATCATCCCATCCGGAAAGCTTACTGTTCATACAGGGCAAAGCTAAACCAGCGGAACCAGTGATTTATAGGATTATTGAAGGATTTGTATGATTAGCTAAAACGGGTGGGAAATGCAACGCGACGATGAGGGAGCAGTACAGAGAATATTATACTTGTTTACACCAAACCGTATTATGTAATCGTCTTAAATAGGATATGTCATGCCGAATTTGTTTCGGCATCTCCTGCCCCCTGAGTTTGCGCATTATAAAGGGTTTGCCGAAACAAGTTCGGCATGACAACCCAAAGGTGCAAAACAATACTTGCTAGCGTTCGATTTGTATTTAGAACCTTGTGTTTGACCCAAAAAGTCCTTTAGCTTTTTGAAGCATCCATATTAACCCTTGCAAATCGCACAAATCACCGGTAAAAGAGAAGCCCCCTACTTGCGCAGAGGGCTTCTCAATATTCAGGTGGCGTTTTTAAGAAACTTATTCTTCAGCAACTACGAAAGTGATGGGCTGCTTACGGTAAGCGTTCACGTTCCGTCCGTTCTGGATGGCAGGCACCCATTTAGGACCACGTTTAATCACCTTAACGGCTTCATCTTCCATGCCGTAACCGTGTTTGGTCAGGGCTTTTACGTCGCTTACGCTACCGGTTTTGTCCACGATAAACTGAACCACAACCTGGTAAGATCCCGGAGGCGCTCCGTTATCTACAGGGGTGCTTGCGTTCAGGTTACGTTCCAAGAAACGGCGCCAGGCGCTTTCACCACCGGTAAAGGAGGCGTCCACTTCCACCTTTTCAAAAACTTTGTTTTCGTCTTCTACTTTGGGGGCTTCCACAACCTGCTTACCGGCATCGACAACCGGCGGCGCAGCAAAACCTTCATCTTTCACACCTTCCTGGCTGATGATGTCGATCTTGGTGTCTTCCAGTTTCTCTACTTCAGGTGGAATGTCCTCTTTCTTCACCTCTTCATCTTTTACGATTTTAGGCGGGGTGAATTTGGTCATTTCCACTTTAGGTGGTTCCTGCTTGGGCGGCGGCGGTGGCGGAGGCGGCTCCGGTTTTTTCTCTTCTTCCTGCTTTATTTCTTCCAGTACCACCTCGTTGGAAATTTCCAGTTTAGCAGTATCGTCTTTCAACGAAGCGGAGATAAAAGCATACAGGAAGAGTGCGGCAGCGATCCCCGCAGTAATCGCCAACGCCACCCAAATGCGGCGGTTGTACGTTTTTCGGAGTTCGTAAGCACCGTAAGACTTGTTCCTGTTCTCGAACAGGATGTCCAGGATGTCGGCACTTAGAATTTTATTTGCTTCCATGCTCTTTGTTTAAAATAGGTTTCTTTTTTCTTGAACTACTATTGTGCAGGGGCCGGCGCCGGGGCTCCACCACCTTCGGTAGCGGTAACCAGCTGCTGCTCTACGTCAGAAATGTCAACTAATGCAAAGCGTTTTACTTCGTTGATCGCCATTTCATCGAGCATGTCCACCGTGTTTTTGTAGTTCGCTTCCGGACTGGGCTTGATCACAATCACCAAATCTTCGATGTTGGTGCTGCGCTTTTTGTCCATGATCACTTTACGAATGCCGGTTTCAGGATCAAAGTTTGTCGACTTGAAGTTAGAGGCATCAGGTGCCAGCTGTCCTTCGTAGTAGTAAACGTTGTTTTCCTTGCCCAGCATTACGGTAAGTGCTCCCGACTCTTTCGCTTTGTTTTGCTCTTCAGGCTTTTCGGTATCCTTTGGCATGAACAGGTCCATTGTTGCAGGCGTGCTCATGGTAGAGGTAAAGATGAAAAACGTGATGAGCAGAAAACCCAGGTCCACCATCGGGGTCATATCCACACGGGTCGACTGACGCTTCTGCTTTTTGACGCCAGGCCCTTTCTTGTGGCCACTATCGCCACCACCAGTATCTAATGAAGCCATACCGTTTGGTTTGTTTGTTTGAAAAATCGGGTTTACTTAACTGCGTTACGGCTCTTAAACAAATCGGTACCCATGGGCACGTCTTCCGGATTGGTTACGAGCTGGAACTTGTAAATGTCGTTCTTTTTAAAGGCTGCCAGTACGTTCTTGAAATCAGGATACTTAGCATTGTTATCGCCTTTGATCAGGTAGTTGAGTTTACGGCCTGAAAGAGCGGTAATCGCGTCGCGGATCCAGATGGTCAGTTCGTTGTTGGCGCTATCACGCACCGGGATGCCCGGTTGCTTGATATCTTTTTGCCTGTCGGCCGGGGTACCCAGCAGTTGCTTGAGCCCGGTAAACGGAACGCCTACGGAATAGGTTTTTACAAAATTCTGCATCTCCGCATCGGTCAGGCCCAGGTTACGGGTCGTGTTGAGGTTGCGGATTACAGAGAGTTTCGACTGCGGATCGTTTTCCACCAGCATGGTAAAGAACACCCGGCCGGTGCCATCCATTTCCACCAGGATGGCGTCATTCGCCGGCAACTCCTTTGTCGACACCGAGTTGGGCGTGGTAATTTCCACGGGCTCCGGTGGCTTCATCTTTGTTGCCATAATGAAAAAGGTCAGAATCAGGAACGCGATGTCCACGAAGGGCGTCATGTCCGTTTCTGCACTTTTCTTTGCAATTTTTACTGCAGGCATGTTTAGAAAAATTTAGAATGAGATGCACAGGTTTCCACTATTCCACAAACTTTTTGCAGCTTATTTGTACAGCGATGCAAAAGATTGGGTTAGGGTGAAACCAGACTCATCGATACCGTAGGTGATGGCGTCAATTTTAGTAGTAAACACGTTGTACATTACCAGGGCAATAGCCGAGGTACCAATACCCAGGGCAGTGTTATACAGGGCTTCAGAGATACCTACCGCCAGGTTGGAGGCTGCTCCAGCACCACCTTCTTCACCAAGGGCAGCAAACGAACGGATCATACCCATTACCGTACCCAGCAGGGCTACCAGGGTACCCAGCGATACGATTGTAGACAGGAACACCAGGTTCTTTTGCAGCATAGGCAGCTCAAGCGCAGTTGCTTCTTCTACTTCTTTCTGGATCGACAGTACTTTTTGATCAGTGTCCAGCTCGGTGTTGCCAATCATTTCTTTGTAGCGACGCAGGCCAGCTTTCATTACGTTGGCTACAGAGCCGCGTTGCTTGTCGCACTCAGCCAGGGCAGCATCTACGTTGCGGTTGGCCAGGTGGTACTGCACTTTGCGGATGAAGTCAGCAATGTTGCCTTTACCCAGCGCTTTTTGAATGGTCAGGAAACGCTCAATAGAGAACGCAATTACGATCAGCAATAAACCAATCAGCAGGGGTACAATGATACCACCTTCATAAATGGCGTGGAACGCATCTTTCGGTCCGAGGTGGTGGGGCCAGAAACCACCGGCTGCATCAGGCTGCTTGAATCCATCGGGGTTGCCCATCAGAAATCTCCAAATGCTGTAACCAGCTACGATACAAAGTACGGGAGCTATCCATGAAATGGCATTGCTGCTTTTCTTCGGTTGCACAGAAGTGGACTTCACATTTGCGGTTGTTGTGGTTGCAGTCGGTCTAGACTCTGCTGCCATGGTCATTAATTTTTAGTGATGTGAAAAAGGGTTTTTGTTTGCTTTTGTTTTTTCAAGTGCACAATTCTAAGGAAAAAAAGTGTGAAATGTGATGAAAGGTTTAAAATTTTCAACTGTAGTTGCTCAGTTCATAATTATTCTAAATGCAATGATTGGCGCGGCCGTTTAAATGCAGGCAAGCTACATGTTTAAATATTGTTATTCGTAGCGCAAAGCTTCGATGGGATTTAGTTTACCGGCTTTCCAAGCAGGATACAAACCGGCGCCAAGGCCTACCAGTGTGCAGATGATGATGCCATACCCGATCCAGTCCCAGGGCACCACAAAACCCGTGGAGAGCACTGCTGAAAACAAATTGCCCACACCCACGCCCAATACAATGCCAAAGAAGGCACCGAGTATAGAAATAATAATGGCTTCAAATAAAAACTGCATCCGCACCATTTTGCTTTTGCCACCAATAGCCTTTACCAGCCCCACTTCCTTGGTGCGTTCGGTAACAGAAACCAGCATAATATTCATCAACCCGATGGCTGCGCCAACAAGTGTGATGAGACCAATAACGGTAGCCGATATCGTTAAAAAACCAAGGCTGTTCATCATTTTTTCTGCAACGGCATCGGCACGGTCCATAGCAAAATTGCTGGCCTCGGTCGTGTTCAATTTGCGCACAGCGCGGAACAATCCTTCGGCTTCGCCCATGGCATCTTCTACCGTCGAATGATCAGTAGCCATTACGCCAATCACGTACGAACTGGTGATGCTGAAATTACGTTGAATATTCCGGTATGGTGCAACCACCACATTATCGCGGCTAAAGCCAAATGAAGACCCGCGGCTCGACAATACACCAATGACCCTGTATGGGATGCTATTAATCCGTACAACGGCGTTTACGCCCCTTTCCGGGCGGTTTTGAAACAGTTTTTTGGCAACGTCGTAGCCCAGCAGGCAAAAGTTGCCGCCCGACCGTATATCCTGCCGGCTGAAATTGCGGCCGCCAATGAGGTTAAACCCATTCAGGGCAAGATAGTTGTCGTCGGCGCCAAACACAAACACGTTGGGCGATGTTTTCCTTGAATTAAAATTGATGATGGCGTTGCGTGTGGCCAGCACCGACAAACCCACTGTTGCCGGAAACTTATACCGGCTGGCAAATGCAGCGGCCTCTTCGTCGGTGATGGGTTTGCCCAGGTTTGATTTCTTTTCCTTGCGGGCGCCTTTCTTGCTCAGCGTCGACTCGGAGCCACCGCCACCAAAGCGTATGTTGCGTTCTTTAAAGCGGATGCTGAAGCCCGTAGCGCCCATGGTGGAGAAGCTTTCCGTCAGCTTTTGGTTCATGGCTTTAATGGCCGTTATAATGCCCACCAGCGCCATAATGCCAAATGCAATGATGGCTACGGTAATGCCGGTGCGCAGCTTGGTACTGCGCACAGTGCGCCACGAGAGGGAAAATGTATCGGAAAGATTCATGTAGGCTAATTGGCTCTAAGTTAGTAAGAAGACGGGAAAGACCGGAAAGTCGGAAAAGACGGTAAAGATTTTTGCTGTTAATAAAAAATGTCCTGCGTGTTTTGAGTAATTAAGCTCAAAATCACGCAGGACATTTGTAAACGAATAAATTTTCTTTTCCGACTTTCCTGTCTTTCCCGTCTTTACGGTCTCCTAAAAGTACAGCCAATACGTCAGCACATTCGGAAACACGCCCAGAATGATGGTAACAGCGGCCACGCCAATCAGCGTGTACCGGAAACCGGGTGTGATATCAAGGGCCAGGGTTTGATTGCTTTCGCGGAAATACATGGCCTGTATCAACCGGAAATAATAGTACACCGAAACGGCAGCCATCAACACGGCAAATACCACCAGCCAGATGTTGCCTTCGGCAATGGTTGCCCGCAACATCATGAATTTGGACAGAAAGCCAGCCGTTAACGGAATGCCTGCCAGCGACAGCAGGAATATGACCAGTGTAGCCGCTACCATCGGTTGCTGGCGTGCAAAACCATTGAAGCCATCAAAGGTTTGGTCTTTCATTTTTACCAACACGGCAAAAATGCCAATGGTAGCCAGCGAATAAGCCGCAGCATACAGCAGCAGGCCTTCTTTCGCATCGGAGTTGAGTGCATAAATGGCCATCATCATAAAGCCGGCCTGCGCAATGGATGAATAAGCCAGCATGCGCTTAACGCTTTGCTGAAACACAGCGGTGATATTGCCAATGAACAAAGTAGCCGCGGTAATGATGCCCACCAACACTTTCCATTCGGTTTTAATGGCGCCAAAGCTTTCAGCAAACAAGCGCATGAATGCAATGAACGCAGCCGCTTTTACCACCGTAGCCATGTACGAAGTAAACACGCTTGGTGAGCCATCATACACATCCGGCGTCCAGAAATGAAAAGGCGCCGCCGATACTTTGAACGACATGGCAAACAACAGGAGCATGAGGCCTGCAATGAGCAACACGGGAATATTGGCCAGGTCGTATACATAACCCTGCAGGTTAAATGTGCCGGTAGCACCATACAACAAGGCAATGCCCATCAGCATCAGGCCCGTTGAAAAAGAGCCCATCAAAAAGTACTTCAGCGAAGCTTCGTTGCTTTTCAGATTACGCTTGTCGGCGCCGGCCAAAATGTACAGCGGAATGGACATGATTTCGATACCCAAAAACAGGAGCAAAAGCGATTGAAACGCTGCCGAAATAGCAACGCCAGCGAGTATAAAAAAGATCAGTGCAAAATAATCGGGATAGTTGCGGCCCACCTTTTCCATATCACGTGACGACAGCAGGAAAAACACCAGCGTGGACACCTGCGCAATAAGGATAAACAGGAGTGCAAAGGAATCAAAAGCCAGCATACCGGCCGTATTTACCTGCACAATGTGTACGCCACGCAGCTCCAAAAATGTAACCACAATATTTACCAACGACAGTAAAATTGCAAGACTGCGAATGCTGTTATTGGTGCGCAGCAAGATGCCTGCAAACATCATGGCAACACCGCTCAGCGCCGAAAAAATTAAAGCGTTCATAATTATTTTACTATCAGGTGAGCAACATTTGCTTTATTCAAAATCACGTCTACAAAACCACCGGTCAGGTTGAGCAGCGGTTGCGGGTAAATACCAAATACCAGTATCAGGAGCACTACCACACCCAGCGCCAGCTTTTCGTTGAAACGGATGTCGGTTGCATTTGCTGTCAGGTTATTTACCGGCCCAAAAAACACTTTTTGGATCATGTTTAGCGTGTACACCGCAGCCAGTATGATGCTGAGCATGGCCAGCACTGCAAATAGCTCGTTGTACTTGGTAATGGTTGAAGTGAAAATGCCGTTGAACATCATGAACTCGCCAACAAATGCATTGGTGAGCGGCAGCGAAATATTTGCAAACGCAACGATCACCAACAATATGGCCAGTGCCGGTGCTTTTTGTGCCAAACCACCCAGCTCCGACAGTTTGCGGGTGCCCATCTGGCGTTCGATCAGTTCCACCACAATCCACAACCCGATGATGTTGACACCGTGGTTGAACATCTGCATCATCACGCCCTGCCAACCGCTTTCTGTTTCGGCAAAAAGCGTTGCAGCCATCAGGCCAATGTGTGCAATGGAAGAATAGGCAATCAGGCGCTTCAGGTCGTTCTGCTGAATGGCAATAAGCGAAGCGTAAATAATGCCGATGATGGACATACTCATCACCACATCGCCCCAGCTATAAGCCGCTGCAGGCACAACCGGGATAACCCAGCGGATCACACCAAACACACCCATTTTTACCATGATGCCGCTCAACACCATTGTAGCCGCCGTTGGCGATTGCTCGTAGGTATCGGGCTGCCATGTATGGAAAGGGAAGATGGGCATTTTAACTGCAAAGGCAATAAACAGCAGCCAAAACACGACGCTTTGCTGCGACACCGGTAGCTCAATGGCATAAAACGATTGCAGCGCAAAAGAGCGGTCGGGTGTTTGAAAGTAGAGGTACAACAACCCGATCAGCATCAGCACCGAAGCGGCGAAGGTGTAAATGAAAAATTTGAAGGTAACGGCAATGCGGCGTTCGCCACCCCACTGCGAGCACAGGAAATACATGGGTATCAGCGCCAGCTCCCAAAAGAAGTAAAACAGCAGCGCATCGGTGGCGGTGAACACGCCGATCATACCGGCCTGGGTCAGCAGCATCAGGGCAAAAAAGTTGCCCGGGCGCTTGTAGGTGCTGTTCCATGTGGCCAGTAGAATAATGGGATAAGCGACGGCTGCGAGCAAGGTTAAAATACCGGAAAGTCCATCAAGTTGAAGCGAGAACGACGAACCCAGCGATCCCATCCAAGCACCGTGGAAAGCACGGCCCGCATCGGTGCCGGCCACGCTGTTGCCCCAAATGGCCAGCGCCAGCGTAACAAAGGAAACCAGCAGGGCCCAGCCTTTTGCGGTGCGGTCGTCCTTCAGCGCAAAGCTTACCAGACCTCCGATCAGCGGAACCAGGAAAAGTTGTAAAACGATCATTTCTTATAAATACGATTAGCGTTAGTATTTGTCTTGAATGGTCAATGGTGAATGGTCAATTTTCCTCATTGACCATTCACCATTCACGCCCATTATTTTCTTAAAAAGAACTGCAGCACAAAGAACACTACCATGCTCACCACCATCAGCAGCACGTAGGAACCGATCTGGCCGCTTTGCAGCCAGCGCATCTGGCGGCCGCCGTAGTTGACCAGTTTACCTACACCATTTACCAGCGCATCAATACCACTGCGTTCAATAAAAGTGTTGGCAAAAGCACCCAGTGCATTCAGCGGCTTTACAATGGCGCTGTTGTACAGTTCATCCACGTACCATTTGTTTTCAAACAGGCGGCCGATGGCTGAAGGCTGTTCTTCTTTATAAGTGCGGTAACGGAAAAATGCAATAAGGATAGCAGCAACGGCAATACCGGTGGTAAGTGCAATCAGGATCCACTCGGTGCTGTGTTCCACATGCAGTCCGTCGGCGGGCTTGATTACCGGCGACAGGAACGCGGTGAGCTTTTCACCGCCCTGCACAAACAGTTCGGGCACGCCTACAAAGCCGCCCACAACCGACAGGATTGCCAGAACGATCAGGGGCAGCGTCATGGCAATGGGGCTTTCGTGCAGGTGATGGCGTTGCTCTTCGGTGCCGCGGAAAGTGCCGTTGAACGTAATGAACAGGAGGCGGAACATATAAAAAGCAGTAAGTCCCGCAGTGATCAAACCAATGGCGTACAAAAATTTATCGTACACAAATGCGTTGAGTAAAATGGCGTCTTTCGAGAAAAAGCCAGACAAGGGCGGAATACCGGCAATGGCCAAACAGCCGATAAAAAAAGTAAGATGGGTTATTGGTAGCGCTTTGCGCAGCCCACCCATTAAACGAATATCCTGCTGGCCGCTCACCGCATGAATAACGGAGCCGGAGCCAAGGAACAGGAGGGCTTTGAAAAAGGCATGCGTCATTACATGGAACACAGCAGCTACATAAGCGCCGGTGCCCAGTGCCAGGAACATATAACCCAACTGGCTAACCGTTGAATAAGCCAGTACTTTTTTGATATCGTTTTGCCGCAGGGCAATGGTTGCTGCCAGCAAAGCTGTGGCTGCACCAATAATGGCAATGATGGTGTTGGTGGTTGCTGCCATCGAAAACAGCGCATTGCTGCGGGCAATCATATAAATACCCGCGGTAACCATCGTGGCGGCGTGGATGAGGGCAGATACGGGTGTAGGGCCCGCCATCGCATCGGGGAGCCAGGTGTACAGCGGGATCTGTGCGCTTTTACCGGTTGCACCTAAAAACAGGAGCAGCGTGATTCCGGTAATATCGGTGGCGGTAAGCTTGGCCAAGTTAGCCGCAGTAAATACTTCGTTGTACGATACAGTGCCCAGTTTGGCTATGATCCAGAACACGGCCAGCAGGAAGCCAAGGTCGCCGATGCGGTTCATGACAAAAGCTTTCTTTGCGGCCTTTGTATAATCTACATTTTTAAACCAGTAACCAATGAGCAGGTAGGAGCACAGGCCCACACCCTCCCAACCAATAAACATGATCACGAAGTTGGCGCCCATTACCAGCAGCAGCATCGAAAACACAAAGAGGTTGAGGTATGCAAAATAGCGGGCAAAATGGTCCTGCCGCTCCTCGTGCATGTATGCCGTGGAGTATACGTGAATGAGAAAACCCACACCGGTGATGATGAGCAGGAACAGCGTTGTGAGCTGGTCTACCTGGAAGGCAAACGGAATTTGCAGGCTGCCTGCCGAAATAAAGGTGAAGTACTGCAGCGGGGTGGCGGAATAAGTGCCCTGCAAAAAAATGGTGAGGGAAATGGCAAAAGAAGCCAGCACGGTGCCGCTGCCAATAAAGCCGGCAACGCCCTTGGGCAAGCTTTTACGAAACAGGCCGTTGATCAGAAATCCGATAAAAGGCAGCAGTGGAATCAGTGCAATTAAGTTCTTCATATCTAAGCTGTGAGCTATGAGTTACGAGCTGCGAGAAAAACCAGCTGTATACTCACAGCTCGACTCTCGCCACTCGAAGCTTATTAGTGTTTCAGTCTGTTCAAAAAGTTGATATCAACGGACCGCGTGTTGCGGTACAGCATCACAATAATGGCCAGGCCCACACTTACTTCGGCTGCCGCCACCACCATAATAAAGAATACAAACAATTGCCCTTCGATGCCCGCAGTGCTGTTGCCAGCGCCGGCGGCCAGGTGGTGCATTTTGGAAAAAGCCACCAGCAGCAGGTTCACGGCATTCAGCATCAGCTCAATGCACATAAAAACAATGATCACGTTGCGGCGGGTAAGCACCCCAATGATGCCGATGGTAAACAGCGCCAGTGACAGAAAGATATAGTAGTTGATAGGCATTGCCTTGCTAGTTTTAAATGTGTTGATGAGCAATCGGAACGGGGAACGGAGCGTCGCAACAGGCGCATCACCGGAGCGATGCAGCCGGCTTACACCGAAGCCGCCTCGGGCTCGGGTTGTTGCTGTGCAATGGGCACCGCCTGTTTTTTGCTCTTTTCACTTTTGCCAATGATCACGGCGCCAACCATGGCACTCAAATACAGGATCGAAGCAATTTCAAAAGGCACCACGTAATCGGTAAACAAGGCGCGGCCCAAGTTTTCAATAAGGCCGATGTTGCCTTCATTGAGTTGCGCCATGCGCTGATCGGCAGTGCGCAAACCGGCCACCAGCACCAGCAGCAGCGAGCCGCCGGCCACCGCACCAGCCAGCTTCAGCCATTTGTTTTTGGCAGGCTCCGATTCTTTGCGCAGGTCCATCAGCATCAGCACGTACAGGAACAATACCATGATGGCACCAGCATACACAATGATGTTTACCACGGCCAAAAACTGCGCATTGAGCAGCAGGTAGTGGCCCGAAATAGAGAAAAAGGTTACGATCAGCCACAGCACGCTGTAAACCGGGTGCTTGCTGGTAATAACCAGCAGCGCACTGCCTATGGCTACCACCGAAAGAATGTAGAAGAGTATTTCTGTAATGCTCATGATATTGATAAGTGAAAAGTCAACAGTGAAAACCCATAAGTGATGGATACTTTTTGCTTTTGACTTTTACCTTTTGACTTATTTATTTCGCTTGCGGAATGCTGCCTTTTGCCTTTGCAAATCCTTCCGGATCGGTCACCGGGTTGGGGATCAGCAGGTCTTCTTTTTTATAGATAAAACCCTGGCGGCCGAAGTTCGCTGGGGCAAATGTTTGCGACAGGTACACGGCATCTTTGGGACAGGCTTCCTCGCACAGGCCGCAGAAAATGCAGCGCAGCATGTTCACTTCATATTTCGCCGCATATTTTTCCTCGCGGTACAGGTGCTCCTCGCCGGTCTGGCGTTCGGCAGCCTCCATGGTAATGGCTTCGGCGGGGCAGGCCACAGCGCACAGGCCACAGGCAGTGCAGCGTTCGCGGCCTTCTTCATCGCGGTTTAAAATATGCAGCCCACGAAACACCGACGAGAACGGACGCACCTGCTCGGGGTAGTTGATGGTGGGGTTTTTCTTGAACATGTGGCTGAACGTGATGCCCATGCCTTTGATGATGGCGGGGAGATACAATTTCTCCATCGCCGTCATGGGCTTGCGTTCTACCTGTGTTTTTCTATTCGTTAATGATGTCATATCAGTACAGCTTTTAAGGGTTGCCTGTTAGCTGTTGGTTTTATTTAGGTTTCGGCAAAATTATCCGCAATACGGTATCGCCCCAAGTTATTCGGGCAGATACTCCTTCTTTCTATTTCTGCAGCAACAGCACTACCACGGCAGTAATCAGCATATTTACGAGGGCCAGCGGCATCAGCTTTTTCCAACCCAGGTTCATCAGCTGGTCGTAGCGGAAACGCGGAACAGTCCAGCGGATCCACATAAACAGGAAGATGAAAAAGAATGCTTTCAACATCAGCGTGGCAAAGCCTACCAAGCCCACCCACCAGGCATCGCCCCAGGCAGCTTCGTTTACAAACGGTATGTCGTAGCCGCCAAAAAACAGCGTGGCCATCAGTACCGATGAAATAAACATGTTGATGTATTCGGCAAAAAGGTAAAAGCCCAGTTTCATGGATGAATACTCCTGGTGGTAACCAAAGTTCAGTTCGTTCTCTGCTTCGGGAAGGTCAAACGGTGTGCGGTTACACTCGGCCAGGGCACAAATGAAAAAGATAAGAAAGCCCAGTGGCTGGTAAATGATGTTCCAGCCGTTTTCGATCTGGTGGCTCACAATGCCGCTCATGCGCAAAGTGCCGGTTACCATCAACACGGCAATAAGTGCCAGGCCCATGGCCAGCTCGTAGGAGATCATTTGCGAAGCGCCCCTGATGGCGGCGATGAGCGAAAACTTGTTGTTGGATGCCCAGCCACCGATCATAATGCCGTACACACCCAAACTCACTACGCCAAAAATGTACAGCACGCCAATATTTACATCGGCTATTTGCAGCGGTACCTGCCGGCCGGCAATATCGATGGTGCTACCCCAGGGGATAACCGCGGAGGTCATCATGGCCACGATCATGGCCAGCATGGGGCCCAGTACAAACAGGAATTTGTTGGACACCAGCGGAATTACTTCTTCCTTCATGAACAGCTTTACGCCATCGGCCAGGGGTTGCAAGATCCCAAAGGGACCCGCACGGCTGGGGCCGCGGCGGTCTTGCAAAAAGGCCGCGATCTTACGCTCTGCGTATGTGCTGTACATGGCCACCACCAGTGCCGTAGTTACAATTGCGGCAATGAGGATGAATTTTTCCAGAATGAACCACCCGTCGATTTGTAATAAATACATAGCTATTAGCTGTTAGCCGCCAGCCTTTGCTTTTGGCATTTTATGTTCAACTTTTGCGATCCTGCCCCTTATCGGCAGCGTCTTTTTTCTTTTGCAACAACGGCTTCAGTAACTCAACAGCCAGCCCCACCACTCCTGCTGCTACACCTGTTATCAGTGCCAGACTGTACTCCATTTGCATGATCCAGTAGGAAAAGGCAAATGCCAGAAATCCTACGAAAAAAGCAGTTATGATCAGTGCCGGCAGCCTGGTCATGTTACGGCGTATTGGGGTTGGTACTGTCGGTGCCTGCCAGGTTTTTACCGGCGCCCTTTTTTACATCCGTTGTATTGTTGCCTGTAGCCTGCGGGTTGCCGTTGAATGTGGCCCCGGTGGCGGGTCCGGGCAGCAGGTTCAGATCCACTTTATTTACATCACTTATCGTATGAATGTCAAGCAGCAGCTTGGGCTTGCGGCCGTCCAGTACTTTGGTAAAAAATTCATTTGGTTTTACCGCGTTGGTATAATGCCCAGCGCTGATCACCGAGTGACGGTCTACTTGTGTAGGTCCTTCAATTACCCAATCCGATACTTTTTTCTTTTCAAAACGGCACTCGTTGCAGATCCATTCTTCCACTTCGCCCCACTGGTCCTTGCGGGCCGTTACACGCAGCACATCATCGCCACGCATCCACAATCTTGTTTTGCCTTTGCAATGCGGGCAATCGCGGTGCGCATCAACAGGTTTGGTAAACCAAACGCGGTTTTTAAACCGGAAAGTTCTATCGGTAAGGGCACCCACGGGGCATACGTCGATCACGTTGCCGATCATGGGGCTTTCCAGCGATTTTTGAATGTACGTAGCAATCTGCGCATGGTCGCCGCGGTCCAGCACACCGTGTTCGCGCTGCCCGGCCACTTGGTCGGCAGTGTACACGCAGCGGTAGCAAAGAATGCAACGGGTCATGTGCAGCTGGATGTATGGGCCGATGTCAATGCGCTCAAATGTGCGGCGCTTGAACTCGTAGCGGGTGCCGGCATCGCCGTGGCCATAGCTCAGGTCCTGCAGGTCGCATTCGCCGGCCTGGTCGCAAACGGGGCAATCGAGCGGATGGTTGAGCAGCAGAAACTCCACCACACCCTTGCGGGCTTCGAGCACCGCGGGGTTGGTGATGTTTTCCACCACCATGCCGTCCATTACCGCTGTGCGGCAGGATGCCACCAGTTTGGGCATAGGCCGGGGATCGGCAGTGGAGCCGGCCGCAACCCGCACCAGGCAGGTACGGCATTTACCGCCGCTGCCCTGCAGCTTGCTGTAGAAGCACATAGCCGGGGGCACCACATCGCCGCCTATTTTACGGGCAGCCATCAATATGGTTGTTCCCGGTTCTACATCTACCGAGATATTGTCGATCGTTACTTTAAAGAGTTTCTTTTCTTCAGCCATCGGGCTTATTTTATCAATACTTGTGATTACATATTTTCTGAAAACAATACACGTCCTTTTTACGGCTACTGCTAAAACCTTGGTCCTTGAATGCATTTAATATCGCTTCAAGTTCCGCAAGTGGATAATGAAATTCGATGAACCAGCATCCCACTTTGTTCAGGCACCCTGATGCAATAACATCGTTCAAAATTTCCAGCTCCGCTCCTTCCACATCCATCTTTACCAAGTCATACTGCCGGTTTCGCAACAGTTCAGAAAGCCGCTGTGTTGGCACCGGTTGTTCCTTATTTCCGGTAGGCAAAAACTGCTGGTTTTGGGAGCAGGGCCCGTAGCCTTCCACAAAAAACAGTGGCTCGTCGTTGCCGGTTATTGCACACTGGTACACTTTGATCTGTTGCAGGTCATTTTGTTCTACATTTTGCTGCAGCAACGCAAACGACTGTGCACTTGGCTCGAATGCTTCTATCAATGCACTCGGAAATGCAGTTTTGAAGTAAAGCACTGACAACCCTATGTTGCTGCCTACGTCTAATATTCGGATCACAGCGTTTGCCTCCAACGACCTTACTTGATACACCTCATCGAAAAATATTTCTTTCACGAGGTACTGCAAGGTTTCGTTGTTACAGCCTTTCCAGTGCATTCTCAGCAATGGGAAATCAATAACCGTGTCGCTTTGCCCCACCCACTTTTTCAGCTTCAGCAGGGCCAACGTATATGTAAAAGAACTTTTTTGTTTCCATGTTTGCTGCCCATTCCATACCGACAGCAGGTCTGCTATCGCCCTTGGTATCAACAGCAACTTTTCCATCTTACCCTACAGCCACTTCCAACGGATCGGCGTAATGAGCCAATCCAAAGTTGCGGCGTTGCGCTTCCTCGGGGTTGTTCACGTGCCATTCAAATTCATCGCGAAAATGACGGATCGCAGCCGCAACAGGCCAGGCCGCCGCATCGCCCAGCGGGCAGATGGTGTTGCCTTCAATTTTGCGCTGGATATCCCACAGCAGGTCGATATCGCTGAGGGCACCTTTGCCGTATTCCAATTTGGTCAGCACTTTTTCCATCCAACCTGTTCCCTCGCGGCACGGACTGCACTGGCCGCAGCTTTCGTGGCGGTAGAACCGGGCCAGCGAAAGGGTGTGGCGCACCACGCACTGGTCTTCGTCCAGCACAATAAAGCCGCCAGAACCCATCATGGAGCCGGTAGCAAATCCGCCATCGGCAAGGCTTTCGTAGGTCATCAGGCGCTGTTCGCCCTTGGCAGTTTTTAGCAGCAGGTTGGCGGGCAAAATGGGCACCGACGAACCACCGGGGATACAGGCTTTCAGGCGTTTGCCGTTGGCAATGCCGCCGCAATATTCATCGCTGTAAATAAATTCTTCAACCGACTGGGTCATGTCTATTTCGTACACACCCGGCTTGTTGATGTTGCCGCAGGCCGAGATCAGCTTGGTGCCGGTTGATTTACCCACACCAATTTTTGCATACTCCTCGCCACCCATATTGATGATGGGCACTACAGCCGCCAGCGTTTCAACGTTGTTCACCACAGTGGGGCAATCCCACAAACCTTTAATGGCCGGGAACGGCGGTTTGATGCGCGGGTTGCCACGCTTGCCTTCCAGCGATTCGATCAGCGCAGTTTCCTCGCCGCAGATATAAGCACCGGCGCCGCGCTGCACATAAATCTGGCAGTCGAAACCCGAGCCCAAAATATTTTTACCTAAAAAGCCTGCGTTGTTGGCTTCGGCAATGGCTTGTTCCAAAATATCAACGATCCAGGCATACTCGCCGCGGATGTAGATATAGGTGCGGTTAGAGCCCAGCGCAAAAGAGGAAATGATGAGGCCCTCGATGAGCAGGTGCGGCAGAAACTCCATCAGGTAGCGGTCCTTAAAAGTGCCCGGCTCCGATTCGTCGGCGTTGCACACTAGGTAGCGGGGCACGCCTTCGGGTTTGGCCAGGAAGCTCCATTTCATACCAGTAGGAAAACCGGCACCACCACGGCCACGCAAACCGCTTTTTTTAACCTCTTCCACCACATCGGCAGGCGCCATTTTAAACGCCTTTTCCACGGCAGCATAGCCTCCGTTTTTGCGCCAGGTATCGTAGTACCGGATACCTTCAATGTGGGCTTTATCCAATAAAACTTTTCTTGCCATGATGTATAGCTGTTTGCTGTTAGCGCTTGCCTGTTAGGGTGAATAACAGTGATGCATAACAGCATTTTTATTTAAAAACTTTCGCCGCTGGCAAAAACATTTTCCCACGGCTACTTGCTTTATTGTTGTTGATCGTAACGGAACAATCAGTAGAAGCCTTTAGGCATCGTGCTAATTGTTTTGTGCTGCTGTGCGGCGGCACTCTTCAATGATCTCGTCTACTTTTTCACGGGTCAGGTGTTCTTTATAATATTTACCCAACTGCATCATGGGCGCATAACCGCAGGCACCCAGGCACTCCACGGTTTTCAGGGTAAACATGCCATCGGCCGTGGTTTCGCCCACACCAATGTTCAGCTTTTCCTTGATGTAGGCAATGATGTCGTCGCTGCCCCGCACCATGCACGGCCCGGTCTGGCATACCTCAAACAGGTATTTGCCCACGGGCTTCAGGTTGTACATGCTGTAGAACGTGGCTACTTCATACACTTCCACTGGCTTTATCTGCAACAGTCCGGCCACATAATCCATCACCTCTGCGCTCAGCCAGCCACCGTTTGCATCCTGTGCCAGGTGCAGCACCGGTATCAATGCACTTTTCCCTTTTCCTTCCGGATAGCGGGCAATGATCTCCTGTACCTTATCTAGTTTTTCTTTAGAAAATTCCATTGTATTGTAAAGTCAAAAGTCAACATTCAAAAGTCAAAGGTTTAAAGTCAATGTGTGCTGATGAAACCCGTACACCCTTTTGACTTTTTACTTTTCCCTTTTCCTTACCCGTCCATTTCACCGGCAATCAAATTCAGCGACGACATCACCATGATGGCATCACTGATCATGCTGCCTTTGATCAATTCTTCGAACGCTTGGTAGTAAATAAAACAGGGCCGGCGCAGGTGCAACCGGTAAGGGCTGCGGCCGCCGTCGGAAATCAGGTAAAAACCAAGCTCTCCGTTGCCGCCTTCCACACTGTGGTATACTTCGCCGGGCGGAATATCCACCTCACCCATCACTATTTTAAAGTGGTAAATAAGGGCTTCCATTTTGGTGTACACATCGGCTTTTTCGGGCAGGTAATACTCAGGCACATCGGCATGGAAAACGGTTGCTTCCGCACCTTTGAACTCTTGTATTTTGCGGTAAGCCTGCTCGATGATCCGCAGCGATTGCCACATCTCACCATTGCGCACCAAAAAGCGGTCGTAACAGTCGCCGGTAGTGCCGGTTGGAATGTCGAATTCAAAATCCTGGTACGAGCAATAAGGTGAGTGTACCCGCACATCGTAATCAACGCCGGCAGCACGCAGGTTGGGACCGGTAAAACCGTAATTCAGTGCCCTTTCGCCGCTGATGCCACCTACACCAATGGTGCGGTCCATAAAAATGCGGTTGCGGGTCAGCAGGCTTTCAAATTCTTTCAGCGCTGCGGGGTATTCTTTTAAAAACTTCTCGAGTTTGGTAAATGCAACGTCGTTGAAGTCGCGTTCAAAACCGCCGATGCGGCCAATATTGGTAGTGAGGCGGGCACCGCAGATCTCTTCCCATATTTCATAAATCAATTCGCGGTATTGCATCAGGTACAGGAAGCCGGTGAAGGCGCCTGCATCCACACCCATTACACCATTGCAAATAAGGTGGTCGGCAATGCGGGCCAGTTCCATAATGATCACCCGCAGGTAATCAACACGCTTGGGCGTTTGAATGCCCAACAGCTTTTCGCAGGTGGTGTGCCAGCCCATGTTGTTGATGGGCGACGAGCAATAGTTGAGCCGGTCGGTAAGCGGCGTAATTTGATACAGTGGGCGGCGTTCGGCAATTTTTTCAATGGCCCGGTGCACATACCCGATCGTTATTTCGGTAGAAATGATTTTTTCGCCATCCAGCTCCAGAATGTTCTGAAACACACCATGCGTGGCAGGGTGCGTAGGCCCCAGGTTCAACCGGGTGGTCTTTGTTTCAATGCTTCCTTCCGGAAGGCTTGTATTTTTCTCTGAAGTAACCATTAGTATATAAAATGCATCCCGCCAAAGTGGTGGGATCAATTTTTAAATGTTAACGACTGCCGCCGGCGCTTTCGCCCAGACGCTCCACATTTTCCTCGCCTGCCTGCGGCGTAAGGCGCGGTGAGCCGTCTTCGTTGCGGTTGCCAAAATCAAACGAGCCGCCGCGGCCAAACATTTCATCGTCTTTATCGAGGCGGGTCTGGTCTTCAACCGGGTATTCTTTGCGCAGCGGGAAATAGTCCATTTCGTCTACGTTCTGGATGCGCCGCAGGTCGGGATGTCCCACAAAATTGACTCCGAAAAAGTCGTAGGCTTCCCGCTCCAGCCAGTTGGCGGTAGCAAACACCTTGGTGGCGGAGGCTACATCGGGCTGCGCAATGGGGGCAAACACTTTAAAGCGGATGCGGCAGTTGGCGACCAGGTTGTGCAGGTGGTACACCACGGCTATTTCCCGTCCTGCATAAGAAGGGTAATGCACCGCGGTAAGGTCGGTCAGGAACTGAAAAGACAGTTCCGGATCGTTGTATAAAAATTCGAGTACTTCGATGTTAAGCTCTTTAGGCACTTCAAAAGTGAGCATGCCATATGGCTCCTCAATATTGGTTACCTGTTCTCCAAATTTTTGGATCAGCCGCTGCCTGATAAGATCGTTGCTTAATGCCATTTTTAAAAGCTTTGCGCTTCGAGCTTCGAGCTTCGAGTATTGAAACCAGTTTGTTTCACCCCTCGCCACTCACAGCTCGCAGCTGCTTATTGTATTCCGTAGCTCTCCAACAAGGTTTTATAATGGTCGCTGTTTCTGCGCCGCAGGCTTTCTTTGCCCACCAGGTCCTGCACCTTCATAAAGCCGTCGAGGATGGCCTCGGGCCGCGGCGGGCAGCCTGGCACGTACACATCTACCGGGATCACCTGGTCCACACCCTGCAACACGCTGTAGCTGTCGAAAATGCCGCCGCTCGATGCGCAGGCACCAATGGCCATTACCCAGCGCGGCTCGGCCATTTGCAGGTACACCTGCCTGATCACCGGCGCCATTTTTTTAGAAATCAGCCCAATCACCATCAGCAGGTCGCACTGGCGGGGCGAAAAGCCAAGGCGCTCACTGCCAAAACGTGCCAGGTCGTAGTGCGAAGCCATGGTAGCCATGAACTCAATACCGCAACATTTGGTGGCAAAAGGCAGGGGCCACAGCGAGTTTTTGCGGGCCAGGCCCACTACATCGCTCAGTTTGGATGCAAAAAAACCTTCACCCTCGTAGCCATCGGGCATATCCACGATGCTGATATCCCGCACCAGCGGCTTTTCGGTAATATTATATGAAACAGGACGTGCCATAATATTTTCAGATTTTAAGGGTTAACCGCAGTAAACATTGCAAGCCGGGAGGCGGCCGCCACTGCAGTTATTTATTCTTAGTCCTCCCACTCCAGTGCACCTTTTTTCAAGATGTAGTAAAACCCACACAGGAAAAAGGACACGAACATAAACACTGCCCAAAAGCCGTTCCAACCAAGCTCCCGGAAGTTAACAGCGTAGGGATAAAAAAAGATCACTTCCACATCAAACAACACAAACAGGATGGCCACCAGGAAATATTTTACGGCCGTTGGCTGCCGGGCCTCACCATGCGAAGCGATACCGCTGGTAAAGTTGGCCAGTTTGTCGGCCGTTTTGCGCTTGGGGCCCAACAGGTGGGTAACAATGGTTAAAAAACCAATGAGGCCCAAGGCAAACACCAGTTGCAGCGCAACGGGCAAATAGCTTTCAGCATTATTGGCCGAGGTAACCGCCTGGGTAATATTTGTCTGAAGCAGATGTATCATGGTAGTGTAAAATGGCAAGCAAAAATACAGGGGTTTGGATAAAAGTCGGCAGTTAAACTTTAATGATTCTGAACCGGAGCAATATTGATTCTCAACAAAAAAATAAGTCCCCCCGAAACCGGGGGGACTCCTGTATACACATTTGAAGAATCAGCTAAGTATTATCCTTTGTTGCCCGAGCTCTTAGCGGCGGCCGCCGGCTTCGAAAGGATTTCGATATTACGTTTGAAGGTGGTGTTCTCAGGATCGAACTCCAGGCCTTTACGCAGGTACTCAACGCCTTTATCCTTGTCTTTCTTTACGTTAACGTAGTACTGCGCCAGGTTGCCCACCGCTTCCAGGCCGTAGCTTTTGAATCGTACTTTGTCGGTTTCCGATACACGCAGCAGCTGCTCGTATTGCGGAATGGCAATGCCCTGCTCCATAGTGCTATCAATGCGGCCCAGCGAACGGGCACTCCACAGGTAGCCATAAACGCTATCGGGGAAGGCAGTGCTGTATGCTTTGAAAATCGAATCGGCACGCTCAAACGAACCGGCCTGGTAGTAAGGCACACCAATCTGGAACAGCTCGGCAGGGTTGGCTTTGTCGCCACGCAGTTGGTACGACAGCAGGCGAAGGTCACCTTCAAACAGCTTGTTGCCCGATTTGCGGAAACGCTCAATGCCTTCGTTCAGCAGGTTTACTTGCTTGCTCAGCACGCTGTCCATAGTAGCCGCTTTGTAATAGCTTGCCCGAACAATATCCGGATTATCTTTACCGCAGGCATCAGCTTGGAGGATGTAGTCATTACCAACCACTTCTTCTTCTTTTGCTTTGGCAAAAAACTGTCCTACATATTGGCAGGCAGCAGTAGAGTCGCCTTTACCTACATAGCTATAACCCAACAGGCGGTATACGCGGGGATTTACTTTGTCTCCGGCAACCGAAACGATATTTTTACCTACAGAAATAGCTTCATCAAACTTATTCTGTACAAACGCGGTTTGCGCTTTGATGTAGTCGTTTTCTACGGTTTTATCTGCTACGGCCAGGTATTTATTGGCAAAATCTTCAGCCTTTGCAAAATCCTTTGGATACAGCAGGTAATAGTAATACAGCTCCAAGAAAGCAGGGCCAAACTTAGGATCGGCAGCCACTGCGTTGTTCAGGTGCTCCAGTACAATATCCCAGTTTTGCTGTGTTTTATACAACATTGCCATGCGGTAGCTGGGCATTGCAAACGAAGGATTGAGGGTTCGGGCCTTTGCGTAGTTTACTACAGCCTGTCCACCATTGTGTGCCTTACGGTAAGCGTTACCCAACACCAGGAAAGTTTCGGCATTGTTGGCATTGATGCCACCAGCTTCGTTCAGTTTGGCAATGGCGTATTCCAGATCGCCTTTCTTTTCCTTATCGGAATAGGCATCGGCGTTGGCGCGGCCAACAGCGGTTAAAATATTAGCGTCGTTGGCCTTTTTGCCCTTGCTCAGGGAAATGGCTGTTTCAAAACGCTGGCGGGCTTCATTGGCCTTACCTTCCAGCAACTCCACATGGCCCATGCCTACCAATGCCCAGGGGGCATTGCCATTGGCAGCCAGTGCTTTTTCGTAAATCGCCTTCGCCCCGGCCACGTCGTCCTGGTCCAGCAAGCTCTGGCCGGCCCAATAAACGGCTTCCATGTTGTTTGGATTTGCAGCCAGCAGTTTGTCAAAAACCTCTTTTGCACTTTGGTATCGTTCGGCATACAGGTGGTTCACACCATCCTGAACGCTTTGCGCAAAGGCAGAGACGGACAAAAAGGCTGCGAAAAACAAAACAATCGCTGATTTCTTCATGTTTCTTTTTCTTTTAGAGATGACAAAAAATGTACTGTGGTTTATTGCTCTATTGTTAATGTTGCCCATTTTATTCTTCCCGTAGGGATGTAGGCCGCACGTTTAACCTTAATTGTGCCGGCACCAGGTAGGCCCTGCGAAATACCAACTGGCCACGCTGCCCCGCCATAAAGGCTGCAAAACCGTTGCCCAGCCCGCGGTGCCGCTCTTTCAGCGTGTACACCAATGGCCGGATCATCGGGTACCGTCCAAGATAAATATTTGCCTGCACCGGCTGGATATATGCACCTGCTACATCGCGGCTTTCGATGGATGCGATCTTTACTTTTTGCATAAAAGAAAGCTGCAACGAATCCTGGCTGTTGCCCACCCAGCTAACACCTACAAAACCGATGGCCTTGGGTGTGCGGGCTACATAATCCACCACCTCTTCGCTGGTGCGGGCCGCCACCACGCTGGGGCTCAGCTGCTCCCCGCGCAATACCGAATCCATAATATACCGAACGGTGCTGGTGGCTTTTAAACCATCAAACACCGGCGTAAGCTTTTTGTTGCTGCCGTTGAGCAGTTCGCGCAGTTCCTGCATGGTAAAAAGGGAATCGGCCGAACTGGGGTGCACCAACACAGCAATGGCATCGTATGCCAACGATTGTTGCCGGGCAGCGATCTTGAACGAGTCAGCAATAAAAGCCTCTTCGGCAGGGGTAAAGCCGCGGGTGGCAATCACCATCCGGATGCTGTCCACGCCAAAATCCTTGAGGCATTCGGCCTCAGGCTTATAGTGTACATTAATCTTAGTCTTGGGATATGAAGCCTCGTAAACGGCCACCTGAGCATCAATCACCGGCTTAAACGATTCGTCGGCACTGATATGAATCGTGCCTTCTTCCCGTGTGTCGGGCAGTGTTTCTACATTGCCCGAGCCACAGCCAGCCAGTAAAGCGATAAAAGCGGCGCCAATAAACAGACCTGCACCCTTAAACATTCCTTGCATTATCTGAAATAGTTCTTTCTGTAGCCACGATAAATGCGCCAACTTCCATAAATAAGAAATAAAACACCAACCAGTTTATCCGTACCGCTGGGCTTGCTGCGAAATACATTGATGTCCAGTATTTCATACAACAAAAAATATAGGCCTACCAGCGTAAACAAAGCGCCCATGCCATAATCCAGTAGGGAACGCATTTGGGCAATTTGCCTGCGTTTCCGGCTTTCGTAATCTTCAATCATAATTGATGGGTTAAGAGCGCCAAGGCAATTTAGGTGTTTTTTTATTCTTCTGCGCCTATAAAAGTAACCGGTTGGGTAAAAATTACTGCTACCGCATGGCCTTTGTGCAGCGCGGGTTTCCAGCGGGGCGCTTTTTGCAATGCCCTGAAAACCAGCTCATCCAGCGCATCTCCACCGGATTGCACCACCGACAGGCGTGTGATGGAGCCGTCTTTTTCAATTACAAATTGAACTTTTACCGTACGCTGCTCGCCGGGCTGCAGGCCATCGGGCTGGGCCAGTTTGCGCGACAGGTAACGGCTGAACGCCGCAGCACCACCCGGGAACTCGGCCATCTGGTCCACCGCATTGTTTTGAAAAATCTCGGGTGCAGCCGGCGGCTCCGGCGCAGCGGGCACATCACTCAAGGTCCCTTCGGAGTGTTGCTGCGCTCCGGCCACAGGCGGCCCGTCTACTTGCTCGGTGCCAATAGCCGCATTTTCAAGTGCCGACACCGGCGGAAAATCCACCGCTTTCAGCGCCACATCGGGCACAATGGATATATCGGTGGTATAATGCTCCACCGCTGTTTGCTGCGCCGGTGCAGTTGGCGGTTTGGGTGCCGGTGGTGGATCAACGGGAGGCTCTAAATCAACAATTGAAACAATTACCGGTCCGCTATCTTCTGAAATGTAGACAACGCTTTTATCGTCGCCAATAACAAACCATAATAAAACGCCGGTAGCCAGCAAAGCCGTTAGCCCTGTGGCCGCCAACATCCGCTGGTGGTAGGTTTTGCGCAGTTGGTAAGCGCCATAGTTTTTGTTTCGGTTATCAAATAAAATGTCGAGCATGTCGGCCTGGAGGATCTCATTGCTGGTCATGGTTGTGTGTTTGTTGATGAGATGCTGCAGGTAGGAAAATGCATAAGAAGACCGGAAAGTCTGAAAAGACAGGAAAGTCCGGAAAGAAGATTTCGGTAGAAAAGGAAACTTTTACGTACCAAAAAATCAAACTGGTTTTTAGAGGTATTTAGTTCCAACTAAAAGTATTTCCCGTCTTTTCTGTCTTTTCCGACTTTCCGGTCTTCCCTTAGCTTTGCGCCATGAAAATTTTAATGGTGTGCCTGGGCAATATCTGCCGGAGCCCGCTGGCAGAAGGCATCCTGAAACACAAGGCTGAAGCGGCAGGGTTGGCTTGGCAGGTAGACAGTGCCGGCACCAATGGCTATCATGTGGGCGAAGCACCGCACCGCCTGTCGCAGAAAGTGGCGAAGCTCAATGGCATTGATATTTGCCAGCAACGGGCCCGCCGCTTTGTAGCCGAGGATTTTGACCGATACGATAAAATATACGCCATGGCTGATGATGTGCTGGCCGACATGCGCCGCATTGCCGGCAAAAAGTACAACGCCGCAAAAGCCGACCTGTTGCTGAATGAAATTTTTCCCGGCGAAAACCGCTCCATCACCGACCCCTGGTACGGCACCGAACCCGGCTACCATGAGGTATACCAGGAGATCGATGCTGCATGTACTGCGATAGTTGAGAAGATGCTGGATGAAAGATGATAGTTGGCAGTTGACAGTTGACAGTTGGTAGTTGATAGTAATTATTGGTGTATGCTGCGTTACCTATCAACAATTGCTTGAGCCCAATAATCAATCATCCATAGTAAAAAATCATTCACAGCAGTCACCATTGCCCATTCACCATTCACGAATCACGACTGACGTTTCACGTTTCACGACAAAAATATTTTCACACCAATGGCTAAACCATCCATACCACAGGGCACCCGCGATTTCGGACCCGAAGTGGTGCGCCGCAGGCAATATATTTTCAATACCATTAAATCCGTTTTTGAATTGTATGGCTTTCAGCCGCTGGAAACACCGGCGATGGAAAACCTCGAAACCCTGATGGGCAAATACGGAGAAGAAGGCGACAAGCTGATTTTTAAAATATTGAACAACGGACTGGAGCGCCCCGAAAAATGGGAAGCGGCACAGGCGGCATTTGCAAAAGTGCTTGAAGGAAAAAGCACCAAAGACCTCACCGAACGGGCCCTGCGCTACGACCTGACCATTCCGTTTGCACGCTTTGTAGCCATCAACCACGGGCAGTTGTCTTTTCCATTTAAACGCTATCAAATACAACCTGTGTGGCGTGCCGATAAGCCGCAACGTGGCCGCTACCGAGAGTTTTACCAATGCGATGCCGATGTGGTAGGCAGCAACTCGCTGCTCAATGAAGTGGAACTGGTGGCAATGTACCACCAGGTGTTCCAACGGTTAGGCCTACCCGATTTTGAATTGCGGATTAACTCGCGTAAAATACTGGCGGCCCTGGCCGAGGTATGCGGCGGCGCCGATAAGATGGTGGACATTACCATTGCCATTGATAAACTGGACAAGATCGGGCTGGAAAAAGTAAAGGCCGAACTGGGCCAACGCGGACTAACCGAATCGCAGATTGGCATTATTGAACAATACCTCGCCATCGACGGCAGCAACGAAGAAAAACTAAGCCGCATTGAAGCCCTGATCGGTGAAAATGAACTGGGTAAAAAAGGGGTGGAAGAAATTCGCTATGTGCTGCAGTACGCGCAACTTACAGCGGAAAACTCGCAGCTATTGATCGACTTTACACTAGCACGTGGCCTCAACTACTACACCGGTATTATTTTCGAAGCCAAGGCACCTGCGCGGGTTAAGATCGGCTCCATTGGCGGTGGTGGTCGCTACGACGATCTTACGGGTTTGTTTGGCGTGCCCAACATGCCGGGTGTGGGCATTTCGTTTGGTGTGGACCGTATTTACGATGTACTGGAAGAACTGCAGCTTTTCCCTGCCACCGTAGCGCAAGGCACCCGGGTGTTGTTTTTTAATTTGGGCAATGAGGAAAGCAAAAAAGCATATAGCCTGGTGCAACAACTAAGGGCAAAAGGTGTAGCTGCGGAACTTTTTCACGAAACAGCGAAAATGGACAAACAGTTTAAATACGCGGAGAAAAAAGGCATTCCGTTTATTGCCATCATTGGCTCCAACGAATTGAGCCAGGGCACCTGCAATGTAAAAGACCTGCGCAACGGCCAACAGCAGCAGGTACAGCAGGACGAGCTGGCAAAGCTGGATTTTAATTAGCGTATATTTAGGTAAAACAAAAAGGCATGAGTGCAGTACCGGCAACAAAATACATCACGGTGGAAGCATACCTGCTGCAGGAAGAAACGGCTTCCGAAAAGCATGAATATTTTGGCGGTGAAGTGTTTGCCATGTCGGGCGGCAGCATCAACCACAATACTATTTCGGTAAATATGATTGGCGAGATAAATGCTTTTTTGAAAGGCAAAAATTGCCAGGTGTTTAACAGCGATCAAAAAATTCATATTGAAAGCAACGGGTTATTTACATACCCCGATATCAGCATTGTTTGCGACGGAATAAAGCGATTCGAAAACCGAAATGATGTCATCACCAATCCAAGTGTCATCATCGAGGTATTATCACCTAGTACCTCAGGCTACGACCGTGGCCAAAAGTTCAAATTATACCGCGATATTCCTTCCCTCAAAGAGTACATCCTCATTTCCTCAACAGAAATGTTGGTGGAGCAATACAGTAAGCAATCAGAACACATCTGGAGCTTTCGCGAAACAAAGGACAGCAGTGCTTCATTACAAATTGAAACAATCGGTTTCAGTTGCCCACTGGATGAAGTTTTTCGCAACGTGGCATTTGAATGACCCAGGTGCACAAACAAAAACAGGCCCCTAGCGGGCCTGTTTTTGTTTCATAACATCCAGGTACCTGTTTCGGTTATGCATCGCCGTTGACGCACCATCTTTGGTGCCTTCCAGCAGCACATCACCCACTTCTACTTTGATGCGGGCTACCTGCCCGGCGCTGTTGCGGTAAAAATACATAACGCTGCCCTCATAGGCAGTAAGCGTAAACGTATCCTTTCCAAGCTTTTGCAGCACGCTGTTGCCCTGCGAAGAGTTTACAGAAAGCACCGCATCGGCCAACGTTATTTCGGCAGATGTAACAAAGCTCCCTTCAGGGAAACTGTATTTACCTACATACTGGGCCAGTGTGGTGTCTTTTGTTTGCGCAGCCACCGTAAAAAAAGCGCATAGCATCAGCGACAGGATAAGAATCCGATTCTTCATGTTGTTGGTTTTAATGGTTTGTTCCGCCCTGCACGGGCAGCTTGTGTTAAGCATAAAACGCAGGCAGCAAAAAAAAGTTACAACATAAAAATATTTAATACACCCGCACATAATTC
Source organism: Pseudocnuella soli (assembly GCF_004347775.1). Lineage (GTDB taxonomy): Bacteria > Bacteroidota > Bacteroidia > Chitinophagales > Chitinophagaceae > Flavisolibacter > Flavisolibacter aquaticus. The sequence goes on from NZ_CP037755.1 coordinate 4,725,375, forward strand.
AGTGCCGAATCAAAGTCGGGCACGGCGTGCAGCGGCACATTGCGGTAGCCAAACCTAAGCTGTTGGCTATACACCTCACGCCAAAGTTTTAGCGGCGGTAAAATGCCTTTGTAAAAAATACCGCCGTTGAGGTGTGGTCTCGGCATGTGGCCGGCCGTATCAATCCATGGCGACAGCGCTTTGTTGGTGCTGAAATAAAGCTCCTGGCCCCCACCGTAAAAAAAGGTCAGTGTTTTAAATCCAGACGAATCGGTGGTCCACTCGCTTTTTTTATAGCCTTTGGGCACCTGCAATGCAATCGGCCGCGCAGCCGATGCATCAAACTGCGCTTTTTTAAAATCGGAAAAAAGGCCGCAACCGGCTGCAGGCAACAGCAGCAGTAAAAACACGGAAATTTTAATGGGTGTAATGTTCATAAATGATGGCGGCGCCCTGCCCCACTCCTACGCACATGGTGGCCAGGCCGTATTTGGAAGCACTACGCTTCAATTCGTGTACCAGCGTGGTGCTGATGCGTACACCGCTGCACCCCAGCGGATGCCCCAGCGCTATGGAGCCGCCATTTACATTCACCCGCCCTTCGCCTAGCTGCAGGTCGTGCATGCAAGCCAGCGCCTGCGCAGCAAAGGCTTCATTAAGTTCTACACGGTCCATATGCGTAATGGATAGCGATGCCCGCTGCAACGCTTTTTGCGTAGCCGGCACCGGGCCAATGCCCATGATGGCCGGATCCACACCGGCAACGGCCATGGACACAATGGTAGCCAAAGGCCTGAGTCCGTACTTTTTTACTGCGGCTTCCGAAGCCAGCAGCATGGCCGCTGCTCCGTCGTTGATGCCCGAAGAATTGCCTGCCGTAACGGTGCCCTCTTTTGCAAAAGCAGGTTTTAAGGAAGCCAGTTTATCGATGGTGGTGCGGCGTGGATGTTCGTCGGTATCTACCAAAGTTGTTTGGCCACGTTCCCCCGCAACCGGCACTGGCACTATTTCATCTTTCCACAAGCCAGCCTCCAGCGCTTCAAAATACCGCTCCTGCGATTGCGCGGCAAACCGGTCCTGCTCCTCGCGGCTGATGTTCCATTGCCGCGCCACATTTTCGGCAGTTTCGCCCATGCTGTATGGATGGTACATTTCGGCAAGCTTTGGATTAACAAAACGCCAGCCCAAAGTAGTATCAAATATTTCTGCGCCGCGCTGAAAAGGCGCAGTGGCTTTTGGCATTACAAAAGGCGCCCGGCTCATGCTTTCCACACCGCAGGCAATGATCATTTCGGCATCGCCGCACCTGATCTGGCGGGCGCCGTGCATGATGGCATCCAGTCCCGATGCACACAGGCGGTTGACCGTAGTGCCCGCAACCGAAGTGGGCAAACCGGCCAGCAGTGCCGCCATGCGTGCCACATTGCGGTTGTCCTCGCCAGCGCCATTGGCCGCCCCGGCAATCACATCTTCAATGGCCGCCAGATCAATCTGTGGCTGTCGCTGCAGCAATGCTTCGATGACATGCGCCAGCAGATCGTCGGGGCGCACCGAACTAAGGGCGCCGCCGTATTTACCAATGGGAGTACGAACGGCATCAACTACGTAAATGGTTCCGGAATTCAAGTTATGGGGGTATTTTTATGCGCAATGAAACAATCGTTGGCCAGGCGCTTCTTGCTGCTCCGCTTTTTTATGGAGCTCAAAACCAGGCAACCAAAGCTATTTTATTTTTGCATCATACTGACTGTGCTGCAGCTTTTGTGCACAGCCATAAAACTGGAGGCTACGCCATTTATGCTGTATGGCATGTACTCGGAAAAATATTCCGACAACCCAACCCTTGCAAGGCACCAAGTGGTTGTAAACAACCAGCCAATAACAAACTTAAATATTCATTTCCGGGAAAAAATGTTCCTGCAAACCGTTGCCGAAAACTACCTGCTGCAGGTGCGCAACAACGGCATTGACCCCCTGCAAACAAGGGTAGAAAGCCGCTATCCATTTTTTACGCAAGCATCATTTTATCCGTTTGTGTCAAAAAAAATTTACAACGAACCGGACCGGTTACCGCAGTTTGAAACATGGTATACAAATAAAGTGGCCTCGGTCACCAGGCAACCCGTTCAACACATCAGTATTGTTCGGCAGGCCTTCCAGGTATTACCCTATTCCGTACCCGTTAAAATGATCCGCGTTGACACCCTACAACAGTTTTGACCGGTACCTGCAACTGGCCGCAAGCAATCGGCCTGTGCTGCAGCGGTTCTTTTTTATTGCCGTACTGGTGTTGCTGGCTTATTATGCCGCAACGCGGCAACTCTTGTTTCAACTGGGTGGCAACCCACTTTTTTACCAGGAACTGGATCCTACCTACTGGCTTTTTATGATAGCCGGTGCGGCCAACTGGCTGCATCATCCTGGCATTATATTTCTAGACCTCACACTAATTGCTTCTGCAATTGGCGCGGCATGGTTTCACCGGCGCAATGGTTTTCCCATCATGTTTTTTGGAGCCCATTTTATCTGGTTTGTGTTGTACAACGGTGCTATTGGGCACCATTATGCATTTTTCGGAGTGCTGTTTCTTAGCCTGCCGTTTGCGTTCCGCCAAGGTTTTGGGTACATGCTGCTATTCATCCGGTTTGTGTTTTGCTTTATCTACGGCACTGCCGCTTTATGGAAAATTGGCCGCGGCACTTTGTTTTATCCCACCCAAACCCGGAACATCCTGATTGAAATGAATATGGATACCTTGGCCGCGCCTGATGGCTCTTTGAGCAATCAATTGCTGCAGTGGCTGCTGGCCCACCCGCAGTCGGCGCATGTGTTGTGGGTCGCCATGATCTTTTTGGAACTGGTTTTTCTAATTGGCTTTTTCACTCTTCGGTTTGATAAATGGATCGGGGTTGCTTACCTGCTATTTGCCATCGGCGGCTGGTATTTTTTCGACGTATGGAATTACGAAAACCTGCTGTTCTTGTTAACCTTATTTCCGGCGCTGCAATGGATCGACCGCCTTTCCCAAAAGAGCCCTAAAATTCAGGCTACATCCATATAGTACGCTGTTTCCACGGCCCGCTACCCTACCTTTGCACGATGATTTCGAGTGCCGCCTCAGCCAACGGGGCAAAAAATATCCGCCACATCAGCCTGACCGAACTAGAAAATTTCCTGATTTTATTGGGCGAAAAAAAGTTTCGCGCCAAGCAAATCTGGGAATGGATCTGGCAAAAAGGCGCCCGGTCTTTTGCCGACATGACCAACCTGAGCAAAGACCTGCGGCAGCAATTGGGCGAACATTTTTCGCTGCCCGCCATGCAACTGCACACCACGCAGCACAGCAACGACGGCACCATTAAAACTGGTTTTGTAACCCACGAAGGCCACCTGTGCGAAGGTGTGCTCATTCCTACCGACACCCGCTACACGGCCTGTGTTTCGTCGCAAATTGGCTGCTCGCTGAGCTGTAAATTTTGCGCCACCGGATACATTGAACGCAAACGCAACCTCGATTACGACGAGATATACGATGAAGTGGTGCTGCTGAACATCCAGGCCGAAAAAACCTACGGCAAAAAGCTGTCGAACATCGTGTTTATGGGCATGGGCGAACCCCTGCTCAATTACAAAAACGTGATGAAAGCCATTGAACGCATTACCGCTGAAGATGGCCTGGCCATGAGCCCGCGCCGCATCACGGTGTCTACTGCAGGTGTTGCAAAAATGATCCGCCAGTTGGGCGACGACGGCGTACGTTTTAAGCTGGCACTGTCGCTGCACGCCGCCAACGATGCCAAGCGCAACGAGATCATGCCCATCAACGAAACAAATAACCTGAAGGCACTGATCGAGGCGCTCAACCATTTTCACCGGAAAACAAAGAACGAAATAACGCTGGAGTACATCCTGTTCAACAATTTTAACGACAGCCTGAAAGATGCCGACGACCTGATCAAAGTGTTTCGCCAGGTGCCGGCCGATCTGGTAAACATTATTGAATACAACCCCATTGACCTGGCCCGCTTTGAAAAGCCATCGGAGGAAAAAACGGCAGTGTTTATGGCTTACCTCGAAAAGCACAAAGTAAATGCCCGCCTGCGCCGCAGCCGTGGCAAAGACATTGACGCCGCCTGCGGACAACTGGCTAATAAATCGAAAGAGTTGGCCGGATAATTTTTTGTTTTACCATACTTGAAAAGACGACCCGCACGGTCGTCTTTTTTGTTTGCCTGCGCCGTTCCCAGCTGCTTTCCGGGTTCTAACGTTTATTAACCTGCTGCCTTTAAACGTCCGGTGCCGTATCGCGTCTATGTATCTATAAACGCAAAAACATATCGTATGAAAAGAATAGTTACCGGGGCACTGGCCCTTCTGCTGATGACAAGTGCAGTGCAAGCGCAAAAAACTGAAGACAAACGCGGTCGCCAAAAACAAGGCACCGAGCAGCTCAACCTCACCGCCGACCAGCAGGCAAGATTAAAAACCATCCGCGAAGCACACCGCAAGCAATGGCAGGAACTGCAAAAGCAGGACAATATAACCGTGAAGGAATGGAAAGCACGCCGCCAGGAGCTGACGCAAAAGCAGCGCACCGAAATGGCCGCTGTGCTGACGGCCGAACAGCAGCAAAAGCTGGCCAAAATGCAGGGCGAACGTCGCAACGGCATGCAGGGCAAAGGTTTTGGGCAAAAAAGGCAGCCTATGGCCAACCTGAACCTGACCAACGAACAGCAATCGAAAATGAAAGCCGTTAATGAAAGCTTCAGGGAAAAACGCCAGGCACTGCGCACCAACAGCGTCATTGCCGAAAACCAAAAGCAGGAGCAATTAAAAGAGCTGGCCCAACAACACCGCCAGGAAGTAAAAGCCATTCTTACCAAAGAACAACAGCAAAGAATGGAAACCCTGCGCAACGAACGGCGTCATAAAAACGGCAAATAAACCCGATCTACCTCCAATATCCCGCATCCGGAAATAAAAAAGACTGTGCCCTGCACGGTCTTTTTTATTTTTGCAGATTAAACTCAGTGCTGCCACCGCCCAAAAGCCGGCAGAACAAACGATACAACATGAAGAAAGCATCAGGCTTTGAAAAATTTGCAAAGGGACAAAAAAGCGGTGCCCGCCGGGAGCAGTTTCGGCAGGAAAAACGCCAGGTTAAAAAAGAAATCACAGCACAGGCCGAACGTAAACGGCTGGAGCTAAAGGAAAAATCGGAAGGTATTGAGCGATCCAAAATAACCGTGCAACGCAAGGCGCCGGAGCAAATGCCGCTCAATAAATATATTGCCCACAGCGGGCTTTGTTCGCGCCGCGATGCGGTGGAACTGATTAAAGAAGGCAAGGTAAAAGTGAACGGCGAACTGGTGCTGGAACCCGGCCTCAAGATCAAGGAAGGCGACGAGGTAAAAGTGGCCGGCAAAAAGGTGGAACCGGCGCCGGAACTGGTGTATATTCTGCTGAATAAGCCAAAAGACTATATCACCACTACCGACGATCCGCAAAAGCGCAAAACCGTGCTCGACCTGATTAAGCAGGCTACAAAAGAGCGGGTGTACCCGGTTGGCCGGCTTGACCGCAACACCTCCGGTGTGCTGCTGCTTACCAATGATGGCGAGCTGTCGCAAAAGCTGACGCACCCCAGCAACGAGATCAAAAAAGTCTATGCCGTTACGCTGGATAAGCCGCTGACCAAGGCCGATTTTGAAGCCATACTGAAAGGCGTGGAACTGGAAGACGGCATGGCACATGTAGACAAACTGGCCTACACCGATGTATCGGATAAAACACAGATCGGTGTGGAAATTCATAGCGGCCGCAACCGCATTGTGCGCCGCATTTTTGAGCACCTGGGCTACGATGTTAGAGCACTGGACCGCGTAATGTTTGCAGGCTTGACTAAAAAGAATGTAAACCGCGGCAAGTATCGTTTCCTCAACGAAAAAGAAGTGCGGGAACTGAAGTTTTTTGGCAAAGGAAAAAAATAAGACGAATTACGATTTTGGATTTACGATTGTATGTAAACGCGGATGTTGTTTTCAATCGTCAATCCGAAATCGTCAATCGTAAATACAGAATGATTCACTACAAATGAAGCCCAACGACTACATTATATTCGAAGACGAACACCTGGTGGCCATCAACAAGCCGGCAGGCATGCTTACTATTCCGGACCGTAAAGGCAGTAGTTCGTTGAAAGACTGGCTCGCGGCCCGATACGAAAATATTTTAACCGTGCACCGCCTCGACCGCGACACCAGCGGCATGATCGTTTTTGCAAAAACAGAAGCGGCACACCGGCAGTTGTCGCAACTCTTTGAGGGACGCGATGTGGCTAAATACTACGTGGGCCTGGTGTTGGGCCAGCCATCACAGCCTTCGGGCACTATCAGCACCGGGCTGATGGAACACCCGGTGAAAAAAGGCATGATGGTAACGCATGCAAAGGGCAAACTTTCGGTAACTGATTACGAAGTGCTAGAAACATTCCGGCAGTTTAGCTGGATGCAGTTTCGCATACATACCGGCCGCATGCACCAGATCAGGGTGCACATGAAACACCTGGGGACCCCGCTGGTGGGCGACGAACTGTATGGCGATGGCAAACCAGTGCTGCTTTCGTCCATCAAAAACCGCTACAACCTATCTAAAGTGGAACTGGAAGAGCGGCCGATCCTTGCCCGCCTTGCACTGCATTCATGGAAGTTGTCGTTTACGCTTTTTGGTAAAACCTATAACCTGGAAGCAGAACCACCGAAAGATATCAGAGCTACGTTGCAGCAATTGCGCAAGGCCAAATAAGTGCTTTTTTCTTTCGGGTAAGTGATTTGCGGGTAAAACATTCAAGCTCCTCCAAAGGAGCTTTTTTTATTCATTGCAAATGGCGGAGAAACCAGTTAGCTGACGGGCAACAAACCCATAACTTTATTGATACCAACCCGCAATGCATGAGGGTAAATCGTTTTTTCAAAAACATATTCTATACCACCTCTTTTGTGTTCCTTACGCTGTTTGTGCGGGCACAGCAGTCAGTTGCCCAACACCACCCAATAGAAGGCACAGTTTTGATCAATGCTTTCAAACAAAACAAAAATGCAAACAACTGCGCCGCCATTGCTTTGATCAAAGCATCGATTGGAACATTTGGATTAGACGGTGTTGTAACCACCCAACACCAAACTGATTCTACGTTAACCTGTACCCTTCGAAACAGGGAAAGCGTTATCATCCATTCCCGCGAACTGCAATACAGCAGTGCAAAAAGCAACTTCGTGCAACAAGCAAATGACAGTGCATCTATTCAAGTCAAGCTGCTGGCGGACACGCTTTTTGCAGTAATGTGCAAACAACTGCAACAAAAAGACAGCACTACTTTTGAAGCGGCTGTATGGCGATTGAACTATGGCTATAAAACTTCAGAGATTGCCCCTTTGCTGGGGCTGCAATTCAAACCGGTTGCGGCACCGAGTTCCAAAAAATTATCCGGTTACCGCCACATCGTTATCTATAATTATTACCACGCAGCTTATAGCACCAACGGCTTATATGATTTTGCCGAAAACAGCACCGGACAAGCAGCCATTAAAGACTTTAGGTGGAACCATATCCAGGCCGACCACATATACGATGCTTTTTTCTGCGATATAAAGGAAGGCTTGCTTGTTGTGGATCAATAGCATGTATTTCACATAACAATAAAGGCGGTCTTACGACCGCCTTTATTGTTAATCAACTAATATCAACTCGAAATCTATTGTGTCTTTGAACTTTGGCATTATCATTCCGAACTTGTTTCGGTAACTCCTCCACATTAAGAAACCCCGCAGATTGAAGGAGATGCCGAAACAAGTTCGGCATGACATACTCCGCGTAACAAAACTTCGTCTTGATTGCAGCTTGTTATAAAATAGCTTACAAAATAAATCCAACTGCAACCGTGTTGTTGCTGTATTCATCAATCAAAATAAATGCACCGTTGCGCGGGTTATCGGCGTAGCGGTCGGCAAAAATGGGTTTGGCTGTTTTAATATTTACCTCGCCAATATCATTGAGCTTGAATTCCCGCACATCACCTTTTTCCTCGATGGTGTTCATGTCGATGACGTGTGCAAACGAATTGAGCTTTGCTTTAATGCGGTTTACACCATGCTGCAGCAAAAAGGTTTTGCCTGCAGTAAGCGGCTGTTCGTCCATCCAGGTAAGCTTGGCCGAAAACTGGCTTAGCTGTTGGTGCGGCACGCCAACGGGCACCAGGGTGTTGCCCCGGCTGATGTCCACATCGTCTTCCAGCTCAATGCTCAGGCTTTCGCCGGCATGTGCCCCTTCTACTTTTTTATCGCCGGCATAAATGGATTTGATGCTTGATTCCTTGAGCGAAGGCAGCACCGAAACACGCTGACCCACCGCCAGTGAACCACTCACCAATTTGCCTGCATAGCCGCGGAAGTCGTGGTACTCATCGCTGTGCGGACGAATTACGGCCTGCACATGAAACCTTGCGGGCAGTGCATCATCGCGTTTGTGCACCGGGATGCTTTCGAGGTATTGCAGCAGCGGCTGCCCGCTGTACCAAGACATGTTTTCCGATGGTGTTACTACATTATCTCCATACTTTGCAGCCAGCGGAATAAAGGTGAGCTCACCTTTAAAACCGATCTTTTCTGCCAGGCCTTCTACGTTTGCTTTTATGCTTTCAAAAGTGGCCTGGTCATAATTCACCAGGTCCATTTTATTTACTGCTACAACTACGTGATCAATCTCCAGCAGGGAAGAAATAAACAGGTGCCGGCGGGTTTGTTCGCTTACACCATTTCGGGCATCAACCAACACAATTGAAGCTTCGGCATTGGATGCGCCAGTAATCATGTTGCGGGTGTACTCCACATGGCCCGGTGTATCGGCAATAATGTATTTGCGGGTGTCGGTAGCAAAATAAATATGCGCCACATCAATGGTAATGCCTTGTTCCCTTTCGGCAATGAGGCCATCGGTGAGGAGCGACAGATCCACAAAGTCGAGGCCCTTGCGCTGGCTCGATGCTTCCACCGCTTCCAGCTTGTCTTTGGTGATGGATTTGGTATCGTACAACAGGCGGCCGATGAGGGTGCTTTTGCCATCATCTACACTACCTGCTGTTGCTAAACGTAAAACGTCCATATAATTTTTATTGGAACCACAAAGGCACAAAGAAAAAAAGGGGCACAAAGAAAATCCTTCGTGAAACTTTGTTCCTTGGTGTTTTAGTGGTTCAATTAGTTTTTTAGAAGTATCCTACTTGCTTTCTTTTTTCCATGGCTGCTTCGGAGCGTTTGTCGTCGATGCGGGCACCCCGTTCGGAGATGGTTGCTTCGCGGATCTCTTCGATGATCTTGTCGAGTGTAACGGCTTCGGAAAGTACAGCGGCGGTGCAGGTCATATCGCCTACGGTGCGGAAGCGAACGGTGGCCTTGAACGGCACTTCATCTTCCGATGTATTGAGGTAGGGCGATGTGGGCCAGTACAGGCCATCGCGTTCAATGATTTCGCGTTGGTGCGAAAAATAAATGGAAGGAATGTCCATGCCTTCTTCGCGGATATAATTCCAAACATCGAGTTCCGTCCAGTTGGAAATAGGAAACACCCTAACGTTTTCGCCTACATTGATTTTGCCATTGAGCATATCAAACAATTCGGGGCGTTGCTTTTTCGAATCCCACTGGCCAAAATCGTCGCGAACAGAAAAGATGCGTTCCTTGGCGCGGGCCTTTTCTTCATCGCGGCGGGCGCCGCCAATGCAGGCATCAAACTTCAGTTCTTCGATGGCGTCGAGCAGGGTTACGGTTTGCAGCATGTTGCGGCTGGCGTATTTGCCGGTTTCTTCTTTTACTTTTCCCTGGTCGATGGAATCCTGCACATAGCGCACAATCAGTTGCATGCCGCTTTCTTTTGCCAGCCAGTCGCGAAACTCGATAGTTTCGGGAAAGTTGTGGCCCGTATCGATGTGCAGCATCGGGAACGGAACCTTGGCAGGATAAAATGCCTTGCGGGCAAGCTGCACCAGCGTAATAGAATCTTTGCCCCCCGAGAACAACAGGGCCGGACGCTCAAACTGCGCAGCCACTTCGCGAATGATGTAGATGGCTTCGTGCTCCAGTTCGCGGGGAAATTTATTTAAGTTCAATGCACTCATTTCGGAAGTATATTTTATAAAGGTTCCATCGCTTGAAGTGATGGAACCTTTTACTAACTATTTAACCAGATGCAGCCCGCACTCTTTGTGCGATGTCTCCCACCACCAGCGGCCGGCACGCGGGTCTTCGCCCGGTTCGATAGCGCGGGTGCAGGGTGCACAGCCAATGGAGATGAAACCTTTATCGTGCAGCGGGTTGTACGGCACGTTGTTTTGTTTGATGTACCCGATCATTTCATCGTAGCTCCAGTGCAGCAACGGGTTGATCTTGTACATATTTTTTTCGGGCAGCCACTCCACCATCGGCACCGATTTGCGGTGGTCGTTCTGCTCGGCACGCAGGCCTGTGATCCACACATCAGCATCGGCCAGGGCCCGGTTCAGCGGCTCCACCTTGCGTATGCCGCAGCAGGTCTGGCGGTTTTCAACCGAATCGTAAAACAGGTTGATGCCCCGCTCCTGCACCATGTTTTGCACGGCATCGGCCTGCGGAAAAAACACCTGGTACTTCATCTTGTAACGGGCCTCGGTTTTTTCCATGGTTTCGTACACCTCGTTAAACAGGCGGCCGGTATCAATGGAAAAAATGGTGATGCCAATCTTATTTCGGGCAATGATATCCGTTAGTACCTGGTCTTCCTGGCCCAGCGACGAAGAAAACTTAACGCGGCCGGGAAAAAGCTGCGCCGTTTTTTGCAACGCCACTTCTATCGGCTCGGTTGCGTAGAGGTTTTGTAAATGTTCCAGGGATTGCATGAGCGGGTTTGCAGTTTTGCTGCAATGGTATTTTAAATAATTATTGATTACTTATTATTCATTACTACTAGCATCTTTTACAAGCCTGAATAATCAATAATAAGTAATCAATAATCTATACTAATTAAGACTCCACGTTTGGCTGAGGGGTATAGCGCAGGTAAGGCTTCACCACTTTTACGCCTTTAGGGAATTTTTTGATGGCATCTTCGGTGCTTACTGCAGGCACTACAATCACATCTTCGCCGTGGTTCCAGTTAGCAGGTGTTGCCACGCTGTAGTTGGCGGTCAGTTGCAGCGAGTCTACCACACGCAGCACTTCGTTGAAGTTGCGGCCGGTAGAGGCAGGGTAAGTGATGCTCAGTTTCAGTTTTTTATCGGGCCCGATCACGAACAGGGAACGCACCGTTGCTTTTTCCGAAGCGTTGGGGTGGATCATATCGTACAAGCCGGCTACAACTTTGTTCTCATCGGCAATGATGGGGAAGTTCACCAGGCAGCCCTGGGTTTCTTCAATGTCCCGCTTCCAGCCGTGGTGCGATTCCAGTGGATCAACGCTTACGGCCAGCACTTTTACATTACGCTTCGCAAACTCTTCGCCCAGCTTGGCTGTAAAGCCCAGCTCGGTGGTGCATACCGGGGTGTAATCGGCAGGGTGCGAAAAAAGGATGCCCCAGCTATCGCCCAGAAATTCGTAGAAATCGATGGGGCCGTTGGTGGTTTCTGCCTGAAAGTTGGGAACAATATCGCCTAAACGTAATGACATACTGATTGGTTTTTTGGTGAACAATGGGTGTAAAAGTAATGCGGAATAACTACCCTACCAAACGAGTAGACTTTTTTCACATTTTTGGTGGCACCAATCCTGCCACCGGGTTGCGGTCCTTTGCCACCAGGTCGGCCAGCGTACGGTTTTCCATAATGGCCAAAGTAGCATCCCGCACTTCCACCAGGATGTCGTGCAGACCGCAAAATTTTTCGTTGCAGTTTTCGCAGCGCTGGTAAAAATAAAGGCTCACGCAGGGCAGCATGGCAATGGGCCCGTCAATGAGCCGAAACACTTTGGCAATGCGGGTTTCGGAGGGGTGCGCTTTTAAAAAATAACCGCCGCCCTTGCCTTTTTTAGAGTCAAGAATGCCCGTGTTTTTGAGGTGCAGCAGGATGTTTTCCAGGAACTTCAGCGGAATTTTCCGTTCCTCCGAAATCTCTGAAATTAGCACCGGTCCTTCGTTATATCTTTCTACCAGGTGGGTAAGCGCCTGAAACGCATAATAGGCTTTTTTCGTTAGCATCTGATATGGATTTGCCCGTTCAAAGGTAGGCCACACCTGCAGTTGTACCGCTGAGGTTTATCAAATGTGCCACGTTATGCAGCCGGCAGCAGCTCGATGGTGTACGTGATCGGGCTGTTCTTTTGCAACATGGCGGCCACGCCACAATATTTTTCCAGCGACAGGTCGATGGCCTTGGCCACTTTATCCCTGTTCTCCTCGCCGGTTTGCACCCGGTACACTAGGTTGATGGCTTTAAAAACCCGTGGATGTTCATCGGTTTGCTCAGTAACGGCGTCAATTGCAACAGATCCAAAAGGCACCCGCATTTTTTCCAGCAGGCTCACCAGGTCGATGCCGGAGCAGCCGGCCAGGCCGGTAAGCAGCAGCGCTTTGGGGCTAAACCCGTCGCCGTCAATTTCAATTTGTTCGCCTTTGTATGTACTGGTAAATGCGTTGCCGCTTTTCCAGGTGGTGGTTGTTTGCATATAATGAGCTTGAATTGTATTCGGCGCAATTTACGAAGGATTGGGTGGCTATGGCTGCGCTGCCGCGTTGCCCGTATCGTCGCCAGAGGCCCGGCGCCAACCGTGCTTTTCGTTTTGCAAAATATTGTCCACCGTCCACACCAGCTTTTCCTTAAAAGGATGCTGCCGCACCGGGCAGGCCCTCTTTTCGCAGAGCGGGCATTGAAAATAAAGGCAGCCATCGGAGTGCACAAAAAGTTCGAGGGTTTCGCCAAACTCTTTGCGCACCACCGCAGCCAATTGGTCTACTTCTTCATGCGCCTGGTGTACGTTGAAATACCAGGGCACTGTAAGGTGACAATCGAGGTGCAGCACGTTGCCGTATTTAATCACCCGCAGGTTGTGCAGGTCCACCCAAGCATCGCGGCGTGCCGCATTGAGCACGGTTGTCATTTTGGTCAGCAACTCCATGTCGGCTTCGTCCATAATGCCCGCCACCGATTTGCGTACAATGCGATAACCAGTAATGGCTATGTATGCGCCAAAACCAAATGCAACTGCCGCATCGATCCATTGCCAGCCGGTAAATGAAATAAGCACCAGCCCCAGGATAATACCGATGGTAGACCAGGTATCGGTTTGAAGGTGGCGGCCACTGGCCATCAGCGCCAGCGAACCGGTTTTGCGGCCTTGGCGCAGGGCTATGCTGCCCAGCAACCAGTTGACCACCGCGGTGGCACCCACCAGGTAAATGCCGGTATCAACCGCCTGCAGCGGCTGTGGGTAAAAGAAGTTTTTTACGGCCGTGTATAAAATAATGGCGCCTGCCGACAGCACCAATGTGCCTTCGATGGCGGCGGATAAAAATTCCGCTTTGCCGTGCCCGTACGGATGGTTGGCATCGCGGGGCTGCGCCGATACATGCAGGCTATACAGCCCAACGAAACCCGCCACCACGTTTACAATACTTTCCAGTGCATCGGTAAGCACCGCCACCGAGTGTGTTAGCGACCAGGCCACAAACTTTACCACTAACAGCACCGCACCTGCAATGGCAATACCGCGCTGCAGGCGTATGTTTTGGATGCTGTCGGAAGTGCGTTTGGACATGGGAGTTGGTAGTTAGGAGTTGATAGTTGGTAGTTGGTAGTTGGTGGTAAGTAGTTATGGTTTTGTGCTGTTGTAATTTAAAGGAAATGAATTAAGGCAGTAATGAGTTTTGCTGGTTGTTGAAAAATGTTGGGACATGTAAAAATGGTTTTCGATGAACGATTTTGCTGCCAATTTTTACGCCACTTTTCGTTGCATTTCGATTGATGCAAATACATCAGCCTGCACGTTCAATACTATCAACTACCAACTGTCAACTCCTAACTGCTGCTGCGTATCGTTTACCAACAAAATCCCAGTTCACTACCTGCCACCAGTTTTCAATGTAATCGGCACGGCGGTTTTGGTAGCGCATGTAATAAGCATGCTCCCACACATCGAGGCCCAATAATGGAAAGCCCTTGAGGTCGGAAACAGGCATCAGCGGATTGTCCTGGTTGGGCGTAGCGCCAATGCGCAGCTTTTTATCTCCGTCGAGCACCAGCCATGCCCAGCCCGAACCAAATAAATTTTTACCGGCATCGGCCAGGCCATTTTTCAATGCTTCAAATGAACCAAACGATGCATCAATGGCAGTGGCCAAACTACCAATAGGCTGGCCGCCACCGCGTGGGCTCATGATTTTCCAAAATAGTTCGTGGTTGTAATGCCCGCCGGCATTGTTGCGCATGGCAGTGGAGTATTGATCAATGTGGCGCAACACCTCTTCCAGCGGCTTCGAGGTATCCACACCTTCAGCCTTTGCAGCATCTTGCAGGTTGGCTGCGTAGCCGGCTGCGTGTTTGGTATAATGCAGCTCCATGGTGGCCGCATCAATGGCACTATTCAGCGCGCCGTACGTGTACGGCAGCGGCTCCTGTTTGAAGCCTGTGCCGCTTGGGCCTTTTACCCGGCGCACCACTGCGCAAGAGCTAACCACCGCAGGCATACTTAGCGCGGCGCAAGCGCCGATGCCCGCCTTCCCGGTTTGCAGCAAAAATTGTCTTCGATTGGCTAAACGATGCATGCAACAAAAATTACGGGTGTACCAATTTGCGTGCAAAACTGCGGCGCAGCCGCATACAATACTAAAAACCGGGTAATGGAATTATGCGGGCTTTGCAGTTTTGGCCGCCCGCCTTGCTTTAAAGCGGCTCCATGCACGCTGGTAAAATTCGCGGTTGAACAGCTGCGAATCGTTCACTGCTTTTACCGTTAAAAACAGCCCGATGGGCACCAGCACATACGACGAAAGCCACATGCCGTTGAACGGATGCAGCGAACCAGCCCGGGATAATTTTTCGCCGGAGGTGCCCAAAAAATAAAACACCATAAAAAAGATGATGGAAAAAACCATGGGACTGCCCAGGCCGCCTTTGCGAATAATGGAGCCCAGTGGCGCACCAATTAAAAACAGCACGAGGCAGGCCAGCGAAAGCGAAATTTTGCGGTGCCATTCAATCTGGTATTTGCGCAGGTCGCGTTGGCGGTCGTTGTATTGCGTTACCACCAGCTCGCCATTGCTTTTAAGCGCCTGCACAATGCCCTGGCTGCGTTGCCGCACCATTTGCTGCATAGAGTCGGGCAGTATCTCGCTAAACGATTTTACCGCGGGCACTTTCCCAGCTACGGCCCAATTGCTATCGAGGTGTGCACGAAACTCGGCCGACGACAACACATCGCGGCGCACCTGCGGTGCAAAATTGTTGGCGTCTTTACGGATCGAATCAATGGCCACGCCCAACTGGCGCATGCTCAGCATCCGCTGGTTATTTTTGTTTACACTATCGGAGGTGCGCTGAAACTGGAACGAACTAAGGTCGAACTGCTTGGTGTATTGGTCAAATCCAAGCCGCACAAATTCGGTGTTGGCTTGCGTGGTGTTGCCCCGCTCCTGGTAACGCCAGCCATTTTTTAAAATAAATTCCAAGTACCGCTTGTTGTCCGAAATCCGCATCACGCCGTCTTCGGCAATGATAAAGTTGTCCTGCAAACTGGCACCGGCCTGTTCGTAAATAATGATGTCGCGGATTACGCTGTCGTTGGGTTCCTTTTTACCGATCTTAATGGCGAAGCCCGAAATCTTATCGTAAAAAACGCCTTCCTTGATGTCGAATGACGGTTTTGCATAAACGATATCGGCTAGCAATGTGCGGCTTTTGAGGTTCGCTACGGGAATGATGTAGTTGGAAAAAAGAAACGCAATGAAACAAATGGTCAGCGTTACAAAAAAAAGGGGCCGCATAAACCGCAGCAGCGATATGCCTGCCGATTTAATGGCCACCAGTTCGTAGGTTTCGCCCAGGTTGCCAAAGGTCATAAGCGATGACAGCAGCACTGCCAGTGGTAGGGCCAGCGGCACCAGCACCGCGCTTTGGTACCAAATAAATTCGGCAATGACGCCGGCCCCCAGGCCTTTGCCCACAAAATCGTCGATGTACAGCCAGAAAAACTGCATCACCAGCACCAGCAGCGTGATGAAGAACGTGGCCACAAACGGGCCAATGAAGGCTTTTATAATGAGTTTATCCAGCTTTTTCAGCACCTGCGTAATTTTTTCTTTTGAACCACTAAGACACTAAGACAGGAAGGGTACACGAAGCAATCTTCATTGTGTTGCTTCGTGGCCTATGTGTCTTAGTGGTTCAAATTATTCCACTTAATTTCCGTTTATGGAGGAGGCAAAAATACAGCTTTCGGCTGCCGAGATGGCGTTGGTATGCGATGCGGAACTGATTTTAACGAAGAACCGTATTATGGAAAAAGCAAAGGCGCTGCTGGCCGGGCTGCAACACCAAATGCAAGGGGCGCAGGTAGCGGCACCATTTGCCACTGTACCGCCCAAAATTGCCCGCGGCGAAAACCACGGCGGCCTACCCTACCTAATGCTCGATTACCCAAGGCTGTTTGGACAGGAAGACATTTTTGCCATCCGCACATTTTTCTGGTGGGGCCGTTTTTTCAGCAGCACCCTGCACCTTTCGGGAGTTTGGAAAAATAAGCTGGCAAACCGCCTTTCTGAAAGTTATCCACACCTGGCCCAGCGCGGCTATTTTATACAAACGGGGCCCGATCCCTGGGCACATCATTTCGATGGTGGCAATTACCAACCGGTGCAGGCATTTACAGCAACGGGCTTTGCAGAACTGGTGCACAGCCGGCCGCATATAAAAATTGCTGCATGGTGGCCGCTTCAAAGCTGGCCTCATGCAGCAAATAATTTATGGGAAAGCTGGTGCTTTTTGCTGGAACAGTGCGGGGCGCTTAGTTGCTACCCAGGCGGTGAAACAGGTCTTTTACCTGATAATCCCAAAGCATGCTCTGGTCTTTGATTTCTTTTTTCTCCGCAAAATCTTTGATCACCAAAATGGTTTGGTTGGTTACTTCCGATTTTTCGATGCGGAACTCAAAGTATTCTTCCTTCGGGGCGTGCGTCCAGTGATACCGCACAAAACGGTCCTCTTCGCTTTCCACCACTTCGGCAATTTCCGAAGAGCCATTCCACGAAAAAATAAACTGCCCATCCCGCTCATCTACCTTATCGGCAAACCACTCCTGCAGGCCGCTGGCCGTAGACAGGAACTCGTACAGGATTGCAGGAGAACAGCGAACCGGGTATTCTAATGTATAGAGTTGCTTTTTACTCATTTGCGCTAATTAAGCTTGTCGGGGGGTGCAATAACAGGAAAATAATTCAACCACCAAAATTTTTTCCTACCTGCCGATAGAAACGTAATTAAGCCTTTTTCAAAAAATGTAAAAGGAATCTTAAAATATTTTTTTTTCACATTGCAGGTTTTCTTAATTTGGACAAACGAACACACAACCTACGAACTGATGCACCCGGAAATGTGATGGAACATTTGGGATCCCTTAGCCAAGACGGACCTGAACTGCAACCTCAAATAACCATCTTAAATGCCATCCTATGAGCATGCGTCAACTGAAGATCACGAAGTCAATCACCAATCGTGAATCTCAAAGCCTGGAAAAATACCTTCAGGAAATTGGCAAAGTGGACCTTGTTTCACCAGAAGAAGAGGTACGCCTCGCCACACTCATCAAACAGGGCGATCAGCAAGCCCTCAACCGCCTCACCAAAGCCAACTTGCGCTTTGTAGTGTCTGTTGCCAAACAGTACCAGAACCAGGGCCTTTCCCTCCCCGATCTCATCAACGAAGGAAACCTTGGCCTGATCAAAGCCGCTCAACGCTTTGACGAAACCCGCGGGTTTAAATTCATCTCCTACGCCGTTTGGTGGATCCGCCAATCCATTTTGCAGGCCCTGGCCGAGCAGGCCCGTATTGTGCGGCTGCCGCTCAACAAGGTGGGCCTCACCAACCGCATCCAGAAAGCGTTTTCGCAACTGGAACAGGAGTTTGAACGGGAACCCTCGGCCGAAGAACTGGCCGACCTGCTGAACATGGACCTGGAAGAAGTGGCTTCCAGCCTGGGCATCAACGCCCGCCATGTAAGCATGGATACGCCCCTTTCAGAAGGTGAAGAAAGCACCCTGCTGGATGTGCTGGAAAATACCAACGCCGAAAAAACCGACAACGAGCTGGAATACAAACAATCGTTGCGGATAGAAATCAACCGGTCGCTGCAAACCCTTACGGAACGACAAAAAGATGTGATCTGCTACTTTTTCGGCATCGGGGTTGACCACCCGCTGAGCCTGGAAGACATTGGGGAAAAATTCAACCTCACCCGCGAAAGGGTTCGGCAGATCAAAGACAAAGCCATCACCAAACTCAAAGCCAACAGCCGTACAAAGGCGCTCCGGCCATACCTGGGCGGGAATTAAAAACAGTTTATAGTTGACAGTTGGTAGCCTGGGGCATTATTGATTATTAGAGTATTTATTATTGACTGCAAAACAGAGCAAACTTCAGGTTTGCCAATCTTCTTATATTTGCAACTTGTACAAGTGAATAGGCTCTATTCACTTTTTTATTGCCCTGAAATAGAACCGCAAAGGCACAAAGACAAACAAGATGCACCAAGAAATACTTTGTGTGCCTTTTGTTCCTTGGTGTCTTTGTGGTTCAAAAGATATAATTCAAAGCACTACTCATACTATGTTCGAATCATTAAGCGACCGGCTGGAAGGTGCCTTTAAAAACCTGAAAGGTGAAGGAAAAATCACCGAGCTGAACGTAGCGGCCACGGTTAAAGAAATTCGCCGGGCCCTGGTAGACGCCGACGTAAACTTTAAGATCGCCAAGGAATTTACCGACAAGATAAAAGACGAAGCACTCGGCGAAAAAGTGATCAATGCCATTTCGCCCAGCCAGTTGATGGTGAAGATTGTAAAAGACGAACTGGTATCCCTGATGGGTGGCGAAGCAGCCGAATTCAATTCCAAAGGTGCACCAGCGGTCATCCTGATTGCCGGCCTGCAGGGTTCGGGTAAAACTACCTTTAGCGGCAAGCTGGCCAATTACCTAAAAAAGCAAAAAAAGCTGTCTCCCATATTGGTGGCTGCCGACGTGTACCGCCCTGCGGCCATGGAGCAGCTCCGTGTGTTGGGTGAGCAAATTGGCGTGGACGTGCACCTGGAGCCGGAAAATAAAAACCCGGTGGAGATTGCACAAAATGCCATCCGCGAAGCCCGCGCTAAAAACAAAAACGTGGTGATCATTGATACTGCTGGCCGCCTGGCGGTGGACGAAGCGATGATGACCGAAGTGGCTAATATCAAAGCCGCTGTGGCCCCGCAGGAAATCCTGTTTGTGGTGGACAGTATGACTGGCCAGGATGCGGTAAACACCGCCAAGGCTTTTAACGACCGCCTCGACTTCAGCGGCGTGGTGCTTACCAAGCTTGATGGCGATACCCGAGGTGGTGCGGCGCTTTCCATTAAATACACCGTTGATAAACCCATCAAGTTTATCTCGAGCGGCGAAAAGCTGGATACCCTTGATGTGTTCTACCCCGAACGGATGGCACAGCGGATCCTGGGGATGGGTGATATTACCACGCTGGTGGAAAAAGCCCAGGCGCAGTTCGACGAAGAGCAGGCCAAAAAGCTGGAAAAAAAGATCCGCAAAAACCAGTTCGATTTTGCCGACTTCAAACAGCAACTGGAGCAGATCAAGCGGATGGGTAACCTGAAAGACTTGATGGCTATGATTCCCGGTGTGGGCAAAGCCATCAAGGACATTGATATTTCCGACGATGCATTCAAAGGCATCGAGGCCATCATCAACTCCATGACGCCCATGGAGCGGGCCAACCCCGACAAAATTGACGGCAGCCGCCGCAAACGCATTGCCAAAGGCTCGGGCAAAGACATTTCAGAAGTAAATGCCTTTATGAAACAGTTTGAGCAAATGCGGGAAATGATGAAAATGATGAACAAAATGCCAATGGGCCGCATGATGCCCGGCATGAAAAGATAGTGGCCGCACACACCCTTTTTAAGCCCCGCCAACAGCCGTTGCGCGGGGCTTTTTATTTGGCTAATATGTGCTGTTTAAAGCAGGCTGCTGTGCTAACTGATTAGAAATCATGCAAAAAATGGATCGTTTGCCGCCCCTGTTTTACCGATTGTTCAGCCAGCGCTTTTTATAGGCTGCAGTTCTTAAATTTTTCCGTAAAATCCCCTCCGGTTTGTCTATATTGTCAGACGGCCTTACTTTTGCGCCGTTAACCTTATCATTCACGCATTTAAATGTCTATTTAAGATGCCAGTTAAAATCCGACTGCAAAGGCACGGGTCTAAGAAGCGCCCGTTCTATTTCATTGTTGTGGCAGATGCCCGCGCCCCACGCGATGGTAAATTCATCCAAAAACTCGGTACTTACAATCCCCTGACCAGCCCCGCTACCGTTCAGCTCGACCGTCAAAAGTCGCTGGAATGGCTGCACAAAGGCGCTCAGCCTACCGACACCGTACGGAAGATTTTATCTCAAAAAGGCGTACTGTACCTGAAGCACCTGTTGCGCGGAGTGAAACTGGGTCTGTTTGATGATGCTACCGCTATGGAGAAATTCCAGTCGTGGCACCTTGAGCATGAAGCCCAGATTCAAAAGCGCCAGCAGCAGGCCATGCAAGAAAGAAGAGCCCGCAGAAATCCACCCTATCGCCGTCAGGAGCGCCCAGCGCCCCGCGCCAGCGAAGGTCAAGAAGGATAACAAACCTGCCTGCTTGAATGTATTAAGGTGGTTTTGCCCGGTGCAAAACCACCTTTTTTTATTAGCGCATACCGCCCATGTTTGCGCCGCTGCTAACTTTAATCAGTTAAAAATCAATACCCCGGCCGGAACTTAGCTTTCCGATTCAAACTTTATCCTCCTGCAATGACCGATTATTTTAAAATTGGAAAACTGGTTTCCATATTTGGCCTTAAAGGCGAACTGATCCTGAAACACAACCTGGGGAAAAAAACGGCGCTGAAAGGCCTTGCCGCATTTTTTATTGAAGAGCGGGCCAACTCGTTTATCCCTTATTTTATTGAAACGGCCCGCGCCAAAAGCGAGGATGAAACGTATGTGAAAGTGCAGGATGTGGACACCCGCGAAGCAGCTGTGAAGCTGGCGCAAAAAGAAGTGTGGCTAAAGGAGGAAGATTTCAAAAAGTTTTCGGCAAAAACGGCACCCATCAACCTGCTGGGCTACACCATTGAAGAAAACAAGCAGCCGCTGGGCACCATCCTCGAAGTCATTGAGCAGCCGCACCAGGTAATTTGCCGCCTCAGCATCCAGGAAAAAGAAGCATTTATCCCGCTCAACGAAAGCACCCTGCTGCGCATCGACCACAAGGGCCGCCGCGTGGTGGTGGAGCTGCCCGAAGGGTTGCTGGATGTGTATCTCCTGTAAGCAACGCCTTTCCCTATTTTTTATAAAAAAAATGCAGGGCCCCGTGCCAACGGCACAACACCCTGCATCAAAAATATTTAGGTCTTTCTATTATCGGCCGGCCAGCGCCATGCCCGACATCAGCACCGGGAACTGGCTGGTAGAAATGCCCAGGGTTTTCAAAGCATTGCGGGCCTGCAGCATATGGCGCTGCTCGTGTGCCACCAAAAACCGGAACGTATCGCCCAATTTTAATTTCACCAGTTTAGAAATCGTGATCGGGATCCGGATCTCGTTGAGGTTGCGTTTCCGCGATATTTCCAACAGTTGGAGGAGCTTGTTTTGGTGTTGGATAAACTCGTCCAGCACGGCCTCGCTGTTCAGCGTTTTCTCGGGGCGGTAGCCCTTGGGCGCCTTCATTTTGTTTTTTACTTCGTACACGTTGCCGGGCAGCATGAGGCGGGTAAAATAATCGCCAAAGAAACCCGGAACAAACCAGGAACTCCACTCCTTTGGAATAATGGCCACCGATTTTTCAATTTCGGGCAGGTAGTGGCGGTTGTACATATTGAGGTGCTCCAGCACCTGCACCACGCTCCACGAGCCCTCGGCCGGCGGGTAATTGAGCTTTATTTTGTCTATGCCGCGGAAATGCTCTGCGGCGGCAATGATCTGGCGTACGTCTTCCTGGAGTTTATGAATAAGGTCTTCGCTTTTAAACTTTTTCATACAAATGGTTTTTTGAAAACTATTTGAAATGGTTTTGCAAAATCTTTGCCCGCACCCACGCCTGTGGTGCAACGCCCCAATCTGCCGACCTAACCAATAAGAAAAAGAATATTTTCGGCCATTCGCCGCAACAATATGGCGGACGAAACCGCCGTCCAGTGGCAGTTGTAAGCCTTAGCTTAAATACGAACCGAGCCCAGCAGCTTGCTGAATGTTGCGGGATCGATGCCGAGGTAGGACGCCAGGTATTTGTGTGGAATAAGCTGCAACACATGCGGACTGCGCTGCAGCAGGCGCCGGAACTTGTCCTCGGCGCTAAAGTATTGCAGCTCTGCCTGCCGCTCCAGCAGGCCTTTAAAAGCCAGTGCCGTTGTTTTAAAGAAAAGCGTTTGCACATTGGGGTAATATTGCATCAACCGCTCCATTTGGCCGTAGGTGGTGCGCAAAAACCGGCTGGCCGTTAAGGTTTCAAACACATACTGGGTGGGCGTTTGCGTTAAAAAAGAATCGGCTACGCCGGAAAAGGAATAGGGGTAGGTAAATACCAGCGTGGCTTCGGCACCCTGCGGCGTAATGCAATAACAGCGCTGCACGCCGTCCAGCACAAAATAAAGATGGCGTTCGGTGGTGCCGGATGCGGTGAGTACCACTTTGCGCTTACAGGAAAGGGGCTCCCATTGTGCCAAAAATTCGTCGAGCTCTTCGCTTTTGAGTGGATGAATGGGCGCAATAAATTGTTGTAACAACTGCAGCGGCAACAGTAAATATTTGTTCTAAGATAACTTGCCCTTTTGTTATAAAAAGATGCGTTTTTGCAGGTTATAAAAAATGCGTTGCAACACTGATGCATGCAGTATTGCATATTGAATAAATGCATGCTATTTTTTTGCACAACCAAAGCAAACAACGCGGTGTACATGCAGCAAAAACACAAAGCATTATGGCACCGCTTTTGGAGGCCAGTATGCATGAAACGGTTTTTATTCATTGTAGTGGTGGCAATGATGTTTGCCGCATGTGGCAACGATTCCGGAGCCAAGCTGGAAGATCCTTCCGGCACACAGCCGCCTTCGGAAGCCATACCTGATTCAATGACCATTGTCAACGATTCGGCTATTGTGCCGGACGCTGCAATAATCAGGGGCGATACAACAGATACGACTCACCAGCACCCATAACCGAAAATGCGATCTACTCATTTTTGTATAAACTATTGCGCTTAACTTTAGGATAAGCCTCAGAACAAGCCTCATATATATTTACTCACTCATCAAATTCATGATCATGAAACTCAACAAACTCATTCCCATCGCAATGGCAGTTGCTGTTGTTATTGGTATTGGTTGCGGCAACGACAGCAATAATGCAGCAAGCACAACAGACAACGATGCCACTGCCACAACGCCTACAACTACCGATGCAGCACCCACTACAGCAGATGCAACTGCCAGCGATAAAGGCATCGGCAAATTTCAAAATGTGGAGCTTACCCACCCGCTCGATCAAAAAATGGTAGCCGCAGGTAAGGGTATATATGAAATGAAATGCCAGAGCTGCCACAAACTCACCGATGAAAAAATGGTGGGCCCGGGCTGGAAAGGCGTTACCGACCGACGAACACCGGAGTGGATCATGAACTTTTCCACCAACGTAGATGAGATGTTGCAAAAGGACCCTGCTGCACAAAAAATGCTGGAAGAGTGCCTGGTGCGCATGCCCAACCAAAACCTCTCCGATGAGGACGCAAGGGCTATCCTGGAATTCATGCGCAACAACGACGGCAAAAGCTAACGACGATTTCTTAGGTTCCTGAAATCAGGAGTTTTGTACGCCATAACGGTTGTTTATTTTTTTACAAAAAAAGACCACCGTTTGGCTGTCTAAAATTTACCTCCCGAATTTCTTTATAAAAAAACGGGGTGCATACATTCAAAATGTATGCACCCCGTTTGCAGTTTTCTCAGTGGCCTTCGGCAGCACTACACGTCACCTGGCTGTCTGTTTCTCGTCTTTTATCTTTTGCCTATTGTCTATCTTCTATCCAATAATCATAGGTCTTTTTTCTTAAACACCCGCACTGCCAGCAGCATGGGAATAATCGCCCACACCATCATGATACCAATGGTATACAACGCACCAACAGATGAACCAAAAAAGTCTTTATAAGTAGCTCCGGTGTATCCCATTAATGCACTGATGTCCATTTTCAACATCAGGAAAATGCGGCCTAAATCCACCGGGTTGAGCGATGAAAGGGCTAGGGTCAAACTTTCCAGCGGGTAGTCGGAAAAAGCAAACAGGATGCTCAGCACCAACCCGTCATAGATCAACGCAAAATAAAACCACAGCATCAGCGCAATGCCAATGCCCCTGGCCTTATCGCGGGCCAATACAGAAGCCAGGAAAGCCAGCGACGTGAATATAAACGTGAGCAGCACGCCGGTTAGCAGCAGCGCCAAGCCTACCGCATCGGGTTGAAACAAGAGCACCGGGATACCCACACCTGCAAGGAATGCAGTGGCCATCGAAAACGCAGTACCGAAATATTCACTCATTAAAATGCGCGACCGGCTCACCGGCTGCGACAACATCAGTTCAATAAACTCGTATGAATTGTAATAGTGAATGGTGGCAAACACCATGCTTACCAACGGCACTACAATCAGCACAATATTTGTCAGGCTCATCACCGCTTTACTGGTATTATCTTCCATGCGAAACAGCGTAACCGCCACTGCCAGCAAAAACAAAGTATAAGCAATCACTACTTTGCTGCGCAAAATATCGTGCAGCACATAACGCGATAATTTAAGCATAACGCACCTCCATTGATTTTACGATTGCACCCGACTGCTCGTTCGGCTGCACATAACCACTTTTCATTACCGATGCAATGGCGCGGCCCAAACGTTCCTCGCCGGTCAGTTCTTTTAGTTTGCCAATGGATTGATACAGGCGCAGCTTACCATCCTGCAAATACATCACGTCGGTAGTTAGTTCATCCAGGTCGGCAAGTATATGGCTGGTGATCAGGATCAGTTTTCCTTTTTCCTTTTCCCGCATGATCTTTTCCTTTAAAATTTCGGATGCCAGCGGATCAAGGCCTGCAGTGGGCTCATCAAGGATCAGCACTTCGGGATCGAACAGGAAAGCCAGCACCGCACTTACTTTTTGCCGCGTACCGCCTGATAGCGACCGCATGTTTTTTTCCATCAGCGCCTGCATGCCGTATTGTTCAATCAACTCTTCATCCAGCTTGCGGGTGCCGTGGTTGCGTATGTTTTTGATCATTGAAATCACCTGCCCGATGGTCATGTTATCGGGATAGCGCCCAATCTGCGGCATGTAGCCAATTTTATCGCGGTAAGCTACTTCGCTTTGTATGGGTTTGCTGTTGAAATAGATCTGGCCCGCATCGGGCTGCACAATGCCCAGTATCGATTTGATGAGTGTTGTTTTGCCCGAACCATTGGGGCCCACCAGCGACACTACCTGGCCTTTGCGAAAAGCCGCAGATACATCGTCCAGCGCATGTAGCTTTTTAAACTTTTTGGTGATATGCTCAATCGTGATCATGTCGTTTCATTTTTTATGTCAAAAGGCAACATTTAAAAGTCAAAAACGTGGTGTTTCATCTTGCCGCTTTTTGCCTTTTTACTTTTAATTTTTACTAATTGTGCTACAACTTCAATGCTTTTAAAAGTGGCCGTTCATCCCTTAAGTTTTCAGGTGTGAGGCTGGGCAAAGCTTTTTCGGCTTTTTCCAAAAGCGCCACCATAAACGACCGCAGCAGCATCAGTGCATTGGGGTTTGTTTCAATGATGGCGGCATACATACTAACAGGATGATACGGCACATCGCCCACGCCATCGCGGTTGCGGTCGTAGCCTTCATATTTATCCCAATAGTTCTGGTTAAAGTCGTTCAGCACCAGCGACCCATTGGTGCTGATGTCGAATGTATTGCGGTGAAAATTGTTGCGGTTAAATGCATTGTCCATACAGCTGGCCGATACTTTTGCGGCCCAGCCGTTTTCTTCAAAACTGTTGCTGGTGGCCTGTATGCGGCTGGTGCCTTCCATCAGTATGCCTACGGTGTTTTTAAAAAAACGGTTGCCTTCAATGCGGCTGTCGTTGATGTCTTTCAGCAGCAGGCCATATGCTGCAGGGCCCCAGTTGTTGACAAATTGGTTGTGCAGCATCGTTACTTTTTTCGAATACATTACAGCTACACCAGCACCGTTGTTTTGAAACGTATTGGATATATAGGTATCGTCGTTGGAGAACATAAAGTGCAGCCCGTAGCGCAGGTTGCCTTCGCTCTTATTTTTACGGATCAGCGAGTGGCTTACAAATTCAAAGTAAATACCATCGCGGTGGCCATGCACTTCGTTGCCTTCTACCAGCATGTTGTTGCACTTCCACAGATGGATGCCGTTGCCGGTGGTATTTTCTGTTTTGGTTAAGCCAAAAAAGTAATTGCCCCGAACGGTTGAATGCCGCGTGTTGGCCACATGCACCCCGAAATATGTTTTGAAAAAACGATTGCCTTCGATGGTTACATTGGTGGCATCAATCACCTTGATGGCTGCATAATCGTTCATGGCCGAATAGCCTGAATTGGTGAACTGGAAACCTTTCACCGTAATACGGTCACCACTGAGGGTAAAGGTCTCGTATTTATCATCGCCATGCAGCAGCGGCCAGCCTTCGCCAATAATGGTGAGCGGCTTGGTCACCACAATGTTATTGATATAATACAGCCCGTTTTTTACCAGCACTGTATCGCCGGCAGCGGCTGCTGCCACCGCCTGCCTGATGATGGCATATTGCTGGCCTTTGCCCACGATAAGTGTGCGGCTTTGTGCCTGTAGGCCCAGTGCAAAAAATAATATGGTCAGGAGTACTTTCATGCCGAAAAATTATTGGAGGCCGTTCCAGTCAACCGCTTTGCCGCCGCTTTGTGCCGCAGCAGCATCAGCCGCTTCTTTAGTGGCAAAGCCAGCAGTGTTGCTGCCCATTGGGCTGCGCAATGCACCGCCCTGAACAAAGTGGGCCGCTTCTACTGACACGAATTGATCTTTGTTGGCGTAATCGGTGGTGAGCACCTGTGCAATGTCGGATTGCGGCACCTCGCCGGCTTTTAAAAATCCTTTCATGCAATGCAGGTCATCAAACTTAAACACCTTGCCTTTTTTGGTGATGAGCTCGCCGCCAAACTGCGCGGTCATGAGGGTCATTTTGCAAAAATGACAACCGTCCTTGCCAATGGCAAACGGCTGCGGACCGCTTTGGCAGGCCGGCAACACAAAGGCCAGCATCAGCAGCGCTGCAAAACTTTTGGTTGAAGCAACGGTTCCTTTCAGCATCGATGATGTTTTTAATTTTTTTCCACGGCGCCATTCCAGCACCAGCACGGTAATAAAGATCAAACCTGCTACCACGATCACCCAACCGCCCGAATCGGGGTAAGAATAAGCGTCGAAATTCAGCAGTTTTTTATGGCCGATGAGTGGTGGCTGGTAGCTAAAACCGGGCACCTGTATGGCTGCGGTTGGATCGAGATTGTGGCCGTAATCGTATCCCCACATCCAGAAATCGACCATTGCTGCCACGCCGCCGGCCAGCAATAAAATAACGTAAGCCAGCAGGGCTTTGAGGCGGCCCAGTGCGGCTACCAGCAACCCCAATACAATAAATGCGCCTACCACGTAAACGAGGTAGGTAAACTCGGGGAACATTTCCACTTTAATATGCTTCATGCCGATGTAGTGGTTGAGGCCATTGATGATCTCCACCTGGCCGGTAAGCTGGTTCAACCAGATCTGCATGCTCAGCCCTTCGGGATATTGCGGGGCCATGAGGGTAATTTCCCAAACGGGTAAAAAATAAGTTAGGATCAGCAACAGCGAAGCTGCTACCAATGCCATACGGTTGAAGGGGCTGATCTTGTTCATATCGAATCGTTTTAGAAAGTTGGAAGACCGATGTCCGAAGTCCGAAGAAGATTAACCAGAACTTTCTTCCGACTTCGGTCTTCAGACTTCCGACTTCGGACTATTGGGGCAACAGCACGCCGTCGATTACATGAATGATTCCATTCGATGCGGGCACTGATGCAACCACCGTTGCAGTGCCGTTGATCACGGTCTTGCCGTCTTTTTTCGAGATAGTAATATTGCCGCCATTCACCTGGTTCAGTGTTTGGCCATCCTGCAACATTTCAGGTTTGATGATGCCTACATACACATGGTATTGGAGTATGTCTTGCAGGTCTGCTTTTTTATCATCTTTCATCAGTGCATCTAGCGTTGCTTTGGGCACTTTTTCAAATGCAGCATTGGTGGGGGCAAATACGGTAAAAGGTCCGGCGTTGCTCAGCACATCTACCAGCTCGGCCTGCTTTACTGCAGCCACCAGCGTTGTGTGGTCGGGCGATGCCGCGGCAACTTTCACCACGTCTTTTGCCGATTCATCGTCCTGCACCGCCGACTGCCCGCCGAGGGATGCAGCTTCGGTATTGTCTGATGCTGTTGCAGTTTCGGCAGCACCGTTGCCACAAGCCGAAATACTTGCGGCGATCAGTGCGGTAAAAGCAAGGTGAACAATGCGTTTCATAATCATTTGTTTTGGCAAGTTGATGTTAGGAAATAGAGTCCGGCAAGTGGTAAAAGACTTTGCTTTTTACTAAATATGCTATTGGGTCTTTACCGTCTTTCCGGACTCTTATTTTATTTAAGGTTTAACTGCTGATGTATCGGCAGGGGCGGCTTTGTTGGTGCCGGTGCTGAAGTGCAGCGCCACGCTGGAGCCTGCAGGCGATACCCTCAGGTAGCCTTGCATTTCCTGGTGCAGTGCCGAGCAGAAGTCGGTGCAATAGAATGGGAAGATGCCCACTTTTTCTGCTTTCCACTTCAGGGTTTGTGTTTCGCCGGGCATTACCAAAATCTCCGCAGTGTTGGCGCCTTTGATAGCAAAGCCATGGGGCACATCCCAATCCTGCTCCAGGTTGGTTACGTGGAAATAAACCTCGTCGCCCACTTTAATGCCTTCAATGTTATCCGGTGTGAGGTGCGAACGGATGGCAGTCATCCACACATGCACCTGGTTGCCTTTGCGCTCCACTTTGGCCTGCCCTTCGCCTTTGGCTGCAAACGGATGGGTGTTTTCTTCGATTTTGAAAATTTTCCGTTGTTTGTCTTTGATTAAAGCGGCCGGAAGTGCTTCGGCATAGTGTGGCTCACCGGTGGTGGGGAAATCAAGCAGGAGCTTCATTTTTTCACCGCTGATGTCGTACAGCTGTGCGCTTTGGGTCAGTTCGGGGCCGGTGGGCAGGTAACGGTCTTTGGTAATTTTGTTATACGCTACCATGTATTTGCCGTGAGGCTTGGTGGTGGGGCCGCCCGGTACCGACAGGTGACCAATAGAATAGTAAGTAGGAACGCGGTCCAGCACTTTCAGGGTTTTGATGTCCCATTTTACAATCTCCGACGAAACGAACATCGAAGTGTAGGCATTACCGCGGCCGTCAAACTCGGTGTGCAAAGGTCCGAGGCCTGGTTTCTGAACTTCGCCATGCAGCACTGCGTCGTATTTCAACACGGGGATGCCGTCGTAGTTGCCTTCAAATGATTTGTTGGCAATGGCTTCCTGCATTTTGGTAAAAGAAAATACAGGGATGGTAGCGGCCAGTTTACCCGAAGCAACAATGTACTCGCCGGTAGGATCGGTGTCGGTTCCGTGCGGGCTCTTGGGGCATGGGATCATGTAGAGCAGGTCGGGAAACTCGGTGGGATCCAGCACCAGCACTTCTTTCTTCATGGTTGAAGTAGCAGTGTGGGTGTTTTCGTCGTACACATTGTGTGCATAGTTCACCGCCTGTTTTTTAGCACGGCCGGCTTTTACATACTCCTCTGCTTTTTTCCAGTTTACTGCCATCACAAAGTCTTTGTCCCGGGCCGAAGCGTTTACTTCTAGCAGGGTGTTGGCTTTTTCGGAGTTGTAGCAGCTAAAGAAGAACCAGCCATGCGATTTGCCTTTACCGGCACGCGACAGGTCGAAGTTGAGTCCCGGAGTGCGGATCTGGAACGCAATGTTCATTTCACCCGACTGCTGGTTGATGGAAACAAAGGAAATGGACCCTTTGAAATTGTCTTTGTACGTGTTGATGGGCACGTCGCCATTCTGGTCATCCAGCGGCACGCTGAAACGGGTGGCGGCTACGATGTACTCCGAGTTTTGGGTAATAAACGGCGAGGCGTGGTTACCGGCGCTGTTCGGGATCTCCAGTATTTCCGAGGTGCGGAAAGTAGTGAGGTCGATACGGGCCAGGCGTGGTGTGTTGTTGCCGTTGGCAAATGCCCAGCGGCCGTCGTGTTCGCCATTGGTTTGCGATAGGGCTATGTGGTGCAGGTCATCCCAGGGCACTTCGCCATGCGATGTATTGAGCAGCGGTTTGGTTTCTTCGGAAAAGCCATAGCCGCTTTCGGTGCTTACCGAAAACACGGGCACAATGCGCAGCAGGCGTCCCGAAGGAATGCCGTATACGCCGATCTGGCCATTGAAGCCGCCGGAAACTATGTTGTAAAATTCATCGTATTTGCCCGGTGCAACATACACTTTGGAAGCTGCATCGGCGCTGGCTGTGGAGGTGGCCCCGCCTTTTGGTTTGCAGCTATGCAAGCCGCCCAACAGGGTGGCCGCAGCTGCCGTGGCAAGGAACAATCGGTTTGTGAAGCGTTTCATATTTGCACTTGTTTGTGTGGAAAAAATTGGAGTTGACCTGTGGTATTTTCGGTTGTGTTTGAACGTGATTTTTTATTTGAAAGAAGCAGCTGTCCTTTTATTTGGCGCCGTCGTTCTGGCGCATAAATTCAAGCAGGTGCAGGGCTTCGTCTTTCGATACATTTTGATTGGGCATTTTCACCAGGCACTCTTCCAGCAGCTTTTGCGCATCAGGGTCTTTTTGCAGCATTTCATCAGGGTTGGTGGTCATGGCTACAATCCAGCCTGGTGTGCGGCGTTTCGTGATGTCTTTCCAGCCGGGGCCTACCAGTTTTTCGTCGGTCAGCTTGTGGCAGCTCTGGCATTTCATTTCGTACATGCTTTTGCCCGCGGCCACCCACTCCGCATTGAGCGGGCTGTTTACCTGCACTTCTTCAATGGCAAAACCCGAAGCGGCTGGTGTTTCTGTTTCGGTGGCGGCAGCGGTGTCGTCGGCTGGTGCGGCATTGTTGCTGCCACAGGCCCAGAGCAGTATAGCTGCTGCCAGGGCGGTAAATAAGGCTCCTCTGGAAAATCTTGTTTTGTTCATGTTTGGTGGTGCGACTTTTAAAAAAGACGTCAATGTCTTTTAATGCTCAAAAGTAACCCCGCCCCCTGCCCTGTTCGGTGAGGGTTGTCAACGAAATTGTTGACTTTGATCATGCCCTGAAAAACACGGCATCGGTAGTTTCGAGCCTTATCTTGGGCGGATTTTTTTTTTAATAAAAAGCCTTTGATAAACACAACGCGGCAGGCCAAACCTGCTGTTTTATTTAAAAAGTATACAGCAGGCCGGCAAGCCACAGAAACGAAAACACCATGCTATTTTCCAAATCATTTGGTTACGCCTTGCGGGGCATTTTATATGTAGCGTTGGCACAGTCGGAGGGGCGGCGGGTGCAGGTGGATGAGATATCCGAAAAATTGGGCGTACCCCGGCATTTTTTGGGCAAGATCCTCAACCGCATGGTAAAAGAAGGTTTGCTGCAATCGGTAAAAGGCCCGTATGGCGGCTTTGCGCTGGCGGCGGCCACGCTGCAAACCCCGTTGCTGAAGCTGATTGAATTAACCGACGGGCTGGGCACCTTTAATAATTGTGTGCTGCGCCTGCATGCCTGCAATGCCGTTAACCCCTGCCCGCTGCACCACCAGGTAATGGATATCAAAAACAACCTGCAGCACATGATGATGGGCACCCTGGTTTCGGACCTGATGATTGGCGACCGCGAAGCATTTATCCGAAGCATTGCCACCGAAGAATTGGATGGCCTGCTTCAAAAAATTACGAACCATGACGAACACGATGCTTGACATACCCACCGTATCGGCCATAGTGCGGAAAGACTACCGTGCGGCGGATGTTTTTAAAAAATGGGGCATTGATTATTGCTGCAGCGGCAACGTGCCACTGGCCGATGCCTGTGCCCAGAACGGTGCCGACCCGCAGGAGGTGCAGCAGGAACTGGATTTGCTGGCCGACAATTTATTGTCGCCGGAGATAAAGGCCGCCGCCGATTGGCCGCTGGATTTTTTGGTGGACTACCTGGTGCATGTGCACCACGCCTACCTCAAACGCGAACTGCCCCTGCTGCGCAACATGCTGCGGGGTTTTGTGCACAACCACCGCCAAACTTTTCCGCAGCTCCGCGAAGTAGAAGACGTGTTCAACGACCTGGCCGCCGAACTGGCCGACCACAACCAGCAGGAGGAAGATTCCATTTTCCCCTACCTCAAACAAATCATCAGCACCCATAAACGCAGGGAAACCTACGGCTCCTTGTTTGTGCGGGCACTGGGCCGACCGCTGGGCCAGCAGGTAGCGGCCGATCATAAACGGATTGCAGCGCTGCAGTCGCATCTGCGCACTGTTACCAACGGGTACTACTTCAGCCCGGACAGCTGTGTGAGCCAGCAGGTGATTTACCAGAAGTTTAAAGAGCTGGACGACAACTTGAAAGTGCACAAGCACCTGGAAAATAATTTGCTTTATCCAAAGGTGCTGCAAATGGAACGGGAACTTTTGGAAGTGTGAGGTCTTTTAATACACCGGATAAAAGCTACACGTTAGGAAGCTGTCATCCCGAACTCCATTCGGCATCTCCTGAACATAAAAGGAGTTATGATCAAACTCATGTAATCAAATCAATCGCCGATAGAATGGAATAACGGTTCACTGCATTAAAGCAATTATATGCTTACCTACTTCCTGCTTTGGTTTCCCATGTTATTCATCGCCATTGACAACGGCGCCCTCCGCGACCTGGGTTATAAAAAACGCCTGGGCGAAGCGGCTGCCCACCGCCTTTCCACCATTACCCTCATCTTATTTTTTGCGCTGTACATCGGTTGGGCCATACAAAAATTTCCGCCCGAAAATATAAGTAAAGCCTGGCTGGCAGGCCTGTTGTGGCTGGTAATGACGCTGCTGCTGGAAACCGGCATGGGATTAAAACAGGGCAA
The DNA here is from genome assembly GCF_004347775.1 of Pseudocnuella soli. Classification (GTDB taxonomy): domain Bacteria; phylum Bacteroidota; class Bacteroidia; order Chitinophagales; family Chitinophagaceae; genus Flavisolibacter; species Flavisolibacter aquaticus. Next base: position 4,758,861 of record NZ_CP037755.1, read on the forward strand.
AAGCTGGCGCCAGATTGCCGCCGACTACGACATTACGCAAGGCCGCATCTGGATCCTGATCCCGCTGTGGGTGCTGGTGGCACCGGCACTTTTTTACACCATCTTTAATTGACTGCACTAACGCGGTACATTTCCTTTCAAACGGTCTGTTCAAAACCACTGCATATACTGCCCGTTTGGTAATCGCTGTGTTTTTATTTGCGTTAAAACAAAACTCTAAAGCGAAGCCTTTAATACCTGGCAGAACAACCAGAACCTTTACGCTTAACCCTAAAGCCCCGGTTAGCGGAAATTAGAATAAATTCGCCCACAGAAACTGATTCAACCACCGGAACGATTGCCCGTTGGCAACCCATCGGACCACTGAAAATTTTCAGGATACAGCATGCCACAACTATCCAGCAGGCAGGCAACGGTGTATGCACTGCTTGTTTTTGCAGGCACCATTGCCCTCAGCTATTTTTATCCCGGTTATACCATTACACTGAGTGGCCTCTTGGTGGTTATTTTCCTGTCCGTTTTTGTGCAATCGAAAGGTGCCACCATTGTTGCCGCTGTGGTTAGCTGCGCGGTGCTGCTGGCTTTTATGGCTTTCAACCAGGACCATATCGACATCACACGGGTGTGGATGGAGTTTTATTTTATGCTGGTGCTGGTGTTGTTCACCACCCTTATTGTTTTATACATTAAATCCCTGATCCGGCGCATGCAGTTCGATAAATCGCACATGACATCGCTTTTTGAAAATGCCACCGAAGGCATTTTGGTAACCGACAACCGGGGCCTGATTATCCTGGCCAACCCATCGGCGCTGCGCATGTTTGCCTACGAGCCCAAAGAGCTGTTGGGCAAACCCGTGGAAGTGCTGCTGCCCAAACGCTACCGCGCAGGCCACTCGCAGCTGCGCGAAGGTTTTTACCAGGAACCGCAAAACCGCACTATGGGCTCGGGCCGCGACCTGTATGGACAAAAGCAGGACGGCAGCTCGTTTCCAGTGGAGGTAAGCCTCAGTGCCTACAAGCAGCAAAACGAGCAATATGTGATTGCTTTTATTGTGGACATTACCCACCGCAAGGAAATTGAGCAAAGCATGCTGAAGCAGCAGCAGCAACTGGAAAAAGTAACCAACGACATTCGCCGCCTCAACGCCGAGCTGGAAGCCAAGGTGGAAGAACGCACCGTTATTTTAAAAGAAGCCCTGCAGCGCCTCGAGCAGTCGCAGGAAGAACTGAGCGAAGCGCTGGACAAAGAACGCCAGCTCAACGAAATAAAAGGCCGTTTTGTATCAATGGCTTCCCACGAGTTTCGTACGCCGCTCAGCGCGGTGCTGTCGTCGGCTTCGCTGCTGGCAAAATACACCACCTCGGAGCAGCAACCCAACCGCGACAAGCACATCAACCGCATCCGCGATTCGGTAAAACACCTCAACGACCTGCTGGAAGATTTCCTGTCGCTGGGCAAGCTCGACGAAGGAAAGATCGGCGCCGTGTTCCTGCCGTTTCACCTCAGCGACGCCATTGGCGAAACGGTGGAAGACATGAAGGGCCTGCTGAAAGAAGGCCAGCACATTGAATACCACCACGATGGCCCCAACGATGTGGAAAGCGACCGCAAGCTGCTCAAAAACATCCTGATCAACCTGATTTCCAATGCGCTTAAATTTTCCGATGCTAACGCCACCGTAATGGTGCGCAGCAATGTGGCGGCCGGCGAAGCAAGGATATCGGTTACCGACCGCGGCATCGGCATTTCCGAAGAAGACCAGAAACACCTGTTCACTACATTTTTCCGCGGCAAAAATGCCCTCAACATCCAGGGCACCGGCCTGGGGCTCCATATTGTGAAACGCTACGCCGATATGTTGCAGGGTACGCTACATTTGCAGAGTATATTAAACCAGGGCACAACCATTACCCTGACTTTTCCTATAAACCACAACGCTGATGGCAAAGACTATTTTGGTAATTGATGACAACAACGACCTCAGGGAAAATACCGCAGAGATCCTGGACCTGGCCGGCTACCGAACACTTACGGCTGCCAACGGCAAACAGGGCGTGGATGTAGCGGTTCGGGAAAAACCATCGCTGATCGTTTGCGACATCATGATGCCCGAACTGGACGGATACGGTGTGCTGCACCTGCTGCGCAAAAACCCCGACACCCAGAACATTCCTTTTATTTTCCTGACGGCCAAAACCGAACGGAGCGATTTTCGGAAAGGCATGGAAATGGGCGCCGACGACTATGTAACCAAGCCATTTGAAGATATAGAACTGCTCAATGCCATTGAGGTGCGCCTGAAAAAGGTGGACGTGCTGGAAACCAAATATGCGCCCACACCACAGGGTTTGACCCAGTTTGTGCGGGACATTAAGGACACCGGCATGCTGAAGCAGCTTTCGGAGCAATATGCCGTGGAGCAATATGCCAAAAAGCAAAACCTCTATGCCGAAGGCAAGCGGCCCCGCTTTTTGTACTACCTGGTAAGCGGCAAGGTAAAAGCATACAAAACCCACGAAGACGGCAAGGAATACATTACCGACCTGTACAGCGCTGGCGATTTTGTAGGCTACAGTGCCCTGATTGAAGACAAGAACTACGACGATACCGCCATTGTGATTGAAGATGCCGAACTGATGCAGATTCCGCGGGAAGACTTTTTGTCGATGATCTACAGCGATGTGAACATTGCCGCCAAGTTTATCCGCATCATTACCCAAAACGTAAAGGAAAAAGAGGAACGCCTGCTGAGCCTGGCTTATTCTTCGCTGCGCAAAAGGGTGGCCAAAGCGCTGGTGGACATCAACGGCAAGTTCAATGCTGCAGGCACCAACACCAACCCGGCTACTCCCATCAACCCCATCGAAATTTCCCGGGAAGAAATTGCCCAGTATGTAGGTACCGCCACCGAATCGCTGATTCGTACGCTGTCGGATTTTAAATCGGAAAAACTGATCGATATCCGCAACGGAAAGATTGTGGTGAGCGATACCAACAAGCTTAAAAACCTGTTGTACTAAGCAAATACAAACCCAGTTGCCGGGGTGGCAAAGATTTTGCAGCTCATCTGTAAAGCCGCTCCTCAATTATATCGCATAAAAAAAGGGAGGGCTTTTGGCCTTCCCTTTTAAACTTTTAGCGGGAAGGTTAGTCCATCCCATTTGCTAAGCCCCATATCCCTTCAAAGCCAGCCCCACTTCCTATAACCAAAACCACCTGTGCTGTATCAGGTAATTGTTTCATATAACGCATTACCTTGCCGCACTGATCTGAACTAATTCATTTTTATTGTAAAAAACACCCCCTATTTATGAAAGCGACTAACCTGCTCTCATTGTGTGCTGCGATTTTTGTGCTGACTGCCTGCGAAAAAGAAGACAATGCCGTAACCCGCCCCGTTCAGTTTACCTCCACCACGTACAAAAGCCTGGGTGGACACGACGACAAAGGCAAACCCGACAACCTGTTGCCCAAAGACCAGATTTCGCCGGCTGTAAGCAACCTGATCACCGGCTCGCTGCCCGAAAACAAGGACATGCGCACCTCCAACCCCGAACTGCTCAAGAGCAAATCTTTTGAAGACATCGCGGTAACGCAGCAGTCTGACATCTTCCTCACTTTTGTGAGCCATGGTACTATTTCCAACTACAACACCATTGCATTTTACACCTACCCCAGCAACCAGCCGCCCAAAAGCCCCAAGGACATAAAGGACATTACCTACATTTTCCCTAATGCCGGCTACCAAACGCCGTTGCAGTCGGGCGACAAGGTAAAAATCGGCCGCTTTGAGCCGGGCACTTCAGTGGGTTTTGTGCTGATGCAAAATGCCTGGAACCCCACCACAAAAACCATCAATAAAGACGCAGTGCATTTTTGCGCCAATGATATTTTGAACCCTGAAGTGGACCCGAACCTGAAAAAGCACACCGTGCTCATCAACTACCCGGCGGAAAACAAAGTGCTGATTGGCTTTGAAGACATGGACCGTACCCGCGAAGATTGTGACCACGATTTTAACGACGTGGTGTTGTATGCCACTGTTGTGAAGCTGTAAGCTGCAGTGCACAAGGAGTAATTTTTGTGCTAAAAAATATTAAGGGCAGGCCACCGGATTTTGTTGCTACAAACTGGGGGCCTGCCTTTTTTATTTTACAACTAAATAAAAGCCGAAACCCTCACCGGCAGCGGTTTTCAGCAAAATGAGCAACTTTCTCTGAAACTGCATTTTAGCTGCATTGGCCCCTGCTGAACCTGCTTATTTTTTGGCTTGACGATTATCTTACCAAAAGATAACATGCGTCACCCCCGGGGGCACAAACGGACGGTAGTTTTGTGGCATGCTACCTTCAGAGATCAATCCATTATTAATTCGCAAATACAACCAGCCGGTGCCGCGATACACCTCGTATCCAACCGTGCCGGTATGGGATGAGCAATTGGATGCCGACGCCTGGAAGGAAGCCTTCCGGCAACGGTTCGATGAGCAGAACCATACCTCGGGTATTTCGCTGTACCTGCACCTGCCCTTTTGCGAATCGCTGTGCACTTATTGCGGTTGCAACAAAAAAATAACCACCAATCACAAGGTGGAGGACGACTACATTGCCGCCATTGAAAAAGAGTGGAAACTGTACCGCAAGCTCATTAAGCAAACGCCGGTGATTCGTGAAATTCACCTGGGCGGCGGTACCCCCACATTTTTTTCGCCGCAAAACCTCGACCGGATCATGCGCATTTTGCTTAAAGACAGCATTGTGCACCCGGGCCGCGAGTTTAGCGTGGAAGGGCACCCCAATAATACTACCCGCCAGCACCTGCAGGTGTTGTACAAAGCAGGCTTCCGCCGCATTTCGTATGGCGTGCAGGACAACGACCCCGAAGTACAGCGGGTGATCAACCGGATACAGCCTTTTGAAAATGTGGCAAAGGCCACCGCAATGGCCCGCGAAATTGGATTTACTTCGGTCAACTTCGACCTGATTTATGGCCTGCCGCTGCAAACCCTGGCTAGTATTGAACGTACCATTGAGCAAACCATTTCGCTGCGGCCCGACCGCATCGCGTTTTACTCGTATGCCCACGTGCCCTGGACCAGCAAGGCACAGCGCCTGTTTGATGAAAGCCACCTGCCGCCGGCCGAACTGAAAGTGCAGCTGTACCTGAAAGGCAAAGAGCTGCTGACGGCTGCCGGCTATACCGATATTGGCATGGACCATTTTGCCCTGCCGCACGACGAGTTGTATAACAGCTGGAACAGCGGAAAATTGCACCGCAATTTCATGGGCTATACCACGCAGCAAACCGGCCTGCTGTTGGGCCTCGGTGTTTCTTCCATTTCGGACATTGGCACCGCTTATGCCCAAAACGAAAAAACCCTGCACGATTATTACGCAGCCATCAATGCCGGCAGGCTGGCCATTAAAAAAGGCTACCCGCTCAGCGCCGAGGACCGCTCGTTCCGCAAATATATCCTGGACATCAGCTGCCGCGGAGTAACGCATTTTGAGCCCAAAGACCTGACCGTGTTGCGGCAGTACAGCTTTCCAAAACTGGAAGCATTTGCCGAAGACGGACTGGTGGAATGGGATGAAAAAGGCGTGGCGTTAACGGCGCAGGGCCGCCAGTTTATCCGCAATGTGTGCAGTGCATTCGACCTGTATTTACAAAGGCAACTGGAGGCACCGCCCAAGCCGGTGTTCAGCCAGGCAATATAAATTTTCTTATGTGTGTTGTTTTTTAGCGCAAGGCCCAGGGGATCACATCCTTTGGGTTTTGTGCTTTTAGGAGGGGTATGCTTTTACATGTCAATGAGTGTAGGTTCGAAAACATAAATTCACCGTAGGCTGTCCTACCGAATTCCATTCGGCATCTCCTCCTACCTCATTAACTCTAACTAACAGAAGGGGATGCCGAAACAAGTTCGGCATGACAATAACTTACTTCAGAAATGTATTCAACGGAATAGGCAAACCCGCTTTCTCTAAACCATACTACGACAGCGGCTCGGGCCGCGGCGCACTGCCCGCCGGACGTGACTTATCATCGGGCAGCGGTATAAACTCGTGGTCGTCGTTGGGTGGTAAAATAATGCGCCCCTGTTTCCAGTCTTCCTTGGCCTGTTCAATCCGCTCCTTGCGGGACGAAACAAAATTCCACCAGATAAAACGTTCGCCCAGCGGCTCGCCGCCCAGCAGCATCAGCGTAGTGTGTTCCTGTGCTTTAATCAGCGGGTCAACGCCTTTGGTAAACACCAGCATTTGCCCCGCGTTATATGTAATGCCACCAATTTCCACACTGCCCTTGGCAATATAAAAGCCCCGCTCGGCATGCTCTTGCGGCAGGCCAAAACGGGCACCAGGCTCCAGCACCACGTGCAGGTAAAACAGAGGCGAAGCCGTTTGCACACCATTGCTCAGGCCATAGGCTGTGCCGGCAATCAGCCGCATCCACACACCGGTATCGGTAAACACCGGCAGTTGTTCGGGTTTATAGTTGGCAAATGATGGCGCTGCTTCTTCGTCTTTTTCGGGGAGGGCCACCCAGGTTTGGATCATTTCCAGCGTGCCGCCAGCCAGCGCTGCGGGGTCTTCAAGCCGCTCGGAGTGGGCAATGCCGCGGCCAGCCGTCATCCAGTTCACTTCGCCGGGCCTGATGATCTGCTCCACGCCCAGGCTATCGCGGTGGGTAACCTGCCCGCCAAAAAGATAACTGACCGTGGACAAACCGATATGCGGATGCGGCAACACATCCAGCGTGGAAGGCTGCGGGGGCACATTGGTAACGGGGCCGGCATGGTCCATGAAAATAAAAGGCCCGATCATGCGGCGCAGCCTGAACGGCAGTATGCGCTTTACTTTCATCGATTCGGAGATGGCGGCGTTGCGGGCTTCAATAACGATATCGAGCATGGGTGGTGATGTTTTGCGAAGCAGCTTGAAGTTACTGCTTCCGGGCCAGAAGCGTTTTATGGAGTGGTTATCGATGGTATTTAGACCACTAATAATTTCGCACTGTTTTCATTCAATGCATGTCTTCAAACCTGTCCAACGCATGCATATTTACTTGCAATTTTATGCCTGCAAATAGGGACCAATAAAACAAGCCTAAAAGCAATGACAGCCCAACTTATGGGCTGTCATTGATAGGATTTAATACAATCGTGATGATGTGCTACAAACGGATATTCAACCATGAACCGGGCATCTGATTTTTACTAACACTATCCGTGGATGATGTGCTTTTCCTTACTGCCGTAACACGATCATTCACCCACGCCATCCGCTTCATCATCGCCCATAAAGCCATCCAGTTCGCGACGTTGTTTTTTCGTGGGGCGGCCAATTTTGCTTTGCCGCTTGCCGGTATGAAATGATGGGGCAGTAAACTTGGTTACGTCCAGTTCTTCCTCCGGCGTCATGTCGAGGTAGTACTTGATGGCTTCGCTATACGCCTGGCGGTTGTGCAGCAGGCCCGTTACTTTGATCACCCATTTACGGGCTTCGGTTTTTACTTCATATTCGTCGCCCACAGCCACGCTTTTAGCCGCTTTTACCGACGTGCCGTTTTGCTTTACCTTACCGGTATCGCAGGCAGCCGCAGCCAGGGTGCGGGTTTTAAACAGGCGTATGGCCCAGAGGTATTTATCAATGCGCAATTTTTCTTTTTCCGCCATGGGGCAAAATTAGTCCACTCCTGCACACAAGGCATAGATCAGTGCTTGTTAAAAAAAGGATGGATGAACCTACTGTATTGTGGGAACCAAGATTTGATGCCTGCAGCATTTCTACCAACTGTGTTGCCTATATTTAATGGACCAAATTAACGGTATGAACAAGATTGCACCTCTATTTGCCGGTGTGCTGTTGGGCACCGCCGCACAGGCACAGGAAACCATCATCAATCAAGAAGTACTGCAGCATCGGGCCCAGAGCTACCTGCAAAAGCTAACGGACACTTCAGCGCTGGGCAAAATACCGAATATAGCAGTGGTGGCAGCCGGCCACAAAGGGGTAATAATACTGCCACAGGACGGCATGACCTGCATTGTGCCCGACACCCGCGGTATTGCAGCCATACCCAATGCAATGGAAATAAAAAAAGTGCCGGAAGCAGGCCGCATGCCTAATGCATGGAACGGCAAGATAAAAGTAATGCCTGTGAAATAATGGCGCGGTGGATTGCGAAAGCTGTAAGGAATTTTACACGACGCCTAACTACCAAACAAAAAGAAGTTAACCAAAACCCTTATGAGAACAACATCAATTGTTATTTTTTTGACTTTTCTATCAACTGAATCATTTGCGCAAAACTCAAAATCATTATTGCGAAATTGGATTAAAACATCTGTTGAAAATTTATCAGACAAGGCAATAGCGCCAGATACGCTTTACACAAGGTATTCGTTCGCTAAGTCACATTTGAACATAAGCTTTTACCCGGGCTGGAATGATTACACACAGTCATGGTCGAAAAGTGGAAACGATTTGACATTGGGCTTCGATACCTATAAAATTGAGGTGCTTAATGACACAGCACTGACGATTGCTTTAGATGGTTTCCGCCGCTTCAAGTTTTTATCAGAAGAATATTTAAGTAACAAAGCAGAACACCTCGATTCGATTGGACAATATGATAATAGGCCATTATTTAGGGCAAATAGTTTTATCACACCGCGATACAAAGGGAACGGTTCGTTTAAAGATTATGTGCAAAAAGATTTGGAAGGCTACAACATTAAGAAAGCAAGTTATTTCTTAGCAACCTTCATTGTAACAGAAGAAGGAAAAGTTGAAAATATAATCGTACACAATGGAATTTCAGCTGGCTTCGATGCTGCTGTTTCAAAACAACTTTCAAAAAGTACGAACAATTGGACTCCTGCTAAATTCAACGGCAAGCCAATTCAGACCAAAATGATTTACGAAATCAAGTACCTGAATTCCTTAACGCCGACGAGCTCCGGTATTTTACAATAAATCAAAATTGGGAATACTACTCACAGCGGCCGGCAATAGTACAAGCTGACATCACGAACAGATTTTCTTTAATACACTCAAATACAGTTTATGTGGAAGCGCCACTAATTTCTGCGCTACGGCAAAAGGATTTCAATAACGCTGCAACCGTGCATAGCATTTATGCCATTTCCGGCTTGCATTCCAACTGTTCGATCTTTTGGCGCAGGTCGGTCAGCATCATTTTCTTTACTTCATGTTGGGCATTGTTGGTGTGAAGTGCTACTGCCCGGATAAATGCAAAGCGTAACACAAATCCCCAAAAAATAGTGTTGACCAAAAGAAAAACTGCTGTTTTCAAAAAGTTTTCTTGCAACTGATCATAGAATTTCGAATCCCATAAATAAAACATCATTGGAATCCCAAAACTGGTCAACAAGATTTCCCGTTGCAGATGCTTTCGCTTCTTTAGAAACGCTTCCATAAAAGGCGATTGGCGGTAGGCTTGCAAGTGCACGCCAAAGCTTAAGCGTTCATTCCATTTATTCGCCTTTTCTGCTTCCTGCAGTTGCGCCAGCTTTTCATCGATGAGTTGCAACACTTCGTTTTTCTGCATGCATTAAAAATAAAAAAGACGGAGCAAATGCCCCGTCTTCCAAGATATTTTAATGCGCCGGTTTTTTAGCCTTCGGCAAAATAGCGGTGAAAATGCGGGATGGTTTCGATGCCTTTGTAATAGTTATCGAGGTTAAACTTTTCGTTGGGCGAATGCAGGTTATCGCTATCGAGGCCAAAGCCCATGAAGATGATTTTTACACCCAGCTCTTTTTCCAAAATAGCACAAATAGGAATGGAGCCGCCACCCCGCACCGGGATGGGATCTTTGCCAAATGTTTCTTTAATGGCCTTAGCTGCAGCCTGGTAGCCTTTGCTGTCGAGCGGCGTCATGTACGCTTCGCCACCGTGCAGGTTGTAGGCATTTACCGTAACCGATGCCGGCGCAATGCTGCGGAAATATTCCAGCATCATTTGCGTGATCTTTTCCGAAGATTGATTGGGCACCAGCCGCGCCGATATTTTGGCAAATGCTTTTGAAGGTAGCACTGTTTTAGCACCTTCGCCGGTGTAGCCGCTCCACATGCCGTTTACTTCCAGTGTGGGTCTGATGCCGGTACGTTCGTTGGTGGTAAAACTTTTTTCGCCCCACAATTCCTGCACACCCAGATCCCTTTTATACTCCGCCTCATCATATGGTGCACGGGCCATCAGTTCCCGCTCTTCGGGGGTTGCTTCCACTACATCATCATAAAAACCGGGAATGGTGATGTGGTTGGCTTCATCGTGGCAGGACGCAATCATTTTTGCCAGAATGGTAGCCGGGTTGGCAACAGCGCCGCCATACACACCGCTGTGCAGGTCGCGGTTGGGACCCGTAACTTCCACCTGTATGTATGCCAGTCCGCGAACGCCTACATCCATCGAAGGGTTTTCCAGCGACAGCATAGCGGTATCGGAAATGAGGATCACATCACACTGCAGCAACTCTTTGTTATCGGCAATAAACTGTTCCAGGTTAGGCGATCCTACTTCTTCTTCGCCTTCAATCAAAAACTTAATATTGGTAACCTGCGTGCCGGTTTGCACCATCGTTTCAAATGCTTTTAAATGCATGTAAAACTGGCCCTTGTCATCGGCCGAGCCACGGGCATATATTTTACCATCTTTGATCACCGGCTCAAAAGGGCCGCTGTGCCACAGCTCCAGCGGGTCGGCAGGCTGCACGTCGTAGTGGCCATACACCAGCACGGTAGGTTTAGATGGATCAATGATCTTTTCTCCGTATACCACCGGGTGGCCGGCGGTGGGCATTACCTCGGCGCGGTCGGCACCGGCTTCGCGCAGGCGCTGGGCCACTGCTTCGGCGCATTGCTGCATGTCGGCATTATTCTCGGTTTTTGCAGAAATAGAAGGGATGCGGAGCAGTTCCAGCAGTTCCTGCAGAAAGCGGTCTTTATTTTGTTCCTGATACTCTTTCCAGGTTTGTTGCATAAAAAATCAATCGTTAATGTGAACAAATAAATAAGCGGTTAAAGATAGGGAGTTAGCGTACTGGTCTGGCCACTTGCAGATGCATTTAGCTGGTTAGTACCCTTACCAGTGGCCTGACCAGTAAGCGCCCTACTCTCCTTTTCTACCCTTCAATGCGCCAGCTTTGGTGATCATGGCACTGCCAAAACGGGCTTTCAGGTCATCTACCGTTTTATACAATTCCAGCTTTTCTTCGGGCCGGTCGAATAAGTTCATCTGCATCGTCATCGGTATCAGGTGGCTAAACTTTACCCCCAGCAACCGCACTTTCTCGCCACGGCGGTACAGCTTTGCAAACAAGGCTTTTACCCGCGCCAGCAACACATCATCCAGTGCCGTGTATTCCATTACTTCCTGTTTCGAAACAGTAGTAAAATCCGAATACCTGATTTTTACGGTTACACATCCTGTTAGCTTTTCATCGCGCCGCAAATCATAAGCATTCCGCTCCGTCAGTTTCAATAGTTCGGTGTGCAAAAACTGCCCATCGCTGCTGTCGGCATCAAAAGTTGTTTCATGCGACAGCGACTTTTGTTCGCTCCAGCCCTCCACCGGGTTATCATCTATCCCCATCGATTTTTCCCAAAGCCGGCGCCCCCATTTACCCAGTTCCCGCTCCAGCGCATCGGGGCCGCGTTGCGCAATTTGTGCAATGGTGTTGATGCCGATGCTGCGGAGCTGCATTTCGGTTTGTTTGCCCACCATCGGAATTTTATCTACCGTCATGGGCCACAAAAACGCCGTTTCCTTGCCGGCGGGTATTTCCAGAAAACCATTGGGCTTGGCTTCGCTGGTGGCCATTTTGCTCACCAGTTTGGAAGTGCTCAGTCCGTATGAAATGGGCAACCCAGTTTCGCGGATGATTTTCTCCCGCAGCTCGCGGGTGTACTGGCTGGCGCCAAAAAAGCGGTCCATGCCCGTGAGGTCGCAATAAAATTCGTCGATGGAAGCTTTTTCAAAAAGCGGCACTGCGTCGGAAATGATGCCCGTAACCACACGCGAATAATGACTGTAATCGCCGCGGCTACCCGAAATAAAAATCGCTTCAGGGCAAAGGCGTTTGGCAGTAGCCGAAGGCATGGCGCTGTGGATACCAAACTTGCGGGCTTCGTACGAACAGGCGGCCACAATACCGCGTTGGCCGTTGCCACCCACAATGAGCGGCTTACCCTTCAGCGCAGGGTTTTTCAACACCTCCACCGATACAAAAAATGCATCCAGGTCGAAGTGGGCTATGTGGCGCTGTGGGGGCATGTTGCAAAGGTAAACGGAACGGGTGATGCGCAGGATTTTGAAAGGATTTGCAACAGCTTTTTTACAATTGCATTTGTTTCAATGGCACCAACAGCATCATAGTGCAAGGGTGCGGCTATTTTTTTCCAACAGCATTCCTTTTACGCTGCCCATCCATTCTTCTTTTAAAATACTCAGCACCGCGCTGTTGCGGCGGGTACCATCAGGGCGCAGGCCATTGCTGCGCAAAACACCTTCCATGGTACAGCCAATGCTTTTCATCGCCGCCAGGCTGCGGCTGTTTTCAGCATCGGCCCGGAACTCGACCCGCTCCATACCCCACTGCTCAAATGCAGCCTGCAGCAACAGGTATTTGCAATGCTTGTTCAGGCCCGTGCCCTGGTGCGCTTTGCCATACCAGGTGTAGCCCAGTTGCAGCGTTTGTTGCGCCGGCTGAATATCATAAAAACGGGTGCTGCCCGCCCATTTGTTTTGCACCTTGTCAAAAACAATAAAAGGATATTCGCGGCCTTGCGTACGTGCATCCAGGGCCAGTTGCATGTAATGCTGCAGGCCTTCGGCGCCAGCGGCCTGCACCAGCGAGTAGCGCCACAAATCCGGTTCGTTTAAAGCAAAAGGCAACAGTAGGTCGTAATCACTTTGCTGCATGGGCCGCAGCAGCGCGGCGCTATTTTCTAAAACATATTCTTGTTGGGCATTAAAGGCAGCGGGCATACAATAGCATTTACCGGTAAGGTAAAAACTAATTTTTTGCTACTGCAAAAAGCTATGCAACCATTGCAGTTGCCGCCCCATTTTGTGTTGCAGCAAAAGGTTGCGCATGCCGCCACAAAATGCCTGCGCCCAGCAACATGCCCAACACCAAGGCTGCAAGCAGTTGTAATTGAAATGGCACAAAAGCACCCAGTCCATTGGCGGCCAGCAACAGTTCGGTTGCAGCAAACGATGCAATAAACAGCCACAAGCCGAATGAAAGCGTACGGTTGATTGTTAATGCAAACAGGCGCAATACCTGTGCAATCAGTGCCAAGCTTACAAACCCTACCAGCACCAGGTGCAAATAAGCAATTACCAGGTTCCGATGCAGTGCGGCCTGTTCTGCTATTGTGGGCAATGCCGATAGTGCCTGCAATACATTTTTCAATACAAACGAAGCCAGCGCCAAAACCAATAATATCCGCACCCAGCCTTTTGCCCGGGCTATCCATGCTGCATCGCGCAACAGGTAGTACACTGCTGCTAATTGCAGCAAACCAGCTATGCCGCCAACCACATTCAACAGCAACGGCGGCTTGTTCCACAACACCGAAAGTGCATAAGCCGGGATGCATGCAGCGTTGAGTAAAAGGAGCACTTTATTGCCATTGCTATTTTGCTCTTGCCGCCTGTTGCCATACCATAGGGCCAGCACTGCAAAAACAAACAACCCGTTGTAGGTAAAATGCAGGTAAAAATATATGGCGTTGTAATAAAGCGGCGAACCCTGGTGTCCCATTGCAATAATGGGCCCCGTGGCCAACGGTCCCAAAGCAGCAAGCACACCATACAACAAACCCGATTTTAAAAAACCATACGCCGTATGATGCGGCAACCGGGACAAAGCTTTACACACCACCACAGCGAGGTAACAAACAGCAGCCAATGAAAGAGTTGAAAAGGCAATGCTCACCGCACCATAACCCTGCACCGGAAACGAAAGCAGCATCCCATACGCAGCGACCAACAACATGCTTGCAATATTGCGCCAATGCCGATAGGCTACAGCATCTGCCAGTTGCGGAAATGTTTGCAGCATTAGCGCCAATAAAAGCGGAATGATCCAGCCCCCGAATGCAGCATGCGAATGGCCGTGCAAAAGATTTTTGTATTGCAACGGGAAATGGGGCAACAGCGGCACTGCACGCAGCAGCAAGCCCAGCAAAGCCACCAAAATAAGATTGAACAGCGACCAGCGAACGAGGGTTGCAGCCAACTGCATTACCGGCAATGGTGGTGCAGCAAAATGGCGGGCTGCCAGTAGTGTAACAGGCTTTCGTTTCAGGAGCAACATGGTCCAAAGTTCCACAATGAAAGCCGCAACGGTGGCCAGCCGCGTCAAACCGGTAGGTGATAATGGTCAATATAAAATCACGGCAAATTTTCTGTTGGACGATTATCAAAAAGCAACAAAAACAGACCAACATCATATGCACATAATGACGCACATCAACTTTTCTACTATAACATACCCCGAATTTTATATGGAACGAAAGGCGCATGCAGGTGCAAACTATTGCAAGCCTTAGTTGAGGCCGAGCAAGGCATCATGTACCATTTCAACATTCAAATTTTATCGGCCCAGGCACCATGCCGGGTTTATTCTAAAACATTTCATCTATGATTACTCAGGATAGCATTGTTGCGCAAATCAAAAAAGTGTACGACCCCGAAATCCCGGTGAACATTTACGACTTGGGACTGATTTACGACCTGAAAATATTGGGCAGTGAAGTGTATATTTTAATGACCCTCACAACTGCTACCTGCCCTGCTGCCGCATTTATTCCGGAAGAAGTGAAATCTGTGGTGGGTGAAGCGATGGGCGTATCGGCGGTTCATGTAGACATCGTGTACGAACCCCGTTGGAGCAAGGAAAAAATGTCGGACGAAGCAAGAAAAGTGCTGGGTTTTGCATAGACAAAACAGCTAGCTTTTTTTGCCAAACAAAATGCCCTGTACACCGCGATGTTGCCCTGCAACAGTTGCCCGGTGCAGGGCGTTTTTATTTTGGAGCAACGCCAAGTTTTACTCCCCGGCGGCGCAACTCCTGCCGCACAATAATGATCACTGCAATAAAAAAGAGCAGGATTACTACGCCGTTCAACAAGCCGCCCCAACGGCGCAAATGCACTTGCTGCGCTACATCACCAATCATGCGCAACAGCAGGGATGCCTGTAGCAACACAAACAACACATACAATTGTGGCCGGAATAATTTTACCGGCAGCTTTAATACTGCAGGCAAAATGATGGGTGCATGTGAAAAGATCATGGAAAACACGAAGCCGATGAAAAAAGAGTGCAATGCCGCATCGTATAAAAACGGGTTGCTGCTATTGACCACCAACAAAATTGCAGTGATCGGCAGCCAAAAATAACCGGTTATGAGGAGCAGCGCAGAATAGCGATGCTGCCCCCTGATGCGCACCGATTTCCATGCCATATCGTAGCGCAACAGCCACAGTGCAGTGCCCGAAATGCCTGCTGCAAATACGGCCCGGCCCCACCCATGAAACGGCACAAAAAGGGAAAGCAGCACCAGCACCAAAGCAGCCAGTAAAGCGTTGCGCATGAATGCCGTGATGTTGAGAAAACGGCTCAACTCCAGCCGCTCTGCAACGATGGTGAACAGCAAAAAGGCCATCCACCAGTTAACCGCGTTGGGATAGAAATGAGTTTTGTAAACAATGACGTTGCCACCCAGTAATGCAAACGCACCAGCCAGAAAAACATAGTAATACAACTCGCCGTAGCGCCACACAAAATAGGTGCACATGGCCATGAAGCCCGCCGCTCCGGCTACCAGCATCAGTTGTGCAATGAGCGGTTGTTGTAATAAAAAAAATACCACGCTCAAACCATTGATCACCGGCAGCAGCAATACCCATGTTTGCCGAAAGGTGACCGCCCGTTCCAGAAAAATAAGCGTTGCTAAAAATGAAGATACCATCAACGCACCATGCTGTGCGGCAGCATTGGTTATGGGCAGCGACCAGCCAATGCGGAGCCAACCGGTCCAGATGGCTAACAGCAATGAGAAGAGAATCAGGGGCAGAACGAGCAGTGCTTTGTTCATCGTTTTAAAAATGCTTTGCCAAGGGAGAGGTCCTGTGCTAGCTGTTGCACCGTGATGGTAGAAAACTGTTGGTGCAGTGCCTGCCGTGCTGCTTTGTACTGGTGATGAATGGGACAGGGCTTGCTTTCGGAACACTCTTTTAGACCCAACCCGCAATCAAAGAAAAAATGTACGCCATCAATCACCCGAACAATATCAATCAACGGCAGGGGTGCTGCATTTAACGGGATATAAAAGCCGCCATGCGGGCCTTTTGCCGAACAGATCAAACCTTCACGAACCAGTTGCTGCAATATTTTTCCCGTGGTATGTTCGTTGGCCTCTATGCCCTCGGCCACATCATGAATGCCCAGGCGGCGTCCCTCGGGTGCTACTTTCATCAGCAACACCGCGGCACGCAAAGCATATTTGCAGGAAGTAGAAAGCATAGGGTGAAAATAGGGAATATTGCTGCGATGTGTGGGTTGTGAGTTGCGAGTTGTGAGCTAAGCGTTGCGCGTAGAGATGCTATGCAATGCCACATGCGCTGTTGTGTTGTATCTACCCGTAACTCACGGCTCGCTACTCATAGCTTCAGAAAAAAAGCCCGGGTGCACATGTACACCCGGGCACCACACAAAGAAAAGGAAAGCACAGGGCAGCAGCACAAATCAGTTGCTGGCGCCCTTGAGCGCTTTATCCAATTGCAGCGCTTTTGGAAAAAGTATGTTGTTTTCGAGGTGGATATGCTGGTGCAGATCGGCTTCAAAATCGGCCAGCTTTTTATACAGCAGCGTAAACGAATTGCAGGCACCTTCGGGCGGTGTAAAACCGTTGGTCAATTTGCGCAGGCCTGCCAGCAGCTCGCCGGCCGCTTCATGATCGGCTTCCATTACCTGCACGGGTTCGGTTACGGAAGGGAATGCATTCAACTGGCTGTAGTCGCCGGTTTTCTTTGCTGTTACCATTGCTTTAATGAATGGAAACAGGATGCGTTCTTCCTTCATAAAATGCGTATTCAGCTCTGATACGATTTGCTTCCAGATGGAGGCTACCGTTTTTAATTCCGGTGCATGATCGCCGTGGCGGGCTGCCACTTTTACCACCAGGTCGGTAATTACCGGCCCTTCTTCGTAGTAATAATTGTGGTGCTGGTTGTAGATATAATCGGCGAGGAAATCGGCATCCCAGCGGTTGAATTGTGCGGTGGCAGCCACGCTTACAGGTGCCTTTTCTGCATTGTCCAATGCTGCTGTTACTTCAGCTTCACTTACACCTGCTTCAGCACACGCCTGTGCCAGCGATTTCTTGCCGCCGCAGCAAAAATCAATGCCGTATTTTTTAAACACTTCGGCTTTGCGTACGTCTTTTGCAGCCAGTTCACCTACGGTTTCGCCCGGTGCATTTTTGCGGATCTCTACAATCCAGCGCTGCGGGCCTTGTTCGTGGTAGTTCCAGGTAAAAATATTGCCCCGCTCTGCAATCATTTGGTAGTACAGGGGTTTGGGGTCGTGGTCGTTTAAAATCTGGAAAGCATCGCCGGCATCCAGCGTATCGAAATGTCCGAAAATAGTGGGGTGCTTCAGGCGTGGTTCCAGCTCGGTTACGTTGAGGATATAGATCCCGGTATTAGTGGGGGTTTCCAGTACAGGCATAGTTTTCTGTGTTTTGAGGCAATAAAAGTATTTGCATACTTTTATTATTTTACTGACTTTGCTCAGGTGGGTGGAAATAGGTTTCGGAAATGAAAAGATTTCATGGCAATTCATGATTTTGTATGCACCACCGTGTTAGAAGATTTGCAGTGAACTTGCGTATTTATTTGCAAAAAACCTGTTGTGCACCATCATGGAAAAGCTGGCATTGAAATGAACTGAGGATATTGTATGAATGGTTGCAGTTTGGCGCAGTGCACAGGGTTGGGCTATGCCCAACATGCTAATGAAAAGGTTGATGCGCTACAAACAGGAATGGGCTATGCCCATTCATTAATTTGTAAATGGAGTTGATTGCAATGTCAGGCTTTGTGTCCTCTGCAAATTTTTGCGGCGTGTTTTTTACTGACGAATTGTATTTAGAACTTTTTGCTCAACATCGCCTGTTCAAATATCTCTACTGTCGTCGCCAGTTTCAATGTTTAAATCGCAGTACAATGTTTTGATCTTATCGTTCCCAAATTGATAACATCTAAAAGAGAAAGTTTGCGCATAAATATTTTCCTGCCAACATCAAAGAACCACTACTTTTTTATAGAACCAAATACTGCATAATAAAGCGCCACCACAACTGCGAATACTCCCATCTTCTTTTTGAATTTTGCCTTTTGACTTCAACAAACTATTACCTATAAATTCTTCCACTTTCGCAGCTGCCTGATAAAAATCATCCCCACGCCTGCCATTAGTAAGTTTTTAACAGCACGGCGCAGTACAAATTTGCATCAGAAACAAGCCACTAACGCTAAGCAACATGAACTCGAAACGCCTTACTTTTTTACTTGTACTGTTTGCCTCGATTGCTGCATGGGCCACGCCGCCGGTTGAAGAAGGAAAAAGCATTTTCTCTACCCGGTGTGCAGGATGCCACAGCGTAACTAAAGTACTGACCGGCCCCGCACTGGGCGGTGTAGATGAGCGGCGTTCGATAGATTGGATTGTAAGATTTGTGCAATCGTCGCAAAAAATGGTAAAGGCCGGCGACAAAGATGCGGTGGCCCTATTTGAAAAATTCAACAAGATCCCGATGCCCGACCATCCGGATCTGACCGAAGAAAATATTAAGAACGTAGTTGCCTATATAAAAACCGAAAAAGAAACCGCAGCCACGGCTGCCAAGGCGCCAGCAGAATCCGAACCTGCACAACGCCCCAGTTACCTGTCAATTGCCACCGATAATTATGGCCTCCTCCTGACCTATCTGGCCTTGGGTACTCTGTTGATTGCAACGCTGCTTTTTGCCTACAAGGTAAAGGGCCTCAAGCGACGCATGGACCAGGAGCAAGTGTAATTGCTTAATCGTTGGTTTTCGTTTCAATGTACGACGCCCCTTTCCAGGGGCGTTTCTGTTTTATTTATGATTGACGATTTTGGATGTACGATTGAAAGGCAAATGTGTTGGGTTGAATGTTTACAACGTACCGCAGTTTGTTATCGTAAGTAAATAACAAAATTAGTGAGCGGTGCAACAAGCGCTTTACTATCAACAACGTTGTAGGAATGTATCGCTCCAGCAGCATAACTTATGTGCACACTAGTTCTTCGTTGTTGAATGAAGCAGTTGAATGATCCACCTGTCCTTGCTTTTTATAAGAACTGCACTCTCTAACCATCTTGCTTGCTGCCGTTTTTCACCAAGCTGATAATCGGCTGTATTGTCATAGCTAACCCACGCAGTATTACCATGTATCCTGGTCGTTAAAAAGTTGAAGCTATTGATACGAATTACGTTTGAGCCTTTCATGGGCGCCATCTTGTTCAACAGCGTGTCCATGGTCCATTGCTCGCCGTCTTCCAACAATTCGAAATCTGCTGTAGTATAATAGCGTAATGTATCGGCATTAAGCAATGATAAACCGTTGAAAAATCCAACAATTGTTGCCTGAATAGCTTGCTGGTCTTTTTGTGCCACTACAGCTCCAGAAGAAATCATCAGAAGAATGAACAGGCAAATCTTTTTCATTGCAGCATTTTTGGATTCGTTGATGATAAAACTAGGCAACCCCAATCGTAAATCCGAAATCTAAAATCGTCAATCGTCAATACCCTCATTCTTCGTCCAGCAAATCGGGCCGGCGGTCTTTGGTGCGTTGCAGCGCTTGTTCGTAGCGCCATTCTTCTATTTTTTTAGGATCGCCGCTCAATAAAATGTCGGGTACTTTCCAGCCACGGAAATCGGCTGGGCGGGTGTACACCGGCGGCGCCAGCAAACCATCCTGGAACGAATCGAACAAGGCCGAAGTTTCATCGTTGAGCACACCGGGCAACAGCCGCCCAATGGCATCTACCAGCACCGCTGCTGCCAACTCGCCACCACTCAGCACATAATCGCCAATAGAAATTTCATGTGTAATGTAATGCTGCCGGATACGTTCGTCGATGCCTTTGTAATGCCCGCAGATCATGATGAGGTTTTCCTTTAACGACATTTGGTTGGCAATGCCCTGGCTCAGTGTAACGCCATCCGGTGTGAGGTAAATGATGGCATCGTACGTACGTTCCGCCATCAATTGGTCCAGCGCTTTTGCCAGCGGCTCACACATCATCACCATCCCGGCACCGCCCCCATATTGGTAGTCGTCTACCTGGCCATATTCGTTCACCGCCCACTGGCGCAGGTGGTGCACCTGCACCTCCAGCAAGCCCTTTGTTTGGGCACGCTTCATAATGGAGTGGTTCAGCGGGCTTTCCAGCAGTTCGGGCAAAACAGTAATGATATCTATGCGCATGGCGCAAAAGTAAGCAGGCGGCGGGTTAGCTGTTGCAATTAGGTTTGGGTTTGAACCACTAAGGCACGTAGCGACAATGGAACACTAAAAAAGGCTATAAACTGATGCCGTTAATTACAGGCAATAATCAAAAGCAATAAGGAAAAAGGAAATGAAAGAAATGCCAGGCGAAACCTTAAGGAAAGCATCCTGTAGAAACAGGATGCGGTTTTAGATTAGGACATTGCTCCCCGGCCAAAAGCCTGTGGCAGCAAAAAATTGGAATAAGTTTTTTTGGAAAAAAAAGTGCCCCGCTAAGAATAGCAGGGCTTCACCCTTAACCATACGAAACCAAGTCGTTTATCTGTATTTAGAAGTCAGATTATCTATTTGATCGTTGACAATGTAAAAGTAAGTCGCGCCAACGCACCTACCCTTTTCCTTTCGGCGAAAAGGTCATTTTGGTCGATGAAGTTAATATTCTACCAACTAAAGCATCTGCTGCAACCCTTTATTGATGGGCATTACAGGCTTTTTCCATTACAACCAACAGCCATAAATGCACATTCGGCTGCAACAGCCCGGCAGTAAAAAACGGATAAAATTTATTTGGGAATCAGCTGGTGTGTTACCGGTTCAGGTGGTCGTTCAATTCGGCCAGTGCCTGCTGCGCCACATCGGTCACGGCGGCAATTTGTTCGCCTACGCCTTCGGTGCGGCCATCACGTGCTGCATGCTCAATGCCATCGAGGTGGTGCCGCACCAGGTCGGACAGACCCATGTAACCCAGTGTAGATTTTAGCGTATGCGCCACCGATTTTAATTGCGGCATATTGCCTGCTGCAAAGGCCTGCTGCAGTTGCTGCAGCTCGTCGGGCACCTGTGTGGCAAACTGCGCCATCATTTCTTTTTCAAACGCCTCATCGCCGCCCGAAAGCTGGCGCAGGTAATCGAGGTTCAATATGGAAAATGAATGGTTGTGTCCATCACCGTTGTTGCCGGCTTGCTCTTGTTCCCTTATCGCCGTTGCCTGCGCATACCGGGCTATCAGATTGTACAATTCGTTTTCTTTAATGGGCTTCGACAGGTAGTCGTTCATGCCCAGCTGCAGGCATTTTTCTTTTTCGCCGATCATGGCGTGGGCCGTCATGGCAATGATGGGCACATCCATGCCCAGCTCGGTGCGAATAACCGACGTAGCCACGTAGCCATCCATCTCCGGCATTTGAATATCCATCAGCACCAGCAAAAACTTTTTTTGCCGCAACTGCTCCACCGCCTGCAACCCGTTTGATACAATGGTGCAATGAAAACCCCAGTTGCGCATCAGGTGGCGCATCAGTTGCTGGTTCATCAGGTTGTCCTCAGCCACCAGCAGGTGCAGTTGCTCCGGCGCCACCCAAGGCACATCCGATACCAGCCCCGCCGATTCCACTTCCGAAATATCCGGAATGCGGTAACCGATGCCTACGGTAAACGTGGTGCCTGCGCCCTGCCGGCTCTCTACCTCCACCGAGCCGCCCTGCAGTTCCACCAGTTGTTTTACAATGGAAAGCCCCAGGCCCGTGCCGCCATAACGCCGCGTGGTATCGGCCTCGGCCTGCTGAAAGCGGTTGAAAATGGTTTGTTGCTTTTCGGGAGAAATGCCGATGCCGGTATCCTGCACCTTGATGAGCAGGTCCACTTTATCGTCGTTTTGCTGGCGCAACTGCACTTTTAGCCAAATGCTGCCGGTGCGGGTAAATTTCACGGCATTGCCCAACAGGTTGACCAGTACCTGCGTGAGGCGCACCGCATCGCCGGCCAGGATGTCCGGAACATCTTCATCGATCTCGGAATAAAAGCGCAGCCCTTTTTCTTCCATTTTATCCATAAACATAGCAGCCACCGATGCAGCCAAACTGCGTATGGAAAAACGGGTTTCTTCGAGGTGCATCATCCCCGCTTCTATCTTCGAGAGGTCGAGTATATCGTTGACCAGCGCCAGCAGGTTGTCGCCGGCCGAGTGGATGTTTTGTACGTATTCGCGTTGGGTGGCATCAAGCTGGCTGCGGCGCAGCAGGTTGGTAAACCCGATGATGGCGTTCATGGGTGTGCGGATCTCGTGGCTCATGTTGGTAATGAACTGCTCTTTCAGATAAGCCGCCTCTTTAATGCGCCGCTCCGATTCGTTGAGCGATTCGATCACCTTGCGTTGGTGCTGGCTCTGGCTTACGATGTATAAAAACGCAGCCACCACCACCGCACAAGCAATAATGGCCAGCGCCAAGCCCCAACTGAATGCCTTTTTACCACTTGCTTCAAAATTGCTGATGATGCCTTTGGAACGGGCCTGCCGGGCATTGTCTAGGTAATTGAGCACCGTTACAATACTATCGCGCAGCAAGCGACCGCGACCGGTATTTACCAGGTCGGCGCCGGCATTGGTACCGCCCTTTTCAATGGCATCCAGTATCTGGTTGTTGAATGCAATTTTCTGGCGTACCAGGTAGTCAAGGCGCTGCACTTCCCGCTCGGTGCCGGGGATACCCAGGAGGCGTTCAATGGAAACAAGCTGTGTATCGAGGCGGGCCAGGCTGGCGGTGATGTTGTTGACAAAAACACCGTCGCCGGAAATAACAGCACCCCGCACATCACTTTCCAGTGTGACGATGGTGGTTTGAATCTGACGAAGTTCGTTCCGGATATGCAATTCCTGCTGCAGGCTGTTGTTGCCATCAATGAGGCGCTTAATATTTTGCCCCGACAGCACCTGCAATAAAACGATCAATACAACGCCAATCAGAAACCCAGCCAGTGCTATGCTAATGAATTGCCTGTTCCTCATGGTTAAGAAAACCTAAAATACAAAAAACAGACCTCAAGTTTTTATTTACACAACTCGTTTGGCAAATAAAAAAAATAGCGCTGCACAACGCTGGCATCATATAAAATAAATGCTGCGTATGTATTGATGCATCATTTGAAAATGGAGCAAGCAAACAGCACGAAAAACTGTTGCAACAACAAAAAATAACGGAGCTAAAAATGCAGCAAAAGTAAAAAGAAAGGCAGCCTAAGGAGCCGCAGCAAGAAAGATAGCAGCTTAGTTTATTTCAGCGATTCGCGCCACTCTTTATAAAAGCGCACCACGAAGAATACGCTGGCCAGCAACACACTGCCACTTACCAGCACCGGCAGCATGTTGGCCTCCGCCATCAGTTCGCTCAGGAGCAGGTACTCCGAAGCGATGAGCAGCAGGATGGACACAAGAAATAAAATAATTCGTTTTCTGGACATAAGTACGTAGCTAGGCTTCGCGTTGGTGGTGGGCATAAATTGATTACAAACACCAGATTTTACCATTGCAGCAAATGTAAAAACAAGGGGCTGCCCAAGGGGGTACATTTAGGTTAATGCTAAAATCGCTTCGGTGAAGGGGGCATTTGCAACGGTGGAAAAAACCGGTTGCCCACAGCCGCTGCAACCGGCACGGGCAGCAAAAAACCGGCAGGGGCAACAGCACGCCTTTTGGGCGATGTGTAACCGCAATTTTTGTGTTGTGTATGCTTTGGGCGGGCACAAAATAAAAGGTGCCCCATAACAGGACACCCTTTATTTACGTATTAAAAAAGCAAATGCAGGAACGTGCAACAGCAACGATACTGCAACGGCCTACAACATGTTCAGGCGTTTGTTCATCATTACTTTATAGGTTTCGGCCAGCGGCACCGAGGCCTTGCCAATGTAAATGGTGCCTTCCTGTATGTAATCGATTTTGTTGAGGGCAACAATATAGCTGCGGTGTACCCGCAAAAACTTGCTGGTGGGCAGTTTTTCTTCAATGGCCTTCAGCGTGGAATGCAGCACATGAAACTTTTGCGCCGTGTGCACTTTTACATAATCGCCCATTGCTTCCAGGTAAAGGATGTCTTCTACATTGAGCTTTTTGAGGATGCCATTGTCTTTTACAAAAACAAATTCCTGCCCATCGATGCGCACATCCTGGCGGTTGCTGTCGAGGGCTTCTTTGGCCCGCTCAATGGCCTGCAAAAAACGCGGCAGTGCCACGGGTTTTACCAGGTAATCTACCACGCTTAATTCAAAAGCTTCTACGGCATAATCGGTTTTGGCGGTAGTAAAAATAATGAGGGGGCGAATGTTGGCAGGCAGCTGTTTGGTGAGTTCAATACCGGTCATTTCAGGCATTTCGATGTCGAGCAGCAGCAGGTCGATGTGTTCCTTGCTCAGGTGGTTGTAAGCCTCCAGTGCATCGCTGCACTCGGCCACCAGCTGCAGCGACTGTACCTGCCCCACAAGCTGGCGCATGGCAAGACGGGCTACCTTGTTATCATCAATAATCAGACACTTCATGCTAAGGGTGTTACCAACAAATATAGGGATGCTGTGGGAAAGAATAGCGAACAGATGAACATACGAACAAGGAACAGACGAAGTTGGGAAAGAATATCGAACAAGGAACAAGGAACGCTGAACCGCAGAAGGAAACAGCCAATAACCAACAATCCAATAATTAGCAATGATTGATTTTGGATTATTGGAAGCAAACATGCACCCTACTTCGTCATTCATCTGTTCCTTGTTCCTTGTTCGATATTTTGCTGCGCTACTCTTTCAGCCCAATCACCGGCAGGGTGCTTTGGCGGATCAGGGCATTGAGTGTGGGCACATCCGTTTTATTGATGGTTTCCAGTTTGGCCAGTTCGGCATCCACCTGCCGCGCCAGTTCGGCATATACCTGCTGCACCTGCTGGCTGGGCGCCGTGTGGCCGCTGTTGGCTACATCAAACAGCCCGCCCAGCTTATCATTCAGCCGTATGGGATAGTTGAGCACATCCTGTGTGCTTTTGGCCTTGGTTTGATACAGTGCTTCTTCAATGGCCGTGAGCTTTTTATTGATGCTGTCGCCCATGGCCTTGATGGGCACTGCAGCGGCGTCTTTTGCATTGCGGCTGGCAAATTCATTGATCTGGCTGCGCAGGGCACGGATGTCGCGGATAGCTTTTTGCGTTTGGTTGAATTTTTCCCGCACCGACCACAGGAACTTAAATTGGGCTGCGTAATCGGCGTCGGTTGTTTTATAATTGGGGTTGGCTTTTACCACAAAAGGCATATCGGCCGAGTCCTTGCCGGCACGAAAACGGGCCGTATATTTTCCCGGAGGGGCCAGTATAGCACCCGGCACGCCATTCCACAGGATCATGCCGTCAATGCGCTCTGCTTCGGGGTATTGCAGGTTCCAGGCAAACCGGTTGATGCCTTGGCGAACATCGAGTTTGGCACTTTCTTCTTTTGCATCGGTGCTGTAAGTGCGAATGGTTTTGCCTTCGGCGTCCATAATCGTAACCGAAGCTTTCAACGAATCGGGGGCTTCTTTTACATGGTAATAAAACAAGGCGCCGCCGGGCGGGTTAGCACCGGCATTGGTGGGGGTGCCAAAGTTTTGCCGGAAGGCGTTGCCCGCCATACGATATACCTCTTTTGGCGCAAACACATGCAGGGCCTTAGATGTAATGCCCGGCGCTGTTTGCTGCACCAGCCCCAGGTCGTCGAGTATCCAGATGGAGCGGCCCTGTGTGCCCACAATCAGGTCATTTTCTTTGATGGTCAAATCGGTGATGGGTGTAACCGGCAGGTTCAACTGAAACGGCTGCCACGATGCGCCATCGTTGAAGCTGATGTACATGCCGTACTCGGTGCCGGCATACAGCAGGCCGGGGCGTTTGGCATCGGCACGGGCCACACGGGTAAAATGCATTTGATTGATGCCTGCGGTGATCAGTTTCCAGCTTTTGCCATAATCTTCGGTTTTGTAGATGTAGGGCGTGTAGTCGTTCAACTTATAGCGGGTGCCCACAGCATACAATGCGCCTTTTTTAAACGGGTCTGCATCAAGGCTGTTCCACATCATCCATTTGGGTGCGCCTTTAGGCGTTACATTTTCCCAGGCCTTGCCGCCATCGCGGCTTACATGAATCAGCCCGTCGTCCGATCCAGTCCATAGCAGGTCCCGCTCATACGGCGATTCCATTGCGGTAAAAATGGTGCTGTAATATTCTACCGAAGTATTGTCTTTGGTAATGGGGCCACCGCTTGGACCTTGCTTGCTTTTGTCGTTGGTGGTCAGGTCAGGCGAAAGTTCGGTCCAGCTGGCTCCTTCATTTTCGGTGGCAAAAAGATGGTTGCCCGCCGTGTATAATTTCTTTGGATTATGCGGCGAAAAAAAGATGGGAAAATTCCATTGAAACCGGTACTTCAGCACATCGGCGCCGGCGCCCATCGGGTTGTCGGGCCACACGTTGATGGCGCGGTTTTCACCGGTGCGGTGATCGAGCCGCGAAAGGTAACCGCCATAGTTACCGCCATACACAATATCGGGGTTCAGGGGATCGGCCACTACATAGCCGCTTTCCGAACCGGCGGTTTCTTCCCAGTCGCTTTCGGTGATGGCTGCGCCGGTGCTGCGGTGGCGTATGCGCAGAGTGCTGTTGTCTTGCTGCGCAGCCAGTATGCGGTAAGGAAATGCATTGTCGGTGCTAACGCGGTACAACTGCGCCGTGGGCTGGTTCATCATGGTGCTCCAGCTATCACCGCCATTGAACGATACTTGTGCCCCGCCATCGTCGGCCACTATCATCCGGTTGCCATCTTGCGGGTCGATCCACAGGTCGTGGTGATCGGAGTGTGGCGTACGTATCGACTGAAATGTTTTGCCACCATCACGGCTGCGCATAAAGCCCACGTTGGGTGCATATACTGTTTGTTCGTTTTTAGGATCAACAAAAACCTTGGTATAATACCAGGCTCGTTGGCGGATGTTGTTATCCGATGAAACCAGCGACCAGGTGGTGCCGCCATCGGCCGACGAAAACAAGCCGCCGGAAGCATTTTCAACCAAAGCATATACGCGGTCGGGGTTGGATGGCGCTACGGCCACACCTACAATACCCCACACGCCGCGGGGCAAGCCTTTACTGGCCGTGATGTTCTTCCAGGTTTCGCCGCCATCCACACTTTTCCAAAGGCCACTGCCTTCGCCGCCGCTTTCGAGGCTGTAAGGTGTACGCAAAATGCGCCAGGTGCCGGCATACCATACCTGCGGGTTGCCGGGCTCCATCACCAGTTCGCTAGCGCCTGTTTGCCCGTTTACAAAAAGCGTACGTTTCCATGTTTTACCACCGTCAGTAGTTTTATAAACGCCACGCGTTTCGTTGGGGCCAAACAAGTGCCCCAGCACTGCAGCCCACACCGTGTTGGGATCGCGTGGATGCACCACGATGCGGATGATGTGCCGGCCATCTTTCAGGCCAATATTTTTCCAGGTCCGGCCGCCATCTTCCGACCGCCACATACCGCCAAGGCCTTCGCTTACATTGCCCCGAACGGTATGTTCGCCTTCGCCAACATAGAGCACATTTTCATCGGAAGGGGCAACGGCAACGGCGCCAATGGTGC
Organism: Pseudocnuella soli; assembly: GCF_004347775.1. GTDB lineage: Bacteria > Bacteroidota > Bacteroidia > Chitinophagales > Chitinophagaceae > Flavisolibacter > Flavisolibacter aquaticus. The sequence goes on from NZ_CP037755.1 coordinate 4,786,855, forward strand.
CACCAAAATAGCCGTCGGAAATGTTTTTCCAGGTAGTGCCGGCATCGGTTGTTTTCCAAACGCCGCCACCGGTGGCGCCAAAATAAAAAGTATTGCGCTGGGTGTAGCTGCCTGCTACCGCTGCACTGCGGCCACCACGAAAGGGGCCCACCAGCCGGTATTTGAGGGCAGTGTACGCTGGCTCATTGTTGGTGTTTGCAGTGGTTGCAGGTTTTTGTGCACCGGCCAAAATGCTGGCGCATAGGAGAAGAAACAAGATCGTTTTGCTCATGTGGTGTTAAATAGGATTGGAATGTACGAAGGGATGGGGATTTAGTAATGGGCAACTGTTGTTGGTCTTGGCTATTACTTTTTTGTTCCTGCGAAAAAGTGCAGCTGCTATCGTTGATAGCTGCATGCTGCGTCGGTTCCTTGCTGAAACTGTTGCGCCGTTCCGTCATTGCGCGGCGCAGCGGTGGCTTTGTAAGTAAATGCATTGTTGCCGCCGAAGCAATCCCCTTTTCCAATTACCGCATTACACTGATCAATGTAGTTTTTAGCCGGAGATTGCTTCGGCGCACTGGACACAGCCAACAAATACAACCCCGCAGCGCCTCGCAATGACGGCAAAAGCCGGCTGAGCGCCGGCTTTTGCAACAACAACATTGAACGTGTTGAGCAATATTGAACCTATTGAACATCGTACCCCGTAAACATCAAACGCAGCAGCCTCTAAAAAGTCTTCACCGCAGGTTTGGGCGCCGTATCGGGCTGCGCAAGCCGCTGCGCCACTGCACTGTGTTTTTTGGCAATGTTTACTAAATCAGTAGCCGCTTTATCTACATCCTTGCGCAGCATCGCCGCACTTTGCACCTGCAAATTCGACGGGGCAGCTTCCTGGCCAGCCACCGCAGTATATACTTCGGTTATCCGTTCCCGTAAGCGCACTTCATCGGCAAAAATACTTTTTTGCTGCGTGGCCAAAAGCGTGCTGCGCAGCGTTTCCAACTCATCGTGGTAGCCTTGCAATGCCTTTTTGGCCTTAGCATCGCCCTCTTTTGCTACCAGCGCTTTTAGTTGGGCCTGCCGCGTATTGATGGTTTCCACAGTTCGCGCCAATTCTTCCTGCATCGCATACAGTTCCATTGCCGTCTTATATTGCGCATTGCGGTCGGCAAGGGTAAAATCGGGATTGGCATCGTCGTGCAGCAGCGTCAGGTTTTGTTTATACTCCCTTTCACCCACTTTCAGGCGCATGGTATAAGTGCCCGGCAACACCATCGGTGCGGTAAAACCCGAAGCATCGATCTTGGTGCCGCCAGCAGCCACTTTCGGCGGGTTCATGCGCAAGTTCCAGTACACTTTGTTCACGCCTTTGCGCTTGCCACCCGGAATGGTTTGCACCAGTTTACCCGTGCTGTCCAAAATATCAATCTTCACATCGCCGCTCATCAGGCGGTCTTTTAAATAGTACTGCAAGGGCTGGATGTTGGGCGGGTTGCCACCGTTCCACCCGCCGGTTGACGGGAAGCCTGCAGCACCCAAACTACCCATATTAATGGGCAGTGCAGGCGTGGCAAATATGTGCACTTCTTTTTCCAGGATCTGGGGCGTCAGCTCCCGCATGGGGCTGATGTCGTCCACCACAATCACACCGCGGCCATGTGTGCCCAGCACCAGGTCGTTGGTGCGTGGATGAATTTGTATATCGCGTACCAGCGTGTAATCGGGAATTTTGTTTTTCATACGAAACCAATTGGCACCGCCATCCAGCGTGGCAAACAATCCCATTTCGGTGCCGATAAAAAGAAGATCCTTGTTCTTGAGGTCTTCTTTTATTTTATGTGCAAAACCAGTGAACTCGCTGCTTTGCCACATCGTCCATGTTTTGCCACCATCTTTTGATACAGCGCTATAGGTTTTATGATCGCCATACATGTGGTTGTCGAACGTGGCGTACACCCAATTTTTATCAAAACGCGATGGCTCGATGGAACTGACCCATGTTTGCGCCGGCACGCCAGCAGCAGCAACAGCTTTCGAAACATTGGTCCATGTTTTTCCGCCATCCTTTGTTACCTGCAGGTTGCCGTCATCGGTACCCACCCAAATCATTGCTTCATCCAGTGGCGATTCGGCAATGGTAAAAATGGTACAATGGTTTTCGGCAGAAGTGTTATCAGCCGAAATGCCACCGCTTGCTTCCTGGTCTTGTTTTCGCTTATCGTTGGTCGTTAGGTCGGGAGAAATGCGTACCCAGTTGCTGCCCTTGTCCACGCTTTTAAACAGGTACTGTGCGCCTGCATACAGGTTGCGCGGATTAGCCGCTCCGGTAGCAATGGGTGTATTCCAGTTCCAGCGCAGCTTTTCATCGCCGTGGCCCGTAGTGGGCTTGATGGTTACCGACTTTAATGTAGACAGGTTGATGCGGGCCATATTACCGCCCTGGTATTCGGCATAGGCAATTTTAGGATCGATCGGATCGGGGATGGTCCAAAAGCCATCGCCGCCATAAATGGCCATCCAGTTGCCGTTGCCCACACCACCCGGAAAAGCCGAAGGCGCCACCCAGCTGCCATTGTCCTGCAAGCCGCCATAAATGCGGTAGGGCTGCTGGTTATCGAGGGCCACATGATAAAATTGCCCTACGGGCAAATTGCCAAAAAACTGCCACGTAGCACCGCGGTCGAGGCTCAGGTACACGCCTCCATCGGTGCCCAGGTACAATTTGTTGGTATTAACCGGGTCGATCCAAAGTGCATGATGATCACTGTGCACCCAGCCGCCTTCCGATGAAGCTTCGGCAAATGAAAAACCGCCGTCATCGGAATAAGCAAACGAATATGCCGGTCGATACACCCGCTTCGGATCTTTGGGATCAACTACCAATGTGCTGAAATAAAATGGCCGCGCCGTAACATTAAACGTGGCGCTTTGCTGCTTCCAAGTTTCGCCGCCATCGGCAGAAATATAGAGGCCCGTTTCTTTATTTTCTACAATAGCCAACAGGTTGGATGGTGCCGATGGCGCCAGCGCCAAAGCCGTGCGGCCAAAGGGTTTGGGCGGAAGTCCCTTGTTTAATTCTTTCCATGTTTTGCCACCATCGGTGCTTTTATAAATGCCGCTGCCTTTGCCGCCACTGCTGAACGAATACGGCGTACGCCTGAACTCCCAGGTAGTGGCATAAACCGTCTGCGGGTTTTTGGGATCAACCGACACGTCGGCACAACCGGCATCGGCAGATATATACAGGCTTTTTTCCCATGTTTTGCCGCCGTCGGTGCTTTTGTACAAACCACGGTGCGGACTGCTGTGCCACAACGGGCCCGGCGCCGCTACATAAATCGTGCTGGGGTTGGCGGGGTCGATCACCACCTTGGCAATATGCTCGGTGCTGTCGAGGCCCAGCAGCGTCCAGTTTTCACCGCCATCCGTGCTTTTGTATAAGCCGTTGCCAATGCTTACCGAGTTGCGCATATTGCTTTCGCCGGTACCGGCATAAATCACTTTGGGGTTTTGCTGGTCAATGGCCAGGGCGCCAATGCTTTGGCAGTATTTATCAAAAATGGGTTTAAACGATGCACCGGCGTTGGTGGTTTTCCAAATACCGCCGCCTGCGGTGCCTACGTAAATGGTTTTGCCATCCTGTGCGGACCCATCGATGGCGGTAATCCGGCCGCTCATGGTGCCGGGCCCCAGCCAGCGGGCTTCCAGCATGCCGAAGGTGGCCGAAGAAGGTTTGGTTTGCGCAGCGGCAGTAATGCCCGCCACTAAAGCGGTGGAAAGAAGGAGGAGTCTCATGTGCTGAATTTTGGTGGAGCAGAATGGAACCACGAAGACACGAAGGGTAGCAAGTAACACCAAGAGGTTTCTTCGTGCTGCTTCACGTCCTTCGTGTCTTCGTGGTTCAAAAAGGTGTAAACAAAAACCCGGAAAAAGGCTCCGGGTTTTCATCACGTTATAAATTTTCGGGCTTGAATACTTTCTCGTCAACCGGCGGGTTCACTTCCACTTTCGTAATGGTGAGTTCGCCAAATGGCAGGCCAATGCTCATGGGCACTACAATGCCTTCGGGGAGCTTTTTGTAATTAGACAGGTTGGTGGTAACATCCATTTCCTGGCCGTTTGCTTTTTGCTTGGTAATGGTCCGCACAATGTAGTAAGATGCCGGGTCCACAAAGATGGTTTCGGTTTTGCCGCTTTTGTGTGTTACCCGCAGTTTATAGGTTTCGGTGCCTTCAATATCTTCTTTGCCCAGGTACTCCACGCTGTGGCCTTTTTGCTTAAAATTTACCAGCGCACCATGTGCATCGTAGCTGTCGGCGCTTTCTTTCAATTGGTCCGCAGTTACCGGTTCGGGTTTGGTTTGCCCCTGGAACGGCATATAGCTCCAGCCTGCAGTGGGCGTCAGAATCTGGTAACCGCTCATGCCCATTACGGCAATATCCTGACGGCTGCCTTTGCCGTGCAATACGGTGATGGAGACGGCAACATCGGCGCCCTGCACCTGCACATTTCCTTCCTGTTTGATGGAGTTGATTTTTTGCCAGGCGTCTTTGCCGCCAATGGCGGTAAGGTGCTTGTCAATGATTTCGTCGGCGGTTTGTGCAACTGCGGCCATGCCGGAAAAAAGAATGCAGGCGCCCAGTACGGCACGTTTGATTGTGGTGGTATACATATAGTTGATTTGAAAGGGAGGCATGCCGCTGGCTTTTTGCAAACGGCATGCATAACTGCCGGACAAATTAGGTTTTTTTTTAAGTAAAAAGCAAAAAACTCAGCGCGGTAAATAATGCGCCACATCAAGGTTAAAACATTGGTGACGGCTATGCGCTGCGTTGGTATTTTCGCACAAACTCCCGGCATGCAACAATCCATTAGCGCCAACATTGTACAGATTGCAGCACAAAGCATACAACCCGGCACCATTCATATTGCGGATGGTAAAATCCAGCGCATTGAATGGAGCGCAACCAACGAACCTGATCCAACATTGCCGTATGCACTTCCGGGCTTTGTGGATGCACATGTGCATATCGAAAGCTCGCTGCTGGTGCCGTCCGAATTTGCCCGCATGGCGGTGGTGCATGGCACGGTGGCTACCGTAAGCGATCCCCACGAAATTGCCAATGTTTGCGGCATGGAAGGTATCCGGTTTATGATTGAAAATGGAAAGACGGTGCCGTTTCATTTCAACTTTGGCGCACCGCCCTGCGTGCCCGCCACGCAGTTCGAAACTGCAGGCGCCGTGGTATCGGCAGCCGATATAGAAGCCCTGATGGCGCAGCCCGAAATAAAGTACCTGAGCGAAGTGATGAACTTTCCCGCCGTGCTGGCTGGCGATGCGGATATGCTGGCAAAAATGGCGGCTGCTAAAAAATGGAACAAACCTATTGATGGCCATGCGCCGGGCTTGCGCGGCGATGATGCACGCCGATACATTGCAGCAGGGCCATCCACCGACCACGAATGTTTTAGCGAAGCGGAAGGCCGCGAAAAGCTGGAAGGAGGCATGAAGGTGCTGATCCGCGAAGGCAGCGCCGCCAAAAATTTTGAGGCCCTTATTCCGCTGCTGCACGACTATCCCGATCGCATCATGTTTTGCAGCGATGATAAGCACCCCGACAGCCTGCTGCTGGGCCACATCAACCATTTGTGTGCACGGGCCGTGGCGCAGGGCATACCACTATTTCATGTGTTGCAGGCCGCCTGCATCAACCCGGTGCAGCATTACCGCCTCGATGTGGGCCAGCTGCAGCCCGGTGATAGCGCCGATTTTATTTTGGTAAACAACCTACAGCAGTTTGCAGTGGTGCAAACCTACATACAGGGAACCTTGGTAGCAGACAACGGTCGCAGCCTCATTGAACGAAGCACACGGGCAAACCCGATCAATCATTTTGCCTGCAGTAAAATAAACGCAGCGGCACTGGCCATTACCGCCAAACAATACCCGGTGCGGCAGGAAGGTGACCAGTTACTGATGTCGGTAATTGAAGCCCTTGAAGGGCAACTGATCACTAACCAACTCTGGCTGCCCGCCACTTTGAAAGATGATCAATTGGTAAGCAATGCGGAAAGTGATGTATTGAAAATAGTGGTGGTAAACCGGTACCGAAATGCACCGCCAGCCGTTGCTTTTATCAAGGCTTTTGGATTAAAAAGCGGCGCACTGGCTTCATCGGTTGCGCATGATTCGCACAACATTGTAGCCGTTGGTGTAAATGATGATGATATTGCTGCTGCAGTAAATGCCGTAGTGGAACAAAAGGGTGGACTTTCGGTGGCTACCGATGCTGGCGTTCAGGTGTTGCCGCTGCCCGTTGCGGGCCTCATGAGCACCGACGATGCCTGGCAGGTGGCCGCTCAATACACTGATTTGGATGCAGCAGTTAAAAGCCTGGGCTCACCGCTGGCCGCACCGTTTATGACGCTTTCGTTTATGGCGTTGCTGGTCATCCCGCACCTCAAACTAAGCGACCTTGGCCTGTTCGATGGCGACCGGTTTCAACTGATGTAAAAAAAGGAGCAGACACTACCAGGTCTGCTCCTTTTGTACTCCTGTATTTTCTCGTGTAAACCTCGGGTGCAAGCAAAAAAACCAGAGGTCTAAAAAAACAAAAACATCCTTTCTATACCGTTACTTCCGTTGTTGAAAAACGGCGGCTATCCAACAATTTATTCACCCTTAGCCTTTGTGGCCGTTGCATGGATAGCCGGTACCGTTTTGTCTCCTGCCTATTTATATGGTCCGTAAACAAATAAACACTTTACTTCAATTTGCTCCGATATTTTCTGGAACAACAGGGTTGGGATCTTGATATTAAAATCGGCCAGTTTTACCACAAAAGCCGACTCCAGCCGCAAGCTGTTGGGCGCCACCTGCACCGTTCCCTTAATGGTGCGCTGCTGGCTTACGCCATGGATATTGAGCACGCCTGTTGCCGTTACAGTGTAGGTTCCGGGCTTGTTCCAGGTCACTACTTCGTTGATTTTCCCTTTAAACGTTGCCCCCGGGTATTTTGCCGTTTCCAAAAAGTCGTCGTTAAAATGCTCCTGCATCAGGTCGTTCGGAAACTCAAACTTGTTTACCGGTATCCGCACCGACACTTCGTTGTTCGTTGTATTCAACAAAGAAGAAGCGGCATTGTTCTCTGCTTCGATGTCTTCAAGGGGTGCTTTGGAAAAAAATGAAACCTTTCCGGCCGGGGTGGCAAACAAGCCGTTTTGCGCATTTGCTGCCGGCGTTAATGCTAAAATGAACAAGACCAAAAGCCACATTCTGCCCTGCAAAATATCGGCACCTGCTTGCGCCTTATTTCGTACAAACAAGGGTACGGAACAACGGGCCTTTATTTTTTCTTTTAGCATTAATTCTTTTAAATACAAATCCTTTCAAAGGGCCGCGGCCCGTTAGCGGCCGAAGCAGCAGTTATGTTTTTCAAGACAAACTCTATAGCTTTCAACCTCAGCGGTGCAACAACAGTGATATATATTCAGACACCACCAGCGGCAAAAATGCTGTTTGAGCGGCAAAAAATTTTTGAACAGAAGCGCCAGGTTGTTGAACAGAACGCTACGCTTCCTGGCCAATCCACACAGCGCCGCCGATCGAATCGCGGCTGGCGCCGGTAACCGATGCCAGCACCGTGGCTTCCTGCCGCCAGCGCAGCACGCCCAGCAAGGCCATGATCAGGGCTTCTTTAAAATTAACCACGTTGGCTTCCGGCACCACTACTTCTATACCCAGCGGTTGCAGGGCATTGCCCAGTTCGGCCACCAAAAAATCGTTGAACGCACCACCGCCGGTAACCAACATCTTACTGCCCTGCGGCTGTTGGCCCCCTACCTGCACAGCCCGCACCACTTGGGCCACCACGTGTGCCACATAGGTACGCAAAGCATTCTGCACCGGCAAGCCCGCCGACGCCATCATGGGCAACACCACATCGGTTCCAAAAGTATTGGCCAGCGATTTGGGCGCCGGCAGCGCATAATAATCCAGCGCATCTAATTGAGCCAGCAAGGCATCAGCTACTTCGCCGGATGCAGCAAGCGAACCACCGGCATCAAACTCCTGGCCCGCTGTTTGGGCCAGACTGTTCAACACGCGGTTGGCTGGGCAAATGTCGAAAGCAGCATACGCACCGCCCGTATTTACCGTGAGGTTGGCAATGCCGCCAATATTGAGTAGGAGGTTATAATCGGAAAACAAGAGCTTTTCGCCCATTGGTACAATGGGTGCGCCCTGCCCGCCAAACGCCACATCCAGTGCCCGTAGGTCGCTTACCACCGGCAGCCCCGTTGCGGCGGCAATAGCGGCGCCATCGCCCAGCTGGCCGGTCATGCGCAGGGCCGGCAGGTGAAAAGTGGTGTGCCCATGCGACGCGGCCAGGGCCACCTGGTAATGCAGGTTGTGCGCCTCTATAAACTGGTTGACGGCTGCGCCTAAATAATGGCCATAGGCCGTGTGTAGCAACTGGTAATCAAGCGCAGAAAGCTTCGGTGCATCTTGGAGCTGTTGCTGCCAGTGTGCATCGTACGGGTAAGTTTCGGCGGCTATTATTTCAAAACTCCATTTGCCGCCATTTACATGCAGTTCGGTAAAAACAATATCCAGCCCGTCGAGTGAAGAGCCACTCATCAAACCAATGACTTTATACACCATGTCGCGAAGATAAGCGTAGGTGGGGAGTGGGGAGATGACAGTTGACAGTTGGCGGATGGGAGTTGGAAGTCAGGAGTTGACAGTTGGTAGTTAATAGTTGATAGTTCTGAGTCGGGAGTATTAATGAGTAAATACTTTAGCGGGTTGTTGAACAATGTGAAGCGTCATTGCGAGGCGCAGCGGCAGTAATGTAGTTAGGGAAAAGTGGTGCGCCGAAGCAATCTCCAATACTATCAGCCCGTTCAAACCACTTGGGCAAATGGGGGATTGCTTCGGCGCGGGAAACCCATTTACATACAACCCCACCGCTGCGCTTCGCAATGACGGATGGACGAAGGCATTTCAGTAACGGCACAACACCACTATCAACTATCAACTACCAACTGTCAACTCCCATCTCCCATCTCCCAACTCCCAACTATCCCTTAGCTTTGCCGCCGGGAAAAATCGCCAACATCATGATCATTAACTTAAGCAGGGAACATTCGCTGGTAAGCAACTGGATGGCAGAGTTGCGGGACGTGCAGGTACAAACCGACCGGATGCGGTTTCGCCGCAACCTCGAACGCATTGGCGAAGTGGCCGCTTTTGAGATCAGCAAACGTCTGGCTTACGAAGAGCGGGAAGTGCAAACACCTATGGGCACGGCCCTATGCCACACCCTATCTGAACAGCCTGTGCTGGCCACCGTGCTCCGTGCCGGTATGCCGCTGCACCAGGGCCTGCTTAATTATTTTGATAAGGCCGACAACGCTTTTATTTCGGCTTACCGCAAACACAATGCGGACGGCGACTTTGAAATTGCCATCGAATACCTGTCTTCTCCCGAGATTGAAAACCGCATCCTGATCGTTTCCGATCCCATGCTGGCCACAGGCGCCTCGCTGGCAAAAGCGGTACAGTACCTGCAAGAGGAAGGCGATCCTAAAAGCATTCATATCGTTTGCGCCATTGCCTGCTCGGTAGGCATCGAGTATGTGCGGCGCCAAGTGCCGCTTGCCACCATCTGGTGCGGCGCCATCGACGATGAGCTGACCGCGAAGGGCTATATTGTTCCGGGCCTGGGCGATGCCGGCGACCTGGCGTTTGGCGCTAAAATACAGGCATAGAACGAGTTCCTGCCCTCCACACATCTATTTTCGTTTTTTGGTACCGTTCTTTTTTTCGTACTTTGAAACTTCCTAACTCTTGTGCGAAAAATGAATAAGCTTTTAACCGTAATCTCGCTGTGTTTGCTGGGCCTGTGTGCATCGGCACAAGACCCAAACTTTTCACAGTTCTTTGCTTCACCCCTCACGCTAAACCCTGCACTTACCGGCAAATTCAATGGCGACCTGCGTGTGGCGGCCAACTACCGCAACCAGTGGCCTACCATCAATAATGCGTTTACTACTTATACTGCATCGATTGATGCTGGAATATTAAAAAACCGCATTCCCGAGATCGACCAGTTCGGCGTGGGCCTGCTGGCTTTCCAGGACCAAAGCGGTAATGGCATTTTAAAAAACACTTTCCTCGGCATTTCTACCGCTTATCACAAAGGGCTGGATGAAGACGGATACCACCAACTGGGCGTGGGTTTCCAGGGCACTTTTGTAAACAAACGCCTCGACATTACCAGCCTCAAGTTTGAAGACCAGCTTACCTCGCTGGGTTTTACCGGTGTAACCAATGAAGTTTTTTCGGCGCAGCAAATAAACGTGGCTTATGTAGATGTAAACGCGGGCATTTTGTACAACGGCACTACCAACGGCCTCAACAACATGTACGCCGGCGTATCGATGTACCACATCAACCGGCCCAAGGAATCGTTCCGCGGCGGCAACTACCTGCTGGAGCCGCGCATTACGTTCCAGGCGGGTTATATGCACCCCATTGAAGGCGGATTGGATGCCCTCCATTTCAGCGCCAACCACAGCCGCCAGGCCAATGCCACCAACACGGTGTTTGGCGGTGCCTATATGATGAACCTGAATGCCGATCCCACCAACCCTACCAACCTGTACCTGGGTACCTGGTACCGCGTAGGCGACTCGTTTATTCCTTACGTAGGCCTGCAGTTTGGCGAGTTTCACCTGGGCGCCACTTACGATGTCAATACCTCTAAACTGAAACCCGCTTCCAATATGCGGGGCGGCTCGGAAATCTCACTCATCTACATCCGCCAGCACCGCGACCCGAATGCACGGAAGCTGAATTGCCCGACGTTCTAAGAAGACCGAAGTTGGAAGTCCGAAGTCGGAAGACGAGAGGCAAGAGGCAAGAGACAGCCGAAAGAAATTTGATTTGATTTTACAATAAAGAGTCCTCCAGGTTTTGAAAGCCGTCGCTTTCAAAACCTGGAGGACTTTTCACTTCTGCACACTTCCTCTTCCGACTTCCGACCTCGGACTTCCGACTCCTCCCTACATCACCAACGGCAGCACATACCAGCAAAACAGCGTGATGAGGAATATCGAAATCAGGTTCATCACCAGGCCCACGCGGGTCATTTGGTGCAGTTTAATATAGCCGCTGGCAAATACAATAGCGTTGGGTGGCGTGCCCATCGGCAACATCGAAGCGCAGGAGGCGGCCAGCGTCATGGGGATGCCCAACAGGTAAGGATTTACGTGCAGTGCATCGGCCAGTGCCGACACCACCGGCGCAAATACGATTACCTGCGCCACGTTGCTCATTACTTCGCTTAAAAAAACAGAGATCAGCGTAACAAGCAAAACCAGCAGCAATCCGTTGCCGGCAAACTGGGCAAACCAGGCGCCCAATTGCTCGATCAGACCGGCCCGCTCCAACGCACCGGCCAGCGCAATACCGCCGCCGAAAAGCAGTAAAATGCCCCAGGCCATGTTGCGGGTATCGCTCCACTCTAGCAGCGCAGTTCCTTTCCCCGACGGCAGCGCAAACAGGAGAATGGCACCGCCAATGGCAATCATATTGTCGTCGATTTTGACCGCCCCGGTTTTATTGATCAGGTCTTTGGTGATCCACAAAAAAGCAGTGAGGGCAAACACGCCAAGTACCCGCTTTTCGGCCACCGTCATGTTGCCCAGTTTCGCCAGTTCGCCCTGGATCACGCCGCTGGTTTGCACACTTGCTTTCAGCCCATTAGGGTACAGCCATTTTACCATTACCACATACAGCAGCAACAGCAGCACAATGGCCAGCGGCATGCACAACATCATCCAGTTGAAAAACCCTGGACCGGCGCCGTATTTTTTTTGCATATAAGCTGCATACGCCACGTTGGGCGGCGTGCCAATAATAGTGGCGATGCCGCCAAAATTAGAGGCCAGTGCGATGGCCAGCATCATGGTGAGGGCAAAATGGTCCATGCGGCCTTCAGGCTTTTGCTCGTCGAGCACTTGTATTACCGAAAGGGCAATGGGAAACATCATCATGGTGGTGGCCGTGTTGCTCAGCCACATGGAAATGCCGCCGGTGGCTAGTATAAAACCCAGCACGATGCGGTTGCCGCTGGTGCCGGTAAGGCGCACAATATTGAGAGCAATGCGGCGGTGCAGGTTCCATTTTTCAATAGCCAGCCCAATCATAAAACCGCCCATGAATAAAAAGATCACCGGATTGGCAAATGAAGTGGCCGTGGTATCGAGCGGCGCAATGCCCAGCAGGGGAAACAACACCAGCGGCAACAGGGCCACTACCGCCATGGGCAACGATTCGGTGAGCCACAACGCCACCATTAATACGCCAATGGCAATTACCCGGTTGGCATCGGCGGCTGCACCAAAAGGGTTCCATAAATAAAATGCAAGGGACAGTAATACCGAGGAAACAATAAAAACAAGGGGCCTTCCTTTTTTCATGCAGGCAAACGATCTGGTAAAAGATTACAATATATTTCGCCTGCTCCGGGCCAAAAAATTTGTTTTCGCATAACCATGCGCTGCAGCCAATCCCGCTATAATTGCCTAACAGTAAAATGCAACAGACAGCCTACCGTTTAAGCAGCTACAACGACCCTCAAAGACTGAAAACAAAAGCTATAAATATTACGAAAAACGCTTGCACGTTCAACAGTTTTTATTGTACATTGTATCAACCATTGAAGCTCCTGCCCTAGCCTGCCTGCCCTATTCTTTTCAGCCGTCTATTTATTTCTTCACCCAATACCGCTAACGTTTATGAAAAGAATCTTCTACTTTTTACTGCCAGCATTTTTGATCTTTTGTATTCCCTCATTTGCCCAACAACTTAAGAAAGCCGACCTGCAGGCGGTGTATGGCGAAAATGCCATCCGCAAAAAAACATTTGCCACACAGCAGGCCCGCACCATGGATGCTACCCGCCCCCCGGTAATGCGCACACCCATACGCTACAAAATGGAATACCGGAAGTTTAAGAAGTTCAAACCCGGTGGCGTTGAAAAAAACATGGGCAATGATGCCGAAGAAAGCCTGTCGCGGGCCGAGGCCGCCGATGACAGAGATGAAGCAGACGATGCCGCCGAAGATGATGTACCACCCAATGTATGGTCCAACTACCTGGCGGCCTCTTTTGAAGAAGCACCTTATATGACCCCGCCGGACCCCAACGGCGCCGTAAGCGGCAGCCAGGTGGTGGTGGCCACCAATGCCAGCATCAAAGTGTTCGAAAAACGAAGCGTAACCGAAAAGGCAATGACTACGCCAAAAGGCACATCGCGCAAACATGCACCGGAAGAAATCTTTATGCTGCTGGATGATTTTTTTGCACCGGCGCTACCTGCAGGCAGCTATGCAGTGGACCCGCATGTACGGTTCGACCGGCTTACCCGCCGCTGGTTTTTCAGTGCGATGGAGGTAAACGCGCAGCAAGCCAACAACTACATTATGCTGGCGGTAAGCGATGCCGAACGGCTCGATGAATCGACCAGCTTTTTGTACTACCGGTTTCGTGCAGGCGCCGTTATTCCTTACAACCCGGCAGCGCCCTTGGCGCCATTTCTCGATTTTCCGCGCATGGGCGTAGACCGCAATGCAGTGGTGATCGGTGGTGTAAACTTTTTTAGCCCCAATGGTTTTACGGTTGACTCGGTTCAGTTTGTCGGTTTTTTACTGGATAAACGCAGGCTGACCCGCGGACAACTGGTGATCTATGGATTAAAACTGGGTGGCATTTCCAACGTCACGTTTACCGGTGGCGGCATGTTTGTACCGCAGGGCGTACACAACGACGACCCGGCTGCTTCGCAAAGTTTTTTTGCAGGTCTTTCAGTAACTACCGATGCACTTTCGCTGGCTTCTATTTCCTTCAATGCATCTGGCGTACCCACCGGCGGAACGGTCGGCGAACTGCCGGTACAGCCGTTTAATTTTCCACGCGATGTAACGGCCATTGGCAGCCCCATGCCTATTGATGCGCTGGATGGAAGATTGCTGGTGGCCAATATTCATAAAAATAAAATTACCGGCACCAGCAGCTTGTGGACGGCCCATGCCATTGGCGTAAACCGTGCCGGGGGTTTTGTACCCGATGATGCGTATGTTGCCGAAGCCCGCACTGCATCGCGATGGTATGAAGTCGGTAATATCTATTCCCGTCCTTCCATCGGCCAGTACGGCACGGTGCACGATGACAAGCCCAGTGGCCGGCGGGCCATCCAGTATTTCAACCCCAGCATCATGGCTAACGGCCAGGGACATGCGCTATTGGGCGGTACTACCGCAGCATTTAACAAACGACTCAATGTATTTGTGGCGGACCGCTTTGCAGGCGATGCGGCGGGCACTACCAACGCACCCATGCGGGTTACCAACACAAAAGCACTGTACGCATTGGTGTATGGCAACTATATTGGCCGCTGGGGCGACTATAGCCAAACGGTGGTGGACCCCGACGACGACCAAACGCTATGGACCTTCCAGGAATATACCAATGTGGATGATAGCTACGGCACCCGGGCCGTGCAGCTAAAAGCGCCGCCACCTGCCACACCTATGCCGTTGGGGCTCATCTCAAGCAGGCGGGATACAGTGCTGACTATTAAAGGACTGTCCATTGACCGGTCGGGATTTTTTGACCCTGGCGCAGATAGAAACGGGCCGGGCTACAACAGGCTTTCAGTAAAATCGACAGGTGGCATCCCGGTGAGCAACGTTACGTTTATTAGCCCCACGGAGATAAAAGTGCGCCTCAACACCCGCAACAAAGCTGCCGGCACCTACACCCTCATTATCACCAACCCCGATGGCCAGGCGGTGACCACCAATTACCACGTTACACCGCAGGCCATTCCGGGCAGCGATGCCAATGCGGAATTGCTCAAAGCAATCAATTCGGTAAAGGTTACGCCTAACCCAACCAATGGTGCATTCAAGCTGCAGTTTCAGTCGCCGGTGAACTTTACAGGCAAAGCATTGGTGATGGATGTGAACGGCAAACAATTATTGCAACAGCCACTGAATGTTGTTGTGGGTTACAACGAAATCTCCATTTCGCTGGCCGATTTTACCGACGGTGCATATATTGTTGCCATATTCGATACATCGGGAATATTGGTGGCTACACAGGTAGTAATCAAACAGTGAAAGTTTTGAAGTAGCACATAAAAACTCGAAACAACGTTATACAACATCACTGCACTGAACCTTTGCATTTGGTTCAGTTCAGTGATGTTTTTTTTATGGAAAACGCCAGGCTTATGTCGGCTAAAGATTGGCGTCGCGATAAACCACTGGGCTACTTTTTATACCCTATTGCTATCGAATAGCATTTTTAAACTTTATGGTTGTCATGCCGAACTCTAACATTCAAACATGCTATCGACGGGGGATGATTGTTGCTAAAACTGCTGACACCCCAATGTATTTTTTTGCTTTTTATCGCCAAGTTTATTTCATTTGCCCGTAGCCGTTACACTACCAGTTACCCATATGTTCTTTTACAATCCGCTCGTAATGGGTCGGGCTGTTTTCTTTCCAATGCGGATCGTAGCGCACAAACCAGGAAATCCACAAACTGCGGGACAGCCGCATGAGCCAGGGCTGCAGCAGAATAAGCAGCACCGCGTTGATGCCAATCCACCAGCCAAAGCGGTTGTCGGAAAAAGAAAAGCCAATGAACAGCCACCAGGCCACAAAGGTGATGCCGCTGACAATAACCGCCAGCATATAGCTTACATAGCCGGTGCCGTAATAAAAGCCTACTTCAATATCGGTGATCTGGCCGCAAACCGGGCACTGCTCATGCATGTCCACATTTCGGTTGATCTTCGCCGTTACTTTATTTTTAAACAACTTGCCCTCACGGCAGCGGGGGCAGTAGCAACCAAAAACAGAAGCAAGATAGCCGCGGGGCGGTTGAATGGTACTCATGGCGTTTGTTTTTGAAGGCGTTGGTCAATGACTTGCTACTGCTGTACAATGCGTCACGCACCTGCGCCCATTCACGAAATATATTCCAGCACTTTTTCCATACCGGTACTTCTCGATCCTTTGATCAGCATCGTAGCCTGTTGCGGCTGTTGCCTCTGCAACCACTGGCCTGCTTCGGCAGCCGTAGCAAAGCTTTGGTAGGGGTGTTGCAGCTTTAAAAAATCGCCGCCCACCAACACTACATGTTGCCAGGCATATTTGTTTATTTCAGCCACCAGTTGCTGGTGCTCGTCCAGGCTTTCTGCGCCGAGTTCAGCCATGGCACCCAACACCAATATTTTGTGGTTGCCCGCGGCACGGGCCAGGTTTTCCACCGCCAGCTTCATGCTGCTGGGGTTGGCATTATAAGCGTCGAGAATAATGTTGTTGCTGCCGCGCTGCACCAGTTGCGACCGGCTGTTGGTTGGCGTATAATGCTCAATAGCCGATTTGATTTGTTCCGGCGGCACGCCAAAATGCAGCCCTACCGCGGCGGCGGCCAACACATTGGGCAGGTTATATCCGCCCACCAGTTGTGTGTTCACCTCTTGCTGCAAACCTTGCGTAAACGCTACTGCTAAAAACGGGTCGCTTTGTGCTACAGTGCCCACCACGTTTGCGGCATTGGTGCCGTAAGTAATGATGTGCGCAATGCCGCGGCTCATTTCCTTTAGGTAATCATAATCCTGCATTACAAAAGCCGTTGCATCAGGCCTGGTGCGCAAATAATCAAACAACTCGCCCTTGCCTTTCCGCACACCTTCCACGCCGCCAAATCCCTCGAGGTGCGCTTTGCCGCAGTTGGTGATGAGGCCATGCGTGGGCTGTGCAATGGTGCAATACAGTTCGATTTCTTTTTGGTGATTGGCGCCCATTTCAATCACTGCCATCAGTGCATCGCTTCGGATCTTCAGAATGGTGAGCGGCACGCCAATATGGTTGTTCAGGTTGCCTTCGGTGGTGTATGTGGTAAACGTGGTGGAAAGCACCGCATGTACCAGCTCTTTGGTGGTGGTTTTACCATTGCTGCCTGTGATGGCCAGAAACGGAATGGGCAGTTGCTGCCGGTGGTAGCGGGCCAGGTCCTGCAGCGCCAGTAACACATCCGGAACCAGAATGGTTTTGCCCTCAATGCTGTATTCCGCTTCATCAATTACCGCATATGCGGCGCCCATGTTCAATGCCTGCTGCGCAAATGCATTGCCGTTAAAACTGGGGCCTTTTAGCGCAAAAAACAGGTCGCCGGATCTTAGTTTTCGGGTATCGGTTTGAACCGAGGGATATTGTTGGTAAATGGAATAAAGTTGCTCCGTGTGCATACGGTGCAAAGGTACCCAAATGGATTTACGATTGAGGGGGTAATCACTGCGCAACGTAGTGACGGTTTATACAAGTATTACAACCAATCGTCAATCCCAAATCGTTAATCCAAAATAAAAAAGCCCTCCTTTATGGGGAGGGCCTACAAAACATTGAAGGGAAAGACTTTTATCGGGCTTGCCGGCGTGTTTTAAAAGAAGTTGCCGGTTTTGCGTTTGTTACCTTCGGGGCTGCCCATGCGGTCCATAGCGCAGCGGAAACCTACGGTGCTGCTCGCCTGGTCTTCTTCCATATAGCGGCGTGTGCCGGGCTGAGCCAGTAAGGCACGGTCGTTCCA